>CBDCCP010000003.1:992500-1043749 GCA_965214915.1 Bryobacterales bacterium | reverse complement strand
CGTTGGCGCGGCGCCTGCGGGTTGCGGCGGTCTTTACGCTGCCCCTGCTCGTTCTGGCGATGGCGCACGGCTTGGCGGATTTCCCGGGCAGCCAATGGGTCCAACTGGCATTGACTTTGCCGGTGATCGTTTATGGAGGCGGCTCGTTTTACCGCGCCGCCTGGCATAGCGTTCTCCGCCGCCGGGCCGACATGAATACTCTCGTGGCGGTCGGGACGGGCGCGGCGTTCGCCTACAGCTTCGTCGCCACCGTCCGCCCCGAGTGGGTGAGCGGGCAGGCGTCCGCGCCGGTTTACTACGAAACCGCCGCGGCGATCGTCACTCTGATTTTGCTCGGCCGGGTTCTCGAGTCGCGGGCGCGGAGACGAACGTCGAGCGCAGTGCGCAAGCTCATGACCCTGCAAGTCGCCCGAGCAAGAGTCGTGCGCGGCGGCGTCGCAATGGAGACGCAGGTCGAAGAGGTCGTCGCGGGCGATACGGTGATCGTCCGCCCCGGCGAGAGCCTGCCCGTGGACGGAACCGTCCTGGAGGGCCGCAGCACGGTTAACGAGTCGGCCTTGACCGGGGAGAGCATGCCCGCCGACAAGCAGCCCGGAGACCGCGTCTTCGCGGGAACGCTGAACGGAACGGGATCGCTGACCTTCCGCGCCGAAGGCGTAGGCAAGGAAACGGTCCTGGCAAAAATCATCGCCTTCGTCGAGCGCGCGCAAGGAACAAAGGCGCCGGTCGCCCGCTTGGCGGACCGCATCGCGGCGTACTTCGTGCCGGCCGTGCTCGTGGCCGCGGCCGCAACTTTTGCCGTTTGGTATGCGCTCGGCGGCGGCGACCCGCTGCGCACGGCTTTGGTGAACGCCGTCGCCGTGCTGATTATCGCCTGTCCTTGCGCCATGGGGCTGGCCACGCCCACGGCGATCATGGTCGGTATCGGACGCGGCGCCGAACGGGGCATTCTTATCCGCAACGGCGCGGCGATCGAAGCGGCCGACGGCGTTCGCTCGGTCGTGTTCGACAAGACCGGCGCCCTGACTACCGGCAAATTCGCAGTGACGGATGTCGAGCCGTTGGGCGGTTTGACGCGCGCGGAACTGCTCGATACGTTGGCCGCTGTCGAGAGCCGCTCGGAGCATCCTTTGGCGGCTGCGCTGGCCGCGGCGGGGTCGGGGCGGCAAGTCGCGGTCGAGGATTTCGAAGCGCTTCCGGGGCTGGGCGTCCGGGCGCGCGCCGCGGGGCGAACCTGGCTTGTCGGCAAACCCGAATTGTTGGCCCAACGCGGTCTCGATTGCCGTCCGGCGGAGCAAGCGATCGAACGCTTCTCGCAACAAGGAAAGACCGTGGTCCTGGCCGCGAGAGAACGGCAAGTCGTCGGGGCGGTCGCCTTGGCCGACGGAGTGCGGGAAGACGCCGCCGCCGCGGTCAAAACTCTGCGCGAGAGCGGTATCGAAATCTTGATGATTACCGGCGACAACCGGTTGACCGCGCAAGCGGTAGCCGCGCAAGTCGGCATTGACAACGTGATCGCCGAGGTTCTTCCTAATGAGAAAGCCGCCTGCATCGAACGGCTGCAGAACGAGGGGAAAACCGCGGCGATGGTCGGCGACGGCATCAACGACGCCCCGGCGCTGGCCCAAGCCGACGTCGGCGTCGCCATCGGCGCCGGCGCCGATATCGCCATCGAGGCCGCGGACATGATCCTCGTGCGCAGTCGGCCCGGCGATATCACGGCCGCTCTCGAATTGTCGAGAATGACGATGCGCACGATCCGGCAGAACCTGTTCTGGGCGTTTGCTTACAACACGCTGGGCATTCCGATCGCCGCGGGGCTGCTCTACCCCTGGACGGGGATGCTGCTGTCGCCGGTGCTGGCCTCTGCGGCAATGGCTTTATCCAGCGTTTCGGTAGTGACCAACAGCCTGCGGCTGCGGCGTGCGCGCCTGGGTCGGCCGGCATAAGCAGAGCCGGCGGCGAAAGCTAGAATGGGAGCTTGTGTCTGAAATCGGCGTCGGCATCGTTGGGCTCGGCAACGTGGGCAGCGGAACGCTTCGCGTGCTGCACGAAAACGCGGAGTCGATCGCGGGCAAGCTGGGCTTTCCGCTGAAAGTTCGGGCGATCTGCTCGCGGAGCATCGGCGAAAAGGCGCCCGCCGAAGCGGACTTCCATCCCGAAGCGTTTCGCACGCGCGATTGGCGCGAGCTGGTCGCGCGGCCCGACGTGGCCGTCGTCGCCGAGCTCGTCGGCGGAACCGCCGCCGCCAGGGAGATCGTCGAAGCCGCGATCGCCGCCGGGAAGTCCGTCGTCACCGCCAACAAGGAGCTGATCGCCGAGTCGGGGGCGGCGCTGTGGCAGCGGGCCGCGGCGGGCAACGTGCGGTTGGCTATGGAGGCCGCGGTCGCGGGCGGGATTCCCATCCTGACGGCGTTGCGCGAGGGCATCGCCGGCGACCGCGTCGAGGCGCTGATGGGCATCCTCAACGGGACTTCGAATTTCATTCTCACCGAGATGGAGCGCAGGGGCGAGCCGCTCGGCGAAATTCTGCAGGAGGCGCAGGAACTGGGCTATGCGGAAAGCGACCCCAGCGCCGATATCGACGGCTTCGACGCCCGCTCGAAACTGGCGATTCTGGCGGCGCTGGCCTTCGGCGTCCGTATCGACCCGCAACGGATTCCCGTGGAAGGCATCCGCCGCATCGGCCCGGTCGACTTCACTTACGCGGACCGGCTCGGCCACACCGTGCGGCTGACCGCCTCGGCGCGCCGCGGGGCCGACGGGTTGAGGCTGCGGGTCGGCCCGGCGCTGATCGGCAAGGAGACGATCCTGGCCGGCGTGATGGGCTCGTACAACGCAGTCTGGGTGCGCGGCCGGCATGGAGAAGACACGTTCTACTACGGCCGCGGCGCGGGGCCGGCGCCCACCGGAGTGGCCGTCGTCAGCGACTTGATGGCCGCCGCCCGCGGGATCGACGCGGGCGCCCCGGTCGGAGCGCCTGCGTTCGCCCACCGCTCCCTCGCGGAGTACGAGCCGGCGCCCGCCGGGGCCGAGCAGCACAGGCACTATCTGCGCTTCCGCGTGAGGGACAGGCCGGGGATCATCGCCGAGTTGGCGGCGATCCTGGCCGAGCATCGGATCAGCGTCGACGCCGTGCTGCAGGAACCCCGCTTCGACAAGCGCAGCCTGCCCTTCGTCATCACCGTCGAGGCGGCGCGCCGCGACGCGATCGACGCCGCAACCGCCCAAATGAGCCGCCTGGATTTTCTGGTTGAGAAACCGCTGGCGCTGCCCCTCGAAAACGGCTTGGCGGCGCATTGACGGAAGCCATATAGGAGAAATGCAATGCCTCTGGACGATTTGGTCGGCGTGATCAAGACGCTCAAGGCGCGCATCCAAAGCAGCCGCTCGGATTTGCAAGTCAACGAAATCCGCACCCGCATGGCGCTGATCGACCCGCTGTTGACGGCGCTGGGCTGGGATACGGGAGACCCGGCGCTGGTGCTGCCGGAATACGATCTGAGCGGCAGCCGCGCCGATTACGCTTTGTTGGGAGCCGACGGCAGGCCGTCTGCATTTGTGGAAGCCAAGAAATTGGGCGAATCTCTGGCGTCCCACCGGATGCAGATGGTCAACTACGCCAACTTGGCGGGCGTCCCCTACGCCGGCCTGACCGACGGCGCCCATTGGGAGTTATACGAAGTATTCGACCAGAAGCCAATCGAGGAACGCCGCATCGTGAACGTATCCATCGCTAAAAAGCCGGCCCATGAGAGCGCGCTGCAACTGCTGCGGCTCTGGCGGCCCAACATGGCGTCCGGGCGGCCCGTACCGGCAGGCGAGCCGCTTTTTGCGAACGAGCCGGCAGCCGCGCCGAATCCGCCGGCGCCGATTCCGGCCGCGTCGAATGCGTCAAATCAAGTGACGCTCGCCTCCTACGATTCTCAAAAGGCAAGCAAGCCCCCGGCAGGAATTCGTTTTCCCGACGGCAGCGCCCGTGAAATTCGTTTCTGGTGGCACTTGGCCGCGTTCACCGCCGAGTGGCTGTGGTCAACTAAGCGGCTTACAGCGGATAAGATTCCTTTAGGATTGACCAAGCAGGCGTACATACTCAATACCGATGGCGTACATACTCAATACCGATGGCGTACATCCATCGGGGGCCTCGTTTCATACCCCACAGAAGGTTAACGGAACGCCGTTCACCATCGAAGCGCACGGCAACCGAAATCGTTTTGTGCGCGCAACCAAACGCCTGCTGGAACTCTGCGGCGTCAATCCCGCCGAAATATACCTGAAGGAGTCAACTTAGATCGCGAGGATATCCGAAACCCATGTCAATAGGAAAGAGTCTGCGCATGCGCCGTTTGCTGGGGCGGGGCCGCGCGGTGATCGTCGCCCTCGACCACGGCAGCGCGGCGGGCGTCGTGCCCGGACTCGAGAACCCCGCCGCGGTGGTCAAGCAGGCCGCGCAAGCCGGCGCCGACGGCATCCTGGTCACTCCCGGAGTCCTGGAGCAGGCGCTCGAGCACGTCGGCAACCTGGCCGTGCTGCTGCGCATCGACGGCTGCGTGAGCTCGTTGGGATCGGGGCCGATGCGGCTGTTCGCGGACGTGGAGCAAGCGGCCGCAATGGGCGTCGACGCGGTCGTGCTGAACGCGACGCTCGGGGCCGAGCACGAGTCGTACGAGTTGGAAAAAGTCGGCAAGATTGCCTCCGCCGGCCGCAAATGGGGCCTGCCGGTAATCGCCGAGATGCTCAGCCGGCGCATGATGCTGAATCACATGGACATGTCGGGAACGGGCGCGGACGCCCTGCCCGAAGACATCGCCCAAGACGTGTCCCTGGCCTGCCGGATCGGCGCGGAGCTCGGCGCGGACGCGATCAAGACGCGCTACCCGGGCAGCGTCGAGGACTTCCGCGCAGCGGTCGCGGCTTGCGGGCGTCCGGTGCTGGCTGCGGGCGGCCCGCGGCGCGGGGGCGGCTTGCGCGCCGCGCTGGAGGTCGTCTCGGAGGTTGTAGAGGCTGGCGCTGCGGGCGTGATTTTCGGCCGGCAGATCTGGCAGCACCCCGATCCGACCGAAGCGCTGGAAGCGGTCATCGCCCTGGTGCATGAAGGCGCAACCGCCGCCGAAGCGCCGGCCGGCGCCCGCGGCGAGTAGTCCGCTCGTCGAGCGGGTAGAATTCAGGCGTGAGCGGATTTCACTTGACGCGGCGGCAGCTTGCCGCGCTGCTGTCTGTCGCCGCCGCCGGGCGGCCGGGCCGGGCGCAATCGGCGCTCGGCTCGATGCTCTGGGACTACATCAAAGAGTACCTGCGCCTGCTCGACGAGCGGCGCGCGCAGGCGCTCGCGGCGTTGCAATCCGAAGAGGACTTCGCCAAGCTGCGGTCGCGCGTTCGCGCGCGCCTCGCCGAGATGTGGGGGGCGTTTCCGGAGCGCACTCCGCTCAACCCCCGGCAGGTCGGCCTGATCGAGCGGGACGACCACGTTGTCGAGAAGATCGTGTTCGAGAGCCGCCCACAATTTCATGTCACGGCCAATCTTTACCGCCCGAAAAATACCGCCGAAAAACTGCCGGCCATCGTCTTTCCCTGCGGCCACACCGACAGCGGCAAGGCCGGCGAGACCTACCAGCAGTTCTCGATGCTGATGGCCCGGCAGGGTTTCGTCGTGCTGACCTGGGATCCTGTAAGCCAGGGCGAAAGGCTGCAACTGTGGGACGCGCAAAAGCAGGCTTCCGCCGCCGGGCCGGGGACGGCGGAGCACCGCGTCCTGGGCAACCCGTGCTACCTGCTGGGCATGAACCTGATGCAGTACCGCGTTTGGGACGCGACGCGGGCGCTGGATTACCTGGAAACGCGCTCCGACGTGGACGTCGAGCGCATCGGCATCGCCGGGCAATCGGGCGGCGGGATGACCGCGCTGCAATTCGCCTGCTTCGACGACCGGCTCAAGGCCGCGTTCTCGGCCTGCGCGGTAGCTACGTTTCGGCACAAAACCGAGGCTCTGCTGATCGCCGACCCGGAGCAGATCCTGTACGGGACGCTGCTCTACGGGATCGATCACCCGGAACTGCTGGCGGCTTTCGCTCCGAAACCTTTGCTGATCGGCGCGGCGATTCGCGACTTCGTGCCCATTGCCGGCGCTCGCCGCACGCACGCCGAATTGGCGCTCGTGTACGAAAAGCTCGGCGCTCCTGAAAATCTCGAGTTGGCCGAGACGGACGCCGGACACGGTCTGAACAAGGAATTACGCGAGGCCGCCGCCGGCTTTTTCGTGCGCGCGCTTGCCGGACGCAAGGAAACGGTCAAGGAGAAGCCGGCGGCGCCTGCGCCCGCCGAAGAGCTCTTTGTGACCTCGACCGGCCAGGTCGCAACGGCGCTCGCGGGCAAGACCGTACAGGATTTCAACGCCGAGCGCGCCGCCGCCGTCGCGCCGAAGTTCGCGATGCCCGCGAGCGAGAGCGAATTCTCCGTGTACAGCCACGATATCGCCCACCGCATCCGGCAGGTCGCCAAGGTCGGCGCGTTCAAGGCCGAGCACGGCATCGAAATTCCCGACCGCATATTGGACGCGGGGCCGTTCGCCAAGGGCACGGCGTTCGTGGTCGCCGACCGGGGCAAGGACGACGCCGTCGTGCGCAGGAATTACATCGACGCGGTCGTCGCCGCGGACTACCAGGCGATCGGACTCGACCTGCGCGGGTGGGGCGATTCGGCGGCATTCATTCCCTCTATACTGCCCCGGTTCGATTGGGACGATTTCTTCGCCTACCGGTCGTTGGAGTTGGGGCGCCCGTTGTTCGGGCAGCGCCTGAAGGATTTGCTGGCGGCGGCGCCGACGCGCACCAGCCGCCGCGGGTGGTACGTCGTGGGCGTCGGCATCGGCGGCCTCGTCGCCGCTCATGCCGCTGCGCTCGACCCGCGCATCCTCGGCGTAGCGAGCATCGGGGCGCCGCTCTCGTACCGCTCGCTTGTGGAGGACGCGCGCGCCGAGCAGCCCGTGAGCGCTTATCTGCCGGGAGTGATCGAGGCGTACGAAGTGCGCGACGCGTACGCGGCCGTTGCCCCCCGGCCGCTGCTGATCGTCAATCCCCAGGATGCCCGGCGCCGCCCGGTAAGCGCCGCGGCGGCGCGGGAGGAATACGACTGGACCGCGCGGATTTACGCGCTCCTCGAAGCGCCCGCCGGCGTAACGGTCGAATCCGGCCTGAGCCGCCGGGAGACCCGCGAAGCTCTGACCCGCTGGTTTTCCGCCCTGGAAAACTGACGGGCGTTTTCGCAACCGGAGGAAAACCATGGATCGGGCCGATTGGCTGGCGCAGGTAACCGAGGAAGTTATCGAACCCGAGCGCAAGATCTGCGATCCGCACCATCATCTTTGGGATCGCAATGGCAGCCGCTACCTGCTGGACGAGTTGCTCGCCGACACCGGCAGCGGGCACAACGTGGTCGGCACGGTGTTCGTCGAATGCGCCAGCATGTATCGGGCGGACGGCCCGCAAGCGCTGCGGCCGGTCGGCGAAACCGAGTTCGTCAACGGCGTCGCGGCAATGGCGGCCAGCGGCGGCTACGGAGACATCAGGGTCTGCGCCGGGATTGTGGGCTTTGCGGATCTGCGCCTCGGCTCGGCGGCGGGCAGAGCGCTCGACGCGCACCTGAGCGCGAGCTCCCGCTTTCGCGGCATCCGGCACTCGGCCTCTTGGGACGCCTCTCCCGATGTGCGCAACTCGCACTCCAACCCGCCGCCGGGCCTGCTGCTCGACGCCAGGTTCCGCCAAGGATTCGCCGAGTTGGGCAAGCGCGGACTGAGCTTCGACGCCTGGCTCTACCACCCGCAGATTCCCGAATTGACCGATTTGGCGGCGGCGTTCCCGGACATCCCGATCGTCTTCGACCACTTCGGCGGCCCTCTGGGCATCGGACCCTACGCGGGCCGGCGCGACGAAATTTTCCCCGTTTGGCGGGCGGCGGTCGCGGAGTTGGCGCGCTGCGAAAACGTCTATGCCAAGTTGGGCGGCCTGGTCATGCCCGTCAACGGCTTCGGCTTCCACAAGCGGGCGCTGCCGGCTACATCCGACGAAATCGTTGCGGCAACCGGACGCTACCACCGCCATGCGATCGAGGTCTTCGGCGTCGAACGCTGCATGTTCGAGAGCAACTTCCCGGTGGACAAGAGAAGCTGCTCGTACCGCGTCTTGTGGAACGCCTTCAAGAAGCTGGCGGCGGACGCCTCCGACGGCGAGAAAGACGCCTTGTTCCACGACACGGCCCGCCGTGTGTACCGCATCTGACGCGGCGGCTGCACTGCGGTTGCTGATGGGTTACAATTCAAACGGGTGGTTTTTATGCAGAGGAACCCGAGGCATCATCCTCCGTGGCGCGTTCCGCTTTCGCGGCGCGAGATGCTGCGGCAAACATCGGTCGGCTTCGGGCTGACGGCTCTTGCCGGGCTCATGGCCGATCCCTCGTACGCTTCCTCGACCGGCGGCGGACCGGCCCCAGGGCCGCATTTTGCGCCCAAGGTGAAGAACGTCATCTTCGCCTATATGTCGGGCGGCCTCTCGCACATCGACTCGTTCGATCCCAAGCCGCGCCTGCAAAAGGAAGCCGGCGAGCCGATGCCGTTCGAGACGGCGCGGACGATGTTCAACCAGGACGGCAACATCTGGCCCTCCCCGTGGGAATTCCACCGCTACGGCGAAGCGGGGATTCCGGTCAGCGATCTGTTCCCGCACATCGCCGGCTGCGCCGACGACATCGCCGTCATCCGCTCGATGACCGCCAGGTTCATGGAGCACGCGCAGGCGAACTTCTACTTCCATTGCGGGCAGCCCTTCACCGGCTTTCCTTCGATGGGCGCCTGGACGACATACGGGTTGGGCGCCGAGTCGAAAGACCTGCCCGGGTTCGTGGTGATGGGCAGCGGCGGCATTCCGCTCGGCGGCATCAACATGTTCAGCAGCGGGTTTTTGCCGGCGGTTCATCAGGGTTCGTTCCTGCACCCGGATCAAGAGCAGCCCTTGGCGAACGTGCGGCCGCACGAGCCGGATGCGCAGCAGCGCCGGCGGCTGGCCTTCATTCGCGACATGGACGAGGACTTTCTGACCCGCGCCGGCGAGGATGCGCAGGTCGAGGCGGCGATCCGGAACTACGAGACGGCGTACAGAATGCAGTCGGCGGTGCCCGAGCTTTGCGACCTTAGCGGCGAAACCGAAGCGACGCGGAACCTGTACGGCCTCAACTCGACCTACCCGCCCAAGCAAAACTACGCCTTGCAATGCCTGACGGCGCGCAGGCTGATCGAACGCGGGGTGCGCTTCGTCGAGTTGACCATGGTCAACGGCAGAAACATGGGCAGCATGTCGAACCCGTGGGACCAGCACACCGACTTGATCGCCGGTCACACCGGCAATGCGTTCAGCGTGGATCAACCCGTCGCCGGGCTGCTCAAAGACCTCAAGGCCCGCGGGCTGCTCGAAGAAACGCTGGTCATCTTTTCCGGCGAATTCGGCCGCACGCCGTTCGTCCAGGGCACGAACGGGCGGGATCACAACCCTTACGGATTCAGCCTGTGGCTGGCCGGCGGCGGCATCAAAGCGGGAACGATCTACGGCGCGACCGACGAATACGGCTACAACGCGGTCGAGGGCATCCGCACGATCCATGACCTGCACGCCACCGTCCTGCACCTGCTGGGCATCGACCACGAAAAGCTGACCTACCGCTTCGGCGGACGCGACTTCCGTTTGACGGACGTCCACGGCCACGTCATCCACGAAGTGCTGGCGTAAGAGTTCCGCGCCCGGTGCAAGGATGGGGAACGGGCGGTCCCCGATGGTCTGACAGCGTATCATCTTTACACGCTGCGGTCGGTCACGGTCCTGGCCGAGCCGCCGGATGTGAGACAATAGAGCATGCCCGACGACCGAGAGGATACGCTGTCCCATCCATGCACGCGCTGGGAGTTCGAGGCTGCGGCGCTGATCGAAATCAGCGAGGACGGGACGGCCGGCGATCGGCGTAGCAGGAGTTGCTCGACTGACCCGAGCGGCAGCGCCGCGAAATTCCCGTCCGCATCCACTAATTTTTCCCGCCACCATTCCGTCGCAAACCATGTGGCAAACCGTCGCAATTTAAGTGGCCACGTACAGCGTCGAAAACAAGTACTGGTTCGCCGCCCGCGTCGTCGCCGTCCGCCGCAAGTATGGACTGACGATTGACCGTCGCGAGACCGACGCCCTGGAGCCCGTGCGTGCCGGCCGGGCCGTGGCCGGCTTCGCGCCCCGTCGCGCCGTCGGGCGAATCATCTGCGCCGAGGCACCGAAGCAGCAACTCAAGCCATCGCAGCACCCGCGCTAGATTCATCGCGCCGATACGATGGCGGATTCAAGAGGAACGATTGTTTCCCAAAGTCCCGGAAAGTCCACCATGTGCGATTTTTCCCAATTTATCCGGGTTCCAATGTCCCATCTAAGGCTTACCTTGTAGGTAGAGGCGCTTTTATTGCCAAAGCGGTCGTAAAAAGCATAAACCGATCCTATGCTGGCTTCAACAACTGGAACACCGGATGTATAGATGATCTTGAAAGCATCTACCATTCTTCTTTTCCATCTCGTTCAGTTTCCAAACGGCATTGTCGGGAGTAAGGATAACGGCGGAATACTTTGCATCGGGGTCGGGTTCTCGCAAAGTAAGCTCCACTTGCCAAAGTTGAGGAAACTCATTGTTGGTTAATTCTTGAGTTGGTCGGGCATCCTTTCTTTGGATAAAAGTAATGTTTTCGTAGCTTTCGCCGAACGCATCGCTTAGGGCTTCGTTCATTGGGTTCAGGTACGCCGGGCACGGGTCGCCCATCGCGCTGGGGTCGCCTTGCCTTGGTAGAAGGAACATGCATGCGGTGCAGCTTTAGTAGCCGATACTCGTTCGGCTTCTGGTTCGGCTTCAGGAGTCTCAAAATCAGCAGTAATTTCCAAGAAAACCACCAAACAAACCACCAAACCCAAAAAAGCGAACGTAGCCCGTGTGAACACCTTCAACCATCGCGGAACTTTCTTCTTGCTATTGCTCATAGCCACAACCTTACCACAGTCCGCGCCGTTGGCGTCTTTACCCAATGAAGACACTAAGGAGAGACCGCCCGCTGCCGCGATTGATGCTGCCGGTGCAGGCGTCGGTGGTGAGGTAGCGGCTGGGGCTGCCTGACCCCGATGGGGTGGTGGTGTTGCTCGCGCCGCCTGACGGCGGCGGTCGCGAGTCGGCGGTGAACGCGGCGGTTCGAGCCTGCGGAATCTGCGGGACGGGCAGGATGCGGCCGCCGGCGTGGCGGAGCTCGGCGAGGGGCGGGTGCGAGCCGGGTTCGCGGCGCGGGCGGAGGCGGGGAAGGAAAGGAGTGAGTGATGAGTGTCAATCGTGAGGGGCGGCGATCCAGTTCTCCGGCATCGGAAACCAGCTTGCGCCCAGGATGTTCGCCCAAGTTCCGTGAGTATCGCGCGGAAATCCTAGCAGAGTGGCGGGTCGTAATGCCTGTTCTTGTTGAGCGGCCGCGCGAGCCGAGAGAATCAGGCGCTCGAAGCAGCGGCGATCTCGACGGGATAAGCGGCCGTATCTTGCGGTTATGCCTGTTGCTGGTTCGCGCAGGATCACCGCCGGAACAAGCCGTTCAAGAATTTCGAACTCGAGGCGCAGAGGCAGGGGCTTTCCTGGCGGGCGGGAGAGGTCTATCCCGCACTCCCGCAACAGGAAGTCGAGCTTACGGATTACTTGCGCTGGATAGAACCAGTGGAGATCTTCCGACGGATCGATGCGCGTCCAAACAGGCTCGTGTCCCGATGCCCAACGGGCGCGGGCCCCGGGGGAGAGGTCGTCGGATTCGAGGGTGTCTTTTTCGGTGGCCATCAACGATATTGTACCATGGTGGCGGGTGTTGGCGGATACCGGCTTGGGCGGTTTCGGCTCGTCGACAGCCGTATGCGCATCTTGCCGACGGACATCTCTCTAACGCCGAACCAAATCGCCCGAGCGAAAGACAAAGACCATGTTTTGGCTGTCTCTCTTATCATCTATTTCTATAGATATGTGCCAATGAATTGTAGAAGAAAACCTACCATAATGAGGAGTAATCCAAATTTACAAAATTTCCGATTTCGGCGAATAGAGATGCATGAATTTTCCATTCTCTGCTCGTGTTCTTTGAAGCTTTGTGTATGTATCCACTCTCCTTTTTCATCTGTAAAACTCTTTTCTAAATTATGAGATAACTCAGCCTCAATTTTTTTATATGACGTGCAAAAGAACAATACTGTTACACCTAGTATATCCAAAAAGACCTAAACCTATTAGATTTATTCCTGTCAGAAAAAATATTTCCATCTCCCAAAATAAATCCAAAAATCCGTTCATATTGATTTCTCCTCTACATCCGCAATGGGGAATTTTTCATTGTTTTCAATAGAATTGCTACGCCCCTCCGCACGGTATCGGTGAAGTGCTGGACTTCTTCGGGGCGCAGGGGGCGGTTGAGGATGGGGCGCTCGCGGTAGGAAAGCCACTTCTTGAGGACCTGGTAGCCGCCGAGTTTGTAGCGCCAGACGGCGGCGGGGACGTTGCGCCAGTAGGCGTTGCCGTTCAGATACGCGTCGAACGTGGTCTCGCCCAGCATGGGCAGGGCGTTGCCCAAGGCGGCGCGCTCGTCCGGCGTGAACGAGCGCTCGATGACGCGGCCCTGGCCGGGCATGACCGCTTCGCCCGCTCCGTAATGCCCCCAACCTGCGGTCAGCGCGAAGTCGGCGCCGGTCATGTTACGCCCGTCCCGTGTGGCAGGCACGGCGACGGCGGCGATTTCCGGGCGTAAGTTTCCCTGCGTGACACCCGCCACGGGCGTGTCGGGGTCGAGCAGGGCGGCAAGTTCGCGGCCCCGCGCCGCCGATTGAGCGAGCGCTTCGGCAGCGCCTTCGGCCTTGCCGTCGGGCCAGCCGGGAAGCGGGATGCGCGGCCATTCCATGCGCAGCGCCCCGGCGTTGGCCTCGCGGTAGGCGGGATCGTGCAGCACTGCAAGGACATGGTGGAACAGGTCTTCTACGCCCAAGCCAAGACGATCAAGATAGTATTGTGCCGTGCCGGACAGGTTGGGTTGGCGCGGCGCTCCGAGGCCGTTGTTGCGGAGCCATGCCGGGAAGAAACTGGACAGCCCGTTGCCGAAATTATCCGCAAGGTGACGAACCACGGTTCCGCGTGAAAAGTCCTCTTTGGCTTCTCGTTCACGTGCTTCAACCCACAAATTCCCGTCAAACGCATGCAGCCTGTAGTTGGGGCGCTTTTCGTCCAGAAGTTTGGTTTCCCTCTCCCAATAGAGCCAGCGATTGTCGAACGGCCGGTAGGCGTAGCGGACGAAGCCGGTCTCGTCCGGACCGCCGCGCGCGAGCAACTTCTCGCGGACCGCGCGGGCGTCGAACCGCGCCGCGGTTTTCATGACGGATGGATGGCGCCGCTCGATCTCCTCATGGCTTAAATCGGCATCGAAGTAATCGCCGATCCTCGTTTTGAGCCGGTCGAGATCGATATCGACGAGAAACCCGTCGCGGCTGGTCTTGACGCCGGGAAACGATTTGGGGAACAGATCGGGCAGCGCCGGCCAGTCGAACCAGCCCGCGCTGACAGCCGTGCGCACGAACGGCAGACCGAGCGGCAGCGCAGGCTCGATGCCGTCGTAAAGCGCGTCCGGTTGCGCTTCCGCCGTCTCCAACAGTTCCTCCCGCTTGGCCTGCCCCCACAGATGGCGGAAGCCGACCGTTTCGGCGGGCGCGTGATCGGCCTTGCGCACCAGCGTCGCAATGGCGGTTCCGACTTGAATGCCGACCGGATCGCCCTCCGTCGAAAAGATGCTCGGGTCCGGCGCGCCGTCGGGCGCGACCTTGCCGGTCTTGTACTTGTCGCCGTTCAGGCAATCGATGCGCACCGCGTCGAACGCTTGCAGATAGCGCTCCCGCATGCCCGTGAACGACAGCCCGTCCAGCCAGGAGTAGTTGGAGATGAAGCAGACCACGCCCCGGCCCGTCTTGTCGGCGATGCGCCGCTCGGCCATGCGGAAGAAGCGGACGTAGAGATCGTTCAACCCCTGACCCTCGGGCCTCCGCACGCGCTCGGTCCTGCGGTAGGCTTCCGAAAGCTCTCGTTCTTCCTCGACCGCGACGCCGGCGAAGCCGTTGTAGGGCGGATTGCCGAGGATGACCAGAATGGGCTTCTCCCGTTTCACTTGCTCGGCGCGGTCGCGCTCCTCCTCCAACTCGGGGAACGGCAGCGGCTTCTGGATCTTCGGCTCCCAACCGGTCAGCGCGTTGGTGAGGAAGACCTGCGCCCGCTCTGCTCCGTTGTGGGCGAGCGGCGCGTCGAGCTCCTGCATGGTCAGCCCGACCTGCAAGTGGGCGACGACGAAAGGCGCAGGCATGATCTCGAAACCGAACACACGCCCCAAGGCCGCCTGCTTCACCCGCGCGCCGGTCAGCGCGCCTAGGCCGCGGCCGCCGAGATTGGCGGCGATGCGGCGCAGAACCTCGGCCAGATAGGCCCCGGTGCCGCAGCACGGGTCGAGCACATAGACGTTTTCCGCCGCGAGTCCGTCGGCGATGCTCAGATCGTCCTTCAGCGCGCGGTCCACGCGGGCGACCATGTAGCGCACCACTTCCGCCGGCGTGTACCAGACGCCCAACTGCTTGCGCAGGTCGGGGTCGAAGGCTTCCAGGAACGGCTCATAAAAATAAGGCACGGCCTCGCCTTCGTGGAAGCGTTCGAAGAAGGCGGCGCGGTCCACGCGGTCGAGCGCGGCGGCCGTCCAGTCCAGAACCTCGACGAGGCCCAGCGGCTGCAAGCGGCCGGGGTCGGAAAGCTGCTGGAACAGCGCTCGCAGCACCGGCGCGCGCAGATGCCAGACCGCCGTGCGCCAGTCGAACCTGCCCGCCGGCGGCGGCATTTGCCGCGCCCACAGCACCCAAGCGGAAAAGACGCCGTAGAACAGCGTCTGCACCAGCGTCGAACGGAAGAAGCGCGCGCCCTTTTCGCCCTCGAAACGCACGCCAAGCGCTTCCTCCAGCGCCGCGCGCACCGCCGCGAGTTGCGGCGCATCGCCCGCCGCCTCGACCCGCGCGAGGCCGTCCCGCGCGTAGGAGGCGAGCAGCCAGGCCAGGTCCTTCGGCTCGGCAAGCGCCGCGCGGTACAGCAGCGCCCGACAGAGATATTCGCCCAGACCTGCGCCCACGTCGCGGGCGAAGGCGCGCGGCTTCTCCAACATGCGCTCGAACGCCTCGGCGCTGTCGGCCAAGCGGAAGGTCTCCAGCTTCGCCGGGCGGCCCGCAGCGTCCTCGCCGACGAGCACGAAGTCGCGCGTGTCGGTCACCAACACCTGACGGTAACGGTTCCAGTAACGGCTCACTTGGCCGCTCTCCGCCGTCAGCCAAGCGTCGTCTCCGGCGGCCTTCACCTCGACCACGCCGCGCTCCGGGACCTGCCCTTGCTTGGGTCGGCCTCTTTGGACCTGCTTCGCCGCGTAGAGGCCGAAATCGGGATGCCCCGCGCCCTGGTCGGCAAGCTCGCTGACGCAGAACACCCTCGGCTTGACCGCAGCGCCGACGGCGTTGAGCAGATTCGCCAGCGCCGGATAGCTCGACCGCTCGCCCGTAGCGCCGCCCGAAGCGCGAACCCGTCCGAGATCGGAGAAGTAGGTTTCGACTGCCGTTGTCAGTTTCGCATCCGTTCTCGTCATCCTCTTTGTTGCCGCCCGGAGCAGCGCGGCGTGTAAGCCTCTTTGCCCTCGGTGACATCGACCGCCGCACGCATTGTCACTGAAATCGCCGGACTGGTACGTATTATGCGATCAGGTGCAAGAGCGGACAGAACCGGACCCGCAACTTCGCCTCGAACGCCGCGCTTCTCTCCTTCACCGCCGCCGCCTCACTCGAACCGGGGCGGTTCGCGCATCGGCTCGCGCGGCGGTATCTCCAGTTCCACGCCGCCGAAAGGCTTGAACAGTTCGTGGACCGCCGTCCCCAGCCCTTTCGCCGACGCCGTCTCTCGCTTGACCGCATCGGTCAGGATCAGCCGCGCTTCCTCTTCCATCGAACGGCCGTGCCCGGCCGCCCGCTTGCGCAGACGGGTCTGCACAGCGTCGTCGAGATTGCGGATCGTGATGCTTGCCATTGCCGCGCCTCTCTGTTTGCAACCAGTCTCAAAAGCGCGCTACGTTTCGAGGTCGTCCCAGATTCCGCTGCGGATTTCGTTGAGCCGGTGCTCGGCGGCGTCGCGGATGTAGCGATACTTGTCTTCCTTCGCCACGCGCTCGAGCTCGGCTTCGTCCGCCATCGCCTTGACGACCTTGCGCCGGATTTCTTCGTCGCCGCACTCGCGCATCAGGCGGCGGTAATGCGTTTCGTCCGGCTTCATGGCGCGCAGCGCGGTAAACGCCTTGTGGCGCACGAACCATTCGCCGTCGCCGATAACCATCTCGACCAGAACGGCCGGGTCGTCGATTTCCGCTATCGCGCTGCGGCGGACATCGGCGTCGCCGTGCTTCCACTTGGGCCGCAGCACTTCGAAAACTCCCATCGTCTTCCGCCGGCGGGCTAATCGCCGTAGCCGATGCGCCAAATCTTCTTGCCGCCGTCGTCGCTGACCAGCAGAGAGCCGTCTTTGAGCTCCAGCAGACCGACGGGGCGGCCCCAAATTTCCTCGGTCTCGGAACGGATCATCCAGCCGGTCAGGAAATCCTGCGGCCCCGATTGCGGGCGGCCGTCCTTGAAGGGGATGAAGACCACGCTGTAGCCGACGGGGTCGGCGCGGTTCCAGGAACCGTGGAAGGCCAGGAACAGGCCGCCGCGGTATTTTTCGGGGAACCGGTCGCCGGTGTAAAAGCGCATGTCGAGCACGGCGACGTGGGCGCCGAGCAGCACGTCGGGATAGAGGGTCTTCTTGACCATGTCGGGCGCAACGCCCTTGTGCGTGGGCTCTTCGTGCGGCCCCGTGTAGGCGTAAGGCCAGCCGTAAAAACCGCCGGGCTTGATCTGCGCCAGATAATCGGGGACCAGGTCGTCTCCCAGTCCGTCGCGCTCCTGCACGGCGGCCCACAGGTCACTGCTTCCCGGACGCCATTGCAGGCCGATGACGTTGCGCAGGCCGGCCGCCACCGTTTCGTGGCCGCTGCCGTCGGGGTTGTAGCGGTGCAGCGCCGCGCGGATCGGATCTTCGCCGAGGCCGACGTTCGAGCCGGAGCCGACGGTGGCGTAGAGCTTCGAGTGGTCCGCGTTGAACAGCAGCGAGCGCGTCCAATGGCCCTTGCCTGTGTCGCCGAAGTTGACGATTTCCTCGCCTGCGCCGGCGGTCATGGAAGCGGCGTCGTATTTGTAGCGTTTGATCGAGGTCGGCTCGGCGACATAGAGCCAGTCTTCGTGAAAGGCCAAGCCGTAAGGCCGGTCGAGATTTTCGACGATCTTCTTTTGCGTATCCTCGTGGAGGACATAGACGGCGCCGTCGGTCTGGTTTCTGGAACCCGAATCCGAAACGACCACCTCATCGCTGGGGCCGAGGATCATGAAGCGCGGCCTGATGAAGCCGCCGGAAGCATACTCTTCCACTTTGAACCCCGGCGGAACCCAAAGCGTTGCGCCTTCGGGCCGGTCGATGGGACGCGGGCGATTCCGCGCCGAGGGCGTATGGTACGGTTCGGGCAGCCCTGCCCAGTTCACCGGCTTTTGGGCGCTTCCCGCCGCGCAAAGCGCGAGCAAGCCGCCGGCGAGCACAGATACGCGGGTTCTGTCGGTCATGTCCAATAGGATAGCAGTCTGTGCCGGAAGTCACGCGCCGGGGACGCCAATCCTGCGGCAGCTTGCATAATGACAGCATGGGGCGGGCTCCGGCGCTGCGGCAATGCTTCGTCCTCTTCTCTCTCGCCGCGGCATGCCTGCCGCCGGCCGGGGCCGCCAAGCCGAACTTTATCGTCATCCTGCTCGACGATCTGGGCCGCGGGGATATCGGCGCGTACGGCAATACCGTCATCCGCACGCCGAACCTCGACCGCATCGCGGCGGAAGGGGTGCGGCTGACCGAGTTTTATTCGCCCTCGCCGACGTGCTCGCCCGCGCGGGCGGCGCTGCTGACGGGCCGCCATCCGCTGCGCACCGGGGTCACCCGCGTGTTCGTGCCCAAGGAAAAATGGGGCCTGCCCGCCGCCGAAATCACGCTGGCCGAGCATTTGCAGTCCGCCGGTTACGCCACGGCCTGCATCGGCAAATGGCATCTCGGCGGGCGCAAGGCGTTCCGGCCCGGGCTGCACGGGTTCGACCGCTTTTACGGGGTGCTCTACAGCAACGACATGACGGTGCTGCCGCTGCTGAAATGGCCGCGGTTCGCGCTGCTCGACGAAGATACGCCGGTGGAGTCGCCCGCCGCGCCGGAAAACCTGACGCGAAACTACACCGCCGAAGCCATTCGGTTTCTGCAAGCGCAAGGCGAGCGGCCCTTCTTTCTCTATTTGGCGCATACGATGCCGCATGTTCCCCTGGCGGTTTCGGCGGAGTTTGCGGGCAAGTCGCGTTATGGGCTTTACGGCGATGTCGTCGAAGAGCTGGACGCCGGCATAGGCCGCGTTCTCGAGGCCGTCGAAGCGCTCGGCATCGACGACGAGACGTTCGTTTTCGTGACGAGCGACAACGGCCCCTGGCCCGGGGACACGAAGACCCCCGGCGGGTCCACAGGCGGACTGCGCGGCTCGAAGGGCACGACCTGGGAGGGCGGCCTGCGCACGCCCTTTCTGGCGCGCGCCCCGGGGCGCCTGCCGGCGGGCGAAACGCGGGACGACATCGCCACGTTAATGGACCTGTTCCCTACGATCTCGGCAGCGGCCGGGTTGGCCTTGCCACAGGGAATCGTCTACGACGGGCGCAACATTCTCGGCCTGCTCAAAGGCAACGCCGCCTCGCCTCACCAGCAAGTATTTTTCAGCGACACCCGCAAGCTCCACGCGGTCCGCTCGGGCTTTTGGAAGCTGAAGCTTTACGAGCGCTCGGTCGACCGCAAGGGCCGCACGCGGCCGGCGCGCGAAAACGAAGCCCCCGAGCTGTACAACCTCGCGGACGATCCCGGCGAACGCCGCGACGTTGCCCGCAGCCGGCCCGAGGTCGTCGCCCGCATGATCGCCCGGGCGCGCAAGTTCCAGGACGAGATCGAGCCGACCATGAAGCTGCCGCCGCGCGGCCGCTCGGTAATTAACGGGCTCTTGACGCACGGGCCGAAGCGGCCGGAGAAAACGCCCCAGTAGGCCGCTGCGCGGCCAGTGGAGAGCAAGATCAATGTGTGTTTGGGAACATCGCGGCGACCGAGGGCGTAACTTTGCAACGGCGGCAACGTCTTATTGAGAGTGAGGCCGGCAATTCGGATTTTTCCCGGTGTTCGAATCGCCGGTTGATCGTCTCCTCCTTACGTCCGGTGGAGGGGCGTGCGGTAACCGGGCGGCGCGACCTTACTCGCTTCCCAATCTCCCCGCGCCGCCCGAGACAGCGCCCCTCTACCGGACAAAACTTTTCGAGTTTATCAAAACGCCCTCCTGTCCAACACAAGCCGAGTCCGAAAGGAACAAGGAGGTTGGAGCGGGGATGGGCAAGCTGCAGATGCGCGGAGAAGAATTGCCCGGAAAGCTGTCCCCGCGTGCTGAGAGACGCTCGGCCAAAATTTCGGACAATGAGGACGGCGCGGCGCGAACCCTTGCTGCGACGCCGCCCCGGCCGCCGGTTTCAGCGGCTGCGCCGTTTCTCGTGTTCGTAGAGCAGCTTGCCGTTCTCGTCGTAAAATCGAAACCGCGCCCTTGCCCCGCGTCCGTCGGGCTCGAAAGCAACTATCAGAAACCCGCCCGTCGCTTCCGCATCGCTGTAGCGCTGCGTAATTTTTCCGTCCGGGTCGGTCGAGCCGGCGCCGCCGGGTTCTACGCCCAGGCGCGAGTTGGCGTCGATCAGGGCGCCGCTTGAAAATTCCTCGAAGCCGCTCGGATGCCGGGAATGGTACTTCCAGTGACGGTCGCCGCAGACGATAAAAAACTCGTCGGCAGCGAAGCCGTTCTCTGTCAGCCAGGCGAAAAACGCATCGCCCTCGTGCCGGAATCCGCCGAGGTTGGCGTGGTTGTCGCGCTTGCCGTCGCCGTCGGGGCCGACCATCGGCGTCGCCGAGATCAGCAACTTGAACGTTGCGCCGCTTTCCTGGAGCGTTCTCTTGAGCCAAGCCGTCTGCTCCTTGCCCCAAATGGTCTTGTCGGGGCCGTCGGGCATGTCGTTCGGGCTGCGGTAGTCGCGGCCCTCGACGATCCAGATCTGCAGATCGCGGCTGACCCTGTGGGTGCGGTAGGTGACCGCCGCCGCGTCACGCGGATCGACCACCGGAAGCTGCTCGCGGAACATCCTGACGCCCAACTCGTGCGCGGGAGCGAATCCCGCCCCGGACTCGCCCGCGTAAATGTTGGTCTTCGGGTAGTAGGCGCTGCTGGTCCGCTGCCGAATCAGCACCGGATTGACCGCGTCGGAGTCGTTGAAGCGGTGGTCGTGGTCGTCCTTGAGCCAATAGGAGGCAACCTTGCGGAACAGAGAGAGAAAGCGCGGCTGCGAATACTGCTCGTGGTGCTTCTTGCGCATCTCGTGGGCGGTCTGCGCACGGCCGCGGTGTCCGGGATGGTCGTAGTACACGTTGTCACCCGTGCCGATGAAATAATCGGGGCCGAGCTTGCCGATCGACTCCAGGGCGGGATAGCCGAGATGCTTGTCCGGGCCGTCGTAAGGAGGACGCCCGGCGCCGCCCGTGTGATGGAAGAACGAGTAGTTCATTCCCGTGACGACGGCGAAGCTGTAAGCCGCCGGGCGCTCGCCGGCGTGCGTGCGGAACGTTGCGTTTTCCGAAGCGCGCAGGTTCTGCTTATCCGGGCCGTAACGCAGGCGGTAGAAATAACGCATTGCGGGCTTGAGTCCCGCGATCTTTGTTTTCACGATGAAGTCGTTGGCGGGAACCGCTTCGAGCCAATCGGTTCTTCGCGCCGAGCGGAAATCCTCGTTGTCGGCATACTCGAAGAAGGCCCAGCCGGAGGCGCCGCGCACGCCTTCCCATGCCTTGTCCTGATAGGGGTTGGACGACGTGAGGCGGGATTGCAGAATGGCCGAGGTTGCGGCTGCCTCGCCCGCCATGATTCCCTGGCGCAGCTCGATCGGAAAGCCCTCGATCCGCAGCGGCCCCTGGGCCGAGCCGGCGGAGACAGCAAAGACGAGAGCGGCGCAAAGGCGGAGCATGATTGCGGACGGCATCGAACCGTCAACCATCATAATCCAGGCGCCGCATTTGCCGCGGGCAGTCCTTCGAGGGCTTGCACGAGCGCGCCTTTGCGGGAAAGGACGAAGCGCCCGTTGGGGGCGGTCCCGCTGACGGCGTCCGGCGCTTCGCCGTCGGCCGCGAACCCGTCCCATTTGCTCTCGCAGACCTGCCGATAGAGCTGAAAAAACTCCGCGGCGGCCTCGTCGTCGGCCCAGCGGGAAGCGTAGCGCAGCAAAACGGCGCCGGAGCGGCGGCGCTCGTACATCTCGTAGTTCGCCCCACGCCACTTCTCCGCGACCGGGAATTCCCTGTCTTCGCCGAGATGCCGCCGCAGCAGCACCTCGTGATCGAGCTGCCCCAGAACGCCTTCCTGTATCTTTTTGTAGCCCTTGGGCCTGCGCAGTGCGGGAAGAGCCGCCGCAGCCGGTTTGACCCCTGCGTGGTACAACTCCGGCTGCAGGATGTGCTGCGTCGAGAGCGGGGGCTGCTCGAAGACCCTGGTAAAACCTTCCTTGCCGTAGCGTTCGATCAGCGACTGCTGAAACAGCAGTCCGTCCGCATAAGGAAAGATCATCGTCTCGCGGATGTACAAAGGCGCCTGCGCGTACACCGGATAATCCTTGGCCTCGATGCGCGAGGCGGCGGCCGAGGCCACTGCCAAGAGCCGGTTTTCGGCCAGCGACTGCCCGCCCTGCCGCATGACCCACTCGGTCATGACCCATGACGCCTGTCCCTCGATGACGGCGGAGCGCGCCAGGTCTTCGTCGGCCGTCTTGGATTTCTTGACGAATTTCTCCAATCCGAACCGCTGATCGGCGACGGCATGAACCAACTCGTGAACCAGCGCGAACTCCTGCAAATCCTGCGGGGTCCAGGTCGAAAGGTAAAGATTCCGCGTTTTGTAGTCGTAGAGCGCTGTCGCCTGCTCGGTCAGCACATCGACCAGCGCCTGCTTGAGATCGAAGTCGTCCGCGACAAGGCCGAACAGCTTGAGAAACGTCTCCTCACGGCGGATCTCGTCCGGGCGGACCGCTTCGGCGAGGCGCTTGTCGATCAGCTCGTTGATCTGCTTCCGGGAAATGAGCGAGCGCCGGATCGGACGGCTCGCGCCGAAATGCATGATTTCACGGACATCCGCCAGCATGGCGTCCACCCGCGAAAAGAGCGCGGCGCCCCGTTCGGGAGTGATTTCTTCCGCGCGGCAAGCGGAGGCGAGGAAGAAGCAGCAGCACAGAACCGGCGCGGCCGCCGCCCGGATCGGGCGGATGCCGGCAGGGCGGGCCGTCAAGGCACGGGCTCCGTCCCCGGACGCACGGACACGGGCTGCTGTTCGCCCGTCTCCTCCGCAGCATCGCTTTCGAGCGTTTCGCCGAAGGTGATCGTCGCCTCGCCGCGGAAGCGCTTGTAATCCTCGTACTTGATAATCATGCGCATCTTGATCGCGCTGTGCTTGAATTGCAGCGTGTCCCGGGCGCTGGTGTAAACCGGAAACCAATACTTGCCGTCGACCTGATCGCGGTAGGTCTCGAACCGGGGAAACTGCTCGTCGTCGTTCTTTTTGCGGTGGCCGACGCCCTTGCCGTAGGTCTTGACAATCTGCAGATCGACCTTGTCGACCCACACCTGCCCCTCGAAGTAGCGCTTGCCCTTCTCGATCTTCTTCGGCTTGACCGAGAACATGTACGTCTCGATCTCATCGACCTGCTGCTCGCCCAAGTAATCGACTCTGTACTCGTGGGCGTTCTCGCGCGTCATCACGAAGGGCTGCACGTCGCGCAAATCCTGCATGTCGTTCGGCGTCAGGAGCAACCCCTTGAGAGTGGACACCGGGGCGTAAACGACGCGCTCGGTGCGCTCCCGGTCCGGGCCGAAGATGATGTCTTGCACCAGCTCGAAACGCCCCCGCACGCGGTCGCCGTTTCCGTACTCCAACACCTTGACCGTTTGCCGATAGGTGTACGCCTCGCGGGCCTTGGCGAACTCCGTCTCCTTGTCGATGAAGCTCTGAATGATCCGCTCGACCGGAATCTCGGGTTGGGAAGTCGCCGCCGGAGCGGCAAAGGTCGGGGAGGCGACAACCGCGGCGGCAAGCAAAAACGGCAGGACGGTGCGGCGGAGAAGCGGCATGGCTTTCATAGTGTATTCCAAATGCCTGCACTATTGCAGACGCTGCCGCGGCCCGAAAGGTTGCTGCCGCAGGATCGATTCATTTTGCCGCGGCGGTACGCCGAAGATACGATACGCTGAGCTTGAGTGTCGTTCATCCGCAGCAAATTCAACATTGTCGACGCCGACCTGAACCGTTATCTCAACGCGGCGCTGTCGCGCGGCGGCGACTTTGCGGACCTTTATTTCGAGTACGTCTCGTCCGCGTCGGTCGGCCTGGAGGAAGCGATCGTCAAAAGCGCAACGCGGGGCATCACGGTCGGCTGCGGCGTGCGCGTCATCCACGGCGAGAAGACCGGATACGCCTACAGCGACGACTTGGCGCCGGAAAAGATCGTTGCGGCGGCGCGGACGGCGGCTCACATCGCCGACGGCCCGGCAAGCGCGAGCGGGCGCGGCTTCGAGTCGGCGCCGCGGCGCGAACTCTACGCAGTGGACGGAGACGGCTTGGGCCTTGCCGAAAAGGCGGACTTCCTGCAGCGCGCCGATGCTGCGGCGCGAGCCTACGATCCGCGCGTAAACGAGGTCATCGCCGCTTACAAAGACACCGAGCGGCATGTGCTGATCGCCACCTCGGAAGGCTTCCTCAGCCACGACAGCCGCCCGCTGGCGCGCCTCGACGTCTCGGTGCTGGCCGGAGAAGGCGCGAACAGGCAACGCGGCTCCGACGGCGGCGGCGGGCGCGCCGGCGCGGAGTTTTTCCGCACCGTCAGAACGCCCGAGAGCTTCGCCCGCGAAGCCGCGCGCCAAGCGATCGTCCAACTCGACGCCGCCGAAGCCCCGGCCGGAGAAATGACCGTCGTGCTGGGGCCGGGATGGCCGGGAATCCTGCTGCACGAAGCCGTCGGCCACGGCTTGGAAGCCGACTTCAACCGCAAGGGGGTTTCGGCGTTCAGCGGACTGATCGGCAGAAAAGTCGCCTCGGAACTCTGCACCGTGATCGACGACGGCGCGATGGCCAAACGCCGCGGATCGCTCAACGTGGACGACGAAGGCAACGCGACATCCCAGACCGTGCTCATCGAAAACGGCATCCTCAAGGGCTATATGCAAGACCGGCTGTCCAGCCGGTTGACGGGGGCGGACGCTACCGGCAACGGCCGCCGCCAGAGCTACAAGCACATCCCCATGCCGCGCATGACCAATACCTTCATGCTCGCGGGCGAAGACGACCCTGCCGACATCCTGCGCTCGGTCAAGAAGGGCCTCTACTGCGTCAACTTCGGCGGCGGCCAAGTTGACATCGCCAACGGCAAGTTTGTCTTTTCGGCATCCGAAAGCTACCTCATCGAAGACGGCAAGGCGGGGCGGCCCGTGCGCGGCGCAACGCTGATCGGCAACGGACCGGACGTGCTGACCAAAGTCAGCCGGGTCGGCGCGGACCTCAAGCTCGATAACGGCGTCGGGACATGCGGCAAGGAAGGCCAGAGCGTCCCGGTCGGGGTGGGCATTCCGACCGTCCGCATCGACGGGATCACGGTCGGCGGGACCCATCCCGCGCGGGGAGCCACGTTCCGCTAAGCGGCGAAAATCGAATGGTAAACTGACCATTGGGCTCCGGCTCCGTGCAGCGCCGAGCCGTGAACTCCGCCAGGTCCGGAAGGAAGCAACGGCAGCGGCCTCCGGCGCGTGCCGCGGAAGCGCCGGAGCCCATTGGCGCCCACAGGCGTAACCGGGGCGGCCCCGTATGTATCAGGTCATCGCCCGCAAATACCGCCCGCAAACCTTCGACGAGGTGGTCGATCAGGAGCATGTGAAGCGTACGCTGCGCAACGCGCTCGACCGCGGCCGCGTCGCTCACGGCTACATTTTTTCGGGACCGCGCGGCACCGGCAAGACAACCATGGCGCGTATCCTGGCCATGGCGCTCAACTGCGAGGACGGCCCCACTTCGAAACCCGATCCGCAATCGCAAGTATGCCGGGAAATCGCCGCCGGCTCGGCGCTGGACGTGGTGGAAATCGACGCCGCCTCGAACCGCCGCATCGACGATATCCGCGAACTGCGCGAAAGCGTCAAATACCGCCCCGCGCGCGACCGCTACAAGGTTTTCATCATCGACGAGGCCCACCAGATCACCAACGACGCTTTCAACGCGCTGTTGAAAACTCTGGAGGAGCCGCCCGAATGGGTAGTCTTCGTCCTCTGCACCACGGAACCGCAGTCGATTCCGGCGACGATCGCCTCGCGCTGCCAGTCGTTCGCCTTCCGCACGGTGGACCTGGAGCAGGTGATCGCCCACCTGCGCAGCATTTGCGAGCGGGAAGGCGTCGCAGCCGACGACGACGCCCTGACCGCGGCGGCGCTCGCCGGCGACGGCTCGATCCGCGATTCGCTTTCCACTCTCGACCAGGCCATCGCCGCTTTCGGCAACAGGCTCGAAGCCCGGGCGGTGCGCGACCTGCTGGGCGCGATTCCCAGCGAGATCGTCGACCGCATACTCGCAGCGGTCTGCGGCGCCGATCCGGCGGGAATGCTCGCCGTAGTGGACGACCTTTTCCGCGAAGGCCGCCACCCGCAGCACTTCTGCGGCGAATTGACAAGATACTTCCGCAATCTGATGGTGATGAAAGCAGCGGGAGTCGACAGCCGCTTGGTGACCGCCGGCGAACGGGAACGCCAAGGCGCAGCCCGCTGGCTCGAGCGGTTTTCCAGCGAAGACCTGACCCGCTACGTGCAGCTTCTGCTGACGCTCTATCGGGATCTGCAGCAGGCGACCCAGTCTCGATTTCTGTTGGAAGTCGGCCTGTTGAAGCTCGTCTATGCAGGCCGCCTGCAGCCGATCGAAAAAATTCTCGGCAGCCTGGAGAGCGGCGGCGGGAACGGTCTGGAGTTGCCGGCGGGCCAGGCCGCCGCTGCGCAACCCGCGCCGCGCCTGAAGCCGGCGGCGGCAAAGCCCGCGCCCGGCGCAGACAATCTCAAGTCCCGGCTGGCAAGAGACCTCAAGGACGGCGGGCACGACTTCACGGCCGACGCGGTGCTTGCCGGAAAAGTCGAGCGGAACGGCGCCGTCGTCGAGATCCGCGCCGCGGCCGACTACCGCGCCATGCTCGAACTCGGCCTGAACGATATCGCGGCGTCACTGGAAAAGCTGCTGGAAACCAAGCTCAGTGTTAAGCTGGGAAATGATTTGGCGGGGGCCGCGCCGCCGCCGGACGGTTCGCCTGCCGCCGCCCCCACAGCAGAGGCCCGGCAGGACGACGCCGTCAGCCGGCGGGCGCTGGGCGATCCCGTGGTGCAAAAGTTTCAGCGGCTCTTCGAGGGCCGCGTGCGGCAAGTCCGCGATCTGAGAGAGTACACGCCGTGAAATTTCCAGGAAACCCGCAAAAAATGCTCCAGCAGGCCAAGGCCATGCAGGATCGCATGCAGCAGGAGATCGCCCAAATCCGTGTCGAAGCGTCGACCGGAGGCGGCATGGTTTCCGTAAAGATGGACGGGCACAAGAAAATCCTGGACATCGCCATCGATCCCGAGGCCGTCGAAGACGTCGAAATGCTGCAAGACATGGTTCGCGGCGCAGTGAACGAAGCGGCCAAGCGCGTCGACGAGGAAACCCAATCGAAGGTCGGCGGCATCATGGGCGGCATGGGGCTGCCGCCGGGGCTGCTCGGCTAACGGCCGCCGCGGCCGCCAGGGACGAGACTTCGCCGATTGAGAGTGCAAGATGGCCCTTGACGATCTGGCCGCTCCGATGTCCCGCCTGGTGGACGAGCTCAAACGGCTGCCGGGCGTCGGCGCGAAATCGGCCCAGCGCATCGCCTTCCACCTGCTGGGCACAAGCCGCGAGGACGCCGAGCGGCTGGCGGGCGCGATTTCGGAGATGCGCGCGCTGATCCGGCTGTGCGCCCGCTGCAACAACATCGCGGAGGGCGATCTCTGCCCCGTTTGCTCCGACCCGAACCGCGACCACGGCCTGGTCTGCGTGCTCGAGCAGCCGACCAACATCATGGTCGTCGAACGCACCCGCTCCTATAACGGGACGTACCACGTCTTGCACGGCGCGCTCTCGCCGTTGCGCAACGTCGGCCCCGAGGATCTGAAAATCAAGAACCTTCTGGAGCGGATGCGCGAAATCGACGTCCGTGAAATCATCCTGGCGACGAGTCCGACGACCGAAGGCCAAGCCACGTCGGCCTACCTCAGCCGGCTGCTGAAACCGCTCGGCGTCAAGGTGAGCCGCATCGGACTGGGCATCCCCGTAGGCAGCGAGCTGGAGTTCATCGACGAAGCGACGATGCTGGAATCCATCGAAGGCCGCAGGGAAATTTAGGGGGAAAAGCGGCGCCGCGCATTCGGCGCAGTCAATGCAATGAACATTACAATTGTAAATTGCATCCGTGCGGCGCATGCAGTATTTTGAACTCCATATGGGTAAGCATCGATTGGCGCCTCGGCCGTTGCGCCGCCCCGAGCGGGCAGGTTGCGTAGGGGCGCATGCTTTTTGGCCGGCGGCTTTATTGCTCGCGGGCTTGGGGTTGGGCTCCTTCCCAACCGGCCGCTTGCAAGGTCAGTCTTACGACATCCTGTTCCCTCCGAACTCCGTCAAAGCCCTTGGCGTAGGTTGTGCAACTCTGACGGTTCCCCCCGTGCCCGTGGCGAATTGTACGCTCGGGGTGGTCCCGTTCGCCTACGAAAACACCAACGGGCACTTCCACAACGGGAACCGCCCCACCAGTTAAGGTTTCGGACTCGCAGAGCGGACCCTTTTCGAGTTCCGGGACTAACGTTACGACCGGTCCGTATGGGACGGCCACTGTTTGGGTACAGACAACGGCTATCGGGCAGGCCGAATATATTGAAGTATGCACCACGTTCTCCTGCATCAAGAAAGAGTACGCGGTCGGCTACGACAATATCTACTGGGTGGAGGAGAAGTCCCAGTGGATTCACATCGGGGGCGATAGGACCATGCACGGCGGGAACGAGTTCAACCACTGGATGACAAGCACGGCCGCCTACGGCATCTGGTACACGGCGGTCGATTTCTTGAACGAACACCCCGAGCAGGGCAAGATCGCCGTAAACGATATGTCCCTGCCGTTCGGGGGCATTTTCGATATCAAGAAGAACTGGAAAACGCCCCATATCAATCACCAGAGAGGAAAATCGGTGGACGTTCGCGGCAACGGGACTCTTTGCCCCGGCAAGGTGCATTGTTCCGTGCCGGACTCGCAACTGGATGAGTTTGAAGAAATCTGTGAGGACAGTGGCGCCATTAAGGTTGAAGTAGAAGACCGAGGGACCAGCAACCAGCACATCCATTGCCAGTGGCCGTAGATATGCAGAAGGAGGCGTGCGCATGATTCGATTTCTTTGCTTGACGGCGCTGGTGCTTGGCGCTGCAGCGCCGGCTCCAAGTCAGCAGTCACGGGGCGAAGTGGGCGATGTTGCAGCCCCGCAACCCGAAGCGCCCGCCGAGGCCGCTACGGTTCCCGTTGTTCTGGGATTCATAGGAAACCCGCAGCCGGTTCCGCAACCCGACGCGGACCCGGAGGCTCCGCAGACCCCGCAGGATTTGAAGTATATCCTCAGGGAAGGCCCCCTGGGCGCATACATGGTTCGCTATCCGCGGGGACTGGGTACCGATATGGTTTCCGACTCGGAGTTCGTCGAGTTCCGCATCGAGTTCCCCAACCGAGGGTTGCCGAAAATCGACTTTCAGATCGAGAGACTTCCAAAAGGCAGAGGCTACCGCTACTCCTACCGCCTCGCCAACTTGGCCGGAGCGCCCCGGCCAATATGGAGTTGGAAAATCGTGGCGCCTGCGAAGGACGACTCCCTCGTCCTCGATCATCCTCCGCATTGGTACGCGACTTCGCCGCAGTCGCTCGCCACAAGGCCGGCGGTGGCCTCGCAGGCGGCGCTGCTGGGCGGCGCGGGATCCAGGCGCAGCGGAGCGCTCGGGAAATACGCAGGCTGGACGGCGAAAGCCGAGGGTACACGCATCCAGGCCGGCGGGAGTCTGTCCGCGTTCACGGCCGTATCGCGCTTTCGGCCGGGCTGGACGACCGCTTATGTTTCGGCGGGCAGCGGACTCAGGCTCCCAGGTAGTTCGGCCGACTTGCCTGCCGCGGTCAACAAGGAGATCGATGTCCTCCGGAAGCGGGAAAATTCCCGTTCCGTCGTCCTGACCGTCGGCCCCAGATACGGGCCGCAGGCCGAACGCAGCCAAATCGCGGCGGAGTGGCTGCTCGGCCTCGAGAAAACAATCGCCGGCGGGGAATTGGACGCGAACTCCCGCTACCTCGCCGAGCTGATCGAAGCACTGGAACGAATCGCCCAGGGCGAATCGGAGATGCCGCTGCCGACCGCGAGCGCGCCAGCGGAGGGGCTGGAGGCGCGTCTCGATGGGATTATCCGCATGGCCCTATGAACCGGCCGAAACAAGGAAGAAAGAGGCAATCCGCATGATTCGATTTCTTTGCCTGGCGGCGGCGATTCTCGGCGCGGCCGCGCCGGCGCGAGGGCAAGTACAGCCGGTCGTCGGAGCCCTGTCTCCGATCCCGCCTTGCGGCGCCGTTGCGGCGCCCCCGCGGGAGGGGCAATCCGCTTGCATGGAAGGCGGCCTGAGCCAATACTCGGTGCGCTATCGGCGAGGCGGCGGCACTCGGAGAAGCCCGGATTCCGGCGGGGAGGTCGCCGAACTGCAGGTCGAGCTCATGAACCAGGGCCGGCCCGAGGTCGCCTTCCTGGTCGAGAGCCTCGCAGATGGCGGAGGCTACCGCTACACGTACCAAATCGCCAATTTGGCCGGGGCGGCCCAACCGATCATGAACTGGGCTCTGCTGGCGGCCGGTGAAGACGACACGATCGCGATCGCTCACCCGGTCTGGACGACGACCACGCCGGATCCGCCGCCGGCCCGCAATGCCGCCGGGCCGCCGCAGTTGCGGCGAAGCGCCTCGCGCGGGAAGCTCGTGCGCTGGACGGCAACGGCCGATACGTCGATTCCAGCCGGAGGGAGCCTGTCCTCGTTCACGGTCGTATCGCAGTTCCGGCCGGGCTGGACGAACGCTTACGCCGCCGCGGGCAAGGGCTTCCAAATCCCCGACGGCGCGCCCGCAGAGGTTCGCGCGCAGCTTGCCGTCCTGCAGAAACCGGAGAACTACTATTCGATGGCGCTGACCGTCGGCCCCAAATTCGGCCCGCAGGCGGGACGCCGCTGGGCCGCCGCGGATTGGCATCTCGGCGTTCAGAAAATGATTGCGCGCGGAATCCTGTATCGAACCCCTTATTTTTCCGAGCTGCTCGAGTCGTTGCAGCGCATCGTACAGGCCCAAGACCTGGAACTCCCACTGACCACGCAGGCGAAGCCCCGACCGGGCCCGGAAGCCCGCGTGGACAAGCTTGTCCGCATGGCCCTCGACGATCCGACGGAATAGTAGATTCCGCAGCAAGCCCACACGGGCCTCGCGTCCGGTTTCCATACGCATCCGTGGAACCGGACAGTTGATTTGGGATGGTCGGTCACTGGGTTTGCGACGGGCGCACGGCGGCCCTGCCGCTGGTTGTCAGGCCGGCTCCGTGCCCGGAAACACTCCAAGCGCCGCAAGAAACGGCTTGCAGGCAATCCAGGCCGCGGCTACGAAGTCGAGCGCATCGGGCTGCCGAATCGCTTCGCAAGTCCGATAGGGGAACTTTGCGCCGATTTGCAGTTCGAGATTGGAGTTTTGGTTTCGGAAGGCGCCGAAGACCGTGTCGGTCCACTCGGGCTGACGCTTGACGCCGTTACCGCCGCTGCGCGTGCGGAGGTCGATGTCGACGGCCGCGTCCACCAGCGACGCGGACATCCGCGCTGTCCAGTGTCGCTGCCAAACGCGCAGGCGTGGCTCCATGCCTGGACAGTCCGACAACAGGGGGCGCATGTTCTCCAGGAGCGTATCCACCATGCAGTGGAAACCCTGTTCGTCAAGCCGGATGAGACGCCCCCGCGCCGCCCGCGCATTGCTGGGCAGCGTCGCCGTCGCCGACACGTTTTCCCTGCCAATGCCGAGGATGAGGTGCGGATTCGCGGTAAATCTTTCTAACTCGTCGAAGGCAAGAATATCCCAAACCTCGCGGCCTTGCCGCGCGCGAATGCGCCTCCTGCCCGGATACAGCGGACCGAACACGGCATGCAGGTCGGGCCGCCTGCGCAACTCGTCCATCGCCAGGCGCAGGATGCGCCCGGCTTCGAGATAGTTGGAGGCGCCTCGCCAAACTGGAAACCGTTGAAAGCCGTCAATGCCCCCTCCATTTGCTCGCGATCGGTCAACCGGGCCTTCATCACTTCAAGATAATCCGCCACGCGCGGGGCCCATTCGCCGGTTTGCCGCTGGAGCCACTTGTAAACCGCGCTCCACATCACGACATCGACTTCCTCCGGCAGGCCCTCGCCCGGTTGCCGGGCCGTGATCAGCAGCGCTTGCGGCGCGGCGAAGCCCAAACGCCGCGCCGTCGCCAGATGCCGCCGAAGCTGGTCGGCGTCTGGGGCGCTGAGAACCTTGTTCTCGATGACCAGACCCTAGTCTTCGCCGGCGGTGATCCAGGCGTCGGGGATGCCGCGCCGCTCGGCCTCATCGGCCTCGTCGGGCTCGACACTGCCCGGATAGCTCTGCTCCGTAATACGCAGCGGGCCGTATTCGCTTGGCGGAACCCGCCTCGCGACCATCCGCCAGGAAAGCGTCGAGGAGCCGGCGGTCCTCGTTGAGCGCGGTTGTCAAGGCATGCATGACGCGGTTCTCGGGCTGACTGTACTGGTCGAAGATATTGCGCATGGCCGGCAGGAGGGGGCTGTGCCGTCTTCGTCCGTTTCGAAGCCGAGACGCCGCCGAAACCCTGACTCCGGACTGCACAAAGCATCTGGCCGTTTACACCCGCCATACTGAGCTGTGGCGTGAAAGTTCGCAAACCGACTAGGGCGGAGAGTCTCTATCTCAATTTTAACGGGTTCTTTGCCGTCTGCGAACAGCAAGCCTGTCCGCGTCATCGAGCGCCGCTTGCGGCGCCGGTACCGCCGGCGTTCGCTACGGCTAGGAAAGTGTCGCGTATCGCTTCGATGATGACTTCGTTGTTCCCGATACCGTGTCCGGCGTTTTTTACCACGATCTGCCGCCCATGGCTCGAGAGGGCCGCCACCTCGGCGTCGAGTTCGCGGCTGATTGTCGAACGCACGTCGTCTCGGCCTGGCGATAGAACGACGAGCGGGATATCGAGTGGGCGGCGCGTAGCGGCGACGTCGAATCCGCTTTGACCTGCCGCGTCGAGTTCGTCTGCCATGGCGTAATAGCGGCTGGCGCGGTAGATTGTCGCCCGGACGTAGTCGCGCACTTCCGGAGGAGCGCGATCAGGCGGAGTCGCGAAGGTTAGCCCCAACAAGCGCGGAATGCCGAGCGGCACCGCGGCGCGGAGCAGCATACGCAGCGCCGCTGGCGGAGTGCTCGGCGGAATGCCCTCTGCTGCTCTACGGTCAGCGCCGCCCTCGTTCGAAGGGCTAATCAGGACCAGGCCCGCAACTAATTCCGGACGCTCAGAGGCAACGATCCGGGTGTTGTAGCCACCAAACGAAAGGCCAACTAGAATGACGGGGCGCGTAATTCCGCTGTTCTCTATCAGCGCGGCCATCTCTTTCGCAATCTGCCCGCTCGTTCGTGGAAGCGGCCCTGGATCGCTGTAGCCCATTCCCGCCCTGTCGTAGGCGCAAGCCTGCGCGAACCTGGATACTTCCTGGGTGAGATGCGCCCAACTAAAGGCGCCGCCGCCGAGTCCCGCATCGAAGAGTACGGTCGGGGCGTCAGGAGTAATGGCGCCCAGGCACCAAATGTGAAGCCGGCGCCCACCAACGTCAACAAGCTTCCCCGGCGGTGGAGTAACGGCGACGTCGCGACGATCTGCCAGCCAACGATAAGACGCGCCGGCGACGATTGCAATGAACAACAGGGCGGCCGCGACAGCGAGGATGCGTTTAAGCCGAGCCACCAAGCATTATAGACACCACTCGCCGCCGGGAAGTTCCTTGCCTGCGCCGGTTCGGCGATGGACCACAGGTTCCCTTTCGGCTGCTTTCTTGATCAAAGACACCCTGAAGCCGTCCCAGCATCACGAAGCAGTCCTTTGTCGGAAGTTTGATACGAGCCTCGGACGCAGCTGACAGCCGCACCTGTGGCCATCGACTCAACCCGCTGAAAACGCTGGTTTTACGAGATTCGGCCGCAAACGAGATCGAACCCGAGAATTTTTCGCCATAGAAGCCCTTGGAGACGTTCTCTCGGGTCTGGCGGCCTCATGTCTGTAGAGTCTCTCTAAAGCGATCGCAGTCCCGGCGCCGGCAGGCTCAGGCAGCGCCTCGGCCCCGGCGCCGAGCAAATCTCCCTGAGCGGCGAGGTCTCCCGACGCGCTGAGCAGACGCCCGCTCGGCCTGTGCGTCACACTCTCTTTCGACAACCGCGGCGATATGCTCAAACTGCGCCTCGACGGCGCATGGACGGTCACCCAGGCCGTCCACGAGCTCAACGCCGACGGCTACGCCACCCGCCTCGAAACCGAGACGCCGCCGAAGCCCTGATGCCGGATTGCACAAAGCATCCGGCCGTTTCAGCGGGCGGTTACGCCGTCTTCACCCGGCCCGCGGCGGCGCTCTGCGCGGCGTCCTCCAGCCGTAGCAACTCCAGCCGCACCGAGTCGCAAAGCGCGTTCCAGCTGGCTTCGAGAACGTCGTCCGAGACGCCCACGGTCGTCCACACGTCCTTATGGTCCGTCCAGTTGATCAGCACGCGCACCTTGGCCGCGGTGCCTTTGCCCGGATCGAGCACGCGCACCTTGTAGTCCACCAGCCGGATGTCCGCGATCGCGGGATAGACCCGCCCCAGGCAGCGGCGCAGAGCGCCGGCGATGGCGTCGAACGGCCCCGAGGCGGAAACCTCCGCTTCTTGCGGGCCGGCGGGAGTATCGACCCGCATGGCGACCGTGCATTGCGAGCGGTCCTGCCCCGCCTTGTGGGTGACCATGCGCATCCGGTCGAGCTTGAAGAAATACGTATCGGGCGCCAGCGCCTGGCGGATCAGCAACTCGAAAGAGCCGTCGGCGGATTCCAGCTCGTAGCCCTCGAACTCCATCTGCTTGATGCGGGCGAGAACGCGCTTGCGCGCCGCGTCGTCGAGCTTCTCTTGCCAACCCTTCTCTTGCAGCTTGAAGGCGATGTTGCTGCGGCCCGAAAGATCGCTGACCAGAACGCGGCGCTCGTTGCCGACGGTCTCCGGCTCGACGTGCTCGTAGGTGGAAGCCTCGCGCAATACGGCGCTGACGTGAATCCCGCCCTTGTGGGCGAAAGCGCTCTTGCCGACGAACGCCGCGCCGTTGGCCAGCACCAGGTTGGCCATGTCCGCGATGTAGTTGGCGAAGCCGGTCATCTTGCCGACGTTCCCGCGTCCGATGACGGTGTGGCCGAGCTTCAGCTCCAGGTTGCAGATAAGCGGAATCAGGTTGCAATTGCCGCAGCGTTCGCCGTAGCCGTTCATCGTGCCCTGCACGTGCGTAGCGCCGAGCTCGACCGCGGCGACGGCGTTGGCGACCGCCAGCTCCGAATCGTTGTGGGTATGAATGCCGAGGATTCCGTTGAAGTTCTTGCGCACGTCGGCAACGATCTCCGCCAGGCGGGCGGTCAGCGTCCCGCCGTTGGTGTCGCAAAGCACCAGCGCGTCGGCCCCCGCCCGCTGCGCCGCCTCCAGCGTGCGCAAGGCGAAATCGCGGTTCGACTCGTAGCCGTCGAAGAAGTGCTCCGCGTCGTAGATCACCTCGCGGCCCAGCGCCTTGAGATAGGCGACGGTGGAAAAGATCATCTCCCGGTTCTGCTCTTCGCTGACGCGCAGCGCCCGCTCGGTGTGCAGGTCCCAGCTTTTGCCGAAAATCGTCACGACCGGAGTTTCCGCACCGACCAGCTTGCGCACGTTGTCGTCGTCTTGCGGATCGTTGGCAACGTGCCGGGTAGAGCCGAAGGCGGTCAGCCGCGCGTGTTTCAGATCGAGCTCGGTCTTGGCCCGCTCGAAAAAGCCTTCGTCGCGGGGATTCGACCCCGGCCAGCCGCCCTCGATGTAATCGATGCCTATGGCGTCCAGCTTGCGGGCGATCGACAGCTTGTCGTCCACCGAAAACGAAACGTTCTCGCCTTGTGTGCCGTCGCGGAGCGTCGTGTCGTAAACGAATACTCGCATCGATTTATCCTCGGTTCACAAATCGGTTGAAGCCGCCCGGCTACGAGGCCATCGGCGTCGATTCGGGCTTCTCTTTCTTGAGGAAGGGCATCATGGCGCGCAGCCTGCCCCCGACTTCCTCGATGAGTTGCGCTTCCTGCCGCTTGCGGGTCTCCAGGAACTTGCGCCGGCCCGCGCGGTTCTCGTCCATCCACTCTTTGGCGAAGCGGCCGGACTGAATCTCGGCCAAGACCTGCTTCATGCTCTCGCGAACCCTGTCGTCGATCACCCGCGGCCCGCGCGTGTAATCGCCGTACTCGGCGGTATCCGAAACCGAGTAGCGCATGTAGCTCAAGCCGCCCTCGTACATCAGATCGACGATCAGCTTCAACTCGTGGAGGCATTCGAAATAGGCAATCTCCGGCTGGTATCCGGCATCGACCAACGTCTGAAAACCGGCGCGCACCAGTTCCGCGGCCCCGCCGCAAAGCACGGACTGCTCGCCGAACAGATCGCTTTCGGTCTCTTCCTTGAAGGTCGTCTCGATCACGCCCGCCTTGAGGCAGCCGAGCCCCAAGGCGTAAGCCAATGCTTGCTCTTTGGCCCGACCCGAAACGTCCTGCGCAACGGCAACCAGACCCGGCACGCCAACGCCTTCGACAAACAATTCCCGCACGCGGTGCCCCGGGGCTTTGGGCGCGATCATCGAGACATCCACGTTGTCCGGCGGAGCAATCTCCTTCCAATGGATGGCGAATCCGTGCGCGAACATCAGCGTGTCGCCCGCGTCCAGATTGGGCTCGATCTCGCTTTTGTAGAGATCGGGCTGGATGTGATCGGGCAGCAGAATCATCGCCACCTGGGCGCTCTTCACCGCCTCGGCGACCGTCCTGACCTCGAGACCCGCCGCCTCGGCCTTCGGCCAGGACTTCGATCCCTCGTAAAGACCGACAACCACGTCGAGGCCGCTCTCCTGCAAATTGAGAGCATGGGCATGACCTTGGCTGCCGTAACCGATAACGGCAATCTTCTTGCCTCGCAGCAGATCGAGATTTCCGTCTTGTTCGTAGTAGATAATCGCCGACATTCTCTTCGTTCCAATCCTTTCAGAATTTCTATTCAACTCTCGACCGTTTGCGTCAAGTCTTCGCCAGCTCCTCGACGGGCTTGGCGACAGCGTCCTCGCCGAACTTCGGGATCGGCAACTTGTTCTGTTTCTCGCGGGCCATGGCCATTGCGCCCGAGCGCACCATTTCCACTTGTCCGTAATTGTGCAGCAGCGAGATCAAAGCATCGAGCTTGTCCGGCGAACCCGTAACTTCAAGCGTGTACGAACTGGGGGCCGCATCCACGACCCGCGCTCGGAAAATCTCGGCTTCCCGCAACAGTCCGGCCCGATTCTCTTGCGAAACGTAAACCTTGATTAAGGCCAACTCCCGCCGCACGGCGTGAGAAACGGTCAGATCCACGGCCTTGATCACATTCACCAGGCGGGTGATCTGCTTAATCAGCAGCCCGCGGCCTTCCTCGTTGACATTGGCGACGATGGTCATGCTCGAAAGCGTCGGATCGAGCGTCTTGGCGACGGTCAGGCTCTCAATGTTGTAGCCGCGCGAGGTGAGCACTCCGGCCACGCGCATCAGCGCTCCGGGTTGGTTTTCGACGAGCAGCGAAATCAGTTGTTGCATCGTTCCTTGCCTCTGTTCCCGTCTAATCGCCCACCGGCGCCGGCGCCGGCGGCTTCGGCGCAAGAATCATCTCGTTCACGGCGCCGCCCGCGGGAACCATCGGGTAAACGCACTCTTCCGGCGCCACATTGACGTTGAGCAAGTAGGGGCCCGCCTCGAAAAACGCTTCCTTGAGGGCGTCGTCGAGCTCCGCGGGCTTATCGACCGTCCGGGCCGGAATCCCGAACGCCGCCCCCAGCAACTCCGCCTTCGGAAAGGAGCTGATCTCCACCTGACTGTAACGCTTGTTGAAGAACAACTGCTGCCATTGGCGCACCATGCCCAGCGTGCCGTTGTTCATGACGACGATCTTTACCGGCAGTCCGTTCGAAGCGATCGTGCCCAACTCCGGCAGCGCCATCATGAACCCGCCGTCGCCCACAATGCTGATCACCGTCTTTTCGGGACAGGCCGTTACCGCGCCCATCGCGGCCGGCAGACCGAAGCCCATCGAGCCCAGTCCGCTGGACGATTGCCAAAGCCGGGGCCGGTTGAAGCGCATATATTGCGCGGCCCACATCTGATGCTGGCCGACGTCGACCGTCACGATCGCCTCGCCCTGCGCAATCGCGTCGAGCTTCTCCATCAGAAACTGCGGCTTGATCTCATCCTGAGACGGCGTATAAACGAACGGATTTTCGGCCTTCAAGACGCGAATGTAGTCCATCCAGGCCCGGCGCGCCGCCAGGTTTTCGCCGCCCTTCTCGGCCTTCGTCTCCGCAAGCCGCTTGTTGAGCATGCACAGCACGATCTTTGCGTCGCCGACCACGCCGACATCGGCCCGGCGGTTTTTGTTGATCTCCGCCTCGTCCACGTCCACGTGCAGGACGCGCGCATTCGGCGCGAAAGCGTCGAGCCGCCCCGTCACGCGATCGTCGAAGCGCACCCCGACGCCGATCAGCGCATCGCACTCGGTCACGCCCATGTTCGCCGCGTAGCTGCCGTGCATGCCCAGCATCGAAATGAAATTCGGATGCCCGGTCGGCATCGCTCCCAGCCCCATGACGGTATGGGCTGTCGGAGCGCCCAAAATTTCAGAGAACCGCACCAGTTCCTCATGCGCCCCCGCCGAGATGACGCCGCCGCCGGCATAGATATACGGCCGCTCCGCCTCCCACAGGAACTCGACTGCGGCTTCGACCGCCGCGCTTTCGGGCGTCAGCTTCAACCCGTAGCCCCGCAAGGGGCGCATCTCCCGCGCCGCCTCGTAGTGGGTCTTGCTCAAAAGAACGTCTTTCGTCACATCGACCAGCACCGGCCCGGGCCGCCCACTGCCGGCGATGTAAAACGCTTCATGGATCGCCTGCGCCAACTTGTCGATGTCCTTGACCAGATAGTTGTGCTTGGTCGCCGCCCGGGTGATGCCGAACGTATCCGCTTCCTGGAACGCGTCCCGGCCAATCAGCGACTGCGGCACCTGCCCGGTAATCGCCACGATGGGGATCGAATCCATCAGCGCGTCCACCAGCCCCGTCGTGAGATTCGTAGCGCCCGGCCCGGAAGTCGCCATGCAAACGCCGACTTTTCCGGTGGCCCGCGCAAAACCCTGAGCCGCGAAAGCCGCGTTTTCCTCGTGCCGCACCAGAATGTGCCGCAGCGGATGGTCGTAGAAAACGTCGTAAACCGGAAGCGTCACGCCCCCCGGATATCCAAAAACCACCTCGGCGCCCTCGCGCGCGAGGCTTTCCACCAAAATCTGTGCGCCTGTCATGAATGCCACGGCTTCCCCTCCCTGGGTTCTCTCGGTTTTTCTATTCTTGCCAATCGATCGTTCACGTTCGCTTGAAGCGGAGGGTCGGGACAAAAGATGCCGCCACCGACCGGGTTTTCGTTCCGCCCCGGCCGGCAGCCTCTCGATCGCGTTGACCGCGAGAGGCCTAGCCGGGGCCCGGTACAGCGACAACAATAATGGAATTGCCGGTCTGCACGACCGCCACGGGAACGGCGCCCGCCGTGACGGAAGACGGACCGGCTTCAAGCTCGGGAACCGCAAGAGCGGCAACGGCAGGGAGAACATCCGCATGCGGAAGAACGGATGCCGCAAGACTCTCCGCGCCGCGGGCTGAACAGAGGGAAACCCAGCCGGCGCCCCGCCTGCTTGTCTGTCGCGATGTCATTTCTCGAAAGATCTCGACAGCGAGGAAACGCCCCTTCTCTTCAGAGTTTACCTGTCCGCTGAAGCCGCGGTCAACCGCCGCGGCGGAATCGCTTCGGAATCCGGCGTTTTCGCCTCTTTGCCCGCGGGTTGCCAAGCAACACATTTTTATGTTACCATTTAGTCACGTATAGATCGGGTTCCGTAATGGAGCCTAAGGAGGAAATCAATGAATCTGAAAGACCTGCTGCTCGACATCGAGCAGCACATCGAAATCGCAGCATCGCCGCAGAAAGTGTTCGACGCGCTGCTCTACCGCCTCGGCGAAGGCAGCACCGGGCCCGACGGCTCGTCCCTGTCGATGATTCTCGAACCCCGGCCGGGCGGACGCTGGTACCGCGACCGGGGCAACGGCATCGGGCACCTCTGGGGATTCGTCCAGGTCATCAAGCCGGCGGCGCTTCTGGAGTTGAACGGCCCCATGTTCATGTCCTATCCGGCCAACAACCATCTGGAGGTCAAAGTTGAAGAAACCTCCGGCGGGTCCAAGGTCACTCTGCGCCACCGCGCCGTTGGCATGATCGAGCCGGATCACCGCCGGGGTCTCGGCGAAGGCTGGAAACACATGCTCGATGCCGTGAAGAAAGACTGCGCATAACCGCCGCAGGAGGAACGTTGGAAGAACTCGACAAGGTCTGGAAGGCGCTGGCCGACCCCACGCGCCGGGCGATACTCGACCTTCTGCGCAACGGCCCCCGCACAACAACGGAGATCGTGCAGGCATTCCCCAAGCTGACCCGCTTTGGAGTGATGAAGCATCTCGAGGTCTTGCGCGCCTCCGGGCTGGTGCAAACGCGCGAGTCGGGGAGACTCCGCGTGAACTCGCTCAACGCCGTTCCGATTCGGCAAATCTACGAACGCTGGGTCAATCGCTTCGCGGACCTCTGGTCCGACCGTCTCCTTCGTCTCAAAGAAGAAGCGGAGGAAACCAACCCCCAACCAACTATGAGGAGAAAAGAAATGAATATCGACACTTTGATCGCCCAACACGATCTGGGAGCGAAAGTCTGCGCCGCAAACTTCGCAGAAATCAGCCACGAAGAGAGTCTCGTCCCGCCGCAAGGAGGCGGAAACTGCGCCAACTGGATTCTCGGCCATCTGGTCAAGGCCCGCAACGACGCTCTCGCCCTCCTGGGCAAGACCCCGGTTTACCCCGCCGGCAAATTCGACCGCTACAAGAACGGCCGGCCGCCGCTGACCGACCCGGCAGAGGCGCTCCCTCTCGACGAGCTCCGCGACAACTTCATGGCTCTCCAGGAGCCGCTGACCGCTGCGCTGCAGGAAGCCGACGAGGAAACTTTCGCCCGTCCCGTCCCGGACAACCCGCTAAACAATCCGGATGAAACCGTGGGTTCGATGCTCACCGCCATAGCGTTCCACGAAGCCTATCACTTGGGCCAAATCGGCTTGCTGCGCCGCACGTTGGGCAAGGAGCGCATGATGCCGTAGCAAAATCGCGAAAGTCCGTGGAATGCCCGCCAAGTTTCTTGACAAAGAGATTAAGGAGCGATTAAAATCTAGTTAAGTTGACTTGGCGGGCACTCCAGTTATTGGCGCCCGTTGTTTTCTTGTGCGTGGCGCCGGTTGCTTCCGCGTGGGAAGTTTGCATGGACGACCGGGTCTCTCTAAGCTACCCGGCGCGGGCGGCCTTTCATCGTGAATTCGAGTTCCTGCTGGCCCGCGAGCAGATCCGCTTGCGCTGGCGCGATTGCGGCGCCGACCTGCTCCGCGTTACCCTCGAGAGCCGCCGCGAGGGCATGCCGCCCGACGTGCTCGGCGCGGCTCGGCGCCGGGGCGGCGCGGTGCTGCCTCCGCTGGCCGTCTTCGTCGACCCCGTAATGGAATTCACGCGCGCCAACGACTGGAGCGTCGTCGGCAGAGCGCTGGCCAGAGTCGCCGCCCACGAAGTGCGTCATTACACCGCGCAGCAGACAACTCATGCCGGCCGCGGCGTGATGCGGCGCCGTTTTCCGTCCCGGCAACTGAAATCCTCCGACCCGCGGCCGTTTCTGCCGTAAGCCCGCCGCGCCCAGCGCCGCCCCGAAGCGCTTCACCCGCCGTTCGCGAAAGCGGGCATAACCTCGCGGATGAAGCGGTCGAGCGAGGCGCGCTTGCGCTCGAAGCTCATACCGCTGTCGATCCACAGCGAGTACTCGTCGAATCCGAGCGCCTCATAAACCCTCAACCGCGCGATCGCTTCCTCCGGTTCGCCGATAACGTTGTTCGCGCGCATGTTCGCCGGCGAATACATCTCGAGCTTGGCTATCTCTTCGTCTCCGAGAGGCTCAATGAGCCCCTGACGAATGGGGCGCGCGTTCTGAAACCACGCGCTGAAATAGCAGTAGAAACGGCTGATTTCCTGCGCCCCCTGCTCTACGTCTCTCTCGCTGCCGCCGACATAGGTGTGGCGGAGCAGCATGATCCGCGGGCGCGGACGGCCCGGGTGTTTCGCGCACGCGTTGTTGAACCGCTGCATCAAGCTGCGCACCTCGTCGTCGCCGAGCCACAGCGGCGTGCATTGCACGTTGCAGCCGTTGGCCACCGCGAATTCGTGGCTGTCCGGGCCGCGCGCCGCGATCCAGATCGGCGGATGCGGCCGCTGAACCGGCTTCGGCGCGGAGGTGGTGGAGGGGAACTGCCAATATTCGCCGTCGTGCGCATAGTCGCCCTCCCAAAGCTTCTTCACAGCAGGGACCAACTCGCGCAGGCGCAGCCCCGCCCCCATCGCATCGAGACCCGGGAGCAGGCGCTCGTACTCGAAGCGGTAGGCGCCGCGCGCGATACCGATTTCCAGCCGCCCCCCAGTGATGATGTCCGCCATCGCCGCCTCACCGGCAAGCTTGATCGGATGCCAAAAGGGGGCGATCACCGTCCCCGTGCCGAGCCGCACGCTGCGCGTTCGACGCGCCAGGTCCACCAGGTTCAGGAACGGGTTCGGCGCGATGGTGAAGTCCATGCCGTGGTGCTCGCCGACCCAGATGGCGCGCATGCCGCCGGCGTCGGCCATCTCGCAAAGCTCCACGTATTGCCTGTAGAGATCTTCGTGCGTTTCTTCCGCACTCAGGCGTTCCATGTGCGCGAAGAGGGAGAATTTCACGGTCCGATTTTCGCACGCGGCGCGTGTGAGCTCATCGCAACCATTCGTCGAGACGCTCGGCGACGAAAAGCGAATCGTCGAGGTGCGCATACGCCGCGTGGACGCGGTCGATCTCGTCGCTCTGTCCCGGAGACAGGACTTCGTTTTCATCCACGAGCCAAACCCCCGCGAGCAGGCCCTGGCGCCGCAGAACCTCATGGATGCCGGGAATGCAGCCTGCGAAGTCGTGCTGCGCAGCGAAGAACGCCGCGTTGGCGTCGGTGATCTGGTTCGCCAGCGCCGGCAGGGATTCGGGGATCGGCAGCCGCCGGTCGGACGCCGGCCGGCGGCTCTCCCGCCAACTGAGATCCCCCGCCCCGCGGCCGTTCCTGCCGTAAACCCGGAAGGTTCTCAGTTTGCAACGGCGTACATTTGTTTGCCGAATTCCCTGAACGCGCCGGCCAACGGCTGATGCCAGTTTCCAAAAGCGTCCTGAAGACCGCCGTGCTGCTTGTAGGGCTCGACGGACTCCCATTGATCCATCCAGCCGCACCATCCCCAGCCGAGGAAATCGGGTCGAGCGAATGCGGCGCGGTACGCCTCGGACAGTCGTTCAGCCGCGATCTCATAGCTCGCGCACTGCGGCCCGAGCGGGTCGGGCATGTGCGGAGGCCGGCGCACGCTCCAGTTGCTGTCGGCGCAGAAAACCGGCATGCCGCCGGTCAAGCGTCGAAGGCGGTCCATCACCAGGATGTGGTCCTGCCGGGTCGCGCCGTAATACTGGTAAACGACGACCGGAAAATGCTTCGCGTAGAGCTGGATGATGTCGTCGTCCAGCGGAGAGTTGAGATTGAGCGTGTCTCCGAAAATTAGATGATTCGGATCGCGGGAGCGCAGCGCGCGGACTTGCGCGCCCCATGCCTTGTCGAGAATTTCCAGTAAAAAAGCGTGGTTGTCGCGCTCCTCATGGATGTTGCCGCTCGTATCGGCGCGCAGGCGCCACTTCTCCGCCGCCGCCAGCGCATCCCATGACCCGAGGGCCGTATTGTAAGCGCCGTTGAACTCGGCGATGTCATTCCCATAGCGTTTCCGCATCAAGCTGACGTAAGCCCGTTTGCCCGCCGCGCGCGCGCCGAGATTGCGCAGGCGCACCGGCCACGTCGTCGTACCCGGGAGAGGTTTATGGTAGAAACCTGGCCCGAACGGCCGGGCTTCGGCAGGCGTCAGGACCGGGCTGTCGGTCAGCGCATGCGCGAGCACCCAGGGATCCTCGACGCGACCCGCGTCGGCCATGCGCCGGGCGGTTTCTTTGCAGCGGCCGACAAAGTATTTCGTGAAGACATCGAGAAAATTCTCTTCTCGAAATGCGTCGGTGCGGGTCCTCCAGTACTCGATCTCCAACGTCCTCGCCCGCGGAATGTACGGACACACATCGATGCCGGCGGGCGGGTTGTGGCTGTACAGGCAGTTGAATCCAAGATAACCGCGGTCGCGGGCTACCTTCCGCCTGTAAAAGGCACGGAGCCGCTCCGAGCGTCCGGCATTCTCCGCCACACCCAGTTCGCGCTCCCAATGCCGCCGGTTGTAGTCCCTGCCGATGCGTTCAAGATCGACGTGGTCGATGCCGTGAATCAGAAAAGCATTCCCTGCGGGAGAAACCATCCAGCAGCGGCGCTCGTCGTGCTCCAAACGGAAAAAACCGGTCCCCTCGAACGTCTTCCCCCGCCAGCCTCCGAACCGGTCGCGGTTCGCTCCGCCGGCGTATTGACCGAAAATGCGGTTGGCTGCGGCAAACGGCGCGCAAGACTCAAGAAACCGCCTTCTCGTGACTGCCATGTTCAGCGTCCGTGACGCCCCCTCACCTTAACCACTCGTCGAGATGCTCGGCGACGAAAAGCGAATCGTCGAGGTGCGGATACGCCGCGTGGACGCGATCGATCTCGTCGATCTGCCCCGGGGAAAGAACCTCGTTTTCATCCAGGAGCCAAACCCCCGCGAGCAGTCCCTGGCGCCGCAGCACTTCATGGATGCCGGGAATGCAGCCTGCGAAGTTGTTGCGCGCATCGAAGAACGCCGCGTTGGCGTCGGTGACCTGGTTCGCCAGCGCCGGCAGGGATTCGGGGATCGGCAGCCGCCGGTCGGACGCCGGCCGGCGGCACTCCCGCCAATAGTCGTAAGCGCGGCGGGTCCAAACGGCCCAGTGCCCCAGCAGTCCGCCCACGAAACGCGCCGAGCGCGGTTGGCGCTTACCGGGGGCTTCATAAACCGCCAGCAAGTCGCCGATGATGTGGTCGTCGTTTCCGGTATAGAGAGCGATTTCCTTATGCCGGTCGGACTCCATCACCGCCCGCACGACGTCGAGCGTCCGGTAGCGGTCGAATGGAGCGACCTTGATCGCCGCGGCGTTCTCGATCGCCGCGAACTCGCGCCAGAACCCGTAGGGCAATACCCGCCCTCCGACTGCCGGTTGCAAATAAAAACCCATCAACGGAATGACCTCGGCGACGGCCCGCGCGTGAGCAAGCAGAGATCTCGTATCCGCTTCGGGAAACGCCGCAAAGCTGAGCAGTCCGAGGTGGTAGCCGAGATCGGCGGCGATTTGCGCTTCGCGAACCGCTTGCTGCGTTTGTCCGCAGATGCCCGCGATGCGAATGACGGGAGGCTGCCGCTCGCTGCGCTCGAATTCGTCGATGGTTTCGGCCGCGAGCTGGAGAACCGGTTGAAAAAGTCCGACTTGCGGGTCGCGGATGGCGAATTGCGTGGTGTGAACGCCGACCGCCAGTCCGCCCGCTCCGGCGGCCAGGTAATAGCGCGTCAGCGCCCGCTGGCGGCGCTCGTCGAGCTTGCGCCGGGAGTTCAGCGCCAGCGGATGCGCCGGAATCACGGCGCCTTCGCGCAGGAGCTTGGCGACCTTTTTCTCCAGTGTCGGCAGTTCGTGCATGGAAGCTCGCGAACGCATCGTTGGCGCGCGGCTGCAAGGAAACCGCGTCTTACTCCAGCGTGTACAGCCCGAAATCGAGGCCGCGAGTTTCTTCCGAGAACTCTCCGGTCACGGCGAGCACGTTTTCTCCCTTGCGCAGCAGGCCGGCGTGTTCGCTCAGGTCCAGGTGGTGATAGTGTCTGCGCGCCGGGCGGGTTCCCTCGAAGTCGAACGCCTTTTTGCCGTTCAGGTAAATCACGCCCTTGTCGACCGCGTGGTAAGCCTCGAGCCACAGGTTGCCGGGGGCTGCCGCCAACTCGAACGACTTGCGCATCCAGATCGGGCCTTTCGGCCACGTGGTCCCGGTCGGGAAAAGAGAATCCTTGCCGGATTGAAACGGCGCCGGCCCCTGCTTCCAGCCGCCGTTCTTGGCGCCGATCGAATGCCAGCCGCCCTTGGGTTCCTTGAAACGGTAGCGCCACGTCTGCGGCCGGTGCTCGGAGGTCTTCAGCAATACCTTGGCGCGGCCGGCCGCCGCGTAAAGCCGGTCGTGGAGACGGCGCAGCTTCGCTTCGTCGAATTTGACGATTTCGCGGTCGTAAGTCATCAGGCCGTTGACTTCGCCTTCGACATCGGTGGTCTGGGTATAGACCGCCGCGGCCAAGCCGTGTCCGATCGGACCGATGACGTTGCCGACGACTTCAAGGTATTTTTCGTTGACCGTTTCCCGACTGTAATAGGTGCGGTAGCCCCAATTGCGCTTGTTCCACCACAAATGACCGTCGACCGGCCAGCCGAGGCCGCCGAATTCGCCCAGCAAGGTAGCGCGTTCCGGCGAGACGTGCTCCATGCCGGGCCCCGGGTACATGTGCGTGTCGTAAACATGGCCGACTCCGCGGTCGGTCCAGCCGCTGTTGGCGTTGACGAGACGCGAGGGGTCGCGCTTTTCTATCCATTCGGCGATTCGCTCGCTGTCGTATTGACCCCAGCCTTCGTTAAAGGGAACCCAACTGACGATCGAAGGGAAAAACGAGAAGGAATCGATCAGCTCGGCCAGTTCGGTTTCGAACTGTTGCGCGGAATCGGCCGGACGCGCGGCGTCCTGGGCCGCGTCGGGCGCCACCCGCAGATTGTTCGGACTGCCGCGGCGCAGATTGCCGTTCGGCATGTCTTGCCAGACCATCAGGCCCAGACGGTCGCAATGGTAGTACCAGCGCGCCGGCTCGACCTTGACATGCTTCCTGGCCATATTGAAGCCGAGCTTTTTGGTAACTTCGATGTCGTAGCGCAACGCTTCGTCCGTCGGAGCGGTATAAAGGCCGTCGGGCCACCAACCCTGATCGAGCGGCCCCAACATGAAGACGGGGCGGTCGTTCAGCATCAGCCGCGTAAACCCGCGGTCGTCTTTGCCCAGCGAGACCTTGCGCATGGCGAAGTAGCTGCCGACCCGATCCACCGCATCCTGGCCGCGAGTCAACTGAATGTCGAGGTCGTAGAGATACGGAGAATCGGGCGTCCAGAGGAGGGGGCTTGCAATCGTCAGCGTCAGCGGTCGATTCGGCGGGCCGCTTCCCTGGGCGATTTTTCGGCCTTCGGCGTAAACCGCGGCGCGCACTTGCATTCCCGCGTCCCGGCCCCGCGTGGAGACATGCAGCCGAACGGTCCGGCTGTCGATATCCGCAACGATGGATACCGCTTCGATAGACTCGGCCGGCACGGGCTCCAGCCATACCGTCTGCCAAATGCCGGTGACCGAGGTGTACCAGATGCCTCCGGGCTCGCTGACCTGCTTGCCGCGGGCCTGCGTCCAGGTGTCCGTCGGGTCCCAAACGGAGACAACGAGCTCCTGTTCGCCCTCGCCGGCGAGCGCATCCGTAATATCGAAGTGGAACGGCGTGTAGCCGCCTTTGTGTTCCCCGACGGTCTTGCCGTTGACGGATACGACCGCATGCCAATCGACGGCGCCGAAATGCAGGATGACGCGATCCTCGGACCACTCGGGCGGGACCGTGAATTTTCGCCGGTACCAGAGCCGCCGCTCCGCGCCGGGGACCGTCTTCACGCCCGACAGCGCCGATTCGATCGGAAACGGAACCAGTATCTCGCCGTCGAAGGCATCCGGCCGCGGCGCGTCTTTCGATGTCAGCGCGTACTCCCAAAGGCCGTTGAGATTGCGCCAGCGCGAGCGCACCATCTGCGGCCGAGGGTACTCGCGCCAAGCCGTATCGACCGTCACATCTTTGGCGAACCGGCTCAGCATCTGTCCTTCGACGGGCTGCCAATCCGCCCGTCCGGCGGGAGCGGCCGCGAATGCAATCAGGAAAGCGAGATAGACAAAGACCAAGCGGGGCATCGAAAACTCCGCATTCCAGCCTATCACGCGGCCGGCGCGGCCGAGAATTGGCGGAGTTAACGCCGCTCCGCCGCCAACTGCTCGAGATAGAGCTTCTCGTAGCGTTCCACCGCCGCCCGGAAGCCTTGCGGGTCCACAAATGCCTCGGGGTCATAAGTCTGCCCCGGTTTGTATTTCTCGTGCAGCCCGTACTGCCCGCCGTGCGCCGCGACCCACACGTCAACCGGCAACGCCTTCTGCTTGCGGAACGTTTCGGCGAAATCGTCCGCCACGCCGGCGTAAGTCGGATTGACGACCAGCCTCTTGCCGCGGTTGATCGTAGCCATGTTGGCGATCGCTACGTCATACTCGCGGCCGCCTTCGCGCACCTTCATCGTGTAGCTCGAACTGCCTTCGGTGTGTCCCGGCGTTTCCACTACGGTCAGCCGCGTCCCGCCCAGCTCGATGACTTCGCCGTCCGCGACGATCCGGTCCGCCTTGACCGGCTTGAACGACTGCTTGCCGCCGAAATGCGGATCGCTGAAGCCGCCATCTTCCAGCACGCGCGCGTCGTCCGCGGTCGCCCACATCTCCGCGCCGGTAATTTCCTTGATTTCGGCAAGCGCGGCCGTGTGATCCCAATGCGACTGCATCGTCAGCAGGATTTTGACGTCTTCCAGTCTGAATCCCACCGACTCGATATTCTTGCGGATCAGCGGCGTCGAGCTCTCGAGCCCCGTATTGATCAAGATATGCCCCTCCGGCGACGTAATCAGAAAGACCCCGAGGTCGTAGGAGCCGACGGCGTAGAGGTTGCCGATCACGCGATGCCCCGGAAAGGGCCGCGTCCATCCCTCCGGTTGAGCGGCGAGCGGGACACCGGCCGCGAGAAGCAGCCAAGGTAGGGCAAGAGCGGGGCGCATGCCGAACATTATGCCGCTTTCGCCTCTGCGGCGCCACACGCGAGCATGGCGGCTTGCCGCGGTCGAATCGAAACGCGAAGGCCCGGCGCCGTCGATCCGACAGCCGGGCCTTGCTCGAATAAAATCGGGCAGCGTCCTACTCTCCCACGCAGTTGCCCGCGCAGTACCATCGGGGCTGAGGAGCTTAACTACCGTGTTCGGGATGGGAACGGGTGTGGCCTCCTCGCTAGAGCCACCCGAAACTCTTGGCCGCGCGCTCTCCGCGCTTTGCCGCGGGCGGGAGCGAACGGCTATCGAAGGAATGAGCAATCGCTTTTTGCAAGAAGCGTCCGAGCGGATTTAGCTCGGGGTAAATTTCGTGGTCAAGCCGAACGGGCGATTAGTAACGGTTAGCTTCACGTGTCGCCACGCTTTCACATCCGTCCTATCGAACTTGTCGTCTGCAAGTGCCCTTCAGGGAAATCTAATCTTGGGACGGGTTTCGCGCTTATATGCTTTCAGCGCTTATCCCTGCTGAACTTCGCTACCCTGCTATGCCGCTGGCGCGACAACAGGCTCACAAGAGGTTCATCCGCTTCGGTCCTCTCGTACTAAAAGCAGTCTCCCTCAAATTTCCTACGCCCACCAAGGATAGGGACCGAACTGTCTCGCGACGTTCTGAACCCAGCTCGCGTACCGCTTTAATAGGCGAACAGCCTAACCCTTGGGAGCTTCTTCACCCCCAGGATGCGATGAGCCGACATCGAGGTGCCAAACCCGGGCGTCGATATGAACTCTTGGCCCGGATCAGCCTGTTATCCCCGGCGTACCTTTTATCCGTTGAGCGACGGCCCTTCCATGCGGGACCGCCGGATCACTATGACCTGCTTTCGCACCTGCTCGACTTGTAGGTCTCGCAGTTAACCCGGCTTATACCATTGCGCTCTACGGCTGATTTCCAAACAGCCTGAGCCGAGCTTCGTGCGCCTCCGTTACATTTTGGGAGGCGACCGCCCCAGTCAAACTACCCGCCAAACAGTGTCCCTGGACCGGATTCACGGCCCTAGGTTAGACTCACAGCATAACCAGGGTGGTATCTCAAGGGCGGCTCCACCGAGCCCGAAAGCCCGGTTTCAAAGCCTCCCACCTATCCTGCGCAAGCTATGCCATAAATCACTGTTAAGCTGTAGTAAAGGTGCACGGGGTCTTTCCGTCCTTTGGCGGGTAACCGGCGTCTTCACCGGTACCACAACTTCGCCGGGCGGGTTGTTAAGACAGTGCTCAGATCGTTACGCCATTCGTGCAGGTCGGAACTTACCCGACAAGGAATTTCGCTACCTTAGGACCGTTATAGTTACGGCCGCCGTTCACCGGGGCTTCGATTCAAAGCTTCGCCGAAGCTAACCTCTCCTCTTAACCTTCCGGCACCGGGCAGGCGTCAGCCCCTATACGTCGTTTTCGACTTTGCAGAGACCTGTGTTTTTGCTAAACAGTCGCCTGAGCCATTTCACTGCGGCCCCTCTTGCGAGGGGCACTCCTTCTCCCGAAGTTACGGAGCCATTTTGCCGAGTTCCTGAACAACCCATCACCCGAGCGCCTGAGAATACTCATCCCGTCTACGTGTGTCCGTTTGCGGTACGGGCGCCTTCAATCTCCTTAGAGGGTTTTCCTGGCAGTGTAGCTACGCAGCTTTACACCCTTGCGGGTTCGCGTTCGCCCTCGGCGTATTCCCGGGTGGATTTGCCTGCCCGGGCGCCTTGAGACGACCAAATGGGATATCCATCACCCATCCTGCTTGACTTCCTGCGTCACCCCATCGTCAAACGATCGAAGGCGGTCGCGGAATATTAACCGCGCATCCATCGGCTACGCCTTTCGGCCTGACCTTAGGACCCGACTAACCCCGGGCGGATTAACCTTCCCCGGGAAACCTTAGACTTTCGGCGGCCAGGATTCTCACCTGGCTTCTCGCTACTAATGCTGGCAGAGTCACTTCCTGCCGCTCCACCGGTCCTCACGGTCCGACTTCAATGCTGCAGGAACGCTCTCCTACCATCCCTGCCCCCGAGGGGGCGAGGAATCCGCGGCTTCGGCACAACACTTGAGCCCCGATACATTTTCGGCGCCAAGGCGCTTGACCAGTGAGCTATTACGCTTTCTTTAAAGGATGGCTGCTTCTAAGCCAACCTCCTGGCTGTCTGAGCGACTTGACTTCCTTACCCACTTAGTGTTGTTTAGGGACCTTAGCCGGCGGTCTGGACTGTTTTCCTCTCGACTACGAAGCTTAGCCCCCGCAGTCTGACTCCCGTGCTCCTTCGTCAGCGGCATTCGTACTTTAGTTGGATTCGGTAAGTTGTGAAACCCCCTAGTCCATCCAGAGGCCTACCACCGCCGCGCATACACGAGGCTAGCCCTAAAGCTATTTCGGAGAGAACGAGCCATCACGGAATTTGATTAGCCTTTCACCCCTACCCTCAGTTCATCCAAGCCGT
>CBDCCP010000003.1:0-990000 GCA_965214915.1 Bryobacterales bacterium | reverse complement strand
TGGCACGTAGTTAGCCGCTCCTGCTTCTGCGGGTACCTTCATCATAGTCCCCGCTGAAAGATCTTTACGACCCGAAGGCCTTCATCGATCACGCGGCGTCGCTGGATCAGGGTTGCCCCCATTGTCCAAGATTCCCCACTGCTGCCTCCCGTAGGAGTCTGGCCCGTGTCTCAGTGCCAGTGTGGCCGTGTGCCCTCTCAGGCCGGCTATCGATCGTCGCCTTGGTAGGCCGTTACCCCACCAACAAACTAATCGACCGCGGGCCCATCCTCGAGCGCATAAAGCTTTCACCCCGAAGGGTCGTATGCGGTATTAGCTCCGGTTTCCCAGAGTTATTCCCCACTCAAGGGCAGGTAACCCACGTGTTACTCACCCGTTCGCCACTGTACTCGCCCTCCGAAGAGGACTTTCTCGTTCGACTTGCATGTGTTAAGCGCGCCGCCAGCGTTGATTCTGAGCCGGGATCAAACTCTCGAGTAAAAGTGTTCAGCCTCGGTTGTCCCCAAGGACGGTTGAGGCAAACGCATAGAGTTTGTTCGCTCCGACTTCAAACTCGAAATCTGACGAAAAAAACTGCACGTCCAATCAATCTGTCAAAGATCGACGCCCCCAAGGATCGCCTCGCTACTCGTTCCCAAGAACTTTCGCAATCCCCTCGGCGGCCCGGCCTCACTGATTTGGCGTCATGGACTCCCGGGCCGGAGTTAGCAGCCCAAAAATCGCGCACCGCCAAAAACTGAAGTTCAGCCACCCAAGCCGATTCTTTCAAGCGGCTCCGCTTGCATCGGCCCGTCCCCTCAAAGCGTTTTCAGGCGACAAAAACCCTTACGCCTCAAGGGCACTCCTCTAAAGTAACAGTCCCGTTCCCCAAATGCAACCACAAAACGGTGGTTGGGCATCTTTTTTTGGTTGCGGCGACTGAATTTGGCCCTGCGCGGCGGCCGCTGAGCGGCTGCGGCGGGATCAGCCGACCTTATCGTCGGCATAGCAGAGATCGTTCAACCTGCATTCCCCGCACTTGGGTTTGCGGGCGGCGCAGACTTGGCGGCCGTGATGAATGATCTGATGCGAATAGAGGATCCAGCGTTTTCGGGGCAGCACGGCCATGAGGTCCCGTTCGATTTTCTTGGGGTCGTTTTGGCGGGTCAGGTCCAGGCGCTTCGAAATCCTTTGCACATGCGTATCGACGACGACGCCGGTCGCCTTGTTGAACCAACTGCCCATGACCACGTTCGCGGTCTTGCGGGCGACTCCGGGCAGCGTCAGCAACTCGTCGAGAGTGGCCGGCGCCGCGCCGCCGAATTCGGAAACGATTTTTTGCGCCGCCCCCTTGAGCGATTTGGCTTTGTTGCGGAAGAAGCCGGTGGTCCTGACCAACTCCTCGATTTCTTCCACGGGCGCCGCCGCCATCGTCTCAACCGTCGGGTAGCGCTCGAACAGCGCGGGCGTAACCTTGTTAACCCGAACATCGGTACACTGCGCGGAGAGGATGGTGGCCACGAGCAATTCCCAAGCGCTGTTGTGGCGCAGGGCGCATTCGGCCTGGGGATAGTCGATGTTGAGCCGGCGCAGGATTTTACTCAGGCGGCGTTTCCGTTCCTCTTCGTTCCGGGGCTCGACAACCTTCTTCGCCATCAGGCCATGCTAACGCAACTCCCGCCGCGCTAGCGGCGGCTGTCGGCAGAGCGCGGATCGTCGTATGGAGCGCCCGTACCCGAAGAGCCGGCGAACAGGCGGGTGCCGTCCGGCAGAGTCACGTCGCGGCCGTTGGCTCTGTTACTGCCGTCGATCGCCTGATAGCCCTCGACCAGAACCTCGACGCCGGGTTTGACGGAGTCCTTCCGCCAGCCGCGCCGCACCAGCGCGCCCGGCGGGCCGGCTTCGATCATCCAGACGACGGCGACGCCGTCCTTCTCGACTTCGACGTGCATCCAGGAGTGAGGATTGAGCCACTCCATGCGGGTGATTTTCCCGCGCAGGCGCACCGGCTTGGCAGCGTCGAATTCGGACGAGAACGCGTGGTGCGCCGCGATGGGGACGGATGCAGCGAGCGTTCCCAGGCAAAGCGCGGCGCAGGCCAAGGCTGTTTTCTTGCGCATGAGATTCATCTTATTATCGTCCTCCGGCGCCGGCAGCCTCTTTGTCTCTTGCCCTGGCGCCGCTGAGAATGTTGAACATGCCGTAGTTGCCCTCGTGGCAGGCGTACTCGACCAGCTCGTACTGGTCGTTGTCGAGGTCGAAGACGAATCGGGCGGTCCAGGGACGGGCCCAAACGGCCGGGTCGTCGACGGTGAAGCGGTATTCGAGCTTCGTCGGGCCGATGCGCGTAACGCGCTCGGTCAGCTTCATGCCGGCGGTCGATCCGCGGTACGAGCTTTTGCCATTGAAGCGGTTCGTCTCGATGACCAGCGCGCCGTCCTCCCAACGCCCTTGCGGGTCGCCCAGCCACGTCGTCAGTTTCGGGCCGACCGGCTGCCGCGGTCTGGTGGGGATGACGCGGGTTTCGTGGATCATTTCCTTCTGGATGGCGACGTAACCGGGGTCCCTGGACGATTTGGAGTCCGTTGTTGTAGATCGAAGGCATCATCATGCCGGGCAGTCCGCGGGTGATGCAGCGGACGTACGGGGTCATGTCCTCCGGCCCGGCAGGGGGCGTCTTGGTATAGCGTTCCCGCGCTCGGCGCGCTTCTTCGGCAATGCGTTTGCCGTCGGGGGTCATCTCCGGCAGGCGGCCGTCGGGCGGATCGACGATCATCGCGACCTGTCTGGAGGGAGTCATTTTGTCGTAGTCCAGGGTAGTGTCGCGCCATTCGCGCTCGTATCCCCAGATGCTGCCGAGCGTGCCGCGTTCGCGGCGGGCAGCCGCTTGCTCGGCGGTCAGCGCCTGGACGTCGGCCAGGTCCAAGGGCCTCTCGAGCGGAATGCCGTGAGCGGCGTTGCCGGTCCAGACGCCCTGCAGATCGGGTTCGCCCCAGGGCGTCCGCGGAACGTCATACGGCTCACGTTCTTCGCGCGCCGCGGCCGCTGCCGGCGCGGTCTCGACTCCGGCGAATCCCGGCTCGACGAAGGCGATGCGGACGCTGTCCGGCCCGACCAGGTAGGCGCGCTTGGCCGAGGAGCGGGCGTTTTCCGGCACGGCAGGCTCTTCCTGGAAGGCGACGCCGCGCTTGCGCAGCTTCCGGGCAGCCTCGCTCAGATTGGGCAGCGCGAAACCGATATGATCGACCGCGCGCCCGCGGGTCGGCGCCGGGGCGCCCGCGGGATGCTGCGCCGCGAGCAGCCAGACATTTCCCAGCAGCAGCCCGTCGAGCTTGCCCCGCAGCTTGCCGGCCTTGCCGCCGAACGTCTCGCGGTACCAGGCCAGCGCGGCCGCGGGATCGGCGGCGCTCAGATGGACATGATGGAAGCCCTGACGCCCGCTGTCTTCGACCAATTCGATGCGCGTCCCCCAAGGATCGAAGATGAAGCCGTGCTTGAAAAGGCCGGGAACGTCGCGCAGAGTCGACCCGTCGTCGAAGCGCTGCAGCCGCACTCCCGAGCCGCGCACGCCGACGGCTTCAAGCTCGGCCATTTTGGCGGCGAGATCGGCGTAGGCGAAGCCGATATGGTTCACGCCGGTGCCCTGCGTGCCGCCCATCGTGGCCTGCGCGACAAAAACCAACTCGACGCCGCCGCAATCCGCGGCATCGTTGCGGCCGGCGGCCGGAGCGCAATCGAGGTATTTCGCGTACCAGCCGACCGCCTCGGACGGACTCGCCGCCGTGATATGAACGTGGTGATACTGCGCGTCCGCTGCGCGCGCCGTGCTTTGCGCCAAGGCCGGCGCTGCAAAAACGATCGGCAGTAGGGCAACGTGTTTGACTGTCATCGGGTCGGCTCCCTGCGTAGATGGCCGTAAACAAGATCTTCCGCATATTCGACGCACTTGAACTCCAGCACCCGCGCGTTTTCTTCGAGCCGGCGGTAAAGCGGCATGCGGATTTTCCAGGGGCGGGTGAACACCGCGGGGTCTTCGAGAGTCGCTTCGTACAACAGTGCGTTCTTGCTCATGGGCGTGTAGCGTTCGCGGACTTTCAGCCCCGGACCGGCAAAGTTGCCGGCCCGGTCGAACCATGCTTCGCCGTTGAATCCCTCGACGTCGACAACCAGCGTTTCGCCCTCCCAACGGCCGTGGGAGCGGCCCATCCAGGAGTCCAGAGGCGGCGGCTCGGGGTTCTCCTTGTCCATGTGGACCGTGCGGTTGGCCTCGGCGAAACCGTAGACGAACATGATCTTCTTGTCGCCCTGGACGATTTGGAACGGGTACGGCAAATACGTGGCGCGGGGCACTCCGGGCAGGAAGCACCTGGCTTCGGGATCGTCGGTTGCGCGCTTCTCGAAGTTGCGCTGCTTTTGCGCCCTCCCCGCGTCGTTGTAAGGAATCTCGCCCCCGACGACGACGCCCTGACCCGGCGGGACTGCGCCGATCGCGCCCAGGTCCGGGTGACCCGGCGCCGACGGGTGATCCTCGAGATCCCAGTGAGCCGTTCCGATCGCCTGCCAGATACCGTTGAGGTCGGGCCGGCCGTTCCAGGCGCGGGGGACGCCGCCCTCTTCCGCCGAGGCGGGTTGAAGGACGAGAGTCATGCCCAGCACGCAGATGACGGCGGCGAGGAATATCCCCGCGGCCGGTTTTGAGAATCCAAATTTCGCTCGGGACGCCATGCGATTCCCCAAAGATCATAGCAGTGAAAGCGGCGCCCGATGCCTAGATCGCCCACCGCGGCGAAGCGGGCTATCCTGGTACGGGCATGGAGCCTTCTTTCATGCCCGGATCGAATGGAGGTCGGGTTCGAACCCATGAAGAACGTCTTTTTCACCCTGTCCCTGCTCTTGCCGGCCGCTGTCGCGCCGGCGGCGGACCGGCCGAATTTCGTGCTGATTTTCGTAGACGATCTAGGCTACGCGGACATCGGCCCCTTCGGGTCGAAACTCCATCGCACGCCGCATCTCGACCGCATGGCCTCCGAAGGCCGCAAGTTGACTGACTTTTATGTAACCGCCAACGTTTGCACGCCCTCGCGCAGCTCGCTGATGACCGGCAGCTATCCCCGCCGAGTCGGACTGGACGAAAACGAGCAGGGCCGCTGGGTGCTCTTCCCCGGCAATCAAGAAGGCTTGCACCCGGACGAGATCACCATCGCGGAAGTCCTTCGAGAAGCGGGCTACAAGACGGGCGCCGTCGGCAAATGGCATCTCGGCGACCAGCGTGAGTTTCTGCCGACGCGGCAGGGTTTCGATTCGTATTTCGGCATTCCCTATTCCAATGACATGGGGCACGACTCCAGGCGCAAGCCGTACGTTTATCCGCCGCTCCCGCTGCTGCGCAGGGAAGAGGTGATCGAGCAAGAACCCGACCAGAGGCAGATTACGCGGCGTTACACCGAAGAAGCGCTGCGCTTCATTGAAACCCACAAAGAGGGGCCGTTTTTCCTGTATTTGGCGCATACGATGCCGCACTGGCCGCAATACGCGTCGGCGCGGTTCGCCGGCAAATCGAAAAACGGCAAGTGGGGCGACGCCGTCGAGGAAATCGACTGGTCGACCGGCGAGATACTGGGCAAGCTCAAGGAACTGGGCATAGACGAGAAGACCCTGACGATCTTCACTTCCGACAACGGCGGGGCAACCCGCCACGGCGCCGACAACGCGCCGCTGCGCGGAGGCAAGGGAACGACCTGGGAAGGCGGCCACCGCGTCTGTTTTGTCGCCCGTCAACCCGGCCGCGTGCCCGCGGGCACGGTCAGCGGCGAGTTGGCGGTCTCGGTCGATATTCTGCCGACGTTCGCCGCGCTGGCCGGGGCTTCGCCGCCGGCGGACCGCGTGATCGACGGCAAAGACATTCGGCCGCTTCTCTTCGGCGCCGAGCCCGAGCCGACGCCGCACTTGGCCTACTACTACTACTTCATGAGCCATCTCAACGCCGTGCGCAGCGGCCGCTGGAAGCTGCACGTCGCGCGCATGGGCGGCCGTTATCCCGACTATGAGCCGAACCCGGTCATCGAGCTCTACGATCTTCACGCCGATATCGGCGAGACCGAAAACGTGGCCGAACGCTATCCGCAGGTCGTCGAGCGTCTGCGGTCGCTGGCCGAATGGGCGCGCGCGGATTTGGGAGACGGCAAGAAATCGGGCAGAAACGTTCGCCCCGCGGGGTTCGTGGCGCATGCCGTCACGCTGACATCGAACTGACGCCCGCTCCGCCGCCGCGCGGTGAAAATTTCCGGTTTTTGCGCGCCCGATCGGCGTTATCATGGCCTTGCGCCTTTCCAGGCGGGAGGAGATTCGCTATGCGGCAATGGATCCAACGGTTTCTCGAACAGGGCATCACGCGGCGCGAGCTGGCGCACAAGCTGGGCGCGGTCGGCTTAAGCGCCGCCGCGGCGCAGTCGCTCGTGGAAACGCTCGATGCGTCGGAGAAAGCCGGCCGGGGCTTGTCCGTCCCCGGCGCGAAGCAGCTTACCGGCTCGGGCGGCGAGCTGGTCATGGCGCAGGCCAAGGCCGCCGGCTCGGAGTATCTGTTCACCAACCCCGGCTCGTTCGAGGTCGGACTGTTCGACGCGCAAATCGATTCGGGCGTGCCGCTGATCATGGGCCTGCACGAGGGCATCGTCGTGGCCATGGCCGACGGCTATCATCGCGTGAGTCTGAAGCCGGGGTTCGTCAACGTCCACGTCATCGCGGGGACCGCCCAGATGGGCGGGCAACTCTACAACGCCGCCCGCGACGGGTCTGCGCTGGTTGTCACGGCGGGGATGCTGGACAACGAGCTTTGGAGCGACGAGGGCATCCTGGCGCCGCGGCCCGGCTACGATCAGAAGGACGTTCCGCGGCAGTTCACCAAATTCTGCTGGGAGGCGCGCGACGCCCGCAGCCTCACCCTGATGCTCCGCCGCGCTTACAAGGTGGCGGCGACCGCGCCGGGCGGCCCGGTCTATCTGGCCATGACCAACGGCGCGCTCGAGACGAAGAACGTCGAGTCGCAAATCATGCCGGCCGAGCGTTTCTTGATGTCGGCGCGTCCGCGGCCGGAGACCGCAGCCGTCGAGCAGGCCGCCGCTTGGCTCATCGAGTCGAAGCGGCCGATGATCGTCGTCGGCGACGAAGTCTGGAAGTCCGGCGCGGTTGGGGATCTGGTCCGCTTCGCCGAAAAATACCGCCTGCCCGTCTCCTCCGGCACGGGAGGCTATTTCAACTTCCCGGCGCGCCATCCGCTGCATCTCGGACGCTTCAGCATGCGCTCGCCCTACGCGGCGGCCGGCGTCGATTTGGCATTGATGGTCGGCGCGCGGGATTTCGGCATCTGGCGCCTGCCGTCCGGCCCGGAAGCGCCGCTGGACGCGCGGATCGTGCGCATGGGCCTCGACACCGGCAATATGGGCCGGAACTACCCTACCGACTTGGCAATGGTAGCGGACGTGAAAGAATCGCTCGCCGATCTCGACGCGGCGCTTGCGTCACGGTTGGCGAAGCGGCGCTTGCGCGAGTTCGGCAAGGAGCGCGGCGAAGAGGCGCGCGGAATCAGCGCGAAAATGTGGAGCGATTTCGACAGCCGCGTGCGCGGCAACTTCGGGCTCGACCCGATGCATCCCGACGAGATGACGCACATCGTGGCGAGGACGATCGACAAGAACGCGGTCGTCGTGGGCGAAGTGCATTCGGGATACAACCAGCACAACAACTTCAAATGGGGCTACCGCGAGGACGAGCAGATCTGGATCGGCTACACCGGCAACTCTCTGGGCTGGGGTCTCGGCGCGGCTACGGGCGCCAAGCTGGCGGCGCCCGACCGTCCGGTGGTCTGCTCGATCGGCGACGGCGCGGTGATGTACCAGTCCAGCGCTTTCTGGTCGCAGGCGCGTTACGGAGCGCCCGTGCTCACCGTAATTTGGAATAACCGCAACTATCAGACTGTCCGCGGCGGATTCCACCGTTACAACGGAAGAATGGCCGAGACGGGTCATTACGCCGGCATGTATCTGGGCGATCCGGACATCGACTTCGTGCAGTTGGCCGCAAGCCAAGGCGTCAAGGGCGAGAGGGCGGCCTCGCCGTCAGAGTTGGAAGCCGCGGTCAAGCGCGGCGTGCAAGCCGTCAGGGACGGCAATCCTTACGTGGTCGAGGCAGTCATCCGCCGCATCGGCCCGGGCGCGGATTCCACTTGGCACGAGGGGTTCAAGTTGAGCCACCGCATGAAAAAGGGGCGCAACGCATAAGCGCGCGCCCCTTGGATGCGTCTCCCGGCAGTCCGGCTTAGAAGCGCAGCTTCAGCGCGTACTGGAAGATGCGCGGTCCGCCTTGGCGGCCGATGTTGCCGACCCGGGTGAAGAAGCCGCCGCCGGGGCCGTTGAACTGGCGGAAAGCGTTGGTCTCCACGAAGTTCGTGCGGTTGAGCATGTTGAAACTTTCCAGCCGAACCTGGAGGCGCATGCCTTCCCGCAACTGGAAGTTCTTCGACAGCGCCGAGTTCAACGAGAACAGTCCCGGGCCGTCGATAATGTTGCGCCCGGAGTTGCCCAGCGCGAACGCCCCGGGCGGACACATGCGCTCCGCCTGCACCCGGCTGTCCTCGCACTCCGGCACCGCCTCGAACACCGACGTATCGAAGAACGGGAAGTCGCTGCCGGCTACGCCCGGCCGAGAATGCTTGTCTTCGATCGTGCCGTCCGCCAGGCGGTGCGGCCGCTGCGACTCGCCGAGGTTCTGTTGCACGAACGCCGAGGTGACGGTGACCGGGCCGCCCGAATAGGCCGTGCCCGTCCCGGAAAGCTGCCAGCCGCCCAGCAGACCGTTGACCGCTCCACTCCAGCTCCTGCCGAACTTGCGGCCGCGGCCGAAGGGCAGCTCCCAGGAGCCGACATAGGTAAAGACATGCTTGCGGTCCCAGGCCGAGCGCCCGCGCTCCAGGCGCAGGTTTCGCGAGTCGAGAGCGTTGGCGAAGTCGGTCGCGCCGCCGCCGTTCGTGCGCGAGGCGTCGTCGATCGTCTTCGACCAGGAGTAGTTCAAGCGCCAGAAAAGCCCTCTGCGGCTGCGCTTGCGCCAGGAGAGGTTGAACGCGTTGTAGATCGAGTTCGACCCCGTGTTGTAGAAATTGACCGTGTTGAAGCCCTCGATGGGGAGCGTGGCCGCGAGCGCGTTCGCACCGGTTGAGCCTTCGGGCGCATTCAGGAAGACGTCCACGCTGCGGTAGAGTTGATTGAGATCGAAACGGCGGATCAGGTGCGTGCCTTTCGAGCCGCGGTAGTCGATCTCAACCGCCGTGCCGATGAAGAGCTCGCGCTCGATGGTGAAGTTCCACGATTGCAGGTATGCCTGGCTCGGCTCGCGGGTCATGCCTCGGGCCTGCGTCAGGGAGCCCTGGTTCGATACGGCGTTGGCTCTCCGCCGGTTGTCCGGCAGCGCGTTGCCGAGCAAGAGGAGTTCCGGATCGGGGTTCGTTCCCGTAAAGACCTGATCGATCACGAACGGGAACTGATTCGACAGGTTGTTGCGGAACGGATTCAAGATCGTCCCGGCCATGAAAAGCCCGTATCCGGTGCGCACGACCGTCTTGTTGGTCAGGCGGTAGGCCAAGCCGACGCGGGGCGCGAAGTTGTTCCAGTCGGTCTTGATCACCGAGCGGCCGAAACCCTGCTCGTCGGCGGTGGAAATCCGCCCTCCGAGATCGAAGTTTTCAGTCAGATCGGCGAAGTCCGGAGGCAGATTGCGGTCGCTGGCCAGAACCAGTTGATTCAGCCCGGGAACATAGCTGCCCAAGCGGTCGTTGATGTCCCAGGGCATGCGGTTCACTTCCCAGCGCACGCCGAGGTTCACCGTCAGATTGCGCGTCGCTTTCCAGTCGTTGTTGAAGAAGGCGCCCATCGCCTGCTGGCGCCACTCGGGGCGGTTGATGCCCGAACGGCGGTTGACGTTGTGCAGCCAGCCCAGGTGCAGGTCCGCGATCGGGTGGCCGGTGCGCAGCCCCCGGAAATTGTAGGTGCCGCGGGCGTTGTTCAGGCCGGGCTGCTGGAAGAGCACGTAGTTGTAGTTGAATCCGTACTTGATGTTGTGGGCGCCGCGGATGTTGGTCATCTTGAAGCTGGTCTGGAAGTCCGTCGTATCGAACTGCACGGGCTGACTGTTCGCCGAGCCGAGCGGGGCGTGGGCGGCCACTAAGAACCGCGGCCAGTCGTCCAATTCCGGCGTCTTGGCCAACTCTTCCGGCGGAACCAGATTTTCCAGTCCGAGCTCGGAGGGGATGTCCGTGCCGGCGAAAGCGCTGCGCTGCCGGGTCTTGTTGCCGGTGAAGCCGAAGCGCACTTCCAGCAAGTCGGTCGGAGAAAACATATGCGTGTAATCCGCGCCGAGCAGGTAGCGGTCGTTGTCGATCGTGTTGCCGAAGCGGGGCATGGGGCTGCCGCCGAAGGGTGCCTGGCCGTTCACCCAACGCATCTGCGCGCGGACGGCCAGGGTGTTCTCGCCTATCTTGTGATCGATCTTGCCCAGGTAGCTGTCGAAGTTGTCGACGTCCGCCTCGATGGCGCGGTAGTTGAAGAGGAAGCGCCGCGTGCCCAGCTCCATCCCGGGAGTGACCGGCTCGTACACGTCCAACAGTTGTTGCGCAATCGGGTTGAAGCGCGACATGGGCACCATGTCGTTCGGGAAGCAGGAGTTCCTCCGCCCGCGGTTGACGAGGTTGATGTTGCAGCCGCCGGCAGCCAACCGGTCGCGGATGACAAAGTTGTCCTGCAAGCGTTGCAACTCGGTCGGGTCGGTCACGTCGATGGCGTTATTGAGGTTGATCATGTTGATCGACTTGCTGAAATCCCCTGCTTTTTCCAACTCCGTGGGAACGTTGGCGAACTGCAAAGTCTCCCGGTTGCGGCGCTGCAGCTCGTAGCTGAACATGAAAAAGGTCTTGTTCTTCTTGAGGGGGCCGGTGACGGTCGCCGAAAACTGATTCTGGCGCAGGTTCGTTTTCTCTTCCGGCTCGAAGAACCCGCGCGCGTCGAAGATGTCGTCGCGCAGAAAGTAGCTCAGGTTGCCGTGAATATCGTTCGTGCCCGAGCGCAGCGTCATGTTCAGGATGCCCCCGGCCATGCGCCCGTATTCGGCGGAGTAGCCCGAGGTCTCCATCTTGAACTCCTGCAGCGCGTCGATGTTGGGCCGCACCTGCGCCGCCCCGCCCCGCGGGTTGCGGTTGTCGAAACCGTCCACGTAAAAGTTCGTGTTCGTCGGACGCGCTCCGTTGACGGAAGCGAACGAACCCTGCGTGCTGCGCCCCGGAACGACTCCCGGCGTGAAGAACGCCAGGTCCGTAAAGTCGCGGCCGTTGAGCGGCAACTCCTGGATCTCTTCCATCACGATCACGTCGCCCTTGATCGTGCCGCTCTCGGTGTTGAGCGTGATCAACTGCGCATCCACGGTGACCGACTCGGTAAGCTGACCGATCTGCAGCGCGACGTCGATGCGCCGGTTGTCGCCGGTCTGCAAGACGATGCCCTGCTGGACGTAGGTCGTGAACCCGTCGGACTGTACGGTGAGCTCGTAGTCGCCCGGATTCAGGTTCGTAATGGTGTAGCTGCCGACCTCGTTGGTCGAGAGCTCGCGTTCGATATTGGTGCCGGTGTTGCGGATGTTGACCATCGCCCCCGGAATCACCGCGTCGGCGGAATCGGTAACGACGCCGGTGACGGTCGCCAAGTTGGACTGGCCCGCCGCCCCGGCCACAAAAAGAAGCGCCGCCGGCGCGGCGGCAAAAATACCCCTGTGGAGTGACATAGAATCCCTTCTCTCCCGTTCTGCCCTTGCGGGCGAAAGCAGTCGAGCGAGCCCGGCTACCCCACCCCGGACACTGCTTACGGTAGCCGCCGAGCGGGTGCTTGTCAACGCAAACTATGTAATGCCCCTAACATCGCTTCGCCAATTTACAAAGGATTTACAAGAGCGCGTCCATGCGGGCGGAACGGCGGACAACGGCCTCGGCGCGAAGGGTTCAGTTCGAGCAAAAAACGAAGGGGCGCAACGCCTGAGCGCCGCGCCCCTTGGATGTTCTTCCCGGCAGTCCGTATTTAGAAGCGCAGCTTCAGCGCGTACTGGAAGATGCGCGGCCCGCCGCCGCGGCCGATGTTGCCGACGCGCGTGAAGAAGCCGCCGCCAACGCCGTTGAACTGCCGAAACTCGTCCGTCATGAGGAAGTTCGTCCGGTTCAGAAGGTTGAACGACTCGACGCGCAACTGCAGGCGCATGCCTTCGCGCAGTTGGAAGTTCTTCGAGAGCGCCAAGCTGGCCACGAACAACCCCGGGCCGTCCAGAATGTTGCGGCCCGACGAGCCGTGCGCAAACGCCCCCGAAGGGCAGGACGCCGGTGTGTCGCCGTCCGCCGGGGAACAGGCCGGCACCCGCGCAAAGGCGCTGGTATCGAAAAAGGCGTAATCCGAGCCTCGCTTCGCGCCGCGGGAGGGATCGTCCGGTTGTTGTCCGTTCGAGAGTCGATTGGGACGCTGCGATTCGCCGAGGTTCAAGTCCACGTTCGCCGTCGTGACCGTGAACGGCCCGCCGGAATAAACTGTCTGCGTACCGGAGAGCTGCCATCCTCCCAGGATGGCGTTGGTCGTGGCGCTCCAGTTGCTGCCCCACCTGCGGCGATGCCCGAAAGGCAACTGGTATGAGCCGACGGCGGTGAACGCATGCCGGATGTCCCAAGCCGAGCGGCCGCGCTCCAGGCGCAGGTTCGTGGAATCCAGGGCGTTGGCGAAGTCGGTCGCGCCCGAGCCGTTGGTGCGCGAAGCGTCGTCGATCGACTTGGAAAACGAATAGTTCACGCGCCAGAACAGACCGGACCGGCTGCGCTTGCGCCACGAAACGTTCGCGGCGTTGTAGTTCGAGTTGGAGCCGGTGTTGTAGAAGTTGATCGTGTTCCAGCCGGGGATCGGCCGAGCGAACCCGTCTTCCCCAAGGAAAGATTCCGCGTTGCGCAGCGGTTGGTTCGCGTCGTACCGCCGGATCAGGTGGGTGCCTTTCGATCCGCGGTAATCCATCTCGATGCTGGTTCCGCCGGGCAATTCGCGCTCGATGGTGAAATTCCACGATTGCAGGTAGGCTTGGCTCGGCTTCTGCGTGATCCCGCTCGCGCCCGTCGTGCCCGTGACGCGCAGCCGACTATCGTCCGTCGGGTTCTGCAACGAAATCAATGTCGGGTTGCCGTTCTGTCCCGGGTAGTTGTTGTTGATCGTGTAGGGGAAGATGTTACCGAGATTGTTGCGGAACGGATTCAGGATCGTGCCGGCCATGAACAGACCGTAGCCGGCGCGGACCACCGTCTTGTTGCCGAGACGATAGGCCAACCCGAGACGCGGCGTGAAGTTGTTCCAGTCCGTCTGGATCACCGAGCGGGGGAAGCCCACGGCGGACGCCTCGAGGAACTGGCCGCTCAAATCGTAATCCGCGCTCAACTCCTCGAAGTTGTCGGGTAGGTTGCGGAAACTCGACAGCACGACCTTGTTCAATTCCAAGTTGTAGCTGCCCATCCTGTCGTTCACATCCCAAGGCATGCGGTTGACTTCCCAGCGGACGCCCAGGTTCATCGTCAGCTTCGGAGTGACCTTCCAGTCGTCGTTAAAGAACGCGCCCATCGCGACCTGCCGCCAATCGGGCGCGTTCACGCCCCGGCGGATGTTGGTGTTGTTCAGGTACCCGAGGTACAAGTCGGCGACCGGGCTGCCGGGCAAAACGGCGCAGCCGCCTCTACCCGTGCGGCAGCCGCGGAAGCGGTAGTCCCCGCGGGCGTTGTTGACTCCCGGCCTCGCGTACATCACGTAGTTCATGTTGTACCCGTACTTGATCGTATGGGAGCCCACGATGTTGGTCAGCTTGACGCTGGCTTGGGTGTCCTGGATATCCGCGATGTTCGGCTGGTTCGGCGCGGTGCCGATGGTGACGTGGTTGTCCACGCGGACCCGCGGGAAGTCGTCAATGCCGGGAAAGCGTTGGCGGTCTTCTTCGGAAATGAAGCTGGGGAGTCCGAGTTCCCCGACGATGTCCGTGTTGGCGTACTGCCCGCGCTGATAAACGTTGTTTCCGGTAAACCCGAAGCGCGCCTCCATGAGGAACGTCGGAGAGAACATGTGGGTGTAATCGACGCCGAACAGATAGCGATCGTCATCGATGGTATTGCCGAATTGCGCAAGGTTGCTGGAACCGGCGAAAGGATTCTCCCCGTTGACGGCGCGCCATTGGAAGCGCCCTGCCAGCGTGTTTCCCCTGATCTTGTGATCGATCTTGACGATCGTGCTGTCGAAGTCGTCGTTGTCATTGTCGACAACGCGGTAATTCAGGAAATCGCGCCGCGCTCCCAGGTTCGGCAGCGGGTACTCCTCGAACAGACGCTGCGCGATCGGGTCGTGCCGACTGATTGGAATCATGTCGTTCGGGAAGCAGGAGTGGGTCTGTCCCCGGTTGATCCTTCCCTGGTTGCAGCCGCCCGAGGCGGTCCTGTCCCGTAGCAGGAAGCTATCCTGCAACCGGCCAAGCACGGTCGGATCCGTGGTGTTCAGGGAGTTATCGATATTGGCCAAATCGATCGTCTTGCTGAAATCGCCGTTCCTCTCCAGTTCTGTAGGCACTCGGTCGAGGCGCACGTGCTCCTGGTTCCGGCGTTGGAGCTCGTAGCTGAACATGAAGAACGTCTTGTTCCTGACGACCGGGCCGGTGAGCGTGCCCGAAAGCTGGTTCTGGTTCAGGCGGATCTTGTCGGCCTCGAAGAACCCCCGCGCGTCGAGAGCGTCGTTCCTGAGGAAGTAGCTCACGTTGCCATGCAAGTCGTTGGTTCCCGAACGCAGCGACATGTTGAGGATGCCTCCGGCCATCCGGCCGTACTCGGCGGAGTATCCCGAGACCTCCATCTTGAACTCCTGCAGCGCGTCGATATTGGGCCGCACCTGCGCGGCGCCGCCTTGCGCGTTGCGGTTGTCGAAACCGTCCACGTAGAAGTTCGTGTTCGTCGGCCGCGCGCCGTTGACGGAGGCGAACGACCCTTGAGCGCTCCCTCTGGGCACCACGCCGGGAACGAAAAACGCGAGATCCGTGAAGTCGCGCGAGGCCAAGGGCAACTCCTGGATTTCCTCCATCACGATCACGTCGCCCTTGATCATGCCGTTCTCCGTGTTCAGCGTCACCATCTGGGCATCCACGGTCACCGACTCGGTGACTTGGCCCAACTGGAGCTCGATGTCGATGCGCCGGGTGTCGCCCGTCCTGAGAACGATGCCCTTCTGGACATAGGTCGTGAACCCGTCCGACTGCGCGGTAAGCTCGTAGTCGCCCGGAATCAGGTTCGTAATGGTGTAATACCCGACCTCGTTGGTCGAGAGCTCGCGTTCGATATTGGTGCCGGTGTTGCGGATGCTGACCATCGCGCCCGGGATCACCGCGTCGGCGGAATCGGTGACGACTCCGGTGACGGTAGCCAAGTTGGACTGGCCCACCGCCCCTGCCGCGAAAACGAATGCAGCCAGAGCGGCTGCGGAAACACTCCTGCGAAATGCCATGAAACACCCCCTTGAATCCGATTTACCCCTGCGGGCGAAAGCAGTCGAGCAAGCCCGCCCTTTTCACCCTGAATGCAGCTTAACTATATCCGGCGAGCAGGATGTTTGTCTGTCTTCTCCAATACAGGAAGCGCCTTTTAACCAAGATTTTACAAGGCGAATCGAAGCGGTCGATCGACCGTCGGATCGGCCTCGGCGCGGGCGCCGATTGGCGCGCGGGGGTTCAAGTCGAGCCAAAAAACGAAGGGGCGCAACGCCTGAGCGCCGCGCCCCTGGGATGTTCTTCCCGGCAGGCCGGTTTTAGAAGCGCAGCTTCAGCGCGTACTGGAAGATGCGCGGCCCGCCGCCGCGGCCGATGTTGCCGACCTGGGTGAAATAGCCGCCGCCGAGACCGTTGAACTGGCGGAAAGCGTTGGTTTCCTGGAAGTTCGTGCGGTTGAGCATGTTGAAGCTTTCCAGCCGCACTTGGAGGCGCATGCCCTCGCGCAACTGGAAGTTCTTCGACAGCGCCGCGTTCAGCGAGAACAGGCCCGGACCGTCGATGATGTTGCGTCCTGAACTGCCGAGGGCGAACGCGCCGGGCGGACACATGCGCTCCGCCGGATCTGTGCTGTCGACGCACTCCGGCACCAATTCAAACGCGGTCGTATCGAAGAACGCAAAATCGCTGCCGGCGACGCCATCGCGGGAATGCTTGTCTTCGATCGTACCGTTGCGCAGGCGGTTCGGCCGCTGCGATTCCCCGAGGTTGAGATCGACGTTGGCCGTGGTGACCGTCATCGGGCCGCCCGAATAGGCCGTACCCGTCCCGGAAAGCTGCCAGCCGCCCAACACGCCGTGGGTCACGCCGCGCCAATTTCTGCCGTAGCGCTTGCCGCGGCCGAAGGGGAGCTGCCAGGAACCGACGTAGGTAAAGACATGCTTGCGGTCCCAGGCCGAGCGGCCGCGCTCCAGGCGCAGGTTGCGCGAATCGAGGGCGTTGGCGAAGTCGGTCGCGCCCGATCCGTTGGTGCGCGAAGCGTCGTCGATCGACTTCGACCAGGAGTAGTTCACGCGCCAGAAAAGCCCCTGGCGGCTGCGCTTGCGCCAGGAAACGTTGAACGCGTTGTAGATCGAGTTCGACCCCGTGTTGTAGAAATGGATCGCGTTGAATTCGGGGATGGGCCGCGTATTGGCGAATGCGGCCCTGCCATTTGTGCCTTCGGGCGCCGTCAGGAAGGGTTCCACGCTGCGGTATTGCTGGTTGAGATCGAAGCGGCGGATCAGGTGCGTGCCCTTCGAGCCGCGGTAATCGACCTCGACCGCGGTGCCCATGAAGAGCTCGCGTTCGATGGTGAAGTTCCACGATTGCAGGTATGCCTGGCTCGGCTCGCGAGTGATGCCGCGCGCCTGCGCCGCGGTGTTGATGCGCAGCCGGTTACCCGGTGTCGGATTTTTCAGGGAGACGAGGTCCGGGTTGTTGTTCTGCCCTGCGAAGACCTGATCGATCGAGAACGGGAACTGGTTCGACAGGTTGTTGCGAAACGGATTCAGGATCGTCCCGGCCATGAAAATCCCGTATCCGGTGCGCACGACCGTCTTGTTCGTCAGGCGGTAGGCCAAGCCGACGCGGGGCGCAATGTTGTTCCAGTCGGTCTTGATCACCGAGCGGCCGAAACCGTGCTCGTCGGCGGTTGAAATCCGCCCCGTCAGGTCGAATTCGTTGGTCAACTCGTCGAAGTTGTCGGGCAGATTGCGGTCGCTGGCCAGAACCAGTTGATTCAACGCCGGCACGTAGCTGGCCAGGCGGTCGTGGATGTCCCACGGCATGCGGTTCACTTCCCAGCGCACGCCGAGGTTCACGGTCAGCCTGCGCGTGGCTTTCCAGTCGTCGTTGAAGAAAGCGCCCATCGCCTGCTGGCGCCACTCGGGGCGGTTGATGCCGGCGCGGCGGGAAATGTTATGCAGCCAGCCCAGGTGCAGATCGGCGATCTGGTGATTGGTGCGGCGCCCGCGGAAACGGTAGGTGCCGCGGCCGTTGTTCAGGCCGGGCTGCTGGAAGAGCACGTAGTTGTAGTTGAACCCGTACTTGATGTTGTGGTTGCCGCGGATGTTGGTCATCTTGAAGCTGGTCTGGAAGTCCGTCGTATCGAACTGCACGGGCTGGTTGTTGGCAGCGCCGATCGTGCCGTAGTTATCGACCAGGAATCGCGGCCAGTCGTTCAACTCCGGCGTCAGATCCAGGTCTTTCTGCGGAATCAGGTTCGGCAGGCCGATCTCGGAAGCGATGTCCTGACCGGCGAAAGCGCTGCGATGCCGGGTTTTGTTGCCGGTGAAGCCGAAGCGCAACTCCATCAAGTCGGTCGGCGAGAACATGTGCGTGTAGTCCGCGCCGAGCAGATAGCGGTCGTTGTCGATCGTGTTGCCGAACTGCGGCAGGTTGCTGCCGCCGAAGGGATTCTCGTTATTCGCCCAGCGCATCTGCGCGCGCAGGGCCAGCGTGTTCTCTCCCAGCTTGTGATCGATCTTGCCCAGGTAGCTGTCGAAGTCGTCTTGGTCCGTGTCGATGACGCGGTAATTGAAAAGGTCGCGGCGCATGCCGAGATTGACGCCCGGATATTCCTGCAGCAACCGCTGGGCGATCGGGTCCAGGCGCGACGCGGGCAGCATGTCGTTGGGGAAGCAGGAGTTGGGCCGGCCGCGGTTGACGAGGTTGATGTTGCAGCCGCCGGCAGCCAACCGGTCGCGGATGACGAAGCGGTCCTGCTGGCGCTGGAGCACGGCCGGATTGGTCAGGTCGAGCGAGTTGTCGATGTTGATCAGGTTGATCGACTTGCTGAAGTCCCCCTGCAACTCCATCTCGGTGGGCACGCGGTCGAAGCGCAGGACTTCCTGATTGCGGCGCTGCAACTCGTAGCTGAACATGAAAAAGGTCTTGTTCTCTTTGACCGGGCCGGTGACGGTCGCCGAAAACTGATTCTGGCGAAGCTGCGTCTTGCCTTCCGGCTCGAAGAACCCGCGCGCGTCGAACACGTCGTCGCGCAGGAAGTAGCTCAGGTTGCCGTGAATATCGTTCGTGCCCGAGCGCAGGGTCATGTTCAGGATGCCCCCGGCCATGCGCCCGTATTCGGCGGAGTAGCCCGAGGTCTCCATCTTGAATTCCTGCAGCGCGTCGATGTTGGGCCGCACCTGCGCCGCCCCCCCCCGCGGGTTGCGGTTGTCGAAGCCGTCCACGTAAAAGTTCGTGTTCGTCGGTCGCGCTCCGTTGACGGAGGCGAACGAGCCTTGCGCGCTGCCTCTGGGAACGACTCCCGGCGTGAAAAACGCCAAGTCCGTAAAGTCGCGGCCATTGAGCGGCAACTCCTGAATCTCTTCCATCACGATCACGTCGCCCTTGATCGTGCCGCTCTCGGTGTTGAGCGTGATCAACTGCGCATCGACCGTGACCGACTCGGTAAGCTGACCGATCTGCAGCGCGACGTCGATGCGCCGGTTGTCGCCGGTCTGCAAAACGATGCCCTTCTCGACGTGCGTGGTGAATCCGTCCGACTGCACCGTGAGCTCGTAGTCGCCAGGATTCAGATTCGTAATGGTGTAGCTGCCGACCTCGTTGGTCGAAAGCTCGCGTTCGATATTGGTGCCGGTGTTGCGGATGTTGACCATCGCCCCCGGGATCACCGCGTCGGCGGAGTCGGTAACGACTCCGGTGACGGTCGCCAAGTTGGACTGGCCCCCCGCCCCGGCCGCAAAAACGAATGCCGCCAGCACGGCGGCAAAGATACCGCTGCGAAATGACATAAGACCCTCCCTGTCGAAACTCTGTTTTGTCTTCGTGGGCGAAAGCAGTCGAGCAAGCCCGGCTACCCCACTCCGGACACAGCCTAGGGTAACCGACAAGTCGCCTATATATCAACGAGAACCGTAAAATCCGTTATCTTTAACACCCGTTTTACAAAAGCAAGCCCGTGCGGACGGAACGGCGGATGCCGGCTGACGAGCCCGCTCGGGTTTGCTATCTTGTAAGGGTCGAGCCGACTTTTAACGAATCGGTTCGCCGCCCAATCCTGACTTACCCAATCCTGATTTATTGGAGGCGCTCCGGAAATTCCAGCGGGGCGTGGAGAACGCAAGCTTATGAAGAACTTTCTGCCTTGGGGCGCCGTCGCCATTTCGTTAACGCTTTTCCCGTTCGGCTGCGGATCGTCCGAGCCGGAAGCCCCGGCCGGTCCGGCGATGCCGATCGGCGAAACGGCGCAAATCGAGCCGCCGCTGGGGTTGCCTCCGGTTCCGATTCCCGCCGACAACCCGCCTACCGCCGAGACCATCGCGCTCGGCAGAAAGCTCTATTACGACAAGGCGTTGTCGGTGGATAACACGATAGCTTGCGCAAGCTGCCACAGGCCGGACGCCGGCTTTGCGGATCCCAACCAGTTTTCGACCGGCGTGAACGACGGCGTCGGCGACCGCCAATCCCCTCCGGTGATGAATGCGGCCTACTTCGACGAGCAGTTCTGGGACGGGCGGGCGGCGAGCCTCGAAGAGCAGGCGGGCGGCCCGGTCGAGAACCCGGTGGAGATGGCCTTCACGCACGAGGGCGTCGAAGAGCGGCTGTCGCAAGATGCCGAATACGTCGCCGCATTCGAAGCGGCTTGGGGCCCCGGGCCGATCACCTATGAAAAAGTGGCCAAGTCGATCGCCAGCTTCGAGCGCACCGTTTTGGTCGGGAACTCGCCGTTCGACCGCTACCTGTTCGGCGGCGAGAAAGACGCGATGAGCGAGGAAGCGATTCGCGGGCTCGAGGCGTTCCGCGATCCGCAGAAAGGCAACTGCGAAGTCTGCCACACGATCAACGAAGAAGAAGGCTACGCGCTGTTTACCGACAACAAGTATCACAACCTGGGCGTCGGCGCCGATATCGACGGCAGCCTGGCCGACGAAGGCCGCGCCAAGGTTACCGGCCAAGACCCCGACAGGGGCGCTTTCAAGACGCCGCATCTGCGCAATATCGCCGACACGGCGCCCTACATGCACGACGGCCACTTGAAGACGCTGAAGGAAGTGCTCGACTTCTATATCGGAGCGGGCAACTCCAACGATTTCCGCGACGAGGAAATTCACGAGCTGGATCACCTGACGGCCCAGGAGCGCACGGATCTGATTGCCTTCATGGAGGCGTTGTCGGGCGAGTACCCGGAAAATGTCGGCGACCCCGGCGAATAGAGCCGGCCGCTTTCCATTGCCGCGCGTTCCGGCCTGCTTCTCCGCGGCTGCAACGCTGGAAGGCTTCTTCCCGTGAGTTCGACGTTCCTTATTCTCGCCGGGATTCTCGGCCTCGGCGCCGTTGGCTTCTCGATGCACGGCCAAGGCGGCGGCGTGCTCTATACCCCGCTGCAGGTGCTGTTCGGAGTCGAGTTCCACGAAGCCGTCGTGCGCAGCCAGTGGTTCACGATCGTGACCTCGCTTTCGGCAGTGTTGGTTTTCCGCAAAGCCCGCAAGGTGGACTGGCGGCTGGCGTTCGTCCTCGAGTCGGCCGGCTTCGCCGGCGCGTTCGTCAGCGGATATTTCTCCAGGCTCTTTTCTTCATTTGCGCTCACGGTTTTTCTGGCGTCGCTGGTCGTTTGCGCGGGGTTTGTGATGCTGCGCGATGTCCGGCCGCCCGTCGGTCTGGCGAAAGAGAAGCCTTGGCATTGGATGCGGCGGTTCGGGGCGGTCGAGTACCGCGTAAATCTCATCTGGGGCATGCCGCTCGCCTTCCTTATCGGCATTACCGGCGGGTTGACCGGGGCAGCCGGCGGTTTCTTGAAGATTCCGATGATGGTCCGCCTGTTCGGAATGCCTATCGACATAGCGTTCGGCACATCGGCGTTCATGGTCAGCTTGACTGCGGCCGGCGGGCTGACGGGGCATGCCGCCGCGTGGTCGATCGACTGGCTGGAGATGTTCGCTCTGAGCGTGTTCGTGGCCATCGGAGCCCAAATCGGCCCGCACCTGTCGTTCCGCCGGACGCAGCGGCAAATGAGCCGGCGTTTCGCTTGTTATCTGTTCCTGATCGCGGCTGCCGTGATCGCCACGCTCTGGGTTCAGCCGCCGGTTTGAGACTCAGGGCAGCGAAGAGCCGGACGGAAGGTTCTTGGGCGTGACCTCTTTCACCCACGCTTCGTGGGCCGCGGTCAGCCGCTTGACCAGGTCCGGGCGTTCGGAGGCGTAGTTCTTCCGCTCGGGAAGCTCGTCGCTCAGGTTCGACAGATAGAGTTCCGCCGGGTCGCCGCCGGCCAGATTCCTTGCGCCCTGAAACATCAGCTTCCAGTCGCCGTCGCGCACCATCCAGCGCTTCTGCCACTGCCAGTGCATGACGCCGTAAACGGTGTCGGCCTGAGCGTCGGCAATAATCGGAAGCGCGCTGTGGCCGTCCAGCTTGACGCCCTCGGGAGGAGCCGCGCCGACCAGCTCGAGGATGGTGGGAAACCAATCCATAGCCGTGACGATCTGATCGCGGACCTCGCCCTGGGGAACGACCGGCGGATAGCGGACGATGGCCGGCACGCGGATGCCGCCTTCGAGAAAACTGCCCTTCGCGCCCAGCCACTTTCCGGTGTTGCCGCCGCCCCTGTTGGCGCCGTAGTTCCAACCTTTCGGAAAACCGCTGAGATGACCGTCGACGGTGATGCGGTAGTCCTCTTCGGAGTGGCCGTTGTCGCTCTGATAGACGACGATCGTGTTGTCGCGCAGCCCCAGCCGGTCGAGCTGCAACAGAATGCGGCGGATGTAGTCGTCGGTCGTGGTGACGGTTGCGGCGTAGGTGCGCCGCGGCTCGGCCATCGACTTGTAGCGGTCGCGGAAACGCTTCAGCGATTGCTCCGGATAATGCGGAATGTTGAAGGGGATATAAACGAAGAACGAGCGGTCTTGATTGCGCTCGATGAACGAAAGGGCGCGGTCGACCATCAGGTCGGGAAAGTAGCGGCCGCGGTGGAAGACTTCGCGCACGCCCTCGTAAAGATCGTGGTAGCCCTCACGGTGAAGATAGTAGTGCGTGTAGTTTTCGATGAAGCCGTCGCGGATGCCGAAAAACTCGTCGAAACCCTGCTTGGTCGGCCCGTGGTCGCGGTGGCCGCCGAGATGCCACTTGCCGAAAAGTCCGGTGCGGTAACCCGCTTCCTTGAGCGCCTCGGCCAGCGTGACCTCGCCGGCGAGCATGTTGCGGCCTTTGGGACCGTTGAGCGGCCCCTGCATCCAGTCGTTGACGTTGCCGCGCTGCGGCTGGCGTCCGGTCAGCAGCATGGCCCGGGTCGGGCAGCAGACGGTGTGGGAGTATGCCTGCGTGAAGCGCACGCCGTCGGCGGCCAGCGAGTCGATAGCGGGGGTGTAAAGATCGCTGGAGCCGTAGCAGTTGGCGTCGAGCGTCCCCTGATCGTCGGTCAGGATGATGACCACATTGGGCTTCCGCTCTTGGCAGAAAGCCGGGGCGGCGATGGCCGACAGGAACGCGGCGGCGCTGAGTACAGCGGCGAAGTTTCTCATATCGGCACGATCATACAACACGCCTCAGGGAGCGGCGCTCCGCCCTTCCTGTCAGAAAACGATAACGGGGTGGTAGAGCCTGGGCATGACCGCCTCGCCGATGCAGACCAGGCGTCCGCCGGGGTCCACGGCTTTGATGCGGCGCGCTTCCTGCACGTTGCCGAAGGGGCTGATGCGGAAGTCGCGGCCGTGGCCGATGCGGTATGCGGTGACGGCGTCGACTCGATGGATCGGAAACTCGGGGAGCAGTTTTTCCAGCGGCAGGAAGGCTTCGTCGAAGCGGTCCTGCCCGCGCAGTTCTTCCAACTCTTCGAGAGTGTACGCTTCTTCGATGGTGAAGTCGCCCACCTGCGTTCGGCGTAGAGAATCGACGTGAGCTCCGCAGCCGAGACGCTGCCCCAGGTCGTGCGCCAGCGAGCGGATATAAGTTCCGGCGGAACAGCGGCAGCGAATGACCGCCGTCGCGCCCGCCGCTTCCAGAAGATCGAGCTCGTGGATTTCGACCTCGACGGGTTCGAGGTCGACGGTCTGGTTCCGGCGGGCGAGCTTGTAGGCCGGCACGCCGCTGATTTTCTTTGCCGAAATGGGGGGAGGCGTTTGCTCCTGTACGCCGCGAAACTCTCCGAGAAGCTCTTCGAGCCGCGAGCGGTCGATTGCGGCTTCTTGTTTCTCGCCGACGACGCAGCCGTCGCGGTCGTAGCTGTCGGTAGCCCATCCGAAGCGCAGCGTCGCCTCGTATTCGCGATCGTGGTCGAGGAAGAACCGCGACAAGCGGGCGGCCTTGTTGACGACCAGCGGAAGGACTCCCGTGCCGAGCGGATCCAGCGTGCCGAGGTGGCCGACCTTTCTGGTGTTGGCCAGCCAACGGACTTTGCGCACGGCATCGTGAGACGAAATGCCGGGCGGCTTGTCCAGAACGATCACGCCGTCCATAAAGCCCATTTTATCGGGCTTCAAACGGCCCTTGAATGGCGTCGGGCGGAGAGCAGCGAGCGGGCGGCGGCGATGACCCGGTCGGTCTCCACGCCCCTCATGCAGGGGTGGGGAATCGGCGCGGCGATCGGGCACTCCCGCAGCAAGCAGGGCGCGCAGGCGACGGGTTCGCGGATGACCTTCGCCCAGGAAGCCGACGGGCCGGTGGCGGTGGGATCGGTAGCGCCGAAAACCGCTACCGTGGGCACGCCGAGCGCCGCCGCGACGTGCATGGGGCCGGAGTCGTTGGCCAGATAGAGGCTGCACGTCGCAGCGAGCTCGATAAATTCGGCAAGCGAAGTTTCTCCGGCCAGACAGTGGCCCCGATCGCCGATCGCTCCGGCGACCGAGCGGGCTGCCGCGGTTTCCGCCGGCGAGCCGAAGACGGCTACCTGCGCGTCGAGCTCCCCGGCGAGAGCGCGGGCGGCGGCGGCAAAGCGCTCGGGCAGCCAACGCTTGGCGCCGCCATATGCCGCGCCGGGCGAGACGCCGATCCAGGGAGCAACGGGAAGCCCGCGGCGGCGCCACCGCTCGCGGCCCGCGGCGGCGGCCGCGACGGCGCCGTCGAGGCGGATGTCGGCGCACGTGGAAACCGCGGCCGGCAGCCCCGCGCGGCGGACGAGATCGAGATAGTAGAAGCGCTGGTGCGCCGGCGCGCCGCCCGGATCGGGAACGGGTATGCCATTCGTGAGCAGGAACCCGCGGGCGTCGCGGGCATAGCCGATGCGTTCGGGAATGCGCGCAGCCCAAGCCAACAAGGCAGCTTCAAAGGCGTTCTGCAGCAAGATGGCGCGGTCGAATTTCTCCGCGCGAAGCTCCCTTGCCAAGCGGCGCTTGCCGCTCAGGCCTTTGTGCCTGCCTTGGTTTTCATAGACGACGATGCGGTCGCAAACGTCTTCGCGGGAATAGAGATCGGCGATCCAGGGGCGCGCCAGGACGACGATGCGCCACTCCTCATGAGCGCAGCGGATCTCGCGCAGCGCCGGCAGCGACATGACGGCGTCGCCCAGCCAGTTCGTTGCGCGCACGAGCAGTTTTTTCACGCCAGTCCTTAGCGTAGCGGGCGGCTGTCCTGCGGCCGGGTTGCGGAAAAACGCTGCCGGCAGAGCCGTTCAGTAAAATCGAGACCGTGAGGAACTCGATGAAACTGGTTCTGTTCCCCGAGGTCGAGACCGACAGGCTGGAGAAAATCGAGCGGGCCGCCGCGCCCATGCGCGTGGCGAACTGCGCCGACGAAGAGCAGGCCGCCGGCGAGACCGCGGATGCCGATGCATTCTTCGGCAAGATAACGCCGAAGATTCTGGCGCGGGCGCGCAAGCTGCGCTGGGTGCAGTCGCCCACGGCCAGCCTGGAGCATTACCTGTTCCCGGAGTTGATCGAGCACCCCTTGCAGCTCACGAACATGCGCGGGTTGTTTCCTGACAACATCGCCGATCAAGTATTCGGCTACATGCTCTGCTTCGCCCGCAACCTGCACCGCTATATCCGCCAACAGGAACGCCGCGAATGGCGGCCGTACGGCGGGGAAAAGAAAGGGCAGCAGTTTCGCTCGGGACCGGCCGTGACCACCCCCGTCGATCTGGCGCACACGACGCTCGCCGGCGCGGCGCTGGGCGTCGTCGGGCTCGGCTCGATCGGCGCCGAGATCGCCCGCCGCGGGGGTTGCTTCGACATGCGGGTGACCGCAGTCGACCCCGTACGGCGCGATGCCCCGCCGGGAGTCGCCGCGGTATGGCCGCCCAACCGTTTGAACGACCTGCTGGAGCAGAGCGATTACGTCGTGATCGCCGCTCCGCACACGCCGGAAACCCAGGGACTCTTTCGAAAACCGCTGTTCGAACGCATGAAGTCGAGCGCTGTGCTGATCAATATCGGCCGCGGCGCAATCGTCGATTTGGACGACCTGACGGCGGCGCTTCGAGCGGGCGAGATCGCCGGGGCGGCGCTGGACGTTTTCGAGGTCGAGCCGCTGCCGGCGGATCACCCGCTTTGGGGTCTCGAGAACGTAATCCTGACGCCGCACGTGGCGGGACATTCGCCGCACATCGCCGAGCGGCATCTGAACGTGATCCTCGAGAACGCCGGCCGCTTCGTGCGGGGCGAGCCGCTGAAGAATGTCGTGGACAAGCGGCGCTGGTTTTAGGGCGCGCCTGCGGCGCGCCCAGTGGATAGTGAATCGTGGATAGCGAAGAGTCGCGCGATTCGAGCAATTTACGGAAATCCTTGCCGCCGACGGCCTTCATACCGCGACTTCGATCACTTTGTCTTTCTCCGAGACGGTAACCCCGCAAACATCTATGGAGAGGCAACCTTCAACAGCCTCGGACAGGTTGCTCAACAACTCTTCGAAGGATTCCCCTTGCGTGGCGCATCCGGGGATGGAGGGGCGCCTCCGCCCAATACCCGCCTTCTTCCGCTTTATGGATGATAACTTCCAGTTTCATTGACTTTTCCTTAGGAAATTTTACTGGAAAGCGTGTCACATGGGGCGGCTCGCTGCGATTCGGGCTTGCAACGGGAAAACCGGGGCGGTCTAGCGCGGAAGAATCAAGCCGCCGAGGCGCTCCTCCGGGCGCGGCTCGGGGGGGAACAGCGTCGACCACGCTTCGAGATATTTCAGTCCGCTTCCGGTGCTGTAGATCACCACTTCGTCGTCTCTGCCGAGAAATCCTTGGGCAACCAGCTTGCGAGCGGCGGCGACGCAGGCCGCCGCTTCGGGCGCGACAAAGAGCCCCTCGGCCTCGGCGAGGAGCCGTCCGGCTTCGAGCAACTCCCCGTCGCCGACCGCGACGGCGGTTCCGCCGCTCTCGCGCACGGCCTGGAGCACGAGAAAATCGCCCAGCGCCTTGGGCACGCGCAGTCCGCTGGCGACGGTTGCGGCGCCCTGCCAAAACTCCGAAGACTCCGCGCCTGCTTCATATGCCTTGACGATCGGGGCGCATCCCGCGGCCTGCACTGCGATCATCTTCGGCCTCTTCGACGATATCCAGCCGAGGCGCTCCAATTCGTCAAAGGCTTTCCACATGCCGATGATGCCCACGCCGCCGCCCGTGGGATAAAAGACCGCGTCGGGCAAACGCCAGCCGAGTTGCTCGGCGAGCTCGAGGCCCATCGTCTTTTTGCCTTCGATGCGGTAGGGTTCTTTGAGCGTCGAGACGTCGAACCAACCCTCGGCATCCTTGCGCTCGGCGACGATGCGGCCGCAGTCGCTAATCAGGCCGTCCACGAGGGTAACGCGGGCGCCGAACATTTTGCACTCGATATAGTTGGCCTGCGGCACATCGCGCGGCATGAAGATGTGGGCTTCGAGCCCGGCCCGCGCAGCGTAGGCCGCTAACGCGCTCGCCGCGTTCCCCGCGGACGGCGCCGCGAATTTGGCGATCCCCAGTTCTTTGCCGAGCGACACCGCAGCGGCCATTCCGCGCGCCTTGAACGTTCCCGTAGGGTTGGCGCCTTCGTCCTTGATCGCAAGGTTCGGGCAGCCGATCGCCTCGCCGAGGCGGGGCGCGGCCAGCAGCGGAGTCCAGCCTTCGCCCAGACTGACCATGTTGCGCAAGTCGCGCAGCGGGAGAAGCGGAGCGTAACGCCACATCGAGCGCGGACCCGCTTCGATCTGCTCTTGAGTCAGCTCCTTCCGGGCGCGTTCGAGGTCGTAATGGACGAGCAGCGGCGCGCCCGCCGGCGACAGATTGTGAATTTCCCCGGCCGGGAAGCGCTGCCCCGTCCTGCTGCACGTAAAATGAGAGACGTACGTCATATTTATAGGGAAGCAAGTATGCAACACACAAGGCGGCTGCGTCTACCGGCAGCCATGATGCTTGCTCTATGCATGGCGTCGGGCGGCGAATTCGCCGTCCTCCAGACAGGTTATCGACTGCACGTCTCGCGCTACGAAGAGCACGGTCCGCGCCTGCGGCTGTTTACGCCCGGCGGAGGACAAGTGGAATTGCCCGCTTCCGCGGTCGTCCGCTTCGAGCCGGACGGCGACGCGGCGGAGTCTGTTGCCGCGCCGCAGCCGGCCGCGGCGGAAAAATTTCCCGTTCCCATGCCGTTATCGGTCAATGACGCTGTCGAGCGTTTCGCGGCGGAAGCCGGACTGCCGGCGGAATTGATTCATGCAGTGGTCGCGGAGGAGTCCGCATACCGCACGGACGCCGTTTCCGCCAAGGGCGCGGTCGGACCAATGCAGTTGATGCCGCAGACCGCGGCGGGGCTGGGAGTCGATCCCTACAATCCGATGGAGAACATCCGCGGCGGCATCGATTATTTGAAGCAACTCTTGGAACGGTACGAAGGGCGGGACGACCAGATCGTCCGCGCGCTTGCCGCTTACAACGCCGGGCCGCACCGCGTGGAAAAGTACGACGGCGTTCCCCCTTACAGCGAAACCCGGGCTTACGTGAGCCGCGTAATCGCGCGGTTCATGCAGCTCACCGACTAAATATCGCTCAGGTGTTCCAGCTTTCCGGTGGCGTCGCCCAGCGTCTCCGTAGGCACGCCCATGCGCTCCAGTAAAGACAGGTACAGATTGTTCATCGGCGTCTCCGCCGGGAAGCGCATGTGGCGGCCGGGCTTGAGCGTCCCGCCGCCGGCGCCTGCAAGCAAGACCGGCAGGTCGTGATGGGTATGGCGGTTGCCGTCCCCGATGCCCGAGCCGTAAACGACCATCATGTTGTCGAGCAAGCGCCCGCCGCCTTCCTCGATCGACGACAGCTTGCCGATGAAGTAGGCGAATTGCTCGACGTGGTGACGGTTGATCTTGGCGATGTCCTCGATTTTTTCGGGGTCGCCGCGATGATGCGTCATGCCGTGGTGGGCGCGGTTGACCTCGATTTCCGGGTAAGTCAGATTGCTGCCCTCGCGACCCATCATGAAGGTCGATACTCGGGTCATGTCCGTTTGGAAAGCGATTGCCGTCAGGTCGAACATCAGACGGGCGTGATCGCTGTACGCCACAGGGATGCCGTGCGGTTTTGAAATCGGCGGCGCCGCGTTGAGATCGGCGGGGGCGTCGAGCCGTTTTTCAACCTCGCGGACGCTGCTGAGATATTCGTCGATTTTGCGCCGGTCGGTCGGGCCGAGGCTTTTTTGCAGCCGGGCCGCGTCTTCGGCGACGAAATCGAGGACACTCTTGCGCCGGGCGATCCGTTGCGCCCGCGTAGCGGCGTCAACGGCTTCGTCATCGCCTCCGAACATACGCTCGAAGACCAGCCGGGGGTTGATCTCGGGGGGATTCGGCGTTTGCTCGCCGCGCCAGGAAACGCTGTTGGAATAGGCGCAACTGTACCCCGAGTCGCAATTGCCCGCCAGACGGCCGGGCTCGATGCCCAGTTCCAGCGACGCAAAGCGCGTCCGCCCGCCAACGGCGTTCGCCGCCACTTGGTCAACCGAAACGCCCAGCTTGATGTCGGCTCCGGCAGTCTTGCGCGGATGGATTCCGGTGAGGAACGAAGCCGCCGCCCGCGCGTGGTCGCCCGCGCCGTCGCCGAGCGCCCGCCCGGTGTTGTGCGTCAGGCCGGAAAAAACCAGCAGGTCTTGCCGATAGGGTTCGAGCGGCTTCAAGATCGGCGTGAACGTGAAAGCGGAACCTTCGCCCGCAGGCGTCCATGCCTGTTGGATGACGCCGTTGGGGATATAGACGAAGGCCAGCCGCTTGGGCGCCCGGTTCGCCAAGCGGCCGGGCGCGGCAAACGCCGGCGTCATCGCATCGAGGAACGGCAAGGCGATCATGGCGCCCGCCCCCCTCAGAAAAGAACGCCTCGCGAGATGCTTGCGTGTCAACATGACAGTCTGTATTCCCGTATGCATGATAACTCACAAGCGAACGAACTCGGCGCCTTAAGAGCGATTTCTTTCGGAAAGTTCCCTATGAGGCGCGCATGATCCCCGGCAAGCGTTTCCACCCGCGCATTTGCGAATCCGCATTGACGGTCTATTTCGCCTACACGTCGGCGTTGGCGCTGCTGCTGCCGGTCCCCGCACCGATCAAGCTGCGGGCGCTGGCCGCCAACGTCCTGGCGGCCGTCGTGCTGGCGTGGCTGGCCACGCGGCCCGAAAGGCCGCGTGGGCTCTCGATACGCAACCTTTTTCCATTGGCGGCGGTGATGCTGGCCTATCAGCAAATGGGCTGGTTCGCCTTGCCGCATGACGGCCGCGAGCTGGAGCAGGCTTGGGTGCAATGGGACAAGCTGCTGCTCAACGACGCGGGACTGCGGGCGGCAATCGAGATCGCCGGGCCGTTGTTCCCCGGATTGCTGGAAATCCTCTATCTTTCGACGTACATTCTCGGGCCGCTCGGACTCGCTGCGCTCGCCTTTACAGGCAACGCGGGGCGCGCGGACCGTTTCCTGTCGATGTACGCGATGTCGGCGGTCTTTGCCTACGCCTTGTTTCCGTACTTCCCCTCGGAGCCGCCGCGGACCGTGTTTCCGGGGGAAGATTTTCCGAATTTCGACACGGCGTTCCGGCGTTTGAACTGGTGGGTTTTGGCCGGCGGAGGCATCCACACGAGCGTTTTTCCGAGCGGACATGTCTCTTCGGCTTTCGGCGCGGCCTTTGGCCTGCTTTACGCGCTGCCGCGCCGCCGGGCGTTCGGACTCGCCATGGTTGCGGTCGCCTGCGGGATCGCGGTCTCTACCGTTTATGGGCGGTATCACTACGCCGTGGACGCGCTCGCCGGGTTCGCCGCGAGCCTTGCTGCAGCCGCCGCCTGCGTCCTGCTGTTCAAGCGGCGGGAGGGGCGGGGCAATGCGTAGCGCCCGCCGGCGATTCAGGTTAAAACTCTACCGCAGAGTTGCCGGAAGCTAAGGCCGGCGGCCCAGGCCGAACTCGTTGCCCATGGCCACAACCTTGCCGTCGCGGAAGTGGACCTCGATGTATTTCGAGCCGCTGACCGGTTTGCCTTCTTCGTCCCTGAGCGTGGCCACGAGTTTTTTCGTCTTCACGTCGAAGACGTCCGGCGTGTGCGACCAAGCGTAGCGGCCGTCGAGACTGAAGGCCACCCAGCCGTGGCCGCCGTCGGACAACTCGACGTGGCCTTTGGACTTCGGCGGCATTTTCGTCGCATCGAAAATGAACAGCCGCCTGCCTTTCTGATCGCTGATCCACAACTCCGTCTCGTCGGGCGTCAGCGCCGCCCCGTGCGTGCGGTTCGGTATCTTTTCCTCGCCCAAAAAGGCGAACACGCGGTGCAATTTCTCTCCCGTCTGCAAATTGACGACATCGAAACCGACGTGATTGCCCAGGCAGATATATCCGTATTTTTCCTTGCTGTCCATCGTGTAAGGGAAGACGCCCCGCTCGCCCACGTCCTTGAACTGGCGTATCAGGCGGTCGTCGGCAGTGTCGAAAACCGAGAGCATGGTGCGCGTGCCGAGGTAGATGCGCTCGCCGTCGAGGCTGACGATGCTGTTGTGCGCCTGGGGGCCGACGGGTATCTTCTTGATGAGCTCGCCGTTCTCGGCGTTGACGACCAACAGGCCGCTGTCTTCGCCGGAATACCACCAGCCGGTCGGAACGTAGAGCTTCTTGCCGTCCATCGTGATGGACGAACGGTCGCAGCCCTGTTCGTAGGTCTTCTCCCAAACGACCTTTTCCGTTTCGAGGTCGAACGCGCCGAGGCGGCGGTTCGTCGAAGAATAGTAAACGCTGTGGTTTTTCAGGTTGCCGGCGAAACCGCGCAGTCCTTCCTTGAAGATCGGGATGTCGATGCGGCGCACGAACTTGTGGCCGTTGTCGATATCGAAGATCAGAATCCCGGGTTCGGAGGCGCCCTGCTTCTGGGCGCCGTCGGGGGTGCTGAGATACAGGTAGCGCTTGGTCTCCGATTCGGCCGAGCCCAAGCAAACCGAGAGGAGGAAAGCCGCGGTCAACGATGTCAGTCTGCGCATGGCTTGCATTGTAGTTGCGAATGCCGCGCCGGTCAAGACATTCGGCCGCCTGAATAAGCCCTTTTAATACGCCCAAGGGCCCTGCGTAAACAACCCGCCATCGACGAAGACGGTCTGCCCCGTTATGAAATCGGCCTCGTCTCCGCAGAGAAACGCCACGGTCTCGGCAACGTCGGCGGGATATCCGATCCGGCCCATGGGCGTCAGCCGCGACCATTGCCCGGCATAGTCGTCGGCTTCGCGCTTCGTGCGCTCGATCAGGATCGCGCCCGGCGCAACGCAGTTGACCGTGATGCCGTACCGTCCGAGCTCGGCGGCGGCCACCTTGGTGAACTGCTCGATGCCGCCTTTGCTCGCGGTGTAGCTGACGAGGTTCGGGAACGCCGCTTTATTGCAGCCCGAGCCGATGTTGACGATGCGCCCGCCGCCGCGCTCTTTCATCTGCCGGGCGCCCCGCTGCGTGCAGAGGAAGCAGCCTTTGAGATTGGTGTCGATCACGCGGTCCCAGTCTTCTTCGGAAAGCTCCAACAGCGGGGACCAGACCTGGATGCCGGCGTTGTTGACGAGAATATCGAGCCGGCCGAGCTCATCGAGCGTTCGCGCGAACATACGCTCGACTTCGGCGGCGTCGGCGACCGACGCCCGCAGGACTATCGCCCGCGACCCGGCGGCGCGGACGGCAGCCGCGGTCCGCTCGGCGCCGGCTTCGTCGGAGTTGTAGTTTACGGCGACGCTGCACCCCAGCTCGCCGAGCCGTACGGCGATGCCTTGTCCGATTCCCTTGCCGGCCCCGGTGACCAGCGCGGTCTTTCCCCGCAGCTTCATACCGTGTCGATCCCAAGTCTATCAATGCCGGCGACGGCGATTTTTCTTGCATTCGACCGCCGCCGATGCTATAGTCAAAATGGACTCGATATAAGGATTCATACCCGTCGGCTGTCCCGCCCTAATACGCTCGGCATAATTTATGGAGGTGCGGCCATGTTCAATACAATCGACGGAAAAGCGAACGGCAACTGGGGTGTCTTTGCAGGCATCCTGGCGATGGTGTTGCTGATCGTAGTGGGCTACTTCCTGGTCACCTAGAGGGATCGCCCATTGCGTTCCGCTCGAGCGGGGAAGCCCGAAGCATTCCTGCGTGGGTAGTGCGCTTTCGATTCGATCGCGGCGCCGCGCCCCGGTTAAAATAGACTCGGTGCGGTTGCAACTCACGGGGATTGCTCTTCTGCTGCTCGGCAGCGTGGCTGCGGCGCAGGATGTCCATGTCCTTGTCGCCTACCATTCGCAGACCGGAAACACCGCAAAGATGGCCGAAGCCGTGGCCGAAGGAGCGCGCGGCGAAGGCGTAACGGTCGTCCTGAAAAAGGTTGCCGCGCTCGAGCAGGCGGATCTCGAGGCGGCCGACGCGGTGGCGCTCGGCTCGCCGGTGCATATGGGCGACGTGGCTGTCGAAGTGCGCCGGACGTTGGTCGATTGGGCGTACGGGTTCGGTTTCTGGCGTAGCCGCGGGCTCGAAAACAAGGTTTGCGCCGTATTCGCCACGGGCGCCGCGCCGTCGAACGGAAAAGAATTCACCATGCTCAGCATGGCTTTGGGCATGCTGCAATTCGGCATGGTGCTCGTGACGCCGTACGGCGGACTCGGAGCATCGGCCACGACCGGGATTCCGGAGCATGAAAAAGGCGTCGGGGCGCACGAGCTCGAAGAAGCCCGGAAACTGGGCGCGCGCGTGGTCGCAGTCGCCCGCCGCATGAAGGAGTAGGCGCCGCGCCATAGGCGCGGCGCAGTGGAGAGTGGAGAGTGAATAGTGGAGAGTTGAAGACCCCTGCGCAAGCCGTGCGGCGGCTCCCCGCATCTCCGTGCCGCGGGGATCACCCGAAGCGCAAGGCGTCCATCGGCTGCAGGCGCGCGGCGCGGAAAACCGGCAGAAACGCCGCCGCGGCGGCTACTGCCAGAAGCAGCGCCAAAGCTCCGAGAATCGTCCGTAGATCGAACGCCGACACCCCGTAAAGCTGCGTTTCGATCGAGGCGGCAAGGGCCATCGACACGGGAACGGCGGCAAGGCAGCCCAGCGCGAACAGCACGGCCAACTCCTTTACCGCCAAGCCGGCGATGTCGCCCGGCCGGGCGCCGAGGGCGATGCGCAACCCGATCTCGCGCCGGCGCCGGGCCATGCTGAAAGCCAATACCCCGTAAAGCCCGACGCCGGAGAGCAAAACGGCCAGCCCGCCGAACGCCCCGCCCATCGCCGCGATCATGCGTTCGGCATTGAGCGAGCGGTCCAACTCGTCGGCCAACGTATTCATATCGAAAACGGGGATTTGAGGGTCGATCTCGCGGACGATCTGCCGCGCCGCGGTCATCAGCCGCTGCGGCGCGGCCCCGCCGCGCACATGCACATGCGCATCCAGGGCGCTCGGCATCTGGGCGTAAGGCACGAATGTCTGGCGGGGAATTTCACCGCTCACGTCGCGGTAGTAAAAATCCGGGACGACGCCGACGATCTCGATGTCGGGGTTGCCCCCGGAACTGAACTTGCGGCCGACCGCGGATTTGCCGGCGAAAAAGTATTCTGCGAATTTGCGGTTGACGACAGCCACCCGCGGCGCCTCGACGCCGTCGGAATCGCGGAATGCGCGGCCCTCGCGCAGGGCGACGCCGAGCGTCTCGAACCAGCCGGGAGAAACCGCGTTGTAGTGCGCGCTGCTGTCTTCGCCGGGCTCGCTTGCGTAGCCTTCGGCGTTGATGCTGTAGGTCCAGGACGAGCCGCTGAGCGGACGAACCATACTGTATCCGCTTCCCGTCACCCCCGGCAACGCCGCCAGGCGCCGGGACAGCGTCTGCAGAAACAAGCCCGCGGACTCGGGGCTGTAGCCGTTCTTGATGAGCTCGAGCCCGAACACGAGAGTTTCCTCGGTCTCGAAGCCGAGGTCCACGCTGCGCAGATTGTCCAAAGTACGCGCAAACAGCCCGGCGCCGACAATGAGCACAACGGAAAGAAACACCTGAAACGCTACGAATATCTTGCGCAGCCCCAAGTTGCCGCCGGCGATCGACCCGCTTTGCTCTTTCAGCGCAGCGGCAACGCCGACCCGCGCGGATTGCAGAGCCGGCGCCAATCCGCATAGAACGGCCGTCAGCGCCGACACCGCCAAGGTAAAAAGCACGCTTCGATCGTCAGGCCCGGCGGCGATGAGATTCTGCAATTCGGAGTCGTCGAGGAACCACCTCAAGAACTCGATCGTCCAGGTCGAAACGGCCAGAGCCGACAGCCCGGCCAACAGCGCCAGCAGCAGACTCTCCGCCATCAATTGGCGCACGAGGCGGAGGCGTCCGGCGCCCACCGCGGCGCGGACCGCGATTTCCCTGCTCCGCGCGGCTCCTCTGGCCATGAGGATATTGGCGGTGTTGGCGCAGCCGATGAGCAGCAGCAGAGCAACCATGCCCAGCAGCGTGGTCAAAGCCAGCCTGGCTTCTTCGCGGCCGCGCCACACGCCTTGAGAGCCGGGGCGCAAATCGAGCCGTGCCTGACGGTGGCGGCCGCGGCCGTATTCCCCCAAGCCGGCCAAGTCCGGCTGTTCGAGATCGTATTCGACGAGCGCCCGAAACAGCGGCTCGATCCCCGCTTGCGCTTGCTCGCGGGAGACTCCCGGTTTCAATCGGCCCATGACGTTGACCCAACGAGCGCGGCGCTCCTCGAGATCGTACATCGCCATCCAGCCCGGCGAAAGGGCCGGCTTCATGGCCATCGGCACGAAAACCTCCGCCGGGTTGCCGAATTCAACGCCGCGGAAATCGCGCGGCGCGATGCCGATCACTTCGAAAACCCGCCCGTTCAGACGAATTTCATTGCCGATAACCTCGGGGTCGGCGTCGAAATGCTCTCGCCAAAAGGCGTGGCCGAGCACCGCGACGGGGTGGCCGTTCGGGATGCGGTCGTCTTGAGGCGCGATCGCGCGGCCCAAGACGGCCTCCAGACCGAGAGCGCCGAAATAATTGCCGGAGACCATCTCGAGATTCACGCGGCGGGCTTCGCCGACGTAGCCGAAGTTCGCGGACACGGCATAGCGGCAAAACAGTTCTTCGAAAACCTCGTTGCGGTCGCGCAAGTCTTCGTACCAGGGGTACGACCATTTCGCCCAACCCGTGGTCGAGCCGTTCATCCAGTCGCCGTCCCAATACAAGAAAACCAAGCGGTCGGGTTCGGCTGCGGGCAAGGGGCGGAGCACGGCCTGGTCCAACACGCTGAACATCGCCGTCGTGCCGCCGATGCTGACCGCCAGGATCAGAACCGTAGCGAGAGTGAAGAGCGGAGCGCGCCAAAGAGACCGCGCAGCGCAACGCATATCCTGTATGAAAGCGGTCATGACGTTTCGCGCCTCCAAGAAGCGGTCGAATCGCCGCCGCCCGTTTCGGAACCGGTCTCTCCGACGATCTGACCGTCGAACAAGCGAATGGTGCGCTCGGCGTAGAGCTCGTAGCGCGGGTCGTGGGTGACCATGCAAATCGTCGCGCCGTCACGATGCAGGCCGCGCAGCAACTCCATCACCTGCTCGCCGTTGTGCGAATCGAGATTGCCCGTGGGCTCGTCGGCGAGCAGAATCTCCGGCGACCCCGCGAGCGCGCGCGCAACCGCCACGCGCTGCTGCTGGCCCCCGGAAAGCTGCGCCGGATAGTGCTTCGTGCGGTGCTCCATCGAAACGCGCTCCAAGGCTTCGTGAACGCGCCTTTTACGTTCTTTCGAGCTCATGCCGCGGTAGGTCAGCGGCAACTCGACGTTCTCGTAAACGTTGAGGTCGCCGATCAGGTTGAAGGCCTGAAAGATGAACCCGATCTCGCGGTTGCGCACCCTGGCGCGTTGGCTTGCCGACAGACTTTCGACAGGTTCTCCTTTGAGCAGGTGTTCGCCTTCGGTAACCGTATCGAGCAGCCCTAAAATCGACAGCAGCGTCGATTTGCCGCAGCCCGAGGGGCCGGAGATCGCCACGTATTCGCCGCGGTCGATCTGCAGGTGAATCTTGGAAAGCGCATGCGTTTCGATGTCTTCCGCATAGAAGACCTTCTTGACCCCGCGCAGGCGAATCAGCGGAGCTTCAGCAGAGCCGTTCGTTGTGCTCATCTTTCGTTCCTTTCAGTTCAAGCGAATGCGGTCGTAATCTTGCGCCGCGGACATGTCGGAGAGAATGACCTCGTCGTTCTCGGCCAAACCGTTGAGAATCTCGATCCTGTTGACGGAAGTGCGGCCGATGCGCACCGGCGTCCGCGCCGCGTGGACGCCGTCCGGCTCAAGCCGAAACAGCGAGATCACTCCGTTCTGCTGCGCGTAAACCGGCCGCCCGACTTGCAGGGCGTCGTCGATGCGGTCGAGTACGATGCGGCCGTTGACGCTCAGATCGGGACGCGCGCCCTTGGGCAGTTCCCCCTCCAGGCGAACGTCAACCGTCACTGTGCCATCGAGCACCGCCGGATCGACGCGGGCGACCGTTCCCGGAATCACCGCCGTGCGCGTATCGATCTCGGCAAGCTGGCCGATCAGAATATCCTTGGCCTGCGTTTCGGCAACCTTGAGCTCGGCCTTCAAACGGTTCGGGTCCGAAACCCGCGCCAGCACGGTTCCCGGCGAAACCAGTTGCCCGACCTCGACTTCAAGCTGCTGCAACACGCCGGATATGCCCGCGCGCACCTTCAGGCGCTCGATTTGTCCGCGGCGCAACTCGAGCACCCGCCGGCTCTGGTCGATGCGCGCGCGCTGCACCGCGAGTTGCGCCGCGACCGCTTTCTCGCGAATCGACAGGCGGTTCTCCTCGATGCGTTTCCGAGCTTCCAATTGCTCGTAAGCGACGCGCGATTTGGAAAGCTCGATGGCCACTTTCAGCCCTTCGTCGAATAACTGCTTATCGGCTTCGTACTGAACCTTGGCCTGCTCGTAGTCGCCGACAACCTGCGCCCAAGCCGCTTGTTGGTCGAGCGTCTGCGTTTGAAGCTGGACTTCGAGATTGCGGTACTCGGCCTCGTTCGCGGCGATCTCCGATTCCGCGTCGAACGCCTGCTGCTCGAGCTCAGGATTGCTCAGCACGAGCAGAACGGTATCCGGCTCAACGGCCGTGCCCGGCTGCAGCAGCCGGCGCTCGACCCGCCCTTCGCTGCGGGCCGGGATCAACACGATCTCTTCGGGAACGAGCGTCCCCAAGCCGCGCACGTCGAGCACCATACGCCCGCGCGAAACCTTGTCGATGAAAACCGAAGACCGCTCCACCGACGGCGCGGCCGGCTCCAGCCGCGAAACTCCGTAAGTCATGCCGCCGAGCGCGGCAACCGCGCAAGCCGTCCAAGCCGCGCGGCGCATCTTGCGTTTGCGGGCTAAGTCTTTGCGTTCGATATCCACACAAGTTCCCTGTGCATGATCTGCGTGCTCGACACTTTCCTTGCACGTTCGTTGCCAATCGGCGCGCGAGCTGCAAACCGTTGTTTTCTGGGGGGATGCCGAAACCGGCAGCCGCCAGGAGTCCGCTTGCGGCACGCGGCAAGTCTCATTTTCGGGACGGAGCGGAGCGAATCGGCAGTTCCAGCCGCGCCTCGCAGCCGGCGCGGCCGCGGCGGTTTTGCAGCGTCAGCGTCCCGCCGTGATTCTCGGCGATGCGGCGGGACAGCACCAGGCCGATGCCGGCGCCGTTCGGCTTCGTCGTATAGAACGGCACGAAGAGGTTGGCGTCGTTGAGCAGCCCCCGCCCCTCGTCCAGCACCGCTAGAACCGCTCTGCCGCCTTGCACGCTCCAGCGGATGGAAACGCCGCCGCCGGTCTCCGTGGCCGCATCGACCGCGTTGCGCACCAAATTGATCAGCGCCTGCTCGATTTGCGGAGCGTCGACTTCGACGATCAGCTCCGGGCCGCCTTCGACGGCCACCGGCAGCCGCGTCTCCATGCGCCGCGCGGCCTCGACGAGGTCGGCGGCGCGGACCGGCCGGGGGTTCGCCGCGGGCAGTCCGGCCAATCGCGCATAAGCCGCCGTGAACCGGCTCAACGATTCCGCTCGAGAACCGATCACTTTCAGGCCTTCGGCCAAATCGCCGCGAAACCCCTGCGGCCAGGATTTCCGCTTTGCGGCAACCCGAAGGCTGTCGGCGATGGAGCGAATCGGCGCGAGCGTATTATTCAATTCGTGGCCAAGCACCCGCACCAGGCGCTGCCAAGCGAGCAACTCCTCTTCACGCAACTCGCGCGTCAGATCGGAGATCACCAAAAGCCGATGGGGCTTGCCGTTTTCGTGGAATTTGCGGCGGCTGATCCGCCAGCGGCCCGTCCCGCCCGGGAAGCGGCGGTCCAGGGTTCCGGCCGGGTCATGCAGACATTCCTCGAGGCCGAGACGCGACGCGCTCAGGCCTTCGATCCGTTGCGCTTCCCGGCCCAGCAGCAACTCGCCGGCGCGGTTCGCCAAGCACAGGCGTTCTTGTTCGTCGAAGGCGAATACGGCAACGTCGATTTCTTGCATCACGGTACGCAGGAGCTGGGTTGCTTCGAGAGCGCTCAGGCGTTGCTCGCGCAACATCTCGCTCATGCGGTTGACCTCGTCCATTACCTCGCCGAGCGGATCGCCGGCGGCGGCGCGTCCGCGCAGCGAATAGTCCCCTTCGCGCAGAGCGGCGAGCAGGTTCGCCAGGGTGCGCAACGGAAAAACGACTCGCGCGCAGGCGCCGAAGGCGAACGCCAACCAGCAAGCCGTAACGATCGAGCCGAGGGTCCAGCGGGTACGATCCTCGTAATCGCCGAAGGCAAGCAGGCCGATGACGGTCACAACGGCAGGCGCGCCGCTCAGCAGCGCAAGAGTAAGAACGCGCCGCTCATGACGAATCGGCTTTCGCGGCGGGCGGCTGACGCCGTCAAGAGAAAAATCCATCACAGACCGTATTTTTCGATGCGGCGATACATCGCGCTGCGGCTGAGCCCGAGCTCCTCGGCGGCCTTGGGGACGTTGCCCTCCCGGCGCTCCAGAGCGCGGCGGATCAGATAGGCTTCACTCTCCTCGAGGCTCATGTCATCGAGCGTCCGGCGCGCATCGCCGCGGCTATCGAGACCCAAATCGCGGGGTTGAATTTCCGTACCGTCCGCCATGAGCGCCGCGCGCTGCACGGCATGGTCCAACTCTCTCACGTTGCCCGGCCAGAAATGCTCGTGAAGGCTCTTTCTCGCTTTGTCTGAGAACCCGACGATATCCTTTCTGTAGCGCAGCAAAGCCTTTGCCAGAAAGGCGTCGGCCAGCCGGTCGATGTCGTCGCCGCGGTCGCGCAGCGGCGGCAGGCCGATCTCGATCGTATTCAACCGAAACAACAAATCTTCTCGAAATTCCCCGGCCTTGACCCGCGCCGCCGGATCGGCGTTGGTTGCGGACAGAATCCGCGCGTCGACCTTCCGCGGCCGCGCCGACCCCACGCGCTCGACGATTCCGGTTTCGATGACCCGCAGCAGCCGCGCCTGTTGCGCGAGCGAGATATTGGCGATTTCGTCCAGGAACAACGTGCCGCCGTCGGCCAACTCGAAGCGGCCCATGCGGTCGGCATCGGCGCCGGTAAAAGCTCCCTTTACGTGCCCGAACATCTCGCTTTCGAAGAGGCTTTCAGCCAACCCTCCCAGGTTCACCGGCACAATCGGCCCGGCGGCGCGGCCGGACATCCGGTGCAGCGTTTGGGCGACGACTTCCTTGCCCGTGCCGTGCTCCCCGGTAATCAAGACGCGGGCGTCGGTCGGGGCGACGCGTTCGATCAATGCCCTCACCGGCCGCATCGCCGGAGACTCGGCGATGAACGCATGCCGGCCCTCGCCGCGCAGCAGGAGGTTTTCGGCCTGAAGCTTCTTGATGCCCACGCGCGAGTCGGCCAGCGCGCACTGCGTGCGGACAATCGACAGCAGCCGCGCATTTTCCCAAGGTTTTTGCAGGAAATCGGCGGCGCCGCGGCGGATGGCTTCCACGGCCAGGTCGATGCTGCCCCAAGCGGTCATGACGATCACCGGCAGGCCGGGGATTGCCGCCCGCAGTTTCTCGAGAAGTTCCAGACCCTCGGCGCCGGAAGTGGTGTCGCGCGCGTAGTTGAGGTCGATGATGGCCAGATCCAGGTCTTTGCCGCCGGCGATTTCCATTGCCGCGTCGGGAGAAGCCGCCGGCAAGCACTCGTGCCCTTCGCCCTTCAGCAAAAGCCGCAGCGCCGTCAAAACGTCGGGCCGGTCGTCGGCGATCAGAACGAGAGCCATCCGCGCCTCACGCTACGGCCGTCCGGGAGCCGCCGCCCAAGCTCATTCATGGCGAAGAACGTCGGTCGGGTTGAGTCTCGCAGCCCTGCGGGCGGGAAAGTAACCGGCCAGGGCCGCCGCGGTCAGCAGCACGAGCGCCATGACGACAAACGCGGCAGAACGGTCTTCCGCGGAAAAGAAGAAGCGGTTCTCCATCAGCCGCGACAATGCGTACGCGCCGAGCGCGCCCCAGCCGGTCAACCGCCAGCCCCGCGCCAGCACGGAGCGCAGCAACCGCGAGCGCTCCTCGCCGAGCGCAAGCCGGACTCCGAACTCGCGGGTCCGCTGCCGCGCCGAGTAAGACACCACCCCGTACAGTCCGATCGCCGTCAGCGCCAGGGCCAGCAACGACAGGCCGCCGAGCAGCCGCGAGAAGATTCGGGCCGGACCCAGCAGAGCGGCGAACTCCTGTTCCATCGGCGCCAACTTCGTGATCGGGATATCGGGCAATGCCTCCGCGACCGTCCGCCGCGCATCGGCAAAGATATCGGCGGCGCCGCCGGCGCTGCGTATCAGGAAGGAGAATCGCAGCCGCGCATCGCGCATGTTGCCCGGAACGACGGCAGGCTGACCGGTGCGCGGCAAGTACAATTGCGGCCGCGCTCCGTCCACGCTCCACGGCGAATGGAGAGAGTCGGCCGCAACGCCCACAATCACAGCCGGCGCATTGAGCTCGGGGAGCGCTCCGGTGAAGTTCACGGTCTTGCCCAGAGGATTGGCTTCGCCGAAATACGTTTGCGCAAACGTCTCGTTGACGACGGCAACGCCGGAAGCCTCGGCATCCCCGAAGATTCTCCCGCGCCGCAGGGGAATGCCCATGGTCTCGAAGTAAGTCGGCGAAACAGTCTGAAACCTTGCCCATTGGCGGTCGGGCGCCGTATCGCGGGCCTCGGGAACTTCGATGGCTCTCGTCCGGCAACAGGCCGGCGGCGCCAACGAGACCAGCGCAACCGACCGCACCCCCGGAATGGCCGCGAGGCGCCGCTCGACGTCGCGGCCCGCAATCTCGACGGTGGGCCGGATATGCCAAAGCTGCCGGCCGTCCGCAGACAGTTCCCGCCTTTCCGCATATTCGGTTCGGGGCAATTCGATCTGCAGCACCGACAAACCTTCGACATCGAATCCCACATCGGCGCCCTGGGCGCGCAGGAACGCGCTGACCGACAGACCGACGCCGACCAGGAGAATCATCGACAGCGCCGTCTCGGCCACAACCAGGGAGTTCCCCAGGAACTCGCGCCGCCCGGCTATGCGGCCGGCAAGCGCCATGCGCGCGCCGATTTTAGTTTGCGATTGCGCGATTGCCGGCAAGACTCCGAACAGGAGACCGGTTGCCGCCGTCGCCGCCAAGGCGAACAAAAGGACCCCGCTGTCGATCGACACGTCGCGCACGTAAGCAGGGTGGCCGCTCCAGATCGTCGCCAGGAACAGCCGGGCCAACGGGTCGACCGAGAACACCGCGCACCACACGCCCGCGGCGCCGCCCATCGCCGCCAGCACGAGGGCTTCGGTCAAAAATTGCCGAATCAGCCGCCCCCGGCCCGCGCCGACCGCGGCGCGCACGGCGACCTCCTGCGAGCGCTCTGCGAGCCGCCCCAACATCAGGCTGGCGACATTCGTACAAGCGATCAAGAGAACGAATCCGGCGGCAAACCAAACCATCAAAAGCGCCGTTTCAATATCCCAGACAAGGGCGTTGGCAAAAGATTCGACGAAAACTCCCCGATCTTCATTGGTCTGCGGAAACTGCTCGCGGGCGTTCGCTGCAATCACATCGAGGCGGGCCTGCGCATCCTCGACCGTCTTGCCCGGTTTCAGACGCGCAACGACATCGAGCCAGGTAATCAGGCGCCCGAACGATTCCACCGCCCCTTCCTGAGAAAACGGAACCCACAGCTCGGTCGCCGGACTCGTCAGATGAAAGTCCGCCGGCAGGACGCCCACGATCTCGAACGGGGTTCGATCCAGCCGAAGAGTCTTGCCCACGATGCCCCGGTCGCCGCCGAAATGCTGCATCCAGAACTCGTATGTCAGCATTACAACCGTCCGCGCGCCTTCCACGTCCTCTTCGGGAAGAAACACGCGGCCCAGGATCGGCTTCACCCGTAGCAACAGCAGGAGATTGGCCGAAAGACGTCCGCCGACAATGCGCCTCGGCTCGATCTCGGAACCGCTGGCGTTGTAATTCCGGCGGGGGAAAAAATACCCCAACTCTTCGAAAACATCCGACTGCTCCCGCCAGGAGAGCACGTCGGGCGGGGAAGAGGGGTTGCGCGCCCAAGGCGAGCTCAGCGGATCGGTCCACACCTTGACCAGACGCTCGGACTCTTCATAGGGCGCCGGCCGTAGCAACACGGCGTTGACGAGCGTAAAGATCGCGGTGTTGGCGCCGATGCCGAGCGCCAGCGTCGCCGTCACGACGACGGTAAAAACCGGAGCCTTGGCCAGCATGCGCAATGCGAATCGAATATCTTGCAACAGCGTTTCCATGGCGTCGCCCGACTCCTTTGCAATTATCCGGCCATTACCGAAGCAAATCAAGAGAGCCTTTACTTTTCAACAAGATAACGAACCGGGCGCGGGCGGCCTCGGCGGCGCGGGTTGCACATGCGGGATCGAGGGCGTCCCGCGTTCGGGACGCCCGGCAGGGAGCGCCCGCGGGCACCGGCCGTCCGCTCGGCTTTAGGGCGGAGATGCTTCAGCCGGACTCGGTTGCGGTCTTGCGTTGACGATCGTCTGCAGAGCGAACTGCGGCTCCGGCGCCGCGCCAAGCTCGGCATCGGGAACTTCGTCCTGAAAGGGCCGGCCGTTCTGCCATCCGGTTTTCCCCGTTGTCCGCAATCGCTCCAGGCGGCGAATCGCGATCTCCGCGTAGATCGGATCAATATCCGCCGTGAAACATCTGCGGTCGAGGATCTCGGAGGCCAGCAAGGTCGTTCCGGAATGGGCAAAAAAATCGATCACCAGATCGGCTGGATTCGAGCTTGCTCGAATAATCCGCTGGATGCACTTCAAAGGCTTCTGCGCATAACAACCGGAGACATTTTCCTCCATTCGATAAAACACCTGCTGGATATCAACCCAGACGTTCCCTGCTCGAATTGTTTCTGCCTTGCTTCTTTCAAAGTTCTCGGTTATTTTCCCGTTAACGCTTTTGTAATAACCTCGGATAATCTTAGGGATTTCCGTATATTCGGCGTCTACATTGAAAGTTGGGTTTCCTTTTATGTAATAAATCAACTCTTGCCGAACCGCCATTCAATTCTTTTGAGTCCCATATCCGCGTTGATTCCGCATCGTAACGAAACTCCGGGGACGAAACGGCTGACTGCGCATCATAATCATGAAATCGGGCAACGGCTGGAAACCGTCGTTCTGATCCGCGCCAAGCCAGACGTAGAGGGACGCATCCGGAGCCAACGCGCCGGCCGTTCGGGAAATCCATTTGCGGCGCCAGTCGATGAACTCGGCTATCGATCGGCGTTCGAAAGCCGCAAGATTATAAGGCGGGTCATGAATCGCCAAACGGGCCTGTTCTCCGCCCATAATGTCCTCTATCGCAGCACGGTCCGCGGCGTCGAGACATCCCACGCGATGCCCGCGAACGTCGTCTCTCCAGATCTCGCCGGGCCGCAGACGACAGTGGGGGAGCAGCTTCTCTCTTGCATCCGGCGATGCGTCCAGTCTTGGAAGAGGATTATTCTTCATGCGATTCCTGGAAGAGTACTCAAAGCAGAATTCGTCCGCTCATCTGGTAAGGCTTGGCGATCCCGAAAAAGTTCAGGATCGTCGCCGGCAGGTCGATAATATCGGGCTTCTCGGCCTCTATCGACCGGCTTACAAACAGGCACCCCGGCACCAGCTCGCGGGCCATCGAGTGATCGCCGGCCCAGGCCCAGGGGTTGACGTTCAAGATTGCTTTTCCTGTGTTGCCTTGTACGGAATCGGACGAGGCGCGGTAACCCGGCGTATAGCCGACAAGCAACTCCGGCATTTCGCCCGTAAACTCGCCGCTGTAAACTTCATCGCGCGCATAGACGCGGTGGACCGGCCGCCGGCCCGTCTCGCCGTCGGCGAGCGCCTGTAGCTCGCCCGCGATGCGCGCCGCAAGCCTGTCGGCCTCGCCGTCGTCCACAAAGCCTTGCCCCTCGCGGCCCAGACGGTTGATGTACAGGCCGTTGAAGCCCAGGCCGTAGGCAGCCGTCCGCCGCCAATCGATATCCGCCAGGCTCGTCTTTTCCTTCCGCGCGGCTTCGTCCTTGATCTGCAGATAACCCTGCTCGCGCAGCCAGGTATTGAGATGAAACTGTCTGCCGAACGGCGCAAAGCCATGATCGGAGCAGACGATCAGCAAAGTATCGTCATCGACGGCGGGCAGCGCCTTGCCGACCAGCTTGTCCATCTGCTCGTACAGGTGATGGATGTAGCCGGAAAAGCGGACGTCGCTCGCCGCATGCATCGGGTGGCTCTCGTCCATGTTCCGCCAGAGCATGTGGGAGTCCTGATCCGTGCTCGAAACGTAGAAAAAGAAAAAGCCCTCGCGGAACTGCGACCACTCGTAATCGAACAGCTTCATGCGCTCCGCGAGGATCAACTCCGCTTGCTTGACGTAAGCCTCGTCGTCGAGCACGCGGTAATCGAGCGCTTTCGTGTCGCAGGGCAGGCCCTTGGTCCAAAACGGCCCGATGCGCTCGGCGATTTCGCCGCCGAGCTCGGGCGGATGCGTCACCGGCATAGCCTGTTCGGCCGGATCGATGTTGATCGGCGTGACGTACAGCTTCAAGTGCGGGTGCGCTTCCTTGAGATAGAAGCGGCAGATGCCGGAGACCCCCGCGAGCCATTTCACGAAATCGAAGCGGACTTTGACCCAGTCGCTGTACTCCCCCTGCTTGAGCACGAGGCGACGCCCCTGAACCTCGATCCGCGCCGCGTCGTGATCGGGGTCGACATCGACCGTAAAGGGAACCGTCACGGCGCCCGCGGTCTTGTCGATCGCGTTTTCCGGCCCGAAAAGCCGCGCCTGAACCCGCCCTTGCCGGCTGCGGACATACTGGATCCTGCCGCCCGAGAACTCCGGATATTCCTCTGCGCGGTCGGTGGTGTAGTAGGCGAACATGCCGAAGGAATCGACCAGATCGGGGGCGCCCATGCCGCTCACGGCGCGGGTCGCCGTATCGTCGACAGGGAAATTCGTCGGAATTTTGATGACCGTCGCCGGGATGCCCGCCGCGGTCAGGTAGGTCCAAAACGGCGCGCCGATCCGCTTGTTCTCGATCCCGCCGCCGCTAAGCGCGATCTCGTAGTCGCCCAAGCTGAGCGCGCGGCTCGCCGGGCGCGACTCCCATATCGAAAAATACGGCGCGTAGGTCGCCGCATCGCGCATGAGGAAATCGACGATGCCGTGGCTGCCCGGATCGACCCCGGTGATGAAGGTGCTCCAGGCGACCGGGCTAAGCGCCGGCATGGTCGTTCCCAATGGGCGGAACGCCCCCGTTTCGGCGAGCTTCTTGAAGTTCGGGGCGCGGCCCGTATCCATCAGCGCCTGAACGATTTTGGGATCGAGGCCGTCCAGACCGAGGACAATCACACGTTTATCGGTCGCAGGCTCGCGCCGCTCTCCGCTGCACGCAAGGGGCGCAGCGGCCGCGCCGAAGCCGGCGGCAGCCGCAAATTGGCGGCGGGTGAGCGTTGCCACAACTCGATTCTCGCACGCTGTCGGGCGGCGGCGCGGCAGCCGCAGTGAATAGTAGATAGTAGAAAGAGGAAAGCGACCGTGGCGGCACAACGACCCAGACCCCCACTCCAACGTCCGCTAAACATCCGCCGTCCTGCTCTCCACTCTCCACTCTTCACTCTCCACTGGCTCCTCGCCCTCGCCTGCGTTTGCTGGGCCGGGCTGACGGGATGCTCCGACGACGACGCAACGGCGCCAGTCGGCCCGTTGCCGGAAGTCGATCTCACCGCGCTCGAGCCCGCCCTCGCCGAGCGGCTGAGCGCCGCGCTCGCGATCCTGCGCTCCAAGCCCGAAGACGCTTCTTTCAACGGCGAGGCGGGGATGCTGCTGCACGCCTACCGGCGGCTCGACCTCGCGCAGGCGTTCTACGAACGCGCCCGGGCGCTGGAGCCGGACAGTCTGCGCTGGCCTTATTACCTGGGGGTGATCCACGCCGGCCGGGGCCGCCACGACGCCGCGCTCGCCGCGTTCGAAACAAGCTTGGCGATCGACCCCACTTTGCTGCCGGCGCGGAAGCGCAAGGCCCGCTCGTTACTGGAGCAGCGGCGCCTGGACGAAAGTCTCCTTATTTATAACGAGTTGCTGGAAGAAGCGCCGGACGACCCGCAAATCCGCAACGGCTTGGGCAAGGCCCACGCCGCGCTCGGCAATTTCGAGGACGCCGCGGCCCATCTGACCCGCGCCGTCGAGCTGTCGCCCAATTTCGGCGAAGCGCATTACGCGCTCGCCTTGGCATACCGAGACTTGGGCGACGAGGCGAAGTCTAGCTATCACCTGAAGCAGCACGAAAACGACAGGTTTGGCGGGCCGAGCGGCGCCGACCCGCTGATGGCCGCGATCGACAAGCTCAACGTCAGCGCCGCCGAGTATCTTAAGCGCGGAGTCGAGGCGCGCGGCGCCGGCAGGATTGCCGAGGCGGTCGAGTTGCACCTCAAGGCGGTTCAGGCGGACCCCGGCCTCGTGCAGGCCCATCTCAATCTGATCGTCCTTTACGCCGGCGCGGGCAAGCCCGATCTTGCGGAATCCCACTACCGGCAGGCGCTGGCGCTGAATCCCGACAGCGCCGAGCTGCACTACAACTACGGTGTTTTGTCTTACGACCGGGGGGATTTTGAAGCAGCGGCCAAGGCATTCCGGAAGGCGCTTGAAATCAACCCCGACTACGCGGCCGCCAACAACAACATGGGGCAAATGCTGGAGCAACAGGGCCGGCTGGACGACGCCATCGGATTCTACCGCCGCGCCGTGGCCAACCGCCCCGACTACGGCCTGGCCCATTACCATCTCGGTCGGGCCATGATGCAGAAGCAGCGGCCGGCCGAGGCCGTCCGCGAGTTTCGGCTGGCGGCGCGCGAAGAAACGGCGCGGACGCCCGCCTATTTGCTTGCCCTCGCGGCGGCGTACGCGGCCCTGGAAGAAACCGCCGAAGCCGCCGATGCGCTCGCCCTGGCGCGGCGCCTGGCGGAGCGCTACGGCCAAACCGCGCTCATCGAGCGCATCGACAGCGAAAGCGGCAAACCGGCAACTCGTAGCGGACGGTGACGCGACGGGGCGTGTCCGCCTCCTTCAGGACGCCCTCGCGGCCGCCGAGCGCATTTGGGGAAGGTCCGGTCTTGCCGGGACCGTACAGCCGGCGGCAGAGCGACCCGTAGGCGGCAGGTGAAACTTCCGGACACCCGACTCCACTGCCTCACTCGAAGAAGTAGTTGGGGTACTCCCAGCCGCGTTCGCGGGCCCCTGACTTCGAGTCGATCTGCGCCTCGGCCTTGAACCGCTGAAGATTGCGGGCGTCGAGCAGCGGATCGTTCGTTTCCTTGCGCCACCGCGCAAGCTCCCGTTGAAGCTCGCGTAAGACGTCGGCCCGGGCCGGATCATCCGCCAAGTTGCGGAACTCGAAGGGGTCCGTCTTCAGGTCGTAGAACTCGAAGCGCGGCGGCCGCTCCATGAGTCGATAGCTTTTGCGGACCTCAGCCGAAGCCGACTCGATCGCCTCGGTCAAATTACCTTCGAGATGGCGCAACGTGAACTCGTATCCGGGGTTGATCTCACCGGGCATGAGGTTCTCAATCAGCTTGTAGCGGTCATTTCGGACGGAACGCTGCGGATAGAAGTTCGGCTTTGCGGCGTGGGCGTGGAACTCGGCGAACAGGTAGCGCCGCCAATCCGGGGCCTTGCCTTCGAGTAACTCGATCAAGGAGACCCCAGGCAGGCCGGCCGGCGGCTTGGCTTCGGCGGCCGCGAGAAACGTGGGCGTCAAGTCAATCGTGGAAACCAACTCGTTCCGCTCCTGGCCGGCTTTCGCTCGGCCGGGCCAACGCGCGATGAGCGGGATACGCAGGCCGCCTTCATAACAGGTCCGCTTGCCGCGAATGAAATCCGCGCCGTGGTCGCCAATGTAAACAACCAGCGTGTCGGCGGCCTTGCCTGAGCGATCGAGCGCCCCCAGCAGGTCGCCCACCAGCACGTCGAGGCGCTCCATGCTGTTGTAGTAGCCGGCTGTGAGTTGGCGCAACTTCGTTCCACGGAGTCTGAGATAAGAGAGCGGTTCGACGTCGGGCGGCTCGAGCGGTTTCTCGGGTAGCCCCTCGGCCTGCCGCAACCAAGGCCGATGGGCGTCCGGATAGTTCACGCTCAGGAAAAACGGTCGATCCGAAGCGCCGAAGAACGACTCGGCGCGCTTGGCGTAGTCGGCCAGATTCTTCCGCTGGAAGTTGGCCGTAGGAATCGCCTTGAAGTCGAAGGGGAAAGCGGACTCGGGGTTCACATGAATCTTGCCGATGATCCCCGTGCGATAACCCGCTTCCTTAAGGCTGCGCACAACGTTCGGCGTATCCTTGCGGTACATGCGGAAGCCCCAAGTGGCCAAGCCGAGTTGTCCGTGCTGATGAACATAGAGGCCGGTCAGGAAACTCGCCCGGGAAGGACTGCACCCGGCTTGCGGAACGAACGCGCGGTCGAAGCGCACTCCGTCGGCGGCCAGCTTGTCGAGGTTCGGCGTGCGCGCGTAGGGATCGCCGTAGGTTCCAATCTCGGGACCGTTGTCCTCTGAAACGATGAGCAGGATGTTGGGCCGATCGGCAGCCCGGGATATTGGCGCCAAAACGCCTAGAGTCGAGATCGCGAGGGTAAGAAGTCTGAATCGATACATGGCGGGTCGCCGTCGTGCTGCCCTATTCGGCTCCAAGCGCATAAAGTTCGGAAAGGCGAATTCGAGCGGCCTCGATGTCTTCTTTGTTCACCGAGTAGATCACCCACAGGTATTCGCCAACGATTACAGAATGCGGATATTGGTATCCGCTGGATTTGGCTTTGCCTGCGTAGCGTTTATCCGGGGCCACGAAATGAATGACCGCCATTCGATCGAAGGTGAGGCCGTCGCGGGACAGCGAGATGCCAAGCATGGAGCGGCCGCCTTGCTTCGTCGACAGCGGGATGGCGTTGTTGATCACGTAGACCTGCCCGTCGGGCAGCTTTCCGGAGTTGGCTCGCGCGCAGGCGTCGGGGAAGTTGGTCCGCGTGGGCGTGGTCCAGGTTTTGCCGCTGTCGAACGAAAAGGCTGAGTACATTCGCCGACTTCTGGAATTCTCGACCCGGGCGCGGGTTGTCGCGTGACCGTCGCCAACGTCGCGAAAGAGTCGGACCCAGGTTCCGTCGTCGAGACGCCAGGGTTGGGTCGGTTCGACCATGCGGTGGTCGTCGTCGGAGTCCGGGTGAATGCGGGGTCCGAAAATGAGCTGTGGCAGGTTGGCCGGCTGCTTGAAATAGGCGTTGATCTTGGCGACAAGCGCGGGGTCGCCGGCCGGGTAGGCGGGGAAGCCGGGTTCGGGCTTGGGGGCGGTTTCCGCTACCCAGAAGACTTCGCCGAGCGTTCCGTCCCGGGCGACCGACCGCGCAAGCATCCCGACCCGCGTGCGGGAGACTTCGTTGAAGCGGTAAACTTTTTCCTTCAGCGCCTTGTCGACGACAGTGGCGGCGTAGAGTTGGCCGTCCAGTTCAATGAAGCCCTGCGAGGTTTGGAAAGGGTTCGAGAAGTTCGCCTCCGCTCGGGGGGCCTTTTCAGCGAGCGGCGGAAACAAGCGCTTGGGATCGGACCAGGTCTCGCCTTGGTCGGTCGAGAACCGCAACATGCCGTGCTGCCCGGACGAGTTTTCGTCGCGCGCATGGTTGTCCCAGCCGGCGAATAGGACTCCCTGGCGATAGGCGAGGAATCCGTGGTGGTTGAAGGTTCCGGTTTCGGGGGCGGCGTGGAAGAGCTTGGTCGTCCGCAACTTTTCGAGGAATCGGTAGCGGAAGTGAGGGGAGTCGCCGACTGTCCACTGGACGACGGGGCGCCGATGGGGCCTTTCCGCGGCTGTCAATGCGCCGCCGAGCGCAAGGCAGGCGAAGGCTATGGAACGCGCCGCGAGAGCCATCGCGGAAAGGATATCATGATTGACGATGCTGCCCCCAAGTCAGCGCCGGTCGGCGTTTAACGCCATGAGACTCAGCGAACGGATCGGCCCGCCGCGTTCCATCGCTTCGCCGGCGGCGGTTCTGCTCGTTGCCGCAAGTCTGGGCGCGGCGGAGAAAGTCACCTTCCCGCGCATCTCCGAAAGCAAGATACCCATCGTGGAGCTGAAGGTCAGCGACACCGCGTACGCCGCGGTGCGCAAGCCTCCGGGCGAGGGGCCGTACCCGGCGATCGTCCTGATGCATGGCGGCCTCGGACAGAGCGCGCCGGCGCGGCTGCGGCGCGCAGCCCTGGAAACACCCGCGCACTCCCGCTTCCTGGCCTGGGGCTACGTGACCGTAACCGCTACCAGACGCAACATCCAACACGACCCGGGCGACCGCGGCGTGGTTGACGATACGCTGGCGATCGTCAGGGAGGTCAAGAAGCTGCCCTATGTCGACGGTGAGAGCGTCGCTCTCTACGGCGGCAGCGGCGGAGGCACGCTGGCCCTCGAAGTCGGCAGCGTTTCGAACGAGCTCGCCGCGATTGTCGCAGGCGAGCCGGCCAGCATCGTCTACATGGGAATGTTCACCAAAGAACACGTGGTCCTCGACGACGACGGACGCCCGACCGGAGATCGCCGCTGGGATGTCATGAACGCCGACCCGCAGACTCTTTACACCGCCGCAGTGCGAGAACGCACGCGCCGCAAATTGCGCGGACTCTCGACGCCGACGCTGATCCTTCACGGGGATCGACATGCGCTGAAGGGGTTCAACCTTGACGTCCTGGTCCCCGAGATGGAAGCGATGCGCAAGCCTGTAACCGTCATCGAGTACCCCGGCGAGTTTCACGGATTTTACTGGGGACAGGGGAGAATCCCGCCACTGGCGAAGAAAGCCAACCAGGACGCTGACGCCTACCTGCGAAAGCACATAAAGGTTCAGCCCAAGCCGGTAAACGGCTCGCTGGCGGAGTGGGTGGAGGTGGAAGCGCTTCCACGGCCCAACCCAAACTAAGCCATGGCGCCGGGGCGTTGCAACCCTTCCCCCAGTCTGTTTCGCCGGCCGACCGAGCCGGTGCGCAGAACGAAACCAGGGGGGCCTGAGGGCCCCTATCCGGGCGGGCCGGCCAAACCGCGCTCATCGAGCGGGACGATATCGGAAGCGGCAAGTCGGCCGGCGCTCGAAAAACCGTGATGTCTCGTACGTCCGCCGTATTGACTACCCGCAATTCCTTCTGGTAACCTATCTACCGTGGGTGGGGGAATCCAGGGTTTCGATTCCTCCCGGCGTGTCCGGGCTGCCCAGTGGGGGGCAACCCGGCAATTTGAAAGCAACGATTCAGCAGGAGGAAATTCTCAATGAGGTTTGAAATTCTCGCACGGGACGGGGGGCGCATATTTGTCGCCGCCCTGTTCGCAGTGTCGATTCTATCTCTGGCGCCCGGCGCGAACGCGCAGTTGATTCAGGGCGCCATCGACGGCACCGTGACCGATACCACCGGCGCGGTCATTCCCGGCGCGGAGGTGACCATCTCCAACGACGCCACGGGCGTCAGCCGCACCGGCTCCACCGGCGCGGCCGGCAACTTCAGCTTTCCGACGGTGCGCACCGGCGCCTATACCGTGACCGTCCGCTCGGACGGCTTCCAGACCTACTCGACCACCGGCGTCACGGTCACCCAGAACAACATCACCCGCGTGGACGTATCGCTCGAAGTGGGCCAGATCACCGAGGTGGTCGAGGTGCAGGCGGCGGCCGCCACGCTGCAGACCGACCGCGCCGAGGTGCGCCAGGAGGTCAACGAGACCACGTTGAAGAACGTGCCCATTCCGCTGGGGCGCAACTATCAGATGCTGTTCCTCACGCTGCCCGGCTTCTCGCCGCCGGCCAACGCGCACTCGGTGCCGACCAATCCCTCGCGCGCCGTGCGCTTCTCGGTCAACGGCACCAGCCGCTCGAACAACAACACGCGCATCGACGGCGCTTCTTCGACCAACATCTGGGTGCCGCACATGACCGGCTACAACCCGGCGCTGGAGTCGATCGAGACGGTCAACGTCGTCACCAACTCGTTCGACGCCGAGCAGGGCCTGGCTGGCGGCGCGGCAATCAACCTGCAGATCAAGTCAGGCACCAACGATATCCACGGCTCGGCCTTCGAGTACCACATGAATCAGCACCTCAAGGCGTATCCCTACTTCAGCGACCGCACGCAGGCGAAACCGAAGCTGATCAACAACCAGTTCGGGGGCACGATCGGCGGCCCGATCAAGGAGAACAAGTGGTTCTACTTCCTCAGCTACGAGGGCACGCGGGAGTCGCAGTTCGCGCAGCGGCTGATCGACATGCCCAGCAACGCCATGCGCTTCGGCGACCTGAGCGCGGCGCCGGCGGACCGGCCGATTTACGACCCCTTTACCGGCATCCAGGACCAAGGGGCCGGCAGTTACGCCAGAGACCGCGAGCCGTTCGCCAACAACATGATTCCCGCGTCGCGCATCGACTCCGGGGTCTCGGCGATGATCCATGACCCGGCGTTTCCCGATCCCAATCTGGCGGGCGTGGGCAGCCTGGGGCTGGACCAGAACTACTACGCGAACGGTTCGACGACCTTCTTCCGGGACACGCTGGACGCGAAGACGAACTTCAACCTTTCGCCGAAGACCACGGGCTTCATCCGCTTCAGCATGCTCGATTACCGCATGTTGAACGCGCAGACGCTGGGCCAGTTCGGCGGCAACCGGCTGCACCCGACCAATTCGAATCCCGGCACGGGCTTCGGCAACACCTACTCCGGCACGATCTCGTTCACGCACGTGTTCTCGCCGACCTTCATCGTGGACGGCTACTACGGCTACACGCTGGTCGACACGAACGTCGAGCAGGAACGGCTGGACGAGAACCTGGGCTGGACCGTCATGCAGATTCCCGGCCTGCAATCCGACCGCAAGATCGACGGCGGCTGGCCGCGGCTGCGCATCGACGGCTTCGAGGGGCTGGGCATGTCCAACAGCTTCCAGCCCTATTACCGTTCGGACCCGCAGAATCAGATCGTGCTCAACGGCAACCTGACGAAGGGCACGCACAACATCCGCTTCGGCACGGACCTGTACTTCCAGGATCTGGATCACAACCAGCCCGAGTTTTCGGGTGGGTACGGCGCGGCTTCGGGCGAGTTCCGCTTCCGCCAGAACACGACCCGGCTGCGCGGCGGGCCGACCACGTCGGACTACAACGCTTATGCCGCGTTCCTGCTGGGGGCGCCGCGCGAGGCGGGCAAGATCTGGCAGTTCAACGAGAATGGTTATTTCACGCGCACGAAGCTGCTCAGCTTTTACGCGCGCGACCGCTGGCAGATCACGCCCAAGCTGACCATGTCGTACGGCGTGCGCTACGAGATCTTTCCGTTCCCCACGCGGCAATCGCGCGGTCTGGAGCGCTACGATTTCGACAACAACAAGATGTGGGCCTGCGGCGTCGGCGACATCCCCACCGACTGCGGCATCGGCAGCATCGGCAAGCACAACTTCGTGCCGCGCATCGGCTTCGCTTACCGCGCGGACGACAACACGGTGATTCGCGCCGGTTACGGCATTACCGTGGACCCGTTCAACTGGGCGCGGCCGTTGCGCACGAACTATCCGATCATGGCCAAGGACGGCCCGGTGGCCGGCGACAGTTACGGCTTCGCCACGACGCTGCGGGAGGGCCTGGAGGTGATCCGCGAGCCGGATCTGGGCAACGGGATTCTGGACATCCCGCTGACGACGAACGTGAACACGATGGACACGAACAACCTGACGCGCGGCTACATCCAGTCGTGGAACCTGACGGTCGAGCGCCGTTTCGGCGACTGGATTCTGAGCAGCGGCTACGTGGCCACGCGCTCGGTGAACCAGCTTGCCCGCCTGGAGCAGAACTGGGGTTTCATCGGCGCAGGCGCCGCCGGGCAGCAACTGCGGCGGAAGTTCGGCAGAGCCGGCCAAACGCGCCTGCACGGCAGCTTGGGCACGGCGAAGTACGACTCGCTGCAGACGAAGCTGACGCGCAACTTCAGCAAGGGCCTGCAGATGACCGTGGCGCACACTTGGTCGCACGGCCGGGGCTTCACCAACGAAGACTCGGGCGCCGGGCAGCGCACGTTCGCCATACCGTGGCTGTACGACCGCATGTACAGCGATCTGAGTCAGGACATCCGCCACAACTTCCAGACGACGATGGTGTACGACCTGCCCTTCGGCAAAGGGAAGTCGCTGGCGACGAGCGGCGCGGGCGCGGCGATTCTGGGCGGCTGGCAGATCAACGGGCTGTTCAGCGCCTATACGGGCGCGCCGTTCAACGCGACGGCGCCCAGCGGCGACCTGAACGCCAACCAGTCCGGACAGGTGGCCGACTGCATTGCCGAGCCGAACTACGTCAAGCGCGGCAGCAACCAAATCTGGATCGATCCGAGCGCATTCGCCGAGCCGGTGGGAGCGCGTTTCGGCACGTGCGGCCTGAACAACCTGCGCGGGCCGGGGCTGCTGAATCTCGACATGGGCATCTTCCGCAAGTTCCAGATTACGGAAAAGCTGCAATTGCAGTTCCGCGCCGAGGCGTTCAACGTAAGCAACACGCCGCATTTCGAGCGGCCGAACAGCAGAAGCGTCACGTCTTCGAACTTCATGCTGTTGAACCGCATCCGCAACACCGGGCGGGAAGGCATCGACGAGCGTTTCTTCCGCATCGGCTTCCGGCTGGGCTGGTAGGCGCGCTGCCGGTAAACATCTCTAACCAAAAGGGCCGCGCTTCCGGGCGCGGCCCTTGCGCATTTGCGGCCTTCGTCCATGCGTTATCGGGTAAACTGATTCTCAGCCCGGTCCACCGGCTTATAATTGGAAAAACTCATGAAACCCAAACATTTGGCAAGCACGCTGCTCATTACGGCTTTCTTCGCCTTCCCGCTTTATCTGCTGTCGCACTCGACCGGGGCCCCTCACAAAAGCTCCGGGGGCGAGTTTCCCAACGAAGGCAGTTGCGCCAACGCCGGCTGCCACGACGACGGCCAAGCCAATCAAGGCCCCGGAACCTTCTCCATTTCCATTAACGGCGCGCCCGCCGAGCAATTCCGCTATACGCCCGGCGAGACCGTGCCCGTCAGCGTGCGCCTCGCCGACCCCGCCGCGGCGCGCATCGGCTTCCAACTCACCGCCCGCGCCGGCGACGGCTGCGCGCCAGGCGGGACGCTCCTGCCGGGCGAGCAGCAGGTTTCGGTTTCGTCCGACGCGTGCAACGTCGACACCGTGCAGTGGGCCACGCATACCATTCCAAAGACCGGCGCCGAGGCGGAGTTCGCCGTCGAATGGACCGCCCCGATGAGCGATGTCGGCCCCATCACGCTCGCCGCCGCCGGCAACGGAGCCGACGGCCGCGGGACCCCCGCCGGTGACAACATCTACCACACCCAAGCCGTCATCCAACCCGCCGATGCCGGCAGCGGCCCGGCGCCCTCGATCAGCGCCGGGGGCATCGTCCTGGCGACGCTGGTTCCCAGCGTAACCACGGGCGCGCCGAACGCCATCGCCAGCGTTTACGGCACGGACTTCGCCCCCGAGGGGACATTCGCATCCGCTACGGAGCTCGACGAAGCCGGAAAGGTCCCCACGACGCTGGCCGAGACCTGCGTCGAAGTGGGCAGCCGTCGCGCGCCGCTGTTTTTCGTCTCGGCCGGGCAGATCAACTTTCAGGTTCCCGATCAGGCGGGGCTCGGGCCGGAGGCCGTGACGGTCATCCGCGGCTGCGGCACGGCCAACGAGCAGCGCAGCGCGGCCGAGAGCTTCGCCATCGCCGCCGTCTCGCCGGCGTTCTTCCTCTTCGACACGGCGACCCAAGCCATCGCGGCGATCCACCAAGATCAGGTGAACCGCGTCGGCCCCGACGACCTGATTCCCGGCGTGACGACGCCGGCCGCTCCAGGCGAGTCCATCATCCTCTACGGGACGGGATTCGGCGCGACCGATCCGCCGTTGGCCGCCGGCGAGATTCCGCAAAGCGCATATCCCGACGCGCAAGGCATCACGCGGCTGGCCTCGACCGACGTGCGCGTGTCGTTCGGCGACATGGAGGTTGCGCCGGAGGACATTTTTTACATCGGCGGCGAGCCCTGCTGCGCCGGGCTGTACCAGCTCGTAGTCAAAGTGCCCGACGCCGCGCCCGACGGCGAGCTTCCCGTGACGCTGACCATCGACGGCGTTTCCTCGCCGCAAGGCCCCTTCGTCGCCGTCCAAGCGCCGGCACCGCCGTCCGACGGCTATACGCCGTTGGATTTCTGGCTGGTCGCCGACGGCTCGATCAACCTCGGCGGCTTGCTGGAAGTCACGGCATGCCTGCCGGTCGTCGATCTGCAGTTCCCGCCGCTCGTCGGCTCCGTCTATACCGTGCATACCTCGAAATGGCAGCGGCGAGACGACGAGAACGGCGTCTGGGCCGACGTTGCGGGCACGGAACGCGAAGGTCAGCTTTGCGCCTACACGGCGACCGAGCCGGGCCAGTACCGCGGCGTCGGCGAGGCCACCATCGACGGCGAAAGAGGGATGTATTCCAGCGCGAATTTTTTCACGAAAGACTAAAGCGCGTTAATACAAACAGACAAAGAGCCGGTACGGTTGGGGAATGGAGCTCAGCGCAGAGCAGTACGAGCGTATAGCATCGTGTTTCCCGGCGCAACGAGGCAACGTGAGTGTATCGAATCGGCAAGCGCTCAAGGCCATTTTGTACGTGGCCGAGCATGGCTGCAAGCGACGCGGGCCGCCGCCGCGATTCGGCAATTGGCGCACGATCTACACGCGGATGAATCGCTGGTCCAAGAAGAGGGTTCTGGAGCGGATATTCGCGCAGATGCAGCGCGAGCGGACGGTGCGGGTCAAGCTGGAAGCGGCGGCCTTGGACAGCGCCGTCGTCAAGGCGCCTGCGGACGGTGCGGGGCCTTAAAAAAACGGCAGGCAGGCGCTTGGCAAGTGGCGCGGGGGCTGGACCGCCAAGATTCATACGGTTGCCGCAACTGCTCGTACGGCGCTGACGTTTGCGCTTTCGCCGGGCCAGGCTCACGACGCGCCGCGGAACTGTCTTGCCGCCTCGCGCAACGGCTCGCCCGAAGGGTTATGCGCTGCCGCTGCCGGCACAGCGCAGACCCCGGCGCCGAATGCCTTGAGCGCCCGCGCTACAGGGGATCGGTCTTTGGCGCTTAACCCTCCCCACTTGACTTTGGTCCTAGAATGTTAGCGTTAACATGCCCTAAACGCCGTCGCAAATCCAATGACCGCATATTGCAATCCAACTGTCCGATTGCAGCCGCCGTCCCGCGCATCGTAGCCGGCGATGCAAGAGAAGAGCTAAGGCGGCTGCGCGCCGGTCCTCGAGCGCTGCGGTTGTAGAACAATTAAAATATGTTAATAGTGGTAAAATTTGATAAGATCGTGTTAGAGTATGCGGTGTGGGTGAAGCGGTTGGCGGCGCCGGCCCTGACGACAAGCACGAGAGAAAACCCACAAGAAAAAACCAAGGAGAAGTCGATGCGCAAACAAAACGCAATCTTTGCCCCCAGTGAGGAGGGGAATATTATGACCCCGTCCGAGATGCCGCAGGAATCGGCGCCGGCGGCATCGAGGTTGCGCCGGGCGACATTCTTTACAATCTCTTACATCGGCGGCGCGCTCTGCTGCGCCGGGCTGTGCCAACTCGTGGTCAAGGCGCCCGACGGCGGGTTGCCCGTAACCTTCATAATCGACGGCGTTTCCTCCCCGGAAAGCCCGTTCGTCGCAGTCCAATCGGCGTAGAACCTATCTCAAATTAAAAGCCTTGAGCTGAAAGCCAATCAACTATAAGAGCAACCCTTTTATTCTCAACACATTCGATTTTCGCCTCGTAGCTCAAATGCCGCGGAATATGATTTTGAGATAGGTTGTAGTAAGCTTCCCACCTCGCAGATGCGTTCCCGGCCACATACAACGGACACCCGGCGGAACACGGAGTCGGGCGATCTGAGTTACCATAGGATTTTGCCCAAGCGGATGCTCAGCAAGATACTCGCCAAGATAAGGAAAAGCGCGCCAAGCGGCATCCGCCTGTTCGATGCGACGTTCTCCCTGTTCTTCCTGGCGCTTCTGTGTCCGCTGCTTCCGTTCGCCGCCTTGGCCATCGTGCTGTCCAGCCGCGGGCCCATTTTCTACCGGGCGTCGCGGGTAGGGCTGAACGGGCGGGTGTTCACCATGTTCAAGTTGCGCACCATGCACGTCCACCAGCCGGAAAACGCCGCCATCATTACCGCCAAGCAAGACCCCCGCATCTTTCCCCTGGGGCGCTGGCTGCGGCGCTTGAAAATCGACGAATTGCCGCAGTTGTACAACGTGCTCAAAGGAGACATGGCCATTGTCGGTCCCAGGCCCAGAGATCCGCAGGTCGTCGCATCCTACACGCCCCTCCATTGGGAGACGCTGCGGGTTCTGCCGGGCCTGACCAGTCCGGGCAGCATCTTCTACCTGACCCACTGCGAGGCTTTGCTCCCTACGGACGCCCCGAACAGGATGTATGTGAAGGATGTCCTGCCGATCAAGCTGGCCCTCGACACCGCATATATCCGGGAAGCCTCCCTGGGATACAACCTGCGTATCATGGCGCGCACGGTCGGAGCCATCATGGGGCAAAAACGGCTGCCGCCCGAAATGGAGAAAAGCCAGGAGCGCCTCTAGCCGACCGAGCGGCAATAACAGCCTTCCTTGATTTCCGGAAAGACGAAGCCCGGTTTGCTCTTCAGGTTCTCGTACAGGAACTCGCTACCCGACCGGCCCGGCCCTACCGCCAGCAGATAATCTACGCCGTCCATCGGGACCCCTCTCCGCAAGCGATGCGCTCGAGCGCCTTAATCTCGCCTTCGACCGCGGCGCTTCGCGCGGCGGAAACGGAGCAATCTGCAAGCAGCATTTGCAATTGCGCCCCATGGTGCGAAAACCTGCATCGGCGGGGCCGCCGAATCGCGGTAAAGTATGTGCAGGACATGCGGCGATGTGCGGCCGTTTCACGCAGGAGTTAAGTTGGCCTGAACTTCGCGGCCTTTACAGTCTGACGGCGCCGGAGTTGGACTTGCAGCCCCGCTACAACGGCGCGCCAACGCAGAACTTCGCGGCGTGCCGGCTCGACGAGACCGGCAACCGCATCGCCGCCAAGCTCCGTTGGGGGTTGGTTCCTTCCTGGGCGAAGGACATCGGCATGGGCGCGCGTCTGATCAACGCCCGGGCGGAGACCGTACATGGCAAGCCGGCGTACCGCGACGCCTTCCGCTCGCGCCGCTGTCTGGTTCCGGCCAACGGGTGGTTCGAGTGGCAACGGACCGGGCGCGGCAAGCAGCCGTATTTTTTGGCGCTCGCGGACGGATCGCCCCTGTCGTTCGCCGCTCTGTGGGAACGCCGGCACGGAGACGGGGAATCCATCGATTCTTTCGCCATCGTCACCACGGCGGCCTTGCCGGCGCTTGCCGACATCCACCATCGCCAGCCGGCGATCATCGCTCCCGATCGTTTTGCCGCCTGGCTCGATCCGGCATCGCCGGCCCCGCTGCTGCTCGACTTGGCGCGCAAGCCCCATGCCGGCCCGTACGCAAGGCGCGCCGTCGGCGCCGGGGTGAACAACGTCCGTAACGACGGCCCGGATATCCTGGCCCCCCTGACCCGGCCCTTCATATCGGAGAAGCGGCTGTTTTGAGCGGGCAGCCATGAACCGGCTTTGCCGGAGCCCCCGTCGATGCGTTACAGTAAACATCGAAAAGCGGCTTCAAAAGGGATTTAAAGCGGGTTTAAAACAGGTTTGAAGCAGGTTTCAGGAACTTTATCGATGCGGAATCGCGCCGCAGCAAGAGACTGCTGCTCCGCCCCTAGGGCGGCGCGCAGATGCTTCGGCTTGCCGCTTGCCGCCTGTCTACTGTTCGGCGCCCCGGAGAGCTTCGCGCAAGGGGCCGCCTCTGCGCCGGCATCCGCGGCGGCTTCCCGGCAAACGCTCGACCGCTACTGCGCCGCCTGCCACGGCGAAGCGTTGCAGACGGCCGGCCTCAGGCTCGATTTGGCCGACATCGCGCGCGCGGATGAAAATCCCGCTTTGTGGGAACGGGTCGTACATAAGCTGCGCACCGGCATCATGCCCCCCGCGGACATGCCGCAGCCCTCCCCCGAGGCCCGCGCAGCGCTGCTCTCCCGCTTGGAGGCGCCGCTCGACGCCGCGGCGGCGGCAAGGCCGAATCCGGGCCGCACGGAAGCGCTGCGGCGGCTCAACCGCACCGAGTACCGCAACGCGGTGCGGGACCTGCTCGCTCTCGACATCGACGCGGCGGCTCTGCTGCCGCACGACGAAAGCGGCCATGGATTCGACAACGTCAACGTAGGCGATCTCTCCCCCACCCTTCTGGATCGCTACATATCCGCCGCACAGAAGATCGGCCGCCTCGCGGTCGGCGCAACCGCAGCCTCTCCCCGCAGCGACATCATCCGCGTGAATGCGGATTTCACGCAGGAGCGTCATGTGCCGGGCCTGCCGATCGGATCGCGCGGCGGGGTTTCGATTCCTTTCACCTTTGCGCAGGACGGCGAGTACGACATCCAGATCTGGCTTGCGCGCAACCGCAACGAAGAAATCGAAGGTCTCTCCGAAGCGCACGAGGTTCACCTGCTACTCGACCGCAAGCGCGCCGCGACGTTTACGGTCAAGCCGCCCACCGACCGCTTCGACTACTCGCAGGTGGATAAGCACCTGAAAACCCGCTTGGACGTGGCGGCCGGGCCGCATAACTTGACCGTGACCTTTCCCAAGACTCGAAACTCGCTGCTCGAGACCATGCGCCAACCCACGCAGTCGCGCTTCAACATGCACCGCCACCCGCGCACCGTCCCCGCTGTTTTCCAGGTTTCGATTACCGGGCCGTACGCGGCCAAGGGCGCAGGCGATACGCCGAGCCGCCGCCGTCTGTTCGTTTGCCGGCCGGCCGCGCCCGACGAAGAAGAGCGCTGCGCGAAGAAAATCCTGTCCGCGCTCGTACGGCGGGCTTATCGCCGGCCGGTCTCCGACGCGGATCTGGCCGGGCCTTTGGCCTTCTACCGCAAGGGACGCGCCGCCGCCGATTTCGATACGGGAATCGAGAAGGCGCTGACCGCCGTGCTCGCCAGCCCGGAATTCCTCTTCCGCACCGAGTTGGACCCCGACCATGCGGCGCCGGGCGGCGTCTATCGCATCGACGCCTTCGAGCTGGCCTCGCGCCTGTCGTTTTTCCTGTGGAGCAGCATTCCCGACGACGAGTTGCTCGACGCCGCCGCGCGGGGCGAGCTCAGCCGGCCGGACGGGCTCGAGAAACAATTCCGCAGAATGCTCGCGGACCCGCGCTCCTCCAATCTCGCCGTCAACTTTGCCGGACAGTGGCTCCACCTGCGCAGCTTGGAGTCTTTTTCGCCGAACGCGCGGCTCTTCCCCGATTTCGACGACAATCTGCGCCAGGCGTTCCGCAAGGAAACGGAGCTCTTCGTGGAGAGCATCCTGCGCGAGAACCGCAGCGCGCTCGACCTGATCCGGGCGGACTACACCTTCCTCAACGAACGCTTGGCCAAGCATTACGGGATTCCCGGCGTGTACGGGACGCGTTTCCGGCGCGTCGCGCTGGAAAAAAACAGCAAGCGCGGCGGCTTGCTCCGCCACGGTAGCATCTTGACCGTGACCTCGTACCCCACGCGCACCTCCCCCGTGATCCGCGGGACATGGATTCTCCAGAACATTTTCGGGGCGCCGCCGCCGGCCCCGCCGCCGAATGTGCCGGCGCTCGACAATTCGGTCTCCGCCGCGCTGCCGATGCGCGAAAGGCTGCGCGCGCACCGCGACAACCCGGCCTGCGCGAGTTGCCATAAGACCATCGACCCGGTCGGCTTCGCGATGGAAAACTTCGACGCCCTCGGCCGCTGGCGGGACTACGAGGACGGCGCGCCAGTGGACGTTTCCGGGGGGCTGCCCGGAACGGGCGCATCCGACAAAGGCGTGGCCGGCCTAGAAGACAGCCTGTTGGCGCGGCCGGAACTGTTTGCCGGAACGCTCGTTGAAAAACTGCTGACCTTCGCGCTCGGGCGGGGGATCGAATACTACGACGCGCCGGCCATCCGCAAGATTCTTCGCCAAGCCGAGCCGTCCGGCTACCGCCTATCCACGCTCCTGTTGGGTATTGTCAAGAGCGTGCCGTTTCAGATGAGGAGAGCGACATGATCATCACCAAGAAGGCGCTGCCGAGGCGCACGTTCCTCAGAGGGGCGCAGGCCGCTTTTGCCCTGCCTCTGCTGGACGCGATGATTCCCGCAGCGACCGCCCTGGAGAAAACTCCGGCCAAGCCCGTGCCCCGGCTCGGCTTCGTATTCATCCCGATGGGCTGCGACCATTCCCGCTGGACGCCGCAGGATGCGCCTGAGCTCGGCGAGCTTTCGCCCATTCTCAGCCCGCTGGAGCCGGTCAAAGACGACTTGACGGTCTTTACGAATTTCGAGCTGAAAAACGCCTATCCGGGAACCCACTCGACTTCCAACGCGGCCTTCCTGAGCGCGGCCTTCGCCAAGCATACGGAGAGCTCGGACTATTACCTGGGAACCACCGTCGATCAGTACGCGGCGCGGCAATTGGGCAAGGAAACTCAGTTGCCCTCGTTGGAATTGTCGATGGACCTGCTGCAAACCGTCGGCCAGTGCAACAACGGATACGCCTGCGTGTATCAGAACAACCTCTCCTGGTCTTCGCCGACCACGCCGCTTCCTTCCGAAGCGCATCCGCGCGCGGTATTCGAGCGGCTTTTCGGTGAGGGCGGGAGCGTCGATGACCGGCGCGCGGCGCTGCGCGAGCGGGCCAGCTTGCTCGATTGGGTCAGAGAGGACATCGTGCGGCTGAAGCTGAAACTGGGCAAGGCCGACCGCGTCCGCGTCGATAACTACCTCGCCAGCATCCGCGAAGTCGAACGTCAAATCCAGCGCGCCGAAGCAGGGGCCGCGGACAACCCGCTGCCCGATCTGGACCGCCCGAAGGGCGTCCCCGCCGCGTACGCCGATCATGCGAGGCTCATGTTCGACTTGCAGTTGCTGGCTTTTCAGGGCGATATCACGCGGGTGGTCACCTTCCAGCTTGCGCGCGAGCTCAGCGGCCGCACCTACCCCGAAGTCGGCGTGCCCGACCCGCACCATCCGCTGAGCCACCACGGCAACGATCCGGAGAAAGTCGAGAAAATCTCCAGGATCAACAAGTTCCACGTTTCGCTGTTCGCGGAGTATCTGGAAAAGCTGAAAGCCGCCGCGGACGGCGACGGCTCGCTGCTCGACCACTCGGTTCTGCTGTACGGCAGCGGGATGGGCAATCCCAGCACCCACGACCACGACAACCTGCCCATCCTCGTGGCGGGCGGCTCCGCCTGCGGGGTGAAAGGCGGGCGGCACGTCAAATACGAGCAGGGGACGCCGCTGGCCAATCTGCACTTGACCCTGCTTGACCGGGTGGGCGTTTACCTGGACTCTTTCGGGGACAGCACCGGCAAGGTCGAAGACCTTTTCGATGCCGTGCCCGTGTAACGCTGCGGGAGATACGAGAGATGCATTGGGGACGAATCGCCGGACTTTCTGTTTTATGGGTTGCCGCGGCCGCCGCCGCGGCGGGGGCCAAGATCGGTCTCGCGGACGCCGTCGAGGCCGGAAACGGCGCGGCCGTGCGTTCCCTGCTCGACGCGGGGGCGGACGTCAACGCCCCGCAAGCCGACGGCACGACTGCTTTGCACTGGGCGGCCTACTACGACGACACGGATACGGCCGAGATGCTCATTCGAGCCGGGGCCGATGCGAACGCCGAAAATCAATACGGGGCGCCGCCGCTGCAATTGGCCTGCGCCAACGGCAACGGCGCCTTGATCAAACTGCTGCTCGCTGCCGGCGCCGACGCCAACGCCGCCCTCCGCGGCGGAGAGACCGCGCTCATGACGGCGGCGCGAAGCGGCAGTCTCGAAGCCGTCGAAGCCCTGCTCGCCCGCGGCGCCGATGCAAACGCAACGGAGCGGAACGGACAGACGGCGCTCATGTGGGCCGCCGCCGAAGGGCACGCCCCGGTCGTCGAAACCCTGATCGCGGCCGGCGCCGATTTCCGTCTGACGCTCGATTCCGGTTTCAATCCGATGTTTTTTGCGGTGCGCGAAGGCCGCGCCGAGATCGTGCGCGCGCTCTTGAAAGCCGAAGTCGACGTCAACGAGCCGCTGCGCCGCAAAGGGCGCCCGAAATATCAGTTTGCCGACAGCGGCATGAGCCCCTTGCTGCTGGCCATCGAGAACGGCCACTTCGAGCTCGCCGCCGCCCTGCTGGAAGCCGGCGCCGACCCCAATGACGAACGCACCGGATACACCCCGCTGCACACGATCACCTGGGTGCGAAAACCCAAAAACAGCGACTATGGCAGCGACCCGGCCCCGGAGGGATCGGGAAACCTGTCGAGCTTGCAGTTCGTGCGGACGCTCGCGGCGATGGGCGCCGACGTGAACGCGCGGCTGAAGAACGGCAAGCCGCAGGCGCCGAAGATCAACGTGCAAGGCGCTACGCCTTTCCTCTTTGCCGCCGATAAGGCGGATGTCCCGCTGATGAGGCTGCTGCTCGAGTTGGGCGCCGACCCGTTCCTGCCCAACGTCGAGAACACCACTCCGCTGATGGCGGCCGCCGGCCTGGGCACCACGGCGCCGCTCGAAGAAGCGGGAACGGAGCAAGAGGCTCTCGAAGCCGTGAAGCTGCTGCTCGAGCTGGGCGCGGACATCGACGCCGTGGACGACAACGGTGAAACCGTCATGCACGGCGCGGCCTACGGCAGCTTTCCGGCGGTCATCCAATTGCTCGCGGACCACCGTGCCGACCCCGATCTCTGGAAGCGGCCGAACAAGCACGGCTGGACGCCGCTGTTCATAACCGAAGGCTACCGCCCGGGAAATTTCAAGCCCGCGCCGGCGTCGATTGCAGCGGTGAAACGCCTGATGGCCGCGCACGGCATCCCGACCGAGGGTCCGCGGCCGCGACACATCGGCACTTACGAAAAAGCGCGCCTCGCGGCACAGCGAAAACCGTAACGGCCCGCGGGCAAAACCGTGCGGACGCTCGTCTGTTAAGATAAGCCTTTTGATTCCCGCGCGATCCATTGCCGTCGCCGTCCTGCTCCTGATCGCTGCCCCGGCCGCCGCCTATGTCGGCCCCGGCGCCGGATTCGCGTTCGTCGGCTCGTTTCTGAGCCTGCTGGCGGCCTTTCTGCTGGGCGCGGCATCGCTGCTGATTTTTCCTTTCCGCATGGCCCGGCGCGCTTTCGGCAGAGCCCAAGGCTACAAGAAAGCCAAAGTCAAAAAAGTCGTTTTCCTGGGTCTCGACGGACTCGAACCGGAGCTGGTCGAGCGTTACCTCGGCGAGGGCAAGCTTCCCAACCTCGCCAAGCTCAAGGGCCAAGGCCGTTACAGCCGCCTGCGGACGACATTCCCGCCGCTCTCCCCGGTCGCTTGGGCGACGTTCGCCACGGGATCGAATCCCGGAAAGCACAATCTTTTCGATTTCCTCAACCGCAGCTTGCGCAGCTATCTGCCCGAGCTTTCGTCGTCGCGGGTCAACCAGCCGGCGCGTGTTCTCAAGCTTGGCCCCTGGCGCATCCCCTTGGGGAAACCGACGGTCGAAATGCGCCGCAAGAGCCGGACGTTCTGGTCGATTCTCGGCGAAAACCAAGTGTCATCGACCGTTCTGCGGGTGCCGATCACGTTTCCGCCGGAGAAGTTCGCGGGCCGCGTTCTTTCGGCGATGTGTACGCCCGACCTGCTGGGCACGCAAGGGAGCTTTCAGCAGTTCACCACGCGGGAAGAACGGGCGGAGTTCGACGAGGCCGGCGAGCGTCGCAGGCTTACCAAAAACGGCGGCGCATACGTCGGTGAAATCCGCGGGCCGCGCAACAGCCTGCGCAAAGGCGCGGGCGACTTGCGGCTGCCTTTCCGCCTGCAGCTCAACGGACGCCCCGGCTGCGGCGTTCTTTCCATCGGCGGCAAAAAATACGATCTGGAGCCGGGTAAAAACACGCCCTGGGTGCGGCTTACGTTCCAAGCCGGACTCGGCGTTACGGTCTCGGGCATCGGCCAATTCCGCTTGGTCGCCACCGATCCCGAGGTGTCGCTCTATCTCACCCCGATCGCCATCGACCCCGAGAAGCCGGCGTTGCCCGTGTCTTACCCCGCGTACTACGCGCCGTACTTGGCCAAGCTGCTCGGCGACTACTCGACGCTCGGCCTGGCCGAGGATACATGGGCGTTGAACGAACGGGTCATCGACGAAGACGCGTTTCTCGAACAGGCGTATCGGATTTGCGAGGAACGCGAGGCCATGTTTTTCTCATCGCTGGAACGCGCCAGGAAAGGGGTCGTCGCCTGCGTCTTCGACACCCCCGACCGCGTACAGCATATGTTCTACCGCTATCTGGAGCCCGATCATCCCGCGCATAAAACCAACGGCAACGGGTTGCAGCGCTACGCCGATGCGGTCGAGCGGCTTTACGCGCGAATGGACGCGATCGTCGGCAAAACGCTCGATGCCATCGACCCCGAGACAGTGCTCTTCGTCCTTTCCGACCACGGCTTCAAGTCGTTTCAGCGCGGGGTCAACCTCAACGGTTGGCTGGAGCGGGAAGGTTATCTCAGCGTCAAGGACGGCGGCGCGGACGACGGCTACCTGCGCGGCGTCGATTGGAGCCGCACCAGCGCCTACAGCTTCGGGTTGGCCGGCATCTATCTCAACCTGAAAGGCCGCGAGGCGCGGGGCATAGTCGAGAAAACAGACGCCGACGCCCTGAGCGAAGAGATCGCCGCCAAAATCAGCGGACTCGTCGACGAAGAGCGCGGAACGGCTGCCGTACGCAAGGGCTATCCCAAAAAGCAGATCTACGCCGGGCCCTATTTGGGCGCCGCCCCCGATATCGTCGTCGGCTACAACATCGGCTACCGCAGTTCGTGGGGCACGGCGCTCGGCAAGGTCGGCGGCCCGGTTTTCGAAGACAACGTCAAGGCATGGAGCGGAGACCACTGCATCGACCCGCCGCTCATTCCCGGCGTGCTCTTCTGCAACCGCGGCTTCGAGGCCGAAAACCCCGGCATCGAAGACATGGCCCCCACCGCCTTGAGCCTCTTCGGTTACCGCTCTCCCCGGCAAATGGACGGCGCCGACATCGGGGTCCGCGTTTGAGGCCGCATCCCGCGCAGCCGTCTCGCGGCCTGCTATGTCGGCGCGCCGATTACTTGTTGCCCATACCCCTCTTCTTGGAGTAAAATTGTCTGCCGTTGAAAATGATGGTAGGGTGGGAAATTGGGTTTTCCCGTATCCGAAGATGCGAATCTGTCGGACAGGGCAGTTTTGCCGAGGCGGAAGACGCGATGGACAAGGTCTTTATTTACCGGGACAATTCCAACATCTTCATCACCGTGCAGGAAGCCGCGGCGGAGCACGAAGGCGAAGCGGCGCGTTGGCGCGCACGCGTTCATTTGCGGAATCTCCTGGAACTGGCGCGCGACGGTCAGCCGGTTCGTCGCGCCGTCGCCGTCGGCTCCGTGCCGCCCGAATTGCGTCACGTGTGGAGTCTGGAAAACGAGGAAATCGACGTCCACTTGTTGGAGCGCGGCGCGATGCACGGCCGGGAACAAGGGGTGGATCGACTCCTGCAAACTTTCATGCTCCGCGATACCGTGGACTACAACGGCGATCCGGAAATCGCGGTCATGCTTACCGGCGACGGCGCCGGTTCATGCCGACCTGGAGCGCATGCGCCGCAAGGGTTAGCGCATAGAAGCGCTGTCGTGGCGTCACAGTTGTAATCGCCGGATGCGCGAGTGAGCTGAGCAGAACGGTGTTTTCATCGCGTTGAACGACTTTTATGGCAGCACCACGTTCCTGGCGGGTCCGATGCCCGGCCGGCCGGTCGCCGACCAGCGGAACGTGGAACCGCTCTTGAAATCCAACCCCTACTTCGGGCTTATTTCTCTACAGGAAAAAACTCCATGAGCGACGGGAGCGAAACGGCATTGGTGATCGGCGCCACGTCGGATATCGGCCGCGCCGTCGCGCGCAGGCTGGCGGACGCCGGCTATGCGCTGCAGCTCGCGGCGCGCGACCCGGCGCAACTGGAGAGAGAGGCGCAGGACCTGCGAGTGCGTACCGGCGCAGCGGTAACCTTGCATCGCTGCGACGTGCTCGCCGGCGACGGCGGCAGCTCATTGCTAAACAAGCTCGATCCCTTGCCCGACGCGGCCGTGTGCGTCGTCGGGCTGCTCGGCGACCAGGCGGAGAGCCAACGGGACGCCGCGGCCGCCGAGCGGGTGATGGGCGCCAACTATGTCGGCCCTGCGCTGCTGATGGGAGCGCTTGCCGAGCGGTTCGAGCAGCGCGGCGGCGGCGTGCTGGCCGGCGTCAGCTCGGTGGCGGGCGAGCGGGGACGCGCCGCGAACTACGTTTACGGCTCGGCCAAAGCGGGGTTTACCGCGTTCCTGTCCGGACTGCGCAACCGACTGGCCGCGTCCGGCGTTCACGTCGCGACGGTCAAGCCCGGTTTCGTGCGCACGCGCATGACCGACGGGATGGACCTGCCGGCGCGGCTGACCGCAACGCCCGAGGAAGCCGCCGCCGCGGTCGTCCGGGCGATCCGCAGCCGTCGCGATATCGTCTATGTGCGCCGCGTCTGGCGCCCGATCATGTTCCTCATGCGCGCCGTCCCCGAACGCATATTCAAGAGGATGAAGCTGTAGGCGCCGCATCGTGACGCCGCCGCATGACATGGATTCCCGTTCCAAAAGCGCGCTCGCTTCGATCCTCGACGCTCCCTTGCTGCTGTCTCTGCTGGGCGGGTCGATCTTCGTCCTTGTTTTCCACTTCGCCTACGCCGGCATAAACGACTCTTTCTACCAGGCCCGCGACGACGGCGTCATCACGATGAGCCACGCCCGGAATCTGGTGGACTACGGCTTCATCGGGGTCAACCCTTCCGGCGGCCGTGTCGAGGGCTATTCGGCGCCGGTTCAGTTCTTCCTCTTCGCCGCGGCGTACGCCCTCACCGGCACGGGCTACGCCGCTTACGCGGCGGCGCAGACCGTCGCCACGACGTTTCTGCTGGGCGCGCTGTTCATTTTGTTCTTTCAGGAGCGAAAAATCGCGGCCGTCGTCCTGACTTCGCTGGGCGCGCTTTTTCTCGCTTACTTGCGGCCCTTTCTCGAATGGCACGGTTCGGGAATGGAGAACGCCGTCACCCACGTTCTCTTCCCGGCAGCCGTGCTGATCCTGGTCTCGCTGGTCAGGATGGAGCGGATCGTTTACCCGTTAGCCATTCCCGTCTTTCTGGCTTCGATTTCAAGGATTGAGAGTATCTATCACATCGGTCCGCTGCTGGCGATTTTCGGTTTATTCTGGCTGTTGGCGTTTCGGGACCGGGGCGGCCTGCGCTGGGGCGGCCTGCGTTTTTCAGGCGTCGTGCTGGGACTGTGGACGCTGTTTCAGTTGTGGCGGTATCTTTATTTCGGCGATTTGCTGCCCAACACCGCGTACGCGCAGTCCATCTCGGTCTTCGACAATCTACGCTCCTGGCCGCGGCCGGGCGAGGGGCACATGGGCCGCGCCAGAGATATTCTCACTTTTCACGGTGGGGTCGTGTTGTTGCAAGCGTTGGCCGCCGCTCTTGCGCTTGCGCGCCGCCGGTCTACGGTTCTGTTGGTGCTGCTGATCGGCAGCCTGACCCTGACCGCCGCCTTCAGCGAGTTGGTTTTCGGCATAGCCCGGCTCGACCGGCCGCGCCTCACCACGCACTTGGCGGTTTTTGCGGCGCTGGGCGCCGCTACGCTGCTCTACTGCTTTGGCAAGAGCCGGCGCGCGCTGTGGGCTGCGCTGGGAACAGCCGCAGCCACCGTGTTCGCCATGAACGTAACCAACCCGTCCCATCTGTGCTGCTCGGCGGAGGGAGTAGAGATCCTCGGCGAGGAATTTGCCCGCGTGGCGGAAACGGAAGCGCTGCCGCGCCTGACAGTCTCGAACCCGGATTTAGGAGGGGTAAGTTGGCGCAAACAGTTCAATGTGGTGGACTTGGGCAGGCTCGGTTCGCCCATTATGGCGAAAACATTAGGCCCACTCCGCGCGGATTACTTCTTCCATTACGCGGCGCCGGACATCATCGAAAGCTATAATTCCTGGTCCTGTCAGTATGACGGTGAAATTTTCTCCGACCCGCGTTTTGCTCAACTTTACCGACCCCTGGAAGTGAGTGTGCATGACTGGACCAAAGAATCGTGCGCATCCAACCCGGAATCTCAATCCGGCTTATGGATTCGGTCCGACATTCTGCAATCGTCGAACTCCGCCGAAAGACGGCTCATCGACCGGTTGGCGGCGAATCCGTCGGTCGGGCCGCTCCGTGAGGAATTGGAGAACTGCCAAGCAGCGGGGGGGATTTACAATTGCGCCTACGTCGCCAGAACCGCCTACCGGTTCCTGCCGGAGTTTCGGGAGCAGGGCCAAGCCGATGAGCTCGACGAAATTTTCGCCGTCAGCCGCACTGCGGCGTTCGACCGTTATCTGATCAACGGCCATCGCGACGGGCAGGCGCATACGGATGCCGTCGAGCTCATATTCGACAACATGGAAATCAGCGCCATCGGGGGCAGCCGGCCGATCATCAGCTCTGACCACGATGTTTATCTCAACGAGAACAAGCTCATATACCTGAAGGAGCCGTGCTCTCGGGAGGACATTGACCCACAGTTCTTTCTGCATTTGGTTCCGGCCGACGCCAACGATCTTTCCGACGATCGCAAGCAATACGGCTTCGACAATCTCGACCTCAGTTTCAATCAGGACACCATAAGCTGGTGGCGCGGGAAGTGCATGGCGATCATCGCTCTCCCGGAATACTCCATCGCCGAAATCCGAACCGGCCAGTATATAAAGGACCAGGGCCCAATATGGCAGGGTAGTTACCGTTTCAGCGAGCCGACCGAATGAACGGCATACAAGCGCCTGTGATACGCCTATCGTCTGCTCGATCAAGAAAGACAAACCGCAGTGCGCGCCCGCCGCGTCTGCAATAAAGTAATTGGAGCGGCGCTCCTTGTGGTTTTCCATGCGGCTTCGAAGGCGTCTGATCGGCGCAACCGCCGCGGGACTGATCCCGGCGGCCTGCAACATACCCGTCACCACGCTCCAAGACGAACCGCCCCGCGAGTCGCCGGGCCCGCCCGTCGTCATTGCCGAGTTCGACGACGCCGGCAGGCGGCTGAGGACGCGCCTCGCGCCAAAGATCGTACGCAACGCGACCGCTTGGCGGCAGACGCTTTCGCTCGCGGCATTCAACGTGGCGCGCAAGGGCGCAACCGAGCTGCCCTACAGCGGCGCATACGACAACCATTACGAGCTTGGCGCGTACCGCTGCGCCGCGTGCGGAACCGCCGTCTTTTCATCCGCAGCCAAGTTCGACTCGCAGACGGGCTGGCCTGCTTTTTGGGCGCCGATCGCCGACGAAAATATCCGCGTCGAGTGGGACCGCCGTTGGGGAATGAACCGGCGCGCGGTCGTATGCAGCCGCTGCGATGCGCGCCTCGGGCATGTCTTCAACGACGGCCCGCCGCCGACGCGCCGACGCTACTGCATCAATTCGGCGGCTTTGCAGTTCATCCCCCGCCTCGACTGACCGCGCTCAGGCCAGGACTTCATGAATCACTTCGCCATGAACGTCCGTCAGGCGACGGTCGATCCCGTTGTGGCGGTAGGTGAGCCTAGTACTTGATTTCATAAATAAGGGAACTTTTGATAGAATGGAGGCATGGCCAAGAGAGCAACGCCTATTCTCTTAAGCGCGGATGAGCAGCGCACTCTGGAGCAGTGGCGCAGGTCTCCCAAGAGCGAGCAACGAGCGGCGGCGCGAGCGCGCATGATCCTGATGGCGGCCGAGGGCATGAGCAACCAGGAGATCGCCCAGCAGTTGGGCACGCGCCCGGCGCGGGTGTCGAAGTGGCGCACGCGCTTTGCCCAGCGGCGCTTGCTGGGTTTGGCGGATGAAGCGCGCAGCGGCAAGCCGCGGCGTTACGACGCACAGAGCGAGAAGCGCATTCTGCAGCAGTTGGATCAAGCCCCGCCGGAGGGGCAGGCCACCTGGAGCGGCCGCCTGCTGGCGCAACAGTTAGGAGACGTCAGCGCCCAACAAGTCTGGCGCGTGCTGCGGCGTCATGGCATCTCCTTGCGACGGCGGCGCAGTTGGTGTATCTCGACGGACCCCCAGTTCGCCCGCAAAGCCGCCGACATCGTGGGCTTGTATCTCCACCCGCCCGACAACGCGGTCGTTTTGGCCGTAGACGAGAAGCCGAGCATCCAAGCTCTGGAGCGCGCCCAGGGCTGGCTGCGGCTGCCCGACGGCCGCGCCTTGACGGGTTTCTCGCACGGTTACAAGCGTCATGGCACGACGACCTTGTTTGCCGCTCTCGAAGTCGCTACCGGACGCATCCAGGCCGGCCATTATTCGCGGCGGCGCCGACGCGTGATCAACGACAATTATTTTTGCCGGTTGCCGAGGACGCGATCGGCCGGTTCGTGGACCCACCCGGAGTCGTGTGAGACTGCCCGTTTTCCTCGCGGAGGACGGGTTGGTCACGGATGCGCAGGTTCGGCGATTGCGAGAGAAACGGATGTCGGGGAAGACGTTGGCGGCGGCCGCGGCGGCGGCGGGAATGAGCGAGCGGACGGCGCGCCAGTGGCAGAGCGGCGCGTTGCCGTCGACGGCGAAGGCGCCGCGGACGTGGCGGACGCGGGAGGACCCGTTCGCCGACGTGTGGGAGTCGGAGGTGGTGCCGCAGCTTGTGGCCGATGCCGACGGCCGGCTGCAGGTGCTGACGCTGTTCAAGGCGCTGTGCCGGCGGCATCCGGGTTGCTTTCAGGAGGGGCAGCTACGGACGCTGCAGCGGCGGGTCCGCGACTGGCGGGTGCAGTACGGTGCGGACCGCGAGGTGTACTTCGAGCAGGTGGCGGTTGCGGGTCGGGAAGCGGCGTTCGACTTCACCGACACGAGCGATCTGGGCGTGACGATCCGGGGCGTTGGGTTCCCGCACCTGTTGTTCGAGTGGGTGCTGAGCTACAGCAAGTGGACGTATGTGGGGCTGGCGCTGAGCGAGACGTTCGAGGCGCTGGTGGCTGGCCTGCAGGGCGCGCTGTGGACACTGGGTGCGGTGCCGGCGGTGCTTCGTCACGACAATCTGTCGGCGGCGACGCACGAGCTGAAGCGCAGCGGCGGGCGCCAGTTGACGGCACGTTTCCGGCAGGTTCTGGACCACTACGGGCTGGACTCGTCGCGGATCCAGCCGGGGAAACCGCACGAGAACGGGGTCGCCGAGCAGGCGCACTTCCGCACGAAGACGGCCATCGAGCAGGCGCTGCTGCTGCGGGGCGACAGAGACTTCGTCGACGAATCGGCGTATCTGCGCTTCGTGCGTGCGGTCGTCGACGAAGAGCGGAACCGGCCGGCGGCGGCTCGGCTGGCCGAGGAGCGTTCGTATCTGCGACCGTTGCCGGCGGCGCGGATCCCGGAGTACACGACCTTCCAGTGCAGAGTGCGCAAGTGGAGCACGATTCGCATCGGCAGCCGAATCTACTCGGTGCCGTCGCGCCTGATAGGTCACACGGTCGAGGCTCGTCAGCACCCGTCGACGGTCGATGTCCTCTACGGCGGCCGGGTGCTGTGCACGATGCCGCGGCTGCGGGGCGCGGCGGACCACCGGATCGACTACCGCCACATCATCGGCAGCCTGGTTCGCAAGCCGGGCGCCTTTGCGCGGTATCGCTTCCGGGAGGAGCTGTTCCCGTCGCTGACGTTCCGGGCGGCGTATGACGCGCTGGGTCGGACGCACGGCGAGCGGGCCGACGTCGAGTATGTGCGGCTGCTGCACCTGGCGGCGACGACCAGCGAGCGGCGGGTCGAGGCGACGCTTCGGGCTCGCCTCGACGCCGGCGACACGTGCGAGTACGCCAGCGTTCAGGCCGAGGTGCGTCCGCCGGTCCCGACCGTGCCGGTGGTCCACATCCCTCGCCCGGACCTGACGCGTTACGACGCGTTGTTGACCGGAGGTCTGCACGGATGACGGCCCCGAGCACGCAGGTGACGACGCTGCTGACGCAGTTCAACCTGACGACGGCGGCCGAGGAGTTGGTACCGCGGCTGACACAGGCCGGCCACCACGACGCGCTGCCGGTGTTGCTGGAAGTGTTCGAGGCCGAAGCCGAGGCGCGTCGCCAGCGCCGGATTGCCCGATTGCGACGAGCATCGCGTCTGCCGCCCGGCAAGACGTTCGAGACGCTCGACACCGGAAGGTTGCCGGGCCCGGTCGTGCAGCAGTTGAAGACGCTGGCCACCGGGGCGTTCCTCGAAACGGCGACCAATGTGCTCGCCTTCGGTCTGCCGGGCGTCGGCAAGAGCCACGCGTTGTGCGCGGTCGCGCACGCGCTGGTCGAAGCCGGCCACAGCGTGTTGTGCGTGCCGGCCTACGCCCTGGTGCAGGAACTGCTCGGCGCCAAACGCGACCTCGACCTGCCGCGGGCGCTGCGCAAGCTCGACCTCTTCGAGGTGATTCTGGCCGATGATCTCGGCTACGTGCAGCAGAGCCCGGACGAGGCCGAGGTGCTGTTCACATTGCTGGCCGAGCGCTACGAGCGGCGCTCGGTGATGGTGACCAGCAACCTGGTGTTCAGCCAGTGGGACCGGATCTTCCGCGACCAGATGGCCACCGCCGCGGCGATCGACCGGCTGGTACACCACTCGGTGGTGCTCGAGTTCGACGTGCCGAGCTATCGAACGGACCCGTCGCGACCGACATCGCCGGCGCCATCACCACCGCCGGCACGTCGTGGACGTCCGCCGGGTCCGCTGTTGCCGCGGCGCCGTCGACCCGCTGCTTCCTGAAACCTGTGTGGTCCGAGACGTCGGCGAGCTGGCGGTTATGAAGGCCCTCGCTGCACTCGGAACGTTTACCTCGCGCACGCTCGGCCACAGGCCGTCAACCCGCTGCGCGAGTCCTCCGCTACGCTCCGGCCCTTCGGGTGACTGCCTGTGGCCGAGCGTGCGGGAAGCCCTTGCGGGCCAGCCGGAAGGCTGGCCCGCGTTCGACTGCCCGGAAGTGCGACGCCGGGGAGCCGCTCCGCTGTCGCGGACCAACGCACACGCGTACACCAATGCCGACGGCAACCGAGCGGTGGGGTCTGTCGCCACGCTTGCGCCTCGAACGCTCGGCCGACCGCTTCCCCTCCGGTCCGTTACGTAACGGTGCAGTATTAGTCCTATGGCGCTGACGAACGCGGAGCGGCAGGCACGTTACCGGGAGCGGCGGAAGGTCGCCGAATCCCGGATCCGGTACCGCCGGCCAGCAGACCGGAGGTCGCGGCCACAGCAGTGGAACGACGCGGTGCAGACGCTCCTGGAGTTGCAGGAACAGTACCAGGAGTGGCGGGACGCGTTGCCGGAATCCCTCGCCGGGTCCGCGACCGCGGAGTTGCTCGAGCAGGTCTGCGATCTGGATCTGTCGGTACTGGAGGCTGTCGACCTGCCCAGGGGCTTCGGGCGTGACGGCTAGCGCGCCGGCAAAAATAATTGTCGTCGACCGGCAAAAGTAGTTGACACCGAACAACGCGAATTCCTGGACTTCATGAATCGCCTCGTAGGCCGTTATCCCGGCGTCGCAATGCATGTCGTGTTGGACAACCTGAACACCCATAAACCCAAGCGCGACCGTTGGCTGAAGGCTCACCCGCAAGTCCATTTCCACTACACTCCGACATCCGCCAGCTGGCTTAACCAAGTAGAAATCTGGTTCTCTATTCTCAGTCGCCGCGCCCTGCAAGGGGCCAGTTTCACTTCGCCTTACAAAGTGCGCCAAGCCATAGATCGCTTTATCCGAGCGTACAACCAAAGCGCCCACCCTTTCGAATGGACCAAAGCCTACGTCCGCCAGCGGCAACTCTCTTATAAATACTCTAAATTATGATATTTAGTACTAGCGTGGTCGACGCCCAGCAGGCGCAGCACCGTCGCGTGCAACTCGTAGGAATGGATCGGATGCTGCTCGGCCCGGTACGACCATTCGTCGCTGGCGCCGTAGGTTACGCCGCCTTTGACGCCGCCCCCCGCCAACCACGAGGTGAAAGTGAACGGATTATGATCGCGGCCCTTGCTGCCCTGGCTGCACGGCATACGGCCGAACTCGGTCGTCCAATAGACGATGGTGTCTGCAAGCAAACCGCGGGCGGCTAAATCCTCAATCAGCGCTGCGGCGGGCTTGTCCATTGACTTGCCCATCGCGCCGTGGTCTTTGGCGATGTCCTCGTGGCTGTCCCAGTTGCGTCTCGGGAAACCGTTGTCCGCGCCGCTCCAGATCTGCACGAAGCGCACGCCGCGCTCGAGCAGGCGGCGGCCGATGAGGCAGCGCAGACCGAAATCCTCGGTGATCGCTTCGTCGAGTCCGTAGAGCTTTTTCGTCGCCGGCGTCTCTCCCGAGATATCCATGACATCCGGGGCGGACAACTGCAAGCGCGCCGCCATTTCGTACGCGCCGATGCGGGCTTCCAGACGGGAATCGCCCTCGCGTTGCGCCATATGGGCGCGGTTCAGCCTCTCCAGAAGATCGAGGCCGGCGGCTTCGCTCGCCTCGTCGATGTAGTCCGCCGACTTGGGCGGAAAGAGATCGTGGATCGGGTTCGGGCGTCCGGCGCGGATCATCGTGCCCTGATGCTGGGCCGGCAGGAAACCGGCAGAGTGATTGGCCGGACCGTTCGGGGCGAAACCGCGCGGGTCGGGAAGCACGACGAACGTCGGCAGTTCGTCGGTCATGCTGCCCAAGCCGTACGAAATCCAGGCTCCCATGCTGGGAAAGCCCGGCAGGATGAAGCCGCTGTTCTGCATGAACGTCGCCGGGCCGTGGACATTCGATTTGGCGGCCATCGACGGAAAGAAGGCCATCCGGTCGACGCATCGGCCGAGATGCGGGACGAGGCTGCTCATCCACTTGCCGCAATCGCCGTACTGCTTCCAGGTCCACGGGCTCTGCATGACCGGACCGGGGCTGCTCTGGAAGAGCTCGACTTTGCCGCCCGGATCGAACTTCTGCCCGTTGCGCTCGAGCAGCAGCGGCTTGTAGTCGAACGTGTCGCATTGGCTGGCCGCTCCCGACATGAAGAGTTGGACTACCCTTTTCGCTTTCGCCGGGTGATGCAAGCCGCCGTTGAGCTTCGGGTTTGCGGCATTCGACTCGCGGCCCATGAGGTGCGCCAGAGCGATCCCGCCGAGGCCGCCGCCCGACTCTTGCAGAAAAACCCTGCGGTTTATCCCTTGGGATCGGCGGTCGGACGGCATCGTTCTAATCCACGAAGATAAACTCGTTGCTGTTGAAGAGGATGCGGGCGACGTTTTCCAACCCGTGCTCCGCGGCATGCGCCGACAGGGCCGCCGTCTCTGCGGGGGTTGCGCTTCTGCCGAACGCCAGCCGGTGCGCCGCTTCGATCCGGCCGGCGGAGTCGCTGCTTGCCTCGCGAAGCCGCGCGGCGAAATGCCGCGACTCCTGCACCATCAGCGGATCGTTCAGCAGCGCCAACGCCTGTACGGCCGTCAGCGTGCTGTTGCGTTTAGGCGTCAGCAGCGACGGGTCGGCGCAATCGAGGCTTTCCATGAACGGGTCCTGCACGCTGCGCACGAGAAAACGGTACACGCTGCGGCGTCGGGCCGCCGGACTTGCGAAATCGAAGCGGGCATAGTCGTAAACCGGCGAATGATCGTCCTTGAAGAAGAAATGTTCCGCCGAAGGGCCGCCCATGGTGAGATCGAGGCGTCCGCTGACCGCCAGCACCGCATCGCGGACGGCTTCGGCGTCGAGGCGCATGCGGTTCATGCGCCACAAGTAGCGGTTACCGGCGTCGATTTTCACGTTCGCCGCGTTGTGCGCCGACGATTGGCGGTAAACCGCGCTGGTCAGGATCGACCGATGGAGTTCCTTGATCGAGCCGCCTTCGTCGCGGAATTTCAGCGCCAGCCAATCCAGCAGTTGCGGATGCGTCGGCTTGCCGCCCATGCGGCCGAAATCGTTCGGCGAGTCCGCCAGCCCGCGGCCAAAGTGATAGCGCCAGACGCGGTTGACGATCGAACGCCAAGTCAACGGGTTGTTACGGTCGGCAATCCATTCGGCAAGGGCCGCTCGCCGGGCGCCTTCGCCGTCCTCGGGCTTCAGATCGAAACGGGCCGGCAAGCCGGGCGCCGCCGTTACCGCGCCGGGGCCTACGAGCCTGCCCGGAGATTCGACACTGCCCCGCGCCGGCAGATACACCGGCCGCGGAGTCCACGCCGGGGTGAACTTGCCGTAGGTCTTGAAGTAGCCGGCGGCGCTGTAAACGTATTCGGGCTCGGGCAGGGCTTCCAGGGCGGACTCGATCCGCTTCTTTTGTGCCTCCAACTCTGCGAGGCGCGCCCGCGACTCCGCGCCCATGAGTCGGCGCGCAAGCTCATCGCGGCGGCGGCCGAGCGCCGCGGTTTCCTTGGCGATCGCGTCACGCCGGGCGACGGCCTCCGGCGTATCGACTTCGCCGACTTTGGGCAGCAGCAGCGCGCGCTCTTGCCGCAGCTTTGTCTGTTGCTCTTCGATGCGCTCGAGCGCGTCGCTCGTCCGAGCGGCCAGGTCCTGCTTCAGAGGCTGCAGGGCGGCGTCCGTATCGCGCAACTCGAACCACAAGGCGCGCCTTTTCCGAAATGTCTCCTTGTCCCGATCGTAGGGCTGTTCGGCGCGGTCGACGCCCGCGAAGACCGCCTGCAGCGCGTAATAGTCCTCTTGTAGAATCGGGTCGAATTTGTGATCGTGGCAGCGAGCGCAATGGACCGTCAGGCTGTTGAAAGTAGACATTGCCGCGGCCAGCATGTCGTCGCGGTCGAGCAGCCGGACCAGCTTCTTGTCCTGCGTGCCTTCGCGCAACTCGGCGTGGCCGACGTAGTCCCACGGACCTGCCGCGATGAACCCCGTAGCGATCAGGCCCTCGGGGTCGTCCGGCCGGAAAACATCGCCCGCAAGCTGCTCCTTGACGAAGCGGGCATACGGCTTGTCGTCGTTGAAGCTGCGGATGACGTAATCGCGGTACGGCCATGAATTGCGCCGGGGCTTGTCTTTGTCGTAGCCGTGCGATTCGCCGTAGTGAACGACATCGAGCCAATGGCGTCCCCAGCGTTCGCCGTAGCGGGGCGAGGCAAGCAGACGGTCGACCAGGTTTTCGTAGGCCCGCGGCGAGCGGTCCGCCAGAAAGGCATCGATCTCCTCCGGCGCGGGCGGCAGCCCGTGGAGGTTGAAGCTGAGGCGCCGGATGAGCGTCCGGCGGTCCGCCTCGGGCGATGGCTCGAGACCGTGCTCGGCCAGCTTCGCGGAGATGAAACGGTCGATATCCGTGCGCGCCCAGCCGGCGCCGCTGCGGGGAACCGCCGGCTCTCGCAGCGGGCGGAACGACCACCACGTTTGCGGCTCCGTCGGGCGGTCTCCGTCGTCGTTCTTGGCGCCTTGCGCAATCCAGCGGCGAATCAACTCGACCCGGGCGGCGTCCAACGGTTCGCCGACCGCCGGCATGGCGGGCTCCGCCCCGCTGATTTTCTGCATCAGGAGGCTCTCATCCGGCCGGCCGGGCACGATCGCCGGGCCGCTTTTGCCCCCCTTCGAAACGCCGGCCCAATCGGCGAGCGACAGTTGCCCCTGCCCGCCTTCGGGCTTGTGGCACATGCCGCAGCGCTCGGCCAGGATCGGCTGAATCTGCGCGCTGAAGCTGACCGGACTCTCCGCGGCGGACAAAGACAACGCAACCGCCGGCAAAGCCGCCGCCGCGTTCCAGGCCGCGAACGGCCGCTTCCAAACGGCGCTGACTGCGGCGAACATCTCTGTCGCTACCGTATGCGCCCCTCGACGAAAGATCAAGGAACGCAAGGGTTTCCGCCTCGGGGCGGTCTTAATCCGACGGCCAGACGGTTCCCTGGTCTTTCTCCATCACGGGCGCCTCGCCCTTGTAGATGAACTTCTGCACGCGCTGCCCGCGGTAGGTCTCGGTGGTGTAAAGATTGCCCTTCGAGTCGGTGGCGACGCTATGCACCGCGTAGAACTGCCCCGGTTGGCGGCCGCCGTCGCCGAACGTCGTCAGCACTTCCAGCGTCTTGCGGTTGAGCACGTGAATCTTCATGTTCGCGCCGTCGGCGACGTACAGGTACTTCTGCTCGGGATCGCGCGAGAGCGCCACATCGAACGTGGACCCGTCCCCCAGCGTGTTCTTCGCCACAAAAACTTCGTCCACATACGTCCCGTCGGTCTTGAAAACCTGGATGCGGTCGTTGGTGCGGTCGCAAACATAGAGCAGGTCGTCGTCGGCCAGCGCTATGCCATGCACCGGCGTGCGGAACTGCTGCGACGGCGGATCGCTCGGATTGTACGGCCCGAGCTGCGTGTCGTCGGGCTCGTTGCCGTACGCTCCCCAGTGTCGCTTGTACTCTCCGCTGTCGGCATCGAGCACGATGACGCGACGGTTGCCGTAGCCGTCCGCAACGTAAAGCTCGTTGGTCTTCGGATCGACCAAGGTCTTCGCCGGAAGCTTGAAATTACCCGGGTCGTTGCTGCCCGTACCGGTGAACGGCTTGCCGATCTGCATCAAAAATTTGCCGCTCTGCGAAAATTTCAAGACCATGCTGTCATGCACTTGGCCTTTGCCCATCGCGCTCTCGTCGTGGGGCAGCGCCGCGGCGGCTCTGGAGCGGCCGCGGCCGTTGCCGCCAATCCAGATATTCCCTTTGTGGTCAACGTCGATGCCGTGGTTCGAGGCCGGCCAGTCGTATCCTTCGCCCGGACCGCCCCAATGGCCGAGCAGATCGCCTTCCGCGTTGAATTGCAAGATCGCCGGCGCCGCGTAGCAGCACTCCGAGGCGGGCGGATCCCAAGTCGCGTACAACTCTTTGGCTTCCAGCGAGCTGCCGCGGTGGATGATCCAGACATTGTCGTTAGCGTCCACGTCGACGCCGATGACGGTGCCGAGCAGCCAGTGATTGGGCAACGGTTTCGGCCACAACGGGTCGACCTCGAAACGAGGCGCCGGCGGGCCGTCGGACACAGCCGCGGCCTGCTCGTCGCCTCCGCTCGGTCCGCAGCCGGCGAGCGCGGCTGCCAATAATACTGTCATGCCAATGGCCAATATGCGGTTCATAATCACCTCATCGATCAGGCATAGGGTATCATACACCGTTCGCCGGGAAGGAATAACGGAAAGGAGCAGCATATTGGCCCGGTTTCGTCGATTTCTGCTTCGGGCGGCGCTGTGCCTTGCGGCCGGCGGCGGCGCTGCGGCGCACGAAATCCCGGTCGACGTCCCCGTCCATGCTCTGATCAAGCCGGCGGGAAACCGTCTGCAGGCGCTCGTGCGCATCCCGCTGCGGGCCGTGCGCGACGTGGAGTTTCCGCAGTTCGGGCCGGGGTATCTGGACGTCGAGCAGCTCGAGCCCCGGCTGGAGGACCTGGCCTCCCTGTGGATCGGAACGGTTGTCGAAATCTATGAGAACGGCGAGCGGCTTCCCCTACCGCGCATCGCCGCTACGCAGATCTCGATCCAGTCCGACAAGTCCTTCGCTTCCTTCGACCAAGCAGTCGCTCATGTGCAGGGTCCGTTGATCGCCAACAGCGCCAATGTCGTCTGGGACCAGGTCTGGTTCGACGTTTTGCTCGAATACCCCATCGAGTCGGACCGCTCGGAGTTCGCCATGCGCCCCGGGCTTCAGGGGCTGGCCTCGCGCGTCGTGACCGTGCTGCGTTTTCTGCCGCCGGGCGGCGCCGTCCGCGCTTACGAATTCGTCGGCGACCCCGGCGTGACGCCGCTCGATCCGCGTTGGAGCCAGGCCGCCCTGCATTTTGTCGAGTTGGGCTTTTGGCACATTCTCGAAGGCGTCGACCACCTGCTGTTCCTGCTCTGTCTGGTCATCCCGTTCCGCCGGCTGCGCCCGCTGGCGCTGATCGTCACGGCGTTCACCGCCGCCCATTCGGTGACGCTGGCTGCGGCCGCTTTCGGTCTCGCTCCGAATGCGCTATGGTTTCCGCCGTTGATCGAAACGCTGATCGCCGTCTCGATCTTCTATATGGCGCTCGAGAACATCGTCGGGGCCGTTGCCGGACGCCGCCGCTGGCTGTTCGCGCTGGGCTTCGGTCTGGTGCATGGCTTCGGCTTTTCGTTCGCTTTACGGGAAACGCTCCAGTTCGCCGGAGCGCATCTGGTCACGTCGCTGCTCGCGTTCAACGTCGGCGTGGAGCTCGGACAGATTCTCGTGCTGCTCTTCCTCGTCCCCCTGCTGCACGCGCTTTTTCGCTTCGTCGTCGCCGAACGCATGGGCATCGTCATCCTCTCGGCCTTGGTCGCCCACGTCGGCTGGCACTGGATGGCCGAGCGCGTCGAGCTGCTGATGCAGTATTCCATCGAGTGGCCGTTCTTCGGCGCAATGTTCTTCGCCGCTGTTCCGGGATGAGGACGGCGTGCGGCGCTCTGGAACGAGAAGCGCTGGAAGAAACCTCGTAGCCGCTATCTCCACGAGAAAAGGCGCCGAGTCGGCGGGCGCCGCGCAGGCAACTGCTAGCCCAACCCAGCGCCCCAACACTGCAATCCAACTGTCCGCGCCCGCTCGATCTCCTGCGTTTACGGCAAATTTTTACATTTACGGCAAAAAGTCCGCCGTACACTGAGCAGGGGCGTTTTGCCGCGCCGCTCGAAATCTCTCGAGAGCCTTGAGGAGGTTGTGAAATTTGTCATGAGACGCACTCTGTGTACGTGCCCGCATCGAGCGAAAACTCTGCTGCTGTGGACAATCGCCTGCTTGGGCGTCGCCTCGTTATCGGCTCAGGTCGATACGGCGACGATCACCGGCGTAGTAACCGACCCGTCAGGCTCCTTGATCGTAGCCGCCGAGATTGTGGCTGTAAACCGGGCTACTGGCCTTGACTATCCGGCTTCGAGCAACGAATCAGGAGTCTACGTACTCACCGCCCTACCCATTGGAACCTACGACGTCGAGGTGACCAGCCCGGGCTTTCAGCGGCTGCGGCGCCCCGGCGTAGTCTTGAACGCAGGGACGCGCGCCAAGGTGGACATGCAGATGATGGTCGGGCAGGTCACCGAAGTCGTCGAGGTGACGGCGGACGTGCCTTTGCTCGAATCCGAAACGTCGTCTCTCGGCGGAGTAGTCGAAAACACCACGATTACGCAGATGCCGCTGAACGGCCGCAACTACCAGGAACTGGCGGTCCTCACGGCCGGAGTCTTGCCTTCCCGCCGACAGAACTTCGTCGATGACGCCTTCAGCGCCAATGGCGCCGGGTTCGATCAGAATGTGTTCGTGCTCGACGGCGGAGACAACAACAACTACTTCAGCGGTGTCGTCGTCGCTTCGAATCAAGCCGTGAAGCCCTCGATCGACGCCATTCAGGAGTTCAAGGTGGAAACCCACAACTACGGCGCCGAGTTCGGCCGCGGCGGAGGCGCCGTGGTGCAGGTCACCACACGATCCGGCACGAACGAGTTCCACGGCACGCTGTTCGAGTTCTTGCGCAACGACAAGCTCGACGCCAACAATTTCTTCCGCAACCGATCCGGCACGCCCAAGACCCCCTTCAGACAAAATCAGTTCGGGGGTACGTTCGGCGGTCCGGTCGTGCAAGACAAGCTGTTCTTCTTCGGCAGCTACGAGGGCACTCGCAGGAGAGAAAGCATCACGCGCGAAAGCACCATCCCGATTCCGGCGATGACCGACGGCGACTTCAGCGGCTTGGCAACGACAATTTTCGATCCGGCGACGCAGAACGCGGACACCGGCGAGCGTCAAGCTTTTCCGAACAACATCATTCCGCAAGACCGCCTCGACTCGGTGGCGTCGCAGCAGATCGCCCTTTACCCGGCGCCGAACAAGGGCGGACGCCGCAATTTCTCATTCAACTCGCCGAGCAATCGCGACGACGACAAGATAGACCTCCGCGTCGATGGGCGCGTCACCGACAACCATAGCGTCTTCGGCCGCTACAGCTACCTGAACTTCGACCGCCTGGAGCCCGGCAACCTGCCCCTGCCGGCCAGCGGCGGCAACACCGCCGTGCGCTTCTCTCGCGCGCATACCGGCGTCGTCAACTGGACCGCCGTCATCCCCGGCGGCTCGATGGTCAACGAGTTGCGCGTCGGCTACAACCGCATCAGCGGCGGCATCGACACTCCGACGCGGGAGCAACTCTGGAAGGAATTCGGCTTCCAGGGCCTGTTCGACCGCGAGGACATCAAGGGGCTGCCGGTGTTTCGGCCGTCCGGCTATCAGAACATCGGCGACCGCAACTTCGCGCCCGACCCCCGCAAGCAAGACGTGCGTCAACTGGTGGAGGCGTTTTCGTGGTCCAAGGGCAAGCACGCCATGAAGATGGGCGGCAATATCCGCAACTTCATACGCTGGAGCGGCATCACCAATTTCGCGCGCGGCCGTTTCGACTTCAACAATCAGTTCACCCGGCCCATTGCCGGCCGCAGCGGCGGCGGCGACGCTATCGCCGACGCCTTGCTCGGCCTGACCAGCAACAGCCGTATCAGCACTCCGGTCGATACGCGCCGCCACGGCTGGGCCCACGAGTACTACTTCCAAGACAACTTCAAGGTCTCCCCACAACTCACTTTGAACCTCGGCATCCGCTGGGAATACCAGTCGCCGTACGTCGAGCAGTTCGACCGCGTATCGAACCTCGTGCCCACCATCGGGAATCCCCAATTCATCGTCGGCCCCCGCGACGGCAGCACCGAGGGCCGCAGCTTCAAAAAGAGAGACACCAACAACTTCTCCCCGCGTCTCGGCTTCGCCTACAACGTCACCCCGAAGACAGTGATCCGCGGGGGCTTCGGCATCTTCTACATCGCCGACTTCGTGCTGAGCGCGACCCAATCGGTGTACGCGAACGCGCCCTGGTATCTCGAATCGAGCATTCCCACATCGAGCAGCGCTTCGACATCCAACATCGTCGTCGAGAACGGCTTTCCGAGCGGCGTCCTCGACCCGGACACGATCCAGGGCAGGAATCTTTTCGCCGCGCACTTTCCCAACGATTTCCCCATCGGCGAAACCTACCAATGGAACATCAACGTTCAGCGCCAGTTGGTTTGGAACTCGATGCTCTCGGTAGCTTATGTCGGCTCGAACACCGTGCATACGCAGGGCAATGCCAATTTGAATCAACCGGAGCCCGGGCCGGGGTCGGTCGCGTCCCGGCGCTGGTTCCCGCAGTTCAACAACGTCATTACGCGCACTCCCAATTACGGCGCCAACTATCAGGGGCTGGAGATGAAGTTCGAACGACGATTCGACGGCGGTTTCTCCATCCTCAGCGGCTACACCTTCTCCAAGACGCTGGTGCGGCAGCAGGTCCTGCGCACGACCGTGCTGGCGCCGGAGAAAACCATCTCCGTGCAACACATGCCGCAGCGCTTTTTTGCCGCCGTGGTTTGGGATTTGCCGTTCGGCGCGGGACGCCGATGGGTTGCCGACGGCGCCTGGAAGCACATCCTCGGCGGCTGGCAGATTTCGCCGATCGTCACCTTTCAGAGCGGGCTCCCGTTCTCTCCGTCAGTGGCCGGCAATCCAGCCAATACGACAGGCGGTCAGCGGCCGGACCGGTTGCGCGACGGCAACCTGCCCAGCGGCGAGAGAACAGTGGATCGCTGGTTCGACGTGGACGCCTTCGCTGTGCCGCAGCGCTTCACGTTCGGCAACTCGGCGGCGAATGTGTTGGAAGGTCCCGGGTTCAACAACCTCAACTTGATGATCTCACGAACCTTCCGATTCAACGAGCGGGTTTCGTTGGATTTCCGCACCGAGTTCTTCAACTTGACGAATACGCCGCACTTCAATTTCCCGAACGGGACTATCAATCGAGCTAACGGAGGCACCATTGGATCGACACTGGTAAGCGATCCCGGACGACAGATTCAGTTCGGCATGAAGCTGCTCTTTTGATCCCCCGTTTAGTGTCCGCTCGGCTGCGGCGCGGCCGGTTGCGCGGCGTTTTCTATTTTGCGCCCTCGACCGCGCGGAGGCCCTGGGAGATTGTCGCGGCCAGTTCCCGCTGGTCGAAGCGCCGCGCCAGCTCCAGGGCCTGCTTGCCGCGTTCCATGGCCCGCGAGACATCCCCGGCGCGGAGATGCGCATCCGCCAAGCCGTAGAGGAACGTCGGCGTGCGGTCATCGACCGGTTCCAGGGACTGCTCGAGATGCCCGATCCCTTCCTTCACGCGGCCCCGCTCGACGAGGCGGCGTCCCCAATGGAAACGCGCGAGACGGTTGGTCGGATCGCCCCTCAAGGCCGCCTCGAAGTGCGCCTCCGCTGACGGCCCCCGGCCCTGCCGCAATCGAATCATGCCGAGGTCGCCGTGGGCCGCAGCGGCGTTCGGGTTGATTTCGAGCGCCCGTTCGTAACTCGAGGCAGCTCGATTCCAATGTCCGCGAGACGCTTCGACAGCGCCCCAGTTGGTGTGCAGCTCCTCGCTGTCAGGGACGATCGCGAGCGCCGCGCGATAATGTTTCTCGGCCTCGTCGAATTGCTTCAGACGACCGTACACGGCGATCAGATTGACGTGCGCCTGTCCATAGTCGGGCTTCATGCGCAGAGCCAAGGCATATTGCTCGCGCGCCTGCTCCAGGCGGCCGTCGCTCTCCAGCCGGAGACCTTCGCTCAGCCGCCAGCGGTGATCACGGCGCAGCGATTGAACCTCGGCCATGAGCGGATCGTCATAACCCGGGAGGGAACGATCGCCGGCCCGGACGCCCGCGAGCAGCACGGACGCTTTGTCCGCTTGGCCCGCGTCGCGGTATGACATGGCGAGCGCGTAGCGCACCGCTCCCGACTCCGGTGACAGCGCCGCTGCTTTCTCGTGGGCTTGAATGGCCCGGTCGGTTTGGCCCAGCGCGGCGCATGCGCGCCCAAGTCCATAGTGCGCCGCCGCGCTCGCGGGACGATCGCGGGCGATGGCCTCGAACGCGACGCGGCTCTGCTCCGTCTCGCCGCCGGCAAGCAATGCTTCGGCCAAGCGCAGCCGCGCAGCCCTGTCTTGCAGTCCAAGCTCCATCGCTCGACGAAACGATTGCGCCGCCTCGACGAATTTGCCGAGCGCCGCCTGGGCGATGCCGCTGTAATAAACCCAGCGAACCGCGTCAGGGTCGAGCGCCGCCGCCCGCTCGTAGCACTGGAGCGCGCTGTCGTATTGGTAGTAGGCGTGCGACAGCATGCCTAACCGGCCGGCGGCTTCCGCGTTCCGCGGCTGCGACTCCGCAAGCGCAAGGGCCTGAGCAAGCTGCTGCCTCGCTTCGGCGGAATCTCCCGCCCAGTTCAACTCCGGAAGAGGCGGCTCTGGAGAGGCGCCGCCCATGCAGCCCGCAGCCAGACTTGCCGCAAGCGCCAGAAGCGGCGCTGACAAGGGACGCGGATGTTTCAAACTAAGCCGCACTCGCTGAACGGCCTCCACGCAGCCTTCCTCCCCTGATGATTTTATAACCGAGCAACTCCTGTTCTTCACCGGGAACGTTCGCCTGCTCGATCTGCAATACTCGGGCCATGCAGGGCGCGTACGATGCGGTGCTCGTGCTTTCCTTCGGCGGGCCGGAGAAACGCGAGGATGTGATCCCCTTCCTGGAGAACGTGCTTCGCGGAAAACCCGTGCCCCGGGAGCGGCTGCAAGCGGTCGCCGAGCACTACTACCGCTGCGGCGGACGCAGCCCGATCAACGACCGCAACCGCGAGCTGATCCGGGCGTTGGCGGCGCAGCTCGCCGCCAACGGCCCCGATCTCCCGATCTATTGGGGCAACCGCAACTGGCGCCCGTTTCTGACGGATACCCTGCGGGAGATGCACGCCGACGGAGTCGCCCGGGCTCTCGCCTTCGTCACATCGGCCTTCGGCTCTTACTCCGGCTGCCGGCAATACCGCGAAGACATCGAGCGGGCGCGCGCGGCCATCGGAGACGGCGCGCCGGCCGTCGACAAGATCAGAGTGTTCTTCAACCATCCGGGGTTCATCGAAGCGATGATCGACCGAGTGAACGATGCGCTGGGAGAGTTCTCCGAAGCCGAGCGGCCGGCGGTCAAGCTGCTTTACACGGCGCACAGCGTGCCGCTGTGGATGGCCGCGGGCAGCGATTACGTCGCGCAGCTTCAAGAGGCTTCGCGGCTGATCGGCGAGGGCGCAGGCGCCGGAGATTGGGAACTCGTGTACCAAAGCCGCAGCGGCCCGCCAAGCCAGCCCTGGCTGGAGCCGGACATATGCGACCGGCTGCGGGAGTTGCGCGGGGACGGCTGCCGCGCCGTATGCATCGTGCCGGTCGGATTCATTGCCGACCACATGGAAGTCCTGTTCGACCTCGACACCGAGGCGGCCGGCCTGGCCGCCGAGTTGGGCATGAAGATGGCGCGGGCCGGCACAGTGGGAACTCATCCGGCTTTCGTTGCAGGGATCCGCGATTTGATTGCCGAACGCGCCAGCGGCAGTCCGCGGCGCGCGGCGGTGGGACGGCTCCCTCCCTGCCCCGACGTCTGCGCCGCCGACTGCTGCCCAGTTCCCGCGCGCCCGGCCCCGGCCCGTCCCATGATCCCGAAGTCAACGAGCGCCGGTCTGTAAACTGTCGGGAAGGTCTCCCTGCCGATGCGAACGTTCCGGGCGCCCGGCCGCGTCAACCTGTGCGGCGAACACACGGACTACAACCAGGGGTATGTCCTGCCCGTTGCCCTCGACATGGAGTGCCGCGCGGTCGCCGCGCCCGCCGACAACGGACGGCTGACGCTCGACAGCGCGCTGCTCGGCCCCGGGGGCAGCTACAGAGTGGAGGAGTTGGCGTCGATCACGCCTCGCGGGGACTGGAGCGACTACGCGTTCGGAACGGCCCGGCAGTTGGCCTTGGCGGGAATAGAGGTTCCGGCGGCGGCGATAACGATCGAGAGCGCCGTACCGGTCGGCGCCGGACTGGGCTCGTCGGCGGCTCTGGAAGTCGCCGTCGCGCTGGCGCTGACGCAACTCGCCGGACGGGAATTGCCGCGGTCGGCGATTGCCGAGCTTTGCCGCTCCGCCGAGCGCGAATTCGTCGGCGTACAGTGCGGCATCATGGATCAATTCGCTTCCCTGCACGGGGCGGAGAATCAAGCGATCCTACTGGACTGCCGCAGCCTGCGGCGCCGCTTGGTCACGCTTCCGGCGGGGCTGCGGATCGTCGTCGTCGACTCGGGCGTGAAGCACAAGTTGGCTGCAGGCGCCTACAACCGGCGCGTGAGCGAGTGCGCCGAAGCGGCGCGCTGCCTGGGAGTCCGGTCGCTGCGCGACGTGTCCGTCGAGGACTGGCCCGCGGCAGAACCGAAGCTGCCGGATATCCCCCGAAGACGCGCACGGCATATCGTTCATGAGAATCGGCGGGTTCTCGCCTTCGTCGATGCCTGTGAAAGAGGCGATGCCGGGGCGCTGCGTGAGATCATGCGCGCGGCCCATCGAAGTCTGGCCGTCGATTACGAAGTCAGTTGTCCGGAATTGGATTTTCTGGTCGATGCCGCCGCGCAAATCGCCGGCGTCGCCGGGGCGCGCATGACCGGCGGCGGGTTCGGCGGATGCACGGTAAATCTGATCCGCGCAGAAGCCGTCGAGTCGTTTTGCGATGAAATCGCCGCGCGGTACCGGCAAGCCTTCCGGCGAACGCCCCGCGTTTACCGCTGTCGGGCAGCGGCCGGAGCAAGCGAGATCAGGGGATGATTGCACGTTGCAGCGCACTGCGGGCGTCCGGCGGTAAACTGAAAAGCGCGCCCCGCCCGGTCATGCTTCGACTCTCGCTCCCGGTTGTTTTGCTCGCGGCCCTCGCGCCTTTGCCGGGCGCGGAGTCGGCTCTGCCTCCGCTGCCGGCGGACGAGGACTCCCGCAGACTGATTCAGCGCTGGCGGGATCGTCAGGAGTGGCTGGCCGATACGGAAGCGAACTTCCTCGGGGTGGTGCAAGCCAGCTCGACGCTGATGGATCTCGGCAAGGTGGGCTTTATCCTCGAGCAGATCGGCGGCCGGGCGCGCCGTTACCTGAACCGCAACGATCACGAATGGGTTTTCGATGCCGTCGAAGGGCAGTCGGCGGCCGAAATGGAGCGCAACCTTCCGGCGATCGTGACCTATCTTCAACTCGGCACGGCGTCCGAGCTTTACTGGCGGCTGGCCAGGGCGAACAAGCCGCCGTTCGGCCAACGCAAGGGATTGCTGGAAATCCGAGGTATCGCCAAGGGCGTTTTCGATTTTCGAAACGAGCAGGCCGAACGGGTGCGCAGGGGGCGCATTGCTGCGGACCGCGTGCTGACCGCCGGGAACCTTGGCGAGTTCGGCAGCGCCGAGAAACTGAAAAGTCTGCGCGCGGCCTTTCGCGCCGGGCGCAACCAGTTCGTCAACCAGCGCAATCTGGCAGTTCTCGTTGTGGTGGCGTTCGAGTTGACGATCGGTCTGTTGATCGCGCTGGTGTTTCTGCGGCCCCGGCCCGCGCTGATTACGGAGCTGAACGCCGGATAAGGCGGCGGCAGCGGGCATGTCAAGGCCCTTCCCCGGTTTTTCGAAACTCGGTGAGCCGGTAATGATGCATCCGCGGCGGCCAGCCGAGCAGCCGGGCCGCCCAACGGTCAACCGTGGAATAAGGCACAAAGAGATGTTCCGTTCCCGCATAGCGTTCCGCGGCTTGCGATTCGAGACGGGTAACGACGCTCCCCGGCGAGACGTCGTGCGTGTTGCGCAGATACCAAACCGCGGCGAACCGCTCTTCGCGAATGTGCTTCGCCGCCAGTTCCTCCGCCTCTTCGCCGTAAATCGTGACGCACTCCAGCCGCCCCTCCAGCACGGCCAACAGGGGGGACGGGTCGGTGTTGTATCCATCGGCCAGCAGCACCGCATCGGAACTCGTCGATTTCTCCTGTATGCGGCGGGCCATTTCGCCGAAGGGCACAAGATAACCCTGGTTGAGAAATCCCTGTTTTCCGAAATACGCGCTCAGCGAGCCGAGGGAGACGACCAGTATGCCGGCGCAGACCACGTTGCCGGCCAGGGGCCTGCGTTCCCGGCCGGCAACGAGCGCCAGCAGGTAGAACGGGAGCACGAACAACAGCCGGGCGCCCATAAAGGGGAAGGACACCCAGGAGGAGGCGCCGATATAACCGATCGAAGCCGCCAAGCTTGCCGGCGGCAACCAGGGGGCCGGCGCCTTGACCCCCTGCCGGAGCAACCATAGAACGGCAGGGCCGAGCGCCATCCCCAGGAAAATTGCCCACAGCGGAAACGCCTCGCCGAAAGTGAACGACGTGAACCAGTAAGCGAGCTTGACCGCGGTTTCGAGCGCAAAGTTCGGCACGAGCCAATAGGACTCGGCCTGCGACACGCGCGACAGAGCGTAGGCAAGCGTAGCCGCCCAAGGAAGATAGAGCAAGGCCGCAATCGCGTGGGAGATCAGCAGCGCCCGCAGAAACTCGCTTCTTTTGCGGCGAACCCAGCGCCAGGCGAGGATCAAGGCCGTCGCCCCGATGACGGAGATCGCCGGCAAGTAGTGCGTATAGAGCAAGCCGGCGGCCGCCAACGAATAGGCCAGCAAGCGCCCGCGCGAAGAGGGCCGGGCTATAAGCCGCAGCGCGCAATGAGTCGCCAGGGTCGTCAGGAGCAACTGCAAGCTATAGGAACGCCCCATCCGCGAGTACATCAGCAACGCAGGCGACAGGCACCACAAAGCCAGAAACCACAAGCGGGCGGCCCCGGCGGCGCTGCGCAGCCAAAGCTTGTCGATGACGACGGTCGCAGTCAGGCAGATCAGCGCCGACAGCGCGCGCAGCGCCGCAATCTCGCTGCCGGGCCAGGGCAATTGCGCCCACAGACGGGCGAGAAAGTAATAGGCCGGCGGATGGATGTCGGGCTGGAGAACAGGCGGAATTTCGGCCCACGGCCTGGCGATGACGTTCAGAGTGAACTGCTCATCGCCCCAGATGGGAAGCAGATCCAGATTGTAAAAGAGCAGTCCGCATTGCAGCGGCAAAAACCAGAGCAGGGGCCGCTCCAACAACGCCGCGCTCCATGTAGAGGCCCCCGGTAGTATGCCGGCCATTCCACGAAACTTATCACGTTCGCGGAGGACGGGAGAAAAAATCGGGTTAGAACCGTTTTCCGCGGAGACGCTCGATATCGAACGCCGCCGTATGCGCGACGGCCATCACCGCCATCACGCCGGCCTGCACGGGGTCGGTCACCACGAGATCCGCCGCGCCGGGCACGGAGCCGGCCATATTGAGCGAAATGACCAGCAGCCCCTTGGCCTGGACTTCGCACACCGCCGCTTCGATATCGCCGCCCATCATCGCTCCGGCGAGCACCAGCGCCTGGACGCGCGGCAACCGAGCCGTTGCGCGAACGGCCTCCGCCAATTGCTCTTCGCCCACCAGCGGAATCGTGTCGATCGAGATGCGCTCGCCCCGAAGATTGTGCCGGTCGGCTTCGGAGATAGCTCCGATAGCGACCTGCCCGACTTGGGAGCCGCCCCCGATAATGATGATTCGTTTCCCGAAGATGTGGCCCAGAGTGTGCTTTGGGGAGACGGAAATCACATCCGCGAGTGCCCGCAGGTCGTCGAGCAGCGCGGAAGCGGACTCCACGCCGGTGACTTCGAGGAAAACGGTGCCGACCGGCTTATCCGCGTCGAGGATGGAAATCCAGACGATCTGAGCGCCTCGGTCGGCGACGGCGCCGGCGATTTCGCGCAACGATCCGTTTTTGTTGCGCACCTCGATCGCCAGCGCAAGGGTCGATTGCCGCTCGGAGTCCGACATCTAAAGGGGCTGCCTCCCCTTAATCAGAATCGCACAGCGCCGCGGGCCGGCGGTCTTGCTATCCACTATTCACTGCCCGCGCAAGCGGGCTGCTGCTCATGTCAATTCACCCAGACGGGGCTGGAGACCGCTTTTTCCCCGTCGTCCTGAACGAGGTCCACATAGTAGTAGGCCGTCCCGCCGTTCGCGCCGCGGTCGACGAACTCGAACTCCGTCCGCTCGGCCGGCGGATCGACGGCATAAACAATGCCGCCGTTTTTGACCACGCGGACCATCTTCAGACCGGCGGCGCCCACGGCGGACACTTTCAACGAGATGTCGCCGCCGGCGCGAATTTCGCTGCCCATCGGCTCGCCGTCGACTTCGAACCGCAGGACGATGCGCTCGCCCGTCGTGGCGTAAGTGCGGCGGTGGTAAATGCCCTGGAAGACGCCCTCGCGGTCCAGGTCGGCGGCGAATACGGCCACTAAAGCCGTGCCCCGCTCGGCCGGGCTGTAGCGGGAGTACAACGGCCCGTCGGCGCCGCGGGCGACGGCTTCGCGGCGGATGCCGTATCCTGCGTTGCCGGAGTGATTGTCGGTCGAGGCGACGACGCCGACGCGCCGGCCTTTTTCGAGGAACGTCGCCACCCAATCTTCCGAGCGCCGATGGTCGGAGAAGATTTCAATCCCCCGCTGCAGCTTGTCGTTGTGCCAGGTCGGGTTCCCCGGCCTGCCGCCGAAGTGCGGGATCGTCAGCAGGTTCTCGTTACGAAAGTTTTCCGCAAGCAGGCGGAACAGATCTTCCACGTGTCCCGCTTGCCGCCGCGGGCCGTGATAGTTGCGGACGTTCTCGTAGCGGTAGCGCAAATAGCTGCGGATCAGCGGCATATCGTCGGCGGTGGTATAGACGTTGTGATCGCCGCCCACCTCGCGGGGGCCGCTCCACTCGTAGCCCAGGAAAGTCACGTACTCGCCGGGCTCGTTGAACTCCTTGGTTGCGCGCTTGATGTCCTCCCACATTTCCGCCGTCGTGATGAAGGCGTGGTCGCTGACCGCGCAGAAATCGAGCGCGGCGTAGCGTTTGCCGAAATCGTAAAGCTCGGCGGGCGTGCCGCGTCCGTCCGAATACTTGGTGTGCGTATGCAAGTCTCCCCAGACGATCGTCCGCTGGGGAAGCCGCTCGTGGACCACGATCGGATTGCTCCGGGCTTCGCGCCCGGCGCGGTCCCGCGCGACGATGCGATAGACGCCGGGCCGGTCGAAGCTGACGGGGCGAAAGCGGTGGGCGCCGCGGTCACGATCCGTGTAGGCGTAGGGCGGCGGCAGTTTTCCCCGCCCTGCGGGATCTTCGAGAGCGACCGTGCCGCGGTAAGCCGCCGCCGGGTTGCCCAATCCGTCCTCCGCCCAAACGTTGACCCAGCGGGCTTTGCCGACTTCCCAATCGGTGGGCGCGGTCACGATCAACTCTTGCGGCGCGCCCGCCACGACCACTAGCCGCGGGTTGTGCGCAAGCGGCAGGAATTCGCCTTTACCGAAGGCGTCCACCCACACCTTCTGCTCGAAGGCGGACTCGTCCATCGGCTGCGCCAGGACGCCGGGCGAGCCCGCGGAGCGGTCGCCGAAAACCAGCTCGATGAAATCTCCCTCGACAAGACTTTCGCCGATCAGGGTGAACTGATTGAGGCGCTGCCAGGGGAAGTACGCCTCCGCGCCGCCTATGTATTCCCACTTCAGCGGCGCGCCGGTGGAAGTCCGATAGGTGAGAAAGTTCGGGGCGCGCGGGTCAAAGGTTTGCAGCATCGTTCCGCCCCACATGTCCCACTGAAAATCGTGCTGGGTCGAGAGCCGCAACCCGCCGCCGGCGGCCATGCCGGCCTTGCCCACGGTGAAGCGCAGCCTGATTTCCGCGTAGCGGCCGGCGACGGCCTCCGTAATGCCGATGAACTCGGCGGCGCCGAGGCCAAGCCTTTCGGCATGCGCGGCGGCTTCTTTCTCGGTCGCATATTTTGCCGGGTTCTCGTAGGAAGATTGGCCGCTCAGCGGAAAAGCGAAGATGCAGAGCGCGAAAACCGGGGCGCAATTCGTTCGCGTCATTGCCGACCGATTGTAGCGTTTCCCCAAGCCGCGGGCGAATTTGCACATTTGCACGAGCGTCAAGACGGTTCGCTACACTACAAGACTTTATGGAAGAGGGCTTCAAGCACTTTTTCGCCGGCGTGCATTGGAGCCTGCTCGTTCTTGTAATCGGGGTCACGCTATACACTCTCGGCAAAGGGGCGGATTGGCTTGTCGACGAGGCCGTCGAGTTGTCGGAGCGGCTGAAGATACCGCAGATGGTCGTGGGGGCGACGATCGTCAGCCTGGGCACGACGACTCCCGAGGCCGCCGTTTCCGTTTTGGCCGCGATTCAAGGTAAACCCGGCCTGGCGCTGGGCAACGCGGTGGGGTCGGTCATCACCGACACCGGATTGATCCTCGGCTTGGCCTGTATCATCGCTCCGCTGCGGCTGGACCGGAAGATCGTCAACCGCCAGGGCTGGATGCAATTGGGGGCGGGGTTCCTGCTTGTGTTGCTGTGCGTCCCGCTGGGAAGCCCGGGCCGGATTTTCGCCTCCGGAGGCCGCCTGCCGCAGAGCGCGGGCTTCCTGTTGATCGCTCTCCTGGCCGCGTATCTGTACCTGTCGGTTCGCTGGGCGCGTGAGCGGCGGGCGGAGCAAGAGCACGAACGCCGCGGCGACTCGCCGATATGGCCGGAAGTTCTGAAACTCATCGGCGCGGCCGCGGTAGTGGTGATCTCGGCCCGTGTGCTCATTCCGGCCGTAAACGAAGCGGCTCTGCGGCTGTCCGTGCCGGAAAGCGTCATCGCCGCGACGCTGGTGGCGTTCGGCACCTCGCTGCCGGAATTGGTCACGGCGGTCACGGCCGCCCGCCGCGGCCACGGCGAGATCGCCGTCGGCAACGTGATCGGGGCGGATATCCTGAACGTGCTGTTCGTCGCCGGAACCGCGGCTTCCGTTACCGCGGCGGGGCTGGAAGCCGGCCCGAACTTCTTCACCGTGCTGTTCCCGGCGATGCTGTTCATTCTGATCGTGTTCCGCGCCGGCGTGCTGGCCTCGGGCGACATTCTACGGCGGCCTTTCGGTTACGTGCTGCTGGCCGCGTACCTGGCCTACATGGCCGCCGTCTATTACCTGCTCCCCGGAGGGGCTCCCGGCTGACGCCATGCTTGGCGCGCAAGACATCCGCGCCGCTTACGGGCGCGCCGCGGAAAATTATTTTTCGGTGAAGACGGCGTCGAAGCTGGACTTTCGCAGTTCACTCCTGCTATAATCCCTACTATTCCGATAGAGATTATTGGAATTCACTCGAACATGCTTTTTTCCTCAGAACAGGCCGCCGCCGGCGCAGCGTCCGGCGCGTTTGTCCATCAGGCCACCTTCCGTCAGTTGAGCGACTTGTATCTGCTCTCGACGGGCGGCTACCGGCCCGTCACGGGGTTTTTGAACGCGAAAGAAACCGCGTCCGTCGCCGCAACGATGCATCTGACCGGCGGCGAGCCTTGGAGCATTCCGGTGATCTTTCCCATCGACGAGGACACCAAGCAACGGATCGGCTCTGCGTCCCGGCTGGTTTTGCAGGATGGGGACTCCATCGCCGGGACGCTGCACGTGGAAGACGTCTTCAAGATCGACAAGAGTCAGTACGCGCAGAACATTTTCCGCACCGAGGACGAAGCCCATCCCGGCGTCGCCTGGCTGCGCGACGCCGGCGATTATTCCGTGGCCGGCAGCGTCGAAGCCGCCGCCGACTGGAAATTCGACATCCCCGGCAATCTGCCGATTTCTCCGCGCGAAACGAAAGCAACCATCGCGGAGAAAGGCTGGAAGAAGGTTGTCGCCTTCCAGACCCGCAATCCGATCCACCGCGCACACGAGTTCTGCACGAAGATCGCGCTCGAGACCGCCGACGGCCTGCTCATCCACCCGCTCCTGGGCGAGACGAAAGCCGACGACACGCCCGTCGATGTGCGTCTCGCCTGCTACGACGTGTTGGTAAAGAATTACTATCCCGCGGCGCACACGATGCTGGCCGGCTTCCCTGCCTGGATGCGCTACGCCGGCCCGCGGGAAGCCGTCTTTCACGCGCAGGTCCGTAAAAATTACGGCGCGACGCATTTCATCGTGGGCCGCGACCACGCCGGCGTCGGCGACTACTACGGCCCATTCGACGCGCAGCATATTTTCTCCGACTTCGCTCCGGGCGAATTGGGAGTCGAGCCGATCTTTTTCGACTTCGTTCACTTCTGCAAGAAGTGCGGCGGCATGGCTTCCAGCAAAACATGTCCGCATCCGCGGGAAGATCACATACATCTGGCGGGCAGGGCCGTCCGGCGGATGCTGGCCGAGGGCAAAAAGCCGCCCATCGAATTCACGCGGCCCGAGATCGCCGAAATCCTGGTCAAGGCGGCGCAAGCGTCATGACGAACCCCCGTCCCAAGTTCACCTGGCCCGCGTCGAACGCCTCGGCAGAGGACGTGCTGCGCTGGGGCATCGGCGAATTCGGCGAGGGGCTGGCGATCTGCACCAGCTTTCAGGCTACCGGCACCGTCATTCTCGACATGGCCGCCTGCATGACCGCCGGAAACGTCAGGGTGTTCAGCCTCGATACGGGGAGGCTGCACGAAGAAACCTACGAGTTGATCGGCAAGATCCGCGGCCGCTACGGAATCGCCGTCGAGCTCGTCGCGCCCGACAGCGCCGAGTTGACGTCGATGCTCACCATGCACGGACCGAATCTCATGTACGACAGCGTGTCCAAGCGCAAGCTGTGCTGCGAGATACGCAAGGTGCGCTCTCTGAAGCGCAAGCTGGCGTCTTTGGATGCCTGGGTGACGGGCCTGCGGCGCAACCAGAGCAACGCCCGCGAACGCATCGAAAAAGTGTCGATCGACGAAGAGCACGGCGGCATCGTCAAGCTCGCCCCGCTGGCCGACTGGAGCGCGGAGCAGGTATTCGACTACATCAGGCGCAACGACGTGCCGCAGCACGGCTTGTACGCCAAGGGCTATCCCAGCATCGGCTGCGCTCCCTGCACGCGCGCGATCGAGCCGGGCGAGCATCCCCGCGCCGGGCGCTGGTGGTGGGAAGAGGACGGCGACGGGGAATGCGGCATGCACTTCTCGCCGAGGGGCGATGTCCGCCGCGACTTCGACGTGCTATTGGACGAGGTGCTGCCCCTGCGGCGGCCCTACCTCGTGAAATAACCGCGCGTCGAACAGCCGCTTCACTCATAAACAAGCAAGGAATTATGCAACACAAAGGGTTCACTCTGTGGTTTACCGGACTCTCCGGCGCCGGCAAATCGACTGTCGCCAATCTTATCGGCGAGCGCCTGAAAAAAGGCGGCGCGAAGGTCGAGACGCTCGACGGCGACGTCGTGCGCACCAACCTCTCGAAGGGGCTGGGCTTCAGCAAGAAAGACCGCGACGAAAATATCCGCCGCATCGGTTTTGTCTGCAATCTGCTTTCGCGCAACGGAGTCGTGGCGATCGCGGCCGCGATCTCGCCCTATGCGGCAATCCGCAACGAAGTGCGCAGGGCGGCGGAGAACTTCGTGGAAGTCTATGTAGAATGCCCGCTCGACACGCTGATCGCGCGCGACCCGAAGGGTCTCTACAAGAAGGCGCTGGCCGGCGAGATCGAGAATTTCACGGGCGTATCCGACCCGTACGAAGCTCCCGAAAACCCCGAGGTGCGCTTCAACTCAAGCGAGTGCTCGGCGGAAGAAGCCGCCGACAAGGTCTGGAGCTACTTGATCGAAAAAAGGCTGCTGAGCGTATAGCGTCCCGCGACGAAAGCCGCGTAAGCGGTCTTGCTATACACCATCCACTATCCACTATCCACCGGCCGCGCCGCGGCCTCGTCGGCAACCACCAAGCCGTCTTTCAAGACGATGCGGCGGTCCGCTTGGGACGCCAGCGCGGCGTCGTGGGTGACCAGGATCAACGTCGCGCCCTCGGTGCGGTTGAGCGAGCGGAGCATCTCCAGCACCAACTCCCCGTTGCGGCTGTCCAGATTGCCCGTCGGCTCGTCCGCCAGCACGATGGGCGGCTTGCCGGCGAACGCCCGCGCCACGGCCACGCGCTGCTGCTCGCCGCCGGAAAGCTGCACCGGATAATGGTCCAGCCGATCGCCGAGACCGAATTGCTCCAGCAACTCCACGGCCCGCTTTTCGGCATGGGAGTTCCACGAACCCGTCAGATCGAGCGGAAGCGTGACGTTTTCGACAGCGTTGAGAGTCGGAACCAGTTGGTAGGACTGGAACACGAAGCCGATCTTCCGGCCTCGCAGCAGAGCCATCTCGTCTTCCGCGAGGCCGACGATCGATTGCCCGTCGATCGAGACGTCGCCGGCGGTGGGCGTGTCCAATCCGGCCATCAACCCCAACAAGGTGCTCTTCCCGCTGCCCGACGGGCCTTGGATAGCGGCGAATTGCCCGGCCGGGATCTCGAAGTCGACGCCGCGCAGAATATCTACCCGGTGGGTGCCGCTATGGATTGACTTGGAGAGATTGCGGACTGCGAGGACGGAGCGGGGATTCGACATCGGCCTCCGAAGAAACTTATTATGGCATGGTGGTCGGCGCAACGGGTTGCAGTCCGTCGAAACCGGTGGCGGCACGGGGCCGCAAACGGCTTTTCCGCGCCGGCGCCGCCTTATTGCTGCTGCTCGGCTCGTGCGGCGGCAATGGCCAACCGCCGGCCCCCGCAGCCGCGGAAAACCCCTCTGCGCCCCCGCCTGCCGACGAACGTCCCGTCGTAGTAGCCTTCGGCGACAGCCTCACCGCCGGCTATCGAGTTCCTGCCGGCGCCGGCTATCCCGGCTTCCTGCAGCGCGAGCTCGACGCGCGCGGCCTCGAATACCGGGTCGTCAATGAAGGCATCAGCGGCGAAACGACGGCCCAAGGGCTGATTCGCAGCGAAATCGTGCTTGCCCGCAAGCCGCGCTGGGCGATCGTCTGCTACGGGGCGAACGACGGACTGCGCGGCCTGTCAACGGAGAAAATGGAAGCGAATCTGCGCCAGATCGTCCAGCGGTTTCTGGAGGCGAACGTCAACGTGCTGCTTGCCGGAATGCGGCTGCCGCCGAACTACGGCAGCGAGTACGTCGGCATGTTCGAAGCCGTTTTCCCCAAACTGGCGGCGGAATTGGGCGTTCCGTTCATTCCGTTCCTGCTGGAAGGCGTTGCCGGCAGGCCCGAGCTGAATCAGTCGGACGGGATTCATCCCAACGTGCAAGGCAATCGGATGGTTGCCGCCCACGTCGCGGACTTTTTCGAGAAAGCCGTCGCAGAAGCCCGCCGGCGCTGACCGGGCAGCGACCCGCTACGCCCACTTCAAGGCGCGCTGCCGGAAAAGCCAGATGTAGCCGACGATCAGGATAGCCAGAAAGACCAGCATCTCGATCAGCCCGAAAAGACCCAGCACGTCGAACTGGATGGCCCAGGGAAGCAGGAAAATCGTTTCCACGTCGAAGATGACGAACAAGATCGCAACCAGGTAGAAACGGATCGAGTAACGCCCCCGCGTATCCGTTTCGGGGGCGATGCCGCACTCATACGCCTCGAGCTTCGTCTTGCTGGGAGCGCTGGGGCGAATCAGCTTGGCGACCAGCAGGGTCACAATCGGAAACGCCGCCGCAACCACGACGAAAATGAGGATGGGAATGTAATCTCGCGGCATATTTGCCCATCGTACCACGCGCCGCGGGGCGCACTCAGCGTTGGGCTGCGCCCGCTGGACGATCTTCAGGCTGAAATCCGCCTCCGCTTCCGGCTTCCGGCAGCGACTCGACGGGGATGCGCTCGCTCGGCGGCCCCACGTGGACGTGCGGCCCCGTGGACTGTCCGGGAACCGCGCTGCGGAAGGCAATGTAGGGGATGCCCCATCCTTCCAGCAGGAACGTCAAATACATTCCTTCCTCGCTGTCCGGGTGAACCGCGACATCGACGCGCCCGGTATGATCGAGCCCCAGCGAGCGGTGCAGCGGGGTATCGCCCTCGGCGCTGATCGGCGGCGGCTCCCCGAATGCCTGATAGTAGAGCTCGTCGATTTCGTTGAGAGCGTCCATTTCGTAAATTGTGAAACCCTCGAACTTGTAGGCCAGCTCTTCCCGCTCCAACTCGTCGAAGTAGCTCTCGGCGGACGCCATCCGCGCCATCTCACGCACGATTTTCGCCCTCGTTTCGGCGAGCTCGAGTTGCCTTTCCGCGCTCTTCAGCGCCTCGCTTGCTTCGGCTAGTCGATTGGCCGGCAATGCGCCCGCTTCGACTTGCTTCATCACCGTATCGAGGCGCTCTTTGGCGACGTCCCGCAGACCCTCGGCCGCATTGAGCATGGTGGGGATTTCGGCTTCGGTCAGGTCTTCCTTGAGCAGCGTGCGGCGCAGGGTCTTGCGGTAGCCGGCCTGCAGAAATTCGCGTTGCGCCTGCCCCAAAGCCCGGCGCGGGAGCGCTCCCGCCGCGACCAGCTCTTCAATACGCCGGAGATCGGCTTGTGTCTCGACGGCGGCGCGCAGCGACGGCAGGAGAGTCAGCAGGATCCCCAGGCAAACACAGCATCCACGCGGCACGACAGCCATTTTAGCGAGGCGGCTCAACGGCCGAATCGGCGGAGAACTTGAACGGCCCGCCATCTTTTAACGGCGCTAAGATAGAAGGGTTCGTTACGGCAACGCCGACCCCGTCCCTGCTGAATGGAAGATTGGGAAGCAGCAGTTCAAGCCGCGCTCAGCCGCAAGGCGCTGAATTTGACAGTGCTGCACATCGGCGCCGTCAGCACCTTTACCGACCATTTCATTATCTGCAACGGCGCCAACAGCCGCCAGACGCAAGCCATCGCCGACGCGGTGCGCGCGGAGCTCAAGACGGAGGGGCTGCGGCCGCTCAGCATCGAAGGCTACCAGGCGGCCGAATGGATCCTGTTGGACTACGGCGACTTCGTGATGCATGTCTTCTCTCCGGAGAAACGCCTCTACTACGACCTGGAGCGCTTATGGAAGACTGCGCCGCGATTGCCTGTCCCCGCCGCCGCGTAGGAGCGGCCGCCGTTCGGTGAAAATTCGTCTCATCTCCGTCGGCAAGCCGCGCGTCGGCCCGGCAAGCGCGATGACCGACGAGTACGCCAAAAGGCTGCGGAGATACTGCCGCTTCGAGACGGTCGCCCTCAAGTCCCCGCCCGCCGATATGCCGGCAGCGAAGAGCCTCAGCGTCGTCTTCGACCCGCGCGGCAGGCGCCTCGACTCCCTCGGCTTCACGCGGCTGATCGAGGACGCGGGGCGGGACGTGGATTTCTACATCGGCGGCGCGGACGGCTTTACCGAGCGCTTCCGCAACAGCGCCGACCGCGTGATCGCGCTGTCGCCAATGACCTTCTCGCATGAACTTGCGCGGGTCGTCGCCGCCGAGCAGATCTACCGCGCCTTCACCATCATGAAGGGGCATCCTTACCCGCGCTGAGCGCAAAGCAGCCGGCGTCCTCGTTCGGCGCTAAGATGGCGGGATGCTGACACGGCGATCGTTCTTCGGCGGCTTGGGCGCGGCGGGCCTGAGCGGCGCCCTGCTCGGCCGGCCGGCGGCCGGCAAGCGCCCGAACGTCGTCATTATCCTCAGCGACGACCAAGGCTACGGCGATGTCGGCTGCTATGGCGCCCCAGACGCGCTGACGCCGCACCTCGACGCGCTGGCCGCCTCGGGAGTCCGCCTGCTCGATTTCTACGCCAACGCGCCGATGTGCTCGCCGACGCGGGCCGCGCTGCTGACCGGACGCTACCCCTACCGCTGCGGCGTCCCCTTCGTCGTGGATTCGCGGCCGGGCAAGTTGGGGCTGGCCGGCGACGAGATCACCATTGCCGAGCTCGCCCGCCGGCAGGGCTACCGCACCGGCTTGATCGGCAAATGGCATCTGGGCTCGCACCGCGACAGCCTGCCCAACAACCAGGGCTTCGACGAGTTCTACGGCTTCCACGCCGGCTGCGTCGACTACTACTCGCACCGCTTCTATTGGGGCTTGGGCGCGGGCGTGCCCTCGTTCCACGACCTCTGGCGCAACGACCGGGAAATCGACGCTTCGGGAGTTTACGCCACCGACCTGATCACCCGCGAATCCGTCCGCTTTCTGCAGGAGCGGGGCGACGAGCCGTTCCTCCTCGTTGTTTCCTACAACGCCCCGCACTACCCCATGCATGCGCCGGAAGAATACTTGCAGCGCTTCCCGCAAGACATGGACCCCGAGCGCCGCATGCACCTCGCCCTTTGCGCGGCAATGGACGACGGCATCGGCCGCATTGTCGAAACCCTCGACCGCAAGGGGCTGCGCGACAACACTTTCGTATTTTTCCAGAGCGACAACGGGGCCACGATCGAAGACCGCGCCGGTCTCGGCGGGCGCAACACGCCTTTCCGCGGCTTCAAGTTCAGTCTGTTCGAGGGCGGCATCCGCGTTCCGGCGATCGCCAACTGGCCCGGAGTCCTGCCGGCGGGAGAGACGCGCTCCCAGCCGGCGGCCTCGATGGATCTGTTCCCGACGGTCGCCGGGCTTTGCGGCGCCGGCATGCCGGCGGACCGCATTATCGACGGCCGGGACCTGTGGCCCATGCTGGCGGAAAACGCGCCGTCGCCGCACGAGCGCTTGTGCTGGAAACGCTACGATCAAGCAGCGATCCGCGAAGGCGACTGGAAACTCGTCGTCAACGGCATCATGGCCTTGGGCGAAGAATACGCGCTGCAAGGGAGCGGCAAGGTTTTCCTCTCGAATCTCGCCGAAGACGCCCGCGAAGCGCGCAATCTTGCGGCGCGCGAACCCGAAATCGTCGAGCGGCTCCAACGCAAGCTGCGCCAATGGGAGCTCGACGTTCAGAGCGGCGGCTAGCCGGGACTGCGCCGCGGCCGGCGTCACTCGCCGGACAATTTTTGCGGCAGACGCCGCCCGCGCTCGAAGTGGGCGCCCGCGTTCCCGGCCCCGGCCGCGGCGCGCAGCGACTCGAGGTCCGCGATGAATGCTCCCAAAGCGGCATCGACCGCCGCCGCGTTCGTCTCCAGAATGCCCTCCCACATGGCGTAAGAGCCGGCGGCCAAGCGGGTCATGTCGCGCAGGCCGTTGCCCGCGGTTTGCAGATCCTCGTCCGCGGCGACACGCTCCAGCACGGCGCCGGCCAGCGCGGTCGAAACCAGTTGCGGCAGATGCGAGGTCCAGGCTACGACGCGGTCGTGCGCCGCGGCCTCCATGATGCGCCGGCGGCTGCCCAGCTTGTCGAGCCAAACGCAAAATTCCGCCGCGGCCGCGGTGTCCGGGACATGCTCTCCCGCCGGCGTGAGAACATAAGTCGCGCCGGCGAACAAATCCGCCTCGGCGATGCCGACGCCGCGGCCCTCTTTCCCGGCCATCGGGTGGCCGCCCAGGAATGCGGCGCCGCCCGGAGCGAAGACTTCGCGGGCGCGTTCGACGATCGCTTGCTTGGTGCTGCCCGTATCCGTGACCAGCGCATGGGCGGGCGCGAGGGCGGCCACACGATCGAGCTGCTCCAGAATGCGCGCGACGGGCTGCGCCATGTAAATCAGATCGGATTGCGGCGCCGCTTCCGTCAGCGGCAGGCCTTCGTCGATCGCGCCCATGCGCAGCGCCTCGGCGACCGTTGCCGGCGAGCTGACGCCCACGATCCGCCCGTCGAAGCCGGCTTTGCGCAAGCCCAGCGCGAACGATCCGCCGATCAGCCCGACGCCGACAATCGAAACGGTGCGGATGGCCATCGGCGGCTACCCGGCAGGCCGGTTCTGCAACTCCCGCATTTCGCGGATCACGGCTTCGTAGATGCGCGCCAACGATTCGTTCGACAACGGCCCGGCGTTCGCGGCGCCGATGTTCTCGTGGACCCGGCGTTCGCGGTCCGGTTCGTAAATCGGAATGCCCTGCCGCCGCTTGAGCGGCGCCAACTCCAGCACGCAGGCGGCGCGGCGGTTGAGAACCGTCACAATTTCGCGGTCCAAATCGTTGATTTCGTTTCGCCAGTCGTTGAGGTCTTTCATGGGCGTCTATTCCGCGGCGGCCGCGGCGAGTCCTTGCTTGAGATCGCGGGCGAGGGAGGCGAGGCGGTCGGCCAGGTCGGCGTCTGTGCCGTACCGCTCGATCACCCGCACGAATGCGCTGCCGACGACTGCCGCGTTCGCGTAGGGCGCGACGGCCCGCATATGCTCGCGCGTCGAAAGTCCGAATCCGATCGCCAAAGGAAGATCCGTCTGCCTGCGCGCCCGCCGGATCAGCGGCAGCGCGCTGCTCGAAAGCGTTTCCCGCACACCCGTCACGCCTGCGGTCGATACCAGATAGACAAACCCGCTCGAGCGGCTTGCGATTTCGGCCAAGCGCTCGTCGCCGGTCGTTTGCGACGCCAGGAAAACGCAGTCCAGGTTGCGCCGGCGCATGGCGGCGACGTACGGTTCGGCCTCTTCGATATTCAAGTCGGTCAGCAGCGCGCCGTCGGCGCCGGCCGCGGCGGCATCGTCGGCAAAACGCTCGAATCCATAGCGCAAAACCGGGTTCAAGTAACTGAAAACGAGCAACGGGATTGCGGACCGCCGGCGTAGATCGCGGATCAGCCGCAAGACGGTCGCGACGGTCGTTCCGGCCTTCAGCGCGCGATCGGAAGCGCGCTGGATGACCGGGCCGTCGGCGATCGGATCGGAAAACGGCATGCCCAACTCGATAATGTCGGCGCCGCCCCGCTCGAGTCCCAGAATCAACTCGACCGTGCGGGCGGGCGAGGGGTCGCCTGCCGTAATGTAGGCGATCAAGCCGCGGCGGCGCTCCGCTTCAAGACGGGCGAACGCCCGCTCGATGCGAGTCGAACCGGGGCCCGCGGCGGCGGGGGCGATGGATTCGGCGGCGTTCACGGCAAGGCTTTCTATTGTAAGCGCCGGGCCGCGCGGGTTCGCCGGTCGTCTTTTCCAATGCACGATGAGCCGCAGCAGCGGACGGAGGGCCGCGGGCACTACAATGGCAGGACGATGACCGCTCGAATCCTCCTGACGGCGCTCGCGCTGTCGGTTACGGCGGCCCAAGCCGCCGCCCGCAAGCCCAACGTTCTTTTCATTGCCGTCGACGATCTCAACGATTGGGTGGGCTGTCTTGGCGGGCATCCGCAGGCAAAGACCCCCAACATCGACGGTCTCGCCGAGCGCGGCGTGCTGTTTGCCAACGCCCACTGCGCCGCTCCGCTGTGCAATCCGTCGCGGACGGCGCTGCTGTTCGGACGCCGGCCCACGACCACCGGAGTAACCGGCAACATGGACGACTGGCGGACGTTCGATTCGCTGCAAGGCGTCGACTCTCTGCCGCTCTATTTCCGCAAGAACGGCTACTACACGGCCGCCGCAGGCAAGATCTTTCACGCCAATCACGGCGGCTGGCGAGGCGCGCTGACCCACGCCGAGGGAGCGCCCTACGCCGGGCGCAGCGGCTTCGGGCAGCCCGCGGCATGGGACGACCGGTTCCCCGCGAAAACGATCCAGTTGCCAATGGCGCCGGTTTTGATCGACACCCACCGCAACGGCATTAACCATCACTGGGACTGGGGGCCGATCGATTTCAAGGCGGACGTCACCGAAGACGGGCAAACCTCTCGCTGGGCTGTGCGCCAACTGCGGGTCGAGCGCGAGAAGCCCTTCTTCATCGCCGCCGGCATCTATCGGCCGCACGATCCGCAATACGCGCCGAGCGAGTTTTTCGACGAGCATCCGCTGGCCGACGTCGAGACGCCGGCGATCGAGCCCGACGACCTCGCCGACGTGCCTGAGATCGCCAAGCGCTACACCAAGTCGAAGAACAGCTACGAAGCGATGATCCGCAAGCATAACGCGCTGCAGTCGGCGACCCGGGGCTACCTGGCGTCGGTGACGTTCGCCGATGCGATGATCGGCCGTATCTTGCGCGCGCTGGAAGCAAGCCCCTACGCGGACAACACGATCGTCGTGCTCTGGTCCGACCACGGCTACCACATCGGCGAAAAAGAGAAATATCACAAGAGCACGCTCTGGGACGAAGCCACGCGCGTTCCGCTGATCGTCGTTGCTCCCGGAGTTGCCGCGCCCGGCGGCAAATCGAAGCGCCCGGTCAGCTTGATCGACGTCTATCCCACGCTGGTCGAGTTGGCCGGATTGCGGCCGCCCACCGGGCTCGATGGCGAAAGCCTGGTTCCACTATTGCGGAATCCGTCGGCGCCCCGCTCGACTCCGGCGGTCACCACGCTTCAGGGGAAGCACCACGCCGTGCGCACGGAGCGTTGGCGCTATATCCGCTACGCGGACGGCAGCGAAGAGCTCTACGACCACCAAACCGACCCCATGGAGTGGACCAATCTGGCTTCCGCGTCCGCCCACGCGGCAACGAAAAGGGCGCTGGCCGCGGAACTGGACCGCCTGATCCGTTAGGGAAACTCTGAACAAGCAGGCTATTGACTGGGATAATAAGGGGAGAGCAGCGGGCACGGGGAATAAGGGGGAGAGCGATGGCGCAGCGGACGTTTGCAGAATTGGAGTACGAGGGGAAGAAGAAGCAGACGAGGCGGGAGAAGTTTCTGGCACGGATGGAGGACTTGATTCCGTGGGAGCGCTTGGAGGAGCGCATCCGCCCGTACTACCCCCAAGCGGGGCGGGGGCGGCGACCGTACGAGTTGGCGGTGATGCTGCGCGTGCATTGCGTGCAGTTGTTTTACAACGTGAGCGATCCGGGGATGGAGGACATGCTGTACGAGATCGAGTCGGTGCGGCGCTTCGTGGGCTTGCGTTTGGGGGATGCGCTGCCGGACGAGACGACGATTTTGAACTTTCGGCATCTGTTGGAGCGGCACGAGTTGGGCGGGAAGCTGATGGCGGAGATCAACGCGCACTTGGCGGAGCAAGGCTTGCGGCTGCGGGAGGGGACGATTCTGGACGCGACGATCATCGCGGCGCCGAGTTCGACGAAGAACAAGAAGCGGAGTCGCGACCCACAGATGCAGCAGACGAAGAAGGGGAATCAATGGTATTTCGGGATGAAGGCGCATATCGGCGTGGACGCCGAGACGGGGCTGACGCATAGCGTGGCGGCGACGGCGGCGAACGTGGCGGATGTGACCCAAGGGCATGAGTTGCTGCACGGCGGGGAGCGGGAGGTGTGCGCGGATGCGGGTTACCAGGGGATCGACAAGCGCGCGGAGCATCGGGGGCGTAAGGTGCGCTGGCAAGTGGCCTTGAAGGCTGGGCAGCGGCGGCGCTTGGCGGCGGGCAGCGCGGAGGCGCGGGCGGAGCGGCGCAAGGCAGAGGTGCGGGCCAAGGTGGAGCACCCGTTTCTGTACGTGAAGCGGCACTTTGGCTACGCCAAGGTGCGCTATCGCGGCTTGGCCAAGAACCGGGAGCGGATCAGTCTGCTGTTGGGCTTCGCCAATCTGCTGCTTGCCGGGCGCTACGCGACGGCCTGAGCGCCACAATACAGGAGTCGTGCGTCCATGCCGGCGCCAAGCCGCAGAAGCGGAGTCGAAGCCGTCGCTGCGGGGTCAAAAATTGGCGTTGCGAAGTCAAAATCGGCAGGATTCAGCCGCAAAATTCGCCGGCAGCCCGGCTGCAACCGCTCCTTACGGACAACTTCAACCAGCCAACGCGCCAAAACCACTTTATTCAGACTTTCCTTAGGGAAGATCTGAATAAGGCGGCAGAAAGGTTGTTGGCGGCTTGACTACTTGCCGTCAAGGGCGGTTGTTGAGAGGTTGCCGGCGTATTCTGCGTAGAAATTCTGCCGATTTAACTCAGGCGCCGCCGGTTTTGACCCTGCCTCAGCGGTGCAGAGCCGCTGCGGGCGCGCTTCTCCTGGGTTGAGGCGCTCAGGCGGTCCAATAGCGCCTGGCGACCAAAGCAGCCTCTATTTCCTCTATTCCAATCGAAAGATGAGCCTCCAGGCGGGGCTGTGGGAACTGCGGGTAGAAGCAGCCGCTAAGGTGCAAAAATGTAAAAATAGTGTAAAGTAGTCCGGTGAGTGCGGCAGCGCACTGCCAGTTGGCGGCGGTGGGTCTGACGACGAGAACGCGAGAAACAAGGAGAAAAACCAAAGAGAAGTCGTTGCGCCAACAAAACGCAACTCCCCTGCGAGAGGAGGGAGACGCTTTAACCCCGTCCGCGACGCCGCCGGAACAGGCGCCGGCGGATGCCGCGCGGCGGCAGTTCATTGAGCAGTACGGCGCGCCGGCCTTGGCGACGCCCGTGGCCATGTACGCTTTGATGTCGCCCAGGCGCAAGTCAACAGCTTGGGGGCCTGCACCGCGGATCTAGTGGTCAGGCCGAGCCGGCGCTGCTGGGCCGCCGGCAATATATTCCGGGTCATAGCCTATGGGCAGGCGACATACCGCGGCAATGTTTATGCAGAGGCATTCTCTGTGGGCAGTTTCAGCGCAGAGCCGACAGACGACGGCTTCAGTTGGATTATTACCGCTGTTCCCTGACGCGGCCGGAAACTGTCGTGCCGTATGCGTGTTGTTGGTCCGGGCAGCCGCGCCCCGAGGCCTCCGGCGTAACTTTTGCCGCGGGCCGTTGAAGGTCAGTCGGCGGCGATCGTCGCCGCAGACGCCCAGTTCTCTTGCGCGTCGTGGACCGTGATTGCCGACATGGCGACGACGTCCTCGATGTCGAATCCTTTTTGCAGGACGGCGACGGGCTTCTGCATGCCCATCAGGATCGGGCCAATGGCGCGGGCGCCGGCGAGCTTCTTCAGCAGCTTGTAGGCGATGTTCGCGGAATCGAGGCTGGGGAAAACGAGCAGGTTCGCTTCGGAGCGCAACTTCGAAAAGGGGAAGAATTCGCAGATCATTTCATAGTCGAGCGCCGTGTCGGCCTGCATTTCGCCATCGACGATGAGCGTCGGGTCTTGCGCTTTGACGATCTCGACCGCTCGGCGCACCTTGTCCGACTGCGGGTGCCGCGCCGAGCCGAAGTTCGAAAACGAGAGCATGGCGACGCGCGGCTCGATGTCGAGCCGGCGGGCGCGCCGGGCGGCCAGCAAAGTGCTTTCGGCAAGGTCTTGCGCACTGGGGTCGATGTTGACTGTAGTGTCCGCCAGCAAATAGATCTTGTGGTTGACGATGAGCATGTAGAGGCCCGACACTTTGTTGACCCCGGGCCGCAGATCGATCACCTCGAGGGCTTTGCGCAGGGTCTCCGGATAATGCCGCGTGATGCCGGCCACCATGCCGGCGACGGCGCCGAGGCGGACCATCATCGCGCCCAGCGTTATGCGGTCTTGCAGCATCCGGTAGGCGTGCTCCAGGGTGCAGCCCTTTCGTTGGCGGATCGCGAACAGCGCACGGGCGTATTCGTCCATGCGCAGGAACCCGCGCGGGTCGACGATCTCCCAGCCGGCGCTCGGCAGGCGCAACTCTTCCGCTCGTTGGAGCACGGTTTCCCGCCGGCCGAGCAGCACCGGCTTGGCGATGCGTTCCCGGCGCAGCACGTTCGCCGCGCGCAGGATTTTTTCGTTGTCGCCCTCGGGCAATACGATCGGCCGCGGGTCGGCCTGAGCGCGCCGGATGATCAGTTGAAACACTTCCTGCGAGCTGTCGAGGCGAACCGCCAGCGATTTTTGGTATTCCACGGGGTCGACCGTCTTTTGCGCCAGCCCCGAGGCCATCGCCGCCTGGGCGACGGCGCAGGCCACGGCCTGCAAGACGCGCGGGTCGAACGGCTTGGGAATGATATAGCGCGGGCCGAACTCGAGCTCTTCCGAGGCGTAAATGCGGCGCACGGCGTCGGGTACGTCCTCGCGCGTGAGCCGGGCGAGGGCGCGGACGGCCGCCAGCTTCATCTCCTCGTTGATGCCGGTCGCCTCCACGTCGAGCGCGCCGCGGAAAATGGAGGGGAAGCCGAGGACGTTGTTGACCTGGTTGGGATAGTCGGAGCGCCCCGTGGCCACGATGACGTCATCGCGCACGCCAACGGCGGTTTCGTACTTGATTTCGGGGTCGGGATTGGCCAGTGCGAAGACAATCGGCCGCTCCGCCATCGAGCGCAGCATTTCGGGAGTCAGAACGTCGGCGACCGAGAGGCCCACGAAGACATCGGCGTCTTTAACGGCCTCTTCGAGGGTGCGCAGAGGCGTCTTGCGGGCGACTCTTTTCTTGAACGGATTCATCCTTTCGGTTCTGCCCTCGTGGATGACGCCAAGGGAATCGAGCATCAGCAGGTTTTCGGGCCTCACCCCGATCCGTTCGTAGAGGCCGGCGCAGGACATCGCGGCCGCTCCGGCGCCGTTGACGACAACCCGCACCGAGTCGAGCCGCTTGCCGACGATTTCGACCGCATTGAGCAAGGCCGCGCCGCTGATGATCGCGGTGCCGTGCTGATCGTCGTGAAACACCGGGATGTTCATGCGCTTGCGCAACTCTTCTTCGACGTAGAAGCACTCGGGAGCCTTGATGTCTTCGAGGTTGACGCCGCCGAAGGTCGGCTCGAGGAGTTCGACGGTGCGAATCAACTCGTCCGGGTCTGACGTGTCGACCTCCAGATCGAAAACGTCGATATCGGCGAAACGTTTGAACAAGACCGCCTTGCCTTCCATTACCGGCTTGCCGGCCAGCGGGCCGATGTCGCCGAGGCCGAGCACCGCGGAGCCGTTCGACACCACGGCGACCAGGTTGGAGCGGGAGGTGTAGCGTCCCGACAGCTTCGGGTCGCGGGCGATCTCGAGGCAGGCGTCGGCAACGCCCGGAGAGTAGGCCAGACTCAGGTCGAGTTGCGTGTCGGAAGGCTTGGTCGGCGTTACCGAGATTTTGCCGGGCGTAGGAAAAGCATGGTAATCGAGGGCTGCCTGGTTGCGGTCCGGCATGATTTTAGTCTGGCACTGCCGGGGCGGCCGGCGGAACTCCACTATGGCGACGCGGCCCCACCCCCGGCGTCAGGCGACGATGTCGTGCAGCACCTTGCCGTGTACGTCCGTCAGGCGGAAGTCGCGGCCGGCGTGGCGGTAGGTCAATTTCTCGTGGTCGAGGCCGAGCTGATGGAGGATCGTGGCCTGGTAGTCATGCACCGACACGACGTTCTCGGCTACTTGGTTGCCCATCTCGTCGCTGGCGCCGTAAACCACGCCGCCCTCGATGCCGCCGCCTGCGAGCCATGAACTGTAAACTCTGGCGTGGTGCCCGCGGCCCTCGACGTTCGGCGCCGGGCAAAACGGCGTGCGGCCGAACTCCGTAGTCCAGGCAACGATCGTATCCTCGAGCATGCCGCGCGACTTGAGATCTTTGAGCAGAGCCGCGATAGGCCGATCGACGTTGCGCGCCAGCTTGTTGTAGTAGGCCATTTTGGCATGCGCGTCCCAGTTTTTCTCAAGCGACGCGCCGCCGTCGATGAGCTCGATGAAACGCACGCCGCGCTCGGCCAAGCGGCGCGCGACGATGCACTGCCAAGCGAACCCTTCGGCGCTGCCGCGCTCGAGGCCGTACATTTTCAGCGTCGCGTCGGTCTCGCCGGACAAATCGAATGCCTCCGGGGCCGCGGCCTGCATCCCGAACGCCGTTTCGAACGACTCGATGCGCGCGCTGAGATTGGAGTCGAGCTCGCGCCCCTTCAAGTGCTGCCGATTGAAATAGTCGAGCATGTCGAGCTCGGTTCTCTGCGCTTCGGCGGACGGAGAGCGGCGGCGCATGTTGGCGATGGGCTCCTCGCCGGGGACGATGCGCGTGCCCTGGTGCGGCACGGGCAGGAAGTCCGAACCCCATACCTGGCCGCCGGCGTAGGGGAGTTCCGGGGCGATCACCATGAACGACGGCAGGTTGCGGTTCTCCGTGCCGAGTCCGTAGCTGACCCAAGAGCCGATGCTCGGACGGTTGAACGTGGCCGAGCCCGTGTGGATGCCGATGGTTGCGCCGAAGTGATCGCCGTTGATGTTTTTCATCGAGCGGATCACGGCGATGTCGTCGATGACGCTGCCGATGTGCGGAAACAGATCGCTGACTTCGATGCCGCTGCGGCCGTAGCGCTTGAACTCCCAGTCCGCTCCCTTGTAAACCGATTTTTTGCCGAAAGGCTCGTTGTGATGCTCGCGCAGAAACGGCTTGGGGTCGAAGGTGTCGACGTGCGACACGCCGCCCGTCATGAACAGGAAAATGACGCGCTTGGCCTTCGGCTCGAAGTGGGGCCGGCGCCGCGCCGGAGAATTGCCCGCCGACTCTGCCATCATGTCCGCCAGCAGGCCGGGCAGGAGCATGCCGCCGCCCGCCAACGAACGGATCGCCCGGCGTCTGGTGGGATTCCAGCGGCGTTCCATGACGCCTTTATATTACCCTGACAGAGAGCCTCGTGCGGCGTTACGACTTCGTTTTTCTCGTCCTCTCCGGTATTTTTCTGACGAGTCTCGTCATCGCCAACTCGCTGGTGTTCAAGTTCTTCGATGTCTCGTTGCCGTTCCTCGGCGTGGCGACTCTGAGCGTGGGCGTGATTCCCTACCCGGTGACGTTTTTATGCACCGACCTGATTAGCGAGCTTTACGGGAAAAAACGAGCCGACGCGGTGGTCGTAACCGGTCTGCTGGTGAGCGGCTACCTGCTGTTGATCCTGCAGATCGGCCGCGTCGCGCCGGTCTCGCACCTGCAGGACGCAACGGCGGTCCAGGAACACTACGAGGCGGTGTTCGGCCAGACCGCCCGGGCGGTTTTCGCCAGCATGGTCGCCTATCTGCTCGCCCAGTTCCTCGACGTTCGCCTCTACCATTTCTGGCGGCGGCTCACTGGCGGGAAACACTTGTGGCTGCGCAATAACGGCTCGACCATGCTCAGCCAACTGGTCGATACCGCCGCCGTCGTGACGATTCTGTTCTACGGCGTGTGGACAAGGGAGCAAATCCTCGCCGTCATCGCCTCGGGTTACGCGTTCAAGCTGCTGGTCGCGCTGCTCGATACGCCGCTGATGTATCTGGCCTCCAACCGGCTGCGCGATATCGAGAACGAATCGCGCTCGCGGGGATTGATTCACGAAACGGCTTGACGGCGCGGCCCGCTGGAGTCAAGCCTTCTGCAAGACTTTCAGTTGCATGGCCGTGACCATCCCCTTGGTGGCCTCGCGGATGGCGGCCATATGCGGCGCCCGGGCATGCGCTTGCAGCGCCGCCATGCTCTCCCAGCGCTCGATGACGGTTACGGTGTGCGCTTCTTTCGCCTGCCGCTTCCAGCCCGTATCGAAATCGACAGTCGGGTAGTAGTGGATGCAGCCCTCTTCGGCAAGCACGTTGGGAACGTTCGCTTTGAACTTTTCGAGATACTCTTCGAACGCGTCCTCGCGGACGGTCACGGTTGCAACGACATCGATCATGACCGACTATTGTAAACCCGGCGCGCGCGGCGTCAGTCGATGCGGGGCGCCGCCGGGCCGTTCACGTTCGCCCGCGATTTCTTCGGCTTGACGGCCTCGTGGATTTTGCGCATGGCGCGGGCGATGTCCGCGGCGTCGTCTTCGCCGCCCATGAAAAGATTCATGGGCAGCCAGAACGAATCCCGCGACGACTGTTCGGCGACGGGGCATGCGCCGGCGCGGTGCTCATAGTTCTGGAACAGGGCGTTGCGGTAGAGCGGGTGCGGGTAAAAGGGGCGTATGGGGATGCCTTCGGCCTGCATCGCTGCAACGAATTCGTCGCGGCCGATGCCGAAAGCGCTTTCGAGAATGCGGCCCGGACGGAGGTAAAGCGTTTGCGCCGAAACCCCGGCAGGCGCCTCTTGCAAGTAAAGCCCATCGACGCCGGCGAGCTCCTGCTCGAATGCGGCGTTGTTCCGTTCCCTGCGCCGGATTTCAAGCGGCAGGCGTTCGAGTTGTCTGGACAGAATGGCCGCTTGCATCGCCGTCATGCGCAGGTTCGTGCCCAATTCGAAATGTTCGAACCAGCCGCGGCCGGGCCGCCGGCCGGCGTTAGCGATCGAGCGGGCTTTCGCCGCCAGGTCTTCGTCACCGGTGATGACGATGCCGCCCTCGCCCGCGGTCATGGCTTTCGAGTTCTGAAAGCTGAACATGCCGGCAAGGCCGAAGCTGCCCGCGCGCTTGCCCTGCCACTCGGCGCCGTGGGCGTGGGCGGCGTCCTCGATCAGCAGCAAACCGTGCCGAGCGGCGAGGTCGCCGAGCCGGTCCATGTCCGCCATTGCTCCGCCGAAGTGGACGACGACCGCGGCGGCGGTCTTTTCGCTTACGGCCTCGGCGACGCGTTCGGGGTCGATGTTGTAGGTCGTTGCTTCGATATCCGCGAAAACCGGGACTGCGCCGATGCGCGAGACCGCCGCGGCTGTGGCGATGAAGCTGTGGGCGGGCACGATGACCTCATCGCCGGGGCCTATGCCCGCAGCAAGCAACGCCAACTCCAGGGCCAGGCTGCCGTTGGCCGCGGCGATGCCGTGGGCGGCGTCGTGGACCTGCGCGAACAACGCCTCGAATTGCGCAACGGCTGCGCCCGCCCCGCCCCAGTCGGAGCCTTCGAGCACGGCGGCGGCGGCCTCGAGATCGCCGTCCCCAAGCCGCGGCCACGCCGGATAAGGAGCGCTCCTGACGGGGCTGCCTCCGTACAGGGCGAGCTTCTCGCGGGTCATCTTTCCCAGTGTAGTCGCCGTTCGATTACGCGCCGGGGCTTCGACGAAGCGCGGTCGTGGACAAGGCTATCGCCGTTTAAGCGGGGCGGGCTTCCCGGTTGGGGAGGTTCCGACTTGGGTACTACCTCTGCTGTTGTTGACTGGATGCACGACTTGGGCGGCGATCCGAAGATCGCTCCTCATGTAGAATGGCTTCGATAGAAGCGGGTTGTTGCCCTTGTCGTTCATGGAAGAACAGAGGCGGCATTTGCTGATTTTATTTCTCCGCGTGTGCCGATTGCTCCTGGTTTTGACCCTTGTCGCGGCTCACGTCTGCGCAGGCAGAGTCGAAATGGATCGCGCATGGCTTCTGGCCGGTTCCGGCAGCGGGAAGATTACGATCACGATTCCCGATACGGATCCCTACCTTTATCAGAGGATTTATGAGGGCAACATACGCGTTGTCTGGAAAGGGGAACCGCTCGAGACGCTGGCGGTTGAGAGCGTACCTCCGTTTGGCTCCGTTTCGTTTGATTTCGTTGTTCCGCCGGAGTTGCGCACCCCGGGAGTGGTCGACTTCTACCTCTGGGACGCAGCGCTACAGAGACCCTTGTCTTATTCGGACCGCGTTATCGTAATCATCCCGACGACCGCGCGGGTCTTCGAAGCCGATGTGCCCGCGGACCGAGTGGTCGCTTACCTGCCGCAAGACAACAAGCGCGGAACCGGCGGATGGATTGACGTTTATCGGCTATCGACGGGGCTCGCGGTCGAGAGGATCGCACTGAGCGAGGCGCAGCAGGTATTGGCGTTTTTTCCGAGCACGATGCATGCCTGGATCGGAGACGCCGTACAGGGCCGGATCTGGCGTCTGAACCTGGCGACCCGGGAAACCGACAGATCGTTTCAGATCGCGTTCGGGGCGCCGCCCTACAGCGAGCTCACCGCCCAAATCGATCGTCGGGACCCAAGATTCCTGATTGTCGAGGCCTTTGCCGGGCTCACGGTTTACTTCGACGGCTCCCCGCTGCCGAGGCAAGGGGTTGCCGGCCCCCTGCCGATCCGTCAAGACGACAAGGGCCGGTACCTGTTTGGCCAAAGCGCTTGCAGTCTCGATGCGGTGTTGGGTTTTGCCGATTGCGAGGTCCTGACCCGCGCGCTGCCGCCTCGAGAGGAGCTGGGCGCGGTCTGGCAAGGGAGGGGGATGACCCGCTCCGGTATTTACGACTTGGCGACCGGCACGCGGCTGGCCGTCGGCTACCGAGGCTTTGGCGGTTGGCTCGCGTCTTCCAACCGCCTGCTCTTCAAGGGAAGCTATGCACAAGGCGCAATCGTCGATGGAGATTCGTTGGAGAGATGGGCGGAAGGCGTTATCGGAGGGGGGCATCCCGAATTCACGACGATCGATAGAGTGTGGGAGCCCGACTGGATTCTGGCGAGCGTATCCGTCGGCGATCACCTGCGGTCCGCACGGGGCATTTTGGTCGCGCGGCTGCCGGAATTGAGGCCCCGCCCGCAGTTCTCGATCGATGCCGTCGTCAACGCCGGCAGTGGAAAGCCGGGGGCGGTCTCTCCCGGTGAAATCGTCTCGATTTTCGGTATGAACCTCGGCTCTGAAACCGGTTCGGGACCTTGGTTCAAAGGGCAATTGGAGTTCGCCTCCGAGGTGGAAGGGGTCGAGGTGTTGTTTGGGGGCGCTCGCGGCGCAATCCTCTACACAGGCTCGAACCAGATCAATGTCGTCGCCCCGGAGACGCTCTCCGCTTTATCGAAAGTCGAATTGCAGGTAGTGCGTTACGGCATCCCCTCGCCCCGAGTCGAAATGCAAGCCGCCAAGGCCGGCCCCGGTCTGTTTGCATACGTTGCGCATGGGCGAAGATACGCCGCGGCGTTGCATTCCGAAAGCGTTTTGCAGGGGCCGTCGAGCCCGGTTCGGCGAGGCGCCGCGGTCACGTTATTCGCAACCGGGCTCGGGGCGCCGGCCCGACTCACGGCGGCCCGGATCGCGGCGCGTCCCGCCACGACTCCCGTGCAGCCGACAGTCAAGATCGGCGGCAAGCCTGCGCGGGTGCTTTATTCCGGGGTTTCACCCGGCCTCACGGTGGGAGTCGCGCAGATCAACGTCATGGTCCCGGCGGACGCCCCAACCGGCGAAGCCGTCGAAGTGTATGTCGAAGCCCGAGGACAGGGTGGGGGAGACACGTGGTTGGCAATTCAATGAAATCGATCCCGGCGTTCGGCGCTCTCTTTCTTTACGCAGCCGGGGCGGCCGCGCTTCCGGCGGGCCCGTTTTTCGAGCAGGTTGCAGGCGGGGCGCAAGGAGCCTGGCGAACCCGCGGGGCGTCTGCCGACATGCTGGTGCTGCACGACGGGTTCGCCCTGCGCAAGGGCGGGCAAGTCCGGCGGTTTCGGTGGCGCGACTCCATGCAACTCGACCGCCTTGCGGCGGAGCAGCCGCTGGACGGCGCGAGCTACGTTCTGGGCGGCGCGGAAACGCCCGGCAGGCGCCTGCGTCATGCGCAGCGGGTTCGTTCGGCCGGCGCGGACGGCGGCGTAAGCGTTCTCTACTACTTCGGACCCCGCGGGCTGGAGCTGGATATCGAAATCGCGCCCGGCGCGGAATTGCCCCAACTTCGCCTGGAGTCCCTGGACGGAGACTTCGCCTTGACCGCGGACGGCGCGGTAGAGATCGACGGTCAAACGCTGGCTCTACGCCCCATTGCATACAACGCGGGTTCGTCGGGCGAACGGCACGTCGTCGCTGCGGAATACCGCCTTGCGGGCCGGCGAAGCCTCGATTTTACGGTGGGCTCCCGAGATGCGGCGAAGCGGCTCGTCATCGACCCCGTTGTCACGTATGCATCCTACTTTGGGGGCCGCGGGGAACAAGGGCCGGTAGGAATCCGTGAACTGCCGGACGGTTCGATCGTCATCGCCGGCAACACTGAGAGCTTCGACCTGCCTCTCGGCGTTGTGCTCGGTGTTTCCATGATCGATCCGAATAACATTTCCGAAACCGAGCGGTGTTTCGTTGCCCGGTTGTTTCCCGCGGAGCGGCGCATCGGTTTCGTTTCCTATCTCGGCCCGGCGACAAACACTTCGTGCCGAGCGATGGATGTGGACAGCCTGGGCAGGGTTCTCTTGCTCGGAAACTCGACTCTTCCGAGTATTGCGACGCCCGGGGCGCCGTACCCGAATCCGCTCCGCAACCCGATGCACTATCGGGCAAATTTTCTGGCCCGCCTGTCCGCGGACGGCAGCAAGCTTGAGTACGCGACATACTTGCCGCTTGAATCCGCTACCGGTAGGTACAGTATGCTTCTCCATGCCGCGCAGGGAGAGCGTGTTTACCTCGGTTTCGCAAGTAGAGACGTGGTCTTCGATGGTTCCCGGAATCTGGAGATTCCACGGGGTTTCCACAACGAGCCGACATCGGTCCTGATTTTGCGCCATGACATCGCCGCGAAACGGTTCGATGCGTTGACGTACCTGCCGGGCGATATCGGCTTGGATGGCCTCGAGCTATCTCCGGCGGGTCTCGTCTATGTTTACGGCAACGGATCAGGCGGCGACTTGCCCCTCAAGGACCCTATCCAACATACGCCTCCCCGTCCCGGTTGGTCCGGAGGGTTCGTTTCCGCGTTTTCGGCGGATTTGCAGAGATTGACGTTCAGCACTTACATCGGCGGTCAGAACTTCCATAGCAATGTAGTCGGCGTTCAGGTGGATTCCGCCGGCGGCGTCTGGATGGTCGGCCAGGCAGAGAGCGGGGCTATCCCGGGCTTGATGCCGGCACAGCCGCCCAGGTTCCACGGCGGTTCGGTTTTTGCCATAAACTTTGTCCCCGGCGAAGGCGCCTGGAGAAAAGCGTTTCACGCGGGCGGGGACGACTCGATTCTTGGAGCGGCCGGCGCCTTGCTCCTTGACGATGGGCGGTTGTGTGTCGTTGCCGGGAGAGCGAGCAGCCACTTTACTCCCGGAGGGGCAGCGGTCCGAGGCTCCGACGGGCGGGCAGGTCTTGCGTGTTTGGACGATTCGGCAACGAAATTTCAGATGAGTACTCCAATTGGGGGCTTCCAGGTAACGCAGTCGGCGGCCGGCGGCATCTGGTCGTTGGGGAAGAGAGACTCCCTCCGCTCCATCCGGTACGACTCGATACCGAGGGAATTGCAGGGATCCGCGATCCAACCGTTTCCGGCAGGAGTGGGTTATTTTAATGACGACCTCGTTCTCCGGCACATCGACCTCTCGATTCCACGCCCCAAGCTGCTGCGCCCGCAAACGGCGTACCTGCAGGCGCTGCGAGGGAACATCAGCGATTGGGTCTGTTTTCAAGGGACGAACTTTGCGCTCGGGATGCAGTTGCAATTCGACAACCGGAGCATTCCTCTGGATGCGCGCAGCCCATTCGAAGCTTGCACAACATACGCGTTCGAGGGAACCACGGGCGTCTTGGTCGATCTTCGCCCCGGCCGCTTCGACGGTCGCCTTGTCGTTCCCGCGCAACCCGAGCCCGTCGCGTCGGAGCCGTTCCCCGTAATCGTCGGCCGTATGCCGCCGGCGTCGCGCCCCTTTTTAGCGACGGACGACCCCCTGACTATCGCCGTGGCCGAACCTGTCTATGACGACACCGAGGTCCTGTGGAGAGGGCAGCGGCTGCCGGTAACGCCGGGCAATTTCTACTCCCATCCCTACCAAGTCAGGATTCCGGCCCGTCTGGCCCAGCCCGGCGAAGACGAGATCGTCATCAGAAATCCGCCGCCCGGCGGAGGCGTACAGCGCTGGAAACTGCACCTCCGCGGTACGAACTCCTTCTTGCTCCCGCAACACCCCGGCCCTCGGCTTTGGAGACTGCCGGCCGATGTCTTCGCGGTGGACCGCTCTGCGCAAATCCTTTATGTCGTCGTAGGTTTCTTTCGGGACGAGTGGACTCTATCGGCGCATCGGCTTCCGGAAATGGAGCGGATCGCAGAAATCACCATCCCCAAGGGCGAGCCAAAGCCGAGACGGGCGATCGATCTCGAAGTGTCCGCCGGCGGCAAATATCTATACATGCTCGATGGTTTCCTGCGGGTTCGCCGCTTCCGCGCCGACTCGCTGGCTATGGATCTCGAGTTCGATATCCCCCACGACCACTACGAGCGGGACGACCTGTCGAGATCGGGCGACTGGCGCATGAAAGCTCTCGCCGACGAGCCCGAAGCGATCGTGGTGGCCACTCGAGCCGGTCGCTTGGTTATCTACGACCGCGACCGGGAGCGGCCGTACACGACCTCCGATTTTCCGCCCCAGATGTTTCAGCAACTCAGGCCGATCGTGGCGACGGGTGAGTACGTGTATGCGACTCACCGCGCGGTTGACTCAGTGACTTTTCCCAACCCCTGCTTGGTGCGGTATCCGATCGACACGCTGGGTTTTTCTCATCCGGAGGAAATCTGCAACCCGGATGCCGTGTGGGGCGCCTATCCGGAGATGAAAAGATATTGGAGCGTGCTGGCGCTGGCGGACGGCGAGGCAACGGTACATCTCTACGGTTATAACAGTCGGAACATCGTTTATCCTCCCGCTGGAGTGCATGTTTTTGAACTCGGTGAAATCGATAGGCGGAGCAGAGACTTCGTTTACAGGATTTTCTTCAGGGATCTGGAGAACGGCGTTCTCCGAGGGCATTATCCCCGGAATGGCTTCTTGGCAGAGAGTGTTTCATCCATAACATTCGTTGGCGAGTCCGCCATGGTTTACAAGGTGTTCGGGCTGCATCCTACAGGCTCCGTTACTATTGTGCCGAATTGGCGTGAACACGTGGAATGGTATTGACCCGCATGTCCCGCCGGTTTTGTCCGCAGCGGTTCGAGGGAGATATGGAGGCGGTCGATGCGGAATGTCCGGTAGGGCGCCGGCCGCTGCGCAGGGTACGGGCGCCGCCAGCGTTTGGAGCGGGGTTGCCGCCGGACGCAACGCGGCGGCTTTCGCGCTGCCGCGCCGGCCGGTTACCGCCGGGCGGGCGGCGTCAGGCGGCGGATGCGCTGGTTGTAGCTGTCGGCGATGTAGATGTTGCCCGCCCCGTCCACGGCCACGCCCTGGGGGCCGGCGAGTTGCGCCTGAGCCGCCGTCCCGCCGTCCCCGCTGTAGCCGGCCTTCCCGGTTCCCGCGACCGTGGAGATGTTGCCTGCGGCATCGATCTTGCGGACGCGATGGTTGAAGGTATCGGCAATGTAGAGATTGCCCGTCCCGTCCACCGCCACGCCCTGGGGGAGGGCGAGTTGCGCCTGAACCGCCGGCTCGCCGTCCCCGTTGTAGCCGTACTCCCCGGTTCCCGCAACCGTGGAGACGTTGCCTGCGGCATCGACCTTGCGGATGCGGTGGTTGTAGGTATCGGCGATGTAGAGATTGCCCGTCCCGTCCGCCGCTACGCCTTGAGGCAAATAGAGTTGCGCTTGAGCCGCCGGCCCGCCGTCCCCGCCGGAGCCTCTCTCGCCGGTTCCTACGATCGTAGAGATGGACGATCTACCGGCATCGACCTTGCGGATGCAGTGGTTGCCTGTATCGGCGATATAGAGGTTTCCCCAGCCGTCCACCGCTACGCCTTGGGGCGCGGTAAGTTGTGCTCCAGTCGCCAATCCGCTGTGCCCGATGTAGCCGGACCGCCCGCTTCCCGCCGCCGCAGAGAGGTTGCCCGCGGCATTGATTTTACGGATGCGGTTGTTGTTACTATCGGCGATGTACAGGTTGTCCGAACCGTCCACCGCGACTCCTTCAGGATGGCGGAATTGCGCGAGAAACATCGGGACAAACTGGCCGCTGTAGCCGGCCTCCCCGGTTCCCGTCACCGTGAAGATGGCGCCCGTGACAGCATCGACCTTGCGGATGCGGTGGTCGTAGCTGTCGGCGATGTAGATGTTGTCCGCTTCATCCACCGCCACTCCTGCGGGGTGGTAGAGCCACGCCTCGACCGCCGGCCCGCCATCGCCGACGCGACCGCTTCCCGCCGCCGTGGAGATGTTGCCTGCGGCATCGACCTTGCGGACGCGGTGGTTGAAGGTATCGGCAATGTAGAGATTGCCCGCCCCGTCCACCGCTACGCCGTTGGGACTGCGGAGTTGCGCGTATAACGCCGGTCTGCCGCCGACGCCGCTGGAGTCGGCCCGCTTGCCTCCCGCCGCCGTGGAGATGTTGCCTGTGGCATCGACTTTACGGATGCGGTGGTTGAAGGTATCGGCAATGTAGAGATTGCCCGAACCGTCCACCGCTACGCCATGAGGGCCGCCGAGTCGCGCTTGAATCGCCGGCCCGCCGTCCCCGCTGTAGCCGTGCTGCCCGCTTCCCGCCGCCGTGGAGATGTTGCCTGCGGCATCGACCTTGCGGACGCGGTGGTTGAAGGTATCGGCAATGTAGAGATTGCCCGAACCGTCCACCGCTACGCCAAAGGCCCCGGCGAGTTGCGCTTGAATCGCCGGCCCGCCGTCCCCGCTGTAGCCGTGCTGCCCGGTTCCCGCCGCCGTGGAGATGTTGCCTGCGGCATCGACCTTGTAGATGCGGTGGCTGCCGCTGCTGACGATATAGAGGTTGCCCGAACCGTCCGTCGCCACGCTTCGGGGCCAAGCGATTGGCGCCTCGACCGCCGGTCCGCCGTCCCCGCTGTAGCTGGCCTTACCGGTTCCCGCCGTCGTGGAGATGTTGCCTGCGGCATCGACCTTGCGGACGCGGTGGTTGTCGGTATCTGCAATGTAGAGGTTGCCCGAATCGTCCACGGCCACGCTTCGGGGCCGGTCGAGTTGCGCCTCGACCGCCGGTCCGCCGTCCCCGCTGTAGCCCCGCTCCCCGGTTCCCGCCGCCGTGGAGATGTTGCCCGTGGCGGCATCGATCTTGCGGATGCGATGGTTGTCGGTATCGACGATGTAGATGTTGTCCGAACCGTCCACCGCCACGTTCCAGGGAAAGTAAAGCAGCGCCTGAACCGCCGGTCCGCCGTCCCTCACGGAAGAACTCCCGGCAACCGTCTCGATCGTCCACTCGTCCGCGGGCTGCGCCCCGGCAACTGCCGCCGCCGCCAACGCGGCACAGAGGGCAAGACGCGGGACGCCGCCGCGGGACGCGGCATGTGAAGCGCAGGGCCGTCGCGCAGCCCGTCCGGGGCTGCCTCCGTACAGGGCGAGCTTCTCGCGGGTCATCTTTCCCAGTGTAGTCGCCGCCGAATGGGTCACCTTCCCGTTTCGTAGAGGCCGGAGGCGACGATGGCGGCCGGACCCGTCAAGTACATTTCATCGCTCCACTCGAAGCGCATTTCGCCCGCCGCGGTCTTGACGGCGATCGGGCTCTCGGCCCGTCCGGTTATGACCGCCGCCGCGGCGGCGCCCGTCGCGCCCGTGCCCGAGCTCATCGTCTCGCCCGCGCCGCGCTCCCAGAAGCGAACGTCGAGCGTGTTGCGGTCGATAACCCGGACGAATGAGACGTTGGCGCCGCCGGGAAACCGCGGATAGCGCGAGAGGGCCGCGCCCAGCTTGCGCCAATCCAGGGCGAAGCTCTCGACGAACACCACGCATTGCGGGTTGCCCACGTTGACGATGGTGGCCGTCAGCGGACTGCCTTCGACCTCCAGCAGGGCCAAGGCGGCTTCACAGACCGGCAGACCCATAGCCATCTTGAACACATACTTTGACCGGCGGCTGCGGATCAATTCGAGACGTTTCACGCCGGCGCCGGTGGAGATGGACAACCGCTCGCCGACCCTCTGCGCCGCCGTCAAGTACGCGGCGGCGCAGCGCGTTCCGTTGCCGGAAATTTCGGCGGCGCTGCCGTCGGAGTTCCAGAGATGGATTTCCGCGTCGGCGGCGTCACTCTCGCCGACAATCTCGAGTCCGTCGGCCCCGACGCCGAAATGCCGGCTGCAAATCCGCTTGGCGAAGTCCGGCAGCACGGCCGCCGCGATGCCGGCTGCCTCCAAATCGCGCCTCTCGACGATCAGAAAATCGTTGCCTGCGGCATGAGCCTTGGTGAACGCAACGGACCCCATCCCAACAGTTTGGCTTCCCCGCCCCGCGTACCGTCAAGCCCCGCCGGCCACTGGTATTCTGAAAATTCTTCCGCCATGTCCAACCCTCTTGTCGCCATCGACTTCCGCATTCCGTTCGATCGGGTCAAGGCCGAGCACGTCGAGCCGGCGGTCGACGTGTTGCTGACGGACGCACAGGCGGCGGTCGATGCGCTCGCTGCATCCCCCGCTCCCCCTACGTTCGCCAACACGTTGCTCGCCTTGGAAAAAGCAACCGAGCGGCTCGAATACGCCATGACCGTCGTCGGGCATCTCGAAAGCGTTGCGACTTACCCCGAATTGCGAGAGGCGTACAACCGTATCCAACCGAGGGTCAGCGCGTTTCATTCCGGCATTCCGTTGAACGAGGGACTTTGGCGGCGGCTCAAGGCTTTTGCCGCAACACAAGAAGCGGCGGGGCTTAACCCCGTGCGCGCGCGGTTTCTCAAGCAATCGCTGGACGGCTTCCGGCGCGCCGGGGCCGACCTCGATCGAGCCGGCAAAGAGCGGCTGACCGCCGTCAACGTCGAGTTGGCGCAGCGCACGACGAATTTTTCAGAGAACGTGCTCGATGCGACCAATGCGTTCGAGCACTACATCGAGGACGAAGCCGGCTTGGCCGGATTGCCGCCGAGCGCGGTCGACGCCGCGCGCCAAAGCGCGCAGAGCAAGGGCCGCCGGGGATGGCGGTTTACGCTCCAGGCGCCCAGCTACACGGCGGCGATGACCTATCTCGACGATGCGGCGGTGCGCGAGAAGGTTTATCGCGCCTACTCGACGCGGGCCTCCGGCGGCGAGTTCGACAACCGCGAGAACATTGCCGCCATCCTCGAGCTGCGCAAGGAAAAAGCGCGGTTGCTCGGCTACGCGAATTTCGCCGATCTCGTGCTCGAAGACCGTATGGCCAAGAGCGGCGGGCAGGCGGGCGCGTTCGTGCGCAACCTCACGGAGCGCACGCTGGAAGCGTTCGAGCGCGAGAACAATGAGCTGCGCGAGTTCGCCGGCAAGGAGCTCCACCCCTGGGACGTGGGCTATTACGCGGAAAAAATGCGCCAGGCGCAATACGCTTTCGACGAAGAGGAGTTGCGCCCGTATTTCCCCTACGAGGGCGTGCTCAAGGGCATGTTCGAAATTACCGGGCGGCTCTACGGCATCCGCGTGGAGAAACAATCCGGCGTTCCGGTTTGGGACGAGAGCGTCGATTACTACACGGTTTACGACGCGGACGATTCGCTGCTGGGTTCGTTCTACGCCGACTACTTTCCGCGCGAAAACAAACGCGGCGGAGCGTGGATGGACGGTTTCTTGACCGGCGAGCCGACCGGCGAGGGCTTCACTCCGCATTTGGGGCTGAATTGCGGCAATCTCACTCCGCCGGTGGGCGGCAAGCCGGCCTTGCTGACGCACCGCGAAGTCGAAACGATCTTTCACGAGTTCGGCCATTTGCTGCACCACCTGCTCAGCCGCGTCGAAATCAAAAGCTTGGCCGGCACGCGGGTGGCCTGGGATTGGGTCGAATTGCCTTCGCAAATCATGGAGAACTGGTGTTGGGAGCGGGAGGCGCTCGACCTGTTCGCGCGCCACTACGAGAGCGGCGAAACGATTCCGCAAGAGTTGTTCCAAAAAATGCGGCGGGCGAAGAATTTCCGCGCCGCCAACGTCCAAATGCGGCAATTGGGGTTCGGCACGGTCGATCTGGCCTTGCATGTGGAGTACGATCCGCAGCGCGACGGCGATGTCATGACGTATGCGTGGGAGATATTGAATGCGTTTGCGCCGGCGCCGCTGCCGGCCGAGCACGCCATACTCGCCGGATTCACGCACTTGTTCGCCGGCCCGGTCGGTTACGGGGCCGGCTACTATTCGTACAAGTGGTCGGAAGTGCTGGACGCCGACGCGTTTACACGTTTCGCCAAGGAAGGGATTTTCAACCGGCGGGTCGGGCGGGCGTTCCGCGAAAACGTTTTGGCCAAGGGCGACAGCGAAGACCCCGAGAAGTTGTTCCGCGCATTCATGGGGCGCGGCCCGGACGCCGAAGCCTTGATGCGGAGGATCGGACTGGCGGCCTGACCGCCGCGAAGCCGTATCGGCGCCGCGTTGTGCTTGTATGATCGAAGTTCGATGGCGAAACGCTCACGAGTCGGAATTGCCGGGTTCACCGGCTACAGCGGGCGCGAACTGCTCCGTATCCTGAAGCTTCACCCGGACGTGCAGCCGGTGTTGCTGGAGCACAGGCCCGTCGCCGATACGGAACTTCCGTTCGGCGAGACGACGCCCCGTTTCCCCTTCACTCCCGCGGGCCTGCGCGAGTCCGGCGCCGCGCTGGTCTTCCTGGCGACTTCGCTCGAAGTTTCGCTGGAAAGCGCGCCGATGGCGCTGGACGCCGGGCTCAAGTGCATCGACCTCAGCGCCGCCTTTCGGCTGCGCACGCGCAACAATTACGAGCGCTGGTACAAGATCGAGCACCCGCGCCCGGACCTTTTGACCGAGGCGGTGTACGGCTTGCCGGAATATTTTCGGCAAGTCGTGAAGGTGGCCCGTCTGGTGGCCAACCCCGGCTGCTATCCGACCGCCGCGAATTTGGCTCTGCGCCCCTTGATCGTCGAAGCGGCGCTCGACCGGGCGGCGGGCGTGGTCTGCGACGCAAAATCGGGAGTCAGCGGCGCAGGGCGCAAACCGGCGCTCAAGACGCACTTTTGCGAGGCAGCGGAGAACTTCTCGGCCTACGGCGTGCTTTTCCACCGCCACGTACCGGAAGTGCTGCTGACCTCCGACGTCGAGGAGCAGGAATTGAGCTTCACCGCGCAGTTGCTGCCGCTGCACCGCGGCATTCTGGAAACGATCTACGTGCGCACGGCCCGGCCGATGACGCATGCCGAGTTGACGACGTTGTACGAGAAATACTACCGGGACGAGCCTTTCGTGCGGCTCTATCCCGCAGGCCGCCTCCCCGATCTTGCCGGGGTTCGGGGCACGAATTTTTGTGACATCGGCATGACCGTCGATCCCGGCGCGCGGCGGGTCGTGATCGTCGCGGCTATCGACAACCTGGTGAAAGGGGCGGCCGGCCAAGCCGTGCAGAACATGAACCTGCTGCTTGGCTGCGAGGAGACGACCGCGCTGCTGTAGGCAAGCAACCGATGAAACTCCTGGTCAAGATCGGCGGGACTCTGCTGGAATCCGAGAAGAGCCTGGACTCGCTGGCGGCGCAGTTGCAGGCCCTCGTGGCCGGCGGGCATAGAGTGGCGGTCGTTCACGGCGGCGGCAAGCGGCTAAGCCGCTACTTGGCCAATCTCGATCACGAAAGCGAGTTCCGCAACGGCCTGAGGGTGACTCCGCCGGAAACGCTCGATGCGGTTCTGCGCGTGCTGGCCGGCTCGGTGAACCGCCGTCTGGTCGCCGCGCTGCAGAAGGCCGGCGCGAGGGCCGTGGGGCTGACCGGCATCGACGCCGGCATCGCGCATGCCGTGCAGATGGACCCCGCGTTGGGCGCCGTCGGCAAGGTCGAGAGCGTGGACGCCTCGCTGCCGGCGCTGCTGACCGAGCAGGGTTATCTTCCGGCGATCGCTTGCATCGCCGGCGGCGATAACGGGGCGATCTTCAACGTCAACGCCGATCAAATGGCTGCAGCTTGCGCCTGTGGCTTCGCCGCCGACCGCGTGATCTTTCTGACCGACGTCGGCGGCGTGCTGGACGCCCGGCAAGCGCGCATCCCCAAGCTGACCTGCGCACAGGCGGAGGAGTTGATCGCGTCCGGCGTCGCGCAGGGAGGCATGGAAGCCAAGCTGCGCGCGGCGATGGCGGCCGCGGCCGGCGGCATCGAGCGTGTTTCGATCGTCTCCGGCGCCGAGCCTGCAATCCTCGCCCGCGTTCTGGCCGACGAAGACGCGGGGACGACGTTGCTGCCGTGACCAACCTCTCCGACGACGCCTTGCGCGCGATTCTCCGTTCGGCGCGAACCATCGCCGTAGTGGGCTTGTCCGACAAGCCCTGGCGCCCCAGCCACGGGGTCGGCCGCTACATGCAAAGCCGGGGCTACCGGATTATTCCGATCAATCCGCATATCGCAGAGGCGCTCGGCGAGCGCGCCTATCCGTCGCTCGACGCCGCGCCCGAGGACGTCGATATCGTCAACGTGTTTCGGCGCTCGGAGCTTGTCGGCGAGCTGACGGCGGCGGCAATCCGCAGCCGGGCCGGGACGGTGTGGATGCAGCTCGGCGTGGCGGACGAAGCCGCAGCGCGGCTGCTCGCCGCGGCCGGCAAGACCGTCGTTATGGATCGCTGCATTCTGCAAGACCATCAACGCCTCCTGCGGCGCGGCTGAGCGCTCCGCGCGGTCGGTTCCCGAGCGGCCGATGTGCGAAACAGCGCAAAGAACCGATAAAAATCCGTGACCGTTTGCCGCTTCGCCAGCCTTATTAGGCACTTCGCCAGTCTTATTGGGTAGAGGGACAAATCCTGAGTCCATCGTTATCTGCGAATAGGGAGGATCCGAATCATGAAGAGAATCTTGTCGGCGGCTCCGGCCGTCTTGGCGGCGGCCGCGCTCGGCTTCGGGGCGGCGGCTGAAGAACCGCAGCAAACGCAACAAACCGAAGACAAAACGTTCCTCGAGCGGCTGAAAGAATCCTCGCCGCTGCATTACCAGCTTGCGACGCGGAAGTACGAGGAAGCCTTGCAGACGATGCCCTACGTCGAGGACATCGACGCTATCGAACCGGTTACCGGTTTGACCGCGCTTACCTTAGCTGCGCAAGACGATTCTTCCGGCGCCTACGACATGGTGAAGGCTCTGGTAACCCGATACGGGGCCGATCCGACTGCAACCGACCGCGGCGGATATACGGCGTTGCATTTTGCGGCGAGAGCCGGAAACCTGCCGGTGGTTGAATTCCTGGTGCAGCAAGGGGCCGACGTGAACGCAGTGTCCGGGAAACGAAGCTGCCGCAACTGCACGCCAAAAACTCCGCTGGATATGGCCTATGAGAGGGGCCGAATGCGGGTTGCCGAGTTCCTGGAATCGAGGGGGGCCGACCGGATCGACTCCGAAACGAAAGAGATTTCTGGACCTTGAGGCCAAAGTTTCGGAGACTCTGGAGAAGTTCAGGTTCAGGGGAACCCGGGCGCCGCGGGGAAGATATCCGGATAAGTGGCTCCGCATGAAGTTGGACAACGCGCTCAACGAGGGCAAGGAAAAGCTTCGTGCTTCCGGTCGCGTGGATTTAGCGGATAGTCTGGACCGGTACCGCGGGCCGGCGCTCGACGCAATGAAGAACACGCCGCGACCGGACGGCATGTCTTTCCCGGATTGGAAACAGCTTGTTTTGAAGAACATGACCGCTAACATGGAGGCAACCGACAACCAATAGCTCGGCGCGGCGGACGAGTTCGCGGGCGCCAATGTACAAAATGGACCGCTGCATTCTTGAGGACTGCCAACGGCTCCTGCGGCGCGGCTGAGCGCGCCGCGCGGCAGTTCCCGGGGCAAGCAAATAAAAACTGAAAAAATCTGTGATCGTTTGCCGCTTCGCCCAGTCTTATAGGTAGAGGAGCAAAAACGGTCAAGTCATGGCTGTCAGCATTCCCTCGGAAAGGAGAAATTCATGCGAAAACGCAATGGAGCGCAATGGGCGCTGGCGCTGTCAATAGTCCTGCTGGCCTCTTGGACTGCCGTAGGCCAGGAGCCGGCGAATAGCGGCGCCGACGGCAAGTCCCCATTGCACAAGGCCGCCCGCGGAACCGACCGCGAGGCGCTTACGGCGCTGCTGCAGACCGGCGCGGACCCCAACGCGGCCGACGCCAGGGGGCGTACCGCTCTTCATGCAGCGGTTACGTCCGCCGGCCGTCCGGGAAACACGACGGCGTACGGACATGCCCAGGAACTGCTGAAGTACGGCGCGGACCCGTCGAGGAAAGACAATCATGGGATTACGCCGTTGGACCAAGCTGTTATGAGCGGTTCGGAGGCGATTGTCGAGGCGCTGATAAATGCCGGCGGCGACCCGAATCGAACTACGTCCGCCGGGGTGTCGCTGCTCGCCTTGGCGGAGATGCTTGGAAACGACGGGGCGGCCGCCGCGGTCAAAGCGGCAGGAGGCGTTCACGGCAGCGCGGCTGCCGAGCAATCGCTGGTCCCGGACCTGCCCAAGATGGGAGGGTTCATACGCGAGATGCAGATGAAGGCGCGAGCCGGCCGGTTGGGCAAGTTGACGCCGCAGGAACTCGAAGACCAGACGGTGGCCTCCTTCAAGCGCCACTTCGAGTTGGACGATGACGACCCGAAAGTAACCGAGTTCAGGCAGAAGCTCAGAGAAAAAATTGCCGAAAAGCAGGAGTGAGAGTTCGCGTTGCGATGAAAACAAACTTCTCAATGCAGACCGCGGCGGTTGTCGGCCTTTGCTTGACGGTTTTGGCCGTCCCGGCGCCGGCAGCCGACTGCAACGACTGGAATTCCAGGGATTACTTTCAGGAGGCGTCGGCCGAGAATACGGCCGACTGCCTCCGCTCCGGGGCGGAGCTCGAGGCGCGGAACAAATACGGTCGAACGCCCCTGCATCATGCGGTCTGGTTCAACGGGGATGCCGCCGTTGCCGCCGCGCTCCTGGATGCCGGGGCCGACCCCGAGGCGCGCGACAAGTACAACCGAACGCCCCTGCATTATGCAGCAGCGTCCAACAAGAATCCAGCCGTCACGAGCTTGCTCCTGGATGCCGGGGCAGATCCGAAGGCGCGGGACAAACGAGCCCGAACGCCCCTGCACGGCGCGGCGATCTCCAACAGGAATCCCGCCGTTATTGCCCTTCTGCTGGACGCCGGCGCGGAACTCGATGCGCGGAGCGGGCTTGACGGCGCAACGCCCTTGCATCGGGCGGCGGCCGCCAACAAGAATCCCGCCGTCATCGATACGCTGCTGGATGCCGGCGCGGACCCCAAGGCGCAGGACAGATTTGGAAGGACACCATGGGATCACGCCATGGACAGAGGGCCGCTCAAGGGATCGGGCGCTTACCGGCGGTTGCAATAATCCGCGCCGTTCCGATTCGCGTCGGTTCGCAAGCCGCCCGAGGACGGCGCAAACCAAACGACCGACAATCCCAACCCAACTGTCCGGCACGCCCCGCGCCGCGACTTGTTGTCTTGCTCTCCACTCTGCATTGTTCTTGCCGCCGGGCCGGTACCGTACTAATCTGTTCCTGTAACTGCGAGGGCGTCCATGACCGGCAAACCCAACGATGAGCAGAGCGCCGGCCCCGTTACGGAGCTCATCGTCCTCCAGCCCTCCAACTCCGCACGCGCCCCCTGCGGCTGCCCCCTGCTCGACGGCAACATGGAGGAGTGGATCCCCTGCTGCACCAAACGCTTCCTGCGTCTCGCCCAACTCATCGCGGGCGGAGACGAACAGGCCAAGGACGCTCTGCAAGAAAGCTGGATCAGGATATTGAGTAAAGTCGACGAATACCGCGGCGACCCTCCGGCCTGCGCCTGGGTGCGCGCCATCGTCAAAAACTGCGCCAAGGATATCCGGAAAGCGGATTCCCGCTACGTCGGGACTCCGGCCTCCAAAATTGCGTATCTGCTCGAAGACTCCGCCCCAGGCCCCGAAGTCCTTGCCCGGCGGAAACATCTGTACCGCTTGTTCAACGCCATGGTTGACGAGTTGCCCCCGACCTACCGCCAAGTCGTCGAGTTGCGCTGGGGGCAAGGATTTTCGACCAAAGAAACCGCCGTCCGTCTCCATGTCTCCGAGTCCAACGTCGGCAGCCGCCTGAACCGCGCCGTGAAAATGCTCCGCCGCATCCGCAGCGCGGCCCCCGAGCCGCTGCCGCCGCGGACGGCTACGCGATCAGTTCGGGGATGACCTGCCCGCCCGTCTGCGAGAGTTGCTTGAAGCGGCCGCCGTGGAAGTAGGTCAGCTTGTTGTCGTCGAGGCCGAGCAGGCGCAGCCAGGTGACGTGCAGATCCCGCAGCGGGTGGACGACCTCGACGGCGCGGTTGCCGGTTTCGTCCGTCGCGCCGATCGCCTTGCCCGCGGGCGCGCCGCCACCGGCCATGACCACGACCATCGCATCGGCGTTGTGCCCGCGGCCGTTGGGGTTGACCCCGCCGCGGCGGTTGTTGTCAGGGGTGCGGCCGAACTCTCCCGAGCAGACGACCAGCGTTTCCTCCAACATGCCGCGCGCCTTGAGATCGCGGATCAGCGCGGCGATCGGCTTGTCCACGCTCTTGATGCGCGCCGAGTGGTTCCTCTCCAGGAAGTCGTGGCTGTCCCAGCCGCCGGAGAAGATCTGCACGAAGCGGACGCCCTTTTCGACCAGCCGCCGCGCCAGCAGGCATTGCCGCCCGAAGGCCCGCGTCTCCTGCTCGTCGAGGCCGTAGGCCGTTTTCGTTTTCTCCGATTCGGCGCCGAGATCGACGATATCGGGCACTTCGCTCTGCATGCGAAAGGCCAACTCGTAGTTTTCCATGCGCGCGGCGAGATCGTCGTGGGACGGATGCTTTGCGGCGTGCCTGCGGTTGAGCGCGGCCAGCGCGTCGAGGCCGCGGCGCTGCTGTTCGCGCGTCTTCCACTTGGGCGGTTCAAGATCGAGAATCGGCGAGCCCGAGGCGCGCAGCGTCGTGCCCTGGTAGTGCGCCGGCAGGAAGCCGTTCGACCAGTTGCCCGCTCCGCCCTGCGGATAGGCCAACTCGGTCATCACCACGTAGCCCGGCAGGTTTTGGTTCAACGACCCCAGGCCGTAAGTCACCCAAGACCCGACGCCGGGGTCGCCGCCCAGCACGGAGCCGGTGTTGAGGTGATACAGGGCGTCGGGATGGTTGACCGATTGGGCTTGGCAGCCGCGGTAGATGCAAAGCTCGTCGGCGACCTCCGCAGCGGCCATGTGGATGAACCGGTCGCACATCTCGATCCCCGACTTGCCCGTTTTGCGGAAGCCGAACGGGCTGCCCACGTAGTAGGTTTTTTGCTTGACCTCGACCAGCACCTGATTCGGGTCGCGGACGGATTCGCTCAAGTGAAACTCGTTCAGCTTGGGCTTGGGATCGAAGGTGTCCATGTGCCCGGGGCCGCCTTCGAGGACGATGAAGATGCAGGCCTTCGCCTTGGCCTCGATCATCGGCTTTTTCGGCGCGAGCGGGTCGGGGCGGGCCGCGGCCCGCGCTTCGTTCGCCAGCAGGGCGGTAAAGGCCGGCGCGCCCAGCGAAGCGCCAAGTCCGTAGAGAAGCTCGCGGCGGGTGGTCATGCTGCGGATTCTTTGCGCCTTAATAAACATACACGAACTCGTTGCTGTTGAAAAGCAGCAGGCACAGGTCGGCCAGCGCCCGCGTCTCGGGGCCGACCTGCCAGGCTTTGACGTCGGGCCGGTAGTCTTCGAATGCCGGCAGCCATTCCTCGTAATCGAACGGCTTGCCGCTGAACTCCTCGACCAGAGAGCGCTTCACGCGGGTCGGATAGGGGACAGACTCGGGTTCGCGGGCGCGGTGATGCGCTTGCATGTCGCTGACATAATCGCCCATCGCGCGCAGCTCGCCGGCGTCGGGCTCGCGCTGGTAGGCCAGGAGAAACGCGCGGGCGATCCGCTCGGGGAGCGCCGCGGCTTCCCGCTCGAGACGCAGGGCGAAAGCGATCGAGCGGTCGGTCGCCGCATCGGAGTTCATCATCGTCAGCGCCTGTGGGCTTACCGCCGCCGTGTCGCGGCGCTCGCAGGATTCGTTGGGGTTCGGCTGGTTCAGGACCTCCAGGAACGGGTCGGCCTGCCCGCGCACGCGGTAGGTGTAGATCGAGCGGCGGTTGCGCTCTTCGGGCGTCGGCGAAGGCTGATGCGCCGGGGCGATCGAGAACTGGATCATGCGCGGCTGCAGGGCGGCTTCCATGTTGATTTCCGGCATCGCCGGCAGGCCGCCGAGCTCGCGGTTCAACTCTCCCGAAACCGCCAGCATGCTGTCGCGGATTTCCTCGGCCGCCAGCCGGCGCGGCTCGAACCTGGCCAGTAACTTGTTGTCGGGGTCTTGCTCGCGCAGGCGGTCCGGCGCGGCGTGCTCGGTCGATTGCCGATAGAGGTCGGAGGTCATGATCAGGCGGTGCAGCCGCTTGATCGACCAGCCGTGCGCAACGAAGTCGGCCGTCAGCCAATCGAGCAGTTGCGGGTGGGTCGGCTTGGCGCCGGCGCCGCCGAAGTTATTGGGGTTGGCGGCCAAGCCGCGGCCGAAATGGTACGCCCACACCCGGTTGACGATCGAACGGGTGGACAGCGGGTTGCGCGGGTCTGCGATCCAGCGCGCGAGTTGCAGCCTGCGCCCGTCCAGACCGTCCGGCAGTGCATACGGGTCGCCGTCCGGCTCGCTATTCGCCGGTAAGCCGGCTGCGCTGAGCACGCCCGGAGTTACCGGCTCGGTCGGCGCATGGACGGACCCGCCGGCAAAAATCGCCGATTGCGGCCGCCACTCAGGATCCATGTCTCGCGGCATGCGCAGCTTGCGGCCGTTCGGCGGAATGTAATCGGGTCCGTTGAAGACCGACTGGGCGAGAGGCTCGTAGCGCTCGAGGCGGCGCGTCCAGATCCATTCGTCCTGCGCGCGCACCTTGCGACGCCCTTCTTCCACGTGCGTAAACCCGTAGTGGCGGGGAGGTTTCTCGGCGTCGGGCAGCTTGTTACGCTCCGCTTGCGGGACGTAGGGCTTGCCCCGCTCCGCGTACCAGCGGCGGGCGGCGTCTTCGAGCATGGCGTCCAGCGCGGTCTTGCGTTCGGTTGCGAAATCTTTGAGCTTCTCGACATGCCGCCGGCCGGACTTGAACCGCGCCAAGTTCTCGCGGTCGGTGAACGCCGCCTGGCGTTCGGCGATCTGCGTGGCGGCGAACGCCGCATAGAAGCGGTAGTAATCGCGCGTAGGAATCGGGTCGAATTTGTGATCGTGGCATTTGGCGCAGCGCAGCGGCATCGAGAGAAACGTTTGGCCGACGCTATGCACCACGTCGTCGAGATACGCTTGGCGCGCGATTTTCTTGGGCAGCATCGCCGAACCCCACGGCCCCATGCGCAGAAAGCCGGTCGCCACGAGCATTTCCGGATTGTCGGGGTCGAGCTCGTCTCCGGCAAGCTGCTCGACGACGAAGCGGTCGTAGGGTTTGTCGTTGTTGAACGAGCGGATCACGTAGTCGCGGTAGCGCCAGGCGTTCGAGCGCTCGTAGTCGTTGGAGTTGCCCGCGGTGTCGGCGTAGCGCACGACGTCGAGCCAGTGGCGGCCCCACTGTTCGCCGTAATGGGGGCTGGCCAGCAGGCGGTCGATCAGCGCTTCCCAAGCGGCCGGCGAATCGTCTTCGAGAAAGGCCCGCGCCACGGCGGGGGTCGGCGGCAGGCCGGTCAGGCCGTAGCTTGCGCGGCGCAATAGCGCCGGCTTGTCGGCCCGCTCGGCGGGCGCAACGCCGGCCGCATGGAGCTTGGCCCGATGGAAAGCGTCGATCGGATTGCCGCCGCCCGGTTGGGAGGAGTCCGGCGGGTCCGCCGGGCGCAGCGGCTGGAACGCCCAAAGGTCTTCCGGCTTGTAGCGGCGGTTCGTCCAGTCGTCCGCGAGGCCGCCGCTGGTTGCGACGCGGACGCCGCCGTCCGCGGCAGGCTCGTTGCGGTAGCGTTCGAGAGTTTCATCGTCGGGCCAGGGAGCGCCCGCGTCGATCCAGACGCGGAGGCTTTGGATCTGTTTCTCCGTCAGGCGGTCGTTTTCCTTGGGCGGCATCTGCAGCTTGGGGTTGGCCCAGGCCACGGCCTCCACGACCGCGCTTGCCGCCGCGTCGCCCGGCGCGATGCCGGGGCGGCCTGAGCTTCCTCCGCGGAGAAGCCCCTCGCGGGTAGTCAGATCGAGCCCGCCAAGCGTTAGCGCCGGATCTTGCCCGTGGCAGGCGAAACACTTTGCCGCCAGCGCCGGCCGCACTTCGCGGGCGAACAGTCTCCCGGCATCGGGCTCCGCCGCGGCGACTGCGGGCAGCCCGAAAACGATCGCAAGGCCAAAAAAGCGAGTCATTCCCGACTTTCCTCCATCAATCTAGCACCCGCGCACAGCGGTCTTGCTCGCTACTCGCCAAAGCAATACAGGTTCTTGTGCGTGCGGACGTACAGGCGGCCTCCGGCGATTGCCGGCGTCGCCTTGGCGCCCTCGTTAAGCGGCAGGGTGTGGACGATCTCCCATTCCGCTCCGGCGCGAACGACGGTCAGCGCGCCGTCCAAATCCAGGAAGTAGATTCTGCCGGCGGCGGCCACGGGCGAGGCGTAGTAGGCCGCCATCGCTTCGGGAAGCCTTCCCTGCTTGACGATCTTTCCGCTTGCAGCGTCGATGCTCGAGAGGATTCCGGCGTTGCGGATGGAGTAGATCACTCCGTCGTAGAGCAGCGGCGAGGGGACATTGCCCATCGGGCGGTCGACGACCCAATCGACGTGCGTTGCGCTGACGTCGCCTTTGCCGCCCAGCCGCACGGCGAAGACGCCCGGCCGCGTCGCCATGCGCGCGCGGAAGAAGTCCCATTCGTCTTCCTCGAGATGTCCGTTTCGGTTGAAGTCGTACTCGAAGAATTTCGATCTCCGCCGGGCGTAAAACTCGGCTTCGGAGAGCAGGCCGTCGCCGTTGCCGTCGAACCGTTCGAGCGCGTCCGCGTGTTCGGGATATTTGCCGGCGTTCGCATCCGGCCCGGCGCCCTGGCAATTGAAATAGACGCGCCCCGCGTCGAGCATCGGAACGGCTTTCGGCTGCCAGCAGAAGCCGCCGGCTCTCCAGATCTCTTCGCCGGTTTCGAGCGCGTAGGAACTCAGCGAAAAAGAGCCGGGAACGAGCAGTTGCGCCGGGCCGCCCTCGGGTCTATGCACCGCGGGAATCGAAAAAGACTTGCGGAACTCGGCGCGGTCGACGCGCCAGATTTCGCGCCCCGATGCGCTGTCGAGGGCGAGCAGGATCGAGTGCCCGCTGTCGTCGTCCAGCGTGACGATCAGCTTGCCGCCGACTACGACCGGCGAGGCCGCCATGCCGCGGATGTTCACGAACGGCCCCAGCGGGACGCGCCATTTCTCGCCTCCGTCGGGGCCGTACGCAAGCAAGCCGTAATCGCCGAAGAAAACATACACGTTTTCGCCGTCGGATGCGGGCGTGCCGGAGGCGGGGCTGTTTTGCTCGTGCAACGGCGATTGGCGCGGGCGCGGCGCCTCGCGGCGCCAGAGGATGCGGCCGGTTTCGCGGTCGAGGGCGAGCGTGTAGAGCCGTTCTCGCTCGACGGCTGTCAAATAAATCTTTTCGCCCGAGACGATGGGCGAGGAATGCCCGGGCGGCAGGGGCGTTTTCCACAACAGGTTGTCTTGGAGAGACGGTTTCTCGACGGTCTCGCGCTGCGCGATCCCCGTTCCGTTCGGGCCGCGGAAGCGCAGCCAGTTTTCCGCCTGAAGACTCGCCGCGAGCAGCAGCGCCGCAAGAGGTATCGATCGATGCCGCACGAAAGACATTTTATACTTCACGCACAGCGGTCTTGCTATCCACTATTCACGATCCGCTTCAAAGCCGGGTAGAGTCCGCGGTAAACAGGGTAGGTTTGGGCATAAACGGCCGCCAGATCGGCGTCGGGCGCCAAGCGGTCCCGCTCGCGGATGACGGCCCGGCAGGCTTCCTCGACGGAGGCGAACACGCCGGTCCCGACCATTGCCAGCAGCGCTGCGCCGTAGGCCGAGCCTTCCTGTGTTTGCAGCGTTGCGATGGGTTTGCGGAACGCTCCCGCGAGAATGCCGCGCCAGAAGTCTGACCTGGCGCCGCCGCCCGAAGCGCGGACCACGGAGACCTCGGCGCCCAGCGCCTCAATGATGCCCAGGCAGTCCTTCAGGCTGAAAGCGACGCCTTCGAGGATCGAGCGGATCAGATGCGCCCGCGTGTGCTTGGCCGTCAGTCCGATCCAGCCGCCCCGCGCCGCGGCGTCGAGATGCGGCGTGCGCTCCCCCATCAGGTAGGGAAGCCATTGCAGCCCCTCGCAGCCGGCGGGCGCGTTTGCCGCTTCGGCCGTCATCAGGTCGTAAGGGTCGCAGCCCCGGGCTTCGGCGCGAGAGACGAAGTCCGCGCCGAGGTTGTCGCGGAACCATTGCAGGCTCAGGCCCGCTCCCTGCGTAACGCCCATGATGTGCCACTTGCCGGGCGCCGCGTGGCAGAAAGTATGCACTCTTCCCTCGGGATCGTAGGCCGGCTCGTCAAGATGGGAGAACACCACGCCGGACGTGCCGATCGTGCAGGAAACCATGCCCGTCTCGACGATGCCGTTGCCGACCGCGCTCGCCGCTTGGTCGCCCGCGCCGGCGACTACCGGGGTTCCCGCCCGGAGTCCGGTCGCCTGCGCCGCGGCTGCGCTGACCGCGCCGGTCCGTTCGGTCGATTCCACGACGGCGGGCAGCGCCGCGGCGTCGATCCCCAGCTTCTCGATCAACGGCGTCGCCCAGCGACGGTTCACAACGTCGAACAGCGCCGTGCCGGATGCGTCCGAAACGTCGCTCGCGTACTCGCCCGTCAGGCGGAAGCGGATGTAGTCCTTCGGCAGCAGAATGCGCCGGACGCGCTCGTAAGCGGCGGGATCGTGATCGCGCACCCAGAGCAGCTTGGGCGCCGTAAACCCCGTCAGCACGGGATTGGCTGTTTGCTCCAACACCATGTCCGCGCCGGCGGCCGCGTTGATCCAATCGACCTGCTCCTGACTGCGCTGATCGCACCAGATCAGCGCCGGGCGGATGACATTGCCGCCCGCATCGAGCAGCGTCAGGCCGTGCATCTGGCCGGACAGGCCGACGCCCGCGATATCCGCGCCGCTTGCCCCGGCTTTGGCCATGACCCCGCGGACCGCCTTTTGCGCCGCGGCCCACCAGTTCTCCGGACCCTGCTCGGCCCACAACGGCCGCTGCATGACGATGCCCTCGTGCGCGGCGGTGACGCCCGCCGCGACTCGGCCGTCGGCCTCGACCAGAAGCGCGCGCGTGCCGCCCGTGCCGATGTCGATGCCCAGCCGGTATTTCATTGCAGTCCCTGCATTGTACGCGGACGCAGGCCGGCAGGTCCGCAACGCGGCCCCATCGGCGCCGCGGCCATTTTCCCGATACGCTCTTGGATGTCCCGGATCAACTCCTTGCCTTGCCGGCGCTGCAACCCCGCGGTGGGAATCGGTTCGCCGATGCGCAACTCGGCGGGACCGGGCCGCAGATGCGTGGACCCGGGCGCGAGAATTTTCCGCGTGCCGACCAGCGCCATCGGCACGATCGGCACGCCCGCCTGAATCGCGATGTACGCAGCCCCCGGCTTGAAAGGGCGCATCGTTTCGCCGCGGGTTCGGCCGCCTTCGGGGAAGAGCAGGATCGAGTAACCGGACCTGATTTTGTCCGCCGCGGCGGCAATGTTCTTGACCGCCTCGCGCGCGTCTTCGCGGTTGACGGGCAGGTGGCCCGCGCGGTTGAGATGCCAGCCGATAAAGGGCGTCTTCCACAGCCCATGCCGCGCCAGAATGCGGAACGGCCGGGGCATCGCGCCGAACATCACCGGCGTGTCGATCAGACTGAAGTGGTTCGAGACGAAAACGTAGTGCTGCTCGGAATCGAGGTTTTCCGCCCCGACGACGCGCATGTCGATGCGGAACAACGCCAGTAACTGCCGGCCCCAGGCGCTCGCGATCCTGTGCTGCAAAACCCCGCTGCTGTCGAAGAACGACGAAATCAGCGAAAGCAGGCCCATGACGGCCGTCGAGACCGCCAGCGCAGGAACCATCCAGCAAACCGAACGGACATGGCTCAGCGTTTCCCGAAGCCGCTTCAACACACGATTCTACTCACAGCCCAGCAGTTCGCGGGCTTCGCCTACCAGAAAGATCGACCCGGCGATGACGATCCAGTCTTCGCAGCCCGCCCCGCGCCGCGCGGCGGCCAGCGCGGCAGACAGCGTCGGGGCGGTCGCAATACGGTCATGGTGATGGCCGGCGACCGCCAGCAGGGTCTCCGGGCGCAGCGCCCGCGGAACCTTGGAGCGGGTGAGGATGACCCGAGCGGCCTTGGGGAACAGCCAGCCCGCGATTTCATCCACCGCTTTTCCGCGTGAGGAGCCGTAGATCAGAGCGACGCGGCGGCCGTGAGCATGCTGCGCGAGAAAATCGGCGAGGCAGCGCGCGCCGCTCGGATTGTGAGCGGCGTCCAACAGAACTCTCGGCCTGCTGTGCTCGACCCACTCCAGGCGGCCCGGCCACTTGACGCCGCTCAGGCCCGCCGAGATCGCTTCGGCCCCGATTCCGAGCGAATCGAGAACCGCGATGGCCGTAACGGCGTTTTCAACTTGGTGAGCGCCGGCCAGGGACAGTCGAACGGAGATGCTTCTGCCGGCGCCGACGGCCTCGAATCGCCGGAACCCATCGCATTCGCGCATCCTCTCGGCGCTCCAGACTGCGCTCGCATCGACTGCCGGCGCGCCGCACTGCTCGGCGCGCTCCAGCAAGACCCGCCTTGCGCTGTCGTCTTGCGCCCCGAACACGGCCCGGCAGTTCGGCTTGATGATGGCGGCCTTTTCGCCGGCGATCCGCGCAAGACTGCCGCCCAGGAAAGCTTCGTGATCGAAGGCGATGCGCGTCAGCACCGCGATTTCCGGTTCGACGATGTTGCTGGCGTCCAGACGCCCCCCCAGCCCGGTTTCGACGATGCGATAGGCAACGCCCGCGTCCCGGAACAAGCAGAGGCCGGCGGCAGTGGCCGATTCGAAAAAAGTCGGATGCGCGGAGCGTCCGTAGCGGGCGGCCAGGGACTCGTTCGCCCGGCGCACCCGTTCGATCGCCGCTCCGACCGCGTCGTCGCCCGCTGCATGGCCGTCGATGCGAAAGCGCTCGTTGATCCGCGTGAGATGAGGCGAGCTGTAGAGGCCGGTCGTGCGTCCGGCGACGGTCAATCCGGTTTCGATCATCGCCGCGGTCGAACCCTTGCCGTTTGTGCCCGCGATGTGGATAATTCCCGGGCCGCGCTCGGGATGCCCCAACTCGGCCGCCAAACGGCGCATGCGCTCCAGGCCGAAGTTTTCTTTCCGAATCGAGCCGAGCAGGGAAAAAAGATAACGGACGGCTTGCTCGTACTCCATTGCCGCGTCAGCCGGGCTGCGCCGGAGTCCTGCAAAAGAACGCCAGCGCATCCGCGATATACTCCTTGAGATCGCCGCGGGGAACGACTGCATCCAGCATGCCGTGCTTCTCGAGGAACTCCGCGCGCTGGAAACCCTTCGGCAGTTTCTGGCGGATCGTCTGCTCGATCACGCGCGGCCCGGCGAAGCCGATCAGCGATCCGGGCTCGGCGATGTTCAAGTCGCCGAGCATGGCGAAGCTGGCCGTGACTCCGCCGGTCGTGGGGTCAGTCAATACGCTGATGTAGGGTATCTTGGCGCGGTCGAGCTTTTTCAGCGCCGCCGAAATTTTCGCCATCTGCACCAAGCTGATCATGCCTTCCATCATGCGCGCTCCGCCCGACGCGGAAATGATGATCAGAGGCGTCCTGCGCTGCCTCGCCGACTCGGCGGCCCGCGTGAGCTTCTCGCCGACGACCGCGCCCATGCTGCCGCCGATGAAGCGGTATTCCATGGCGCAAACAATCACACCGCGGCCGGCCAGCTTGCCTTCGGCGCAGATCACGGCGTCGTTGAGGCCGGTCTTCCGTTTAGCCTCGTCGAGACGTTCTTCGTAGGGCTTGCGGTCGATGAATTGCAGGGCGTTCGTCGAGCGCAGGCTCCAGTCGAACTCCTCCCATTGCGTATCATCGAACAGCAGCTTGAGCCGCTCGCGGGCGCCGATCTTGAAATGGAAGCCGCACTTCGCGCAAACCATGCCGTCGGCTTCGAGGTCTTTCTTCCAGATCGTCGCGCCGCATGAGTCGCATTTGATCCAGAGGCCCTCGGTGCGGACCTTCTTGGGTTCGTCTGTTTTACGCAGCCAAGCCATTACCGCGCGACGCTCCGGCGCACGAAGGGGAATTCAATGATCATATCTTGGCCGCGAACGCCCCGCGCAGCCGGAGGAGCCGGCTACTTGGACATCGGTATCTGAACTTCGATGTCGCGCCACGCGCTGATTTTTAGCCGCCGGCATACCCAGCACAAGCCTTCGGACTGCTCGCTGGCGCCGGGCTCGGAGCAGATGCGGCAAGGGAAAGTCTTGACCGGCTTGGGCTCGAAGACGTGTTGACGGGCGGAATCGAGCACGCGCGGATCGATAACCGATTCTTCAAGGACGATTGGTTTGGCTGACTTGCTCATCGATCCACTTGCTGATCAATCCATTGTGCGGCCCATCCCTACTATAGACCGTGCCGCGAGTGAAGTCCAGTTCCGTCCCGTATGGTGTGTGAAGAAAACCGCCTCGTGAGCGCAACGCTGAAGAAGGGGTGCCGGAGGGGCGTGTTTCAGGGGTCTTTTGGGTTGAGGTTAGTCTCGCTTTGGTGGGGTTACCCCCCCGGCATCAAGTTCAATATACCAAAGTTCATAGTCCATGGCAAGCGTTTATTCAAAAAATTGTATTTTTAGCTGGGATAGATTTTCTTGATTCGATTACAACTTATTTTATATCAACAGCTTGCGGTTGTTTTGGGAGTGTTCTGCCGTCTGAAAAAAATTCCAACGGCTGGAGTCGCTCTCGGCGCAACCCCGTGGACGCGGCGTTGCGCGGTCGTTCCGGAGAGCTTCGATGTGCTACTCTGAATGGTGTTTTCCGGGATGCCGGCTACGGGCGCCGGTTTGGCGCAGCGCATGGGCGTGAGCGGTATGATCTGCAGTTACAGCGGCCGTCCGGCGCCGCAAGAAAAGCTTTTCATTCTCTACTACCCGCCGGCGGCGGCTCATGAAGCGTGGGACAAGTCGGTGTTTGCCGCCGCCCGCGCCCGCGAGGCGCTGCAAGCGGCCGTCGCCGAGTTGGAGTCGTTTTATTCGCGCTACGTGGTCTCGAAGCAGCTTTACCCGGGATTGCTGGCCGCGGCCGCCGGTTTGGCGCTGCTCGGTTTCTGGATTTTTCGACTGCTTGCCGCCGGCAGCGAGAGCGGCGTCTTGGTACGTTATTTTTTGCCGTTTGCCGGCCTGACCCTGCTGGGATTCGCGCGCTTTCGGCTGCGGGCTTTTTTGCGGCGCCTGAGCGCTTGGAAAAGGCGCGGCAAAGAAACCGTCAAGGCCGAGCTGTCAGCCGTCAAAGCGCGCTTGGCGGAATTGCCGGACGATCCCGACGCGGAGGAAGCCTCGGACGTCATGAGGCGCGAATGCCCGGCCGTGCTGTCGGAAATCGCCTTCCAGGACGTGAACTACCGGGCGTTCACTTACTTGGACTTCGTGTTATTCCCCAAGCTGAAGCACCCGACGCGGAAAGACGATCTGCCCGACGAGCATAGCTTGTACCGCGACGCCTACTACGTAGGCGATGTCGTTTACGACAGTTGGCGGGTTTTCCAAAAAGACCGCCGCGGCATCGCGGACCCGCGGTTCGTCGGCAGCGGCGGCCGGCGCGGCGTGATTTAGCGCGGCTGCGGTGAAGGTCCCGCGGCAAGCGCGGCGGGCTCCCCCGGTCGTTCCAAATCCGGACCGCCCCGCGCAACGGCCTTGCTATCCACTATTCACTATCCACTGGGCAAGCGGGTGCTCGCGCTCGACCAGTGGAAAGACGATCGGCTTGCTTTGGAGTTGCGAGGCGTAGATGCCTTGCGTCATCTCGACGGTCCAGCGTCCGGCCCGCTCGCTGCATACGGGTTCGCGGTCTTTCTCGATCGCGTCGAGCAGGTCTTCGACCATGAGCGCGTTCGCGGTGATGTAGCGGTCGTCGCCGAAGCTGCGGTGTTGGGGTTCGATCGGCTCCCATTCATGCCGCTTGTCCGGAACCCAGGCCGGGCTGCGCAAGATGTATGCCTGCGCCCCGTTCGGATAAACCGCGTTCGGCAGAAAGATGACTCCCTTGCTGCCGTAGATGTGCGTCCCGAAGCGCCAGATGTGGGTTTGGGCGCATTGTTTCGACGCGAAGTAGCCGTGGACGCCTTGGCCGAATGAAAACATGGCGGCCATCTGGCGGCCGGCTATCGGGCCGATGGGCTCGCGCGGTTTCCCCATATGGTTGAATTCGAGCTCTGCTCCGCGGGTTGTCACGTGGGAGAAGACCCATTCCGGGTCGCCCAGAAAATGGCGCATCATGTCGAAGATGTGCGAGCCGAGAACGACGAGGTCTTCGCCTCCGGCGCGGGAGTCTTCCTTGCCGCGCCCGCGCAACTCTTGAATCTCGCCGATCTCGCCGGCTTCGATCATTTGTTCGGCTTTGAGCGTGAAGGGCGAGCGCCGCATCTGATGCGCGAGTTGAACTTTGACGCCGGCTTTACGGATAGCTGCGACCATCCGGTCGGCTTCGGGCAGGGTCGCCGCAAACGCTTTTTCGTGAAAGATGTGGCAGCCGGCTTCCGCGGCGGCGACGGTCATCTCAACTCTTTGATCGAGGTGGCGCGGACAGATGCTCACGATGTCGAGCTTTTCTTTTGCGAGCAACTCGCGGTAGTCGGCGTAGGCGTTCTTCGCCCCCGTACGCGCTTGGGCCTTGGCGCGGCCGTCCGCATCCTTGTCGGCTACGGCTACGACTTCCGCTTGGGGGAACGCAGACCAGACCGTGTCGATGCCATGCCCGTAGTTGCCGCGTCCGGTGTGGCCGATGACGCCGACTCGATAGCGGGCGCCGGCGGTGTTGGCGGCAAGGCCGGATGCGGAAGCGGCGATCAGGAAGCGTCTCCGGTTCATGCGCAGACTATAGCAGGGAACAAGCCGGCTGCTTGCCCCCGGTTGCAGCTATTCCGGTTTTACCGTGGCGTGGCCCTGTTCTTTCCACTGGGTGATGCCGCCGGTCTGAATCTCGGCCGTGTAGCCGTTTTCGCGAAGTATGTCCCCCGCACGGGAGGCGCGTCCTCCGCGCATTCAATAGGTGACGATCGGCTTGTCCCTCGGCACCTCCGAGAGACGGCTCTCGAGTTCTTCGATGGGAATATTGGTGTAGCCCTCGATCGCGCCGTGCTCTTCGATTTCGTCGGGGCGGCGCACGTCAAGCAGAAAAATATCTTCGCCTGCAACGAGGCGCTCGGCGACGCTGTCAACATCCATCTCGCGGACTTCAAGGGCCGCGGTGAGTTGCGCCGCTTCGGGCTCCTCGGCGCTGTCGGGAGCGTCTCCGCAGCCGAAGGCCGCGAGAGCCGCCAAGGCCGGCAGCAGCCGCAACGGGCGTATGTCCATGGTTCCTCTCTCTTTCTAAGCGTTCCACCCAAGGGAGGAAGCTTCTGGGATGCGTTGGATCAGATCGGCGAGCTCGAAACGGTTTTCGGACCCGATGGTGAAACAGTCGATGCAGTCGAGGGCCAAAGCGTGCTGCAAGGCTTCGCTCACGCGGTTGCGCATGACGCCTTCCCCCAGAATCTTCATGCCGATAACGCCCTTGCCGGCAGCCTTGATCTTGCAGAGCTCTTCGATGACGGTTGCCGGGTCGGCATCCATGCGGGCGCCGATCGGGTTGACTCTGGCCAGGTCGACGTCGATGTATTCTTGGTTCTTGACCCGCTTGAGAGCCGGTAAGGAGTGGCAGGAAATGCCGCGGGAGCGGACGATGCCCTGCTGTTTGTATTCGTTGACGACTTCCATGGCCCCGGCGCGCTGTTGGGGCCAGTCTTCCTCGCGAACGGCGTGAAGCAGCAGCAGGTCGATGTAGTCCGTGCCGAGTTCGCGGCGGAAACGGTCGATATCGCTGCGCATCGCTTTGGCGGTTTTCGATTGCGATTTGGTCATGATGACGACCTTTTCGCGCGGGATGTGCTTGAGGGCGTTTTTGAGGTGCGGGTGGCTGCCGTAACCGTCGGCGGTGTCCCAGAAAGTCAGGCCGTTGTCGAAACCGAATCGATAGAGATCGGTCAGGCCCGCGACGCCCAGCTTGCGGGTCTGGTTGGACGCGCCGCGGAAACCGCTGGTGCCGGTGCCCATGGCGAGGCGCGACGGAGCGAGGCCGTCGGGGCCGAGCTTGACCGTGTCGTTGGCGAAGCGGCGCGACGGAGACTCGCTGTAGCCGACCGGAGCGGCGCCGTAGAGACGCCATTGGAGCGCGGCAACGGAAGCTCCCCCGAGCAATGCGTGTCGAATAAAGTCGCGGCGTTTCATAGTCGTTTCATAGTACTCGATTCCGCTGCCGGCGCACCACAAAAGTGGGGCGCTTCCGGGAATGGAAACGCCGCTTACTGCGTAATCTTCAAGTTGCGGAAGCGCCCGATGGTCGAGCCCTCGATCCACAGAGCGACTTTGCCGCTCGCTTCGGCGCCCGATTTGACGTCGTTGATCACCAGCGTCGGCTGCTCGGCCCCGTTCACGTAGAGGCGGGCCTTTTCGCCTTCGACCGTGATCTTCACCTGGATCCATTCGCCGGGGACGATATCGACGTAAGTTTCGTACTTGCTCGGGGTTTCGTTGCGGAAGCGGTACCAAGTCCAATCGGGGTGCGAGATGTACTGGGCGCTGTGGTTGCGGCGTTCCTGATCGTCGGCGCGTCCGTTGGTGGGACGCAGGTAGAAGCAGTCGTAGGCGTGATTGTCGTCCTGCAGCCGCCAGGCGATGCCCACGAAACCGCGCGCGCCGCCCTGGGCGCCGGGCGCCGGCGAGCCGGCTACCTCGACCTCGATCGTTCCGTTGCCGAAGTCGACCCCATCGACGATGGCGAGGTGATTGGTGCGCAGACTCTCGAACGTTCCCGGACCGGACGGCCGCTCGCCGCGGGCGCGCATTTCTTCCAGCAGCTTCCTGCGCTTGGCGGCCGTTGCCTTGACGACCTCCGGGTCGGCGGTCATCTGGATTCCTTTTTTGCCTTTCAATGTCGAGGCTTCGACGATGGCGTTGTGCAAGCTCAGGCCGTCGGTCGATTCGAGCGTCATGCTTTGGGCGTTCGCGGCGGGCGCCGGCAGCATGGCCGCCGCGCCAACGAGAACCAGGGAAAGACGTTTGAACATCGAGCAATCCTCCTTGCGGTCGTTCGCGGGGTGAGGAGAGCGGGCGCGGCGGGCCGCGCCCGGGGGTTCAACGGATCATTCGCTCCAGGGCGGGGTCGTGCCGTTCACGCGGGCGTAGGCGATTGCCTGGCCCAAATGCTCATGCATATGGCCGAGCGCGCCGGCGAGCGCGCCGCGCATGGTGGTGTCGCGACCGAACATCCTCACGGCCTTCTCCTGGTCGCCGTCACCCAACTTCTCGATCGCGCCGCGGATGTGCGCGAACGACTCGCCCAATCTCTTGCCGATCTCGGCTTTGTCGGTCGTGGATTTTTCCAGGCCGCGGAAGTCGAAGCCTTCCGGGGGCGGGGTTCCGAAAACGCGGCTGAGCCCGAAATTGGCTGCCGCAACATGCAGATAGACTTCGCTGACGGAGCGCACGCCGTCGCCGGGCCGCCAAGTGTATTTGTCGGCGGCCACCGCGCCGGCGAGCTTGGTGAATTTGTCTTCGAGGTTTTTGAGATCCATGAGCGCCTCTTCGCGGTAGGCGCCGTCCGCCGCCGCTAAAGGCAGAGTCGAGAGCAAAACAGCAGCGGCTGCGAAAGCCGCAAGACGGAGATAACGGGACATGAGAGATTTCCTTTCGAGAACTTGAGACATCGGATTCAAAGAACCGGCTCCTGAAAAGGCGTATGCTGTCTTGAATCCGGTTACAGCGACACGAAAATTTTTACCGCCGCCGCTCACGTTCAGGGCGCCAACAGTCCCTCGGCATGCAACAACTCGGCGTTCAGCACGGCGGCGCCCGCCGCTCCTCGGATCGTGTTGTGCGCCAGCACCACGAACTTGTAGTCGAGGACGGGGCACTCGCGGACGCGACCCACGCTCGCCGCCATGCCCTTTTCGCTCATGGCGTCGCGCCGCGGCTGCGGGCGGTCGAGCTCCGGCAGCCAGTGGACGGGCTGCGCGGGAGCGGTCGGCAGATTCTTTTCCTGCGGAACGCCGCGGAAGTCCTGGAATGCCCGGATGAGCGCCTCGACGCCCGGTTTTTGCTCGAGCGCGACGGAGACGGACTCCAGGTGACCGTCAATCGTCTGCACGCGATTACAGTGGGCGCTGACGACGGCCGGCAAGCGGCGGATTTCGCCGTCGACGAAGTCTCCCAGGATTTTTTGGGTTTCCGCTTCCATTTTTTCTTCTTCGCCGCCAATGTAGGGAATCGCGTTGGCGACGATATCCATCGCCGGCAGACCCGGATAACCCGCGCCCGAGATAGCCTGCATGGTGGCGACCATGACCCTCTGGATGCCGAACGGCTTCAAGGGCGCCAAGCCCAACGCGAGCGCAATCGTCGAACAGTTGGGGTTGGTGACGATCGCTCCGGGCCAGCCGCGGTTTTTGCGCTGGGCTGCGAGGATTCCCAGATGATCGGCGTTGATCTCGGGCACCAGCAGAGGAACGTCGGGCAGCATGCGGTGGTTGCGCGAGTTCGAGACGACGAAATGGCCGGCGCGGGCGAACGCCTGCTCGATTGCGCCGGCGGCAGAGGCGTCCATGGCGGAGAACATCAGCCGCGGCGCGCCGGCGGCGGGTTTCGCCTCCTGCACAGTCATGTCCGCGACGGATGCGGGCGCGGAGCCGTCCTGGTTCCAATGGGCGGCGTCGGCGTACCGCTTGCCGGCGCTGCGGGCGCTCGCTCCCAGCCAGGCGAGCTCGAACCAGGGGTGCCCCTGGAGTTGGTTGACGAATTGCTGGCCGACCGTGCCGGTCGCGCCGAGCACGCCGACTTCGATTTTTGCGGGCATCGTTTTCATTTTCGCTTGTTTGGGGAACACGGCCCGCCTGCGGGGCCGGATGTACGCGCGGCGCGGCCGCTATGGAGCCGCCGCGGTCTTGAGGCTCTTCGCCATATCCGTATAAAGTGCGACCGCTTCCAGGATTTCGCTTTTGCGGATACGCTCTTCCGTGCTGTGGGCGTGATGGATCGACCCGGGACCGAGCAGCAGCGGCCGCCCCCAGTTGGCGAGCTTGGGGATGTCCGTGGTGTACTTCACCACGCAGGTTTCGAACCCTCCGACTCGCTCCATGCGCAGCGGAGGCGTGGCCGCGGCGATTTCCACTTCGACGCCTTCCAGCGCGCCGAGCGCCAGAGCCTTGACTTCTTCGAGATCGGAAACGACGCGGATCATCACAGAGGCCGAGGCATAATCGGCGATGACGTTCATCGCCGGGCCGGCGTCGAGCGTACCGATGTTGACGGTGGTTTCGCCCAGCAATTCGTCGGCCGGCCACTCCAGCGAACGCAGGCGGTCGAGGTTGTCGAGCAATTTTTCGGTTGCCGAGTCGCCGAGCTCGGGGTAGGCCGAGTGGCAGGCGCGGCCGGCGGCGCGGAGCTTGAGTCCCAATACGCCTTTGGAACCGAGCGCGAGCAGGTTTTCCGTCGGCTCGCCGTTGATCAGATATTTGACGCCGGGAGGCGGGGTCTTGTTGGCGTGTTGGGCGCCCAGGCCGTTGACCTCTTCGCCGACGACCAGCAGCAAGCCGAGACCGCGCACCCCTGCTGCGAGCAGCGCTTCGACGGCTTTGATCATCGCGGCGGCGATGCCGTGCGTGTCGCAAGCGCCGCGCCCCCAGATGAACTCGTCGTCTTCCTGCGAGGGGATGAACGGGGGGACGGTGTCCATGTGGGTGGAGAAAACCACCTCGGGAGCGCCCCAGCGAACCCAGACGTTGTTGCGGCCCGGCTCGACTTCCTGTTTTTCGATCGAGCCGCCGTAGCGGACGGCAAGCGGACGCAGATAGTCGAAGAGATAGTTGCCGATCTGCTCTTCGTTCGGTGTGACCGAATCGATATCGATCAAGGCGCGCGTCAATTCGAAAGCATGCATGGAAGGGCTGTCCGTCCGATCTTTCGAGAATAGCGGACGGCGTTTCCGGCTCGCAAACGCCGGCGCGCTGATGCGCGCCGATCGCGGGTTCCGAGTCGCGGGTCACGAGTCGAAAATTCGCGGACGGGCGTGCGGCTCGGCCGCACCTGCTGCATTAACTTCGTGGCGCGCCTCTGCCCAAGAAAGAGAATCCCCGATGCCTGCTGTAACTCCCGAGCCGCCTGTGGATGCGATCTACCGCGCTTGGAGGGCCGCTCACGTGGACCCCGACCTCGCCTATGAGGCCGTCGAGCAGGTCCGCGCGCAAGCAGGCCGGAACGTGATCGCCGTCGTGGAAGCGCGTTTCGCCGAACTTCAGGCTGAAATTCGGATTCTGCAGCGCGTGATCTGGCCGCTCATCGGCATTGTTGCCACCACGGTCTTCGGCCTGCTTCACCAATCCGTTATCTGGTAGCCTTTCGCCGCGGGGGCCGTTCAATCTTGCGCCGGACGGCAGCGCCTCAAACCCGCTACGATCGTAAGAATGCTGGCTTACTTGTCGAGCCTGGTCGAGAGGGCGCGGCCGCTCAATGCCCGCATCGTCTTCCCTGAAGGCGACGACCCGCGGGTGCGGGAAGCCTGCGCGCGGCTGGCCCGCGACCGGGTTGTCCGGCCGATTCTGGTCAGCGCAAACACGGAGTGCGCCCCCGGAGTGAGTTGCGCCGATCCCAAAGCTTCCGACCGGTTGCAACGCTACGCCCGCATCTACCATGAGCGCCGCCGCGCCAGGGGCGTAACCGAAGTCGAAGCCGCCGAGACCGTCAAAAAGCCGCTGTACTACGCCGCGCTGCTGCTGGCCGACGGCGGCGCCGAGGGCCTCGTCGGCGGCGCGAGCAACACCACTGCCGAAACCCTGCGGGCGCTGATCCAGTGCGTCGGGATGCGGCCCGAATCGAAGCTCGTATCGAGCTTCATGGTGCAGGTTCATCCCAACCCGGAATTCGGCGCGAACGGCGTCATGGTCTTTGCAGACGCCGCCGTCGTCCCCGACCCGGCGGCGAGCGAACTGGCCGACATCGCCATTGCCGCGGCGGCAAACAGCCGCCGCCTGCTGAACGCCGAGCCGCACGTGGCGCTGCTGTCGTTCTCGACGAAAGGCAGCGCCGACCATCCGCTGGTGGACAAAGTGATCGAAGCCCTGCGCATCGCGGGGGCGCGCGCCCCCGAGCTGAAAATAGACGGAGAACTGCAAGCCGACGCCGCGCTGCTCGAGTCCGTCGGAGCCTCGAAAGCGCCCGGCTCCCCGGTCGCGGGCAAAGCCAATGTGCTGATCTTCCCCGACTTGAACGCCGCCAACATCGGTTACAAGCTGGCCGAGCGGCTGGGCGGCGCGCAATCGCTGGGGCCGTTCTTGCAGGGACTCAACAAACCGGCGAACGACCTTTCCCGCGGCTGCTCGGTGGACGACATCTACTATGTCGCCGCAATTACCGCCCTGCAGGCGGCGGGCGCCGCTTAGCGCGAACATGAGCGACGCGGTCAAGCGCATCTGCCTGTGGTCGGGGCCGCGCAACGTTTCCACGGCTCTGCTCTACGCGTTCGCCCAACGAAGCGATACGCATGTCGTGGACGAGCCGCTGTACGCCCACTATCTCAGGGTGTCCGGCGCTCGTCATCCGGACCGCAGCGGAGTTCTCGCCGCGCAGGACGGCGACGGCGAACGCGTCGTCCGCAGCATCGTCCTGGGGCCCTGCGGGCGGCCGGTGCTCTTTCTCAAGCAGATGGCGCACCATCTCGTCGATCTCGATCTGCAATTCATGCGCGAGACGGCTAACGTGCTGCTCACGCGGGACCCCGAGCAGATGCTGCCTTCGCTGATCCATCAGATTCCGCGGCCGACCCTGGCCGACACCGGTCTGGCGCGGCAGTGCGAGTTGCTCGATATGCTGCAGGATTGGGGTCTCCAAGCGGCCGTTCTCGACTCCCGCGAGTTGCTGCTCGACCCGGCATCGGTGCTCAAGCAGCTCTGCCGGCGCCTGCATCTGGATTTTCAGCCGTCGATGCTCGCTTGGCCGCGGGGGCCGAAGCCCTACGACGGGGTTTGGGCTCCGCATTGGTACCGCAACGTTCACCGCTCGACGGGGTTCCAGCCCTACCGACCGAAGCAAGAACCCTTCCCCGACTTTCTGCAGCCGCTTCTCGCCGAATGCCGGCCCTACTACGAGAAGCTGCTCGAACGCGCCTTCCGCGCCTGAAGCCGGACGGCATCCACGGTATAATTCGCTGTTTGGGGTCCCCTCGGCTTGCCCGCTCTGAGTGTCGTCGTCCCGGCCTACAACGAGGAAAAACGCCTCCCTGCGTCGCTGGAACGCATCGCGGCGTATTCGAGCCGAGCCGGGTTGGACGCCGTTGAGGTGCTGGTCGTCAACGACGGCTCCCGGGACCGCACCCTTGCGGTTGCGCATGAAGCCGCCGGGCTTTTCAAGCGGATCGGAGCAACGTATCGCGTACTCGACAACCCCGGCAATCGCGGCAAGGGCTACAGCGTTCGCCGCGGCATGCGCGAAGCCCGCTGCGAATGGGTGCTCTTCTCCGACGCCGACCTTTCGGCGCCGATCGAGGAAGCGGATAAGCTTCTCCGCGCCGTCCGGGACGGCGGCTGCGCAGTCGCCATTGGTTCGCGCGCCCTCGACCGTTCCCTGATCGGCGTTCGCCAACCGCTATTTCGAGAAACAATGGGCCGCGCATTCAACCTCGTCGTGCGGCTGGTTACCGGGCTGTCGCCGGCCGACACCCAATGCGGCTTCAAGCTCTTTTCCAGGGAAGCCGCGCGGGACGTTGCCTCCCGCCAGCGGCTCGAGCGGTTCGGATTCGACGTCGAACAGCTTTTTCTGGCCGCAAAGCTGGGCCACAAGATTGCCGAGGTCCCGGTTCGCTGGAACGATGCCGAAGGCACGACCGTCGGCATCCTTGACGGCGCCGGCGCATTCGTCGACATTTTCAAAGTCCGCTGGAACGACCTTACCGGCAAATATGAGAATAGTGGAGAGTGGAAAGTGGAGAGTGGAGAGTGAAGAGTGAAACCGGGGCGCACAGTGCGCCGGCGCGACCCTGCCGGCTAGTGCTGCCGGCGCTGGCTCTTGCGGCGGTCATGCCGCTGACAGCGGAAATCTATCGCCTCGCGCCGGCGGACGGGGCCGAGATACGGCTGAAGGTCTATAAAACCGGTTTCATGCGCGGCAAGGTCCATGATTTCGTTTTCAAGCGCTATGCCGGAGAAATCGACTTCGACGCCGCCAATCCGGAAAATTCGAGCGTAAAGATCGCTATCGAAGCGACCGGCATGGTCTGCGAGGATACCTGGGTCAAGGCCGAAAATCTGGCCAAGATCGAGCGCGAGGGCAAAGAAAAGATTCTTCAGGCCGCAAAGTATCCGCGCATCTTATTCCGCTCGACGGAAATCCGGGCGGCGGCGGACGGAAGCTTTATCGCCTACGGCCTGCTGACGATTCGAAACCGCTCGGAAGCGGTCAGCGTAGAGACGGTCATGAACGCCGATAGGCCCGGCGAGTTGCGCTTCGACGGCGCCGCGGTCGTCGCGCTGAGGGACTACGGCATCAAGCCGCCGTCAGCCGCGTTCGGAGCGGTAGGCACGAAAAACGAGATGGACGTTTCGTTTCGTCTGACCGCCCGCCGTCCGTAGCCGGCGACTTACGCCTGCGACGCCGCCAGCGCCTGATCGAGATCCCAAATCAGATCTTCCACGTCTTCCAGGCCGACGGACAAACGCACCATGTCCGGGGTGATGCCGGCCGCGGCTTGATCGCTTTCGCTCAGTTGCTGGTGGGTCGTCGATGCCGGGTGAATGACCAGGCTCTTGGCGTCGCCGACATTCGCCAGATGGGAAAACAACTGCAAGGCGTCGATGAATTTTCTGCCGGCTTCGAGGCCGCCCTCGATGCCGAACGTAAACACCGCGCCACTGCCCTTCGGAAGATATTTGCAGGCCAGCCGGTAATAGGGGCTCGACTCGAGCCCCGCGTGCTTGACCCAGGTCACCGACTTGTGGCCTTCGAGATGCTTGGCCACGGCCAGCGAGTTGGCGCAGTGGCGGTCCATGCGCATGCCCAAGGTCTCCAGGCCCTGCAGGAACAGGAAGGAATTCATCGGCGCCATGCAGGGGCCGAGATCGCGCAGACCTTCCACGCGGCACTTGAGGATGTAGGCCATCTCGCCGAAAGTCTCGGAGAAAACCATGCCGTGGTAGCCGGGGCTCGGCTCGGTCAGCATCGGGAATTTCCCGTTGTTCCAGTCGAACTTGCCGGCGTCGACGATGACGCCGCCGATGGAAGTCCCGTGGCCGCCGATAAACTTGGTTGCCGAATGGACAACGATGTCGGCGCCGTACTCGATCGGGCGGCACAAGTACGGCGAAGCGAAGGTGTTGTCGACGACGAGCGGAACGCCCGCGTCGTGCGCGATTTTCGCCGCCGCTTCGATATCGACAACGTTCATGCGCGGGTTGGCGATCGTCTCGATATAGACCAGCTTGGTCTTCTCCGTAATCGCCCTGCGGAAATTTTCCGGGTCGTCGGGATCGACGAAGATCGTGTTGTATCCGAACCGCCGGAAGGTCGTATCCAACTGCGTGTAAGTGCCGCCGTAGAGCGTTGCCGACGAAACGATGTCGTCGCCCGTTTGGCAGAGGCTCGATATGGCCAGCAATTGCGCTCCCTGTCCGCTCGACGTCGCCAGCGCGCCGATGCCGCCTTCGAGCGAGGCCATGCGTTCCTCGAACGCCCCGTTCGTGGGGTTCATGATGCGCGTATAGATGTTGCCGAACTCCTGCAGGCCGAACAACGCTGCGGCGTGCGCGCTGTCGTTGAACACAAAAGAGGTGGTTTGGTAGATGGGCACGGCGCGCGCATTCGTCGCGGGGTCCGGCCGTTGTCCGGCGTGCAAAGAACGTGTGTTGAATCCAAATTCTCGTTCGGGTCGATCGGACATGGCGCCTTCTTTCTACTGTCTTCGGTGTGGTGAGAGAAACGGGGCCGGCGGCCCCTTGGGCTGGTGTCGGGGGTTCTGCGCGGTTTCGGAAGGCTAGTCGGCCAACGAGCGGTCGTCGGCTGCGAAACCGTGGTCGAATCGCTCGTAGTGGGCAGCCAGTATATCGCGGCCGAAGTCCCCCTTGAAATCGCGCCACACGGAGTGGCTGTGGTTGTTGCGGTTCTGCGTATTGTCGTATTCGATGAGAAATTCGGGCGCCTGGATGCGGTAATAGTCGCCCTTGCCGGGCTCGATCGATCCGGCCCAGGCGAAGTACAAGTCTTCCTTCGCGGTCGCGCGAACTTTGGCGGTCCGGGCTTCGGCCTGTTCGTCCGGAAACGACAGCGCGTACTGCGCGGCAAGCTCGAGCAGCATCTCGTATTGCTCGCCGCCAAGCTTCGACGCCGGAATGCCTTGCGGCGCTCCCTCGATCTTGGCCCTCGTCGTGTAAGTCGTCAGAATATCGCGATAAGCCTTGTCGGCGATGACGGCTTGCTTGCGGCCGGTCTCGTCGAGCGAGCGCACCAGATCGCGCGCGAGGTCTTCTTCACGCCCGAGCACGCGGATTCCCTTGCGCGGGCCTTCGCGGACTTCGTGCGGATTCGACCCGAAGAACGTCGGGGAGACCGAAACCAGCTTGCCGTCTTTCATCAGAAAGTGCAGCGAGATGTGATGGCCTTCCAGCCGCCAGGCCCACGCGCCCTCGGTTGAAGGCTCGCCGAAAACGCTCACGTGGTAAAGCTCGACGTCGCGGCGCCCGACGGTGTCGTTCTCTTGAATCCGCAGCACTTCTTCAAGGCTCATGATGGTCTTCGCGCGGATGAATCCGGCCTTCGACAGCGAGGCGGCCAGCAGGGCGTCGGCAAGCGTGCGCTGCTCGGGAATCATGTCGCGGTAGGTCAGACCGTTGCGCGCGTAGCCGTGGGCCTGAATGAAATTGTTGTCCGGCACGAAGTGCCAAGTCTCGTAGTCCGGGTTATCCATCTTGAAATGGGCGGCCGGCTTCTGGTTGGGGTTGAGCGAGGCCAGGAACGCTTTGGCCGCGCCGACCATCATGTCCTCGGTCGAGTGGTGGTAGGCGATGCCCGCCGCGCAGACCGCCAAGGACAGAAACAGAGCTCGAAGACGGGCCGAACGGGTCATGGCTTCACTCCTCATCGAACGGCGGCTCGGCCGAGCGCGAGCCATGCATGATTATATCTCTATCGCAAACCCGTACGCACGATTGCGGATGCCGCAATCTTTTGGGCAGGCATGTCAGTCCGCGGCGAAAGCGCCGTGGGCAGCGCCGGCCTCTATTAATTCGCAGTGCGCGTGCCGCCCGACACTCCGGACGGCGACGCCGCCGTCAGGGCAATCGTGCAGGGCGTCCTCCCCCCCGGGCCGTTCCTCACGGTCCGTCGCCGCAGTAAGGTTGCGACAGCCAAAAAACGCGCCCCGAAAGGAGGGATTGAACGATTGAACGCCATCCCTTGAATTTATAAGGAGCGGCGCCACCTCGACCCTTGAATCCGTGTGAGGCTGCATTTAATGTGCCGTTACGCATGCGGCGCCGGAGCGGCGGGAAAGATCGGCGCTGCGATGAAGCCAAGGGCCGCAGCCCCGAAGAGCGGCGCGATGCCGCAGGCGCGGGGCCGAAAAACTATCCGCTGTACGCAGGCGCCAAGTTCGCGGTATCGCAATTTGGGCGTCTGCGCACAACTGGAATCAGTCGGTCTGCCCCGGCCGAGCCAGCCGCAGGGCGCGGACGATGTGGACTCGGGCGGCGAACGCCAGTAAATACGTCAAGGTGAACGGGAACGCCGCCAGCCGCACCAGCGTACGGGCCGCGAAAGGGTCCCGCAGCCCCGTCCGCTTGAGCAGAAACTGTAGAATCGCGCCGAAATTCCCTCTGTCGAGCCAAAAAAAATCGGCATTTTCATTCACGATGAGAAACTTGGCGCGCAGCATCGCCAACAAGGCGAAACGCCACGGCCCCATGATGGCGTCGCCGGCGCAAAGCATCGCCGCTGCCGGATGCCTCTCGCGGCGCAGCGTCCACAGCAGCGCCCAGCGCTCGGAGGCGCCGGCCGCATCGAGCGTACGCCAGACCGTTGCGTCCTTGTTCAGACCGGGCGGATTATCCGGGAGGCAACTCAGCAGGTCGATCGTCAAGTCGCCGCCGAACGCCGTGCGCAGGCGGGGAATCGAGCGTTGACACAGGTCCCGCGGCCCGCTCTCGATCAGCAGCACCCGCGTTAAGGGCGGAATCCGCTTTGTGAGGAACCACTGCATGGCGTCAAAGTTAGCGCGCGGGCAGCCCCTATTGCGACGCCGCGTAGCCTCGCAACTCGGCTTTCGCCCAAGCGGCGGTATCCTCTTCCCCGGCGGCCCGCGCCGCGCGCTCCAGGCCGATGAACGACAAGGCCCGGCGGGGAGTCCGCTCGAGCGCGAGCTTGAACGCGCGCACGGCCTCTCGCGGGCGGCTCAGTTGCAGCAACGCCTCGCCCAAAAGCTCGTGGGAGGGCTTGATCGGCAGCGGCGGACCGCCGCGGAACGCGATTTTTTCCTCAATCTTCGTTGCCTGCTCCAACTTGCGCAGCGCCGCATCGCCCTTTCCGGAGTCGAGAAGGATCAGCGCCTCCAATTCCAGCGCGGCGACCGGCAGCGAAGCCGCCGCATAGCCCGAACCATCCGCATCGGCCGCCTTCTTTTGCAGCTTCGCCAGCCACTCGCGGGCTTTCTCTGCGTTCCCGGCGTGCAGCATGCGGCGGCCTTCGGTGAAAGCGTTCGCGCCGTAAGCGGCCGGCTCCAGCCCGTCATCGCGCACGGGCGCCGGCGCGGCGTCCCACTCGCGGCTTTCCACCAGATAGTGCGCGCGCATGTAGGCGTGATGGGAGCGAGCCTGCCGCGAGCCGCTGCGGGCCGCATCGGCCTCTATGATTTTCAATTGCTCGCGGGCTGCGTCGAGCTTGCCCTGCTGGAGATAGGCGTACAGCAGCCACCACAGGGCGTGGTAGCCGCGCTCGTCGGAGCCCAGCCCCTTGCGCTCGACGCGGGCCTCGGAGGAATTCCAGGAGTCGATGTTCGAGGAGACGCAATCCTGCCACATGCCGAGCGCCAGAAAGATATGCGACGGCATGTGCTGGGCGTGCGGCGCCGCCGGAGCGACTTTCGCATAACGCCGCGCGGCGCGCAGCCCCAGCGGCGCGTGGATCGGGTCGTCGTAAGCGTGGATCAAGTAGTGCAAGGCCCCCGGATGGGTCGGATTCTCGGCGTACAGATCCTCGGCGATCGAAGCGATCTTCATGTATGTGCGGAAGTCCCGCGTCCCGCCCGTGGTTCCGAACAGCGAAACGGCATGGAGCGCCGCGGCTTCGTGGTCGCGCGGATAAGACCCGGCAAGACGCCCCATCGCCTCGGAGTAGCGCAACCAACGCTCTTCTCGGCCGCCTTCGCCGAAAAGAGTCTCGACGGCATTCCAATAACCTTGCTCGCGAGCGTCGGCCGGACGGGTTTTGCGGCCTTTTTCGAGGACTTCCCTGCCCTTTTCGAGCTCCTCCCGATTCCACACGGGCCGGTAAAAAGTCAGCGCCTCGCCCCAATAGGCCAAGGCGAAATCGGGATCGGCGCGGCGTGCTTTGCGGAACGCCTCGGCCGCGTCGTCGTACTCGAAGCTGTGCAGCAGCAGGACGCCGCGCAGGAACGGCCCTTGCGCCTCTTTGGAGCCGGAGTTGGGAAAATCGAGAGCGCCCAGGTTCTGCGGGAACGCCGGCGCGGCCAGAACCAGGAGCAGCGCAATGAAGAGTCGCATAACGCCTCTTAGTCTAGCGCTCCGCAGCGCCCGCTCATGACGCCGGACGACAGATGATTTGCGAAATTTTGACAATAGAGTTGCAACGGCTTCGCTGTCCGGCGGGCGCGGTAAACTCGGGGGATGGCTAAAATCCGCTTCTACCAAAAACCCGGTTGAACCAGTTGCCGCAAGGCCAGGAGTTTCCTGGCGGAACGAGGCGTCGAGTTGGAGTTGATCGATCTAAATAAGCGCCTCAGCGTCGCAGCGCTCGAAGAGTTGATCGGCGAGCGCGACTACAAGCAGTTCCTGAACAGCCGCAACGCGCTCTACCGCGAAATGGGAATGAAAAAGAATCCCCCGCCGCGCGGGGAGGCGCTGCGCTTGATGTCCGAAAATCCCAATCTGATCAAGCGGCCGGTCGCGGTTGCGGGGCGGAAGATCGTCCTGGGATTCGACAGCGAAGCGCTCGGCGGGCTTTAGCCAAACCGCTGCGCGGCCAGTGGATAGTGAACAGTGGATAGCAAGACGGCCGCGCCCCCGGCGCGGCCCGTTCAGAAGCTGTAGCGCAGGGTGAACTTGAACGTCCGGCCGTCGTTCAACGTGTTGGTGATCTGGCCGAAGTTGGCGAAGGCGATGCCGTTGCCCGGTTCGGCGAACTGGGGGTGGTTGGTGACGTTCAGGGATTCGACGCGGAACAGGACCGACTGATCGCCCGAAAGCGTCCAACGCTTCGACAGGGCCATGTTGATGTTGAAGATGCCGTCTCGGCGGAACGTGTTGCGTCCCAGGTTGCCCCGCGCGTCGGTGGGCCGCATGAAGCCGAACGCCGACTTGGGCAGCCGTTCGGCCGCCGTATCCGGGTGATCGACCGAACTGCCCAGGATCGACGGGTCGAGCAGAATCGGATTGTCGTTCTGCGTCCCGTCAACGTTGCCGAAACCCGGCGCGTCCGATCCCGAAAGCACCGAGAACGGCGTGCCCGACTTGCCCAGCAGCACCGTGCTGAGCTGCCAGTTGCCGAACAGTTGCCGCGCCCAGCCCGCCAAGGCGGGGGTGCTGTAGCTGACGTTCCACAACATGGCGTGCGGCTGATCGAAATTGCTCAGTCCGCGCAACTCCTCTTGAATCAAAAACTCGGACGGGCCCATGGTCTGCAGGCGGTTGGCGTTCGCCGCGGTGTTGAGATAGCTGCCGCCGAGATCGACCGCCTTGCTGTACCAGTACGAGGCGTCGATGCCGAACCCCGCCCATTGGGGAATGCGCAGCCGGATTTTCGCCGCATCGTAGTAGCCCCGCGAGCCGTTGGTCACGTGCCGGACGTCGAAGACGGTGGGGTCGGGGCGGCGTTGATTCACCGTCCGCGTCGTCTGCGGCGTTCCTTCCACCGGCCGCGCCCGGTTGAGATACCACATGGCCAGCAGCTTGTGCGAGCGGCTGCCGACGTAGCCCAATTCGAGCTTCCAATCGCGGGCAGGCTCCAATTCCCATGAAAAGCTGTAGCCGTGCGTGTAAGGAGTCGCCAGATCGGGGGCGAGCGTATAGCGCGTGGAACGGGCGTTGGGGTCGATGTCGCTCGCATCCAGTCCGCCGAGGGGGTCCGCCAAGTCCGGCGCCTGGACATCGACCGAGACGTTCTGCGGCGGATTCAGGCGAGCCTGGATGTAGGTTGCCGTGAAAACCTCTCCGTAGTGAACGCCGTAGGACGAACGCAGGACGCCCCCCCGTCCCGGCAGCCGGTAGGCGAGGCCGAACCGCGGGGCCAAGTTGTTGAGATCGGAGTCGTAAGGGACCTGAGTCAGATCGTTCACCTCGGTCGGCCTCGTGACCGGCTCCCAGCGCAGCCCGACGCTCAGAGTCAGATTTCGAGTCACTTTCCAGTCGTCGCCGACGTATGTCTGGGTCAGCCAGTTGCGGAATCCGCGATGAATGCTGCCGATGGCGACGAGATAACGGCTCGGCCTTCCGTAGCGAAGACTCGTCACGCCGTCCAAGCCGAAGTTGCGGCGGAAGACGAAGAGCCCGCGGTGGTCTTGAAATTCAGCGCCGTTGACTTGGCGGCGTCTGAGGGCGAACCCGAAAGTCAGATTGTGCTTTCCCCGGACGTGCTTCGCGCGGGCGGCGTAGCGGAACTGATTCTGTGCGCGGTCCACCGGAAACCGTCCCGGCGGCCCCAGGGAGGTAAGCTCTCCGCCGATGCGGATCCACGGTCCGAAGGAGGTTTCGTCGGGAACCAGCGCCGAGCCTACGCGGTCGAAGCCGGCGGTGAAATCGGTCGTCGTGGCCGGCGTCCAACTGCGGCTCCAGGTCAGGCGGGTCTGATGGTTCTGGGTCGTCGTATTCGGGTTCTGTCCGCCGACAAGCTGAAAGGCGTCCACGCGCTGGCGGATAAGGTTGTAGCCGGCGGTGACGCGGTCTCTGTCGCCGAGGCTTTGATCGAGCTTGCCGGAGAGGCGGTTGTTGTTGATATCCTGCGGCGCATTCGTATTCAGCGCCCGCTTGTTGATGTCGGTGCGGTTGGGCGCTTGGGCGGGGAACGCCGCCAGGATGCGCTCGACCAGGGGGCGTACGTGGGGGTCGTCGGTCAGCGGGGTGCGTTCGTCGAGCGCCGGCACCAGCACGTTGCCGTTGACTTGGCCGCGATTCTTGCCCTGGCTGCCGTCGACGGTGAAGGCAGCCCCGTTCCAAAGCGGCGTGCTGACCGAGAAGCCGTAATCGTTCGACCGCGCCGGCAGAACCCCGCCGACCTGAAAAAACGAGCGCGCGCTGAAGACACTGTTGTTGTGCGTCCAAAACAGGTTTCCGTGGACGGCCGCGGCGCGGGCGGGCGGCAGATGCAGCGGGCGGGAAGGGGGGCCGCCGAGCTCGGTTCCCCAGTAGCTCTGTTCGATCTTCGAATCGCGGACGAGCGTGGCTGTGGTTCCCAGCCGCTCATTGAGATCGCGCAGCACGTTGTTGTCGATGAGCGTGAGGCCCAGATTTTCGTTGCGCCGGCCCTCGCCGCGCTCGCTATCGACCTCGCCCAACAGGTTGAGCTCCGTGCGGTCGGCGGAAACTTCTGCAACCGCAGCCGGCGCGTCCGCTTCGGATTCGCCGGCGGCCGCGTCCCCGTTGGCGGACTGCGCGGGCGGCGGCTCTTGGTCCTGGGCGTCCAGCGGGGCAACGAGCAGCAGCGCGGCAAGTGCGGCTGACGCCGCCCAGTGGAGAGTGGAGAGTGGAAAGTGGAAAGCAAGACGGCGCAACGCCGCCGGCCCGCCCCAGCCGTAGGTTGCACGAGAAGCGAGCGATGCGGAAAGCTCTCTAGCAGGTACCGACAGAACCACACTACATAGGCGCACGGCCTTGGAGCTTGGTAACAAAGACGCCGGCCGCGACGGGGCGACCGGGCGGCGTCATGTTAAAATCGCGCCTTGGCCGGCGCGGAAAATATGGGCAAAGCAGTCTATCTGGCGGGCGATTTTTCCGGCATCCAGCGCTTTGTGTTGGGAGTGAAGAGCGCCGGCAAAGCACAGGCGAAGCGCTTGCGCGCCCGATCGTTCTTGCTTGAGTTATTCGAGCATGCCGCGCTGCAGATGTTGAAAGACCGTCTCAACGTCATTGACGACAACGATATTCTGGTGCGAGGCGGCGGCGGTTTCCTGGCGCGCCTCCCGCCGGAAACGGATCCCGCACAGATCGAGAATCTTCATTCCGACTTGCAACGTAGGCTGTGGGGTGAATCCGGCGGGGAGATCCACATCTCGCTGGGCTGGGCTGAAACTCCGCTTGAAGCCCGCGCCCGGCTGGAATGCCGGAAGCGCCGCCCGGGAAACTCCTTGCTGCAAAACGGCGGACACTGGAATCCGGCGAGTTTGAGTCGGCAGCCGCTTGACAAGCCCTGTGATGTGTGCGGCCAATTTCCGGGGATGGAGGCTGTACAGGACGAGGGCGAAGGTATTCTCCATTGCGGCAGTTGTCTGGAAGCCCGCAAACTCGGTGAAAAGCTGACGCAGTGGGAGCGGATGCGTTCCGGGCGTTCCGGCGGCGACTCGGTGCAAGCGCTGGGCGTTGCCTTCGAGCCGTCGGAAAACCGAACAACCGGCAGCTTTCGTGTGGGCCGCTGGATACCGCGCGATTCCGATTCCGGCGAACCGCTGACATTCCAGGAGATCGCGGAAAAAGCCTGCGGCGACCGTCGTCTGGCGATACTGAAAGCCGATGTCGATGACATGGGCGTACGGGTCGGACAAGTTGCCGGAGAAGATCTCTCGTATCGGAAATTGCGGCGTTTCAGCCGCGGGCTGCATACATTCTTCGGGGAGACGCTCCAGGATTTGCTTGCGCGGGACTGGCCCTTGATCTATACCTTGTACGCCGGCGGCGACGACCTATTGCTGGTTGGTCCTTGGGACGTCGTGCTCGACTTCGCCGGAGTTCTGGCGACCGAGTTCCAAGCCGGTCCGGGCCGCGAGTACTCTCCGCTGACCTTCAGCGCCGGAATCGCCTTGACGCCCTACCGTGTGCCGATTCGCCACGCGGTCGAACGGGCGGAGAAACTTTTGGAACGGGAGGCCAAGCAGCGGGGCAAGAACCGGTGCGCCTGCCTAGGAGCCGATTGGGGTTGGGACCGCCATGCAGATCTGATCGATCAAGGGAAATCGCTCGCTCTGTGGGTTGAAACCGGAGCCGCACCGCGCTCGTTGCTGCATCGCCTGCTGCGGCTCGCGGAGAGCGGCAAGCCTTTGGAGAAAGATATGCGGGTGTCTCGCTGGGCTTATCAGGTCGAGCGCAACATGCCCCGACGTCCTACCGATCTTCGTCGCTGGGCGCGAGGCGTGCTCGAATATCTGGAGAGCGACGAACAGCGCGTGAATGAATTGGCGGCAAGTCTCCGCTACGCCTTGTCGGCAACACGATCAGGAAGGGCAAAACACGATGTCTGACATGCAAGACGCCATGAGAAAAGCAGGAATTCATCGAAGACCGGGGAATCCGCAACAAAAGACACGGTCCGGCCGCGGCGGTCATAGCGGTACACCAAGAACTCCCCTTCCGGAATTGCCGGACTCCTATTTCGGAACCGATGAACAGGGCCGAAGCTATCTTCGATCCGACTTCGTCTCCAAGAAAAATGTCGATCCTTTGGCGAGATATTTGGGAAGAGATGCCCAGCCTAATCTTACGAACGGCCAAATGCGCCGTTTTTTCAACCATTGCCGCGAGATCGAACGCCGATTGAAGGTTGACCGCGAAAGTTGGCCTCGAATCTCCGCCGGCTTCGAATCGCTCTGTTCCCATGCTCAGTATGCTTCCTCGGCAAAAAAGATCCCAAAAGAATTTCAGGCTTTCATTGACCGCAATGTAACAAGGGTTGTCTCATCGGACAAGCCAGAAGAAGCCTTTCTGCAGGGTTTTCTGCCGCACTTCGAGGCGCTGGTCGGCTTCGGCGCGGCTTATCTGAGGAAGGATTCCTGACATGCAAAGAATCGCTATTCACACCATCTCTTTTGTCGCCCGCTGCGAGAGCGGCCTCCACATCGGAGGCTCGCAAGACGAACTGACGATTGGCGGCTCCGACAACCCGGTGATCAAAAACCCGGAAACCCACAAGCCCTACATTCCCGGCTCCTCGCTCAAAGGCAAGATGCGCGCCGAGTTGGAAAAAAAGCTGGGTCGATTCGGCGGCAAACGCGACGACGAGCCTTGCGGATGCGGAAACATGGACTGCCCCGTGTGTCGCGTGTTTGGAGCACACAAAAACCCCAGAAGCAACCTTGGCCCTTCCCGCATCATCGTTCGCGACGGCCGTCTGATTCAAGGCGGCCGGATTGAGAACAAAACGGAAAACGTCATCAGCCGCAAAAGCGGCGGAGCGAATCCGCGCTCGAACGAGCGGGTCGTCGAAGGTTCGGAGTTCCAAATGCGGATCGTTTTGCAGGTCTTCGATCTTGACGCCCGGTTTCAATACAAGGACCGCAAGGACCACATTCACCAAGGCGATGAGGCTTTCCAAGCGGTAGTCGCCGACGGCCTATATTTGATCCAACTGACCGGTTTGGGAGGCGGGACGAGCCGCGGCTCGGGAACGGTGAGCTTCGACAAATTCAAGTTGGACGACAAGACATGGACGCGTTGGTCCGCATAAAGTTGAAGCCCCTCGGGGTTTGGACCACGCCCTGGCAAGCCGATTCCCTTCTCGGAGCTCTAGCCTGTACATGGGCAAGGTCTCGGGGACAAGACGCTCTCCAGCGGGATTTCCTCGACCCGTGGCTCGCCGGCCGGCCGCTTTTTGTCCTCTCCGACGCTTTGCCCGCCGATTCGCTGCCAGCCCCGGCAAGCCTGCCGTTATGGGATTGGCCTGCGAAAAAACGTAAAACCGTCAAGAAGCTTCACCGGGTGACTCCCGCCGACTTCACCGATGTCCAACACGGCAAGCAGCCAAGTCTGAAGCTATCCCCCCGAGTTTCTATCCGTAATCGCGTCCGCTTGCGCAACGCCGTCTCCCGTGTCTCCAACACCGCAGGCGACGGCGGCGAACTTTTCGAAGTTCCGTTTTCGAACCTCAGCGACCCCGACGCCGGCCTAACCGTTTTCGCCCGGGCCACTGACGGCGGCATGAGAATTCTGCTGGAAGCTCTGACAATGCTGGGGCGGACCGGATACGGAGCGGACGCCTCGGTCGGCCACGGCGGCTTCGAACTCGCCGGCGGTCCAACGCCTTGCCCCGAATGGGATGATGTCCCCGGCGCTGACGGGTTTATATCGCTTTCGACTTTCCAGCCGGCAGCCGATGATCCGATAGAGGGCTTCTGGCGCATCTTTGTCAAGTACGGCAAACTGGCTCCGGAATTTCACTCCAGCGCCGTCTTCAAGCGCCCGCAAGTCATGCTGGAAGCCGGCGCCTGCTTTCGCACACATCGCTTCCCGAAGCCTTTCTACGGCTCCTCCATCGGGCCGGAACGTCTGCTCAGCGGGAAGGCCCGCGAATCCTTGGCGGCCCGCGGCATCCGCCCGGTTCAAGCCGCCTTCGCTCTCGCTGTCCCCATGATTTGGCGCGAGGAAACCGGCCGATGAGCTTGCGCGGAATGATCGTGAGCGTTGGACGCAGCCCCGAACCGGTGCGAAAAACATTGGATGAAGGCAGACCTCCCTACGTTCTTTTCGTTGTCTCCAGCGGTTCGAAGCCGGATGTAGAGAAAGAAGTCCTGCCAGCGTTAACGGACTACGACCCTCAACGCAACTATCTAGAAATCTCCGATCACGAGGACATCGGAACATGCTATTGGCAAATTCGAGCCGATATCGAGAGGTGGCTCCACGAGCGCGAGATCAAGCCGGAAGAGGTGTATGTGGACATCACTGGCGGTACGAAGGCCATGTCTGCCGCGCTCGCTCTGGCCGCTATGGAACGCTTCACGCACTTCACTTATGTGGGCGGCCTTAGATGCGGCTCCGAGAATCGCGGCACGGTTGTGACCGGCTCCGAGCGGGTCGTCCGGAGCCAAAATCCATGGAACGCATACGCCGTGCGCGAGATGGAGCGCGCGAACTGGCTGCTCTCGGAGTTTCACGCCGATGCCGCCGCCGAGATTCTCAAAGAAGCCGCTGAGAAGTGCGACCCTTCCCCACAGAAAGCGCGTCTGCATGCCTTCGCCGGGCTTTGCAAGGCCCTTGGACTGGCTGACAGGTTCGACTTCGATGAAGCATACAAGCAATACCGCCGCCAGCGCGAGAAACTGGAATTTTCGCTCGATTACGATTACGTGTGCTACGAAAAACTCGAAGCTTCGCACAAGCATTGGCAGGCCGTCCGGGAGCAAGTGAAAGACAACGACCGTACCGCCGGGCGCGAGACTCTTCTCGAGCTTCTGGCCAACGCCGACCGCCGGGCGAAGCAGTCGCGCTTCGACGATGCCGTCGGAAGGCTCTATCGCGCGGTCGAGTTGCGCGGTCAACAACTCGTGAAGCAAGCATTCGGCGCCGAGTTAGGCAAGCTCTCGATAGAGCAATTCCCGGCCGACCGTCGAGAAAATATCGTCGCCAAGCTCGGCGTGTCCGAGGACGGCCGTTACAAGCTTGGCGTCAAAAACCTGTTCGAAGCTTTGGAGTTCAGCGAAGACGAGTCGCTTCGCCGGCAAGCACGCACCTACGACTCGCTCAAGAACGATCTACAGAAACGAAACAACTCGCTGCTGGCTCACGGATTGCGGTGTGTCACCGAAGAGGATTTCAGGTCGTTTTGGGAGTCGGCGCTCTCAGCCCTCGGTCTCGACGAGTCCGATATCCCACGTTGGCCGCATTTGGAGTTGAAGCTCCGATAGGGGCCGCCGGGGCGTGCTCGGTCTCGGGCCGCGAGTCAGAGATCAGGGCCTTGGTAACAAAGACGCCGACGGCCGGGGCTAAACGATCGGCGCGGGGTCGCGCAAGAAACGGGCAAGCCGCTGCTCGAGTTGTTCCAAGTTCTTGGTTTGACACTCCCAGATTACCAGGGTTCGCCACCCCAAGGCTTCCAGATCCTCCCGGAACCGCTTATCACGGCGAATATTTCCATCGAGTTTTTCGTTCCAAAACTCGACATTCGTCGTCGGCCTTGCGGCCCGACGGCAGCCGCTGTGGCCATGCCAGAAACATCCGTGTACGAATATCGCTTTGCGATGCCGGGGCAACACGATATCGGGATTGCCGGGCAGGTCTCTTACATGCAATCGAAAACGATATCCAAGGCGATGAACGATGCGCCGCACAACGATTTCCGGGCGCGTATTCTTACCGCCGACCGATGCCATGCATCGTCGCCGCTGTTCCGGGGTCAGCGTGTCCACGACTACGCCGCCAAATCCAGGGGCAGATCGCTGACGTCGCGCAAGCGCTTCCCGTCCACAAGGATTGCCAAAAGTTCTTTTGCCGTCTCGTCGCCCACCTCGTCAACCGAGGCGACCAACTCATCGAGGGCGAAATGGTACACACAGTCGATATCTCCTGTGCCGAGCGCCAAAGAGCCTAACCGCGACGGCATCGGTTCCGCGGTCACCACAGCGATGTGAGGGGTATGCCCTTTGCGGTTGCGGATGAGATTGAGCGCTTCGGTTCTCGAGTTCTGACTCCGGTCGCTGCGAATCGTGTACTTGCACGAGATGCTGGCATGAAGAATCGGGGCTGAGCCGTTTACGGCGCGTAGCGGCGAGCGCAGCACGGTACAGTCGTCCACCAACGGCGTCGAGCTATTGATAGCGGAATCGGATTCCGGGGACCGGGAAATCACAATATCCGGTTTGACCGTATAGTCGCCCAAGACGGTTCGCAGCACGCCTTTACGGTCGGTCTTTGCAGCAAGGGAGAGATCCGCAAGATGGGCGTACTGTGCGAATTCCGCAATTTCCGAGCCGCGTTGCAAGTCCCACTTTCCCGGCCGAAGAGAGTCCAGCCGGTTAAAGCAATTTCCAAGGAACCGGGCAATCAGTTCCTCGAAGATTCTACCGGCCTCTTGTCCTTTGAGTTGAGACCCACTGCCGGGCGCACCAAGCTTTTGGAGCACCCGCGCGGCGATCTTCTTGCTGACTTGACTGCTGGAATCCGCGAAGTTGGGACTGTCCTTCGATCGGTATCGGATCAATCGGTTCAAGGCACGGGCATGCAAGTCGCTCCGCTCCTTTGTGAGAGGTAGGCGGACATGTCAATATATTCCAGAACCTCAAATTACGGCTATCAGGCTTGCAGCCACAGCTTCGGCGAGCTTCGGAGGAACCGCGTTGCCTATCTGCCTGGCAATTTCTATCTTCGTTCCTTGAAACCGAAAGTCGTCCGGGAAAGATTGAAACCGCGCGGCCTCTCGATGCGTGATCGGCCGATGCTGCGACGGATGCAGGTAGCGGCCCTTCTCCGGTTTGAAAAATTCCGTGCGGATAGTAAATGAGGGACGGTCCCACCACAGCCGTCCGAATAAATCCGTCCCGCCCTTTTTTTTTCGCACCCAGCACTCCGGCGTCAATTCAGGCGCCAACCTCTGAAGATCGAAACGGTTCATCCCCTCTTCGGGAATCGCGCGGTAGCGTCTCTTGCTCAATTCGGTGGGGTTTCGACCGAAGTGGATGTCAAGGGGCGGTGCATCGTCTCTGATCTCCGTTCCGACCGGCGCGGGCAAATCGCCGATGGCGTCCCGGACCGTTTTCCAGGGTTCCGGGCTTTCGCAGAAGTCGAAAAGATTTTGCGCGTACCGGTTTCGGGGAGAGTAGCAACGTTTTTTCGGAGGGAAAACCCCGCCGGGATCGCCGACACGGCTGCCCACGATAAACGCTCGTGTCCGCAATTGCGGAACGCCGTAATCGACAGCCGCAAGCTTCGAGGCGGCAACGCGAAAGCCCAAGGCTTCAGCGGTCTCGACGATCTCGCCGCACTCCGGCGCTCCCAGTATTTGAGGCACGTTTTCCATCACGAAAGCGCGGGCGCCGGATAGCTGCACGACGTCCAAGAAGGGACGCCACAACTGTTTCCTCGCATCCGAGAGGCGATTTTTGTTGAGCAGACTGAATCCTTGACACGGAGGGCCGCCAATGACTATATCCGCCTGCGGGATCGCCTGCGCATTGTTTTCGAGAATGGAGACGATGTCGCCGGCAATACAGTGGTTGCCGAAATTTGTGTTGTAGGTTGTCGCTGCGAAAGGGTTGACATCATTCGCCCAGACGGGCCGAAACGACGCTCCCGCGGCGTTGGCGAATCCCAATGTCATCCCGCCGGCGCCGCAGAAGAGATCGATCAGGCGGTACTCCGCTGGACTTGCCTCTCCATTTGCGGCGCGTTGCATCTGTTGCGATTTTATTCGCCAACCAGTTTACCACTCTTTCGACCCGCGGCCGGGCGGCGTCAGTCGCCTGTGTACACGGCTTCGGCCGCGCGGGCGCCGCCGCTTGCTCCGAGGCAGGTTTCCAGGGCTTGCAGCAGCAGGAGGACGTAATGGCGCTGCGACGAGGCGCCCATCAGGCCGACGCGCAGGATCTTGCCCGTCAGCGGCCCGAAACCGCCCAACACCTCGATGCCGAAATCGTTCAACAGTCGCTTGCGCAGCGCCGCGTCGTCGACGCCCGCGGGGAGGACAGGGGTGTTCAGCGTCCAGAGGCGGTTTTCGGCGGCCACGTGCATGCTCATGCCCAGCGCCTCGATGCCGGCGACGAAAGCGCGGTGGTTGAGGCGGTGGCGCGCGAAACGCGCCTCCATCGTTTCCAGCTTGCACAAGCGCAGCGCTTCCCGCAGCGCGTAGAACATGTTGATCGGCGTGGTGTGGTGGTAGCGGTGGGCCTCTCCCCAGTACGCGTCGATCAGCTTCAGGTCGAGGTACCACGACACGCAGGGGCTCTTGCGGGCGCGCAAACGCTCGAGCGCGCGCGGCGAAAGGGTCAACGGGGCGAGTCCCGGAGGGGCGCTGAGGCATTTCTGCGTGCCGCTGTAAGCGATGTCGATGCCGTTTTTGTCGACCTCGACGGGCATGCCGCCCAACGAGGTCACGCAGTCCCCGATCACCAATGCGCCGACCTCGTGCGCAGCGTCGCAGATCGCTTTCGCCGGCTGCAAGGCGCCGGTGGACGTTTCGGCATGGACGAACGCGGCGATCTGCGGCTTTTCGCGCTCGATGAACGCGCGCGCCTCGTCGTCGCCGAAGACTTCGCCCCAAGGTTTTTCGAGGCGCGCGACCTCGGCCCCCTGACGCTCGCACATCTCGGTCAGGCGGTCGGAAAAGTAGCCGTTGGCAAACATCGCCACCTTGGCGCCCGCTTCGACGAAGTTCATCACGGCGGCTTCCATGCCCGCCGTGCCGGTGCCCGATATGGCGATGGCGAACTCGTTCTCCGTGCCGAAAACGTAGCGCAGCAGATCGGCGGTGTCCTGTAGGACGCCAAAGAAATCCGGGTCCGTGTGGCCGATGATCGGCGCGGCCAGCGCAGAATAGACGCGCGGATCGACCATGCTCGGGCCGGGACCCAGGAGGATGCGGTTCGGTGGTTGGTAAAAGGCGGGCATGACCGTAAGAGAAAACTAGTTGACGCAGCAGGCGGTTTTTCCGTTGGATTCGCCGTATTCGTCGTAAAGCGAATCCAGCGCCGAGCGCAGCTCGCGGCACATCATCCGGCAGGCGCCCAACGCCGCCTGTTTCTCGCCGCCGGTCAAAGCGTCGAAGCGCTCGCGCAGCAGGCGCGGCTCGTCTTCGTCGGCTTCGTGGACCGCGAAGTATTCTTCACCGGAGCGGTCGAGGCCGTAGTGCTCGCGAAGACCTTGCAGCTTCGAAGCGGCGGTAGCGGGCTGCTGGGCTTCGAATGCGTAGAGGGAGCCGATGGATTCGGCCGGATCGGTAAAGAATTTTCGGGCGGTTGCCGTCAGACAAGCGACGCCCGCGTTCGACGGGGGTTCGATATCGGCGCCGAGAGCTCCCGCGAACCGTCTCCACATCTCGACGTGGGAGCGCTCGACCGCGGCGGTCTCTGAGTCGCCGTGGGCCTCCCATCCTTGGGGAACTGCGGCGATAAACGAGCCGTATTGGGCGGCGTAGCTCTTCAGCGCGCCGAGGGGAAGCGTTCCGGCGCTCCAGGCTTGGTAGAACTTGCTTTCCAGCAGACTCCATTGCGCAATCGGCTGGTCGAGGGGGTGGACGGCGCTCAAGATTTGCACTCCTATGGGGCGATGCCCGTAACAAGAAAGAACCAGGATAACGAGCGGCGCCAAGCAACGGCAAGTCGGCGGGCGGCCCGCTGATAGAATCGAAGCAATGGCCTTCGTGTCGGTCGAAGAAGCGGTAGCAGAGCTCCGCGCGGGCCGCATGATCGTCGTCATCGATGACGAAGACCGCGAAAACGAAGGCGATCTCACCGTCGCCGCCGAGCACGCCACCCCCGAAATCATCAATTTCATGGCCAAGTACGGCCGCGGGCTGATCTGTCTGGCCATGACCGAGCAGCGTCTGGAGCACTTGGGGATTCCCTTGGCCACGCGGCAGAATACGTCGATGTTCGGCACCGCGTTTTGCGAGCCGATCGATGCCGCCTCCGGCGTGACGACCGGAATTTCAGCGGCCGACCGCGCGCGCACGATTCAAGTTGCGATCGACCCCGCCGCGCGGCCTGAGGACCTGGCGCGGCCCGGCCACGTGCCGCCGCTCCGCGCGCGCAAAGGCGGCGTGCTGGTGCGCGCCGGTCAGACCGAGGCCGCCGTCGATCTTGCCCGGCTCGGCGGCCTGATTCCCGCGGGCGTGATCTGCGAAATCATGAAAGACGACGGCACGATGGCCCGCGTGCCCGATCTGCTCGAGTTCTGCGCGGTCCACGGCCTCAAGATGCTCACGATCGCCGACTTGATCCGTTACCGACTGGAGCATGAAACATATGTGCGGCGCATCGGCGAGGGCGCCGCCGATACGGAATTCGGGGAGTTTCTAGCGATTGCTTACCGCACGACCCTCGATGACGAGGTCCATCTGGCTCTGGTGAAGGGAGATGTGTCCGGCGGGGATTCCGTGCTTGTGCGCATGCATGCGCAAGATCTGTTCGGCGACGTTTTCGCCTCGCGGCAAAACGCCTCGTACCGGCAGATACACAACTCGCTGCGCATGATTGCAAGCGAAGGACGGGGGGCGCTGGTTTACTTGCACCACGGCGGCCTCGGCTTCGGCCTCAGCAAGGGCGCGGGAGCGGTGGAGCGGATCGTCGCTCACCCCAGGCTTGCCGCGAACTCGAGCTCCGGCAGCGGCCGCAGGCTGCAATACGGCGTCGGCATCGGAGCGCAAATTCTCAAGGATCTGGGTCTCAAAAACATTCGCCTGCTGACCAATCGACCGCGCCGAGTCGTCGGGCTCGAGGGGTTCGGCATCCGCATCGAGGCGCAGATTCCCATTGCTGAAGGCGCAGGCGTCCGTCAGCGGCGCTGACCGCCGGATTCAATTTTCGGGCGTTTCCGGCAATAGTTCGGCGACTATGCCGCCCGCGGCCATGTTTTCGCGTTCTTTTTCGGTCAACTGCCGATGCATGGCCCGCTCTGCCTGCGCGGCCTCGGTTTTGCCCAGGCGCTGATAGACGCGGGCCAAGCGGTAGCGCGGTTTCGAGGCTTCCGGGTTCAACTCGACGGCGCGCCGCAGGTAGCCCTCCGCCTCGTCGTAGCGCCGCTTTTTTTCCAGCAGCACGCCCAATTCGAAGTTCGATTCCCAGAAATCTTCGCGCCGCGCGAGCGACTCGCGCAGGAGCTTCTCAATCTCCGTGAGGGACTCGGGATCGTTGCCCGCGCCGAGTTGCGCGAGCAGGATTTGCCCGTACAGGAACGGCCCCAGGTAATTTTTCGAGTGTTCCGCGTGGAAAACGCGGAGCCGCTCGACTGCGTCTTCCAGGCGGTGCGGCGCATGCTGCAAGACGCGGCCGAGGAAGGCGTGCGGCTGCTCCATCGCCGGGGCGAGTTGCGCGGCCCGCAGGAACGCGTCGACCGCGTCCTGGAACCGCCGCTGCCCATAGTAGGCGATGCCGGCGCCCAGCTCGATCGCGGCGCTTTTGTCGAAGTACCTGCGGCCGTGCAGGAACGCTTCCACCGCCGCATCGAAGTCCCGATGCCGCAGGTGAAAATAGCCGAGATCGAAGTGCAGGGACTCTTCGTAGGGCAAGGACTCGACGGCGCGTTCCAAGTGGCGCCGGGCGGGCGCCGCCTCTCCGACCGTTTCGTACGCCTTGCCGATGACGTTGTGCAGTTGGGGCGACTCGTCCTTTTCGAGACCCTTGGTTGCAAGTTCGATCGTCCGCCGGGGCATGTCCGCCTGAAGATACATCGAGGCGGCGCGAAGATAGGCGTGGGGATCGGCTTGGCCGCTCGCGGCGAACGACTCTTCCCAGCGGGCGGCCTCGGCCCAATTCCCGTATTCGCCGTAGAACATCGACAGCGCGTGCTGCACGGTCGGATTGTCGCCGTCCAGGCGAGCCGCCTCCGCAGCATGGTTATGGGCCTGGGTGTGAAGATTGAGGATGGCGTAGATTTGCGCCAGGCCGAGCCATGCGCGGGCGTCTTCCGGCGCTTCTTCGATGGCTTTTTCGAGATGCTCTTGCGCCGTGGGGATATCGCGGCTGTTCAGAGCGAGCAACCCGGCGCGAATGCGCTCGCCGGCAGCCGCGGGTTCCTGAGCCGAGAGCAGCGAAACCGCCGGCGCGAACGCCAAAACGATGTGCCGTAAACCGAGGGCTGCCACTCAATTCACTATAGGGCGTCGGCGCGGGAGCGGCGGCGGGCTTGGCGGGCAGCCGCCGCTAAGATAGAGGGCTGCATGAAGACCGCCGTCATCGGACTGCCTCAGGTCGGCAAGACTTCGTTGTTCAAGATTCTGACCGGCGCCGCCGGCGAAGGCCGCATCGGCGCAACCAAAGTGCAGCTTGGGAGCGCCAAGGTTCCCGACAGGAGACTCGATGCGCTGGCCGCAATCTTCCAGCCTGCGAAATTGGTCCGGGCCGTAGTCGAATACGCGGACATGCCCGGGCTCTCGCGCGAAGCGCTGCGCGAACCGAGCTACATCGCCGACTTGCGCAACGCAGACGCCTTCGCCCACGTGCTGCGCGCATTCGAGGACGAGACGGTGATGCATGTCGCAGGCTCGCTCGACCCGCAGCGCGACTGGGAAAACATCGAAGCCGAGTTGATGCTCAACGATCTGGAGGTTGTCGAGAACCGGCTGAAGCGCGTGGAGAAAGACATCAAGCGGGTCAAGAACGCCGAGTTGTCCAGAGAGCGCGAACTGCTGCTCCGCTGCAAGGACGCTCTGGAGGAAGAACAGCCGCTGCGCGAGGTCGACTTCGCAGCCGAGGAAGCCAAATTCCTGAAGGGATTCCAGTTCCTCTCCGAGAAGCCGATGTTGCTGGTCATGAATGTCGGCGAGGAACAGGCTTCGCAGTTGGCCGCCATCGAGCGCAAGCGCCGCGGGGAACTGCTTCCCGGCCGCAAGAATCTGAGCCTAACCGCCGTCTGCGGCAGCATCGAATCGGAGCTGGTCGAGTTGGACGCCGAGGAGGCCAGGGATTATCTCGACAGTTACGGCCTCGCCGAATCCGGGCGCGAACGGATCGTCAAAGCTTCTTACGGCCTGCTCGGCTTGATGTCGTTCCTGACGGCCGGCAAGACGGAGTGCCGGGCGTGGACCGTGCCGCAGAACTCGACCGCCCTCCAGGCCGCCGGAGCGATTCACAGCGACTTCGCCAAAAAGTTCATCCGCGCGGAGGTCATCCAGTGGGAGACGCTGATCGCGCACGGAGGGTACGCGGCCGCGCGCGCCGCCGGCGACCTGCGGTTGGAAGGCAAGCAATATATCGTGCAGGAAGGCGACGTGCTGGTCATTCGCCACGGTTAGGGACGCGGCCGCATCAGGCGGTCGTCCGGCACAGGTTTTCGACCGCGCGGACCAGGTTTTTGAGTCTTTTCAGCGCATTGCCGTCTGCGCCGAAGCGGGCGGCGAGATAGGCGCCGGTGAGGTCTTGCATCGCGCGGCGCAATGGGGGGTCCGCAACCCGCGCGACAAGTTCCTGCGGCGTCAGGGAAGCGGGTCTGCGGATTCCCCGCCGCGCCAATGCGCGGACAGCCCGGCGATAAAGCCTGGCGGCGGCGGGCTCTCGCCGCCGGGCCGCAGCCGATCGGAATTTCCGGAAACAGAGCCACAGCGCTGCGGCAAGAACGGCGGCGCAAAGCAGCCGGAGAACCCACGACTCGGCGGGCGCAGCAAGCGCCGGACGCGCCGGGCCGGGGCCGGCCGTCAAGCTTTCCCAAAGCCGGCGCGCCCATTGGAAGACCGCGTCGACCGATAAGACCGCCGCAAGCGCCGCGGACTGCGAGCTTCGCGTCATATCTCGGACAAGCTCCAGCCGGCGCTCGGCGTCGTAGTCGATGACCCAATCCGTCCACACGGACTGCAGCGCGTCCCAAATCATCCAGGCTTGCGCCAGCCAAGTTCCGGCAAACGTATCGGGAGCGGCGGGAGTCGGATCGAACTCCAGCCAGCCGTAGCGCGGAATGTACGCCTCGACCCAGCTATGCGCGTCGGCGGCGCGGATGACGCGCACCCCCGAGAGCGGATTGTAGACGCCGCCGGCAAATCCGTTGACCAGGCGCGCGGGGATGCCCAGCGTGCGCAGCATGACGGCCATCGCCGAAGCGAAGTATTCGCAATGCCCTTCGCGGCGCTCGAATAGAAAGTGCGCCAGCGGATCGCCCGCCTGCTCGCTGGGGAACTCCAGCGTATAGCCGAACGCGGTTTTGAGATGCTCTTCGATCGCGCGGGCCTGTTCCAACGGGTTTGTCCGCCCGCCGGCGACTTGCAGCGCGTACCTGCCGATGCGCGGGTCGAGATTCTGCGGCAGGCGCAGGTTGCGCTCCACGAACTGCCGGGAGAACAACTCGACGGCGCGCCGCGGAGGGATCGTATCGGGGTCGGCGACCCAGCTCGACACTTGGTATCGCAGATCTTGACCCGGCGCGGCGCCTTCCACCAGCAACGATTCGCTCGGCGTCTTCCACAAGCGGGGGAAGGCGCCGCGGATCGCATCCGGCACGCCGGCGACGAACACCGCCCGGACGGGCATCGGCTCGACGACCACGCTGTAGCGCAGCCGGCGGAATTCGGCGCCCCGGCGGCGCGCCCTCCAGTTCGGGCGGTATCCTTCGCGCGAGACGCTCAAGGCGGTCGAACGTTGCGCGGCCCGGCTCCAGCGCACGCCGTCGAACAAGCTGAGCGCGGCGCCGCGCCAAAACTGCCTGCCGACCGGCGTCCCGTCGAGCGACTCCACGCGCATCACCGGCGTGAAGTCGTTTTGCAGGGCGCCCGTCAGGCCCAGGTCGACGCCGTCCGAAAAGCCCGTGTTGTAGTTTCTGCCGAAAAGCGGGATGCGCGTGTCCGCCGGCGCGCGCGGCAGAACCGGAAACAGCGCCGCGCCGAGAACGAGCGCCCCGCCGGCAAACAAAACCGCAAACGAGCCGAGGCGGCGCAGGGCGCCAAAGCCTTGCAGCGCGCCCGAGCTCAGCGCCGGACGCTCGGCGGCGCGCGCGAAGCGGCGCAGCGCAAAGCTGCCGTAACAGAAAATCGCGGTGACCGTAAAAACCGCCAGCAGGACGAAGTAGCCGGGCCCGCCGGCGAACATCGCCGCGGTCAGCAGGTGCAGGAAAGCCAAAATGCCCAAGTAGAAATAGTCGCGCCCCGTCTCGGCGATCGAAACCTTGAGCGCCGTAAACAACAGCATGAGCCGCACGGTAGAGGCGGTGAAGTCGCCGCCCTGCAGGAAGTACAAATCCAGCGGATAGAACAGCACGACCGCACCCGTGAGCGCGGCCGCAAGCCGATGCGGCAGCCTGAGTCCGCCGGGGCGCGTCAAGCCCCATGCTCGAAAGGCAAACGCCGCAAGCAAAGCGAGGCCCGAAAGCGCATCCATTTGCCCGGCCGCCCAAAGTCCGAACGCGCCGTTCAGCAGCAGAAACAGCAGCGAAGCTTGAAACCAGCGGTCGGCCGCTTGCAGGAATCGATCGGCTGCTTCGGACCGCCGCACGATCTTCGTATTCTATAGAACCCGCGGCGGAGAACAGTTGGGCGTCTTATCCAATACAAGATGAGCCTGAAGGGAGGGCCGATTCCAACACAAGATGAGCCTGAAGAGGTTGGAGGGGGACAGGTAGGAGCGGGGCAAGCTGTGGGCGATGGGAGTCGCCATGCAGCAAGTCGAGAGGTTGAGTTTGGAGCAGATCGAGGCCTTCCTGGCCGGCAGTGAAAGCATCGCGTTTCGGGCGGAGAGCCGGGCTGCGCGGTATCGCTTGTTCGAAGCCGTGTTATGCAAACACCACTAGGCCGAGCAGGGCCGCGCGGCGAAGGGTCTGTTGCGGCGCTTCTTGCAGAAGTTGAGCGGGCTGAGCCGGGCCCAGACGACGCGGCTGATCGGGCAGTTTCTAGGCGAGCGCACGGTGCGCCCGACAGTCTACCGGCGACGGCGTTTCCCGACGCTCTACACGCGGGCGGACATCGTGCTGTTGGCGCGCGTGGACGAGGCTCACCGGCAGTTGTCGGGGCCGGCCACTTGCGCCATCTTGCGCCGTGAGTTCGCCCTCCACGGGCGGCGCGAGTTCGCCCGCTTGGCCCGGCTGTCGGTGGCCCACCTGTACAATCTGCGGCGCAGCCGCCTCTACCGCCGGCGGCGCCTGCGCCTGGAGAAGACCCGCGCGACACCGACGGCCATCGGCGAACGCCGCCAACCGCGCCCCGCAGGGCGTCCGGGCTACCTGCGCGTGGACACCGTGCATTCGCCCGAACAGGACGGCGCAAAGGGCGCCTACACCATCAACCTGGTCGACGCAGTGACGCAATGGCAAGTACTTGGCTGCGTCGAACGGATCAGCGAGCACTCCCTCGCGCCGGCGCTCGCAGAACTCTTGGAACAGTTCCCTTTCCTCGTGCGCGGCTTTCATTCCGACAACGGCAGCGAGTCCATCAACCACAGGACAGCAGCCTTGCTGGAGAAACTGCGCATCGAGTTCACCAAGTCACGCTCGCGGCGCAGTAACGACAACGCCCTGGTGGAGTCGAAGAACGGTTCGGTGGCGCCAAATGGATGGGCTACCGCTTTCTGCCCTCGGCGGCCACGGCGCAGATTCAGGCCTTCTACCGGGAGTGGCTCAACCCCTACGGGAACTATCATCGACCGAGCGCTTTCGCCGTGCTGCGGCCTGACCGCAAGGGCAAGCTGCGCAAGGTCTACCAGCACTGGCGCACACCGTTGGAGGCGCTCGCAGCATTACCCCCCGAACAGCGCGGACTGCGCGCGGCGGTGACCTTGGCCCAGTTGCAAGCGCAGGCTCAAGCGTACTCGGACACGGACTTCGCCGAGCGGCTGCAGACCCGCTTGTGCGATTTGCAGCACAGTTGCGAGAACCTCGCTCTGCCGTGGTGAGCGCGGAGCAACGGCGCCCCGCTTACGCGCTCTCCTCTGTCGGCCCTCTCGTCTCCTCTGCTACACTGCCCCTACCCACAGTTCCCCCGCTCCTCTTCAGGCTCATCTTTCGATTGGAATAGAGGTGGGAGTGAAAAACCGCCCGCGGCATTTTCAACGCAAGGCGGCCCCGACAGGGAGCGCAGCGCCGGCCGCAAAGAGAATCGGGGCGGATGCCGAGAAACTTGCTCCGCGCCGTCTTGCTATCCGCTGCCCACGGGGCGTCTCCGGCTGCCCTCCAACACATACTTGCAACAGAATTACAAAAAAATACATTTCCTGTTGCAACCCATGCAATCATTCGGGTATATTTGCAGGAGACTTGCAAAAGGCACGCAGGCAAAGGCGCTTGGAGAATTCTCGCCGCCGCGCTTGGCGCGGCGCAGAACGAACCGGCTGGGCGTCTTTTCGTACGCTGCCGCGCGGGTCGCAAGGCGCAAAGCTGCGCCGAAATCGAAACGAGAAAGGAAAAATATTCGAATGCAGAACACAACAAGAGGCCGATCAGCCCCGGCCGCCGCGCTGGCGCTGGCGGGGATCGGCATGCTTTTCATGCAGGCGGCGCCCGTGGCCGCTCAGGAGCTCGTCTTGGGCGAAGAATCGTTCTACCCAGGCATCGTCCTGATCTTCGAGGGCGCGGTGCGCGACGCGGTCACTCCAAGACAAGCCCACTTGGAGGAGGAACTCACGGATGTCCATATCGAAGCCCGGGCGAACTGGAATGCCGACGAGACCCTGATTCCGGAAGGCACTCCGCCTGCGGGCTTCGTTGCTTATATGAACATTTACGCACAGGTCACGAACCAGACTACCGGCAAGGAAACGTTCGCCACTCTCACGCCGCACCTCAACCTGATCGACAACCTCCATTACGCGCGGAACATCGCCCTGCCGGGAGAGCAAACCGACTTATACACCGTGAAGTTCTTCGTCAGCCCGCCGGACAAGCATACGCTGGCGCTGCACAGGGATTGGCTCAACGAGTACGGAGACAGGCTGTTCCCCAGAAAGGAATTCACCTACGAGAACGTGGATTTCTTCGATATCGCCACGGCGCCGCCGCGGAAATCGGCCTTCGAGGTTCCGAACAAGGCTCCAGGCGGAGAGTAGCAGGCATCGCGGATGCGGGCGGGGCTGCGCCGCCCGCGTTTGCTTGGCCGGCGGTCTCTTCCTTTGGACGGTTTCCGCAGCATCCTCTGAAACTCTCAGATTCAGCAAGGAATAGGTAAGGCAATGGCTGCAACCTTGTCCCTCAAAATCATTCGCATTGCAATGGCGCCGGCGCTGTTCGCGGTTTTTGCGGCCGCGGCCCATGCTCAGGTTTCGGTCGTGAATGCGGCCAGCTTCCGCGCCGGCAGCCCGGTGGCTCCGGGAAGCTTGGCCACGGCTTTTCTGGGCAGCCCGATCACAGTCGAAGCGACACTCGCTGAGGGATTGCCCCTACCGGCGGCTCTGGCCGGCGTGCAACTCGTCGTGGACGGCACCGCGGCGCCCCTTCTCTTTGTAAACGCCGAACAGATCAACTTTCAGGTTCCGAGCGGCGTTACTCTGGGGGCGCCGGTTCCCGTGCGGCTTGTCGTCGCCGGCGCCGAGTCGCAATCCGGGACGCTCACGGCGACTGCTGCGGCCCCCGGAATCGTCCACAACCCGCAGACGGGGGAAGCGGTTGTGCTGCACGGCGGGGACAATTCGCCGGTGACCGGCGCGAGTCCCGCCGCCCGCGGCGAGATCGTCGTACTCTATGGCGTAGGTCCGGGCGCCACGGAGCCCCCCGTTGCCGACGGCGCCGCGGCGGGCGGCGATCCGGTGTCCGTGCCCGTCGGCGTCACGCGGGCCTTTATCGGCGGCGTCGAAGCGGAAACGCTCTTCAGCGGACTGGCGCCGGGCTTCGTCGGCCTGTGGCAGATCAATGTCCGCGTACCGCGGGACGGCATCTCGGCGGGAGCGGTTCCGCTGCTGGTTACGCTCGACGACGTCCCCGCCAACGAGGCTGCACTGCAGATCGCGCCGCAGCATAGCGGCCCCGGTCTCGTTCTGGGCCAGGAAAGACTCACTCCCGGCATCGTCATGATTTTCGCGGGCGCGGCGCCCGGCGGTCCGCTGCCCGATGAGGCCCATTTGGCGGAAGCCCTCGCGGATATCCGCATCGCCGCTCGGGCGAACTGGGGCAGCGACGCGGCCCATATTCCGGAAGGCGCTCCTCCCGGGGGCTTCGTAGCGTATTTGAACGTTTATGCGCAGATCACCAACGAAACGACAGGCAAGAACAATTTCGCCACTCTCGTCCCGCACGTCAATTTGACCGACAACCTGCACTACGCGCGGAACGTGGCTCTACCGGGGGAACCAACCGATTCCTATACGGTGAGGTTCTTCGTCGACCCGCCGGACACGTTCGCATTGGCGCTGCACAGAGACTGGACAAGCGCTTACGAACTCGAGTTGTTCGCGCCCGTCGAGTTCGTCTACGAGCAAATCAATTTCATGGATATCGCCAACGCGCCTCCGCAGCCTGCGGCCTCTGCATCGCCGAACGGCGGGAAGCGTTAGAATTTCGAGCGGAGAAGAATCGACCGCGGAGACGATACTTTGCAACAATTTTGCAGAAAGGAAGTTAATAAGGCGATGGCTCCAACCTTGTTCTCGAAAAGCATGCGCGCGGTCGTTGCGCCGGCGTTGTTGGCGGTTTTCGCGGCTGCAGCCCATGCACAGGTCGCAGTGGTCAATGCAGCCGGCTTCCGCGCCGAGCATCCGGTGGCGCCGGGCAGCCTGGCCTCCGCTTTTCTGGGTAGCCCGGTCGCGGTCGAGACTACGCTCGCCGACGGCCTGCCCTTGCCGGCGGCTCTGGCCGGCGTGCAACTCGTCGTGGACGGAACCGCGGCGCCTCTTCTCTTCGTCAGCTCCGGGCAAATCAACTTTCAGGTTCCGAGCGGCGTGTCCTTGGGGACGCCGGTTCCCGTGCAGCTTGTGGTGGACGGCGCCGCGGCGCAAGCGGGGACGCTCACCGCGGCCGCGGCGGATCCGGGCATCATTCACAACCCGCAGTCGCCGGAGCGGGAAGCGATTGCCCTGCACGGCGCGGACAACTCACTGGTGAGCAGCGCGAGTCCCGCCGCCCGCGGCGAGGTCATCGTGCTCTACGGCGTCGGCCCGGGCGCGACGGATCCCCCGGTTGCCGACGGCGCCGCGGCGGGCAGCAATCCGGTGTCCGTGGTGACAGGCGTCACGAAGGCTTTTATCGGCGGCGTCGAGGCGGAAGTGCTCTTCAGCGGCCTAGCGCCCGGTTTCGTCGGCCTGTGGCAGATCAATGCCCGCGTGCCGCAGGACGATGGCTTGGCGGGGGCGGTTCCGCTGTCGGTCACGCTCGACGATATCGCCTCCAACGAAACCACGCTGCATCTGGCGTCTGCGGCGGCGGCGCCGGCCGGTCCGGAAGAATGCTCGATTCTGGTGGGCTGCTTCCTGCCCTTGCCCGCCGGCGAGTTCACGATGGGCTCGGAGAGCGCCGAAGCGGCCGACGACGAGCGGCCGCTGACCCGGGTGCGCATCGGCCGGGATTTCCAGATGGGCAAATACGAAGTGACCAAAGAGGCATGGGAAATCATCATGGGTCCCAGCCCGTACGACGACCCCGATTGCACTGTCGGGTGCCCGGCCGACAACATGACCTGGGACGAGGTTCAAACGTTTCTCATGAGGCTCAACGGCCGCGACCCTGAGTTTACGTACCGGCTGCCGACCGAGGCGGAATGGGAGTACGCGGCGCGGGCGGGCACGACCGGGGACCGCTACGGCGATCTGGATGCGATCGCCTGGCACAAGGGCAACAGCGGGAACGAGTTGCAACCCGTGGGGCGGAAGCAGCCCAACGCTTGGGGCTTGTTCGACATGCTGGGCGGCGTGTACGAGTGGGTGCAGGACGTTTACGGCCCCTACTCGGGCGGCGAGGCGACGGATCCGACAGGACCTGCGACGAGCGGCCGCCGCGTTCGCCGCGGCGGAAGCTTTTTCCACGAAGCCGCCCACAGCCGCGCTTCGGCCCGCGCGCATTCCGGGCAGGGTCTCCGCCTCCCGTACTTGGGTTTCCGCCTGGTGCGGACAAAAAACTAGCCCGTTGGGCGGCCGGAGAGCGAGATGGGAAACCGCCGCGCAGCCCCGTCGGGCGGTCTGCGCCCCTGGTTTCTCGGCCGGCTGCTGCTTGCCGCGGTTTGCGCCTCTTTGGCCGGCGCGGAATCCCCTTCTCCCGGCTACGCCGAGGCCGCGGCCCGCGTTCGAAAATTAAGGATCGAGCAAAAACAGATCCACCGGGCGCGGGCGGCTCGGGAGTTGCAAAGCCAACGGGCGCATGCGCGCGGGGCGGGCGCTGCCGTTGGCGAGGCGTCCTGCCCGGTATTGGGCTTCGCCCCGGCGCCGGACGCCGCTAGGCGGCCCTTCGCCGCCCGTTTTGCCCGGTCTAAGAGCGAGCCGGAGAGCGCCGCCCCTCCGGTGGGCGAGGCCGAAGCCCTTTTCAGAAAATACCTGTCCGCTCCGGTCGTGCAGGCGAAGTGCGTCCATTGCCATGTGCCGGGAGGTCTGTCCGGGCATACCCGTCTGGCGTTCTCGCCGGCGGCGACGGCCGGCCACGAGGCGAAAAACCTGGCGGCGTTCCGCGCTTTTGTCGCGGCTGTCCCCGCGGGCGCCGACACGATTCTGAACAAGATCCGCGGCATCGGCCACGGGGGCGGAGCGCAAGTGCCCGCCGGCTCCGCCGACTTCGCGAATATGGAGCGTTTCCTGCGGATGCTCGAACGGGAAGCCGCCTTCGACCCGGACGCGCTGTTCGCAGGCGTGACCCCGGCGCCGCCCGAAAAGACGCTGCGCCGAGCCGCGCTGATCTTCGCCGGGCGGATTCCCACCGCAGCGGAAACCGCGTCCGTCGCCGGCGGCGGTCTGCCGCGTCTGCGCGCTGCGCTGCGCAAGCTGATGACCGGAAAAGGGTTTCACGACTTCTTGATTCGGGCAAGCAACGACCGCTTATTGACCGACCGCCATCTGGATGCCGTACTCGACTTTTCGCTGGAAACCAATCTTGTTGACTTGGCCGATCGGAACTGGGAAATGGCGCGGCAGGCGATCGCCCGCGGCTACCGCCGCGCCGCGGACGATCCGCTCTATGCGACCTGGGAGTCGGCAACGCAATACGGCCTGGCCCGCGCTCCGCTCGAGCTCATCGCCCACGTTGTCGAAAACGATTTGCCGTACACCGAAATCCTGACCGCGGATTACGTCATGGCCAACCCGCCGGCCGCCGCGGCCTACGGAGACGCGGCGCGCTCCAACAACCCCCAAGCGGCAACGGAATTCGTCCCGTCGAAAATCTTCAGCTACTACAGGAACGACAATGCGAAGCGCACGAAGTACGACAGCCAATACGGCACAAGGATCGTCAATCGGGGAAACCTGGCGACGCACTACCCGCACGCGGGAATCCTCAACGCCCTCGTTTTCCTGAAACGCTATCCGACCACGGCGGCGAACCGCAACCGCGCGCGGGCGCGCTGGACGCTGCTGCACTTTCTGGGCGTCGATATCGCCGCATCGGCCGCGCGTCCGCCGGCAGCGCTGCTCCCGGCGGATACAGCCAACCCCACGCTGAGCAGCCCCGCCTGCACGGGCTGCCACGACATCATGGATCCGGTTGCGGGAACGTTTCAAAACTATGCCGAGGAAGGCGCGTACAAAAATAATTTCGGCGGCATCGACTCGCTGGCGGAGTCGTACACCCCCCCCCCGGACGCGAGCCCGTCGCCGTACCGCGACGGGGACACTTGGTACCGCGACATGCTCCCGCCGGGCTTCGACGGCAGATTGGCTCCCGACTCCGACAACAGCCTGCAGTGGCTTGCCGCGCAGATCGCCGCCGACCGGCGGTTTGCCCGTGCGTCCGTCGAGTTCTGGTGGCCGGCGATTCTCGGCGCGGAAATCGTCAAACCCCCGGCGGACGCCGCCGACCCCGATTCCGCCGGCCGGGCGGCCGCGGCGCGCGCGCAGGCCGCTGCAATCGAGCGGCTGGCGGCGGGCTTCCGCAAGGGATTCGGCGGCGGCCCCGCTTACAACGCCAAGGATCTTTTCGTGGAAATTGCGCTTTCTCCCTGGTTCCGCGCGGAAGCGGCGGCTTACGCCGACCCCCTGCGCACCGCCGCCCTGCGGCATGCCGGGGTCGAGCGCTTGCTGACGCCGGAGGAATTGGCGCGGAAAACCGCTGCGCTCACCGGCTACAGGTGGGGGCGGCGCACCAGCGGATTTGTCCACGAGGTCGGACACCTGGACGGGGAAGGCGAGCAACGCGGCGGCGCCCACGAGCGCCTGTACGGAGGGATCGACTCGAATGGAGTGTTCGCGCGGGCGGGCGCCCTGACGCCGTTGATGGCTGCGGTGGCCCAGGCGCATGCCGTCCAGGTCAGTTGCGCGGTGGTCATGCGCGAGTTCTTCATCTGGCCGCAGAGCCGGCGGCGGCTGTTCGCCGGCATCGGCGCCGGCGATACGCCGCAAACCCGCGCGGGAGCGGCGCGCATCCGGCGCAAGCTGGCCGAGCTGCACTGGAAGCTTTTCGGCGTAAGCGTAACCGTCGATTCTCCCGACGTCGAGGCGGCGTATCGGCTCTTTGCCGCCGTGTGGCAGCGCAAGCGCAACACGGAGGGCAGTCATTTCCGCGACGCAAAAACCGCCTGTCCGATCGACGATATGGCCTACTTCGACGGCGTCCTCGACGATGTTGTCGTCAGCGACGAATGGGGCGACAGCAGCATCAATTGGCGGCGGGTCGAGTCTTCCTGGAATTTCGACATGGAAGACCCGACCTACGCCGCGCGCACGTGGGTCGTGGTTCTGGCCGGTCTGCTAGCCGATTATCGGTATTTGTATCTCTAGGAGGCGTCGCGGTGAACCGTCGAGACTTCATCAAGGCAGCGCTCGGCGCCGGCGCGGCAGCGCGGTTCCGCTTGCCGCTGGCCCGCGGCGCAGACTACCGCGGCAAGCTTTTTGTATTCGTGCAGGCCGGCGGCGGCTGGGATCCAACCAGCTTTTGCGATCCGAAAGCGAACATGCCCGGCGAGTTGGCGATCAACCATTGGGCCGAAACGGCCGAGATTCGCCAAGCGGGGAATATCCCCTACGCGCCCTGCGCCGCCAACACGGCGTTTTTCGAAAAGCACTACGTGAGGATGCTCGTTGTGAACGGCGTCGATGCGCAGACCGACGCGCATCACGCCGGCATCGTACACAATTGGAGCGGACGGCTTGCCGAAGGATACCCCACGACCACGGCGCTGCTCGCCGCGCACTACGGTTTCGGCCTGGCCATGCCCTATCTCAGCTTCGGCGGTTACGCCAACCCCGCCGGACTTGCCGTTTACACGCGGCTGGACGAGCCGAGCGCGGCGCGCGGCATCCTTGCGCCGGAAACCCGCGCGCATCCGGGCGCGGAGCCGTATATCCAGAAAGATGACTGGCAGGCGCTGCGCGCCTTTTGGCAGGCCGGCGCCGCCCGTTTGACGGCGGCGCCGAACCTGTTGCCGCGCGCGGCGCGGAACCGCGATCTTTATCGCGCCGCGGTTTCCCGCGAGGCCGGCGAGGGGCTGCGCGAATTTGCGGCAACCATTCCGGCCGTCGAGGAGGGATTGGAGGCCGTCGAGCAACGCGGGCACTTGGTGAGTACGCTGAAACGGCAGGCCCAGTTGGCGGTGCTGGCCTTCAAGGCGGGCGTGGCGGTCAGCGCCGATCTGTTCCTGGACGGCTTCGACACGCACGAGAATCACGATGCCGACCATCACTGGCTGTTGGCGAGGCTGACGGAAGCCGTCGATGCGCTCTGGGATTACGCCGAGATGCACGGCGTGGCCGACCGCTTGGTCGTAGTCATGGGCTCCGATTTCGGACGCATGAATTTCTACAACGACAACAGGGGCAAGGATCACTGGCCGATCGGCAGTTTCATCGTCATGGAAAAGAACCGGCCTTGGACGAACCGCGTGATCGGAGAGACGGACGAGATGCACTTCGTGAAACGGATCGATCCGCTTACTTTGCGGCGAGACGATGCGAACGGCATGTTGCTTCACCCGAGGCACATTCACAAGGCGCTGCGCCGGTACCTGGGGATCGAGAACTCGCCGGGCAGCTTGCAGTTTCCGTTCGACGACACGGAGTCGCCGGCGCTCTTCGGGGGCGTCTGAAGCCGCCCGGCGGGCAGTGAGGACGCTCGCACATCAAAAAGACCCGCGGCTCATGGCCCGCGACCGCCCAGCGGCCGTATAGTATCCCGAATGTTGCGGGCGGCGTCTCGTCCGTTATCCCGACAGAAGAAGCGCTCGAAGTTGCGGCGCAGGATTTGTGCGCACTCCGGTAGTTGCCGGCAATTGGAAGATGTTCAAGACGGTCGCGGAGACGGTGGAGTTCCTGACAACGTTGAAACCACTGGTCGCCGGAGCCGCCGGCTGCGAGATCGTCATTGCTCCGACTGTTCCGACGTTGGCCGCGCCGCAAGCCGATGCGGCAGCTTGAGTCCGCCGGGGCGCATCAACCCCCACGCTCGAAACGTAAACGCCGTGAGCAAAGCGAGGCCGAAAGCGTATCCATTTGCCAGGCCGCCCAAAGTCCGAACGCGCCGTTCAACAGCAAGAGCAGCAGCGAAGCTTGAACCAGCGGTCGGCCGTCTGAAGAAATCGATCGGCTGCGTCGGGCCGGCGCACGGTTTCATTTCACGGAGCCCGCCCCTGCGGCGGCGGTTCTGCCGAGGGGGACAGGTTTGTGCGCTACAACCCCAACAGCCGAAACACATGGCGCAGACACTCCATCCAAGTTGTAGGCGGCGCTTGCCCGCGGCCGCACGAATGGATCGACGGATCGGCCGGAAAGGAGAGCGAAGGAAATGACGGGACTGTGCAGAGGCCTCGTGCTCGGCGCGCTGAGCGTGGGCGCAATGCAGGCCGAGTGGTTCGACAGAGGAGGCGTGTCGTACAAGACACTCGATGGAAAGTGGCGAAAAGCCGCAGTCCACGTTGGCGATAACGGCATTGAAGTGTACAGCAGGAAGACTCGGTCGCTGGTGGCGGCGTTCTCCGGCTTCGATGCGGAGTATGACGAAGATCGGTATGCCGACACACGAAGAGGCGCGGCCGGCCTCGGCTTGCTTCTCGGTGCCGCGGTTGTCGGCGGTCTTGCGATTTCCGTGGAACCGGGTTATCGGACGGATTGCTATTACACAGATTACAGTTCGTCCTGTACGAGTCGCTGGTCCGAAGGCAGAGACGCCGTGATTACGGCCAGGACGGCATGGAAAGCGATCGGCATCATGTCCGGCGTCGCGGTTGCAATAGCAGCCATTCCGGCAAGGCCTGCGAACTATACGTTCACGGACGGGCCGAGGGCGGTCACGGTGCGCGTCGGGAAGAAAAACCAGGATCGGTTCAACAGATTGCTGTCATACCGGCAGGACATGTTGTGGAGCGCCGGCGGAAAATAGCGCGCAAAGCCAGGCACGGCAGGGTATAGCTACCATTGGGCCTGTAGTATCCTTAGGGTTCCGGGCGGCGTCTCGTCCGTTACCCCGACAGAAGAAGCTCTCGAAGTTGCGGCGGAGGATTTGTGCGCACCCCAGTAGTTGCCGGCAATTGGAAAATGTTCAAGACCGCCGCCGAAACGGCGGATTTTCTGGCAACGTTGAAACCGCTGGTCGCCGGCGCCGCCGGCTGCGAGATCGTCATTGCTCCGACCGCTCCGGCGCTGGCCGCGGCCGTCGAGGCGGCGCGCGGCAGCGCGGTCAAGATCGGCGCGCAGAACCTGCACTGGGAATCGGAAGGCGCGTTCACCGGCGAGATCTCGGCGCGCATGATCGCGGCGGTAGGATGCAGCCACGTCATCGTCGGCCACAGCGAGCGCCGCCGCTACTTCGGCGAAACCGACGGCAATGTCCATCTCAAGACCCTGGCGGCGCTCGAAGCGGGCCTTACGCCCATCGTTTGCGTCGGCGAGACCTTGGAGCAGCGCGACGCGGGCAACACCGAGATCGTGCTCCGCGAGCAGTTTTTGACCGGACTTGGGGCTTTGACCGCCGCGCAGTTTTGCCGTATAATCGTTGCATACGAGCCTGTTTGGGCCATTGGGACGGGCCGCACCGCCACCCCTGAGATTGCCGCGGAAGCGCATCGCATTCTGCGTGCTCTGGTCGCCGAGCGATTCGGCGCCGAAGCCGCCCAAAATCTGCGCATCCTCTACGGCGGCAGCGTAAAGCCTGCTAACGTCGAGGGGTTGATGGCGCGAGAAGAGATCGACGGCGTTTTGGTCGGTGGGGCGAGCCTGGAGCCGGAATCGTTCGCGGCGCTGGCGCGCGGCGGGTTGCGTCCCGGAGCGTAACGGTAGGAGAAAGCGATGCTGATGCTATTGACGGTCTTGCACGTGCTGGTGAGCTTCTTTCTGATTATTGTCGTGCTGCTGCAGAGCGGCAAGGCCGCCGATCTGGCGGGGGCTTTCGGCGGCATGGGCTCACAGACGGCCTTCGGGCCGCGCGGCGCGGCGACGATTCTCTCCAAGGCGACGACGACGGCCGCGGTTCTGTTCATGCTGACATCGATTACTCTCGGCATCTGGCAGGGCCGCAACGTCGGGGCGGGCCAATCGGTGATCGAACGCAGCGGAATCGCCGCGGAGGAACCCGAGACGGCGCCGGAACCCGCGCCCGCCGTTCCGGCGGACACGGAGGAGCCGGCCGCGGACGCTGAAAACGAACAGTAATCGCAGACGCCGCGGCGGCGGTCGGACAGCAATTGCGGAGGTGGCGGAACTGGCAGACGCGCTAGCTTGAGGTGCTAGTGGGAGCAATCCCTTGGGGGTTCGAGTCCCCCTCTCCGCACCAGTTTTGTACGCGGACGCGCCCGCGTACAGTGGAAGAGTGAAGAAAACCGCTACGCGGCTTCGTCGTCGAATGCCGCTCGGTGGAGCGCCTCGCGGTTAAAGGCAGCCGCCTCGCCGGCGCGGCGGTGGGTTGCGCTCGCCTTGCCCTCGGGGCCGACCACTCTCATCTGGCGCAAGAATTCAAGGCGCTTTTCTCCGGTCGGGCGGAATTTGTTTTTAGCTGCCTTCGCCTTCAGCGCGTCGGGGTCGACGGCCGCTGGACCGCCGACCGAGTCACCCGCATCGAAGCCGTGACGCCTCAAAATCCTGACGCGGGACCGCACAAAGCATCCGGCCGTTTACAGCGCTTAAAAAATAAACTTGATGCCGAGCTGAACCTCGCGCCCGTCGCGGGCGGCAAGCACGCGCCCGAAGCCCGGCGTAGCGAAGAAAATGTTGGGATTGAGGAAATTCGGCGTATTGAGCAGATTGAAGAACTCGGCGCGGAATTGCAGCTTGGCGCTCTCGCCGATGCGCGTATTCTTGAGCAGTGAAAAATCGACGTTGGCCAAGCCCGGACCGCCGATGATGTTGCGCCCGGCGTTGCCGAACGAGCCGTAGGGAGGCAGAGCGAACGCGCCGGCGTCGAACCACTGCTGCGGGTCGGGGTCGGCCAGATTGGGATTGCCGACGACATGCGGCCGGTCGCCCGCCCCGAAACCGAAGATCGACCGGCCGGTATTGGAGTTGTCGAACTCGCCCGGCAGATACGCAGTATAGGGCTGACCGGATTGCATCGACACGATGCCGTTGATCTGCCAGTCGTTGACGAGCTTCGCCGCCGCGCCGGCAACGCCCGGCAGCCAGCGTTTCCCGGTCCCGAGCGGCAACCGGTAGGCGAAGCTGCCGACAAAGCGGTGGGGCGTATCGAAGCTTGACCGGCCGCGCTCAGCGGCGACGTTGTTGCTGTCCTGCGGAAAGTTGGCGTCCCCGGAAGAGACGAAAAAGTTCGAGGCGTTGTCGATCGACTTCGACCAGGTGTAAGCAAACAGGCCGGTCAACCCACCGCGGAAGCGGCAGCGGAATTGCGCTTGCAAGCTGTGGTAGGCCGAGTCGAACGCCGAGGCGATCTGGTTGATGTCTGAGAACTGCGGCAACGGCCGCAGGTTCGGCTGCGCCGGGCTAGGCGTGGGCTGATTGATGTCGCGCGCGCCGAGCAGCTTGGTTCCGCGCGAGCCGTTGTAGCCCACGGTCAGGACGGTTTCCGGCAAGAGCTCTGTCTGCACCGAAAAATTCCATTGCTGGGCGTAGCTCGTGCGGAGATGCGGGTCGTATGTGGACAAACTCGGCGGAAGCGGCGCGGCTTGCCCCTCGGGCCAGGGGTTGTCGATGGTCAGCGGAGCCTGCTGCGACGGAAAAAACAGCAGCGAGTTGAAAAACGGCGGGTTGAAGTAGATGCCCTGCCCGGCGGCAAGATCGGAAAAGTTGTAATAGAGTCCCCAGCCGCTGCGCACCACGAGTTTCTCCGTCCCGCCGGGACGCCAGGCGAGGCCGATTCGCGGCGCGAGATTGTTCCTGTCCGGCGCATACCCGCTGCGCGAAATCCCGTTCGCGCCGAGTCGAACGATCGAAAAAGTCGCCGGATCGTAGACCGATGCCGTGTCGTTGGCGTCGAAGACGGGACGGTTGTATTCGTAGCGCAGCCCCAGCGACAGCGTCAGGCGGCGGGAGACCCGCCAGGAGTCCGCGGCGAAAAAGTTCGCCGCCCCCGTGCGCGCCGCTTGCGCCGTATCGCTGCGCGCCGCCAGCGTAAACGTGGGCAGTCCGAGCAGGAGGTCGGCCGGCGCATTCTGCGTGAACGCCCGGTCGGTGAAGCTCATCTCGCCGCGCGAGAGCACGTCGCGAAAAGCGTCTTGCGCGATCCAACGGTATTCGAAACCGAAGTGGGCGAGGTGACGGCCCTTGGAGTAGCTCAGGGTATCGGTAAGCTGATAGGCGTCCACGTCGCTTTCCTGCGGATTGTTACGCTCGCCGCCCAACGGCGAAAATCCGGTGACCTGGATGAGGCTCAGGCCCAGGTCGCGGTCGCGCGTGGCGAAGTCGGGCAGCCCGACCTGACGGTTGACGCTGGTTCCGCGGTTCTGGTGCAGCGTGCGGTTGCCGATGCGGTTGAAGCCGAAACGGACCTCGTTCACCAGGTTCGAGCCGAACGCCTGGGTTTCCGAGAGCATCAGGTTCTGGCCGCGCTCGAGAACGTCGTTGCCGTAACCGGGCACGGCGGCGAACTGTTGCGCCGCGTAGGGCTCGAAGCGGACGCGGTCGGAAAAGCTGTAGCGCCCCGCAAGCCGTCCGCCGGCTCCCAGGCGTTGATCCAGGCGAATGTCGAACTTGTTCGTGCCGTCGTCTCCCAGCGGAGCGGCAACGAAGTTTTGCCCTGGGGCGTTGCGGTTCGGATGCGGATACAGGCCGGCTACAGCCTGCCCAACCGGATGCAGGAAGGGCAGCTTGCCGTTGGGAAACGGCTGCCCGCTGAAAAAGTCGATCGGCGCCTGAACGAGGCTGTTGGAGAAATCCCCGGCGCGCTCGGCCGGCGTGAGCACGTTGGTCGTCCGCGTGACGGCGCGGTCTTCGCGCAGCCCTTCGTAATCGACGAAGAAAAACGCGGCGTCGCGAACGATCGGCCCGCCCAACGAGAAGCCGAACTGATTGCGCCGCAGCGCCGGCGCGGGGTCGTCCGGGCGGCTGAAGAAATTGCGCGCGTCCAACCGGTCGTTCCTGACGAATTCATAGACCGTGCCGTGCATGGCGTTGGTTCCCTGCTTGATGCCGACGGCGATCTGACCGCCGCTGTTGCGCCCCAGGCCGGCCTCGGAGTTCGAGGTCTGGATGCGGAATTCGCGCACCGCATCGACGGGCGGCGTGAAGCTGAAGCTGTTGAGGATCGGGTCGATAACGTAAACGCCGTCGTAGAGAAAGGCGTTCGCCGACTCCCGCGCGCCGTTCGACTGGAAAGCGAAACGGCCGCGCTCCGTGCCCGGCGAGCCGGCCGCGGCGGGAACCGTGCCGGGAACCAGCAAGGCAAGCTGCAGGAAATTCCGGCCGTTGAGCGGGAGATTGACGATGTAGTTGTTGGTAATGACGTTGCCGGCGGCGGCGGATTCCGCGTCGAGCAGCGGCGGCGCCGCGCGAACCGTGATCTCCTCGCTGCGGCTGCCGATTTCCAGCGCGAACTCCAGGCGAAGCCGATCGCCGATTTTCAGTTCGAGACCTTCTCGAACCGCGCGCTTGAAACCGTCGACCTCGACCGCAACGACATAGATCCCCGGCGTCAAGGCCGGAAACGCAAATAGCCCGCGGGCGCCCGTCGCCGTCTCGCGGACCGCGCCGGTCTCCAAGTGGATGGCGGTTACCGGCGCGCCGCCGACCGGCCTGCCGTCGGGGTCCGCCACCGCCCCCAGGAGTTGCGTGTCGAGTTGTTGGCCGAACGCCTGCCCGCAGCCGAAAAGCAATACCGGAAATATAAGGGCGGCGCCGCGCATGACAAGCTCCAAAATACCAAAGGCACGCGCGGGCGCGCCGCGGTTACCGCTGCAGTCCTGCTATCCACTGTTCACTATTCACTATCCACCGGCGCCGCAGGCGCCCCAGGCGGCCCGATCTTCAGCAGCGCCGCGCCGCGCCGGTGACAACGAACGCGGTGACGGTGTAAAGGAACGTGTGAAACTTCCAGTCCCAAGCCATCCTCCACCAGACGGCGTCGCCGAAATGGATAAAGAACCCCGCCACAACGCCGAGCAGCAGGCAGAACCCGACGCCTTGCGCGTACGAGCCGAGGACGGGCGCGGCCTTGTTCAGCGCCAGCGCCAGCAGGAAGGCGAAGGCCATGCCGTGAACGAGCCCGAGCGCCATCACGCCGGGGTCCATCATGTCTGCGCCCTCGCGGGTAAAGAAGATGAAGGCGACCGGGCCGGCCTCGTGCAGCCGCGCCGCCTCGTCGTCGTCCAGATGCGGGCCGGGCACGTAATACGTGCCGGACTCGGGCAGAAACCGCTTCAAGGATTCGCCCAGAGCGGCGTCGTCCGTCGGCTGCCCCCAGGCGGCGTAAGGCAGGGGGTTCAGCCCCCAATAGAGAAATCCCCAGATGAAAAGCGCGAGCCCCGCAACCACGGACCCGACGATCGTTCGCTTCATGGCGGCCCTCCCAAAGGCTCCATCGCTGTACGCGGACAGCGCTATTTCCGCAAACGCCGGCAGCGAATGTCAAGCGCCGGCCCTCTTCCGGCGGCCTGCCATGCGAGCCGTTAAGTAGAAGGAACTCAGGGCGTTGCAAAACCGTAGAACCGAGCAAGCTCGATTCGATGGACCGTCCGGCGCGGAGCAAGCAATCCCGGCCTCTTGCCGAATCCCGATAGATCGACCCCTTGGCCCGGCTTGGAGGTATCCCGGCGTCTCCGACGGTCCGGCCGCTCCGAGCAGCGGTCTTGCTATTCACTATGCATTATCCACCGGCCGCGAAGCGCCTTGCCGCGCCGTTTACTTTTATAAATATAATAAATTTTAGTTATTGTCATAAATTACAATCTCTACTATTGCATTTGGCAAGGCGCTTAGGCTAACTACAACCTATCTCAAAATCATATTCCGCGGCATTCGAGCTACGAAGCGAAAATCGAATGTGTTGAAAATAAAAGGGTTGCTCTTATAGTTGATTGGCTTTCAGTTCAAGGCTTTTAATTTGAGATAGGTTCTAGGCAAGGCGGTGAAGCTCCTTCCCATGAGCAGTTCGAGGAGAGCAACGCGTGCGCAATCGACGATGGAAACACGGTTGACGGCAGTCGACGCCGTTGATACGTCTGTTTGTGAGGTAATGAGGGTAGTGAAAAGGGGCCAACCGCCAACTTTCCTGTTGTAGAGATTCGAGCAAATAGTGTATAATGAAAAAAGGTCAGCCCGTCAGCAATAAAGTGTAGCGCGGGCGGCGCGCTCCCCCTCCGTCGGTCTCCTCTTTCCCTTCTTCGCGTCTTTCCCCGCTTCGCGCGGCGGTCTTGCCGCCCCGCGCAAGCGGTCTTACTCTCCACTCTCCACTATTCACTCTCCACCGGCCGCGCAGCGGCCCTCGCCGCGCTGCTGCCGGCGGCGGTCGCCCTGGGGCAGACCGCGTCCGAACCGATCATCGACACGTTTGCGGGAACCGGAGACGTCGGAGACGGCGGCGCGGCAACCGAGGCGCTGCTAAGGTCGCCCGGCAGCGTGGCGGTGGACGGGGCGGGCAACCTCCACATCGCCGATTCCTACAACCACCGCATCCGCAAGGTCGACGCCGACACGGGGATTATCACCACGGTGGCGGGAGGTGGATCGTCGTTAGGGGACAACGGCCCGGCGGTCGAAGCGCAGCTAAGGTTTCCCCACGGCATGGCGCTGGACGCCGCGGGCAACCTCTACTTCGCCGATTCCTGGAACTACCGCATCCGCAAGGTCGACGCCGCGGGGATCATAACCACGGTCGCGGGAACCGGGCGGTTCGGGGACGGCGGGGACGGCGGTTCGGGCGTGGCTCCGCTACCCCGCGGGCGTAGCGGCGGACGGTTCAGGCGCCCTCTACATCGCCGATAGGGCCAACCACCGCATCCGCAAGGTCGACGCCGCGGGGATCATTACCACGGTGGCAGGGGGTGGATCGTCGCTCGGGGACGGCGGCCTGGCCACCGAGGCGCGGTTGTCCTCCTCCAGCGGCGTGGCGGTGGACGGTTCGGGCAACCTCTATATCGCCGAGAGCGAAGGCAACCGCATCCGCAAGGTCGACGCCTCCACGGGGATCATCTCCACAATCGCGGGAACCGGACGGGAAGGCTACGGCGGAGACGGCGGCCCGGCCACCGCGGCGCAACTCTACTACCCTGTACGCGTGGCGCTGGACGCCGCGGGCAACATCTACATCGCCGATGTCGGCAACGACCGCATCCGCAAGGTCGACGCTTCCACGGGGATCATCTCCACGGTGGCGGGGACCGGGAGGCAAGGATACAGTGGGGACGGCGGTCCGGCCACCGCGGCGCAGCTAGCCTTCCCCTTCGGCGTGGCGCTGGACGGAGCGGGTAACCTTTACATCGCCGATGCCGCAAACCACCGCATCCGTAGGGTCGACGCCGGGGGGACGATCACCACCGTTGTGGGAACCGGACAAGGAGGGTTCAGCGGAGACGGCGGCCCGGCCACCGCGGCGCGGCTACTCGGCCCCATCGACATAGCGCTGGACGGAGCGGGCAGCCTCTACATCGCCGATCTCTTAAACCACCGCATCCGCCGCGTGAGGCTCGGCAGCGCGCCGCCGCCGCCGGTCGGGACCGCCGCTCCCCGGATCTCCCAGGGCGGCGTCGTGCTCGCCACGGGAACCCCGGTTGTGAATTTCATTTCTCCGAACGCTCTCGTCTCCGTCTTCGGACAAGAGTTCGCGCCGGAGGGGACGCAGGTATCGAGTCCCGTGCTGGACGCCGCGGGCGGGATTGCCGCCAACCTCGCCGATACCTGTCTGGAGATCGACGGTCAACGCGCGCCGTTGTTTGCGGTCTTCTCGACTCAGATCAACGCCCAGGCGCCTCACGACATGGCGCCGGGGCAGGTTCGGGTTCAGGTCATTCACGGCTGCGGCACGGAGGACGAGCAACACAGCCCGGCGGCAACGGCTGCAGCAGCAGCCGTCTCGCCGGCGTTTTTCAACTTCCAGAGCAACCCCAACGGGCGCAATCCGATCGTGGCGCTGCACGGCGGCGGCCCCGACCCGGCCGGAGCGCCCGACCTGGGCGCGGCGTTCACCCCGGCCAAGCCGGGCGAGATCGTCACACTATACGGCACAGGCTTCGGCGCGACCGAGCCGCCGCTGGAGGCCGGCCGGATTCCAGGGATGCAGACCGGTCTGGCCGGCGCGGTCTCGTTTACTTTCGGCGGCATCGCCGTTCCGCCGCAGGACGTCTTCTATGCGGGCGCGGCCCCCTGTTGCGCCGGCCTCTACCAATTCGTAGTGCGCGTGCCGCCAAGCCTCGGGGACGGCGACGCGGCCGTTATCGCCACCGTAAACGGCGTCTCGACCCCTGTGGGGCCGTTCCTCGCCGTCCGCAGACAGCAGTGAATACGCGAACGATATCCGCCCCATAACGTCCATGTGAAAGGAGACTGAAATGCATGTTCAACGACTCCAATCGAATCCCCCGCCGGCCTCGTTGCCCGCTCGCAATGCGGGGCGCTTCCGTGTCGGTTTCAGGCCGCGGCCGCGAGTCCTTGCGGGGGTCTGCCTCGCGCTCGGCTCGATATCCGCGGCCGGCGGACAAACCGCGCAAAGCTGGCGCGCGCTTACGAACCCCACGATCCCCGTGTCGATCGACCGCAAGCCGAAGTACGACCTGACAAACGTTGAGAAGATCGTCTTCGGTCCGTCCATGGGCGCGTGCGCCGACGACATCGTCCACGACCTCGGCATTGCCTTCGCCGAGAACGGAGTCGAGATCGTCGACTGGCGGAATATAGAACGCGCCGGCGGCGATCAAGACTTCGCTTTCAGCGGGCGCGTTGACAGCGCGGCTGCGGCTGCCTTGGGCGAACGACTCGGGCCTTCTTCGCTGCTCACCGTAAATGTATCGAGATGCGATACCGAACGGATGCGCCCCACCTACAAGGACAAGAAAGGGGCCTCCGATACGACCACGATCCACCGGGCGGAGACCCGAGCCTACCTGCGGGTATCGGTCCAAGTCGCCGATCTGACGGACGGAAGAGTCTTCCGGGCGACGCCACTCAGTTACAGTGACGGGTTATACGAGGAATCGGAAGAAGGGGTCCCTGCGCATCCGTTCGAATCCGACGTACTGGATGTTGTGCGCGAAGCGGCGGTAACGGACATCTACAGGATGTTCTTCCCGTGGACGGAGACCAAGGCGTTCATATTCTTCGAGAATAAGAAGGGGCAATGCGACTTGAAACCCGCCGTTCGAGCTCTGAAATCCGGAGACGTGGAACGCGCTTTCGAACTTTCGACGCAGAATGTCGAACTCTGCATGAACGAACGGAAGGCGAAGTCCACTGTTCGCTCGAATGCATTCTACAACGCGGGCGTTTTGTACAGAGTGCGCGGAGAGTTCGACGCGGCTCTGGAGCATTTGAGAAAGGCCGCCGAGTTGAAGCCGGGCGCGGATCTTGTCAAGGATGCGATTGCCGAGTGCGAGGAAGCGCGGGGAGATATCGTTGTCGACTTTGGAACGTTGCAGATTGCGCGCCCGAAGGCCGACGCAAAGGCGGAAGCCCGGCGAGAGACCGTTATCGGCAACGCCGATATTGTCGACATGGTGGCGAAGAAGCTTCCCGAGTTGGTCATGGTCACGAAAATCAAGATGTCCGAATGCGACTTCAACCTTTCGACCGAAGCATTGGCCGCCCTGAGCGAGGCGGGGGTCCCCGAAGCGGTGATTGTGGCCATGATGGAGAAACAGGCGGACGGACGCTGACGGAATATCCCGGCGGGCGGGCGGAGCGCAAAGCAAGCGAGCATGACGGCCGGCGGCGGCAACGAGTCTCCGCGTCTGCCGCAAGGCGCGCATGGCGGGGGGAAGACGGAATGCCGTCCGCTGTACGCGGACAGTTGGATTGCGGGGTTGGGACTCTGGGCTTGCGATAGTTGCCGTCTCCGCTCAACTGCCGCCGTCCGATTGCCCAGGCCATGTTCAATCGTTCGACCCTGCGGCCCAAGGCATGGAGCGCAACCCCGGAAAACCTCCGCCCTCTTCGGCGCATCTTGTATTGGATAAAACGCCCCCATTGGACAAGACTCCGTTATGAGAGAATAAAGCGCATGCACGTCCAATGCGGCCGTTTTCAAAGTCCGCTCGGCCCGATTCATCTACTGGCCGGCCCCGAGGGGCTGGTTGCGGCGTTTTTCGATTCGCAGACCGCCGATATGGAGCGGCGCTTTCCGCCGGAAACGCGGCAGCCGAGGAACGGCAACCCCTGGCTGCAGCGGGCGGAGGCGTTTCTGGCCCGCTATTTCGAGGGGGACTTCGCTTCCGCAAACGAGGTTGCGCTGACGCCAAGCGGAACGCCCTTTCAAGAGCGGGTCTGGCGTTTTCTGGAGGCAATCCCTCCCGGAGAGACGCGCGCCTACGGCGCTCTGGCCGATGCGCTCGGCCGCCCCGGCGCCGGCCGCGCCGTCGGCGCGGCGGTCGGGCGCAACCCCCTTTCGATATTCTTGCCCTGCCACCGCGTCGTCGGGGCGGCGGGCAAGCTGACCGGGTACGCGGGCGGCATCGACCGCAAGCGCTTCTTGCTGGAGCACGAACGGGCGGCGGCTCCCAATTCGCCGGTTTCCCCCAGGATTCCGCTAGAATAAGGCGTGCTTCGCGCGGCGATTCTCGCGGCTGCGGCGGCGGTTCTTTTGCCGGCCCAGCAGTTTTTCCCTCTCGATAACGTCGAAGCCGGCATGAAGGCCACCGGCCGCACGGTCTTCGCGGGGTCTGCAATCGAAGAATTCGACGTCGAGATTCTCGGCGTGCTGGAAAACGTCGGCCCGCGGCAATCGCTGATCGTCGGGCGGCTGGCGGGCGGCCCACTGGAAAAGACCGGCGTGCCGGCGGGGATGAGCGGCAGCCCGGTGTACATCGACGGCAAGCTCGCCGGCGCGGTGGCTTTCACCTTCCCCTTCGCCACGGAGCCGATTGCCGGCATCCGACCGATCGCGCAAATGGTCGCCGGATTCGAAGGGCCGGAGCGCAGCGCGCAAGCCACGCCGCTGGACATGCTCGCCGAGTTGCGCGAAGCGACCGGACTCGAACGGCCGACCGCCGGCCGCGGCGCGGACGAGGCGGGGTTCCTGCCGATCGCCACGCCGGTGTCGCTGGCCGGATTCAGCGCCCGCACCGCCGAAGTTTTCGGCCGTCAACTGCGCGATCTGGGGCTACGGCCCGTCCAGGGCTCGGGCGGCGGGCTGCGCGCCGACCCCGGCGGGCCGATCGAGCCGGGAGCGATGATCGCCGTGGGACTGATCCGCGGCGACCTGCAAGTCAACGCCTCCGGGACGGTGACGCACGTCGACGGCAACCGTGTGTTCGCCTTTGGACACCGCTTCCTGTCGAGCGGCGGCGCCGAGTTGCCGATGATGCGCGCCTCGGTTCTCGCTCTGGTGCCGAACCTCAACAATTCGTTCAAGATCACGGGCGCGGGCGGCCCGATCGGCAAGATTTTTCTCGACCGGGAGACGGGCATCGCCGGCGAGTTGGGCGCCGCGCCGGACCTCGTTCCTTGCAAGATCCGGCTGCGCTCCGCGGACGGCGCAACCCACGCCTACGACCTGGAGTTGGTCCGCGATGCGCAGCTTACGCCGTTTCTCTTGCAGCTCGCGGTATTCTCGGCGATCGACGCGACGGAGCGGGCGCTGGGGCCGCTGACCATCAAGGTCAAGGGAACCGTTCGCTTCGCGGGCGGCGAACCCGACCTCGTTCTCGACGATATTTACTCGGGCGCCGCTAACGTGGGCGCCGATGCGTCATTGGCGACCGCCGTCCCCCTGGCTTTCCTGCTGCAGAGCGGCTTCGCGGAGTTGCGGCCGGCGGCCATCGACGTTGCCGTCGAGGCGGCTGCGCAAGACAAGTACAGCGAAATCGTTCGCGCCTGGGCGGCGCCCCCGCAGGCGCGGCCGGGCGAAATCGTCGAAATCACGGCGGTCTTGAAAGACCCCGGCGGCAACGAAACGCAGCGCAGTTTCCGCTACCCCGTTCCGGTTTCGATGCCGCCGGGCGCAGTCAAAGCGACCGTAGCGGACGCCATGTCGCTGAACGTCCTCGAATGGAGGGGCCTGCTCGCCGGGCGCAGATCGCGCGGCGCGGCCGAGATGATCCGGCTGGTGAACCGGCTGCGCAGGAGCGACCGGGCGTACGTCCGCGTCTGGCGGCAAAAGCAATCGCTGTGGCTCCAGTCGGAGCGCCTGCCGTCGCCGCCGGCGTCGCTGCGGGCGGTCCTGGCCACAGCGGAGGGGCGCGGCGCGGGCGCGGCGCAAGACCTTTCCTCGACGTTGGCCGAAGCGGCCCTCGGCGAGTTCGACAGCGTTGTCCGCGGCCGCGTCGATCTGCAATTCACGGTGACCCAAAATTGAAGCTGCGGCCGGCTCTTGCAACTTGGCTCATCCTCTTGGGCATGGCGGTTCTCGGCGACCCGTTGCGGGCTTCGTCGACCCAAATTTGGGAACTTTCCCAGTATTCCGACTTCCTGGCCGGCAAGCTCGAGCGGGTCGCGCTGGACCGCGAAGGCCGCTTGCGCACCGCCCCCGCATTGTCCACGGTTTACAAAACCGACCAGTCGGTCATCTGGACGATCGTCGAAGACGCCGACGGCGCCGTCTATTTCGGCACGGGGCATCAAGGCGCCGTTTTCTCGGTTTCCAAGCAGGGCAAGGGGAAGCAGCTTTGGAAAGCGCCGGAGATCGAGGTGTTTGCGCTGGCCTGGGGGCCGGACGGCTTGCTGTACGCCGGCACGTCGCCCAACGGGAAGGTGTACCGTCTCAAGAAATCCGGCGAAGCCGAGCAGTTTTTCGATCCCGGGGAAACGTATATCTGGTCGCTCGTATTCGACCGAGACGGCGGGTTGCTGGTCGGCGCCGGCGACAAGGGAAAAATCTACCGCGTCGACCGCAGCGGAAAGGGCGAGCTGTGGTTCGACTCCGGGCAGCGCCACGTGATGAGTCTGGCGCTCGACGCAGAGGGCCGGCTCTTGGCGGGGACCGATCCGGCGGGCATTCTCTACCGGATCGAAGGCCCGCAGCGCGCTTTTGCGCTATACGACTCGGATTTGCCGGAAATCCGCTCCGTCGCGGCCGCCGAGGACGGCGCGATCTATTTCGCGGCCATGGGCGGCGGCATGGAGCGCGTGCTGCAGAGCATCCAGGTACAAGCGGCGGCGGCGCAGCAAGCCGCCGGACAGTCTCAGGCGGCGGTCAAAATCGCAGCCGCTCCGGCCCCGGCGGCTGCAGCGCAGACGTCGTCGACCGTCAGTTATGCGCAGCCGGCGGTCAGTTACGGCCTCGAGCGGGCCGCGGTGCTGCGCTTGCAGCCGGGCAGAGCGGTCGAAAAGCTGTGGTCGTCGACGGAAGAGAATGTCCTGGGACTCCTGCTCAAAGACCCGCAAGGCTCGCAGGCGATCTTTGCCAGCGACCGCGATGGGCGGATCTATGCAATCGACCCGCGGCGGCGGCTCAACATCGTCGCGCAAACGGACCGGCCGCAAATCACCGCAATGCTGCGAACCGCGCGGGGCGTGCTGTTCGGTTCCGCGCACGGAGGCGACCTGCTGCGGCTTGCCGCCGAGCCGGCGCGAAGCGGGGTCTTCGAGACGGCGGTCCACGACAGCGGCGGCGTGTCGCATTGGGGGCGGCTGAGTTGGCAAGGGTCGGCGCCCGAGGGGGCAGCGATCGCCGTGCGCACGCGCAGCGGCAACTCCTACCGGCCGGACGCCACGTGGAGCCCGTGGTCCGCAGCCGCCGGCGAGGCCGAGGGCGCGGCAATCGCTTCGCCGCCCGCGCGTTTCATCCAGTGGCAAGCGACGCTGACCGGCGGCGCCGTGCTGGACTCCGTACGCTTGACCTACCTGCCGCAGAATTCCCGCCCCGTGGTGAAATCGATCAGCGTGTTGCCGGAGGCCGCCGATACGAACACAGCGAACGGGGCGAAGTCCGCCGCGTCCGACACGACCAGCAGCTACAGCATCACCGTTTCGGCTTCCGGGGGGGTCTCCGCCCCCGTAACGAGCACCAAAGCAATGGAGTTGGGACGGGGCGCGCGGCGGAAATTGGCGGTGAGCTGGAAGGCGGAAGACCCCGACGGCGACGCTCTGCGCGCCGAGGTCGCCTTTCGCGGCGAGGGCGAGACCGCCTGGAAAACGATCGAGCGCGACATCGACGCAGCCAAGCTGACGATCGACAGCGACGCTCTGGCCGACGGGCGCTACCGCTTCCGCGTGACGGTTAGCGACGGCGGCGTCAATCCAGCCGACCGCGCGCTGACGGACGAGAAGATCAGCGGCCCGGTGGTCATCGACCATACGCCGCCGCGCGTTCGCCTGACGTCGGACGAGACGGACGCCGGCGTCCGCTTCGAGGCAACGGACGCAACCTCCGGCTTGCGCAGCGCCGACTATGCCATCGACGCGGGCGAGTGGCGGCCGCTGAACGCCGACGACGGCGTGATCGACTCCAAGGAAGAATCGTTCACGATCAAACTGAGCGGGCAGCCCGGCGCGGGCGAGCGGCTGATCGTGTTCCGCGTCCGCGACCGGGCCGGGAACACGGGTCTGGGCAAGGCGCTGCGCCGGCCATGAAACGCCTCTTCGTTCCTCTCGCCTGCGCCGCTGCTACCCTCGCGCCGGCGCAGCGGTCGCCCGCGGCGTATCGGCCGACGGCCGTCGAGCTGCAGCTCGTCGAGGATCGCGCGCGGGAGCTCGAGCGCAGCATCGCGCAACTGCGCGAGTCGCCAATCGACAACGAGGCAGTCGCGGAAGTCGAGATCTTCCACAAAGCTCTCGAATGGCAGTTGCGTTACCCCGAGGAGATCTACCGCCGGAGCTATCTCCACGACGCGCTGAACGCGGCGGCGGTCGGACTCGAGCGGGCGGCGGCGCTTGCCGCGGGCGCCCGCCCCTGGGCCGCGGCCAAAGGCTGGGCGCTGCGCGCCTACAGGTCGCGCGTGGACGGCAGCGTGCAGCCGTATGCGGTCAGCGTCCCCGCGAGCTACGACCCGGCGCAGCCGATGCGGCTGGATGTCGTTCTGCACGGGCGCAACAGCCGCCTCAGCGAAGTCAGCTTCATCGCCGCTCATGCTCCCGACCGGCCGGTTCCGCTCGATCAAGACCGCCTGATCCTCGAAGTCTTCGGGCGCACGAACAACGCCTACCGCTGGGCCGGCGAAACCGACGTTTTCGAAGCGCTCGAGGCCGCGCGCGCCAACTACAACGTCGACCCCGAGAGAATCGTCCTGCGCGGGTTCTCGATGGGCGGCGCCGGGGCCTGGCACCTCGGCCTGCACCATCCTGACCGATGGGCGGCGGTCGAAGCCGGCGCCGGCTTCACCGACACGCTCGCCTATGCGCAAGCGAGCCTGAGCGGCGGCGTCGCCTCGTATCAACGCCCGGCGCTGCACATCTACGACGCCGTCGATTACGCCGTCAACGCGCGCAACTTGCCGGTCGTCGGATACGGCGGAGAAGACGACCCGCAACTCCAGGCGTCGATCAACATTCTCGACGCGCTCGCCTTCGACGGCGCGCAGTTTTCGCGGCAGGGCCTCGATTGGACCACGCAATCGCTCAACGCCATTTTCCTGGTCGGGCCCGCAACCGGACACCGCTTCCACCCCGAAAGCAAGCTGCGCGCGGAGCGGTTCATTCGGGAGGCGCTCGCCGGCGAGCGGGAAACCCCAAAAAGCTTCCGCTGCGTCACCTACACCACACGGTACGCCCGCTGCTTTGCGGCGGAAATCGACGGTCTCGAGAAGCACTATGCGCGCGCGGAAGTCAGGATGCTGCGAGAAAACGGCCGCGTTGCGGTCGCCACGGACAATGTCTCGCGGCTGCGGCTCGACGACCTGCCGCCCGCATCCCGCATCGAGGTGGACGGGCAGCAGATCGCGGCGGGAGCGGACGACTCCCTGCTATTGAGGCGCGTCGATGGGAGCTGGCAGGCCGTTGCGTCGGTTGCCGACTGGCGGGGCCCCGCTCCCGTCAAGCGGCCCGGACTGCAAGGCCCGATCGACGACGCGTTCGGGTCGGCATTCGTGGCCGTCACGCCGAGCGCCGCAGCCCTCAATCCCGGCGTTGCCGCCGCGGCCAGCGAAAGGCTGGCGGCGTTCCAAAGGGAGTTTCCGAAATGGCTGCGCGGCGACGCGCCGGCGGTTGCCGACACGGACGTAACGGAGGCGGACATCCGCGAGAAGCACCTCGTCCTGTTCGGCGACCCGCACAGCAATCGGATACTGGCGAAGATCGCCGGAGACCTGCCCATCCACTGGGACGCCCGAGGCGATCCGCATCGGCGCAAGAAGCTTCCGACGCGGCGCGGCACATCCTCGTAACGATCGCGCCGAATCCGCTCAACCCCGACCGTTACGTGGTCTTGAAACAGCGGGCACACGTTCGGCGAGGCGGAATTTCGAGGCACGAACGCCCTGTTGTTTCCGCGCTTGGGCGATTACGCCGTGCTCGCCCTCGACGGCCGCGTGGCGGCCGCCGGCTTCTTCGACGAAAACTGGAGCGTTGCGGCGGATCCCGCGCCATAGCCGCCCCGGCAAAATTCACGCAGGCGTCGTTACGCGCCCTGGGAGCGATGCAGCCCCGGCGAGCTTGCCTCTACCTCAAGCTATCGCCTTTCCGCCAAACCGACTACCGGGACCGCCAAAAGAATCCACCGTGGGCTAAGAAGCAGGATCCGCGGCTGACACGGCCACTGCCGTTGCGCTACTTTGTGACGATGGCGTTTAGGAACAGCATTCGCAACTTGGCTTGGACGGCCGCCGCAGCGCAGCTATTCATCCTGCTCGGCAGTTCGCACATCCTCGCCGAGACCCGCAACCACAAGGGCGACGTCTCGGACGTCCGCGTCGTGCGGCGCGTCGAACAACACCCCTACGCTTGGCGCGTCTGGCAACCCTTCATCATCCAAGGGGAGCGTGAGCGCGAGCTCATCGTTGCTTACGGCGCGATGGTCAACGGCAAAAAAGACATGGGCGACATTCTGGCCGCCATCTCGCGCGACGACGGCGATACCTGGTCGGAGCCGGTCCCGATATTCAATCACCGCGAGCGACAGGGCGCCGTCCAATTCGCCTACGCCAATCCCGTGCTCTACCGCGCGCCCGGGCAGGATGTCGTCTGGTGTTTTGCGATGCGCTGCCCCATCTCCTTCGAGAACAGCGAGGAATCGCAGCTCGCCGGCGCCTTTACCGCCGACGGCGGCTGGAGCTGGACGCAGGTCGAGCTGAACATGCAATACACCGGCCCGCTGATTACCAACGCGGGCCTGGCGCAGACCGAGATCGACGGCCGGAAAGTCTTCCTGCTGCCGGCTCATCGCAACACGCTGCAAAACGATCCGCGGGGGACGCGCGACCACTTCATCCTTTCGAGCACGAGCCTGCTCGAGTGGAAGCTCGAAGCGTATATCCCCCAGCCGACCCTGGCTCGCGTGTTTCTCCATGAGGGCAACATGGCCCCGGGCGACAACCCCGGCGAACTCAAGATCGTGATGCGCACCGCGGACTACGACAACGCCGCCCTGACCACGAATCCTCCACGCGCCTATTCGAGCGTCAGCACCGACGGCGGCCGTACCTGGAGCGCCGCCAAGGAGGAGCCGGACTTGCACAACGCCAAGTCGAAGGCCTACTTCGGTCAGGCAACCGACGGCGCGCACATCTACGTTTACAACGACGGTCCGGCCCAAAGCGAAGGCGGACGCATGGCGCTGCGCTACAAGACCAAAGCTCCCGGCGGCGCTTGGAGCGAACAGAAGACCTTCTACGATGCGGGCATCAAGAACTCGTACCCGACGCTGATCGAGGTTGCGCCCGGCAGCTTCCGGGCGGTGTGGGACAGCGGAACCGCTACCAGGCCGCGTACGCACATCCATTTCGGAAAGCTCGAGCTGAGGCCGTGACCCCGCTGGAAGTCAGGGGGCGGCCGGCTCGCAGCATCTCACATCTATCTGAACCGGCACACGGTCTATTTCCCGGCGGAGATCAAGGAATCCTTGCGGAAAATGACCCGCGAGATACATATTTCCGAAGCCGAGCCGATCCGCCGGGCTGTCGGCGAAACGGCGGCCCGCCGCCCCCGGCCCCGGCCGCGGATTCCACTCAGCGACAGCGGCCTGGGCGATGCCGCCTTCGCCGAGCGAGCGGACGAGTTGCTCGACGGACTCGGGCGGCAATGATCCTGGTCGATATCAGCGGCCTCCTGGCGGCATTCTTCCCGGACCGGCGGCGCCACCGCGACAGCGCATACATCCTGACCGAGGCGGAAGGTCCGTTCGTGCTGTCGCCGTTCGTACTCACCGAGCTCGACTATCCGGTCTCCAGGTTGGCGGGCGGCGGACGCCCGTTTCGCATCCTCCCGGCCGACAGCGTTCTTTCCCCTACAAGAGTAGCCTGAAGAGGGCGGAGGGAAATAGGTAGGAGCGGAGCAAGCTGTGGGCGATAGGAGTCGCTTGTCCTCCTCCGGCCGCGCGGCGGCCGCCCGCTTCGGGCAAACCTACGGGGGGCAGCGGATCGACGTTACGGCGGTCACGGTCGCGCTGGCCAACAGAGCGCCGCGACTTCCGCTCGAATAATCGTAGAGCTTGAACACGTAACTCTTTATCGCTTGAATCCACTCCGCATCCGCGGCCTGCGCGCCGCTGCCGCCGGAGGAGAATAAAACCTCGGCGCCGCCGTCCACCGCCACCCAGACCTGTACCGCCGTCGTCCCAGAAGACGACCACGAGAGGGCCGCCTTGCAGAGCGTCTGCGTGTAGTAGATCGTACACGGATTCGGCGAAGCACTTAACGAACCTGTTTGCGCCAAGAGCCGCGGCGGCCCCAAAAGCAAGCCCGAAACGCAAAACGTCAAAAATGCAATCGCTTTCGACATGGCAGCCTCCCCTGTTTTCTCAACGCTCCTTCAATCTCCGAGACTCAAACGCATCGCCGCCAGAATTTCCGCCTCGAAATCGCTTCCCGGCTCCGCCGCCGGCCAAGCGGCGAGGTCCGCCGGATCGAAATCGCCGGCGGCAACGGCCTCCAGCAGACGCAGCGGCCTCGCGGACAAACTCCGATGCGCCCTTCAACTCTCCGCTCTCGACCAGAGCCTCGATGCCGGCCCGGAAGTCGGAGGCCATAGCCGTCCGGTCGGCGTCCAGCGGGAATTTCGGCCCGATCGTAGCGATCGACAGACTGTTGTTCTCCACGAATTGGAACGCCCACAGTTGATCTTTGAGAGCCTCGGGCCAACTCGAGCGAGTCGAAATGCGGCGCGGCGGCCCTTGAACGTAGGCGCGAACGATGCCGGGGCGCGTTGCGGTCGCGAAGCCGAACGGCGGCAAGGCGTCTCCGGGCTGCAGGCTGTGTCGGGAGAAGTGGATGTACCAGCGAAGTCTTCTGCGCAGCCTGGACTGCCGCATCTCCCGGCGGTAATCATCCCCCCAGGTGTAGCTCAGCCCGTCTATGTAATTCTGCAGGTGCTGCCCTTCTTGGGGCCCTTCCCAATCCTCCGCAAACCAGCGGGGCGGACTGACCACGCTTGCGAGGGCTTCTCCGTCGGCGACGGGCATGACCCATTTGCTGATGGGCAGCCTCGCTTCGCGGCGGTTGGCCAGGCGGTAGCGATAGACGTAGCCGCGGCCTTGGCCGTCGTCCGCTTGGCTAACCCCGGCGCTCAGGGAGGGGCAGGCCCCGATCGCCAGCGGCGCTCTTGCCGTGACCCTCGGCCCGCGTCTCTCCTGTCCCGGGACCGGAGCCTCGAAATCGGGATCCGGGAGGAAAGACAGGACGAGCTCGCCCGCCTGCTCGTCCAGAAAGACGAACCGCTCCCGCAGTTCCGCGGGAATGACGCCGCTTGCGGGATACGCCGGCACGGGCGGCAACTCGACCCTCAGCCGCAAGCGGGCCGCCTCGGCATCGCCGGCCGCGGCGCAGGGCAGAAACGAGAACACCAAGGGGACGAGAGAGGTCACGATCAGCGCTCCACAGAGAACGCCCGCGGCCGGACCAGAGCGAGATCCAGAGCCGTCTCGAACTGCCGCTCGGCGCGCGACAGGGCATTTGCGGATTGCCCGACGGGCGGGAAAGGCTCGTTGACCGCCAAGGCCCGCGCTTCCTCGAACCAGGGGCGCGGCCGATCCACGAATTCCTCCAGACGGGCCGCCGCCTCCCGCACGAACGGAGAGTTGGCGTCCAGAATGCCGCGATCTACGAATATGCGCAACTGCGTCAGGAAATCCGACGCAATCTCCAGAGCGGAGGCCGTCTTGCCGTATTTGGGGCCGATCGTCCAGACCGTCCGCTGTTCCAGGCGGCGGTTCATCCGCAGCAGTTCCTGCAACTGTTCTCCGACCGCTTGCGGCGCGTCGCTCGGCAGCGCATGGAGCGCCGCCGCGTCGCCCTGGAAGCCGGCATAGACGAACCCCGGCCGATCCTCGTCCTCCACGATGAAAAGAGCCGTTCGATTCGCCGCCAGCGGCGTTCCCGTGCGGCTGTCGAAGAGAATGGTCCATTCGTTGGGACGCTGCGCATGGAACATCCGCTGCCAAGCCCCCTTGGGCGCCGGCGGGACCGGCTTCGTCGGATCGGGAGGTTTCGGCCGCGGGACGGACAGGAACCAGCGGTGAATCGGTTGCCTGGCGGACGGACCGTTAGCCACCAGATAACGGTAGCGGTAACCGCCCTTGGGCGTCTGCGTTACCGTGGCGACGACGACCGGAGCGACGTGAATGGGCAGCTCGATGCGATGCACCGCGCAGGGGAGACCGGGAGCGACGCGGTAAGCGAGAATCACGTCCTGCGTCCGCGTGTCGTAGAAAACGGATCGATCGGGAAAGCGCCGGTCGACGTCGCCGTCCGGCGGATAAAAATGCGCCGCCTCCCCCACCCGGAGAAGACCGGGTCTTACGACTTGGCCCGCGAGAATCGAGGGCATGCTCAAGAAGAGCGACAGGAGCGCCAAGGCGGAGAAGCGAAACCGGCGAACTTGCCTCATGGCTGAAAAACCCTCCTTTACGTCCCTGACCGATTTGTACCACAGTGAATATGTTCTCTAGGCTTTCCTTTGAACTCATGCTCGGCAAAGCCCAATCCGTGCAGTCTGCAGATTTCCCGAAAGCGCTCGATTATCTCATCGTTGTAGATGACGCTATTGCCCTTTGGGGGTGGCTTGCATCTGAAATCTACGGCCTTTCCGCGGTCATGAGTCTTATGTCCGGGCTTCCATTGGGTGTCATCCGGATATAAATCGAATAGACCGCCGAACTCCAGCGCCATATCGTTGACCCCTACGCGTTGATATTCGTCATAGCAACTGAACTCGTCGTGGTATTGCTGAGTTATTCCTGAAATCGCATTCTTGAGCAGAGCGGCGCCGTGATGGTTCAAGGGGTGAGTCTTGGTCTGCCCAATGAAGACATTGGTCGAGTGCCCGGAGTAGGGGGAGATGTCCGAGTATCGGACCTGAACGTCTCCTCTCGTGCAGTTCTGGTCGCAACATGCCTCGATCCACTCTGTCTGCCCCACGCGCGAGGCGGTAAAGGTGAAGGGATAATAGATATGCCCGGAGTAGGGGCCGCCGCTTGACGAAAGGCTGCCGTACGCCGATGCGGGCCTGCATCGGAGCCCGCCGGGCGCAGCGTCAGCGGAACGCAACCTATTCACTAATTGACAATGTCTCCTCGCTAGAGATTAGCAACGGTCCTTCAAGTATTACCGCCCCGCCGCCCGCGCCGCGATGTCCGCCTGCTTCTCTTCCCACCATGCCTTCCAAAACTCGGCGTTCTCAGCGGCCGACATGGATCTATCCATACCGATGTGAGACCGGATCTGCTCATTGAAGAAGGGATGCTTGCCGCCTCCCTTGCCGTTCCTGGAGATGCTGCCGTCCATGCTGTACATATAGAACGCGCTGGACGCCATCCTAACCGCCTCGGGGTCCCGGCTGTCGAGCAGCTTCCTTGCCAGCGGCAGCAGTTCACCGGATTGAAGTTCGCGCACGGCCTTTTGGACCACCTTGGCGAGCGCCAACTCCAATCCGGGTATCTGCGCCCGCTGAGCCTTATGGATAAGCCTGTCGAGCCGCGCCAAGGCCTGTGCGCCGCGCGGCGTGTAGCCACTCTCCAGAGCGGCTACGATGTGCCCCATCATGCGCGGGTTCAGGCGGACCGCCTCCAGATCCGTTTCCAGCCGATCAAGTGCGGGATCGTACATCATCCCGACCCCTATGAGGGTGCCGAGGTTGCGTTCCTCGTTCGAAGGTGACTTGAGAAGCTCGTCCACGAACTCCAGCGCCAGATCCCGGAAGCCGAACCTCTCCGCGTAGCGCAGGGAATTGATGGCCAGCCTTTCTCCGAACATGTCCTCGCCCCGGCGGATCAACTCGTCTCTGGAGAGGCTGTGTCGACGACTCTCCAGCGCAGCCGAGAACAGCAGCCTCTCCAGCGCTGCGCCGCTCTGAGGGGTCCAGGACTTAGGCAGCCGAACGAGGGCCCACTCGATGCCGAAGATACGCGTCCCGCGAGGAACGCTGACGTAGCTCTGGCCCTCCCGTTTCAGGAACCACAGGCCGTACATCTCTTCCAGCGGGGAAGGGATGTACACCGAGCCGTCGCTGACCAGTGCTTTGTCGATGCCCGCGAGCGTGGCGCGGATGATCGAGCCGACGGGCTCGGAGCCCTTGAGCACGAAGTCCGCGCGCACCTTGTAGGCGGCGGTATAGGGCGCGGCTTGCGACACGTCGATCGCCTCCCCCAGCACGATCACGTCGGCTTGGTTGGCAAGATTCAGTATCTGGGTCGCCTGCGCTCGTGTCCCGGCGGCCGCCAGAAACAGTAGCGTAAGCGTGAATGCAATTCTCATCGTCGTCACTCCTCGCTGTGGCCGTGGCCCTGATACCATTCAGCGCTCCCGTCGAATATCTTGATGCCGCTGCCGCGGGCGGTCGTTCCGATGTACCACTTCTGGTCGTCGGTCTTCACAATCAGCGTGCTGTAGGTGTAAGGAGGCGCTGAGCCGGTATAGACTGGGTCCGGGTCCCAAGTGTTGCTCGTCGCGGCGATGGAGTCCTCCCAGTATTCGTTGCTGGCCGCCCCGTAGCCGGACGAGTTGCTCTCGGGAGGGTCGGGCCAGCCCGAGACGACGCCGGGCTTCGAGAAACTCCCGAAGGTCTCGTTGAGCGCAGTGCTTGGGATCTTTTGGCCACAGGTATCGTAAACCTCCCAGGGATGGATCGTGCGGTAGCCGTCCCTCCATACAGTGGTGCGAACCGACTGATTGGAGGCCCGCCTTACGCCGACAGGACGGTTGACGAAGATGGGCTCGCTGACGACCTGCCAGCCGTCGAGCGTGGCCGTCACCGCGCTGTCGCGGGAGCAGGCATCATGGCCGCCGGTTGACTCCAGCACCCCGCTTGAGCTGACCGAGATCGCTCCTTCCGGGTCGATCTCCCCCCAGGTAGGAGCGCCGTCGCAAACGTCGTTGGAGAGGCAATTCGTGTTGTAGGTGAGATTCGCGTACTGATAGGCGTAGCTTCCCGAGTAGTGACCGACATTGACCGGAACAGCCCCGGGCGTTCCCGGTCCGAAATACCACAGAGCGCTTGAAAAGGGCATGTTGCCGATTGTAGGGGCCTCGACCGCCTGTGAATCCGAACTCAACCCGATATTCGTGGTGTAGGGATACACATCGCAGGACGCTTGGTGCGAATTGACGTTTGAGTACGTCCCGACGCCGTCACTCGATGGAGTGTCGTTGAATGTGACGTAGGACGCAGCATTTTGCGCAGAGGCGGCGCCGGAGTGCGTCACCGTCTGGTCGCGGTACGCGGTCGATAGCACCTCCGTGTCCCAGTTTTCCCTATACGGCCCGATCACTATCGTGCCTGCCTGGGATTCGACGTTGTTGAGTGATTTTCTCTTGACGTAGCGGTGGGCCAGGAACTGGGTGGTTTCTCCGTCGGTGGTCTCTCCGACGCATTGCGCCTCCAAGGGGCCGGGCAGCAGGAATGCCGCTCCGGCAAGCGCCGCAAGAGCGGACCTCGACAATTGGTTCCATTCTCCGATCATGAAATTCACCTCGTAGAATGTCCCAAATTCATTACCGTGAGCGTTTGCGAGAAATCTTGCTTCAGGTAGTCAAGCAGCCCGGCGTAGGATTTGGGAGAGAGATTCTCTTTAAGGGTTCGGAAAGCTGCTTTGGCTAAAGCCGCTTGACGATCCGAAAACGCCTGGGCAACGGCGGGATCTACGGTTTCGCCGCGAGCCCGGACTCCTTCGAAATGCCGGCGCGCCTCTTGACTCAGCAAGGCATCGTCGGCGACGAATCTAAGGGCGGCTCGATCGATCAGAGCCATTTCCCGCGGTTCGACACCGAGGTGCTGAGCCTGGTTGGCCACCTTCGATTGACTCTCCCTTCGAGTCTTCCCTTTCGCCGGCCGGTAAAAACTGAAAAAGGCGATATACAAAGAGGTGGTCGAGATGACGGCTCGACGGCTGCGCGGGCCGTCTCCGGGATAGGTACGGCCTGCCTGGTCCGCCGCCTCGACAGCACCGGGGAGAGCCAAACCAAGAATGAGTAGAACTACGCAAAAATTTCGCATTGATTTTCCTCGGTTTCCTACGGCACGCATCAACTCACGGACATCAGCGGTTGAACGGTATCCTGAGCCGAAGAAGCTTGCGCGAAGCAAAGAAAAACGGCGCCGGCCGCCACGATAAAGCGCATATTCAACCTCCCCAGCGCCGCTTTCGCGCAAAGCTCGATGCATCGCCGATCTCAAGGATACCGCCGCCAAGCCGTTTTGTCAGGAAATTGTAAAAAATATAAATTTTGAAAATGAATATAACAGCGCACAGCCGCCGCTGAAAAAATTCCGGCCGCGCCGCGGCTTCGGTTTCTGCGGCGAAAACCGGAGCATCCTGACGGCCGCCCTGCTCCCCGTGCCATAATGGATCGCCATGCGCGCCGGCAACGTCCGACGAGAGGTGCTCGCCGGCCTGTTCCTGCTCTCCATCGTTACCTACCTGGACCGGGTCTGCATCAACTCCGCCGGGCCGGAAATGCAGCAGGATCTGGGGCTTTCGACGACCCAGTGGGGCTACGTGGTCAGCGCCTTTCTGCTGGCCTACGGCGTGTTCGAAGTTCCCGGCGGCTGGCTGGGCGACCGCTTCGGACCGCGCCTGATCCTGACCCGCATCGTGGTCTGGTGGTCGGTCTTCACGGCGTTGACCGGCGTGGTTCGCAGCTACGTCTCGCTGCTGCTCGTGCGCTTTCTGTTCGGCGCGGGCGAAGCGGGCGCCTATCCCAACGCCTCTTGCGCCATCTCGCGCTGGTTTCCGCCGCGGGAACGCGCCCGGGCGCAGGGCGTCGTCTGGATGGCCAGCCGGCTCGGCGGAGCGCTCACGCCCTTCCTGGTCTTTCCCCTGATCGAACGGTGGGGCTGGCGCAGCGTATTCTATGCGTTCAGCCTGCCCGGCATCGTTTGGGCGGTCTGGTGGTGGAAGAGCTTTCGCGACTACCCGCAGGAACATCCCCGCATCAGCGCGGCGGAGCGCGAGGCGATCGGCCCGCCGCCCGCCCGCAGGCGCCGCCTGCCGCTCGGCGCATTGCTCAAGAGCGGCAACTTCTGGGCGATCCTGGGGGCGTACCACTTCTTCGCCTACGCCTCGAACTGGTATCTCTTCTGGACGGCCAGCTATCTGGCATCCGAAAAGGGTTGGGAAAAATCCGAGTTGGCCGCTTATACCGGACTGCCTTTTCTCTTGGCCGCTTGCGCCGATTGGGCGGGCGGCTCGCTGAGCGACAGGCTCGTGGACAGGATCGGCCTCAAGTGGGGGCGGCGCATCGTCGGCATGGCCGGCGTCGGAACCGCCGGGGCGCTGATCCTATTGTCGCTGGCGATCGACGACCGTGTGGCCGCGAGCTTGCTGCTGGCCTTGGGATTCGCCGCGTCGGACTTCATGCTGCCGGCAAGCTGGGCGGTCTGCGTCGACGTGGGCCGCGAGGCGTCCGGCGCGGTCAGCGGCGCGATGAACACGGCGGGGCAAATCGGCGGCGTGGTGATGAGCATCGGCTACGGCTCCCTGGTCGCAACCTATGGCTGGAACCTGCCTCTGGCGCTCATTGCCTCGCTGTCGTTCGTTTCGGCGCTGTTCTGGCTCAAGATCGACCCGACGAAGCCGCTGCTGCCCGCGGAGAGCGAGACATGACCGCCGCCGTTCGCAGATTGCCCGGCATCCGCCTTCGAGCCGCTGCGGCGGCCCTGGCTGCGGCGGCCCTGGCGGCCTGCAGCGGCGCATCGAGCGCCCGGCCGAACATCGTCCTGATCCTGACCGACGATCAAGGCTACGGCGACGTCGGCGTTCACGGCAACGACCGGATCCGCACGCCGCATCTCGACCGGTTCGCCCGCGAAGGGATCGAGATGACGCGCTTTTACGTGAGCCCCGTCTGCGCTCCGACGCGCGCGAGCCTGATGACGGGGCGCTACTACTACCGCAGCGGCGTGATCCATACCTCCCGCGGCGGAGCGAAAATGCACGGCGGCGAGGCGACCATCGCCGAGCGCCTGCGCGCCGCCGGCTACCGCACGGCGATCTTCGGCAAGTGGCATCTCGGCGACAACTACCCCCTGCGCCCGATGGATCAGGGCTTCCAAGAATCGCTGGTACACAAGGCCGGCGGCATCGATCAGAACCCGAACCCCGAGACCAACGATTACTTCGACGATGTCGTCCTGCGCAACGGCAGGCCGGTCGAGACGCAAGGCTACTGCACCGACGCATTCTTCGATGCGGCGATCGCCTTCGCCGAGTCGCAGGACCCGCGGCCGTTTTTCATCTACCTGCCGACGAACGCCCCGCACACCCCGCTGCTCGTCGCCGATGAGTATTGGCGGCCCTACGTCGATCAAGGGCTCGACGAAACGACGGCCAAGGTTTACGGCATGGTCGAGAACATCGACGACAACCTGGGCCGTCTGCTGGCCGCGCTCGACAACAGCGGCCGGCGCGACAACACGCTGATCGTTTTCCTGAGCGACAACGGGCCGCAGCAGAGACGCTACACGGCCGGGCTGCGCGGGCGCAAGTCCACGGTTTACGAGGGCGGCATCCGCGCGCTCAGCTTCTGGCAGTGGCCGAGCCGCTGGGACGCCCCCAAGCGGGAGCCGCGCATTGCGGCCCACATCGACGTTGCGCCGACGCTGCTCGCCGCGGCCGAGGCGCAGCCCGAAGAGCCGGCGTTCGACGGCGCGAACCTGCTGCCGCTGCTCGACGGCGCCGCCGGCCGGCCCGATCGCAAATTGTTTTTCCAATGCCACAGGGGACTGACGCCGACGCTCTATCGCAACGCCGCGGTCGTCACCGAGCGCTACAAGCTGGCCATGAACCCGGAAACTTTCGGCGAGGAGGCGTGGGCCTTCGACACGCCGCCCCCGCCGGCGCTCTACGACCTGGCGGAAGACCCGGGCGAGCAGCGGGACGTTGCGGCTGCGCATCCCCAGATCGTTGCCGATCTCCAATCCGCCTACGAAGCGTGGTTCGCGGACGTGCGCGCCACCCGGAATTTCACGCCCGGCGTCATCCGTCTCGGCTCGGAAGCGGAAAACCCCGTCCTGTTGAGCCGCTACCAGGACTCGACTTACGTTGACGGAAAGCCGACAACCTGGTCGGTGTTCATCGAACGCGCCGGAAAATACCGCTTCGAGGTTCGCGCCGAGCGCACTTCGGCCGAGGAGATGCGCCTGAGCATCGACGGCAACGAATCGGCGCAGCCGTTGAGCGCAGGCGCGGCGCAGGCCGAGTTCGCGTTGCCGGAGGGGCCGGCGCGGATCGATGTCTGGGTGCAGGCCAAGGGCAAGCCCCGCAAGCTGACGACCGACAACAGCCGCGAAGGGAATGTGATCGTCCGCTACCTGGGGCGGTAAGGCCGCTGCGCGGCCAGTGGATAGTGAATAGTGGATAGTGGATAGCAAGACGACCGCCAGCCGCGACTCGTGACCCGCCGGAAGCGCGGGCAGTGGATAGCAAGACCGGTGAGCGAGACGGTGAGCGCCGCCGGCCGCTTAATTCGGTTTTGCTCCGCGCGCCAGCGGCAGTTTCGCGCCGACGGACTCCAGATGCCGCCGCAGGTCTTGCCGCAGCTCGCGCAGCTTTTCCGGTTCCCGCGCGGCGAGGTCGGTCGTTTCCGACAGGTCGGCCGCGAGATCGTACAGCTCCGTCTTGGGCGGATCGTAAAACTCGATCAACTTCCAGTTTCCGCTGCGGACGACCGAATAGGGGTCGTGGCCCGGCCCGTGACGGTAGTGCGGGAAGTGCCAATAAAGAGACCGCTCGGGCAGTTCCCCGCCCTGCAACGCCGGCGTCAGGTCGATGCCGTCTATCGCGCGGTCGACCGGCGGGCTTGTGCCCAGCGCGGCGGCGATCGTGGGCATCAAATCCACGCTGACGACCGGTTCCGCGGAGACGGCTCCCGGCGGGGTCACGCCGGGCCGGCGGACGATCCACGGCGTGCGCAGGCCGCCCTCGTAGGCGTAACCCTTGCCGCTGCGCAGGGGAGCGTTCTCAGTAGGCCGCCCGCCGCGGTCGAGGCCGCCATTGTCCCCGGTAAAGAAAATCATGGTGCGCTCGGTCAGGCCGTTGCGCTCGAGAGCGTCGAGCATCTTGCCCATGGCGTCGTCCACGCTTTGCACCATCGCCGCATAGACGGCGTCGTCCTGCCCCTTGCCGTCGCGCAGCTTCTCGTATTTTGCCGTGAGGGTCTTCTTCGCCTGGATCGGCGTATGCACCGCGTAGTGCGCGACGTAAAGGAAAAAGGGCGCGGCCCGGTTGCGCTCGATGAAGGCGACTGCCTCGTCGGCCTCGCGGTCGGTGAGATATTCTCCCGGCGCGCGCGGCGGCAGGGTCGGAATGCCCATCGGCAGCCATTGCGGGATGACGTAAGGGTCGAAATACGAGGGCGGCTGGCCGTAATCCCAGCCGCCGTAGTTTTCGTCGAAGCCCTGATCGGTCGGCAGCCGGCCCTTACCGCCAAGGTGCCATTTGCCGATATAGGCGCTGCGGTAGCCGAGCGGCCGGAGCATTTCGGCGAGCGTGATTTCCGAGTGGGGCAGCGCTTGCTCATTAACGGGCGTGATCAGCTTGCGCAGCGGATCCGCCGGCCGGTGATAGCCGTTGCGCTCGCGGATGTTGGGCCATTGGCGGCCCTGAAGTTGAAATTCCGCGCGGATCCAGTCCGTTATGCCCAGGCGGGCGGGAGAGCGTCCCGTCATCAGAGCCGCGCGGGTCGGAGAGCAAACGGCGCAGGAAGCGTAGCCGTCGGTAAAGCGCATGCCGCCGGCGGCGAGTCTGTCGATGTTGGGCGTGCGGTAGAAATCCGATCCCTGGCAGCCCAGGTCTTTCCAGCCGAGGTCGTCGACGAGCACGATGATGACGTTGAGCGGCGCCGCGCTCAACGCGGGAAAGGCGAGGATGCCGAGGCAGACAAGATGCAGGACAAGCCGTTTCATAGGGAACTCCAACTCTATTCTGCGCTACTCCGCTTGCGGCGGGCAAAGAAGCTACCGCTTCGCATCCCCGCCGTACAACCGCCGATACATATCCCGATTGCGGATTACGGATTGCACATAACCCCGCGTCTCGCTGAAGGGAATCGTCTCGGCGAATTCGCCGGGATCGTCGAAGTTGCCGAAAGGCAGCCATTCGTCGATGCGGCGCTCGCCGGCGTTATAGCCGGCCAAGGCGTATTCCAGGTTCCACTCGAAGGCGTCGAGGACGTTCTTCAGGTGGAACGTGCCGAGCCGCAAGCTGGTGTCCGGCTGGATCAGCTTGCGGCTGGAATAGTTGGGGATTCCCAGACGCCGGAAAAGCTGCCCGCCCGTCGCGGGCATGATCTGCATCAGTCCGAGCGCGCCCGCATGAGAGCGCGCCGCCGGATTGAACTCGGACTCCTGCCGGATCAGGGCGGCAACGAGATACGGGTCGAGCTTGTGGCGGGCGGCCCGCGAGCGCAGCGGCTTTTCCCAACCCAACGGAAAGAGGTATTCCCAGAATTTGCGGTCGACCGCTTCCAAGGGAAACCGCAGGTAGCCGTAGCCGTAACGCTTCATCGCCCGCATCGCGCGGAAGTGGTCGCCCCGCTCGCTGCTTTGGCGGCCGATCTCCAGACCGACGAGATGCGCATCCCGCGCCCGATAGTCGGCCGTGAGCAATTCTTGCGAAGCCAGGTCGTCGATGCCCGCCGCGTAGAGGAGGGCGCCGCGCTCGAGCAGCCGCTCGGTTGCGGCGGAAGGCCCGGTAGCGATCCGCCTGACCGCGGGCAGCCGCTCGGCGATCTCGGCGAGGCTGCTTTCGCGCTCGGGCGTCCCCGCCGGCGGGACGTTGCCCATGCCGGCAATCCGGCGGCGGGCCATCACGGCGTAGTAGTAATTGGGGTATTGCTCGACGATCAGATCGTAAAGCCCGCGGGCATAGCCGGCTTCGCCCTTCCGCTCGGCGATGCGCCCGAGCCAATACATCGCGCCTGCGACGGTTGCCGAGGCGGGGTAGCGGTCGATGTGCTCCTCCAGCAACTGCCGGCGGCGGGGATCGTCGTCGAGACAGGCCCGCCAGGCGATTTTCCAGTGCGCGGCCGCGGCATGCTTGCCCTGCGGGAACAGCCGCGCCAGACGGCCGTAGTATTCGCGGTATTTCCCCGGATCGTTGCGCAATAAATAGTGATTGCCCGCGGCGAAAAGCGCTTCCTCGTACCACGGAGACGCGGGATATTTCTTGCCAAGCTCATCGACCGCGGCAAGGAACTGGGAAATCGACCCCCTGCGGCGGGCCGCGGCGGCAATGTAGTAACGGCGCTCGGCGTCGAGTTCCGGATCGGACGCCTTCAACTTGACCAGCGCATTGTAGGCGGTGGAGGCCCGGCGGCGGTGATAGTCGGCCGCCGCCCGGCGCACCAGAGCGCGTTCGCGTGCGGCGCCGTTCAGCCCGGCCCATACGGCCCGAGCGTATTCCGCTGACGCTTTCGTGTACTCGCGGGCCGCATAAAGCAGGTCCGCGCGGCGCAGGCGCTGCTTCGCGGGCGCCTGCGGATAGCGGGCGCCGAGAACCCGCCTGATCTCGTCCAGTTGCTTTTCGCAGGCTTCCGCCGCATCGCCGGTGGGGAAGTTGTAGTAAACCGCGCGGTAGAGCGGCACGGCTTTCAGCAGATTCCCCTCGATGTGCTCTATGCGCGCCGTCAGATAGCCCTTGCCCTCGGGCTCGAGCAGCAATTCTCCCGAGAGGGCCGCGCGGGCCCCGTCGAAACGGCGCAACCGAATCAGACTCTCGACAATCAGACGCCCCGCCGGCTTGCGGAATCGGCTGTCGGGATAGTCGGCGACGAAGGCGCGCAACGGCTCCAGCGAGGCTTCGAACTCTTCCGCGAGCGCCAGGCTCCGCGCGCGGTAATAGGCCGCGTAATCGTCGAGCGGGCCGGCATGGCCCATGGCGCGCGCGAAGGTTCCCGCGGCTGCGCTGTAGTCCTTGCTTTCGTACTCGGCCATCCCGAGCGCCAGCAGCGCCAAGCCTTTCTCCGGCTCGCCCGCCCGCTCGGCGAACGAGCCGAGCGCGCTTCGATTCTGCGCCGTATTCGAGGAAGCGAGCGTGCGGCTCAGTTCCCTGAATTGCGCGGATACCGGGCTCGACCGGCCGCTGCCGGGCAGACCCGCGAACAGCAGGAAAGCCAGAGCCGGACGCAGCAGCGAGCATGTTTTTCGAGGGGAAACGCTATTGTCGGCCGGCAAGCCGCTTCTGGAAAACGAGCGCGGCATAAGGTCTTTGAAACTCATGTTTGTCAAGCGGCGACCGCGGTTTTCCGGCGGGCGCCGACGGCTTCGATCCACGCCTCCGCCATCGCAACCAGGGCTTCCACCGCCGCGGGCTCGACCGGGGTCTTTCCGGTTTCGTCAACCAGAACGACAGCCAGAACCTTATTGCGCAGCCGCAAGGGGTAGGCGTACACGCGATCGCTCTCGCTGTATTGGAAAGCGGCGGCCAACTCGGCGGAAAGATTGGCCGCGGAGCCCGTGGTGGACACGGCAGCGGACGTAACAACCGCGCGCGCCAGCGCCGAGGCCGAGGCAGTCTTGAAGGTCAGCCGCTGCAACGCATCGCCGTCCGGCTGCGCGCCGCCGCCCGCGGCGTGAAACCCCAACATTTTTTCACCCTTGTTAATCAGCAGCGCTGCGCGGCTGCAGAACAGCACGGAAGCGTCGATCAACGCCGCCGCGACCGCCGTGACGGATTCCTCGGCGCGAATGCGCCGCATCGCCTCCGCAAGCAGTTCCAAGCCTTCCGTCCTCGCTTCGACAACCGCCCGGGCCGCGCGCTCGCGGCTCGCCTGCGCAAACTGTTCCAATCCGCCGCGGAGTCCGGCGGCAACGCCGTCGCAAAGCTTGTCGATCTCCTCTTGAACCGCTGCGGGAATAGGCGCGGGGGACGGTCCGGCTGCTTGGGGAGTCTCTTCCGGCGACGCGGGGATGGGTTCGTTTTCGGACACCTGTAGAGAGTATTTTACCTTGGTAAGGGAGTCTCTTCATGAATTTACACGGCCGATCGACGATTGTCACAGGCGGCGCGCGGGGCATCGGCTACGCCATCGCCGAGGCGCTGCTGCGGGAGGGCGCCCGGGTGGCCATTTGCGCGCGCTCCGAGCAGAGCCTCACGCGGGCGTTGCAAGCCCTCGACGGCCAAGGCGAAGCGGTCGGACGGGTCTGCGACGTAGGCCGTTACGAAGAGGTCGAAGGCTTTTTCCAATACTTCGACGAAAAACTCGGGAGTCTGTCGGTTCTCGTGAACAACGCCGGCGTCGGCGCGTTCGCTCCGGTGGACGAGTTGAGCCCCGACGACTGGCGCAACGTCATCGACACCAATCTCAGCGGTCCGTTCTACTTCACGCGCCTCGCGGCGCCGCGCATGAAGAAACGCGGCGGCGGCTTCATTCTGAACATCGGCAGCCTCGCCGGCAAGCATCCTTTCGCCTCGGGCGCGGCCTACAACGCTTCCAAATTCGGACTCAACGGATTCACCGAAGCGGCGATGACGGACTTGCGGCACGACAACATCCGCGTCAGCCAGATCATGCCCGGCAGCGTGCAGACCGAGTTCTCGACAACGATGGAGGGCGCCGACTGGAAGCTGGACCCGGCGGCAATCGCCGCCATGGCCGTGCATTTGATCAAGATGCCCGAACGCAACCTGGCGAGCCGGGTTGAAATGCGACCCAGCCGACCGCCCGTTCGCCGGAAGTAACCTGCCAACACCGGCTGCTGCCTAAAACAGTAGGTTCACAGGTGTTCGAACAGGCAATCGTCGACGGCGCCGGCCGGAGCCGCGGGTGGAGCTTTGCGTTCTCGTTCGCGGCGCAGGTTCTGATGCTCGGCTTGATTCTGTCGATTCCTTTGATATTTACCTATGAGATTCCGTTGGATACATGGGCGGTGACGACATTCCTGACGGCGCCTCCTGCTCCTCCCCCGCCGTCTCCGCCGCCTCAGGCGAAGGTATCCGCGCCGCCGGTCCCGCCCGACCGATACAGCGAAATCCTCAGGCAGCCGAACGTTATCCCCGATAAAGTCGCGCTCATCGACGACAAAGGCGCTGCGCCAAGCTACCTTACGGCCGCATCGGCAGGCGCAGGGATAGCGGGCGGCTTGCCCGGAGGAGTTCCAGGCGGCGTGCTGCACAGTGTGCTGTCGGATTCGTTCGCGCTCCCCCCGCCGCTGCCGATACGCGTCGGCGGCCGGGTGCAGAACGCGCGGCTGACCCACCGCGTCCAGCCCGAGTACCCACCCGATGCGATAGAGGAGCAAATCAGCGGCACGGTCGAGCTCGAGGCGGTCGTGTCGTTCGATGGGACGATCCGCGGCCTCAAGCTCGTCAGCGGCCACCCGCTGCTCGCGCCCGCGGCAATCGAGGCGGTGAAACAGTGGCGTTATACGCCCACCCGGCTGAACGGCCAAGTGGTCGAAGTCATCACCAATATCGAAATCATCTTCAACCTCCAGATTATCGACAAGAAGGAATTGAAGCGCAGGCAGCGCGAGGAAAACCGCCGCAAAACGAAGAAACGCCAAGGCTAAAGAAAGTCGCGGCGGCGGCGTTGCGCGCCCTGACATGGCCGTGATCGGCAACCCGATCGGCGCGGTCATTGGCGGCGCACTGGGCGCGTCCGCGCGGCAGGCTTGGTCCGCTCCTGCCGCCGCCGGTCACTCTCCACCGGCCGCGTCAGCGACCCACTGAAATGTTTCAATCTTGGCAACAGCGCCGTCGTCTGCCGCAATAGGGGTTATGAGTCACGGGTCACGGGTCTTGCCGCCCCGTGCAGCGATCTTGCTCTCCACTCTCCATCGGCGGCCCGCGCCGGAGGCGCGGTAATGACTGAGCACATGATGGCGCTGGGCGACTACCGTTTTTCGGTGAGGACCGCCGCCTACGCAGAGCTCACGCGCGCCGCTTCCTTCCGCTGGCAGGCCCAGCAGCGCCTCGGGGCGCCTCCCGCCCAACAATACCTCGGCCCCGGAACCGAAGAAATCTCCCTGCGCGGCACGCTCTATCCCCGGCACAAAGGCGGTCTGGAGCAGGTCGAGGCCATGCGCGGCGAAGCTCGCCGCGGGCGGCCGCTCAGCCTGACCGGCGGCGACGGCAGCGTCTGGGGGCGGTGGTGCATCGTCCGCATGGAGGAAACGCAGCGCGTCTTCTACGCCGATGGGCGCCCGCGCCAAGTGGAGTTCCGCCTGCAACTCGTCCGTTACGGCGAGGACCGGCCCGCCCCGACCGGCCCGCGCCAACGTCTTGCCGGCCTGCGCAGCGGGGAGGCCGGACCATGACCGATCACTCTCCATTTCTCACTGGCCGTTCTGTGCCGGCGCGCTCTACCGCGCGGCGCCGATCAGTCCGGCGGCAACCTCTTCGCGACGGCATTCAACAGATTGATCAGCAGCCGGAACAGCATCAGCGGAACCCCAAGTGTTAGGAAGACGTCCGCGGCCCCACCGATTATTCTGACGAGCGCATTGTCCGTATCGGCCCCCGGCGTCAATAGCCAAGCGACGAACAGCGGTATCTCGAAGAACATCATTTTGCGCAGCTCGCTCACACCCGCCAGCACAACAGCGGGCGGTGTCGGCGCGGCCTACGCCGCGTCTAAAGGGCAGTTGGGTAAACCCGAAGCGGCGCCGGGGAAAACGCAGCAGCGCAGGGACAACAAAGAAACACTCCGGGGCCTGTACAACTACGCGGCGGAACTCCTGCTTGGAGCGGCTTACGACGCCGGGAGCATGTTCCTCGGCCGAGCGATGGACCTGAAGCAGCAGCGGATTCGGCTGGGTACGGTGATCGAAGCCGAGGACGGCGATGTCGACGCGGCAGTCGAGCGCTCTGTGCGGCACGCCCGCAAGGTCGCCCGCAACTCGCCGGCGAGCGAAACCAATCTGCTGAAAATCCAGTACGAACTCTCCTTAAAGGGACTGTCGGAGTCGGCCGCGCGGGCCGGCAGCGAGGTTGTTGCCAAGCTGGCCAAGGTCACCCGGGGCGAGGACAAGAACATCTCGAAGATCGTAGGCAGCGTCTTCAGCGATATGAACCAAGCGGTCGAAGCCCACTGGTACGACATGCGCGCGGGACGCCGACGCGCGGTCACGGTAAGCGGCGGCGAGGGCGAGGCGGCGTATGTCCTACGCGACAACTATAGCGACGAGCGGACGGCGCGGGAAGCGGCGCGGGCCAAGCTGGCCGCGCTCAACCGCGCCGCGGGCGACCTCAGACTGACCCTGGCCCCCGGCAACCCGCGCGTGCGAGCGGAAACCCCACTGACCCTGACCGATTTCCCTGCGGGCCTCAACGGCTCGCGGACGGTCATTCAGGCCGTCCACGAGCTCAACGAGGCCGGCTACGCCACCCGCGTGGAGGCGCAGGCTTTCGATCCGCGATGAAAGCGGACCGCCCTCCTGCCAAGCCGTTCGTCCGCTTGCCGGGCATGAGCAGCCGGCTGTCCGCGCGTCAGCGGGCAACGATTTCATAGACCTTTTCGATAGCGCTCGCCAGAGCGCCTGAATTCTTGCCGCCGGCCTCGGCCATATCCGGGCGGCCGCCGCCGCCGCCGCCGACCAGCTTGGCCACGGCCCCGGCAACCTTGCCGGCGTGAACCTTGCTTCCCGCCACGTCTTTGGTAGCGGCCGCTATCAGCGCGACTTTGCCGTCGTCGGCGGTTCCCAGCACAACCAATCCGGAACCGATCTTGCTGCGCACCGAATCGGCCAGCGAGCGCAGTTGCCCGCGGCCCACGCCGTCGAGCTTGGCGGCGACCACCTTCATCCCGTCGATTTCGCGCGCGCCGGCAGCCAGAGCGGCCGCCCCGGACTGCGCCAGCTTCGTTTTCAGGCGCTCGATCTGTTTTTCCCGATCGCGGCTCTCGGCCAACAGCTTCTCGACCGCAGCAACCAGGTCCGGCTCGCTTACCCGCAACATCGAGGCCGCGCGGCTGACCGTCTCAAATGAGTCTTGGAACCGTCCGAATGCGCCCATCCCGGTGACCGCCTCGATGCGGCGCACCCCGGCCGAGATGCCGGACTCGGAAAGCAACTTGAAAACCCCGATGTCGCCCGTGCGCGAGACATGCGTGCCGCCGCACAATTCCTTACTGAAGCCGCCGACAGAGACGACGCGCACCTTGTCGGCGTACTTTTCGCCGAAAAGCGCCATCGCTCCGCTGCGCACGGCTTCGTTGAGGTCTTCGACAGCGGTGGCGACCTCGGTGTTGACCAGTATCTCGCGGTTGACCAGCCGCTCCACCTCGGCGAGATCGACGGGGTCGATAGCGGCGAAATGCGTAAGATCGAAGCGCAGCCGCGCGGGATCGACGACGCTGCCGGCCTGCTTCACATGCGCGCCGAGCACCCGGCGCAGCGCGGCGTGCATCAAGTGCGTCGCGGTATGATTCCGCCTGGTGGCGTCGCGCAACGCCTTATCGACCTCGCCGCACAGGGTATCGCCCAACTCAATGCCGGCCAATATCCGGCAGCGATGCACGCTCAGCCCCTTGAGCGGCGCCTGCACGTCGACTATGCGCGCGGCCACATCGGCCCCCCGCCGGAGAACCCCGCGGTCGCCTACCTGACCGCCCGATTCCGCATAAAACGGCGTGCGGTCCAGAACGATCTCCGCTTCGCTGCCGGGCGTCGCCGATGCCGCGGCTGCGCCGTCGACGAGCAGTCCGACGACCTTCAAGCCATCGACCCGCGTTTGCTCGTATCCCAGGAATTCCGTCCCGCCCCGGTCGAGCAGCTTGCGGTAGGCGGGCGCGACGCTTTCCGCCGCGGCGCCTTTCCAGCTTGCGCGCGCGCGGCTGCGCTGCCGCTCCATCTCGGCCTCGAAACCGGCGCGATCCAGCGTCAGATTGCGCTCGCGGGCCATCTCCTCCTGCTCGTCGATGGAGAGACCGTAGGTATCGTAAAGCTTGAAGGCCGCCGTTCCGGGGATCGTCGTGACGTCGAGATTCCTGAGCGCCGCTTCGAACTCCCGCTCGGCCGTCGCGAAGCTTCGGCGGTAGCGCGCCTCTTCGTCACTGACGACGCGGGCGACGCGGCCCGCCGATTCCTGCAATTCGGGGTAACCCGGCGCCATCAACTCGGCCACGAAGCCTGTCAGCTTGTGCAGGAAAGGGTCCTCGTTCCCGGCGAGCCGCGCGTGACGCAAGGCGCGGCGGATGATTTTTCTGAGCACGTAGCCGCGGCCTTCGTTGGCGGGCGCGACATTGTCGTGAACCAGGAAGGCCGCCGCCCGGCTGTGATCGGCCACGATGCGCAGCACGGTATCCGTATCGCCGCCGTCCCCGTAGCGCAGGCCGAGCAACTCGCCGGCGTAATCGATGATCGGCCGGATCAGGTCGGTCTCGAAATTCGACAGCTTCCCTTGTAAAACCGCGGCCACCCGCTCCAGCCCCATGCCGGTATCGATCGACGGCTTGGGCAACGGGCTGAGATTGCCGCCGGCATCGCGGTCGAACTGCATGAAGACCAGATTCCAGATCTCGACATAGCGGGAAACTTCCGCCGGGAACGGCTCGTCGGGCTCGTCCGGCTCCAGCCCCTCCGGGCCGAGGTCGTAAAAAATTTCGGAACACGGCCCGCAGGGGCCCGTATCGCCCATCTGCCAGAAATTATCCTTTTCGCCGCAGCGGAATATGCGCCCGCGGCCGATATCGGTAACCTTCCGCCACAATTCCTCGGCCTCGTCGTCGTCCTGAAACACGGTGACGAAGAGGCGTTCCTTAGGCAGCGCGTAAACCCCGGTGACAAGCTCCCAGGCGAAGCGAATCGCGTCTTCCTTGAAATAGTCGCCGAAGGAAAAATTTCCCATCATCTCGAAAAACGTGTGATGCCGCCGCGTGCGGCCGACGTTTTCGAGATCGTTGTGTTTCCCGCCCGCCCGGACGCATTTCTGCGCCGTAACCGCGCGCGAGTAGCCGCGGACTTCCTCGCCGAGGAAAACTTCCTTGAACTGGTTCATCCCCGCGTTGGTGAACAGCAGCGTCGGATCGTTTGCCGGAACGAGCGATGAGCCGGCAACGCGGCGATGCCCCTTCGATTCGAAGAACTGCAAGAACTTTTCGCGGATCTCGTTGCCGGTCATGGGCAATCTTCCATTCTACCGGCCCCCGGCGCCGCCCCGAACGCGGGCTCCGCCGCCCATACGGACGCCGAACCGGATACAATGCCAATGGCGCCCGCAGCCAAGGAGGTTTTCATGTTCGCTCGTTACGCTATCGCTCTGCTGTTGCCCGCAGCCATAGCCGGACAGCAATCAAATTATCCGCCGAATATGCCCGAAGCAAGAGCGGAAACCTACAAATCGGTGGAAGGAACAGACCTCAAGGTCTGGATTTTCGAGCCGGAAGGACACGATGCCTCCGACAAACGTCCGGCGATCGTTTTCTTCTTCGGCGGCGGCTGGCGAAACGGAACTCCGTCGCAGTTTCACCGCCAGGCGAAGCATCTTGCTTCCCGCGGCATGGTGGCGATGAACGCCGATTACCGGGTTTTGAACCGCCAGGGGGTGAAAGCTTACCGCTGCGTCGAAGACGCCAAGGCGGCCGTCCGCTGGGCGCGCAAAAACGCCGGACGGCTGGGCATCGACCCCGATCGCATTGCCGCCGGAGGCGGGTCTGCCGGGGGGCACCTCGCGGCGGCCACGGCTACTTTACCGGGTCACGACGATCCGGCGGGCGACGCTTCGATCAGCCCGCGTCCGAACGCCTTGGCGCTGTTCAATCCGGCGGTCGTATTGGCCTCCGCGCCGGGCAAATACGAGATCGATCCGCAGCGGGCCGCCGACAGGCGCGAGAGGATGGGAACGGAGCCGGAATCGATGTCTCCCTACCACCACATCCGGGCGGGGCTGCCGCCGACGATTGTCTTTCACGGCAAGGCCGATACGACCGTTCCCTACAAGACGGTCGAAATCTACGCGGAAAAAGCCAAAGCCGCCGGCAACCGCTGCGAGCTGGTGGGTTACGACGACCAAGCTCACGGCTTTTTCAACTACGGACGGGGCGACGGATCGGCCTATGCCGACACCGTTCGCCGCATGGACGAGTTCTTCGTCTCGCTCGGCTGGCTGAACAAAAAACGCGATTGATTCACGGCCCGGCGCGTAGAGCCGAACCGGACTGCTGCAATTCCGCCTGACGCGCAACCCAGTCCCGGATCACCTGAAACCCGGTATCGTCTTGCTCGTAGCGCAGGCCGCCCTGATGGCCTTCTTCCTGCCCGGTCTGGACGTTGAGCGGCTTGCGCAAGAAAAGGCTGCGCTCGGGGTCGTCGAGATCGACGCGCTCCTGCATCCGGCGATAGTTCGCCAGCAATTCCTCCGGTGCGATATAGCCGGCCACATCGGGCGGATGGAGATACAACGTAGGCACCCGCCCCGGCACGCCGTGGCATGAGATGCAGGCGCGGTTGTCCCGCTCATCGATCTTGTTCATCTCGACGAAAACGTAATCCCGGAAATGGAACAGGTCGTCGAGAAACTCGTCCGACGCCTTCAACGGCCGCGCCGCGGACGCCGCCGAATCGGTTTCGTCTTGCTCCCGGATCAGCTTGGACAGCGCTCTGCGATACGTTTCGTCATCGTTGTCCAGGATGTTTTCCAGGCGGGTGCGGTAGGCCGCGACCGATTCCTTGTCGACAAATGCGGCGATCGCGCGCAGAACTTCCGGGTTCCTTCTCAGGGTCCGCGATCCCGCGAGCCGCGAAGCGATGTCGCGCGCCTCGCGCGGCGCCGCAGTGTCGAACCAGCGCACGAACATGGCGATGACTTCGTTTTTGGCCTCCACGATCGGGTCGATCACGTCGACGCCGCTTTCATCCTTGACGAAGCGGCCGGCTCCCTCCTCGCGGGGCGTCAGCTTTACGTAGTCGATGCCGAATTTGAACTCGGGCTCGGTTTCCGGATTCGATCCGAGGATGCGCATTGCCAGCCGGCTCTCGCCGGCGGAGAGGGGAAACACGCCCAGCGACTGCGGTCCGGTCGAAGAGTAGTCCTTGCGGTAGCCGTCGAATTCGCTCAAAATCGGCTCGTCGTTAAGCGCAACTTCGACGATTCCATGGGCCGGGCCGTACAAAAACGCGGCCGTCAACTCGTAGCTTCCATCCTGTGGAACATCGAGCGCGAAGACAAGTTGCGCGTCGAGCTTGCTGTCTTCCCATATCAGCGCACTGTTTTTGCCGGCGATGCCGCCGGGTATCTCCTGCTCGGTGGTGCGCCCGTAGGACAATTGCGCGATTTTCAGGTCCTCGGCCTCGACCGCCCCTTCGAGCGCTTCTTCCAAGGTCGGCCCGTCTTGGCGGTAGGCCGTCATCCAGGCAGTGGAATCGAGCCAGAGCCGCGGGTTTGCCGAAAGATGCTCGAACGCCTCGCGGCGGTGCAGCGCCTGGTTTTGGCCTAGAATGCGGGCAATCAAGACCGCCTGCTGCGCGGAGACATCGGTCCCGGCTGTCGGCGCCGATGCCGGCGCGGGCCTGCCTAACAGCGCGGGCGGCGGGTTCGGCGCCGACGCGGCCGACGGCGCGCCGGCGGCGCCCAGCAGCAACTCGAAAAACGCGGCTTCTTCCTCGTCGCTGAGACCTTTGAAGTCCCAGCGCACGCTGGCCAAAAAGTTTGTGACGGCGTCGGCGTCCTCGTCTCTGCCGGACGCCAGATATTCGCGCATCGCCTGCAGCATCGGGTTCAGTCTCTCGGGCACGGCCGGGAGCAGCAACTCCCGGGAATTCGAGAGGCCGCGGGCGGCAGCCGCAACGACATCTCTTTCGCCGCTGAACAGCAGATCGAGCAGAATCGCCTGCAAGGGCTCGTGGCCGATATTTCGGGCGCCTTCGATGGCAATGGACCGCCAAGGAACCTCGGTCTCCGTCTCGTCTTCGTACACCGCGAGCACCGCCTTGCCGAACAACTCCGACGCTCCGGGGGTGCTGTAGGCGAACTGGCCGGGGCTCTGCTGGTTTGCCCGTTCCATGTAGTGCGAAGCGGCCATCGCCGTGAGGCGACGGTCAACGAGCCGGCGCTTTTCGGTCGGAGCGTCTTCCCGCCAAGCGGCGAGCGCGGCGTAGAAATCGGCCAGCTCTCCATACTGCTGCTTGAGAAACTTGTCGCTGGTGATGTTGTTGACCTGCCCGTTGACGACGAAAAGCGAGATCGTCGAATAGCGCAGCGCCATATCGAGCTGCGCCTCGGGCTCCACGCGGGTCAGAGCGTCGAGCCAGGCGCGGTTGAGCGGCTCGCGTATCTCCGGGTTCCATACCCACCAGTGCCAAGCCGCCTTGAAAGCATACGCCCGCACGCCCGGATGCGGATCGACCATCCCCGCGGTCAGCGTCGCGATGAGATCGGCGAGATCAGCCGTGCTGCCCGCACCCTTCAGATAAGCGCGGGTCACCAGCGCATGCATTACCGACTGGCGGGTGCGGTCGTCGCCTTCCGCGAACGACCGGTGGATCTCTTCCCAACCGATATCGTCGAGCAAAAGTTGGCGCAACGACCAGAACGCCGCCTCGCGGCAACTCTTGACGGGATCGTTCAGATGTGCGGCCAGCACGGGCGCGGCTTCGGGAACGAGCGCGGCGCCGAGGCCGACCAGCCCGTGGTAGCGCACTTGCGGCGCGCGGCTCTCGACGGCTGCAAACAGTTGGGCGGCATACTTGCGGTCGCCCTTGACCTGGATGCGGCGGATTGCCGCAATCGCGCCGGGAAGGCCGGCATCGCCGTCGAAAGCCGGCGGCTCGGCCTCGGGAACGTCGTTCGCATGCAACAGGCTCAGCGCCCGGATGGCGTACGCCGAGGTGACGAACCCGGTCGCCGCCGCAGCGTTCCAAAGCCCGTATGGATACTGGTTGCGCAAGAGCCAGCGCACGCCGCGGCGGACAATCGGGTCTTCCGCCGTGCGTCCGGCGGACTGCAAGGCGATCAGCGACACCGCAGTCGGGGCGGGATAACTGTAGTCCTCTGGACGGCTCCAGGCGTCCGACTCGTTTTCGCGGCCGCCGGGATCGAACCCCCAGCCGCCGTCTTCGCGCTGCAGGGCGAGCAGGCGCTGCATATCGACCGCGACTTGCGCCTCGAACTCCCGCTGCAACTTCCGCGCCGCATCGATGCTTTCGGGAGAATGCGTCAGCTTGCGCACCGTCTCGATATAGTCGTCCGGCCAAAGCCGGTAAAAGAATTCGATGCGGTGGCCGAGGTCGTCCGTGACTCTGATGTCGTCATCGCCGGTAGCGACGATCTTCCGCGCTTTCTCTTCCAACCCGAAGAAATAGCGCGGGTCGCCGGTGTCGCGCCAGGCGCGCTCGAGGATTTCGGCGCCGAATTTGAACACGACGTTGGGGCCGAAGTTCGAGCCGCGGCCGGCGGCGTTGATGCCCTTGGGGTCGGCGGTCTGCAAGACGTAGTTCGCCGTGCGCTGCTGCCAATGGCGGTGGAGCTTCTTGGGCCGGTGGGTGCGCTCATGGAGAACGATATTGCGCCCCGCTACGCGCGTGCCCGCCGGGCCGTCGCCCAAATCGTTGGGCGCGACGCTGGTGTTGACCGCCGCGTCCTCGAGCTCGTTCGTCAGCCGGAGCGATTCGTACATGGTGTTGGCCAAGCGGCGGAAGTTCTGCTCGACGCCCACGGGGCCGTAGCCGTTCCGAAACGCATCCGCCAAACCCCAGACGCCGCTCTGCGTGTGGCAGCTCATGCAGTTCTCGCCGAACAGCGCCGTGGCGTCGCGGACGCGCCGGTGGAGCGCGATGTTGCGCGGCCGGTGGATCAACCAGGCGTCGATCTCGGCCGCGTGATAGCGAACCCCCTGGCGCACCGCCGCCGCCGGATCGTCGTACGGCGCCGGATCGAACAGGCGCACCTCGATTTCGTAAGCCGGATGGTTCGCTTCGACGCGCAGGTAATAGATCTCGCCGGGCGTCACCTTGCGGGTAACGAACGTGCGGAACGAGCGGTCCTGCTGATGGGCGCGTTCGTTGAGCGCCCGGCCTTCCTCGTAGGTGTAAACCGGCAGCGGCCCCGGGATTACGACCGCGGGCGGGTGAATATAGGGAACGGGGTTGCGGTTGGCGAAGTCGTACGGATTGGGAACGTCGCGGTCGCGCAGTTCTTCTTCGCTCGGATGCCCTTGCTTGTAGAAACGGATGCGGGCGCTGACGACGGGCTCGGCGATCTGCAAATTCGCGCTGACGAACTTCGGCTTCGATCCCGTATAGGCAATGCGGTACCAATCGTCGGGCGTTTGCCCGCTGCGCGTGTTGTTGTAGTACTCGATATCGTCCGCGCCCCCCGTGACATAAACGATCTGGTCCTCGTCGCCGGAGCGGAACGGCAGATCGACCGCTTGTTCCGGCGCGTTGTTCGGCTCCGCTTCGATGACCGTATCGCCGGCGCTTAAGCGCTCCAACGGCCGCATCTCGATCGTCAAGGCAACGTCTTTCACCGGCGGCGTGGGCGTGGGCAGCGGCGTGGCCAGCGGCGCCAGGCCGGTGTCGTGAGGAATGTCTCCCAGCGGCTGCGGCCGATCGGTAACGGTTTCGAGCCGCAGCGAGTACCGGCCGGCAAGGGGCGCTCGATAAACCAGATAAACATCCGGGTCGAGAGCATGCAGCGTCTTTTGCCAATCGGCGGTCGCCGTTACGCCCGGATCGTCGCGCTCGCCTTCGAACTCGGGCTGCGCAATCTCCGGCCCCGCCCAGGCAACGCCGATGCGCGCGTTCGGCGGCAGCGCCGAAGGCTCGTCGATGCGGATGCTCAGCTCGAAGGCCCGCCCCTCGTCCAATGTCCATTCACGCTGAAACAAACCGTCGAAACGGAGCGCCTGCGACCATTCGAGCGCGTCGTTGGCGAAGATGGAGACCGGAGCCGCAGCCGTAAGAAAACCGATAAGGAGCAACCTGCGCATTTCAACAGAAAGAATACCAGTTTTCCACTTTCCGCGAGGCGCTCGCGACCGTCACTGCACGCGCTTCATGCGCCCGCGGATGCGTTTTACGAGCTTCTCGATTTCCTCGGTTTTCCTGATGGCGCCCAAATCCACCACGTGGTACTCGTTGCGCTCGATGTCTTCGCGCAACTCATGCGCCAACGCAATCAATTTCTCGATGTCTTCCTTCGACCTTTTCGCGTCGCTCTTGAGGATCGTCAGCCTGCGGGAGCTTCCGTCGGGCATTCTCGGCTCGGGTTCCTTCTGTTGCGCAACGAGCGGCGTCAGAAGTAGAAAAACGATTCCCAGGCGGAACTTCATATACGCACCCCGCTTCATGATAAGCTCAAAAAAAATGATGGCGGAACGGCCTGCGCCGGCGCTTGACCGGATATGCTAGAATCTGCTTTTTGAATTCAGGATCGGCGGCTTGCGCCGGTTCGATAACGACAAACGAGGGAAGAGACACTATGACCTACATCATCGCGGAACCGTGCGTGGGAACCAAGGACACCGCTTGCGTGGACGCTTGCCCTGTGGATTGCATCCACCCCAAGGCCGACGAGGAAGATTTCGAGACCGAAGAGATGCTCTACATCGATCCCGATGAGTGCATCGACTGCGGCGCCTGCGTACCCGTTTGCCCGGTTTCGGCGATCTTCGCCGAAGAAGATCTGCCGGATGAGTGGGCTTCCTACACCGAGCGCAACGCCGCGTACTACGGCGGGTAGCGGACGCAACTCGCCTTAAGGAAAGTCTGAATAAAGTGGTTTTGGCGCGTTGGCTGGTTGAAGTTGTCCGTAAGGAGCGGTTGCAGCCGGGCTGCCGGCGAATTTTGCGGCTGAATCCTGCCGATTTTGACTTCGCAACGCCAATTTTTGACCCCGCAGCGACGGCTTCGACTCCGCTTCTGCGGCTTGGCGCCGGCATGGACGCACGACTCCTGTATTGTGGCGCTCAGGCCGTCGCGTAGCGCCCGGCAAGCAGCAGATTGGCGAAGCCCAACAGCAGACTGATCCGCTCCCGGTTCTTGGCCAAGCCGCGATAGCGCACCTTGGCGTAGCCAAAGTGCCGCTTCACGTACAGAAACGGGTGCTCCACCTTGGCCCGCACCTCTGCCTTGCGCCGCTCCGCCCGCGCCTCCGCGCTGCCCGCCGCCAAGCGCCGCCGCTGCCCAGCCTTCAAGGCCACTTGCCAGCGCACCTTACGCCCCCGATGCTCCGCGCGCTTGTCGATCCCCTGGTAACCCGCATCCGCGCACACCTCCCGCTCCCCGCCGTGCAGCAACTCATGCCCTTGGGTCACATCCGCCACGTTCGCCGCCGTCGCCGCCACGCTATGCGTCAGCCCCGTCTCGGCGTCCACGCCGATATGCGCCTTCATCCCGAAATACCATTGATTCCCCTTCTTCGTCTGCTGCATCTGTGGGTCGCGACTCCGCTTCTTGTTCTTCGTCGAACTCGGCGCCGCGATGATCGTCGCGTCCAGAATCGTCCCCTCCCGCAGCCGCAAGCCTTGCTCCGCCAAGTGCGCGTTGATCTCCGCCATCAGCTTCCCGCCCAACTCGTGCCGCTCCAACAGATGCCGAAAGTTCAAAATCGTCGTCTCGTCCGGCAGCGCATCCCCCAAACGCAAGCCCACGAAGCGCCGCACCGACTCGATCTCGTACAGCATGTCCTCCATCCCCGGATCGCTCACGTTGTAAAACAACTGCACGCAATGCACGCGCAGCATCACCGCCAACGCGTACGGTCGCCGCCCCCGCCCCGCTTGGGGGTAGTACGGGCGGATGCGCTCCTCCATGCGCTCCCACGGAATCAAGTCCTCCATCCGTGCCAGAAACTTCTCCCGCCTCGTCTGCTTCTTCTTCCCCTCGTACTCCAATTCTGCAAACGTCCGCTGCGCCATCGCTCTCCCCCTTATTCCCCGTGCCCGCTGCTCTCCCCTTATTATCCCAGTCAATAGCCTGCTTGTTCAGAGTTTCCTTAAAGAAAAGGGACCCCCCTTCAGGGATCCCTTTTGCCTTTGTCTTACGAGCAGCCCGAGGGGTTAGCTTTTATTCTTGTCCTTCTTGTGGACTTTGTGGCAGGTCTTGCAACCGGCGCTCATGGCCTCGAGCCCGGCGGCATAGCTCTCCATGTCCATGCGGTAGGCCCCCAGCATGGTCTTGCCGGCGGCCGCGATCACCTCATTGGCGCCATTGCGCCAAGCGTCGTCTTTGACACGGCCGCCCAGCAGCATGAGTTGACTCGCTTCGCCGATGATCGAGGCGGCGGCGTTGGCCGTTTTCCACTCCTTCTTGTTCGCAGGGCCGCCGGCTTTTTTCATCGCGTTGATCTTGCCCATCGACGGCTTCACGACCATTTCCATGATGTCGTGAGGCGTGGCGACCTTCTTGTATTCGAATCCTTCGTGATTGTCGGCCGACCCGACCCCCGTCAGGGCGAGCGCGAGAACGGCCGGGAAAATCCATCCCTTCATTTGGTTCCTCCAGTTCGACGCCCTCCCCAGAGGGCTTCAAGCTACTTTACCAGATAGGGAGCGCTGTGCGCTTACGTTGGCGAACGGCGCAGCGGGCAACCCGCGGCTCTCTGCTATCCACTATCCGCCGGCCGCGCGTCGGCGCGGCCCTTCGAGATCACCTCGCGGACGTCGTAGGCCGCGCGGTTCTGACTCTCGAAGTACGTGCGCATCAACATCTCCCCGATCAACCCGGTGCAAACCATCTGCATCCCCGTGAGCGCGAGCACCGCTCCGGCAATGAGCAGGGGGCCGTGCTCGACCATGATGTGAACGCCGCGAATCTTTTGCGCCAGCAAGTAGGCAAAGGCCGCCGCCCCGGCCCCGCCGCAAGTGAATCCTATAGAGCCGAAAAAATGCATCGGCCGCGTCAGATAGCGCGCCAGGAAGCCTACCGTTATCAAGTCGAACGCCACGCGGACGGTGCGTCCGAGACCGTAGTGCGAGCGGCCGCCGCCGCGCTTGCAATTTTGAATCGGGACTTCGGCGATCCGCGCGCCGTGTATCGCCGCGAGCACGGGAATGAACCGGTGCAGCTCGCCGTAGAGCCTCACGTTCTTCACGACCTCGCTGCGGTACGCCTTGAAGGTTCCGCCGAAGTCGCGCAGTTCGACGCCTGAAACCCAACGGATGAAGGCATTGGCGATCCGCGAGGGAATGCGGCGCGTGAGCAAATTGTCGATGCGCCGCTCGCGCCGGCCGTTGGCGATGTCGTAACCTTCGTCGAGCTTGGCGAGCAGCGCGGGGATGTCCTCGGGGGCGTGCTGCAAGTCGCCGTCCATGGCCACGATGACGGCGCCTTGCGCGTGCTCGAACCCCGCGGCAAGGGCGGCCGCCTGCCCGAAATTGCGGCGCAGACGGACAACCTTCAAGCGGCCGTCGCTGTGCGCCAGGTTTTTCAGCAGCGCGGCGCTGCCGTCGCTGGATGCGTCGTCGACCGCGACGACCTCGAATGCGACTCCCTGCTCCTCCAGCGTCGCGACCAGCCGGTCGTACAAGCGCAGCAGATTGCGCTCCTCGTTGTGGATCGGAATGACAACCGATACTTCGGGATTCGCCATCGGAGCCCTCAGCGCAGCATCCCGTAAACTCTCGCGACCGGCAAGCCCACCACATTAAAGTAACAGCCCTCGATACGCTCGACGAACTTCGACGCGGCGCCCTGGATGCCGTATGCGCCGGCCTTGTCGGCGGGCTCGCCGCTCGCCGCGTACTCCTCGATCTCGGCGGCGGACAGCGAGCGGAAGAAAACGCGGGTTTCCTCGACCGCCCGCTTTGCGCTGCCGCCGTCGAAAAGGGCGACGCCGGTGAGCACACAATGCGCGCGGCCGGAAAGAAGCCGCAGCATGCGCTTGGCGTCGTCCGCGTCGGCGGGCTTGCCGAGGATGCCGCCATCAACCGCGACCGCCGTGTCGGCGCCGAGCGTAAGCTCCCCCCGCCGCCAAGCCGCCCGCGCCTTCGCCTCGGCCAAGCGCAGCACATAATCCCGCGCGGCCTCCTCGGGGAGCACTCTCTCGTCAACTTGCGCGGGCCTCTGCTCGAACGCGATGCCGGCCGCGCGCAGCAGTTCGCTCCTGCGGGGAGACGCCGAGGCGAGAATCAAGCGCACGGCTCGGCGCCCGCGGCAATTGCCGTCGTAACCGCATCACCGGCAGGAACCCGCGCATCCATGCTCTCTATCTTCACACGCGCAGCCCCGGCTGCAGGGAGCCTGCGGGCCGCCCACCAAGCAAGCGTACCGAGCTGTGCAACTCTCGCAGGGCCGTTCTTCGCCGTGCGCCGCCGACAATGGGGCCGCAGCCCAACGCCAAGCAGGCCATCTTGCCCGCCGCCTGGAACGGCGTGCGCGGAAATCGCGGCGGCGGCGGTCGACTTAGTACCCTGAATAAATGGCGGGCCGGGCGTATCATCCGCACGACATCGAGCCGAAGTGGCAGCGCTACTGGCGGGAAAACAACACCTACGGCGCCTCCACAGACCCGGCGAAACCCAAATACTACGTGCTCGAGATGCTGCCCTACCCGTCGGGCGTGCTGCACATGGGGCACGTCCGCAACTATTCGATCGGCGACGCGTTGGCGCGTTACAAGCGTATGAAGGGGTTCCGAGTGCTCCATCCCATGGGCTGGGACTCCTTCGGGCTGCCCGCCGAGAACGCCGCGATCAAGAACAAGCGCGACCCCGGCGAATGGACGCGCTCGAACATCGCCGTCATGAAGCGGCAGATGAAGCTGTTCGGCTTCAGCTACGACTGGGACTGCGAGATGTCGAGTTGCGAGCCCGAATACTACCGCTGGAACCAGTGGTTTTTCCTGCGCCTGTACGAGAAGGGCTTGGCCTACCGCAAAAAAGCTCGGGTCAACTGGTGCCCCGCCTGCGCGACCGTCCTGGCCAACGAGCAGGTCGTCGACGGTTGCTGCTGGCGCCACGAGGAAACGCATGTCGAGCAGCGCGCGCTCGAGCAATGGTTCTTCCGCACGACCGCCTACGCCGAAGAACTGCTCGACCGGCTCGACGGGCTCGACGGCGGCTGGCCGGAGCGCGTGTTGACGATGCAGCGCAACTGGATCGGCAAATCGACCGGAACCGAGGTCGATTTCACGCTGGACGGAACCGCTACGAAAATCCGCGTCTTTACGACGCGCGTGGACACGATCTTCGGCTCAACCTGCATGATTCTTGCGCCGCTGCACCCGCTGGTTACGGAATTCGGCTTCGCCGAGCGCGGCAGAAAGATGGCCGAGTCCGCCGCCGCCCGCGAACGCGACGACCTCAAGAAGGAAGGCTTCTTCACCGGACGCTACGCGGTCAACCCGTACAGCGGCCAAAAAATTCCGATCTGGGTCGGCGATTTCGTCTTGATGGAATACGGCGCCGGCGCCGTCATGGCCGTTCCGGCGCACGATCAGCGCGACTTCGAGTTCTGCCGCAAGTACGGCATCCCTGTTGTCCCGGTGATCCGCCCCGACGACGGCGCATTGCCCGCGGCGGACGAGATGAGCGAAGCTTACACCGCCTATGGAACGATGGCCGCCTCCGGCGAGTTTACGGGTCTGACGAGCCAGGCCGGCATCGCCCGGATGACCGCGCTGGCCGAGGAAAAGGGGTTCGGCAGAGGCGCCGTCACCTACCGGCTGCGCGACTGGGGGATTTCCCGCCAGCGTTATTGGGGCACGCCGATTCCGATGATCCACTGCCCGCATTGCGGCATCGTTCCGGTGCCGGACGAAGACCTGCCGGTATTGCTGCCGGCGAACGTCGAACTGACGGGCTCGGGAGAGTCCCCGCTGAAGACGGCGCCGGAATTCATCGCCGCGGCGTGCCCGAAGTGCGGGCGCGCGGCCCAACGCGAGTCCGACACGATGGACACCTTCATGGACTCGAACTGGTACTTCTACCGTTACACCGACGCGAAGAACGACCAAGCGCCTTACGCCCGGGAGAAAGCCGCGGCATGGTTTCCGATCGATCAGTACATCGGCGGCGTCGAGCATGCAGTCCTGCACCTGATCTACTGCCGTTTCTTCACCAAGGTGATGCGCGACCTGGGATTGATCTCCTGGGACGAGCCCGTGCAGCGGCTCTTCACGCAGGGCATGGTGATCCGCGACGGCCGCAAGATGTCGAAGAACCTGGGCAACATCGTCAGCCCCGAAGAGCTCGTCGAGAAATACGGCTCGGACACGGCGCGCCTGTTCGCCCTGTTCGCCGCGCCGCCGGATCGCGATCTCGACTGGCAAGACGAGGGCGTCGAAGGCATGTGGCGCTTCCTGTCGCGGGTGTTCCGTTTCGTCATGCGCAACGCGGACCCGAACGTCGAGCCCGGCGCGCAAGCGCGCGGCGCCGCGGACAGAGCCGTTCTGCGCAAGCTGCATCGGACAATCGTCAAGGTTACGGCGGATTTCGAATCCCGCTGGCATTTCAACACCTCGATCGCGGCGATCATGGAGTTGACCAACGAGCTTTACGCCGCGGAAAGCGGTCTCTCGGCGCCGGTGCGGCAGCAGGCCGTGCGCGACCTGACGCTGCTGCTCAGCCCGTTCGCCCCGCATATCACCGAAGAGATGTGGCGCGCGGCCGGCGGGACGGGCTCCGTCCTGGATGCCGCATGGCCGCAAGCCGACGCGGCCCTGGCGAGCGACGACAGCGTCCAGGTGGTCATCCAGGTCAACGGGAAACTCCGCGACCGCATCGAGGCGCCGAAGGCGCTGGACAAGGAAGAGATCGCCGAACGGGCAAGGCAGAGCGGCAAGATTCGTTCTTTGCTGGACGGCAAGACCCTCGTGAAGACCATCGCCATACCGGACAAACTGGTCAATTTCGTTGTCCGCTAAGGCGCCGGCGCCGCGGGCGCGGGCCGTCCCCTTACCTGTTTAGACTGGTAGGGACAGCCTCAGGGCTGCGTCGTTTCGATCCCGCGATGAAAACCCGCCGGCGCTACTGGTTGTTCCAAATTCCGGGCATTGCGCTCACAGCCGCGCTGCTCGCAATCGCGGCGGCTTGGTTCGACCTGCCGATTTGGGCGTGCGGCGCGATTCTCGCCGCGTGGATCGCCAAAGACGCGCTGCTCTATCCGTTTTTGAAGCGCGCGTACGAAAGCGGAGCCGCCGTCGGACCCGAGCGGCTGATCGGCTCGGCCGGGGTGGCGGCGCAGACCCTCGACCCGCAAGGCTACGTCAAGGTCGGCGCCGAGCTTTGGCGGGCGCGCAGCGCGTCGCGCATTCGCGCGGGCGAGCCCGTCAGCGTCGCCGGCGTTGCTACATCGGAAGCCATGATACTCATCGTCGAGCGGGCCGCGCCGGAGGCGCAGCCGGTGGCCGGTGGAGAGTGAAGAGTAGAGAGTTGAAAAGACCCGTGACCCTGGACCCGCGACCAGCGCTTGCAGCGCGTCTAAACTAGAAGCATGAAGGGCGATGCGAATGTCCTCGAATCTCTCAAGGACGTTCTCAAATCCGAGTTGACCGCCATCAACCAATCGTTTCTGCACGCCCGCATGTGTACGAACTGGGGTTACGCGGGCTTGGGGCGAAAGATACGCAAGGAATCCATCGTCAAGATGGAGCATGCGGAAAAACTCATCGACCGTATCCTGTTTCTGGAATCGATGCCCAACCTGCGCGACGTGTTCCCGCTGCGCATCGGGAGGAACGTCGGCCAGATTCACCAGAACGACTTGGCGATCGGCAGCGAGATCGCCGCGCGCGCGAACAAGGGCGTGGGAACGGCCGCGGCGCGTTCCGACGACACTTCCCGCGAGCTGCTCGAGAGCATCCTGACCACCGAGGAAGAGTACGTCGATTGGCTCGAGGCGCAGCTTCAGGTCATCGAAGACGCCGGCCTGGGGTTGTACCTGGCGCAGCAGATGCGGCGGTAGGCGCGCCCGAAGCGTAGTTTCCGCTATCCTGTTATCCACTTTGGCGTCCGCATCTCATTACGCCTTCGCGAGCGAACGCTACGCCCGGCTCGGCGTCGATACCGATGCGGCGATGGAAAAGCTGGCGCAGATTCCTCTTTCCCTGCACTGCTGGCAAGGCGACGATATCGCCGGATTCGAAGGCCGCGGCGGAGACGTGGGCGGCGGCTTGGCCGTTACCGGGAACTACCCCGGACGCGCCCGGACGCCGGACGAGCTGCGCTGCGACATCGACAAGGCGTTGTCGCTGATTCCGGGCAGGCACAGGCTCAACCTGCACGCCAGCTACGCCGAGACCGGCGGCCGCAAAGCCGAGCGCAACGAACTGCAGCCGGAACACTTCGCGAACTGGCTCGACTGGGCGCAGGCCGGCGGTCTGGCCCTCGACTTCAACCCGACTTATTTCGCGCACACTCTGGCCGACGACGGTTTTACGCTGGCGCATCCCGACGCCGCCGTCCGCCGATTCTGGATCGAGCACGGCCAGGCGTGCCGCCGCATCGGCGCCTTCTTCGGGCGGGGAACGAGATCGCCGTGCATCACCAACGTATGGATACCCGACGGCTACAAAGACCTTCCCGCGGACCGCAAGGCTCCGCGGGAGCGTCTGATCGCCGCGCTCGACGAGCTTTTCTCGGAACCGCTCGACCCGCAGCACAATCTCGACGCCGTCGAATGCAAGCTGTTCGGCCTGGGGTCGGAGAGCTATGTCGTCGGCTCGCACGAGTTCTACTTGGGCTACGCGATCTCGCGCAAGAAGGCGCTCTGTCTCGATTCCGGGCATTTCCACCCCACCGAAACGATCTCCGACAAGATTTCCGCCGTGCTGCCCTGGGTTGAGCGCCTTTTGCTGCACGTCAGCCGCGGCGTGCGCTGGGACAGCGATCACGTGGTCATCCTCTCCGACGAGTTACGCGCCATCGCAACAGAACTTGTGCGCGGCGATTACTTCCCGCGGGTTCATATCGGACTCGATTTTTTCGATGCCTCCATCAATCGAGTCGCGGCCTGGGTCATCGGCGCGCGGGCGACGCTCAAGGCATTGCTGCAAGCCTTGCTGGAACCCGCCGGCAGGCTGCGGGAAATGGAGTTGTCGGGCGACTTCACCGGACGCCTGGCGCTACAGGAAGAGCTCAAGTCGCTGCCCTTCGGGGCAGTCTGGGATGCCTGCTGCGAGCGAAACGGCGTTCCCCAAGGCATCGCCTGGCTGGACGAGATCCGGCGTTACGAAGCCGAGGTCTTGAGCCGGCGTTAGCCTCGGCTCGCAAGAGAGCATCATGAACGCAAGCGCGCAACCGCCCGCCAGCGCAGACGGCCTTTACGAATTCGACCGCGAGCGCGTCCCCGAATCGAAAACCCTGGGGCCGGGTTACTTCGCCGGCGCGTTCGCGGGCGAGCACGTCGCCGCCACCGAATTCGTCATCGGGGTCACCTTCGTCAACTGGGGCGCCGCCGTCGAGGACATTTTCCTGGGGCTGGTCGTGGGCAATCTGCTGGCCGTGCTGACCTGGACGCTCGTCTGCGCTCCGATCGCGGTCAGCACGCGCCTGACCCTCTACTGGTATCTGACGAAGATCGGCGGCGCGCGTTTCGCGTCGCTCTACAACATCCTCAACGCCGCGGCGTTCACCGTGTTGAGCGGCTGCATGATTACCGTGTCGGCCTCGGCGGTGCGCATTCCCTTCGGCATCCCCGCGCAAGTCGATTGGTATCCGACCGATTTGCGATTCGTGCTGGTCGTGCTGGGGGTCGGCGCCGTGGTCGTCACCTTGGCCGTTCTGGGCTTCAAGAAACTGGCGACGTTCGCAACCGTTTGCGCGCCCTGGATGTTTCTGATGTTCATCGCCGGAGCGCTCGTTTTGTTGCCGAAGCTCTACGCCGCAGCCGGCGCCGATGGGTTCTTCGAAATGGCGCGGCAGGTCGTATGGACCGGCAAAACTCCCGACGGCAGCGAACCCATGGGTTTCTGGAAGGTGGCGGCGTTCGCCTGGATCTGCAATCTCGCGATGCACGGCGCGTTGTCGGACATGGCGCTGTTCCGCTATGCCCGCAAGGCTTCGTACGGATTGTTCTCGATTTTCGGAATGTTTTTGGGGCATTATCTGGCGTGGATCTGCGCCGGTCTCATGGGCGCGGGCGCGGGGCTGCTGATGAACCGCCCGCTGACCGAGCTCGACTCGGGCGAGGTCGGCTATCAGGCGCTCGGCTGGGCGGGCGCCCTGGCCGTGGTCATCGCCGGTTGGACCACGTCGAACCCGACGCTTTACCGCGTCGGTTTGGCGCTGCAGTCGGCCACTCCCAACTGGTCGCGAGTCAAAGTGACTCTGGCCGCGGGAGTCGTGACGACGATCATTGCCTGCTTCCCGTTCGTCTTCGCCGGACTGCTCGATTTCGTGGGCATCTACGGCCTGCTGCTCACCCCCGTCGGGGCCATCGTGCTGACCGAGCACTGGCTTTTCCCACGCTTGGGACTGAGGCGCTACTGGGCCGCCGCAAAAGGCATGAAACTGAACCGGGCGGCGCTGCTTTCCTGGATACTGTCGATCGTTCTGGCGCTTGTGCTCGAAAGAACGGGCGCGCTGCACCTTTTCTATCTTTTCCTGCCGGTATATGCATTCGCCGCCGGCAGCTACATCGTGCTGGCCCGCGCGATGGGCGCCGCGCTGCCGCGCGGTAGTCGCGAGTCGCGAGTCGAGGGTCGCGAGTCGAAAAGGCCCGTGACCCGCGACCCCAAACCCGCGACCGCCGCGCCGGCGGCATGGCTTTCCGGCGCCGTAGCGGCAGGTGCGCTCGGAGTGTGCTTGTGGCTGGCCGCAAGAGTCGCGGCGTCAAGCGCGGGCGAATACGACGCCGCGCTGGAGAGCTTCAAAGCGTCGCTGACCGTGCCCACTCTGGCCTATTTCATCGCCGGAACCGTTTTCTTCATGCACAGAGAACGGCGCAAAGCGAACGCTCCGTGAAACTGGGCATCTCCCCGGATTGCATCCACTTTCCTTATCCGTCGTCCGCCGCCGCAAGCTCGCGGACGAAAGCAACGTCTCCTTCGAGAAAATCGAACTTTGGGAAATCGCGCGCGGGCTCCCAACGGGTTTCGGCGAACCGCGCGCCGTCCGGCTCGCCCGCGAACTTGCTCACCGCGAAAAACACCAGCAGGATCGGCTTCTTGCCCGGATAGGCATATTCGTAGCGGGCGATCATGGGGCCGACCTCGGCCTCGATATCCAACTCCTCGCGCAACTCGCGCCGAACCGCTTCCGCCGGCGATTCCCCGTTTTCGACCTTTCCGCCGGGAAATTCCCACTTGCCCCCGTGAGTCTGGTCCGGGCGCCTGCGGCAGATCAATGTTTTCCCGTTGCGCTCGATCAGCGCGGCGGCCACGGTGGTCATGGCGCTTCCGCCCCGACAGGCAGGTCCAGGCTTCGCCAGCAGTACCAACTGGCAACCGTCGCATACGGACGCCACGGCTCGGCGAAGCGCAACGATTGCTGCTTCTTCGGCAGGTCGTCGAGCCCGTGAAAGTTGCGGATAGCCTGCCGGACCCCCAAATCGTCGTAGGGAAAGACGTCCGGCCGGCCCAGCGAGAACATCAAAAACATTTGCGCCGTCCAGACTCCAATTCCCTTGATTTGCGTCAACGCCGTGACGATCTCTTCATCGCTCTTGCGGCTTATCGAGCGCAGATTGACCGCGCCGGTTTCCACGTGCTCGGCAAGGCTGAGCAAATACCGAACCTTCTGCCCGGAGCAGCCTGCCGCCCGCAGCCGCTCTTCTCCCAAGCGCAAGATCGCTGGGGCGTCGAGCTTGCCCGGCGCGGCCGCCTCGATCAGCCGCCGCTGAATCGCCCGCGCGGCATGACCGGAGATTTGCTGGGAAACGATCGACCGCACCAGCATCATGAAGCGGTCGCGCTCGAGCCTGAGTCCGCACGGCCCCACACGCTCGATGACCCGCCGCATGTGCGGACACCTGTTGCGCAGATGGCGCTCCGCTCGGGCGAGCATGTCGGCATCGGGCTTCACGGCGCCCCCTTGAACGTTCCTTGAATCGCAGGACGCAGCCCCGCGCACCGGCAGGCCAGAATCAACGCGCCGGCAACCGGAGCGCGCCGGGGCCGTCCGGCGTACTCCGCGCAACCCGCCAGCGAGTCTTTGAAGGAAGCGCGCACCGCCTTGCCGGCGAATACGCCGCCAACCGGATAGACCGGCAATCTCTCCGCTCCATCCGGCGACAGATTGCGGCAGGCCGCGTTGGCCAGCCCGGCCAACAGCCGCCCCGCTTCGCGCAATACGCCCGCAGCAACCCGATCGCCTGCGGCGGCGTCATGCACAAGCGGCGCAAGTCCGGCGATGCGGTCGCGGGGCCATTCGTCCGTATAAAACCGGTGCAGCGCTTCGTTCACGGTTTTCGCGGATGCAGCGGTTTGGAGCGCGTCCGCCAGTTGCGTCCGCGGGCCCCAGCCTTCCTCCGCGGCCAAGCCCGCCCGCAGCGCCCGCCTGACGATATCGAAAGCGCTGCCCTCGTCGCCGAAGATGTAGCCCCACCCGCCGGCCCTGGCGGCGCGCCCGGCTCTGTTTCTGCCGTAGGCAATCGAGCCGGTGCCGGCGATAACGACCACGCCCGGCCCTCCGTCCGCCGCTCCGGCAAGCGCGATTTCGGCATCGGTCACGACCATGATCGACTCGGCGTTCAGCACTTCCTGCAAGATCGAGCGCTTGTCGTCGGGGCCGCCGCTCATCCCCAGGCAGGCGGCCTTGAAGCGCGTGTCCGTTGCCAGCCCCGCATCCGCGCGCGCCTCATGCACGGCCTCGGCAACGACGCGGCGTAATTTGGCTTCGCCCTCTTCGGCGCCGACGTGGTTGCACGCCCCGGACGCGCCGCGGCCCAGCACCATGCCCTTGCCGTCTCCGACGACGGCGCGGGTCGAAGACTGTCCGCCGTCGACGCCTAGAAAGTACATGCCCTAGCCGCCGACCGCGCAGCGGTAGCAGTGCTCGAACAGCGCCTGCCATTCGAGCCGCTGGAGCGCGATGAGCGTCTCGCGCTCGCCGCAGCGGCCGCGCTCGGCCGCTGCGCAGCGGTCGACGAACGCGAAGGGGTCCCAGACGGCGCCCGTGCAACGTTCGAGCTCGCTCAAAACGGGATGATCGCCGGCGCGCCGGAACCAATACTTAGCATTCGAATAGTCCGGCTCCTGGCGGTGCATGATGCCGTGCCAGAAGCTGCCCGACGCCGTTGGAACGGTTTGCGAAATCGAATGGGATTCATCGAGAGCGGAAAGATACAAATAGAGCCCCGCATGGACGCAGCGGGCATCGTGGCGCGAGACAATTTTCTCGCCGTGAAAAAGATCGTCGGTCGTCATGGCCCGCAGCTTCGCCGACGCCGCGCCTTCGAGAGGGCCGCGGGGCGCGAGCGGCATCGAGCGCCCGCCGCCTCCGGCCGCGTCCAGAACCGAGCGGACCGCCTGAGAAAACCGATTCGCGTCAAACTGCATGCAGGATTCTCAAGGTAGCCGAACACTACTGTCAAATTCAACGTCAGGGGCGCCAAATCGAAAGCGCCGCCAGCGCCAGCGCCAGCGCGATCATCAGCGCAACCGAGGCATAGGCCACCGCATTGAACAGCAGTCCGTTCGTCCGCTCGTGCATCAGGTCGCGGCGGTTGACCAGCTTGACGATGAAGATCAACACGACAGGCAGCAGAATGCCGTTGAGCACTTGCGAGAGCAGGATCATGCGCACGATGGGAAATCCGGGGATCAACACGACTCCGGCGCCGAACACGATCAGCAGCGTGTACAGCCAATAGAAAGTCGGCGCCTCGTCGAAATCGCGGTCGACTCCCGATTCGAAGCCCAGACCCTCGCAGACCGAATAGGCCGTTGAAAGCGGCAGGATGCTCGACGCGAACAACGACGCGAACAGCAGCCCTCCGGCGAACAAGGCATAGGCGTAGTCGCCGAGGGGTTTCAGCGCCAGCGCGGCCTCGGCGGCGGTTCCGATCGCCCGCGGACCGTTCTCCCATATCGCGCCGGCGCTGGCGACGATGATGAAGAAGGCGATCACGGCCATGACCACGCAGCCCAGGACGACTTCCATGCGCAAGGCGCCGTACTGCTTGCTGTCGACGCCTTTCTCGACAACGGCCGCCTGCAGGTAGAACTGCATCCACGGGGCGACGGACGTGCCCACCAGACCGATCAGCATGGCGACATAGGCGCCGTCGGGCAGCACTACCGGCTTGACCGCGGCTTGCAGCGCCGCGCCCCAATTCGGCTCGACGAGAATCGCCGAGACGACATACGCCGCGTAGAAGGTGCTGGCGACCAGAAAAACTTTTTCGACGCTCTGATACGTGCCCTTGACGACCAGCACCCAGACCAGCAGCGCGCCGACCGGAACCGAGATATAGCGGCTGACCGGCAGCAATTCCATCGAACCGGCGATGCCCGCGAAATTGGCGACGATGTTGGCGAAGTTCACCGCCAGCAGCAGCGCCATGACCAGGGCCGTCGTGCGCAGTCCGAATTCCTCGCGGATCAAATCCGAAAGGCCCTTGCCGGTTACCGCGCCCATCCGCGCGCACATTTCCTGGCTGACGATCAGCATCAGCGTGATGGGAACGAGCGTCCAAAGCGACAGATAGCCCCAACGCGCGCCGGCCTCGGAATAGGTGAATATGCCGCCCGCGTCGTTGTCCACCATGGCGGTGATGAAACCCGGCCCCAACACGGCCAGGAAAACCAGCACCCGGCCGCGAAGATTGCGCAGCAACACCATTCAGAGACCCCGTTCGACTTCCGGGCTAAGCTCGGCGATCACATCGTCGGCCGTAATCACGCCTTCGAGCCGGCCATCTTCATCGACAACGGGAAGGGCGTAGAGATTGTACTTGTCGAACAGCTCGACGACCTCGCCGCGGTCTGCGTCGAGAGGAACCTTGACCGTCTCGCGGAAGGCCAACGTGCGCAGCGGGCAATCCGCCTCGGCGACCAGGATGCGGCCCAAGGGCGCCGACGCCGACAAACGCCCGGCGCCGTCCACCAGAAACACGTGCGTGATGCGTTTCAGCAGTGCGTCGTCGGCGCGCAAGCCGCGAACCGCATCGCCGACAGCGGCGTCTTCATGCACGGCAAAGAAACGCGCGCTCATCATGCCTCCGGCGCTGTCGTCGGGGTAACCCAACAACTCGGAAACTTCCGCGGCGGGCTCGCGCTCCATATCCTGCACGATTTCCCTGCGGGACTCCTCCTCAAGATCGGCCAGGGCGTCGGCTGCCTCCGCCGGGTCCATTTCCTCGAGAATGTCGGCGGCGCGCTCGGCGTCGAGAGAGTGCAGAATTGAAGTTTTCACCGCCGGCCGGATTTCTTCGAGCGTGTCGGCGGCGACTTCTTCATCGAGCGTCTCGAAGAGCGCCTCGCGCTCCTCGGCGCCGAGCTCTTCGACGATGTCGGCGAGGTCGGCGGGGTGCATCCGTTCGAGGCGGTCGTGCGAGATGAGCAGCCGCAAGCGCCGCCGGGGGTCGGGCTCGACGATGTTGCAGGCTTCCCAGGGAATCGAATTGGGGGGCAGCCTCTCCTGGATGCGGCGAATTACCTTGTTCGGCAGGACGCCTTCGGTCAGCCGCCGGAACGCGCTCTGCAGGCCGATGCCGACCTCGTGTACCCACAATTGCTCGCCGCCGTTGACCGCGGCGCGCAGGCCGACATCGTTGACGCGCACGACCTTGCGTCCGTTGACGTCCACGATCTGCTGATCGAGCAGGTCTTTGGTGAGCAGCAGATGATAGTCGTCGCCGTAGTACGGCGTGAAATTGTCGTCGGCGAGCTCGATGCCCTTATCGGAAATCGCGCGGACCTGGTCCCAACGAACGGCGAAGTTCGTATTGCCGTGTCCGAAGAGGAAGCGGGAGATGCGCCGCGGGTGTTCGCGGGGGGCAACGGCGGCTTCGCGGACCCGGCCGATGCGCGTGCCTTGCGGGCCCAGCAAGCGCATTCCCGTCAATTCCGTGAGATAGACCAAGCGCACCAGTCCTGCTCCTACGGTCGCCATGACCGCCAAGCCGCGCCGCTGCCGCCGAGGCGGCGGCGTCAAGGCGCGGCGTCGCAATGTTGCGGCAACTTCCGGGGTCGTCAAGCATGTTTGACGAAGAAACTCCCTCTTTATTCATCATGCGCACAGCGGGCCGCCCGATGCAAGCCGGCGGCCTTGGCGCCCGTCTGCGGCGGTCAGCCGTTTCTATAGAAATAGCTGTACGCGTCGATCGCCGGAACGCCTCCAAGATGCGCGTACAAGACCTTCGATCCGGCGGGGAAAAACCCTTTGCGGACAAGGTCGATCAGGCCCTGCATGGATTTCCCTTCGTACACCGGGTCCGTCATCATGCCCTCGCTACGAGCGCACAAGCGGATGGCTTCGTTCGTCTCGTTCGACGGGACGCCGTACGCCGGATAGGCGTAATCCTCCTCGAGGACAACGTCGTCAGCGGCGATATCCCGGCCGAGCGCAACGAGAGCAGCGGTGTGGCGAGCGATCTCCAACACCTGGGCGCGAGTCCGCTCGGGCGTGGCGGAAGCGTCGATGCCGATGACCTTGCGGGCGCGGCCGTCCTGGGCGAATCCCACCAGCATTCCCGCGTGGGTGGAGCCGGTCACGGCGGCGACGACGACGTAGTCGAAGCGGATGCCCATCGCGGCTTCCTGGCTGCGCACTTCTTCGGCGAACCCGACATAACCGAGACCGCCGTACTTATGCATGGACGCTCCTGCGGGAATGGCGTAGGGTCTCCCGCCTTTCCTCTTCACGTCTTCTATCGCCCGCCGCCAGCTCTCGCGGATGCCGATGTCGAAGCCTGCATCGGCGAATTCGATATCGGCGCCCATTACGCGGCTCATCAGGATGTTCCCGACTCGGTCGTAAACGGCGTCCTGGAACGGCGCCCAGCTTTCCTGCACGAGACGGCACTTCATGCCGAGCTTGGCGGCAACCGCCGCTACCTGGCGGGTGTGATTCGACTGAACGCCGCCGACGGTGACCAGCGTATCCGCATTCGAGGCGATGACGTCGGGGACGATGTACTCAAGCTTGCGGAGCTTGTTGCCGCCGCAAGCGAGCCCGGAATTGCAGTCCTCGCGCTTGGCGTAGATCGCGACGCTGCCGCCGAGCCGCTCCGACAGGCGACTCAGCTTCTCGATCGGCGTCGGACCGAACGTCAACGGATAGCGTTCGAACCGTTCAAGCATTGCGGCCCGGCATTCGATTCAATATACCGGTTGGCGGCAAACGGCCGCTGCGGCGGCCGGCGGTAAGTGAGTAGCAGATGGCGAAGAGCAACGCATGATTCGGCGGCGCAGCGAAACTCGGCTTGACAGACTCCTGGCATTGGCTATGTAGTTAGCTAATGCCATTCACAAGGAACCTGCCGTGCCTGTAGTGAACGTCCATCAAGCGAAGACCCATTTATCGCGCTTACTGGCCCAAGCCGAGGCGGGCGAAGAGGTTGTGATTGCCCGCAACGGCGAGCCGGTCGCGCGGCTTGTCAGTTGCAAGCGCCGCGGCGAACGGCGATTCGGCGCCCTCAAGGGGCGGATTACGGTTGACGACAGCTTCTTCGACCCGCTCCCGGAGAGCGAGTTGTCCGCTTGGGAAATGTGAGCCGCATGCGGCTCCTGCTCGACACGCACGCTTTCCTCTGGTGGCTCGCCGGCAGCGAACGATTGTCGGAAGCCGCGCGGCGTGCGATTGCGGACGAAACGAACGACATACTGATCAGCACGGCCTCGGCTTGGGAGATCGCCGCCAAGCATCGTCTCGGGAAGCTTCCCGGAACCGGGGCGATCGCGCTCGATGTCGCCGGAAGCATCGCCGGCCAGGGCTTCGAGGAATTGGAGATCACCGTTGACGACGGCAACCGCGCCGGAGGACTCCCCAGTCCCCACCGCGACCCCTTCGACAGAATGCTGATCGCGTAGGCTCTGGCGCGCGGCCTCGTTCTCATCTCGAATGAAGCGCTCTTCGACCGGTACGGCGTTCGCCGTCTCTGGTAACCGCCGCGCCGGCGGCTCCACTTATCCGTTTATCCGTTCGTGAATGCTCTTGACGGAACATGCCGTTTACGCCATGTTAGGAACATGAATCGGCTATGCGCCGCAATTCTGGAGTCGGCGGCCTGCGATGCCCCGTAGCGATCTCCCCTTTGGGAGCGAATTCTCTCCTGCTCAGATCGACCTCTCGGTCCTCCTGGAACTGGCCCACAAGCACGGCGCCGACTGGAAAGCCTTCGAGGCCGCGGTTCGCGACTGTTATTTCGCTCAACACAAGACGTCCGACTACAACAAAGCCAAGCTCGCCAACAACAGCAAGCTCTCGCTTCGCGCCTACGGTCTCATTGGGGAAAAGGACGCTGCGCTTACCTCGACCGGCCTTGCCCTCTACGATCTGCGTGACGACAAGGATGCCCTCCACGAAGCTTTCGCAGGACACATTCTGAGGAACTGCCAGGGCATGAACTTTGTCCAGTGCATCCTCGATATACAAGCCGCCGGCGAAGGGATCGACCTCAACAAGCTTCGCCGTTGGCTTGAGGATCGCGGCATTAGCGTCCCGCGCGGCGGCAAGCACATGAGCACTCTGCGCCTTTGGCTCGAAAAGGCCGGCGTCTTTGTCTCCGGCTACCGCGTCGACCGCGCCCGCCTGGAGAAGATTCTCGGTCTTGGGGTGCAAGAATTCGAGGCGCTCGCTGCTTTCACTCCCGAGCAACGCGCCTATCTCAAGGCGCTCGCCAACATGGGCGGCGGCGGTCCGCATTCCTCCAACGATATCGAGAAGCTCGCTACCGCCTCCTACGGCATCGGTTTCAACGAAAAGAATCTACCCAAGCAAGTGCTCTACCGCTTGCGCGACGCCGGCTATATCCATTTGGAACGAGGAACCAAACAGTACGGACGCGGCGCGAAACCCTTCCTGGTCACCGCCGCCGCCAAGCTGACGGTTGACATCGTTACGCCTCTGATTGAACAACTGGAGCAACAAACCCACGCGGACCTGCGGCCTTTGCTGCGAAGACCGATCAAAGAGATTCGCGAGGAGATCGATTCGCAGGACCGGCATATCCGCGGCCTTGCGCTCGAAGCCCTGGTGTTCAAGCTCATGCGCCTCATCGATCTGTCCTATGTCGCCACGCGGCTTCGCGGAAGCGCAACCGGCGGCGCTGAAGTGGACCTGATCTTCGAAAGTGCGCGACTCGTCTTCTCCCGTTGGCAAGTGCAGTGCAAGAATACAGCCCGCGTCTCGCTCGACGATGTAGCCAAGGAAGTCGGTTTGACGAAATTCCTCAAGAGCAACGCAATTGTCATGGTTTCGACCGGTGAGATCGGTAGGGAAGCCCGACGCTACGCGAACAAGGTAATGACCGACTCCAATCTTTGCATCGTCATGCTGGACGGCAATGACCTCGCTCGCATCGAGGATCGTCCGGCGGCGATCATTGACGTGTTGACACGCGAGGCCCGTCACGCTATGGATCTCAAGAAACTTGAATTGTAGGGGACTGCTATGGAAAAGGAAAAACGGCACGGCTTTAACGTCTTTCATGAAACGGCTTTTGGGCAGATGCTCCATGGCGACAGCCGAGATGTGCTCGGCGCCTACGGCGAAGGTTCGGTAAACCTTATCATGACCAGTCCGCCCTTTGGGCTGGTCCGCAAGAAAGACTATGGTAATGTCGAGGCCAACAAGTATGTCAATTGGTTCAAACCTTTCGCCGAGGATTTCCATCGTATTTTGAAAGACGACGGCAGCTTGGTCATCGATATCGGCGGCGCATGGAACAAGGGTTATCCCACCCGCAACCTCTATCATTTCAAACTGCTTATCATGCTGTGTGAGGAGGTCGGCTTTCATCTCGCACAGGATTTTTATTGGTGGAATCCGTCTAAACTGCCGACACCCGCTGAGTGGGTCACGGTGAGGCGGGTTCGGGTCAAGGATGCTATCGACACTGTATGGTGGCTATCCAAGACACCTTGGCCGAAAGCAAGCAACCGCCGCGTACTCCAGCCCTACAGCCAGAGTATGGAAGAACTCCTGACCAAGGGCTACAAGGCCAAAAAGCGCCCATCTGGTCATGACATCAGCGAGAAATTCAACACTAACAATGGTGCCGCAATTCCACCAAATCTCATTGCAATTCCGAACACTGAAAGCAATAGCTTCTATCTCCGTTATTGCGAGCAAAAAGGTTTCAAGCCGCACCCTGCCCGTTACCCGGCAGAGTTGCCCGAGTACTTCATTCGCATGTTGACCGAGCCCGATGATCTTGTGGTTGACCCATTTGCCGGCAGCTGCGTGACTGGAGAGGTTTGCGAGCGCACGAAGCGCCGCTGGGTTTGCATAGAACTTTTGGAAGAATATTGCGAGGCAGCCCTCGGACGCTTTATTCGCGATCCACTGGAGGCCGCCAAACCCGCCGCCAAAGCGGAAGACCTCTCAAGCTATTACCGAGTGCCACGGCCCGGCATAATGTGGAAGAATGAACACACCGAAAAGCTTGCAAAGGACGGCGGTAGGAAGCGTCCTGCCACAATCCAGAAAGGATCTGTTCGGGAAACAACGAAGGCCGACTCCGCAGAGGGAGGCCGAAGCGAAGCGACCCCTTTTACAGCTTTATCGCTATTCGAGGAATAAGAGGACTAGCGAATACTAACCCCAAGAAACCTGCTGTGCCCGTGGTAAAAGTCCATCAAGCGAAGACCCTGTTGTCGCGTCTTCCGGCCCAGGTCGAGGCAGACGAAGAGGTTGTGATTGCCCGCAACGGCGAGCCGGTCGCGCGGCTGGTCAGTTGCAAGCGCCGCGGCAAGCGGCGATTCGGCGCACTCAAAGGACGGATCGCTATCGACGACAGCTTCTTCGACCCGCTCCCGGAGAGCGAGCTGTCCGCTTGGGAGACCTAGGCCGATTGCGGCTTCTGCTCGACACACACTCCAACGGGCGGCGGGTCAGGGCTATTGCGCCGTTTCGCCGTCGATGCGCTCGATGCGTCCGCCGATGAGCGTCAGCAGCGTCTGCGCCGCCGGCACGAGGAGGCCCATGCCGATGAAGACCGCGCGGTAACTGCCGGTTCTGTCGAGCACCAGACCCACGACAATGTTCTTGACGATGTTGCCGACGCCGTTGACGGTGCCGGACAGCCCCAGAACCGTGCCGACGTTGCGGTGCGAGAACCAGTCGGAGGGCAGAATCATGACGTTGACCGACCAAGTCATGAAGAACAGACAGGTCAGCGCCAGGACCGCCAGGCCAGCGGAGAGGCTCTCGACGAAAGTTGTGGCCATGCCCGCCGTCGTGCCCGCCGCGGCAAGCCACATTACCGTCCTGCGCGCGCGGTGGACCGTCCAGCCGCGGGCGATCAACCAGGAAGTGAGGCCGCCGCCCAAAAGGTTGCCGATATCCGCCGCCAGGAAGGGAATCCAGGCGACCGCCGCGATGCCGGCGAGATCCAGACCGCGTTCGCGAGCGAAATATTCCGGCAGCCAGAAGAGATAGAAGTTGTACATCGGGTCGCCGACCCCGCGGCAGACCGCGACCGCCCAAGCCTGTCTGTATTGCAGCAGCCGCAGCCAGGAGGAGCTCTTGACCTTCGGCTGCTGCGGCGCCGCGGCGTCCGCGCGGTCCATGGCAATCCGCCACAGCGGCAGCCAGAGGATGCCCAGCATTCCGGTGGCGAGAAACGCCGTCCGCCAGCCCCAGTTGAGCGCCAACCAACCGACCAGCGGCGGCGTGATGACGGCGCCGACGGCCGAGCCGCTGTTGACGATGCCCATCGCCAGCGAGCGCAGCGGCCCGGGCACATTCTGGGCGACGCCCTTCAGCACGGTCGGCCAGGTTCCGCCCTCCCCGACCGCCAGCAGGAAACGGAAGACGCCCAACGTCAGGGCGCCGGTCGTCAGCGCGTGCAACATACCGGCGCCGGACCACCAAATTACGTAAACGGTCAAGGCGAAACGCACGCCCCAGCGGTCGCCGAGCCGGCCGCCGATGCTGTAGAAAATCATGTAGCCGACTTGAAAAGCGTTGATGACCCAGCCGTAGGCCGAGTTCGACATGCCGAACTCATCGCGCAGCGTGGGCGCGAGAACGGAAATGGCCACGCGGTCGATGTAGTTGATCGTCGTCGAGCCGAGCAGGACGAAAATCAGGAACCAGGGAACTTCCGCCCGGCTGCGGGACTCCGGCGGCGTCATGAGCGGATTGAGCATACTTTAGGGGCGCGGCTCAAGGGCGCAGTTCGCCCAAGCCCGTCTCTCCCCGGACCACGAAGGATTGCCGCGGACTCTCGACCCGCCCGTATCCGCTCCAGGTCTTGAAACCCAGCAGCGCCAGCAAGTCCGCGTCGGCTTCGTCCAACACTTCTTGCGAAACCCCCAGGGTCAGATTCTCCTGTTGGCGGAATTGAGGGGCGCAGAAATAGTTCAATACGCCGAGCCGCGGCGTCGTTCCGCGGTTCGCGCCGGTGCTGTGCCAGAGGCGGCCCTCGAAGATCATCGCGGTCCCGGCGGGCGCCGCCGCGGGAACCCAGCCGATCTCGGAGTCGAGTTCGGGGTCGGGCTGGCGGCCCAGGAGGTGGCTGCCCGGCGCAACGCAGGTGGCGCCGTTTTCCTCAGTGAAATCGGTGAGCATCCACATGACGTTGCAGGCCACCGCAGGCGGAATCATCGGCAGGCCGGCCGTCGCCTCGCCGCCCATATGGGCTCCGCGCGCCTTTTCGCGAGTCATCGATCCCGGACGCACGACGGTCTTGCCCGGATAGGTCGGCGGCGGCATCCACCACTGGTCCGTATGCGGCTGTACGATGCCGCCGGGGTTGGCGATATTGGCGGTGAAACTCGACAGGAGATATTCGTCGCCGAGGATGTGCCGGACGAGCTCGCGGGCGCGCCGGTGCTTCAACAGGTTGCGGAAGACCCGGCCCTTGTTGACCAGAAAGTAGAGCCTTTGGTTGACGCCTGCCCCGCCCAGGCCCGCGTCGCGGTAAGCGGCGCCGATTTTCCGTTCGGCCGCGGCCTGCTCCTCGAGACGCGCGCGCAGGGCGGCGGTTTGCGCCGCGCTCAGCGCGTTGGCCAGCAGGCCGTAGCCGAACGCGTCGATATCGGCCTCGATGCGCTCCAGGTTCTCGGTAGGCCGGGGCAGTTCGGACATTGACTGCACGGGCATCGCTTGTATCGTTGCTATCCGGCGGCAATCGAGTCAAGCGGCCGGCCGATCCAGCAGGCGTTTCATGGTTGCGACGAGCGCCTTGCGCGGCGCCTCCTGCTGGCCGAAGCGGGCGGCCTTCCACTGCTCGTGGCCGGCAACGCCGCTCGACCGCTCGCGGCCCACCGCCATTTCCTTGATGGTGACCACCCCGCGCGCCGCCTCGTCGGCGCCCATGATGAGCACATACGGTATCTCCAGCCGATCGGCGCGCTGCAACTGCTTGCCGAGCTTCTTGGGCCGCCCAACGTTGATTTCCGTGCGAATGCCGGCGCGGCGCAACTCGAAGGCCATCTGTAAATACTCGGACATCAGCGCGCGGTCCATCGTGCTGACAAAAACCTGCGCCGTCGTCTTGCGGCGCGGGGCTTTGCCGAGATGCTCCAGCGCGGCGAGCAGGCGGTCGACGCCCAGCGACGCTCCCGTCGCCGGAACCGGCGGGCCGCCGAAACGGGCTGTGAGACCGTCATAGCGCCCGCCGCCGAAAACGGAGCCAAACTGCGGAGCTTCCAGGAGAACGGCCTCGAAAACGGGGCCGGTGTAGTAGGCCAAGCCGCGCGCGATGCCCAGGTCGAGCATCACCCGGTCGCTGCCGTAGCCCAGCGCGTCGAGGCTCGACGAGATGTTCTCGACCGCCGCGAGGCGCTCGCCGCTGCCCGCGACGTTGCGGAACTCGCCGCCCAACGTCTTCAGCACTTCGCCGCGCGTAGCGCCGGTAATCGAGAGAAAATCCTCGATTTTCGAGACTTGAGCGACGGCGAGGCCGAGTCCGCGAACCGGCGCGCCGGATTCGTCTTCGTAGCCTTCCGTAAGCTCCTTCTTGACCTTCTCCAGACCCAGCTTGTCGAGCTTGTCGAGGACGCGGAAGACATCCGTCGCCAGATTTCCGTCGATTCCGGCGTATTGCAGCAGCAGGTTGAGAATCTGCCGGCTGGAAAATTTCACCTTGTAGGGGCCGGCCTCGACCGCGTCGAGCGCATCGCAGATCGCGGCGAGTATCTCGGTGTCCGCTATCTCCGACGGGGCGCCCACGGAATCGATATCGAACTGCGTGAACTGCCGGAAGCGGCCGGGCTGCGGCTTGTCCGCGCGCCAGACCTGCGCGACCTGGTAGCGCCGAAACGGCAATTCGATTTGCGGATACTGGCTGACGACGCGCGACAGCGGCACGGTCAGGTCGAAACGCAGTCCCAAGGCTTCTTCATCGGGGTTGGCGACGAGGAAAATGGACTGCTGCGCCTCCTCGCCCGCGGAGCCGGAAAGGATATCGAGATACTCCACCGCCGGGGTTTCCAGCGGCGAGAACCCATAATTCTCATAGACGGCGCGGACCTTGTCGATCAATTGCCGGCGCGCCATCGCCGCTTGCGGCAGCAGGTCCCGGAGTCCGCGAGAGAGACGGGGCTCGATCTTCATGGGCGGAGAATTTTCTAAGGTATCACGCCGCCCTTCGGGCCGAACGAGAAACGCGGCAAGCGTAACCGGGGACCGCAGGCGAACGCCTTAAGCCACAAGTGAAGGTTCGTCCGCGGGCGCCTATGCTAGGCTGAGGGCGCCGCCGTTCGCGGAGGCAGGATTGACGATAGGGTTTCGAGGTGTCCGAATCATGAAAACGACATGCAGAGTTTTACTTGCGGCCTGCGCCGCCTGCGCAGCCGTCTGGGGCGCCGGCTTCTGGGAGAAGACGAAATTCACCCATTGGAGCGGTAAGGAAGTGCAGAAAATGTTGACGAACTCGCCTTGGGCGAAGCGCGTCACCGTACCCTTGGGTACGCCCATGGCCGGCGGCCTTGCCGGCGGGGGCGGCGGACGCGGCGGCGGCGGACGCGGCGGCGGGGGCGGCGGCGGCATTCCCGGAGGAGGAGGAGGCGGCGGCGGCGGCAGACGCGGCGGGGGCGGCGGCAACACCAGTATCCCCATCGCGCCGACGGTAAACCTGACGGTTCGCTTCCGCTCGGCGCTGCCGGTCAAGCAGAGCCTGGTCAAGGGCAACATGGGCGAGAGCACGGAGCTGACGCCGGAGATGAACCAGTTTCTCGACCGCGAAGAGACGCACTACGTAGTGGCGGTTGACCGCCTGCCGCAGCAACTGTCGCGCATGAGTCAAAACCCGGATGCTCTGATCGGAACTGCGGTGCTGCGCCGCAAAGGGAAAGCAGATTTGGCAGCGGAGAAAGTCGAAGTGCAAGCCGGGGGCCAAGTGACTCGTTTCTACTACTTTTTCCCGCGCACGGAAGAAATCACTCTCGCCGACAAGGAAGTCGAGTTCTTCATGAAGCTCCAGAGGCCGGGGGGCACGGGCCAACGCGGCGGCGGGCGAGCGGGCCGTGAAGGAGGCCAGGGCGCCGGAGGACGCGCAGGCGGCGCCGGGGGCGGTCCAGGCGCCGGAGGACGCGCGGGCGGCGCCGGGGGCGGTCCAGGCGCCGGAGGACGCGCAGGCGGCGGCGCAGGCGGTCCGGGAGCCGGAGGAGGACGCGGCGGCGGCGCAGCCTTCGCCCTGTTCGGCAAAGAGATCAAGCGCAAGTTCAAGCTGAAGGATATGGTTTACAACGGAACGCTTGCTCTGTAGGCCGCAAACAGCATCCAGGCGGGTCAGCAATCGGCAGACGGCAGGCGCGTAAAACCCGCCCGCGGATTGGGCGAGCCGGCGCCTTACGCGCGGGCGAGTTCGATCAGGCCGCGGGCCGTGTTCAGCTTCGCAATCCTGAAGGTATGGATCGAGCCGGCCGTCAAGGGCTCCGCAGCGGTTTTCCGCTCCTTGCCTCCGCCTTTCCAGGCGGCTTCGAGCATCGACGTCATTGAAGAAAGATCGGCGGCGACGCTTCCCGATCGGCTTTGCGGCGATCCGGCCTTTGCCTTCAGCGGACAGATTCCGGTAACGCCTTCGCCGATCTCAACGATCGCTTCGTTCCCCCGAACTGCGGCAATGCGCCCGGTAATCTTATCGCCGACCTGAACTTCGCTCATGAAGCTCTCTTTCTCCGTCGGCGCCAACTGCTTCATGCCCAGCTTCAGACGCCGGTTTTCGCGGTCGATTTCGAGCACTTTGACGCGGACTTCCTGATCTTGCCGCAAAACTTCGCCGGGATGGTTCAGACGCTTTTCCGAAGTGATGTCGGAAATGTGCAGCAGCCCGTCCAGGCCCTCGAAGATCTCGACGAAAGCGCCGAAGGCAGCGATCTTCCTTACCTTCCCGGCAATCGCCGCACCAACAGGATATTCCTTTTCGAGACGATCCCAAGGGTCTCCTAGAGCTTGCTTCAGGCCGAGCGCGATCCGTTTCTCGGCAATTTTCACATCGAGGACGACGACTTCGACCACCTCGCCGACCGCGAGCACCTCGCTCGGGTGGCGCACCCGCCGATTCCAGGCCATTTCCGAAACGTGAACGAGACCATCGATGCCCGGCTCCACCTCGACAAACGCGCCGAAATCTTTCAAGCGGGTCACGGGGCCGCGGATGCGATCGCCGGGACGAATCTTTTCCGCAATCAGAGTCCACGGATCGGGCTGCAACTGCTTGAGTCCGACCGAGATACGCTTGCCGTCCTCTTCGATCTCGAGCACTTTGACCTCTATCCGTTGGCCCTCACGCAGAATATCGGCCGGGTCGTCGATGCGGCGCCAAGCCATGTCGCTGACGTGCAGCAGGCCGTCGACGCCGCCCAGATCAACGAACGCCCCGAATTTCCGCATGTTGCGCACGACGCCCGGCACGACATCGCCGGGTTTTAAGCCGGCCAGGGTTTCGAGCCGCCGGTTCGCGCGTTCCTCTTCCAGAACGACCCTGCGGTCGAGGACGACGTTGCGATCGTCTTCGTCGAGTTGCACGATGCGGGCGCGGATCTCCTTGCCGACCAGGGCTTGGAGCCCTTCATCGGTTCGCTCTCCCGACCGCGATCCCGGCAGGAACGCCCGCACGCCGACATCGACGGCGAGGCCTCCCCGCACCGCTTCGCTGACTTTGCCCACAACGTTCCCGCCCGAGGCAAACGCCGCTTCGAGTTGCGCCCACCCCTTGGGCCGCTGCGCCTTGAGGCTTTGCAGCAAGAGGTAGCCTTCCGCAGAAGTCCCGCCGATCGTGACTTCGATCTTGTCGCCGACCTGCAGCGGCTCCACTTCCTCTTCTCCTTGCGCAATCGGCAGGAACGCCTCGGACTTGCGGCCGATGTCGACGAAAACGCCGTCGGCGCGCAGCCCCGCGACGATGCCGGTAAACACTCCGGGCGCGGACGATTCTTCCCGCGCGGGAGCCGCCGCGCCGGCACGGACGATATCGCCGTATTCCACCTCGTCGGGAATTTCGAAGTCCTCATCGTCGTCCTCGTCTCCGCCGGGGAGGGCTGCGCCCGGTATCGCGGATCCCGGCAACGCGGGGCCGGCGCCCGCGGCGGCGGGCCGCAGTTCGGCCGCGGCTGTCGAAGAATCCGCCGCCACGCTTTCTTCGGTCCCCGCTGCTTCTGCGACAGGCTGCGCCTGCGTTGATTCCGATGGCTCCGCGGTCGGTTCGGGTTGCGGCTCGAGTTGCTCGGGCGCCGGCGGAACATCTTCAACCGCTGGTCGATGCGGCAACTCCGGAGGGAGCGGATTCACGGGATTCTCCATGGAAACGAATTTTCCTATTTTCCCACAGCAGCCGGGACTTGGTATTTTACCGGCTGCCGCGGCGCCGCGGTCCCGGCGAAACGAATTGCCTGTAGCGGTTCCGCTCAAAGCCAGCGGCTGAATGCATCCCTTCCGGCGTAGCGGGCGGCGGCGCCGAGCTCGGCCTCGATTTCCAGCAGCCGGTTGTACTTCGCGACGCGGTCGCTGCGGCATGTCGAACCGGTCTTGATCTGGCCCCCGCCGCAAGCCACCGCCAGGTCCGCGATCGTCGTGTCGGCGGTTTCGCCGGAACGGTGCGAAACGATGAACGTGTATCCGCTGCCGCGGGCCATCTCGATGCAGTCCAGAGTTTCGGTCACCGTGCCGATCTGGTTGAGCTTGATCAGAATGGAGTTGGCCAACCCGTTGTCGATTCCCTCGCGGAATATCCTCGGATTGGTGACAAACAGATCGTCGCCGACAAGCTGTATCTTGTCTCCGAGTTGTGGCGTGGCCGACTTCCAACCGCCATGATCGATCTCCGAAAAACCGTCTTCAAGCGAAATCAGCGGGTACTTGCCGGCCCAGTCGAGCCACATTGCGGCGATCTCTTCGGCGCTGCGGCTGCTGTTGTCGGACTGATCGAAAACATAGCGCCCATCCTTGAAAAACTCGCTCGCAGCGGCGTCCAGGCCGATGTACGCCTCGCTGCCGGGCTTGTAGCCGGCCTTCTCAATGGCCGCGACCAGCAACTCCATCGGCTCTTCGTTCGACTTGAGCTCGGGCGCAAAGCCGCCTTCGTCTCCGACTGCAGTGCCGTAGCCTTTCGACTTCAAGATGCTTTTGAGCGTATGGAAAATTTCCGCGGCCGCGCGCAGTGCTTCGGCAAACGTCGGCAAGCCGATCGGCAGGATCATGAACTCCTGAATGTCAACGTTGTTGTCGGCATGCTGCCCGCCGTTCATGATGTTGAACATCGGCGTCGGCAGGGTGTAGCTCTCGCGGTCGGCCAAGCGGCGGTACAACGGGATTCCCAACTCCGCCGCCCTCGCGCGGGCTACCGCGATGGAGACGCCCAGCAGGGCGTTCGCGCCGAGGCGTCCCTTGTTCGGCGTACCGTCGAGCGCGATGAGATTCTCGTCGAGCCCGCGCTGGTCGTCGGCGTCGAAGCCTTTGAGCGCACCGAGAATTTCCCCGTTCACGTTGGCCACGGCTTGAGAAACGCCTTTGCCCAGGTAGCGGCTCGGGTCGCCGTCGCGCAACTCGACGGCTTCGTTGATGCCGGTCGACGCCCCGGACGGCGTCCGCGCCGCGCCGCGCGCGCCGGACGCCAGCAGCGCATCGACTTGAACGGTCGGGTTACCGCGCGAATCCAGGATTTCCAAAGCTCGAAGGCGGTCGATTGCAGACATGGATGCCTCTCCAACGCCGCGCCCTCCCGTACCGAGCGGCCCGCGGCAAGAACTTTTCGGGAACAAGGGGCGCGCGGACGCCGACGGCCCGGCGCGATCAACTTCCAAGGTTAACACGCCGAACGCCGGCGGATTCCATGATTTATCCTTATCGGTCCGCGCCGGCCCACGGGTCGGCGACCTCAACGCCGGTGTTTCGAAACTCGCCTGCGTTCCGCGTGACGACGGCAAGCCCGCGGCAGGCTGCCGCTGCCGCGAGAAAGGCGTCCGGCAAGTGGTCGTCGAGTGGTTCGCCCCGGCGCCGTTTTTCTTCCATGATGTAGGCGCATGCCCGGGCGTCGGCCGGCGTCCAATCGAGTATTCGTCCCTCGAAAAACTCGTCGAGAAGGCCTTGAAACCGCTCGGCGAGGTCATCCCGGCGCCGTCCGGGATCGAGACGTCCGATGCCGTTGAGGATTTCCCAGACGGTGATGGATGCCAGACCGATCCCCTCTTCGGCGATCCTATCGAGAAACTTGGCGACCCGCGGTTCCGGCTTCGGCCGCATCGTCTCCGAGACAGTGTTCGTGTCGAGGAGCCAAGCGACGGGCGCGGTCACGGTTTGCTCTCATCGGCAAACTCGACCGGCGTGTAAGCGTAACGCTTCACCGGCGGCAGATCGACCCCGTGATCGGGCCCGAAATATCGCTTGAAAGCCTCGGAAGGTTTTGTGCGGCGTTGGCTCTTCTCTCGCTTTTCGTGAATGAGGCCGCGAACGAACTCTTCCATCGAAACGCCGCTGTGACGCGCTTCGTGTTTGAGCCAGGACTTATCTCCCGGATCGATACCGCGGACGGTGATGGTGGAACTCATTGCGGCGCCTCCTTTGCCGGATGGGGTATAGACTTGCGAACGCGATTAATGCCGGCAAAATATGCCATCAAAATCAAGGTGGGCGAACCGGCTCATTGCAGGCAACCCATAGGTTACCCGGCCGGCTGCAGCCGTTCTGGTATTGAATGAAGTCGGCCCGCCGGGATGAACGCTATGAAATTTTCAGTCCGAGCGGGAAAATCTCAACTGCACCCGGAGGTCGAGCCGCAGTTTTCACACTTGTAGCAACTGCCGTTCACGGTCATGATCGAACCGCATTCGGCGCACAGCGGGGCGTCCGCGAGGGTCGCCATCTGAAAGGGCAGCTCTTTCTGCGGCTCGGCTTCGGTGGGCCTCAAGTTAGGCGTTTCGCCGGCCTCGCTCACCTGGTATTCGGGCGAGACGTATTTGGAGCCCAGCCAACGGAAAACATAGTCCGTAATCGATTTTGCGTAGGCGATATCCTTGTTGCCGGTCCAGCCGCTCGGCTCGAAACGAACGTGCTGGAACTTCTCGACCAGCATCTTCAAGGGGACGCCGTATTGCAAGGCGATCGAAACGGCGGTGGCGAAGTTATCCATCAGGCCGCTGATCGTGGAGCCCTCCTTGGCCATGCGGATGAACATCTCGCCCGGCGCGCCGTCGTCGTACAGACCGACGGTAATGTAGCCTTTGTGGCCGCCGACGGAAAACTTGTGCGTCAGCGATTGACGCTCTTCGGGGAGCCTGCGGCGCTGCGGCCGATAGACGATTTTTTCGACCGTCTCGCCGGAGGACTTCTTTTCGTCGTCTTCGCCGGTGTTGAGCGGCTGCGTCATCTTGGAGCCGTCGCGGTAAATCGCGACAGCTTTCAGCCGGAGACGCCATGCCTCGGTATAGGCGTCCGCGATGTCTTCCACCGTGGATTCCCGAGGCATATTGATGGTCTTCGAGATCGCGCCGGAGATAAAGGGCTGGACCGCCCCCATCATGCGCAGGTGTCCCTTGTAGTGAATCGAGCGCTCGCCGTTCTGCGCCTTGAAGCTGCAATCGAAGACCGGCAGGTCCTCGTCCTTGAGATGAGGCGCGCCTTCAACCGTGCCGGTCGAATCGATGTGGTTGACGATCTCGTTGATGCGGTTGTCTTTGTAGCCGAGCTTGGTCAAGGCGTCGGGAACGGTGTTGTTGACGATCTTGATGAGGCCGCCGCCGACGAGCTTCTTGTACTTGACGAGCGCGAGCTCGGGCTCGACGCCGGTCGTGTCGCAGTCCATCATGAATCCGATCGTGCCGGTCGGCGCGATGACCGTGACTTGGCCGTTGCGGTATCCGTAACGGCTGCCGGCTTCATAGGCTTTATGCCAGACCGCCTCGGCGCTGCCGCGGAGATCTTCCTGGACGCCCGCGCGGGCAAGCGATCTTGCAGCCTCGCGGTGCATGCGGATCACCTCGAGGAACGGCTCGCGATTCTTGCCGTATCCGGGGAACGGCCCGGTCGTCTGCGCAATGCGGGCGCTGGTCAGATAAGCTTGGCCGCACATCGTCGCCGTGATCGCTCCGGCGATCGAGCGGCCGCGGTCGGAGTCGTAGGGGACGCCCATCGACATCAACAATGCGCCGAGGTTCGCGTAGCCCAATCCCAAGGGCCGGTAGTTATGGGAGTTCTCAACGATCTTCTCGGTTGGGTAGGCTGCGTTGTCGACCAGAATTTCCTGGGCGACAATCAGCGTGTCCACCGCGCGGCGGAAGGCTTCGACGGCGAAAGAGCCGTCGCGTTCCTGGAACTTCTTCACGTTGATCGACGCCAGATTGCAGGCCGAGTCGTCGAGGAACATATATTCCGAGCACGGATTCGAGGCGTTGATCCGCGCCGTGTTCTTGATCGGGTTCCAACGATTGATCGTGGTGTCGAACTGCATCCCCGGGTCGCCGCACTGATGGGTAGCCTCGGCGATTTCACGCAGCAACTGCTTGGCCTTGTGGCGCTCCTTGGGCTGACCGGTCAGCACCGAGCGCGTCCACCAATCCGCATCGGCGGCCGCCGCTTCCATGAACTCGTCCGTCGCGCGCACCGAGTTGTTGGCGTTCTGGAAAGAAATCGTCGAATAGGCATTGCCGTCGATCGCGGCGTCATAGCCGTGGCCGATCAAAACATGGGCCTTTTTCTCCTCTTTCGCCTTGCACCAGATGAAGTCGCGAATATCGGGATGGTCGGAGTTGAGGATGACCATCTTGGCGGCGCGGCGGGTCTTGCCGCCCGATTTGATGACGCCGGCGAAAGCGTCGAAGCCTTTCATGAACGAGACCGGCCCCGAAGCGCGGCCGCCGCCGGCCAAACCGGCATCGTCTTCGCGGATCGCCGACAGGTTCGAGCCCGTGCCCGATCCCCACTTGAAGAGCATGCCTTCGGTCTTGGCCAAGTTGAGGATCGACTCCAGAGAATCCTCGACCGAATTGATGAAGCAGGCGGAGCACTGCGGGCGGTGTTCGTCCGGATTGAGCGTCGTCACGCGCCCGGCCGCCTTGTCCCATGCCCAACCGTAGCCGCGGGACTCCTTTTTCACGCCGACGTTGAACCATACGGGCGAATTGAAGCTTGCCTTCTGGTTGAGCATCAGGTGGGCAAGATCGTCGCGGAAGCTCTCCACGTCCTGCGGCGATGCAAAGTATTTTCCCGCAGCGCCCCAGTCGGCGATCGTATCGACCACGCGATGCACCAGGTCGCCCAGGCTGCTTTCGCGGTCGTCCTGGCCGACGGCGCCGTGAAAATACTTGCTGGCAACGATATTGGTGGCAGTCTGCGACCACTCGACGGGCATCTCGACGTCGCGCTGCTCGAATACCGAGTTGCCTTCCGCGTCGGTGATCGAAGCGGTTCGCCGCTCCCATTTCAAGACCGAGTACGGCGTTTCGCCGGCGGCCAGATCTTTCGTGAAATATCGAGAGAACGTCAGCCCCTCGGGCGCCGCGGCCTCTCGGGGCGTCTCGGTGGAACGGGCAGCCAAGCCCACGCGAATATGATCCATTGTCTAAACCCTTCCGATTCAGCGGCCTTCAGACCTTCACCGTGCAAACCGAGGGCATTGGGAATGGCGTTAACGAGCGGCCCTGCGATTGCGCGGTTCCCATAGTGTACATGATCTTGGGTTTGAGTCAAGATCAAATCCTAGATATCGTGGTTATTTTGCAAAATTTCTCGATCGGCGCCATTTTACGGTTCAGGATTAGCGAGCCGCTGCGCACCCTGTTGCGGCGCCCCGAATTTTATACAATCAATACTCCCGCGCCTAAGCTCGGCAACAGCGTGAAGCCGCGGCGCGCCCGCGAGGCCGAAGGGCGCCGCGGACGGCTCCGCGCCGGAACAAGCACTCGCTCATGAACGACCCGGACCGCCTGCTCTCATGGCGCGCCTTGGCCGGGGCAGGCGCCCTGCTCGCCCTCAACGCGCTGATTTGCCGGGAACTTTTTTTCACCGAATACACCAAGCACCTCGGCTCCATCGAGGCGGCCTTCATCGCCATCGGCCGCTACATGCTGGAGCATCCGTTCGAGTTCGGCTGGTTTCCGCTCTGGTACTGCGGCATTCCCTACCAGAACGCCTACCCCCCGCTGATGCATACGCTCGTGGCCGCCGCGGCATGGGTTTCGGGAGCTTCGCCCGCCTTGGCTTACCATGCCGTGACGGCCTTCATGTACTGCCTGGGGCCGGTTACGGTTTTCCTCCTCGCTCTGAAGTTTTCAGGAAGGCTGTCGGTCGGCTTTCCGGCCGGACTGGCATACTCGCTTATTTCCCCGTCGATTCCCTTCGTCGAGCCGGCGCGGCTCTGGGAGCAGATCACCTGGAATCCCGTGCGCCTCGATTCGCTGGTCGTCTATGGCGACAGCCCGCATATCTCCTCGCTGACGCTGCTGCCGCTTGCCCTCCTCGCCCTGCACCGCGCGCTTCAGCGACGGACGCCCGGCTCGATCTACCTCGCGGCCGCCGCGCTCGCCGCCGTCGTGATGACCAACTGGCTGGGGGCGTTCGCTCTGGCTGTGGCGGTTCTCAGCTATCTGCTCGCTCGCTCGAACGAGCCGACCTGGGGCCGAACCGTTGCTCTGGCCTGTTGCGTCGGGGGGATTGCCTATGCCCTGGCGGCGCCCTGGATTCCTCCCTCGACGATCAGCGCCCTCAGCTACGGCGCCCAACACCTTGTCGGCAGGTATCCGATGACGCTTGCGCACTTGGGTTACGCCGCCCTGGCCGCCTTGGCCGCAGTTTTGCTGCGACGGTTTTGCCGGCGGCGGCAGGCTTCCCTGTTCGCAAGCTTCAGCGCCTTTCTGCTGCTGTTTTTCGGAACGCTCGTGTTGTTCGCCGATTGGCTGGGCGTTTTTCTCATGCCGCAGGCATTCCGCTACCGCCACGAGCTTGAGATGGCGCTCTGCCTGCTCGGCGCCTTCGCCTGCGTCCGCCTTGCCGACCGCCTGCCCCGCCTGGGGAAAGGGCTACTGGCGTGCGCGGCCGCCGCAGCGGCGCTGCTGCAGTTCGGCGGCCTGCGCAGCCGAGCGCGCGAGTTGATCCAGCCAATCGACATGACACAGACCGTCGAATACCGGGCGCCAGTCTGGCTCCGGGAAAATCTGCCGGACGCCCGCGTCTTCATTACCGGCTCCACTCAATTCTGGCTCAACGCATTTACTGACAACCCGCAGATCGGCGGCGGCGTCGATCAAGGCATCGTCAACAGACAAATCCCGATCGTCCGTTACGGCATCCCTTACACGGAGAACGACGGCGAAAACACCGCGATGTGGCTGCGGCTGTACGGCGCGCAAGCCGTGGTTGTCAGCGGCCCCGACGGCCGGGACTTCTACAAGCATGACTGGCGCGACCCGGCCAAGTTCGAGGGCGTCCTGCCTGAGCTTTGGCGCGACCGCGGCGACGTCATTTATGCCGTCCCACAGCGCTCCTCATCGTTGGCCCACGTCATCCTGCCGGAGCACATGGTAGAACGCCCGCCGCTCAACAATTTCGATCTGGAGCCCGTTCGGCCTCTGGCGGACGCCCTGGAAGACGCTTCCCTGCCGCTCGCATCCTTCGTTTGGCAAAGCCCGGACCGCGCGCTGATTGCAGCCGATCTTGCAGGAGGGCGCCTGCTTTTCGTCCAGATCGCTTACCACCCCGGCTGGCGCGCCGCCGTTCGCGGCGAGCCGCGCGCGATCCGCAAGGACGGACTCGGCTTCATGGTGATCGAACCCCGCTGCCAGGGGCCTTGCGCAGTGACGTTGACATACGACGGGGGTCTCGAAATGCGCCTCGCCAAGCTGCTCTCGGCTTTGACGGCTCTGGGCGGCCTTGTCTGGGTTTTCCGCGCCCGCCGCTCCCGCGCCCCGGCGCAACCCGACTGAATCGGAGGACGGGAAGAACGGCGGATCGAAAGCCGCCGGCAAACCGCGGCGCCGCAGTATCGAAACATTTTTGACAAAAGTGTTTGTATCATGGTATGCTCGTCTCAAATTCGCGTTTGTTGCCATGGACACGCATGAACCGCAGACCGGCGCGCCGCATCCGCGCAAGCTCCCGCCCGCTTTGGAAATGGAGGTCATGAAGGCGTTGTGGCGTCTCGGGACCGGCACGGTCGGCCAAGTGCAAGAGCAGATGCACAACCAAAAACCGCTCGCCTACACCACGGTGATGACCATGTTGGACCGCCTCACGCGAAAAGGGGTCGTCGCCAGGGCGAAACAAGGCCGCAGCTACCGCTATGCGCCGGTCATGCATAAAGACGACGCCCTGCGGCTCGCGCTCGACCGCATCGTTCACGACTTCTTCAGCGATTCCAGCGAGCGGCTTCTCGAGCATCTCATCGACGCGCAGCGGGAGACCCGGCCGGCCGCCCCCGCGGAGCGCGTGCTGGACTCCGCGTTGCTCTGACAGCCCGCGGCAAAAATCACGCGGGCGGCGTATGCATCTTAGACGGCCCAATCCGATATTGCGGGGACGCTAAAGGAACTCGGCGCCGCGCGGTCGGCCCAGCAGTCCGGCAGTGGCGCGTAACTCATTGAACAGCAGAAATTTACCATAGACTGTCAATCACGGTATCGGCCTGTCCGAGCAACTCTCACTGCATTCCGGACAAGCTCTCGTCAGGAGTCAGAAGATTTATTGCGCTGCAGGCCGGACAGACCCAGGTAGGAAAAGCCAAGCGCCGGCGCCGCACTCTGCCCGCCTCAGCGAGAGACGCCTCCTTGTGCCCGGAGCCGCAGCGCACGCAGACGTTCACCCACGGCTCTCTGTCGATTGCTCCCGGCACTTGGCCGAAGTACATCGCCCAACCGTAAACAGCCGAACGGGTTCCCAAAAAACGATCGCACATCCGAAAAAAGTAATTCAGCAGGATCAGGACGTTCTCATTGCCGCCGCCCAGCAGAAGTTGTTTCCTTGGAGCGGGGGCAACCCTGTTTTTGCGATTGAGAAACGACAGCGACGTAAAAAGTGTCCGTGTGCCTCGATGATGCAGTCCGGTCCGCGTTTCGACCCGCCGGCTCAGATGCCTCGCGGAGCGAAAACCGTTGACGTGTCCGCCGCCTCGGCCCAGCCAGCGGTAAACGCGATCCGTCAGGGCGCCGGCATCCGGAATGGACAAGTAAACCGCCGCCGTCCGTTTGGCAATGCGTCCCAATTCCAGAAGCGCTCGGTCGAGGTTCTCGAAGTGCTCCAGTCCGTGGTTACAGATCACGGCATCGAACGCCCCGTCTCGGAAAGGCAACCGAGCGGCGTCGGCCCGCACCGAGTTGCCCCCCCCCCCCCCGGGGAAGCAGTCGATGTCCACGCGAACCGTAACGAACGGATACCGTCGCGGGTCGAAACTGCCCTTTCTCCCACAACCCAGATCCAGGACGTATTCTCCTGTGCGCAAATACGGCAGAATCTCGTGCATCTTGCAGCCTCAGCAAAGCGGCCGCGCCGGCGTTCCGAGCTTGAGTCCATACGCCCGGACCGGCAAAGACCGTCTTCTCGCTATCAGGCAGTCCGTCATGAATCTCACGGCAACCTCGGTTGAGCGCCGTTTGGCTCCGCCGAGCGGCTTGAATCGCGGGCCGGAATCGATGCCGCCATTGCTTTGCTTTCTGTTCGTATGCCTCGTTTGCCGCCCATTTCGTGGTCGAACGATACTAATTGCCAAAAAGCATTAAGCCTAGGTCGCCGCTCGCGGCCATGTTCGGCAGGGAGCTTGAACTCACCAGTCGGCCCCCCACTTGGTGTGCGCCTTGGGAAAGACCCAACTTCAGGTAGCTCGCCGTCATGGTTCGCTGATGACAGGTATTGCCCTCCGTGAACTCTTGAACGCCTACCGAACCGACGAGGGAACCGTCCAGCCGTATCTGGAGAGTCACAGTGCCGGGACCCTCTTGCTCACCACCGGACACGGGGCAATCGAGAACTCTCGTCTTGAGCAAAAACATCACGTTTCCCTGCTGGCCGGGACCGACTGTAAACGATGTCGACCAATAATCCCTGGTCCCGCTGGCCGCGATGTACGAATTGGGGTGGCATGCTCTGTCATAGGGCAGTTCAGCTTTGCTTGCGAAGATCGGCAGATTTCCTGAAAGCCCTATTAACTCCGCCGTGCTTCCCACTTGGTAAGCTATGTCGTTCTCGATATTGTTAGGCGGTCCGCCAGTGGGCAGCTCTGTCCCCACGAGTTGTAAAGTCTGCCGCCCCGTCCGGTCCCTGTACATCGCTTGGCCATACATGGGTGCATGGATTTCTCCGGTTTCAACAATATCGTTTACAGTCCAGAAATGTTCCTTGTTTTCAGGGCAAGTGGAGTTGATATAACTGCCCCACATTGCATCGCCAACCCGTTGCAACGGTGTAAATGATCGCCCGGAAGTCAGGACGATGAGCGGTTGGGTAGAGACGTAATGGCTATGCGAAAGTATCTGTACCAAAGAAATCGGCGGCTGGAAGGATCCCGATCCTGTTGTTACGTCAATAAAAGTGCTGTCATAATTAAGAGAATTGTGAGTTACGTTACTAGCCGGTTCCACAACCACTGATAAATTACTTTTTGAACCCACCTTGAACTGCCCGCCAAGGATGCTCGGATGACTGTAGCCGACCAATTGCACCGTGTGCGTTCCTGCTGAAAGCAAGGCGGCTCCAATACAATTGAAGCTATGCTGTACGGGGTCGCTCACTCTAAAATCGAGAAGACTTCCGTTAGAGATTCGGTTGCCGTCAACTCGTATCTCCATCGTAGCGAGACCATTTTCCTGGAAAGGGAAAAATCGCCCATCGGAGTTGACGAAGACCCACTTTTCATTCGATAAGGTTATGTTTGTTTGCAGTACAACCTGACCTATCTGGGAATTACTGGTAACCAGAAAACGCTGCCCAACTCGACGTATTGTGATGCGTTGTCAATGCCGTACAGTCGTGCCACAGCCACCCCCCAGAGTAGACATACGGCGAGTGCGGTCACCATCGTCCTTACATCCTTAGCGTACATTCTCATTTAGCACCTCCATTTTAGCCTCGGTATGGATGCAGTATACGCTCGCGTTGCTCGAATAGCAAATTTTCTTGATGAACTCCGCTGCTTTTCAGAGCAGCGGCCCATAGAAGAGTTCCTCAGCCGGAGTTGCGCGCGCCCGGGGCCGATGCAATATCCTGTGGGCGATCAGTTCCCGGCATCATCCGCGCTGCCGGACGAACAGGCAAGACTCCCCCGGAGCGCGGGCCGGACTCCGCGCTGCTTTAAACCCAAATCGATTGCGCCGCGCCGCCGGCCATCCTGGCTTCTCCGCTCTGGACGATGGCGAACTTCGTGCTGATCGGCCCGAACATTTCATAAAGAGTCACCGACGACAGAATAACCGTCGAGATTATCGGATAGTATTCCGGGAACTGCCTGCCGACGGTAATCGTGAGCCCGACGGCCAAGCCGGCCTGAGCCATCAGGCCGAAGCCCAGAAAACGCTGCACTTGCGGCTCCATCTTGAGCCTCCTCGCCCCGATGCCCGCTCCGATGAACTTGCCCAAGGCGCGCGCGGCGAGATAGGCGAACCCGAGCGCTCCCATCGAAGAGACGAGCTCCAAATTCAGGTCGGCGCCGGCGATGACGAAAAAGATGGCGTAAAAGGGCGGGTCGGTGCCCTCCAGGGTCTTGAACAATCTGCGGCTTCTGCGCGAAAGGTTGGCCATGGTGGCGCCGACGGCCAAGCTCGCCACCAATGCCGAGATATCGAAAATCCGCGCCGCGCCGACGCAAAGCAAGATCGAGCCGGCAAGCAAAATGAGCATCTCGCCCGTTTCGGTTACCTGAGTCGACCACGCGGCGAGCATCAAGCCGACCAAAAACCCGAGGGCGGCCGAACCGATCAACTGCCAGACGAGCGGAAAGCCGGCGCGGTACAGCGAGACCCCGATCGCCGTGTCCCCCCAATGGTTCACCAAGTTGATTACCGCCGCGCACGAAAGGTAGGCAATGATGCAAATGATGTTGTTGACGGCGATGATTCCCAGCAGCGTTTCGCTCAACGGCCCTTGACCGTTGCACTCGCGGACCACCATCAAGGTCGAAGCCGGAGCGGTGGCGATGGCGATGGCGCCGAGCAGCAAGGCGACTTGCCAACTCTGTCCCAGAACGAGAATGCCGACGACCACCAGAGCGGCCGCCAGCGCCGACTCGATCAGCGTCAAGCGCACGATCCGGTCCCCGATTCGTCGAAAGCGCTTGAACTCGAAGATCGAGCCGATGGAGAACAGGATCAGGCCGAGCGCGACTTCGCTGAGCACTTCCAGCGCCTGCAGATTATCGTGACTGACCCAGCCGAGAACCGACGGCCCGAGCGCGATGCCGGCAAGGATGTAGCCCGTCACTTCGGGAATGCGGACGACCTTGACGAGATTGCCGGCCAGAAGCGCCAGCAACAGGATAAGTCCGAGCGAGGACAGTTCATTCATGGTTGTTCCGCCAGCGCCCCCCACAACCGTCCGTACCGTTCCAAGACCAGATGGACCGCCGGACCGCCTTCCGACCGAGTGAACGCGCGGTCGACCTCCGCAAACGACTGTGGCCGCGTCTGATTCACCGCGATGAGTCGATCGCCGGCCCGCGCGCCGGCCCGCTCGGCGAGACTGCCTTCGCCGGTCCTCACAATCGGCAGGCCGTCATCCCGGCCGATGAATCCATGCGGCGACGACGCGGCGGACGGCGTGAACCTTGCCGGCAGCGAAAATTCCCGGCGGCGCTTGGCCCGCCAAACGTCCAACTCAAACATTTCAGCCGACACCGGGAGCGTCAGTCTTTCCAGATTGGCAACCGTTTCGACGTCATGACCGTCGATCGACAAAATAAAATCGCCCGGCAGCAGTCCGGCGCGATACGCCCCGTAATCGTTCCATAACTCGCGAACGATAACGCCGCTCCGGCGTTGAAAATACGTCAGCTCACGCCTCGTCGCGGTATCGACGCGCATGCCATGACGTTTGATCAGCCGCTCCTCCAGCGAGTTGTCCGGGCGGATGGCTGCAGCCAAGGCATCGGCGTCAACGGCGATTGTCTCGGTCTCGCAGGCTAACGCCACCGCGACCAGATTCCCATCGAGATCGAAAAGGCCGCTTCCGGGATTGAGCGTCCGTACATTGAAATTCGTCAGCACCTCGGTAACGTCGATACCGCTGCAAGAGCGCTCGGCGATTCCCAGCAAGTAGCCCTCGGCGTAACGCATGCTGCCCTCCGGCGTGCGCCATACGGCCACCAGCCAGGAGCCGGGAGGGTAGAAGCGCGCGGGCACGCGCTGACTGGGAATCGCATCGACCGGCGTGCGCAGCAGCACGTACGGCAGATGCGGCCCGGCAATCTCCGCGGCGAGCTCGATCTCGTCCCCGCCCAAAACGGTTCTGTCCACGGACGGGAAGGTCCCCCGTCCGGCAGCGGTGAGCACGGAGTCCGATTCCCAAATCAGGCCCGTATGGCCGCTCGAATCCAGGAGCAGAACGGAGTCTTCGACCAGCCCGGCGACATAGGCGAAATACTCTGCGAAATCTTCGACGGACCGCCTTTGCGTGAGCCGCTCCAGTCTTACAATTTCACCCGGAGTACGGATCAAGCCGGGGTCGGCGCTTTCCGGGCGCGGGCGTATGAACACCCCCACCGCCAGGATGAGGACCGACGAAATCGCCATGACCGCGATGTATTTTGGATCTGTTGACCGAACCGCCATACAGTGAATTGAAACCGGCCTGACCGCCGGAACTTGTTACGTCAACGCAGATTCCCCGCTCACTCGATGCTCAACCGCAAAGACCAGAAGGGCCGCCGCAGCCGCCAACGAGCAACCGAGCGGGGCCCAGACGGCGAGCTCGATGCCGAGCGCGCCCGCGAAACGCCCCACGGGCCAACACGCGAGCAGAGCGGCCGCAAACGAAAAAAACAGCAGCGCGATCAACCGACTCTCGTGGACGAGCGTACAGCGACGCTCCATCATACGCAAAGTTAACAGGTGCAGAGCGCCCAGACCCAGACCCAACAGCGCCGCCCCGACCGCGGCCCCGGAGGGCTGCGCGGTCTGCAATAAAAACACGCAGCCAAGACAGGATGCCGCCGTTGGGCCGGCCAGGGATAACATGCTGTCCCGTAGGGAAGGCAGGCGGGCGGCCGCCGCTCGACCCACCGTCGACGCCGCCCAAAAGACAACCAGTACTGTCAGGCCGCCGCGGGTCGTAAGGCCAAGCGCGCGCGACAGATACACCGTCAGCCAACAACCGGCAATCCCATAAGCGGCGGACTGCAACAACAGACTGAAGCTCAGCAGAAAAAAGTTCAGTGAAAACGTTCCGGGCCGTCCGGCCGGAGACCGCACGGAGGCCGGGAGCGGAAAGCGAAACCGCCAGGCGCGCGAAGCTGCAACCGCGGCCAGCAGCGGCAATGCCGCCATCGCACGCAAGATGCCGTCCAACGATACGAAACCGACTGCCGCGCGGATCAGCAGACATCCTGACAACCCGCCGAGACAAAAACCGACTCCGGCCATATCGAGCGCCCCCCGCGCGCGGCTCGGGGTCAGGATTCGAGCCAGAAGCGCGGCGGCCGCGCCGGCAAAACCGCCGAGAGCCGCCCCCAACACGAACATGGGGCCGGGCAGCCAAGCGGCATCGTACACGAACGACATCGCCGCCAGAGCAAACGCGGCCAGAACTCCGGACGTAACGAACAGGATGCGGGTCCCGGGGCCGACGGACTTCATCCACTCGCGGCCCAGAAAAAATGCGGCGAAAAGACCGGCAACCAATGCCGGGAAGATATTCCCCGCGGTCCGCGCATCCAACGAAAGCTGCAGCGACCAGAGTTGGAGGCCGGAGCCGAGCAACGCCAAGCCCATGCCCAAGCCGAACAGCCCGAGCATCGCGAAACGCACATACACCGGCTGCGGGGTATGCCGCCGCCCGGCATCGACGAACATCTTTGCATTCTAGCAACGCCTCTTCCACGCTCCGCCGGACATCTCGGTAGAATGCGCTACCCTGCGAGGCGGAGTCCCCACCCGTGGACCCACGCCGATGAAGCCGTCAGGCGCCGAGCCCATGCGCGTTGCCCCCAAGAAGGCTGCAAACACAGACCCCGATAGCGTCAAGAACGCCATCGAATCGTGCATCGCCCGGTTTCGCGAGCCGGTATTGGTTGAAGAAGGCGAGGTCCCGATCCCCATCGAGCCGAGCCGTTATTCGCTCGACGTCGGGCCGCGGGGATGCCTGCTGCACGTCTGGTCGGAGACCGGGAATCTGGTTCGACGCATCACCGCGGTCGTTGCCGAGACCGCCGGCCGCGTCGAGTTGAGCGCTTCCCGCTTCGGCCGCGAAAACGCCGCGGTGAGCCTGATCGATCGGGCAACGAAAGGCTCGTCCGCTCTTCGCGGCGCCCGCCGTGCGGTCTTCCGGGAGTTCTTTCGCCGCATGCTTTCGCGGCATTACAAGGGTTGGACTCTCAATCGGCTCTCCAGCGGCGCGGACCTCGAACGGTCGCTGTCACCGCTCTTTACCCGCGCGGTCTTGCAACGCGGAACGACGCAGTGGGCGATCGCCGGCGTCTCCGACAGCCAAGCCGCGGCAGTCGCGGACCATATCCTCACAACTGGGCTGATCTGGCTCGACATTCTGCATCGAAGCCGCGAGGGAACCGCGGCGGGGCTCAAGTTGTTTCTCCCCGCCGGCCATGCGGCGACAACCGCCCGGCGCTTGAACTTTCTGACGCGGGATTTTCGATTCGAGGTCCACGAGTTCGACCGGCACGGCAACCTCACCGAGATCGACGCCGCCGACCACGGCAACCTCCAGACCCGGCTGGAACCCTGCATAACCCCGGAAGCGCCGCCCGCCGCCGTGCAGGATCGGCTGCGCGAGATTCTCGAAGACGAGCGCATCGACTGCATCTACGGAGCCAACGGCACGATCTCGCTGCGGGCGCGCGGGATCGAGTTCGCGCGGACCGCCGGCAAGCGCATGACCTACGGACTCGACCGCAGCAGCCCGGTCACCGACCGCAACTTCGACCGCGTCACCGCCCTTGCCCGCGAGATCTTGAGCTTGCGGTCGGCGCCGCCGCCCGACAGCCGCCACCCGCTCTATACGCAATATCCCGAACGTTGGCTCGAATCGCAGGTGCGGCGCGCCATCCCGGAAATCGATCCCCGGCTTGTCGCAACGCCGATTTACACGCACGTCTTGGCCGAAAGCGGGCGGGAACGCGGAATCATCGACCTGCTCGCTCGAGATATCGACGGCCGGACGGCGATTCTCGAGCTCAAAGCCTCGGAGGACATCCATCTGCCCTTGCAGGGCCTCGATTACTGGATGCGGGTGAAGTGGAGCCTTGAACGCGGGCGATTCCGAGAGAAAGGCTACTTCGCCGGCGAGCGTCTCGCCGACCGGGCGCCGCGATTGCTGCTGGTGGCGCCGGCGCTCGAATTTCATCCGACGACGGAAACGATTCTTCAGTTCTTCGCGCCTGAAGTTCCCGTGGAACGGGTCGGCGTCAGCGCAGACTGGCGGCGGAAACTCCGGGTCGAATTCCGGAGGACGGGCGCGCGCCGGCTTGCTTAGCCGGGGCCGCTGGGGCGGCCGGTGGATAGCAAAACCGCCGCGCCGCCCGGGGGACTCTCTCTGCCGGCTGCTAAGCGACGCCGTCGGCCTTCCCGCGGAGTCGTTCGGCCAGGCCGCTGACCGCTTCCCACAGGATCGCCAGGTCGTTGCCGCAGCCGATCAACTTCATGCCGCGGTCGATCCAGAAGTCCGCCAACTCGAAACTACGCACCTGAATCGCCGGAAATATGCCTTTGTCATTGCAGGCCGCGATCATGCGGTCGATCGCTTCGACCAGTTTCGGGTGCTTCCAGTCGCCCGGAACCCCGAGCGATACGGAGAGATCCGCCGGGCCTGCCAGCAGAGCGTCCAACCCCGGAACCGCAGCCATCTCGTCCAGCCGCTCGAGCGCCGTTGCCGATTCGATTTGCGCGATCGAGAGCGTCTGGTCGTTGGCATGGCCCATGATTTCCGCGAACGTCATCCCGCGGTAGCCCACTTGCGGCGGCCCCAACCCGTAGCCGCGGCGGCCCTGCGGCGGAAACTTCGCGCCGCGAATCGCCTGCGCCAACTGGTCGGGGTCTTCGCTGCGGGGGAAAATGATGCCCTCGGCCCCGGAATCGAGCGCGCGGGAAACCAGATCGTACTGGAAGTCGCACACGCGCACGACAACGTTGACATCCGTCATCAGATACGCGCGGATGAGGTCGTGCAAAGTATCGCTCGAAAACGGGCTGTGCTCCGAATCCAGAAAAACCCAATCGAGGTTCGCGGCCGCAAACATTTTCGGGATTTCGGCCGTCCCCAGTTGACTGTGACTGATGCCTACGGCAACCTTGCCGTCCTTCAACCGTTGTTTCGTTCGGTTCAGCCGCATGGCCCGACAGCGCCCTCCGATTCGCGTTCGAAAATCCCGGCCGCGCTCAATCCACGAGCGCCTGGTAGGTCAGGGTCTGCAAGTCCTGGCGAATGTTCAGGTGCGTATAAGGGCGAACCTGCGTCATCAGAATGCCGACGATCTCTTCTGCCGGATCGACCCAGAACACCGTGCAGAAAGCGCCGCCCCAGCTAAAGGAACCGAGCGATGCGGGCATCGCCGACCGCCCCATGTCGGTCACTACGCTATAGCCCAAGCCGAATCCATAACCGGGACCGCGCAGCCAGATCAGGTTATCGCCGATGTGATTCGTCGTCATCAGCTCGACCGTCTTGCGGCCGAGCACCCGCGCCCCGTCAAGCTCGCCGCCGTTCAACATCATCTGCTGGAAACGGAAGTAATCCCCGGTCGTGGAAACCAATCCGCCCCCGCCGCTGAAGTACACATGCGGCTCGCGCACGTAGCGGCTGTTTTCATCGGGCGCCTCGACAAGCTCGATCTTGCCGTTCTCGCCGGGCCGGTAGTTGGCCGCAAACCGGGGCAGCTTCTCGCGGGGCAGATAGAAATGCGTGTCGGTCATCCGCAGCGGCCCGAAAATGCGCTCCTTCAGAAACTCGTCGAACGTCTGCCCGGAGAGGACTTCCACCAGCCGCCCCGCGACATCCGTAGCCGGACCGTACTCCCAACGCTCGCCCGGATGGAAATTCAGAGGCAGCCTGGCCAGCTCCCGCACGTAGTCGCCGATCGTCCAACCCGGCCGAATCTTGGCCCGGGTCTCGTCGTAGAGATCTTTCGTCAGCCCGCGGTAGGCGTTCGCCAGCCCGGCGGTATGGGTCAGGATGTGCTGAAAGGTAATCGGTCCCGCCGCCTCGACGGTTTTCATCGGCCCCCTGACGTACTCTCCGCTTGCGGGCGGCAGCGCCACGCGCATGTTTGCGAACTCGGGAAGGCGCTCGGCGATCGGATCGCGCAACTGGAACGCGCCCTCTTCCCAAAGCGTCATCAACGCCGCCGAGGCGATCGGCTTGGTCATCGAGGCGATGCGGAAAATGACGTCGTTGCGCATCGGCGCCGACGCTTCCACGTCGCGCAGGCCGAAGCTCTTGTGATAAACGACCTTGCCGTTGCGGGCTACCAGGGCGACGGCTCCGGGAATTTCGCGGCGGTCGACGTACCCTTGCAGCATCGCGTCCAACCGCGACAGGCGCGGCGAAGAAAAGCCGGCCGATTCGGGCGAATGCGCCGCCGGCGCCGTCTTGCCGCGGTCGGCCGCCGCCGCCGTCAGGCAGGCTGCCGCAAGCAGAACAGGGAGTAGGGGAATGCGCCGCATGATGAGCATATTGTACGCCGAATCCGGCCGACCGCATGAAAATCCCCGCGGCGGGCAGTCTGCTATCGTAATTCAAGAGTCGGCGGATACACCGCGATGACCGGGACCAAGCGCAACCGTCTCCCTTCCAAGTCAGCGCATCCGACGACCAAGCCGGCCAAAGGCCGCCCCGCCGACTCCCGGGTCCGGCGTTATTCCTGGGTTCTCCTTGCTCTGGCATGTATGCTCCCGGCCCAGTGGGCCTGCCGGCAACAGAGCGCGCCGGACGGCCCGCGGCAGTCGCAGCCGTTGTCTTCTCCGGCTCTCCAGGCGCGGCTGAGAGGCCCCTCCGGCATAACCGTGGACGCGGACGGCAACCTCTACATCGCCGACCGTTTGGACCATCGCGTCTGCAAGGTCGATCCCGAGGGAATGCTTACCGTCGTCGCGGGCACGGGCGAGAGCGGGTTCGCCGGGGACGGCGGCCCGGCTGTTCGGGCGCAGTTGAGCTTCCCCGCCGGCGTAGCCGTGGACGCGGACGGCAATCTCTACATCGCCGACAGCCTCAACCGCCGCGTCCGCAAGGTCGACGCCGAAGGGATCGTCGCCACCGCCGAGAGGCCGCGGAACGGCGGGACCCGCAAGGGCGCGGCCGTGGACGCGGACGGCAACCTTTACGTTGCCGATTGGTCCGGCCACCGCATTCTCAAGATCGACGGAGAGGGGAACGAGACCGCCGTCGCGGGGACAGGCGAAAAGGGATTCAGCGGGGACGGCGGCCCGGCGCTCGCAGCGCGGCTGAACTTCCCCCGCGGCGTGGCTCTGGACGGGAACGGCGCCATCTACGTCGCCGACTGGTACAACCACCGCATCCGCAAAATCGACGCCGCGGGAACCATCTCCACCGTCGCCGGCAGCGGGGATACCGGGGACTGGGGAGGCGGTTTTTCCGGGGACGGCGGCCCGGCCGTCGAGGCGCGGTTATTCCGACCCCGCGACGTGGCGCTGGACGCAGCCGGCGCCATCTACATCGCCGATACCGGAAACCACCGCATCCGCAAAATCGACGCCGCGGGAATCATCGCCACCGCCGCGGGCGCCGGGGAGCCCGCGCCCGACGCGGACCCCGGCCCGGCGCTCGAAGTCATGTCGTGGGATTTAGGCCCCGAGTTCGTGGCCGTGGACGGAGCGGGGGATCTCTACTTTTAGGCGCCGGCGGCGAAGTGTGAAGGGGGAAGGGCGAAAGACAGGAGATGTGGAGAATGAAACGAAACGCTGGATGGGAGGACGTTATGAAGAGTGCGAACGCGGCTGGGGTCATCGCCATTGCGCTGGCCGGGCTGCCTGCGGTCGGCTTGGCGCAGATAGCTTTCCCTGAGCAGGGCAAGCCGCCCGCAGAAGGCTATTTCGAAATGTCGGCGCTCAACCCCGACACTCATGGGTATCCACGTTTGTGGTCTCGATGCGGCTTAGGCGGCAGGAGCAGCCGCTACACGGTGAGTATCGAAAACGCGTACAACCTGGAGCAGGTCGACAAACTCTTCCCGTCGCTGGCCCCGGGCGATTATCCGGTGGACTTGACATTCAGTACGGACAACGGCTTGCCGACAGAGATCCCGGAGAGGTGGCGGCTCAATGACGACGGGAGAGATGAGCGCATCCGCAACCCCTTTCCCATTGCCTTGCTCTTCGCACTCGCGGAAGGCCACGCAGCCGGCGCCGAGTACTTGTCTGTCCGCTTCGATATTCCGGACGGCCCGACCGTGACCCGCAGATTCTACATCGGAGATATGGATCTTTGCCTCGTCGCAAGAACGTGCGCCTTGCTTCCTTTCTTCAAATCCTCTTGCTCGCTGGGAGAGGAGGGGGCCATGATCCTACACGACCTGAAGTCCGTGGTGGACAAGTACGAACGCGAAGACGAGTGAGGCGGCGCCGCGGTCTTCCGGCAGCCCGCGCCCGCGCCTGCGGCGGATGAGTCGGCGGACCGCGAGTCGCGGGTCTTGCCGATTCGTGACTTTCGACTCACGGCCGGCCCCTACGGCGCCGTTACGCCGTCCCGGGCGACGACCTCGAATACGCCGAAGGCGAATAGCCCGAAATCGCGAACGGCAAGCGGCCGAACGTTCGCTCATAGCTCGGCGCCAAGTCTTCAATGGCGAAGTTCCCCACCGCGCGAAAGCCGTTCTCCGCGAACAACGCCTGCATCGCCCGCAGCGAGTATGCGCTGCGCATCGGCTCGCCGCGCGCGCGGACGAACGCCGGCATCCTTTCCCGCAGGCGTAAGCGCGCCGCATTGGACGACGCCTCGTCGAGCAGGTAGTCGATAACGAGGCGCGTCCCCGGGGCGCGGCCGCAGCGGGGACGCGGCCGTTTTTTCTTCCACTTTTCACTTTCCACTAGCCACTATTCACTGTACGCGGCTGCGCCGGTACGGCAACGAAATTCAACTTTCACTGCGTCGCAAACCATGTGGCCAAACTGTACAAACCAAGTGGCCGCGTACCGTCAGCGATCCCCCGCCGCCGCCCATCGGGCGGACGATCGACACGGTTGCGGGGAACGGAGAGCGAGGGTTCAGCGGGGACGGCCGCGCGGCGGCCGAAGCGCAACTCGACACCCCCAGCGGCGTAGCGCCGGCCGCAGCGGGCAACCTGTACATCGCCGATATCGGAAACCGCCGCATCCGCAAAATCGACGCCGCGGGAATCATCGCCACCGCCGCGGGCGCCGGGGAGCCCGCGCCCGACGCGGACCCCGGCCCGGCGCTCGAAGTCATGTCGTGGGATTTAGGCTCCGAGTGCGTGGCCGTGGACGGAGCGGGCGCCCTCTACTTTTAGCCTCCGCGCAGGCGCTGCGCCTACGATCGAATTCAACCGCAACGTTTTAGCGGCGTAGGGGCGGGTTTGAAACCCGCCCGCGAAAGGAGCGCCGACGATCGAATTCAACCGCAACGTTTTAGCGGCGTAGGGGCGGGTTTGAAACCCGCCCGCGAAAGGAGCGCCTACGATCGAATTCAACCGCAACGTTTTAGCGGCGTAGGGGCGGGTTTGAAACCCGCCCGCGAAAGGAGCGCCTACGATCGAATTCAACCGCAACGTTTTAGCGGGCATAGCGGTCCCCTGTGTCGGAGCCGGATAGAAATGTCCGCTTTTCGCTGGAGGGGACGAAGGGCGGAGCCGGAAGAGAGGGTAGGCTTGAGCGCGAAGGAAGCGGATCGCGTAGGGGTCGGGCAGGACATTGCGCCGGTTCGGATAGATGTGAGACGCTGCGCGCCGGCGTCAGCGGGCCGCCAAAGCGATGACCCGGCAGGAGGGCGCCGGCCCGCTCCCCGAGGCGGGGCCCAGGCGGATACCCAGAGGGGGGGCCGAAAAAGGGGTTGCCCCCGCCGTCCCCTATGTCTTGAACCCGCACAGCATTGTTGGTGTGTCGGCACATGTCGATTTAACAAATTATTAACAATCCTCCTATATCCTGAACCCGCACAGCATTGTTAGGGTCATATAAATAAGTTGTTATTTCACCTCGGATCCACGGCGTAATCGAGGAAAGCAGCGAATGTTATCATGGGCGGATCGAGAGAGACAGCGCGCGCAAGCGGCGGCGGACACGCGGTTGACGGCAGTCGGCAGTGTTGGCGCGCCGGTTATAATGAGAAGGGGCCAACCGCCAACCGCCAACCGCCAACCGCCAACCGCCAACCGCCAACCGCCAACCGCCAACCGCCAACCGCCAACCGCCAACCGCCAACCGCCAACCGCCAACCGCCAACCGCCAACCGCCAACCGCCAACCGCCAACCGCCAACCGCCAACCGCCAACCGCCAACCGCCAACCGCCAACCGCCAACCGCCAACAATATAGTGTAAATAGCGAAAAAATCGCGCCGCCGCCGCTCTGTCGGTCTTCTCTTCCCTTTCCTCCCGCCTTTCTCCGTTCCGCCACCCGCATCGTCCGGCGGTTTTGCTCTTCTCCCTTCTCCCTTCTCCCTTCTCCCTTCACCCTTCACACTTCTCTGCCTGTTCGCAGCCGCGGCCGGCCCTGCGGTCTCCCCGGCCCAAGTGACCGCCCCGCAGGTGAGCGAGATCTATTTCATTGGGGATCCGTTGAGCGGCGACACCTACGGTCTGGGCGAGACGATCAGGGTGAATGTCCGATTCACCGAATCCGTGACGGTGACCGGCAGTCCACGGTTGGCGCTGACAATCGGGACCTTGACGCGCCAAGCAGACCGGCAGGTTTTACCCTTCCCCAGTACACCCAGTACACTCTTTGAGTTCCGATACACGGTGCAGGCGGAGGATCTCGACGCGGACGGGATCGGCATCCCCGCCAATCCGTTCACCGTGACCGGCGGCGCGAGCATCGTGGCGACCGCCGACGGCACGACCGCGGCCGTTCTGACGCACGCCGCGGTGGCCGACGACTCCACCAGAAAGGTGGACGGCAATATAGTGACCGCCCCGGCGGTGCGCAGAATCGCTTTCTCTCGGTCGCCGTTGAACGGCGACACCTACGGCCTGGGCGAAACGATCAGGGTGCAGGTCTGGTTCACCAGACCCGTGACGGCGACCGGCGGTCCACAGGTGGGGTTAACAATCGGGACCCGGACGCGCCAAGCGGACTATACCCATACGGACAACGAGTACCTGTATTTCAAATACGAAGTGCAGGCGGACGATCTCGACACGGACGGGGTCGGCATCTCCGCCAATATGCTCACCTCGCCCGACGGCGCGAGCATCGTGGCGGCCGTCGACGGCACGACCGCGGCCGTTCTGACGCACGCCGCGGTGGCCGACGACCCCACCAGAAAGGTGGACGGCGGTCCCCCCGCGCCTACGGCCACGCTCACCGCCGACCCGACCACGATCACCGCCGGCGATTCCGCCACGCTCACCGTGGCCTCCGCCAACGCGGCGAGCGCGGTCATCAATCCCGGCAACCGCACCGTCACCCTGGACAACTCCGGCGCCGGTTCGGTCACCGTCAACCCCACCGCCACCACCGAGTACACCCTCACCGTCACCGACGCCAACAGCGCTACCGCTACCGACACGGCCACGGTCACCGTCAACCCCGCGCCCACCGTCGTCAGCTTCACTGCCGTTCCGTCCTACATCACCGTCGTCAACGGCCAGGAATCCACCCTCTCCTGGGCCGTGGCCGGCGCCTCTACCGGCGCCGTCGTCTCCATCGACAACGGCGTCGGCGCCGATGTCGGGCTGTCGGGCACGCAAACCGTCTCCCCCGCCGCCACCACCGAGTACACCCTCACGGTCACCGACGCCAACGACTTTGTCGCCGCCACGGCTACGGCCACGGTCACCGTCGGCCCCCCGGCGGTGAGCGGCATCAATTTCTGGTTGTCGCCGCCGTTGAGCGGCGACATCTACGGCCTGGGCGAGACGCTCCAGGGGCGTGTCCATTTCACCAGTGCCGTGACGGTGACCGGCAGTCCACAGTTGGCGCTGACAATCGGGAGCCAGACGCGCCAGGCAGACTATTCCAGGAGCTTGAGCTCCACCCTGTTTTTCACATACGAAGTGCAGGCGGACGATCTCGACGCGGACGGGGTCGGCTTCCCCGCCAATGCGCTCACCTTGTCCGGCGCGAGCATCGTGGCGGCCGGCGACGGCACGACCGCGGCCGATCTGACGTTCCCCGCGGTGGCCGCCGACTCCACCAGAAAGGTGGACGGCAGCATGGTGGTCGCCCCGGAGGTGGACCTTGTCACTTTCCTGACGACGCCGTCGAACGGCGACACCTACGGCCCGGGCGAGAGGATCCAGGTGCTGGTCAGGTTCACCAGAGACGTGACGGTGACCGGCAGTCCACAGGTGGAGCTGACAATCGGGAACCGGACGCGCGCTGCGCACTATTCCTCGGGCGTGAACGAGTTCGTGTATTTCGAATACTACGTGCAGGCGGGGGATCTCGACACGGACGGGATCGGCATCTCCGCCAATGCGCTCACCTTGTCCCCCGGCGTGAGCATCGTGGTGCCCGCCGACGGCACGACCGCGGCCGATCTGACGCACGACGCGGTGGCCGACGACCCCACCCAAAAGGTGGACGGCGGTCCCCCCGCGCCTACGGCCACGCTCACCGCCGACCCGACGACGATCACCGCCGGCGATTCCGCCACGCTCACCGTGGCCTCCGCCAACGCGGCGAGCGCGGTCATCAATCCCGGCAACCGCACCGTCAACCTGGACAACTCCGGCGCCGGAGAGGTCACCGTCTCCCCCACCGCCACCACCGAGTACACCCTCACCGTCACCGACGCCAACAGCGTCACTGCTACCGACACGGCCACGGTCACCGTCAACCCCGCGCCCACCGTCACCTTCACTGCCGCTCCGTCCAGCATCACCGCCGGCAGCGGCCAGGAATCCACCCTCTCCTGGACCGTGACCGGCGCCTCTGCCGGCGCCGTCGTCTCCATCGACAACAGCGTCGGCGCCGATGTCGGGCTGTCGGGCACGCGAACCGTCTCCCCCGCCGACGACACCACCTACACGCTGACCGTCACCGACGCCAACAGCTTTGCCGCCGCCACGGCTACGGCCGCGGTCACCGTCGAGGCCGCCTCCACGATCACCTTCACCGCCGCCGACGCCTCCATCACCAGCGGCCAGTCGGCCACCCTGCACTGGACCGCCACCAACGCCAAGAGCGCGGTAATCAATCCGGGCGCCATCGACGCTTCGCCCGCTTCCGGCGGCTCGACGACCGTCACCCCCACGGCCGACACCACCTACACGCTAACCGTCACCGACAACAACGACGCGACTTCTACCGCCCAACTCACCGTCACCGTCGCCGACGCCCCGGCGGTCACGCTCAACGCCGACGAGACGACGATCACCGACGGCCAGTCGACCACCCTGCGTTGGACCGCTTCAGGCGACGGCATCGGCGCCGAAATCGACCAGGGCATCGGCGAGGTCAATCCCCCCACCGGCGGCTCGACAACCGTCTCGCCTTCCGCTGACACCACTTACACCATCACCGTCACCGACTCCAACGGCGTTAGCGTCGAAGCCTCAGTGACGGTCAACGTCGATGCTCCCTCCACGATCAGCTTCACCGCCGCCGACGCCTCCATCACCAGCGGCCAGTCGACCACCCTGCACTGGACCGCCACCAACGCCAAGAGCGCGGTAATCAATCCGGGCGCCATCGACGCTTCGCCCGCTTCCGGCGGCTCGACAACCGTCACCCCCACCGCCGACACCACCTACACGCTGACCGTCACCGACAACAACGACGCGACTTCTACCGCCCAACTCACCGTCACCGTGGCCGACGCCCCCGCGGTCAGCAGCTTCACGGTCTCCCCGGCGACGATCACCGTCGGCCAGTCGGCCACCCTGGAGTGGACGGCCACCGGCGACGCCATCACCGCCTCCATCGACCGGAGCGTGGGCGCGGTCTCCCCCGCAACGGGCGGCTCGACCACCGTCACCCCCACCGCGGCGGGCGCCATCACCTATAGGCTGACCGTTACCGACTCCAACAACGTCACCGCCACGGCTACGGCCGCGCTCACCGTCGAGGCCGCCTCCACGATCAGCTTCACCGCCGACGACGCCTCCATCACCAGCGGCCAGTCGGCCACCCTGCGCTGGACCGCCACCAACGCCAAGAGCGCCGAGATCGACCAGGGCGTGGGCGAGGTCTCCCCCGCTGCCGGCGGCTCGGTGCAGGTCTCGCCGACCGCCGACACCACCTACACGCTGACCGTCACCGACAACAACGACGCGACTTCTACCGCCCAACTCACCGTCACCGTCGCCGACGCCCCGGCGGTGACCAGTTTCACGGTCACCCCGGCGACGATCACCGTCGGCCGGCAGGCCACCCTGCAGTGGGCCGCTACCGGCGACGCCATCACCGCCTCCATCGACCAGGGCGTGGGTACGGTCAGCCCCGCCACGGGCGGCTCGACCACCGTCTCCCCCACCGCTGACACCACTTACACCATCACCGTCACCGATTCCAACGGCGTCAGCGTCCAAGCCGACGCCGCGGTCACCGTCGAGGCCGCCTCCACGATCGGCTTCACCGCCGACGACGCCTCCATCACCAGCGGCCAGTCGGCCACCCTGCGCTGGACCGCCACCAACGCCAAGAGCGCCGAGATCGACCAGGGCGTGGGCGCGGTCGCCCCCGCTTCCGGCGGCTCGGTTCAAGTCTCTCCGACCGCCGACACCACCTACACGCTGACCGTCACCGACAACAACGACGCGACTTCTACCGCCCAACTCACCGTCACCGTCGCCGACGCCCCGGCGGTGACCAGCTTCACGGCCACCCCGGCGACGATCACCGTCGGCCGGCAGGCCACTCTGCAGTGGGCCGCTACCGGCGACGCCATCACCGCCTCCATCGACCAGGGCGTGGGTACGGTCAGCCCCGCCACGGGCGGCTCGACCACCGTCTCCCCCGAGGCCACCATTACCTACACGCTGACCGTTACCGACTCCAACAATGTCACCGCCACGGCCAGGGCCACGGTCAACATCGATGCTCCGTCCACGATTACTTTCACTGCCGACGACACTTCCATCACCAGCGGCCAGTCGGCCACCCTGCGCTGGACCGCCACCAACGCCGAGAGCGCCGAGATCGACCAGGGCGTGGGCGCGGTCGCCCCCGCTTCCGGCGGCTCGGTGCAGGTCTCCCCGACCGCCGACACCACCTACACGCTGACCGTCACCGACCCCAACGACGTGACTTCTACCGCCCAACTCACCGTCACCGTCGCCGACGCCCCGGCGGTGACCAGCTTCACGGCCACCCCGGCGACGATCACCGTCGGTCAGTCGGCCACTCTGCAGTGGGCCGCTACCGGCGACGCCATCACCGCCTCCATCGACCAGGGCGTGGGTACGGTCAGCCCCGCCACGGGCGGCTCGACCACCGTCTCGCCGACCGCCACTACCACTTACACCATCACCGTCACCGATTCCAACGGCGTCAGCGCCCAAGCCGACGCCACGGTTACCGTCAGCGCTGCGCCCACGCTTACTTTCAGCGCAGACCCGGCCGAGATTACCTCGCAGCAGTCCTCCACGCTCACCTGGACCGCCAGTTCCGGCGTCAGCGCGAAGATCGATCCGGACGTGGGCGCGGTCGCCCCTGTAGCCGGCGGCTCGGTCCAGGTCTCCCCGCTCACGACCACCACCTACACGCTCACTGTCCTCGACGCCAACGGCTTCGAGACCGCCGCTACGGCTACGGTCACCGTCACTGACGCGCCCAGGGCCACGCTCAGCGCCGCGCCGGCCACGATCGACAAGGGCGGCACGGCCACGCTCACCTGGACATCCGCCAACGCCGTCAGCGCGGAGATCGACCCCGACGTGGGCGTAGTGACCCCCGTAGCCGGCGGTTCGGTCCAGGTCTCGCCGGAGCAGACTACGATCTACACGCTGACCGTCACCGGCAGCAACGGCGCTACGGTCACGGCCGCGGCCGTGGTCACCGTCAGCGACGCGCCCAGGGCCACGCTCAGCGCCGCGCCGGCCACGATCAACAAGGGCGGCACGGCCACGCTCACCTGGACATCCGCCAACGCCGTCAGCGCGGAGATCGACCCCGACGTGGGCGTAGTGACCCCCGTAGCCGGCGGCTCGGTCCAGGTCTCGCCGGAGCAGACTACGACCTACACGCTGACCGTCACCGGCAGCAACGGCGCTACGGTCACGGCCGCGGCCGTGGTCACCGTCAGCGACGCGCCCAGGGCCACGCTCAGCGCCGCGCCGGCCACGATCGACCAGGGCGGCGCGGCCACGCTCGCCTGGACATCGGCCAACGCCGTCAGCGCGGAGATCGACCCCGACGTGGGCGTAGTGACCCCTGTAGCCGGCGGTTCGGTCCAGGTCTCGCCCACAGCCGACACGGCCTACACGATTACCGTCAGCGCCGCCGACGGACGCACGGCCTCGGCTACGGCTACGGTTGCCGTGCGCGCCCCGAAAGAAGAACCGGCGGTTCGCGCGCGCACCCTGAAATTGTCGTTCGGGTTGCGGCAGGACGACGAGCCGGGCGTACAAACCGCGGTCTTATACGCCGAGAACGGCGAAGCGGACTTTCTGCTGCAGCCGGGACCCCGTTGGATCACGGCAGAGCCGGCGAGCGGCCGCTTGGCCGAAGACGAAGAGACGACGATCGAGGTCACGGCGGATCCGGCGGGGCTGCGCGTAGGCGCGCATACGGGGCGGCTGTACGTTCGTTCCGGGGGAAGGGTCACCTCGCGGATAAGGGTGACCTTGGAAGTGCTCGATCCGGCGGGGCCGGCGGTGGCCGAGCACGGCGTGTTCAACGCGGCGGTGATGAGCGCGTTCGGCCCGCAGACGAGTCCGTTCAGCGCGGTGACGCTGCTGCCGGTGGCGCCGGGTTCGATGGTGGTGGTGCAGGGCCGGAACTTTACCGGCGGCGAGAGCATGGACGCAGCGGGCTTCCCGCTGCCGGCGAGCCTGGGCGGGGTCAAGGTGAAATTCGACGGACTGGAAGCGCGGCTGTTTGCGCTGGGGCCGCAGCGCATCGAGGCGCAGTTGCCGTCCGCGCTGAGTATGCAAGCCCTTGAGGCGGCCGGCGCGGCGACGGCGGCGGTGGTGGTGGAGACGGCCGAGGGCGGCAGCTATGCGCGGCGCTTCCCCGTGGCCGCGCAGGCGCCGGGCATCTTTACGGCGTCGGGCGAGGGGACGGGCCAAGGGGCGGTGCTGCTGGCGGACACGGGGGCGTTGGCTGCGCCTCATGGATACGCCGAAGAGAGCCGTCCGGCGCGGGCGGGAGACGTGTTGGAGATTTACGCCACGGGCCTGGGGGCGGTATATCCGCCGGTGGCCGACGGGGAGAACTCGTGCGCGCCCGAGGGCGTCTGCCTGGCGGACGGCGCGAACATAGTGTTGCGGCGCACGGCGGAGCGTCCGCTGGTGACCATCGGCGGCGTGGAGGTCGCCGAGGACGGCGTGCTGTTCTCGGGCTTGGCGCCGGCGCTGGCGGCGGTGAACCTGGTGGTGGTGGAGGTTCCGCAAGGGATCGAGCCGTCCGCCGCGGCGGATATGACGGTCACCATTGGCGGCAGGAAGAGCCAACCCGGCGTCACGATTGCCGTCGAGTAAGGGGCCGAGGAGCGCATCCGGCCGCATTATCCGCAAGCGGGGCGTGGGCGGCGGCCCGCACCGCGCGCACTGAACGGTGATCGTCCAGCAGCATCCGCCATAGATCGGTCATGTATTCGGCGCACACAATGAAACCGGCCGTGACGAAGAGCAGGACGAAGGCTGTGAAGGCCGCAATGAGCAGGCCAAGAAAATATGCGCCTCCGGCAACGAGCAGTCGGCCGACCGTCGATATACCCGGGCTTTCGGTCCAGTTCAGCCAGATGAACCACAGCGTGGGAAAAAGCGCCGCGATAAAGACACCGGAGCAGAAGCGGCGCCAAAAAACATCCACCCAGAGAGCATGGCATGGCCGATGAGTCGGCGGGCAGCGGGTCTTGCTGACTCGTGACCCGCGACCGGAGCGCTCTGGCGCTCCCCGCTATCCCGGGAAAAAGGCGGCTTTGACCGCCAAGCTCACGATCAGCAACTGCGCCGGCAGCAAAAAACGAAAAACAACCAACTTCAAGAAGTCGATATCTTTGCGCACCCCGATCATCTCCGCCTGCAATCCGGCAATGGCCTCCTTGGTGGCAAAATCGGACATCTTCGCCTGCAATGCGGCAATGTCCTCCTTGGTGGCAAGATTGCCGCCAATGGGAATAGCCGACGCGGCCGCCTTGGCCTTCTGCTCGGATGCGCCGACCTCGACCAAAGCTTCGCAAGCTTCGGCAACAAGAATGCTCATGACAAGCCTCCAATGATTATAGCGCTTCGCGGCCGATTCGCGACTCGGCGCCGCAGGCGCCGCTCAAGCGTCCCGTGCGACGACCTCGAACGCGCCGAAGGCAAAGAGACCGGGAATCTCGAAAGGCAAGGCGCCGAACGTTTGGGTGTAGCTGCGTTCCAGGTCTTCGATAGCGAAATTCTCGACCGTGCGGAAGCCGTTCTCGGCGAACAACGCATTCATGGCATTCAGCGAGTACTCGCTGCGCATGGGCTCGCCGCGCGCCTTGACGAACGACAGCATTCTTTCCCGGATGCGCAGGTGCGCCGCATTGCACGACGCCTCGTCGAGCAGGTAGTCGATGACGAGGCGCGTCCCCGGGGCGAGGCTCCGCGCGACCGAGCGGGCCAGCGCGGCCAAGTCGCCGGGCGTCAAGTAGTAAACGACGCCCAGCAGCGAGAGGAACGTCGGCCGAGAGCGGTCGAACCCCGAGCCCTCCAGCGCATCGACGAGCGCAACCCGCGACAGGTCGGCCGCGACGAAGCGGCACCGTTCGGGGACGGTCAACCCCGCCTGCCGGATGCGCTCCAGTTTCTTTTTCTGGGTTAGCGGATGGTCGATCTCGAAGACATCGATTCGCTCCAGCAAGTCACGGCGGCGCAAGGCGAAGGAGTCCATCCCGGCGCCGACGATGACGTACTGCGAGGCGCCCTCGGCGATCGCCCTTTGCAGAGACTGCTCGGCGTACCGGGCGCGCATCAACACGCACATGCTGACCGGCATGATGCGCGCGAGCACGACCCTCACCAGCAGCCGGCCCAACGGGCGAAACCTCACGGCGAAGCCCAGCAAGCGGCCGCAAAGCAGCCGGGCGTACGGATCTTCGAAGATCGGCGTCCGCGCGTGCTGATGCCAGCCCCGCACAGCGGCTGCCATATCCGCGGTCGATATCTTGCCTGCAGGGAGCGATGGCGATTCCGGCATTGCAGCCGCCGTAATCCGTGACGCGGTTAGGCGCCCACGACCGCTTCGGCCTCTTCGAATACTTCGGTCGGCTGCACTACCGGGCTTTCGGCGCTCACCGTCCCCGCGCCCTCGTTGACGATGACCTGCAACGGGTTCTCGGGCAGCTTCGCCCGATCTTTCACTCGCGACGTGCCGTAGATGTGGAACGGCTGCGCATCGTTCATCGCAGCCACTTCCTCGAGCGACTGCTTGCGGTGCTTCGGAATCAACCGCGGCGGCTGGGCGACGTTATTGGGCGCGTTGTCCCAATTGAGGTAGAGGTGCTGCGACAGCTTTTCTTCCGACACGCCCGCGAAGCGCATCGCCGGCCACTTGAACTCCGGGCCGTGGACGTACTTTCCGCGCAACTGATAAAACAACTTGGTGCCGATCTTGAAATACGCGCGCGAGCGGTCGCGCATCTCGCCGAAATCGCGGCTCTGCGTCCAGGCCGTCATGATGAACTCCCACTGCACCTGGGTCAATTCGCGGGGCTTCATCGCGTGGCCGCCGGCCATGCGCGTGTCCTCGAGCGGCGTGAAGATCGACGGCACGTAGAGCACCTTGTTCTTCTTCAAACGATGCAGCAGGTCGAGCGACTGGCGCATGTCGTCCTCGGTCTCGTTGGGCAGGCCGACGATGAACGTATAAACCGGGAACCAGTTGTTGTCATTGAGGATGTTCGTTCCCTCGACAACGATTTCCTGCCAATCGCGGATGTCGAAGGGCAGCGACTTGCCCGACATCGTAAGCGCCGCCAGCCGCGCCGAGCCGGTCTCGATGCCGATCAACGGCGCCAGGAACTTGTTGTCCGGGTGCGTGGAGTTGCGGTTGCGCAGCGCGCTCTTGTCCAGCAGAATCTTCGAGAGATCCCGGATCAAGCCGGGGTTCACCACCGCCGGGGCGATCGTCGCGTGCGACAGCGGCAGATACTCCACTCCCGGGCTTTCGGCGATGGCGCCGTAGAAGTTGAGAAGCTGGTTCGGGTTGGGAATATAGAACGGCGCCGACGCCCCGTAAATGAAGATGTCCTCCGACACCGGGAAAATGATTTTTCCGCCGTTGGCGGTATTCGCTCTGACGGCCTGCATCACCTCCGGCATCGGCACCGAGATGCGCGTCTCCAACGTCGGCGAGCAGAACGCGCACTGCCGGCCGCAGCCGCGGTTCATCTCGACGATGCCGTAAGTCGAGCGCTTGCGCGGAATGATCAGGTTTTCGACCGGCGGCTCCGGAGCGTTCACCACCGGCGGCAGCTCACGGCCCGCTGCGGCCAGTTGGAACATCTCCAGGATCTTCGATTCCGCCCGCCCGTTGATCAGGCAACTCACGCCCAGCCGCTCCCGCGAGCCGGTTTTTTCGATCTGCCAGGCGCCCGCCCCGCCCACGATGATTTTCGGCTTGTGCCGCAAGATCGCCGGATGGCGGTAAACCCTTTCCGATTCGGCGGCGTTGATCGGCCGCGCCGACGAGCCGAAGATATTGGAATAGACGCCCGTCGAGAACGCGGTGCCGATCGGGTTGTGCGCGCCGATGCCGACCGCGGCCGTGCGCGGGCCGACGAACGTCTCCAGATCGTCGGGATAGCAAACGACCACATCGTCGGCCTTGTAATGGCGCAGCAAAACCTCTTCGGCGACGCGCACGCCGTAGGGCATGACCTTCGCGCTGCCGTCGGCGTAGCGCGGCTGCTCGAACTTCCGCTTGTACATGAAGCGCGGCACGAACCGCGCCGGCGCAGACGCGTACATCATCTGCTTCCAGGGGCTGAACGCCTGCTCGGTGCTTTCGGTGTCGGGCGCCGTGAGAACGAACTTCACGCCTCTAGGGTCGTAAGCCATGTGCGAAACGGTCCTTTGGGTGGGAACAACTTCGATTGTACCCTGTCCGGGCCGCGTGGCGGCCCGGACAGGGTACAGTGGATAGTGGATAGCAAGACTGGGCGGCTGACGCGGCCAGTGGAGAGTGGATAGCAAGACCGGGCGGCGTCAGGCCGCTGCTTGCGAGACATATATGCACATGGAGTTGAGAATCCGGTTTCTCACGCCCGACAATTCTTGGAGCGAGCCGTCGATGCGCTGCGGGGAAAATATCTCCTCCAACTTGTCCCGATGCGCCTGCACTAAATCCAGCGAGCGAGACAAAGTCAGGGCCGGCTTCGGCGGATCGCCGCCGGGGTTTTCGAAATAGCGGATCGTCTTCTCGGCAAGGGATTCCAGTTCGACCCTCAGCTTGGCTTCGCCCCATTCGTTGCCCCAATGCCATATCATGTCCTCGAACAGATAGAATTCGTCCGGCCTGCTTTTGCCGCCGACGAACAGAAGGTCTTCCCCGCCGAGCTCGCGCTCTACGCGCATCGCCAGGTTCGACCCTGAATCTCCGTCGCCCCACAGCGTTTCGCGTTCGCCGGCGGTAATCTCTTGGAATCCGCGGGATTCCATTTCTCTTTGGACAGCCTTGTCGAATTCGCCTCGATCGTACATTTTCGCCGCAAACCTCTCAATAGCGTTAGCGCATTACATGTATGTCATTACGGAGCGCAATCCGTTTCCCATTTCGCGCAAGATAAAGTAACTCCATGAAGAAAAAACTTCCAAACGCGGCGCTCTTGGGCGGCGTGGACAGGACGATCCGATCGTCGCGAGACATGGTTCGATCCAGAAAGTATTGATTCTCAACCCATCTCGATTGGCGGCTGCCTAACGAATTCCAAGCGCTCCGGGAGACCTCGAAATGGCGGGCGCCCAATTCATCCGAGAGCTGCAGATAACCGGGATAGTAGCCTAGCACCGTCATGTTTTGACCCGTATTATAACAGGGCGCCTTCCGTCCTCTGGGTTGACGCACTTGCAAGCGGTAGATTCGCCGGCGGCCTTGCTCTCCACTCTCCACTGGCGCGCCTCACTCTCCACTTCATGAGATCGAAATCCGCTGCCCCGCGTAAACGAACAAAACCTCGTTGAGCTCCGGGTGCGCGCCGAGCTCGGCCGCGAGATCGCCGTCGATCTCCGCGCAAGTCAATCCGAGCATCAACAGGTCGGCGTCGGTCGAGCGCCGCTGCACCGTCTTCGAAAACCCGATCTCGTCGTCATAGGGAACGGCGGTCAAGTTCTTGGGCGAAATGGGCAGCCGGCCCTCGGTCACGAACTTGTTGAGCAAATCGAGCTGACTCCGGGTTTGATCGGCTGGATAACAGGCAAAAATGCTGATTTCGGCCGCAGCCCATTCCGGATGGCCCAGGATGATGTATGCCAACAGAATCATTAACGGCGCGTTCTCGTAGTCGTCCCGGGTCAACCAGATATGGATGTTCGAGCGGTAGCCGAAACGAACTTCCGACGAGCGCAGCACGCAGATATTGAAGCCGAAAGGCATCAGGTGACGGGCAGCCTCGACGACCTCCGGAATCTCTTCGGGAGCATGCTTGGAAAACTCGAACAGAACGCTGTTGTTCGGCAGTCCTGAAATACCGGGCCGCTGCACGATCTGCGAAACCGCGTTCTTGAAGCTCGGCGCCACAATCGCTTCGACGAAAATCCCCGCGCGGCTCACCTCGGATTTCCGAATCAACCGGTCGGTAAACGACCGGGCGTAAACTTCTCTTTCGATCGACAGCCCGCCCTCGACGTACTGGACGAATTGACCGAATCCCTGCCGGTGGCAAATCCAGCGCAGAAGATCGAAGTGCGCCGCGCGGTCGAACGAGTGCCGCGTAATCGCAAAGAACGACGGCCGCCAGTCGCCGGTCTGTGTCCCCGCGCGGCTCTGTTGCAGCGCAATCTGCAGCCGCCGCGTCAGTTGGAACATCACCCCGCGCAAAATCCGCGACACGTCCCGCTCGCCGCGGCGCGTGTACGCCAGCCAGCGGTAGATGCCGAACATCAACGCCAGAGAAACGACCGCGTACAGCGGCTGCATCTGGAACATCATCATGAAGCACATCGCCGCGCCCAGCAAAGACACGTACCAGCGCGAGCGGAACGAAGGCCGGTAAGACGGGTTCCCGGAAAAATATTCCAGGAACGAGACGCTGCACAACGCTCCGTAAGTGACCATGAAGAACATCGAAATCACCTGCGAAACCGAGTCGATATCGCCGGCAGCGATGAAAAACACCGCAACGGCGCCCGAAACGAGAGTCGCCCGCGCCGGCTCGTCGCTCGGCCCGGCGCCTTGCGCCAGCGCCGTGTTCAGGCGTTTCGACGGAAACACCTTGTCGCGCGCCAGCGCCTGCAGTGTCCGCGGCGCCACGAGAATCGAACCGATCGCCGACGAAAACGCCGCCGCGGCCAAGCCGATCGGAACGATCGGCGGCCAAACGGCAATGTCCTTCATCACGAAGCGCTCGGTGTTCGCCAGAACTTCCGGCTCGGCGCTCGCCGCCAACTTGAAAACCATCAGCACATAGACGGCCATGCCGGTCAAAGTCCCGGCCAGCGTCCCCAGCGGTATCGACCGCCGCGGATTGCGCAGGTCGCCCGACAACCCGACCCCGGCCGTCATTCCCGTAAATGCCGGAAACACGATCGCAAAAACCTTCATGAAGGGATCGGCCCCGGCGATCGGCTTGCCGAGATTGGTAGCGTCCTCGACGCTCCCCTGCCCCAGAAAGAACATGCCCAACGCTGCGAACAGGACGAGCGAAACCCCCCAGAGGATGCCCACGCCCAGGTTGGCCCCCTTCTTGAGCATCACCAAAATCAGCAGCAGCACAGCCGGCAGGCTGACGAGGCGCGCGTCCGCGGGCAGGCCGGTTTGCGCGGCGATCCAAGGCTGGAGGTCTTGAAACGCCTGGGCGAAGGCAATCATGTAAAAGGCCGTCGAAATCGCCTGCGAAAGGTAAAGCGAAATGCCGATCGTGCCCCCGATCGCCGTGCCGAACGAGCGGCTGATGATGTAGTACTCGCCGCCGCCCTCCACGCGCCGGTTGGTGGCAATCTCGGCCACCGCCATCGCCGTCGGAATCGTCACCATGTGCCCCAGCACAATCACCCACAACGAGCCCATCGTTCCCAGGTGGCCGACCGCATAGCCGAAGCGCAGAAACAGAACGGCCCCCAGAATCGTGCTGATCGCCGCCAGAAACACCGGGGCCGTGCCGAAGGCATGGCCTCTGGGACTCTCGGAGGTTTGAAAGGCGGAGGGCGGCATTACGAATCTATTGGGCCGCCTGCGTGTACCCTTGCGGCGCTTGGGATCTTTGCAAAGTTGCGGCCGCGTAGTTGCGGATCGCCCGCAGCATCGCATGCAGCCCGTTGCCGCGCGTAGGGCTGAGGTGTTCCGTCAGCCCGATGCGGTCGATGAACTCGTGGCCCGCGTCAAGTATCTCCCGCGGCGTGAAGCCGGAATACGCCCGCAGCAGCAGCGCAATCAGCCCCGAAACGATCGCCGCATCGCTGACCGCCTCGAAAAACAGCCTCCCGCCGCGCTCGTCGGCATGCAGCCAGACCTGCGCCTGGCAGCCGCGCACCTTGTATTCGTCAGTCAGAAATTCGCGCGGATACGGCGGCAGCTTGCGGCCGACGTCGACGATGTGCTGGTAACGGTCCATCCAATCGTCGAGGAACTCGAACTCCTCGACGATTTCCTCGTGCGCGTCGCGGATGGAAAGGCTGCTGCTCAAGCAAAACCCCGAATCTCGAATTCTAACCCGCTTTTGCTAACCTGATCCGCAGCGCATGGCGGCCGGCGAATACGATGTCTGCGTAATCGGCTCCGGGGCGGCCGGCGGCGCCCTCGCCGCGTCGCTGGCCGAGCAGGGCGTCAAAACCGTCCTCGTCGAAGGCGGCCCCTACCGCGATCCGACGAAGATCGACTCTCACGCCTGGCCCTACGAAAACGCCGCGCCGCGCGTGCCGCCGGTTCGCGTCAACCCCAAGCGCGAGCCCGCCATATACACCGGGGACAACGTCGGCATCTCCCGCGCGCGCGTCTTCGGCGGACGCACGACCCATTGGAACGCCGTCTCGCTGCGCTTCTCCGCCGACGACTTCCGCGAATGGTCGGTCAACGGCATCGAAGAAGATTGGCCGATCGGCTACGACGAGCTCGCGCCCTACTACGACAAGGCCGAAAGGCGCATGGTCGTCTGCGGAACGCGCGAAGGGCTGGAAGCGCTGCCCGACGGCAAGTTCATCGAGCCGCTGCCGCTGCGCTGCTCCGAGCGCATCCTGCAGCGCGCCTCCGCCAAGTTCGGCATGCGCCTCATCCCGGTGCGCAAGGCGCTGGCCACCGAGCCGGGCCGCGGCCGCGCCGTCTGCCACCACTGCGGCCACTGCATGAGCGGCTGCGGCGTCTCCGCCATCTACAACACCGCCGAGCACGCCATCCCCCAAGCGCGGGAGACGGGCAACCTCGACGTGCATATGGAATGGATGGCGCACGAGCTGCTCGCCGACGACGAGGGCAAGGTCAAGGCCGCGAGGTTCGTCGAGCGCGAAGGGACGCGCGAAATGGAGATCCGCGCGCGCGTCTTCGCCGTCTGCTGCGGCAACATCGAGTCCCCCCGGCTGCTGCTCAACTCCAAATCGCCGCGCTTCCCCAACGGACTCGCCAACAACAACGACAACGTCGGCCGCTACCTGCACGGCCACTGCACCTCGCAAACGTTCGGCTTCCTCTCCGCTCTGACCGGCCGCGAGCCGGTCAACCGCGACGGCGCTATCGACCACGCCTACATTCCGCGCTTCGAACCGTACCGCAAAGTCGATTACCGCGGCGGATTCGGCTTCCAGATCAACATCCGCTCGTACATGCGCCCCGCGCACGCGCACCGCTTGAAAGGCTACGGGCTCGGCTTCAAACGGCGCGTGCGCGACCTGCACCAGGGCTTCTCGATCCTGGGCGGCTACGGCAAGGTGCTCGCCAAGCGGCGCAACCGGGTCACGCTGCACCCCGCGCGGAAAGACGCCAACGGCCTGCCCGTGCCCGTGGTGCATTTCCGCTGGTCCGACAACGACCGCGCCATCCACCGGGACATGCTGCGCACGGCGGACGAAATCTACGCGCAAGCGAAAGTCGATTTTCTCTACCGCACGAACGTCAAGACGATCGGCGGCTTCGCCAGCCACGAAGTCGGCGCGTGCCGCATGGGCGCCGACCCCAAGACCTCGGTGCTCAACCGCTGGAATCAGGCCCACGAGGTCAAAAACCTCTTCGTGGTCGACGGCGGCAGCTTCACCACGTTCCCCGAAAAAAACCCGACCCTGACCATCACCGCCCTGGCCCTGCGCGCAGCCGACGGCATCGTGGAGTTGAGCCGGCGAAGAGAATTGTGAACCGCGGGCGGCGGCTGACCGCCCCGGCGATCGATGCAGTGTGGTAGGATGAAACCGCGCTTGAGGACATCGACGTGGACACGCATCTCAAAGACCTGCTGGAGCGGCTCGGACACGCCATCAACGAATCGCTTTCCGATTCCGAGCCCATCGCCGAAACAATCGCCGAGATCAAGCGCGAAGGCTACGATGTCTATTTCCTGCTCCAGGCCACCATCGGGTTCAAACGCCGCGCCGAAGAAGACGACTTCGAAAGCGCGCCCGTCAACGTCGCCGGGAAAAACTTCACCGAACAGGACGTCGAGTTCCTGAAAGCGCTCAAAATCAAGATGGAAGATTAGCGCGGCGGCTGACGCCGCCCGCGCAAACGGGCCTCCAGTTCCCCGACCGCGCAATACAACTGCTCGAAAGACTCGATGACGAACAGCCGCGGCTGGTAGCGGTCGATTGAGAACGTCTGACCGACCGCGCGCTCCAAATCGAACGGCAGGCGCTCCACGCCTTGCGCTTCGAGCGCATGGCGCAACTCGCCGGCGGAACTCATCAAACCGCTGCCGTAAGCCTTGAGCCGCCCGTTCTCGCGAATCAAGCCAAACTCGACCGTGAACCAGAACAGCCTTGCCGCCGCCTCGATGCCGGCGCGGCCGCATGACGCCGCGAGCTTCCCGAAACGGACCAGCGTATCGGCGAAAACCCTGTCCGTATGCAGCGGCGCATGCCCCGCGACATCGTGGAATATGTCCGGTTCCGGCAGGTAGTCCAGCCGCGCGGCGTCGCGGATCGTCAGGCTCGTGGGAAATTTGCGCGCCGCGAGGCAGCCGAAAAAATCGGCGGGGTCGAGATAGCCGCCGACGCCCACGGCCTGGAAGCCGGTCAGCGCCGCCAGCCGCGCGTTGATGCGCTCGAGATGCGGAATGCCGCGGCGGGACGGCCCCAAGCGCTCGACGCCGCGCAGGAAAGCGGCCGACGCATGGCGCGCCCACAACGGTTCGACCCTGGCGAACAGCTTGCGCCAAGTCGCATGTTCCCCCGCCGTGTAGGCCGCGTAGTCCTGCCGCCTGAAGAGCGCCTGCGGCGCGGCGGGCTTGCTATCCACTATCCACCATCCACTGCCCGCGCAAGCGGGCCGGCGAAGGGTCGCCGCCCTCAGCGTACGTCCGCGTCCGTTTTTTGTCAACCACCAGTCGGTGGTGTTTATACGCTTGCAACACTGATTCGCAAAAATGTTCTGTAGCACGATCCATCGAGCTATACTGGATACGTGGAAGAACGACTGAAATTCGCCGTTTTCATTGACTACGACAACATCGAAATCGGCGTGAAATCGACCCTGCACCGCCCTTTCGACGTCGAATGCGTGCTCGAGGGTCTCAAGGAGCGCGGCGAAATCGTCTCCAAGGTCGCCTACGGCAACTGGAGCCGGCAGCAATCCGTAACCCGCGCCTTCACCGAGAACGGCGTGCAGATGGTGCAGCGCGACACGACCCCGCGCGGCGACAAAAACGGCGCGGACATCAATCTGGCGCTGGACGCGCTGGAACTGGCCTTCACCAGCGATCACATCAACGCTTTCTGCATCCTGAGTGGCGACAGCGACTTCATGGCGCTGGTCAACAAGCTCAAGCAGTACAACAAGCGCGTCTATATCGTCGGCGGCAAAGCTTTTACCAGCACGATCCTGCAGCGCAACTGCCACGAGTTCATCAGTTACGAATCGCTTGCCGACAGCGCTCCGAAGAGTTCGCGCGGCGGGGGCGCGGCGCGCGCGCCGAAGACCAAGCGGGCCGTCCTGCCGGTGGAAAAGGCGCTGCCGGTGATCGAGCGCGCCTTGCACTCGCTGGAAATCCGCGGCGCGACGCCGCAGATGGGTTTGTTGAAGAGCACCATCCAGCAGCTCGACCCGGCCTTCGACGAGCGCAACTACGGCAGCTCGTCGTTCAAGACGTTCATCGACCGGCTGGCCGACAAGGGTTTGCTGGCGGTCAAGATCGTCGAGGGACACTTCATGGTCGAGAGCCGCGCCGACGGCGCCGAATCGAGCGTCGGGCCGACCGGCGGCGACGCGCTGGCCGTACTCTGCGGCGTGCTGCGCGACAACAGGGAGTTGCTGGACATCGGCATTCCGGGCCGCGAGGTCGAAGCGCTGGTGCAAGCCGCGCACCCCGGCTTCGACCCGATCGAATACGGCCTGCAAAGCTTTTCCGAGCTGCTGAACCTGGCCCGCGACAAGGGCTACGTTACGGCAGAAGCGGACGCGGCGACGGGCTTCCGCTATTTCGAGGGCGAAGAATTGGCAAGCGCCGCCCGCCCGGAACCGGCGGAAGCGGCGGCCGATCCCGCGGACGAAAACGGCGCGCCCGCCGCAACAGGCAAGCGCTCCCGCCGCGCCGCCAAATCCCGCGAAAACGGCGAAGACGCCGACAACGGCAAGCAGCGCCCCAAGCGCAAACGGGCGAAAACAAGCGCCCCGCGCCGCAAAAGCGCCGCCAAGCCCCCCGAAGCGGCGGAGTGAACAACGTTGGGAAAAGCTGACACACATCAATAGAAGGAGTGAAGATGACCGAATTCTTAAACACGCTTCAAGAGGCCGTTCAAGGCAACGCAGCGGCGTTTCGCTGCCGGCGGCGGCTGCAACCGGCAGGCGGAGAGGGCGACAAGGTGTTCCCTCCCACGTTTGCGGGAGCCGTTTACGCCACGGAAAAACGGCGGCTTCCCGGCAAAGACGAGGCGGAGGACTGCGTACTGCTGGACAGCGTGCAGAGCCAGGCTAATCGGATGGAACTGGCGCTGCAAAAAGCGGTCGATGGCGGGAGAATCGCGATTCCTCTGCTGGAAGTGGACTTCACCGAGCACGGTCCGACGGGCGACGCGGAAGCCGACGAGCAAGCCGGGCGGCTGATCGATGCGGTCGGCAAAATATCGAGCCTTCAGGTTCCGCATCGACTGGCCGATGCGATCCTGCGAGACAGCGAGTTGGGGGGCGTTGCATTTCGGGCGTCCGAGCTCGGGAAAACTCTCGATACGGTAAGCCTTGCCAACGCAACCCCGCTTTTCCAACTCTGCCCAACCGCATTGCTGTTCGGCATGTGGGACTCGACCGGCCCCAAGGGCGGACTGGGAGCGAAATTCGAGCGGGCACTGGTGTCGGAGGTGGTAGGCGTCGGAGCAGAGTACAACGACAGCTACCGCGCCCGCGGCGTGCGGCGCGACCCCCTTGAAGTGCGGGCGGCAGTCAAGGTGCTCAAGGCGGCGGACAAGACCTGGACCGTCGCCGGACCGAATGCGAAGAAAGCAACGGCGCCGTCCACGGTCAACCACAGCAGCGTGCCTTTCGATTCCACCAACTCCGGCGTCACGATCGACTATGCCGAGCAGATCACGACTCTATCTCTGATCTGTTTGCGCCGGCTTCGGTTTCCCGTGACCGGCAGTGCGAATCCCAAAGCAAACGACGCCGCGCGTACGGTCTTGGCCGCGCTCGGACTATGCGCAGCGACGCTTGCGTTCGAGTCCGGCATGGGGCTGCGCTCCCGATGTTTGCTTTGGCCCTCCGAGCCTATGGAATGGGAGCTGCTCGAACGGCCCGGCGAAGCCCCGCGCAAGCTCGCGATTACGGCCGACGAAGCGGTCGATATACTCGCTGAAGCTGTCGATGCCGCCGAGACCGCGGGCATTGAATGGGAAACCGAACCGATTACCCTGCACCCCTCCGCGCGATTGCTGAATTTGGTGCGGCTCAGTCAGCAGGAAGCCACGAAAGAAGGCGCAGACGAAGGGTAACCGAAGTGTTTGCGCTGGGCATTCGCTATCTGAACGGGTGCGTTGCAGCATCCGAACCCGATGACCGCGACCGGGCGGAGTGGCCTCCTCATCCCGGACGCGTTTTCATGGCGCTGGCGGCGGCTCACTTCCAGACCGGCGAGGACGCGGACGAGCGAAAGTCGCTGCTTTGGTTGGAATCGCTTGAGAAAGAAGGGCGTCCCGTCATTCCGAGCATCGTCGCGGGCGAGGAAAATCAAAGGCGCATCGTTACCCATTTTGTTCCGGTAAACGATGCCTCGGGTTCGGAAAAAAAACCGCCGAAGGCCCTGTTGCAATCGGCTCCCATCGCGCGAGACCGCCAACCGCGCACGTTCGCGCGCGCTTGGTTGGATTGCGACATTGCCTTCCTGGTTTGGCCCGGCATCGCGCCCGATAGAGGCTGCCGGGAGGCGCTTGCCCGGCTATGCGCCAAAGTAACGCGCATCGGGCACTCCTCCTCACTCGTGCAAATGTGGGTGGCGGATACCGAAGAGGTCGGCGAGCCGAACTGGGTTCCCAGCGAGGAAAGAGCGGTGATCCGGCTTCGCCTGGCGCTCGGCGGAACGCTGGAGTATCTGGAACGCCAATACAACCGCGAACAGGTCGAAGAGTTCGCCGCGCTGAAAGTCGCTGAAGCCGACGATTCGAATCCGAGAGCCCGGAGGGAAGCGCGAAGGCGGCTTCGAGCGAAATTCAATAGGACGGCGCCTCCCCAACAGCGGCCTACGCTTTCCGTTTACCAAGGCTACGCTCCCGCGGACAGCAGCGAGAAGGCCGGAAGCGCGCCGGGAACCGTCTTTAGCCCGCACCTCATCGTAAGCCGTCTGGAACGATCCTCCGGCCCATACCGCCAACTCGATCTTACCCGCGCGCTCGCCGTGTGCCGGCGCTGGAGACAGGCCCTGCTGAGCCGCAGCAACGACTTGCACTCGGAACTCCGCTCCATCCTGGCGGGGCATGACCCTGACGGCGCCCCTCTGCAAGGCCCCCACTTGGCTTTCGCGCCTCTCGGATTCGTCGGCCGTGAACATGCCGACGGCCGGCTGCTCGGCATGGGAATTGCTCTGCCCGCGGGCCTTGCGCCGCAAGACCGGCGCAGCATCTTGGCCGCGGTCGGTCGGGTTCACGAGTTGAAGCTCGGACGCTTGGGAGTTTGGCGCACCGAGGCAATCGTCGCATCGCGCAGCGCATACAACCTGCGCGCAGCCACTTGGACGGCGCATCCCGAAGGCGCTGCGCAGTGGTCGACGGTCACCCCCATCGCCTTCGATTCGCATCCGAAGTCGGAAGACAGGGGCGTTTCCCAGAGCGAAGTCGCGTCGATGATCCGCCGGTCCTGCGAGCGCGTCGGTTTGCCCGCGCCGCGCGAGGTGATTGTCACGCCCGTTTCCGCACATCTTGGAGCGCCGCCTGCACACGAGTTTCCCAGACTGGAACGCAAGGACGGCAGCCTTCGCCGACACGCCCACGCGATTTTGATTTTCGATGAGAGGGTTCGCGGTCCCATCTTGCTGGGCGCGGGGCGCTACCGCGGATACGGGTTGTGCCGCCCGCTCGACAAATCCGCTGCCGATGGGTGTGCGGGATGACGAACCTGCCCGGTTTCTCCGCTTTCTTCAGAGAGCTTTGGGGGTACGAACCCTTCCCCTGGCAACGCATGCTTGCCGAACGTCTGACCGGCGGACGATGGCCGCAGGTTCTCGATCTGCCCACCGCGGCAGGCAAGACGGCCTGTATCGACGCGGCCATCTATGCCTTGGCCGCCCAAGCTGACCGGCCTGTGAACGAACGCACCGCGCCGCGCCGGATATGGTTTGTGGTCGACCGCCGGATCGTAGTGGACGAGGCGCACAATCGAGCTTCCGAGATCGCTGCAAAGCTCGAAAATCCTCAAGGAGATACGCTCAAGCAAGTCGCCGAACGCATGCAGCAAGTAAGCGGAACAAAGACGCCTTTGGCGGCGGCGCGCCTTCGCGGCGGAATCCTGCGCGGCAATCAGTGGGCGCGCATGCCTTCGCAGCCCGCGGTCATTTCTTCCACGGTCGATCAACTCGGCTCCCGGCTGCTGTTCCGCGGCTACGGCCACGGGAAACTCACGGCGTCGATTTACGCGGGCTTGGCGGCGCACGATAGTTTGATCCTGCTCGATGAGGCGCACTGTTCCGTGCCGTTTCTCCAGACACTTCAACGCATCGAAAGCTACCGGGGCCAAGCATGGGCCGAATCTCCGATCGAGACTCCGTTCGCGTTTGCAATGCTTTCGGCCACCCCGCCGTCGGCTTCAAACAATGGCGATCGGGATCCGCATCTTGGTGCGTTCCCGGGCGCCAAGCGGGATGAAGCCCTCGATCATCCGCTTCTGCGGCAACGGCTGTCGGCCTCGAAGCCCGCCAAATGGGTTTGCCTGAAATCCGGAAGACAAGACGATCCGCTGCCAAAAAAAGCCGCCCGCTGCGCAAGCAAGTTCGTGCGGCAAGCCGGCAAACTCCGGGTTGCGGTGATCGTGAACCGCGTGCATACAGCCGGCAAGATCGCCGATCTTTTGCGGAACGAGCTTCTGGAACAGGCCGATGTGGCGCTGTTGACCGGACGGCTGCGGCCCTTGGAGCGGGACAGGCTGGTTAAGCGTTGGAAGCCGTTTCTCAGGGCGTCGCAACCCGAGGATTGGGAAAAGCCCATCGTGCTCGTCTCTACGCAGTGCATCGAAGTGGGCGCCGACTTCAGCTTCGACGCCCTGGTCACGGAAGCAGCCGGCCTGGACGCGCTGCGGCAACGGTTCGGTCGGTTGAACCGCATGGGGCAGGCCAGCGAAGCGCCCGCGGCGATCTTGATTCGCGATGGCGATACGAAGCCGGGGCAAGAAGACCCGGTTTACGGAACGGCCATTGCGGAATGCTGGCGCGTCTTGTCCGACGGCGGCAAGCGGACCGTGCTCGATTTCGGATTCGAAGCGCTGGATCGGACGCTTGGAGATAAGGATTTGGAGAGTTGCTTCGCGCCCCGTCCCTCTGCCCCAGTGCTGCTGCCCGCCCACCTCGACCTTCTCTGTCAGACCGCCCCGCAGCCCGCAACGGAGCCCGACATAAGGCTTTACCTGCACGGCACGGAACGGCGCTCGCCCGAAGCGTATGTCGTTTGGCGCGCCGACTTCGATCCCGAGAAACCGCAGTTGTGGCATGAGATAGCGGCGCTGTGCCCTCCCAACGCTGCGGAAATGCTCTCCGTTCCCCTCTTCCGGTTGAAGAAATGGCTGGGGAAAAACGCTGCCGATTCCGACGGTTCCGACCCCGACGTGGAAGGTATCGTCGATATGGACGCCCCCGACCGCGAGAGAATCCGCCCAGTGCTGGCTTGGCGCGGACGCGACCGCTCGAAAATATGCCGCGACTCCTCGGAGATCTTTCCGAACGATGTCATGATTCTTCCCGCCGACTACGGCATGGACGGACTCGGCCAAAAGGAAACCGAACCGGGCGCCGCCATGGGCAAACGGCAACTCGATCTATGGGAGCCGTCCCGCCGGGAAAGCGGCAAGGGCGCGGCGTTACGCCTGAACCGCAAAATCCTGGAGCCCTGGCTTGCTTATGAACCGTTCAAAGAATTGTTCGATCTCACGGAAGAAAGCCCCGACTGGGACCGCGATGCTCGCGAAGCCCTGGGCGAGGCGATCGAGGCGGCAAGAGCTTACCGGCCCTCCCCCGAAGAAGAACCTGCCGCGCCTTTGGGCGAGATTCAAAGGTTGCTTGCCGATCTTGGATCGTCCTATTCGATTGAGAGCCATCCCGCCGGCGGACTCGTGCTCTTCGCCAAGGCGGCCAAGCTCGACCGCCGCGAACCCGACCTTTTCGCGGACGATGACGATCTGTCATCCGCTGCCGGCCGGGAGATTTCCATTGTCGAGCATACGGCGATGGTGGTCGGCGCCGTAGAAAAGATCATCGAGCGCTGTATTGAACGACGTTTCCATGAGTCGCTTCGACGCGCAGCCTCTTGGCACGACGCGGGCAAGCTGGATGAGCGCTTTCAGGTATTGCTTCATCAGGGCGATGAGCCTGCGGCCGCTGCCGGTGGGGCGCCCCTGGCGAAATCCGCATCCATCCCCGCCTCGCCCGCTCGACGGCAGGCGATTCGCGACGCGGCCCGATACCCCAAAGACTTTCGGCACGAGATGCTTTCCTGGCAATTGGCCGAGCGTTACGTTGACTTTTCGGCTACCGGCGGCCAAGCCGATCTTGTCGGCCACCTGATCGCCAGCCACCACGGCCACGCAAGGCCCTTCGCGCCCGTCTGTCGGGATTCCGACCCTCCCGCCGTTTCCGGTGAGCATCTCGGGATTCCAATCGAATTCTCGGCGGACAATCGCAGGAACGCCGGCGCCCCGCACCATGCCGCATCGGGCGTCTCGGAGCGTTTCTGGCTGCTCACGCGGCGCTATGGATGGTGGGGGCTGGCCTACCTCGAGACGATGCTTCGCCTGGGTGACTGGTACGGAAGCGCGTTCTCCAATGCCAACGAGCAGTCCGAGCCGGAGCCGTTACGTCCGTCGAATCGGCAACCGCGCGCCGGACAATTGGCTGCTCCCGACGAGAAAATCGTTCTCAGCGGAATCGACGGAGCCAATCCGCTCGGTTTTCTAGCCGCGCTCGGAACACTCGCGGTCTTGCAGCAAAAGGGCTATGGCGGAGCCAAGCTGCATTGGTGCCGCTCCGCGACTTGGCAGCCGGTAATCACGGGAGTCGGCAAGTTAGATAAGGACGAGTTCGCAAGTGTCATCGAGGATGCGCTCCGCGGGCGGACGATCTCTGCCGGCGACAAACAGCGGCGCAAGGACACACAGAAAGAGTTTGATCAAGCAAAGACGGCAGCTAAGAAAGCCAGAGAAGCTATCAAAAAGCTCGGTCTACGCGGAAACGAGCGCAAAGCTGAGATGAAAGTCAAAATCGAGCCGCTCGAAAAGATTGTCCAAGAGAAACGCAAAGAGTGGCTGCAAACCCTGAAGAATGCCGTGCCTAGCCCGGAACTTGCCATTGGCAAGCGCATTGATTGCACGGCCAATGAATATCGCAACGACCATGCCGCAGCTTTTTTCGAAGATGCAAATTTCCATGACCGAGAACCGCTGGATTTTCTGGCGGCATTCGCCAGTGACGCCTGCATCAACAAAAAGGATAAGGTTGTTCAAGCAACGCCGTTTTGTTTCATCATTGGGTCTGGCGGGCTGTTTTTTCTGCAAACAGCAGGGAGCCTCATGGACGTTGTTGACAGCGATAAAATTGCGGCGACGCTGTTCGCTCCATGGACGTACCCCGACGAAAAGCTCTCCATGCGCTGGGATCCAGTCGAAGACCGCCGCTATGCCTTGATGGACCGAAACCCTACGGCGCCCGGCAACGAGAGCCGCACGGAGTGGATGGCCAACCTGCTTGCCTACCGTGCTCTCGTTATGTTCCCCTCAGCCCCGCGTGGAGCGAAGCTAACCACAACTGCTTGGGCGGATCACGGGGATGGCCCCTTGTTTACATGGTCGCTCTGGGAGCGTCCGCTCGACGCTGCGTCGATAAGATCGCTGCTGGCCCTTGCAGAACTCAGCAAACCGAAACCCGATCGTTCGATTTTGCGGCGCCGCGGCGTCCTCGCAACATTTCGCTCTCGTCGAATTTCAGTTGGGAAGTACACCAACTTCAGCCCGGCTAAGGGAATTTAGATCGGGCAAGGAAATCGCGCCATGCGCAACTCCTACATCGTCTGTTACGACATCGCCGATCCGAAGCGCTTGCGGCAGGTCTTCAAGACGATGCGGGCGTGGGGCGATCACTTGCAGTTCTCGGTCTTCGAGTGCCAACTCACGCGCATGGACGCCGTGCGCCTGCGGGCGGAACTGGCCGACATCGTCCATCACGACGAAGACCAAGTCTTGTTCATCGATCTCGGTCCGTCCGAGGGGCGCGGCGACCGCGTCATCACCGCGCTCGGCAAACCTTACGTCAGCGTCGATGCGCCGCTGATTGTCGTTTAACAGGAGATTCGATTGCCATGAGCGCCGAGCCGCTTCTCGAATCCGCGCCTTCCCGCCGCGAGCTTCCCGATTACCTCCCCGCGCGGAAAATCCGTGAGTTCGTCTATTGCCCGCGGCTGTTCTACTTCGAGCAAGTGGAGGACATTTTCGTCCACAACGAGTACTCCGCCGAGGGCGCCGCCCAACACAAGCGCGTGGACAAGGAAGGCCGCTCCGCGCCCAAGCCGGACGAAGAGACGGAAGAACCCGTCGTCGTACGCTCGATCACGCTGTCGTCGGAGGAGCACCGCGTCATCGCCAAGCTCGACCTGACGGAGTTCGCCGACGGCCGCGCCACGCCGGTCGACTACAAGCACGGACGCCCGATGAAAGGAGACGACGGCCTACAAGCTTGGCCGGAGGACCGCGTCCAGTTGGCCGTTCAGGCGCTGGTGCTGCGCGCCAACGGCTACCGCTGCGAGGAAGGCGTCGTTTTCTACCAGAGGACGCGGCAACGGGTGCGCATCCGCTTCGACGAGGCAACGATCGCCGAGGCAGAGCAAGCCGTCACCGGCGCCTGGGAGACCGCGGCGGCGACCGAGATTCCGCCGCCGCTCATCGACTCGCCGAAGTGCCCCGGTTGTTCGTTGGTCGGCATCTGCATGCCCGACGAAACCTGGCAGTTGCAGTCGCCGGCCCCTGCCCGCGAAGCGCAGCAACTCGGACTGTTCGAGGACGGGCGGAAAATCCCCAAGAAGCCTCCGGCGAAAGCAACCCGGCTGCTCGTCGCGCCGCGCGCCGACCTGAAGCCCCTTTACCTGAACACCCAAGGGCTGCGGGTGGGCAAGACCGGCGGCGTGCTGCGCATCAAGGAACGCGACAAGGTGGTTCAGGATGCGCGCATCCACGAGATCTGCCAAGTCAACCTGATGGGCAACATCCAGATCAGCACTCAGGCCGTACAAGAGCTCTGCAATGACGATACGCCGATCTGTTACTTTTCTCAGGGCGGCTGGTTTTACGGCGTCACCACCGGACTCAATACGAAGAATGTCCTGCTGCGCAAGGCGCAGTTCAAGCTGACGGAGGAGGAGTGGTTTTGCCGGCGGATCGCGCGCAGGCTCGTGGCGGGCAAAATCCGCAATCAGCGGACGATGCTTAGGCGCAATCACATCGAGCCTCCGGGCAAGGCCATTCGCCGCCTCAAGTACTTGGTCGAGCGGGCCGAAACCGCGGATTCGCTCGACGAGTTGCTCGGCATCGAAGGCTCGGCGGCGCGGATCTATTTCGGACTGTTCGCAGGCATGTTGAAGCGCGGCGGGGAGTGGGACGGAGAAGCGGCGGTCGGCTTCGATTTCCAGGCGCGCAACCGGCGGCCGCCGCGCGATCCGGTCAATGCGCTGCTTTCGCTGGGCTACAGCTTGCTGACCAAAGACTTTACCGTAGCCTGTTACGCGGTGGGTTTCGACCCGATGATCGGTTTCTACCATCAGCCGCGTCACGGCCGGCCCGCTTTGGCGCTGGACCTGATGGAGACTCTGAGGCCGTTGATCGCCGACTCGGCTGTGTTGAGCGCGATCAACACCCACATGGTGTCCGAGCGCGATTTCGTGACGGCGGGGCAAGCGGTGTCATTGACGCCCGGCGGCAGGAAGAATTTCTTCCGGGCGTACGAGGCGCGGATGGACACGCTCGTGACCCATCCGCTTTTCGACTACCGTGTGAGCTACCGGCGTCTCCTTGAGATTCAGACGCGGCTGCTGGCGAAAACGATCGAGGGCGAGTTGGACGAGTACCCGGTGTTCGTCACGCGATGAGGGTTGCGAGCGGCGAAGCGGCGCGGAAAACAGCAGAGGCGCTCGCACCGGCCGATGTACAATGCATACAATAGGTTGCATTCACGACCGACGGATGCACGCTGTGAGTTTGCGTGTCCCGGAAGCCGCTGCTCGCATCCGAGCCGCCAGTTCTTTGAAAACAGAATAGTAACGGCACACACTATTTCCGGGGTCTAAAGACCCCGGCCCCATTGAAGCTATGCGACCGCCGACCAAAGAGAGAAGCCAATATGAAATTTCCGGGGTCTAAAGACCCCGGCCCCATTGAAGCCCCCCACTCTGTTGTGAAACTCATTCCTTCCATGACATTTCCGGGGTCTAAAGACCCCGGCCCCATTGAAGCGTGCCATTCTTTAGGAGTGGTCAGATAGGAGACATATTTCCGGGGTCTAAAGACCCCGGCCCCATTGAAGCAAATCACTGATCTCTCCATTTCCAATCCGGAATACCATTTCCGGGGTCTAAAGACCCCGGCCCCATTGAAGCTTGCATATAAGTCTCTACCATTCCCTGAGCATAACTCAGATTTCCGGGGTCTAAAGACCCCGGCCCCATTGAAGCCGATAGTGGAGTCGGCAATGCCCACTTCCGGGTGCCATTTCCGGGGTCTAAAGACCCCGGCCCCATTGAAGCGGGCGGCATGCGCCCACCACGACCACCGCGGCGCCCGATTTCCGGGGTCTAAAGACCCCGGCCCCATTGAAGCGATGTCATCGATGTCGTCGATGTCGAGTCGGCATCCATTTCCGGGGTCTAAAGACCCCGGCCCCATTGAAGCTGTTCGCCCTCCTCCTGGATGGCGAATACCGCCGGTGATTTCCGGGGTCTAAAGACCCCGGCCCCATTGAAGCACTCAAACGCGAAAGGTATGTGCTGGTACTCATTGAAATTTCCGGGGTCTAAAGACCCCGGCCCCATTGAAGCTGGGCGGCGTTCGTTGGTTTCGCTGCCTCGCAGGCGAATTTCCGGGGTCTAAAGACCCCGGCCCCATTGAAGCTCTGGGTCGGTATCCCCAGCGCGCGACCATCGAGTCATTTCCGGGGTCTAAAGACCCCGGCCCCATTGAAGCTCGACGATCGAGAGTTGGATTCCGCGCATGGAACGATTTCCGGGGTCTAAAGACCCCGGCCCCATTGAAGCAACGGGAACTGAACTCGTGGCGGCGCATGTCCGTCATTTCCGGGGTCTAAAGACCCCGGCCCCATTGAAGCCAACCCTGATGTAGCGACCGCCCGCCTGTGGTCGCTAATTTCCGGGGTCTAAAGACCCCGGCCCCATTGAAGCCTTAACGCTTGTTAAGAAGTATTAAGAAAGCGCCCGACATTTCCGGGGTCTAAAGACCCCGGCCCCATTGAAGCCGACCATGATGACCGCCGGGAAGAACGACCACCCGGCGATTTCCGGGGTCTAAAGACCCCGGCCCCATTGAAGCCCTGGTCGTTGCGTCGGGCGCGGTCGCACTCTTCCTAATTTCCGGGGTCTAAAGACCCCGGCCCCATTGAAGCGAGGTGCGCAATGACTAGCCGCCTGGATGTACGGGTATTTCCGGGGTCTAAAGACCCCGGCCCCATTGAAGCCAATACGCCGTCCGCTGGCGCCGCGCCGATGAGGTTATTTCCGGGGTCTAAAGACCCCGGCCCCATTGAAGCGCCGCGATCGGCATCGCGCAGGGCACGCAGGATACCTCATTTCCGGGGTCTAAAGACCCCGGCCCCATTGAAGCCGGCCGCTCCCGAGCCGGTCGCGCCGACCGCTCCCATTTCCGGGGTCTAAAGACCCCGGCCCCATTGAAGCCCGACATGTCTGAGGCGCAACGCGCCGATGAGGCGCATTTCCGGGGTCTAAAGACCCCGGCCCCATTGAAGCGGGCGGGAGACGGTAGCGCGCTTAGACAGACGCGCCATTTCCGGGGTCTAAAGACCCCGGCCCCATTGAAGCGAGGATTTCATCGACTACCTCGAACGCGTCTACGTTATTTCCGGGGTCTAAAGACCCCGGCCCCATTGAAGCCGGAGTGACCGGCTCGGGAGCGTCCGGCGCGACCGGCATTTCCGGGGTCTAAAGACCCCGGCCCCATTGAAGCGCGGCGGAACATGCGGAACTCGGATTCCATCCGCCCGAATTTCCGGGGTCTAAAGACCCCGGCCCCATTGAAGCGATGCGAGGTGGTGGTGGAGGCTAGTCATCGTCGAATTTCCGGGGTCTAAAGACCCCGGCCCCATTGAAGCGAGCACCGCCGGGAAGTACGACCACCCGGCGTACGACATTTCCGGGGTCTAAAGACCCCGGCCCCATTGAAGCTGCGAGACCTACCCGGGGAGGATATGCCACCTCCCATTTCCGGGGTCTAAAGACCCCGGCCCCATTGAAGCATCGTCGTCGCGCGGTCCTCGACCTCATCTTCCGATATTTCCGGGGTCTAAAGACCCCGGCCCCATTGAAGCGAGGTCCGCGCCGGCGGCGTAGGCAGCCATCACGCATTTCCGGGGTCTAAAGACCCCGGCCCCATTGAAGCATATCCCGCGGGCGCGCTGGGGAGTCGAGGGCAGCGGATTTCCGGGGTCTAAAGACCCCGGCCCCATTGAAGCCGGCGTGTGGACGCTGGATCACCGGCCGATCGTGGCCGATTTCCGGGGTCTAAAGACCCCGGCCCCATTGAAGCGTCCGGCTCGGGTCGGGGGCGGCCGGCGCGGCCCCCGATTTCCGGGGTCTAAAGACCCCGGCCCCATTGAAGCGCGGCTATCCCGTTCGAGGAGCGCGTGCTGCTGCGCCATTTCCGGGGTCTAAAGACCCCGGCCCCATTGAAGCGCATCGTGGGTTCCGCGGATCGAATCGGAGTTCCGATTTCCGGGGTCTAAAGACCCCGGCCCCATTGAAGCTCGACGGCCGCGATCGCGCCGATTGCGAGGATATTGATTTCCGGGGTCTAAAGACCCCGGCCCCATTGAAGCATGCGGCGTCGCCCTGCGGCGGGCGCCATTCGCGGATTTCCGGGGTCTAAAGACCCCGGCCCCATTGAAGCCCTGATATCGTTATTCGGCTTCATTTTACTCCTTGATTTCCGGGGTCTAAAGACCCCGGCCCCATTGAAGCTTCTTGATCGAAACGCGCGGCGGCGGCGTTGAACTGTATTTCCGGGGTCTAAAGACCCCGGCCCCATTGAAGCGGGCCGGCAATTGTTCGGTGTCAACTACTTTTGCCGGTCGACGACAATTATTTTTGCCGGCGCGCTAGCCGTCACGCCCGAAGCCCCTGGGCAGGTCGACAGCCTCCAGTACCGACAGATCCAGATCGCAGACCTGCTCGAGCAACTCCGCGGTCGCGGACCCGGCGAGGGATTCCGGCAACGCGTCCCGCCACTCCTGGTACTGTTCCTGCAACTCCAGGAGCGTCTGCACCGCGTCGTTCCACTGCTGTGGCCGCGACCTCCGGTCTGCTGGCCGGCGGTACCGGATCCGGGATTCGGCGACCTTCCGCCGCTCCCGGTAACGTGCCTGCCGCTCCGCGTTCGTCAGCGCCATAGGACTAATACTGCACCGTTACGTAACGGACCGGAGGGGAAGCGGTCGGCCGAGCGTTCGAGGCGCAAGCGTGGCGACAGACCCCACCGCTCGGTTGCCGTCGGCATTGGTGTACGCGTGTGCGTTGGTCCGCGACAGCGGAGCGGCTCCCCGGCGTCGCACTTCCGGGCAGTCGAACGCGGGCCAGCCTTCCGGCTGGCCCGCAAGGGCTTCCCGCACGCTCGGCCACAGGCAGTCACCCGAAGGGCCGGAGCGTAGCGGAGGACTCGCGCAGCGGGTTGACGGCCTGTGGCCGAGCGTGCGCGAGGTAAACGTTCCGAGTGCAGCGAGGGCCTTCATAACCGCCAGCTCGCCGACGTCTCGGACCACACAGGTTTCAGGAAGCAGCGGGTCGACGGCGCCGCGGCAACAGCGGACCCGGCGGACGTCCACGACGTGCCGGCGGTGGTGATGGCGCCGGCGATGTCGGTCGCGACGGGTCCGTTCGATAGCTCGGCACGTCGAACTCGAGCACCACCGAGTGGTGTACCAGCCGGTCGATCGCCGCGGCGGTGGCCATCTGGTCGCGGAAGATCCGGTCCCACTGGCTGAACACCAGGTTGCTGGTCACCATCACCGAGCGCCGCTCGTAGCGCTCGGCCAGCAATGTGAACAGCACCTCGGCCTCGTCCGGGCTCTGCTGCACGTAGCCGAGATCATCGGCCAGAATCACCTCGAAGAGGTCGAGCTTGCGCAGCGCCCGCGGCAGGTCGAGGTCGCGTTTGGCGCCGAGCAGTTCCTGCACCAGGGCGTAGGCCGGCACGCACAACACGCTGTGGCCGGCTTCGACCAGCGCGTGCGCGACCGCGCACAACGCGTGGCTCTTGCCGACGCCCGGCAGACCGAAGGCGAGCACATTGGTCGCCGTTTCGAGGAACGCCCCGGTGGCCAGCGTCTTCAACTGCTGCACGACCGGGCCCGGCAACCTTCCGGTGTCGAGCGTCTCGAACGTCTTGCCGGGCGGCAGACGCGATGCTCGTCGCAATCGGGCAATCCGGCGCTGGCGACGCGCCTCGGCTTCGGCCTCGAACACTTCCAGCAACACCGGCAGCGCGTCGTGGTGGCCGGCCTGTGTCAGCCGCGGTACCAACTCCTCGGCCGCCGTCGTCAGGTTGAACTGCGTCAGCAGCGTCGTCACCTGCGTGCTCGGGGCCGTCATCCGTGCAGACCTCCGGTCAACAACGCGTCGTAACGCGTCAGGTCCGGGCGAGGGATGTGGACCACCGGCACGGTCGGGACCGGCGGACGCACCTCGGCCTGAACGCTGGCGTACTCGCACGTGTCGCCGGCGTCGAGGCGAGCCCGAAGCGTCGCCTCGACCCGCCGCTCGCTGGTCGTCGCCGCCAGGTGCAGCAGCCGCACATACTCGACGTCGGCCCGCTCGCCGTGCGTCCGACCCAGCGCGTCATACGCCGCCCGGAACGTCAGCGACGGGAACAGCTCCTCCCGGAAGCGATACCGCGCAAAGGCGCCCGGCTTGCGAACCAGGCTGCCGATGATGTGGCGGTAGTCGATCCGGTGGTCCGCCGCGCCCCGCAGCCGCGGCATCGTGCACAGCACCCGGCCGCCGTAGAGGACATCGACCGTCGACGGGTGCTGACGAGCCTCGACCGTGTGACCTATCAGGCGCGACGGCACCGAGTAGATTCGGCTGCCGATGCGAATCGTGCTCCACTTGCGCACTCTGCACTGGAAGGTCGTGTACTCCGGGATCCGCGCCGCCGGCAACGGTCGCAGATACGAACGCTCCTCGGCCAGCCGAGCCGCCGCCGGCCGGTTCCGCTCTTCGTCGACGACCGCACGCACGAAGCGCAGATACGCCGATTCGTCGACGAAGTCTCTGTCGCCCCGCAGCAGCAGCGCCTGCTCGATGGCCGTCTTCGTGCGGAAGTGCGCCTGCTCGGCGACCCCGTTCTCGTGCGGTTTCCCCGGCTGGATCCGCGACGAGTCCAGCCCGTAGTGGTCCAGAACCTGCCGGAAACGTGCCGTCAACTGGCGCCCGCCGCTGCGCTTCAGCTCGTGCGTCGCCGCCGACAGATTGTCGTGACGAAGCACCGCCGGCACCGCACCCAGTGTCCACAGCGCGCCCTGCAGGCCAGCCACCAGCGCCTCGAACGTCTCGCTCAGCGCCAGCCCCACATACGTCCACTTGCTGTAGCTCAGCACCCACTCGAACAACAGGTGCGGGAACCCAACGCCCCGGATCGTCACGCCCAGATCGCTCGTGTCGGTGAAGTCGAACGCCGCTTCCCGACCCGCAACCGCCACCTGCTCGAAGTACACCTCGCGGTCCGCACCGTACTGCACCCGCCAGTCGCGGACCCGCCGCTGCAGCGTCCGTAGCTGCCCCTCCTGAAAGCAACCCGGATGCCGCCGGCACAGCGCCTTGAACAGCGTCAGCACCTGCAGCCGGCCGTCGGCATCGGCCACAAGCTGCGGCACCACCTCCGACTCCCACACGTCGGCGAACGGGTCCTCCCGCGTCCGCCACGTCCGCGGCGCCTTCGCCGTCGACGGCAACGCGCCGCTCTGCCACTGGCGCGCCGTCCGCTCGCTCATTCCCGCCGCCGCCGCGGCCGCCGCCAACGTCTTCCCCGACATCCGTTTCTCTCGCAATCGCCGAACCTGCGCATCCGTGACCAACCCGTCCTCCGCGAGGAAAACGGGCAGTCTCACACGACTCCGGGTGGGTCCACGAACCGGCCGATCGCGTCCTCGGCAACCGGCAAAAATAATTGTCGTTGATCAGCAATGGCCACCAGGCGGGCAAAATCCTCATTTCCGGGGTCTAAAGACCCCGGCCCCATTGAAGCGACGATATCCTGCCGCCAGGCCGGCCGATCGACCCGAATTTCCGGGGTCTAAAGACCCCGGCCCCATTGAAGCATTGCGCCTTGTTTGCCATCGCCGCTACAATCAGGAATTTCCGGGGTCTAAAGACCCCGGCCCCATTGAAGCGCGCCGCCTCGGCGGCAGCGTCGTCGTCAAGAGCGTGATTTCCGGGGTCTAAAGACCCCGGCCCCATTGAAGCGACCGAGATCCGGCCGCCGGCCCGAGCCAGCTGCCTCATTTCCGGGGTCTAAAGACCCCGGCCCCATTGAAGCCAGGCTACATCGAGACGCCCGCCTCCCGGCGTATCATTTCCGGGGTCTAAAGACCCCGGCCCCATTGAAGCTTCGCAGGCCTCCCGGCTTTAGCGCCGAGAAAACCTTATTTCCGGGGTCTAAAGACCCCGGCCCCATTGAAGCCTATCTTGACTTTGGCCTGGGCTTTGACTGCGTCCGATTTCCGGGGTCTAAAGACCCCGGCCCCATTGAAGCGAGGATCCGTCGAGCAGCGCAAAATCGTAGTCGGCGATTTCCGGGGTCTAAAGACCCCGGCCCCATTGAAGCCATCTAATTGGCGCCCGCAGCGCCCGCCCGCAGCGCCATTTCCGGGGTCTAAAGACCCCGGCCCCATTGAAGCCCAAGACGGCGCCCCCCAAGGCGTCCCCCAAAACCAATTTCCGGGGTCTAAAGACCCCGGCCCCATTGAAGCTGCTCATACTCATAATCCTTGATCGGCGGCGCCCGGAATTTCCGGGGTCTAAAGACCCCGGCCCCATTGAAGCGAGAAAATTTTGACCAGCTGCGCCCGATCACGCGGAATTTCCGGGGTCTAAAGACCCCGGCCCCATTGAAGCGCGGCAATCTGGTCGCAGTACGGCGTGCCGGTGGCGGATTTCCGGGGTCTAAAGACCCCGGCCCCATTGAAGCCTGGAGGTGAGTCGCGAAATCCCAGCATTCCGCCGGATTTCCGGGGTCTAAAGACCCCGGCCCCATTGAAGCGGTTTTGTCAGCGGTGGAGAAACTCGTCTGAACTTATTTCCGGGGTCTAAAGACCCCGGCCCCATTGAAGCCCGGCCCCACGGGAGGACAGCGATAGTGCCGTAGATCATTTCCGGGGTCTAAAGACCCCGGCCCCATTGAAGCGGCTTGATCGCGCGCGTAGCGATCGGTCGATTCCTTCAGATTTCCGGGGTCTAAAGACCCCGGCCCCATTGAAGCGGCGCCGTAGCGCTCGACGATCTGCTGCTGATCGATATTTCCGGGGTCTAAAGACCCCGGCCCCATTGAAGCGGCGAGCTCGGCGTATTCGCGCTCGCCGCTGTCATCATTTCCGGGGTCTAAAGACCCCGGCCCCATTGAAGCAAGCTGGCGCAGCAGGCCATCCGATACATATCGGACATTTCCGGGGTCTAAAGACCCCGGCCCCATTGAAGCATAGCCAGTACATCGCGCGCGCTGCGAGCGCCTCCGAATTTCCGGGGTCTAAAGACCCCGGCCCCATTGAAGCATGGCATTCGACATTTTCATTTCTTCTCCTTCTTTCATTTCCGGGGTCTAAAGACCCCGGCCCCATTGAAGCCTGGGTACCCAGGATGCAATGGTTGCCGGCGCCGGAATTTCCGGGGTCTAAAGACCCCGGCCCCATTGAAGCTATTTCTGCCTGCGAACTGGAGGAAATGATGGACTGATTTCCGGGGTCTAAAGACCCCGGCCCCATTGAAGCAATGTCTCCTTCCCCCTCACCGGCGGCGCCTTGGCCTATTTCCGGGGTCTAAAGACCCCGGCCCCATTGAAGCCGGAAGGCGCCCGAGCGAGTCCGCTACCACATCCTCATTTCCGGGGTCTAAAGACCCCGGCCCCATTGAAGCTGGGCTGAGTTCGTTGGGTTCGCCGCGGAATCCGCATATTTCCGGGGTCTAAAGACCCCGGCCCCATTGAAGCTGGCAAGGATTGCCGCCCGCAAGGTCGAGTCTCGGAGCATTTCCGGGGTCTAAAGACCCCGGCCCCATTGAAGCGCAGCTTTCAACCCCGAGCTCATCGAGGGCGGCCGCATTTCCGGGGTCTAAAGACCCCGGCCCCATTGAAGCCGGATACCGCCCAAGGCTGTCAGCGACGATATCCTCATTTCCGGGGTCTAAAGACCCCGGCCCCATTGAAGCGTCTCCCATTTGCAGGACAAGTACATTCCCAGCGGACATTTCCGGGGTCTAAAGACCCCGGCCCCATTGAAGCCCCGACTGTCAGCACGATGCAATCCTGGGTACCCAGATTTCCGGGGTCTAAAGACCCCGGCCCCATTGAAGCCTCTGGTCGGACGGTCGCAATAGACGCTGCGTTTGTCATTTCCGGGGTCTAAAGACCCCGGCCCCATTGAAGCAGCGTGAATTCCGCGCCTTCAGGCGCGCCCGTGCGGCATTTCCGGGGTCTAAAGACCCCGGCCCCATTGAAGCGTCGGACACAGCGCCCATCTCTAGCGCACCTCCGACATTTCCGGGGTCTAAAGACCCCGGCCCCATTGAAGCGGGTCGGCTGCCTCAGCCTGCGACCCTGGCATCCTGGGATTTCCGGGGTCTAAAGACCCCGGCCCCATTGAAGCGAGATAGTCAACGAAGTCCGCAATCTCGACGGCGCATTTCCGGGGTCTAAAGACCCCGGCCCCATTGAAGCGCGGGGCGGGGCACAAAAAAAGCCCGCGCCGGTGTTGATTTCCGGGGTCTAAAGACCCCGGCCCCATTGAAGCACAAGTGTTAAGAAAGCGCCCGATCGGACGCCGCGGCATTTCCGGGGTCTAAAGACCCCGGCCCCATTGAAGCATCCTTTTTGTCGGCGGTGCGGTAGATGCCCGCTGCATTTCCGGGGTCTAAAGACCCCGGCCCCATTGAAGCCTTGCGGAAGGGCGCGCCCGAGATGAGGCCGCGGCATTTCCGGGGTCTAAAGACCCCGGCCCCATTGAAGCGTTACGTACTTGCAGACCAAGTACGTTCCCAGCGGACATTTCCGGGGTCTAAAGACCCCGGCCCCATTGAAGCACGACCCGACCAACATTGAAATTCTCTGTCGAGAGATTTCCGGGGTCTAAAGACCCCGGCCCCATTGAAGCGGGCGCCGCCGCGGCGAGCACCACGGCGCCCAGGGAATTTCCGGGGTCTAAAGACCCCGGCCCCATTGAAGCACTATGACTACGCAGGAAAGGAATGCATGGCGGCGCATTTCCGGGGTCTAAAGACCCCGGCCCCATTGAAGCGTTACGTACTTGCAGACCAAGTACGTTCCGTCGGGACATTTCCGGGGTCTAAAGACCCCGGCCCCATTGAAGCGTCGGCTATCTCGAAAACCACTACGTCCCTGCGGGCGATTTCCGGGGTCTAAAGACCCCGGCCCCATTGAAGCCGTCTTCGCACTCGACGATGGGCAACTCATCGAGTGAATTTCCGGGGTCTAAAGACCCCGGCCCCATTGAAGCCTGCGACATCATGAGACCGCGGGCCTTGTCCTCGAGATTTCCGGGGTCTAAAGACCCCGGCCCCATTGAAGCAGCGAATTTGCCGCTGTGCCGGTGGCGCCCAGGGCATTTCCGGGGTCTAAAGACCCCGGCCCCATTGAAGCATCCTTTTGTCGGCGGTCGCAGTAGAGGTCCGCGTTATTTCCGGGGTCTAAAGACCCCGGCCCCATTGAAGCGTGCAACCAATACCATCGGGCGATGTCTGCCGTGGCATTTCCGGGGTCTAAAGACCCCGGCCCCATTGAAGCATACCCTGCACCCAGTCGACCGACTGACGGCGCGGATTTCCGGGGTCTAAAGACCCCGGCCCCATTGAAGCCCGGTAGTGCCTACATTATCGGAGGCGTAACAACCATTTCCGGGGTCTAAAGACCCCGGCCCCATTGAAGCGATCCGGCCGACCCACGACGAGATCGTCGAAGGCTGCATTTCCGGGGTCTAAAGACCCCGGCCCCATTGAAGCTTTCTTCTTTTTCTGCCGAATGAGCAGAATTGGAGACAATTTCCGGGGTCTAAAGACCCCGGCCCCATTGAAGCTCTCATCTGGTCGTCCCAGGCGCCGGTGCGGCGCCGATTTCCGGGGTCTAAAGACCCCGGCCCCATTGAAGCCGCAGGTTCGACGCCTGCGATGATGGACTGCATCCGCATTTCCGGGGTCTAAAGACCCCGGCCCCATTGAAGCCGTATTTGCAGGATCGTTACGTGCCGTCGGGACAGCCATTTCCGGGGTCTAAAGACCCCGGCCCCATTGAAGCGTCGGTGCGGCGCGCCGCTTCGGTGGCGGCGGCGAACATTTCCGGGGTCTAAAGACCCCGGCCCCATTGAAGCGTCGCGGCAGCGATGGACGAACTCGGGGTTGAGGCATTTCCGGGGTCTAAAGACCCCGGCCCCATTGAAGCGCGGCGGCTCAGGGGGCCGTTTCGGCGTCGATCCGCATTTCCGGGGTCTAAAGACCCCGGCCCCATTGAAGCGCCGAAGAATTTTTCCATTTGTGCGCGCGGCCGCGCATTTCCGGGGTCTAAAGACCCCGGCCCCATTGAAGCCTTGGCGCACTTTTTTGGCCGGCTTTTCGCGGCGGCATTTCCGGGGTCTAAAGACCCCGGCCCCATTGAAGCATTTTTTTTTCGTGGTAACCTCTTGAGAGAGGCCGACATTTCCGGGGTCTAAAGACCCCGGCCCCATTGAAGCTGCCAGTTGCTTGGCGCACTTTTTCTGCTGAGCTTTATTTCCGGGGTCTAAAGACCCCGGCCCCATTGAAGCACTGGGACTATCCGGCAGCACCTGCCGCACCTGAGCATTTCCGGGGTCTAAAGACCCCGGCCCCATTGAAGCGATTCTATCGGCTCGGCCGACGGCATCACGGTGGATATTTCCGGGGTCTAAAGACCCCGGCCCCATTGAAGCGGCGCCCGCGCTGCCTTGCGCGCCTTGCGGAAGGCACATTTCCGGGGTCTAAAGACCCCGGCCCCATTGAAGCGGCGCCGGCTTGGACTCGGGCGCGGAACGGGAGAACATTTCCGGGGTCTAAAGACCCCGGCCCCATTGAAGCCCGGGTTCCTGTGAGGCCTAATTGGTAGACCATTTCGTATTTCCGGGGTCTAAAGACCCCGGCCCCATTGAAGCCAGTTCCGTCTCGATTTTCTGCCTCAGCTCTTTGAGGCATTTCCGGGGTCTAAAGACCCCGGCCCCATTGAAGCATGTCATGATCTTTGAGCTGCGGCGACATCATGAGATTTCCGGGGTCTAAAGACCCCGGCCCCATTGAAGCTGACATGATAATAATAGTGGCGATGGGCAAAAAACATTTCCGGGGTCTAAAGACCCCGGCCCCATTGAAGCGACGCCGTAGCGGTATTTTTTGCGCAAAAATACCGCGATTTCCGGGGTCTAAAGACCCCGGCCCCATTGAAGCCCGTTCCATGCGTCCGACCCACGAAGCGAGGGTCGAATTTCCGGGGTCTAAAGACCCCGGCCCCATTGAAGCCGTTTGTCGCAGCCGCCCTCGACGAGCTCAGCGTCATTTCCGGGGTCTAAAGACCCCGGCCCCATTGAAGCTGTCGGTCGTGCGGATCGCCGATCAGCTCGATCAGGCATTTCCGGGGTCTAAAGACCCCGGCCCCATTGAAGCATTACTGTCCTTGTTGGTCCTGCACTACTCGACCCATTTCCGGGGTCTAAAGACCTCGGCCCCATTGAAGCATGGAAAAACACCAAGATTACCTAAAATATTCGATTTTTATCCATATTATTAAAAGATAAAAAATCATGGTTGATTAGGAATAAAGTTGTTTTAAGAAAAATTATAGGCAGAATTTTGTTATAGAGTTTGCAAGAAATAGAGATTTAAAAATCGCGGAAAATGGTAACTGGAAGAGGGTAATTCCAGACGTTGCAGCCGGCTATTTGCAGGCTGCGGGGGAGAGCGCTTTTCCCCAGCGGACACACTACACTGCGGCAAACTCCAAGCAATGCCCTACCGGCCGCATCCTTCCACGCTCACTGCCGGACGCAATGCCCTGATAGACCGGCAGCTTTGTCCATTAACGAGGGCTTGGGAGCGTGGTGGGCGCGCCCAGACTCGAACTGGGGACCTCCTGCGTGTGAAGCAGGCGCTCTAACCAACTGAGCTACGCGCCCAAACCTTTGGAATCTGGACCTAGCTTACCAGGATTTTAATGGGCCCGCGCCGACAACGCAGCGAGAGTGCGCAGGGGAATCACAGGGCGGGGTTCGGCTTATCTTATATTGGACAAGACGCGTACGCGTCTCCTTGCCCGGCGTCTGCGAGAATGAATGACGCATGTTCGAGGGGCGTCGAGCCGAGCGCATTGCTCTTTATGTCTTTCTGCCGTTGCTGCTCGTGGTTTGCTTTGTCACTTGGCGGCTGTGGCGGCACACGGAACGGCTGGATGCCGAGTTGGCCGCTTCCCGGCAGCGCGAGGCGAGCTTGCAGGCGCGGGTTCGCGACGAAGCCGGCCGCGCCGCGCTGTCCGCCGCCGCCGCCAAGCAGGCGGAGCTCGAGCGCGAAATGGCGCTTTCCGAAGCCGAGCAATCGCGCCGCGAGACTTCGCTGGCGATAGAAGAAGCCGAGCGCCAGCAGCGCGTGGCCGAGGAGATGCGCAAGCGGCGCGATTCCGAGCTCGATGCCCTGCACGATGCCCTGGGCCGCATCGCCGAGACCGAGCGAACGCCGATGGGCGTGGTTGTCAACCTGGGCGAGGACTCTTTTCTATTCGACTTCGACAAGGCCGATCTGAGCCCGGCGAACCGCGAGATTCTGAGCCGCATCGCCGGCGTGCTGTTGGTTTCTTACGGCTACAAACTATACGTTTACGGACACACCGACGATCAGGGCTCCGCGGCGTACAATCAGCGGCTTTCCGAGCGGCGGGCGAACGCGGTGAAGGATTATCTGGCTGCGGCCGGGATTCCGGGCGAGATCATCGACGCCAAGGGGTTCGGGCAGTCGAGCCCGCGGATGAAAGGGGCTTCGCGGGAAGCGCGCAAGCGCAACCGCCGCGTCGAGGTCGGCGTCGTCGATACGGTGGTCGAATACCGGGGCGCTGTGGGCGGACCGAACGGCCTGCCGGCGGTCGAGCGGTGAGATAACATGCGGGGGTATTGCCTTCGCTCGGTCGCAGCTTGGCGTTTTTGATCCTGCCGTTTTTGCAGGGAGCCGCTGCGGCCGATGCGCTTGCCGCGTGGCAGGCGCTCGTCGAACGAGCGGCGGAAGCCGAGGACGGCGCGGACTACAAGAACGCCAAGGCGCTGTTCCGAGAAGCATACGACGCCGCGGTTTCCGGCGGCCTGGGTCCGGCGAAAATCTGGACAGCGTGCGAGCGTCTCACCGTGACACAAGCGGTTGCGGGCGATCTCGGCGGGGCGCAAAAGAGCGCCGGCGAGTGCGCCGCGCGGTTCGCTCGAGACCGTGCGGCCGCGGCTCTCGAGGAAGCGTCGGCGCGCCTGTTGCTGGCGGATATTCAGGCAGCGCGGGCGAGGCTCGACGACGCCATGGAAACGCTCGATGCAGTTCAAGAAAGGCTGGCCGGCCTGCCGCCTGCGGAACGCGGCGACGTGCTGGTCAAAATGGGCGAATTCCATCTCGCCGTGGATATGCAGGCGAGCGGCGCGGCGCTGCTCGAAGCGGCGGGGGCGGCGCTTGCCGAGTCCGGGAACCTGGATGACGCGCGGTACGTCGATGCGTCCTGCAATCTGGCCGAAAGCTACCGCATCCACCACCGCCGTTGGCGGAGCAAGGAGATCTTGCAGCCGATCGTGCGTCATGCGCGGGAACGTATGCAGGGGGGCGCAATGCCGCCCGGCGCGGAGTTGGCCGCAGCTTGGCGCAGGGCCGGCTTCTTGTATGCGGGCGTTCTGCGCACGGAGGGCAACGACGCGAAAGCGCGCGTGTTGAGCGCCCAAATCAGGGGTTGGCGGCTGCCCGCCGGCGCGCCCGGGGCGAAAAGGAAGCCCAGGCGGCGTTTGCGCAACTATGTCTCGCCGCGGTTGGTCAAGAAAACGGAACCCAAGTACACGCCTGGCGCGGTCGCGGCCAAGGTGCAGGGGGAAGTCGTTTTGTCGATCGAAGTTCGGCCGGACGGGCGGGCGCACGATGTCAAGGTGATGCAGCCTCTGCCCTACGGCCTTTCGTGGAACGCCGTACGCGCCGTTCGCAAATGGCGGTTCGAGTCGGCCGCCGCGGATGGCGAGCCGGTACACGTTCCCGCCCAAGTGAGAGTCAGCTTCCGCTTTCGCTAACCGTGCGCGGACACATGATTTGCGATAAACGGTCAATTTTTTGGGTCGAGTCGAGCTGTGGTACTACTGGAACGCTGCGGCGAGTTACAGGCCCCATTAGAAGGACGATCCGATGATTAAGGTCGTGAGTTGGAACATCGCCAAGCACAAGCAGCCCTGGCGGCAGTTGCTGCAGATGGATGCCGACGTTGCGCCGCTGCAGGAAGCCGGCCGGCCGCCGGCCGCAATTTCGACTTGATGGCAACCTTACCCCGGTCTTCGTTGAGCGCAACGGCAGCGGAAACTCTCGATGTCGACGCGACGGTGAGTTTCGCCGACGCGTTCCTGGCCGCGATGGCGCTTTTTCTCAGGCGAAGCCGGGTCGGGCTGATCGCCTGCGCCGTTGTTTGCGCGTTGGCCGCGGCGGCAATTTGGCTGACGGGGGCCTATCGGCTGACGTGGATTTTCACCGTACCGGCCGCCGCGGCCTTGCTCGCGGTCGGGTTCGTTGCGCGCTTGACGCAGATGGATTTCCGTTCGCGGGGCGGGCAGCCGTTGCGGCTGCGCTACCACGTTTGCCCGAGCGGGATGGAAGCGACTGCCGGCGGGCGCAGCGGTTGGCTGGCCTGGGACGATTTGTGGGACGCCGTGGAAACGGGGCGGAGCTTTCTGCTCTGTCCTTCGCCTCAGGAACAGTACGTCTTGCCCAAGCGCTGCTTCGACGAACGGGGCATCAAGCTCCTGCGCGGGATTCTGGCCGAGAGACGTTCGGCGAAGAGTGCAAGTTGAAGCCGTCAGGCGGCCCACAGACCGAGCACCCGGCGGCGGATGAGCTCGAGGCTCGTATGCACGGCCAGCGTGCGGACGCGGCTCCTGCCTCCGCCGAGTTGCCTGCGTTTGACGGCGACGCCGTTGTCGTCGGCGATGCCGAAATAGACCGTGCCCACCGGGTTTTCTTCCGTGGCGCCTCCGGGGCCGGCGATTCCCGTGGTCGAGACGCCGATGGCGGGGCTGCCCAGCGCCTCTGCAGCGCGGGAGCGGGCGGCTTGCGCCATGGCCGCGGCCGCCTGCTCGCTGACCGCTCCGTGTGTTGCGAGGATCGCGGCGTCGACGCCGAGCCAGTCGATTTTGGCGTTCTCGCTGTAGCTGACCAAGCTCCCGGCGAAGAATTCCGAGCTGCCGGGGACATCGGTGATTTTTCCGGCGAGCAGCCCGCCCGTGCAGCTTTCCGCTGCGGCGAGCTTCAGTCCCTTTGCGCGCAGCAGCCCGGCGACTACCGCCTCCAACGGTTCATCGACCAAGGTGTAAACGGCATGGCCTAACTCGTCTTGGATCTTCGTCCCCAGACTCTCGGCGATGACGCGCGCTTCGGTTTCGGTGCGCGCCCGGGCGCGTAGATGGATTTGAATATCGCCCGGGGCGGAGAGGATGGTCGTGGCCACTCGATGCTCGGCGGAGTAAATGGGGCCGATGCGTTGGTCGACGTCGGATTCGCCGATGCCCGCCACCCGCATCGAGTGCGTGAAGTAACGGAAAGGCGATTCGCGGCGGTCGAAGCGCGGCAGGCAGGATTTCTCGAAGAGCGGCTTGAGCTCGCGGGGCGGTCCCGGCAACAGGATGAGGATGCCGCTTGGGTCTTCGAACCATTGGCCCGGCGCGGTCCCGTTCGGGTTTTCGAGGATTTCGGCGCCGGTCAGGACATAGGCTTGGCGCTTGTTGACCTCGGCCGGCACGCGGTTGAAGCGGCGGAAGCGTTCGGCGATGTCCGCGGCGATCGAGTCGTGAAATTCCAGCTCGCATCCGAGCGCGGCTGCGGCCGCGTCGCGGGTCAGGTCGTCGAGCGTGGGGCCGAGGCCGCCGCTCAGGACAACCACTTCCACGGCTTCGCGCGCGCGCCGAATTTCAGAGGTCAGCCGCTCATGGTCGTCGCCGACAACCGACTTGCGCACGACTTCTATGCCCCGTTCGCCGAGTTTCCGCGTGAGGTACAGCGAGTTGGTATCGAGGCGCAGCGGCGTGAGCAACTCGGAACCGACGGCAATGATCTCGGCGTTCATGAATCGTTAAGCCAGTTTCTCATCCGGGGCGCGGGCGGGCCGGATTGGGGGTCGGTTGCGGCAATGAGCCGCGCGGCCGCGCTTAAAACCAGCCGGCGGTCACGATTTTGTAAACCTCGGACGTCGTCGCGACGATCATATCTTGATTGTGCGTGAAGGCCAGACCGACGATGCCGGGACCGGAGACAATCTGCTCTACCGAGTCGTCGCCGTTAAGTCGGAACACGCCGTAGCTGCCGCGGTAGGAAGCGCAGAGATGGAGCCGGCCCGCCGCGTCGAAAGCCACGCCCTGCGGCCGCCCGAAGCCGCGGCTGAGCTTGGTCACGCGGCCCTTGGGGTCGATACGGTAGATGCATTGGAAGCTCGAAGTCGTGGGTCCCGACACGTACAAATTGTCGTCCGGGCCGTAGGCCAGATGGAACGCGGCCACCGACGGCTCGAGCGTAGCGAATACGTAAATCTGGCGCGACGGGCTGATCTTGAAGATGGAGCCGGTGCGGTCGCCGACATAGACGTTCTCTTCGCGGTCGACCGCCAGTCCCGTGGCGACGCCCATGCCCTCGGCGTAAATTTCCATTTGACTGTCGGGCGTGACCGCGTAGATCGTGCCGCTGTGGCGACTCGAGATGAGCAGCCTGCCGTCGGGAAGGAAAACGAGCCCCGTCGGGTTCACGATGTCCGAGATGAAGGGTTTGACGTTGCCTCCGGAATCGATCTTGAAGACCGAAACGGGAAGCTTCTCGCCGCGGGAGCCGCTGCGGGTGGTAAAAACATTGCCGTAAGCATCGACTGCGGGCGCCGCGACCGGATGCATATTTTCGGCCAGGACGAAGCCGAGAGAACAGGGGTACGGCGCGCTTGTGTATTGGCCCGCCTCGACGGTCAGGCTGTCGTCCGTGGTCCCTCGCGGCACGGCGACCACGGCGCGCCGCGGCCCGCCGACCACCAATCGGCCCTTGACGCCGCCGAAGTACACGACGGGCTGCTCGCCGGCATGCGGGGTCAAACCTTTGCCGCGCAATTCCAGCAGGCCGCCGGATATTGCCGCGGGCGGCGAAACGCTTTCGATTTGCGGCCCGGAATCCGAATTTGTGGGCATATGCGCCTGCCGGCGTCAGAACAAAAACCAACGTATCGCCAACATTCCAATCATAGCGCAGACCCCGGCGGCAACATCGTCGGCCACTACGCCGCGGCCGCCGCCGATCTTTTCCAGGCGGCGGATGCCGAACGGCTTGGCGATGTCGAACAGGCGGAAGAGAAGCAACGCGCAGAGCCAATGCCGCCAGTTCGATGCGGCGACCGGCGCGAGCGCCAGCCATTGGCCGACGACTTCGTCGATCACGACGATTTGCGGATCGCCGACGCCGAGGCTTTCTTCCACTTTGTTCGCCGCCCAGATTGCCGGCGGAATCGACAGCAGCGCCGCGGGCGCAAAAATCCAGGCCGGAATGCCGCTAGCGGTTACCAGCAACCAAGCGGTCAGCAAGGCCCCGGCGGAGCCCGCGCTGCCCGGGGCGACCGGGAAACAGCCGCAGCCGAACCAAGTCGCCAGCACGAACGCTGCTCGCCGGCTATTCACGGGTGCCCGGGTCGGCCTTCACATCGACAATGCCCAGGTTTTCGTCGGCTTCCGTAAGCGGGCCGGCCACCGTGTACGCCTCGGTTGACCAGTTGGCCAAATCCTGCATGCGGCAGCGCTCGCCGCAAAAAGGATACCAATTCGATTGCCCATCGGTCGGCCTGCCGCAGAGCGGACATTGCTTGGGTAATTTCGGCACGAGTTCAAGAACCTGGAGAAAAGAATGCGCTCATTGCAAGATGGGGAGTATCTCGGCGGAAGGGATTTCGGCGGCGGGACGGACGACGCGCTCGAGCACGCCGAACAGGTCGTAGTCGGAGGCCCTCGTGATGCGCACTTCGCCGATGTCGCCGGGCGCCGGAAAGCGGTCGCCGGGGAACGCGGTCAGATACGTTTTGCCGTCTATTTCCTCCGCCTGAGTCTGCAAGCGGCCCTCCCAGAGCAACTCGGTTTCGGACGAAGGGCCGGAGATGAGGATCGGCAACCGCTGTCCTACGAGGGCGCGGTTGCGCTTCCTCGAAATCTTTCGCTGCAAGGCCATCAGCCGCCGCCGGCGATTGTAGGAAGTGCGCGCGTCGACCTTGCCGTCGAGCGCATAGCTCTCGCTTCGTTCGTCGTCGGAATAGCGGAAACAGCCTACGCGGTCGAACTCGGCTGCTTCGACGAACGCGCACAACTCGTCGAAGTCGGTATCGCTTTCGCCCGGAAAACCGACGATGAAGCTTGTGCGGATCGCCACGCCGGGTATGGAGCGGCGTATCCGCTCAATTGTCTTGAGGAAAATATCGCCGCTTGCGCCGCGCTTCATGCGCTTGAGGACGCGGGCGCCGGCGTGCTGCAGCGGGATGTCGATGTAGTTGCAAACGGCGTCGTGCGCGGCGATGGTATCGAGCAGCTTTTGCGTGACGCGGTTGGGATAAGCGTATAGAAAACGCACCCACCCGGCGTTTTCGATCCGCGCCAGCCGCGCCAGCAACGCGGGCAGGCCGTTGTCGATCCCCAGATCCTCGCCGTAGGCGGTGGTGTCTTGGCCGATCAGGTTGATTTCGCGCACTCCGGCGGCGAAGAGGTTCTCCGTCTCGCGCACGACCGACTCGAAACGGCGGCTGCGGAAGCGCCCGCGGAATTGCGGAATGATGCAGAACGTGCAGGGGTGATCGCAGCCTTCGTTGATCTTCAGATAGGCGAAACGCCTGGGCGTCGCCAGCTTGCGGGGCGTCAGATCGTGATAGAGATAGCCTCCCGGCGGGGGCGGGATGTCTTCGAGACCGCCTTCGCAGCGGCTGACGATCGATTCGAGCTCGTTTGTGCCCAGAACGGCGTCCACTTCGGGAATCTGCTCTTGCAACTCCCGGCGGTAGCGCTCGACCAGGCAGCCGGCCACCACCAAACGCTGCGCGCGGCCGGTTTTCTTGTATTCGGCCATTTCGAGGATGGTATCGACCGATTCCTGCTTGGCCGGATCGATGAAGCTGCACGTGTTGACGACCAGGGCCTCGGCGTCGGCCGGATCGTTGGTGAGCCGATGTCCGCGGGCTTCCAGAAGGCCCATCATGACCTCGCTGTCCACGAGATTCTTGGGGCAGCCCAAGCTGACGAAACCAATTTTCATCGCAAGCATCCACTCTAGCAGCCGTGGTGAAAGTGGCGCGGGCGGCGCGCCGCTACGACCGACCGCTCACGGCCGAAAGGCTTTTTGCCTGGCGCGCTTCGCTTTTCCCGGCCGGCCGGAGCGGCATGAGGCGTATCCGGGTCGGCGCATGGCGAGACGACGCAACCGGCCCGATGCAAGTCGTCTCCGGCGCCATCGGCAGGGAGCGGGTTCACTTCGAAGCGCCCGCGGCCGCCCGGCTCGGGCACGAGATGTCTGTCTTTTTGACTGGTTCAATGCCCCGGCGCAGATCGATGCGGTGCTGAAGGCCGTGCCGCTCAACAAGCGCCGGCGGACGATGCTGAACCGCTTGCCGGACGGCTTCAAGGGCAAGCTGACGACATCGAAGTGGACCAAGATCGCCAAGTGCTCGCAGGACACGGCGCTTCGCGATATAACCGCTCCTGTCGAACGCGGCATCCTCGTCCGCAGCGCCGCGGGCTGCCGGCTTGGATTCCGCTCCCCCGCCTTATGCCCGACACCGTGTTAGCCAAGCTGTTCGCCGCCAAGCACAACCGCGAAATCAAGTGAATGCGGCCCCTCGCGGCGTCCGCCCGCGCCTCTCGCGAACAGCGACTCCCCCGATTGGAAAGCAAAAAGAATACGGGAGTTGCATCGGGCGCAGGCGTCTATTCCAATCGAAGAATGAGCCTGAAGGGGGGCTGAGGGAACTGCGGGTAGAGGGAGTGTAGCAGAGGGCAGGAGAGGGGCCTTGGCGGGGGCGGCGGCCCCCGCCAAGGCCGGTGCGAGAGGGGCGGGCGGGGGCGGGCGCTCACCAGGGTAGGGCGAGGTCTTGGCAGGTGCGTTGGAGGTTGCGCAGGCGGCTGTGGAGTTGCTCGGCGAAGGCGGTGGGGGAGTGCGCCGTGGCCTGCGCTTGCAACTGTTCCCAGGTCACAGTAGGGCGCAGCGCACGCTGCGCGGCGGGCAGGGCGAGCAGCGTCTCGTAAGGCGTGCGCCAGCGGTGGTAGACCTTGCGCAGCCGGCCGCGGCGATCGGGCTGCCAGGAGGGATAAGCGCAGGGTCGGTGGAAGTTGAGGTAGGGGTTGAGCCAGTCGCGGTAGAAGGCATGGATGTGGGCTGTGGCCGCCGAGGGCAGGAAACGGTAGCCCAGCCATGTGCGCACTACTGAGCCGTTCTTGGACTCGACCAGGGCGTTGTCGTTGCTGCGCCGCGCCCGCGACTTGGTGAATTCGATGTGCAGTTTCGCCAACAGCCGCGCCGTGGTGTGGTTGATGAACTCGCTGCCGTTGTCGGAATGGAAGCCGCGCACAGGGAAGAGGAACTGCTCCAACAACTCTGCGAGCACGGGCGCCAAGTACTGTTCGCTGATCCGCTCGACGCAGCCAAATACTTGCCATTGCGTGACTGCGTCGACCAAGTTGAGGGTGTAGGCGCCCTTGACGCTGTCTTGTTCGGGGGAATGCACGGTGTCCACGCGCAGATAACCCGGCCGCCCGGCAGGCTGTGGTTGGCGGCGCTCGCCGATGGCTAGCGGTGTCGGTCGGGTCTGCTCCCTTGGCCGCCGCTGTTGGCCATAGGCCCGGCTGCGGCGCAGGTTGTACAGGTGCGCCGGCGAGAGCCGCGCCAAGCGCTGGAACTCGCTCCGCCCGTGGAGTTGGTGCTCGCGGCGCAAGATGGCGCAGGTGGCCGGCCCGGATAACTGCCGGTGCGCCTCGTCCACGCGCGCCAACAGCGCGATGTCCGCCCGCCTGTAGAACGTGGGGAAACGCCGCCTGCGGTAGACCGTCGGGCGCACCGTGCGCTCACGCAAGAACTGCCCGCTCAGCCGCGTCGTCTGCGCCCGGCTTAGCCCGCTCAGCTTCTGCAGAAAACGCCGCAGCAAACCCTTCTGCACACGGCCCAACTGGACATAGTGATGCCGGCGTAGGACAGCTTCGAACAGCCGGTAGCGCTCCGCCCGGCTCTCCGCTCGAAAAACGACGTTCTCCGTCCCCTCCAGAAACGCCTCCATCTGTTCGAAACCCAACTCTTCGGCTTGCTGCATGGCTACTCCCATCGCCCGCAGCTTGCCCCATCCCTACCCCCCCCTTCAGGCTCATCTTGTGTTGGAATCACCTCTCTCCTCAGACTCATCTTGTATTGGATAAGACGCGCAGCGGCTCGGCTGGAACGAATGGCTACAATAGAAACGGACGGCTCCCTCCCCGACTTATGCTCGACACCTTGTTAACCAGGCTGTTCGGCACCAAGCACGACCGCGAAATCAAGCGGATGCGGCCCTTGGTGCAGAAAATCAACAGCCTGGGCCCGGAGATCGAAACGCTGTCGGACGCGGACCTGCAAGCCAAGACCGCGCAATTCAAGCAGCGGCTGGCCGCCGGCGAGACGCTCGACGACCTGCTTCCCGAGGCTTTTGCCGTATGCCGCGAGGCGGCTTGGCGGCTGATGGGCATGCGCCATTACGACGTGCAGTTGATCGGCGGCATGGTGCTGCATCAGGGAAAAATCGCCGAGATGAAAACCGGCGAGGGCAAAACGCTCACGGCGACGTTGCCGGTCTATCTCAACGCCCTTGAAGGCAAGGGCGTTCACGTCGTTACGGTCAACGACTATCTGGCGCGCCGCGATGCCGAATGGATGGGCCGCATCTACGAGTGGCTGGGCTTGTCGGTCGGCGTGATCGTCCACGACCTCAGCGACCAGGAGCGCCGCGACGGCTATGCCGCCGACATCACCTACGGAACGAATAACGAATTCGGCTTCGATTATCTGCGCGACAACATGAAATTCGAGGTGGGCGACATGGTGCAGCGCCCGCACAATTTCGCTATCGTCGATGAGGTCGATTCGATCCTGGTCGACGAAGCGCGCACCCCTCTGATTATTTCGGGCCCGTCCGAGGTTTCAACCGATAAATACTACCGGGTCAACCGCATCATCCCCAGGCTCGAACGCGGCGAGACGATCGAAGGCGACGAGCCCGGCAACCGCACCTACACCGGCGATTTCATCCTCGAAGAAAAGCACCGCTCGGCCTGGCTTACCGAGCAGGGGGAAGCGAAGATCGAGAAAGCCCTGAACATCGACAACATTAACGAGCTTGCGCATTACGACATCAAGCACGCGGTCGAGCAGGCATTGAAGGCGCACGTCGTTTTCCAGCGCGACAAAGACTATGTCATCAAAGAGGGCAAGGTCGTCATCGTCGATGAGTTCACCGGACGGCTGATGCCCGGAAGACGCTGGTCCGACGGCTTGCACCAAGCGGTCGAAGCCAAGGAAAAGGTAAAGATCGAACGCGAAAACCAGACGCTCGCGACGATCACCTTCCAAAACTATTTCCGCATGTACGACAAGCTGGCCGGCATGACCGGCACGGCGGATACCGAGGCGGCGGAGTTCAGCAAGATCTATTCGCTGGAAGTCGTAGTCATTCCGACCAACCGGCCGCTGGTTCGCGTCGAGCATCAGGACATCGTTTACCGCACGGCGGAAGAGAAATGGCGCAACGCGGCGCTGGAGATCAAGGAGTGCCAGGAGCGCGGCCGGCCGGTGCTGGTCGGCACGATCTCCATCGAGAAGTCGGAGTTGCTTTCCAAACATCTGAAAAAAATGGGCGTCAAGCACGAAATCTTGAACGCCAAGCACCACGAGCGCGAGGCGAAGATCATCGCCCAGGCGGGGCGCAAAGGGGCGATCACGGTTTCCACGAACATGGCCGGCCGCGGCACCGACATCCTGCTCGGCGGCAACCCGGAGTCGCTGGCCCGCGACGCGCTGCTCAGGAAGGGCGTCGACCCCGACCATCCCGACAACGGGCAGACTTGGCGGAAAACGCTCGCCAAGTTCAAGGAAGAGACCGACGCCGAGCACGATGAGGTCGTGCAGGCAGGCGGGCTCCACGTCCTGGCCACCGAGCGCCACGAGTCGCGACGCATCGACAACCAGTTGCGCGGCCGCTCCGGTCGCCAGGGCGACCCCGGCTCTTCGCGCTTCTACCTGTCATTGCAGGACGACCTGATGCGCATCTTCGGCGGCGAAAAGATGCAGAACCTGATGCTCAAGCTGGGCATGGAAGAGGACGTGCCGATCGAGTCGCGGCTGATTACCAAACGCATCGAAGCGGCGCAAAAGGCAGTCGAGGCGCAGAACTTCGAGGCCCGCAAGCACCTGCTGGAATACGACGACGTGATGAACAAGCAGCGCGAGGCCGTTTACGGCATGCGCCGCAAACTGCTGGAAGGGAAAGACCAGAGAGAGTACATCCTGGGTCTGGTCGGCGACGCGGTAGGGCGCTTCACCGACGAGCGCTGCCCCGAAAAGGCGCATCCCGACACCTACGACATGGCCAGCCTGGCCGCCGATGTCGCCGCTCAATTCGGCGCGAAGATCGATAGCCTCGACCTGCAGGGCCTCGACCCGCAGGGCATCGCCGACGAGATCACCGACCACCTTTGCAAGCGGTACGAAGCCAAGGCGGAGACGCTGGGCGATGAGCGCATGCGCTACTCCGAGCGCATGATTATGCTGCAGCTTCTCGATCAGCAGTGGAAGGGGCACTTGCTGTCGATGGACCACCTCAAGGAGGGCATCGGGCTGCGCGGTTACGGCCAGAAAGACCCGTTGATCGAGTACAAGAAAGAATCGTTCGAGATCTTTCAGGCCATGATGGCCAATTTCGAAGACGAAACCCTCAAGATTCTGTTCCACTTGCAGCCGGCGTCCGGCGGCGAAGCGCCGCAAGCCTCCCCGCAGCCGTTGCGGCCCGGCCTGGACGGGCAGAAAACGAACGGCGCCGGCGCGCCGGTCGACGAAGAGCTTGCCGACGCCGGTTCGATCGAGTCGTTCACCCGTGACGTGCGTCGCCGGAAGGAACGCGAGTTGCAGCAAGTCAAGCTGGCCGGCGCGGGCAGCGCGGCCGTCGAGGTGAAACAGGTGGTTCGCGGAAAAAAAATCGGGCGCAACGCGCCGTGCCCTTGCGGCAGCGGCAAAAAATACAAAAAGTGCCACGGGGCGGCGCAGTGAGAAAACCGACTTGGGGGAACCGCCCGCTTGCCGGCGGTGTCTATAGGGTGATGCCCATGAAATTCGTATTTGCTTTCCTGATGTGCGCGGCGTTGTCTTCCGCCGCGATCCTGCACGATGCGATGGGCGCCTTCGAGCGGGGCGAGGAGCGCGCCTATGAGCCGCAGGACGCGGCGCTTTTCAAGGAGTTAGGGTTCGAGGAGGGCAGCCAGGCCGAGTACCGTGCCGCCGACGGACTCGCGGTCGATGCCAGGGTGTTGCAATTTTACGACGACACGGGCGCTTTCGCCGCGTATCAATGGCTGAAACCGGCCGGCGCGGAGGACGTCGTTCGCGGCGAGCGGGCGGCGCAGAAAGGAAACTATACGCTGATCCACTTCGGCAACTATCTGCTTGAGTTGACCGGCGACCTGCCGGAATCCGACGATATCGAGGTTGCCCTGGCCTATCTTCCCCGACCGAAGCTGACCGGCGACCCGCCGGTGTTGGAATACGTGCCCGAGGAGTTGCTGACGCCGGACTCCGTCCGCTATGTCCTGGGGCCGACCTCGTTGGAAAAGGTGGCGCCGATGCTGCCGCCGTCGGTGGTCGGCTTTCACTTTGGAACGGAAGGGCATTACGGCGTTTACGCTACGCCCGCGGGCGAGTTGCGGATGCTGATTCTCAGCTACCCTTCAGCGCCGATCTCCCGCGGGCAGATCGAGGGTTTTTTACGGCATCGAAAATGTCGTGGCCAAGCGCGACGGCCCGTTGATTTCGGTGGTGCTCGACCCGTCCTCGCCGGACGAGGCGCAGCGGCTGCTGGCGTCGATCCGTTACAGAGCCGATGTCACGCTCAATCACCAGCCGCCCGAGCGCTACGACAGCCTCAAGAATATCGTCCTGGATTCGCTCTTTCTATGCGCGATTTTGGCCGTGCTGATGGTTATAGGCGGCGTCCTGGTCGCCGTTACGCGCAGGCTGGCGGGCAAGGTGGCGCCGGCGTCCATCCTTGCTGCGCCCGAGGGCGCCGACCTGCAGCAGCTCAACATCGGCCGCGGCAACTCGCGGCGTCCGTCGCGCAAGCGCTGACGTTGCCGCCAGCAGGATTGCCGCCAACCTTACCGATACCTGCCTGGAGATCGACTACTCGGCTCAAGGAGAATCCGTGGAAGATGCGCGGGAAAAGTTTCAAGACGGCCTGAACGCAACGATTCATGAACACTTGAAGATTCACGGAACGATTGCAGGCATGTTGCGCGTTGCGCCGCAAGAGGCTTGGGATCTAGTGCTGAACGCAAACGCAAAGTCCCACCAGCTCACTCAGGTCTCCTTGCATCGGATTCCGGACATGGAAAGCGCCCCCTTGCCCTTCCACGGGATCCAATTTATCGGGCCGGTGGTTTAACGCGTCAATGTCAATCGGCGGCGAAGTCCCGCGCAAGGATGTCATCGACGTTCTGCGCCGACATCGAGTGAATGTTTACCGCCAGGATACGGAATCGCCTATGTTCGTCCTCACGAAAGACGCCGTCATGGAGGCAATGGAGATTCCGTAACTCGTAGGCCGTCGCAAGCTGCATTACTTGCAGAGGAAATACGGAGTGTCGATCCACCACTTCTATCACCCAATGGAAGCCCCACAGTTGCCGGCGGAAAGCGTTCAGTAGTCTCGACCGGACTGTTTGGAGCCGGCAGTCGGCGCAAGCCGTTGGTTAGAGCGGCGTCCGCGTTGCTGCAACTTGGAACGGCCCGTTGCGGCCTCCGAATTACCGTTCCTCGCCGTTCGGCAGCGCTGAGGCCGCTGCTGCTTGCCCGCGCCCGTCGGCTGCGGCGGTCAGCAGTGTCGCACGGAGTGGCGGGCGGTCATTGCGTAGGAGATGCCGGAGAACACGATCATGGCCGCGGTCGCGGTCGTTCCGAAGAAGATCACCGGCGGCGAAAGCTCAAGCAGAATGACGGCCAGAAAGAACGCCTGGAAGCCGTCGGCGATCTTGCCCGTAACGTTCGGTTGAATGGCGACGCCGGCGCGGTAGAAAACCAGGCTCCAGCCCAGGACGATCGAGACATCGCGCAGGATGACCAGGCAAGCGAACCACAAATGGAATTGGCCCGTCAGCGCCAGCGTGAGGTACGCCGCGCCGATGTAGAGCTTGTCCGCCAGCGGGTCGAGGATTTCGCCGAAGCGGTTGCCGGCCCCGAGCCGGCGACGGCCCGCGCGGGCCAGAAACCCGTCGAGCATGTCGGTCGCTTGCAGAAACACCACAAAGGCAACAATGGCGGGGCGCAACTCGGGCGCCTCCGCCGACTGCCAAACCAGCAGAACCACTAGGGGCGTTGCCAACAAGCGCAAGACCGTGAGAAAGTTCGCGGTCGAGAGCAGGAACTGAGCTACTTGGCGCGACATGTCCGGATCCGCAACAGACGGCTCCATTGTGCCGCCTTCTTCTCCATCATACCCGCATCGAGCCGGGCGCGCCGTCCCGGCGCGATGAATTCCACGCCGGCGGCGATTTTGGTAGCCTATCGAATCGCATCGCCGGCCGGGCGGAGAGACGGACGCGCATGGAACGGAGACTCAATTGGGGCCTGATCGGCGGCGGCGAGGGTAGCCAGATCGGGGCGACGCACCGGATTGCATCGGCTCTGGACCGCAGGTTTCGGCTCGTTGCCGGCGCTCTCGATGTCGATCCCGAGCGGGGACGCGAGTTCGCCGCGCGCTGCGGCGTAGAAGCGGCAAGGGCGTACGGCGATTGGCGCGAGATGCTGGAGCGGGAACGCGCCCTTCCGCCGGACGCCGGGCGGCTGGACCTGGTGACGGTTGCGACGCCGAATTTTACGCACTACGAGATCGCCAAGGCGTTTTTGGAGGCCGGCTTCGATGTCTTGTGCGAGAAGCCGTTGACGACGACGGTCGAGGACGGCCTCGATCTGGCGGCCTGCGCAAAAGAGCGCCGCCGGGTGCTTGCCGTGAACTACGGCTATTCCGGCTACCCGATGATCCGCCAGGCGCGGGCAATGGCGCGGTCGGGAGAACTGGGGCGGATTCGCGTCGTAGTAGCCGAGTTCGCTCACGGCTTCCACGCCGACGCAGCGGACGCCGAGAATCCGCGGGTGCGCTGGCGCTACGATCCGCGGCAGATGGGCGTGAGCTCCGCGCTTGCGGACGTGGGCGCCCATGCGCTGCATTTGGCTTGCTATGCGATCAGTCAAGAAGTGCGCAGCGTTTCGGCCGATTTCGTTTCGTGCGTCGCAGGCCGCGAGTTGGAAGACGACGCCCTGCTGGCCTTGCGCTTTACGGGCGGGGCGGTCGGACGCCTGTGGGCCAGCGCCGTAGCCGCGGGGCAGATGCACGGGTTGACGCTGCGGGTGTTCGGCGAGCGGGGCGGGCTGCGCTGGACGCAGGAACAGCCGAACCAACTCTACTGGACGCCCGTCGGCGAGTCGACCCGTATCCTCGAGCGCGGCGCGGAGAGCCTGTCGCCCGAGGCTGCGCGCGCCTCGCGGATTGTGGTCGGCCACGCCGAAGGCATGCTCGGGGCGTTCGCCAACGTCTATGCCGACCTCGCCGAGGCGCTGGCGGCGCGGCGCGAGAACCGCGCGACCGATCCGCTCTGTCTTTCCTATCCGACCGGCGCGGAAGGCGCTCATAGCGTTGCCGTCGTTCACGCGGCGGCGCGTTCGGCGGCCGAAGGGGGCCGCTGGATCGAGGTGTAGGGGCGGCTTCGCCGCCCGTGGATAGTGGATAGTGAGATAGTGGATAGCAACGCCGCGCCTCTCGACGCGGCGGCCTGTCCGCGCAACCTGTGTCCGCAGAGCCGTTCAGTCGTTGGAAGCAGGCCGTTACGGCGTTGCTGTTCGCCGTCCTGTTCTTCACGGCAACGTTCGTCTTGAGCGCCGCCGTCGCCTGGGCGCTGCGCTCGCTGACCACGTCGCCGATCGCGCTGAACGCGGTTTCCCTATTTATCGGGACGGCGGCGGTCACGGGGCTTTTGCTGCGCGTCCCGCCGGCCCGCGGCTGGTCGGCGTTGGGCCTGGATGCGGATTTCGTCCGGCCTCTCCTGCTTGGGCTGGCGCTCGGAGCGGGAAGCTGCGCGCTGATCGTCGCGGCGATGCAAGCGGCCGGCTGGGCCTCGTGGACCGCAATCGAGCCGTCTGCGATTCGCTTCGATTGGCGCGGCTCGGTGGGAACCGGCCTGCTGCTGCTGGCGGTCGGCGCGTTAGGCGAGGAACTGTTCGTGCGCGGCTATCTTTTGCAGCAACTTGGGCGGGCGTTCGGCCCCCCGGCCGCGGTCGCGGTGACGTCCATCGCCTTCGCCCTGCTGCATGCTTCGAACCCCGGGGTCACTTGGCCGGCGGCCCTGAATACGGCGCTTTACGGCGGCGTCTTCGGCCTCGCGGTTCTGTGGCGGCGGTCGTTGTGGTTGTCCGTTGGCATACATTACTCCTGGAATTGTGCGGAAGCGTTACTTGGCGCCAACGTTTCCGGCCTTACAATTAGATTGACGGAGTTGAACCTCGAGCCGACCGGCGCCGTTTGGTTGACGGGCGGAGCGTACGGCCCCGAAGCCGGAGCGGTGGGAACTGTGGGAGCAGTTTCGATAGCCGCTGTTTTGTGGCGGCTGCCGCGGCGCGAGGGGATGCCGGTGCTGTTATGGGAACGCGAAATGCGGAGCGATGCCGGAGACGCCCGATGCGAGCGGCTCGATTCCTGTTGATCCCGTTGTTGGCGGCGGCCGCGCTGCCCGGCAAGACGGAGAAACTGACGGCGGAGCAGCGAGCCGCTCTGGTGCGTTCCCTTGCGGCTGAATTCGGCGCCGCCAAGGTGCTGATCCCGCGGTCGAAGAAACCGCTGGAGTTGTTGCCCGACGGCCGGCATAACCGGGAAGAGTGGGCCTTCGCGATGAGTAAATTCGGCCCCGCGGCGCGCTTGGGCGACTTGGTGCAGATTACCAAGCTGGAATTCAAGAGCCAGAAATTGATCGTCGAGTTGAATCACGGAATCAGCGGCGGCCGCAGATGGTGGCATCGCATCCAAGTGGCCGGCACAATGAATCAGAGCACCACGCTGGGCGCCAATCAGGCAACGCACGCGCCCGGCGGAACCAAGCTCGCCTTGGTTTTCGGCGACGGCGGCCCGCCCTCGAGCGCCGACGAGCTCAAGCGGATGCTGAAACCGGTTCTGGACTTCGAGCAGCGTTCGGCGACGGAGCTGTATCTCGACCAGATCGACAAGAAATTCCGCGACGCCATCGAGAGCAAGACGGTCATTGAAGGCATGGACAAGGAAATGGTCTTGCTGGCGAAGGGCAAGCCCGCGCGCAAGGTGCGCGACTACAAAGCCGGCATCGAGACGGAAGATTGGCTCTACGGCGAACCGCCCGGCGACATCGTTTTCGTGACGTTCGAAAACGGCGAAGTGATCCGCGTCAAGGAATTGCACGCAGCCCTCGGCGGGCAAGTCCGCGAGACGCCGCCGATAGAGCGGTAACGGCCCCGGCGGGCTCGATGCCGTGGGCGCGCGCCCGCGGCGCGAAGGTGTGCGATCCTGTATGACCGTCCGTTGCGGCCGCCGAAACCTCATGAATTCGACTTTGCTTCGCGCCTCGATCATTGCCGCTTTGGGCGGTTTGCTGTTCGGCTTCGACACCGCCGTCATTTCCGGCGCCACCGCCCGCCTGCGCGAAGTTTTCGACCTTTCGGCATCGCTGCTGGGGCTGACCGTCGCCTCGGCCCTGATCGGAACGATTCTGGGGGCGATGACGGCCGGCAGGCCTTCCGACGTTCTCGGGCGCCGCAAGACGCTGATCTGGATCGCGGTGCTGTATTTCGTCTCGGCGCTGGGCAGCGCGCTGGCCTGGGATTGGTATTCGTTCCTCGTTTTTCGGCTGATCGGCGGCTTGGCGGTGGGCGGCGCTTCGGTAGTATCGCCCCTGTACATCGCCGAGATTTCGCCGGCGCGGCTGCGCGGCCGTCTGGTCGCCATTACCCAATTCAATATCGTGTTGGGCATTCTCGCGGCCTATATGTCGAACTACCTGGTCGCCCGCTTCGAGTTGGGCGCGATGGAATGGCGCATGATGTTCGGCGTCGAAGCCCTGCCGGCGGCCTTGTTCTTCGTGCTGCTGTTCGCCACGCCCCTCAGCCCGCGCTGGCTGGTGGCCCGGGGCAGGCGCGATGAGGCCGTCGCGACGCTCGCCTCGCTGGGCGCGCCTTCGGTCGAAGAAGAAGTGCGGCAGATCGAGGAGTCGTTGGCGCTGGAGCGGCACAGCCTGCGCGAGCCGCTTTTCCGCGCCGCCTACAAGCAGCCTATCTTGCTGGCGACAGCCATCGCTATGTTCAACCAGCTTTCGGGCATCAACGCGCTGATGTACTACGCGCCGCACATTTTCCGCATGGCCGGGGCGGGCGACGACTCCGCGCTGCTGCAGGCGGTCGCCGTCGGGGGCACGAATCTCGTCTTCACGATGGCGGCGCTCGCAGTGATCGACCATTTCGGGCGCAAGAAGCTGATGATCGCCGGGTCGATCGGCTACATCGTCAGCCTGGCGGCGACGGCGGCCGCCTTCTACCGCTACGGAACCGAGTTCGACGCATTCGGCAGCGCGGTCGTTCTGGCCTCCCTGCTGGTGTTCATCGCCTCGCACGCCTTCGGACAGGGCGCCGTGATCTGGGTGTTTCTGAGCGAAATTTTCCCCAATCGCGTACGCGCCCGCGGTCATGCCTTGGGCTGCTTTACCCATTGGTTTTTTGCGGCGCTGATTTCGTGGACCTTTCCGGTGATCGCCGAGGTTTCGGGAGGGCATACCTTCGCCTTCTACTCCTGCATGATGGCGCTGCAGTTGGTTTGGGTGCTCAAGGCGATGCCCGAAACCAAGGGCGTTCCCCTGGAAGAAATTCAGAAGCGGCTAGGCATCGAATGAGTCGGCGGTGAGCGTGTACGACTCTCCGGCGGCCAGTTCGACATCGAGCTCGACTTCCCGGTAGCGGACCTTGAGCGGCTTGCCCAGCCTGGATGCGATCGCGGGCCGCGGTCAAGCGGCCTCGCGCCCATTCGAGCGCCACTTCGAAGCCGCCCCGCGCCCGCAGCGCCCGCGGATCGATCCGCTCGCGAAAGCGGACGGCAGCGCCGGCAGCAGGTGCAAGTAGCCGCTCTTGCCGCTTTGGACGCCGCTCTTGCCCAGCGGCGTACCGTAGGGATCGTGGCTCTGCAGCAGCATCTCGGCGATGCCTGCCGTTGCGCCGAAATTGCCGTCGATCTGGAACGGCGGATGGGCGTCGAACATATTGGGATACAGCCCGCCGCGCCGCCCGTCCAGATTGCGGGACGATGCTTGGGGCACGGGCTGCAGCAGGTTCGACAGGATGCGGTAAGCGTGGTCGCCGTCGAGTAGGCGCGCCCACCAGTTGACCTTCCAGCCCATCGACCAGCCGGTTGCGCCGTCGCCGCGGAATTCGAGCGACTTGCGCGCGGCGGCGAAAAGATCGGGCGCGCCGTAAGGCGTGATCTCCACGCCGGGGTGCAGGCCGAAGAGGTGTGAGACGTGGCGGTGCTTGTTTTCGGGGTCGTCCACGTCTTCGAGCCACTCTTGAAGCTGCCCCAGGCGGCCCGACGGCGTTGGGCGCGATGCGTTTGCGCAGAGCTTCCAACTCGGCGGCGAAGTCGGGATCGGCCCCCAGGATGCGGGCGGCGGCGATGGTGTTGCCGAACAGGTTGCGGACGATTTGATGGTCCATCGTCGGTCCCATCACCAGGCCGCCGTTCTCGGGGGAATTGCTGGGGCCGGATATCAGCCCTTTGCCGTCGGGCGACTCGACCAGCGCGTCCGCAAAGAACCGCGACGCGCCTTTGAGCAGCGGATAAGCCGTTCCCGCAAAAAATTCTCGTCGCCGCCGTAGAGATAGCGCTGCCAGAGGTTTTGACAAAGCCATGCGCCGCCGGTCGGCCAGATGCCGTGATTGGAATGGTTGATCGGGGCCGTGCCCCGCCACAGGTCGAAATTGTGATGCAGGACCCAGCCGTGCGCGTTGTAATGCTCCCGCGCCGTGCGCGCGCCCGATTCCGCGATGTCTTGCAGGGCGCGGAAAAGCGGTTCCTGAGTTTCCGGCAAGGCTGTCGATTCCGCCGGCCAATAGTTCATCTCGGTGTTGATGTTGACGGTGTACTTGCTGTCCCAGGCGGGGACTGTTCGAGTCGTTCCACAGCCCTTGCAGATTGGCCGGCTGCCCCGCGCCCCGGCTGGAGGCGATCAGCAGGTAACGGCCGTATTGGAACAGCAGCGTGACCAGTTCGGGGTCGGGGGAGGCGGTGAAGCGTTCGACGCGCCGATCGGTCGGCAGGTCGGAGGAGGCGGTGCGCCCCAGGTCGAGCGTGACGCGGCGGAAAAGATTCCGGTAATCGGCGAGATGGTCGGCCTTGAGTTGCTCGTACGATTTGCCGCGAACGGCGGCGAGGGCGCTCGGCGTTGCGGGCGGACGGATCGCCGGAGACATCGCGGTAGTTGACGAAATTGGTGGCCCCCGGCCAATAGGAGCGTCGCCTGCCCGGCGTCCCGGACGACCAGTTTGCCGCCGGCGATTTCGCTGCCGCCGTCGGTTGCGGCGGCGAGACGCGCCTCGAAGCGGATGGCGCTGTCGGCCACCGCGCCCGAAAGGGTCAAGTCGCCGCCGCTTTCGCCGACGGCGGATGTTTCGTGGGCGCTCTGGAATCCGGCTGCGAAGTTCAGGCGGCCGCTGCTGGAAGCCGTCAAGCGGACGACAATCGCCTGAGCCGGGTAGGAGGCGAAGACCTCGCGGGCGTACGCCGCGCCGCCGGCATCGAAAGATACGGAGGCGACCGCGTCGTCGAGGCTGAGCGCCCGCTCGTAGTTGGCAGTCTGCGCGGCGTCGATGCCGGAAAATTCGAGCGTGAGATCGGCGAACGCCTGATACGCTTTTTGCCGCAACGGCACGCTCATGAACTCGTCCATGGCCAGTTGCTCGGCCTCGGCCTGCTTGCCTTCCGCCAGCAGCCGGCGGATGCGCTCGAGGTAGCGGTGCGCTCCGGCGTGGGCGTAATCGTGAGGTTCGCCCTGCCATACGGTGTCTTCGTTGAACTGGATTCTCTCCGCGGAGACGCCGCCGAAGACCATTGCGCCGAGGCGGCCGTTGCCCACGGGCAACGCCTCCACCCACTCCGTTGCCGGCCGGTCGTACCGGAGGCGGAGAGCGGCGGCGGGCGAGGCGTCGCGGTTGCAGGCAAGCGGGGCGAGGCCGGCGGCCGCCGCGGCCAGAAACTCTCTACGGTTGGGATTGCGGCGCATACAGCATCCAAGTGTAAACCGAATCGATGCCGGTCGGGCGGACGCGGCCCGCGGCTAACGCCGCTTCATATCGTGCCGCTTCCAGTCGGGCACGTGGGCCGTCAGCAACGCCTTGAAGAGCTTGCCGTGGTTGGGCGCCCGCAGGTGCAGCAACTCGTGCGCGATGACGAAATCCTGGAAGCCCGCTTCGCGGTCGGCCAGGTCGGCGGCCAGCGTGACGGTCCCCCTTTGTCGAGCAGGAACCCCACTTGCGCGTCATGCGCTGCACGCGCACCGCCCGCGGCCGGACGTTCAGCCGCCGCGCCCAGTAGGCGACGCGGGCGCGGACGCGCTCGCGCCGTTCGTCATGCGTCCGCATTCGTGCTCGTCCCCAGAAGTTTCGCCAGGATGTGTTTCACGATCCGGCTGCGGTCGTCGTTTTGCAGTTCGAGGAGCGGCCGGTAGAGGCAGGCGCGCAGCCGCCGCTGCTCGTCGTCGTTGACGGCCGCGTTGGGGAAGCGGGACAGCAGCGTTTCCGCCTCTTGCGCCAGGTCCGCCGCAGCGATGCCGGCGGCGGCCAGAGCCGGATCGTCCTTCAGCGTCCACTGGACGCCGAACGCGCGCGGCGAGAGCCCGCTTTCCCGCATGGCCTTAACGGCCTCTTCCTTCTCCTTGGCGAGGGCGGCCAGGCGGTCGAGGGCCTCGAGCGCGGTCGTCTTGCGCTCCTCCATTTCCTTCACGATGCGTTCGGCGCGCTCCTTGAGCGGTTGGAGCACGGATTCCGCGTTCGGGTCGGCCTCGACTTCCTGCCGCAGGCCGCGCACCAGGTTGAACACCTTGGCCGCGTCCGAGCCCGGCTCGCCGCGCAGCGCCTCCAGGGTCTGCGCGTCGAAGGTCACGCTGCGCGTCAGCCGTCCGAGGCCGCTCTGGGCGGCGGTTTCCTGCACCAGCCGGCGCGTCTTGCGCGCCAGGTCGGCTGTGAAAACCACGCGGGCCGCGTAGGCGTTGCGCACGGCCGCGTAAAGTTCGGCCAGCCGCCGGAAGGTCTCGATATGGTCGCGCAGCTCGGGCGACGGCGAGAGAATCTCCCAAAGCGCCTCGATCTCCTTGTAAGCCTCGAAGAATTTCTTGCGCTCCTCCGGCTCCAGGAAGCGCCCGTAAACGACTCTCTCGAGGCGCTCGTCCGCGCTGCCGTCTCTGCCGCCGTCGAGGTAGTCCTCCTCGGCCCGGGCGATCTTGACGAGGAAGTCTTCCAAGAGCAGATCGAGGTCTTCGATCACGCCGCTGACGTCGGCGGAGTCGAAGCGCAGCGCCTTCCTCAATTCCCGCAGCACGCCGACGAAATCGACAATGAGGCCGAGGGGCTTGCGGTTGCCGTCGGCGTCCACGTAAGGGCGATTCACGCGCGCAAGGGCCTGCAAGAGGACGTGGTCGCGCATCGGCTTGTCGAGATACAGGCAGTAGAGCAGCGGCGCGTCGTAGCCCGTCAGCAGCTTGTCGGTGACGATGAGCATTTTGGGGTTCGCGTCCGCCTTCTTGAACAGCAGTCGCGCGTCCGCCTCGCGTTCGGGCGAGAGTTGCAGCTCCGCGACGAGCGGGCGATCGACCGCGTCGGCTGGGTTCTCGGTATAGACCGCAGCGGTCCATTCGGGCGGCAGCAGCTTGTCGAGCGCGCGCTTGTACTTGGCGCATGCTTCGCGGTTCACGCCGACCAGGAACGCCTTGTAGCCGAGCGGCTCGACGTTCTCCCGAAAATGCTTGGCGGCGAAGGCGGCGACCTTCTCGATGCGGTCGTCGGCGGTCAGGAACGCGCGCAGATCCACCGCGCGGTCGAGAACTTTGTTCAGTTCCTCCACGTCGGTCACGCCCTCGGCCTCGGCCAGCGCGAAGAATTGCTTGTCGAGCCGCTCCGCCGGCACGGTCATCTCGCTCGGCGCCATCGCGTGGCGGATCGGCAGCGTCGTCTCGTCGTCGATCGACTCGGCGATGGAGTATTTGTCGAGATAGCCCCGCTCGTCGTCCGCGCCGAATATCTTGAACGTGCCCTTGCCCTCCGCCGTGCGGTCGATGGGCGTGCCGGTGAAGCCGACGATCGTCGCGTTCGGCACGGCCGCCATCAGGTATGTGCCCAGTTCCCTGGCGACCGAGCGGTGCGCCTCGTCGATGAAGACGTAAACGTTGCCGCGCACGTTGGCGTCTTTCTCCAGCCCTTCGAACTTGTGAATCGTCGACAGGATCAGGCCGCGCTTGTCGGTATGTAGAAATTCCCTCAGCGCCGCCTTGGAGTTCGCCCGCCAGACGGGAATGTCCTGCTGCTGCATCTCGCCGAGCAGCCTGTCCACCCAGCCCTTGAGTTGCCCTTCGAGCTCCGTGCGGTCCACGACCACAACCACCGTGGCGTTGCGGAACCGGTCTTTGCGCTCCAGGATCAGGCGCGCGGCGGTGAGCAGCGTGAAGGTCTTGCCCGACCCTTGGGTGTGCCAGATGAGCCCGCGCCGCTTGCCCGGCTCGGCGCAGCGCTCGACGATGCGCGCGGCCGCGCGGCGCTGGTGTTGGCGCAGCACGGATTTCCGCGTCTCGCCGTCTTCGACGTAGAAGAGAATCCAGTCCCGCAGCGTGCGCAGGAAATCGGTCGGTTCGAAGAACGACTGGACGGCGAAGCGGTAGCTCTCCTCCGGGGGTTCCTTCCAGCGCGCCATGAAGCGCCGCGAGACGTTCCAGGTGACGCCGTACCAGTAGTCGAGTAGGTGCGTGACGTTGAACAGTTGCGCCGCGCCCATCAACTCGGGCGTCTCCTTCTCGTAGCGCCGCAACTGCGCGGCGCCGCGCTCGATGGCGTCGCGGTCTTTGGGGTTCTTGTGCTCGACGATGGCGGCCGGCAAGCCGTTGACGACGAACATCGCGTCCGCGCGGGCGCCCTTGCGGGCCGGGGGCTTGAGCTTCCACTCCCAGGTGACGTGCAGGGCGTTGGCCGACGGCGTCTCGAAATCGATCAGCCGGATGCGCCGGTGGAGCTTCTCGCTTTCGTCGTACCCCTGCCGCTCGCCGCGCAGCCAGGCGAGCATCTCGCGGTTGCCCTCGATGGTCGGCGGCAGCGCTTCGAGCCGCTCGACGACTTGGCGGACGGCGTCGGCCGTCATCCAGGGGTTGAACCGCCCGAGCGCCTCCGCAAGCTCGCCGCGAAACAGCATCCCGGCCTCGCCGCCGCGCTTTCGCAGCGCCTCCCGAGGCGTAAGCGGCGTCCAACCGATCTCCGCCGCATGGCGCACCATGGGGAACTGCACGGACCCGGCCTCGCTGATCTTAAGAACGGTCACGACGCTGCTTCCTTACTCGCGTGTTGGACGTTTGGTTAGCGATGCGGTATCATGCAACTGAAAGGTCCCCCCCTGATGACAAGAGTGCCAAGGGTGCTCTCTCCCCTAACGGAGTAGTCAGGGGGGTCGTTGTTTTGGGCGAACTGTCCATCGACGTCAGCGCTTCATTCCAGAACCGGCAATCTGGAATTCATTCCGCACCAGCGGCTTGATTCGGTCGTACCAATCGCCCTCTCCTCTCTGCCATCTGCGGAAGACCGCCCAACCGCAGTAATCCGCGATCTGCAGCCCGAAGTGGGAGCGCGATTGGTGATGCAGGATGCGGTACTTCACCCGAGGCAGCATCTTGGACAGCGTGATTCGCACGGCTTTTTCCACAGCGCGCCGCTTCTTGTTCACAGGAATGGTATCGGTAATCACGATAACCTCTTCGGCGCTGCCGGTGTTTAGCTCGATGGGCACAACCAGATTCAGCAGATGCCCCAACATTGCCGGGTAGAAACGTGTATTGTCCTGCATCGGCGGGGCGATTCCGGATTTTTCGACTACCAAGCAGTCTACCCGCATCCCGTCGGAGTGGGCCGCGATCAAGTCGAAAACTGTGTTCCGCACTGCCTTGCGATCGTTGTAGCAATGGAAGTACTCAACCTCCGTGCCGTTTTCGATGCAATCGTACTTGTAGTCGTCCAGCGCCTTTAATGCCGGGAACGGGCGGCGCATGCCGACGCTGGTCAACACAAAATAGCGGGTGCCATTAACACTGAAATCGAAATTTCCCGCCTCGTCCAGGAAGATGTAGGCATAATCGGTCATGTTGCAGCTTCAGTGGCGATCCCGATAAGCGTCGCCTTTGCCTGTTCAAGCACTGTGATTGTCTGTTTGCGTGACACAGCGGGATGGCTATCCAGGAAATCGTCAGGCCAGTCGCCTGCTTCCAGGTACTCGATCAAGATGCGTACGGGGCCCGGGTACCGGAGAACATCGACGCCCAGCCGAGGATGTCGGTGTCTTTGTTGATTTCCGTGTCGGTCATTGGTCACTCCTTGCGGGCTCGATATGACAACTTGCTCAGCCTGACATCAATTCGTCTCGAAGCATTCGTAGATGGAGATCAGTGGTTTGCCTCCGATCATTAAACGATGGGAGATACCATCAAACCCAGTAGACTCTCCACCGGCCTCTTCTATAAACTGCCGATAATCTTGGTAGTTTGATTTCCCAATTGAGTCATTGTAGAGTTCGGTCAAAAAGACAGCTACATAGAACACCGATATGTCCGCGCAAGAAGCAGTGGTTCCCGCCGTGCCGTGAAGGAGTTGATATCTTATTTTGGCATTCTCCGTAATTTCTGACCCGTTCTTAAATTTGGCACATAACTCCTTTATCCGCTGTAGCATACATGTTTTCTTTCCACGGTTTATTTTTATTTCAGCGTCTCGCCACTCATCTTTGATGTACTTGCCGAATGTTTCATCAACTTTCGCTTCAACTCCGACAAAGATACTCTTTCCAGATATTGTTTCCCCAAAAATTCCAATATCATGGACACGTCCGTTTTTATATTTGTCAAATTTTATCTCATGTTCTGGAATGATCTTGAGGAATTCTATCGACTCTCCGAGAATAGACGAAATGCGCTCTTGAATTTTGCAAGCACCTTTTCGATTCACTATAAAATCGGCTATGGAGTGAGCACTGCGTCCCTGTTTCCACTTTTCAGAATTGTGGAGATTTTCCCAGTCATCCAAAGAGTTCAATTGGTTTCCTTTGGAATCTTCAATTCTCATATCCACCTCTGTTGGAGTTTACTACGAGCTTGGTAGGAAGAGTGCTGTCCCATAAGTGTTCTCTCTGGATGCCAGACGACATAGAGCATGACAGGAATGTAGGCAGTGAGGTCCATGTTCAGCGCAACTCTCGTGTGGCGGCGGCATCCTTAATTGCTGCAAGGTCGAGATCAGTGACTCGGGAATCACCAGTCATCAACTCCTGAAGAAAAGCATTGATAGCTGCTTGGCCAGTTTCGACGACCGTCTCTGATGCAATTATCGCATCGTGAACGAGCCAAAGAAAATCGGCGATTCGACATTGTTCAGCCGATGTGAACGCAGGCAGCCGGAATTCTCGAATGTGCGCCCAGGACGTCCTGGGGTGATGCGCGCCGGTGATGCCCGAAACGGCGTACTTGACGAAAGCGGGCGAGTGAACGACGCCGACCAGAAAGCGGGGATCGACTCTCTCTTTTGCCCGCAGCACGAGCAACTCCGTGGTGCATATGCCCTCGTCTTGAGCGAGAACGGCCTTGTCCAGATAGGGCCGGAGCTTGCCGTAGAGCACATCGCCGGGTTGGAACGAGGACTTGGCGCTGCGTACGTCCGACGCTTTCCCCGCTCCCGAACGAACGAACCGCCCGGAAGCCACATGCTCCAGACCGACATAGACAGCGTTGGGCCGGCTGCGGGGATCGACCTGCTCCGCGACCAAATCGCAGAGGTCCGCAAGGCGCATCGTCGCTCTGTCCGTCATGTCAGCGACCCCAGCTTTTCGAGAGCGGCCCGAAGTTTGGACGAGGCCGCTGCTTCCTCATCGAGGGCGGCTTCGAATCGCGCCATGATATCGCTGAGGTCGGCGGAGTCGCCGTTCGAAACGGCCCCCACCCAGCGGCTCGGACTGAGGTTGTAGTCCGCTTCTTTGGCTTGTTCCCGCGTGATGACGGCGATTTCGCCCTCTACCGGCTCGCCTTTGAGGAAGGCGTCGGCAAGCGGGCGGATGTCTTCTTCGGGGACGAAGTTCTTGGGGCGGCCTTTGCGTACGCGGCGGCTTGCGTTCAGCAGCACGATCTTGCCCTTGCGCGCCTCGGGCTTGCGCCTCGACAGCGCCACGATCACGCCGGCGGCGGTAGTGTTGTAGAACAGGTTGTCCGGCAGCAGGATCACGCCGTCGATCAGGTCGCGGTCGACGAACCATTTGCGGATGTTGCGCTCCTTGTCCGCGTTCTTCGAGCCGGAGCCGCGCGTCACCGCGCCGGTGTCGAGCACGACCGCCGCCCGCCCGCGCGCCCCCAGGCAGGCGAGCGTGTGCTGGAGCCAGGCCCAATCGCCCTTGCCGGCGGTCGCGCCGCCCCGGTCGCGGAAGCGGTCGAACGGGTCGTCGGCGAAGATTTCCGGGTTGAACGGCTGGTTCCACATCGGATTGGCGACTACGATGTCGTAGGCGCGCAGCCTGCCGTCCGCCGTCTTGAACTTCGGGTTGAGCATCGTGTCGCCGCGCTCGATGGCGATGTCCATGTCGTGGATGATCGCGTTCATGCGGGCGACGGCGTAGCTCTCGGCCTGCAGCTCCTGCCCGGAGAGCTTGAGCGGCACGCGGCTGGTGGGGTCGAGCTCGCGGGCCGTAAGTTGCAGCTTGACGAGCAGCCCGGCCGAACCGCAGGCGTAGTCGTGGCATTCTTCGCCGGGCTTCGGGCGCAGGATATGCGCCATCAGGAAGCCGACCTCGGTCGGCGTAAAGAACTCGCCGGCGCTCTGGCCCGAGCCTTCCGCGAATTTGCGCAGCAGGTACTCGTAGGCGCGGCCGAGGAAGTCCGGCTGCACGTCGGCGAGGCCGAGGCGGTAACGCGGGTCGGAAAAAGTCTCGACTACGGCGGCCAGCTTGGCCGGGTTGACGTCGCGCTCGCCGTTGCGCTCGGCGGCGAAATCCACGATGTCGAGGACGCCCGACAGCGAAGGGTTGAGGCGCACGGCCGCGCGCGCCGCCCGGGTCAGACGCCCGCCGATGTCGCGGCCCTCCGCGTCCGGCCGGCCGGGATACTCGCTCCCGCTGAGGACCGCCCAGCGCGCTTCCTGGGGCAGGTAGAAGCGCAGCAACTCGTGATCGCTGCCGGCGATCTCCAAGGCGATGTCCCGGTCGCCGCCGTATTCTTCGGCCAGGCGCTCGATTTCGTCGTCGAACACATCCGAAAGGCGCTTGAGGAAGAGCAGCGGCAGGAGGTAGTCTTTGAACTTCGCCGCGTCCTTCTCGCCGCGGATGGAGCAGGCCGCGTCCCACAGCATCTGTTCCATGGACTTGGTCGAAGGGGCGGAGGCGCGGCGGGTCCGCCGGCGCGTCACGCGCGCCGCCGCCGCGGCCGGCTCCGTCTCCGGCGCCGCGGGGTCGACGCCCGCTTCGACGGCAAGCGCGGCGATGGCTTCCCGCGCCGCCTTCTGCGGCCTGCTCGCGCCGCCCTCCCAGCGGTTGACGCTGGCGAAAGAGACGCCGAGCCGCTGCGCAAGCTGCTCCTGGGTAAGATCGAGATGGGCGCGGATGGCGCGCAGCGCGGCGGGGATGTCTTCCAAATCCGTCATGTTTGCTATATCTGCACTATAACATAAATTCCCTTGGCTGCGTCGAACCGTCAGTTTTCCCCGTCGATCTTCTTGCGCAGCCCTTGTCGGCCGCCGGACAGCCGGAGACCTTGGCGGCAAGAGAGAGTCCGGTTATCTGCATTGCATGGACGGGCGTGCTTGCAGACAACAACAATCGTTTCTACAGTGTTGCCATGATCCGTACGCAAATCAGCCTGTCGGAGGCAGAATATGCTGCAGCCAAGCAGGAAGCGGCGCGGCTCGGGATCTCCCTTGCAGAGTTGCTGCGGCGGTCCCTGCGCGCCATGATGCCGGCCGACGAGTCGAAGCCCTGGATGCGTTACGCCGGTATGGTCGAGACGGGGGATTCCCGGTCGAGCGAGCGCGTCGACGAGATCGTGTATGGCGCCGAGCGCTGATATCACTGCTCAAAAAGACCGCACGATAGGGAAAAGGTTGCAGCAGGGAAGCACCGCCGTTTCGATAAGTCAAGAGCTTCTTCGTGGATAGTAGTCACGGAGGGACATTGTTTTTTCTCTTCATCTCACAGTTATGCGCGACGGGTTCATCACACGACACGATAGATGCGTCTCTGCAAATTCCCGGTAACGATGTCGATCACTCGCGGGAGGAGCGGTTGCAATTCCTGCATGCGTATGCGGTGGGCGCTCATCACGACGACCGGTATCGGCAGGTTGTTCAGGTTCTGCTGGTATTTGATGCTTCGGTCGACGGTAATGAATGCGTCGAACCCATGAGCGGCGGCCAGCCGCAATAGATCGCCGTTCTTGCTGCCCGTCCAACCCATCCGTTGAACCGTACCGATCTCGAATCGGTCAGGGAAGTGCGCTCCAAGCTTTCTCGGAATGGACTCGTCAAGCAACAGCTTCATTCAATTTTCCGGTAAGCGCCGCCTTTGCTTGCTTGAGCACTGCGATTGCCTGGTCGCGCGATACAGTGGGGTGGTTATCCAAAAAATCGTCAAGCCGGTCGCCCGCTTCCAGATATTCGAGCAAGATGCGTACGGGAACCCGGGTCCCGGAGAACACCGGCGTCCCGCCGAGGATATCGGCGTCTCTGTCGATTACCGTGTCCGTCATTGGTTGCTCCTTGGGTATGGAATCGCAATCGTTCTCTTGGCAACGGCGTGCGGGGTCCCCGAACTTTACAACTTATAGAGTAACGGGAGAACACACGGAATGTGCGTGGGCGCCCTCTCCTCAAAAGGAGTAGTCGGGGCGGGTCGTAGTCCGGGCCGATAAACCCATCGAGCGCCGCCGCTTATTGCCGAGACCATACAGCTAATCCTCCCCATCGATCTTCTTGCGCAGGCGGCGCACCTCGCGGGCGAGTTCCGGGAGCCGGTTGTAAACGACGGTCGAGCGCAGCCATTGGCGGTTATCGGTCGCCGGGTAGCCGGAGACCTTGGCGCCGTCGGGCAGGTCGCTCGAAACCCCCGACTGGGCCGTGATCAGCACGCCGTCGCCGATCTTGAGGTGGTTGACGAGGCCGACCTGTCCGGCGAAGACGCAGTTGCTGCCGACGGTCGTGCTGCCGGCGATGCCCACTTGGGCGCAAAGGATCGTGTCGGCGCCGATTTTGACCGCGTGGCCGATCTGCACGAGGTTGTCGATTTTGGTTCCGCGGCCGATGCGCGTTTCGCCGACCGCGGCGCGGTCGATGCAGGCGCCTGCCTGAATCTCCACGTCGTCTTCGATGACCGCAATGCCCGTCTGCGGGATTTTGTGGTGGCTGCCGTCGGCGCGGCGGGCGAAGCCGAACCCGTCGGAGCCGACCGTCACGCCGTTGTGCAAAATCACCCGGTCGCCGATGCGCGACCCGCTGCGGACCGTGACCTGAGGATGCGCTTCGAAATCGTCGCCGACCGCGGCGCCGCGCTCGATCACGACGTGGGGATGCAGCACGGCGTTGCGGCCGATGACGGCCCCGGCCTCGATGACGACGAAGGGGCCGACCGAGGCGTTGGCGCCGATGCGGGCCGAAGCGGCAATGACCGCCGTAGGGTGGATGCCCGGCTCGCGCTTCTCGGGCGGGTGAAACAGCGCAAGCGCGCGGGCGAAATCGAGGTACGGGTTCGCGGACAACAGCAAAGCCGCCGGGCAATCGGCGACGGCGGCCTCGACGAGAACTGCGGCGGCGCGGGTGCGGCGCACGAGCGGGGCGTACTTGGGGTTGGAGAGGAAGGTCAACTCGGTCGGGCCGGCTTCTTCCAGGCCCGCTACGCCGCTGATTTCCAGGTCGGCGTCGCCCTGCGCGGCGCCACTGAGGGCGCAGCCGAGGGCGTCGGCGATGTCGCGCAGCTTCATCCCGTCGTCCAATCCCAATACCAGGTCCAGATGTCCCGCGACCAGAACATGGCCGGCACGGCCGCGGCGGCCAGATAGCTGCCGAAGGGCAGCGCGTATTTCCAATCCTTCTTGGCGGCCAGGATGACGAGAACGCCCGTCGCCGTCCCGGCGAGCGCGCCGGCGAGCAATACGAGCAGCGTCTGCGGGACGCCCCAGAATGCGGCGATCATCGCCGCCATTTTGACATCCCCGAGGCCCAGGCCGTCGATGCCGCGCAGGCGGAAGTAGATTTCGCCGACGAGGAAGAGCATTCCGCCGAAAAGAACGGCGCCCAGCGCCGATTCGGCGAGCGAGCGCGCCCACGGCGCGGGGTCTTTGCCCAAGAGGAAGAAAACAATATCGGCAAGCCCTGCGTCGAGCGGCAGAAAGGGGCTCAGCGCGATCCCGACGGCGCAGCCCCCCACGGTGATCTCGTCCGGCAGGATACGCTCGGCCAGATCGGTGCAGAACAGCACGATCATCATCGAGGCGAAAAGCATCATCTTGGCGGATTCGGGGCTCCAGCCGTCACGCGCGGCGATCAGGGCGTACAGCGCCGCATTGGTCAACTCGACCAGCGGGTAACGCGCAGAGATGCGCGCGGCGCAGCGGCGGCAGCGGCCGTGCAACAGCAGGTAACTCAGTACGGGGACATTGTCGAACCAAGCGATCGTCTGCCGGCAACGGGGGCAGCGGGAGCGCGGCGAAACTACGGATTCGCCGGCCGGCCAGCGGCGGATGCAGACGTTCAGGAAACTGCCGATGAGCAGACCGAAAAGGAACGAGAGGGCGGCGGTCACAGGAGTCCGAGAACGCGGCGGTAGATCGCGAGAGTCTCGCGCACCATCTTAGTATCGCTGAATTCCTCGACGGCCCTGACGCGGGCGGCGGCGGCCAGGCGCCGGCGGAGAGCGGGGTCCGCTTGCAGGCGGCGCAGCGCAGCGGCGGCGCTGCCGGCGTCGTTTTCCACCAGCAGGCCGGTTCGCTCGTGCTGCACCAGTTCGGGGACGCCCCCGACGTTGCTCGCGATGACGGGCACGCCGGCGGCCATCGCCAGCAGGATGGCGGAGCCCAGACCTTCGGATTCCGAGAGATAGAGGAAAACATCGGCTGCGGGCAGGTCGGCGGGAAGGTTTTCGGCGAACGACGGAACCAAGCCGGCTTGGCGGCACGCCGCGGCCGCCAGGGCGCCGCCCTTGCGGGGGTCGGCAAGGCCGTGGGTCAGGACTCGGAACGGGCGGTTTTCTCGTGCTTTGGGGCGGACGGGCTGCGCGGACTTGACGGCGTCATAAACGACCGATATTTTGTCCGGCGGCGCCCCGGCGGCGCTCAGTTCGGCGGCGACGCATCGCGAGACGGCGAGGTAGTGCGCGGCGCGGCGGTATTTCCAGCGCGACAGCAAGCCCGTCTTGAGCGGAAAAGCCACCCGGCGGGAGACGACGAGGGGTTTCCCGCCGCCGTGGACGACGGCCAGCGTATGCGCGCGCGCGTCGTGGGCATGGACGATGTCCGCCTGCCGGACGCAGCGGCGGACGGAGCGCCACGACGCGCTCCGGTCGGCCTGAGGGGGCGGGACGGCGTTGGCCAGGACCGTCTGGGAGACCCCTTCGCGGCGCAGTCCGTCGACCAGCATCAGCATCTGGTGCTGTCCGCCGCGCATCTCGCGGCCGGTATCGATGTGCAAGACGCGCATCGGCTAGCGCTCACTCTGCTGCGCTGCAAGACGGCGGGCCTTGGCGTATTTTTTGTAGGCGTAGAGCGCCGCCATGCGCGCGATGGCGAACCCGGCCGCGCCGTCGAGGAAGCCGAGCTTCCAGACGAACGCCCGCAGGAAGGCCGCCGGCGGCGCTGCGAACAAGCGATGCCGCGGCGCCCGCCCACCGTGGTCGTGCAGCTCGCGGGCGGCCAAGTCGGTATAACGCTCGATCGTCCGCAAGTGTTCTTCCGCGGAGTCGCAGGTGTAGTGCAAGAGGTTGCCGTTCAGCCGGCCGACGGAGCCGGCGACCTCCACCGATTCGTGTACGTAGTCTCCGATCCAGTGCGCCGCGCCGCGGCGGTAGAGGCGCACCTTGCGGTCGGGATACCAGCCGGAATGACGGATCCAGACGCCCCGATAGCGGGCCAGCCGAGGGAAATCGAAGCCGGCGTGCTCCGTTCCCTTGCGGCGGATCTCCTCGATTTCCTGAGCCAGTTCCGCGCTGACTTCCTCGTCGGCGTCGATGGAGAAAATCCAGTCGTTGGCGGCGGCCCGAGCGCAGAAGTTCTTTTGCTTGGCGTAGCCGCGCCATTCGCTTTCGATGACCCGCGAGCCCAGGGATTCCGCGATCCGGCAGGTGCGGTCGGTCGATCCGCAATCGACGACGACGACTTCGTCGCAGAAATGCAGCGAGCGGACGGCGCGCTCGATATTCGCTTCTTCGTTGAGCGTGACGATGGCGCCCGAGATGTTCACAGCGGCGCCGGATACGGCGCCGCGGCGGGCGGGGAAGCCCGGCGCTCCCATTCGAATTGCTGCACGAACCAGCGCAGCAGCCATTTCATTGCCCAAGGCATCGTTACGAGCGGCAGGCACAAAAGGATGAAAATGAGCACTCTCCAAAGGATCTGATGTCCCTCTCCGACAAACCGCAAGGTTCCTTCGGCATGGCGGATATGGCGCGCGATCCAGCGGTAGAAGGCCGCCGTCACCCAGGCCCAGCCGACGATAGTCAGAATCGAGAGGTACGTCAGCAAAGTCCAGCCGATATAGCCCCATACCGATCCGTCGAAGCGAAACGAACCCGAGCCGAGTTGCGCGTGGTTCACGAACCAGCGGAGAACGGCCCACCCCAAGGGAATCCCCGCCAAAGCCAAAAAGTCGCTCCAAACCTCATCGTCCGCATAAGTCGCGCAAGCGAGAATAAAGATGCCGTATAGCAGCGCTACGACGGCCACGCTGCCCGGCGTGCCCGTGAACGTCGGAGCGGCGCCGGCGCTCAAGCGTATTTGGCTCACAAACCATCGCGCGCACCAGCAGGCTATCCAGGGGGCCGGAATGACAAGCAGCATCCCCAGCCCTGCGCCAAGAATTACGAAGAAAAATTCGAGCGCGCCGGCGTTGAAATCGAAGTTTGCGGCTGCCGGCAGCGCGGAGGATGCGGCGGCCGATCCCGGCTGCGCGGCCAACCCTTCGCGCGCCCGCTCCGCGCCAACGCGCTCGGACCAGATCCGCTCGGCCGAGCTTGAGGACGCGGCCGCCTCTTCGCGCGCCGCCGGGGCGCCGCATTCGGCGCAGAACCTGACCGATGCTTCCATCGACGCGCCGCAAGTAGAGCAGTACATGGGTATCCCCGTCCAGGTTTCCGGCTCCAGGCCGCCGGGATTCCGTAATTATATATGCCGGTATCTCTCCCGTTCGGAGCAGACGGCGCGCCGGTTTGATATTTTCGAGAGACACGCCTCCTATGAAGCGCATTGTTGTCGGCATCAGCGGCGCCAGCGGCGCCGTTTACGGCGTTCGTCTGCTTGAGCGGCTCGCTGAGCATGATGAGGCGGAGACGCATCTGATTGTCAGCCGCGCCGGGGAGAAGACTCTGCATCAGGAAACCGGCAAGCTTATCAAGGACTTGCGGCCGCTGGTCGACGAGCTTCACCCCGTCGACCGGATCGGGGCGTCGATCGCCAGCGGGTCGTTTTTGACCGACGGGATGGCCATCGTCCCCTGCTCGATCAACACCATGTCGTCGATCGCCGCCGGAACCGCCTCGAATCTGCTGGTGCGCGCCGCCGACGTGACCTTGAAGGAGCGGCGCAGGTTGGTCTTGATGGTGCGCGAGACTCCCTTGCACCTGGGGCATTTGCGGGCCATGACGGCGGTGACGGAGATGGGCGCGATCGTTGCGCCGCCGATGCCGGCGTTTTACGCGAAGCCGCAAACGGTCGATGAGATCGTCGAGCAGCAGGTCGGGCGGTTGCTGGATTTGCTGGGCCTCGGCGGCGCCGCGACGCTGCGCTGGCAGGGCATTTGAGTGAGGATGCCGTGACAACGGGTTTCGAGGGCAAGGCGATCGTCGCGACCGGGTCTACGCAGGGCTTGGGCGAGGCGGTTCTGCGGCTCGTTGCCGAGCGCGGCGCTTCCGGGGCGGTGGTCAGCGGACGCTCGCGGGAGCGCGGCGAACGGGTTGCCGCGAGTCTTGCCGCCGCCGGCTGCCGGGCTGTTTTCGTCCCCGTGGAATTGGAGAACGCCGCGTCGTGCCGTGGGTTGATCGCGGCTGCCGACCGGGAGTTCGGGCGGATCGACGGCTTGGTCAACGCGGCGGCCAACACCGAGCGGGGGACGCTCGAAGATACGTCTGTCGAGCACTGGGACAAGATCATGGCGGTCAATCTGCGGGCGCCCTTCCTGCTGATGCAGGAAACGGTCAAGGTCATGCAGCGCGAAGGCCGCGGCGGGAGCATCGTCAATATCCAGAGCATGTCGGCGCACGGCGGCACGCCGAACTTGACTCCGTACAGTGTGTCGAAGGCGGGGTTGGCGGCCTTGACCAAAAATGCGGCGCATTCCCAGCGGGAGCATCGCATTCGCGTAAACGCCTTGAATATCGGTTGGATGGCGACTCCGGCCGAGCACGCCGTGCAGTTAAAGGAAGGCCGACCCGAAAATTGGCTGGAGCAGGCGGATGCGCGGATGCCCTTCGGGCGCATTCTGCGCCCGCGGGACGTTGCCGGCATGACAGCCTACCTGCTGAGCGACGAGTCGGAGATGATGACGGGGGCGGTGGTCGATTTCGATCAGCACGTGCTGGGCATTTACAGCCCATAGCCTCCTGCACAGCGGTTTTACTCTCCACCTCTCCACCTCTCCACCTCTCCACCTCTCCACTCTTCACTCTTCACTCTTCACTCTTCACTCTTCACTCTTCACTCTTCACTCTCCACTCTTCACTCTTCACTGGCTTTCATGAAGCCGCTGGTTTCGACCGGTTGGGCGCAGAGCTCGTCGTTGCGCGGATCGTCGAGGGCCAGCAACTTGCGCAAGCCGCTGTCGAGGCCGGCCTGGACCCCGGGAGAGAGCCATTTTTTCTGCCAGATTTGCTGTGGTTGGTCGCAGCGGCAATAGAAGCAATTGAGGGAGAGTCTCGGGCGGTCGGTGCGGTTGGCCAGCCCGGCGTGCCACAGGTGGGACTGAAAGACCAGGATGTCGCCCGCGCTGCCGGTGACGACAATCTCGTCCGGGCGCCGCGCGAGCGGATCCGGCAGAGCTTCCTGCGGCCGGGCGTTGCGGAGGTGAGACCGCGGGACGACCCGCAGGGCGCCGTTGCGGGGGGTGAAGTCGTCCAGCATCCAGACGGAATTGACGCCCTTGGGACCGCGGTCGTCGGCCAGGAATCCCATATCGACGTGCAGCGGTTGGCCGGTTGTGGAATTGGGGTTGGCGGAGCGGGCGTTGAGGCTGCTGAGCTTGAACGGGGCCGCGAATGCCGCTTCGGCGCAGGCCAGCACGCCCGGATGGCGGATGACGTTATGGAAGACCTTGCCCTTATTGACCAAGTTGGCCAAGCGGCGCGCTTCGGGTTCGGTGCGGAATTCGCTTCCGGCGTCGGCCCCCTCTTGGTCGAAGAGTCGCTCCAGGCGCGCGCGGAGGCGTTCTCGCCAATCGCTGTCGATGGCGTTGCGGAGGAGGGTATAACCTTGTTCGCGGAGATCGGTTCGGGCTTGTCGGAGGGCAAGCATGGCGAGCGGCTGCAACGAAGCGATTTTAGCGCGGGCGGCGGGCGATGCTGATACGATACAGGCGATGGATCGTCGGGATTTCGTTCGCGCTTCGACTGCCGCCTTTACGGCGCTGAGCTATTCGCGGGTTCGCGGGGCCAATGAGCGGGTAAGCCTCGGCTTCATCGGGCTGGGCAACCGCGGGGATCAGGTTCTGACGGCTTTTCTGGAGCACGGCGACAGCGGGGTCGACGCCCTTTGCGATCTGCGGCAGGACTATATGGAACATGCCAAGGGGCGCGCGGAAAAACGCGGGGAGCGGCGTTTCTTCACGGACTACCGCAAGCTGCTGGAGTCCGCCGTGGACGCCGTCGTCATCAGCACGCCGGATCATTGGCACGCGCTGCAGACGATCCATGCCTGCCAGGCCGGCAAGGACGTTTACGTCGAAAAGCCGCTCAGCCTGACGGTGGTCGAGGGGCGGCGGATGGTCCGGGCGGTGCGCAAGTACGACCGCGTGGCGCAAGTGGGCACGCAGCGGCGGTCGCTGCCCTGGGCGAAGCAGTTGAGCGAGATCGCCCGCGCGGACGGCATCGGGCATATCACGGTCGCGGATACCTACAACATCGGCAACGAATGGCCGCAAGGCATCGGCAAGCCGCCGGACTCGCCGCCTCCCGCGGACGCGGATTACGATCTATGGCTGGGGCCGGCGCCCGCCGTCCCGCACAACGTCAACCGGACGTTCTACAAATTCCGCTGGTTCCGGCATTATTCGGGCGGACAGGTGACGAACATGGGCGTGCATCTGATGGACGTGGTGCATTGGGCGCTGGGCCGGGACGCTCCGCTGCAGGTCGCGGCGATGGGCGGCAAGTTTGCGATCGACGACAACCGCGAGATTCCGGACACGGCGAAGATCCTGTTCGAATATCCCGGGGGAACGCTGGCGACGTTCAACCAGTACAACGCGAACGGCTATATCCCGCCTACCCGCCAGCAGATCGAGTTGCGCGGAACCAAGGGCACGATGCTGGTCCAGGGCAGGGGGTTCGAGATTATTCCCGACAGCATCAACCCGCACGGGCGCCATGCGCGGACGCCGTTGGACCGCAAAACAGAGCGGGCGCAGCGAGCCGAAGCGCAGGCGTTGATCGAGCCGATGAAGGTGGAGGGGCCCGGCGGAACGGAGTTCCACACGCGGAATTTCCTGGATTGCGTCAAGAGCCGGCAGCGCTGCAACGCGGATATCGAGATCGGACACCGCTCGACTTCCGCGCCGTTGATCGGCAATATCGCTTTACGCACCGGCAAGCGCTTGACCTGGGACCGCGAGGCGGAGCGGTTTACGAACGACTCCGAAGCGAACGATTTGCTGCACTACGAGTATCGCAAGCCTTGGGTATTGCCGGAAATTTAGCGGCCCGCGGGCGCCCTACACGATTTCCTCGATCACCTTGCCGTGGATTTGGGTCAGGCGCTCGTTGCGGCCCAGGTGAAGGTAGCTGAGCTTGTCTTGGTCGAGACCGAGTTGATTGAGAATCGTCGTGTGGATGTCGCGGAAATGGTAGGGCTTTTCCACGGCGCGCAAGCCGATGGCGTCGGTTGCGCCGACGGCTTGTCCGCCTTTGACGCCGCCTCCGGCCATCCACATGGTGAAGCCCAGGTTGTGGTGGTCGCGTCCGACTTTGCCGTCGCTGCGGGTTTCGGCTTCGGGCGAGCGCCCGAATTCGCCGCCCCAGACGACCAGGGTTTCGTCGAGCATGCCGCGCCGTTTGAGGTCTTGGAGCAGGCCCGCCACGGGCTTGTCGGTCTGCGCGGCCATGCGGACGTGGTTTTCTTCGATGTCGCTGTGGGCGTCCCACTGGAGATTGCCGGGGCCGCCTCCGGAAACCACCGTGACGAAGCGCACGCCTTTTTCGACCAGTCGGCGGGCCAGCAGGCAGCGGCGGGCGTAGTCGTGGGTCGGCTCGACGCCTACGCCGTAGAGGTCGAGGGTTTCTTGCGGCTCGTTGGAGATGTCGAGCGTCGCCGGCGCCTCGGTCTGCATCTTGAACGCCAGATCGTAGCTGCGAATGCGGGCGTCGAACTCATCGTCTCCGGGTTCCGCCGCGGCTTCGTTGAGCGCCCGGATCAGAGCGACGGTTTTCCTGCGGTCGTTGCGGGAGACGCCCGCGGGCAAATCCAGGTTGAGCACCGGGCGGTCGCCGGCGCGGAAAGTCGTCGGCTGATAGACGGCGGGCAGAAAGCCGTTCATGTACATCGGCTGCCCGGCTTCGAGCGCGCCGTCGGGGTCGGGCATGACGACGTAGGACGGCAGGGAGCGCGCCTCGGATCCCAGCCCGTAAACGATCCACGAGCCCATCGAGGGAAAGCCCGGGGTGATGCGTCCGGTCATGAGCTGGTACTGCGCGGCGGAGTGGACGACCATGTCGCCGTGGCAGGAGCGCAGGACGGCGATGTCGTCGATGCGCTCGGCGGTATAGGGCAGCAAATCGGAGACTTCGATTCCGCTCCGACCGTATTTTTTGAAGGTGCGCTTGGTCCCCAGCAGCGCGGCGTCTTTCTTGACGAACTGGTATTTGGCTTCGCCGAACTCGGCGGGACGGGGTTGGCCGTCGAGCTCGTTGAGCAGCGGCTTGGGGTCGAAGGTTTCGATGTGGCTGGGTCCGCCGGCCATGAAGAGGAAGATGACCGACTTGGCCTTGGCGTTTTGCAGATGGGGCGGTTTGGGGGCCAGCGGGTCGCCGCCGGCCGGGGCGGCGCGCAGCAACTCGTCGTAGGCCATGGTCAGCGCGGCCAGCGAGCCGAAGCCGCAGCAGGCGTCGCGGAGGAACTCGCGGCGGTTGCGGGTAGGGCGGCTGTGTTCTTGCATGGCGGTTTCCCGATTCGATTGTAGCGGAAGACGGCGCGGACCTAGTCGAGGCGGTCGATCCGCCGGTCTCTTTGTGAAGCCGATAGTGAAGATGTTCATGTCCCGGTCTCCTCCTTGTGGTATGCGATGCGCTTTCCCTGTTTCTTCAGCGCCCGTTCGATCAGTTCCTGCTCCGACTCGGGAAACAAGCTCAGGGGCGACAGCCCCAGGACGGCGAGCAACCGCTTCATGGAGTCTTCGTGGTCCTCCAGGCTGCCGTCCGCCAGAATGTGCCGCACGCAGAGGCCCTTCTCACGCAGGACGGGCGCAACGAGAATCGCGCGGTGGCAATCCAGAGGATCCTTTTCCGCGCACATCAAGGCGATGCGCCGGTTGCCTGCTTCGCGCACGACGCGCTCGATTCCGCTGCGGAATATATCCGTGCGCTTCAGGCGCCCGTATTGAACGCGACCGTTCTTGTCGTAGTAGGAGGGGTTTTTGGAGCGCACGCCGAGCTCGCGGCCCAGGAAGACGTACTCGATGCCGTGTTCGCGCAAACTGCGCTCCAGGGCGCCGCGGTTGAAATGGGAGGCGTAGCGGCTGTAGGGCGCCGAGCGCACGTCCGCCAACTCCTGCACTCGGTGTTGGCGCAGCAATTCCGCAAACTTTTCCAACGTATGCGCGGAGTGTCCGATCGTCAGAACGATGAGAGGCATCTCGTTCATCCCGCCGGGCTGCTGCATGACCGGTCGGGTCTATCCAATGGTATGCTTGGATGCTCCGGCACGGCGCTATGGGCTACGCGAATCGGCGTCAGGTTCATCTCGAAAACGACCTCCTGCGGCTGACGCTGCTGCCCGGCGGGGGACACATTGCCGCGGTCGTCCTCAAGGAGAACGGCGCAAGCCCGCTCTGGGATCCGCCGTGGGAGACGATCGATCCGTCGTCCTACGATCCCCGGGCGCACCCGCAATACGGGGCCGACGTGGACGCGCAGCTCTTGGCGGGCATCGCGGGCCACAACCTTTGCTTCGACCTGTTCGGCGTACCTTCCGCGGCCGAGGCCGCCGCGGGTCTCGGCGTACACGGCGAGGCGTCCGCGCGCGACTGGGAAATCGAATCCGCGGACGGCCTGCTTACCGCCAGGGTGGATCTGCCTCTTGCCGGGATGCGCTTCGAGCGCCGGCTGCAGTTGGCGCCCGGAAGCCGGCATGTGGCCATTACCGAAACCGCAACCAACCTGACCGGCGTCGACCGCCCGGTCGGCTGGACGCAGCACGTCACGCTGGGGCCGCCCTTCCTGGAAAAAGGCAAGACGCGGTTCGCGGCTTCGGCGACGAAGTCCAGGGTTTTCGAACAGGAGTTCGCACCCGGGCATGACCGTTTCACGGCGGGCGCGGATTTCGACTGGCCGTTCGCGCCGCTGTCGGGCGGCGGGGAGGGCGATATGCGCCTTGCCGCCGCGTCTGCCGTTTCGGGAGCGTACACCGCCCATCTGATGAACCCCGCCCTCGAAGACGCTTTTTTCACGGCGTACCACCCAGGCAGCGAGACGCTTTTCGGCTATTTCTGGAAGCGGAAGGATTTCCCCTGGCTGGGGATTTGGGAGGAGAACTATTCCCGCCGGCAGGCGCCGTGGAACGGCCGCGCCTTGACGCGCGGCATGGAGTTCGGCGTTTCGCCGATGCCGGAGACCCGGCGGCAGGCGGTCGAGCGGGGGCGGTTGTTCGGGGAACGGACTTTCCGCTGGATTCCGGCGCGGGAATCGGCGACGGTAAAGTATCTGCTGTTCATCGCCCGGGTCGAGGCGGAAGCGGCGACCGGACGCGGCAGCTTGACGATGCTCGACCGTATCGAGCGGTGGGCGGCGGAAGCGGACTTCCCTCAGGAGATCGCGGCTTGACGCGCCCCCCTGTTTCCGTTGTTAAATGAGAAATGCCGAAGGGCTGCGGCGATTCGCAGCCGCGTTCTGTGCGCAAGTGGCGGAATTGGCAGACGCGCTAGGTTCAGGTCCTAGTGGGAGTTAAATCCCGTGGAGGTTCAAGTCCTCTCTTGCGCACCAGGTTTCCCGTTTTGTCCCCGCGTTGTGCTTCTCGAAGAATCCTGCCTGCGCCGGCAGGTCGAGCCGCGGTTCCGGCAACGGTTCGCGCGAAGCGGCCGCATGGCCGCCGCGTTGTATGATGTCTTGAAACATGAATGAAATCTTTGACCGAGTGCGCCGCGTAGTGGCTGAAAACCAGCAGGTCGAGCCGGAGAAGATCGCTATCGATTCGACATTCGAAGAGCTTGGGATCGACTCTTTCGACGGCGTGAATCTGCTTTTTGCAATCGAGAGCGAGTTCGACATCCAGGTCTCGGACGAAGACGCCAAAAAGCTGCGGGGAATTCGCGATGTTGTCGACGGAGTCGAACGGCTGCTCAAAGACCGCGCGGCGGGCGGCGGCGAATAGCAGGGCGGTGATATTTTGAACGCCGCCGTCAACTCGGGCTGCCGTGTCGTTGTGTCCGGCATCGGTGTTGTCAGCGCCATCGGGCTGAATCGGGAACAGTTCGAAGATTCGCTCCGCGCGGGCCGTTGCGGCATCCGGCCGATCAGCCGGGTCGACCCCGACCGTTTGCAGATGAAGAACGCCGCAGTCGTTGACGGCTTCGATGCGGCGGCGCACATCGACGCCAAGCGGTTGACGATGATGGACCGCTTCGCGCAGTTTGCGGTTGTGGCGGCGCGCGAAGCCGCTGCCGACGCCGGCGTCGAGCGCAGGAACGGGCTGCGCGCGGCGGCGGTCGTTCTGGGGTCGGGCGCCGGGGGCAAAACGACGGACGACGACGCGTTCCGCGAGCTATACGAAGCGGGGAATCAGCGAGTGCATCCCACGGTGATTCCGCGCTCGATGCTCAGCGCCGCGGTCAGCCACGTGACGATGGATCTGGGCATTCAGGGGCCTTCGTTTGCGATTTCGAGCGCATGCGCGTCGGCGGCTCACGCCTTGGGACAGGCGCTCTGGATGCTGCGCAACGGCGCGGCAGAGATCGCTTTGGCGGGCGGGAGCGAGGCCTGCATCACGCTGGGGCCGTTAAAGGCGTGGGACTCGATGCGCGTGGTGTCCGACATCTGCCGCCCGTTCAGCCTGGGCCGCCGGGGCATGACGCTGGGCGAAGGCGCCGCCGTCCTGGCTTTGGAAACGCTCGACCACGCGCGGCGGCGCGGCGCGAAGATCTACGCCGAGCTCGCCGGATTCGGCATGTCCTCGGACGCGAGCCACTTGATCCAGCCGTCGGCGGAGGGCGCGGCGCGGGCCATGCAGGCGGCGCTTTGCGACGGCCGCATCGAGCCTGAAGAAGTGGACTATATCAACGCGCACGGAACCGGCACGCGCAGCAATGACGCGACGGAGTCGAACGCCGTCAGAGCGGTGTTCGGCGGCCACGCCGACGCGCTTGCGATTTCCTCTACGAAGTCGATGCACGGGCACGCCCTCGGCGCTTCAGGAGCGCTTGAAGCGGCGGCTACCGCGCTGGGGATTCACGGCGGTTTCGTGCCGCCTACGGTCAACTTCACCGAAGCGGACCCCGACTGCCCCCTGGATTGCGTGCCCAACGAGGCGCGCGAGGTTCCGGTGCGCGTCGCGCTTTCCAATTCGTTCGCTTTCGGCGGCCTCAACGCGGTGCTGGCGCTGAAGAAGGTCCAGTGAAACCGCGAATCGCCGGCGCAGTGCGGGGCATGGATTAGGATAGAGAGACGGGAGGAATTGCATCGCGTGGAAGCTCATGACCCGGAGGTGACGGCGGACGCCTCGAAAATCGACTCTCTGCAACTGCTGGAAAACCGCATCGTCGAAATCGTCGAGCAGCTTCGACGCGCGCGGGAGTTTCAGCAGCAAGCGGAACAAGAGGCGGATCGACTGCGCGGCCGGCTTGAGAGACAGGAGCGCGAGTTGGCGCAACTGCGGGCGTCGGCCGGCAGCGCCGAAGGGCAGCGGGGCGAGGTTCGCCGGCGGATCGAGTCGCTACTGGAATCGGTCGAAAAGCTGAGTTAGCAGCCCATGGCAAAAGTTACGCAGGCGGCGTTACGCGCCCCGGGAGTGATGCAGGATCACGCGGGCAATCAAGCGATCCGGCGGCATGCATCCTGCCGGACAGGCCGGCAAGGGCGCGTATCCCGTTGGGCGGCGGGCATTTGCGGCCGTCGGCTTCGTCGTTTGTCGGGGGCGATCTCCCGGATCGCCTCCCTCCTCACTTCTCGCCGAGCGACCGCAGGAGCCCGCCGCGCCGCCCACGCCACTTTCACCACGGACTGCTAGACAGGGAGCGACGATCGTGCCATCCGACCGAGGCGTTGAAGTTCGGATTTTTGGCCGGACCCATTATCTCAAGGGAGACGACCCGGAGCATATCCGCCAAGTTGCGCGCATGGTCGATGAGAAGATGAGCCATATCGCCGGCCGCATGCAGACAGCGGACGACTATCGGGTGGCGGTTTTGACGGCGCTGCACATCGCCGATCAGTTGCTTGCGGAACGCAGCGCGATAGAGAGCTACCGCTCGCAAGTGGACGCGAGGAGCATGCGCATGCTCAAGCTGCTCGATATCGAGCGGCCGGCCGAAAATAGCGAATTGTCTGCCGGCTGAGCGGCGCGGTCAGCCGCCGGCCGGGGTCTCCTCGAAGAACCCGCCCATGGCCCGGAATTTCGCGTAGCGGTCTTCGACGAGTTGCTCGGCGGAAAGCTCTTGCAGGCCGCTCAGATTTTGCGCCAGCGCCGCGGCCAGATTGCGCGCGGCGGCATCGCAATCGAGGTGGGCGCCGCCTGCAGGCTCGGCAACGATCTCATCGACCAGGCCGAGTCTTGTCAGATCGTTGGCCGTAAGTTTCAGGGCATTGGCGGCGAGCTCGGCTTTGCCGGAGTCCCGCCAGACGATGGCGGCGCAGCTTTCGGGCGAGATCACGCTGTAAACGGCGTTTTCCATCATCAGCACGCGGTTGCCGACGCCAAGGGCCAGAGCGCCGCCGCTGCCCCCCTCGCCGATGCAGGCCGCCACGATAGGCGTTTCGATCTGGGCCATTTCGTAGAGGTTGCGGGCGATGGCCTCGGCCTGTCCGCGCTCTTCGGCGTCCATGCCGGGGTAGGCGCCGGGCGTATCCAGGAAGGTAAGGATCGGCCGCCCGAATTTCTCGGCGAGCTTCATCGCGCGCAGGGCCTTGCGGTAGCCCTCGGGTTTCGGCATGCCGAAGTTGCGGTGCAGCTTTTGCTTGGTCTGGCGGCCCTTTTGTTGGGCGATGACCATGACCGGGCGGTCCTGAAAGAAACAGAAGCCGGCGACGATCGCCGGGTCGTCGCCGAAGTTTCTGTCGCCGTGAATTTCATGGAAGCGGTCGAAGAGGCGTCCGATGTAGTCGAGCGAGTGGGGCCGCTCGGGATGGCGGGCAAGTTGTACGCGGTCCCACGCCGACGGTTCGGCAACGCTGCCGCCCGGCGGCCGGTCGTTTTTTGCGTCGGCTGAAGACTGAGATTCGTCGGGCATCGGTCGCGAGAGTTTTATATTGTCCCGTATTCGTCGGGGGCCGCGCCAATGCGGTTCACATGCGCGCGCCGCCCTTCGCCCGCCTCCGGTCTTGGGCCGTCGTCAGAGGTAGTAACGCTCCCGTTTGACGGCGGATTCCCAATCCTTGCGGGCCGCCCGGACGGCTTCGACTTCAGAGACTTCGGCGATGGGCACGTCCCACCAGCTTTCGTAGCCCCCGACGCGCTGATCGCGGTCAACCGCCACCACCACGACGCTGGTGCGGTCGTGACCGGTCATGGCGCGGACGGCGTCCTCTAGTTCGGCGCGGGTCGTCGCGCGCACGGCGTGCGCGCCCAGGCTGCGGGCGTTCTCCACGAAGTCCACGGGAATCTTCTCCCCGCTCAGGCTGCCGTTTTGCCGGAAGCGGTACTCGGTGCCGTAGCCCGCGCTGCCGCAGGATTCGCTGAGCGCTCCGATGCTGGCGAAGCCCTGATTGTCGACGACCACGATGTTGAGCTTGACGCCTTCCTGAACCGAGGTGGCGATTTCCTGGGCGAGCATCAGATAGGAGCCGTCGCCGACCAGGACATAGACCTCGCGGCTGGGGTCGGCCATCTTGATGCCCAGCCCGCCGGCCACTTCGTAGCCCATGGTCGAGTAGCCGTATTCCAGATGGAAGCTCTTGGGATCGCGGGCGCGCCAGAGTTTGTGCAGATCGCCCGGCATGCTGCCGGCGGCGTTGACCACGACGTCTCTTTCGCCGGACAGAGTGTTGACGACGCCGATGACTTCGCCCTGGCTGATGGGCGGGCCGTGCTGCAAGTTGTAGATGCGCTCGACCTCGGCCTCCCAGGCGGCGCGGTAGCGGTCGATGCGTTCCCGGTACGCTGCGTCCGTGCGGTAGCCGCGGACCGCGGCCGCAAGCTCGGTCAGAGCGGCTTTCGCATCGGCCACGACGGGCAGCGCGGCGTGCTTGAAGGCGTCGAACTCGGCGGCGTTGATGTTGACGAAGCGGACGTTCGGGTTCTGGAACGCGGTTTTCGAGGCGCTGGTGAAATCGCTGTAGCGCGTGCCGATGCCGATGACCAGGTCGGCCTCGCGGGCGAGGATGTTCGCGCCGGGCGTGCCGGTGACGCCCATCCCGCCGACGGCCTGCGGGTGGTCGAAGCGCAGCGAGCCTTTGCCGGCCGTGGTCTCGGCCACGGGAATGCCGGTCGCAGCGGCGAAAGCGGCGAGCGCTGCGGTAGCCTCGCTGTAGATCACGCCGCCGCCGGCGACGATCAGCGGCTTGCGCGCGGCGCGGACGAGCTCTGCGGCCGCCGCCAGGCTTGCCGCGTCGCCGCGCGGGCGCGGGATTCTCCAGACGCGCTTTTCGAAAAGGGCGGCGGGGTAGTCGAATGCTTCGGCTTGGACATCCTGTGGCATGCTGATCGTCACCGTCCCGGTTTCGGCCGGGCTGGTGAGGACGCGCATCGCCTCGGGCAGCGCGGAGGCGATCTGCTCGGCGCGCTGTATGCGGTCCCAGTAGCGCGAGACCGGCTTGAAGCAGTCGTTTACGGAGATGTCCTGGCTGATCGGGGATTCGAGTTGCTGCAGGACCGGCGCCACGTTGCGGCGGGCGAAGATGTCGCCGGGCAGCAGCAGCACCGGCACGCGGTTGATGGTCGCGGCCGCCGCGCCGGTGAGCATGTTGGTCGCTCCGGGGCCGATCGAGGTCGTGCAGACCAGCGTCCGCTTGCGGTTCGTCATTTTGGCGTAGGCGGCCGCGGTATGCACCATCGCCTGCTCGTTGCGGCAAAGGTAGTAGGGAAAGGATTGGTCCTGGTGCAGCGCCTGCCCGATGCCGGCGACGTTGCCGTGTCCGAAAATGCCGAAGCATCCGTCGAAGAAGCGGCTCGTCTCGCCGTCGCGCTCGACGTACTGATTCTTGAGGAATTCTATGGTGGCCTGGGCCATGGTCAAGCGTCGCGTCATTCGTCGCCTCCCCGGAAATGCAAGACGTAAACGATTCTAGCGCAGGCGGCGGGGAGAGTGGTGAGTGCAGGACGAAAAGGCAACGGGCGATAAACAACGCCGCCAAGGGACTTGCGGGTGGTTATTGATTCAGGGCATCGTCCCGGAGCTGCTCCGAGTCGCGTGCCCATGCAGACGATGCTTGCCGGCAGAGGCAAAGTGCGAAAAATAAAAATTGCACTCGGAGGAGTTTGGGTGTATGCTGACGACATTCTGGATTTTCTCGGGATTGTGGTAGTGAAGCAGGGAGGAAATAAACGATGAAACACATTTTCCATACGATGATGGTTCTAGGTTGCACGGTATTCGGCGTAACTTTGGATGTCCATTAGATTCCTATAGAGGTTGCCCGTCATGCGTTTCAAAATGGTTTCCCAACCCTGGGCATTACTGTTGGCTGTGGTCGTTTCGATCGCTACGCAGAACTCCTTCGGAAAGACGATTAAGGCAGAGTGGGCGGTGGTTCAGAGTCTTGAAGTAGGGAAGAAAATCAGAATAAGACTTTACGATGACGAAGTTCCTGGCGGGTCGCAGAGTTTCCGTGGAAGCCTTTCCACGGTCTCCGCGGATAATGTCACGGTCGTTTTGTCCGATGGGGTTACGCGAACGTTCGCAAGACAGGTAGTGCAAAGAATATCCGTTCGACGGCCATTTCTTAAAAATCCGGCGCCGTGGATTGTGACCGGCATGACGGCAGGGCTTGTCCAACTGCTCATTTATTTCATGCCCGATTTGACTCTCTGGAACGCCGACCAAGGTTCCTATACCGCGGGTACAGCTCGGGGTCAAGCATTCATCACCCTTCCCGTATGGGCTGTTTCCTCCCTGGCGATGCGCTGGAAGACGGTTTACAACATCCCTCTGAAACACAGAGACGCGGCACGGGATGTCGCGAGTCGCGCCGGCGGCAAGAACAGCGCGAATCTCGCAGGAAACGACTGACAAGAGCCGCGCAGCATCCGCGGGGCGCGGCGTCAGCCCGGCGGCTCGGCGATGCCGGCTGAGCGCAGGAAGGCGAGGTTGTAGCGGGCGTCGGCGAGGGGCGAGGTTTCCCCTGCCGGGTCGCAGTCCTGCTCGATGGCCGCCCAGCCGCTGAAGCCGCTTTCCTCGACGGCCTGCTTCAGCGCCTCGAAATCGACCGCGCCCAGGCCGAGCTTGCAGAAAACTCCTTGTGCGCAGGCGTCGTAGAAGCCGATGCCCTCGGCGACGACGCGTTCGCGGACGGCCGGGTCCACGTCCTTGAAGTGCAGGTAGTCGACGCGCCCGGCGAGGCGCTTGTAGGCCGCCACGGGGTCGAATCCCGCGTAGGCGCAGTGGCCGGAATCCAGGCAGATTTTGAGCAGGCTCTCGTCCACGGCGTCGAGCACCGCATTCAATTCGTCTTCGAATTCGATATAGCCGCCGGCGTGCGCGTGGATGGATACGGAAAGGCCGTATTCCTCGTGGCCGACCTTTGCCGCGGCGGTCAGACGCTCGATGAAGCCGTCCAGCGCCGTTCCGCGCAGGCGCGGGGCATCGCCGGGACGGCCGGCGAAGGGCGCGCGGGCGGGCGCGATGCTGTCGATGAACACCATGAGCCCGGCGCCGTGCGCGGCCAGGGAGCGCGCGGTGCGCGTCACGCCGTCCAGGACTTCGTCCCAGGCTGCGGGGTCGTGGAACGGGCGGAACACGACCCCGGCGATGAGCTCCAGGCCCCGCGCCGCGAGGGCTTCGCCGAGGACTTCGGGGTCTTCGGGCATGTAGCCGACCGGGCCGAGCTCGATGCCCTGGTAGCCGGCTTGCGCCGCTTCGTCCAGCACCTGCCGCCAGTGCGGATTGCGCGGGTCGCCGGCGAACTCAACGCCCCATGAACAGGGGGCTGCGCCAATGCGAAGAGGCATCTCTTTCTCCTTCGAGCGCCGCCGGGCCTGACATCGGTCTTCGCGGGCTAATCGACGATCGACTGGTAGGCGTACTGCTTGAACATGTTGCCGTAGCGCAGTCCGCTGTGCGGAATGATCTGCACCATGTAGACGCCGATCATGTCCTCCGCGGGGTCGATCCAGAACTTGGTGCCGGCCGCGCCGCCCCAGTTGTATTCGCCGACGGAGGCGATCGCTCCGCTGGCGCCCCGGTCGAGATGGACGGCGAAACCGAGACCGAACCCGTAGCCGGTGCGGGCGATGCGCTCGGTTTCGACCGCGCCGAGATGGTCGGCGGTCATCAACTCGACGGTCTTGCGGCCGAGATACCGCTTGCCTTCCAGCGCGCCTCCGTTGAGCATCATTTGGCAAAAGCGCAGATAGTCGCGGGCGGTCGAGACCAGGCCGCCGCCGCCGGAGAAAAACGTTCCGGGCTTCTTGTAGCGGTCCTCGCGGTCGGCGACCTTGATTTTTTCCTTGCCGTGCGGGGAGTAGAGTTGGGCGAAGCGGTCGAGGCTTTTCGGCGGCACGTGGAAGCCGGTGTCGCTCATGCCCAGCGGGTCGAAAAGCCGCTCTTGCAGAAACCGGTCGAAACGCTGCCCCGAGAGCACTTCGATCAAGCGGCCCTGCAGATCGACGGCGATGCTGTAGTGGAATTTCTCGCCGGGATGGTAGAGCAGCGGCAGATCGGCAATGCGGCTCGCCATGTCCTTCAGGTCGCCGTCCCAATACAACGGATGCTTTTTCCTGTAGAGGCTGTCCACGGATGTCCCGCCGAAATACCCGTAGGTCAGCCCGGCGGTATGGCGCAGGGTGTCCTGGATCGTCATGTTGCGCTTGGCGGGCTCGCGACGGGAGCGGTCAGCGTCTCCGGGAAAAGCGGGATTGTCGACCAGCACTTCGAGGTCTTTCAACTCGGGCATGTAGCGCGAGACAGGGTCTTTGAGACGGAATTTGCCTTCCTCGAAGAGCATCATCAGCGCGGCGCTGGTAATCGGTTTCGACATGGAGTAGATGCGCACGATCGTGTCTTGCCGCATCCGCGCCCCGGCTTCGCGGTCGGCCATGCCCCGGGCTTCGAAATAGGCGATCTTCCCTTTGCGGGCTACCAGACCGACGGCGCCCGCGATGCGTTCGGCGGAAACGTCCTCTTCCATGGCCTGGGTCGCCCGCGCCAAGCGTTCGGCGGAAAGGCCGACCGACTCGGGCGGGACGAGCGGCATTTCGCCGCCGAGCAGACTGAGCGAGAAGACGAGAATCAGCAGCAGAATTCGCATGACGAAGCCATGATACGCCAGTTGGGGCGCGAAAAACGCGGAGGCGGCGATTCGAGTACGGATTGCGGGCGGAAGCTCGCGGGCGGCCCGGTTACGGATTGGCGACTTCGTCCCAGGCGACGACCCGCTCGGTTTCATAGGCGATGCGGCCCATGATCGCCGTCAAGGTGCTCTCGGCGGATTCCAGCGCCATGTTGACGGCGGGAGCCTTGCCCTGGACCGCGTCCACGAAGCGGGCCACGAGATCGACCGTGATGTCGCCTTGCGATTTGCGTTCGAGGACGGGGGCGAGGTTGCCCTCGCGGTAGATGGCGAATCCGCCTCGTGAAGTTTGCATCACGCCTTTCGTGCCGAAAAAATATTCGCCGACGTCGCGGTAACCGCCGCGCGCGCAGATTTGATTGCCGGAATGGGTGTAGACGTTGCCGTTGGGCTGCTTGTAGTTGACGGCCAAAGTGTCGACGATATTGCCGATGTCCGTGCGCACGGCGCGGTCCGCGTAGCCGGAGGCGGCGACCGGGTGGACGCCGGTGAACCAGCGCACGACGTCGATGTTGTGGCAGTTTTGCTCGACCATGATGTCGCCGGAGCGCTCTTTGTAGAACAGCCAGTTGCGCACCCCCTCTTGTTCGGGAGCATGCCCGCTGCGGCGGGGCAGGTCGCTGCCGATCCAGGCCGAGCGGACCATGCGGATGTCGCCGATTTCGCCGTTCTGGACGCGCTCGTAGGCTTCGCGGTAGTCCTTGCCCCAGCGCTGTTGGAAATCGACCATCACTGTCTGGCCCGGCTTGATCTTTTTTGCCGCGGCCAGGAAGCGTCGAATGCCGGCGGGGTCGACCGCGACGGGCTTTTCGAGCAGGATATGCTTGCCGCTGGCGACCGCGAGCTCGAAATGCTCGGGGTGCAGATAGGGGGGCGTGGCAATGTAAACGGCGTCGACGTCCGTGTCGAGCAGGGCTTTGATCGAGCCGTACCGTTTGGCGCTTTGGGCGGCCGGCAGGGCCTCTTGGTAGTTGTCGAGCTGATCGTCGTAGATGTCCGCCAGGGCTTCGAACGCGGCGCCCTCGTTCCTGGCGAAGTGTCCGCCGACGCGGGTGGCGCGGCGGCCGGTTCCCACCACGCCGATCTTGACTTGCGAATTGGCCGGCGCGCCGCGGACGGACTCCGGCTTGAGAACGGTCCAGGCGGCAAGGGTTCCGGCGGCGTTTTCGAGGATGCGGCGGCGTGTCTTTTCGGGCATGGCGTTTTCCTTACTATAGCCGTAGTTTCGAGAAACGGAAATCGCCCCTGCGTTCAGGAGAACTCCATTACCGGCTTGCCCAGGATGTCCGCCTTCGGCGCGATGCCCAACCCCGGCTCGTTGGAAGCGGCCATGCGGCCGTTCCGCCTTTGGGGCGCTCCGCGGGCGATGCCGACGGTTACGTAACTGTTGAAGTCGGTTGTGGAGAAGAGAAATTCCGGCGGCGTGCTGTGCGCGAGATGGGCGATGGCGGCCGTGGCGATGTCTCCGCCCCAGGAATCTTCGATGGTCATGGCGATGCCCAGGGAGACGCAAAGATCGCGCGCTTGGCGCGCCTTGGTCAACCCGCCGAACTTGCCGATTTTGATGTTGACGACGTCCATGGCCAGGTCGGCGTGGGCGCGCAACAGAGCGTCGATCCCGTCGATAGTTTCATCGAGTATGAACGGGTGGTCGGCGCGGCGGCGAATCGAGAGGCACTCTGCGTAGGAGAGACAAGGCTGCTCGATATACACGTCCACATTTTTTACGGCGCGGACGACCCGCATCGCATCGTGCATCAACCAGCCGGTGTTGGCGTCGGCGACGAGGCGGTCGCCGGGCTGGAGCGCGGCCGCGGCCGCGCGAATGCGCGCGATATCCGTTTCGGGCTCGCCGCCGACTTTCAGTTGAAAGCGCCGGTAACCCTCGGCCCGGTATTCGCGGACGCGGGCGGCCATCGCTGCAGGAGATTCCTGAGATATCGCGCGGTAGAGCGCGACGTCGCCGCCGTAACGCCCGCCCAGCAGATCGCAGACGGGCAGGCCGGCGGATTGCCCTAAAATATCCCAACAGGCGATGTCGATGGCCGATTTCGCGTAGGGGTGGCCCTTGAGCGCGGCATCCATGCGGCGGTTGAGCTTTTCGAGTTGGCAGGGCGTCTCTCCGATCAGATGAGGAGCGATCGCGGCGATTCCCGTGCGCGCGCCCGAGGCGTAAGCGGACAGATAAGCAGGCCCGAGAGGGCAGACTTCGCCGTAACCGGTAATGCCGGCATCGGTATCGACGCGCACGACCGTGCTGTCGAAGACCGCTACGGATTTCCCCCCGGACCAGTTGTAGCTGCCTTCGCGCAGCGGAAGATCGACTTGATAGACACTGATTTTTTGGATTTTCATGCGGCAACCTGACGAGTTTACACACGAATTGACATACGCAACGGGAACCGAGGCGGCCGACCGCGCAAAACACGCCGCGCTCCAAGAATTGGCGCGGACGCCGCAAAGGCTGACGGCGCTTTACGACATCCTGCAAGCGCTGGGGGCGGACCTCGATTTCAAGCGTAGCTTTTCGAGATGCCTCAAGAAGCTCTGCGCCGTTTGCTCCGCCGAGCGGGGCGGAATCTATCTTCTGGAGAACGACTCCTACCGCGCGGTCGCTGTGGAAGGGCTGCCGGAACGCCGCGGCTCCCGGTTGCGGTTCGCCAGAGACGCCGAGCCGTTTCTAACGGCGGAGCGCCGCCGCGCGCCCGTCATCGGCGGGCGGGCCGCTTGCCTGCGGGGCGCGCGGAGCAGCCTCGCGGCTCCGCTGCATGACGCCGGCCGCCACGTCGGCGCGGTGTTGCTGACCGCGGGCCGGGCGGAGCGGATGAACCGCGAGCACGGCTTGTTCGTCGGTCTGCTTACGGACAAGCTGGCGCAGGCGCTTGTTGCCTCGCAGGAGGTTCAGAAACTTGTTCGCGACGCCCGAACCGACGCAACGACCGGTCTGCCGAATGCGCGGGCGTCGTTCCGCAGGCTGGAGCAGGAGCTGTCGCGGGCCGAACGCGAAGGCGCGGCGGTGGGCGTGCTGTTCCTGGATATCGACGGCTTGAAGCCGCTCAACGACCGCTACGGCCACGCCGCCGGCGACAAGCTGCTCGTCGGCGCAGCCCGGAAGCTGGAAAAGTCCTTGCGCAGCTACGATTTCGTCGGGCGCATCGGCGGCGACGAATTTCTGGCGGTTCTCCCCGGCGCGGCGCCGGGCGGACTCGAAAAGCGCATTCGCGCGCTCCAAAGAGAGGTTTCGGCGGTTCCCGTCGAAGTGGCGCCCGGCGTGAACGTGAGCGCGGCGGTCAGCGTCGGCGCGGCTTTCTATCCCCGCGACGGCGCGACCGCCGAGGAATTGCTGGATGCGAGCGACCGCAGGATGTACGCGGACAAGCAAGCGAGTCGTTCAGCAATGTTTGCCTTGCAGCGGGCCGCCGACCCGCCGCCGCTTCGAGCGTAAGCCCGCCGCGGGCAACCTTGCGTGTGCCGGTTCAGATAGATGTGAGACGCCGCGAGCCGGCGTCAGAGGGCCATCGCCCTCCTACCGGGTCATAGTTTTTGCGGCGGGGCGGGTTCAGTCAAGGGCGCGCCCGCCAGGGCGCGGCGTAGCGTACCCTTGACGGGTTCCGTCCCGCCGCGTACACCGCTCATAGAGGGCGATGGCCCGCTCTTCGAGGTGGAGCCCGGCCGGATCGACAGGGGGGGCGGCCGGCCAGGGGTTGCCTCCGCAGGTGGGGTTCTCCGAAGCTCGTAGAAGAACAACCCAACGAGCGAAAGGAGAACCCCATGCAGGTTTTTGGCCTACCGAGACAGGTTATCAGCAGTGCCCGCGTTGCGGCGCAGTTGGGAGAGGGAAAAGTCGATGCGGCCCTGGAGAGCCGGCGCGACGCGGTGCGGCGCTGGCGCGAGGCCAGGGCGCAGGGGCTGAGCGCGCAGGCGGCGGCGGACGCGGTGGGCGTATCCCGCGCCACGCTCTATCGCTGGCGCAAGCAGCCTGAACTGCGTTCCCGACGGCCCCGCAAGCTGTGCCGGCCGCGCTGGAGTCCAGCGCTGGTGGAGCGCGTCGAAGCCCTGCGGGAAGACAACCCGGTGTGGGGCAAACGCAAGCTCGGCCCGCTGTTGCGCGCCGAGGGCCATGCCCTCTCCGACAGCACCGTCGGGCGCATCCTGGCCCGCCTGGTGCGCCGCGGACGCCTGCAACCCGTCTTCGTCTTCCGCCGCCCGCCCGGCCGAACCCGCCGCGCCCGCCGCCCCTATGCGCGCCGCTTACGCGCCGCGCTGCCCGCCAAAGCGCCCGGCGAGGCCGTCCAGATCGACACCCTCTCGCTCACTCTGCTGCCCGGCAAGACCATCAAACACTTCACCGCCCTCGATCGCTACTCCCGCTGGACCGCTGCTATGGCCGCCTCCCAGGCCACCTCCGCTTCCGCCGCTCGCTTCCTCGACAAACTCGTTCAATCCGCCCCCTTCCCCATCCGCGCCATCCAGGTCGACGGCGGTTCCGAGTTCCAGAAAGACTTCGAGAACGCCTGCCAACAGCGCCGCATCGACCTCTACGTCCTGCCTCCCCGAAGCCCCCAACTCAACGGCCGCGTCGAGCGCATGCAAGCCACCTGGCGCTACGCGTTCTACTCCGTCTACTCCCTGCCCCACCGCCTCCAGCAACTCAACCCCCTGATCGACGCCTTCGCCCACCGCTACAACCACCACCGCCCCCATGACGCCCTTGACTCCCGCTCCCCTATCCAGTACCTTCATAACCACAGCTTCGGTATTCCCCCGCCGTCTCATATGTCCTGATCCCGCACATTGCGTTGCATCCCGCGGGCATACCGTGTATCCTATCTCCCGGCAATTGCCGGCCAAGACGAAAGGGATTCCTTGGCGGCGCAGAGGAGGATATAGCAATGGCATCCAATCGCGGAGTAGCGTACATCAAGCCCGGGGTCGTCGAGATCCAGTCGATCGACTTTCCGCAGCTCGCGCTCGGAGACCGCAAGTGCGAGCACGGCGTCATTTTGAAGATCGTTTCGACGAACATCTGCGGCAGCGACCAGCACATGGTGCGCGGACGCACGACGGCGCCGGAAGGGCTGATTCTCGGCCACGAAATTACCGGCGAGGTCGTCGAGGCGGGCAGCGACGTCGAATTTATCGAGGTCGGCGACCTTTGCTCGGTCCCGTTCAATATCGCTTGCGGACGCTGCCGCAATTGCAAGGACAAAAAGACCGGCATCTGTCTCAACGTCAACCCGGCGCGTCCGGGGGCCGCGTACGGCTATGTCGATATGGGCGGCTGGGTCGGCGGCCAGGCCGAGTACGTGATGGTTCCTTACGCCGACTTCAACTTGTTGAAGTTCCCCGACAAAGACCAGGCGATGGAGAAAATCGGCGACCTGACGCTGCTTTCGGACATTTTTCCGACAGGATTCCACGGCGCCGTGACGGCGGGGGTCGGGCCGGGATCGATTGTTTACGTGGCGGGCGCCGGCCCCGTCGGGTTGGCCTGCGCGCACGGCTGCCAGTTGCTCGGCGCGGCCTGCGTGATCGTGGGCGACATGATCCCCGAACGGCTGGCGCAGGCCGCGAGTTTCGGCTGCGAGACGGTCGACCTGCGCGCGGACGCCGGTCTGGCTGACCAAATCGAGCAAATCGTCGGCGTCCCCGAAGTCGATTGCGCCGTCGATTGCGTCGGCTTCGAGGCCCGCGGCCACGGCAAGGAGGCCGTCGTGGAGCGGCCCGCCACGGTGCTCAACGCGCTGATGGAAGTGACCCGGGCCGGCGGCGGCATCGGCATCCCCGGACTGTACGTCACGGGCGACCCCGGCGGCGTCGACGAAAACGCCAAGATCGGCAATCTGGGCATCCGCATCGGTCTCGGCTGGGCGAAATCCCACCACTTCATGACGGGCCAGTGCCCGGTCATGACCTACCACCGCCAGTTGATGCAGGCCATCCTCTACGGCAAGGCGTCCCCGGCGAAGGCCTGCAACGTGAACGTCATTTCACTTGACGATGCGCCGCAAGGCTACAAGGACTTCGATCGCGGGGCGGCGAAGAAATTCGTGATCGACCCGCACGCGATGATCGCGGCCTGACCCCGGCCGCCCCGATTCGTTCGGCAGTCCGCGGTAGAAATCCCGCGGAAGAGGCGGTCTGTGCAAGCGGCCCGGCGCGCGGCGGCGAGGCAGAAGCGGGCAAGCCGCGGGCAAAGGGAGTCGGTATGTAGCCAAGCGAACGAGAACGGGATCGTTTGGCGTTGCGTACGATCACGGCATAGCGCAGGGTAGAAGATGTATATTTTTTCTACCTGGAGAATGGCGATGAGTCTCAACATCAAGAACGACGAAACTCGCCGGAGAGTTGGCTCGGTTGACCGGCGCGATTACCGTCGCGCTGCGCGAACGCCTGGAGCGCGAGAAGCGCAAGCGCAGCGTCGAGGCGCGCATTCAAGAGATGCGCGCCGGCGCAGAGCGCTGCGCTAAGCTGCCGGGTCCGGGGCCTTCGGCCGCGGCGCACGGCGATGCGCTCTACGATGAGCGGGGATTGCCCAAGTAATCGTCGATGACTTGGCGACGGGGAGCCGCCGCCCTACCCCGGCGCGTTCAGTCTTCGGACTGTCCGGCCGCGAGGCGGTCGATGACCGACAGGTCTTCCAGCGTGGTAATATCGCCGCTGACCTTTTGGGTGGTGACGATTTCGCGCAAGAGGCGCCGCATGATCTTGCCCGAGCGCGTTTTCGGCAGCGCGTCGCTGAAACGAATCTGCTTCGGCCGCGCGAACTTGCCGATTTCCTTGGCGACCCACCCACGCAACTCGGCGGCCAAATCGTCCCCGGCTTCCACGCCTTGTTTCGGCGTTACGAACGCCGCCACCGCCTGGCCGGTCAACTCGTCCGGCATGCCGACCACGGCGGCTTCGGCGACGGACGGGTGGCGCACCAGCGAAGACTCCAACTCCGCCGTCGAAAGCCGGTGGCCGCTGACGTTCATCACGTCGTCGACGCGGCCCAGCACCCAGATATACCCGTCTTCGTCCTTGCGCGCCGCGTCCCCGACGAAATAGACGCCCGGGATTTGGCTCCAGTAAGTTTGCCGGAACCGGTCCGGATCGCCCCATAAGGTGCGAAACATCGACGGCCACGGCTTGCGCACCACGAGATAGCCCTCGCTGCCGGGAGCGACCGGAGCGCCGCCGCCGCCGACTACGTCGGCCGCGACGCCGGGCAGCGGGAAGGTCCCCGACCCCGGCTTCAACGGCGTCGCGCCGGGAAGCGGCGAAACCATGATCGAGCCCGTCTCGGTCTGCCACCAAGTGTCGACGATGGGGCAGCGCCCGCCGCCGATGACGTTGTAGTACCATTCCCACGCCGAAGGGTTGATCGGCTCGCCGACGGAACCCAGCAGCCGCAGGCTCGACAAATCGTGCCTCCCGGGATGCTCGACGCCGAACCTGATAAACGCCCGCACCGCGGTGGGCGAGGTATAGAACACGTTGACCTTGTATTTGTCGACGATGCGCCAGAAGCGGTCCGGCCCCGGAAAATCGGGCGCGCCCTCGTACATGACGGTGGTCGCGCCGGCCAGCAGCGGCCCGTAAACGATGTAGCTGTGGCCGGTAACCCAACCGATATCGGCGGCGCACCAGTAGGTGTCCTCGTCCTTGATGTCGAAGACCCAGCGCATGGCCATCGAGACTTGCAGTTGGTATCCGCCGGTCGTGTGGACGATCCCCTTGGGCTTGCCCGTCGTCCCGGAGGTGTACAGCACATACAGCGGATGCTCGGCATCGAGTTCCGCCGCCGGACAGCGGTCGCTCGCCTCGGCGTCCAGATCGTGCCACCAGTGATCGCGTCCGGCGGCGAGTTCGACCGCATTGCCCGCCCGCTTGTAAACCACCACATGGCGCACGCCCGGACAGTCGGCCAGCGCCTCGTCCACCGCCGGCTTGAGCGGAACGATCTTGCCCCGCCGCCAACCGCCGTCAGCCGTAATCACGGCGCCCGCGTCCAGGTCGAGAATGCGGGTCTTGAGCGCCTCCGCCGAAAACCCGCCGAAAACCACGCTATGCGTAATGCCCAGCCGTGCGCAAGCGAGCATGGCGATGGGCAACTCCGGGATCATCGGCATGTAGATGATCGCCCGGTCGCCGGCTTTGTAGCCGAGATTCTTGAGCACGTTGGCGAACCGCCCCACGAGCCGCAAAAGCTCCTGATAAGTCAGCATCCGCTCGTCGCCCGGCTCGCCTTCCCAAACGATCGCCGCCTTATTCTTGCGCCAAGTCTTGCAATGGCGGTCGAGGCAGTTGTGCGACATGTTGGTGCGGCCGCCGACGAACCACTTGTAAAAAGGCGCTTCCGAGCTGTCGAGCACCCGCTCCCATTTCTTGAACCAGTCGAGATGCCGCTCGGCGAGCTCGGCCCAGAACCCTTCGGGGTCGACGCGCGCGCGCTCGTAAAGCGCCCGGTAAGCGTCCATTCCGGACACGTTGGCCTGAGAGACGAATTCTCCGGATGGATGGTAGAGCGGCATGATGCGATAACTCCAGACGCGGCCGCGGGAGAGGCGGCCCAAGAAGCTCCCAGGATATTACAACAACGGAAAAGCTTGTCCTACTGCCAAGCGCGCCCGGCTTGCTCGGAGGTGATCAGCGAATCGAAAATCGCCAGCACGCGCTTGCGGTAGATATACACCTGCTTGAGTTGCTCGCGGAAACTCTGGTCGTACTCCCGCGCGCGCATCCACTTCCGGAACACTTTCGGAGAGATGTCGATCTGGCGGCGGAGCGAATCCGCGGAATGTCCGCGCAGGAACATGCCGTAGAACATCGCCGCCTCGTTTTGCGGCGAATGAAACTCCTTTTCGTGTGGCTGCATCGCGGCTCTCCGCGCCGTTCCAAAGCTGCGGGGGCGCTAAAAGACCTCAGTATAGCCGCGCTTTCCCGAACAGGCAAGAATGCTCTGCAAACGATAGAATCGTCGCTATGCGGCCTTTGGCTTCCCTCCGGGGCGGGAGTATCCGCCGGCTCGCGGAGCGCGGCCGCCGCATCGCGCTGACATTCGACGACGGACCCAGCAACGAGACCCCCCGCTTCCTCGAACTGCTTGCGCGGTTCGATATTCCCGCGGCGTTCTTCGTTTGCGGGAAAAACGTTGCGCGGCGGCCGGCGACCGCCCGAGCGATCGTCGAAGCCGGCCATGCAATCGGAAATCACACGTATTCGCACCCCAGGCTGATCGCCTGCGGCCCGCGGCGCGTCCGCGAAGAGATTGCGCGAACGCAACGCCTGATCGAAGACGCCACCGGCGTAAGCCCCAGGCTGTTCCGCGCTCCTTACGGCTTGCGCTCGCCGTTCCTGGCGCCCGTTCTGGCCGATCTGGGGCTGCTCGGCGTCCACTGGACCGTTATCGGCAACGACTGGAAATGGAACGCTCCGAAAATCGCCGCGCGGGTGCTCGCCGCCGCCTGTCCCGGCGCCATCGTCTGTCTGCACGACGGCCGTGACACGCGCCCTGCCGCCGACCGCTCGCAGACGCTGCAAGCCGTCCGCGCAATCGTTCCCGCGTTGCAAGCGGCGGGCTACGGTTTCGCCGCGATGCATGCGGACCGCCTCCGGCGGTAAGTCCGCCGCCGGTCGCGGGAGCGCTTATTGCGCCGTCCAGCCGCCGTCGATCACGACATCGGAGCCGGTGATAAAGCCCGCGTCCTCCGAGCACAGGTACACGGCAAGCCGGCCGATTTCCTCGACCTTGCCCCAGCGGCCGACCGGCAGCCGGGCCAGAAACTGCCGGTTTTTCTCCGGGTCCTGGATCAAGGGTTTGTTCATCTCGGTGGCGAACGGCCCCGGGCTGATGCCGTTTACCGTGATGTTGTGCGGCGCCAGCTCCAGCGCCAGGGAGCGCGTGAAGCCCAGCAGACCGGCCTTCGTCGTGGAATACCCGGTGCGGCTCGGCAAAGATACGTGGGACATGATCGAGGTCATGTTGACGATGCGCCCCCAGCCCTTTTTCTTCATGCCGGGGACGAATGCCCGCGACATGAGAAACGGACCCGTCAAATTCACCCCGAGGATTTCGTTCCACTCATCGAGCGTGAAATCCTCGATCGACTTGCGGTTGTTGATGCCGGCGTTGTTGATCAGGATGTCGCAACCGCCCAGAGATTCCGTAACGGCATGCGCCACCTCCGCCGCCGCCGGTTCGTCGGTCACATCGGCGACGATGGGCTCGGCGGCGCCTCCTTTTTCGCGGATGCCCGCGGCTACCTCGTCCAACAGCGTTTTGTTGCGCGCGACCAGCGCAACGGCCGCGCCCGCTTCGGACAGCGATTCGGCCATCTGCCGGCCCAAGCCCCTGCTCGCGCCGGTAATGACGGCAACATGGCCGGAAAGTGAAATCTTGCTCACGAGTCGAAATCCTCCTGCGCGTGGAACCGCCGCTGAAACCGCCAGGATAGCAACGATCGAGCGCCGCGGCGGATCGCGCCCCGATTACTCGACCGCAATCGTGACGCCGCGGGGACTCTCGCGGCCGCCGATAGCGATTGTCACCCCCGCCGCGTCGGACGGCGCGAACCTTTGCAGCGGCACTTTCACCACGACCACGTTCACGCCGGCCAGCGCCGGCGCCAGTCCGGAGAACAGCACGTCCTCTTCGGCAACCCACGAGCCCCCGATGCGCACTCGAGGCTGCGCCGTCGTGCGCCGCAGCACAACGTTGGCGAAGTCCGCCGGACAGATGCCGTTGGGTTCGCACGAGTTCATGCCGTCGGCTATCGGCGGCTCCACCGGCCCCAGCCCCGTGGCGTAAATCTCCACCACGTCTCCGGCCCGCGCCGGACGGCTCTCCCCACTGTAGCCCCGCGGCGCCGCCAGGGTCGCCGCGCCCGCGAACACCACCGCCCCCTGGCCCTTGCCGGTCCCCGACACCGTGAAAATGCCCGGAGCATGGGCGCTCACATAAAACTGCCGCGGATAGCTGCTTTCCTCGGCCGTCTCCACCGCCACAGCCGCCAACGCGGGCCGGCCCGTCTCCAGGGCGTCCATGCCCAGCGCGGAGGGCAACTGCGCGTCGATGCGGTTCGGCCCCACCGCGAACAGCCGCGCCTCCAAGCCGCTGCCCGGGCCGCCAACGCTGCCGAACTTCACCCGCACTCCGCCCAAGCTCGACGGTAGAGGAAAGCCCGCGGCCTCGATGCGCTCGCCCGCGGTGAAGTTCTGCCCCAGCACGGCAATCATCGAGCCCGGCGCCACGGACAGCGCCGTCGGACCGAACAGCCCCGGCCTGCCCAAGGCGCTCATCACCGCCGCGTTGACCACGCCGCGTTCGGATACCGCCGGACCCAGCGGCGGCAGCACTTCCAAGACGACCGCCACTCGCGCCGTGACGCTCCCTCCGGAGCGGATGTACAGCCACCCGCGGTGCGTCCCCACTCGCAGCCCGAGCGGATTCACCGTGACTTCGACCGCCGCCTCTTCGTCCTCGGCCAAGCTGCCGCTCAACGGCGCCGCCGCTATCCAGCGTTGTCCCGGCCGCACCTGGAAGTCCGTGTCCCCGCTTACGACGTACAAAACGACCGTTTGGGAAGCCGACTCGGCATCCTGCGGCAGCGCGAAGGATATCTCGGAGGAACTCGCGCATACCTCGGGAGCCGGCCCGCCGCCCGATTCGCGGTCTCCGCGCCCCGCGATCGTGGTCATCGTCCCTCTCAAGTCGATCTTGCGAATGCGGCGGTTGCCTTCGTCGGCGATGTAAATGTTGAACGCTCTGTCCACAGCCACGCCGGCGGGTCGGTTGAGTTGCGCTTCGGCCGCCGAAACGTCGTCCCCGCTGAATCCGCCCGTCCCGGTTCCCGCGATCGTGGTAATCGTCCCCGGGCGGCGCTCGATCTTGCGAATGCTGTGGTTGTCCCGGTCGGCTATGTAAACGTTGCCCGACGGGTCCACGGCAATGCCTTGGGGATGGTTTAGCCGCGCCGAAACCGCCGGACCGCCGTCCCCGCTGTAGCCGGGATTCCCATCCCCCGCGATCGTGTCGATCAGATTCCGCCCGGGATTGTCGGGATCGGGATAAACCCTGCGAATGCTGTGGTTGCGCGTGTCAGCGATGTACACGCCGCCCCAACGGTCCACGGCGACGCCTTGGGGGCGGTTCAGCCGCGCCTCGGCCGCCGGACCGCCGTCCCCGGCGTAGCCGCCGGTCGCGGCCCACGCAGCCCCGCTCCCTGCGACCGTGTCGATGATTCCTGCAGCGACCTTGCGCACGCGGTGGTTGGAAGTATCGGCAATATAGACATCGCCCGCCGCGTCCACGGCTATGCCGGAGGGGGCAAACAACACGGCGTAGGTCGCCACGCCGCCGTCCCCGCAGATCGTATCCAGGTTCAAGCAGAAGTCACCGGAACCGGCAATCGTAGCGATTGTTCCCTCGGCTGCATCGACCTTGCGAATGCGGTGGTTGTAAGTATCGGCAATATAGACGTTGCCCGCCGCGTCCACCGCTGCGCCGGAGGGAGAATGCAGCCGCGCCTCGGTCGCCGGGCCGCCGTCTCCGCCGAATCCGGAAAACCCGGCCCCGGCAATCGCGCTCATCCTCTTTGTGACGGCGTCGACCCTGCGAACGCGGTCGTCGTCCCGATCGGCGATGTAAACATTGCCCGCGCCGTCCACCGCCACGCCTGAGGGGCTGTTGAGAAACGCCGCAGTCGCCGCGCACGCGTCGATCTCTTCCTCTTCAACCTCTTCGACGTCTTGTGCCGGTAACGGAACCCCGAGACCGAGCAGCATCAAGCCCCAAATAAGGCGCGGGAACATGGCGCGGGCCTCTCGTATTCGGAGTTTAACACGAAGTTCCCGCGGAGCGGCGGCGAAAGGGACTGTTTCGCACAAAGGGCGCGCGTTGCCTGCTACAACAAGGCTATGCGCCTGCTTGCGGCCGTCCTCTGCTTGACTTCGATCATGTCCGCCCAGCCTGCCGATGAAAGGCTTCACGCCCTGTTCGACGAGTATTACGAAGCGCACCTTCGGGAGAATCCGGAAGAAGCGACCTCTCTCGGCCGGAACGAGTACAACGACCGCTGGCGGGACTGGTCGCAGTCCGGGCGCGACCGCCGGCTTGCCGCAATGCGCGGTTTTCTGTCGCGGCTCGAGGCGTTTCAGCCGGACGCGCTGAACGAGCAGGACCGCGTCAGCCTGCAGTTGCTCAAGGGCAAGCTGGCGCGCGATATCGCCGCCCTGCCCTACGAAGTCTATCTAACCCGCGTGAACCAGTTATTCGGGTTGCATACGCTCGTTTACCTGACGATCAGAGAAATGCCCGCCCGGACTCCGGCGGACTACGAAAACATTCTGGCGCGCCTGCGGGCGGTTCCCCGCTATGTCGAGCAAAACATCGCCGCCTTGCGCCAAGGCATCGGGGAAGAGATCGCGCAGCCGGCGCTCGTCGTCGAGCGCATCGGGAAACAGCTTCGGGCGCAGGCCGCGCAATCGCCCGACGAATCGAGCCTGCTTGCCGCATTCCACAAATTTCCCGAGGCGGTCGGCCCCGCGGACCGCCGCCGGCTCAGCGGCGCGGCCGAACGCATCTACGAGCGGGACTTCCTGCCCGCCTGGCAGAAGTTGCGGAAGTTTTTTGCCGAAGAGTACTCCCCGCAAGCGCGCGCTGCGATCGCCGCAAGCGCCCTGCCCGACGGGGAAAACGGCTACAAGTTTTTCATCGAATACCACACGACAACCGACCTGACCGCCGCGCAAATCCACGAGATCGGCAAACGCGAGGTCGAGCGGATCGAAAAGGAAATGGCCGCGATCGCCCGCGAAACCGGGTTCGAGGGCACGGTCGCGGAGTTCGAGGAGAGTCTGCGCTCCTCGCCCGAGCGCATGTTTTCGAGCAAGAAAGAAATGCTGGTCTATCACCGGGATATCGCCATGCGCGTGCAGCCGGAGTTGCCCCGGCTGTTTCTGAAACTGCCGCGCATGCCGGTGGGCATCCGGCCGATACCCGCCGACCGCGAAGCGGAATCGGCGTCGAACTACAACAGCCCCGCCGCGGACGGCTCGAGACCGGGCTGGTTCAACTTGAAGACCTATCGGCCGCAGACGGAAACGAAATACGACAAAGCGGCGCTGGTGCTGCACGAAACCAACCCGGGCCACCATTTGCAGATCGCGCTGCAACTCGAGCTCGAGGCGCTGCCCGAGTTCCGCAAGATCTACCACTCGACCGCCTACACGGAAGGATGGGCGCTGTATGCGGAATCGCTGGGCGGCGAGCTCGGCGTTTATGACGATCCGTACAGCCGATTCGGCGCGTTGGACAGCGAGCGGTTCCGCGCGCGGCGGCTGGTCGTCGATACCGGCATCCATGCCTTCGGCTGGACCCGCGAGCAGGCGATCGAGTATTTGGGCGATGTCAGCGAGGTGGAGCGCTACATTGCCTGGCCGGGCCAGGCGTTGGCCTATAAGATGGGGCAGCTCAAGATACTCGAACTGAAAGCGAAAGCCCGCGAACGGCTCGGCGGCAAGTTCGACATCCGCGAATTCCACGACGCCGTCCTGCGCAACGGAGCGCTGCCTCTCGACTTGCTGGAAGCGCAGGTCGAGCGCTACATCGCGGCGCAGCTCTGAGCGGGCGCGGCCTGCGCTTCCTCGCGGCTCGGTTATCATGGATGCTTCGGGGGCGGAGCGATATGGATGAATTGAAATCTCTGATTCGCGAAGTGCCGGACTTCCCCAAGCCGGGCATTTTGTTCTACGACATCACCACCGCTCTGAAAAGCGCGCGAGGGCTCAAGCTCATCACCGATTCACTGGCCGAGCAAGCGGACGGGCGGCGGATCGACGTGGTCGCCGGGATCGAATCCCGCGGCTTTTTGTTCGGGCCGCCGCTGGCCTCCGAGCTCGGCGTGGGGTTCGTGCCGGTGCGCAAACCCGGCAAGCTCCCGGCGGAGACAACCCAAGTCAGCTACGACCTCGAGTACGGCAGCGATACGCTCGAGATTCACACCGACGCCGTGCAACCCGGACAGCGGGTGCTCATCGTCGACGATCTGCTGGCGACCGGGGGAACCGCCGCCGCCTGCGTCAAATTGATCGAAGACCTGGGCGGGACGGTCACGGGGTTGTCTTTCGTCATCGAGCTCGGTTTCTTGAACGGCCGCGGCAAGCTGGCGAGCTACGATGTCGCCGCGCTGTTGCACTACGACTCGTAGGCAGGCGTCTTGGCGGCCCCTCATGCCGACGGTCATCCGGCAGGCCCCGGCCAAAATCAACCTGGGCCTGCGCATACTGGGACGCCGCCCCGACGGCTATCACGAGTTGCGCACGGTCTTCCAGACGATTTCGCTCGCGGACCGGGTGGAAGTCTCCTGCGAGCCGGCCGCCGCAACCCGCATCGAGTTGCGCTGCAACCGTCCCGACCTGGAGAACGACGACAATCTCGCGGCGCGCGCGGCGCGGGCCTTGTTGGACCGCTTGGGCCTGACCGCCCGCGTCGGCATCAGACTGCAGAAAAATATCCCGGCCGGCGCCGGCTTGGGCGGCGGATCGAGCGACGCGGCGGCCGTTCTGACGGCGCTCGGCGGACTGGCTCGGCCCCCTTTGGACGAGGCTGCGCTCCATGAAATCGCGGCCGACTTGGGCAGCGACGTTCCGTTTTTCCTCGTTGGCGGCACGGCGCTCGGCAGCGGCCGTGGAGAGGAGGTCTATCCGCTCGCGGACCGGCCCGCCAACCCCGTCGTTGTCGTTACTCCAGACATCGCAGTCTCGACCCCCTGGGCTTATCGACAGTTCGCGCAACGGGCCGCCGGAAAATTGACACCCGCAGCGCAGCGCCGTATCATAAATAGTTTCCGTTCAGCGATTCGCGCATACGATGCCGGGGGCGCTGCGAACCTCGCAGGGGTAATCGCCAACGACTTCGAGCAGATTGTTTTCCGTCAATTCCCGCAACTCGAAACCATCAAGCAACAACTGCTGGACGCCGGGGCGCGCCTCGCGTCGATGTCCGGCAGCGGCTCGGCTTTGTTCGGAATCTTCGAGTTCGGGAAGGAAGCGGACGCCGCTGCCCGATCGTTCGCGGCCGAGGGGCTCGAGGCCGTCGCGTGCCGGTTCTTGCCGCGCGCCGAGTACCGCGGCGCGCAGCCGCCGATTGCCTGAATGCCGAGCGGGAGTTTTGTATTATGGCCGATCGTGATCGTCTGACCGTCTTCAGCGGCTCCGCCAATCCGGAGTTGACCCGAAGTATCTGCGATTGCCTGCAGATCGAGCCGGGCAAGCACATGCTGCGGACATTTTCCGACGGTGAAATCTATCTGCAGATCGAGGAAAACGTCCGCGGCAGGGACGTTTTCGTCGTCCAATCGACCTGCACGCCCGGGGATAAGAACTTGATGGAGTTGTTGCTGATGCTGGACGCGCTGCGCCGGGCCTCGGCGAAACGCATCACGGCGGTGCTGCCTTACTACGGATATTCGCGGCAGGACCGCAAAGACAGGCCGCGCGTCCCGATTTCGGCAAAGCTGGTGGCAAGCCTGCTGGTGACGGCCGGCGCGGATCGGGTATTGACGCTCGATCTGCATGCGGCGCAGATCCAGGGGTTCTTCGATATCCCGGTGGATCACCTTTACGGACGCCCGGTAATGGTGGATTACCTGTCGCAGCTCAACCTGCCTCGCTTGACGGTGGTTTCTCCCGACGCCGGAGGCACGCGGCGCGCCCGCGCGACCGCGGCGCGCCTCAAGGCGCCGCTGGCGATCATCGACAAGCGCCGCGAGGAAGCGAACGTCGCCGAAGTCATGCACGTCATCGGCAAGGTCAGAGGACGCACCTGTCTGATCGTGGACGACCTGGTCGATACCGCCGGAACGCTGGTTCAGGGCGTCGAGGCATTGCTCGAAAAAGGGGTGGACGCGGTTTACGCAAGTTGCACGCATGCCGTGCTTTCAGGCTCCGCAGTCGCTAGAATTGAAGAATCGGGGCTGACCGAGCTTGTGGTTACCGACTCGATTCCACTCTCGAAGCAGGCCCGCGAATGCGGCAAGATCCGTCAGTTGAGCGTAGCTCCGCTGCTGGCCAAAGCAATCGCATCGATCCACGACGAGACCTCGATCAGCGTACTATTCGAATAAGGATTCAGGAGCGCCGCGATTGCCGGCGGCCGTTGCGCCCGACAGGACAAGACGCCCGGCAAGAGAAGACGAATTGAGATGCAACACCAAATCGATTTTGAAGTTTCGGCGCGCGCTACGCGCGGCAAGAACGAAGCGCGGCGCCTCCGCGCCTCAGGATGGACGCCCGGCATCGTTTACGGTTTAAGCAAGGAGCCGCGCGCGATCGCCGTCGATACCAAGCGCATGACCCGGCTGCTGCAAAGCTCCGCCGGCCGGAACAGCATTTTGAATTTGAAGGGCGGCGGCGACAACGAATCCGCGATGGCCGTCGACTACCAGATCGACCCCGTGAATCACGCGCTGCTGCACGTCGATCTGCGACGGGTCGATCTGGAAAAGACCGTCACGGTAGCGGTCCCCGTCGTTCCTGTCGGAGTAGCCTTCGGCGTCAAGAATCAGGGCGGCTTCGAGGAAATGATCAGCCGCGAAGTCACGATCGAGTGCCTGCCGCTCGACATTCCGGAAAAAATCGAGGTGGACATCGCCGATCTGCATGTCGGCCAAGCGATCCGCGCCGACGACATCCCGGCAAGCGGCAAGTACAAGCTGGCGGAGGCCGAGGATAAGTTGATCCTCCACATCCTGGCTGCGAAGACAAGCGCCGCCGCTGACTCCGCCGAAGAAGGCGGCGAGCAGGAACAGGCTGCCGAGGACGGCGGGGAAGCAAAGGCCAAGAAAGGTGACTGATAGTCCTGAAGCCGGCTTTCGCTGCCGGAGTCGATCATGTTATGGCGGCGCAGGAAAAAGACCGGCGCGGAGTTTCTTATCGTCGGTTTGGGGAATCCGGGCGAAGAGTATCGGCAGACGCCCCACAATCTGGGGTATATGACGATCGACCGCCTGGCGGAGGACGAAGGCATTCGGGTGACCCGCCCCGAGGAAAACGCCCTCGTCGGACTCGGCGCGATCGGCGGCAAATCCGTCGTTCTCGCCAAACCGCTCTCGTTCATGAACTTGAGCGGCGGACCGGTCAAGGGGCTGTTGCGGCGTTACGAGCTGACGCTCGACCGGCTCTTGATCGTTTACGACGACCTGGACCTGCCGTGGGAGACTTTGCGCATCAAGCTCAAGGGTTCGTCCGCGGGACATAACGGCATGAAGTCCATCATCGGCTCGCTGGGTTCGTCGGATTTCGCGCGTTTGCGCATCGGCATTCACCCCGGCCGCCGCCTCGCAAGCGGCGCCGATTTTCTGCTGCGTCCGTTGCGTCGAGAGCAACTCGATGAAGCGGATGCCATCGTAAACCGAGCGGCGGGCTTTGTCCGCCGGTTACTTGCCGAGGGCGCCGAAAAGGCCATGGCGGATTGCAACCGCCGCGCCCGCGGGCAACAAACAGAGGAACAATGAGAATTTACGAATTGGTGTTTATCGTCAAGCCCGATCTTCCCGAAGAGGAGACGCGGGCCGCGGTCGAACAAGTCCGGACGGCGCTGACGGAAGGCGGCGCCGCTGTCGATAAGGTGGATGAGTGGGGCAAGCGCCGCTTGGCCTACCCCGTCCGCGGCTTTGCCGACGGGCGCTACGTCTTCATGCAATACTCGGCGGAAGACAAGTCTTCGCTGCCGCGCGAAATCGAGCGCCGGCTGCGCGTCTCCGATGCCGTCATCAAGTTCATGACCATCCGCATAGACGAAGACCTGCGGCGGCTCGAAAAGCTGAAAAAGCGCAGGGAGAAAAGAGCGGCGCGGGCTCCGCAGAGCACCCCCCGCCCGGCGGCTCCGCGTCCTGCCGCCCCGAGCGCGCCCGTCCCGGCGCAACCGGGCAGCGCTCCCGACCAAGCGGCGGCAGCGCAAACAAGTATTGAGAATTAAGAATCGGGAGAAAAGAAATGGCTGAGAATCAGGAATCCATGGCCCCGCCGGCCCCCGAGGAATCTCCGGCAAGCGCGGCGCCCGGCGGAGCACAACCCGCCGGCGCTGCGCCGCGTCCGGGGCAGGCATCCGGCGAAAGCCCCGCCGCCCGCGCAGCGAGACCGGCGGGCGACCGCCGTCCGCGGCAGGCAAACGCCGGCGGCAAACGGTTTTTCCGGCGCCGCAAAGTCGATTTTTTCAGTGTCAACAAGATCGACGACATCAATTACAAAGATGTCGACAACCTGAAGCAGTTCCTCGGCGACCGCGGCAAAATCCTGCCCCGCCGCCACACGGGGTTGAGCTCCCACCACCAGCGCCAGTTGCGGCAGGCAGTCAAGCGCGCGCGCAACATCGCGCTGCTGCCGTTCGCCGGCGAAATCAAGAAGGGCAAGCAGGGGTAGGCCGCGATGCTCGAAGTCATTCTCAAAAAAGACATCTCCAGGCTGGGCGACCGCGGCCAGGTGGTCAAGGTCGCCGACGGCTACGCCCGCAACTACCTCTACCCGCAGAAGCTGGCCATCCCCGCTGCCAAGGGCAGTCTCAAGCAACTCGAAGAGATGCGGGCGGCGGCGCTGCGCGAGGCGGTTCGTCTGCGCGGCGACGCCGAGAAGCAGGCTGCCGCGCTCGAAGGCGTTGTCGTCCGCGTCGTCGCCCGCGCCGGTCAGAAAGATCAACTCTTCGGTTCGGTCACCAACCGCCAGATCGCCGCCGCTCTGGCTGAGCAGGGGATCGCCATCGACCGCCACCGCATCGACCTGAAGACGCCCCTGCGCGTCGTCGGCGACTACGACATCCCCATTCGCTTCTACAAGGACGTGGAGACGACGGTCAAAGTCGAAGTCCGCGCCGAAGGGCGCGAAGACGAACCGCTGACTCCCGAGGAAGAGCCTGCCGACGGCGGCGCGCAAACCGAGGCCGCCGAAGCAGCGGAGACTGTCGCGAGCGGCGACGCTGCCGAGGAGGGTTAGCGCGTCGTGAGCGGCGGTTTCTTCGATCTGTGCGGCCAGACGGCCGTGGTCACCGGCGCCGCTCGCGGCATCGGCGCAGGCATCGCCCGCCGGCTGGCGCGGGCCGGAGCGCAAGCCATCGTCGCGGACCGCAACCTCGCGGGTGCGGAAGCGTCCGCCGAAGAGTTGCGCGCCCAAAGCTTGCAGGCCGAGGCGGTAAAGCTTGACGTCTCCGACGGCCCGGCTGTGGCGGACACGTTCGCGAGCTTGATCGAGAACAGCGGGCGGCTCCACATCCTCGTCAATTGCGCCGGCATCGCCGGGAAAGCCGCCCCCATCCAGGAGCAGAGCGACGAGGACTGGCATTCCGTCATCGACGTCAACCTCAACGGCGTCTTCTACTGCTGCCGCGCCGTAACCGCGCACATGATCGCCAACAACTACGGGCGGATCGTCAACATCGCCTCATTGGCCGGCAAGGAAGGCAACCCCAACATGACCGCCTATTCGGCGTCCAAGTCCGGGGTCATCGCGCTCTCGAAGTCGCTGGGAAAAGAAACGGCCGGCTACAACATCTGCGTCAACGCGATCAGTCCGACGGTGATCCGCACGCCGATACTCGACCAGATTACCGAAGAACAGGTCGCCTACATGACCTCGAAGATCCCCAGGGGCCGCACGGGCACGATCGAAGAAGTCGCCGCGGTCGCGCATTTTCTGGCCAGTCCCGACTGTTCCTTCGTGACGGGCCAGTGCTACGATGTCAGCGGCGGGCGAGCCACTTATTAACCGATTCGCCGTGACAGCGAGAACCTTTCTTTTTGTCCTTGCAACATTGACGCCCGCGCCGCTCATTGCCGCCGTGACCATCGAAAAAACCGCATACCGAGGTTGGCCGAACTGCTACCGCGTCGCCAACGGCGAGGTCGAGTTGATCGTCACCGCGGACGTCGGCCCGCGCATCATCCGCTACGGCTTTATCGGCGGCCGCAACATGTTCGTCGAGCTCGAAGAAGACCTCGGCAAGACCGGCGGCGAGCAGTGGCGCTTGTTCGGCGGCAGCCGGCTTTGGGTCGGCCCTGAAGACCCGGTGTACAGCTACGGCGCCGACAATGAGCCGGTGGACATCCGCATCGCGGGAAACGTCCTCACGGCGCGCGCCCCCGTCGAGCATACCGGCGTCCAAAAACAGATCGAGGTCGAGCTCGCGGAAACCGGCAGCGAGGTTCAGGTGCGTCACCGGCTTACCAACAAGACGATCTGGCCCCTGCGCATCGCTCCCTGGGCGCTCTCGATGATGGCGCCGGGCGGGGTCGCGGTGACCACGCTGCCGCCGCGCGGAACCCATCCCGAAGTGCTCGCGCCGACAAATCCGTTGATCGTTTTCGCCTTTACGAACATGAGCGATCCGCGTTGGAGCTGGCTCGAAAAGTACATCGTCCTGCGGCAGGACGCGAACAATGCCGACCCCGAAAAGATCGGCCTGTTCAACCCCGAGACGCGGGGCGCCTACCTGCTCGACGGCAGCCTGTTCGTCAAGAAATATCGGGCGCCGGCCGGCCGGGAGTACCCCGACATGGGGGCGTCGTACGAGACCTTTGCCAACGAGCGGTTTCTGGAGCTCGAGACGCTGGGGCCGCTGCGCACGCTGCAGCCCGACGAGTTCAGCGACCACCTCGAGGTCTGGTCGCTGCACAAGGGCGTTGCCGTCAACGCATGGACCGACGCCGAGATCGACCGCGTTCTCGGCCCCTACCTGCAGTAGTGATCCGCTTCGTCCAAGGGAGACTGGCGGCGCAAGCGCGCCTGGGCATTCTGCCCGCAGCGTTCCACCCGCCGACCGTCGCCCACGTCGCCTTGGCCGATGCCGCGCAAGAGCGGTTTGCGCTGGATCAGGTAGCCTTCGTGCTGCCGCAAACCTTGCCGCACAAGAGGCTCGACCGCAACGGGTTCGCGCAACGCCTCGAATGGATCAAGCTGCTCGCCCAAGGCGACGGCGCCCGGCTCGCCGCTTCCTGCGAGCGCAGCCTGGTCGGCGAGATCGTGCAGGAGTTCCGCGAGCAGGTCCCGGAATCCGTCGAGTTGTACGTCATCGGCGGCCGCGACGCAGCCGAGCGCTTCGTATCCTGGGACTACGGCGGCGCGCCTTCGTTCGACGAGCAGTTGCGGCATTTTCAACTCCTGGTCGGCTCGCGCGCGGGAACGTATGCGCCGGCGCCGCGCCACGCCGGGCGAATTCACCCTTTCGAGATTGCAGCGCATTACGACGCCGTATCGGCTACCGCCGTGCGCGAGCGGCGCGAGTGGAGCGCCGTGCCGCGCGTCATCCGCGGTTCCGTGCGCCAAACGTTCGCGGGAGACGCGGCGTGACCACGGCCCTGGTCCGCTACGAGCCCCCGCTCAACGACGCCTTGTTCGCGCGCCGCGGCCTGCTGCTCGATTTGCGCCGCAAGCTGCGCGCCCTCGAAGACGAGTACAACGCCGAAGCCGCTGCGCTGCGGCAGTTCGAGCGCCGCTACAAGCCCGCCGTCGGCGCGCGCTACGACGAGTTGGAACGGCTCCGCGGAAAGATCGACCGCGCCTGGGACGCCCTGCGCCGCGGCCGCGCCCCGCAAGCGGAGAGCGCCCGGCCCGAAGAACCGGAAACGGACGTATTCCAGCCCGACGGCGAGCTTCGCCGTCTGTTCCGCGCCCTCGCTCGCCGCATCCATCCCGATTTGGCCGTGGACGGCGAAGACCGCGGGCGGCGCCACGAGTTCATGGCCGAAGCCACGCTCGCCTACCGCGCGAACGACGCGCGGCGGCTGCAATGGCTGCTCGAGCATTGGGAAGCGCAGCGCAGCCCGGTCTCCGGCAACGATCCTCATGCGCTGCTGGCCGGGGCCGACCGGCAAATCGCCTGGACGCGCTACCGCATCCGCGAAATGCATGCCGCCCTCGGCGAGCTTCACGCTTCGTCTCTGGCGGAGATCAAGCGCGAAGCGGAAGCGGCCCGCGGCATGGGCCGCAACCTGATCCTCGAATTGCGCAAGCGGGTCGGCAGCGAGCTCGACGCCGCGCGCCGCGAGTTGGACCGCGTGCGCCAAGCCCTCGCCGATCTCGACCCGGAGCTTCTGCGCATGATGGAGACCGAAGCCGATCTTTAGCGCGGGTCCGCCGCCGGCCTTTCCGATCCGCGACCGGCGGCCTTGGGCAAAAGCGGCCCAAACCTCAAAACCCGTTGCAAACCTGGAGACCAACTATCCCAAACCAACTGTCCGCTTACGACCGGTATCCGTCAAGTGCTGTAATATAAGTTTGTCCATGCACGACTTCGACCTACCGGAATACGATGCGTTCGACATCGGCCGTTACGATCGAACGCCGCTTTCCCTTGACGAGGCAATCCGGGAAGCCGATGCAATGAGGAAAGCGGATGCGGACAGCGTACCCAGAGTGCTTCCGGCTAACGCAAGCTCCGACAGCTTTTATGTGGAGAGCATAGACCGCGAGACCGCGCAAGCCGAGATGCTTTTGAGATTCAATGCTCTTTTAGTCAGGATGCTCGCCGGGAGCAGGCCGAGGGGCCGGTGACATGACCGGAGACGAGATCGATTCTGCCAAAAGCGATGAAACAACCGGTGACGAAGCGGTCGAAACCGCTGGCGAAACAGGCAGTCTCAACCCTGGAGATATGTCCCCGGAAGACGTTACAAATGTCCTGAAGAAGCTTACAGCCCGGGAAGGCGGAAAGGAACTGCTGGCAGTCGCCGGTCGTATCTCGCGCACAACCGTCGGCCGTATCCGGAAACGGCCGGAATCCTGGCTGAAGCCGCTAAGCACAACGAGAACATCAAACTGGAAGGCTTCAAGCAGCATCTGGCAAACCGCGACAAGCAGAGTCAACGCGATCACGAATTCCGCCTCAGAATTTTGAGACATCAGAGCATCAAGGACGGAATCGTTATCGGCGCTTCCGTTTTAGGTCTCATTTTCGGGCTGTATCTCTCTGTAACAGACAAACCGGAATTGGGAGGCTATGTCCTGGTAGCAAGCCTCATGGCTTTCCTGCAAGCAGCCAACTCGAGAGTCAAGCCGGGACGGGGCGAAGGCTGATTGCGCTCCGCGGCGACCGGTTCGCGGTCCGTTGACCGGTCGATCTTATCTTGAGTGCTGAGACGGGCGCCTAGCAGTCCGTGGTGAAAGTCCCGTGGGTGGCGCGGCAGGCTCCTGCGGTCGTTCGGCGAGAAGCGAGGAGGGAGGCGATCCGGGAGATCGCCCCCGACGAAGGACGAAGCCGACGGCCGTAAACGCCTGCCGCCCAAAGGGTTACGCGCCTTTGCTTGCCTCTCGGGCAGGGTGCGCGGCGCCGAGTTCCTGGAGAGACTACACGGCGCTTCATCGCTTCCCGGGCGCGTAACGACGCTTGCGTGACTTTCACCACGGACTGTTAACGCTTGGCCGCCGCCCGCTCCAACTCCGCGACGGTCCGCTCCAAATCGGCGGAGAGCGGCGTGCCGCCCGCATCGCGAATCGCTTCGGCCGCCGCGCGGTAGTGCCACAACGTCCCGTCCCGCCCGCCCCTGAAGTGTTTCCAGATGGCTTCGCCGGTTTCCCGGTATGCAGCGAGCAGCGAGCGGGCGTTGTGCAGCTTGTCGGCGGATACAACCAGCAGCACGGAAGGGCCGGCGTCCGCAAGGCGGGCGATGTAAGCGAGCTTGCGCTGCTTCCAGGGCGGCTTGGGCGTCCGGTCGGTGTCCGAACAGCCGTCGACAATCGCGGCGACTCTTGCGCCGAAGCGGGCGCGTATCTTCTCCCGCGTCTCGGCGCCGCCTCGATCCTCGACGGCATCGTGCAGCAGCGCCGCGATCGCCTCGTCCTCGTCGCCCCCGGCCTCGAGCACGAGCGCGGCGACGGCCAGCAGATGGGATATGTAGGGGACGCCCGAAACCTTGCGCGCTTGCCCGCGATGCAGGCGGCAGGCGAAGGCAAAGGCCTCGGCGAACCGTTCGCTCACCTGCGATCTCCGCGCCGCTCAGGGCCGCTGCCGCAGGCGCGCGATTTGACGCTCCAGCGAGCGGATGCGCGCCTCCATTTGCCGGCCGGGCGAGTTGGCCCCGACCCACGGGGACGGACTCTCTTCCAGGCGGATTACGCGCACTTCCAGCCGGTCGAGCTTCGCTTCGGCCGAGTTGGCGAGCGCCGCCGGCGGCGACAACTCCGCGACGCGCTTTTCCATCGTATCGAGGCGGGCTTCGATGGCTTCGAGCCGCCGGTCGAGCGTCATTCTCGACCTGTCGGCCTGTTGCGCCCGAAGCGAGTAGAACAGCGGCAGAGACACGGCGGCAACGAGCAGCCAAGCGGTTTTATGGGTCATGATCGGCAAGCTCCACAATGCGGGAAGTCGGTTTCATCGTAAACACGCGCCGCATTCAGTCGCGGCGTCATAGCGAGCAGCCCGGACAGGCTCCCAGCCGCCATGCCGAAGGGCCGCCGCTTCGACCATCTATGCTAAACGAAGGAAGAAAGGAGCGGTACGAAAGATGGTTCAACGCCTTTCGAAAGTTCCAGCAGCGCTGCTTGCGGCCCTTCTTATGTGTTCGCCTCGCGTTCAGGGCCAGAAGTCCGATAGCGGCAGTTCCGACAGTGACTACGCCGACGAGCAGGCGAACGCGATCGATAGGGTGGACGAATTGGCGGGTCGACTGCAGTCGATGCGCTGGGGACCCGAGGCTATCGATGCGCTCTCGAGCCTGGGAGCTACCGCATGCCGCTACGACCGGGAACTCGGCGTTCGCGTTTTCGAGACGGCCTATTCCGTGGCCGCCGGGTTCGATTTCGACTTGAACGAAGAGTCGTCGTTGCAAACGCTTTCGAGATTGGCGGCTGCTGCGTTGCGCTGCCACCCCGGCTTTCGCGACCGCGCCCCGATTCGTCACGGACCGGCATCCGATGTCCCTGCAAGAGCGCGGCTCGAGGCGGCCATGGCGAGCGTGGCGACCGATCCTCGCCAGGCGGCCCGGTTGGCTCGCGGCGCCGCAAGTCAATTCCATACCCTGCCCAACTATAGGCAACTGGCGTTCGTAGAAGGCCTGTGGGAACTTCGACGACAACTGCCGGCCGACGCTGACGGACTCTTCCGAGAAGCCCTGCTGGGCGCGGCGTCGGCCGGCGCCGCTGCGGATCTCTTCACCTTGGGAAATTACGTTTTCGGCCCGAAATTTGCGCTGGACGGCACGGTCGTGGTAATGCCGCTGGCTGCCGGCCAAGCTTATGAATTTTCCAGGGTTCGACCGGGATTCCCCAACGAATTGGCGAATCTATATCTTGGAGCTGCTGCTGATAGATTCTCGATGCGGGGAACGCCACTCAGCCAAGATCCCGAATCGTTCGCCTTGGCGGCGCAACTGGCGTCGTGGGCAGAGACGAACGCTCCTAAACAGACGCCGTTGCTCCATAGCTTACTGGATACCCGGGCCGCTTCAACGGGAACTCGCAGTCGATTATCGCAACTCCGGGAGCGGCTTCGCCCCGTTACCGAAAGCGATGCTTTGGCGAGCATGGAAGCGGAATTGGGGGCGGCAGTTGACGAAAGAACCAGGTCCCGACTGGCGTTTGCGCTCTGCGTTACCCGCATCCGTAGAGGCGAGTTTCGGCGAGCGGCGGAGCTTCTCAATGACCTGAGCCCCGAGCTTCGCCGACCGCTCTTGAACATCATGGAGTTCAAACGCGCCACGGCGTTGACTGCAAACAATAACTTGGTGAATACCGCCGCCAGGGTGGCATCGCTGAAGAACAATTTGTATCGGGTTCTTGGGGCATTGAACTTGGCCGCTGCCTACTGGGCGAGGTCAAGGAACGCCGAGAATGGATCGGCCGCCGAGGATCGCGACGACGCCGAGAGAGCCTTACAACTTGCGGTCGGCACGGCGGAAAGCATTCCCGATCGTCTTCGACCGCATGCTCGTATGGCAATTGCAACTGTCTTGGCCAAGTTCGATCAAAACGAAGAAGCTTTGCGCGCGCTCGAACTTGCGTTGCAGGAACTGAACGCGGATCGGTCGAACGAGAAGGCCGAGGAGTCCGTACTTTCGATCGTATATTACGAAGGGGAGGGATTTGCAGCCAAGCTAACGGACGATGGACAGAGCCGCTTCTTTTATCTTCGTCCGCCAAACTTACGCGGATCCAGCTTCGGTCAGGCCATGTCCTACTTGGCGTTGTCTCCGGAAACAGACCTGAATCGATTGGACGCAATAGCGTCCGGCTCATTCGACCTGAGACTGAAAACAGAAGGGTTGGTCGCGGTCGCCGAGGGGGCGCTTGCCAGAGCTTTCAATACAAGGAAGGAATAATCATTGAGCGATGAACCTGCGAAACCCCTTGGCTATTCCGTTGATGTCAGTCCCACAGGACGGGAAATCGGTTTCATCGTAAACGCGCGCCGCGTTCAGTCGCGGCGCAATCCCTCGAGCAGCGGCGAGCGCAGGCTGACCGCCGCCGCGCCGGCGCCGGCGAGCAGCCCGGCGGCGGCAATGCCGGCCAGCATAGCCGCGAACGAAAGCCAAGGCGGATCGGCTGCGCCGCTGAGCAGATGCGGCGTCACGGCGAGCAGCCCGGACAGGCTCCCGGCCGTCATGCCGAAGAGGAGCAAAAATGAGTTTTCCGACAAAACCAGCTTGGTGATCGAGCGTTCCGCGAAACCGACCGCCTGGAGCAGCGCCAACTCGCCGCGCCGCTCCAGCACGTTGCGGATCATGACCACGGCAAGCCCCAAGACGCCGAGCAGCAAGCCCAACCCGCCGAGCGTCTGGAACGTGCTGAGGTAAGTATTCTGCACCACCAGGAAACCGGCGAGACGGTCGGCGGAGCGCACGGCGTCGAGGCCGCGGTCGGCAAACGCCTCCTCGAGCGCGAGCGCGGCATCGTCCGCATCCGTCTCGACCAGGAGCGTGTGAAATCCGCTGTGTCCGGGCGCCATGCGCAGAAAATTCTCCTCGGACATAATCAACTCCGATTGAAAGACGCTGTGCGCGAGCAGCCCGGCAATCAGCAGACGCCTCTCCTGTCCGGAGTCGTCGGTCACGGTCAATTCCCGGCCGAGCGCGAGGTGCAGGATCCACATGACCGAGTTCATATCGCCGAAAACAGGGATCGCCCCGTCGAAGTCCTTTTCGAGAAGCAGCCAGGGGTTTTCCTTCTCGGCCTCCGTTTCGGCCAGCGCGCCTTGAAAAGCAAAGCCGCCGCGGGCGATAAGCTCTTGCGGCGCGCCCAGCAAGGTCGGCTTCGACGGTTGGTACAGATTCAGGCAACTTGCGTCTTCCCCCGGCTTGCGGCGGAGGGGGAATACGGTCATCGATGCAAGGCCGTCTGCGGCGTCCTCCTGAAGCTCTCCCCGGAAAATCGGCAGGTCCGACTCGGCGATCAAGCGGAACCCCCCGTCGCCGGAATTGCGCGCAGGCTCTTGCGAGGTCACGTCCTGGCGGTACATGGCGACCGTCGCGATCAGAAACGCGGCGCAGGCCACCAAGGCGACCGAGAGCACGCTGCGCGTCGGATGGCGCGCGCCGTTGCGGATGCCCAGCCGGCCGATGCCGGCCGCCGCCTCAACGGATCGCGCCGGAGCGAGCAGCCTATAACGGAAGTACGCTATCGCGGCCGTCAGGGCGAGGGTCCCCGCGCCGAAGAACGCTCCCAGCCGGGCGCTCGCGCCGGTTCCGAAAGACCCCGCCAACATGCCGAGCGCGAGCAATGCCGCGGCAAGCGCGATCCGTTTCAAGCGCCTGACGCTCTTGCGGCGGCCTTCGCCCCACGCCGGAGCTTCCGCGGCGCCCGACAACAGCGACCGCGGGGCAAGGCGCTCCAGCTTGCGCACGGAAAGCCAAACGGAAAGCACCATCAGCAGGAACGCGCCCACCGCGCCGAAAACCAAGCTTGCAGGCTCGACGTGCAGCTCGAGAAACGAGCCGCCGACGGCGGCGCTCCACCACGTGCGCAGGCCGTACACCATCAGCGCCGCGTAGGCGACGGCCCCGGGAATCCCGATCAGGCAGCCCGCCGCGGCGATCAGCGCGCCTTCCGCGAGCAATAGCCGCCGCACGCGCCCCGGCCTTTGCCCGGCGGCCAGCAGCAAGCCGACCTCTTTCGAGCGGCGCTCGACGCCGAGCCGGAAAAGCAGCGCCACGAGCATCGCGGCCGAAGCGATGAGAAAGATGCTGAAGCCGATGAACAGGCCCGAGAAATCGGTCGCGCCCGAAGACGCCTCGAGCCCCTGTTGCTTCACCGACTGAAAGGCCAGACCGAACGCCGCCGGGTCGATGCGCTTCCGCGCTTCGTCTCGAAACCGCGAGGCGGCTTGGGCGAGGCTTACGCCGGCGGCGGGAGCGAGCCGGAGCGAGGTAAGTTGCCCGAAGCGGTTCGACCACAATTGCTTCGCCGTCTCCAGCGCTACGTAAGCCTTGGGCGCGGCGCGGTATCTGTCCCAATAGTCCTCGTCCTTGTCCCGAATCAGGCCGAGATCGACGGGAAACGGCGGGTCCCAATCGCCGATGCGCTCGGCGTCGGACATGCCCTTGTATTGCGGGGCCAGGTCGCGGTCGAGCGCCGGACCGGACATCTCGACAACTCCCTTGAGACGGAACCGCCTCCGCCCCGTGACCAGCGTCCCCTCGGGACCCAACTCGTAGTAGCTCAACGTCACTTCGTCGCCGGGCTGCGCCCGCAGATCGTCGGTCGCCCAGCGGTTGAGCAACAGGTCGTCCCCGGCAAGCGCGGGAACGGCCTGCCCGCCGGCGAGGCGCAAACCCGCGGGCAACTCTTCGAGCGCCGTCACGGTCGAATACGGGATCGAGCGGCCGCCCGACTCGATGGCGTTCGCCAGGTAGGTGAGCGCCTGAACGGAGTCGAGCCCCGCCGCCTCGGCCGCGCTTTCGATCCACTCGGCGGCATGCCGCTCCAAGACGATGCGTCCGGTCTGCACGGCGATTTGCCGCCGGCTGTCGAGCGGACGGACCTCGATTTCCAGATCGTCGAAAGAAACCGCCTCGGCGAACGACGCGCGCAGGTCTGCGGCGGCGCCGCCCGCCGCGAAAAGCGCGTTGGCGCGCCCGGGCCGGTCCAGACCCTGCTGCAGAACGCCGCTGCTGACGAAGACGTTGAACGGCAACTGCTGGTTCGGCGAGAGGCCGAAGCGGCCCGGCCCGCGGTTGTCCAGAATCTTTACGACCTTCAGCCGCAGCAGGCGGACGTTGTCCGTCTTGCGGCCCATCACCGATTCGGCCGGAACCAGCGTGTCGGCCTGAAAGCGCAGCAGGACCGCGTCGCCCTCCGCCGCGCCCAACTCGCGGGCCAGCATCGTGTTGATGACGATCTCCCGCGTCCCGATCGCGGGCGCCGGCAGGCCGTAGAACCCCCAAAAAGTTTCGTCCACGCCGTGGATATTGACTTTGGAAGCGCGCGCGCCCGTCTGCGCGTTCTCGACGCTGCCGCGAATCAAAATGCCGGCGGAAACGCGGTCGAATCCGGCAATCTCAGCCGCAAGCTCCCGGCGGAAATAGCGCTCGGCAACCAGCGCGTGGTCGATCGCCCCCAGCCGGTCGAGCGTCAAGCCGCGCAGGCTGCCGCGCACCGAATCGCCGACCAGCAACGCGCCCGCCAACACCGCCGCGCCGACCGCAACGCCGCAAGCGACCGCGGCGTGGAGCGAACGGTAATGGACCAGCGACCGGAACAGCAATTTCCGCAAAGACATCGCTTGTGCCAGTGTAGTGGATAGCAGGGCGCCGCGAATTTATGGCCCCGCGGTCGCGGTATCCGCGGACTTGGCGCCGGGATCGGCCGGGGGAAGCTCTTCGACCGCTTTCTCCAACTCGACTACCCGCCTGCGAACCTGCTTCGCCCGGTTGCCCGTGCTTTCCAGACCCAGAAACGTCTTGTACGCCTCCAGCGCCTGCGCCGGCTGATCGAGCTTTTCGCGCGACCGCCCGAGCTTCCAGAACGCCAGGGCGAAGGAAGGGTTCCAACGAGTCGCCTCGATATAGCGGCCGACGGCGGCGCGGTGGCTGCCCTTCTTGGCGTAGTGGTCGCCGACCTTCATCTCGTATTGCGCCTGAATCGGATTGAAGACATATTCGGTCGGAGCGACGAATTCTTCGTCTTCGTCGACCATTGCCGGCGCCTCCGCCGGCGGCCGCTCGTCCGGGTTCTTGAGTTGCCCGGAAGCGACTGCGCAGAGCGCCGGCACAACGGCGATCCAAACAGCGCGCATGTCAAAAGTATATCCTTGTCCTCAAGATCACCTTGTATGCACGGCAACACGCGACCGCAATACGAAGCGCTGCGCAAGCGCCTGGAAAGACCCCTCGATCTGTTGGTGGTTCCGGCCGCGCTGGCGACGATTCCGATCGTGATCGCCCAAGAGTTGGGCGAAACGCAGCAATGGATCGTCATCGCTGATTGGGCGGTCTGGTCGATATTCGTCCTGGACTTCGGATTGCTGGGATTCACGGCCGCGAACCGCGCGCGCTACTGCCTGCGCAACATCCTCGGACTGCTGATCGTCGTCGTCTCGTTCCCGCTGCTGCCCGACCTGCTCGCCTCGATCCGCGTCGTGCGGATTGCCCGGGCGGTTCGTTTACTACGGCTGATTCGGGTGTCGGCGGTGCTTTTGCGCAGCATACGCTCCTTGCGCCGTATGGCCGGAGTCCAAAGCGTAATCTACATGGGCGCCTTGACCTTGACCCTGGCCGCCCTGGGCGCGGGATTGCTGGTCGTTCTCGAACCGCGGACGGTCAACCACAGCTTTCTGGACGGCCTGTGGTGGGCGCTGGTCACGGTAAGCACGGTCGGCTACGGCGACATCACTCCGCAGACGCTGCTGGGACGCCTGCTCGCCGTTGTCCTGATGTTGTCGGGATTGGGGCTGCTGTCCACGCTGGCCGCCGCCGTCAGCGCATACTTCATCGGCGAAGACGTCAAGCTCATAGAACTCCGGGACCGCCTGGAGCGGATCGAAGCGATTCTCGAGGAGATGCGCGCGACGGACCGCCGCCGCGGCCCGGGGGACTGACGGCGCGCCCGCCGTTTCCTTTACAATGCCCCCATGCGCTGCTTACTGTCGAGCCTCGTTTCCCTCGTTCTGGCCGCCGGCTGCGGCTCGAACGTCGAGTATCTGCAAGAATCCCGGCAGGCGACCGGAATCAAGGTCGGCGAGGTGACGTCAACCACGGCGATCGTTTGGACGCGGGTTACCGAATCCGCGAGCCGCCGCGCCGACGGGATCGCCATCCGCGCCCGCGCGGTCAAGCCCAAGCCGGAGGAGCCCGTCGAGCAACTCAACCCGCGCGACCTGCAAAACTCCGTTCCCGGAGCCCCCGGCCGCGTGCGTTTGCGCTATGCGGACAACGTCAACTTCTTCGATCCCGTCGAGAGCGAATGGTTCGAGGTTAACGCCGAAGACGACTACACGCACCACTTCAAGCTCAGCGGATTGAAGCCGGCAACCGTCTATTACATCGAGACCGAAACTTCCAACGTCGAGGGCAGCGTGCTTCACGAGTTGCTGAACGGACGCTTCGAGACCGCGCCTCCCGAGAACGAATACGCCACGGTCACGTTCACCGTGGTCACGGGGCAAGCCAACCGCGACCACGACCATCCCGACGGCTACAAGATATATCCGGCCATGCTGAAGCTGGCGCCGAAATTCATCGTTCCGACGGGCGACACGATTTACTACGACAGCGACGCGCCGCTCGCGACCTCGATCGACTTGGCGCGGTTCCACTGGCACCGCATGTACAGCTTTCCAACGATCCTGAAGTTTCATCTCAGCGTGCCGGGCTACTGGGAGAAAGACGACCACGACTCGTACCACAACGACAACTGGCCGGGAATGAGCCGCGAGTACATGGGGACCTTCAGTTGGGAGCAAGGGCTGAAAGTTTACAGCGAGCAAGTCCCGATGAGCGAATCGCCGTACCGCACCTTCCGCTGGGGCAAGGGACTGCAAGTATGGGTCGTCGAAGGTCGCGATTTTCGTTCCCCCAACAACATGGAAGACGGCCCCGGCAAGAGCATTTGGGGAGAGGATCAAAAACGCTGGCTCAAGCAGACGCTGCTGACCAGCGACGCGGATTGGAAAGTGCTGGTGAGCCCGACGCCGATCGTCGGCCCCGACCGCAGCAATAAAAACGACAATCACGCCAATGCGGGCTTCACCCACGAAGGCGACGAAATCCGCCGCTGGTTCGCCGACAACTTGCCGGACAACTTCTTTATCGCCTGCGGCGACCGGCACTGGCAGTATCATTCGGTTCATCCGACAACGGGCGTCCACGAGTTCTCCTCCGGGCCGGCGACGGACGAGCACGCCGGCGGCACCCCCGGCCAGGACCGCCGATACCACCGCTTTCACCGCGTAGCCGGCGGGTTCCTGTCGGTAACGACCGAGAAGATGCTGGGCAAGAGCAAGATTACTTTCCGATTCCATGACGTGGACGGCAACGTCGTCTATGAAACCGGGCGGGAAAAAACGCTGTAGAACCCTTGTTGCGCCCGCAGCGCGCTATCATAAGCGGCGGAAATTCATATGAAACTTCGAGCCGTCCCGGCGGCGCTGCTCGCCGCCGCAGCTTGGACTTGGGCCGCTTCCCACGACGGAAGAGGCGCGCTTCCGGCCGATGCCGAATCCGCCGCCGCGAGACTGAACGCTTCCCCGCGCCATGGCGAATGGATCGAAATCGGCGAAGGCCGCAACGATTCGTGGAGCGACTCGGTTCACGCTTGGGTGTCGTACCCCGAGCGGGCGACGCGCGCCCCGACCGTCATCGTGATCCACGAGATCTTCGGCTTGACCGACTGGGTCCGCGCCGTAGCCGATCAACTCGCCGCCGAAGGCTTCATCGCCGTCGCGCCCGATCTGCTGAGCGGCTACGGACGCACGGGACGCACGCCCGAAGATCCGCAGGAGGCGGTCAAGCTGATCCGCGAGCGCCGCACCGAAGACGTGGTGCGCAGACTGACCTCGGCAGCGCGTTACGCGACTTCCCTGCCCTCCTCCAACGGCAAGTACGGCTGCATCGGATTTTGCTGGGGCGGGGCGGCGAGCTTCGAATTCGCCGGGAACGAAGACCGCGTGGCCGCCGCAGTCGTCTATTACGGAACGTCGCCGGAGCGCAAGACCCTGGGACGGATACGGGCGCCCGTGCTCGGCCTCTACGGCGCGGACGACGCCCGCGTCAACGCGACGATCCCCGAAGCGGCGCGCCTGATGCGCCAACTCGGCAAGAGCTATGCCCCGCATGTTTTCGACGGCGCGGGCCACGCCTTTCTGCGGCAGCAAAAGGCCCGCGACGGGGCGAATCTGGCCGCCGCGAACGCGGCTTGGCCGCTTACGATCGATTTTTTACGCGAACATCTGGAGACCCGCTAGCCATGACACTTCGACTGAGTGTTTTTTTGATTTTTGCCGCGGCCGCGGGCTTGGCGCAACAGAAGCCCTGCCCGGCCGACGTATTCCTCGACGTCTCGAAATACGAGGGCGCCGGCGCCGAGTACCCCAAGCCGCGCCTCGAAGCCGCTTGCGAAGGCGACGAGTTGGTCGTCCGCTCGAACGGCATTCCGCATTACGAGTTCATTCAGGTCACGCCGAATCCCTTGCTGGAGCAGGACTACGAATTCCGCGTTCCACTGAACCCGAAGAAAGCCGACAAACCGACTCCCATACCGCTGCTGGGCAGCGAAGGCTTCAGCGTCGGCGGGCTGGCGATCTTCGGGCCGAACGAAGGCCCGATTCCGCAAGAAGCCGAGTTCGGCGACCCGGTGATGCACTCCATCATGGATGCCTGCATGGGGCATACGGCGCTTGAATATCACTACCATGCGCTGGTGCAACGCTGCCTGAGCGATGTGAAAGACGGCGAACGCTCGCCGGTTCTCGGCTTCGCTTACGACGGCTTCGCGATCCGCGGCCCTTGGGGCTGCCTCGATGCCGAGTGCAAGGAGATCGTGAAATTCAAAAGCAGTTGGGAAAAAGTCGGCAACCCCGATACCGATTCCTGGGACGCTTTCGATTATGTGGCTAAAGAAGGACCCGAGTACCTCGACCGGTGCAACGGTCACACCGATCACTCGGGCGACTACCACTATCACGCCACCGAGACGTGGCCCTACATCATCGGATGCTACACGGGCGAGCCGCTCGGGATGCGCAACCGCGGACGGCCGCGGCGCCAAGTCAGCGAGAACCGGCCGGCCCGCCGCCCGCGGCGGGGCCCCGGCGGCGGCCGCCCCGGCCCGGAGCAAGTCTCCCAAGCCGCGGCGTCCCTGGGCATGGACGCCGGCAAAGTCGCCAAGGCTTTGCGCGTCGAGCCCGGCAGCGTCAAACCGACGAACCCGGCCGCCGCCGCGCGCACGCTCGGCGTCGCCGAAGCCGCGCTGCGGGAAGCTCTGGGAGGCGGCCGCAACCGCCCTCCGCGCGTCAACCAGAACCAGCCCGGCGAGCCGGAATGCTTCTTCCGCTGCGGCCAGAGCGACGAAGACGCGGTAGGCTGCACGTTGACGCCCGAGCACAAGGTCGTCTGCCACCGCCCCTGTGACAACAACAAATGCGGCTGACTTGAGAAATTCTAACTGTCCGCGGCGAAAGTCCCGTGGGCGGCGCGGCGGGCTCCGGCGGTGTTTTGGTGGCCCGCGCAAGCGGTTCGGCGAGAAGTGAGGAGGGAGGCGATCCGGGAGATCGTCCCCGACTGTCTTTCCGGCCCGCGCAAGCGGCGACGAAGCCGACGGCCGCAAATGCCTGCCGCTCAAAGGGTTACGCGCCCCTGCCGACCTATGGGCAAAGAGCACGGCGCCAAGTTCCTTGCCCCCCTGCACGATATCTCATCGGCTCTGGGGCGCGTAACGACGCTTGCGTGACTTTTGCCGCGGGACTTGTCTTGTCTGTCAAAAATAGGGCAGTGGGCTGGGAATAAGCCTACTCCTCCGGCGCCCGCAGCAGAGCGTCGGAGGGTGGCGGTAGTCGGATCGTTACTGTTAACGTCTGCCTTTCAACTGCTACAGTAATCTTTGTGTAAGCGTCTCTGTACCAACCGATTACTCAAAACCGGCTGCCTCGATGCAAGAAGGAGAATCTCCGATGCCTACCGTAACCGTAGAGCCTGAGCCGCCCATCGATGCTGTTTACCGCGCTTGGCGGGCCGCTCAGGTCGACCCCGATCTCGCCCATGAGGCTACCGAGCAAGTCCGCGCCCAAGCCGGCCGCAATGTTATCGCCGTCATGGAGTCGCGCTTCGCCGTCATGGAGTCGCGCTTCGACGAACTCGGCGCCCACATCGACGCCCTCCAGAAAGTGCTCTGGCCGCTGGTTATTGCCATATGCGTTACGCTGCTCAGCGCGGTTGCAGGCGGCCTGTTCGCGCTCTCCAAGAGTTGATCCGCAGTTCCGGCGATTCCCTCTCAAAGGCGGAAACGCATTTCTCGGTTCACGCTTGGACCCCGCCGATCTACCGGATGAAGGCGCGCGGCGGAGCGAACGCGTTTGGCGCAACGCGGTCGAGCGACACAACCGCCGGCGACAGCCCCGCGCGCGCCGGCCGTTTTGCTATCCGCCGGCTAGCGTCCGCTTTTCTCTTCCTTCAGCAACTCCTGCGCGGCTTTGACCGCCTTCGCTCCGCCGTACCAACTGGCCAGCCAGTCCTGCTCCCCCGCCGCGCCTTTCGCTTCCCGCACCCGCGCGCCGCGCAGCATCAGCGTCATGGCGCGGTTTCCCTCGTGGCAGGCGTACTCGAGCAGCGGGTCGTCGGTGGCCTTCATCTCGACGGCAACCGACCACGGCTTTTCGAACGATTCCGCATCGTTCACCGTATATTCGTAGAGCAGCGTGTCCGCGCCGGTACGAGTGAAGCGCTCCTCGAGGACCATGTTCGGACCAGAGCCGCGAAAGTTCGTATGCTCGGTGAAATTCTTGGTCGTCACGACCAGCGTATCCCCGTCCCAGACGCCGCGTGAATCTCCTTTCCATAGGCGGATATCCTGCGGCGCATGCTCGCGGCCGTCGAGCGGGACGATGCGGTGGTCGTTAATCATCTCGTTGAGGATCGCGACATGATCCTTGGTTTGAAAGATCTCCATGAAATTGTTGTAGGCGCCGGGATTCATCGGCGGCCCGGAGTTGAATCCCATGATGCAGCGCTCCAGCGGGTTGCGGTCCTCCGGCCCGGCGGGCGGCCGTCCCCAGCGCTCGAAACGCTCGGCCGAGCGGCGCTTGGCGTCCTCGGTTAACGCGGGGACGCGGCCGTCGGGCGGATCGACGACGAGCGACGTGCGCAGCGTGCCGGTCATCTTTTCCCCTCGATCCAGGAAAAACGCGTTGTAGCCGACGTCGACGTCGCTCTGATTTTGGGCCGCCTCGCGGTTCCTCTGCGCCCTGCGCGCCGCGCTCGCTTCGCGTGTCTTGCGTTCCCAAGCCGCCGCCTCTTCCGCCGTGAGGAATGCCTTGTCCTTGAATTCCGCCGGCCGCTCGAACGGCGTGATCGAGCGGAAGTCCCAGGTTCCCTGCAAGTCCGGCGCGCCCCAGGATGTCCTGGGAGCCTCCTCGGCAAAACCGGCGACAGCCCAGGCGGCGGCGAGAACGACCGCGGGCGCGATTCGATAGTTCATGGCTTCGCTCCTTACTGGTTCGATTCGGGTTCCGGTTGCGGTTCAGGCGGCTTGTAGCCCCTGCGGAGATGGCCGTACACGGCGCCTTCGGCGAACGGCACGCACTTGAACTCCAGTATCTGCGCGTTCGGCTCCAGGCGGCGGTAGAGCGGCATGGCGATCTTCCACGGACGGGAAAACACCTTCGGATCGGTCATGACGGCCTCGTAGAGCAGCGAGTTGGGGCCGGTCGCGGTGTAGCGCTCTTCGACCCGCAACTCCTCGCTGTGAAAATTGCCCGAGCTGTCGAACCAGGTGTCCGGCATTTGATCGGTGACATCGACGACCAACGTTTCGCCCTCCCATCGTCCCAAGGAGTAGCCCATCCAGGAAGTCGCCGGCGCCTGGGAGCCGGGGCGGTCCAGGCGGATGACCCGACTCGTGCTGGCGAACTCGTAAGCCATAAGTATCTTCTTGGGGGTCTGAACAATCTGGAACGGGAAGGGCATGTAAGTGGCGCGGGGAATTCCCGGCATGAAGCACTTGACAGCGGGGTCGAGCTTCAGCCAGTTTTTCCGGTTCTCCGCGCGTTTCTTCTCCGCCTGGGGCAGATACGGAATCTTCCCGCCTTCGACTACGCTCAGGCCCGCGGGGACGGCCCCCAGCGCGCCGAGCGCATCCAAGGGGCCGTGCCGCGCCGCGTGATCCTCGAGATCCCAATGCGCCGAGCCGAGCGCCTGCCAGATGCCGTTGAGATCGGGATTGCCGTCCGGCGTACGGGGCGCAACGTAAGACTCCGCGGACTGCGCAGCGGCGCCCGCCGCGAGTAGAATGGCGGCGAGAGCGGCGGCCGTCCTGGTCTTTTTCGGCATGGATGAAGCCCGCGCGCGATCGCGGCTGCTACAGAGTATACCCAATGCGTCTGCCGCAGCGGCGCGCATACTCCTATTCGTCGATGACCGCGACCGCCCGCGTCCAGCCGGCCGAGGCGCTCTTGATCTTGGTCGGGAAGCAGATCACATCGAATCCCGTAGACGGCAGGGCGGTGAGATTGCCCAGCTTCTCGAGCTGGCAGTAGCCGCGTTCCATGCCGGCCTTGTGGCCTTCCCACACGATGGAGGGGTCTTTCGTTTTCAGCCAGCGTTCGATCGTGTGCGGGAACGGCGCGTCCCACGACCAGGCGTCGGTGCCGACGACGCGCACGCCGCGCGCGGTGAGCCACAGTGTCGCCTCGCGCCCGAAGCCGCAGCCCTTGAACAGGTAGTCGTCATGCCCGTAACGTTCGCCGGCGGCGGTGTTGGCCACGACGATATCCAGCGGCCGGAGCGCGTGGCCGATGCGCGCGAGCTCTTGCTCGATGTCGGCGGGTGTCACGACGTAGCCGTCTGCAAGGCGTCGAAAGTCGAGCTTGACTCCCGGCCGGCAGCACCATTCGAGCGGGATCTCGTCGATCGTGGTTGCCCGCTTGCCGCCGTCCATCGTCGGGTGATAGTGCCACGGCGCATCCATGTGCGTGCCGTTGTGCGTGGAGATGCGGACATTTTCAACCGCCCAGCCCATGCCTTCAGGCAACTGCTCGGGCTCAAGGCCCGGGAACAACGAGCAGACCTCACGCGCGGTTTCCCGGTGCTTGCGGTAAACGATTTCCGGCAGCATGGGCTCGGGGTCGGAACGGATCCCGGTTTCGAGAGAAACGGAGAGATCGACGAATCGGCGGGGCATAGGGCGTTCGGGTATCGGGGGCCCGTCAGCGGGTGACGGTCAACGTCGTTTCCGCCGGATCGACCGTGTAGGGCGTGGTCGCTTCGTCGGAAAGAATCGACTCGGCCTGCATGGCGACCTCGTACTCGCCGGCGGCAACATCCGTGGAGGCGGCGCACCGCAGCCGATAGTCGGCGGCATCCGCAACCAGCTCCGCCGGCTCGCATTCCACGCCGACGGGCAGATTCTCGGCGCGCACTCTGACCGTCTGCCGGAATTCCGGATCGCGCCATATCGAGCCGCTCCACGTCTCCGACCCGCCGGCCGCGATCCTCAGAGCGGGCGCCGGCCTCAATCCGTAGCCGTCCACGACTTCGAGCTCCAGCGGCGCCGAGTACACCGTGCGGGTTCTGCCCCCGACGCGCACCTGCGCCGCCAGATTGAAATCCATCTTGCCCAGTCCGGTGCGCTCGTGCGGGAAGATCAGAAATTCGCCTTTCGCCGCCTTGCTCCTGTCCTTGTCCACGCGCAGCCGCAGCGATCCGGCGTTGCGCGGAACCTCGACCGGCTTGGCCAAACTCGCATCGCCGCGCAAGTGGACGGCCCAGCGTGCGACGTGCTGCTTGCCGCCGCGCACCACGCGGATTGCGCGCGGCATCAAAAACTCGACCGCCGCCGGCTGTTCCGAAACGAGCCTGGCCGGCAAATCGTATCCCAGCCAAGCCGCGGTGAGCAGGTCCCGGCCCTTGCCGGCCGCCGCGACCCGCAGGCCCGGCCCCTCGGCGCGGCGTTCGATCACGCTGCCGTCCTTGCCGACGCCTTGCGCGCGGACGACGAGATTCATCGCGCCGAGCCGCGCCCCGGGTTTCGCGCTCAAGGTCAGCGTCCCTTTGGCGAAACGCGGGCGGGTGCTGCCCAACCCCGACACAGGCGGGATATGCCCGCCCTCGACGGCGATGTCCTCGGGCGGATTTTCGAGAAACAGATCGATGGCGCCGTTGTAGCCCCGCCGCTCTACAGTCACGTTGACAAGCGCCGACCCGCGCGCCGGGATATTCACGAACGGAGCGTCGAGCGAAGCCAGAAAGTCCGCCCCCTGGCGGCGGGCGGTCAGCCGGTAGCCGTGCGCCGGCCCCCCGCGCTGCAACAGGTCTTCGACCGCGACGGTCAACTCGTCGCCCCCGGGCGGGACCTCAAGATTGATGAAGGGATAGCTCGCGGTCTGCCCCGTGGTGCTGATCACGTACGGGCTCGGGTCGCCCGCGTACCGTCCCGCAGTCGCCAGCGCCTCGCCCTCGTGCGATACCGTGAGGACTCCGTACAATTCCGACCCCGGCAACTCGCCCGAACGCAATTCAAGAGACCAATTCTCGCCGGGCTCGACCGGCAGCCGGTAACGGTCGACTTCGCCGGCCTGAAGGATGCGTCCGTTGACGACGGTCGCCTCGGGCAGCGCCGCCTTGCCGATATCGTCCTCGAACGTCTCCGGGTCGTCGCCCGCCAAAAAATGCAGCCTGGCCGGCGAATGCGGAACCGGAACCCATGTTTCCGAGGCGTTAACGTTCGCCAGATCGATCTCGGCCGCGGCCGGCCCCGCCAGATTGCCGCCGTAGAATTCGGCTCGAACGCTTTCGCCGCGCCGCCAGCCCAGGGGAAAGACGCCGTCCGCATAGGCGTACCGCGCGATCGTCAAACGATAGAAATCCGCCTTTTGCTCGCTGAATCTCTCGTCGTGAACCACGGCGAAGTAATCCCCGGCCGCTGGAAACTCGAACTCCAACCGCGAATCGACGCCCAATCCGCGCGCGTCGCCGCTGCGCGCCAAGGGGCGCCCGCGCGCATCGAGCAATTCCAGGCGGGGATCGATGGCCGAGCCGATCCTGTGCGCCTCCACTTCAAGAACCAGCTTCTCGCCCTGCTCTGCGTGGAAGCGGAACAGATCGCGTTCCGGGCCGCGAAGCCGGCCGTCGATCGTCACCGGCGTCTCGACCGCTTGCGCCAGCTCGGGGAAATCGTTCGACGGCGACTGTTCCTCTTCGCCCGCCGCGGACTCGGCCTCCTCGACATGCGGAAACTCCCCCACGGTAAACAGCGACACGTTCGATATCCCGTCGGGCGTCTCGACTCTTACCGCGTAGGCGCCGAGCGGCGCGTCCTCGGCAACCTCAAGCAAATAGGCAATGCTTTCGCCCGGCCCGCCGTCCGCCTGTGACGCCAAGCTCAACGGAACGGCCCCGCCCGGGATATCGCTGAGCAGCCGCGCTTCCGCGCCCAACCGCTCGCCCGTCAAGGTCAGCCGCGCGGCGGTTCCGCGCTGCGCTCCGCGCGGGTTCATGGTTTCGATGACCGGCTGCGCTCCCATGCAAAACGTGAAAAGCGCCGATAGAGAAAGCAATCGCGGACAAATCGTGCTCATATCGCAGGAACCCGTCTGCGGTCAGTTTACAACGCGGGGGGACCGCCGGACCGTTGCGGCTAAAATTGTTCCTGAACATGGAAACGGCAATGAGCAGCGCAGCCTCCGTCGATCCGTCGGTCTCCCGCGGCCCGATCCCGCTCGACGCACGGGACCTGGCCAACGTCTGCGTGCTCTGCAGCCACAACTGCGGCGTGCGCGTTGACGTGACCGACGGCCGGATTACCGCCGTCAGACCCGACGAGTCCAGCCTGACCGAAGGCTATATCTGCAACAAAGGCGCAAGCATCCCGCTCACCGTCGAGCATGCGCAACGCCTCGAATACCCTCTCCGCCGCCGCGGGGACGGCTCGTTCGAGCGCATCTCGTGGGCAACCGCAATCGGCGAGATTGCCGCCAAGCTCCAGCGCATCCGCGCCGAGCACGGCGGCAACGCAATCGGCTTGATCGGGGGAGGGGGCCAGGGCAACCACCTCGGCGGCGCCTATGGTCTCTCGCTTACCGCCGCTCTGGGCTCCCGGCGTTGGTACAGCTCCTACGCGCAGGAGAAGTCCCAACACCACCTCATCGATCAATGGATGTTCGACGCGCCGCCGGCCGTGAGCCTTCAGCCCGACGAAGAAAACGCTCCTCTGCTAGTCACGATCGGCACCAACCCGCGCGTCTCGAATCGCGGCCCCAAGCCCAATATCGTCTTGAACGAGTTGCGGCGCGCCAAGAACCGCAAGCTCATCGCCATCGACCCGCGCATCACGGAAACGACGGCGGGCGCCGACGTCCACCTGCGCCTGAAACCCGCAACCGACGTTTTTCTGCTGCTGGCGATCGCCAAGACATTGCTCGAAGAAGACCGCGTCGACCGGACTTTCATTGCAGAAAGAACAGTCGGATTCGACCGGCTCAAAGACGCGCTGGCCGCGGTCGACGTCGGCGAGATGGCCAAGCGCTGCGGTTTGCGCGAGGACGAGATCCGCGGCGCGGCCCGGGAGATCGCCGGCGCGGAAGCCGCTTCCATCATGTACGACCTGGCCGTCGAGCAGACCTGGTTCTCGACGTTGAACTCGTACCTGATCAAGCTCATCCTTGCGCTGACGGGCAACGTCTGCCGGCCGGGCGCCAACTTTTTCCGCGAAGGGTTCAGTCCGCCGGTGCGCTCGAAGAACCGATTCGCGGAGCCCGAGCGCTCGGTCGTTGCCGGCGTGCCCGCGATCCGCGCGTTGGGCAACTTCGCCATGACCTCGCCCAGCGTCGTCCCGGAAGAAATCCTCACCGGCGATCCGCGGCGTCTGCGCGCCGTCCTGGTGGACAACTCCAATCCCTGGCTGGCCTATGCCGATACGCCGCGCTGGCGGGAAGCGCGCCAAGAGCTCGAGTTGATGGTCGTCGTCGAAGTGGCCATGACCGAGACTGCGGCCGTCGCCGACTACGTGCTTCCCGCGCCGGTCGGCTACGAAAAGTGGGAGTGGGCCGGATTCGCCAAGGGCGGTTTCCCCAAGATCGGCACGCAGCTTCGCCCGCCCGTCGTGCCGCCGCCGGGCGAAGCTCTTCCCGAACCCGAAATTTACGCCAGACTGGCCGAGGCTCTCGATCTTTTCGGCGACCCGCCGGCCGATCTGTACGCCCTGGCGCAGACCGCTCTCGAACCCGACGGCATCGGCCCCTATATCGAGCGCCTGGGCCGAGCGGCCAAAGAGCGGGCCGGGCGCGCCGCCGGCCCGTGCTCGCTTTTCTGGGCCTACCGCACCGTGGGGCCGCAACTGCCGGGCCCCGGCCCCGCCGCGCTGCTGCTGCGCTGCATCGACAACGGACGGCGGCGCCCCGCAGCCGTCGTCAGAGCGTTGGGCGGTGAATGGAAAGACGCCGGCCCCGCGCGCTTGGGACTGGAGATGTTCCGGCGGATGCTCGCCCACCCCGAAGGCGTCGTCATCGCCGTCGCCGACCGTGCGAAAAACTTCGAATCGAACGTCGGCTGGGAAGACAAGCGCGTGCGCCTGCTGCCCGAGCCGATGATCGCTGAAATCGAGCGGGCGCTCGCTTTCGAGGCGCCGCTGACGAAGGAATTTCCCTTCCTCCTGGCCGCCGGCCTGCGCACGCACTGGACGGCCAACGCCATTCACCGCGATCCGGCATGGCGCAAGGGCAAGGGCCCGCATTGCTCGCTGCACCTGCACCCAGACGACGCTAAGGCCCTCGGGGTCGCCGACGGCGGCCGCGTGGCCCTGCGCACCAAGCGCGGCGCGCTGGAGTTGCCCGCGCAAATCGACCGCAAGGCGCTGCCGGGCCACGTCTGGGCGCCCAACGGATTCGGCGCGGTTTATCCTGACGCCAAGACCGGCGAACTCACGATGCAAGGCGTCAACCTCAACGAAATTACCGACGCCTTCGACCGCGATCCGATCAGCGGCTGCCCGCACCACAAGGCCGTGCCCTGCCGGGTCGAGGCTTGTGCTCCGGCACCCGCTCCCGGATAACCCCGCTCATTCAGTTATGACCCCGAAAGCGGACATCGAACAGGTCATCGAGGCGGCGCCGGGCCTGCATGGCGCGGGGCCGCTTTCGGGCCGCGCCCTGAAAGCTATTGTTCGACATTGCCGGAAGCTGGAACTCCGTCACACCGCGGAGACAGGATGCGGCGCGAGCACGCTGCTCTTCTCGCATCTCAGCGAGGACCACACCGTATTCACCCTCGCCGAAGACAACGACAGCTTGGCTAACGTCAAGGGTTCGCCCCTTCTGCGTCCCGGGGTAGTCACTTTCATTGAAGGCCCTACCCAAGCGACGCTGCCGAGGCACGGTTTCAAGCAATCCCCTCGATTGCGTGCTGCTGGACGGCCCGCACGCCTATCCGTTTCCGGACTTGGAGTATTACTTCCTCTATCCCCATTTATCCGCGGGCGCGCTGCTGATAGTCGATGACATCCATATTCCGACGGTTCACAATCTGTTCAAGTTTCTGACGGCGGACGCCATGTTCGATTTGGAGGCCACGGCCCGCTCGACAGCGATTTTCCGCCGCACGGACAGTCCGCTTTTCGACCCCTACGGCGATGGTTGGTGGCTGCAGCGGTTCAACCGCCGCGTCCTGCTGCGCTACGCTTGGCGGCAAAGGCTCAAGCAACTCCTGCCGCGGGAAGTTGAGTCGAGCTTACGCCGCGCGGGCCGGCGTTTCCGCAACGGCCGGCGCGCGCGGGTATCCATCGGCTCGCCGCCGCGAGGGCAACGCGTCGGCCCGAGCGGAGCGGTAAGCGTGGCTGCCAAGCTTCCTGAAGGCGGGCAGGTTTGGGTGCTCGTCCGCCGCAAGGACATGCCGGGCTGGTGGCCCCAGGGCGGAGGGCCGCTTGCAATTGAAAACGGGGGGGCGTGGTCAACATCCGCTATGGAGAGGACTGCGACGCGGGCTTCCCCTTCGAGATATGTGTCCTCGCTGTTCGAGACGAAATCGGCAAGACTTGGCTGAATCGGACGAACCGCTCTGTCGCAACCGGCGAATTTCTTGCATCCGTCGCTCTGCCGTCGGCGGAGTTCGTCTTGGCGGAGAGCTATAGAACCGTTTATCGTCAGCCGTCCGGGTTGTCGGCGCCGTGAGCTCGCAGTCCGCTGTCGCATTTGAGGACTCAACGCCTTGCCAGTCTTGAGAATCGGCGCCATGACAAGCTTGAAGCGGCTTCTCAGAGACTTCCGCCGCCGAATGCGTCTGTCGGACGCTCCGTCTCCTGCGCTTGCCGAATACATTCTCAGCTTCTGCGCGGAGTCTCCCGATGGCCTCGAATACGCCAAGACGCATATCGAGCGTTTGGCGCGCACCCTCAAAATCACTCCCCAAGGCGGCGCTGCCGACAGCGTGCTCGAAATGGGCGCCTACATGCAGATCACGCCGGCGCTGAAGAACATCCTCGGCTACAACGAAGTTCGCGGCTGCTACCTCGGACCGCTCGGCGAGACCGACGCTAAAACCGTGAAATCGACAACAGGGGAGTCATTCTCCTGCTTGGTCGATCTCTTCGACGCCGAGCGCGACCGCTACCCCTATGCCGACGGCCGCTTCGCCGCGGTCGTTTGCTGCGAGCTGCTGGAGCATCTGGCGGAAGACCCCATGCATATGGCGGCAGAAATCAACCGCATCCTGCGTCCGGGCGGCCGCTTGGTCTTGAGCACGCCGAACATCTGCGCGCTGCGCTCCGTCTCAGCAATCCTTCGCGGCAACCACCCGGGCATCAATTCCCAATACACAGCCCGCAAGGGCGGCAACGAGGCTGAGCCGCGGCACGCCCGCGAATACACGCCCGGCGAAGTGCGCAAGCTGTTTGCGGCGGCGGGGTTCGCGGTCGAGCGACTGGAGACCGGCCCCTACGGCTTCGAGACCGCAGAAGACCACGGCGCCGTCCGCGAGTTCTTGCAGCGGGAAGGCTTCTCGACGCATCTGCGTGATGCCTGCATCCACGCCGTCGGCAGGAAAACCGGGCCTGCGAAACAGCGCTACCCCGACTGGCTGTACGCATGAAACGAGCGCCGCTGCGTTAGAATGAGAGAGACGTACTCGCAACTCGGTTGGCTAGAGCTTTCGGCCGGGGACCGGAAGACCGGGGTTTGTGTTCTCCCTAGCGCGCCCTGCTCCCGGGCTGAAACCGCGTTTCCATGGAAAAAATCGCCGTTCTCGATTCCGGAGGGCAATACTGCCACCTGATCGCGCGCAAGGTCCGTGAGATCGGCGTTTATGCGGAAATTCTGCCCGTAGGCACAGCCCTTTCCAAGCTGGAACAATGCAAAGGCATCGTCCTTTCCGGCGGGCCGGCAAGCGTGTTCGCGGACGAGAGTCCGCAGCCTGTCCGCGGGCTTTTCCAACTCGACAAGCCGATGCTGGGCATCTGCTACGGACACCAATTGATGGCGCGCTACCTCGGCGGGACGGTCGAGAGAGGCGCGACCCATGAGTTCGGCAGCGCCGATTTGCGCATTCGCAAGCAGGCCGGCCTGTTCGCGGGTCTCGCCGACCGGCAGCGCGTCTGGATGAGCCACGGCGACCACGTCTCGGAGCTCCCTCCGGGTTTCGCCGCGCTCGCCGATACGCGCCAATGCGGCATCGCGGCGATGGCCCGCCTTGACCGCGGTCTCTACGGCATCCAGTTCCATCCCGAAGTCGCGCATACGCCGAACGGCTCGCGCATGCTCCGCAATTTCCTCGAAAAAGTCTGCGGCTGCCGCATGGACTGGCGGCCGCGCGACCGTGTCGAGCAGCTCAAGCACGCGATCCGCGAGCAAACCAACGGCCGGCGGGTGCTGTTCTTCCTGAGCGGCGGCGTCGACTCGATGACGGCCTATGCCTTGACCGTGCAGGCCGTCGGGCCGGAGCAGGCGGAGGCCGTCTATGTCGATACCGGCTTCATGCGTTCCGGCGAGACCGAGGAAATCGAAGCGGCGTTCCAGGCCATGAACCTCGGCAAGCTGCAAGTCGTCGAAGCTTCGAAAATGTTTCTCGGCAGGCTGCAAGGCGTCATCGACCCGGAAGAAAAACGAGCGATCATCGGCAAGGCGTTCGTCGATTTGCAAGACGAAATCCTCGCCGGCGGGCGCTTCCGCGGCCACGACTGGATGCTCGGTCAAGGCACGATTTATCCGGATACGATCGAATCCGGCGGGACGCAAGCCGCGGCGGTCATCAAAACGCACCATAACCGCGTCGAACGCATCCAGGAACTCATCGACGAGGGACGGGTGCTCGAACCGCTGGCCGAGTTCTACAAGGACGAAGTCCGCGAATTGGGCCGCGCCTTGGGCCTCGCGCCCCGGCTCCTCGATCGCCATCCTTTTCCCGGCCCCGGTCTGGCCATCCGCTGCATCTGCAACGGCGCCGCGGCGCGGCCCGAAGCGGACGCGGAGATCGCGGCGGTTGCCGAGCGCTGGGGCTACCGCTCGTTCCTGTTGCCGTTGCGCAGCGTGGGAGTGCAAGGCGACAGCCGCAGCTACGCCAAGCTGACGGTTCTGCACGGCGGGCCGCTCGACTACGACAGGCTGCTGCCGGCTGCAACCGCGGTCACCAACGAATTCCGCCGCACCAACCGCATCGTCGCGGCCTTGGCGCCGGAACGCCTGGTCGTCGAGAATTGGAAAATCAAGCCGGCGGCGCTGACCGCAAAGCGCGTCTCCTTACTGCAAACGGCCGACAGAACGGTAACCGAATTCCTGCGCAGCGAAGGGCTGTACTCCAAGGTCTGGCAATGTCCGGTGGTGCTGCTGCCGTTCACCTGCAACGGCGGCGAAACGATCGCGCTGCGTCCGATCACATCCGTCGACGGCATGACCGCCGCCGTGGCGAAGCTGCCGCCCGATGCGCTGCTCGCGCTGGCGCGGCGCATGCGCGCGATCGAGGGCATCGACGCGGTCGTTTACGACGTTTCGCACAAACCGCCGTCGACCATCGAGTGGGAGTGAATCGGGATTATTCCGGGAAGAAGGGAACCAACCGCCGGATCTCCTCCTCGCCGGGTTGAATGCCGTACTCGGTGATCTCGAAAGCCTCCACGTTCTCGATCGAGCCGGCGGCGGCGCCGTAGCGCTTGCGGGCCGCCTCCCGCCAGGCGTCCGGGATGGCGAAGCTGCGCCGGGATTTCAGCCAGGCGAGCCGCTCGCTCGAGCTTTTGGGTATCTGGTCGAGAATGCCGGCGTGCCAGGGCAGCCATTCGTAGAACTGCGAGACATGGGCATCGAGCGCGTGGTACTTCTTCTCGATTACGTCGTCGATCGAGACGACGATATCGGGGCGGAACGCCTGCGGCCGGGTGAAGCGGTCGGAGAAGTAGAGAAACAGCGGATTCTTGCGCAGCGCCGGGGTATCCGTGACGAGGTTCGGCACCGTGACCATGTAGGCCGCGTCCTGCACCAGCACGCCGGTATAGCGGTGGTCGGGGTGGTAGTCGTTCGGACGAGGCGAGATCACGATGTCGGCCTCCCACTCGCGGATCTTGCGGATGATCTGAACCCGCACATCCAGACTGGGCACGAGCTCGCCGTCGTGGTTGTCGAGCACTTCGTAGTCGATGCCGAGCCGGCGGCCCGACTCCTCGGCCTCGGCCCGCCGGCGCGCGGCGAGAGCGCCGCCTCCCTCGGATTGATGGCCCGCGTCGCCGTTGGTGACGGAGACGAACTTGACCTTGTGGCCGGCCGCGGCGTACTTGGCGGCGAGGCCGCCCGCCTTGATGTCGCAGTCGTCGGGGTGCGCGCCGAGTGCGATCACGCGGATTTCGGCAGCGGATGGGAGTGTCGAAGCAAATGTCATGGCGAGGATTACCGGGATTTGTGTGAAGCGCATGTGTATCTCCTGATTCGATCAAGACGCGCCGCCGCCGAACGGCCATTCCCGCTGCCGCCTGGCTGCAACCAGATAGACGAGGACGCCGAGAAGCAGAGTCCCCGCGCCGAACAGGATGAACCAGACGCCAAGCGAGAGGAATACATAACTATAACCGACCAGCGAGACGACGGCGGGCAAGGGGTAAGCCCACATGCTGTAAGGGCGGCGGATGTCCGCGCGGCGCGCGCGGATCAGGAACAGGGCGACCGTGTGCCCCAGAAATTGAATGAGGATGCGGGCGGCCATGAGCGCCTTGATCACGTTGTCGAGGCTGAAGAAGCCGGCGATGACGGTGCCCGTTCCGATCAGCAGCAGCGAGCGGTGCGGAAATCCCTTGGTAGGATGCAGCACGCCGAGCTGGCGGAAGAAAACGCCGTCGCGGGCGGCGGCGTAGGGCACGCGGGAGTACCCCAGCAGCAGCGCGAAGACCGACGCGAAAGCGGTGATCACAATGAGGCCGGCGAGCAGCTTGCCGGCCCCGGGGCCGTAAATGCGCTCGATGAACGCGGCGCCGAGAAACTGCGACTCCATCGCCTCGCGCCAAGGCACGACGCCGATGAAGCTGAGCGAGATGGCGATGTCGATCGCCGCCACGGCGAGGATCGAGTAGATCACGGCGCGCGGAATAGTGCGGCCGGGGTTGCGCACTTCCCCGCCGAGATAGCAGACCTGGTAATAACCAAGGAAAAGGTAAAGCACTTCGGCCGAACCCTCGCCCAGCCCTTGCAGGAACTGCAGATCGAAGCGGAACGCGCCGGGCGGGAAGTCGAAAGCCAGCGCGGGGTCGAAGTGCAGGATGCCGCTTACGATTACCCAGCCGGTAGTGAGCAGCATGACGCACCACAGCCCGAACATCAGCCGCGCGATGTCGTCGATGCGACGGTAGAGCGCGAAGATGAGCAGCAGGCATACGCCCGCGGCGGCAAGCCGGCCGCCGAAGTCGGTCATCTGGGGAAGAAAGACCCGCAGGTACTGCGCCAAGCCGATGGTTCCGCTGGCGATTTCCAAGGGGCCGGCGAAAAGAATTTGCCAGACAAAGAGAAAGGCCAGCATGCGCCCCCAGGTCCGCGGCCCGAATCCTTCACGCAAAAAGACGTAGGTGCCGCCGGTGGCGGGCCGCGCCGCGCCGAGCTCGGCCGTGACCATGCCGTCCGCAAGCGCGATGACCGTGCCGACGATCCAGGCCAGATAAGCTTGCGGCCCCCCTAAGGTTTTCAAAATCAAGGCGATTGCGATGAAGGGGCCGATCCCGACCATGTTCGACATGTTGATGGTCGCGGCGTTCAGCAGCCCCAGCCGTCTTTGCAGTTCGGTCACGTTGCCGGCAATGCCTGGATGCAGCGTATCACGGCGGGCAGTTCTCGCCAATCACTGCGGGGAAAGGATTTTGTTGGACACGCGGAGTGTCTCGGCATTAGAATAGGCAATAGGTTAAGGAGGCCGCTCCATGATTCGTTTCGTCTTGATTTTTGCGCTCGCTGCGCTGCCCGTATTTTCCGCCGCCGCTCCCAAAACGGACGCGCAGGCGGAGGTGACGTTCAACGAGCACATCGCGCCGATCGTCTTCAACAACTGTTCGTCCTGCCACCGCCCCGGACAGGCGGGGCCTTTTTCCTTGCTGAGCTACAGCGATGTCTCCAAACGGGCGCAGTTGATCCGCGCCGTGACCCGCTCGCGCTACATGCCGCCTTGGCACGCCGCCCCGAATTACGGCAATTTCGCCGACCAAAAGCGCCTGACCGACAACGAAATCGCGCTGATCGGCAAATGGGTCGAGGGGGGCATGCCGCAAGGGGACGCCGCGAAGCTGCCCGCGCTGCCCGATTTTCCCGAAGGCTGGCAACTCGGCGAACCCGATCTGGTCGTTGAAATGGAGCAGCCCTACCGCGTTCCCGCCGACGGCGCCGACATCTACCGCAACTTCGTCGCCGCGATCGGCGCCAAGGAAGAGAAATGGGTGCGCGCCATCGAGTTCCGACCGGGAGCCCGCAGCGTTATGCATCACAGCTTGTTCAGGGCCGACACCAGCGGAAAAGCCCGCAAGCTCGACGCGCGCGACGAAGAACCCGGCTACGGCGGCATGGACGCGGGCATACGGGGCCTCGTCAGTCTCGGCGGATGGGCCGTAGGCGGCAATGCGCGAATCTTTCCGGCAGAATCGCCGAGGCGGTTGCCGCCGAACGCGGACTTCATCTTTCAGTCCCACTTCCACCCCTCCGGCAAAGTCGAAACCGAGGTCTCGGCCGTGGGCCTGTACTTCTCCGACAAGCCGGCGACCCGCACGAGCATCGGCTTTCAGGTACCGCCGATTTACGGCAAAGGCGCAAACATCGATATCCCGGCCGGCGAGTCGAGCTTTACGATCCGCGAGCAGTTTACGCTGCCCGCCGCCATTGAGATTTATACGGTTACCCCGCATGCCCACTACATCGGCAAATCGTTCAAGGGTTGGGCCGTGCTGCCCGACGGCGAAGAGGTTCCGCTCATCCACGTCCCCGATTGGGACTTCGCTTGGCAGGACAGCTATACCTATGCCGAGCCCGTCAGGCTTCCGGCCGGAACGACGATGCATGCCGAAATCGTTTACGACAACTCGGCCGAGAACCCGCGCAACCCCCACAACCCGCCGAAGCGGGTAACTTGGGGCCTCTCGTCGTTCGACGAGATGGGATCGCTCATCTTCACCGGCCTTCCCGTACGCGAGGAAGACGCGCGAACAATCCGCGCGGAGTTCAGAAAGCTGCAGCGCCGGCACGTTGCGCAAGCGGCCGAGCAGTCCAAGAACCGCAGACAAACCGTGCGCCGCTCGGGGACGGGCGGCGAATAGCCGGCTTCGCGCGATTGACTCCGTGCCTGAGATACGAGCGCCGCAGGTAAGGCTGCGCACAAGGCGGCAGTTCTGGCGCCTGGGCGCTAGCGCGGCGCTCTACGGCTGCACGCAAGCCGAGAAGCAGTCTTTCGAGCCGCTCAACCGTTTCCCGCGGATGGTCCAGGAGTGGTTCGTCGCGCGGCTCCGCGAAGCCGAGCGCCGGCGCCTTGCCGCCTTCGACGCGATCGGAACCGAAGCGGAAGCCGAAGCCCACGTTCGCTCCGTGCGCGAGCGCATCGCCGCGTGTTTCGGGCCGTTCCCCGCGAAAACGCCGCTCAACGCCAGGATAACCGGCGGCTTCGAGCGCGATGCCTACCGCGTCGAAAACGTCGTTTTCGAAAGTCGGCCCGATTTCCTGGTCTCCGCCAACCTCTACCTGCCCAAAGGTCTCGACCGCGCCGCTCCCGGAGTCGTGGGAACCTGCGGCCACTCCGCAAACGGCAAAGCCGCGGAGTTCTACCAGTCCTTCGCGCAAGGGCTCGCGCGTCAGGGCTACGTCGTTCTTCTCTACGACCCCATCGGTCAAGGCGAGCGCCTGCAGTACGTCGATGCGCAATTCAAAGGGCTGATCGGAACGGGCACCCGCGAACACCTTCACGCCGGCAACCAGCAGTTTTTGGTGAACGAGTTCATCGGATCGTGGCGCGCTTGGGACGGCATCCGCGCACTCGACTACCTGCTCACCCGCGACGAGGTCGACCCGAAGCGCATCGGCGTCACCGGAAACTCCGGCGGCGGCACGATGACCACTTGGCTGTGCGGCCTGGAGCAACGTTGGAGCATGGCCGCGCCGTCGTGCTTCGTAACGACTTTCCGCAGAAACCTCGAAAACGAGCTCCCGGCCGATACCGAACAGTGCCCCCCGCGCGCCGTCGCTCTCGGACTCGACCATGAAGACTTCCTCGCCGCGATGGCGCCCAAGCCGGTAATCGTTCTGGCCAAGGAAAAGGACTATTTCGATGCCCGCGGCACGGAGGAAGCCTACGGCAGACTCAAGCGCCTCTGGCGGCTGCTCGGGGCCGAAGAGAATCTGGCGCTGTTCATCGGCCCGACGTATCACGGCTTCTCGCAAGAAAACCGCGAGGCGATGTACGGCTGGTTCAACAGAGCGACGGGGCTTTCCGAAAGCTCCCAAGAACCGAAGCTGACGATCGAAGCCGACGAAACTCTGTTCTGTGCGCCGAACGGCCAAGTTGCCGCGTTGGGCTCCAAGCCTATTTTCGAGTTCACCGCCGAGAAAGCCGAAGCTCTCGCTTCCGCCCGCCCCGAGATTTCCGGAGAGCGTCTGCGCGCGGCCATCGGTCGAAAGCTTCGCCTTCGAGAACGCAGCGGCCCTCCCTATGCGCGGATTCTGCGGCCGCGGGACGAGCGCGGCTATCCCCAACCGTACGCCGCTTGCTACGCCGTGGAAACCGAGCCGGGCGTGCAAGCGCTGGTTTACAGACTTTCCGGCGAGCGACTCTTGTCTCGGCCTCCCCGTGGAAAAAGACGCGCCGTGCTCTATCTCTCACATCATTCGGCCGACCGGGAAATGCGCGACGAGCCGCTGGTCCGCGAACTGATCGACGCCGAGCCCGAAGCGGCATTCTTCGCCTGCGACGTGCGGGGCGTAGGCGAGTCCAGGCCCGACACGACGCGGCCCGACAGCTTCTTGACGCCCTACGGCAGCGACTACTTCTACGCCGTTCACTCGCTCATGCTCGACCTGCCTTACGTCGGGCGCAAAACTCATGACGCGCTGGCGGTCGTCGACTGGCTCGAAAGATACGGCCACCAGGAAATTCATCTCGCCGCCGTCGGCTGGGGAACGCTTCCCGCGATGTTCGCCGGAGTTCTTTCCCCGGCGGTTCGACAACTGACGTTGAAGGGCGCGCCGGATTCTTACCGTCAGATCGCCGCAACGAAACTCTACGACCAGCCACTGTCGAGTTTCGTGCCCGGCGTTCTCGAATCTTTCGACCTGCCCGATATTCGCCGCGAGCTCGGGTCGAAGCTCCGCGAGGTATAGCAGTCCCGGCGGCTATACCTGATAGTGGCGCCAGGGCCCCCGGCGCATTTGCTCGACGTGCATCTCGAGATGCGCAACGTAGTCCGGCACGCGGTAGGCCAGTGTCCACGGACCGGGGTCGCCGTCTTGCCCGCAGACAAGCTCGGCCTGATCCTCGCGAATTCGACGGCAAACGGCCAGCAGGTGGAGGTTGACTCCCTCCCAGAGCCGGATGATCCCGCGCCAATCGCGCAACTGATAGCCGTTCAGATCGACCCAGTCCTCTTGAGCGTACAGAAGATTGAAATCTTTCTCGCCCGCCAAGGCTCGAATGAACCGCTGATGATTCACGGTGGCGGAATCGATCATGTGCCCGACAATCTGCTTGCGCGACCAGCCGCCGTCGGCGCGCGGCCGCGCCGCCTGCTCGTCCGGAATCGCGCCCCACTCGGCGGGCAAGCTTGCGACTAACTCCTCCAACTCCCCAACGGCGGATCGAATCGTTTCGAAACCCACGGATTGTAGTCCTCCCCGCACTATCATCGCATCACGCCGCAGCCGCTTTGAACCCTTTGCTCGGCGCCGTCGCCGTAAGCGGTTTTTCGGACCGCGACTCTTTGCTGTTCACTATCCATTTGCCGCGCATGAGCGCGGCTACGGCGCCGGTTTCACGATTTGCGTTCGGCGCTCGCCGTCGCGCGGTTTTTTCTTCTCCGCATCTTCGGATTTTTGTTCGCCGGCGCGGCTGCGGCGCTGGGGGCCGCCCTTGGCCGGCGTTTGCAGGCTTACTCTTTCAGGACTCTTCGCCGCGGGCCGATAGCGCCTTCCGCCGGGAACGTTCGGAACGAAGTAGCCGGAGCGCGACAACACCGCCGCCCCTTCCAACGCCACGTCCACGCGGACGCGCCGGAGGCCGTCCCGCGGCGCCTTTTCGTCGGCGGGCGGGTAATAGCCGATCAGGTATTGCGTGCGCAGGTTGCGCACGATTTCGTCGAACGCCTCGTCGAGGTTTGCCGCGCCGTGCTGAATGAACGCTTGACCGCCGGTGTTTCGGGCGAAGGTCTTGAGCGCGTTCTCGCCGCCGGTGTTGCGTCCCGCGTCGCTGCGAATCGGAACTACGATGACCGGATAAATCACGGCGTCGGCATCGTATGCGGCCTTGAGTCCCTCGGCGAATGAAACGCGGCTGGTGGTGTCGCCGCCGTCCGTGACGATGACGATGACGCGCCGTCCGCCGCGCCGCTCCAACTCTTCGGAAATCAGCAGTATCCCGTCATAGACCGACGTGCCTGTTTCCGGCTGCACGCCGTTCAGCGCTTTCGTCAATTGTCCCTGCCTGCGCGTATAGGGCGAAAGCATCTCCACATAGTCGGAAAATTTGTAAACTGCGGCGCGGTCGTCCGGGTGCGACCCGGCGCCCAACAGGTTTTCCAGAAAGCGTGACGCGGCCTCGCGCTCGAATTTGAGCTCGATCGCCGTGCTCAAGCTCGCATCCACCATCAAGGCGACGGACAGCGGGCGGTTCGTGCGCTTTTCGAACACGGCGATTTCGCGGGGCTCGCCGCCGTCCGTAACGCGGAAGTCTTCGCGGGTCAAGTCCGCAACCGGCGCGCCGCGCGCGTCTTTCACCGTGACCAGCAGGTTGACCAAGCGGACATCGGCTGTAAATACGGCTTCCGGCGGCTCCTGCCCGAAGGCGGCGGCCGGCAACAACGCCGCCAGGATCAAGAAGAAGCTCACGACGTCTCGGCTGCTCCGGCCGGCCGCGGAATATCGTCGTCCCACTGCCCTTCGACCCAGACCTCGCCGTCCTCGAAATACTCTTTCTTCCAAACCGGGACCCGTTTCTTGACGGTATCGATCGCTGCGCGGCTTGCCTCATAAGCGGCCCGCCGGTGCGCGGCAGCGACGACGATCGATACGCTGACTTCACGAATGGCGAGCCGCCCCACGCGGTGGACGATGGCGATGCGCCGCGCGTCGAAGCGCTCCAGCACGGCGCGCCCGACCTCTTCGATCGTGTTCAGCGCAAGGGGGACATAGCATTCGTAATCGAGATAACGGGTCTTGCGGCCCTTCGAATTGTCGCGGACCACGCCCTCGAAGGTGAGTAGCGCGCCATCCCCGCCACTCTGGATGCGGCGGCCAAGCGCGGCGCTGTCGATCGGATCGGCGGTAACGGCAAAGTAGGCGTCGGCGCACTCTCTGACGGCCGGCAATGACGCCCCCCCGCTCACGGGCGGCATCAGCGCGACCTCGTCGCCGGCCTCGAGGCCGACGTCCGGCGCCGAAAACTCCCGATTCCGCGCCACCGCGATGCTGCCGGCCATTGCGCCCAGTCTCGGAAACTGAGACGCATAATGCCGGAACGCCGTTTCAACGCACGAGCCTGCGGGCAATTCGATCGTCTCTTCGGAGCATCCGACGATATCTTTGAGCTGCCCGAAGAAGAGTACTCGAATGCGCATCTACAATCGTTCCCTCAGCGGCCGAAAGAGGCCGGCGCAATGCTCGACGAGGCGCCCCGGAGACGAACCGTTGCGAAAGAGACGCGCCCCCGCTACTGCCGAATGCCCGCCAGCTCTTGCAGCAGGCGCCAGTTCTCCAGACGGTCTTGCTGCGCGGCCAGCATGTCGGACGACGGATTTCCTTCCCGGTCGAAGTGCTTGGCGAAGCGTCCTTCGGTCTTGGCGAAGTAGCAGAAATTGATCTCTTCCTTCGTCTTCGGATGGACGTACCAATCGGCTTTGACATTCGGGTTGCCAACCAGGCTGAGGCGTTCGCGAAAGCGCTCGCCCTTGCGCGGATCGTAGATGAACACCGGGAAAGTGCGCGAGTCGGCGGCGAGCTTGGCCTGATGGTAAGCCATGTCGTCGGCCACGCCGTGCTCGGGCTGGCACGTCGTGAAGACGTTGACGATCGCCGGCCCCGGGTACTCGTTCGCCTCCATGATCGCCTTGTAGAAGTGGTTGGTGTGCGCGCAGGTCGTCTGGGCGACATAGACATCCTTGTGCATCATGCAGATATTGGCGATCTCCTTGCGGTTCTCGGTCTTGCCGTGGATGTCTTTCCCGTGCGTGGCCATCTTGGCGTTCTGGCCCATATAGGAGCCGGTCGAGGCTTGGCCGCCGGTATTGGAGTAAACCTGCGTGTCGAGCACGAGCACCTTGATGTCCATGCCCGAAGCCAGCATGCGCGAGAGCGACTGGAAGCCGATGTCGAGCATCGCGCCGTCGCCGCCGATCACCCACAGGCGCTTGTCGCTCCAGCCGTTCTGATCCCACTTGGCGCGCACGCCCATGGCGTCCGCCGGCGCATTCTCGAAGAGCGAGTTCGTCCAGGGGACGAGGTACGGGTTGTAGGGATAGGTTGAAGTGTAGACCGTGTTGCAGCCGGTCGCGGCGACGATGCCGACGTTTTCCTTGCCGTAAACGAAGCCGGTTGCGGCCAGCATCATGCGCAGCGCCGTCGCTTCGCCGCAGCCCATGCACGAACCTGCGCCGCCGACGTAGAGCAAAGAGTCGTCGGACAGCATCATGTCGGCCAGCGCTCTTTCGTTGATGAACTTTCGCGGCGTGTTCGGCGCTTGATTGAAAAAGTGGAAGGCGTTCTGATACCACTCCATGTTTTCGCCGTTCTTGACGATCATCTTCAGTGCGTCGTGGTCGCCGCAGGCATCGACGCATTCGGCGCAGCCCTTGCACTTGGTCGGGTCGATGAAGATGCCGAACTTGCCGCCGCCGAGGCCCTTGCGCTCGCGGACCTTCCAGTATTTATTGGTCTCGGTCCACTGTTCGTTCATTTTTTCGCGCGCGGCTTCGTTTTCGATGCCGGCGAGCTGGTCTTCGAGCGTTTCCGGCTCGATGACCTTGGCCAGGATAGCCGTGTCCGGGCACTGCGTCACGCAGTCCATGCAGCCGACGCACTTGTCGGAGAGGAACTCGGGTATCTCCGGCGCGATATAGCTGAAGTCGCGCAGCGCGCCGGTTCCGGCCGGAATCACGCTGCGCGAGACCTGGATATCGGCCTCGAGACCGATTTCGGCGGTGCCGTTGTTGTAGGCGCCGACGACCCTTTCGTTGAAGTCGGCGATATCGACGACGTTTTCGCGGAAATCGTTAATCAGCGCCTGGTCGGGCGCTCCGTTTACATGTGTGCTCATTGGATGATCCTCATTGCTCCGTCTATCTGGTCTTGGGCTTCGGTCGCGTCCATCACGCGGCGCGGAATCTCGATAACTTCCGAATAGCCGCGATGCACCGCCTTCAAATTGTCTTGCACGACCCGCTCGCCGCGCTTGCCGAAGTATTTGCGCAGCGAATTCTCGACGCTCCTGAACAGGTCTTCGTCGCTGATTTGCGAGGCTTGCCTGAAAGGCGTCACTTTCAAGAAGACTCCCAGCAGCACGATGCCCTGCATGCGCTGCTGCAGGTCGGCCTCGCTGGCCACGTCGCGGGCGATGGCCACCGTATCGAGGGCGAACAGCCGGGCTTTGTGCTCGCGGATGCGGTTGCGCGCCCAGGCGGGGACGGAGGCCCAGACCTTGACCGGGTCGGTGTCGGGGCTTTGCACGAAAACCTTGCCGTTGTCGGCGAGACCCGCCAGCGGGTTGCCGTTGTTGAACGCGTTTACGTCGTTCATGGGGATGAACTCGACGTGATTGAGCTCGGAATGCGTGCGGATGTGCTCTTTGGCGATGGTCAGGTAGTAAGTGGTCGGCAGGCCCTTCTTCTCGGAGCCGTATTTCGGGTACGCCTGCACGTCCATACCGAAGGCTTCGCCGGCGATCGTGGCAATGACCTTGTTGGTCGTGACCGAGCCGTAGCCGCCGATCGAATGGCCGCGCATCGAGAACGAGCCCGGGGTGCGCACGTCGGGATCGGTCGGCGGCTCCAGCGCGGTAGGGTGCTTGATGCCGATGCTGAAGTAATGGCGCGGCGCCTTGCTCACCATGTTCTCGACAATGGCGATGAAGTCGCCGGCGCGCACGTCGCGGCTGCCCAGTCCCGCCGAGCCGCCGTAGAACTTGGGCATCCTGTCGATTTGCGGATAACCGGGCGCCGCGTTGAGCGCGTCGGCGAACGACGCCTTCAACTCGCAAAGCTGCGGGTTGGACTGCTGCATCGGGATGTCGAGCCGCTCGATGACGGTGACCGCCTTCAAGTGCTTGAGCGCCTCGACGATATGGCGGCCGGGCCAGGGGCGGAAAGCGGTGATGTGCAGCAGGCCGACGCGGATGCCCATGTTGTCGCGCACCCAGTCCACGGCGGCCTCGCCGGTCTCCATCATGCCGCCGGAGCCGACGATGGCGTACTCGGCGTCTTCCAGCCGGTAGGGCATCACCGCGCCGTAGCGGCGGCCGGTGAGCGCATAGAATTCCTCCATCGCGTTCTCGATGGCCGGCATGACCTGGTCGTAGTAGTGGCGCTGGGCGATCTTGCCCTTCATGTACGAGTCCTGGTTCTGCACCACGCCGGACATCACCGGCATCGCGGGATTCATCAGGTTGCGCAGCCGCTGATTGGGGTCGCCGACGAAATGCTTCATCATCTCCGGCTCGGCCAGACGCACGTTCTCGATCGTGTGCGTCGTCAGGAAGCCGTCCTGCACGTTGAGAAACGGCGTTTCGGAATCCTCGGCGGCGCGGCGGCAGATCAAGGCCAGGTCGCCGGCTTCCTGGGCGTTGCGGCCGTAGAGGATGCCCCAGCCGCAGTCCGACACCGAGTACACGTCGTCGTGGCCGGCGTGAACGTTCAGCGAATGCGACGTCAGCGCGCGGGCGCCGATGTGAAAGACGATCGGCAGGCGCTTGCCGGAAATCGTGAACAGCACCTCTTTCATCAGCACGAGGCCTTGGCCGGAGGTGAAGTTCGTCACCCGTCCGCCGGAGACCGCGAAGCCTTCGCAGGTCGTCGCCGCGCTGTGCTCGGACTCGGGCTCGATGAAAACGAGCTTTTCGCCCCAGAGATTCTTTTGCCCGTTGGCCACGGCGGATTCGAAACCGCCGCCCATGGTGGTCGAGGAAGTGATCGGATACGCGCAGGCGCCCTGGCAGATGCGCGTCTCGACCCAGACGACGGCGCCGGCGCCGTCCGAAGTCGTGGCGATGCCGGGATAGGGAAACTCCGGCGGATGCGCGTCTCCTTTCTCCAGATAAAGGGGAGTGAGGGTTCCAACCGAAGTAGCCATCGTGCGCTCCTCTCCGGGCCCGGCGGCGTCCGGCCGCCCGCGGCCCCGAGCCTGGTAATTTCCGTTTCCTTGCCGCGCGAGGCGCTCGCCCCGCATTCTACGCCTCCTACTTATATACCACGTTCCGCGAATGGATGCGCCACTCGTCGAAATTGTCTCGCAGGCGCCCAGCCGAAGCCGGCGGCGTCGGACGGTTCGGATCGGCCTCATGCGTATTTCGAGTGCGCGAAAGGGCCGGTGCGACGGCCCCCTACTCTCCCTGCGCGATCCATATCGGGCTTGACCAGGCGAGCTCGCCGTCGGCTTGCTCGACGCGGGCGTAATACCAGTGGTTGCCCGGGCCGACCTCGGCGTCGAGGTACTCGAACTCGGCTTCGATCCGGTCCGGCTCGACCTTGTAGATATATGCGGCGTCGCGGATCAGATGGATCGCCGCGATCTTGTCCGTTCCCCGGACGCGCAGGCGAATGCGCTGCGGCCCGGCGGCGGCGATCTCTTCGCCCATGAAGGCGGCGCCCATACGGAAATCGAGCACGATGTTGTCGGTTGCGCCGTAGGCGCGGCGCTTGCGGATCGAGTCATGGATCGACTCTCGGCCTGTGTCCGGCGTATAAACCAGCGCATAGGAGATGTGCGTCGAGTAGTGGTCGGAGCTGGCGATGACGCCGATCTTGTAACCCTTGCTCCAGGCGTTCCACAGCATGCCGGGTTGCTGGAATCCGCCGGCGGCGTCGGCTTCCTCTCCGTCGCGGATGCCGCGCGGGGCGTTCTTGTGCTCGTAGTTCTGACGCGCTCCCTGGTAGATCTCGGCGACCGTGTCGACGTCCGGGTCGTTGTCGCGCCAATCGGTGCCCATCGAACTGGTGCCGGAAGTGTGCGGAATCGCCAAGCCGTTCGTTTTCTTCGCCACGTCGTAGAGCAGCCTGGTCTCGTTGCGCACGCCGCTGCCGAAGCCCATCGAGCTGAAGGTCAACAGTTCCCCGTCGGGGCTGTCGGGCAATAGAAACCTGGGGTGCGCGGGAATGAAGAAGGGCACGATCGGATAGTTGCGGTGCGTATAGATCATATTGCGGTGGCCGAACGGATTGCCCGGGTTGCGCTCGTACCCGTAGAGCGTCGAGAAGCGGTCGGGGAAGTGATACATGTCGGCCATCTTCTGGGTCATGGCGTTCCAGAAGTCCGTGCCGCCGGCCTGGTGGTCGGTCGATGCGCCGAAGTCCATCTCTGCGGCGTCGATCATGTAGCGGTAAAACTCGGGCAGCGAGCCGTCGTCGATGCCGCCCACGTCTTGGGAGAGTTCCGTGTGGCGGTGCAAATCGCCGCGCACGATGCGCAGCGTTTCGCCGGCGTGCTCGGTGCGGTAGTTGCGGATGAAACGCACGTCCGCGGCCTCATTGGGGTGCGAGCTCGGCCGCCGCTCTCCCGGCGCGGGGCGGTAAGGAGTCAGGCGCGGGGGCGCGCCCGGCCCCGGCAACTCCAGCGAGCCGGCCATCACGCGGTTCAGCCGCGGCCGGCTGGCGAAGGCCCAGCGGCGGCTTTCGTTCGGCCAGAAGGCCCACAGGCGCCCGCCGGCGGCGGTCATGCCCATGCGCGTGCTCTTGCGCGCCCAACTCAGGGGGAGCGTCAGCGGGTCGCTCCAGCGGCGGCCGTCGAGACGGGTCAGGAAGGATTCCCAGTAGCTCGTGGGGCGGTACGAGCGGCGGCTGTAGCGGCGTTTGAACGACATCCACAGATTGCCGTCGGGGTCGAAGAAAAGCTGCGGGCGGCTTTCTCCGGTGGAGCCGGGCGCCAACGGGTCGTCGAAGGCGACGGGCGCGGGAGCTTTCCATTGGCCTCCGTCGTAACAGACGAGCTCGATGCGCCGGGCCGCGCCCAGCGGCGTGCCCGGCTGGCGGTCGCCCAGGCCGCGCCCGAGGTCCTTGCCCCAGTTGACACCCGATGTTTCCCAGGCGACCCAGGGGCGGCCCTGCTTGTCGACGCCGATGCTCGCATGGGCTTCGAATCGCGAGGTCGAGGCGACCGGTATTTCGGCGCCCAAGCCGCCCGCCGGAGAAAAGCTGCGCACAAATACGTCGTAGCCGCCGGCGGCGGTATAGCGGTCCCAGGCGATCCAAGCCGCGCCGTCCGCTCCGGCGGCAACCGCCGGCGCCCAGTTGTTGGCGGTCGTGTTGGTCACGGATACCGTTTCCGACCAACGCTCGCCGCGCAGGTATTTGAGTCGAATCTGCGAATGGCGTCCGACCATCGACTGCCAGACGACATAGAGGGTTCCGTCGCCGGCGCGCGCAACGTGCGGCTCGATGTCGGGCAGCGGGTTGCCGCTGAGACGGTGTTGGCGGCCCCATTCGTCGTCCTCCCAGGCCATCGCGTAAATGTCCCAGTTGCCGGGGCCGTCGGCGGGCGGGCGCTGCGCATAGATCAGCCAGGGTTTGCCGCCGGCGTCGGTTGCGATCTGCGGCCGCCAGAGGTCTTCGGCAGCGCGTCCGACGGGGATCAGCCGCGACCAGCGGCCCTCGTGGTAACGGCGGAAGTTCAGTTCCTCGCGGCGGTCGTGGTAGCTGTACCACGTGGTGAACAGGTTGCCCTCGGCATCGGCCGCGATGGCGGGCGAGTCGTGCTGGCGAAGCTCGGTTCCCGAAAGATCGGTCGCCGGCGGCGTGCGCTGCAGCGCAACGCGCCCGTCGAGAACGCGGGTCCATGGGCCGAACTCCATCGCCATCGGCTTGAACTTGAAATCGCCCTGGGCGGTGCTCACCGAGACTTCGGTCGCGCCGTTGCCGCTGCCGCGCACCCACAAGCCTTTGGCCAACACCGCCTCGCGGAAACCGGGAACCGGCTGCGGCACTACCGTCGAGCGCAGCATGACCCGTACCGGCTGCGTGCGCAGTTTCCAGCCGCCCTGCGACAGGATGCGGTCGGGCGGTTCCTGCCGGTGCGCGTCGATGCCGAGGATCTCGCCGCCGCGAATGGACAAACTGCCGTCCCACGATTCGCCGGCCGGGTCGCCGACGCCGAACAGAATCAGCGCCTGCCACATGTCGGCCTCGCGGGTCCCGCCGGGATGCCAAGTGAAATTGTCCATGAAGTCGGCTGTCGCCGCTGCCGTAGCTCCCGTCTGCGGCGGCTCGAGTTGCTGCGCCGGCAGCAAGCCGCAAACGAGACCGGCGCAGGCCGCAAGGGCCGCGCGGCGGAACTGAAAATGCAAACAAAGGCCGTGGGTTAAAAACACGCGCTATCCCCCTTCAGGATGTCCAATCGAAGGGTAGCGCAACCGCTTTGCTGAAGGGAAGACGCGCTTTTCTGAGCGCCGGACTGCCGGCTGCGGACGTTCAACGCGCCCCATTCTTCTGTGCTAACATCGCACCGACCGCAGTGACTTCGCGCCGCAAGTTCATACGCGCCGCCGTTGGCGGGCTCGCCGTTTCCGCACAGGCCCAAACGGTCGACCTCGATCGCCTTCTCGCCATTCCCGGGCCGGGTCGCCTGAGAGCCGTACTCGACACCGACGCCTACAACGAGATCGATGACCAATACGCCGTCGCCTACAGCTTGCTGTCCCCGGAGCGAATGTCGGTGGAGGCGATCTATGCCGCGCCATTTGTCAACGATCGCGCGGCAACCGCCGCCGTCGGCATGGAGAAGAGCTATGAGGAGATCCTGCGACTGCTGGATTTCTTCCCCGATGCGGACAAGAGCGCGGTATTCCGCGGCTCGAACCGGTTCTTCGAGCGGAAGAACAGGCCGGTTGCGAGCCCCGCCGCGCGAGATCTGATCGAGAGGGCGCTGAAACCCGGCGACGAGCCGCTTTACGTCTTGACCATCGGCTGCCCCGTGAACGTCTCGTCGGCCATCCTGATGGAGCCGAAGATCAAGGAGAAGATCGTTGTCGTCTGGCTCGGAGGGACCACGCACTACTGGCCTTCGGCGAGTGAGTTCAACCTGCGGCAGGATGTGATCGCCTCGCAAGCGCTGTTCGACAGCGGGGTTGCCCTCGTCCAAATCCCGACCAAGAACGTCGCCGAGCACTTGAGGACGACGGTCCCGGAGCTGGAGCAAAACATGCGCGGGCGCTCGCGCATAGGGGACTATCTTTACGGCCAGTTCCTCGAGTATTCCGCTCTGCGCACGAAGGGGCGCAACAGAGGATTTCCGTATTCCAAAGTCATCTGGGATATTTCGGCAATTGCCTGGCTGCACAACTCCGAGTGGGCGCCTTCGGAGATCGTGCCGAGCCCCGTGCTGACTGACGACATGCGTTGGGAAAGGGCAGCCGGCCGCCACCATATTCGGGTGGCCAACAATGTCAACCGCGATGCAGTCTTCAACGACCTGTTTTCCCGGCTGGCAAGCCTCGGGTGATCCTGATCTCCAGTAGTCCGTTCGTCCCGCTTTCTTCAAAGGCGGCGGCAAAAGCCGGCGTCACAACGAGGCCAGCTTGTCCCGATAGCGCCGCCGCGCGCGGTCGATCGTTGCTTGGGCCTTTTCGCGGTTTTCCCGCGAGCCGAAATTATCCCGCTCGACGAGATAGGCCCACAAGCGGTCCACCCAGCGGACCGCCATTTCCAAATCTTCGCAGACGAGCGTAGGCCGGCCCCCGGCGGTGACGTAAACGGCGCTGGAGTGGGCCATCGCGCTGGTGGTCAAGCCGGGCGCCTCCGGGCCGTAAACGCGCGCGGCGAACCAACTCGATGCGTTGACCCGGACCTCTTTTTCGAGACGGAATCTGCGTGCGCCGGCGGCGTCGGCGGAGGCGATTACGCGGCCGTTCTGCACGAACTCCACGCGGGCGATAGGCGTGCGCGACATAACGTCGGCGCGGAGAGTCGCGCGATAGGCGGCGCCGGGGTTGAAGCGTATCTCCTCGCCCACGCCGCGGCCGTTGACCTCGAACGTCAGCAGCGGCCCACTGGTGGCGAAAGAGCGCCCCTCGCGGTAACGGTCGATCCAACGCTCCCAGCTCATCTTGCCGCCTAGGTGGACGTACTGGCGGCTGCCGCCCGGGATACGGTTGATCCCGCGCCAGTTCGTAAAGGCGTCGGTGCCCGCGCCGGCGGCAATGCGCAGGCCGCAATTCAACAGCGTGTACCAGAGTCGGTAAGCGCCGTCGCCGTAAGGGATCAGATCGATCGTGTCGAGTCCGCCGAGCGCCGCCGTCACGACGCTCTCCTTGGCGCCGAGATTGGTGTCGAATACGTCGCGCATCGAGCCGCCGATGGGGTGCATGTAGGTGACCAGACCGCCTTGGCCGCGGGCCTCCAGGGCGGCCATGGTGTTCAACGGAAAATCATACGGCGAGTCGCTGCCGGGAACGCTCGTGTACGAGGGCGGCACAAGCTCTTTGATGTTCAGAAAACCCATGTGTCCCAGCGGGTCGCTGTTGCGGTATTCCTGGCCCCAATAGAGAAAACGGCGGTCGGTCGAGAGCGGACTGAGCGCGCCGGTAAAGAATTCCTTGTCGTGGACGAAGGCGCCCTGCGCGTTGGCGACGATCATGTTGGCGGCGTTGAGATCCATCGCCTTCAGCCAGGCGAGCGACTGCGCCGGCCGCTGGTAGTAGCTGCCGAGGTAGTTGGCGTGAAAATGGTTTTCTCCCGAATACCAGCCGCGCTGATTCCAATTCGTCCAACGCTCGAGTCGAAAAGTCGTCTCCGTTGTTTCGCCGGGGACGATATCGACGTTCTTGGCGGCGAGGCGGTATTCGTAGCCGCGCACCGCCGTGAGCTTCAGCCCGCCGGCGGGAACGTCGAATTCCGCCTCGCCCACCGCGACGAAAAAGGCGTCGCGGCGGCTGCCGGTCTCGAGCGAGTCGCTGCCGCCGGGGTCGAGCGGGTAGTAGAAAATCGGCTCGCCGCGGGGCGCGTAGCCTTTGCCGTCGGATGCCTCGACGTATAGCCGCGCCGCCGTCGGCTTGCCCATCTCGTCGACGATCTTGACCCGCGCTTTGCCCGCCGGTTTGCGAAACTTGAGCGAGTCGATCTGCAGATGCTCCGCTTCTCCTCCCGCGGCCGGCATGGTGAACAAATCGATGTTGCCCAGCCGGTTCGAAGCGAAGGCAATCCGCGAACCGTCGGGCGAAACTTCCGGAGCAAGCTCGTGGCGAGGCGTGTCGGTCAGCGCTGCGGGTTCGCCGCCTTGACTCGATACGCGGTACAACTCGAAATTGCCGGCGCCGTTGATGACGTCGGCCGCGAAGACCGCGCCGCCCGCGGGCAACGCGCTGACGCCGTCCAGCATGACGATGTGTTCCGGCAGATAGCGCGTCAACGGCAACTGAATCGTCAGCCCGTCTCTGCCGGCGGGCAACGACCAGATTTGCGGGGCTCCGACGCGGCGCGCGGCAAAAAATATCTCCTCGGGGCCTCCCGAAACCTCCAGCCACGATCCGGCCGGGTTGCGCTGCGGGCGCGACTGCAACGGCGCGGCGCGGCGCGGCGCGAGGCAGGGTCGACCGCATGTAAAAGGGAGCCCGCTCTGCCGACCAGCAGCGGACACAGAATGCTCTTTCCGTCCGCCGACCAATCGGGCGCGCCGCCCGTTGGGTGAGCAAGAGGCACGATGCGCTCTCGGCCGCTCGCAACGTCAACGACGGCGAGCTTCCCCGAAATTTTTGCAAAACGCCCCCGCGGATTCGCACCGCTCACATAGGCGATCGAAGCGCCGTCGGGCGACCATGCCGGGTGATCGTGAAAACCGGCCGAAGTCGTCAGTTGCTCGGCCGGGCCGCCGCCGGCGGCAACGGTCCATATGCTGCCGAATAAAGAAAAGGCGAGGCGCTCGCCGTCCGGCGACCAAGTGGGGTCGGTCGCGCCCCACGCCGCCGCGTCCGAGTCTGCCGCCGCTGTCGGCGGCGCCGCCGCGGGCCGGACGGCAACCCAGGCCAACAGCAGCAAAAGCGAGCAGGCCGCGATCCGAACCCTGTGCGTCATGCCCGAATTATAAACCCGCCGGGGGCAAGCCGGACAAGATTTTACAGCGCTTTCAAGGCAGTTTCACAGGGGTTTTATAGCGGTTCCGGCGGCGACTCGATGCGGTTGAAGTAGCGCAGCCACGGATCGCCCGTCTCCTCGCGGAACTTTGCTACCTTCTCGCGCAATTCGGCCAGCGCCCCCTGATGCCGGCTCGATCCGGCAAGATTCGTCGTCTCCATCGGATCGGCCTCGATGTCGTAGAGTTCCTCCGGCGCATGGCGCAGCATATTCTGCGTGCGCCGCAGCCCGACCGTCTTCGATTGCCGGAAACGCACCCCCTGCCAGGTAGGCGAACCCCACAGGTCGCTCGGCAAAGGCATTTCCAGTTCCGGGTAGAGAAACTTCGTGTACTTGTATTTGCGTGTGCGTACGCCGCGCCAGGGAAAAAAATTGACGATCTCGTGAAAGGTGTGCGAATAGAAGTGCTCATCGCGGCCCTCGCCGCTCTCCCGTTCGAGAAGCGGCACGATTGAGCGTCCATGGAATTGATAATTTTCGGGGACTTGCGCGCCGCACCAGTCGATCACGGTCGGCGCGACGTCGGCCAGACTGACCATCGCGTCGTTCGTATGCCCCTTGCGGCGCTGTCCGGGAGCCATGGCCAGAAACGGCACGTGCAATCCGCTGTCGTAGGGCGACGCCTTGGCGCCGGGAAACGGCATGCCGTGATCGCTGAAACAGAGCACGAGAGTATCTTCGAGCCGGCCGGCCTCTTCCAGGGCGTCGAGGCAGAAGCCGTAACCCTGGTCGAGCCGGTCGATCGACTGGTAGTACTGCGCCAACTCGGCGCGCACCTCGGGCCGGTCCGGCAGAAAGTCCGGCACTGTCACGTCGGCCGGCGAATATTCCCGCGCCTGAACGTGGGGATAGTCGCGGTGGTTGGCGAATCCGCCCGGTCCGCCGGCGCGGTGCGGGTCCGAGAAGCCTACATGGAGATAGAAGGGCCGCCCGTCCGATTGTTGGAGAAACTCGCGGACCTTCCGCCCCATGTCCCAGACATCGCGGTTGCCGAAGTTGGCGGGCTGCTCATAATCCCAGGGATAGACGTCCGCCGGCTGGACGTGCAGCTTGCCGACCACGCCCGTGCGGAAGCCCTGTGCCTGGAGAATGCGCGGGATCGACTGAACCTGGGGGTGGGTGTGAAAATTCGCCGGCAGATGGGCGTGACCGAACTGCCCGTTCTTGTGGTTTTGCAGCCCCGAGAGGATGACCGAGCGGCTGGCGCTGCAAGAGGGGGTGGTGGCGTAAGCGTGCGTAAAGCGGACGCCCTCGCGGGCCAAGCGGTCCATATTGGGCGTACGGATGACGGCGTTGTCGTAGCATCCGGCGATCGCTGACTGATCGTCGGCGATCAGGCACATCACGCTGCGAAAGGGGCGTCCCGTCTGCGCGTTGAGCAGCGCGGGCGCGGCGGCGGAAGCGCCTAGAAATTGGCGGCGGTCGAGCGGCTCCGGCGGCATAACGGTAGAGGATTGTAGCAAGTGGGAGCGCCGCGCGCGAGGACGCCGCACCGGCTGGCGCCGGCGAAATCGGAAACCAGCCCTCTGACCGTTCCGCGTCCGCGCCGAAAACAGCGGCGCGCCGTCATGAGGCGAAGGACTTCCTGCGCGGCGATTTTGTTGTGATGTAAAATGACTGCCGTGAGTCTGATCGTCAGCGAAGTTTACGAAGCGCTTGTGAGCGCGGGGGCTCCTCAGGAGCAAGCCAAAGCCGCGGCCGGGGCGATTCCCGCGGCGCGGGACCTCGCCACCAAGCAAGATATCGTCGAAGTGCGCGCGGAGGCGGCCGAGCATCGGGCGGCCGCCAAGCAAGACTTGGCCGAGGTGCGGGCGGAGATGGCCACCAAGCTGGACATTGCCGAGGTGCGGGCGGAGATGGCCACCAAGCAAGACTTGGCCGAGGTGCGGGCCGACAGCACTGCGATGAAACGGGACATCGCGGTGCTCAAGTTCGCGGTCTTCACGTTCCTGCCCACGATGTTCCTTCTGCTGCTCAAGCTCGTTTTCTTTCCGTAACGAAGCGCAAGCAAGCTTCGCGGCCCGCGGCCGGCCGCGCCGGGGCCGGCTAACCGAGCCAAAGGTCCATCAGGGGCTTGCCCTTGACCAGATCGCGCGGCTGGTCCAAGTGGTTGTGGATCTCCTGATTGGGATCGATGCCGAGCGCGTAGTAGACCGTTGCCAGCAGGTCGTTCGGATGCACCGGCTTTTCCTTCGGCGACGAAGCCGTTGCGTCCGACTCGCCGTAGAGACGGCCGCCGGGAATGCCCGCGCCCGCGACCATTGCGGTGTAGCAGTACGGCCAGTGGTCGCGCCCGTCCGGGGAATTGGAATTGCCCGAGGTCGAAACGCCCAAACGCGGCGAACGCCCGAACTCGCCGACGGCGACGACCAGCGTCTCGTCCAATGTCCCGCGCTCGTCCATGTCGGTCAGCAGAACCGACAGCGTGCGGTCGAGTTTCGGGCAGTGCAGATCGCGCAAGGGGCCGAAGTTCGCGGCATGGGTGTCGAATGCCGTGGTTTCGGGGTTGCCGTTGGCTACCGAAGGCCAGTTGAGCTGCACCATGCGCGTGCCGGCTTCGACCAGACGCCTGGCCATCAATGCGCCTTGTCCAAAGGTGAAGCGGCCGTAGCGCTCGCGCATCGCATCGGTTTCCTGCGAAAGGTCGAACGCATTGCGCGCCTTGCCCGAAAGCACCAGGTCGAACGCATCCTGATAGTATTCGTCGAGCGCGTTCTTGCTGACCGTCTTCTCAAGTTCCGGCATCGAGCCGTTGATGCCCTTCAATAATTCGAAACGATTTTCGAGCCGCGCAGCCGGCGTTTCCTTGCGCAATTCGAGATCGTCGAGAGTAATCGCCTTGTTGGGGTCTTGATACAACCTGTAGGGGTCGTACGCCTTGCCGATAAAGCCCGCGGCGCCGCCCTTGCCGATGACGCTCGATTCCTGCAACGGCCGGGGCAACTCGACGAACGGCAGTACCGGGTCGCTCGGGGGCCGGAATTTCGTAATCCACGAACCCGCCGTCGGATAGTCGTTCGGCGAAGGCGGCTCAAGCTGGCCCGAGGGCGAAACCTCGGTCGGCTCGTAGCCGGTCAGCATCTGGTAAATCGCCGCCGTATGGTTGAACAAACCCGCCGGCGTGTAGCTCATCGAGCGGATCAACGTACATTTGTCGACGGCGTCGGCCAGCATCGGCATGGTCTCGCTGAGCTGGATGCCGGGGACTTTCGTCTTGATCGGCTTGAAGTCGCCGCGCACGTTCGCCGGCGCCTCGGGCTTCGGGTCCCAGATATCGATGTGCGAGGGGCCGCCCTGCAAAAAGAGCACGATGACCGACTTCGCGGAGCCAAATCCGGTCGCGCCCTGCAAGCGGGCCGGAACCGGCGCGGCCTTCGCTCGGTCCTGCAGTTTCAACACGTTCTGCAGGCTCAAGCCGAACAGACCGAGCGAGCCTACTTTCAGAAACTCCCTGCGCGCGGAACCGTCGCAGAAACGGGCGGTATAACGGGTCGGAATCGTGAGCATGATCGGCAGCCTCCCTACGCTGCCGATATTATATACGCACAGTAGCGACGATTCGGAGATTCAAGCAGTTTTTCCGCAGGGATTATCGGATAAATACCGAGCCGGCGGCGGCCGGCATACGCCGGTGCGATGCTTTGCCCTATCTACTGTCCCGCGTCTTGGCGCAGAAAGCGGAAGTCGCAGCCCTCGTGCGCTTGCGTCACCTGCTCAAGGAACAGCTTGCCGTAACCGCGGCGGTAGCGGGGCGGCTGCGGCGGCGCGGATTCGATCCGCCGCTTGACCTCATTTTCCTCGACCAGCAAATCGATGCGGCGCTCGGGCACGTTCAATTCGATCGCGTCGCCGGTGCGAACCGCCGCCAACGGCCCGCCGGCCGCGGACTCAGGTGAAATATGCAGCACGTCGGTGCCGAAGCTCGTTCCGCTCATGCGCGCATCGGAAACGCGGACGATGTCTTGGACCCCCGCCCTCAGCAGCTTCGCCGGAATCGGCAGATGGCCCCATTCGGGGAATCCCGGCCCGCCCCGCGGCCCGGCGTTCTTGAGCACCAGCACGGAGTTCTCATCGATGGCGAGATCGGGGTCGTCGATGCGCGCCCGCAATTCCTCGTAACGCTCGAAAACCACGGCCTTGCCGCGGTGACGCAACAAATGCGGCGACGCCGCCGTCTGCTTGATGACCGCGCCGTCCGGCGCCAGGTTGCCGTAAAGAATCGCCGTTCCGCCCTCGGCGTTGAGCGGCCGGTCGGCCGGCCTGACAATGTCGCGGTTGCGAATCTCCACCCCCGCCAGATCATCGGCCAAGGTCTTGCCGCTGACGGTGCGCGCTGCGCCGTGCAGCAGCGGCAAGATCTCTTTCATTACGCAGGGCAGTCCGCCCGCATAGTAAAAATCCTCCATCAGGAACTCGCCCGACGGCTTGACGTTCGCGATGCAGGGGGTCTCTCTCGAAATGCGGTCGAAGTCGCCGAGCTTGAGATCGATGCCCAGTCTCCCGGCGAGCGCGAGCAGGTGAACGACCGCGTTGGTCGAGCCGCCGATGGCCATGTCCACGCGGACCGCGTTTTCCAGCGCCTCGCGGGTCATGATCGCGGACGGCTTCAGGTCTTCCGCAACCATCTCGACGATCCGGCGCCCGCTTGCTTCGGCGAGTTGATAGCGTCGTGAATCGACCGCGGGGATGGCGGCGCCGCCGGGCAGCATCATGCCCAGGGCTTCGGCCATCGACGCCATCGTCGAAGCGGTGCCCATCACGGTGCAGTGGCCGGCGCTGCGCGAGATGCATCCCTCGACCTCGGCCCACTGTTCCTCGCCGATTCGGCCGGCGCGGACCTGCTCGAACAGGCGGCGCCCGTCCGTGCCCGAGCCCAGAGGCTCGCCGTTCCAACGCCCGGAAAGCATCGGCCCGCCGGTGACCATGATGGCCGGGATGTCCGCCGAGGCGGCGCCCATCAACTGCGCCGGAGTGGTCTTGTCGCAGCCGCAGAGCAGGACGACGCCGTCGATCGGGTTGGCTGTGATCGATTCCTCGACATCCATCGACATCAGGTTGCGGAACATCATCGTCGTGGGCTTCATGAACATCTCGCCCAACGAAATCGTCGGGAACTCCAGGGCAATCCCCCCGGCCGCCCAGACGCCGCGCTTGACGGCCTCGGCAATCTGTCGCAGATGCGCGTTGCAGTTGGTCAGCTCCGACCAGGAGTTGCAGATGCCGATGACCGGCCGGCCGTCGAAAGTGTCTTTGCCAAAGCCTTCCGAGCGGAGCCAGGCGCGGCGCGCGAGATGCTCGTATTGATCGCCGTGGAACCAGGCGTGGCTGCGGAAAGTTTTCGGGTCGCGCATCAGAGGCATACGATATCAGACGGTCTTTCGTCCCGTCGCGGCCCCGACTGCGCTGCTTGCTGCACGGTACCCGTTCCCGCAGGTCGTTGCCAGCGGTTCGTCCTGCAAAACACCTGCCGCCGCGGCCCCGACCGCGCCGTGCGTCGTCTCTACTGCGCTGGATGAATCGGCAGTATCGGGCCGCTCATCCGGATTCCCTCTTCAACCTTTGAGGCGATTGAGCGTCCTTACCGCCAGGACGGCTACGGCGCCGGAATAGAGGGCCATGCTGATTGGGTCGAGGATAGCGTCCAACGGAGCGCCGATCGCAGGGACCGCGCTCAGCACGTCAGCGCCGGCGGCGGCGCCGGTCGCCAGAGCGACCACCAGGAAGGCTGTCGCGTCTTCGGCGTCGATCGCCATCGCCGCGTAAGCGATGCCTAGAACAACGAGCAGCATCGGCACGATCCCCCCAGGGATCATGTCGGGCGCAAGCCCCTGCACGATCGCCAGAAGAAGGACCAGCCCAACGATAATTCGGATTGCCATTTTTGTCTCCTCCTACACTAATTCCGAGTCACGGCCTGCGTACGCATCCGGCCGTGACTGTCACGAACGGAGTGACGAGACCGGAAGGATGGTAGCACCAATGTCGAAGGGTTTTCAGCGAAAAAACATCCTCAATCGAATGATTTGCGGCTTAATTCAATAAAAACTCCGGATTGGAATTGTTTGGCCGCCTTTTCTCCGCCAATTGGCGTTCGAAGCCTGTGACCGGCCGCGCTGCAGCGGCTTCCATCGCAGGCCCGCTCCGGGCTACAATTGCAGGTCATGCGGCTCCGCGGCCTGCTTCTGCCATGTCTTGTCCTCACGGCTTGCGCGCCGCAGCCCGACTCGCTCCGCTCGGCGCCGCAATCGGGGTACACGGACTGGAGCGCTTACGGCGGCGGCAACGATCAGCTCCGTTACTCGCGGTTGAAGCAGATCAACCGCGAAAACGTCGCGCAATTGCGGCGGGCCTGGGTTTACGATACCGGGGACGCCTTCCGCGGCTCGGAATTGCAGTGCAACCCCCTGGTCGTCGACGGCGTTCTCTACGGGTCGAGCCCCAAGCTGCGCGTCTTCGCGCTCGACGCGGCCACCGGCAAAGAGTTATGGACGTTCACCCCGACGATCGACGGCGCGCCCGTCTCGGGCAGGTCGCGCAACCGGGGCTTCATGCTGTGGCGCGAAGGAGACGAACGGCGGCTCTATTTCGCGGCGAAGCATCAACTCTACGCGCTGGACGCCGAGACGGGAACGCCCGTCGAGGAGTTCGGCGGGAAGGGCTTCATCGACCTCCGGGAAAACCTGGGCAGACCTGCGCAAAAGCTTCAGGTCGGGATGAACACTCCGGGCGTGATCTTCCGTGATCTGCTCATCGTCGGCAGCGCCGTCAGCGAGGGGCTGCCCAGCGCGCCCGGAGATATCCGCGCCTACAACGCCCGCACGGGCGAGTTGCGCTGGAGCTTTCACACCATCCCGCATCCGGGCGAGCCGGGCTACGAGAGCTGGTCGCCCGATTCCTGGAAGACCGTGGGCGGCGCGAACAACTGGTCGGGCATGGCGCTCGACGAAGAGCGCGGCCTGGTTTACGCCGGCACAGGCTCGGCGGCGTTCGATTTCTGGGCGGGCAACCGGCTGGGCGACAACCTTTACGCCAACTCCCTGCTCTGCCTCAAGGCGGAAACCGGCGAGTTGGTCTGGCATTTCCAATTCGTCAAGCACGATATCTGGGACCGCGATCTGCCCGCGCCGCCGTCGCTCGTCACCGTCGAGCGCGACGGCAAGTTGATCGACGCGGTGGCGCAGGCGACCAAATCGAACCACGTCTTCGTTTTCGACCGCGAGACCGGCGAGTCGCTGTTTCCTCTGCAGAAAGTGCAGGCCGCCGCGTCGGACATCGACGGGGAAGAGACCGCGCCGACGCAGATTCTTCCGCTTGCGCCGCCCGCTCTGGGCAGGCAGCAGATCGGCGAAGCCGACCTGACCGAGCGCACGCCGGAGGCGCGCAAGGTGGTTCTCGAACGCTTCCGCAAGCTGCGCAACGGGCCGCAGTTCACTCCGCCGAGCCGCGAGGGAACGATCGTCTTTCCCGGTTTCGACGGCGGACTCGAGTGGGGCGGCCAGGCTTTCGATCCCGAGACGGGACTTTACTACGGCAATTCCAATGTGGCCGTGTTCATTCTTCGGCTGGTCGAGAGGAAAAAGTTCGGAGGCGTCGTGACCGGCAAGCGGCTCTATCAACGCCATTGCGCCGCCTGCCACCTCGACGATTTGAGCGGCACGCCCCCGGAGTTCCCGGCGCTTGCCGGGCTGGACAAGTCGAACAAGGAAATCGAAGCCGTCATCCAGAAAGGCGCCGGCCGCATGCCGGCTTTCGGCCACCTCGGCGACAAGGCCGCGGCGGCTATCGCCCGTTTCATCCTGGCCGGCGAAAACGTCTCGGCCGGCGTGGACCACCGCGCGGCGTCGGCGTACGATCTGCCGTGGACTCACGACGGCTACAACAAGTTCCTCGATCCCGACGGCTACCCACCGATCAAGCCTCCCTGGGGCACGCTTACGGCAGTGAACCTCGACTCGGGCGCCATCGCTTGGCAGATTCCTTTCGGCGAGCATCCCGAACTGGTTGCGCAAGGGATGCCGCCGACGGGAACCGAAAATTACGGCGGTCCGATCGTCACCGCAGGCGGACTGTTGTTCATCGGCGCGACGAACCACGACAAGAAGTTCCGCGCCTTCGACAAGGCCACCGGCGAGTTGCTCTGGGAAACAACGCTGCCGGCGAGCGGCAATGCGACGCCTGCAATGTACGAAGTGGACGGGCGTCAATTCATCGCGATTGCGGCGGGCGGGGGCAAGAGCGGCGCGGAGTCGGGCGGAAAATACGTGGCCTTCGCGCTGCCCGAACGATAAGACGGGAGGCGCCGGCCGCAATTCTCATACGTCTCGCGCGGGCCACTCGAGGTAGTAGGCGGGCATGCTCGGCAAGACGTCCGCCCGGAAACGCCCGCTCCGCAGTCGAGTCAGCCGAGCAACCGCAGGACGGCGATCCCGGCCCCGATGAGCACGCCCGTCTGGAGCAAAAGGGCGCGATAAAGGTCGCCGCGGGTCACCGGATCCCGCGCTTCATGTTCGGCCGCCTGCCGCACGGCGTCGGTGATAGCGTCAACCTGTAACCTGTGCCGGCGAGCGGTCGGCGTTGGCCAACGCGCGGGCTATCGCCTGAGTATCGAACACGGATTCATGTTGCCACGAGCGGTCAGGCGCCCGTAGGGTAGGCGAGGGAGGGCCGCCGGCGACACCCACCGGCGAGGGGAAGCAGCGCCCAATGAAGAAACAAACATTTTGTTATCAATGCCTTACAGGACATGAGAAACGGAAGCCCTGGAAGCCCGCAATGGCTCGTCGATGCATACGAAGCCCTTGACGCCGCGGTGGCTACCGCGTACGGTTGGCGCCTAGAAATCCCCGACGACGAGGTTCTCCGCGAGTTGCCGGCGCTGAACGGCGGTGGGCAGTGAGCAAGCTGCGGATGCCGTACGGTCCGGAGACGGCTTCGACGGTCCCGTAGATTCCCGGTTGAAAAGTGGGAATCGACCAGGGAATCGGGCCGGACTATCGGCAGCGAATAGGTTATGACGCACGACATACGCGCAGTCGTAGACTAACGCCCGAGACGCCCCATCGGTGGACCGCGCCACGTGGAACGTCCGCGGGCGCCGGCGCGAGTTCGACGAAGCATGCGGTATCTGGAGACTGAGCAATGACGAAAAGAAGATTCCGTCCCGGCGCGCGCGTCGCCCTGAGGGCTCTGCTCGCGACGCTGGTCGGCATGCTCGCCGGCGGCGGGCTCAATGCTGCGCTCGGCGAGCAAGGCGCGGACACGCCGGCGCTCGCGTTGCTTGGCGGCGGACTGGCGCTCGGCGTCGTGATCGTGGCGCAGGCCGGACGGCGAGCGCGAGAGGCATAGGACGACTGAAAGCAAGTCACTTGCAAGAATCGGGCAACGGTCGCTGCCCGAGCGGTAAGACGAATGGCGCCGGCCGCAGAACCCATGCGGCCCGCGCGGGCGGCTAAAGGATTCCCGCCGCCAGCAGCGCCGCGATGAGCAGCAGCATCGCGCCGACCAGCGACTGAACCGCCGCCGACGTTACCTTGTGAAGATACTTCTTGCCCGCCGCGACGCCGCAAACGGCGCCTGCGATTCCGCTGCCCACCAGCGGCCACTGTTCTTCCCCGATCGGGATCTGCGCCCGTTCTGAAAACAACAGACCCGTGTGGGCTGCGATACGCACGACATCGACCAGCAGAGCGATGACGGCGTTGGAGCCGACGAAGGCCTCGGCGCCGATGCCGACCTTGACCAGGAATGCCGAACGCAGAGCGCCTTGATGCCCCGAAAGACCGCCGAAAAACCCCGAGAGCAGCCCTCCGAGCGGAAGATATTTCTTGTCGAAGCGGAGCCTCTTGAGAGCCGGCGCCAACTCGAAGACGGCAAAGAACGCCATCAGCGCGCCCAGCGCGAGCTTGACCGGCGTGATCGATGCTCGCAGGGGGCCTAACGTATAGCCGGCCAACTCCTCGAACCGCGACAAGCGGCCCAGCACGAGCGCTCCCGCATATGCGGCGCAAAGCGCGGGGAGGCCGAAGCGGAGCGCCACCGCCCGGTCGGCGAGCCTGCCGACCGCGGCCGCCTTGAACACGTTGTTCGCCCCATGCACCACCGCGGTCGAGGCGACGGCTGTTTCCACGGGAAAAAACAAGGCAAAGACCGGCATGAGCAGGGTGCCCAGACCGAAACCGGAGTACAGAGTCAGTCCCGAGGCGGCGGCTGCGGTCAGCGCGACGACGATTGCGGCGAGCATTCTCTTATCGCCAAGTCCGCGGAGGCCGGTTGGAATACCGCGCCGCCCTCAGCCGCCGGCGTCTCGAACGGGGCAGGATCAACACGGCGCCGGCGGCGAATCCGCCGATGTGGGCCCACCAGGCTATGCCGCCGGTTGCGGACGCGCCCAAGCTCGCCGCGCCGCTCGCGAACTGAATGAGGAACCAATAGGCGAGCATCAGGAACGCGGGAACTCGAAACGTCGTAAACAAGACGAACAACGGCACGAGCACGGTGACGCGGGCCAATGGGAAGCGCATCATATAGGCGCCCATCACGCCCGCAATCGCGCCGCTGGCGCCGACGGCCGGCACGTATGAGGCCGGGTCGGAAATGAAGTGCGCGAGCGAGGCCAGGACGCCGCAGACCAGGTAGAACGCCGCATAAGCCTTGTGGCCGAGCTCGTCTTCGACGTTGTCTCCGAAGATCCACAGGAACCACATGTTGCCGATCAGATGCATCCAGCCGCCGTGCAGAAAGATCGACGTGACCACGGGCAGCAGCCCCGGCAAAAGCGGATAGCGCCCGGCCAACGCTTCGCTTGCGCGGGCGGGAATCGCGCCGAACGTTTCGACGAATGCTTGCTGCGCCCGGGGAGATTCCAGATACAGCGAAGCTTGGAACAGAAAGACCGCAACGTTGACGACGATCAGGGCGATAGTCACAAACGGCGTTCCCCCGCGCGGAGCGTCGTCTCGAAGAGGAAACATTGTCTTGCCGAGCCCTCCCAGGCGTTCGTCAACTCCGCGCTATACGCTCGACGAAATCGGGATTCGAACGGCGCTCGCCGGTTTCGATCAATTGGCGGGCGGCGTTCATGGAAGCGATGCCTCCCTGGGCGCCGAGCGCTTTGCAGTTGAGCGCGGCCATGGCGTTGGCGAACTCCATGGCTTCTTCGATGGAGTAACGCTTGATCATGGCGTAGCAGAATGCTCCGTGAAACACGTCGCCCGCGCCGGTCGTGTCCTTGCAATTGACCACGAACGCCGGGGAATAGTGGAACTTTCCTGCGGTCAGAGCCAGCGCTCCGTGAGAGCCGAGAGTCATCGCCGCAACGGTCATCCCGTATTCTTTCTGGATCAGCTCCAGCGCCCGAAAAGGGTCCGTCAAGCTGGTCCACTGCACGGGGAAATTGGTGCTGGCGATCAGGTAATCGACATAGGGCAAGACGCGGTCGAAACCGCGGTAGATCGTGTCGACGTCGACGGTGACCGGGATGCGGTTTTCGCGGGCGATGCGCGCCGCGTGCTCCACCGCCGGCGTATCGTGACCGTCGATGTGCAGCAGCTTGGCGCAGGTAATTTGCTCGGGGGCGATCTGCTCGGGAGAGATGCGCAGGCAGTCGGGGCGCTGCCAAAGGATCGTGCGTTCGCCCGTGGTCTGGTCGATGACGATGTACGCCGACTGATTGGGGCAGTTTTTGCGCTGCTGCACGTGAGAGATGTCGATGCGCGCCGCGCGCAGGCTTTCGAGTTGGATGCGTCCTCGTTCATCGTCGCCGACGGCGCCGATATACTTCGCGGCGAGACCCAGCCGGCTGCAGGTGACCATCGCGCTGGCGACTTGGCCTCCCGGCGAAAGAATCTCTCGCACGAACGGCGCCTTGCCTCCGTAAGCGGGAAACTGCGGCACGATCAGGAGCGAGTCGGTCGCATTCAGCCCGACCCCGACGACGTCAAACCGTTTCGGCATCTTTAGACACTCTATCCCAGTCCACCTTGCCTGGAACGGCTCGCGGGCGGGTTCGAGTACACTGAACCCTATGCTTTTGCTGCGGGTTCTGCTGCTCTCCGCGTCTGCCGCGGCGGCGTTTGCGCAAACGGACGCCCGCCTTCGCGGCAGCGACGCGGCGAAGCTTTACGACGGCATTGCCGAGTTGATGGAAGCCAACCGGATCGTAATTCCCGAGCTTGCGCGCGCCGGAGCTCCGTTGGTAGAGAACTTTCGGCAGGGCGCCGTAACTCTGGCGGCCGGTCGGCGCAGCGACCACTCCGGCGTGCTCTATCGAATGCTGACGAATGCGCGGGTCTATCTCCAGGTGCTCGATGCGATGCCCAAGCCCGCGGAATTTTCCGCGGAAGTCGGCGATCAAATCAACCGCCTGCGCGAACGGGTCGAAAAGCTCGACCGCCATTTTCGGGCGACGCTCGAGTTCCGCGAACAGCAGGCGCTTGGCGCGGACCGCGACAACCTGCGCCGCTATGCGCAAGAGAATCGTACCGTCGGCCCGCCCCGCGGCGGCGAGCAGCGCGTCGTGTTCCTGGGCGATTCCATCACCGACGGTTGGAAGCTCAACCAGTACTTCCCGGCCAAGCCGTACCTCAATCGCGGCATCGGCGGGCAGATCAGCGGGCAGTTGCTCGGCCGCATGAAGGCCGACGTGCTGGATCTGCAGCCGCGCGCGGTGGTCGTCCTCGCCGGCACGAACGACTTGGCGCGGGGAGTCGCCGACCGCGCGATTCGGAACAACCTCGAGACGATCGGCGTTCTGGCCGAAACCGCCGGCATCGTACCCGTGTTCGCCTCGATTCTGCCCGTAAACGATTATCACGAAGACAAAAACCCCCGCTATAAGAGAACGTTTCTGCGCAAGCCCGAACGCATCCTGGCGCTCAACCGTTGGCTCTCGCAAACCTGCCGGCAGCGCGGCTGGTTCTATCTCGATTACTTCAGCGCGCTTGTCGACGACGCCGGCAGGCTGCGCAAAGAAATGGCCGACGACGGCTTGCACCCCAACGCCGAAGGCTACAAGGTCATGGCGCCTCTGGCGCAGCAGGCGATCGAAGCCGCATTGGCCTCCGCAGGCCGCAAATCGAAACGCCGGCAGCGGTAGGGTAGGGTAAATAGGAATGAAACTGCTGGAACTCTTTGGGTTGGCGCCCCGTGAACCGCAAGCGGAACCGACCGATTCGGAGACGATTCACAAGATCAGCCAGGCAATCGATGAATTGCCGCCCGACCAAGCTAGTCACATCGCCTCGTTTGCCTACATTCTCGGGCGCGTGGCCAATGCCGATCTGCACATCAGCCCCGAAGAAGTCGCCGAGATGGAACGGATTGTGGAGCGCGTGGGCGGATTGCCGGAAGCGCAAGCGGCATTGGTGGTGCAGATCGCCAAGGCGCAGCACGCTCTCTTCGGCGCAACGGAAAATTTCGTCGTCACGCAACAGTTCAACCGGATCGCCAGCCGCAGCCAGAAACTGGCGCTGCTGCATTGCCTGTTTGCCGTGTCGTCGTCCGACCGGTCGATCAGCGTGAAAGAGGACAACGAGATTCGAGGAATCTGCAGCGAACTGCGCCTCGATCATGCGGACTTCATCGCCGCGCGCTCGACCTATAGAGAGCACCTGGCGGTGCTGAAGGGTTAGGTTCGAGTCAGACCCCGACCAGATGCCGGCGTTGGGCGAATAGAAACTTGTCCGTCATCCCCGCAATGTAATCGCAGACGGCTTGGTGCAGCGGCTCGCTTTCGGTCTGCTCCCGGTAGCATTGCGGCAAGTCTTCGGGGCGCTTCATGAAATGTTGAAAGAGCTCGCTCAATTTGCGGGCCGCGGCGCTCGATTCCGCATGGATGACGGCGGCGCCGTAAAACTTTTCACGCAGCAGCGAGCGAAGCTGCCGCGAGGTTTCGATGCCGTCCGGCGTGAGCAAGGCGACGCGGCCGTCGAGCCGGCGGACGGCCTCGGGGCTGTCGGCCCCGGCGGCCGAGACGGCCGCGGCGGTTCCCTCGATCAACTGCAAAACCTGCCAGCCGAGCAAGCGGCGAATCGCCTCGTTGACTTTCTGGCGCGCGGTGGCGGAAGGATGCTCGGCAGCCGCCTGCGAGTAGAACTCGCCGAATCTTTCGACGCGCCTGCAAGCGTCCGCCACGGCGATAAAGCCGGAGTCGATCGCGTCGTCGAGGTCGGCGCAGTGGTAGGCGATTTCGTCGGCGGGGTCGATCAGTTGGGCTTCGAGCAGGGGCCGCAACTCGGGAAGATATTCCCGGTTCGCATCGTCTTGGGGGTCCAGCTCGCGCGAATGTTTGAGCAGACCCTCGCGAACCTCGAACGTCAGGTTCAATCCGCGGAACGCCGCGTATTTTTGCTCGAAGCGCTCGACGATGCGCAGCGCGTGGCGGTTGTGGTCGAAGCTCGCTCCGTACCGGCGCATTTCCCGATCCAGGGCTTCTTCGCCGGCATGGCCGAACGCCGGGTGGCCCAAATCGTGGGCAAGAGACAGGCATTCCACCAAATCCTCGTTCAGCGCCAAGGCGGCGGCGACCGTGCGCGCCACCTGCGAAACTTCCAGGGTGTGGGTCAGACGGTTTCGAAAATGGTCGGAGTGCGGGGAAGTGAAGACCTGGGTCTTATGCTCCAGCCGCCGAAAGGCGCGCGAATGAATCACCCGGTCGCGGTCGCGCTGAAACGGCCCGCGATAGGGGTGCTCGGGCTCGGGGTAGCGGCGGCCGCGGGACCGTTCCGCTTGGAACCGCAACTCGGCCAACATCGAGGGGCTTGCTTTTAGCTGCCTTCGACCGGATCCTGAAGATCCTCAAGCTCGCTGCCGATCAACATGCTCGCCGCCGGGCCGTTTTCCCGTTGGACTTCGGTCAGGATTTCGCGCGCCTTGGCCGGATCGCTTGCGGCGTAAGTCCGCGCCAGGGCGATTTGCGCGCGGGCCTTGGAGACGACCCTGGTAGGTTCCGCGGCAAGCCGTTCGTAGTGGCGCCGCGCCTCGTCGAGCTTGCCGCTTTGCTGGAGCATTTCGGCGAAGGCCAGTCGGGCCAGGGCGGCGTATTCCGCATCGGGGCCATCGATTGCCGCCTCGAACCGGGTCCGGGCTTCTTCCGCTTTCTTTTGCTCGGCGTTCAGCAGACCGAGATAATACTCGGCGGCCGCGGCTTGCGCGCTTCCGGAATAATCGTCGATGACGCCTTCCAGCGCTTCGGTCGTCCGCCGGATGCGCTCCAAGGTCGTGGCGAACGTGAGGGTTCCCGGCTGGTTCTCCAGCGACACTTTGCCGTGGAACAGATTGACCGCTTTGTGCAGCGCAACGCGGCCGGCCGCGGCCTTTGCCCGTTTATAGGTCCAGAACGAGCCTCCGCCGACGATGAGCGCCAAGGCAACCGCTCCCGAGACGATCACCTTGTTGCGGTGCTCGGATAGATACTCGACCTGGTGGCCGACTTCTTCTACGAACCGGTCGCGCTTGAGATACTTTCGATTCAGTTTTGCCATGCGCCGTTCCTGATTCTATCGCTTTTTCGCCGAAAGCACAAACCGCGGCGCAGGCGGCGATGTGCCGGTTCAGATAGATGTGAGACGCCGCGAGCCGGCGTCAGAGGGCCATCGCCCTCCTACCGGGTCATAGTTTTTGCGGCGGGGCGGGTTCAGTCAAGGGCGCGCCCGCCAGGGCGCGGCGTAGCGTACCCTTGACGGGTTCCGTCCCGCCGCGTACACCGCTCATAGAGGGCGATGGCCCGCTCTTCGAGGTGGAGCCCGGCCGGATCGACAGGGGGGGCGGCCGGCCAGGGGTTGCCTCCGCAGGTGGGGTTCTCCGAAGCTCGTAGAAGAACAACCCAACGAGCGAAAGGAGAACCCCATGCAGGTTTTTGGCCTACCGAGACAGGTTATCAGCAGTGCCCGCGTTGCGGCGCAGTTGGGAGAGGGAAAAGTCGATGCGGCCCTGGAGAGCCGGCGCGACGCGGTGCGGCGCTGGCGCGAGGCCAGGGCGCAGGGGCTGAGCGCGCAGGCGGCGGCGGACGCGGTGGGCGTATCCCGCGCCACGCTCTATCGCTGGCGCAAGCAGCCTGAACTGCGTTCCCGACGGCCCCGCAAGCTGTGCCGGCCGCGCTGGAGTCCAGCGCTGGTGGAGCGCGTCGAAGCCCTGCGGGAAGACAACCCGGTGTGGGGCAAACGCAAGCTCGGCCCGCTGTTGCGCGCCGAGGGCCATGCCCTCTCCGACAGCACCGTCGGGCGCATCCTGGCCCGCCTGGTGCGCCGCGGACGCCTGCAACCCGTCTTCGTCTTCCGCCGCCCGCCCGGCCGAACCCGCCGCGCCCGCCGCCCCTATGCGCGCCGCTTACGCGCCGCGCTGCCCGCCAAAGCGCCCGGCGAGGCCGTCCAGATCGACACCCTCTCGCTCACTCTGCTGCCCGGCAAGACCATCAAACACTTCACCGCCCTCGATCGCTACTCCCGCTGGACCGCTGCTATGGCCGCCTCCCAGGCCACCTCCGCTTCCGCCGCTCGCTTCCTCGACAAACTCGTTCAATCCGCCCCCTTCCCCATCCGCGCCATCCAGGTCGACGGCGGTTCCGAGTTCCAGAAAGACTTCGAGAACGCCTGCCAACAGCGCCGCATCGACCTCTACGTCCTGCCTCCCCGAAGCCCCCAACTCAACGGCCGCGTCGAGCGCATGCAAGCCACCTGGCGCTACGCGTTCTACTCCGTCTACTCCCTGCCCCACCGCCTCCAGCAACTCAACCCCCTGATCGACGCCTTCGCCCACCGCTACAACCACCACCGCCCCCATGACGCCCTTGACTCCCGCTCCCCTATCCAGTACCTTCATAACCACAGCTTCGGTATTCCCCCGCCGTCTCATATGTCCTGATCCCGCACAGGCGATTGACCGCGCCGGCGGGCCTTTCCTATAATGAAGAGTCAGCCTATTCGAGGGCGCACGGCGTCTCGCCCGTGGGCGAAGATCGAAGCGCTCGGTTCCTGGGGAGTTCAGTGTCATGTATGCGGTCATAGAAACCGGAGGGAAGCAGTACGCCGTTTCCCCGGGCGACGAGATTCGAGTCGAGAGGCTGGCGGGCGAGGTCGGCGACTCGATTCGGTTCGACAGAGTGGTTGCCGTATCCGACGGCGAGGGCGGCTTGACGGCGGGCGCCGGCGGCGGCGCCGCGGTCAACGGCACGATCTCCGATCAGGGACGCGCGCGGAAGATTGACGTCTTGAAATTCAAGCGGCGCAAAATGTACCGCCGCCATATCGGCCACCGCCAACCTTTCACGCAGGTGAAGATCGAGTCGATCGACGTGGAGTCGGCCGACGCTACGGAGCACTAGTCATGGCGCACAAAAAAGGTCAGGGAACATCCAGAAACGGCCGCGAGTCCGAAGCGAAGCGGCTCGGCGTGAAACGCTTCGCCGGCCAGGTCGTTACCGGCGGCAGCATTCTGGTCCGCCAGCGCGGCACTCGTTTTCAGCCGGGCCTCAATGTCGGCCGCGGCAAAGACGACACCTTGTTCGCCAAGATCGACGGCGTTGTGGAATTCCGCAACCGCGGCCAAAAGGGCCGCTTCATCCACGTCAACCCGATGCCGACTGCATAGAGCGTCGGCTGCGCCCCGGTCTGCGGCAGCCGCGCCTCGTTTACAATGCTCTTGCAGTTTGGCGGGGAGGGGCAAAATGAAAACGTTTTCGATCCCGGCTTTGGCCGTTGCGGTTGCTTGCTCTCAGGCTTTCGCGGCCGATGGAGCCAACCGGCTCAGCGAAGGGGAGCGGCGCGAGGGCTACATTCTCCTCTTCAACGGAAAGAACCTCGACGGCTGGGATGGCGATCCCGATCTGTGGTCGGTTCGCGACGGCGCGATCGTCGGTTCGAGCGACGGGAAAAAAGTCGAGACGAACACATTTTTGATCTACGAGCGTCCGTTTTCGGATTTCATCCTCAAAGTCGATGTGCGGCTGCGCAATGGCAACAGCGGGATTCAGTTCCGCAGCCGGCGCGCGCCGGGTCCGGGTTGGGTGGCGCACGGTTATCAGGCAGATTTTTCCCATGCCGGCGAACGCTCGGCGTGGGGCAACTTTTATGAGGAAAAAGGCCGCGGCCGCGCGATCATGAAAACGGCCGACGAGGGCTGGCGCAAGGCCGCGCCGGTCGTGCGCGTCGACGATTGGAACGAGTACGAGATTCTGGCTCAAGGGAACCGCGTGCGGCTGACGCTCAACGGGAAGATGACGATCGACGCCGAGGACGACGTTAGCAGCGGGGGAGTGCTCGCGATCCAACTCCATTCCGGGCCGTCGATGCAGGTCGAGTGCCGCAATATCCGCATCAAGGAATTGGGCCGAGAGTAGATGCGCGCTCCGCGAGCAGTTTCTCGACCTCTGCTCGGGTGGGGGCGGAGGTTTGTGCGCCTTGGCGCGTGACCGAAACGGCGGCCGCGGCGTTGGCCCAGCGCGCGGCGGCGTCGATAGTGTCGCCGGCGCCGAGCCGGACCGCCAGAGCGGCGTTGAAAGTATCGCCGGCCGCCGTGGTGTCGACGGCTTCGACAGGGAAGGGGTCGATGACGCGCGGGGCGCGTTCGTCGGCAATGAGGCAGCCGCGTTCGCCGAGCTTGAGAACGATCGCCGCGGGCCCCAGCGCGCACAGCGCATTGGCGGCCGCGGCGGCCTGCGCGGCGTCTGCCGGCGGGGGCGCGCCGAGCAGCATGGCGCATTCGGTCTCGTTCGGGGTGAGGATGTCAACGTTGCGCAGGATGTCCGCCGGAAGAGCGCGGGCCGGCGCCGGGTCGAGAATCGTCTTCGCGCCGGCGGCCCTGGCGAGCCGCAGCGCCTCGGCTGCCGTTTCCAAAGGCGTTTCCAACTGACAGAGGACGAAATCGCCGCGGCGCAGTCCCGCCAGTCGCCGGCGTACATCGTTCGGCGTCAGGCGCGCGTTGGCGGCGGGAGAGACGACGATGGAATTCCTGCCGTCGGGCAGCACGTAAATCAATGCGCAGCCGCTTGCTCCGGGGCTTTCGCCGATGCCGGATACATCGACGCCCATCGCGGTCTGGCTGTCGAGAAGGAAGCGCCCGGAAGCGTCGCTGCCGACTTGACCGATCATCTTGACCGCGGCGTCCAGGCGCGCGGCGGCGGCGGCCTGGTTGGCGCCCTTTCCGCCCGGATAAACGGCAAGGTCGCCGCCGGAAAGCGTTTCGCCGACCCGCGGAATGCGCTCGACGGGAATGACGTAGTCCGCGTTGAGACTGCCGACGACGTATATCCTGCTCATCTCATCTCGCGGGGCGGTGTTGGAGCCAGAGCGCGTCGTGGGTGCGGCCGGCCCATTCGTCGAGACGGACAAGAAGCTCGCGCTCGGTCTCCCGGCGCCCCGGCGCGCCCGCCAGATTTTCGGCTTCGTCGGGGTCTCGGGCCAAGTCGTAGAGCTCGCGTCCGCCGCGCAGGCACTCGACGAGTTTCCAGCGGTCCGTGCGGACGGCCCGCGCCGGGTTGACCCAGCGTTGCTTGGAGTAGTATTCGGCGAAAACGGCATCGCGGCTCCAGCCGCCGGCGCCTTCGAGCAGCGGCCGCAGCGAGCGGCCGTCGCGGTCGGGCGGGACGGGGATGCCGGCGAGATCGCAGAGCGTCGGCAGCACGTCGGCGTGCGTGGTCAGCGCCCGCACGGCGGCGCTCGGCTGCAACCGCCCGGGCCAGGAGACCGCCAGCGGGACGTTGAGCAACTCTTCGTAAAGAAACGGCCCTTTGAAGGCCAAGCCGTGCGCGCCGATTCCGTCGCCGTGATCGGAAGTGTAAACGACGATAGTGTCCGTGCCTTCGACGGCGTCGAGCAGCTTGCCGAGATTGCGGTCGGCGTCTTCGATGAGGTCGTAATAAAAGCTGCGGTAGCGCCGCCAGTCATCGGCAGTGTAGTCGGTGGTGACTTGACCCTGGTCGTCCTCGTTGTATTGACGCTGGGGGCGCGGGCGGCCGTTCAAATCCGCGGCGGTGGCGGCCGGGGCGGGGATGCCGTCCCGAATCGGCATCTCGCGGCCTTCCAGCGCTGCCAATCGGGCGCGGCGGGGATATTCGTAGATGTCGTGCGGCTGGATCAGCGAGACGACGCAAAGCCAGGGCCGGCCGGCGATTTGGGCAATCCAACGGGCTGCGGATTCGGCAACGGCCGCGTCGCTGCCGCCCGCGGGCTTCGTCGGTTCGAAGCCGTGGTCTGCCCAGCCTGTGCGCGAGCCTCGCGAGAGATGCCACTTGCCGAAGTAACCGGTGCGGTAGCCGGCTTTTCGGAAAACGTTGCCCAGCGAGGCGTCGGCGGTTCGCAACGGAGCGCCGCCGGCTGCGCCGACGTTGCCCAGGACGCCGGTGCGGTGCGGATAGCGCCCGGTGAGCAGGGCCGCGCGGGCGGGCGAGCATTGCGGCGTTGTACACCAGTTGCGCTCGAACCGCACCCCTTGACGTTCCAGACGCTCGCGGTTGGGGAGCTTCAGCAGGTCGCGTCGGACGCGTTGGGTTTCCTGATCGGTGAGAAAGAGCAGGACATTCGGTCCGCGGGACTGAGCGCCCGCCGGCGCGGCGGCGGAACCGGCGGCAAGGTGCGGTCGGCGAGTCATCGTTTCGTGCGCGGGTTCTTACCGGCGCGCGCAAGCGCTTATGATACGCCCTCGGCGCGGCAGCGCAATTTACAATGGGCGCATGACGGTTTTCGCCGGTGCGCCAAGCGCGTAGAGCGGCGACGGCGTTTCAGCCGTTTCGCTGCCGCGACTGCGGAACGGAGTTGAAAATCGCGGGCGCGGCAATCGCGGCTACGGTTCTCCTGCCGTTGGCGGTCATCGCCCTCGGCGCGGTCCTGGCGTATCCCTGGGCCGGGCCCAAAGGCTCGATCGTCATTACGTTCCTCGGCGGCAACACTTTGCCGTGGGCTTGCTTTTATGCGTTCTATCGGTTGGAGCCGACGGGAACCTCGCTCGATCTCGAACAGACGCGAAATCCTTACAGGAAAGATTAAAATTTCCGCGACCATTCCTTGGGCCAGCGTTCGACGATTACCTTTTTGTCCGTGTAGAACTCGACGGCGTCGCGGCCTTGGCCGTGCATCACGCCCAGGAAACTGTCTTTCCAGCCGCTGAAAGGGAAGTAGGCCATCGGCGCGGCTACCCCGATGTTGACGCCCACGTTGCCGGTCGTCGTTTCGTTGCGGAATTTGCGCGCCGCGGCGCCGCCGGCGGTGAAGATCGACGATGCGTTGCCGTACGGATTGCGGGCGATGACGGCCAGCGCTTCGTCGAGCGTCGCGACGGGAGTCAAGCTCAGCACCGGCCCGAAGATCTCCGTCGTCGCCAGCTCGCTCGCGGGACTGACGCCGTCCAGAACGGTCGGCCCGACGAAGTTGCCAGAGTCGTAGCCGGCAACTTTCGCGCCGCGCCCGTCGAGCGCCGGGTTCGCGCCTTCGCCGGCGCCTCTGGCGATCGCTCCTTCGATGCGCGCCCGGCTTTGCGCAGTGATGACCGGCCCCATCTGCACGCCGTCGTCGAGTCCGCAGCCTATCTTGAGCGATCCGGCGGTATCGACGATGGCGTCGCGGAAAGTCTCGTGCGCCTCGCCGACGGTCACCGCTGCGGCGACGGCCAGGCAGCGCTGGCCCGCGCAGCCGAAGGCGCTGTCGCTGACGATGCGGGTCGTCGTCTCGAAATCGGCGTCGGGCATGACGACAACGTGGTTCTTCGCGCCTCCCTGGCACTGCACACGCTTGCCGTACCGCGCCCCCTGGGCATAAATGTATTTGGCGACCGGCGTCGAGCCGACAAAGCTGATTGCCCGCACGGCCGGATGTTCGAGCAGCGTATCGACCGCTCCCTTGCCGCCGTTCACCAGATTGACGACGCCCTCCGGCAGATCGAGTTGCTCGATCAGCTCGAACACGGCGCGCATCGCCAGCGGTACTTTTTCCGAGGGTTTGAGCACGAGGGTATTGCCGCAAGCGATGGCGTAGGGCAGGAACCACAGAGGGATCATGACCGGAAAATTGAAGGGCGTGATAACCCCGACGACGCCGAGCGGCTGGCGCACCATCATCTCGTCGATGCCGCGCGCGATGTCTTCGAGGTTGTAGCCCTGCATCATCGTCGGAATGCCGCAGGCCACCTCGACGTTTTCGATGCCGCGGCGCAACTCGCCTTGAGACTCGGCGAGCGTCTTGCCGTTCTCGGTAGTGACGATGCGGGAGATGGCGTCGAAATTGTCTTCGAGCAGCGTCTTGAGCTTGAAAAGGTACTGGATGCGCTCTCCCGGCGGCACGGCGCGCCATGCGGGAAATGCGGCCGCGGCGGCTTCGACGGCGGCCGCGGCCTCTGCCGACCCGTCGCTTGCCACGACGCCGAGCACTTCCGCCGTGGCCGGATTCACCACCTGCGAGACCTCGCCGGCGGCGAAAGCGGTCCAGCGGCCGCCGATATAGTTGGGCACCTGGTTCATGACAATTATTCTCCGCTATTCGGGCGCGCGGCGCGGGCCGCCGAAATTGGTGCGAACGGAGAGATTCGAACTCTCACGGGTTGCCCCACTAGAACCTAAATCTAGCGCGTCTGCCGATTCCGCCACGTTCGCGTATCGAAAAAAGCGAGTTGGACGCCGCCGGGCGGAAGCTCCACGTTATCAGAAATAAAACTTCAGGCCCAGTTGCATCTCGCGGTGCGAGTTGCCCGCGTTGACGACGCCAAAGCCCGATTGCCCGACCTGGTCGCGCGGATTGTTGAACTCCGGGGTGTTGAAGCTGTTGAACGTCTCCCAGCGGATCTGCATCTGAACCTTCTCGCTCAACTGCGTGTTTTTGGCCAGGTTGATGTTGAAAATGTGCGGCGTGCCCGGCCCGAGGATGCCGGGCACTTTGCGGCCGGCGTTGCCCAGCGTGAAGGGATCGGGAGACTCGAAAGCCGTTTCGTTGGTCCACAGCACGCCGCGGCGCCCGCCGAGCGCCGGATCGCCTTGGTTGGGATGCTTCGGGTCTCCCACGAGGTTGGCGTAGAGCGTCGCATCGGCGGCGTTGTCGCCCTTGACGTCGCGGGCGCCGTTGAGCACGGTGACCCCGAAAGGCGAGCCGCTCTGGAAAGTGTAGATGCCCGAGACTTGCCATCCGCCCAGGATTTTGTCGGCGATCCCTCCCATGTTTCCGCCGAAGCGCTTGCCCTTGCCGAAAGGCAGCTCATAGACCGGGCTGAAGACGATGCGATGAGGCGAGTGGTTGCCCGAGAGCGACCACTCCGAGGCGAAGTCGTAAATGTTCTGGAACCAGTCGTGGTCGCCGAGAGTGGCGTTGTTTTCCCCTACGAACGGCGCGTTGTCGTACCAGCGCGAGAACGTGTAGAGGAAAATGTAGCCGACCCCTTCGTTGAAGCGTTTCTCCGTCTTGAAGCTGATGCCCTGGTAGTCCGATTTGAAGAAATTCGGGTTGTTCATGCGGATCTGGCCGGTGCCGCCGTACTGGGTAAACGGTTTGAGCACGCGCTGCGTCTGGCTGCCGAACTCGTTCGTCCCTACGCGGGGCAGGTTGAGCGGGTGAATCTGGTTGAGGTTCATCCGGCGCAGGTTGACCTTCTTGGCGAATTTGGCGAAATAGCGCACCTCGAAGAGTTGCTCGCCGATCTGGTGCTGCCAGGTGAGGTTCCAGTCGAACGAGTACGGCGTGCGGTGGTTGATGTCGACGTAGTCCACGCGGCCTTGCACGAACTTCGTGCCGCGCGTGCCGAAGTTGGCGGTGAGTTCCGACGGATCCGGAATGGTGAGGAAAGTGTCCGGCATGCCGTCCTTGAGCAGCGGAACCTGCCCGCCGCCGATGTTGCCCGATCCGCCGAAGCCCTGGCTGCCGGTTTGCAGGACGTTTCCGTCGTAGTTGCCGCCGTACATCACGGCGAAACCGCCGCGAATGACGGATTTGCTGCTGCCGCCGGGTTTGTAGGCGAAACCGAAGCGCGGACTGACGTTGTTCTTGTCGGGCCGAATCGGGTTGCGCGGAAAGCCGTCGCGGCCGGCGAAGTAATAGGCGCCCAGTTGGCCCGGCGCGATTCCGTTCGTTCCGGCGGCAGGCAGCGGCAAGCCGGGGTCCCAGCCGGCGACGCGGTCGGCGACCTCGGTAAACGGCGCCTCGTACTCGTAGCGCAATCCCAGGTTCACCGTGAAGTTGGCGCTGACCCGCCAATCGTCCTGGAAGAAACCGGCGGTGTACCAGGAGCGGCGCCCGAAGGTCGGGTTGGCCTGGACGCGGGCGCGGTCGGCCTGGCCGATCAGGAACGAGGCCAAGTCGGCGCCCGTGCCGCCGATGACGCTGCCGTCGGGGTTCAGCCCGCGCGTATCCGTGTTGGCGAAATCGAATACGCCGGAACCCTGCTGGCGGCCGATCTCGCTGCCTTGATAGCGGCGGAAGTCCCAGCCGAACTTGTACGTGTGGGCGCCCGACACCTTCGTGAAGTGCGCCGTGTACTCGAAGTTCGTAAAGGCGAACAGCCGGTTGTGGTTGCCGGTGCCGAAATTGGTGAAGCCCGGGTTGCCGCCGATGTTGAAGCGCGGGAAGGCGTCCGGGCCGACCCCGCGGAGACCGAGGATTTGACCGGCTACGTCCTCGTTCAGACTGAATCCTTGATTGTGCTGGCGGAAGCGGAAGAACCCCCCGGTCGCCGTCATGAAAAACGTCGGCGAAAAGAGCTTCGTATAGGACAGCAGGATGTTCTGCTGCCGTACCGGCGCCCGGGTCGCGTTCGGATCGGAGATGCCGAAGTCGTCCGCCGGCACATTGTCGACTCTGACGGGCATGAACAGGTTGTAGCGGAACATCAATTTATTGGCGGAGTTCAATTCGTGGTCCACGCGGCCGGTGTGGCTCGTCCGGCGCAGCTCGAAAGGCAGATTGCGTTGCCAGTTGCCTTCGTTCGAGACATCGACCTGCGCAAAATTCGCGCTCGGCAGGAAGCCCAGAACGCTCTGGGCAACCGTGTCCAGGCGGTTGCCGGGAATCGTGTTGTTGGGGAACTGCATTTCCCCGCCGCGCCCTTGGGAAGTCAACGGATCGTAAACTCTGCGCAGCCGGCCGTTGGATTGCAGCATGGTCGAGAGATCGCCGTTCTTCCATTCGGGCAGTCCGACGCTGCGCACCCGCAAGTTGTCGCGATTTTCGATCGTGTGGTCGTAGTTGTAGAAGAAGAAGGTGCGATTTTTGGCGATCGGCCCGCCGATCGTGCCGCCCAATACGTTGCGCCGGAGCTTGGTTTTGCTTCTGGCGTCCCAACCGCGGGCGTTGAGCGCGTCGTTGCGCAGGAACCAGTAGGCGGAACCGTGAAGTTCGTTCGTGCCCGCCTTGGTGGTGGCGTTGATAAATCCGGCTGCCGAGCGGCCCAACTCGGCCGTCGCCGCGTTGGCCTCGACGCGCACCTCCTGGATGGCGTCGATGGGCGTGCTGAGCTCGGTGATCGTCGCGCCGATGCCGGTGCGGCTGTTGATCACGCCGTCGATGAATACGCCGGCGGCGCGCGTGCGGCCTCCGGCGATGGTCACGTCTCCTCCGCCGGCGCGGTTGCTGTTGCGCATGCGCTGCGCGCCCGGCGTCAGGTCGATCAGATCGAAGACCTCGCGGGTCTGCAAGGGCAACTCCAGCACGCGCTTGTTTTCGACGACCGCGCCGAGCGAGCCGCGCGACGTCTCGACCAAAGGCGTCGCCGCTTCGACGTTGACCGTCTCGGTAACGGCGCCGACCTCGAGCACCGCGTCGTAGGTGAGAATGCTGCCGACCTCGACGCGCAGGTTTTGCACCAGGTGGCTGCGGAAGCCGTCGGCTTCGATGCGGATCGAATAAGAGCCGGGCTGTACGCTGGGCAGGCGGTACGAGCCGTCGCTCTGCGTGGAAACGACGCTGGAGGTGCCCTGTTCCTCGTTGGTGATTTCGACGTCGACCCCGGGAATTACGGCTCCGGTGTCGTCCGTGACGGCGCCGATGATGGCGCCCAGGGTTTGGGCGCTCGCCGCGCCCCCAAAAAACGACAGCAACATAACCGCGGACAGCAGCCGCGGCAGCGAACGGAGAGACATCGGAGATACCCCCTTGCTTTTGTTGACGGATGTTTTAGCCGGACCTACAAACCTCGCTGTTTCTGCATCGGGCAGTGATCGTAAATAAGAAACCCAAGGGTAGGTTAAGCGCTGTAGGTTCCCGGCGCAAGGGGATTGCCTGTAAAAAATATGAAAATTGCTCCCGTCGGCAGCGCGCGGGATGCGCTTCGGTGGGGCCCGGGCGCCGTACCGGGAGCCGCCGCCTGTTTGCGCGCCCTTGCCCGGCCGGCCTGTATCGGCTCCGGGGAGCGTTACGCCGCCCGCGCGACTTGCGCCGAGGACTGTTCAACCTTTTGGGGTTGCGGGGGAGGATGTTTTACGCATATTTTGCAGATGCCCCTTTGCAGGAGAGGCGGGGGGGGGTACGCTGAATACAATGCGCCGTGCGCGCTGTGCGGCTTGCAGGCCGAGCGCAGCCGCTCGATTCGTTTCGTCAGGGGGTACGTATCATGCAGATTGCCGATTCCGCCATTCGTTTTCTTGTCGCGTCCGCGTTGCTATGCGCGCTCGCGGCTTCCGCTCTCGCTCAAACGCAGACCGCGACCGTGCGCGGCACGGTGACCGACGCTTCCGGCGCCGTGATTCCGGGCGCCGCGTTGACGCTGACCAACGTGGACCAGAACCGGCCTTGGTCCGCCGAGTCCAACGCCGCGGGCGCGTATGTCTTCCAGCAGATTCCGCCGGGCAACTACAGCCTCGCCGTGGAGGCCGACGGCTTCAAGCGCTACGAGCGGCAGCAATTCATCCTGCAGGTCGCTCAGGTCGCGGAGATCGATATCCCGCTGGAGGTCGGCGACGTCACCGAGGTCGTGGAAATCTCGGCGGAAGCGCCCTTGCTCGAAACGGCGACATCCGATCTGGGCGAGGTGGTCAACTCGCGCACTGCCGAGTCCCTGCCGCTGAACGGCCGCAACGTTCTGCAGTTGATCGGCCTCACGCCGGGCATCAACACCACGCGCAACTTCCGCAACTCGACCAACGGCAACGGCTCGATTTCCGCGATCGCGTTTTCGGCCAACGGCGGCCGCAACGTCGCCAACTCGATCATGCTCGACGGCTCCTCGCAGGAAGTGATGGGCTTCAACCAGCCCTCGTACATTCCGTCGCCCGACACGCTGCAGGAGTTCAAAGTGCAGACGAACGCCTTTTCCGCCCAATACGGGCGCACCGCCGGCGCGGTCGTCAATATGGTCACGCGCTCGGGCGGGAGCGAGTTCCACGGCGTGCTCTACGAGTTCCTGCGCAACGACAAGCTGCAGGCCAACAACTGGTTTTCGAACGCCAACGGCCGCGACCGCGCGCCGTTCCGCTTCAACCAATTCGGCGGCACACTCGGCGGGCCGCTGTCGCCTTCGCGGAGCAAGCTCTTTTTCTTCCAGAGCGTGGAATTCCGCCGGCAGGTCAACCCGGCGTCGGTTACGCAATCGGTGCCGACGCCGCTGATGAAGCAGGGCGACTTCAGCGAGGACAACCGCCGCATCTACGATCCGCTCACGCTCAAGGAGAACGGCACGCGCGATCCGTTTCCCAACGGCATCGTGCCCGCCGACCGGCGCAGCCCGCAGGCGCAGAAGCTGCTGTCGTTCTACCCCGAGCCGACCGCCTCGGGCATCCGCAACAACTTCTTCTCGCAGCTTGGGTCGCGGCCGAACACGTGGGACACGTCCACCAAGGTCGATTACCGCGTGAACGACAGGAACACGCTGTTCGCGCGCGTGTCCCTCAACAAAACGATCAATACGCTGCCGAGCCGCTGGAACAACATCGCCTCGCCGGGGTCGGGCTGGAACGGCAGCATCAACCGCTCGGCCACGTTCGACGATACGCACCTGGCCGGCGGCTGGGTGCTGCACGGCAACTACGGCTGGTCGTATCACGCAAACCCGCGCAGGTATATCGAAGAGGACGTCTCCCAGGCGTCGCTCGGTTTTCCGTCCGAGCTCGACGGCCAGGCGCAGTTCCCCGCCTTTCCCCGAATCCAGGTCGCGGACTTCCAGCAGATGGGCAACAACGCCTTCTGGTACATCGGCAACAAGTTCGAATCGCACACCTGGGTCGGGGACATGTCGCGTCTGTTCGGCGGCCACACCATCAAGTTCGGCGGCGTATTCCGCCTGAACCGCGTCTCGAACCACCGTCCCGCCGATCCGGCGGGTTTCTACCAGTTCAATCGCAACTGGACCCGCGAGCGGTTCAACCGCGGTTCGCAGGGCAATTCCGTCGCCAGCATGCTGCTGGGATTCATGAACGGCGGCCGCATCCGTTTCGAGCCGGCTCTTTCGCAGCAGACCCCATACTGGGGCTTTTACATTCAAGACGACTGGCGCGTTACGGACAAACTGACGCTCAATATCGGTTTCCGCTGGGATCAGGACCGCCCGATCACCGAGCGGTTCAACCGGGCCGGCTGGTTCGACTTCGAAGCGGCGCAGTCTGCGCTCACGCTGGACACTCCCGGCATCGAGCGCCCGGTCGCCGGCGGCCTCCAGTTCGCCGGCGCCGGCGGCAATCCCCGCCACATCAAGGATTACGACAACAACAACTTCGCGCCGCGGCTCGGCTTGGGCCTACAAGCTCACCGACCGGCTGGTCATTCGCACCGGCGCCGGCATATTCTTCAATCCGACGACCGGCTTCGGGCCGGGCACGGCGACGGCCGGGGCAGTCAGCTTCAACTCTCTTTCGCCGGTCATCGGCAGCCAGGACGGCGGCCGCACGCCCCTTCACCGATGTTTCCGATCCGTTTCCTCTGGGCTTCAATGCGCCCTCGAACGGGGCCGAGGGCTTGGCGACCTTTCTGGGGCAGAGCCCGGCGGCCATCGTGCGCAGGGACCGCACGCCGTATTCGATGCAGTGGAACTTCAACGTTCAGTACGAACTGCCCGACGACTGGCTGATCGATGCCGCCTACGCGGGCAACGGGGGCGTCAAGCTGCTCGGCAGCGGCGTGCAGTTCAACCAATTGCCCAACGTCTATCAGTCGCTGGGCGACCGCTTGAACGAGCAGGTGGAGAACCCCTTCTTCGGCGTCATCCCCAGCAACTTGGGACTCGGCCGCCGGATGGTCTCACTGGGGCAATTGCTGCGTCCCTACCCCCATTTCTCGGGCCTGAACACGCCGCGGGGCTACGAGTTCCATTCGACCTACCACGCTCTGCAAATGAAGGTGAGCAAGCGCTACACGAGCGGGCTGCAACTGCTGGGCGCATACACCTGGTCGAAGATGATCGACGACGTCAGCTCGGTCGCCGGATTCGTAGGCGCCCAGAACCCCGGCTACACCAATCACTACGACAAGCGTCTGGACAAGTCCCTGTCGGGCCTCGACATCGCGCACCGGCTGGTCGTCAACTACCAGTACGAGTTGCCGTTCGGCAAAGGCAAGGCGATGCTCAACCGGGGCGGTTGGGTGAACCAAGTGATGGGCGGATGGAATCTGAACGGCGTCACGACTATCCAGAGCGGCCTGCCCGTAGGGATCACGTCGCGGTTCAACAATCTCAACGCCTTCGGCGGACGCCAGACGCCGAACCGGGTCGTCGGCCAAGCCCCCGAGACGTCGGGCCCCGTCGGCAGCCGCTTGGGCGGCCGGTTTGCCGCGCAGCCGTACTTCAACGCGAGCGCATTCGAACAGCCGGAGCCCTTCATGTTCGGCAACATGGGCAACTTCCTGCCGGACGCCCGCGAACCCGCTTACGTGAACTGGGACCTGTCGATCCTGAAGGATTTTCCGTTCAACGAGAGGGTCCGCCTGCAGTTGCGCGTGGAGTTCTTCAATTTCTTCAACAACACGGTGTTCCGGCGTCCGAATACGAGTTTCGGCAACAACAACTTCGGCAACATCACCGCGGCCGAGTCCGCCCGCGTCGGGCAACTGGGCCTCAAGTTGTATTTCTGAGCTTAGAGCGGCGGAAGCCCGTCCGGGGCAACGGCCGCTAAAGTTCCTTGATGCGCATGTTGCGGAAGCGGACCTCGATCGGCGGGCCGGAATGCACCTGCACGGCGATGACGCCCGTTTGCGGAATGGCGTCGTCTTTCTCGGTGTAGTCCGCCGTGACGATGCCGTTGAGCTTCAGCACGATGCGCTTGCCCTCGGCGTGAATTTCGTAGTCGTTCCAGTCGTTGATTTTGACCGCGCGCTTGAGCAGCGCCTCCGACGGCTGCGCCAGCATGACCCGCCGCCGATGCTCGTCGTACAGCGCGCCCCAAAAGACATCGCTGATATCGGCTTGGTAGCCGATCATGGCCATCGAGCCGTTCTCGCGCCGGCTGCGGAACTGGACGCCGCTGTTGCCCGCGTTGTCCACCAGCAAGATCTCGAAGCGCAGGATGAAATCCGCGTATTCTTTCTCCGTGGCCAGAAAGTCGTTGTAGGCGATGCCCGGCGTCTTGCCGATCAGCGCGCCGTCCGCGGCCTTCCAGAAAAACGGGTCTCCCTCCCAGCCGGTTAGATCTTTGCCGTTAAAAAGCGGCTTAAAGCCCGTTTCCGCAGCGTTTACGGCGTCTTTGAAAGCGGCGGCTGCTGCTGCGCCCACGGCCAGGAACTCGCGGCGGGTCCCTTGGTTTTTCCGATGTCTCATCGGCATCCATGATAACCCCGCGCTATGGCGAACGCAACGGCCAGAACTCCGATTCGGTGCGCGCCTGGGCCAGGTACGATTCGATGGCGGCGACGATCTCAGGATGGTCCGCGGCGACGTCGGCGGTCTCGCCTATATCCGCCGACAAGTCGTAGAGCTCGAGCGGGCCTTTCGGGTCCAGGCGGACGCCCTTCCACTTGCCCAGGCGAACGGCCTGTTTCGAGGATCGCCCTTCGTGAAACTCCCAGTAGAGCCGTTCGTGTTGTTGCTGCCCGTCCTGCGAAAAAAGCGTCGGCTCCATCGAAATGCCGTCGAGGCCGGGCGGGGTTTCCGCGCCCGCGATGCCGGCCAGGGTGGGCAGGAAATCCCAGAATGCCGAGACGTGGCCGGTCGTCCGGCCCGCCTCGATTTTTCCGGGCCAGCGGGCGATCAGCGGCACGCGGATGCCGCCTTCGTACAAGTCGCGCTTGATGCCGCGCAGCGGGCCGTTGCTGTCGTTGAAATGGGGGTCGTTGCCGCCCTCGCGGTGCGGGCCGTTGTCGCTGGTGAAGAACACGAGCGTCCGCTCGTCGAGGCCCAGCTCGCGGATTTTGGCGAGCAAGCGGCCGATGTCGGCATCCATGCGGCCGATCATCGCGGCGTGGCCTTTTTGCGGCTCGGGCCAGTCCTTCTCGGCGTAGGCGCCGAGCTCGGGCGCCTCCATTCCTTTTTCCCGCGCTTCGTTGTTCGCATGAGGAATGGTGAGCGCCAGGTACAAGAAAAACGGCTGTTCCCGGCGGCGCTCCACGAAGGCCAGCGCCTCGGCCGCCAGCAGGTCGTGCGAATATTCGTTCTTCTCTATCGCCATTCCGGCGCCGTCCGGGCGGACCGGCTCGGGCAGTTTGTTGTTCAGCGGCGTTCTCTCTTCGTTGCGGAACAGAAATTCGGGGTAGTAATTGTGCGCATGACGCTGGCAGAGATAGCCGAAAAAGTAATCGAAGCCCTGCCGATTGGGGACGCCGCGCGAGTCGGGGCCGCCCAGCCCCCACTTGCCGATCAGAGCGGTCGCATAGCCGGCGGTCTTGAGAACTTCGGCAACCGTGACGACTTCGTCGGCGATGGGGTGCTGGCCCATCGGACGCACTTCCTTGTTGCCTCGAATCGGCGTATGGCCCGTATGCAATCCCGTCATCAGCGAGCTGCGTGAAGGCGCGCAGACCGTGCTGCCGGCGTAGTGGTCGGTGAAGCGCAAGCCCTCCGCGGCCATGCGGTCAAGGTTGGGCGTTCGAATTTCCCTCTGGCCGTAGGCCCCCAAATCGCCGTAACCCAGATCGTCGGCGACGATCAGCACGATGTTGGGCTTGGAAATCGCGGATTCCGGATCGGGGGAGGCGCCGCACGACAAGAGCAGCGGGAGCAGGCAAAAGCAGATGCGCATCCCGAACAACATACATCATCAGTGCATAGCAAGACCGCTGCGGGGCGCGGACTAAGGCGTTAAGGGCGGTATTCGGGCAGCGCCGGCGCGCCTTGCAGCACGCGCGCTTCCCAGTCGGCCCAGGTTTTTTTCATCCGCGCGAAGCGCTCCGCTTCCGCTTCTTTCAGATCGCGCTCTTCGCCGGCGTCCTGGGCCAGATGAAACAGATGCTCTTCGCCCTTTTCGTCGCTCAGATACTTCCAACCGCCTTGCACCATCGCCTTCTGCAGGACGCGTCCGGGATTCCGATAGCGGAAATAGAGCGTGTCGCGGTCGATGCCGCCGCTGCCGTCGAGCAGCGGCAACAGGTTCACGCCGTCGGGGACGCGGTCGGCGGGCAACGGGGCGCCGGCGATGGCCAGCGTTGTTGCGAACAGGTCCATGCCGATCGCCATTGCGTCCTCGATTTTGCGCCCGGCCGGGAACCGCCCGCTCCAGCGGGCGTAAAACGGGCTGCGAATGCCGCCTTCCCACAGCGTCGTTTTGTAGCCGCGGAAGGGAGTATTGGTCGAAACGCCCGGCACGCCCCCGTTGTCGCTCATGAAGAAGACCGCGGTCTCTTCGGCCAGGCCCTCTTCGTCGATGCAGTCGAGAATCCGCCCGATATTGGCGTCCATGGATTCCACCATGCTCTTCAGCACCGTTCGTTTACGGTTGACGACGCGCGTGACGCGCTGATCGCCGGCCGTGGCGCGGTGCTCGGGCCCCTGAAACGGATCGTGCGGGGCGTTGAACGGCACATAGAGGAAAAACGGTTCCCGGGCATGGCGGCGGATGAAATCGACGGCCTCGTCGCCGATCAGGTCGGTGAAGTAGCGATCGGAGAAAATCTCTTCCTCGCCGCGCCAGAGGTCGTGATTTTCCAGGCGGTCGGTATGCGCGAAGTAGTCGATATTGCCGGAGACGAAGCCGACGAATTCGTCGAAGCCTTTACGAGTGGGGTAACCCTCCTTGGGAAAGCCGAGGTGCCACTTGCCGAAAATGCCCGTCGCGTAGCCTGCTTGCTTCAAGAATTTGGGGAGCAACTCGACCGATGGATGCATGCCGACTTCTCTTTCCGCGACGTAGATCACCCGGTCGGCGCCCGTGCGCTGCTGATACCAGCCGCTCAACAGCGCGGCGCGGGTCGGCGTGCAAACCGGGCCGTTGGCGTAGGCGTGCGCGATCTGCACGCCTTCGGTCGCCAGCCGGTCGATATGCGGCGTGGCGATATCGGTTACGCCGGTATGGCCGGTGTCGCCGTGACCGAGATCGTCGGCCAGAAGGATAATCACGTTCGGCTGGGGGGCTTCGTCGACCGTTTCGGGCTGCGGAGCGCAGGCCAACAGCGAGGCGAAAATCAGTGGAGAGCGGAGCGTGAAGAGTGGAGAGCAAACGCGGACCGGCAGGAGCGCTTCGGCTTTGCGCCGCAGCCGCGCCCGGGCGCCCCGCGCAACGGTCTTCAACTCGCCGCCCGCCACTGACCGCTCTCCACTATCTGAAGTGACGGCGGAAGAATGCCGGGCGGTCGTCATCTTCCTCCTCGACCGGCGTCTTTTCCGGTTCGCCGTCGGGACTGTCGGATTTCTTGGAGACAGGGAGCAGCGGCGCGTCTGTCTGTTGCCGCTCCGAGGCCGCCGCATCGGCCGCCGGCGCGGGATCGGTTGCCGCGAGCTCCGCCCCGCTGAAGTGGCTGCGGAAGAATGCCGGGCGGTCGATATCTTCCTCGGCCGGGGCCGTTTCCCTCTCGCCTTCGGGTTCGTCGAGCTGCTCGGCAATAGGGGGCTGCGGCGCGTCCTTCCGTTGCGCATCCGCGAGCGCTGAATCCGTCGCCGGCGCGGGATCGGTTGCCGCGGACTGCGAAAACGAAAAGGCGCCGGCCTCCTCCGCGGCGTCCGCCCGCGGATGGCGGAACCCCGTTGCGATCACCGTGACCTTGACGTTCTCGCCCATCGAGTCTTTCGATACTACGCCGAAGATGATGTTCGCGTTTTCATTTGCGGCTTTCTGAACGATCGTCGACGCCTCATGCGCCTCGTGCAGTCCCAACTGCGAGGAGCCGGTAATGTTGATCAAGATGCCGCGCGCCCCGTCGATATTGGCGTTTTCGAGCAAGGGGCTCGAAATCGCGGCGCGGGCCGCCTCGGCGGCGGCGCTGTCGCCGCCGTGCGTCGCCGTGCCCATAATGGCGTGCCCCATGCCCGTCATGATGGCGCGCACGTCGGCGAAGTCGCAGTTGATAACTCCCGGAATGGCGATGATGTCGCCGATTCCCTGGACGGCTTGGATAAGGATGTCGTCGGCAATGCGGAACGATTCGAAGAAGCTCGTCCCGCGGTCGACATGCGCGAGCAGGCGTTCGTTGGGGATGGTGATGACCGTGTCGACCGTCTCGGCCAATTCGGCCAGGCCCTGCTCGGCGATTTCCATGCGCCGCGCGCCTTCGAATGCGAACGGCTTGGTGACGACGGCAACGGTAAGCGCGCCCATTTCCTTGGCCAGCGAGGCGATGATCGGGGCTGCGCCCGTGCCTGTCCCGCCGCCGAGCCCGGCGGCCACGAACACCATTTCGGCGTTGCTGAGCAACTCGACCAAGCGCTCGGTATCTTCGAGCGCCGCGCTGCGTCCGATTTTGTAATCGGAGCCCGCGCCGTAGCCCCGAGTCAGTTGCGCGCCCAGTTGCAGCTTCACCGGCGCGCGGGAAACGCGAAGAGCCTGCAGGTCCGTATTGACGGCGGCGAACTGCATGCCCTCGATGCCTGCTTCGATCATGCGGTTGACGGCGTTGCAGCCGCCGCCGCCGACGCCGACGACCTTGATGCAGGCAGTGGGCGGGGGATCTTCGTCGAAAGTGAATTTCACCGCGCCGCTCTCGGCGTCGTTCGCTGCATCGGAGGGAGAAGGAGCTTCTTCGATCATGACAATCTTTCATTAACCCACAAGAGATCTGAGCCAATCGGAAATGCGGTCGCGGCGCCGGGAGCGATGCAATTGCAGTCGCTGGGCATAGAGTACCAAGCCCATCATGCAGGCCCAACCGGGATGATCCAGCTCATCGGGAAGGTCTTTGAGTCTGGGCGGCAAGCCGATGCGCGCCTGGACGTTCAGCACACGCTCGCCCAGATCGCACAGGCCGGCCAGAGCCGAGACGCCGCCGGTGATCACCATGCTGCCGATTGCGCCGTTGTCGATCCCTTCACGCCTCAACGCGGCGCCGACCGACTTGAATAATTCTTCCGCGCGCGCCTGGATAATTCTGTTGAGCAGCAGGCGCGGTCGGCAAGCCGTTGCGTCGCCTGCGCGATTGGGAACCTCGACATGAACGTTATCCGGCGTTCCCTCCGAGACCGCGCAACCGTATTGCTCGATCAGCAGCTTGGCGACTTCCGTGCTCGTGTCGAGCACTTGCGCCACATCGGACGCGAGCAGGTCGCCGCCGATGCCGATACTGCCCGCCGCCCGCAACTCGTCGTCGATGTAAGCGACGAAGTCACTCGATCCGGCGCCGATGTCGATGAGCAGGACTTCCTGACTGCGCTCTTGCTCTTCAAGCGCGGCATAGGCGGCGGCAAAGCCCTCGAAGACGGTTTCTTCCACGACGACCCCCGCCCGGTTGACGACGGCGTGGAGCTTGCCGTGAGCCTGCGCCGACGCGGAAAGCACCTGTACGCGCGCATCGAGGCGCTCCGCGGGACGGCCTAGCGGATTCTTGACGTGCTCATCCACTCCGACTGCGAATTCGAGAGGAACGACCTGCAAGATCGTGCGGTCGTCGCTCAGCGGTATTTGCGCGGCCTTTTTGAATGCCTGATCGATATCGCTCTGTCCGACCTCGACTTGTCCTTCCCGTAGAACGGTGTAGCTGTGCGCGATGTTGCTGCGCACATGCGGGCCGCCGACGCCGACGACCGCCGCTTCCACCGGCATGCCGCCGTTCCGCTCGGTTTCTGCGACGGCTGCCTGCACGGATTCGAGAGCGCATTCGAGATCCGTAATGACGCCGCGCTCGGTTCCTCGCGAAGGCGCCGCGCCGTAACCGATGAAGCGCAGCCGGGAGTTCTCTTCCAGCGCGACCATGCAGCGCGTTTCGTCGCTGCCTATATCGAGACCGGCGAGATAGGGCTGTCTGTTGCGCACCGTTTTCTCCTAGCTGCGTTTTATCGGGGTGACGGTCACCTGATCTTCGAAGCGTAAATCAGCCGAAGCGATGGGGCCGAACTCCGCCTTCCAGGTGTCGATGTATTTCAGAAAAACTTCGAAACGGTGGCGCAAATGCTCATCGCCCATTTGGAGATCGATGACTTCCTTCTTGTAGAGCGCGCTGATCACCGCGTTCCTGGGATCGCCGATGTCGATCTCGGAGACGAATTCGCCGAACCGAGGCTGCTGCGCATCCAGCGCGTCCATCAGACGGACGAACAGGTTCATGCGAATCTTGCGCGCACCGGCGTCCATCGAAGGATCGATTCCTTTCACGACGTGCAGGTCGAACTGTTTGCCTTCGACCGGCGTCAGGATCACGCCCGCGGAGTCGATCAGGCGGGTTCCGCCCTCGTTGGGCAGCCGTAGAAAAGCAACCGGCGAACGCTCTTCGACATAGACGACGATCTTGTTCGGCCAGATGCGGCCGACGGAAGCGCGCCGCACCCAGGGCAACTGCTCGACTTGCCGCCGGCGCTGCTCGAGATCCATGGCGTTGATGCTCAGGTCGAGATCGCCGGCGAAGAGGCTGCGAATCTTCTCGCCGTCCAACACCTTCAATCCGGCGATGCGCGGGTTGCCGGCTTGCGGGTCGACGCGAAACCGCGCACTCGAGTTGACGTAATCGTTGAGCGCGTAAGCGCCGGAAACGGCAGCCGCCAGCCCCAGCAAAATGGGGAGGATGCGGCGATACGACCAGTTCGGCAGCACGATGCCGCGCGTTGCCCGCAGCGGTTTTTTACTGCGCAGGTACGAAGCCGAGTCATCGACTTCTTTTGTTCGTTTCTCTCTAACCATGTCTTTTCGATCCTTTCGGCTCAACGCGAACGCCGAGTGCGTTTGTTTGCTTGTCTTCGCCTTCCGCAGCCTCGAGACCCTCCAGAATTCTTTCACCGTAGCGCCAGATACTTCCCGCGCCAAGGGTAATCACGGCCTCGCCGGCGCGCGATTGCGCCACCGCGCGGCGAACCGCGTCATCGATGGACTCGCAGTATTCGACTGCCGGATGTCCCGCCGCGGCGATCTTCTCCACAAGCTGCGCGCTGTTCACGCCGGGCAAGGGTTTTTCTCCGGCCGAATAAATATCGACCACCCAGAGGCGCGCGCAGTCGGCGAAGCACTCGGCGAACTCGTCGAGCATCAGGTGCGTGCGGCTGTATCGATGCGGTTGAAAAATGACGTTGATTCCCTCGAACGCGCAGTTCCGCGCGGCTTGCAGAGTCGCTCGGATCTCCGTCGGGTGGTGGCCGTAATCGTCGATCACGGTGACGCCCGCCGCCTCGCCCCGCTTCTGGAAGCGGCGGTCGACGCCGCTGAACGCCGCCAGTCCGGCGCGAATTTTCTCCACGGGAATATCGACTTCGAGGCCCACCAATACCGCCGCCATGGCATTGCGAACCGTATGCATGCCGACGCCGCGGATCTCGAATTTCCCTAGATCTTCGCCGCTGTAACGGAGCCGAAAGGAGCTTTCGAAGCGCCCCAGCGCGATTTCGTCGGCTACCAGGTCGGCCTCCGGCGAGAGTTCTTCGATGCCGTAGGTGCGGTAACGCCGTTCGATCATCGGTACGATCAGCTTGACGTGCGGGTCGTCGATGCATACGATCGCCGTCCCGTAAAAGGGCACCTTGTTGACGAACTGCACAAAAGCTCCGGTGAGGGCTTCGACGGTATGGTAATGATCGAGATGTTCGCGGTCGATGTTCGTAACCACGGCGACGATCGGGTCGAGGTGCAGGAACGAGCCGTCCGATTCATCGGCCTCGACAAGCAAAAAATCGCTGTTGCCGAGACGGGCGTTGGAGCCGATCGCATCGACGCGTCCGCCGACCACGACGGTAGGGTCTTTCCCGCCCGAGCTGAGCACCGACGCCGTGATCGATGAAGTGGTGGTTTTGCCGTGGCTGCCGCCGACCGCGATGCCGTATTTCAGACGCATCAACTCGGCCAGCAGCTCGCCGCGAAAGATTACCGGAATTTTTCTCCGGCGCGCTTCCATCAACTCGACGTTGTAGTCGCTGATCGCCGAGCTGACAACGACTGCCTCGGCCCCGCCCACGTTGTCGGCGCGGTGCCCGATCGAGACCGCCGCGCCCAGCCCGCGCAACCGTTGCGTAACGGCCGATTCCTGTAGATCGGAGCCCGAAATGGCGTAGCCCAGATTCAGCAGGATTTCGGCAATGCCGCTCATGCCGATGCCGCCGATCCCGATGAAATGAATCCGCCTCTCGCGAATGCCGATTTCTTTGAACAACATTTCTACTTTCTGTCTCCTCTGGTTCGGGCGATACTTTCAAGCTCGTCGGCGGCGTGCTCGGCGGCCCGGGGCATGGCCCGGCCGGCGGCAGCCGATCCCATCCTCTCGATATCGGCCGGTCTCGACCGCAAACCGTCCACTGTCCGGGCCATCTTCTCCCCCGTCCACTCGCTGTCTGCGACCACGAGGGCTGCGCCGGCTTGGGCCAACTCCCGAGCATTGACGATCTGGTGATTGTCGGCCGCGTGAGGGAAGGGAACCAGGATCGACGCCTTGCCCGCCGCGCAAAGCTCAGCGACGGCCGAAGCCCCGGCGCGGCAGACGACCAAGTCGGCGCGCGCGTAAAGAGCCGGCGCGTCGTCGTAGAAGGGGGCCGCCTCGGCATCGAATCCGAGCTCGCGGTAAGCGCCGCGAACCCGCGCGAAGTCGTTGCTCCCGGTTTGATGCACGATGCAAGGCGCTGCGGCGCCGGACGCCCGCCAATAGCGGGCCGCGCCGAGCGCCGCCTCGTTGAGCTTTCGCGAACCCTGACTCCCTCCCGTGATCAACACGGTAAATGCTCGATTCACGGGCCGCGGCGCCCGCTGGAAAAACTCCGCTCGTACCGGCACGCCCGTTTGTCTGCCGATTCCGTTGCGGAAACACTTCGCCGCCGCCTCCGATCCGAGCAGCGCGCGGGCGGCGAACATGCCGGCGATGCGGTTGGCCATGCCCGGCTTGGCGTTAGGCTCCATGATAACCAGCGGCGTTTCGCGCAACGCGCAAGCCAGCGCCAGCGGCCCGGAGGCGTAGCCGCCCATGCTCAACACCGCGGCGGGTTCGAGTTCATCCAGAAGCCGCCAAGCCGAGCGGAGCGCCCGCGGACTCTCCGCCGCCGTGCGCAAGCGGCGGCTCCAGGAAACGCGGTTCAGCGGCCCGATGCGCATCTGCCGCAAGGCGAACCCCGCCGCCGGAACCAGCCGGTTTTCCAGCCCGCGGGCCGTACCCGCGAAGATGCACTCATGGCCCCGGCTGCGCAATGCCGCCGCGACCTGCAGAGCGGGGATCACGTGCCCGCCGGTTCCGCCGGCTGCAATCAAAAACCGCTCGCCGGCGTCCGCGGAAACCGTTGCCGCCGTCGCCGCGGCCGCCTCGACTGCCGCCGGCAACGCCGCTTCGGCGCTCGAATCGATGTCAGGGGCGATCGGCATAACGGCTGACATTCAGCAACACCCCCGAGGACGCGAGCATCGTAATCATCGCCGAGCCGCCGTAGCTGATAAACGGCAACGGCATTCCTTTCGTCGGCAATAACGCCAGGACGACGCCCATGTTGAACATCGCCTGAAAAATAATCATGGCCGTCACGCCGAGCGCCAAGTAACATCCAAAAGTATTCGGAGCCTTGGCGGCGGCCCGCAGGCCGCGCCATAACAATACGCCGAAAGCCAGGACGACAAAGACGGCCCCGAGCAAGCCCAGCTCTTCGCCGATCAAGGCGAAGATGAAATCGGTATGCGCTTCCGGCAGAAAGCGCATTTTCTGCTTGCCGGCCATCCAACCCTGGCCGAACCAGCCTCCCGATCCGACCGCGATCTCCGACTGCAGAATCTGAAAACCGCTGCCGCGCGGGTCGGCTCCCGGATCGAGAAATGTAATCAAGCGCTGGAGCCGGTACGGCTCATGCCGGATAAAGAAAAACATCAGCGGGGCGAGCGCCGCCCCGGCCAGCGCGATGAAGCGCAGCGGCAGGCCGGCTACGAAGAGCATCACTCCCGCCAGAGCCAGCAGGGAAGCCATCGTGCCGAAGTCCCGTCCGATGTAAATCAGCAGCGAGAGCACGGCGATGATGAAGCCCAAGCCGGCGACCGTCCGCCAGTCGCCGAGGCGTTCGCGGCGCTGCTCGAGATAGAAAGCCAAAAACAGGATGAGGGCCGGTTTTGCCAATTCCGACGGTTGCAGCGAAAAGTGCCATAAGCGCAAAAAACGTCGGGTGTTGGCTCCGGTGCCGAGCAGCGCGGCCAGAACCAGCAATACCGCCGAAACGCCCAACACCGCGAAGACGATTTTTTCCTGCCGCAGCCGGCGGTAATCGAAAAACATCAGATAGCGCATCGCCCCCAGGCCGATGCAAGCCGCAATCGACTGCTTGATAATGTAGGTCCAGGTGGTTTCCGAGGCGGCCGTCGTAGCGCTGAAGACCATCACCAGCCCGAAAAACGTCAGCGTGAGGATCGTCCCGCACAGCAACCGGTCGTAGCGTAGGGCGCTGGGCATATCAGCTCTCCAATTCCTTGACGAGCCGCTTGAAGGCAAGGCCGCGTTCGGCGTAATCGGCGAATTGATCGAAGCTGGCGCAGGCCGGCGCGAGGACGACGGAATCTCCCGGCTGCGCGTGGCTTCGGGCGAACGCCACCGCGCGTTCCATCGTGGCTACATTTTCGATCGGCGCTGCGTTGCCGAGGTGCCCGCGAATGATCGGGGCGGCCTCGCCGATCAACAGAACGCGCCGCGCGCGGTCCGCCAGCGCATCGCTCAGCGGGCGGTAGTCCGATCCCTTGTCGCGTCCGCCCAAAATGATCCACAGCCCCTTGTCGAATGAGCGGCAGGCTTGCAGAGCCGCATCGACATTGGTCGCCTTGGAATCGTTGTAGTAGGAGACGCCCTGCACGTTGCGCACGAACTCCAGGCGGTGCTCGACCGGCCGAAAGGACTTCAGAGCGCGGCCGATGACGTCCGGCTGCACGCCGGCGGCGGCTGCCGCCGTCACCGCGGCGAGGGCGTTCTCAAGGTTGTGCGGCCCTTTGATGGGCAGGTCGAGAGCGCAGACGAACCTGCCGTCGGACACGATTCCCCGCGCATCGACGGAGGCGCCCCGCTCGACCCGCCGTTCCCGGCTGAACCACAGCAACTGAGAATCCACGGCTCCCGCAAGTTCGCGGCAGCAGGCGTCGTCCGCGTTCAGAACGGCGAAGTCTGCGGGTTTCTGGTTGGAGAGAATGCGGCGCTTGGCGCCGGCATAGGCGTCGAACGTGCGATGGCGGTCCAAATGATCGGGCGTGATGTTGAGGACGACCGCGATATGGCAACGAAACGAGCTCGATGCTTCGAGTTGAAAGCTCGACAACTCCAGGACGCGCCACCGGTCGGCGCGCGGGTCGTCGACCGTGGCCAGCAGCGGCGTCCCGATGTTGCCGGCGACGCTGACCGAGCGGCCGGCTTGCTCCAGGATGTGTCCGATCAACGATGTCGTCGTCGTTTTGCCGTTAGTTCCGGTGATGCCGATCACGCGGCCGCGGAGACAAGAGGCGGCGATATCCAGTTCGCCCACAGTGCGGACTCCGCGCTTCCGGGCCGCGGCCAGGCAAGGATGATCCCAAGCCACTCCCGGCGACGGCACGATCGCATCTTGCTCGAGAAAGAGCTTTTCCGTTTGCCTGCCGAGATGAAGCTCGACCGGCAGCCCCTCGAGCGCGGCTGCAGCCGGCCCGAGCTCGTCCGCCGAGCGCGTATCGGTTACCGCAACCGACGCGCCCCGGGCAAGCAAAAAGCGCGCCGCTGCCGAGCCGGACTTGCCCAGTCCGACGACCAGCACGCGTTTCCCTTGCCAAGTCATCGTAATTTCAGCGTACTCAAGGCCAACAAGGCCCAAACGAACCCGGCGATCCAAAAACGCGCGATCACCTTCGACTCCGGCCAACCCAACTGCTCGAAATGATGGTGCAACGGCGCCATGCGAAATACGCGCTTCCCGGTTGTCTTGAAGCTGGTTACCTGCAAGATCACCGACAGCGTTTCCGCGGCGAAGACCCCGCCGATGAACAGCAGGACGATTTCCTGCTTCACCAGCACGGCGACCGTTCCAATGGCGCCGCCCAGGCCGAGCGAGCCCACGTCGCCCATGAAAATTTCGGCCGGGTGGGCGTTGTACCAGAGAAAGGCCAGGCTGGCCCCGACGATAGCCCCGCAAAAGACGGTCAGCTCGCCCGCCGGCGGCACGCCCGGAACATCGAGATACTGCGAAATCTCGCGGTGTCCGGCGATGTACACCAGCAGCGTCAACGCGCCGACGCAGATGATCGTCAGCCCGATGGCGAGCCCGTCGAGTCCGTCCGTAAGATTGACGGCGTTGCTGGTGCCGACCAACACGAAAAACAGAAATCCGAAAAACAGAATGAAAGCAAAGGGGAACATGAAGCCGTCGGTCAACGACTCGATTACCGGATTCGGCCGAACGTCCTTCAAGAACGGCAGCGTGATCGTCATGTCGTACAAGCCGCTCTGGTACAGCCGGATCAGAATGCCGCCGATGGCCAGAGTCATCAGCGCCTGCAAACCCATCTTGGTCCGCGAAGAGAGTCCGAGGTTGCGTTGCTTGCTGACTTTCAGATAGTCGTCCAACAGTCCGATCGCCGCGAAACCGGTCAGTGCGAATAAGGCGATCCAGATATAGGTGTTGCTCAGGTCCGCCCAAAGGATCGTCGGCAGAACGATGGACACGTTGAGCAACAACCCGCCCATCGTGGGCGTGCCGGCCTTCTGCCGATGCGATGCGGGACCCTCGCCGCGAATGTATTGGCCGATCTGCGCCGCGCGCAGCCGCCGGATGAACCACGGCCCTATCGCCAGCCCCAGGCCGAGCGCCATGAAGCTTGCCAGCGCGGTGCGGACGGTGATGTAGCCGAACACCCGCAACGGGCTGAAGTACTCGAACAACTGCTCGTACAGGAGGTGATAAAGCACGATGCTAGCCGCCCTTTTCCGCGAGCGTTTCCGCTGCGCCTGCCGCCTCGAAGATCAGGTTTCTGGCGCGCTCGAGGGCAATCCCGCGGGAACCCTTCAAGAGCACGGCGTCGCCGGGAGAGAGGTCTTCCGCCAGCGCTGCGCCGGCCGACTCCGGCGTCTCGTAAAATTCGGCCGGGAAACCGGCGGCCGCGGCAATTTGAGAGGCGTCGCCGCCGACCGCGAGCAGGCGGTCGATTCCGGCCGCGCCGGCTGCCTTGCCGATGCCGCGGTGCAGCGCCTTCGACTGCGCGCCCAGCTCGCGCATTTCGCCCAGAACGGCGATGCGCCGCCGCGCCGGAGTGTTCCTGAGCACTTCCAGCATCGCCCGCATGGCCGCCGGGTTCGCGTTGTAGCAATCGTCGATGACCGTCACTCCGCCGATCCGCCGAATCTCGCCGCGCATGCCGACGGGATGCAACCGGCGGACCGCCTCGGCCAGCGCCAGCAACTCAAGCCCGAACGACTGCGCCGCGGCCAGAGCCGCAAGGATGTTGTAAACGTTGTGGCGTCCGGCGAGCGCGGTTTCGAACAGGCAGCCCTCCACGCGGAAACGAATCCCGGCGGCGCCCAGATCGACGAGATCGCCGGCGCGGACATCCGCCGGCCGCTCGATGCCGAAGGTGACCGTGCGGCCCGCATGCGCCGCACGGAAGGCGGCAACGCGCTCGTCGTCCGCGTTGAGCACCGCCGCGCCGCCGGCATCGAGCGATTCGATCAACTCCCGTTTCGCCGCGGCCACGCCGGCGACCGAATCGAAGTGGCCCACGTGGGCCGCGCTGACGTTGGTCACAACCCCGACGTCGGGTTGGGCAATCTCGGCCAGGCGGCGAATCTCGCCGGGGTGATTCATGCCCAATTCGAGCACGGCTATGCGGGCGCGGTCTGCGATCCTCAGGATCGAAAGCGGCAGCCCCAGTTCGTTGTTCAGATTGCCGGCCGTCTTCGCGACAGGGAATGCTTCGCCCAGCAGAGCAGCGGTGATTTCTTTGGTTGTCGTCTTCCCGTTGCTGCCGGTGACGGCAACCGCGGACCCGCCCCAATGACGCCGCGCCGCGCTTGCCAGCCGGCGCAGCGCCTCCGCCGGATCGGCAACGCGAATCGCAGCGCCGCTGCGGCCCGGCCGCCGGCCGGCCTCGACGACAGCGGCGACCGCTCCCGCGGCAAGCGCCTGCTCGACGTAGTCGTGGCCGTCGTGATTCGGCCCGCGGATGGCGAAGAACAAATCGCCCGGCCGCACCGTCCGCGAATCGATCGAATAGCCCGTCGCAGCCGCCGTCGGCTCGACGGCGCCCGGCTTGGCGTCCAGCCACTCTCCGATCTGAGCCAGGGATAGCTTCACTTCCGCCCGTACCCCAATGCACGCAGCGCTTGGCGCGCCGTTTCCCGGTCGTCGAACGGCAGCTTGACGCCGCCGACATCCTGGTACGCCTCATGGCCCTTGCCCGCGATGAGTACGATGTCCCTTGGACGCGCTTGTCTCAAGACGGTTGCGATTGCCGCCGCCCGGTCCGGTTCGACGGCGTATGCCGCCGATCTTTCCCGCAGCCCCGCTTCCGCGTCGTGAATGATCCGCGCCGCGTCTTCCGTCCGCGGGTTGTCGGATGTCAGCATGACCCAGTCGCTCAACTCCCCCGCGGCGCGGCCCATGACGGGGCGCTTCGCGCGGTCGCGGTCGCCGCCGCAGCCGAACAGCGTCAATATCCTCCCGGCTCCGCCCCGCCTCGACAGAAGGGCTCGCGCCGACTCGATCAGCCTCTTCAACGCGTCGGCGGTGTGCGCATAGTCGACGACCACGAGGAACGGCTGTCCCTGGTCGACGGTCTCGAAGCGGCCGGGCACGGCCGGCGTTTCGCGCAGTCCGCGCTCGATTTGCTCGCGGGAAACCCCGTGCGTCAGGGCCGCCGCTATCGCCGCCAGGATATTGCCGACATTGAACTCGCCGTGCAGCCGCGACTCGACCCGGATCTTGCCGGCCGGCGTTTCGGCTCTGAACTTGACGCCTTCGAACCCGGCCTCGACAGCGCTTGCCGCTACGTCCGCGGCAGGCGTTCGCCCGTACGACAGCTTTTGGGATTTACTGCCGCGCAGCAAGTCTCGGCCCAATTCGTCCTCCATATTGATCACTGCGAATTGCGGGACCGCCCCTCCGGCCCCCGCGAACAGCCGCCGCTTGGCGGCCGCATAGCTGCGCATGTCGCCGTGAAAATCCAGGTGGTCTTGCGACAGGTTCGTGAAGACCGCCGCATGGAAGTCCATACCGAACACTCTGCCGATCTCGAGGCCGTGCGAGGAAACTTCCATCGTTGCGTGCGAGCCGCCGATATTGCGCAACTCGGCCAGGAAGCGGATGACGTCCAGCGATTCGGGCGTCGTATTGACCGCCGGCACGGCTCGATCTCCAATGCGGTGCTCGATCGTTCCGAGCCGCGCCGTGGTCTTTCCCGCCGAGCGCAAGAGCGAGTCGATCAGATATACGGTTGTGGTCTTCCCGTTGGTGCCGGTGACCCCCGTCAGCTTCAGGCTTCGGTCGGGCCGCCGATAAAAGCGCAGCGCGGCCGACGCCAGCGCCCGGCGCCCGTGCCGCACCGTTGCCCAGCGGTCTTCTAAACCTTTTCCGGCAGGCCGCTCGCTCACAATCGCCCCGGCGCCCGCGGCGACTGCTTGCGCCACGAATCGGTGTCCGTCGACGCGCTCGCCGGGGAACGGGAAGAAAGCGTCGCCCGCCTGTATCTTCCGCGAATCGTATTGCATCCCAGCCACGTGCAAGGGCGGAACTTTGCCGATCGATACGCCTGCAAGCATTTCGTTGAGCCTCATCCCCCGCCGCTCGTCTCCGCGTTGCGCGCCGCTGCCGCGGGTTGCGTGCTTCTCGCCGGGAGCGCGCGCGCCAAAAGAACCTTGACCACCGACCCGCGCGTCAGAGGCGTGTCCGGGCTTGGCGATTGATGCAGCACGAGACCGTGTCCTTCGACATCGAGGGCAATGCCCATCTTTGTGGCCAGCTTGAGGACTTCGCGCATCGACATCCCGCGAAAATCCGGGGCCGTCAGATCGGTAACCCGCACTGCAACCTTCGACTCCTGCGGGGAATCGCCGCTGTCCGCGGCCGGCGCCGCGCGGCCGCCGGCCGCCCCTTGCGACGCCACCAGGATGTGGCCGTCCGCGTCTGTGGCCAGCCCTTCGGCCTCGTCCTCCGCAATGAAGTCCGCCAGTAGATGGTCGGGAATTTTCGGCGGCCGGCCGACTTTGCGGTCTTGCGAATGCCCCGGCGCAACATCCAGATAGCGCAGGGCTTGCTGCACGACTCTCGGGAATACGGGAGCGGATATCCTGCCGCCGTAGTATTCCCTGCCCTGCGGAGCATCGAGCACGATCACCCCCACCACGGCAGGGTCGTTGACCGGCGCAAATCCGCAGAAACTCGCGACATAGGTGCCGTCTTTATAAGAGCGCGTTTGGGGATTGATCATCTGTGCGGTGCCGGTCTTGCCGGCGACGCGGTAGCCGGGGATTTGCGCCAGGCGGCCTGTTCCGGAAGCCACTACGCGTTCCAGGATGGCCCGCATCGTGGTCGCGGTGTTCGAGCTGAGCACGCGCACTTTCGACGCATGCTCGAAAGGAGTCGTTACTCCGCGGTGGTCCCGGACCGCTGCGACGATGCGCGGCTGCACCAAGTAGCCGTCGTTGGCAACGACCGCGAACAGACGCGCCATCTGCAGCGCCGTGACGCCGACTTCCTGCCCCATCGAAACCGAGGCGAGCGAATCAGAATGCCAGCGATTGAGCGGACGGACAAGCCCGCCGGTTTCTCCCGGCAAGGTTATGTTCGTGAATCGGCCGAATCCGAATCGCGTGAGATAGCGGTGCATGGTGTCGCTGCCGACACGCATGCCCACCTTGATAATGCCGACATTGCTCGATTTCGCAAGCACGTCGGCCAACGTCAGCAGTCCGAAGGGTTTGTGATCGCGAATCCGGCGGCGGCCGATGTTGATGCCGCCCATCTCGCAGTCGAAAACGTCGTTCGGGTTTGCCGCCCCCTCCTCGATCGCCGCCGCGGCGGTCACGATCTTGAAAGTCGAGCCGGGCTCGATCATGTGGCTGACGGCGAAATTCTTGCGCTTCTCGAGGTCTTGCTGCGTTCGGGCGATCCGATTCGGATCGAACGGCGGCCAGTTCGCCATAGCCAGGATTTCGCCCGACTCCGGCCGCATCAGCACGATTGTTCCCGCGCGAGACAGCGAGCTTGTGACGGCGCGCTTGAGCTCGAGCTCGGCGAGACTCTGTATGCGCAGGTCGAGCGTCAGCAGCAGATTGTCGCCGGAGATCGGCGCGCGCAGTTCCTGGCGCTTGTAATACTGCCGCCGCGCATCGTATTGCAACAGACCGACGCCGTCCGTGCCGCGCAATTGCTTGTCGAAATAGAACTCCAGCCCCGACTGGCCGTCGTGGTCCACGCCGACTGCGCCGATTACCTGAGCGGCCACCGAACCCTTCGGGTAATAGCGCTTGCCTTCCTCTTCGAAGTGCAGCGCCTTGATGCCCAATTGCCGCACCCGTTCGACCTCGGTGGGGTTGGCGAGCCGCTTGACCCACTGAAACCGCCGGCTCGTAAACTTCCGCCGAAGCTCCGCTTCGTCGATTTGCAGAATGTCGGCCAGCATGCCCGCGGCGACTTGCGGATTCGCAATTCTCTTGGGGAAAACGCCGATCGACTGAACCGGGGTGCTCAGCGCCAACTCCGCGCCGGTGCGGTCGTAGATCATGCCGCGGTCGGCGCGGATATCCACTTCTCCCTCTTGTTGGTTGGCTGCTTTCGCGGTCAAGCGGTCGGTTTGGCGGACTTGAAAGTCCCAAAGGCGCACGACCAGGAGGCTGAACCAAAGCGACGCGGCCAGACCGAAAAAGTAGATGCGAATCAACCGCCGGCGGTTCGCAGCGGCGGCGCGCGCCTGCAAGTCGTCTTCTGCCGGCGTACCGCTTATTCTCTGCCCGAACTTTGCCATCGACTCGCTTCAATGCATATATCCACGCTCCCCGCGGATGGACGCCGCCGCGGGAATATCCGATCAATCGCCTTCCATCAGTAACTGCGCCAGCGCATTATCCGCATTCGCCGGCGGAACCGTGCGGTCCTGCCAAGCGTAATCTTCGGGCTTGGGTTCGACAAATCCTTCTTTCGCCGCCAGATCCGCCACCCGCCGCAGATCGCCCAACTGACCCTGACGCACGGTAAGCTGACCCTGCACCATCTTCAATTCTTCGACCTGCCGGCTGAGCGCGGCCGTCCGATACCCGGACTGCCGAACCCAGGCGCGCGGCCCGTACCCGATCAATAAAATCAGCGCCGCCGCCAAGCCAAAGCCCACAAAGCCTCGCAGCGAGCGTTTATCGGCCGGATCGTACCGATATTCCACTCTGTCGTTGTCGATCTGCTTGATGAAAAAAGCCACGTCCTCCAGCGGCAGAGGCCGCGTACACGCGGCTCGCCGAGAGAGTCCGGCTCGAATATTGCGCCCGGCCCGGACGCCGTCGTAGGTAAACCCATTGACCTGTTTGTTCGACGGCGCCTCGGGCGCAGACTCTCTCGGTAGCATATGCTCCTCCATTGCGTCACAATCTCTATCGATCAAATGGCCTTGTTTAGGGAAAGTCTGAATAAAGTGGTTTTGGCGCGTTGGCTGGTTGAAGTTGTCCGTAAGGAGCGGTTGCAGCCGGGCTGCCGGCGAATTTTGCGGCTGAATCCTGCCGATTTTGACTGCGCAACGCCAATTTTTGACCCCGCAGCGACGGCTTCGACTCCGCTTCTGCGGCTTGGCGCCGGCATGGACGCACGACTCCTGTATTGTGGCGCTCAGGCCGTCGCGTAGCGCCCGGCAAGCAGCAGATTGGCGAAGCCCAACAGCAGACTGATCCGCTCCCGGTTCTTGGCCAAGCCGCGATAGCGCACCTTGGCGTAGCCAAAGTGCCGCTTCACGTACAGAAACGGGTGCTCCACCTTGGCCCGCACCTCTGCCTTGCGCCGCTCCGCCCGCGCCTCCGCGCTGCCCGCCGCCAAGCGCCGCCGCTGCCCAGCCTTCAAGGCCACTTGCCAGCGCACCTTACGCCCCCGATGCTCCGCGCGCTTGTCGATCCCCTGGTAACCCGCATCCGCGCACACCTCCCGCTCCCCGCCGTGCAGCAACTCATGCCCTTGGGTCACATCCGCCACGTTCGCCGCCGTCGCCGCCACGCTATGCGTCAGCCCCGTCTCGGCGTCCACGCCGATATGCGCCTTCATCCCGAAATACCATTGATTCCCCTTCTTGGTCTGATGCATCTGTGGGTCGCGACTCCGCTTCTTGTTCTTCGTCGAACTCGGCGCCGCGATGATCGTCGCGTCCAGAATCGTCCCCTCCCGCAGCCGCAAGCCTTGCTCCGCCAAGTGCGCGTTGATCTCCGCCATCAGCTTCCCGCCCAACTCGTGCCGCTCCAACAGATGCCGAAAGTTCAAAATCGTCGTCTCGTCCGGCAGCGCATCCCCCAAACGCAAGCCCACGAAGCGCCGCACCGACTCGATCTCGTACAGCATGTCCTCCATCCCCGGATCGCTCACGTTGTAAAACAACTGCACGCAATGCACGCGCAGCATCACCGCCAACGCGTACGGTCGCCGCCCCCGCCCCGCTTGGGGGTAGTACGGGCGGATGCGCTCCTCCATGCGCTCCCACGGAATCAAGTCCTCCATCCGTGCCAGAAACTTCTCCCGCCTCGTCTGCTTCTTCTTCCCCTCGTACTCCAATTCTGCAAACGTCCGCTGCGCCATCGCTCTCCCCCTTATTCCCCGTGCCCGCTGCTCTCCCCTTATTATCCCAGTCAATAGCCTGCTTGTTCAGAGTTTCCTTAGCGGTCCGTTCGACGAACCGCCCGCAGTTTGGCGCTGCGGCTGGGCGGATTTTTACCGACCTCATCCGCTGAGGGGCGAATCACGCCCTTGGTCAAAACTTCATAAATCCCGGCGGCGCCGCCGCCGCGGAACGATTGCTTCACCAGCCTGTCTTCGCCGCTGTGGAAGCTCACCGCAACGAAGCGTCCATTCGGAGCGAGCAGCGCGGGCGCCGCGCCCAACAGCTTCTGCAACTCGCCAAGCTCGTCGTTCACCGCCATGCGCAAGGCCTGGAACGTCTTTGTCGCCGGATGAATGCGCCGTCTTTTAGGCTGAGCCGCGGCCCGCGCGACGATCTCCGCCAGATGCCGCGTGTTTCTGACCGGCCGCCCGCGGACAATGGCCGCGGCGATTCTTCTGCTGCGGCGCTCGCCTCCCAGTTGGTAGATCAGGTCGGCGAGAGCGGTCTCGTCGTACTGGTTAACGATGTGCTCGGCGCGCAGGCTCCGGCCGCGGTCCATGCGCATATCCAGGGGGGCCTCGGCTCGAAAGCTGAAACCCCGTTCGGGGTCGTCGAGTTGCAGGCTCGAAAGGCCGAGGTCCGCGACGATTCCGTCCAGCGGCGCATAGTCCTTGACCGCCTGTGCGATCTCGCCGTAGCTGCCGTGATAATACGACACGTTTTCTCCCCGTTCCTCAAACCGTTCGCGGCAAGCGGCAAGCGCTTCCCGATCACGGTCGATCAACACCAGCCGCCCCCTTTCGAGACGGCGTAATATCATGGCGGCGTATCCGCCGGCTCCTGCCGTACAGTCGCAGTACGTTCCGTGCGGAACGACGCGGAGATACTGCTCCGCTTCCTGCAACATGACGGGATAATGGCCCATGCGGCGCCCCGTTAGAACCCGTAATCCGCCGCATGCCCCAACTCGTCCGCGGAAAGCTCGTTTGCCGCCGCCGCGGCGTCGTAGTTCGCCGCGCTCAGCACAACCATGTGGTTCGATTGCCACTGAATCTTCACTTCGCCCCTCATGCCTGCCGAGTCCCGCAACACGGCAGGCACGAGGAAGCGTCCCTGGTTGTCCAAGGTATTCTCCGCCCCATAGCGGTTCGCCTGAAACAGAATCTTGTTCTTGACCGCGCCGGCCGGCGCCTGATTGCCGGCAGTCGATTTATCCGCTAATCTGGCCTCGACGGTTTCCCACTCCTTGATAGGAAAAACATTGACGGTCACGCCGTCCAGGCTCGTGATGAAGACTTCTCCGCTCGCGTATTGCTCTTTCAACCGGCGCTGCACCAATGCCGGGGCCTTCAGGCGGCCCTTGGCGTCGACGTTGCCCGACTGCGTTCCTCGAAACATACCCGTCAAAAAGTAGAGACTTGGCGTCCGGCAGCGGCTTGACCACTTTCAAACCACTGTGGATCACTTCAATCCACTTTTGACCACCTATTCTGAATATCCGCCGAAAGGTTGTCAAGGGTCTGCAGCGATTTTTTTTAGTTTTTTGTCGATTCACTGCATATTGTAGGCCGTTCATTCTTGAACTGCAATATGTTGTATTTCTGTTGCCCTTAGACGGATTCGCGAACAAAGCGGAGCCGGCCTGTTCGGCGGCGTCGAAGCGGTTGGGACAGGCGCCGGCTGTCGGGGCGCGTCTGCGCGGGCGGCTACTCGATCTTGCCGGTCCCTTCGGGCGGCGCGAAGAAGACGAGCGCGTGTAACTCGTCCTCGATTTCATGGAATGCGTGCTCGACGCCAGCCGGGACGAATAAAACGGAACCGCTCTCGACGGCGCAATCCTCTCCGGCCGCCCGGAACCGGGCCCGCCCGCGGATGACGTAATAGACCTCGTCTTCGGCGTGAGGCTGCTGCGGGTCCTGCTCGCCGGCGCGCAACACGTACAACCCCGTGCTGAGCGTTTGGGCTCTCAGAAATTCGAGGTAGCTTTTCCGCGACTCGCTCCGTCGAGAGTTCAGTTCGGAAATGCCGAAGCGCTTCATGGCTTTTCGGTTTTGGACTTGCGCCGCCACGTATAGCTTTGGGGGTCGAACTCGAAGGCTCTTTTGGGCAGCGCCGCCGGCGCGTTGCGCGCGGGCAACCGCCGCGCGTGCCGCTCGATGACCTCGGCGTAGGCGGGGTCGGCGGCGAGATTCGTCCATTCATGAGGGTCGCGCGCGTGGTCGTACAGTTCCTCGCCGCCGTCGGCGTAGCGGATATAGCGGTAACGCTCCGAGCGGACGGCATGGTTGCCGCGGCCGAAGGTCATGACGGCCGGACGCTCCCATTCCCGGTTCGGGTCTTCGAGCAGCGGACGCAGGCTGACGCCTTCGAGGGTTTCCCGAGGCGGCAGACCGCTCAAATCCAACAACGTCGGATACAGGTCCAGCAGGCTGACGGGCCGCGTGGAGACGGTCTTCGGCCTGGTCACTCCCGGCGCAACGATTGCCAGGGGCACGCGCGACGACCGCTCCCAAAGCGTATTTTTTGCGAAGTGATGCTTTTCGCCGAAGTGGTAGCCGTGGTCGGACCAGAACACGACGATCGTGTTTTCGGCGTAAGCGCCGGCGTCGAGCGCGTCGAGCAGGCGGCCGATCAGCGCGTCCGCGTGACGGATGCAGGCCGTGTAGGCGCGGACCACGTCGTCGAGATCGCCGTGCTCGAGAATCAACTCCAGGTCGTTCGTGCGGAAGGCCGCCATCTTGCGGCCCGCCGGCGGCACGTCGTCGAGATCGCCGGGCTTATCCTGCGGGAGCGGCGCTTCGCCCGGCCCGACCGCGTCGTACCGCGCCCGCGGCGCATAGAACGGCAGATGCGGCTGAAACAGCCCCACGGCGAGGAAAAACGGCCGTTCGTGTTTGCGCGCCAGAAATTCCTCGGCCCAACGGACCGTCGCCCCGTCGCCCATCTCCATATCCGCGCGGTCGAGCGGCCCCCAATCGAAGCTCGTCAGATGATCGGGCCGGCGGTAGGGAACCAGAAAATCCGCGGACTTCAGATCGCCCTGCAGATCGAAGTATTCGTCCCACGAATCGGGCGGATTGAAGCCCGGCGTGTGATGAAAAACCTTGCCGCCGCCCGCCGCGTAGTAGCCGTTGTCCTTGAAGTAGCGCGGCAGCATCACGGCCTCGGGGAGGTTCGGCTTCCACCATTCGCCGTTGCCGTAGATTCCCGTGGTGGACGGCCGCAGCCCGGAGAGAATCGCGGTGCGCGAAGGGTTGCACTTCGGAGAGGGGGCGTGAGCGTTGGCGAACAGCGTGCCCCGCGCGGCGAGCCGATCGATGTTGGGCGTCCGCGCCGGCTCGTAGCCCAGAACGCCGACCCAGTCGTTCATGTCGTCCACGCTGAGGAACAGCACGTTCGGCCGGGCCGCCCGGCCCCGATCGGCCGCCGGCCGGACGCAGGCCGCCGCGGCCAACAACAGCAGCGCCGCCGCCGCTCGCCGGCTCATGTCTTGCCGTCCTCCAGCAGGTCGAGCGGGAAGCGCGCCAAGCGGATGCTCTCATAGGCGTGTTGCTCGCCGGCCTCGTACAGCAGCCCTATCGAGCCGTCGGGCAGACGCGCCAGGCTCGAATAGGCCGCCGGGCCTTCGTGTACCGGGAGCTTCGCCGGCCACGTCCGGCCGCCGTCGCGGCTCAGGCGCACCGTCATGCGGATGCGCTTGCCACGCTCGGGCGAGATCGGCGGGCTGGGATTGGCGAACAGCAGCGCTCCGCCGCCCTCCCCATCGGGCCAGGAGTAGCGGATCAGGCTGGCCTGCACTTGCGGATCGCCCAGATGCGCGTCGAAATGCGGTTGTGTCCAAGTTTCCCCGCCGTCGGAGCTGAAAGCAATCGAGCGGTATCCCGTGCGCTCTTCGCCGGTGAACGACTGGCTGCGCATGTTCATTAGCAGGCGGCCGCCGCTCAGCTCGACAACCTGGCTCTCGTTGCAGGCCGGCGCAATGACCGAGCTGCGCCGCCACGAGCCGCCGCCGTCATCGGAGAAAATAACGTGGGCGGCGAACCCGTTCCGCTGCGACGTGTGGTTCGCCGGCACGACGATGCGCCCGGCGCGGCCGCCGTTGCGGATCTGAATCGCCGTCCCCGGCCCGGTGGCGTACCACCACCAGTCGCCGCTCTTGGCCTGCGCCGTGATGTCCCGCGCCGGCGCCCAACTCTTGCCGTCGTCGGCGGAATGCGTCAGGTAGACTTTGCGCGCGCCCTTCGCGGTTCCGTTGTGCAATTCGCGGCCGCCGTCTTCGCCGCGGTTCCAGGTCATCGGCAGCAGGATGCGTCCCGTCCGGGCGTCGACAACCGGACACGGGTTTCCGCAAGTGTTGCCCTCGTCGCTCCAAACGACCCGCGGGGGCGACCACGCGGCGCCCCCGTCGTCCGAGCGCTTTACGACAAGGTCGATGGCGCCGCTGTCGCCGCGGCCGTCTCGGCGGCCTTCGCAAAACGCCAGGAGCGTCCCTTGCGGCGTGGGCAGCAGAGCGGGGATGCGGTATGTGTGGTAGCCGTCTTCGCCCGCGGCGAACACGACTCGTTGATCCATGCCCCGCCGCTGCGCAAGGGCCAGGCCCGGGAAGCAGGCGGCGGCGAATGTCCGCCGTGTGATGGTCATGGCTGAGCGGCATCTTAGCAAGATTCCGCCGTCAACCGCTGGGCGCCGCTTCGATGATCGCAGCCGCTTGCGGCGCCGCCTCGGTCGACGACAGGTAATCGAAGCGGGCTTGGCGCAGCAGGCTTTTCCATTCCGCCGCGGTGCGCTCCCTTCCTCCGGTCACGGCCAGCATGTTGAGGTCGCTCATCAGCCTCTGTTCGAGACCCTCGTCGGGCCGGTCGACGACTTCCGGCAAAACGAACTCGATCAACAGCAGGCGGCCGTTGGCGGGAAGGGCGTCCCGGCAGCGGCGCAGAATCGCGGCGGCGTCTTCGTCCGCATAGCCGTGCAGCACGCTCTTCAAAACGTGAACGTCCGCGCCGGGCGGGACATGCTCCAGCAAATCGGCCGCCGTGAAATCGCAGCGCGCGCCGAGCCCCTCGGCCCGCAGGCGGGCGGCCGCCTTGGCGACGGCTTCGGGCCGGTCGACGAGCAGGCCGCGCACGTTGGGGCAGGCGCCGAGAATCGCCGCGGTCAGAGCGCCCCCGCCGCAGCCGAGGTCGGCAACCAGGCGGTATTGGGAGAAGTCCCACGCCCGCGCGAGCGGCATGTAGTCTTCCGCGGGCGCCGTGCCCATCACGGCGCGGAAGATTTGCGGCGCTTGGGGGTCTTCCTCCCAGAGCCGCGCGGCGCCCGCGGGCCGCACGTCCGCCGCCGGTTTTCCTTCCCGGACGCACTCGGCAAGCCGGCGCCACTCGTCAGCGAGCAGGTCGGCCCAGAAGACGACTGCGGCCCATTCCGAATGCGGGGCGTCCTTGCGCAGGGGCATGCCGCGTTCCGTCAGACGGAAGAAGCCGGGCCGGGTCTCGACCGCGATGCCGAAGCTCGCCAGAGCGCGCAGCAGACGGCGCAGGGCGACCGGGTCGGCGCGGCAGGCGGCGGCCAGCCGCTCCACGGAGCGCTCGCCGCTGCCGAGCGCGTCGGCGACGCCCAGCCGCGCGGCCGCGCAGAGCGCGCGGCTGCGGAAGTAGCCCATCGCCATCGCCGTCAAGGTCATGCTTCGCCGCTGCCCGCTAAGGAAAGCATATCTCTACACTATCGGTATGAGTTCGCTGCGCATCGAAGATATAGAGCCGCGCACGCTCCATGCGCTGCAACGTTTGGCGCGCAGCCATGGCCGCTCGCTGCAGGACGAGTTGCGTATTATCCTCGACCGTGCCGCCGAAATGGCGCCGCCCGAGGCGGAAGCGCCTGCGCTCGATCTGGTGACGGTCCAGACCGGCCGCGAGGCATCGTGGAGCAGAGACGCGATCTATGGCGGCGACGGCCGGTGACATCCTGTTCGCCGCCGCCGATGTGTTCTTGACAGCGACGTCCGGAACCGTATGAAATCGAATGAAGGGGGGCGTATGCGCCGAATAACCGCACGTCTGTCCGATGAACTCGTCGAAGCGCTGGATGCAGCCGCCGCGGAACTCAAGCGGAGCCGCGCCGACATCGTGCGCCAAGCCTTGGAGCGGTATCTGGAAGACTTCGACGACATCGCCGTAGCTCTGGAGCGGCTTCGCGATCCCGCCGACCCGGTCCTGGACTGGAATCGGGTCAGGCATGAGTTGCTCGCTGCGGATTAAATGCAGCGCGCGCATACTTCAAAAAAACCATGAAGCTGCGCTACTATCCCGAAACCGACAGTCTGTATGTCGAGTTCAAGGCCGGGCCGGGCGTCGAGACGCGCGAAGTTGCGGATGGGCTCAATGTCGATCTTGACGCCACCGGGGATGTCATGGGTTTTGACATCGATCGCGCCTCCAAGCTCCTCGATCTTTCCACGTTGGAAACGGAAGCGCTGCCCGTGCGCGCGTACAAGGCGGTCTGATCCATCGAACTGAGGAGGCCGCGTGAAAAAGCTCTCCACAGACGACCCGGAGACGCGCTCGACGGACATCGTTGCCGGGAACGTGGAGCGCCTGAGGGCTCTGTTTCCCGAGGCGTGTGCCGAGGGGAAGATCGACTTCGAAACGCTCAAGCAGCTTCTCGGCGGCGAAGTTGAAGAGCGCGAGGAGAAGTACGGCCTGAATTGGCACGGCAAGCGCCGCGCCCGGCAACTCGCGCTGACGCCTTCGACCGGCACGCTGCGCCCCTGCCCGGAGGAAAGCGTCGATTGGGACACCACGCAAAACCTGATGATCGAGGGCGACAATCTGGAAGTGCTCAAGCTGCTGCAGAAAAGCTACGCCGGGAAAGTCAAGCTGATCTATATCGACCCGCCGTATAACACGGGGAAAGACTTTGTGTATCCCGACGACTACCGCGACAACATCAAAAACTACCTGGAACTGACCGGCCAGATCGACGGCGAGAACCGCAAGCTGTCGTCCAATACGGAAGCCTCGGGACGGTTCCATACCGACTGGTTGAACATGATGTATCCGCGGTTAAAATTGGCGAGAAACCTGCTTGCCGGTGACGGATTCATTGCTGTTTCGGTTGACGACACGGAAGCAGGAAACCTCCGCCGCATCATGGATGAAGTTTTCGGCGAAGAGCAGTTTCAAGCGCAAGTCATTGTTCAATCCAACAAACGAGGCCAGACATATAAACAAATCGCCAAGACTCACGAATTCCTTGTTCTCTACTCGAAAGGAGATTCCGCGGTGTTGAATGAGTTAGAAAAACCGGACGGCGCTCTTCCGTTCAGCGACTCGTTTGGACCTTTCGATCTTTGGGAGTTACGTAATCGAAATCCGAAGTTTAGTCGTTTCAACAGACCTAATCTGTTTTTTCCTCTTTACGTTCTCCCCGATACCCTGGACGAATGTGGTTATGCACGGGTATCCCTAACCCCAGTCGGTGATGCTTGTATTGAGGTGCTCCCCCGTAACAGCAGGGGCGAGGAAGGATGTTGGCGATGGAGTCGCGACAAGATATCGGGTTACGATTTGAACATAGCCTCCCCCGTACTGGTCGCGCGAAAACGTCGTGACGGCGAGTGGAACGTATACGAGAAATCGCGGAAGAGCACAACCAAACCGAAATCCATCTGGCTGGAAACTGGGTTCATCAATGAGCAAGGAACCATTGAGTTGGGGCGCATGGACATGGGCGATGCGTTCGATCACCCGAAACCGGTCGCGATGCTGCAGCGCTGTGTGTTCATGGCTACGCAACCGAACGATATTATCCTTGATTTCTTTGCCGGTTCGGGAACAACTGCGCATGCCGTCATGGCTCAAAATGCCTCCGATAGCAGCGGGAGAAAGTATATTCTCGTTCAGTTGCCCCAATATCTCGATCCGAGCGACAAGGATCAGAAAACCGCTGCCAACTTTTGTGACAAACTCGGCAAACCATGCAACATCGCCGAACTCACAAAAGAACGTATCCGTCGTGCTGGAAACAATATCCGCGATGAAAACCCGCTGTTCGCCGGCGATCTCGGTTTTCGCGTTTTCAAGCTCGACAAGTCCAACGTTCGTGCCTGGGAACTCGACTGCAACGACCTGGAAGAAACCTTACTCGACAGCATCGACCACATTAAGAGTGACCGGGGCGAGTTGGACATCCTTTACGAACTGTCGCTCAAGTTCGGGTTCGATCTCTGTACACCCATCCAGAAGCGGGCCATCGCGGGCAAGTCCGTATTCTGCATCGGCAACGGCCAGTTGGTCGCCTGCCTCGACGTGAACATCGCTCGGGATGAGGCCGAGCCGCTGGCCCTGGGCATCGTCGCATGGCATGAGCAGTTGGCGTCCACCGACGACAGCACCATTGTCTTCCGCGACAGCGCCTTTGCCGACGACGTAGCCAAGACCAATCTTGCCGCCATCCTGGAGCAGCACGGGCTGGAAAACGTGCGGAGTCTGTAGGAAAGGAGTCACCATGCCCCTCAATACTTCCAATTCTCTCGTAAGTTTGGATGACCTGTCGAAGCCTGCCGATACCCTGATAAAGAAGGTATCGAACGCAGTGGGCGGTTTCTTTGCGCCCTATCAGATCAAGAGAGTTGCAAAGGCTGAGGCAGAAGCAGCGTTGATAAAGGCGCAATCTGAAATTGCGGTAACCGACTTACATCGACGAGCCGCGCATCGATTTATTGAGGAGGAAGCGCAACGCCAGAAGAACATGGAAGATATTACCGCTAAAGCTTTTCCGGGATTGAATGAAGACGCGAAACCGGATTCCATCGAAGACGATTGGCCTGTCAACTTTTTCGATAAATGTAGAATCGTGTCTGATAATGAGATGCAGGATCTATGGTCGCGGGTTCTGGCTGGTGAAGCGAACGAGCCGGGAACTTATTTGAAGAGGACCGTCAATTCTCTTTCATATCTCGATAAAACTGACGCCGATCTGTTCACAAAACTCTGCGGGTTTGTCTGGAATTTTGAAAGTTTGGTGCCACTGGTGTTTGATGCGAAGGCTGAAATCTATAATAGACACGGTATTAATCACGGTACTTTAAATCACCTCGACAGTATTGGTTTTATTAAATTCGATGGGTTGGCTCGCTTCAAAAGAATTAACCTTCCCAAGAGATTCTCCGTGCATTACTACGGCAGGCCGTTGGCTCTTGAGATGCTCCAAGATGCCAACAACGAACTTGTCACTGGAAATGCGCTTCTTACACGCATCGGCCAGGATCTTGCACCGATATGCGGAAGCAAGTCCGTAGAAGGATTCTGGGAGTATGTTAATGACCGATGGAAGCAGTATTTACCGAAGTCGGAGACGGAATGATGAAGCTCCATCTCGAATCTAGCCGTGACTTCTAACTCCGGGAGTTTGAAGTCACGTACGAAAGAGGCATCGATGGCCAGAGATAAGGCGCTGGCGCTGTTACGAGCGCATAAATCTGTGTTGGCGCAACGGTTCGGCGTCGTCGATATCGCGCTTTTCGGATCGACTGCCCGCGGCCAGACGACAGAAGGCAGCGATATCGATATCCTGGTCAGTTTTAACGGGCCTACTACATCCAAGCGCTACTTCGGCGCTCAATTCTATCTGGAGGATCTGCTCGGCTGTCCCGTCGATCTGGTCACGGATAGGGCGCTGCGCCCGGAGTTGCGCCCTTATGTCGAGAAGGATGCGGTCCATGTGTAGTAGAGAGCAGGAACAACGACAATGGCGTCTCTACGTGACAGACATGATCGAATTCGCCGAGGACATGATCGAATTCGCCGAGAAAGTTCAATCCTACACAGCCGGAATGGACCAAACCGCTTTCGTCGCCGACTCCCGTACTTACGATGCGGCTCTACGGAACCTCGAGTTGATTGGCGAAGCGGCTACCCACCTCCCGAACGCAGTCCGCGAGACTTACCCGGAAGTCCCCTGGCGAACGATAGTAGGCGCGCGCAATCGCATCGTTCACGGGTACCTGGGGATAGACGCCGATCTGATCTGGGACATCGTTCAGAGAGATATTCCGGAATTGTTGCCGGCTTTGAAGAAGATAGCGGAAACAACGAAGTAGCTCATGGTTGTCGAATCCGAATTGTTCCGGACCGAAGCGGGTGATGCTGCTGTGGCGCGGGAACGGATACAACTCGCGGGCAAACTGCATGCGGCCTTCGAAGCCGCCCCCCTTGAGGACGGCATGAATCATCCCACCGAGGAGATTCTTGCGGAGGCTTTGCGGTCCGCCGGGGACCGGCCTGTTTTCGCGTGGTTGCGGAGTTTCTCCCTGGACGCTGCGCAGCCGAGCTTTGCGGCATCGGTTCTGCGTTGCTTGGGGCGTCAAACGTCTCCAGGGACGGGTTCATGGCGCGCCGAACTCGTGCGCGGCGGATTGGCTATGGCCGACGTGGAGATTCGAGACGCCGCGGTGCAAGCGGCGGAATCGTGGGGCGGCCCGGACATGCGGAACGTCCTCGAGTCGCATTCCGAACCGGAGCTGTGGCTTCGAGACTATATTCGGGATGTCATCGACGACCTTGGGGAGTAGACGATGTTCCCGGCCTGCATCTTCCGGCGGCGCGGCTTTGGGCACGGTACAAGGGTGGGTTGACTGCCCAGCCCGTACCGTATTGCAATCTGTATTACGAAAGCGAGGAGCGTAGATGAGCATCAGGACAGTTCGACTCGATGACGATGACGAAGCGGCGTTGGCCGCTCTGCGGCAACGGACCGGCCTGTCGATCTCGGAGGTGCTAAAACGCGGCCTGCATGCTTACGCGGCGACCGTGCGCGAAACAACGGCCGAGTACCCTTACGATATCTACCGCCGTCTTGACCTGGGGCCCGGCGGCAGCGCCATTGGGCCGGCTTCCCAGGCCAAGGCCGCAGTCGCCGAAGCGATTCGAAAGAAGCACGGGCGGTGATTCCGGTTGACGCCGGACCGCTCGGGGGGCGGCGATGAAACTCCATTTCGAGCCCAATCTCGACTTTCAGCTTGAGGCGGTCGAGGCCGTCTGCGGTCTGTTCCGCGGGCAGGAGGTCTGCCGCACCGAGTTCACCGTCATGCGTGACCCGGCGGAGCGCCAGGAACGCCTCGGCTTTGCCGAAAACGATCTTGGCATCGGCAACCGGCTGACTCTGCCTGACGGGGATCTCCTCGAAAACCTGAAAGGTATCCAGCTTCGCAACGGCCTGCCGCCGTCCGCTTCTCTGGATTCCGGCGACTTCACCGTAGAGATGGAGACCGGTACCGGCAAGACCTACGTCTACCTGCGCACGATTTTCGAGTTGAACAAGCGTTACGGCTTCAGCAAGTTCGTCATCGTCGTGCCCTCGGTGGCGATCAAGGAGGGCGTTTACAAATCGCTGCAGATTACCGAGGAGCACTTCCGGGCGCTCTATTCGGGGACGCCCTTCGAGTATTTCCTCTACGATTCGGCGAAGCTGGGGCAGGTGCGCAACTTCGCCGCCGGTGCACAGATTCAGATCATGATCGTGACGGTCGGGGCCATCAACAAGAAGGATGTCAACAACCTCTACAAAGACAGCGAGAAGACCGGCGGCGAGAAGCCGGTCGACCTCATCCGGGCGACGCGGCCCATCCTGATCGTGGACGAGCCGCAGAGCGTGGACGGCGGCTTGCAGGGCCGCGGCAGGGAGGCGCTTGCGGCCATGAATCCGCTCTGCACTCTGCGTTACTCGGCGACGCACGCGGACGAGCATCATATGGTCTATCGGCTGGACGCCATCGACGCCTACGAGCGCAAGCTGGTGAAGCGGATCGAAGTGTCGGCGGCCACGGTCGAGGACGCGCACAACAAGCCCTATGTGCGCCCGATTGCGGTGAGCAACCGGCGAGGAGTCATCGGAGCCAGGGTCGATCTCGATGTCGAGCGGTTCGGGAAGGTGCGACGCCGAGAAGTCAACGTTCAGGACGGCGACGATCTCGAGCGGATTACCAAACGCGCCGTTTACCGCGATTGCCGCATCGGCGAGATCCGCGTCGAGAAAGGCAGAGAATTTGTCGAACTCCGTGTGCCCGGCGGCGAGAAATACCTGTGCTTGGGCGATGCTTGGGGCGACGTGGACTCTCTCGCTGTGCATCGCGAGATGATCCGCCGCACCATACGGCAGCATTTCGACAAGGAGAAACGCCTGCGCCCGCAGGGGATCAAAGTGCTCAGCCTCTTCTTCATCGACGCCGTGAAGCGGTACCGGCAGTACGACGAAGAGGGCAACGCCGTCAAGGGCATCTACGCCCGTATGTTCGAAGAAGAGTACCGGCGTCTGGCCGGCCACCCGGACTACCGCGGGCTCTTTGCGGGCGTGGATCTCGCCGCGGCCGCGGCCGAAGTCCACAACGGCTACTTTTCCATCGACAAGAGAGGCGGCTGGACGGACACCGCCGAAAACAACCAAACTAACCGCGACAACGCGGAACGCGCCTACAACCTGATTATGAAAGACAAGGAGAGGCTCTTGAGCCTGGAGACGCCGCTCAAGTTCATTTTCTCCCATTCGGCGCTGCGCGAGGGCTGGGACAACCCCAACGTCTTCCAGATTTGCACGCTCCGCGACATGCGCAGCGAGCGCGAGCGGCGGCAGACCATCGGGCGCGGCCTGCGCCTGTGCGTCAACCAGCAGGGCGCGCGACTGCGCGGCTTCGATGTAAACACGCTCACGATCGTTGCGATGGAGAGTTACGAAGAGTTCGCCGAGAACTTGCAGCGGGAGATCGAAGCCGACACTGGGATGCGCTTCGGCATCGTGGAGCCGCACCGGTTCGCGGCGATTCCGGCTGTAGGCAAGGACGGACAGGTTGCGCCTCTCGGCTTCGAGGCGTCGCAGAAGATCTGGGACGGGCTGAAGACGCAAAGCTACATCGACGCGCAGGGGCGGATACAGGATTCCCTGCGCAAGGCGCTTCAGGACAAGACCTTCCGTGCGCCCGAAGAATTTGCCGCGCAGCAGGCGGAGATCGTCAAGGCGCTGCGCAAGCTCGCTGGAGGACTGGAGGTCAAAAACGCCGACGAGCGGCGCACAGTGCGCCCGCGCCAAGCCGTGCTGTGCAGCGAGGAGTTCAAGGCGCTCTGGGAGCGCATCAAGCACAAGACCACATACCGCGTGGCGTTCGATAACGAGGCGCTGCTCACGCAATGCACGCAGGCGCTGCGGGAGGCGCCGGCGATTCCCAGAACTCGGCTCCAGTGGCGCAAGGCCGGCATCGCCATTGGCCGAGCCGGCGTGGAAGCGGCCGAGACGACCGGAGCGGCGACGGTAGTGTTGGACGAGGCCGACATCGAGTTGCCCGACGTGTTGACGGAGCTTCAGGACCGCACGCAACTCACGCGGCGCAGCATCTATCGCATATTGACGGACAGCGGCCGCCTGGACGACTTCATACGCAATCCGCAGCAATTCATCGAGCTTGCCGCGCAAACGATCGACCGCTGCAAGCGCCAAGCGTTGGTGGACGGCATCAAGTACCAGCGCCTTGGAGACGAAAGCTATTACGCGCAGGAACTCTTCGAGGCGGAGGAGCTTTCCGGCTATCTGAAGAATATGCTCGACGCGGAGAAGTCGGTTTACGAGCAGGTCGTTTACGAGTCCGCGATCGAAGCGGACTTTGCGCGAGACCTGGAGAAGAACGCCGCAGTCAAGGTGTACGCCAAGCTGCCCGGATGGTTCACCGTGCCGACGCCGCTCGGCGGCTACAACCCGGACTGGGCCGTGCTGATCGAAGACGATGAAGGCGAGCGGCTGTATTTCGTGGTCGAGACGAAAGGCAGTCTGCTTGCCGGCGATCTTCGCGGCGTCGAAAGCGCCAAGATCGCATGCGGGAAAGCGCATTTCGAAGCGCTCAAAACGGGGCGGTCGCCGGCTGAGTACAGGGCGGCCCGCTCCTTGGCCGACGTGTTGGCGGCCGGCAAGAGCGGGGCCGCCGCCGCGGATTCCGGGCCGGGCGCGTAGCGTATACTCTTGGGCAGTCCGCGGCCTTTCGCGGGCGCAGGATTCCCAAAATGAAACGTCCAACCGCTCTCGGTCTGCTCTTGCTCGGCGCGCTGCTGCTGGCGGCGGCCGCCGCCCAATACCGAAACGCCGCGGATAGCGGCGATTACCTGAGCCCCGACCTGCGCGCCCGCGTCGAGCGGCTCAAGGTCGAGGCGCAAGACGGCGCCGCGGACATCGAGACGCTGGCCGCGCGGCTCGATACGCTGTGGCAATGGGCCAACGCCTACTCGTTGACCGGCGGCCCCTTCCCCGACGCTTTTCCGCAGCTTACGGCCAACGCCAACCGGGCGCTGCGGCGCTTGCCGCAGGGCGGCGCGCAGATCCCTGTCGCCGTGGTCCCGGAGTTCATCCGGCGTTACACGCGCGAGTTTCAGATCAAGGACGAGCAGCCGGACGCGGTCGGCTCGCTGACCTTGACGCCGCCCGGCCCCTTCCGCGCCGGGCAGTTCGTCACGCTGACCCAAATCTACACGGTCGGCGCGATGCCGATGGCCGCGGGCGGGGGAATCGTATTGCGCAAAAGCGGCCGCAGGAGCGCAAACCTTCAGGCGGACGATCTCACCAAGGCGAACTACGTCACCGTGCGCAGCTCCAATCCCCAGGCCCGCTTCACGCCGGCCGAGCCGTGGGGCGACTGGCTGAGCTTCCTGATTCGCACGTCGAATCTCTCCTTCCGGCTGAGCGGGGCGGACCTTGCCGAGGGCGACACCATTACGATCACATACGGCGATACGTCCGGCGGCGGACCGGGCCTGAAGCTGCAGGAGTCCTCGAACGACCAAGTGATCCTGCACGTCCTGGTCGATCTCGAGGGGCAGGGGGATCTGCTGACGCCGAAGTGGCCTTCGTTCGAGGTCGTCGGCCGCGACGAGGTGCGCTACGTCAACGCGGTCGCGCCGTCGATTGTCGAGCCCGACGAGGCGTTCACTCTGGCGGTGCGCGCCGAGGATCGCAGCAAGAACCTGTCGTCGGGAGTCATGCCCGCGCTCGAAGTGTCGGTCAACGGCAAGCCGTTGCGCAAGATTGCGGCGGGCAGCCCCGCCCTGGTCGAGCTCGACAACGTGCGCCTCGGCGAGCCGGGCGTCTACCGCTTCAGCGTGAGGAACGCCGACGGCTCGCTGCAGGCGGCGAGCAACCCGGTGCGCGTCGAAGCCGATCCGGCCTACCGCGTCTTCTGGGGCGAAACCCACGGGCATACCGCGTTTGCGGAAGGGCAGGGGTCTCCCGACGGCTATTACAAGTTCGGGCGCGACGTGGCCCGGCTCGACTTTCTCAGTCTTTCCGAGCACGACATCTGGATGGACGACCGCGAATGGAAGACGCTGCAGAACATGGTGGAGAAGCACCGCGTTCCGGGACGGTTCACGATCATTCTCGGTTTCGAGTGGACCTCCCGGCTGCTCTACGGCGGGCACCACAACGTCTTCTTCCGCAACGCGCCCGGACGCCGCCGCGTGCCCAATCAGAAAGCGCCCCTGCTCGACGAGCTTTACGCCGGCCTGCGCAGGCAGAACGGCACGGACGACGTGCTGATCATTCCGCACGCCCATCAGGCCGGCGATTGGAGCAAGAACGACGGCGACATGGAGCGGCTGGTCGAGATCCAATCGGGCCACGGCACATTCGACTGGTTCGGCGACAAGTATCTGCTGAACGGATTCGAGGTCGGCTTTGTCGGCGCCTCCGACAACCACAACGGCCACCCGGGTTATTCGGGCATCGGGAACCGCCAGATGGGCGGACTGGCGGCGGCGGTCGCTCGGGAAAATACCCCCGACGAGATTTTCAGCGCGCTACGCGACCGCGCCGTATACGCCACGACCGGCGAGCGGATCGTTCTCGACGTCACGCTCAACGGGAGCCGCATGGGGCGGCGGCAGCCGAACGCCGCCGCGCGCGAGATCGCTTGCCGCGTCAACGGGACCGCACCGATCGATGCGATCGACGTCATCAAGAACGGGAAGGTGGTTTACAGCAAGCGGTATCTCGAAAGCGAGGTTACGGAGGAAACCTGGCTGCAGATCGTCTTCGAGTCTTCGACGGAAGTTATCGGACGCCGCCAGGTTCCCCGCGGCGGGAGGCCTTGGCGCGGGGCGGTTGTCGTCAAGGGCGCGCGGCTGATCGACTACAAGGATCCCTGGTTCACGCAGCCGGCGACTTATGGCGCCGCGCGCAACAGTCAAGACCGCAACCGGATCGATTTCGAGATGAACACCCGCGGGCGGGGCAAGGCGCTGCTGCTGAAGCTCGCCGGCGCCGGCCCCGATACGACGGTGACCGTGGATATGGAAACGACGCGCGAGTCGCTGGGGTCGGGCGGCTACGAGCGCCGTCCGCAGCGCTTGCCGGCGAACAAGGTCGATTTCCGCCTTGGCGACTTCAACGGCCAGGTCGTCCGCAAGGAGTACGGCGTGCTTGAGCACACCGACGCGCTTTCCGCTCAAATCGTGACGCGCGGGCAAGCGCTCGACCAGGAGTTCCGCTACACCGACCGCGGCGCCGCCGAGCCGGGCGACTACTACTACGTGCGCGTGCGCCAGATCGACGGCGGCATGGCCTGGTCCAGCCCGTTCTGGGTAGGCAAAGCCGGGGACTGACTCGTTACTTGCCGGAATCCGCTTCGCTGCCGAGACGCGCCGCCCATTCGATGGCGCCTTCCAGAACGCCTTGGTAGGGGGCGCCGCGGTAGGCTTCGGCGGAGTGGCCCAGAGCCGAGAAGAAGGCGCGGCCCCGGCCCAAGGCGCGGGTCCAGATGACCGGGTGGTCGCCCATCGACAGATCGCGGTCGGTCCAGAGCAGCTTCAGGCGGGGGCTGTAGGTGGTTTCGTCGACGGTGGCCAGGACGCGCGCTCCCGGCTGCCCGCGGACGCTGCGGTCGTAAGAGTACCACTCCGCGGTGTGCTCCCAGGTCGGGCCGAGGCGGCGCATGGCTCGATGCGCGGCGTCCTCGACACGGATGACGGCCGGCTGAAATTGCGGCCCCAGGGTGTGCCCGATGAAGCGGGCGCCGACCAGTTGCCGTTGATACCACGGCCAGCCGGAGTGCGAGTCGTCAGTGGCGGCGTGGATGCCGATGAAGCCGCCCCCGCTTTCGATCCAATTTTTGAGCGCGGCCCGCTGCTCTTCGTTGACGGGCGCGCCGCTGGCGTTGTGCCAGATCACCGCTCGGAAACGGGAAAGCGTCTCGGGGTTGTGGGCCGCGCCGTTTTCGGTGTGAAAGAGCGACCAACCGCGGCGCACGGCCATTTCCTCGAAGACGGCGAGCCCCGCGTCGATCGCTTCGCCGTGGCGGAACCCGTTGGTCTTGGTGAAAACCAGGATTGCCGGGTCCGCGAGATCGTCGGGCAGCGCGGGAGGCTCCGTGTCGTAGTCCTCGCTCGGGTTGAGCGCGCGGTAAACGTTGCCCGCTTCGGGATGAAAGCTCGCCGCAACGGCCAGGACGGCCAGCAGGCCGGCGAGGGCCGCGGCTGCCTTGAGCAAGAATTTCATGGCGGATTCGCGATGCGTGTATACTAAAATCGGGAGGTTTGAGTGCGGCCGGCGATCCTTGCCGTCATTGTAGCGTTTGCAGGCCTTGTCGCGGCTTCCTCCGCTCAGCCGCCCGCGGCGGCGGGGAGCCCGGCGGAGGTTGAGTCCGGTCAGCCCGACGAACGGGCTCCGCGAAGCAACGACAAGCCGGATCTAGCGCAGATCCAACGGGCCATCCAGACCTTTCGGCAGGTCACGGCCGCGGTGGGCGTGCGTCCGGGTCAGACGGGCGCGGGGCAGAGCGCCAAGCATGCCGGCGGGCGCGCCGACTCGTGGCATGGCCGTCTCTTCGAGTACTTCCGCAACGATGTGCTCGACGCGGCGCCCCACGAGGTGGTGCAGCGGGGCGGGGACCGCAATCTGCGCCGCCGTAATCAGTTCGGGCTGACCGTCAACGGCCCGGTTGTGATTCCGAAGATCTACGATGGCAGAAGGGCGTCGTTCTTCACGTTTTCGTACGAGGGTACCCGCGAGCGGGTGGGCCGGTCGTATTTGTTCACGCTGCCGACAGCCCGGCAGCGCCTCGCCGACTTGTCGGATCTCGTCAACCGCGCCGGCCGGCCGCTGACCATCTACGATCCGGCATCGACGCGCCGCAACCCGAGGTACGACCCGGCCCTGCCGGTTAAGCGGTCGAACCTGGAGTACGAGCGGGACGCCTTCCCCAACAACCGAATTCCCGATTCGCGCATTGACAGCGTGGCGCGGGAGGCGATCCGATCGTATCCGCAACCCAATACCAACGTCGGACCGTTCTTGCGCAACAATTACTGGGCGAACCCCTCGGAGCGCAACACGCCGGACGGCTTCATCGCGCGCATCGACCACAATCTCGGCGCGATGCAAAAGCTCACCCTCAACATCAACTCCTCGGACGGCTTCCAGGACACGCCGAACATTTTTCCGAATGCAGCGAACCCGGGACGGCCGGACCGGAATTTCAAGAACCGCGGCGTCAAACTGTCCGATACGGTCAACCTAACGCCGAATCTCATGTATCACGGCTCGTTCAGAGCGGAGTCGGAGGTCATCGACACGATCTCTCTCGCGGGCGATAGCGACCTGCCCGCCGCTCTCGGACTGCGCGGCGTGAGCGGCTCGGTCTTTCCCTCGCTGCGTATTCGGCGGTACATCGGACTAGGGCCATCGCAGCGGTCGTATTTACGGAACGCCCTCGCCAAATACAACCTGAATAACGAGTTGATTCTCCGCAAGGCGAGTCATACTTGGACGATCGTCAGCGAATCCAGAGCGTTCGCGTGGAACACACTCGAGTTGGACGCTCCCTCGGGCGCCTTTTCGTTCGATGACCGCATCACAGGCTTGCCCGGGATCACTGACACGGGAGACGGCTTCGCGACCTTCCTGCTCGGCCATGCTTGGCGCGCCCAGGCGACCGACCAGCCGCACCCCGCCTACATCCGCCGGCGGGCGTTCGAGAACTCGGTCGCCGATCAGTGGCAGGTCAGCCCGAACCTGACGCTGACTTTGCGGCTCAACGTCAACGCTTCCAGCCCCCGCACGGAGAAGTACAACCGGCAGTCCTCTTTCGACCCGGCGGCGATGAATCCGGCGACCGGCACGGCGGGCGCGCTGGCGTTCGCGGGCCTGGACGGCGAGGGCCGGGCGTTCCAGCCGTTCCGTATTCGCGCCGAGCCGCGTGTGGGCGTCTCCTGGAGTCCGACGGACGACCGCAGGACTGTCGTACGGGGCGCCCTGCTGCGGGCGTACAGCCCCGTGACGCTGCGGCCCGGCCCCTTCGCCACGCAAGGCTTCTCGGGACGACGCTTTCCGCTGTCGCCGAACCGGCAGTTGACGCCCGCGGTGACGCTTGCCCAAGGCTTCCCGGAACTCGCCCGCCCGTTGCCCGACCTGGGGGGCGACTTCGCCAACAACACCGACGTGGACATGATTCCGCGCACGGACGCCCAGCCGACTCACAATCAAGCCAGCTTGGAAATCGAGCACAAGCTCGCCGGCGGTCTGACCGTTCGGGCGCGAGGCCGGACGATGCGCGGCAGGGACATGCTGATCGGGGGCCAGATCGCGGCCATGAACAGCGTGCCCGTTGAGGCGCTTGCGTACCGCGACCGCCTTTACGATGAAGGCTTCCGGCGGTCTTTGCGCCCGTTCCCGCATGTGCAGCAGATCCGCATGAACTACCAGTACCCCGGCGGCAAGTATCGCTACGACGAGAGCGTTGTGAACCTGCAGAAACGAAACGGGAACGGTCTGAGTCTCGATCTCGAGTACGCCTACCGCAAGCGCTGGGACGACTATTCCGGCCCCGGCATCCAGGATCCGAGCGACCGGTCCACCGCGTGGGCGCTGACACGCGGGACGCGGCCGCAACGGTTCTCGCTCAGCTACACGTACGAGTTGCCCTTCGGGCCCGGCAAGGCCGTGCTGGCCCGGCCCGGATATCTGAGCAAGCTCGTCTCGGATTGGTCGGTCCGCGGGTTCACCACGTGGTTGAGCGGCGATCCGATCACGCTCGAGCCGTTATTTAACAATACCGGCGGCGTCGTCCCGTATCTCAGAGTCGACGCGGTTTCGGGCGTTGACCCGCATGTCGACAAGCCCGGCCCGGAGGCTTGGTTCAATCCGTCCGCGTTTGTCGACCCGGCCGATTTCACGCTCGGCAACGTGCCGCGCACGCACTCGACGCTACGCAATCCGAGCTATCGCAACCACGACATTTCGCTCAGCAAGCGGGTGGTGCTGCCGCAGGAACAAAGCATCGAGGTCCTTGTCCAGAGTTTCAATTTCATGAACCAGGGGAACTGGAACGACCCGGACAACGAAATCGGTCCCGCTCACGCGCGGAACGCCAATGCAGGCAGGATTATCGGTTCGCGGGGCGGGCGGGTGTTGCAGATCGGACTTCGCTACCACTTCTAGCTCATGCGCTGCGGTCGGATTCTTGCCTGCTGCCTTCTACTTACTACGCGCGTTCCGGCCGAAGCCCTCAAGACGCCCGTTTGGACCGACGCGCGGACCGAGCAGATCGAGGTCACTCTCGATGGCGAGCGCGTGGCGGTCCGATCGGTACAGACGCCGGACGACCATTTGATCGTCCTGCTGGTGATGGACACGGTGAAGTTCCCGGACCGCGCCGACGCCGCCCGGGAAGCGATAGTCGCCAAGCTGCGCCTCCTCGGCCCGAAATACTTCGCCGGGGTGCTCACCGCCCAGGACGGGCTGCTGGTCCGGCAGGATCCGGTTCGCGGACGTCAGAAGCTCAAGGCGGAGCTGGAGTCGCTGGACGTGCGGGGCGCGCCCGGCCTGCTCGATGTCATCGAACAGGCTTCGCGGATCGCCGACCGCACCCTGGAGGCCGCGGCGGTGCGCGTGGCCGTCCTGTTCCTGACGGACGGCGCGGTCGAGGATTACCGAGGCGATTACACGATCCCGGTCGTGAACCCCAGCGACCGGCGCGACCTCAGCAGGCGCTTTCGCAGCGAGTTGATCCTCGAGCGGATTCGCTCCATCGTTGACGCCCTGGAGCGGGGACAAGCCCCGCTGTTCTTCCTGCACCTGGCGCGCAAGTATGACGATCTCAACGAGGCCTACCAAAACGGCATCAGCGAGTTCGCAAGGGTCACCGGCGGGAACGCTCTGTTCGCGCGGGGTTTGCAGGAAGTTCCGGCCATGGTCGAACAGCTCCTGGACGAGATCGCGGCCCACACTGTGCTGACTCTTGAAGGCGAGTGCGGCGGCCTGCTCCGGTTGGAGGTGCGCGCTCCCGGTCCGCCGCCGAGACACAGGGACACCGTGGGTTGCGGCGAGCCAGGTTCGTGATTTCAGTCGCCTCGGGCCAACCGGAAGCTTCAGAGCGGAAATCCGGGTTAAATCGTTAACGCCGCCGCTGCCGACCTGGACATCGCCTGCCGCAGTGCGGCGACCTTGGCCGACCCCTCGCGCCCGGCGATCGGCAGATTGGCGAAGCCCAACAGCAGGCCGATCCGTTCCTTGTTCTTGGTTAAACCGCGATAGGCGCCTTGGTTTAGCCAAAAAGCGCCGCTTCACATATGAAAACGGACGCTCCTCCATCCGCGCCGGAAACTTCTCTTGTCTCGTCCGCCGTTTCTTCGCTTCGTATTCCAAATCCGCAAACGTTCGCTGGATCGTCTTCCGCCTCCCGCGCCGGCAAGACCCTCGTTACAAATCTCGATACAAAGCGAAGAGACGACGAACGGGACGAGATATTCGCTTGAACGTTATCGGGCGGGCTGGTCGCCGAACGCCCGAAACCGGCCTTACGACCACTCTCCGGAGTTGCAACGGAAGCGCCAAACGCTACAGATCAAGGCGCGGCGGTGCGAAGCATGGGACCGAGACGCGGCAATCGTTCGGGCGGTAATCGAGGGCTGCTCATAACGGGAGATTGCGCGCCGTTCGGCGGATTGCGCATGCAAAGCAAACGTTTCTCTTCGAGGACGGCGGGCGCTTCGGCGCGGGGCCGATTCCGGCGCTTGCGGGCTTGGGCCAAGTCCCAACGGGTTTGTAGTCGTAGCCATAAATCGGCGGTTCCCCATCCGCCGGCTTCGAGCTTCAAGGCCAAGTCGATAGTTACCGGGCCGCGTTCGTTCAGAACGCGGGAGAGGTTGACGCGGCTAACCCCGATCTTGGCCGTGGCGTCCCGACCGTCATTCCCGGCCGATCTTCCGGGAAATCGGGATCTGCGTCGACGTAGCCATGCTTCAACAACCTGCCGGGATGCAGTGGATTGAGCGCCATGTAGGCGTTCTCGCTGGTTCCGATAATCATTGTTCCGTCCCCTTCCTAATGGTAGTCAACCGGTTCAACATCGTAGGCATTCCTGTAGCGCGCTGGAGAAGGTTTCCGCAGAACGGAGCTTGGTCACCCCGGCCTACAACTGTAAGCGTCGTAAAAATGTAAAAGTATTGTTAAATCCCTGAAATGGGCGGAGTGGCTGTTGATCGCCGGCCTATAACTGCAAATGTCGACTGCCGAAACTTGCTATGCTTCTCTTATCGGGCGGTTGCGCCGGTTGACGACGGTAGTCCCGGCGCCGAACACGAGAGAGAAAGGACAACGAGTAAGTCGGTGCGCAAACAAAACGAAATCTACCCTCCCCGAGGAGGGGAATATCATGACCCCGTCCGAGACGCCGCGCGGCGGCAGTTCATTGAAAAGTACGGCCCGCTGGCCTTGGCGACGCCCGCGGCCCTGTACGCCTTGATGTCGCCGCGCCGCGCCCAGGCGCAAATCACCAGCAACACAGGAGCCTCTTGCGCCGTGGGCCAGGTGTACGGGAGTGGCGGGTCCTGCACAGCCCTCAACGGCACCTTCAGCGTCAACGCGGATGGGACGGCACAACTTGTAATTCCCGCTGGCCAGAGCTTCGCCGGGACCCATTCCTCCAACATCGCCGCCCACAACGGCCGGGGCCGCCTGGCCATTGGCATGTTCCTGGTAACGGAGAACAACGCCAACGGGGATGAGAGCGCTTTCGGGGGCGGGAACGGGAACTGGACAATCGAGGGACTCTGATTAGCTGACGCTGCCGGAAACCGTCGCGTCTCGTGCGCGTCGTTGGTCCGTACGCCAAGGCGCCGGCCTCGCTCAGGTCCTGCCGTGCAGCTCTACCCGCTTTCCCGCATCTCGCGGTGTGGGAAGGCCTCGGCGCGCCGGCGGCGCCCAAAGAGTTGCGCGCCCTTGCCGTCTGCCCGATATTGAATCCTCGGGGCGCGTAACGCCGCCGGCGTGACTTTTGCCGCGGGCTTCCGGATCGTGGCGGCGCCGGCTGATAGATTGGAAGTTGGGAAGCGGCGCCAGCGACGATATCGTGATCGTTGGCGGCGGCGTCAACGGCTGCGCGCTGGCGCGCTTGGCGGCCTGGAGCGGGTTCCGCGTCACGCTCGTCGAGAAGAACGATTTCGGCTGCGGCGTCACCAGCCGCTCGACGCGCCTCATTCACGGCGGCCTGCGCTATCTGGAATCGTTCCGCTTCCGCCTGGTGCGCGAATCGCTGCGCGACCGCAAGATCCTGCTGCGGGAATTTCCGGGGCAGATCGTTCCCCAGCCCTTCCTGATTCCGGTTTACGGCGGCGATTCGCGCCCGCCGTGGTACATCGCCGCCGGCCTCGAGATGTACGGCTTCTTGGCGGGCGGCGCCGTTTTGCCGAGGCATCGCCGCTTGAGCGCCAAGGATGTTCGCCAAGCCGAGCCCGGACTCGCCGCCGAAGACCTTCGCGGAGGCTTCGTCTATTACGACTGCCAAGCTGTTTACCCCGAACGTCTGGCGCTGGAGATGGCGCTGCAAGCCGAGGAAGCCGGCGCAACGGTTCGCAACCATACGGCCGTCACGGGGTTTTTGGTCGAAGATGAGCGGGTCGTCGGGGTGCGGGTCGCAGGCCCCGACGGCGCAGAGGAACTCCGCGCGCGGTTGGTCGTCAACGCCGCCGGCGCCTGGGTCGACCGCGTGCTCCGCTTGCTGCCCGGGGCAAGGCGGGAACCCCTGCTGACCCTCTTGAACGGGGCGCATATCGTGCTGCCGCCGTTCGCGGGCGCTCCCCGGCACGCCGTTTATCACGAAGCGCGCGCCGACGGCCGGCCGTTTTTTATCGTTCCCTGGCGGGGTCTTTATCTCGTGGGGACAACCGAGACGCCGTTTGCCGGCAACCCGGACCGCACGATGCCGACCGAGGCTGAGATCGAATATCTGCTCAGCGAAATGAACGGCCTGTTCCCGCGTGCGGACGCCGGCCGCGAATCCGTGCTCTACGCCTATTGCGGCTCGCGGCCGTTACTGCGCGTAACCGGCGGGAACATGAATGCCGCTTCCCGCGATCATGCGCTTTACGATCACGAAAGCGAAGACGGCGTGCAAGGCTTGCTGACGATGCTCGGCGGCAAGCTGACGACGGCGCGGTCGTTTGCCTGGGACACGCTGCGGCTAGCCGCCGCCAAGCTCGGCGCTCCGCCTCCGAACGACCCCGGCATTCCCGAAGCCGTCGCGTTGGACGAGCCCGATGCCGGTCTTGCCGCCGTTTACGGCCCGCGCGCGCCGCGGCTGCGGGCCTTCATCCGCGCCCGGCCCGAGCGCTCGGCGCCGTTGGCCGCCGGCTGCCCGGCCGTGCGCGGGCAGATCGAATTCGCCGTACGCTGCGAGAAGGCCCGCACGCTCGGCGATATCCTCTTGCGGCGGACGGGCCTGGCCTTCGAGCGGAACTACGAACCCGCATGGGCGCGCGCGGCGGCAGCGGTCGCGGCGGCCGTTTTGGGTTGGGACCGCGCCGCAACCGAAAACGCCCTCGCCGCGTTTGAAGACGAGTTGGGCAACGCTCTCGCGCCGGACCGCCGGCTTTCGCCTACGGCGGCGGGAACCCGCCGGACTTAGTTTTTTGTCCCGTTCGCCGCCGCTTCCGTATCCGCCCGCGATTTTGCACTTTGTCCGCGGATGTACCGGACCCAAGATGAGGATGTATGCAATACATGAGGTCCGTGCGTCTTTTCCCGTCTATCGCCGCCTTGGCGGCTCTCGCGGCCGTCTCGGCCGCGGCGCAGTCGAACGGCCGCGTGAGCGGCACGGTAGCGATGAAAGAAACCGGCGGCCCGCTGCACGGGGCCGTCGTGCTGATCGTCGAGCTCGGGCGCAGCGCGCTGAGCGCCGATGACGGCTCCTACGCATTCGACCGGGTGCCCCCGGGCCGCTACCATCTCGTCGCCCATCTCGACAGCGTTTTCACCGAGGCGGCCAAGACGGTCGAGGTTCGCGCCGGCGGTACGGCGACCGCCGACTTCACGCTTGCCTTGACCTCTTTGCACGAAGAGATCACCGTAACCGCGAGCGAAAAGCAGGAAACCGCCTTCGAATCGTTCGGCAGCGTGGACTCCTTCAACGCGCAACAGTTGAGCTTGTCGCGTGACGTCTCGCTCGGCGAGGCGCTCGACCACAAGGTGGGCACGGGGATTGCCAAGCGCAGCTTCGGCCCCGGCGCTTCGCGGCCGATCATCCGCGGCTTCGACGGCGATCGGGTGCTGGTCATGGAGGACGGCATTCGCACGGGCACGCTGTCGTCGCAGTCCGGCGACCACGGCGAGGTGGTCAACACGGCGCAACTCGAGCGGCTCGAAGTGGTCAAGGGTCCGGCGACGCTGCTCTACTCGGGCAACGCCATAGGCGGCACGGTCAACGCCATCGGCCGGCATCACGAGATGCACCGCCACCCGCACCAGGGGCTGCGCGGTTATCTTTCCGGGTCGGCAGGCACGACGAACGCGCTGGCCGGCGGCAGCGCCGGGTTCGAGTACGGCACGGGCAAATGGATGGTCTGGGGCGCGGGCGCGGGAGTGCGCGCGGGCGACTACACCGCTTCGGGGCAAGGCGAGATCTTCAACTCGCGGACGGACAACAGCAACGGCAGCGGCGGCTTCGGCCGCTTCGGCGGCAAGAGCTTTTTCAGCTTCGATGTCAAGGTCGATAACGGCAGCTACGGCGTGCCCTTCGTCCAGGAATTCCACGGCCACCACCACGAAGAGGACGAGCACGAAGAAGAAGGCCATGAAGAAGGCGAAGAAGAGGAGGAGGAAGAGGAGCACGAGGAAGAGATCGAGCGGATCACGCTCGACACGCGCCGCCAAAGCTACCGCTTCAACTGGGGTTTGAACAACCTCGGCCCGGCGCTCGAGAGCTTCGTCATGAAATTGAGCTACGTCGATTGGGAGCACGACGAGGTCGAGTTCTTCGAGGACGGCGAGCAAGCGATCGGAACGGCCTTCCGCAACGACCAGTTCATCTACCGCGGCGTGTTCGAGCAAGGCCGGCGGGGTCCGCTGAGCGGCCGGTTCGGCTTCTGGGGCATCGACCGCGCCTATGCCGCAGCCGGCGAGGAGGCCCTGTCGCCGCCGATCGATCAAAAAGGACTCGCCTTCTTCGCGCTGGAGGAGCTGGACTTCGAGCGGGTGAAGCTCCAGTTCGGCGGCCGCATCGAGACGCAGCGCTACAACCCGGCGTTCGCCGAGCGCGGCGGGGAGCACGAACACGAAGAAGAAGGCCATGAAGAAGGCGAAGAAGAAGAGGAGGAGCACCACGAAGAAGAGGTCCCCGACGCGGTCGAGCGGACCTTCACCGGCGGCTCGGCGGCGCTCGGCCTGCACGCCGACCTGTGGCGCGGCGGCGCCTTCGTGGCGAACTACGCGCACAGCTACCGCGCGCCGGCGCTCGAAGAGCTGTACAACTACGGCCCGCACGCGGGGAATCTGGCCTTCGAGATCGGCGGTCCGAGCCTGGACGCCGAGCGCGGCAACGGCGTCGATCTGTCGCTGCGCCACAACGAAGGCCGCCTGCGCGGCGAGGTCAACCTGTTCCACTACGGCTTCAGCAACTTCATCTTTCCCTTCGCCTCCGGCGAGGAAGAGGACGAACTGCAGGTGCTCGAGTACACGCAGCGCAACGCGCGCTTCACGGGCGCGGAGGCGAACACGAACATCGGCCTGTTCCCCGGCCTGTGGCTGAATCTGGGCATGGATTTCGTCGATGCCCAGGACACGGACACGAATACTTCGCTGCCGCGCATCCCGCCGTTGCGGGGCAAGATCGGCTTCGACTACAACGCCGGCGGTTTCCACTTCGAGCCGGAGTTGATTCTGGCGAGTCAACAGCACCAGACGTTCACCGGCGAGACGCGCACGCCGGGTTACGCGGTGGTCAATCTCAAGGCGTCGTACACCTATGCGCGGCGGCGCCTGGCGCACCGGTTCTCGGTGAACGTCTTCAACGCCGGCGACCGGCTTTACCGCAACCACTCGTCGTTCATCAAAGACCTCGCCCCGGAGATCGGCCGCGGCGTGCGCTTCACCTACATGGTGCGGTTCTTCTAGCAGCCCATGGCAAAAGTCACGCAAGCGTCGTTATGCGCCCCAGAACCGATGAGCTATATCGCGCAGGCGGAGACTCGGCGAACCCTTTGACGGAGGGCATTTGCGTCCGTTAACTTCGGCGCCGCTTGCGCGGGCCGGAAAAACAGTTGGGGCGATCTCCCGGATCGCCTCGTATTGGAAAAGAGGTCCCACGATGAAGACGAATACGGCGCCTGAAGCTCGCGTGCCTTTTCCCGCCCGTTGCAGCGCCTGCTGCTCTGCGGCGCCGCGGTCATCGGCAACGCGGTGCCCGCGGTGTCTCTTCCTGGCCATTGCCGCCCTGGCTGTTCAGGCGGCCGGCCCGGCCGCGGCGCAGCCGCACGGCCGCGTGAGCGGCACGGTAGCGATGAAAGAAACCGGCGGCCCGCTGCACGGGGCCGTCGTGCTGATCGTCGAGCTCGGGCGCAGCGCGCTGAGCGCCGACGACGGCTCCTACGCATTCGACCGGGTGCCCCCCGGCCGCTACCATCTCGTCGCCCATCTCGACAGTGTTTTCAGCGAAGCGGCCAAGACGGTCGAGGCTCGCGCCGGCGCCGAGGCGACCGCCGACTTCACGCTTGCCTTGACCGCCTTGCACGAAGAGATCACCGTAACTGCGAGCGAAAAGCAGGAAACCGCCTTCGCATCGTTCGGCAGCGTGGACTCCTTCAACGCGCAAGAGTTGAGCTTGTCGCGCGACGTCTCGCTCGGCGAGGCGCTCGATCATAAAGTGGGCACGGGGATTGCCAAGCGCAGCTTCGGCCCCGGCGCGGCGCGGCCGATAATTCGCGGTTTCGACGGCGACAGGGTGCTGATCATGGAAGACGGCGTTCGCACGGGCACGCTGTCGTCGAACTCCGGCGACCACGGCGAGATGGTCAACACGGCGCAACTCGAGCGGCTCGAAGTGGTCAAGGGTCCGGCGACGCTGCTCTACTCGGGCAACGCCATCGGCGGCACGGTCAACGCCATCAGCCGGCATCACGAGATGCGCCGCCACCCGCACCGGGGGCTGCGCGGTTATCTTTCCGGGTCGGCAGGCACGACGAACGCGCTGGCCGCCGGCAGCGCCGGGTTCGAGTACGGCGCGGGCAATTGGATGGTCTGGGGGACGGGCGCGGGCGTCCGCGCGGGCGACTACACCGCTCCGGGGCAAGGCGAGATCTTCAACTCGCGGACGAACAACAGCAACGGCGGCGGCGGCTTCGGCCGCTTCGGCGGCAAGAGCTTTTTCAGCTTCGATGTCAAGGTCGATAACGGCGGCTACGGCGTGCCCTTCGTCCAGGAATTCCACGGCCACCACCACCACGAAGAGGACGAGCATGAAGAAGAAGGCCATGAAGAAGGCGAGGAGCAGCACGAGGAGCACGAGGGAGAGATCGAGCGGATCACGCTCGACACGCGCCGCCAAAGCTACCGCTTCAACTGGGGCTGGAACAATCTCGGCGCGGCGGTCGAGAATTTCGTCTTGAAATTGAGCTACGTCGATTGGGAGCACGACGAGATCGAGTTCTTCGAGGACGGCGGGCAGACGATCGGAACGGCCTTCCGCAACGACCAGTTCATCTACCGCGGCGTGTTCGAGCAAAGCAGGCGGGGCCCGCTGAGCGGCCGGTTCGGCTTCTGGGGCATCGACCGCGACTATGCCGCGGCCGGCGAGGAGGCCCTGTCGCCGCCGATCGATCAAAACGGACTCGCCTTCTTTGCGCTGGAGGAACTGGACTTCGAGCGGGTGAAGCTCCAGTTCGGCGGCCGCGTCGAGACGCAGCGCTACAACCCGGCGTTCGCCGAGCGCGGCGGGGGGCACGAACACGAAGAAGAAGGCCACGAAGAAGGTAAAGAGGAACACCACGAAGAAGAGGTCCCCGACGCGGTCGCGCGGACCTTCACCGGCGGCTCGACGTCGGCCGGCCTGCACGCCGACCTGTGGCGCGGCGGCGCCTTCGTGGCGAACTACGCGCACAGCTACCGCATGCCGGCGCTCGAAGAACTGTACAACTACGGCCCGCACGCGGGGACCCTGTCGTTCGATGTGGGCGATCCGGGACTGGACGCCGAGCGCGGCAACGGCGTCGATCTGTCGCTGCGCCACAACGCAGGCCGCCTGCGCGGCGAGGTCAACCTGTTCTACTACGGCTTCAGCAACTTCATCTTTCCCTTCGCCCCCGGCGAGGAAGAAGACGGCCTGCAGGTGCTCGAGTACACGCAGCGCAACGCGCGCTTCACGGGCGCGGAGGCGAACGCGGACATCGGCCTGTTCCCCGGCCTGCGGCTGAATCTGGGCATGGATTTCGTCGATGCCCAGGACACGGACACGAATACTCCGCTGCCGCGCATCCCGCCGTTGCGGGGCAGGGTCGGCTTCGACTACGACGCCGCCGGTTTCCGTTTCACGCCGGAGTTGATTCTGGCGAGTCAACAGCACCAGACGTTTACCGGCGAGACGCGCACGCCGGGCTACGCGGTGGTCAATCTCAAGGCGTCGTACACCTATGCGCGGCGGCGCTTGGCGCACCAGTTCTCGGTGAACGTCTTCAACGCCGGCGACCGGCTTTACCGCAACCACTCGTCTTACATCAAAGACCTCGCCCCGGAGATCGGCCGCGGCGTGCGCTTTACCTACATGGTGCGGTTCTTCTAGGGAGGGAGATACAAGCCCGGCCGGCGGCGGAAACGCGTACACGCGGGGCAGGCCGCCCTCGGTGACTCATCTCGCGTTGGAATCGCCTTCCCTGCAGTTCATCTTGCATTGGAAAAACGCCGACGGACCTATCTGTGGACTATAATTAGTCTGAAGAGAAGGCGGTCCATGAAGCTATCCAGCCGGATCAAGCCCATAAGTTATCTCAAGGCTCACGCTGCCGAGATCGTGCGCACGCTTGGATCCCGGCGAGAACCCTTAATCGTCACCCAGAACGGCGAAGCCAAGGTAGTCATTCAGGACATCGACAGCTACGAGGAAATGCAAGAGACGGTTGCCCTGCTCAAGATTCTCGCGCTGGGAAGCCGCCAGATCGAAGCAGGTCGGACGCAACCCGCCGTCGATGTCATCGCGCGGCTTCGGGAGCGGCGGCAGGCCCGCTTACAACCAAGCTCATAACCCGAGAAGCATGGGCGCTCACACGCGCGGGGTGGATTGGGCGCTCCCCCGCGTATGCGCCGCGGTTGACCGTTGCCGCCCGGCGGGGGATGATGAGTGCAGTTGGCGCGTCCGGTCATTTTTGCGTTTTTTCTGCTCGCCCGCGTGCTTTGCGCCGCGTCGGCGGACGACCATTTGCGTTCGATCCGCCGCGTCGAGCTCGATGCGGACCGCTGCTACCGCGTCCGCGACGTCTTTCTCGAACGCGAGGATGTCAAGCTCTATTTCACTGACGGCCACCTGATTTTCGCCCGCAAGGTCCACGGCCGCGACATCGCCGTTGCCTTCGTGTCGAGCGAGCCTGCCGATACCGGCGAGGTGCTGCTCATTCCGCCGACCCCCGGCGAGCGTCATGCCGTCGCCCGCTTTCTCGACGAGACCGTGCTCAACGAGAAGTTCCGCACCGCCGTGTTCTTTTTTACCGACGATACGGCCGAGGCGCTGATGCGCGCCATCGACAAAAGCCCGAGCAGTCGAGCGGACGCCGCAGCCGGAGCGCGCCTCGCCCCGCGTTGGTCCACGATAGTCCGCAATCTGCTGGGCGGCGCGGCCCTGCGCGTGTTCGCGGACACCTATTCCAACGCGCCCCCCGAGGACGGCTTTTTCGTGGGCGCTATGCGCGGGAACCGGCTGGGCCGCTTCGAGATCTCGATCGAACCCCGTCTGCACAAGCAGGTCGGCGCGGGCAGGCTCGTCCGCGACGGCGACCGGGAATTTTATGAGGTCTGGACCAACTTCGAAGGAAGGAATTTCAGAGAAGGCCGGCGCAGCGTTGTCCCCGCGCCGGGGCGGCTGCGGAATTATCGGATCGAAGCCGAAATCGGCCCCGAGCTCGACATGGACGTCCGTGCGCGCGCAGACTTCTATCCGCAAAGCGCGCAGGCGCGTTCTTTCGACTTCGAGCTTGCCGGGCGCCTGCGCGTTTCCGCAGTGCTGCTCGACGGTGAACCGGTCGAGTTCCTGCAAAAGGAACAACCGGCTTTCAGCGGGCCTTCGCGCCGCCACAACAATCTGGTGGTCGTCGTGCTGCCCGAGCCGCTGCCGGCCGGTTCGCGCCGCGAGTTGGAATTCCGCTATTCCGGAAAATCGATCTCGGACGCCGGATCGGGAGTTTATTACGTGGGGCGACCGCGGCACGTGGTATCCGCGGGCGGACCTCCGTTTTTCGCGCTACGCGCTCGCCTTCCGTTATCCGGCGCATCTCGAATTGGTCGCCACCGGAACGCAAGTCGAAGATTCCATTGACGACGATGTGCGCTCGACGCGTTTTCGCACGGAAAGCCCGATTCGTCTCGCAGGCTTCAATCTCGGACGCTACTTCTCGACAACGCGGCAGGCGGACGGTTACGAAATCGAGGTTCACGGCCACAAGCCCGCCGCGGAGAAGCCGCCCTCCCCACCGGTGGCGATACCGCTCGCGCCCGCGCCGACGATGCTGCCCAATCGCCGGCGTTCGCGCTACGGCCTGCGTCTCCCGCCCCTTCCCCTGATTTTCGACGCGCCCCGAACTCCGCCCCGCTCCGGCGCCGCGGATCGAAGAAACGGCCGATCTTTGCGCGGCCGCCTTCGGCTTTTTCCTGGAGAAATTCGGCGCGCCCGCCCAAAAGCGAGTGGTCGTGTCGCCCGTGCCCGGCGATTTCGGGCAGGGCTTCCCCGGATTGGTCTATGCCTCGACCAGGAGCTATTTCCGCCCCGGAGACCCTGCTCTGCGCGGGTTGTCCGCGGAGGAAACGCGCTTCTACGCCGAGCTGCTGCTTCCCCACGAGCTCGCGCATCAATGGTGGGGCAACGTGGTCACCGTCGACCGCCCCGGCGAGAGCTGGATCATGGAGGGGCTGGCGACCTACTCGTCGCTTTTGTTCCTGGAGCATCGCGAAGGCCGCGCGGCGCTCGACCGCTCGCTGGCCGCGTACCGCAAGCGGTTGCTGGAAACCGTCGATGGCGGCGGCGCGCTCGAATCCGCCGGCCCGGTCGTTTTGGGCGAGCGCCTGCGCACGGCGAAGACGCCCCGCGCCTACCGCATCGTCGCTTACGAGAAAGGCGCTTGGATTTTCCACATGCTGCGCGGCGCGATGGGCGACGAAGGGTTTTATTCTTTCCTGAGGGAGTTGCGGGAGCGCTTCGCCTTTCAAGCGGTCACGACCGAAGACATCCGCCGCGAAGCGGCCCGTTGGACGCCGGCCGGATATCCCGACCCGGAGTTGCGCGAGTTCTTCGACCTGTGGGTTTACCGCACCGGGATTCCGCGGCTAAGCCTCGAATACAGGCAAAGCCGGCGGGAGGGCCGCTACATCCTGACGGCGAAGATCGAGCAGAGCGGCGTTTCCGAACGCTTCTCCATCGCCGCGCCCGTGCGGATCGCCGCGTCTTCGGGCAAGCCTCTCGACAAGTACATCCTCACCGACGGCGGCGAGACGGAGTTTTCGCTCCTGCTCGACGAAAGAGCGGCGCGGGTCGAATTGGATCCCGACGGCTGGCTGCTGATCGACAGATGAACCCGCAATCCGGGCGGTGCCTGCGCATGGAGCAAGACGCATCGGGGGATCGATTCAGGCGCCGGCCCGACGTCTCCCGTGATGAATCTCACAAACCCGCGGCCGGTTTTTCCGGAGACTCTGTTAGCCTATATACTTTTCCGGCGGCCTTTCGACCCCCCATTTCAGCCATAGACACTCCATGAAAACTGCGCGATCCAGACTCGGCAAGAGCTTCTTGCGCGGATTCGCCGGCGGACTGACTCTTGCGGCCGTTGCCGGCGCGGGAGCTTTCGGCCAGGAGCGCCACGCGCCCGCATCGCGGCCGACAGCCGTGGGCGAGGCCTACTACTTCGGCAAGCTGGTCGAGTACGAAATCGTTGACGGCGCGGCCGTCCACGACGGCGATATCGTTCTCGACACCGCGGAAGACCTGGAGCGGCGCGAACGAACGCTCAAGGGTCCGAACCGCAAACAGGCCAACTTCGTCGTCGAAGAAGATCTGTTGTGGCCGGACGGCGTCGTTTACTACACACTCAACGAAAACCTGGAGCGCCCGGAGCGCGTTCTGGAGGCGATGGAGATCTGGTCGGCCGCCGCGCCGGTGCGGTTCGTGGAACGCGCCGACCAGGAGGGCTACGTCGAGTTCCGCCGCCGCGCCGGCTGCTCGGCTAATGTCGGTTTCCGCGGCCGCCGCCAGTACGTATGGCTCTCGCGGTTCTGCTCCCTGGGCACGGTGCAGCACGAGATCGGCCACGCGCTCGGGCTGTGGCACGAGCAGACCCGCGTTGACCGCGACGAGTACATCGCGATCGACGAAGACCATCTCGACCGCGTAAGCGGCGTGCGCAACATCGTTCCGCTTGCCCTGCCCCCCGGCAACGGCGTCAGCCCGGCCTACGACTACGGATCGATCATGCATTACGGCGCGACGGCCTTTTCGAAAACCGGCATGCCCGGCATCGAGACGATTCCCCCGGGCATGCCTATCGGCCAGCGCAGCGCCCTTTCGGTCGGCGACATCGACGCCATCGTGCGTCTCTACGGCGGCCCGCCGCCAACGACCACAATCACGACGAATCCGGTCGGCCTGCCGATCGTCGTCGACGGCGAGACGTTCACCGCGCCGCACGCCTTCGACTGGGAACGCGGCAGCACGCACGTCATCGGCGTTCCCCAGCAGCACAACGACCCCGAAGACGACGACGTCCGCTACCTGTTCGGCCGCTGGAGCGACGACGGCGAACGCGAGCATACGATTACGGTCGGCGAGGACGTGACCTGGTATCTGGCCAACTTCGTCGGGCGGATTCGCTACGAGTACGGTTCTCTCCACCCCGACCTGGGAAGCGTCGGCATAGCGCCCGCCTCCGAAGACGGCTTCTACACTTTGCGCACGCCCGTGACCCTTACCGCGGTCCCGACCGCCGGCAACCACTTCGTGAATTGGTTCGGGCGCGCTCAATTCAGTCTGACCGGTTTTGCCGCCAACCCCATCCGGTCGGTTGTTTTTTCGGCCGATTCGCGGCTGCAGGCGATCTTCGACGAGCGGCCGCCGACCAAGCTCGACACCAACCATCCGGGAAGACGGGCATCGGTCGACGGGCGGTTGAGCTTCCTTCCCGCCGCTTATCCGTGGCGGCCCGGCGAACGGCACAAGATTGAAGTCGTGCCGGCGCAGTTCGGTCTGCAAGGCGCGAGTCGGTTCGTTTTCGAGGGTTGGGAAGACGGCGCCGGCGCCGAGCGCATGCTCGAAGTTTCCGAAAGCGGCAAGACCTACGCCGCGCGTTTTCGCAAGCAACACGAGTTTTTTCACTCGATTTTCAGACCTTACGGTTCGCTGATGCTCTCGCCTCCGCCCGACGCCTCGCGTTACTACGACGAGGGCGAAACGGTGACCGTCGCCGCGATTCCCGAGGAAGGGCGGAGTTTTTGGGCTTGGGTCGGCGACCTCAGCGGCGGACGCAACCCGCGGCAGGTTACGGTGGACCGGCAGTATGCCTTTGCCGCATTCATGAGCCCGTTCGACAACTCGCTCGCGGCCGGCGTCCCGCAGGGAATCCGGCTGTCCGCCCGCCCCCAGTCCACCCTGCACAGCAATCCGGACGCCGCATACGCCATCGAAATTCCCCCCGATGCGGCCCGGCTGGAGCTTCGGTTGACCACCGCGACGACCGGCGCGGCCGTCGACCTGCACGTTCGCCATGAGGATTTTCCTCTGCCATTGCCCGACGGCGCCATCGTGGACGACCACCGCGTCGTTGGTCCGGAAACGGCGAAAACTCTCGTCGTCACGCCCGAATCCGATCCCCCGTTGACGCCCGGACTGTACATCTGCGCGTTCGTCAATCGGACGGTCGATGTCGATATCGATGCGACCCTGACGGCATTTATCGAAGGAGGCGGAGCTCTGCCGGCGGTCTCCGCCGGCCCTCGGGCATTGACGTTCGCGACGACGGTGGACGGCGCGCCGCCCGAACAGACGCTCGAGATTTCCAACGGCGGGAGCGGCACGCTCTACTTTCTGGCGGAGACCGCCGCCCCCTGGCTGTCGGTCGCGCCCACCCAGGGCTCGACCGAGGCCGGCCCGGCCGCGCTCACGGTAAAAATCGAAAATACGCATCTGCCGCCGGGCACGTACGACGGCGTGGTCGGCTTGCAGAGGGTGCGCCATTCGGGCAGACCGAAAACGGGATTGCCGCGAGCGGAGTTGGTCGGGCGCGTCAATGTGCCGGTGACGCTGATCGTCAGCGCCCCCGAAGGCGGCACGCCGCTCTTTTCCGCAGCGGGCGTGGTCAACGCGGCCGGCTTCGCTCCGCCGCTTGCGCCCGGAGGGATCGGCAGCTTGTTCGGCAACGACCTCGCTGCCGACACAGCCGCGGCGGTTACCCCGGAATTGCCGCGCGAATTGGCGCAAGTCCATGTTTTCATCGACGGCATCGCCGCGCCGCTTTTCTTTGTCTCGCCGACGCAGATCAACTTTCAGGCGCCGTTCGAGTCGCCGGCGGACCGACCGGTCGATGTGCTGGTGGTGCGCAATCTGGTTTCGAGCGAAATCGCCGCGCGCTCTTTCGAAAGCACGGGGCTCGCCGTCTTCACGGACCCGGACAGCGGTCTGCCGATTGTGATCCGCAGCAGCGACGGTTCGTTGCTCACGGCCGAAAATCCGGCCGCGCCCGGCGACGTGTTGACCGCTTTCGCCACCGGGTTGGGCTTTCTCGAGCCGCAGCCGCGGAGCGGCGTTCCGTCCGCCGGAGGAGATGCGCTCTCGAAGACAACCGCGGAATTGACGGCTGCTCTCGGAGAAACCGAGGTCCACGTCCTGTTCGCCGGCATGACTCCCGGCTTCGTCGGCTTGGCGCAACTGAACCTGCAGCTTGCAGAAACGCTGCCGGCAGGCCCGTCCGCGCCTCTGACGTTCACCATCGCGGGGGTCCCGACCGCGCCCGTGAATCTGCCGCTTCCGTAGAGGGACAAGAGACCTGCCGATCCGCAAGCGGCGGCCCCGGTCGGATCCGGCGGAAGCTTGCCGCCCGAAGTCTCGTCCAAAGAGAAACGATGCGCAGGCGGTTCTCCATACCCGCTAAGACCTCCATACCCGCTAAGACATGGTGAGGCGGCTGGGACTCGAACCCAGGACCCACGGCTTAAAAGGCCGTTGCTCTACCTGCTGAGCTACCGCCCCGCGTCGAGAGGAACGGGTTTCCGCTGAATCTTCGCGGCGGCGAACGAAGACCGCCGGACCGTTCCAATGGAGGACTGATTTCAGAGTAGCAGCACTACGCCCGGCTGCGGAGCGTCTGCAGAATTCCTTTGATATAGCCGAATCCGTAGGCGAATCCCTGCCGGCGGTCGGGGTCGTCCGGGTGAATCGGCATGTGGTCGGGCATGAGCATATAGGGATAATCGACCTCCCAAAGCGTTTGCGCGACTTCGACCATGTTCATGTCCCCTTCGTCGGGATAGACTTCCTGGAAACGGTCGCGGCGGCCGCGGATGTTGCGGAAGTGGATGTTGAAGATTTTCTTCTCGCCGCCGATGCGGCGGATGACCTCATGAATTTGCGTTGCCGGGTCTTGCAGCATTTCCGCCGTCGTGCCCAGACAGAGATTGAAGCCGTGGTAAGGGCTTTTTTCGATCTCCATGAACTTGTAGAGTCCTTCGGGGGTTCCCAGCACGCGGACGACGCCTTGATAGCCTTCGGGCGGGACGCCGGGATCGTGCGGGTGGCAGGCGGCGCGGATGCGGAACTCGTTGGCGACGGGGATGACCCTTTCGAGGAAATAGGCAATGCGCTCCCAGGCCGCGTCTTCGTCGATGCGGCCGGCGCGGGTGAGCGGCGGGTCGGGCTGCGCTTCGTCGAGGCGCCAAGTGGAATACGTCGAGCCGCCTCTGCCCGGCGTGCGCTCGGTGCGCAGCACGCCCAAGATGCTCATGTTGTACTTGAAGGCGGGAATGCCCGTTTGTGCGCAGGCTTCGATCATCTTGTGGATGTCGTCGATGTCCTTGTCGCGTTCGGGCGATTGGCCCAGCATGATCGCGCCGCGCTTTTCGCGGTCGATGTGCGAGGAAGCGAGAAAGGGCAGCGCGACCATGTCGAGCGAGACGCCGTGCTCCGCGCACAGATCGCGCGTTTTCTCCAGGTCTTCGGGGAGCCAGTAGCCGCGCTCGCCCGGGGCGGGCGGAAAGCCGCAGCAGTTGTTGACCCCGTGGCGCTTCAGGAATTGCAGCGTCTCGCTGTCGGTCGGGCCGCGTTGCGCGCCGACGTGCATTTTCAGCGGCGGCCGCGCGGTCTCCGGCCGATGTTCGGGCGGCGGCGCGCTGCATGCTGCCGCCGACGCGGCGGCGGCGCCGGTAATGAAGCTGCGGCGTTGCATATCGTCCCTCCTGTGTGCGGCCGGGCGGCCGCGGTTCAAGGTGAAGGTAGCACACGGCGCCTACAATGCGGCCAAGCGTGGTGTAATAAATACATATATTCAGAGGACTCCGGCGACATGGCGACTTCGATTCGGCTTGCTCCTGAAACCGAGCAACGGCTTGATTTTCTGGCCTCGCAGACCGGGCGCACCAAAGCTTTCTACCTGCGTGAGGTGATTGAGCGCGGCCTTGAGGATATGGAGGACTACTACCTTGCCGCGGACGTGCTGGAGCGTCTTCGTCAAGGCACAGAGAGGGTGTACTCCTCCGCCGACGTGAGGAATGCCCTGAATTTGGACGATTGAGTACACCGCATCCGCCCGGAGTCAACTCCGCAAGCTCGACAAGCAGATGGCTCGACGCATTGTCGATTACATGAACGAGCGGGTTGCGGAACTGGAGGAGCCACGGAATCTGGGCAAGGCTCTGACTGGCCCACTGGGTAAGTTGTGGCGCTATCGGATAGGGGATTGCCGCGTGATTTGCGAGACTCAGGACGATGCTTTGCGTGTCCTGGTGGTAAGGGTCGGCGGCCGCGCCAAGGTGTATCGGTGAAAGGGTCACAATAAGAGCAGCGATGCTGCTGGTCATCGACAACTACGACTCGTTCACGTTCAACCTGGCGCAACACCTCGGCGAACTGGGCGCGGAGATCGTCGTCAAGCGCAACGACCGGGTCACGGTGGGGCAAGTCCGCGAGATGCGGCCGGCAAGGATCGTCGTCTCGCCGGGGCCCTGCACTCCCCGCGAGGCGGGGATTTCGGTTGCGCTCATCCGGGAGATGTCCGGCGCGGCGCCCATCCTGGGCGTCTGCCTCGGGCATCAGTCGATCGGCGAGGCGTTCGGCGGCAAAGTCGTGCGCGCGCCCTACCTGATGCACGGCAAGACAAGCCGTATCCGCCACGACGGCAAGACGGTGTTCGCCGGCATCGAGCAGGACTTCACGGCGACGCGCTACCACTCTCTGATCGTCGAGGAAGACTCCCTGCCGGCGGCGCTCGAGGTCTCGGCGCGAACGGAAGACGGGCTGATCATGGGCCTGCGCCACCGGGAGTTGCCCGTCGAGGGCGTCCAATTCCACCCCGAGTCGATCCTCACTGCCGCCGGCAAGCGCCTGCTCGGCAATTTTCTGAACATGCAGCTAAACTCGATGGACGCCTCGACGCCATGAAGAAACTCCTGCTGCCCGCCGCCGCTCTCCTGGCCGCTCTGCCGGCCCGCGCTCAAGAACCCCGGCAACCGAATTTCATCGTGATTTTCGCCGACGATCAGGGCTGGGGAGACCTCGGCGTCTATGGGCATCCCGACATCCGCACGCCTCATATCGACCGTATGGCCCGCGAGGGCATTCGCTTCACCAGCTTCTATGCAGCGCCGTTCTGCGGCCCTTCCCGCGCCGCGCTGATGACCGGTTCCTATCCGCCGCGCGCAAGCCTCGCGTTCAACCACGGACCGAAGCAGACCACCGGCATCCATCCCGACGAAATCACCGTTGCCGAGTTGCTCAAAACGCAAGGCTACGCCACGATGATGATCGGCAAGTGGCATCTCGGCGACGCGCCCCCGTTCCTTCCGCACCGCCACGGTTTCGACCACTGGTTTGGCATTCCGTTCTCGAACGACATGTGGCGCTATCACCCGGTCATGCCGATCCGCGAACCCGAGGACGAGCGCATGGTTTCCGCCCGCGAGTGCGCCGACTTCACCGGATTCGCCGGCCAAGGAAGCTATTACGACCTGGAGAAAGGTCAGGGCTTCCCGCACCCGCTGCCGCTGATGGACGATGACGAGGTCGTCGAATACGATCCCGACCAGCGCAAGCTCACCACGCTCTACACCCAAAAAGCTCTCGACTTCATCGAATCGGCCAAGGACGGCCCGTTTTTTCTCTATCTGCCCCACGCCATGCCGCATGTTCCGCTGTTTGTTTCCAACAACCGCTGGGGGCGCTCGCTGCGCGGCCGCTACGGCGATGTGATCGAAGAGATCGACTGGTCGGTCGGTCAAATCCTGGATAAGCTCGACCGGCTCGGAATCGCCGGCGACACCCTCGTCGTTTACACCTCCGACAACGGCCCGTGGCTGCAATACGGCATCGACGCCGGCTCCGCCGGGCCGTTTAATCGCGGCAAGGCCACCACTTGGGAAGGCGGCATGCGCGTCCCCGGAATCTTTCGCATGAAAGGGAAAATCCCTGCCGGCCGCGTGACTTCGGCCGTTGCCGCCAACATGGATATCCTGCCGACGTTCGCCGCTCTGGCGGGCGCGGAGTTGCCGTCCGACCGCGTGCTCGACGGCCGCGACCTGTGGCCGCTGCTGTCGGGCGCAACCGAGCAATCGCCTCACGAGCGCTTCTATTTCTTCGCGGGCAGCGGGCGCGACCGGCCGCCCCGGCTGGAGGCGATTCGGCGCGGTCGTTACAAGCTGCGCCTCGACGCCGACTTCGAGGCCGTTGCGCTGTTCGATCTGCACGCCGACGCGGGCGAAAAATTCGACATCCGCGAGCGTCATCCGCAAGTCATCGAAGAACTGACCGCGCAAGCAAAAGCCTTTGTCGAAGAGCTCGAGCGCAACACCCGCCCGTTGGGACGAAGCTGATCTTCGCGGCCCTCAACAGTTCACGGCGAAAACGCCGCGGGCGGCCTTGACCCCGCGTGCTTCAAAACCCGTTTGAACGGCGCTTAAGCGGCGCTTAAACGGCGTTTATCCCCCTCTTCCAGGCCTTTGCGCAGCAGTCTTTCCGCGCCGCGTCCCATCTTGCTCTCCACTGGCTGCGACGACAGCCTTAGCGATCCCAAGACCGCCACTCGATGACGCCCGCCTTGTCCGCCCAGGCCCGCCATTTCGCGCTCAGTTCGGCTACCCGCTCGGGATGCTCGCGGGCCAAGTCGTTGGTCTCCGTGCGGTCCGCCTCGAGATCGTACAATTCCCAGCGATTTTTCTCCGGCTCGCTCCATTTCGACACGAGCTTCCATTGCCCCGAGCGGACGGCGCGGTTGCCTTCGTGCTCCCAATAGAGCGCGTCGCGCTCGACCGCGGCCTGCTCGGTTACGTCCGGCAGCAGGCTTTTGCCCTCCAGCGGCGTGATCGCGTTGCCGTTGTACTCGCTTGGATATTCGGCCCCGGCCGCATCCAGACAACTCGCCATGATGTCGATCAAGTGGCCTTGCGAGTCGGTCCATCTCCCGGGGTTCTTGAGCTTCGCCGGCCAATGGACGATCAGCGGCGAGGCAATCCCGCCCTCATGCACGAAGTGCTTGTACAACCGGAACGGCGTATTCGAGACGTTCGCCCAGGGGATGCCGTAACTCTGATATGTCTCCTCGGGGCCGGGCATGATCGACGGATCGTTCTCATGCTGGACGTCGCGCTCGCCGTCGAGAGTTTTCTTCGGGAAGAACAGCGGCTCGCCCCAGCTATTCGCCAATTCCTCGGCGCAGCCGCCGTTATCGGACAGAAAGAAGATCAACGTATCGTCGAGTTGGCCGCGCTCGCGGAGACGGTCGGTCAGCCGGCCGATCGTCTCGTCCATGATGGAGATCTGCGCGGCGTAAACTTCCATGCGACGCGCTTCCCACTCCTTGTGCGGAGTTTCCTCCCAGGCCGGAACCGCCGGATCGCGTTCGGTCAGCGGCCAATCGGCTGCGATGACGCCCATCTCGATCATCCGCGCCCGCCGCGCCTCGCGCAACTTGTCCCAGCCCATGTCGTAACGCCCCTTGTACTTCGCAACGGCCTCCTCGGGGGCATGCAGCGGCCAGTGGGGCGAGGTAAACGACATGTAGAGGAAAAACGGCTTGCCGTCCGGCGACTCGTCGATAAAGCGGATCGCACGGTCGCCGATCGCCGTCGTGTAGTAGAAATCTTCACCGTCCGGTTCGACGTGCCGGTTGTCTTCGGCCAGCGTCACCGGATCGTAAAAACTTCCCGCCCCCAGGATCGTTCCCCAGAAGCGGTCGAAGCCGCGTCGGCGCGGCCAATTGTGCTGCTTGGGAACATCGCCTTCTTTCTCGATCGAAGGCGTCACGTGCCATTTGCCGCTCATCAGCGTCGTGTAGCCCGCGGACTTGAGCGCCTCGGCGATCGTCACGCTGTTCTTGCTCAGGTCCCCCGCGTACGAGGCGACGATCTCGCCGTTTTTGCGATACTGCCCGGTCATGTGGCCGACGCCGGCTTGATGCGCGTAGAGGCCGGTAAGCAGCGCCGCGCGCGTCGGGCAGCACCGCGCGCCGTTATAGAACCAGCGGAAACGCAGACCGTTCGCCGCCAGCGCGTCCAGGTTGGGAGTATCGACCTCGCCGCCGTAGCAGCCGATGTCGGAAAAACCCATGTCGTCGGCCATGATCAGCACGATGTTCGGGCGGGATTCCTCGGGCGATGTGTCGGAGTTTCCGCACGAAGCGGCGGCCCAGGGCGCGGCCGCCGCGGCAACGGCATGTTTCAGAAAATTCCGGCGGTTCAACGTGTCCATGCGCCGTATGATACCCCGCGCCTACGGCTTCGAACCGCAGCTACAAATTCGGCTTGCTCACAGCCTCCGCGACATGCCGGTCGAGCAGCTTCTTCATCTTCGCGACCGTCTCCTGCATATGCGGCGCCAGCGCCAGGTTGACGTATTCTTTCGGATCGTTCCAGTGATCGTAGAGCTCGGCGCCGTATCGCGCATCGGGACCCCACTCGGTATAACGCCAGCGCTCGGTGCGAATCGAATACCCCACGGCCCGCGGGCGCAGCGGCGGTCGGTTCACGCGGTCGAGCGTGTCGAAGGTGGTCAGCGCCGTTGCGCGCACCGACTGCGTCGGATCGTCGAGTATCGGCGCAAGACTCTTGCCGACAAGATGCTTCGGCGGCGCGATGCCGCACAACTCGGCCAGCGTCGGATACAAATCCAGCAATTCGGCCAGCGACCCGGTGGCCAGCCCGGCCGTCTTGCGGTGCTTCGGCGAAGCGATCATCAGCGGCACGCGCGCCGAATTTTCGAACAGCGTCGTTTTCTGCCAAAGTTTATGCTCGCCCATGTGGTAGCCGTGGTCTGACCAGAACACGATCACGGTATTGTCGGCCAAGCCCAGTTTTTCGACCGCGTCGAGCAGCCGTCCGAGTTGCGCGTCGACGAACGTAATCGAGGCATAGTAAGCCTGGATCGCCTGACGCTTCTTCGTTTCGCTCAGGTAAAGCTGGTAGGGCCGATCGACCCATGCCGCATGCGGCATGTCGACCAGGTCGTCGAGCGGCTCGACCGGCAGCCGCACCATGTGCAGCGGATACATCTGGAAATACTTGCGCGGCGCCACGTAAGGCGTGTGCGGGCGGTAAAAGCCCATCGCCACGAAGAAAGGCTCGTCCTTGTGCCGCTCCATAAGCGCAATCGCGGCGGTCGCGCCGATGCCGTCGGTCTGCTCTTCGTCGGTTCCGTCTTGCGCCATCCAACTCAACGTGCCGCCGAGGTTGTGCGTCACCGGGTCGATCGAATAAATGCGATCCTCTTCCCACTTGTCGCGGCCGCGCGGGTTGACGACTTCACGCCAGGACGCCGGGTCGTCAACGCCGTCTTCGCCGATCTGCGTCGGCACTCCGTAATGATAGATCTTGCCCACGCGAGCGGTGAAATATCCGGCGTCCTGGAACATCTGCGGCAACGTCTTCACGCTGGGAATTTCATTGCGGAAGTTCCCTGCATTGCTGCGCACGCGGGTCTGATCGGGATAGAGACCGGTCATCAGCGATGCGCGGCTGGGATTGCACACCGGATAGTTGCAGTAGGCTCGTTCGAACTTGATCCCCATCCGAGCCAGCCGATCGAAGTTGGGGGTCTTGACCAGGGGATGCCCGTAAGCGCCGAGATCGTTGTTCATATCGTCGGCGGCGATGAATAGAACGTTCAGCTTTTCCTGGCCGGAGCAAAGCCCGGCCAAGCAGCCGAGAGCGAGAATCCAAATCCGCGTCATGCAAGAAAAGTTAGCAAAGTCAGGGGAGCGGCGCTCCAGGCGCAAATCCGCCCGCGGTTTCTTCTTACAATCGGAAGAGCGCGGCGCGCCAAGCCGTTCCCGTCCGCCGATAGGAATTCTCGAAAACAACGTATGCGGATTCCCAGGCATCTGAGCGCGGCGGCGGGAATTCTGCTGTTCCTTGCTGCGTCGGGCGGGCGCCTCGCAGCGGCTACCGAATCCGATGCGTTCGATCCGGGCACTTACCGCGGCAGAATCCTCAGCGACCGCTTTATGCGCCGGCAGCGGCTGGCGCGCAAGCCGCGGATCACGCGGCTTCCAAAAGAGACCCTGCCGGCGCCGCTCCGGGACATCGGCGACATCGCCATTATCGACACGTCGAACGGGGTCGTTGCGGACCCCAATCCTTTCGACCTGGCGGGAACGAGTCTGCTCTTCGCCCCCGCCGCAAGCGGATACTCCGTAACGCCGGGAGGCCGCAGCATCGCCGGCGAGGCGCTCGCCAACGGCCTGCCGTTGGCGCTGGAGGACGACGACTTCCGCGAAGTGCGGCTGCCCTTCGCTTTCCCGTACTTCGGGAAGCGGCACGATGTCGTTTTCGTGCATTCCGACGGCAATCTGACGTTCGAAGAGCCCGATGCGCGTTCGACTGGGCGGAATTTCTCGCGGGCGTTCGTCGGCCCTCCCCGCATCCTGCCGCTGTTTACCGATCTGGACCCCTCGAAACCGGGCGCCGCAATCAGCGTTTACAGCGTTGCGGATCAGGTGGCGTTCAGTTGGCAAGCCGTGCCGACGTATCAGGATTCCGGCATCGGCCCGCGCCAGACCTTTCAGGCCGTGTTGTTTGCGGACGGCCGCGTTGCATTTCTCTACGATGCCGCCGTCGCGGTTCCGGGCGCGGTTGTGGGCATCTTTCCGGGCCGTCTCGAAGGAGACCCGACGCCGGCCGACATGAGCCTCGGCCTGGACGAGCCCGCAGCCGGCGCCGCGGCGGAGATTTTTACCAATCGGCTGGAGCTCGACTGTTTTGCGGCTTCGCAGCAGTTCTTCCGTAACCACGACGACGTTTACGATTTCGTGGTCTTCTTCAACGACATCGGTCTGTCGAACGGCCCGGGATCGTTCGCCTTCGAGGTCAACGTCCGCAATGAAGCGCGCGGGATCGGCGATCTGCTGTTCGACGACCCGGTCTTCGATTTCGGCGTGGATTTCGGCTCCCCGCGCCGGCTTTCGAGTTTCTTGAATATGGGGCCGCTGTCGAATTATCCGACGGACCCCGAGGCGCGCATACCCGTGCTCGGCGAGAACTCGACGCTCTCGGTTTTGGGGCATGAAACCGGACACCGCTTTCTTGCCTATCCGGCGTTTCTCGACCTCGCAACGGGCATGCGCTCGCTGAGTCTGTTAGGCCGCCAACTGGCCCATTGGAGCTTTTTCTTCAATTCCCGGGCGTCGTTCGTGGAAGGCAACCTGATCGAGGACAAAGGGCCGGCGGAAAGCCCCCGTTTTCTGACGACGGAGACCGTCAGCCGTTTCAGCGAGCTCGATCAATACCTGATGGGGTTGCGCGCCCCGGAAGAAGTGTCCGCGACGTTCCTGGTCGAGAATCCGCGCAACGGCGTAGGTTTCGGGAATTCAGCGCGCTCGCCGCAGACCGGCGTTGCGTTCGACGGCGACCGCAAGAACATTGCGCTCGAGCGGATCATTGCCGCCGAGGGGCCGCGCCTGCCCGATCACAGCGTGGCTCAACGGGAATTTCGATTTGCCTTCATCCTGATTGTCGCCGAAGGCTCCGAGCCCGACCCCGCTTCGGTGGCGAAGCTCGACGGCATCCGCCGGGCGTGGCCGGCCTTTTACGAACAAGCGGTCGACGGCCGTTCGGCAGCGCACGCCGCGCTTGTCAAACTGCTGCATCTTTCCACTTGGCCCGCCTCCGGCGTCGTCGTCGGCCGCACGGGGAGAGCGCATGTAGAGATCGGCGAACCGCGAGACGTCGATCTCGTCGTGAATCTTACGTTGTCCGACGGAATTCTGGGGATTCCGCCGACGGTGACGATTCCGGCCGGCAAGTTGCGCGGCCCATTCGACTTGGCAGGAGCGGCCCCCGGCTTGACGACGCTCACTGCCGAGGCCGGCGAGCCCGGCTTCGACAGGGCCGTATCGCGGGTGCAGGCGCGAGACAACCTGGGTGAACTGAAGCTCGAAGTCGTATCCGGCGCGGAGCAGACCGCCGCGGCCGGCTCGCCGCCGGCCGAACCGATCGTTTTTCGCGTGGTCGATCGGAATTTCACTCCCTATTCGGGCGTGGCCTTGGAGTTCGAGACGAGCGGCGGCATCCTGAGCGTTTCCGCTACCGAGACGGACGCGCTGGGGCGCGTCGCGGCAAGCTGGCGGCTGCCGGACGCGAGCGGCGTCCAAACGCTGACGGCGCGCCTGCGAGACGAACCCGCGGTCAGCGCAACCGTGCAAGTTCGAAGCGTCGATTCGGCGCCGCGGTTTTCGGCGGCCGGCGTGGTCAATGCAGCGAGTTTCGCGTCCGGCGGCTCAGGCTTCGCGCCCGGCGGCTTGCTGACGATTTTCGGCGCGGGCCTGGCCGCGGACGCCGGGGCGGCGGAGGCGTTCCCACTCCCGGATGAATTGCAGTCCGCCCGCGTGATCGTCAACGGCGTTCCCGCGCCGCTGTTGTTCGTCAGTCCGGCGCAAATCAACTTCCAGTTGCCGTTCGAAGTCCGCGGCGAGAGCTTTACGCTGACCGCGGCGACGCCGCTGGGCGCAGGCGCTCGGGTTGAGTTGGCGCTCGGTTCGGCGCAGCCTGGAATTTTTTTCGACCCCTCGAGCGGGACCGGCGCAGTCGTGCAACGCGGCGGCGCAATCGAGGTTTTCGCCACGGGTCTCGGCGCCGTGGGCCCGCCCGTCCGCACGGGCGCGCAGGCCCCGCCGGCGCCTCTTTCCCGAGTCGCCGGAGCAACGCGCGCGTGGATCGACGGTATGGAGGCCCCTGTCCTCTTCGCCGGCCTCGCGCCGTTGACCGCGGGCCTCTATCAGGTCAACGTCGAGTTGCCGGCCGACTTGGCGCCGGGCCGGCACACGGTAGCGATCGCGGTTGACGGCTTCAAAAGCAACGCAGCGGCTTTCGATTCGAACTGACGCTTTGCGAGGTCTCCAAGAACATTCCGCCTTTCGACGACGAACAAGCTGTATCGGCTGGTCACGAACGACTTCGTCGCCGGCCGCTGGGCCGACCGCAATCTCGACTTCAAGCCGACGGCCAAGAACTCTGGACTATCGAGAGGCGCGGAAGGCTCCCAGACCCCTATGCTTAGTTAGTGACAGCTTTGTAGGACAGGCCGAAGACGGTGGTAGCGAGCAATCCGATCAGCGGCCAAATCACCTTTTGAAACGTGTCGATACGACTGTTCACAGCGCCTGTAGGTTGCAGCAAGTCATGGCGCCACGAGTCATTGACCGTCATCAAAATTAAGGCATATGCTAAGAATGGAGGCGCCAAAATGCCCGGACTCGAACGTCATGTCCGCTTATTTCGCAATGGCCGAAACCAAGCGCTGCACATTCCCCGAGAGTTCGAGCTCGAAGGGGATAAGGCGATCCTGAGAAAAGAAAGTGGCCGCCTGATCTTGGAGCCGATTCGCAAAGGGCGATTACTTGCCCTACTTAGCGCCCTCGGACCTCTAGATGAGCAGTTCGCGGATGTGGACGCAGATCTGGCGCCGCTGGACGATGTAGGGATCTGAATGTGCCTCTGCGCTATCTGCTGGACACCAACATCCTGTCGGATCTGATCCTTAATCCACAGGGAACAGTGGCTCAGCGTATCTCTTCGGCGGGTGAGAACGCGGCCTGCACCAGCATCGTCGTCGTGGCGGAGCTTCGCTTCGGTGCTGAAAAGTCGGGCTCTTCGAAACTCGCCGGTCGGATTGACTTGATTCTCTCAGCATTGGATATTTTGCCGCTCGAGGCGCCCGCCGTTACTACGGAGAGGTCCGCCGGCAGTTGGCGAGCCAGGGTACACCCATTGGCCCCAATGATCTATTGATCGCAGCGCAGGCTCTCGCACTGGACCTCACGGTTGTGACGGCGAATGTACAGGAGTTCTCCTGCGCGCCTGGTCCGGGGATCGAGAACTGGCTGTCCGAATGACAGCTTTTTAAGGGAGCGCCTGTCGATGAGCGATTGAGTCCGGCTCATCTCTTCGACTCCAGCGTAAGAGCGCAAACGAAGACGGGTTGATTCCATCGGGAGGAGCGTTCGACCACAGCCGGAGTGGTTCGGCGGGGCTGCGCCTAGGTGTTTAGTCCCTGCAGGGCGCCCGCAGCGGCTCTGAACCGCTAAGTTCAGACCTTCCCTAAAGCGCCGGCAGCGGGCGCTGCTCCGGACCGAAGCGGAACGTCAGCGAAGGAACCACCTCGGCCGGAGGCAAGCGTACGATGCGCGGCCGCACAAGGATCAGCAACTCGCTTTGGTTGACCTGCCTCTTGTGCCGACTGAACAGTTGCCCCAACAGTGGAATGGCGGCCAAGCCGGCTTGACCCGCGCGGGCGTTGCGCCGCTCGTGGACCGCCATCCCCGAGACGATCGCGAATTCGCCCTCGCGCAGCCGCACGCTCGATTGGAACTGGCGGTTCGCCAGAATCGGCACCCCGTTGACCGCTCCGCCGGCCAAAAGCCTGAATTCCGTTTCCAACTCCAAAGTGACTTCCTTCGCGCTGTGTACGAGCGGCGTCGCCCTCATCGTCAGCCCCAGCTCTTCGAATGTGAACGAAGGGATCGGCTGGATGAAATTGCCGCTGCCGACGGCGTCGTCGAGGCCCGGCGCGGGCGCGGCTGAAAACTGCGCATTGATGATCGGAAAGCGTTCGCCGAGCTTCATCTCGGCGGGCATGCCGTGCTCCGCGCGGATGCTCATGGTCTGCAGCGAGCGGCCCGTGCCGCTGTTCAGCGTCGCCAGCGCCTGAGCGCCCCCTACCGTCACGCCGAGCACGGTTCTGCCGCCGCCGATACCGATCAGCGGCGCCGCGCCGTCGAGCTCGGGAGCCATGCCGTTCAAGATCGTGCTGAAGTTCGTGACAGGAAAACTGCCGGGCAAGTCGATCCCTAATTCGGCGGTACGGTCGCGGTTGACCGCGATGACGCTGAGCTCGATCATCACTGCGCCGCGGGGGTGCAGCAAGGCGTCGACCATCGCCTGCGCCATGCGGACCTTGCTCACGGTATCTCGCGAAAAGAGCATTCCGGATGTCGGGCTCATCTGGAATCGCTTGATTTCGAGAGACTGCTGGACGGCCTGTCCGATTTGTGTGACTTCCTCGGCGGTCAGAGCATCGTTGACAGGGATCGAGACAAAGGCGAAAGGTTCGAGATCGCGGCGTTTGCTTGCGCTGTCTTCGGCCAGCAGGAACCGCTTTTCCGCCAAAGGGACGAGCAGCGTCCGCCCGACATCGCGCAGGGCCAGCATGACGCATGAAAAATCGCAATCGGAGAGATCGACCCGCACCTTTTCATCGCCGTCGAATTCCTGGTCGAAGATCGCCTCGAGGCCGAACTCCTCGGCTACTTGCTCGTATGCCTCGCGAAGGGTTCCGCGAAAACGGAATGCCGTTGCGTGGTCGTCCGGCTTGAGCCGAGCAGGCTCCTTCAGCTTGCGCTCAGGCTCTACGTTGTTGACGGCGATGCGCGGGCTGGACGGCTCCTCCTGCGTTTCGACTGCCAGATGCTGCAAGCCCGCGGCGGCGGGCGCTATGGCGACCGCGGTGCGGTAATCGCCGGTTGAAGCGATCAGTTGAGCCGCAGGCTCACGGACCTGACGCGCCGCGCGGATGTATTTCCGGTTTGCCGGAGCGAGCGCCCGGGCCTGATTGTAGAGCGCGTAGGCTTCGACGTGGCGGCCGTCGCGCTGCGCTCGGAATCCTTTGCGGAACAGCGACTCCGCCGAACTCTGGGCGGCGGCGCCCGCGGCGAACGCGAGTAAAAGCGCCGCTCCGAGCCCGCGATTGGAACGCAACCTCAAGAATAGAAAGACGCGCGGCGGCGCCCGATCGTGGACTGCCGCGCGGGCAAGGGTCAGTTCGGCGCAAAGCCTACGATGCCGGTTTCCTTCTCGACCCAGAGCGGAGCTTGCTCGATCCCGTTGATGTCGTAGAGCAGAATGACGCCGTTGGATTGCGTGAACGATCTTCCCAAATCGAAGGAACGGATTTCACCGAATTCCGATTCTTGACCCCAGTCTTCGAGAAAGTCGTCGTAGGGATAGTAGCGGCACGGCTCAGCGACCGAACAGTTCCACATCTTGTACGCTTCCGCGTAGTCCTGGTTCTGGACCAGCCTCAGGAACCGTCTCGCCTGCAGCTCTTCGCGCCAGTTGCGGAAGAAAACGTAATAAATGCAGCCGAGCAGGATCGCCGCCAGCAGAGCAATGAAAAAGCCCTTGACGATCCGTTCGTAGATGAGATCGCTTTTGCCGTAGGCGTTGAGGAATTCCACCGGTTCCCGCTGGTTCGGCTCAGTTTGCCGGATGCTTGGCGTCGTATGCGGCGGTCGCCGCCTGGGTCAGATCGATGGCCGTATCGAAGGCCAGCACGCCGCCGATGTCTACGATCAGATCGACTCCTTTTTCGGTGCGCAGGGTCTGGACGATCGCGCGCATCCGGCTGCCGGCCTCGGTCAGGATGCCCTGACGGTCGAATTCCACGTCGGACTGCAGATCTTCGCTCAGGCGCTGCGCGCGGCGCTGTTTGCGCTCGCCTTCGGACTGGAGAGTCTGAGCCTGGTCCGCGGCCGCGGATTGCAGCTTGGTCTGAATCTCCTGAAGTTCGCGCGAAAGCTGCTCGATCTCGTCTTGCCGCGGCTTGTACTTCGCCTCGAGCTCGGCGGCTTTCTTCTGAATGTCCGCGGTATTCAGCAGGGCGGTTTGGAAATCCACTACCGCAACTTTCGTTTGGGCTGCCGCTTGTTGCGGCAAGACGGCAGCGCACAAAGCGGCCATGAGAATCCATCGAATCGGACGCATCTCGGTCAAAACTCCTCTTGCTCAGGCTCGCGGGGCGCGAAACCGACGCCCGCACAAACCTTTATTTTGCCACGATTCGGCAAAAGACGCGATCTTCCGCCGCTCCCCCGCATTTCCCAAACGGCGGAAACAAGCGCCCGGTCAGCCCGAAGCGATCTTTTTCAGCAGGTCGTTGTACATCACGAATCCGAACAGCAGAACGATGAGCACCAAACCGACCTGAATGATCCTTTCTTTAATGGCGATGCTGACATCCCGGCGCATGGCGCCTTCGAACGTCAGCAGCAGCATCTGTCCGCCGTCGAGAATCGGAATCGGGAACAGGTTGAAGATGCCCAACTGCATGCTGATCAGCGCCATGAGCTCGATCAACGCGCGCAAACCAACGTCCGCGGCTTCCTTCGAATACTCGTAGATGCCGATCGGCCCGCTGAGCATGCGGGGGGAAACCGTGCCGGAAAACAACCCCCCAATCAGCTTGAAGAGCATGCCGCAGGCCCGCACGTTGCTCTCGACCGCCTGCGCGAGCGCATCGGCGAACCCTAACCGGGATTGAACCGTCCGCCAATTCGCGGAAAGCTCGACTCCGATGCGCCATGCTTCGTCCGTTTCGTTGTACGCGGGGGTAATCTCGAAGGTCTGCGCCGCTCCGTCACGCTCGATTTCCATCTGCAGCGGCTCTCCCGCGGACTCTTGAATCAACTCGACGACCTGAATCGACGAGCGGATTTCCAGGCCCTCCAGGCTGTGCAGCCGGTCGCCGGGTTGCAGGCCCGCGGCGTCGCCCGGAGATCCGCTTTCTATTCTTCGAAAAACGACATCGTAGCCTTCGCTCCAGCCGACGCGGGGAACGCCCGGCCTGTCCTCGCTCTCCGCTACGAAAACTTGAAATGTTTGCCGCGACCCGCCGCGCTCGACTTCTACCGGAACGGTTTGGTTCAGCGCCATGACCAAGGGAAGCTCGACATCCTGCCAAGTTGCTACCGCCTGGCCGTCTACCGAACGGATCACGTCGCCGGCTTGCAGCCCGGCTTGCGCGGCGCCGCTGTCGGCCTGGATGTATTCGATTCTCGGTTCTTCCGTGAGGAACGCCGGCCGTTCGAAGCTGTTCATGAAGAGGCCGGTAAGCAGGGCGATCGCCAGTATGAAGTTGAAAATCGGGCCCATCGCCATGATGATGAAGCGCTGCCAGCGGGGTTTGGCCAACAACTCGTCGGGATCGCCGCTGGGTTCGCCGATGCTGTCGCCGCCGGCCATCTTGACATAACCGCCGAGCGGCAGCAGACAGACCTTGAAATCGGTATCGCCGCGCTTGAAGCCGAACAACCGCGGCCCGAATCCGAAAGCAAAGCTCTCCACTTTGACCTTGAAATACCGCGCCGCCAGATAGTGCCCGAGCTCATGGAAAACAACCATGACGCCGAGCACGAAAATGAAAGCCAGCATGACTTCTTTATGCCTCTAAGCGAATTTACGCCGTGACGGCTCCGACCGTTGCCCCGCCCCGCGCCGCCAGACCCTCCGCGAAAGCTCTTGCCTCGCGGTCGATCTCGAGCAGATCGGACACGCGCTTCGGTTCTTGCGCCGCGCCGTTCGACAGCGTCTCGGCAACGATCTCGGCAATAGCCGGAAACGGAATCCGTCCGCGCAAAAAAGCTTCCACGGCTACCTCGTCGGCCGCGTTGAGCAAGCACCCAGCCGCCCCGCCGCGGCGGAGCGACTCGTACGCCAACTCCAGCAGCGGAAATTTCCGCCGGTCGGGCGGCTCGAAATCTAATTTTCGCACAGAGTTCCAGTCGATGCGTTGGCGCGGGCTGAATTCGCGGTCGGGATAGGAGAGGGCGTAGCGAATCGGCAGCTTCATGTCCGGCGGACACATTTGCGCGATCACCGAACCGTCACGATATTCGACCAAGGCGTGGACCACCGATTGCGGATGGACAACGACATCGACCTCGTCGGGCGAAAAGCCGAACAGACGACAGGCTTCGATCACCTCGAAACCCTTGTTCATCAAAGTGGCCGAATCGACGGTGATGCGATTGCCCATCTTCCACGTCGGGTGAGCGAGAGCCTCGGCGGGCGTCACGGCAGCCAGCTCGCTCGCCGGAGTGTTGCGGAAAGGCCCTCCGGACGCCGTGAGGATCAGTCTTTCGACTTCGTCGCGGCGGCCGGCCCGCAGACACTGGTGAACGGCGTTGTGCTCGCTGTCGACGGGGAGTATCTCGGCGCCGCTGCATGCGGCTTCGGCCATCACGAATTCGCCGGCGACCACCAGCGCTTCCTTGTTGGCCAAGGCGACGCGCTTGCCCAGGCGAACGGCTTCGAATGTCGCTTCGAGTCCGGCGACGCCGACGGCCGCGGAGACGAGCGCGTCATAGTCCACCTGGGCGGCCGCGGCGAGATTGCCGGCCGGACCGGAAAGCACCCGCGGGCGGTAGCCGTCGATGCCTGACAAGGCGGCGGCGAGCTCCGCCTTCGCGGCCTCGTCCGCGACCGAGACGAGCTCCGGCCGGAACTCGCGCGCTTGCCTGGCCAACTCCTTGACATTGCGCCCGGCGGCAAGCGCCGCTACCGAAACCGGACCCTCCATCTCGCGCAGCACCTGGAGGGTGTTGCGACCGATCGAGCCGGTCGAACCGAGTAAGGAAACTCTCACGCGCGAGGACCGCTTCCAACTCAAAGTAACACTGTTGCGCCCGAGACCCGATCGCCGGCGGCTATTCTTCGAAATCCGCGATGCCCGCCATCGCTTCCAGCGATTCCGTGTCCGTGGAGATTTGCCCGAGCGCCTCGACGATTTTCGGCGTAGAAAACCCGGCGCGGAGCAGAGAGCGGTACAAGCGGACGAGCTCCTTGCGGTCGTCGATGCGCGCCTCGTCGACCGGCCGACCCAGCTTGCGGCGCAGAAAGCTGCGGATCAACTCCAGTTCGTCCGATTCGGCGTAGGTTTCCTCGACGATTCTCTCCGCTGTTTCGCGCTCGATGCCCCGGCGGCGCAGTTCGGCGACAACCCGGCGGCGGCCCAGCGAGTCATATTCCCGGCGGTAATAGGAGTGCGATTCGGCGGCGCGTTCGTCATCGAGCCAGCCTCGCTCGCGGAGACGCCCGAGCACCTCGTCGACCGATTCCGGGCGCGCGGCCCGGGAGCGCAGCTTGCCCTCCAACTCGGCCGCGGTATGCGCGCGGCGGCTCAGCGCGCGGACGGCGAACTCGTACAACGCCGCGGCGGCGAGCTTCTTTCCGGCCGCGGCGTCGGGGCGCATAGCTCGATTTTACGTCCGCGCCGGCGCGCTACGATAGGGGTCATGCTTACAGCCGTCGGCGCCCGCTTGGCCGCGATGATGTTCATCCAGTTTTTCGTCTGGGGGGCATGGTACGTGGGCGCGCCTCTCTATTTGGGAAAAATCGGATTTTCGGGAACCGACCTGGGGCTGACCTATTCCGTCGGGCCGCTCGCCGCGATCCTCTCGCCGTTTTTCGTCGGCATGATCGCGGACCGCTTCTTCAACACCGAAAAGGTGCTCGGCGCGCTGCACATCCTCGGCGGAGCCTTCATGCTGCTCGCGGCGGCGCTGATGAACCCCGATGCGCCGGCAACGCCTTTCGCGGTCAACATGGTTTTCCTGGCGCATACGCTTTGCTACTTCCCTACGCTGGCCTTGACCAACTCGCTGGCGATGCGCCACGTGACGGATTCGCAAAAGGAGTTCCCGTTGGTCCGCGTGTTCGGCACGATCGGCTGGATCGTTGCCGGGGTCGCCCTGGCCCGGCTCGGCTGGGGAGACCGCATCGAAATGTTCCACTTGACCGGGGTTTCGGGCATTTTGATGGGCCTCTACTGTCTCTCGCTGCCGCGCACGCCGCCGCCTCTGGCCGGGCAGGAAGTTTCGGTCCGCCAGTTGATCGGCGCCGATGCGTTCGTCTTGTTCAAGCAGCGGTCGTTCGCGATTTTCATGGCCTGTTCGTTTCTGGTTTGCATCCCATTGGCCTTCTATTACCAATTGGCGGCGAAAGCGGTGCAGCAAGCAGGCATTGCCGACGTGACTCAGGCGATGAGCTACGGACAGATGTCGGAAATCCTGTTCATGGTGCTGATGCCGCTGTTCTTCAAGCGGCTGGGCGTGAAATGGATGCTGGCGGTAGGCATGGCGGCTTGGGTGTTGCGCTACGCGCTTTTCGCCGTCGGCGCGCCGGACGCCGTCCGCTGGATGATGCTGGGCGGCATCTTGCTGCACGGGATTTGCTACGACTTCTTTTTCGTCACGGGCCAGATTTATACCGACCAGGCGGCGCCGAAGGAGATCCGCGCCCAGGCGCAGGGGATGCTGGTGCTGTTCACGCTGGGGCTGGGGATGTTGATCGGCGCCCAGGCCGCGGGGATGGTCGAAGAGCGGCACACGCCCCAAGAGTCGCGAGCGCTGAGCGCCGAGGTGCTCGACCTGGGCGCCCGCATCGCGCGCTTGCAGGAAGCGGAAGGGAGCGCGGAAGAGATCGACGCGCTGCAAACCGAGCAGGCGGCGAAATCGACAAGGGCTTTGCAGGCCATCGATTGGCGCTCGCTGTGGACGCTGCCGGCCGGGCTGGCGGCATTGATCCTGGCGATCTTCCTGGCGCTGTTCAAGCCGCAACGCCGTGCGTCCGGCGTCCGGCGGCCGGCGAGTACAACATAAAGCGAATTGCCTTGCGGACAAGCCTTGGCGGGCGGCGGTAGCTTGGGTTTCGGGCGGCAGCGCAGGAGTGTTTTCGCAAAGCGAGGCGCAGCGACAGCGCGATTTCTTGAGTTGTTTTCCATATAAAGATGCGTCTGAAGGGAGAATGAGATGAGCAGCGGTCAATCCGTCACGCGGTCAGTCTTAATAAGGAGTAGCGCGGCCGGCCGGTGGGCAATCCCCTGCTTTTTGCTTTCCCATCTCCAACTCGCTTCCGCTTTTTTCGGCCCGCGCAAGCGCCTTTTCGGCCCGCGCAAGCGCCTTTTCGGCCCGCGCAAGCGGTTTTGTTCTTCACTCTTCACCGGCCGCGCAGCGGCCACCGCCGCGCTTGGGGCGGCGGTGGCCGTCGCGGCCTGGGCGCAGCCCGCGGCCCACTGGATCATCGAGACGGTCGCTGGCCCCGGAAGTTTCAGCGGGGACGGCGGACCTGCGGTCGAGGCGCAACTGCGCTCTCCCCAAGGCGTGGCGGTGGACGCCGCGGGCAACCTGTACATCGCCGATAGCTCCAATCACCGCATCCGCAAGGTGGACGCCGCTTCGGGCGACATTTCTACGGTCGCGGGCGACGGCACGGAAGGCTACGGCGGGGACGGCGGACCGGCCACGCAGGCGCAGTTGGCTTTCCCCCGCGGCGTGGCGCTGGACGGAGCAGGCAATCTGTACATCGCCGATCTGCGCAACCACCGCATCCGCAAGGTGGACCCGGCCGGCGTTATCTCCACCGTGGCGGGCGACGGCGCGCTCGGCTACGGCGGGGACGGCGGCCCGGCGGCGCAGGCGCAACTGCGCTTTCCCCAAGACGTGGCGGTGGACGCCGCGGGCAACCTGTACATCGCCGATGGGCTCAACCACCGCATCCGCAAGGTGGACCCGGCCGGGGTCATCTCCACTACGGCGGGCGACGGAACGCGCGGCTACGGCGGGGACGGCGGACCTGCGGTCGAGGCGCAACTGCGCTCTCCCCAAGGCGTGGCGGTGGACGCCGCGGGCAACTTGTACATCGCCGATACGTCCAACCAGAGCATCCGCAAGGTGGACCCGGCCGGCGTTATCTCCACCGTGGCGGGCGACGGGACGTTCGGCTACGGCGGGGACGGCGGCCCGGCAGCGCAGGCGCGGTTGGCTTTCCCCCGCGGCGTGGCGGTGGACGCCGCGGGCAACCTCTACATCGCCGATAGCAGCGACCGCATCCGCAAGGTGGACGCCGCTACGAGCATTATTTCTACGGTCGCGGGCGGCGGCACGTACGGCTACGGCGGGGACGGCGGCCCGGCCACCGCAGCGCGGTTGGCTTTCCCCCGCGGCGTGGCGGTGGACGCCGCGGGCAACCTGTACATCGCCGATGCGGGCAACGGCCACATCCGCAAGGTGGACGCCGCTTCAGGTCTCATCTCCAGGGTCGCGGGAGGGGAGATCGGGGACGGCGGCCCGGCGGTCGAGGCGCGACTGAGCTCTCCCCAAGGCGTGGCGGTGGACGGGTCGGGCAACCTGTACATCGCCGAGGGGTTCAACCAGCGCATCCGCAAGGTGGACCCGGCCGGCGTCATCTCCACCGTGGCAGGCGACGGCACGTACGGCTACGGCGGGGACGGCGGCCCGGCGGCGCAGGCGCAGTTGTGGGACCCCCGGGGCTTGGCGGTGGACGCCGCGGGCAACCTGTACATCGCCGACCGGAGCAACGACCGCATCCGCAAGGTGGACCCGGCCGGCGTCATCTCCACCGTGGCGGGCGACGGCGCGTTCGGCTACGGCGGGGACGGCGGCCCGGCGGCGCAGGCGCAACTGCGCTCTCCCCAAGGCGTGGCGGTGGACGCCGCGGGCAACCTGTACATCGCCGATACGGGCAACAACCGCATCCGCAAGGTGGACCCGGCCGGCGTCATCTCCACCGTGGCGGGCGACGGCGCGCGCGGCTACGGCGGGGACGGCGGCCCGGCGACGCTGGCGCAGTTGTATTCCCCCGGCAGCGTGGCGGTGGACGCAGCGGGCAACCTGTACATCGCCGATGGGCTCAACCAGCGCATCCGCAAGGTGGACCCGGCCGGCGTCATCTCCACCGTGGCGGGCGACGGCGCGCGCGGCTACGGCGGGGACGGCGGACCTGCCACGCAGGCGCAGTTGCAGCTTCCCTACGGCGTGGCGGTGGACGCCGCGGGCAACCTGTACATCGCCGACCGGAGCAACCAGCGCATCCGCAAGGTGGACCCGGCCGGCGTCATCTCCACCGTGGCGGGCGACGGCGCGTACGGCTACGGCGGGGACGGCGGACCTGCGGCGCAGGCGCAGTTGGCTTTCCCCGAAGACGTGGCGGTGGACGCCGCGGGCAACCTGTACATCGCCGATAGGAACAACCACCGCATCCGCAAGGTGACGCCGCCGGTCTTTCCTCCGGGAACTCCCCTGATTTCCGCAGGTGGAGTCGTGCTCGCTACCGGCACGCCCGTAGTGAACCGCATCTCGCCCAACGCCATCGTCTCCGTCTTCGGCCAGGATTTCGCGCCCCCGGGGACTCAGGCCACGAGTTCCGCGTTGGACGCCGCGGGCAATATCGCCACGCAGCTCGCCGCTACCTGTCTGGAGATCGACGGCAAGCGCGCGCCGCTGTTCGCGGTCTTCCCCACTCAGATCAACGCTCAGGCGCCGCACGAGCTGACGCCGGGGCGGACCGTCGCAGTGGAGGTCATCCGCGGCTGCGGCGGGGCGGACGAGCGACGCGGACCGGCCATGGCGGTGGCGGTAGCCGCGGTCTCGCCGGCGTTTTTCAACGTTCGCAGCAACCCCGACGGGCGCAACCCGCTCCTGGCGCTGCACGGCGGCGGCCCGGCCCTGGTCGGAGCGCCCGGCCTCGGAGCGGAGTTCACGCCTGCGGAACCGGGCGCATACGTCACTCTGTTCGGAACCGGCTTCGGGGCGACCGAGCCGGCGTTGGAGGCGGGTCAGATTCCGGGGGGTCCGGCCGCTCTTGCCGGAGAGATCTCGTTCACCTTCGGCGGCATTAGCGCGGCGCAGCCCGACTTGTTGACGATCGACACGGTGGCGGGCGACGGGACGGAAGGCTACGGCGGGGACGGCGGACCGGCGGCGCAGGCGCAGTTGCGTACCCCCGGCAACGTGGCGGTGGACGCAGCGGGCAACCTGTACATCGCCGATACGGGTAGCCACCGCATCCGCAAGGTAACGCCGGCCGGCGTCATCTCCACCGCGGCGGGCGACGGGACGCGCGGCTACGGCGGGGACGGCGGCCCCGCGGCGCAGGCGCAGTTGAATGGCCCCAGCGGCGTGGCGGTGGACGCAGCGGGCAACCTGTACATCGCCGATCGGGGCAACCACCGCATCCGTAAGGTGGACCCGACCGGCGTGATGACCACGGTGGCCGGCGACGGCACAGAAGGCTACGGCGGGGACGGCGGCCCGGCGGCGCTGGCGCGGTTGAATCGCCCCACCGGCGTGGCGGTGGACGGGTCGGGCAACCTGTACATCGCCGATGCTTGGAACGACCGCATCCGCAAGGTGGACGCCGCTACGAGCATCGTTTCTACGGTCGCGGGCGACGGCATGCTCGGCTACGGCGGGGACGGCGGCCCGGCGGCGCTGGCGCAGTTGCGCACCCCCGGCGGCGTGGCAGTGGACGCAGCGGGCAACCTCTACATCGCCGATACGGGCAGCCACCGCATCCGCAAGGTGAACCCGACCGGGGTCATCTCCACCGCGGCGGGCGACGGCACGGAAGGCTACGGCGGGGACGGCGGCCCGGCGGCGCTGGCGCAGTTGGCTTCCCCCCGAGGCGTGGCGGTGGACGCAGCAGGCAACCTCTACATCGCCGATTGGCGCAGCAACCGCATCCGCCGCGTGACGCCTACGCCCGAGGAGGGGCCGCCGGCGATCCTCTACGCGGGAGTGGCGCCCTGCTGCGCGGGTTTTTATCAATTCACGGTGCGCGTGCCGCCCGACCTGCCCGACGGCGATGCGCCCGTCGTCGCCACCGTGCAGGGCGTCTCGACCCCCGCAGGGCCGTTCCTCACCGTCCGCCGCCGGTGAGCTTCCCCCGCGCCGGGGTCACGGAAGCACGGAACGACGATCGATGCAGCGGGAGCGAGAGCCAAGCCGCGCGCTGCGGGCGAACCCGCCGTGCTCCACAGGGTTGCGGTGCGCTCTATTGCGCGTCAATCCGGCAACTCGGCGGGCATTCCTTCGATTTTCCAGTTGGGGTTCGCGAGCGCCTGTTGGGTTGTGAACGGGTAGCCGTCCCAGGGCGCTGCGCCACGTTGGCGCGGGTCGCCGGCCGCCTGCAGGACGGTCGGCGCATCGTTTTGCGGGGGCGGCGTTGCGGGCGCCGAACGACGCAGGAGCAAGACGCATGGGCCGGTTGCGGCGATATCGGCTCGGGTCGCGGCGGCGGTTCTCGCTGCAGCGTAAGCTCGGCGCCCAAGCGTTCCGAGTGCTTGAATGAAGGGTAGGCGAGGCGGGCGCTTCGCCGTGACGGCGGATGCGCACTCTGCTCGAGCTGCTCGACGAATTCCCCGCACTCGGTGAGCGGGAGGCTCTCCGCTACTACAACGGCTATCGGACGTGGCGATACAGCTACGCCGAGTTGCACGGGCGGATCGCGGCTTTCGCCGACTATCTGCAAAAAGCCGGCATCGGCAAAGGGCAGCGCCTGCTGCTTTGGGGAGCGAACCGGCCCGAGTGGATCGCCGTGTTCTGGGGCTGCGTCGCCCGCGGCGTCGAAGTAGTTCCGCTTGACTTCCAATCGACGCCGGACTTCGTTCTCCGCGTGCAGCGGCAAGTGCAAGCGCGGCTTGCGGTTGTCGGCGCCGGCGTGCGGCGGGCCGGTTCGGAAATGGAGCTTCCACTGCCGTCGCTTTCGTTTCAGGATGTGGCGGGACTGCCGGCAAGCGAATCCATCGACGCGATTGAGGCGGCCGAGGACGACGTCGTCGAGATCGTCTATACGTCGGGCACGACAGGCGCGCCGAAAGGAGTGGTCCACCGGCACCGCAACATCTGCGCCAACCTGACCCCCATCGGCGCCGAAGCCCGGCGATACCGGAGCTTCGCGCGGCCGTTCCAGCCCGTTCGGCTGATGAACATGCTGCCGCTGAGCCATATGTTCGGTCAGGCGGCAGGCCTGTTTTTCCCGGTGCTCTTCCAGGGCGCGGTTGTGCTCAACGATGAGTACCGGGCAGGGTCGATCGTCGAGACCGTCCGCCGCGAGCGGGTTTCCGTGCTCATAGCCGTTCCGCGCTTGCTGCAGAATCTGCGCAGCCATCTGGTGCGAAAATTTGGGTTCGATCCCAAGGCGCCGCGCTTCCGGCAATGGGCCGGCGCCGCCGAGACCTGGTGGCGGTACCGGGCTGTCCATCGCGAATTCGGCTTGAAGTTCTGGTGCTTCGTCTGCGGCGGGGCGCCCCTGGACACGGACCTGGAGCGGTTCTGGCGGCGTCTGGGTTGGGTTGTTGTTCAGGGTTACGGCTTGACGGAGAGTAGCCCGGTTGTCGCCATCAACCATCCGTTCGAAGCACGGGCGGGCTCGATCGGCAAGCCGGTCGAAGGGCAGCGCGTGAAATTGGCCCCTGACGGCGAGATCCTCGTCAGCGGCGCCAGCGTGGCAAGCGGGTACTACGGCTCTGAGGAGACCGCCTCCGGTCGGATGGAACAAGGGTGGCTGCACACCGGAGATATCGGCGCCCTGGACGATGACGGCCGGCTCTATTACCGCGGCCGCAAGAAGGAAATGATTGTCACAGCCGAAGGGCTGAACGTTTTTCCGATCGATGTCGAAGCCGTTCTGAACGCCGAGTCTCAAGTGCGTGAAAGCATCGTCGTCGGACTGGCCAACAAGGGCGAGGAGCGGATTCACGCTGCGCTCATTGCCGATCGAAACGCCGACCTCGCCGCGATCGTTGCGCGGGCCAACGAGCGGCTGGAGCCGCATCAGCGCATTCAAAGCTGGTCGGCTTGGCCGGAGGACGACTTCCCGCGAACGTCCGCTGCGCAGAAGGTCAAGCGGCGCGAAGTTGCGCAGCGCATCGCGGAAGCCGCAACGGACGCGCCTCCGGCTCGAACCGCCGGGGTCCGCGGCGCCCTGGCGGAGTTGATCGGCCGCGATCCGGCGGACCTCCAGCCGCACGCCCGCCTTGAGCAGGACCTCGCGCTCACCTCCTTGCAGCGCATGGAGTTGCTGGCCCGGCTGGAGTCGGAGTCGGGGATGGTCTTGGGCGAGAACGAGTTCGCCGCGCTGCGCACCGTTGCCGAGCTCGAAGCGGCCGCCGGCGAAGCGCGAGCCGCACGGTCCACGCAGCCGTCAGCCGTTGGCGCCGATGCGCCGGCGGCGACTCGAAAGCCGCGGGCAAACCACGAGACTCTCGAATCGCGCGCCTTCACTCCCCGCTGGTCGCGGTCGTTTCCTGTACGCTGGGGCCGTCGGGCCGCGGTCGACGGCCTGCTGATGCCGCCGATGCGGCAGATGATTCGCCTGAGCGTCGAGGAACCGGAGAATCTCGACAAGGCGAAACCGCCGCTCATCTTCGCCGCCAATCACCTCAGCCACTTCGATACCGCCTGTATCCTCGCCGCTCTGCCCTATCGTTGGAAAAAACTCCTCGCCCCGGCGATGTCCCAGGACTACTTTCGCGCCTATCTCGATCCGCAAGGCGAATCATGGCAGGAACGCTGGAAGCTGGGTCTGCAGTTGTATCTGGCGGTCGGGCTTTTCAACGCCTATCCGCTGCCGCAAAGAATGGGCGGCGCGCGGCGGGCGCTGCGCTACACCGGAGAACTGCTTGGCCGCGGATACTGCCCGCTGGTCTTTCCCGAGGGTTGGCGCTCGCCCGACGGCAAGACGGCCCCCTTCAAACCCGGCATCGGGTTGATGATGCAACAGATGGAGGCGCCGGTGCTGCCCATCCGCATAGCAGGAACCTATGAGGTGCATTCGGTTCACGACAAGTGGCCGAAGCCGGGCAGAGTCACCGTTCGCTTCGGACCGCCTATAGCGTATCGAGAAGGCGAATCCAACGAGCAGGCGGCGAAGCGCGTGGAGCGGGCCGTCCGCGATCTCGGCCGGAAGCCGAAATCCTGAGACTCGGCGCCGCGCGTCTGCTTCCAAGCTCCCGATGCGGTACGACCGGGCAATCACGCAAACGGAAGCCGAATCATGACGGAAACGCCGCCCCGCGTCAGTCCGGCAACTCGGCGGGCATCCCCTCGATCTTCCAGTTGGGGTTCTTGAGCACCTGTTGGGTTGTGAACGGATAGCTGTCCCAGACCGTTACGCCGCGTTGGCGCGGGTCGCCGGTTTGCTGCAGGTAGGCGTTGAGCTTCCAGATCAGATGCTGCTTGATCTCGCTCATCGCTGGGTCGGCGGCGATGTTGTGCAGTTGGTCGGGATCATTCTCCATGTCGTAAAGCTCTTCCCCCGGACGGCGGCCGTAGGCCATCAGGTAGTAGCGCCGAATTTCAGGATCGAGCGCGTGCGCCATGAGATACGTCTTGGCGGCGCCGCGGTCGACGTCGCCGAAGAAGCCTTGCGGGGGCGCATTGAAGTCCGGGTCGCCGGCCGGCCAGCGGTCAGGCTCGTAGTTGCGGATGTAGGCGTACTTGTGGGTGCGGATGGCCCGCATGGGGTAGCCTACGCCGCCGCGGCGGGCGACGGTGTGGCGCTCGAACGCGGTCACGACGAAATCGCGGGTCTCATCGACGATGCCGGACTGGCTCGACCGCAGCGCCGGCCAGAAACTGCGGCCCGACATCTCGGGATGAGCTTCGAGACCGGCCGCCTGCAGGACGGTCGGCGCGATGTCGGCGAGACTGACGAAGTCGTCCACCTTGCGGCCGCCGGGGATTTTTCCGGGCAGGCGAACCGCCAGCGGAACCCGCGTGCCGCCATCGTAGAGATTGCACTTCGAGCGCGGCAGCGGGTTGCCGTGGTCGCTGGTGACGATGACCAGCGTGTTGTCCAACTCGCCGGCGTCTTCGATCGTCTTGAGCGCGCGGCCGAGGTGGTTGTCGAAATGTTCGATCTCCAGGCCGTAGTCGAGAATCTCGCCGCGCACTTCGGGCGCGTCGGGCAAGAACGCGGGCAAGCGGGCGTCCGCGAGTTTCTTGCCGGCCCGTTTCCAGGCGCCGACATCGTAGCGTTGGTGGGGTTCGCTCGTGCCCAGCCAGAAGAAAAACGGTTTGCTTTTGTCGCGCTGCGCAAAGAACTCGTCGAAGTTGGCGGCGTAGTCGGTCGGGTTGAGACCCGGGCGGCGCTGCGCGTCGGGCAGCTTGTGCGTGTCGATTTTCTTGCCGAAAATTTCGCGCTTCCAGCCCTCGAGCAGGCCCGGGCCCCAAGTCTTTCCGGTGGCGCCGAGCTCGTAACCGGCGTCTTCGAGCAACAGCGTGAAAACCGTGAACTTGGCGCGCAGGATGCCCAGCAGGATGCCGCCTTCCTCGACCTCCCAGATGTTTCGCCCGGTCAGAATCGCGCTGCGCGACGGCGCGCAGGAAGGGGCGGCTGTGTAGGCGTAGTTGAACAGCACGCCCTCGCGGGCGATGCGGTCGAATGCCGGCGTTCGGTTCGAGGTGTCGCCGTATGCGCCGGCGTGCATCGCCGACTGGTCGTCGGAGATGGCGAACAGGATGTTCGGGCGGTCGGATTGGGCGAAGGCCGCCAACGCGGTCAGCAGCAGGGTGGACAGTAGATTGCGCATGGACGCCATTATCGCACCGCTTGCGCGGGCCGGTCCGCTTGCGCGGTGAAGCGGCGCAAAGGGTTCGGATCGCCGCTTGCGCGGTGGAACCGCGCGGGCCGCCTACGCCAGCAGCTTCTTTTGGACCACGCCGTGGATGTCGGTGAGCCGGAAGTCCCGGCCCATGAACTTGTAGGTGAATTTTTCGTGGTCGAAGCCCATCTGATGCAGAATCGTCGCCTGTAGATCGTGGACATGGACCGGGTCTTCGGTGATGTTCAGGCAAAACTCGTCGGTCGCGCCGTGGACGTACCCAGCCTTCACTCCGCCGCCGGCCAGCCACATGGAATAGGCGCCGGGTTGATGGTCGCGGCCGGCGTTGGCCGCCTCCTCGGGCTTGCGGATTTCGACCAGCGGCGTGCGTCCGAACTCGCCGCCCCAGACGACGAGCGTTTCATCGAGCAGCCCGAGACGCTTGAGGTCGGCGACGAGCGCCGCCGTCGGTCGGTCGATCTCTTCCATGCGCTTGGGCAGCTTCCGGTTGAGATACGTATGGTCGTCCCATGAAGCGTCCATCATCAGCACGGCGCGCACGCCGCGCTCGACCAGGCGGCGCGCGAGCAGGCAGTTGACGGCGTATTGCCGGCGGTGCTCGTTATCGCTTTCGATGCCGTACATCTCGATGACCTCCGCTGGTTCGTCGGAGAAGTCCATCAGTTCCGGCGCTTCCATCTGCATGCGGAAGGCGAGCTCGTAGGCGTTGATGCGCGAGGCGATCTCTTCGTCGCCGGTTTGCCCGTAATGCACGCGGTTCATGTCGTTCACGAAATCGATGGTTTCGCGCTGCGTTCCGCGGTCGATGCCCTCGGGGCTCGACAGATACAGGATCGGATCGCCCTGGTTGCGGAACAGCGTGCCCTGGTAGTGCGACGGCAGGAAGCCCGAAGAAAAATTCGTCGTGCCCCCGGACGTGCCCTTGCCGGAGGAAAGAACGACGAAGCCGGGCAGGTTCTGCGATTCGCTGCCGAGGCCGTAGAGCAGCCAGGAGCCCAGCGTCGGCCGGCCGGGCACGGGGGAGCCGGTGAACAGCATCAACTGGCCGGGGTGGTGGTTGAAAGAATCCTGATGCATCGAACGGATCAGGCAGATGTCGTCGGCGATCGATCCGAGGCGCGGCGCCAATTCCGAAAGCTCCATGCCGCAGCGGCCGTGCGGCTTGAAAGCGTAGCGGTTGGCCATCACTTTGGCGGTCGGTTTGATGAACGGCAGCTTCAGGTCTTTGGTGATCGAGGCGGGGAACGAGCGGCCGTCCCACTTTTCAAGCTCGGGTTTGGGGTCGAACAACTCGTATTGACTCGGCCCGCCCTCCATGAACATGAAAACGATGTTCTTGGCCTTCGGCGCAAAGTGCGGCGCCTTGGGCGCGAGCGGGTCCGCGGCGGCCGTCAGGCCGTCGGCGGACAGCAATTCCGCCAAAGCGGCCATGCCGATGCCGCCGGCAGTGGATTGCAGAAAGCGGCGGCGGGATTGGATCGCTCGAAACGTTTGCGGCGTCATTGCTGTTCCCCATTGATTTTAGGCCAGGCAGGGCGGATTGTCCTTTGCTGGTAAAATTTTGTGCTGCTTGCGGAAATGGGACTGGTATTCGAGAATGTCCGCTATGCGCGCCCCGGCGGAGATCTCGAGGTTGCCTGGAACATCCCTTCGGGCGCGTTCGTCGGTCTGGTCGGACCCAACGACTGCGGCGCCGAAGATGTTCTGCGGCTGGCCGGCGGACTCGCCCGGCCGCAGTCGGGGCGCATCGCCTGCCGCGGGGCGAGGCTCGCCGAGGCATCGCTGAACTCGGCGGACCCCCAAGCCGTGCGCCGCTCGATCGCCGCGGCGGTTGCGGACGCCCCGGCGGTCGTGCTGATCGGGCCTTCGCCGGCATTGATCGACCGCTCCGGTCTCATCGAGTTGCTCGCGGAGCTTCACCGACTGCAACGCGCCGGAACGACCGTCGTACACTTTACCCACGACCTCGATCTGCTGGAGAGGCATGCCGACGAGGTTGCCGCGTTCGAGGCCGGAAAGATCGTCGACCGCGGCGACCCGCGCAGTGTTCTCGGACGCTACCGCGAGCAGGCGCTGCAGCGGGCGGCCGCAGCGGTTCGCGGCGACGGCCCGCGGCCGGTAGAGCGCCGCGGCGACGGCCGCACCCGCGTCGAGTCCGTGCGGCTGACCGACGCGGCCGGGAACGATGCGGCCTTCATCCGCAGCGGCGCGGGCGCGGTAGTCGAAGTGAGCCTGCGAGCGGCGCAAGAGGCCGCCGAAACCGTCGTCGGCATCATGATCCGCAGCCGCATAGGCGTCACCGTTTACGGCACGAACACGGAGTTGGAAGGCGCCGCGCTGGGCGCGTTGGCGCCCGGCGAGCGCGCCGCTGTCCGCTTCGCCTTCGACTGCGCTCTCTGCCCGGGGGAATACACGCTGACCGCCGCCTCGCACGAGCCGGACGGCACAGCGCACGATTGGCTGGAAGAAGCGCTTTTCTTCACGGTGGAAGACGACCGCTACACCGCGGGGGTGGCCAACCTGCGGGCGCGGGTAACGATCGAAAGATAGCGCGGCAAGACATTTCATGAGCGTGTGCTACCGTCGAAATCGGACCGCCTGATGCCTGGAGTTCCCGCCGTAGAAATCTCGAACGTCGTCTTTCGCTACGGCGACGCCGTTGCGCTCGACGGCGTGGGCTTTACCGTCCATCCCGGGGAGATTTTCGGGCTGCTGGGGCCGAACGGCGGCGGCAAGACGACGCTGTTCCGCATTCTCTCGACGCTGCTGGCCGCCGACAGCGGCACGGCTCGGATTTTCGGTTGCGACGTCGCTACAGAAGCCCTCAAGGTACGCGCTCGAATCGGCGTCGTTTTCCAAAACCAGAGCCTCGACAGACGGTTGAGCGTCGTGGAGAATCTCGTGCATCAGGGCCGCCTGCACGGACTGCGCGGCGCGGCTTTGGCGCGGCGCATCGACGAAGTGCTGGACACGGTAAGCCTCGGCGAACGGCGCGGCGAGCGCATCGAAACGCTTTCCGGCGGGCTGCGGCGACGCGTCGAGCTTGCCAAGAGCTTGCTGCACCGCCCTCGCCTGCTGCTGCTCGACGAGCCGAGCACGGGGGTCGACCCGGGTGTGCGCCTCGAGTTCTGGAAGCATCTCGAAGATCTCAGAAGCTTCGAAGGGGTAACCGTGCTTTTGACCACGCACTTGCTCGAAGAGGCCGATAACTGCGATCGACTGGCGATTCTCGACCGCGGAAAACTCATTGGCGAAGGCGCGCCCTCCGCGCTCAAGAACGAGATCGGCGATGAGGTCGTCTCGCTCATCGCATCCGAGCCGCGCAGTCTCGCGGAACGGTTGCGCAGCGAATTTTCGATTAACGCGTACGTGGCGGCCGGCGCGGTGCGGTTCGAGTGCGCCGAAGGGTCGCAATGGGCCGCCCGCATCATGCAGGAATTCGGCTCGCGCATCGAGTCGACAACCGTCTCGCGGCCCAGCCTCGCGGATGTGTTCATGCGCAAGACCGGGCGCGGATTCAACGGGAAGCAAGCGGATTGAATACTCCGGCTGTACACGTTCTCGCGGTCGCCGCGCACCCCGACGATGTCGAGCAGACCTGCGGCGGAACGCTGATCCACATGGCCGAAAAGGGCTACCGCACGGCGATTCTCGACCTGACCGCCGGGGAGGCGGGCACGCGCGGCAGCACCGAAGAACGCGCCGCGGAAGCCGCGCGGGCGGCCGAAATCATGCTGGTCTCCGAGCGCCGCAACGCCGGACTGCCGGACGCGCGCCTGGAAAACACTTTCGCAGCCAAGCTGAGGATCGCCGCCGAGATACGGGCGCTGCGCCCGCAAGTCGTGATTCTTCCCTATTGGCAGGCCCGCCACCCGGACCACTACCGCTGCTCGGAGTTGGGCTACGAGGCTTGCTTTCTGGCGGGCCTGCGCAAGCTCGCTATCGAGGGCGAGCCGCACCGTCCGCGGAAGATACTTTACGCCTCGCTCTACGCGGATGTGAAGCCCAGCTTCGTGGTTGACATCTCGGCGCAGTTCGAGAGGCGGCTGCAGGCGCTGCTCTGTTACCGCTCGCAGTACGCCGACCGGGCCGGCGGATCGGGCCTGTTTCCGAGCGAGGAAGAAGTCGCCGAGCGCATCCGCGCGGCGGCCCGCGCCTGCGGCATGGCGATCGACGCGCGCTACGGCGAGCCCTTCGTCGTCAAGGAAACGATGCGCGTGGACGACATCGTGCGCCTGGATGTCAAGAGCATTTGAGGCGGCGCCTCATCTCCCGGTCGGCGTCGCCGCAGCGTAATCGGCGTCGAGGAATTCAACCGGCATGGTCGCTCGAATTTCTTCCAGCCTTGCTTGTATCTTGGAGCCTTCCAGCTTGCGCAGAATGTCGGACAGCGCTTCCTCGTAGGGTTTCACGCGGATTTCGTTGACCTTGAAGATATAGAATTTCCCGCCGTCCTTGACGGCTTGGGAAACTTGGCCTTCCTGCAGCGCGAAGACGGCTTCCTTCAGTGCGGCCGGCAGTTGACTGTCCCGGCTCAGCCAGCCGATCGCGCCGCCTTCCTCGGCGGAGAGTTTGTCGTCGGAGTGCTCTCTGGCAACGGCTGCGAAGTCGGCGCCGGCATGTATTTCCGCCAGCAGCTTTTCGGCTCTGGCCCGGGCGTCCTGCTCGCTCACCGGATCGCGACCGGCGCGCTCGGCCAACTCGGGCAGCGGATCGTACTCGATATGGATCGCCGATACGTTGGACTCGCTGTAATCCCCGGCGTGTTCCTCGTAATATTTTTTCTTCTCTTCGTTGGTAATCGACAGGGTCGAGTTGATCCGGCTCAGATAGCTCTGCGCAAGGAAGTTGAGGCGAAGGAATTGGAACTGCGATTTGTAAGGCTCTTGCTCCAGCAAGCCGGATTGCTCGGATGCGTTGGAAAGCGCCAGGAGATTCGCGTAGGTGTCGACGAACGCCCTGTTGCCCATGTGCGCGACGTTCTGACGAAACTGCGGCGGCAACGTGTCGCGAATCCGGCTGAGCTGCTCGGCGGTATAGCTCTCGCCTCCGATCTTCACGACGATCTCGGCGTCCGCCTCCTGGCCGAATAGGGCAACGGACGCCGGAGCAAGCGACAAACACAGCGCAAAGGAGCAAATCAAAAATTTCACGGATCGAATCTCCAGAATCAGGTTCGTTCGGCGGCCTCCGGCAAGCGAAGACGGACGGCGCAGCGGCTGAATGCGTTTCGAGGCTATATGGCGTTTGGATAGTACCCTTCACGCGCCTGGACCTTGAGGCCCTTCTGCCGGGTGCGTAATTTGATTTTACGAAATCCCGCGATGGACAGGTCGCGCTTGGGCGAGTAGCCGATGCTGTACTGATTGCGCATCTCTTCGTTGATTTTGTCGAAGATGGCGCTCAACGTGTTGCGCCTGGTGACTTCGAAGAGGCTTCCGCCGGTATCGCGCGAGATGCGGCGCAGGGCGCCGGATACGCTGAAGCCCATGCCGTATTGCCTGTAGAAGCCGCGGTCGAGGTAGCGGATCGCGAAGATCACGACATCGGCGCGGTGCGCGGCTTCGACTGCCTGATTGAGCTTCATTTTGCTGCCGGAATCGTTGCCGTCGGAGACGATGACCAGCGCCTTGCGGCCGACCTGTCCCCGGAACATCTCATCGCAGGCAAGGTAAATCGCGTCGTAGAGGGCCGTGCCGACCCCTCCGCTCGAACCGCTCGGGCCGGGATGCAGGCCGCGCACCGAGCTTTCGACGCGCAACTCCTCGAGTCCGCGCGCGAGCAGCTTGCGGGAATCGGTGTAGTCTTGCAGCAACTCGACGTTCGAGTCGAAGCTCATCAGGAAAGCGAGGTCTTCGTTCTCGCGCAGGACGGCTTCGAAGAAGCGGTACGAGGCATGCCGCTCGTCTTCGATCAAGCGCTCCTGGCTGACGCTGGTGTCGACCAGCAGGCCGATCGTGATGGGCAGGTCGGTTTGCCGCGCGAAATAAGCGACATCCTGGCGCGCGCCGTCTTCTTCGAGGATGAAGTCGTCTTTCGTCAGGCTGTTGACGAGACGCCCCTTGCCGTCCCTGACGGTGGCCAGCAGGTTGACGACTTTGACGTCGAGGGAAAACGTGGGTCCTTCGAAAGACTCGCCGCCCGCCGCGCGGTCTTGAGCAACGAGCGGAACTGCCGCCGCGGCCGCAAGCAACAATCTGAGCAGGCGGCTCATCTATTTGGAAAGACGCTCCGTTTCCGAGGCGGGTTTCCGCAAGGCCGATTCTAACAGGGGAGGCGCGCGGGCGGCTGCTACACTGCGGAGCAAAACGAATGATCGGCAATCCGGAGTTCCAACGGCAGCCGCAGAGCTTCTGGGCGTATGTGAGAATCCTCAGTCAGCGCCTCGGTTACACGGTCCGCGGCAAGGGGATTCTCAAGCTGCCGGCGCTCTCGGAGATGCAGATCGCGCTTAAGGAAACTCTGAACAAGCAGGCTATTGACTGGGATAATAAGGGGAGAGCAGCGGGCACGGGGAATAAGGGGGAGAGCGATGGCGCAGCGGACGTTTGCAGAATTGGAGTACGAGGGGAAGAAGAAGCAGACGAGGCGGGAGAAGTTTCTGGCACGGATGGAGGACTTGATTCCGTGGGAGCGCATGGAGGAGCGCATCCGCCCGTACTACCCCCAAGCGGGGCGGGGGCGGCGACCGTACGCGTTGGCGGTGATGCTGCGCGTGCATTGCGTGCAGTTGTTTTACAACGTGAGCGATCCGGGGATGGAGGACATGCTGTACGAGATCGAGTCGGTGCGGCGCTTCGTGGGCTTGCGTTTGGGGGATGCGCTGCCGGACGAGACGACGATTTTGAACTTTCGGCATCTGTTGGAGCGGCACGAGTTGGGCGGGAAGCTGATGGCGGAGATCAACGCGCACTTGGCGGAGCAAGGCTTGCGGCTGCGGGAGGGGACGATTCTGGACGCGACGATCATCGCGGCGCCGAGTTCGACGAAGAACAAGAAGCGGAGTCGCGACCCGCAGATGCGGCAGACGAAGAAGGGGAATCAGTGGTATTTCGGGATGAAGGCGCATATCGGCGTGGACGCCGAGACGGGGCTGACGCATAGCGTGGCGGCGACGGCGGCGAACGTGGCGGATGTGACCCAAGGGCATGAGTTGCTGCATGGCGGGGAGCGGGAGGTGTGCGCGGATGCGGGTTACCAGGGGATCGACAAGCGCGCGGAGCATCGGGGGCGTAAGGTGCGCTGGCAAGTGGCCTTGAAGGCTGGGCAGCGGCGGCGCTTGGCGGCGGGCAGCGCGGAGGCGCGGGCGGAGCGGCGCAAGGCAGAGGTGCGGGCCAAGGTGGAGCACCCGTTTCTGTACGTGAAGCGGCACTTTGGCTACGCCAAGGTGCGCTATCGCGGCTTGGCCAAGAACCGGGAGCGGATCAGTCTGCTGTTGGGCTTCGCCAATCTGCTGCTTGCCGGGCGCTACGCGACGGCCTGAGCGCCACAATACAGGAGTCGTGCGTCCATGCCGGCGCCAAGCCGCAGAAGCGGAGTCGAAGCCGTCGCTGCGGGGTCAAAAATTGGCGTTGCGAAGTCAAAATCGGCAGGATTCAGCCGCAAAATTCGCCGGCAGCCCGGCTGCAACCGCTCCTTACGGACAACTTCAACCAGCCAACGCGCCAAAACCACTTTATTCAGACTTTCCTTAACGATCTCGGGCTTGACCCGAGCAAAGTCGCGAGCGCATCCGGTACGCCGACGCAGTTGGGCGCAGAACTCGGTAAGTACTTCCACTACCGAGCCAAGGTGTTGAACGAGAGCGTTCAACACCGACTGATGACCGCGGACGCTGCCCGGCGGCTTTTCGAAAAGCTGCAAGCTTCCGCAAAGTACGCTGCTCCCATCCCCATGAACAAACAAAAGGGCGACAAAGCAAGGCCGGCGTACTTCACCGGAATCGTCAACATGCTCATCGCGGACGGACTGGCCGGAGCGGAATGCAACTATTCGCCGATGGGTCTCACTACGATCACGCGCGACGGCGCTGCCGTACGTACTTTGTCCCGGCGAGTCGACGGCGCGTTTCCTGCCGTTGTAAACCCGATGGCGGTGTGGGAGATCAAGGAGTACTACTACACAACCACTTTCGGCAGCAGGATCGCCGATGCAGTTTACGAAACCCTTTTAGACGGGATGGAACTCGATGAACTCCGCAGGCATGAGGGCATCGATGTCAAGCACTATCTGATGGTCGACGCCTACGACACATGGTGGCGGATGGGAAAATCGTACCTCGCTCGCATGGTGGACATGCTGCACATGGGCTATGTGGACGAAGTTTTGTTTGGGAAAGAAGTTGTCGATCGGATTCCTGTTCTTACCGAGGAATGGCGAGCTCTGTCGAAAAATAGATCGTTTTAAGCCTTGTAGGTGAGCAATAAGCGATCCGAGACGTGTTCTTGCTCCAGTGTCTGCCCATCCATCTGGAAACGCCGAAGCATCGACCGGCCGCAGTCGATGAACGCCTCCTGCTCGAACAAACCTTGCGGCAGGGGCAGATCTACCTTGTGCTTGCCTGATTTTTTCGTTCCGTCGATGCTTAAAGCTACATGGACCCCCCTGGACTTGCAGTCCTCGATGACCCGCAAGAGGTCTAGCAAGTCAAAGGACTGGGCGCCGTAAAGAATGGCCTGTGTGTTGCTGTACGGAGGATCGCAGTAGATCAGATCGCCGGGTTTTGCCCTTGCCATGGCTTCTTCGTATTCCATCAGAAAGAACTGCGTTCCGGCGGTTCGCAATTTCCACTCGTCCACTCGTTTGGAGAAGCTTTTGGGGTGAATTGGATCGTGAATTCCACACGGCGTCGACATGTACCCATCGGCCTGCCTGAATCGCACGACGCCTCCGTAACAAGACCGGCACAGGAAGAGGAGGTCCGCTCCGTTCGGGTTCGTGTTATAGGCGGCCTTGATCTTCTCGTACTGCGCGACCTTCTCCCCATCTTGCAGGAAAACCCAGCGGTCGGCGTACCAAAGCTTCAACAGCTCGGGATCGGCCGAGAGGGTCTGCCAAATCTCGATGAGAGGCTTGAAGCAGTCGGAGGCTATTCCGCGTTGCGGGGCCAAGGTGGCGAGTACGGCGCCGCTGCCGACAAAGGGTTCTCTGTATGTGTCGATGTTCGGCGGAAAGAAAGAAGCGATGCGATGGGCGAATCGCTGTTTGTTGCCGACCCATTTGAGCAGCCCCGTTTTGAACGGAGCGACCATGCGGAAGGCGCTGAGTGAAAGTTGCCGGCGACCGACCGTCGTCCCCGTACTGGTTGGAGTGAGCATCATCGCAGTTTATGTTTTAATTGATGAATTGTCAAATTACGGATCATCAATTTTAGACCTCTCGTTCCAACTCTTCGCGGTGAGATTCCACGATCTCGGTTATGAGCTTGGAGACTGAGATACGTCCGCCATGTTTCTGCGCCCTATGAAAGGCGGCGGCCCTGAGCAGCAGAAGAGTTCTCTTTGGAATGTGGATGGCCGTAGTGGTCCACTCGTTTTTTAGGGCTGCCGGTTTAGCGTCGGATTTGGAAGCATCCATCAATACATCCTTGGGAGGCAGTGTAGGTTTTCGAACGATGAACTGTCAATTGACAATCGAAGCGCTCCTCAGAGCTGCACGCGGGCGGCTGCTACACTGCGGTTCGGCATGAAGAAGATTCCGAGGCTGTTGGCGGTTTCGGCGCCGCCGGCGATTCCCGTTTCCGCCACGCCGGATACGCTGAAGCCCATGCCGTATTGCCTGTAGAAGCCGCGGTCGAGGTAGCGGATCGCGAAGATCACGACATCGGCGCGGTGCGCGGCTTCGACTGCCTGATTGAGCTTCATTTTGCTGCCGGAATCGTTGCCGTCGGAGATGATGACCAGCGCCTTGCGGCCGACCTGTCCCCGGAACATCTCATCGCAGGCAAGGTAAATCGCGTCGTAGAGGGCCGTGCCGACCCCTCCGCTCGAACCGCTCGGGCCGGGATGCAGGCCGCGCACCGAGCTTTCGACGCGCAACTCCTCGAGTCCGCGCGCGAGCAGCTTGCGGGAATCGGTGTAGTCTTGCAGCAACTCGACGTTCGAGTCGAAGCTCATCAGGAAAGCGAGGTCTTCGTTCTCGCGCAGGACGGCTTCGAAGAAGCGGTACGAGGCATGCCGCTCGTCTTCGATCAAGCGCTCCTGGCTGACGCTGGTGTCGACCAGCAGGCCGATCGTGATGGGCAGGTCGGTTTGCCGCGCGAAATAAGCGACATCCTGGCGCGCGCCGTCTTCTTCGAGGATGAAGTCGTCTTTCGTCAGGCTGTTGACGAGACGCCCCTTGCCGTCCCTGACGGTGGCCAGCAGGTTGACCACTTTGACGTCGAGAGAGAACGTGGGGCCTTCGAAAGGCTCGCCGCCCGCCGCGCGGTCTTGAGCAACGAGCGGAACTGCCGCCGCGGCCGCAAGCAACAATCTGAGCAGGCGGCTCATCTATTTGGAAAGACGCTCCGTTTCCGAGGCGGGTTTCCGCAAGGCCGATTCTAACAGGGGAGGCGCGCGGGCGGTTGGTACACTGCGGTTCGGCATGAAGAAGATTTTGGGTCTGTTGGCGGTTTTGGCGGCGCCGGCGGTTCCTGCGTCCGCGGCGCTGGAAAAGCCGAATATCGTTCTGATCGTAAGCGACGACCAAGGCTGGAACGACGTCGGCTATCACGGCTCCGCAGCCCCAACGCCCAATATCGACCGCATTGCCCGCGAGGGCGTCGAGCTCGACCGTTTCTACGGGACGCCGATCTGCACTCCGACCCGCGCGGGCTTGATGACCGGCCGCTACCCGATTCGGTTCGGCCTGCAACGGGTAACGGTGAAGCGTTGGGGCAAGCGGGCCATCCCCGAGAACGAAGTCCTGCTGCCCGCCGCCCTGGCCGAGGCCGGCTACAAGACGCGGGCTATGGTCGGCAAGTGGCATCTGGGTTGGGCGAAGCGGGCTTACCACCCGATGAGCCGGGGCTTCACGTCGTTCTACGGGTTGGGCGGCGGCGCGGTCGGTTACTTCACCTTGGGGCAACACGGGATTCGGGATTGGCATCGCGACTGGCAAGAGAGCCCCGACGAGGGCTACGCGACCACGCTGCTCGGGCGGGAAGCCGCAAGGATTATCGAGAAAGCGGGGCCGGGTGAGCCGTTCTTCCTCTACGTTGCCTTCAACGCGGTGCATACTCCGAACGATTACCTGCAGGAGCAGTACGCGCGGCTCGCCCATATTGCCGCCGAGAAACGCCGGCAGCGCCTGGCGATGGCCGCGTCGCTCGACGCCGAGATCGGCCGCATCCTGAACGCCCTCGACCGCAAGGGCCTGACCGACGACACGCTCGTGTGGTTCCTGTGCGACAACGGCGGCGACATTCCCGGCGGCGCCTCGAACCTGCCTCTGCGCGACGGCAAATGGTCGGTGTACGAAGGCGGCATCCGCCTGGCCTCGGCGCTGCGCTGGCCCAACGGCCTCGAGGGCGGGCGCAAGCTGACCGAGCCGCTCGGCTACATCGATGTGTTCCCGACGCTGCTGCGCGTCGCGGGCACCGCCGACAGCGGCGGGCAGCCGTTCGACGGTGAGGATGTCTGGGATGTCATTCGCGGCGAGAAACCACGCGCCGACTGGGTTTTCCATTCGTATTTTCAAGGGCGGCGCATTCCGCAGAACAGCGAGCCCGAACGGAAGATCAAGTTCGAGCGCAACGCCGTCAACACCCGGCACTGGAAGCTCGTCCGCCTGGGGCCGGATATTCGACAGGCAGCCGACCCGCGAACCGACGCCGCGTTGGAGTTGTACCGCATCGACGAGGATATCTCCGAACGCCGCAACCTCGCCCGGCAGCATCCTTACATCGTGAAAGACCTGCTGCGGCGGATGACGGCATTCCGGCATACGCAAAAAAAGCGCCTGGACGAAGTAACGCTCGAACCCGGCCCCGACTGGAAACCGACCAGCTTCGCCATCCCGCAAGAGTAAGCCCCGCACGGCGTTGCTATTCTGGTGCGTATCGCAAACGTTTTCGAAGGAATCGATTTGCATCGCCGACTGCTGCTCATAACCGCACTCATTGCCGCGGCGGCGGGCTGCTCGTCCGCTCCCGAGTCCGCGCCGGCGGGCGCCAAGTACGCGGCATCACGGGAATCGATCACGACTTCCGCAGCCCCACAATGGTTCGATGACGCCAAGCTGGGGATTTTCATCCATTGGGGCCTGTATTCCGTCCCGGCCTGGGCGCCGCCCAGCGGGGAACTGCAGCTCGACAACGAAGACCCGAACTGGTGGCGCGAGTGGTTCGCCAAAAATCCCTACGCCGAGTGGTATCTCAACACGATCAGGATCGAAGGCTCGCCGTCGCACCAACACCACGTCGAAACATACGGCGCCGAGGCCGATTACTACGAAACGTTCGTCCCGATTTTCAACCGAGAGATCGAGAAATGGGATCCGCTGCAGTGGGCCGCGTTGTTTCGTTCCGTCAACGCGCGCTACGTCGTGCTCACCACCAAGCATCACGATGGATTCACTCTCTGGCCCAGCAAGACGCCGCATCCCTATCTGCAGCCCGAGCATCGGGCCGCCGGCCGCGACATCGTGGGCGAGCTCGCGGACGCGGTGCGCGCCGAAGGCCTGCGCATGGGGCTTTACTACTCGGGCGGGCTCGACTGGGGGTTCGCCTCCGAACCGATCGTCGAACGCGAGCACGTCACCGGCAGCGCGCCGCAGAACGCCGAGTACGGCGCGTTCGCCGACGCCCATTGGCGCGAGTTGATCGCGAACTACAAACCGGATGTCCTGTGGAACGACATCACGTATCCCAAGAGCGGCCAGCCGCTCGATCTCTTCGCCGAATATCTGAATACGGTTCCCGACGGCGCGATCAACAACCGCTGGGGTCTCGATTGGCATCATTTCACGACGCCGGAATACCAGGCGCTCAGCGAAATTTCAGAAGAAAAATGGGAAGCCTGCCGCGGCCTCGGCTATTCGTTCGGATACAACCGGGTGGAGGGCGGCGAGCACGTTCTCAGCAGCAACGAGCTGGTAGATCTGCTCATCGACATCGTCAGCAAGAACGGCAACTTGCTGATCAACGTCGGGCCGACCGCGGCGGGCGAGATCCCGGAAATCCAAGTCAGCCGCTTGCGCGCGCTCGGCCAATGGCTCGACGTCAACGGCGAAGCCATCTTCGACACGCGCCCCTGGAAGCGCGCAGAGGGCAAGACGGCGGCCGGCGCGGACATTCGTTTCACCAGCAGCGGCGCCACGGTGTACGCCATTTTGCTCGACAAACCCGAGTCCTCGAAAGTCGTCATCGAATCGTTTGCCCTGCCCGCGGGCGCGGCGGTCGAGTTGCTCGGGCACGACGGCGAGCTCGAAGCGGCGGCCGACGGCGCGAATCTCAGCGTGACCCTTCCGCCGCTGCCCGAAGCGCACGCCTATGCGCTCAAAATCGGGTAACGAAGATGCGCCTGCTTACGCTCGTTGTCTTGCTCGGCGCCTCCGTTTCTCCGGCTGCCGAGCGGCCGAACATCCTCTGGATCGTCTTCGAGGACATCAGCCCCGATATCGGCGCCTATGGCGACAAGTATGCCGCGACGCCGAATCTGGACCGCTTGGCGCGGGAGAGCGTCCGCTATACGCGCGCCTTTTCCAACGGCGGCGCCTGCGCCCCCGCCCGCTCGACGCTCATCACCGGAGTCTATCCGCCCTCGATCGGCACGCACCACATGCGCTCGCGCGGCGTACCCCCGGCGCACATCCGCGGCTTCACCGAATGGCTGCGCGAAGCCGGCTACTACACGTCCAATCACTCGAAGACCGACTACAACTGGGACCCCCCGCAATCGACCTGGGACGTTATCGGCGCCGACTGGCGCGAAGACGGCTGGCGCAAGCGCGGCGGGAAGCCTTTTTTCACGGTGGTGAACATCACCGACACGCACTCCAGCCAGATTTATCACCCCTGGTACGGCTGGCCGGCGCGCTACGCGGCGCTGCCGGAAAGCCAACGCCACGACCCCGCTCGCGCGCAAGTCCCGCCGTATTACCCGGACACGCCCGAGACGAGGGGCGCGTTCGCGCGCTACGCCGACAACATCAGCTACGCCGACGGCATCGTGGGGGAGGTGCTCGCGCAACTGGAAGACGACGGTTTGGCGGACGATACGATCGTCTTCTATTACTCCGACCACGGCCGCGGCATGCCGCGCAGCAAGTCGTTCCTGTTCGAGTCCTCGACGCACGTGCCGCTGCTGATTCGATTCCCCGAGAAGTTTCAAGCGTCGGCTCCCGCGGAACCCGGCGGCGTTATCGACCGCATGACGGCTTTCGTCGATTTCGCGCCGACGGTGCTGAGCTTGGCCGGCATCGAACCGCCGCGGCATTTCCACGGCAGAGCCTTCCTGGGCAAGTACGCGGGCGAGGCCGCGAAATACGTCTTCGGCTACCGCGACCGCATGGGCGAGCGCTACGAGTTCATCCGCTCGGTGCGCGGGCGGCGCTTCAAATACATCCGCAACTACTTTCCGCACCTACCGTGGTTCCACCGGCAGACGCGGCTTTACCCAAGCACCCATCCCGTGGCGGCAGCTTGGCATCGGCTGGCCCGCACGGGCGAATTGACCGGCGACGCGCGGATTTACATGGCCGAGACGAAACCGCGCGAGCAGTTGTTCGACCTCGAAAACGACCCGCACGAACTGCGCAACCTGGCCGGGGACCGGCAATACGCGGACAAGCTCAAGGAACTGCGTGGGGCGCACCGCGAGTGGGTCGTCGCAACGCGCGACCTGGGGTTTTTGCCGGAATCCGACATGTGGCTGCGTTTCGACGGCGCCGCGGCCGCCGCCGCGGCGGCGGACCGGCAAGCGTACCCGATCGAGCGCATTCTCGAAACCGCCGATTGGGTAGGCGGGGGCGCCGAACTCGTCGGGCGGCAGCGGGACCGTCTCGCGGACGCCGACCCCACGGTCCGATTCTGGGCGGCGCTGGGCATGCTCGCCGCGGGCGACCGGGCGCGGCCCGCCCAAGCGGCGCTGCGAACGCGCCTCGCCGACGATTCCGCAGCCGTCTCAACCATCGCGGCTCAAGCGCTTTGCGGCCTCGGCGAGTGCGGGGCGGCTCTGCCGTTGCTGCTCGGGCAGGTGAAGGGCGCCGACGAGTGGGTCGCCCTACGCGCCGCCAACGCCATCCATCAACTCGGCGGCAAGGCCGCGCCGCTGCACGCGGAACTGCGCGCCATGCATGCTTCGTCGGACGGACTCGAAGCGCGTGATTTTTTTCGCGAAGCGCCGTACCTGCAATGGGTTCTGCGGGCGATGTTCCGCGACGCGGAAGCGAACTGAGCCGCGCGCGTTCGCTCGGTTGCTGCGTCCGCTTCGCCATCTACGGCGGCGCTTGCAACCGCCGATAAGCGCTCGAACCCTGGAGCGCTTTTCTGTTTTCTGCGTAATTCCATGGGGTTTGCCCGAGTCCGTCCCGCGCCCGGGCATCCGCGCCGGCGTCGAGCAGCGCGTCGATGACGGCGGGGTTGTCATTGGCCAGGGCCGCATGGTGCAACGGCGTCAAGCCGGTTGCGGTGCGCGCCTCGAGGTCTGCGCCGGCCCTCCGCAGCGTCCGAATCATAGCCGGGTTTGTGTTGAACGCGGCAGCCAGATGCAGCGGCGTGCGGCTCGTCCTGTCCCGCTCCTCGAGGTCTTCGCCCTCGGCCAGCAATTCGTTCAGCAGCGCGGCGATTTCGTCCGCACTTCCGGCGGCGGACATGGCCTCGTCATGCAGGGGCGTCCCGCCGAACCGGGTTTTGGCTTTGAGACCGCGGCCCTTGTCACGCAGGAGTTTCGGCCAATCTCGTTGAACCGTCGAATCGGTTACCCTTCTGTGCCGGGGGAAACGCCTCTCCAGGTCGTCGACGATCTCCCGAACGCCTTTGCCGTTGATCAGGGCGATCAGACCGCGCGACCTGAGCTCCGCGTTTTTGTTGCGCTCTGCGTCTTGTACGATCCAGTCCGCCAGGTTGACGATGGGCGCACCGACAAAGTCCAACTCTTCCCGCACGTTGTCGGGCGGCGGGCGCAGCACATACTCGGGAACGTCAAAATCGGATCCACGCATGGCTTTGCGTATATACGTTAGACGATGCCGTATGCCGTCAGAGGAGAAAATTACTGCCCGGCGAACTTGACGCCCCGGCGTTGCGCCGCCGCAAATTTCTGCTAAAGTTTCAGCCATGCGCATACTGCAACCTTGTCTGATCGCCGCCGGCCTGTGTCTGACCGTGCAGGCGGCCGCGCAAAACGCGGAGCTTCTTTCCGATGTCGCCATGCCCGGCTCGGAAACGCGCGAGGACGACCTGCCCGTAATCGCCGCGGCGCCGGACGGCTCCCTGTGGTTTGTCTGGATGTCCTATTCCGACGGGCGCGACGAGATCGCCGTCCGCCGCCGGGCAAACGGCGTCTGGGGCAACCTGCAATACGTGCCCAACACCAGCGGCGACGTGTGGCTGCCGCAAGCCGGCGTGGACGGCGCCGGGCGGCTGTGGGTCGTCTGGTCGCAGATGAGCGATGACAACTGGGACCTCTACGCCCGCAGCTATGACCCCAGCGAAGAAGCCTGGGGGGCGATGGTTCGCCTGACCGACCACGATCTGCCCGACGTCAATCCGCGGCTGGCCGACGACGGCAAGGGGCGGCTGGCCTTGGTCTGGCAGGGGTTCCGCGGGAAGCATTCGAACATTTACTTGAAAACCTACTCCTCCGGCGCCGGCTGGTCCCAAGACGTGCAGATTACGGGGCGTCCCGCCAACGAGTGGGAGCCGGCGGCCGCATTCGACTCGAAGGGCACGATCTGGATCGCCTACGACAGCTACAAGAACGGCAACTACGACGTTTATCTGAGCGGGGTCCGCAACGGGAAAATCACCGTGCCCGAGTTGGCCGTCGCCGAAACCGGGCGCTTCGAATCGCGGGCGACCGTGGCGGTCGACGCCGCCGACCGCGTCTGGATCGCCTGGGAAGCCGGCGGCGCGAACTGGGGCAAGGACACCGGCTACAACATTCGCGACCGGCAGCCCGGCGTGCGTCTCGGCGACGTTCGCGAGGCGCGCATCGCAGCCTACGCCAACGGACGCCTGCAATCTCCCGCCAAGCCGCTCCAGGGCGCCTTTTCGGCCGGCGCAGGCAATCCGAAGTGGACCTACCAGCCGCACGTCTTTACCGACAAAGGCGGCAACGTCCTCGTAGCCGCCAAGCGCTTGATTCGCGTGACCCGCCAGGGAGCGGGCACCCGCGGTTACTGGGAATACTGGCTCACGCGCTACGAAGGCGACAAATGGCGCGAGGCGCAACCCTTTCCGCACAGTTTCGGCCGTTCGAGCACCCGCATCGACGCGGCGAACGCAGCCGACGGCAGCACTTGGTTCGCTTGGCCGACCGACAACCGCACGACGGCCTACGCGCACCGGCCGATTCTGGGCGAAACGTGGGCCGGCAGGCTCGACCCGGGCGACGCCGCCCCGGCGCCGACACTGACGGCTTTCGCCAACGAGGAGTTCGAAGTCAAGTCCTGGCACCCGAACGAAGCGGCCGATCTCGACGCCATCCGCGGCTACCGCACTACGGTCCACGGCCGCCCGGTGCAAATCGTCCGCGGCGACTTCCATCGCCATACCGAGTTGAGTTGGGACGGCGGCGGCGGATACGACGGCTCCTTGCAGGATTTCTACCGCTACATGATCGACGCCGCAGCCATGGATTTCGGGGCGTCCACCGACCACCAAGGCGGCGCCTACGACTACTGGTGGCGGTACTCGCAAAAAATGACGGACATGTACCACCTGCCCGGGGCGTACACCCCGATCTTCGGCTACGAGCGCAGCATCACGCAGCCGAACGGCCACCGCAACATATTCTTTGCCGACCGCGCGGGCGAAGTCGTCCCGTTTTACATGCGCAACGATGCGAGGTACGAGTTGGGCAAGAGTCCGATGGGCGACATGTCGGGCGTAGCCGCTCAAAACGTCGTCCGCGACGACACCAAGCATCTGTACGAAGCCGTTCGGCGTATGGGCGGGATCGCCATCTCGCACACCTCCGGCACGCGCATGGGCACCGATTGGCGGGACAACGATCCGGAGATCGAGCCAGTCGTCGAGATCATGCAGGGCGCGCGCACGAATTACGAATACGTCGGCGCGCCGCTGTCGGCCAAGAGCGGCGAGCCGGCCGACGCTCCCGGCGGCTACGAGCCGATCGGCATGGTGCGCAACGCTTGGGACAAAGGCTACCGGCTGGGAGTGACCGTGAGCTCCGACCACGGCTCGACGCACTATTCCTACACGATGGCGTACGCCGACCGCACGACGCGCCAGGGCATCCTCGACGCCATGCGGCGCAGGCACACCTACGGAGCGACCGACAACATTGTGTTGGACGTGCGCATGGGCGATCACTTCATGGGCGACGAATTCCGCGCCGCCGCGCCCCTGCCGATGAAAATCAGAGTGCGCGGCACGGTTGACGTGGCGCAGGTCGTCATCATGCGCGGCGACCGGACTCTGCACGTGCAGACGCCCGGCGCCCAGGAAGTCATGTTCGAATATCTCGACCGCAGCGCCCGCCGCGGCATGGGCCTCCAGTATTACTACGTGCGCGTCGAGCAGTCCGACGGCAACGTGGCCTGGGGCAGCCCCTTCTGGGTGAATTACTAACCCTGTTCGGGCGCCGTCATCTAAAACTCCGTGCCGCAGCCGGTAAACTAACCGACTGATGGCGTCCCCTGGTCCCCGGCTTTTCCTGATCGACACGTTCGGCCTGATCTTCCGCGCTTTCTACGGCCGCGCGCGCTCTGCGTTACCCTCGATGCGCACCGCTGCGGGCCTGCCGACCGAAGCGGTGTACGTCTTCGCCAACATGATCAACCGTCTTGTGAGCGATTACAAACCGGACTACATCGCGGCGGTTTGGGAAGGCCGCGGCCCTACCTTCCGCGACGAGATATTCCCCGAGTACAAGGCCAACCGCGAAGAGACGCCCGAAGACCTTCTGAAGCAGTTGCCCTACATCGAGCGGCTGCTCGAAGCGCTCAACGTGCCGGTGCTGGCCGAGGACGGCTACGAAGCCGACGACACCATCGGCTCGCTCGCCAAGCAGGCGTCCGCGCGCGGCATCGAAGTGCGCATCGTCAGTTCGGACAAAGATCTGATGCAGCTCGTCGGGCCGAACGTCCTCCTGATGAACCCGATGAAGAACGACGCCGTTTACGACGAGGCCGGCGTCGAGGAGTTCATGGGCGTCAAGCCGCCTCAAATCGTCGACCTTCTGGCGCTGAAGGGCGATTCGGTCGATAACATTCCCGGCGCTCCGGGCATCGGCGACAAGGGCGCGCGCCAACTGATCGCCGACTACGGCAGCGTCGAAGCCGCTCTCTCCCGCGCCGAGGAGGTCAAGCGCAAGACATACCGCGAAAGCCTGCACAACAACGCTGCGCAAATCGAGCTCAGCAAGAAGCTGGCAACCATCGTGACCGACGGCAAGCTGCGGCTCGAGCTCGACGCGCTTGCGCTGCGCGAGCCGGACCGCGCGAAGCTCGGCGAGTTCTACCGCGAGGTCGAATTCCGCAGCTTGTTGAGCAAGCTCGAAGGCGCGGCGGAGGAGCCTGCGGCCCAAACCGTCGAGCGCCGCCCGCAATCGGCCGCGGAGTTCGAGAGTTGGCTGTGCGAGGCGGACGATCCCGTCGCGGTATATGTCGATACGCGGTCCGCAGGCGGCCTTTACGACGGCGGCATCGCCTTCTCGTCCAAGCCCGGGGAAGCGTGTCTGCTGCCGGCGGAATCGCTTGCCGTTGCGAAAACGTTCCTCGAATCCGCACGCCCGAAGGTCGTCCACGACTGGAAATCGGCGATTCACGCGCTCGGCAGGCACGGCATCGGCCTCGCCGGCGTAACCGACGACACCATGCCGGCGGCGTTCCTCGTCGATTCGAGCCGCACCGACTATTCGTTGGCCAAGACCGTCGGCCGCCGCTTGGGAGTCCCTTTCGACGAAAGCCCGTCACGGGCGGTCGGGTTCGTGCGCGAGCTCAGAGAGTCGCTGCAGCCCGATCTCGACAGCCTGGAGTTGCGCGAGATCTACAGCACGATGGAGATGCCGCTCGCGCCGGTTCTGGCGCGCATGGAATCCGCCGGCGTCCTGCTCGACGAAGCCGCGCTCAGGGAACTGTCGCGCGATCTGGGCGGCAAGATCGCCGATCTCGAAAGCGAGATCCACCAATTGGCCGGGAGACCGTTCAACGTCGGCTCGCCCAAGCAACTGGCGGAGGTTCTTTTCACCGATCTGGGGCTGCCCCTGCCCGGCAAGCGCGGCAAGAGCGGGACGCCGTCCACCGCTCTGGAGGTGCTCGAAAACCTGGCGGACAAGCACCCCATCGCCGTTAAGGTGCTCGATTACCGGCAGTTCGCCAAGCTGAAAAACACCTACGTCGATGCGCTGCCCGCATCGGTCAACGCAGCGACCGGCCGTTTGCACACCACGTTCAACCCGACCGGCTCGGCCACAGGCCGGCTGTCTTCATCGAACCCGAACCTGCAGAACATCCCCGTGCGCACGGAATACGGCCGCCGCATCCGCGCCGCATTCGTCGCCGCGCCCGGCCGGCAGTTGGTCGCCGCCGATTATTCGCAGATCGAGTTGCGCGTGCTGGCGCATCTATGCGCCGACAAAACCCTTACCGAAGCGTTCCGCCGCGGCGAAGATATCCACACCCGCACCGCGGCCGAGGTGTTCGGCATCGCGCCGCTGTTGGTCGGGCCCGATGAGCGCCGCAAGGCCAAAGCAGTGAACTTCGGCATTATCTACGGCCTCAGTCCGTTCGGGCTGGCCAAGCAATTGGGCATCCCCCAGCGCGAGGCCCGCGAATACATCGATCGCTACTTCGAGCGCTACGCCGCGGTCAAGAAATTCGTCGACAAGACCATCGAAGCCGCGCGCAAGACCGGGTTCAGCAAAACGATGTTCGGGCGCCTCCGGCCGATAGGCGATCTCGACAGCCGCAATCCGAGCGCCCGCGGCGCCGCCGAGAGAATTGCGGTCAACTCGCCCATTCAGGGCGCCGCCGCCGATTTGATCAAGCTCGCCATGCTGCGCGTGGACGAGCGGCTGCGCAGCGGCCGCCTGCAGTCCCGCATGTTGCTGCAAGTACACGACGAGTTGCTGTTCGAAGCCCCGGAGAACGAAGTCGAGGCGGTGGGCAATCTCGCCAAAGAGGAAATGGAGGGCGTGGCCGAGCTCAACGTGCCGTTGATTGCCGATATCAAGGCCGGGCCGAACTGGCGCGATATGGCCCGCTTGGGTTCGCGCCGTTCGTGAACGCCGCGGGGTTGTACCGCTGCATGAACTCCCAGGAGCTTTCTATGGCTTCTTCGAGCGTCCGCCGGGCTTTCCAGCCAAGCCGGCGGTTTGCCAGGGTCGGGTCGGACACTCGAACCGGCGAGTCTCCCGCTCTTCGCAGGCCTACCGTGGACGGAATCCGTCGGCCCGTCACGCGCTCGGCCGCCGCGATCACTTCCTTGACCGAATGACCGCGGCCGACGCCGAGATTGTACCGCCCGGCCAATTCAGCGGGAGCGTCCAGAGAGCATCCGCCAAGTCGTTGACATGGATGTAGTCTCGAATCGCGGCGCCGTCGGCCGTCGGATAATCGTCGCCGTGAATGACCATGGACTCGCGCCTGCCCGCCGCGGTTTCCAGCACCGAAGGGATCAAGTGGGTCTTGGGCTCGCGGCGCTCGCCGCGAGGGCCGTCGGCTCCGCAGACGTTGAAATAACGAAAGATAAAGGCTTCCGTTCCATATATCTTGCGATACCACTCCAACGCCTGCTCGAACATCAGCTTGGATTCGCCATAGGGATTGGCGGGTTTGAGCGGGCTGGTTTCCTTGAGCGGCTCGGAGTCCGCGTCGTCGTATATCGCGGCCGTGGACGAAAAGACGAAGCGCCGCACGCCCGCGGATTGGGCCGCATGCAGGAGGTTGAGTCCGCCGACAACGTTATTGTTGAAATAGACTGCCGGGTTGCGCATCGATTCCTCGACAACGATGTAGCTGGCAAAGTGCAGCACCACCTCGATAGGCAACTCGGCGAATGTGCGCTCGAGCTCTTCGCAGTCGGAGAGGTCGGCTTGGCGAAAGAGCGCGCCGTCCGGGACCGCGTCGCGATACCCGCGGGACAAGTTGTCGTAAACGCATACGTCTCTGCCCTGACGGACAAGCGCGGCCGCCGTGATCGAGCCGATGTACCCGGCGCCCCCTGTTACTAGAATCATCCCCACCCCCGCCCCCGTGGCTGAGGGCAGTTGCAATCGCGAGCTTTATCCAGTATAGCGTTTTCCGCTTCCGCTGAGACCAAGGGGCAGGCTACCCTCGGATGTCTCAAATGTGCCATTCGATCGCGTCCCCGTTGAAGCGGGTCTCGACTTTCCGCGCGCCCTCTCTCGGCGGCGCCTTGTCTTCGGCCCAGCCGTCGAGCGCCTTCTTCATTCTTCGAACCCGTCGCGGCTGCTCGGCCGCGAGGTCCTGCGATTCGCCGGGGTCTTCCGCGACGTTGTAGAGCCGCGTCAGGCTCGGCCCCGACAGCAGCAGCTTCCATGAGCCTTGGCGCGCCGCGCGATTGGGGCCCGAGCGCCAGAAGAGGTATTCGTGGGGACGCCCCTCCTTCTCGCCTTTCAGGTAGGGCAACAGGTTCACGCCGTCCAGACGACGCTTGTCGAGATCTTCCGCGCCGGCCGCCGCCAGCACGGTGGGAAAGAGGTCCAGAGAGCTGACGGGCCGGCGGTACTTCCTGCCGCCCTCAAGCCGACCTTTCCATTGCATGACGTAGGGGACGCGGATGCCGCCTTCGTAAAGATTGCGCTTGTGGCCGATCAACGGCTTGTTGCGCTTGCCGTCGACATCGCTGCCTTTCGCCGCGCCGTTGTCGCTGGTGAAAACGACCAGCGTGTTTTCTTCGAGACCGTACTCCCGCAGCTTGGCGAGGACGGCGCCGACCCAATCGTCGAGCGCGCTAATCATCGCCGAGTAGATGCGCAGCGTTTCGTTTTCGATGTGCGGAAAACGCTCATAATACTTGTCGATCGTTTGAATCGGGCCGTGCGGGGCGTGGAACGCGAGGTAGAGGAAAAACGGTTCGTCTTTGTGCCGTTCGATGAAGTCGACGCCCGCGCTGCCCAATGTGTCCGTCAAGTAGCGCTCCATCGGGATTTGCTCGCGCCCGCGGAAAAGCGCGCGGGGCCTGCCGGAGGTGTCGGGCTCTCCCTCGTCCGCATATCCCGGAGCGATGCGCGCGTGAGGCCAGGCGGGATCGACGAAGCGGGATCCGGAGGGCATTCCCAGGAAGGAATCGAAGCCGCGGTCGAGCGGATGATGGCCGCTGTCCATGCCCAACTGCCACTTTCCGACGGCCCCGGTAACATAACCCTGTTGTTTCAGCGCGCTTGCAATCGTCGTTTCGCTGACCGGCAGCATCTTGCGGGGCGCTCCGATCGGGCCTACGGTCTGGGAATTGAGTTCTTTCCCCCAACGCTGTTGATAGCGGCCGGTCATCAGGCCCGGGCGCGACGGGTTGCAGACCGGCGCGGTCATGTAGCCGGAAGTAAAGCCGATTCCGTTCTCGGCGATCGAGTCGATATGCGGCGTCGGGATGTCGCCGCCGTACCACGAGACGCTGCCGTAACCGAGATCGTCGGCGAAGAGGATCACGATATTGGGCCGGTCGGCCTCGGCCGCGCAGGCCGCCAAGCCCATTGTGAGACAAACAACGGCGCACAGGAGCCGCCGCCGGTCCGGCAACGCAAATCCGTTCCCCGTCGATGCGAGCATTGTCTTCCCTCCCGAGCGGCTTCAGTATATCCCGGCGGGCGCTGCGTCAAGCCAGGATATCGCGGATGACACGCCCGTGAACGTCGGTCAGGCTGTAGTCCCGGCCGCCGAAGCGGTAGGTCAAGCGCTCGTGGTCGATGCCCAGCAGGTGCAGAATCGTGGCGTGAAGGTCGTGGACGGTGCAGGGGTTCTCGACCGCGCGGTAGCCGTATTCGTCGGTTTGACCGTAAACGAAGCCTTTCTTGACGCCGCCGCCGGCCAGCCACATGCTGAATCCGAACGGATTGTGGTCGCGGCCGTCCGTTCCCTGGGCGAAAGGCGTCCGCCCGAATTCGCCGGAGAACACGACCAGCGTTTCGTCCAGCAGTCCGCGGGCCTTGAGGTCTTGGAGCAGAGCCGCAACGGGCCGGTCAACCGTGTAGCCGTTGGCGCCGTGTCCCTCTTCGAGTCTCTGGTGCTGATCCCAAGGGTTCCCCATCCCGTCGGTTTTTCCCTTGGTGCTGACCATCGTCAGCTCGACGAAGCGCACGCCGCGCTCGACAAGCCGCCGCGCCATCAGGCATTCGCGGGCATAGACGCCGCGCGGCGTTTCCTCATCCACGCCGTAGAGCTTCAGGGTCGCTTCGCTCTCGCCGCTGAGGTCGACCAGCTCCGGCACGGCGCTCTGCATGCGGTAGGCGGTTTCGTAGTTTTCGATGGCGGATTCGATCGGCTCATGCCCGCCGACGCCGGACAGAAACGACTCGTCCATGCGGCGGACGAAGTCGAGCTGCCGGCGCTGCAGCCTGTCCGGCGCTTTAGGGGAGATATTGCGCAAAGGCTCGTCCCGCCCGGGGTGAATCAGCGAAGCCTGGTGGACCGACGGCAGGAACCCGTTCCCGACCAGATTGATGCCGCCGATCGGTATGCCGCCCCCGCCCAGCGCCACGAAGCCCGGAAGGTTGCGGTTTTCGCTGCCCAGGCCGTAGCTGATCCAGGCGCCCATGCTGGGGAATCCCGAAAAGGGCGCACCGCAGTGGAAATAGAAATTCCCCTGGGCATGCTCCATGAACTTCGCCGTCATCGAACGAATGACGCAGAGTTCGTCAGCGACCGATCCGATATGGGGGAAGATACCGCTGATCTCCATGCCGCTTGCGCCGTACCGCTTGAACTCCCACGGGCTGGGGTAGATCGTTCCGTCTTTGTTGAACATCGTCCGCTCGGTCTTGAACGGCATCGGCCGGCCGGCTTCCGCGGCGAGGCGCGGCTTGGGGTCGAACGAGTCCACTTGCGACATGCCGCCGGACATGTAGCAGAAGATGACGTTTTTGACCTTTGGGGGAAAGTGGGGCCTTTTCGTCGGCGAATGCGCCCCGGCCCGGCCGTCCGTTGCCGCGGCGCGAGGCCGCTCGGCCGTCAGAGCGGCGAGCGCGAGCATGCCGAAGCCGGTGGAGGCGCGGCGCAGCATTTCGCGCCGGCCGATGCTGCGCCGCGGAGAAAAACGGTAGCGCGGGTCGAGTTGCATGGCACCCCTAGCGAACATAGATGAATTCCTTGAAGTTGAACAACGCATGCGCGAGGCCCTGCCATACCTCGGGGCTGCGCAGGACCGAAACTTCGGAGGCGCCGTACATTTCGGCGAGAGCGCCGACATGCGCCGCCGCCCAATCGCGCTCCTCGGCGGAAGGGCGGCGGCCCAGCGCTTTCAGAAACATGTAGTTCACCCGGGAGCTCACCGAGTGGGCTTCTCCCCGGGCCAGCCGCCCGCCCCCACTCCCGCGCCAAATCGATGACGAACGCGCTGTTCAGCAAAGCCAGCGATTGCGCCGGCACATTGGTCGCATCGCGTTGTCCGCGCGTTGTCGCGGGCCGGGGCTGATCGAAGACTTCCAGCAACGGGTGCGGGACGTTGCGGCTGATTTCCAGGTAAATGCTGCGCCGCCGGCCGTCGTCGTACGCAGTTTTCTCCGTGTCGGCTCCGGTATCGCCGTCGTATGCGCGCGGGCGTTCCGCCGGAGGGCCGTAAAGCGAGGCGTCCAACCTTCCCGCCGCCGCCAGGAGCGCATCGCGGATCGCTTCGGCTTCGAGGCGGCGCACCGGCATGTGCTGGAGCAGCTTGTTCGACGGATCGGTCTCTCTTGCCTGCGCGGACGGCTCGCTGCTCATGCGGTATGCCCGGCTCGATACCAGCAGGCGGATCGTTTCCTTGATCGACCAGCCGCTGCGGACAAACCGCTCGGCCAGAAAATCCAGCAACTCGGGGTGGCTGGGCCGCGCGCCCAAAACGCCGAAATTGTCGGGCGTAGCGACGATGCCCCTGCCGAACAGGTAATGCCAAATCCGGTTCGCCATCACCCGCGCGGTCAGAGGATTCGACGGACTGGCGATTTCTTCCGCGAGCTGCAGGCGGACGGTTCGCGGGTTGGCGTAAGCGGCGCCGCCGAGTGCGCTCAAATAACGGCGGGGAACGCGCTCTCCCGGTTTCTGGGGATCGCCGCGGATCAACAGCGGCTGATCCGCAGCGCCCTCGTCGACAACGCCGGGCGCCCGGCGCGGAATGGAAATCTCGGCTTCGAGACGGCGGTACTCCTCGACCGGCTGCCGAACGCTTGGCAAGCGGTCGAGCGAGCGGGGCAGGATGCCTTTGCGAATGAAATCGTCCAGGAAAGCGGCCTGCGCCTCGCTGAGCCGTCCGCCGCGCCAAGCCTCGACCGCCTGCCGCAAGAGGCGGACAAGCAGGGCGCTCAACTCTTCCGGAGAGCCGGGCGTCTCTTGCGCGAAAACGTAGGCGAGCGGGCTTATCGTTTCTTTCGGCGTCTCTTCGTTGTTATGAAAGGCGACTGCGGCCGCCCCGATGGCCGAACGGCCGTGATCGGGGCGCTCCGGCCGCGGCTTCTTCGCGCGGTCGACGGGATCGAGGAAAAAGTTGGTCGAATCTTCCCGCGTGGTGAATTCGACGTATGCGCTGAAACCCTTCCAGAAGTCTGTCTTCCAGCGCAGCCATTCCATTCGGCCGCTCCTGGGGCTGCGGCGCAACTCGTAGATGCCGCCCCGGGGCACGGCGTAGTTTTCGATCATCAGTCGGGCGTAGCTCATGCCGCCGCCCAGCATGCGCACGCTGGTGAAATCGCTATCGATCGTGAAGCGGGGAGACTGCATCACCCCCGCATGCTTCGTGGACAACAGATGCGTGTAAACGCCGCTCGGATAGATGCCTTCGAGGATTCGATCGCCCTCGTGCAGGACGGCGAACTCGCCCGGCGCGGACGGCTCTTCGGGGCGTCCGACCCCGTGACCGATCCACTGTTCATAGGCGTCGCCGGTCAGATCCCAAAAGCTCTCGAAATTTTCGGCGTTGAACGCCTCGCGCGCAGCCGTTTCCTTGCGCCATTGTTGCCTGTGCTTATTCCATGCCCTGCGGAATTCGTCTCCGCTCTTGCCGCGCAGCGCCGGCCAGAGGTAGAGCGAGCTTTCGGGATCGCAGGCCGCATCGCCGAGCGCGGCCAGGACGCGGTTGGAGTCGCTGGCGAGCAATTCGCTGCCGAGGCTTTCGGTCGCCGCCAGCCACTCGGCCGCCAAGCCGTCGCGAATCCGGGATTTCAGCTTCGCCAGAGCCCCGCGGTGGAGATCGAGCGTTCCGCGGTCGTCGATCGCCCGTTGCGTAGGCCGCGCCCCGTAAAAGACGCCGAACAAAGCGTAAAAATCCTTCTGGCTGATCGCATCGAACTTGTGGTCGTGGCAGCGGGCGCACGAAATCGTCAGCGCCTGAAACGCCTTCGAGAACACGTCGATCTGGTTGTCGGCCCACTTGATGCGGTCCTCCCGCGGATCGACCGGCTGATATCCGTGCTCGACCATCCGCAGGTGCGCGGTTCCGAGCATCGATTCGTTGATGCGCTCCTCGGCGTTGACGCGCGGCGATTCGAGCAGATCCCCAGCCAGGGCTTCGCGTACGAGCTGGTCGTAGGGCGTGTCGTTGTTCAGGGCGCGGATGAGGTAGTCGCGGTAGCGCCACGCCTCGGGAACCAGGGGGTCTCCCTCGCTGCCGTGCGATTCCGAGTAGCGCACCAGGTCCATCCAGTGGCGCGCCCAACGCTCGCCGAAGTGGGGCGAGGCCAACAGACGGTCGACAAGCCGCGCATACGCCTGGGGCGATTCGTCGCGGACGAATGCTTCGATTTCCTCCGGCGCCGGGGGCAAGCCGGTCAGAGCGAAGCTCAGCCGCCGCATCAACGCATAGCGGTCGGCCGGCGGCGCCGGCTGCAGCCCGCGCTCTTCCAGCTTGGCCAGCAGAAAGTTGTCGACGGCGTTGGCCGGCCAAGTCGGATCGAGAACCGCTGGCGGCTCCGTCGGACTCACCGGCCGCCAGGCCCAGTGCGCGCGCCTGCGGGCTTCGAGGTCGAAGACGCCGGGTTGCGATTGAAGCGCCGGCGGCGCTTGCGGCCAGGGAGCGCCCGCGCGCACCCACTCGACCAGCGCCTCGATGCGGCTGTCCGGCAAGCGCCCCGTCGGCGGCATCGAAAGCGGCTTGCCGCGAATCATGGCGATCAGGCGGCTCCGCTCGGGATGACCCGGCACGATCGCCGGCCCGGAGGCGCCGCCCCGGAGCAAGCCCTCGCGGCTATCGACGCGCAGACCGGCCATCGGCGTCTGCGTCCCGGGGCCGTGGCAAGCGTAGCAATGCGCGGCCAGCAGAGGACGAATCTCTCTCTCGAAAAATTCCGCCCCGGCGGCATTCGGCGGAGCGCCCCGCAGGCAGTGGGCACAGGCGAGAAACGCGAGCGCAATCGCGACCGCCGAGCCGCCTCCATGCCGCAGACACGCCCGGCGCAAAAACTTCATGTGGCCGCCCCGCGCCTCGAGCCGTGACCGTCGAACGTCCGCCAAGCAGAAAACCCAGCCTATTCTACCGCCTCCGTTTGAAGCTCCTCCTGAAGTGGGATGCAAAGTGCATGGCGGCGTTCGCAGGCGATACTCTCAATACCGCAAAGGCGCTCAAAGAAACCGGGTTCGGGGAAGCCCAGGCCGAGGCCGTTGTCGCCGCGGTTGGCGGCGCCATGGGCGGGAACGTTGCAACGAAGACCGACTTGGCCGCGCTGGAAGCCCGGCTTTACCGGTATCTTTGGATCGTGGCCGCCGGCATCGCCGGCGTCACGGTTACGTTGGTGAAGCCGATCCCGTGATCCGGAAATTTTCGCTCGCGTAAGCGGTTTCCGAGCGCTGAAAAAGCCCGTCATCGCGGCTGCTCGCCGCCGACCCAGATCGGCGACGACCACGCCCGCGCGCCGTCAAGCTGCTCCACCCTGACGTAGTAGTAATCCCCATGCGCCGCCTTGCCGGCGTCCACGAACTCGAAATCGTAGTCCAGGGGCTGCTCGTCGCCGATGATCTGCAGGACGATCTTGTCGGGGTCGCTGCCGAACGGCGTCGGCTTGACGACGTGCCCGCCGGCGAGCTCGCTCAGCTTCACAGTTACCGTTTGTGCGGGAATCGTCATCAACGGACGTATCGGGATCGGCGCCTTGCAGCATTCCTCGGCTTCGTCCAGAACGACCGCGATCTCGGTCGCCGGACTTGCGCCGTCGAGCTCCAGCATCAGCGTATCCGCGCGTCCGCGCGTCCGGGTCAGAAACTTCACGCTGTTGCCTGCGGCGGAGGCGAATTCCCTGTGGCGGTTGTCGAAGTTGAGCGCGCGCAGGCCCGTCAGCTTCGCGTTCGCGACGCGCAACTCGCCCTTCCACAGGCGGTAAGGCCGCGGATTGTCGCGGAAGAAAGGCTCGGACGACGACTCGAATCCAACGACCACGCGGCTCTTGCTTTGCAGCGTCGTCTGCGACGGACGTTTGACGTAAACGACCTCGCCGTTCTTCACGACCGCGGCCTCGGTGATGGGCGCCGTGCCCATCGCGCGCGCTCGAATGCGGCGTTCCGCCGTGAACGGAATGCGCCTGCCCATGCCGGCGCCGTTCAACTCCATGTCGATCAGGATGCGCTGCGCCGAGGTCACGGCGTAAGACCGCCGCTCCTTGAGCGCGTCGAAAATCGCGTCGGTCGTCTTCTCGGGCGCCATTACCGCCGCCAGCCCGCCGAATTGCTGCAGCGGCGTCGTTTCGCTGGACGCGGAGACGGAACTGTAGCCGGGTTTCGACCGATGATCGTCCGAGGCGGCGATAAAGCCGATCTGATGACCGTTGCGCAGATAGTAGTTTCCGAACCACTCGAACGTGCCGTGCATCGACATGATCTCGACCAGGTTTTCGATGTCGGGATCGTTGCGCCGCCAATCGCCCGCCTGATGCGCATGCGGGATGGCGACCACGTCGCGGGTGTTATAACGGGCGCGCAGGCCCTGGTAAAGAAGACGACAAGTCGGGGGCGATTTGCTTGCCCACGCGGGCGCTCTTCGAAGAACGGAAAAATACGTTGTGATGGCCGCCTTGCGCGCGGGCCACCGACCATTCGTAGCCGAGGAAGGCGACAAACCGGCCCGGTTCGGTGTATTTCTCGACCGCGCGCTGCATCGCCCGCCACTCGGCGTCGTCGAGCCACGAATCGTGCTCGGAAATGCCCATGAAGTCCAGGCGGGCGTCGTCGCGGCCGTAGCGGTACGACCCGTCGAGCGAGCCCTGGCCCTCGGCCATCGCCGTGTGCGTATGCGTTTCCCCCCAGAACACGCGGTAGGGCGGATCGTTGCGCACCCAGACCGGATTGCTGCGGCCGCCGATCTTGCCGTCGGCGGAGCGTACTTCGTAGCGGAACGCCCCTTCGCGGTCGAGCGCGAGGCCCTTGAGAACGTTTAGCGCCGGTTCGCCCGCCGCCAGTTTCCTCACCTGCTTTCCGTTGACCGTAACGACCGCCGCGGGCGCGCCGCCGGTAGCACGGTTGTAGATCTTGTCTTCCCAACGGATCGAGACATCGAATTTCTCTCCGGGCTCGACCACCGAAGGGACGACGACGCTGACGCCGCTCGCCACGCCTCCCGCGACCCGAAAGCCGGGCCAGGCGGGCGTCAGAAAATTTCCGCTGCCGTCAAGATCGATATACAGCGGCAGCAACGCCTGATCGCTCTCGAACGTCTGCTGCCGCCAGCCTTTCGATCCGCCGGAACGGTCTCCGTAAACGACGGTCACCGTGTCGCCGGGGTCCAGTCTCCCTTCCGCAACCTTGAAAGACGGCAAGTCGGCGGGGCTGCGGAAGCCGCCGTGCATTCCCGACCAGGAAGTCGTCGTCTTGACCAGGCGCGCGTTCGGGTTCGACGTGCGGACCGAGACGTAATGATCCGCGCCGGGATCGCCGTTCTGCAACAAACCGGCGTCGCTCTGGAGTTGACGGCGACCATAATGACCCCGCCCTGCTCGATCGGCCGCGCGCCGACGGCGTAGGTTTGTTCGATGGTTTGCCACGATCCCGCCGCGACAGGCTCGTCGACCCGGAGCGTGATTTTTCCCAAGGCGCGCGGCTCTTCGTCCTTGAGCGCGAACTCGTAGCCGAACCGGTCGATGTCCCGCAGGACGGCCGCCGGCGGCGTCGGCCCGCCGCGCTTCCATTCGTTGAGCGCGCGAACGGCGTTGCCGATGCTGCGCGTCGCGTTGACGGGCACAGGCCCCCCGGTGAGCGCATAAGCGTTGATCCACCGCCAGAGCGTATCCGCGCGGGCCTCGAGGTTGTCCGCTGTCGTTCGTCCCCCGCGCAGAGCGGTTTTGAACGCCTCGACCTCCCGCCGCAATGCCGCGGACATGTAATCGTCTCCGTTGGCGCGCTGCGCCGGGCTTGGCGCGAGCAAGGCGAAGACTCCGGCGACCAACAGACCGGCGACCGCTAAAATGCTTCCCCAAGGACTTCTTTTCATCGCCTGGATTATACCCGCGGCAGCCGCCGGATACTGTGGTACAACATTCAATTACCTATGCAGAAAAACAAGATCAAAGCCGTTTTGCAGACTGGGGGCTCCGTTCTGGGCACCTGCATTACGGACTGCTTCAATCCCGAGATCGTGATGGCGGTCAAAGCGGCCGGCCTCGATTTCTTTTTCATCGACAGCGAGCACGCGCGGACGGGGTTCGACGACATCCAGAACTTCGTTCGAGTCGCCAAGTCCGCCGGAGTCGTACCCTTGGTGCGCGTGCCGCAAGCGGAGTACTTCTTTCTGGCGCGCACGCTCGACGTCGGCGCGATGGGCGTCATCAACCCGCGCACGGAATCCATCGCCGAAGTCGAGAAGATCGTCTCCTGCATGAAGTTTCCCCCCAAGGGCCGCCGCGGCTACGGACTACGCAGCATCGTGACCGATCTCGATTTCAAGGGTGCGGCCGCCGAGATGCGTTCGGCCGACGAAGAGTCGATGGTCGTCATCCAGATGGAAACGCAGCCTTGCGTGGACGCCATCTACGAAATGGTCGCGGTCGAAGGCGTGGACGCGACAATGGTGGGGCCGTTCGATCTGTCGGTATCGCTGGGCATCCCCGGCGACTTCGAGAACCCTGTTTTCTGGAGAGCGTTCGACCGCATGGTCGACGCCTGCAACAAGGCCGGCGTCGCGCCGGGCGTTCACTTCGGCAATACCCGCATGCTGAAACGAGCGCAGGACCACGGGGCGCGCTTCCTGGTGTGCGGCACCGACATGTCGGTGCTGCTGAACGGCTTCAAGGCGATGGTTGCGCAAATGGACATCCGTGCGGACGAGCCCGCGGCCGCCGGCAAGACGGGCGGATACATGTAATGCGGCCCGTCCGCTGGGGCGTTCTCAGCACAGCCAAAATCGGCACGGTCAAGGTCATCCCGGCGATGCAGCGGGCGGAGCTCTGCGACGTCGCGGCGATCGCCTCCCGCGACATCGAGAGGGCCAAGGCGGCGGCAGACGCATTGGGCATTCCCAAAGCCTACGGTTCCTACGCCGAGTTGCTGGCCGATCCGCAAATCGAAGCGGTGTACAATCCGCTGCCCAACCACCTCCACGTTCCGCTTTCCATGCAAGCGGCCGAGGCCGGCAAGCACGTGCTCTGCGAAAAGCCGGCGGCCTTGACCGCCGCGGAGGCGCAAACGCTCGTCGAGGCCCGCGACCGCGCCGGCGTGCTCATCCAGGAGGCGTTCATGGTGCGCCTGCATCCACAGTGGAGGCGCGCCCGTGAACTGGTGCGCTCGGGAGCGGTCGGCGAGTTGCGCGCGGTGCAGGGACTGTTCAGCTACTACAACCGCGACCCGGGCAACATCCGCAACATGGCCGCGATCGGCGGCGGCGGGCTGTACGACATCGGCTGCTACCCCATCGTCGGCGCGCGGTTTTTGTTCGAGACGGAGCCGACGCGCGTGGTCGGCCTGATCGAACGCGACCCCGAATGGAAGATCGACCGCCTGACGACGGCGATCCTCGATTTCCCCAACGGGCACGCGAGCTTTACCTGCTCCACCCAACTGGCGCCCTACCAGCGGATGCAAATCTGCGGAACGAAAGCGCGCATCGAAATCGAAATCCCCTTCAACGCCCCGCCGGACAAGCCCTGCCGCATCTTCGTCGACGACGGCAGCCGATTGGGGGGCGCAAGCGCCGCGGTCGAAGAGTTTCCCGTCGTCGATCAATACGCCGAGCAGGGCAACGCTTTCTCGCGCGCCGTCCGCAGCGGCGAGCCGCTGGAATTTCCCCTCGAAGACGCCGTGCAGGGGATGCGCGTCATCGACGCCGTGTTCCGCTCGGCGGAATCCGGCTCTTGGGAGCGCCCGTAAGCGGCGCGGGTTAGCGGTCCGCTTGCTTGAGGATCGACCATACGCGCCGTTCGCTGAGCCCGTATTTCTGCGCCAGTCGCGCCGCCGAAAGCCCCGCGTCATAGAGTTTGCGGATCTCGGCGTCGCGCACGGCGCGCAGCACGGCGTCCATTTTGGCGATGTAGAGGCGCACGCCCGCGAAATGCCGGATGAACCGCGCGGCCGGCTCGCGGCCCAGCAGGACGGCCAACTCGTGGTTATCCCGGCAGCGGCGCGGCACGTGGACATGCGTGCCGCCGTAGCGCTCAACCAACGTCAGGGTTCCCTGCCGGCCGAGCAGATCGTGGATTTCCCGCAGCGTTGGCGGCAATCTCCGGACAATGGAAAGCGAAGAGCCGAGAGTGGACAGATCGAATGCCGCTGCCGTCATTGCCGTCTCCTTTTGCGGCGGGCGTCGTAGTTGAGCGCGGCAACGACCTTACGCAGTTGCTCGGGCGTCGCCCAGGCCAGCGGGGCGCGGTGGGGATGGCCCGTCATGCGCTGCAAGACCGCCTCGGCATAGGCTTCGGGGCGGCTTCCGAGCAAGGCGCGAATTTTTGCTATGAGCCGGCGCTTGTCCGGCTCGGGGGCGGGGCGGATTCCGGCGGCTGCGCAGGCGGTCGAGCACTTGGGCGCGGCCGCGCGCGTCGAGATCGGCGGCGGAACGGACGCCGGCGACGGCAGACAACATGCCGCGGTAGGCGTCGTCGTCCAGGCCGAGGCCGCCGGACGGCGATGTGGATGGCGGCCAACTCGCGGCGGCGGCGCTCGGCCTCGGCGGGGGACTGCGCGGCGGTCACGCTTGCGCCTCCTCGTCGTCGAGGTCGGCGAGCATGGCGTCGACCAACCGGTCGAGATCCGCTCCGGCGACAGCGATGACAATTTCGTCGTCCACCGCCGCGATCGAGACGCCGATCGCGGCCAAAGTCTTGGAGTCGAGTCGTTTGAGGGCGGCGCAGTCGAGGTTTTCCCGCACGCGCACCAAGTCGGTCTCGCGATCGGGGTACAGCTTGCGGATACGGGCAATGGTGCGGGCCTCGTCGCATTCGATGCGGCCGGGGCCGCTTGCGGTAGCCGACTTTGACGCCTTCGAGGGCGCGGGGTGCGCGGCCGCTTGAACAATTGGGGATTGCACTCGACGGCTTCGCGCAGCGCGGCGCGCGCGGCCGCGACCTCAGCAGCCCGGTTGCGCAGGCCGCGCAGCCGAGTCCGCAGCGCTTGGCGCTGCAACGCGCGGATCTGCTCGGTGGTTTCGGCCAGCCGTTCGCGGGCGTCGGCGTAGGCGCGGCACAACCCGGCTATGTCGGCGATGCTCATGGCGTTTCTTCCCGTGAGGTCTTTGGCGGACGCGGCGATGTGCCGCAACTCGATCTTGGCCGCCGGCGCATCGTCGTCCGCGGCCCGGCGCGGCGAGCCGGCGGCGAGCAGCGCCGCCAGCCGCAGGGTTTTGGTCAGTCCGCGCAGGGCTCCGGGCCGGCGGGCGATATCAAGCGCCGCCGCGCGGATGCCGGCGTCGGTCAGCCCCCAGGCGGCGAGCAGGGCGTCCACGTCGCCCGCCGAGGCGCGGGCGAGGCGGACGCGGCGGCCAATGCGGCTGAACAACTGGGCGTACTCGGCGGAGCGGGCGCCGCCGGTCAGTCGGGCGTAAAGCATCTCGTTGCCCAGCAGGGCAAGTCCGACGCCGGCGGCGTCATGGATGCCGCGCAGCCCTTCCAGGGCGCGGACGCTGAGGTGCTGCGCCTCGTCGATAATCAGCAGACCGCGCGAGCCGTCCAATCGTTCCAGCAGATCGGCTTCGCGCTGCGCTGCGCGGACCTGCCGCGAAAACGCCGGGCGCAGCCCGCAAGCGGCGGCAGCGCGTTCGAGACACGGACCGAGGGACTGCGCGGCGGGCGTCATGGTTGCCGTCCAGACGTTGGGCCGGCCGGCGGCGTAAGCGCGGGCGGAGACGGTTTTGCCCATGCCCGCGCCGCCGTACGCGACGACCAGATCGGCGGCCATCTGCGCCCAGCTCAGCGCCGCGGCGATACGCCGGGAGGCGGGCGTCTCGATATACGCCGGCGCGGCGGGCAGTTGCGCGGCCGTCGCCGCCCGCTCCGCGCGGGCGTCCAGCCAACGCGAGACCTTGGCTTCGACCGCCGCCGCCTGCCCTCTGTACTTGCCGGCCAGCCATTGGTTGAGCGCCGCGCCGGAAATGCCGATCTGTTGCGCGGCGCGGGCCTGCGAGAGACCGTCCGCAGCGAGCGCCGCCCGCGTGCGCCGCAGCAGACCGGGGTCGGCGGGCTGCTGCGGCCTGCCGGCAACGACCGGCGGCGCCTGGGCAGCGGTCTTGCCGGTCTGGGCGGCAGTTTTTCCGGCCTGCGCAGCAGTTTTTCCGGCCTGCGCAGCAGTTTTTCCGGCCTGCGCAGCAGTCATGGGCGCACATCCCGCGCGGGCCGGCCGGCAGCCCACGATTCGCACGCCTCCCAGGCAGCACGGACGCCGTCCTCGCGCCCTTCCTCGCGGGCGCGGTCCGCCCGCGCCCCGAATCCCCATATGTAGCCGGCGATCAATCCGGCGATCAGCCATCTCCAGCTCATCGTTTCCACTCCTTACATGCCGTCCGCGGGCTTGCCGCCCGCGGCGCGCAACTTCATTTCGCGCCTCCCTGTTCCGCCGCCAGCGCCAGGATCAGGTCGTCCGCCCAGAGCGTCAGGTCTTCTTCCCTCTCCCCGGCCACCTGCGGAGCAGGCGCCGAGCCGGGGAACTCTACGACCGTTTCCTCCGGCGGCGGCGGGCGGCCGACGCCGGAGGGCAGCATCGCCGCAGCCGCAGCCGCCGTTATGCGTTGCTCGGCGCGGGCAATTTCTTTCGCGGCGCGCAGCTTGCGTCGTCGGACGCGGGCGACAGCGCGGCCGGCCGCGCTGTCGCCGAAGCCGGCGGCCTGGATGCACTCGGCGGCGCACAGATAGCGGCCGTCGAGGGTATAAACGTGGACTGCGTCGTGCAGCCGCGCTGGGTCGTAACGCGCGACAACGCGACGGCCAACGACCTGCAACAGGGCGTCGGCGCCGTAGCGGTTTTTTTCGCCGGCGGCGGCGCGGCCGGCGGCAAGCGTCACCGTCCCGTCGCGGCCGACCCGCGCGCCCTCGGCCGCCAGCAGGCACATGCGCATCTGCTCGGCAGTCGGGCGGCGGACGCAGGAAGCGCGATACGATTCCTGCCAGGCTTGGTCGAAGCTGAGCCTGCCGGCGCAGATTTCGGTGCGGCGGCCGGGACGCGCGTTCCAGACGCGGATGCCTTCCTCCAGGGCGCGGCCGAAAGCCGCAGCGTCGACGGCGTTGCGTGGATCGTAATTCGCCGGCTTGGCGGCCGTGGAGGCGCCGGCATAGGCGCCGGCCAGCAGCGGATGCCGGTCCACCGCCTCGCCCAAGCCGCCGATGCCGAAGGCGCGCTCGACCGGCTTGGCCTGACCCCAGCCGCGGCCCGCCTGGACGCTGGTCCAATGGATATCGATGCCCAGCGCGGGCAACAGGCCGAGCGGGTCGTCCTCGCGCGGCCGCCAGCGGTAGCGCGTCGGCGCGCCGCCGGTCAGCCATTTGCCGGCGACGGCGCGGCTGTTGTCGACGACCGCGGCGGCGGGGATGCCGTAACGGTCGATCAGATCGCCGAGGGCCAGCCGCACCAACCCGCCGTGCTCGGTTTCCCCCGTCCGCCAAGCCAGGATGCGGCGGGAGTAAACATCGGCCCAAACCCAGGTCACGGGCCGGAAGATGCGGCCGTCCGCGCCGCGCACGAACACGTTGTGGCGGTAGCCGTCTCCGCAGATCCACTCGCCCGCGCGCAGATCGCGCACGCTGCGCTGCTGCGCAGGATAGAGCCGCAGCAGAGCGTGTTCGCCCTCGCGCAGCAGCACGCGCTCTTCGACGGGAAGGTCGTGGATGCGGCGCGCGACGGTGCGCCGGGCGGGCACGGTCCAGCCGCGCTCGCGAGCGGCTTCGAGCAGGCGGTCGTAGCAGGCTGCGAGGGTGGGCTGCTCGGGCCGCAAATAGTCGGCGCGGATGTAGTCCCAGACGCGCGGGTCGATCGGGGTTTTGGCGCGGCCGCGATAGTTGGGCAGCAGCGCGGGCAGCCAGTCGGCGCGGTCGTAGCGGCGCGCGGCGCCGCGCCAGCGGCGCAGCGTCTGCCAACTCGTTTTCCCGTCGGACTCGGCAACGGCGCGCAACGCCTGGATCAACGGCCGTCCGGCTTCCATGAGCGCCTCCGCCCGCAGCAGCAGCGCGTGGCGGCGCTGCGCTTCGGCCTTGGCCTTGGCGGGCCGGCGCGCGTAGTGGCTCCACAACGATTCCCGGTCGTAGGCAAAACGAACCGCGGCTTGCGGGAAGCCGGTCTCAGGTCGCTTCGCGGCGGCGGAGTCGGACCGAGAGAGCGCTTGACGGACATCGGCGGGAAGGTCGGCGAAACGGTAAAGGCGGCGCTCGCCGCCGCTCTGCGCGTAGGGCCAACGCCGGCGCGCGGCGCGTTGCTGCACGGCCTGCCTGCTGATTTGCAGCGCGGCGGCGATTTCATGGGCAGTGAAGACGCGTTCCGTCTTGCCGGCCTGCGCAGCAGTGTTTTCGGCCTGCGCAGCAGTCACGCCGTCTTCTCCGCGGTTTTCTTTAGGCGCGGCTGCGGGCGCGGGATATCGGCAGGCCAGTCCAGGTCCGCCGGCCAGCGTTCGGCAAGATAGCGCACGGCGCGGTCGGCGCGCCGCGTGGTGATGGCGCCGCCGCGCTCCAGGCGCGCAATGGTTTCGCCGCTGCCGGTAGCCAAACGAGAAATCGTGGAGAGGCTGCGCTGCTTGTGCCGGGCGAAGATTTTGCAAAGTGCGATCAGACATCTTTCCGTGCTAATCATAACACGATCATGTTATTAGCAACACAGAAAGCTTGACGGCGGCGCGCGCGTCCGCCAAGACCGAAGCGCTTCAGTAAGCGCTTTGCCAAGCGCCAATTGCGAGCTGCGGGTCGAAAAGAGCCGCGGCCCGCGGCTCTTTGTTATCCGTTACCCGCTATAATCGTGTCAGTGATGACACAGCCGTTGCACGGACCGGAAAAACTGCTGCGCAGGCCGGAAACACCGCTGCGCAGGCCAGCAAGACAGGGAATCGAGCGGCTGCGGGAAGAGGTGCGGCGGCGCGTGGCGACAGAGGGATTGCGGCCGTTTGCCGCGCGGACCGCAATTCCGCTGGGCAGGGTTCGCGGACTGCTGGACGGGCGCGCGGCTTTGAGCTCGACGATCGAGGCGGCGGCTTCCGCTCTCGGCCTGGAGATCTACATCGGTCCGCCGCAGGGCGCCGCCGCGGCCGACAATCCTGCTGCACAGGCCGGAAAAGCCGAAGCATTGCTGCACGAGATTCTTTCTCGCTTGCCGCCGTCTTCTCCGCCGGCAGCCGGCGAGCTCGCGGACGCCGCGGCGCAGGCGCAACCGGGAATGCGGGACGAAGCCGCAGAATTTCCGGAGACGCGGCTCGTCGGGGTGCGGGAGTTGGCGGCGGCCGCGGGCGGCGGAGCGGCGGAGATAGACGAGACGGTAACGGGCTACGTGGGCTTTCGGCGGGCTTGGCTGGAGCGTCACGCGCTCGACCCGGCCCAGTGCAGCGTGATCGAGGTGATGGGCGAATCGATGGAGCCGACCTTGCCGGAGAACTGCTCGATCCTGGTGGATCACCGGCGGCGGCGGCGGCTCGACGGACATATCTACGTGGTTCGCGCGGACGGCGGTCTGGTCGTCAAGCGGGCGGTCAAGGACGCCGGCGGCTGGCTGATGGTCAGCGACCACCCCTCCTGGCCGCCCGCGCCGTGGCCCCCCGACGCCGCGGTCGTCGGCGAGGTCAAGTGGATGGCCAGGACACTGTAAGTAGATAACAAGGAGTAGGGACTCGCGCCTCGGCGCGCCTACTGAAAAGCTTCGGACTTGGCGACAGGAGCGGCCGGCTGTCAGAACAGTGGCTAGCGGAGAGCGCCGTTGTTCTCCACGAACCCTTGTTTATGAACGAACTGCTTGCCGCCATCTGTGCCGACCTGTCCGCGCTGCTGCCCGAGCTGGCGGTCTGCGCGCCGCACGACGGGCGTTTCGACGCCGCCGAATTGCGCCGCATCGCGGCGCCCGCGCCGGCGGTTTACGCTGTCTGCCTGGGCGCGCCGCGGACGCTCGTCGCCGCCGCGGACATGCAGGTTTACGCCGATCTGGAGTTGGCGCTTTACGTCGTGACGAGCGATGCGCCGGGGCTGCCGCGGGGCAAGGCCGCGCGCAATCTGGCGGATGCCCTGCTGGTCCACATTCCCCGCGCGCGCTGGGGCTTGGACGGCATCGGCGCGCCGGAGCAACTTCGCGCCGACAACCTCTACTCGGTGGAGATCGACGAGCGCGGCGCGGCGCTCTGGTCGCTGAGCTGGAAGCAGCGCCTGCGCCTGGGCGCGGCTGTCGAAGGCGAATGCCCGCCGCTGCCTTCCGAGTTGTACGCGTCGCCTTCCGGCGAGCCTGCGGCCTACGAGGAGTTGACCTGAAAACCGTCGCGAGTTCCGATGCGCGAGTCGAAACAACCGCTGCCTGGAGCGGCAAGGGAGGCGCGGCGCTTGCCTATTCGCTCAGGAGACACGATGGCGAGATACGAAGATTTGCCACGCGACGACAATACCCGCGCGGTCCAGGCCGAGCGGGCGGCTTTCCCCGTTCGCTACAGCCTCTTGTCTGCCAGCGATTCCACATCCGGGCCGCGCAGCGAGATCGAGTTGCGCGAACCGACGGCGCTCGACTTCGAGACGATCCAGCGCGAGAAGACCGCAATGGGGCGCTCCATTGCGCTGTTGTCGCATCTGCTGGAGTTGAGTCCCGACGAAGCGCGCCGCCTCGGCGCGCGGGACTACGCCCGGCTGAGTGTACGCGGCCACTTGAATTGCAACGATTGGCCACATGGTTTGCGACAGCATGACAGTTGAACTGCTTTGCCGTACCGGCGCCCGCGTACAGTGGATAGTGGCTAGTGGAAAGTGGAAAGTGGAAGAAAAACGGCAGCGGGTGCAGCGGCCGACCCGCTCTACGCGCTTTTGCGCCGCGCCGCTACAGCCCGCAAAAACGGTAGCTCTTTAGCTGCCTCTTCCCAGGGCACAGAGGGAATTGAGGGGTCTTCGCGCACTTCCAGGGATTTCAGCGCGTCGGGGTCGCCGGCGACGCGGGCCTTAAGCCTGTCCAGTTGCTCGGGCGTCAGTTTGTCTCCCGGCCGCATACCCATCGCCATCAGTGTAGCTCGTTCTCGTCGTCCAGGGGGAACAGCGTGATGATGCGCATCCGCCCGTCGCGCTCGGTATAGGCCACGCGGTGCAGTGTGTCGCTGATGTAGCCTTCGGTCTCCCAGCGCCACTCTCCGGCTTTCGCCTCCCACCATTTTTTCGGTTCCGGCGCCGCTTCCCAATCGAAATAAAGCATCGCGGCGAAGTCCACACCGTGCTTATTGCGCTTTCTCTCGCGGTTCTGCTCGTCCCACTCGTAGATATAGGCTGCGTTGCCCTCTACGGTGTCCGCCAGCCGCTCGGCGAACAGCCGCGAAATCTCCGCCCGCCGCGCGCCCGCGGGCCCCGGATTGTAGGCAAACCCCGCATCGATCCCTTCCGGCACGGCGACCGTCTCCCCGCTACGACCGCACGGTGGGCACGATCAACGCGGTCGGTACGATCGTGTCGCTGGGAAGACTCTCCTCCCGGCTCGGGAAACGTCTTTGGCAATTCACGAGCAAAACGGCTGGGAGAAACCTGTCCGCCGGCCAAGGCAGGCCGCTTCCCGCAGGCGACGGCAAACCCCTCGGGCGTCCGCGAGGCCCGGCCAAGGACATCCAACTCTACGGAGCGGACGGCAGGCCCGTCGCGCGTTCGCGCGGCCGCGGCCCGTTCGGCGGCAGCCGAAGCCTGACCAACAGCCTACGCGGGGTGTTCGCCCGCAACCGCCTGCTGTTCGCCTGCATCGACGCTACCGGCGGCGCATGGCCGGCCCGCCCGCATCGCCGCTGCCGGCAGCAACTTGGGCGGCAAAGTTCTGCAGGGCGCCAAGGGACCCTTTGCCGCAAGCAAGGGCGCCTTGACCGCACTGAAGGGGGCGGCCGCTGCATCCCCGCCCTCAACGCCGTGCTCGGCGTGGCGAGCGTCGCCTCCACCCTGACCGACGACGAACTGAGCGCCGCAGAAAAAACACAAGAGGTCTCGGGCGAGGTCGGCGGCCTGCTCACCTCCGGCCTCGGCGCAACCAAGGGCGCGGCGCTCGGCTCCATCGTGCCCGGCCTGGGCACGGTCTTCGGCGGCGTTGTCGGCGCCGCCGCCGGCTACTTCGGCGGGCGCACGGCCGGCCGCAGCCTGGCCGCCCTGCTCGCCTCCGACGAGGACGAGGGAGCAGCCGAGAAAGAAACTGGCTCAGCCGCGGCGGGCAAGCCGTGGGCGCTCGGCAGCAAAGTGTCCGCCGCCCTGAAGTTTCCCGGGCCGAACGTCCACTTTGCGCCCGCCCTGCCCGCGGTCCGCATCCCCACCGCCGACTTCGGCCTGGCCGCTCTGCCGGCCTCCGACGAGGCGCAGAACGCAGCCGCTCCAACCATCGCGCCCTTCACTGTCTCCGCCTTTGGCGCGCAGGCCGCCCAAGCGCAGCGGCCCCACTCTTCACTCGCCACGCAGCGGCCCCCGCCGGCGGAAAGAATCGGCGGCGCCCCGAAGCGGTCAATCGAAATAATCGCGCAGCTTGTCGAAAAAGCTTTTGTCAGACGGCGTGTTCTCCGCGGGCAGCGATTCGCCCAGTTTCTGGAACAGCTTGCGCTGTTCGTGGGTGAGCTTCTTCGGCATGCTGAGCGTTACGTGGACGTAGAGGTCGCCGCGCCGTCCGCTGTTGACGTGCGGCACTCCTTTCCCGCGAAGCTTGTAGCGCGCTCCCGACTCCGTGCCCGGCCGGACTTTGACCGACTCCTCGCCTTCGAGCGTAGGAACCTGGATTTCCGCACCCAGCGCCGCTTGCGCGACGTTGACCGGGACCCGGCAGTGCAAGTCGTACTTCTCGCGGTGAAAGACGGCGTGCTCGCGCACATGGACCAGAACGTACAGGTCGCCTTTGGGGCCGCCGTTCGGGCCGGACTCTCCCTCGCCGCTCAGCCGCAAGCGCATCCCGTCGTCCACGCCCGGGGGGATATTGACTTTCAGCTTGCGCTGGTTTCTTTTCGAGCCGGCGCCGCTGCAGCTCTTACAGGGCCGGCGAATGACCTGCCCCGCCCCTTGGCAGGCGGAACAGGTCCGCCCGACCGAAAAGAATCCCTGCTGGTAGTAAACCTGGCCGCGACCGCCGCATGCGCCGCAGGTTGACCGGCGCGAGCCCGGTTCGGCGCCCGACCCGTCGCAGCGCTCGCAAGCCTCCGTGCGGGGAAACTGAATGTCGGTGCTGAAGCCGAAAACTGCGTCCTCGAAGTCGATTTCGAGCTCGTACTGCAAGTCGGAGCCGCGCCGCGCCCGGTTGCGCGACCGCCCGCCGCCGCCGAAAATGTCGCCGAACAAATCGCCGAACACATCCGACAAGTCGGCGAAATCGCCGGGCTGGAACCCGCCGCTGCCGGAAAGTCCGTCGTGCCCGAAGCGGTCGTAGCGGGAGCGTTTCTCGGCGTCGCTCAACACGCTGTAAGCCTCCGAGGCTTCCTTGAATTTTTCCTCAGCGTCTTTGGATCCCGGATTGCGGTCCGGATGGTGCTTCATGGCGAGCTTGCGGTAGGCGCTCTTCAGCTCCTGCGCGCTGCAATCGCGGCCGACGCCCAGCACTTCGTAGTAATCGCGTTTCGCCACCATGACCGCCGCCGTTCGGGAATCGAGGCTATTCCTTGACCGCTACCTTGACCATCGACGCTCGCAGCAAGCGGTCCTTGAAACGGTAGCCCTTCTGGTAAACCTCGAGAATCGTCTGGTCTTCCTGCCCGCCCGCGGCCGGAGCGCTGTCAACCGCGTAGTGCAAATGGGGGTCGAACCGCTCGTGCTGCTCCAGTTCGCGCAGCCCGGCCCGCGAAAGCACATCGAGCAACCGCTTGTGGATCAACTCCAACCCCTTTTTGATTTCCGGGTCGATGCCTTCCGTCTCGAGCGCCCTCTCGAAATCGTCGACGATCGGCAGCAAGGACTCGACCGTGTCGGACGCAGCGTATTGCACGACCTCTTCTTTCTCTTTGTAAAGGCGCTTGCGAATGTTCTCGAACTCGGCCTGCGTACGCTTCAGTCGATCGATCAGCGCGTCTCTTTCCAGGAAGGCCCGGTCGCGGTCGGCTCTCGCTTGCTCCAACTCTTGCGCTTCGCGCAAAGCGCCGGCGTCTTCGGGTTCGCTCGCGCCGCCGGCGCCGTTGCGCGAAGCGGTTTCCTCTTGCTTCCCGGCGCCCGGCGCGTCGGTTGACTCAGGCATGCTTCTATCGATCTCGGACATGGCTCCCGGGGGTTTAGCGGCTCTTTTGCCATCGTAGCAAACGCTGCGCAGCCGCCCGACGCCGCGCCGCGGGCCGCTATCCCGCCGTCAAAACGTAGTCCAGCAGCAGGATTCCCAACAAGCTGTAAATCACGTCGAAACCGACGAGCAGGCGCACCCAGACGGCGAGCTCCGTCACTGCTTCGGGGTCGAAAATCCCCCAGGTCAGGCTTACGCAGGCAATGAGCGCGGGCAGGCAGATCGGAAACAAGAGCAGGGGCAGCATCAGTTCCCGCAGCCGGTTGTTCGCCGTGACCGCCCCGAAAGTCGTGCCGACCGCGGCGAACGCCCAAGTGCCCAAGGCGAAGACGCCGAGCAGCGGCCCGGCCTGCGGAACCCAGCTTACATCGAAGAACACGCCGAAAATCGGCAACGAGATCAGTTCGACCACGAGGATCAGAATCCAGTTGGCGAAAGTCTTGCCCAGAAAGACGGCTTCGCCGGAAACCGGCGAAGCGACTAACGATTCCAGGCATTCGTTTGCCGTTTCGCGGGCGAAGCTTCTGTTGAGCACGAGCACGCCGGCGAAAAGATAGACCACCCACAGCAGGCCGCCCGCAAGGTCGCGAATTTCCGTGTTGCTGTTCGGGTCGAACGCAAAGCTGAACATCAACAGCACCGCCAGCGAGAACGAGAGGGCGGCGTTCAGCACCTCTCGGTTGCGCAACTCGCTGCGCAGATCTTTGTGCGCGATCGTCCAGACTTGGCTGACGAACCGTTTCACGCGATCCTTTCGTACAGGCTCTCGGGAGCCTTGCGCAGGCCGTCGTCGTTCGGCCCTCTGAAGACGATTCGGCCGCGGTCGAGCAAGGCGATCTCGTCCGCGAGATCCAAGGCTTCGCGGAGTTGATGCGAGCAGATCACGACGGTTCGGCCCGTATCGCGCGCCTCCGCGGCCAGCGACGAAAGCAGACGCATGGCGCGGTCGTCCAGCGCCGTCCACGGCTCATCGAGCAGCAACACCGCAGGCTCGTGCAGGAAGGCCCGGGCGATGGCCAGGCGCTGCCGCATCCCGCGCGAGAACTCGCTCACCCTGGAGCGCCGAAACCGCTTCAGGCCGACCTTCTCGATCCACTCGGCGAGTTTCCGCTCGATCCCGTCGACTTCGTAGAGGGATGCAAAAAACCGAAGATTCTCTTCCGCCGACAAATCGTCGTAAATCCACTGGCCGTGGCCCACGACGCCGATATGCCGGCGAATCGAAGCGAAGTCCGCGCCGACCGCGGGAAACGCGATCTCGCCGTCGGTGGGCGCTGTCAATCCGGCCAATACCCGCAGGAATGTCGTTTTTCCCGCGCCGTTGCGGCCCAGCAACGCCAAGACCCGTCCGGGCGCGACTTCCAGATCGACGCGCCGCAGCGCCGGGAAATCGCCGAAGTACTTGGTCACGCCACGCGCCAGAATCGCGGGTCCGCTCATCTCTTCCGCCGCTTTTTCCGTGGAGCGGACGCCGCCTTGGGCGGGCGCGGCGGCAAGCCGCCGGACGCCAGCAGGTAAACGAACCCGACGCCGAAGATCGCCGCCGTCAGCCCGATAATCCAGGGAAGCTCGTCCGCGACCGGCGCCGGCTGAATCGAAATCTCCCCTCCGCCGGACCCGCCCGCCGGCGCTTCCGCCGCTGTGCGCAAGCTGCCCGCGCCGGTCACCGTCAGGGTCACCTTCGCGGCGTCGGGCGCCTCGTAGATGGTTGCCCGCATGCCGGGCGCCTGCCCGAGAGAGAGCAGGCCTTCTCCCGCAAGCGCAACTCCCTCCGGCACGGCGACGCGCGTCGGCACGCCTCGATAAATCGCATGCAGTTCCAGGGGCATATCCTCGACACGAGGAACCAGGTAGGTTACGTCCACGCGGTTCTCGCCGGGTTTCAGGGGAAAGTCCACCTTATAGACGTTCACTTCCCCTGATGGCTGCCCCGTGCTGCGCAGGGGCATGCCGGCCGGCCCGGTTCCGGACACCTGGACGATGCCCTTGGCTTCCGGCGGCAGAAAAAACCGCAGCGTTCCTTGCTCGCTGCTGTAGGTAACCGGCGGATCCGATGCGTTGAAAAACTGGTAGGTTTCGTTGATCACGATCTCGCTTTCCCCAGGCTCGAGGATGACGATGCGGAGGTCGGGCCGGGGCAGGTTTTGCCCGTCGGCCGAGTAAACTACGATGTCGATGCTCTCGAGATTCGTGTCCCGGGAGATAAGCTCGGTGTAGCCGACGGCTTCGAATTCAGCGCGGATCGAGCCCAGCCACGGCTGTTCCGCAGGGACCTCGGTGAGTTCTTTGGCAAACTCGAATTTGCCGTCGGCTCCGCTTGCCGCTTCGTCGATGGGCCGCATCCCGCCCTGGAAGGTCGAGAGGGTGAGCGTCACGCCGGCGGCCGGCTCGCCGGTGGTTGCGTTGCGCACCGTGCCCTTGACGGCGGCGCCCGCAGCGTCCGCCCAGGCGAGGAGACCCGCCGGCAGCATGAGCAAAACCGCCGAACGGACTCCCCGGACGGGACGCCGCCGCGCCGCCGCCGGCGCCTGCTCAGGCATTCTTGCGCCCCTCGATCTTCTCGATCTGCGCCAATACGCCGGCCAGCTCCTTCTGCAATTCGGCCTTGCTCTCGCGGTAGTCCGCCTCCGACATCTTGCCCATCTGAAACTCGCCGAGCAGGTCGCGCAGATTGCTGTAAATCGCCGCTTTGCGGTCGTCCAGGTGCTGCGTCGGGGAAATCGGTTCTTCCTCGGGGATATCGCCGGCGCGCACGACCAGCGGCAGCGCGAAGGCGAGGACGATCAAAACCACGGCGGCGGCGATGAGCATATTCGGCGCCCTCGGGCGGCGCGGGAGATCCCGGCTGCGGGGAAAACTTATTCCATCTCCTTGAGTTGCCGCTCGATCTCTGCGCTGTAGCGGTCGACAACCCGCGCGGGCACGGGTTCCGACGCCGCCTGCGCCCGCGCATTACGGCGCCAGCGGCGGACGACGAACGGAATGACCGCCAAGCCCGCCAGAAGCGAAACGAAAGGCATGGCCCAACCGACGATGCCGAACCCTTCGCGCCGCGGCTCGACGCGCATCTCCTGACCGTATTTTTCGTAAACGGCCGCCAGAATGTCTTCCGGCGAGCGACCGGCCTCGATGCCGGCTTCGATTTCCTCGTTGATCGGCACGCGAACATGGCAGCCGACCATGTTGCAGGTCGAGATGGTCGACGAGCATCCGCACGTACATTCGATGTGGTCGCCGATCGCGCGCACCTTCAGGTACATTTCATCGGCCCAGGCGGCCGAGGCGGCGAGCAGCGCCAATGCCGCCGGCAACAGTCCGCGACGGAAGTAGCGTGGGCGGCGCGGCGGGTTCCTGTGGTGTTTTACCGGCCCGCGCAAGCGGTTCGGCGAGGAGAGAGGAGGGAGGCGATCCGGGAGATCGTCCCCGACTGTCTTTTCGGCCCGCGCAAGCGGCGACGAAGCCGACGGCCGCAAAGGCCCGCCGCCCAAAGGGTTACGCGCCCTTGCCCGACTGCTCGGCAGAGCACACGGCGCCGAATTCCTCGAGTTCCCGCCCGTTACTATATCCGTTCCGGGGCGCGTACCGGCGCCGGCGTGACTTTCGCCGCGGGCTGTCAAGCTATACATTCGTTGCAGCAACGGGTTTCTCCTTGGGCGCCGCCGCGCCGGCGACGCGCGCGCGGACAGGCGAGCGCCTGACCTTGTTGGGAACGAGCGCCACCAGCGTGCCGAACACGAGCAGGAACGCCCCGATCCAGATCCAGTTCACGAGCGGATTGATATAGACCTGAACGATCGGGTTTTTCCCGTCGTTCGACTGTCCGGCATAGACGACATAGACGTCTTCGCGCAGCCGATAGCGCACGTCGACGCGGCTGGTCGGCTGTTCTGAAGCATGATAGAAGCGCCGCTCCGGCAACATTGTTTGCAGGAATTCGCCGTTTTTGGCGACATCGACCTTGGCTACGGCGCTGTAGTAGTTCGCGTTGTCGTCTTCCGTGACTCCGGTCAGGGTGAACTCGTAATTGCCGGCCGCCAGCGAGTCGCCGACCGCGAGCTCCTGCTGTTGGACAAGGTTGAACGCGGCGCCGGCGAAGCCGACGAACATCAGCACGATCGCCATATGCACCAGATAACCCCCGTACCGCCGCGTATTGCGGTGCGTGAGATCGAATACCGCCGGAACGAATGCCGAGCCGCTCCTTGCCTGAATGACGCGGGCGCCGCGGTAGAACTCGATCACGATGGTGATCGCCACAAACGCGCACAGAGTAAAGCACACCAGCGCATAGAAATGGCGGATGCCCGCCGCAAACAGCGCCGCGAACAGCGCCAACGACGCCAGCGCGGGCCATTGGAAATTCCGGCGCAGGGACTCCGTCGATGTGCGCCGCCAGGCGAACAACGGTCCGACGCCCGTCAGGAACAGCAGGAACAGCCCGATGGGGATATTGACCTTGTTGAAAAACGGCGCGCCGACCGTAATCTTGTCGCCGGAGACGTATTCGCTGATGACGGGGAACAGCGTGCCCCACAGCACTGCGAAGCAACTCGCCAGCAGGATGACGTTGTTGAACAGGAAACTGGACTCGCGGGAGACGACCGAATCGAGATCCGCCTCGCTCTGCAGATAGTCAAGGCGGCTGAGGATCAAGTACGTCGTGATGCCGATGCCGAGCAGCAGGTACCAGACGAAATAGATGCCGATCTCCGATTCCGCGAAGGCGTGGACGGAGCTCACCAGCCCGCCCCGCGTCATCATCGTGCCGAAGATGCAGAGGAAGAAGGTCGCCGAAATCAGCACGATGTTCCAGACCTTCATCATGCCTTTCTTTTCCTGCATCATCACCGAATGGAGAAAGGCGGTTGCGGTGATCCAGGGCAGCAGCGAGGCATTCTCTACCGGGTCCCAACCCCAATAGCCGCCCCAGCCGAGCACGACATAGGCCCAACGGGCGCCGAGCAAAATGCCGATGCCCTGGAACAGCCAGGTCACCATGGTCCAGATGCGCGTGGTGTGAATCCAGCGCTCGCCCGGCTGCCGGGTGATCAGCGAAGCCATGGCGAAGGCGAACGGCACCGTGAACCCGACGTAACCCAGATAGAGCATCGGCGGATGGATGGCCATCATGGGATGCTGCAGCAGCGGATTCAATCCGTTGCCGTCGGGCATCGCGGTGATCTGCGGCCCGGACATGATGACCGCGAACGGATTGGCCGCGAACGCGACGAGTCCCAAAAAGAAAGCCTGCGTCCCGGCCATGATCGCCGTGACATACGAAACCATGTTGCGGTGGCGCTTGCGTCCGGTATGCACCGCGACAAACGTATAGGTCGCCGCGATCCAGCTCCAGAACAGCAGCGACCCCTCCTGCCCGCCCCACCACGCGGCGAATTTGTAGATCAGATCCAGATCGGCGTTCGACCGCGAGGCGACGTAGCTGAGCCGAAAATCGTCCGTCAGGATGGCGTGGAGCAAAATGCCGGAGGCCGCGCTGACCAGCAGCCAAGCGCTCAGCACCGCTCGTTGCGCGCTGACCTCGAGGAACGCGTTGTTGCGCAGCCTGCCGGCCAGCGAGGCGATGACCGCGTACACGGACACCAGAAAGCCGAGCATGACCGCAAGGTATCCGAGATTTTCCATAGAAGCGTCTTCCGCCTATAGCTTAGACTAGCGCGCCGCGGGCAGCGCAGCGGAAACGGCGGGTCGCGGCGCGGTCAATCGGAAGCCGTTGCCGGTTCGGACTCGTAAACGGGAGCGGCTTCCCGCCCCGGCTGCGCCTCGTATTTCGAAGCGCACTTGGCCTGGATTTTCTTCGCCTCGAATTTGCCGTCGGCCCGCAGACGCCCGTCGCAAAGGGCCTGCGCGCGGTCGCGGAAGGTGTCGGGCAAAGGGTCGTCGCCGGTGTAAACGACTTCCAGCGCCTGCGGCTCCGGCATGGTTTCGTCTTGCTGCGTAATGGTGAAGCGCACGTCGCTTGCGCTGCGCACGATCGAGCCGACGGCGACGTCGCCGCCGACGCGGATGCGCTTGGCCGCCGCGTCGTCCATGGCGAAAAGTTCTTCGATGGTGACGTAATACGTGGCGCTCTGCTCGACGCCGCTTACCCCCATCCATGCCAGCGTGACTACGATCGCGGCGATGATGACGACGAATTTCACCTGCTTGTTCATGACGGCCCTTCCCGCTTCATTATAGCGCAGCCGCCGCCGTCCGCGCCGCGCCGACGGCCTTGCGCAGCGGTCTTTGCTATCCACTATTCACTATCCACCGGCCGCGCAGCAGCCTTGGGTTGCTATACTGAGGGCGCTCGGACGGGCCGGGCTTCCTGCTATGAAAACAAACAGACGCCGCTTCTGGCTTGGATGCCTTTTCGTTTCGGTATGCGCTCTTGCCGTTGCGCTCGGAAGCTCCGGCGTGCGCGCCGCTCCGCGCACGGACGGCGATCCGGTCGACGCCAGCATCCGCAAATTTACGAAGGTCTTGGGGGTCATCGAAAACAACTACGCGGGCGAGGTCGAGTCCGCCAAGGCCATCTATCACGGCGCGATTCCGCAAATGCTGCGCGTTCTCGATCCGCATTCGTCGTTCTTCGATCCCGAAGCGTTCAAGCAGCTTCGCGACGATCAAAAGGGACGTTACGCGGGCGTCGGCATGCAAATCGGCAACCGCAACGGCGGCACCGTCGTCATCGCGCCCTTCCCGCGCACCCCGGCCTATCGCGCCGGCTTGCGCCCCGGCGACGTCATTGTCGAAGTCAATAAAAACAACGTGGAAGATCTGACCGTCGGCGAGGTTGCCGAGCGTCTCCGTGGACCGGCCGATACCGAGGTTTTGATCGGCATCGAGCGCCGCGGCCTCGATGAGATGCTCGAGTTCGCCGTGGTGCGCGCCGAAATACCCCGGCCCAGCGTTCCGACGGCGTTCCAAATCGAGCCGGGAGTCGGTTTTATCAGGATCGACACCTTCAACGAAAACACCGGCCGCGAGCTCGATGCAGCGCTGGAGAAGCTCGACGCCGCGAATCTGGAAGGCGTCATCCTCGACATGCGCGAAAACCGCGGCGGCCTGCTCAGCGAGGGCGTGCGCGTTTCGGACCGCTTCCTGGAAAAAGGCCAGACCATCGTGTCGCACCATGGCCGCGTTTCCCCGGAGCGCAGCTATACGGTGCGCAAGGGTAACGGCGGCAGGAAATTTCCGATGGTGGTGATGGTCAACTGCAATTCCGCCTCGGCCTCGGAAATCGTCGCCGGCGCCATGCAAGACCACGACCGCGCGCTTGTCGTGGGGCACAGCACATTCGGCAAAGGTCTGGTGCAGACCGTCTATGAGCTTTCGGAGACATCGGGGCTGGCGCTCACCACGGCGCGTTATTACACGCCCAGCGGCCGCCTCATCCAACGCCGCTACGACGGCGTCTCGATGATCGACTACTACAACAATCCCTGCAGCGAGGGGTATCGGCCGAATCAGGAAGAAGTCCGCTTGACCGACAAGGGGCGGCGGGTCTTCGCCGGCGGCGGCATCACGCCCGACGTGGAGTTCGAGGAACGGCGGCCGAACGACTTCCAGTGGATGCTCGTCCGGGAATTCGTCATCAGCACTTTCGCGCAGGACTATACCCGCGAGCATCCCGACCTGCCGCGCGGCTGGGACGTGACCGACGCCGTCTTGGAAGAGTTCCGGCTGTTCCTGAACAACGAAAAGATCGAATACGACCAGGCCGACTTCATCGAAAACGTGGATTTCATCAAGCGCTTCATCAAGCGCGAGGTCTATAACTCGGCCTACGACATCGAAGAAGGGCAGCGCGTTTACTACGAGTTGGACCCCGATGTGCAGCAGGCGGTCAAGTTGCTGCCCAAAGCCAAGGAGTTGTTGAAAGACGACAAAAGCCTGGTCGCCGCGGCTGCGGCCCCTCGTTTCCGGTCCGCGGCCCGCGAGGGTTTGTAATCCGCTCGCGCCGGGCCGCCGCGGACAACGCTTGCGCATTGCAACCTGTCGGCAACTTTGGTAGAGTAAATCCGCGCCGGATGACGAATCCGCTCAGGCCACGGCAGTCGATATGCCCCACGGGGCGGCCGGCCGGCCGCCCCGCGCAGCGAGGCCGCGGGACTGCCTGAAATCTTCAACCAGCAGGAGGAAATCGTACGCAATGCAAATGCCCGAATCAGTCAGGATCGCCGCCGAATTGATGGAGTCCGACCCGGAGTTCCGTAAGCTCAAGCACCAACATGCGGATTATGAACGCCGCCTCAACGCGCTCGGCGAACGGCGGTATCCCTCCCTGGAGGAACAGATCGAAGAAACGCGCCTCAAGAAGCTCAAGCTCAACTTGAAAGACCAGATGCAGCAGATCGTCGATCGGCACACGGCGCGCGTTTCGTAGAGCGCCCGGCGCGGTTCGTCCGCGGCGCGTGTCCATCGCGGCGGCGCGGCTGCCGACTTTTTCGCTGGCAAGGCGGCCATGGTCAAAGACGGAATCTACTACGGCATCGGCTGCGCCGCCGCCGGGGCCGTTGTTGCCTGGTTTCTGACTCCCCCGGCAGCGGCGCCGTTCCTCGTCTTCGGGGCCTTCTGCCTCTACTTTTTCCGCGATCCGCAACGCCGCATCCCCGCCGGCGCGGTCTGCGTCTCGCCTGCCGACGGCAAGGTCGTCCAGGTCCGTGAGCTCGCCGACGGGCGTACGCGCATCGGCATTTTTCTCAACATTTTCGACGTTCACGTCAATCGAGCGCCCATCGACGGATGCGTGAAGCGCGTCGAATACCGGCGCGGCCGTTTCTTGCCGGCTTACAAAGAGCTTGCTTCCGCCGGCAACGAGCAGAATACTCTGGTCGTCGAAGAAGAGAGCGCCGGCGGGAGCGTGGTGGAGGTCAGGCAAATTGCCGGCTTGATCGCGCGCCGCATTGTGTGCCATAAAAAGGTCGGCGATCGAGTGCGCAAAGGAGAACGCTTCGGATTGATCAAATTCGGCTCGCGGGTCGACATTTTGCTGGGCCCCGAGTGGAAGATCGACGTCGCCGCCGGAGACCGGGTAGCCGGGGGCAGCTCGATCCTGGCCGCCAGACGGAGCTCGCGAACGAAATGAAAATTCGTAGACGCAGACGCGACAGCCCGCCTTACGCCTTGCCGACGCTGTTTACGGTCGGCACGCTTTTCTGCGGGTATTACACCCTGATGAGAACGCTGCAGGCGATGGCCCTGCCGGCGTCCGAGGCCGCGCAAGCGGCCCGCCTTCTCGATTTTGCCGCCATCTCCGTCGGCATCGCCGTGTTTACGGACGGGCTCGACGGACGCATCGCCCGCTTGACCAAATCCACCAGCGAATTCGGCGCCGAGCTCGACTCCCTGGCCGACTGCATCACGTTCGGCGCGGCTCCGGCCGCGCTGGCCTTCGCCTGGGGCGTGCGCGGCCTGGAAGTCGAGCAGGGCGGGGTCTTCGCCGAACTGCTGCCGCCGATCGGCTATTTATGCACCTTCCTGTTTCTGACCTGCGGCGCCGCGCGTCTGGCCCGCTTCAACGTGCAGAAGAATCCGCGGCCCAAGAACCCCGGCAGACCGGACCGCAAGTATTTTGTCGGCCTGCCCATCCCGCCCGCCGCCGGTCTGCTGGCCGCCGTCGTTCATGCCCGCTCGGGGCGGCCGATCGAAGCGTGGTGGCCGTGGGGCCTGCTCTGGTGCCTGTTGATCGCCTGCCTGGGAGCGCTGATGATCTCCGGCTGGCGCTACCGCAGCTTCAAAGATCTGAACTTCATGCGCAAGCCGTCACTGGGCGTGGTCTTTTTCGCCACGATGATCTTCCTGATCTGGAATTTCTCGCGGCCCGTCCTGCTGACCATGGCCTCGGCTTTCGTTCTCAGCGGGGTCGTCACGCGCATCGGCGGCCTGCGGCGGCGAACTTTCTCCCGCGCCGCGGAACCGGCGGAACCCGCCCCCGGCAATCCGCGCATAAACTGAGTGCATGATCCCGGCAAAAAATTGGGCCGCGGCTGCGCTCCCGGCTCTCCTGCTCGCCGTAACAACCGCTTGCGGCTACCGTCTGGCCGGCCGGGCCGACACCCTGCCCGACAACATCCGCACCATTGCCGTTCCGGCCTTTACCAACGCAACAACGGAGTTCAAGATCGAGCAGTACCTGACCCAGGCGGTCGTCCGCGAATTCATCACGCGGACGCGCTACAACGTCGTCAGCGACGAAAACAACGCCGACGCCTTGTTGCGCGGCACGGTGGTCACCTTTCACGCGCTCCCACAGAATTTCGACCCGGTGACCGGCCGCGCTACGAGCGTCACCACGATTACGCGCGTACACGTCGATCTGTGGGACCGCGTGCAGGGCAAATCCCTCTATCTCAACCCCAATCTCGAGCAGCGCGAAACCTATGAAGTCAGCGCCGACCCCGACGCCTTCATCGAGGAACGCGGCGCGGCCCTGCGCCGCGCCAGCCGGACGATGGCCGGAACGCTGGTCTCGGCGATTCTCGAGGGCTTTTAGCGTGCGCGTCCGCAGCAACACGCCGGCCGCCGCCGCCTTTTTGCTGTTGGCCGTCGCTCTCTCGGCCGCGGAGCGTCCGCCCAACATTTTGCTGATCACCGCCGACAATCTGGGCTACGGCGACCTCGGCTGCTACGGCAACGGAGAAAACCTGACCCCCAACATCGACCGCCTCGCCGCTCAAGGGGCGCGCCTCACGAACTTCTACACCGCCGGAGCGACCTGCACGGTTTCCCGGGCCGCTCTGCTCACGGGACGTTACCCGCAGCGCATCGGCCTGAACCATCAGCTCAGCGTCGAGGAAAACCGCGGCGGCATCGGCCTCCCCCACCGCGAAAAGCTCATCCCCGAGTACCTCAAGCCGCTGGGCTACGCCACGGCCTGCTTCGGCAAATGGAACATCGGTTTCGCCCCCGGCAGCCGTCCCACCGAACGCGGCTTCGACGAATTCCTGGGCATCCGCAGCGGCAACGCCGACTATTACACCCACGTTTACGCCGGCGAGCACGATCTCTATCGGGGCGTCGAGCCGGCCTACGTTTCGGGCTATTCGACCGATCTGTTCGCCGAAGCCGCCTGCGAGTTCATGCGCCGCCGGCAAGGCGGGCCGTTCTTCGTCTATCTCCCGTTCAGCGCCGTTCACTACCCGAAGGCCAGAAACAAGCGTCCCGGCGAACCCAATATCTGGCAGGCGCCGCCGCGGTTTTTCTTCCAATACGGCTACCTTCCGGACACGACGGACCAAAAGGAGCGCTACCGCGCCGCCGTCACGGCTCTCGATGCCGGGGTCGGGCGCGTCCTCGAGCAATTGGACGCCCTCGGTCTCGCCTCCGAAACGATGGTTATCTTCTACTCGGACAACGGCGCCTTCATGAGCCCGGGGAGCGGTCTCGAAGTGGCCGTCAACGCACCCCTGCGCGATGGCGGCAACACTTTATGGGAAGGCGGCATCCGCGTGGCGGCCGTCGCGCGCCGGCCGGGGCGGATTCCACCGGGTTCGGTTGTCGACGAGCCGCTGATCAGCCTCGACATCCTGCCGACGCTGCTGGCCGCCGCCGGGGCGCGCATCCCCTCCGCCCCGAAGCTTGACGGCGACGATATGGGCCGCGCCCTGGAGGGCCGCAAAAGCCCGTCCCCGCGCCCGCTGTTCTGGCGCTACCGCGGCTACAGCGCCGCCCGCAACGGCCGCTACAAGATACTCCGCACCGCCGAGGATGAGCCGTTCCAGCTCTTCGATCTCGAAATCGACGCGGCCGAGACGACAGATCTGGCCGCTGAGCGGCCGCCGGTTCTGGCCCGCCTGCAAGCGCGCTTCGAGAACTGGCTGAGCGCATTCGGCAATTGACCGCGGCGGCGGCCGGCGGGCGGTTACCGGCGGTCGAGGCCGCGGAGCCTGTCTCGTCGGCCGCGGCTGCAAAGAGTGGCGACGACAACGGGCGGCGTGCCGCCGCCGCGGCTGCTGTCGCCGGCGGATTACAGCGGAGTGCGCGCGGGTTCGTCGAGCGGGACGCTGAAGGCGAAGACGGACTTTACCTACGACACACGGGGCAACGTAACCCGGGAAACGCGGGGAGTGAGCCCCGTGACCGCGACGACGAGGCATACCTACGATACCTACGGCAACCTGACGCAAACGACGGATGCGCGGAACAACGTCGTCAAGCTGACCTACGACGCGATTACTAACTGTCCCGACGGCTCGGCATCCAATCTTTACCCGACGCAGCGGGAAGAGGCGCACGGTAAGACGGAAGAGCGCACGACGACTTATGCCTACGACTGCGAATCGGGGCTGCTGACCAGCCGCACGGACACCGACAACAGTGTGGCGACGGGCTACGATTACGACGATTTGGGGCGTGTAGAGGCGGTTGACGAAGGGGGCAAGCGCAAGACACAGACTACGTACGACGATCCGGAACGGCGGGTTTACGAACAACGCGACCGGGCGGCATACAACGACGGCGGGCTGGCGGTGGCGAGCCGTTACGATCCGTTGGGGCGGCTGTGGCTGGAGCAGACCAACGATACGGATAAGGTTTCCGCGAGCAGCAAGACGAGCGGGATTCAGGTGCGGCGGGCGTACCGTTACAGCGGGTCGAACCGCTACGAGTTGGCATCGAACCCGCACGAGAGCGACAGCGCGTCAGAGGAGACGATGGGCTGGAGCCGCACGAAGTACGACCGCAACGGGCGGGTGGTGGAGGCGGCGGCGTTCGCGAGCGACGGCTTGGGGCGGCTGCGGCGGCTGCAGGAGAACAGCGTGAACACGTGCTACAAGTACGCCGTTCTGGACAATCTGACGGAGGTGCGGCAGAACGCTACGGTGAGCGGCGGGGTCTGCACGGGGGGCAGACGCGCACGTTCGCCTACGATGCGCTGAACCGGATCAAGACGACGGTTTACTCCGGCGGCGGAACGGGCTTCGACGCCACGCCGGACGGGACCTACGCTTACGATGCGGGAGCGACGACGAGTTGCCGGAACAAGGGGCGCGATTGTGAAAGAATTGTTGACAGATATCCAAGATGCTGTTTCACGACGATGACATATGGATGCTAATACGGAGGTCGAGTGTCCGATAGATTGGTTTCCAAGCTATGTCGAGCAAAGTTAAACGTGACGCTGAGGTCGAGCTAATAGCCCTAGAAGGTACTACTTCTGGGAGTCGTGGTATATGGATCAAAGGTAAACGTGAAGCTGAGATCGGGATAGCGGTCAAACGGCTGATAGACCGGTTCCCGATGCTCCTTGAGCGAGAAGATGAGCCCAGCGACTTGGTGGAGATTATGCCTCCGTACTACGCGTATGATCGATTTGCCGCGGAGATCATCAGGAATCATTTTGACTCTTCGTTCCTGCGAGATGCGTGTATATTTATTGACGAACTTGCAGACAGTGGAGAGGACCTGTTGGAGGAACTCCTTATAGTATCGGTATTGGCGGGACTCGCATCGGACCCGATCATCGCGGGCAAAGTGCGGGAACGATTAAATGAAAAGGCAGTGGAGATCATGCGGGATGTTGAGGAGTTCTATTACGGCAGACCGAAGGCTTAGAGTTGACGGTCATTTTGGGGGCACTCTGGAGCAAGCTCCCCAATGGCGATCTCAACATTGGTGATGGTGGAACAAGAAGAACCACGTACATGCGCGGCTGCAGCCAGCGGCGGGGAGCTGCAAGTGTTGTCGTTGGGGTTGAGCTACGGAACGACGAGCAATAACGGCAACCTGTTGAGTCAGACGATTGCCCGTCCGGGATTCAAGGTGACGCAGTACTACCGCTACGACGGGGCGAACCGTTTGGGCCCGGCCGGCGAGGACGGGACGGCGCCGACAGGGGACGCCTGCCCGACAAGCGCTGTCTGGCGCCGGGGCTATATTACGATACATACGGCAACCGGGCGGTGACGGGAGTGCGCGGACACACGCTGGCGACGGGGCGGGCAACCTGTTGTCGCTGGCGGGCGTGGGCGCGCTGAGCTACGACGGGGAGAACCGGCTGACGAGTTACGACAACAACGTGGCGTCGCTGCAGGAGCAGGGCGCGTATGCCTACGACAGGCTGGGGCAGCGGGTGAAGCGGACGACGCCGACCGGCGGAACGAGCGAGACGACGGTGTACGTGTACGACGCCTTCGGGCAGTTGGCGGCGGAGTATTCGAGCGTGGCGCCTGCGGTAGGATCCGGCGGGACGTTCTACCGCACGGAGGATCACCTGGGTTCGACGCGGCTGGTGACGAAGCAGGATCAGACGGTAGCGGAGTGCCGCGACTTCTTCCCCTTCGGAGAACGCATCGGTTCGGGGCTGAACGGCCGCAGCCTCACCTGCTACGGCGGGACGGGCGACGTCTTGGCGCAGCAGTTCACAGGCAAGGAGCGCGACAAGGAATCGAGCCTCGATTACTTCGGGGCAAGGTACTACTCGGCGCGCCTGGGGCGGTTCGTGTCGCCCGATGCGCCGTTCGCTGACCAATTCGCGTCGGCCCCGCAGAGTTGGAGCCTGTACGGCTACGTGCGCAACAACCCGCTGCGCTTCTTCGACCCGACGGGCAATGCCTGCGTTGTCCGAGAAGATGAAAGCACTTTCGATGACGACAGCGGCGGCCAAACTTGCGCGGAAGTGGCCGCGGACGACGAGAAATTAAAATCGTCGTATACCGTAACAGAGAAAGCGCCAACGGTGCCGACGGCACAGGAACGGTTCTGGCAACGAAGTCAACCGGACCGGCCCTTAACGCCCGGAGCGTATCAAGTGATAGGAACAGTTGCACGGCAAACCAAAAATACCGGTAGTGCCGTAGGAGCTTTTGCAGTAATCTCATTTGTCACCGGAACCGGTGTAAGTGGATGGTTGAATCTTGGAAAATTTGGCAGAATAATCTACTCCACAATCGTTGCTGAGCGGAGAGTAAAGGCTGCTCAACTAGCTTGGAATAAAATCCCATACGAGGCTAAGAGGCCCGTAATGAATTGGTTAAGTAAGATAGGTCCGAAGAGTTCTGGTAGTCCCGGCCCACCTCCAGCGGGATACGAAAGCATTCTACGAACTTACAGAGACCTATCACGAGCGATCATAAACGTTGGAAGAGACAACGTAGGGTCACAAGCCAAGAGGATTGCAGAAATCAACAAGTACTTACCGAAAGATTAATTGATTGCAAATTATGGATGTAGAAAATCGCAAAATGATCGCAGCAATTCTTGAACCAAAACCTCGATTTTTCTTTCCAAAATGGCTGCGTAAATGTGAATTTTTAATTGATGGTGAAATATATACTGAACGAGATAATGACATCAATAAAGATCTTAGTGGATTTTACGATTTCCTTCGTTATTCGAATTTATTTTGTTCCTATAAGAAAATAGTGGGGATCAGAGTTACTTTACTTCCTGACGATAAAAATTCATCTATGATTTGCAGTTTAGAATTAGGATCTGGGCTTAAAATCATTGATGTTCACCACATTATGCCGATTTTGGAAATCTATCATGGGTCGATCAGATCATACCGCAATGAATACTCTGGGGATCAATTTTTTGATAGTAACTACATTCTAAAGAACGCCTCCGGAGGCTACGCCATGACTTTTGGGTTGTCGTATTTGCCGCCTGAAGAGATACGAGAAATAGAGTCTTGGTGCATTGACAGCCGATAGATGGAAAGTAAAGACGAACAGAGGAAAAGGGCATAGTAGGGAATAGAGGGAATTGACGACTGAAAGCGGAGTATTCGGGCCATTATTCCAGGTGTTCGTGGGATGGTGATAAACGGCGACGCGCAGCTACGACGCGCTGAACCACGGTTTACTCGGGCGGGGGGACGGGGTTCGACGCCACGCCGGACGTGACCTACGCTTACGACGCGGGAGCGACGACGAATTGCAAGAACAAGGGGCGCTTGACCGCGGTGAGCACAAGCGTGTCGACAACGAGCTACGGCTGTTACGACGCCTTTGGGCAGGTGAAGGCGAGCACGCAGACGACCTCCGGGGATGCGGCGCGAGCATTCGCCTATACTTACAATGCGGACGGGACGGTGAAGACGCAGACCTACCCGTCGGGGTTGAAGGTGGCCTACGAGTACGACGCGGCGGGGCAGCCGAAGGCCGTGGGCAAGAACACGGTGGGGGCGGAAGACTACGCCTCGAGGCTCGGCTACGCGCCGCACGGCGAGATGAAGGCGCTGAAGCTGGGCAACGGGCTGTACGAGAGCCGGACGTACAACGCGCGGCTGCAGCCGACGGCGATTCGCTTGGGGACGACGGCGGGAGGCACGGAGAAGTTGTCGTTGGGTTTGAGCTACGGGACGACGGCGAACAACGGCAACGTATTGAGCCAGACGATCGGCCGCGAGGGGCTGAGCGGGACGCTGACGCAGTACTACCGTTACGATGGGGCGAACCGTTTGGGGTTGGCAAGCGAAGGCGGGACGGCGCCGACGGGGGACGCCTGCCCGACAAGCGCGGCGTGGTGTCGGGACTACACGTACGACGCCTACGGCAACCGGGCGGTGACCGGGGTGCGCGGGCATACGCTGCCGACGGGGACGCCGACCTTGACGAGCGCATACAGCGCAACGACAAACCGCATCGCGGCGGGGAGCTACGACGGGGCGGGCAACCTGTTGTCGTTGGCCGGCGTAGGCGCCTTGAGCTACGACGGAGAGAACCGGCTGACGAGTTACGACAACAACGTGGCCTCGCTGCAGGAGCGGGGCGCGTACGCCTACGACGGGCTGGGACAGAGAGTCAAGCGCACGACGACGATCGGCGGAACGAGCGAGACGACGGTTTACGTGTACGACGCCTTCGGGCAGTTGGCGGCGGAGTATTCGAGCGTGGCGCCTGCGGTAGGAGCCGGCGAGACGTTCTACCGTACGGAGGATCACCTGGGTTCGACGCGGCTGGTGACGAAGCAAGACAAGTCCGTTGTGGAGTGCCGTGACTTCTTCCCCTTCGGAGAACGCATCGGTTCGGGTCTGAACGGGCGCAGCACCCCCTGCTACGGCGGAACGAGCGACGCCTTCAAGCAGCAGTTCACGGGTAAGGAGCGCGACAAGGAATCGAGCCTCGATTACTTCGGGGCAAGGTACTACTCGGCCCGCCTAGGGCGGTTCCTATCGGTCGATCCCTTATTGAGTTCCGGTCGCCCGAGCGATCCGCAGACATGGAACAGATACCAGTATGTGAGTGGGAACCCGCTGCGGTTCGTCGATCCGACAGGGTTGTACGTTTGTGAGGGAATGAAACGTTTGTGTATGGACTTTGCCAATGCCCTGAAACAGGTGGCACGAGCACGAAACTCATTTAAGAAAGAATCGTCCGAATACAACAGGCTTAACGATTCCCTACAGGCATACGGTAAGAGGGGTGTCGACAACAGCGTAAAAATCACGTTTGTCAAGTCCAAGGGCGATCCGGCTGCTTACACGGTCCCCGGCATTGCCACTGTTGAAGGTACCGCGAACAAGGCGGTGACCGAAGACAACCCACAGGTCAGAATACGACCGTAACATTCAACATCTTGAAGCACGGAAAGCGAAATTCTCTAGCGATTTCAACTGCTCACGAAGGAGTACATGTTAGAGACGGAGCTGCACTATCGGGCGCGCTACCCATGGATCTATCGGACCCCTCGGCCATGAGAATTTGGGAAGGTCCGCTCCACCTGAGGGAATATCCCGCCGAGAAGCGAGCCTACGAGGCATCTTCTTTTGCCGCTCAAGGCCTCGGATTTAGCCTTTTAGAGTTTAGGGGCGTGGAAATCTGGAATTCCGGATGGAGAGCAGCGGACGTCAACACCCTCAGAACAAAAGGGATCGACAAAATCTTAGCTGACCCGAACGGCCCGTACAACGTGACGCCTGAATCGCCTGGACGGAGACTCATGGAGTAGATGGAGAGGCATCATGCAAGTCTTAGGGAAACTCTGAACAAGCAGGCTATTGACTGGGATAATAAGGGGAGAGCAGCGGGCACGGGGAATAAGGGGGAGAGCGATGGCGCAGCGGACGTTTGCAGAATTGGAGTACGAGGGGAAGAAGAAGCAGACGAGGCGGGAGAAGTTTCTGGCACGGATGGAGGACTTGATTCCGTGGGAGCGCATGGAGGAGCGCATCCGCCCGTACTACCCCCAAGCGGGGCGGGGGCGGCGACCGTACGCGTTGGCGGTGATGCTGCGCGTGCATTGCGTGCAGTTGTTTTACAACGTGAGCGATCCGGGGATGGAGGACATGCTGTACGAGATCGAGTCGGTGCGGCGCTTCGTGGGCTTGCGTTTGGGGGATGCGCTGCCGGACGAGACGACGATTTTGAACTTTCGGCATCTGTTGGAGCGGCACGAGTTGGGCGGGAAGCTGATGGCGGAGATCAACGCGCACTTGGCGGAGCAAGGCTTGCGGCTGCGGGAGGGGACGATTCTGGACGCGACGATCATCGCGGCGCCGAGTTCGACGAAGAACAAGAAGCGGAGTCGCGACCCACAGATGCATCAGACCAAGAAGGGGAATCAATGGTATTTCGGGATGAAGGCGCATATCGGCGTGGACGCCGAGACGGGGCTGACGCATAGCGTGGCGGCGACGGCGGCGAACGTGGCGGATGTGACCCAAGGGCATGAGTTGCTGCACGGCGGGGAGCGGGAGGTGTGCGCGGATGCGGGTTACCAGGGGATCGACAAGCGCGCGGAGCATCGGGGGCGTAAGGTGCGCTGGCAAGTGGCCTTGAAGGCTGGGCAGCGGCGGCGCTTGGCGGCGGGCAGCGCGGAGGCGCGGGCGGAGCGGCGCAAGGCAGAGGTGCGGGCCAAGGTGGAGCACCCGTTTCTGTACGTGAAGCGGCACTTTGGCTACGCCAAGGTGCGCTATCGCGGCTTGGCCAAGAACCGGGAGCGGATCAGTCTGCTGTTGGGCTTCGCCAATCTGCTGCTTGCCGGGCGCTACGCGACGGCCTGAGCGCCACAATACAGGAGTCGTGCGTCCATGCCGGCGCCAAGCCGCAGAAGCGGAGTCGAAGCCGTCGCTGCGGGGTCAAAAATTGGCGTTGCGCAGTCAAAATCGGCAGGATTCAGCCGCAAAATTCGCCGGCAGCCCGGCTGCAACCGCTCCTTACGGACAACTTCAACCAGCCAACGCGCCAAAACCACTTTATTCAGACTTTCCTTAGCTCTTTCGGTAATTCTGACACTGGCCGGCGCAACTTTCGCGCAGCAACCGTCTGAAACGGAGATGTTACTGGATGTGGGTAAACCTTCCGTATACATTCGATACGTCGAATCTCAGAAGAACCCAGGAGAAGGAAACAGTGACGAAGCGAAGATTAGACTCCGGTTATTCAACAATACTCGGGATGCGATCAGCATTCCTACCACAGGATTCTATCTCCCGCCACGGTCTCGGCCTATTGCCCTAAGTGACCGGTGGGGGAGGGGGGTGCTGGCAATGAGCCCTGGAGCCAGCGTTTCTCCCTGTTACATAGTGGAAGCTCCAGCTACAGAGCATGCAGTGGAAGATCCAGAAACAAAGTCGAAATCTGGAGCCGAACTGCATGTCTATTCGCAGTTTGAGTTTCCGCTTTACAAACGGCTGCAACTCGGTCCATACTGTCATCTGAGATCTATCTCGTGGATCGCATCGGGAGAGAGCGTGTTTTTCACTGTGCCTCGTGAGCACCTGGAGTCGAATTACCTTTTAAGCATTTCTTTCAATTACGAATGGGAAAAAAGAACGGGGGATGTGGGGGATGTTAGAAATTGGGTTACGTTCTCGGGTGACGAATTTTGGGAAACGATTGGAAGTTCGGTTGTTCAGGAGCAACCTTGAAGCTACACGGCCTAATGTCCCGGAGGCGTGTAATCGGGGACAGCCTCCAAGCATTATAATATATCCCATGAATGCGAAGAAAATTCATCGAGTAGGCGGAGAGGCACTCCTGCGAGTTTTGGCAATCTTGGTGGCTCTTATGCCGGCCAGCGCAACTTTCGCGCAGCAACCGTCTGCAACGGGAATGTTACTGGACGTGAGCAAACCCTCAGTATACATTCGATACGTTAAACCTCGGAAGAGCCTGAAAAAAAGAGGCCGTGGCGAAGTGGAGATTAGGATCCGGTTGTTCAACAATACTCGAAGGGCGATCCGAATTCCGACCGAATTGCTCGATCACCTCCCGTCACGGTCTCGGCCGCTTACGCGGCCTCTTATCCTAAGTGACGGCAGTGATGTGTTGGCAACGCGCCCTGGAAGCAGAGTGTACCCCTGCTACATAGTGGAAGAGTCGGATAGAAGGCTATGGATGAGCGTGAAAGATCCAAGTACAGAGCCGCCTTACAAACGGCGGCAGCGGCCCTTCGGACCAAGCTGTACTGTGAGATCCATCTCCTGGATCGCATCAGGAGAGAGCGTGTTCTTTACTATGCCTCACGAGCACCTGGCTCCGAACTATTTTATAAGCTTCCCTTTCAATTATGAATGGGAAAAAAGAACGGAAGATGTCAGACATTACATTGACTTTACAGGACCTACGTCTTGGGAATTGATAACAAGTCCGGTTATGGAAGAGGGTGTTGTAGTGCGTTAGTCGCATGGTTCGACAAGCCCCACTCAAGCACACAATCATATGGGCTTTGGGAACATCATCTTCTGAGACGCTCTTGAGAGAAATTCTCCATGTCGCCGATTTGGGCATGCGGAATTTGCGAGGGCGGCGCGCACCAGTACGTACGACGGCTTGGGGCGGCTGATTCGGCTGCAGGAGAACAGCGAGAACACGTGCTACAAGTACGACGTGCTGGACAACCTGACGGAGGTGCGGCAGAACGCTACGGTGAGCGGCGGGGTCTGCACGGGCGGGCAGACGCGCACGTTCGCCTACGACGCTTTGAGCCGCTTGACCTCGGCGGCGAACCCGGAGAGCGGGACGACGAGCTATACATACGACGGCAACGGCAACGTATTGACCGAGACGGACGGCCGCGGGGGAACGGTGACGCACACTTACGATGCGCTGAACCGGATCACGAGGACGGTTTACTCGGGCGGAGGCACGGGTTTCGACGCCACGCCGGACGTGACCTACGGCTACGACGCGGCGGGAGCGATGGAGGACTGCAAGAACAAGGGGCGCTTGACTTCGGTAACCTCGAGCGTATCGACGACGAGCTACGGCTGTTACGACGCCTTGGGGCGGGTGAAGGAGAGCGCGCAGACGACTTCCGGGGATGCGGCGCGGGCGTTTTCTTATGAGTACAATGCGGGTGGGACGGTGCAGACGCAGACGTACCCGTCGGGGTTGAAGGTGGCCTACCAGTACGACGCGGCGGGGCGGCCGAAGACGGTGGGCAAGACCACGGTGGGGGCGGAAGACTACGCCTCGGGGATCGGCTACGCTGCGCACGGCGGGGTGAAGGCGCTGAAGCTGGGCAACGGGTTGTACGAGAGCCGGGGGTACAACGCGCGCTTGCAGCCGACGGCGATTCGCTTGGGGACGACGGCGGGAGGCGCGCAGAAGCTGTCGTTGGCCTTCGCCTACGGAACGACAGCGAATAACGGCAACGTATTGAGTCAGACGATCGGCCGCGAGGGGCTGAGCGGGACGCTGACGCAGTACTACCGTTACGACGGGGCGAACCGTTTGGGGTTGGCAAGCGAAGGCGGGACGGCGCCGACGGGGGACACCTGCCCCACAAGCGCTGTCTGGTGTCGGGACTACACATACGACGCCTACGGCAACCGGGCGGTGACGGGGGTGCGCGGGCATACGCTGCCGACGGGGACGCCGACGGCAACGAGCGCTTTCAGCACAACGACGAACCGCATCGCGGCGGGAACGTACGACGGGGCGGGCAACTTGTTGTCATTGGCCGGCGTGGGCGCGCTGAGCTACGACGGGGAGAACCGGCTGACGAGTTACGACAACAACGTGGCGTCGCTGCAGGAACAGGGCGCGTACGCCTACGACGGGCTGGGGCAAAGAGTCAAGCGCACGACGACGATCGGCGGAACGAGCGAGACGACGGTTTACGTGTACGACGCCTTCGGGCGGTTAGCGGCGGAATACTCGAGCGTGGCGCCCGTAGTGGGAGCCGGCGGGACGTTCTACCGCACGGAGGATCACCTGGGCTCGACGCGGCTGGTGACGAAGCAGGACAAGTCCGTTGTTGAGTGCCGCGACTTCTTCCCCTTCGGGGAGCGCATCGCTTCGGGTCTGAACGGGCGCAGCCTCACTTGCTACGGCGGGACGGGCGACGCCGTCAAGCAGCAGTTCACGGGCAAGGAACGGGATGTGGAATCCAGCCTCGATTATTTCGGAGCAAGATACTACTCGGCGCGCTTGGGGCGGTTCACCGGCGTGGATCCGGCAAACGCCGGCGCGGTTCCGTCGGTTCCACAGAGCTGGAACGGCTATGCCTATGCGATCAACAACCCGTTGGCGTTCATCGATCCCACTGGGCTGTTCTGGATCAGGAGTGGCGATGGATCGGTTACCTGGACGGACGAGTGCGCAAACGATCCGAACTGCTTCGACACGCTGGCAGTAGCGAACGAGGAAGGCATTACGGTGTACGGCAGCGAATCCGAGTGGGACGTGATGCAGTATGGTGTGAATGAAGCCGGTCTGATAGATGCTAGAAAGCTCGGCAGCCACAGCGATTCGTCCTTTACGGTAAAGGAGGACAACTTAGGGGAAGACTTTTTGTCTCCTACGGCTGCTGCTGCCTTGTTCAATGCAACAGCGGAAACCAACCTCGAATTTCCAGGGAGTCCCCGGGTGGTAATGACCGCTGGTTCTACAGCGACAGGCGGATCGGCGATCAAAAGGAGGACCCACGGAGACGGAGTAAATATCGACATTCGGTATATGGATTCGCGCGGCTACTCTCTTCAAGGGGATTCGGCATCAGAGAATGCGGATATTGGCAGGATGAAGTTCCTGTTTGATGTTTTCAGCCGCCAAAATGCCGGCTTAGGATCTGCCTTGACTGGTACGCCCACGCGTTTCGGCTTCGAGCCATACAATCCTGCTGGGCAAAGACGTCACCGGGATCACGTACATTTCCAACGCACGTACCCTTCGCTGAGACGGTGATAAATAATGAAGCAGAAGATCGTAGCGAGATTGTTTTTTTTGGCATGTTCGAAGCTATTGCTGAATATACCAATGCCGATGACAGCGTTCGAGACGTGGAAAATTCATCCGTCACCCCTGTCCAAATGTATCAATTTCGCTAGGCATGAAACAGGTGAAGAACTACATCCCGATTATAGAATGAATCCATACTATCTTCGGCTCGACCTGGACGGAGATAGCTCAATGGAATACATTACGATCCTGGTCGATGCTTCCGGTAAAGTTCGTCATGGTCTCCTTGTTTGCCCTGAGGAAGGAAAGGGGACTTTCTATCAAGGCGTAGAAAACCGTATGGTGACCGAATTGCTAGCGCCCTCGGATTCTTCACCACCGCGAATAGTGGCGGATTTGATGCTGACACAAAAACGATCCTCTAAGACACTGCCTCCAGAACCCTATACATTAGTGGAGTGTTGCGAGGTCGACGGGGAAATGACAGTGGCCTTCGATGAGTCTTCGAAGACCGTCGAGAAGTCCTCGCAGACCATACCTATGGGTCTCGATTGGTACCCACTTCCTAAGGGAGAGTTGCTTGAGAGCCTCGACTATGACGGTGTTCCGATTGAATCGGTTGAGCTAGCCGGGGAGGGCGTTGGGAGTGTTTGGGAGGTGACCTATACTGTCGGTTTTATGGATGGCAACCGATTCCGGTGGTTGATTGTTACGATTGCAGATCCATGACTGCCCCCAGGGGAGCGCATCGGTCCAGTCGGTGTCCAGGATTGAAGAGGCGCAGCGACGCCTACTACGGCGGGGTGCAGACGTTGAAGCTGGGCAACGGACTGTACGAGAGCCGGGGGCACAACGCGCGCCTGCAGCCGACGGCGATCCGGCTGGGGACGACGACGGGAGGCACGGAGAAGCTGTCGTTGGCCTTCGCCTACGGGACAACGGCGAACAACGGCAACGTGCTGAGCCAGACGATCGGCCGCGAGGGGCTGAGCGGGACGCTGACACAGTACTACCGCTACGACGGGGCGAACCGTTTGGGGTTGGCCAGTGAAGGCGGCACTGCGCCGACGGGGGCGGACGGCTGCCCGACGGACGCGGCATGGTGTCGGGACTACGCGTATGACGCCTACGGCAACCGGGCGGTGACGGGGGTGCGCGGGCATACGCTGCCGACGGGGACGCCGACGGCAACGAGCGCCTTCAGCACAACGACGAACCGCATCGCGGCGGGGACGTACGACAGGGCGGGCAACCTGTTATCGCTGGCGGGCGTAGGCGCGCTGAGCTACGACGGGGAGAACCGGCTGACGAGTTACGACAACAACGTGGCGTCGCTGCAGGAGCAGGGCGCGTATGCCTACGACAGGCTGGGGCAGCGGGTGAAGCGGACGACGCCGACCGGCGGAACGAGCGAGACGACGGTTTACGTGTACGACGCCTTCGGGCAGTTGGCGGCGGAGTATTCGAGCGTGGCGCCTGCGGTAGGAGCCGGCGAGACGTTCTACCGCACGGAGGATCACCTGGGTTCGACGCGGCTGGTGACGAAGCAAGACAAGTCCGTTGTTGAGTGCCGTGACTTCTTCCCCTTCGGAGAACGCATCGGTTCGGGGCTGAACGGGCGCAGCGACCCCTGCTACGGTGGAACGGGCGACGCCTTGGCGCAGCAGTTCACGGGTAAGGAGCGCGACAAGGAATCGAGCCTCGATTACTTCGGGGCAAGGTACTACTCGGCCCGCCTGGGGCGGTTCGTGTCGTCCGATGCGCCGTTCGCTGACCAATTCGCGTCGGCCCCGCAGAGTTGGAGCCTGTACTCCTATGTGCGCAACAACCCGCTGCGCTTCTTCGACCCAACGGGCAATGCCTGTGTCGTAAGGGACGATGGGAGTGAATACGACGACGACAGTGGCGGCCAAACTTGCGCGGAAGTAGCCGCCGACCCGGTTGGCGGGGAGGTGACAGCGACTTCCAAAACAATCCCGCTCGCGGATTTACCTGGCCAATTTTTCGTTGGCTTCGGCGAGTTTTTCCTAAACGGGCAGCTTCAGGGAGCGGCGGTTATGTTCAACGCATTGGCAGCCGGTGTGGGTCTGGAATTTGTTGCATCGCTGCCACTGCGCGCTTTGGCGAAAAACCCGACCATTGTGGCGGCATCGCGAGCCGGCGATCAGTTCACACGAACACGCCTACTGTAAGCTATGCGACAGACAGATAGAAACCTCCTCACTGTAGGCGGGCGATCATTGCAGAAACATGGGAATCGAAGAGGGTCGGTGTTTCCAAAAGTTCCTGGAAAGCGGCTGAACGAAGAGGCGTTGCGGATCGGGGAAAAGATTTTGGATCATCCTAGTAAAGTATACAGAGAAAACTATAGAGCGAGATTCGGGAGAGTTCTCGATATTCAGATTCCCGGAGGACGAGGTCTGAGATTTACTTCAGACGGCAAGAAATTTATACATTTTTTGGGGCCGAAACGGTGAGTACAAAAGAATCCTTTATCAAATTTGAGTCAATAGTTAGACATAATAATAGTAATTTTGGCTCATATATTGTCGAGTTGTGGTTTGACTATAATCATTTTGGAAATGTGGTAGCAACTTCTTCATGGCTCCAAATTACTATCTACAACCGTCGTTCTGGTAGCGATAGATGGGAGTTTTCCTGTGAAGAATTTATCGCTTTTCTGGTCAAATCTAAATCTAAAATCGGTTCATCTAAAATGGTTTTTCCACAATTACTTGCAGAAGATTGGTTGTATGAAAAACCACTGAAAGAAGAAGTATTACGGATTGCAGATAATATTTTGGGAGATACTACAAAGAGATGGGAGTTGGCGCTCGGTGACCTCAACGGAGACTGGTTTCTGTCCGGCATAGAATTTAACGGAAGAGAATTAGGAGATGTAATAGAAACTTCCGACAAGCCTTTATTAACGATCTACAATAATTTAGAGTGTGATCACAGGGTGCTTCCTTTCGAAGAATTTATCGCTGTGTTGTATAAAGCTCTTTGGTGGGCCAGCGGTGAATGAAAGCGAAGCCAGATTCTAAGGAATGGAAGGCTTGTATGAAAGTCGAGGGTACAACGCGCGGATGCAGCCGACGGTCGGCGGGCTAGGGACGGCGGCCGAGGCCACCGAGAAGCTGTCGTTGGGGCTGAGCTACGGAATGACGAGCAACAACGGCAACGTGCTGAGCCAGACGATCGGCCGCGAGGGACTGAGCGGGACGCTGACGCAGTACTACCGCTACGACGGGGCGAACCGTTTGGAGTTGGCGGCGGAAGGCGGGACGGCGCCGACGGGGGACGCCTGCCCGACAAGCGCGGCGTGGCGCCGGGGCTATATTACGATACATACGGCAACCGGGCGGTGACGGGAGTGCGCGGGCATTACGCTGCCTACAGGGACGCCGACCTTGACGAGCGCTTTCAGCACAACGACGAACCGCATCGCGGCGGGGAGCTACGACGGGGCGGGCAACCTGTTGTCATTGGCGGGCGTGGGCGCGCTGAACTACGACGGGGAGAACCGGCTGACCGGTTACGACAACAACGTGGCGTCGCTGCAGGAGCAGGGCGCGTACGCCTACGACGGGCTGGGCAACGGGTGAAGCGGGAGACGACGATCGGCGGAACGAGCGAGACGACGGTTTACGTGTACGACGCCTTCGGGCGGTTGGCGGCGGAGTATTCGAGCGTGGCGCCCGTAGTGGGATCCGGCGGGACGTTCTACCGCACGGAGGATCACCTGGGTTCGACGCGGCTGGTGACGAAGCAGGATCAGACGGTAGCGGAGTGCCGCGACTTCTTCCCCTTCGGAGAACGCATCGGTTCGGGGCTGAACGGCCGCAGCCTCACCTGCTACGGCGGGACGGGCGACGTCTTGGCGCAGCAGTTCACAGGCAAGGAGCGCGACAAGGAATCGAGCCTCGATTACTTCGGGGCAAGGTACTACTCGGCGCGCCTGGGGCGGTTCGTGTCGCTCGATGCGCCGTTTGTGGATCAATTTGCGTCGGCCCCGCAGAGTTGGAGCCTGTACTCCTACGCGCGCAACAACCCGCTGCGCTTCCTGGATCCGACGGGGCGCCGGTGCGTTAAGACCGATGACGGCAGCGTAGGGGATGACGGCGAAGGCGAAATGTGTCAAGCGGTCGTCAAAGACGGCCCGCAGCAAGAGACGGTTTACGCTTACCCGCAGATCAGCCCTGCCGCAGCTCAGATATTCCGCTCCGCTGCTTTCAGAGCCGAAGATACCTTTCGGGCTTTTGCAACAGTCTCGCTTGCCGCCGGCGCCGCGGCAGGCGGCGCACTGGCGCTGGCGGCAAGCGGGGCGGGGCTCACCACCATTGGGGGAACAGTTGCCGGACCTGTCGTTCCTCTTCTTCCGCAATTGCAAACGGTGGTTCAGCGAAGCTACCCAGCTTTAGGAAACGGGTTGAGGAACTTACAACTATCGAAGCACGCAGTGCAAAGAATGGCGCAACGAGGAATTACCAGAGAAATGATCCAGGAGACCATCGAGAAATGCACTCGCTATTGGGATCCTTTGCATAAAAATTTCAGATATATTCTGCGAGATAGATTTGCTAGGGGAAAGGGTGTATCCATTTCCATCGATCCCGTTACAAATGAGGTCATCACAGTCTTCAAAGTGTCCAAAACTCCGTCGAGGCTGATTCCGTTTTAGCTGTATGCCACCAAAGATCGAGTCACTTACGGATCTCGTTGTCCTGCTGGAACTGGCACTCTCAAGTCGGGAAGAGCGGGTTTCTGCAATCGAAGCGTTCCAGAATTATATATGGGACACAAAAACACCTATTCCGGGGGCGACCGCCGAGCAGTGGGACTATTTAGATGAACTTGCAGGGGATCTGGACTTCTACGAACCAGATCCAGTTTGCCGACTAGAGAGCTTTTCCTTATACGACGATCAGCGGCTGGAGACCGAGATAGTGGAGGCACTGCGGAAACTCCGGGAAGTTGCACCGTCTTCCAACCGAGGAGACGATAGAGCACGGTAACCGTATGATGCGTTGGCGTCGAACCCGCACAGGAGCGCCAGCGCGTCAGAGGAGACGATGGGCTGGAGCCGCGCGAAGTACGACCGCAACGGGCGGGTGGTGGAGGCGGCGGCGTTTGCGGGCGACGGCAGGCCGGCGCCGTGGGGGACGAACGCGAGCGGCAGGGGCAAGGTGACCACGGCCTACAGCAACAACACGGTGACGGTGACCGACCAGGCGGGGGCGGAGCGCACGAGTACGTACGACGGCTTGGGGCGGCTGATTCGGCTGCGCGAGAACAGCGTGGACACCTGCTACGAATACGACGTTGTGGACAACCTGACCAAAGTGCTCCAGAAGGCTACGGTGAGCGGCGGGGTATGCACGGGCGGGCAGACGCGCACGTTCGCCTACGACGCGCTGAGCCGCTTGACCTCGGCGGCGAACCCGGAGAGCGGGACGACGAGCTATACCTACGACGGCAACGGCAACGTATTGACCGAGAGGGACGGCCGCGGGGGTACGGCGACGCACAGCTACGACGGGCTGAACCGGATCAAGACGACGGTTTACTCCGGCGGCGGAACGGGCTTCGACGCCACGTCGGACGTAACCTACGCTTACGATGCGGGAGCGACGGAGAGTTGCAAGAACAAGGGGCGCTTGACGTCGGTGAATACGAGCGTGTCGACGACGAGCTACGGTTGTTACGACGCGTTGGGGCGGGTGAAGGAGAGCGCGCAGACGACTTCCGGGGATGCGGCGCGGGCGTTTTCTTATGAGTACAATGCGGACGGGACGCTGAAGACGCAGACGTATCCGTCGGGGTTGAAGGTGGCCTACGGGTACGACGCGGCGGGACGGCTCAAGACGGTGGGCAAGAACACGGTGGGGGCGACGGACTACGCCTCGGGGATCGTCGAAGCGGAGATCGACAAAGGGATCGGCTACGCGCCGCACGGCGGGATGAAGGCGCTGAAGCTGGGCAACGGGTTGTACGAGAGCCGGGGGTACAACGCGCGCTTGCAGCCGACGGCGATTCGTTTGGGGACGACGGCGGGAAGCACGGAGAAGCTGTCGTTGGGTCTGAGCTACGGAACGACGAGCAATAACGGCAATCTGCTGAGCCAGACGATTACCCGTCCGGGATTCACGGTGACGCAGAATTACCGCTACGACGGGGCGAACCGTTTGGGCCTGGTAGCGGAAGGCGGAACTGCGCCGACGGGGGACGCCTGCCCAACAAGCGCTGTCTGGCGCCGGGGCTATATTACGATACATACGGCAACCGGGCGGTGACGGGAGTGCGCGGGCATACGCTGGCGACGGCGACGCCGACGGCAACAAGCGCTTTCAGCACAACGACGAACCGCATCGCGGCGGGGAGTTACGACGGGGCGGGCAACTTGTTGTCATTGGCCGGCGTGGGCGCGCTGAGCTACGACGGGGAGAACCGGCTGACGAGTTACGACAACAACGTGGCGTCGCTCCAGGAGCGGGGCGCGTACGCCTACAATGGCCTGGGGCAACGAGTCAAGCGCACGACGACGATCGGCGGAACGAGCGAGACGACGGTTTACGTGTACGACGCCTTCGGGCGGTTAGCGGCGGAGTATTCGAGCGTGGCGCCTGCGGTAGGATCCGGCGAGACGTTCTACCGCACGGAGGATCACCTGGGTTCGACGCGGCTGGTGACGAAGCAGGACCAGACGGTAGCGGAATGCCGCGACTTTTTCCCCTTCGGGGAGCGCATCGGTTCGGGGCTGAACGGGCGCAGCGCCGATTGCTACGGCGGGACGGGCGACGCCTTGGCGCAACAGTTCACGAGCAAAGAGCGCGACAAGGAATCGAGCCTCGATTATTTCGGAGCGCGCTACTACTCGGCCCGCCTGGGGCGGTTCGTGTCGCCCGATGCGCCGTTCGCGGATCAATTCGCATCGGCCCCGCAGAGTTGGAGCCTGTACGCCTACGTGCGCAACAACCCGCTGCGCTTCCTGGACCCGACGGGGCGCAAGTGCGTGACCACCGATGACGGCAGCGTGGGGGACGACGGCGAAGGCGAAATGTGTCAAGCGGTCGTCGAAGAAGGCTCACAGAAAACGACGGTTTACGCTTACCCGCAGATCAACCCTGCCGTAGCCTTGGCGCTGCGCTCGGCTGCTTTTCGAGCTGAAAACGACTTTCGGGTTTTTGCAACAGTCTCGCTTGCCGCCGGCGCCGCAGCAGGCGGAGGAATGGCACTGGCGGCAAGCGGTGCGGGCCTTACGACCATTGGAGGAACAGTTGCCGGACCTCTCGTTCCTCTTCTTTCGCAACTGCAAACGGCGATTCAGCGAAGCTACCCAGTCTTTGAAAGTGGGTTGAGGAACTTACAACTATCGAAGCACGCAGTAGAAAGAATGGCAGAACGAGGGTTTACCCGAAAAATGGTTCAAGCAACCATCAAAGAAGGCATTCGCTACTGGGATCCAAGGAATGGGAGTATCAACTACATCTTACGAGATGAATTTGCCAAAGGAAAAAGTTCTTTAGTTGCAGTTAACCCAATTACAAATGAGATCCGCACAGTCATCAGAGTGTCCAAAATCTCGCCGAGGCTAATCCCGTTTTAGGATGTATGACATGACATTGAAGATCGAGTCACTTGTGGATATCATTGCTCTACTGGAGCTAGCGCTCTCAAACCAGAAAGAGCGAGTTTCTGCAATTAAAGCGGTTCAAAATTGTATATGGGACACAGAGACGCCCATTTCTGGAGCAACCACTGAGCAGTGGGAGAACCTAAACGACCTTGCGCTCGATCTAGACTACTACGAACCAAACCCAGTTTATCGACTAGGGGATCCGTCCTTCTACGGCGATCAGCGCCTGGAGGTTGAGATAGTAGAGACACTGCGGAAACTCCGGGAAGTGGCACCATCTTCTTCCAACGGAGGAGACGATGAAGCATGATAACCGTATGGTGTGCAGTGGCCTGCTCCTTGGGTTCGGACGATCACGCGATTATAAAAGAGCTATTGATGGATATTGCCTCTGTGCTACATGTATGACCAGTTCGCCGACGAAATCGCCGAGAATCATTCCGATAGAATCGAGAGCTGTGGTGCGCCGCTACGATCCGTTGAGGGAGGCGGTTGTGGTTGGAACAAACGAACGACGCGGCAGAGGTTGTCGAGAGCAGCGAGACAAGCGGTATGCGGATGAAGCTGGGGCGTCGTTACAGCGGATCGAACCACTACGAGTTGGCGCCGAATCCGCACAAGGAGGCAGGGGCGTTTGCGGGTGAAGGCGAGCACGCAGACGACCTCCGGGGATGCGGCGCGAGCATTCGCCTATACTTACAATGCGGACGGGACGCTCGAGACGCAGAGGTTCCGTCAGAGGTATCCGTCGGGGCTGGTAGTGGCCTACGAGTACGACGCGGCGGGGCGGCCGAAGAAGGTGGGCAAGACCACGGTGGGGGAGACGGACTACGCTGGGGGGATCGTCGAGGAGATCAACGGGAAGGAAATTGACAGAGGGATCGAGTACGCGGCGCACGGCGGGGTGAAGACGTTGAGGCTGGGCAACGGGCTGTACGAGAGCCGGGGGTACAACGCGCGGCTGCAGCCGACGGCGATTCGGCTGGGGACGGAGGCGGGAGGCTCGCAGAAGCTGGCGCTGGCCTTCGCCTACGGGACGACGGCGAACAGCGGCAACGTGCTGAGCCAGACGATCGGTCGCGAGGGGCTGAGCGGGACGCTGACGCAGCATTACCGCTACGACGGGGCGAACCGCTTGGGGCTGGCGGCGGAGGGCGGAACGGCGCCGACGAGCGCGGACGGCTGCCCGACGGACGCAGTTTGGTGTCGGGACTACGGCTACGACGCCTACGGCAACCGGGCGGTGACGGGAACAAGGGGGCATACGCCGGCGACGGCGACGCCGACGGCAACGAGCGCCTACAGCACAACGACGAACCGCATAACGGCGGGGAGCTACGACGAGGCGGGCAACCTGCTGTCGTTGGCGGGGGTGGGCGCGCTGAGCTACGACGGAGAGAACCGGCTGACGGCGTACGACAACAACGTGGTCTCGCTGCAAGAGCAAGCGACGTACTCCTACGACGGGCTGGGCCAACGGGTCAAGTGCACGACGACGATCCGCGGAACGAGCGAGACGACGGTGTACGTGTACGACGCCTTCGGGCGCTTGGCTGCGGAGTATTCGAGCGTGGCGCCTGAAGTGGGGACGGGCGGGACGTTCTACCGCACGGAGGATCACCTGGGCTCGACGCGGCTGGTGACCAAGCAGAACCAGACGGTAGCGGAATGCCGCGACTTCTTCCCCTTCGGGGAGCGCATCGACTCGGGGTTGAACGGGCGCAGCGCCGACTGCTACGGCGCGGCGGGCGGCGCCGTCAAGCAGCAGTTCACCGGCAAGGAACGCGATGAGGAATCGAGCCTCGACTACTTCGGCGCAAGGTATTTCTCGGCGCGCCTGGGGCGCTTCACCGGCCCCGATGAACCGCTCATGGATCAGTTCGCCTCGGCCCCGCAAAGCTGGAACCTGTACTCCTACGTGCTCAACAACCCGCTGCGCTTCCTGGACCCGACGGGGCGCAAGTGCGTTGAGACCGATGACGGCAGCGTGGGGGACGACGGCGAAGGCGAAATGTGTCAGGCGGTTGTCGAAGAAGGCTCGCAGCAAGAGACGGCTTATGCTTACCCGCAGATCAACCCTGCCGCAGCCCAGTTGCTGCGCTCCGCTGCTTTTCGAGCTGAAAATACCTTTCGGGCTTTTGTCCGACAGGCCGTACTGTTCGGCGCTGCAGGTGGTTTTTTGAGAGCTGTTGCCGCCAGCTCGAAAGCTTTTGTTTCACTAGGCATTACTGTTAATACCCGCAGAATGGCTTATTTCGCAGCGGTTCAGCGTTATCGAGTTGTTTTCGGGCAACTAAAGCTATCGAAGCATGCCGTGGAAAAAATGGCAAAAGAAGGTATTACCCGAGGAACAATTCGAAAGGTCATCACAGAAGGCACTCGCTACTGGGATCCTTTACATGGAAATTTCAGATATATTTTACGAGGTTCACCTTCCAAGGGAACAGGTATATCAGCTTCATTTAACCCAGTTACAAATAACGTTGTCACAGTATTCAAGGTATCCAAAATTCCTTCGAGACTGATCCCGTTTTAGTTGTATGGCATCAAAGATCGAGTCACTTGCGGATCTCATTGCTCTGCTGGAGCTAGCACTTTCAAATCCGGAAGAGCGTGTTTCTGTAATCAAGGAGTTTCAGGATTATATATGGCCCAAAGAAGCACCCATTCTAGGGGCGACAGAGGAACAGTGGGACTATCTACATGAATTCGCTGGGGATCTACATTATTATGAACCGAATCCAGTTTACCGAGCAGAGGATTCGTCTTTCTATGACGATCAGAAGTTGGAGTTCGAGATAATAAATGCATTGCAGAAACTTCGGGAGTTAGCGCCTAATCCCAGCCACAAAGATATTAAATGACGATAACCGTATGGTGTGCAGTGACCTGCTTTTTAGAATTCGGACGATCATATAATTATGAAAGAATTATTGACGGATATCGCCTTTGTATTATACATATGGTCAGTTCGTCGATAGAGGCGGGAGTGAGGCGCGTCAGTACGTATGACGGCTTGGGGCGGCTGGCGCGGGTTGAAGAGAACAGTGTCCACACCTGCTACGAGTACGACGTTTTGGGCAATTTGACGAAAGTGCGCCAGGGCGCCACAGTGAGCGGGAGCGCATGCACGGGCGGGCAGGCGCGCACGTTCGTCTACGACGCGTTGAGCCGCCTGACTTCGGCGGCGAACCCGGAGAGCGGGACGGTGAGCTACACCTACGACGGCGCCGGCAACGTGCTGACCGAGAGGGACGGGCGCGGGGGTGTGGCGACACACGCCTACGACGTGCTGAATCGCATCACGGAGACGGTTTACTCGGGCGGGGGAACGGGGTTCGACGCGACGCCGGACGTGACTTACGTTTACGACGCGGGAGCGACGACGAATTGCAAGAACAAGGGGCGCTTGACCTCGGTGAGCACAAGCGTGTCGACGACGAGCTACGGCTGTTACGACGCCTTTGGGCAGGTGAAGGCGAGCACGCAGACGACCTCCGGAGATGCGGCGCGAGCATTCGCCTATGCTTACAACGCGGACGGGACGCTGAAGACGCAGACGTATCCGTCGGGGTTGGTAGTGGCCTACGAGTACGACGCGGCGGGGCGGCCGAAGAAGGTGGGCAAGACCACGGTGGGGGAGACGGACTACGCTGAGGGGATCGTCGAGGAGATCAACGGGAAGGAAATTGACAGAGGGATCGAGTACGCGGCGCACGGCGGGGTGAAGACGTTGAGGCTGGGCAACGGGCTGTACGAGAGCCGGGGGTACAACGCGCGCTTGCAGCCGACGGCGATTCGGCTGGGGACGGAGGCGGGAGGCTCGCAGAAGCTGTCGCTGGCCTTCGCCTACGGGACGATGGCGAACAACGGCAACGTGCTGAGCCAGACGATTGCCCTGCTGGAGGGGAGCGCGGTGACGCAGCGCTACCGCTACGACGGGGCGAACCGCTTGGGGCTGGCGGCGGAGGGCGGAACGGCGCCGACGGGCGACGCCTGCCCGACGGACGCAGTTTGGTGTCGGGACTACAGCTACGACGCCTACGGCAACCGGGCGGTGACGGGAACAAGGGGGCATACGCCGGCGGCGACGCCGACGGCAACGAGCGCCTACAGCGCAACGACGAACCGCATAACGGCGGGGAGCTACGACGGGGCGGGCAACCTGCTGTCGTTGGCAGGCGTGGGCGCGCTGAGCTACGACGCAGAGAACCGGCTGACGGCGTACGACAACAACATAATCTCGCTGGAGGAGCGGGCCGCGTACGCCTACGACGGGCTGGGGCAGCGCGTGAAGCGCACGACGACGATTCGCGGCGCGAGCGAGACGACGGTATACGTGTACGACGCCATGGGGCGCTTGGCGGCGGAGTATTCGAGCGTGGCGCCCGTAGCGGGGACGGGCGGGACGTTCTACCGCACGGAAGACCACCTGGGCTCGACGCGGGCGGTGACGAAGCAGGACCAGACGGTAGCGGAATGCCGCGACTTCTTCCCCTTCGGAGAACGCATCGGTTCGGGGCTGAACGGGCGCAGCGCCGACTGCTACGGCGGGACGGGCGACGCCTTGGCGCAGCAGTTCACGGGCAAGGAGCGCGACAAGGAATCGAGCCTCGATTACTTCGGGGCAAGGTACTACTCGGCCCGCCTGGGGCGGTTCGTGTCGCCCGATGCGCCGTTCGCCGATCAGTTCGCATTGGCCCCGCAGAGTTGGAGCCTGTACGGCTACGTGCGCAACAACCCGCTGCGCTTCCTGGACCCGACGGGGTACCGGTGCGTTAAGACCGATGACGGCAGCGTGGGGGACGACGGCGAAGGCGAAATGTGTCAAGCGGTAGTCAAAGATGGCCCGCATATAGTGAAAATAAAGGCGAATGATGCGCCAACGACGCCGACAGCGCAGGAACGGTTGTTGGAACAGTTCTGGCAACGGAGTCAACCGGACCGTCCTCTAAGGTCCGAAGCGACTCAGGTGTTAGGAGATGTTTCCCAGCAAACATCGTGGTTGAATCTCGTATGCCCTGGCACCGCCGGGGTATTTGGGGTTTGGACTGGAAAGATCCGTGGGGGCCTCCAGCTTGGTGGTGGCGGGGTGGTAACCGAGAAAGATGGAGACATAGCGGGAACGGTAGTGGGTTCCGTTCCTGTAGCAGGAGGTGCTGCCACCGTTAACCCAACCGCTACTGTCAACACAGGATCATTCGATTCAGCTTTCGAAGTTGCCGTCCCCGTTCTGTTTCCGATCGGCAGCAGTGGATTCACCGCAGGACCTTTAGTTTCGAAAACTCCGGGTGGTATCGGTTTCGGATTTGCGATAGGGTATGGGAACTTCAGTGTAGGTCTCTATGCACAGCAGTCTGTCATTCAGCGGGGGATTTTCGGGCGCTGCCCGGAGCAGTAGAGATGAACATAATCGATCCTGAAAAACTAAAGGTGGTTTATAGTTTTTTGCTATCTTGTTTGATAATTTCTGCTTTTTTAGATCGTAAAATCGGCATATATTTTTTTGATTTTTTTATTATTGGTTCGTTAATATCAGCTACTTATGGAGTTATTTTTCAACGTATGCGCAAGATTTTTCCGCGACCATTTTGGCTTGAAATTCTATATTTGATTGTTATCTTTGTGCTTTTTACATCGTTATTGGCCAAGGCTCATAGATTAGGGGACGCAAATATAGTACACAGCATTAACTTCTTAGGTGTTGCTGGTTTGGGGACTTGTGTAGCTATAGAAGCGCTTTTGGGAATTCTAGGGTTTAAGATCGATATTGATGTAAAAGGAAAATTAGGACTCGCTTTTGTTGGTCTTGGCGGTCTACTTGGAGCGGGTATCGGAATTGCAGTTCTCATGGGCTGGGACGGCCCTTGGGGAAGCGGGTGAAGCGCACGACGCAGGTCGGCGGAACGAGCGAGACGACGGTGTACGTGTACGACGCCTTCGGGCAGTTGGCTGCGGAGTATTCGAGCGTGGCGCCTGCGGTAGGAGCCGGCGAGACGTTCTACCGCACGGAGGATCACCTGGGTTCGACGCGCTTGGTGACGAAGCAGGATCAGACGCTAGCGGAGTGCCGCGACTTCTTTCCCTTCGGAGAACGCATCGGTTCGGGGCTGAACGGGCGCAGCGCCCCCTGCTACGGCGGAACGGGCGACGCCTTGACGCAGCAGTTCACAGGCCAGGAACGCGACAAGGAATCGAGCCTCGATTACTTCGGGGCGAGGTACTACTCGGCGCGCCTGGGGCGGTTCGTGTCGCCCGATGCGCCGTTCGCTGACCAATTCGCCTCGGCCCCGCAGAGTTGGAACCTGTACGGCTACGTGCGCAACAATCCGCTGCGCTTCTTCGACCCGACGGGCAATGCCTGCGTTGTCCGAGAAGATGAAAGCACTTTCGATGACGACAGCGGCGGTCAAACTTGCGCGGAAGTGGCCGCGGACGACGAGAAATTAAAATCGTCGTATACCGTAACAGAGAAAGCGTCAACGGTGCCGACGGCACAGGAACGGTTGTTGGAGCGGTTCTGGCAACCGAGTCAACCAGACCGTCCTATAAGTACCGCAGCGGCTCAGGTGTTAGGAGATGTTTCCCAGCAAACATCGTTCCTCAATCTCGCATGTCCCGGCACCGCCGGGGTATCTGTGTTTGGGACTGGGAAGATCCCTGGGGGCCCTCAGCTTGGCGGCGGGATCATTGCAACCGAGGAAGGCGGGGTAAACGTTGCAGGCGTGGTAGGGGGCTCCGCCCCTGTAGCGGGAGGTACTGTTAACGTCAACCCGAACGCCGTTGTGAACACAGGATTATTCAACTCGGCTTTCGAAGCCACAGTTCCCGTTATGTTCCCAATCGGCTCTAGCGGCCTAACTGTAGGGCCTGTGGTTTCGATAACTCCAGGCGGTGTCGGAGGCGGGTTGGCGGTAGGATATGGAAACATCAGTGTAGGTTTCTTTGCGCAGCAGTCTGTCATTCAGCGGGGGGTTTTTGGCCGTTGCCCGGAGCAATAGAGATGGTCGCAACCGATTCTGACAAGCTGGGACGGGTAATTTTCATTTGTTTGCTAATTTGTGCAATAATTGCCCCTCTTGCCAAACCTGAAGTCGGCATATATTTTTTTGTCATTTTTATTGCCAGTATTTTGATTGGAATTCTTTATGGCTTTGTGGTGAAATGGATTCGCAGGGATTTTCAACGGCCCGTGTGGTTGGATATTCTGTACCTGATTGCGCTTGTCACACTCCCAACCTCGATTCTAGCTACGGCACTTAGGTGGGGAGATACGAATGTGTGGCGCAGCATCGGTTTCGTAGGCCTCGTTGTTTTCGGGATGTGTATAGCTGTAGAAGCACTTTTAGGAATTCTAGGGTTCAGGATCGATCTCGATGCGCTAGGACTTAAGATCGACCCTAATGCAAAGAGGAAATTAAAACTCGTGATTGTTGGCCTCGGTGGCCTACTTATGGCGGGCATCGGAATTGCAACTCTCATGGGCTGGGACGGCCCTTGGGGCAGCGGGTGAAGCGCACGACGCAGATCGGCGGAACGAGCGAGACGACGGTGTACGTGTGCGACGCCTTCGGGCGGTTGGCTGCGGAGTATTTGAGCGTGGCGCCTGCGGTAGGAGCCGGCGGGACGTTCTACCGCACGGAGGATCACCTGGGTTCGACGCGCTTGGTGACGAAGCAAGACAAGTCCGTTGTTGAGTGCCGTGACTTCTTCCCCTTCGGGGAGCGCATCGGTTCGGGGCTGAACGGGCGCAGCCTCACCTGCTACGGCGGGACGGGCGACGCCTTGGCACAGCAGTTCACAGGCAAGGAGCGCGACAAGGAATCGAGCCTCGATTACTTCGGGGCAAGGTACTACTCGGCCCGCTTGGGGCGGTTCGTGTCGCCCGATGCGCCGTTCGCGGATCAATTCGCGTCGGCCCCGCAGAGTTGGAACCTGTACGGCTATGTTCGAAACAGTCCTTTGGTTGCCATTGATCCGAACGGCCGTGAGACGCAAATCTGTGGATTAGGAACCGGTGAGCAGACATGTGAAGTAGTGCATGAGAATATAGCGGATCGGGTGCGAGACGACAAGAGCTTCATTGTCGCCGGCGGCGATATTTATCTCCGGGACGAGGATGGGGCGCAAGGCCAACGGATTGGCAGCTTCGAGTATCTGGGGCCGGATGGGGATCTCCGGGAAGAAGTTCGTGACATGGCTTCCGCAATCGTCGCGAACACTGAGACGCCTGTGAATGCATTGACTATTGGAGCAATGGCCATACCGGCGTTGGCGGCCGGAGCGGCGGAGGTTCCGTCCGCTGCAGCCGCCATGCGTCCGGCGATGGAGACTGTGGCCGTTGCAGGATCGGCAGCTAGTCAGCACATTTCTCAATCAGCTCTGCGAACCGGAGATTACCTGTTCGGTCGCCGCCGTTCCGTCCAAAGCAGTCGGGGACTTCTGAACGGCCGGCTCCCACTGATCGGAGATTATTTTCGACTTGGATACAGTTGGAATGAACATAAAAGGCACAAGGTATTCCGTATCGTCATTGGGAATCAGAAGCTGAAGATTAAGGGTAAGTTGTTCCATAAGCATTGGGACTTATGGAAACACTAAGAAGGTCGCTATGGAAAATATGGTCAGGTTTGGTTGGTTTGGTCGGATATTCCGGAAGATTCAGGAGCGGCTCACGAAGATGGGAACGATGGAGATGTCCAAGGCAGAGGTAGCGGCGGTGATTGAAGGTTTCCTTGACCACACTCAGGGACCCTGGGATTGGGATGACTTCTTGACGAGCACACTGGCAGATCCGGATATTGACCGAGTGCGCATCATCTGTTTCGATGTGCATGATCTCTATCCGCCCGGGGAGGAAGGCGGTTACTGTAGTGAAGAAGGCATCAAGGTCCTGCGAAATCTAGTGAAGGAACTGAGGCAGAGCGATTCCGATTTGTCCTCTTAACCTTCGTGACTAGCGGAGGAAACGATGGGCTGGAGCCGCACCAAATACGACCGCATCGGGCGGGTGGTGAAGGTCGCGGCGTTCGCGGGCGACGGCAAGCCGGCGGGGTATGCACGGGCGGGCAGACGCGCACGTTCGCCTACGACGCGCTGAGCCGCTTGACCTCGGCGGCGAACCCGGAGAGCGGGACGACGAGCTATACCTACGACGGCAACGGCAACGTATTGACCGAGAGGGACGGCCGCGGGGGTACGGCGACGCACAGCTACGACGGGCTGAACCGGATCAAGACGACGGTTTACTCCGGCGGCGGAACGGGCTTCGACGCCACGCTGGACGTGACCTACGCTTACGATGCGGGAGCGACGACGAGTTGCAAGAACAAGGGGCGCTTGACCTCGGTGACCACGAGCGTCTCGACGACGAGCTACGGCTGTTACGACGCCTTGGGGCGGGTGAAGGCGAGCGCGCAGACGACTTCCGGGGATGCGGCGCGGGCGTTCGCCTATGAGTACAATGCGGACGGGACGGTGAAGACGCAGACCTACCCGTCGGGGTTGAAGGTGGCCTACGAGTACGACGCGGCGGGGCGGCCGAAGACGGTGAGTAAGAGCGGGGCGGGAGCGAAGGAGTACGCTGCGGAGATCGGCTACGCTGCGCACGGCGGGGTACAGACGCTGAAGCTGGGCAACGGGTTGTACGAGAGCCGGGGGTACAACGCGCGCTTGCAGCCGACGGTGATCCGGCTGGGGACGGCGGCGGGAGGCACGCAGAAGCTGTCGTTGGGTCTGAGCTACGGAACGACGAGCAATAACGGCAATCTGCTGAGCCAGACGATTACCCGTCCGGGATTCATGGTGACGCAGCACTACCGTTACGACGGGGCGAATCGTTTGGGCCTGGCAAGCGAAGGCGGAACTGTGCCGACGGGGGACGCCTGCCCGACAAGCGCGGTCTGGCGCCGGGGCTATATTACGATACATACGGCAACCGTGCGGTGACGGGAGTACGCGGGCATACGCTGCCGACGGGGACGCCGACGGCAACGAGCGCATTCAGCACAACGACGAACCGCATCGCGGCGGGAACGTATGACGGAGCGGGCAACCTGTTGTCGTTGGCGGGCGTGGGAACGATGGGCTACGACGGAGAGAACAGGCTGACGAGTTACGACAACAACGTGGCGTCGCTGCAGGAACAGGAGACATACGCTTACGACGGGCTGGGGCAGCGGGTGAAGCGCACGACGGCGATCGGCGGAACGAGCGAGACGACGGTTTACGCGTACGACGCCTTCGGGCAGTTGGCTGCGGAGTATTCGAGCGTGGCGCCCGTAGAGGGAGCCGGCGGGACGTTCTACCGCATGGAGGACCACTTTGGGCGGGACCGGCCCCGTCACCCGCCAATCCGGCGCTTGACAGGGCCACAGCTTCATTCAGGGCGGGCGGCCGAGACTCCGACGGCTGTTCTACATGCCCGCCCTGACGACCATCCGTTGTAACTCGGATCTCGGGAAAAACACCACCGGCTTCGCCAAATGGGCAAACCGCGGAAGGCCGCCATCACCGCCCCGATGCAAGAGCTTGTCGTCTTGGCCAACGCTCTTGTGCAACAGAACCGTCTCCGTTCGCCGGCGCCCCGGTCGATGTTCATGACACATGGATACCCATCTCCGCTTGGAATCCGCCCCTCCCTCAACTCATTGGACGCGACTGAGACTTGTCTTCGGGGCGGAGCCGTGCCATGATTGGGTCGAGCCAAGAGGTCTCGATACCGTCATGAACCGCTGCCGTCTTGCCACGCTTCTCTGTTTCTTATGGCTTGCTCCGCAGGCGGCGGGGCAAAGCGCCGTCATCGCCATCGACACTCCGATGGCGCCCCCGGAGTGGGCGCTCATGGAACGCGCGCTGCTGCGGGCGAACTCCGAGGCGGTCGAAGCTTTCGCCGCAAAATATCTCGACGAGCGCGGATATCTGCTGCACACGCCCCGCTGGGGGACGCTCGACGGTCCCGACGACGCTATCGAGACCTTCTACAACTGGACGCTGCTGCACGCGCTCGGCGGCTCCGACTCCGTTCTGGAGCTTTACAAGAAGGGTCTTGAGGGGCATCTGCGGCAGTACGGCGAGCTGCGCACGGAACTGACCCCGCTGGCCAAGAACGGCGCTTACCACAAGGAGTTCATCACGCAGTCCGACTGGTTCCACACCGCAGAAGGCATGCGCGCGTTCTTCCTGTGGGGGCACTCGGAGCCGGAGAACCCGCTGCTCGTCGGCCGCATGAAGAAATTCATGGCGATGTACAACGGCGAAGACCCCGAGATTCAGAATTACGACCCGGAAAAAAAGATCATCAAGAGTATCTGGAACGGCTCGCTGGGGCCGATGCTGCGCCGCGCCACGGTGTACGACTGGGTCGGCGACCCCGTGCCGGGGAAATTCCACCTGCTGCACAACCCGGCGCGCATGGAGAAGCTGCTCGACCTCGAAGAGTGGTACCCGCGCATGTTGGCGCACTGCGAGGAGTATCTCGACTCGGTCGGCGATAACTTTCTCAATCTGGCGGCGACGCTGCTGAGCGTGAATGCCTACGCGCTTACCGGCGAGCGGAAATACCACGATTGGACCGTCGAGTACCTGGACGCCTGGAAGGAACGCGCCGCGGCAACCGGCGGCATGATCCCCTCCAACATCGGACTCGACGGCAAGCTCGGCGGCGCGCACGGCGGGCAATGGTGGAAGGGCACCTACGGCTGGAATTTCACGATTTTCGACGGCGAGCTGCAGCAGATCGCGCACCGCAACTACTTCACCAGCGCAAGTTTTCAAGGCTTTGCGAACGGCTTGCTGCTGACCGGCGATCAGTCCTATATCGACGTCTTGCGCAAGCAAATGGATCTGGTGCTGGCCGCCAAGAAGGTCGAGAACGGCAAAACGCTGCTGCCGCGGATGTACGGCGACCCGCGCGGCTACAAATACAATGGCGAGCCCGAGTTCTACCAATACGAACCGATCACCTACTCCGACCGGCTGGCGGAAATCTACCTCTGGTCGATGAACCGTGAAGACCTGGCCCGCGTCCCGCTCGAAGACGAGCCCTGGCTGGCTTTTCTGGAAGGCAAGAACCCCGCATACCCCATCGAGGCCATGAAGGCGGACTTCGAGCACATCCGCGAGCGCGTGGAGTTCATGCGCAACGATCCGACGTCGGCCGACACGCGCTTGGCCGATTACCTCTTGCGCGTCGTTCCGCCGGCGACCGACACGCTGACGCAACTCACCGTCGGCGGCTATTTTCCCAGAGGGCGCATCTGGGTGCTGCACAGCCGCGTGCGCTACTTCGACCCGGAGCGCCGCCGCGCCGGTCTGCCGCAAGACGTGGCCGCGCTGGTTCACGCATTGCAGGACGACGCGGTGACCGTCACCTTGGTCAACCTGAACCAGGTCGAGCCGCGCAACCTCGTCATTCAGGCCGGGGCCTACGCCGAACACCTGTTTACGGAGGCGAACAGCAGCGCCTTGACGGTGCGCCTGGCGCCCGGCGCGGGCAAGAAACTGACGTTGAAAATGAAACGCTACGCCAACCGCCCGACGCTGGCCTTCCCCTGGAACCGCTAGCGCGGGCCGGTCCGCCGCGCGGCCGGTGGAAAGTAAGACAGGGGAGGCGGACAGTTGAGTTGAGACGGTTGGTCATTGGGTTTGCGACCGCCGCGGCTCCGTCACGAAGCGGCGACGCGCCGCCACAGCCGCGCCACGCCCCAGCCCGAGCAAACGCCGGCGAGCGCCGCCGCCGCCGCGGGAACGGAATCGCCGTACAGCGCGAACCCGGCGGCAAACAGAAAACTGTAAACCGCTGCCGCGCCCAACGCCGACGCCAGCAGCGGCGCGGTCAGCGCGGCGTTCCCCCCGCCGTCGCCGCCCGCAAGCGCAGCAATCGGTTTCCATCCCGGGCCGCCGGGCCGGATCTGCCGATAGAACGCAAGCAGCGCCCGCTCATCGGTCGGCTTGGTCAAGAAAGCGGTCCCGATCCAGAACGCCGAGGTCAGGGCGACTCCGATCAGCAGCTTCAGCCAACCCGACAAGGCGCCGCCCACGACGAATTGCATCGCCAGCGCAACGCCGAACGAAGAGATCATGGCGGCCAATTCGGCTGCGGCGTTGATCCGCCACCAGAACCAGCGCAGCAGATACAGCAGTCCCGTGCCGGCGCCGATTTGCAGCAGAATCTGGAACACCTGCAGAGCGTTCTCCAGAGTCAAGGCCAGAGCGCAGGCGCAAATCATCAACGCGGCCGTGGCCATGCGCCCGACCCAGACGAGCCGCGCTTCGGACGCCGAGCGGTCGATGAACCGCCGGTACACGTCGTGAACGAGAATCGAAGCCCCCCAGTTGACCATCGTCGACATCGTGGACATGTAAGCCGCCGCCAGCGAGGTCACCACCAGACCCAGCAGGCCCGCGGGCAGAAAGGTCAGCATCGCCGGATAGGCAAGGTCGTTGCGCACGATTTGCGCCTCGACATGAGGGAACTTGCGTTGAATGTCGGCAACTTCGGGGAAGACCGCCAACGACGCCAGGGCAATCAGAATCCAAGGCCAGGGCCGCAGCGCAAAATGCAGCAGGTTGAACAGCAGGGTCGCGCCGACGGCGTTGTTTTCGTCCTTCGCCGAAAGCATGCGCTGCACGACGTACCCGCCGCCCCCCGGCTCGGAGCCCGGATAGTACGCCGCCCACCACTGCACCAGCAGCGGGATGACGAACACGGGCAGAGCGTCTTCCCAGGTCAGTTCCCCGAACTCCGGCCAAAAGGCAAGCCGCCCGCGGACTCCGGGATGCTCCAGCAACCCGCTCAGCCCCCCGACCTCGGGCATGCCGACGATGTAAACGGCGGCCCAGACCGAGCCGATCATGGCCATCGCGAATTGGATCATGTCGGTCAGCAGCACGCCGGAGAGACCGCCCAAAGCGCTGTAGATCAGGGCCGCGCCCGCGGCGATGGCGAGTGTTTCCAGGGGCGACCAGCCGAACATGATCGAGCCGATCTTGACCGCGGCCAGCGATACCGCGGCCATTATCAGCACGTTGTAGAGCAAGCCGAGATAAACCGCTCGAAAACCGCGCAAGAAGGACGCGGTCTTTCCCGAATAACGCAGCTCGTAAAACTCGATGTCGGTCGAAACGCCGGAGCGCCGCCAGAGCTTCGCGTAGAGGAAAACCGTGAGCATTCCGCTCAGCAGGAACGCCCACCACGTCCAGTTGCCGAAGACGCCGTTGCTGCGCACGATATCGGCGACCAGGTTGGGCGTATCGGTCGAGAAAGTCGTCGCGACCATCGAAATTCCGAGCAGCCACCAGGGCTGCCGCCGCCCGGCGAGAAAAAACGAGGAGAAATCGTTTCCGGCCGAGCGGGCCGCGTACAAGCCGATTCCCAGCGACAGCGCCAAGAAGGCGCCGAGAATCCACCAGTCGAGAGCGCTCAGTTGCATTGGGCTTGTATTGTCCCCAAGCGCGGTCTCGAGGCTTGCCGTCAGCCGCGGGGCATCGTCTTCAGAGCGATTCCCAACTCAGCCAGATTGCGCGGCGGCACGACGTTCGGCGCCTCGCACATCAGGTCCGTTCCCTTGGCCGTCTTGGGGAAAGCGATGACGTCGCGTATGGTCGCCGCGCCCGCCAACAGCATAATCAGGCGGTCGAGTCCGAGGGCGATGCCGCCGTGCGGCGGGGCGCCGTATTCGAGCGCGTCCAGGAGGAATCCGAACCGGCGCCGCGCTTCTTCCGCGGTGAATCCGAGAGCCTCGAAGACTTTGGCTTGCACGTCCCGGCTATGGATACGAATCGACCCCGAGCCGAGCTCGACGCCGTTCAGCACCAGATCGTAGGCTCGCGAGCGGCAGGCAGCCGGGTCCGCCGCAAGCTTTTCGATGTCGTCTTGGTGAGGCGAGGTAAAAGGATGGTGAGAGGAGTTCCAGCGGCGCTCGTCTTCGCTCCACTCGAACATCGGAAAATCCATGACCCACAGGAACCGCAGATCCTGCTTATCGAACAGTCCGTGCCGGTCGGCGAAGGTTCGGGCGATCTGCAGCCGCAGGTTTCCGGCGGCCGTAAATACGGCGTGCTCGGGGCGCGGCGCGACGATTTTTTCGCGGGCCGTGCAAAGAACCAGGAAATCGCCGTCCTCGGCGCCGAGCCGGTTTCTGACCGCGGCCATCTGCGCGGGCATTTTCCCGGCAAGGCCCTTGGCGTCGTCGAAGATGCGCAGGCCCTGCTCCGCGGCGTACTCGCGAAACTGTTCCCGCTCGCGCCGCGTGAGCCGGCCGACGGACGGCGTGCGTATGGCGGCAAGCGGGCCTTCGAGCGGCAGATCTGCGGGGCCGATAATGTCGTCCACGCGGGCCATGGGCGGCAAACGCAGGTCGGGCTTGTCGCTGCCATACTTCTCGACGGCTTCGTTGTAAGACATGCGGAGCAAAGGAAGCTCGGGGGCCGCCGCGCCCGCCGCCGCGCAAACCGCGGCCATCAGATTTTCGACGACCCCGAGCACGCCGTCTTCCCGCACGAACGACATCTCGACGTCGATCTGCGTGAATTCGGGCTGGCGGTCGGCGCGTAAATCCTCGTCGCGGAAACAGCGCACGATCTGGAAGTAGCGGTCGTAGCCGCCGATCATGAGCAATTGCTTGAAAATCTGGGGCGACTGCGGCAGAGCGTAGAAGGCGCCCGGATGAATGCGGCTGGGCACCAGAAAATCGCGCGCGCCTTCGGGGGTCGAACGCGTCATGAACGGGGTTTCGATTTCGAGGAATCCCTGCGCGTGGAACGACTGGCGAATCGCCAAGTTGACGTCGTGCCGCAGGCGCATGTTGCGCTGCATCCACGGGCGCCGCAGGTCGATGTAGCGGTACTTGAGGCGGTTGTCCTCGCCTACGGAAGCCTGCTCTTCCTCGTCCAACTGAAACGGCGGGGTTTCGGATTGGTTGAGGATGTAGAGCTTCGCGGCCTGCAGCTCCACGGTTCCCGTTTCGAGATTGGGGTTGATCGTATCGGCGCCGCGCTTGACGATCGGGCCTTCGACCGCGATCACGAATTCGTTGCGCAGCGTTTCCGCTTTCGCGTGAGCTTCGGCATTAACCTCCGCATTGAACACGACCTGGGAGACGCCGCTGCGGTCGCGCAGGTGAATGAAGTACAGCCCGCCGAGGTCGCGGCGGCGATGGACCCAGCCCATCAGCACCGCGCGGCGGCCGACATCGCTTTCGCGGATCCCCCCGCAGTAATGGGTTCTGGTCAAGTTTCCCAGCGGGTCGAGGGAAACGGGCCGGTGCGCTTGCTCGGTCATGCGGCTAAGATTCTTCGAGATACCGGCGGCTCAGCTCGACGTAGTGCTCGGCGTTGAGGCGGGTGCGCGTTACCTCGTCTTCGCTGACGGCGCGCTTCACCTTGGCGGGAACGCCCGCGACCAGGCTGCGCGGCGGAATCTGCTGCCCCTCCAGGACGACCGCGCCCGCGGCGACGATCGACCCGGCGCCGATGCGGGCCTTGCTGAGAATCGTCGAGCCCATGCCGATCAGGGACTCGTCTTCGACGACGCAGCCGTGTACGGTGCAGGAATGCCCGACGACTACGCGGTCGCCGATGGCGAGCGGCGCGTCGGCATCTTCGTGCAGGCAGCTATTGTCTTGCACGCTGCTGTCCTCGCCGATGGCGATGGCGGCGGTGTCGGCCCGCACGGTCACATTGCACCAGATGTTGGAACGCGCGCCGACGCTCACCTGTCCGATGAGCTCCGCGCTCGGATCGATATAGGCGCCGGCCGCGACAAGCGGACTGTGGCCGCCGAAACTTCGAAGCATGGATTTTACCGGGACTTCCTCGGAAACACGGGCGGAGTCGAGAGAAGCTCTTTGTGTTGAATATGGAAGGAGCGGCGCGGGCAAGCGCGGCGCCTTTCCTCCCAAAGATAACACAGCAGCCCGCGGCGGAAGTTACGCGGACGGCGCCGCTTGCGCGGGCCGGTAAAACACCGCAGGAACCCGCCGCGGACTGTCGGGCGCACCGGCGGGATGGTTGATACTCTGGGACTTCATGCCCGAACAAATCGTGAAGCAGCGCTCCCGCGGATTCATCTGCGTCAATGCGCACCCGGCCGGCTGCGCCAAGAACGTGGAAGATCAAATCGCCGTCATCGAGGCGCATCGGCCCGCCGCGGCCGCCGGGCCGCAGAACGTGCTCGTCGTGGGCGGCTCCACCGGGTACGGCCTGGCTTCCCGCATTGCGGCCGCCTGGGGCTTCGGGGCGAAGACCCTGGGCATTTTTTTCGAGAAAGAACCGTTCGGCAAGCGCACCGCAACGGCGGGGTACTACAACAGCGCGGCCTTCCATCGGGCTGCCGAGCGTGACGGCCTGTGGGCCGAAAGCCTCAACGGCGATGCCTTTTCCGATGCGATCAAGGAGCGGGCCGCCGCGGTCATCCGCTCGGAAATGGGTGCGGTCGATCTGGTGGTTTACAGCTTGGCTGCGCCCAAGCGCACGAACCCGCGCAGCGGCGAAACGTTCACCTCCGTACTGAAGTCGGTCGGAGAACCCTATAGCGGCAAAACCATCGATCCGGCGGCGGCGGCGGTCACCGAGGCAACCGTCGAACCGGCGTCCGCAGAAGAGATTGCGCAGACGGTTCAGGTGATGGGCGGCGAGGACTGGCAATGGTGGATCGAAAAGCTCGCGGACGAGGGTCTGCTCGCGGACGGCGCGCGCACGGTCGCCTATTCGTACATAGGCCCGAAACATACGTGGCCGATCTACCGCGACGGCACGGTCGGCGCGGCGAAAGACCACCTCAAGGAAACCGCGGGCGCGCTCAACGAACGGCTGCGCCGGACAATAGGCGGAGCGGCTTACGTTTCCGTCAACAAAGCCGTGGTCACGCAGGCTTCGGCGGCCATTCCGATGATCCCGCTGTACGTCAGCCTTCTGTTTCGCGTGATGAAGAGAAAGGGCATTCACGAGGGACCCATCGAACAGATGAAGCGGTTGTTTTTCGAGCGCCTTGCGTTCGGGACGGCGCCGGCCGTGGACAGCGACGGAACGATCCGCCTGGACGACTGGGAGATGCGCGAAGACGTTCAGCGAGAAATTGCCGAGCTCTGGCCGCGGGTGACAACCGAGAACCTCGACGAGCTTGCCGACTTCGCCGGGTTCATGCGCGATTTCAACCGCTTGTTCGGTTTCCAGGTCGAAGGCGTCGATTACGAGCAGCCCGTGGAATCGGAGATTTTCCTGTGATGCTCGATCTCGTCCGCGGGGCCGGCGGCATCTCTCCCAAACGGCGCGGTTTAATAGAAAAAATGCTTCGACTCGGAATCGTCGCGGCCCTGTTTTCATCGCTGCTCGCAGGCGCCGACTGGCCTCTCTTTCTCGGCAACCCCGACCGCAACGCCGTCTCCTCCACGCCGCTCGACCCGCCGCTGGAGACGGCCTGGACCTACGAAGCCCCCGGCGGGGTCGATTCGACCGCCATCATCGTCGACGGCGCCGTTTACTTCGGCGAGATGGACGGCCGTTTTCACGCCGTGGATCTCGAGACCGGCGAAGCCCGTTGGGTTTACCAGGCAAACCTGGGAGTTCCCGCATCGGGTTGCATTACCGGCGGCGCGGTCTTTTTCGGCGACGAAGACGGCTACTTCCACGCCGTCGACATCGAAACGGGCGAGAAACGCTGGGCGTTCGAAGGCTTCGCGGAGTTCCTCTCGTCGCCCATATGCCTGGACGACGCGGTGCTCGTGGGCTCCTACGACGCCAACCTCTATGCGTTCGACCCGGCGGACGGCAGCGTCAAGTGGAAGTACGCGACTGACGACCGCGTCAATTCAAGCCCCGCGGTCGTTGCCGGAAAGACCTTCATCACAGGCTGCGACGGCAAGTTCCGAGTCATCGATGTCGCCTCCGGGGAAGAAGACTCCTTCGTCGATATGCAGGACTACGTCGCGGCCTCGCCTTCCGTAGTCGGCAATCTCGCCTACGTCGGCACCTTCGGCAACGAGGTTCTCGCCATGGACTGGAAAAATGGCGAAATTCTCTGGCGCTACAGCCACCCGAAAACGCAGTTCGAATTCTTCGCCTCGCCGGTGGTCAGAGACGGCTTGGTCGTCATCGGCGGGCGCGACAAGAAAGTGCATGCCATCGACCAGCAAACGGGCAAGCTCGCTTGGGAGTTCACCACCCGCTCCCGCGTCGATTCTTCGCCGGCCTTGGCCGGCGACGTGATCTGGGTCGGCTCGATGGACGGCAATCTCTATGCTCTCAACCACGCCGACGGCGAGCTGCTGTGGAAATTTACGCTCGGAGGCCGCGTCGTCGCCTCGCCCGCGATCTCGGGGGATCGACTTGTAATCGGTTCCCGCAGCGGCGAAGTGTTTTGCCTCAAGAAACAACCGGGACCGTTGTCCAGCAGTCCGCGGTGAAGGTCCCGTGGAAGGCGCAGCGGGCTCCTGCGGTGTTTTACCGGCCCGCGCAAGCGGTTCGGCGAGGAGTGAGGAGGATGGCGATCCGGGTTGATCGCCTCCGACGAACGACGAAGTCGACGGCCGCAAATATCCGCCGCCCGAAAGGGTTACGCGCCGCTGCCGGCCGGCCCAGCCAAGCGCGCAGCGCCGAATTTCCTTTAGCCCGTGCGCGATACCGGATTGGCCCTAAGGCGCGTAACGCCGCCCGCGTGACTTTTGCCGCGGGCTGCTACGTCCCGGAATTGACCGCTCCGGTCGATTCCTCCTCTTCTTCGAGCGGAGTCAGGCCCAGATCCGCGGGGTCCATGGCTTCGATCGGGGGGCCGTCTCCATCATTGCCTTTCACGGCTCTGCGCTGCTGTTTTTTCTCGTCTTTGTCGCGGCGCCTGTTCGCACGGGCCAGTTCTTTTTGCCGCTTCTGAAATCTTGTATTCGATCGACTTGCCAATGGTCGCCCTCCCCTGGTTTTCAGAGGCGCCCGCGGCAAAACCGAGGGCGCTTTACCGTATTGTGACAGATTCGCGGCGCCCGGCGCCTGCGGCGACGTGCTTTGCCCAACACCGCCGGCCCGCCCGCGGCGGGAAGCCCCGCGGGCGACGGTCTTGCTCTCCGCTATCCCCCGGCCGCGCCGCGGGCTAAGCGGCCAGCTTGAGCGTGCTCGGCTCCGCCGAGCTTTCCAGGTCTTTCAACTCCGGCGCATAGACGTTACGCGCCAGGCCCAGGATTTCGAGCAGGCGGATTTGCAGATAACCCAGGTCGAGCTCGTACCAGGCCATGCCGTGGCGCGCCGATACCGGATGCGCATGATGGTTGTTGTGCCAGCCTTCGCCGAAGGTCAGCAGCGCGACCCACCAGAGATTGCGCGAATCGTCGGTCGTCGCGAAGCGCCGACCGCCCCACATGTGCGTCGCCGAGTTCACCAGCCATGTCGCATGCAGCCCGACCACGACGCGCAAGGGAACCGCCCAGAGCATCATCCCCAAACCGCCGAAGGCCAGGAAGGCGAAGCCCGAAAGGGTCAGCGGAACCCAATGCCATTCATTGAGCACGCGATAGAATTTTTCCTTTTGCAGGTCGGGGGCGTATTTGCCGAGCAGCTTGGTGTTATTGTGCAGCGTCTTGCCGAACATGATCCAGCCCATATGCGCCCAGAAGCCGCCGTGCCGCGGCGTATGCGGATCGCGGTCGGTGTCCGAGTGCTGATGGTGGCAGCGGTGCGTAGCCACCCAGTAGATCGGCCCGCCTTCGAGAGCCAGCGTGCCGCAAACCGCCAGGAAGCGCTCCAGCCACTTCGGCGTCTTGTAGCCGCGATGGGTATGCAGGCGGTGATAGCCCATCCCGATGCCCCAACTGAGGGCGACCCAATAGACCGCCGCGGCGGCCAACAGATTGGTCCAACTGAAGAAGAACAGCGCCGCAACCGCGCCGATATGAAAAAAGACCAGCGCTATGAAGGTGACCGTGTTCAGGGCGGTTCTGTCGCCGAAATCCAATGCTTGCCGAGGGTCGCTCACTATGCTTCGTCTCCTGCCTGCCGGGCTGAAAAATTGCCTAGCCATTCACCGTAACAACCGAACCGCAAAGGCGGAGCGGCCGCAATGTAATAGTTGGGTAATAGCTGGGGCCGCCGGCGCGGCTTGCGCGGCTACCGGGTGCGGAAGGACTCGCTCAAGACGACCGCCGCGATCAGATCGCGGAAGCCCTGCCTGCGGGTTTCCATATCGGCGACAATCCGCTCGACAACTCTGCGGTCGCCGTAGGTCAGCGGACGCCCGGCGGCGTAGATCAGCAGCTTTTCCGTCAGGCAGCGCGAGAACATGTCGAGGCGGTCGAGGACATAGCGCTTGAGATCGGTGACGTTCTCGAGCCGGACGCCGTCGGGCATGACGCCGGCCGCGTCCACGGGCGGACCGACGGCCACGCCCCGGCCGATGGAGGAGTAGAACTCTTCCTTCAGCGCCTCGGCGCCGTCGGGCGGCTGGATATAGCGGGGATAGTTATCGCGCCAGCGGCCGACCGGATCGAAGTTCTCCATGACCATGCCCAGCGGGTCGATCCGCTTGTGGCAACTCGCGCAGCTCGGGTCGCTACGGTGGCGATTGAGCTGGTCGCGCATGGACGTTGCGCCGCTGGTGTCGGGCGCGATCGCGGGCACATTGGGCGGCGGATCGGGCGGCGGCGCGCCGAATACGTTTTCCAGCAGCCACACCCCGCGCTCGACGGGGTGGGTGTCGACCCCGTTGGCCGTGGCCATCATCACCGCCGCCAGCCCCAGAATCCCGCCGTGCCGGCCGCCGCGGGCGAAGGCGACCCGGCGCATGTCGTTGCCTTGCAAATCGCCGCCGTATATCTTGTTCAGGCGGGCGCTGCGGTAGCTGAAGCCGGGATCGATGAAGGTTTCCACGGGGTGGTTTTCGCTGACGATCTCGGCGAAGAACAGCTCCGCTTCGTCGATCATCGCCCGGCGGTCGTGGTCGATGAACTTGAGCAGCCGCGGATCGGGCATGATGTCTTGCAGCAGGCGCGTTCCCAGCCACTGGCCGGTGAAGTTGCGGATGAAGTTTCGGCTCTTCAGGCTGTCGAGCAGCCGCAGCGTTTCGCGCTCGAGAACGTCCGAGTCGGACAGTTTTCCCTCACGGGCCGCGGCCGTCAGGCGGGCGTCGGGCGGAGAAGAGGTCAGGAAATAGCTCAGACGGCTCGCCAGATCGAAGTCGTCGAGGCGGCCGGGGCGCAGCCCCCGATACAGGAAGCGGGGCGATACGAGCGCCCGCCGAACCGCCAGGTGCAGCCCGGCCTCCAGGTTCTCCGCCTGCATGGCAAGCTCCGTATAAGCATCGACTTGCGCCTCGCTCGCAGGCCGGCGGAAGGCTCGGGAGAGAAAGCGGCGCAGGATGGCTTGCGCGTAATCGCGGTCGGAGGCGCCTGCCGCCCGCGTCCCCAGGAAGCGCCGCGCGCGGGCTTTTCGGGCGCGCGTCTCGTCGTCTTCGATCGGCCGCAGCGGCCCTTCGACGGCCACGTCCGTCAGATCGAGCGCCGGGCCGAAGCGATAGAGCTCTTCGTGTACGAACCCCTTGATCCAGTTGTGCGGGGCGTCGGCCAAGCCGCCTCCCCAGCGCTCCGGCATTTTGTCGAGGCGCGGGTCGTTCAGGTCGAGCTCGCCGCTTGCCATCAGCGCCGTGACGGCTTCGTAGCGCTGCTCTTGCGTCGCGCCGCGGGGGCCGCCGCCGTAGGCGAGCATCGCCGCGTAGTAAAGCCGGTCGGCCTTGAGTCGCTCCGCCAGAAACGTTGTGGAATACTCCCGCCTCGGCGGGTCGGAGTAGGCCGGGCCGTTCTCCCAGCGCAGCCCGAAAATTTCGCCTTTGAAAAGCTCGATGTCGGCGCTCAGAGACAGCGGCGCGGCGCGGTCGGGCGGCACGTCGAGCTCGGCGAGCTTGCGAATCTTGCCGAAGGGATCGTAAACCTGCTCCGTCTTCGGTTTTGCGTAAACCCCCAGGCGCAGCGGCGCGCGCCGCCGCGGGTAGAACATCTTGTCCGTTTGAAAAACCGAGGCGTCGACGGACAGGCGATAGACGCCGCTTGCGGCTGCCTCGAAGCGCGCCGGCCAAGCGGCCGCGCTGGCCATGTTCCGTGACGACACCAGCCGATAGCGGCCGGCGGCGGCTTTCCCGCCCTCGCTCGTGGCCAAGCCGGCAGCGCCCAGCGGATACTGCTTGCTCTCAACGGCAAGCGGACCGCTGGCAGGCGGAAAAACCTCATCCGCTACGCGGGTCGCCGTCTCCAGAAACTGGGCCATCAGCGGCGGCGAGAGGATCAGTCCTTCCGCAACGTTGTCGAAACCGTGCGCCGAGTCGTCGGCGGGAAAGGCGTCCGGGAGTTGGAACGCGGGGATGTCGAACAAATCGCGGATCGTGTTCTCGTATTCCCCGCGGTTGAGCCGGCGGGGAACCGCGCCGCCGATGCCTGAATGTTCCATCAGCCGGCCGTCGAGCCAGGCAACCATCCGCTTCCGTTCCGCCGCCGGCGGCCGTTCCGCGCCCGGCGGCGGCATCGCGCCGCCGGCGAGGGCGTTGTAAACGCGCTCCCAATGGGCCGCCGCCCCGCGCTCCCGCCAGTCCACCGCGGCCGCGTCGAGGCGGACGCCGGCCTGCGCCGCCGCGCCGGAATGGCAGGCGGCGCAGTGCCGCTCCAGGAACCGCCGCGCGGCTGGGGGAAGCGGTTCCGCGCCCCGGAGCGGCGCGGCGGCCAACGCCGCGGCGACAACCAGAAAAAGCGGCATGGACGCCGATCCTCCCCTACGTCAGATATTCGTTCATGTTGCTCGCGGCGCCGGCGAAGCGCTCGATCTCGACGCCGAATTGCTGCAGCAAGGTGAGATAGAGGTCGCCCAGCAGCCGCGGAGCAGGGCCGCCGCGCTCGATTTTGCGGTGCGCGCCGTGGCGGAAGCCGCCGCCCGCGACCACCGTCGGCAGATTGCTGTTGTCGTGCGTATTGGCGTTGCCCATGCCGCTGCCGAAGACGACGACCGTGCTGTCGAGCAGCGGCCGGTCCTCGGCGTCCCTGCTCGACCGCAGCCGCTCCAGGAAGGCGCCGAACCGTTTGACGTGCTCGGTTCCCACCAGATTGTATTCGGCGATTTTCGCGGGGTCGTTGCCGTGATGCGACAGGCCGTGGTAACCCGCGCTCAGCCGGCGGCCGCCGATGGTGAAAACCTGGCTCCAGCCCGGAATCAGGAAAGTCAGCACGCGCGTGGAGTCGGTGGTCAGCGCGAGCGCCATCAGGTCGTACATGATCGACTCGCACTCCAGCGCCAAGTCCGGCGCCACCGGATCGAACTCCGGCAACGGATAATCGACCTTGGGCGTCGGCTTGTCGAGCCACGCGCGCTGCTTTTGGAGCTTCTTTTCCACGCCGCGAACCGAGGCGAAGTATTCGCCGAGCTTCTCGCGGTCTTTGCCGCCGAGGCGCCGCTCCAGGCCCCGGGCCTCTTCCATGACGCCGTCGAGGACGCTGCGGTTGCCGGCGAGCAGGTAATCCATGCGCGCCTTGTCGGCCGCGGAGCCGAACAAAGCGCGGTAGAGCACACTCGGCCGGCCGATCATCGGCAGCGCCACGCCCTCCGGGGTAAAGCTGAGCCTGGCGTCGCCGGGCGGCTTGCCGCAAGTCACCTGCAGGGAATCGAAGCGGGTCTGCTCGCCGACCTTCGCAGCGACAATCTGGTCCAGCGACACGCTGCCGGAAGCCGAGCCGCTCATCCAGGCTTTCCAGCCCAGATGCCCGTTCCTGCCGCGATGGTCCAAGCCGGAAAAAACGGTCATCTCGCCGCGGAACGAGCGCAGCGGCTGCAAGACCGGCGACATCTCGTAATCCCGACCGGTTCGCGCCGGAAAGAAATTGGGCTGATGGAAGCCGAGATAGGTTCCCGCGCAGACCAGCCGCTGCGGCCGCTTGTCCGCCGCCTGCCCGCCGCGGGCGCGGCGCGGCGCGAACGCCTCCAGCATGGGCAGCGCGAGACTACAGCCGACTCCCCGCAGAAACTTGCGGCGATCAGGCCGATTCATCGTTGCAATGTTAGCACAGATGGGGGCCGCACACACGATTGACAGCGCGCCCCCGCTTATGCTTGAATCGAAAGCAGAAAGGACTTTTGGGGTATTCCCATGAAACTCAAGAAACTTTTGTGTTTGTGCAATTTGGGCATCTCGCTTTGCCTGATCTCCGTTTTCGTTCCGACAGCCGACGCGCAGGTTCTCTACGGGTCGATTGTCGGCAACGTCTCCGATGAGAGCGGCGCGTCGATTCCCGGCGCGACGGTCGCCATCATGAACACGGCCACCGGCGACAGCCAGGAAGGGTCGACAACCGAGGACGGTCTTTACCGCTTCGTCACCGTGCAAGCCGGCAGCTACGACGTGACCGTCGGCGCGGAAGGGTTCAGCACGTTTATTTCCGAGGGCGTCACCGTGACGGTGAACACCGTCACCCGCGTGGACGCGAACATGCAGATCGGTCAAGTGACCGAGCAGATCACCGTCGAGGCCACGGCCGCCCGCTTGCAGACCGAAAAGGCCACCACCAGCGCGGAGATCACTTCGGCGGCCGTGAGCCAACTGCCGCTGCCCGGCTTCCGCAACTACCAGACTCTGGTGAACCTGGTGCCCGGCGCGACGCCGGCGCGTTTTCAGAACTCGATTCTCGACACGCCCGCGCGCTCGCTGAGCACGAACATCAACGGCACGAACCGCAACAACAACGTGACGCGCATCGACGGCGCGGCCAGCATCAACGTCTGGCTGCCGCACCACGCCGGTTACGTCGCCCCCGCCGACACGGTCGAGACGGTCAACATCACCACCGGATCGGGCGAAGCCGAGCAGGGGCTGGCCGGCGGCGCTTCGACCACCGTCGTCACCAAATCGGGAACGAACGAGCTGCACGGCTCGGCCTTCTGGTTCCACAACAACCAACGCTGGCGCGCCCGCAACTTCTTCTCGTTCACCAAGCCGGTCAGCAACTACAACAACTTCGGCGGCACCTTGGGCGGCCCGATCGTGCGCAACAAGGTGTTCTACTTCTTCGGCTACGACAAGACCACGCAGCGCGTGGCCGGCGTACGCACCGGAGACGAAGTGCCGACCAACGACCAGCGCGCGGGCGACTTCAGCGCCTACGATACGGATATCTTCGACCCCTTTTCGGGCGTGCAAGACACCTCCGACCCAGCGTTCGCCACGGACCGCACGCCGTTCCCCAACGCAACGGTTCCCATGAGCCGGCAAAGCCCGATCGCGAGGCGGGTGCAGGACTTCTACCCGCAGCCGAACCAGCCGGGCACGAACAACAACTTCCACTCCGCCGGCGCGCCGCCCTTCGCCCGCCAGCAGATCGACCCCAAGATCAACTACAACCACAGCGACAAGTATCGGATCTGGGGCAAGTACTCCAACATGCTGGCGCCGGTCTCGGGCACGGCAATCTTCGGCGAGGCGGGCGGCCCGGCGCCCGGCGGCAGCCCGGGTAACGCCAACACGCACGTCAACCTGTTCACCATCGGCCACAACTACACCTTCTCGCCAACGTTTCTCTACGACGGCGTAGTCGGCTTCTGGCGGCAGGATCAGGACGTGCTGCCGCTCGATTTCGGCAAGGACTTCGATCTCGGTATCCCCGGGGTCGGCGGAGACGACCCGCGGCAGAAAGGCTTTCCCAACATCCGACCGGGCTATACGGCTTTCGGCTCGCCCGGCTGGCAGCCGCTGGAGCGCATCGAGCAGAACTGGACCACCAGCCAGAACTTCACCTGGATCAAAGACAGGCACCAGATTCGTTTCGGCTTCGACTTCATCTTGCTGACCCTGAATCACTGGCAGCCCGAGCTGGGTGGCGGCCCGCGCGGCAACATCCACTTTGACGGCGACATGACCGCCCTCAAAGGCGGCGCCGGGGACAATCAGTTCAATACGTACGCCGCGTTCCTGCTGGGCCAGACCAGCCGCGTGCGCAAGGCGCTGCAGCACATCATCGCCACCGGACGCGAGAAGCAGTTCGCTTTCTACGTGACCGACCGCTGGTCGGCTACCGACAAGCTGACGCTCAATTTCGGACTGCGCTACGAAAACTACCCGTTGATGCAGCGCGACGACGGCGTAGGCATCGAGGTGTACGACGCGCAGACCAACACGATGACCGTCGGCGGACTGGGCGGCATCCCCACGGCCAACGGCCTGTCGGTGAGCAACAAGCTGTTCTCGCCGCGCTTCGGCCTCGCCTACCGCCTCGACGACAGAACGGTCATCCGCACCGGTTACGGCCTGAACTTCAGCCCGATCCCCTGGTCGCGCCCGCTGCGCGGGCAGTACCCGGTCACGGTGACCTTCGACTTCCAGCGGCCTGGGACCTTCCAGCTTTTCCGCACGTTGGAAGAAGGCATTCCGCCGGTGTTTGGCCCGGACCTGAGCAATCAGCCGATCGACGTGCCTGTGACGGCCTCGTTGCGTAGCCCGTACCCGGGAGCTACGATCGACCGCGGCTACACCCAGTCGTGGAACTTCACCATCGAGAGGCGCCTGCCGGCGGACATCATTACCAGCATCGGCTACGTCGGCACGGCCTCGATCGGCATGTTCGCCGACCGCGACATCAACGCCTCGGGTCCGGGCGAGGGCAACGCCGGCCGGCCGTTCGCCTCGCTCACCGGCCGCGCGGTCAACATCAACATGTGGGACAGCTACTTGAACTCGAACTACCACTCGCTGCAAGTGGCCATCAACCGCAGCTTCACGAGGGGTCTTTCGCTCAAGGGCGCCTACACCTACTCGAAGGCCATCGGCATGGCCGACGACGAGGGCTGGGCGGGCGTCGCTTGGGATCACCTCGACGTCTTCCACCGCAACCGCTCGCGCGCCGGCTTCGACCGCACGCAGATGTTCCAGATGGGCTTCGTTTACGATCTGCCGATCGGCGAGGGCAAGGCGCTGGCCACGACGGGCGCCGCCTCGCACGTCCTCGGCGGCTGGCAGATCAGCGGCATCGCCGCGCTGCTCAGCGGCCAACCCTTCGATATCCGCGCGTCGGGCGCCTCGCTCAACGCGGCGAGCGCGCTGCAGACGGCCGACCAAGTCGGCGAAGTGCGCAAGATCGGCGCCGTCGGGCCGGGGACGAGCTTCTACAACACCGACGCCTTCGCGCCGGTCACCGAGCAGCGCTTCGGCACGAGCGGCAGAAACATCCTCAACCGGCCCGGCGTGACCAACCTCGACTTCAGCATCATGAAGAACATGGCGCTCAGCGAAAAGGTCAACGCTCAGCTCCGCGCGGAGTTCTTCAACCTAACCAACACTCCACAGTTCGGCCGCCCGAGGAACAACATTGCTCAAGGCAATTTCCTGGCGGTCGTCAGCGCCGGCGGCGACCGGCAAATTCGTCTTGGCCTGAGATTTAGCTGGTGACCCCGGCGAGATCGCAAACCAACCTGCAGCGGCTCCCTCCTCGGAGGGAGCCGCTTTTTCTTTCTTTAGCCCGCGCGGCGCGGCCGCGGCTCGCGCTCCTGTTCCTGTCGGCGGCCGCTGTTCTTGCCGCGCAGACCGACAACCCGGCGGTCATGGCCGCAAATGCCCGGCAGGCCATGGCGGAAGGGCGCTTTGCTCAGGCCGCCGAGCTTTACGGCAAACTGTATCCGCTGGCGCCCGACGACTTCGGCATGCTGGTCAACCTGGGCATGGCGCGCAGTCTGGCCGGACGGCATGCCGAAGCGGTCGAGCCGCTCGCCAAGGCCGTCGCCAAAAACGCCGGCGTATTTCCGGCGCAGCTTTTCCTGGGCAGCAGCTACTTCAGCCTGGGCAAGTTCGACGATGCCGCCAAAGCCCTGGAAGCGGCGGCCAAGCTCGACCCCCGGCACGCGCCCGCGCGGCGCATGTTGGGCGCGGCCTACGCCGCGCTCGAGCAACCGGGCCGCGCGCTGCCGCACCTCGAAAAACTTGCCGCCCTCGAGCCGGACTCCCCCGCCGCCTGGGCCGCGCTGGGCAAAGCCTACGCCGAGCTTGCCCGCCAAGCCTTCGCCAAGCTCGAAGAGGCCGCGCCCGAATCGGCCTACATGCTGCGCCTGGTCGGCGATATCCGCTTCAGCGCCGAGCAATACCCCAGCGCGTTCTATCTCTACCGCCAAGCGCTGGAGCGCAAGCCGGGCCGGCGGGGCCTGCACGCCGCGATCGCGGAGATCTACCGCCGCACCGGACGGGACGAATGGGCGGATGCCGAGCAGGCCAAAGAAACGGCGCTCGGCGCCATCGACTGCGAAGCCGAGCGTTTCGAATGCCTCTTCGCCCAGGACAAGCTCGACGAGTTGCGCCGGGCGGCCGCCGGCCTCGACAGCGCCGAGGGCGGGTACTGGACGGCGCAAGCGTGCAATCTGCTCGCCGAGAGAGCCTTCGCCCGCCTGGAGGGAATGCCGCCTTCCGCCGCCGTGCATATCGCGCGGGCCGAGGTTCACAAGGAAATGCGCCAATTCGACGACGCCGCGCAACAATGGGCCGCCGCGCTGGCGCTGCAACCCGCGGACGCCGACCTCGAAGCGGAGCTTGCCGGCGCGCTGTATCAAGCCCGCCAATTCGACGACGCCGAGCCGCGCATCCGCGCGCTGCTGCAAAAATTTCCGCAGGAGGCCGAGTGGCCGTTCATGCTCGGCGATATCCTGCTCAGCCGCCAACAGGCGCAAGAGGCGGCGCCGCTGCTGGCCAGAGCAGTCAAGCTCGACCCGGATCTAATGCCGGCGCATCACGCCTTGGGACGCGCCTACATGCAGGCCGGGCGCGACGCCGACGCCGTCCCGCACCTCGAAAAGGCGTTGCCGCTCGACGACGACGGCAGCCTGCTCTATCAACTCGCGCAGGCGTACCGCGCCGCCGGCAACCGCGAGGCGGCCGCGCCGCTGCTCGAGCGCTATCGGCAGATCCAAACCGCGCAGCGCCAAGCCGCCGAAGAGTTTCGCAGCGACATCCAGATTACGGCCCCGGAATAGCGGTCCGCGACGGTCTTGCTTTCCACTTTCCACTTTTCGCTTTCCACTCTCATCACGGTTCCGGATCAGGCTCGCGAACGGTCGCCACCCGATCTACGGCAACATCGCGCAAAACCTGGCGGACGCCGCTCGGCCACAGGATTTCGACTTCCTCGAGAGTCGCCGCCGAACCCAGCCCGAAGTGAACCCCCGCGTGGCTCGACGAAGCGTAGCCCACCGCGCTGCCCGCCTCGTTCCACTGCCCGCCTATGCGCACGCGCGCCCCGAAGCCGTCGCGGTTGCTCCGCCGGCCGACGAGCTTGAAGCGCGCCCAGCGGTTCTCCGTCGCCGTCGCGTTGCGCCACAGCTCGGCCGGCGCGTTCAGGCTGCTGACCACGATATCCATCAGGCCGTCGTTGTCGAAGTCGGCGAACCCGCAGCCGCGGTGCGCCGCAGCGGTGGCGAGACCGGCCGCCGCCGAGCGGTCGATGAAGCGCCCGCCGTCGTTCAGCAGCAGGCTGTTCGTCTGCTCGTAGCGGTAGTTTTCGGTGCGCTCGACCAGGTCGTTGACATGTGAGTTGGCGGTGAAAAGGTCTTTATCGCCGTCGTTGTCGAAATCGACGAGACCGTTGCACCAGCCGGCCTTGTCGGCGACGGCCTTGGCGATCCCGCTGGAAAAAGTCGCGTCGGAGAAAAAGCCGTCCCCCTCGTTGCGGAACAGCGGAAACGTCTCGCCCGAGAGGGCGGTGACGTGAATGTCGGGCCGCCCGTCGTTGTCGTAGTCGCGGAAGTCGGCGCCCATCGAAGCCACCGGCTTGCCGTGATCGAGCAGCGCGGCGCCGCCGAGCAGCGCGTCCTCTGCGAACGTTCCGTCTCCGTTGTTGCGGAAAAGAAAGTTCGGCAGGTTGTCGTTGGTCACGAAGGCGTCGGGGAAGCCGTCCGCATCGTAATCGGCGAAGGCGACGCTCATGCCGCGCCCCTTGTGGGCGCCGACGCCGGAGGACGCGGACACGTCTTCGAAGCGTCCGCCGCCGAGGTTGCGGTAGAGCCGGTTGGCGAGCGGAGCAAAGTATTTCGGGTGGCAGTAAACGCGCAGGTTCGCGGCGCGGTCGCCGCAGAAGCGGTCTTCTTCGACGGACCATTCCGCGTAGTTCACGACGAAAAGGTCGAGCAGGCCGTCGCGGTCGTAGTCGAACCACCCGGCGGCCACGGACCAGCGGTCGCTCGCGATTCCCGCTTGCGCGGTAATTTCCTGGAAGGCGCCGTCTCCCTCGTTGCGGTAGAGCAGATTGCGGAACACGCCGGCGACGAACAGATCGACGTCGCCGTCGTTGTCGAAATCGCCCGCCGCGGCGCCCATGGAATATCCGGCGCCGCCGACGCCGGCTTCGGCGGTGACGTCGCGGAAGCGCCAACCGCCTTCGTTGCGGAACAGGCGGTTGAGGAATTTCTCGTCCGACTTGACCAACTCGGAGCCGGCCGCGCCGTTGGTGAAAAAAATATCCGGCAGCGCATCGCCGTCGTAATCGAACACGGCGACTCCGCCGGCCATCGTCTCGATGAGACGCTTGCGCGGGGTTGCGTCGTTGTCGAGCGTGAAAGTCAGCCCGGCTTCGGCGGCGATATTTTCGAAGCGCACGGGGCCGTCCGCGTAGGCCGCGCCGCAAACGAGCAGCACAGCCGGAAACCGTAGCCGCGCCTTGCGCCTCACAACACGAATATAGCGCCCGAAAATTTTACCGGCGCTCCGCGCCCGGCGGCCTCAAGCGATCGAGGCGGCGTAGATGCCGGCGATCGTCCGATCCAGCATGGCGTTGAACTCGGCGTCGCTCTGCCGGACGCTCAACCCTTCCGCCAGCGCGCGCGAGAAACTGGCCACGACGCCGGGGTTGCGGGCGAGGCGCCGGTTGGCCTCTTCGCGCGAGTAGCCGCCGGACAGCGCCACCACCTTGAGCACTCTGTCGTGCTCCACGAGATCCGCGTAGAAGCCGTCTTCTTCGGGCAGGGTGAGCTTGAGCATGATGCTCTGTCCGAGCGCCAAGCGATCCAGCTCGGCGCGGATCTCCGCCTTCAAGAGCTTTTCGGCCGCAGCTTTGTCCGGGCAGTGGATGTCCACTTCCGGCTCGATGATGGGGATCAAGCCCGCCGCGGCGATGCGCCGCCCGATCTCGAACTGCTGCTTCACTATGGCTTCGACGCCGGACGCGCTCGCCTGCTTGGCGACCGAGCGCATCTTGGTGCCGAATATCCGTTTCGATTTCGCTTTGGCAAGCAGCCCGTCCAGCTCCGGCATCGGTTTCATGAGCTGCACGCCGTCCTGTTCCGCGGCCAGGCCCTTGTCGACCTTGAGGAAAGGAACCACCTGCTTGACGTTCCACAGGTAATCGGCCGAGGGCTGCCCTTCGATCTCGCGGTCCATCGTGTTCTCGAACAGGATCGCGCCGAATACGCGGTCGCCGTGGAAGGCCGGGCTGGTCACGATGCGCGAGCGCATGCGGTGAACGACCGCGAACATCTCGTCGTCGTTCGACCAGGCATCGCCGTCGACGCCGTACAGCTTCAGCGCCTTCGGCGTGCTGCCTCCGCTCTGGTCCAACGCGGCAATGAAGCCGTTGCGGGTTTTGATTTTCTCGAACTGTCGATCGAAGTCGCTCACGGGAATCCTCAAGTTCAGCAAGTGGGAAGGGTAAGCGCGCCGGAGCCGGCGCGGCTCTGTTCCAGTTTATCGCACGGCGGCTGCCGAGTGGAGCGGACTTGCGCCTTGCGGGTCCGGCGGCGCCCTTATGCTCCCGGCCCTGTTTTTCGGTTAACGCTTGCCTTTGAGGCAACCGAATCACCGTCATGCCAACATCAACTGCTACCCGTAGCCGATTATGTCGGCTACTACTACTTTGAGGCAACCGAATCACCGTCATGCCAACATCAACCGCTCGCCCTTCGGTTCCGGTATCGGATCGCCAAACTCTTTCGCCGTATCGATCCAAAGCTCCATCGCCTCATTGACGTGCCTGAGAGCAGCTTCCTGCGTGCCGCCATGAGCCATACATCCGGGAAGCTCCGGCGCCTCAGCCACAAAAGCTTGGTCCGCGCTGCTCCAATAGAGGATGATTTCGTACTTGTACATCACTCGTGCTCCGTCGTTTTGTACTTCAGGATCACTAAACGGACCTGTCGCACTTGATAGGGTTTCGCATAGCCGTCGCTGCGTTGCAGATTGATTCTCTCGACGACGCCTTCACTTCTGAATATATGATGGTTTCCGCGTATTCACTCGGTGAATCCCAGATTCCGGAGCAGACTGCACAGGTCGTCAAAGCGGATATTGGCATCCGAACGACCGCCAAGAATCTTCTGCAGAAGCTGCTTATGCCGGCTCATCTGCGGCCTCGCGCTGTTCCCAGGTCCAAGGGAAAGACGAACTGAAGGGGCCGTGGGAAATGCGGATGCAGCGAGTGTAGCAGGGAGGGAAGCGCGTGGTGGCAGATGCGTTGGAGATCGGACAGAGGGAAGCCGCTTGCCGCCGGCGCCTTGTCAACGCCGCTCCGGTGCGATAATCTCATAGTTGAGATGTTTTGTCCGACTTGCGGCTATGCGATCGAGGAAGACGACCGCTTCTGCCGCGAGTGCGGGCGCGGCGTGAGCGGAGAGAATGCGGCATCGGCGGCCCGGCTGTTCCGCCGCGACATGGGCAGGCGCAAGCTGGCCGGCGTTTGCTCGGGCTTTGCCCGCTATTTCGCCAAGGACGCGACTCTCGTCCGCATCGTCTGGGTATGCGCCGCCATCGTTCCTCCTTTCCCCGGCGTGGCGGCCTACGGCATCTGCTGGGTGCTGATGCCGCAGGATGAGATCGAATCCGCCGGCGACGGCGGCCCGAACGAGCAGGCAGCCGCTCAGGAGTAAGCAGCCTATCTCCGGCACATGATCGAGACCGTTGCCTACGCCCGCGCCGGCCTGCTGGGAAACCCCTCGGACGGCTATTTCGGCAAGACGATCGCCTTTACGCTGAAGAACTTCCGCGCCCGCGTCTTGCTCTACCCCAGCGCGCGGCTGGAGATCAAGCCCTCGGCGGTCGATATCCCGATCTGGGAGAACTTGGCCGATTTCCGCGCGGCGACGCTCTGGCGGGGGTACTACGGCGGAATCCGCATCATCCGCGCGCTGTTGATGCGCTTTACCGACTACTGCGCCGCCGAGGGCATCGCGCTTCACGACCGCAACTTCACCATCGAATACGAATCGAATATCCCGCTGCGGCTGGGGTTGGGCGGCTCGTCGGCGATTATCGTCGCGGCGCTGCGCGCCCTGATGCAGTTTTACGGGGTCTCGATTCCAAAGCCGGTCCAGGCCAACCTGGCGCTCGAAACCGAGACGAAAGAGCTGCGCGTGAACGCGGGCTTGCAAGACCGCGTGATTCTCGTGTACGAAGGCGCGGTTTACATGGATTTCGCGCGCGATTCGATGGAAGAGCGCGGCTACGGCGAATATGTCCCGATGGATCCCGCCTTGCTGCCGAACCTGTATGTGGCCTACCGCACCGACTTGAGCGAGGGCACGGAGGTCTTCCACGACAACATCCGCGGCCGGTTCGCGGACGGCGACCCCGAGGTTGTCGCCGCCATGCAGGAGTGGGCGCGAATGGCCGAGGAAGGCAAGCAGGCGCTGCTCGACGGCGACACGGCCAAGCTGGACAAGCTGATCGACGCCAACTTCGATCTGCGCTCGCGCATCTACCGCATCGGCGAAGAAAATCTGGCGATGATCCGCGCCGCGCGCGAAGCGGGGGCGACGGCGAAGTTCGCCGGCTCGGGCGGCGCGATCACGGGCACATACCGCGACGCGGCCCATTTCGAGGAATTGCGGCGGGCGTTCGCCGCCCGCGGCATTGCCGCCGTGCAACCGAAAATTTAGCTTGGTCGGATCCCGTTACGGGCGATGCTCCGGTCCGCCGGCGTCATCGAGCATCGAGCGCGGCCTGGGTTATCGCTTGCGGCCTGTCCGCTTGCGCTCCTGTGCAAGGTCGAACTTCAATTGAAACTGCAACCACGAATCCGCCGTGTCCCAGCCGACGGCTTCCAGCTTCATGGCCACATCCATCGTGATCGGCGCTCGTTGGTTCACAATCCACGAAAGATGAACCCTGCTCATGCCGATCTTTCTTGCCGCCGCCGTTACGGTCATGCCGGGGTAGTCGTCCCAATCGTCAAAAAACCCCTCTTTCAATATCTCGCCCGGATGCGCCGGGTTTAGCCGCATCCATGCGCCCTTGTCCTTGCCCGTCAACTCATGGGTATGCAAGCCTTGTCGGGTTCTGCATTTTGTTATCGGATCTCCGGCATCTAACAGTCTCAAGATAGCCCTTATTTTCTCGAGCATTGCCGCCGGTAGTTTCCGCGGGTCTTGCTGCTTATAGAACCGCTTGAGTCCGCCGTGCTTGAACCCCTCGATCGCCGCCGGAACTACTGCAACACGCCTTGTTACTTACTGCCGTCCGCGCCGCCGGCGCGCGCGGGTGCGCTATCATTGTGAGGCCGATGCTCTCGCGCCGCGATTTCCTCGCTTCTTCCGCCGCCGCCCTGAGCGCCTGGGGGTGCGGCGCCGGCCCTCCGCCCGAAAACGATGCAAAACCGCTGAACGTCCTGTTTCTGTTTCCCGACCAGATGCGGGCCCAGGCGATGGGCTGCATGGGCAACCCGGACGTGAAAACGCCCCATCTCGACAAGCTGGCCGCCGAAGGGCTGCTGTTCCGCAACCACTTCGCCAACACGCCCGTTTGCTGCCCGGCCCGGGCGAACATTCTCACCGGCAAGTACGCCCATGCCAACGGCATGATTGCCAACGATTTCCGGCTGCGGGAGTCGGAGACGACGCTGGCCGAGTTGTACCGCGAGGCCGGTTACCGCACCGGCTTCATCGGCAAATGGCACCTCGACGGCGGCAAGCGGCAGCCCGGCTGGGTGCCGCCGGGAGAGCGGCGCCAAGGCTTCGAGTTCTGGGCGGCCAATCAGGTCAGCCATGCGCACTTCGACACGCATTACTTCCGTAATGCCGACGAGCCGATCCCCATCGACACGTTCGAGCCCGAAGCCTGGGTCGATCTCGGCATCGAGTTCCTGCAAGAGTCCGCCAACGACCGGCGGCCGTTTTTCCTGACCGTGCAAATGGGGCCGCCCCACGACCCCTACCTTGCGCCGAGCCGCTATATGGAGATGTACGACCCGCAAGAGATTACGCTGCGCCCGAACTTCGACGGCGATGCTTCCGACCGCGATCTCGAGCCGAATCCGTACATCGCCGTGCCGGGGCGCAAGGAAATCGCCGCTTACTACGCGATGGTCACCGCCGTCGACGAGCAGGTCGGGCGCATCCTCGGCGAGCTCGACCGCCTCGGGCTGCGCGAAAGCACCGCGGTCGTCGTCTCTTCCGACCACGGCGACATGCTGGGGTCGCACGGGATGCGGCTCAAGCGCAAGCCTTGGGAGGAGTCGATCCGCGTTCCCGGAATCGTGCGCTGCCCCGGCGCCGCGCCCGGCCGCATCACCGATTCGTTCTTTTCGCACGTCGATATTGCCCCGACGCTGCTGTCGCTGTGCGGCCTCGACGCGCCCGCGGACATGCAGGGGGCGGAGCTTTCGCCCGTCATCCGCGGCGAAGCGGAAAGCGGCCCCGAGAGCGTTTACTTCCAGATATTCGGGCCGTTCCACGCCGGCGGAGTCGAGTTCGGTTGGCGCGGCGTGCGCACCGAGCGCTACATGTACGCCCGCAAGAAGAACGAGCCCTGGGTGCTCTACGATCTGCAAGAAGATCCTTACGAACTCGACAATCTGGCCGCCGACCCCGCGGCGGAGGCCATCCGCGCAGAGCTCGAAGCGCAGATCGCCGCCTGGATGGGAAAAGTCGGCGATTCCTGGGACTACGACTGGACCGCGCCGCTCGAAGACGACGGACGCCTCTACAAGCACGAAACTTTCTATACGGTCGAAGAGTTCATGGAGTGGGCCGAGGAGCACCCGAATCTGGCGAATCTCTAGCCGCCGGCCGCGCCCATGGAAAAACCCGCAATCGGACTCGCTGTGCTCGGCGCGGGGGCGGTTGTCAGCGCCCGCCACCTCCCCGCGCTGGCCGCCGTCGGAGGCAAGGCGGTCAGCATTTTCGATCCCCGTCGAGACGCCGCGCGCAAGGCCGCGGCGGATTTCGGCATCGCGCTGGCGGCGTCTTCGATGGAGGAGGCGGTCCGCGCCGACGGCGTCGACGCCGTCCTCGTCGCTTCTCCCAATGCTTTCCACCGCGAGCAGGTCGAATGCGCTTTCGACGCCGGCCGCCACGTCTTGTGCGAGAAACCGATCGCCCTGAAACAAGCCGACGCACAAGCCATGAGTCGGGCCGCGGCGCAGGCCGGGCGCGTCTTGCAGATCGGCTTTCACCACCGCTTCAGCGCCGAGCACAACTGCGTCAAAACACTGCTCGACGCCGGATTGCTGGGCAGTGTGCGCGCTTTCAACGGAGTCGTCAGCGAGCCGTTCGAGGTCATCCCCGGCGGTCTCGCCAACTACCGCTTCAACGCGAAGCAAGGCGGGGGGGTCACCCTGATCGACGTCGGCCAACACCGCATCGACGAAACCCGCGCCCTGCTCGGCGACGTCGCCGAAGTCTATGTCGAGATGGCCTCCGTTCTGGAAACGCACGACATGGACGACAGCGTGGTCCTCATGTTGAAGATGCAATCCGGCGCGGTCGGCTCGCTGAGCTGGCATCGTTTCTCCCGCGCCTTCGCCTCGCCCTCGATGTGGTTCGGCGACAAGGCCGTGCTGGGCGCGGGCGCATTCATTACCGCGCCGTTTCAATCCGCTCCGGTTTCCATCTTCCTGGAAGACGATCCGGCGGAGGCGTTGCCTCCCGAGATCCTGTCCTGGACCCGGCCCGCGCGCTGGTGGGGCGACCTCGACCCCGGCTGGGTGAACATTTGGCCGCCTCGCCGGCGCACGTTCGAGGAACAGTTCCGCAACTTTTTCGGCGCGGTTCGCGGCGAGAACCCGCCAATGGCCGACGGCGACGACGGCTGCAAAGCGCTCGAAGTCGTCCAGGCCGCGTATCTGTCGTTCGCCGAAAGGCGGCCCGTCAAGCTGCCGCTGCCGCCCGATACGCATCTCTCTCCGCCGACTTGGGGCGGCTGAAAGCCGACTATTCCGATCGGTAAAGTTTAGATTCAAGTCTTTGAAAATAAACAAGATAAACGTTGCAGTGGCGTCCCGCGCATGGCACAATGAGGCCATGAGCAGCGCCCTTGTCAATCCCGTTCCGCGGGCGGCCGACAGCCCGCGCAAAATCGTCACGAAGGCGCCGGAAAACAGCGAGACGCCGCTGGACGCCCAACGCGGTTGGATTACCCCGACGGAATCTTTTTTCGTGCGCAACCATTTCGCCGTGCCGGAGATCGACTTGTCCGACTGGCGCCTGCGGCTGACCGGCTGCATCGACAGTCCGGCCGAGTTCCGCTGGGACGAGTTGGATGCGCTGCCGCAGCACAGCGTTTTCGCCACGTTGGAATGCGCCGGCAACGGCCGCTCGTATCTCGAGCAGCGGGCGGCCGGCGTGCAGTGGGGCCGCGGAGCGGTGGGCAACGCGGAGTGGTCGGGCGTCTCTTTCCGCGACTTGGCGGAGAACCGACAAATCGACGAGAGCGCGCGGGAAATCGTCTTCCAGGGCGCCGACCAGGGGCGGGAGGGCGGCGTCGAGGGAGAGATTCCATTCGCCCGCAGCCTACCGCTGGACGTGGCGCTGCACCCGGACACGGTCGTGGCGCTGCGCATGAATGGCGAGCCGCTGACGCCGGCGCATGGCCGCCCGGCGCGGCTCATCGTGCCCGGATGGTACGGCGTCGCCTCGGTCAAATGGCTTGCCGGCGCGGCCTTCATCGACCGGCCTTTCGACGGCTATTTCCAAACCGTGAAATACACGGTCGAGCGCGATTCGAGCTTTGGCAGAAGCCGCGAAATCGTCGCCGCCATGCAACCCAAGTCGGAAATCACCCGGCCCGGCCGCAACGAGACGCTCAAGCCCGGACGCCATCACGTCGAAGGCATCGCCTGGGCGGGCAACGAGACGGTGGCCGCCGTCGAGTTCAGTTGCGACGGGGGGAAGTCCTGGCGCCGCGTCGATCTGACCGGGCGGCGGGAGCCGTACTGCTGGACGACCTGGAGAACCTGTTGGGATGCCGACGACGAAGGCAAGCATGCGCTGCTCTCGCGGGCAATCTCGTCGTCCGGCAAGGTGCAGCCGATGCGCCACGATCCGCTGAACGGCGGGTACATCATCAATTTCAGCCGCCCGACCGAGGTGATCGTCCGCGAACGTAACGACAGGCCCGCGCATTACGCGATTTAGCTGTCCGCCTCCTGCCCCTCGCCGGGTCGCCCCTCCACTGTATTGAAAAATACATCCCGCCGTGGCGGGCAATGCTGCGTTGAGTTTTCTGTTGCCGCCATTTTGGGCGTTTGGTATACGTTAAGGATATTAAGGCAGCGGGTAATGCTACGTTGAGTTTTCTGTTGCCGCCGCGGCGGCATTTTTTGTTGGGTGGGGCGGAGCAAAACACTCTGAATACGTAAAACTTCGAGCAGACGGCGTAAGATGAAAACCCGTCAGCTAAACGGACCGAGAACCGCGGGTGGTCGGCCCGGCCGGGCCGACCGCTCTTTCCCTTTCTTTCTGTGTTCCGTTGTCTTCCCGCCAAAGAAGTCCCGTCAAGCGCAGCGCAGCGGTCTTGCTCTCCACTCTCCGCTAATTTTTGCCGTTTGCGCCGCGTTGCAGGCGGCGGTTGCCTGGGCGCAGCCCGCGGCCGACTGGACGATCGAGACGGTTGCGGGGACTTGGGATAGGGGGAACGGCGGCGCGGCGACTGCGGCGCCGTTGTACTCCCCCGCGGGCGTGGCGACGGACGCGGACGGCAACTTCTACATCGCCGATGCCGGCAACCACCGCATCCACAAGGTTGCCGCCTCTACGGGCAACATTACTGCGGTCGCCGGAAGCGGAGAGAGAGGGTTCGGCGGGGACGGCGAGGCGGCCGCGGCGGCGCAACTCGACTCCCCCGGAGGCATCGCTGTGGACGGTTCGGGCAACCTCTACATCGCCGATACCGACAACCACCGCATCCGCAAGGTCGACGCTATGGGGACGATTACCACGGTTGCGGGAGACGGCGCGGCGGGGTTCGACGGGGACGGCGAGGCGGCCGCGGCGGCGCAACTCGACTCCCCTGGAGGCGTGGCGGTGGACGGAGAGGACAACCTCTACATCGTCGATACGGGCAACTTCCGCATCCGCAAGGTCGACGCCTCTACGGGCAACATTGCCACGGTCGCGGGGGACGGCACGGCGGGATACGGCGGGGACGGCGAGCCGGCCACGATGGCGCAGTTGAGGCCCACAGGCGCGGCGGTGGACGGTTCGGGCAACATCTACATCGCCGATGGGAGCAACCACCGCATCCGCAAAGTCGACGCTGAGGGGAACATTTCTACGATCGCGGGAACCGGGGAGAGCGGCGCTCGAGGGGACGGCGGCGCGGCGACCGCGGCGCGGTTGAACAACCCCTCGAACGTGGCGCTGGACGGAGCGGGCAACCTCTACATCGCCAGCGGCAGCCGCATCCGCAAGGTCGACACCGAGGGGATCATTACCACAGTGGCGGGAGGCAACGGCCGCGGTTTCAGCGGCGACGACGGCGTGGCCACGGCAGCGCAACTCGACTCTCCCCAAGACGTGGCGGTAGATGGGGCGGGCAACCTGTACATCGCCGATACGGACAGCCGGCGCATCCGCAAGGTCGACGCCGCAGGGACAATTACCACGGCCGCCGGAACCTGGGATAGAGGCGACGGCGGCGCGGCCACGGCGGCGCAGTTGCTCGACCCCCAGGGCGTGGCGGCGGATGGAGAGGGCAACCTGTACGTCGCCGATACGGGCCGCATCCGCAAAGTCGACGCTGCGGGCAACATGACTACGGTAGCGGGATCGTCGGGAACCACCGATTCCGGATACGGCGGGGACGACGAACCGGCGAGCCAAGCGCAGTTGACCCCCCGAGACGTGGCCGTGGACGGGGCGGGCAATTTGTACATCGCCGATGGAAGCAACCACCGCGTGCGCAAAGTCGACGCCGTCACGGGGACGATTACCACGTTCGCCGGAAACGGGACAAGCGGCGCCCGAGGGGACGGCGGGCCGGCGACGGAGGCGCGGGTGAGCAACCCCCGAAGCGTGGCGGTGGACGGGGCGGGCAACCTGTACATCGCCGCCGGCAGCCGCATCCGCAAGGTCGACACGGAGGGGATCATTACCACGGTCGCGGGAGGCAACGGCGCCGGTTTCAGCGGCGACAACGACGAGGCGATCGCGGCGCAAATCAACTCCCCGCGGGGCGTAGCCGTGGATGGGGCGGGCAATTTTTACATCGCCGATACCAACAACCACCGCATCCGCAAGGTCGACGCCGAGGGGACGATTACCACGGTGGCAGGAGACGGCACGGCTGGGAACAGAGGGGACGGCGGGCCGGCGGTCCAGGCGCGGTTGAGCTATCCCTGGAGCGTGGCGGTGGACGGGGCGGGCAACCTGTACATCGCCGCCGGCAGCCGCAGCCGCAAGGTCGACACGGAGGGGATCATTACCACGGTTGCGGGCGGCAACGGCGCCGGTTTCAGCGGCGACGGCGGCGCGGCGACCGCGGCGCAAATCGACCTTCCCCGGGGCGTAGCCGTGGATGGGGCGGGCAATTTTTACATCGCCGATACCAACAACCGGCGCGTCCGCAGGGTCAGCCCGCCGCTGCCCACAGTCACGCTGACCGCTCGGCCGCCTACGATCGTGCGCGGAGAGTCGGCCATGTTGGAGTGGACCTCGACCTATGCCGTCAGCGCGGAGCTCGACCAGGGCATCGGCGCGGTCGCCGTGTCGGGCGCGCACAGCGTGTCCCCGGCGCAGACTACCGCCTACGCCATCACGGTGCGCAACGCTAACGGCGTGGAAGCGACCGCCTCCGCTACCGTCACCGTCAGGGATCCCCCGCCCACGGTCACCCTCAGCGCCGCGCAGACCACGATTACCAGCGGGCAGTCAACCACGCTGGAATGGAGCTCCACGGGCGCCGTCAGCGCGGAGCTCGACCAAGGCATCGGCGCAGTCGCCGTGGCGGGCATGCGCAGCGTGTCGCCGACGCAGACTACCGCCTACACCATCACCGTCAGAACCTCCGACGGACAGACGGCCCAGGATTCGGTCGCCATCACCGTCAGCGACGCGCCCACGGCCTCGCTCAGCACCGATCCGACCACGATCACCGGCGGTCAGTCCTCCACCCTCACCTGGTCCTCCACCAACGGGGCCACCGTGACCATCGACAACGGTATCGGCGCAGTCGCCGCTTCAGGCTCGCAAAGCGTCTCCCCGACCGTCACCACCACCTATACCCTCACCGTCACCGACGCCAACGGCTTCTCCGTCACCGATACGGCTACGGTCACCGTCAGCGACCGGCCCACGGCCACCTTGACCGCCGATCCGACGACGATTACCAGTGGCCAGTCCTCGACGCTGCGGGTGGCTTCCACCAACGCCGTCAGCGCGGTCATTCAGCCGGGCGACCTCACCGTCACCCTCGACGGCTCCGGCGCGGGATCGGTCAGCGTCTCCCCGACCGAGACCACCACCTACACCCTCACCGTCACCGACGCCAACGGCTTCTCCGTCAGCGATACGGCCATGGTTACCGTCAGCGACGCGCCCGCGGCCGTGCTCACCGCCGATCCGGCGACGATCACCCGCGGCCAATCCTCAACGCTCACCTGGTCTTCCACTAACGGGGCCACCGTGACCATCGACAACGGTATCGGCGCAGTCGCCGCTTCAGGCTCGCAAAGCGTCTCCCCGACCGTCACCACCACCTATACCCTGACCGTCACCGACGCCAACGGCTTCTCCGTCAGCGATACGGCCATGGTCACCGTCAGCGACGCGCCCACGGCCGTGCTCAGCGCCGATCCGACGACGATCACCCGCGGCCAGTCCTCAACGCTCACCTGGTCTTCCACTAACGGGGCCACCGTGACCATCGACAACGGCATCGGCGCAGTCGCCGCCTCAGGCTCGCAAAGCGTCTCCCCGACCGTCACCACCACCTACACCCTCACCGTCACCGACGCCAACAACGTCACCGCCACCGCTACGGCTACGGTCACCGTCACCGACCGGCCCACGGCCACCTTGACCGCCGATCCGACGACGATTACCAGCGGTCAGTCGGCGACGCTGCAGGTAGCTTCCACCAACGCCGTCAGCGCGGTCATTCAGCCGGGCGACCTCACCGTCACCCTCGACGGCTCCGGCGCCGGTTCGGTCAGCGTCTCCCCCACCGAGACCACCACTTACACACTCACCGTCACCGACGCCAACAACGCTACCGCCACCGCTACCGCCATGGTTACCGTCAGCGACGCGCCCACGGCCGTGCTCACCGCCGACCCGACCACGATCACCCGCGGCCAACCCTCAACGCTCACCTGGTCTTCCACTAACGGGGCCATCGTGACCATCGACAACGGCATCGGCGCAGTCGCCGCCTCAGGCTCGCAAAGCGTCTCCCCGACCGCCACCACCACCTATACCCTGACCGTCACCGACGCCAACAATGCTACCGCTACGGATACGGCCACCATCACCGTCAGCGACCGGCCCACGGCCACGCTCACCGCCGATCCGACGACGATTACCAGCGGCCAGTCGTCGACGCTGCGGGCGGCTTCCACCAACGCCGCCGGCGCGGTCGTCCGGCCGGGCAACCTCACGGTCACCCTCGACTCCTCGGGCGCGGGCTCGGTCAGCGTCTCCCCTACCGCGACCACTGAGTACACGCTCACCGTCACCGACGCCAACAGCGTCACGGCCACCGATACGGCTACGGTCACCGTCAGCGACCGGCCCACGGCCGCCTTGACCGCCGATCCGGCGACGATCGCCGGCGGCCAGTCGTCGACGTTGCGGGTGACTTCCACCAACGCCGCCGGCGCGGTCATCAATCCGGGCAACCTGACGGTCGCCCTCGACGGCTCCGGCGCGGGTTCGGTCAACGTCTCCCCGGCCGAAACCACCACCTACACCCTCACCGTCACCGACGCCAACGGCTTCTCCGTCAGCGACATGGCCACGATCACCGTCAGCGACGCGCTCACGGCTGTGTTGACCGCCGATCCGGCGACGATCGCCAGCGGCCGGTCCTCCACCCTCACCTGGTCCTCGGCCAACGCCGTCAGCGCGGAGATCGACCAAGGCATCGGCGCGGTCGCGCTATCGGGCATGCAGAGCGTGTCCCCCGCCGCCACCACCACCTACACCCTCACCGTCAGCGCCTCCGACGGTGGGACGGTCCAGGCTCAGGCCACGGTCACCGTCAACGATCCTCCGCCGCCGCCCGTCGGATGGACGATCGAGACGGTTGCGGGGACTTGGGATAGGGGGAACGGCGGCGCGGCGACGGCGGCGCCGTTGTACTCCCCCGCGGGCGTGGCGGCGGACTTGGACGGCAACTTCTACATCGCCGACGCCGGCAACCACCGCATCCACAAGATCGACGCCGCTACGGGCAACATTACTGCGGTCGCCGGAAGCGGAGAGAGAGGGTTCGGCGGGGACGGCGAGGCGGCCGCGGCGGCGCAACTCGACTCCCCCGGAGGCATCGCTGTGGACGGTTCGGGCAACCTCTACATCGCCGATACCGACAACCACCGCATCCGCAAGGTCGACGCTATGGGGACGATTACCACGGTTGCGGGAGACGGCGCGGCGGGGTTCGACGGGGACGGCGAGGCGGCCGCGGCGGCGCAACTCGACTCCCCCGGAGGCGTGGCGGTGGACGGAGAGGACAACCTCTACATCGTCGATACGGGCAACTTCCGCATCCGCAAGGTCGACGCCTCTACGGGCAACATTGCCACGGTCGCGGGGGACGGCACGGCGGGATACGGCGGGGACGGCGAGCCGGCCATCGCGGCGCAGTTGAGGCCCACAGGCGCGGCGGTGGACGTGGACGGCAACCTCTACATCGCCGATGGGAGCAACCACCGCATCCGCAAGGTCGACGCCGAGGGGACGATTACCACAGTCGCGGGAAACGGCATGACGGGGCACAGCGGAGACGGCAGCGAGGCAGTCCAGGCGCGGGTGAACTCTCCCCGGAGCGTGGCGGCGGACGGAGCGGGCAACCTCTACATCGCCAGCGGCAGCCGCATCCGCAAGGTCGACACAGCGGGGATCATTACCACGGCGGCGGGAGGCAACGGCTCCGGTTTCAGCGGCGACGGCCAAGCGGCGAGGGCGGCGCAAATCAACCTTCCCCGCAGCGTAGCCGTAGATGGGTCGGGCAACCTGTACATCGCCGATACGGACAGCCGACGCATCCGCAAGGTCGACGCCGCAGGCATAATTACCACGGTCGCGGGAACCTGGGATAGAGGCGACGGCGGCGCGGCCACGGCGGCGCAGTTGCTCGATCCCCAGGGGGTGGCGGCGGATGGAGAGGGCAACCTGTACGTCGCCGATACCGGCCGCATCCGCAAGATCGACGCTGCGGGCAACATGACTACGGTAGCGGGATCGTCGGGAACCACCGATTCCGGATACGGCGGGGACGACGAACCGGCGAGCCAAGCGCAGTTGACCCCTCGAGACGTGGCCGTGGACGGGGCGGGCAATCTGTACATCGCCGATGGGAGCAACCACCGCGTGCGTAAAGTGGACGCCGTCACGGGGACGATTACCACGTTCGCCGGAAACGGGACAAGCGGCGCCCGAGGGGACAACGGGCCGGCGACGTTGGCGCGGGTGAGCAACCCCAGGAGCGTGGCGGTGGACGGGGCGGGCAACCTGTACATCGCCAGCGGCAGCCGCATCCGCAAGGTTGACGCGGAAGGGATCATTACCACCGCCTATGCCGGCGCCTCGACGACCGCCAAGCCGGCCATCCGCAAGGTTGACGCGGAAGGGATCATTACCACGGCGGCGGGAGGCAACGGCAACGGTTTCAGCGGCGACGGCGAGTCGGCGACGGCGGCGCAACTCAACCTCCCCCGGGGCGTAGCCGCGGATGGGGCGGGTAATTTTTACATCGCCGATACGAACAACGAACGCATTCGCAAGGTCGACGCCGCCACCGGGAACATTGCCACGGTCGCGGGGACAGGGGAGCAAGGGTACAGCGGGGACAACGGCGCGGCAACCGCAGCGCAACTCAGCTACCCCACCGGCGTGGAAGCGGACCGGTCGGGCAACCTCTACATTGCCGATGCTTTCAACTTCCGCATTCGCAAGGTCGACGCCGAGGGGAACATTGCCACGGTTGCAGGGGACGGGACGGGCGGATTCAGCGGGGACAGCGGTCCGGCAACTGCGGCGCAGCTCAATGTCCCCTATGGCGTGGCGCCGGACGGAGCGGGCAATCTTTACATCGCCGACACGGACAACCACCGCATTCGCAAGATCGACGCCGCAGGGAACATTGCCACGGTTGCGGGGACGGGGCAGCAAGGGTACGGCGGGGACAGCGGCGCGGCAACCGCAGCGCAACTCAACTCCCCTTATGGCGTAGCGCCGGACGAATCGGGCAACCTCTACATCGCCGATACCGGCAACCACCGCATCCGCAAGGTCGACGCCGCAGGGAACATTACCACGGTTGCGGGAGACGGGACGAGCGGATTCAGCGGGGACAACGGTCCGGCAATTGCCGCGCAGCTCAACGCCCCCTTCAGCGTGGCGCTGGACGAATCGGGCCACCTCTACATTGCCGATGCCGGCAACCACCGCATTCGTTGGGTCGACGCCGCCGACGGGAACATTGCCACGGTCGCGGGAACCGGGCAGCAAGGGTTCAACGGGAACGGCGGTCCGGCGACCCAGGCGCAGTTGGACGGCCCTTATGACGTGGCTGTGGACTTGGCGGGCAACATCTACATCGCCGATGCTTTCAACGGCCGCATCCGCAAGGTCTCCCCGCCAATGCCCGCCGCCACCCTCATCGCCGCCCCCGCAGAGATCACCGCCGGCCAGTCGACGACCCTGAAGTGGACCTCAACCAACGCCGTCAGCGCCGAAATCGACAACGGCGTCGGCGCCGTCTCTCCGCCCTCCGCAGGCTCCGCAACCGTCTCCCCGACGACGACCACCACCTACACCCTCACCGTCGCCAACGCCAATAACGTCACCGCCAGGGCTACGGCCGCCGTCACCGTCGCGGCCGCCCCCACAGCCACGCTGAGCGCTACGGACACGACCATCACCAGAGGCCAATCGACCACGCTGCAGTGGACCTCGACCAACGCCGTCAGCGCGGAGATCGACCAGCGCGTCGGCGCCGTCTCCCCCGCCGCCGCCGGCGCGCACTCCGTCTCCCCCAGCGCAGCCGGAACCATCGCCTACACGCTCACCGTCACCGACAACAACGGCGTGCCGGCCGCTGCCACCGCCACGCTCACCGTCCAGGACCCCTCCACGCTCGCCTTCAGCGCCGACGACGCCTCCATCACCGCCGGTCAATCGACCACCCTGCGCTGGACCGCCTCCAACGCCAACAGCGCCGAGATCGACAACGGCATAGGCGCCGTCTCTCCCGCCGCCGCCGGCGCGGTCACCGTCTCCCCCGCCGCCGACACCACCTACACCCTCACCGTCACCGACAACAACGGCTCCCAGGCCGCAGCCTCGGTCACGATCACCGTGGCCGACCGTCCGGCGGTGAGCAGCTTCACCGTCACCCCCTCGACGATCACCCTCGGCCAATCGGCCACCCTCGCCTGGGCCGCCTCCGGCGACGCCATTACCGCCCGGATCGACCAGCGCGTCGGCGCCGTCTCCCCCGCTACCGCCGGCGCGCACTCCGTCTCCCCCAGCGCAGCCGGAACCATCGCCTACACGCTCACCGTCACCGACTCCAACGGCGTGCCGGCCGCAGCCACCGCCACGCTCACCGTCACGCCGGCGCCCACGGCCACGCTCAGCGCCGACCCGACCACGATCACCGGCGGCCAGTCCTCCACCCTCACCTGGTCCTCCACCAACGGGGCCGGCGCGGAGATCGATCCAGGCATCGGTATGGTTGCGCTATCCGGCTCGCGCCAAGTCTCCCCGACGGTTACGACGACATACACCCTGACCGTCACTCATTCAAAGGGCGCGCAAGCCACCGCCTCTGTCACCATCACCGTCAGCGACGCGCCTCCTCCGCCCGTCGGACGGACGATCGAGACGGTCGCGGGAGACGGAATCCAAGGGTTCGGCGGCGACGGAAGCGCGGCGGCCCAAGCGCAACTGGACTCCCCGCCGGATGTCGCCGTGGACGGGGCGGGCAATCTCTACATCGCCGATGGGAGCAACCACCGCGTGCGCAAAGTCGACGCCGCTACGGGAAAAATTTCCACGGTCGCCGGAACCGGGGCCGGCGGCTCCGGCGGAGACGGCGGCGCGGCGACCGCAGCGCGGGTGAACAACCCCGTGAGCGTGGCAGTGGACGGGGACGGCAACCTCTATACCGTCTCCGGCCACCGCATCCGCAAGATCGACGCCGCAGGGATTATCACCACGGTGGCGGGAGGCAACGGCGCCGGCTTCAGCGGCGATTGCGGCCCGGCGGACCAGGCTCAGTTGCGCTCTCCCCGCGGCGTAGCCGTGGATAGGGCGGGCAATTTTTACATCGCCGATACCAACAACCACCGCATCCGCAAGGTCGACGCTGCGGGGACGATTGCCACGGTCGCGGGAAACGGCATGGTTGGGTCCGGAGGGGACGGCGGGCCGGCAGTCCAGGCGCGGGTGAGCTATCCCCAGAGCGTGGCGGTGGACGGAGCGGGCAACCTCTACATCGCCGGCGGCAGCCGCATCCGCAAGGTTGACACAGCGGGGATCATTACCACGGCGGCGGGAGGCAACGGCTCCGGTTTCAGCGGCGACGGCGGCGCGGCGACCGCAGCGCAACTCAACAGACCTCGCGGCGTGGCCGTGGATGGGGCAGGCGGCCTCTACATCGCCGACAGCGGCAATCACCGCATCCGCCGGGTCGACGCCGCGGGGACGATTGCCACGGTCGCGGGCAGCGGCGCGGCGGGATTCAACGGGGACGGCGGCCCGGCGACCGCAGCGCAACTCAACTCTCCCCAAGGCGCGGCGGTGGCCGGAACGGGCAATCTCTATATCGCCGATACCAACAATCACCGCATCCGCAAAGTCGACGCTTCTACCGTCTTCCCGTCGCCCATGCCCGAGACTCCCGGTTTTCAGCCGCAGCCCCTACCCTGCGAAGAGATCGAAGAGATCCTTGCTCCAGCGGTGCGGGCGCGGGCTTTCAAGCTGCCGTTCAGACTGGCGCAGGACGATGAGCCGGCATCCCAAACAATCGTGCTGTACGCAGAAAACGGCGAGGCGGACTTCGTGGCGCAGCCCGGACAACGCTGGATCGCGGCGGAACCGGCGAGGGGCAGCCTGGCCGAGGACGAAGAGACGGCGATCACGGTTAAGGTGGACCCGTCCGGGTTGAGAGAAGGGACGCATCGCGGGCGTCTGTACATCCGCTCCGGGGGGCGCGTCACGGCGCGGTTGAACATCGTGCTGACGGTGCTGCCGCCGCTGGGACCGGCGGTAGCGGAGCTTGGCGTGGTGAACGCAGCCGTCATGAGCGCGTTTGGGGAACGAACGAGTCCGTTCGGAGCGGCAGCGCTGCCGGTGGCGCCGGGTTCGATGGTCGCAGTGCTGGGCAAGAATTTTACGTCCGGCGAAACGGTCGAGGCGCAGGGCTTTCCGCTGCCTGTGAGTCTGGGCGGCGCGCGGGTGCTGTTCGACGGCCTGGAAGCGCCGCTGTTCGCGGTAGGGCCGCAGCGCATCGAGGCGCAGTTGCCGTCCGCTGTGGGGCTGGAGACCCTCATTCCCGCGACGGTGGAAACCGGGGAGGGAGTGGGCAACGGGGACGGCGGTCCGGCGACCGCAGCGCAACTCGAATCGCCTCGAGACGTTGCGCTGGACGGGGTAGGCAACCTCTATATCGCCGATGGGAGCAGCCGCCGCGTCCGCAAGGTCGACGCCGTCACGGGAATCATTTCCACGACCGCGGGAACCGGGGTCAGCGGGGCCGGAGGGGACGGCGGTCCGGCGACAGCAGCGCGATTGAGCAACCCTGCGAGCGTGGCTGTGGACGGGTGGGGCAACTTTTACATTGCCGGCGGCAGCCGCATCCGCAAGGTCGACACTGCGGGGATGATTACCACGGTCGCGGGAGGCAGGGGCTCCGGTTTCAGCGGAGACGGCGACGCGGCGACAGCAGCGCAACTCAACTTCCCCCGCGGCGTCGCGGCGGACGGGGCAGGCAACCTCTACATCGCCGATACCAACAACCGCCGCATCCGCAAGGTCGACGCCGCAGGGACGATCGCCACGGTTGCGGGAAACGGCAGGATTGGGGCCACAGGGGACGGCGGCCCGGCGACCGCGGCGCGGTTGACCAATCCCGCGAGCGTGGCTGTGGATAGAGACAACAACCTCTACATCACCGCCGGCAGCCGCATCCGCAAAGTCGACGCCGCGGGCATCATTACCACGGTCGCGGGAGGCAGGGGCTCCGGTTTCAGCGGGGACGGCGGGCCGGCGACGCGGGCGCAGCTATCCTTCCCCCGCGGCGTCGCGGCGGACGGGCTGGGCAACCTCTACATCGCCGATACCAACAACCACCGCATCCGCAAGGTCGACGCCGCAGGGATCATTACCACGGCCGCGGGATCCGGCGCGGCCGGTTTCAGCGGGGACGGCGGCCCGGCGGCGCAGGCGCAGCTCTCTTCCCCCCGCGGCGTCGCGGCGGACGGATTGGGCAACCTCTACATCGCCGATACCCACAACCGCCGTATCCGCAGGGTCGACGCCGCAGGGATCATTACCACGGCCGCGGGATCCGCAGAGAAGGCGCCGGGCGCGGCCCTGGTTTTGGCCACGGTGGTCGTGGAGACGCCGGCGGGGAGCAGCTATCCTCGGAGATTCTTCGCAACCGTTTACGCTCCGGGCATCTTCACGATGTCGGGGGCGGGAACGGGCCAAGCGGCGGCGCTGTTCTCCGGCGAGGCGGCGCCGGCGGCGGCGCGCAGCTACGGCGGCGCGAGCCGGCCGGCGCGCGCTGGAGATACGGTGGAAATTTACGCCACGGGGCTGGGGCCGGCAGAGCCGCCGTTGGCTGACGGCATGAACTCGTGCGAGCCCGACGGCGTCTGTCTGGAGGACTTCTCAAACGTCAACGCGCGGCGCACGATAGAGCGTCCGCGGGTATGGATCGGAGGCGTGGAAGTTGCCGAGGAGGAAGTGTTGTTCTCCGGCTTGGCGCCGACGCTGGCGGCGGTGAACGTGGTCGTCGTGGAAGTGCCGCCGGGGATCGAGCCCTCCGACGAGGCGGAAGTGGTTCTCGCCATAGACGGCAAAAAGAGTCAACCCGGCGTCACGATAGCAGTGGAGTAAGAGAAGCCGTCGAGCGGGAGCGCCGCGCCGGCTTTACTCCCCACTTTCACTCGCCACTCTCTCCATCGGCTGCGCAGCAGCCCGGCCGCCCCCAGCTCGAAGTCAGACGGTGGATCTGCGCCAGCCGCTGGAGCAGCGCGGGCAGCAGTTCCAGGCGCAAGGCGTTCGCTCCGTCCGATTTGGCGGTTGCGGGCGAATCATGCACTTCGAAGAACAGACCGTCGACCCCGACGGCCGCGCCGGCGCGGGCCAGCGGCTCGATGAACTCAGGCTGTCCGCCGCTGGCGCCGTCTTGAGCGCCGGGCAATTGCAGACTGTGGGTGACGTCGAGCACCGTCGGGTAACCCAACCTCCGCATCGTCGCCAGCCCGCGGAAGTCCACCACGAGGTTGCGGTAGCCGAAGCTGCTGCCGCGTTCGGTGAGCAGGATTCTGCGGTTCCCCGTCGAAGCAACCTTGTCGGCGGCGTAACGCATGTCTTCCGGCGCGAGGAACTGCCCCTTCTTGATGTTGACGATTCGGCCGCTCCTGCCGGCGGCAACGAGCAGCTCCGTCTGGCGGCAGAGAAAAGCCGGAATCTGGACGAGATCGCAAACCTCGGCCGCGGCCTCGACCTGATGCGTCTCGTGAACGTCGGTCAGCACGGGCAGCTCGGTTTCGCGTTTCACCTCGCTCAGTATGCGCAGCCCTTCTTTCAGCCCCGGACCGCGGAACGCATCCACGCGCGTGCGGTTCGCCTTGTCGAACGACGCTTTGAATACCGCCGGCAGTCCGGCGGCGGCCGCGGCTGCGGCAACCGCCCTGCCGAGCTTCAAGGCGTGACCGCCCGACTCGATCACGCAAGGGCCCGAGATCAAAAACAGTCCGCCGGATGTAAGCCGTTCCCAAACGCTGTTGCCCATGCTCTCGTTTATCGCATGTTTCCTCCCTTGACGCCCGCGGCTTGCAGTGTTCATATGGAAGAAGCTTAGGCGTTCGCCGCAAGGGCGCCGGCAGGGCGGAAGAAGCCTCATCGATGAGCGATCGATCGCAACGGCCGAACGACATTTCCCTGGCTTTTGCCGAGAGTCTCTACAGCGACTATCTGCGCGATCCGAACTCGGTTACCGCGGAATGGCGAGCTTACTTCGAGCAATTGCCGGAACGCCGCGCGGACGCAAACGATCTTCAAACGAGCGCCGCTCCGGCCGAGCCCCCGGCCCGGGAAGCAGCACAGGCCCCGGCGGCGCCCGGCCCGCCGAAAAACGATGCGCCGCCGCTGGACAACATCGAAAAGCTGCTCCATGCCTACGAAGTCGCCGAGGCAATGATCGAAGACGCGGCAAGCTTGCAAGACCGCGTGGACAAGCTCGTACGCGCCTATCGCGTGCGCGGGCACATGGCCGCCGACCTCGACCCGCTGGGGCTGCCGCGGCCTTCCCCTCCCGAGCTCGAACCCGAGTATTTCGGCCTGACGCCGGCCTACATGGACCGCCCCGTCTCTGCGAGCTCGCTGACCGGCTGGGCCGCTCCGAACGTGGGCGCCGTGATCGAACGCCTGCGCGAGACCTACTGCCGCTCGATCGGCGTGCAGTTCATGCATATCGACGACATGGCGGTCCGCGAGTGGCTGCAGAAACGCATGGAAGGGTCCGCCAATCGGCTGCAGCTCAGCCGCAGACGCCAGTTGCGCATTTTGACGCGGCTGACCGACGCCGTAATTTTCGAAGAGTTCATCCAGAAAAAATACGTCGGCGCGAAGAGTTTTTCGCTGGAAGGGTGCGAAAGCCTCATTCCGCTGCTCGATCTGGCCATCGAACGAGCCGGCGACCACGGCGTCGATCAAGTCGTCCTCGGCATGGCCCACCGCGGCCGTCTGAACGTGCTCGTCAACATTTTGGGCAAGAGCGCCCAGGAGATTTTCAGAGAATTCGACGACGCGGACCGCGAGCGTCACCGCGGCCGCGGCGACGTAAAGTACCACTTGGGCTACCGCGGCGACTGGGTCACCGCCAAGGGCAACAAGGTCCATCTGGCGTTGTGCTTCAACCCCAGCCATCTCGAGTTCGTCAACCCGGTTGCAATGGGCCGTATGCGCGCCAAACAAGACCGCTACTACGACCGCCGCCGCAAGCACGGCCTGCTGGTGCTGATTCACGGCGACGCCGCGTTTGCCGGCGAAGGCATCGTTCAGGAAACCCTCAATCTGAGCGAGTTGTCGGGCTATACCGTCGGTGGCGCGATGCATATCGTGGCCAACAACCAGATCGGCTTCACCACTCGGCCGGAGCAGGGCCGTTCCACGACGTATGCGTCGGGAATCGCCAAGATGCTGCAAATCCCGATCTTCCACGTGAACGGAGAGGACCCCGAATCGGTCGCCCAAGTCGTCCGTCTGGCGATCGACTTCCGCAATGCGTTTCACCGCGACGCGGTCATCGACATGTACGGCTACCGCCGTCACGGACACAACGAAAGCGACGAGCCGAGCTTCACCCAGCCGCTGATGGTGCGCGCGATTGCCCAACGCAAATCGGTGCATGAGGGCTACCTGGAACACCTGCTCAGTCAGGGAGGAGTGACCGAAGAGGAAGCCCGCCGCATCGCCGCCGAGCGCCGCAGCCACCTCGAGCAAGAGCTTTCGGCGGCGCGCAGCGAAGACTACGTCGGCGCCGGAGGGCGCCGCACCAGCCACTGGAGCGGCTACCAGGGGGGAACGGACAAGAGCGTCGCCGAGGTCGCCACGGGTGTCGCCGACAAGCGTCTGCGCGCCCTGCTGATGAAGCTCGGCGCGAAGCCGCAAGACTTTCAAGCCGACCGCCGCATCGAAAAAATTCTCAAGAGCCGCGAGGCCATGTCCAGAGGGGAGCGCGCCCTAGATTGGGCCGCGGCGGAAGCATTGGCTTTCGCCTCGATCCTGACCGACGGGCTCAAGGTGCGCATCACGGGGCAAGATTGCGAGCGCGGCACCTTCAGCCATCGGCATGCGGTGCTCCGCGACACGCAGAGCGGCAAAGCCTACGCGCCGCTGCAGAACCTGTCGCCGCGCCAAGCCGAATTCGAAATTCACAACAGCCCGCTGTCCGAGGCCGGAGTGCTGGGCTTCGAGTGGGGCTACAGCCTCGACTGGCCCGACGGGCTGATCGTTTGGGAAGCGCAGTTCGGCGATTTTGTCAACGCCGCGCAAGTCATCGTCGACCAGTTCATCGCCAGCGGCGAAGACAAGTGGGGGCGGCTGAGCGGTCTGGTCATGCTCCTGCCGCACGGCTTCGAAGGCCAGGGCCCCGAGCACTCGAGCGCCCGCCTGGAACGGTTCTTGCAACTGGCCGCCGAAGACAACATGCAAGTCGTCAACCCGACCACGCCGGCGCAGATCTTTCATGTGCTGCGGCGGCAGATCGTGCGTCCCTGGCGCAAGCCGCTGGTGGTCATGAGTCCCAAGAGCCTGTTGCGCCACCCGCAGGTCAAATCCGATCTGGACGAGTTGAGCAAGGGCGTCTTCCGCAGAATTCTTGTCGATCCGGTCGAGAACCCACAGGCGGTGAAGAAATTGCTCCTGTGCTCGGGCAAGATCTATTACGATCTGCTCGCCGCTAAAGAGGGCGGCGGCTTTGAAGATACGGCGCTCGTTCGATTCGAGCAGCTTTATCCGTTGAGCGACGATGCCGTCAGCGAGGCGCTGGCGCCGTTCGCTTCCGGCGCGCCGGCCGTCTGGGTTCAGGAAGAGCCCGAGAATATGGGCGCCTGGTTGTATCTGCGGGCGCGCTTTCTCGACAAGCTGCCGGACGGGCGGCCGTTTTCGGGGGTCTTCCGCCATGCCTCGGCGAGTCCGGCGACGGGGTCCGCGGGCAGCCACAAGATGGAGCAGCAGCAACTGATCGACGAGGCGTTCGCGCCGGTCGGCTCTTGACGCGGGGAATCGTGCGATACAAGGAAATGCGATGCCAGTAGAAGTGATTATCCCGCAAGCGGGCGAATCGATCGTCGAAGTGCAAGTCGGCGAATGGCGCAAGAGCGTCGGCGACCGCGTGGAAATCGACGAGGCGCTGGTGGAAATCGAAACGGATAAGGCGGCGATGGAGTTGCCCGCGCCCGCAACGGGGATCTTGACGGAAATTCGATTGGAAACCGGGGCGGCCGCGGCGGTCGGCGACGTCGTTGCGATTATCGAGGAGGGCGCCGGAGACGGCGTTCCGGCAGCCGCGGAGCCGCCGCCCGCTCCCGCTCCGGCGAAACCCGCGGAGCCGCGCGTCATGCCGGCTGCGAAGCGCCTGCTGGCGCAAAGCGGCGTGCCCGCGGCGGAAGTCGAAGGAACCGGTCCGGGAGGGCGCATCCTCAAGGAAGACGCCGCGCGCGCGGCCGAGGAGCGCGCGGCGCCGCCCCCGCCTGCGCCTGCTCCGCCTGTTCCCCCGGCTCCGGCTGCCGCTGCGCCGGCTCCCCCACCCGCTCCACCGCCGCCCTCCTCGCCCCCTCCGGTTGCCGCGCCGGCAGCCGGCGCCCGCGAAGAGCGGGTCGTCCCCATGACGCCTTTGCGCAAGGCGGTCGCGCGCAACCTGGTTCAGGCGCAGCAAAACGCCGCCCTGCTGACGACGTTCAACGAAGCCGACATGTCAGCGGTGATCGAGATGCGCAACAGGCACAAGGAACGGTTCCTCGAAACCCACGGCATCAAGCTCGGCTTCATGTCGTTCTTCGTGAAAGCCTCCGTGCAGGCGCTGCAAGCGGTTCCCGCGGTCAATGCGGCGATTCGCGACGGCGATATCGTTTACCGCAACTATTGCGACATCGGCATCGCCGTGGGCGGAGGCCGGGGCCTGGTCGTGCCGGTCATCCGCAACGCCCAGTCGCACAGCTTCGCCGCAATCGAGAAAGCGGTCGCCGACTTCGGCGCGCGCGCCAAACAGAACCGCATCGAGCTCTCGGAGCTTCAAGGGGGCACCTTCACCATCAGCAACGGCGGCATCTACGGCTCCATGCTCTCGACGCCGATCGTCAATGCGCCGCAAAGCGCCATCCTCGGCATGCACGCCATCGAGCAGCGCGCAGTCGTCCGCGGCGACCAAATCGTCGCCCGCCCGATGATGTACCTCGCCCTCACCTACGACCATCGCCTGGTCGACGGCCGCGAGGCGGTCACTTTTCTCAAGCACATCAAGGAAACGATCGAAGACCCGCTGCGCATTTTGCTCGAAATTTGACTGAAAACAACGCCTCGCGGACAAGCAATCCCATGCCGGACGCAAAACATGACTTGCTCGTAATCGGCGCCGGCCCCGGCGGCTACGTCGCGGCCATCCGCGCGGCGCAACTCGGCCTCGATACGGCCTGCGTCGAAAAGGTCAAGGAGCTTGGCGGCGTCTGCCTGCGCGTCGGCTGCATTCCGAGCAAGGCCCTGCTCGAGTCGAGCGAGCAGTACGAACAGGCGAAAAGCGGTCTCGGCGTACACGGAGTCAACCTGTCCGGCGTCGCGCTCGATCTCCAGAAAATGCTTGCGCGGAAAGACCGCGTAGTCAAAACTCTCACCAGCGGCGTGGCCTCGCTGTTCCGCAAGAACAAGATCACGCGCTATGAGGGCCATGCGCGCTTGCAAGCGCCGGGCCGAGTAGTCATCGACGCCGCCGGAAGATCGACCGCGGTCGAAGCGGAGCGCATCGTCATCGCCACCGGCAGCGAAACCGCCTCCCTGCCCGGAGTCGAGCTCGACGGCGGCCGCATCGGCACGTCAACCGAAGCGCTGGCCTACCCCGCCGTGCCCGATCGCCTGATCGTGATCGGCGCAGGCTACATCGGCCTCGAGATGGGTTCCGTCTGGCGCAGACTGGGCGCCCGCGTCACTGTGGTCGAGTATCTCGACCGCATCTTGCCCGGAATGGACGCCGAGATCGCCGCCGAAGCCCACAAGCTCTTCGCCCGGCAGGGGCTTCGCTTCCGGCTCGGCGCCCGCGTAACCGGCGCGCGGGTCGAAGGATCCCGCTGCATCGTCGCCATCGACGGCGCAGAGCCGCTGACCGGCGACCGCGTTCTGGTAGCGGTCGGCCGCAGGCCCAATACCGCCGGGCTGGGACTGGAAGCTCTGGGCATCGCTGCCGACTCGAAAGGCCGCATCCCGGTCAACGACCGTTACGAGACGTCCGCGCCGGGGGTATTCGCCATCGGAGACGTCATCGCCGGCCCGATGCTGGCGCACAAAGCCGCGGAAGAAGGCATCGCCTGCGTCGAACGCATCGTTACCGGCTACGGCCATGTCAATTACGACGCCATCCCGGGAGTCTGCTATACCCACCCGGAAGTCGCCGCCGTCGGCAAGACCGAAGAGCAACTCACAGCCGTCGGAGCCGCCTTCCGCAAGGGCAAATTCCCCTTCCGCGCCAGCGGCCGCGCGCGTGCGCTGGGCGCCGTGGACGGCTTCGTGAAAATGCTCGCCGACGCCGAGACCGACCGCCTGCTCGGCGTACACATCGTCGGCCCGCGGGCCGGCGACCTCATCGCCGAAGCCGCCGCCGCAATCGAATTCGGAGCGAGCGCGGAGGACGTGGCGCGTGCGAGCCACGCACACCCGACACTGGCCGAAACGCTCAAAGAAGCCGCCCTCGATCTGGACGGCCGAGCGATCCACTTCTAACGGCTACGCTACATCGAGATCGACTCGACAGCAATGGTATCGCCGTCGAGCATGCCGGCCACGGTCACCTTATGCCCTGCATGGGGCTTCGCGGCTTCCTGGTCGTCAAGCATATAAACCTTGCCGCCTTCTTCGGCCACGAGCACGATGGCCTCGCCGCCCTCAATGCACTTCTGCGCGCAGCCGGCGTGATCGTCGGTCGCCGCCTTGCCTGCATTCGCGCACTTCGCGTCGGCCAGCCAGCCCACGTAGGTCATGGCGCTTGTCGCGGCGGACGCTTCCGCCGCCGGTTCTTCGGCCATCTCTTCAGGCGCGCCGTCGCAACCGAAGGCGAAGCAAATCAGCGGAATCATGAGCAAAATTCGAATCATGTGAGTACCTCCATGTCTCCTTTGAGAGTTTGAATGGGAAGGGAGCAACTTGCAGATTCTATTTTACTCAAACGAAGGCAACGGAACCGCTCGCGCAGTTTTTACTTTTTTTACTTCCAAGCTTGACCTTTTCCGGTTTCGGGCATAAAATTCAAACATACGTTTGACTGAGATCGACTCCGATGGCCGCCGCTACCAAAGAGCAAATTCTCGACACAGCCGAGGATCTCCTTGCCGAGCAAGGCATCGACGGCGTATCTCTGCGCGCTATCACGCAGGCGGCCGCCGTCAACCTGGCGTCCGTCCACTATCATTTCGGCTCGAAAGAGGCCTTGGTCAAGGCCGTGTTCGTGCGCCGCATCGCCGCGGTCAACCGCGAAAGGATCGCCCTGCTCGACGCGGCCGAGAGCGAGGCCGGCGATGGGCCGTTGAGGGTCGAGCGCATCCTTTACGCGATGTTTGCGCCGGCGATTCAACTGTCGCAAGATCCGCGGCGGGGGCGGCGGTTCATGCGCCTCTGCGGCCGTTTTTACGCCGAACCGGCGGATTACCTCGAAGCCGTATTCGAGGAAGAGTTCGCCGAGCTTGTGCAGCGCATGGACCGCGCGTTCAAGCGCGCGGCGCCGCACCTGCCCGAAAAGGAACTGCGCTGGCGGGTCCACTTCGCGGTCGGCGCGATGGTGCATACGATGATGGACAGCGACCGCATTCGCCGCTGGACTCATGGACTTTGCGATCCCACCCATGTGGAGGAAACAATCGACGCCATGGTGCGCTTTGCTTCCGCGGGAATGAACGCCCCGGCGTCGAACGGCTCCGGCGGGGGAGTTCGATGAGAGCCTACGCAATCCCGGCGGCCGCGGCCGTTCTTTTCCTGGGATGCTCGAAACCGATCCAGCGTCCGGCGCGGCAGTTCACGGTCGAGGCCCCGCGGGCCTGGAAGAGCGCTGCGGTCGAAGCGGCCGCCGCGGACACCGACTGGTGGGCCTATTTCGGCGACCGCGGGCTCGACCTCGCGATCGGCGAGGCGTTGACCAGGAATTCCGATCTCCGCGCCGCGGCGGCGCGCATCGAAGCGGCGCGCCAAGAGGCGCACATCGCCTCCGCCGCCGGTCTGCCCGAGCTGAGCCTGGGCGTCAACCGCTCCCGCCAGCGCCAGAATTTTGTGGGATTGCCTTTTCCGGGTCTTGCCGGCAAAGTTCTGAGCGCTACCAACACGAACACGGGATTGTCGTTGAATCTGGCTTGGGAGGCCGATGTCTGGAGCCGCATCGAGGCCGGCAAGCTCGCCGCGGCGGCCAATCTGGAAAGCCGCCAGGCGGATCTCGCGGGCGCTCGGCTGTCGCTGACCGGTCAGACGGCCAAAGCCTGGTTCGCGGCAATCGAAGCCGAGCGTCAAGTCGGCATCGCCAAGGCGTCCCTGTCCAGTTACGAAACTTCCGCCGAACGCGTGCGGGCTCGTTACCGCGCGGGCATCCGCCCTTCGCTCGATCTGCGTTTGGCGTTGAGCGAAATCGACCGCGCGCAGGCGCTGGCGAAGCAGCGCGAACAGCAGCGCGACGCTTTCGTGCGGCAGTTGGAGACGCTTGCGGGCCGATACCCGGCGGGGGAGCACGCCTTGGCGGAAGACCTGCCTGAGGTTCCGCGGCGGATTCCGGCAGGGCTGCCGTCCGAGTTGGTCCACCGCAGACCCGACCTGATCGCCGCCGAGCGCGCTTTGCTGGCGGCGGACGCCCGCATTGTCGAGGCGCAGGCCGCGCTGCGCCCGAGTTTCGCCTTGACCTCGGGGCTGGGCACGGCCAGCAACAAACTCGCCGATCTGGTGAATCCCAACGTCCAGGTTTGGAACTACGTCACAAGCATAGTCATGCCGGTTTTCAACAACGGCCGGCTCAAAGCCGGCGTGCGCGCGAACGAGGCGCGGGCGATGGAAGCCGCGGCGAATTACGAAAGCCGCATCCTTACGGCCTACCGCGAGGTTGAAACGGCCCTGGCCGCCGAATCGGTCTTGGCCGAGCGGGAGCAAGCCCTCGAATCGGCGACCCGCAACGCTCTGGCCGCGCGCGACCTGGCCGAGCAGCGTTACCGCGCGGGCCTGTCCGACATCATTACCGTGCTTTCCGCGCAACGCACGGCTCTCGATTCGGAGAGCGCCTTGTTAAACGTCAGGCGCGCCCGTCTCGACAATCGAGTCGATTTGCACCTTGCCTTGGGCGGCGGATTCGCCGCGGCGCCTCCGGCAGCGGCGTCCGGCGCGGATATTGCTGCCGAATAACGGATTGTCATGCAAGTTTTACGCCGCATTCTGATGATTGTTCTTCCGCTGGCCGTGCTGGGCATCGGCGTCTTTGCGACCGTGGCCATGATCGAGGCCCGCGAGGAGCCGGAAACCAAACCGGTTGAGATTCCCCCGCTGCTGGTTCGCGTCATCGAAGTCGAGCCGGAGACGGTCGCCTTGAAAGTGCGCGCCGAGGGCACGGTGGCGCCGCGAACCGAATCGCAGCTCGTCCCCGAGGTCGCCGGCCGCGTTGTGGAAGTTTCGCCCTCGCTCGCCGCCGGCGGGTTTTTCGAGGAAGGCGAGGTCTTGCTCAAGATCGAAGCCCGCGAATACGACTTGGCGGTCATCCGCGCCCATGCCGCCATTGCGCAAGCAAAATTGCGTCTGGCGACCGAGCGTCAAGAAGCCGAAGTGGCGCGCAAAGAGTGGCAGGCTTTGGGCCAAGGGGAGCCGAATCCGCTCGTCGTGCGCGAGCCGCAGATCGCCGAAGCCCTGGCGGCGCTCGCCTCGGCCGAAGCAGCCTTGGACCAGGCGAAGTTCGACCTCGAGCGGACGGTCGTTCGCGCGCCGTACGCCGGCCGCGTCCGCTCGAAGCAGGTTGACGTCGGTCAATTCGTGCAGCGCGGCGCCCCGGCGGCGACGCTCTATTCCGTCGATCTCGCCGAAGTGAAACTGCCCATTCCCGATGCCGAGCTCGAGTTTGTCAACCTGCCTCTGGCCTACCGCGGCGGCGCCGAAAGCGCTCGCGGGCCGGCTGTTACTTTGACCGCGCAGTTCGCCGGGCGCGAACACCAATGGCGCGGCCGCATCGTGCGCACCGAAGGCGAAATCGATCCGGCGACGCGCATGGTCAACGCCATCGCCCAGGTCGAAGACCCCTACGCTCCCGGACGCGATGCGCGCCGGCCGCCGTTGGCTGTCGGCATGTTCGTCGAAGCAGAGATCGACGGCCGCCGGGTGCATAATGTCGTGCGGCTGCCGCGGACGGCGCTGCGCGGCGACTCCCGGGTCTTGATCGTCGATAGCACAAACCGCCTCTACTTCCGCGAGGTCGATATTTTCCGCCTCGACCGCGACCAGGCGTTGGTGCGCGGCGGACTCGAACCCGGCGACCGGGTCTGCGTCTCGAATATCGAAGCCGCCGTTAACGGAATGAAAGTCCGCGTCGGGGAAAGCGAGCAGTCATGAATTCTCTCATCTCCTGGTTCGCCCGCAATCCCGTCGTCGCCAACTTGACGATGTTCGTGATCGTCGCTGCCGGGGCGATCACGCTCACCGACCTCAAGAAAGAGGTTTTTCCGGAAATCTCGCTCGACATGGTCACGGTCGAGGTCGTTTACCGCGGCGCCGCGCCGGAAGAAGTCGAAGAAGCGGTCTGCGTGCGCATCGAGGAAGCCGTTCAAGGCATCGACGGCATCAAGAAGATGACTTCGACCGCCAATGAGGGCAGGGGGAGCGTGCGTATTGAAATCCTGCCGGAATACGACATCCGCGAAGTGCTCGAAGACATCAAGGCGCGCGTCGATGCGATCGACACTTTTCCCGAAGAAACCGAGCGCCCGGTCACGCAAGAGGTCACCTCGCGGTATCAAGTGATCAACATTTCGATTTCCGGCGATGCCGACCGCCTGACGCTCAAGCGCCTTGGAGAGCGAGTGCGCGACGATCTGACCGCGCTGCCCGAAATATCGCAGGCCGAGTTGTCGAACGCCCCGCCCTACGAGATTTCGATCGAGGTTTCGGAGGAGGCGCTGCGCCGCTGGGGGCTGACATTCGACGCCGTGGCCAACGCCGTGCGCCGCTCCTCCGTCGATTTGCCCGGAGGCTCGGTCGAGACCGAGACCGGCGAAATTCTCTTGCGCACCAAAGGACAGGCGTACACCGGACTCGAGTACGAGACGTTGCCGCTGGTCACCCGCCCCGACGGAACCAAGATCCTCCTTCGCGACGTCGCGCAAGTCGTCGACGGATTCGAGGATACGGATCAGTCCGCAAAAATGGACGGCGAGCCGACGGTTATGGTTCAGGTGTTCCGCGTCGGCGATCAGAGCGCGATCGAAGTCGCCGACGCCGTGTACCGCTATGTCGAGCAAGCCCGCTCGTCGGTGCCGAGCGGCATTACCTTGACGACCTGGCAAGACAACGCCCGGATACTGCGGGGCCGCATGAACTTGCTGATCAAGAACGCCGTCGGCGGATTGCTGTTGGTGTTCGTTTTCCTGGCGCTTTTCTTGCGGCTGCGATTGGCCCTCTGGGTCACGATCGGCATCCCGATCTCGTTCCTCGGGCGCGCTGGCGGCGATGCCCGTGTTCGACGTGTCGATCAACATGATGTCGCTGTTTTCGTTCATCCTCGTGCTCGGCATCGTGGTCGATGACGCGATCGTTGTCGGCGAAAATATCTTCACCACCCAAGAGCGCGAAAAAGAAGGGTTGAACGCGGCGATTCGAGGCGCCCGGGAGGTTGCCGTTCCGGTCGTTTTCGGCGTGCTGACGACGATGGCCGCCTTTTCTCCGATGCTTTTCGTGTCGGGAATGATGGGCAAGATCATGCGCGTCTTCCCGCTGATCGTTCTGCCCACGTTGTTCTTTTCGCTGGTCGAGTCGAAGCTCGTCCTGCCGGCGCACCTCGCGCATTACCGCGAGAAAAAGAAACGCGAGAACCCGAACATCCTGATTCGGGTCTGGAACGGATTCTTCGATTTCTTCTCCAACGGCCTGGAGTGGTTCATTCAGCGTGTTTACCGGCCTTCGCTCGAAGCGGCGCTCGAATGGCGCTACGCGACGCTCTCGCTGGCTCTGACTGCGGTGCTGGTGACCGTCGGCCTGATCGGCGGCGGCATCGTCAAGCTGGTGCTTTTCCCGATAGTCGAATCCGACAATACGGTCGCCTTTCTGACCATGCCGCAGGAGGCGGCGGCCGAGACCACGGCCGCGGGCGTCGCCCAGATCGAGCGCGCGGCGACCGAGCTTCGCGAGGAGCTCAAGACCGAGCGCGGGCGGGACGAGTTCAGGCACATCCTGGCGTCGGTCGGCGAGCACCCTTTCCGCATCGTCCAGAGCGGCCCGGGGGCGGGCGGCGCAAGTTATACCGGCTCCCATCTGGGGGAGGTCAATATCGAGCTGGCGCCGTCGGAGACCCGCACCATCACGGCGGCCGAGATCGCCGAGCGCTGGCGCCGCAAGGTCGGCCAGGTTCCCGGCGCGGTGGAGTTGAGCATCACTTCGGACCTGATCGGCGGGGGCAAGGCGATCGACATCCAGTTGACCGGCCGCGATCTTGGCCGCGTGCAGGAGGTTGCCGGCCTGATCAAAGCGAAATTGGCCGAATACCCGGGCGTCGTCGATATCACCGACTCTTTCCGCGGCGGCAAGCCCGAGATCAAGCTGGCCATCACTTCCGGGGGCGAAGCGCTGGGCTTGACCTTGCAGGACCTCGGACGCCAAGTCCGGCAGGGGTTCTTCGGCGAAGAGGCGCAGCGCATCCAGCGCGGCCGCGACGATATCCGCGTCATGGTGCGCTACCCGGAGCAGGCGCGCCGCTCGCTCGGAGATCTCGAGCGGATGCGCATCCGCACGCCCAACGGCGACGAGGCGCCGTTTTCCACCGTCGCCTCCGCCGGCATGGGGCGCGGATTCGCCACGATCACCCGCGTCGACCGCAACCGCGCGATCAATGTCCAAGCCGAAGTCGATGAATCCATCGTGACGGGCGGCCAAGTCATCGAGAGTCTGGATACGGGCTTCCTCCCGCAACTCATGGCGCAGTACCCGGATATCCGCTACAGCTTCGAAGGGGACGAAGCCGACTTCGCCGAATCGATGGAGGGGCTGAATAAAGGCTTCGGAGCGGCGATGTTCGTCATGTTCGCGCTGTTGGCGATTCCCTTGAAGAGCTACATCCAGCCGTTGATCGTTCTGGGCGCGGTGCCTTTCGGCATGGTCGGCGCGATTTGGGGGCACCTGCTTTTTGGCATGCCCGTGAGCTTCCTGTCGATGTGCGGCATGGTCGCGCTGGCCGGCGTGGTGGTCAACGACGGGTTGGTGCTGGTGAACTTCATCAATGCCTATGCGAGCCGTTTCGGTTCCCTGAGCGAAGCCGTGCGCGCCGCCGGCGTAGCGCGTTTCCGGCCGATCCTGCTGACTTCGCTGACGACCGCGGCCGGGGTCACGCCATTGATCCTGGAGAAAAGCCTGCAAGCGCAGTTCATGATTCCCATGGCGGTCGCGCTGGCCTCCGGCGTGCTCTTCGCGACGCTGATCACGCTGGTGCTGGTGCCGGCGAGCTATCTGATTCTCGAGGATGTCCGCGGGTTCTTCCGCTGGTTGTACGGCGGACGCAAAGCTGAAGCGCCCGGCATGCCGGAGCCGGCGCTGCAGCGGCAGCGCGCGGCCGGGGATTAGGAGATTTGTCTCATGGAAGGCCGGCATCCGTTGCTGAACGAAGCCTTGCGCGATCTTGAGGAAGTGAAGATCGAGGCGCGCGAAGAGGGATTCCCGCCGCCGGCCGATATTGCGCTGGCGAACGCCGGGCGCCTGTTGAAAGATCTGTACGCAATCGCTCCCCGCCGGTTCGAGGCGTATCCGACGCCGGACGGCGAGATCGCGATTGACGCGCCAGACGGGCGCGGAAGATCGGTTCTGCTGTTTTGCGCTTCGGATGGAGGCGCGCTGTGTCTGGTCAACATGAACGGAGACCATCGCCGGGCGCGGTATTCCACGGCCGACAAGCTTCCCGACGGTTTTCTGCGCTCAGCCCTGGCCGGTCTGAAAAGGTAAAAGAGAACCGAGCCGCATGGCGGTTTCCAGTGGCGCGGCCGCTCAACGGGGCCACGCAAAAGCGACCGAGCGCCGCAACCCGCCGCAAACCCAAAGACCGACTATCCCAAACCAACTGTCCGCTTACGCCGGCCGCCCTCAGCGTTCGGCGCGGATCCTGCCGTAGTAGGCGCCCGCCAAGTCCCGGCCGGAACGATCTTGGAACCAGCCTTGCAGCGTGTTGCGTCCGCTCTTGAGCCGGATATTGAAAGCGATAGAAGTGGCGCCCGCGGCGGATTGCTCGCTGACGGGCGCCGCGCCGTTCACGCTCAATTGCGCCGAGGCGATCGGCAGCGCCTTGCCGACGGCTATCGCTCTGCCGCCGATCGTGGCAGGCGGGCCTTGCACGGTCAGGTCGCGCTCCAAGTGGAACGGCCAGCGGCTCAACGCGAGCGCATACTCTCCGTCTTGCTCCACTTCGACTTGCCACACGCCGCCGCGCGGCGGCCCGCAAGCCTCCGCCGTGCGAGTGCGGTTGTCGCAATCGACCTCGATCCAACTGTTGGACGTCAGGTCGGTGAAAACGTCGGGGTCGCCGCGCACGATCAGCGGCTCGACCTCCTCGATCGACGCCGCGATCGAAGCCCAGTACTGTTCATAGCGCTCTTGCATGGCCTTGACGACTTCAGGATGCCGGTCCGCCACGTCGGTCCGTTGGCCGGGGTCCTTGCCGATGTCGTAAAGCTCGCTTTCGCCGACCAGTCTCCATTGGTTCCAGATCACGCTGCTTTCGGCGTATTTCGCCGGACGAATGCGGCCGCCGTACTGCACGACGATCTTGCGGTCCGGGCCGCTCGCGTCGTTCGCTTGCAGGACTTGCTTCAGGCTCGCCCCGTCGAACTCGGGCAGGTCCGAGTTGTCGAAGCCGACCAAGTCGGCCAGGGTGGGCAGGATGTCCGTAACGTGCGCCGCGTAACCGATGTCGCGCGGCGCGCCCAAGCCGCCGTCCGGCCAGCGGATGAAGCAGATGGCGCGGTGCCCGCCTTCGTAGGGGCTGCCCTTCTTGCCGCGCATGCCGGCATTGAACACCGTTTCGCCGTTGGCCGTGCCGTTGTCGTTCATGAGGATGAGCAGCGTATTGTCTTTGAGGCCCTTCTCCGCCAGCCAGTTGTCGAGGCGCGCGAAGTTTTCGTCGATGTTGTGGATCAAGGCCAGGAAGTGCGCCACCAGGGGGTCCTCGACCGCGTTCCGGTAGAGCGAAAAATCGCGGGGGATGGCGTCGAACGGATAATGGGGAGTGTTCAAGGAGAGGTAGGCGAAGAACGGCCGCTCGGCTGCGGCCTGCCGGCCCATCCATTCCATCGCCTGGTCGAACCAGAGATTGGCGCAGAAACGGTCCGAATAGCGGATTTCTTCCTGGTCTATGTAGCGCGTGTAGTGATAGTCGTTGTCGTACTCGATCTCCGAGGCCAGCCCCCACCCCTTGTGCCATACGGCGCTCTGGAAACCGCGGTCCAGGGGCCGATGCGGGTAGGTGTCGCCGAGGTGCCACTTGCCGAAGAGTCCGGTGGAGTATCCGTTCGCGGCGAAAATTTCCGGCATGGTCTGCACGTCGCGCCGCATCAGATTGCGCCCCGCCGGCACCATGCCGGCCTTGTTGCGCAGGGCGTACAGGCCGGTCATCAACTCACCGCGGGTCGGCGTGCAGACCGGCGCGACATGGAAATCGGTCAGCCGCACGCTCTCGGCATGGAGCCGGTCCAGGTTGGGGGTCTTCAGGATCGGGTTGCCGTGGACCGACAGGTCTCCGTAGCCTTGGTCGTCGGTGAGAATAACGATCACGTTCGGACGCGACGCGTCGACCGCCGGCTGCGGGGCGCATGCGGCCAATGCGCCGAGCAAGGCCGCCGCAAGCGTCCAAGCGCGGCGCGGGCGCTGGACATGAGTCGTTTTCGAATGGCGCACGATGTTTTCCTCCTTGGGCGTTCCGCGTCCTCGGCATTGAGCGCGGGGATCCGCCGCCGGCGCTCCGGCGCGCCAACCAGTATGCCATCTACAGCCCTTCCGCCGCACGGCGCGGGACAGGGAGGCGCCGGCGAGAGGGAGGCGCTTTGCAATGAGAGACGAGGGAGACGAAACCGGGGTTGCGCTCGACGACCCGATCGTGCTGGAGTGCGCGGCTCGGCAATTTCTTTACAACATTTTACGCAGAAGGCTGCGCCTCGACGACCCGATCTCGTTAAGATGTACGGGCACAGGCAGCCGTTGGCCTATCGTGGCGTCGGCTGCCCAACGCGCTGACCACACAAGAAGGTCAATCATGAAAAGAACGCAGCCCCCCCCCCGGAAACCCGGAATAACCTCACTCCGGTAACGACTCCGTCCGAGACGCCGCGAGAGCCTGAGGCGGGGGATGCCGCGCGCCGCCGGTTCATCGAGCAGTACGGCAAGCTGGCCTTGGCGACGCCCGCGGCGGTGTACGCCCTGATGTCGCCGCGACGCGCCCAGGCGCAAGTCAATACCCTAGGAGCCTGTGAAGTAAACCTTGTCGTCCAGCCGGGCGAGAGATGCACCAATTCCGGCGCCGGCAACCACAACGGGTCGACATTCACCGTCGAGTCAGGCGGGAGGGCGGTAATGCGGTTTGCGGATGGAACCATGTCGGGTACGACTCCACAGGTGGGCCAATCGGTAACTTGGTTTGGTTTCAGCGCTCAAAGGAATGCAGACGACAGTTGGACGGTCTTGTCGTTACCTAATTGAGCCTCTGCCGTTCTCGAGTTCGCGGAGTCTCTTGCACGTTTGGTCGAGAGGGCCGGGCATTCTCGCGTAACCTGCCGCCGGCCGAGCATGCGCCAGGCTGTCACAGAGCCCATGAAACCGATCGACCGCCGGGAATTTCTTTTGCGTTCGGGGGCGTTCGCCGCGGGCGCTTGCGGAGACGTTGCAGCGGCAGCGCGCGGCCGGCGATATATTGAGAAATCGATTATCGCTGTCCGCATATGAAGCATGTCGGGCGTGAGCCAGAAGAAAACGCCGGAAGACGGCATGGCGGGTCAGAGTATCGATCTCACTGGACTCTCCGTTGTTCCGGTTGTGCAATCGAACGATCCGTCGATCATCAATCCCGATTTTTTGCGCTACAACGCAATTGTGGACGCCAATCTGCCCATCCAAGAATCTCCCATAGCGACCCCGGCTTTCTCTCAAGCGATCTTCAAGGGCGGTCTCGCTGTGAAGGCAGTACCGGGACGCGTGATATTCGAGCAAACCGGCTTCTCTCTAGCCGAGGAGGATATTCAGTGCGTGGAAACCGCGAAGCGTTATTTGGAGAAGGCGCCGCTGGTCTCGCCGAGAGCCATTCTCCGCTGCTGAACGACGCCCTGCGTGATCTTGAGGGAGTGAAGATCGAGGCGCGTGAAGAGGGATTCCCGTCGCCGTCCGATATTGCGCTGGCGAACGCCGGACGCCTGTTGAGAAAGATGTACGCAATTGCCCCCTGCCGGTTCGAGGTGTATCCGATACCGGACGGTGAGATCGCAATCCACGCGCCGGGCGGTCACGGAAGGTCGGTCTTGCTGCTTTGTGCTTCGGATGAAGGCGCACTGTGCCTGGTCAATACGAACGGGGACCATCGTCGGGCTCGGTATTCCAAGACCGACACGCTTCCCGACGGTTTTCTGCGCGAAGCCCTGGCCGACCTGAAACGGCAAGATAGTCCACCCGTATGGCGGTTTCCGGAGATATAACGCTCAATGAGGAACTTGGGCGTAGCGTGTTCTCTACGCGACATGTGAACCGGGCGCGGCCAAGTTCCTATGAACGCGTTCCTGATACAGGAAGGACACACGGAGATATCCGTGGACAGGCTTACCGTCGCCCCGGAGGAGGAAGCCGTGTCGATTGCCGAAAAAAGAGCGGCCGCCCGCGGTAAGGAGTTCCACGGTTGGGCCGCGGTAACTGTCGCAGATGCGGGAACGAGCAACCGGCGCGTAGCAGCCACGCCGCAACTCTGCAATCCATATCACGCGGACATCATCCTGCCTGACCTCGCGGCCGAAGACAAAGAAGAACAAAAGCGCCACGCCCAGGAACTCGCGGATGTATCGAGTTGGCGCGAGCGACCCGACCGGATGTGACTGCGTCCGATCTGGAACGGTAAATTCAGTAGCAGGAAGGGCAGGAGGCGCGGTAGGCTGTCAGGGGATCATGAAACCGATCGACCGCCGGGAATTTCTTTTGCGTTCGGGGGCGGCGCCGGCGGCGTTCGCCGCGGGCGCCTGCGGCGGCGGTTCCGGCGGCTCGGGGCGCAGGCCGAACGTCGTGCTTATCATGGCCGACGACTTGGGCTGCGAGTGCCTGGGCTGTTACGGCGGAACGTCTTACCGAACGCCCCGCCTCGACGAGTTGGCGCGGACCGGCGTCCGTTTCGACCATGCGTACTCGCAGCCGCTTTGCACGCCGACCCGCCTGCAGCTCATGACCGGGCAGTACAACTTCCGCAACTGGCAGGCGTTCGGCGTGCTGCCCCCGGACGAAGTGACGTTCGGCCACATGATGCGCGCCGCCGGGTACAAAACCTGTATCTCGGGGAAATGGCAGCTTTACAGCTACAATCCTCCCGATTTCGAGCCTGAGTGGCGCGGCAAGGGCATGCGCGCCGAGGACGCCGGGTTCGACGAGTACTTCCTGTGGCATGCCGAGCACACCGAAGACAAAGGCTCGCGCTACGCCGATCCGACGATTCTCGATAACGGCAAGCACCTGCAAGATACCGCAGGGAAATACGGGCCTGACCTCTATACCGAACGCATCAACGATTTCATCGGCCGCCACAAAGACGAGCCTTTTTTCGTTTACTATCCGATGGCGCTGACTCACGGGCCGTTCAATCCGACGCCCCGCAGCGAGGCGTGGAAGCGCGGCGACCGCTTCGAATCGAACGCCGCCAGGCATTTCGGCGGCATGGTCGAGTACATGGACGAAGTTGTCGGGCGGATCGTCGACCGGTTGGACGAGTTGGGCTTGCGCGAGAACACGCTGGTCTTGTTCTTCAGCGATAACGGAACGCCCCGCGGCGTCCGCTCGAAGATGGGCGAGCGCATCGTCGAGGGCGGCAAGGGGTTGCCGACCGACGCCGGGACGCACGTGCCGCTGATCGCGAACCAGCCCGGCGCCGTCGAACCCGCCGTGAGCGACGATCTGGTCGATTCGACCGACTTTATTCCGACGCTTGCGGAGCTGTGCGGGATGACGCCGCCCCGAGAACGCATCATGGACGGGGTTTCGTTCGCGCCCCGGCTGCGCGGCGAGCGGGGCAATCCGCGCGAGTGGGTGCTGGCGCATCACGACCCGCGGCCGGGCTGGAGCAAGGAAGCCTATACCAAGCTCGACCGCTGGGCCCGCAACCGGCGCTACAAGCTATACCAGGAAGGTCAGTTGTTCGATATCGCCGAGGACGTTCTGGAGCAGCGCCCGATTCCCCGCGGCCGCGGCGGAGCGGAGGCCGAGGCCGCCCGCGAGAAACTGCAGCGTGTGCTGGAGCGAATGATCCGATCGTCAGCGCCGCCAAACGCCGCCGCGAGCGAGCAGCACCGCGGGGGATGAGGGCTGCTCTTGCAGGAGGTCTGCGATGGACTTGCGCAAGCGGGGGTGAATCAGATCGGGCGCGAGGGCGGCCAACGGCTCGAGCACGAAGCGCCGCAGATGCATTCGCGGGTGCGGCACGGTCAACTCGGCGGATTCGACTACCAAATCATCGTATAGGAGCAAATCGATGTCGATCGTCCGCGGGCCGTTCGGTATCCCGCGCTCGCGGCCCAGGTCGCTTTCGATGCGTGCGATGACGCCGAGCATTTCCAACGCTCCGAGGTCGGTCTCGAGGCGCGCGCAGGCGTTCAAGAACCAGTCCTGATCGGCGCAGCCCACCGGCTCGGTCGCATACAGCGGCGAGACGGCGGCGATTGTTCCGTGCTCGACAAGCGCTGCGACCGCTGCCCGCAGGTTGCCCGTCTTGTCGCCGAGATTCGAGCCGAGACCGAGCCAGGCGTCAGGCATCGCGGCTTCGCCTGATTTCCACCGCCGCCCACGGCGCCCCGAACCGCGCCAGCGCCGAAGGTTTCCGCACGCGCGCCAGAACCGCATCGATCGGAAAGTCGGCCAACAGCTTCGCGGCAATCCGCTCGGCGACAGTTTCGATCAAACTGTACGCCCTTGCCGAGCAGACCTCCTCGACAGCGGCTCTGACGGCAACGTAATCGACGGTCGCGTCGACCGAATCGGCTGCCGCAGCTTGCGCAAGGTCCAGGCTGAGCTCCAGATCCACCAGGATTTGCTGCGGGGCGCGGCGTTCTTCCTCGCTGCAGCCGACCCGCGCCGCAAGCGGCATTGCGGGGAGCAGGATTTTATCGGCCACCGGTCACCCCGCGAATCGCATCGACCGTTTCGAGCACGCGGCGGCAAGGCTTGACGTCATGCACGCGGACGATCTTCACGCCGCCGAGCGCGGCGGCGGCAACGGCGGCGAGCGTTCCCTCCAGACGCTCCTCGACCGGCAAGCGGCTCGGCAGACTGCCCAAGAACGATTTTCGCGAAGGGCCGATCAACAGCGGGTAGTCCGGCGTTACGAACTCGCGCAGCCTGGCGAGGATTTCGAAATTCTGCCCGGCCGTCTTGCCGAAGCCGATGCCCGGATCAATGGCGATTTCGGCGACTCCGGCCGCGCGGGCGGCGGCGGCCTGCTTCAAGAGAAACTCGCGGACTTCCGTGACGACATCGCTGTAGGCGGTGTCTTGCTGCATCGTCCGCGGCTCGCCGCGCATATGCATGAGCACGACGGAAACCCCCGTCTCGACGGCTGTTGCAACCATTGCCGGGTCGGTCAGGCCGCGGATATCGTTGACGATTGCCGCCCCGGCATTCACGCAGCGGCGGGCCACGGCGGGCTTGTACGTATCGACCGAGAGCGGCGTGTCGACCCGCCTTGCGAGCGCCTCGACAACGGGCAGAACCCGCGCCGACTCTTCCGCTTCGGGCGTCGGGCGCGAGCCGGGGCGCGAGCTTTCGCCGCCGATGTCGATGATATCCGCGCCTTCGTCGATCATTCTGAGCGCCCGGTCGACCGCGGCGGCCGCGGACAGGAACCGCCCGCCGTCCCAGAAAGAATCCGGCGTGACGTTGAGCGCCCCCATCAGCAGGGTTCTCTCGGACTGGAAGCATCCGGCGCGCGCGGTCAAGCGATTATTGTCGCTCGAAGGGAGCGGTCCGTTGTACACTGTTGCCGGCATGACCAACGGCAAGCGGGTTACCCGCCGAAAATTCGGCCAAACAACCGCTGCAGCCCCTCTGTTCGCAGCGGCAAGCGCGCTGGGCCTGAACGGCGCAACTCCCGCCTCCGACCGCATCGCATTGGGGGTCATCGGCATCGGCGGACGAAACCGCCGCAACTTGGCGACGTTCCTGGAGCAGAAAGACGTACAGGTCGCCGCGGTCTGCGACCTGTTCGGCGAACGCCGGGAATTCGGCAAAAAAATGGTCGATGACCACTACGGCAACGCCGCCTGCAGGGCGACGCGCTTCCACGAAGAGATCTTCGACCGCGCGGATATCGACGCCGTGCTGATCGGCGCCGGCGACCGCTGGCACGCCGTGCTGAGCTCGCTGGCGGCGCGCGCGGGCAAGGATGTCTATTGCGAAAAGCCGTTCTGCCTGACGATCGCCGAAGGCCGCGCCCTGGCGAACGTGGTCAAAAAGACCGGCGCCGTTTGGCAATGCGGCACCCAGCGCAAATCCAACCCCGGGTACAAGTTTCTGGTCGATGTCGTCAATAGCGGACGCATCGGCAAGCTGCACACGGTCCGCCTCTCCTTCGGCGCCTCCGGGAATTGGAAGCGCAACGCCTTCGCCGCGCCGGAACCCGCCCCCGATCCCGAAGTATTCGACTACGACCGTTGGCTGGGACAAGCGCCGTGGGCGCCGTATTCGGCCGAGCGCGTCGCGCTCTGGCGCATCAACTGGGACACGGGCGGCGGCTCGATCGCCGACATGGGCCCGCATTTCATCGAAACCCTGCAATGGGCGCGCGGCGACGAAATGGGCGCTCCCGTCGCGTACGAAGGCGAGGCCGAATACCGCAGCGAAGGCGGCATCAACAACATTCCGTACTGGTACGAAGTCCGCGCCCGCTACGCCGACGGCCTGCGGCTGTATCTCGATACCGGCGCCAAGGGCCTCAAGTTCATCGGCGACAAGGGCTGGGTTTTCCTCTCCGACAGCGGAGGCATGCAGGCCAAACCCGATTCCGTTCTGGCAGGACTCGAGCCGCCCGATGCGCACTATCTGATTCAGGAACCGCACATGCGCAATTTCCTGGACTGCATGCGCACCCGGAAATTGCCCAGGTCGCACGCCGAAATCGCCCATCGGGCGCATACCATTGCCCACTGCGCCAATATCTGCCTGCGCCTCGGGCGGCCGCTGCGCTGGGACGCCGGGAGCGAGCGGTTTCTCGGCGACGACGAAGCCAACCGCATGATCTACCGCGCCATGCGCGCCCCGTGGAGGGTCTGAGCGATGACCGAGACGGAAATCAAGACGAAAATCGTCGGCATCGAAGCCTACGACTTCGGCAAATCGACGACTCCTTTCTTCAAGCTGGACGAAATCATCAACCGCACGAACGGAGACGCCTCGGCGCGCCGCGCGATCGAGCGGGCATTGGTCGCGGCGCTGGAATCCGATGCCTCCGTCGCAGCCAAGCAGGAAGCGTGCCGCCGCCTGTGGAGAATCGGAACGGATGCGTCGGTGGACGCGCTGGCGAAGATGCTCGGCGACGGCGACCTGCGTCTGGTCGAAGCGGCTTGTTACGCGATCGGCGCCCGCCCGTCGGCGAAAGCGGACGCGGCGCTCAGGGCCGCGTTGGACAACCCGCGCCTAAACGGCCGTTCGGCAATCGAAAATCTGATTCGCGACAGGGAAGCTTGAGCGCAATTCAAGCGGCCGGGCGATCGTGCTTTAATACCTGCTTGAGAGTCGCCACCTGGAACATCAACGGCCTTCGCGCCCGCATCGATTTCGTGCTGCACTGGCTGCGCGCCCGCCGGCCCGATGTAGTCGGTCTGCAGGAACTGAAGCTGGCCGACGAGCAGTTTCCTCACGAGATTTTCACAAAAGAGGGTTACCGCGCGGCCGTCCACGGGCAGAAGGGTTGGAACGGCGTCGCCGTCTTGAGCCGCGAAGAGGCCGTGGTCACCCAGCGCGGCCTGCCGGGAGAAGAAGCGTTCGGGGCGCGCTTGCTCACCACCGATGTCGGCGGTATTTCGTTCACAACCGTTTACACGCCCAACGGCAAGAGCATCGAGCACGCGGATTACCCGCGCAAGCTGCGTTGGCTGGAGTCGCTGCGCGGCCACTTCGACTCGGCGCATGACCCGAGCGCTCTCGTGGTCCTTTGCGGCGACTTCAATGTCGTGCCGCGGCCCATCGACAGTTGGAACGAAGATCTGCACGCCGGGCTGATCTTCCACAGCGAAGACGAGCGCCGACGCTATCGGGACATCCTCGATTGGGGCTTCAGAGATCTTTTCCGTGAGATCTACCCGAACGAGCAGAAATTTTCGTGGTGGGACTACCGCGGCGGCGCGTTCCACCGCAAGCAGGGCCTGCGCATCGATTTTCTACTGGGCGCCGAGGCCGTCGTCAAGCGCCTCAAATCCGTCGGCATCGACCGCGAGTACCGCAAGAAAAAAGCAGGGCTGACCGCCTCCGATCACGCGCCTGTAATCGCCGACATCGAGTGAGGGCAGCCGCTCGCGCGGCGCAAACGGCGCTCAGCGTTTCTTCTGTTTCTGCTGGCCGATGCGAACTTTGTTGAGCGTCGTCTTCTGCTCTTGCCAGGCTTTCCAGTCAAACCGCTGCGCGGCGCCGTCAAGGTACGCTTTGACGTCGGCGTTCTTCGGCAACACCGCTACGACGGTAGCGCGCTCGCCCGACTCGGGGTGCGTGATCCTGTATCTTTTTGCGTTCGGGATGCCCATATTGTTTTCAATCTAGCACAAAGCCTATTGCTTTTCTTGTTCTTCGCGGGTAGCCAGCGGCTCGACGGGCTCGCCGTCGAGCATCGGATTCGGTCCGTGGAAGTAGCCCACGCGGTGCCGCACCTTCAGGCGGTCGTACGGCACCTTGACTTCAATGCGGTGGTAGATGCCCTTTTCGTTCAGGTTGTCGGGGCTGTAGGTCAGGCGGTACTGGCTGCGGATGTCTTCGCCGATCCTGATGATGGATTCCTCGACGCCGCTGCTCGTCCGCGGACTGAAGTCGATTCCGCCGGTGCCGTCCGCCAGCACTTCCAGGGGATTGTTGAAGATCAGGTTCTTGACGCCGCGGACCAGGTCGATGACGATCGGAATCACGTTGGGAGTCACGGAGAACCGGCTCTGCATCAGCGTCGTGGGGGTCGGCGCCGCCCCGGGCGCGATCGGCCGCACGATCACTCCCGGCGGGATCGGATCCCGCCGCTGCTCGGGCTTGCGGCGCAGGCGGGCGGAAAGCGTTGACAGCCGCACCGGATAGATCATGATGTCGTAGAGTTGCGCCGTGCGCAGGCTTTCGCCGAGACCGATACGGCTGCCGTTGTTCTGCGATTCGGAAATCACAACGATGATTTTGCGGTGGTTCTGCGGGCGCTTCAACAACATGCGGATGGCGCTGTACATGGCGTCGGCCAGCACCACCGCCGACGGGCCGATGCGCATGGTCTTGAGCGCTTTTTCGATTTTCTTGGTGTCGTTGGTGAAATCCTGCAACAGCTTGACCTTGCTGTCGAAGGTGAGCACCGCCGCCTCGCCGTGCTCGCCCAGCACGAGCTCGGTGAACAGATACGCCGTCTTGCGGATATCGCCCAGAATCCCTTCCACGCGGTCGCTCGTCTGGACGCAGATCGCCATCGAGATCGGCAGGAAGCTCAGATCGAGACTCGTGATCTTCTGCTCCTTGCCGTTGTCGTAGAGCGTGAAGTCGCTCTGGATCATGTCGTGGATATAGACGCCCTTCGGTCCGCGCACCGTCAGCGGAACCGTAACCTCGTCGATGTCTTCCATGAAGATGGCCGGCTGATCGGATTCGAACAGCGTTTCCGGGTCGAAAGCGCTGCCGTCGTCCTGAGCCGCCAGCGGCAGGCACAGCGCCGCGAGAAGCGTCAACCGCATCAAATGAATACTACGGCGAGACGGTCGCATCGGTTTCTACTCAACAGTTTCGCGCAGTCCGTTAAAGATACGGGCGTCTATTCCGATCTGCGATAATCGCCGCTTTTGCCGCCGGTCTTCTCGATCAGGCGCAAATCGCGGATTTCGATTCCCTTGTCCAGAGCCTTGCACATGTCGTAAACGGTCAATGCCGCCACGGAAGCAGCCGTCAGCGCTTCCATCTCGACGCCGGTCGGGCCGGTTGTCGCCGCGCTCGCGGTAACGCACACGCCCCGGTCCGTCGCGGCGGTCTCGATATCGACGTGGCTAAGCGGCAGCGGGTGGCACATCGGAATCAGCTCCGCCGTTTTTTTCGCGGCCTGAATGCCGGCGATGCGGGCGACTTCGAGCGGGTTGCCCTTCGGATTGTCGGGCAAGGCGGCAAGAACGTCCGCACTCATCTTGACGAACGCCCGCGCCCGCGCGGTGCGCCGGGTCGACTGTTTGCCGCTGACGTCCACCATGCGGGCCGAGCCGGAATCGTCGTAGTGCGACAGCTTGCTCATAGCGCCATGACCGCGATGCGCTCCCCGGCCCGCCAGCTTTCACGGTCGTCCGAGGCAACCAGGTAGCAGTCGGCGCGGGCAAACGAGGTCACATCGCCGGAGCCCTGTCCCTCGATCCTTCTCACGCGCGTTTCACCGTAGCGGCCTTCGAGCCGCGCCCCCAGGAAGCGGGTCAAGACCGGCTTGTGGCGGAACGCCGCGGCGAGCTCGGCCTCGAAAAACGGAAGCTCGGAATCCTGCTTGCCGGCCAGCAGATCCACGGCAATCGCCGCGAACAATTCGAAGGTTACCATTGTCGAGATCGGGTTCCCCGGCAGTCCGAAAATCGGCGTGTCGGCGACCCGCCCGAAAACCAGAGGCTTGCCGGGTTGAATCAAGACGCCGGCGATAAAGAACTCCGCCCCCAACTCTGTCAAGACCTGCTCGACCAGGTCGTACTTGCCCATCGAGACGCCGCCGGAGAGCGCCAGCACGTCGCTCGCGAGACCGTCTTCGATCAGGCGCCGGGTTTCGTCGAGTCGATCTTTGGCAACGGGAAGGATGCGCGCTCGCGCGCCGCGGCGCGCAACTTGAGCGGCCAAGGAATATGCATTGGAATTGCGGATTTGAAATGATTGCGGAGTTTCGTCGACGGCAATGACTTCATCGCCAGTGGAAAGGATCGCCACTTCGGGCCGCTTGTAGACCGGCACGGCGGCGCAGCCGACCGAGCCGAGCACGGCGATCTGCGGGTAGCCGATGCGGGTTCCTCTGCGCAGCACGATCTCGCCCGCTTTAGCTTCCGAGCCGGCCGCAATCAAGTTCCGCCCCGGCGCGATGCTGCGATGCAGCGTGACCCGCTTGCCGTCGCGGCCGGCATGCTCCACCATCGCCACCGCATCGGCGCCCGCCGGGCCCGGCGCGCCGGTCATGATTTCGACCGTTTGCCCGCGTTGAAGCGTGAATCGAGAAGGCTCGCCCGCGCGGGTCTCGCCGATGCATTCGAGCGTCGCCGGCGTATCGGCTACATCCGCGGCGTGTACCGCGAACCCGTCGCGGGCCGAGCGGTTGAATGGCGGGTAGTCGCGGTCCGCGAGGATGTCCTCGGCCAGGACGCGGCCGGCGGCGGCGGCGAGCGGCGCCGTTTCCGCAGCCGGAGTGCGCAGCGTCTCCCGCACCCGCTCGAACACGACGGCGCGGGCCTCATCGAAGCGAAGCGGTTTCATGGCAACCATTCCCAACAATCAGGAGCAAGCCTTATTGTCTCTCTATCCGCCCGGAGGCGCAGGCGCACCCACATCGCTGCGTCTCATCGCCTCAGCGCACAACATCCGCTATTCTGTTTAATCGGGCGGTTTGTTCTCATAGCAGGTCAGGAGGGTTTCTTGGGCGACCCAAAGCTAAGCATCAGCGATTCCCGCACAGGGCAAAGCTACGACATCGATATCCGGCAGGCGACGGTTCGAGCAATGGACTTTCGGGCGATCCGCGAGGATCCCGAAGAATTCGGCATGCTCGTTTACGATCCCGGCTACACCAACACGGCCTCATGCACCAGCCGCATCACCTTCATCGACGGCAGAAAAGGGATTCTGCGCTACCGCGGCTACCCGATCGAACAGCTTGCCGAGCAATGCGCCTATACTGAAGTCGCCCACCTGTTGCTGCACGGCGAGTTGCCCACGCAGCACGAGCTCGACGCTTGGGATACAGAGATCATGGAGCACTCCATGGTCCACGAGAACATCAAGAAGTTCATGGACGGCTTCTTGTACGACGCGCACCCGATGGGCATGCTGGTCAGCACAGTGGCGGCGCTGTCGACCTTTTATCCCGACGCCAAGGACATCGGCAGCAAAAGCAACCGCTACCGCCAGCAAATTCGGCTGATCGGCAAAATGCCGACGATCGCCGCATACGCCTATCGCAAAAGCCAGGGTTACCCCTACGCTTACCCCGATTGGGATCTGAGCTACAGCGAAAACCTGATTCACATGCTCTGGAACGGGACGCGGCGTCAGCCGAAAGCGGAGCAAGCGCAGGTGCTGGCGAAAGCGCTCGATACTTTGTTCATCCTTCATGCCGACCACGAGCAGAACTGCTCGACCTCGACCATGCGGCAGGTCGGCAGCGCGCACGCCGACCCTTACGTCTGCCTCTCGGCAGCGGCCACCGCGCTCTATGGGCCGCTGCACGGCGGCGCGAACGAGGCCGTGCTGGCCATGCTCGACGAGATCGGCTCGATGGAGCGTATCCCCGAGTTCATCAAGCAGGTCAAGGCGGGAGAGCGCCGCTTGATGGGCTTCGGCCACCGCGTTTACAAGAACTACGATCCGCGCGCTCGCATCATCCGCCGCATTGCCGACGAAGTGTTCGAAGTCACCGGCCGCAACCCGAAAATCGACCTTGCCAGAGAGTTGGAGCGCATCGCGCTCGAAGACGATTACTTCATGAAGCGCCGCCTGTACCCGAATGTCGATTTTTATTCGGGCATCATCTACCAGGCTATGGGCTTCGCCCCGGAAATGTTCACCGTGCTGTTCGCCATCGGGCGCACCGTGGGCTGGCTGGCCCATTGGGAAGAGTTGATGAACGATCCGGAAAAACGGATCGCCCGTCCCCGGCAACTCTACATCGGATCGGACGAGCGCGCTCTGACGCCCATCGAGCAGCGGCTCGGACAGGCGCGCGAAAAAGTTTCGTAGCCGGGCCGCTGAAATTCCTCAATCCGCCGGAGAGGGTAGAATGGCTACCTCGGCGCAGGCCGGGATGCTCCGATGTCAACGCCGCGACTGATTCCCAAGACCAACCTGCTGCCCTTCGTTTTGTTGACGAGTTGCTTCGCCTGGTGGGGGCTGGCGAACAACATGACCGACACGCTGCTGGCCGCGTTCAAGCGGATCATGAGCATGTCGGACTTTCAGACTTCGTGGATCCAGTTGGCCTTCTATGGGTCGTACTTCTGCCTGGCGCTTCCGTCGGCGATTTTTATCAAGAAATTCAGCTACAAGGCGGGCGTTCTGCTCGGGCTGGGACTGTTCGTGATCGGCTCGCTGCTCTTCTATCCGGCGAGCCTGACCATGAACTACTTTCATTTCCTCGCGGCGCTCTATGTGCTTGCGGGCGGTTTGTCGGTCCTGGAAACTTCCGCCAACCCGTACATCATCGCCATGGGCCCCGAAGAGAGCGGCGTTCGGCGATTGAACCTGGCCCAGTCGTTCAACCCGATCGGCTCTATCGCCGGGGTGTTCTTGAGCAAGTGGTTCATTCTTTCGGAACTCAACCAGGCCGACACGGGAGCGCGCGCGGCCATGAGCGCCGAGCGGCTGCAGCAGATCCAATCCGAGGAGCTCGCCGCCGTAATGGGGCCGTACGTCGGCATCGCGTTGGTCCTGACGGGGCTTTGGATCTGCTTGGCGCTGATCAAAATGCCGAAAGCCTCGGACGCCGGCGGCGCGCAACTCGTTGCGACCTTCAAGCGCCTGCTGCGCAACCGCAATTGGGTATGGGGCGTAGTCGCTCAATTCTTTTACGTCGGCGCCCAGATCGGCGTATGGTCATTCACCATTCGCTACGTCATGGCCGAGTTGAATCTGAACGAAGAGCAGGCTTCAAGCTACTACATCGCCTCGTTGATTCTGTTCGCGGTTTCCCGCTTCGTCTGCACGGCGCTCATGCGCGTGCTGACTCCGGGCGCTTTGCTCACGGCCCTCGCGGCCGCGGCGGCGGCCTGCACGCTCGTCGTGATCTACGGGCAAGGTTACGCAGGCGTCTATGCGCTTGTCGGCATTTCCGGCTGCATGTCGTTGATGTTCCCGACGATTTTCGGGCTGGCCGTCCGCGGCCTCGGCGACGACACCAAGATCGGCGGCTCCGGCCTGATCATGGCGATTCTCGGCGGCGCGGCGCTCACCGCGGCGCAAGGGCAAGTCTCCGACGCCACGGGCAGCATACACACTGCCTACTGGGTCCCGCTGATATGTTTCCTGGTCGTCGCCTGTTACGGCGCCGGAGCGCGCCGGCAAGCCGCCGCGCCCCGGAGTTAGCGAAAGTTCGGTTTCTGCTTGGCGAAGAACGCGCGGATGCCTTCCTCGATTTCAGGGTGCGCGAACGCCTCCCCGCTCAGACGCAGGCTGCGCTCCATCGCTTCCTCTTGCGAATAGTCGAACGCGAGGTCAACGGCCTCTTTACAAATCCGCAAGGCGTTGCCGGGAAGCTCCGCAAGCCGCATTGCCAGTTCCCGGGCGCCGTCAAGGGCCTCCCCGGGACGGGTAACAAGGTTGACCAGCCCCCAGGCCAACGCCGTGCTCGCGGCCACCGGCTCCCCAAGCAGAATCATTTCCTTGGCTCGGCCTTCGCCGATTCTTCTGGCGATCCGAATCGGCCCGCCGCTTCCGGGAAAGACGCCGAGTTTCACTTCGGGCAACGCCAGCAAAACATTCTCGGCGGCCACGAGCAAGTCGCAGCAGGCCGCGAGTTCCAGCCCCCCGCCCAGCGCGCTGCCGTTCATGGCGCAGACAGTAGGTTTCGGAAACTTGTCGAGCTTGCCGTACATCGCCATCTCGGCGATCATCTTGCGTTCGAGCGCACGCCCCTCGGGTCCGGTGAACGCTGCGAATTCCCTGATGTCGGACCCCGCGCAGAATGCTCGTTCCCCCGCGCCGGTCAGAACCAGAACCCTGACCTCAGGGTCCGCCTCAAGCCCCTCGAGCGTGGAGTCGAGGGCCTTCGTCATCGCGACGGTGACGACATTGAGCGGAGGATTGTCGAGCGTTACAAGGGCGATGCCCGCCTCAATCTTCGTGCGAACCAAGCTCATTCGTTCAGAGTACCCACTACCGCCGCCCGCGGAGTTTTTGTCAACCGCTATCCGGCGCCGCATTGCGCCTTGCGCCCACTGGTATCCTGAGAAGCAAAAAGTTGACGCCGGACTCTCCAAGCGCGGAGTCAAAACCCGCAACGGTATTCGAAGCTTCCGCTCTGACCAAGGTTTACGACATGGGCGAGGTCCAGGTTCGGGCGTTGAGAGGCGTCGATCTGGAGCTTTACGAGGGTGAACTGGTCGTTCTCCTAGGGCCGTCCGGTTGCGGAAAGTCCACTTTCCTCAACATCCTCGGCGGACTCGACACCGCCACGAGCGGCCGGGTCTCCTACAGCGGAACCGACCTGACCGCAGCCCGCGAGCGCGAGTTGACCTTGTACCGGCGTAACTACGTCGGTTTCGTATTCCAGTTCTACAATCTCATTCCAAGTCTTACCGCGCGGGAAAACGTGGCGGTCGTCACCGAGATCGCCGCCGCCCCGATGGATCCCGCCGACGCCCTGGATCTGGTCGGTCTCGGGGACAGGATCGATCACTTCCCGTCCCAAATGTCAGGCGGGGAGCAACAGCGCGTGGCCATCGCCCGCGCTATCGCCAAGAACCCCTCGGTGCTGCTCTGCGACGAGCCCACGGGAGCCCTCGATTCCGAGACGGGCAGCCTGGTGCTCGAAGCCTTGGAGAGGGCGAACCGCGAGCTGGGCACGACTACGGTGGTCATCACCCACAACTCCGACATTGCGCAGATGGCCGACCGCGTTCTGCAAATGCGCGACGGCCGGATCGTATCCCAGCAGCGCAATCCGACGAAAAAATCCGCGAAGGATATCCACTGGTGACCGCCCTCAGAAAAAAGCTCTTCAGGGAGTTGTGGGGCATGCGCGGACAAGCGCTGGCCATCGCGCTCGTGATCGCCGGCGGCGTCGCCACCTTCGTCATGTCCTTGAGCACGCTCGACAGCTTGCAGTTGACGCAAGCGACCTTTTACGCCGAATACCGTTTTGCCGATGTTTTCGTTTCCCTCAAGAGGGCGCCGCAGAGCCTGGAGGAACGCATACGCAACATCCCCGGAGTCGATCGGGTCGACACGCGCGTCGCCGCCAGCGTCAACATCGACCTGGAAGGCTATGCGGACCCCATAACGGGTCTGCTGATCTCGGTCGGCGGCGGAAACGAAGGGCGGCTCAACGGTCTCCATCTGCGCGAGGGACGGTTTGTCGACCCGCTGAGCGACGACGAGATAATCGTTAGCGAAGCCTTTGCCGAGGCGCAGGAACTCGCCCCCGGGGACTCCCTCTCGGCGATCGTCAACGGCCGCAAGAAAAAGCTCACAATCGTCGGCATAGCCCTTTCCCCCGAATACGTCAACCAGATCAAGCCGGGCTCAATTATCCCGGACTTCAAGAGCTACGCGATCTTGTGGATGGCCGAAAAACCGCTGGCGACGGCCTACAACATGGACGGCGCATTCAACAACGTGGCGCTGACGCTGCGTTCCGGCGCGAGTGAGAGCGAAGTGATCGCCCGGCTCGACGATCTGTTGGGGCGCTACGGCTCACTCGGCGCCTACGGACGCAGCGATCAACTCTCGCATCGCTACCTGCACGAAGAATTTCGCCAACTCGAGGGCATGGCGACGATGTATCCCACGATCTTTCTGGGCGTCGCGGCCTTTCTCCTCAATATTGTTTTCGGACGGCTGTTCCAGATCGAGCGTGAGCAGATCGCGGCGCTCAAGGCATTCGGCTATTCGAATTTCTCCATTGGACTGCACTATCTGCAATTTGTCGTAGTGATCGCCTTCATCGGCTTGCTCTTGGGCATTGCCGGAGGGGTGTGGATGGGGCGGGGGATGAGCTCGCTTTTTGTGGATTTCTATCGCTTTCCCGAACTGATCTACCGCTTGGAGCCGCAGATCGTCATTTGGGCGGCTGCGGTCACGCTCGGCGCGTCGTTTGCCGGGACGATCTTCGCCGTGCGCAAAGCCGCGCTGCAGCCCCCGGCCGAGGCGATGCGGCCCGAGCCTCCGGCTCGTTACGGGCAAACCTTATTCGAGAGAATCGGCCTGGGAAGACTTTATTCCGAACCGATGCGGATGATCGCCCGCAACCTCGAACGGCGGCCCGTCAAGGCCCTGCTGACCGCAACCGGCATCGCCGCCGCTTACGCGATATTGGTCATGGGTCTTTTTTTCCGCGACTCCATCGATCACATGATCGACGTGCAATTCTGGCTGGCCCAGAGAGACGACATCACCGTGAATTTCAACGAGCCGACCTCCTACCGCGCCATGCTCGAGTTGCAGCGCATCGAGGGCATTGCGTATGCGGAAGGCTTTCGAGCCGTGCCGGCGCGCTTGCGCGCGGGGCGCCGCTCGTACCGCACGTCGATCCTGGGGCTGCCGCCGGATTCGGACCTGCATCGAACGCTTGACGAGAACCTGAAGCCGATCGATGCGTCGAGCGGGGGCCTCGTCCTGACCGACTACCTGGCGGATTTGCTCGGCGCCCGGGTCGGAGACCCTGTGACCGTCGAGGTGCTCGAAGGCGCACGCCCGGTTCGCAAAACCCCGCTGGCGGGCACGATCCATCAATTTCTAGGGGTTTCGGGTTATATGTCTCTTGACGATCTCAACCGCTTCATGCGCGAGGGTCATGCTTTGTCGGGAGTGTATCTGGCCATCGACCGAGAGCACGAAGCGGAGATTTACCGCCGCATCAAGGAAATGCCCCGCGTCTCCGGCGCCGAGATCAAGCACAAAGCGATCGCCAGCTTGCAGGATATGATGGCGCAACAGATTTTGATCTTTGCCGGCATCACGACGCTGTTGGCCGGGACAATCGCTTTCGGGGTCGTTTACAACACCGCCCGCGTCACGCTTTCGGAACGCAGCCGCGAGCTGGCCAGCCTGCGCGTGCTCGGTTTCACGCAAAGAGAAGCGGGGTTCATCTTGTTGGGAGAGTTGGGCTTTCTCACAATTTTGGCGCTGCCGCTGGGCGCCGCGATGGGCAAGACGCTGTGCGCGGTCTTCATACAATCCATGGAGACCGACATCTTCCGCATACCGTTGGTCTTGCATCCACGGACTTATGCTTACGCCGCCGTTGTCATTCTGACGTCGTCGCTGCTGTCCGGCATTATCGTCCGCCACAAGATCAACCGCCTGGACCTGGTGAGCGTGCTAAAAACACAGGAGTAGTCTTCGGTGAAACGCATTCGGAAAATTTTGACCGTTCTATTGATATCCGGCATTGTCGGAGCGGCCGTCTATTTCAGCTTCGCCCCGCGCCCGATTCTGGTGGAGACGGTCGAGGTTTCGCGAGGGCCGCTCCAGGTCACCATCGTCGAAGAGGGCAAGACCCGCGTGGTCGACCGCTACGTCGTTTCCGCTCCGGTGGCGGGGACCCTAAGCAGAATGAGTTTCGACGTTGGCGACGAGGCGCGCGCCGGAACCGCGCTGGCGCGGCTCCATCCGCTGCGCTCCGCGACGCTCGACGGCCGCAGCCGCGCACAAGCGGGCGCGGACCTGGCTGTCGCCGAGGCCGCGCTCAAAAAGGCCCGGGAGGATGTCGAAACCGCTCGGGCGGACGTGCGTTATTGGGAAGTCGAGTTGCCCCGCACTCGGCGGGGCGTCGAGGCCGGCGTCATCGCGGCCGAACGTCTGGACCGCGCATTGGCCGGCGAACGCAAGGCCAAGGCAGTCCTGAGCGCGGCCGAGCAGCAGATCGAAGTGGCGAAATCGGAAGTCGAAGCCGCAAAAATAGCTTTGCAGTACTCGGAAGGCCGGGCGTCGAGCGGGCCCGCTGAGATCGTAACGGTGCGCTCTCCCGTCAGCGGCCGCATCCTCAAGGTCTATGAGGAAAACGAAGCGGTCGTGCAGGCTTCGCAGCCGTTGCTGGAGATCGCCGACCCCGGCGGCCTTGAAGTCGAAGTCGAGGTGCTTTCGTCGGACGCAGTGCGGATCGCAACGGGGATGCGCGTGCTGCTGGAGCGTTGGGGAGGCCCGCAACCGCTCGAAGCCGTCGTCCGACTCGTGGAGCCGGTGGCCTTCACGAAGATTTCGGCGCTTGGCGTGGAAGAGCAGCGCGTGCTTGTGATCGTCGATATCGTGTCCCCCAAGGAAGAATGGAAAAACCTGGGCGACCGGTACCGCGTCGAAGCCCGCTTCGTGACCTGGGAGGGGCAGAACGTGCTGCAAGTCCCGTCCAGCGCCCTGTTCCGCTCACAGGAAGGCTGGGCGGCGTTTCTCGTCGATGGAGCGACGGCGAAGCTGCGCCCCGTAACGATCGGCATGCGCGGCGGTCTCGCCGACGAGATTGTCAGCGGCTTGAACGAAGGCGAAACCGTGATTAACCATCCCAGCGACGCCGTCACCGACGGCGGGTTGATCGAGTACCGCTAGGGAAAGTCTGAATAAAGTGGTTTTGGCGCGTTGGCTGGTTGAAGTTGTCCGTAAGGAGCGGTTGCAGCCGGGCTGCCGGCGAATTTTGCGGCTGAATCCTGCCGATTTTGACTGCGCAACGCCAATTTTTGACCCCGCAGCGACGGCTTCGACTCCGCTTCTGCGGCTTGGCGCCGGCATGGACGCACGACTCCTGTATTGTGGCGCTCAGGCCGTCGCGTAGCGCCCGGCAAGCAGCAGATTGGCGAAGCCCAACAGCAGACTGATCCGCTCCCGGTTCTTGGCCAAGCCGCGATAGCGCACCTTGGCGTAGCCAAAGTGCCGCTTCACGTACAGAAACGGGTGCTCCACCTTGGCCCGCACCTCTGCCTTGCGCCGCTCCGCCCGCGCCTCCGCGCTGCCCGCCGCCAAGCGCCGCCGCTGCCCAGCCTTCAAGGCCACTTGCCAGCGCACCTTACGCCCCCGATGCTCCGCGCGCTTGTCGATCCCCTGGTAACCCGCATCCGCGCACACCTCCCGCTCCCCGCCGTGCAGCAACTCATGCCCTTGGGTCACATCCGCCACGTTCGCCGCCGTCGCCGCCACGCTATGCGTCAGCCCCGTCTCGGCGTCCACGCCGATATGCGCCTTCATCCCGAAATACCATTGATTCCCCTTCTTGGTCTGATGCATCTGTGGGTCGCGACTCCGCTTCTTGTTCTTCGTCGAACTCGGCGCCGCGATGATCGTCGCGTCCAGAATCGTCCCCTCCCGCAGCCGCAAGCCTTGCTCCGCCAAGTGCGCGTTGATCTCCGCCATCAGCTTCCCGCCCAACTCGTGCCGCTCCAACAGATGCCGAAAGTTCAAAATCGTCGTCTCGTCCGGCAGCGCATCCCCCAAACGCAAGCCCACGAAGCGCCGCACCGACTCGATCTCGTACAGCATGTCCTCCATCCCCGGATCGCTCACGTTGTAAAACAACTGCACGCAATGCACGCGCAGCATCACCGCCAACGCGTACGGTCGCCGCCCCCGCCCCGCTTGGGGGTAGTACGGGCGGATGCGCTCCTCCAAGCGCTCCCACGGAATCAAGTCCTCCATCCGTGCCAGAAACTTCTCCCGCCTCGTCTGCTTCTTCTTCCCCTCGTACTCCAATTCTGCAAACGTCCGCTGCGCCATCGCTCTCCCCCTTATTCCCCGTGCCCGCTGCTCTCCCCTTATTATCCCAGTCAATAGCCTGCTTGTTCAGAGTTTCCCTAAGGATTCTCGCCAAAATGAATTAACCGTTTTCGTCGGATCTGGGTAGCAAGCTGTAGTTCCACTCACCATGAAACGCGTCCCGTTTGATGGACAGCCTGTCCATCTGTTCGTCTGTGACCGCCCGACCGGTTGGGTAGTCGGCCTCGTCCAACTCCGACCGGATGGCCAAACCGCCCTGCGTAGTCGTACCGCCGATCAGGTTCACCACGACCTCGTGACTCACCAGCGGCCGGCCCCGCCAGTTCTCCGTGATGTGGCAGAACATCCGGTGCTCGATCTTGTTCCACTTGCTGGTCTCCGGCGGGAAGTGGCATACCGAGATCCGCAACCCAAGCGCGTCGGCCAGCTTCTGCAACTCGAACTTCCACAGCCGGCTGCGGCTGCTGTTCGAGCCGCCCCCGTCGGCCGTGAGCAGCAATCGCGTGGCCGACGGATACACCTGACGTCCCATTTGCAGCCACCAGCGCCGAACCGTCTCCACGGCGAACTCCGCCGTGTCGTGGTCAACGCCGACGCTTACCCAGCCCGTGTTCGCCGTCAGGTCGTAGACCCCGTAAGGGATCGCCTTGCCGAGTTCCCGATCGATGAAGTCATGGACCTTCACTTCCTCGGGCTGGCCCTTCGGACGCCATTCCCGGCCGCCGTTGCGGTATCGGCCAACCAACTCCTTCTTCTTCGTGTCGATCGAGGCCACCGGCTGGCCCAGGCGTTGAAACGCCCGCACGCGACGGGCGATGCGCCGGAATTGCGCATCCCGATCCGGATGCTGGCGGCCTTCGAGCGTCTTGCGGTTGGCCTGCAAGCTATAGCCCAATTCGTGCAGCAGCCGATTCACCGTGCGCTCGCTGACCCGATGGCCTTCAGCCCCCAATTGCTCCGCCAAGCGCGCCGCGCTGCTGCATGTCCAGCGCAACGGTCCCTGCGGGTCGCCCCGGGTGAACGGGTCGACCAGATGCTCCAACGCCTTGACAAGACCCGGGTCGCGCTCGGTCACCGCCTTGCGACCGCCGCCCGGGGCACGAATCCGCGCACCGCCCGCCCGCGGTGCCGGCGGCGTGGCCGAATCCAGTTCCCTCACGCCTGCCCGCACCGTGCCGCGCGACAGCCCGGTCGCCTCGGCAACCCGTGTAATTCCGCCGCGGCCAATGGCGCGGGCTTCCGCCGCGGCCCAGAGGCGTCGCGTGCGTTCGTCCAACAGCGGACCCAACACGTTGAACTTGCCTTGCACCGCTTGCGTTACGGCGTTCATGACGCCGAGCATAGCAGAGCAGCCGGCATAACGGACAGGTTATTGTGGCGAGATTCCTAAGCAAGGTCTGGAAAGATGCGCATCGGGTAGTGGAATACATAGCGGAGTCCATGCGAGTCGGTATTTGGGGAGGTTCTGCGCCTTGATGGGGCCGACAAAGCGGGGGAGAGCCGTACCTGGATTGGGGTTTTCGTGCTGTCCGGACGGACTTCTCCTGTGTCAAGCGGCTGCATAGCGCTCGGCAATCGGCAAATTGGCGAATCCCGACAAAAGGCCGATGCGTTGCGTGTTCTTCGCCAACCCCGATAGGTTGTAGAACAACTGCACGCCATGCATACGCAGCATCGCCCTCAACTCGTGAAAACGGGGCGGCAATTTGCCGCCCCGTTTATCGGTCAGTACGTTAGTCGAACTAGAAACGCAGCGTCAGTCCGAACTGGAACAGGCGCTGCTCATTACGCGCGCTCTGCACTTTGCCGAAGTTGCGGTTCGATACGTCTCCGTTCGGATTATTGAAGTGCGGCGTGTTGGTGAAGTTAAACGACTCCAACCGGAAGGTCAATCGCGCACTCTCCCCCAACTGCGGAATCGGGAAATTGCGGAACACCGAAAAGTCCCAGTTGAAAAGGCCGGGGCCGTCCAGGATTTCGCGTCCGGCATTCCCGAGCGTTCCCTGCTGCGGACGCGCGAAGGCGTTGGTGGTGAACCACAGACCGTCACCGTTCGGGCCGGCGATTTCGCCAATCCGTTCGGGAGTTCCCACAACGTCGGCTCGCTGGCTGTTGCCGCCCGCGTTCAGTGTCGAACCGGGCGCCGTGATCGTAAACGGTTCGCCGGTCATCATGCTGAGGAGGCCCTGAATCTGCCAATCGCCAAGAATCCAGCGACCCGCTCCAGACTGGAGAAACCGCTTATTCTTACCGAACGGCAGCTCGTACGTGTAGCTCGACACCCAAGTGTGGCGACGGTCTTGGTTCGTACGGCCCTTGTTCGTCAGAAATGCGCCCTGGATGCGGTCAACCTGCAGGCCGCCGGTATCGTCGCTGAAGTTCAGACCCTTACTCCAGGTGTAGGCGTTCGTCATCATGAAACCATTGCTGAAACGACGGTTGAGCTTCATCTGCAGCGCGTTGTAGTACGTGTGCGTGCCGATTCGCGTACCGGTATTCTGCGTGCGCCCGAAGAGAATGTTCAGCGGACGGCTGGAATTGCCGGTGCCCGGAAGCATCGCTCCGTTATATTCCCAACGGCTCTGGTTGTTCACGCCATGGTTGCCAACGTAAGCCAGGTCCAACGTGAACTCGGCGGGCAGTGAGCGTTGAATCGCGAAGTTCCAACTCTGCACGTAGGGTCGGCGAAAGTCGGGATTTACCCAGCCAAAGCTCTGCCGTGAGATGAGCGAGTTGTCCGGAAGGTTGAGATCGATGATTCCGCTGTCGGGAACATCGAACTCCTGGAACGCCGGGAACCCTTCCGCCATCGAGCCCGATGCGGTGAAGTCGTTCGGCTCTACAAAAGCATTATTTTGCTTCACCGGAAAGTTTTGCTGCCCCATGATGCGGTTGATAAAGCTGATTCCATAGCCGGTACGGACCACGGTCTTCTCGTTCAGACGATAAGAAATACCGATGCGCGGGCCCCAGCCGAGGTCGCTGCGGACTCCGTTGTCATAGGGCCGGCCGCCGATGCCGTTCAACTCCAATGCGTTCGTAAGCGGATTGTAGTTCGAGTAACTCCCCGCAAAGCGCGGCTTCGACGGATTCTCGCGCTCTATACGCAATCCGAGGTCGAGGGTCAGTTTTGGACTGAGTTGCCACTTGTCTTGGATGTATCCCGCCAAGATCAACTCACGCCGTGTTGGGAATTGGACGTCCAGGTCCCTCCCGTGGCCGCCGGGTTGATCGAGCAGGAAAGCGGCAAAGGCGTTGGCGATGCCGAGATTCCGGTTTGGACCGGTACAGTCCCCGGCGCAGGCGGTCTGTCCGCGCGAGAACGTAAACCGTCCGCGCGGGTTGAACGTCTGGGTCTGCAATAGATCGTTTCGTTCGCGGCGCACCTCGAAGCCGAAGCGGGTAATGTGATTGCCGTGCGTCTTGGTGAAATTGTTCGTGATGCCGAAAAACGTCACTGACCGCGCCCATGGCAACGATGGTGAAAAGCCGACGAGGGGCCGGTCCAAACCGTCGACGCGAACCTCTGTGAGGCCGCTGGTCCATTCGTTGACATTGACGCCGGGAATGCCGATTTCTTCGGCAGTCCGCAGGCCGCTGTCGGCGTTGATAGCGTCGTTGCGGTTGCGGACAATTCCAAAGCGCCCTTCCCAGACTAACGTCGGAGAAAAGACGTGCGAGTAGGAAATCATCGGGCTTTGCGTTCTGGCCGGGCCGCTGCCGGAGAAGCCGTTGTTACGCGGGCCGCCGTAGATGCCGCAGTTCGGACCATAGAGGCCGCAATCCGTTACCGTCGCTTTTTGCAGGCTGTAACGTACTGCAAGGCGACCGGCATCCGAGACCACATAGTCGTACTTCACATCGAAGGCGTTGATGTTCTTGATGCGAACGATCGGAATTTCTTGGTTTCTCGAACCAATCGGCCCCGGTCGATTCGGCTGCGGGATAAAGCCAACCATCGCGTTCGAAATCGGGCTGATGCGGCTCGTCGGGATGGTGTTGTTCGCAAATGCGGTACGACCCCTGCCGCGAGCGTCACCGGTCGCGGCGTCATAGATCGTCGCCGATTCTCCTGAGAAGTCGCCGACGCGAAACGGGGTTGTGGGAATTCTGTCCAACTCAACTTCGCCGAGGTGGTCGCGGCTGCCTTGGTAGTCGCCGAATATGAACATCTTGTTCTTGACGATCGGACCGCCGGCGGTAAAGCCGAACTGGTTGTAGACCGTATGCGCTTTGCTCGTCGCGAAGACCTGCCTCGCCTGTGCATTTTCGTTGCGGTGAAACGCGAATACGCTGCCGTGGAAGTCATTCGTTCCCGAGCGCAGGGTTACGTTGACAACCGAGCCGCCGGCGTTGCCGAACTCAGGATCGAAGTTCGAGGTCGAAATATCCACCGTTTGAATCGCTTCGGCGGGCGGAACCAGGGCCGTCAGGTTGCCGTTGTCGATCTTGTTCTCGATACCTTCGATCTGGAAGTTGTTGTACTGGCGCCCCTGTCCATTCACGCGAACGGCCAGCGAATCCTGTGAGTTGTAGAACTGCGAGTGCGGGCGCGTCAGGCGGCCGACGCCGGGAACCGTGGCCATCAGACCTTGGTAGTTGCGGTTGAAGAGAAGAGGAAGCTCTTTGAGTTGTTGGGACTCGATCTTGACGCTGGTGTCGGCGCGGTCCGTCTGTAGCACGGGCGGCGCACCGGTAACCGTGACGGTCTCGGTGACAGCGCCGGGCGTCAACTCAAGATTGACGCGAACCGTCGAATTGGGCTGTAAATCGATTTCGCCGCGCACAACGGTGCTGAAACCTGCAGAAGAAACGTCTACTTCGTACATCCCCGGGTCGAGGTTTGGGAAAACGTAAAGTCCGCTCTCGTTGGTCTCGCCTTCGCGAGCCACGTTCGTGTTTGTTTCCGTGAGCGTAACGGACGCTCCGGGAATCACGGCGCCCGAAGGATCCGTGATCGTTCCAAGAATTTGTCCCTTGAGGACTTGTGCGTCGAGTTGTGAAACCGCGCCGCCCACCGGCAGCAACATAAGCGCAACGAGAATCGCCCTTTGGCGTGAGACTAACCGCATTGTTGAACGCTCCTTTCAAGTAAGCGAGATTGATCTCCGCGGCCAGTGGGGCGCCCCACCAAGTCCGCACCGCGGAGCACTGTCCCGATTATATTGGACGCACTCTCCTAACCCCCGGACAAGTAACTTTATGGGCAGATGGAAGTCCTTATATATCAGTATGTTGAAAAATTTTCGCGGGGGAGGCGAAGACTATTGCCCGGCTGTAAGAACCGCGCCCAACGCGGAGTTCGAGTTGAGTGGCGGGCAGTTGACCGGTTCAGGGGGGATTGGCCTTGACCGCCAGTTGGTCAAGCTGTTGGGCTTGGCCGAAAAGCTGCAGGAGTCGGTGCGCGTCAAGCGGCGCAATAGCGGCTTGCGCGCTCGACGAAAGCGATCCGCCATTCTTAACCGGAGATCTGGGATGCGCTGCTGCCGTGTCGGGGCGAAAATGACGGACTATATAATTCAGTCTGAGTGATCGAAATCTTGCTTAGTCTTGCGGCGTGCGGACTGGCGATTGTTTTGACAAACGTCTTGGCTCCCGGACACGCCTCGGTTGCGTTATCCATAGCGCTCGCCGGCGCCGCAGTGGCCGGCTTGACTTACTGGGAGAGGCCTGAGGCGGGACCGTTACCGACCAGGCCCGTGGAGCTTCGAGACGCAGCCGAGCCATCCCCAACGGAGTATGCTTCGTCCGACGCTTGCCTACCGTGCCACCCGCGCGAACACGGTTCCTGGAGTGAGGGCTTTCACCGCACCATGACTCAGGTGGTCACGCCCAGCACCATGCCGGCGGATTTCGAGGACATCACACTCTACTTCGACGGGCGCCCCTACCGGCTGTTTCGCTCGGGCGATGCCTACGGAGTTGAGTTGTCCGACCCGGACATGGTCGATCGGGCTCTGGCGCTGGCCGAGGCGGGGGACGTGGCGCAGGCCCGGCAGTTCGCGGGCACGATTCCGCGAGTGAGTCGGCCGATCGTGATGTCCACCGGATCGCACCATTATCAGCTTTATTGGTATCCCTCCGGGAATGGCCGCGAACTCTACATGTTGCCGTTTGCCTATTTGATTGCGGAGAAACGCTGGGCGCCGCGGGTGTCGGTGTTCCTGACGCCGCCGAACCTGCTGGAACCGCGCAAGGTTTGGAACCGCGACTGCCTACCCTGCCACTCCACAGGAGGCCGCCCGCTTTATGAGCCCGGCGGCCAAGGGGCTCCCGAGACGCAGCTTGCCGAGGCGGGCATTGCCTGCGAAGCCTGCCACGGCCCTGCGACCGAACACGCCGTACAGAACCGCAACCCGCTCAAGCGTTACGGCCACTATCTCAGCGGCAAGCCGGACGACAGCGTGACTCAGCCGCTCAGACTCGACGCCGTTCGCGCGGGGGAAGTCTGCGGACAGTGCCATTCGCTCAATACCCAGTACAACGGCGAAGACTGGGCGTCGTCGTTTGTGAACGGCCTGCCTTACCGACCGGGAGAAGATCTCGCTGAGACGACCTACGTGGTGCAACCCGAGACCCTTGCGCAGTCACCGCTGATGGACCGGTTTGTGCGCGATCGTCCAGGCTTGCTCGACGAATGGTTCTGGGCAGACGGCGAGATGCGGGTTGTCGGCCGCGAGTACAACGGGCTCATCGAGTCGCCCTGTTTTCAGGGGGAAGAGTTTTCCTGCTTGTCTTGCCATTCGATTCATGACAGCGAACCGGACGATCGCCTCAAGGCGGGCATGCGCGGCGACGCGGCCTGCCTGCAGTGCCACGAAGAGTTCGCGACGAACCTTACCGCCCACACACGCCACGAGGCGTCGTCGGAAGGCAGCCGCTGCCAGAACTGCCACTTGCCCTACACGAGCTATGGACTGCTCAAGGCGTCTCGGAGCCACCGTGTTTCGAGCCCGTCCGTCGAAAACAACGTCGCCACCGGTCGGCCAAACGCCTGTAACCTTTGCCACCTCGACCGCTCCCTCGACTGGACTGCGAGCCATCTCGACGATTGGTATGGCGCCGAATCCCCGCCGTTCGATGGTCAGCAGAGTAATCTACCCGCCGCGCCGGTTTGGCTGCTGCAGGGCGACGCCGGGCTGCGTGCTCTTGCGGCTTGGCACTTCGGATGGGCGCCCGCTCAAGAAGCGTCGGGGTCGGGCTGGCAGGCGCCCTTGCTTGCGCCCTTGCTGGACGACCCTTACGATGCCGTGCGGTTCATCGCCGCGCGGTCGATGCGGACGCTGCGGACCGGTGCGCCCCTGACCTACGATTTCTTAGCTCCGCCCGATAGCAGGCGAGCGGCGGCGGCACAGATCGTTGAATCGTGGAGCCCCGGGGCCGGCGAGCTTCCGCCACGATTTTTTACAATTGGCGGCGCTCCAAACACGGAGCTAATCCGCGCGCTGCTCGATTCCAGAGACGACAGACCGATGCACTTGGTTGAATAGGTAAGATCGGTCGCTGTTGACGATGCGCCAACAAATCACGCTCCTTGCGCGAAAGCACGTGCGCTTCGGCTGGCTGATGCTTGCTATTTTCGCCATTGCAGGTATCGCCCTTGAGAGCTTTCACGGTCTCAAGACCGGTTGGTACTTGGAAGAGGCGTACGCGACCCGCCGGCTCTTGTTTACTCTTGGCCACGCTCACGGCGCGCTGCTTGCCGTGATCAACATCGTTTTCGGCGTGGCGGTTGCGGCGCTGGGAGGCAAACTTGCTCGGCTTCTGCAAGTCTCGCGCTTGCTTTCATCGGGTACGGTCCTGCTGCCCGCGGGCTTCTTTCTAGGCGGGTTTGGTTTGTATGGCGCGGACCCGGGCGTGGGTATTTACCTCGTCCCGGTCGGAGCGCTATGTGTTGTCGGCGCATTTGTCATCGCCGCGTTTGCCGATGGACGTTCAGCGACTGAGCCGGAACCGCCGAAAGACAGCGCTACTCGTGTCCGCCCCCGAAAATCCAAACGCTGACGCCGTCACCGACGGCGGGTTGATCGAGTACCGCTAAGAGTCCGCGGCGGCGGGGTCTTCCAGCGGGTCGAAAAACGGGAGCTTCAGTCGATTCGCTGCGAAAACGTACATCGCGAACGCCGCCGGCCCGAACAGAGCCATCGACAGGAACGCCTCGAGCGGCAACTCGAATAGCGCCGTCCGCGCGCTGGTGGAGTACGCTCTCGCTCCGGCGCGGACGTTCCAGAAACCCCAAATCAGGCCGCATAGCGGGCCGGCGCCAAGCAGAGCGTACAACCTCGACCGGCAGCCCCAAACGCCGGGCAGCCCGGCCCTGACGTTGAGCGGATCGAGCAGCAAGGCCCATCCGCAGACGACCAGGACGAATAGATGCTCTCCCAGATCCAGGCGCGGCGCGAGCAGCGGCAGCGCCAAGCAAAGGACCCCCGCCCCGCTTGCCGGGATCGCGAATCGCCCGCCGCCGCGGGAACGCGGGCCGGCCGCGCGGTCAGACGGACCGCGGAACACCGCCGCGGAAAGGAACGCGGCCGCGCCCAGCGCCCCCGGCCAGATCATGGCGAACGACCAGCCGAGCGCCAAATAGCGCGTCATGTCGTTCGGCAGCCCGCCGTAGTGCCAGGCCGCCAGTCTTTCGTTGTAGATTTCAAAGACGACCCACAAGAAAATCGACAGGACCGCCATCCAGGCGAAAGCCTCGCTGCGGTCTCTCAGCGGCGAATGCCCGCGCACGGCGTAAACCGCGGCATCGACCGCGGCAACGAATGCCGTCAGCATTACCGGCATGAAACACGTTGCGGCGCCGGGCGCTGCCAACAACAGCAGCGCTTCAGCGAGTGCGGCCGCGCCCAGCGCAAGCCGGCCCCAGACGGGAAACGCGCTGCGCCGGGGCGCTCGCCGGTAGGCTGCGTACAATCCGCCCAGCGCCGCAACCCACCCGGCCGCGTCCAAGGAAAGCATCCTGATACTCTAACGATTCGGTGGTTCCGGCCCGCACGCTCGATTGCTGGGATACGGAAGCGGACCTCTTGGCCGCGCCCGAGGCCGCGGGCGTTTTCCTGATCGAGTTCGGCGAGGGACAGCCCTATCTCGGCCGCACCGCCGACCTCCGCAAGCGCCTGACGCGCCTGCTGGCGCCTCCGAGCTCGAGCTCCAAGAGGCTGAACCTGCGCGACATCGCGCGCCGAGTGTATTTCCAACGGACCGGGTCGAAATTCGAATCCGACTGGCTGCTCTACCGCATTGCCCGCCGCCGACGCCCCGACGACTACCGGCGTTTTCTGAAGCTGCGCCCGCCGCCCTTCCTGAAAGTCCATCTCAACAACCGCTTCCCTCGCACCTACGTCACAACCAGATTGACTGCAACCCGCGCTCTTTTTTACGGACCGTTTCGAAGCCGCGCCGCCGCGGAGAGCTTCGAGAACGCCTTTCTCAACTTCTTCCGCATCCGGCGCTGCGAGGAAGCGCTCGACCCGGCGTCCGATCACCCCGGTTGTATCTACGGAGAAATGAACCTCTGCCTGCGGCCCTGTCAAGCCGCCTGCAGCGACGAACGCTATCAGCACGAGGTCGGACGTGTTCTGCAATTCCTTAATACCGGCGGCGCTTCGCTGCTGCGCGAAATCGAAGAGGCCCGCGATGCCGCCGGCGAGGCCATGGAGTTCGAGGCCGCGGCCAGGGAACACGAACGTCTCGCCAAGGTGAAGGACGCCCTGCGCCTGAGCGGCGAGCTTGCGCGCGACATCGACGAGCTTCACGGCGTCATCGTGCAACGCTCCGCCGAAGAATCGGCAGTCGCGCTGACCCTGCTCTATAAAGGAACGCTGCAAGAGCCCAAGCCGCTGCGCTGCGCGTCGGATGCGGCCCTGCCGATCTCGCTGGACGCGAAAGTTCGCGCGCTGCTGGAATCGATCGATTGGGTCGAGGCCAAGCCCGCCGAGAAAGCCGAGCATCTGGCGCTCCTCCGGCGCTGGCGCTTCAGTTCGTTCCGGCGCGGCGAGTTCGTGCCGGTCGAGGCTATGGACCGCATGCCCTTTCGCAAGCTGGTCAACGCGATTTCGCGGGTTGCTTCCGGCAGAGAGCGTTGAACGTGCCGCGCGGGCGGTTATCCTGTCAACTATGGCCGATCGACTGAAGGGCAAAGTCGCCCTGATCACCGGAGCGGGACGCGGCATCGGCGCGGCCATCGCCCGCGCTTATGCACGGGAGGGAGCGCGCATTGCCTGCGCCGCCCGCTCGCAAGATGAGATCGACGCTACGGTCGAGACGATCCGGGCCGCGGGCGGCGAAGCGGCGGCCGTGTACGCGGACGTCACCGCTCTCGGCTCCGTTCGCGCCATGTACGCCGCCGTTGCCCGAACATACGGCGGCATCGATATCGCCTTCCTGAACGCCGGGGGCAGCGTCGAGCGCGCGCGAATCGACGAGGGCACGGTCGAAGGTTGGCGGGCAACCATCGAGCTGAACTTGATCGGCGCCTATTATTGCGCGCGCGAGGCCGTTCCCTATCTGAAGGCCCGCGGCGCGGGCAAGATTTTCTTTACCGGCTCCGGCATGGGGCATCGCGGCGCGAAGGGAAACTCTTCCTACGCGGTGGCCAAGGCCGGCGTGTGGATGCTGACCCGCGTTCTGGCGCAGGAACTGGTCGAGTTCAACATCAGCGTCAACGAGCTCGTACCCGGCCCGGTGCGCACGCGCTTGACTCGGGATGTCGAAAAAGGAGCCGGTGAATCCGGCCGCGGCACGCCGTTCCTGACTCACGGCGAATGGATCAAGCAGCCCGACGACGTAGCGGAGTTGGCCGTCTTCATGGCCGCGCAGCCCGACATCGGACCCACGGCCCAAAGCTACAGCCTGATGCGGCGGGACGGCTGACAGCCCGCGGCGAAAATCGCTATTCGACGGCGCCCCGTTACTCCACGGCAATCGTGACGCCGGGTTGGCTCGCTCTGCCGCCGATGGAGACCGTGACCTCCGCCGCGTCGGACGGTTCTATCCCTTCCGGAACCTCCACCACGACCAGGTTCACCGCCGCCATAGCCGGCGCCAAGCCCGCAAACAGCACAGCCTCCTCTGCGACCTCCATGCCGCCGATGCTCACCCGCGGACGCTCCGCCGTGCGCCGCAGAATCATGTTCGAGCCGTCCGCCAGGCAGACGCCTTCAGGCCCGCACGAGTTCTCCCCGTCGGCAACCGGCGGATACACCGGCCCCAAGCCCGTGGCGTAAATCTCCAGCACCTCTCCCGCCCGCGCCGGCCGGCTCTCCGCACCCTCGAGGAAACCCGCCGGCGCGGCCAACACTCCCGTACCCGAGAACAGCACCGCCCCCTGGCCCCGCCCCTCGCCTGCCACCGTAAAGATGCCCGGCGCCTGCGCGGCTGTAACGAAACGCCGCGCGTAGCTGCCGCCTTCGTCCGTCTCCACCACCACCGCCGCCGTCGCCGCGCCGCCGCCCGCCAGCGCTTCCAGGTTCAGCAGGGACGGCAACTGCGCCTCGATGCGCTGCGGCCCCACCGCAAACAGCTTGCGCGCGCCCTGACCTTCTCGAACTGCCCATGAAAAAGGTTCGTTGCTTCGTCGGTTACGACGTGGAGCCGATGTGAATTCATTAACTTTAGAACTTCGACAGTAGCATGTTTGTACGCGGCCACTTGATTTGTAACGATTGGCCACATGGTTTGCGACTGGACAAAAGTTGAATTTCGTTGCCGTACCGTCGCAGCCGCGTACAGTGGATAGTGGAAAGTGGAAGAAAAAACGGCCGCGGCGCGCCGTTCCCGCCGCCTCCTGGCGGTCAGCGGCCCAGCGAAAGGAGGTTGGCGAAGATGCGATAGGCTCCGGGCACGCTGTAGGGAAGCTGGCGATGAACGGCGTAGGCGAAGTAAGTATAGTGGCCCTCGCCGTACGGGGCGGTGAGCCACCCTCCCTTTTGCGGTTCCTGCCCCCGATCCTGAGTCTCGATCAAAGGTACGTAAGCGTCGTCCCAACTTGAAAAAAACTTGGAGCCGCGCTGCTCCACCCAGCCGTCGAAATCGGCGGCGGCGATCCGGTTGGGCTGCCTGAAGAGCGGATGGTCGGGAGCCAGGATTCCGACCGGCGAATCTTCCTCCGAAACCTCTTCGGCACGACGCGGGAGATCGGCCGGAAAGGCGGCCCACTTGCCGGGAACGAACTCCTGCGTTTGATAGAGAACGATCAGATTCCCTCCCCCGCGGGCGTAATCGAGCAGCCGCCGGTTGTATTCGATCAAGTCGCGGCGCACGGCATAGGCCCGCGTGCCGATCACGATAGCGCCGTAGGAGTCCAAATCCCCCGTAGCCAAATCGTCGCTGTTCAGCAGAGCGACCTGGGCGCCCATCTGCTCGATGCCGTTGGGAACTTCGTCTCCCACGCCCATGACATAGCCCACTTTCAAGCGGGGAGCGATCTTGACATCGACGCCCCGGATGCGGGTCAGCGCATCGCGGTAAAGGTAGCGAATGTCGTAGTCGCGGTGGCGGATCGCCCGATACCCCTCGCGGTACTCCCGCCCTCCCGCTCGGGCGACCGCCTGGATGTCGTATGTCTCCGCGCGGAGTCGGGGCACGGTGACCGAGAAAACGAAGTTACGGCGCTCGCCGGCCTGGGAAAAGCTGAAGGGCTGCCGCTCGGGCTGAGCGCGCCAATCGTCGGGCAACTCCAGCGTCAACTCGCCTTGGCTTTCTCCGCTGCGGTTGTTGAGCAGCTCCACTGCCAGCGAGACACGGTTCCGCGACGACCCCAGCGGGACGATCAGGTTGGCCGGAGAGACATTGACCGCCAGCGCCGGCGCGACCTTCAGCTCGCGGTATTCGTAGCCGTAAGGGAGGTTCGCCTCCCGGCGGTAAACCGTTGCGCTCGCTCTGACCGACTGCCCCCCGAGCGCGTAGTCGACCGCGGCCGCGAGCGCCGGCGCGCGGCCTGCCAAATGCAGGTATTCGGGCTGCCGAATCCGGTAGCGGCTCTCCTGGATCGATTCGCGGTGAAAGTACCGCCGCGAAGGAGTTGCGTTCTCAGGCGCCGTGACCGTGAATACAGTAGAGAGCGCGGCGCCCGAACGCAGCGGCTTGTCCGCCTGCGTGTCCCCCTCGACCTGCCAATCCTCGGCGCCCTCCAGCGCTATCCGTTCGGTTCGAATCGGAATGCCGCCGGAGTTCGCCAGCGAAACGTCCACCTGGAATTTTTGGCCGGGAACGACCGCTCCCATGGTTGCCGGCTGGGAGAAGGGGGAACTCGGAGCGCCGTCGCCGAGCGGCGCCGCGACGGCCCGAAATTGGAGTCCCAGCGCCGTATTGACGGCGTCTTGAAACTGCCGCTCTTTGATCGCCAGCAGAAAGAGCGCCTCGCCGCGGCCCGCGGACAGCCGCATCGCCTCGCGGGTCAGCCCCAGCCCCTGCGCCAGGAAGGGCGCGGCCGCCGCGGGGTTGCGGACGTTGTAGGCCGCAACGGCGTCCTTTACCCGGTTGTCGATTTCCGCGAGCAATGCGGAAACTCCTTCGGGCGGCTCCTCGCCCAGCAGCCGGTATATCCCTGCAATCGACGTATCGAGGCCGTCGAAGAAACCGGACTCCCTCTCCGGCGCCTCGACGCGGCTTTCCACCCTTTCGAAAAAATGACGGTAAGCGCCCGGCCTCTCGCGCCGGCGCCCGCTGTTCTGGGAGCGTTGAAAGCTCAGACCCAGAGCCGAGAACTCCTCGTAGCTCTCTCCCAGCCAGGGGCTGAACGCCCCAGAGTTGACGGCGACGTTCCAACGTCCATCGGGCGGCCCGCTGCCGCCGCCGAAGGAGCGCCGCGACCGAAGATTGCTGCGATAGAGCTTGAGCGGCTGCCAGGGCCTGAGCCCCTCGTCGCCGATCTGCTCGGGAAACACATGGGGGTCTCCGGCCAAGGCGAACGCTTCGCGGGTCAGCGCGCCGGCCGTCTCATGGTTGCCGTGGCCGTCCCGCGGGCCGCCGTAAAAGCGGGAGACGAGAACCAGCGGGCGATTGATGCGAATGACGCGGACGACGTCCCGCAGAACGTTCTCCTTGCCCCATTGCCTGAGCGCCTCTTCCAGATTCTTGGAATAGCCGTAATCGATCAAGGTGGTGAAATACTGGTCGTCGAGACCGTAGTAGCGGTCGGAAACGAGGAGTTCCTCGGTGCGAATCAGGCCCAGCCCGTCGAACAGCTCGGAGCCGATGGCGTTGGCGCCTCCTTCCCCCCGGTTGAGGGTCAGCAACGCGGCGCGCACGCCTTGCCCGCGGCTGAGGTAGGTCAGGGCGCCCCCTTGCTCGTCATCCGGGTGGGCGGCGGTGTAGAGCACGCTTGCCGTCGTTTGCAGCCGTAGCAGGCGCTGCCACAGGCCGGGGGCGCCTCGATCGACCGCGAGCGCGCGGGCCCCGCTGCGGGCCGCGGCCAGCGTCAGGACTCGATCGAGAGCGGGCGCCGGTTGCGCAAAACCGGGCGGCGCCGAACCGACCGCGACGCAGGCGATCAAGAAAGCCGGCAAAACCGGACTGCAAAACCGGAACCGAAGTTGCATGGCGCTTCCTCCCTGAGGTCTCAAATGGGACGACATCTTGAGCATAAGGCAGCAACCGCCCGCTGTCCAATCGCCTGCGCGCGCCGCGCAAATTTTACAAGCCGGCAAGCGGGGCGGGCGCTACGTCAGATAATCCAGCCAGGGAGAGTGCGCCCGCCGATAGGCGTCGACCAGTTTCTCGGCCGACTCGCGGCGTTCGACCAACGGATTGGCGGTCAAGGCATCGACCGCCAACGCCCGCGACCCCTGCAGCGCGGCGGCAACAGTGGTCCGCTCGTAGTCCTTGACTTGCAGAACCAAACTCCTGATTTGCTCGGGGAGGCGGCCGGCGGCCAGCGGCCGGGCGCCGTTGGCGTCGATAGCGCAGGGCGCCTCCACCGCGGTATCGCCATCGAAATCCTGAATGCCCCCCCCGTTGGCCACGTCGACCGGCATTACCCGCAGCCGGTTGTTGCCGATCGCGTCCATGACATCCAGGGCGATCCGCTCGTAGCCGGCGGCGCTGCGGTACAGCTTTTCTCTTGCCGCGGCCACTTTTCCCTCTTCGAAGCCCGCTCCCGTTTCAACCGCCATGTATGAGGCGTTGCGGCTCGCCAGATAGAAGTCGTAGGCATCCAGAATCTTGGTCTCGTTGCCGCCGGCCGCGGCCAACGACTGCAGCAAGCGGTTTTCCAGCTCCCCGATCAACTTGCCGCGGGTATTCCCCGAGGCCATTGTCCGGCGGAACGCTTCGCGAGGCGAATAGTAGAAAAACAGGTATTCCGTGGGCAGCAGGCCCAATTCCCTGAGAAACGTCTTCGCAAAGAAGGGGGCGGGATAGACCCGCTCCAGCGCTTCGTCCGATGCCAGCACATCCGGCATTACGTCGCGCCCATCCACCAGGACGGCGCGGATCCAACCCAGATGATTCAAGCCGAGATAGTCGAAAGACGCCGCTTGCAGCGGGACTTCCAGGGCCTCGGCAATATGCGCGAACTGCTCCCGGGGAGTGTCGCAGACGCCGATGCAGCGGCCGCCCAATCCCTCCCGGATCAATGCCTCGGCCACGATCCCGACCGGATTGGTGAAGTTAATCATCCAGGCATTGGGGGCAAGCTCGGCCGTTTTGCGGGCGTATGCCGCAAGGATGGGGATGGTGCGCAAGGCCAGGGCGAACCCGCCGGGTCCGACCGTTTCCTGACCGGGGACGCCGTGCGCGAGCGCGATTGTCTCGTCTCGAACCCGGCCCGCGAGCCCGCCCACGCGAATGCTCGAGACGACGAACGAAGCCCCGTCCAGCGCCTCTTCCAGGGTTGGAGGCTGCGCTACCCGCAGCGTTCCGCCGGCTCGTCTTGCCATGGCCTGCGCGATGCGGGCGATGGTTGCGCAGCGCCGCTGGTCGGTGTCGAACAACGATAACTCGCTTACAGCCAGGGTCGTTCCCTGCCGGAACAGGCCGTTGACGACCAGCGGCACGCGGATGCCGGCGCCGCCGATAATCGTCAGCTTCATAGCCACCCTCTCTCTCGCCTGTATTCAATGGAGAGTCGGTTCAGCCAGCGTTCCAATTCCTTCTTGGTGGGCAAAGCCTGTATGCCCCCCGGCGAGCGGGTCGAAAATCCACCGCAGGCATTTGCCGCCATGAGCGCCCCTTCCATTACGTCTCCCGCCATCCATTCGTGCAGGAACCCTCCGTTGAAGGCGTCGCCGGCTCCCGTGCTGTCGACCGCCTCGACCTCGATCCCCTTGACATAGACCGGCCGGGCTGCGTTTTTACAGGCAACCGCGCCTTTTGCGCCCAACTTGACGACCACGGTATTGCGCTTATGGGAAAAGAAATCCAGGGCCTCCAGGATCGACGAGGCTCCGGCATACTTGAGCGCTTCCATCTCGTTCAGAAAAATCAGATCCAGCTTGCGGCACAGATGCCGGAAGCCGTGGGAGCGGCCGGCCGCGGGGTCCCAACCCAGATCCCAAGATACCGTGACCCCGCCGTAACGGAGTTGATCGACTGCGTCCAGGAACGGCATCCAGCGGCTGGGCGTCAGCGCGAAATGCACATGGCCGGCGCTGCTGAACCGCTCCAGAGTTTGCTCATCGAGCAAATGCTCTTCCAGGAAGCGGTTGGCGCCGGGATACGTCATAAAAGAGCGATCCTCCCGCGAGGAGGCGGCTACCGTGATTCCGCACATGGCGTCCGCTCGGGTCCGCGACCAGCCGCAAGCAACCCCGGCTTTCTCCAGTTGTTCACCGGCTTCGTCTCCCCAAATGGATTCGCCCCAAACCGTCGCCAACTCGACAGGCCGCTCCAGCAAGGCCGCCGCTGCGGCGGTGATCGCGGCGCCGCCGCCCGGCGAGACGGCAAAGTTGTCGGTTTTGACTTCCTCGCCCGGGGCGGGGAGACTGTCCAGATCGAAGAAGATCAGATCCATATAAAACTCGCCGGCGCAGACCAGCAGCGGAGGGTCGCGAGGGAACGTCATCTCTTTTTCAACTCCACGATAAAGCGGGTGGTTGCCGCGACCCTCTCGCCGATCGCGCGGTCCTCCCGGTCCTTCAATTCCCGATACCGCTGAAGCGCCTGCCGCGCTTCTTGCGGCCGGCCCAACCGCTGCAGCGCAAGCCCCAGCCGGTAGTGGGCCGACGCCTGTCTCGGATCGAGTTCGACCGCCTGCTGGAGCGCCGCGGCCGAAGCGGCCCAGTTCCCCAGCTCGAACTGGATCTCGCCCAATAACAGATGCGCTTCCAGAAAGCGGGGATTCTCCCGCGTCAACCGAAGCAACGTTTCGGACCGCGCCGCCAACCGGCTCGAGTCTCCCGACCGAGCAGCTTGCCGAAAAGTTGCCGAAGCCTCGAAATAACGCGCCCAGGGGTTCTCCGCTTGTCGCTTGAGCAGTTCCCGGAAAGCATCCACGGCGTCGTCGAAAGCTTCTTCCGAGCGGTCGAACGCTTGCGCCAACAAGTGGTAGCCCATCGGCTCTTCGGGCTTTAACTTCACGGCCTGCAAAAAGGCGCGGACGGCCTCTTCGTGCCGCGTCAGACCGAGCGCCGCAGCCCCGGCGCCGACCCAGAGACGCCAGGAGTCGGGATGGCTTTCGAGACCGGTTGCAAAGACTTGCGCCGCGGCCTCCCAGTTCCAATGAATCAGGAATTCGTGGCCCAAGGCATAGTAGCTCGCCGGCGCGGGGTCCAGTTCCACGGCCCGCTGAAAATGGGCGACCGCCTCGAGCGGTTTTTCCTGAGCCTCCAGGATATCTCCCAGAAGCAGGTGGATTTCTCCGGTTTCTTGCAATGCGAGGGCGGCGTTCGCCGTGCGCGAGGCTGCGGACAGCTTGGCCAGTTTTTTTTGCGCTGCCGCCAAGTTGAGGCGGGCCGGGTAGGAGTCAGGCAGTTGCTCTGCCGCCGATCGGAGCAGTTCTTCGGCGGGTTCCGGCAGGTCTTGGCTCAAGAGCAGCAGCGCCGCCTGAAATTGCAGTTGCGGGCGGCCGTTCAGCAGAGGCTTGACCGCCTGCAAGACCTCGCGCGTCCGGTCGGCGCGGCCCAAAGCGCGGTCGGTGAGCGCTTGCAGGAAGCGCAATTCGGCCCGCTGCCCCGCTTGTCCCGCCAGCTTCTGCAGAACCGCGTCCGCCGCTTCGTACTTGCCCAGCAAGAACCGGCAGTAAGCAAGCTGGTATGCATTCTCATAGACGTCCGACTGCATCGCAAACGCCTTTTCCAGCCGGGGAAGCGCCTGCTCCGGGCGGCCCTGCTGCAAGAGTATGGTTCCCAGATTGAAGCTTGCCGTGGGATTGTCCGGCTGCAATTCCAGCGCTCTGCGGAACTGCTCCGCGGCCTCTGCCGCCTGCCCCAGGCGCATCAGGCTGGCGCCGAAATTCGTGCGCAGAACGGCTGCGTCCGGCTGCAATTCCACGGCTTGCCGAAAATGCCGGTTGGCCTCTTGCGGCTTCCCATTGAGATCGAGAACGATCGCCAGCAGATGTTGAATCTCAGCGGCGGCGGGGCGGCGCCGCTCGAGCGGCTCGAGCACCTGCAGCGCCTGCGCATAGCCGCCGGCCCGGAAGTGTTCCAAGGCGCGGTTGAATTCGGCGGCGGCGTCAGCCGGAACCTGCGCCTGGGGCATGGCGGGCAGCGTCCGGCAGGCGCTCAGCAAAACGAACCCGGCCGCGCAAACCCGTAGAGCGCGGCGGCCGAGGAGCTTCCCTGCGAATCCGTTCATCGCCTTGTTGCGGGCGCCCTTCCGTCGAGGAGTCGCGAGAGCGCCCGTTTGCAGTATATATCCCGCGCTTCCGGTTTCAAGGGACGCATCTCACTGTACGCGGACGCCAAGTTCGCGGTATCGCAATTCAGGCGTCCGCGTACGGCGCAAGATCAAGGCGCCGCAAAAAGGGCCGTTTTCCACCCGGAATGAACCTTGAAGCCGAGGCGCTCGAAGAATTCGGGTTCGCTGGAGACGGCCAGCAATTGCCTGACGCCGCGTTCGCGGGCGCGTTCCCGGCACCTTTCCACCAAGCGAACGGCGATCTTCCGGCCGCGGTAATCGGGGCCGACGGCAAGACTGCGCACCTCCGCCAGCCTCCCGGAATAAACCTGCAGCGCGCAGCAGCCTACGATTTCTCCGTCATGCACGGCCACGAAAAACGAAGGAAGGCGAGGCAGGCTCTCCTGATCGAGCTCGTCGGGAAAGGCGGCGATGAGGCGGCGGATAGCAGGCATATCGCCGCGTTTCGCCGGTCGAATCGTTATCCGGCCGCTGGCGCCGGAGAGCCGACTCTCGAACATCCATTTTCATTATGGCGCTCAGGCGAACAACTCGCCGGGATCGGTAACGGGTCGCCGGCAAACGTAGTTTCGGCAGACGTAGGCGGCCGGCGCGCCGGAAACCGTCGTCCTGCCTTCCAGCAACGGAATCCGTACGATGGCAGCGGCGTCTTTCGGGGCGGTGCGGGCGACGACCTTGTTGGGACGGTAGCCGGCATGGACTTTCGCCAGCAGGCCCTGCGTTCGCGGGTCGTCCGGCTCACCGGCAACGGCAATCTCGTCGAAGCCGCGGCGCCAGGCGTCGAGCGCGCACAGCAGCCGCTCCTGCTGGAAGACGGCCCGCAGCGACGAGTCCGTGAAAACGCGCAGGATTCGCTCGGCCTTCTGCTTGTAGTCGCCGCGCCCCAGCAGCGCCGCCAGTTTTTGCAACTGCATCGCCATAGTCGAGTTTGCGGACGGCACGGCGCCGTCATGCGCCGTCTTCGTCCGCAACAGCAACTCTTCGTGGTCCGAGGCGGTAAAGAAAAATCCGCCTCTGTCGTCATCCCAATAGAATGCGGTCAGCGCGTCGGTCAGTTCCCGGGCCTCCTGCAGGAAGGCGGGATCGCCGCTCCACTCGTAAAGCGCCGTGAGACCCTCGATCAGAAATGCGTAGTCGGTGCTGTAAGCGGTCAGGCGCGCCGCTCCTTTTCCGTAGCTCGCCAGCAAGCGGCCGTCCCGGCGCACTTCGCTGAGCAGAAAGCGCGCGGCTTTCGCCCCGGCTTCGCCGTAGGAAGGCTCTTGCAGAACGGCGGCGGCCTTGGCCAGCGCCGCAATCATCAGGCCGTTCCAGCCGGTCAATATCTTGTCGTCGAGGCCCGGCCGCGCCCTGCTTTCGCGAACGGCGAGCAACTTGGCCCGCGATGCGGCCAGCGAAGCCTCGACTTGCTCGGGGGGCGTGCCGTCCAGCTTGGCGATCGCCTCGGCCGAGCGCACGATCTGCAGCACGTTTTTCGGCCCCGCCGGGACGTGCGCGTCGCCGGGATGCATCCAGTTTCCGTATTCGGAAATATCGTAGTGCGAGGCGAACACCCTCGCCGCCGGCTCTCCAAGTATTTCGCGAATCTCGTCGCGCGTCCAGATGTAGAACTTGCCTTCGAGTCCTTCGCTGTCGGCGTCTTCGCTGGAATAGAACGCTCCTTGCGGACTTGTCAGATCGCGCAGCGCATAGTCGCAAATGCCTCGGGCGCGGTCGGCGAACAGCCGCTTGCGCTGCGGGCCGCTGCAGGCCTGATAGGCATCGATGAAGATGGAGGCGACCAGCGCCTGGTCGTAGAGCATCTTCTCGAAATGGGGAACGAGCCATTTCGGGTCGGTTGCGTAACGGTGCAGCCCTCCGCCCAAGTGGTCGTAAATGCCGCCGTTGGCGATGCGCTCGAGCGTAATTTCGACGGCATCGCGGTAGCGGGTGTCTCCGCTTGCGTCGAAAGCGCGCAGTAACAGGTCCATCGAAAGGCTCTGCGGGAACTTGTTGGCGCCGCTAGCGATCCCCCCCAGCGAAAGGTCGAACGCGCGGTAAACGGCGTCGGCCGCGGCGATGACATGCTCTTTGTCCGGCAGGCCGCCCGCCTCGCCTGCCGCATGGATCTGCTTGACGGCGGCGGCGACGCGCGAGGCGTCGGCCAAAAGCGCATCGCCTTCGCGGCGCCACTTTTCATGGATCAGACGCAGCAGCGTCTTGAAACCCGGACGCCCGTAGGCGTTGTCTTTGGGAAAATAGGTCCCGGCGTAAACGGGCCGCAGGTCGGGGGCGAGAAAGACGCTCATGGGCCAGCCGCCGTGCCCGCCCGTAAACAGCATCGTGGCCGACATGTAGATCTCGTCGAGGTCGGGGCGCTCCTCGCGGTCGACCTTGACGGGGACGAAATCGCGGTTGAGCGCGGCGGCGACCGCCTCGTCCTCGAACGATTCGTGCTCCATCACATGGCACCAGTGGCAGGCCGCGTAACCGATGCTCAGAAAAATCAGCTTGTTTTCGGCGCGCGCCTTGGCCAGAGCGTCTTCTCCCCAGGGATACCAGTCCACCGGATTGTTCGCATGCTGCAACAAATAGGGGCTGGCTTCTGCAGCAAGGCGGTTGGGCATAAGCTGCGATGGTAGCAGGCGGTTCCGCCCGCGGGGATTGTTACGATAACGGATCGAGCCCGTTCCGGGCCGATGGAGGTCCCAGAATGAAAAAGAATTGGAACGCCTTTGTCCTAGCGGCCGCGTTTCTCTGGACGCTGCCCGCGGCGGCCCAGCCAAGCGAAGCCACCAAGCGGCTGCTCGAACGCAACAAGATGTTCCAGCCGCGCATTATCGAGGTCGCCGATAACGTCTATACCGCGATCGGCTATCAGGTCACCGCCAATTCGATGATTGTGGGCGACGACGGGGTGATTATTGTCGATCCCGGCCAGGCGCCGCCGTTTGCGCAGAAGGTGCGCGCGGAATTCGACAAGATTACGACCAAGCCGGTCAAGGCGATCATCTATACCCACGGCCACGGCGACCACACCAACGGCGCGCCTCCTTTTTTCCAGCCCGGGAAAGGCATCCAGGTCTGGGCCCGCTCGAATTTCGGCTCCGAAACGGCGCTGGTCAATCGAAAAGGACTGGGCGGGGGCATGCGGCCTTCGAACACGCAAGGGTTCGATCTGCTGCCGGAGCAGAAGATCGGCATCGGCGTCGCCATTCCGCCGGCCCGCCGCCCCCAGGGGAACATGATGCAGGATGGCCTGCGCCGCCCCGCCGGCGCTGCGGCCCGCCGCCCGGGCGGAGTCCCTGTGCCGCCCACGCACACCTTTTCGGAAGAACGCAAGAAGCTGGAAATCGCCGGCGTCAAGCTCGAACTGGTCGCCGCCCCCGGCGAGACCGCCGATCAGTTGTACGTCTGGCTGCCCGACCGCAGGGTCGTCTTCGCCGGCGACAATTTCTATCAATCCTGGCCGAACGTCTATCCGCTGCGCGGCACGGCCAGGCGCTCGCTGCGGGATTGGATCGCCAGCGCCGACAAGATGGTCAAAGAGAACCCCCTGCACGTTGTCGGCGGCCACACGACGCCGATGCTCAACAACGCCGTCGAGGTTCTGACGAACCAGCGCGACGCCATGCAGTGGGTGCTCGACCGTACGCTCGAGGGCATGCGCAAGTTCATGACTCCCGACGAACTGGTTGCCTATGCCGCGCTGCCGGAGCGGTTCGCCAAGCTCGATTACCTCGCCGATTATTACGGGACGGTGGAGGGCACCGTGCGCGATCTCTACGCGCAGGACCTCGGCTGGTTCGACGGCGACCCGTTGAGCTTGCACCGCGAGAGCCCGCGCAGGCAGTCCGAGCGCATGGCCGATCTGGCCGGCGGCGTCGACGCGCTGCTGGAGAAAGCCAAAGCGGCCATGAGCAGCGACGACCCGCTCGGGGCCGCGCAGCTTCTAAGTCATGTGATCCGCCTGCGGCCGGACGACCGCGGCGCCAAAGCGACGATGGCCGACGCGCTGGCCATCGTCGGGGAACGCACCTTCAACGGACCGGTGCGCAACTATACCCTTTCGTCCGCGAACCGCTACCGCCGCCAAGCCGAGGGCAAAGAATAGGGCCGTTGCGCGGCTGGTGGGTAGTGGATAGCAAGACCGGCGCGGAGACGGTTGCGCCGCGGCAATAGCGGCGCGAGCGTCCGGCCGGCGCTCTACAGCCGCGCCTGCAAGATCTTCAGGGCTTCGATGGCGGCGACCGCGACTTTGTCGTCGGGGTCTTCCGTTAGCTTCTGTAGATAGAGCACGCTTGCTCCGTCGCCGCTGAGCGCAATCACGTGCGCCAGATGCCGCCGCTGCGGCGTCGTGCCCGAACTGAGCTTGGGATGCAACCTCTCCCGAACCTCGGGCTTGCGCGCCAACTCCACGAGAAACGGGCGGGCTTCCAGGCGGTGGATCGTGGAATTGAGGCCGTCCACAAGGTAGTCTATCAGCGACAGATCGCCGAGATGGACGGCTGCGAAAGCCAGCGACAAGCGGGTCGATTCAGCGCTTTCCGCCTGAAACGCCTTAGCGACCGTGCCGGCATCGAGCGGATTGCCGATGCGGCCAAGCCCCTCGGCGGCGGCGGCGCGCATGTATTTGTCTTTGTGGCGCATGAAGGTCAAAAACAGCGCGCGCTGCTCGGGGTCGGGAATTTTGGCCAGCGCCACGAGCGCTTCGCGCCGGATTTTTGACTTGTCGCTTTCCTCGATAATCTCAATCAGGCCCGGACGGGCTTCCCAGGTGCGCAATTGCCCGACGGTCTGAATCACCGCGAATTGAACGTCCTCGTCGAGATCGCGCAGCAGGAACACGATGTCCGGCCCGGCGCTCGTATCCGCGATCTTCTTGAGCGCATAGACCGACTCCAGGATGATCTTCGAGTCGCGCGAGCGGGCGCCGTCCTGCAGGGCCGCAAGGCCCTCTCTGCCGCGCAGAATGCCCAGCGCCCTGGCGCCGTTGGCGCGTGCATCGGAGTTGCCGCCGTTCACGACCGTGTCTGCGATGGCGCGGATCGCCTCGGGATTGACCGTTACATAAGACTCGATCACGACCGGGCTGGGCTTCGAAAAGCGGCCTTTGAGTTGCCCGGCGAATGTTCTGACCGAGCCGAGCCAACCGAACTTCACGTACCCGGGATAGTAGAAATCGACCAAGCCGTCCACGGCCAACGCCTGGATTTCCGGAACTGCGTCCCGGGTCGCCGTAATCAACGGCTCGATGGCTTGCGCCGAGCGGAATTTGATCAGGGCGCCGACGGCGGCGTTGCGCACCTCGGCAGCCGTGTCCTCGACCAGAGGCGCAAGCGCGGCGATGTAGGTGAATCCGTCGGGCAAGTCGCCCAGCTTGCGGGCGGCCCGGGCGCGCGCGGCGGCGTCCGGATTCCTCAAATCTTCCAGCGGGACGTCCGCGCCCGGCAACAAGCCGGCGCCCGGTAGAAAGCTCAAGAAAAAACCCAGGAAAAAACCCAGGAAAGAACTAGGTGTCGTTCGCCCGATCCTCACGGTTCCTCGCATTGCGGCTCGATGTCTTCACAGTAACACCGCAACCCCGGATATGGCTAAACGTATTCCAGTTTGACGCGCTTGGGGATAAGCCCCGCCCGAACGCCCATATCGAGCAGTTTCTGGCCCGCCTCGATCACTTCGTCGGCCATGGCGGTGGTGTGGTGGTTGACGTACATGCCGACGAAGCGGTCGGCGAGCTGCGGGTCGAGCCCGCGGGCGAATTGCAGCGCGTATGCCAGCGCCGCCTTGCGGTTGGCCAGCGAGAAGGCGATGCTTTCGGACAGCTTCTTGCGCGCCTCGGTTTTGATGGCGTCCGGCAGGCTGCGCAAGATGCAGTTGCAGCCGAGCGGCAGCGGCAGGTCGTATTTCTCCTTCCACCAGGCGCCGAGGTCGACGACCTTCTCGAGATGGGAATCCATGTAGCTCAACTGCCCCTCGTGGATGATCACGCCGGCCTCGACGGCGCCCGTCTCGACGGCGTCGACGATCTTGTTGAAGGCGATGACCACGGGCTCGAAGGCCGGCTCGTAGAGCGTCATCGCCAGGTAGGCGGTGGTCAGCTTGCCGGGCACGGCGATGCGCTTGCCCTTCAGATCGGCGGGGTCGAGCGCCGAAGCCGCCACCAGAATCGGGCCGTAACCGTCGCCGACGCTCGACCCGGCGGCTGTCAACACGTATTTGTCGGCGACATAGGGGTAAGCGTGGTACGAAATCGCGGTCATGTCGTAGCGCCCTTCGCGGGCGTCGACGTTCAGCGATTGGATGTCTTTGAGCACGTGCTCGAACTCGAGCAGATCCGATTCGATTTTGCCCGTCGCCAGCCCGTAGAACATGAAGGCATCGTCGGAGTCGGGGCTGTGGGCGATCGTCAGCCTGTATTTTTCCGCCATCGCGCTTGTCGGAATTCGTAGGGTAACAAACGCATCGCGGGGCACGGGCCGCGCAAACGTTGCGCCCGCGGGACAGGCGGCAGGCCGATAGCCGCCCCGATTTGTAAAATCGGCCGCGGGAGCGAGAGGTTTACTGGAATTTCCCCGCGAACCGTGCAAAGCTGAGTGTGGTGGGAATTCGCGGTAAGTCACCGTGCCGCTTGAAACTACGGAAAGGTTGTCTCGCTATGAATATCAGGCAGGTCGTTTTTGCCATTACGCTGACTACGCTGCTCGCGTTGCCGCTGGCGGCGCAGACGCAGACTCGATTGACCGGGACGGTCACCGATAACACCGGGTCCGTTATCCCCGGAGCTACGGTCACCATCTCCAACATCAACACCGGCGTCACCTTGACCGCCGAATCGAACGCGTCGGGCAACTACAACTTCCCGATTCTGGCGGCGGGGCAGTACGAGCTCGTCTGCGAGTTCGCGGGGTTCAAGACTTACAGCCAGTCGGGCATCGTGCTCGAGACGGGCTCGGTGCGCGGCGTCGACATCGAGATGCAGGTCGGCGACGTGACCGAGACCATCGAGGTCGACGCCGCCGCGCCGCTGCTTGAAACCGAAAGCTCGACGGTCGGCCAATTCATCGAGCGCGACACGGTATTCAACATGCCGGTCGCCAGCCGCCGCAGCGCTTCCCTGGTGCGCTTGCTGGGCAACGTGACCTACCGCAACGAAGGCGGCGCGGAGGCGCTGCCCTTCTTCTCCATGGCCGGCGGCCGCTCGCGCAACCAAATGTGGACGCTGGACGGCACGGTCATCCAGAACATGTCGCTGGGCATCGCGCAACTCGGCCTCAACCCTCCCGCGGAATCGCTGCAGGAGTTCAAGGCGGAGCAGAGCAATTATTCGGCGGAGTACGGCCGCGCGGGCGGAGGCTTCATTGTCATGACCACCCGCTCGGGAACGAACGATTTCCACGGCGCGGCCTACGAGTTCTTCCGCAACCAGGCGCTCGACACGCGCACGTTCTTCGCTCCCGCGAAAGCTCCGTTGCGCTACAACATATTCGGCACTTCGGCGGGCGGCCCGATCGCCAAGAACCAAACCTTCTTTTTCTTCAACTACGAAGGCGGCCGGCGGCGCGACGGCGTCGTGCATTCGGGCGACGACGTGCCGCACCTGCCCGAGGTGGGCGGAGACTTTTCCAACCGCGCCGGCCTGACCTTGAAAGACCCTGCGGCCGAAGGAGCCGTCTTTGCCAACAACACCATCCCAATGAGCCGCATGGACCCTCTCGGAGTGAAGTTTGCGAGTTTCTACCCGGCGCCGAACCAGTCGGGCGATCTGAGCGCCGCGCCGCGAGACAACTTCGTCAACAACGCCTCGAACGCGCTGACTCAGGATTTCTACACCGGCAAGGTCGATCACAACTTCGGCGACAACGACCGCGCCTACGGGCGTTTCCAGTTCTCGCGCAATCCGCAGGTCGTCGCCGCGGTCTATCCGCAAGAGTTTGCCGACCCCCGCGGCGGAACTCGGGCGAACCGCCATACCAATGTCACCGGCGCATGGATTCATCATTTCTCGCCGACTTTGATCCAGGACATCCGCATCAACTGGGGCCGCCGGCTGCACATCAACCGCTCGGCCGGCCGCTTTTCGGGCAAGAACGGCGAGCTCGGCATTCCCGGCGTGAACCCCGAGGCCTTCGCGCGCGTCGCCGTCAACGGCCTGACGACGCTCGGCGCCGGGAACCACGAGAGAATCCAGACCCCGATCGAAACCTGGCAGTTCGCCGACAGCTACACCTGGCTGCGGGGCAACCATCAGATCAAGTTCGGCGGCGAGTGGCGCTTCGCCATGAATCAGGACGACTTCAACCAGTCCACCGGCGGGCGCTTCAATTTCGGCAACCGCGCCACCGGCGTCGGACTGGCCGAGTTGCTGATCGGCCACGTCGGCTCCGGACAACTGGTGGACGCGGACATCCTGGAGACGCGCACCGACTTTTTCGGCTTCTTCGTCCAGGACGACTGGAAGGCCACCCAGAATTTCACGCTCAACCTGGGCTTGCGCTGGGAGTTGGACACGCCGCGCTGGGAACGGCAGGACAACCGCCAGAGCGGCTTCGACCCGGACGAAATCAACCCTGTCTGCAACTGTCCGGGCGTGGTCACCTTCTCGGGCCGTGACGGCCGCAGCAAATACGCGCACGACTTCGACAAGAACAACTTCGGGCCGCGCTTCGGTTTCGCCTGGCAGTCCCCCTTCGGCCTGGTTCTGCGCGGCGGGTACGGCATCAACTACAACGGCATGTATGCCCGCGCCGTTCCTTTCACGCTGTTCAACGGCTTCAGTCAAAACGGCGATTTCCCCTCTCCGGACGGCGGATTTACCCGCGCGTTCCAGCTCGCCGACGGCATGCCGGAGGTCGTGCGCGAGGAGTTGACCTCTTCCTTCGGGGCCGTGCCGATCGGCAGCGGCCCCCGCTTATCGCCGGACTTCTTCCAGCAGAACCAGCACAACGGCATGCACCAGCAGTGGAATTTCGGAATCCAGAAGGCACTGCCCCATCGGTTGCTGGCCGAGATCTCGTACATCGGCAACGTCGGCCACAACCTGGGCGGGGCGAACGTCAACATCAACATGATTCCCTTGGAGAACGGCCGCGGCCCGGCCAGTCAGTCGCAGTCGGCGCGGCGCTTCCCGCAGTTCGCCGGTGTGGTCCTGGAGAGCCCGCCTTGGGGCAATTCCGCGTATCACTCGATGAACGTGAAGCTCGAGAAACGCTACTCCGGGGGCCTGAACTTCCTGCTGAACTACACCTGGTCGAAGTTCCTCGACGACGTCGAGGCCGCTACGGAACTGGGCGGGGAACAGGGCAACGGCTACCAGCATATCGAGCTGCGCCACCTGGACCGGGCATTCTCCGGGAACGACATTCGCAATCGCTTCATCGGCAGCATGGTGTACGAGCTTCCGTTCGGCAAAGACCGCCGCTTCGCGATCTCCAACGGCGCGCTCGACGCGCTCGCGGGAGGCTGGGGCGTGGGCTTGATCGCGGAGTTCCGCAACGGCTCGCCGTTCGGCGTGGTCGAGAACACCAACCGCTCCAATGCGTTCGCGCATTCGCAGCGGCCGAACCTGCTCGGGCCGGTCGAGCGCTTGTCCAACTGGCGCGACAACGTGCGCGGCAACACGTATTTCGACACGGGGCTTTTCGAATCGCCCGGCGTCGGAATTTTCGGTAGCGCGCCGCGCAACATGTGCTGCGGCCCCGGGTTTTCCGGCGTCGACCTCTCGGTGCATAAGTGGTTCTACTTCACCGAGAGGTTCAAGCTGCAGTACCGCGCGGATTTTTACAATCTGGCGAACCAGGCGGTCTTTGCCAACCCCGAGTTGCGGCATGGCCGGGGCGGTTTCGGTCGGGTGAGCCGGGTGCTGACCGGCTCGAACGGCCGCCTGATCCAGATGGCGCTGCGGTTCGAGTTTTGAGCCGCCGCGCCGGGCTTCTACATAGCCGAAACCGGCGGGAGCATTTGGACGACCTCGAGGACCTGTATCTTGCCGAGCAACGATTGATCGACCTCCGAGCCGGGAGGGCGCAGGCCGTGCCGCTTGAAGAAGCGATGGAGCGCTATGGCCTGGAAGGTCGAGATTGACCGCGTCGCCGTGCGCGACCTGGACAAGCTCGACCGGCAGACGGCGCGGCGCATCCTTGCTTTTTTGCATGGCCGCGCTGGAAAACCCGCGCAGCATCGGCAAGGCGCTCAAGGGTTCCGACCTGGGTGAGTTTTGGCAGTGCCGAGTAGGGGGTTACCGCGTCATCGCCCACATCGAGGACGGCGCTTTGCGCGTGCTCGTGGTGAAGATCGGGAACAGGCGTGACGTGTACCGCTGACCGCGGCGCACGGATGCGGATTGCCGGGCCGGTCATGCGCTCTCCAATTCCGTCCACCGCCCATTGCAGGCATGCGCAGTTTGCATGTTCAGGCGGCGGATTCGTATAATCTCGGACAGCAAGATGTCCGCCCGCGCGGACCTTGTCGAAAGGGGATGCCACAATGCGCTTGAAGCATGTTTTTCTTTCGTTGGCGTTGCTGGCGCTGCCCGCGGCGGCCCAGCAATCCGGCTTGACCGGAACGGTCGCCGACAACACGGGGGCGGTCATCGTCGCCGCCGACGTCGTGGCGCTCAACTTGAACACGGGCGTCGGCTATGCCGCCCAAACCAACGAAGCGGGCGTTTACAATTTTCCGCCGATGGCGCCCGGGGAATACGAGTTGAGTTGCGAGTCGCCGGGATTCAAGCGGTTCGTGCAAACCGGCCTGGTTCTCGAAACCGGCCTGACCAAGCGCGTCGATATTGCGCTCGAAGTCGGCGCGGTGACCGAAACCATCGAAGTGACCGGAACCGCGCCGCTGCTTGAAACCGACAATTCGACGGTCGGGCAGTTCATCGAGCGCACGACGGTGGCGCAGATGCCGGTTTCGAGCCGGCAGGCCGGCCAACTGGTCAAGCTCGTGGGCAACGTGACCTTCGCCAGCTCGGGCGGCGGGCTTTACGATTTGCCGTTCTTCTCGATGGGCGGCGGGCGCTCGCGCAATCAGATGTGGCACCTCGACGGCGGAGTCGTACAGAACATGGCCTTGGGCATCGCCCAGCTCAATCTGAACCCCCCGGTCGAATCCCTGCAAGAGTTCAAGGTCGAGTCGAACAACTATCAGGCCGAGTACGGCCGCAGCGGCAACGGCCTGATCATTATGACCACGCGCTCGGGAACGAACGAAATACACGGCGCCGTCTATCACAACTTCCGCAACGACAAGCTCGATACGCGCACCTTCTTCGCCCCCAGCGTGGCCCCGCTGCGCTACAACATCTTCGGCGGCTCGGTCGGCGGCCCCATCGTCAAAGAAAAGACCTTCTTTTTCTTCAATTACGAGGGACAGCGGCGCCACGACGGCCGCACGATCGCCAATACCGACGTGCCCTACCCCATCGAAGTCGGCGGCGACTTCTCGAACCGCGCAAACTTCGATCTGCTCGATCCGCTCACCGGCGAGCCGTTCGACAACAACACGATTCCCCAGAGCCGCATCGATCCGCTGGGCAAAGCCTTCGCGGATCTCTATCCCGCGCCGAACATCGGCTTCAACCTGGCTAATGCGCCGCGCGACAACTTCGTCAAGAACGTGTCGGACAAAGGCGTCTCCGACTTCTACACCACAAGGATCGATCACAACTTCTCGGACAAAGACCGCATCTACGGCCGCTTCAGTTGGGTAGAGGCGCCGGCGTCTCCCGCCTCGATCTATCCCAACGAAACGGTCGATTTCAGGGGATCGAACCAGGAACGCAGCAACCTGGTCACGACGATCGACTGGAGCCACAGCTTCACGCCGACGATCATCAACGATTTCCGCTACACCTACGGCAAACGCCTGTTCACCACGCGCGGCTTGGGCACGGGGAGCGGCTTGAACGGTCAGTTGGGCGTGCCCAACGTCGATCCCGACTTTTTCGCCACGGTGAACCTGGTGGGCTACACCCGCTTGGGAGCGGGCAATCAGGAACGCATCCAGACGCCGATCGCCACGACGCAGATCATGAACAGCACCTCGGTGTTCTCGGGCAACCACACCTTCAAATTCGGCATGGAATACCGTTACTCGCGCAACCAGGACGACTTCAACTCGGCCGCGGGCGGCAATTTCACCTTCAACAACCGGGTCACCAACGACGCCCTGGCGCAATTGCTGCTGGGTTGGACGACCAGCGCGCGTCTGACGGACACCGACATCCTGAACACGCGCAGCGACTACTGGGGTTTCTACGCGCAAGACAACTGGAAGATCAACCAGAAGCTTACGCTCAGCCTCGGCCTGCGCTACGAGCTGGACACGCCGCGCTGGGAGTGGGAGAACCGCCAGAGCGGTTTCGATCCGCAAGCCGTCAATCCCGTCTGCAACTGCCCCGGCATCGTCACCTTCTCGGGCCGCGACGGGCTGAGCCGCTACGCCCACGATTTCGACAAGAACAACTGGGGGCCGCGGCTGGGCATCGCTTACCGCCTCAACGACTCGACGGTGATCCGTACCGGATACGGCGTCAACTACAACGGCGCGTACGCCCGCGCGGTGCCCTTCACGATGTTCTGGACGTTCTCCAAAAATCTCGAGCTCACCTCGCCCGACGGCGGCTTCACTCCGGCTTTTAACTTCTCCGACGGCCTGCCGGCGGTGACTCCGTTCGCCGAAGCCGACCGCAACGCGAGCTTCGGAGCGGTCACCAGCGGCCGGCGCACCGTGGCGCCCGACTTCATTCAACAGAACCAGCGCAACGGCTACTCGCAACAGTGGAACTTCACCGTTCAGAAGCAGTTGCAAGGGAACGCGCTGATCGAGGCGCAGTACATGGCCAACATGGGCCACAAGTTGGGCGGGCCGAACGTCAGCATCAACATGATTCCGCTGGTCAACGGCATGGGGCCGGCGTCGCAGGCGCAGACTGCGCGGCCTTTTCCGCAGTTTTCGAACGTGCTCCACGAGAGCCCGGCGTGGGGCAACTCCACGTACCACTCCCTGAACCTGAAAGCCGAGAAGCGCTTCTCGAGCGGCCTCAGTTATTTGTTCAACTACACTTGGGCGAAGTTCATCGACGACGTCGAGTCGGCTAACGAGTTGGGCGGGGAACAGGGCAACGGCTATCAGCACGTCGAACTGCGGCATCTCGACAAGGCGCTGTCGGGCAACGACATTCGCCATCGTCTGGTGGCCAGCGGCGTTTGGGAAGTGCCGGTGGGCAGAGGACGCAAGGTCGATGTGCAGAACAGCGTTTTGAACGGCGCGATCGGCGGCTGGAGCCTGGGCGTGATCGGCGAGTTCCGCTCAGGGTCGCCTTTCGGCGTTATCGAGCAGACTAACCGCAGCAACGCCTTTGCGCACTCGCAGCGGCCGCATTTGCTCGGGTCGGTCGAGCGGTTGTCCAACTGGCGCGGCAACGTGAGAAGCAACACGTACTTCGACCCGGGGCTTTTCGCGTCGCCCGGCGTCGGCGTTTTTGGCAGCTCGCCGCGCAACATCTGCTGCGGCCCGGGTTTCGCCGTCGTCGATGTCTCGATCAACAAGAGGTTTCCCTTCGGCGAACGGCGTTTCGTCGAGTTTCGAGCGGACTTCTTCAACATGCCCAACCGTCCGAACTTCGGGATTCCCGAGCGGCGCCAAGGCAACAGCGCGTTCGGCCGGGTGCGCGGGACGATCGGCACGGGGCGGCAGTTGCAGTTGGGGCTGCGCATACAGTTTTAGCCGCCCGCGGCCTTACATCCGGGGCGGTCGGAACGCCCGGCCGCCCCTTTTCCCAGTTCAGTCCCAAGCGCCGGGGCGCTGCAGTCCCTCGGGCAGCACGGTTGCCGCATCGCCTCGATTCTCGCCGAGTTGCTCCGGCGTCAAATCCTCGGCCGTGCGCAGGTCGGCGCCGCGGATGTCGGCGCCGCTGATGTCGATCCCAAGCAGACGCGCTCCCACCAGATTCGCGCCCCGCAAATCCGCATCGCGCAGGTCGGCGCCGGTCAGATCGGCCATGACCAGATTCGCTCGACTGAGATCGGCGCCCTTGAGGTTGGCGAAGCGCAAATCGACGCCGCTGAGCTTCGCGCCGGAAAGATCGACGCGCTCGCCGGGATTCCGTTGCCGCCAACCGTTCCAGGCGTCCACGTCGGAAGAAATGAGTTGGAGTTGTATCGGATTTGCCATGAAGCAAGCGTAATTATACGCTGGTTGCATGACCGGTCGATTAGTTGCAATCTATCTGCGGCCGTCGGCGCGCACTCCCGTCAAGGAGGCCGCCTCCGTCGAAGCGGTTGCGGGCCGGGGGTTGGCAGGCGACCATGCAGGCGGAGGCAGCCGCCAAGTGTCGTTGATGAGCCGCGAAGCTTGGGCGGACGGTTGCGCCGACCTTGGCGATCCGCAACTCGAGCCCCGCGGACGGCGCGCCAACCTGCTCGTCGAGGGGGTCGATTTGCCCGGCAGCATCGGCGGGCGGATCGCCATCGGGCCGTGCATTATCGACGTCGTTGCGGAGCTTGCGCCCTGCCGCCTGATGGACGACTTTCGTCCCGGCCTGCGCGACGCCCTGAAGCCCGCTTGCCGCGGCGGCGTTTACGGCAGAATCGTCCGCGGCGGCGCGCTGCGCGTCGGCGATGCGGTTACAATCGTCGCCGAAACCGAACAAAAGGAGCTATTCGCATGAAGTTGATCCCGTTTGCCCTTTGCCTGACCCTGCTATGGGGCTGCGGCGGACCGAGCGGCGAGCCGGTCGCCCAACAGAAGCAGGCCGCGCCGCAGGAAAAAATCCTCGATGAGACGCACAAATTCCCGAAAGACGGGCTTGTCGCCTCGAAGGTCGTCGCCGACCGTCTGGCGGACAAGGACTTCATGCCCGGCGGAAACTTCGCCGAGTACGCGGCCGACGGCAAAAAATACCAGATGTTCTTCACCTTGCGCGGCAACGGCGACCAAGCGCTTTTCCTGTTCATGGACTACAAGGACGCACTGCAGGACGCCAAGTTCATCCCTCACCTGGGCGGTTACTTCGGCCTGGACCAAGGGACGCCGACGCTCGTCTTCCAGAAAGGCAAGTACGTGATCGGCGTCAAGGGACTGGACCAAGACGCCGCGGACCAGGCCGCGCGGGTCATGGCGGCGTACCTGAATTGAGGCGGGCGCAGTGAAGAGGATAGCCCCAATGCCTGGAATTTTTCGTCTATTGGTTTTTTCGCTTGTATTTTCGGCGGGCGTTTCCTCCCGGGCTGCAAGTCCGGAGAGGTCCGGTTTGGCAAATAGTCACCCGGATTACCTTGCGCTGCGCGAGACCGGCCTTGGAGTGTCGTTTGCCGTCGAGGGTCTCACATTGACCCGCGACGTAGGCGTTTTTCATCTGCAATCCGGAACGGTGACGTTCCTGAAGCCCGTTCTCGACAAGACGCCGATCGCAGTGTTCAGCGGAAACGGCGAATTCGTCCTCGCCCCGGCTACCGCCCACGAAGCAAATATGATCGCGCTTTATACAGGCGAGAAAACCGTCAAAGAGACATTCAAGCAAGCGGTTTTTTGCTTTACCGACGACACCCATGCGGAGATCCGCGATGCCGGAGCGGCGGGTTCCGCGGGCCGGGAGCAAGCGGCCGATATTCTGGCGAATTTCCGCAGGAGGATGCGCAGCCGCAGAGAGAACCCGCAGTCCGTAACCGAGGCCGTCCTCAACGGCGAGTATATGGACAATCTCGACGCCGATCTGCTCGCCGGGCTGCTCAATCCCAATCGACCGAAATTTTTTAGCGCGTACATCAAGGGAAGCCGCTTTGAAGATTTACGATTTCACGTGCGCCCGTTCGGAGGCGTCCCGCAGATGCTGTCGCCCGAAGAAGTTGCGCTTATCCACTTCAAGCCGGGCGGCGACGTGGACGGCATCTGGTACTTGACGCACCGCAAGAACGAACACGAGCGCGGAACCGCCGGCGCTCACGAGGACAATCGAGTAATCGACGTCACCCATTACAAGATTGACGCCGCAATCGCTGCCGACCGCGATCTCAGCGCAAGCGTCGGCATCGACTTCGCGGCGCTTCGCAACGGAACCCGAGTCGTCAAGTTCGGTCTGCTGCCGACTTTGCGCGTCTCCAACGTAACGTTTCAAGGCGAGCCGACGCACTTCGTACAAAACAGCAAGAAGGAGGATTCCGGTTTCTATGTCATCTTGCCCGAAGCGCTGCGGCAAGGGCAAAAGTACCGGCTGGAAGTCAACTATTCCGGCGACGAGGTGGTGCGCGGCGCCGGCGGCGGAAATTTTTCGGTGGGCGCCCGCAGCAGTTGGTATCCGAGCATCGGGTCCTTTCGCGACCGCGCGACTTACGAAATGAGCTTCCGCTACCCCAAGCGCTATGTGCTTACAGGAGTCGGCAACCGCATCGACGAAGGCAAGGACAAGAAGACCGCGTTCTCCACATGGAAATCGGATATCCCGCTGAAGGTTGCCGGCTTCAACATCGGCGATTTCAAGAAGATGGCCGTGAAGGACGAGCGCACCGGGACGGTACTGGAAGGTTTCGCGACAAGCCGCGCCCCCGACATTCTTCAACAGAACAAGCTCATAGACGGGATTCCCTTACCCCAGGGAATGTCGCGAGGCGGGGGAATGAGCAGCATCCAGGGCAGCATGTCGCCAAAGCGCATGATGGAAGGCGCCGTCATTACGAGCCAGGGCTCGACGCAGTTGTTCACGCACTGGTTCGGTCCGCTGCCGTACGGCCGCATGGCGATCACGCAGCAGCCGCAGTTCGGGTTCGGGCAATCCTGGCCGACATTAATCTATTTGCCGGTAAGCGCTTTCCTGGACGATACGCAGCGCTGGTCGCTGCTGGGTGGGAATACGTTCGATTTCGCCAACTTCGTGCAGCAAGTCACGCCGCATGAAGTGGCCCACCAGTGGTGGGGCCATCTCGTCGGTTGGGCAACGTATCACGATCAGTGGATTTCGGAAGGCTTTTCCGATTTTTCCGCCGGGCTCTACCTGCAGCAGACGGGACAACACCAGCGTTACATGGATTTCTTGCGGCGCTGGCGCGAAATGATCCTCGAGAAAAACGAATACGGCTACAGCGCCAACGACGTAGGTCCCTTATGGATGGGGCGCCGGCTCAGGACTCCGAAAACCGAATCGGCCTACCGGAAATTGATCTACCCCAAAGGCGGCTTCGTTCTGCACATGCTGCGGCAGATGATGTTCGATGCCAGGAACGGCGGCGACCAACCTTTCATGACCATGATGCAGGACTTCGTCAAGACGCATCACAACAAGGACGCATCCACCGAAAGCTTCAAGGCTTCCGTCGAAAAGCACATGACGCAGGCCATGGATCTGGACCGCAACGGCAAGATGGATTGGTTTTTCAATCAGTGGGTCTATGGGAATCAAGTCCCGAGCTACGAGTTGAATTACACGTTAACGCCTGCTGAGGGCGGCAGGGCTCAATTCAAAGGCGTCTTGAGCCAATCCGGCGTATCGGACGATTTCAAGATGACGGTTCCGATGTACGTGCAAACCCAAGGCAAGCTGATTCGCATCAGTTCGTCCAAGATGTACGGGAACGTCTCGACTCCTGAACTCGACATCACTTTGCCCTGGATGCCGGAGAGCGTGACCGTCAACGCTTTCCACGATGTGCTTGCCGAGAATGTAACGGTCCATCGGCGGTAGGGCGGTTCAGCCATGAAGATCTCGGCGGTTCGGGTCGGGCCGCCGCCTGCCTGTGCTGCGCAGACAAAGCCCGCGAGAGGTTAACCTGAAGGCTTCCGCGCGGCACGGAAATGATCATTCCCTGCATCGACCTGATGGACGGCAAGGTCGTCCAACTTATTCAGGGCAAGGAAAAGGCGCTCGAAGGCGAGGCGCCCGAGGTCATGCTGCGGCGCTTTGCAGCTTTCCCCGTAATCCAGATTATCGATCTCGACCAGGCGCTGGGCCGGGGATCGAATCTCGATACGGTGCGCCGTCTGGCCGCGGCGGCGCGCACGCGGGTCGGCGGCGGCGTGCGCAGCCTCGCGCGCGCCCGCGATCTGCTCGACGCCGGCGCGGAAAAAGTCATCGTGGGTACGGCGGCGTACAAGGACGGCGCTTTGAACCAACCCTTTCTGCGCCGCCTCGAGCAAGAGATCGGCGCGGAGCGGGTACTACTGGCGCTGGACTCGAAAGACGGGCGGATCGTCGTCGAGGGCTGGCGGGAATCGACAGCTCTGAACGCCGAGCGTGTCATTGCCCGCCTCGAGCCCTACTGCGGCGGTTTCCTCTGCACCTATGTCGATAAGGAGGGAATGCTCGAAGGAACGGACCTCGACTGGTACCGCCGTCTGCGCGCGGCGACGGACCACGAGATCACCGCGGCCGGCGGGATTACGACCATCGAGGAGATCCGCGTCTTGCAGCAACTCGACATTCACGCGGCTTTGGGCATGGCCGTCTATACCGGGCGGCTGAGCCTGGCCGATTTGGCCGCGCTCCAAACTGAAAACGCCCCCGGCGCGTCTGAAATGTCGTAACCTGATTTTCTGCCGCTGCGCCTTATCCGTTAAGGAAAAGCTAATGGGTGCTCCGGCAGGCGGCTGTTCCTGAATGCTGGTCGAACCCGAGACGATTGAACTTGCCCAGTCCGGCGACGACTCGGCGTTCAATACGATCGTCCTGGCCTACCGGAAACGGATACTCGGTACGGTCTATCGGATGATCGGTCGCGGAGACGACGTGGAAGACGTCGGGCAAGAGGTTTTTGTCCGGCTGTACTTCTCGCTGAAGCAACTCAGGACTCCGCAGGTTTTCGAGCCTTGGCTCTATCGGCTGACGATCAACGCATGTTACGACTACTTGCGCAAGAAGCGGCGGGTCATCGACGTCCGCATGGCCGATTTGAGCGAGGAGCAGGTAGCGGCTGCCGACATGGCGCTCAGCGGCAAGAGAGCGCTGGACGAAAAGGAGAAAGAAAGCGTCAGGGAACTGCTCGATATTCTGTTGGACCGCGTATCCGAAGAGGATCGGGTGTTGCTGACGCTCAAGGAAGTTCAAGGACTGTCGCTGAAGGAATTGAGCAGGATTTACGAGGTCAACACGAACGCGTTGAAAGTCCGCTTGTTCCGTGCGCGAAAACGTGTTTTGGAGACATATAATGAGATGGCGCAGAACAACGAGGTCTGATAGACTTCGGGAGGACGGCATGGACAAGATGCGCGGGAGCGATGAATTGCTGGACCGCTTGTTCGCGGCTTACCGCGCCGCTCTCGGCGAGTTCCGGCCCTCGCCCGAATTCCTGCCCCTGCTTTGGGCGCAGATCGAATCGCGCAGGCCCGTCAGTTGGCTCACGCACTTGGCGGCCTGGTCGCCCCGCCTCGCGCTCGCGGCCGTCGCGTTCGCGGCGCTGCTGATCGCCTCGCTGTGGTTTCCCTACGGACAGTCGAACGAATCGGCGGTCCTCGAATCCAGCTATGTCGACGTTCTGACGCTCGACTCGATGGACGAGCACGACAGAGCCTTGTGGCAACTCGCGGAGAACAACCGGTGAGAAACGGACAGTCGAAAAGAGCCGCCGCGCTGTACATCGCGCTGATTTTCCTGGCCGGCGCGGTATTCGGCTTTGCGGCCACGCGGTTCTACTCGCTGAAGATTGCGCAAGGTGGACGCCGCGGGCATCTGTCTCCGCAAGAATACCGCACGCGCCTGCTGCAAGAGTTGACCGACGACCTGAGTCTGAATCAGGACCAGCGAGCCAAGATCGAAGTCATCATGGATGAAATCGGCGAACGGTTCCACTCCGTCCGCGAAGCGATGGAGCCCGAGTTCGCAGCCATCCGCAGCGAGCGCGCGGCGCGGGTGATGGCGGTGCTCGACGAAGAGCAGGGCGTCAAGTACGAGCAGATACTCGAAGAGCGGCGCAAAAGGCGGGAAGCCAACGCGCGCCGCCACTGAACGATTGCCTCCTGCGGAGCGCGTAAGCCCCGCTTAAAGGCCGTGTAAACGCCCTTAGAAGACCGTGTAAATGAAGGGCGAGAGCGCGGATCCCTCGACCGCGACCAGCAACGCTCCGAGCAGGCATAGCACGACGAAAATCGGCAGCAGCCACAGTTTCTTGTGCTCGCGCAAGAAGAACGCGAACTCCGCCAGCAGGGAAAGCTTACTCACGGGAATCTCTACTTTGCCGCTCCATCATAACAGCAGGCGGTGCGGGTGGAAACCGTCGATCCGGCCGGTTGCGCGCAAGCGCTCGAGGTGCGCCAAGACCTGTCTTGCCGCGATCGGACGCGCTTCGGGAGCCGTCTCTTCGTAAACCGCAGCGACGATTGCCTCGATCTCGCGCTTGCCGGAGCGCCAAGCCTCGAGAATCCTGTCCTCGCGCATGAGCCGGTGCTGGCGGGTCTTGTCGAGCAGGCGCGCGGGCTCGCGAATCATCGTGCCGTGCCCCGGCAGGAGGACATCCGCATCGAGCGCCGCGAGACGTTCGAGCGAAGACAGAAAATCACTCATGTTGCCTTCGGGCGGGTCAATCACAATCGTGCTTGCGCCGGCGACCATGTCCCCGCCGATGAGCACGCGTTGGGTTTCTTCGTAAAAACACAGGTGCCCCTTGGCATGGCCCGGCGAGTGGACCGCGCGGAAGCGCAGGGCGCGCGGCCCGGCGAGCGCCAGCACTTCCCCATCGGTCAACCGGCGCTGGACCGCGATCCCGCGCTCGGCGAGCTTGGCGGCGGTCTTTGCATGAGCGGCGACCGGTACGTTGTAAACGCCGCGCGCCCACTCGACGCCGCCGACATGGTCGCCGTGGTGATGCGTGAGCCAGACCGCGGTCAGCCGTCCGCCCGTCTCGTCGATGACCGCATCGACGATGTCCCGCAGGGCGTAAAGTTGATCGTCCCAAGGCGAGCCCGGGTCGATCAGCGCGAGGTCTTTGTCTCCGACCAGCAGGGCGTTGGTGTGCGTCGCGGGCGGGAGCGTCGGCGCAGCCAGGGGAATCACTCGAATGGCGGGACGGAATTCGATCGCTTTCGGCGCATCGGGTTCGCGGCCGTGAAATTCCGCCAGGCGCGGCAGCCCGTTCTCCACGCCGTGCGCGGCAAGGATGCGCAAGGTCTGGAGCGTGGGCTGCGCGAGCAGCGCTTCGCCCGCCGCCCAGCGGCTTACGGCAACCGCCGGCGGCGTCCATTCGCCGCCGACCAGCTCGCCGGGGATGACGGTCGGCTGCAGCGCTTCTTCGCGCGGCCACTCCAGTAGAAAAAACGTCGCGTCGAAGCGAACCCGTGACAACGGCGGCGTTACCCAGCGTCCGGCGTAGCGCAAGCGCGACTGATCCAGATAGAGGGAATGCCGCTTGAGCCAAGCTGCAAAATCCATGTCGTCCGCGAGCAGCTTTTCGCGCGCGCCGGCGAGAACCGCGGCCGGCGGCAGGCCGCCGCGCACGGCGAGCAAGCCCGTTTCTTCGAAAAGCTCGCGGAGCGCGCAGACTGGATGCGCCGCCGGCGGGCCGGAATGGTGGTAAATCTGCGCATCGGGAAGCTCCCCGGTAAGCGGGACGGCCGCGTCGGAGTCCGCCAGGCGGCCGCCGGGAAAGGCGCGCCAGCCGCCCATGAAGCGCAGCTTCCGCGACCGCCGCACCCAGTAGATTTCGAGCTCGCCGCCGGCGTTGAAACGATAGGGGATAACGCCGGCCGACAGGCGCGGCTTGGCCGGCTCCATGCGGCGGACGGCCGCGCCGATGGATTTTTCGTAGAGGTTCCCGGAACCCGGCACTCTCATCTCTATTGGGTATCGCTGCCGGGAAACGATCCGCCGGCGCTATGCCGGCGCTTCCGCGATCAGCTTCCCGCCGTTGACGGTGGGCCTCTCGGAACGCCCGTTGTGCAGGTAAGTCAGGTCGAGATGGTTGAGTCCCAGCAAGTGCAAGATCGTGGCGTGAATGTCATGCACATGGTAAGGTTTTTCGACCGCGCGCAGGCCGATCTCATCGGTCGTCCCGATTGTCTGGCCGCCTTTGACGCCGCCGCCGGCCATCCAGATCGTGAAGCCCCAAGGATTGTGATCGCGGCCGTCGCCCTTCTCGTTGAACGGCGTGCGGCCGAACTCGCCGCCCCAGACGACAAGCGTCTCGTCGAGCAGGCCGCGCGACTTGAGATCGGCCAGCAAACCGGCGATCGGTTTGTCGGATACGCCGCACCATTTGGTGTGGTTTTCCTCGATTTTGCGGTGCGCGTCCCAGCCGCCGCAATAAGCCTCGACGAATCTTACGCCGCGTTCGACCAGCCGCCGCGCCAGCAGCAGATTCGTCCCGTAGCGGTCGGTAGGCTCTTGCCCGATGCCGTAGAGCTTCTTGGTCGCTTCCGATTCCTTGGTCAGGTCGATCGCCTCGGGCGCATGCGCCTGCATGCGGTAGGCAAGCTCGTAAGATTCGAGCCGGGCGTCCAATTCGCTCTCGTGCGGATGCTTTTCCGCGTGCCGGCGGTTCAGGGCGCCGAGCAGATCGAGCTTGCCGCGCTGCTGGCGGTCGCCGACCGTCTCCGGCGGCTCGAGGTTGAGAATCGGCGCGCCTTCCTGTTGAAAGAGCGTTCCCTGATACGTCGCCGGCAAAAATCCCGCGCTCCAGTTTTTGGCGCCGCCGTTGATGCGCACTTCGTCGTTGAGGATGACGAAGGTCGGCAGGTTGCGGTTCGCGGCGCCGAGGCCGTAAGTCACCCAGGCGCCCATCGAGGGGCGTCCCGCGAGGATCGAGCCGGTGTTCATCTGGCACACGGAGCCGACGTGATTCAAGCCGTCGGCCTGGCAGGAGCGGATTACCGCCAAGTCGTCGACGTGCCGGGCCACATGCGGATACCAGTTCGATACCCACAATCCGCTTTCGCCGTATTGCGCCCACTCGCGCTGCGACGGCATCAAGGCATTGTTCGCCGTGCCGGGCATCGCGGTTGCCGGACGCCCGTACGACTCCGGCATGGGCTGCCCCGCGTACTTCTCCAGCGCGGGCTTGGGATCGAACGTGTCGATGTGGCTGGGGCCGCCTTCCATGAAGCACCAGATGACCGACTTGGCCGTGGGCTTATGGTGCGGTTCTTTTGCCTCGAGCGGGCCGCCGCCCGCCGCGGCCAAGCCGCTTTCGCCCAGCAGAGACGTCAGCGCCAGGGCGCCGAGCCCGCTGCCGGCATGAGTGAGAAACTCCCGGCGCGAGCGCAGGGAAAACCGAGGACGATGCGGCGAGGCCATTGGAGTCTCCTTTTAGTTGCGATAGACGAACTCGTTGGAATTGAGCAGCGCGTGGCAGAAGTCCACGAGGGCGGCGCCTTGCTCGCGGCTCATGCCGGAGGGAAGCCGTTCGGGGGCCGAGACCGTCTTGCCGGCCGCCGCCCGCTCGGCGATGATTTGGCTCTGCCTGTCGAAAAACGTCAGAGCCGTGTCTTTTTCCCAAGCGTCCGGCCGGCGGGAATAGGCCAGGCGGTACGCTTCGTCCACCTGCTTTGCCGCGTCGGCGCCGGCCCGCTCGACGACGCGCCCGGCGAATCCCTTGGCCCATTCGACCGTGTGCAGGCTGTTGAGCAGCGCCAAGGCTTGCGGCGCCGAGGTCGTCGTATTGCGCCGCGCGCAAGCCTCATGCGTATCGGGCATGTCGAACGACTCGAGCATCGGATAGCGCGCGTTGCGCCGCACGAAGATGTAGATGCTGCGCCGGTTCTGATCCGCCGCGGATTCCGATGTATCCCAACCGCCGCGGGGCTCGGCGGCGCCGGCGGGCAGTGTGGGGAAAATGCTCGGCCCGCCCATTTGGGTGTTGAGCTTGCCCGCCACCGCCAGCATCGAATCGCGAATCACCTCGCCCTCCAGCCGTTGCGGCGGAAAACGCCACAACAGCTTGTTGAACGGGTCAGCCTGCGCTGCGGCCTCCACGTGAGCGGACGCCTGCTTATACGTCTCGGAGTTCATAATCAGCCGGTGCATGCGCTTCAGGCTCCAGCCGTTGCCGACGAACTCCTTGGCCAGGTAATCGAGCAATTCGGGATGCGTCGGCCGCTCGCCCATCAGCCCGAAATCGCTGGGCGTACGCACAATCCCCTGGCCGAAGTGGTAGTGCCACAAACGGTTGGCCATGACGCGGCCGGTCAGCGGGTTGTCCGGGTCGGTAAGCCACATCGCCAGGGCTGTGCGGCGTCCGGATGTCTTGCCGTTCGCCGGCGGTTGGTAACGGGCGGGCGCCGCATCGAGGATGGACAGGAAGCCCGGTTGGACTTCCTGCTGCGGCGCCGCGAAGTTCGCCAGCGAGAGGATGTGCGTGGGCGGCGCCTCGGGACCCAACTCGGCCAGTCCGCTGCCGAGAGGAAGCTCGCCGGGGCGCTGCGCTTCGAACTTCGCCAACTCCTGCTCCAGTTCCTTGTACCGCGCTTTCTTCTCGTCTTTCAGCGACGCGGCCAACTTTTCGTCGGTGAAGTAGCGCAGCGCCCACTGATGTTTCTGCAGCATCAGCCGCTCGTACATCGTCCGCTGCTCGGGCGGCTTGGCATAGGCGGCCTGCGTCTCGGCGGCCCGGCGGTGGATTTGATCGCGCTCGGTCTCTTCGCGCTTTTCCGCCAGCAATGCCTGCATTTCGGCGCGGATTTCCCGGGTCGCCTCCTGCCAGGCGGCGAGCTTGCGCTTGTGTTCGCCGTGCTCTTTTTCGCTCAGCAGCACGACCTCGTCGTCCTCGGTCACGTTGGCGAAGAACGCTTGCAGGCGGTAATAGTCGGCCTGAAGGATCGGGTCGAACTTGTGGTCGTGGCACTTGGCGCAGCCGTAGGTCAGGCCCATGAAGGTCGCCCCGACCGTGTCCGTGATATCGAGCAGAATTTCCGAACGCCGCTGCATGAGGATGGCGGCGTTCGTCTCGTCCGCGTAGTGACGGTTGAAACCGGTGGCGACGCGCGCCTCAGCGCTTTCGGGCCAGAGCTCGTCGCCGGCGATCTGTTCCTGGACAAAGCGGTCATAGGGCTTGTCGGAGTTGAAAGCATCGATCACGTAGTCGCGGTAGCGCCAAGCGTTGGGGCGCGTCTCGTCGGATTTGAAGCCCTCGCTCTCGGCATAACGCGCCAGGTCCAGCCAGTGCCGCGCCCACCTTTCGCCGTAGCGCGGCGAGTCGAGCAGGCGGTCGACGAGCTTGGCGAAGGCGTCGGGGGAATCGTCCCGGACAAACGTTTCGACCTCTTCGGGCGTGGGCGGCAGCCCGGTCAGGTCGAACGACGCGCGGCGGATAAGGGTAACTTTGTCCGCGGGCGGCGAGAGATCCAGTTGTTTCTCCGCCAGCCGGGCGCGGACGAAAGCGTCGATCGGGGCGCCCGCGCTGTCCGCCGGTACTTCAGGCGCGGCCACCGGCTGGAAGGCCCAGTAAGAGCGCTGCCGCTCGCTGAATTGGGGCGCCTCGCGCGGATTGGCGGACAAGACCCATGCCGCCGACAGCAACAGGACTCCCCCTAGAAAAACGGCGCCGGATTTCATATACACTCCTCCTACGCATATCACTATGGTTATAAGCAACGCATTCTGTCAAGACCTGAAACCGGGAAATTGCGGATGAAAACCAAGCTGCCGGCGCATTGGCGCTATCATAGGGCGGGGTTTTCATGAAACGCACATTTCCGTTGCTGCTTGCCGCCGCCGGCGCGCTCTTTGCCGGCAATGAAGCGTTCAACGGGCGCTGGACGATCGAACCCGCCGGTGACAACAACGGCCGCGTCCTGTGGCTCGAAGTCAACGGCGCGGGAACCGGGAAGATCACGGGCTGGATGATCGGCGGCGGCCCTGGCGGGCAGCTCGACGCCATGCACAATGCGCGCATCGAGCGCGGCCACTTGCGTTTCCATCTGGAGCGCCGCTCGAACCGCACCGGCGAAATCATTGAGACTCCGGTTTCCGCCGCGCTGCGCGGGGACAACCTGTTGGGCGCCGCGCAGCGCGCGACCGGCGCGCTGCTCTGGTACGGCCGCCGCGCGCCGGTCATTGCCGACAAGGACGACGGCTCGTGGACGGAAGGCGAGCCGCTGGCGCTTTTCGACGGCAAGAATCTGAACCGTTGGCGCACGCTGCGCCCCGGCCGCGAAAAAGAGTGGTACGTCGAAGACGGCGTGATGAAGAACCGCGAACATGCCGACATCCTGATGACGAAGGGCCGCTTCTGGAATTTCCGGCTGCAGATGGAATACCGCGTCCGCCCGAAGATGAACGGCGGGATCGGCCTGCGCGGGCGCTACGAGATCCAAATTCTCGACGATTACGGGCAGCCGGCGAGCGACCACGGTAACGGCGCGCTCTACGGACGCATCGCGCCGGCGGTCAACGCCAGCCGCAAGGCGGACGAGTGGCAGACGTTCGATATCCGTCTCGTGGGGCGCGAATTGACCGTCGTCCTCAACGGCAGGAAAACGATCGACCGCCGGATCGTGGAGGGCTTCACCGCCATGGCCAGCGACTGGCGCGAGGACCGGCCCGGACCGATCACCCTGCAAGGCGACCACGGCGCCGTCGAGTTCCGCCGCATCGTCATCACCCCTCTCACGCAGTGAAGCGTTCGCAAGCGATCGTCTGCGTATGCGTCGTTTTCGGCGCGGCGGTTCTCTATCTAGCCCCGCTCGGCCTGCGCGGCTTGGTCGGCCCCGACGAGCCCCGCTACGCCTCCATTGCGCGCGCGATGGCCGCAAGCGGAGACTGGATCACGCCCGTGCTGTGGGGCGAGCCGTGGTTCGAGAAACCGATCCTGCTCTACTGGCTGGGAGCCGCGGCCTACGCGGCCGGATTCGAGGACTTCACGCGCGTGCCCGCGGCGCTGCTGGGGCTGAGTTTTCTCGGCTTCTTTTATTGGATTGTCCGCCGGCATTTTGGGCCGGCGGAGGCGCGGGCGGCGGCATTGATCCTGGCTACCTCGGCGGGCTGGGTGGCGTTCGGCGATATCGGCGGATTCGACATGCCGCTGGCCGTTTTCACCGCCGCCGCGCTGCTGTGCCTGCTGCCGTGGATCGACAACCCCGCGGAAAAGCGGACGGCGCTGCCCGCCTTCGGCGCGCTGCTCGGTCTTGCCGTGCTGTCGAAGGGGCTGGCGGCGCCGGCGATCGCCTTTCTTGCGCTGCTGCCGCTGCTCTGGGAAACCCCGCGCCGGGCGCTCGCCCTCGTCGGTCCACGTACGCTGCTGCCGTTCGCGCTCGTTGCCTTGCCTTGGTACGGCGCCTGCCTGGCGCGGAACGGCCGGGCGTTCTGGTCGGAGTTCGTCTGGAAACATCACGTCGAGCGGTTTTTCACCTCTTCGCTCGAACACGTTCAACCCTTTTGGTTCTATCTGCCGGTGACGGCTCTGTTTCTGCTGCCGTGGACGCCGCTGCTGGCGACGCTGCGCCCCGCCGAGATCGTCGCCGACCGCCGCTTGCGTTTCTTGGCCGCCTGGGCCGGCGGGCTGCTGCTGCTGTTCTCGGTTGCGGTCAACAAGCTGCCGGGATACGTTTTGCCGGCCTTGCCGCCGCTGGCGGTGCTGCTGGCGGTCGGCTGGGTCCGCCGGCCGTCCCGCGCCGCGGCTCTTGTCGCGACGGCTTCGCTGCTATCGATCCCCCTGGCGGCGCTGCTGCTGCCCCGGGCTCTGGCGGACGGATTGGGCAAAGCCTGGGCGTCCGTCGCCTTTGGCGAACTGTTCGTTTTCGGCGCCGCGAGCGCCGCGGCAGTCGCGTTGACGGCGTTCGCCGTCGTTCGCTTCGGCGGCCTGCGCGCGCTTGCCGCGGTTGCCGCGGCGGCAACGCTGCTGCTGACGCTGTTGAAATTCGAAACCTATCCGGCCGTCAGCCGACTCGCCGGCGCCCGCGAACTCTATTTCGAGCGCCGCGCGCGCATCCCGCAACTATGCATTGGAGATGTGCGGCGGCACACGGAATACGGGCTGCGCTACTACTCCGAAGACCGCATCCCCCGGTGCGAGGACAGAGGCGATGACCGGACAATCCGCTTCGCCATTTCCGGCGACCCGCCGCAGATCGTCCCGCTGCGGTAAAAAACCTACGTCAATTCTTCCATGACCTCATCGAGAGCGCCGGGTTCCGGCCGCAACCGCGACTGCGGCAAGCGGGCGATCGGCGTCTCGTCCAGGTTCAGCAGGTCGATAAAGTTCGGCTTCTCGGTGTTGACGTAGAACACGCCGGTGAGAATCTGTCCCTTTTCCGTGGCGGTCTCGACCCGCTCGATCGCCCGCAGGCGGTCGCCGGGATCGTAATCCTCTTCGATCTTTTCGAGACGCAGCTTCGAGCCGTCGTGCATTTCGATCTCGCGCACGCTGCCGGGAGCGAATCCGTTCTCGAGGTGAATTTCGTCGAAGTAGGGCACGAATCCGATCGTCTGCAGGTCGGTGCGATTGTCCCGCACGTACTGGTAGCTCCTTGTCGAGCCGCGGTGATCGTTGAAGGTGACGCAGGGCGAGATCACGTCGATGACGGACGTGCCGCGGTGCCCCATGGCGCCCTTGAAAACGGCCTGAAGCTGCTTCTTGTCGCCCGAGAAAGACCTGGCGACGTACGTTGCGCCGAGTTGGATCGCCAGCGAGCAGGTATCGATCGGCGGAAGATCGTTGGCGATGCCTGTCTTGAGCGTCGAGCCCAGGTCGGCCGTCGCCGAAAACTGCCCCTTGGTCAGCCCGTAGCAGCCATTGTCTTCGATGATGTAAACGATCGGCAGATTGCGCCGCATCAGATGGACGTACTGGCCGATGCCGATCGACGCGGTATCGCCGTCCCCGGTGACGCCCAGCGCCATCAAGTCCTTGTTCGCCAGCACGGCGCCGGTGCCGACCGAGGGCATGCGTCCGTGTACGGAGTTGAAGCCGTGCGACATGCTCAGGAAATACGCCGGGGACTTCGAAGAGCAGCCGATCCCGGACAGCTTGATGACCTGGGTCGGGTCGATGCCCATCTCGAAGAAGCACTCGACAATGCGCTCGGAAATCGAGTTGTGGCCGCAGCCCGCGCAGAGAGTCGTTTTCAGACCGCGGTAGGGCTCGAGGTCCAATCCGATGCGGTTGATCTTGGGCGCCCTCTTGCGCGGCGCGGCGGCGGCGGTCATAGACCCTCCCTCTCTATCAGGGCGTCGGTAACGGTGCGGGCGTCGAGCGGCATTCCGCCGTAGTAGCAAATGCTGCGCAGGCGGTCGTGGAATTCGGGGAACTGCCGGCGCAAGAGCATATGCAACTGGCCGTCGCGGTTCTGATCGACTACATAGATGCGCTCGTAGCGGGCGATGAACTCGCCCGTGAGATCGCTGAACGGAAATCCGCGCACGCGGCAATACGCGGTCTCGAGGTTTTGTTCCCGCGCAAGCTGATCCTGGCTTTCGCACACCGCGTCGTCGCTCGTGCCCGCGGCGATGAAGCCGATATTCGCTTTCTCGTTGTCCCGGACAATCGGGTGCGGGAGCAGTTTTCGAGCCTCGATCATTTTCTTTTTGAGGCGGTCGAGATTCTCGCTCCAGTCGTCTTCGCGCTCGCTGTAGCCGGCATCCGCATTGTGGCCCGTGCCGCGGGTGAAATAAGCGGCCTGCGGGTGCCTGGCGCCCGGCAGCGTGCGGTAGGGAATCCCGTCGCCGTCCACGTCGCGGTAACGGCCCCAATCGCCTTGCAGGGCTTCGATGTCTTCCGCCGTGAGCACTTTGCCGCGGTCCATGTCCCAATCGGGATATTCGAATTTTTCCGACATCCAGTAATTCATGCCCAGATCGAGGTCGAGCATGACAAAGATCGGGGCCTGCAATCGCTCGGCGATGTCGAACGATCGCGCGGAAAGTTCAAAGCACTCCTGCGGATTGGCCGGAATGAGCAAGGGGTGCATCGTGTCGCCATGCGACAAGGTCGCCGAGGAAAGCAGATCGCCTTGCGAGGTGCGGGTCGGCAGGCCCGTCGAGGGGCCCATTCTTTGCACGTCGATCAACACGACGGGAATCTCGGCGAAATGGGCCAGTCCGACGAACTCCGACATCAGCGAGATGCCGGGCCCCGCGGTCGTCGTCATCGCCCGCGCGCCCGCCCAGCCGGCGCCGATGGCCATGCCGATCGAAGCGAGCTCGTCTTCCGCCTGGATGACGGCGAACGTGGCCTTGCCTGTCTTCTTGTCGATGCGGAACCGCTTCAGATAGCCCTGCGCCGCTTCCGCCAGCGACGACGACGGCGTGATCGGATACCAACTGATCACGCCCACGCCGCCGAAGACCGCGCCCAGAGCCGCCGCGGCGTTGCCCTCGATAACGATCTTGTCCTGGTTCTCGTCCATCCGCTGCAAGCGGAACGGATCGACTTTCTCCAGGTTTTCCGCCGCCCAGGAGAAACCCGCCTGCGCCGCCGCCCAGTTCATCTCCGCCGCCTTGAGCTTGGTCGCGAATTGCTTGAACAGCGCTTTCTCGATCTCCTCCATCTCGATGCCGAGCAGGTAGGCCAGGACGCCGTCGTAAATGATGTTGCGCACGAGCTTGCGGAACTTCGGCGGCGCCAGCGGGGCGACCAGCCTGTCGAACGGCACGGCGTAGAAGTAAACGTCCGAGCGTAACGCTTTCAAATTCAGCGGCTCGTCGTAGAGCACCGCCGCCCCGGGATCGAGATTGATGACGTCCTCGCGGGCCGTTTCGGGGTTCATCGCGACGACGAAGTCGATCTCTTTCTTCCTGCCGACGAAGCCGTGCTTGCTGGCGCGGATCGTGTACCACGTCGGCAGACCGGCGATATTCGACGGGAACAGATTCTTGCCCGACACGGGAATGCCCATTTGGAACAACGCCCGCAGCAAAATGAGATTCGCCGACTGGCTGCCGGAGCCGTTGACGGTGGCGACCTGAATGCTGAAGTCGTTTACGACCTCGCGGCTTGTGGGGGCTAGAGCTTCGCCCGGAGCAAAAACATCGACTGTGGCCATCGATTGACCTCGCGGAAAAGGGAGTGTGCGGCTATCCCTGTCAACCAACCTCGCTCAGGCGGGTGAAGACTGCAATCATTATAGCCGGCTCGCCCCGCCGGTGTATAGCTTGCCGGTTATTTCGACTCGGTTTTCACCGCCGCCGAAGCGGGCGGACGGCGTGAAGGAACCAGAAAGCCATAACTCTTGGATTTGGGCAATCGTTCCAGGGTTTCGAAAAACTCGACAGCCGTAATCTTGGCGGGCCAATCGAGATCGACCCCGATGTAGATTTTTTTATCGTCTGACCTGACGGTGACAGCCCCGAGCGCGCCGAGCCGATTGATGTCGCGCACGACCGCCGCAAGGGGATTCTTGCGGGACGCGTAATGCTCCTTTACCTCTCGAACGAGTTGCCGCCATTCGATTTCGCCGTCTTTATCCAGGAGATAGTCGAGGAGCATGAGTTGGCGCTTGACGATCACCCGCTTGCGCGTGCTTTCCAGCCGCGCGAACAATTCATGCATAAGACCCCGGAACAATTCCTTCTGCACCGCTTTTCTGAGCCGTCCGGTCACCCGCGAGACTTCCGCGGCGATCCCTTCCAGAGCGAAGTTCAGGAACGGGGTCAGGTCGTGGCTGCGTTCGCGCACTTGGGTCAACGCGGCCAGATAGTCTTCCTTGTTGTCGTAATAGTAGTTCGACATGGGAACGAACAGCGCATCCTTGAGGCCTGCGCGCTGCAGCATCAACGCCTCCAGCGCTCGGGCCGTCCGCCCGTTGCCGTCCAGGAACGGGTGCATCGCCGCGAAGTGGTAATGAAGGGCCAACGCCCGGATAAGCGGGTCGTGCTCCCGGAATGAGGCCGCCGCCGCGCGCGTCAGGCGCTCCAGGGCCTCCGCGCACGGCTTGCCGCCCGCGACCCCGCGGTGTCTCGGCATTCCGAACGTAACGTTCTGGTCCGCTTTCCTGAGACCTCCGGGCTCGCAGCGGTCGTCGTCGCAGCCGAGCACGATCGAGCGATGGACCTCTCGAATCAGATCGACCGTGACGAGCCGGTCGTCGGGCATGTCTGCGAGGTTCCGATAGGTTTGCTTAGCTGCGCTCGCCTGTCGTTGCGACCGCGTACGGAGTTGCTTCGGCGTTTCGGCCCGCAGCGCCTCTTCCAATTCGTTCGCGGCGAAATCCGCCCCCTCGATCCGCGACGTTCCCGAAACTTCCATCTTGAGGTGGACATTCTGCAACTCGGCGACCCAGCGCCGCTGAAACGGAATGGCCTGCAAGACCCGGATCTCCACCTTCGCGTTCAGCAGCCGTTTCTCGACGGCCCTCCGGTCATACCGGATCCAGTCCGCCGGCAACGCGTACTGAATAACTTGCGGCATATACTCAGCGTAACTCTTTGGCGGCAAATTTTCTCGCAAAAAATAATCATCTAAAAAAATCTTATCCTGTTGAATTAAAAACGCTTATAATATTTCCATTGAAGTTGCCAGCAAATTTTCTTGCAAAAAATCTCCACCTTGATATCACCCGGCTTGTTGCTCCCTGCGGCGCTGTCCACGCGGTCGAAGCGGCAGAAAGCGCCTACCCACGATCTCCGCGATGCACTGCAAAATTCGCGCCGGAGCAGCGACGACAAAGACGGCAGCGCGCTGCGGGTATCGTCCCGCAAGCTTCGTCGATGAACCCCCGAACCCAGTTGTCCGACCGCCCGCATGAAGTAAAAAGGTAAGGATTTAGACCGAGACCGCCAACACAGCGAGCGCCGTCCCCGTCGCGCAAACTCTCGACCGGCCCGCCGGGTTCCCTTGCTCGTCCTTTCCCGGCTCGCCCATCGCGCGTTAAACCTTTCATCTACCCCCGTATCGCCGCAAAAAATTCCTCTGGGGGGCCAAGCCCCCCAGTCCCCCCACTCTTTTCCTCTCTCCAGCGAAGCCTCCTTGCCTATTCTCCGCATGAGGTAAAGAAGTAAAGATTCACGGCGTGAGCGTCCGGGCCACACGGAAGCCGTAGCTGAGGTTGCGGCTACCGGCAAAGTTCCAGGGACGGCTCGCCGAACGGAGGTCCCCCGGGAGGTGGTACCAGGAGCCGCCGCGCAAAACGCGGAGTGAACAATCCCCGCTCTCCCACGCTCTCCCGTCTCGCGGCGCTCCGTCATAATTGCCATTCCAACAATCCTGAACCCATTCATAAACGTTCCCATGCATGTCGTACAGCCCAAAGCCGTTCGGTCTATACGACCCCACCGGTACTGTCTTCCTATGGCCCGAATCCCAATAGTTCGCCTGACTCGGACTTATGTCGTCCCCGAAGCTGTACCGCGTCCGCGTCCCCGCCCGCGCCGCGTACTCCCACTCCGCCTCGCTCAATAACCGATACTCCTCCCCCGTCCTTCCGCTCAACCAGCGCACATAGTCCCGGGCATCCTCCCAACTCACCCCGATCACCGGACGCGCCCCCCGGCCCCAGCCCGCATCGTCCGGTCGGTAGCCCCCGCAGCCCCCCTCAGCCACACAGGCGTCCCACTCCTCGAACGTCACCTCGTACGCGCCCACAGCAAATGCCTCCGGGATCTCCACCCTGTGCTGCGGACCCTCGGCGGCATACCGCCCCTCCTCGCTCTCCGGCGAGCCCATCAGGAAACTCCCCGCAGAAATCACCACCATCTGCGGACAGACATCGCAGTCTCGGAACATCGGCAACGCTTCCTGTTCATCGGGATACATCCACGCCGTCAGCATCCCATACACCACCACAATCCCTGCCATCGTCAACATCGCCATCACAACGAAACTCCCCCACTCATTCCGCGCCACGGGATCCGTTGGTATCCCCACCACCGTCGGGCCAACCCCTTCTTCAGACTCTTCTTGCCATGCAGTCTCTTTTTCATCCACAGGAGCTTGCATTGTCGATCCAGAGCCCGGTCTGCCGACCCCCCGCAGCAGGTCCAGCAACTCTCGGCAATCCCGTACCCGCTCCCTCTCGTTCAGCTTCAGGCAGCGGTCGATGGCCGCCAACACCCCAGGCGAAAACCGCCCCGCGCCCAACTCCCGGGCCGACGGCATGGGGTCCGCGCCTCCCCGTAGCGCCGCGTTCGCCCGCTTCTCCACCTTCACCGGATTCGGCGGCTCCCACGGCCGCTTCCCGCCGGCGACCATGCGCCACATCACCGCCCCCGCCGCGTACAGATCCGTCCACGGCCCCAACTCTCCCTCCCCCACCTGCTCCAAAGCCGCGTAGCCCTCCGTGTACGGCGCCATAGACTTGCTGCGCTCCGCCGCCGCCTGCTTCGCCGCCCCGAAGTCGATCAGCACCGGCCGCTCGTCCGAGCGCCGCACCAGAACGTTCGACGGCTTGATGTCGCGGTGCAGCGCCCCCGCCTCATGCACCCGCGCCAAGCCTTCCAGCAGCGGAACCATGACCGCCAGCAGGTCCGCTTCCGCGAACGGACGGCCCGCCGCCTCGCGCCGCGCCAGCAATTCGGACAGCGGCAGCCCCTCTTCGTACTCCATCACCAGATAGGCCGTGCCGTTGGCGCGGAAGAATTCCCGGCAGGAGACGATGCTCGCATGGCTCTGGAAGTCGATCAGCGCCCGCGCCTCGTCGCGGAAGCGCCGCAGGCCGTCCTCGTAGTGCCCCCGGCTCTCCGTGCTGCGGATCTGCACGCTCAAGCCTTCGCGCAGCGCCAACTCGACGGGCAGGTACTCTTTGACGGCGACGCGGTTGCCCAACTCGTTGTGCCGCGCCCGATAGACGATGCCGAAGCCGCCGTGCCCCAGCACCCGCTCGATCGTGTAATCGCGCAGCACGGTCCCGCGCGGCAGCGCATCGCGCCGCTCCTGTCCGCCGCTCGAAATCGCCGTCATCGTTTCACTTGCTCAGGACGGCCATCAGCACGCTCGCGATCATCGACCCGCCGCCCGCCGCATCGACGAACTCCCCGTTGCCCGCCGCGGCAAGAGCCCGCAAGAACGGTTCCGCCTTACCTTCTTGATCGGCGGTCGCGTTCGCCCGCACCGTGGAGACGCGCTGCCCGTCAGCCGAGGCGAACGCCCGGGCCGTTCGCTTGGCCGCTTCCACTTTATCAGGGTAGGCCGGGTTGTCCGTCACCACGACGATGTAGCGGCGCTGACTGACGGCGCGCCAGTTCAGACTTGCGGCTTCGTCCAGCGCCATCGCCACCGCCTCGGGCGTGTCCGCATTCGGATCGTTGGCCCGCGTATAGCCCATTGCCGGCGACAGCGTATCGACGAATCTTTGCAGCGCCGCCGTTTGCGCCGTCTCGACGATCCGCTGCACGTACAGCGGGCGGCGCCAAGCCCTGTCCCCGAAGGCCACGACGCCCACGCCCGCGGACGGCGCCAGCGCGTCCAGCACGTTCGCCAGGTCCACGATCTGCTGCTGCAGCCCTGCGATCTGATCCCCCATGCTGCCCGTCACGTCCAGGCAGATCACGATGTCGATATCGGGAATCTCGATTTCCTTGAGTTGCTTTTGCGCTTCCGTGACCCGCTTCTCGAGCTCTCGCCGCGCCCGCTCGGACGCCTCGATGCTGCTTTCGAGCGCATCGCGTTCCTGCCGCGCCCGGTCGAGATCCCGATCCGCCTGCGCCGTTTCCTCGAGACGGCTCTTGAAGACGTCGATCTCTTGCCGCGCCCGGACGAGTTCCTGCCGCGTCCGTTCCGCTTCTTCGATTCGGCTTCGGGCGGCGTCGCGTTCCCGCCGCGCTCGGTCGCGCTCTTGACGCGCCTGCGCCAGCGCTTCCTTGACCTCCGCGACGCGCTCGTCGGAATCCCCCCTGTTGGGGAAGAAGACCAGCCCCACCAGCGCCAGCAGGATGAACGCGCCCATGCCGGAGGCGAACAGGTCCAGCGCGGACATGGAAAAAATGTTGATCTCGCGGCTGCGCGGCCTCACTGTTCGCCGTCCTCCAGAAAGAAGACCTGAAACTCGGCGCCGCCCAGCGTAAGGCGCGCCCCGTCCTGGACGACGCGCCTCTCGCCGGGTTGCAGCTCGACGCCGTCCACGCCGGAGCCGTTCAGACTGTTCAGGTCTTCGACAGTCATCGCGCCGCCTTCTACGCGCAGGCGCGCGTGCCGCCGGGAGACGCTGTCCAACGTGAGCACGTAGTCCGCGTCGGCGGAGGCGCGGCCGATCACTTGGCCGTCGTCGGACCGCGCCAAAGCGCGGCCGTTGATTTTGAGGCGCAACTCCCGGCCGTCCGGCCCCTCGCCGAGCAGAACGACGTCGGCGAACGTTGCGGCGCTGCGCTCCAGGCCGGCGCGGGCGGCCGCCAACTCCGCGTCGGAGCGCCGCAGCGCCTGCCGGCGCAGGCGCAGCCGGCGGCCCATCAGCGCGCCGATGAGCAGCGCCAGCGCTCCGGCCGCGGCGCCGGCGATCCACAACCGCCGCCGCTCCTCTTGCAGTTCCGCGAGCGCCGCGTCTTTCTCCCGGACTTCCCGCTCGAGCTTTGCGGAACGCGCCTGGAGTTCCTCCGTGGACGCTTGGCTGTCCGCGAGGGATTGGCGCAGTCCGTCGAGATCGCCGGCGAGCTTCGCGGCCTCCTCCCGATGCTCACCCTCGTTTCGCCGCAGTTCCTCGAGTTGCTCTTCTTTCTCGGCGATCTCCGCTTGCAGCTTCTTTTCCGCTTCCTCCCGCGCGGCGATTTGCTGCGCCAGGGAAGGGCATTCCGCGGCGGCCTCTGCAAACGCGGTCTTGTGCGCCGCCAGGAACGCCTTGACCTCCGGCAGAATGCCGCTGACCCCGGCGGGTTCGCCCTGTCCGCCCGCCGCGTCCGGCATCCGGCCGACCGCCAGCAATTCGCTGCAGTTGTTCATCAGCGGCGCGCCGGCGCCGCGCTCTCCGGGGACGGCGCTGAAGCGGTAAACCTCGCCGATGGAGTGCATGACCCCTTCGCGCCGCTCGCCTTCGGGGAACAACAGGTAAACCCGGCGGCCTGCGCCCGAGGCCTGCTTGGCCAGCGTCAGCGGGTCGCCGTCGAGACCGGGCGCCGCGACCAGCGCCAGACCGGTATCGGCACTGCTCGCCACAAGCTTGGCCGCCGGCGCCAGCCAGCGGTCCCCCTGGGCCAATAAGGCGGCGGCGGTCAGCAGCCGCTCTTCGGCGACAAGCGCGCCCAGCCCGCGCGCCGTCTCCACGCCGTCCCGCTCGACGATAATGGGGAACACGCTCTCGGCGGCCGCGGGCGCCGCCGCGGCCAGTACGCAAGACAGTATCCGCGCCGTTCTTCTCACGGAGCCTCCGCTGCGTGGTCTCTGCAGGGCATCTTCAGCACGATCGCAGTGGCGTTGTCCTGCGCCGGCCGGTGATGACTTGCCACGGCCTGCAAGACCGCGTTGACGAGCGCATCGGCCGGAGACGCCGCCCCGCCGGCAACGACGGCGCGCAACTCTTCGGGCGAGCAGGTTTCGACCCCGTCGCTGGCCAGCATGACGGTATCCCCCGGCTGCAGCGGGAGGGCTTCCGCCGGGGCGTCGATCAACTCCAACTCTTCGCCGAGCAGGGCCTCCAGCAGCCGCGAGCGCTCGGGCGAGCCGGCGGCTTCTTCCGCCGCGATTTCTCCGGCCGCGGCGCGCCTGTCGAGCACGGCGGCCATCGAGTGGTTTTCGTTCAAGCGGCGCATCCCGCCGCCGCGGAACAGCCATAGCGGGCTGTCGCCCACGCTGACCCAACGCAGCGAATCGCCGTCCGCTGCGGCCGCCAGCAGCGTAGTTCCCATGCCCGCCAATTGCGGCTCGGCGCGGATGCGCTCGGCCAGGGCCGCGTTCGCCGCGTGCAGCGCCCCGAGCAGGCGCCGCCGGGGTCCCAGACCGTCGGAGGCAATAAAAGCGCGGCGAAAGCTCTCTACCGCCAGGGCGCTCGCCGTATCGCCCGCGGCGTATCCGCCGATGCCGTCCGCCAGCAGCAGGAGATGGTAGTCGTTCGGCCACGACGTGCAGGCCGCCCGGTCTTGCTGTGACTCGCGCCGCCCCCGGATCTGCCCCCAAGCGATATCGGTCGCCACGGTCACTCGCCGGCTTTGTCCCGCCAGGTAAACTTGTCGCCGCACAGCGCCACGAAGCGCAAGACGGTCCGGCCCAAGGTAATGTGGCTGCCGTTCGGCAGCGGCGCCGGCGCGAGCACGGGTTCGTCGTCGAGATAGACCAGGTTGACGCCGCGCCCTTGTTGGATGAAGAACCGGTTGCTCCTGGGGTCGTAGGTGACAACCGCATGGTCGTTGCGCGAAATCCGGCGGTCGCCGAAGTCCAGACGCGCCCGGGAGCCCTCGCCCCGGCCGATGCTGTTCTGTCCGTTGCCCAAGCGCACCGAAGCGCCTTTGCCGGGGCCGTCCGTGACGACCAGCCAGCCGACCACGGGGTCGGCCGCGGCCTCCGCGGCATCCCCGGCTGCGGCCGGGTCGGCCGCAGCCGCGCTGCCGAAGCCGCCGACTACCATCGTGCGCGGCTCGCCGCCGTCCGAGCCGCTGCGGCCGCTCGCGCCGAGCGGCTTGGTCGTCTTTTCGGCGCCGGAGAACAGAGACCGCCCTTCCGCGAACAGAGACTGCCGTTTGGGCGGCGCGGTCGGCGCGTCCCCTTCCTGTTCCGCGGGCGCGCTCGACGGGATATCGACGGGCACGCCGTCCGGGCCGCGCTGCTTTGCCATGCCGCTTCCCCTTCCTCGCTATTCCTCGTAGAGGCGGTTGATCAGATTGTCGAGGCAGTATTGGCCGGCGCCGTTCAGCGCCGCCTCTTCCTTGCCCTCGACGACGTGCAGCAGAAAAACCAGCACCGCCGACATGACCAGGGCCACCAGCGTCGTGCTGAAGGCGACGCCCAGCTTCGCGGTCATGGCCGTGAACCAAGCGGTGATTTCCTCTGCTTCGGCCGTGTCCAGGTTGGGCAGGGCGGAAGCGGCGGACAACGCCAGGGCGATGCCGATGACCGTGCCGATGAAGCCCAGGGTGGGGATGAGCCAGACCAGATAGCGCAGCATGTTGTACTTGAGCTCGATCTCGTGCTGCATCAATTCCAGGCTGGAGTTCAACAGGCCGTTGGCCTTGTCGATCGAGCGGCTGACCTGAAACTGCTGCACGACCCTCACGATCAGCCGCTGCAGCCGATAATAGCGCGCCTGTCCCACGCGAACCGCGCGGTAGATCGGCGCGAGGTCTTTCGCCCGCAACATGCTGCTTTCGTCTTCGGGAAGCAGTCCCGCGAAGAATTGCTCGGTTTCACTGCGGGCGCGGCGCAGGCGGACCCAAAGCTCGCCGAGTCCGAAAAAGAACAACAGCCACATGGCGTTCTGAATGGTCAGCGGGTAGCCGGCGCTGCCGCGGTCAAGCAGCAGCGCCGCGGCGGAAAACCCGCCCGCGTCCGCCGCCGGCGCGGGCAGCGCCAGCGTCAGCAAGCCGACCGCCGCGCATCCGGCCGTCAACGCCGCCAACGCCGTAGCGACGCGGTACTGCCGCTCGCTGTCTTCCAGCCGGTTCATCCATGCTCCCGTTCCTGCATCTCGACTTCGCCGGTCTCGGCGTTGCGGCGCGGCACGGCGGACAGTGGAGACTGCGACGGGAAGCTTCTGCCCCGCAGCAGATCGGCCAGGACGGTCTCGCATGCGCCAAAGCGCACCCGCTCGCCGGGTTCCACGTAGCCCTGCCGGTGGGGCGTCCATTCGCCGCCGCGCAGGACGCGCGTGCCGCCGCCGGCATTGCGGTCCGTCAGATAGCAGCGGCCGGCGGCGGTCAAGGTCAACTCGGCATGCAGCCTGCTGGCGGAAGCGTCGTCGAGCCGGATGTCGGCGCGGCCGCCGCGGCCGACGGTCAGAGTTCGAAACGCCATGCCTCGCTTCTCACAAGCGGTATCTTACTGCATCTTCAAAAAGATCGAGCGCGGGTCCGCTCAGGAAGAAGTGAAGCGGTAAGGGAGCGCGGCGATGCGCAGCGTCTGGCCGGGGCGCAGCGGCACGGCTTCGAACGGCAGCGCCGGTTCGGCGTCCACTTGCGTGCCCCTGGTGGAATTCAGGTCCTCTACCTGGAGCGCTTCGCCGGAGAGCCGCAGCCGCAGATGCCGTCGCGAAACTCGGGGATCGCGAATCTGCACGTGGCACAATTCCGCCGCCCTGCCGATCACGAGACCCTCGGCGGAGGCAAGCAGGTCGCGGGGCAACGGAATCGGCGCCGAGCCGGTGGCGGGGGTCAACATTCCCGCGGCGCCGGCCGGCGCCGCGGGCGGCGGGGGCGGCGCAGGGGCGCTTTCCGGGCGGGCGTTTTCCGGACGGAACTTGACGAGCGCGTAGCCGACGACCGCCAGCACGAGCGCCGCCGCGATGCAAAGGCGCAGCCAAGGGGTTGCGTTGCCGGGAACGGCAGCAGGCGGCGCGGGCTTGGTCATCGGCGGAGAGGTTTTCGCCGTTGGCGGCGGCAGCGGGACCGGCCCGGTTGTTGGCGGGACCGGCATTGTCATCGGCGGCGGCGTCTCGAGCGGCGGCGGGGACGTTGGCGGCAGAGGCGCCGGCGGCGGTTTCGTCTGCAGCGGCGCCGGGGGCGGCTTCGTCTGCAGCGGCGGCGGGGGCCGAGTCCAGTTCCCCGGAATGCCGACGGCATCCATCGCCCTATGCACGGCAACCCATTCGGGAGAGGATTTCCCGTGCCGGATCGCGGCCGCCAGGGCGAACGCATGCCGTGCGGCCTCGAAGCCGGCATTGCTCGTCAGCAGGTCGGAAGCCGCCAACCCGAATATGCCGATCGCCTTGCGCAAACCGATGCCTTGCACGAACGGGCCGGAGCGCCGGCGGGGGTGTTGGCCGCCTGACGCCAGCAGATAGAAACTCTGGTTGACGATGGACGAGTTGATATGCACGCCACCGTTGTCGTGCCGTGCGGCGAAATGCCGAAAGTCGTCGAAATGATCGGGATAGCGCCCGCCCGCGCCCGGGACCGCGAGGCTGCCGGGGGCGCGCATGTCGCGCGAGACGCCGCCGGGGGCGCGGATTTGCCAGCCGCTGTCGGGAATGCGCTCCGGGACGCCCGCGCCGCCGTTCTCCAGCCATGCGCGGAAGGCGGCTCCGAACGCATCGGCGAGCGCCTCGTGCAACGCGCCCGGCTGCCCTTGGTAAATCAAGCCGCTGCCCTCGTCGATGACCGCATGGCCGAGCTCGTGGCCGACGACCTCGCTGTAATCCAATGCCGCGGCGGGGATAAAAGCCGCGTTTGCGTCGCCGCTCCAGAACGCGTTGAAGACGCTGCCGACGCATTGCGGCAGACCCGGAACGGCATCGTGGTAGCGGACGTTGACAAAGGCTTCCAGAGGGGCGCCGCGGTTGTCGAAGCTGTCCATTTCCAGCGTGTCCTGCAGGAACCGGTAATACCCGCCCAACATGGCAAACAGGCGCTCGGCTTCCGCGCCGGAGTAACGGGATGTTTCGGTCCGCGCGTACTTGCTCGCGGCAACGCGCAAAACCGCACGGAAACGTCGGGGGCGGAGCAGGCCGGAAACCTGCGCATTGCGGCAAGCGGCGGCGACGTCGTACACACGGCGGTCCGGTTGCGCATAGGCGGCCCCGCAGGCCGCAAGGGACAGGAACGCCGTGATTGCGCAGCCGCGCCGCATGTTTCTAGCGCGGCGCATCGGGCCCCGAGTCGAGCGTAACGGGAAAACGCAGCAGGACTTCCCCGGTTCGGGCATCGAAGACCGTCCGTTGCTCGACCCCGTCGATTGCGGTTACGCCTTCCCAAGCCAAACGAAAGCGCCCGCGCGCGACTGCAAAGACGACCGGGGCGCCTTCGTCCCGCGCTGCGATGCCTTGACCCAGCCGTTCGCCGGCGAGAGCGAGCGTGGTTGGATAGTCGTTGGCGGGAACAGGGTCGACGCCGCTCACCGGGGCGGCGCTGCCCTGAATGTTGACGAGCCGGCCGTCCTCCACGACCGCCGCCACCTCCCCGGCATAGACGGAGACGCCCTTGTGCTTCTGGCGCAGCCGCGCGATCGTCTTGCCGGCTATCTCCCGGCTCTTGCCGTCCGCCGCCAAGGTGTCGTCCGGGCCGATTTTGCCGCGCCGGCGAAGCTCGTCCGCGGCGGCCTGCGCAACGCCATCCCCGGGCGCGATCCTGCGGTTGACTTCGAGCTGCACTGCATCGAGGGCTACGGGGCCGCCGGCGCTGGGCGGTTGCTCGCTCTCGGGCGGCCGCGGAGCGGGCGCCGCCCTCCGCTCGACGCCGCCTTCGCGCCCCTCGCCTCCGGCAACTTGTGCGGCAAGCCCAGCCGCGCGCCAAGCCGCGGGCAGCGCCGCGAAGACAAATGCCCGGCGGCGTAAAGCGCCGAGCTTGAACCGACTCCTGAGCCGCCGCGGGGCGGCGACCTTCGCCAGAATCGCCGTGGTGTTGTCGTGTTCCTTCAGGCCCCCCAGCTTTTCGGCGAAGCGCCGTTCGATGGCCGCCTGGGGATCGGACGCAGCGAAGACCGCGAGGATTTCGTCCGGCGGGAAGATTTCCCAGAAGCCGTCGCTGCACACTACGAAACGAGCGCCCTGCACCGGGTCCCAACGCTCGTATTCGGCATCGGGCGTTTCATTGCCGCCGAGGTGGGAGAAGAGCTTCTTTTGATCGGGATGCGTGGCGAGCTCTTCCTCGGCGATCACGCCGCGCAGGACGTTCAACCGGCCGAGTGAATGATCGAACGTGCGCTTGACCAGCCCCGTATCGGAGAGTTGCATCACGCGGCTGTCGCCGGCATGGACGGAGACGAGCGCCGACCCGCGCCCGAGCAGCGCCGCCAGCGTGGAGCGGGGTTCCAGCCCTGCGTCCTTGCCCGCCCTGTTGACGGCGGCGTGGCAGTCGCCGACCAGACGCCGCAAGAAGTTCTCGGCGTCCGCGTCTTCGCTTCGCGAGTTCCAGCAGCGCTCGACGGTTTCGATGACGGTCTGCGCCGCCAGCGCGCCCCCGGCATGGCCGCCGAGGCCGTCGGCAACCGCCAGCAGGAACTCGTCTCCGCCGGGCGAGCGCAGAACCGTCAGGCGGTCCTGATTCTCGTCCCGTTGGCCGACGTGGGTGAAGGCGTAGGCTTTCATCGGCGAATCCGCCGGCGTTTTGGAGCCGCGGCTCCGATTTCGGCATTGTACTCCGCACGCCGGCGCCGGGCGGATGTGAAACGATAGAGCGAACTCCGAGATGCCGGGCAACGGGCAGGAACGGCGCGATGCGCTGCCGCGCAGGACGGCGCTGCGCGATTACACGCTCGAGCAGGTGCTGGGGCACGGCGGCTTCGGCATCGTCTATCGGGCGCGGCACAACGAGTTGGGCAACCTCGTCGCCATAAAAGAGTACCTGCCCGTCGAGTTGGCGCTGCGCGAAGGCTTGAGCGTGCAGATCCGCAGCACGGAGAGCAGGGGGCACTACGAAGACGGCCTGCGGCGCTTTCTGGAAGAAGCGCGGGCGCTGGTCGGCTTCCATGACCACGCGAGTATCGTTTCCTGCCGGGATTTCTTCCGCGCCAACGGCACGGCCTATCTGGTGATGGAGTACGAAGAGGGGCTGCCGCTGTCCGAATTGCTGGCGCGGCGCGAGGCGGCGGGCCGTCCGTTCGCGGAAGCGGACTTGTTGGCGGTGATGGTTCCGCTGTTGGAGGGGCTGGCGCGGGTCCACGAGGCGGGGGCGCTGCACCGCGACATCAAGCCGTCGAACGTTCTGGTGCGGCGGGCGGACGAGCGGCCGGTGCTGATCGACTTCGGGGCGGCGAAGCAGATGGCGGCGGAGCGCAGCAAGTCTATGGCGCCGTACACGGAGGGCTACGCGGCGCTGGAGCAGGTGGGGGAGGGGGAGTTGGGACCGTGGACGGATCTGTACGCGGCGGGCGCGGTGATGTGGCGCATGGTGGCGGGCGGGAACCGGCCGTGGGAGCCGCCGAACCCGGTGAAAGTGGAGAAGCGGGCGAACGCGGCGCTGCGGGGGTTGGCGGATCCGATGCCGCCGGCAAGCGAGTTGGGGGCGGGGCGGTTTTCGCCGCGGGTGCTCAATGCCATCGACCGCTGCCTGAAGCTGAACGAGAAGGAGCGGGTACGGGACTGCGGCGAGTTGCTGATGCTGCTGCGGGGAGCGGGGAAACAGCACTCCAAACCGGCAGTGCAGGCATCGGCGGAGCAGCAGAAGTCTGAACGGCGTGAGGAGCCGAGAAACAAGATTAAGCCAGCGGCCGCGGCTGCAACGAAAGCCCGGCGCGGGAGAAGATTGTGGTGGGTAGCGGCCAAAGGCTTCTTGTTCCACGCAGTATGTTTCTACTTCTTCTTCTCTGGGGTTTCCGTGTTCTATTTTGAAACCTTGTCCGTTGTAACTTATGTGTTTGGATTGGGCGTGCTGCTGATTGCTGGTGGTGGCGCGGCACTCGATGTTAGCATGGAGGGCAAAGACCCTTGGGACACAAAATATCCAGCATATCCAGCATGGGCGTGCGTCGGTGGTGCAATGTGGGCGGCAGGAAGTCTGATCCTCTGGATTGCCATGCCCGAGGGATTGTTGATACTTATACGAGTGCTTGTGGCTGTATATGGTGTATTGGGGCTATGGGTTATGCGGGAGAACATCCGCGGGCGAAAGGCGCAGCGCAAACCGGCGACTGCGGCCGCAACGGAAGCCCGGAACGGAATAAAATCTTGGTGGGTAAAGGTCATAAGCTTCTTATCATGTCTTGGAGCATGTGTTCTCATCTTCTTTGGCGCCGTATTCGTGGTCGCGCTTTTACTTATGTTTCTAAACATAATTTAATGCCACGACCTTCCAAGTGTTTCTCTCAAAACTACTGAAACGGCGGCTACGGACGAAAAAGATAATCGTGGCCCTGGGCAACGCCAGATATCACACGCCAAGCTGCTACGGTCCTGGCTGGAGTAACATCGGCAACAGATCGAACTGCTGTTCCTGCCACCGTACAGTCCGCAACTTGCGCCCATCTAACGCGTCTGGAAACTAGCCCTCCACAGGGCTACCCACAACCGCTACTTCCCCGATCTGAATGCCTTGCGTGCCACCCTCGAAACCTGCTTCAACTGTTGGCGGAACGCCAATACCGTGTTGACAAAATTATGCGGCATTTCTTAAGTCGCTATCACTAGTGTCCGGTTCGCTCGCTGGTAGATTGGTATAAGCTATTTATTTTGATAGGGTTACAAGCATATTGGGGTGTCTGCGACTTGAACCGGGCGCCGATTCCGGGCTGGATGTCCAGCTTGCGCCAGACAGGGACTGGCCGCACTTGGTGGCCGCCGAGCGGCTGCGTAGGCTGTCTCCATGTATGTCGGCAAGACCCTGTTCGCCCAAGTTATGAGCTTTCTACCCGGGAAAACGTTTTCCCGGATCGTTGCGCGCTACCAGGGCGACCGCCTCGTGCGCACGCTGCGCTGCAGCGAGCACTACCGCGCGATGGCCTTCGCCCAACTTACCGGCCGCGAGAGTCTGCGTGATATCGAGGCCTGCCTTGCCGCCCGTCCCTCCAAGCTCTACCACTCCGGCTTCCGCGCAGCGGTGCGGCGCTCGACTCTGGCTGACGCCAACTTCTCCCTGGAATCTTCCCCTCTATCAGACTCATCTTGTATTGGAAAAGACGGGACGAGACTGCGCTGGTAGTCTGTGGTAGTCTGTTTACGATGCCGGGTTGGCGCGGATGGGTTGGATTTGCCGTAGGCACGGTGGTCGGGTTCTTCATTGTTTCGTTTGTGTTCGGGCGCGGGCGTTTGGATGAATGGCTGGATTATCTCGGCGTGTGGGTGATCGCATGGGTGTTCGAGGGAGTGGTTTGGCCGCGATTTTTTGGCTACGGCTGGCCTTGGCCTGATCGTGGCGATCCTATGATCGAAGGGCCTTGCCCACCTTGGCTCGCTCGCGAGCGACTGCGCGCTGCGCAGAAGCGGATGCAGATGGCTGGCTTCTCGCGGTTGGTCGACGAGGAAAGAGAAGGATGGCGATCCAGGGGGATCGCCTCCGACGAACGACGAAGCCGGCGGCCGTAAATGTGTCTTGCTGGCCCATGCAGCGGCGCCGCCCAAGGGGTTACGCGCCATTGCCTGCCTGTGCAATACTGCATCGTTCCCAAGGCGCGTAACGCCGCCCGCGTGACTTTTGCCAGGGGCCCCTAAACCCGTCGCAGCGCCGTGATCGTTTCCAATTTGGCCGTCTGCGGGAAGAGGTCGATCAGGGTCAATGATTCGAGGGCGTAGCCGCCGCTGAGCAGCGCCTGCAGATCGCGGCCCAGGGTCGCCGGATCGCAGGAAACCAGATGGAGCCGCTTGGGGCGCAGCCGGGTCAGTTGCCGGGTTGCGGCCGCGCCGAGTCCCGCGCGGGGCGGATCGGCGACGACCAGATCGGGAACCGCGTCGAAATCCGCCAGGAACCTGCCGGCATCGAGGTTGACAACGCGCGCGTCGAGGCCGGCGCGGTCGAGGTTGTAGCGCAGGCTGCGCGCCGCCTTCGGATCGGCTTCGACGCCGATCACGCGTTCGAAGCGGCGCGCCAGCGGCAGGGTCGTCAGCCCCGCGCCGCAATAGAGATCGAGCGCCAGGCCGCCGCCGGCGTCTCCTACGGCGCGGCGCGCGAGCTCGTCCGTCAGGAAACGGTTGACCTGGAAGAACGATCCGCGCCCGACGCGGAACGCGTCGCCGCCCGAGCGGTAATCGAGGAACGGTTCCCGCGTAAAACCGTCGATGCGCTCGGCGCACAGGTCGAAGAACTTCGCGGCGAGAGGCCGGGAGGCCCGGGGCGTATGGACCAGGACCCGCTCCTCGTCGGTAAACAATTCGACCTCGCGCGGGAATCCGGGGAACAGCGCCTCGCGGGCCGTCTCGGCCAGCGCGCAGTGCGCCTCGTTCAGCTTCGGCGAATTGATCGGGCACTCGTCGACAGCGACCAGCGTATGCGAGCCGGCGGCATGAAAGCCGACTCGGAAGGCGCCGCCGCGCCGCTCCACCCGAAGCCGCGTGCGGTTGCGGTAGCCCCACGGCGCGGCCGACACGGTCTCGATAGCGCCCGCCCACTCGACGCCGCCCGTCCGCGCCAGAGTCTCGCGCAGGATTTGCCGCTTGTAGCGAAGCTCGCCGGTGTAGTCGATGTGCTGGTAACTGCACCCGCCGCAGCGCGTAAAGACCGGGCATAAAGCCTCCTGCCGCTCGCGCGAACGCTTGAGCCAGGCTGCGGGCCGCGCGCGGAGAATCTTCTTCGCCGCGGCGGGCGTCTCCAACTCGACGACCTCGCCCGGCAGCACGAACGGCGCGAGCACGACGCGCCCCTCGCGGCGGGCCAGCCCCTCGCCCCCATACACGAGCTTTTCGATTTCTACCTGCACGGTGACCCGGACCCGGGTCTATTCTCTTACGGGAAATTGTTGACTCGTGATCCTCAGCGCTTTGGCGTCGATGTTGACGCGGTCTGGAAACAGCACAAGGTTGGTAACCTCAGGACGCTTGGCGGAAGGCGAGAGAAATCCCTCAATGCTCGGGAACGACTTTTGCAGCGTATCGCGCAGATCCTGGGTGGGCGCCGTCTGCCGATTCGACCGCGTAGCGGGGATAGCACCGCTGCCGCCAAGGTTGGGATAACTCAGCCAGTCACCCGTGAGTTCCTGTACGCCGGCGCTCACGCTGCGGCGTTGGGAAGGGTCGCCGAAATCAATGATTGCGCCAAGGGTTACATTGACTGGAAAAACAACATAGCTGCTCGGTTGCAGCACCCAACGCAGGTTGGGCGCATGAATGACACGGACCAGCGCCTGAATTTCAAGCAGGGGGTGAGGTGGTCGGGGGCAAAATACAACGTAGGGTATGAACCTGCGCCGGAACTGAAGCGGCTCACCGACGCCGATGGGCGCCGGTAGTCCAAGGGAGTCCTCGAGTATGCAGCCGGCACAGCCCGATACCCAATGGACGCGGGGAGGCTGACAGACCGCAAGGAGGCGGCCATTACAGGATTCAAGAAAACATGCCCTGTTCGATTGCGGCAATGAAGCCGGCGAGCCGCTCGCGGTCTCTGTCGCTGCCTCGCAGCAACACGCCGGGGCACTCGCCCCCCAATGCGGGCATGGGTTGACCGAGCCACTCTTTTATCCGCGACTCAGCGTCACAGCGGCTTAAGGCGTCGCCAAGGGTAACGATGAACGGACCCTTTTCTGGGACATCGGGGTATCTCTCGTGAAGCTGCTCCATCATGAATCCAGGGAAGTTGCGGTCGGCGCCGTCGGGAGCAACCAGCGTCACCAGCCGCTCGTAAAGTTCCTCCGGAGTGGGTATGCGCTTCGAGTCCTGTATCCCCATGGGAGACTCCTACAGCCGATGCAGCGCTCAGGTTACCACGCATGTCATATGAAGCATCTTCCAATGGCGATTTCGACCTGCACCGGCGCCGTCTATTTTCTCTCGGGGGCGCCGGGAGCCTTGCGCTGCTTGCTTCCGGCGGCGGCGCATGGCTACGGTTAGAAGTTGATGCCGAAAACAGCGTTCGTGTTTCCCGGACAAGGTGCGCAGGTTCCGGGCATGGGTCTCGATACGGCCAACGCGATTCCCGCCGCGCGAGCGGTTTTCGACGCCGCGGACCGCGCTCTCGGCTTCCCCATTTCGCAACTTTGCTTCGAGGGTCCGGCGGAAGCGCTCAAGTTGACCGAGAACACGCAGCCGGCGATTCTGACGACCTCGGTGGCAATGCTGGCGGCGGTTCGGGCCGCGGGCCTCGAAGCCGACTATGTCGCCGGGCACAGCTTGGGAGAATACTCCGCGCTTGTTGCCGCCGGCGCGCTGCCGTTCGCCGACGCCGTCAGGTTGGTGCGCAAACGCGGCCGCTACATGCAAGAGGCCGTGCCTGCGGGAACGGGCGCCATGGCCGCGCTGCTGGGGTTGAGCGCCGAGCGGGTCGATGCGCTTTGCGCCGCCGCGGCGCAGGGTCAAGTCGTTTCCGCGGCCAACCGCAACTCGCCGGGCCAGGTCGTCATCGCCGGCCACGCGGCGGCAGTCACGCGGGCGGTCGAGCTTGCCCAGCAGGCCGGCGCCAAGCGCGCCGTTGTGCTGGAGGTCAGCGCGCCGTTCCACTGCGCGCTGATGACCCCCGCGCAGGAAAAGCTGGCGCCCGATCTCGACGCCGCTCCGTTCAGCGACTTGGCGATTCCGCTCGTCAACAATTGGCAGGCGCGCGAAGTCGTGTCCGGCGGCGAGGCTCGCGAAGGCTTGAAGCAACAAGTGCCGAACCCCGTTCTCTGGGAAGAATCGGTAAGATATCTGGCATCGCAGGGCGTGGAGCGCTTCATCGAAATCGGTCCGGGCCGCGTCTTGACCGGCCTGCTGCGCAGCATCGACCGAGGGCTCAAGGGCGAGAGCGTCCGCGATCTCGACAGTCTGAAAAAATTGACGCCATGACGCAGCGCACGGCCTTCGTTACCGGAGCGAGCCAGGGGATCGGCCGCGAGTGCGCGAAAGCGCTGGCCGCGGCCGGGGCCAAAGTCCTCGCGGGAGCCCGCCAACAGGACAAGCTGGCGGCCCTTGTCGATGAAATACACGCCTCCGGAGGCCGCGCCGAGGCGGTCGCCCTCGATGTCGCCTGCGCCGACTCGATCGACCGGGTTTTCAAGAAACATGCCCCCGACGTCGATATTCTCGTCAACAACGCCGGGATCACCCACGACGGTCTGGTCATGCGCATGGCCGACGCCGCGTGGGATTCCGTGCTCGAAACCAATCTGACCGGCAGCTTCCGCTGCATCAAGGCGGTCATCCGCCCGATGGCGAAAAAGCGCTGGGGCCGCATCGTCAACGTCTCGTCGGTCGTCGGACAAACCGGCAACGTCGGGCAGGCGAACTATGTCGCCTCCAAAGCCGGTCTGATCGGCCTGACCAAGTCGTTGGCGCAGGAGTTCGCCGGGCGCAACGTCACCGTCAACGCCGTCGCCCCCGGCTTCATCGCCACCCCCATGACAAACGGGTTGGACGAAGCTTCCCGCAACAAAATCCTGGCCCGCATACCGCTCGGACGGATGGGCGACCCGAAAGAAATCGCCGCCGCGGTCTGCTTCCTGGCAAGCGAAGAAGCCGGCTACATTACCGGACACGTGCTCAACGTCAACGGCGGAATGTACATGTAATGGCGGCCCCGCGAGTCACCGAGCTTTCCGTCCTCGAGCAAATCGTCGTGCGCAAGCGGGCCGAGCTTGTGGCCGAGCGAGCGCTGGTCAAGCAGGAAACTCTCGAAAGCAAGCCCCGGCCGCCGCGGCGCGGTTTCCGCAAGGCGATCGCGGCGAAGCAGCCGGCCGTCATCGCGGAAATCAAGAAAGCGTCGCCCTCCGCGGGGCTGATTGCGGAAGAATTCCATCCCGCGGAGATCGCCTCGCGCTATGCGCGGGCGGGCGCGGCGGCGCTGTCCGTGCTGACCGACCGACAATTCTTTCAGGGTTCGCTCGACCACCTTGTCGAAGCCCGCGCGGCCTGCGCGCTGCCGGTCTTGCGCAAGGACTTCACCCTCGACCGCTACCATCTTTTGCAGGCATCGGCCGCCGGCGCGGATTGCGTCCTGCTGATCGTCGCGGCGCTCGCCGACGGCGAGTTGGAAGAGTTGCTGCGAGCGGCGCGCGAGTTGGATCTCGACGCGCTGGTCGAGGTCCACGACGGCGAAGAGCTCGACCGCGCTCTTGCCGCCGGAGCGGACACGATCGGCGTCAACAACCGCAACCTCAAAACGATGGAGGTGTCGCTCGACACGTCGTTGGAGTTGGCGGAGCGCATTCCCGACCACGTCGTGCGCATCAGCGAAAGCGGCATCCGCAGCAACGGCGACGTGAGGCGTCTGATGGACGCCGGCTACGAGGCGTTCCTGGTCGGCGAGAGCCTCATGCGCCAAGCCGACCCGGGCGCGGCGCTGGCGCGACTGCTGGAGGGTTAAGCCGATGGCGACTCTCTCCGAAGCTTTGCGCGCGGCGCTGCGGAAGACCGCCGTCGTGTTCGAAATGATCAAATTCGGGCACTCCGTCTTCGCTCTGCCGTTCGCCATGACCGGCGCCGTGCTGGCCATCCGCGGACAACGGTTGAGCGCCTCCGCCATAGCCTGGAAGATCCTCTGGATTACCGCGGCCATGGTCGCCGCCCGCTCCGCGGCAATGGCCTTCAACCGGGTCGCCGACGCCGATGTCGATGCCCGTAATCCCCGCACGCGGGGCCGCGCGATCCCCTCCGGGCTGGTTTCGGTTCGCTTCACCTGGGGCTTCATAGCGGTTTCGTGCCTGGTCTTCGCCGTCGCCGCGGCCATGCTCAACCCGCTGTGCCTCAAATTGAGCCCGCTTGCTCTGGCCGTTGTTTTGGGATACTCCTACGCCAAGCGCTTCACCGTGCTCGCGCATCTGATCCTGGGATTTGCGCTGGGCATCGCCCCGGCCGCCGCATGGATTGCGATTCGCGGCTCGCTCGACGGCGGCATCTTGCTCTTGTCCGCAGCGGTCATGCTCTGGACCGCCGGCTTCGACATTATCTACTCCTGCCAGGACATCGCCTTCGACCGCTCTCAGGGTCTGCGCTCGGTCCCGGCCAAGCTTGGCGCCTCCGGCGCGCTGCTGGTTTCGCGGGCGTTTCACGCGGGGATGGTCGCGCTGCTCGTCGTGCTGTGGTCGCGCATGGGACTCGGCGTGGCGGGCTTGGCGGGTATCGGCGTGACGGCCGCGCTGCTGGTTTATGAGCACTCGCTCGTCCGCCCCGGAGATCTCTCGCGGATAAACGCCGCGTTCTTCGCCGTGAACGGCTGGATCAGCGTCTTGTTCTTCGCCTTTTGGGCCGGCGACATCTGGCTGGGTTAGACCGTAAAAAACCCGCCCGCATGGTATCTTGGGACTCTCGGACAGCATCATGGCTCCGCGCATCGCCGACAAGAATCTGCACCCCGTCGCCGAGAAAGTCATGGCGGGCGAGCGCCTCGCCTTCGACGACGGCGTGGCGCTTTACCGTTCGCCGGACCTGCTCGGCGTCGGCTATCTGGCGAACCATGTCCGCGAAAAGCTGAACGGCAACGAGACCTATTTCAACGTCAACCGGCACATCAATCCGACCGATGTCTGCGTCGCCGCCTGCAAGCTCTGCGCGTTCGGCAAGCAGAAGCGCAACCCGAGCGCGTACACGATGTCGCACGAGCAGGTGTGGCATACCGCAGGGCTCGGCTACACCGAAGCGGTATCGGAATTTCACATCGTCGGCGGCCTGCACCCCGAACTCGATCTCGAATGGTACTGCCGCATGTTCCGCGGCCTGAAGGAACGCTTCCCGGCGGTGCATCTGAAGGCGCTGACAATGGTCGAAGTCGGCTACCTCTCTCGCCGCGAGAAGATCTCCGTCCGCGAAACGCTGGAGCGCCTCAAGCAATCCGGCGTCGACTCCATGCCCGGCGGCGGCGCCGAGATATTTTCCGAGCGCGTGCGCCGCATCATCTGCGACCACAAAATCGACGGCGACGAGTGGATCGAAACCGCCCGCACCGCGCACCGCATCGGGCTCAAGTCCAACGCGACGATGCTCTACGGCCACATCGAGACCGAAGAAGACCGCATCGATCACTTGATCCGCCTGCGCGCTCTGCAAGACGACACAGGCGGATTCCAAACCTATATTCCGCTGGCGTTCCACCCCGAGAACACCCCGATGCACCATATGCCGATGACGTCGGGGTTCCAGGACATCAAAGCGATTGCGGTCGCCCGCCTGATGCTCGACAATTTCCCGCACGTCAAGGCGTACTGGATCATGATGACGCCGAAAATCGCACAGGTTGCCCAACGTTTCGGCGCGGATGACATCGACGGGACCGTGGTCGAGGAGAAAATCTATCACGACGCGGGCGCGAAGACCGCGCAATCGCTGCGGCGCGGGCAACTGCTGCGCCTGATCGAGCGCGCCGGACGCGAGCCCGTCGAGCGCGACACGCTCTACCGCCGCGTCTCGCGCGACGAGGCGGCATTCACCGTTCTGGTGTAGTTGCGTTTCCGTCCGCGCAGCCGTCTTGCAGCAGGTTCAGGATCGCCCGCAACTCCTTTTTGATCCCCGCCAAGGCGGCTGCGTCGATTTTCTTATCCGAAGCAAGCAGGCTCTCCTGCCGGGACGCGGGCGAGGCTTTTCGCTTTCTTTCGGCGCGTTCCCGGAGCGCCTTACGGGTGCCTGCAATCGTGTACCCCTCGTCATAGAGCAGGCGCTTGATCTCCAGCACCGTCTGCACGTCTTTGCGGCGGTACCGCCGCTGCCCGTTCGATGTTTTTTGGGGCGAGAGCGCCGGAAACTTGCTCTCCCAAAACCGCAGGACATGCGTCTCGACGCCGGTCAACTCGCTCACGTTGCCGATTCGAAAAAACAGGCGGTCGGGAATCTCCGGAGCCTCTGTCACAACCCTTTTTCCGTCCGCCATCGAATACAGGCGCATCGGGAGCGCCGCAGTCCGATTCGGCGGCGCACGATCCTTTCGAGAATATCACAGCGGCCGGCGCGCCTGGAGCCTGCTTTAATGCAACTATGGGTCTTGCAATATGGCAAATCGATGCGTTTGCCGACCGCCCGTTCAGCGGCAACCCGGCGGCCGTCTGTCTGCTGCCGGCATGGCGCGGGGATTCCTGGCTGCAAGCCGTTGCCGCCGAGATGAATCTTTCGGAAACGGCGTTCCTGGTCCCGCGCGGCGAAGCATTCGAGTTGAGGTGGTTCACGCCGGCAGTGGAAGTCGCTCTCTGCGGCCACGCGACCCTGGCAAGCGCGCATTGCCTCTGGGAGTCCGGCCGGCTGCATCCCGGCGCGGCAGCCCGTTTCCACACGCGCAGCGGACTGCTGACGGCAAGGCAACGCAACGGAGCGATCGAGATGGACTTCCCGGCAACGCCGACCTTTCCCGCCGATCCGCCCGCAGGCCTGACCGCGGCGCTTGGCTTCGAGCCCGTTTGCGTACGCCGCGGCGGTTCGGATCTGCTGGTCGAAGCGGCGTCTGAAAGAGCGCTCCGGGCCGTCCGGCCGGACTTTCCGGCGCTGGCCAAGCTTGACGCCCGCGGCGTCATCGTCACCGCGCCGGGCGGCGGCGCCTGCGACTTCGTCTCGCGCTTCTTCGCGCCCGCCGCAGGCATCGACGAAGACCCCGTAACCGGCTCGGCGCACTGCGCGCTGGGGCCGTTCTGGGGAAGCCGCTTGGGCAAAACCGAGTTGCGCGGGTATCAGGCTTCCAAGCGCGGCGGCCATGTCGGGGTGCGCCTTGCCGGAGACCGGGTCGTTCTGATCGGCAAGGCGGCAACCGTTTTCCAAGCCGAGCTCACCGCAACGACGTGACGCGGCGGGGTATCGAAGCCCACCTGAGGCGCTTATAATGAAAGCTTCCCGCCGAGCAGCAATGGCTCTGCATCCCAAAATCCGCTCGACGACGGTGCTGTGCGTGCGCCGCAACGGCAAGGTGACCATGGCCGGCGACGGCCAGGTCTCGATGGGTTCAGAAATACTCAAGAGTTCCGCGCGCAAGATCCGCCGCCTCTACGACAACAAAATCCTGGCCGGATTCGCAGGGTCCACGGCCGACGCATTCTCGCTTTTCACCCGCTTCGAAGAAAAGCTCCAGGAGCACAACGGCAACCTCAGCCGCGCCGCCGTCGAGCTGGCCAAAGACTGGCGCCTCGACAAAACCCTGCGCCATCTCGAAGCCCTGCTGCTCGTCGCCGACACCCAAACGACTCTCCTGCTCAGCGGAACGGGAGACGTCATCGATCCCGACGAACGCGTGGCCGCGGTCGGCTCGGGCGGCTCGTTCGCCGTGGCCGCCGCCACCGCGCTGCTCGATCACACCGCCCTGGACGCTCGCGAGGTCGCCGAAGCCGCAATGAAAATCGCCGCCGATATCTGTATCTACACCAACGAAAACATCGTTTACGAGGAACTGGGTTAAACCTCAGATGGTCATCTATCTACCCGGGCAATCCAACTCGGAATCGCCCGCACTCGACGAGCTCACGCCCCGTGAAATCGTCCACGAACTCGACAAGCACGTCGTCGGCCAAGCCGAGGCCAAGCGCGCCGTCGCAATCGCCTTGCGCAACCGCGTCCGCCGCCAGAAGCTCGCCCCCGAAATGGCCGAGGAGGTCATGCCCAAAAACATCTTGATGATGGGCCCTACCGGCGTCGGCAAGACGGAGGTCGCACGCCGCTTGGCCCGCCTGTCGAACTCGCCCTTCGTCAAGATCGAAGCCACGAAATTCACCGAAGTGGGCTATGTGGGGCGCGATGTCGATTCCATGATCCGCGACCTGGTCGAGATGTCCATCGAGATGGTCCGCGAAGAAAAGCTGGACCTGGTCGCCGACCGCGCCGAGCAGAACGCGGAAGACCGCCTGCTCGAAATCCTGATGCCGCCGCAGGCTCCCGAAGAAGGAGAAACCGAGGACAGCACGGCGAAAACCCGCGAGAAGCTGCGCAAACAACTCCGCGACGGCAAGCTCGACGACCGCATGGCCGAAATCGAGGTGCGTGACCGCAGCACTCCGATCGAAATCGTCACCAACCAGGGCACGGAAGAGATGGACATCAATCTCCGCGATATGTTGCCCGGTCTTTTCGGCGGCCAGAACCGCCGCCGCAAAATGCGCGTCATCGAAGCGTTGGATTACCTCGTCCAGGAGGAAGAGCAAAAGCTCATCGACATGGATCAGGTGACCCGCCAAGCCGTGGACCGCGTCGAGCAGGCCGGCATCCTGTTCCTCGACGAAATGGACAAGATAGCCGGACGCGAAGGCGGCCGCGGCCCGGACGTGAGCCGCGAAGGCGTGCAGCGGGACATTTTGCCCATCGTCGAAGGAACGACCGTCAACACCCGCTACGGCATGGTGCGCACCGACCATATCCTGTTCATCGCCGCCGGGGCGTTCCATGTATCGAAGCCGAGCGACATGATCCCCGAGTTGCAGGGCCGCTTCCCCATCCGCGTCGAGCTCAAATCGCTGACCGCCGAAGATTTCGTGCGCATCCTCACCGAGCCGAAAAACGCGCTGACGAAGCAATACACCGCGCTGCTCGAAACCGAGGGCGTCAAGCTCAAGTTCACCGCCGAAGCCGTGGAAGAAATCGCCCGCACGGCGATGCAGGTCAACGAGCAAACCGAAAACATCGGCGCGCGGCGGCTGCATACCATCATGGAAAAAATCCTCGACAACGTTTCGTTCGAGGCGCCCACCCTCAAGAAGAAGTCGGTCAAGGTCGACGTGGACTACGTCCGGGAGCAACTCGCGGACGTCATCAAAGACCAGGACCTCAGCCGCTACATCCTTTAGGCATGTTGAGTTGGAGATGAGTACGAGCCTGTTGCCGGAGTTCATCCGGGAATACTACGAAGTCCACGAGTGGAAGCACGCCTGTGCGATACTGAACAGCGATTTTCCCGACGAGTGGGACGACATTGTTTCGGCGTTGCAGAAATTCCGGTTGCGCAAGAGTTGGATCACCAACCCGGGCGGCAGAAAATCCCGGGTCTCGGCGTTCATTGACGAATACTTGTACGCGAGGAAGTGGGTCGAGAAGGAGTTCGCGACGAAAGCGGTCGTAGATGAAACCGCAACCGACACGCCCACACACAAGGTGGATTGCTTCCGCAACCGAGTAGCGCTCGAAATCGAATGGAATAACAAGGATCCGTTCTATGACAGGGACTTGAATAACTTCAGGTTGTTTTTCGACCTGCGCGCAATCAGCGTCGGCGTGATCGTTACCCGATGCGATGAACTGCAGGACATCTTCAATGCGCTGCACAGAGGCCCGTCGTACGGCGCGTCGACAACGCACATGAGCAAGTTGCTCCCGCGCATCGAAGGCGGGGGCGGCGCAGGCTGCCCCATCCTGGTCTTTGGAATCTCGAAGAAGCTGTACGTAGAGGACGAATAAATGACCCCGGCGGACGATCTGCTGCATGAAGTCGGCGGGAGAAAGTTTTCGACCGTGCTGGCCGATCCGCCGTGGCGATTTCAGAACAGGACAGGGAAGATGGCGCCCGAGCACCGCCGTCTTGCCCGCTATCGAACGCTGTCGTTTCAGGAGATCGAGGAACTGCCGGTAGGCTCGATCGCCAACGATACCGCGCACCTGTACCTGTGGGTTCCCAACTCCCTGTTGGCCCACGGCCTGCGGGTCATGGACGCTTGGGGCTTCAGCTACAAGACGAACATCGTCTGGTACAAGGTGCGCCAGGACGGCGGTCCGGATCGGCGGGGCGTCGGCTTCTACTTTCGCAACGTGACCGAAACGATCCTGTTCGGCGTGCGCGGCAAGAACGCCAGGACGCTGCGGCCCGGCAGAAGCCAAGAGAACATCATTATTTCGCAGAAGCGGGAGCACAGCCGGAAGCCGGACGAGCAGTACGATCTGATCGAGGCGTGCAGTCCGGGGCCCTTCGTCGAGTTGTTCGCCCGCGGGCCGCGCCGGGGTTGGTTCGGCTGGGGCAACCAAGCCGAGGAGTACGATACGGACTGGGATACCTACGCCAATCACTCGCAACCCAACGCGGTTCCCCCAAGCCAAAGCGGCCTGTTTTAAGAGAGTGCGACGGAGCGGGATGAAACGGTGAACGGCAGCAGTCCCGCGGCATTCGGCGAGGGCGCCGGGGATGCGGTTGCGGCATCGTCGAAGGACGATGCAAACACGCCCCGCGCAGCGGCCTTGCTCTCCACTCGCCACTCTCTACTCTCTACTTTCTTCCGGCGCGCGGCGCCGGCGGCGGCCGTATTGTGTGCCGCATCGTGCGGCTCCATCGGCGACCCGCTCCCGCCGATGGCCAACATTCCCGAGCGGGTCGGCGATCTGGCCGCGCGCCAAGTCGTCGATGAAATCGTCGTCACCTGGAGTTGGCCGCTGCTGACCACCGAGGGCGCCGCCGCCAGGCGCCTGAGCCGTTTCACCCTGCGCGCCGTCGAGGTCCCGGCAGACGCCGCCGGCCTGCCCGAAGTGGCCATCGACCAGCACGGCAGAGACATCGCCGTAGTGGACGGCGGACGGCTTGCCGGCAAAGCGCCCGGCGACCGCTTCGAGCTGCGCCTCCCGCTCGAAGATTGGCGACTCGACCGAACCGTCATCCTGGCCATGATTGCGAGTAACCGCGACGGACGCGCCGCCGGCTATTCGAACCAGGTCAAGCTGCAACCGATAGAACCCCCGGCCGCGGCGACCCTCGCGCAACCGACCGTGAGGCAAGACGGCATCGCGCTGACCTGGACATCCCCCGGCGGCGCCGGCGCTTATGTCATCGAACGGCGGGTAGGGAGCGAACCCGACTTCAGCCCTGTTGCCCGCGCCGAGGAAACCCGTTTCGTCGACCGGGCAATCCAGTGGGGCCGGCGGCACGAATACCGGGTTCGTCCGCTCGCCGAAACAGTTGCCGGCGAAGCCGAGGGCCGTTTGTCCGCAACGATAGCCGTCACGCCGACCGACGCCTTCCCGCCTGCCGCCCCCCCAAGGCCCTCAGAGCGGTCTCCACCGAGGAGTCGGTGGAACTTTCCTGGAGTCTCAACCGGGAGCCCGGTCTGGCCGGCTACAGAGTGCTCCGCGACGGAAAAGCCGTCTCCGCAGTCGTCGAGCGCCCCGCTTTCAGCGACAAGCAGGCGGCGCCGGGCCGGGAACACGAGTACGCGGTCGTCGCCGTGGACAGCGCGGGAAACCAAAGCGTCCCATCGGCGCCCGTGACCGCCGTCGTTCGTTGACCCGTCCGGCAGCGGTCTTGCTCTCCACTCTCCCCTGCCCGCACAGCGGCCTGCGTTATCGTAGGACCGTAATGCGCCGCGCCGTTCTCTCGCTTTTCGCCGCCTTGCTGCCGGTTCCGGCCCAGGCGGCGGAGAAACCCAATTTCGTCATCGTCTTCGCCGACGACATGGGCTACGGCGATCCGCAAGTTTACAATCCGCGCTCGCGGATTCCGACGCCGGCCATCGACGCGCTGGCGGCCAAAGGCATGCGCTTCACCGACGCGCACACCGCGTCGTCCGTATGCACGCCTTCCCGCTACGGTCTGTTGACCGGCCGCTACCCCTGGCGCTCGCGGCTGCCGGTCGGCATCACCCAGAGTTGGGGGCTTCCCGTGATCGCCGCAGACCGCCTGACCCTGGGCAAGCTCCTGCAGCAACAGGGCTACCGCACGGCAGCCATAGGCAAGTGGCACCTCGGCTGGGATTGGCCGCTGAACAACGGCGGATACGTCTCCGACGAGTTGCAAACCGTCAACCCGGCGCCCGACGCCCGCGAGCCCCTGGGCCGGCGGGTCGATTTCTCGCGCCGATCCGCGGCGGCCCCACCGCCCGCGGCTTCGACTACTACTTCGGCGACGACGTGCCCAATTTCCCGCCCTACGTATTCATCGAGAACGACCGCGCTCTGGGCATGCCCGCCGAACGCATGCCGCGCCACAAAAGCCAGCGCGCCGGCCCCATGCTGCTCAATTGGGACCTCTGGGCCGCGCAGCCGACGATCGCCGATCGCGCCGTCGAGTGGCTTCGCGAGCAAGCGCGGTCCGATCGCCCGTTTTTCCTCTACGTCCCGCTACTCGGCCCGCATACGCCGATCGTGCCGTCCGCGGAGTTCCGCGGGCGCAGCGAAGCCGGCCCCTACGGCGATTGGGTCATGCAGATGGACTCCATCCTCGGGCGCCTCGTCGCCGTACTCGAGCAGAGCGGGAAAATCGACAACACCTTCGTTTTGTTCACCTCGGACAACGGCTCCCCGGCGCGCAGCGGCATCGGAACCGTCAGCCAGACCCATACCGTGACCGAGCTCTATGCGCATGTCCCCAACGCCCCGTGGCGCGGACTCAAGGCCGACGCCTGGGAGGCGGGGCACCGCGTCCCCTTCATCGTCCGTTGGGACAACCGCGTCGCAGCCGGTTCGACCAGCGATGCGGCGATCTGCCTGACCGACGTTTACGCCTCGATTGCCGAAATCGTCGGCGTCGAGCTGCCCCGCGAGGCCGGCGAAGACAGCTTCAGCCTGCTGCCCCTGCTGCTGCCCGACAGGCAGGAAGCCTACCGGCGGAGCGCAGTCGTCCACAGCAGCTCGAACGGAACCTTCGCCATCCGCAAATCCGGGTACAAGCTGATCCTCAGCGACGGCAGCGGCGGGTTTTCGAGTCCGCGGGGCAAGCCGACCGACCCCGACGGCGACGGCCCGCTGCAACTCTATCTCTTGAGCGAAGACCCCCAAGAGCGCCGCAATCTCGCCGGCAGCCGCGCCGCCAAGACGCGCGAACTGCGCGCCGAGCTCAACCGCATCCGCGCCGCGGGCCGCTCCCGCCCGTAAGCGTTCTCAGCAGTCTTGCTATCCACGATCCACTAAAACGTGACTCGGAAGCCGAACTCCATCACCCGGCGGCCTCCGTACACGCCCGTCACGATGCCGAAGTTGCCGCTGCCGACCGACGAATTCGGGAGGGCGAACTGCGGCGTGTTGGTCATGCTGAACACCTCCGCGCGCAACTGCACCTTCACCCTTTCTTTCCACCAGAAGTTCTTGGCCAGCAGCATGTCCATATCGAAGAGCCATGGCCCGCGAATGCCCGGCAGATTCCGGGACGCATTGCCCAGCGTGAAGCGGTCCGGGATGGCGAAGGCGTCCGGGTTGAGCCAATACATCCCGACTACGCCGTCCGCCGGCGTGCCCTGTTGCGAGGACTTGAACGTCTCGCCGGTCAGATTGGGGCGCAGCACGTGGCCTGCCGTCAGGTCTCCCTTGACGTTCCCGCCTCCGTTGACGGTGGCCCCGACGAAGCCGCCGCTCTGTATGGTGCCGATCGACGAGACCTGCCAGCCGCCGGCGATCGCGTTGAGCGCCTTGGGCCACTGCTTGCCCCAACGGCGGCCGCGGCCGAAAGGAAGATCGTAGATCGGCGCCAGCACCACGCGGTGCGGCAGGCGGCTGCCCGAGCTCGACCGCTCGTTTCGGATGTTGTAAACGGTCTGCGGGTAATGATTATTGCCGAACGTGTCGGCGTTGCCGATGAAGCGGATGTTATCGATCCACTGCGTATGCGTATAGGCGACCGTCCAGCCCATGCCGTTCTGGTAGCGCTTCTCCGATTTGAAGGTCGCGGCGTAGAAGTTGGAGATGCCCCAGTTCGGCGACATCAACTGTATCTGGTCTATCGAGCCTTGCCAGGCCGTCCAAGGCAGGAACAACCGCTCCTTCATCGCGTCGTTGACCCCGGGAGCGTTCGCCGCCGCCAGGTCGTCGGGGTGGATCTGATTGATGTTGATGTTGTTGTACGCCTGATGGCGCGCCAGCGCGCCCAGGAACCCGAACTCCCAGAGCACGTCTTTCCAGCGCATCTGCAGCGTCAGGTTGAAGTTCTGCGAGTAGGGCATCTCGCGCGCCTGATTCCAGTACTGGATCGTCGAGGTCGGGAAGCGCGTGCCGACTGCGCCGAAGCCGCCGTTCAATTCCTCTTCCGGGATGTCGTCCAGCGCCCCGGCCGGCAAGCCGTTGCGCACATACGAGTTGAACCCGCCGCGGCGGCGGAAGATATTGTCGAACCCGGCGCGCCCCGGCTGGATCGAGTTGCGGTCGTAGGGGTTGCCGTAGAAGATGCCGAAGCCGCCGCGCAGCACCATCGAAGAATCCCGCTTGAGCCGGTAGGCGAAACCGAAACGCGGCGCGATGTTGTTCTTGTCCCAATTCCAGAGGTACTTGCCCGTGCCGTCCCGGTTGGGGAAGAGTACCTTGCCGATCGCCCCTTCGGGAATGCCGTTCCGCCCCGCCAGCGGGTGCGGGCAAAACTCGCAGAATCCGTTCATGCGGCCCCCGACCTCATAGATCGGCGTTTCGGTCTCGTAGCGGACGCCGATGTTCAGCGTCAGCCGCGGCGTCACTCTCCAGTCGTCCTGGAAGTATCCCGACCAATACTTGATGCGCTTGCCGATCGGCGCCGCAATCCGCGCATCGAGGTTCCAGACATGCCCCAGCAGGAAATCGGCCATGGGGATGCCCGTGTTGACGTTGCCGCCGCCCCTCTCGGGCCACCTTCTCGTGAAGCCCCCGTTATTCGCGTTCCAGTTCCCCGAGGGCTGCGGCCGGGCGAGCTCGTTGCCCTGAAACGACGTGTATTTCCCGCCGAACTTCATCGTGTGGTCGCCCTGGATGCGGGTGAAGTTCGCTTCGTAGTCGAAATTGGTGAAGGCGGCGATGCGTCTCGCGTAGCCGCCGCCCATGTTGGTCATCGGAATGCGCCCGTTGAAGCTGAAGCGCGGAAACGATTCGCCGCCCTTCTCCAGGCCGGGGATGCCGAACAATTGGCCGTAGTTGGTCTCGCAGCAGTCGCCCTGCTTGTTGTTGATATGCACGCGGTTGAAGCCGACCAGCGCCGCTACGAAAAACGTCGGACTGAACGTGTAGGTGTTGTTCAGACCCCAGTTCTGGCGGCGCTGCCTGTTGTTGGCTCCGTTGGGGTCGGCCGCGCCGTACCCCTGCGAATAGTTGTTGTTCACGCGGTTGTCGCTGACGATGGCGCGCAGGAAGGTGCGCCATTTCGGGGTGTAGTTATGATCGACGCGGAACGTGTTGTAGGTGCGCGTGGTCGAGAGCCGGACCAGCTCGTGCCAGTTGCCGGCAAGGTTGTTGACGTTGTTCGGCGTCCGGTTCTGTTCCGGCAGGTAGCTGAAGGCGGCCATGGCGACCGGGTCGAAGCGGTCCATGGGAATCGTGTTGTTGGGGAACGGGTCGGAAAGCCGCGGCCGGGTGAACGTGCCGGCCTTGCGCGTCAGGGGATCGTGGATCGGCACCAGCACCGGCCTGCCCTGCCGGTTCTGAAAGGCTCGCGAGAAATCGCCGTTGCGGTACTCCGTCCGGCCGACGCTGCGGATGCGGTTTACCGTCCGCGGGTTGAGGAACAGGTCGCTGTTGACGAAGAAGAACGTCTTGTTCTTGGCGATGGGGCCGCCCAGCGAGAAGCCGCCCTGGTTGCGGCGCAAGACGGGCTTGGTGTCCTGGTTCCAGCCGATCGCGTCGAAGACGTCGTTGCGCACGAAGTGGTAAGGGAAAGTCTGAATAAAGTGGTTTTGGCGCGTTGGCTGGTTGAAGTTGTCCGTAAGGAGCGGTTGCAGCCGGGCTGCCGGCGAATTTTGCGGCTGAATCCTGCCGATTTTGACTTCGCAACGCCAATTTTTGACCCCGCAGCGACGGCTTCGACTCCGCTTCTGCGGCTTGGCGCCGGCATGGACGCACGACTCCTGTATTGTGGCGCTCAGGCCGTCGCGTAGCGCCCGGCAAGCAGCAGATTGGCGAAGCCCAACAGCAGACTGATCCGCTCCCGGTTCTTGGCCAAGCCGCGATAGCGCACCTTGGCGTAGCCAAAGTGCCGCTTCACGTACAGAAACGGGTGCTCCACCTTGGCCCGCACCTCTGCCTTGCGCCGCTCCGCCCGCGCCTCCGCGCTGCCCGCCGCCAAGCGCCGCCGCTGCCCAGCCTTCAAGGCCACTTGCCAGCGCACCTTACGCCCCCGATGCTCCGCGCGCTTGTCGATCCCCTGGTAACCCGCATCCGCGCACACCTCCCGCTCCCCGCCGTGCAGCAACTCATGCCCTTGGGTCACATCCGCCACGTTCGCCGCCGTCGCCGCCACGCTATGCGTCAGCCCCGTCTCGGCGTCCACGCCGATATGCGCCTTCATCCCGAAATACCATTGATTCCCCTTCTTCGTCTGCTGCATCTGTGGGTCGCGACTCCGCTTCTTGTTCTTCGTCGAACTCGGCGCCGCGATGATCGTCGCGTCCAGAATCGTCCCCTCCCGCAGCCGCAAGCCTTGCTCCGCCAAGTGCGCGTTGATCTCCGCCATCAGCTTCCCGCCCAACTCGTGCCGCTCCAACAGATGCCGAAAGTTCAAAATCGTCGTCTCGTCCGGCAGCGCATCCCCCAAACGCAAGCCCACGAAGCGCCGCACCGACTCGATCTCGTACAGCATGTCCTCCATCCCCGGATCGCTCACGTTGTAAAACAACTGCACGCAATGCACGCGCAGCATCACCGCCAACGCGTACGGTCGCCGCCCCCGCCCCGCTTGGGGGTAGTACGGGCGGATGCGCTCCTCCAAGCGCTCCCACGGAATCAAGTCCTCCATCCGTGCCAGAAACTTCTCCCGCCTCGTCTGCTTCTTCTTCCCCTCGTACTCCAATTCTGCAAACGTCCGCTGCGCCATCGCTCTCCCCCTTATTCCCCGTGCCCGCTGCTCTCCCCTTATTATCCCAGTCAATAGCCTGCTTGTTCAGAGTTTCCTAAGCGGTGCCGTGATACTCGTTGGTGCCGTTCCTGGTGGTCGCCATGACAACGCCGGCGGAACTGCGCCCGTACTCGGCGCCCATCGAGTTGACCTCCACTTTGAACTCGTGCATGGAGTCGATGGGCGGCGTCATCTCGATGTTCTGCACGCCCAGGCCGCCGCGCGTGTTGTTGATGCCGTCGAGGAACGAGCCGGCGGAACGGGTGCGCCCGCCGCCGATGGAGATATTGCCGTTCCTGGAACGGTAGGCGCCGGGGACAAGATTGACCAGATTGAAGATGTTGCGGCCCTGCAGCGGCAACTCCACCATCTGCTCGATCTGGACGGTCGAGCCGACCGACCCGGAAGTCGTCTGCACCTGCACTTGCGCCGCGTTCACCTCGACGACCTCGGAGACGGCGCCGATCTCCAGCGCGAACGACTGCTGAATCTCCGAAGCGACGTTCAAACGCAGGCCCTTGACCTCGGCGCGCTTGAAGCCGTCGGACTCGGCGGCGATGTCGTACTCGCCGATGGGCATGTTGGGCATGTAGTACACGCCGTTCACGCCGGTTTCGGTGGTTGTCACGACGCCGGTTTCGGCGTTGACGATCTCCACCGTCGCCCCGGGGATGACCGCCCCGCTCGCGTCGGTCACCGTGCCGTTGATGAGGCCGCCGGCGCCCTGGCTCCAAGCCGCGGCCGGAATCAGCAGCGCCGCAAGCGCGATCCTGAAAAAATCGGAAAACCGGTTCGCCCTGCCATTCATGAGACTCACCTCCCTGTGCCGTGCGGAGGCGGCGCCGGCCCGAGAGCGTTGTGCGCGGCCGCATCGCGGCCCCCGCGCAACCGGACAGCCCCGCTCCCGCAGGCAGCGCGCTTCCCGGTCGAACTCTACCCCCTTGGCGTACCGATGCTAATACCCCGGCGCCGGCCGCGTCCACACCCGCTTGTAAAAGCGTTGTAAAAAAACCGTCTGCCGGCCGCGAGCGAGGTCGTCGTCCGGTTCGGCGAGGTCCGCGCCGGCGTAGCATTCGCCGAACCGGTCGCTCCCGGACTGTATCGGCTCGCTGTGACCGTGCCCGCGTTTGCCGCCGGCGACGCGCTCGTGACCGCCGAGGTCGACGGCATGAGGTCGCAAGCCGGCGTGCGCTTGACGGTGCGGCAGTGAATCCTTCCTGCGAGGAACTCCGGCGGGCCGGGTCGATGCCGGGGCGCCGCTACAGAGGGGGTTCGGTAACTTCGTACATCGCTCGCAGGCGCTTGAGCTCGGCCTTGAGCTCGGCTGCGATCTTATCGCCGCCCGTCTCGCCGTAGATGCTCTTGAGCTCGTTTGGGTCGGCCTCGGTGTCGAACAATTCCCACTCGCCGCTTTCGTAAAAACGGATCAGCTTGTAGCGGGCGTCGCGCACGCCTTCGTGCGCCGGCACCCCGTGCGCCGTCATGCTCTCGTAGTAGTGGTAATAAAACGTCTTGCGCCAGTTCCTCGGCGTATCGCCTTGCATGATCGGAATCAGGCTGCGGCCCTGCATGTCGGGCGGGACTTCGACGCCTGCGATCTCCAGAAAGGTCTCGGCGAAATCGAGGTTCGACACCAAGTCCGCGTTCGTCGAGCCGGGCGCGATGACGCCGGGCCAACGCGCCAGCAGCGGCGTCCGCAGCGATTCCTTGTACATCCAGCGCTTGTCGAACCAGCCGTGCTCGCCCAGGTAGAAGCCCTGGTCCGAACTGTAAATCACGACGGTGTTCGCGGCCAGGCCGGACTCATCGAGGTAGCGCAGCAGACGTCCGACATTGTCGTCCACGGAGGCGATGCAGCGCAGGTAATCCTTGATGTAGCGCTGATACTTCCAGCGCAGCAGCTCCTTGCCCTGCAGGCCGGCCTCGCGGAAGGCTTTGTTCTTCGGCCCGTAGGCGGCGTCCCAGACGGCTTTCTGCGCCGCGTTGAGGCGGCCGTAGCTGTTTGTCCACTGGCGCATGCCGCGGTCGTTCTCGGGAGCGTCCGGCGGCGGCGCCTTGAGGTCGCCGGCGTCGGTCATGTGGCGGCCGATCTCCATCAGGTTGGCGGCGGCGGGGGAGGCGCGCCCGGAATAATCGTCGAAAAGCGTGGGCGGCTCCCAGATATGCATGCCGTCGTAGAGCGAAAGATGCTCGGGGCCGGGCATCCAGTTGCGGTGCGGCGCCTTGTGCTGGCTCATCAACAGGAACGGCTTGTCGGGGTCGCGGCGGGTTTTCAGCCAGTCCAGCGAGAGGTCGGTGACGATATCGGTAACGTAGCCGGTATGCCGGCGGCGCTTGTCGTCCGGCGCGAGGCGCATGTCGGGGTTGTAATAAGCGCCCTGACCGGGCAGCACCTCCCAATGGTCGAATCCCGTCGGCGCGCTCTTGAGATGCCACTTGCCGAAAATTGCGGTCTCGTACCCGGCCGCCTGCAGCAGCTTCGGAAACGTCTGCTGCGCGCCGTCGAAGACCAGGCGGTTGTCGAGCACGCCGTTCAGGTGGCTGTACTTGCCGGTCAGGATGACCGCGCGGCTCGGCGCGCAGATCGAATTGGTCACCAGCGCGCGGTCGAAGCGCATGCCCTCGCGGGCGATGCGGTCGATGTTCGGCGTATGGTTGATCATCGACCCGTAGGCGCTGATCGCCTGGTAGGCGTGGTCGTCGCTGAACACGAAGACGATGTTCGGCCGCTCCCCCGCTGCGGCCGGGAACGAAGCGATCGAGAAAAACAGCGAGAAGAACAGGGTTGTCGGGCGGCGCATGGACGGAAGAGACATGAGGCGAGAACATTGTAGCGGATCGAGCGGGGGCGCGCTCCGCGCGCCAGTGGATAACGGATAGTGAATAACAAGACCGCCGCGGGCCTTTCGCCGCGGACGGATAGAATGGGCGGAGTGTCCGCAACGGTCATCGAGGCGCGCGGCCTGCATTATTCCTACGCCAACGGCGTCGAGGCGCTGCGCGGCGTGGACTTCGTGCTGCGCGAAGGCGAGACGGTCGCGGCATTCGGCGCGAACGGTTCCGGGAAGACGACGTTTCTCAACCACTTGGTGGGTCTGCTGCGCGGGCGGGGCCTGGTCAGAGTCTGCGGCATGGAGCTGACGAAAGAGAACCTGCCGGCCGTCCGCCGGCGCGTGAGTATGCTCTTTCAGGATTCGGACGACCAACTCTTCATGCCCACAGTCGAAGAAGACGTCGCTTTCGCCCCGCTGAGCCTGGGGCTGGATGACGACGAAGTCCGGCGGCGGGTGGAGCGCTGCCTTGCCGCCGTCGATTTGTCGGAGTGCCGGCAACGCGCGCCCCATCATCTCAGCGCCGGCCAGAAGCGCCGCGCCGCGCTGGCCGGCATGCTGGCCATGGACCCCGAAGCGCTCCTGCTCGACGAGCCGGCGACGTTCCTCGATCCCGCAGCCAAGCGGGCGCTGGTGGCCACACTGCGGAAATTGCCCCAAGCCAAGCTCCTCGTCACGCACGATGTCGGCCTGGCCGAGAGTCTGGCTTCGCGCGCGGTGTTTTTCGATCGGGGCCGCATTGTGGGCGAGGGCGCCGTGAAAGCCGTGGCGGAACGCTTCTCGTGGGGCTGACGCGCCGGCTGTCAACGGAAAATGCGCCTAATGCATTCTTCAAGCCGGTCGAGCAAACCCGCGGCTCGCCAATCCGTCCTAATATGAATGCATATGCTATTGGCGGCGCTATTTCTCATTACCTGCGGCGCGGTTTCCGCGGCGGTTCCCCTGACCGACATCGACGGCAAGACGCACGACATGCTCGATGCTTCGTCGAAGCGGGCAAACGTTTTGTATTTCATCACCAACGATTGCCCGATCTCCAACCAGTACGCCCCGAAAATCAACCGTATCTGCGACGAATACGCCGCGCAAGGCGTCGGCTGCTACCTCGTTTATATCGACCCTACGCTGCCTACGGATACGATCCGCAAGCATCTGGGCGATTACAGCCACGATTGCTGCCCGGCGGTCCACGACACCGAGCACAAGCTGGTCAAGCGGCTCGGCGCCGCGGTCACGCCCGAAGCGGCCCTATTGTCGGCCGGCGGCGAGGTGCTCTACCAGGGTCGCATCGACAACTTTTATGCCGCCCTGGGCAAGCCGCGGCGCATGGTCACCGTCCACGACCTGCGCGATGCGCTCGAAGCCGTCCTGGCCGGCGAGCCTGTGGCCAATCCGAAAACTCAGGCCGTGGGTTGTTTCATTCCCGATCTGGCCGTTTACGATGCGCTCGAAAAGCACAAGCATCACCGCCAATGAAGACCGCGCCCCGCGCGCCCGTTGACAGCGGCCGCCTTTATGCGATAATTGTTTTTTGCCGGGAAGAGAGAGTTCTTCAGACGCTCAGGCCCCGGTCTCACCACTCGAAATTCAAGCAAAGCAAGTCCTATGATCAAAGTTGAAGGCGTAACGAAACGTTACGGCCCCGCTACTGCGGTCAAGAACGTCAGCTTCAACGTCGAAAGAGGCGAAATCGTCGGTTTTCTCGGCCCCAACGGCGCGGGCAAAACCACGACCATGCGCATTTTGACAGGCTTTCTGCCGCCCACCGAGGGAACCGCGGTTGTCGGCGGCTACGACGTTCAAAAAGACCCCATCGAAGTCAAGAAGCGCATCGGCTACCTGCCGGAGACGCCGCCCCTCTACCCCGAGATGGATGTCTTCGATTACTTGCGCTTCGTCGCCAAATTGAAGGGAATCGAAGCCGCAGCCATCAATCGCCGCATCGATTCCGTGATCGACCGCACCGCGGTCGGAGACGTCAAGAACAAGCTGATCGGCAAGCTCTCCAAAGGCTACAGGCAACGCGTCGGCCTGGCGCAAGCGCTGATTCACAGCCCCGAGGTGCTGGTGCTCGACGAGCCGACTTCCGGATTGGACCCCAAGCAGATCATCGAGGTCCGCGAGTTGATCCGTTCGCTGGCCGGCGAGCACACGATCATCCTCAGCACGCACATCCTGTCCGAAGTCTCCGGCACTTGCGGCCGCGTCATCATCATCAACGAGGGGCGCATCGAAGCCAACGACACTCCGCAGAATCTGACCGCCCAACTGCAAGGCGCGCAGGCCGTGCGGCTCGAAATCGACGGCCCCCAAGACGAGGTTTTGCGGCGGCTAAGCGACGTTCCGGGAGTCAAGGCCGTGTCCTGCGAGAACGGCGGCGACCGGCTGATCTGCCGGGTGGAGGCCGAAAAAGATGCGCATATCCCGCGCCGCCTGGCCGAAACCGTCGTCAATCTGGGTTGGGGCCTCTATGCGATGCAGAGCTTGGGGCTGAGTCTCGAAGACATCTTTCTCAAGTTGACCGAACACGACGAAACGCCGCCCGCCGGCGAAGCGGTTGCAGAAGCGGCCGAGCCCGCCGCGGAGCCGGCCGAGGAGGAAAGCGAATGAAAAACGTACTGACCATCGCCATGCGCGAATTCAGGGTGTACTTCAGCTCGCCGATCGCCTACATCGTGCTGGCGATGTTCGCCGCGATCTTCGGTTATTTCTTCTCGACCGGCTTGGCCTACTTCGCGCAGTTCAGCGCCCAGGCCGCCATGCAGGGGGGCGGCATGGGCATGCCTCCGCTCAACATCAATCAATTCGTCATCGCGCCTTCGCTCGGCAATATGACCATCGTCTTGCTGTTCCTCACGCCGATGATCACCATGCGCCTCTTCGCCGAAGAAAAGCGCAGCGGCACGATCGAATTGCTGCTGACGTCGCCGGTAAAGGACTACGAGATCATCGCCGGCAAGTGGCTCGGGGCGATGCTGCTGTTCTGCGCGATGCTGCTCGTCGCAGTGATCAATCTGTCGATCCTGTTCTTCTACACGACGCCCGATTGGCGGCCGATGCTGGTCGCCCTGCTGGGACTCGTCCTGATGGGCGGAGCGATGATTGCCGTCGGCGCATTCCTCTCGACGCTGACCAAGAACCAGATCGTCGCCGCGGCGCTGACATTCGGGTTCCTGCTGCTGTTGTGGGTGCTCAACTGGGCGACATCGTTCAGCAACTCCACGCTGAGCGAGATCTTCGAATTTCTCGCGCTGTCGCCGCACTTCGAGCAATTTTCGAAGGGCGTCATCGAACTCAAGGATGTCGCCTACTACGTCAGCGCCATTGCGCTCGGCCTGTTTCTCAGCAAGCGTTCGCTCGAATCGCTGCGTTGGAGAGCGTAAGGAGTTCAAGAAATGATCGACGCACTCCGCTCCAGACAGATGAAATCCGGCAGCTATGCCGCCGCCTACGTCCTGGTTTTCACAGCCATCCTGGGCGCGGTGAACTGGCTGGCCGGCCAATACAACCGCACCTACGACTCGACGGAGCAGAAACTCTACAGCCTGTCCGCTCAGACGCACAAGATACTCGGCGACCTCGACCGCGACGTCAACATGTTCTACTTCGACCGCAAGACGAACTTCCTTGGCGCAAAGGACATGCTGGTGCGCTACGAGAACGCCTCGAGCCGGGTCAAGGTCGAGTACATCGACCCCGACGAAGATCCGCTGAAGACCGAAGCCATGAACGTGCGCAGCTACGGCACGCTGGTTCTCGACATCGGCGGCAATCGACAAGAAGTATCGGCGACGACGGAAGAGGAAATTACCAACGCGATCATTACCGCGCTGAAAGGGCAGAACAAGACCGCGTGCGTGGCGACCGGCCACGGCGAAGCGGCGAGCGACGATACCGACCGCGACGGTTTTTCGAATGCCCGCACGGCCGTCGAAGACGCCAACTACGACTACGAGGACGTTTCGTTGGCCTCCGGAAGCGTCCCCGGCCATTGCACGCTGCTGATCGTCGCGGGCCCCTCCACGGGTTATTTCGAGCCCGAGGTGGAAGCCCTCGTGAATTATGTCGAAGGCGGCGGGAGAGCGCTCCTGATGTTGAATCCCGCGCTGCCCGACGCCAACGGCAGGCGCAAGCCGTCGAGCCCCGAGCTGGTCGAGTTGGCGGCCCGCTGGGGCGTCACGGTCAACGACGACATCGTGATCGACCAGTCGCCGATCGGCCAACTCTTCGGCGGCGGTCCGTTGACGCCGATGGTGGCCGACTACGAAGCGCATCCCATCGTGTCGGCGATGGCCAACGTCGCCACGCTGTTCCCGGCCTCCCGCAGCGTCGAGAAAGCCGACGACGCGCCGGACGGATGGGACATTGAAGATCTGCTCAAGACCTCCGACTCGAGCTTCGCCACAACCTCGTTCGCAACGGATTCCGAAGGCGTCTTGATCCGCAACGACGCGGCGGAAACGCCGGGGCCGATCAATCTGGCGGTCGCGGGAACATACGACGTTCCCCAACACGCCGCCGAACCGGAGGACGGCGAAGACCAACCGGAAACGATCGGAGCCGCTGCCGAAGAGCGCGAAGGCCGCATCGTGGTCATCGGCTCCTCGCGCTTCAGCAGCAACTACGGTCTCGGCCGCGGCGGCAACTACGACCTGTTCCTCAACATGTTGAACTGGCTCAGCTCCGACGAAGACTTGATTTCGATTCGTCCCAAAGACCCGGAAAACACGCCGCTCGATCTGAGCGAAGGCCAGATGCGGCGCATTTTCCTTTTCAGCCTGATGCTCGTGCCCATGGTCATTATCGTCACCGGCGTTTGGAACTGGTGGGGACGACGCTAGCTCGAAACCTTGCGGGGATGTTGCGATGAAAGCGAATCCGTTGTTGCTCGCTGTTGCGGTGCTGGCGGCGCTGGGCGCCGCCGTCTGGTACACGCGCGAGAATCCTCCGCCCGATGAAGACGCAACGCCTGCGATCGTCAAGCTCGAGGAAGAGACGATACAGGAAGTCACCGTTACGCGGACGGGCCACGACACGCTAGCGGTCGTCCGCGAAGAAGACGGCGAATGGGGCTTCGGCGCCGGCATTGACGTCCCCGCCGACGATTCTTCGATCGGATTCATGATTACCAGTCTGGCGTCGCTCAACGCCGACCGCGTGGTTTCGGAGAACGTACACGACTGGTCGCCCTACGAGTTGGAAGACCCCGAACTGAAAGTCGCTTACAAGCTCAAGGAAGGCGCAGGCGGCGAGGTCTGGTTCGGCAAGGACACCCCCACCGGCTCCGGCGTCTTTGCGCGGCTCAAGGGCGATCCGCGGCTGTTTACCGTTTACAGCTACAACAAATCGTCGTTCGAGAAAGAGATTTTCGATCTGCGCGAAAAGAAATTGCTGCAAGTCGACGAGGACAAGATCTCGCGGGTAATCGTGCGCGCCGGAGGCCGCGAGATCGAGTTCGGCAAAAGCGACGGCGATTGGCGGATTCTCAAGCCCCGGCCGCTGCGCGCGGACAATTTTACCGTCGGCGATCTCGTGCGCGCGGCGCGGACCGCGGAGATGACCGCCGTTCTCGCCGCAGAGGAGTCCGGCGGCGGCTACAGTTTCCGGCGGCCCCTGGCGGTGGTCGAGGTCGTCGACGATGCCGGCCCGCACGAGTTGACCTTGGCGCAAGACGGCGATGCCTACTACGCCAAAAGTTCCGATCAAGACGGCGTTTACGAAGTTTCCTCCACTCTGGCGGAAAGTTTCGATAAGCCGGTCAGCGATTTTCGCAACAAGAAGATCTTCGATTTCGGGTTCGCCGATCCGGCAAAGGTCGAAGTCAGCGCCGGCCCGAATTTCGTCGCGGTCGCCAAGGAAGACGACAAATGGCTGTTGCGTTCCGACGGGGACCGCGAGTTGGCAGGCGAGAAGGCGCAAACTCTGCTCGACGGGCTGAGGAACCTGGCCGCCGTGGATTTCCCGTCCGACAACGCCTCCGATCAGGCGCGTTACGGTTTGGGCGAGCCGGCCATCCAAGCGGAGGTCGCCCCCTCTGGCGACGAAGACGCCGAGCCCGAGAAAGTGGTTATTTCTTCGCCTGAAGAAGAGCGGGTTTACGCGGCCCGCGCCGGCGAGCCTTCGATTTACGAGGTGGAAAAAGCGCCGGTGGAGGATATCCGGCGCGCGGTGGAAAACATCTTGAAACCCGCCGAAGACGAAGCGGACGAAAGCGCCGAGCAGGAAGAGCCGAAACCGGAAGACTGAGCGGCTCGTCGAACTTGCTGCGCTCGCAGGATCGGGGCGGTCGACATCGTTGCGGCCGATTGCCAAGCGCCTGCCCGTGGCGTTCCGCGGGCGGGCGGCGCTATCGTGTTGAGACGGTCGGACGGAACGCCGCAATGACCGCAAAGAAGGAAAACCTTTTACGGGGAGAACGCGACGCAGGCGCCGGCGGGGCGGGCGCCGCGGCTTTCCCGGCGCTGCGCCGCTGGGGGATTTCCCTGCTGCTCCTGTCGTTTGTTTTGCCGGCCGCTGGCCAGAGGATCGGGCCGCTGGTTGGGGGTGACCGCGCGCGGTCGAAAGCGGCGGCGGCCCCGCCGCCCAGCCTGAGGCTGCGTCTGCCGGCGCCCGCCGCGGCGGTGCTGCCGCCGCTGGGACCCGGAGAGCTGGCGCGTTTGCAGCCGCAACGGGGTCTGACGCCCGTCGGCGTCCACCGCTCGCTGCCGGCGGGGGCGGCCGCGCTGAGCTTCTCCGGCGGCGCAGCCCAAACGACTGTTGAGGGAGCGTGGCAAGCAACCCCGGTCGGACGGCTCTGGCGTCTGCGGGTAACCTCTCCCGGCGCCCGCGCGTTGCGGGTCCACTTTCAAGACTTCGATGTCGGCGCGGGGAGCGTCTGGCTCCATACGGCTGACGGGCAGATCGACGGCCCCTACGGCGGCAGGGGCATGTACGACGACGGAGACTTCTGGAGCGATATCGTTTTCGGCGAGAACGTGACGATCGAGTACCTGCCCGATTCGGCGGCGCCGTCAGAAGAGACCGCGCCGTTTCGGATCGCTGCGGTCAGCCATATCTGGAGCGTCCCCGGACCCGCCGGGTATGGCGCGCCGCAGGCCGCCGCGGCTGAGGAGCCTCAATCCAACGGAAAAACCATCCAGGGAAAACCGTTGAAAAAATCGGCTACGGCCCTGCGCAGCTTGGCGGGCGGGCCGCTTTCTCCAGCCAAGAACACCGGCGGCCCGCTCACGCCCGGACAACCCGCCGCCTTCAGCTTGGGGCCGGTTGACAACCCGACGCTTTTTGCCGGGTTTCTCTCGTTTCGGCTGGAGGTTCCCGCCAATGCCGCCCGCGTAACCTTTACTCTGAACTCTGTCGACCCCAGCGTGGACGTAGACCTCTTCGTTCGCTTCGGCGAAGACCCCGGGGTTGCGGATGGAAGGGTTGTCGCGGACTACTCCTCCACGGGAGGCTCCGGCAACGAAGAGATCGTCATTGACCGCTACGCCGATCCGCCGCTCCAAACTGGAACCTACTCATTGCGCTGGCCCTTTTCGACACAGGCGTTATCGCCCGAGGCACGCTTACGGCAACATTGGAATTCGAGGAACCGCCGCCGCCCGAGCGCGAAGCCGGAGGCCCGCTCACGCCCGGGCAGCCCGCCGCTTTCCGCCTAGGGCCAGTCGGCAGCCCGACGCTCTTCAACGGGGAGAACTCGTTCCAACTGGAAGTTCCCGGCGACGCTTCCTATGTAATTTTCACCGTGGCTTCTAACGACCCTGAGGTGGACGTGGATCTCTACGTTCGTTTTGGAGAAGACACCGAATTGCGGGAGGGGAGAATCGTCAGCGACTACTCTTCCAGGGGGTATTCCGGCAACGAAGAGATCGGCATTAGCCGCTATTCCGATCCGCCGCTGCAAGCCGGAACCTACTTCGTCTCGTTGGAAGTTTACGACACGGGCGTCGTCGCCGAGGGTACGGTCACAGGGCAAGTGGGAACGACCGAAGACTGTCACCTGGACGCGGCCTGCTACTCCGCATGGTCGCGTTCCGCGGCGGGCGTCGCGCAGATCCTCTACCAGAAGGCGGGCGGCTTTTTTATTTGCTCGGGCACGCTGCTGAACAATCGGCGGGAGGACTTCACCCCCTATTTCCTCACCGCCGCCCATTGTCTGAACACCGACGAGCAAGCGCAGAGCGTGATCGCGTTCTGGTTTCATCGGACGCAAACGTGCAACGCGGAACCGCCCGCTCGCAGCAGCGCGCCGAGAACCAACGGCGCGCGCCTGCTCGCCACCTTGGGCGGCGCCTTAGAGGGCAGACCGCATCCCGATGGCGACATGACGCTGCTGCGGCTCGAAGGCGAATTGCCGGGCGGCGTCGTGTTCCAGGGATGGGACGCGGACCCGCAGCCTCGCGACGCGCAAGTCGCCGGCATTCACCATCCCGGGAACGACTTGTGGGGCGACTTCAAGCGGATTGCCTTCGGCCGGATCGCTTCCAATCCCGGCGGCGTTTTCACCCGCGTCATCTACACGCAAGGCTACACCGAGCCCGGCTCCTCCGGCTCCGCTCTCTTCAGCGGCCCCGAAACCGTGGTCGGGGCGCTTTACGGCGGAGAAACAAGAGAGGACCAGAACGTCTGCCCGGTAGGTCTGCGCGACGTTTACACGAGCTTTTCGACTTTCTATCCCCACATCCAGCAGTTCCTCGATGCTCCATCTCCCGAAGGGGCGCCGCGGATATCTTCGGGCGGTGTCGTGCTCGCCGCCGGAACCCCAGTCGTGAACCGCATTTCCCCCAACGCCATCGTCTCCGTTTTCGGGCAAGATTTCGCGCCGCCGGAGACGCAGGCCGCAAACTCCGTGCTGAATGCCGCGGGGAGAGTTGCCTCCGTGTTCGCCGAGACCTGCCTGGAGATCGACAACAAGCGCGCGCCGCTGTTCGCCGTCTTCCCGACCCAGATCAACGCTCAGGCCCCGCACGATCTGCAAGAGGGGCAGGCGCGGATCCAGGTCGTGCGCGGCTGCGACACGGGAGAAGAGCGGCGCAGCCCGGCGGAAACGGTTGCAACCGCCGCCGTCTCGCCGATGTTCTTCAACTTCGTGAGCAACCCCGACGGGCGCAATCCGGTCGTGGCGCTGCATAGCGGCGGCCCCGGCTTGGCCGGCGCGCCCGGACTGCTCCCCGGCGCCGTTTTTACCCCGGCCGAGCCGGGCGGGCTCGTCAGCCTGTTCGGAACCGGTTTCGGGGCGACCGAGCCGCGGTTGGAGAGCGGTCGGATTCCAGGGGGGCAGGCCGCTCTCGTAAACGAGGTCTCGTTTGCCTTCGGCGGCATTGCCGTTCCGCCTGAGGAGGTTTTTTACGCGGGCGCAGCGCCGTGCTGCGCCGGCCTCTATCAATTCACGGTGCGCGTGCCGCCCGACGTTCCCAACGGCGACGCTCCCGTCACGGCAACCGTGCTGGGAGTTTCGACTCCAGAAGGCCCGTTCCTGACCGTCCGCCGACGGTGATGCCGCCCGCGGCGCTTCCGCCGCTAAGGCGCGGCAACGGACATGACCGCGCCCGCGGGGCTGGACTCTCCCCGGATAACGACCGAGAGGGGAGTCTCCTGCCCGCCTGCGGCGTCGTCGGGGATGCGGACCTCGATCTGAAAAACCCCGGCGAAACCCGGCGCCAAGCCGGCGGAAACGACTTCCGCGGCGGCGCCGCCGATCGTGACCGAAACGTCTTCGATCCGCCGCGCATCCATGGCCGAGGCCGGCCGGCCGGTGACGTCGGGCGGCGACGTCTCTCCCTGTCCGCTGCCGAACAGCATGACCGATTCGCCGGGCCGCGCCGGCTGGGAGGGACTGTTCAAGCGGCCGTTCTCGTTGAGCACGAGGGCGGACATGCTTCCCGGAACCAGGAACAACGCCGGCCGCGCGGGCGAGACGGCTAGCGCCGCCCCGGGGCCGGCGACCCCGCCGTACGAGACGGCTAGCCGCACGTTCTCGCGGCCCGCGATTTCATAGGGAATCTGGGCGTTGATTTGCGATTCCCGCGCGTACAGCAGCGGCGCCGGCTCCCCCTCGACCGACACGCTTGCGCCTGCCAAGGCTGCCGACATGAGTCCCGTCTCGGGATCGACGGCGCCGCGAACGGCCGTTGCCGGACCCAGGCCGGCGCCGAAAATGCTGACGATTTGCCCCGGAGCGACCGGCCCTGCGGCGAAACTCGCGGCATGGACGACGCTCTCGCTCGTGAAACGCGGCCCCGCGGCCCAGACTTTGGCCCCTGTGGCGCCGAAACCGGCGATGCGGGTTCCGTCGGGCGAGAAGAGGAGGCCGCTGCCTCCGCCCGGGAAAACCGCCGACAGATCGCCGCTCAGGGCGTCCCACATCCAGGTTGTCCCGTCGCGGCTCGCGCCCGCCAGGAGCCGCCCGTCGGCGGAAAACTCCGCTTCGGCGAAGGGCGCGCGGCGTCCTTGCAGAGTGAGCAGTCGCTCGCCGCTCAGGGCGTCCCACACGTGCAGCGCGGGGGTCCGGCCGCCGTAGGTGACTACCCGCTTGCCGTCGGGCGAGAATCGCGCGCCGATACGGCTGCCGCTCGTCTCGACAGCGGCAAGCTCGACGCCTGTTTCCCTGTCCCACACCTGAACCTTGGGGCCGGAAAACTGTCCGTCCACGGTAAGCAGCAACGCGCCGTCGGAGGATTCTTCCACATACGAAGCGCCCCTTTCCAAAGTCGTCAGCGCTTGCAGGACATCGTCCGCGGCCCAATCCAAAACCGTTGCTCCGTTGCTCGAAGCGATCAGCAGGCGCGCTCCGTCGCGCGACCAGGCTACGTGCCTGTAATTCGTATCTGCGACGCCGCCGTCCGGCTGGAATTCCAGGGGCCGCGATTCGAGATTGTCCAGATCCCAGACGGTGATATAGTAGCTGCTCGCTACTGCGACGCGCCGGCCGTCCGGAGACCAAGCCGCGGAACGGGCCGAGAAATCGAACGCGATCCCCGGCTCGCCCTGCGTCGCATGATCCCAGAGTTCGACAGAGGACGGCCACCCCGAGACGGTCAGAAAGCGGTCGCCGCGGGGCGAATGCGCGATATTCTCGACGGGGCGCCGAGGCCGGCCCGGTCCGGAACGCGTCGCCACGCGTTCCGGCAACTCGTAGAGTTGCGCGCCCGTCTCCCCGTCCCAGACTCTGATCGCGCCGTCTTGACCCGAGGTGACGATGCGGCTCTGGTCGGGCGCGCAGTCCATCGCCAGCACGGCTCCGTTGCGGTGGCCCTCGAAGCGGGTCGTTTCCCGGTCGGCGGCGCGGTCCCTGACGACAATCCTGCCGTCGACGCTGCCGAACGCCGCCTGGCTGCCGTCGGGAGACCATGTCGCCGTTTCGACGTAGTTGTGAAATTCGAGATGCAGGATCTGGGCTTCCGTTTCGATATCCCAAATTTTGGCGGTGTGGTCCAATCCCGCGCTGGCCAGGTAACGCCCGTCCGGCGAGAAGGCTACCGCGGCGATGGAGCCGAAGTGGGGTATGAAAGCAGTGTCTTCCGGGATAGGACGCCACCAAGCCAGTTGTTGGCCGCGCTCGGCGTCCCATACGCGCAACGACGACGGTTGCGCCACCGCGAGGAGCTTGCCGTCGGGCGAGAGCGCCGCGCCGTCGATCGGGCTGCCGAAATTAGTTTGGCTATTCGTCTCGTTTTCCAGCGCATGCAGCAACCGCCATTCCTGCGCATCCCATATTTTCACCAGGTTGGAGTTGGCGGCCGTGACCAGACGGCTGCCTTCGAGAGACCAGAGCAGCGCGCGCATACGCACTCCCGGCCCCGGTTCGTGAGACTGGAAGGCGGCAAGCTCCTCGCCGTCTTCGACCCGCCGGATTTGCAGCGCCCCATCCGATTGGAGAACGGCCAGACGCGTTCCCTCGGGTGACCAATCGACGAGATAGGGGTAAGCTGCGGGGGAAAGCCCTTCGAAACTGCGCAGCACTTCTCCGCTCGATGCGTCCCAGACATGCACGGCTCCGCGTTCTTGAAACGCGATGCGGTCGCCCAAGGGAGACCAGACCGGCCTGCGCAGCCGGAGGCGCTCATCCTGGGCGAACTCGAACGCGATTTCGCCGGTCGCGGTATCCAGGATGCGGGAGACGGCAAGCGTCTCGAAATAGACGCGGCCGCCGGTTGGGGAAACGGCTGCGGTATAAATCCTCTCCCCGTCGGCAAGCCGGACGACCTCTTCGCCGGTCAGCGCATCCCAAACGATCAACGACCGGTACGACCGCGAGAGGATGTTGCGGCCGTCCGGCGCCAAATAGCGCACAAGCCACACCGCGTCGCGGTGGCCGGTTATCTCGATCAGGGGAACGGGCTCCTGCGCGCCGAGCGGCCCGGCGGCGCCCAGCGCCCAAGCCGCCGCCATGCATATCCAGCGGCGCGCCCTCGCCTTCGACATCATGCGCTCCCTTTACAGGGTACTCCTGCAGAGGTCAGAAATTGATCTTGACCAACTCTTCGCTCTCGGCTCTCATGTTGTGCATGGCCACTTCGACGGCAAGCTGCTTGGCGACTTCCAGAAAGCCCTTGGACGCCGGCGCCTGCGGATCGTAAAGCACGATCGGCATGCCGCCGTCGGAAGTCTCGCGGACGACCGTCGCCAGCGGCACTTTGCCCAGGACGGGAATCTTCCAGCGTCTGCTGATCGTCTCCGCGCCGCCCGCGCCGAAGATGTATTCGCGTTCGCCGGTCGCGCGCGATTCGTAGAAGCTCATGTTCTCGACCACGCCGAGCAACGGCGTTTTCAACTGCTGGAACATGATGATCGCCTTTTCCGCCACGTTGACCGCCATCGGCTGGGGAGTGGTGACGATCACGGCGCCGGTCAGCGCCAGACGCTGGCAAAGGCTCAGTTGCACGTCGCCGGTTCCGGGCGGCAAATCGACGATCAGATAGTCCAACTCGCCCCACTCGACCTGTTGGGTGAGCTGCTCGACCATCTTGGCCAGCATCGGGCCGCGCCAGACGACGGCCTGATCTTGGCGGATGAAGAACCCGGTCGAGATGATCGGCAGATCGTGCGCGATCAAGGGCATGATGCCGCGCCCGCCGCGCTGCGGCGCGGAAGCCGCGCCCATGATGTGCGGAATGCTGGGGCCGTAAACGTCGGCGTCCAGGATGCCGACTTTGGCGCCCGTCTGCGACAACGCCACCGCAAGGTTCGCTGAAACCGTCGACTTGCCGACGCCGCCCTTGCCCGACGCCACCGGGATGATGTTCTTGATGCCGGGTATCGAGCCTTTGCCGCCGGCGCCCGCCGGGTTCGCGCGCGCTTCGGCGGTCAGCTCGGCGGCGACGCTCGCAACCGAATCGACAGCGCCCACCGCCGCTTTGGCGCTTTGCAGCACGCCTTCCTCCGCTCCGCCGCCCGGCACGGCGGCCTGAAGCTGGAAGCTGACCGCGCCGCCGCTTACCTTCAGACCGCGAACCAGACCCAGCGAGACAATATCCTTACCGTAGTCCGGATGAATGACCGTCCCCAGAATTTTCTGAATTTCTTGTTGGCTAGCCATGTTTCCCTTCGAGCGTCGGGAGCGCGGGCGAATGCATCACACTCGTCAAAACCACGAGGTTGTCGACGAAGTCGTCCATTTCCCTCTCGCCGCACATCAAATCCCTGAGCGTCGTGCGGCTGAGCAGTTGATCGACGACCGCCTGCACCGCCCGCCAGAGCGAGCGGATCGAACAATCGATCGAATGCGTGCAAAGCTCTTCCCGGCCCGCGAACCTGCCGCAAAATTCGCCGCCGAACAAATCGCCGCCGAGAGGCGCCAGCGCCTGCTTGACGGTGATCGCTTCCGGCGCCCGCGCCAGACGGTAGCCGCCGGCCTGTCCGCGCTCGCTGGTGACCAGCCCGCCCGCGCGCAGAATACGCATCATTTTCGCCGTAAGGGGCATCGAAATTCCCTCGGCTTGCGCGATTTCGTTGATCGTGACGCTCGCGCCCGCGCCCACCTGCGCAAGCCGCAGCAGGCAACGCAAGCCGTACTCTTCCTGGGAGCTGAACTGCATGGCGCTTCCTTAAAACAGGTTCAGGGTCAACTTGGCTTCATCGCTCATCATTTCAGGCGTCCAGACGGGATCGAAGGTGATATCGACCGCGGCCGACTCCACTTCCCGCAAACGCTCGATTTTGTACTTGACCTCGGCCGGCAGCGTTTGCGCCGCCGGACAATTGGGAGACGTCAACGTCATGACGACTTTGACTTTTTCAGGGTCCTCCGCGCTGACGGGAGCATGGACGTGATAAATCAACCCGAGTTGATAGATGTCCACGGGAATCTCGGGGTCGTAGCAGGTTTTGAGCGTCGCCACGACTTTCTCTTCGAGCGTTGCGTCCGGGGCGTACTCCGGCTCCTGCGGCGGGAGCGGAGACGTCATGGTCATGTTCGAGTGCATGCTCGGGATGAACTCGTTGTATTGGGGCGCAGTCGCCAGCGCGCCGACGTTCAGCTCGCCGGAATTCGATTCCTCGCCGGCGGCGGCGTCGGGCCGCGCCGTCTCCGTCCGCGGCTCTGCATCGTTCAGTCCCAATCTGATCAGTCCCATCAGGCAAAAATCTCCCTGGCCGTCTCGATCGCATCGACCAGCGCGTCGATATCTTCGCGGGTATTATAGAAAGCCAGCGACGCCCTCACGGTCGCCGGCACCTTGTAGAAACGCATCACCGGCTCGGCGCAGTGATGGCCGATGCGCACGGCCGCCGCTTGGCGGTCCAAAATCGTCCCCAGATCCGCCGGATGGATGCCGTCGAGAATGAATGAAATCACGCCGGCCCGGTTCGCCGCGGCGCCGATGAAACGCAAGCCGTCTACTGCGCCGAGCTTCTCGAGGCCGTAGGCGAGCAAGGATTCTTCGTAGGCCGCGATGCCCTCCATGCCGACCGCTTCGAGGTAATCGACTGCGGCGCCCATGCCGATCGCATCGGCAATGTTCGGGGTGCCGGCTTCGAACTTGTAGGGCGCCTCGTTATAGATCGTCTTTTCGAACGAAACCGACAAAATCATGTCCCCGCCCGACTGGTAGGGCTTCATGCGCTCGAGCAGCTCGCGACGGGCGTAAAGCGCCCCGATTCCCGTCGGCCCGCACATCTTGTGGCCCGAAAACGCATAGAAATCGCAGCCGAGAGCCTGCACGTCAACAGGCATGTGCGGCACGGCTTGCGCGCCGTCGATCAAGCTCACGGCGCCGGCCCGCCGGGCTTGGCGAACGATTTCAGCGACGGGGTTCACCGTCCCCAGTGCGTTCGAGACGTGGTTGACGGCGACGATGCGGGTGCGCTCGGAAAGCATCCGCTCGAACTCGTCCATCAGCAGTTCGCCGCGCACGTTCATGGGAATCACTCGCAGCTTGGCGTCCGTTTCCTCGCAAAGTATCTGCCAGGGAACGATGTTCGAGTGGTGCTCGAGCGCCGAGATCATCACCTCGTCGCCGGCTTGCACATGCTCTCGGCCCCAACTCGCCGCAACCAGGTTGACGGCCTCGGTCGCGCCGCTGGTCCAGACGATTTCGCTCGGTTCCCTGCTGTTGACGAACCGCGCCACCTTGACGCGCGCGGCTTCGTATTTTTCCGTGGCGCGCCGGCTGAGCTCGTGAACGCCGCGGTGAACGTTCGCACGGTCTTGCTCGTAGAAAGCAACGATCGCGTCGATGACCGCACGCGGGGTCTGCGCCGACGCGGCATTGTCCAGGTAAACCAGCCGGCGGCCGTGGACTTGCTGATCGAGAGCGGGAAAATCTTCCCGAATTCGCGCGGCGTCGAGCGTCGCCATCGTGTCCGTTAGGGTCGCCATTCCGTTACTCCCTGACGATCTTCCGTCTTGTCCGCAAAAGTCCGCAGCAGCAAGTTTTCGAAGTGCGCCCGCAGCGCTTCGATGCGGATGCGCTCCAAGGCGTCCGCAGCAAACGCGTAGGTCAGCAGATGGCGCGCCCGCTCGGCGTCGATGCCGCGCGACTGCATGTAAAACAAGGCCGCCCCGTCAAGTTGCCCGATGGTGGCGCCGTGCGTGCAGCGCACGTCGTCGGCGTCGATCTCCAGTTGCGGTTTCGTGTTGATGTCCGCTTTGTCGGAGAGCAGCAGGTTCTTGTTGTTCTGAATCGCGTCGGTTTTCTGCGCGTTGCGGCGCACGAAAATCTTTCCGTTGAAGACTCCGCTCGCGTTGTCGTCGAGCACTCCTTTATAGAGCTGGTGCGAGTGGCAGTTGGGCATGACGTGGTCGATCGCCGTGTGATGATCGACATGCTGCCCCCCCTTCGCTGCATACAGACCGTCGAGCGCGCATTCGCAGCCCTCGCCGTTGAGCCGCGTGCCGATGTCGTTGCGGGCGATTGCCGCCCCGAAACTCAGCGAAAACGTCGAGACGCGGCTCGAACGTTCCTGGACGGCCTGAAAGCAGCCGGTGTGGAAAGCCTCGGGCGATTCCAATTGCGCGCGGTAATGGTCGACGACGGCGTTCTCACCGGCGTAAACCTCGGTCACGGCGTTAGTCCAATACCTGCCCGTTCCGACGTAGCTCTCGATTACGCGCACTTGAGAATTGCGCCCCGCAACGATCAGCACGCGGGGATTGGAAACGGCGGAAGCCGCCGCGAAAACCAGATGGATCGGCTCTTCGATTACCGCGTTCGGCGCAACCTCGATTACCGCGCCGTCTTCGAGGAATGCCGTATTATGCGCCGCCAGCGCATGGTTTTCGAAGGCCGCGCAGGCGCCCAGATAGGCTTCGAGTCCGCCGGGATCGCTGCGCAGACGCCGGGCAAGCGAGCGCACCGAGACGCCGCCGGAAACGGCGCCGTCCATCGCGGTCAGGCGGCCCGAGTCGAAACGCAGCGTCAAGCCGCGCAGCCCTGCATACGCCGCGGCGCCCGTATCGGCCGCTGGCGGCGCAGCGGCGAAGGCGACCTGCGTCAGGGCCGACAGATTCGTGTACCGGTACTCCTCGTTCTTGACCGTTGGAATGCCTAACGAGAAAAAGCGTTCCATCGCGGTCTCCCGCTTGCGCCACAACCACTCCGGCTCGCCGTCCGCGCGCTGCGGAAAGGCTTCGAGGGCGCGGCGGCGGATATTCGCAACTTCCCCAACGGCAGCCATCGCTCAAGCTCCGACCGGCTGCGGATGCGCGACGGTCTCCTCGACCCACCCGTAGCCTTGTTCTTCCAATTCGAGCGCCAGCGACTTGCCGCCCGATTTGACGATCTTGCCGTCGGCCAAAACATGCACGTAGTCCGGGACGATGTAGTTGAGCAAGCGCTGGTAGTGCGTCACCACCACGAACGAGCGGTTTTCCGAACGCAGACTGTTGATGCCGGCCGCCACGATCTTCAGCGCGTCGATATCGAGCCCCGAGTCGGTCTCATCGAGAATGGCCAGCGTCGGCTCCAAAACCGACATTTGAAAAATCTCGTTGCGCTTTTTCTCGCCGCCCGAAAAACCCTCGTTGACGGCGCGTTTCAACATTGACCGGTCCATCTCCAACGGCTCGATCTTCTTGCGCACCAGTTTCAGGAACTCGCCCGCCGAAAGCTCTTCCTCGCCGCGGTGCTTGCGCAGCGCATTGAGCGCCTCCCGCAAGAAGTACATGTTGGTCACGCCGGGAATCTCCACCGGGTACTGAAAGGCCATGAAAATGCCCTCGCGGGCGCGTATCTCGGGCGCCATCTCCAGCAGGTCCGCGCCCTGGTAGGTCACCGAGCCCGCAGTCACTTCATAACCCTCGCGGCCGGCCAGCACCGAGGCCAGCGTGCTCTTGCCGGAGCCGTTCGGCCCCATCACGGCATGAACCTCGCCTTTGCCCACCGAAAGACTGAGCCCCTTCAGGATTTCTTGGCCCTCGATGCTTACGCGTATGTTTTTAACTTCAAGCATTGCCTTAACCGGTTCTTTCCCCGCGCCCGGCGCCGCAGCGCCGGCCGGGATGGATTTTCCGTTGCCGATTCCCGCCTAACCTACGCTGCCTTCCAGGCTGACGCCCAAGAGTTTCTGGGCCTCGACCGCGAACTCCATCGGAAGCTCTCGAAAAACTTCCTTGCAGTAGCCGTTGACGATCATCGAAACCGCGTCCTCGGTCTCGATTCCCCTCTGGTTGAGATAAAAAATCTGATCCTCGCCGATCTTCGAAGTCGTGGCTTCGTGCTCGACTTGGGCGCTTTTGTTCCTGACCTCGATGTACGGGAACGTGTGCGCGCCGCAATTGCCGCCCATCAGCATCGAATCGCACTGCGAGAAATTACGGGCGTTCTCTGCGCCGGGCATGATTTTGACGAGCCCGCGGTAGGAATTGTTCGAGCGTCCGGCCGAAATGCCCTTCGACACGATCGTCGACGAGGTGTTCTTGCCGATATGGATCATTTTCGTGCCGGTGTCGGCTTGCTGGCGGTTATTGGTCACCGCAACCGAATAAAATTCGCCGACCGCGTTGTCTCCGATCAAAATGCAGCTCGGGTACTTCCAGGTGATCGCCGAGCCGGTCTCGACCTGGGTCCAGGAAATCTTGGAGTTGCGGCCGCGGCAGGCGCCCCGCTTCGTGACGAAGTTGTAGATCCCGCCGTTGCCGTCTTTGTCGCCCGGATACCAGTTCTGCACCGTCGAGTATTTGATCTGCGCATCGTCCAAGGCGACCAGCTCGACCACCGCGGCGTGAAGCTGGTTCTCGTCCCGCATCGGCGCCGTGCAGCCTTCGAGGTAGCTGACATAACTGCCTTCCTCGGCGACGATCAGCGTGCGCTCGAATTGCCCCGTGTTCATCGCATTGATGCGGAAGTACGTCGAAAGCTCCATCGGGCAGCGCGTACCCTTGGGGATGAATACGAAGCTCCCGTCGGAAAACACCGCCGAGTTCAGCGCCGCGAAATAGTTGTCCGACGCCGGAACTACCGAGCCGAGATACTGCTTGACGAGCGCGGGGTGTTCCCGCACCGCCTCGGAGATCGACATGAAGACGATCCCGGCCTCGGCCAACCGCTCGCGGAAAGTCGTCGCCACCGAAACGCTGTCGAAAACGGCATCGACCGCGACCCCGGCCAAAGCCGCCCGCTCTTCCAGCGGAATGCCGAGCTTCTCGTACGTGGCCAGCAGTTCGGGGTCGACCTCTTCCAGGCTCTTCGGCCTGTCGTTCTCGCTCTTCGGCGCCGAGTAATACGAGATGGCCTGGTAGTCGATCGCCGGGTAATGGACATTCGACCAAGCGGGCTCTTTCATCTTTTGCCATTGGGCGAAGGCCTTGAGCCGCCATTCCAGAAGCCAAGACGGTTCGTTTTTTTGGGCCGAGATGAAGCGGACCGTATCCTCGTTCAACCCGGGCGGCAGAGTGTCCTGGTCGATATCGGTGACGAAACCGTATCTATACTCTTGACCGGCAAGGACTTCAAGTTCGTTTGCTGCTGTGCTCATAGGTCCGCTTCGACTTAGCCCCACGAAGGAGTGGCAAGTAATATATACTATATTGTACACATTGCCCGCAAAAAGTTCAACCGAAAAATTTTGTGCGGCGGCGCCGCCGCTCCAGTGAGCGCGGGTGTTAACTTCTTAGGCATAGGCGAGGCGCTCCGACCGGGGAACCCCAATGAAGATTCGCATCGTTCTCAATTTAGGCGCCTTGGTTCTCGCCGCCTCGCTTGCGGCCGAAGACTCCGCCCATCTCGGCAAAACTCTGCAACAGTGGCAGGCGGATTTGACCTCGCCCGAACGCCTCGACCGGTTGATCGCCGCCCGCTCGATCGGCGAGATGGCGATAGCCGACCGGAGCGGGGCGGCAGAAGCGCTTATCGCTGCGATGGCGCACGAGGACAGCGCCGTCCGCTACTGGGCCGTAGTCGCCGCCGGTCAAATGGGCGGCCGCGGCAAGCCGGCCGCCAAGCCGCTGCAGAACGCTCTGCGGGACGAAGCGCCGGAAGTGCGCGCCTGGGCGGCCTTTGCGCTGGCTAATCTCGGCAAATCCAGCGAAGCGCTGCCTGTGCTCAGCGAGCTCCTGTCCCACCCCAACCGAGGCGTCCGGCTGCAAGCCGCCCACGCGCTCGATGCGCTGGGGCCGCAAGCGGCGGGAGCGGCGGGCGCGCTCAGGCAGGCTCTCGACGACGACTTCGATTACGTCCAGCGCGTCGCCCGCCACGCCCTTTGGACCCTCGGCGAAAGGCCGTGCCCCTACCGGCAATGCGAATAATCCGACAGACCGCCGCTCCCTTGCTTGGCGCAGCCCTGCTGCTGACGGCGGCGGGCGGCGCCCTCTGGGCCAAGCCGCCGAACATCCTCTGGCTGTCGATCGAAGACACGGGCCAACAAGTCCAACCTTACGACCCCCACGCCAGGACGCCCAACATAGCCCGCCTCGCCCGCGAAGGCGTCACCTTCCTCAACGCCTTCTCGCACTCGCCGGTCTGCGCGCCGACCCGTTCCGGCATCGTCACCGGGATGTATCCGACCTCCATCGGCACGCACCACATGCGCTCCGACATGGTCCCGCCGCCCTTCGTCAAGGCGTTCCCGGAATACCTCCGGCGGCTCGGCTATTACACGACCAACAACTCGAAAACCGACTACAACTTCCCCGCTCCGATAACCGCCTGGGACGAATCGGGGCGCAACGCCCATTGGAAAAACCGCCCGGACAAGGAGCAGCCGTTCTTCGCGGTCTTCAACTACGGCAGTTCGCACGAAGGCTCGGTGCGGCGCCAGTTCGCCGCCCGCGGCGCGGACCCCGCGAATAGGATTCACGACGCGGCGAAGCTGGCGTTGCCCCCTTACTATCCCGATACCCCGAAAGTCCGCGAGGCATGGGCCGCCTACTACGATGCCGTGACGCATACCGACCGCACGATCGGGGAAATGCTGCAAGAGCTCGAAGACGCCGGAATCGCCGAGGAAACGGTGGTCGTCTTCTGGGGCGACCACGGCGTCGGCCTGGCCCGCGGCAAGCGCTGGCTCTACGACTCGGGAGTGAGGGTCCCGCTGATCGTGCGCCGGCCCGGAAAAATCGAGCCCGGTTCCGTCCGCGCCGATTTCGTCCAGTTCCTCGACTTGGCCCCGACGATGATCGCCGTCGCCGGCGGCGAGCCGCCCGGCCACATGCATGGCCGCGTGATCCTGGGCGATAACCAAGGCCCGGAACCCGAATATCTTTACCACGCCCGCGACCGCATGGACGAGCGGTACGACATGATCCGCGCGGTGCGCAACAAGCGTTATCTGTACCTGCGGAACTTCGAATCCCATAAGCCGTGGGTGCAGTTCATGCGCACTCCCAGTCAGGGCCCGATCTATCAGGAACTCGGACGCCTCAAACGCGAGGGCGGCCTCGACCGGCTGACCGGCGCGTTCATGGGCGATACGAAGCCGTTCGAGGAGCTTTACGACACGGTTGCCGATCCCTATCAGGTGCGCAATCTGGCTGCCGACGGCCGCTATGCCGCAGCGCTCGAAGAGTTGCGCAACGAGTTGATCGCCTGGATGAAACGCACCGGCGACCGCGGTCTGATCCCCGAACCCGAGCTTTACCGCGCGATGTATCCCCACGGCGAGCGAGAAACCATGCCCCGGCCGACTGCCGAGAAACGGGCGCGGGCGGACGGTTCCCTGGAAATCGAGATCCATTCCTCCGCCGAAGGCGCTTCGCTTGTCTATCGCATCGCCGGCGAAACGGAATCCGGCCGCTGGCTGCTCTACCGCCGGCCCGTCCTACTGGAAAAAGGGCAGACAATGCGGGCGGTAGCCGCCCGGTTGGGCTACCGTGACAGCCCCGCCGTTTCGATTTCGAATCCTTGACGCCAAGGGGCCGGCATCAAACGACGCCCAAGGCGAGCATCGCATCCGCCACCTTGACGAAGCCCGCGATGTTCGCCCCGCGGACATAGTTCACGAAATCTCCCTGGCGGCCGTGGCGAACGCACTGCCGATGAATTTCCTGCATGACTTCCTGCAAGCGCCGGTCGACCTCGTCCCGCGACCAACTCAGAAACATCGAGTTCTGCGTGCGCTCGAAACCCGACACCGCAACGCCGCCGGCATTCGACGCCTTAGCCGGACCGTACAGTATCCCCGCCTTGAGCAACACGTCCATCGCCTCCGGCTCGGTGGGCATGTTCGCGCCCTCGGCCAAACCGATAAGGCCGTTCGCGACGAGCGCTTCGGCATCGGCGCGGCCGATTTCGTTTTGCGTCGCGCAGGGAAAGGCCAAGTCGGCCGGCACGGCCCAAGGCCGTTTGCCCCCGTGAAATTCGCAGCCGAATTTCTCGGCGTATTCGCCGATGCGTCCGCGGCGCTCGTTCTTGAGTTCCATGATCCAGTCGAGCTTCGCCGCATCGATGCCGTCCTTGTCGTAAACGAACCCCGAAGAATCGGACATGGTGACGACCTTGGCTCCAAGTTCATTGAGCTTTTCGACGGTGTACTGCGCGACGTTGCCCGATCCCGACACCAGGCAAGTCTTGCCGCTCAGCCCTTCGCCGCGCGTGCGCAGCATCTCCCTCATGAAATAGACCAAGCCGTAGCCCGTAGCTTCGGCCCGAATCAAGCTGCCTCCCCAAGCGGCGCCCTTGCCGGTCAATACCCCCTCGAACGCCCCGCTGAGACGCATGTATTGCCCGTATAAATAGCCGATTTCCCGCGTCCCGACTCCGATGTCGCCGGCGGGCACATCGATCGTTTGCCCGATATAGGGGTGCAACTCGGTCATGAACGACTGGCAGAAGCGCATCACTTCGCCGTCGGACTTGCCCTTCGGATTGAAGTCCGCGCCGCCCTTGCCGCCGCCCATCGGCAGCGTGGTGAGGCTGTTCTTGAGGATCTGCTCGAAACCGAGGAATTTCAGGATGCCGGCGTTCACCGACTTGTGGAACCGCAACCCGCCCTTGTACGGCCCGATGGCGTTATTGAATTGAATGCGGTAGCCGCGGTTGGTGCGCACGTTCCCTGCGTCGTCGGTCCAGCAAACGCGAAAGCTGATGGCGCGGTCCGGTTCCGTCAAACGTTCCAGAATGTGCGCATGGCGGTACTCCGGGCGTTCGTGAGTGAACGGAATCAAATATTCCGCGGCTTCGCGCACCGCCTGGTGAAATTCGGGCTCGCCCGGATTGCGGCGAACCAGCCCATGCATGAAGCGCTCGATTTCGGCGCGGTACTCGGGGGACAGGTTCAAGGCCATCGCCTCGGGGCCTCCGCAAATCAGTATACCGGCCAAGCGGCGCGTCCGCGCCGCTTGCTCAAAATCGGCGCACCTGCTCCATGTAGCCCTCGTAATTGCGGCGCGTCTCGTCCAGCGAATCGCCGCCGAATTTTTCGAGGAACGCCGAGGCCATGACCAGGGCGACCATCGCCTCGCCGATGACGCCCGCCGCCGGCACGACCGCCACGTCCGAGCGCTCGTAGGCGGCGGCGGAAGGCTCGCGGGTGCGCAGATCGACCGATTCCAACGGCCGTCGCAGCGTCGAGATCGGCTTGATCGATCCCCGCACGACAACATCCTGGCCGTTGGTCATGCCGCCTTCGAGTCCGCCCGCCTTGTTCGAGCCGCGGTAAAACTCGCGCTCGGGCTTGTTGTAATGAATCGTGTCCTGCACTTTCGACCCGGGAGAAGCCGCGGCCAAGGTCGCCGCCCCGACCTCGACGCCCTTGACCGCCTGCATCGAGACAACGGCCTGCGCCAAGCGCCCGTCGAGGCGCGTGTCCCAGGCGATATGCGAGCCCAGTCCGACGGGGGCGCCGTGGACCACGACCTCGAAGACGCCGCCGCGGGTGTCGCCCGTCCTGTAGGCCTCGTCGACGACTTCTTTCATCCGCGTCTCCGTCTCGGCATCGACGCAGTTGAGCAGGACTTCGTCCTTGGCCGCCAGCGCCTTGATTTCGTCCCACGACGCCTTGCGCTCGAGCCGCGCGTCGCCGAGCGCCGTGACGTGGCTGAGAATCTCGATGCCGAACTCGCTCAGGAAGAGCTTGGCCAGCGCGCCGGCGGCTACCCGCGCCGTCGTCTCCCGGGCGCTGGCGCGCTCGAGCACGTAACGCGCTTCCGGGAAGTTGTACTTGATGCAGCCTGCCAGATCCGCGTGCCCCGGGCGGGGCCGATACACGGGCTTGGCGCTGCCTTCGGCCCCCTCGGCGTCCTCGACCGGAAGCGCCTCGGTCCAATTCTTCCAGTCGCGGTTTTGCAGCAGAACGGCGATCGGCGACCCGACCGTTTTCCCATGGCGGACGCCGGAAACGATATGCGCCTTATCGGATTCGATCTTCATCCGGCCGCCGCGGCCATAGCCCTGCTGGCGGCGCCAAAGCTCGCGGTTGACGCGGTCGAGCGCCACCGGAACGCCGGCAGGCAAACCGGTCAGGATCGTGACGAGAGTCTCCCCGTGAGACTCCCCGGCGGTTTCGAAGCGAAGCATGCAAGCTCTGCGGAAGCGGCGCGATTCTCTATCATAGCGGTAGCAGTCCGTGGTGGAAGCGCCGTGGGCGGCGCGACGGGCTCCTGTGGTGTTTTCCCGGCCCGCGCTAGCGGCGTCGCCCGAAGGGTTACGCGCCCCGTCCGCCGCCCGAGCAGAGAGCGAAGCGCCGAATTCCCTGATCGTCTGTGCGATACTGCATCAGTCCCGGGCGCGTAACGCCGCCTGCGTGACTTTTGCCACGGGCTGGTAAGCTCATGCGGCGTCTGATGGGCATCCACGCGGTCGAGGCGGCGCTGCGCGCGGGCAGCGCAATCGACCGTGTCGCGTCCGTGGACGGCGCGAAAAACCGCCGCTTGCAAGCGCTCCTCGACGAGTGCCGCACACGCCGCATCCCGCTGCGCTTCGAGACGCCGGCCGCTCTCGACCGGCTCGCCGGCGGAGGCCGGCATCAAGGGATTCTGGCGTTCACGGCCGCCGCCGGCTACCGCCCGCTGGACGAAGTCCTGGCGGAAGCCGGGAAACATTGCCTCATCGTGGTGCTGGACGGCGTCGAAGACCCCCGCAATCTGGGCGCCGTCGTGCGCACGGCCAATGCCGCCGGCGCCGCCGCGGTTGTCGTTCCCGAGCGCCGCTCCGCCGGGTTGACCGAAACGGCCTCGAAAGCCGCCGCCGGCGCCCTGGAGTTTTTGCCGGTCGCGCGCGTCAAGAACGTCGGCCGCGCGTTAGACGCGCTCAAGCGGGCCGGGTTCTGGCTCTACGGGTTCGACGAAAGGGGCGAGCGCATCCACCACGAGATGCATTACGACGACCGCTGCGTGTTGGTCCTGGGCGGCGAAGACACGGGGCTGCGCCGAAAAACGGCCGAGCGCTGCGACTTCCTGGTGCGCATCCCGTTGTTCGGCGATGTCCCCTCGCTCAACGTTTCCGTGGCCGCCGGCGTCGCGCTGTTCGAAGTCGCCCGCCAACGACAACGACCGGCGGACAGGAACAAGCCGCTCTAACCCGGAAAGAAAGCGGCTTTGACAGCCGGCGCTACCAGACGCTGCGCAGTTTCCAGGCGTCGAGGCGCGCGACGCGGGCGTTTCCGCCGTTTGCGTACGGCGACCAGCCTTGGCTCGCAGGGTCGGGGAAAATGCGGTCGGTAATCGTTACCCGTCCGTCTCCGCCGAAGACCTCCACCGAAGAGCGGTCGACGAAAACGCGCAGCTTCACCCTGCCTTCCGGCGCGGTGAGGCGCGCCGCGTGGCGCCCGGAAAAGTCGTCGTGAAAATCCGTCGCGCCCGACGCCGTGCGGTCGACGAACAAATGCCCGAGCGCCGGCGAATAACCGATCAGCGTGCGTTGGCCTTGGCCGTTGCCGCGCACCGAGAGCCCGGCTTCGGCCGCGCCGCCGAGCTCGATCTCGACTTCGATTTCGATGGTGTCGGCATCGAAATTCCGTTCCCGTATTGTTCTTGCCGCTTCTTCGATGGAAACGTCCCGCAGCGACAGATGCTCGCCACGCAGCTTGCGCGCCTCGCGAATCGGCGCCTGGCGCAGGCGGATTCCCTGCGGGTAACGCCGCAGAGAAACTTCGCGCGGCAGCGTCATCGCCCCGCGCCAGGGGTTCGTCGGAATTTGCCGGGCGTAACGCCAGTTGTTCATCCAGCCGAGAATGAGCCGCCTGCCGTCCGCAGCGGGGACGTCGGACCAGGTTTGACCGGCGTAAAAATCCTTGCCGTAATCGACCCACAGCGCGGACTCGGGCGGATTGTCGCTGCGGAACCTCTTGCCGTCGAAGCCGCCCACGAAATACTGGCACCCCGAGCCGCCCGCCGGATGCCCGTTGCCCGAATCGACTTGCAAGACCCACTTCGACTGGCCCGGCGCGTTCTCGACCGGCAGCTCGAACAGGTCGGGGCATTCCCAATTGCTGACCGGGAAGGCTCCCGACGGCCCGAAATCGCTCAGATGCGTCCATTCCTTCAAGTTTTTCGAGCCGAAGAAACGCACCTTTCTCTCGTCGGCCAAGACGGTCAACATGATCCATTGCCCGCTGTCTTCGTGCCAAAACGCCTTGGGGTCACGGAAATGCCGGCGCTTGCTCGCAATCACCGGATTGCCGGCGTACTTCGTCCAGGTGCGCCCGCGGTCGGTCGAATAAGCGATGCTCTGGTGCTGATGCGTCGCCGTATGCCCCGTATAAACGGCGATCAGCGGCGGTTCGCCGTCTTTGCCGAAGCCGCTCGTATTGTTCCGATCGACGACGGCGCTGCCCGAAAACATCATGATGCCGTCGGCTTCGGGCAACGCTACGGGCAGGTGCCTCCAGTGCAGCATGTCGTCGCTGACCGCGTGCCCCCAGCTCATGTGCCCCCAAGTATCGCCGAACGGATTGTATTGGTAGAAGAGGTGGTACTCGCCCTTGAAGAAGACCAGCCCGTTCGGATCGTTGGTCCAATTCCTGGCCGGAGTGAAATGGAACTGCGGGCGCTGCGGCTCGCGATAGCTTTGCGCGGCCTGCGCGAATGCCGTCGAGGCCGCGAAAAGCAGCATGAAGGCGGAGCGGAACGGAGCTTGCACGGAAACCAGCTTAGCGCGTCTTCGGGCTTCGATTCGCCGCGCCGCAGGGCTATCCGTCGAGCGCTTTTCGGAGCAACTCATTGACCAGCTTCGGGTTCGCTTGCCCGCGCGTAGCGCGCATCACTCCGCCGACGAAAAAACCGATCACGCCGGTCTTTCCGCCGCGGTACTGCGCAACCTGCTTCGGGGATTTTGCCAGCAGATCGGCGATGATTGCTTCCAACTCCCCGGTGTCGCTGATCTGCTTCAAGCCTTCGGCGGTGACGATCTCCACCGCGGTTTTTCCGCTCGCGAACATCTTGGCGAAGACCTCTTTCGCCAACTTGCCCGAGAGCGAGCCGTCGTGGATGAGTTTTATCAGGGCCGCCAGCTCCTCGGCGGCGATCGGCGAATCTTCGATGCTCTTGCCCGCCGCGTTGAGCGCGCCCATCAACTCGCCTTGCACCCAGTTTGCCGCGGTTTTCGGCCGACCCGACTTTTTGGCCGCCGCCTCGAAGTAGTTCGCCGCGGCTTGGGTGAGCGTCAACACCCGCGCGTCGTACTCGGAAAGCCCGTATTCTTCGACAAACCGCCGGCGCTTCGCGGGCGGCAACTCGGGCATGGCGCTGCGGATTTCCGCCTGCCATGCGTCCGAGACGATCAGCGGCGGGAGGTCGGGCTCGGGGAAATAGCGGTAGTCGTGCGCTTCCTCCTTGCCGCGCATGCCGGCGGTCGCCCCGGTCGCGGTATTGAACAGGCGCGTTTCCTGAACCACGGTTCCGCCCGCTTCGACCAACGCCGCCTGCCGCGCGATCTCGTATTCGATCGCTTGTTTGACGTAACGGAACGAATTGACGTTCTTGATCTCGCAGCGGGTTCCGAATTCTTTTTGCCCCCGCGGCCGCACGGAAACGTTGGCGTCACAGCGAAGCTGGCCTTTTTCCATGTCGCAATCGGAGGCGCCGGAAAATTGCACGATGAGCTTGAGCTCGTTCAGGTAAGCGACCGCCTCTTCGGAGCTGCGAATATCCGGCTCGCTGACGATCTCGCACAACGGCGCGCCGGCCCGATTGAGATCGACGTAACTGTAGCGGTGCGAATCGCTGAAGCCGTCGTGAATCGTCTTGCCGGCGTCTTCCTCCATGTGCAGGCGGGTGATGCCGATCCGCTTGCTCGTCCCGTTCGCCTCGGTGTCCAGCCAACCGCGTTCCGCCAGGGGCTTGTCGTACTGTGAAATCTGATAGCCCTTCGGCAGGTCCGGGTAGAAGTAGTTCTTGCGCGCAAACTGCGAATAGCGGTTGACCTTGCAATGGAGCGCCAGCGAGGCCCGCACCGCCAGCGCGACCGCCTTGCGGTTCAGCACGGGCAGAGCGCCCGGCAGCCCCAGCACTACCGGATCGGTCTGCGTGTTCGGCGCGTTGCCGAACTCGTGCGAGCTCGCCGAAAAAATCTTCGTGTTCGTCTTGAGTTGGACGTGGACCTCGAGCCCGATAACCGGCTCGTACTTGGCGATGGTTGCCGCGTCGGCAAGACCGGCGTCGAAGATAGCCATGAGATTGCGCGCGGCCCGGCCGGGCCTGAAACTCGAATTATATCAGCGGCTTTCCGACCGAACGCCGGTCGAAAGTTACGTTGGACAGGACGCCCTGATCTTCCGCTGAGGCTTTCGCTGCATAGCTGTATACTGGAGGGCGGCTGAGCGCGTCTGGGGCGATAGCAACGCGGCGCGCGCTGCCGGCGCAGCCGTCCATGCATCTGAACCGGCCAAAAGTATTCGGGGGGCTGCTCGGCGCGGCGGTCGTGGCGGGCGGAATCGTCTTCTACAACTCCGGCGCCACGCCGGCCCTGAGCGGCGAAATTACGGAGGTCAGGACGCTGGGCATGGACAAGACCAACTCCGTCGCGATCATCAATATCCAGGCGGTCAACAGCTCGAACTACGACGTCTCGATCGGACGCCGGGAAATGGAAGTCGTCGATGCGAAAGGCAATCGCCTGGCGGGAAAGATCATCAGCGTCTTCGACATCCAGCAGTTGTTCCGGTACTATCCGGCGCTCGGCGGCATGAAAGACGAGCCGATGGTCGATCGACAGGAGATCCCGCCCGGGGAGAGCGTCCGCGCGCTCATCGCCGCCCGCTTCGCCATGCCCAAGCACGAGCTCGACATGCGCAAGGAATTGATTTTTCACACGGTTGATTTCCGCAACCGCAAGACCACCTTGCGGCAGGTCAGCGAGTAACCCGTGTACAGCGCGCGGCTGCTCGATCACTTCCAGAACCCGCGCAATGCCGGCGGCTTGCCGCCGCCCGCGGTTGAGGTTCGCGTCGAGAATCCGGTGTGCGGCGATATTCTTACGCTTGCCGCCCGCGTCGAGAACGGGCGCATCGTTGCCGTCCGCTACAAGACGCGCGGCTGCACGGCCTCCATAGCCGCCGGCTCGGCGCTGACCGAGTTGCTGCAAGGCGCCGCGGCCGGTTCGCTGTCGGCGGTCGACGCCGCCGCCGTCGAAGCGGCTCTCGACGGCCTGCCCAACGAATCGAAACACGCCGCGCGGCTCGCCGAGGACGGTGTGCGGGCCTTGCAAGCCAAGCTTGGCGGTTCGTCATTCCTCGCTTAGCTCCAGCGCCGCACCCGCCGCCGCAAGTTTTTCCGCCAGACGCTCGTACCCGCGCTGCAGGTGGTAGATGCGGTGAATCCTGGTAGCGCCTTCGGCTGCGAGTCCGGCAAGAACCAGGCAGGCGCTGGCGCGCAGATCCGAGGCCATCACGTCCGCGCCGGTCAGGCGCGTCTTGCCGCGGACCAGCGCGCGGTTGCCCCCGACAGCGATGTCCGCCCCCATGCGCTGCAACTCGGAAGCATGCATGAAACGGTTTTCGAAGATGGTTTCGACGATGTTCGATTCCCCGGTCGCCTGCGTCATCAAGGCCATGAACTGGGCTTGCATGTCGGTAGGGAAGCCGGGGTGTTCCCGTGTCGTGACATCGACGGCGCGCAGGTCCGCGCCGCCGCGCACGACGAGCGTGGAATCGTCAGGGGCGGAAATTGCGCAGCCGGCCTGCTCCAGTTTTCCGATCAGAGCCTGGAGATGCGCGCGGTTCACGCCCTGCAAGCGCAACTCATCCCCCAGCAACGCTCCGGCAACCAGAAAGGTGCCGGTTTCGATGCGGTCGGGAATGATGCCGTGCGCGGCGCCGCCGAGGCGGTCGACGCCCTGCACGCGAATGGTTCCGGTTCCGGCGCCTTCGATCTTCGCGCCCATTTTGGCGAGCAGGCCGGCGAGATCGACGACCTCGGGCTCGCGGGCGGCGTTTTCCAGCACCGTCTCGCCGTTCGCCAGCACTGCCGCCATCAACAAGTCCTCGGTCCCCGTGACGGTAACCCGCTTGAAATGGATATGCCCGCCGACCAGACCGCCGCGGGGCGCCTTCGCTTCGATATAACCGCGGTCTTGCCGGATGGTTGCTCCCAATTTTTCCAGGCCGGCCAGATGCAGGTCGATGGGACGCGCCCCGATCGCGCAGCCGCCCGGCAAGGAAACGCGCGCCCGGCCGCAGCGCGCGGCGAGCGGCCCGAGCACCAGGCTCGAGGCGCGCATTGTCTTGACCAGAGCGTACGGCGCTTGCGGAGTCAGAGCGCCGGCGGCGCGGATCGTGTATGCGTTGCCGGCGGCCTGCACGTCGGCGCCGATGCTTTGGAGCAGCCGCGCCATGGTGCGGATATCCACCACGCCCGGAATTCTTGTCAGCCGAACCGGCTCATCCGTGAGCAAAGCCGCCGCCAGCGCCGGCAGCGCCGCATTTTTGGCGCCGCTGATCGGAATGGCGCCCGAGAGACGCCGGCCCCCTTCAATGGTTAGCTTCTGCACGGAACAATCGGCCTTCTTTCCTCCCTTTATCTAGCCACAACTTCGCCGCGCAATGCCGGTCCCGGCCTGCCGGGCAGTCCCACAAGCCGCAAAACGTAACCCGTCGCCGTCCTTTAGCGCCTGTTTCAACGAGGATCTGAAACCGGCGCGTGAAAGGGCGCGAAGCTCGACTCTCCGTCGGCTAGAGTATGAGTAGTCTGCGTGTGTGAAGAACGTCATGAAGCTTAATGCCTCCTTCGTCAGTCTCTCGTTGCTCGTTGCCGCGTTCGCTGCGCAGGGCGCCGACCCGGGATCGAATTGGCCTCAATGGCGCGGCCCGCTGCTCAACGGCGCGAACCCTTCCGCAAAAAATTTGCCCGTGGAGTGGGATACCGAGAAGAACGTCGTGTGGAAGACGGCGCTCCCTAGCTGGGGCGCCGCCACCCCTATTATTTGGGGCGATACGATCTTCATCACCTCGCCCGAGGAAGGATTCAACTCGCCGCAAAGCTACGGCCGGCCCCGAGGAGGCCGCGGCCGCGGTCCCGGCGGCCCGGGCGGAGCCGCCAGAAAGAAGGCGGGCGGCTTCCCGGGAGGCGCGCGGCGGCCCGCGCCAACGGCCGGCGGCAGAACCGATATCTTCCTCTTGGCCGTCAACCGCGCCGACGGAACGGTCAAGTGGCGCAAGGTCATTGGCGGAGGCAATCGGATTTACCGCAAGCAAAACTTGTCGTCCCCGTCGCCGGTAACCGACGGACGTTATGTCTGGACGATGACCGGCTCCGGCACGCTCTCCTGTTACGACTTTGCAGGCGAAAAGTATTGGGAGCGCAACATTCCCGAAGAGTACGGCGCCTTCGGTCTCAACCACGGCTATGCTTCGACTCCGCTGCTGCACCGCGGCAGGCTTTATATCCAGGTCCTGCACGGCATGAAGACCGACGACCCTTCGTATGTTTTCGCGGTCGACCCCAAAACCGGCAAGACCGTTTGGAAAGTCGATCGGCCCACCGACGCCGATTTCGAATCGCCCGACGATTACTCGACTCCGATCGTCGTGCGCGTCAAGGGTAAGGAGCAACTCGTCGTTTCAGGCGGCGACTACGTTACCGGCCACGACCTCGGCAGCGGCCGCGAGCTCTGGCGCATGGGCGGTTTCAATCCCGGCCGGCAGCGCGCCTACCGCACGATCGCATCCTCTATCAACATCGGCGATACCGTCTATACCACCAGTACCCGCGGCAACCCCTTTATCGCCTTCAAGGCCGGCGGCGAGGGTTGGATCACCGACACGGCCAGAGTCTGGGAGAACAGACTCGGAGCCGATGTCCCGACCCCCACGACGGACGGCAAAAACATCTACGTCATCAAAGACAACGGCATCCTCATCGTGCTCGACGCCAAAACCGGAGAGACCGTCATCGATCCCATGCGCCTGGAGCCCGGCACCTACAGCTCCTCGCCGCTGCTGGCGGACGGCAAGATCTACGCGGTGAACGAAGAAGGCGCGACGACGGTCGTCGCAGCGGGCGGCGAGTACGCAATCCTGGCGGTCAACCGCCTCGAAAGCCATACGTTGGCCAGTCCCGCGGCGGTCGGCGACCGGCTCTATCTGCGGACGGCGGATCACCTATACTGCATTGCAGAGAAGTAAAGGCGGCTATGGCGGAAGAACCGCGGCTGGGCGGCATCATCGACGACTACTGCACCAGGTGCAAGGCCGTCCTCAATCATTTCATCGTCTCGATCGTCGACGGCGAGCCCGCCCGAACCGAATGCCGCACATGCTATACGACGCATAAATATCGTCGCGCCAAGATGGGCAAAAAGAAGCCCGACAGCAGGAAACAGGCTCTTTTCGACGAGGTGCTGGGGAAAATCGGACCGCCCGGCGCCCGTTAGCCAACCGCGGATGGAACAGCCGGCGCGGGCGTCAGCCTTCCGCTCGAACCCATCCGTGCGCTGCGTTGTCGGGCTGCAGGTTCTCCATCCGGTAGGCCGTCTTGATCTTGGCCAGAGCATCGCTCTCGATCGCTTTTCGCGCTGCCGTCGGATCGACTGCGTATAACCCGGCCGCGTTCAATCCGAAAATCTTGGCCTTGTCTTCCTTGGTCAGCTTCGCATACCCGAATTTTTCGCAAAGCTCGTCGCTGATCTGAAACCGCTTGAATGCATCGATGCACCATTGCGGCGAGCCCCACCAAAGGCAATCCGTCCCCCACAGAACCTTCTCGACGCCGTAGTGCGCGATGTTCTTGCCCATCAGATGCATGGCCATCAGCGGATGAACGATGGCCAAGGTTCCGAAGGCGCTGCCGATCTCGCAGAACACATTGTCGATTTGCGGATTGCGTTTCTTGATGTCCATCAGAACGTTATGCCAAGCGAAGTCCCCGGTAGTAGGGTCGAAGAAACCCGGTTCTTCGAACTGCGGCTCCGTAGGGCCGTGCTTCAAGGCCGAGTGATAAACCACAAAAGTCAGATCGGGATTGTCGAGCGCCGCTCGCTCGACATCTTTCGGGTTCGCCAAATGCCCGAACCGCAGCGACTGCGAGGCATAGCCCTTGTGGACGCTGATCGTTTTTTGCCCCAGCTCGCGGGCGACTTCGTAGAAGTAAGCCGTTGCGCTGTCGTCCAACTGAAAGCCGTTGCCCGAGCGCGCCGGGTCGAAATGGCAGTAAAGCTTCCAGGAGCACGTCTTGTACTGCTCGACCTCGCGGGCCATCTGCTCTTTCAAGGCGACCTTGTCCTGCTTGTTCGTAACCCGGTCCCAATAGTGATTCGGCGCGCAATTGCTTTGCGCCAGCGCCCGCCGGCCGCCGGCGATCGCATTGATGTCGTCCCGGCGCTGCGCCATCAGCCAACTGGGCAGGATTCCCCCGCCGCGGTCCGCGCCCTCGAGCACTGCGCCGTCGCCGCCGAGATTTTTTTCGCGGCCCGGAACCCCGGAGATCACGAGCATGTCGGTCTCCGAATCGAGGAATATCTCTTTGAAGAACGTGCGGAAGCTGTACGCCTGCGGATCGTCGCTTAAGCGGAAGCCCATGTTGCGCATGAATTCCGATTCCCGGAAGCGCAGCCCGACGCCGTTTGTAAAGTGGGTCTGCACGTCGAAGATGAAGTATTCGCCCCCGGGCCGTTTCTCTTCGTTGGCCGCCGGCTCGAACATTTCCTCGCGGTCGACATCCCAGTAGCGTTGTCCGTAAACCTCGTTGGAAGCCCAAAAGGCAGTCGCCAGGCCCATGCCGGTGCGCATGAAGGCGCGCCTGTCCATGCCGATCTTTTGGGAGTTGCTCTCGGCGAGCTCGCCGATGCGCCGCTCCCATGCGGCTTGTTTCGCGTTCTGCGGCCGCGGCCAGATTTCCTCGTTGGAAACGACCTGCGTCGGGATCGGCGAATCGACCCCCTTGGCCGCGTCTCTTTGCCATTTTGGAACCCACATGGGACCGGCGCCTCCTTGCGTGCAGACTGTCCGAAGTATCATAGGAGTTTCGCTCGGGTTCTTGCGAGCTCGGGCGCGGAGCCGTCACACTTGCCGACAACCCAACCCCGCGCCAAAATCACCGCAGTGGGCTGCTACGTTCCGCCCCGGACTTTGACCAACGACGATCTGGAAAAGATGGTCGACACGACCAACGACTGGATCATGGCGCGCACCGGCATCCGCGAACGCCGCATCGTCGAGGATGGGGCGGCCACGTCGGACCTCGCTACTGAAGCAGCGAAAAAAGCTCTCGAGCAGCGCGGACTCGCGCCCGCGGACATCGAGTCGATCATCGTCTGCACCGTGACCCCGGACATGCTGTTCCCGTCGACGGCCTGCCTGGTGCAAGACAAGCTCGGAGCCGAGGGCGCCTGGGGCTTCGATCTGGTCGCCGCCTGTTCGGGGCTGTTGTACGGTCTGACTACGGCGTCGCAGTTCATCGTATCGGGCAACCACAAGCGCGTGCTGGTGATCGGCGCCGACACGATGTCGCGCATCGTCGACTACCAGGACCGCGCAACCTGCGTGCTCTTCGGCGACGGCGCAGGCGCTCTGCTCATCGAGCCAACGGAAAATGGAGAAGAAGGTCTCATCGATTTCATGCATGAAGTCGACGGCTCGGGCGGTTCGTATCTCTGCATGCCCGCCGGCGGCAGCGCGCGGCCCGCATCGCATGCAACCGTGGACGAGCGCTTGCACTTCGTTCACCAGGACGGCCGCCAGGTCTATCGTTACGCCGTCAGCAAGATGCAGGAGTTGTGCAGTACGCTTCTCGCCAGAAACGACCTGACCATCGACGATGTCGATTGGCTGATCCCGCACCAAGCCAATCGACGCATCATTACCGCCGTCGCCGAACGCCTCGGACTGCCGATCGAAAAAGCCGTCATCAACATCGACAGGTTCGGCAACACCACCGGCGGCACCATCCCTCTGGCAACGCAAGACGCCATCGAATCCGGGCGTCTCAAGAAGGGCGATCTCGTTCTGATGGCGGCCGTAGGCGCGGGCTTTACTGCCGGCGCGGCCCTGTGGCGCTGGAGCTACTGAGGCGGCGGCATAAACTCGTTTTTCCGGTCATTGAGCCGGTCGGCCCAAAGTATAATGTTCGTGACGGGCAGCCGGTAACGAAGGAGAAACGATGGATTTCTTGAACTGGCCCCACATGCTGGGGACGATTTCCGAACGCATTGCCGCAATGCTGCCCGCGATTTTGGCCTCCATGTTCCTGCTGGCCGCGGGCTGGGCGGCGGCGCATCTCGGCGGCGTTGTGACCCGCAGGATTCTGGCGCGGGCGGCCGACCGAATCGAAAGGCGCTTCGAGGGCAGCAGATTCCTGCGCGCGTCGGGTCTCGTACGAGCCGCGCCCAAGGCGCTCGAGAGATTCGTTTATTGGGCCGTTTTGCTGTTCTTCGCAGCAGCGGCGCTGGAGAAGCTGTCCCTGCCGATTGTCGCAGAGTTGTTTCAAAGCGTGGCCCAATTCCTGCCCCAACTCCTGCTTGCCGTAACAGTTGTGTTCGTCGGCAGCGCCGCCGCGAATCTGACACACCATTGGATTGCGGACATTGGGCTGAAAGCCGGCGTTGAGCACGCTCAAATCCTTGGGCGTTTGGCCCAAGGCGGCGTTTTCGTCGTGGCGCTGATCGTCGGCTTTCAACAGGTCGGGATCGCAAGCGGCGTCCTCGTTTCGCTGGCCACCGTGATTCTCGCCTCGACCTTGGGGGGAATGGCCATAGCCTTCGGTTTGGGAGCGGGTCCCGTGGTCACCAACCTCATGGCGTCTTACTACGCATCCAAGGTTTTGGGGATCGGGGACGCGGTGCGCGTGGGAGAAATCGAAGGCACGATCCTGGAAATCACTTCCTCCTCGATCGTGGTCGGCATGGACGGAAACCGGGTTTACCTGCCCGCGAAAAAGTTTTGCGATGAAGTGTCCGTCGTAATCGGCGAAGCCAATGAGCGCAGCGGTTCATGACCTCGCTCTGCTCCACCTGAAACGCCGCCCCGAGGAAGCGGCGCGAATCCTGGAGCGACAAGCGCCGGCGGACGCGGCGGCCGTCTTGCAGCGCGCGCCGGCCCAAAGCGCCGCCAAGGCGCTGGCGCGCCTCGCGCCTCGGCTGACTACGGTTTGCCTGGAGCGTTTCCCGCCCGCAACGCGCCGCCTCCTGCTGGAGGCTCTCCCGGTCCCGACCGCCGCCGCCGCCCTGCGGCTGCTTCCTCAAGCCGCTCGAGAGGGCGCGCTGGACGAACTCTCCAGCCCTGTCCAAGCGCCGCTCCGGCGGGCTCTTCGCTATCCGCCTCAGTCCGCGGGCGCCTTGGCGGACCCGCGCGAGGAGACGCTCTACGGCGACTTGACAGTAAAACAGGCAGTCGATCGCCTGCGCGAGAGCGGCGAGCCGGCGCCCGAGTCCATATTCGTCCTTGACCGCTCCCAGCGCGTGGTCGGCGCCGTCACGCCCGCCATGCTCCTGTGCGCCGACCGCAGCGCGGCGGTTGCGGCGTTGGGGCTGGACGCCGTTCGCCCGGCGCTTGCAAGTGTGTCTGTCGCAACGCTGATTGCAGACGCGAGATACGAAAGGGGGCCGGTGGCCGTCGTGGACCCGTCAGGAGCGCTCATCGGGGTGCTCCGCGAGCGCGTGTTCCGCGATGCGGTAAAGCGCAAACCTTCGACAACCGGCATGCGCTTGGCGGCATCCCTTGGGGAACTCTACTGGCTCGGCTTATGCGCCATGTTGAGCGGATTCAGCGCTCAAGTCCGCTTGGCGGGACCGGCTCCAGGCAGGGTAAAGAGCGATGGCTAACGGGCCGGTCGCGCGCCTCCTTGCGCACGATTTCGTGCAGCGGCATCCGGGCGAAGCGGCGGATTATCTCGCCGGCAGGCCGACCGACGAAGCGGCCGATCTCGTCTCGCAGATGAAGCCGCAGATCTACTGCAAAGCCTTTCGCCTACTCGCAACAACCACGGCGCTCGACATCCTTTCCCACGCCGAGCCCAAAGCCGCCGGCGAATTGCTGCTGCATCTGGCAGCGGCGCAAGCGGGCAGTCTGCTCGGCGGCCTTGCGGAATCGAAGCGCGAAACGATCCTCGGCAGCATGTCGAAAATGGAAGCCGGAGAGTTGCGCCGGCTTCTGGCGTATCCGCCGGAAAGCGCCGGCAGGCTCAGAGATCCGAAGATCGCCGTCTTCCTCGGGACGACGACCGTCCGGGACGCCCTCGAACGGCTGCGCACCGCGTCCGCTGGAGGCAGCACACTCAATTTTTTCGTTATTGACGAAAATGCCCGACTTGCGGGGGTCGTTCCGCTGCACGAGGCTGTTGTCGCCGAACCGTCGGCTACGCTCGCTTCCCTGATCCCGGCGCCGCCCGTTACCGTGTCCCCGTTCGCCGGCCGCGCCGAGGTCGTCGAGGCCATGGAACGCAACAGACTGACCAGCCTTGCCGTAGTGGGTCCCGAAGGGACGCCGATCGGCGTGCTGCGGCTGCACGAGTTGATCCACAAAGTCGGCGAGGAGCACAGCGCGGATCTGGTCAGCATCACGGGCGCCGGCAAAGAAGAGAGCGCTCTGTCCAGCGCGGGATTCGCCGTGCGCAAGCGATTGCCCTGGCTGCAAGTCAACTTGCTCACGGCGTTCGCCGCGGCCGCTGTCGTGGGAATCTTCGAGCAGACGATCGCTCGGTTTACCGCCCTTGCCGTGCTGCTGCCCGTCGTCGCCGGCCAGTCGGGAAACACGGGCAGCCAAGCGCTCGCCGTTGTTCTTCGCGGGCTGGCCCTGCGCGAGATCGGCATCCGCTCGTGGCCCAGGGTCGCGGCGAAAGAGCTCGCGGCAGGAGCGCTTAACGGGGTCGGCGTGGGAATCGTCACCTGCGCCGGCGTGTATGTCTGGAGCGGATCGACCGGACTGGTTCTGGTCGTCGGCGCCGCCATGCTGCTATCGATGACGCTGGCCGGCGTGGCGGGCGCGATCATCCCGGTACTTCTCGCGGCGTTCGGCCAAGATCCGGCGCAATCGTCGTCCATTTTCCTGACAACGGTGACGGATATCGTCGGCTTCTTGAGCTTCTTGGGGCTCGCAACCATGTTTTCAGGGCTGCTTTAAGGGCCAAAGAATATCGGGGGTGGGATCGAAATGACTCTGCTACTTGTTGCCCCATGTCTGACGGTCTTGATCTCGAGCTTCTGCTCGCTGGTCGAAGCAATTTTGTATTCGACGCGGATGGGCGCCCTGGAGGCGGCGAGGGCGGACGGTCCGCATTCCGCTCTGGCCGAGCGTTTCATCGGCATGAAGTCGAACATCGCCCAGCCGACGTCGGCCATTCTCGTGCTCAACACCATCGCCAACACGGCCGGCGCCACCGTGTGCGGCATGTACGCCACGCAGATTTTGGGCGCCTCGTGGGTGCCGGTCGTGTCCGCGGCCCTGACGGCGGCAATTCTGTTCGTGGGCGAGATCCTGCCCAAGACGTACGGCGCAACGCAGTGGCGCACGCTATGGCCCTTCACCGTCCGGCCTCTCGCAGTCATGCAGAAAGGACTTGCCCCGATCATCAAGGTGACCCAGGCGTTTGCCAACCTCTTCACGGGCGCCCACGGCAGCCCCGCGATTACAGAGGATGAAATCCAGGCCAGCATCAGGCTCGGCCGCAAGTCAGGCGAACTGTCCGGGACCGAACTCCAACTCCTGAACGCGGTCTTTTACTTCGACGACATGTCCGCGCGTCAAGTCATGGCGCCGCGCAAGGATGTGATTTGGCTCGACGCCCGCTGGACGCTGAACAAGTGTCTCGAAGTAATCCAAGAGACCGGACACACGCGGTTCCCGCTGTGTTACGACTCCCTGGACAATACGGTCGGGCTGATCCATGTCAAAGATCTTGTCGGAGTGACCGCCGCCGCCGATTTCGATCTCCAGTCGATCGCGCGGCCCATCCGCCATATTCCGGAGACTCTGCCCATCAGCCGACTCTTGCGCGAAATGCAGAACACGCATCAGCATATGGCTCTGGTTGACGACGAGTACAGTTCCGTGGTCGGGGTCGTCACGATGGAGAACGTCATGGAACAGATCGTGGGCGCGGTCCAGGACGAGTTCGATTCCGAGTTGCCCGACATCGTCCTGGAAGGGACCTCGACCTATCTGGTGAACGGGCGGCTTCCGCTCGAACGCGTCAATCGGGAGTGCGGCCTCAACCTGTATTCAGCGGATGTGGAAACACTCTCGGGGCTGCTGGTCAGCCGGCTCAATCGACTGTTGAAAAAGGGCGACCGGGTACGGCTCCGCGGAGCGGACGCCGAGGTTGTCGAGGAACAAGGCGGCCGCGCCGACCGGATTCGGCTGCGTATATCTCAAGACGACGGGGAAGAGAAATGAGGCTGTTTTCTGTTTGGGTATCGAGGAGCACTGCCCGGAGGTTCGTCTGCGGAGTCCGGGGCGCAGGGCATTTGCGCCGATCGCGCCGCCAACCAGGCGAGGTCGAAGGCGTCCTCGGACGTTTCCCTGTTGTTCGAAAAACTCGAATCGGCCGGCAAGTAGGTCTGCTGGCGATCTGCTGCGCCGCGGCCGCCGGCTCCCAGGAACTCAGCATAGAGCGAGCGTTGCAACTTCTGCGCGAGAGCCCTCACCGGAAGGAATTGCAAGCTCGGTTCAAGGCGCTGCAGGCGGAGGACTGGACGGCATCGCCCAGCCCGACCGTGAGCGTCTCGCTCGAAGGCGCCGGACGAACGGACTTCTATGCCGTCGAACAGGAGATCGTCATGCCCGGGCGGAACGGACTGCCGCGGCGCGCCAGGGAGGCGGCGGTCGCTGCGGGAAATGCTGACGTTGTTCACGATTCACGCCAGACCGAAGCGCGTATGTTGCATGCGTTTTATCGACTTCTCCATGCGCAAGAACGCAAGCACGCCATCGAGCGGGGCGCCCTTGAACTGACGGAAATCGGCCGCGCCATCCGAGAATTCCATGCGTCGGGCCGGGCGTCGGACGCCGATTTGTTCCTTGCCGAACACGCCATTGCAGAGCATGGCGGCGCGCGGTCGGAGGCCGAAATCATGATTGTCCGCTCGCGAGGACTGCTCGCCGGCCTTCTCGGCGACCGCGTCGATCCCGAGACCTTGCGCGTTCTGGGAACTCTTGCGCCGCGCTATGCCTTGCCGCCCTTGCAGGAATCGCTTGCGGCGGCGATGCAAGCACGCGGCGATTTTCAGGCTGCAACGTCAAGACTCGAGCAACTTCAGTTGGAAGCGGACGCGGCAAGCCGATGGCGCGTTTCCAATCCGCGGGTGATCGGGGGCATCAAAAGAGCGGATCTGGGCAACGGCCGCTACGCTGCCGGCCCGTTCTTTGCAGTCACGATGCCGCTGCCGATACCCGGCCGCAAGCCGGCCGCGGGCGTAGAAGAATCTCGCGTCCGCGAAGCCCGCGAGCATCTGCGCAGTCTCCGCCATAGAATCCTGGCCCAAGTACGGACTGCGCACCACGTCCTGCGCATCCGACGGCAAGCCGTGAAAGACTACCGCACTCGATCGGCAACGCGCGCGCTCGAACTGCGCGCATCCGCTCTGAGCATGTACCGAAAAGATGCGGGGAACGCGCAGAATCTGTTGACCGTCGTGCGGGCGACGCAGGATTCGGCGCTGCGCTTGCTAGGATTGCAGCAGGAGGCCAAACTGGCGGAGATCGATTTCGACAGAGCCGCGGCCAGAGATCTTCTGTAACGAAAACAAGAGACAATTCCTTAGTCGACTTGGGGACGGGCGGCGCCGCTCGTCATCGCGCTGAGAGTCGAGAATGAAAATTGCAATCGTTTACAACCGGGACAGCCGGAGCGTAATCAATCTGTTCGGCCTGCCCAATCGGGAGAAGATCGGGCTGCGCACGATCGGCCGTCTGACCGCGGCGCTGAAGGCGGGCGGCCACCAGGTGATCGCGGTCGAAGGCGACAAGGATCTGATCGCGCGCCTCGAGGAATTCATGCCGCGCGTCGTCAAGGGCGAGCGGCCCGGCCTCGTCTTCAATGTCTCCTACGGCCTGCAGGGGCAGGCGCGCTACACCCACGTGCCGAGTATTTTGGAGATGATCGGCATTCCCTACGTCGCGTCCGGACCGCTGGCGCATTCGCTCTGCCTCGACAAGGTCGTCACGAAGATCATTTTGCGGCAGCACGGACTGCCGACCCCCGATTTCGCTGTGCTGCAAACGCCGGACGCGGCGTTGCCGGAGCTGACCTATCCGCTCATCGTAAAGCCGAAGAACGAAGCGGTTTCCTTCGGCCTCAAGGTGGTCAACAATGAGTCTGAGCTGCGCGAGGCGACCGGCGTGATCTACAACGAGTTCCGGCAGGCGGTGCTGGCGGAGCAGTTCATCGATGGGCGCGAGGTGAACGTCGGTCTGCTGGGCAACAATCCTCCCCGAGGCCTTTCCGCCGGTCGAACTCCTTTTTGGCGAGGGAGGGCCGGCTATCTACACCTACGAGGACAAGACCGGACGGAGCGGTCGTTCGATTTCGCATACCTGTCCCGCGCGAAATCGGCGATGCGCTCACAAAACAAGCGCGGGATTTGGCCGCGCAGGCATTCTCCGCGCTCGGGGTGCTGCGACTGCGCCCGTGTCGATATGCGGCTCGACAAACAGGGAAAACTCTATATTCTGGAGATCAACAGCTTGCCGAGCCTCGGCGAGCACGGCTCGTACCTAGGGAAAGTCTGAATAAAGTGGTTTTGGCGCGTTGGCTGGTTGAAGTTGTCCGTAAGGAGCGGTTGCAGCCGGGCTGCCGGCGAATTTTGCGGCTGAATCCTGCCGATTTTGACTTCGCAACGCCAATTTTTGACCCCGCAGCACGACGGCTTCGACTCCGCTTCTGCGGCTTGGCGCCGGCATGGACGCACGACTCCTGTATTGTGGCGCTCAGGCCGTCGCGTAGCGCCCGGCAAGCAGCAGATTGGCGAAGCCCAACAGCAGACTGATCCGCTCCCGGTTCTTGGCCAAGCCGCGATAGCGCACCTTGGCGTAGCCAAAGTGCCGCTTCACGTACAGAAACGGGTGCTCCACCTTGGCCCGCACCTCTGCCTTGCGCCGCTCCGCCCCGCGCCTCCGCGCTGCCCGCCGCCAAGCGCCGCCGCTGCCCAGCCTTCAAGGCCACTTGCCAGCGCACCTTACGCCCCCGATGCTCCGCGCGCTTGTCGATCCCCTGGTAACCCGCATCCGCGCACACCCTCCCGCTCCCCGCCGTGCAGCAACTCATGCCCTTGGGTCACATCCGCCACGTTCGCCGCCGTCGCCGCCACGCTATGCGTCAGCCCCGTCTCGGCGTCCACGCCGATATGCGCCTTCATCCCGAAATACCATTGATTCCCCTTCTTGGTCTGATGCATCTGTGGGTCGCGACTCCGCTTCTTGTTCTTCGTCGAACTCGGCGCCGCGATGATCGTCGCGTCCAGAATCGTCCCCTCCCGCAGCCGCAAGCCTTGCTCCGCCAAGTGCGCGTTGATCTCCGCCATCAGCTTCCCGCCCAACTCGTGCCGCTCCAACAGATGCCGAAAGTTCAAAATCGTCGTCTCGTCCGGCAGCGCATCCCCCAAACGCAAGCCCACGAAGCGCCGCACCGACTCGATCTCGTACAGCATGTCCTCCATCCCCGGATCGCTCACGTTGTAAAACAACTGCACGCAATGCACGCGCAGCATCACCGCCAACTCGTACGGTCGCCGCCCCCGCCCCGCTTGGGGGTAGTACGGGCGGATGCGCTCCTCCAAGCGCTCCCACGGAATCAAGTCCTCCATCCGTGCCAGAAACTTCTCCCGCCTCGTCTGCTTCTTCTTCCCCTCGTACTCCAATTCTGCAAACGTCCGCTGCGCCATCGCTCTCCCCCTTATTCCCCGTGCCCGCTGCTCTCCCCTTATTATCCCAGTCAATAGCCTGCTTGTTCAGAGTTTCCCTAGTGGGAGCAGAGAAGGTCGGCCTCGACTTCACGCGGTTTGTAAACCGGCTGGTCGAAGCAGCGAGCGCCCGCTATTTCGGTACCCCGAGCCCCCCCGCCTTGACGCCGGCCGCTGCCGACACGGGCGAGCAGGTCGTCTCTTTCATTACTTCGCGCCGCGACCAGATAGAACGGCGGTTGGAGGAGTGGGTCGGGATCCGCAGCCGGACCGGGGACCCGCTCGGCCTGCGGCAGGCGTTCAATGAGGCGTCCGATCTTTTTGAAGATCTCGGCATGCGCGAAGTCCCTGCGCTTTCGATCTCCGGCGTCGCCGCTGCATGGCAGACCAAGGCGGGGCTCAACGACGGCATTCTGCTCATCGGCAACCTCGATGTGCCGGTGGATCGCCAGTTCCCTGCGCAGGCGTTTCGCCGCGACCCCGAGTGGCTTCACGGAGAGGGCATCGGATCGTCCCGCGCGCCACTCGTCATGCTTGAGTTCGCGCTTCGCGCGCTGCGCAGTCTGCGCCGTCTCCGGCGCCTGCCCCTGGGAGTTCTCTATTACGCCGACGAAGGCGAGGACGCGCGCGCCGGCGCGGAAAAGATACGGGAGGCGGCTGCCCGCGCCAGAGAAGTGCTGGTGCTCGGAGCGGGCATGGAGCCGGACAAGGTGGTGGTTCGGCGGCGCGGCCAGCGCTCGTTCCGGCTGCGCGTCGAAACCGACTCGCTGCGCTTGGGACACACGTTCCGCAAGCCGGATGCGCTGCGATGGACTTGTCGGAAACTGGAAGAGATCGCCCAACTCTCCTCACAGGCCGAGCATTTCGCCGTCACGACGCTCGACATCCATACGGAACGACACCCGATGCATCTGCCGCATCAAGCGACTGCCCATATCGTAGCGAGCTTCCCCTCGACTGCGGCGGGCGATGCCGTCGCCGGCAGGATTCGGCGCATCCTCGGCCGAGGCGGCCCCCGATGGGAACTCCTGGAAGGGACTAATCGGCCGCCGTTCGCCGATCGGCCAGCTGGCCGCGAGCTTGCCGACAGCTTGGCCCAGGTCGCTGCCCGCTGGGAAATCCCGCTGGAACGAGGAGCGTCGGGATGGCCGTCGGTCGCTGGTCTGACTCCGCTGGATAAGGCCTGCGTCTGTGCTATCGGCCCGGTCGCGCGCAACCTGCGGACTCCGAACGAGGCGGTGAAGCGCATCACCGTCGTGCAGCGGAGCTTGCTGCTGGCGGAGTTCCTGGCCAGCCGGCTGGAGCGCCGGAGTCCCGCATGAAGAGGGCCGCGGCCGGGACGACGACGCCGACCGCTCGACGCGACGCTACCGCGGCGATTCAACCCGCAAGCGTGATGCGCAGCCAACGGAAGGCGGCGGAGGCGATCGACACCGAATTTCTCACGCTCGGCAACCGCCTCATTCACGAGCCGCAGCGGCTCGCCGTTTCGCGCGACGGGATGGTGGCGACGGCGCACCACGGCGCCACGTCCGCCGGAGTGAAAATGCTCGAGGCTGGAGGCAACGCCTTCGATGCGGCAGTCGCCGCGGCGTTTGCGAGCCGGCGGCGTCAGGTCTGGGCGGTCAAACGATGCTGCTCGCTTGCGAGGCCGCATCCGGTCGGACGTTCGCGCTCGACGGCTCATCGCGGGCGCCGAACCGCGCGACAGCCGAAGCGTTCGGCAACCTTCGCGCGGAACGGCGGCGCGGCTACCGCGCCACGACCGTCCCCAGCACGCCGGCCGTGCTCGAGTATGTCCGCAAGACATACGGCACGCTCCCCTTGTCCGAGGTGTTGCAGCCGGCGATCCAGCTTGCGGAGGAGGGTTACGAAGTCAGCCTGCTCCAGTACGCGCTGACCCGGCGCGAACTGAAGTTCCTGCGTCAGGGGACCGCCGCCCCCTTTATTCTTACGGGACGGCAAGCGCCCCTACCGCGCCGGCACCGTCTTCCGGCAGCCCGTCCTGGGCACTACCCTGCGCCGACTGGCGGCGCATGGCGTCCTGGATTTCTATCAAGGCGAGATCGCCGCCGATATCGAGACGGACATGCTGCGCCACGGCGGCTTTCTGCACCGGGACGATCTGGCGCAGATTCCACAGCCCATCGAACGGCGCCCATTGACTACCCGTTTCATGGGGCATCGGGTCTTCACGATGCCGCCGCCGGGCGCCGGGCGGACTCTAGTCGAGATGATGAACATCTACCAGCATCTCCCGGAGAACCATCGCGACATCGACACGCGCGACGGGGCGGTGCTTTTAGCCGAGACGATCCGGCGAGCCTTTTTGGACCGCACGGACCGACCGTTCGATCCGAACTTCTACGCCCAGGTCTCGGAAAAACGGATGTTGCGCAAAGATTACGCGCAGGAACTCGCTGACGCGATCGGCAAACGCTATCTCGGCCACGGCGAAACGACGCACCTTTCGGTGATGGATTCGAAAGGAAACGCGGTCGCCCTGACCCAATCGATCGAGAACGTTTACGGTTCGTGCGCGGTGACCCCCGAGCTCGGCTTCCTCTATAACAACTACATGAACGCCTTCGAGCACAGCGACCTCTCGCACCCCTATTACCTGCGTCCGAATGCGGCGCCGTGGGCCAGCGTGGCTCCGACCGTCGTTTTCCGCGGACGCCGGCCCTGGCTGACGATCGGCTCTCCGGGAAGCGAGCGGATCACGCCCTCCATACTGCAGGTGCTGATCCGCATCCTCAACGGCGCCGCCCCGCTGGATGCGGTCAGCGCCCCCCGGCTGTTCTGCTCGCTTTCCGGGCGGGTTTCGCTGGAAGCGTCCCGCATGCGCGACGACCTTCCGGATAGGCTTGCCAAGCGGGGCTTCCAGGTCGATATCCGCGAACCCTTCTCGTTCTATCTGGGGTGCGTGCAACTGGTTCTTCGTGATGGCAAGGAACTGGTCGGCGTCGCCGACCCCCGGCGAGACGGCTCCGTGTGCGGCCCCGCGATTCGGAACGGCTCTCCAACCGCCGTATGAACGCAACGCTGCCGATCCTCGTCTCCGTCCCCCACGCCGGGCTGCGCATCCCGCCGGAGGTTGCATCGTCGTGCATTTTGCCGCCGGCCGAAATCGCGGCCGACGGCGACGAACATGCAGCGGAAATCTACGCCATTGCAAGCGGAGCCGTCGCGTATGTCACGACCGATATCGCCCGTGCCATTGTCGATCTGAACCGCACTGAGAACGACCGGCGGCCCGACGGAGTGGTCAAAACGCACACGTGCTTCAATGTCCCCGTGTACCGCAACCCGTTGGACGACGCCGTAGTGGAGACCCTGCTCGCGCGCTACTACCGGCCGTACCATGCCCGGCTGCGAGCGCTCGCCGGCCGGGGAGTCCGGCTGGCGGTCGATTGCCATACGATGCTTGCCGTCGGCCCGCCCATCGGCCCCGGCCCGGGCGTCGAGCGCCCGCACGTCTGCCTTGGCGACGGAGGCGGCGCCTGCCCGAATGACTGGATGGACTGTCTCGAATGGAGCTTTCGAGAGCAGTTCGGTCCCCGCGTGACGCGGAACGATCCTTTCGGCGGCGGCTACATCACCCGCACCCACGGCGCCGAGATGCCGTGGGTGCAACTCGAAATATCGCGCGCCCCGTTCATGAGCAACTCCGATAAGCGGCGGCGCGTGTTGAAGGCGCTCGCAGCGGCGCTGCGGCGCATCGACGCGCCGGGGAGAGAATCTGCCGCAGCGGGACGCGCATGAAACCCGCCTCCGCCTTTCACGGCGTCTTCCCCGCCCGCGCAACCCGGATTTCCGGTCGAGCGCTGCGGGCCGCCGTCAAGCCTTGAGCGGCAGCGTGTCCACGCGGGCGCCCGCCTCATCGACCGCGCGGACTTTGTAATAGAGTCCGCCGCTGGAGCCGCGCGGCGCGCTTTTGTCCTCGAAAACAAACGGATCCAGCGTCGTCTGCGGCCGGAAAGCCACCGCGCCGATCCGCTCGTGGCGGCGGTAGATCTCGTAGCGGTCGATCCGCTCGCCCGCCGCGTAAGCCGAGCGCCAGCTCACCCGGACATGGCTGTCGGACTTGCGCTCCAGCGCAAAGCTCTGCGCCGGTTGGAATCCGCCCGACGTCTGCTGGAAGAAGTTCGTCCGCGTCCCGTGCAATTCGGCGACGGTTTGCTCGATGTCTTTCTTTTCTTGCCGAGTCAGGCGGCTTGCCGTCTGCGCCGCCGCCAGATTGGCGACAAGCTGATCTTGCCGCGGGTCGTCGTTGTCGTCGCTCAGGCCGATGCCGGTAATGACGGAGGACATGCCCTCGGGGTTCAGCGAATAGCGGATGAAGTCTTCATAGGGAAGCTTGTCGGGCTGCCCGACCGTGGGCACGCTCTGGCCGGGCTTGTGCGCGTACTTCGGCTCCAACCCGTACATCACGCCGTCGGCAAACACCTTCATGCCGATTATGCCCATGCCCTTCGCGTTGGCTACGGGAATCGAGTTCGTCTGGTGGCAGAAGTAGCGCGGGTCGTTCGGGTTGACGGCGACGAGCAGCGTATCCAATATGTTTCGCGTGTCGCGTTGGATCGCATACATATGGACGGCCGGGTTCTCGTGCCCGGTGATGCCGATGTGGCGAATCCATTTGCGCTGCTGCGGATTGAGCCCGGTGCGGTTGGCGCCGTCGCGGTAGTCGAGCAGGCAGGCCAGCGCGCCCACGCGCGGCAGCGACTTGTCGCCGGGGTTGTCCAACCCCTCGTACACGGCGTCCACGTCGGCCTTGCTGCCGATATGATGCACCTGCATCAGGTCGAGATACGCCCCCTCGGGGATGTAGCCCTTGCCGTCGCCGAAAAATTGCGTCAGCGAACGCTTGATGTCGTCAAGCACAAGCGCGCCGCCACCCGCCGACCGGCCCATCGGCTGCGCGCCGTCGCGCACGATCGCGTGGCGCAGCGCCGTCTTGGTGGCGATAAACAAACGCGCCCGCAGGCTGTGATCGTAGCCCGGCTTGCCGGGTTTCAGGTTGAGCGCTTCGAACGCCTTGCCGTATTTTTCCTGGCTGAGGAAATAGTTGTTCGCCGTCTCCAAATAAGTGACGCCGGCCCGCACGGCCTTGACGACGATCTTCACCGCTTCGTCTCCGGGCAGCTCCCATTGCACCTTGTTGCCTCCGGCGAGCCCGTAGCTGGTGACTTCGCGGCCCGTGCGCCCCAGCAGCCGCGTGGCCAGCTTCTTCTCCGCCGGATGCGCCCAAGCGCCGAACTTGCCGCTCAGCGGCAAAAAAGTCGTCGCCATCGCCGCGCCGCCGGCCCAATGCAAAGCATCCCGCCGTGAAAATCGATTCGCCATTTTTCTATGCCTCTTTCCCCGCTGCGCCGCAGCGGCGCCGCGCCGTTGCTCGAACTTTACCCTTGAACTTTATCACGGCGGCCTGCCGTTTCCCTTCCGCGGCGGCTTAAAATCCGGTTATGCAAGACATCCTCTGGAACGTCGCGCTGGTCGCCGTCATCGCCGGCTCGGGAGTAGTCTTCACGCAGATCTACTGCAAGCTGGCCTATTTCACTTGCGCCGCATGTAAAAGCCTCAATGCCAAACGCCGCAGATCATGCCGCAAATGCGGCGCGCCGCTGGAGAAAGGATGAGTGTTCCGCTAACATGGGCGCAGCCATGAAACGACTCGTTCCCGCCGTCTGCGCAGCGCTGGCGTTCTTCGCGTGCGGCGGCGCTCCGGAAGCCGCACCCGAGACCGGAAAACCCAACTTCGTCCTCATTTTCATCGACGACATGGGCTACGGCGACATCGGCGCCTTCGGCTCGACCGACAACCGCACGCCCAACCTCGACCGCCTCGCCGCCGAGGGCATGAAACTGACCAGTTTCTACGCGCACCCGGTCTGCACTCCCTCGCGCGCCGCGCTGATGACGGGCGCCTATCCCATCCGCAACGGCCTGCAAACAGGCTACTGGCATCCGGTGCTCATGCCCGGAGACCCGCAGGGCATCCACGCCGATGAGATCACCGTCGCCGAAGCGCTCAAGGAGCAAGGCTACGCGACCGGCATTATCGGCAAATGGCATCTCGGAGACCAGCCCGAGTTCCTGCCCAACGCTCACGGTTTCGACTACTACTTCGGTCTGCCCTATTCGAACGACATGTCGCCTTTTATGCCGCTGAACAACCGCAATCACCCGCCGCTGCCGTTGCTGCGCAACGGCGAAGTCGTCCGCGAAGTCCCCGAAGATCAGTCCTTTCTCACCGGCGCCTACACCGCCGAAGCCCTCAAGTTCATCGACGCCCATCACGACGAGCCGTTCTTCCTCTACATTCCGCACTCGATGGTTCACGTGCCGCTTTTTGCCGGGGACGACTTCCGCGGCCGGTCGAGCAACGGCATCCTGGGCGACGCGATCGAAGAGCTCGACTGGAGCGTCGGCGAAGTTCGCAAGAAGCTCGAAGAGCACGGCATCGCCGAGAACACGCTCGTCTTCTTCACTTCCGACAACGGACCCGCGCGGGGCAGCGCCGGACCGCTTCGCGGACGCAAAGGCAGCACCTATGAAGGCGGCATGCGCGAGCCCACCATCGCCTGGTGGCCGGGAACCGTTCCCGCCGGCAGCGAATACGCCGACACGGCTTCGACCATGGACATCCTGCCGACTTTCGCCGCGCTGGCCGGCGGCTCGGTTCCCGCCGAGCGCATCGACGGCCACGACATCTCGGCCGTCCTCAAAGGCGCGACCGACCGGCCTTCCGCGTACGCAGCGTTCTACTACTACCGCGGCTACGAGCTGCGCGCGGTGCGCAGCGGGAAATGGAAGCTGCATACCGACGGCGCGCTCTACGACCTGGAAGCCGACATCGCCGAAAGCAACGACGTCGCCGCCGAGAATGCGCAAGTCGCCGCCCGTCTCCAAGGGTTGATCGAAAAAGGCCGCGAAAAAATCGGCGACGGCCCGGTGTGGCCCAACGATCCCGGAATCAGGCTGCCGGCTACGGCCCGGCCGATCGGCAAGATCGACCGCGCGCCCAAGCTTTTGATTCCCCGGCACGGCGCCGAGGGCGAAGCGGCCCACGAACCGCCGATCCGCACCAAAACAACGCCCCCGCCGCCGAAAGACTACGTTCGCCCGGACAATTGGTAGCGGACAAAAACCCCGGGCGGACCTGCCGCTTTACTGTTGCTCCGGCTGCGCGGTTTTCTTCTTCCCGCCTTGGAAAACTCCGATCACGCGGCCGAAAAAGCCGCTTTTTTTCTTCTTCTTGCCTTCGTCCGCTGCGGCGTCGTTCTCGGCGTTCTCGTCCTCGGCCGGGAGCGCCCAGCCGGCGACGCTGGTGGACACGCGGCCGGCATTCTCGGCCATCTGAAACGCCGTTGGCTGCGAGCCTGCAATATAGACTTCCTTGACGCAACCGCTGCAGGAGTGCGTAGTGAGCGCCTGCTCCTCCGGGTCCACGTCCACGCCGATCACGCCATCGGGCATGGCGAACGGCTCGGGATCGGCGTATTCCGGCAACTCGTGCGCCTGTTTCATGAAGCGCGCCCAAATCGGCAGCGCCGAATGCGCCCCCTCGATGGCCAGATCGGTGTTGTCGTCGAAACCGACCCAGACCACGCAGAGCAGATTGTTGGTAAATCCGGCGAACCAGCCGTCATCGTCCGTGCCGGTTTTGCCCGCCGCCGGAACCGTCAACTCGTAGGTAAACCGCGCGCGAACGCCCGTGCCCCGCCGGATCACGTCCTCGAGCATGCTGGTCACGATGTAAGCCACGCGAGGGTCCATGACTTCGCGGTCTTGATGTTGCGCCCGCAGCAGACGGTCGCCGCCGCTGCTCCGCACCAACTTGACGAAGTGCGGCTCTTTGCGAATGCCGCCGTTCACAAAGCTGGTGTACGCCCCGGCGATCTCCAGAGGAGACGCTTCGTAAGCTCCCAGCACCAGCGACGGCATCGCTTCCAAATCCTCGCCCATGCCGGCGCGGGCGGCCATGTCCGCGACCCGCTGGAAGCCGGCCATCTCGCCGACCTTCACCGTCGCGATATTGATGGAGCGCATCAACGCGTACCGCAGCGTGATCAGCCCGTGAATCTTGTTGCCGTGGTTGGATGGCTCGTAGGGTTTTTCGTCGAACCAGAAGGTCGTCGGCACATCGTCCACCAGCGTGCCGGCCGTCAGCGGCTCCGGGGGCGGATCGTAGAAGGTCCGCGCGTATTCGGGCATCTGCTCTTCGTAGCCCTGTTCGATCAGCAGCGCGCGTTCTTCGTCGAGCGCGCTGTCGATCGCCGCCGCATAGACAAACGGCTTGAAAACCGAGCCCGGCTGGCGATTGGCCAACACGCGGTTAAGCTGCGATCTGCCGTAGTCGCGCCCGCCGACGATCGCTTTCACTTCGCCCGTTTTGGGGTCCAGAGCCACCAGCGCGGCCTGCGCCCGCGGCGGCTCCTCAACCCCCCGGAAACGCCTCTGCCGGGCGACGATCTTGTCCACATCCTCCATTCCGGCGCGCACCGCCTCGACAGCCATGTTCTGCAAGCGCTGGTCGAGCGTCGTATAGACCCAGTAGTCCTGCGTGATGAGCTCCTCCGAAGGGAAGTGCTCCCGCAGGTTCTTATTGACCAGGTCCACGTAATACGGCGCATCGCGCACCTCCAGGTGCCCGCGAAGGACCGTAACCGGCTGTTGCGCCGCGGCGTCGTGAGTCGCCCGGTCGATATAGTCCTCGCGCAGCATGGCCGCCAGAACCTGGTTGCGCCGATGCTTGGCCCGCTCGGGATGGCGATACGGATTCAAATAGCTCGGCCCCTGCGGCAGGCCCGCCAGCAGCGCCGCTTCGACCAGCGTGACGTCGCGCACGTCTTTATCGAAGTAAACGCGCGCCGCCTCGCCCAACCCGTTGACGTTGAAGCTGCCGCTGCGACCCATGAAAATCTGGTTCGAGTAATATTCGAAAATCTTTTCCTTGCTGAGCCGCATCTCCAGTTGGAAAGCGATCATCGCCTCTGCCGCCTTGCGGCTGTATGTCGACTCCGGGGTCAGGAAAAAATTCCGCGCCAGTTGCTGCGTCAGCGTCGACGTGCCGCGCGGCCTGCGCCATTCGCGGATGCCGTCGATCGCCGCCCCGATCGTGCGGATCACGTCCAGGCCGCGGTGCGAATAAAAGCGGTGGTCTTCAATGGCAATGACGGCGTCGACGAGATGCTGCGGGTAGTCCTCGAATGGGAACAACCGCCGCTTGGTGCGCTCGTTATCGAAGAGATTGGTGATCAGTTCCGGCTCCAGCGCGTAAGCTTCCAATTCCCTGTTCGCGTTGAGCGCGCGGATGCCGACCACCTTGCCGTCCGCGAAGTCGATGGCGGCCGGCTCCGGGGAAAAATAGGACAAATCGCCCGGATAGATTTCGATCGCCGTCGCGCTCATGCGGTACCAGCCGAGCGCATTGTCTTTCGACTGCGTATATCCCGCCGCGCGCAAGCCGTTGGCGGCATCGAGCGGCGTCAACTCATCGCCGATATATACGGGTTTGGGCGCCGAAAGAATCCGAGCCGTGCGGTTGAACGCCCCCGAAGCCAAGCGGATGTCGATGATTTTTTTGTATTTCCAGTAGTAGTGATTGAAGACCGTCCCGCCCGCAACGGCCCCGATCAGGGCAAGTCCGAGCAGCACCTTGCCGGTCGGACTGGTCAGGAATCGGATCGGCCGCGCGACCCACCCCGAGATGACGATCACGCGCCCGTCTTGCCGGGGCCGGGCGCCCGCGCCGCGCTTGGTTGTTCTGCTCTTGTGGGCAGTCATTGGCGCTTTGACGGGCGGCGCTGTGCCGGCGTTCCGTCCGGTTGGTTTATTTTTGCGGCAGTCATCGACCGATCCGGCGAATTTTCATTTTTACAGAGCGCCCGAGCGCTTCGACCGCAATCCGAAACTTACCGTTGCGGAAGCTGCCTTCAGGCGCGGGGCCGGGCGGCCTCGACCCGCCTTCGCAGCACACTCGCAACTTCTTCGAGTTTAACACCGACCGATTCGCCGGTCGAGCGCTGGGAGAGATCTACGGCGCCGTCCGCAATCCGTTTTCCGACCGTCACTCGGAACGGGATTCCAATCAACTCGGCGTCTTTGAATTTGACTCCGGCGCGTTCGGCGCGGTCGTCGTAAAGCGCGTCGACGCCCTCGTTCCGCAGCGCTGCGTAGATGGTTTCGGCCGCCTTGCGCTGCTCTTCGTTCTTCATGTTCACAGGCGTAACGACCGCTTCGAACGGGGCGATCGATACCGGCAGCGCCATGCCCCGATCGTCGTGATTCTGCTCGATCGCTCCGGTCAGCACGCGCTCGAGCCCGATGCCGTACGAGCCCATGATTGGCGTAACTTCCTTGCCGTTCGCGTCCAGCACGCGGAGTCCCAGCGTCTCGGCGTATTTGCGGCCGAGCTTGAAGATATGGCCGACCTCGATCGCCTTGCGCCGCCGCACCGGCCGGCCGGAGGCGATGTCCGTGTCGCCGTCCTCCGCCTCGCGGATGTCCGCGAACCGCGCCTCGAAGTCGCGTCCGGGCGTCACGTTGCGCAAATGGTAGTCGTCCTTGTTCGCGCCGGCGATCATGTTGCGGCGGCCTGCGAGCGCCGAGTCGGCGAGAATGCGCATGTTGGAGACGCCGACCGGCCCCAGCGAGCCCGCGTCGGCCCCAAGCCACTCTCGCATCTCGTGCGGATGCGCCGGCCGAAGGTCATCGGCCCCGACCGCCGCCTGGAGCTTCGTCTCGCTCAACGAATGATCGCCTCGCAACAGCGCCATCAGAGGTTTGTCAGCGGCTACCAGGATCAGCGTCTTGATGTGCGCGGTAACGGGCGAACCGTCGAATGCCGCGACTTCCTCGATGGTCTTCCTGCCCGGCGTGCGGAACTCTTCGGGAAGCCCGCCGCCTGCGGGGTCCGGCGTTTCCGGTTCCCGGGCCCGCGTGACGGCTTTCTCGAGGCTCGCGCGGTATCCTGACGCCGCGCACTCGATCACCCAATCCTCGCCGGCCTCCGAAGGAACCATGAACTCGTGCGACTCGCTGCCGCCCATCGCCCCCGAGTGCGCCTCGACAGGCAGATACTCCAGGCCGCAACGGTCGAAAATCCGGCAATACGCTGCGTAGTGCTTGTCGTATGCCCGATCGAGGCCGGCGCGGTCGATGTCGAACGTGTACGAATCCTTCATCGTGAAGCGCCGCACTCGCATCAATCCCGACTTGGGCCGCAACTCGTCCCGAAATTTGGGCTGAATCTGGTACCAGATCTGCGGCAATTGCTTGTAGCTGCGCAACTCGCCCCGGGCGATCCAGGTCATCACCTCTTCTTCGGTCATGCCCAAGCAGAGGCTGCGCCCCCAGCGGTCTTTGAGGCGGAACAGGTCGTCTCCCATCACCTCCCAGCGGCCGCTCTTTTGCCAAAGCTCCGCCGGATGCACCTCGGGCGTGTACACCTCCTGGGCGCCGATCGCGTCCATCTCCTCGCGGACGATGCGCTCGATTTTCAGCAGCGAGCGCTTGGCGAGATAGAGGTAGCAGTAGAACCCCGCCGCAAGCTGACGCACGTAGCCGGCGCGCAGCAAAAGCTTGTGGCTAACGACCTCGGCGTCCGCGGGCGCCTCGCGCAAAGTCGGAATGAAAAGACGGCTCCAACGCATTTCGTATTGAGTACAACAGGCGAAAAAACAACTATTTAGCCCATCGTAGCATCGGCCTCCGCACAACCGGCCGCTGCCCGCTCGAGGCGCCAAGGTCGGGCTGCCGGCGAAGGCCACCTCGTTTTCGCTGCACGGCGCCGTGGGCCTGGACAATACGATTTCGATAGACTCTAAACAGCGATGCCCGAACCCACGCCCAGGCCGTCTGCAAGGCCGGCTCGCGGAGCGCAGTCTCAGTTGCCCCTCGGCGTTCCGCTGCAAGCTCCCGGACGCGCGCCTCGGCGCACCGTTAAGAACGGCGCGCCTGCGAACGATCTCGTGCTGAGCGCGGCCGTGGGAATCAATGAGGATCTCTTTCCTCGCGTATTGAGCCTGTACGTAGCGCCGGGAAGCGCCGTCGCCGACGTCACTTACGGCAAGGGAGTGTTCTGGAGAAACGTCCCGCCGAACCGGTACCGCCTCTTGGCGACGGATCTAACCGGCGGCGTGGATAGCCGCGCGCTCCCCTACAAGGACGGCGAGATCGATTGCGTTGTGTTCGACCCGCCTTACATGCACTCGCCGGGCGGAACGGCGCATCGGGGGCACAAGCCTTTCGAACGGTACTACCGCAACAACGGCACGGGGAACCGCACGGGGGGCGAAGTATCACGAGGCTGTGTTGGAGCTTTACGTCGAGACGGGCAAGGAGGCCCGCCGCGTGCTGCGGGATCGCGGCGTGCTGATCGTGAAGTGCCAGGACGAGGTCTGCTCGAACCGGCAGCGGTTCACGCATGTCGAAATCATGCAAGCATACGCGGACATGGGTTTCGTCGCCGAGGACTTGTTCGTGCTCGTGCGCCGCAACAAGCCCGGCGCGAGCCGCGTCGTCAAGCAAGTCCACGCCCGCAAGAATCATTCGTACTTCCTCGTGTTCTGGAAGCCCGGCCCGACAGGGGGGCTATGGACCCCGCCGGCTGCGGGTTTCCGTCGCTTTGCGGATTCCTGCCTCTGCCTCGCTGGAGCGGCATAGCCGCGACGCAAGCGATAGCCTAAAATCGCAGCAATGAACCGCCGCGAGTTTCTCGCGCTGACGGCTGCCGCCGGCGCCTGCTCGTCCGATCCGATCCCGCCGGACCCCGAAGCGGAGTTCCCGAAATTCCTCGGGGGTTACGAAGCGCTCTATGCCCAAGACCCGCGCGCCGCAACGCTGCAATGGTTCACCGACGCGGATTTCGGACTCTTTCTGCATTACGGCGTATACAGTCAACTCAAGCGCGGCGAATGGGCGCAGTTGCGCGAACGCATCCCCGTTGCCGAATACGCCAAGCTCAAAGACTCCTTCGACCCCAAAAACTTCGACGCCGGCAAGATCGTCGCCCTGGCCGCCGCCGCCGGCATGAAATACGTCAATCTCACCGCCCGCCACCACGACAGTTTTTGTCTGTTCCGCACCAACGAGACCGATTTCAACAGCCTCGACGCCTGCGGCCGCGATCTCGTAGGCGAGTTGGCCGACGCCTGCCGCGCCAAGGGTCTGGGCCTCTTCCTGTACTATTCGTACGCGCTCGATTGGCGACACCCCTATTTCTACCCTCGCGAGACCGCGCGGCTCGACTGGCGCAACTCCCGCCCCGACTACGCACAGCCGCAGCCCGAATACAAATTCGAGAAAGACGAAGACTTCCTGCACTACATCAAGTTCGTCCACGCGCAACTCAAGGAAATCATCTACCGCTACCGCCCGCTGGCGGGCATCTGGCTCGATCCGATCATGGGCTTTTACTCCCGCCCGGAGTTGTTCCCCATCGAGCAGACTTACGCGATCGTCCGCGAGGCGCAGCCCGGCATTCTGATCTGCTTCAAGCAAGGGGCGAACGGCGACGAAGACTTCACGGCCCCCGAGCGCGAGCCCCGCGCCCACCCCAGGGGAGGCAAGATCGCGGCCGACGTCTGGGAACTGAACAAGAACAAACCCATCGAGATCTGCGACACCCTGCAGCCCCGCGTCTGGGGCTACGACGAGCGCAACGACGGCGAGCATCGCAGCGCCGATGACGTCATGGACATGCTCGCTTCCTGCAAGCGGTACGACGCCAATCTGCTGCTCAACACCGGCCCGCTGCCGGACGGCTCGATCGACCCGGTAGACGAGCGTACCCTACTGGAAGTGGGCCGCCGCCTGCGCGCGGCCCGCGGTTAACGTCCGCCGTGTACACTACTCTATTACCCACTGAATCCCAAGGAGGAATTGCGTTTTGCACTGGGTCGACTACCAACGCCCCGAGTCCCTCGACGCCGCTCTGAAAGCGTTCGCCGCAAACGCCGGCAACGCCAAGGCGCTCGCCGGCGGAACCGATCTGCTGGTTCAAATGCGCTCCGGCAGACGCGCCGGCGGCGTCCTTGTGGACATCAAACACATCCCCGAGCTCAACGAGATGAGCTACAGCCCCGAGCGGGGCCTGACGCTCGGCGCAGCCGTCCCCTGCTACCGCATTTATGGCGATAAAACCGTCTCGGCGGCATACCCGGCCCTGATCGACGCCGTCTCGATTATCGGCGGAACGCAGATTCAGGGCCGCGCCTCGGTCGGCGGCAATCTCTGCAACGCCGCGCCGAGCGCAGACGTTGTCCCCGTGCTGATTGCCTTGGGAGTCGTATGCAAAGTCGCTTCGGCAGGCGGAACCCGCGAGATAGCCGCCGAAGATTTCTGCGTCGCTCCGGGCAAGAATGCGCTGGCCGCCGGCGAGTTGCTCGTCTCGATGCATTTTCCGCCGCCCGCGCCGCAATCCGGCGCCCGCTACATCCGCTTCATCCCGCGCAACGAGATGGACATCGCAGTGGTCGGCGCCGGCGTCTCCGTCACATTGGAAGACGGCAAGTTCTCCGCGGCGCGCGTCGCCTTGGCGTCGGTCGCCCCGACGCCGCTGTTCGTGAAAGAAGCGGGCGAAGCCCTTGTCGGCCGGCCGGTCGATGCCGAGTCCGTCGCCAAGGCCGCCGCGGCCGCGAAAGCCGCGGCAAAGCCCATCGACGACATGCGCGGAACCGCCGCATACCGCCGCAATCTCTGCTCAGTGCTCACCCGGCGCGCCCTGACGGACGCGGTCGCAAGAGCCGGCGGGAAGCTTTAACGAAGGCGGAGACGAAACATGAAGAAAACCCAAGTTCAAACAACCCTCAACGGCCAACCGGTCGAGTTTCTTTGCGAGCCCCGCCAATCGTTGCTGGAGGTCTTGCGCGACAACCTGGGTCTTACCGGCACGAAGGAAGGCTGCAACGACGGCAATTGCGGCGCCTGCACCGTCGAGATGGACGGGCGCATCGTTCCCGCCTGCCTCGTGCTCGGCGTCGAAGCCGAGGGGGCGCAGATCGTCACCATCGAGGGCATAGCCGTAGGCAGCGGCCTGCACGAAGTGCAGAAGGCGTTTCTGGAAGGCGCCGCGCTGCAATGCGGCATCTGCACGCCCGGCTTCATCGTGGCGGCCAAGGCGCTGCTCGAACAAAATCCCAACCCGACAGAACATGAAATCCGCTTCTGGCTGGCGAACAATCTTTGCCGCTGCACAGGCTACGATAAGATCGTTCGCTCGGTCCAGGCCGCCGCTTGCCAGCTTCAAGAGGAGGCGCCCGCATGAGCACGACGCTCGATCCTGTCCAAACCAAAGCCGCGGCAAACGGCGCCGCGGCAAACGGAGTCCCCCCGTCGCCGGCATACGAGCCCAACATGGTGCTGGCGACCCGCGCTTACGACGTGGTCGGCACGCGTCCGGTGCGCCACGACGGCGCCGACAAGGTCACCGGCCGCGCGCTCTACGGGGCGGACAAGCAGATGGCCGGTCTGCTGCACGGATTCGTCCTGCGCAGCCCCCACGCCCACGCGAAGATCGTCTCCATCGACACTACGCAAGCCGAGGCGCTCGACGGGGTGTTCGCGGTGGTCACGGCCGCCGATCTACCGCCCGCCCGGGACAAGATCGTCGATGTCGGCGAGGGCGACACCCGGCTCGCCTACGTCCACGGCAACGTCCTGGCCGCCGGCAAGACGCTCTACAAAGGTCATGCCGTCGCCGCGGTCGCTGCAAACAGCGTCCACGTTGCCGAGCAGGCCGCCAAACTGATCGAGGTCGAGTACGAACCGCTCGGCTCGTCGATGACCGCACCCGAGGCGATGCGCGCCGACGCCCCGCTGCTGCACGACGATCTCAAGACTGTGGAGTACGGCCAACAGACCGACAAGGCGTCGAACGTCGCGCAGCACTTTCAGTGGAAGATCGGCGACACCGGCGCAGGCTTCGCCAAGGCCGATATCGTCGTCGAACGCACCTTCGATACGGCAACCGTCCATCAGGGCTATATCGAGCCGCACAACGCTACCGCGCTGTGGAACAACGACGGCCGCGTCCATATCTGGACGTCGACGCAGGGCGCCTTCGTGGTTCGCGACGTGACCGCGACGATCCTCGAAATCCCCGTCTCGCAGATCAAGGTTACGCCGATGGAGATCGGCGGCGGCTTCGGCGGCAAGATTCCGGTCTATCTGGAACCCGTCGCCGCCCTGCTCTCGAAGAAGACCGGGCGGCCGGTAAAACTGGTCATGACGCGCGCCGACGTGCTGGAAGGAACCGGCCCGACGCCGGGCTCGCATGTCACCGTCAAGATCGGCGCAACGAACGGCGGCAAAATCACCGCGATGGAGGCCGTCCTGGCCTACGAAGCCGGCGCCTACCCGGGCTCGTTCGTCGCTCCCGGCGGCATGTGCATTTTCGCCGCGTACGCCTGCGAAAACGTCGCCGTCGATTGCTACGACGTCGTCGTCAACAAGCCGAGCAGCGCCGCTTACCGCGCGCCGGGAGCGACACAAGCCGCCTTCGCGGCTGAGCAGGTCATCGACGAAATCGCCGGCAAGCTGGACATCGACCCCATCGAATTCCGTCTGCAGAATGCCGCGAAAGAAGGTACGCGCCGCGTTGACGGACCCAAGTTCAGGCGCATCGGCTGTGTCGAGGCGCTCGAAGCGATGAAGAACCATCCGCACTACAGCGCGCCGCTCGCAGGCCCCAACCGCGGGCGCGGCGTGGCTGTGGGGTTCTGGTTCAACGTCGGCCTGGAGTCGAGTTGCACGTTGAGCGTCAACTCGGACGGCACGGTCAATCTGATCGAAGGCTCGACCGACATCGGCGGCACGCGCACTTCGATCGCGATGCAGGCCGCCGAAGTCCTCGGCATTCCCGCCGAGGACATCAACCCGCAAGTCGTCGATACGGATTCCGTCGGCTACACCTCGGTCACCGGCGGCAGCCGCACGACGTTCGCCACCGGTTGGGCCGCGCACGACGCCGCTCAAAAAATCGTCGCAGAGATGAAGGCGCGCGCAGCCAAGCTGCTTGAAGCGGACGCCGCGGACGTAACGCATGAGAAGGGCGTTTACTCCGCCGGCGGCAAGAGCGTCGGTTTTCGGGAAATTGCCGCCAAGGCAAGCCGCACGGGCGGCCCGATCAGCGCCTCCGCTACGGTCAAACCGCGCGGCGTCGGCGGCTCTTACGCCGGCAACATCGTCGATGTGGAAGTCGATCCCGAAACCGGCAAGGTCGACATCTTGCGCTTCACCGTCGTCCAGGATGTCGGCAAGGCCGTCCACCCGAGCTACGTCGAGGGGCAGATGCAGGGCGGCTCGGCGCAGGGCATCGGTTGGGCGCTCAACGAGGAGTATTTCATGGGCGCCGACGGCGGCATGCAGAACAACACGCTGCTCGACTACCGCATGCCGACCTCGCTCGACCTGCCGATGATCGACACCTGCATCGTCGAAGTCGCCAATCCCGGCCACCCCTACGGCGTGCGCGGCGTCGGCGAAGCCAACATCGTTCCGCCGCCTGCGGCGATCGCCAACGCGATTCAAAATGCCGTGGGCAGGCGCCTGCAGCGTTTGCCTATGAATCCGCCGGCCGTGTGGCAGGCCATCGCCGACGGCGGTTAACCGCCCGCTGCGAAAATTGCGCAAGCGGCGCGGTCATGCCGAGTCGGATAGAATAGAAATCTTCCCAGTTCCCAAAACTCAAGAAGGAGCGAGACTGACATGGCCTATTCGGTACCCGATCTTCCCTATGCATTCGACGCGCTGGAACCGCACATCGACGCGCGCACGATGGAAATCCATCACGACAAGCACCACGCGGCTTACGTGGCGAAAGTCAACGCCGCCGTCGCCGGAACCGAGTTCGACGGCGTCGATATCGACGACCTGATGCGCAACCCCGCCGCGGTCGCCAACGGCGCGATCCGCAACAACGGCGGCGGACACTCCAACCATTCGCTGTTCTGGACCGTCATGAGCCCCAACGGCGTCGGCGCGCCCGCGGGCGACCTCGCCGACGCGATCGACGCGGCCTGCGGCAGTTTCGACGGCTTCAAGCAGCAGTTCTCGAACGCCGCGGCGACCCGCTTCGGCAGCGGTTGGGCCTGGCTGAGCGTTGACGGCGGCAAAGTCATCGTCGAATCGACTCCCAACCAGGACACCCCGCTGATGGCCGGCCGCACTCCGATCCTCGGCATCGACGTTTGGGAGCACGCTTACTACCTCAAATATCAAAACCGACGGCCCGACTACATCGCCGCCTTCTACAACGTGATCGACTGGAACGCCGTCGCGGCCCGCTTTGCGGCCGCGCAGTAAACCCTTCGGCTCTTCGCAGGAAAGGCGGGCCGCCGCGCCCGCCTTTCTATCCGCGGCTCCGCTGGGCGCCGCCGAATCGCTCCGGCCGAAACGCAGCGGCGCCGGGCGCCGGGCGCCCGCTAACGATCTCTTCGGCCAGCAACTCCCCGGTCAACGGCCCAAGCTGAATCCCGCGCCGAAAGTGCCCTGCCGCGACGTAAACGCGCTCGTGGCCCGGCACAGCCCCGACGACCGGATTCAGATCCGCGCAAAAGGGCCGAAACCCCGACCAACCATATCCGTCGGGCATGCCCGCCAATGACGGGAACAGCGCTCGGAACTCGCTTCGAATCTCCGCCGCCGTCGCCTCATCGACCCCGGGCTTGAAGCCGATATCGTCTTCGGAACCGCCGCCCGCGATCGGCCCGCAGGCCAATTGCCAGTAATAAAATCGGCGGCCGAAGGTGACGGCCCGCAAGGTCCCCGCCGGCTGCGCAGGCCAAGCGAGCAGCGTGCCTCGAATCGGCCGGATCGGGGGCTCCCAGCCCAGCAGCCGCGTCAACAGCGGCGTCCAGGCGCCCGCGGTCACGACGACTGTCGGCGCGGAAATCGAGCCCCTGTTCGTCTCTACCCGGCCCTTCCCGATCGACAAGACCGTAGTGGCGAGACAAATGCGGGTCGCTCGATCCCGTAGATACCGGATCAGCGCGGCGGCCAGCTTGAGCGGGTGAATGGAGCCGTCGCCGGGGAAAAAAAATGCGCCGCCGTCGTAATCGAGGCGCGGTTCGATTTCCCGCACTGCGCTCCCGGAAATCCATTCCGCCTCCAGACCCGCCGCGCGGGTTCGCTCGACGGCCCTGCGGGCGTCCTCGACGCCGACCGAGGCCGCCGGCTTCAGCAGCCCGCCCCGCACGTAATCGAAGTCGAACTCCTCGTCGAGTTGCGCGAACAGCTCTCGGCCGCGAAGCGCATGAGCGTCGTCGATGCCCGTGTTCAGATGTTCGTGGGCAAGCCAGATGCCGCCCGCGCTGGCGCCGGTCGATTCGCCGCAAACCCCGCCGCGGTCGACGATCGCGATATCCCTGACGCCCCGCCGGACCAGCGAGAGCGCGCTGCAAAGCCCGATCATGCCCGCGCCGACGACAACCGCTTCCGCGCTGCGCGGAGGTTCCGCGGACACGCTCAGCGCCTCGCGCGATTCGCGCGGCAGAGTGCGGAACCAAACCGAATCGGGCAACCGCCCATCGTAACAAGCGGCCCCCGCAACGATTACTTGCCCAACACGGAAACCCGGCAAAGCCGCCGCCGGCCGTTATGCAACACTGGTGACAGGTCGCACAGACACGGAGGGAAACGGAAAGTGAGTCGCCGCTCTTGGAGCGTGCAGAGAACCGCTCTTCTGGTTGGAGCGGCGGTTGCCGCCATTGCCGCCGCTTGGCGGCTCTCCGCATCGGCGGCGGGCGCGCAGCTTGTCGCCTGGGTCGATGGGCTGCAAGAGTTGTGGACCCGTCTTTTCTCGAGATTCGACAATTTCGGGCCGACGGCCGTATTGCTGCTCAAGGCGGCCTTCTTTCTGGCCATCCTCTGGTTCGTTACCAGGATGCTGAGCCGCTCATTCCGCGCCAAGCTCCTCGACAGAACCGCGCTCGATGAGGGGCTGAAGTTCTCTTTGCAGCGCATCGTCTCGTACTCCTTCTTCACGTTCGGCGCTCTGGCCGGACTGCATATGTTCGGCGTGGACCTGAGCAGCATCGCCGTGTTCAGCGGCGCGCTCGGAATCGGCCTCGGCCTCGGCTTCCAGACTATCGCCAAGAACTTCGCTTCCGGGTTGATCCTGCTCGTCGAGCAGCCGATCAAGGTGGGCGACCGCGTGCAGGTCGAAGATCTGCTGGGCGACATCGTCCACATCGGCGCGCGCGGGACGTGGGTGCGCACGAACGAGAACGTGGTGATGATCGTCCCCAATTCCGAATTCATTGAGGGACGGGTAACGAATTGGACCGCCAACGACCGCAACGTGCGCATCAACGTGCCGTTCGGCGTCTCCTACGAGAGCGATCCGGAGCGCGTGCGCTCCGTGGTCCTGCGCGTCGCGGAGGCACACGCGGATGTGCTCGACGATCCGCCTTGCGACGTTATCTTCATCGGATTCGGCGACAGCTCCCTCGACTTCGAGCTGCGCGTCTGGACATCCAGGCAGGTAACCACGCCGAAGATCATCGCCAGCGACATCTACTTCAAGCTCTTCGCCGCTTTCAAAGAGGAGGGGATCGAGATTCCGTATCCGCAGCGCGACTTGCACTTGCGCTCGGTCTCCCAGCCGATTCCGACCGAGGCATTGCCTGCGGAAAGTCGTACGGCGGCACAGCGGCATCCCAGCGGTACCGCGGCGGTCTGACGCCCGCGCCCGGACTCAAAAACAAAGGGGTATTCCATGGCTATGAAAGAAGCAGAAAGCGGACATGGATTCGGGACGGCGCCCGTCTTCCTCGTGTCCGTAACCACCATTCTCGGAGCGATTCTCTTCTTGCGGTTCGGCTATGCGGTCGCGCATGTGAGCCTCGTAGGCACTTTCGCAGTCATCGTTCTCGGGCACCTTGTGACTATTCCCACCGTGCTTGCGGTGTCCGAGATCGCGACGAACCGCCGCGTGGCGGGCGGCGGCGCCTATTACATCATCAGCAGGTCTTTCGGCATCAGCATCGGAGGGTCGATCGGGATTGCGCTGTACATTTCCCAAGCGATCTCCATCGCCTTCTACCTGGTCGCGTTCGCGGAAGCCTTCGAACCGATCTACGAATGGGCCGCGGCGGCCTACCGGTTGAACCCCGACCCCCGTTGGGTCAGCCTGCCTTGCGCCGTCCTGCTCAGCGCGTTCATGCTGACCAAGGGCGCCGACTTGGGCATGCGGGCGCTATGGGTAGTCAGCGCGGTCCTCGGGGCATCGATCCTCGCATTCCTCCTGGGAGAAGGCCCTGAACCGATCCGGCCGGATGGGTTGAACGTCACGGCCCGGATCGAAGGAGGAGACAGTTTCGGCATCGTGTTCGCCACGTGCTTTCCCGCTTTCACGGGCATGATCGCGGGCCTGGGATTGTCGGGGGACCTGAAGAATCCCCAAAAGAGCATTCCTCTCGGCACGATCAGCGCCACATTGGCAGGCATGTTTGTGTACGCACTGGTCGCCGTCAAGCTGGCCCAGAGCGCCACGCCCGAGGCGCTTGCGGACGATCAATTCGTCATGGCCCGGATCGCCCTTTGGGGTCCGGCGATCTATATTGGATTGGGCGCCGCCGCCTTGTCTTCCGCCCTCGGCTCGGCCCTCGTCGCTCCACGAACACTGCAGGCCCTGGCCCGCGACAAGGTGCTGCCCATTCCCAAACTGAACCGTCTTCTGGAAAAAGGCTGGCGTAATGCGCAAGAGCCCCAATATGCGACCTTGGCGTCGAGCGTGGTCGCGATAGCGTTCGTGCTCGCAGGCGGCATAGACTTCATCGCCCATATCCTGAGCATGTTTTACATGGTGACGTACGGCACCCTCTGTGTCATCTCGTTCCTCGAATACTTCGCCGGCAATCCGTCCTACCGCCCCACTTTTCACTCCCGATGGTACCTGTCGCTCCTGGGCGCCGCAATGTGCGGCTTGATGATGATTCAGATGAACGCGATGTACGCGTTCGTGGCGATCTTTCTCATGATCGCAGCCTACATCGGACTGCGCCGCACGCACAAAGGCGAACGCGATCTGACTGCGATTTTTCAAGGCGCTATGTTTCAATTGACCCGGCGTCTCCAGATCACGCTGCAAAAGAACCGCGTGAAGACATCGGAAGAAGGGTGGCGCCCCTCGATCGTCGCGGTGACGCGTTACGGAGATCGCCGAATCGGGCATTTCGATCTGCTTCGCTGGATCTGCCACAGGCACGGCTTCGGCCATTTCATCCAGTTCTTCCCCGGCGAGTACTCGTTTCAGAGAGAACTCGATGTCCGCGCACATGTCGACAATTTAATCGAGCGGGCCGAAATCAGCCGAGCGAGCATCTTCGTCGACTCTCTGATTTGCCCGTCGTTTCAGTCGGCGCTTGCGGAGACGCTCCAATTGCCGGGCATTTCGGGCTTGCCGAACAACTGCGTCCTTTTCGAGTTCGATCAGGATAATCCCGAGGAGGTCGACGAGGTCGTGCAAAGCACCCGCCTCGCAACGGAGTCGAGGTTCAATGTTCTGATCCTGCGGTCAACGAAACTTCGTTTCGGCTTCCGGTCGTCGATCCACGTGTGGGTGACGGAGGACGGCCTGGAAAATGCCCCGATAATGCTCCTGATCTCGTACATCATCGTGGGGCATCCGGAGTGGAGACGGGCCGACATCAGACTCTTCGCGTGCTTCGATTCGGAGAGCGCGGGCCAGGAGGCCGATAAGCTGTCCAGGTTAATGACGGAAGGGAGGCTGCCGATCTCGACCCAGAACGTGATTCCGATCCCGTACGCAAGCGGCGAGCCCCTGGAGGCTACAGTGTCCCTGCGGTCATCCAAGGCCGATCTGGTCATCGCCGGCTTGAACGCGAAAGACTTCCAAGCGGGCGAATCGGCTGAAGCGCTGTGGCGGTTCAAGGGGGCAAACGACGTGTTGTTTGTCGTTTCGAGCGAGCATATCTCGATCGTGTGACCGCTTCCGCTCCGACCCTGCGTGCCGTGAATTCATGCCTTGCGGCTCGCGTGGAAAACCGGTCTTCGACAATACGGATCAAGAACGTCCCGCTGGAACTTCCATCCGCCTGCTTGCGTATCCACTGAACGAAAGGAGGCAGCGGCTCATGATCCCTGCAAAACCGCGTTCCGCCAGGCATGTACTGGCTTTTCTCTGCGTTCTCGCCGCGCCGTTGGCGGCGCAAACACCCTGGATCCACACCGAGGTGACCCAGGACGACGGCTCCCACGTCAAGGTGAACGTCCCGTTCCCGCTGGCCGAAGCCGCCGTTTCGATCATGCCCCGGGAGATTCAAGAAGAAATCATGGAGGCGGCATCCGAATTCGACATCGGCCTTGCCGATCTGCGCAAGCTCTGGCAAGCAGTCAAGCCGGCGGGCGACGCCGAATTCGTCACTGTTGAGTCCGAAAAGGAGAATGTGCGAGTTGTCCGCGCCGGCGACTTGATTCAGATCCGCGTGACCGAAACTAATGTTTCGGAAGACGCCCCACAGGCCGAAAGCAAGGTTGCCATCGACGTGCCCATAGACGTCGTCGAGGCACTGCTTAGCGGCGACTCCGAGACCTTGAATATCGAGGCGGCCGTCGGACGGCTGCAGCAGGTGCGGGGCGATATCGTGCGTGTCGACGACGGCAAGAGCAAAGTTCGCGTCTGGATCGACGAGAAGAGTTGACCGCCGTGAAAATCGCTCTCTCCGTCGTCGGAGTCCTTGTCCTCGCGGTCGTCCTCACGGTCGTGTGGATGGATTGGCTGATTATCGACGTCCACGAATCAGGTCCCGACGGTACGCGGTTGTGGATTCCCATTCCCAAGGCCGCGCTCCGTCTGGCGGTTCGGGCCGTCCCCGACCGTGTGATGCCCGATACCCGCGTGGCGGAGTTCGCCGAGTATCGGGCAGGGTTTCGCGCGGTCGCCGACGAGCTCGTAAAGATGCCGGATGCGGCGCTTGTTGAGGTAACGGACGGTCCCGCCCGTGTCGTCATTCGCAAAGAAGGCGACCTGCTCCTCGTCGAAGTGAATGACGCAACGGATGAGGTCAGCGTGCGCGTTCCGGTCGCAGCGCTGGGTTATATCGCCGATGCGTACGACGGCGAGCGGTTCGATCCGGCGAAGATCGTAAAGGTGATCGACGAGCTTCCCGAAGGCGACTTCGTCCACGTCCGCGAACCCGGCGCCGAGGTGAGACTGAGCATTCGGTAGGGCCGGCCACGTATCCGGCGGCCCTGTTTCTCACACCCGAGGAACCTGCTCCGCCAGTTCTTCCCGAATCGCTTCCTCCAACTCGCCGGGATCGAATCCGTACGGCCCCGGGCCGCCCTTGTAAACGATGACGCCGTCCGCGTCCACCAGATACATGCGCTCGGGCCACGCCGTATAGCGCCTTTCGACCGGGAAGTCCATGCGATCGACCAGCGTGGGAAACGCGATGTCGAGCCTGCGCACGCACATGTCGGCGTACGTGTCTTTTTCTTCGTAGGTGCGCGCGAGGGGCACGTCGAACCCGCGCCGCGCATTGATCTTCAGCGCCCAGGCGTCCGCGGCGTGCGCTTCCCGGATGTAAATCAGCAGAAACTGAACCCGCTCGCCGTATTCGCGGTGCATCGCGTTGAGGGCCGGAACCTCCGCCCGAAACGGCGGTCAAGTGTAGCTGCCAAAGATCAAGGCGACCGGCTTTTCGCCGCGGAACGACGAGAGCCGTACGGTTTCTTCGGATTTCTTGTATCGCAACTCGAAATCGGGAGCCTCGTCGCCAAGCCGGAGCGGCCCTTCGCCGTGGCCCATTTTGGCTTCCCAGTACTTCGCCTGGAGCCAAAAGGAGTATCCGCTATAGCCGCCGTAGGCCAGCGCCGCGGCAACGACGCCGCCGGCGATCCACCATTTCTTGCGCCGCGTCATCGGTTGAATAGGCGGCGCGCGCGATGGACGGGGTTACATGCGCGCCGCCCGCGGGGCTGTCACTGCGAATTTCTAGCCGGTCTCTTCGAGGCGGCTGAAGAAAAACGCGCGCTCGACCGCCGCCGTCTCCGGCGCATCGGAGCCGTGGATCGCGTTTCTTTCGATGTCGGTTCCGTAGAGGTTGCGGATGGTCCCCGCGGCGGCCTGCTTCGAATCGGTGGCGCCCATGACCTCGCGCAGCTTGGCGATGGCGTCCTCGCGCTCCAGGATCATCGGCACGACCGGCCCCGAAGTCATGAACGCCACGAGGTCGTTGTAGAACGGACGCCAGCTGTGAACCGCGTAGAAAGCCTTCGCCTGCGCCTCGCTGAGCGTGGTTTTCTTCATCGCCGCGATGACGAAGCCGGCTCCTTCCAGATGGGCGACGATCTTGCCCGTATTGCCGGCGGCGACGGCGTCGGGCTTGACGATGGTCAGTGTTCTTTCGGAGGGCATGTTTATTCTTCGCTACCCGTCTGCGGCCTTCATGATTTGCGCCAGCGTGGACGCCAACTCGGCCGGCGAGGGCGCAACGGCTATTCCCGCCGCTTCCATCGCCACCATTTTTTCCTTGGCGGTTCCCTTGCCGCCCGAAATGATGGCGCCGGCGTGGCCCATGCGCCGCCCCGGAGGCGCCGTCGCTCCGGCGATAAAGCCCGCGACCGGTTTCTTCACGTTGCTCTTGACGAACTCAGCCGCCGCTTCTTCGGCAGTCCCGCCGATCTCGCCGATCATGATGATGCCCGCCGTCTCGGGATCGTCGTTGAACAGGCTCAAGGCGTCGATGAAGTCGGTGCCGATGATCGGGTCGCCGCCGATGCCGATGCAGGTGGATTGGCCGATGCCCAGCGCCGTCAACTGGCCGACGGCTTCGTAGGTCAGCGTGCCGGAGCGCGAGACCACGCCGACGGCGCCCTGCTTGTGGATCTTGCCCGGCATGATGCCCAGCTTGCACTTGCCGGGCGAGATGACGCCGGGGCAGTTCGGGCCGAGCAGCCGCGTCTTGCCGCCGCGCATTGCGTCCGCCACGGTCACCATGTCGCGGGCGGGGATGCCTTCGGTAATGCAGACGACCAACTCGATCTCCGCTTCGACCGCTTCCAGGATCGCGTCGGCGGCTCCCGGAGGAGGAACGAAGACGATCGAGGCGTTCGGCCGCACGGCGCGGACGGCCTCGCGGACGGTATGGAAAACCGGTACGCCGAGTTGCTCCGAGCCGCCGCGGCCGGGGTGTACGCCCCCGACGATCTTCGTTCCATAGTCCATGCATTGCTGTGCGTGGAATGCCCCTGCGCGGCCGAATCCCTGGACGATGACGCGCGAACTTTCGTTGACGAGTACGCTCATGATTGCTTAAGCGGCAAGCGCTACGACTTTCTCGGCGGCTTCTTTCATGTCGCCGGCAACGGTGAAATCGAGACCGGACGCGTTCAGGATTTCGCGGCCCCGCTCAATGTTCGTGCCCTCCAGCCTCAGCACGATCGGCACTTCGATAGCGAGCTCCTTCGCCGCCGCGACCACGCCTTCGGCCAGCACGTCCACCTTCAAAATGCCGCCGAAAATGTTAATGAGGACGGCTTTGACGTTGGGATCGGAGAGAATGATGCGGAACCCGTTGCGGATCTGGTCTTTGCTGGCGCCGCCGCCGACGTCGAGAAAGTTCGCGGGCATGCCGCCGGCGTATTGAATGATGTCCATCGTGGCCATTGCCAAGCCGGCGCCGTTAACAATGCAGCCGACGTTGCCGTCGAGCTTGATGTAGTTGAGGCCGTGGTCGATCGCCTCGGTTTCGAGCGGCTCTTCTTCGTCGAGGTCGCGCAGTTCGGCGAGGTCCGCGTGACGGAACATGGCGTTGTCGTCGAAATCCATCTTGGCGTCGAGAGCGACGGCGCGGCCGTCATGGGTGACGACGAAGGGATTGATCTCGACCAGGGAGGCGTCGGTGGCTTCGTAGGCGTCGGCGAGGGCGGTCATCGCATGGACCGCGGCGCCGAACGCGGCGCCCTCGATGCCGAGCGCGTAGGCGATCCGGCGCGCCTGATAGGGGCGCAGGCCGCGGCCCGGCTCGATCGTCTCCTTGAGAATCGCGTCGGGGTTCTCGGCGGCGACCTCCTCGATCTCCATGCCGCCCTCGGCGGACGCCATGAAGACCGGCTTGGCGATCGCGCGGTCGAGCACGACGCCGAGATAGATCTCGCGGGCAATGGGCATCTGCTCTTCGATCAGCAAGCGCTTGACGACCTTGCCCGCGGGGCCGGTCTGCGGAGTCACCAGCGGCCGGCCCAGGATGGCCTGCGCTTTTTCGACCGCTTCTTCGACGCTGTGGGCGAGCTTGACGCCCCCGCCCTTGCCGCGTCCGCCCGCGTGGATTTGCGCCTTGACAACGACCTTGCCGCCGAGCTCCTCGGCGGCGGCGCGGACTTCGTCGAGCGAAAAAGCGGCTATGCCGCGCGGCGTCGGGACGTTGTATCGGCGCAAGATCTCCTTGGCTTGGTATTCGTGAATCTTCATGGGGCGATCCCCCGCTGTCTGCTATATGCGGCTGTACGCTCGGGGGGTGAAAATAGAAGCTTAAGTCCGATTTTATCGAGGCTGGGAAGGGAACGCAATTCGACGATGAAAATTCAAGCGGCATTGCACAAGATCGCTTCACGCGCGGATCTCAGCGAAGCGGAAGCCGCCGCGGTCATGAACGCAATCCTGCGGGGCGAATCGACGCCCGGGCTTACGGCCGCCCTGCTGACCGCGCTGCGCATGAAAGGCGAAACCGTGGACGAGATCGCCGGTTTCGCCCGCGCCATGCGCGCCAATGCCGTTGCCGTGCGTCCCGCGAAGACCGCTGCGGAAGCCCTTGTCGATACCTGCGGCACGGGCGGCGACGGCGGCGCGACGTTCAACGTATCGACCGCCGCCGCGTTCGTTGCCGCGGGCGCGGGCGCCGCGGTCGCCAAGCACGGCAACCGCTCGGTGTCGAGCCGCTGCGGCTCGGCGGACGTGTTGGAAGCCTGCGGCGTCAATGTCGACGCCGCCTCCGCGCGGGCGGCCGAGTGCATCGACGCCATCGGCATCGGATTTCTTTTTGCTCCGGCCATGCATCCGGCCATGAAGCACGCCGGCCCGGTGCGCAAGGAGCTCGGCATGCGCACGGTGTTCAATATCCTGGGGCCGCTGACGAATCCCGCCGGCGCGGGCGCGCAGGTGATGGGCGTCTTCGCGGATTCGCTCGTCGAGCCGGCGGCGCAGGTCTTGCGCCGCCTCGGCGTCGCGCGGGCGTTTGTCGTATACGGCAGCGACGGGCTGGACGAGATCACCACCACCGGCCCGACGAAGCTGGCCGAAGTGCGCGGCGGCGCAGTCAGCGTCCGCGAAGTGACGCCCGAAAACTTCGGGGTTCCGTGGGCAACCGCGGCGGATCTGTCCGGGGGCGGCCGCGAGGCCAACGCCGCGGCGCTGCAAGCGATTCTCCACGGCGAAAAAGGCCCCCGGCGCGATATCGTGCTGGCGAACGCCGCCGCCGCGCTGGTCGCCGCCGGACGGGCCGACGATTTCCGGGACGGCGCCGCGCGGGCGGCCGCGGCGATCGACTCCGGAGCGGCGGCCCGCAAGCTGGACGCGCTGGTCGCCTTCAGCCAAGCTCCTTAAGATAAATTTCCAGGTCGATATCCGATCGATAAAAATAAAGGAAAAAAGCATGACCATAAAAGAATTGCAGAGGAAAGTAGAAGACAGTCTGGAAGCCGTTCAAGCCATGTCCCACCTCCCGCCGGAGTTGCAGGGGCTGCGCTTGTTGGTTCCGTATGACGCCACGCCTCGCGTGACGATCCGCAACATGCAGCAAGGCCGCAGACTCCGCTCGGACGCTTCGGCGCAGGACTTCCGCCCCCAGGATTGCGAAGTGGTTCTGCGCTTCGATTCGTATGCGGACGACGATGGCGAAGAATCCGTACACAGTCTCCCCGCCGAAGAGGATATCGCGCTGCGGCCCGAGATCGAGGAACTTGTAGAGGCTCTCGACCACGCCGAAGGATTGCGGGATTTTGTGGGCTTGAAGTGGTTCCGCGATCGTTTTCTGCCCGAGGAAGGCTATTCGTGGGCGGACGACCGCGGCTTCTGCGGGCATCTGATTCGAGAAGCGACGGAGGAAAAACTGTTGCTCACGAGCCAGGTTCCGAATCCCCGCGACCCCATGCAGCCGACCACGGCGATTCGCATCAACCGCAGCCATCCCCGGTTTCGGCAACCGCGCGCGGCGCCGCGGCCGCGGGCGTTCAACCCCATCCGCGCGAGGGGCAAGCCGTTGTCGTCGACGGTGCGCGAGGACAGGAGGTAAGTCGGCCGGCGGCGGATCCCTACCGAATCACGTCCCCCTCGACGTCGAGCAGGATATTGGCGCAGAGGTCGTTGCCGAACGTTTCCCAGTCCAGGAAGCTCCACACGACTTCCTTCCGGCGGTTCACCTCGATAAGCTGCGGATACTTGCCTCCGGCGTGAGTATTGGTAATCACGACGTTGCCGTTCGGCAGTATCTGCAACTGCGTGACCCAGAAGAGCTTGATGCCGGGCAACTCCTCGCGTTCGACGCTCCAGACGATATCGCCATTGGAGTTCACTTCGAGGACGCGATTGTTGTTCCCGCCGCCGATCATCGTATTGCCGTTGGGCAGGCGGTAGGCCGAATAGACGTGAATCCCGTGCCCCTGATGCGTCGGCGTCGCCGGCCCGGTCAGTTCCAGGCGGTACTCCCAGACAACCTTGCCTTCCGGGGAGTATTCGCGGACCGCGCCGTCGTTCTCATGGGTGACCAGGTAGGTTCCCTGCGGCGTCTTGCGCGCCAGGCGCGTATCGCGGTGGTAGTGGGGCTTATCCACTTTTAGCGGCGCTTCGCTATGAATCTTTCCTTTGCGATCGACCTCGACGATACGCCTGTTGCCGGTCTCGGCGATCATCGTCAGCCCGTTGTCGAACCGCTCGAACCCGTGAATTTCGACCTTGCCGTCGTATGACCCGGCCGGCTTCGATTCCCACCGCCAGACGACCTCCTTCTCGGGCGTGACTTCGACGATGACGTTCCTTGCCGCGGGCGCCAGCACATTGCCGTTCTTGAGCAAGTGCAGGTCGTGGGCGACGGCGCCGTTTTCCCAGGTCCAGTCCACCGAGCCGTCCGGGTTGACGACCGCGATGCGGCGTTTGTCCTGCGCCATTACGCGGCGCCCGGTCTCGGCTGCAAGCGCAGCCTCGCCGGCGAAGGCGGACAGCCCTACGGCGGTCTGCAGAAACTCTCGACGATGCATGACGAGATTATAGAGCTACGGGCCGCAAGCGGAGGCCGCCGATCAGTCGATCAAGTAAATTCCGGCGCCGACCAGCAGCGGCACGCCTTGCCCCGAGACCCGCTTGACGAAGGCGGCCTTGCGGCGCCAACTCCCTGTCTGGGGGTGGATCGCATGGTAGTAGATGTAGCTCTCGCCGAACGTCCCCGCCACGTCGATCATGTCCCGGCCGTTGAACCTCGCCTTGGGGTCGCGGCCCCACTCCACAACGGGCTCCCCGTTTATCGCGACCGGATGGCCCGAAAACAACTGGTTGCCCATCATGTCCATGCCGAACGCGTAAATCGAACCGGAGCGCCAGCGCGGATCGCTTTCCATCAGCAGCGCGGCGAAATAACCCTTCGATTCGACCTCCAGCGCGGCGCAGCGGACGAACTCCTCAAGCCTTTCCAGCGACGGCTCGGCCGCGAGCGACTCGGCATTGACTTGCGCGGGGTGGCAGGCGCCGGGGAAATCGCGGCGGTAGATCCCCGCGCCGATCACGGTGTCGGTATCGCTCCCGTTCCAGTCGATGCGCATCGTGTAACTGGCCTTCGGCTCGGTCAGGCCGTTCTCCGGGTTCGTGAACTCGTAATAGACCCAGCCGCGGTCGACAAATTCCACAGTGTGTTGAAAGGCCTCGAGCAAGTCCGTGCCGAAACCGTCGATTTGTTCGTCCCAAGGCGTCTCTTGGCGGCTCGGATCAGGAGGAAAAACAAAGGTGGCGCGCGTAGGGAGATTCAGGACGAACACGTAGAACTGCCCGCTTTTCCAGCGCGCATCCTCGTGAAAGGCGCGCCGGGCTTCCTCAATGCCCATTTCCAACGCATATTCATAAGCGCACTGCACGAAGGTTTCGATATCCGCCGTCGAGCGGATGGAGGCGGCGGTTACCGACTTCTCCGCGCAAGGAATGGGCGCCGCTTCGTAAGCTTGCGCCGCCCCGCCCACAAGCAGCAGCGCCGCGGTTAATGCAAGAGTTCGAAGGTCGTTCATGATGGCGTTCCCATGCCGTCAATCGGTCAGATAAATTCCGGCGCCGACCAGCAGCGGCACGCCTTGCCCCGAGACCCGCTTGACGAAGGCGGCCTTGCGGTGCCAACTCCCTGTCTGGGGGTGGATCGCATGGTAGTAGATGTAGCTCTCGCCGAACGTCCCCGCCATGTCGATCATGTCCCGGCCGTTGAACCTCGCCTTGGGGTCGCGGCCCCACTCCACAACGGGCTCCCCGTTTATCGCGACCGGATGGCCCGAAAACAACTGGTTGCCCATCATGTCCATGCCGAACACGTAAATCGAACCGGAGCGCCAGCGCGGATCGCTTTCCATCAGCAGCGCGGCGAAATAACCCTTCGATTCGACCTCCAGCGCGGCGCAGCGGACGAACTCCTCAAGCCTTTCCAGCGACGGCTCGGCTGCGAGCAGCGCGGCGTTGACTTGCGCGGGGTGGCAGGCGCCGGGGAAATCGCGGCGGTAGATCCCCGCGCCGATCACGGCCTCCTCTCCTTGCCAGTCGATGCGGATCGTGTAGGCGGCCTTCGGCTCGATCAGGCCGTTCGCCGGGTTGGGGAACTCGTAATAGACCCAGCCGCGGTCGACAAACCCCGCAGTGCGATGGAATTCCTCGACCAGGTCCGTGCCGAAGCCGTCGGTCAGATCGCCCCAAGGCGTCCCTTCGTGGCTCCGAAACAGAGGATTGACAAGGGGGGTGCGCGTCGAGGTGTTCAGGAGGAACACATAGAACTGGCCGCTTTTCCAGCGCGCGTCCTCGTGGAAAGCGCGGTACGCTTCCTCGAAACCCATTTCCTGCACATACTCGTAAGCGCACTGGACGAACGCCTCGATATCTTCCGTAGAACGAATCGCGGCGGCGACGACCGATTTCTCCGCGCAAGGGATGTGCGCCGCCGCGGAGGCTTGCGCCATGCTTCCCGCAAGCAGCAGCGCCGCAGCGGGAGCAATCGCTCTCAAAACGCTCACGCTCACGCTCACGATTGTATCGCAATCCGGCGCTTGTAAATCCGTTGGGAAACCCGAACAGTGCTACAACTAACCGAGGGCGTTATGGAAAATCGGTCGGCGGATCGCCGGACATTCTTGAAAACAGGGGCGGGGACGGTCGCTGCAAGCTTGCTCGGGTGCTCCGCATCGGGGCCGCGGGCAAGCAAGAAGCCCAACATCGTCATCGTCATCGCCGACGACCTGGCCTGGCACGACATCGGCTGCTACGGCGCGACGCAGGTCTCGACGCCGAATATCGACAAGCTGGCCGCCGAGGGCATGCGCTTCGAGCGCGCGTTCACGGCCACGGCGATGTGCGCCCCGATGCGCCAGCAGATGTACACGGGAATCTTTCCGGTGCGCAACGGCGCCTACCCCAACCACTCGCAGTCGAAGCCGGGCGTGCAAAGCATCCCGCACTATTTCCAGCCGTTGGGTTACCGCACGGCCCTGAGCGGCAAGAAACACTTCGGGCCGCCGGAAAACTATCCGTTCGAGTTCCTCGGAGACGGCAAGGGCATCGACTACGAGGCGATTGACGAGTTCATCGCGCGAGACCCCGAGCAACCGTACTTTCTCGTGGCCTGCTCGAACGAGCCGCATCTTCCCTGGAACCGCGGCGATGCGGCGAAGTTCGATCCGGAATCGTTTGCGTTGCCGCCCTATCTGGTCGATACCCCCGAAACGCGGCAGGCGATGGCCGCCTATTATGCCGAAATCGAATATCTCGACGGACAGACCGGCCGCTTGATGGCGGCGATGGAAAAATCGGGCCGGGCCGACAATACGATTTTCATTTTCTGCAGCGAGCAGGGCGTACAGTTTCCGCACGGCAAATGGACCTGCTACGATCTCGGTCTGCGCCAGGGCTGGATCGTTCGCTGGCCGGCGCGCGTCCAGGCGGGTTCGACAGCGAAGGCGATGGTCCAAGGCGTGGACGCCTTGCCGACTTTGCTCGAAGCAGCGGGCGGCGACCCCGCCGCCCACGACTTCGACGGCAAGAGCTACCTCGCCGTGCTGGAAGGCCGTACCGACCGGCACGCCGACTATGTGTACGGGGTGCATACCACGCGGGGCATCATTCAAGGCAGCCGCTGTTATCCGGTGCGGTCGATCCGCGGCGAGCGGCACAAGCTGATCTGGAATCCGAACTACACGACGAAGTTTCAGAACGTTCTCACGGAATCGGACAACTCGGGATATTGGTCGAGTTGGGCGGAGAAGGCCAAGACGGACGCGCAGGCGGCGGCTCGCGTGGAGATGTACCAACAACGGCCGGAGTTCGAGTTTTACGATGTCGTTGCGGATCCGTTCGAGTTGACCAATCTTGTTGAGCAGCCGGAGCATGCCCAAAAGATTGCGTTTTTGAAGACAAAGCTCGACGACTGGATGGAGCAGCAGGGCGATACGGGCAACGAAACCGAGCTGGCCGTCAAGGCGCACAAGACCGGAATCGTATAGCTTGCGGCAGGTCGCGGCATGGGCAAAATTTCCCGCCGGAACAAGATTTTGTTGACGCTGCGGCGGGGCGATGCGTATGCTGCCATTGTGCGGTTCCGGGCGCTCATCGGGTTACCCGCGTTGTTCGCGGCGTCGGGTTGGGCCGGGGTCTCTCTCGAGCCGCCCGATATTTATCTGCAAGGTCCGGGCGCGGCCCAGAGATTTCTGGTTCGCGGCGGCAGCGGCTGCACGGTAACGAGCGGCGACGCCGGCATCGTCGGCGTTGACGGAAACCGTCTGGTCGGGCGGCGCAGCGGCGCGGCGGAAATTTCCGTGCGTTGCGCCGAAGGTTCGAGCCGGGCTGCGGTGCGGGTGGGGGAGGGCGACGCCGCCGTCGATATCGGTTTCGAGCGCGATTTGCTGTCGATCTTCACTACCAAGGGCTGCAACGGCTCGGCCTGTCACGGCTCGCCTGCCGGGCAGAACGGCTTCAAGCTGTCGCTCTACGGTTCAGACGCGAAGGCCGATCACGAGATGATCGTACGCCGCGATGACGGGCGCCGGATTTCTCTCGAAGCGCCGGAAGAATCTCTGCTGCTGGCCAAGCCGTCCTTCCGCATAGCCCACGGCGGCGGTCAGCTCATGACTCCCGAGTCGGACGAATACCGCACCATTTTGAACTGGGTCCGGCAGGGCGCCGGGTATGGGTCGTCGGGCATTCGCCTGGAACGGCTTGAGCTGTATCCCGGAGAAAGCGTGCTCGTCGGCGCCGGGGCAGAGCAGCCGCTCGTCGTCGTCGGCAGGCTTTCGGACGGCTCCACGCGCGACATGTCGGACGAAGTGCGTTACGCCGTCAACGATATCGCCGTCGTGTCGGAAGTCGAAAACGGCCGGGTGACCTCGCAGGGGCGGGGCCTGACCACGGTGACCGCGCGGGCCATGGGCAAGGTCGCTACGGCGCAGTTCATTGTCATCGACGAGGCCGCCGGGGAAGGCTATCGGGCGCTCCGCCCGAACAATTTCATCGACGAGCATGTTTTCCGCAAGTTGCGCGAAGTCAACATCGAGCCGTTCCCGCTGACTTCGGACCGCGCCTTCGTGCGCCGCGTTTTCCTGGACGCGGCTGGTGTCTTGCCGACAACCGACGAGACCGAGAGTTTCGTTGCCAACCCCGATCCGAACAGGCGGTCGAAGTTGATCGACCGCCTGCTGGAGCGCGAGGAATACGCGACGCACTGGTTGGTGAAATTCGAGGATTGGTTCCGCAATTCCCAGTACTATTCGCAGGGCCGCACCAACGGCTCGTACAAGCGCTGGCTTCACGACTTGATTCGCGGAGACAAGCCTTACGATGCGGCGGTGCGCGAAATGATCGCCGCGGTCGGGGATACGACCGTGCGGCCGGCCGGGAATTTCTGGCATCCCGCAATCGATTTCATGCTGAAGAAGTTCGAGATCGAGAAGGCTGTGCCGACGGTCACGCGCCTCTTCCTCGGGCAGCGGATCGAATGCGCGCAGTGCCATAACCATCCGCTGGAAAATCTGACCCAGGACGACTTTTACGGCATGGCGGCGTTCCTGGCGCGGATGAAAGTCAAGCACGGTTACGGGCAGTACCGCCGCATCTGGTACAACGAGCGGCGCGGCGAAGTGGCGCATCCGCTGACGGGAAAGCCGGTTGCGCCCAAATTCCTGGACGGCGAAGCCGCGCACATTCCGCCGGGCGCCGACCGCCGCGAGGTCTTGGCCGACTGGATTACGCGCGACCGAAAGATGCAGTTCGCCCGCGCCGCGGTCAACCGCATCTGGTACGAGTATTTCGGCCGCGGCATCGTCGAGCCGTTCGACGACTTCCGTTCGACGAACCGCGCGACCCATCCGCAACTGCTCGACGATCTGGCGCGGCTTTTCATCGACTCCGGCTTTCGGTTCAAGGTCGTCCACCGGGCGATCCTCAACTCGAAGACCTATCAGCTCAGCGCGCACACTGCCGACCGCGCCGGCGGTGAAGACGCGCTGGAAGAGGTTTTGTTCGCGCGCTACGTCCCCCGCAAGCTGCCCGCCGAGGTCTTGCTCGACGCGATTTCGCAGGTGACCGGCAGCCCGGAAGAGTTTCGCGGCTACCCGCCGGGAACGTCGCCGAAAGAATTGATCGCCTCCATTGGGGCGACCTATTTTCTGACGACGTTCGGCCACCCGCGGCGCGATGTCATGGAAGCCCGAGCGAACGCCCCTTCGCTCGCGCAGGCGCTGCACATGATGAACGGCGGCGTGCTGAAGGAAAGACTCGCCGCGGAAGGCAACATACTCAGCAGCCTTATCGGCCGCGGCTTGAGCGATCGGGAAATCGTCCGCAAGCTCTATGTGCGCGCCTACTCCACCGCGCCGGACCGAGAAAAGAGCGCTGCGATCGAACGCTATCTCGCCGCGGAACGCAGCGCGGGACGGAGCCGCCGCAGGGGACTTGAGAATGTCTTATGGGCTATCCTGAATGCGAAGGAGTTTCAGCTTAACCGCTGAGTTGCCGCTGCCGTGCTGCTTTCGAAAATGCGTTCGCGCTACAGCCGCCGCGATGTGTTGCGGCTGGGCGGCGCGGCGTTCGGCGGCATTTCACTGGCGCGCATGCTGCAGGCGTCGGCCGGGCGCAAGGATGTCTCTTGCCTGATCTTTTTTCAGCAGGGCGGTTTGTGCCAGCACGATTCGTTCGACCCCAAGCCGGAAGCGCCGGGCGAGATTCGCGGCGGCTTCGGCACGCTCCCGACGACGCAGCCGGGGGTTCGCTTCAGTGAGTTGATGCCGCGCTTGGCGAGGGATTTCAACAAGTTTTCCGTTATCCGCTCGATGTACTCACGCGAAGCGATTCACGAGAAGGCCAAGCAATACATTTTCTCCGGGCAGCGGCCGAACAACGCGTTCAAGCATCCGGTTTACGGCTCGGTCGTCGCCCGCGAGCTGGGCGCCCGCAACGGTTTGCCGCCGTTCGTGGTCATTCCGAAGAAGGATATCTGCGCGGAGGCCGGATTCCTGGGCTCGGCTTACGATCCGTTCATTACCGGCGACCCGAACGCGGAGAACTTCTCGGTGCAAGATCTGACGTTGCCGACGGGCCTCGGCCTCGAAGAAGCCGAGGGCCGCGCGAAGCTGCTCGCGGCGCTCGATTCCTCGCTCGAGCGCATGGAGAAGTCCCGGGTTGTGGACGGCATGGAGCATTTTTACGGCAAGGCGCTCGATCTGGTCAGCTCTCCCCAGGCCAAAAAGGCGTTCGACCTGGGGGCGGAGCCGGATAAACTGCGCGACGCTTACGGGCGGACTACCGCCGGACAGGGAGCGTTGCTCGCGCGACGGCTGATCGAAGCCGGCGTGCGGCTGGCGGCGCTCTTCCACGGCGGGTACGATACGCACACCGACAACGACAAGACCAATAAAGAGCTCTACCCCGAGTTCGACCAAGCGTTCTCGACGCTGTTGGCGGACATGGGCAGCCGCGGGTTGCTGGAGAGCACCTTGGTGTTGGCGATCGGCGAGTTCGGGCGCACCCCGAAGATCAATCACTCGGCAGGCCGCGATCACTGGCCCGGCGTGTTTTCGATCGCGGCGGCGGGCGCCGGAGTTCCGGGAGGTCAAGCGATCGGCGCGTCCGACGCCAAGGGCGCGGAACCGGTCGACCGGGCGGTTTCGGTCGAAGACCTCGGAGCGACGGTTTACAAGAAGCTCGGCATCGACTGGAACGAGGAGTACCATACCAACGGGCGTCCGGTGAAGATCAATGACGGCGGCGCCCCGGTCCGCGAGTTGTTCGGTTAGTGGAACGGGTCGAATGAGGGTTCGCGCGCGGTTGTCGTTCTTTATTTCTCCGCTGTTGCTTGCCGGGGTAAGCCTCGCCGCCGAGGATCCCAACGACCCCTGGGTCGACCGTTTCGAGCCGCTGGGCGGGCAGCAGGGCACGACCGTTGCCGTCGAGATTGTTGGCAACAACCTTGCGGATCCGCTGGATGTGACGTTCGACTCTCCGCATCTGGTCTGGGAAAACGGCGAGGCGGCTTCGGACTCGAAAATAACCGGACGGATTCGCATCGACTCCCAAGCCGAGCCGGGGCCGCATATCGCCACGCTGCTCACCGCCGCGGGCCGCGCCAACTCGCGGCTGTTTTACGTCGATGAGTTCCCCTCGACTTACGAAGTCGAGCCCAACGACCTGATCGCCCGGGCGCAGAAGATCGAGCTCGAGCCGCAAACTCTGCAAGGAGCGATGCACGAGCTTGCCGACATCGATTGTTTCCGCTTCGATGCCCGCGCGGGCGAGCGCTGGACGTTCGATTTGCGATCGCTCGAATACGGCGGCTTTCTCGAAAACAATCTGACGCTGCTCGATGCGGCCGGCCGGCGCGTGGCCTTCAACGACGACCGCGACGATTACCTGGAGACGCCTTTTCTGGAGCATACCTTCGACAACGCCGGAAGTTACTACCTGAAGCTCGACCAGTACCGCGGACCGCAGCGCGTGAACTGCGCAAAGAATTGCGGTTACATGCTGCGCATCTCGCAGCTTCCGACGGTCGATGCGGTTTTCCCCCTGGGCGCCCGCGCCGGTTCGAGCGTGGAGGTTTCGCTGCGCGGCCGCGCTCTGGAGGCGATCGAGGAGGTCTATCTCACTCCGGTTCGGGGGGCGGAATACTACCGGCTGACCTTTCCCTATACGATCCCCGTCATGGGCGGGGCGAACCGCCGCGCGCGCATCGCCGGCAAGGTTCTGGAGCGCGGCCCAAGCGAATGCCGGGTCGGATTCGATATCCCGCAACGCGCGCCCAAAGGGCTCTGGCGCTTGTGGACGCGCGGACCGCACGGAGTCGATGACCGCCTGAGCTTTGAAATCTCCGACATGCCGGAAGCGGATGCAACCGAGATACGCATCCCCGCCGGAGGCGTCGTCGTGAACGGCTCGCTCGACCGCGAGGGAGCCGAGGACGTTTACAGCATCGAGGGCCGCGCGGGAAAGCCGATTGTCGTGACCAGTCTAGCTGCGCAGATGGGCTTGCCGTACATGGACACGGTGCTGGAGCTGTTCGACAACGAGGGCGATCTCCTGGCCGAACACGACGACTTGATGGCCGGCGCGGGGACAGTGATCGGCAACCCCGATTCGCTGCTGCCCTTCACGCCGGAGTCCGACGGCAAGCTCAAGTTGGTTGTGCGCGACCGCATCGGGCGCGGCGGACCGTCATTCGTGTACCGCCTGCGGATCGAAGAGCGGCCGCCCGGTTTTGCGCTGCTTTCCGATCCGGAGAATCTGAACTTGTTGGCGGGCGCTACGGAGCGCATAGGGGTTTTGCTGATACGCGAGCCCGGCTTCGACGAGGCGGTCGAGGTGTGGGTCGAGGGGTTGCCCGAGGGCATCGCCGCCACGCGGAGCAGCTTTCGAGGAGACCAGTTTTTCGGCCCGTCGGGCGATGGGGACAACGTCATCATTCCCGAAGTTTTGCTGGAACTGACGGTCGCTGCCGCCGTCGCCCCCGGGGACTATCCGATCCGCATTCGCGGACGCGCGGCGGGGCGCTCCGAAGCGGTAGAAGCGCTCTCGACTTTGTGGATCGGGCCGCCGCGGAAACGCAACGACGTGCGCCGCCCGTTGCCGTCCGTTCTGCTGACCGTCCTGCGCCCGGCCGAACAACCGCCGGCCGGCGGCGCGGCAAAGACTGCCGCCGCGCGTTAACTGCGCGGGTGATGTCTGTCGTAAACCTCGCGCAGGCGCTTGCGCAGGACATGCGTGTAAATCTGCGTGGTGGAAATGTCGGCGTGGCCGAGCATCATCTGCAGGCTGCGCAGGTCCGCGCCGCGCTCCAGTAGATGCGTCGCGAAACTGTGCCGCAGGACGTGCGGCGTGAGCCGCTTGGCGACGCCGGCAGCGAGGCCTTGGCGCTTGAGCAGTTTCCAAAAGGCTTGGCGGGTCATCGCGCCGCCGCGCGCGGTTACGAAAAGGTGTTCCGACGGCCGGTTTTTCAGGATGACCGGACGGGCGCGGCGCAGATAGTCTTCAATCGCTTCGAGCGCCTCGCTCCCGACGGGGACGAGGCGGGTTTTGTTGCCCTTCCCTGTCGTGCGCAGCACGCCCATCTTGACATCCAGCTCCGCGGTCTTTGCCTGCACCAACTCGGAGACGCGCAGACCCGTCGCGTAGAGAAGCTGCAGCATCGCCTGGTTGCGGCTTCCCATCGGGGATTCGGGGGCCGAGGCGGCAAGCAGGCAGTCGACTTCTTCGAGGGACAGATAGTTGGGGAGTTTTTTCCATTGCAAGGGCGAGGTCAGGTTTGCCGTCGGGTCGGCCGCGAGGTAGTTCTGTTGCCGCAGATAGACGTAGAAGCTGCGCAGGCTGGAGAGATGGCGGGCGACCGAGCGGGCGCTGAGGCCGGCCTCGTAGAGCGAATCGAGAAACGCGCGCAGGTCGAGGCTCTCGGCTTGGCGGACGGACCGCCCGCGCGCCTGCAGGAAGTCGGCGAGGCGCGCGAGGTCTCGGCGGTATGCCTGGAGGCTGTTCGCGGAGAGTCCTTTCTCGATACGGCAGTAATCGAGATACTCCCGGACGCTTGTTTCTATCGGTTGCACAACATCCTGAAAATCAGAGGGTTACGGGGCCGCGGCGTTGACAGGATATTTTCGGCGTATTAACATACGTCCGGCGGCCAAAACATTCCGCCGGTATTTTGTCCAACTCTACCACGAAGAAAGTCTATGTGCGGCGCTTCGACGGCGAGACGATCGAAGGATACGTGTCGCCGCAAACGTTTCTGCGCGCGGACGGGGTCGAGGTGATCGACCGTGAGGCCGAGGTCGTGCTTGTTCCCTACAAGCAGACGCGGGTCGTGTATTTCGTTCGCGACTTCAAAGGCGACCCGGAGCCGGACCAGCGCAAGGCGTTCGCCTCGCGGCCGAAGCTCGGCGGGCTTTGGGTGCAGATGCGGTTCCGCGACGGCGAGGCGCTCGAGGGAGTGATGCCCAACGACCTATTGCAGGTCGGCAGGCACGGGGTTACGATCACGCCCCCGGACGCGCATGGGAATACGCAGAAGGTGTTCGTGCCGCGAAGCGCGCTGGACGGCTTCCAGGTGCTGGGCGTGGTCGGCAGCCCGATTCATCGCCGCAGGGCTCGCCGGAAAGAGCCTGATCGGGATCAGATAGACCTGTTTCGCGCTCCGGCCAAGACCGCTTCCTGATTTTTTTCCGGTTGGCAACCCGCGGCGCAAGCGCCGCGGGCGGTTAGTGCTCGGCCTCCAAAAAACGCTCGGCCTCGATAGCGGCCATGCAGCCGGCGCCGGCCGCGGTGACGGCTTGGCGGTACACCTTGTCCTGGATGTCGCCGGCGTGGAAGACGCCCGCGACATTGGTCCGCGCGCCGCCGTGCGAGACGATGTAGCCCTGCGCATCGAGGTCGAGCAGGCCCCGGAATACTTTGGTGTTCGGGATGTGGCCTATGGCTAAAAACAGGGCGTTGGTCTTGTGATCCCATTCCCTGCCGTCGACGGCGCTTTTCAGTTTGAGGCCGCTGACGGTTTTTTCTGCCGGATCGAAAACTTCCTCGACCGTGGCGTTGACGATCCAGTTGATCTTCTCGTTGGCGCGGGCGCGGTCGAGCATGATTTTCGATGCGCGGAACTCGGCGCGGCGGTGGACGATCGAGACTTCGGAAGCGAACTTGGTGAGAAAGGTTGCTTCTTCCATCGCGCTGTCGCCGCCGCCGACCACGGTTACCGGTTGGCCGCGGAAGAAAAAACCGTCGCAGGTGGCGCAGGAGCTGACCCCATGGCCGATGAGTTGCTGTTCCGAATCGAGGCCGAGCCAGCGGGCGGAGGCGCCCGCGGCGACGATCAGGGTTTTCGTTTCCACCATGTCGGCGCCGATCCAGACCTTGAAGGGGCGCTCGGAAAGATCGACTTTCTCGACGTAGCCGGGCTTGAATGCGGCGCCGAATCGCTGCGCCTGCTTTTTCATGTTTTCGACGAGCTCGGGGCCCATGATCCCCTCAGGGAAGCCGGGGAAGTTCTCGACCTCGGTGGTGAGGGTGAGTTGGCCGCCGGCTTCGGGGCCTTCGACAACGAGGGGCGCGAGGTTGGCGCGGGCGGCATAAATGGCGGCCGTGGCGCCGGCGCAGCCCGAGCCCATAATCAGCACGTTCAGCATAAGAGCGGTTTCTCCCAGTAAATGAATTTCTCATTCTAGCGATGCCCGCGCGCCGCCGAACAATGAAGCGGGTTGGCAGCATCCCGCCTGTCTCGCTAGCCTATAATCCGATGGCGCGGTTCGCTCCGGCGATGCAAGCGGATGCCCTGCTCGATGCGTTCTGGGAGCAGGGCTTGATCCTCATGGGCAAGCGCGTGGAAGAAGAGTACGCGCTGCATACGCCGATCTTCATCAACCTGCGTCAACGGCTGTACGACGACCTGGATTTATTGAATTTGCTGGGGACGGCCTTGCATCGCAGAATTTTCGAGTTGGCCGCCGGCTCCCGGAGGCCGCAGCAGGTCGTGGGCATTCCCGACACGGCGACCCCCTTGGCCCTGGCCGCCGCCCTCGCCTCCCGCAGCGGCGGCAAGCCGCTGCTTTACGGGCAGCTTCGCAAGCAGCCCGCGGCGTATCCCGGCGGTCAATCCGGGGCCTGCGCTTATATGGGCGTCCGCGACCCGTCGCGCGAGATCACGCTGATCGACGATGTGATGGCCTCGGGGAAAACCAAGATTTGGGCGATCGACTATTTGCGCGAGGCGGGGCTGGACGCGGCCCGCATTCTCGTTGTGGTCGACCGCGGGCAGGGCGGCGCCGAAATCCTTCGCGAGCGCGGATACCCGGTGCATTGCCTCTACGGCATCCGCGCCGTAATCGAGTACTATCTGGCGACCGGCCGCGTGGATGCAGACGCCGCACGCAAAGCGGTCGACTGGCTCGACCGCCACAGATTCGGCCCCGCAAACGCGGGCGGCGGGTGAACCGCTAATCTCCGCCTAAAAATCCCGTCAGCGCAACCGCGAACATGTAGAGCGAAAACAGCACGGTAACGACCAGGCCGACGTTCAGCAACAGGCCCGGGCGATTTTCTCCCGCCACCGATTTTTTGTTGAGCAGGATCGTCACGAAAACGGCCAGCAGCGGCATGGCGATCGGGCTGACCGCTTGCGAGGCAATCATGATCTGCACGGGCTTGCCGCCGAAAACCGGAACGACCAGCCCGAACATCGCGGTGACGACAACCATGACGCGAAAGACGCCGCGGCTCATGTCGCGGGGAATGCCCAGAAAATCCGAGAGCAACCACGGCCCCAGCAGGTAGTTGGGAAACAGCGAGGAGAGACCGGCGGCCAGGATGCCGAGAACGAAGCCGGTTACGGCGATGCCGCCGGCGAGCGGCTCAAGGGTTTTCACCATGTCGATGGCGGCTTCGATCTCCATCCCCTTGACGTGCAGGGTCCCCGCGGCGCAGGCCATGATGGCGGCGTTGATAAAAAAGAGCAGCGTCATGGCGACCGCCGAATCGCGGTCGACCACGGCAAGGTCTTTCACCGTCCAGCCTTCTTCCTGAACCAGAACGCTGCGCGTGATCAGCACGACGGAGGCCATCGTCGTGCCGACCATGCCGGCGATCAGCAGCTTCGGATTCCCGCTGTCGGGAATGGCCGGGACGAGGCCCGAAACCACCGCGGAGGCCGCAGGCGGAACAATCGCGGCGGTAAAGAAAAACGCCAGTCCCATCACGCTCACCAGCGCCGCGAGCACTTTCAGGAAAAAATCGTGGCGGCCGACCCAGAACAGCATGACCAGCAGCAAGGTAAAGAACGTTGCCGAACCGAGCATCGGAACGGCGTAGCCCAGGTACGTCGCCGTCCATTCCCCAAGGACATCGACGACGATGGCCATCACGCCGATGATCGATGTGAGCTGGGTCGCCATCAGCGAGCCGATGACGACGACGGTGACCGTGCCGCCGAAATGCCGGCGGAATACGTGCAGGATCGTGTCGCCGGAAAGAATCGTGACGCGGCTGATGCCGACCACCATGACGTGGGTGAACAGCGAGGCCGGAACCAGCGTCCACAACAGGGACATGCCGTAGCTCGCGCCGGCGGAAGCCATCGTGGTGACGCTGCCCGTACCGATGACGTAGCCGATAATGAAGATGCCGGGCGCCAGGGTCTTGGCGGTTGCGGCGAGCCGGCGCAGGTCCGTCACGCCGGAAGCTTACCACGGCGCTCGGGTTGCCTTCCTGCGCGGGTACGACACCAAACCGGGCCGCCGTCCGTCATAATCGAAGATGAGCATGAGATCTTCCCGAAGTTTACGTTTGTTTCTCGCAGTTGCGCTTGCCGCGGCCGCGCTTTTCGGCCAGCGGGTGGAGGTCGAGGAGTTCACCCTCGACAACGGCATGAATTTTCTGCTGCTGCCGCGCAAGGGCGACCCGAACGTCGCCGCGGGTTGGGTGGCGAAGGTCGGCTCGGTCAACGAGCGGCCCGGCGTCACCGGCGTGGCGCATCTCTTCGAGCACATGATGTTCAAGGGAACGCGCACGATCGGCACCAAGGACATCGCCAAAGATTTGGCTACGATCGAGCAACTCGACGATCTGCGCAAGCGGATTCAGGCCGAGGAAACGGCGCTGATCGAAAAGCACCGGCGGGGGGCGATCGACGATCCCAAGAATCCCAAAAACAGAAGCGCGGCCCACACCGCGCTCATCGAGCAATTCGAGGATTTGATTCAGCAGCAGCGCGAATTGACCGTCAAGGACGAGTTCGACCGACTCTATACCGCGGCCGGCGCCTCGGGCATGAACGCCGGAACGACCAACGACTTCACAATTTATTTCATCAACGTTCCGGCCAACAAGCTGGAGCTGTGGTTCTGGATGGAGTCCGATCGGTTGACGAACCCCGGTTTTTCCGCGAGTTCTATTCCGAGCGGGACGTAGTGCATGAAGAGCGCCGGTTGCGGGTCGATTCCACGCCCACGGGCAAGCTCAACGAGCAGTTCGACTCGATGTTTTGGCAGGCGTCGCCTTACAACTGGCCCGTCATCGGCTGGCCCAGCGACTTGGAGGGCATCACGCGCGAGGAAGCCCTCGAGTTTTTCTCGATCTACTACGCCCCGAACAACATCACGGCGGCGATCGTCGGCGACTTCGACGCGGAGCAGGCAAAGGCATGGGCGCAGCAGTATTTCGGCCGTCTGCAGCGCGGGGCCGCCGCGCCCGAGCCGGTGCGCACGCGCGAGGTCGCCCAACAGGCGGAGAAGCGCATGACCGGCTACGCGGAAACGCGTCCGACGGTGCGCCTGCGCTACCACACGGTCGCCGACGCTCATGCGGACGAGCCGCCTCTGCTGGTTCTCTCTGCGCTGCTCAACGGGCGGACCGGGCGGCTGTACAAGTCTTTGGTCCTGGAACAGAAAGTGGCGGCGCAGGCCGGCGCGGGAGTCAACGGACTCAAATTCGACGGCTACTTCGAGTTGAGCGGCGTTGCCGCCCCCCGGCCACACTCCGGAGGAAGTCGAAAAAGGCGCTGCTTGCGGAGATCGCGGTCATGCAGGAAGAGCCGGTCGGCGAACGGGAATTGCAGAAAGTCAAAAACCAGCAGCTCGCCCGGCGACTTTCGCAAGCTGCGCTCGAAGTTCGGGCTCATGATGCAATTGCTGAGCTACGAAGCGTTGGGCGAATGGGAGAACATCAATTTGTTTTCCGACCGCATCCAGGCCGTCACCGCCGAAGACGTTCAGCGGGTCGCCAAGAAATACTTTTTCGACACGAACAAGAACGTGGCCATCTATTACACGAAGAACGGCGCAACGCCCGGCAGAGGCCGAAGACCGGGTTCCGCAAGCCGACCGGGAGGTGCGCGATGAAGCGGCGCGATTGGATACGCACGGCGGCGGGAGCGGCCGCCTCCGCCGCGTGGGTGCGGGCGGACGACGTGCCGGCTCATCCGCGGGAGCTACAGTTCCCGCCGTTGAGCTTCGAGCCTCCTTCGGCGGACGAGCACCGCCATGACTTGCACGGAGGAGCGTCGGCGTATCTGGTCGAGGATCGCCAGTTGCCGCTGGTCACGGTCGCTTTGACCGTCCGCACAGGCAGCTACCTGGTTTCCGACGACCGCCTCGGACTGGCCGGATTTACCGGCAGTCAAATGCGTTCGGGCGGCACGAAAACGATGTCCGCGCGCGAATTCGACGAAGAGGCCGCATTTTTGGCCACGCAGATCTCGTCGAGCATCGGAGCGACCTCGGGCGGGGCGTCGGTCAATTGCCTGAAGCAGAATCTGGATGCCTCGCTGGCGATGTTCTTCGACATGCTGAAGAACCCCGGGTTCGACCCGGAGCGGCTTGAAATTTCCCGCACGCGGACTTTGCAAGGGATGCAGCGGCGCAACGATCAGTTGCGCAGCATCCAACGCAGGGAGTTTTCCCGCTTGATGCGCGGCGATAGCCATTTCACGACCAAGCAGTCCACCGAAGCGACCGTAAAGTCAATCGATCCCGACTCGATGCGGGATTTTCACCGGAGCTACTACGATCCTTCGCGGTTCATCTTCGCGGTATCGGGCGACTTCGACACGGACGACATGATTCGCCGCCTGAACGCCGCCTTGGCGGACGGTTGGCCCGCGAACGCCAAAGACCCCGGCAAGATTCCGGCCCCCAACCATACCCCGCAGGCGGGGGTCTATATGGTCGACAAGGTCGGGCGCGACGTCAATCAATCCCATGTCGCCGTCGGACACTTGGGCATCGAGCGCGCGAATCCCGAGCATATAGCCGTCGGCATCATGAACGACATTTTGGGCGGCGGCGGGTTTATTTCCCGCATCATGTCACGGGTGCGCTCGGACGAGGGCTTGGCCTACAGCGCCGGCTCTTCGTTTCGGGCTGGAACCTACTATCCGGGGCTGTTCCAGGCGGGATTTCAGTCCAAGAACCCTACCTGCGCGCAAGCGACCGCGATCGTTTTCGAAGAAATCGACCGTATCCGCAGCGAAAAAGTCTCGGCGTTGGAGATCGACACGGCCAAGAGCTCGGCAATCGAGATATTCCCGCGGTTTTTCGCGACGGCGGGCCAAGTGGCGGGAACATTCGCCGCGGACGAATACACGCAGCGGGAAGCCGGCTATTGGCGGAAGTACCGCGAGCGCGTGGCGGACGTCGGCATCGACGACGTGTTGCGCGTTGCGCAGAAATACCTGCGCCCCGAGGAGCTGGTCGTCCTGGCGGTAGGCGACCGGGAGGCGATGCTTGCCGGCAACCCCGACAAGCCCGATTACAGCTTCGACAAGTTTGCCCAGGAGGGCGAAATTCACGAGATTCCGTTGCCCGACCCGATGACCATGGAATACCCGGAAGTCTGATCCGGCGGCGGGCGGTCACTCCTTGGTGATCGTCTCGTCGAGGTTGAGGATGAGGCTGGCCATCGTCGTGTAGGCGGCCCATTCCGCGGGCGGAAGCGCTGCGTCGGGCGGGCGGGCGCCTTGGGCCAACAAGGCTTCCGCCGCGGCTTCGTCGCCGGCGAAGCGGGAACGCTGATGCCGAAACCCCTCGACCAGCACGGCCAACTCGTCCGGGCTCGGCCGGCGGGCCGCGGCCAGCCTGAAGGCGTAGCTCAAACGGGCTTCGGCGCCGGCGTCCGCCTCGCGCATGGCGCGCGCGGCCAAGGCCCTGGCGGCTTCGACAAAGGCGAAGTCGTTCATCAGGTTGAGCGCCTGCAGCGGCGTGTTCGTGCGCACGGCGCGCACCGTACAGGCTTCGCGGCCGGCGGAATCGAAGTTCATCATCGACGGCGGGGGCACGGCGCGTTTCCAGAACGTGTAGAGACTGCGGCGGTAGAGATTCTCGTCTTTGTCCATCTGGTAATCTTTTGTGCCCGCCAGATCGCTCCAGAGTCCCGGAGGTTGATAGGGCTTGACCGAGGGGCCGCCGATTTTTTCGACCATCAGGCCCGAGATGGCCAGCGCCTGGTCGCGAACGGCCTCGGCCGGCAGGCGGAAGCGGGGCCCGCGGGCCAGCAGGCGATTTTCCGGGTCGCGCGCGATCGACTCGCCGCCGGCACGGGACGACTGGCGATAGACGGCGCTGGCGACGATCGTTTTCAAGATGTGCTTCACGTCCCAACCCGATTCCATGAACTCGACCGCGAGCCAGTCGAGCAACTGCGGATGCGTCGGCCACTCGCCTTGCGAACCGAAGTCTTCGACGGTCTTGACGATGCCGGTTCCGAACAGCATCTGCCAAAACCGGTTGACCGTTACGCGCGCCGTCAGCGGGTTGTTCCGCGAGGCCACCCAGCGCGCGAACTCCAGGCGGTTGCGTGGGGGCCGCTTCGAAAGAACGGCCGGCACGCCGGGTTGCACTTCCTCGGCCGGCGCGTCGTAGGCGCCGCGGTCGAGGCGGTAGGTTTTACGGGGAACCCGACGTTCGCGCATTACCATCACGGTGGGGATCGAGTCGGAAAACTGCTGCCGCTTGTCTTCCAGACCGCGGATTTTCGCGGTCAGCGCGGTGATCTCCGCCGGGCCGAAACGGTTGACGTATGCCCGGTCGAGCTTGCGCTGCGCCGCCGGGCTGCGCCGCCCTTCCGGGACGGCGGCCAATAGGTCGAGGCGCTCGCGGACGGCCTCGACTTCGATTTCTTCGGCAGTCAAGGCCCGGCTCCAAACGGAAACCCGGTCCATAAGCCCCTTGAAACCGAGACCGAGGCCGCGGCCGACTCTGAGCGGTTCCTTCGACTTGATTTCCTGATTCATCTCGTCGCGGACGATCCTCTTGGCGACGGGCTTTCCATCGATGTAGAGAGTCACGCCCGAAGCGAGGCGGCTGCCGTCGTAAGTGAACGCTACATGCCGCCACTCGTTGCGGGCGACCTGCGGCTCGGAATCGATGCGCAGGCAATCGTCCAGCCAGCGGTTGACGAGGTTGACTTGCAAGCGGCCGTCCTTGAGATAGAAACCCCAGCCGGGGTTGCTCTGGGTGTCTTCTTCCGCGAGGGTGTCGCGGGTTCTCGAGACGATGGCTCCGTCAGCCGAGGATGGGCGAATCCAGGCGCTTGCGCTGAAGCGGTCGTAGAAGCTGAAGTCGGCAATGTCGCCGAGCTCGACGGCCCGCTTTCCGTCGAAGGATTCTTCGGCCTCGTTGCTCCAGGCGGCGATTCGGTCCCGGTCGTCCGTCCAATCGGCGGGGGCCGCCGCTGCTTTGCGCTCCCAGTCGAGGCGGGCTCGGCGTGCTTTGTCGAGCAGCGCCGCGCGCCGCCGTTTCAACGAGTCGATCTCGGCCGACATTGCCGCCAGCGCTTCCTGCTGCTCGGCCGTGGGCGCCTGCACGAAAGGCGGGGAGTTGCCGTACTTGAACGCCTTGCCTTTTTCGGGCACGTTGTTGAAGTAGGCGAACATGCCGTAAAACTCCTTCTGCGTGAAGGGGTCGTATTTGTGATCGTGGCATCGCGCGCAGCCCATGGTGACGCCCAGCCAGACGGTCGATGTCGTATCGACGCGGTCGACTACGTATTCGACCGCGTATTCCGCGTCGACGATCCCGCCTTCCCCGTTGCCGCGGTGATTGCGGTTGAATCCGCTGGCGACGATCTGCTCGAGAGCGGCGTTGGGCAGCATGTCGCCGGCAAGCTGCTCCACGGTGAACTCGTCGAAGGGCTTGTTGGCGTTGAAAGCGTCGATGACCCAGTCGCGCCAGCGCCACATGGAGCGCTCGGCGTCGGTCTGGTAGCCGTTGGTGTCGGCGTAGCGCGCCGCATCGAGCCAGCGCGCCGCCATGCGCTCGCCGTAGCGGGGAGACGACAGCAGACGGTCAACGACTTTCTCGTAAGCGTCCGGCGATTTGTCCGCCAGGAAGGCGTCGATTTCTTCAACCGAGGGGGGGAGGCCGTTCAGGTCGAGGCTGACGCGGCGGATCAGCGTTTCGCGGGCCGCTGCCGGCGATGGGGAGAGACCCTCGCTTTCGAGGCGTTGCAAGACGAACGCATCGATCGGGTTTCTTACCCAATCCGCCTGCCGCACCGCGGGCGTTTGGGGATATTGGGGAGGGATGAACGCCCAATGTCCGCTCCATTCCGCGCCTTGGGCGATCCAGGCTTCGATCAGCTCGATCTCGGCTTGCGTCAGCCCGGCATGGCCGGCGTAGGCGGGAGGCATGCGGCGGGCCGGGTCGCCGCTGCTGACGCGCAGGTAGAGCTCGCTGCTCGCAGGGTCTCCCGGAGCGATAATTTTTCGCCCGGCGGCGGAGTCGATGCGGGCGCCGCGCTCGGTGTCCAGGCGCAGTTTCGTGGCGCCGTTCGAGGCGCCCGGGCCGTGACAGGTAAAACATTTGTCAGAGAAGATCGGACGGATATCTCTGCTGAACTGAACGGTAGCCGCGCCGGCGAGGCTGCACGCGGCGAATGCCGGCAAAAAAAGCGTGATGCGCATTCTGCAATGAATTATAGACCCGATTGGGCTTGGCGGCAGCCCGCGGCGGAAGTCGGGCGCCCGCGGCGGAAGCCGAGTGGGAGGAGCGGCGGGCTCCTGCGGCGCCGGCCACCGACCGCTAATGCCGCCGCGCCCGCTATTCCACGGCGCCTGTTGTTCGACGGCGCCCCGTTACTCCACGGCAATGGTGACGCCGGGTTGGCTCGCTCTGCCGCCGATGGAGACCGTGACCTCCGCCGCGTCGGACGGTTCTATCCCTTCCGGAACCTCCACCACGACCAGGTTCACCGCCGCCATAGCCGGCGCCAAGCCCGCAAACAGCACAGCCTCCTCTGCGACCTCCATGCCGCCGATGCTCACCCGCGGACGCTCCGCCGTGCGCCGCAGAATCATGTTCGAGCCGTCCGCCAGGCAGACGCCTTCAGGCCCGCACGAGTTCTCCCCGTCGGCAACCGGCGGATACACCGGCCCCAAGCCCGTGGCGTAAATCTCCAGCACCTCTCCCGCCCGCGCAGGCCGGCTCTCCGCACCCTCGAGGAAACCCGCCGGCGCGGCCAACACTCCCGTACCCGAGAACAGCACCGCCCCCTGGCCCCGCCCCTCGCCCGACGCCGTGAACACCCCCGGCGCCTGCGCGGCTGTAACGAAACGCCGCGCGTAGCTGCCGCCTTCGTCCGTCTCCACCACCACCGTCGCCGTCGCCGCGCCGCCGCCCGCCAGCGCTTCCAGGTTCAGCAGGGACGGCAACTGCGCCTCGATGCGCTGCGGCCCCACCGCAAACAGCCGCCCCTCCAGGCCGTCGAAGCTCACCCTGACCCCGCCCAGACTCACAGGCAGCGGGAAGCCCCCCGCCTCAAACGACTCGCCGCCGGTGAAGTTCTCGCCCGACACCGCCACCATCGAACCCGGCGCCACAGGCAGCAGCCGCACCGCGCTGAACGGATTCGTCCGCGCGCCCAAGGCGCTCTGCACCGCCGCGTTGAACACGCCGCGCTCGGCCACCGCCGGACCCACCGGCGGCAGCACTTCCAAGGCTACCCACACCCGCCCCGTGAGGCGTCCCTCCGAGCGGATGTACAGCCGCCCGCGATACGCTCCCACGCGCAGCCCGGCCGGATCCGCCGTGACCGTAATCGTCGTCTCTTCGTCCTCCTCCAAGCGGCCGCTTGCCGGCTCCGCCCCGATCCACTGGGGGCCGGGCTGCGCGCGGAAGTTCGCCGCGCCGTTCTCGGCGTACAGCACGACCTGTTGCGCCGCCGGTTCGGCGTCCTGCGCCAGCGTGAACGACAACTCGAACGTCCGCGCGCGCACCGCCGGCAATTCCGGCTCCGGACGAGGCGTGACGGGCGGAACCGTCTCGTCGGGAGCCTGGCCGACTTTGCGGATGCGCTGGTTGCCCGTATCGGCGATGTACAGGTAGGCGCCCTCCGCGTCCACGGCCACGCCGGAAGGGGCGTTGAGTTGCGCCTCGACCGCCGGGCCGCCGTCCCCGTCGAACCCTTGTATTCCCGTCCCCGCGACGGTGTCGATGGCGCCTTCCGCATCGACGCTGAGGACGCGGTGATTGCCCGTATCGGCGATGTACAGGTTACCGTCTGCGGCCGGCGCTACGCCGCTGGGCATGCTCAGCGGCCCCGAGGCCTCCGTCCCCGTCACCGTGTCGACGATGGCGCCTGCGGCATCGACGATGAGGATGCGGTTGTTCCCCGTATCGGCGATGTACAGGTTGCCTTCTGCGTCCAGCGCTACGCCGCTGGGCATACTGAGCGGCCCCGAGGCTTGCGTCAGGATGCGGTTGTTCCCCGTATCGGCAATGTACTGGTTGCCCGCTGCGGCCGGCGCTGCGCCGCTGGGCATGCTCAGCGGCCCCGAGGCTTGCGTCCCCGTCACCGTGTCGACGATGGCGCCTGCGGCATCGACGATGAGGATGCGGTTGTTCCCCGTATCGGCGATGTACAGGTTGCCCGCCCCGTCTATAGCTATGTCGGCGGGGGCGTTCAGCCCGTCTCCCGCGGCCGTGTCTATGTTGCCCGTGGCGGCGTCGACCTTGCGCACGCGGTGGTTGTAGGTATCGGCGATGTACAGGTTGCCCTGTGCGTCCAGCGCTACGCCGGCGGGGGTGTTGAATTGCGCTTTGGCCGCCTCGCCGCCGTCCCCGCTGAACCCCGGCGTTCCGCTCCCCGCGACCGTGTCGATCGTCCGCGCGCCGGGCGGCGGCGGATCGCTGACGGTGATGTTGACGGTCAGTTCGGCGCTGTCCGGGTCGGTTGGGTCGCTATCGGTGGCGGTCAGGGTGAGCGTGGCTGTGCCGGCCGCCGCGGGCGCGCCGCTGAAGGTGCGCGTGGCGTCGGCGTAGCTTACGCCGTCGGGAATGTTCGCCTTGTCCGCGAGCGCGTAGCTCAAGTCGCCGTCGCCGCCGGAGGCCGCCGGCAACTGCACCGAGCCGATGTCCGCGCCCACCGTCCAGGTGTAGGCGACCGACGCGGGAGAGAAGGACGGAGCCGTATCCGCCGCGTCGACGGTGATGTTGACGGTCAGCTCGGCGCTGTCCGGGTCGGTTGGGTCGCTGTCGGTGGCGGTCAGGGTGAGCGTGGCCGTGCCGGCCGCCGTGGGCGCGCCGCTGAAGGTGCGCGTGGCGTCGGCGTAGCTTACGCCGTCGGGAATGTTCGCCTTGTCCGCGAGCGCGTAGCTCAAGTCGCCGTTGCCGCCGGAGGCCGCCGGCAACTGCACCGAGCCGATGTCCGCGCCCACCGTCCAGGTGTAGGCGACCGACGCGGGAGAGAAGGACGGAGCCGTGTCCGCCGCGTCGTCGTCGATGATGGTGATGGTGTGGTCGGGCGCGGCGAGGTTGACGCCGGTTGCCGTGACGAGGCCGGTTGCGGTGAGGACGATGGTCTCGTCGTCTTCGTCGACCGCATCGGGGATGATGGCGATGGCCGCCGCGCCTTCCGTGTCGCCCGCCTCGATGGTGAAGGCCGGATCGCTCGGCAGCGCCCAGTCGCTGCCGAGGGTGGCGCTGCCGGGCGACCCGGCTTCGGCGAGGGTCACGGTGACGCCGCCGGTGGGCGCGGGGTCATCCAGCGTGGCGGTGACGGCGACCCTGGGGGTCGTGTCCTCGTCGAACGCGGCCGCCGCGGTGGACAGGGTCAGGGTGGTCGGGTTCCCCGGCGGCGCCGCACGGCGCACCGTCAGCGTGTAGATCTTCGTCGTCTCGCCGTCGATCGCCGTTACCCGCACGCGCAGGAGGTTGTCGCCCACGCTCAGCGTCGCCGCGGCGGTGTGGGCGCCGCCGGTCGCCTCGGCGAAGGTTCCCGTGCCAGGGTCGGCGGCGATCTGTGCCTCGGCGACGCTCGGGTCGGCGGTTTCCGTCGTTGCGGTGGCGGTCAGCGCCACCTCCGCCACCTCTTGCGGCACGCGCGCAGCGTACCCTTCGGTGGCGGCGTCGAAGCCGGGATCCAGGGCCACCGCGGTCGCCGGACTGCCGTGGGTCAGCGTGAGCTCGCGCAGCGTGGCGTCCTCGCAGACCGGATAGGACGGTTCGGCGCCGGACGTCAATTCCAGGCGGGTCAGGCCGGGCAGCACGGTCCGGTAGTCGGCGAGTTCCGTCGATGATGCGCCGTTGGCGCCCAGCAGCAACGTCCTCAAATTCGTCAGTCCCTGGCCGGCGAAGTAGGCCGGCGCCACGTTGCCCAACGGGTTGCCGGCCAGCCACAGCGAACGCAGCTCGGACAGCCCGTCGAACAGGCCGCCGGGCAGGCAGGTCAGGGCGTTGTCCGTCAGCTCCACGGTACCCAGGTTGGAGCGCCCGGCGAACGCGTCGGCCGGCATGCCGGTCAGGGAGTTGCCGCTCAGATACACCTCATTCAGTGTGGTCATCCCGGCGAACAGGCCCGCCGGCAAGGCGGTCAGGTCGTTGCCCTGCAGATACAGGTAGTACACGCCGGAGAGATCGTCGAACACGCCGACCGGCAAGGCGGTCAGGTTGTTGTCGCGCAGGTCCAGCTGGCTCAGCTCGGTCATCCCGGCGAACAGGCCCGCCGGCAAGGCGGTCAGGTCGTTTGCGTCCAGGGACAAGAATTGCAGGCCGGAAAGCCCGGCGAACAGGCCCGCCGGCAGGCCGGTCAGGGGGGTCTCGCCCAGGGACAGACTTGTCAGGGCGGTCAGTCCGTCGAACAGATCCGCCGGCACATGGGTCAAGCCGATCATGTCCAGACGCAGCCCCTCCAGGGCGGTCAGCCCGTCGAACAGGTCCTCCGGCAGGCTGGTCAAGCCCTTGTTCTCCTCCAGACTCAGCCGGGTCAGGGCGGAGAGCCCGGCAAACAGGTCTTCCGGCAGGTCGGTCAGGGCGTTGTCTCGCAGACTCAGCTCTCTCAGGGCAGAGAGCCCGTCGAACAGGTCTTCCGGCAGCGTGGTCAGGTCGTTGTCCCACAGATTCAGGTCTCTCAGGGCAGAGAGCCCGGCAAACAGGTCTTCCGGCAGGGCGGTCAGGTGGTTCTGGCGCAGATTCAGGTCTCTCAGGGCGGTCAGCCCGGCAAACAGGTCTTCCGGCAGCGTGGTCAGGTCGTTTCCCCACAGATTCAGGTCTTTCAGGGCGGTCAGCCCGGCGAAGTCGCCGGACCGCAGCGAGCCCAGGCGGTCGAAGTAGAAAGACAGCCCGGTGATGGCGGCCAGATGCGCGGCGGTGACGGCGGCGCAATCGTCGACGCCGTCCACCGCCGCCACGATGACGTCCACCACTCCTTGCGTCCGCCCGTACAAGGGACCGTCGCCGCAGCTTGCCAGCCCCTCCATCGGCGTGGCGGTCGCTTCATCCGAATTCCAGCTGACCGCGTCCAGGCCGGCGAAGGCGCGGATTCTGAAGCTGTATTCCGTCCCGTTGGTCAACTCGGTGACGGTGTGGCTCGTCGTGCCGGCGCCGCTGCCCGCGATGTCGGCCCAGGAAGTGGGTTCGGCCCCCTCCCCCAGCCATTGCCGGATCTGGTACTTGGCGATGCCGGCGTCGTTGGGGTCGTCCCAGCGCAGCATCGCCTCGCCGTCGCCGGCCTCGGCGCGGAAGTTCGCCGGCGCGGGCGGGCGGACGTGGACTGTGACCGACAGCGTGTCGCTGTCGGTGGCGGCCGTGTTGTTGTCGCTGTCGGTGGCGGTCAGGGTGAGGCCGGCCGTGCCGGAGGTCGTGGGCGTCCCCGAGAAGGCGCGCGTGGCGGGGTCGAAGGTCACGCCGCCGGGGATGTCCTCCTCCGGGGTCAGGGCATAGGTCAGCGGAGGGTTGCCGCCGACGGCCGACGGCAACTGCTCCCCAGCGCCGATGTCGGCGCCCACCGTCCAAAAGATGGTGTAGGACAAGAGAAGGAAGGACGGCGCCTCGTCGGCCTCGACGGTGATGTTGACGGCCAGCGTGGCGCTGTCGGTGGCGGCCGTGTTGCCGTCGCTGTCGGTGGCGGTCAGGGTGAGGCCGGCCGTGCCCACCGCGCTCGGCGCGCCGGTGAGCGTGCGCGTGGCGGGGTCGAAGCTCACGCCGTCGGGGATGTCCGCCGCCGGGGTCAGGGCGTAGATCAGCGGAGGGTTGCCGCCGGCGGCCGCCGGCAACACCACCGAGCCGATGTCCGCGCCCTGCACCCAGGTGTAGTCGACAGCCGTGTCGGAGAAGGACGGCGGCCCGTCGACGAGGAGGTTGATGAACATGGCGTCGCTCTCGGCGTCGCCGTCGGTGGCGGTCAGGATGAGTTGGGCCGAGCCCGTCGTGGTCGGCGCGCCGGTGAACGTGCGCGTGGCGGGGTCGAAGCTCACGCCGTCGGGGATGTCCGCCGCCGGGGTCAGGGTGTAGGTCAGCGGAGGGTTGCCGCCGGTGGCCGCCGGCAACACCACCGAGCCGATGTCCTCGCCCCGCGTCCAGGTGTAATCGGCGGACGCGTAGGGGAAGTCCGGCGCCGCCGACGCCGGGGTAGCCGCCAGCAACGTCGTCAGCAACAATGCGGCGCCGGCCAAGGCAGCCGGAACGCGCTTGGTTTGAACGATCTGCTTCAGCATGGGTTGCCTCGCTAGCGTAGGGAAAATTCAGTATCGGTACGCGCACAAAGCGGCGGCGCGGGCGATAGTCAGTCCATGCGCGCGAACGCAGCAGCGGGAACGACCCGCGTAGTGCGGTTGCAGGCGTCTCGAAGCGGCTTGCCGCGGACTCCTTTTTCCGCGGGAAACGAGGCTTGGGAAGAAGGGAAGAGGGGACCGCCGGGTAGCAAACGCGGCGCCCGCACTCCTTATTGCCGGCGGGTCTAGCGGGTTGACGGGTTGGCTTTTACATGCCATAACAGATGTGTCCCCACCGATTGCGCACACCTTGTCTTCCTCGCACTGCCCATGCAAAAGATTCACTGCTTCGTCCCGCTGCTTCGTCCCAGTCGCCGACGTGGAACCGACCCAAATTAACAATCTGAACTATTTTAACATATGTTAACGACAATGGGCAATAAGCTACATCAACTTTGGCCCGGCCGCGCGGCTGATCGTCGCCACGGCGTGAGCCTCCGCCGCCTCGCCGAGACCGATCGGCCCTATTCCTTCCGCGCTCTTGGCCTTGATGCTGACGACTCCCGCGTCGATTTTCAGGATGCTTGCGACATTCCTGCGGATGCGCTCGCGGTACGGCAAAATCTTCGGTTTTTCGATCACGATCACCGTGTCGACGTTGACGATCCGCCAGCCGTAGCCTTCGAGCAGCTCTCTTGCATGCCGCAGAAAGATCGAGCTGTCGGCGTCTTTCCACTGCTCGTCGGAAGGCGGGAAGATTTCTCCGATGTCGCCCATCGACGCCGCTCCCAGCAGGGCGTCGGTGACGGCGTGCAGCAAGATATCTGCGTCGGAATGCCCGGACAGCCCCTTCTCGAAAGGGATTTCGACGCCTCCGAGGATTAATTTCTTTCCGGCGGCCAGGCGGTGCAGGTCGTAGCCCACGCCCGTGCGGAACTCGCGCCGGTCGATGCTCGGGATCGGCGGCGCGCTCATGTCCGGGCCGCCCGCCTCTCTTCTTCGTAGAAGAGACGCGCCAGGGCCATGTCGCCGGGGCGCGTGATCTTGATGTTGCGGTCGCTCCCGCGCATGACCTGAACGTCTATGTTCAGGCGCTCTACCAGGCCGGCTTCGTCGGCGCCGAGAAACCGGTCGCGTTCCGCGTTGTCGAAGGCGCGGTCGAGCAGCTCTTTGCGGAAAACCTGCGGAGTTTGCGCCAACATGATCCGCTGGCGCGGCAGCGTCGCTTCGATCGTGTTCCTCCTGACCTGCTTGACCGTTTCCACCGCGGGCATACCTAGAATCACGGCGCCGGACTCGGCGGCTTTGGCGATCGCCGCTTCGATCAGATCGACCGGAACGAAGGGGCGGACTCCATCGTGAACCGCCACGATGTCGATGCCTGCGGAGACGGCGTTGAGTCCGTTGCGCACCGACTCCTGCCGGTTGCGGCCCCCGGCGACCACGCGGATGCTTTTCACAGCGCTTTCCGCGGCCAAGCCGCTTGCGACGGAGGAGACGTCTTCCGCGGGGACGACAACGAGGATTTCTTCGACACTCGGAGCAGCGAGAAATTTGCGGATGGTATGCGCCAGGACGGACACGTCGCCGAGCGGCATGAACTGCTTGCGGCCGGTTCCGAACCGCTCGGAGGCTTCCTTTCCCATCCGCGTCCCAAGCCCCGCGGCCGGAAGTATCGCAGCGACCCTCATGAAGCAGAATTACCGCCCGGCATGCTCGGCCCTCTGATATCGCGAGCGGTGAACTCCCGTCCGCCGGGATTCGGTCGGGTCCGCTTCTTCACCCGGCTCGTCGGGGCGTTGAGGATTCGCCGGCCGGAATTTCTGACTGCCGGCGGACGGCGAGCGGTGCGCGGCGCCGCGCTCGTCGTAGCGCCCGAAGATCATTTTGCCGGCCGTCGTTTGCAGAACGCTCGTGACGGATATATCGATTTTTTTCGAGATGTGCTTCCTGGCGTTGTCCACTACCACCATCGTGCCGTCGTCGAGATAGGCGACGCCTTGGTTGTATTCCTTGCCTTCTTTGATAATAAAGACCTGCATCGTTTCGCCGGGGAGAACGACCGGCTTCAGGGAGTTGGCGAGCTCGTTCAAATTGAGAATCGAAACGCCGTGCAAGCGCGCGACCTTATTGAGGTTGAAGTCGTGAGTGACGATCTTCCCCTCGGTCTCCTTGGCCAGCTCAATGAGCTTGAGGTCCACTTCCTTGAGTAGCGGATAGTCGTTTTCGACGATCGAAACGTCGATGTTGGGGGCGTTCTGGAGCCGCTGGAGAATGTCGAGTCCCCGGCGGCCGCGGTTGCGGCGCGAGCTGTCGGACGAGTCGGCTATGGTTTGCAGCTCCCACAGCACGAACTGCGGGATGACCAGGGTTCCCTCGATAAAGCCGGTCTCGGCTACGTCGGCGATGCGGCCGTCGATGATGACGCTGGTGTCGAGAATCTTGGCCGCGGAGGAAGGCTTCCGCTCTTCGGCCGCGGGCTTGGCGATTTTGCCTGCGAGCAGCGCATCCCCTTTGCCGCCCCCGACCAGCAACCCCAGGTACGCCATCAGCAAAAGAACGCCGAGTTGAACGTAAGGCGCCCCCGGCGAATCGATCGCCGCGCCGACGACGAGCGTTGCCGGATAAGCCCCCAGTATGCCCAGGGTCAGCCCCGCGGCGGCGGCGATGAGCCGCTGCGCCGCAACTCGATGGAGACGTATCTCCAAAAAAATCGCCGCGGCGGCGAGCAACGCGCCGAATGCGCCGGCAGGAATCGGGCCCAGCCCGAACGGTTCGAATGCCAAAGACAGAAGCGTGAAGACCGCGGCAAAAACGACTCGAAAGATCCACAGTTCCTTCACGCTTCGATCCCCCGATCGCCGCCGCGGAGAAGTCGTCGCTCAGGGGAGCCTGCCATGGTATTCACGAATTATGCGTCTGTGGACGGATAAGTATACCACCGCCCTGTACTTCCTCTGCGCTGCTTGGACGGGCTCCAAGCTTTTGAAGCGGCCTTGCGCGGTCAGGACTCGAGCGCCTGCTTGCAATAGTTGAAACACTTCTTGACCTCGGCAACCGTATCGGCGCCTTTGTATTCGTACTCGATGTTGGCCGGGATCTTGAAGTTGCGGTCACGCAATAACTGCAGCACTTCCGTGATCGGAGTGTCTCCCTCGCCGAATGCTGTGTTCTCGCCCTGGTTGCGCTTGCGGTCTTTGATGTGCAGAGCGACGATGTCTCCGTGGTGGCGCTCGATGTAGTCGATGGGATCGAATCCGGCGGCGACGAAGTGCCCGATATCGAGGTTGATTGCGATGTGGCTGGCGCCCATGCGGGCCGCGTCGAAGTCCTTGGGCGTGGCGAACTCGTTTTCGCGAATCCTGGAGTGGTTATGCATGCCCACCGGTATGTCGTACCGCTTGGCGTATCGATCGACGCGCTTCGATACGGAGACGTGGCCGGAGGCGGTAATCACTTTGGCTCCGAGCGCTTTGGCCATTTCGAAGCCGCGTTCGATTTCTTCGTCGGTGAAGTCGTCCCTGAAACTGTAGTTATAGGCGTAAAGGTCGATCCCGGCTTCATGGAAGGCGCGGCCGATCTTCTCGTATCGCGAGAGCGGCGTTGTCAGGCGGTATTCGCGGAGCTTCGCCCTGCCGTCCGCCGCGCCGCGGGTCTCGCGAAGAGGCTCCATGTGGCCGCTCCACATTTCGCATAGGCCGAATCCGACCTCTTTCATTGCGGCGATGGCTTCTTCGACGGGGCGGTCGCGGAAGCTGTAGCTCTGCGCGCCCACCGTAACTCCCTTGAAAGTAGAGCCATTGGTCTCATGCGCGGCGGCGCAGCTCGCCGCGGTCAGTCCGACGGCGCCAGTGAAAACGGTTTGCGTGAATTGTCTGCGGGTCGTTGTGCGGGTCATAGCGGGTGTGTTTCCAGCTCTCCTATCCCCTCGTCCCGAGGGGCAATACAATCCTCCATGATAGCGTTTTCGGGATCGTCCTGGGGAATTTCGGACGAAACACGGTACTCTATGGCAGTGAGGTCAAACGCTCCGTTCCGGTTGTCGGTTTGCAACGAACTCTACGGCGAGACGGATTTCGCGGAGTCTTGCCGCTCGATCAAGTCCGCCGGGTGGGACGGGATCGAGATTGCGCCGTTCACTCTGCTGCCCGACGCTACGCAACTCTCTTCCGCGCGGCGCCGGGAAATTCGCGACATCGTCGTTTCCGAGGGACTTGAGTTTGTCGGGCTGCACTGGCTGACGGTCGGCCCGCAAGGTCTGCACGTAACGACTCCGGATGAGAAAGTTCGGGCGCATAGTTGGGAATACGTGCGCGGGTTGGTTGCCTTGTGCGCCGATTTACGCCCCGACGGCGGGATGGGCGGCGTGATGGTATTCGGTTCGCCGGGACAAAGGAAGACCACAGGCGGGCTGACAACGGCGCAAGCGGAGCGGAACTACATTGACGGATTGCGCTCGATCGTTGCGGATCTTGAAGCCGCCGGCGTGACGCTTTGCGTCGAGGCTCTGCCGGCCGCGCAATGCGATGTGATCTTGACGCTCGACCGCGCCGCGGAGATCGTCGAAACAATCGGCAGCGCGAACGTGCAGACGATGTTCGACTCCCATAATGCGGTCGATGAGGTCGAGCCGCACGCCGCTCTCGTTGCCCGGCACTGGCCCAAGATCCGCCACATTCACGTCAATGAATTGGACGGCAGCTACCCCCGTCCGGACGGAGGCTACGACTTCAAGCCGGTCCTGCAGATCGCCAAGGACCGCGCATTCGACGGATGGGTGTCGATGGAAGTTTTCGACTTCACTCCGGGGGCGGAAAAGATCGTGAACGAATCGATCGCTTATCTTCGGGCGGAGATCGACCGGCTGCAATAGCAGACCGGAGCGTGAAGACCGCTCCCGCCTCCGGCTCCGCGATGTTTCTCAGAACACCGTGAAGCAGAAAACGTCGTTTCTGCCTTGAGGCGTCAGGCCGTACTCGCCGGGGGGCAGGCTGCCGTTGACGCGGATGCGCACCACCTTGCCGTCGATTCTCTCGATGTCGAGAAAGTAGGGTCTGGCCACGATTTTCTTCTTTTTGCGGTACAGGATTTCGCGGCGGCCCTTGACGACCTCGAAGCCGTAGAGCTGCAAGTCGGCGGGATCGATTTCGACCCACTCGAAGAGGAATTCCGGACCGGCCAGCGGCGTGCGCACGTTCGAGGTTGCGCCGGGCGCCCAGAACCGCAGCTCGTTTTTCTTCTCTTCTTCGTTGGCGTCCAGCGGCTCGATCTCGATCAGCGAGCTGCCGTGAATGAGATAGGGCCGGTCGGGTTTTGGAGGGTTCGGCAGCCCCAACCGGTTTTTCTCCTGGTCTGCCGGAGACGCCGCCAGCAGGACCGCCGCCGCAAGACCCGTCAGCATGCGCATATCCGCATTCTAACCGACGGCTTTGGGTTGGCTCGGCAACGGCTGCGGGGCGCCGTGATAGGATAGCTGAACTGTTCCTATCGGCTTCCTTTCTCAATGGAAGACCTGCCTGCAACTTTCCGCTTCGTTGTTCTTGTTTGCCTGCTCGGAGTCAATGGGTTTTTCGCCGCCGCCGAGGCGGCGTTGGTTTCCGTGCGGCATACGCGGATGCGGGAGTTGGCCGGGCGCGGAGACCGCCGCGCCCGCATGGTGTTGGAGCTGATCGAGTCTCCCGACCGGATGCTGTCAGCCACCCAATTGGGGGTGACGCTGGCCAGTCTGGGCTTGGGATGGGCCGGCGAGAGTACGGTCTATCGCCTGCTTCAGCCGGCTTTCGCCCACTTGCCGCTCGCTTTGTCCGAGGGCGCCGGGCGCCTGCTTGCGTTCACTCTCGCCTTCCTGACGATTACGTTTCTGCATATGGTGCTGGGCGAGGTGGTCCCCAAGAATCTGGCGATCGAGCGCTCGGACCGCCTGGCGCTGACCGTGGCGCCGGCGATGCAGTTGTTCACCCGGGCGACCGGTTTCTTCGTATCGCTCGTGAAGGGATCGGCGGAAAGGATTTCGCGGTTGATAGGGCTGAAGATCACCGGCGCGGACAAGGCCTATTCCGCCGAGGAGCTGAAGCTGGTTGTTTCCGGGAGCAAGCTGCCGGGCGAAGCCGCCGAGCAGCAGCGCGAAATGCTGCATCGGGTCATCGATTTTTACGATTTGACCGTCCGCGAGGTGATGGTTCCGCGTAAGGTTCTGGTCTCGCTGCCCGTGGAATCGACCGTCGATCAGCTCGTCGATTGCCTGGCGCGCAGCCGGCATTCGCGCATTCCGGTTTACCGCGGCTCGCCCGAGCACATCGTCGGGGTGATTTACGCCAAGGAGATTTGGGCGCATGTCCAACAAATGCGCCGCCGGCAGACTCTCGGTCGCCCGTCCCCGCCTTTCCGCATGCAGTCGTTCGTGCGGGATGTCGAGTTCGTGCCGGAAACCAAAGATTTGTTCCAGTTGCTGGAGGAGTTTCAGAAGCGGGGTTATCAGTTGGCCGCCGTCGTCGACGAGTTCGGCGCCGTTGTCGGCATTGTGACGGTGGAGGATGCGATCGAACAGATTGTCGGCGAGATCCGCGAAGAACACGAGCCGCCGGAGCCGCTTGCGGCAGGCGGGGTTATCGAGTTGGACGGCATTACGAATATCGTCGATCTGGAAAACCGCTACGGCATCGAATTGCCCTCCGCTGCGGGCTTCGAGACGCTGGCCGGCTTCCTGCTGAGCCGATTGGGACATATTCCTTCGCCGGGCCAGTACGTCGAGCACGAAGGCCGGCGGTATTCGATCGTGGCGATGGACGCCAACCGCGTGGCGACGGTTCGCGTCGAGCCGGTCGAGTCGGCAGGGGCAGGCGGAGACAGTGAATAGTGGATAGTGGGCGACAAGACTTCCTCCGCGGCGGTTTGCGCAATCCGTTTTTTCCGCTCAAGCAGGGGCTGCAGCTTTAGCGCGCCGTGGCATATACGACTTACGACGATTTCGCTTGGTTCTTCGACCGCTACTGGGCGGACGAATTTCTCGAAGACGTTCGCGCGGGATTCGAAAGTTTCTTTTTGCCGCGGCTGCCGCCGGGCTCGCGGGTGCTGGACGTAGGCTGCGGCGCGGGACAGACAGCGCGGCTGTTGTGCGAACGGCGTTTCGAAGTAGTGGGCGTTGACGGCTCGCAAGAGATGTTGACGCTTGCCCGCGAGAACGCCCCCAAGGCGCAATTCGAGCAGATCGACGTTCGCAGCTCGCTGCCGGCAGGGCCGTTCCGCGCCGCGGTTTCGCTGTTCGACACCGTCAATCACTTTGCTTCCCGCGGCGAGATCGAAGCGGTGTTTCGAAATGTTTCCGAGGCGCTCGAGCCCGGCGGCTTGTTCCTGTTCGACGTGAATACGGAAGAGGGCTTCCAGGAGGCCGCCGCCGAGACCTACGCGGATATCGAGACGCAGCGCGTGTGCGTCGTGAAGACGCGGTTCGACCCGGATGCCGGGCGCGGCGCGTCCGCGGTCACGCTGTTTCGACTGCAAGACGGCGGATGGGGCCGCCGGGATTTCGAGATCGAAGAATTCCTGCACGACGAGCGCGATCTGGAAGAAATTCTCCACAAGGTCGGTTTCGCCGACGTGGAAGTTCTGTCCGCCGAGGACGACTTCGGCATGCAGCGCGGTTACGGGCGGGTATTTTTTCTGGCCGCGAAGGCGCGGCGCTGAGACGGAGCCGTTGTCCCCTGCGCCGATGTCGCGCCGAGGGCGCCGGAGACATTATCATGTCAGGACGATGCATTTACTAACTGGAAAAACCGCGATTGTTACCGGCTCCGGCCGAGGGATTGGGCGCGCCGTGGCCAAATTATTGTCCGCGCACGGCGCGCATGTCGTGGTCAACGATCTCGACGCGGGCCCGGCCAATGAGGCCGCCGAGGAGTTGCGCGGCGCCGGAGGCGAAGTCGCCGTCTGCGCCGGGAGCGTCACCGAGCCGGATTTTCCGAGAAAGCTGGTGCGGATGGCGCTCGACTCCTTCGGCGCCATCGACATCATCGTCAATAACGCCGGCTACACTTGGGACGGCGTGATTCACAAGATGAGCGACGAGCAATTCGACGCCATGCTGGACGTGCATTTGAAAGCGCCGTTTCGGATCGTGCGCGCAGCCGCGCCGTTTCTGCGCAGTTCGGCGAAGGCCACTATCGAAGCAGGCCGCACGCCCCCTTGCCGGAAGATCGTCAACGTCAGCTCGACCAGCGGCGTGGCGGGCAACGCGGGGCAGATCAATTACGCCGCGGGCAAAATGGGCATCGTCGGCATGACCAAGACCATCGCCAAGGAGTGGGGACGCTTCAACATCTGCTGCAACGCCGTGGCCTATGGTTTCATCGACACGCGCCTGACGCAGGCGAAAGAAAAGGGAAATCGGACATCGACCGGCATCGCGCTGGGGATTCCGGGGATGCAGCGCGAGGCGGCGGCGAATTATATTCCTCTGCGGCGGCTCGGCACGCCCGCAGACGCCGCCGGGCCGGTGCTGTTCCTGGCGTCGCCTTTGTCGGATTACGTGACCGGGTCGGTGGTCTTGGTCACGGGCGGCAGCGTCGTATAGGCAAGACCGCCGCCCGGCTACTAAAATACGATGGGCATGATGCGTTGGACAGTCTTTCTGCTAACGGCGGCGCCGCTGTTCGCGGCGGAGACGCCCGGGGATTTTTTCGAATCGAAAGTCCGCCCCGTGCTGGCCAGACGGTGCTACGGCTGCCACGCCGAAAATGCCGTGTCCGGCTTGCGCGTCGATTCGAGAGAAGGTTTGCTCAAGGGCGGCAAATCGGGGCCGGCCATCGTCGTCGGTTTCCCCGCTGAGAGCGCCGTCATCCAGGCCGTCACGGGAACGGGCGGGCGCATGGCCATGCCGCCGGCGGGTTTGCGGCTCGAAGCCCGTGAGATCGAGGCGCTGAGCCGTTGGATCGAGATGGGCGCGCCCTGGCCGCTGTCGCCGCGCGAGTTTTTCGCCGGCAAAATCCAACCGGTGCTGGCCCAAAAATGCCTGGGGTGCCACGCCGAAACGCCGCAGGGCGGCTTGCGTCTCGACACGCGCGAAGCGCTGCTGCAAGGCGGCAAATCCGGCCCTGCGATGGTTCCCGGAGATGCTGCGGGGAGTCTGCTGATTCAGGCGGTGAGCTACGACCACGCGCTCAAAATGCCGCCGGCGGGGGCTCTGCCCGCCGAGACCGTTGCGGACTTCGCGCAATGGATCGACGACGGCGCCGTCTGGTCCGGCGCCGTATCCGCGGCGGCGCCCGAATACGCCGTCTCCGACGAACACCGCGCGCACTGGTCGTTCCAGCCGCTCGCGAACGCGCCCGCGCCGCAGGTGGAAGGGCTGCGCGAAGGCGCGAACGCTATCGACCGTTTCATCGTTGCCAAGCTCCGGGCGCAGTCTCTTGCTCCGTCGTCCCCGGCCGGCAAGCGGACTTTGATTCGGCGCCTGAGCTACGATTTGACGGGGCTGCCGCCGGCGCCGGCGGAAGTCGATGCGTTCGTTGCCGACGCCTCCCCCGACGCTTACGAAAAACTCGTCGAGCGGCTGCTCGGCTCGCCCGCATACGGCGAACGGTGGGGGCGCCACTGGCTGGACATCGTGCGCTACGCCGACACCGCGGGCGATGCCGGCGATTTCCCCGTTCCCGAAGCCTACAAATACCGCAACTACGTCATCGGCTCGTTCAACGCCGACAAGCCGTACGACGAGTTCGTCCGCGAGCAGCTTGCCGGCGATTTGCTGCCCTACGCGAACGACGAAGAGCGCTGGGAACAGACGATCGCCACCGGCTATATCGCCATTTCGCGGCGCATCGGCGTGAGCCCGCACCGGCTGCGCCACATCACCATCGAAGACACCATCGACAATGTCGGCAAGACGTTCCTCGGCCTCAGCGTCCAATGCGCGCGTTGCCACGATCACAAATTCGATCCCATTCCGACCGCCGACTACTACGCCCTCTACGGGATTTTCAACAGTTCCATCTACCCGCACGCCGGGGCCGAGCATCTGCCTTACCGCAGCGATTTCGTTTACCGCGTCGGCCAAGAGGAGGCGCGCAAGGCGCTGCGCGATTACGAGCGGGAATTGACTTCCTGGAACGACAGGGAGCGCGAGAAATTCCGGGAGTACCAGTCCTTCCAAAGCATGTTGATCACGACACCGGGACGGAACCGGGCCGTCGTCTGGGAGGAGATCCTGGCGCTGCGCGGCGAGCGCGCGGTATTCGCCCGCACCGAGCCGCCGCTGGAAACGGCTTACGCCATCCGCGACGGCGACCCGAAGGACGCGGCCATACAGATTTACGGCGACCCGAAAGCGAAGGGGGCGCTCGTCCGCCGCGGTTTCCTGCAGATTCTGGGCGGGAAAAAGTTGCCGCAAGGGTACGCGGGCAGCGGCCGGCTGCTGCTGGCGGAGGCCATCGCCGATCCGAAGAACCCGCTCACCGCGCGGGTGATGGTCAACCGCATCTGGCATCACCACTTCGGGGCGGGTCTGGTAAAAACGACCAGCGACTTCGGCCTGCGCGGCGCGCCGCCGACCCACCCCGAGTTGCTCGATTATCTGGCCCGCTACTTCATCGACAGCGGCTGGTCGGTGAAGCAAATGCACCGCCTCATCGTCCATTCCCGCGCCTACAGGCAGGCGAATCTGGATAACGCGGAGAATCACGCAGTCGATCCACAGAATAACCTGCTTTGGCGCGCCAACCGGCGGCGACTGGACGCCGAGCAGATCCGCGACTCGATTCTCGCCTTCAGCGGAGACCTCGACCGCTCGGTCGGCGGACGCCACCCGTTTCCGCACCGGCGCACCTACTTCTACCGCCAGCACGAGCCGTTTACCGCGGAATACGCTACGAACCGCCGCTCGGTTTACATGATGCAGCAACGGATTCAGAAGAATCCATATCTCGATCTGTTCGACGGACCCGACGGCAATCTTCCTTTGAGCGAGCGCAAGGCGACGACAACCACGTTGCAGGCGCTTTTCCTGATGAACTCGGAGTTCCTGCACGAGCAGTCGCAGGCGATCGCGGAACGTTGGACGGCCCGCGCCGCCGGCCCGCGGGATTTCGTCGATAACGCTTATCGGACGATCTTCGGCCGCGAGCCGACTCCGGCGGAAATTGCGCGCGCGGAATCGTTTCTGGCCGATGCGGGGCCGGCCCGCCACGCTTGGCAGGGATACCTGCGCGCGATGCTGTCGAGCAACGAATTTCTGTTCGTGGATTGAGAGTCGGCTGAAGCCGCGGAGCGGCAGGCGCGCTACAATCGTTCGGTTCCTGGAGGTCCGTTTTGAAAGCCTTTACTTTCGCCTGCGCCGTTCTTACATCCGTCGCCGTGGCGTCGGCGCAATCGCCCGCGCGTTGGAAAGCGCACGACATGAGCCGTCCGCGTCCGGCGAAGGTCGTCTCGCGGATGCAATTGCCGGTCCCGCCGCCGTCGGACGCGGTCGTTCTTTTCGACGGCGCCGATCTCTCGCAATGGCGCGCCGCGGACGGCGGCGAGGCCAAGTGGATCGTCAAAGACGGCAACATGGAAGCCGTCGCCGGCAGCGGCCCGATATACACCCGCCGGGGCTTCGGGGACATCCAACTGCACGTGGAATGGGCCGCCCCGAAGCCCGCGCGCGGCAGAGGCCAGGGGCGGGGCAACAGCGGCGTCTTCCTGATGGGCAAGTACGAGATTCAGGTGCTCGATTCGTACGAGAACGTCACCTATACGGACGGCCAGGCCGGCGCGCTTTACGGACAGTACCCGCCGCTGGTCAACGCCGCCCGCCCCGCAGGCGAATGGCAGGCGTACGACATCGTTTTCCGCCGCCCGCGGTTCAAGCCCGACGGCAGCGTGCTGCGGCCGGCGCGGGTTACGGTGCTGCACAACGGAATCCTGGCGCAAGACAACTCCGCGGTCTGGGGGCCGACCTCGTGGCTGCAGCACCTGCCCTACGCGTCGCACCCCGACCGCCTGCCGCTGTCGCTGCAAGACCACGGCAACCCCGTGCTGTACCGCAACATCTGGCTGCGTGAGCTGGACGAAGAGCCGCGCAAGGGTCCGCCGGCATACGACACGAAGCCGCTGGTTACGTTTGCGCCCGAGGTTCTCGACCGTTATGCGGGGGACTATCTCGAACCGCGAGGCGGCCGCAATCGGATTTTTCGAGAAGGCGCCACGCTTTACGTCGTCTTCAACCTGCTGCCGCCCATCGAGTTGCTGCCGCACTCGAAGGAGGAGTTTTCTCTGCGCTGGACGGCGGCCAAGATCGTCTTCGACCTCGATGCCGACGGTTCGCCCGAAGGGATGACCTTTCACATCGGCGGCGCGCAGCGGCGCGCGAAGAAGCAGTAGCGCTGCGGCTCGGCCGCGCCGCAGCGCCGGGACCGCCGCGAAGGTAACGGCGCCCCGACATCGGGGTTCGACACTCGGACACATATGCCCGATAATAAAATTTTGACGGCAGGGAATTTATCAAGCGGGTAACCGAAATCGGCCGCCGGCGCGGCGTCACCGTTCGGATCGACACCAAGCGTGGCAAGGGCAGTCACTTCACCCTGTACTACGGTTCGCGCAAGGCCGTCATGAAAGACCGCCGCAAAGAAATCGGTCCCGGCTTGTTTACTGCCCTGATCCGCCAATTGGGACTGGACCGGGAAGACTTCTGAGGGAGCAACCATGAGATTTATCTACCAAGCACGGCTTGAACGCATGACGCCGGGCGAAATCGTCGTCTCTTTCCGCGATCTGCCGGAGTGCTTGACTTCCGGCGGAACTCGGGCCGAAGCGCTCGCCGCGGCCCAGGACGCGCTCGGGGAGGCGGTCGCAGGCCGTATCGACGACGGCGAACCGATTCCCGCTCCGACCGTCGCGCGGCCCGGCGAATATCCCATAGCCGTGCCCGCCGACATGGCCGCCAAGGCCGCTTTCGTGCTGGCCTTCCGTAACAGCGGCCTCTCTCGCGTCGCGCTCGCGAAACGACTCGGCATGGACGAAAAGGCGGTGCGGCGTATGCTCGATCCTCGCCATGGAACCGCCGCCGGACGCATTGACAAGGCGCTGCGCGCGCTTGGCAGCGAGCTTGTGATCGAGATCCGCGAATGCCCGCCCGCCCTTACCGGAGCTTGACCGATCTCTTTCTTGTCTGTTTTTTCCTGAACCGGCTGCGGACAACGGCAAGCGTGCTCTACACCGCCGCCCACCCGGATGACGAACAGGGCGGCGTCTTGACCTACGTCGGCGGCGAAGAGAGGCGCGTGAAGAAGCAGTAGCGCCGCCGCCCGGCGTCATTGTTTTACCGGTTGTCCGAGGCCGTGTCGGGCGCTGCGGCGGGCCGAGTCCATCGTGCATAGCAAGCCGGGAGCGTACGTTTCGACACGCGCCGGAGACGAATGTTTTTCCCTTTTAGTCCTTTATCTCCCAAAAATTTCGGGAATCACAGTTAAAAAGATCGCTAAGCTCGCTTTGCCGTTTGACAGTCGCGGGAAAAGGGAGTATGAATAAATCAGTCAGGAAAAGGGGGTTCGCCATGCGCTACAGACTTCTCGTCGGTTTGCTTTCGGTTGTGTTTCCGACACTTCCGCTGCTTGCTCAGATCAACACGGGGACGATCCTGGGGACGGTTCGCGATACCCAGGGCAGCGTGATTCCCGGCGCCGAAATCACGGTTACGCAAACCGAGTTGGGCGTCACGGTGGAGTTGACCACCAACGAGGCCGGCGTTTATCAAGCCGCGGGGCTGCGGCCCGGCGCCTACCGGGTCCGCGCCGAGACGGACGGCTTCAAGGCCGCGGTCAGGGACGAGATTCAGCTTTCCATCCAGCAGCGTCTCGCAGTCGATTTCATGCTCGAAGTGGGCGACGTCACCGAGCAAGTCGAAGTTGTCGCCGGTATCGTGGAGGTGGGCACGGAGAGCGGCCAATTGGGCGCCGTCATCGGCTCCGACGAGATTGCCGACCTGCCGCTCGACGGGCGGCGCTACTCCGACCTGATTCTGCTCAGTCCGGGAGCGGTTCCTGCGCCCGGAACGCGCTCCAATCCGCGCGAGGCCAGAATCAACGTGGACGGCAATTTCTCGCTCCAGAACTACTTTGCCCTCAACGGAGTCGATAACAACACCTTCACGACCAATGCCCAGGAACGAAGTCCGCAGGCGGTTTCGCCGCCTCCCGACGCTCTGCAATCCTTCAAAATCCAGACGCGGACCTACGATGCCGAGTTCGGCTGGAGCCAGGGCGCGGTGATCAATGCCGAGATCAAATCGGGCGCCAACGCCTTTCACGGCTCCGCCTGGTACTTTCTGCGCAACGACAAGCTGAACGCCAACAACTTCTTCAACAATGCAGCCGGCGTGGAAAGAGGGGCCGAGCGCCGCAATCAATCCGGCCTCACCCTCGGCGGGCCGATCGTCAACAACCGCACCTTCTTCTTCGCCGATTATCAGCGCACGGACTCCAGCAAGGCCGGCGGCGCGAACGGCACGGTTCCGACGGCTCAAATGAAACAAGGCATCTTCACCGGGGCGCGCGATCTGGAGATCGACCGGAACGCCGACGGCGAGCCCTTCTATCCGCAGATCGCGCCCTGCGTAGACGAAGTCAACGACGTGCTCAATCTGACGGCGATGCGCACCGACGGCTTGCCTTGCGGCGACCCGACCGGCATGGCCTTGGCCGGTCTTTATCCGGACCCCAACTCCGGCACGTTCGGCTTCCAGTCGGCGCTCGACGTGCCGCTGGATCAGAACTCCTTCGACGTGCGCATCGACCACAACATCTCGGCCAAGGACGTCTTCTACGCCTCCTACAGCTTTATGCAAACCGACACCGTCGTCGAGCAGGGGCCGTTCCCCAATCCGCTGGCCACGGGGGGCTTCACGGCCAACAGCTATGTCCGCGGACAACTGACCGCGCTGACCTGGAACCGCATCTTCAGTCCGTCGGTATTCAACAGCCTGCGCTTCGGCTTCAACCGCATCTATTCGACTTCCGATCCGGTTGCTCCCGAAGGCGACGCCGGCCCCGATTTCGGACTGAATAACCTGCCCGGAACGTTCGCTTACGGCCTGCCTCCGATCCGCGTTGGCGGCTATACCCTGCTGGGGACCTCGGAGTGGCGGCCCCAGTTCCAGGTGTCGCAGGTCTTTCAGTTGCTGGACAATCTCAGTTGGATTCGCGGCAATCACGCGCTCAAGTTTGGATTCGAGTACAAACGGGCCGCCAACGACTACCTGGACGTCAAAGCGCCCAACGGCCGCTACATCGTGCCCGGGAACGCCTACGTCGGGGACGGAGTGGCCAACCTGCTGCTGGGCACCGTCGGCAGAATCGAGGCCACCTCGGCTCTGGTGCCGCATACCTACACCGACGGTTTCATGTTCTACGTGCAGGATGCTTACCGGGCCACTTCCAAGCTCACCCTCAACTACGGCGTCCGCTACGAATATTTCACGCCGATCGTCGAGCGCGACAATCTGGTCTCCAATTTCGACCCCGACGCCAACGGAGGGCAGGGGGCGCTGCTGACGGCGAACCCGGGGAGCCTCGGTCAAGTTCCCTGCGACTTCGACTGTGTGCAGCGGGTGCAGGGAGACGACATTTTCAGCAGGGCGCTGGTCAACCCCGACCGCAACAATTTCGCTCCCAGGTTCGGAGTGGCCTACCGCCTCTCGGACCGCGCTGTCGTCAAGGGCGGGTACGCGATCTTCTATCAGGCGATCGACCGCATGGGCAGCTCGGCGGCGCTGCCCTTGAACCCCCCGCAGTTGATCGATTTCCGCGGCCACGAGTCGCGGTTCAACGAGGTTCCGAAACTATTGCTGCGCGATCCCTTCCCCGGCGGCAGCGATGAGTTCAATCCGCAGACAATCGATCTGCGCAGCCGCAGCTTTGACGGAACCGCGCCTTGGTCGCAACAGTACAGCTTCGGGTTCCAATTCCGCTTCGATCAGGCTTATCTGATGGATATCTCCTACGTGGGCGGAGACTCCAACCGCATCCGCAGGCTGCGGCCGCTGAATCAGGGCATCTTGAATGCGGACGGGTCGATCACCCAGCCTTTCCCCAGTTGGGCGCGTCTGAGCGACCACATGGCCAGCATCGGCAACGCCAACTACAACGCGCTGCAAGTGAGCCTGCGGCGGGCGATATCCTCGGGCTTGGCCTTCAACGTGAACTATACCTGGAGCAAAGCGCTGGGGGATACGCAGGACAATCTCTCGGGCGGCGCTTCGGCCAGCAACGTCCGACCGCAGAACGCCCACGACCTGGCCGCCGACTACGGCTTGCTGGTCTTCGACCAGAGGCACCGCTTCGTGATGAATTGGACCTGGAAGATCCCGTTTCCGAGCTACGGGGCGGCGGAGCATGTCCTGGGCGGCTGGCAGTTCAACGGCATCTGGAGCTCCACCTCGGGCGCCCCCATCGGCATCAGCGGCCCCGACCGCAGCGGAACGCGCAGTCAGAACTCTCGGGCGGACTGCATCGGCGACCCGAAGGGGCCGCGAACCGTCGAGCAATTCTTCAATCCGACGGCTTTCGCCATACCCCAGAACGGGACCTTCGGCAACTGCGGCGTGGCCAGCCTGAGCGGTTGGCCGCATCACAACTTCGACCTCTCCCTTTTCAAGAACATCGGCCTGGGCTTCAGCGAGGACGCCACGCTGCAGATCCGCTGGGAGTTCTTCAACGCCTTCAACACGCCTCAGTTCAACAATCCGAATAACAGGGTGGACAGGGGCCGGTTCGGCGAAACGACCTCGGTTTTCGATCCGTCCCGAGAGGGCCGGGTGATTCAGTTCGGGTTGCGGTTCCTTTTCTAGACGGTTCCGCAACCGGGCGGGCCGGCGCCGGGGCGTGTTCTCTTTTGCTGAGAGCGCGCCCGGCGGATGCGCTACGCTTGCAGGTTGCGCAACCCGCAGCGGGCGATCTCGATGGCGACAGAGCAAGCTTCCCGTGAAGACCCGGCAGGGGGGCTGATACGCGGTCTGGGGCTGAAAGAAGCCGTCTCGGCCAACGTGGTCGAGATGCTGGGCATCGGCCCCTTCATCACCATCCCGATTCTGATCGCGGCCATGGGCGGCCCGCATGCCATGCTGGGCTGGCTGCTGGGCGCCGCGCTGGCCGTCTGCGACGGCTTGGTCTGGGCCGAGCTGGGGGCCGCCATGCCCGGAGCGGGCGGCTCCTACATCTACCTCAGGGAAGCCTACGGCCCCAAGAAGATGGGCCGCATGATGTCGTTCCTCTTCGTCTGGATGATCTTCTTCACCGCCCCGCTTTCCGTGGCGACCGGGGCCGTCGGCTTCGCCCAGTACACGCGCTATCTGGGACCCGATCTTTCTCCGTTGACCACGCAGTTCATCGCAGTGGGTCTTTGCCTGGTCGTCACTTTCGCGCTCTACCGCGGGATTCGCACGATCGGACGGCTCTCCTTCATACTCATGTTGGCCGCCGTCGGAACCATTCTCTGGGTGATTGTCTCAGGGCTCTTCAACATCCGCGGCGAGCTTCTCTTCGACATTCCGGAAGGCGCTTTCTCCATGTCGTGGGGGTTCGTTTCCGGCTTGGGAGGCGCCGCGCTGATCGGCATCTACGGCTACGGCGGCTATAACAATATCTGCTTCCTGGGAGGAGAGGTCAAGAACCCCAGCCGGAACATCCCTTTCGCCGTCATCGCTTCGATCGCCATCGTGGCGCTTCTTTACATCTTTCTGAACGTCACGATCATCGGCGTCGTCCCTTGGCGCGAGGCAATGGAATCGCAGCATGTAGTCTCCGATTTCATGGAAATCGTCTACGGGCCGTGGGCCGCCCAAGTGCTGACCTGGCTGGTGCTGGGCGCGTCGGCCGCATCCGTTTTTGCCTTGTTGCTCGGTTATTCGAGGATTCCCTACGCTGCCGCCAGGGACGGCAGATTCTTCTCGGTTTTCGCCAAGCTGCACCCGACCAAACGCTTCCCTCATGTCTCGCTGTTGACGCTGGGGCTGGCCTCGACCGTCTTTTGTTTCTTCGACCTGAGCAACATCATTCAGGCGCTCATCGTGATCCAGATCGTGATCCAGGTGCTGGGGCAAATTGTCGCCGTTACGCTGATCCGCAGGTATCGGCCCGATATCCGCCGGCCTTTCCGCATGTGGGGTTATCCGCTGCCCAGCATCGCGGCGGCGATTCTCTGGCTCCTAGTGCTGGTCTCGACGGGAGCCGCAATCGTAGGGTTGGGTCTGCTGGTGCTGGCTGTGGGCGTCGGTCTCTATATGCTCAGGGCGCGTCGGGTTGGCGAGTGGCCGTTCCAGCCGGTTGGCGAATCGTAATCTCCTGACCGGTCTCCACGTCCTGCAGCGTCGAAGTTTCGCCTCCGGGCCAACTAACTTCCACCGAATCCGCTTGCGCCTGGGCGCCCATCCCGAAATGTAGCGTCAGCTCGCTCTGCGAAAGATAGCTCCCGCCGCTGTGGACTTCGCGCATCTGCAGCAGGTCTCCGGCGCGCACCCTGACTCGCGCCCCCAGAGCCGGACGGTTGCCGTCCGCGCCGACCAGGCGGACTCTCAGGTAGCGATTTTCGTTGACGGTCCGGTTCCAGAAGAGCGTGGGCCCGGAGTCGATGTTGCTGACGACCAGGTCCAACCTGCCGTCGCCGTCGAAGTCGGCCGCGGCCGCTCCCCGGCTGGATTGCTCGTTTTCGAGGCGCAGAAGTTCCGGCTGCTCCTGGAAGCGGCCGTTCCCCAGGTTGCGAAAAAGGAGGCTGCTCTGGCGGTACGGCGCTATGGACGGCTGCCGGAGCCCGTCCACGCTGGGAAAGACGTGTCCGTTGGCCGCGAAAAGGTCCAGCCGGCCGTCGTTATCGAAATCGAGAAAGAGGGTCCCCCAGCCGACGAAGGGAAGCGTAGGGCGGTCCAGGCCCGCCCGCGTGGTGACATCCGAGAAGTTGAGGCCGCCCTCATTGCGGTAGAGCGTGTTGTACTCCTCTGAAAAGTGAGTGACGTACAGAGAAAGACGGCCGCTGTTGAGAAAATCTCCGACCGCAACGCCCATCCCGGCCTGTTCGACTCCGTGGCCGTTGAAAGCCGCGCCCGATAGGAGTCCGACTTCTTCGAATTCGGCGTCGCCCAAATTTCTGTAGAGCAGGTTGGGCGTCGAATCGTTGGCTACAAAAAGGTCGGGCAGACCGTCGTCGTCCAGATCTGCGAAGACCGCCCCGAGACCGAAGTAAGCCTCCGGGTCGTCCAGCCCGCTGCTTGCGGCTCTCTCTTCGAAGACGCCGTCTCCGCGATTGAGGAAAAACGAGTCGCCGGCGCCTTTCAACCCCCTCGGACCGCACATGACGGGCAGACCCAGATACCGGCAGCCCAGGCCGGCCCTGCCCATCGAGCCGTAGGCCGGGCTTCCCGGCTCGGGCAAATTGCCGGGATCCAACTCGATATAGTTGGCGACGAAAAGGTCCAGATCCCCGTCGAGGTCGACATCGGCCCAGGCCGAGCCGGTCGACCAGCGGGGATCGTTTACGCCCGCCTGCGCGGTGGCGTCCTCGAAGGTTCCGTCGCCTCGATTGCGCAGCAGTTGGTTGGGGCCGTAGGCAGTGACGTAGAGATCGGGAAACCCGTCGGCGTCGTAATCGGTGACCGAGCAGCCCATGCCCCAATGGCCGTTTCCTCCGGCGCCCGCCTTTTCCGTGGTTTCCTCGAAGCGGCGGCCGCCCCGATTGCGGAACAGCGCATGCCGCAAGGTCGAGGGCTTGCCTTCCCGGAAGTCTTCGAGGCGGCCGCCGTTCACGAAATAAAGATCGGGGCGTCCGTCCCGGTCGTAGTCGATGACGCAGACGCCGGCGGAGTTTGCCTCGACAATGTAGCGTTTCCGGTGGTCGCCGCTGATTAAACGGAATGCGCTCAAACCGGCGGCGTCCGCAGCTTCGATAAAGCGCGGCTGCGACAAGAGCAGGTCCGGCAAAAAAGGCCCGCAGGACAGAAGCAGCCCGATCGGGAACAAAACACCGGCCCGGCGGCAGCGGGGCATGGCCATATCCATTATAAAAGGCTCGTCTTGTATTGGATAAGACGGACTTTCACCATGCATGGACCCTCCGCCGGGCTATACTGGGAGTTTTAAGGGATCGACAGCCCAGAAAAACCATGCCTCACCCGGAAACCGACAAATCTGCAGCGCCGGCCGTTCCTACGGCGTCAAAGCCTGCCGCGCCCGCCGGCGATGCAGCGGCCAGAAAGAAAGCGGCCGCAGCGGAACGCAAGCGCAAGGCCGCGGCCGAAGCCGCGCGCATCGCCTCTTTAACGCCGATTGCGGCCCCCCACGAGAAAAACTGGCCGTGGTCGGAAGGCGGCATGACCGGCAATCGCAAGAAGAAACCGATGATCGTTGCCATAACGACCGAGAACTGCACCGGCTGCGCGGGCTCGCCCGTTTGCATCAACTATTGTCCGGTGGACGAGTGCATGTACTGGATTCCCGATGAAGATCATCCGCCGTTCGGCCGCATCGAGGTCGATGCGCAGACCTGCATCGGCTGCAAGCAATGCATCGCCAAGGGGCCGGACGGCACCTTGCTCGACGGCTGTCCGTGGGATGCGATCGAAATGGTTCCGATAGCGGAAGTCGAAGCGAAACTCGACCTCAAATTCGAGTTCTAGGCGTTCCGGCGCAAAGACCGGCTGCCCGGCGTGCAACATTCGGAAAAATTTTTGGCGATCGTCAACGACGCCAAGTCGCGCATCCGGGAGACGACCGTGAACGATGTCCGGGCCGACCTCGACGTGGGCGCGGAATTCGTGCTGGTCGATACCCGTGAAGATTCCGAGTGGAACGCCGCCCATGCCGCCGGGGCGATTCACTTGGGCAAGGGGGTCATCGAGCGCGACATCGAGAGCGCGGTTCCTGAAGAGTCGACGAAGCTGGTGCTCTATTGCGGCGGAGGATACCGCTCGGCTCTCGCCGCGGACGCCTTGCAGAAGATGGGCTACGCCAACGTATATTCGCTGGCCGGCGGCTGGCGAGCCTGGAAAGCCGCAGGAATGCCGGTCGAGGCTGCTCCGGCGGATAGTGAATAGGAAAGAGCCGCGGAGCGGGCGGCAAGCGGCGGCTACGGATGCAGCTCCAGCGCGCCCTTGCCGCAAATGGCTTCGGTCTGCAGCCTGAATTCCCGGTCGGGCTTGACGCGCGCCGCGATATCGTAAAGCACCACAAAATCGTTTTCGCGGACAAGCCTTAAAAGCACGTCGGTCTCGCCCGGCTTTCCGGCGAACAACTCGTGCAGCTTCGCGGCGATTTCCTCGCCCGCGGCTTCCCCGTCGAGACGAACGGTCAGGGCGATTTGCGCCGGCATGGAAACCCGCGCGTTGTCGAGCGGCACGATTTCTTGAACCGATACTTTCGGCTGCGATCCCTCCTCGGCGCGGACGCTGCCCCGGATCAGCACCGCTTGGTCTTCGACAAGCTGCGGCGCAAGCTCTTCGAACTGATTCGCGAACACCAGCAGATCGACGCTGCCGGTGAGGTCTTCCAGCGCCGCAGCAGCCCAAGGCCTGCCCTCGCGGTTGCGCTTGCGCTGAATCCCCCCGATGATGCCGCAGAGCGCAACGCCCGCCTGGTTTTCGAAGTCCGCGACGGTCGCGCTCGTGCAGGTGGCCAGCTCAGCGATCTTGTCTTCGTAAGCGCGCAAGGGATGCCCGGTCACATAGAAACCGATCGTTTCCTTTTCTCCGGCGAGCTTGTCTTTCTCAGGCCATTCGGGAACATCGGGCAAGCGCCGTTCATTGTCGTCTTCGGCGGGGGCCGGCGCGCCGAAAAGCGCTCCCTGCCCTGTTTCGCGGTCGCGCGAGGCGCGCTGCCCGGCTTCGATCGCGGCATCCAGCGCGGCGGTCAGTTGCGAGCGGCGCCCACCGAGCGAGTCGAGCGCGCCGCCTTTGATCGCGCTCTCGAGCATGCGCTTGTTGATGCGCTTGCCGTCGACGTTCTCGCAGAAGTCGAAGAGCGACTTGAATCGGCCGCCCTGGGCCTCGCGCGCTTCGATGATGGCGTCGACAGCGCCCTTGCCCACGTTCTTGATCGCGCCCAGACCGAAGCGAATCTCCTTGTCGCCGGCCGGCGTGAAGTTCCAGTAGGACTGATGGATGTCGGGCGCCAGCACCTCGATGCCCATGTCGCGGCATTCGTTGATGTAGCGCACGACCTTCTCGCTGTTGCCCGATTCCGCGGAGAGCAAGGCGGCCATGAAGGCGACCGGATAATTCGTCTTGAGATAAGCGGTGATATAGGCGACGAAGCCGTAAGCGGCCGAGTGCGACTTGTTGAAACCGTATCCGGCGAACTGCTCCATCAACTCGAACAGCTTGCGCACTTTCGCTTCGGGGAAACCCCGTTCCTTTGCGCCCGCCATGAAGCGCTCGCGCTGTTTGAGCATTTCCTCGACGTTTTTCTTGCCCATCGCGCGGCGCAGCAGGTCGGCTTCGCCAAGGGAAAAACCGGCAACGACGTTGGCGATCTGCATCACCTGTTCCTGGTAAAGGATGACGCCGTACGTTTCTGCGAGCAGCGGCTCGATCTCCGGCAGGAGGTAGGTCACCTCCCGGCGGCCGTGCTTGCGCTCGATGAAGTCCGTCACCATGCCGCCTTGGATCGGTCCGGGGCGGTAGAGGGCGTTCAAGGCGCAGAGGTCTTCCAGGCGCTCGGGTTTATAGCGTATGCAGATATCGCGCATGCCCGCCGATTCGAACTGAAATATTCCGCTGGTCAGCCCCTTCGAGAGCAGTTCGTAGGTCGCTCGATCGTCGAGCGGAATCTCTTCCGTTGTGAGCCGCTTGCCGGTTTTCTTTTCGATCCAGTCGAACGCTTCGTCGATCACCGTCAGGGTGGTGAGGCCCAGGAAATCCATCTTGAGCAGCCCCATCTGATCGAGGCTCTTCATGTCGTACTGGGTGACGATTTCGTCCTTGGCGGTCTTGTAAAGGGGAACCAGGTTTTTCAGCGGCTCGGGGGCGATCAGCACTCCCGCGGCATGTACTGACGGGTTGCGCGCGACGCCTTCGAGTCGGCCCGCTGTCTCCATCAGGTCGGCGACGCGTTCCTCCTCGCGGATTGCCTGCTGCAGCCGCGGCTCCTGCTCGACCGCCTCTTTGAGCTTGATGTTCAGCACGTTGGGGACGAGCTTGGTCAGGCGGTCGACCTCGCCGTAATTCATGTCCATCACCCGGCCGACGTCCTTGATCGCGGCCTTCGCGGCCATCGTATTGAAGGTGATGATCTGCGCCACCTGCTCGCGCCCGTATTTTTCGGTAACGTAGCGGATCACGTCGCCGCGGCGGTTCATGCAAAAGTCGATGTCCACGTCAGGCATCGAAACGCGCTCGGGGTTGAGGAACCGCTCGAAAAGCAGGCCGTACTGCAGCGGGTCGATGTCGGTGATCTCCATCGTGTAGGCGACAAGCGATCCGGCCGCCGAGCCGCGGCCCGGCCCGACGGGGATGTTCCTGGACTTCGCATAGCGGATGAAGTCCCAAACGATCAAAAAGTACCCGGAATACTGCATCTGCTGGATGATCTTGATTTCGAAGTCCAGCCTTTCCAGGTATTCCTGCCAGGGCCGCCGCAGTCGGCCGTTGCGCTCGAGCAGCTCGAGATAAGCGCGGCGCTTTTCGAGGCCCTGGCGGGCGACGAACTCGAAGTAGGTGTCGGTCGTGTGCTCGGCGGGCACTTCGAACCGCGGGAAGGGGTTGCCGATCGGTTCGAGCTTGAGGTCGCACATTTGCGCGATTTCCCAAGTGCGGTTCAGCGGGCCTTCGTCGCCGTCGAAGAGCTTGGCCATCTCCGCGCGGCTTTTGAGGTAGAACTCCTGCGTCGAAAAGCGCATGCGATTGGGGTCGGCGAGCGTTTTCCCCGTCTGCACGCAGAGCAGCGCATCGTGGGCGCCCGCGTCTTCCTTGGTCAGATAGTGGGCGTCGTTGGTTGCGACCAAGGGGATGCCGCTCTCCTGGGCCAGCCGGAATTGCAGCGGGATCAGTCGTTTGTCGAGCTCGAGGCCGTGATCCTGTATCTCGACGAAGAAATTCTCTTTGCCGAAAATGTCGACGTATTCGTAGGCCAGCCGCCGGCCTTCTTCGTAGCCTTTCTCCAGCAGCGCTTCCTGCAGATCGCCGCGCAGACACGCCGAAAGGCATATCAGGCCTTCCGAGTGCCGCGCCAGCAGAGCTTTGTCGATGCGCGGCTTGTAGTAGAAGCCTTCTAGGTATCCGGTCGAAACGAGCTTGATCAGGTTGCGGTAGCCCGTTGCGTTTTTGCAGAGCAGCAGCAAGTGATGGTAGCGCAGGCTTGCATCGTGCTTGCCGTGGTCACCGTCGACGATGTAAACCTCGCAGCCGATAATCGGTTTCACGCCGACCTTGCGCGCGGCGTTATAGAAGCGGACCGCGCCGAAGAGATTGCCGTGGTCGGTGATCGCCGCCGCCGGCCATTCATTCTTCTCGGCCAGTTGCATCAACCGAGGAATGTGGCAGGTTCCGTCGAGGAGCGAGTAGTCGGTGTGGCAGTGGAGGTGAACGAAGGGCTGCGGCATCTGGGGGAAACGACACCTGTAGTTTAACAGTCAAGAGCAAGACCGCAGAGATGGAAGCCGAGAACGCCTGCTCAGTTTTCGCGCTCCCAGATCAACTCCACAGGCAGCGCGGATTCAACGGGGCGTAGTACGATACGGCCGTTGCCGATGCGCTGAAACTCGCGGACCCGCTCTTCTCCGACCCAGTCCGGGTTGACGCAAGAGTCCACGTAATGGGTTACGGTCCCCTGCTTCTCATCTACCGTGAAGGCGCCCGAATAGGCGAAAAAGCCTTGGGCGCGAGCGAGCCTCTCTTGTACCGTCAGGTCTGTCCGGCGATCGGGATCCGCTTTCGGGCGGCCGCGCCACATGAGAATCGCGGCCATTTTGCCGTTGGCGTGGTAGAAGATTCTGCCAAATGCGTCTTCGCCGTAGGGGTATGTCGTTTCGCCGTCCTCGGCTGTGCGCGTCCACGAGACGAGCGTCCATGTTCCGATGAAGCCGGAGGCCGCCGGCTCTTCAGGCGCATCGATCTCGGCCGATTCCGGCCGCGGCGCGCAGGCCGCCGACAAGACGAAACAGACGAGCAAGCAGCGGCGGGCAAAGCGCATGGACAATCTTTCAGCTTTCATAAGTATCGTAAGCCGGAGATTGCTGAGCTACGCGGCAAGCTCGATCTTCAATGTCCGGCCCATGTCGAAGGCCGGAGGCTTGCGGTTGGCGAGCAGTTGCTTCTGCTCGGCGAGAGCGGAAACCAGAAGCGGCATGGCGATGGTCGAGTCGCAGTGGCAATCCACCATCTGCGCGCCTTTGGCGAGCTTGCCCCAGCTTTGCGACTCGGCGAAGGTGCAACCCGAAAGTCCGCCCCAATGAGGCGCGTCCGTCACCACCTGGATGCCGTAACGGTGGCCGGTTTTGCCCTTGTTCATCAAGATGGCGACGACTTCGGTTTGCTGCGTGTAATTTTTCGGAGTGCCTCCGCCGAAGTAGATCACGCCCGTAGCCTTGGAGTCGGCGACGATATTGGTGATCTCGAGCACGTCGGCCATCATGTCGAAGATCAGCCGGTTTTCCCCGCGGTAGCGGCTTTCGGCGACGCCGATGCCGATGGAGCTATCGCCGATCGCAGGGCAGAACAGCGGCGCCTTGTGCCTGGCCGCCGCCGAGACGATGCCGTCTTCGGCGCAATCCCGCCCCAATTCCCGTCCCAGCAGGTAAAGAAATTCCCGCGTCGTGTAGGGACGGGATTGATCGAGCCGCGAGGCGAAACTGCCGATCCACAGATCGTGCTCGCGAAAACGGACCTCGTCGGCGAGCACGTCGTACATGCGATCGATCATCTTTTCGCCGAGCGCCTCGTCATTCATGCGGTGCGATCCCTGGTAGTGAAAAAAGCCCTTGGTTTCGTGGATGTCGTGGAAGAAGTTGGCGCCGGTCGAGGTCAGCACGTCGATCAGCCGATTTTCGATCATGAAGCGCACGACGCGGCGCATTCCCGCCGGGATCATCGCGCCGGAAAGCCCCATCAGGATGGTGCATTCCGGGTCGGCCAGCATTTGCTTCCACACGCGGAAAGCGTTGCCCAGTTGGCGTCCCTGAAAGGCCGTCCCGGCCATCTTTTCCAGCAACGCCGAGGCGGAAGATTCGCCGTCGATCGCGAATGGTTCGGTCGGCGCGGAGAGTAGTTCTTCCTTTGAACCGTGCATGATGCCCCAAGGCGCCTATGCTAACAGTCCGCCAAAAATCGCACGGATTCCGCTCAAGCCTCCGGGTCCCGTTCCGCTGCGCGCAGCACCCGCAGATTGTTGCCGCCGAGGATCTTCGAGATGTCTTCGTCGGAAAAGCCGCGCCCGCGCAGCCCGGGCACGAGGTTCGCCGTCTCGGCGATGTCGTCGACGGCCTCGGGGTAGAGATGCCGCGCCGCGTCGAGATCGGAGCCGAAGCCCACGTGATCGACGCCGGCCACGGTTGCGGCGTGCTCGAAGTGATCGAGGAGTTGATCGAAGCTGGGGCGGCCCATCCGATCGGCTTCTTCCTTGTTGACTTGCCAAAGCTCTTCGAGCCGCCGCTCGCGGTCACCGGCAAAGTCCTCCGCGATTTTCTTTCTGCGCGCGTTGAGATCGGAGAGATCGGGCCGCGGCCGGCCGTAGTTTTCCACGATCATGCCGTTGTAGTAGCCGATATCGAGCACGCCGCCGTTTTCGGCGAGCGCCTTGAGCATTTCGTCGCTCATGTTGCGTTTTTGGTTGGCGATCGCGCGGCAGCAAGTGTGCGAAGAAATAATCGGCGCGCTCGTTGTTTCGATCGTGTCGAAGAACGTCTCGTCGGAGGCGTGGGCGAGATCGAGCACCATTTCCAGCCGGTTGGCTTCACGGACGATTTCACGGCCGTAGTCGGTCAGGCCGTCGGGGCCGCCGGGCTTTTCGGCGGAGCTTGCCCAAGGCGTGTGCGAGCTGTGGGTGAGCCCGAACGAGCGCACCCCCAGACGGCGGAATTCGCGCAGCACGCCCAGGCTTTCGTCGATCATATGGCCGCCTTCGAGCGAGAGCAGGATGGCGATCTTGTTTTCTCGTTTGGCGCGCAGGATATCGTCGGCCGTCGTGGCGAACAGCAGGTCGTCGGGATAGCGTCGGACTTCGCGGACGATCATATCGCTGATCTCGAGTCCCTTTTTGACGGATTCGAGCGGCGTGTGGCTGCCGGCGCTGGCGAAAATGGCGAAGAACGCGGCCGTGATGCCCCCTTCGCGCATACGCTCGATGTCGACCTGGTGATAGCTTTTGCTTTCGCCCAGGCTGATGCCCTCGGAGAGCATACGGCCCGGCGTATCGCAATGAGCGTCGAAGACGATGGAGCGGGAGAGGACATCGCCGTTTTCGGCGGGCTGCCGCTCCGCCTCGGACTCGGCAGCCGGCCCGCAATTGTGAAAGAGGGTTGAAAGGGAAGCGGAGGCGGCAAGCGCCCCGAATTTCCGCCGCGTGAGCATCGTGCTTCGATTGTATACGGAAACCGGACGGCCCGCGCTCGGGATCTAATGCACCGTGCGCGTCTTGTTGTTCATGTAGTCCGCCAGCAGATATCGGCCTAGCGTATAAGGCGTGGTGAAGTATGCCTTGCCGCGGCAGATTTCCGTGATTTTGCGGATGAACTGCACCAGAGCGTAGTCCCGCGCCAGCATGAATGTGTTGATCAAGATGCCTTGGCGCCTGCATCTGTGGACTTCATCGAGCGTTTGCCCGATGACAAGCGGGTCGAGGCCGAACGGGTTTTTGTAAATGCTGCCGTCGGGCAAAGTGAGCGCCGAGGGCTTGCCGTCGGTAATCATGACGATCTGGCGCATGTCTTTCCGGCGGCGGTTCAACAGGCGCCGGGCCAGAACCAGGCCCTCTCGCGTGTTGGTGTGATAGGGGCCGATGCGGACGCGGGCGAGACGGGACAACGGCACGTGCTCGGCCGAATCGTGAAAAAGGACCAGGTCCAGCGTGTCGCCGGGAAACTGCGTGCGGATCAAGTGCGCCAGCGCCAGCGCTACTTGCTTGGCGGGAGTGAAGCGGTCCTCGCCGTAAAGAATCATCGAGTGCGAGCAGTCGAGCATGAGCGCCGTGGCGCAGGAGCTGCGGTATGCCGACTGGCGCACCATCAGGTCCGCGTACTCCAGGTTCGACAGCCCCTTGCCGGGACCTTCGCGGCGGAAAGCGTTCGACAACGTGCCGCCGACGTCGAGATTGAGGATGTCGCCGAACTCGTAGGGCTTCGAGGAGCCGGACATTTCGACGCCGGTCGCCTGCTCGCGCGTCTCGTGGCTGCCAAAGGACGATCTGCCCAGCGCGCCCATCAGGTCTTTGAGGGTCTTGTAACCGAGAAAATCGAGGCTCTTGTCCGCAAGCTCGAAATGCGCCTCGGCGTTGGGGCTGCCGGTTTCCGCGCGCGCGCCGGAGACCGGCGGGCCGCCCGATTCCCCTGGCCGGCTAACGGCGATGTAGCCGTCGGCGGCAAGACGCCGCGTCAGGTTTTCGATCAGGCGTTCGATTTCATCCGGCGGCATCTCGGCAAGCCGCGAATACATTTCGTCGCGCCGCGCAGGATCGAAGATCGCGCCCGACTCGAGAGCGTCGCGGACGGCTTTCTGCAGCTCTTTCAGAGACTGCTCGGGGGGCGCCTCGTACCAAGGCGCGAGCCGATTTTCGAAGCCCGAGCGCAAGAAGTACTCCGCGAGCGCGCGCAGGACATCCTCGGACGAAATGCCGAGGCTGTCGCCGGTGAACTTCGTCCAGTTGACGTATTTCATCGGGCCGGGTTCATTCTAACGAATCGGCCCGCCCGCGGCGCCTCAGTTATAGGTTGTGTCGATGTCCGGCACGCCGAAGTCGCCGGGCGCCTCGCGGCTTTTTCCCCGGTCGGCGCGCGGCCGGCGCGTGTAGCCGACTTCTTCGCTGCGGCCGATGCGGCGGTGGGCGTAGAGCCCGTCGAGTATGAATTCGCCCGCAGCGGCGCGAATTTCGTTTTCATCGCGGCCGTCGGGGATAAGCGCGGCGGCGAGGTCCATCAAACCTTGTATCCTGCCGAGCTGCTCGACGACTGTTGCGGCGCTTTCGTCGTCGCCGATCCGCAGGTTGCCTCCCATCTCGAACCAGTTGACGATGTTCCCGGTCCCGCTCCGCGAGAAGTAGCGATCGAAGACCCGGCCGACGGCGGTGCGGATCAACTCGTGCGCGACATGCTCGGCGCCTTTCAACTCGCCTTCGTATTCGAGCTCGAAGCGGCCGGTGACGGACGGCATGGCCGCGTAAACATCGCCGATGCGGGGTACTGCCAGAGCCTCGCCGGCTGCGAGCGCGCGGCGTTCCGCGTTCGAGACTACATTTTCGAGGCAGGAAATCGACAACCGCTGCGAGACGCCGGAGCGCTGGTCGATCTTGGCATCCTCGCGCGCGGCGAAGGCGATTTGCTCGACGGCTTCGCGGATGAAGTCGGGAATGAACGTCGGCGTTGAGCCGCCGCGCTCGGCCCAAGCCTCCCGGCGCGTGATTTCCATAGCCTGGCCGACATCGAGCGGATAGTGCGTGCGGATCTCGCTGCCGATGCGGTCTTTGAGCGGCGTGATGATCTTCCCGCGGGCGGTGTAGTCCTCGGGGTTGGCGCTGAAGACCAGAAGAACGTCGAGGGGCAGACGGACGGGATAGCCCTTGATCTGCACGTCGCCCTCTTGCATGATGTTGAACAGCCCGACCTGGATTTTGCTCATCAGGTCGGGCAGTTCGTTAATGGCGAAAATCCCGCGGTTGGCGCGCGGCAGCAGACCGAAGTGCATGGTCGATTCGTCGCCGAGCTCGATGCCGCGCCGAGCGGCCTTGATGGGGTCGATATCGCCGATCATGTCGGCGATGGTCACATCGGGCGTGGCCAGTTTTTCGACATAGCGTTGGTCGGGCGTCAGGTACGCAATAGGCGTGTCGTCGCCCATTGCGGCCACGGCGTCGCGGCCGGGCTTGCCGATCGGCGCGTAGGGGTTGTCAGGCAATTCGACGCCGGCGATGCAGGGCAGCGCGGGGTCGAGAAACGCGGTCAGTTGCCGCAGGATGCGGCTCTTCGCCTGGCCCCGCAGCCCGAGCAGGATGAAATTGTGCCTGGAGAGCAGCGCGTTGACGATGTGCGGGATGACGGTGTCGTCGAACCCGACGATGCCGGGGAAGAGGGTTTCTCCCGAGCGCAGCTTGGCCGTCAGGTTCTCGCGAATCTCATCGCAGACGCTGCGCTTCGCAAGCCGCCGCTCGCTGAAGTCGGGATGTCGGCGCAACTCGCCGAGGGTTTTGGGCAGACTCGATGCGGACATGCAGCGTTCGAGGGCATTTTACCGCTTGTCGGCCGGACCCTTGAGATTGGCCGCAAGCAACGGAGTCGGGCGGCAATTGCTAGGATTGAGTCGAAATGGGATTGCGGAAGTATGCGCTGGACGACAAGTACCGCGCCGAATCGGGCGCGGCATACATGTCGGGCATTCAGGCTCTGGTTCGTTTGCCGATCGAGCAGATGCTGCGCGACCGGCGGCGCGGTCTCAACACCGGGTGCTTCATTTCCGGCTATCCGGGCTCGCCGCTGGGCGGGTACGACTCGGCGCTGCTGCGGGCGCAGAAGCACCTCGATCCGCATAACATCCATTTCTCGCCCGGCGTCAACGAAGACCTGGCGCTTACGGCGGTGATGGGCAGCCAGTTGTTCCAGAAGCTCCCCGACCCGGCGGTCGACGGCGCGGTGGGCATCTGGTTCGGCAAGGGGCCGGGGGTCGACCGCAGCGGCGACGCCTTGCGCCATGCGTCATTCGCCGGCACGGGCAAAAACTGCGGGGCGCTGGCGCTGGCCGGCGACGATCACGTTTCGAAGAGCTCGACCATTCCGCACCAGAGCGAACTGTCGTTCTACAACTGCTCGGCGCCGGTGCTGTCGCCCGCGAATACGCAGGAAGCGCTCGACTACGGTCTCTACGGCATCGAGATGTCGCGGTTCAGCGGCGCTTGGACGGGTTTGAAGCTGGCGACCGATTTGTGCGACGGCGGCGGGATCGTCGAGTTCTCTCCCGAACGCTGCCCGGTCACGATTCCGGAGTTGTCGATCGACGGCAAGCCCTACGAGAAGACCACGGCGACGATGCTGGTGGTCCCCTACAGCCTCGGACTCGAAGCCGACGTTCATCATCACCGGTTGGAAGCGGCGCGGCATTTCGCGCGGGAGAACGGCCTGAACCGCATTACCGCCAAGCACGACGGCGACCGCCTGGGGATTGTCGCTTGCGGCAAGAGCTACGCCGACCTCATGTCGGCTCTGCGCGCGTTGCGGCTTGGCGAGAAAGACCTTGCGCGCGAGGGCGTCCGCATCCTCAAGATGGGCATGGTTTTCCCGCTGGAGCCGCGGATTATCGACGAATTCATCGACGGCCTCGAAACCGTCCTGGTCGTCGAAGAGAAGCGCTCGTTCCTCGAGTTCCAGCTTCGCGAGATGCTTTTCAACCGTTCGGTCCGCCCTGCGGTTTACGGAAAAACCGACGCCGCGGGCGGCCGGTTGCTGCCTTCCACGGGCGAGCTGGACGCCGATACGATCGCCCTGGTTCTGGGGCGGTTCCTCCGGCGCACTCCCGGCATCGAGAGCGAAATCGAGAAGATCGCCGCAGTCGGCGAAAGGTTCGCCAAAGACCCGCGCGTGCGCGGCGCCCGCGCGCCGAGCTACTGCTCGGGGTGTCCGCACAACCGCTCGACGCTGTTGCTCGAAGGGCAGATCGCCGGCGGCGGCATCGGCTGCCATGGCATGGCCGGCCTGATGCGCGAAGTCGACCGCGGCATCGAATACATCTTTCAGATGGGCGGCGAGGGCGCCGCCTGGATCGGCTGCGCCCCTTTCAGCGGGAAGAAGCATATCTTCCAGAACCTTGGCGACGGCACCTACTTCCATTCAGGCCGCATGGCGATCCAGGCGGCGGTCGCCGCGGGCGTCAATATCACCTACAAGCTTCTCTATAACGACGCGGTCGCCATGACCGGCGGGCAGACGGCCGCCAGCGGATTGCCGATCCCGGCCGTGACGCACGAGCTCGCAGCTCAGGGCATCGAGAAAATTGTCCTCCTCAGCGACGACACCGCGAAATACGGCGACCGGTCGATGTTGGCGCGGTCCGTCGAGGTGCGCGACCGCGACGAGTTGGAAGACGTTCTGGCCGAGCTCGAGCAGGTCGAAGGCGTCTCGGTAATGATCTACGACCAGATGTGCGCCGCCGAGAAGCGCCGGCGGCGCAACCGCGGCGTCTTGCCCAAACCGGTGCGCCGCATCGTGATCAACGAGCGCGTCTGCGAAGGATGCGGCGACTGCGTAAAACACGCCAACTGCGTCTCGCTGTTGCCGGTCGAAACAGACTTCGGCCCGAAGACGCGCATTCACCAGTCCTCCTGCAATGCCGATTACACCTGCACTTGGGGCGACTGCCCTTCGTTCGTCTCAGTGGCGATCGAAGAGGGCTCCGGTCTCAAGCGGCGGCCTCTGCCGGAGCTTCCGGCGGTGGAGATACCCGAGCCCCCGGAAAAAGTCGCGGCCGGCGGCGGCTATCGCATCTTGATGCCCGGAGTCGGCGGCTCCGGCGTCGTCACGGTCAACGCGATGCTGGCGACGGCCGCATTGCTCGACGGACGGCAGGCGCTCACGCTGGATCAAACCGGCGTCGCGCAGAAGGGCGGCGCTGTGGTCGCGCACCTGACGATCAGCGACCGCCCGATCGAATCCTCGCAGCGCATCAACGCCGCCTCGCTCGATCTTTTGCTGGGCTTCGATCTGGTGGGGGCGGCATACTCGCAGAATCTGAAATGCTGCTCCCCCGAGCGCACCGTCGCCGTCGTCAACTCCAAGGAGATTCTCACCGGCGAGGCCATCCGTAAGGGGCTGACCGTGCTTTCGCCCGACGGCGGCTACGTCCATGCGATCCGCCGCAACACCCGCGATGAAGACAACTTGTTCGTCGATGCTTCGACGCTCGCCGAGAAGCTGTTCGGCGGGCACGTTTTCACCAATGTTTTTTTAGTCGGCGCGGCTTACCAGAAGGGGCTTTTGCCGCTGGCCTCGGCGGCGATCGAAGAGGCTATCCGCTTGAACGGCGTGGCCGTCGAGCGCAATCTCGAAGTGTTCGCCTGGGGACGGAAATTCGTCGACGACCCAAGCGTCTTCGAACGGTACTTGCCGCCAGAAGGAAAATCCGCGCCCGAGCGTACGCTCGACGAGTTGATCGCGCACCGCGAGGACGAATTGACCGCTTACCAGAACGCCGCATACGCCGCGGAGTATCGGCGGTTCGTCGAACGCGTCCGCACCGCCGAGCGGCGAGTGCGTCCGGGAGCGGAAGAGTTGACGCAGGCCGTCGCCTGGAATCTGCACAAGCTGATGGCTTACAAGGACGAGTACGAAGTTGCCCGTCTGCTCACTGATCCTTCTTTCCAGAAGCAAATCGACGGCGCCTTCGAGAAGCCGGCGAAGGTCGTTTTCCATCTGCATCCGCCGCTGCTGCGTTCCCTGGGCGTCAGGAAGAAGATGGCCTTCGGCCCCTGGTTCCGCCCGTTCCTGAAGATGCTGGCGAGGTTGAAGATATTGCGCGGAACCGTATTCGATCCGTTCGGCCGGTTGCAGGCGCGTCGCGAGGAGCGTGAATTGATCGCCTGGTACCGCCGGGAAGTCGGCGCGCTCGTCGACCGTCTCGACGCTTCGACCCTGGCGCTTGCCGTAGAGGTCGCCCGCGCGCCGGAGAATATCCGCGGCTACGAAGACGTGAAGCGGGAGTCCGCCGTGCGCGTCAAGGATGCGGTGGCCGCGCGCCTCGAGCAGGCGGCGCAAGACGAGGCTGCTTAGACCGGCTCGGTCACGCAATGCCGCGCATAAGCCTGTTGCAGCGCAGCGGCGATCGTCGGGGCGTCGTTGCCCTCGATTTGATGACGGTGCATGACGAAAACGGGCTCCCCATCGCGGAAAAGCGCGAACGAAGGCGATGAAGGCGGGTACATCGCAAGTTTTTCCCGCCGCAGGTGCGCCGTCGCTTCAACATCCGCGCCGGCGAAAACCGTAGCCACTTTGTCGGGTCTGATCTCGCCCTGCAGCGACTGCACCACGCCGGGCCGCGCCTTGCCCGCCGCGCAGCCGCAAACCGAATTGACGACCATCAGCACCGTTCCGCTGTCGCGGTCCAGCACGCGGTCAACGTCCGCGGGGGTCCTGGTCTCCTCGATTCCGTGGCGGGTGAGATCCTCGCGCATAGGGTAAATCATCAACTCCGGATAGGGCATTTCTCGTTCTTCCTCCTGCCGTATCTTTCAGTTTAGCAGACTCCGCTTGCGCAATTGCGACAGCCATGCGCTACTCGCCGGCGCCTGGCAGGCCAAAGGCCAGAAAGACGTTGCCGGGGGTCGAGCCGAACTGCCCGTAGCCGGAATTCACGTACACCATGCCGTCGACGATCACCGGCCCGGGGCCGTTGAGCGAACCGCCGCGGGCTTTCACCCCGTTGACGGTCTCATAAGGGCGGAAAGTGTCGAAGTCCCAGATGACTTTACCCGACTCGGCTGCGTAGGCCCGCAGGTGACCGTCGAGCGAGCCGGAAAACACCACGCCGGGGATAACGCTGACCGCGGCCGACTGCGCGGGCGAGCAGCCTTTGCGTTCCGGCGGGCAGGTGAAGCCCCGCACGAACCATTTGCGGTCGCCGGTGGCGAGATCGTGCGCGCTCAAGCCTCCGCCGGAATTCGGAACGATGCCTCCTGCGCTCTTGCCGTCCGGCCCGCGGGTCGTGATGCGCTGAATGTCCGAGAGCGCGACATAGACGCGGTCTCGATCCGCCGCCGGGCCGAACTGAATGCCGCCGAGCATGCCCCCGCGCCCGACGCGGCGCTGCCAGACGATTGCGCCGTCGCTGTCGGGGTCGACTGCGTGCAGGATGCCCGATTTCTGTCCCAGGATCAACAGGCGCTTGCCGCCGGGGAGATCGACGAGAATGCCCGAAGAGCCGAAGTCGAGATCGGGCCCCTGCGCCTGCGGGCAGTTGACGTGATCGCTCGCAGCCGAACAGGCCATGTTCCACGCGTCGCCCGGAGTAAATTGGCGCGACCACACACGCTCGCCGGTTTCCAAGTCGAAGGCGATCACGGCGTCGCTGTCGTCGGTTGCGGGATCGGAGTAGTTGTTGCCGGTCGTGACGTAGATGCGCCCCAGCTTCTCGTCGATGGTCGGCGCGGACCACACCCCCGCCCCGGACGGCCCCCAGAGTTGCACGCCGTTGCGGTTTTTGCGAACCTTCGCGGGCTCTTCCGGAATCGTGTAGCTCTTCCACAGCCGTTCTCCGGACAGAGCGTCCAAGGCCGTTACCGAGCCGCGGAACTTGCAGCATTCGTAGTCCGCGCGCGAGCCGAGCAGGTCCACGAGCGAGCTGAGCGCCGCGAAGACGCGGCCGTTGTAGAGTACGGGAGAACCGGTGATGAACGCCCCCGGATGCTCGTCGATCCGATTCCGCCAGAGCTCTTCTCCGGTCGCGGCGTCGACGGCGTAAAGATTGGCGCGTTGATCGCCGAAGTAAGCGATATAACGGCCGGTCTCCTTACCGGGACCGATGACGACCGCCCCGCGCACGCCGCCGCGGGCTTCGTACTTCCAATGCAGGCAACCGGATTTCGCGTCCAACGAATAGACGGCGCCGGAGTCGCTGCCCACATAGATGCGTCCGCCGGCGACCGCGGGATGGCCTCTGGCTTTCGTAGCGCCGCGGAAACCGAACGCCCACTTCAACTCGAGCCGCGGCGCGTCCGCGGCGGCGAGGCCGGCAAGAGCGCCCGGCTGGAAATGGGAATTTTTTACATCCGCGCCCCATCCGATCCAGCGCGGCCCCGTGAACGGGTCGGCGAACGGGATGGACTCGCAGGGAAACGGGTTCGTATCCGCCGGGGGCGGCGCCGCTTCGGCGATCGAAATGTAGGCGGCCACTGCGGACAGGGCCGGCGGCGGCAGCCTGCTCCCGACGAAACGCATGTTGCCCGTCCGCAGCGATTGCACGATCGCCTCTTGCGGGAACAGGCGCAGGGTTTCGAATTTGGGCGCGCGCCCTTCGCCGTGATCGTGACACCGCGAGCACGCCGCGCGGTAGATAGCCGAGCCGTCCGCGACGGCCGCCTGAAGCGCAGCCGTCATGAAAACCCCAAGCGCGATGACAACGGACATCCCGCGATGAGTATGGCATACGCGGGCATGGCGCGGCGCCTGCCGAAGCGCCCTGCCACAATGAATGTCATGAAAATCGGAACGCTGCTGTCAGCCGCGGTATTTTTATCGGCCGCCGAAGCGAGACCGCCGAACATCGTCTATATCATGGCCGACGATCTCGGCTACGGCCACCTCAAGACATACGGCGGCGCGAAGATCGAAACGCCGCATCTCGACAGGCTCGCCGCGGAAGGCATGCGCTTCACGCAAGCGTACGCCGGCTCGACGGTCTGCGCGCCTTCGCGGTCGGTCTTGATGACCGGGCTGCACGGCGGACACACCCCCGTGCGGGGCAATCTCGGCGACGCGCATATATCCGACGAAGACGTGACGATCGCCGAGGTCTTGCAGCAGGCGGGCTACGCAACCGGCGGATACGGCAAGTGGGGGTTGGGGTTGCAGGACAGCCCGGGCAATCCGCTGCGGCAGGGGTTCGACGATTTTCTCGGCTACCTGCACCAGGTTCACGCCCATTTTTTTTACCCCTACTGGTTGACGTTCAATTACGGCCAAATGATGCTGCCCTGGAACGAGGGCGGGAAACGCGGGCAGTATTCGCACGACGTGCTGATGGAGCGCGCGCGGTACTTCATCCGCAAGAATAAAGACCGCCCGTTCTTCTGCTACTTGCCGGTTACGATCCCGCATGTCGAGTTGGCGGTCCCGAATGAGTCGCTGAAGCAATACTTCGGGCGCTGGCCTGAAACCTCGGGGTTTCAGGAAAAGCGCAAGGGCTACATCGTCTCGCCCACCCCGAAAGCGACGTACGCGGCGATGGTCTCGCACCTCGACCGCGACGTGGGCCGCATCATGGCCCTGCTGCAGGAGCTGGGCCTGGACCGCGATACCGTCGTGATCTTCAATTCGGACAACGGCGCGCAGTCGGCCTTCGACGTGAACGAAGCGTTTTTCGAGGCGAGCGGGCCGCTGCGGGGTTTCAAGGGCTCGATGTACGAGGGCGGGATCAGGGTTCCGCAGATTGTCCGCTGGCCCGGCAAGATCGCCGCCGGCGCCGTGACGGAGCACATTACCTATTTCGCGGACATGATGCCGACCCTGGCCGAGCTCGCCGAGATTGACGCCCTGCCGCCGACCGACGGCATCTCCTTTGCGCCGGAACTGCTGGGCAGGGAGCAGAAAGAGCACGAGTGGCTTTATTGGGAACTCATAGGAGGCGCGGACCGCGGACTCATACGCCGCGGCGCGCGCAAGGGCCGCTGGAAATTCGTCCAGAACGACATGTCGAAGCCGGTGGAACTGTTCGACCTGGAGGAAGACCTCGGCGAAACGACCGATCTGGCCGCCCGCCGCCGAGAGATCGTCGAGGAATTCGAGGAATGGTTCCGCGCCAACAGAACCGAGCCGCGCAAGCAGCCGGCGCGCTCGGCGGTGAGCTACCGTGACTACGTTCGCTAAGCGGCGGCGTATGGCCGCGCCACTCGCCGTTTTCGCCGCGGGCTTGGCGTGTCTGCCGGCCTGCACTCGGCCCGGCGGGCGGCTGCCCGAGGAAATCCGCCTCCTCTCCGGCCCCGTGAACGGCGCGGTCATTACCCGCGGCAACGCAAATCTCGTTTTTTACGGCGACCCGAACGGCGAATTGGCAGGCGCCGAGAAAGTGCTTTTCACCCATCACCGCCGCGATGTCGTCTGGGCGGGGCGGGATCTCGCCGAGCAAGGCGCCAAAGTCGTTGCGCCGGTTGTGGAACGCGGCTACTTCGATGGCGCCGAGGAGTTCTGGCAGCGGTTTCGGACGGAACGCTTCCACGACTACGCTCAGCAGTCGACGAAGATTTTGACCGCCGCCCTGCCGATCGACGAACCCGCAATCGGAGGGCGCACGCTCAACTGGCGCGGGATCGCGATCGAAACGCTCGACACGCCGGGCTATACCCGAGGCTCCGTATCGTACCTGGTCGAGATCGGCGGGAAGCGGGTCGCCTTCACCGGCGATTTGATCTACTCCGGCGGCCGCATCTTCGATCTCTACAGCCTGCAGGACGCCATCGAAGAAACGGAAACCCGCGGCTATCACGGCTATGCGGCGCGGGCGGCCGACGTTCTGACGAGCCTCCGCAAGCTTGCCGCGCGGGAACCCGATATTCTCATCCCGGCGCGGGGGCCGCCGATTCATAACCCCGCCGAAGCCGTCGAAACGTTGATCGACCGCATCGAGCTCCTGTTCGCCGCCTACTTTCAGACCGACGCCCTGCGCTGGTATTGGGGCGAAGACAATCTTCGCAAGCGCGCCCGGCGGGTGCTCGGCGAGCGCAAGATCGAATGGATGCCGCTGGCGACCCAACTGCGTCAAACTCCGCCGCGGTGGTGGCGCAAGTTCGGCACGTCGCGGTTGCTCGTCTCCGACAGCGGCGCGGCGTTCCTGATCGATTGCGGAAGCCGGCAGGCTTTCGACAGCGTGCTTGCGCTGCAGGAGCGGGGCGTATTTCACACGCTGGAGGGCATATTCGTCACGCACTTCCACGACGATCACACCGATTTCGTGCAAGAGATGGCCGAGCGGACGCGGCGCCCCGTGTACGCGGGGGCGGAAGTGCGCGACATCCTGGAAAACCCGGCGGCCTACCGCATGCCCGCGATGACGCATACGCCCATCCGTCCGGTGCATGGTCTGGAGGAAGGCCAAACGCTGCGCTGGCGGGAGTTCGAGTTCCGCTATACGTACTATCCCGGCCAAGCCATTTTTCACGGCGGGCTCGATGTCCGGCGCGACAACGGCGAGCGGTTTTTCTTCATCGGCGATTCGTTCAGCCCGTCGGGGCTTGACGATTACTGTCTGCTGAACCGGCATCTGCTCCATCCCCTGCTCGGCCACTTCCGCTGTCTCGACATCATCGAAGCGATGGAGGGCGACTATCTGCTGGTCAACCAGCACATCGACGAGTCGTTCTGCTATGACGACGAGCAACTGGCGTTCATGCGCAAGGTTCTGGAAACCAAGAAGCGGATCGTCTCCGAGCTCGTGCCCTGGGAGGATCCGAACTTCGGCACTGACGAACAGTGGGCGCGGTTCTATCCCTACGGGCTGACGGCGCAGCCGGAACAGCCGTTCGACCTTTACGCAGTAGTCTTCAACCATCTCGACGAGACGGAAACGTACCGTATCACGCCGAATATTCCCGCGGGCTGGCGTAGCGAACCGGCCTCCGCGGAGATCGCCGTCGAGGGTCTCGCTGAAGACCGCGCGCGCTTCCGCATTACGCCGGACGCATCTTTCTCCGAATTGAAGATCGTGACCGCGGACGTGGCCTTCGGCGGCCGTGACCTGCGCGAATGGATCGAGGCCATGGTCGAGCCCCGGCGGCCCTGACTCAATCGAGAAAGAAGACGGCGAAGCGGTGGTCTTCCAACGCCGGCGGGCCGCATTGCGCGGTCAACCGGGCCCGCACGGCGTCCATTACGTCGTCGGGCGTCCCGCCCAATCGGATCGCGTTTTTCCGCCCGACGATGTCGCCGGGCGCAACGGCCTCAACCGCGCTCTTGGCGTAGCTTGCGCGGCGGTACTTGTGCAGAATGACGGTGCGGATGCCGAGTTCCCGGAGGCGGCGCCCATCGATTTCGGGCCGCGGGGCGCCCGCGAGATTGTCGAGAGCCGGCTCGGACTCCAGCGCATAGAGCGTTTCCGGCGGGTAGGTGCTGACATAGCCGCCGGCGATCGGGCGGCCGTGCATGGTCTGCGCGGCCATATTATGCACGGTGCGGTTCTTCTGATGAAAGGGAATATCGAGCACGGCGCCGGGCCGCTCGGCCACGCTGCGGAGAAGCGGGGAAGGTTCGACGCGACGGACCGGAAACGGCAACCATAAGTACTCGAAAAGAATCGCGCCGGCGATCAAGGGAAACAGCCGCCGGCGCTTTTCTCCGAGCGCCGTCCAACCGAGGCCCGCCATGACCGCGAGCGCGAGGCTGGTCAAAATCAGGAACCTGTTCGCGACGCGAAGGTTCTCGACGATGGGAACCTCCGCGAGCAGCGCGAACGGGAGCGTGATCGACTCGACTAATCGACCGTCCCAAAACGGGTTTTTGCCCAGCGACAAAAGCAACGTTATGAAGAACAGAGCCGTCCATGCGGCCGCTTGCCGCCGTCTCTTTACGGCCGCAACCAGCGCAAGCCCCAAGGGAACCAAACCCAGGTAGCAAATGAATCCCGAGGCCTGATACGCGCGCTGCAGATACGCCGGCGTTACCCGCGATCCCCAAACCGGGTGCGCGAATACCGGCGTAAGCAGGTACGATGCGTCGATCCCTCTAGGTACGGGACCCTTGGAGTAGTAGTCCGCTCCTCCGGCGATTTCAATGAGCAACGGGAGCACCGCCGGCAGAATCGGCAGCGCCGCGGCGGCCGCGCCGGCGGCCAGACCGCGCGCCGCTGCCGCCGGCGCGCGGCGGGAGCGCCACAGCGCCCACAGCGCCCACGGCGCGAGGACGAGAGTCAGCTTCAAGCCCAGGTGCCAACTGCACAACGCATTGAGTCCGAAACACAGGCCCAATGCAATGGCGTCGATCGTGCGCTGCGCCCGCGTCCAACGGACGACATAGAACAGCGTCAACGGGATGAACTGGGTGGAAAACAGGTTGACATGCTCCAGCGTCTGTTCGACGTGCTGCGGGAAAAAGGCAAAAACGAGTCCGGCCAGAAAGCCCGCGCGCGCGTCGCCGGTCAACTCGCGGACGAACAGCCAACCGCCGAACCCCGACAGAGTCAGCGCCAGGAAAACGCTGAAGTTATAGGCCGCGGCCTCGCCGAAAAGAAGGTTTGCGGGCATCGCCGCGATTTGATTGAAGACCGAATGCGTGTAAAAGACGAGGTCGATTCCAAACGGATGGAACAGATAGTCGGAATGGTACGGATTGAGCCCCTCCAACAAACATTTCTTCCACCACCAGAAATTCCAATAGTTCTGCCACAGGTCTCCCGACCCGGCGGGCAGCGCGCTGCGCCAGTTGAGCGCCAGGGGATAGGTCATCGCCAGCGCCAACAGCAAGTAGGCGCTGGCAACCAGCGGACTGCTGTCGAGAAAGCGGTCAACCCGAGCGGAAAACTGCAAACGGCCTGTCAAAGGTAAGTGTCTTCGCCGCGTTCCGCGGCGCGCCGACGGTTGGAAAAACAACGAAAGGGCCTCTTGCGCGTCAGTTCGGCAGCCCCTGCTCGAAAACGATATCCACCGGGATGTCCGCTTGCTCCAAGCGGTCGAGATCGGCTTGCAGTTGGGCGTCGATCTTGCCCATTGCGTTCACGAAGGCGGCCGCGCCCGCGTAGTCGCCGTCGCCCTGCAGGCGAAGAATCTTCTCGGAAAGAGCATCGACCGCGGCCTGCATCTTGTCGAAGTCGACGCGGTACGTTCCGCTCGCCTCATCGCGGGAAAACGCGCCGGCTTCCCGGAAAAAGTTGAAGCGCAGCGTGTTGGCGACGCCGTGCGCGCTCGAAGCTCCGAAGCGGATCGAACGAAAGATGCCGGCCAGGAACGTGACGTAGTTGTCTTTCAGGTCGGCGCCGCCCAGCTCGCCTTTTGCGCTCAGCCTGGCGAGCATGTAAAGCCCCAGGATGTCGGCCTTGCCCTCCTCGAGCGACGCGCTCTTTTCCTTGAGCGCCTCGCGGACGGTACCCTTGCCGTCAAGCGTGTTTTTGATGCCGAGTCCGTGCGCAACCTCATGAAACATCGTGTTGGCGAAAAAGGCGTCGAAGCGGATGCGGCTGCGCTGGTCCTCGGCAATCAAAACGTCGCCGATCGGAACCAGAATCTTGTCGAACTTCGCTCGCATGGAGTTCTTGAGCTGCAGGCGTCGCGCGCCCGAGCGAAGCTGCACCTCTTCGTCATTGGGTAGATTGATGGCGATCGTCTTCGCGCCGGCGTTGCAATCGCCTGCGTAGTAGAGCGCGTCGTAAGCATTGAGATCGGAGTCCGTTCCGGGCTCTTCCCGTTTGTATTCGGGCGGCACGGGCAGGCCGTCCTGCAGCTCGGGCAGCATCGCGGCGTATTGGGCCAGGCGGGCGCTCCACTCCTTGTCCTTCACCAGGACGTAGGCCTCGAACGCCGCCTTGTAGCCGAACAGTCGGTCTTCGTAGGTCTCGATCGGCCCGATCACGATGTCGAGCGCGTTGTCTTTCATTTCCATCCAGGCGAAATCGCTGGGTTGGTAATTGTCGGTAACCAGGGCTTCGGCGCGGAGTTGGAGGTATTTTTTGAAACCGGCGTCTTCGGCAAGCTCGGCGGCTTGGCGCAACAGGTCCGCGGCGATCTCGAGCTCCTTCCGAAAAACTTTGGAGTACGGCTCGGCGACAAGCTTTCCGCTGCCGTCGCGGCGGACGAAAGTGTAGAGGCTCTTCAGTTCCTCGTCGCCTGCGACGGCGGCGTTGAACTCGTCTTTGGTCATGTCGGCCGGGTAAAACCGCGCCCCGGGCGGCTTGGAGCCGACGCCGGCGAGGAACGGCGCGTTGTCGTTCAGGCGGTCCCACGGTCCGTAGTTGATTGCGGCGAACCGCCGGGCGTCGGGGTTCTCGATGCCGTCCAGAAGCCCCTGCCGGTCGCCGTACGCCTGCCGCCAAAACAAGCCGTCCATTACCTGCGCCGCCTCGATCAGCAAAGGAAGCATCTTCCGCTGGTTTTCCGACAGCGCGCCGGTGTCCGCTTCGAGCTTGAAGGGAACGTAGTCGTCGACTTTCTCGCGGTAGTTCATCGCAGGAGACGAGGAGTCGGGCGCCGGCGGGGAACAGGCGAGAAACGATGCGCAAGCGAGCGCCGCGGCCGTCCGACTCATGGCTTTCAATGTAGCGCAGGCAGCGACCGGGACCCGGCGCCGCGGTTTTGCTAACCTCTCGAAGACATGCGCGCGCCGATCGTTCTCGTTACGTTTCTCTTTGCCGCGGCTCTCGCCTGCGGCCCCGGGGCAGACGCTCCCGATGCCGGCGGCGTCTCAATTACGCACGGCCCTACGCTGGGCCGCGTCGGGACGAACCATATCGGCGTCTGGGCGCGCACTTCCAGAGCCGCTGCCTTCAACGTTTTCTACGGCGACGCCCCGGACCGGCTGACCTCCACTGCGACCGCGGAAACCGATCCGACAAGCGACAACACCGGCTGGGCGCTCATCGAAGGTCTCTCGGCCGATACCAAATACTTTTACGAAGTCGGCCTGGGGGCTGCGCCGTCGGGCGACGTGGAGCGTTCCGGAACGTTCCATACGCTGCCGGACGCGGCGGCGCTCAAGAGCGAGCACAATCCGCAGGGCCGCTACAACTTCCGCTTCGAGTTCGCCTGCGGCAACAATCAAAACCCCAGCGGAAGCCCGGTCGGCGCCGCTCTGACGACGCACGGCACGATGCTCAGAACGCTGGTCAGCCGCGAGGGCAAGAGCAAGATAGATTTCGCCATCCTCAACGGCGACTGGCTGTACGAGAACGAGTCGCGGCTCTACAGCCCGGAGCAGTGGCGCGAACAGGTCGGCATCGACGAGGCGGCGACGCCGCGCGTCGTGCGCCTGATGCCCAGCATCACCGGCGTCTGGGAAAACTACAAGGACTTCTTCAACAAGGGCAAGAATCTGCGCGACTGGCACCGCAACGTGCCCTCGTACTACACCTTCGACGACCACGAGCTCTTGAACGATATCTATGGCTCGGCGGAGCCGGGCAGGCGCAACCGCCGCGCAGTCTTCCGCGACGTGGGAACCATGGCGTGGTACGACTACCTCGCCTGGAGCAACCCGGTTCCCCAAACCCGCGGCATTGTTTACGGCCAGGCGCAGCTCAAGGCCGGCAGCGATATCCTCACCGACCCTGAGGCCGATTTCGAGGGACTGGACAAGCAAGCGACGCTGCACGTTCACTGGGGAACCCCGAATTGGGGCATGATGCTGCTTGAGCCGAACCCCGACGGCAGCGACCCCGACGAAGTCGGCGGCGACCCGAACTCCAAGGTTTACGAGATCGTCGAAATCATCGACAAAAACAATTTGCGCATCCGTCCCCCCGCCGAGGCGGACGGCGCCGCAACCTACTCGGTCGGGCGGCGCTCGTACTTCAAGATGCGCGTCGCCAATGCCGATTTCCTCTTCGTCGATACGCGTTCCTACCGCATGATGCACGACACCGCCGACCGCCAAAAACGAGGCCGGACGATGCTGGGCGAAACCCAGAAGGCATGGCTCAAGTCCGAGATGCAAGCCTCCGACGCCGACTTCTTCTTCATCGTCTCGTCGGTGAATTTTTCGATTTCGCACGTCGGCGGAACCGGGAGCGCCAACATCTCCGAAGTCAACAAAGACGATGCCTGGACGGCGTTCCTGTGGGAACGCGAGGACTTGATCGATTTCTGGGACGCCCTTGGCAAGCCGGTTTTCGTCTTGACCGGCGACTTGCACAACAGCTTCGCCATCAAGGTCACCGACCGGGTATGGGAGTTCGCTTCCGGACCGCATAATTCGACCAACCATCCGCTGCGTTCGGAAGGCAACCGTCCGAATTCGGGAGACTACGACTCCTTCGGACGCAAGACCGAGATTCGCTGGTCGAGCTTCATCGTGAACGGCACGCCCAACGAATGGCGCAAGCGCCCTGTTTACTGCGTGGTGCAGGTCAATAACGTATTCAACAATCCGACGGACGCAGGCGATCGCTGGGTGGCCTACAAGAATCCGCAGGCGGTTTTCCAGTACTTCGACGGGTTGACCGGCGATCTGCTCTACGCCGAGTCGGTCGTGTCGCGCTGAGAACGCCCCGTCCGCGCGCCCGTTTCCATTGGAGTTGTATGATAAATTGACCGGCTTGGAGAATCGGCTATGAAAACCGTTCGGCTTCTATCGTTTGCATTCCTTTCTGCGCTGCTGTTGCGTGCGGGCGAAGTTCCGCGGGACGCGCCCGACTTGAAGCTGAGAACCATAACCGGCAAGACCGTGTCCCTGGCTGCGCTGAAGGGCAAAGTGGTCGCGGTGATGTGGTTCTCGACGGATTGCCCGCACTGCCAGCAGACCTCGGAGATGATCGGGCCCATCTACAAAGAAATGGCGCCCAAGGGCCTCGAGATTCTGGCCTTTGCGGTGAATCCGAATTCACCGGGAAACATCGACGCTTTTGTGCGCAACCACGGCGTGAAATTCCCGATCGGAGTCTCGAACCGATCCGATTGGATGCGCTTTGCCGATTTATCGGTGATGGCGCGGGCTTATGTGCCGTACATGATGATCGTCGACCGCAAAGGCGTCATTCGCTATGAGCATCCCGGCCGGGACCGCGTTTTCTGGGCCGATCAGGAGGCCAACATGCGCAAGGAATTCAGCGAGCTGCTGGCCGAGAGCTCGGGCGCCAGCGATTAGGGGGCCGACGCCTTTGCCGGCGGCCGCGCAGCCTCCCACCGTCTTCGACCGCGAAGATTGGCGGATTCCTTTCGTCCCTCTGATTCGCCAAGGGGATTTGCAGACGATCACAGGCCGATACTGGTTTCCCTCGTTGGACGAGCGGCGCTGGCCCTGGCAGTCCCGGCTTTTTCGAACCGAACCGGATACGCAGGTCTTGGCGCGGCTGAACCTGCAACGGACGGAATCGCATGCCGGACCGCGGCCGACCGTCCTGGCGGTGCATGGCCTCACAGCTTGCGACCGCGCCCCCTATATGCTTGCCGGCGGGCGATTGGCGCTGGAAGCCGGCTTCGATCTGATTCGGCTGAACGTCCGCAACTGCGGCGGTACCGAGCATTTGTCGCCTACCCTGTACCACTCCGGACTCACTGTCGATCTGCGCCGCGTCGTCGAGCAACTCGCGCCGCGGCCGCTTTTTCTGCTGGGTTTTTCGATGGGCGGAAACATGGTCCTGAAGCTCGCCGGCGAGTGGGGCGAAAACCCGCCGGCGCATGTTCGGGCGGCGTGCGCGATTTCGGCGCCGATCCGCCTTGACGTTTGCTCGCGGCATATCGGCAAGCCGCGCAATTGGGTTTACGAACGGCGGTTTCTGCGCCAACTGCGCGCGACGATGCTGCGCAAGAGCCGCTGCATGCCCGAGCGCTACCCCGAACCCGATTTTTCCGGCGTCGATTCGATTTGGAAATTCGACGACAAATTCACCGCGCCGAGCTTCGGTTTCCGCGACGCGGCCGACTATTACGCCCGTTGTTCGGCCGCGGGGTTTCTGCAGCGCATCCGCGTTCCCGCGCTCTTGATTCAAGCCGAGGACGACCCGTTCATCCCTTTCGACGCGTTCCGCGACCGGATATTCGCAACCAACCCGTGGATTCGGCTCTTAGCCCAGCCTCACGGAGGACATGTCGCCTTCCTGGCCCGTCAAGGCGCGCGTTTCTGGGCCCAGGCGCAGGGCATCCGGTTTTTCGAGGCGGTCGGCGGCCCGCATGCGCGCGCCGCTTATTGAATCGTCGAACTCCCTTCCATGCCCATCGGCGCCGTAGTCACGTTCCGGTTCACGTGCTTGTCGAGGTCGATGACGTAAGTTTCGGGCGCGGAGAGCAACTGCGGAGAGTGGGTCGCCGCTACGATGCGGAACCTCTTTCGATCGACGAGCTCCATGAGCATCTTGAGAATGCGGCGCTGATTCGACTGCGATAAGGCCATCTCCGGCTCGTCGAGCAGCAGCACCGAACCTTCCGGCAAAGCCGGAAACGTCTGTTGGAACAACGACAACATCACCTGCCCGTGACTGGCGCTGTGAATGAACTCCCGCATTGCCGGATCGTCGTCGAAAAGTTCCGGCTTGTTGCGCGGATTGTGCTGCTCGGCGTCGAACAGCAGCACTTTGGCCCAAGCCTGCCCTCGCCTGTCGAGCTTGTACGCGAAATTATCGATATCCTCTCCGCACAGCGCGTAGTAGATGGAGTGCAGCAGCGTCGATTTCCCCGATCCGTTCTCGCCCGCCAACATAATCAGCGGATGCGACAAGTCCACGATCATCGGCATGTGGAAATTGAGATTCATGAAAATCGGGTGGGTCAGAATCTTGAGAAACATCTTTCCCAGCATAGCCTGTAGCCCGCGAATGAAATCGGCAGCGCGGCGGCGTCCGCTAAAATAACGGCTTCGCGTGCGTTTGGGCGCCACGCGGCATGCGCCGGCCCGGACGCGGACGCCATAACGCCGGCGGCACAAAACCGCGATGCCGGAAAGCCTCACAATCACGGTTCTCGGGTCGGGAACCAGCGTCGGAGTGCCTACTATCGGCTGCCCCTGCGCGGTCTGCCGCTCCGACGATCCCCGCGATAAACGCCTGCGCCCGTCGGTAGTCGTCGGCTATCGCTCGGGCGGCGCGGAGCGCAACGTGCTCATCGACACGACCCCCGATCTCCGCCGGCAAGCGCTTGACTCCGGCCTCAAGAGTCTCGACGCGATCCTGTACACGCACGATCACGCCGACCACATCATGGGCCTGGACGACGTCCGCCCGTTCAACTACCGGCGGCGGGAACGCCTGCCCATATACGCTTCGCAGGAGACGCTGCGCTCGTTGCGCCGCGTGTTTCCGTACGCGTTTGCGGGCGAATCCGGCCATCCCGGAGGCGTCCCGCGCCTGACGGCCAACGCGATCGACGGCTCAATGCTCAACAGCGGCGGCATCGACCTGTTCGGTCTGCAATTCAAGCCGGTCAAGGTGCGCCACGGCCCGAAGAACATCGTGGGTTTCCGTTTCGGCAACGCCGCGTACATTACCGATCAGACCGGCTTCCCGGACGAATCGCTGCCGCTGCTTACGGATCTCGACGTGCTCTTTCTCGGCGCCTTGCGGCACACGCCGCACCCGATGCACTCGACGGTCGAGCAAGCTCTGGGATGGGTAGCGCGTCTCCGCCCGCGCCGCGCCTTTTTCACCCATATCTGCCACGACCTGGCGCACGAGGAAACCAACGCCAACCTGCCCCAGGGCGTTGCGCTGGCCTACGACGGGCTCCGCGTTCAGGTGGAAGAGTAACCCGCGATGGCTGCGAATTTTTACCGCATCGAAGATCTGCCGGCGGGGTTCGGTCCGTGCTCGCTGACGATCGGAAATTTCGACGGCGTGCATCGCGGACACCAAGCGATCTTGCTGCGCGTGGCCGAGCGCGCCCACTTGCTGAAAATCGAATCCGTAGCGCTCACGTTCGACCCGCACCCGCTGGCGGTCGTCGCCCCCGATCAGGCCCCGCGGATATTGACGACCGTCAACGCGCGCGCGCGGCGGATTCGCGAGCTCGGCATCGACCGCGTTGTCGTCCTGCCGTTCACGCGGGAACTTTCGCGGCTGACTCCCGCCGAGTTCGTGCGGCAAGTGATTGTGGACAAACTCGCGGCGCGGTATGTCACCGTCGGAGACAACTTCCGCTTCGGGCGCCGCCAAGAGGGCGATGCGCGCGAGCTGCAGCGCTTGGGCAGGCAGTTCGGTTTCGCGACCGAAGCCGTTCCCGCAATCGAAATCGCGGGCGGCGTGGCCAGCAGCTCGCGCTTGCGCGAGGTATCGGCGCGCGGGGAAATGCGCACTGCCCGGCGTCTGCTCGGCAGGCCGTTTTCCCTCTCCGGGCGAATCGTTCGCGGCGCAGGCATCGGCTCCAGGCAAACCGTTCCCACGCTGAACCTGGAACCCGATTCGCAGGCGCTTCCCGCGGACGGCGTTTACGTATCGCTCACGGAAGATGCAGACGGCGGCCGCTGCCTGGAATCGATCAGCAATGTCGGTCTAAGACCTACGTTCGACGGCGCCGGGCGCACCGTGGAGACCTACATCCTCAACGAGCCCGGCGGAGAATTCCCGAAAGCCGTCGAGTTGTATTTCCTGCGCCGGATTCGAGACGAGCGGCGGTTCGCATCGGCGGAACGCCTGAAAACGCAAATCTTGACCGATGTGCGGATAGCCAAGCGCTATTTCTCCAAACTGCGCTCCGTGCGCAACGCGCCGGCAGCCGTTTCGTAATGCCGCGAACGGGCCGGCCCGTATTGTTAAGCTGATAGGCGCCATGCGCAGCGCAGCGATATCCTTACTGCTTCTTTTCTCGGCGGTTGCCTTACTACCGCTCGGCTGCGGAGACGCGCCCCCCGCATCCGCCCGCCCCAACGTCGTCGTCGTCCTCGCAGACGATCAAGGTTGGGGCGATCTCAGCGTCCACGGCAACAGCAATCTCTCGACGCCGAACATCGACTCGCTGGCCCGCGACGGCGCGCTGTTCGAGCACTTCTACGTTTGCAGCGTCTGCGCACCCACCCGCGCCGAATTCCTGACCGGACGCTACTACGCGCGAGGCGGCGTGCGCGGCGTCAGCACCGGCCAGGAGCGGCTGAACATCGACGAGCACACCATCGCCCAAACCTTCAAGGCCGCGGGATACGCCACCGGAGCCTTCGGCAAGTGGCACAACGGCACGCAGCATCCCTACCACCCCAACGCCCGCGGCTTCGACGAGTTCTACGGTTTCACCGAAGGCCATTGGGGCCACTACTTCGACTACGAGCTCGACCGCAACGGAAAGCTCGTGCGCGGCGAAGGCTTCGTCATCGACGACTTTACGAACCACGCCATCGCCTTCATCGAACAGAACCGCGACGGCCCGTTCTTTGCCTACCTGCCGTTCAATACGCCGCACTCGCCGATGCAGGTCCCCGATGAGTTCTGGGAGCGGTTCGCCGCCAAGGAGCTGGACAAGCGCCACCGTGACGCGGACATCGAGGACGTGCCCAAAACGCGGGCTGCGCTGGCCATGGTCGAAAACATCGACTGGAACGTCGGGCGCGTCCTGGCCAAGCTCGACGAACTGCAACTCAGCGAAAATACGATCGTTCTCTATTTCAGCGATAACGGCCCCAACAGTTGGCGCTGGAACGACGGCATGAAGGGGCGCAAGGGCTCGATCGACGAGGGCGGCCTGCGCGTCCCGTTCTTGATTCGTTGGACCGGCACGATACCGGCCGGCCGCAAAGTCGGCAAGATCGCGGGGGCGATCGATCTGCTGCCGACGCTGGCCGATCTCGCGGGAATCCCCGTCAAGAGCGAAAAGCCGCTCGACGGCAAGAGCATCAAGCCGCTTCTGCTGGGCGAAGAGTCGGATTGGCCCGACCGCCTTTTGTTCTCGTTGCGGCGGGAACAAGTCAGCGTTCGCAGCCAGCGCTTTCGATTGGACGCCGAGGGGCGGCTGTTCGATCTTGAAGCCGACCCCGGTCAAGCGCTCGACGCCGCTGCCGAGCACGCGGAGACCGCCGCCGAGATGCGCGCAGCCGCCGCCCGCTGGGGCGTCGAGGTGCTGCCCAACGTCAGTCCCGACAACCGCCCCTTCCCGGTCGGCCACGCTCCCCTGACCCTGCTGCCGGCCCGCGACGGCGCGCCGCACGGCGGCATCGAGCGCAGCGCCCGAGCGCCGAACTGCTCGTATTTCACGAATTGGACGAGCGTCGAGGACGCCATGACCTGGGATGTCGAAGTCGCCCAAGCCGGCGATTACGAAGCGCAGATCTATTTCGCCGCGGCCGAAGCCGGCTCGACGGTCGAGCTCGTCTTCAATGGCGCCGCCGTATCCGCCAAGATCGACGAAGTCTACGATCCGCCTGCCTACGGCGCCGCGGACGACCGCGTGCCCCGCCGCGGGGAGTCTTATGTCAAAGACTTCAAGCCGATGAGCCTGGGGACGATTGCTCTTGCCGCGGGGCGCGGCGAGTTGAAGCTGAGGGCGGCGCAGGTCGCCGGCGACGGCGAAGTCGCCGAAGTGCGCTATGTAGCGCTCACGCGCAAATGACCGGGCGATTTTCGGAAAACCGTCAGAAACCGATCTTGACGCCGAGGTTGACTTGCCGGAACATCCCCGGCTGAATGCCTTGCGGCGCCCGCGAAGCGATATAGAGCTTATCGAACAGATTCTTGACCGTGAAGTAGGGCTGAAGTTCCCAGCGCTCGCGCCGAATCTTGTAATCCACGATCAGGTTCGTGATGTTGTAGGCCGGCAGCAAGCCAACCGTGCCGTCCGCCGAAGGCATGAGCGTTTCGGTGCGGTCGCCGAATTGATCGCCGATGGAATTGAGGTCGAGTTGCATCCCCAGGCCGTTCGCCCGCCGCAGCCCGGCGATCAAGCCGAACGTATTGCGCGGCGCATACGGCAGCCGGTTGCCCCCGAAAAGCTCGTTTTCGCGGAACTGCGCCGTGCCCAGGTACATGTGGCGGACATCCGTGTAGAGGCTCCATCGGCCGAGATCGGCCAATTCGTTCCAGTTGACGCGCAGCGAGCTTTCGATCCCCTCGTGCAGCGAAGCGCCGCCGTTAACCAGAGTCGTCGTCGCCCCGCCCGACTCCGCCGCGGTGATGACCTGGTTCGAGAAATCCAGGCGGAAATAGCCGATCTCGCCGCTGACGGCCCTCTGCCCGCCGAGTCGAACGCCGGCTTCGTAATTCCAGGACAACTCCGCATCGAGTTGTAGGTTGTCGCCGCTGCTGTCGATCGCTATTTTTGTCCGCGGCGGGGCGAACCCGCGATGCGCTCCGGCAAAAAACGTCACCTCGTCGGTCGCGCGCACCGAGACCCCCAGTCCCGGAATCGCTTTCGTGATGTCGTTGTCTTGCAGGCGGTCGACGTCGGTTGCAACGCCGTTCACCCGAAGGCGCAAAATGCGCCGTTCCTGGTTGTAGCTCTCCAGGCGCAGCCCCGGCGTCACCGTAAGGCGCGAGCCCAGCTTGAAACGGTTTTGAAAGTAAGCCGAAAACGCCCGGCCCGCGCGCTGCTCGTCGTCGCGGACGATGCCGCTTCGAGCGTTGAACGACGCGCCGTTCACCCGCTGGTCGCGCGCTTTCTCATAGACGTAGCGCAGGCCGAAGTCCAGGCTGCCGTAACCGTGCTCGACGCGGGCGCCGGTCTGCGCTCCGAAAACTTCGAACTCGCGGTTGCGGTTCCCCGCCGAGTCGCGCAGAAACAGCGCGCCGCCGGGAATCGATGGATCCCCGAAGACCCCCAGATAGTTGCGGCCGCGGTCGCTGCGGTCGTAATCCTGACGCCCCCAGAAACGCTTCGTCGCATAGGTAAAAAACGCCGTGTTCCAGACCATGCGGGGGTTCACCACGTAGGCGTGCGAGATCGACGCCGCTTTGCGCTCCACGGCGAGCGTGTCGCTCGGAACCGCGTTCTGATTCGGGTCGGCGTCGAACATGGGCTGCGTGAGTCCGACGTAAGTGGAATTGGATGTTTCTTCGTAAAGAGAACCCTTCACAGCGAACGTATGGCGGTCGTTGGGCTTCAGAATGAGCTTCGCTTGGAGATCGTCGATGTCGAAATAAAAGTCGCGCCAGCCGTCGCCTTGCTTGTGCAAGTAATTGGCGATCCAACCGATCGATTGATCGCGGTTGCTCCCGCCCAGCGAGCCGTTGCCGATGAACAGGCCGCGTTGGCCGCCCTCGATATCGAAATCGCCGTGAAGCTTCGACGGCGGGTCCGGCGTGACGAAGTTCACGACGCCGCCCACGGTTTGCGGGCCGTGCGCGATTTGGCCGCTGCCCTTGAGAATTTCCACGCGGCGCATGCGCTCGATCGGCGGCGAATAATACATTTCCGGCTCGCCGTAAGGCGCGAGGGCGATCGGGATGCCGTCTTCCAGCATCAGCACCTTGCGGCTGCGATCCGGGTTGAGCCCGCGGATGCCGACGTTGAGGCGCATCGCCATCGGGCCGGAATCCTCGCGAACGGTCACCCCGGGCGCGCGCCGCAACACTTCGTTGGCGTCGAGCGGCTTCGAAATCGCCAGCTCCTCTTCGAAAATGAGATGCATCGACCCCGGAATTTCAGTGCGCAAATCGTCGGCCCGGGCGACCACCTCGATCGAAGTTTCGTAGTGCTTGAGCTCGGTCAGCCGGACGGGGAACTCGACCGTCTGCGCCGAGCCGCGGAACTCGGCCGGCTCGAAATCGCCGGCCGTCACGCGCAGCGTGAACTCCCCGGCGGGAACCCGCTCGAGACGGTAAACGCCGAACCCGTCGGTACGCGTCCGCTCCTTTGTTTCAACGACTTCAACCACCGCGCCGGAGATCGGAAACTCGCCGGCGTCCGTAACGGTCCCCTGGAGAGCGCGACCCTCAGCGGCGCTTAGCGGCGGCGCCGCCAGCACGGCCAGCGCAGCAAGAACTTGCAACCTGCACATTGTGGAAATTCGCCTCTCGGACTCCGGGAGCGAAGGACTCCCTCTAGAACCCCCAACCTAGCAGTATTTGCAAATCGATATCAAGTAATTTTTTTGTAACAGGATTTCAGGCCGCGCCGCGGGCTTGGTCGATATGCCCGCCAGGCGCGGGCCGCAACTCGGTTAGCATGGTCGAATGAGCCGAGTACTCGTCATCGGGGGGACTCTTTTTATCGGCCGGGCGCTGGTGCGGCTGCTTCTGGAGCGCGGCGACGACGTGACGATCCTGCATCGCGGCAAGCGCAATCCCTTTGCCGGCCGAACGCAGGAAATTCGCTGCGACCGCAACGACGGCGCGGCCGTCGCCAGGGCCGTTTCCGGCCGCGGATTCGAGTTGGTTTTCGACAACGTGTACGACTGGCAGCGCGGAACGACCGCAGCGCATATCGAAGCGGCGGCATTGGCTTGTGGCTCCAGCCTGCGGCGTTACGTGTTCCTGTCGAGTTGCGCGGCATACGGCAAAGGACTCGACCTGACCGAAGACGCTCCGCTGGCGCCGCCCGACGACCCCGATCCCTATTGCCGCAACAAGGCCGATTCCGAGCGCCTGCTGTTCAGCCTGCATCGGGAGAGCGGCTTTCCGGCGGTAACGCTGCGGCCGCCGTACGTTTACGGCCCGGAGAACCCGTTCTACCGCGAAGCCTTCTTCTGGGACCGGCTGACCGCCGGCCGGCCGGTCGTCGTTCCGGGAGACGGCAGCCGCTTGATGCAATTCATTCTCAGCACCGATCTGGCCCGCGCCGCCGTCCTGGCGGCGGAGGCGCCCGCGGCGCCGGGAAGGGCTTATAACATTGCCAACGCCGAGCCCGTCACGCAGACCGCGTTGGTGCATGCTCTGGCCGAGGCCGCCGGAGTCGAGCCCGAAATCCGCTACGTCCCGCGAAACCGAATCGAAGCTCTCGGCGGCAACGTTTTTGCGCCGCCGCTCTACTTCGGGCAGTATTTCGACCTGCCGCCCATCACCGAGAACATCGCCCGCGCCCGCCGGGAACTGGCCTTCGAACCAACGTCTTTCAGCGAGGGGCTGCGGCGGACCTGGGAATGGCATGCAGCGCAGCCGGACCGCCCCGCCCCCGATTTTTCATTCGACGAAAAACTGTTGCTTCATTCCTCGCCGACCCACTGACAGACGAACGAAAGAACGAGACCGCGGCGCACAGGTTTTCGAGCGAGCGCCTATGATGGGTAAGCGATGACAAACGGAATGCGCATCGACCGCAAGACGACTTTGACCGCCGCCCTGCTTGTTCTGGCCGGAGCCGCCGTTTCCATCGACGGCGGCTCCGGCGTCCGCGCCGCATCAACGTCCAGACAGATCTCCGACACCCACGTTTTCGACGAGGTTGCGCCGGGCGTCTATTTCGCCGCGGGCACGGGCGCGCTCAACGTCGCGAGCAACGCCATGGTCGTCGTCAACGACGAAGACGTCACGGTCGTCGATTCGCACATTACGCCCGACGCGGCGCGCGCGCTGATCCGCTCCGTGAAGGCCGTTTCCGCAAAGCCGATCCGCTATCTGATCAACAGCCACTTCCACTTCGACCACGCGCACGGCAACCAGGCGTTCCCGGATGGAGTCGAGATCATAGGCCACGAATACACCCGCGAGCGGCTGCTGGGGAACGTCCTGGACGAGCCCACCTATCGCGTGATCGGCAGTCCCCCGGCGCAACGGAAAATCATCGCGGCTCTGGAGTCGAGACTGGCCGGCGCAGCGGAAAAAGACCGCGCGGCGCTGCAACTGCGCATCACGGCGCTCGAACGCCACGTCAAAGCCCTGCAAGAAGTGACGCCGACGCCGCCGACGATTACGCTCAAGCGCGAGATGACCTTGTTCCGCGGGGCGCGCGAAATTCGGATCTTGCATTTGGGCCGCGGACACACGGGCGGAGACGTCGTCGTTTATCTGCCGGCCGAAAAAATCCTGTTCACTGGAGACTTGTTTTACGACGGCCCGCCCTATCTTGGGGATTCTTTCCCCCAGGAATTCATCGCCTCGTTAGAGAAGCTCAAGGATATCGAGTTCGAGACGATTGTCCCCGGCCACGGCCCCCTGGTCCGCGACCCTGGCAAGATCGGGATTCGCCAGGACTACATTCGACGTTACCGCGGCGAGGTTGCCGCGCTGCGCCGGCAAGGGCTTTCCGCCGCAGAGGCCGCGCGGCAATGGAGCTTTGCCGGGTTCGGCCATTACCCCGGCCTCGAATCCCGCAACCGCGGGACCGTGGAACTGGAAATCCGCCGCATGTACCAAGAGTTCGACGGCAAGCTCCGGCAATAACCCGGAAAGGCCGATAGCGGCGGTTCGCTACCTTGCGGCAAATCGAATGTCCGCTTACAGGCGCGCCAGCCGTCCGCCAATGAAAACAGCGTGAATCTCGCGTAGATTTCGAATGTCCTCGGCGGGGTTCGCGTTGAGGATGACGAGGTCGGCGCGCTTCCCTGGAGAAACGGCGCCGCGGTCGGCCGCGATGCCCAGAGCCGCAGCCGCGTTTGTCGAGAACGTCCGGACGATCTCGAGCGGAGCGAGTCCCGCCTCTTGCATCAGCCGCGCCTCGCGGTGCTCGAAATAGCCTTCGAACCGCCCTGCCGGGCCCGAGCCCGTGCCCAGGCCGATGCGCACACCGGCAGCGGCAAGCGTCTTGAGATTGCGCTTGGCCTGTTCGAAGGCGAAAATTCGCCGCGAACGGTCCGGGTCCAGGGCCTGTCGCATCAGCACCTCGCCGTTGAGAAGCGGCGTGATGCCGCTGGGAATCGATCGCTTGAAGAAGTTGTCGTACAGCCATTCCGCGCGGTCGCCGTATTCGAACGCGGCCTGCTCGGCCGTGAGCGCCGGCGCATAGACAATCTCGTTTTTGAGAAGCAATTCGGTGAATTCGCGGTCGACGGCGCGGTCTGTGACGCTTTGCGTCAGGATGTCCGCCCCCGCTGCGGCCAGGCGTTTGGCGTCTTCCAGGCGCGGCGTCTGAGCGCTGACGGGCAATCCGCGCGCCTTGGCCCGCCGAATGACCGCTCGATAGACCTTGGGGTCGAAACCGTCCGCGGCGTTATCGCGGCGGTCCGTCCACAGATGGACGAAATCGACTCCAAAATCGGCCAGTGCGTCGACCCGCCGCCGCGCTTCCCGCGCGGAATCCGTCTCGTGAGCCAAGCCCGCGAAACCGTCGCTGCGGCTCGGATATCCGCCTTTCGGGGTGAAGCCCCGGAGCGCCGTCAACACCCGCGCGGCGTTGCGAATTTCACCGGCGTCGATCCGGTCGCGGACCTCTGCGACGAGCTCCATGCCGCTGCCCGAGCTTGCAACGGTTGTCACGCCGAATGAGGCGTAAACCCCGAGTTGGCGCAATACGTTCTCTCTCGTGCAGCAATCGTCCGCCTGCAGCAGTTCGGACGCCAAGCCGATGTGGCCGCGGAGGTTGACGATTCCGGGGACAATCGTTTTGCCCGCCGCATCGATGACTCCGGCGCCTGCCGGGGCCTGTATGGAGCCGGAACCGCCGACGCGCGAGATGCGCCCGTCCTCGATCAGGATCGCGGCGTCTCCGCGGGGCGGGGAGCCGCTGCCGTCGATCAACAGCGCATGCTCGATCAGCAGCGCATCTTGCGCCGGCGTCGGAAACGGGGCGAGAAGGCAGAAAAACAGCCGGCCCGCGGCGGCCCGCCTTCGGGCGGCTCCCGGCCCGCGCCTCCTGTTGACCGTTTCGGCTTGCGCCAACGACACTACGGAAGCATCGGCTCTTCGATCGTGTACTCCACGTCGAGCGCTTTCAGGAAAGCAACGAGGTCGGCTTTTTCGTCGTCGCTCAGGTCGGCGTTCTTGGCGTCGGCCAAGTTGTCCACGTCGAGATACTCGTTCGGCTTGCCGCCGCTGGTCATCAACTCGACGGCTTCTTCCAGCGTGGCTACGCTGCCGTCGTGAAAGTACGGCGCGGACTTCGAAATATCGTAGAGACTCGGCGTCTTGAAGGCCCCGGTGTCTTGCTCGTCTTCCGAAATCTTGGCGCGGCCGATGTCGGGGTTCTCGGCATCCATGCCGATTCCAACGTTATGGAATTGCATGTCGGCGAGAAGCAGCCCGTCATGGCAGTTGGTGCATTTCGCCTTTTCCGAAAAGATCGTCCAACCGCGCTTCTCCTGTTCGTTCAGAGCGTCCTCGGCGCCGTTGCGGAAAGCGACGAAACGGGAGTTTTCCGTGGTGGTGACGATGGTGCGCATGAAGGCCGCCACCGCGTAAGCGACGTGGTCGGGCGTCGCCGGTCCGCCGAAGACCGCCTGAAACTGCTCGGCGTATCCGGGAATCTCGTTCAGCTTGGCGCAGACGTCGTCCATCGACGGCGCGCCGTCGTTGCCGGAGGCGCCCATATTGCCGCCGCTCCAAGCGCCTTTGACCTGTTTTTCAAGCGCGCCGGAACGACCGTCCCAGTACAGCGACTCGTAGTAGCCGACGTTCCACATGGTCGGAGCGGCCCGCGTCAGTTGCTTGTCGAACGCGCCGAGCGCGGTGGGACGCCCGTCGGTCAAGCCGTTCTCCTTGAGATGGCAGCCGTAGCAAGACCGCGCGCCGTCGCCGCTGAGGCGCTTGTCGTAGTAAAGCTGCTTGCCAAGGGCGACCTTCGCCGCGGTCATTTCGTTGTCGGGCGGAATTTCCATCAACGCATAGCCGGCCACTTCCGGCCAGGACATGGGTTCGGGCTCCGGGGTCTCCATCTCCCCCCCGCAAGCGGACATCATGAGCGCCATAACGCACAGCGCCGGGAAAGTCAATCGGAACATTTCGCCTCCTCCTCGCAAGATGAACTCGATAGCTATCGAGCAGGGCCGCGAGTACGCGGCGTCCGTGCAGATATTATAGCCGGGAGTCCGCGAATTCCGAGCGGATATGCGGATTAGTAGATGGTTTCTTTCCGTTTGGGTCGCCGGTAAGGACTTTCCAGGTACTTGCGCGCTTCGTTCTGAGCGCCCTGGGTATCGTCGCGGGTGCGGATGGCGAGCTGGTACTCATTGACCGCGCGTTCCCGCTGGCCTGTAATGTCGAAGATTTTGCCGAGGTGGATGTGCGCCCAGACCTCGGTCCAAGCGGGTTCCCGGTCGCCGTTGAGCGCCTCGCGAAACTCGTTCGCCGCCGACTGGTAGTTGTTCTGCAGAAAGAAAACTTCGCCGATCCGAAAATGGGTCAGCGAGCTGTAGCGGTTGATGTCGAGCGCGCGCTGATACTCGAGCAGCGCGTCCTGGTAGTAGCCCAGCTCGACGATCTGCTCGCCTTTGCGGATGGCCACGAGGACGCGGATCTCGTCGTCGAAGCGCAGGATGCGATTGCGCGGGTCGAGGATGACCTGACTGGGCTTGCCGAACGTTTCCAGGGAATAGTCCGACGATGTGCCGGTCACGTCGATCACCTGGTATTCCGGTTCGCCCTCGGTTTCGATCTTGAGCTCGACCGGCATGCTGAACGTGTCCATGTCTTGGCGGACCTTGCCGATGATGCGGAAGCCCTGTCCGCCGCCGAGCCGATAGATCGTGTATTCCTGCTCGAACTCGGGCGTCGCCGTCGATTCGGTCCACTGCAGGAAAAACGGATCGAGGTCTTTGCCGCTGACGTTTTCCGCCAACTCGCGGAAGCCGTCGGTGGTGATCGATTTCCAGGTTCGTTCGTCGATCAGTTTCCTGAGGGTTTCGAAAAATGCGTCGTCTCCCACGGTCCAGCGCAGCATGTGCAGCACCATGACCCCGCGCGCTCCGGTCAGCGCATTCATTTCGGGAGAAAAATCGGTCAGGCGGCCGGCCTGGATCATGGGCACGTCGGTGTAGGTCAGCGATTCGATGCGGGCCTCGCGGACGTGGGTCTCGAACGCTTCTTCGCCCTCCATCTCCTCGATCTCGAGCAATGCGGAGTAATACGCCAGGCCGTCGACAAGCCACAGGTGGTTGCGGTTGCCGGGGCCGACAAGCGCGCCCCACCACTGATTGGCGACGAGCGTGCCGAGCAAGCGGCGGTTGACGGCCTGCCGTATGCCGTAAGGGCTCATGAAGATCATTCCGGGCGCCCAATACCCGCTGGGAGCGTACTCATCCGTCTCGATGACCGCGAGAGATTTGGAATAGGGCGCGCCGAACAGGTCGGAGTAAAAGTTCACGATCTCTCCGGTCGCTTGGCCGTATTCCCGGGCAAGATCTTCCGAGGCGGAATCGAAATAAACCGTCGTGGCGACGCCGTCGGTTTCAGTGCTGACGCCGTTATCCGGGACAATCGCAATCGTGCCGGGGAACGAAGGGTAGCTGAACTCGAACACGTGCTCGACGCCTTCGATGCCCTCGCTGCGCAGGCCGATGCCGCTGCCGATCACTTTCATGCCCTCGCCGGTGATGATCTTGATTTTCGAGGTAAAGCGGTCGGCGCCGTATCCGTTGACGGGAAACCAGCGGGCCGCATAGAGCAGAAACGCGCGGTCGGCATCGATCTGCGCCAGGCTGTAGCCCTCGACGGGCGACTCCTCGTAGCCTTTCAGACGGCCCCCGTAGCGGAAGTCGACGATTTGGGGCTCGCCGGCGGGGAGCGTTTGCGGAAAACTGAGATGGATCGTGAAGTCCTGGCGGTAGCGGAGCGGGTTAAGGCTCGAGCCGTCGGCCGTCTGCGCCGCATCGACATTGAGCCCGTTGTGCAGCTCGAAAACCGCCATGTTCGTGGGTTCGCGGGGCGTGAACCGCACCCGGACTTCCGCTTCCAACGTCTGCGCGAGCAAGTCGACGCGGGCGGTGATGTCGTAGTCCTCGACATCGATCAGCGGAACGTCCTGCGCGGAAACCGGGGCCGCCGCCGCAAGCAGCAGGAGAAACGAAACGGCAATGCTCTTCATACGCTCTGTAAAGAATATTGTTCGCATATCGCTTCGGCCGCGCGTTCCGCCGCTGGGACGCCGGCATGCAGCTTCCCTTCGATCTCCGCCAGTTCCTCGACCATGCGGCGCCGCGCGGGCTCCTGCAAAAGGAGACGGACGGACTCGGCCGCAAGTTTCCCGCCGGTGCAATCGCGTTGGATAAGCTCGGGGACGACCTTCCGCCCGGCGAGAAGGTTGACCATGCTGTAGAAGGGCGCGTGGACAAGCATTTTCGCGAGCCAATAACTCGGCCAGGCGAGCCGATAAAAGGTAACCATGGGCGTGCCGAGCAGGGCGGTTTCGACGGTCGCCGTGCCGCTGGCGACCAAAGCGAGGTCGGCGTGGCCCACGGCATCCTGGGTTTGCTCTTCGACAATGACGACTTCGGGACCGCGCCAGCGTTGCGCAAAAAAATCCCTGCCCGTCGTGGCGGAGGCGGGCAGGATGAGCTGAATTCCGCCCCGCTTCGAGAGGATCGCCGCCGCTTTTTCCAACGCCGGAAGATGCCGCAAAGACTCGCCGCGGCGGCTGCCCGGCAGCAGGGCGATCAAGCGCTTTTGCGGGTCGAGACCGTGTTCCCGGAAAAATGTCCCGCGGTCGGTCGAAACACGGACGCGGCCGGCCAAAGGGTGCCCGACGAATGTCGTCTTGACGCCGCGCTCGAAAAAAAATTCCTCCTCGAACGGAAAGATCACCAGCAGGCGGTCGATCAGCCGCCGCAGCGTTTTAACCCGCCCCTTGCGCCAAGCCCAGGCCTGGGGAGCGACATAATAGGCGATCGGAATCTTGAGCCGGCGCAGTTTCTTCGCCAGGCGGAGGTGAAAATCGGGCGCGTCGATCAGAATCGCGAGTTGCGGCTTTTCGGCCCGGACCGCCGCGACGAACTGCCGAAACCGGCGATATATCCTCGGGATGTGACGCGCGACCTCGAAAAGCCCGACTACTGCCAGGTCCTCGGCGCGGATGACCGCCCGCAGCCCTTCCTTTCTGAGATAGCGCCCGCCGCAGCCGAAAAAATCCGCCTCCGGGAGGCGCTTGCGCAAAGCGGCGACGAGCTCCGCGCCGTAGCGGTCGCCGGAAGCTTCACCGGCAGAAACCAGGATCTTCATCCATCGAACCCGACGAACAACCTCCTAGTGTAAAACGCGGCGCCCGCGGAGCGGATTGTACAATCGAATGACATTGGGGAATGAGGCGGCGGCCGTGCTGCCGCTCCTCTGCGAAAACAGGAAAAATCGCGATGCAGCAACGCTTTGTAGGGAAAAACATTCTCGTGACCGGCGCTTCCACGGGCATCGGTAGAGCGATCGCGGTGCGGCTGGCGCAAGAGGGCGGCAACATCGCGGTCAACTACAGCCGCAACGACGTCGAGGCGGGGAAAACGGCGGACCGCATACGCGCCGCCCATGAGACCGGCGGCTACGCCGACGCGCAATGCAGCTTGCACAAGGCCGATGTCTCGCAGGAACAGCCGGTACACGACATGATCGGCGAAATTCTCGCCGGTTGGGGCCGTCTCGACGTGCTGATCAACAACGCCGGCATTCAGAAACCCGCCGCCAGCCACGAAAGCCTGACCGCGGACTTCGACCGCATTCTCGGCGTGAATCTGCGCGGTTGTTATCTGTGTTCCCGCGCGGCGATCCGGCACTTCTTGTCCCGCGAGGGCGGCGGCGTGATCGTCAACAATTCCAGCGTCCACGAGATCATCCCCAAGCCGAAGTATCTTTCCTACTCGATTTCGAAAGGCGGCATGGAGAACCTCACCAAGTCGCTGGCGCTGGAATACGCCGACCGCGGCATCCGCGTCAACGCAGTGGGTCCGGGGGCGATCGTGACGCCGATCAACATGGCCTGGATCGACGACCCCGTTGCCCGCAGCGAGGTCGAGAGCCACATTCCGATGGGCAGGGCAGGAGAAGCGGAGGAAATCGCCGCGGTATTTGCCTTTCTGGCCTCCGACGAAGCCTCGTACATTACCGGCCAGACGCTGTTCGCCTGCGGCGGCCTGACGCTTTATCCGGAGTTCCGCGTTGCCTGGTCGTCCGGCGAGTAGCTTGTTGGCAGCGACCCGCGACAGCCGGGTTGGAAGGTAGAATGTGGGCGGGAAGCTTGGCAGGATGAACCGGCGCGAGCTGCTCCGCGCGGCAACGGCCGCCGCAGTTACCCATCCTTTCATCGCGCGCGGGTCGGGCGCCGGCGGGGCCGCAACCGAAGAGTTCGACCGTTTCGGCGGCTGGACCGGCAGGAAATTCGAAGCCACCGGTTTCTTCCGCGTGGAGAAGGACGAGCGATGGTGGCTGGTGACGCCTGCGGGGAACGCCTTCCTCAGCTTTGGCGTCAACCACTTGTATCCCGACCTGTTTCAACAGGAATACAACAAGGATGCCTGGAAGGCGCGGCTGGGCGTTGGCGAATTGAAAGGCCCCCGGTTTCGAACCGCGCTGAAAGCGTGGTTCCTGCGCGCGTGCCGCGAGTACGGCTTCAACAGCATAGGAGTCCACAACTCGCTGGCGGTCGTCAACGCGCCGCAGCCGTCCCTGCCCTATCTCCAGCCGATACGTTTCGTGGATATCCCGCATTGGAAGACCGAGATTCCCGACGACAACTTCCTCGATGTCTTTGCCGGCGAGTTCGCGCGCCGCTGCGACCGGCTCGCGAGCGAGCTCGCCGCCCCCGCAAGGGACGATCCGTTTCTGCTTGGCTACGCCATGACGGATTGCCCGCTGCTGACAGAGGAGGATTGCCGCGAGCGGCCCGATGTGATCGGCGGAGCTCGCCGGAAGTCTCGTATCGGCTGGCCGCGCCGCTTGCGGAACCTGGGTCCGCAAGCTCCCGGAAAGTTGGCGTACGTCGAGACCATGCGGGATATCTATCGGGGAGAGATTCGCGACTTCAACGCGACATACGGCGCCCGGTTCGACTCGTTCGGAGCGCTCGCAGCCGCCGCGGGCTGGAGGCCGCGAACGGATCTCTCGAACGGCAACGAATCCCGCGATAACGTCGAGTTCCTACAGCGCGTCGTGGCCCGGTACTACCGGACCGCGCGGGAAGCCATTCGGAGGCACGATCCGAACCACATGTTCATCGGCGACAAGCTCAATGCCAATACCGATACGCTGGACACCGTGCTACCGGTCACAAGCCGGTTCACGGACATCGTGTTCTACCAAATGTACGCTCGATACGAAGTGCAAAAGCCCGGGCTGGATCGCTGGTCGAAACTCGTCGACAAGCCGTTCATCAATGGCGATTCCGCGTTCACGATGATCACCCCGACCATGCCCCGGCCCTACGGGCCTGTTGCCGACAGTATCGAGCAGCGCGCAGACTGGACGGTCGAGTTCTTCCGCAGCGCGTTCGCGCGCCCGGAATTCGTGGGTTGGCACTACTGCGGCTTGATCGACGCCTCGAATCTTGTCCCGCGCAAGCAGGACCGCCAGCATTCCGGCTTGCTCGACGGGTACGGCAGACCGTATCCATTGCTCAAAGAAGCGCTCGCAGAATGCGCGGGCGGCATGTACCGGCTCGCCACGAGCCGCCCCTGAGTCATCGCCGGACGCCGGCAAAGCCCGCGACCGCCGGCGTTGTGTTTATAATGGTTTTTCCCACCGGGAAGCAACCTGGAGGAGAAGAAATGGGAAACTACGCGCATCCTGAAATCCTGGTCGGCACGGATTGGGTCGCCGAGCGCGCGGGGGATGACTCCGTGCGCGTCGTCGAAGTCGATGTCGATACGGGATCTTACGACGAAGGCCACATTGCCGGCGCCGTCGGCTGGGCCTGGAACAGCCAGCTTTGCGACACCGTTCGCCGGGACATCATTCCGCGGGCCGCGTTCGAAAAATTGATGTCCGACAGCGGCATCTCGAACGATACGACCGTCGTGCTCTACGGCGATAACAACAACTGGTTCGCGGCCTGGGCGCTCTGGCAGCTCAAGATTTACGGCCACGCCGACGTGCGGTTGATGAACGGCGGGCGCGTGAAGTGGCTTGCCGAAGGACGCGAGTTGACGACGGAAGCGCCGGCTGTTGCGGCCGCGGACTACAAGGCCGCGGAGCCTGATTTTTCGATCCGCGCGTTCCTGCCGCAGGTCGCCGCATCGGTAAGCAATCGCGCCGTAGAATTGGTCGATGTCCGCAGCCCCGCTGAATTCAGCGGCGAAATTCTTTCGCCTCCGGGACTGCCCGAAACCTGCCAGCGCGGCGGGCACATTCCCGGCGCGTCGAATATCCCCTGGGGCAAGGCATGTAACGCCGACGGCACGTTCAAGAGCTACGACGAATTGAAGGCTCTTTACGAGGGCGCCGGCATCACGGGAACCAAACCGATCGTCGCTTACTGCCGCATCGGCGAGCGTTCGAGCCACTCCTGGGTCGTGCTCAAGTATTTGCTGGGCTACGAAAACGTGACCAACTACGACGGTTCCTGGACCGAGTGGGGCAATCTAGTCGGCGCAGCCGTCGCCAGGGGCGCATGAAAACCGAAGACTATTCCGAGCGCATGCTGGAACTGGCCGGATGGCCGGCCCGCATCGTCTCGTACAGACTCGGCCAGACTTATCACGCCAAAGCGGATAACGTCTCCCCCGGCGCAATCGTCGCGCGCGCCCAAGCCGCGAGCAAAGCAGAGGCCGAGGCGCAGGTTTTGGCCAAAGCCGAAGAGCGGCTTGCCGCTACCCGCCGCGTAGGTTGAATCCGGCGCGGCTGCCGCCCGGTACACTGATACGCAATGCGGGTTCAGATCTTTTCCGACATCCACGGCGATTTGCGAGCGCTGCAGCGGGCGGTTGCGGTCGAAGCCGACATCTACATCGCCGCAGGCGACTTGGTGACATGGCCGGCGCCCCTGGACGACTGCGGCGAAATCCTGGCGCCGCTGGGCGAGAGACTGTGGGCGATGCCGGGCAACAACGAAACCGACCGGCAGATCGCGGAATTCTGCGCGCAATTGGGTTTTCGCAACTTTCACGATGCCGCAATCGAGGTCGGCGGCACGCATTTCGGCGGGCTCGGTTACTCCAACCCGACGCCGTTCGACACGCCCGGCGAATACAGCGAGCAGGAAATCGAGCAGCGGCTGGCCAAATTCGCGGAACTGAAACCGCTTGTATTGGTTTGCCACGCGCCGCCGCTCGACAGCCCCTTGGACGAATCGGCGGGCGGCCTGCATTTCGGCAGCAGCGCCGTTCGCGCGTTCCTGGACGCCCATCCTCCGGCATATTTTTTCTGCGGGCACATCCATGAAGCCGCGGGGCGAGTCGTCCGCATGGGTCCGACGCTGGCTGCGAACGTCGGCAAGAGGGGCTACCTGCTCGATTTGTAAAGCCCGCGGCGCCGGGCGTTGCGCAGTCCCCGTCCGGCGCGGCGCTTCACGCGAGTCGACTAGAATGAATGTTCGGTCCCGAGAGGACCGCCGCCAAGCATCCGATGGCCTCCCCGCCTCAAGGCATCAGCACTGTTGCGCCCGCCGCCGCGGCCGAGCGCCCGGCAAGTCCGAGCCTGTGGATGAGCGTTTTCACGCTGTGGCAGCGGGAGATTCAAGGGTTCTACAGGCAGCGCAGCCGGGTGATTGGCAGTCTTTCGACTCCGCTGCTGTTCTGGTTCGTGCTGGGTTCCGGGTTCGGCTCGTCGCTGCAAACGTCGAACGAAACTTATGCGCAGTTTTTCTTTCCCGGCGCGGTCACGCTGGCGGTGCTCTTCACCTCGATTTTTGCCAACATCTCGATCATCGAAGACCGCCGGGAAGGATTTTTGCTCTCCGTTCTCGTAGCGCCGGCGCCGCGCTTGGCGCTGGCGCTGGGCAAGATTCTGGGAGCAACGACCATCGGCGCGTTGCAAGGGCTGCTGCTTCTGCCGTTGGCTCCTCTCGCCGGCGTTTCGCTCGCCCCGAGCGCGCTTCCGGCCGTGTTCGCGATGGTTTTGCTGATGGCGTTCGGCCTCACCGCGCTCGGGTTTTATTTCGCTTGGCGGCTCAACTCGGTGCAGGGGTTCCATTCGATCATGAACGTCGTGCTGATGCCGATGTGGCTGCTGTCGGGCGGGGTCTTCCCCGTTGACGGCTCGTCCGGATGGATTCGCTGGGTGATGACCGTCAATCCCCTGACCTACGGGGTGACCGGTTTGCGGCGTCTGCTGGGCGCAGGCGTTTCCGAATCCGACCCGTCGCCGGCTGTTTGTTGGGCGGTTGCCGTCGGCTTCGGCATCGCCGCTCTGGTCTTCGCTTGGCGTCAGACTTCGCGGCCCGCCGCCGGAAACTTGAGTTGATACGCCGCTCTGCTCTCGTGGAAGTCACCGATCTGCCCACTGTGAACGCGAGCTTGAACGCGCTCGCGGCCATGCTGCTCGGCGCCGGTTATTACTTCATCCGCAGGGGAGACAAACGACGCCATCAAGCCTGCATGACCTCAGCATTCTGCGTGTCGGCGGTCTTCCTAGCCTGCTATCTGGTTTATCACTATCGGGTCGGCTCCGTTGCGTTCGCAGGGCAGGGATGGATTCGGCCGGTCTATTTCACGGTATTGATCACGCATATCGTCCTGGCCGCGGCGGTCGTCCCCTTGGCGCTGCTGACCTTGTACCGCGCCTGGCGCGGGCAATTCGACCGGCACCGGCGCATAGCCCAATGGACCTGGCCGATCTGGATGTACGTTTCCGTGACCGGCGTCCTCGTTTATCTGATGCTCTACCGCTTGTAGGTACGCCTTCTGTCAACCCTCGGCAATTTAGTTCCCTACATGGTTCGCTACCGCTGGCGGTATGCGGCGGGTTTTTTCATGCTGTGCTGGCGCAGCGGCATGGCGGCGGCGCTGCCCTACATTATCGGGCGGTCGGTCGATTATCTCTCGGCCGATTTCACGGTCGAAGGGCTGGGTTGGTACGCCGCGGCAATGATAGGCGCCGCCGGACTCAAGGCGGTCGGTCAATACTACATGCGCTGGATCCTGATCACGCTCTCGCGCGATATCGAATACGATCTGCGCAACGACCTGAGCGCCCATCTGGTGACGCTTTCCAGGCGTTTCTACGACAGCTATCGCACCGGAGACCTGATGGCCCGCGCGACGAACGACTTGGCGCAGGTGCGCTCGCTGCTCGGTCCGGGGATCATGTACACCTCCGAGATCGCGGTCACCTTCATTGCCGTCATGATCGTGACGGCGGCGACGGATTGGGTGCTGACGCTGCTGATCTTCGCCCCCATGCCGCTGGTGTCGATCTCGGCCGGCTACTTCGGCCGGCGGACCCACGCGCAGTTCAAAAAGATACAGGAGCGGTTTTCGGCGATCAGCGCCAGAGTCCAGGAACATTTGGCAAACATCCGCATGCTGCGAGCGTACGGGCAGGGCCCGCAAGAGCAGGAACGCTTCCGCAAGCTGAACGACGACTATCTGAACGACAACCTCGGGTTGATCAGAATCTGGCGGGTGTTTTATCCCCTGCTCGAAGTGTTGGTCGGCCTCACTTATATCGCCGTCCTGGGATTCGGCGGCTGGCGGGTCCTGCGCGGCGAAATTACCGTGGGCACGTTCCTCATGTTCATTTCTTTCCTGCCCGTGCTGACTTGGCCGATGATCGGGCTGGGAATCGTGGTCAACATCTTGCAGCGCGGGACCGCGTCCCTGGAGCGCTTGACCGAGTTGATGCAGCAGCGTCCGTCAATCGCCGACGGGGAGACGACGGATTACGCGATCCGCGCGGTGCGCGGCGACATCGAGTTCGAGAACGTGAGCGTACAGTACCCGGGCGCGAGAGAACCGGCCCTCAAGGATGTCAATCTCTACGTGCCGGCAGGCCGCAGCTTGGCCATCGTCGGCTCGATCGGCAGCGGGAAATCGACGCTGGTGAATCTGATTCCGCGTTTGCTCGATCCCAACAAAGGCCGGGTTCTCATCGACGACCGCGACGCGCGCGTCGTGCCGCTGGATGTGCTCCGCCGCGCCGTGGGTCTTGTCCCCCAGGAAACGTTTCTGTTCAGCCGGTCGATCGACGACAACATTCGGCTCGGCGCGCCCGAGGCCGAGCAATGGGAGGTCGAAGAGGCCGTTGCCGCAGCGAACTTCGATACCGACGTTGCAGGTTTTCCCGACGGACTGGACACGTTTGTCGGCGAGCGCGGGATCACACTGTCGGGCGGCCAGAAGCAAAGAACCGCGATGGCCCGGGCGCTCGTTCGACATCCGCGCATTCTGATCCTCGACGACGCGACAGCGAGCGTCGATACCGAAACGGAGCACCACATTTTGACCCGCCTCCAATCGAGGCTGCGCAACTGCACGATGCTGATGGTGTCTCATCGGGTCTCCGCCGCCCGGCATGCCGACCGCATCGTCGTCCTCGATGAAGGCCGCATCGTCGAGACCGGCTCGCACCAAGAGCTGTTGGATCGCGGCGGCCTCTACCACCGGCTACACAGCCGCCAACTGATCGAAGAGGAGCTGGCGAAAAATTGAGCCCGCAACGAACGATCGGCGGCGAATCCGCGCGCTCGGAAGCGCCGTTGGGCCGGGTTTACGACTCGAAGCTGATGGGCCGGCTGGCAGCTTACCTGCGCCCGTACAGAACCTTTGTCGGCCTCTCGCTTGCGCTGCTGGTGCTGCATTCCCTGCTCGGAGTGACCGGTCCGTATCTCACCAAAGTCGCTGTCGACCGCTACCTGAGACCCGCGCCGGAAGAGCGTTCTCCGCTCGACTCGCTGCTGCCGGAAGACCCCGTCAACGGCCTCATAGCCGTTTCCGCCCTGTACCTTGCCGTCCTGCTCGCGGGCTTCGCGGCGCGTTACTTCCATATCCATGTCATGAACTTGACCGGCCAGCGGACGATGCATGACTTGCGGCGTGAAATCTTCGCGAAATTGCAGGGTCTCGGCGTGCCGTATTTCGACCGGCAGCCGATCGGCCGCATCGTGACGCGGATAACCACCGATGTGGACGTGCTGAACGAGCTCTTCACCTCCGGGGTCGTGGCCATAGCCGGCGACATCCTGACGCTGGCGTTTGCCTTCGGGGTGATGCTGTATCTCAGTCCGGTCCTGACTCTGGTGTTCCTGTCGATCGCGCCGCTGACGGCGCTGGTGAGTTTCCTGTTCAGAAAACATGCGCGGGCCGGCTTCCGCGCCATGCGCGCCGCGGTCGCCAAGATCAACGCGTTCCTGCAGGAAACGTTCACCGGCATCTCCGAGATCCAACTGTTCAATCACGAGCAGGCGGCGCTCGACGAGTTCGCCGCCATCAATGAAGAGCATCGCCAAGCCAACTACAAGGCCATCCGCGCGCACGCGCTTTTCTATCCGACCATCGAGCTCATCGGCGTCGCGGGACTGGCCATGTTGATTTTCTTCGGCGGCAAGGGGGTGGTCGAAGGCAGCTTGACGCTCGGCGTGGTGGTGGCCTTCATGCAGTACGGCGCGCGGGTATTCCGTCCGATCCAGGATCTGGCCGAGAAATACAACATTCTGCAAGCGGCGATGGCCGGCGCAGAGCGCATCTTTCAGTTGCTCGACACGCCGCCCGCGGCCGCCGAGACGGCGCTAGGCGAGCCGGTCGGCGCCGGCGACTTGAGCGTGGAATTCCGCAACGTGTGGTTCGCCTACAAAAACGAGGATTGGGTGCTCGAAGACGTCAGCTTCACCGCGCAGCCGAATCGGATGCTGGCGGTCGTCGGCCACACCGGCGCCGGCAAAACTACGCTCGTGAGCCTGTTGCTGCGCTTCTACGAAATCCAGAAAGGGGCGATCCTCGTCGGCGGGCGCGACATTCGCGACTGGCCGGTTGGACAACTGCGCAAGCAATTCGGCATTGTCCTGCAAGACCCGTATTTATTCGCCGGGTCGCTCGCCGACAACATCGGCATGAACTCGCCCGAGGTCGACGCCGCCGCCGTCCGCCGAGCGGCCGCCAACGCCCACCTGGAGAAATACATCCAATCGTTGCCCGCCGCCTACGACGAGCCGATGCTGGAACGGGGCGCCTCGCTCTCGGCCGGCCGCAAGCAGCTCGTCGGCTTTGCCCGCGCGTTGGCTCACAACAGGCCGTTTCTGATCCTGGACGAAGCCACGTCCAGCGTCGACTCGGAGACCGAGCACGAAATCCGCAAGACGCTGGAGACGCTGTTCGCCGGCAGAACGTCGATCGTGATCGCCCACCGGCTCTCGACGATCGGACGCGCCGACCGCATTCTGGTCATGCACAAGGGGCGCGTGGCGGAAAGCGGCGCGCACCGGGAGTTGCTCGCCAAAGGCGGGATTTATTCACGCCTCCATCGACTGCAGTACCTGAGCGAATCGGCCCGGCCGGCATAGAGGATGCCGGCAATACTGCACGGCGCCCCTTATTCGACGGCGATCGTGACGCCCGGTTGGCTCGCTCTGCCGTCGCCGGCGATCGTCACCTCCGCCGCGGCGGACGGCTCGATCCCTTGCGGAACCTCCACCACGACCAGGTTCACCGCCGCCAGCGCCGGCGCCAAGCCCGCAAACAGCACAGCCTCATCTGCGACCTCCACGCCGCCGATGCTCACCCGCGGCCGCTCGACCGTGCGCCGCAACACCAAGTTCGCGCCGTCCGCCAAGCAGACCCCCTCAGGCCCGCACGAGTTCTCCCCGTCGGCAACCGGCGGATACACCGGCCCCAAGCCCGTAGCGTAAATCTCCAACACCTCTCCCGCCCGCGCCGGCCGGCTCTCCGCAGCGTAGCCGCGCGGCGCCGCCAACGCCCCCGTGTCCGAGAACAGCACCGCCCCCTGGCCCCGCCCCTCGCCCGACGCCGTGAAGATGCCCGGCGCCTGCGCGGCTGTAACGAAACGCCGCGCGTAGCTGCCGCCCTCCGCCGTCTCCACCACCACCGCCGCCGTCGCCGCGCCGCCGCCCGCCAGCGCTTCCAGGTTCAGCAGGGAGGGCAACTGCGCCTCGATACGCTGCGGACTGACCGCAAACAGCCGCGCCTCCAGTCCGTCGAACTTCACCTTGACCCCGCCCAGACTCACAGGCAGCGGGAAGCCCCCCGCCTCAAACGACTCGCCGCCGGTGAAGTTCTCGCCCGACACCACAACCATCGAACCCGGCGCCACCGGCAGCAGCCGCACCGCGCTGAACGGATTCGTCCGCGCGCCTAAGGCGCTCTGCACCGCCGCGTTGAACACGCCGCGCTCGGCCACCGCCGGACCCACCGGCGGCAGCACTTCCAAGGCTACCCACACCCGCCCCGTGAGACGCCCCTCCGAGCGGATGTACAGCCGCCCGCGATACGCTCCTACGCGCAGCCCGGCCGGATCCGCCGTGACCGTAATCGTCGTCTCTTCGTCTTCCTCCAGGCGGCCGCTCGCCGGCTCCGCCCCGATCCACTGGGGGCCGGGCTGCGCGCGGAAGTTCGCCGCGCCGTTCTCGGCGTACAGCACGACCTGTTGCGCCGCCGGTTCGGCGTCCTGCGCCAGCACGAACGAGAACTCGAACGTCCGCGCGCGCACCGCCGGCAATTCCGGCTCCGGACGAGGCCCGACGGGCGGCTCGGGCGGAACCGTCTCGTCGGGCGGCGCGTCCACTTTGCGGATGCGGTGGTTGCCCGTATCGGCGATGTACACGTTGCCCTCGGCGTCCACGGCTACGCCGGCAGGAGCGTTGAGTTGCGCCGCGCCGGCCAAGCCGCCGTCCCCGTCGGACCCGCTCGTCTCCGTTCCCGCCACCGTGTCGATGTTACCCGCGGCGTCGACCGCGCGGATGCGCTGGTTGCCCGTATCGGCGATGTACAGGTAGGCGCCCTCCGCGTCCACGGCCACGCCGGAAGGGGCGTTGAGTTGCGCCTCGACCGCCGGGCCGCCGTCCCCGTCGAACCCTTGTATTCCCGTCCCCGCGACGGTGTCGATGGCGCCTTCCGCATCGACGCTGAGGACGCGGTGGTTGCCCGTATCGGCGATGTACAGGTTACCGTCTGCGGCCGGCGCTACGCCGCTGGGCATGCTCAGCGGCCCCGAGGCCTCCGTCCCCGTCACCGTGTCGACGATGGCGCCCGCGGTATCGACGATGAGGATGCGGTCGTTACCCGTATCGGCGATGTACAGGTTGCCTTCTGCGTCCAGCGCTACGCCGCTGGGCATACTGAGCGGCCCCGAGGCTTGCATCAGGATGCGGTTGTTCCCCGTATCGGCAATGTACTGGTTGCCCGCTGCGGCCGGCGCTGCGCCGCTGGGCATGCTGCTCAGCGGCCCCGAGGCTTGCGTCCCCGTCACCGCGTCGACGATGGCGCCCGCGGCATCGACGATGAGGATGCGGTTGTTCCCCGTATCGGCGATGTACAGGTTGCCCGCCCCGTCTATAGCTACGTCGGCGGGGGCGTTCAGCCCGTCTCCCGCGGCCGTGTCGATGTTGCCCGTGGCGGCGTCGACCTTGCGCACGCGGTGGTTGTAGGTATCGGCGATGTACAGGTTGCCCTGTGCGTCCAGCGCTACGCCGGCGGGGGTGTTGAATTGCGCTTTGGCCGCCTCGCCGCCGTCCCCGCTGAACCCCGGCGTTCCGCTCCCCGCGACCGTGTCGATCGTCCGCGCGCCGGGCGGCGGCGGATCGCTGACGGTGACCGCAGCCTGAGCCTCGGCCTTCGCGCCGTTCGCGGCGCTGACGGTCAGCGTGTAGGTGGTGGTGGCGGTTGGCGAGACGCTCTGCGTACCCGACAGCGCGACCGCGCCGATGCCCTGATCGATCTCCGCGCTGACGGCGTTGGTCGAAGACCACTCCAGGGTTGCGCTTGCGCCTCTCACGATCGTAGCGGGCGTGGCGCTGAGCGTGGCCGTGGGCGCGTCAGTCACGGTGACGGTGACCGTAGCGGTGGCCGTAGCGTTGTTCGCGTCGGTCACCGTCAGGATGTAGGTCGTTGTCTGTGTTGGGGAGACTGCGACCGCGCCCGCGCCCGATTGATCGAGAGTGACCGTGATGTTGCCCGGCTGAATGATTGCGCTGACGGCGTTGCTGGAGGCCACGCTGAGCGTGGCGGACTGCCCGCTGGTGATCGTCGTCGGATCGGCAGTGAGCGTAGCCGTGGGCGCGTCGGTCACGGTGACCGTGGCGGTGTCTGTAGCGGTGGCGCTGTTGTTGTCGGTGACGGTCAGCGTGTAGGTGGTGGTGGCGGTCGGGGTGACCTCGACCGAGCCGGCGCCGGAGTTGTCGAGGTTGACGGAGAGGGCGCCGGGCTGAATGACCGCGCTTTGGGCGTTGCTGGAGGTCACGCGCAGCGTGGAAGACTGCCCCGCGGTGATCGTCGCCGGGTCGGCGGTCAACGTGGCCGTGGGCGCGTCGGTGGTGTCGGTCACCTCCGCCGTGGCGGCCGAAGTCAGCGACTCGGCCGTGCCGCCGTCGTCGGTCCAGCTCACCGTGACCGTGATCGCCGCCCCCACGTCGGCCTGCGTCAGTACGTAGGTCGCGCCGGTGGCGCCGGAGATGTCGCTTCCGTCGCGCTTCCACTGGTAGCTGAAGGTCAGCGTGGCGGGGCCGTCCGGGTCGGCGATGGTGGTGGTCACCGCGGTCAGCGTCTCTCCCTGGGTCGGCGTGCCGCTGATGGTCACCGCGCCGGTCGGCTCGTCGTTGGTGTTGGTCACCTCTGACGTGGGGGCCGAAGTGAGCGACTCGACTGTGTTGCCGCCGTCGGTCCAACTCACCGTGACCGTGATCGCCGCCCCCACGTCGGCCTGCGCCAATACGTAGCTGGCGCCGGTGGCGCCGGGGATGGCGGCGCCGTCACGCTGCCACTGGTAGCTGAACGTCCCCAGACCGTCCGCGTCGGCGATGCCGGAGGTGTCCGCCGTCAGCGTCTGCCCTTGGGTCGGCGTGCCGCTGATGGTCACCGCGCCGGTCGGCGCGTCGTTGGTGTCGGTCACCGTGGCCGTGGGGGCTGAAGTGAGCGACTCGACCGTGTTGCCGCTGTCGGTCCAACTCACCGTGACCGTGATCGCCGCCCCCACGTCGGCCTGCTCCAGTACGTAGGTAGCGCCGGTGGCGCCGGGGATGGCGGTTCCGTCGCGCTGCCACTGGTAACTGAACGTCCCCAGACCGTCCGCGTCGGCGATGCCGGAGGTGTCCGCGGTCAGCGTCTCTCCCTGGGACGCCGTGCCGCTGATGGTCACCGCGCCGGTCGGCGCGTCGTTGGTGTCGGTCACCGCCGCCGTGGCGGCCGAGGTCAGCGACTCTTCCGTGTTGCCGCCGTCGGTCCAACTCACCGTGACCGTGATCGCCGCCCCCACGTCGGCCTGCGCCAATACGTAGCTGGCGCCGGTGGCGCCGGGGATGTCGGCGCCGTCACGCTGCCACTGGTAGCTGAACGTCCCCAGACCGTCCGCGTCGGCGATGCCGGAGGTGTCCGCCGTCAGCGTCTGCCCTTGGGTCGCCGTGCCGCTGATGGTCACCGCGCCGGTCGGCGCGTCGTTGGTGTCGGTCACCGTGGCCGTGGGGGCTGAAGTGAGCGACTCGACTGTGTTGCCGCCGTCGGTCCAACTCACCGTGACCGTGATCGCCGCCCCCACGTCGGCCTGCGCCAATACGTAGCTGGCGCCGGTGGCGCCGGGGATGTCGGCGCCGTCACGCTGCCACTGGTAGCTGAACGTCCCCAGACCGTCCGCGTCGGCGATGCCGGAGGTGTCCGCCGTCAGCGTCTCTCCCTGGGACGCCGTGCCACTGATGGTCACCGTGCCGGTCGGCTCGTCGTTGGTGTCGGTCACCGTGGCCGTGGGGGCTGAAGTGAGCGACTCCACCGTGTTGCCGCCGTCGGTCCAGCTCACCGTGACCGTGATCGTCGCCCCCACGTCGTCCTGCTCCAGTACGTAGGTAGCGGCGGTGGCGCCGGGGATGGCGGTTCCGTCGCGCTGCCACTGGTAGCTGAACGCCCCCAGACCGTCCGCGTCGGCGATGCCGGAGGTGTCCGCGGTCAGCGTCTCTCCCTGGGACGCCGTGCCGCTGATGGTCACCGCGCCGGTCGGCGCGTCGTTGGTGTCGGTCACCGCCGCCGTGGCGGCCGAGGTCAGCGACTCTTCCGTGTTGCCGCCGTCGGTCCAACTCACCGTGACCGTGATCGCCGCCCCCACGTCGGCCTGCGCCAATACGTAGCTGGCGCCGGTGGCGCCGGGGATGTCGGCGCCGTCACGCTGCCACTGGTAGCTGAACGTCCCCAGACCGTCCGCGTCGGCGATGCCGGAGGTGTCCGCCGTCAGCGTCTGCCCTTGGGTCGCCGTGCCGCTGATGGTCACCGCGCCGGTCGGCGCGTCGTTGGTGTCGGTCACCGTGGCCGTGGGGGCTGAAGTGAGCGACTCGACTGTGTTGCCGCCGTCGGTCCAACTCACCGTGACCGTGATCGCCGCCCCCACGTCGGCCTGCGCCAATACGTAGCTGGCGCCGGTGGCGCCGGGGATGTCGGCGCCGTCACGCTGCCACTGGTAGCTGAACGTCCCCAGACCGTCCGCGTCGGCGATGCCGGAGGTGTCCGCCGTCAGCGTCTGCCCTTGGGTCGCCGTGCCGCTGATGGTCACCGTGCCGGTCGGCGCGTCGTTGATGTCGGTCACCGTGGCCGTGGGGGCCGAAGTGAGCGACTCGACCGTGTTGCCGCCGTCGGTCCAACTCACCGTGACCGTGATCGCCGCCCCCACGTCGGCCTGCGTCAGGACATAGCCGGCGTCGGTGGCGCCGGGGATGTCGCTTCCGTCGCGCTTCCACTGGTAGCTGAACGCCCCCAGACCGTCCGCGTCGGCGATGCCGGAGGTGTCCGCCGTCAGCGTCTCTCCCTGGGTCGCCGTGCCGTCGATGGTCACCGATCCGGTCGGCGCGTCGTTGATGTCGGTCACCGTGGCCGTGGGGGCCGAAGTGAGCGACTCGACCGTGTTGCCGCCGTCGGTCCAGCTCACCGTGACCGTGATCGCTGCCCCCACGTCGTCCTGCTCCAGTACGTAGGTAGCGCCGGTGGCGCCGGTAATGTCGGTTCCGTCGCGATGCCACTGGTAGCTGAACGTCCCCAGACCGTCCGCGTCGGCGATGCCGGAGGTGTCCGCCGTCAGCGTCTGCCCCTGCGTCGCCGTGCCGTCGATGGTCACCGCGCCGGTCGGCGCGTCGTTGATGTCGGCCACCTCCGCCGTGGCGTCCGAGGTCAGCGACTCGGCCGCGCCGCCGTCGTCGGTCCAGCTCACCGTGACCGTGATCGCCGCCCCCACGTCGGCCTGCGTCAGTACGTAGGTAGCGCCGGTGGCGCCGGGGATGGCGGCGCCGTCGCGCTTCCACTGGTAGCTGAAGGTCAGCGTGGCGGGGCCGTCCGGGTCGACGATGCCGGAGGTGTCCGCCATCAGCGTCTGCCCCTGCGTCGCCGTGCCGCTGATGGTCACCGCGCCGGTAGGCTCGTCGTTGGTGTTGGTCACCACCGCCGTGGCGGTCGAGGTCAGCGACTCTTCCGTGTTGCCGCCGTCGGTCCAGCTCACCGTCACCGTGATCGTCGCCCCCACGTCGTCCTGCGTCAGCATGTAGGTGGAGCCGGTGGCGCCGGGGATGGCGGTTCCGCTGCGCTTCCACTGGTAGCTGAAGGTCCCCAGACCGTCCGCGTCGGCGATGCTGGTCGTCACCGCGGTCAGCGTCTCTCCCTGGGTCGGCGTGCCGCTGATGGTCACCGCGCCGGTCGGCGCGTCGTTGGTGTTGGTCACCTCCGCCGTGGCGGTCGAAGTGAGCGACTCTTCCGTGTTGCCGCCGTCGGTCCAGCTCACCGTCACCGTGATCGTCGCCCCCACGTCGTCCTGCGTCAGCATGTAGGTGGCGCCGGTGGCGCCGGGGATGGCGGTTCCGCCGCGCTTCCACTGGTAGCTGAAGGTCCCCAGACCGTCCGCGTCGGCGATGCTGGTCGTCACCGCCGTCAGCATCTCTCCCTGGGTCGCCGTGCCGCTGATGGTCACCGTGCCGGTCGGCGCGTCGTTGGTGTCGGTCACCGTGGCCGTGGCGGCCGAGGTGAGCGACTCGGCCGTGTTGCCGCCGTCGGTCCAACTCACCGTGACCGTGATCGCCGCCCCCACGTCGGCCTGCTCCAGTACGTAGGTAGCGGCGGTGGCGCCGGGGATGGCGGTTCCGTCGCGCTGCCACTGGTAGCTGAACGTCCCCAGACCGTCCGCGTCGGCGATGCCGGAGGTGTCCGCCGTCAGCGTCTCTCCCTGGGACGCCGTGCCGCTGATGGTCACCGTGCCGGTCGGCTCGTCGTTGACGTTGGCTACCGCCGCCGTGGGGGCCGAGGTCAGCGACTCCACCGTGTTGCCACTGTCGGTCCAACTGACCGTGACCGTGATCGCCGCCCCCACGTCGGCCTGCGTCAGCGTGTAGGTGGCGCTGGTAGCGCCGGAGATGTCTGCGCCGTCGCGCTTCCATTGGTAGCTGAACGTCAGCGTGGCGGGGCCGTCCGGGTCGGCGATGGTGTTCGTCACTGCCGTCAGCGTCTCTCCCTGCGACGCCGTGCCGCTGATGGTCACCGCGCCGGTCGGCGGGTCGTTGGTTCCCGCAGTGACGGTGACGGTCACCGTGTCCGGCGTCGAAGCCGCGCCGCGGGCGTCGGTCACCGTCAGCGAGAAGACCAGCACGGCGTCCTCCGTCAACTGCTCCGGCGCGGTAAAAGTCGGGCTTGCCGCCGTCGTATCGCTCAAGGTCACCGTCTCCCCGGAGGTCTGCGTCCAGGCGTAAGTAAGCGCTTCGCCTTCGGGATCCGTACTGCCCGAACCGTCCAGCGTGACGGTCTCGCCCTCGTCTACGGTCTGGGGATCGCCGGCTTCGGCGGTCGGCGCGTCGTTGCTTCCCGCAGTGACGGTGATCGTTACCGTGTCCGCCGCCGAAGCCTTGTTGCGGGCGTCGGTCACCGTCAGCGAGAAGACCAGCACGGCGTCCTCCGTCAACTGCTCCGGCGCGGTGAACGTCGGGCTTGCCGCCGTCGTATCGCTCAGGGTCACCGTCTCCCCGGAGGTCTGCGTCCAGGCGTAAGTGAGCGCTTCTCCTTCGGGGTCGGTTCCCGAACCGTTCAGCGTGACGGTGGCGCCTTCGGCTACGGTCTGGGGATCGCCGGCTTCGGCGGTCGGCGCGTCGTTGCTTCCTGCGGTAACGGTGATCGTTACCGTGTCGGCCGCCGAAGCCGCGTTGCGAGCGTCGGTCACCGTCAGCGAGAAGACCAGCACGGCGTCCTCCGTCAACTGCTCCGGCGCGGTGAACGTCGGGCTTGCCGCCGTCGTATCGCTCAAGGTCACCGTCTCCCCGGAGGTCTGCGTCCAGGCGTAAGTGAGCGCTTCTCCTTCGGGATCCGTACTGCCCGAACCGTCCAGCGTGACGGTCTCGCCTTCGTCTACGGTCTGGGGATCGCCGGCTTCGGCGGTCGGCGCTTCGTTGGCCCCTGCGGTGACGGTTATGGTTACCGTATCGGCCGTCGAAGCCAAGCCGCGGGCGTCGGTGACGGTCAGCGAGAAGACCAGCACGGCGTCCTCCGTCAACTGCTCCGGCGCGGTGAACGTCGGGCTTGCCGCCGTCGTATCGCTCAAGGTCACCGTCTCCCCGGAGGTCTGCGTCCAGGCGTAAGTGAGCGCTTCTCCTTCGGGATCCGTACTGCCCGAACCGTTCAGCGTGACGGTGGCGCCTTCGGCTACGGTCTGGGGATCGCCGGCTTCGGCGGTCGGCGCGTCGTTGCTTCCTGCGGTGACGGTGATCGTTACCGTGTCCGCCGCCGAAGCCTTGTTGCGGGCGTCGGTCACCGTCAGCGAGAAGACCAGCACGGCGTCCTCCGTCAACTGCTCCGGCGCGGTGAACGTCGGGCTTGCCGCCGTCGTATCGCTCAAGGTCACCGTCTCCCCGGAGGTCTGCGTCCAGGCGTAAGTGAGCGCTTCTCCTTCGGGGTCGGTTCCCGAACCGTTCAGCGTGACGGTCTCGCCCTCGTCTACGGTCTGGGGATCGCCGGCTTCGGCGGTGGGCGCGTCGTTGCTTCCTGCGGTGACGGTGATCGTTACCGTGTCCGCCGCCGAAGCCGCGCTGCGGGCGTCGGTGACGATCAGCGAGAAGACCAGTTGCTCGTCCTCCGTCAACTGCTCCGGCGCGGTGAACGTCGGGCTTGCCGCCGTCGTATCGCTCAAGGTCACCGTCTCCCCGGAGGTCTGCGTCCAGGCGTAAGTGAGCGCTTCTCCTTCGGGATCCGTACTGCCCGAACCGTCCAGCGTGACGGTCTCGCCCTCGTCTACGGTCTGGGGATCGCCGGCTTCGGCGGTCGGCGCGTCGTTGCTTCCCGCGGTGACGGTGATCGTTACCGTGTCCGCCGCCGAAGCCTTGTTGCGGGCGTCGGTCACCGTCAGCGAGAAGACCAGCACGGCGTCCTCCGTCAACTGCTCCGGCGCGGTGAACGTCGGGCTTGCCGCCGTCGTATCGCTCAGGGTCACCGTCTCCCCGGAGGTCTGCGTCCAGGCGTAAGTGAGCGCTTCTCCTTCGGGATCCGTACTGCCCGAACCGTCCAGCGTGACGGTCTCGCCCTCGTCTACGGTCTGGGGATCGCCGGCTTCGGCGGTCGGCGCGTCGTTGCTTCCCGCGGTGACGGTGATCGTTACCGTGTCCGCCGCCGAAGCCTTGTTGCGGGCGTCGGTCACCGTCAGCGAGAAGACCAGCACGGCGTCCTCCGTCAACTGCTCCGGCGCGGTGAACGTCGGGCTTGCCGCCGTCGTATCGCTCAAGGTCACCGTCTCCCCGGAGGTCTGCGTCCAGGCGTAAGTGAGCGCTTCTCCTTCGGGATCCGTACTGCCCGAACCGTTCAGCGTGACGGTCTCGCCCTCGTCTACGGTCTGGGGATCGCCGGCTTCGGCGGTCGGCGCGTCGTTGCTTCCCGCGGTGACGGTGATCGTTACCGTGTCGGCCGCCGAAGCCGCGCTGCGGGCGTCGGTCACGATCAGCGAGAAGACCAGCACGGCGTCCTCCGTCAACTGCTCCGGCGCGGTGAACGTCGGGCTTGCCGCCGTCGTATCGCTCAAGGTCACCGTCTCCCCGGAGGTCTGCGTCCAGGCGTAAGTGAGCGCTTCTCCTTCGGGATCCGTACTGCCCGAACCGTTCAGCGTGACGGTCTCGCCCTCGTCTACGGTCTGGGGATCGCCGGCTTCGGCGGTCGGCGCGTCGTTGCTTCCCGCGGTGACGGTGATCGTTACCGTGTCGGCCGCCGAAGCCGCGCTGCGGGCGTCGGTCACGATCAGCGAGAAGACCAGCACGGCGTCCTCCGTCAACTGCTCCGGCGCGGTAAACGTCGGGCTTGCCGCCGTCGTATCGCTCAAGGTCACCGTCTCCCCGGAGGTCTGCGTCCAGGCGTAAGTGAGCGCTTCTCCTTCGGGATCCGTACTGCCCGAACCGTCCAGCGTGACGGTCTCGCCCTCGTCTACGGTCTGGGGATCGCCGGCTTCGGCGGTCGGCGCGTCGTTGCTTCCTGCGGTAACGGTGATCGTTACCGTGTCGGCCGCCGAAGCCTTGTTGCGAGCGTCGGTCACCGTCAGCGAGAAGACCAGCACGGCGTCCTCCGTCAACTGCTCCGGCGCGGTGAACGTCGGAGAGGCCGTATTCGCTCCGCTCAGGGTCACCGTCTCCCCGGAGGTCTGCGTCCAGGCGTAAGTGAGCGCTTCTCCTTCGGGGTCGGTTCCCGAACCGTTCAGCGTAACGGTCTCGCCTTCGTCTACGGTCTGGGGATCGCCGGCTTCGGCCGTAGGCGCGTCGTTGCTTCCTGCGGTGACGGTGATCGTTACCGTGTCGGCCGCCGAAGCCTTGTTGCGAGCGTCGGTCACCGTCAGCGAGAAGACCAGCACGGCGTCCTCCGTCAACTGCTCCGGCGCGGTGAACGTCGGAGAGGCCGTATTCGCTCCGCTCAGGGTCACCGTCTCCCCGGAGGTCTGCGTCCAGGCGTAAGTGAGCGCTTCTCCTTCGGGGTCGGTTCCCGAACCGTTCAGCGTAACGGTCTCGCCTTCGTCTACGGTCTGGGGATCGCCGGCTTCGGCCGTAGGCGCGTCGTTGCTTCCTGCGGTAACGGTGATCGTTACCGTGTCGGCCGCCGAAGCCTTGTTGCGAGCGTCGGTCACCGTCAGCGAGAAGACCAGCACGGCGTCCTCCGTCAACTGCTCCGGCGCGGTGAACGTCGGAGAGGCCGTATTCGCTCCGCTCAGGGTCACCGTCTCCCCGGAGGTCTGCGTCCAGGCGTAAGTGAGCGCTTCGCCTTCGGGATCCGTACTGCCCGAACCGTCCAGCGTGACGGTCTCGCCCTCGGCTACGGTCTGGGGATCGCCGGCTTCGGCCGTAGGCGCGTCGTTGCTTCCTGCGGTGACGGTGATCGTTACCGTGTCCGCCGCCGAAGCCTTGTTGCGGGCGTCGGTCACCGTCAGCGAGAAGACCAGCACGGCGTCCTCCGTCAACTGCTCCGGCGCGGTGAACGTCGGAGAGGCCGTATTCGCTCCGCTCAAGGTCACCGTCTCCCCGGAGGTCTGCGTCCAGGCGTAAGTGAGCGCTTCGCCTTCGGGATCCGTACTGCCCGAACCGTCCAGCGTGACGGTCTCGCCCTCGGCTACGGTCTGGGGATCGCCGGCTTCGGCCGTAGGCGCGTCGTTGCTTCCTGCGGTGACGGTGATCGTTACCGTGTCCGCCGCCGAAGCCTTGTTGCGGGCGTCGGTCACCGTCAGCGAGAAGACCAGCACGGCGTCCTCCGTCAACTGCTCCGGCGCGGTGAACGTCGGGCTTGCCGCCGTCGTATCGCTCAAGGTCACCGTCTCCCCGGAGGTCTGCGTCCAGGCGTAAGTGAGCGCTTCGCCTTCGGGATCCGTACTGCCCGAACCGTCCAGCGTGACGGTCTCGCCCTCGTCTACGGTCTGGGGATCGCCGGCTTCGGCGGTCGGCGCGTCGTTGCTTCCCGCAGTGACGGTGATCGTTACCGTGTCGGCCGCCGAAGCCTTGTTGCGGGCGTCGGTCACCGTCAGCGAGAAGACCAGCACAGCGTCCCTCCGTCAACTGCTCCGGCGCGGTGAACGTCGGGCTTGCCGCCGTCGTATCGCTCAAGGTCACCGTCTCCCCGGAGGTCTGCGTCCAGGCGTAAGTGAGCGCTTCTCCTTCGGGATCCGTACTGCCCGAACCGTTCAGCGTGACGGTCTCGCCCTCGTCTACGGTCTGGGGATCGCCGGCTTCGGCGGTCGGCGCGTCGTTGATGTCGGCCACCTCCGCCGTGGCGTCCGAGGTCAGCGACTCCTCCGTGCCGCCGTCGTCGGTCCAGCTCACCGTGACCGTGATCGCCGCCCCCACGTCGGCCTGCTCCAGTACGTAGGTCGCGCCGGTCGCGCTGGGGATGGCGGTTCCGTCGCGCTTCCACTGGTAGCTGAAGGTCAGCGTGGCGGGGCCGTCCGGGTCGACGATGGTGTCGGTCACCGCCGTCAGCGTCTCTCCCTGGGTCGCCGTGCCGTCGATGGTCACCGCGCCGGTCGGCGCGTCGTTGATGTCGGCCACCTCCGCCGTGGCGTCCGAGGTCAGCGACTCGTCCGTGCCGCCGTCGTCGGTCCAGCTCACCGTGACCGTGATCGCCGCCCCCACGTCGGCCTGCTCCAGTACGTAGGTCGCGCCGGTCGCGCTGGGGATGGCGGTTCCGTCGCGCTTCCACTGGTAGCTGAAGGTCAGCGTGGCGGGGCCGTCCGGGTCGACGACGGTGTCGGTCACCGCCGTCAGCGTCTCTCCCTGGGTCGCCGTGCCGTCGATGGTCACCGCGCCGGTCGGCGCGTCGTTGATGTCGGCCACCTCCGTTGTGGCGTCCGAGGTTAGCGACTCGGCCGTGCCGCCGTCGTCGGTCCAGCTCACCGTGACCGTGATCGCCGCCCCCACGTCGGCCTGCTCCAGTACGTAGGTCGCGCCGGTCGCGCCGGGGATGGCGGTTCCGTCGCGCTTCCACTGGTAGCTGAAGGTCAGCGTGTCAGGGCCGTCCGGGTCGGTGATCGTGTCGGTCACCGCCGTCAGCGTCTCTCCCTGGGTCGCCGTGCCGCTGATGGTCACCGATCCGGTAGGCGCGTCGTTGACGTTCGCCACCGCCGCCGTGGCGGCCGAAGTGAGCGACTCGGCCGCGCCGCCGTCGTCGGTCCAGCTCACCGTGACCGTGATCGCCGCCCCCACGTCGGCCTGCTCCAGTACGTAGGTCGCGCCGGTCGCGCTGGGGATGGCGGTTCCGTCGCGCTTCCACTCGTAGCTGAAGGTCAGCGTGGCGGGGCCGTCCGGGTCGGCGATCGTGTCGGTCACCGCCGTCAGCGTCTCTCCCTGGGTCGCCGTGCCGTTGATGGTCACCGCGCCGGTAGGCGCGTCGTTGATGTCGGCCACCTCCGTTGTGGCGTCCGAGGTTAGCGACTCGGCCGTGCCGCCGTCGTCGGTCCAGCTCACCGTGACCGTGATCGCCGCCCCCACGTCGGCCTGCTCCAGTACGTAGGTGGAGCCGACGGCGCCGGTAATGTCGGTTCCGTCGCGCTTCCACTGGTAGCTGAAGGTCAGCGTGTCAGGGCCGTCCGGGTCGGTGATCGTGTCGGTCACCGCCGTCAGCGTCTCTCCCTGGGTCGCCGTGCCGCTGATGGTCACCGCGCCGGTAGGCGCGTCGTTGATGTCGGCCACCTCCGTTGTGGCGTCCGAGGTTAGCGACTCGGCCGTGCCGCCGTCGTCGGTCCAGCTCACCGTGACCGTGATCGCCGCCCCCACGTCGGCCTGCTCCAGTACGTAGGTGGAGCCGACGGCGCCGGTAATGTCGGTTCCGTCGCGCTGCCACTGGTAGCTGAAGGTCAGCGTGGCGGGGCCGTCCGGGGTCGACGATGCCGGAGGTCACCGCCGTCAGCGTCTGCCCCTGCGTCGCCGTGCCGCTGATGGTCACCGCGCCGGTAGGCGCGTCGTTGACGTTCGCCACCGCCGCCGTGGCGGCCGAGGTTAGCGACTCGGCCGTACCGCCGTCGTCGGTCCAGCTCACCGTGACCGTGATCGCCGCCCCCACGTCGGCCTGCTCCAGTACGTAGGTGGAGCCGACGGCGCCGGTAATGTCGGTTCCGTCGCGCTTCCACTGGTAGCTGAAGGTCAGCGTGTCAGGGCCGTCCGGGTCGGTGATCGTGTCGGTCACCGCCGTCAGCGTCTCTCCCTGGGTCGCCGTGCCGTCGATGGTCACCGCGCCGGTCGGCGCGTCGTTGATGTCGGCCACCTCCGCGGTGGCGGCCGAGGTGAGCGACTCGGCCGTGCCGCCGTCGTCGGTCCAGCTCACCGTGACCGTGATCGCCGCCCCCACGTCGGCCTGCTCCAGTACGTAGGTCACGCCGGTCGCGCTGGGGATGGCGGTTCCGTCGCGCTTCCACTGGTAGCTGAAGGTCAGCGCGTCGGGGCCGTCCGGGTCGGCGATGGTGTCGGTCACCGCCGTCAGTGTCTCTCCCTGGGTCGCCGTGCCGTCGATGGTCACCGATCCGGTAGGCGCGTCGTTGATGTCGGCCACCTCCGCCGTGGCGTCCGAGGTCAGCGACTCGGCCGCGCCGCCGTCGTCGGTCCAGCTCACCGTGACCGTGATCGCCGCCCCCACGTCGGCCTGCGTCAGTACGTAGGTCGCGCCGGTCGCGCCGGGGATGGCGGCGCCGTCGCGCTTCCACTGGTAGCTGAAGGTTCCCAGACCGTCCGCGTCGGCGA
>CBDCCP010000002.1:0-1698002 GCA_965214915.1 Bryobacterales bacterium | reverse complement strand
TGGGTTGGGCTCTCTGGTACGTCGTCCTCCTCGCGTTGCTGGGCGCCGTTCTGCGAATCGCGCTTCGCCTCGGAGGAGGTTCCGCGCACGCGAGGCGGCTGAACACGCTGGACGTTTTCGGGGACGTGCGGCAGCCGGGGAGCAGATGACCGCGGGGCGGCGGCCGTTCGGTCACGTGATGTTCATCGTCAGCGGCCTGGAACGGGGCGGCGCCGAGAGCCAGCTCGTCAGCCTCGCCAATGGTCTCGCCGGCAGAGGCTGGAGGGTGACGGTCGTCTCGTACCTGCCGTTCTCGGAGGCGTCGCTGCGCTCGGCGCTGCACGAACCCGATGTTCGAGCGGTGACCCTGGGGGCAGCTCGAGGAGTTCTGAAGTACGCGGGCCTCGTCAGGGCGGCGCGGGTCGTCAGGCGGGTCAGACCCGACCTGCTGGTCGGGTTCATGTTCCACGGCATGATGACGTCACGGCTGCTGGGACAATTCGGCGGGGAGACCGTCGGGATATCGGCGATTCGTAACGAACGAGACCATCCGGCAAGGGAGCGGCTGCTGGGACTGACCCATCGACTTGCGGACGCCGTGACCGTACTGTCGCGGCACATGGCGGACGACCTCCGTCGCCGGGGGGTCATCGGGCCTTCGCGTACGCACGTCATTCCCAACGCCGTCGACGCTGCCGGATTCGAGGCGGCACAGAGCCGCGATCGCACGAGGCGGGACCTGGGCGTGGCCGACGGCCGGTTCGTGTGGCTGGCCGCGGGTCGGCTTCATCCCCAGAAGGACTATCCGAACCTGCTGCGCGCCTTCGCGAAGGTGGCGCGGCGGCGCCCCGAGGCGTCGCTGATGATCGCCGGCGCCGGACCCCTGGAGGACCAGGTACGGTCGTTGACGCGGCAACTGGGACTGTCCGAACGGGTGTCGATGCTCGGCCTGCGGACCGACCTGCCGGACCTGTTCTCGGCCGCCGACGGGCTGGTCCTGTCTTCGGCCTGGGAGGGCATGCCGGTGGTGGTGCTGGAGGCGATGGCGGCGCGCAGGCCCGTGGCGGCGACCGCGGTCGGCGCCGTGCCCGAACTGATCGCCGACGGCGAGACCGGGACCCTCGCGCCGCCCGGAGACCATCGAGCGCTGGCGGATGGGATGGTCCGACTGATGGAGCTTCCCCCGGAGGCCCGGTCCGCCTTCGTCGGGCGGGCGTACGATCGCGTGCGCACCGAGTTCTCTCCCGAGGGCGTGCTGGACAGATGGGAAGCCCTGTTCGCCCGCCTCTTGACCAGATGAACCAGAAGAGCCGTACGGAGACAGCCGACTGACGGACTCCACGGAAGAATCCCTTCTTCGTCATAGCACGCGGCGGGACGCTTGGCTCGCTTGGCTGCTGCTTCTCACGAGGCGTGGCCGAGCACATGGGGTCGTCAACGACGGGATGCCGGCCCCCGCCCGTTCAGTCCGCCGGCCGCGACGATCGTGGACACGGGCCGCGGCGGCTCTCCGGGAATCGGCGCCGACGAGCGCCGACGCGCTGCTATGATGTCCATGATGTCCGGCGAAGCTCTGACGATGCAGGATCGCTTTGATTCAGGCATGAAGAGCGCCTCCTCCCCGAAGCGTCGAGCGGCGCCGCAACGGTGGCGACCCGGGAACCATTTTCCTCCGAGGTCCGTCGTCATCGTCGCCAATACCGACGAAAACATCCACCGGTTTCGCATGCCAATCGTTCGTCTGCTCCTGTCGATGGGCGTCCGGGTGTACGTAGTCGCGCCGCCCGGCGAGTTCGTGACCACCATCGAGGAGACGGGAGCGCTGTTCGTCCCGTGGAGACTGAAACGTCGCAGTCTGAATCCCCTCGCCGTCGCGAGGCACTTGACGGACATCTGGAGGACCTATCGGCGGATCAAGCCGGACGTGGTCCACAACTTCACTGTTCAGGCGAACGTGTACGGGGCCGTCGCCGCCCGGTTGGCCCGCGTGCGTCTGGTCGTCAGTGGAATCACGGGCCTGGGGTACGTCGGCAGCGTCGGCAGCAGCATGGACTTCATCCGGCGTTCATGCCTGTTGCTGCTGTACAGAACGATCGTGCGTTTGAACCACCTCGTCATTTTCCAGACACGATCGGATCGCGAAGCCCTGTTGGGCTCCGCTCTCCGCGAGCGGGCTCTCGTGGTCAAGGGCGGGTCGGGGGTCGATCTCTCCCGGTTCAATCTCGATAACGTCTCCGGTCACGACCGCGAGCATATCCGGACGGAGTTGGGAATAGCACCCGGGATGCAAGTGGTCGTCATGGCCTCACGCCTGTTGCACGACAAGGGTGTCGCTGACTATGTAGAGGCGGCGCGTCTGGTCCGATGTGCGCGACCGGACACGTGCTTCGTCCTCGCCGGCAAGACCGACGTCGGTAATCCGAGATCGGTCCCCGAAGAGGAGTTGGCGGCCTGGAACGGAAACGACGCGGTCCAGTACGTCGGGTATCGGGAAGACATCGACGTCCTGCTCGCAGCGTCCGACGTGGTCGTCCATCCGACGTACTATCCGGAAGGCATACCGCGCATTCTCATCGAAGCGGCGGCGATGGGAAAGCCGGTCGTCACCACTCGAATCCCGGGCGCCCTGGAGATAGCGCACGACGGCGTGAACGGAGCCATCGTCTCCCCGAGAAGCCCCGGCGAGTTGGCGGCGGCCGTCGAACGCCTGCTGTCGGATGCCGGCGCGCGAAGTCGATACGGCGCCGCGGGGCGGCGAATGGCGGAGATGGAGTTTTCCGATCGGGACGTTGCGGGCGCGTATGTGGCCGCGTACGCCGACGCATGGATGCGCGCCCACTCGCACCGTGGAGGGGGAACGGAGAGGACTCGTGAGGAGTCTCCCCGGTCTCCGGGAGAACGAATCCAGTCGCCGGCTGCGCGCTTCCCCCCCGTGTCGGTGATCATCCCCGCGCGCGGCGCGGAGAACACGATCGAGGTTGCGCTCGATTCGGTGACGTCCCAGGAGTATCCGGGGGCGATGGAGGTGATCGTGGCCGACGGATCCGACACGCCGGCCATGAGGGACGTGATCCGGCGGCGTCACCCGACGGTGCGCATCGTGCCCAATCCGGAGAAGAACATCCCCTCTGGACTCAATCACGCCCTTCGGGAAGCGACCGGCGAGATAGTCGTCCGCTGCGACGCGAACGCGAGATTGACGCCCGGATACGTCCGGCGGACCACCGGGACGCTGCTGCGGACGGGGGCGGCGAACGTCGGCGGCCAGCAGATGCCGGTCGGGGCGACGTTCTTCGAGCGGGCGGTGGCGCGGGCGATGACGACGGTGCTCGGCGCGGGCGACGCCCGCTACCGACTCGGCGGCGCCGAGGGGCTGGTCGACACCGTTTACCTGGGCACGTTCCGGCGTGAGACGCTGAACGAGATGGGCGGGTTCGATCCCACTATGAGTCGCAATGAGGACTATGAACTCAACTGGCGGCTGCGGGAACGCGGGAAAGCCGTCTGGTTCGATCCCGATGTGGTCGCCTTCTACCGGCCTCGCGGCACGTTGCGGGCGCTCGCCAGGCAGTATTTCAACAATGGCCGGTGGAAGCGGGCGATGATCCGGCGACATCCGCGGTCGTGGCGGGTCCGACAATTGGGCGCCCCGCTCCTCGTGCTGGCTCTGGCCGCCTCGGGGTGCGGGATCCTGGTCGGCTCCGCATGGGCGGAGGCGTTTCCCGTCGCCTACCTCGCCGTCCTCGCGGGCGGCTCCCTGGTGGCAGGCGCCCGCCGCCACGAGCCCGCCGCGGCCCTTCTGCCCATGGTTCTGGCCTGCATGCACTTGAGCTGGGGTGTCGGGTTCTTCTGTCCGCCGCGCTTCCGTGGCAGCCTTTCCGCCCGACCCAAGGACATTCCATGACCCACGCAACGACCGCCACGACCTCCCGGGCGCGCTGAACGCCGAAACGCGGCTGTTCCGCGGCGCCTTCCTCAACCTCGGGGGCGCCAGCCTGAACGGCCAGCCGTTCACGTGGTTCGCCCGAGTCGAAGACGCGCCGACCACTCGTGACGCCGCGGGTCATGGCGACGGGCGGCGACGGGGGTCAGCTCGGGGACGCGGCTTGGCGAAGCGCCTCCGAGCCCACCGGTTGATGCTCTCGCCCCGTGCGCCGGCGGCCGCGGCGACGGCGGCGTGCACCTCGGGCGAAACGCGCAGCATGAGCCTGCCGGAGTACGGCTTCTGCGCGGGCCGGCCCTGCTCCTCGCCGATGGCCGGGCAGTGATCGACCGACTCGCGAAAAGGCGCCCCGGATCGCGGACTACTACCAGAATCGCTTGTCGGGAGCTGGAGGCGCACGGCCCGCCGCCAGCGGCGCCTCGAACAGGATACACTGGTCGCCCATGACGGCGACGGAGCAACGCCTGTTCACTCCGGGCGACGGCGCCACGCCCCCGGCGCTCACCGGCCGCGAGCGGGAGGAGACGGTGTTGACCCGCTGTCTGGCGGACCTGCTCGGCGGCGCCTCCCCGCCGCACAACGTCGCGCTGACCGGGCCGCGCGGCAACGGCAAGACCGTGCTGCTCAACTGGTTCAAGCGCACGTGCCGCGACCGCGAACCGGAAGTGGACGTGGTGGCCCTGACGCCGGCGGACATTCCCACGCGGGAAGCGCTGATCGACGTTCTGGCGCCGTCGTCCGCAGTGACACGGCTCGTCCCGAGGAAAGTCGGCGTGGCGGCCGTCGGCTCGGTCGAATGGGCGCCGCCGGCCGGGGGCACGAGGAACCTGCGGGCGGACTTGACGGCCCGTTGCCGCAAGAAGCCGCTGGCGTTGCTGCTCGACGAGGCGCACACTGTGGACGTCGAGGTAGGCAGGATTCTGCTCAACACCACCAGTCAACAAGTGCGCGACGAGGCGCCGTTCCTGCTGGTGATGGCCGGTACGCCGGGCCTGCCGGCGCATCTCGGCGCGATGAACGCATCGTTCTGGAGCCGCTTGGGCGCGGGGCGTCTGGGCATCGGCTTGTTGAGCGCCGCGGCCACCCGCGCCGCCCTGGTCGAGCCGCTGGCGGCGCACGGCGTGGGCATCGACGATGACGCCCTCGCGACGGTCGAGGAGGGCAGCCAGCGCTATCCCTACTTCGTCCAGCTCTGGGGCGAGGCCTTGTGGGAACGGCGCCTGGCCACCCGTGCGACCCGATTGACCGCCACCCACGCGGCGGCGGCGCACCCCGAAGTGGCCACCCGGGTCACGGACTATTATCAGGATCGCTACCGGGAGCTGGAGGCGCGCGACCTGCTGCCCGCGGCCGTCGCCGTCGCGCCGCTGTTCCAGGCCGGCGCCGAAGCAACCGCTTCCGACCGCGCCATCGACGCCGCCCTCGCGGCGACCGGCGCCGACCGTGCGGGTCGGCTGGCGGCGCGCGAAGCACTGAACCGGCTGGGCTACATCTGGACCCCGCCCGGCCAATTGCCACCGGTGGTCTGGGCGGCCGGAATCCCGTCGCTGATGACCCACGTGATCGACCACGCCTCGTGAGAAGCAACTGTCAGCGGTCATCGAAACCTGAATCATTATGACCGGGCATCTCGATGACGAGGACGGCCCCCTTGACGAGATGCAGAAGGTGGCGTAGCGTGAGCACCGTCGCCGCCCACTTTCAACCGCCGGCTGGACACCCTCACGGCGAACCGGGGGCAGGGAAGAACGTGACGGCTCGGACCAGCGCACGATGATCCCCAAGCCCGCGTCCGTCCGGTACAACGACTGGCGGCAGGTGGACGTGCCGGCGCCGGAGGCGTTCACGCCCACCTTGCCGGTCAGCGTGATCATCCCGTACTACCAGACACCCGCCGAAACGCTGGCGAGGACGCTCGCGGCGCTGGAAGGCCAGACCTACCCGCGGCACCTCTTTGACGTGGTGATCGTCGACGACGGCTCGAAGCCGCCGCTGGAGCCGCCCCGGTCGACCCGGTCGACCCCCGTGGACGTCAAGGTAGTGCGTCAGGAGCGCCGCGGATTCGGTGCTCCCAGGGCGCGCAACACCGGCGTTCGGGCGGCCGCGCACGACATCCTGCTGTTTCTTGACAGCGACATGCTGGCCGAGGCGGGCTGGATCGCCGCGCACGCCCGCTGGCACCACGTCGTCTCCGACGCCCTGACGTTGGGATCCCACAGCCATGTGGCGGTGGACGATCTCGACGCGGAGACTATCCGACGCCGGCCAGGGTCGCTGTCGGAGCTGTTTTTGGACCGGCCGGTAGACCCACCCTGGATTGAATCCCACTTGGGCAGAACCAACAATCTGACATCAAGGGCCGACGACTTGTTCAGGGTGGTCGAAAGCGGAAACCTTGGAGTCAGCAGGAGTTTTTTCGAGTTGACAGGCGGATTTGACGAATCGTTCACACGTTGGGGCATGGAGGATACCGAGCTCGGCTACCGGGCTCATACCCGCGGCGGGCTGTTGGTGCCGGTCCGGGACGCCTCCGCCTGGCACCAGGGCCGATGGAAGGAGAATAGAGACGCCAAGGACAAGGATCGGGATCTTCGACTTCAGCGCGCGAAGGCTGCACATCTTATCGCCCACCCGGGGTTCCGCGGCAAGCGGCCCCGTCGCATCTTCACGGTGCCTCAATACGTGGTCACCGTTGACGCGGGGCATCGCCCGATCGAACTTGCTGTCAAGACCGCCGCGAATATCCTGGCCGATCCGGAGCATGATCTGGTGGTGAGAATCGAAATGCACACGAGCGACGATGCTGGGCGACTGAGGCGGCTACGGGAGGAGTTCGGCGCCGACTCGCGGGTGCGTGTAGGCGCCACCGGTTCCGTCCTCGACGAGTTTCCAGCGTCGCCGTTCCACGTCACGCTGCCCGCCACGGTGTTCGCCAAGGGGCTGGTGCGTCGGCTGCGCGTCGGGCTTGGCTGCGCGGTCACCGCGGCCTCGACTCTCCCCGACGGATCCGGGGTGTCGATTACCCGGGCGTGGGCGCTCCATCGGGCGCGCCGCACGGGGGGCGACCCGGCCGATTTCGGCGAGGCGCGGACGATACCCGCCACGGCGTTGAAACCCGGATGTACCGGTCCGATGAACCATCCCACCAAGTTGGCCACCTTGCTCAACTGGATGCGAGACATCCGCAGCCCCGGCGAGGCTTGGGCGCTCCTGAAGGGTTTGACCATCGCGGTACGGTGGCGGGCGGCCATCGGCAGGCGATAAGTGGTCTGGATGACTCCCAAACCCACATCCGTCCGGTACAACGACTGGCGTCAGGTTGCAGTCGAGCCGCTCGAAACGTTCACGCCCACCATGCCGGTCAGCGTGATCATCCCGTACTACCAGACTCCCGCCGAAACACTGGCGGCGCTGGAAGGCCAGACATGGCCGCGGAATCTGTTCGAGGTGGTGATCGTGGACGACGGGTCGGAGCCGCCGCTGGAGCGGCCCCGGGCGACACCGCTGGACCTCAGGGTGGTGCGGCAGGAGCGCCGCGGCTTTGGGATTTCCAGGGCGCGGAATACCGGCGCTCGGGCGGCCGCCCACGACATCCTGCTCTTTCTCGACAGCGACATGCTGACCGAGGCGGATTGGATGGCGGCGCACGCCCGCTGGCACCACGTTGTCTCCGATGCCTTGACCCTGGGGTCCCGCACCCACGTCGCGATGGACGGCATCGATGTGGAGACGATCCGACGCCGGCCGGGGTCGTTGCGGGCGCTGCTGGCGGACCGGCCGGCGGACCCGGAACCGAACGAAGGCCTGATGCTCAGAACCGACGACCTGACGACGAGGGCCGACGACGTGTTTCACGCGATGGTGGGGGGCAACTTCGGCATCGGCAAGAGCTTCTACCGGCTGGTGGGCGGGAGCGACGAATCGTTCGCACGCTGGGGCGGGGAGGACACCGAGCTCGCGTACCGGGCCTACACCTGCGGCGGGCTGCTCGCGCCGGTCGGGGAGGCATGCGCCTGGCACCAGGGCCGCTGGGCCGGGGACCGGGACGCCCAAGCGCGAAGTTATCGGATCCAGCACGGGAAGGCGGCTCACCTGATTGCCCACAGCGGATTCCGTGGAACTCAGCCCGGTCGCATCTACACGGTTCCCCAGTACGCCGTAACCATCGAGGCTGGAACTCTCCCGGCCGAGCAGGTAATCGAGGCCACCGCGAAGATCCTGGCCGACCGCGAGCACGATCTGGTGGTGCGCATCGAAACGCCGATGAACGACGATGACGAACGGCTGGCGTGGCTCCGGGACGTATTCGATCCGGACCCGCGAGTACGCGTCGCCCCCACGCGCTCCGCTCTCGACGATTTTCCCGCGGCGTCGTTCCACGTCACGCTGCCCGCCGCCGTGTCCACCAGGGACTTGGTGCATCGCCTGCGCGCGAAGCTCCGAAGCGCGGTCACCGCGGCTGCGGTTCTCCCCGACGGGAGCCGGGTTTCGATCACGCGGGCATGGGCTCTCCATCGTGCGCGCCGTGCGGGCGGCAGCCCCGCCGATTTCGGCGATGCACGGGCGCTCTCCCCGGAGACCCTGAAGCTGAGGGCCGGCGCGGGGTGGACGGCGCCGCCGGATCCGGTCGGCTACCCCGCGAAGTGGGAGCGCTTGCGGTACCGGGCGGGGAACGTCCAGGGCTATCGGGAGGCATGGTCGTTCCTGAAGTGGTTGGCCGGCGTGGCGGGAAGTCAAGCCCGCGGTTTCCTGGCACGTCCGTTGCTGAATGTGGAGAACAGGAGATCGTCGTTCCTGAAATATGTGGTTCGGTGGCGGACAGCCAGAAAGCGACAGGTGGCCTGGGCGCATTTCCGGCACTGGATACGGAACCGACGGCTGCGGCTCGTCTGGAAACCGGGCAAACCGCTACGGGGTCGGTCGGCTCGGAACACGCCGATGCGGAGCGCATCGAAACCGCCGGAGGCGCCGTGCCAGAGTGTCGTGCCCGCCTTCGATCCGTCGAGATACAACCCGCTCGGATGGCCGCGCGCCGCCGGGGATGAGGTGGCGGCGCTGGGACCGACTACACTACTGCCGCCCGGCGCCGAGGCGCACCGCATCGTGCACCGGCACGATTCGCTCAGGCTCCGCCGGTGTCATCACGTGGAGGACGTGCAGGCGTTCCACGCCGGCGCGGTCACGCGGGCCGGCCACCTGGCTCGCGTGGCCGCCACCGGCGCGGTGGTGCATCTGGCCGATGGAGGGCCGGGGCTTCGGCCGCTGCTCGGCGCCGACCTCCATGACCTGATGGTCACCGGAGTGAGCGGCGCCGACCTCGGCCGGCGCGAGTTGCTCAGCATCAGGATGCGCCGCGCGGCTCTGCGGAACCATTCGCTGCAGGCGCGCGCCCGGCAACTCGGCGACGCACGGCCGCCCTTGGTGTCGATCCTGCTGGCGACCCGGCGCCCCGAACGGCTGCCCCGACGGCTCGCCGCGTGGACATTGCAGGCAAGCACCGGCGGCCAGTGCGACCGTGACAACGGCAGTCCGCCTTCCCGCAGGGACAATTCGATGGGGAGCGACCCGGCGCGGCAGGTGTGACGGAGGAACACCGGCCGGGTCCGGAAACCGGCCGGTTTCCGGTGGGTCGCTCCCCTACCTTCCCCCTGTCTCTTTTCTCTGCACGTGGGGGTGGTGTGTTGTGGTGGGATGTGGTTGATATGCAAGGACTTATCGGGTGCGGGGTTGTAAGCTCAGGTGTGACTGGGGGTGTAATTTGAGACTCCGGGGCTGCTTACACCTCTCGTGCGGCATATCTGGTGTAAGTTCGGGCCTCCGTCTTGTTGTGATCGGGCGGCAGGGCTGATCACAGCCTCGTTCGGTTGCCCGTCTCCGTCTCCGTTCCCGTCCCCGTCCCGCTCCGTGACCTCGACTCCCATCCTATACCTGATCTCCGTCACGACCGCCGCCTGCTGATTCCCGGCGATCGCCGTGACCGCCGCCGTCCCGATCTGGATCGGTGGCATGAGGCTTGCTGTCGGTTCCGCTGCCCGGATCCGGCGTCGCTGGATCGGCTGTACCCGGCTCGGGGCTGGCGTGTTCGGCGGCGGGTTCGAGGACGTAGTGGGCTCCGGTCCGTCGAGGGCCGGACGCCCGCGTTCGGCCGTAAGCGCTCAACACCGCGCCGGTGGCCGGCGTGTCACTCGAAGAGCCGGAACGAAGTGGAGGAGCCGCAAGGCTTGACACGTCGGTTGCCGGCGTGGTTCGTCTCGTCAGGCAGCCTCGGCGGCGCGGCGGCCGGGGGTCCATTCCGGCACCCGCGTCGAGCGCCACGTCCGGCCAGCCGTGATCGCCGCCCTCGACCTCCGGCCCCCAGCGCACGCGGCGTCGAGGCCGCACGCCCGCTGGATCGCGGGGTTCAGCCCGCCGTACGCGTCCAGCGCGGTCCAGTCGCTCGTCGCGATCGCCTTCTTGATCGCGGCCAACTCCGCCGCCGCCGCGTCGTAGGACATCATCACGGACTCGGGCGGCGTCGCCGCCCACTTGTCGAGCACCCGCCCGGCCGCCGCCAGCCGCACCGGGTCACGGCCCACGACGACCACCTCGACGGCGCGGCCGGCCGCGAGAAGCGCCGTCCACAGCGCCGAGTGCTGCGAGCCCCACGTGCGGACCGCGCTCACCGCCTCGTCCTCGTCCGTCTCCACGAACAGGAACGTCGCCCGCCCGCCGTCGAGAGCCACCGGCAGCTTGTGGGGGAAGTAGCGGTACTGCGCCCCGACCGCGCCCTGGTAGAGCCGGTGCGGCAACACCTGCTTCGAGATCCCCGCCGCGGTCAGCGCATTCACCTTCTCGTCCTCGGTCGGGAGCCACGCGGCATGCCGGTGTTCGAGCACGTAGTCGAGCGACAGCAGACGCCGCAAGACGACCTCCGGCGCGGCGGGGCGGCGGTGCCGGACGTGCTCCGCGCCGAGCGCCCGGTAGATGCGCCGGGCCGCGATCCGGCAGATGCGGAGCCGGGAGCCGTTCCACGGCTGTTCGACGGCGTGCTTGCGGCACCGGCGGACGAAGCGGTTGGCGAGCGCCGGATTCGTCCGGCCGATGAAGGCGAGGTACTGGGAGCGGAGGAACACGCCGCTGTGCAGGCAGACCAGCGCCAGCCACTCGGCTTCGCGGCGGGTCCAGCCGCTACGGACGAGAGCGTCCTCCCGGCCCCGGAGATGAGCGATCATCAGCCGGCGTTCCCTGCACCACCGGCGACGTAGATGGACCAGTCGTCCATCAACCGCCGCCGCCGCTCGAACAGGTCGGACCGGGCGTACGCCGCCTCGACCTTGTTCTGCACGACGTGGGCCAGCGCCGCCTCGACGACCTCGCGCGGGTGGTTCGTCTCCTCGGCGGCCCAGTCCCGGAACGTGGACCGGAAGCCGTGAGGCACGGCGGGGACCTCCAGCGTCCTGAGCAGTCCCGACAGGGCCATGTCGTTGAACCGCTTGCCGCGCGGGCTCGGGAAGACGAGCGCGTTCCCGTTGCTGAGCGTCCGCGCCGCGTCGAGGACCTGTTCGGCGCGGCGAGTCAGGGGAACACGGTGCTCCCGCTTCGCCTTGGTCCGCGTGGCCGGGACGGTCCACACGTGCTCCTCGGTGTCGATCTCCGTCCACTCGGCGCCGCGCACCTCGCCGGACCGAGCCGCTGTGAGCACGAGAAACTCGAACGCCAGCTTGACGACGGGAGCCGCGCCCGACGCCCGCACCGTCTCGACCGTCGCCGCCACGTCGCGATGGGGCAGCGCCGGCATGTGCCGGACGAGAGCCTGCTGCGGTCCGAGGATCGGGCCGATGCGGCTGCACGGGTTGTCGTCGCGGTAGTTCAACGCGACGGCCCACTCCATGACGGTGCTGATGCGCTGGCGGACCCGCCGCGCCGTCGCCGGCCGCTCGTGCCAGACCTTGCGGAGCGTCTCGACCACGTCGGCGCTCGTCACCTCGGAGACGGGCAGCTTGCCGAGCCGTGGGAAGGCGAACCGTTCCATGCTCGACAGCCAGTCCTTGCCGTGCTTGGGGTTGCGCCAGCCGGGGCGCATCTGCGCCAGGACCGCCTCGGCGGCGGTGGCGAAGGTCGGCATGCTCTTGAGGCGGCGTTTCTCGACGAGCGGATCGCCTCCGGCGCGGGCGAGCCTGCGGTTGGCGAGGGCTTGGGCGCGGGCGTCCTTGAGCGGGACGAGCGGGAAGCCGCCGAGCCCGAGTTCGCGGCGCCTGCTGCGGATGACGAGCCGCTGCACCCAGCTGCGGGTGCCGGTCGGCTGCACGTCGAGGTACAAGCCGTCGCCATCACAGTAGCGCCCGGCCTGTGCTACGTTTCGGACGAAGGCGGTCGAGAGCGCGTGGTGCGGCTGCCGGCCGCTGGGCTTGGTGGTCCGGGGTCGTGTCGGGAGTTCCATGGCCTACCAGTATTCCCCTCACTGAATGGCGGATACTGGCGGATCGTACCGGACGCAACCGGCCCTCGTCAAGCCGGTGGATGGGTGGCAATCATTTATAAATCAGGCGTTTACGGACCATTCAGGACGACACCGGACGGCGGCTGATTTCCTAGTATGGCGGACAGGGCTTCCACCGCCGCGGACGTGACCACCGCGCGCGCCGGCGCCGCTGCCGAAGAAGTCTTGAAGGTCAGCCGTTGGAACGCCTCGCCGTCAGGCTGCGCGCGGCTGCCCGCGGCGTGAAAACCCAACATTTTTTCGCCCTTGTTAATCAGCAGCGCCGCGCGGCTGCAGAACAGCACGGAAGCGTCGATCAACGCCGCCGCGGCCGCCGTGACGGATTCCTCGGCGCGGATGCGCCGGATCGCCTCCGCGAGCAACTCCAAGCCGTCCGTTCTGGCTGCGGCAACCGCCCGGGCCGCGCGCTCGCGGCTCGCCTGCGCAAACTGCTTCAATCCGCCGCACAGTCCGGCGGCAACGCCGTCGCAAAGCTTGTCGATCTCTTCTTGAACTGCCGCGGGGATAGGAGCGGCGGGCGGTCCGGTTGCTTGGGGAGTCTCTTCCGGCGGCGCGGGGGTGGATTCGGCTGCAGACACCTGTAGGGAATATTTTACCTTGGTAATGCGGCCCCTTGCCGGAAAAGAGATGCCGTCCGTACGGGTCGATGCCGGAAGCCGCGAAGGGAGTCTCTTCATGGATTTACACGGCCGATCGGCGATTGTCACGGGCGGCGCGCGGGGCATCGGCTACGCCATCGCCGAGGCGCTGCTGCGGGAGGGCGCCCGGGTGGCCATTTGCGCGCGCTCCGAGCAGAGCCTCACGCGGGCGCTGCAAGCCCTCGACGGCCAAGGCGAAGCGGTCGGACGGGTCTGTGACGTAGGCCGTTACGAAGAGGTCGAAGGCTTTTTCCAATACTTCGACGAAAAACTCGGAGATTTGGCGGTTCTTGTAAACAACGCCGGCGTCGGCGCGTTCGCCCCGGTGGACGAGTTGCGCCCCGACGACTGGCGCAAGGTCATCGACACCAATCTCAGCGGGCCGTTCTACTTCACGCGCCTCGCGGCGCCGCGCATGAAGAAGCGCGGCGGCGGCTTCATTTTGAACGTCGGCAGCCTCGCCGGCAAGCATCCTTTCGCCTCGGGCGCGGCCTACAACGCTTCCAAATTCGGACTCAACGGATTCACCGAAGCGGCGATGATGGACTTGCGGCACGACAACATCCGCGTCAGCCAGATCATGCCCGGCAGCGTGCAGACCGAGTTCTCGGCAACGATGGAGGGCGCCGACTGGAAGCTGGACCCGGCGGCAATCGCCGCCATGGCCGTGCATTTGATCAAGACGCCCGAACGCAACCTGGCGAGCCGGGTCGAAATGCGGCCCAGCCGGCCGCCCGTCCGCCGGAAGTAACCTCCCCATACCGTCCGCTGTCTAAAACTGGTAGGTTCGCAAGTGTTCGAACAGGCAATCGTGGACGACGCCGGCTCGGGCCGCGGGTGGAGCTTTGCTTTCTCGTTCGCGGCGCAGATTCTGGCGCTCGGCCTGATTCTGTCGCTCCCTTTGGTGTTCACGTATGAAATTCCATTGGACAAATGGGCGGCGGCGACGTTCCTGATTGCGCCGCCTGCTCCTCCTCCGCCGTCTCCGCCGCCTCGAATGAAGGTATCCGCGCCGGTCGCGCCCGACCGTTACACGGAAGTCCTCAGGCAGCCGAACGCCATCCCCGACAAGGTCGCGCTCATCGACGACAAAGACGCCGCGCCGAGTTCTCTCACGGCCGCGGCGGCAGGCGCGGGGATGCCGGGCGGCTTGCCCGGAGGCGTTCCGGGCGGCATTCTGCACAGCATGCTGTCGGATTCGTTCGCGCTCCCCCCGCCGCTGCCGATACGCGTCGGCGGCCGGGTGCAAAACGCGCGGTTGACCCACCGCGTCCAGCCCGAGTACCCACCCGATGCGATAGAGGAGCAAATCAGCGGCACGGTCGAGCTCGAGGCGGTCGTGTCGTTCGATGGGACGATCCGCGGCCTCAAGCTCGTCAGCGGCCACCCGCTGCTCGCGCCTGCAGCGATCGAAGGGTGCAACAGTGGCGTTACACGCCCACCCGCCTGAACGGCCAAGTGGTCGAAGTCATCACCAATATCGAGATCATCTTCAACCTCGGGATTCTCGACAAGAAAGAATGGAAGCGCAGGCAGCGCGAGGAAAGACGCCGGGAGGCGAAGAAGCGCCGGGATTAACGCGTTCGCGCTGCACCGGCGCGCCCAGCCGCGTCAGCGGCCACTGTCTGAAACCCTTCAGTCTTGGCAAAAAGGCCTCCTCCTGCCGCAATAGTAGTCACGAGTTGCGGGCAAAAGTCACGAGTCGAAAAGACCCGCGACCCATGACCCGCGGCTCGTGACCGGAAGGAGACGCCATGACGACAATCGAGCTGAAATATCCGCCGACTGTGGACGGCCTCGCAATCGGGGAACTGACCATGCGGCGGCCCAACGTGCGCGACATGCTGGCGGCCGACAAGGCCGGGGGCACGGACGCGGAGAAAGAGATTCGCACCTTCGCCAACCTCTGCGAGGTCAGCCCCAAAACGATCGAGGAACTCGATCTGGCCGACTACAAGGAGTTGCAAAAGGCATATGCGGATTTTTTGTCTTGAGGCCGGCCGATGTGCGGCGGGCGGCGATGCAACTCGCGGCGCATACCGGCTGGGGCCTCAACGAGCTGCTCGATCTCGACGGCGAGGAACTGCTCGCCTGGCATCGCGAGTTGCGCAGTGTTATCGGGCGTCAAGGTTCTTGAAGAACCGTACGGCGCCGATCGACGCAGCCTGGATGTCGAGCATGAATTGCAAAATGACGGCGTCCCACAAAGATCGCGAATACCGCCCGGAAGTTCCGAACATGCCGGCAGACGGCTCTTGCCGGTCCGCGCCTGCGGGGAGAGGACGCCGTGCCCGATAACGCTTCGGGGATCGCTCCGGTCATCGGCTCGGAACCGGCAGGACGCAGCGGCTGCAGGTCTTTTCGACTTGCGCCTTGCGCCTCGGTATCGGCAACGATTCCTTTGCGTTTTGCACTCTCCATGAACCATCGAAGAGTGCGCATCGAGGGCCAACTAATCGTCGTCTTTGCCGAAGATCTCGCCGAGCACCCAAAACGTCAGAAGTCCTTCCAGCCAGCCCGACATCAGGGGCCGCGTACGGGCCGGCGCGGCCGCCTCGCCGTCCGGCGGCATGGATGTCTCGCTGTCCGGCTCGCCGCGAAACCCATCGATGAATGCGAGCGCTACGAACACCACAAACCCGATGGCCGCGAAGGGGATCAACAGCACCAGCCCCAGAAGAAGAGTCAAAAGACCGGCGACACCGAAAGCCGTGAACCAATCGTCCGTTGTAACCCCAGTCCCTATCCAGACTGCGGCCGTGGCCAAAAGCACTATACACGGATACACATATCCTTTGAGAATCCATCTTCTAAATCGTAGGTGAAGATCCATGTCGAAATTCTCAGCAGCCATCATATCAGCCGCCTTGCCGCCTGGCGCAAGCGACGGATCGAAATGGGGGCGCCATGCCCGATAAAACTTCAGGGGCTTGTCGGCCCAGAGCGGCCTATGCCGCCGCAATGCCAACGGCAAGACCATCGTCGGCACAGGGAGCAATCAACCCCGGCATCGGGGCGGCTTATGCCGCCGCGGATCCCTTCCGGGAAACCGTCCGCTTCGAGATACTCACCGCCTTCGCCGCTCGTGCTGCCGAGTATGCCGCGGCTCCTGTCGGGGAAGCGATCCGTTTCGAGAGCGTCATGGCCGGCGTTACGGAAGCGGTAGACTTCGACACACCCCAGCAGTTTCAGGCGATAAGTCGGGATATTCTGAAACTGTCCAGCGAGATTCCGATGGCTGCCGAGGAACTCGGCAAGATCGCGGTGTCCGCCGGCCAAGCCGGCATCGCCCGCGGAGAGTTGCTGCAATTTACCGCCGACGCCGCCAAGATGGGCGTGGCCTTCAAGATGTCGGGCGGCGAGATCGGTTCCGCCATAACCGGCCTGCGCGCAATCTTCAAGCTCAATCAAGATCAGACGGTGCTTCTTGGCGACGCTTACAACCATCTCTCCAATAACATGGACGCCACTGCCCGCGATCTGTTCGATATCGCCAACCGCGCCGGTCCCGCGGCCGATCTGTTCGGCTTGAGCGGCCAACAACTCGGCGCCCTGGGCGCGGCATTTCTGGAACTCAAGTCGCCGCCCGAAGCGGCCGCCGCCGGCATCGGCTCCATGCTGACCAAGCTGCAAGCCGCCGGCGAGCAGGGACCCCTGTTCCAGGAAGCGTTGGCCGGTATCGGCATGAGCGCCGCGGAACTCCAACAAGCTATCGGGCAAGACGCCCAGGGGGCGCTGCTCGACTTCCTGGAGGCGGTGCGTTCCTCCGACGACGCGAGCGCCACGTTGTCCGATCTGTTCGGGACCGCGCACGTCGGTGGCATGACCAAGCTGGTCAACGGTCTGGACCGTTACAAGCAAGCGCTTGGGCCGGCGGCAGACAAGACCGGCTACGCCGGTTCGACGCAGGCCGCATACACGGAACGATCCAAGACCACCGAAGCCAATCTGCAACTGTCCCGCAACCGGTTTGGTCGGCTTGGAACCACGGTAGGGGCGGCAGCGCTGCCGATGCTGAATGCGGCGGCGGGCGCAACTGGACGTGCGGCGGACGGTCTGGCCACATTGGCCGAGCGCTTCCCGCGGGTTACCCAAGGCGTCGTCGGCCTGACGGCGGGCATCGGCGGGTTTATTGGGTTGGCGCTGGCCTCGGAGTACGCCATTACGCTGATAACCACAGTGATGGAAACGCGGCTTGGCAGGACTGTCAAGCAACTCAAGGGGCAATTGCCGGCGCTCGGCGGCGCGCTGAAGACCGCGGGCGGCCAGGTGCGCAAACTCGGCGGGCCGCTGCGCGCCGCCGGCGGCTCGATGCGCAAACTCGGCGGGCAGGCGCTGCCGCTGATCGGGAACGCTCTGCGGGCTTTCGGCGGCAGTCTATTGGGCCTCGCCACGCGGGCCTTCCCACTGATCATCGGCGGCATCCGCGCCCTGGGCATGGCCGTGATGAGCAATCCCATTGGCTTGGCCATCACCGGCATCGCCGGCGCGGCCTTCCTCATTTACAAGTATTGGGAGCCCATCAAAGGCTTTTTCAGCGGCCTTTGGACGTCGATTCAAGGGGCTTTCGGCGGCTTTTGGGAGTGGTCCAAGGGCTGGTTCGGCGGCATGTGGGAATCGATCAAGGGCTTTTTCGGAGGGATCTGGAATGCTGTCGTGCCGGCGATCTTCGGCTTGTGGGACAAGATCAAGGACTGGTTCGGCTCGCTGGACATGGCGAGCTTGGGCCGGGCGCTGATCGAGACGCTGGCCGCGGGCATCCGCTTTTCGCCGGTGGGGCTGATCTACAAGGCGCTGAAGTCGGTGCTGGGCTACGTCGACAAGCTGCTGCCAAGCTCGGACGCGCAAGAGGGGCCGCTGTCGCGGTTGACCGCGTCGGGCGCGTCGATCGTCGGCGCTTTGGGCACGGGCGTGCGGCGCAGCGGCCCGGTCGGGCTGTTGCAGCCGTTGACGCGCACGCTGGGCGCAGCCGTCACCGGCTTGGCGCTGACCTTGCCCGCCCCGGCCGCCTATCGTGAGTTGCGAGTTCTGAGCCGAGAAGCGCAAGCCCCGTCCGTGAAACTCAACCAGCGGCTGTTCAACTATCCGCTATCCGTTGCGCCGGCGGGGACTGTGCGTATCGACAGCGGCGTCCATATCCGGAACCTGACCATCCACCAGCAGCCCGGCGAGGACCCGCGGGCGCTGGCCGAGCGCATCATGGAAGAGATCGAGCGCCGCCGCCGGTTGGCCCTGCGGGAGGCGCTTTTCGACGTGGATTAGCCGTCATGGGTTATGGGGCGCGGGTCTTTTCGGCCCGCGACTCTTCAACCAACCTCTATCCACTATCGGGACCGCCTTTTCTCTCTCCATTCGGAAATCGGAACGCTAATACGGCCGGATGCGTTCGGGCAGCGGGTCGCGGGTTTCCATTATTTTCAGCAGCAGCCGATGCCGCATCTTGTCCCGCAGCGCCGTTGCGGTTGAAGCGACATTGCGTAACTGGCGAGGGTCTTGCGTGAGGTCGAAGAGCAGTTCCTCGCCGTTCGCATAGATTGCGTATGTCGCTTCCCGGCTGCGCACGATGCGGTTGTTGAGGCCCTGCATGTAGATCGCGTCGCGGCCCTTGCCGCCGTTCATGACCGGCAGCAGCGTGGTTCCCTGATTGCCCTTCGGCAGCGGCAGACCGGTCATCTCGAGCAATGTGGGCATGACGTCGACGATCTCGACCAGTTCGTCGATGCGTTTGCCTCGCGGCACGCCCGGCCCGGCCATGACCAGCGGTATGCGCATCGCGCCGTCGTACGGATGGTCGGACTTGTTGCCGATGCCGTGGTCGCCGAGATAGTCGCCGTGATCGGACGTCAGCACCCAGATCGTGCGCTCCCAAAGTCCGAGATCTTTTACCTTGCGCATCATTTTGCCCACGTTTTCGTCGAGGTGCGTCACCATGGCGTAAAAGTGCCGGCGGTAAGCGTCCCATTGCTCCGAGTCGTGCCGCGCGCGCCAAGCCTGGAGGCGTTGGGCGAAGATCGGCGGCAGAAAGTCGATCTCGTCCTCGCTCCAGTAGCGCGGCGGCAGATCGCGGTTTTGGTATTGCGCGAGCGCCGAGGCCGGCGGGTTCAAGGGCGGATGCGGCGCATAAAACCCCGCGTGCAGGAACAGCGGCCGTTCGGGGAAGCGCTTCGCCGCGTCGTCCAGGAACGTGTTCGACATTTCGGCCACGAACGAGGCGTGCGTCGTATCGTCCGCGCCCGCGAACGTGTAGTACTCCATCGTCTTGCGCTCGCCGGGCATGGACACGCGCGCGTTTTCTCGCGCTTCCGGCCCCTTGGCCCACAGCCAGCGGCCGTAAGCGTCGTCGTAGCAGCCAGGCTCGTCGGAAAGGCGCATCTGGTGGAAACCGTAGGGCTTGTAGGGTTCGCGGTGGTCGCGGTCTTTGTGCGGCATGAAGTGCAGCTTGCCCATCTGCCCGGTGTAGTAGCCGGCGTCCCGCAGGACGTGCGTCAGGGTCACTTCGTCGTCGGGCATCATGACGCCGTTCGAGATCAGGCCGTGCGCGTTGGGGTAGCGTCCGGTCATCAGCGAGGCGCGGTTCGGCGTGCAGGCGACGCCCACGGTGTAGTGATGGAGGAACGTCGCGCCGCCGCGCGCCAGCTCGTCGATGTTCGGCGTAAGTATCGCCGGGTTGCCGTTGACTGCGATATGGTCCCAGCGCAGATGATCGCCGGTAATCAAGACGATATGCGGCAATTTTTTCATCCGCTCGTCGATCTCGGGAGGAAAGTAATCCACCTGCGGAAACGCCGGCAGAGTCAACAGGAAAAGTGTCAAGAGCCGCATCGCTCTCAAGAAGATAGCAGCAGCGGGAGGACCGCGCTGCGTACGGCGTTCGGAGCGGGTAGGGGTCTATGTTTTTCCGCCGAAGAGTTTCTTCAGCGGGTCGTAGAACCGGTCGACAATGCGTTCCTTGAGCGGGATGATCGCGTTGTCGGTGATGGCGATTTCCTCGGGGCAGACCTTCGTGCAGCATTTGGTGATGTTGCAGAAGCCGATGCCGTGTTCGTCTTTGAGTTCCTTGAGCCGATCGGCTTCGTCGATGGGGCTCATTTCGAGACCCGCGGCGTGGACGAAGAAACGCGGGCCGACGAACTCTTCGTGGAGACGGTGCTCGCGCAGCACGTGGCAGACGTCCTGGCACAGGAAGCACTCGATGCACTTGCGGAATTCGTGAGAACGCTCGACGTCCGGCTGCTGAATGATCCAGGCGCCGTCCGGGGTGTCGGGCGCCCTCGCGCTGAGCGGGGCGATCTTTTCCTTGACCCGGTAGTTCCAGGAGACATCCGTGACGAGATCGCGCACCAGCGGGAAAGTCTTCAGCGGCTCGATGGTAATTTCCCGGCTGGTGTCGAGCGACGACATTCTGGTCATGCACATCAAGCGCGGACTGCCGTTGATTTCCGCCGAGCACGAGCCGCACTTGCCCGCCTTGCAGTTCCAGCGGCAAGCCATGTCCGGCGCCTGTTCCGCCTGGATCTTGTGGACGACATCGAGCACGACCATGCCCTCGTCGTAGTCGCTGCCGTACTCCTCGAAGCCCCCCGTTGCGCTGTCCCCGCGCCAGATTCGAAGCGTCGCGTTTGCCATATCCGATCGTTTCCTTTAGGCTTGCTGCTGCTCGTCGATGATTGCTTGAAGCCGGCTGGGAATCGGCTCTGTATCGTGCTGCTCGAGCTGCATGCCGCCGTCCTCTCTCTGCCGTACCGCGTGGTTCACTTTGCCGAACCGCTCCACTTTGTCGGGAAAATCCGAACGGGCGTGGGCTCCCCGGCTCTCCTTGCGGGCCACGCCCGACTTGGCGATCGCCTCGGCCACCGTCAGCAGATTCCGCAGGTCCAGGGCGGTATGCCACCCGGGGTTGTACTCGCGGTTTCCCGGCGGAGCGGCCATCCGCTCGCGCTCGCGCAGCCGGTCGATCCCTTCAAGCGCCTCCAGCATCTCGCTTTCATTGCGCACGATGCCGACTTTCGCCTGCATCATCTCCTGCAGCTCGTACTGAATCGCAAACGGATTCTCGCCTTTCCCGCCTCGTTCGAGGGGCGCCGCCGCCCAGCGCTCGGCGTTCTCGACCTCTTGGCGGTCGATGCGCGCGGAACCGTTCTCCCGCGCGAACGCCGCAGCATATTCGCCGGCCCGCTTGCCGAAGACCAGCAGATCCGACAGCGAGTTGCCGCCCAGGCGGTTGGCCCCGTGCAGGCCGGAGGCGCACTCTCCGGCGGCGAACAATCCGGGCACGCTGCTCATTTGCGAATCGGCGTCCACGTCGATGCCGCCCATGACGTAGTGCGTCGTCGGGCCGACCTCCATCGGCTCCTTGGTGATGTCGATGCCGGCCAGTTGCTTGAATTGGTGGTACATGCTGGGCAGCTTGCGCTTGATGTGCCCCTCGCTGTCGGACATCTTTTTCTTGATCCAGGAGATGTCCAGGTAAACCCCTCCGTGGGGGCTGCCTTTGCCTTCTTTGATCTGGCGCACGATGCAGCGCGCGACGTGATCGCGCGTCAACAGCTCGGGCGGCCTGCGCGCATCCTTGTCGCCGATGACGTAGCGCCAGCCTTCTTCCGGGTCGTTGGCGGTCTGATGCTTGTAGAGGTCCGGAATATCGTCGAACATGAAGCGGCGGCCTTCGGAATTCTTGAGCACGCCGCCTTCGCCGCGGACGCCTTCGGTGACCAGGATGCCTGCGACGCTGGTCGGCCAGATCATCCCGGTAGGGTGGAATTGCACGAATTCCATATCCTTCAAGACGGCGCCGGCGCGGTAGGCCAGTCCGTGGCCGTCGCCGGTGTACTCCCAACTGTTCGAAGTGATGCGGAACGACCGCCCTATTCCTCCGGTGGCCAGAACGACCGCCTTCGCCTCGAACGCCTTGAAGCGCCCGCGCTCGCGGTCGTAGGCCAAGGCCCCCGACACGCGCCCGTCATCGGTCAGCAATTCGATGACCGCGTGCTCCATATGGACATCCATGCCGAGATGGACGCCGTGATCCTGCAGCGTGCGGATCATTTCCAGGCCGGTGCGGTCGCCGATGTGCGCCAGCCGCGGATAGCGGTGGCCGCCGAAATTCCGTTGCAGAATGCGCCCGTCGCTCGTGCGGTCGAACAGCGAGCCCCAGGCTTCCATCTCCCTGACCCGCTCGGCCGATTCCCGGGCGTGCAACTCGGCCATCCGCGACTTGCTCAAATACTGTCCGCCGCGCATCGTGTCGGCGAAATGAACCTTCCAGTTGTCACGGTCGTCGACGTTGGCGAGAGCGGCCGCCATGCCGCCTTCGGCCATCACCGTGTGCGCCTTGCCGAGAAGCGACTTGCAGACGATGCCGACCTTGACGCCCGCATTCGACGCCTCGATGGCGGCGCGGAGGCCGGCGCCCCCCGCACCCACAATAAGGACGTCGTATTGAAAAGTTTCCGCGTCCGGCATGTTGTACCTAGAGAATCCTCCAATCCGTCCATGTTCCCATCGAGCAAAGCCGGACGTAGGCGTCGGAGAAACCGACCCAGAACAGGCTGGCCCAGGCGAAATTCATGTGGCGGCAATTGAACCAAGTCACGCGTTTCCACAAATTGAGCTTCAGCGGGCTGTCGGAGAGAATGTCCCGGCCGCCCCCGATAAGGTGGCGAAGCGAATGGCAGCCGAATGTATAGCCGCCCAGAAAGACGACGTTCAGAATGAGCACGATCGTTCCTACGCCGATGCCGAACTCGGCTGCGCCGGTGTCCGGATTGACGAACCACATTGCTTTCAAGGCGTCGTAGGACAGGATCGCAATGAAGATCAGCGCGAGGTACAGGAAGTATCGATGCACGTTCTGCATGACCAGCGGGAACGAGTTTTCACCCCGGTAGGCATTTCTCGGCTCGCTGACCGCACAGGAAGGCGGGTCGAGCCAGAACGCCTTGTAGTAAGCCCCGCGGTAGTAGTAGCAAGTCAGGCGGAAGCCGGCGGGCGCCCACAGGATCAGAAAGGCGGGGGAGAAGGGCAGCCACAGCGGCCACCATGCGGGCTTCGGCCCCAGCCAGCTATGCGCCGAGTCGCCGAAGACCTCGGGCGAATAGAACGGCGACAGATAGGGGCCGAACGTGTAGTGATCGCCCTGGAAAGCCGCCCAGGTCGAGTACACGATAAAGGCCGAAAGTCCGAGAAACGTGGCGGCCGGCGCCAGCCACCACGAGTCTTTACGCGAGGTCTTGCCGAAACCGCCGGCAGTTACCGGGACATCGAAACTTGCCATTCCTGAAAAGCTTAGCCGATAGGGGCCTGCGGACGCAACCCAGACACGGCTGGCGGTTTGCGGAAGCAACTCGTTGAGTTGGAGCGTTACTGGCCCATTGTGTCCGTCAATCGACGGGACCGTACGTTTCGGTGTAGATTTCGCTCAGCGACTTGCCATCGTAACTCCAGTATGGACAAGGGCCAACGTTCCTGTCTTTTCCCAGCAGAGTACGCGTAGCGGCGCTCAAGGACATTTCTTCTCCCCTGAAAACGACTTTCCTCTCGTTCTGAACCGTTGCGGCCTCATCGGTATCGACCGAGCTTAGAACAGCCCCAACCGGAATGTTCATTGTCGAAAAATTCAAGGCTGGATGCCGTTTCGAGAGCCGCTTGAAGGCCATGCGCGATTCTTCGTCCAAATCTTCTGTTGCCGCATTGACTTGCGGTGTGACATTTTTCCCTACCAGTCGCAAAAGAGCTACCGCCTGATCGGGTTTAATTTCGAAAAATTCGCGCTGAGGATTCACGCGATAGGGGCCGAACGCATCATGAAGGGCCTTCTCGACGGAGACTTCGTCATTGACTTGTACAGCGATGGAGCATTCAAACGGTACAGGCGCGCCAGATGTGTAAAGTTCATTCATGCGCACTTGCGGGTCGTCTCGCGCAGTCTTTCCGATCTTCACCATGTTCGGCATTGCCGGGTTGGTCAAGACGTATACAATGCCGGCCATATCCGTCTCACAGGCTCCAAAGCCTTCAACTCGACGATACGCGCCGCCGCGCGCTCGTCTTCTTCTGCCTCCAGCTTAACGCCAAGACGTCGAGATTGTCGGCGCGTGCCGCCTCGGCCGCGGAGATTTGCGACAATGGTTTTCAGAGGCAACACCGTATGGACAACGTGAGGCGCGATTCCGCATCCCGTAGGGGATTTTTAAAGACGGCGGCGGGCGCCGCAGCCGCGCCCGGGTTCTTGCAGGCAGCCGATACGAATCAAGCGATCAAGGTCGGTTTGGTCGGCTGCGGCGGCCGCGGCACAGGAGCCGCGGCGCAGGCGCTCCAGGCCGACGACTATGCCGTGCTTACCGCCGTCGCGGACATCGAGCAAGCGCGGATCGACAAAAGCTTGGCGGCTATCGAAGGCCGCCACGAGGGCAAGAACAAAGTTCAGGTCGACAAAGAGCGTCAATTCCTCGGTCTCGACGCCTTTCAGCAAGTGATCGATAGCGATGTCGACGTCGTGCTCCTGGCCACGCCGCCCGGTTTTCGCCCGATGCATCTCCAAGCCTCTATCGAGGCGGGCAAGCACGTCTTCTGCGAAAAACCCATGGCGGTGGACGCACCCGGCACGCGCTCCGTGCTTGAAACGGCGCGGCTCGCGCGCGAGAGGAATCTCTCGCTCGTCGCCGGATTCTGCTGGCGCTACAACAACTCGCGCGCGGCAATCATGGAGCGGATTCATAACGGCGCGATCGGCAGCCTGGTTGCGTACTACGCGACTTACTACACGAATCCGGTCAAGCCGATGCCGCCGGCCTACGAGCGGCCCATCGGCATGAGCGACGTGGAATGGCAGATCCGCAACTGGTACAACTTCGTCTGGTTGAGCGGCGACGGGTTGGTCGAGCAGGCGGTGCATAGCGCGGACAAGATCGCCTGGGCGCTGCGCGACGAGCCGCCGGAAAGCTGCGTCGCGGTCGGCGGGCGCCAGATTCCGGCCCACGACGGCAACATCTTCGATCATTTCGAGGTCAACTACCTCTATCCCAACGGTGTGCGCGCCTTCCTCGGGTGCCGTCAGATACCCGGCTGCCACAACGAGAACTCCGACTATATCCTCGGCTCGAAAGGCCGCGCGATCATGGGCAGCGGCATGTCGCCGACGATCGAAGGCGAAACGAATTGGGTGTTTAGCGGCCAGGAAAACAACATGTACCAGGAAGAGCAAGACGTGCTGTTTCGCGCCATCCGCCGCGGCGAGTCGGTCAACGACGGCGAAAGAATGGCGACCAGCACGATGCTCGCGATCATGGGCCGCATGGCCGCGTACACAGGCCGGCAGGTTACCTGGGAAGAAGCGATGCAGTCCGAGGAAAGACGCTTCCCGGAAGAGTTGAGCTGGAACATGGCCTACGACCCGCCGCCCTTGGCGCGGCCGGGGCGGACGGAGTTCGTCTGACGGCGGCATCCATGCTCGGCGTTGGCCAAACGCGCTGCGCGGCTTCGCTTCTTGCGCTTGCGCTGAGCGTTTTGGCCGCCCCGTCGCCGGCGGCCGGCGGCGAAGAGATGGATCTCGTTCGCCGCATTCGCGCGCGCATCGCGGCCAACGCTGCGGACAGCCCCGCCGCGGAGGCCTATGAGCAGACCATCCCCGGCTCCTCGGTATCCTTCCGCATGACGCCCGTCCCCGCCGGCGAGTTTCTGATGGGCTCGCCGCCCGGCGAAGCGGGCCGCAACGACGATGAGGGGCCGCAAAGGCGCGTGCAAGTCGATGCGTTCTGGATGGGCAGCCGCGAAGTGACCTGGGACGAGTACCGCATCTTCATGCTGCGCGAATCGAGCGGCTACCGCGATCCGGACGCCGCCGTAGCCGCCGTGTCGAGCCCGACGCCGCCGTACGTCGAGATGAGTTTCGGCATGGGCATCGAGGGTTTCCCGGCGATCAGCATGACCCAGCACGCCGCCAGCAAGTACGCGCAATGGCTCAGCGCCAAGACCGGGCATTTCTACAGACTGCCCACCGAGGCCGAATGGGAGTACGCCTGCCGCGCGGGAACCGACGGCCCGTTTTCCTTCGGGGATCAGGTCTCCGAGCTTGACGCGCACGCCTGGTTTCAAGACAACAGCGGGCGAAGCTACCGGCAGGTCGGCGCCAAGCAGCCCAATCCGTGGGGCCTTTACGACATGCACGGCAACGTCTGGGAATGGACGCTGGACCGCTACGAACCGTCCTACCCGGCGGCCGGCGGCGCGCTCGAAAATCCTTGGGTCAGGGCCGAAGCGCTGTACCCGCGGGTGGTCCGCGGCGGCTCTTGGGCGGACGGCGCCGCGCTGCTGCGCTGCGCCGCTCGGCGCGGCTCGGAAGAGGCCTGGAAAGTACTGGACCCGCAACTGCCCAAGAGCATCTGGTATCACACCAGCGCGCAATGGCTGGGGTTCCGTTTGGTCCGCCCCGCAAGCATTCCTGCGGCGGAAGAAATGTATGCCTTCTGGAACTCGGCGGCGGAAGAGGAATAGCTGCGCGGCGGCCTTGCTGCTCGCCGGCTGTTGCGCCGCCGCCCCAGGTACGATTTCGCGGGCCGCGCAGGCCGGCCCTGCGGGCTTCCGCCGCCTCGTTGCCGAGGAGCCGCACATGGGGGCGCTGGTGCGCGTCACGGCCTACGTTCCGGCCGGCATCGACGGCGTGCAAGCTTTGCGCGCCGCTTTCGCCCGAGTCCGCGATCTCGACGCCCGCCTCTCCGATTATCGGGGGGATTCCGAGATCGACCGCGTTGCGCGCGAGGCTTGCGCCGCGCCGGTGCGCGTTTCCGCCGACCTGTTCGCCGTCCTGGCGCGGGCGGTCGAGATATCGGCGCGCACCGGCGGCGCTTTCGACGTCACCAGCGGCGCCCTCACCCGGCTTTGGCGCCGCTCGCGGAGCGAGGGAATCCCGCCGGACCCGGCGGCCATCGCCGCGGCCCGCCGGCGCACGGGATGGCGGAACCTGATTCTCGATCCCCGCAACCGTTCCGTGTATTTTCGCCGGCCGGGCATGCGCCTCGACCTGGGCGGCATCGCCAAAGGCTACGCGGCCGACCGGGCGCTGGCCGAGTTGCGCCGCCGCGGCATCGCTCGATCCCTCGTCGCCGTGGCCGGCGATATCGCCGCGGGCGATCCGCCGCCGGGAGAATCGGCCTGGACCGTCGGCATCGACGCAAGCGGCAAGCCCGGCGGCATGGAGTGCGCGGTCGATTTGGCGAACCAGGCGGTTTCGACCTCCGGCGACCGCGCGCGCTCGTTCAGCCTCGGCGGGAAGTTCTATTCGCACATCCTCGATCCGGCTTCGGGACGGGGCGCGCCGGCCCCGCGGGCCGTGACCGTGGTCGCGCCTTCGGGCGTCGAAGCCGACGGTTGGGCCACGGCGCTGCATGCCGCCGGCAGGTCCGCTTCCGAGCGCATCCTGCGCGCCGCGCCCGGTCTGCGCGTCTATTGGGCTGGCGAATCCCGCGGTTGCGCCGCCCTCAGCCGGGGAGCATCGCCATGAAAACCGTATTCGACAAGCTCAATCTCAAGAACGTCGAGACAATTCTTGTGCTCAATCCGCCGGCCGCTTTCGAAGCGGAGATCGCGCGTCTCGACGCCGTTGCCGTTCTGCGCGATGCCGGCTCGGCCGAGCGCGTCGAGTTTGCGCTGGCCTTCGTGACGACCCGCGCCGAGATCGAAGCCATTGCGCCGGTCGTCGTCGGCAAGGCCCCCGGCGACGCGGCGGTCTGGTTCGCCTACCCCAAGGGATCGTCGAAAAGGCGCAAGTCAGAGATCAACCGCGACCGCGGCTGGCAGATCCTGGGGGAGCTCGGCTTCGAGGCCGTGCGCCAGATCACGGTCGACGAGGATTGGTCCGCGCTTCGCTTCCGCCGCGTGGAGTACATCAAATCGTTCCGACGCGCGCGCAGCCGCGCCATGACCAAGGCCGGCCGCGAGCGGGCGTCCGCGCGCGATCCGAAGACGTAACCCCGCCAACGGGAAGATTCCGTCTTATTCCGCGCCGGTATCGGCCCACCTGCCGGTCTTGGCCGATAGCAACACCGCGTCGCAAACCTTCTGCGTCTGCAATGCGTTGCGGAAATCCGGCTGCGTCGGCTCGCCCGCCTCGATGCCGGCTACGAAATCGGCCAGCGCATTGAGGAAGGTGTGCTCGTAGCCGATGCACGTTCCCGGAACCCAGTACCTGTCCATGTAGGGATGCTCCGAGTTCGTCACGTGGATCTTGCGCCAGCCCGTCAGGTGGCTTTCCATCTTCTTCTTCGGCTCCTGCCGCATGTACTCGAAAAAGTGCAAGTGCTCGGGGTCTTCCAGGTCGAAGTAAACGGAGCCGTCCGCGCCGTTGAGCTCCAGCGTATTGAAGTTCTTGCGGCCGCGGGCGTAGCGCGTCGATTCGAACGTGCCCATCGAGCCGTTGGCGAACTCGGCCAGGAACATGCAGGCGTCGTCGATGCCAACGTCCTGCACCTTGCCGGTGACTGCGTGCCTGCGCTGCTTGACGAACGTTTCCGTCCGCGCGACGACGCGGGAGATCGGGCCGTTGAGCCACATCGCGGAATCGATCGAATGCGCCAGCAGATCGCCGGTCACGCCCGATCCGGCCACATCGACGTCGAGGCGCCACGTCGCCGCGCCGCCCTGCGGCACGTCCTCGGCGATCGTCCAGTCCTGCAGATAGGTCGCGCGGTAGTGGAAGGTCCTGCCGATGCGCCCCTCGTCGACGATCTGCTTGGCCAGCGCGATCGCCGGAACGCGCCGGTAGTTGTACCAGACCATGTTCGGCACGCCGGCCTTTTCCACGGCTTCGACCATCTCTTGCGCCTCGCCGACGTTCATCGCCAGAGGCTTTTCGCAGCAGACCGCCTTGCCGGCCTTGGCCGCCTCCAGCACGATGTCTTTATGCATGTGGTTGGGCGCGCAGACGTCGATCAAGTCGATGTCGTCGGCCTGGACGACTTTCTTCCAGTCGGTCTCGACTCTTTCGTAGCCCCAGTTTCGGGCGAAGGCCGCCGCTTTGTTTTCGTCGCGGGCGGCAACCGCCTTGAGCGCCGGCCGATGCTCGACCGGGAAGAAATCGTTGAGGCGCTTGTACGCATTCGAGTGCGCCCGCCCCATAAAGCCGTAACCGATCATGCCGACGCGCAGTTCCTTGCTCATATGGATGTTCCAACCCCTTTCGATTCCGTAGGCTACTAGGGCGCCCGGCGCATCGTCAAGTCCCCGTTCCGCCGTCGCCGGCGAAAGCGTCGGAAGCATAATCGGGATGGAACGGGAACCGGCGGCAATCCTTTGCGGAATCTGGCACAATCGAAGTTTACGGGCGAAGTTTTGCAAGTTTCGCCGGCCTCTTTTTTTCCAGCAGCATGATCGCAGCCGTTCTCAAGGAATCGCTTCCGGGCGAGCGTCGGGTGGCGCTGATTCCCAAAGACGCGGCCGCCCTGAAGGCGAAGGGCGTTGACGTGCGCGTCGAATCGGGCGCCGGCGCCGAAGCGCTGCACGCCGATGCCGACTACGAAGCGGCCGGCGCAACGGTCGAAGCCGGCCGCGGGCAACTGCTGGCCGCGGCGGACCTGGCGCTGACCGTGCGCGGGATCGACGATGACGCCGCCGGCCGGCTCAGGCCCGGAACGGCGCTGCTCGGATTCCTCGATCCGCTGGACCAACCCGAGCGCATGGGCCGCCTCGGCGCCCAGGGCCTCGCGCTGCTGGCCATGGAGCTCGTGCCGCGCATCACCCGCGCGCAGAGCATGGACGCGCTCAGCTCGATGGCCTCGATCGCGGGCTACAAGGCCGTTCTCGCCGCGGCCGACCATGCGCCGCGCATGTTCCCCATGATGATGACCGCCGCCGGGACGATCACTCCCGCCAAGGTCTTCGTGCTCGGCGCGGGCGTGGCCGGCTTGCAGGCGATCGCCACCGCCCGCCGCCTGGGCGCGGTGGTCGAAGGCTACGACGTCCGCCCCGCTGTCAAGGAGCAGGTCGAAAGCCTGGGGGCGAAATTCGTCGAGTTGGACATCGACGTCGAAAAGACGGAAGGGCAGGGAGGCTACGCCGCCGTCCAGTCGCAGGAGTTCTACCGCAAGCAGCGGGAGGCTTTAGGGCGGCATCTCGCGGGCGTGGACGTGATTATCACCACGGCCGCAGTGCCCGGCAAAAAAGCCCCGTTGTTGATTCCCGCGGAGATGATGGCGGGACTGCGGCCCGGCACGGTCATCGTCGACCTCGCCGCCGAGCGCGGCGGCAACTGCGCCGGCGCCGTCGCCGGAGAAATCGTGCGGCGCAACGGCGTGACGATTCTGGGGCCGGCGAACGTTCCCGCCGGCGTTCCCGCGCACGCCAGCCAGATGTACTCCAGGAACGTGGCGAACTTCGTCGAGCTCCTGGTTCGGGACGGCGCCCTCCATCTGGATACGGAAGACGAAATCGTCCGCGGCGCGCTGGTCGCCGCCGGCGGCGAAGTCGTGCATGAGCGCGTCGCCGAGCTGCTCGCCGCGCCTCGGAATCAGGGAGACTGACTGCCTTGGAAACCTTTATCGTTTCGATTACGGTATTCGTTCTGGCGGTCTTCGTGGGCTTCGAGATCATCACCAAGATTCCGGCGACTCTGCACACGCCCTTGATGTCGGGGTCGAATGCGATCTCGGGCATCGCCATCGTCGGCGCGCTGGTCGCCGCGGGCTCGGGAGCGAAGGATTGGGCGCAGTATCTGGCGTTCGGCGCCGTGGTGCTGGCGACGGTCAACGTGGTCGGCGGGTTTCTCGTGACCCGCCGCATGTTGGCCATGTTCAAGAGAAAGAAGTAGCGCCCGACAATGCAAGCCAACGCGATCAACGCCGCCTATCTTGCCGCGGCGGCGCTTTTCATCCTGGGGCTGAAAGGGCTCGCCTCGCCCCGCACCGCCGTGCGCGGCAACCTGCTCGGCGCCCTGGGCATGCTCGTTGCGGTTCTGGCGACGCTGGCCGACAGCCGCATCCTCAGTTACGAGCTGATCGCCTGGGGCGTTGCGCTCGGCGCGCTGATCGGCGCCGTCTGGGCCGTGCGCGTGCAAATGACCGCGATGCCTCAGTTGGTCGCGGCGTTCAACGGATTCGGCGGCGGCGCGTCGGCTCTGGTCGCGGCCTCGGCCGTGCTGACCGCCGAGGTTGTGTCCGGCGTTCCCGCCGTTCAGCTTCATATTTCGAGCGCGCTGTCGGTGCTGATCGGCGCGGCCACCCTGACCGGCAGCATGGTCGCCTGGGCCAAGCTGCAGGGTGTAATGCATTGGCAGCCGCGCGGCGCATTTTTCCGGCTGGTCAGCTCCGGCGCGGCGCTGGTTGCCCTTGCGCTCGGCGGATGCTTCGCGGCCAATTCCTCCTGGATGTCCGCCTTCTGGGGGGCGACCCTTGCCGCGTTGGTCTACGGCTTCCTGTTCACGGTCGCCGTCGGCGGCGCCGACATGCCCGTCGTCATCGCTCTGTTGAACTCCTGTTCCGGCTTGGCCGCCGCGGCGACGGGCTTCGTCTTCGGCAACAACGTGCTGATCATCGCCGGCTCTCTGGTCGGCGCGTCCGGGCTCATCCTGACGCGGATCATGTGCAAGGCCATGAACCGTTCCCTGTGGGACGTTCTCAGCGGCGATCTGGCGCAAGCCGCAGCGGGCGCAACTGCCGCCGCCGACATCTACGCGGGGCGCGTCAAGAGCACGAGCCCCGAGGAAGCCGCCTTGCTCTTCGAGACGGCGCGCGTGGTGACGATCGTTCCCGGATACGGCATGGCCGTCGCCCAGGCGCAGCACACGGTGCGCGACTTCGCCAACCTGCTCGAATCCCGCGGCGTCGAAGTGCGCTACGCCATCCACCCCGTGGCGGGCCGCATGCCGGGGCACATGAACGTCCTGCTGGCCGAGGCCGACGTGCCCTACGACCGCCTTTACGACATCGACGAGATGAATCCCGCGTTCGGCGAAACCGACGTCGCGGTCGTCATCGGAGCGAACGACGTGGTCAACCCGGCGGCGCGCGACGACAAGAGCAGCCCGATCTACGGCATGCCGATCCTGGAAGTGGACAAGGCGCGCACGGTGATCGTCATCAAGCGCAGCCTCAGCCCGGGTTTCGCCGGCATCCCCAACCGACTCTTCGCCAACGACAACTCGCTGATGCTGTTCGGCGACGGCAAGCAAGCGGTGCGCGAGCTCACCGCCGCAGTCAAGGAGTTGTAGTGGAGTTTGTCGGGGCCGCTGGAATTGCTACGGCCGGTCGGTTGATTTGCGATAAGTCCGGCGCAGCCGCTCTCGTTGCTCTCGTGAGTGACCTGCTGCTCGCTAACCGCAGACCTCAGACCTCATCTGTCCCTTGGTGAGAAAACCGGGTTAGCGTGTATTTCAACACGAATCCGGTCGGCGCCCTCCACGGGCCGCTATGCTTGGGCGATGGCGCTCTATTCGATCGACCCTCTTTGCAAAATCACGTACATCCCACATCGCGCCGAGTTCGACGTATGGTGTTCGCGACTCACTCCTAGCCAGTTGGGGGCGATCCGTGCAGAGCTTCAACGCATGATTGCGGGCGACGAAATCCACACGTCGAGCTGGATGCCCGGGAGCGACTGGACGGGCACGGTTTGGGAGCCGATCTACGCGGACGCCTGCGGGTACGACGATGTCACCGCCGGACTCTGCTTCGGGTTGTTCGTTTGGGAAGCCGTCAGGGATCATCCCGACGCATGGGCGTTTGGGAGGTATGAGAAGGACGGCATCCCGATCCAGGGCATGACCTACTTCCGTATTCACCCAAATCGCTAGCTGTCGTCCGATGCGCACCCGGACGCCTAGAACAATACAGCATGATAAGAGGACGTTATAATGCTCTATGCGAGACGCCCTCGTGAGCGCCACGCCCGCCGCGCCGACCCCCGCACCACCCGCCTCTACGACCGCCGGCGCAAAAAGATCACCCGCAACATCGTCGAACGGATCTCGATCTGAGAGCAAGGACCCTCAAGCGGAGGGGCAGCCCTGCGCGGGAGGGGGATGTGACAGTTCGGAGGCTTCCGCTATGCTGAAGAATAGGGTTTGACTTTCCAACTATGTATTAACTATGTATTAAGGGGAGACTCTGCTGTGCCAATCGTCAAAGTAAAGGGCAAATACCAGGTGACGCTGCCGTCTTCCGTACGCGATCAGGTGGGTATTGCCGTAGGCGACATCCTTGAGGCCACCGTGGAGGGGGGGAGAATAACACTCACCCCGAAGAGCATTGTCGATCGTGATATTGACGAGGGTCTTGAAGACTTCAAGAAGGGTCGTTCCATCGGTCCGTTCAAGACCGCCGATGCCGCCGTCAAGGCGCTTCGCCGGACGACCGGACGCGTGGAATGAAGGTTGCGTTTTCAAATCGTTCCGTTCGCCAGTATGGAAAGCTTCCGGCGACCGTTCAGGCGCGCTTCGACAAACAACTCGGTTTTCTTCTTTCCAACCTCCAGCATCCCTCGCTCCGGGCCAAGAAGTACGACGAAGCGGCGAATTTATGGCAGGCCCGCGTCAACGACCATTACCGCTTCTACTTCCAGATCCACGGCGACACGTATCGGATTCTGAGCATCACCGGGCATCCTGAATAAGCTCCCCTGCTCCTCTTCAGGCTTGTCTTTCGATTGGAATAGAGGGATCAACCCCGCGTTCGGCGAAACCGACGTCGCAATCGTGCTCGGAGCGAACGACGTGGTCAACCCGGCGGCGCGCGACGACAAGGGCAGCCCGACCTACGGCATGCCGATCCTCGAAGCGGACAAGGCGCGCACGGTGACCGTCATCAAGCGCAGCCTCAGCCCGGTTTCGCCGGCATCCCCAACCGACTCTTCGCCAACGACAACTCGCTGATGCTGTTCGGCGACGGCAAGCAGGCGGTGCGCGAGCTCACCGCCGCAGTGAATGAGTTGTAGTCGGGGGCTATTCACCAACTTTTACATTTTATTTACAACTATTTTATGCCTCGGTTAAGGAACCGTGCTAATTTGATTGGATTATAGTCAAGGTTTTGACAGCCGATTTTCGGACGACGACACCAATGTTTTGCGGCGGCGCTCCGAATCAATCCGCCGAATTGAGAGCATCGAGCTTCCGCGGCGTGCTGCGGTTCTGGTTTCGTGCGGCCGCATGGTCCGAAGCGACGAACGGCGATCTCAAGAAAGTCCATAGCCTTGAGGAAGCTCTGTTCGGCTCTGCGGCTGCCGGGCGCGGCGCTTTGTCCCTTTCCTTGGAAACTTCCTTGGAAACGTCTCCGAATCCGCGCGGCGGCAACCCTCGATTCGATCCGGGCGCGCGCTACCTTGGGTACGGGGTAGTCGACACCAAGGGGAATCCTCAGCGGAAGTTGCTGCCTGCAGGCTGCGAATTCCGGGTACGGATGCGGCTCCGAGACGAGTCGCTCAAACCGGCCTTGCTGCGAGCGGTCGAGGCCGCCGGATTGCTTGGCGGCTTGGGAGCCAAAAGCCGCAAGGGGTACGGAAGCATTTGTCTCACGAAACTGTGCGGGGATTGGGGGATCCCTTGGATCCCTCCGAATTCTCCCAAAGAAATTGAAGGTCGCATCCGGTCGTTGCGGCCGCAACGTAGCGAGTCGGAGGCGTTGCCGCCGTATACGGCCGTTAGCGGCCGGTCGCGTTTTTTGATCGTTCTCGGCAAAGCCGGCCAGCAACCACTGGACTTGCTGGACGGCATCGGCCGGGAGATCGTTTGTTACCGCAGTCTTGGCCGCAACAAGAGAATATTGGATGGCAAACCGGCGGAAGTCGACAAGCGTACCGGAAGACACAGGTTTTTCGACGACCATATCCCGGTGAACAAGGGAGCGTCAGGGCGTCCTGGCGAACATCCCCGCAGAATCGCGTTCGGGTTGCCCCGCAATTACGGCAAAAGCAAGCATGAGAAGGTCGAAGCGGCTGGAAAAACAGCGGCTGGAAAAACCATTGACCGCCGCGCGAGTCCGCTGTTCATTCACATCCACCAGTGCGGCGGCGCGCCCGCGGCCGTGTTGAGCTTCCTGCCTGCTGCGTTTCTTCCTGACGGGTCCAAGATCAAAGTCGGCACAGTTTCGGTCGAGCCATTGGCAGATCCCGACATCTGGCAGCCGGTTCGCGATCTCTTCGACCGCCTTGTCCCCTTGTCCATGGGCCAAAGGACCATTTGAAGCCTGCCATCGAGATCTGAACATGCCGCTCCATCTCGACTTTTCCATCGGCCCGGTACAGAGTTTCGTCAAGCAGTCGCGGCGGACGCGCGATCTTTGGGGCAGTTCGTACCTGTTGTCGCATCTTGCCGAGCGCGCGATTCGGGAGATTCGGGCGAACGGCGGGAAGATCGTCCGGCCCGTCGGAGCCGGAGATGTTTTCGGTCCCGCCACCGCTCGGCCATACGGCACGGCGCCCAATCAGTTCAGAGTCGAGGCTTCCGATGAGGAGCAGGGCGCGGCATTTGCGGCGGCCGCGCACGAAGCAGTTCATGATGCCTGGAGCCAGGTTTGCGAATCGGTTTGGAACTGTTTTGTCAGACACGCGGAAGCTCTCGGCAGGGATGTCCGCAGGATATGGAACCGTCAGGTTCGGGCCTTCCCGGAAATTTCGTGGGTTGTCGGGGACGATCCCGGACTCCTTGCTCGCCGCAAGCATTGGAGGACGGACGTTCGGGATCCGGAGCCCGGCGACAAGTGTCTGGTGATGCCGGAGTGGCAGGAGATATCCGGATGGATCCAAGCCCGTCCGGGCGAAGCGGAGAAACAAAACCGTTTCTGGAAAGCAATCACGGACCAGAAGGGCATGGGTCCGTTGGACCTGGAGCCGGAAGAGCGGTTGTGCGCCATGGCGTTGGTCAAACGTCTCTATCCGAAGCCGCGGGTTTCGCGGCAAGCGATCGGCATCGATCTCGACGCCGCGCACTGGCTTTCGACCCCCTACATTGCGGCGGTCCCTTGGCTGGCGCGAGTCGGGAAGGCTGCAACGAATGCTGCCCAGAGATATGCAGAGAGGGTAAAGGAGTCCGTTCCGAAAGATGCCCTGCTAAAAAAGACGCCTCAATTGCAGGCGTTCGAGTCGTGCCGCCTGAGCGGTCTTGAACGGCTCGATCCGGCTTATTTCCGTTTCGATTCGCTTGGCAGCAAAAAGCATACGCCACTGAAACGCGAATGTGAAGGCCGTAGGGGCGAGCTTCTGAGGCTTCTGGAGGACTTGCAGAAAACAAAGGATGGAAACGGCGCGTTGGGCGGGCCGGGGTCCTATTACGCTCTGATTCTGGCCGATGGCGACCGCCTTGGAGAAGTTGTCAGCAAGCTCGATCTTGACGCGGTCGCGGAGGCCCTCGGCAAATACGCCGAAGACATCCCTCAGGCATTGAGGGAAGTCTCGGGATCGGTTGTGTACGCCGGCGGCGACGATTTGCTGGCGATGGCGCCGCTGGAAGGGGCGCTGCAATGCGCTGAACGATTGGCTCGTGAATACCGCGAGGCGTTTCTCAAGGCAGCCGGCAAGGATGCCGGGGCGACTCTTTCGGCGGCGGTCGTTTTCGCGCATATCCGCGCCCCCTTGACCCGCGTGTTGAGCGAAGCCCATGACGCGCTCGATAAACACGCGAAGGACGAGAACGGTCGGAACTCGCTATGCGCCAGTGTCTACGGCAAGAACGGGTCGCGGGTCCGTTGGACAACCGCGTGGGAAGAACGCGGCGAAGCATCCTCGGTTGAGCGAGTGAACGCTTTGGTCGAACGGCTGCGGAACACTGAGAATCCGGAAGTGTCAAGTTCGCTGATCTACCGCCTCCATCGTTTTCTGACGCGATTGACGGATACAGAGCATTGGAAGCCGGGAGATTGGATTCCCAGGGTTGAAGACCTTGATCTTCGCCTATTGGTGCGCGCGGAGATCGACGGCGAGACCGCGGCAAACGCGGACGACGCCGACGAATTGGCGGCTCTGCTGACTGAAATTTTGCGCCGACGAAGTAATCGCCCGCCCCTATCCTCTTCCGAGGAGTTCGGTTTGGACGGTCTGTTGTTGGCCCGTTTTCTTGCTGCCGGCGGCCTGGAGGGAGACCATTGATGAGACCGCTGGCCCTCGCTCCTCTCGACACTTGGTTTTTCCGCGATTCGCGGCCGTTCACCGGCGGCGGATTGGACGTGTCGGCGGTCTTCCCGCCCTTTCCCCCGACGGTTGTCGGCTGCGCCCGGGCCGCGATCGCACGAGCCAACGGTTGGAACGGCGTCGGACGCTGGCCCGCGGAATTCAACGACGTATTGGGCGACGGACCTGAAAACCTTGGGGCGCTCAGTTTCACAGGCCCCTTTCTGCTGATGGACGGACGCCCGTATTTCCCTTTGCCGCGGCACGTCGTCGGGTCGCGGGAAGAGCAGCAGGGCGAATGGACGCCGCGGGCGCTGCTCAGACCCGGCCGGCCGATCCGCTGCGATCTCGGGCGAGCGCGGCTTCCTGAGACTACGCAAGACCGCTGGAAACCAGCGGACGATCTCTGGCTCCCGGCAAAGGCGCTGCAAGAAACATTGAACGGTCACATGCCTGCCCGCGGGGATCTGATTCCAGCAGCTTGCCTGTGGTCGGTCGAACCCAGGATCGGCCTTGCCCGCGACCCGGAACGGCATACCGCCGAAGAAGGACAGCTTTACAGCGCCCGGCACGTTCGCCCTTGGCGAAACGTGGCCGTCGGACTGCTTGTTGACGGGTTGCCGAACGATTGGAAATGGCCCGTCGGTTCCGTGGCGGGCTTCGGCGGCGAAAGCCGCATGGCGGCGCTGGAAAGTTGGAGGCCCGATTTTGATTTTTGCCCTCCCCTGCAGAAAATCGCCGCCGCCGGGCGTTTCGTTTTGGCTGCGCTGACTCCGCTCGCCATGAGTGGAGAGGTCATCATGGGTAGAGGCAAAATCCAGGAGTTGGGGAGGGTGTCCATCGTCTCGGCCTGCCTCGAGCGCCCTGTCCGCATCGGCGGATGGAACTCGATCCAGCGCAGACCCGAGCCGCTGATCTCGTGTCTGCGTCCGGGATCGGTCTTGTTTTGCCAAGCAGACGACCCGGCGGGCGCCGCCCAAGCGATCGCCGATTCAACGACAGCCAACCGCGGTCTGGTAAAGATCGGCTGCGGAACCGAAACCGGCTACGGATTGGCCGCGGTCGGGACATGGGAGGACAACACTGCATGAACGGACATATCTTGGGATTGTTGGCCGAAACCTCGATCCACCCCGGATCGGGGACCGATACCGGCGTCATCGACCTTCCCGTCACACGAGAAGCAGCCACGGACTACCCGGTAATCACCGGTTCCAGCCTCAAAGGGGCGCTGCGGGACGCCGCCCGCGGCAAGAAACTCGACTCTGACGAAATCAATCGGATTTTCGGACACGAGAAACCGAGCGCTGAGGCGTCCGCCGGCCAAATGCTCGTCTCCGATGCGCGGCTCATGCTGCTTCCGGTACGCAGCTTGAACGGCGCTTACAAATGGACCGTATGCCCGCACATCATCGAGCGGTTGCGGCGAGACATGGCTCGCGCCGGACTGAATCGAAGGCTCGAAGTTCCCAGCGTGTCGAAGGGCGAGGCGTTGGCATCCGCGCAGGACGGCTTGTTTCTGGAAGAACGGCAGTTCAAGGCCGTGCGTAAGCCGCCCGAAGATGTTGTCCAGGCGCTCCAATTCCTGATTTGTCACCCCAACTCCCGAGAGCGGGTCGGTAGTCAACTCGCGATTCTGCACGACGACGACTTCGCTTGGTTCGCTCGCTACGGCCTGCCGGTGCAGGCGCGCAATGTTCTGGATAAAAAGACGAAACAGAGCCTGAACCTGTGGTACGAAGAAACGCTTCCTGCCGACACGTTGCTTTACTGCTTTTTGGCCGAGCGCAGCGACGGCGCCGATTTGACTGGGATACTTGGGAAACTGTTCCCGGATGAGCGGCCTTACCTTCAGGCCGGGGGGAATGAAACGATCGGACAAGGTTGGTTTGCGGTCCAACTTTTAGCCGCTGACCGGGGAGAGTCGCAATGAGTCGGACGCTGGAGCAGCTTCGGGCCGCCGATGCCTTGAAGCGCGCAAAAGAGATAAAAGAGATCGAGAAGGGAGACAAAAAATTTCGATCGAGCTACCGCTCGTACGTCCAGAGGTTGGGGCCTTCGATCGTGATGAACGGGTTGGGACAAGCCCTTGCGACCGAGTTGGCCGCGGCCGCTTCCGGCAGCGGCGGATCGGAACATAAGGCGCACCGCAAGCTCTACGAAAATCTCCGGCAATGGCTTTGCCGTTCCGCTTCCGAAGACGGACCCGGAGGTCCGTACGCCAACGACAAAGACCTGCTGGAGGCATTGACCGATCAAGGCCAGGATCGCTATATCTTGGCTCACGCCGAAGCCCTCGCTTGGTTGACCTGGCACAAGAAATTCTGCGCGGCTTTCCTTCCGCGCGAGCAAGAGGGCGGCTTGGATGGCGGGTAAACGACCGCTCTACAAAGCCGTCGCGCTTGAGAAGCGTCCTCCCGGAGCGAACCTGGGTCTCTGGTACGACAAGTTTCCTCCAATGCAGGCCGGGGAGGAGGGTCGATGGAAACAGGACTGGATCGAGGAAGCCGCTGGGAAAATAACGGATCCGCTCATCGGCGAATGCGCCGGGCGGCAGGCCGATATGGTCCTTTCGCTCGGCGGGCGCGTCTGGGTGTTCGAGGCAGAAAGCCGCTTCGTAACCGGATTGGGACGGTCGCACCCCGTGGAGAACGGTTTCGCTTGGCATTGGACGCTCGGTGCGCCCTATCTTCCCGGCAGTTCCGTTAAAGGCGTAGTGAACGCTTGGCTGCGCGAAGAGTCGTCAGACGAAAAGGAACGCCGACAGAGGCTCTTTGGAACGTTCCAGTCGGTGGGATCGGTCTGCTTTCTCGATGCGCTCCCGTATGCGCTCCCGTACGGGGGCGCCGTCCTTGAAGCGGATGTTCTGACCCCGCACTACGCCGGCTGGACTCCAGACAACCCGCCGGGCGACTGGCGTTCTCCTACGCCCGTTTTTTTCCTGACGGTCGGGGCGAGGGCGCGCTTCCTTTTCTCGGCATTGCCCGCCCAAGCAGCGGAACTCAGCGAGTCGGATTGGGGCTTCGTCGGTCAAGGTCTCGAAGAGGCGCTGCTTCAAGCCGGGGCCGGCGCCAAAACTTCCTCCGGTTATGGGCGAATGAAGCTCGACAACCGTGCAACCGACAATTTGGGTCGCAAGTTCAAGCGCAAGCAGGATAAGGCCGCGGAAGCGCAACGGCTCAGCGAGATGCCGCCCATAGAGCGCGCGATGGAAGAGCTTATCCGCAACAAGCCCAATAAGGACGAACCGGACTATCGAGTTCTCCTGACTGCGTTCGAGCAAGATAGATGGAAAGACCGGGAGGGCCGCCGCGCCGTGATCCTTCGCATCCGAAAGGAGATGGAGGAAAGCGGGGACTGGAAGCCTTTCGGAGGGAAAAAGCTCCCGAAAAACTTGAATAAGTTGAAAGCGAATGTCCGTAACACTATGAAAGTGCAGGAGATTTTGCGCGGGCTCGGAGAGTCCGATACATGACGAGTGTTTCTGCCGGATCCAGGCAAGTTTTGCTGATTGCTACCGTGGGCGGCGCCGTGCAGCCCATTGCCGCCGCCATCCGGCACAGCCGGCCTGTGCGGGTCCGGTTTATCTGCTCGGCCGATACACGGGCCCTGATTGATCGGCTGGGCGATGATCCCGGCATCGCCCAGCAGCTTGCCCGCGACGGCTATCGACTCGACCCCGCCGTCTGGGATGCGATCGATGTGATCAATCCCCAAGACTTGGCTGGCTGCGTCGAAACCGTTCGCCGCAGTCTGACGTCCGAGGTCGAGCGCTGGGTCTCCCGCGGCGATGAATTCCAGGTGGTTTGCGACTTCACCGGCGGCACCAAGTGCATGACCGCCGCTCTTGCCTTGGTAGCGCGTCATTGGCCGTGTCTGATGGAATACGTCGGAGGCAGCCAAAGAGACAAAAGCGGCGTGGGCGTAGTCGTTGACGGCCGCGAGCAAGTGATTCGCAAGCTCCATCCCTGGACTGCGCTCGGCTACCAAGCCGCCGAAGACGCCATGACTCTGTTCGATCAGGGCGATTTCGCCGCCGCCGCATCCATTGCCGCCCGCGCCAAACAAACGTCCGAAGAGCCGACGAAAGCCGCGCTTGCGGCATTGGAGCGTTATATAGAGATATATCTCCTCTGGGATCGTTTTCAGCACAAGAAGGCCCACTCGGCGGTAAGCCAATGGCGCAAAAGCCAACATCACCTTCGACATTTTTTCCCTGACACCGTCGTTTCGTCACTGGTCCGATCTCTCGACATGCACGAGCCGATCTTGCAAGAACTAGCCGCGGCAGAGAAACGGCCGTCGCCGTATCTGGTCCGCGACTTGATTGCCAACGCCTGCCGCCGCATGCTCGAGCAGCGTTACGATGACGCCGTGGCGATCTTTTATCGAGCGGTCGAAGCCTACGCTCAGCAGCGGCTTGCGGAGCGAGGTTTTCCGTCAACGGATCGCATTCCGCTGGAAGAACTGCCGTCCCCGGTCGCCGCCAAGTGGCGGCGCGCAGCCAAGCAGGGCTGCTTGAAACTCGCGCTCCAAGATGCCTACAAGTTGTTGGCCGACCTCGACGATGTGAGTGCGAACCGATTCGAGAAAAGCGGCTTAGCGGGAGAAAAGTCGGTGCTGAGCGCGCGTAACCAATCGATCCGGGCCCACGGTTTCGAGCCGGTTTCGGAAAAGACAGCGGAAGAGTTTTGCAAGAAGATTTTCGAGTTGACCGAAATCAGGCGGGAGCAACTCGTCTCTTTCCCGCGGATGTCGGCAGGAACTCGATAACCGCGCCGCCGGCTACTCTTTATCCGGGCAGCCCTGCTTCATGGCTTCGGCCATGCGGCTCTCGAGTTCCTCGTCGGGGACGTCTTCGATGTGGGTCATGATCGTCCAGATGTGGCCGTAGGGGTCTTGTACGGTTCCCGACCGGTCCCCGTAGAACTGGTTCTGGAGCGGCCTGACGACGGTTGCGCCCGCTTCGACCGCCTGGGCGAACCTCTCGTCCACGTTGTCGCAGTAGAAGCACAGGGTGACCGGCGTGCCGCCTCGGGTTTTCGGCCCCAGGGCGTCGAACTCCGGGTGCTCGTCGGCGAGCATGACCCGCGAGTCGCCGATCGTGATTTCCGCGTGTCCGATCTTGCTGCCGTCGGGCCAGGTGAGCCGCAACTCCTCCTTGGCGCCGAACGCCTTCTTGTAGAACTCCAGCGCTCCGGCTGCGTCGTCGACGATCAGGTACGGGGTCACCGTATGGTATCCATCGGGGATTGTTTTCACTGCCATGGGTCCATCTTACCCCGCGGGCATTGCAGCGGGCGCGGCGAGCGGATTTCAAGCTCCTCTTGCCAAACGACCCCTCCGAACCGCAAGATGAGAGTTCCTGGTAATGTCGAAACCGCGCATGTGCCCTCACTGCCGGGCCTTCATCGACGCCTCGGCGAAGACCTGCCAGTACTGCGACAACGAGTTGCCGACGCCCGCGGCGAAACGCATCCGGCGCGAAGAGGCCGCCCGGGGCTTGCTCACTCAGGCGAGCTTCACGACCTCCATCATCATGCTGATCAACGCCGGTCTTTTCGCCGCGACCTGGATTCTCACCACCCGCCTCAACGGGCAGGGCGGGTTTCTGGGCGGCATCGACGGCCAAGTGCTCTACATCCTCGGCGCCAAGGAGTACGCCGGCATCATGTTTCGCGGCGAATGGTGGCGTCTGATCACGGCCTGCTTCCTGCACGGCGGCCTGATGCATTTGGCGTTCAATTCGCTGGCGCTCTATCAACTCGGGCCGCTGTGCGAGCAGATCTTCGGAACCCAGCGGTACGTCGTGATCTACATCCTTTCGGGCATCACCGGATATCTGGCAAGCCTTTTTTGGACGCCGGCGCTTTCCATCGGCGCCTCCGCCTCCATCTGCGGGCTGTTGGGCGCGCTCTACGCCCATGGGCGCATGAGCCGCAACCCGCTGATCGAGTCGGCGGCGAAGCGCTGGATTATCGGCATCGCGATCTTCGGCTTCATCGCCTCGCATATCGACAACGCCGCTCATGCCGGCGGGCTCGCCGGCGGCTTCGCCTTGGCCTACGCCGCCGATACCCCCGGCCTCAGCGAAGACAGGGAAAAAATCTGGCAAGGCGCGGCGATCGTCGTCGTCCTCGTCGTCGTTGCGGCTTTCCTGCTTGCCTACAGGAACTTTGCGGCGGCGGCGCTGTAGCCGCCCGCGAGTTCGTACGAAAATAAAGAAATGACCGAGACCGAGCAGAAGCAGGATGCCTTCGCGACGCGCAAAGCCACGCTCATCGCAACCGGCCTTGCCGTAGCCGCCGTCGTCATTCCGTTCTGGTTCTGGATGGACACCTGGTTCGGCCGCAAGCTGGACGACGACCAGATCCGCGAATATCTCGCCGATACCGATTCGCCGCGCAAGACGCAGCACGCGCTCGCGCAAATTTCCGAGCGGATGACCCAGGGCGATCCATCCGTCCGCCGCTGGTATCCCGACATCCTGGCGCTTTCCCGGCACGAGTTGCCGGAGTTGCGGCTGACGGCGGCTTGGTTGATGGGCGACGACACAACGAATGAGCAATTCCACGAAGCGCTGCTGAGCCTGCTGAAAGACTCCCATCCCATGGTCCGCCGCAACGCCGCGCTGGCGCTGACCAAGTTCAACGACCCGAGCGGCCTCGGCGAAATCCGCGGGATGCTCAAGCCCTACCGCGTCGAAAGCCCGAGCCGCGGCGCCGTCCGCAACAGGCTGCAAGCGGGCGACAGCTTCGACAGCAACGCTCTACTGGCAAGAATCGAGCGGGAAGGGGAGGAGGATCCCCAAGAAGTCCGCGCCCCGTTTCCGGGGATTGTCCGGGAGCGGCTGCACGCCGACGGCGCGGCGGTCGAGGCGGGCGATGCGGTCGTCGTCATCCGCCCCGAGTCGGTTCATGCGATGCAGGCGTTGGTGGGGCTTTACCTCGTCGGAACGGTCGAGGACATCGAATTGATCAAGCCCTACCAGCGGCGGATGGAAGGCATCGACGCCAGCGTAGCGCGGCAAGCCCGCTTGACCGTGGAACGCATTCGCCAACGCGCCGCGGAAAAGATGCGGGCTCAACCGGCGACGGCCAATGCCGGCGGCGCGATCTGATCGAGCGTCAGCGTCTCGTAGCAGTTCGGGTCGTTCATCATGCGGCCCACAAGCGCCGTATGCATCGCGTGGCCGGCCCGCACGGCCGTCAGCCGGCCCAACAGCGGGCGCCCCAGAAGCGCCAGATCGCCGATCAGGTCCAGCAGTTTGTGGCGGCAAGGCTCGTCAGGGAAGCGCAGGCCGCCCGGATTGAGCACTCCGTTATCGCCGAAGCAGACGGCGTTTTCCAGGCTCGCGCCGCGGATCAGGCCCATGTCCCGCATCGCGTCCAAGTCGCGCTCGAAGCCGAACGTTCGCGCCGGCGCGATCTCGTCCGCGTAAACCTCCGGCGTCAATTCGAGATCCAACCGCTGCGCGCCTACCAACTCGTGGGGGTAGTCGCTCTCGCAAGCGACGCTGAACGACTCGTCCGGCTCGATCGCAATCCGCTTGCCGCCGTCGACGACATCCAACGCTTCCTTGACGCGGATATACCGCCGCGGCCGACGCTGCCTGCGGACGCCCGCCCGCCGGATCAGCTCGACGAAGGGCAAGCCGCTGCCGTCGGCAATGGGCACTTCCAGGTTGTCGATCTCGACCCGCACGTTGTCGATGCCCATCGCGTACAGCACGCTCAACAGGTGCTCGGTCGTGGACAGCAGCACGCCCTGCCGCATCAAGCTCGTCGCATAGCTGACCTTGGCGACGTGCTTCCAGACGGCGGGGATTTCGAACCCGTCCAGATCCGTGCGCACGAAAACGACGCCCGTCCCCGAAGCCGCCGGCAGCAAGCGGATCGAAACGGCAACGCCGCTGTGCAGGCCGACGCTCGAAAGGCCGACGGGCGCGGCAAGCGTATGCTCGAACTTGTGGGGAATCATCCGCGAATCCTGCTCGGGGAAAGGCAGCCGTTTTACAAGTGCCTGAAAAGAAACGACCGCAAGCTTTTCGAGTGTGTCGATTATACAACACTTGCCGTCGCGCGGCGCGGCAAGCGGCCGCCGCTATTTCGTGCGCCCTACGCGTTCCCGCAATTGCTTGACCCGGCGCCCCATTTCCTTGCGCGCCTCCGAGAAGCCTGCAATCGTAAGCTCTCCGCCGCGGCAATAAGCCAGAACGGCTTCCTCGGCGGCGACGAACTCGGCGCAGACATCCGCGGCCTCGCCGGCGATCTCATGCGGGATATTGGTTGCGCCGTTTTGGTCGGCGTGAAGCAAATCGCCCGGATAAACCGCCAGTCCGCCGACGTGAACCGGAACGTGGAATTCCAACAACTGCGGCCAGCCGTGCGAGGGGTTCACCCCATTCGCGAAGCAGGGGAACCCGATGGCGCGGACCTGGTCGAGGTCGCGCGCCGCGCCGCTGGTAATCAGGCCGCAGGCGCCGAAAGCCTTGTATGTCGAGCACATGACCTCGCCGAAAGTCGCCGCCTTCGTCGGCTCGTCGAGGTCTTGCACGACGACGATCGGCGGGCCGGGAATCTCGCCGAAGCGGGCTATCTGCTCGTCCAGTGATCCGTAAGCTCCCGAATCGTGCGGAGCGACCGCCGAGCGGAACGTCGCCGTCGAGGCGTAGCCGCAGGTTGGCCCCATTTCCGGAAAGCACGCACGGATGCGCTGATCCATATACCCCTCGGTCTGCGGGCGAACGGCGAAAAGCTCGATGACGTTGCAGACCGTCGGGGTGTCGTATCGCTCCAGTTTCTTCAGGACGGCTTCGGAAATCGCAGGCAGCGCCATAGCCCCCCATCGTACCCGACTTTTCGAGCGGCTCTTTTCGGGCGGCAGGCGGCCGCCGCGGCGGTATCATAGGCCTTATGTCCGACTCGGTATCCCGTCGTCATTTCGTGCGCGCGGCCACCGCTTCCGCCGCCCTTGCCCAAGCCGCCCGCGGCGCGAACGAGCGGGCGCGCATCGGCTTTATCGGGGTCGGCGCGCGCGGCTTCGGCGGCCACGTCAAGCGCGCCGCGCTGCTCAAGGAATTCGGCGCCGCCGTCGACCTCGCCGCCGTTTGCGACATTTATTCCGTCCACCGCGAGCGCGCCGTCAACTACATCGCGGAACAGACCGGCGTTACGCCCAAGGGCTACCACGACTACCGCGACCTGCTCGGCGACAATTCCATCGACGCCGTATTCATTGGCACGCCCGACCACTGGCACGCCAAGATGACCCTCGACGCGCTCGAAGCCGGCAAGCACGTTTACTGCGAAAAGCCGATGACCAAGACCATCGAAGAAGCCTTTGCGGTGGTCGACGCCTGGAAAGCTTCGGGCAGGGTGATGAGCGTCGGCGTGCAATCGACCTCGCTGCCCGTCTGGAACAAGGCCAACGCGCTCATTCGCGCCGGCAAACTGGGCAAAGTCGTGCAGTTCCAGACCGAGTATTACCGCAACACCAACCACGGCCAGTGGCGCAACCGCCCGATCACGATGGAGATGACGCCGCAAACGATCGACTGGGACCGCTGGCTCGGCAAGGAAGAGGGCCTCGCCCCCGACATGCCGTTCGACCGCGCCGTTTACGTCCAGTGGCGCGCCTATTGGCCTTTCGGCGCCGGACTTTACACCGATCTCTTCGTCCACCGCACGACCACGATGCTCAAGGCCACCGGTCTCGGCCTGCCCGGCCGGGTAACCGGCGCCGGCGGGATTTTCCTCGAATACGACGGCCGCGACGTTCCCGACGTGGCCACGGTGGTCGCCGACTACAACGAGGGCGCGCAACTCATCGTCAGCGCCTCGATGGTCAGCGCCGGGGCGCCGCTCAAACAGGTGATCCGCGGCCATCTCGGTTCGTTCGTGTTCGGCAACGGGGCGCGCTTCACGGGCTTCGATTTCGTTCCCGAGAGCGAGCGCGCCATCGGCCAAGCGCTGCAGCCCGAACGCATCGAGGCCGGCGAAATCCCGAACGACGCCCGCGCCCACATACAGAATTTCGTCGACGCCGTGCTGGCCGAAGACCCGGACGCCGTCAACAACCCCCCGGACCTGGGCGCCAACGCCGTCGTCACCATCAATCTCGGCGCGAAAAGCTACCGCGAAGGCAAGGTTTTCTTCGTGGACCCCGCGACGCGGCGCATCTCGGACAGCGACCCCGGCTGGTCGAAAAAGTGGGAATCCATGTCCCGCAACCGCTCCAAACCCAACCACCTGCCCGGCTGGGAGGCGGGCGACACGGGCAGCCTGATCGTTCCGCCCGAGCAAATGAAGATCGCCGGCCCCTGGATCGACGGCAAGGATCCGGCGCTATAGCCGCGCGGGGCCGTATATCTCAAACCAACCGGCCGGCCGTCTCAAATCGACTGTCCGCTAATCCTGGGTACGCAGCCGATTTTCGTACCAGACCACGTTCTTCGATAACTGCCCGGCCACCAGCACGTCGAGATCGCCGTCCACGTCCATATCGACCAGGCGGATGTCGTACGCCGCCTGATCGTCGTGGATGGAATGCTTCGTGAAATTGCCGCGGCCGTCGTTTTCGTACCAGGCCACTTCGTAGCTGAGCTTGCCGCAGGCCACGCCGTCGATATCGCCGTCGCCGTCGATGTCGCCGACGGCCAAGTCGTGCGGGCCGTCGATGTCGGGGTCGATCTCATGGAGCTTGAAGTCCGGCCCTTCGAACCAGAGCACGCCCTTGCCGTGGCCGCGGGAGGCGAAGATATCCATCTTGCCGTCGCCGTTGAGCTCGACAGGCAGCGTGTTCGTCGCGCCGGTCTGATTCACGGCGATCGTGCGCTTCAGCCACGGTGTCGAGCGGTCGCTCGGCTGCTTCCACCAAGCGAACCAGTTGCCGCCGCCCGTCACGGCGTCCTTGCCCGCCGAGGCGATATCGGCGATGCCGTCGCCGTCGAGATCGCCGATGCCCAGGTAGTGGCTCAGGCCGGGGGCGTCTTGATCGGCGAAAACGTAGCGAATCCACTCTTCGGCGGCGCGCGGGTTCGGGGGAATTTTCCACCAGACCAACGAGTTCGGGTAGGCGTCCTTCGGCTGCGCGCTGTTGCCGGCGAGATCGTCCCGCCCGTCGCCGTCGATGTCGCCTTTGACCAGTCCGTGGGTGCCGTTGACATCGCTGTCGATCACGCGGTAGGTCCAGCGGTCGTTGAGCGGGTCGTCGGGCCGCTCCAGCCAGAACACCGGTCCCGGCGAATAAACCGCGCCGATATAGTCGGGGTCGCCGTCCCGGTCCACGTCCATGACCTCGCTGTGGATGGTGTCGCGCTCGCCGGGCCGGAACGGCCACTTGGCGTCGATGACGACCTTCTGCCAATCGGGCGCGACGTAAAGATGCGTCTCGCCCGCCGCGTCGACGATCGCGTCGGGCAACCCGTCTCCTGTAAAGTCGGCGGCGACGGCGGTCTGGCACATGAATCCTTCGGCGATCGGGCGCCGCGCCCAGCGCGTATCGCTTGCGGCGTGCGCCGCCGAGACGGCGGCAAGAGTCATTGCAAAAAGAAGGTTTCTCATGGCGGTACCGTAAAATTACCACGAACGGAAACGGCCGCGGGCGGCGCGCGGCAAGGAGCACGGCAGGATTTGGAGCGGAAAGGCGGAGATATCCGACGGGCTAGGGGAGCGCGGTGCAATTGCGCGGTTCCCAGGGTGGCGGAAAAGCGCGGATTCCGACAGGCTGAGGGCGCTCGGTTAGGGCGGGCGCCATGCTATCTTGCAGGGGTAAGTATGGCGTGGACGGTAATACTGCAGCGGTGTACCGGTTACTGGCGCGTGGATCATGAGTATGCAACCGTCAGTGAAGCGAAGCAGCGGTGTATAGAACTAGATGAGTATTCATGGGATATTCCAGTGGTTACGATATGGTCCGGCAGTCGAAAATCTGCACAAAAGGAATGCGATAGGCTGAACTCCTATTGAGTTACAGAGTCAGGGCGCGTTCTGAGGCGGGAAAGAGAGCCATATTCGGATCCGGGATAGGTCGCTGTGCCTTTGAAACGGGCACCTTGGCGGGTCGGAACGCCTTAAGCGTTTTCCTCGTAAGATCGCAGGCGCAGGGTACCCAGCCGCTGCAGGCAACAGCCTATACTGGAAATTGCCGCCCCCGCCCGCCGTTAGCGAATCTTTCGACGTCATCGTTGTGGGCGCGGGCCCGACAGGGCTCGCCTGCGCCATCGACGTGCAGAGCGCAGGTTACAGCGTCGCCACGTTCGACAAGGGCTGCCTGGTCAACTCGCTCTACAACTACCCCACCAACCTCACCTTCTTCACGACGCCGGAACTGCTCGAAATCGGCAACATCCCGATGACCGCGGTGCGCGACAAGCCTACCCGCGGCGAAGCGCTCAAGTATTACCGCCGCGTGGCCGGCCATTACAGGCTCGACGTGCGGCAATACGAGGCCGTCGACGCCGTCGGCGGAGAAGACGGGGCCTTCGCGGTCGAGACGACAAGGCGCACGGGCGAGCGCCGCCGCTACGCCGCCAGGAAAATCGTGCTCGCCACCGGCTTTTACGATATCCCGGTGCGCATGGGCGTTCCGGGCGAGGATCTGGCCAAGGTCCGCCATTACTATCGGGAGCCGCACCCGTTCTACGACTGCGACATCGCCGTTATTGGCGGCAAGAACTCCGCGGCGATCTGCGCGCTGGAATGCTACCGCGCGGGCGCCCGCGTCACGCTCATCCACCGCCATTCGAAACTGAGCGAAAAAATCAAGTACTGGATTCTGCCCGACATCGCCAACCGCATTGCCAACGGCGAGATCGCGGCTTATTTCAATACGTCCGTCGAACGCATCGACGAAGAAACGCTCGACCTGCTCACGCCCGAAGGCCCCCGGCGGATCAAGAACGACTTCGCCCTGGCTATGACCGGATACACGCCCGACATCGATTTTCTGGCGCAACTCGGCATCGTGTTCGACCGCGAGAGCCGCCGCCCGCGCACGAATCCCGACACGCTGGAGAGCGACCGCGCGGGCGTCTATCTTGCCGGAGTCATCGTCGCCGGCATGAACACCGGCGAGATTTTCATCGAAAACGGACGCTTCCACGGCGGCCTGATCGCCGCCGACATCGCCGCCGAGCTCGGGTAGGCCGCTTCGCGGCCGGTGGATAGTGGATAGCAAGGCCACCCGCGCGGGCGACGCTCAAGCACCCGCTGCAACAGCGCGCGCTTTGTCGCGCTCGACAGCAAGCGAATCGCCGCCCACAGTACGTTTCTCGATATTGAGCTTCTCGATGTTCGGCCACTGCCCCATACGTTTCCTCGCCTGTGTCAAGTCGTAGTTAGCCTGCGTCTGCATCCAAGAATCGGCGGTTCCCCAGCCGGCCGCTTCCAGTTTCAGAGCCATCTCCGGCGAGATTCCCGTGTGTCCGTTGACGACCCGCGACAACGTTGCCCGCGAAACGCCTAGCTTACGGGCTGCTTCGCCTAGAGTGATGCCCGCATAATCGTAGTCGTTACCCTCCAGATATCCCGTTCGGATGAAACGCCCGGGGTGCGGCGGATTACGCCGCAGCCATGCATCCTCGCGCAGTCCGGCAATCATTGCTCCCTCTTCTTTTTAATGGTAATCGATCAAGTCGATATCGTAGGCTTCGCCGCCCTCGAATCGGAACGTGATGCGCCAGTTTCCCGATACCCGCACAGCCCATTCGCCCTTGCGCTTTCCCTTCAATTGATGCAGCCGGAAACTGGGCGACGCCGACAGTTTATCGATCGGGTCGCGCCCATCCAACGCAGCCAGGATTTCCGTTATCCGTTCCAAGCGCCGGGGCGGCAACCGCCGCCCGTCCTGGTTTTCTGAGAATCGTTTGAGACCGCTGTGTTTGAATCCCCGAATGGCCACTGAATTTGTGTGCCGTGTTATTGGAAGCACTGCGCTGAGGCGGCCGCCGCGCCCCAACGTTCGCGAGCGCGCCCGCGCGAGCGACGATCAGCCGGTCGGAACGCGCAGAACGAGCATGCGCTTGGGCGCCTTGCCCTTCGGCAGTTGGATGCGCGTTTTCTCTTTCTTGGTCTTGGCGTCGAAGACGGAGATCGTGTCGTCGGCCGTGTTGGCGATATACACGGTGCGCCCGTCGGGGGTCATGGTCAGCCACAAGGGCGTACGGCCGGTTTTGAGCTTGGCGATCTGCTGCGGCGGGTCGGCCGTCACGTCGAAGACGTGGACGAATCCGTGGTTGATGTTCGTCGACCAGACTTCCTTGTTGTCGGGCGTGGCGCCGATGCCATGCGAGCGGCTCAGCGTCGCCCGCTCGTCTTCGGTCAGCGCGTACTCGGAGCGGTAGAGCAGCTTGCGCTTCTCCAGATCGAGCGTGACGAAGCCCAGCAGATTGTCGGTGTTGGCGTAGAGGCGTTTGCCGTCGGGGCTGACGGCGATCGGACGGGGGGCTTCCAGCGTGTCGACCGTCGCGGCGACTTCGTGGGTCTTCGCGTCGACCACGTAGATTTTCTTGTTCAAGCTCGTACACTCGCCCGCCTTGCGCGCGTTCTCGGCGGAAAGGCTGCCGCGGTCGTAGGCGGAGAGGTACATGAAGCGATCGTCCGGAGAGACGACGACGTTGTGCGGATAGCCGTTGACGGGAATCTTGGCGATCAGCGCTTTCTTTACGGTGTCGAAAACCTCGTAGCGGCACTCGCCCCGCGCGGGCAGGTAGAGATAGCGCCCGTCGGATGTGATGTCGATTTCGTTGGGGCGCTTGCCGAAGACCCTGTGCCTTGCGACGACCTTGTCGTTGACCGGATCGACGACCGTGACGCCGTGATCCTCGCCTTCGGTCGCCACATAGAGGAGCTTGTGCGACCCGGGCGCGGCGATGCCGTGGGGCAGGGCGCCGACGGTCACGGCGCCGACGATCTCGTTCGTGGCCACGTCGACAACGGTCATGTCGTCGTCGGCGCTGCTCAGGATGTAGAGCTTCTCCCGGTAGCCGGCGGAATCCGCGGCGTAAATGCCGGACGCGGCGGCAAGAGAGAGCAGGACGGGAAAGAGACGGGTTTGCATCGGACGGCCTCCGTTGAACATGGTAGCCGTCCGGCGCGCGCTATACAAGCGCCGCGCGCTCGATTGCGAATACCGTGACTGCGCCGCCGCGCGCTTCCAGCTTGAAGCGGTACAGGCCGCGGTGCGCCGGGCCGGCCAACCGTCCGCCGTCGGCGAGCGGGTCGAAGGCGCTGAAGTGGCACGGGCAGACGAAAAGGGGATGCCGGGGAAGGCGCTCGGGCGCAAGCTCCACGCCCTTGGTTTCTTGCCTGAGATCGACTTGGCAGATTTCGTGCGGGCAGGTCAGGCAGTAGGCTTTGTAGCCGGCCCCGCCGCCGGAAGCGGGAACGCGCAGCACGACGCCCTTCAAGAGGATTTCCCGCGCGGGCCGCTCGGCGGCGGGAACGGGGCAGCGGGCGGTGAAGGGAACCGCCGTCCACGGACGCGGAAAGTCGGCGGCCGCGAAACGCAACGGCGCCGCCAGCGGAACGAATGCGGCGGGCGATTTCTTCTGTTGGGGCGAGGCCGGCCGGACGAGGCCCATGACGGCTGCCGAGAAGCGCAACAGCCAACGCCTGGTATTGCTGCTCGCCGGCAAACGCCGTGAAGACAGCCGGTTCATTCGGCGGATGCGGGGATCTTGGCGCCAGGATCGCGAGCCGGTCCTTCTACTTGTCGATCTTCGCTCACCTGATGTACCTGTTGAACCCATCGACCGTTTTCTCGATGCTGTCGATGAACTTGTACACCGAGCCGTTACGCCGGTCGAACAGGTATGCTTCCATCTTCCGGTAGATGAGGGCTTGGATACACGCCTGAATCAATTCCCGCTCTTCTTCGTCGCATTCTTCCAGAACATCGGCCAACTCATCCAGCATCTCCGGGGATATGCCGTAAGCGCGGTCTCCCCATAGCGCCCGCTTCTCATCGTCCCGGAGCGGACGCAGCAGGGATTCCATCGACGGTATAGGCATCGCTGCGAGATGCGGCAAAGTCTTCTCTGTCGGCATAGAGCCTCCAGTTCCCAGTTTACACGAAGTTACGGGATATCCTACTACCAACCGGCTCATTCAGCCGCTGCGGGGACCCGCGTCCCGGCGATCCAGACGCCGGCCAGGCTGCGCGTGTTTTCGATGTCGTCGAGCGGGTTTTCGTCGAAAACGTTGAAGTCGGCCCACTTGCCCGCCTGCAGCGTGCCCACTTCGTCAAAGCCCAGGCATTCCGCGGCGTCCCCGGTCGCCGAGCGGACGATCTGCTCCGGCGTCAGCCCGGCTTCGGCCATCATCTGCATCTCCATGTGCTCGAAATAGCCCTGGAACCGCGCCGGGGGGCCGGTGTCGGTGCCAAAAACGATCTTGACTCCGGCGTCGGCGAGCTTCTTGAGATTCGCGGACGCGGTTTCCAACGCAACCTTGTACTGCTGCGCGGCTTCGCTCTCGCGCATGCGCTTCTGCCGCTCGGGGTCTTTGAGTTGTTCGAGGACGGACGGATCGGCGTCCTTGAGAAAGAACGGATCGCTGAAGAATTCCGGCGTGTCTTCGTAAACGAACGTCGAAACCTCCCGCGTCAGCGTCGGACACAGGCAGACGTTCATTTCCTTGAGCAGTCCGATGACCTCATCGTCCACGGCGCGGTCGCGGATGCTGTGCGCGATGAAGTCGGCGCCGTCTTCGAGCAGCCTCTTGGCGTCTTCCAGATAGAAAAGGTGCGCGGCCAGCCGCAGGCCCCGCTGGTGGCTTTGGTCGATCGTCGCGCGGTATGCTTCCCGCGGCATTTTCTTGGAGGTTCCCAGGTTGTCGTCCACGCGGATTTTGATGTAATCGACGGGCATTTCCGCGTTGCGGTCAACCTGGGAGCGCGCGGCTTCGGGGGTGTCGCCGTCAACCACCGCCCCGGCAATGTAAATCCGGGCGTGGTTCAGGCCGGGGGCCGCCTGCTCGTCGCGCAGCCGCGCCGCTTCCGCGCCGTCTCCGCCCAGGCTGAGAATCGTGGTGACCCCGTAGCGCGCGTAGAGCGCGAGTTGGTCGAGCAGATTTTCGCGGGTATAGACGGCGGGGCCGGTCTCGAGGCCGCGCGCGCCGCCGACATGGCCGTGCCCGAGGATGAAGCCCGGGGTGACGAATTTACCGGCGAGGTCGATCGTCTCCGCGCCCGCAGGCGCGTTCACCGCTGCGGCCGGCCCGACTGCGACGATGCGCCCGTCGCGCACGGTTATCGCCGCGTTTTCGATCGGCGGCCCGCCCTGCCCGTCAAAAACGGTCGCGCCGGTAAAGACTTTCAAGCCCGCGGCGCTTTCGTCTTCCGCGCCGCCGCAGCCTGCAAAGAATAGAAGCGCGCCCGCAAGCAGCGCCGGCAAATGGTGTCTCATGGCCGTCTCCTTCATCCGCTCAAGCGTAGCCGCAAGCGAGGGAAAAAACAAGCCGCCGCGGGTTGTTCGGGCGGTTACAGTTCGATGGCTTTGGCGAAGGTGACGGCGCGCGTCGCGTAAAGCTGCTCCAGCACGGCGGCCGGCAGGGGTTGGTCGGTAAGCACGACCGCGACCGCGGTGGCCGCCTTGCCCGCTTCCGGCGGTTCGCCGCGGCCGAGCGAGAAGTCCGCGATATTGATGCCGTTGTCGCCGAGGATCGTCCCCACGCGGCCGATGACGCCCGGCACGTCTTCGTTGGTGACGTAAACCAAATGGCCGCCGAGCCGGGTCTCGACGTAGATGCCGTCGATGCTCAGCAGACGCGGCGACCCGTCGGGGAATACGGTTCCCTCGACCGCGCGCCCCCCCTCCTCGGTTTTGAGCGAAAGGGCGATCGAATCGCTGAAATGCGTGCGCCCGCGGCGGACCTCGGTGACGCCCAAGGCGCGCTCCCGGGCAATCTGCGCGGCGTTGATGAGGTTGGCCTTTTGCGACAGAAAACGGTTCAGCACGCCGCTCAACGCCGCGTTGCGGATGAGCGCGGAGTCGCTTTCGCCGAAGTCCCCCGAGTAGGTGATCTTCAGGCGGACGGGACGGCCTTGCGCGGTTTGCGCCGCAAAAGAGCCGAGGCGCTCGGCCAGCGTCAGGAACGGCGCCAGCTTGCCGTACTGCTCGGCGCTGACGGAGGGCATGTTGACCGCCGACAGCGCCACGCCGTCCTTGAGAAAGTCGCGCACCTGCTTGGCGATGCGGATGCCGACTTTCTCCTGCGCTTCGGCGGTCGAGCCGCCGATGTGCGGCGTGGCCACGACGTTTTCCCGAGCGAGCAGCGGCGATTCGCCCGGAGGCTCCGTCTCGAACACGTCGAGCGCGGCGCCGGCCACCTTGCCGGAAGACAGCGCATCGTTGAGCGCCCGGCTGTCGATCAATTCGCCGCGGGCGCAGTTGACGATGCGCACGCCCGTTTTCATTTTGGCGATGGAGCGGGCGTTAACCAGCGCCCGCGTTTCGGGCGTCAGCGCGAGGTGCAGCGTGATGTAGTCGGCGCGGGCGTAAAGCTCGTCGAGACCCAGCAGTTCCACGCCGGCGTCCTTGGCGGCGTCGCTCGAAACGTACGGGTCGTGGGCGACGATCTCCATGTCGAACGACTTGGCGCGCTGGGCTACCTGACGGCCGACGTTGCCGAAGCCGACAATGCCCAGGGTCTTGCCCGCCACTTCGTTGCCCAGAAACTTTTTCTTCTCCCATTTGCCCGCTTTCGTCGAGGCGCTGGCGCCGGGCACGGAGCGCGCCAGCGAGAGGATGAAGGCGAGCGTATGCTCGGCCACGGCGATGGCGTTGCCGCCCGGCGTGTTCATCACCACCACGCCGCGCGCCGTCGCTTCGTCGCAATCGACGTTGTCCACGCCCACGCCCGCACGTCCGACGACCCGCAGCTTGGGCGCGAGCGCGAACTCGTCCCTGGTCATCTTGACCGCGCTGCGAATGAGCACGGCTTCGGCGTCGGCGAGATGCTTGCGGTACTCGTTGGCGTTCGAGACGACGACGTTGAACTCCGGCTCGGCCTTGAGCACGTCCACGGCGGCGGGGGAGATAGCGTCGGCAATCAGGATGTTCATCGCAGTGCATCGCCTCCGGCGGCTGCTTTCGCTTGGCGATAGACCGTTTGCGCGGCGCGGACGCCCGCGCCGAATTCGATCGGCAGGCCGAGGTCGTGCAGGATCAGCTCCAGTTCGGCGACGGTCGCGAACAGGTCGTGAAAATCGAAATACCCCAGGTGCGCGTAGCGGAAAATGCGGCCTTTCATCGAGCCTTGCCCGTTGGCGACGATCGCCGCGAAATCGCTCTTGTAACGCTTGACGATCTCGCCGGAGTCGATTCCCGCCGGCGAGCGGATCGCGGTGACGGCCCCGGCGGGGATGGCGTCTCTAGCGAAAAGCTCGAGGTCCAACGCCTGCGCCGCGTTGCGGGCCGCGCGGGCCAGCAGTTGCGCGTTGGCGATCAGCTTCTCGCGGCCGATCTCGCGGACAAAGCGGAGAACCTCGCCGAGGCCCAGGATCAGCGAAGTCGCCGGGGTCCAGGGTGAATCGCCTTCGGGCCCCGCGGCGATGTGCTTGCGCAGATCGAAGTAGAAATAGGGATTGGAAGCCGCCGCGGCGCGTTGCAGCGCCTTTGCGCTGACCGAGCAGTAGGCCAGACCGGGCGGGATCATGACCGCTTTCTGCGACCCGCCGATGACCACGTCGAGCCCCCAGGCGTCGATCTCCAGCACGCTGGTGCCGAGGCCGGTGATGGCGTCCACGACCAGCACGGCGTCGGTCGCGGCGACGATGTTGCCGATGGCTTCGATGTCGTGGGAAATGCCGGTCGAAGATTCGGTGGCCTGGATGAAAACGCCTTGGACGCCCGCATTGGCGGCGAGCGCCTGCGCCACCTGCTCCGGCTTGACGGATTCGCCGTAGGGCTTTTCGATGACGGTCGTATCGAGGCCGAACGCCTGCGCGATGCGCGCCCAGCGCTCGCCGAATTTCCCCGCCGTGCAGACGATAACCTTGTCGCCGGCGGAAAACAGATTGGAGACCGCCGCCTCCATCGCGCCGCTGCCGGAAGCCGCGAACAAAGCGATGCCGTTCTCCGTCCCCATGAAATAGTGCAGGCCGGCGATGACGCTGCGGTAAACCTCGATGAACTCACCCGTGCGGTGGTGCATGTCGGCGCCCGCCATGGCGCGCGCCGCCGGCGGGTACAGCGGCGTCGGGCCGGGGGTCAGCAAGCGGGGCTTTTTGACGTACATGGGAGCGGCGCTGCGGAGAACATCAAGCCGCCCGGAAGGGCGCGGAAGAGCGGCAAGGAAACGGGGCGTTGCCGGGGCCGGGAGCCGGAGCGGTCAAACGCTATTTTAGCGCAGCCGCCTACCGGGACGCCGCCGGTTTGTAGCGGAAGCGGTCTTGCTCGAGCGTGACGTCCCACGGTTGGGGCGGCAGCGGGTTGTAACGCGGCCGCGCGTCCTTGGCCGGCATCGTTGCGGCGACGGCCTGCAAGCGGGCCAGCGCGCGGACGTGCGCGGGGTCGCCGCTGTCGATCAGGTTGTTTCGCTCGCCCGGGTCGAGAGCCAGATCGTAAAGCGCCGTCGCCGCGCCGTCATGGACGTGGATCTTGTAGCGCTTGCCGCGGATGACCCGCGGCGCGTAGTCTTTCACTCCGCGCACGCCCTTCTCGTCCAGCGCTCCGGCGCCGAAGCCCATCGCCATGATCCACTCGCGCGGGCCGTCGGCGGCTTTGCCCAGGATCACCTTGGCGAGCGATTTGCCGTCGAGCGTCACGCCCTCGGGCAGCGGCGCGCCGGCGAGCTCGCAGAGCGTCGGCAGCAGGTCGGAAAAATCGGTCAGAGCGTCGGTTTCCGCGCCCGCCGGAACCAGGCCGGGGCCGTTGACGATGTACGGTTGGCGCGGCCCGTTCTCGGTCAGCTTGGCCTTGCCCCCGCGGATCGCTCTGCCGTTCATACTCCCGGAGATGCCGCCGGAGGTTCCGTTGTCGGTGGTGAAGACGACGATCGTGTTGTTGCGAACGCCGGCGTCGTCGAACGCCTTGACCAGCCGGCCGACAAGATAATCCGTGTAGCGCACCATCGCCCGGTGCTTTTCCATCTTCGTCTCGGCGAACGGCTCGTGGGGGGTATGCACCAGCGGCCCGTGGGTCAGCGCCATCGGATAGTAGATCAGCATCGGCTTCGCCTTGTTGCGATGCACGAAGTCGACCAGAAAGTCGTTGTACATAGCGGGGCCGAACGCGCCTGCGTAGGTTTTGCTCGCGGCTGTGTCGGTATAAACGTAGGGGTTCCAGTAGCGCTCGTCGCTGGCCGGGTTGCCGCCTTCGCCGCCGGTCCACATCGACCAGGCGTCGAAGCCGTGGGCGCGCAGGATGTCGGGCTGCACGCGGAAGTCGTTGATCTGCCACTTGCCGGCGACCGCCGTGACGTAGCCGGCCTTCTTGAGTTGCCGGGCGAAGGTCGCGTTGCGCGCGGGGTCGAAGTGGCAGCCGGCGCCCCAGCGGGGCACGTCCCAGTGGTTGGTCCAGCCGTGGCGGAACGGGTACTGCCCGGTGAGCAGCGTGACGCGGGTCGGCGTGCATTGCGGCATGGAGTAGGCGTTGTTGAACTTCATGCCGCCCGCGGCCAGCTTGTCGATGTTGGGCGTCTCGATGCCCTCGCCGCCGTAGGCCGAAATCCACTCCGGGCCGAGGTCGTCGACCATGATGAAAACCAGATTCGGCTTCGCCGCGAGGCCGCAAGCCGCGAGAAGGAATAGAGCGAACCGCAGAAAGCGCATACGCTCATGGTAAGCCGTCCGGGCTCGAACAGCACAGTTCGCGGGGCGTATCCTGCCGTTTGACCGGGACACGGTAGAAATCCGGGGTGAAGTCATGAGTGACGGCGCATGTCTTTCGATTGGTAAAATACCGACAGCCCGAACGGCGGCCGGCTCGGGCTTCTTGCAGTTCCGTTCATGAACGATTCGACGCCCCTCGACCCGGCGCCCGGCGCAGGAAAAAATTTCGAGCGGTTGAAAACCCTGCTGCGCGAGATGTTCCAACTCGACCGCGGCGACCTCGATTTCGGCCTGTACCGAATCATGAACCTGAAGTCCGCCGAGGTCGTCAGGTTCCTCGAAAACGACCTGCTGCCGCAGGTGAAAACGAAGCTGAATCTCGCCGACAAGGAGGATGCGGCCAGGCTGGAGAGCGAAATACAGAAGGACAGCGCAGCGGCCAGGAGGTTGGGCATCGATCCCGACTCTGCGCCTGCGATCCGGCAACAACGCGAGATGCTGGCCGAAATCAAAAAGGACATCGACGCCGAAGCCGACGTTTACAACCATCTCGCCAACTTCTTTGCCCGCTACTACGCCGAGGGCGACTTCATCTCGCAGCGCCGCTATTCGAGCGGCGGCCGCGCGGCCTACCTGATCCCTTACGACGGCGAGGAAGTGAAGCTGCACTGGGCCAACGCCGACCAGTACTACGTCAAGACGACGGAGAATTACGCCGCCTACGCCTTCACCGTGGGCGCGGGCAAGGCGGCGCGGCGCGTGCGCTTCGAGATCGCCGCGGCCGACAACGAGAAGGACAACGTCAAGGAGGCCAACGGCCGGCAGCGCCGCTTCATGCTCGCCCGCGGTAGGGCCGCCGTCGGCGCCGAGGATGGCGGCCTGGTCGTGCGCTTCGAGCACCGGCCCTTGACGGACGGCGAAAAGAAGAAGTGGCCGGGCAACGGCAACCGCCAACAGGGACGGATCAATGAGGCGGCGGTCGAGCGCATCCTGAACGCAGCGGGACCGGACTGGCTGCCCCTGCTGGCTGCGCCCGCGCCGACGGAGGCCGACGAAGAACGCACGCTGCTGGGCAAGCACGTCGAGCGCTACACGGCCAAGAACAGCTTCGACTACTTCATCCACAAAGACCTGGGCGGCTTCCTGCGCCGCGAGCTGGATTTGTACTTGAACACCGAGGTGCTGAACCTGGACGATCTGGCGCAGGGCGATGCTCCCCGGCTGGACCGGGCGCTGGCGCGTGTGCGGGCGGCCCGCCACATCGGCGGCAAAATCATCGACTTCCTGGCGCAGTTGGAAGACTTCCAAAAAAAACTCTGGCTCAAGAAAAAGTTTGTGCTCGAAACGAACTGGTGCGTGACGCTCGACCGCGTGCCGGAAGAACTCTACCCCGAGATCGCCGCCAACGCGGCGCAGCGCCGGGAATGGGTCGAGTTGTACGCCGCCGACGAGATCGAGGGCGATCTGACCAACGGCGGCGCGGGCTGGAACGACCCGCCGAGCGGGGACTTCCTCAAGGCCAACCCCTACCTGGTGCTGGACACGCGGCATTTCGACCGCGGTTTCACCGACCGGTTGCTGGCGGCGCTCTCCGAAGCCGGGCCGCTGGACGAGCAGACGGACGGGCTGCTCGTGCATGGGGAGAATTTCCAGGCGTTGAATCTGCTGCAAGCGCGGTATCAGGGGCAGGCGCAGTGCGTTCACATCGATCCGCCGTACAACACCCAGACAAGCGGCTTCCTGTACAAGAACGGCTACCGGCATTCAAGTTGGCTGGCGATGATGCAAGAACGCATAGCAGCCGGGATTCGGCTGCTTGAGGGGAACGGCGCCTTCTTGTGCCACATCGACGAAAACGAGCAGGAATTCCTGCACCTTCTCTTCACCGGCGTAGGAATTCCGGACGGCGGGACGATCGTTTGGGACAAGAAGAATCCGATGCTCGGACGCAAGGGAATCGCCACTCGCCATGAATACGTCCTCTGGAGGACATGGAGTGAATCTCCCGTCTTCATGCGTCCTGCAAATATCCGTATGATCCTTACCGAAGTGGAGTCCCTTATCCACAAGCACGGCAGGGTTACGCCGCAGGTCAGGCGCGAATTTGCAGATTGGATTAAAAGCCGCAAAGACTTCACGGGCGGCGAACGGGCCTATCAGTTTATTGAAGACGATGGGCGGATCTTTCGCGGTGTAGCTATGGGTGCGCCTGAACCGCGAATCGATCCCAAATTTCATATTCCGCTTATCCATCCGGTAACCGGGAATCCATGCTCTGTTCCGAGCAACGGTTGGTCTCGCACTCCAGAGACATTGCAGCAGCTAATTCGGGACAACGAAATCATTTTCGGGGAAGATGACACCGTTCAGCCAACAAGAAAGGTGTTTCTGACTGCTGACAGCAGACGTCAGATGTCTTCCGTGATTGGGGATGCGGGAAGAGGAAAGGGCGACCTTGACAAGGTCGGATTCGAATTTCTGTACTGCCATCCGGTGTCGCTATACGAAGAACTCTTGGCGGCGGCCGCTCCTCAGAGCGACGACTTGGTTCTCGACTACTTCGCCGGATCCGGCACGACCGGTCATGCAGTCGTCAATCTGAACCGCGAAGACGGGGGGCGCCGTAAATATCTCCTGGCGGAGATCGGCCAACACTTCGATACGGTGCTGCTGCCGCGTATGAAGAAGGTCGTCCACTCCTCGGATTGGAAAGAAGGCAAGCCGGTTTCGCGCAAAGGCGTATCGCAGTTGTTCCAGTACATCCGCCTGGAATCTTACGAGGACACGATGGACAGTCTGGAAACGGCGCCGCAGTCGGACGAGCAAACGGCACTGTTGGCTGAGAACCCCGCGTTAGCCGAGGACTACCGGCTGCGCTACGCGCTCGGAGCGGAGACATCCGGCAGCGCCTGCCTGTTGGGCAAGGAGTTTACAGACCCCTTCGCCTACACGCTCTCCGTCGTGCGCGACGGCGTACGCCGGGAAGTCAAGGTCGATCTGCCTGAAACCTTCAACTACCTGATCGGCCTGCGCGTAGAGTCCCGCCGGAGGATCGACGGCGTACACGCCATTACGGGTACGGACGCCGAGAGGCGCAAATGCCTGATCCTCTGGCGCAATCTCGACGAGATGGACTACGCCGCCCTGGATGCCTGGTTCGACCGCAACCGCAAGCAGTTCGCAGGACCGCTGGACATTATCTACGTCAACGGCGACCACACTCTAAACGCCATGCAACAGCCCGGCGAGACCTGGACCGCCGAGACCATCGAGCCGACCGTACGGGAGTTGATGTTCGAGGAGTCCGGCAATGGCCGATAGCAGCTACGAATCCCTCGATATTGTGACTAGGTTGGAACGCCTCCATCTAGAGGAGATTTTGCATGATCTAAGACGTGAAACATGGAATGCAATCCGAGAACTACTGTATGATAAAAGAGAAACAGATACTAGCACTAGTTCTTCCTCCCTTTATTATTTCAATACAGAAGGTATCAAGCTTATTGAGCATGTACTGGGGAAATTTAGAAGAGTGCCGGAAGATGAAGTCAATACAGATTATGATTCCGTCATGAACGATTTTAAAAATATAGTCTTAGAAGATGAATTTGAGCGTGTCCGCCATCTTATTGAAGTTATAGCCAACTACGGAGAGAAGTCAGAAATGTTTATGGAACGCATAAAAAATTCGTTTGAGGAATATAACGCCCCTTGCTGGTTGGACACTTCGAGGCGTCCATTCCAGTTTGTATCGAATGATAGTAACGAACGAGTGAAAACAGCGCAGCAGATCAGCACAACAACACAAAAAGTAGGTATGGGTGGCACAGTGAGTCACTTGCACGGTGCAACGGAGTCACACGCTTCAAGTCAGGAAGGGGCATCAGTGAAAAGGGAAAAGAAAGTATTCATTGGGCACGGGCACTCACCGGTTTGGCTGGAGTTGAAAAATTTTATCACTGAACGTTTGAATCTTCCGGTTGACGAATTCAACAGAGTATCTGTTGCCGGTGAAACCACTGTAGACCGTCTGAAGCAAATGCTGGACGAAGCATCTGTCGCGCTTCTCGTTATGACAGGTGAGGATGAGCAGTCGAATGGTACGTTTCGGGCTCGTGAAAATGTAGTTCATGAGGCAGGTTTCTTCCAGGGGAGACTTGGATTTCGTCGAGCGGTTATCGTTCTGGAGGAAGGCTGCGAACAATTCAGTAATGTCGCAGGTCTTGGGCAAATAAAATTTCCAAAGGGCAACATCGAAGCTGTGTTCGAGAAGATACGACTGTTCCTTGAGCGCGAAGAATCGTTGAGGGAGCAGAAGCCAGAACCTCTACTACAACGGGCGGCGTGGGAGATTTCAGGTGCGAGGACCAAACGGTTCAAACTGTATGTCATTGCGTGCCGACTATCCCGTGACGAACCGGCATGGCCGCTGCCCACGGAGGATGCACGAGAAGAATACAACTCACTTCGGGGGGCAATTCGGAATGACCAGTTCGGTGACGAACTAGCCCGTGAGATTGGCTTTAAAGAAGGGCAAGGTCGGGAACACGAACTGGAAATTGACCGTAAGCTTTTGCGGAAGTATCTGCAGGCGATGGGCCGCCCCGTTCCCGAATTCCTTGAGGAGCGATTCGACGATGCTGGTTGAGTCACTCCGCGATCCTCTCGACGTGCGGCTCCTTCGGTTTTGCCAGTGCAACGATGCCAGCGATTCCGCTCACCATGCCGAGTCAGTCATGGGTCAAGAATCCAAATCCAAACAAAAACGACGGCTTCCGCAAAATATTGTCACGCCGCCGTCAGATTAAGAAAACGCGATGCTCGAAAACCGCCTTGCCCTATACCGTTTCGTCTGCCGAGAATTCGGCTACGACGACATGAGCGGGATGCTCGAGCGGTTGCGCGGCATCGCGGCCGGAGCCCATATCGGCGGCGGGAGCAACTACGGGCAAGAGATGGCGCTGTCCCTTCCCACCCGCGCCAAAGTCGCCGGCGGCCGACTTGCCGCGTACGACGCCAACATCGAAGCGCACAGCCGCAAGCTGCGCATGGCGGGGGAACACGGTCGGACCTGGAAGCCCCACCAGTACCTCGCTCTGCTGTTCACCGAGCATTATCTCAACCGCTATTTCGACGACGCCGAGGCGCTGCGCGCCGACCTGAACCGCGCGAAGCGGGAACACCGGTTGGCCGCGTCCCTGCCGGACTACGAGCCGGACGATCTGCGCACCGTCGCCTTCCAGAGCGCGACCGGCTCGGGCAAGACGCTGCTGATGCATGCCCACATCCTGCAATACAAGCACTATCTGCGCCGCGCCGGCGGGCGGTTGAACAACGTCGTGCTGGTGACGCCGAACGAGCAGATGTCGCGGCAGCACGAGCGCGAGATGCGGGAAAGCGGCCTGCGCGCGCGGCTGTTTTCGGCCGAGGCCGGGGCGGACCTGTTCGCGCCGGTCGAGATCGTCGATTTGAACAAGCTGGCGGAAAAGAAAGGCGTCAAGCGCGTGGCCGTGGCGGACTTCGGCGGCGACAACCTGGTGCTGGTCGACGAGGGGCACCTGGGCGCGTCGGGCAAGGTCTGGCGCGAGCGCCGCAAGGAACTCTCTCGCGGCGGCTTCACCTTCGAGTATTCGGCCACCTTCAACCAGATCGCGGGCAAGAAAGACGCCGACCTGCTGCACGCCTACGGCAAGTGCCTGCTGTTCGACTACGCCTACCGCCGCTTCCACGCGGACGGCTACGGCAAGGACTACGCCATCTCGAACCTGCCGCAAGGGTTGGCGGACGAGAACAGCGGCATGTACCTGCTGGGCTGCCTGCTGACCTTCTATCAGCAATGCCGCATCTGGCGGGAGAAAGGCGCGCTGTGGCGCGACTTCAACCCGGCAAAGCCGCTGTGGGTTTTTCTTGGCAAGACGGTTACGGGATCGAGCAGGGCGGACAGGGAAACGCGCTCCGACGTCGTGCGCATCCTGAACTTCCTCGGCTGGGCGCTGGCCCGCGGCGACGAGGCGCGGCCCATGATCGCGCGCCTGCCGGCGGGCGAATCGGGATTGCTCGACGAAGACGGCCGCGACTATTTCGCCGGGCGCTTCGATCATCTGCCGCGCGGCGGCGAAGACCTTTACGCCGACCTGTGCCGCACGTTGTTCCACGGGGCCGGGCGGCTGCGCGTCGTCTATCTGACCGCCGGTGAGGGCGAACTGCACCTGCGCACCGGCGACAACCCGCCTTTCGGCGTGGTTAACGTGGGCGACTCGGCGAAGCTCTACGCGCTGCTGACGGAAAACGCCAATCCCGATTTCGACGTGGAGCGGGAAATGGGCTTCGCCGAGCGGCTGTTCCACGGCGTGGACCGGCCCGACTCGCCGGTGAACGTCGTCATCGGCGCGCGGCGCTTCATCGCCGGCTGGAACTCCTGGCGCGTGAGCGTGATGGGGCTGATGCACGTCGGCCGCGGCGAAGGGCCGGAGATTATCCAGATGTTCGGGCGCGGGGTGCGCCTGAAGGGTTGGAAGATGAGCCTCAAGCGCCACGGCGCAAGCGGGGCCGCGCCGCCCGCGGACAGCGACCGACTGGCGGAACTGGAGAAGCTGTACATCTTCGGGCTGCGCGCCGACTACATGCAGCGCTTCCGCGAAATGCTGCGCGAAGGAGGGATGGGCGCCGAGCAAGAGACGTTCCGCCTGCCCGTCACCTGGAACTTCGCCAAGGAGACCGGCCTGAAGACGCTCCGGCTCAAGGAAGGCCGCTGCTACGACCTTTCCGCCGAGCGCCCCGTCCTGCCGGAACCCGACCCCGACGCCGCCCCTTCCGTGACGCTCGATCTGTACTCGCGGCTGCAAGCGGTCGCCTCCGGCGGCGGCGCGTCCGGCGAAGAAGCGCGAAAAACACGGGTCAGCCTCAAGCCTTACGCCGCTTTTTTCGACACGGCCCGCGTGTACGAGAGGCTGCTGCTGCGCAAGCGGCAAAAGGGTTGGCGCAACCTGGCCGTCCATCGGCGCACGGTGGAACGGCTGCTGCAGAGCGACGAGTGGTACGCGCTTTATCTGCCTGCAGAACGCCTGCAGGCCGGCGGGTTCCGCGCGGTGCGCGAGTTGGAGGATATCGCCGTCGATCTGCTCGCCGCATACGCCGACCGCTTCTGGCGCAAGCAGCGCCGGCGCTGGGAGCACAACGAGATCGAAGTCGTCGCGCTGGACGAGAACGACCCGAACAACCCCGGCGCCTACGAGCTGCACGTGGACGCAACCCAGGAGCGGTTGGTTGAAGATGCCCGCAAATTGCAGCGCTATCTCCAGGGAGGCGGACAAGACTGGCAACTGTGCGACAGACTGAAAATCGACGTCATGCAGCCGCAAGCTCATGCCTATCGGCCGCTGATCTATGCCGATAAGGACAGAGTCGTTACGATTCAGCCCGTTCCTCTGGACGCGAACGAGCGAAGGGTTGTCAAGAATCTGGAATCTCTGGCGCGTTTGGACCGCACCGGCTTCCTGCAGGGCAGGGAGTTGTTCCTGATCCGCAATCTGACGCGCGGCCGGGGCGTGTCGTTCTTCGACGATTTCGGCTACTACCCGGATTTCATCGTCTGGCTGAAGGACGGCGATTTGCAGCACATGCTGTTCCTCGATCCGAAAGGGTTGAGCCGGTTCGGCCTCAAGGAAAGCGAAAAGGCGAGGCTGCATACCGAGATCAAGGAGGTCGAAAAGCGGGTGCGCGAGGACGACCCGAACCTGCGCCTGCACGCCTACGTTTTGTCGGTCACGCCGCCCGAAGAAATCGGCGGCGGGGTGCGCTCGAAGGGCGTATGGGAGCAGCAGGGCGTTTACTTCCTGAACGACTCCAATTGCTTGCAGAAGGTTATCGAGGATGCCTTGCAGCCACCACCCGCTGCTTGACTTTCCGCCGCCGCCAGACCCCGACGAGCGCCCAGACGAGGATGAGCGCGTCCATCGAGTGCTCTACGGCCGAGACTACGGCGGCGTGGCGTCGGTTGTCCCAATAATTGATCGGGCTGTAGAAACGGGTTTCCCAATCGAAGGGGAACCATAGCAGTGGGCCGTCGTCGTGGTGCGTGGCGACGTCGATCAGCGAATGCAAAGCGCAGCCGATAGCGAACCAGAAGAACGCCGTCCAGAAGGGATTGCCCCGCCTGACCCCGGCGAAGTAGCCGAGCGCGGCCCAGGCCGACACCGCGAGCGGGGCGTGGAAGACGTTGTGGCCGGCGATCCAGAGCGGATCGCCGAAGTAGTAGGCGTCGTAGTCCGGGCCGAAAAGAGGAAAGCCCGGTCCGTGCAGGGAGTATTGCCGCCAAAAATGCCAAAGCGTCAACAGGAGCAGCGGCATGTCGGGGACAAACGATCCCAAGATCATCGCCCGGTGCGGCTCCGGCCGGCGTTTGGCCAACTGCGAGCGGAGCCAGACGGTCAGCAGAACGTGGGAGTAAGTTTGCATCGGACGCCGGAGATCGGCTGAAAATCAAAGGCCCGCGCCGCAGGATTTGCAGAAGCTCGCGTCCGGGTCGTGCTTCGTCTGGGCGCAGGCCGGGCAGACGCGGGCGGAGCGGGAGCGGGGCGAGGCGCGGGTCAGCTCGGCGGAGACGATCCCCGTGGGCACGGCAATGATGGCGTAGCCGAGAATCATCAGCGCCAGCGCGAGGAATTGGCCCAGCGCGGTCCTGGGGGCGATGTCGCCGTAGCCGACCGTGGTCATGGTCACGACCGCCCAATAGATGCTGGTAGGGATGCTGGTGAATCCGGCTTCGTCGCCTTCGACCAGGTACATGACCGCGCCGAAGACGACCGCCGCGGTCATCACGCCGCCCAGGAAGACGACGATTTTGGGCCGGGCGGCCTTGAGCGCGGCCATCAGTCCGTACGCTTCGCGCATGTGCCGCACGAGCTTGAGCACGCGGAACACGCGCAGCAGCCGCAGCGCGCGGATCACCAACAGGGACTGCGAGCCGGGCGCCAGAACGCTGAGATACGCCGGCAGGATGGCGATCAGATCGACGATGCCAAAAAAGCTGAAGGCGTACGAGCGGGCGTGCGCGATGGTCCACAGCCGCACGGCGTACTCGACGGTGAACAACAGGGTGAACGCCCATTCCGCGATGCGCAGCGCGGCGCCGTACTGCTGTTCGATGGTGGGGACGCTCTCCAGCATGACCGCCGTCACGCTGAGCAGGATCGCCAGCAGCAGGAGGACATCGAAAGCTTTGCCGGCAGGCGTGTCGACCCCATAGACGATCTCGTGGATTTCGGCGCGTATGCCGCCTTCCGGCGGCCGTTCCGAAGAGGTGCGCATAAGCACAGTTTAATGAGTGCGCAAGCCCCGAACCGGCTGAAAATATGGCAAGCTGAATGACATGGCTGCTTTGAAATACCGTCGCGCGGCGCTGCTCGCCGGACTGGCGGGAATGCTTTGCCTGGCGACGGTCGAGGCCCAGCGCCGCAAGGGCGCAGGCCCGCGCCGCAACCGCCCGCGCATGTCCGACACGATCAAGGCGAACGTTTACGCGGACAACTCGTTCATGCTCTGGATCAACGGCGAGTTGGTCGCCGTAGATTCGATCGCCTTCGTTCCCCACAACGCGATTTCCGTCGATATCCTGCCCAAGTACCCGATGACGATCGCGGTCATGGCCAAGGATTTTTCCGACGAGAAGACGGGCCTCGAGTGGAACAACACGCAGATCGGCGACGGCGGCTTCGTCATGAAGCTCGGCGACGGCACGGTGACCAACGGCGACTGGAAAGCCAAGAAGGTTTTCTGGGGACCGATCGATGGGGACATGGAGAACCCCAAGGTAGAGCGCATCCCCATTCCCGAGGGCTGGAACCGGCCCGATTTCGACGATTCGGACTGGGACAAGGCGAAGGTCTTCACCGTGGAGCAGGTGCGGCCGCAGCAACCCTACCGCGACTACGACTTCGAGGGCGCCGAGTTCATTTGGACCGAAGACCTCGAGCTCGACAATACGATCCTGTTCCGCTACCGCGTGGAATCGCCGCCGAACCGCTGACGCGGCCGCGGGCGTGCTGTGCTTTCCCGGCGTTTAACGCTATGATTGTTTGACCATGAGCGAGAATCGTTTTCCCAAATTGCACAATGCCGCCTGGCCCGGAGTGGTCGGCAAGGGGCCGGATTCGGAGCCGCCGATCGACCTGGACACGATGCTCGATTTGACCGCGAACGCCGAAGTGGACGGGCGGAAGTTCGACGGCGTCGATCTGTTTTTATACGATCCGCACATCGACATCGACATCTCCGACGACGATCTGAAGGTTTGGGCCGACAAGTTTTCCGACCGCAATCTGGCGATCGGCTCGGTTGTCGCTCCGATTTGGGGGCCGACCGGCGGCGGGGCGGCGATCGATCCCGGCGAGGGGCGCGCGGCGTTTCTCGAAGCGGTGCGCAAGGGCTGCCGCATCGCCCGCAAGCTCAAGGAATGGGGCGCGCGGCCCTACGGGGTGGTCCGCATCGATACCGCCAGCGGCGTGGCCGACTGGGCCGCAGACCCCGCGGGCAACACCGCCAACGCCATCGAAACGTTCAAGCAGGCCGCCGCCATTGCCGCCGACAATGGGGAAAAGCTGGCCGCGGAGGGCGAAATTTGCTGGGGCGGCATGCATAGTTGGCGGTACATGCTCGAGTTGCTCGAAGGCGTGGACAGCCCCGATGTAGGCTTCCAGGCCGACATGGCGCATACGCTGCTCTATACGCTGGGCTACAATGCGCCGGAACACGCCATCCTGCCGCAGGATTTCGCCTGGGACGACGAGGACCAACTCGACGCTGCGCTGCGCACGGTGACCGCTGCGCTGCGGCCCTGGACCATCGACTTCCACGTGGCGCAGAACGATGCGACGGTACACGGCACGGGCAGCCACGACCGCACGGGGCGCCACTGTCAGGCCGACGACCCGAACGGCAAGCTGGACATTCCCAAGCACGCGGGATTCTGGCTGCGCGACGAGAACGGCGCATTGACGAAGAAGACCCGCCACATCTGTTGGGACGGCTGCATGTTCCCCAACGCCGTGATGATGCAGCCGCAGACGTGGAACGACATTCTGGCGGCGATGATCTCCGTGCGCGACGCCCACGGCTGGGTCGAATAGCGGCCGCCGGGATTTTTCAGTCCGCTTGCATCCGCACGCCGCGGTAGATGAGCCAGGTTCCGAGCATCTGCACGACGTGGTAGAGGTCGTTGTGGTTGAACCCGGGGTGCGGCGCCAGCCCCGATGCCTGGATCGCCGCTCCCGCGAAGCAAACGAGGATGCCGCCGGCGATCCACCGTGCTGCGGCGTCGGCCTGCCGCAGAGCCGCCCATAAATGCGCCGCCAGAGCGAAGACGAAGGCGAGGCCGTAATCGACGATGGAGTAGAGGAACTCGTCGTGATGCGCGATCCAGGCCAGATAGATTGCAAGCTGCGCGGCCCCCAGCCGCAGCGCCGCGCGGGCCGCGCCCGGCGGGAGCAGGCGGAGCGCGGTTCCGCGAATGGCGAAATACGCCGCCAGGCCGATGGCGGCCTGCGTGGATTTCCAGAGAATCCAGGGGAGCGGTTGGGGCAGCGTCGGGAAGCCGTGGCTGACGCCCCCGCAAAACGCCGCCGCCGCCATAGCGACCAGCGCCCATGTCCAATTGCCGCCGGCGATTGACGGCCGGGTTTTCCCCGAGCGGGCGAGGCGCCGCGCCCAGTAAGCAGCCAACGCCGCCAGGAGAAAATCGGTGAGCGCCGTCATCGGCTCGTGCAAGGTCATGGCCGGATAGAACACCAGGGGATAGAATACGAGAAATGCGGATTGCCTCCGCGCTCTGCCGCGCTCTGCCGCGCTCTGCCGCGCTCCGCCGCGCGGCGGCTCTCGATCGGATGAAGAAACTGACAGCCGCAGCGGCGGCGCTTGCCTTGGCAGCCGCGTTTTACGCAGCTTGGCGCAGCGGGTTGAGCGCCCGTTTGAGCGATTACGAACAGATCGTAGAATGGATGCGCAGCAGCGGCGTTCGCGGCCCGCTGTTCTGCGTGGCGATCCAGTTCGCCCAGGTCGTTATTTTTGCGATTCCGGGCGAAATTACTCAAATCGCCGCGGGGTACGTGTTCGGCCCCTATCTGGGGTTTCTCTACTCGGCCGTCGGCATCACGCTCGGCTCGGCTTTCGATTACGGCTTCGCGCGGCTTGCCGGCAGACCGGTTGTCGCCAGGATTCTCGGACGCGCACGGTTGACGCGAATCGATGGAAGGCTGCGCAGCAGCAAGGGCAGGATCGCTTTGTTTCTGCTGTTCCTGGCGCCGGGAATGCCCAAGGACGCCATGTCGTACGGGGCCGGCCTGACCGATTTCCGGTTTCTGGAATTCGTCGCGATCAGCGCTGTGGCGCGGTCGCCGGCGCTGTTCCTGAGCACGCTCTTCGGCGCTCAGGCATATTCCCGGAACTACTTCGCGATGGCGCTGATCGGCGCGGCCGCCGTCCTCCTGGTCGCGGGATTTCTGGTTTATCGAAAGAAGTGGGGGCAAGGCGCATGATTCGCTCGATGACGCCGCAAGACATTCCCGGCGCGATGCGGCTGAAGGAGGCGGCGGGCTGGAATCAGACCCCCGCGGACTGGGCGCGCATACTTGCCTTGGAGCCCGAGGGCTGTTTCGTCGACGAGCGGGCCGGCACGGTGGCCGGCACGGCGACGGCGCTATGCTACCGCGAGGAGCTGGCCTGGATCGGCATGGTGCTCGTTGCGCCCGAATACCGCCGGCAAGGGATAGCCCGCGGCCTGACGCGGCGCGCTCTTGACTGGCTGCGCGGGCGGGGGGTCCGCTGCATCAAGCTCGATGCCTCGGATATGGGCCTCACGCTCTACCGGCAACTGGGCTTTGTCGACGAGCAGCCTATCGAACGTTGGGCGCGCCGCCCCGATGGGGCGGCGGCAGCGGCGGCAGCCGAACCCGCCGCGGTCGAGCTCCGGCAGATCGGCGAGTACAGGGAACTGGACAGGCTCGCTTTCGGCGCGGACCGCAGCGCCCTTCTGGCTTCCCTGGCGGCCGCGGACGGGGGCGCCGGCTTCGCAAGCGGAGACGGTTATCTTCTCGGCCGACCGGGCTCAGGCGCATGGTTTCTGGGGCCCTGCGCGGCGTCTGCCGAGACCGCGGCGCGCGGTCCGGTAAGCGCGTTCTTGGCGGGCCGCGCAGGCGAGACTGTATTCTGGGACTTGTTGCCCGCGAATGCGTCGGCTGCGCGGCTGGCATGGAGTTTCGGGTTTCGGCCGCTCCGCCGCCTGATGCGCATGGTTTTGGCGGATGAGGAAGCGCCGCCGTTCGGCGCGGCTCATCCCGAGTACATGTACGCCGCCGCGGGCTTCGAGTTCGGGTAGGCCGCAGTGTCGTTTCAACGCAGCAAGTCCGTCTGGAAGATTCGAGGCCAAGAGGTTACGCTCGGAGTGCGGACGTATATCTGCGCCTCGGTCCGACTCGGGCCGGAGATGTTCCGCGGCGCGGACCGCCCGGATGAAGCGAAGATTTTGGCCAAGGCGCAGCGGTTCGAGGAAGAAGGCGCGGATTTCATAGACCTCGACCCGGGCGGCGCGCATTCCGCGGACAAGCGGCCTTGCGCGGACGATGAATTGCCGCTGCTTGTGCCTGTCTTGAGGAAGTTCCAATCGCGCCTGCAGGCGCCCGTGATCGTGACGACTCCGAACGCCGCCACAGCGCAGCGGGCGGTCGAGCTCGGTGCGGCTGCGATTTACGACGGCAGCGGACTGACTTTCGATCCGGATCTCGCGCGGGCGGTCAACGATTCCGACGCAGCCTTGATCGTGGGGCACATGCGCGGGGATTCCGAGGCGTGGTCCCGTCAGGCGCCGCTCGTCAACCTTTCTGAAACGGTTGGCAAGGCGCTCCTGGCGTCGCTCCTCCGCGCTCATCATGCGGGAATCGACCAGCGGCGGATTGTTGTCGACCCCGGGCTGGAGCACGGCAAGCGCGGCCCCGAGAACTTCGATTTGCTCAGGGGGCTGCACAAGCTTGCGCCCGCGGGGCAGGGGATTCAAGTGACCCTCTCGGACAAGCGGTTTCTGGTGGAGTCGGTGCGCTCCGGCGATGCGGAGAAACAGGCCGGGGTTGCGGTGGCGGCCACGTTGGCGCTGGCCTCGGGCGCGCATATCTTGCGCGTTACGGAACCGCGCCTCGTCAAGCTTACGGCCGCCGCGGTGGACCGCATCTACCGCGCCGACGAGCTGCGCAGATTCCGCGATGCGGATGCGGCTAAACAGCCGGCCGCGCCAGACAAGCGGCCTGGAGCTCTTCGCGGAGAACCTCGCAGTTCGACTCCGTAAGCTTGCCGCCCGGGCCGCGCACGTAAAAGACATCGCGGGCGCGGTGTCCGCGCGTGTCGATCAAAACCACGTCGATGTCGCATTCGTGCTGCGAGAAGCGCCCGGCCAAGTCGAAGAGCAGCCCCGTGCGATCCGCGGCGGTCACGTTGAAAATGGTTGCGCGGGCCGATGTCTCGTTGTCGTAGGAGACCTGCGGCTCGATGAACACTCTGCGCCGGCCTCCCAGGGTTCGGCGCTGCTGGAGAAGCTCTTCCGCATCGGCGCGTCCGTCGGCCACTCTGCGCAGGTTCTTTTTGAGTTGCGCAAGCTCGCCTTCCTGGAGATCGCTGCCGCCGATGTTTTCCGATACCGAGACGCGGAACGTGTCGAGAACGACGCCGCCGTCGTTGGCGAAGGCTTCGGCTTTTTCGATGTTGAGCCCGAACCCTGACAGCGCGCCGCACAACGAGGCGAACAAAAACGGGCGATCCCAGGCCATGACCACGATTTTGTAATGGCCGTGAACGTTCTGGATGTCGATAATCGCGCCTTGCGGCGTCAATTCGCGGCTCAGGGCGTAGTGCGCATAGATCTGCTCCGGGGTGTGCGTGCGCAGATAACGGTAGGGAAAACCTTTCAGGAACGCGCGCAACTCTTGCCCTTCGCCGGGATCGTTGGCCAGGCCCAACAGCAGTTCCTCGCGGTCCGGCTCGATGCGCTTGTCTTCCAGGTCGCGCGTGAAAATGTGGTGCGTGCCCAGATAGAGTTGCCAGAGCAGGTCTTTGCGCCAGGTGCTCATCGCTCTGGGATTGACGCTGCTGGTGTCGGCAAAGGTCAATACGGTGAGCATTTTCAGTCTTTCGATCGTGCCGACCTGATCTTTGAATTCCTCGAGCGTCTCGGTCTCGTTGATGTCGCGTTTGGTCATGACCGCGGACATGGCCAGATGCTCTCGAATCAAGTAAAAGATGGTTTCGCGGTCCGAGCGGTCGGTCAGGCCGATACGCGCCATCGCTTCTTCCGCGAGCTCGACGCCGACCTCGGAATGGTTGCGGCCCTCGATCCCCTTGCCGAGGTCGTGGAACAGCAACGCGAAATACACCAGTTCCGGGCGGTCGATCTCTTCGAGTAGCCGCGCAAAACGGCTGTCGCGCCTGTCGCCGTTCGTCTTAAGGTTTTTCAGGACGCGGATTGTGACCAGAATGTGCTCGTCCACCGTATAGCGGTGGTAAAAGTCCCGGATGACCAAGCAGTCCACGAGCTTGAACGCCGGGAGCAGCTCGAAGAGCACACCGGTTTCGCGCATGGCCCGCAGAGCCGCATAAGCGTGCGGCGCGAGCAGGAGTTCCCGGACTGTCGGCCAATGCGAGCGATGGGAATCGAGGTATTTGCGAACTGCCGGCAATTGCGCTTCGATGCGCCGTTCCGTCTTGGCGGCGAGCGGCAGACCGTGGCGCGCCATGAAGGCGAAGATTTCCAGGCCGAGCTCGGGCAGCGCTTCCAATTGCTGCGCTCCGCGCCAGAAAATTTTCCCGTTGCTGACGGTGAAGTGGCGGTTGGAGATTTTCGATTTGCGGCCGCGGAAGATTTGGAAGAGAGAGTTCTGCGAGACCGCTTGCTCGTCGACGGTGCGCGCGGCCAGCCGGTCGATGACGCGGATGTTGCGGAAGAATTCGCGCATCCAGTCCGACACGCTTTGCGTCTCTGCAAACGCTTTTCCGCTTCCTTCGTGAGCGACCGTCTCTTGCAGGTCGAAAGTGAGGTGGTTTTTGTCCCGTCCGTTGAAGTAGTGCAGATAGCAACGCAGCGCGAAAAGGAATCGTATGGCTTCGTCGGCTCGCCGGTCGTGGTCGAGAGGCAGGAACTCCTGGCTGGAGGGAATCTTGCTCGGCGACAGGTTCTCGAGTTGGGTAAGCCAGCAGGCCAATTGAAAATCGCGCAGCCCGCCCGGACCTTCCTTCACGTTCGGCTCGAGGTGATAGATCGTATTGCCGAACGCGCGCCAACGCTTGCGCGCCGAGTCCACGAGCTCGCGAACCAGCGCTTTCTGTTCGCGAAGGTAGAACTTGGGGAGCTTGGTAGCGGCGAACTCGCGGAAAAAGTCTTCGTCGCCGCACAGGAACCGCGTGTCCAGAAGGCTGACGTGCAACTCGGTGTTATCGGGCGTGAGGTTGATGCAGTCCGAGGGGGTGCGAACGGACTGGGAGACGCGGAGTTGTGAGTCCCAGAGCTCGGTCAGCAGCCGGGCGATGCGCTCTTTGTTTTGCGTCGCTTTTCCGTTGCCCTTGACCAGCAAGAGCAGATCGACGTCGGAATAGGGAAAGAGCTGCCGGCGGCCGTACCCGCCGACCGCCGCGGCAGCTACGCCCGACGCGGAGCCTTCGAAAGCTTGCTCGAAGCGCCCTTTGACGATCTCGTCGACTGCAAGAGTTCGCTTGGCAACGACCGCAAGTCCGTCGCCGGACTGAAAGAACTCGGAGTTGGCGCTCTCCATTTGCTGGAGGTGGTAAGTGGAGAGATCCGACATGCGTATCCGAAATTCCCGTGAGATGCGATGTGGAAGCCGCTGCCTCGACAAGGAAGCACGCTTACGCCCGGCGCTATAGCCGCGCCGGAGGACGCGCCAGACAAGCTGGACGAAGTGTTTTCGCTGCTTTAGAGCGCGGCGGCGTCTTTGTCGCTGTTGCGGATGCGTATCGCTTCGGCGATATCGGAAATAAAGACCTTGCCGTCGCCGATTTTGCCGGTACGGGCCGATTCGACAATCGCCTGAACGGTCTCTTCCACGCGCTCGTCCGGCACGACGGATTCGATTTTTACCTTGGGCAGCAGATCGACCTCGTATTCCTGCCCGCGGTAAACCTCTTTGTGGCCCTTCTGACGGCCGTGGCCGCGCACGTCGTAGATGGTCATGCCGTCTATGCCGACGCCCTTCAGCGCCTCGCGCACGTCGTCAAGCTTGAAAGGCTGGATCACAGCTTCGATTTTCTTCATTCCCTAAAACTCCTTCCTTACCAATGTACTCAATAACATCGTCACGATGTATACGCCTCTTCACCTTGCTGAGAGATATCGAGACCCACGATCTCTTCGGTCTTTGCAACTCGCAGACCAACGACTTTGTCCGTGATTTTCAGCAGGATGAAGGTCATGACTGCGGCCAGCACCCAGGTGAGCAAGGCGCCCAAGAAATTGTTGAAAAATTGGCCGGAGTTGCCTTCCAGAAGGCCGGTGGAGCCTTCTTGCACGGCATTGCTGGCAAAGACTCCGGTCATAATCGCGCCGAGCGTGCCGCCTACGCCATGAACGCCGAACGCGTCCAGTGAATCGTCGTAGCCGAACTTGGCCTTGACTACCGCCACGGCGAAGTAGCAAATGCCGCCGGCAAGCAGTCCGATGAGCAGCGAGGCCATCGGGGTTACGAAACCGGACGCGGGCGTGATTGCCACCAAGCCGGCGACCGCGCCGGTGATGCCGCCCAGAATGCTGGGCTTGCCATCGCGTATCCATTCGGTGATCAGCCAGCCGACTACCGCCGCAGCCGCTGCGAAGTGCGTGTTCACGAACGCCGCCGCCGCCAGTCCGTTTGCGGCCAGCGCGCTGCCGGCGTTAAAGCCGAACCAACCGACCCACAGCAGACAGGCGCCGATGAAGGCCAGCGGGAGATTGTGAGGCACCATCGGTTCCTGCCTGTGGCCGTGCCGCTTGCCGATGTACAGAGCCGCCACGAGCGCGGACACGCCGGACGAAATATGCACGACGGTGCCGCCCGCGAAGTCCAGGCACGGAATCGCGCCGTCGTCGAATGCGTTCATCAATCCGCCCGGCCCCCAGACCATATGCGCCATCGGGAAGTACACGACCGTGATCCACAGCGTCATGAAAACGAGCATGGCGGAGAATTTCATCCGTTCGGCGAACGCTCCGGTAATCAGCGCCGGGGTAATGATGGCGAACATCAGTTGGAACACCATGAAGGTCAGGTGCGAGATCGATCCGTTCGCTTCTTGCCCGACCCCGTCCAAAAACAGGTACTCGAGCCCTCCTACGAAGGCGTTGCCGCTGCCGAAAGCGAGGCTGTAGCCGTAAACGGCCCACAGTATCGTTATCCAGGCCATCATGATGAACGACTGCATCATGGTGTTGAGCACGTTCTTCTTGCGCACCAGCCCGCCGTAAAACAAGGCCAGCCCCGGCCCCGTCATCATCAACACCAGGGCGGAACTGACCAGCAACCAGGCGTTGTCTCCGGTGTCAACGCCTTCCTGGGCTTTTGCGGCCGCGGGGAAACACAATAATCCGATGGCCGGCAGGTACATCAAGGTCCTACGCTTCATGGTTCACTCCTCATGCGAAATGGTTGTTGTCGACATAGCAAATTGACCTGCGTTGTCAGGCATCGAGGCCGGCCGCAGGCGTTTCGAGAACGCGATTATACGAAATCCCGATCAACGGCATTCGTCTCATCCGTCGGCCCGCCGGCAACGCCGGACGGGCCTCACTGAAATATCATCTACGAACAGCAGGGCGCAAGACCCGACAATCGTGCCTATCGAAAATTTCTATACGATGCGCAACCCGTATATACTCAGGGAGTCATGGTCAAGCGAATCGTTGTTTTCGGGTGCTTTTGTCTGCTGGCGATCTTCGCGTTCATTGACAGGCCGGCGTTTTCGCAGGGCGGCAAGGGCGCCGCGGGGAAAAAGAAAGGCGGCTTCTCCGGAGCCTTTCAGTCGGCGAAGGAGTTGGAGAAGCGGCAGCTCGCCGCGCCGTGGGTGGGAGTGACCACGAACGGCGGTCCGCTCTCCGGGCTGTTCTCGATCGAGCCGACCGGGGTGTCGACCGCGCCGGTGAGAGCCGCCGCGCAGGAGTTTCTGGCAAGCCTGAGCGAGCAGGAAAAGAAGCAGACGCTTTACCCGGTCGATGACCCGGAATGGCAGAAATGGGGGCAACTGGCACTTCTACTGGCAGCAGGGGATCCGGCTGGACAAGATGTCGGCGAAGCAGCGCAAGCTGGCGCTCAGAGTCGTGCGCAGCGGTCTCAGCGCGAGCGGATACCGCAAGACCCGCGACATCATGCGCCTCAATCACACGTTGGCCGAGTTGACCGACAACTTCGACGAATACGGGGAGTGGCTCTACTACCTCACCATCATGGGCGAGCCGTCGGAGTCCGAGCCGTGGGGTTGGCAGTTCGAGGGGCATCACGTGATCGTCAACTACTTCATTTTGGGCGACCAGGTCGTGATGACGCCGGTGTTTATGGGTTCGGAGCCGGTTATCGCGCATTCCGGAAAATTCCAGGGCGCGGCGGTGATGCAGGCCGAGCAAGCGAAAGGCGCCGTGCTGATGGATTCGCTCGATGCAGATCAGCGGGACAAGGCGATTCTTGGAGGGCGGGACGGAAAGCAGCGGGTCAACAACCTCAGCGAGGCGTTTCGCGACAATCTGGTTCTGGACTACGCGGGCGTCCGCGCAACCGATCTGACCAAGCTCCAGCGCGAGCTGCTGATGGATATCGTTGCCGAGTTCGTCAACAACATGAAGCCCGGCCACGCCAAAATTCGGCTCAAGGAAGTTCGGGAGCATCTCGAGGACACCTATTTCGGTTGGATCGGCACGACCGGTCCGGCGGGCGTTTACTACTACCGGGTACACAGCCCGGTCGTGCTGATCGAGTTCGATCATCAGGGGCCGATAGCTTTGGGCGGACCGCGGACGGCCTCGCGGCGCCACATTCACAGCGTGATCCGCACGCCCAACGGCAACGATTACGGGAAAGACTTATTGCGCCAACATTACGGCCGCAGCCACGGCGCGGATTGAGACCGCTTGCGCGGCTGGCGAGTGGATAGCAAGATCGCCGCGGGTTGCCAAGGCCGGCGGGCCAGACGTCAGGATTCGTCCTGCTGCAAAGGCTCGATTGTCCAGCCGGTGAACCCCAGAACCAGCGAGATCGCCGGGGTGGCGAGATTCACGAACGCGTAGGGGAGATAAGCCCCCGTCGCCACCCCCAGAACGCCCGCCATGTAGGCGCCGCAGGTGTTCCAGGGGACCAGCGGCGAGGTCATCGTCGCCGAATCTTCGATGGCCCGCGAGAGATTTTTGGGATGGAGTCCGCGCTGGATGTACGCCGAGCGGTACATGCGTCCCGGGATCACGATGGATACGTACTGATCGGCAGTCAGGATGTTCATGCCGATGCAACTCGCCAGGGTCGCGGCGATGAGCGATCCCGTCGACCGCGCAAGGCTCAGGATGCCGCGCGCCAGCGACGGCAACATGCCGGAGACTTCCATCGCGCCGCCGAATGCAAGCGCGCAGACGATCAGCGCGATGGTGTCGAGCATGCTCGTCAGTCCGCCGCGCGATAAAAGCTCATCTACCGCTTCTATGCCGGTGTTGCCGGCATAGCCGTCGTATAAAGCGTCGAGCGCAACCGCAACCGAGCCGTCTTGAACCGTCAGCAGCAAGACAATGCCTGTCAACACGCCCGCCATCAGAGCGGGCAGCGCCGGGACCTTGCGAATCACGAGCCCGAGCAAGACGGCCGGCGCAAGCAAGAGCAGGGGAGAAAGCCTGAAGGTCTTGGTCAGAGCCGCCGTCAACTGCTCGTAATCGGCCGAAGTCGCCCCGGCCGCCGCCTCGACGCCCAACCCCAGCCCCGCATAAGCGATGAGCGCGAGCGACAGGGCAGGCGCCGTGGTGTAAACCATGTGCCGGATATGAGCGAAAAGCTCGCTTCCCGCGGAGGCGGGCGCGAGGTTCGTCGTGTCAGATAGCGGCGACATCTTGTCTCCGAAATAAGCTCCGGAGATCACGGCGCCGGCCGTCATGCCGGGGTCCATTTCGAGCGCGCCGCCGACGCCGATCAAGGCCAAGCCGACAGTCGCGGCCGTCGACCAGGATGAGCCGGTCGCCAGCGAGACCGCGGCGCAGATGGCGCACGACGCAGCCAGGAAGTAGCTCGGCGCCAGAATCTGCAAGCCGTAATAGATGAGCAGGGGAACGACGCCGGCGGCGATCCAGATGCCGATCAGCAGACCGACAACCATCAGAATGACGATGGCCGACATGCCGGCTGCGATGCCTTGGCGCATGCCGGATTCGAGATCGTTCCAGGAAACTCCGACCTTCCAGAACGCCAGGCCGGCGGCGAACGCCCGTGCTCAGAATGAGCGGGATATGGCCCGTTCCGTGCATGACGCCGATCACGGCCACCAGCAGAACGCTGAGCACGAGAACGGGCAATACGGATATTGCGAAGGACGGCTGCGGGGTTTCTTTACTATCCATAAAGTATTTTATTTCAAATGTTCAAATATTAAATTTCAAGCAAAGTCTTATTTTTATCCGGCAGTCTGGCGATTTTAACGGGCCAGTCGGTCGAGCGTCTCGGACGCTTCCTGGGCGATGCGCCGGACGACATCGCTTGCCGAGGGCGCGTCCCGAATGAGTCCGCAGCTTTGCCCCGCGGGCAGGACGCCGTTCTCGATGTCGCCTTGGCGCCGTCCGAGATCGGATGCCTGGTGGCCGACCTCCAATTGAAGCGGGTAGGGCCGGATATCCGTTTCGCGCGCCGCCCACTCGTCGGTGAACTTGTTGCGGATCAAGCGGCAAGGCTTGCCGCTGTGCGCCCGCGTGACCACGGTTTGCGCTTCGCTCGTAGCGACGATCTTGTTCTTGTAGTTCACGTGGCCGTTCGCTTCCTGGGTGGCGATGAAGCGGGTGCCCAGCCAAACGCCTTGAGCGCCGAGGGCCAGGGCGGCCGCCAGGCCCCGCCCGTCGGCAAGACCGCCACCGGCCACCACGGGAACATCGACGGCGTCGACCACGGCGGGAACCAAGACGGCCGTCCCGATTTTCCCCACATGTCCGCCGCCGTCGCAGCCCGTTGCGATGACGGCGTCCACGCCGTCGGCGACCGCCTTGCGGGCATGCCGCACCGCTCCGATCACCGACAGCACCTTCATGCCGCGGGCGCGCGCTTGCGGAATCACGTCCTTCGGGCTGCCTAACCCGGAAACCAGGACCGGAACCCTCTCTTCGAGCACGACCTCGATCATCTGCGCAACCCCTTCGGTATAGACGGCGGAGGCGCTGTCTTGGGTTTTGATCGTGGCGAAGAGGATGTCCACTCCGAAAGGTTTATCGGTCAGGCTGCGCACCAATCGAATCTCGCGCCGCAGTTCGCCGGCGGGCATGTTCGTGCTGGCGCCGATGACGCCCAGCCCGCCTGCTGAGGAAACCGCGGCGGCGAGCCGGCCGTAAGCGACCCAGCCCATGCCGGCTTGCAGGATGGGGACTTCGATCCCCAAAAGATCGCAGACAGGCGTGCGCAGGGCTTCCGATATGCGTTTCATGGCGTTTTCGTTCGCGCAGTCAGGAGGTTCGCGAAGCGGCCGCTCCCCGCAGCAACGCGTTCGCCTCGGCTTGCTCATATCCTAATTCGCCGAGCACTTCGGCGGTATGCTCGCCCTGCGCGGGAGGAAGGTTGCGCACAGGCGGCCGTTCTCCATCGAATTTCAGCGGCAGGGCAGGGTTCCGATAGCCGGGGATTTTGGGATGGGGATACGGCTCGAACATGCCGTTCGCCCGGACTTGCGGGTCGTCGACGATCTGGCCGATGTCGTTGATGGGCGAGCAGGGCACGTGATGCCCGCCCAGCAAATCGACCAGTTCCGCGGTCGAGAACGTTTTCGTGCGCTCCGCAAGCAGAGCGTACAGCGCGTCGTGATGCGCCACCCGTGACGGGTTGTCGAGGAAACGCTCGTCGGAGGCCAGGTCGGGGAACCCCAGAGCTTGGCACAAGCGCCCGAATATCCCGTCGTTTCCGCCGGCGATCATGAGCTCGCCGTCCGCGGTCGGGAACGCTTCGTAGGGCGCGACCATCTTCAGGCCGGAGCCCATGCGTTCGGGCACGTTGCCGTCCGCGAGGTAGCTCATCATGTGGTAGGTGATCCAGCCGATGGACGTATCGAGCAACGCGGATTCGACATGGGTTCCCTCGCCGCCGGCGTCGCGCTTGCGCAACGCGGCCAGAACGCCCAACGCCGTGAGAATTCCCGTTCCGATATCGACGACCGAGCCGCCCACCCGCGCCGGCGGGCCGTCCGGGTAGCCGGTGATCGACATGATGCCGCTGTATGCCTGCAGCAGCGGATCGTACCCCGGACTGTTCGCCAGCGGGCCTTCGGAGCCGAAGCCGGTGAGGGAGGCGTAGATCAGCCGGGGGTATTTCTTTTTCAGATCGTCGTAGCCGAAGCCGAGCGCGTCCACGACGCCCTTGCGGAAAGCCTGCACGACTACGTCGGCTCCGGCGATCAACTTTTCGAGTACCGCCTTGCCCTCGGGCGTCTTCAAATCCAGCACGATGCTGCGCTTGTTACGGTTGAAAGCAAGGAAAAGCGGGGCCTCGCCTCCCCAAAACGGCGGCCCCCATTTTCGCGCCGGGTCGCCGGTCGGGGGTTCGACTTTGATGACGTCGGCGCCGAGATCTCCGAGGATCTGAGTGGCGTTCGGACCGGCAATGTTGAGCGAAAGGTCAATGACCCTGATCCCATCGAGCATTCAGACCGTTATACCGCTATCGAGATCGTCTTCGCCGCTACACTGAGGAATTTCATGGCTTTTCGACTCGCTTCGGACTATACCCCGAGAGGCGATCAGGAGGCGGCCATCGAGCAGCTTACAGCCGGCTTGCGCGCCGGCGACGCGCACCAGGTTCTGCTCGGCGTTACCGGATCGGGCAAGACCTACACCGTGGCGAAAGTCATCGAAGCAGCCGACCGCCCGGCGCTGGTGCTGGCCCACAACAAGACGCTGGCGGCGCAGCTCTATCACGAGTTTCGCGCGTTTTACCCGTCGAACGCGGTCGAGTACTTCGTCAGCTACTACGACTACTACCAACCGGAAGCCTACCTTCCGTCGAGCGATACGTACATCGAAAAAGAGGCGACGATCAACGACGAGCTCGACAAGCTGCGGCTCTCCGCGACGCGCTCGCTGTTCGAGCGCCGGGATTGCATCATCGTCGCCAGCGTCAGTTGCATCTACGGCCTGGGCTCTCCGGACGCTTATTACGGGATGCTGCTGATGATCGAGAAGGGGGAGCGGATATCCCGCGAAGAGCTGGCCAAGCGGCTCGTGAAGATCCTCTACCAGCGCAAGGACGGCGGCGAGTTCAGCCGGGGCTCGTTCCGCATGGTCGGCGACGTGATCGAGGTTTACCCGACTTACGACGACTACGCCTACCGCATCGAACTTTGGGGCGACGAGATTGAGAATCTCTCGCAGATCGACCCGTTGCTGGGGCAGGTCCGGCAGACGTATTTGCGGCTGCCGATCTATCCGGCCAGCCACTATGTCATGTCCGACGAGACCAGGAGCGCCGCGATCGAAGGCATTCTCGAGGAACTCGATTGGTGGTGTGGCGAGATGCATGGCAACGGAAAGCCGCTCGAGGCCCAGCGCGTCAGCCAGCGCACGCAGTTCGACATCGAAATGATGCGCGAGATCGGTTACTGCCACGGCATCGAAAACTACTCGCGGCATTTTTCGGGAAGACTTCCCGGAGAGCCGCCTCCGACGTTATTGGATTATCTGCCCCACGATGCGCTGATCTTTATCGACGAAAGCCACCAGACCGTGCCGCAATTGCGCGCCATGTACCACGGAGACCGGTCGCGTAAAACCGTCCTGGTCGAGCATGGATTCCGACTGCCCAGCGCGCTCGACAATCGGCCGCTGACGTTCGAGGAATTCGAGCACCGCGTCAATCAGGTCATTTACACCTCGGCTACGCCGGGGCCGTATGAGTTGACGAAATCCGCCGGCGTTGTCGCCGAGCAGATTATTCGCCCGACCGGGTTGCTCGATCCGCAGGTCGAGGTGCGTCCCGTGCGGGGGCAAGTGGACGATTTGCTGGGGGAGATCCGCGCGCGCAGCGAAGCCGGCGAGCGTGTGCTCGTGACGACTCTCACCAAAAGGATGGCGGAAGATCTCTCCGAGTATTACGCCGAAGCGGGAGTCAGGTGCCGTTATCTCCACTCGGAGATCGATACCTTGGAGCGCGTCAAGACGCTCCGCGATCTTCGCAAGGGGGAATACGACGTGCTCGTGGGGGTGAATTTGCTCCGCGAGGGGCTCGATCTTCCGGAGGTTTCGCTGGTAGCGATCCTCGATGCCGACAAGGAGGGCTTTCTGCGCTCGGCGGGCTCGCTCATCCAGACGATCGGGCGCGCCGCGCGCAATATCAACGGCAAGGCGCTGCTCTATGCGGACCGCATGACCGATGGCATGAAGCAGGCCATCGACGAAACCGAGCGCAGGCGCGCGACGCAGCGTCGCTACAACGAAGAGCACGGCATAACCCCGGAAACCATCTCGAAGCCGCTGGAAATGAGTCTTGCCAGGATCGTGGACGCCGACTATCTGCACATACCGGCCGAGGAAGACGCGGACGCTCTGCCGGACACGCCCGAGGCGCTTGCCGCGCTCGTCGCTTCTCTGGAAAAACAGATGAAGGATGCGGCGAAAGCGTTCGAATTCGAGAAGGCCGCCGGTTTCCGCGATAAAATCAAAGCGCTCAAGACGCGGGATCTGACGAATGCCTCGGCGGATTGAATGCACTGGAGAAGGGACATGAAACCGATTGTCGGTCTCGGTGCTTTTCTACTGCTCGTGATGAGCTTGCCGCTGCACGGGCAGGCGCCGCCAGGGCGGAAATTGCCGTGCGACGCTGCAAAAATCGACGTCAACAGCGCAACGCGGCAAGAGCTTGAGACGCTTCCCGGCATCGGCCCGACCCGCGCCCGGATGATTGTGCGCATCCGCGAGACGAGCGGGCCGTTCCAATCCGTCGACGAATTGCGGGCGCTTCCACGCCTGACGGACAAGCAGTTCAAGAAGTTGCGGCCCTGCATCGAAGCAATCCGGCCGCCGGTCAACCGCGGCGAGCGTTGATTTTTTCCCTATAGACTCGCGGACAGCGGCGTTCGCGCGGCGGAGTTCGGCTCATGGTAGAAATGGGAGGGACAGTTCGTTCCCCACCAGCGATCCGATGAGCCGTAAGAAACGACGTTCCCTGCGGTCGTCGGCTAAAGGAGGCCGGCCGGCTAAGCGCGTCGCCGAGCGGCAGCCATCGGGTTCCCAGCCGCCCGAAAGGCCCGAAAGGAAGCTGCTGTTTCCGTTCCTTCTGCTCGCCGTCGGCGCGGCGGTCTATTGGCCTGCGGTCGCCGGTCCGTTTGTCTTCGACGACACGGACATGATGGATAGCTGGAGCGTCGCTCGGGAAATTGATTTTCAGCAGTGGTTGGGCAGCGGCCGTCCGCTACTGAGCGCCACGTTTTGGCTGAGCTATCGCCTGGCCGGCGGGTTCACTCCCACGACCTGGTTTCATTTGCCGAACGTTCTCCTCCACGCGCTCAACGCCGTCTTGCTCTGGCTGTTCTGGCGAGCGGTATGCGGACTGGAAGCCATGCGCCCGCAGATATCCGAGGCGCTCCGTAAATGGCTGATCTACGGAACGCCCCTGTTGTTCCTGACGCTGCCGATTCAGACGGAAGCCGTGGCCTACATCAGCAGCCGGTCGGATGTGCTCTCGACTACTTTTTACCTGGCCGCGCTCTGTCTTTTTGCAAGCCCCCTGCGCCTGCGGCGACGCTGGCTTACTGCGTTCGGGTTGCTGTTGCTCGCCGGGATGGCTGCATTGACCAAGCAGGATAAGGTGACTCTGCCGGCGGCGGTTCTGCTGCTGGATTACTTGATTCTCTCGGGCCGCGATTGGAAAGCCGTTGCGCGGTCTTGGCCTACTTACGCTTTTCTTGTTCTTGCGGGAGTCGCGGGCTTTTTTGTGGTTGTCCAGCCGTTTCTTTTCGCGCCGTCCGCGGGCTTCCGGCTGGACTGGCCTACATATCTGTTTACTCAGTTCCGCATGTATTTTTTGTATCTGAAGCTCGTTTTCTTGCCGTTTGGGCTGAACCTCGACCACGACATCAGCCCGTCGACCGATATCTTCGAGCACGGCGCCTGGCTGGCAATGGCGGTGTTGGCGGCCGTCGCGGCCGCCGCCGTCCATTGTCGCCGCAAGTTCGCTCTGCTGTCGTTTGCGGTGTTGTTTTTTTTCCTGACGATGGCTCCGACCGGCAGTTTTTTCCCGTTGCTCGATTTCGCTGCCGAGAGGCGCATGTATCTCCCGCTTGCCGGTCTTTTGCCCGCGGCGTTTTTTCTACTGGACAGATATGTGAAGATCGGGTCGAAGCGGGTGGCGCCGCTGCTCATCGCTCTTGGCTCGATCTATGGGGCGGCGGCCTTTCAACGCGCCGCGCTGTGGGGCGACGGTCTGGCGCTTTGGCAGGATGCGGCCGAGAAGTCGCCGCAGAAAGCGCGCCCGTGGATGTGGCTGGGGAAGGCGCAGGATGAGCGGGGACTCACGGCCGAGGCGCAGCGTTCGTGGCGGCGCGCCGCGGAAGTTGCCGAGCCGGGCTCCAAGGAGATGACCGCTATCTTTATGAATCTCGGATTGAGCTTCGCGCGGCAGAAAAACTACAGTCAAGCCGTCGAGTACTACAAGCCGGCGCTGCGCGCGGAGCCTGAAAATGCAGTTGGATGGGCGCAATTGGCCGTAGCCCGGATGCGGCTGGGCCAGACCGGCGCAGGCTGGCGGGACTTCGAAAAGGCATTCGAACACGGCGGCAGCCTCCCCGAGGTGCTCCAACTGCGCGGCCAGGAGTACTTCCTTGCCGGCCGCTGCGCGGAAGCGGCAAGCGATTTCCTGCAGGCTTCCCGGCAGATTCCCGAAAACGAGGCGCTGCGAAGGAATCTGGAAGCGGCCCGCAAGTGCGCCGTGGAGGCGCAAGAGGAGCGTTGAAGGAAGCGTTGCCGGGACGGGCTACGCTATCCGATTCTGCGCGATCAACGAGAGAAATTCCTCGCGGGTCTGGTGATTCGTGCGAAACGCTCCGAGCATGGTGCTCGTGATCGTCGATGAATGCTGTTTCTCGACCCCGCGCATCATCATGCACAGGTGCTGCGCTTCGCAGACGACGCCGACGCCGACGGGGTTGATCGCGTCCTGGATGGTCTCCGCGACCTGTTGCGTCAAGCGCTCCTGGATTTGAAAGCGCTGGGCGAAGATATCGACGAGGCGCGCCGTCTTGCTCAACCCGATAACTTTTTTCCTGGGGATGTAGGCGATGTGAATCTTGCCGAAGAACGGCAGCAGGTGGTGCTCGCACAAGGAAAAAACTTCGACGTCCTTGACGATGACCATCTCGTCGTAGCTGACATCGAAAAGCGCCGACTGCAGCACTTCATGGGGATTTTGCCCGTAGCCGCGGGTGAGCTCGCGGAACGCCTGGGAGACTCTGCGCGGGGTGTCGGCCAAGCCGGCGCGGCTCGGGTCTTCGCCGACCAGTTGGATGAGCTCGCGGATAGGGCCTTCCAACGGATCGCGCGACCCGTTGAGATTCTCGATATTGTCTTGCAACTCGTGAGCGCTGAATACTTTGGCCATGGTTTCCTTTACGCCGTCCAATCCGTCAGCTTAGCCGAAAGCTGTTTCTCGGCGTCTCTTCGATGCAGACTCCGCTCAGTTTGCATTCCTTGCCGGGGAAATGCCGCCGCCATCCTTCGCGGAGCCATTGCTCGACGACCAATGTCAGATTCTCTGTTGTGGACACGGTATCTTCGAATTCCCGGACATCCTTGTCGAGGCGCCTGTGGTCGATGCGCTCGATGACCGACTCCCGCACCCAGCCGTCGAACTCGCCGCGCTGCAGGATCATTCCGGAACGTTTGTCGGGGGCGCCCGAAACAGTGACTTCCAAGCGGTAATCGTGGCCGTGCCCGAACGGATTGGCGCATTTGCCGAATACCCGAGCGTTCTCTTCTTCGCTCAAGGCGCCCGCGTACAGCCGATGCGCTGCCGAGAAGCCGAAACGTTTGGTTAATTTTGTCAAGGCGACTCGGGTTCGGAGTAATCGACGAAGAGATCGGACGATTCGTACAAGCGAACCGAGTGCAGCTTCCGGCCGTTGCTTCGAAGCGGCTGCGCCAACCGTTTCCAAATGTCCTTGGCGATGTTCTCCGCCGTCGGAACGACGCGGTCGAACGGAGGGACCTCGCGGTTCAAAAAACGGTGGTCGTAAACGGCGACGACCTCGCGGTTAACGATCTGCTTGAGTTCTTTGAGGTCGAGGATCATCCCGTTGACCGGATCGATATCTCCGGCCAGCGTGACTTCGAGCACATAGTTATGCCCGTGGCCGGCGGGGCGCGCCGCCTTGCCGTACAAGCGCGCGTTTTCCTCATCGGAAAGCTCGGGGCTGGCGCAAAAATGCGACGCCGAAAACTCGGCCTTGCGCGTAATCAGAATCATTTGCGTACACCCTGCGGCGGCGGCTACAGTAAGGGTGAAGTCCCATTATGGCATGGAGCCGCAAAGAGGCCGTCGTCTTCGGTCTGTCTCTCGCGCTGGCCGCCGTCCTGGTCTTTCGCGTTCAGGGCTATCTGCGGATTTACGATGTGCAGCCGGGCGACCGTGCGCCCGGATTCGATCTCGTCGGCGACAGCGGCATCGGCGTCAGCCTTCGGGACTACGAAGGCAAAATCGTGTTGCTGAACTTCTGGGCGACATGGTGCGCGCCGTGCGTCAGGGAGATTCCCTCGCTGAATCGGATCTACGAGCGGTTCGCGGACAAGGGATTTGTCGTTCTTGCAGTCAGCGTCGACGAGAACGAGGAGCAGTATCGGGAATTTCTGGCCGATGCCGCTGTTGCATTTCCTACCGTGCGGGACCCGCAACGCGCGGTCAGCAGCCGTTACGGAACTGCAAAGTATCCCGAGTCGTATTTGATCGACCGCGGGGGACAGGTGCTGCGTAAATACGTCGGCGCCGAGGACTGGTTGCGGCCCGAGATCGTCAACTACATACGGTCATTGTTGTAAACGATCCGCGGCGGCGGTTGACGGCAGCCGTGCGCTCCCCGCAGAATTAGCAAGTGAGCCTGTCGATGGCGGTTCGTATTTTTTTATTCGCGGTGCTTGCGCTCGGCGTTGCCGCCGCTCAGCAAAAGACCGCCAGCTCGAACACGCGGCCGGGCGTCAGCGACAACACGACGGGCGAGGCGTTGGAGGGCGCGCGGCCCGCTTCGGTGCTGAAGATCGTCAAGGCCAAGGGCGTTGTCAAAAGTATCGACTTGCAGAAACGCACGGTGACCATTGCGCCCGCCAAAGGCGAGCCGCTGGTTTTGGCTTTTTCGCAGCCCGCCGGCCGCGAGCAGGTGAAGACGGGGAAAAAAGCGGCGAAGAGGCTGGGCAAGAAGCGGTTGCGTCTGGAGGAATTGGAATCCGGCGCGAAGGTGCGGGCGCAGTACTATCCGGTTCTTGCGCAGTTGATGGAGTTGGTCGTCGAGTAAAGCCGGCCCGCTATCCGGCTGCTGCTTGGCCGCCGGCTGCAAGCTGCTGGGACAGATAGATGCCCAAGCCCATGTCGTCGATCATCTGAAGCTGCGCTTCCAGCCAGTCGACATGCTCTTCCTCGTCCTTGAGAATCGTCTCGAACAGCTCTCGCGAGCCGTTGTCGCCGGCCGCGACGGAATCCTTGATCGCGTTGTTGAGGATGGCGACCGCCTCATGCTCGAGCGCAAGATCGTTCGTTAGCTGCTCTTTGACGTTTTGGCCGACTTGCAGCGGCCGCAACTCGCCCATTCCCGGCGTCCCGTCGAGGAACAGGACACGTTCGATGAGGGCTTCGGCGTGGCGCATTTCGCCGATCGCCTGTTGTTTGATGAAACCGCCGAGATTGGTATAGCCCCAGTTGTCGCACATCTCAGCATGGACGATGTACTGGTGGATGGCTGTGAATTCGCCCTTGAGAACCTCGTTCAAGTGCTCGATGACTTTCGTATCGCCTTGCATGACTCCGATTATACCGGCTTCGGTCCGCTTGACCGGCGCAGTCGGTTATCCTGGTTTTCACTCATGCTGCGCGTCATCGTTTTGCTTGTTGCCCTCGCGGCGGGCTCGTTTGCCGCCGGCGGACCGAACATTGTTTTCGTGTTTATCGACGACATGGGTTACGCCGACCTGAGTTGCTACGGCAACCGCGACATCGTGACCGCCAACATCGACCGGATGGCTGCGGAAGGAATCCGTTTCGAGCAGTTTTACGTTGGCTCGCCGATCTGTTCGCCGTCGCGGGTGGCGATTACGACGGGGCAGTACCCTGCGCGGCATCTGATTCATTCGTACTTGAACAGTCGGGAAAGAAACCGGCAGCGCGGCATGCGCGATTTCTTGGACCCTGCGGCGCCGGCCGTGGCTCGGGCGTTCCGGCAAGCCGGCTACGCCACCGCGCACTTCGGGAAATGGCACATGGGCGGCGGCCGGGATGTCGACGACGCGCCCTTGCCCTCCGCCTACGGGTTCGACGAATCGCTGGTGGCGTTCGAAGGATTGGGCGACCGCATTCTTCCGCCGGGCGGGCTTTCCGAGCAAAGCAAAAAACTGGGGCGGGGGAGCGTGCGCGACGTCGCCAAGCATGAGATGACGGAAATCTATGTCGATCGCTCGATCGACTTCATTCGCCGCAACAAGGACAAGAGTTTCTACCTGCACCTCTGGCTCAACGACGTGCATGACCGGTTTTACCCGAAGCCGGAGTCGATGGCGGAGTTCAGGCATTTCGCGGCGAATCCGTATGTTCAGCAATACTACGCGGTGATCGACGAGATGGACCGTCAATTGGGCCGGTTGTTCGATGAAATCGACGGCCTGGGACTCGCCGAGAATACGCTGATCGTGGTGGCCAGCGATAACGGGCCGACGGCCTGGAAACGCTATTACGACGAAGGATACGATCCCCCCGGAAAGACAGGCGGGCTGCGCGGGCGCAAATGGAGCCTTTACGAGGGCGGCATCCGCGAGCCGCTGATCGCGCGTTGGAAGGGCTCTATTCCGGCGGGCCGGGTCAACGGCAAGACCGTCATCGGGGCGGTCGATCTCTTCCCCACTTTTTGCCGGTTGGCCGGCGTTCCGGCGCCGGATGTCGCCTTTGACGGCGTCGATATGAGCTCCGCCTTCCATGGATCGCTGCCCGTGCGGAGCCGCCTTTTGTTTTGGGAGTACGGCCGCCGGCCGGGTTATTTGCGGCCGGGGAATCCGTCGGATGTCAGCCCCGATTTGGCGGTGCGCGACGGCAGATGGAAACTGCTCATGAACGCAGACGGATCGAGCGTCGAGCTATACGACTTCAAGAACGGTTTCGACGAATCGCGGAACGTTGCCGTGAAATATCCGAAAGTGGCGCGGCGTTTGTCGGCCGTGCTGCAGTCGTGGCGGCAATCGCTGCCGCAATTGCAGTAGGTGGGGAGGACCACCGCCATGCGGCCCCTGATCGACGCCCATCTCGATATAGCCTGGAATGCGGTTTCCTTCGACCGCGATCAACTCTTGCCGGTTGACGAGTTACGCCGCCGGGAGTCCGGCATGACCGGCAAGTCGCGGGGCAATTGCACGGTGAGCCTGCCCGAAATGCAACGCGGCGGCATACGCATCTGTCTGGCGACGCTGCTCTGCCGTGCGCTGCCCGCCGGATTTTCCGGTTCGGCGAGGGACTCTGGAGCGGTCGATGAGCGCGGGCACGGCGCGATCATCCTCCGCGAAGATCTCGACTACGCGAATCAAACCATTGCCTGCGCCGCGGCCCAGGCGCAACTCGCCTACTACCGCCTGCTCGAAGGGCAAGGGCATATGCGCACGATTCGCTCGTCCGCCGACCTCGATGCGCATTGGCAGGCCGCGGACGCTCCGTTGGGAATCATCCTCAGCATGGAGGGCTGCGACCCGATCGTCGAGCCCGCGCAGGCCGAGTGGTGGTACGCGCAGGGTCTGCGCACGGCGTGCCTGGCGCACTACGGGCCGAGCGCTTACGCGATGGGCACGGGCGGAGACGGGCCTCTGACCCCTGCCGGCCGCGAATTGCTCAAGGAGTTCGACCGGCTGGGGGTGATTCTGGATTTGGTTCATACCGCGGATACGGCCTTTGCACAGGCGCTCGATATCTACTCCGGCCCGGTCTTCGTCAGCCACGGCAATTGCCGGGCGCTCGCGCCGCACGACCGCCAGATCGGCGACGACCAGATACGGGCCGTCATTGCGCGCGGGGGAGTTATCGGCGCCGTCCTGGACGAATGGATGCTGATGCCGGACTACCGCCGGGATGCCGAAGATCGTCCGCGGGCCTCTCTCGAAACGGTCGCGGATCACATTGACCATGTTTGCTCGATCGCCGGCAGTTGCGCGCATGCGGCGATCGGCAGCGACCTGGACGGAGGTTTCGGAACCGAGCAGACGCCGGACGGGCTGGAGACCATCGCCGATCTCCAGCGCATCGCGGGAATCCTTGCAGCCCGCGGCTATTCCGACGCCGAGATCGACGCGGTCTTCTACGGCAACTGGCTGCGGTTTTTCAGGCAGGCTCTTTAGAGCTTTCCTGAATTTTCGGGCGGTATCGACAGGGGCTGCTACGCGGCGCCGCGGGCCGCCGCCAGGGCTGCGTCGTAGTCGGGATGCTCGGTCACTTCCGGAACGTATTCGGCATGGACGATCGTGTTGTGCGCGTTGATGACGAACACGGCCCGCGACTCGATCCGCAGGTCTTTAATCATCGTTCCCCAAGTCGCGCCGAAGTTGCCGTCCTTGTAGTCCGACAGCGTCGTCACCTTATCGACGTCCGCGGCGCCGCACCAACGCGATTGCGCGAAGGGCAGGTCGCAACTGACGCAGTAAACCGAGACGCCCTCGAGGCTTGCGGCCTCTTGGTTGAAGCGCCTGATCTGCATGTCGCAGACAGGCGTATCGAGCGACGGAACGACGTTCACGATGCGCACGCCGCCGGTGTCGTCGAGAGTGACCGGCTTCAGGTCGTTGCCCGTCACCGTAAATGCCGGCGCCGCGTCGCCCGGCTTCAATTCGTTTCCAAGGAGTTCCAGGGGATTGCCCTTAAGTGTGGTTTCTCTAGCCATGATTGTGAGGCCTCTTGTGCAGGATGCTCGAATAGAATCTTCAAGGCTACCAGCCGAAGCGCGCGGAGGTCAATCTTGGTGGCGGATAGCAAGACTGCCGCCCCGGGCGTAGATCGGATTTTTGAGATTTCGATAGGCGTCGCTGAGCGGTTTTCCCGGAAGTCTTCGTAGCGGCCGTTGAGCAGGCGGCGTTGGCGCCGGTGTACGCGGCCACTTGGTTTGTACAGTTTGGCCACATGGTTTGCGACGCAGTGAAAGTTGAATTTCGTTGCCGTACCGGCGCAGCCGCGTACAGTGGATAGTGGCTAGTGGAAAGTGGAAAGTGGAAGAAAAAACGGCCGCGGCGCCGCTGCGGCCGCGCCGCGGGTCAGGAGTCGCCCGCGTCTGCTTTTGCCTTTGCCTTTGCTTGCGCCCGGAGGGTCCTCCTGTAGACGACCGGAAACTTCTCGCGGAGTTCTTCCATGCTCGGGCGGTGTTTCGAGGCGTTCATCGCCTCGATTGCATCCGGGTCGGAGGCTATACCGGCTCTGATCCTGGCTTTTTCCTCGGGCGTCAGTTTTCTCTTCCGCGGCAACATCCGGTCACTCATCGTAGCACGCTTATTTTTCTTCATCCAAGGGAAACAACGTGATAATGCGCAAACGCCCGTCGCGCGCGGTATAGACCGCCCTGTGCGGTTCGCCGTTGATGTAGCCGTCCTCGGTCCAGCGCCACTCCTCGTCTTTTTCGTGCCACCACCGTTCGGGCTCCTCCGCACCTGGCTCAAAATACAGCATGGCTGCGAAGTCCACGCCGTGTTTGTCGCGCTTTCTCTTGCGGTTCCGGTTATCCCACTCGTAGATATAGCCCGCTCCGGGCGCGGCTGCAACGCTTCCCTCTACGGCTTCCTCCAGCCGATCCGCGAACAGCCGTGAAATCTCCGCCCGCCGCACGCCCGCGGACCCCGGATTGTAGGCAAACCCCGCGTCGATCCCCTCCGGCACGGCGACCCTCTCGCCCGTGCGCTTGTTCGGCCAGTCCCGCATCTTGACCGGCGGCCGCTCGCTCACCTTCCAGCCGGCCCGGCGCATCTGCGTCGCGCTCAACTGGATCAGCCGGCAGCGGCAGTTCCAGCCGTTGGGCGGCGCGTGCGTCTCCCACCAGGGATCGTCCACCGGCAAAATCGTGCCGTGCCAGGAAGCGTGTTCGGGCCGCGTGCGGTCGTCCATCACCGCCGTATAGCGCAGGTACGGCATCCGCGACTTGACCCGCTGGATGCGATCCCAGCGCCCGGTCGCGTAGGCCATGCGCAAATTCGTGCGAAAGATCGTCTGCAACCGCCGCGGGCTGCCGAGTTGCACGATGCGCTCCTCGCCGGTCAGGGGGTCCGTGACTTTTTTGCGTCCCCACCAGCCACGCTCTTCCAGCAGCGGCTGCAGTCCTTTCTGGAAATCGCGCAAAGTCGTACCTTCGGCCAGCGCCTTATCCACGGCCCCGCGGATGTCGGCCAGCAGGTCGAGTTCGCCGACCTTGGCGACGGTGAACGCGGCCATGTGTTCCTCGGCCCAGACATCGCGCCAGTCGTGGCCGATGACGTAGCCCTTGGCGCGCAGGGCGCGGATCGCCTCCTCGGGCGGCAGGCCGGGGTCGATCGGCCCGCCGGCGCCCTTGGCCGGAGGCTCCGCCCTGCTGCGCACGCGCGCGGCAAAACCGCCGCGGGCCAGCCGTTCGGCGAGGCCGCCGGTTTTCACCTCGCCAATCAGGCCCACCAAGCCCTCGCGCACTTGATCCAGATTTTCGGCGTCGGACGCCAGCCGCTTCACCGGCTCCGCCAACGGGCGCATGAGCTCCGCCCAATCGTCGAGAGCGTCGTCGGTCGCCTCGTCCATGTCTTCGGGACGCAACTCGGCGGCGGCCGCGGCCGCAACCGAGGCCGGCGGAGGCTCCAGTACGCCGCCGGAGCCCGGAGCCGCCAGCAGCACCGCCCCCTCTTCGGGGTCCGGCAGCCCCAGCCGATCCCGCACCACCGACGCCTGCACCGGCAGCCCCAGCGGAACCAGCCGCTCCAGCGCCTGCGTCAGCGCCGCCGTGTCTTCCGGCTCGGCCACCGGCAGCATCAGCCGCGGCGCGGCAACCTCGGCCCCAAAATTCAAGCGCACGAACGGCGTCACCAAATCGCGGTCGAGCGTCGCCGCCAACTGCCGCGCGTCCGACGCCAGGATGTCCCCGCGCACCGCGTCATGCACCTGCGCCTGCGCCCGCGAAGAGCCGTCGTCGGTGGTCATCGTCTGCCCCAGCACCGCTTTGCTGATCTGGCTGTCCACGTACTGCGCCAGATCGCGGAAAACCTCCGCCCCGCTCCCCGCCCCCGAAGACGCCTGCTCGAACTCGACGCGCATCGACTCCGGCATCACCGCCGCCGCGTCCGTGCCCAGGTTGGCCACCGCCCCGATCAGCGTCTCGATGTCGCTCTCCGTCGCTTCCTTCCCGTAGCGCCCCAGGCGCAGCGGCATGCCGTACACCTCGGCGAACGCCGTCCAGTCCGTCAGCGCGTACGCCTTGATCAGATACGCCGCCGCCGCCAGCCGCGCCAAGCCGGCCCGCGCCGGCAGCCCCGAACGCAGCCGCGGCGTGTGGACGATCCACTTCGCCGGCTCCAGCGGCACGCCGAGGTAGCTGTCCTGCTCGTCGAGCAGGCGCAGCGTCCGCCCGTCCTCGATGTCCCAGCGGAACCAGCGCGGATCGCGCCACTCGTAGCGCGCGGGCGTCCATGTCTTCCCCCGCCGCCAGACGATCTCCACGGCGGCGAAGCCCTTGCCCAGCGCGTCCAGACAGTCCTCGACCAGCGCCGGAAACTGCGCGCCGGCGACCATCTCGCGCACCGCGTCGGCGATCTTCACGTCGGCGGCCGCATCCGAAGCCGCCTCGACCTCCGGCGCCAACCCCGACACCGCCCGCTTGCGCACCCCCAGCACGGCCGCGTAATGCGGGTCGCGCTCCTCCATCTCTTCGGCCAGCGTCAGATAGTCGCGATGCTCGCCGCGGTCGGCGCTGCGCAGCACCGCCGTCAGCCGGTCCGGCGTCAGCCCGTAGGCGATCGACTCGATGCATCAGGGAGATCGCGATAAAGTCAAAGGGGTCTATCACCTGAACCTGGTTGATGAAGTAACTCAGTACCAGCACATCGGCAGTTGCCAGAAGATCAGCGAGCGCTACCTGCTGCCGCCGCGGGAGGCGCTGTGGCAGCCCTTCCCTTTCTCCGTGCTCGGCTTCCACTCCGACAACGGCTCGGAATACGTCAACCACACTGTGGCCGCGCTACTGCCAAAACTGCACGTCGGAGAGTTCACGAAATCGCGCCCGCGGCGCAGTAACGACAATGCCATGGTGGAGGCGAAGAACGGCGCAGTGGCGCGCAAGCACCTGGGCTACGGACACATCGCCGCCCGCCATGCCGGGCGCTTGGATACCTTCAACCGCACCGTCTTGTCCCCCTACCTGAACTATCACCGGCCCTGCTTGTTCCCCAGCGAAACAGTCGACGCCAAGGGGCGGGTACGCAAGCGCTACCGCCAACAGGACGTAATCACGCCTTACGAAAAACTCAAGTCGCTGCCCCAAGCGGAAAGCTACCTGCGCCCCGGGATAAGCTTCGCCATGCTCGACGCCGAGGCCAACGCGCTCAGCGGCATGGCAACTGCGCGCCTGCTCAACGAGGCGCGGGACGCACTCTTCCGGGAGATCCGCGCCGCCGCTTGAGCGTGCCCGCCTTCAGTCTCATTTCTCATTGGAAAATACTGTATTCGGGGGAGGCGGTGTCGTGGGCGGCGAGCGGGAGCGCGTTCAACGGCTGGGGCGGTCCCGGTTATTTTTGGACAGGTCGAGGGCTTTGTTAACCTCTCGCTTTACAGGCGCTCAAGGATCTGGGGCGCCGGGTGCAGTTCGAGGCGGAGGCGCTCGGCTTCCAGCGGGCCGACGAGGCTCTAATCGATCGGCTGCTTTGCCCGATCCTCCCGATCCTCTTCGTATATCCGCTCGATCTCTGCCGACTCGGTACACGAGCCGGCCTGCTCGTTCTGCGCTTGCCCGCTGCGCGGGCCGGCAAGAAAGGCGGCCGCAACGGCGGGACCGCCGGAATGCGTTTCATGGCTGCACTATACTCCGTAACATCGTTTTGCTCTTCACTGTGCTGAGGCGCGGATTCTTCGGGCGGCTGCTTGCCTGGGCGGGCGGTTCATGGCTCGCGCTCGGCCGGGCCGGGGCGCAGAACAGCGGCGGGATCGGCGGGTTCGATCATGTCGCCGCGCCGATGCGCAATGAAGAAGCGATGGCCGGCTTCTACCGCGCGCTGGGCTGCCGCGTGGACGAGGGCGCGCGCATCTACGCGGTTCACTTCGGCGACCACAAGATCAATTTTCACCGTCCGGCGCTGTGGCGGGACCCGCAGTTTACGCTGCGCGCGCCGGCTGCGCGGCCGCCGTGCGGCGACTTCTGTTTCGTTTGGGCCGGCTCGGCGCAGGAGTTGACCGCGGCGTTGGATAGCGCCGGCGCCGAGGTGATCGAGGGTCCGGTCGCGCGGCGGGGCGGGCGCGGCGGCGGCAGGGCCGAGGGAACGAGCCGCTACGCGCGCGACCCCGACGGCAATCTGCTGGAATTCATCGTTTACTGAAATTTATTGAATTTCAGGTTGACGGCGCGGAGCCGGGCTGGTACTCTACACTCAGCATCTTGGCATCTGAGATAACAGATGTTAACAGGGGAGGTGGCTTCGAAATGAGATACAAGGGGTTGTTGCCCGCAATCGCGCTGTTGTTTGCGGTCTGCCAGGCTTTCGGCCAGCAAAGCGCGGGGACCGTCACCGGAACGGTGAGCGACCAGCAAGGCGCCGTGATTCCCGGCGCGGAGGTCGAGGTCAGGAACGTCTCGACAAACTCTCTTTTCACGACGGCGACGAACGAGAACGGCCTTTATACCGCGCCGGGTCTGGCCGTGGGCGAGTACGAAATTGCGGCGGAGAGCGCGGGCTTCAAGCGCGTGGTGCGCAGCGGCGTGACGCTGCAGGTCAACCAGATCGCCCGCGTCGATCTGCAACTGGAAATCGGCCAGGTGACCGAGACGATCGAAGTTACCGGAGAAGCGCCGCTGGTCGATACCGGCGACGCCACGCTGGGCGAGGTGATCGAGCGCAGGCGGGTGAGCGACCTGCCGATCAACGGCCGCAACGCCCTGGCGCTGACGCTGCTCACCTCCGGCGTGATCTCCAACGCCGGGCCGACCAATTCCGGGTTCGGCGACCGCGGCATTCAGCTTTCGTCGATCTCCATCAACGGCAGTCCCAATTCGATGAACGCGCAGATGCTCGACGGCAACAACAACATCCTCAGCTACGTCGGCGAGGTGGGCGTTCCCCCGGCCGTCGATGCGGTGGAGGAGTTCAAGGTGCAGAGCGGCACGATGTCGTCCGAGTTCGGCTACACGGCCGGCGGCGCGATCAACCTGGTGACCCGCTCGGGCACGAATGAGATTCACGGCACGGTTTACGAGTTCCTGCGCAACGACGCGTTGGACGCGCGCAACACTTTCTCGGACAACAAGCTGCCGCTGCGCTACAACCAGTACGGCGGCTCGGTCGGCGGGCCGTTCGTCAAGAACCGCACGTTCGGCTTCTTCAACTGGGAGGAATACCGTATGCGCCGCAGCAATCCGCGCATCCGCACCGTGCCCATCGCCGACTTCAAGCGCGGCGACTTCAGCAGGCTGCGCACGGCTTCGGGAGAATCGATCGGGATTTACGATCCGGCGACGACGCGGCCCAACCCGGTCGGCAGCGGATTCGTGCGCGATCCGTACCCCGACAACCGGGTGCCGGAAGCGCGCTTCGACCCGGCCGTGAGGAATGTGCTGCCGTGGTATCCGGAGCCGAACAAGACTCCCAACAACGCCAACACGCTCACCCAGAACTTCCAGGACGCCCAGGCCAGGAACGTCAACTGGGCGCAGTGGAACACGAAGATCGACCACCGCTTCGGCAACAAGAATTCGATCTTTTTCCGCTACACGCAGGCGCGGCACCAGCCCTCGGGCAACGACGTGTTCACCGACCCCAACGTCGGCCGCAACCGCGACGACGACCAGACCAACCGCAACGCGGTCATCTCCGACACGCACACCTTCTCGCCGACCCTGATCAACAACTTGCGCGTGGGCGTCAGCCGCCAGCTCTTCACTTTCGAGACGGTCGGCGCGTTTCTCGGCTACGCCCAGCAGATCGGCTTGCCCGACAACGTGCCTCCGGATCAGGTGCCGGACCTCAACGTCAGCCCCTATCCGCGCATCGGCGGCGGGGCGCTGGGCAAGCGCAGCTCGTTGAACTGGGACATCCAGAACATGGTGACCAAGATCAGCGGCAACCACGCCATGAAGTTCGGCGTCAACGCGCGCGACCTCTACGGCGGCAACCGCCAGGGCGGAGCGCTGTCGGGCTTTTTCCGTTTCGGCGGCCTGACCGACAATCCGCAGGCGCAGGCGGGCACGGGCTGGAATCTGGCCCAGTTTCTCACGGGCGACGTGCAGACCGCGGGCATCGACCGCATCCTGGGCAATTCCTGGCACGCGTTCAACTGGAGCTTTTTCGTTCAGGACGACTGGAAGGTCACCTCTCGGCTGACAGTGAATCTCGGGCTGCGCTACGACTTCCAACAGAAGCCCTACGAGCGCTACGACGGCCAGATCAACTTCGACCCGGACTGCACTCTGCCCGATACCGGACTGCGCGGCTGCACCGTTTACGCCGGCGTGGACGGCCAACCGCGCAGCTTCATGGGCGAGCAGTACAACGACTTCGGGCCGCGCATCGGTTTCGCCTACGACTTCCTGGGCAACGGCAAAACCGTGTTCCGCGGCGGCTACGGCATCTATTACCCCTCGGTCTTTTTCCGCCACTGGAACGGAGACGTCAACCTTTTCTCGCGGACGCGGACGAGTTATCCGGCGCCTTCGCCCGAAGATCCGGCCTTCCGCTTCTCGGACGGTTTCCCCTTCGCCTACAGCGAAGCCCCCGGCTCCTCCGCGGGGCCCGCAGGCAGACTGGGGCAGAACGTCAGCCTGCGCGAAACCGACCCCACGACCCCGCTCACCCAGCAGTGGAACGCCTCGATCCAGCACCAGATCGGAGTCTGGCTGTTCGACGTCACCTACGCCGGCAACAAGGGCAATCATTTCGCGGCGGGCGGCTACAACCTCAACCAAGTCGATCCGGCCGTGCGGGCGCAGTACGGGCAGGCGCTGCGCGAACGCGTCCCGAACCCCAACGCGGGCCTCGTGCCCGGCGGACTGGGCGCCCGCACCGTTCAGCGCGAAGTGTTGCTGCGGGCGTTCCCGCACTATGGCTCGGTGAGCATCCTCAATCCGCGGCTGGGCAATTACCTCTCCCACCAGTTGCAGTTCAACATCAAGCGGCAGTTACGAGATGGGCTGCTGGTCCACTTCGCCTTCACCGGCGGCAAGAAGATGGGCGACTCGACCCAGGTTCCGGTCAACTGGAACACCGAGCAGAACGACCGCAACGGGTACCAGAACGGACTGTACGACAGGCAGGTGCAGCGCTCGATCGATCCGGGCGACATCGCCCGCCGCGCCACGATCAGCCTGCTCTACGAATTGCCTTCCCCCAACCCGTCGTCCCCCCTGAGCAAAATACTCGGCGGCTGGCAGATCAACTCCATCGGGATCATGCAGACCGGCTTTCCCTTGACCATCACCGGCGCGAACAACTTCCAGGCGGACCGCCCGAACTCCACGGGCGACAGCGCCAAGCTGAACAATCCGACGCGGGAGCGATGGTTCAACACCGAGGTGTTCGTCAACCCGCCGGATTTCACTTTCGGCAACGTCGGCAGGGTCCTGCCCGACGTGCGCACGCCGGGGACGTTCAACTTCGACGTGGGGCTGATGAAAGACACCTCCGTGAACGAGAGAGTGCGTGTGCAATTCCGCATCGAGGCGTTCAATTTCCTGAACTCGGTCAACCTGAGGGGGCCGAATACGGCTTTCCGCGCGGGTGCGGACGGCTTCAACAACAGCGCGAATTTCGGCACGATTACCTCGGCGCGCGACCCGCGCCGGGTGCAGTTGAGCTTGAAGGTGCTCTTTTAGCGGATAGTGAGGCCGCTGACGCGGCCAGTGGAGAGTGGAGAGTGGAGAGTGGAGAGCAACGCAAAAGGCTGCTGCGCGGGGCGGCCTCCCGGCGCCGATGCTTAGTCCCCTTCTTCTCCGCGGGGGCGGCGCTCGTTTGCGCGGCCGTTCTCCAGGCGGGGGCGCCCTACCGTTCGGAGGGGTTTCTTGAGATCCCTTCGAGCGTCGAGCTCGGGGCCGTGTCGGCGGTAGCGCTGGGGCCGGCCGGGCAAATCTACGTGCTGCACCGCGGCGAGCCGCCGCTGCTGGCGTTCGACAAGGGCGGCAAGTACGACCGCGGCTGGGGGCAAGGCAAGTTTGCCGTCGCGCACGGCCTGCGGGTGGATGCTGAGGGCAACGTCTGGGCCACCGACAACAAGCTGCACCTGCTGTACAAGTTTTCGCCCGAAGGGGAATTGCTGCAGACGTTCGGCGAAAAGGGCGTCGCCGGCGCCGGCGACGCGCATTTCCGCTCCCCGGACGATCTGGCCTTCGCAACCAACGGCGATATCTATGTCGCCGACGCCGGCAACGGGCGCATCGTGCGGCTGTCGGCCGGCGGCGAGTTTCTCGGCCAATGGGGCCGCAAGGGCAAGGGCGAAGGGGAATTCGCCGCCGCCCACGGCATTGCCATTGACGCGCGCGACCGCATCTACGTGGCCGACCGCGGCAACAACCGCATTCAGGTTTTCTCGAAGGAAGGGGAGTTTCTGGCGGCCTGGAGCGGGTTCGGCAACCCGTTCGGGGCGATTGTCGTCGGCGACGAGCTGATCGTCAGCGACGGCGACGCGCACACCGTCAGCCACCTGCGCTTGAAAGACGGCAAGATGACCGCCCAGTGGGGAACGCCCGAAACCTTGCAACTCCCGCACTTGATGGACCATGACGGACGCGGGCGGCTCTACGTGACGGAAGTCGCGGGCAAGCGCGTTCAGATCTTTCGCCGCGCGGAATAGTCGTTCAGAATAAAGAGGTCAGCGATGAAGTCACGAGTCACGAGTCGCGGGTCATGGGTCGCCTTAGCGGCGCTGCTTTTCGCGGTCCAGTCGGCGGCGCCCCAGGCCGTATCCCCCGAGGCCAAGGCGCGCATGGAGCGCGCTCACCGGGCGGCCGAGAGGCCGGGCCGCGCGGCGTCGGACATCGCGGGCGCGCTCACCGAACAGACCGCGGGCATACGCCCGCGGGCGGACGCGGCGGCGCCCGGCCCGATCGCCCGGCGCAATTTCATCGACGAGCGTATTTTCGGGCGCATCGAAAAGGACGGCGTCCCGCACGCGCCGCTCGCCGGCGACCGCGAGTTCATCCGCCGCGCCTACCTGGACGCTACGGGACGCATTCCCGAGATCGAAGACCTCACTGCGTTCCTGAACGACGCGGACCCCGACAAACGGGACAAGCTCATCGACCGCCTGACGGCAAGCGATGAGTTCGTCACGCGCTGGTCTTATTACTTCGAGGATCTTTTCCGCGCGGGCAACCGCATGGGCTTCGGCAAGAACCTCTTCCACTACTGGACCGAAGAGTGGCTGCGGCTCGACCGTTCCTACGCCGACGTCGTCGCCGACCTGCTGACGCAGGGCGGCAAGAGCAGCCATTCCTCGCCCGGGGCGCTCTATTTCGCGCGGGACTTCGTCAAGGCGCTCGACGACCCCGAACAGCCCGACGCGCACGACCTGGTCAACCGCCCCGACTCGGTCGACGAGTTCACGATCACCTACAGCAAGGTCTTTCTCGGCGTGAACCTGGGCTGCGTTTCCTGCCACGACGGCGAGCATCACCTGGAGCAGGTCAACCTTTTCCTCACCGGCAAGACGCGCGAGAACTTCTTCCAGCAGGCGGCGTTCTTCGGCAAGACGCGCATGCTCATGAACTGGGAAAACGGCTTCCAGGCGAATACGGAATACACCGTCGACGACGTCGAGCCGGGCTACCCGACGAAGGCCGAGAGCATCGTGCGCGTGCCGCGCTGGGGCGGCGACAATACGCCGCGCTTCATTCTGACGGGAGAAACCGCCAACCCCGAGCGCCTGCCGCGGGACGAGTTGGCGCGGCTGATTACCGCGGACCTTCAATTCGCGCGGGCGACCGTAAACCGCATCTGGGCCGAGTTGATGGGCTTCGGCATCGTCGAGCCGGTGGACGATTTCGACTTGGCGCGCTATTACCCCGACCAGGAGATTCCCGAGGGCTGGAACGTCCAGCCGTCGAACCCGTATTTGCTCGACGACCTGGCCAGGGATTTTCAGCAATCCGGTTTCAGCTTCAAGCATTTGGTGCGCACGATCATGAAATCGAGCGCCTATGGGCTTTCGTCGAAGTTCGAGACCGAGTGGAAACCCGAATACGCGGCTTATTACCCGCGCAAGTTCGTGCGCATTCTCTCCGGGCCGGAGCTGCACGATGCGGTCGCCGTCGCCACCTCGAAGCCGGGTTCCTTCAAGAGCAGCGACGGCGATGTGCCGATGGCGATGGAATTGCTCGACCCGGCGTACGTCGATACCGAAACGGCCGAGTTTCTGCGGGCGTTCGGCCAGCAGAGCCGCGACGAGATGCCCTCGCGCACGCCGACGTCGGCCTTGCAGGCGATGCTGCTAATGAACTCGGAGATCGTGCTCGACCGCGTGAAGGCCGCGGGAAACAGCCGCGTGGACCGGTTGCTCTCCCGCCGGGCGGAAGACCGCGTACTGGTCGCGGACGCGCTGGCGGCCGCAACCGGCGCAACTCCCGACCCGCAGGCCGTGGAGGCGGCGCTCGACCGCGGGCTTGTCAACCGCATATACCTGGCGACGCTTTCGCGCGGCCCGCTTGCCGCGGAAATGGACATTGCGCTCACCGCGCTGGCCAAAGACCGCGAGCGGGGCCTCGAAAACCTGCAATGGGCGCTGCTGAACAAACCGGAGTTCCTGTTCAATTACTAAGTGGAGAGTGGCGAGTGAAGAGTGGAGAGTTGAAGACCGCGATTCGAAGCCGCCGCCGTTCCAGCGAGCGCACAGGCTATCTTTGCCGGAACTCGAAAAGCAGACCTCAACAAGAGAACTGCCAAGCGTCCCGAGGCGACGGGACTCTTTTAACCGGACTAGTGGGGAATGTGCTATGAAAACCGTTCGCGAAATCGTTCCGACCCGCCGCGATGCCGTCAAGTTCGGCACGTTCAGTCTGTTGGGGGCCTTCGCGGAAAGCGCTCTATGGCCTCCCCGCCTGCGCGCCGCCGGCCGCTCCCATCCGCGCGGCACGGCGCGCAACTGCATCGTGATAGAAGCCGCCGGCGCCATCTCTCACGTCGATACTTTCGACTTCAAAGAGGACGAGGGCACGCAGCCGGACTTCGACGTGCGGCAGGTCCGCCCCGGCCTCTACCTGTCGCGCCGGCTTTTCCCCGAGCTTTCGTCCGAGATGGACAAGGTGTCGATCGTGCGCACCTTCAAGAGCCATGAGGTGGTGCATTTCCGCGGCGAATACTACACGCGCGCCGGGCGGCCGCTGAACCCCGCTCAGGCCGCCGAGATCCCGCCGGTCGGCTCGGTCGTGGCCTACGAGCTGGATGCGCAGCGGCGCGAATCGGACACGTTTCCGACCTACGTCAGTTGCAATCTGAAGAACCTGGCGCTGCCGAGCGGTTTTCTGCACCCGCGGTTTTCCGGGCTCGACATCAATGCCGGCGCCGGCGCGGGCAGCGTCGCCGCCAAAGGCGAGGCGCTGGCCCTGCTGGAGGAGCGCTTCCGCTTGCTGAACGCTCTCGAAAAGGCGGTCGCCGCCGACCGCGGCAAACGCGGCCGGGCGCCCGATTCGTTCCGCGCATTCCAGCAGGACGCCTACCGCATCCTGGGCGACAACCGCTGGCCGCAAGCGTTGACCCCGGCCGAGGAGGATAAAAAGCGCTACGGCGAAAACGCGGTCGGCCTGGGCTGCTTGCTGGCCCGCAACCTGATCCTGGCCGACGCGGGCACGCGCTACGTTCACGTCAAGCATCCCGGCTGGGACCATCACAAATACATCTACGACCATTCGCGGAAGTCGAATCACTACATCCACTGCAACGACATCGACCGCGCCGCGGCCAACCTGCTGCGCGACCTCGCAAGCACGCCGTCGAAGCACGCGCCGGGCAAGACCATGCTCGACGAGACGCTGGTTGTCGTGCCCACCGAGTTCGGGCGCGTGCCCGGCAAATTGAACCTCGTCGCGGGCCGCCATCACTACAACAAGACTTATATCGGGCTGTTCGCCGGCGGCGGCGTCAAGGGCGGAAGGGTTATCGGCCGCACGGATGCCCGCGGCGAAGAAGTCATCGAGACCGGCTGGAAATACCGCTTGCAGCCCAAGACCGAGAACATCTACGCCTCGCTGTACTCGGCGCTCGGCATCGATTGGCGCAAGGAGATTCTCGACACGCCGTCGAAGCGCGCCTACCGTTACGTCGATCACTTGGGCGCTACCGAGATGTGCGTCGACGACGAGATCGAGGAGTTGTTCGTCTAGGTGGCCCGCGGGCGCATCCTATCGGCGTTTCTGCTCCTGGCCGCCGCCGCTCCGGCCGAGGAAGCCGGCATGGTTCTCATTCCGGCGGGGACATTTCAAATGGGCCGGACGAAGACGACCTCGGACGACGCGACGGGGATGCGGCCGAAGGCGCTGCGGGACGACCGTCCGGTTCACGCGGTCGCCCTCGACGCCTACTATCTGGACGCGCGCGAGGTCAGCCAGCGCGACTACGCCCTGTTCCTCGCCGCCTCCGGGCGCACGCCGCCCTATCACTGGCTCGACGGGAAGCCGCCCGCAGGCAAGGAAGATTACGCGGTCCATAACGTCGATTGGAGCGATGCGGCCGCGTATTGCGCTTGGGCCGACAAGCGGCTGCCCAGCGAAGCGGAATGGGAGCGGGCCGCCCGCGGCGGCCTGGAAGGGATGGACTATCCCTGGGGCGACGAATCCCCCGCCGGCCGCGCCCGGTTCAACACTGCGCAAGGTCCCGGCCCGGCGGGCAAGTTCGAGCAGAACGCGTTCGGGCTTTACGACATGGCGGGCGGCGTAGCGGAGTGGTGCGCGGACTGGTTCGAGCGCGCCTATTACGAAACCGGCCCCGAAAAAAACCCGCAAGGCCCCGCTGCCGGCATGTACAAAGCGATTCGCGGCGGTTCGTGGGCGTCGGGCCCCCGCCGCATCACGGTATTTTTCCGCAACTGGGTCCGCCCCAATCAAAAGACGCCGAACATCGGTTTCCGCTGCGCCAAAGACGCCGAAGACAGGGAATAGCGGCATGCTGACGCGGCGAAGCTTGCTGGGCGCTCTCGCTCTGCCCGCGGTCTCCGACTTGTTCTCCGCGGGGGATGCGCCGCTCAAGATCACTCGGGTCGAGAGTTTCGTCATCCGCGCGCCCCGCGGCGACCGGCCGCCGGATTACTACATCGAAATGCCGCCCGTCGGCGCTTCCACCGGCGGGACCGGGCTTTGGAATCGCCTGGATCACGCTTCCCCGTCGCGGTTCAAGGGAACGGCTCAAGCGCTGCTGGTCAAGATCACGACCGGCGAGGGCCTGATCGGATGGGGCGAGAGCCACGCGCCCGCCGCGCCGCGCGTTCACCGCACCGTCGTCAGCGACCTGCTTGCGCCCATCCTGATCGGCCGGGACGCCCGCAACGTCGAAGCGCTCTGGGAGAAGATGTACTCCAGTCAGCGGCTGCGCGGCTATGCCACCGGTTTCTATACCGAAGCCATTGCGGGCATCGATCTGGCGCTGTGGGACCTGCTTGGGAAATCCGTTGGCCGGCCGCTCTACAGGTTGCTCGGCGGCAAGTTCCGCGACAGCGTTCCGACTTATACGGGCATCGGCGGCTCGACGCTCGACGCGTTGCGGAGAAACGCCCGCGAGACGATCGAGCGGGGGTTTCCGGCCGTCAAGATGGGCCTCGCCAAAGGGCCGGGAACGGGAAACATCGACCGTGTTCGCGCCGTCTCCGAGGCGGTCGGCGGAGACGGTCAGGTGCTGCTCGATTCTCTCGGCGCGTACAAAGCCCACGAAGCCCGCGCCGTGGGCGCGCAGATCGACGAGTTGCCTAACATCGGCTGGTGGGAAGACCCGCTTCTGCCCGAAGACATCGCCGGCTACAGCGAGCTCCGCGCCCGGCTCAAGACGCCGGTCTGCGCCGGCGAGGAAGTCTCGAATCGTTTCCAGTTCCGCGATCTGTTCGCGGCGCGGGCAGTGGATATCGTCAACCCCGATGTCTGTCGGGCGGGCGGCGTGACCGAGTGCCGCAAAATCGCCATTCTTGCCGACGTCCACGGCGTGCTCTGGTCGCCGCACGTCAGCACGGGCACGGCGCTCTACCTCGCGGCTTCGGCGCATTTGGCCGTGCATACGCCGAACGCCGTAATCATGGAAGGCGGCACGCTGCTGGAGCGCCCCTTCGGCAACCGCCTGTTGAAGGAGCCTATGGATTGGCGGCCGGGCGAGGCCCGTCCTCCCGAAGGCCCCGGCATCGGCGTCGAATTCGACGAAGACCGGCTCGCGGAGATTCGGGTCGCGTGACGAGCATCCGCAGCGTTCCGCCGTCCGCCGCCCGCGCCTCCGGCAAGGCCGACTGCGCCGCTGTTGCGCAAAGGACTGCATGAGCATGGCCGCGAAAATCCCGAACGTCCGCTGGCGTATCGCCACTCTGCTCTTTTTCGCCTCGGTCATCAATTACGTTGACCGGCAGACGCTGTCCGTCCTGGCGTCGGAGATCACCGCCGAGCTGGGCATCTCGGACATCGAATACTCCTATGTTCTGGCGGCGTTCACCTTTTGCTACATGAGCATGTACATCGTTGCCGGCCTGTTGATCGACCGCTGGGGAACGCGGTTGGCGCTCTCGGTCTCGATGGTCTGGTGGTCGATCGCCAACGCTTTGCACGCCCTTTCATCGGGGGCTTTGAGCCTGGGCGCGTTTCGGGCGTTGCTCGGCATCGGCGAGTCGGGCAATTTTTTGGCCGCCGAAAAGGCCATTTCCGAATGGTTCCCGCCGAAAGAGCGGGGCACAGCCAACGGCCTCGTCAACGCGGCGGCCGCCACGGGAGCGATTCTTGCTCCTCCTCTGATCGTTTTTCTGTTCGAGCAGTGGGGTTGGCGGACCGCGTTCGTCCTCACCGGGGCGCTCGGTTTCGTCTGGATGCTCTATTGGCTGCGCTGGTATTGGCCGCCCGCGCATCATGCGCGCGTGACGCCGCAAGAGATCGGCCTGATCGAGCGCGGACTGGCCGAGGCGGGCCCGCCCAAGCGGCGCATCCGCTGGAGCGAGCTGCTGCGGTTCCGCCAGACCTGGGGGCTGTTCCTGGCGCGGGTCGTAGCCGATCCGTTGTGGTGGTTCTATCTTTTCTGGCTGCCCAAATACCTGCGCGAGGAGCTCGGCTTCAGCATGGTCGAAATCGGCCTGGTTGCCTGGATGCCGTACCTCACCGCGGACCTCGGCGGCATCGCGGGCGGCTGGCTGTCCGGCCGGTCGATCGGCAAGGCCCGCTCGGCCATCGCCGCGCGCAAGCGTCTGATGCTGTTCAGCGCCCTGGTCATGCCCATCGGCCTGCTGATCAACCATGCCGGAACTTCGGCTGCGGTTGTCGCCATTATCTGTATCGTCACTTTCGCGCACATGTCGTGGAAGACGAATCTGATGACGATGACGAACGACATCTATCCCACCGCAATCGTCGGCTCGGTCGCCGGTCTGGTCGGACTGGGCAGCGGCCTCGGCGGTTTTTTGTTCCAGCCTTTTGTCGGATACGTCGTGCAAAACTATTCTTACGCCCCGATTTTTACCGCCATCGCTTTCCTGCATCCCGCTGCGTTCGGCCTCGTACACGTCTTGATTCGCCAACCGCTTGCAACGGCAGCCGGGACGCCCGGCCCTGAGAGCGCGAAAACGTCATGACCAGAGTCAAACGCATTGCTCGCTCCCGTATCGCCGACGAGGTTTTCGAATCGCTTCGCCGAGCCATTCTCGACCGCGACTTCATGCCCGGGGAACGGCTCGAAGTGCGCAACCTGGCCACCGATTTCGACGTCAGCGAAATGCCCGTACGCCAAGCCGTCAATCGTTTACAAACGGTCGGCTTGGTCGAGATCAAGCCCCGCAGCGGCACCTTCGTCGCCCAACTGGACAAAGACGAACTGCTCGAAACCTTCGATATTCGCCGCGCGCTGGAGTGCCTGGCGGTCGAGTCCGCCGTCACCCGCATTACGGATGGGCAACTGGCCGAGCTCGGCGGGCTGCTGGCGAAGATGGACGAGTGCCTCGTCGAGGGCCTCGTCGCCGAAAGACACGACAATTTCAATATGCTTTTCCACCGGCGCATCGTCGAGATTTCAGGCAACCGGAAGTTGCTCGAGATGTACGAGGATTTGCACGCGCACATCAAGATTGCGCGCGTGCATTCGCGCAGCCGTGACTGGAGAAGGCGCGTTCAGCGCGCCCAGCAAGAGCACCGCCGCATTCTGGCCGGGCTTGCCAAACGCGACCGGCAGGAGACGATTGCGGCGCTCGGCGAACACATCGACCGCGCCAGACGCGACCTGATCCGCGACCACGAAGGCTTCCTTGCCGGAGGAGCGCCCTGAGGCGTTTCGCCAGGAGATGATGTGAGTCGTTCGCTCGAAGGAATCGTCCCCGTCCTGGCCACCCCGTTCACAAGTGGCGGCGCGGTCGATTACGAAAGCCTGGAATCGCTGGTCGATCATCTGCTCGAGCAGGGGGCGCATGGGTTGGGCGTGTTCGGCAACGCCGGCGAAGGCTACGCTTTGCTCGCGTCGGAAAGGCGGGAAATTCTGTCCCGCGTGGCTAAGCGGACGGCCGGCCGGGCGCCGCTGTGCGTCGGAGTGGGCGCGACCGGGACCGCCGCCGCGGTGGAGGCATGCCGCGAAGCCGAGAGTCTCGGCGCAGCCGTGCTGATGGTGTTGCCTCCCTATTACCTGAAGCCCGACGCTGACGGCGTCGCCGCCTTCTACGCAGCCGTCGGCGCAGCGGTCTCCGTGCCGATCATGGTGCAGGACGCTCCTTTGTTGACCGGGGTCAACATCCCGCCGGCGCTCATGGCGCGCTTGGCGGACGAAATCGACGCGGTGCGGTACGCCAAGGTCGAGGCCCCGCCGACCGCGCCGAAGATCACCGCCGTCCGCGAGGCGGCGCCGGCGTTGACGCTGCTGGGCGGACTCAACGGCTCGTTCATGATCGAAGAGATCACCCGAGGCGCGCGCGGACAGATGCCCGCGGCCGACATGACTTCGCTCTACGTTGAAGTCTGGAACCGCCTCGAAGCGGGCGACCGCGAGGCCGCTTGGCGCAGTTTTCGGCAAGCCCTGCCGCTGATCCGGTTCGAGTTGCAGCCGGGTCTCGGCGTTTCGGCAGTGAAACACAACCTGCTGCAGCGCGGAGTGATCCGCTCGGCCGCGGTACGTCCGCCGACGCGCTCCCTGGACGCCTCCGGGCTGGAGGAGTTGGCCGAGTTGCGGCGATTGGTTTTCCGCTGAGCCCGGCATGAAGATATCCTCGGTCGACGCATTCCCGATCCGCTTGCCGCGCGATACCGAACAGGCCGAGGGAAGCGCCGGCTCGCCGACCCGTCTTCAGCCAAGCCGCTTCGATTATCGTTGGTCGCAGGCTTATCCCGCCCTCTATTCGATCCATTTCGAAACGGCGCTCGTTAGAGTGACCACCGATGACGGGCTTGAGGGTTGGGGCGAAGCACAGGCGCCCTTGGCGCCCGAAGTCGTCTGCGCGATAGTCGAGACGTTGTTGCGCGCGGCGCTCGCGGACGAGGAATTCTCGGGCTCGCCCCAACGTATCCGCGAGCTTTGGCGGCGCATGTACTCCACCATGCGCGTGCGCGGCCAGACCGGCGGGTTCATGCTCGATGCGATCAGCGGCGTCGATTTGGCCTTATGGGACCTCGCCGGGAAAATGGCCGCCAAACCCGCCGCCGAGCTCATCGCGGGGGCGTCCGCGCGCAAGAGCCTGCCCGCTTATCTTTCGGGGTTGACGGGGGCCGACAACTCCGCGCGGGCGGCGCAAGCGGAGCAGCACTGGGAAGAGGGCTTTCGCACCTTCAAGTTGTTTTTCGACCGCAGCGAAGCCGAGTTGTTCGACCTGATCGACCGCCTGCGGCGGCGTTTCGGAAGCGCCGTGCGCATCGCTGTCGATGCGCTGTGGAGATTGAACGAGGCGGACTGCCGGCCTTTTATCGAGGCCCTCGACGAGCGGGACATTCTGTGGCTCGAATGTCCTCTGCCGCCGGAAAACGCCGCGGCCCACGCGCGCCTCGCCGCGTATACGAAGACGCCTCTGGCGCTGGGCGAGAGCTACCGCACGCGGTTCGAACTGCAGCCGTTCTTCGAGCGTAACGTCTTCAAATGGCTGCAACCCGATCTCGGCCGCTGCGGCATCACGGAAGCCGTCGAGTGGGCGCGCTTGGCGCGGGAGGCCGATATCGAAATCGTTCCCCATGTCAGTATTGCAATGGGCCCGCAGATTGCCGCCGCTCTCCACCTCTCGGCGGCGATACCGAACGATCCTCTCGTCGAATACAACCCGAAGGTGCTGGAGATCGCCAACCGCTACCAAGAGGAGCCCATCGTCATGCAAGCGGCGCGGTACGTTCTTCCCCAAAGCCCCGGTCTCGGCGCTGAGATGCGAGCGCCTACGGGATGACCGGAAACGCGCTGCGCGCGGACTGCGTCTCCACCAGTCCTTGGACGCTCAGCGCATAGCGGCCATGTCGGGAAAAGGGCGTCTCGGCGCCCGATCAGCTCAACGTGTCGACCAGCGCTGCGTCGACGATTCTGCGATCCTGCGTCAGAAGCGTCGCGCCAAGCACGCGGGCGGTCGCCACCAGAATGCGGTCCGCCGGATCGCGGTGAAAAGAATCGGGCAACAGAGCCAGTTCCGCCGCGATCGCCGGAGAGACGCCCTGCCGCCGCACCAGCGGAGGCGCCGTTGCCTTGTCCAGCCACTCCCGCAGGGGAATCGTCAGGCGGATGCGCCCCAAGCCGTGCAACGTCGCTATTTCCCAGAGCGAAATGTCGGCTGCCAGCAACGGCGATTCGGCGCCGGCCGCCGCGATAACCTCTTGCTGCGCCTGCGAGAGTCGATCGGGGCTATCGAGCCACCAAATCAGTACGTGCGTATCGAGCAGAAAGCTCATCCCTTGAGACTGTCCCAATACTCTTCCGGAACCGCCGGCCCAACGATGTCGCCGACTACGGTGACAGTGCCCTTCAATTCCATCTGGGGATATTCGGCCTTGGCTCGACTTGCGGGCAACAATTCCGCGACAGGCCGCCCGCGCTTGAGGATGACCACCCGCTCGCCGGTTGCCTGCACGCGGTCGAGGATAGCCAGACACCGGGCCTTGAAGTCCGATGCATTGATCGTTTCCATATTACTAGTTTTTACGACCAGTCACTTTATGTCAAGACGCGGCGCTGCGCCCCGGTTCCCGGGGCTGTAATCGGACATTTGGATTGAGACAGTCGGTCAGTTGATTTGCGGCGGCTTGGCGTTCGCTTGCTCTCAGGGGCGAGAAGCGGCATCGGGCTTGCCCAAACGCCCCGCGCTACTATGGGGCGATGCGCATTGCCAAGAACACATTCGGCGTGGGAGACCGTTTCGGACGCCAGGCGAAAGCCCAATTGCGGGCCTGCATGATGGCGGCCGAGCAGGGGGTCGAGGTCATCCCGACCTGGAACAAGTCCCACCGCGAGCATTTGACAGTCGGCTCCGAGCCGCCGAGCGTGCGCGCCGCCGCCGATGCTGCGGTCCGTGAGTTGAACTGGGACAAGCCGTACTACGTCGATGCCGACCACATCAACCTGGAGACGGTCGACGGCTATCTCGACAGCGCTGATTTCTTCACCCTCGACGTCGCCTACGCCATCGGCAGGCCCGCCGCGCCGGCGGCTATCGATGCGCTGCTCGAGCGGCGCCCGGAGTTGATCGGCCGCATCGAGATCGAGGGCATCGAGGAACCCTTCGAGACGACCCGCGAAAGCGTTGCCGCGGTTGCCTCGCGGTACTTGTTCGCCGTGCAGGAAGCAGGCCGCATTTATCGCTATATCGAGTCCGCGAAAGGGGCGGGGAACTTCATCACCGAAGTTTCGATGGACGAGACCGACAATCCGCAGACGCCCGCCGAGCTGCTCGTGATTCTGGCGGCAATCGCGGATGAAGGCATCCCGATTCAGACCATTGCGCCGAAGTTCACCGGGCGTTTCAACAAAGGAGTGGACTACGCCGGCGATCTCGAGCGGTTCAGCAAAGAGTTTCCAAACGATCTGGCCGTGATCGCCTGCGCCGTCGAGCGTTACGGACTGCCCGAGACGCTGAAGCTCAGCGTTCACTCCGGTTCGGACAAGTTTTCGATCTACGCGCCGATTCGGGAGTCGCTCGAAAGGTTCGACGCGGGCGTACACGTGAAGACGGCGGGCACGAACTGGCTCGAAGAGTTGATCGGCCTGGCCGAGGCCGGGGGAGACGGCTTGGCGCTGGCCAAGGACGTTTACGCCCAAGCCTATGCAGCGCGCGAAGCCCTCTGCGCGCCGTATGCCGCGGTGATCGACATCGACGGCGCGAAGCTGCCCTCTCCCGTCGAGGTGCGCACGTGGAGCTCGCGGCAATATACTGCGGCCTTGCGTCACGACCAATCGAACCCGGACTTCAATATGCATCTGCGGCAACTGCTGCACGTCGGCTACAAAATTGCGGCGAAGATGGGGGAGCGATACTTGAACATGCTGGCCGAGTGCGAAGAGTCGATCTCCAGGAACGTGACCGAAAATCTTTACGAGCGCCACATCGGGCCGTTGTGGGGGCCGCTGGGAGGGGCCGCCTGACGGCGGCCCCAGTGGAGAGTGGAGAGTGGAGAGTGGAGAGCAAGACGGCGCCTGACGGCGCCCAGTGGATAGTGAGGGCCGCTGCGCGGCCCAGTGGATAGTGAGGGCCGCTGCGCGGCCCAGTGGATAGTGAGGGCCGCTGCGCGGCCCAGTGGATAGTGGATAGTGAATAGTGGAGAGCAAGATTTGCGGCTCGCGACGGCGGCTCTGGCGCTTTTCTCGGCGGCTTGCTCGCAAGGGCCGGAGTTCGTCGTCGAGCGGGCCGCGAGCGTGGACGCCTCGGCCGTGCCGTTGCTCGTGCTCAGGGACGAGCGGGCCGGCGTCGAGGCGGCGATCGCGCCGTCGAAGGGCGGGGAGTTGAGCGGCCTCGCCGTGCGCCGCAACGGAGAATGGAACGAGACGCTCTACCGCGGGCGGGACTATTCTCCGGTCGAAGGCTTCAAGGGCAAGGGGCCGTTCCTGTGGCCGGCGACGGGCCGCAATTTTCCGCCGGATTTGGAGGCGCGGCGGCGGGCGGGCGAAACGTTCAACGACGGCGCCTGGGAATACCAGGGCGTGCGCCGTCCGATGCCGATCCACGGCTTCGCCCAAGACGCCGTATGGGACGTTGCCGCGGGGCCGCTTGCGGACCGCGACGGCGCCCGCGTGCTGCTGAGCTTCGAGGACGACGAGCGGACCCTCGAATGGTACCCGTTCGGCTTCCGCGCGACGGTCGAATACGTTTTGGCCGGGGGTAAGCTCGAGCTGCGCTACGCCATCGCGGCGGACGCGGCGAATCGGGAGCCGATGTTTTTCTCGCTCGGCAACCACATCGCCTTCAAGGCGCCGCTGATCGCCGGCAGCGATCCGGCGAAGGTGGAGTTGACAACCCCCTCAAGCGTGGAGTTGCTCAAGACCGACTACGGCATTCCCACGGGAGAGACGCAGCCGCGCTCCTACGCCGGCGGGATCGCGCTCGGCGAGCTTCCGCCGCTGAAGCCGATTTCGCTCGCGGGATACCCGCCGGGAGAAGACCCCTGGATCGAGTACCGCGACCCGGCGGGCCTGACCCTCCGCATGACGCACCGCGCCGCGCGGATACCCGACGACCCGGTCGTGCTGTTCAATCTCTGGGGAGACCCGCGCGCCGGTTTTTACAGCCCCGAGCCCTGGGTCGGACTGCAAAACTCGTTGGTCAGCCGCCAAGGGCTGATCTATCTGGACCCCGGCGAGACGTTCCGCTGGACCATCGCCATTTCGTTTAGCGGATAGTGAATTTAGTGGATAGTGGATAGCAAGACCCGGGGCGGGCCGGCAAGAGCGGTATCAGCCCGAAGATTTTCCGGGGTCGGGAAATTTTATCTTTCGGGGCAACGCCGGCGATTCCAGGGACGCTCTCCGGAACTGAGGTCGGAGTCGAGAGCAATAGCGACTTCAGTGGATGCGGCAGACGATGAAGCCGCGGCGGGCAGCCGGCCCATCGCGATCAGCGCTTCCTCATGTACCTGGGCGGCCTCTTCATAAACCTTCACGATGAGGTCCACGCTGGTATCGGATTCGCGTAACTGCTGCAACTCGTTTGTCCAGTTCACCGTATCCCCTTTGTGGCCGATACTTCCCTGTAAGGAACAATCGAGCATCTTGTCCGGATCCCTCAAACCAGCAGGCGGCTCCGCCTCCGTCAAAGGGGTAAAGAGTCCCAAAGAACCGCCGGGGAGCGGGTTTTCTCCCTCTTCCCCGGCGGCCGGTTAAAATGCGGGTTGCAGGCGCGCTGACGATGGCCCGACCGACGAGCTTCCCCCGTACTCTGGCGATCGACATTGGCGGAACGGGGCTCAAGATGATGACGCTCGGCCCGCAGGGCGAACCGTTGAACGCGCGCGACCGCCGGCTCACTCCGCAAACGCCTACGCCCGGCGCGGTGCTGGCGGCGCTCGAAGCGATGATCGCCGCCCAGCCGGAATTCGACCGCGTGTCCGTCGGCTTCCCCGGAGTGGTGCGCGACGGCGTTGCCTGGACGGCGGTGAACCTGCACCCGGACTGGGTAGGGTACGAACTTGCGGCCGCGCTGCAGGCGCTTACCGGCAAACCGACGCAGGCGGTCAACGATGCCGACATGCAGGGCTTGGGCGTGATCGAGAGCGCCGGCGTCGAGCTGGTCATCACCCTGGGGACGGGCATCGGCTCGGCATTGTACGTGGATGGAAAGTCGGTCGGCAATCTGGAGTTGGGGCACCATCCGTTCCGCAAGGACAAGACGTACGAACAGTGCCTGGGCAATGCCGCGTTGCAGGCCAAGGGAACGAAGAAATGGAACCGGCGGCTCGGCGAGGCGCTGGCGGTGTGGAGTTTCACCTTCAATTACCGCCTGCTTTACCTCGGCGGCGGGAACACGAGCAAGATTCGAATCGAGTTGCCGGAGAATGCAAAAATCGTTCCGAATGTCGCCGGGCTGCTGGGCGGCATCCGCTTGTGGGACGATTAGCAGCGCGCCCGGTGGCCGCCGATTGGAAATGCTTTGTACGAAATTTCACACAAACGGTCGCGAAGGTTGCATACTATAGAATAGGCGCGAGCCGGAAGGAGAGGATATGGATTCGACGAATCGATCCACGAGACGTAAATTTCTTGCCGGGGCGGCTTCCACAACGCTGGGCTTTACCTTTGTGCCGAGTTCCGCGCTGGCGCGGCCGGCTCCGAGCGACCGTCTGCACCTCGGTCACATCGGCATCGGCGGCCGCGGGCGCCGTTTTCTGCGGCCGCTGGCGCAACTCGATGAGAAGGTCGTTCCCTGGGAAAACCTCGGCGGGCAGGGAGACCGTTTTTTAAGGCCCGCGCTCTCGGTCGCGCTGTGCGACGTGGATTCCAGCCGGCTGGACATGGCGGCCACGGTCGTCGGCGGCAAGCCGCGGCTGTACAAGGATTTCCGGCGGCTGCTGGAGCAGAAAGACCTCGATGCCGTGGTCATCGCTTCTCCCGATCACTGGCACGCCTTGATGACGATCATGGCCTGCCAGGCGGGTAAGGACGTGTACGTCGAGAAGCCGGCGGCCAAGACCGTCGAGGAAGGCCGGGCGATGGTCACGGCCGCGGATCGCTATGGCCGCGTGGTGCAGGTCGGCTCGCAAGGGCGTTCGCAAGACCCGGCCCACCACGCCAAGCGTTACATCAACAACGGCGGGATCGGCACGGTGCGCAAGGTGCTCTGCTGGCATTACGAGAATCCGCGGGGCGATTGGACGCCGGATGCGGAGCCGCCGCGGCGGCTCGATTACGACAAGTGGCTCGGCCCCGCCAGGAGCATTCCCTACAACGAAACGCGCACGCACGGACGGTTCCGCTGGATGCTCGATTTCGGCGGCGGGCAGATCCGCGACCGCGGCGCGCACGTGATGAGCGTGGCGCAGTGGATCATGAACGCCGACGACACCGGCCCGGTCAGCGTGGAAGCCACGGGCGAGCCGCATCACGGCGGCATTTACGATTCGCCGCAGCACATGAAGGTTACCTACGAGTTCAAGAATCCGGATTGGACGTTGGTCTGGGCGCAGCCGGGAATTCCGTCGGAAGAAATCGAGGCGCAGTACGGCGCGGTGTACTGGGGCGACGAGGGGCGCTTGACGGTGACTTACGGCGACCGCCACACGACCGACACCGAGCAGAAGGCCAAGGACTTCAAGACGCCGTACGGCGGCGTGGAGGTCTTTCGCAGCCCCGGACATTTCGAGAATTTCGAGGACTGCATCAAGTCCCGCAAAAAACCGATCATGCACATCGAGTCGGCGCATCGCGTATCGACTCTCTGCATCCTCGGCAACATTTCTTATCGCTTGCGCCGCAAGCTGGAGTGGGACGCGGTCAACGAGCGCGTACGCAACGATGAGGAAGCCAATCGACTTTTGAGCCGGCCCGGGCGGGGACCCTGGCATCTGTGAGGAAGCGCTGCGCGCCTCCAGTGGATGGTGGATAGTTAGTGGAGAGCAAGACCGGGAAGCGGCGCTGCGCGACCGTCTTGCCGGCCACTGTTACTGAAAGGAGTAACCGATGAAAAGCAAGGCGAAAAATGCCGTGCGGCCGGCGGCTGTGGCCGCGGCGCTGGCGGCGGCACAGGCGCGGGGCGCCGAAGCGGACGAGAAGTTTCTCGCGGACATCAAGAGCAGCGATGAAGACACAGCCTACGCTGCTTGGTCCGCCGCCGACAGCATGCCGCCGGAAGTGATTCCGGAGCTCAGCAAGCTGGCGGTTGCGGAGCAGCCGTTGACGCGCAGGGCCGCCGGGGAGGCGCTCAACAGCATCGTCCATTCCGTGGGCAAGGAAATCAATCCCGCAGGTTTCTCCGCGAACGCCGGCCGGCCGGACGATCCCGGAAAACGAAACCGCCGGCAGCAGATCACGGCGCAGTTGCTGAGTCTGCTCGACGGCAAGCGCAAGCAACAGGAGAAGGTGACCGCGTTGCGGCATCTGTCGCTGCTGGCGACCGTCGATCACGTGGGCGCCGTTGCACGGCACATCCAGGAGGCGGAATTGCGGGAAGAAGTCGTGTTCTGTCTGGAGCGCATCCCCGGAAAGACGGCCGAGGAAGCTCTGGCGGCGGCCTTGCCGCAAGCGGAGGACGCATTCAAACCGCGTATTCTGGCGGCGCTGGGGCACCGCCGCGCCGAGGAAGCGGTAGGCGTCTGCCTGGAGGCGATGCGCTCGTCCGATGCGGAGATTGCCATAGCGGCCATGAAGGCATTAGGCCGCATCGGCGCGCGCACGGAAGGCGGCGTGCAACTCCCGGACTTCGACGCGCTCTCGGATTGGCAGAAGATCGAATACCATGACAGCCTGCTGCGTTACGCCGACGCTCAGGTTGCAAGCGGCAATCCCGAAGAAGCTCAGCCGATCTACAAAGAGGCGTTGGCCCGCGAAGACGAGCACTGGCAGTGTGCAGGGATTCTCGGTCTGGCCAAGATCGGCACGGCGGAAGCGGCGGCGGCGATCTTTCCCAAGCTGAGCAGCGCAGACAACACCGTGCGCATCACGGCGCGTAAGGCGTGGCGGGGGGATGGCCGGGGCCGCGGCGTAAGCCGGCGCTGCGGGTCGCGAGTCTCGGGGTCTATGGGTCGCAGGTCTGTGACTCATGACCGGTCTTGCTGTCCACCGGCCGCGCAGCGGCTCCATGCTACCTTGGGCTCTTGACCCCGCGCGCGCTTCTCCGGCACTTCAAGAGTGAGGGTAAACCCGCTGCCGGTTACCTCTTTCTCGGCGCCGAGCAATTCTATCGCGACCGTTGCCGCGCGGCGGTCAAGAAAGCGGTTCTGGGGGCGCCGGCCGACCCGCAGGGGCTGACGGAAATCGATCTCAAGGAGCAGTCTCTAAGCCGCCTGGTCGATGAGGCGCGCACTCCTTCGCTTTTCGCCGCTTCCCGCCTGATTGTCGCCAAGAACGCCCGAAAAAAAACGTCCTGCCGCGTGGCGGCTCGAAGGGAAACCGCGGCCAGGAGTTGCTCAGGGAGTATTTCGCTCGCCCGACGCCGGGCGCTGTCGTTCTGATCGAGGCGACCCGGTTCGACGGCCGCGATCGGGACGGTAAGACCGCGCTGGAACGCGCCGCGAAGTTTTTTTTCAGCCGTTCCCGAAACCGTGGAGCTCAAGGCGCTCCCGATGCAGGAAGCGGTCAAGGCCGCGGCAACCCTGGCCGGCCGATTGAATCTGGCCGTCGAAAGATCGGTGCTGGCCGAGCTTGTGGAGATGCTCGCCGGCGACGTGGCGAAGATCGAAAACAATCTGCAGAAGCTGGCGCTCTACGCGGCGCCGGCAAGCGATGCAGGCGCCGCTCCCGCTTCGATTACTTCCCGAGACATCGAGCTTCTGGTTCCCGAGGCCAGGCAGAGCGGGCTGTTCGATTTTTCTGACGCGCTGGCGCGCCGCGACCGGACGCGCGCCCTCGAATTGCTCGACACGATGTCGAAAGCGGGCGTTTACTGGCCGATGCAACTTAGCCTGATCGCCAAATTGTTCCGCGAGGCGCTTGCGGCGAACGAGCTGCGTCTGCGCGGCGCCGGCGCGGTCGGCTCGAAACTCGGCTCTTACGGCCTGCGGCTGTGGCCCGCGCGGGCGCGGCAGGTTGCGGAAATCGCCTCGCGGTTCAACGCCAAGGAACTCGAGCGGGCGCTGGTCGCGCTATTCGAGGCCGACCGCGAGTTGCGCAGCTCCAACCCCGGCGAAAGAATTGTCATGGAGCATCTGGTGGTGCGCCTGACCGGCTGACGGCGCGCTTGAGGGCGCCGGTATGGGTTGGGTGTCGCGGCCCGCGACTGGCTACGATGTTTGTTTGCGGGCGGCGAGGGTCATCGCCGATTTGGCCCGCGCGGCTTTGTTGCGGTGGACGACGCCTTTTTGCGCGGCGCGGTCGTACAGACCGACCGTTTCCGGGAGCAGCTTGTCGACTTCCTCGCGGTTGCCGTCGGCGACCGCCTTGTAGAACTTCTTGACCTGCGTGCGCAGCGCGCTGCGCCGGGCGGTGTTGTGCGCATTGCGTTTCGCCGTCTGCCCCGCCCGCTTGATTGCCGATTTATGGTTTGCCATTGCCTATGCTCTCTTTCGAGAATAGCCGGGTTCAACCGAGAGTGTCAACGCAGAGGAAATATCGGTTCTGCTTTGTTTCGCCGCCCGCGACTATCGAGAAAGAAGCCGGGAAGGGCAAGATAGAGAGAGCGGGCAATGACGAAATCCTTTGCCGATCGGATCGTGCGCGAGATCGAGCAGGCCGCCGGGCTTTACCAGCGGCTGCTGTTGGTCGCCGCGCCGGCGGGCGCCGGGAAAACCGCCGCTCTGCAGGAAGTCCGGGAGCGCACCGGCGCGCCGCTGGTGAACGCCAACCTCGAGCTTTCGCGCCGGATGCCGGAGCTGACCGCGCGCCTGCGGGTCTTGCGCCTGCCGGATATTCTTCGAGAGATCGCCGGTGACGCAGGCAGCGGGATCGTCCTGTTCGACGCCGGTCTGCAACAGAATCCGCTGCGGCTGTTCCAGGAACTCTCGCGCAACAAGACCGTCGCGGCCGCGTGGAACGCCGCCGCCGCCGATGGCTTCCTGCGCGGCGGCGGGCGGCGAGCAAGTGGGCGTCTTCGCGGTCGAGCCCGAGGCGGATCTTGGCGGTGCGGGGCGTTACGCCGTCGAGGTGGCCGGTCGGCGGTCGCCTTTGTGTTTGGCGCTTGTGGAAGCGGCGGGGCGGTCGGAGCCATGCGGCCCGGCGCGTAGCCGGTGCGTTCGCGGTTCCTCTTGCCGGGGATGCGAATCGCTCCTGTCTAGCCGGTCAATACCCGACTGACGCAGTCCGGCAGAAGTCGTCACCGACATCCCACTACGCCTGGAACACCGGCTGCGGCGTGTTCATTTCGTCCAGCCGCAGCGCCCTTGCCAGTGCCGGGTCGCGGCGCTCCCAGCCGGCGTTTTCGTTAAGGATCATTGTCTTCAGCAAGACGACGAACTCGTGAGGCGAAAGGCTGATCGTGCCGCAACTTCCGTCGCCGAGGCCGAGGCGCTCGCGGAGGCGGCAGACGTCGCGGCTGGTATGGTAGGCGGTTTCGAGCGCGTCGAGTCGATTGGTGAGTTCAGTGTCGAACGCTGCGTGTGTGTCCGGGCCGCGGGCGGCGCGTACGTAGAGCGCCTTGAGACAAGCCACCGCCTGCCGGTAGGTCCGGGCGCGCTCGGCGCCTGCCAGGTCCCTCCAGTCGATCTGCGCACACGCGGCTGCGGCGGCAAGGAGTTCCTCGGTTGCGGCATGCGCGGGCGGCGGACACAGCGCGGCCCAGCATCCGAGCAACGCAAGCGCCGCCGCGGCGGCCGGACGGGGGCCGGTGAATCGAGACATGGTTCCTGCGGGCGTCGGCGCCTGCGTCGTTCTTGACCGGATGACGGATCGCGTACAGTTACAGCAACGACCGGACGAAGCACAGAGACAGCGACCCTGCGACCCCGAAGCGTCGCGACGCAGAAGTCGCTGCCGCTCACCGCATTGGAAATGCGGCTCCATCTCGCGATGAAGTACGTAGGAAGAACGAGCAAGGCAATCCTCAGTACAGGCAGGACGTTCAATTCCGCCTTTGATTTCGGCGCTTCCGATGTCCAGTTCTCTCGCTTACCCGAGGAGAGTTTGCCGACGCCGTTATGCTACCTCAAGTCGTGGTCGATGTCGTCGGCGGCGTTCGCGGGGGCGGGTTGCCGGCATCGGAGCATCGGGCCGGACGGGTGTTCTCGGTCATTGAGCGGTTTAAACCCTTTGCGCAGTTCCCCGGCCTTTCGCCAAGCCTCTATATCTTCGAACCTCCCGATCTCCGCCATCTTTATCTGTTGCGATCCGCGACTCAACTACTGAGCGGCGCGGTCGTAGAGGCCGACCATTTCCGGGAGCAGCTTGTCGATTTCCTCTTGGTCGCCGCCCGCGACCGCCTTGCGCAATTCTCAAAGAAGAAGCGGGCGCATGGGTTGCGGCAGGCCCCGCCGGGGAGAGCAAGATAGAGAGAGCGGGCAATGACGAAATCCTTTGCCGATCGGATCGCGCGCGAGATCGAGCGGACCGCCGGGCTTTACCAGCGGCTGCTGTTGGTCGCCGCGCCGGCGGGCGCCGGGAAAACCGCCGCTCTGCAGGAAGTCCGGGAGCGCACCGGCGCGCCGCTGGTGAACGTCAACCTCGAGCTTTCGCGCCGGATGCTGGAGTTGACCGCGCGCCAACGGGTCTTGCGTCTGCGGGATCTTCTGCAAGACGTTGTCGACAAGACAAGCGGCAAGATCATCCTGCTGGACAACATCGAAATCTTGTTCGACGCCGGTCTGCAACAGAATCCGCTGCGGCTGCTCCAGGAACTCTCGCGCAACAAGACCGTCGCGGCCGCGTGGAACGGCGCCGCCGCCGAGGGATTCCTGACCTATGCCGCTCCGGGACATCCGGAATACCGGCGTTATCCGCTGCGCGGTTTGACAAGTGTAGGCCCGCAGGAGGACGAAGTATGAAAACGATAGATTCCATGGCAAGGGAGCAGAGGCGATGCAATACGGCAGTCTGATCCGGTTCGATCCCATCGAGTCCGTGGTCCAATTGCGGGACGCCGGGGATGCCGACGCGGCCCGGCGGCTTGTCGAAACCTACGTCATTTCCGAGGAGATGGCGGAAAGACTGATCGGCCTGGTCATTCCTCAGTTGCAGTTCGAGCAGCCGGCCGACAACAAGGGGTTGCTGGTGGTCGGCAACTACGGTACGGGCAAGTCTCACCTCATGGCGGTAATCTCCGCGATTGCCGAGAACCCCGACCTTGCCGCCCGCCTCGCCAACGCCGATGCAGCGGCGGCCGCCGAAAAAATCGCCGGGCGCTTCAAGGTGGCGCGCGCCGAGATCGGGGCGACCACGATGTCCCTGCGCGACATTCTCACGGCCGAGCTCGAAGAGCGTCTCGCCGAGCTGGACGTGAGCTACAGCTTCCCCTCCGCCGGCGAGGTATCCGGCAACAAGCGCTCCTTCGAAGAGATGATGACCGCGTTCCATGAGAAGTTTCCGGATCACGGCCTGCTCCTCGTGGTGGACGAGTTGCTCGATTATCTGCGCACCCGCAAAGACCAGGAACTCATCCTCGACCTGAACTTCCTCCGCGAAATCGGCGAGGTCTGCAAGGACCTGCGCTTCCGCTTCATGGCCGGCGTCCAGGAAGCCATTTTCGACAGCGAGCGCTTTCGCTTCGCGGCCGACAGCATCCGCCGGGTGAAAGACCGCTTCGAGCAGGCGCTCATCGCCCGCAGGGACGTCAAGTTCGTAGTGGCCGAGCGACTGCTCAAGAAAACCGGCGAGCAGCAAGTCAAGATACGCGAATACCTGACGCCCTTCGCCAGGTTCTACGGCCGCATGAACGAGCGCATGGACGAGTTCGTCCGTCTCTTTCCCGTGCATCCCGACTACATCGACACTTTCGAGCGGGTGACCGCCGTGGAGAAGCGCGAGGTGTTGCGGACTCTCTCCGCGGCCATGAAGAAGTTGCTCGACCGGGAGGCGCCCGCCGACCGCCCCGGGCTCATCGCCTACGACGCCTATTGGGCCGACCTCTGCGAGAACGCGGCGTTCCGCGCCATGCCCGACATCAAGGCGGTCATCGAGTGCAGCCAGATTCTGGAAGCCCGCGTGCAGCAGGCATTTGCGCGCCCGGACTACAAGCCCATGGCGCTGCGGCTCATTCATGCCCTGTCGGTGCATCGGCTTACTACCGGCGATATCTACGCCCCCCTGGGCGCGGCGCCCGAGGAGCTCCGCGACGGGCTCTGCCTGTATCAACCGGGCATCGAGGACATGGGCGGCGACGACCCGGCCGTCGATCTGCTCTCCATGGTGCAGACCGTCCTGGGCAAAATCCACAGAACGGTCAGCGGGCAGTTCATCTCTTCCAACCCGGATAACCGGCAGTTCTACCTGGACTTGAAGAAGACCGACGACTTCGACGCGCTGATCGAAAAACGTGCGGAGAGCCTCGAAGCCGCCCAACTCGACCGCTACTACTACGAGGCGCTGAAACAAGTCATGGAGTGCGCCGACTCGACCTACGTCACCAATTACCGGATCTGGCAGCACGAGCTGGAGTGGCCGGCGCGGAAGGCCGCCCGCCAGGGGTACCTGTTCTTCGGCGCGCCCAACGAGCGCTCCACCGCCGTGCCGCCGCGGGATTTCTATCTGTATTTCATCCAGCCCTTCGACTCGCCGCCCTTTCAGGACGAAAAGAAGTCCGACGAGTTGTTCCTACGCCTCGATTGGGACCAAGAATTCCGCGCCGCGCTCGAGAGCTACGCCGCGGCCGAAGACCTGGCTTCCACCTCGGCGGGACACGCCAAAGACGTTTACAGGACCAAAGCAAAACATTATTTCGACAAACTGACGCACTGGCTGCAAAAGCACATGAGGGACGCCTTCAAGGCGACTTGGCGCGGGAGCTCCAAATCGCTCGCCGCGTGGTCCAAGGATAAGTCGATCCGGGCGCTGTCGGGCATCGCGCCCCATGAGCGCATCAACTTCCGCGACCTGGTCAATACCGTCGCAGGCATTTGTCTGGACGCCCATTTTCAGGACCTGGCGCCCGAATATCCCTCCTTCTCCGTGCTCATCACCGGGGCCAACCGCCGCCAGGCCGCGCAGGACGCGCTGCAGGCCGTCGCCGGCCAGACCCGCACCCGGCAGGCAACGGCCGTGCTCGACGCACTGGAACTGCTCGACGGAGACCGCCTCGACCCCGCCAAATCGAAGTATGCCCGACACGTCCTCAGCCTGCTCGCGAAGAAAGGCAGCGGCCAAGTGGTCAACCGTTCGGAGCTGATTCACGACGACCGGGGCGTGGAATACATGGACAAAGACCGGCAGCGCCTGGAGACCGAATGGGTTGCGGTCGTTCTGGTCGCGCTGGTCTGGTCCGGCGATCTGGTCCTCGCCGTTCCGGGCGATAAGTTCGATGCCGCCGCGCTGCCGCGGTTGGCCGGGATGTCGGTCGGCGAGCTCGTGCAGTTCAAGCACGTCGAGCCGCCCAAGGACTGGGACCTGCCGGCGCTCAAGGCGCTGTTCGAATTGCTCGGCCTCGCGCCGGCATGGCGCAACTCGTGACGCAGGGCAAGGACGAGCCCGTCCGCGAGTTGCAGAAGACCGTTGCAGAATCGGTGGAAAAACTGGTGCGCGCTCAGCAGGGCATGCAGAACGGCCTGCTCTTTTGGGGGCGCCGCCTGCCGCCCGAGGACGAGGCCCAAGAGATCCGCGTCCGGCTCGACGAGACCAAGACCTTCCTGGAATCGCTGCAAGCCTACAACTCTCCGGGCAAGTTCAAGAGCTTCCGCTACGGCGCCCCGGAGGTGGCGGGGCACAAGAAAGGGATCGATTCCCTGAAAGAGGTCGAATCCCTGCGAGACTTGGCGGCGGACCTCGGCCCCGCCGCCTCGTTCCTTTCCACCGCTGAAGCGGTGCTGCCCGCGGACCATGAATGGGCGGGCAAGGCAAAGAACGCGCGCGGCGAGGTCCTTGCCCGGCTCGCCGACCCGGACAAGCGCGGCGCGGCCGGTCTGCGGCAGCAGATCCAACGCAAGCTGACCGCTCTCAAGAGAGACTATGTGCGCATCTATCTGGCGCTGCACGCCAAAGCTCGGTTGGGCGTGGACGAAGATAGGCGCAAGGCCCGGCTCGCGCGGGACGAGCGGCTCCAGGCGCTGCGGGATCTGTCCGCTATCGAGTTGATGCCCCGCGGGCGCCTGATCGACTGGCAGGACCGCCTGGCCGGGTTGAAGAGTTGCTTCATGCTCACGGAACCGGAGATGCAAATCTCTCCCGTCTGCACGCACTGCGGCTTCAAGCCCGGCGCCGAGCCGGCCGCGTCGGCTGCCGATCTGAACGACTTGGACGACAAGCTCGACAACCTCGTGGAGGACTGGACCCGGATGCTGCTGGCCAACCTGGAGGCCCCGGCCGTCCGGGCGAATCTCAACCTGCTCAAGCCCGAGTCGCGAGAACTGGTGAGCGGCTTCGTCGCCAAGCGGGCGCTGCCCGACAATCCCGACCGGGACTTCATCCATGCCTTGGGCGAGGCGCTCTCCGGCTTGCAGAAGGTTTCCGTCACCGCCGAGGCGCTGCGCCAAGCGCTGCTTGCGGACGGCTCGCCGTCGACGCCCGATGAAATGAAGCAGCGGTTCGAGCGCTACCTGGAAATGATCCTTGAGGGTAAGGAACCTGCCAAGGTAAGGATCGTGTTGGAGTAGTCGCGGGTCAGTGAGTCGCGAGTCACGGGTCAAAAAACGGTCTCCCCGCAGAGTTAAGGAACGGATAGCAAGAACCGCCGTGGACCCCGCACATGCATTGCGGCCTGGAAGGACTCGCGGCCCGTGACTTGTTTTACCGCCCGTGGGAGACAATAACGATATGGCTGAACCTCGCCCGCGTGTCTTTGTCAGCTCTGTCACGGCGGGCCGCGGCCTGCCCGCGGATTGTGTGGAGCGGCGGCATGACGCAGGATGAGTTGATGAAGATGCTTCGCGCCCACGAATGGCGCGATGTCGAGTTCAAGGAAGCGCAACGCGCCGTTCCCCGCAGCGCCTACGAGACGGTTTCCGCGTTTGCCAACACCGATGGCGGCCATCTTGTGTTCGGCGTGCGCCAGAGTGGGCAGGACATGGAAGTTGTCGGCGTTCTCGACGTTGACAAGGTTCAGAACGAGTTCCTGACGACTTTGCGGCAACCCGACAAGATAAGCGTTGTCGTCAACGTTCGAGAAGAGTTGCACAAGCACGACGGCGCGGACTTACTCACTTTCCATGTGCCGGAAGTCCATCGCTCGGAAAAACCCGTCTTTCTCAACGGCGACATTCGCCGCGCGTTCGTTCGCAGCGGGGGCAGCAACATTCGCTGCTCGGATAACGAGCGGAACCGGTTTCTCATAGACGCGGCGGCCGAACGCTATGACGGCCAAGCCGTCGATTTGAATTTGAGCACGGCATTCGATCCGGAAAGCATCAGGTGGTATCGCGCGGTCTATGAGGGAAGGCCGGGGAACCGCTCGTACGCCTCGCTGTCCGATATGGATTTTCTCAACGAAATGGGCCTGCTGGTTGAGCGCAAGGACGGCGCGCGCCCGACACGCGGGGCGGTGCTGCTCTTCGGCGCGAATCCGGCCTTCCGGCAACTTCTGCCTCGCCCCGTCGTGGACTGCCAACGATTCGCGGAGTCTCGGGAAGCTGCCGACACGGGCCGGCGCTGGTTCGACCGCCTCATATTCGAGGAAAACCTGATTCGTACATGGCGGTCCCTGATCGACGACTGGTACGGGAAGTTCGCCGAGCATCCGTTCCGCGTGGACCCGGCAACCTTGCAGCGGGACGATACGCCGCCCGACTACCTGGCATTTCGGGAATCGATGGTCAACCTGGTCATCCACCAGGACTACTCCGACCACTCGCGCCATGCCGTGATCCGGCAATACGCCGACCGGACGGTCTTCTGGAATCCCGGGGACGTGTTCGCCGCGGGCGCCGACTTGCTCGAACCCGGCGAGAAGGAGGTTCGCAATCCAAGGATCGTGCTTGCTTTCCGCCGCATCGGACTCAACGAGAACGCGGGATGGGGCCTGCGCGACGTGTTCCGAAGCTGGCAGCAGTTGGGATACGTTCCGCCGCGGATTGCCGGCGACAAGCGGCGCAAAAGCTTCGAGCTTCTCTTGCAGAAGGAGAAGCTACTTTCCGAACGGCAGCTTGCCCTGCAGAACAGTCTCGGGGTCCGCCTCACGGACGAGCAGGCTCGGGCGTTTGCGTTCGCCTGCCGCGAGAATGACGTTACTCTGTCGCAGATCAAGGCGGTCACCGGACTTCCAGGCCCCGCCGCGGCGACGGCCGCCGACCGTCTGACCGCCCATACGCTGCTCGAACGCGCCGGCCCGGACAGATATGTTCTCGCCAAGCATCTGCGAGAGCGTATCGCCAGGTCCGACCGAGTTGAAGCGCCGGCGAACTTGTCCGGTGACCAAGTTAGAGACCAAGTTAGGGATCAAGCTAGGGATCAAGTTAGGAATCGAGCTGGAAACCAAGGAACAGTCCAAGTCACTGAAACTATTGATCGAGCGGTAGATCGAGCCCGGGATCGCGACCAAGCTGGAGACCAAGTTAGGGATCAAGCTAGGGATCAAGCTAGGGATCAAGTTGAAGTGTCGGCAGGCTTGTCCGCTGCGCAAGTCGAGATGCTGAGCGGGCTTTCGCCGATCCAACGACGGATTGTCGAGCTTTGCGCCGCGCCGCTCCGTTTGACCGAAATCATGGCTGCGCTCGGCGCCGTCAACCGAGTCTATTTCAAGAAACGGCGCCTGGATCCGCTGATTCAGGCCGGCATCGTGCGCATGACGAACCCGGACACGCCGCGGGATCCGGACCAGCGGTACGTGTTGACCAGCGCCGGGGCCGCATTCATGGCGGCAAGCAGCGGCAAGAGCGGGAGGAGCGAGAGTCGTGGTCAAGAGTGAAGCGGCTGCGGGGCTGTTCCCGGCGCCCGCCGCGAAAGAGAAATCGGGGCCGGTCGAATGCCTGGGGCTGACCTTCGAGAGCGACGAGGAGCGGCGGGAGTATTTTCTGAAGAGGCTGAAGGAAAAGCTGCCTGAGTTGCGGCAGCGGCCCGACTTTCCGATGGGAGAGGACGACGACATCCTGCGCCTTTCGGACCCGCCATACTATACCGCTTGCCCCAACCCGTTCCTGGCCGAGTTCGTCGCGCGGCACGGCCGCCCCTACGACTCCGAAGAGCCGTACCGCCGCGAGCCGTTCGCCGTCGATGTCAGCGAAGGCAAGACAGACCCGCTTTACAAGGCCCACGGCTACCACACCAAGGTTCCCCATCGGGCGATCGTCCCCTCCATCCTGCACTACACCGAGCCGGGCGACCTCGTGCTGGACGGCTTCTGCGGTTCGGGTATGACCGGCGTAGCGGCGCAGTGGTGCGGGACGGCGCCGCCGGCATACCGTCAAGAAATCGAGCGCCGGTGGAAGGAAGAAGGGCGCAAGGCGCCGCAGTGGGGCGCGCGCCGCGCGATCCTGGGCGACCTTTCGCCCGCCGCAACCTTCATCGCCGCCAACTACAACATCCCCTTCGATGTCGATGCCTTCGCCGAAGCGGCCCGTAAGCTCCTCGATGACGTGGAGAACGAGATCGGCTGGATGTACGAAACACTGCACACGGACGGAAAGACCAAAGGGCGGATTAACTACACCGTTTGGAGCGAAGTGTTTTCATGCCCGGAGTGCATGGGCGAGGTGGTGTTCGTAGAGGAAGCGCTTGACCAGGAGACAGGGAGGATTCGAACCGATTTCCCGTGTCCACACTGCTCAGCGAAGTTGAGCAAGGACAATCTCGAACGGTCATTCGAAACCCTCGTCGATCCGGCCTCGAATAAATCGTGGGCGCGAATTCGCCTACGGGCGGTTTTAATCAACTACAGCGTGGGTAAGGTGCGATACCGGAAGGAGCCGGATAGCAACGATCTTTCCACTCTCGACCGCATCCGCAATCTCGGATTGCCGCCTGAAATTCCGACGAACGCATTCCCCATCGACAAGATGTACCACGGTTCGCGACTTTCTCCAAAGGGTTTTACACATGTACACCGCATGTTCCTGCCGCGGGCTGCATACGCACTGGGAACGATGTGGCGGCATGCGATGGATACCGAGAACTTGAGCCTTCGGAACATGCTTCTATTCTTCGTCGAACAGGCCGTGTGGAATCTCACCGTCTTGAACACATATAGGCCCACCGGGTTTTCACAAAATTCACAATGGTTCAAGGGCGTTTACTACGCACCATCCCAACATTCAGAGTGCTCGCCCTGGTATGTCCTTGCCGGAAAACGCAGACGCCTAGAAACAGTTTTCGATTCAAGCCAGTCCCGGCTTGGCGGCACGATGCTCAGCACAGGCGGTTGTGCGAGCCTTCCTGTGCCTACCAATTCGGTCGACTATGTTTTCACCGATCCGCCTTTCGGCGAAAATATCTTCTATGCCGACCTAAATTTTCTCGTTGAATCTTGGCATCGAGTGCTGACAAGCAGCGGACCTGAAGCAATCGTAGATCCCAAAAAGAACAAGGCGCTGATCGACTACCAGCACTTGATGCAGCGGTGTTTCGAAGAGTATTGCCGCGTTCTCAAGCCGGGCCGCTGGATGACGGTCGTCTTCCACAACTCCAGAAACGCCGTATGGAACGCCATCCAGGAGGCCATGCTCGCCGCCGGCTTCGTGGTCGCCGATGTTCGCACGCTCGACAAGAAGCAAGGTTCCTACCGGCAGGTTACGAGCACGGCGGTCAAGCAGGACCTTGTCATCTCCGCCTACAAACCGAACGGCGGCCTGGAAGAGCGTTTCAAGGTGGGAGCCGGTACTGAAGCCGGTGTCTGGGATTTCGTCCGCACGCACCTGTGGCAGCTTCCGGCGTTCGTGGCCAAAGAAGGCAAGTCCGAGGTCATTGCCGATCGCCGCAATTATCTGCTCTTCGACCGCATGGTGGCTTTCCACGTCCAGCGCGGCGTGATGGTGCCTCTCTCCGCGGCCGAGTTTTACGAGGGGCTTGCGCAGCGCTTCCCCGAACGCGACGGCATGTTCTTCCTGACCGAGCAGGCCGCCGAGTACGACCGCAAGCGAATGACGGCCAAAGAGGTGCTGCAACTGGATATCTTCGTCAAGGACGAAGAGACGGCCATCCAGTGGTTGAAACAGCAACTCGCCAAGAAGCCGCAGACCTTCCAGGAAATCCACCCACAGTTCATCAAAGAGATCGCCGGCTGGCAGAAGCACGAGCAGACCCTGGAGCTTTCCCTGTTGCTGGAGCAGAATTTTCTCTGCTGTGACGGCGCGGGCGATGTCCCGAGCCGGATTCACAGCTATCTCTCGACCAACTTCAAGGACTTGCGCAACCGGCCCAAGGACGATCCGCTGCTGCAGGCCAAGGCCAGGAACCGCTGGTACGCGCCCGATCCGAGCAAGGCCGCCGACCTGGAGCGGCTGCGTGAGCGCGCCTTGCTGAAGGAGTTCGAAGAGTACCGCGCATCCGAGAAGAGGCGCCTGCGGGTGTTTCGCCTCGAAGCCGTCCGCGCCGGCTTCAAGCGGGCGTGGCAGAAGAGCGACTACGCCACGATCCTGGCCGTAGCCCGCAAGATACCCGAAACGATCCTGCAGGAAGACCCCAAGCTGCTGATGTGGTACGACCAAGCAATCACGCGCATGGAAGGGAAAAGAGATGCTCGATAAAAGTCTTATAAGAAAAATAAATAGCGGTAGGTGTTTTGTTTTTGTTGGGTCAGGACTCTCTTGTGAGATGGGTTACCCATCATGGCACGAATTAGCGAAACTAACCTATGAAGAACTTACGGATCAAGGGCGTGTTTCAGATTCCAAATCGTATGAAAAATACCTTAATGAAAAAAAGTACCCCGAATTCTTTCGGCAGGTGGAGCGTGATCTTAAGGATAATCGTGATGCTTTAGTTAATTTGCTCAAACCTCTATTAACTCCTATTGTAAGAAAGCAGGGAGTTCTGTATGAATTGATTAGTAGATGGCCTTTTGCTTGCTATATTACTACAAATTATGATGATGAGATTAAGAATCATCTGGAGAAATTGAATGAGCATTTTGTAATCATAAGAAATCGTCAAAAGGATTTTTACTCTTGGCGCGATGGGGTCAGCCATATAATTCAAAAACTTCACTCTGACCTGAATTATCCAGATGAAATGATTCTCACATCAAGTGATTACCGTCGTATTTATATAGAGAACTCCGGTCAATATTTTCGTGATAAGCTCTGCGATGTGTTTGCAATGTTCGATATTCTCATAATAGGTCACAGCTTATCTGATCCCGATATTGATTATGTTCTGAAACTTGCACGCAGGATGAGATCTCCTCAACATCCTATCTATATGGTAGCCGCAGACTTCACCAAAGCTGATGAGCAAGAACTTCTTGAGAAATATAACATTGTGCTTGTTCAATATTCTAATCCTGATGGCGCTCATGCAGAACTAAGACGAATGTTAAAGACGGCTGATCGTTTTATTGCTCCGAGGCATAGCTTTCGAGAAATAACTACAACCAGTTCAAGACCCGATGAAGAAATTGAAGCTGCATCTGCAATTTTTTTATACAAGCGTCTTCGGGATGTTGAAGCGATGGACTATCTTTCACCATTGATACTTTGTGGACTATATTCAACTAATAATAAGAGGCAGCTTGTAGGTGTAATTGCCGGGCCGAGGAAAGCTCCCATGAGTAGCTGGCGTGATCGGATCTTGAGCGAGTTTCCTGCCGGGTTCACAGTTACCTTTCGACTAACTTCAAGGAGTTACGCAACCTGCCAAGGACGATGCGGCGCTGTGTACCAAAGACAAAAACCGCTGGTACGCACCCGATCCGAGCGAGGCCACCGATCTGGATCGCCTGCGGGTATTCCGCCTGGAAGCCGTCCGCGCCGGGTCCCGGCAGGCTTGGCGGGAGAGCGACTACGCAACGGTCCTCGCTGTAGCGCGCAAGATACCCGAAACGATCCTGCAGGAAGCCCCCAAGCTGCTCATGTGATACGACCAGGCAATCACCCGAACGGAAGGCAGGTCATTTGCTTCTGAGGACCGCCATGTTTGACAGCCCGGAAGAACTGCTGCAAAAGATACGCCTTGGAGAAGATACGTCGCTCGAACTCAAGACGGTCCGGTTCAGGGGCGGCCGGGTAGAAGAGCCGCGGCGAGACGATCTGGCCGATGAGTTGGCGGCTATCGCCAATACTCACGACGGAGTGCTTGTTCTGGGTGTGGACGACAAGACGCGGGAAGTTGTCGGCATCCCGGTGGAACGCCTCGAAGCCGTCGAACGCTGGGTTTTCGAAATTTGCAACGACAGCATCGAGCCGCCCTTGCGGTTCCATGCGTTTCGCCTGCGGCTTCCCGACAGTACCGGTGATTGGCAAGCGGTGCTCAAGGTGGAAATTCCGCGCAGTCTTTTCGTTCACAGCAGTTCCGGGAGATATTTCTTTCGGCAAGGAAGCTCGAAACGCAGGATGCAGCCCGAATACTTGGCGCGGCTGTTCCAGCAGCGAAGCCAAGCCCGCTTGATTCGATTCGAGGAACAGCCCGTGCCGCAATCGGGCATCGGCGATTTGTCGGAAAGGCTGTGGGCCGACTATACGACCCGCTCCGACGAGCCTGCCGATGTCGTGCTCCTGAAACGCGGGCTTTTGACGCGGGAAGAAAGCGGAACGGCGCGGGCCTCGGTGGCCGGCGTGTTGCTCTGCTGCGAGGCGCCGGAGCGCTTTTTGCCCAACGCGTACATTGAAGCGGTACGCTACCGCGGGAAGCTGCAGGACTCGAATTACCAGATCGATGCCAGGAGGATTCGCGGCCCGCTACATCAGCAGATCGAGGAAGCGATGGCCTTTCTGCGAAGAAACCAGACTATCGCCGCCGTGAAAACGCCGCATCGAGTCGAAAGGCCGCAGTTTAGCGAAAGAGCGGTTTTCGAAGCGATCGTCAATACCGAGGCCCACCGGGACTACTCCGTTTTCGGCTCGAAGATTCGGTTCTTCATGTTCGACGACCGGCTGGAAATCTACTCGCCGGGCTCTCTTCCGAATACCGTGACCGTGGACAACATAGCCCTGCGCCAAGCGACGCGGAACGAGTTGATTACGAGTTTGCTTGCGGAGACGCCCGTAGCGGAAACGACGGGCGGCGTGGGGCGCGGGTTTTACATGGAGAAGCGGGGCGACGGAGTCCCCATCATTTTGAGCGAAAGCGAGAAACTCTCCGGGAAGAAGCCGGTTTACCGGCTCATCGACGACTCCGAGCTTTTATTGACCATTTATTCTTCGAGTATGGAGCGTGTAAATTGAGAAGCGTCATGCGCATGCTGAACCCGCCGCACCCCGGCGCATTCGTCAAGACCGAGGTTATTGAGCCTCTCGGCCTGACCGTTGCCGCCGCCGCAGACGCGCTCGGCGTCTCGCGACCCGCGCTGTCGGCTTTTCTCGACGGCCGCTCCGGTTTGTCCGGCACGATGGCGCTGCGTATCGAGAAGGCGTTCGGCGTCAAGACGGACACGCTCATGAGAATGCAGGCGTCGTACAGCATCGCCCGCGGCGTGGGGCCGCATGAGAACGGCCGGTAAGCTTATGTCCGGCTTCGGCTCGGAGAGTCGGGCGTCCCTCTATAATCACGGTTATATGCAGCGGAGATCCACATGCTCGCCTTGAAGGTGGCCGCGGCCGGCGCCTCTTCCGGCCTCGCTCTCAGCGAAGAGGCGATGGCGCGGCTCGGGGTGAAGGAGGGCGACACGCTCTATCTCACCGAGGCGCCGGACGGCGGCTACCGGCTTATCCCTTACGATCCCGATTTCGCGCACCAGATGAAGCTCGCCGAAGAGATCATGCATGATGACTGCAAGGTGCTTCGGGCGCTGGCCAAGTGAGTGCCGAGGACCACGGCCCATGGCGTTGGGTTAAGTTGAGTGTCGTCCTGGCGATTCATGACTGTCAGCTTGCCGAACATGGCGGTTTGCACGGTATACGCGACCCGGGTGCGGTTGAATCCGCGTTGGCCCGACTGCTAAACCTTGCGGGCTACGGCGAGCCCGATGCAGCCGAGTTGGCGGCGGCCTACGCTTACGGTCTCGCAAGGAGCCATGGCTTTGTCGATGGCAACAAGCGTACGGCATGGGTTGTAGCGCGCTTGTTTTTAAACAACAACGGCAGACGCCTCGATTTCGATCCATTGGATGCGGTCCAGATCATGGAAGACGTTGCAAGCGGACGAGTTGGCGAGGCCGAACTCGCCGACTGGTTCCGCCGCCGCCTTGCGACCTGAGAAAATCGCGATGCGGGACGTGTCAATGGATCATGCGCCGTCTGCCTGCAAACAGGCAGCCCTACAGGCCCTTGATGCATGGACACGGGGTTCCCATGAGTAGCTGGCGCGAGCGGATCTTGAGCGAGTTCACGCCCGGCTCGGCGCGGCTGACGTTGGTTGCCGACCCAGACGGCCTGCTGCTGGATGAGGGCGTTCTGGCGGCGGTGCGCGAGCGGGGCTTCGAGTTGCTCGCGTTCGACGATCCCGTCGCCTTCCGCTACGCCTACGAATCCGGGTTCCGCTCGCGCTGGGACCGGGGCGAGGGGCAAGACTTGGCGGTTGTGTTGCGTTTCGCCGGCGGCGACCTCGGCGCTCTGCCCTACGACCTGCTCCAGGCGGGCCGCAGGTTATCTTTCAGCCTCGCAGAGATGTTTCCCGGCCTGAGTCCTGCTCTTCCGGCTGCGTTGGACCGCGCGGATCTCGACGCGCTTTACGCCGCCCGCGAGAAGAGCGGTCCCGGCGTGCTGGGCGAGAACGCCGGCAAGGATTTCGTCCTGCGTCATGTCTTCGACATCGCGCCGGAGACGATCGAGCAACCGCCCGATCTGCTGCGCATGCTGTTGCGCCGCCACTACCGGGGACTGCGCATTCCCGCTTTACTGGACAAGCGCCTGATCCAGGTCCTCCGGCGCCGCGGCGCTTTCGCGGATTGGCCGCTGGAAACGATCGTGCCGGACCGGGAGGCTTTTTTCGCTTTTCTCCAGGAACGCTGGCCCGTCTTTCTCGACCGGGCGGCCGGCGGGGAAGGGAAGGAAGCCTCCCGTCGGTTCGAATTTTCCGGGCCCGCGGATTTGCCTTTCGAACACGACGACGTGCGCGTTTACATCGACAACCTGTTCCTGGAGGGGTTTCTGCGGGCGGTTGCCCATGAGCGGACCGCAGCGTTGGCGAAGACGTGGTTCGCCCTGGGCGTCCGCACGGACGAGCGAGCGGATCGCAAGCGCCGTATGGAGCGCCTTCTGGACCGCATGGACGACACGGCCGCGGCCGCGCCGAAAGAGGATGCGCGGCATGGCGACTGGTTCCGTTTCGCCAAGACCTGGGCCGAGTTGGTCAACCTTGCTCTGGAGTCGGGTACGGTCTTGCCCGCAGAGGCGCGCCGGAGGATGGAGCATCTGCAGATGCGCATCGACGCCGCTCTCGCGCCGTGGTTGGCAAAACGCTACGCGGGATTGAGCGCCCTGCCGCCCGATCCGCCGGTCATGCTGCACCACGTTCCGCGCTTCCTCGCCAGGCAGATCGCCGGCGGCGGGGAGCGCAAGGCGGCGCTCGTCGTGGTGGACGGGCTGGCGCTGCACCAGTGGATCGCCGTGCGCAAGGAGCTTGCCCGGCAGCGCCCGGGGTTGCGCTTCCGCGAGAACGCGGTTTTCGCCTGGATACCGACCGTCACCTCCGTTTCCCGTCAGGCGGTCTTTGCCGGTCAACCGCCCCTCTACTTCCCGGACAGCATCCATACCACCGACAAGGAGCGCGCGCTGTGGGAGCGGTTCTGGGAGGACCAGGGACTGAAGCGGCAGGAGGTCGCCTACGCCAAGGGGCAGGCCGCCGCCTCCTTGGCCGGCGTGGAGGAAATGCTGCACGGAAAGCGCGCCGCCGGCCTGGTTGTGGACACGGTGGACAGGATCGCGCACGGCATGAAGCTGGGCATTGCGGGGATGCATAACCAGGTACGGCAATGGGCCGCGCAACCGTTTCTGGCGGAGCTTGTCGATCTGCTTTTGGCCAACGGGTTCGGCGTCTGGCTGACCTCCGACCACGGCAATATCGAGGCCGCCGGGTGCGGGCGTCCCGCTGAAGGGGCGGCCGCGGACCTGCGCGGCGAGCGGGCGCGCATCTATGCCGACGCTCTGCTGCGCGCTCAAGTCAAAGAGCGCTTTCCCGAAGCTCTGGAATGGCCGCCGGTCGGGCTGCCGGAAGACTATTGGCCGCTGCTGGCTCCCGGCCGCAAGGCATTCGTGCGCGAGACCGAGCGCATTGTCGGCCACGGCGGGGCCTCGCTCGAAGAGCTTGTCGTTCCGTTGGTGCGCATCGAAAGCAGGGGCGCATGAGCAGTCGGCAAGCGCAGATCGGTTTCAGCCAGCGCATCCGTTTGGAATGGTTCGAGCGGACGGCCGAGCTGGTTGCCGGCGGGAACGGCAGGGCCGCCGTCAACGACGCGCTTCAGCAGTTGTTGCGCGACAAGGTTTCAGTCGGCGGCCAAGCTCGAGGATGCAACCGAGACAAGACAGTCGGCATTCTGCTCAAGATCTGGCTCGACGCGCCCGCCGGGCTTGAGGCGCTGCGGGACGATGGGCTGCGCCTGCTGCGGGGCTTGCAGCAAAAAGACCGCATCGCGGTTCACTGGGGCATGGCGGCGGCGGTTTACCCCTTTTGGGGCGCGGTCGCCGCGCATACGGGCAGGCTGCTACGACTGCAAGGCACGGCGGCCGCGGCCCAGGTTCAACGGCGGATACGGGAGCGGTACGGAGAGCGCGAGACCGCAGCGCGGGCGGCCCGGCGGGTGCTGCGAACTTTTGTCGATTGGGGCGTTTTGCGCGACACGCCGAGCAAAGGCGTCTATGCCCGCGGAGAGCGTCATGCGATTCGGGACCCTGCGCCGGCCGCTTGGCTGCTGGAGGCCTGCCTGCGCTCCGGAGCGGCCCGCTCCGCGGTCATGACGGGCCTGCTCGACAGCCCGAGCCTCTTTCCCTTTCTCCTGCCGCGCCTCTCGGCCGTACACGCGGCGGCCGTCTCGCCGCGCCTGGACACCCTGCAGCGTGGCCTGGACGGCGATCTGCTGATGCTGCGGGAGAAAATGGGGTAGTGGGGGCGGTAGGGTGAAAGCATGGCTGCGGAGTATCCGATCGTGGAGGTCTATCCTCAATGGGAGACAGGGCCGGAGGCGATGGGCAGCAAGGAGAAGTTCTGGTTCCGCAAGCCGGACGATCCCGACGGCCCCGACTGGCTCTTCAAGTTTCCCAAAGAAAATACGGGTGGGCATTGGGCGGAGAAAATCGCCTACGAGATCGCCCGCAAAATGCGTATCCTCGCGCCCCGGGTTGAGTTGGCGATCTACCGCGCCGCGGACGGCAAGCCGCGGCGCGGCTCGATCACGCAGAGCTTCACTTCCGAATACGAGTTGTATCACGGCAACCAGATTCTCCACAGCATGGATGCCGATTACGACCCCGATCAGAAATTCAAGCAGAAAATGCATACCGTGCAGCGAATTTTTGCCAGCATGGATATTTTCGCGTCGAGTTCCTTTGCCGAGAAGTGCAGGGTAAAGCTGGCGGGGCACCTTATCTTCGACGCTGTGATCGGCAACGTGGACCGGCATCATGAGAACTGGGGCATCTTGCGCAAGCATGTCGAGAGAAACTGGCGGGGCCACCTCGCGCCGACCTTTGACCATGCCTCCTCGCTGGGTCGTGAGCTATTAGATACCGGAGATAAGAAGAGCCGCCAGCGCTACCTGGATGAGTTGGGTATCGACAGCTATGCGAAGCGGGCGCGCGGTGCGGTTTTCGTTGCCGAAACCGCCGCCCGCGGGCCGTCGCCACTGAAACTGATACACTGGTGTGTGCGGGAGTCCGATCACCGGCAATTTTTTGAGAGGGCATTCCACAAACTCGGTTTTCCGGACTCGGAGGCTGTTCGAACAATAGTCGAGAGAATCCCGGACAGTTGGATGACGCCTGTATCGCGAGCTTTTGCGGTTGCGCTGCTGCATTATAATTGCGGGCGGTTGCAGGAGATTTTCCGATGAGCGAGAAAACCGTGTTCCTGGCTTGGCAAGACCAGGAACAGAGCCGGCGATGGTTCCCGGTGGGCAGGCTGGATGCGGATGTCTCGCTGCCCCGATACTCCTTTGGCTACATCCGCGGTGCAGAGGAGGCTGCAGAAAAAAGCGGATTTGCTCCCCTATACGATTTTCCCGACTTCAACCGTCGTTATACCTCCAAATGGCTCTTTCCTCTGTTCTCGAATCGCGTCATGACCAAGTGGCGCGAGGGCTCCGGCTTTCAAAAATATCTCGATCTTCTGGCCATCGAAGAGCAAGACCCCGACCCGCTAGAAATCCTGGCTGTCGACGGCGGCTACCGCGTCACGGACGACTTTCATGTATTCCCCAAGATCGAGAAAGAGCCGGACGGAGCCTTCCACTGCCGATTCTTTCTCCACGGTTGGCGGCATACGAACGACGAGGCGCGAGAACGGATTAACCGCTTGCAGCCCGACGAAACCCTTTACGCCGCCATCGAGTTGACCAACCCGACGGCCGCTTTTGCCGTTCAGATTCAGACGGAGGACTACTACATGATCGGCTGGGCGCCCCGCTACTTGGCCCGCGACTTGGCCGAGGCAATGGCCTGTGCCTCCGGCGAGTACCGCGCGCATGTGGTCAAGGTCAATCCGGTTCCTGCGCAGTCCAAGCAGCGCGTGTTGATCGAATTGAGCGGCCGCTGGCCGCAGGGCTACGAGCCGATGTCCTCGAACGATTTTCAGCTTATTGTTCCGGCAGCCGCATGAATCGCAGCTTCAAGCGCCGGTAGAACCGCCCGTCGAGGGATTCCTTCAGCAGGAAGCGGAACCGGGCGCCGCGGGGGTCGCGCGCGTGGATCTCGAGGCGGTACGGGTCGGCAGACCACACGGACTCGATATCGCGGTCGAGCATCCATTCGCGGGAGTGGTTGCCGCCCGCGCTCTGGAAGTAAGCGGCTTCGGCGGTGAAGACGAGTCGGCCCTGGCAGCCGCCCGCGCGGTGGAGATGTTTCGCGCCGGCGGCGAATTCGACGTCTTCCGCCGGGATGACGAACGCACGGTTCGAGACGGGCTTGGCGAGTCGCTCGGTCATCTCTGCGAACAGCTCGTTGTCGATCTCGCCGGAAGTCAGCGAAAAGCGGTAGCGCTTGCCCCGGCCGGTGAAGGGCAGGGCGTTTTCATAGGTGACGACGACGATTTCGGTCGGGTCGAGGCGGTCGAGGAATTGGATGTCGGCGTATTTCCAGCGGCGGCTGCGGCCGGCGTCTCGCGCCTCGAAGCGAATTTCTTCTTCTCCGATAGCGAGAACGCCGCGGCCGTCCGGCAGCAGCTTTTTGCGATGGACGACGTCGAATGCGTTGTCCGCCGCGTGCAGCGCCGCGGCGAGTCCGGCCAGAAGAACGATGCGGAGAATCATACGCTTTCCTCGAGGTCGGCGAAGCCGGTAAAGGGCTTGCCCGCGGGCAGGCCGCGTCCGCGCCGCAAGTAGTACGCCGCGGGGATGAGCAGCAGCACTGTCAGGCCGGAGGTGACGATCCCGCCGATGAGCGGCGTGGCGATCCGTTTCATGACGTCGGCGCCCGTGCCGCTGCTCCAGAGAATCGGCAGCAGCCCGAACGCGTCGGTCGCGACGGTCATGACGATCGGTCTGACGCGCCGCACCGAGCCGGCGTAGATTGCCTGCAGCAGTCCGTTGCGGTCGGTCGGTCGGCCCTTGTTTAGAAAATCCCGGTAGGAGCGGTCGAGGTAGAGCAAGAGAACGATCGCCGTTTCCGCGTAGAGTCCCGCCAGAGCGATCATGCCGACCCAGACCGCGACGCTCAGGTTGTAATCGAGGGCGTACAGCAGCCAGACCGCGCCGGTCAAGGCGAACGGCGCGCCGGCCAGCACGATGATGCTTTCGGCGATGGAGCGGTTGTTGAGATAGATGAGCGCGAAAATCAGCAGCAGCGTGAAGGGCACAATGTACAGCAGTCGGCGCTGCGTGCGCTGCATGGATTCGAATTGCCCGCTCCAGGCCATGCTGTAGCCGGCCGGAAGCTCGATTTCCTCGGCTGCCGCGCGGCGCGCCCGCTCGACGTAGGAGCCTACATCGACATCGCGGATATCGACATAAACCCAGGCGTTGGGCTTGGCGTTTTCGCTCTTGATGACCGGCGGGCCGACGACGTAGCGGATAGCGGCGAGGCGTCCCAGCGGAACCTGCGGTCCGGCCGGAGTGTGTACGAGCACGGCGCGCAAGGCCGGCAGATCGTCGCGCAACTCGCGGGCGTAACGCAGATTTACCGGATAGCGTTCGAGTCCTTCGACCGTCACGGCGATATTCATGCCGCCGATTGCGGATTGGATGACTTCCTGCACCTGGCCGACGGTCAGGCCGAAGCGGGCGATCTCCCGGCGGTCGATCTTGAAGTCCAGGTAATTGCCGCCCATGACTCTTTCCGCATAGACGCTCGCCGTGCCCGGCAGAGCGCGCATGACGCGCTCGACCTCCTTGCCGATGCGCTCCAGCTCGGCCAGGTCCGGCCCGGCGATCTTGACGCCGACGGGCGTCTTGATTCCGGTCGAGAGCATATCGATGCGCGTCTTGACGGGCATGGTCCAAGAGTTGGTCACTCCCGGTATTTGCAGCGCGGCGTCCATCTGCCGGGTCAGCTTTTCGGGCGTCATGCCTTCGCGCCATTCGCTGCGGGGCTTGAGCGCGATCACGGTTTCGAGCATCGACAGGGGCGCCGGGTCGGTGGCGGTTTCCGCCCGGCCCGCTTTGCCGAAGACGTGCGCGACCTCGGGGAATGTCTTGATGATCTTGTCGGTCTGCTGCAGAATTTCGCGCGCCTTGGCGATGGAGACGCCGGGCAGCGTGGTCGGCATGTAAAGCAGATCGCCTTCCCATAACGGCGGCATGAACTCCGACCCGAGTCCCCTGAAGGCGATTGCCGTAACGACCAGCGCCGGCGCGGCGGCCGCCAATATCCACCAGCGCAGCCGCAGCGCGAGCGCGAGCGCCGGCCGGTAAACCGCGGTCAGCAGCCGGCTCAGCGGATTCTTCCGTTCCGGGAGGAGCCTGCCGCGAACCCAATAGCCGGTCAACACGGGCGTCAGAGTCACGGCGAGCAGAGCCGCCGCGGCCATCGCATACGTTTTGGTGAACGCCAGGGGTTTGAACAGGCGGCCTTCCTGCGCCTCGAGCGCGAAGACGGGCAGGAACGAAACGGTGATGACGAGCAGAGAGAAAAACAGCGACGGGGCGACCTCTTTCGAGGAATCGGCAACGATCCGCCAGTGGGGCTTGACGCCCCGATAGCGCGCAAGATGCCGATGGGCGTTCTCGACCGTGACAATCCCGGCGTCGACCATCGTTCCAATGGCGACCGCGATGCCGCCCAGCGACATGATGTTGGCGTCGATGCCCTGCCAATTCATGACAGTGAACGCCATGAGGATGCCGACCGGCAGCGAAATCACGGCGACAAGGGCGCTTCGAAAGTGAACGAGGAAGAGGATGCAGACCAAGGCAACGATGCCGAACTGCTGGATCAAGGCGTCTTTCAGGCTCGCGACGGAGCGCTCGATCAAGTGCGAACGGTCGTACGCCGTCTCGATTTCCACGCCTGCGGGCAGTCCCGGCCGGAGCTCTTCGAGGCGCTTTTTGACGTCGCCGATGACCTGCAGCGTGTTCGCGCCGGAACGCACCACGACGATGCCGCCGACAGTTTCCCCTTCGCCGTCCCAGTCGGCGAGTCCGCGGCGCATCTCGGGGCCGATATGGACGCGGGCGACATCGCGCAGAAGAATCGGGATTCCGCGCGCGTCCACTCCGAGCGCCGTCCGGCGGATGTCGTCGAGCGATTCGAAGTAGCCGCGCCCGCGGATCATGAACTCTTTTTCCGCGATTTCCAGCACCCGCCCGCCGACCTCGCGGTTGCTCATGCGGACGGCTTCGCGGATTTTGGAGATCGGCAGGTTGTAGGCGCGGAGCTTGTTGGGGTCGAGGGTGATCTGGTATTGCTTGACGAAACCGCCGATGGAGGCGACTTCGGCCACCCCGGGGACGGCGGAAAGCTCGTATTTGAGAAACCAGTCCTGAATCGAGCGCAGCTCGCTCAAATCGTGCCGGTCGGATTTGAGCGCGTACATGAACGCCCAACCGACGCCGGTTGCGTCGGGTCCGAGGTTGGGAGTCACGCCCGGAGGAAGCCGGCCGGCGGCGAAGTTCAACGACTCCAACACGCGGCTGCGCGCCCAGTAAAGGTCCGTGCCGTCTTCGAAAATGACATAGATGAGCGATAGACCGAAAAACGAGTACCCGCGCACCGTCTTGGCGTGCGGCGTCGAAAGCATCTGCGCGGTCAGCGGGTAGGTGACCTGATCTTCGACGATGCGCGGCGCTTGGCCGGGATATTCCGTGCGCACGATCACCTGCACGTCGGACAGGTCGGGGATCGCGTCCAAGGGGATGTCGGCGATTGCGAGGAGGCCGGCGCCGACCGCCGCCAGGGCCGCGGCGACGACCAGAAAGCGGTTGCGAATCGACCACTCAACGAGGTTGGCCAACATGCGTTCCGTCTCCGTGCTGCTGCGCCGGCATCGGCTCGGCCGGGTTGTCGAGCAAGCGGCCGACCGCCGCGCGCAGATTGCTTTCCGAATCGATGAGGAACTGCGAGGAAGTCACGATGCGCTCGCCGGCCGCTACTCCCGCAATGATTTCCTGTCTGTCCCCCGCAACGGAGCCGAGACGGACCTCGCGCGGTTCGAAGACGCCGCGGCTCCGCTCGACGATGACAAGGGAACGCTCGCCCGAATGGAGCGCCGCCTGTTGGGGAATCGTGACGGCGTTGGCGATGCCCGGCGGCCGGATGGCGACATCGACGAACATTCCGGGACGCAGCCTCAGATCGGGATTGTCGATTTCCGCGAACGCCTTGAGCGTGCGCGTCCGCGGGTCGAGCGCCGTATCGAACAAGGTAATGCGCCCGCTCCACTTGCTGCCGGGGAACGACCGCGCCTGCACGCTGACGCGGGCGCCCTCGCGGACGCGGCGAATGTCGTCCTCATAAAGCTCGGCCTCGACCCACAGGCGGGAATGATCGGCGAGCTTCATGACCGTCATGCCGGGCGTCAAGCGCATCCCTTCCAGCGAGTCGCCCATTTTGTTCACGATGAATCCGGAGACCGGCGAGAAGACCGTTACGGTGCGCGCGGCCTTGCGGGTGGCGTCGAGCCGGGCGATCTCCCGGTCCTCGACGTCCCAGTAGCGCAGCCGTTCCCGTCCGGATTCGACCAGCGCCCGCGCCCGCTCGACGGCTTCGGGGTAGGCCGAGCCGGCAAGCTTGTGGGAATAGTCGAGCGCCGCCAGGTACTCCTGTTGCGTGGTGACGAGTTGGGGGCTGTAAACCTCGAACAGCGGCTCCCCTTTTGCGACAAGCTCGCCGACGTTGTTGCGGTAGGCCTTTTCGATCCAGCCGTCGTATTTGGTGTTGACCGAGACGACGGTTTCCTCGTTGTGGCCGAGCGTGCCGACGGTGCGAATTTCGAATGTGAGACTGCCCCGCTCGGCAACGGCGGTGCGCACCGAGAAGTTTTGCAGAAAATTGGGGGATACTCGCACGGCGCCGTCCGCCGGGGGCGTCTCGTCTTCGAAAACGGGGATGAGATCCATGCCCATCGGCGATTTGCCCGGCTTGTTGGAAATGAAATCGGGGTCCATCGGGGCGCGCCAATAGAGGATTTTTCGCTCGGCCGCGGCCGGCGCAGGGGGCGGGCCTGCATGGCCGCCGGTCATTTCACCGGTGTGTTGCCCATCGAACGAGTTGCGGTTGACGAGGCTCGATGCGGCCAGGCCGAGAACGAACGCCGCACAGGCAATGAGGAGCGTTTTCGCGCGGTTTGTCATGGTTGCTCCTTGCTTGGTTTGCCGGCGCTCGGCTTGCCGGCGGGAAACGCGGTTCCGATCGCCCGCTCCATTTCGGCGAGCGATTTCATGAAGTCGCTTTGCAACCGCGCCAAGCCGAGCCGGACTTCGAGCAGCATGCGCTCGCTGTCGAGGAGATCGAGCACGCCGACGGTCGCGGTCGAGTAGGCGGCTTCGGTCGAACGCAATGCCTGCTCCGCCTGCGGCAGCAGCGCGCTTTCGAAAAGGTCGATCTGCCGGCGTATGGTTTGCAGGCGAAAACCGACCGAGCGCACCGACAGATCGGCCTCGTTGACGGTTTCCCGGTAGCGTTGCTTCGAGGCGATGAGCCGTTCGGTTGCCTCCAGCACGCCGGCGTCGTACTTGCGGCGGGAGATGGGCAAGTTGATGCCGACAGTGACGCTGTAGATGTTTTTGCCGTTCCCGTCGGGAGGCGAGAGCAGGCCGGCAGGGTCGCGGCGGCCAAGCACATTGATAAAGCCGGCGCCTACGGTCACGTCGGGCAGGTGTTCTCGCCGCGCCAGGTGCAGGCGCTTTTCGGCGCCTTCGATCCGCTCGAACATAGCTGCGATTTCCGGCCGATGCCGCCGGGCGACCTCATGGAGAACCTCGAAATCGACGGACGCGTCGGGCACGGGAGGAAGCTCGATTTGCGGCGCCGGCTCCCCCGCGCGGCGGTTCCTCAGCCTGTTGAGTACGGTTTCGGCATCCGTTCGCTGCCGGCGCAAGGTTTCGAGGTTGTTGAGGCCGCGGGTGATCTCGGCTTGCAGTTTCACTGCGGCTTGCTGCAAGCCGACGCCTTGGGCGTAGCGGGCCTGCGCCAGGGTCTCGAAGTGGTCGAGCAGATCGAGATCCTGCTCGGTGATGCGAATCGCGCGGTCAACATAGGCAAGATCGTAGTAGGCGAGCTTCAAGCGCCGCACGACCTCCGCCTTCGCGGCTTCGTGGTTTCGGGCCAGCACGGCCGCTTCTTTCGCGGCGACTTGTTTGCGGTCGTTGAGCTTTCCGAACCAGGGAAAGCGCTGCGAGACGCCCAGCGCCGTGGTTTGTGGTCCGACGCGTGTTTCCGGAGACCGCGCGAATTGCGTCAACTCCAGCAGGGGGTCGGGAAGAGCAGCGACTTGCGGCAACCGTTGCAAGGCGGCGCGGTACTGCGCAAACGACTCGCGGATGCCCGGGTTACGCTCCAGCGCCTCGGCGATGTAGCCGGCGAGCAGCGCGTCGTGGTTTGTGGAGTAGGGTTCGCCGTATGCCGGCGCGGCCAGCAGCAGGCAGAATGCAAGTTTCCAGTTCACACTTTGTTCCTCCGAAGTTTTCCGGCAGTTTACGGGCGGGACCGACCGCGCTCGGGCGAAGCTCAAGCGGGCTGGGCCGGATTGCTTGCGTTGGCGGAACTAGATCAAGAACGCACAGTGCAGCACGAATCGCGGCGGCGATCCCGCCGGAACGGCCTGGATGAAAGACGCGCCGGGACGACTTTTCGCGGCGGGGGCGGGGCAGGCCGCGGCCGAGGCGTCCGCGGGGAGCGCCGGCGGCGCCGCATCCGGCGGCAAGACGGACGCAGCGGACGCGCAAAGCCGCTCGCAAGCATCCGAGAACGGCGTGCTCGAATGGTCCCGGCGGTGACCGCAGCAGGCGTGAGCGTCGGTTTCGATTGCCTCGAAAAATGCCGCCGCGCAGGGAATGGCCGGCAGCGCCGTCAGCATCGCCGCGCACGCCGCCGCGGCGATGCGCCGGCCGACGATTCCCGTTGCTTGTGTCAAGGCGTTCATGACGCCGCGGCCGCCCGTTCGGTCGCCCCGGGGCTGCCTGCACGTTCAGTATAAACCCTGTAGTGAACCTGGGAGTCAAGAAATTTTTCAGGCGACCCGGCCGCGGGCGGCGCCGTTACGTCGGTTCGACCAGATCGCCGAGCTGCGTTGCGTAGAGTGCGGGCTTGCCTTCCCGGTCGGTTACGAAGTACACCCACTCGCTGTTGGCGGAAACGACCGGGTCGGGCAGCGCCGCGTTGTGGTCCATGCGCTCTGTGCCGGCGATCGGATAAGGCTTGCGGCTGCTCAGGTGCTCGCAGAGAGTGATTTCGCGCTGCAGGCGAGGGAACAACACGTAAAGGTTGGGGCCCGAAGGCCGGCGGCTGGCGCCGACGATCGCCGAGCCGTCGGCATTTTCCGCGAACCATCCGAACGCCGAGCACGGCGAGTCGACGGTTTCTTCCAGCGTGTCGGGATCGAGGCTGCGGATCGTCGCCCGGCGGTCCGCCGCGTCGGGGTAATGGACGTAACGGATCCGGGAGCCGCCGCGGGACCAGCATTCTCTACTCAGCCGCTCGTCTTCGGTTGTCGGCCGAAGATTCTTCTTGCCCTTGCCGTCGAGGCCGGTCAGGCATAGACGGTTGGCGATCTTTTCCGGGGGGCCTTCTCGGGCGTAGAGCAACTGCGAGCGTCCGGGCCGGAACTGGGGGGTCGACAGCCAACGGCGCTCTTCGGCAACAATCCGGGCGGCGCCGGCCGCGGCGCGCTGCGCAAGCGGAACGACGCGGATTCTGCACTGCGGCTTTCTGGCGAACTGCCGTTCGGGGGTCGGCTGCCAATGGGCCTCGCGCATCTCGACGACGGCCGCGTGGCTGTCATCGGCGGAGATACCCAGGTCGCCCGTCAAGATCCAGCCGTCCGGACACTTGAAGTGCGTTTTGCGGCCGCCGCCGCGGATCGAGGCTTCGTACAGCTCGTTGCCTTGCAAATAGAAAAACGAGCGGTCGCGGCGGCTCAAGTGCGGAGAATAAGGGTGAATGCCGGGGCCGTCGGTGAGTTGCGTCAGCCTGTGGCGCTTGAGATCGAGACGATAAATCTGGCGCTCGACGGAGCGCTCGGCCGCGAGCAGCAGAAACGAATTGTCCTGCGCGAGGCGGCGATGCCAATAAGCCGGGAGATGATGGAGGACTCTGGGGTCCGTCAACCGGAACATTTCGCGGCCGGTGAGAGCGTCGGAGAACTCCACGCGGGGGGCGTCGAGGCGCGTTCCCCTCCCGGCCGCGCGGAGAGTCAGGGCAGGGAAGCCGGTCAGAATCGTACGACGGCTGACGGGCCGCATGGACCAAGCCATCGTATCAAGCGGCGCGCCGGGGAGACGAGGTCAAGATTTTCGGTCCGCGCCTGCCTCGGGCGACAACTCGATGCTGTCGACGATGCCGATCACCGCTGCGTCGATCGGCGCTTTCATGCGCTTCACGGCGGTCATCGCGGCCCAGCCGTCCTGAGTCATCAACACGGTTTCGCCGACGCCCGCGCCCAGCGTATCGACGGCGACGAACGGCGCGCCCCGCTCCCGCGCGGCGAGGTCCAACTGGCGCACCAGCAGCAGTTTGATCCCTTCGTGCGTCTCGTGCTTCGCGGTAGCGACGACCTCGCCGACGATCTTGCCGAGAATCATGATTCCCCGTGCGCGATGCTGTCGACGATGCCGGTGATGCTGGCGTCGGAGGGCGCTTGCGGGTCGAAGGCGAAGCAGGCTTCGCGCCGGCCGCTCCAGTAAACCGTTTCGCCCGCGCCGGCGCCCACGGCGTCCAGCGCCACGAGGGGCGCGCCGCGGTCGCTGCCGTCAGCGTCGATCGGTTGGATGACGAGCAGCTTTTTACCGTCCAGCAGAGGGTCTTTGACCGTGGACCAGACGCGGCCGACGACCCGCGCCAATCTCATCGGCTTGTTTCCGCGTCGAGGCTGATTTGGTCGATAATGCCGACGATCGCGGTGTCGACCGGCGTATCTTTCATGCCGGCGGCCATGCGCGCCGAACTGCCCGCCACGCAGATCACCGTTTCGTTCGCGCCCGCTCCCACGGTATCGAGCGCGACGACGTAGGCGTCCTTCGCTTGGCCGCCGGGAGCGATGTGCTGCAAGACCAGCAGCTTCTTGCCTTCGAGACGCGGGTCCTTGCGCGTCGCGACTACGGCGCCCACCACTTGAGCCAAAATCATGACGGTCGCTACGGCCGGAGACTACTTCTTCGCGACCGGCTGGAGCGAGAAGATATCGTCCAGGTTCGCGTGCGGACGCGGGATGACGTGGACCGAGATCAACTCGCCGATACGCCGCGCCGCCGCGGCGCCGGCGTCGGTGGCCGCCTTGACGGCGGCGACGTCGCCGCGCATCAGCACGGTGACGTAGCCGGAGCCGATTTTCTCCCAGCCGACCAAGTTGACGTTGGCCGCTTTCACTGAGGCGTCGGCGGCCTCGACGAGCGACACAAAGCCGCGTGTTTCAATCATTCCGAGGGCTTCACCCATGAGTCATTCACACTCCTCTGGCGCGGGTCGCTTCTTCCACTAGCCGGATCAATTCTTCCCGAGTCACAAAAAAACCGTCTTGGCCGTTGCCGTCCGCGGCTGCGGCGGCGGGCCGGGTATCTTCCGCCGTTACCGGGCAGCCCGGCGCGGCGGTTGCGTTCGAGGCGACGCCGTAGCGTCCTCTCGATTCAAATAGCTTATCAACTTCGAGGCGCGGCAGAGCTTTCGCGCCGCCCAGCATTTCGGCGACGAAATTGATGCGCGCGAAATGCTCGACGGTCTCCATGCGGAAGTACGCTTGCATCACGTCTTTGCCGTAGCTGACCGCGCCGTGATTGCCCAGCAGCAACGCGTCGTATTTGGGGATCAGCGGCAGCATCGGCTCGGTCAGGGCGTCCGTCCCGGGCAGGCCGTAGCCGGCCAGCGGCACGCAGCCGAGGCCGATGATGACCTCGGGCAGCAGCGCCGTGTCGAGGGCGCGGCCGGCGGCGGCGAATCCGGTGGCCGTGGGCGGGTGAGCGTGGACTACCGAATCGATGTCCGGTCGAATTTTGTAGATCGTGAGATGCATCATGATTTCGGAGGTGCGCTCGAGGCGTCCCGAAATCTTGTTGCCTTCGTAGTCGACGACGATGATGTCGTCGACGGACATCATGCCCTTCGAAACGCCGGTCGGAGTACACATGATGCGCTCGTCGTCCAGGCGGATGGAGATGTTGCCGTCGTTGGCGGCGACCCAGCCTTTCTGAAAAACGAGCTTGCCGACCTCGACAATGTCGCGGGCGTATTCGCGTTCGGTTTTAACCATGCGAAAAACCCAGGATATCACGCGGGGCCGCGGAAACCGAAACGATGGATGCGGACGCCGCTTCCCGGCCCGGCCGCGGCCGTGGTCATCGCCGCGGCGACTTCGAGCGGGGAGACCGCGCGGTATTGCCGCAGTGGGCCCCAGAGCAGCATGTTCAGCGTGTTGCGGACGCCGTTCGCGGACAGCAGAAAGCTCGGGCGGAAGATGTCGAGGCGCTGAAAGCCGAAAGTTTGCAATTCCTCTTCCAGACGGCCTTTGAGTCGCAGGTAAAACAGAGGCGAGTCGGCGTTGGCCGCAACCGAGGTGACGAGCAGGAAGCGCTTCGCGCCGCGCGCTGCGGCCAGCTTCGCGAAGGCCAGCGGGTAGGCGTATTCCGCGAGTTCCAACGCGCGGCGGTCCGTCAGGGAATCGCGCCTGACGCCCAAGGCGCAGAAAGCGTCGTCGACCGCCGGCAGCGCAGCGTTTTCCAGAGCGTCGAAGTCCGTTCGCCGCCAGATCAGCTTCGGGCGCCTCGCCGCTGCCTCACGGCGGGCCAGCGCATGCACTTCCTTGTAGCGCGGGTTTTCCAGCAGCAGGCGCAGACAATGGCCGCCGACTTTTCCGGTGGCGCCGGCCAGCAGGGCGGTACGCGCTTCCATTGTCTTGCTGGCCTGCGCGGCAGTTTTTCCGGCCTGCGCAGCAGTCAGGGGGCGAGAAAGCGGATGCATACCGGGGCGTCGAGGCTCAGTTGCTCGCCCGTTGGCGTCAGCTTGCCGGAGTCGGCGTCGATGCTGTAGATGACGATGTTGTCGGTATGCTGATTGGCCGCCAGCAGGCGCCGGCCGCTGGGGTCGATAGCGAAATTGCGAGGCCACTCCCCTTGTGTCGAGACCTGCTCGACCGCCGTGAGCCGGCCGTTCGCTTTATCGATGGAAAAGACCGCTATGGAATCGTGGCCGCGGTTGGAGCCGTAAACGAATTTTCCCGACGGGTGGACCTGGATTTCGGCGGTGTAGTTTTCGCCCGCGAAATCCGCGGGCAGCGTCGAAATCGTTTGCAGCGCGGTCAGCGCGCCGGCGGCGGGGTCGTAGCCGTATGCCGATATCGTGGAATCGAGCTCGTTGATGCCGTAGGCGAATTGGCCGGAGGGGTGAAAGGCGAGGTGGCGGGGGCCGGCGCCCGGCGCGGCGGCGACGTGCGGCGGGTCGTGGGGCTGCATCGAGGCTTCTTCGGGATCGACGGCGTAAACCTTGACCAAGTCGAGGCCGAGGTCGGAGAAGAAAGCAAAGCGGTTGTCGGGAGAAAAATCGGCGGAGTGGGCGTGAGGCTGTTCTTGGCGGGGGCGGACGCTGCCGCCCTCGTGCTGGAAAAACGACACGGCTTCGCCCAGGGCGCCGTCGCCGCCGATGGGGAACGAGGCGACGCTGCCGCCTTTGTAGTTGGCGGCGATGAGCATCTTGCCGCCGGCGTCCACGCTGAGGTGGCAGGGCCATGCGCCGCGCGAGGAAACTTCATTGAGCTTGGTCAGCTTTCCGCTCGAGGCGTCGATGGAAAACGAGCTGATGGAGCCGCTGTTGCCGCCGCCGTAGTCGTCGATTTCGCTCAGGGCGTAGAGGTATTTGCGGTTCGGGTGCGGCGCGAGGAACGAGGGCTCGCGCAACTCGGCCGCGAGGCCCAGGTCGGTTGCTTTTGCGGAGGCCGGGTCGAAACGGTAGGCGCGGATGCCCTTGCTCGTTTCCCGCGTGTAGGTTCCGACGAACATCAGGTAACCGGCGGCGGCTTGTTCCGACTCGGGCGGGTCGCCGGCGCAGGCGAACAGCAGGGCGAAAAGAACCGGCGGCAGATAACGCATGTCCAACATCAGAGCTTATCGCGGGGGCGGAGGGCAACCCGGCGTCGGCTCGATTCGCGGGCGGCGCGTTGGAAGGGTTTCTAGTGCGAAGGACTATGCCGGCTTCTCGAACTCAGGGCCAGTCGACTTTTCTTTTGAAATCGCAGTGCGCGAGGAGTTCCGGCGCCGGCGTGCATCCCGGCACGCAGACGAGCGCTATCTGGATGCCTGCTCGTCGAGCGTACTTCATGGCAGGGATGCAATCCGTGTCGTTCGTCACAAGTGCGACCTTGTCCACGGCGTGCGTTTGAGCATAGTTCGCCATGTCCAGGCCAATCCTCATATCGACGCCTTTTTGATCGAAGTTCGGTCTGAAGTCCTTGTCTTCAAGGGGGCGCGCAGCGATGGGCGTACGGACAACTCATCCCCTGAACTTCAATACGCCAAGCCTGACGGCGAACAAGTCTCGCTGCGCCAACTCGTGAAGCCAACGGTCTGAATAGTCAAAGCGATGGTCCCTACCGGACACAGGCAGGGGTTTGGAACCACGATATGGAGCACAATCGTAGTAAAGGATGCGCTGAATGCGTTCCCCTTCTTCGGCGCATCCGTGGCCGAGTTGCTCAATGAAATCGGGGTTGTACGTCCTACTAGTACTTGATTTCATAAATAAGGGAACTTTTGATAGAATGGAGGCATGGCCAAGAGAGCAACGCCTATTCTCTTAAGCGCGGATGAGCAGCGCACTCTGGAGCAGTGGCGCAGGTCTCCCAAGAGCGAGCAACGAGCGGCGGCGCGAGCGCGCATGATCCTGATGGCGGCCGAGGGCATGAGCAACCAGGAGATCGCCCAGCAGTTGGGCACGCGCCCGGCGCGGGTGTCGAAGTGGCGCACGCGCTTTGCCCAGCGGCGCTTGCTGGGTTTGGCGGATGAAGCGCGCAGCGGCAAGCCGCGGCGTTACGACGCACAGAGCGAGAAGCGCATTCTGCAGCAGTTGGATCAAGCCCCGCCGGAGGGGCAGGCCACCTGGAGCGGCCGCCTGCTGGCGCAACAGTTAGGAGACGTCAGCGCCCAACAAGTCTGGCGCGTGCTGCGGCGTCATGGCATCTCCTTGCGACGGCGGCGCAGTTGGTGTATCTCGACGGACCCCCAGTTCGCCCGCAAAGCCGCCGACATCGTGGGCTTGTATCTCCACCCGCCCGACAACGCGGTCGTTTTGGCCGTAGACGAGAAGCCGAGCATCCAAGCTCTGGAGCGCGCCCAGGGCTGGCTGCGGCTGCCCGACGGCCGCGCCTTGACGGGTTTCTCGCACGGTTACAAGCGTCATGGCACGACGACCTTGTTTGCCGCTCTCGAAGTCGCTACCGGACGCATCCAGGCCGGCCATTATTCGCGGCGGCGCCGACGCGAATTCCTGGACTTCATGAATCGCCTCGTAGGCCGTTATCCCGGCGTCGCAATGCATGTCGTGTTGGACAACCTGAACACCCATAAACCCAAGCGCGACCGTTGGCTGAAGGCTCACCCGCAAGTCCATTTCCACTACACTCCGACATCCGCCAGCTGGCTTAACCAAGTAGAAATCTGGTTCTCTATTCTCAGTCGCCGCGCCCTGCAAGGGGCCAGTTTCACTTCGCCTTACAAAGTGCGCCAAGCCATAGATCGCTTTATCCGAGCGTACAACCAAAGCGCCCACCCTTTCGAATGGACCAAAGCCTACGTCCGCCAGCGGCAACTCTCTTATAAATACTCTAAATTATGATATTTAGTACTAGAATCTTTGGCGAGTGCGCGAACGTGCCCGCCATCGATCAAAACGGCTATCATACGCCTACGTACTTATAACGAACCCCCGCAAGCCGCGCCTGCGGGGGTTCGACAGTATAGGTCCCGCCTACGGGTGTAACGGATATTCTGAATCGATTGCAGGCAGCTTTCGGGGATTCTGTCAAGCTGTCCGCACTTTTTTACTTTTTCGTTGCAGATTTCCATCGGCGCCTGCAAATGTCGTACACTCTCAGCGGGGAGAATCGTCATGCGCGAACTGATCGGAAGCTACCTGACTCGGAATCTGTCTCGGCGGGGGTTGTTCGAAAGCCTGGTCGGACTGGGCTTTACCGCGGCCGCCGCGGAATCTTTGATTCGTCCGCTCGACGCGGCGGAAACGGTTGGCGCGGCCGACGGCGCCGCTTTCGACAAGGTCAGCGGCACGGGCGGCGAAGCCGTTGTCGCCCAGATGAAGGCCGCTGGCGTCGAATATCTGTTTACCAATCCCGGGTCGTTCGAGGTGGGTCTCTTCGACGCCTTTCTGGGGCAGCCCGGCATGCAGCTCATCGTCAGCCTGCACGAGGGCCTGGTGGTCTCGACGGCCGACGGCTACCACCGCATGAGCGGGAAACCGGCGTTCCTCAACCTGCACGTGATCGCCGGCACGGCGCAAGCCGCCGGACAGATGTACAACGCCGCGCGGGATGGCTCGGCGCTGGTCGTCACGGCGGGTCTCAACGACAACGAGATGTGGAGCGACGAAGGCACGCTGGCGCCGCGTCCGGGGTACGACCAGAAGGACGTCAATCGGCAGTTCACCAAGATTTCATGGGAAGCGCGCGAACCGCGCTCGCTGGCGCTGATGGTGCGCCGGGCTTTCAAGGCGGCGACGATGGCGCCCGGCGGCCCGGTTTATCTGGCGATGGCGCATCACGCTCTCGAAGCGAAAGGCGTGGAGCAGGGCATCCTGCCGGGCAAGCGCTTTATCGCCAACGCGCGGCCCCGGCCTGCGCGGGACGCCGTCGAGAAAGCCGCGCGCATGCTGGTCGAGGCGCGCAACCCGATGCTCGTGGCCGGCGACGAAGTATGGAAGGCCGGCGCGCAGGACGATTTGATCCGCTTGTCCGAGGCGCTCGGCCTGCCGGTCTCTTATCTGCTGCAAGGCTACTGGAATTTCCCGTCGCACCATCCGCATTACGCGGGACGGTTCTCGATGAATTCCGCTGTCGCCAAGCGCGGCATGGACGTGGTGATGAGCGTCGGCGCGCCCGATTTCGGCGGACGGGTGGTTCCCCGCGCGCCGGAAGCGCCGCTCGAGGCGAAGTTCGTCCGCATGGGCATGAACACCGGCAATCTCGGCCGCAACTATCCTCTCGACTTGGCGCTCGTCGGCGACGTGCGCGAGGGTCTGCGCGACCTGCTGGACGCCGTGGAGTCGATGACCACCGCCGACCGCCGCGCCAAGATCGCCAAGCCGCGCTCGGAGCGTCTCGCGGCGCTGTCGCGGGAAGCGCTGCGCAAGGCGGCCGCGGCGGCCCAGGCGAATGCCGGCGGATCGCCGGTCCACGCCGACGAGCTCGGCGCGGCGCTGGCGCGCGGCATCGACAAGCATGCGGTCGTCGTGAGCGAAAACCTTACCGGCAAGTACGGCCTGCTCAAGCTCGGCCACCGCGAGGACGAAGTGATGTGGCTCAGCAATACCGGACTCGGTCTCGGCTGGGGCGTCGGCGCCGCCGCGGGGGCGAAGTTGGCCGCTCCCGACCGCGACGTGATCTGCTCGATCGGCGACGGCTCGGTGATGTACAGCGCGGCGGGCTTCTGGACGCAGGCGCGGTACGAAATCCCCGTGCTGACGGTCGTCTGGAACAACCGCAATTATCAGACGGTGCGCCAAGCCTACCACCGCTACAAGGGCAACATGGCCCAAAGCGACCGGTACACGGGGATGTACCTCGGCGACCCCGATATCGACTTCGTGAAGCTGGCCGAGTCGCAAGGCGTTTCCGGCGAGCGCGTCGAATCCGGGGCGGACCTCGATGCGGCCTTCCGGCGCGGCCGGCGGTCGATCCGCGAAGGCCGCCCGTACGTGCTCGACGTCAACGTGGCCCGCTACGGCGGCGGCGCCGAGTCGACCTGGCACCAGAAGTTCAGCCTGGCGAGCCAGGGCAAGCCGGCGTAGTTAGTGGATAGTGAGGCCGCTTACGCAGCCAGTGGATAGTGAGGCCGCTTACGCAGCCAGTGGATAGTGAGGCCGCTTACGCAGCCAGTGGATAGTGAGGCCGCTTACGCAGCCAGTGGATAGTGAATAGTGGATAGCAACGCAGCGCCGCAGGCTTCAGCGGCCTTCAACATGAAGGAACATGCGGCGCGCGATTTCAGTTCGCGCCAAGGCGGCAAGCGGGTTCGCCGGACGATCGAAAACCTGTTGCGCGAGCGGCATGCCATCGCTCTCGACTTCGTCGGGGTGGGCGTCATTTCGAGCAGCTTTGCCGATGAGGTCTTCGGCCGTCTTTTCGTGGAGATGGGGCCGAGGGCCTTCATGACGCGCATCGAGATGCGCAACGTGGACCGTACCGTCGAAGGACTCATCGACAGGGCCATCGTGCAAAGAACCCGACTGGGCAACGGCGGCGGCTGATCGATCGAGAAGCCGCCCGCGGCGCTTTTCCCGCGCATTGTTAAGATGGGAGTTTCAAGGGAGACATTGACGATGCAAGCTTCGCGCCGATCTTTTCTGACCTCGACCGCACTGGGCGCGGCTGCGGCGCCGCTGACGGCGGCCTCGGCCAACCGCGTGCTGGGGGCCAACGACCGCATCCGCCTGGGGCTGATCGGCTGCGGCGGCATGGGCGGCGGCGACCTGCGCGACGCGCTGCGCGCCGGCAATACCGAGTGCGTGGCGCTTTGCGACGTCGATACGACCCGCATGGAGAGGACCCAACAGCGGATCGCAGAGCAGGCCGAGCAGAAAGCCGACTTGCTGACTCAGGATTTTCGCCGCGTGCTCGACCGCAGCGACATCGACGCGGTGATCGTGGCCACTCCCGACCACTGGCACGCCATCCCCACGGTCGAGGCTTGCAAGGCGGGCAAGGACGTCTACGTCGAGAAGCCGCTGGCGATCACGGTCTGGGAAGGCCGGCAGATGGTCAAGGCGGCGCGCAAATACGACCGGGTGGTGCAGATGGGCACGCAGCAGCGCTCGGGATCGCACTATCTGGCGGCCAAGGAATACCTCGACAGCGGCAAGCTCGGCCGCGTGCGGCTGGTGCGCTGCTGGGCGTATCTCGATTGGAAGGGCGAGACCCCTCCGCTGCCGGACGGCCCTGCTCCGCAGCACGTCGATTACGACATGTGGCTAGGCCCCGCGCCGAAGCGCAGCTTCAACGAAAACCGTTTTCATTTCAGCTTCCGCTGGTACTGGGCCTACTCGGGCGGCCTGATGACCGACTGGGGCGCGCACATGATCGACATCGCCAACTGGTACATGGACATCAAGGCGCCGACTTCGGCGATGTCCGTAGGCGGCAAGTTCGCCTATCCGCGCGACGCGATGGAGACGCCGGACACGCAGCAGGTGCTTTATGAGTTCCCCGAATTTTCGATGATGTGGGAGCATGCCTTGGGCGTCGGCCGCGGCCCCGCCGACCGCGAGCACGGCGTCTTGCTGCACGGCGAGAAGGGCGTGCTGGTGATCGACCGCGCCGGCTGGGAGGTTTACCCGGAGACGGATCGCATCGACAAGCCCGTGCGCGAGTTCAAGGCCGCCGGCCTGCCGCGCCAGGCGTATCGGGCGGACCGCGAGAACATGCATCTGGACCACGTGAAGAACTTCCTCGACTGCATGCGCACGCGCCAAAAACCCCGCTCGGATGTCGAGATCGGCCACGATTCGATGATCGGCTGCCACCTGGGCAACGCCGCGGTGCGTACCGGCCGGCGCGTTTACTGGGATGTCGAGAAAGAGCGGGTGATCGACGACCCCGAAGCGGCGGCGATCATGTACAAGCGGGAATACCGCAAGCCCTGGAAGCTGGAAGTCTGAGCGCCGTGTCGGCGCCGGGCGGTAGCGCAATTCAAATAGCCGCATACAGCACGCGGCCCGCCCTTGACAGCGCCCCGCGGCGGGAGTTAGAAAGAGGGGCAGCCGTCGGTCGGAGGCATACAGTATGATCATCGATACTCTTGGCCTCGCGCGCAAGCTGCGGGCGTCCGGAGCCTCGGAGGCCGAGATCGAAACCGCCGTGGAAATCGTGCGCCGCACTTTCTTGGGCGATGCAGGGCCCAAGTCTGACCGGCTCGAGGCGTCGGGGGCTTCGGAGGAGCAGATCGCAGCCGCGGTGGCTATTTTGCGCCGCACCCCCCTGGGGCAAGCAGCGGCCAAAATGGGCAGCGCCGCAATACGGGCAGCGCAGGATCGCGCGGGCCGGGCCGAGGGTTGACCGCGCCGCGTGAGTTCTTCGCTCTCCACCCGATGCGGCGGCGGCCCGGCAACCTTGACAACGCCCCGTGCGGGTCGTTAAAAAGAATGTAAATCATGGCCGCCGCCACGTTCAATACGCTCTCCGCCGCCCGGGAACTGCGGACATCCGGGATTTCGGATGCCCAAGCCGAAGCCATCGTGGAAGCTGTGTACAGGATTGTCACGGAGCATGCAGCGTCCAAGGCGGATATCGCTGAGCTGCGGGCGGACAACAAGGCGGACATCGCTGAGCTACGGGCGGACAACGCCGCTGTGCTTGCCAAAATTGCCGAGTTACAGGCCAAGACCGAGACGGACAACGCCAAGTTGCGGACCGAGACCAAGACGGACAACGCCGCACTACAAGCCGCCATCTCCGCCCAGCGAGCGGATATCTACCGCGCCTTGTGGGTGCAGGGCATAGGCATCGTCGCCGTGATTGGAACGCTCGTTACCATTGCCGTCGCCATCGTCGGGTCCTAGCGCGGGCGGCCTGCACTCTCCACCGCCGCGCCGGCGGCCAAGCGGTCGTATGCTTCCAGGACATAGCGCTTGGTGCGGTACTCCCCGTACTTGCCGATCTCGTTGCGCTTGAGGGCGGGGAACGAGGCGCCCGGCGGGGGCGCGTCCAGGATGTATTCCGTGCGCGAGTTCAAGGCCGCCGGCTTGCCGCGCCAAGCGTATCGAGCCGACCGCGAGAACATGCATCTGGACCACGTGAAGAACTTCCTCGACTGCATGCGCACGCGCCAAAAACCCCGCTCGGACGTCGAGATCGGCCACGGTTCGATGATCGGCTGCCACTTGGGTAACGCCGCGGTGCGCACCGGCCGGCGCGTTTACCGGGATGTCGAAAAAGAGCGGGTGATCGACGACCCCGAAGCGGCGGCGATCATGTACAAGCGGGAATACCGCAAGCCCTGGAAGCTGGAAGTCTGAGCGCTACGCCGGCGAACGGCTGGATCGGCCGCTTGCGGGCGATCCGGTCGTTCTCGTCGGAGGCGATCGTCATCGGCGGCAAGCTCTCGCAGCATGACGCGGGTTTCGCGGTCGGTCCAGGCAGTTGGGGTGTACTGCTTGTCGGTCGCCGCGGCGCGCCGGCAGCCTTCGCCACTCCCGGCTTGGCCTCGGGTTGGCTGCTTGTGGGAAAGCCCTGAGGCTCGCCGTCGGGACATGAGTGTGAATCGGCGCCAAAATTATATGGATTCCATGCGCGTCATTTGCTTTCTTTTTTGTCTGCAAACGGTTTTGACCGCGGGCGCTGCGCGGGATGCCGACGCCATTGTCGGCGCCTGGGAAGCGGACAACAAAAAAGACATCGTACATATCAAGATCGAACGAGACGGCGAGATTTACAGCGGAACGATCGTGTGGATCGAAGAGAAATTCTTTCCGCCGGACGATCCGCGGGGCATGGGCGGCAAGCCGAAGACCGACCGCAACAATCCCGACCCGGCGCTGCGGACGCGGCCGATCGTGGGCCTTGCCGTAGTCGGAGGCTTGCGCTACGCGGGCAGAGGCGAATGGAAAGGGGGTTGGATCTACGCTCCCGACCGGGGGCGCAAGGCCCGTTGCAAGGCAAAGCTGACCCCGCACGGGACGCTGCGGGTTCGAGGGTTCATCGGGCATCCGCTTTTCGGCAGCAGCCTGGAATGGCGCCGCGTCGAACCGCGGTAGTCGGGAGAGAGCGGATGGCCTTGCCGGGCGTTGCGGGATTGCTGGATGTTCTGGCGAGAAAAGCCGCGGCTGAAGCCCTGCGTCAAAGCGGCCGCTCGGTCCGTTTCCGCCTCAACTCCCGGAAACCGGAACACGGGCGCTCGGCCAAAGCCATCCAGTGTATCGGGTATAGTATCGAAGGTAATTTCGTGTACGGGTTCAGTACGTGTGAGACTTGGTCGGTGTAAGCGATGTTGGCAATCGGCGCTTGCGGTTCTTGCGATGCTCTTGCCGGCGCAGGCGTTGACGGCGCAGACGATGGACGGCCGGTTGCGCGTCAACGTGCGCGACGCGTCGGGCCGGGCGGTCGCCGCGCGGGTCGAGCTGGTCGGCCGCAACCCGGAGTTCGCCGCCGCCGCGCAAGCCAACGCGCAGGGTGAGGCAACGCTGCACCGCATCCCGCTGGGGGTTTACCGGCTGCGTGTCGGCAGGCCGGGTTTTGAGGATTATGCCGGCCGGGTCGAAATCCGCTCCGCGGCGCCGCGAACCATCGAAGTCGAATTGAAAATCGAGCCCGTGCGTACCGAAGTGACGGTCGAAACCCCCGCGCCGCTGCTCAATGCTCTACAGCCTGCGCAGACGATGCGCGTCGGGGGCGATTCTCTCGATCGAACTCTCGGGACCACGCTGGGCCGCAGCACGATCGACGTGGTGACGACCATGCCCGGCTGGCTGCTCGAAGCCAACGCCGTCTTGCACCCGCGGGGATCGGAATACGACACGCAGTACGTCATCGACGGCATGCCGCTCTACGACAACCGCTCGATCGCCTTCGCGCCGTCCTTCGAGAACAGCGAGTTCGCGGCGGTGAACGTGCTTACCGCGGGCATTCCCGCCGAGTACGGACGCCGCCTCGGCGGCGTGATCGCTCTCGACACCCGCAGAGAAGGGATGCGCGGGAACCGCTCCGCATTGGACTTGCAGCGCGGAGCGTACGACACGTCCATCGGGGCTTTTTCCCACCAATACGCGGCCGCAGGCACGGTCTTCTCGGTCGGCGTTCAAGGCGGCCGCACCGACCGCTATCTCGACCCGCCGGCGCTTGAGAATTTCACCAACAAGGGCAGCTCGTCAGGCCTCAACGCAAGCCTTGCGCAGGACGCGGCGGAGCGCGGCCGAGTCACCTTCTACCTGCGCTCCAACCGCACCGGGTTCCTCGTTCCGAACGATCCGGCGCAACAGAAAGCGGGGCAGCGCCAGGACCGCCGAACGTCCGAAACCGCGGGGCAAGTCCATTACCAGCACACGTTCTCGGCGCGCTCGCTGGGCTCGGTCCGCGGGATGGTGCGCGACTTGACCGGGCGGCTCTGGAGCAACGAATTTTCCACGCCGGCCTACGTCCTGCAAGACCGCGGCTTCCGTGAAGGCGCGGCGGTCGTCGATCTCACCCTGGAGAGCGAACGGCACACCTTCAAGCTCGGCGGGGATGTGCGCGTCAACGATATCCGCGAGCAATTTCAGTTGGCCGAGCCGGGCGAGACCGACCGTTTCGACATCGATTTCTTCGATGCCCGGCGCAGCGCCGAGACAAGCGTGTTCGTGCAGGACCAAATCCGCTGGGGCGCCTTCGCCGCCAACCTTGGAGTGCGTTTCGACCGCTACAGCCTTTTGGTCGAAGACCGGGCGATCAGCCCGCGCGCCGCTTTGAGCTACTACGTCTCCGCGGCGGACTTGCAATTGCGCGCCTCCTACGACCGGGTCTTTCAGCCGCCGCCCATCGAAAATCTGTTGCTCAGCAGCGCCGCTCCTACTCTGGGTCTGGATGCCGTCGAAGGCGCTTTGCCGGTTCCCGCCGGGCGGGCGAATTTCTTCGAGATCGGGCTGCGTAAGCCGATTGCGAACGTCCTGCGCCTGGACGTCAGCCGCTATTGGCGCGCGTTTCAAAACCCCATCGACGACGATGTTTTTCTGAACACGGGTCTGTCGTTCCCGATCACCTTTGCCTCGGCGCGCATCACGGGGACCGAGGCGCGGCTGGAAATGCCCCGCTGGCGCGGCTGGTCGTCGACCGTCAGCTACTCCAACATGACGGGCCATGCGGCCTCGCCCGTTACCGGCGGCCTGTTCATCGAGGGCGGCGAAGCCGACGAGCTGCGCGACGCGGCTGTAAATTTCCCGATCAGCCAGGACCAGCGGAACACGGTTGCCGCGCAGGTCCGTTTCGAGCCGCACCGCCGCGTCTGGCTCATGGCGGGCGTCCGTTACGGCAGCGGCCTGCCCGTCGAGCTCGAAGACGAAGAAGACGACGACGACGATGAGCAAGAAGACGCGGGCGGCGGCGAAGACGAAGAGGAAGAGCAGCCGATTCCGCAAGAGATTCTCAACAAAGTCGATTTCGCGCGGGGCCGCGTGCGGCCGAATCTCAGCATCGATTTTTCGGCGGGCTTCCGCATCTGGGAGCAAGCCTGGCGGTCGCTTACCGTGCAGCTCGATCTGCGCAATGCCCTCGACCGGCTCAACGTGATCAATTTCAGCGGGTTGTTTTCCGGAACCGCGCTGGCCCCGGGGCGGCAGGCGGCGGTGCAAATGAAGCTACGCTTCTGAGGGGCCGCCGGCCGGTGGATAGTGAATAGTTAAGAACCAGGGAGAAGCAACGTGGCCCAGACCGACCGCTACGAGGCGTACGCCATCAAGTATGCCGAGTGCAACGCGCGCACCCGCAGGCAGTCGTTCATCTTCGACGACGCGCACGACGCGCCCCACGATATGGACTACTTCATTTGGGTCGTGCGCAACGACGAGCGGACGATTCTGGTCGATACCGGATTCGACGGCGCGGAAGGCGCGCGGCGCGGCCGGCAGGTCCTCTGCGAGCCTGCTGCGGCGCTGGCCGCGGTCGGCATAGCGCCCGATGCCGTGGACACGGCGATCGTCACGCATCTGCATTACGATCATGCGGGCGGGCTGGAGCAGTTTCCGAACGCTCGCTTGCACCTGCAGGAGGCCGAGATGGTTTACGCCACCGGCCCCTGCATGAGCCACCGCATTTTGCGGCAGCCGTTTACGGCCGATCACGTTTGCCGCATGGTGCGGCGCGTCTATGCAGGAGGGGTGGTTTTTCACGACGGCGATGCGGAGGTCGCGCCCGGGGTCAGCGTTCACAAGGTCGGCGGACACAGCCGCGGCTTGCAGGTCGTCCGCGTCGAAACGGAGCGGGGGCCGCTGGCGCTGGCCTCGGACGCGGCCCACTACTACGAAAACTACGAGGCGCGCAGCCCGTTTCCCCTGGTTGTCGATGTCGAAGACATGCTCAACGGATACGACGTGTTGACGCGCTTGGCGGGCGAGCGGAACTTGGTGATTCCCGGTCACGACCCGCTCGTGCGCCAAAGGTTTCCCGCGGCTTTCGCGGGCGCGGGCGTGGATGTGCGGCGTTTGGATTTGGGGCCTGTCCGCTAGAAGTCTTCAGCCGGAAGAACCGTGATACGCTCTAACCGTGCCCTTGCAGGGTCCGAACGGAGGGCGAGGCGAATCCAATGCGAATTCTTTTGACGTTCACGATTCTCGTGCTTCTCGGCGTTCCCGGCGGCGCGGCGGCAGACCATCGACAGGTTCTGCTCTGGCCCGACGGGGTGCCCGGCGCCGATGGAGACGAAGCGATCGACCGGCCGGCGCTGACCGTTCATCTCGCCGCGCCGGAGCACAACACGGGCGCGGCGGTAGTGGTCAATCCGGGAGGCGGCTACCGCATCCTCGCCGCGGACCACGAAGGCTTGCAGGTCGCGCGCCGCCTGAATTCCTTCGGCATCAACGCTTTCGTCCTGCGCTACCGTCTGCGGCCGAAGTACGAACCGTCGTTCGCGCTGCTCGATGCGCAGCGCGCCGTGCGTTATGTCCGCTCGCGGGCGCGGGAGCTGAGCATCGATCCGAACCGCATCGGCATGCTCGGCTTCTCGGCGGGAGGGCATCTGACGACCGCCGCGGGAACGGCGTTCGACGACGGCGACCCCGAGGCGAGCGATCCGATCGAGCGCGTCAGCTCCCGGCCCGACTTTCTGGCGCCGATCTATGCGGCGGTTTCGGGCAGGCTGCTGCGCGGGAACCCGCAGGCGTACAACGATACGGACGCCAAGGTGACCGCGGCGACTCCGCCGGCGTTCCTCGTGCATACCCACACCGATCCGACGGTGACGCCGAAGCACAGCCTCACCTTTTATCGAGCGTTGCTCGATGCGGGCGTCTCCGCCGAGATGCATATCTTCGCTTTCGGGCCGCACGGCACGGGTCTCGCGCCGGGCGACCCCGATTTGGGGCAATGGCCCGCGTTGCTGCGCGGCTGGCTGCGCCGCCAAGGGTTCCTGAGCGATGCCGAGCGGGCGGCGGTCAACGGCGCCGTGCTGCTCGACGGCGAGCCGCTCTATTGGGGCTGGGTCACGCTGCTGCCGGAAAACGAGAACCACCCGCCGGCAACGGCCTACATGGGCCGGAGGAGCGGGGGAAAGTTCAAGATCGCCGCCGGTGTTGGGCCGAGCGTCGGCCGACATCGCGTGGAGGCGCATCGCGTTGCGGCGGATTTCTCAGACCCGACCGGCGGTTCGTATTCGCTCGAAGATGCCGAGAAATTCACCAAGGAGTCGCCTGGAGGGGACGACCTCGTCGTGCAAATCGCGCCCGGCGTCAACGAGATATCGATAGAAATTGCCACGAAATAGCGGCTGTATCGGAGTTCCGCGCACGGGCGGGGCGCTGCTTCTCGTTGCGGCGGACCGCCGGGAATTTTCGGGGTTCAAGGGGCTTGTCTTTCGCGCGGAAGCAGGCGTGAGAAACCTGGCCGCCGGAGAGTTGAACGGCGTCCCGGCGTTGTTCGCCGCGAACGGCGTCGGCCGCCGCGCCGCCGCAGCCGCGGCGCGGGCGCAAGCCGGTGCGGTTGACGCTCTCGTTTCCGTGGGATTCGCCGGCGCGCTGGCGTCGGGCTACAAGGTTGGCGACGTGTTCGTCGCCCAGCGGGTTATAGCCGGCGGCGTGGAGTATGCTGGAAGGTTGCCGGGTTGCCCGGACGACTCGTGCCGGCGAGGGACTTTGCTGACGGTAGACCGGGTCGTCCAGAGCGTAGAAGAAAAGCGGCGCTTGGCCGCTTCGGGCGCGCAGGCGGTGGACATGGAAGCGGCGGCGGTTGCAGCGGTTGCGGCGGAGCGCGCCTTGCCTTTTTATTGCGTTCGCGCGGTGAGCGACGCTGCGGAAACCGCGTTGCCCATCGACTTTAATCGAGCGCTGCGCGGGGACGGCTCTTTTTCCATAACGGACATCCTCCGGCAGGCCGGCCTGAGTTGCGCCCGCTGGCGGCAGTTGGCGCGTTTGAAGCGCGACGGCGGGCGGGCGGCCCGTTCGCTGGCCGCTTTCCTTGCAACCTGTGAGTTTGCTCGCTGACATGCGCGTACCCGGCGAGACGATGGCGGCCGCCGTTTACCGCGGCGCCGGCGCCGTCGCCGTCGAGCGGCTGCCGGTTCCCCGCATCGGCCCCGGCGAGATACTGGTCAGGGTCGAAAGCTGCGGCATCTGCCATACTGATCTCAAGAAGATCGAATACGATCTTTTGCCTGCTCCCCGCGTTTACGGCCACGAAACCGCAGGCGTGGTCGTTGCCGTGGGAGAAGGCGTCCGGAAATTGGCGGCAGGCGATAGGGTGTGCCTGTTCCATCATATTCCGTGCAAGAGATGTTTTTATTGCCGGCATCGGGATTACGCCCAGTGCGCGACGTACAAGAAGGTGGGAGTCACCGCCGGATTCGAGCCGGCGGGCGGCGGTTTCGCCCAATACGCGCGCGCGATGGATTGGATCGTGGAGCGCGGCGTCGAGAAGATACCCGACGGCGTCGGCTTCGAGCGGGCGACGTTCGTCGAGCCGGTCAACACCTGCTTGAAGGGATTGGAAAAGTGCGCGGTCGGCGCGCAAGAGACCGTTCTGGTGATGGGCCAGGGGCCTATCGGTCTGCTCTTTACGGCGCTGCTGCGGCGGCAGGGAGTTGAAAACTTGATCGCCACCGACCGGCTGCCCGCGCGGCTGCAGAAAAGCGCGCGGCTCGGCGCGTCCGCGGCGCTGGATGCCTCGGCGGACGTTGCGCGGGCGGTGAAGAATGCCACGGGCGGGCGCGGCGCGGACGTGGTCATCGTAGCCGCCTCGGCGCCGGGAATCGTCGAGCAGGCTGTGCGCTTGTCGCGCAGAGGCGGAAGAGTCATGCTCTTCGCGCAGACCTCGGCGCAGGAGAGGTTCACGCTGGACGGCAAGGCAATCTGCGCGGAAGACCGCGCCGTGTTCGGCTCCTACAGCGCTTCCGTCGATTTGCAAGCCGAGTCGGCGCGGATCGTCTGGGACAAGGCGTTTCCCGTGGAAGAGTTGATCTCGCACCGGTTGACGCTGGACGAGTTCGACAAGGGCATGGAATTGGCGCGGAACCCGCGCAACGGTTCGCTGAAATTGATCGTGCATCCACAGGGGCGGGCAAGCTCGTGAAGGAAACGATGCCGGCCGCGGTGTTGTACGGCAAGGAGGATTTGCGCATCGAGCAGGTCGCGGCGCCCGCGGTCGGCCCATCGGATATCCTCGTGCGGGTCAAGGCGGCGCTGACCTGCGGCACCGATTTGAAGGTGTACCGCCGGGGTCACCACGCCAAGATGATTACGCCGCCGGCGATCCTCGGCCATGAGTTGGCCGGGGACATTGTCGAGGTCGGCTCGGCGGTCAAGCACTTCCAGGTCGGCGACCGCGTGGTCGCCGCCAATTCGGCGCCGTGCTTCAAATGCTTCTTCTGCCGGCGCGACCAGAAGAATCTTTGCGAGAATCTGCTGTTCAACAACGGCGCTTACGCGCGCTACGTAAAGATTCCGGGGCCGATCGCCGACTGCAACACGCACCGCATTCCCGACCACGCGGACTACCGCGAGGCGGCGTTGACCGAACCGCTGGCCTGCGTGCTGAACGGCCTCGACGAGACCGGAGTGCGCCCCGGCGATACGGTCACGGTCATCGGCCTGGGGCCGATCGGGCTGATGTTCGTGCGGCTGGCCAAGCTCGCGGGCGCGCGGGTGATCGCCGTCGGGCGGCGTCAGATGCAGCTCGACCGCGCCGAGCATCTGGGCGCGGAAGTCGTGATCGAGTCGCGCCGCGGTTACGATCCCAGCGACGAGGTGCGCCGCAGCACCGAAGGCGGGCGGGGCTCCGACATCGTGATCGAGGCGGTCGGCTCGCCCCACGCCTGGCGCCAAGCGGTAGGCATGGTGCGCGCCGGGGGCGTCGTGAACTTTTTCGGCGGCTGCCCTAAAGAGACGGCGATCTTGCTCGATACCGGGCGCATTCACTACGGCTCGCTTACCCTGCGGGCGACGTTTCACCACACTCCCGGACATATCCGCGAGGCGCTCGACATCATCTGCCGCGGCGACGTCCACGCCTCGGACTTCATCCTCGACGAAGCCCCGCTCTCCGACCTGATCGCTGTGTTTCAGTCGATGATGAGCCGCAACGGCCGACTGAAAACGGCGATCCTGCCGGACGAGTGAGCGGTTGCGGCCGCTCCGGGCCGCCCGCATTCATGCTGCACGCATCGCCCCCTGCTTTCGTCAAAATTTTGTGGAAAAGCTGTCATCGTTGGCCTCCTGGCCAGTCTTATAGGTAGAGGGTCATTTCAAGACCATACGAGGGAGGGACAGAATCATGAGAATCGCGGTTTCAGCTCTGCGCATCCCGGTAATCCTGGTTTCCGCCGCCGGCCTGTTGCCTGCGCAAAACGGCGCCGAAGCGGCCCAGCTTCTTTACAACGAGCAAGGCGGGCGGTTAGAATCTCTGTTCGCCGGCATACAGCCGAACGAGGAGGCCAAGGCAGCCTTTCTCCACGGCGGGGCGTTCGTCAGAGGCGCGCCGCCCCCTCGACCCAAAACGCCACCAAGCGTCTCGGGTCAACTCCAGACTCCCCAGAGAACGGAAAACTTCCCCGGCGGAGATTTGGCGCATCATCCGATGCCGGCCTATCGAGCCGGGCACGTGTTCTCCGGAAACCGAACGCTGACCGCAATCCGGGTCGACCGCATCGGCGGATCTCCGGGGCCGGCGGTCGAGCAGGCGCTCGATCTGCCCGATAGCTTTCGCCACACCATCGGCGATGTTGCGGTTTCGTTCGATGGCGCGATCGCCGTCAGCGCCACGATCATGGACGAGGAAGGCCGTTTCGCGTCCGTCATCGCATGGCTTCGCGCGGACGGATCGCTCGTCCGCGCGGTGCGCACTTCGCCGTTCGCCGCCTCGGAGATCGGGTTCACCGCGGACGGATCGTTGTGGGCCTTCGGCATCGTAAAAAAGAAGGACCGGCGAGGAATCGAACCGGTCCACGACTTGGTGCGGCGATACGCTCCGGACGGCAAGCTGACCGGCTCTTTTTTGCCGCGGGCAGACCTTACGGAAGCTCTTTACCCCTATCCCACCGAACGCGGTTTTCTGGCGACTTCCAGAAATTATGCCGCTATCGTATCCGGCTCGGTCAAGAAATATGCGCTGCTGGCGACCGAGGGAGACGTTGTGCATAAGGGAGATCTCGACTATCCCGAAGGCTTCGAGATGGTGGGGGGAGTCGTCACGGATTCCGGCAGGATTTTTGTGCGAGCCCATTGGAGAGGAGCAAGAAACAATCGTTACCCCCGAAGTCCTCTTTTCGAGGTCAACACGGAAAGCGGCGCCTTGGAGCTGGTGGGCGTCTCCGAGGTTTTTCCCGAAGGGACTTTCGGCCTGCTGCTGGGCGCGGAAGGCGAGAGTCTGGTTTTCCTCGTGCGGTCGGGAAACGCCGGCGACCGGCCGAACAAGCTCATCTGGTCGCAGGTAAACTGAACTCGGCCGCCGGCGGGAGCAAGACATTCGCAATCCCGCAGCAGAGGTCGTCCGCGCGCAGACCGGGACGCTGCAGGTAGGAGTGGACGGCGCTCACCACGTCTCGCGGATCTTCGGTCCTGCCGTAAGAGTGAACGATTATGGCGCTTCAGGCCGCCCGCATTCATGCTGCGCGTTCGTGTTGCGCGCTGCGGATGCTTGTTTTCGTTGAAATCGCGAAAAAAGTTGAAAAAAGTAAAAAAAAGCTGTGATCGTTGGCCTCCTCGGCCAGTCTTATAGGTAGAGGGTCATTTCAAGGCCATACGACGGGAGGAACAGAATCATGAGAATCGCGGTTTCAGTTCTTCGGATCACGGTAATCCTGGTTGCCGCCGCGGGCCTGCTGCCTGCGTAAAACGACAACGAAGCGGCCCGACTTCTTTACGACGAGCGTGGCGGGCGGTTGGCATCCTTGTTCGCCGGCATACAGCCGAACGAGGAGGCCAAAGCAGCTTTTCTACAGGGCGGGGCGTTTGTCAGAGGCGTGTCGAACCCCTGCCGGCAGGAGCCGTCGTCCCAAAACCAAAACGTCTCGGTGTGGCGGAAGGTGTGGCGAAGCCCCATATTGAGTTGGCTGCGGCCGCTCACGGTGCATGCCTCCTCCGGGTGCGCGGAAGGATGTATAGGGCACCATTACGGGATATGGGAGCGACGTTGCCAGTACAGTTGTACGGGAACTTACAACTTCCACTATTCCCGGCCTCAGGAGGTCCCATGGCACATAGGCTATATGAATATCGGCGGCATAGCCTGTTGTGATAGCGGACCCTGTGAAGAGATCCATTGCATCAACGAATTCTAATAGCTAGGAGAAACAGGAGAATCCCCATGCTGCGCACCTTACAAATTTTCGGTACTTCGATCTGTTTATTGCTAATCCCGCTGCAAGCTGCGCAACTCCAGGCTCCGGAGAGAACGGAGAACTTCCCCCGTGGAAGCTTAGCGCATCAGCCGCTGCCAACCTATCAAGCCGGGTACATGTTCTCCAGCAACCAGTCGCATACCGCAATCTGGGTCGACCACGCCGACGGCTCCTTGGGGACGGCTCTCGAAAAGGCGCCGGCGCTGCCCGACAGCTTCCGCCATGACATTACCGGGGTTGCGGTTTCCTTCGACAGCACGATCGCTGTCAGCGGTTCGGCCATGGACAAGGAAGGCCGCTTCGCGTCCTTTATCGCCTGGTTTGGCATGGACGGATCGCTTATCCGCGTCGTGCGCATCTCGCCGTTCGGCGCTTGGGACATCGGCTTCACCGCGGACGGGTCGTTGTGGGTCTTCGGGCTCGAAAAAGCGAACATGCGGGATGAGAAGCCGGTCCACGACGTGCTGCGGCAGTACAGCGCGGACGGCAAGCTGGTGCGCTCTTTTTTACCGCGGGTGGCCGCCCGCGACTTGTCCCATCCCGTCTATGACGGTGTTCTGGTAACTTCCAGAAATTATGCCGCGATCGTATCCACCTCGGCCGGGAAATGCGCATTGATATCGACCGATGGAACCATCGTGTACGAGGGAAGCCCGGACTATCCCGAGGGCTTCGATACAGTTACGGGGGCCGTCACGGACTCCGGGAGAATTTTTGTAGAAGGAAAGTGGAGAGGGAACGTTGAGAACGATTATCCAAAGACCCCAATTTTTGAGATCGACATGGAAAGCAAAACCTTGGGATTGGTGGATACGTCTGCGGCTTTTGGAGAGGATTATGGAATTCTTATGGGAGCGGAAGGTGAAAATTTGGTTTTCTACATGGGGTTGAAAAGTCAACTCGTGTGGTCAGGAGTGAACTGAACTTTGTATCCGGTCGGGCGATGGCTCGAACCGACGGCGGCTATCGGGAAAGGAGACTCCTCATGCTACGTTGCTTACGAATTCTCGGTGTTTCGGCTTGTCTGTTGCCGCTTCCGGCGCAGGCTGGGCAACTCATTACGGAGCGGACGGAAAACTTCCCCCGCGGAAATTTGGGCGATCAACCGTTGCCCAAGTATCAGGCTGGGTACATATTCTCCAAGAACCAATCGCATACCGCAATCTGGGTCGACCGCGCCAACGGGTCTCTGCTGCCGGCGGTCGAGCAGGCGCTCGATCTGCCCAACAGCTTCCGCCCCGATATTAGCGACGTTGCGGTTTCCTTCGACGGCGATATCGCCGTTGCCGCCTCGATCATGGACCGGCACGGCGGTTATTTGTCCGTCATCGCCTGGTTTCGCGCGGACGGATCGCTCGTCCGCGTGGTGCGCACCGCGCCGTTCAATGCCTTCGACATCGGCTTCACCGCGGACGGGTCGTTGTGGGCTTTCGGGAGTGTAAAAAATAACATGCAGGAGTTGGAGCCGGCACACGACGTGCTGCGGCAGTACGGCCCGGACGGCGAGTTGGTGCGTTCTTTGCTGCCGTGGTCCGGCAGAGATCCGCCCGATCTTTCCCACCCCACCATTGACGGTTTTCTGGCGACCTCCAGAAATTATGCCGCCATGGCATCCATCTCGGCCGGCAAGTTTGCGTTGATCTCGGTCGATGGAATCGTCGTGCATGAGGGAGACCTTGCCTATCCCGATGGTCTTAGGGCCACTATAGGGGCCGTCACCGATTCCGGCAGAATTTTCGTGGCAGGACTATGGTGGAGAGGCGAAAGCCCCGTGAGTTCTCGTAAAGGCGCCCTTTTCGAGGTCGATAAAGAAAATCGGATATTGGACTTAGTCGATACCGCTGCGGCCGATCGAGAAGAAAAATTCGGCATACTGATGGGCGCGGAGGAAGAAACCCTGGTTTTCTATACGAAGTCGGAGCTCGTCTGGTCGCGGGTGAACTGAACGCCGGCTTCGCCTCGCGGCCCCATGAGTTCCCCCGCCCGCGTCACTTGTAGGCCCCAGGTCATTTATAAGCCCGGGTCATTTATAAGCAAGGTGCAGGGCGCTGATTCCGCCGCTGAGCAAGCGATGCTCGACGCGCCGGAAGCCGTTTTCCAGCATGAGCTCGGCCAGTTGCTCGGGGGTCAGAAAGCGCTCGACCGAATGTTGGAGGTAGGAATAGGCGCCGTCCGTTCCAGAGACGGCATTGCCGATTCTGGGCAGCACGCGGCGAAAGTACAGTTCGAACAGCGGGCCCCATAGCCGGTTGGCCGGCTGCGAGAACTCGAGCACGGCCAGGCAGCCGTCTCGGTCGAGCAGCCGCGCGAACTCCTCGATGCCGCGGCGGTAGTTGGCGAGGTTTCTGAGGCCGTAGGCGACCGTGATCAGGTCCAGCGAGCCGTCGGGCAAGGGAAAGGCCGCGGCGTCGGCTTCGATCAGCGCGGGCTGCGGATTTTCCCGCGCGATTTTGACCGCGGCCGCGGCCAGCATCGGGCGGCAGAAGTCGCTGCCGATCGTCCGCGTTTGCCCGCCGGTCGGGACGCGCCGCCGTCTTTCTTTGACCAGAGCGAGCAAGACATCCGCCGTCCCGCAGCAGAGGTCGGCCGCGCGCAGCTCGGGGCGCTGCAGGTAGGGGCGGACGGCGCGCACCAGACGGCGGCGCCACCAGCGGTCGACATAGCCGGACAACAACTTGTTCAGCAGGTCGTAGCGCGGGGCCACGCGGCCGAACATCTCGCGGATCCGCCGGGCGGCGGCGGCTTCGTCGCCGGGTACGGTTCCCGCCGGCGAAGCTCCCCTGCGCGCGGCGCCCTCTGTCATGCTATGCCGCCGCTTCCATGCGGCGCGAAACCTGGAGAGCGTGCTCGGCTGCGGCGACGACCATCTCGGCGGGCGGGTCCAGGTCGTCGCCGACCCGGCCGATGGCGTCGGCCAGCACGAAGCGCGCCTTGCCGCCGACGGCCTTCTTGTCGCCGCCGGCGCGCGCGGCGATGCTGCGCGCCGACAGGCCCTCCAGGCTGGGAATCGCGATGCAGCCGCCGATGGCCGCTTCGATCCGCTCGCGCGAGGCCGCGTCCAGCCGACCGCGGAGCTCGGAGAGGCGCCCCGCGGCGATCATCCCGTAAGCGACGGCTTCGCCGTGCAGCAGCCGGCGGTACGCGGTCTCGGCCTCCAGCGCGTGGCCGAGCGTGTGACCGAAGTTCAGGATGCGCCGCAGCCCGGATTCGCGCTCGTCCTCGGCGACCACCGCCGCCTTGATGCGCACCGATTCGGCGACGATGCGCTCGACGGCGGCAGGGTCGCGCGCGAGCACCGCTTCGCGCCGGTCGTTCATGAAGTCGAACAGCGCTGCCGAGCGGATGATGCCGTGTTTGATGACTTCCTGCAGGCCGGCGCGGTATTCGCGGTCGGGCAGCGTGTCCAGCGTCGCCGGGTCGATCAAGACCAGCCGCGGTTGATGGAATGCGCCGGCGAGGTTCTTGCCGCCGGCCAGATTGACGCCCGTCTTGCCGCCGACGGAGGCGTCCACTTGCGCCAGCAGCGTAGTAGGTATCTGCACGACGTCGACGCCGCGCATATAGCACGCGGCGACGAATCCGGCGACGTCGCCGGCGACGCCGCCGCCGAAGGCGACCACGGCGCAACCGCGGTCCGCGCCCGCCGCGTGCATCGCGGAACAAAGCTCCTCGACCGTACACAGGCGCTTGCGCCGCTCGTTCAAGTCGCTTTGGAGCAGTGTCCAGTCATGGCCTGCGAGCGCCGCGGACAGCCGCCCGCCCAGCAAGCTCCAAACGGTTGCGTCGGCGATGACGAACAGGCGGCGGCGGCCGACCGCGGCAGCAATCGATGCCCCCGCGCGGGCCAGCGAGCCGGTTTCGATGGCGACGTCGTAGCCGCCCCCCGGGACGCTCACGCGGATGCGCGTCATGCCTCCATTTGTAACATGCGGCGCCTCGAAATTTTTCCTGCCGGCGACGGCGGAGCGGCCATCCGTTAGAATTGAACCGATGATGCGCGCGCTTGTGCTACTTGCCGTATTCACGGCTTTTTCTCATGCTCGGCCGAACATCGTCCTGGTCATGGCCGACGACCTCGGCTACGAGTGCATTTCGGCGAACGGCGGGCGGAGCTACAAGACCCCGAACTTCGAGCGCATCGCGGACGAGGGCATGCGTTTCACCCACTGCTACTCGCAGCCCGTTTGCACGCCGTCGCGCAACAAGATCATGACCGGCAAGTACAACTGGCGGAACTACAGGCGGTTCGGACGCCTCGAAAAGAATCAGACGACATTCGCCCATCTGCTGAAGCAGGCCGGCTACGCCACCGGCCTGACGGGCAAGTGGCAGCTTGCGGGCGGGTCGAACGGAGCAGGCGAGCACCTGACGGGAATGACGCCCGCCGAGGCGGGTTTCGACGAACATGCGTTTTGGGCTTATAACGCCGAGTTGTCGATCGAGGAGCGTGATCGCTACGCCGCGGTCGGTCCGCCGGGCAAAAACAAGACTTCGCGCTTCTGGCATCCGGCAATCGTCGAAAACGGAAAGTACGCGCATACGGGCATGGACGACTACGGCCCGGATTTGTTCTCCGAGTTTGCGCTCGACTTTATCGAGCGGCACAGGGACGAGCCGTTTTTCCTCTACTACCCCATGGTGCTGACGCACGCTCCCTTTGTCGCCACGCCTCACAGCAGCGCGATCGACGAGAAGACGAAATTCAAAAGCGACCCGGATGCTTACTTCGGCGATATGGTCGCCTACGCCGACTACCTGATGGGACGCCTGATCGACCGTGTCGATGCGCTCGGACTCGGTGAAAACACGCTCATTCTCTTTACCGGCGACAACGGCACGGCAAGGGGCATTCAATCGAAGCTGGGCAACCGGATCGTGACCGGGAAAAAAGCTTACCCTCCCGACGCCGGCACCCACGTACCGTTGTTTGCGCGTTGGCCGGGCACGGTTCCGGGCGGTCTGGTCAACGACGATTTGATCGATTTCAGCGATTTTCTGGCGACGTTCGCCGATCTGGCCGGAGCGGCCTTGCCTGCCGGCGACCACTTCGACGGCCGCAGCTTCCGGGCGCAACTCGAAGGCGGCGCGGGCAATCCGCGTGAGTGGCTGTTCGTTCACTACGACAAAGACCCGTCTCTGGAAGCAGTGCCGTTTCCGCGCATTCGCTTCGCCAGGACGAAGCGCTACAAGCTGTACAGCGACGGGCGGATGTACGACGTTCCCCACGATTGGGAAGAACGGCGCCCGATCGATGCCGAGGCCGCCGGAGCGGAAGCCCTCTCGGTCCGCGCGGCGTTGCAGCGGGTTCTGCACTCGATGCCTGCCTGGAATCCGCGCCCGTCGCGGTAGTCGTGCGGCGCCCGCAGCGGCGCGGTTCCCAACCGACCCGGTCCCGGCAGGCCGCCGCTCAGCCCAATGCCCGGTCGAGCGCCTCGACGAAGAAGTACTCGCCCCACATGACCGACTCGCCGACCCCCAGCCCCTTGTCGAGGTGGTAAATGCCTTCCTTGAGAATGCCTTCCCAGCCGTCGGTTTCGCTCGCCAGGTACGGCGGCCGGGCGAGGGTGAGCAGGATGCGCCGGGCCGTCCGATCGTAGAAAGCGCCTTTGGTCGTGTCGGCGCACAGCTTGGCCAGGCGCAAGAGCGCCGCGGCGACGATGGCGGCGGCTGAGGATTCCTTGCGTTGGTTGACTTCGGGCGGGAAGTCGAAGTCCATCAAAGGCACGCCGTCGGCCGGCGTGTTTGCGATGTAGTAATCGGCGCAGAGCTCGGCGGTGTTGAGAAAGCGGGCGTCGCGGGTGCGCTTGTAGGCCGAGGTAAAGCCGTAGATCGCCCAGGCCAAGCCGCGCGACCAACAGGAATCGGAGCGGTAGCCCTGCTGCGTCGATTGCCGCAGGAATTCGCCGGTCTGCAGGTCGTAAATCCCCTCGTGCGACGAGCTGCCGTCTCCGCGGATGAGCACCCGGCGGGTGGTCAGGCAATGCTGCATGGCGACGTTCATGAGTTGCGCGTCGCCCGTTTCCATGGCGGCGTGAAAGACGATCCCGACGTTGGCCATGATGTCGATGAAAAGCGACTCGGGCCCCATGAAAGAGGGCATATAGCGCCCCTTCTCCCGGAAGCGCAGCGCCAGGGTGCGCCCGGCCTGGATGACCACTTCGTTCAACTCTTGCCTGCCGGTCAGTTCGTACCAACGGTGGTAGGTGGAGAGGAAGATAAAGCCGAGATCGTGAACGTCACGGTCCATTTTGCGGTGTTCGAGCGGCGTGGTATAGTTCGCTGCCCGCGCGGCCCATTCGCCTCCGGAACGCTTGGCGAAAATCCACATCATGCCGGGCAGGAAGCCGTCGCACCAGTTGGTCCAGGCTTCTTTGCCGTGCCGCCAGCGGCCGCCCTCGGTGTACATCGGGTAGAAGCCGGGGTCGCGCGCGACGATCGCCTTGACCTGGCTTTGGGCGAAGTCGAATGCGTTCTGAAAGACCTCGCGGGCGCCGGCGAGGGAAGGAAACTCGATCATGGGCAGACAGTGTATCAGGTCGAACGGCGCGGCGCGGCGTCCTTGCTAGAGTTACGCAAGGATGCCGGGACACATACCGGCGGCGCCTGGCCTGGGCGGGCTTGCCGCGCCGGGCCGATCGGGGCGGCAAAGGAAGGGAAAGGCCATGCCATGAACGTTGTTTCGCGATTTCGATGGATTGCGGTTGCCGCCTTTGTCGGGACGGCCGCTCTCCTCCCGGGCCTCGCCCAGGAGCGGAGCGTGCGTATCGGCACTGTACTGGACGGCGGCAGTCCGACGGATCTGGCGTTCCGCGCAGCGGTGCAGGAAGAAGCGGGCCGATTGTTGCGCGCGGAGTTCGTGGTTTCATTTCCCGAGGAGAAGCAACTCGTGGGCGACTGGTCCGCCTCGCAGGCGCGCCGGAATGTGGATGCTCTGCTCGAAGACCCGCGGATTGACGCCGTTCTCGTGTTCGGCATCGCCGCCTCCGCGTATGTGAGCCGGCAGGCGGTCATCGCCAAGCCCGTCGTAGCCGCGGTGGTCATCGACCCCGAGACGCAGGGCGTTCCCGTCGCGGTCCGCGAGCGGCCGATGCCGGGGCGGGCCGGCGTGGAGCGGGTCCGCGTCAGCGGCGTGCGCAACCTCAGCTACGTTGCGTACAGTCAGGACTTGGCTCGCGAGGCAGAGACTTTCCGCGAGATCGCGCCGTTCTCCAGACTCGCGCTGCTCATGATGGAGGCGGTCGAGAGCGAATTTCCGTTCATCCGCGAGGCCGTGGCCCGCAGTCTTGAAGAGATTGGGGTGGAGGCCGCAGTCGTTCCCGTCGGCCTCTCCGTCGAGCAAGCGTTGGCGCGGTTGCCCGAGAATGTCGAGGCGGTCATGCTGACCCGCATGCCGCAGTTGGACGACAGGGAATTCCGCGGTCTGGTCAACGCCCTTCACGAGCGCAAGCTGCCGACCTATTCGCTCGAAGGGCAGCGCGACGTTCGCCGCGGGGCGATGGCGGGGTTGCTGGTCGAGCGCAACGAACTTTTTCTCGTGCGGCGCATTGCGCTGAATCTGTTCCGCGTTCTGCGCGGGGAGCAAGCCGCTGAGATTCCCGTCGATTTCATCGTGGACGAACAGCTTACGATCAACATGGCTTCCGCTCGGGCCGTAGGCGTCGATCCGACTTTCCGGCTGCTGACGGAGGCCGAGCTCGTCGGCGAAACCAACCCGCCCCCGGCCCGCCGCATATCGCTTTCCGACGTCGTTCGCGAGGCCGAGAACGTCAATCTCGACCTCGCCTCGGCTGCGCGCCGCGTGGCGGCCGGCATGCAGCAGGTAAAAGAGGCGCGCGCGAATCTGCTTCCGCAAGCGAGCGTCTGGAGCCAGGGGACATTCATCGACGCAGACCGCGCGAGCGTCATCCAGGGCAGGCGGCAAGCGCTTGGCGCCGTGGGCGTGCGGCAGGTGATCTATTCCGAACAGGCGCGCTCCGGCTACGATATCGAGCGGCATGCGCAGGTTTCGCGGGAAGAGGAGCGGTTCCAAATACGCCTGGACATCATTGCCGAAGCCGCGCAGCAATATCTCGAAGCGCTTCGCGCCAAAACGATCGAAGACATTCAGAAAAGGAATCTGGCGCTGACGCGGTCGAACCTGGCTCTTGCCCGGGCGCGCGTCGATATCGGCGCGGCGGGGCGCGATGAAGCGCTTCGCTGGCGCAGCCAGATTGCCCAGAATCGGCGCAGCGTGATCGACGCTTCCGCCCAACGCAGTCAGGCCGAAATCGCCGTGAACCGCATTCTCAACCGCGCTCTCGAAGAGCCTTTCGACGCCATCGAAGCCGGGTTGGACGATCCCCGGTTGATGGTGAACTTCGAGGTCCTGGGGCCGTTCGTCGAGAGGCCGACCGCATTCAGGCTTTTCCGCGAGTTCATGACCCGGGAAGCGCTGGAAGCCTCGCCCGAAATCCGCCGGCTCGACGCATCGATTCGCGCGCAAGAACGCTTTTTGCTTGCTTCCAAGCGGGCTTTCTACGTTCCGACGATCAGTCTCGATGCGCAGTTGCAGACGTTCCGAAACAGCGGTCCGGCGCCTGAGCCGGGGATGGGCCCGAACAACGTGAACTGGACGGTGGCGGCCCAGGCGGCGCTGCCCATCTTCCAGGGCGGCGCGTTGCGTGCGCAGAAAACGCGGGCCGCGGTCGAGTTGGAGCAGTTTACGATCGACCGCGAAGCGACCCGCCTGTTGATCGATCAACGAATACGCTCTTCCCTGTATCGGGCGGGCGCGTCGTTCGCCGGGATCGAGTTAGCCCGCGAGGCGGCCGCGGCGGCGCGGGAAAACCTCGAGTTGGTGCGCGATTCGTACGCGGCGGGAGTCGTGGATATCGTCCGCGTGCTGGACGCGCAAGCGCAGACCCTGTCCGCCGAGTTGGAAGCGTCCAACGCCGTGTTCGTCCACCTGCTCGATCTGATGGAAGTGCAGCGCGCAGCCGGGCGCTTCGACTACTTTCGATCGCCCGGCGAGCGCAGTGAATGGATTCGCCGTCTTGAGGTTTTTATGAAGGAGAACGGTTATGGCCGCCGCGGCGATTAGCGCAAAACGCGTTCCGCCGCCGTACGCGCCGGCGGCCGCGCTTGCGCTGGCGGCATGCATGGGGAGCGCGCCGCCGCCGGCCGAGGAACCGGAGCCGCGGCCCGTCAAATATCTTGAGGTTGCCGCTCAGGACGATACGCGAACGCGGACGTTTGCCGGTTTCGCCAAGACGCGCATCCGTTCCGCTCTCGGCTTTCGAGTCGGGGGAACAGTGCAGCGCGTTTACGTCGAGGAAGGCGATCTCATGGCAAAAGGATATCTGATCGCGGAACTCGATCCGATCGATTTCGAGCTCCAGGTGCGCGAGATCGAAGCGTCCCTGGCGGAAGCCAAGGCCCGGGAAGCGTTGGCGGATTCCGAGTTCCAGCGAATCCAGCGGCTGTACGAGAAGGATAACGCCTCGCAAGGCGACTTCGATTCCGCCCTGGCCAAGCAAAAATCGGCCCGCGCCGGCGTGGATGCGGTCGAGCGCAAGCTGGAACGCGCGCGGCGGCAGCGCGAATATACCCGGCTCCGGGCGCCCTTCGACGGCGCCGTCGCCGCGGTCAAGATCAGGGAGGGCGAGAGCGTTCAAGCGGGTACGCCGGTCGTGGAAGCCTTGACCGGCGAAAAGCCTCAAGTCGAGATCGCCGTGTCGGAAATTGCGGTCGCCGACATCCGCAGGGGGGCTTCCGCAAAGGTGCGTTTGTCCGCTATCCCCGGAAAGACTTTCCATGGCCGCGTCACGACGCTGGGCGTGGCGCCCGGCGAAGGCGTAACGACTTATCCCGTCACCATCGAGCTGGACCGGTCGTGGGAGCAACTGGCCGGACGTTCGGGGTCGCCCCCGCTGCGTCCGGGCATGGCGGTCGAGGCCGAGATGCAGTTCGGCGGCGGCGCCTCGATTTACGTAGTTCCGGCCAACGCCGTCGCCGTGGACCGCGAAGGCAAGTTCGTCTATGTCGTTGAATCCTCCGGCGGCGAGGTCGGCACTGTGGCCAGGCGTTCCGTCGAGACCGGCCGGCTCGTCCCGGCGGGCCTGGAGATAGTCTCCGGCCTCAGCGTGGGGGAAAAGGTCATCACGGCGGGTTTGAGTCGGGTCGAAGACGGGCAGCCGGTGCGCTTGCTGCCTCAGCGCTAGCGGGGACGCCGTGGATCTGACGCGTTTCGCCATCGCCAACAACCGGGTTACGGCCGTGCTGCTGCTCACCGTGCTCTTAGCCGGCTACAGCGCTTACCTCACCATGGAGCAGGCGATGGACCCGGGTTTCACGATCCGCACCGCCCGAATCGTCACCCGTTTTCCCGGCGCCGGCCCCGACCGCGTCGAGGAGTTGGTCACCGACAAGATCGAGACGGCGATCCAGGAACTGCCCGAGCTCGATTTCGTGACCAGTACATCGAAGACCGGGCTTTCGATCGTTTCTGCGAACATTCGCACCGAGTTCACAGCGATGCGTCCGATCTGGGACAACCTTCGCCGCAAGGTGGCCGAGGCCGCGCGCAGCCTGCCCGAAGGCGCTAGGGAAAGTCTGAATAAAGTGGTTTTGGCGCGTTGGCTGGTTGAAGTTGTCCGTAAGGAGCGGTTGCAGCCGGGCTGCCGGCGAATTTTGCGGCTGAATCCTGCCGATTTTGACTGCGCAACGCCAATTTTTGACCCCGCAGCGACGGCTTCGACTCCGCTTCTGCGGCTTGGCGCCGGCATGGACGCACGACTCCTGTATTGTGGCGCTCAGGCCGTCGCGTAGCGCCCGGCAAGCAGCAGATTGGCGAAGCCCAACAGCAGACTGATCCGCTCCCGGTTCTTGGCCAAGCCGCGATAGCGCACCTTGGCGTAGCCAAAGTGCCGCTTCACGTACAGAAACGGGTGCTCCACCTTGGCCCGCACCTCTGCCTTGCGCCGCTCCGCCCGCGCCTCCGCGCTGCCCGCCGCCAAGCGCCGCCGCTGCCCAGCCTTCAAGGCCACTTGCCAGCGCACCTTACGCCCCCGATGCTCCGCGCGCTTGTCGATCCCCTGGTAACCCGCATCCGCGCACACCTCCCGCTCCCCGCCATGCAGCAACTCATGCCCTTGGGTCACATCCGCCACGTTCGCCGCCGTCGCCGCCACGCTATGCGTCAGCCCCGTCTCGGCGTCCACGCCGATATGCGCCTTCATCCCGAAATACCATTGATTCCCCTTCTTGGTCTGATGCATCTGTGGGTCGCGACTCCGCTTCTTGTTCTTCGTCGAACTCGGCGCCGCGATGATCGTCGCGTCCAGAATCGTCCCCTCCCGCAGCCGCAAGCCTTGCTCCGCCAAGTGCGCGTTGATCTCCGCCATCAGCTTCCCGCCCAACTCGTGCCGCTCCAACAGATGCCGAAAGTTCAAAATCGTCGTCTCGTCCGGCAGCGCATCCCCCAAACGCAAGCCCACGAAGCGCCGCACCGACTCGATCTCGTACAGCATGTCCTCCATCCCCGGATCGCTCACGTTGTAAAACAACTGCACGCAATGCACGCGCAGCATCACCGCCAACGCGTACGGTCGCCGCCCCCGCCCCGCTTGGGGGTAGTACGGGCGGATGCGCTCCTCCATGCGCTCCCACGGAATCAAGTCCTCCATCCGTGCCAGAAACTTCTCCCGCCTCGTCTGCTTCTTCTTCCCCTCGTACTCCAATTCTGCAAACGTCCGCTGCGCCATCGCTCTCCCCCTTATTCCCCGTGCCCGCTGCTCTCCCCTTATTATCCCAGTCAATAGCCTGCTTGTTCAGAGTTTCCCTAGAGAGCCCGAGGTCAACGACGAGTTCGGCGACGTTTACGGAACGATCGTGGCTATCGCCGGAGACGGAGACGGGTACGACTACCGCGAACTGAAGGATTTCGCCCGACAGCTTCGCGACAGCCTGTTGCGGCTCGACAACGCCGGCAAGGTGGAAATCCGGGGTATTCAGGAAGAACGCATCTTTATCGAGTACAACGACGCCCGTCTGGCCGAGTTGGGGCTCTCCGTAGATCAGATCAGTCAGATTCTCCAGTCCCGCAACATCCTCATCTCGGGCGGCAGCTTGCTGGCGGGCGAAGAGCGGATGGAGTTGGAGCCGTCGGGCAACTTCAACACCGTCGAAGAGCTGCGCCGCACCGTCATCGGCACGCCCAACCGCCCCGAATTGCTCTACCTGGAAGACATCGCCGCGGTCACGCGGGGCTATATCGACCCGCCGTCCGGCAAGGTGCGGGCGAACGGCCGGCCCGCGCTCGTGCTGGCCGTATCGTTGCGGCGCGGCGGCAATATCGTGACGTTGGGCGAAGAGGTCAAGACCCTTCTGTCGCGCGTGCGCAATCAATATCCGCTGGGCATCGACCTCGAAATCGTTGCCTTCGAGCCCGAGCGGGTGGAGAAGAAGATCAACGAATTCGCGGACAACGTCCTGCAAGCGGTGGCTATCGTCCTCGTGTCGATGCTGGCCATGCTCGGCTTGCGCACGGGACTCGTGGTCGCCTCTCTCGTGCCGTCCGCCATGCTGATGAGCCTGATGGTCATGCAGTGGCTGGGACTGGGCCTCAACCAGATGAGTCTCGCCGCGTTGATCATCGTTCTGGGCATGCTGGTCGATAACGCGATCGTGATGAGCGAATCGATCATGGTCGCGATGTCCGAGGGCGCCCCCCCGGTGGAGGCCGCCGTCAACTCGGCGAAAGAGCTGCGCATTCCGCTGCTTACCTCGTCGCTGACCACTTCGGCCGCATTCTTGCCGATTTACCTGGCCGAGGGAACGATGGGCGAGTACATCGGCGTCCTTTTCGTGGTCGTTACGATCGCTTTGCTGTGCTCGTGGCTGCTCGCGTTGACGGTCGTTCCGCTGCTCTGCACGCGGTTTCTGAAAGTGAAGCCGGTCGCAAGCGAGGCCGCTTTCGATACGCGGTTCTACCGCATCTACCGCGGCGCGTTGTTCGCGCTGCTGCGGTTTCCTCCGCTCTCGTTCGCGCTGGCGCTGGTGGTCTTCTTTCTTGCGCTGCAGGGGTTCGGCCTGATCCCCAACATCTTTTTCCCGCCCGACGATACGCCGATGATGACGGCAAAGTTCGAAGCGCCGCTGGGGACGGCGATCGAGAAGACCGAGCGGTTCGTCGCCGAGCTGGACGCGTTCGTCGAGGCCGATCTGCTGCGGACGGAGGACCGCCCGGACGGGGTAATCAACTGGTCGTCGTATATCGGCCAGGGGGCGCCGCGGTTTACGCTGTCGTACTCGCCCCCGCCATCGAGTCCGGAGTACGCCTATCTGCTCTTCAACTTGACCTCAGCGTCCGTTATTCCCGATTTCTCCCGCAGAATCGAGGAATTTTGCGCGGAACGCTACCCGTCCGTCATTCCAACGGTCGGCCCGCTCGCTTTGGGTTCGGTTATCGCCAATCCGGTAGAGGTGCGCATTTCCGGCCCCGACCGCAACCGCGTATTCGCGCTGGTCGATTCCGTCAAAGCCCGGATGCAGTCCATCGAGGGAACGAAAAACATCAACGACGACTGGGGGCAACAGACCAAGAAATTGATCGTCGTCATCGACGAGCCCCGCGCCCGGCGGAGCGGCGTCACCCATCGGGACGTGGCGAGGTCGCTGCAATCGGTACTGAACGGACACCGAGCAACCGAATACCGCGAAGGAACCGAGTTGATCCCCGTGACGATTCGGTCGATAGCGGCTGACCGCCAAGACGTGTCGAAGCTGGAAAGTCTGAACGTGTATTCCCAGAGTCAGGGCGCCGTCGTGCCGCTCATGCAGGTGGCCGACCTGGCGGTCGAATGGCAGCCGGCAAAGCTCCTGCGGCGCAACCGTTTGACCACCGTCACCGTCTCCAGCGAACTCACCGCCGAGGTGACGGCGTTGGATGTCGTAACGCCGCTCGCCGCATGGCTCGAGCAGGAGCGCGTCTCGTGGCCGCCCGGATACTTCTACGAATTCGGCGGCGAGTTGGAGGAGTCCGCGAGAAATCAGGGGGCGATCGCCGACAAGCTGGCTTACGCCGGGTTGTTCATCGTGATGCTGCTGGTCGCGCAGTTCAATTCGATCAGACGGACGCTGATCATCGTTATGACCATCCCGCTCGCGCTGGTCGGCGTCACGATCGGCCTGCTGACCGCGCAGTCCTACTTCGGCTTCATGACGCTGCTCGGCTTGATTTCCTTGGCCGGCATCGTGATTAACAACGCCATTGTGCTGCTCGACCGGATTGCCATCGAGATCGATGACAACGGACGCGAGCCGCCCCAGGCAATCATCGCGGCCGCGCAGCGCCGGCTGCGCCCGATCCTGCTGACTACGGTGACGACCGTCGGCGGCTTGCTGCCGCTCTGGCTGGGCGGCGGACCGATGTGGGAAAGCATGGCCATTGCGATCATCTTCGGGCTGATCTTCGCCACGCTGTTGACGCTCGGCGTCGTGCCCGTGCTCTACGCGCTTTTCTTCCGCGTGAGCTTCAAGGGTTTCCACTACAGGCGCGAGAGGAGTTGAGTGCGCCTTGCCCGAGACGCCCCTGGTGACAACCGGTCGTGAAAACGGCCGGTCTCGCCGGAAGCCGTCGCCGGGGCGCTCTACGCGGCCGTTGCGGTCTCCGGTCCGGCGAGTCTCTACCGTTCGTCCGGGGAAGGACAGCGGAATTGTTTCCGACGGCCCGGCGCGGCTGGAAACCGGCGGCTGTAAACTGGTAGGGACCCGCCTCGGGGCGTTGGTGCGCTCCGAAGCGGCCTGTGGGGACGGCATGTTGAAACGCATAGCGCTGCAACTCACTTCTGTTTCGTTACTGGCCGGGGCGCCGTCTCTCGACAAGCCGGTCGATTTTCAGAAGGACGTGCGGCCGATCCTGTCGGATCAATGCTTTGCCTGCCACGGCCCCGACGAGAAGGCGCGCCAGGCCGGCCTGCGGCTGGACACGCGCGAAGGCGCATTCGCCGACCGCGGCGGTTATCGCGTGATCGTTCCCGGCAACGCCGCCGCGAGCAGGCTGTATCAGCGCATCAGCCACGTCGAGGAAGCGGCGCGCATGCCGCCGCCGACGGCCGACCGCCGCCCCGGACCGGAGCAGATCGAGACGATCCGCCGCTGGATCGATCAAGGCGCCGAGTGGAAGACCCATTGGGCGTATGAGCCGCTCGACGGCAGCGGCGGCGGCTCCATCGACGAGTTCGTTCGCGCCCGGCTTGCGGCGGAAGGGCTTGCGCTCTCGCCCGAGGCGGACAAGCGCACCCTGCTGCGCCGCCTGAGCTTCGACCTCACCGGCCTGCCGCCCGACCCCGAGGACGTCGCCGCCTTTCTCGACGACCGTTCTCCGCAAGCCTATGAAAAGCAGGTTGACCGCCTGTTGCGCTCGCCGCATTACGGCGAACGCATGGCGCTGGAATGGCTCGACTTGGCGCGCTACGCCGACACGCACGGCTACCACATCGACAGCCGCCGCGAGATGTGGCCCTGGCGCGACTGGGCGATCCGCGCCTTCAACGAAAACAAGCCGTTCGACGAGTTCACCGTCGAGCAGATCGCGGGCGACCTGCTGCCCGATCCGACCCGCGACCAGCTCATTGCCACGGGCTTCAACCGCAACCACATGATCAACTTCGAGGGCGGCGCGATCGCCGAGGAGTACCACGTCGAGTACGTGATCGACCGCCTGGAGACGGTATCCACCGTATGGATGGCCATGACAATGGGCTGCGCCCGCTGCCACGACCATAAATACGACCCCGTGAAGCAGCGTGAATTCTATGAGTTCTATGCCTTTTTCAACTCCATAGACGAAAAGGGGCTGGACGGCTCTACCGGCAACGCCGCGCCGGTGCTTCCTCTTCCCGAAAAGGCGCAGCAAGAGCGGCTCGACGAGATCGAGGCGGCGATTCGCAGCGTCGAGGCCGACTTGCCTGCCGCGCGGGTCGAGCGGCAGGTACGCGATTGGGAGCGCTTCGCCCGGGAGTCGATCCCGCGGGCCGCCCGGGAGGGATTGGAAGGCCACTATGAAATGGAAGGCGGCTTTGCCGACTCCTCGGGCCGTTACCGCCGCGGCCGCATCATGCGCGGCGAACCTCTTTTTCGCAAGGGCAACGCCGGGCTTGCGGCAAGCTTCGATGTCGATACCCATGTCGTCTTTGACGGAACCGCCGCCGTGGACCTTTCGCAGCCGTTTACCGTCGCCTTCTGGATGCGGCCCTCGGGCCAGGTCGCCAAGCCGATCTTGCACAAAATGGACGATGCGCAATCGGGCCGCGGCCTCGCCGTCACGCTGACCCGCCCGCAACCGATCCCCGACGCCCTGCGCAACGACTTCGACATGATCGTTCGCTTGGCGTCTTCGGCCGAAAACGCGATTGTCGTGCAGACCAAAGAACCGCTTCACTCCGGCAAGGCGTACACCGGCCTCTATCACGCCGCGCTCTCTTACGACGGTTCCGGCAAGGCCGGCGGCATCACGCTGCGTTTCAACGGCAAGCAGGCCGAGACGAAGATTCTCGAAGACTCGCTGCGCGGCTCGCCGCACGTCGAACGGCCCTTCGAAATCGGCGCCGGGCGCTTCGGCGGCCGTTATACGGGCACGCTCGACGATCTGCGCATCTATTCGCGCGTGCTGACGGACGCCGAGCTCGATACGATCCGTGTCCACGAGCCGATTCGCGCGCTGCTGACCGAGCCCTACGTACCCTGCGCGGAGATTCTGGCCAAAGCGCCGCCGCCGCCGGAGGACGACGTTTACGGGGAGAAACCCGACAAGACCGTAAGCGGCTGCAAAGTGAGAAAAGCTCGCCTGAAAGAATACTACCTGACCCATGCCGCGCCGGCCTCCGAGCGGGCTCTCTATGCCCGCCTGCAAGCCTTGAACCGCGAGAAGAAGGCGCTGGAGGAGGAAATCCCCAATCTGATGGTGATGCGCGAGCTCAAGCAGCCGCGCGAGACGTTCATGTTGGGGCGGGGCGACTACCGCAACCGCGACCGCAAAGTTGCGGCCAAAACCCCTTCGTGGCTGCCGCCGTTTCCGGCCGGCGCGCCGCGCAACCGGCTGGGGCTTGCCCGCTGGCTGGTCAGCCCCGAGCATCCGTTGACCGCGCGCGTGGCCGTCAACCGCTACTGGCAGATGCTGTTCGGTCAGGGTCTGGTGAAAACGTCGGAGGATTTCGGCTCGCAAGGAGATCTGCCCACTCACCCCGAGTTGCTCGATTGGCTGGCGTCCGATTTCATCAAGAACGGCTGGGACGTCAAGCGGATCGTCAAACGGATCGTCATGTCCGCCACCTACCGGCAGGATTCGCGGTTGACGCCGGAGTTGCGCGAGCGCGACCCGGAAAACCGTCTGCTTGCCCGCGGCGCCCGCTACCGGCTTCCGGCCGAGTTCGTCCGCGACAACGCGCTGGCGGTTTCGGGGCTGTTGAACGACGTCGTCGGAGGGCCGAGCGTGTTCCCCTATCAACCGGACGGCATCTGGAAAGAGTTGGCTTACGGCGGCATGTTCACGGCGCAGGTTTACCGCCCCGACAGCGGCGCCGATCTCTACCGCCGGAGTCTCTACACTTTCTGGAAGCGCACGGCCCCGCCGCCGTCGCTGGGAGCTTTCGACGCCCCCGACCGCGAGAAGTGCATCGCCCGCCGCGCCCGCACCAACACGCCGCTTCAGGCGCTGGCGCTGATGAATGACCCGACCTACGTCGAGGCCTCCCGGGCGCTTGCCCAGAAGGCAATCCTCGAAGGGGGCCGGAGCGCGGCCGAACGCATCCGCTACGCCTACCTGCGCGCCTTGGCCCGCGAGCCGAGCGCGGAGGAAACGCGCCTGCTACGCGAGCTCGTTCGAGTCGAGCGCGGCAAATTCCAGAAAGACCCCGGGCAGGCCGCACGGCTCCTGGCGGTCGGCGATTCGGCCCGCGACGAATGGATTGAACCTGCCGAGTTGGCCGCATGGACCGCCGTCGCCGGCAGCATCCTCAACTTCGACGAAACCATCAGCAAGGAGTAGCGGCGCCATGAATCCCCATCTCGAACATGCGCTCGCCGGCACGCGCCGTCAATTTTTCGGACGGTCCACGACGGGCATCGGCGCCGCGGCGCTTGCTTCGCTGCTCCAGCGGGACGGTTACGCGGCCCCTGCCGCGCCCCATTCCAAAACCGGGGGGGCTAAAACCGGCGGCCTGGCCGGCCTGCCGCACTTCGCGCCCAGGGCCAAGCGCGTTATATTTCTGTTTCAGTCCGGCGCGCCGTCGCAGATCGACCTGTTCGATTACAAGCCGCAACTGCGCAAGTTTCACAAGCAGGAGCTTCCCGACTCGATCCGCAGGGGGCAGCGCATCACCGGCATGACCGCGGGGCAGGACAGCTTTCCGGTAGCCGCTTCGATCTTCAAGTTCCAACAACACGGCCAAAGCGGCGCTTGGCTCAGCGAGTTGCTGCCGCACACCGCCAAGATCGTCGACGACGTCGCTCTGATCAAAACGATGCAGACCGACGCCATCAACCACGACCCAGCAATCACCTTCATCAACAGCGGCTTCCAGCAGCCCGGACGCCCGTCGATGGGCGCCTGGGTCAGCTACGGCCTGGGGACCGAGAACCAAGACCTGCCCGCTTTCGTCGTGCTCGTCTCCCAGGGCAGCAACAAAAACGCCGCACAAGGAATCTTTTCGCGGCTGTGGGGGCCGGGTTTTCTGCCGTCGCGTTACCAGGGCGTCAAGTTCCGCGCAAGCGGCGACCCGGTGCTTTATCTGTCGAATCCGCCCGGCATGGAGGCCTCGACGCGGCGCAACATCATCGACGTGGTGGCCAAGGTCAACCGCATGCGCGCAGAGGAGTTCGGCGACCCCGAGATCGAAACCCGCATCGCCCAGTACGAAATGGCCTACCGCATGCAAACGTCGGTGCCCGAGCTGATGGATCTCGCCGGCGAGCCCGAAAGCACGTTCCAGCTTTACGGCGAGGACGCCCGCAGGCCCGGCAGCTACGCGGCGAACTGCCTGCTGGCGCGGCGCCTGATCGAACGCGGCGTGCGCTTCGTCCAGCTTTATCATCGCGGCTGGGATCAACACACCGACCTGCCGCGCGAAATCCGCTTGCTGGCCGGCGATACCGACCGGGGTTCGGCGGCGCTCATCCAGGACCTTAAAAACCGCGGCTTGCTCGAAGACACGCTCGTCGTCTGGGGCGGGGAATTCGGACGCACCGTTTACTGCCAGGGCAAGCTCAGCGAGACCAACTACGGCCGCGATCACCACCCGCGCTGCTTCACCATGTGGATGGCCGGCGGCGGCATCAAGCCCGGCATCGCACACGGCGAGACGGACGATTATTCCTACAACGTCGTTGCCGACCCGATGCATGTTTACGACCTGCAGGCCACGATCTTGCACTGCCTGGGCGTGGACCACAAGAAGCTGACGTTCAAGCACCAGGGCCGGCACTTCCGCTTGACGGACGTTCACGGCGAGGTCGTCAAGCCGCTTCTCGCTTAGCGCGGCGCGCGCAGCCCGATGATCGATTCCAGGAAAACGAAGATTCTGTGTACCTTGGGGCCGTCCGTCTCGGATGAACGGACTTTCCGCAAGCTGGTCGACGCCGGTCTGGACGCGGTTCGGCTGAATTTCTCTCACGGCTTGCGGGAGCGGCATTTGGCGAGCATCGCAATGGTCCGCGCCGCAGCCGCGGAATGCGGCCGGCTCATTCCGGTCGTCGCCGATTTGCAGGGGCCGAAGATCCGCACCGGCAAGCTCAAGGGAGGGGCGCCGGTCGAGTTGCGGGCGGGCAGCCCGCTGCGGTTGTGCAAAGCGCCCCTGGTCGGAGACGCGGCAGCGGTTTCGATCGACTATCCGCACCTGGGGGAAGACGTGAAACCCGGCGCGAGGGTGTTGCTGGCCGACGGCGCCGTAGAGCTGCGGGTTGCCCGCATCGAGGCCGAGGACGTGCTTTGCGAAATCGTCAACGACGGCGTGCTGGGCGAGCGGAAAGGGGTCAACGTCCCCGGCGTGAAGCTGAAAGTTCAGGCGATAACCAGAAAAGACCGGGCCGACCTCGAATTCGCCGTCGCCCAGGGCGCCGACTACATCGCATTGTCATTCGTGCGCGAGGCGAAGGATGTCGAGCTTGCCAAGAATCTGATCGAGTGGGCGGGCGGACATGCGCAGGTCATCGCCAAAATCGAAAAGCCCCAAGCGCTCGACAATCTGGATGCTATCTTGCGTACCGCCGCCGGCGCGATGGTGGCGCGCGGCGACTTGGGAGTCGAACTCAGTCCGTGGCAGGCGCCCATCGCGCAGAAGCGCATCATCGAGGAATGCGCCCGCCTGCGCAAGCCGGTGATTACCGCTACGCAGATGCTGGAGTCGATGATCGCCAACCCGCGGCCGACGCGCGCGGAGTCGAGCGACGTGGCCAATGCGGTTTTCGACGGCTCGGACGTGCTGATGCTCTCGGGCGAGACGGCGGTCGGCGCCTATCCGGTCGAAGCCGTCGCGATGATGGCGCGCATTGTTGCGGCCGCGGAGCTGCACGCCGGCGGCCCCAGGCTCGATCTGCCCGCTCTCGCGCACGACGAGGCCGACTATTCGGCGCAAGTCGCCCAAAGCGCGACGCGGCTGGCGCACGATTTGCAGGCGAAGTTCATCGTCGTCTATACCGAAAGCGGCTATTCCGCCCGCCTCATCTCCAAGCATCGGCCGACTTGTCCGGTGCTGGTGCTCTCGGCGCACGACGAGACTTGCCGCCGGGCAATGCTGTTGTGGGGAGTCCGCGCCGAGAAAATCGAACGGCAGCGCGACCTCGCCGACCTGCGCAAAGCGATCGACGCGCTGGTTACCGGCAACGGGTGGGCGCAGCCGGGAGACCTGCTGTGCATTGTCGCCGGCGCGCCGTTCGAAATCGCCGGACGCACCAACATGATCCAGCTTCACGCCATCGCAAGCTGACGACCCGCCTGAAGAAACCGGGCGCGCGCCGCCAGTGAATCCGCCGGCTGTTCGCCGTTCGTTGTTGGCGTTTACAATAATGCCGGGAACATTCGATTCAGCGGCGAGGCGCCCGCTTGCCGCGCCGCAGCGATGGGGCGCCTGGATGGCGGTCCGCGGCGAGACGGAGAAGGAGACGTTATGAGAATGCGATTCGTGCTTGTTCTTGCGTTTGGTTTGCTGTTGGTCTGGGCGTCGACGGCGCAACGCGACGGTGTCGCGGCCGTCGAAATCGGCGCGCACAACGTGGATTGGCTGCCCAAAGGCAAGGAAGCGGATGGTTTGCCGGGCGATTTCGTGCTGCGCAACGACAGAATTCACGCTCTCGTTTCCGGCGCACAGCCCTTTCGACGGGCGAATATGACGACGGAATACGCTTCCGTGCTGCAAGGATGCCTGTACGACCTCGACTTGGTTGGCGCCGGGAACGATCAACTGACGGCGCTTCGCCCAGGCGGGGAGCGCGGGTACTTATCCTACGTGCGGGTCGTGGAGGACGGTTCGGACGGCGGCGCCGCCGTGGAAGCGGTCCGCACTGCGGCCAAAGGCGAGGGCCTGTACGCGCGGCACGAATATCGCCTGCGGCCGGATTGGCAATTCCTGCTCGTCACCTCGACCTATCGGAACGAAACCTCGCAAACGAAGACGATCGAACCGCCTCCCGTTTGGAAGGGTCTCGACAGTGTGCGGAACGTGGGCGGAGTGTTAGTCGGAGACAGCATCGACCCGTTCGACAAGCGGGGCTACGCGGTCGGACCCGTCGAAGGTTCGGATTGCGCCCGGCAAGCCGCGCTCGCGCCAGGCGAAGAAAAGACGTGCCGGATTCGGGTCGGCGTCGCCGATTCGCCGCTGGCGGCTTATGGCGTGTTGGCGGCCGCGAGCGGCCCGACGGGCGAAGTCGCGGGGAGCGTGGAGGACGTCGACGGCGAACCGGCGGTCCGCGGGTCGCTGACGGCTTCGTTGGAAGGAGTCGAAATTGCGCACTACCCGGATGCGGACGGACGGTTTTCGTTTCGTCTCCCGCCGGGCGACTACGCGCTCCGCTTCGAAGACATCGGCCGGCAGCCCGTCGAGAGGCAAGTCACCGTCGAGCGTGACAAGACGACCCGGCTGGACCTGGTCGTTGACCGCGCGTCGGCGGTTCACGTCCGGATCAGGAACGCGGCCGGCAGCCCGTCCCCGGGCAAGGTGCAGTTTCTCGGCGTCGAGGGCACCGAGACGCCGAACTTCGGGACGGATTACAGGGCCCATGGCGGCAATCATCAGTACCAGACTCACGACGGCGTCGTGAGGCAGCAGGTTCCGCCGGGCGCGTACCTTTTGCGGGTCACGCGAGGCCCCGAATACGATCTGGAGGAACGGAAGATCCGAGTCGAAGAAGGCCGGCTTGTCGAAGTCGAAGTTCGGCTCCGACGCGCCGTGGACACAGCCGGATGGATCAGCACCGACTTCCATTCGCATTCGACCCCCAGCGGCGACAACTACTGCAGCACGCGCGACCGGATCATCAACCTTGCCGCCGAGCACCTCGAGTTCGCGCCCACGACCGAACACCAGCGGCTGTACGACTGGGCGCCGCAAATCGAGGAGTTGGGCCTTGGCGACCGCATCAAGACCGTGCCCGGAGTCGAGTTGACCGGCTCCGGTCAGCACTTCAACGCGTTTCCATTCACGCCCGACCCGCTGGCTCAGAACGGTGGAGCGCCGTTGTGGAACTACGACCCGCGCCTCAACGCCATCGTCTTGCGCAATTGGGGGACGCCGTCCCTGGACGCCGGGTCGCGCATCGATCCCGGCAAGAACGCCCGCCTCAGGGTCGAACCGTTCGGCGGCGGCCCGGCGCGCTGGGTGCAGGCGAACCATCCCGATGTCGGCGCAGTGTTCTTCGACAAGAACCGCGACGGAGTCGCAGACGGCGGATTCACGGGCTTGGAGGACTTGATCGACGCGGCCGAAGTCTGGAGCGCCGAGATCCTCAACTTGAGCCCGCTCTACAACACGCAAAGCGGGCCGAATCGGACCTTCGGTTGGCTGCAAATGCTGAATCAGGGCCGCCACGTTTGGTGCGTCGCGGTCAGCGACGCGCACCGAATCTTCGGCAACGGGGTCGGCGGGTGGCGGACCTATGTGCCGAGCTCCACGGACAATCCGGGCGCGGTCGATGCGGAAGAAATCGTTCTCAACGCCAAGGCGGGCCGGATGATGATCACCAACGGTCCATTCCTGCGAGTCACGACCGCGGACGGCGCGCCGATCGGCTCAAGCGTGATCCGCGAGGGATACATCGACCTGAAAATCCAGGCGCAGACTCCGAACTGGATCGAAATCGATCGGGTTCAAGTCCTGGTGAATGGACGCCAGCCTACGCAGTACGACTTTCGCAAGCAAACCCACCCCGCCATGTTCGCCGACGGCGTCGTGAATTTCGACGAGACGATTCGGGTTGACTTGCAGGAGGATGCGCACCTGATCGTCGTGGCGATTGGCGAAGGATCGAGCATCGAGAAGGGCTGGGGACTCAATCCGTACGGACGGATGCATCCCGTGGCGTATACGAATCCCATCTACGTCGATGTTGACGGCCGCGGGTTTCGGGCGAATGGGGACACGTTGGGCCATGCGTTGATGACATCGCGGCGGGCCGACTGAGTGCGCGCTTAGGGGCTGTTTGCCGGCGGAGCCGGGCTTCCGGGATGCAGGCGTGAATCGACGCTCGGAAACGGCGCAGCCGGGAGACCTGCTGTGCATTGTCGCCGGCGCGCCGTTCGAGATCGCCGGACGCGCCAACATGATCCGGCTTCACGCCATCGGGAGCTGAGCGAAGCGGCGCCGGCTTACGGCCAAGCGTCGGCCAGCAGGTACGCCAGACGCACGGCCGCCTTCGCAAGCTGTTCCTCGATCGCCGCTTCGGCCCGCTCGACGTACGCCTCGTCCAGTTGCCGCGCTTCATCCGACGGCAACGAATCGTATGCGTTGCGGACGGCGACTTGATGGGTTTCCCAGGTCCAATCGCGGAGAGACCCCTGTACCCACGCGGTTTTGGTTTCGGAGGTGATGCGCCGCCTCGTGCGCTCGAGAATCTCTTCCTCGGAGCCCATCCCTGCGAGCAGGGCCGACTCCCACGCATCGAAAAGCTCCAGTTTGCGGCCGCCCAGCACGATCGGTTTTTCCTCGCCTCCTTGTCCCGGCGGGTATCCTGCGCGCAGCGGCTGATGCAGATCGCCGGCCAGGCCGATCAGCATCTTGAAGGCGTCGATTTGCTCGGCTTTGGGCTTGATGGCCAGCCTTACGATGCCGACGCAGGCGCGCAGCTTGACGGGGGTGCAATCGCCGAGCGGACAGTCGCGTTCGTAGTCCACGCGCCGCGCGTTCGGCGGTATCGTAATCGAGCGCCACGCCTCGGTCTCAGGCCGCTCGTCCGCTACGGCGTCCGCCCAGGTTGCGAAATCGACCAGCTTCGCTCCCTTGCCAAAAAGGAAGCCCATCCTGCGAATGACGTTGTCATTGAGATTCTCTTGCGCAAGCTGCGCGATGACCCGGCGCCCGAGCTCGCTCCATCCCTTCGCGCTCGAGCTCCCGCCGAAGAGCAAGGCGGCAACGAGCAAGCAGCGGGCAGCCGCCGACCGTACGCTGAATCGAAACAACATCTCTTTGTACGATGGTAACGCGGACGCGCATGAAGGTTCGGGTCATAGCGGAACTGGTCGGCGGCGAAGCGGAAGGCGATCTCGACTGCGAAATTACTTCCGGCCATGCGCTCGACCGCGCCGGGCCCCATGACCTTGCGTTTTGGGAAAGCCGCTCCGGCGCCGCGGACTTGCCGGACACCGCTGCGGGATGCGTCATCGTCGGCCCCGACGCCGTTGCGCCCGGCCGGACCTTGATCCGTGCGCGGCGGCCCCGCAATGCGTTCGCGCGCGCCTTGCGGTCGTTGCGGCCCGAGCCTCCGGCGGCGCCCGGCATTCATCCCGGCGCCGTCGTGCATCGCGCGGCGAAAATTGCCGAGGGCGTTGCGATCGGCCCTTATGCCGTGGTTGAAAACGGCGCCGCGGTCGGACGCGGCACAGTCATCGGCCCCGGCGCATTCCTGGGAGCGGGCGCGCAAGTCGGGGAAGACTGCCGCTTCCATGCCGGAGCCCGCGTTTACGGCGGTTGCCGCATCGGCGACCGCGTGATCTTGCACGCGGGAGTGGCTATCGGCGCCGACGGCTTCGGCCTCGTTTTCGAAACCGACCGCTACGACAAGTTCCCCCAGATCGGCGCCGTCGAAATCGGCGACGACGTGGAAATCGGCGCTAACTCGTGCGTTGACCGGGGCGCGCTCGACGACACGCGCATCGGCGCCGGAACGAAGCTCGACAACTTGGTGCATATCGGGCACAACTGCCAAATCGGCAAGCATGTCGTGATGGCCGCGCAGGTGGGCTTGTCCGGAGGAGTGACCGTCGAGGATTACGCGGTGCTCGGCGGGCAAGCCGGCATCGGCGAGGGCGCGCGTATCGGGGCGCGGGCGCAACTCGGCGGGCAAGGCGGCCTGCTGCCGGAAAAATCGCTGGCAAAGGACGGCGTTTATTGGGGAACGCCGGCGCGCCCCCTGCGGGAACATCTGGCCTCGCAGGCCCGCGTCAACCGCCTGCCGAAGCTGCAAGAGCAGGTGAAACGGCTCCAGGCCCGGCTCGATGCCCTGGAAAAAAAATGAAACCGGAAGGAATGAAAACGCTCGTCGTCGGCGGCAACAGCCGGAATATCGGCAAAACTTCTCTGGCCTGCGCGTTGATCGCCTCCACCAGGGACCTAGAATGGACCGCGGTCAAGATCACGCAGTTCGGCCACGGCATCTGTTCGAGCACGGGCGAGCCCTGCGGCTGCGCGATAGACGACCCGGAATGTCCGTTCGACATCGCGCTCGAGAGCGGCGAAAAACCCGGTTCCGATACGGCGAGAATGCTCCGCGCCGGAGCGCGGGAGGCGCTTTGGGTGCGCGCTGCAATGGGCCGCCTGGGCCTTGCGATGCCCGCCGTTCGCAAGCGCATCGCAGGCAGCAAGCACGTCCTGATCGAATCGAACAGCGTTCTGGATTTCCTCGCCCCGGACGTCTATCTCGCGGTTCTGCACTTCGACGAACGGGATTTTAAGGCCAGCGCAGCGCGGCTGCACGAGAGAGCCGACGCCTTCGTCCTGCCGGCTGCGGCCAGCGCCGCGCCGCCTTGGCCGGGGTTCGATCTTTCGCTGCTTGAGCGCAAGCCCGCGTTCCAAGTCGAGCCCCCATCCTATTGCAGCGAGGAAATCGCCGCCTTTGTCAAAGCGCGCTTGGGAAGGGTGAAGGGCGAAGGGTGAAGGGTCAATTCTCCTGCGCCAAGCGCCAACCGATGCGGGCCGTCATTTCCACGCCCTTGCCGAGTTGCAGCGCCGTGCGCGAGCTGGCGTTGCCGTCCAGACCGCGCTTGTAAACCCCCTGGCCGATCCCCGCCGAGCGAAACAGCGAGAAAGCCATGTAGAAGTTCCAGTCGTCGATGCCTTCCCGTCCGGTATGCCGGCAGTAGGCGTCGAGGTACTCTTCGAGACTGGGGATGCCCGATACGGCGGGGTCGTTATCGACCAGCGACGGGTTGCGGTAGGCGGGCATGTAATAGGGCATGCAGTTGTAGGCCAGATCCGCCAGAGGATGCCCCAGGGTCGAAAGCTCCCAATCGAGCAGCGCTACGATCCGCGGCTCGGAAGGGTGCAGGATCATGTTGCCCAAGCGGTAGTCTCCGTGAACCAGGCCGCTGCCGCCCTCGGCCGGAATGTTCGTAGGCAGCCAGTCGATCAGACGGTCCATTTCGGGAATGACGCGCGTTTCGGCAGCGCGGTATTGCCGCGTCCAGCGGCTGATCTGGCGGGCGTAATAATTTCCCGGCCTGCCGAAGTCGCCCAAGCCTACCGCCTCCGGGACAACCGTGTGCAGGTGCGCCAGGACTTCGACCATGTGCGCATAAACCGCCGTCCTGTCGCCGGGAGAAAGCCCGGGCAGCGTCAGGTCGTGGAATACCCGGCCCGCAACGTGCTCCATGACGATAAACGGCGTGCCGATTACCGCGTCGTCTTCGCAGAGCAGCAACATGCGGCAAACGGGCACGCTGCTGTGTTCCAAGGCTTTCATCACGCGGTATTCGCGCTCGACCGCATGCGCCGAGGGCAGCAGCTTGCCCGGCGGCTTTTTGCGCAGGACGTAATCGCCGCCGCCGGTTTGCAGCAAGAAGGTCGGATTCGACTGCCCGCCCTCGAATTGCCGCACCGCGCACGGCCCCTCGAACCCATCGAGATGCTGCGCCAGATAGCGGGTCAGAGCCTCTTCGTCGAAGCGGTGAACTTCGCGCACGGGCGTCGTTACGGGCGTCGAACTCATCGTTTATGCAGCTCGCGCCGCTTTCGCGCCGGCCGCTAAGGCATTATAATCGGGGACTGCGCGAAAGGATGGGAACCGGATGAGCTTCAGTTTGCAAGGCAAAGTCGCCATCGTTACCGGCGGAGGCCGCGGCATCGGCAAGGAAATCTCCAGGCGTTTCGTCGAAGCGGGCGCCAAGGTTGTGATCGCCAGCCGCAAGATGGAAAACCTCGAAAGGACGGCGGCCGAGTTCGCCGATCTACCGGGCGAGGTGATGCCGTTCCCCTGTCACGTAGGCAAGAAGGAGCAAATCGAGGCGACCGTCGCCGCTGCCGAAAAACGGTTCGGCACGGTTGACATCATGGTCAACAACGGCGCGACGAACTTGGAGCAAGGCCCGTCGCTGAACGTAACCGACGAGGCGGTCATGAAAATGGTCGAGGTCAACGTTCTGTCTTCGGTGCGTTTCCTGCGCCTGGTCGTGCCCAAGATGATCGAAAAGGGCGGGGGATCGATTATCAACATCGCCTCGATCGCCGGACTGCGGCCGCAGTTGGAAGGGCTGCTCTACAGCTTCACCAAGTCGGGGCTGATCATGATGACCCGCTCGTGGGCTTACGAATGGGGCAAGCACAACGTCCGCGTCAACGCCATCTGCCCCGGCCTGGTGCGCACCGACTTCAGCTCGTTCTTCTGGAAAAGCGGCGAGGGCGGGGAGCGCATCCCGCCGAACCAGCCCATCCGCCGCTTGGGCGAGACCCGCGACATCGGCGGCATCGCGCTCTACCTGGCCTCCGACGAATCGACCTGGGTCACCGGACAAACCTGGGTCATCGACGGCGGCGCAACGGCGCGTTAGACGGCGCCGGACGGCTCATGGAAAGCTTCAAGCGCCGCAACATCCTCGACCACGCCATCGGGCGCTGCATGGGGCTGAGAAGATAGACTACAACCATGGACGACGACAGGCAGGAAGAACTGTTGGAAATCTACAAGCTGCACGCCGAGCTTGCGGATCGGGTGAGCCAGAGGCGGGAGAGCGCGAACAGGCTTTACGTCAGTCTGCTGACAGCGATTCTGGTTCTGCTTGCCGCGTTTCTGAGATACGGGACGGGAGCGATCCCCGTCCATGGGATTTTGATTGCCGGAGGCGTTGTGGGAGCTTTGCTCTCGGCATCCTGGTATGTTGTCATCCGTTCCTACCGCCAACTGAACGCAGGGAAATTCGATGCGCTGCACGAGTTGGAAGAAAAGCTTGCCTATCCGTTTTTCAAGCGGGAATGGGAGTTGCTCGAAAAAGGCAAGAACAGAAGCCGCTACTGGAAGCTGACCGTTGTCGAAACCGGCCTGCCGATCGGCTTCTTTGCTTTTTCAGTAATTTTGATCGTGCTGGCTCATTTCTGTTGACCGGCGGTTCGGCCGGGCTTTCCGCCGGACATATCTTCGCTGTTCCGACGGTCCAGGAGTTGTTCGACGAGATCGTCGGCGAAGCCTGCGCCCTATGCCCGAGCGGCTGCCGAACGTCGTCGAGCAAGCCGTCGCGGCGGCAAAGCTGGAAGTGAGCCGTGTCACGTTGTCGCGCATCGTGAACGGCTATGAGCCGAATTCGATGAACATGGCGCTGAAAATGGAAGCTTTGGGCTGGGCAACCGCCGACATCTGGCTGAAGTATCAACTCGACTACGACTTGGCGCAAGCCCGCAAGCGGTTGAATCAACCCCTGGCGAAGGCCCCGGCTGTCTTACGGCGCAAGAAAATGCCGGACGAATCGACAACGGCAAAGGCGGCTTGGCGCGATGTCGGCGAAGAAGAACGATGCGGACGACGCGCTGCGGCGATAGCCGGCGTTCCAACAAGGACTCCGCCATCGTCAGGGCGCGGCTGGATGCCGGCGCGGGCTTCAATGAGCGGATAAAAACGGCCGGGCGTCCCGGTGCTACGCCGAGTACAACGGGCAGCCTCGTTGCCTATCGGCGCGCCGTCTTTCGCCAACAAGGCTACCGTGGGCCCACCGTGACCCAGATGGGCGACGACCAGGCGATCTGGCCGTCCACTTGCTGGACGCGCACATAGTAGTAGCTTTCGCCCGGCTCCGCTTCGCCGTCGGTAAAGGTAAACGCCGTCTCCCGGCCGAGGCTCTGGCGGTTGTGGACGAACTCCCGGTTCCTGATAATGTCGATCTGGCGGATCGGCTCCGTGCCGATCACCCGCACCGACAAGCGAAAGTCGCCGGATACGGTCACGATGTCGCCCTGCAGGTACTCCTTGCCGCCGGCCTGAAGCCGGTAGTCCAGCACGATGTTGTCGGTTGCGCCGTAAGAGTGCCGCTTGCGCATCGCGTCGAGCAGCCCTTCGCGGCTCGAATTCTCGGCTATCGTGCAGGCGTAGGAGATATGTGTCGCCACGTGGTCCGATGCGGCCTGCACGCCGAGCTTGTAGCCTTTCGCCCAGGCGTTCCAGACGAAACCGGCGGGGCGGAAACCGCCCGGGGCCGAGCGGGGGTTGCCGGCATGCGCGGCCCGCGGCGCGCCTTCGTATTCGGCCGAGACGCGGTCGCCCTGATAGATCTCCACCAGCGGCTCGACTTGCGGATCGTTGTCGCGCCAGTCGGTGCCCATGTTGGTCGCCGAGGTATGCGAGATGGCGATGCCGTCATTCTCCTTGAGGTAGGCGTACAGGTCTTTCGTGCCCACGGGTTCGGGGTTGGCCGAGCGCTTCGTCGCTTCCTCGGTGGCGAAGGCGAATAGACCGCCGGTCTCTTCGATCGAAATCGGAAACGGCCGGACGCCGCGTTTGGCGAAGATGATGTTGCGGTGTCCGTTGGGGTAGCGCACGCTGCGCTCGTAGGCGAAGAGCGGCGTGAAGCGGCCCGGCAGGTGGAAGCAATCGACGAACTGCTGCAGCAGCCAGTCGTGATATTCCACGTCGGGGCCGCCCAGGAAGTTGTGCTCGGAGTTGGCGTAGTAATCGAGGCTTGCCGCGTCGATGGCGTAGCGGTAAGCCTGTAACAGGGAACCGTCATTGAAACCGTCCATCGAAAACTCGGTGTGGCGGTGGGTGTCTCCGCGGTAGATCTTGTAGGTTTTGCCGCCCGACTCGATTTTGTAATTGCGGATTGTTTCGATGTCCTGGGCCTCGTTGGGGTGGAGCGGGTAAACCGTGATTTCGGGCTGCGTTCGCGGCTGCATTTCCAGCGCGCCGGCTGCGGGGGGCGGGGGGATTTTGCCGACGTAGATATCGGCTTGGTCCACCAGCATCGAGGCGAAGTCGCGGTTGTCGGTCGGCCAGGCCGCTACGATGCCGCCGTCTTCGGTTTGGGCGAAAGCGCTGCGCACGTCCATGCGGCCGGTGCTGTGCGGGAAATAGAGCGGCTCGCCCCACGCGCCGCCCGTGTAGCGCAGGCCCCACAACTCCCACGCCGCGCGGTGCGCCTCGAAATCGGAAACGATGTCTTTCAGGCGCGGGTTGCGGTGTCGGAAGAAGACCCATACGCCGCCCTTGCCGTCGGGTTGGACGGTCGGCAGGTCGTTTTTATCGTGCAGCTCGGGCGGCAGCGCGTCGTCGAGCGGCGCGACCGGTTCGCGCCGGCGCCCGCCGTCGAGGGCCGCGACGGCGATCTTCCGCCACTGATAGAGGCGCGTTCCTTCCTGTTCGAGTCCGAAGCCGTTGTCCTTGCCCCACTGGGTTCCGCTTTCGCTCCAGGCGGCCCACAGCCTATCGTCGCCGTCGCAGGCCAGGGTGACGTGCGCTTCGAACTTGGGAGTGTCGGCCAGCGGAACGGCGTCCTGCCAGCTCTCGCCGTCATGGCGGCGCATCAGGATGTCGTAGTTGCCCTTGTCGTAGGTGTCCCAGGCGATATAGACGTTGCCGCCGGCGTCGGCGGCGATAGCAGGCTCCCAGTCGTTGGCCCCCGATGTCGAGACTTTTTCCGCGGGCGACCACTGTTCGCCGTCGTGAACCCGCGCGAAGATGTCGGCTTGGCCCTCGCGGAACCCCTGCCAGACGACCCAGACGCGGCCTTGAGAGTCGGTAGCGAGGTTGTGGTAGAGATCGGGCTGCGGGGCTTCGCTGAGCCGTTGGACGGGCGACCGGCGCTCGCCGTCGAAAGCGCGGGCGTAGAGGTCGCGGTTGCCGTCGATCTGGTCGGACCAGACGACTACGATGCGGCCGTCGCCGCCGCGCGCGGCCTTGGCCAGGAACACGTCTCCGGGTTTCTCGGTGACCGTTTGGATCGCTCCCCACTTGCCGCCGTCGTAATGGCGCAGAAGAACTTCGTTCGCCCCATCGCGGTAGGCGACCCAGACGACCCAGACCTGGCCGTTCGGGCCGGTTGCCAGCGAAGCGAAGTCGTTTTGACGCCCGCCCGCGGAGATTTTCCGGGCGCTGACGGTCCGCGAGGCGACGACGCGGCCCCCTAGAAAACGGCGCGGTTGACCTGCGGGCAGGTCTCCGAGGTCGATGCGGAAGCCGCCTTGCTCGGTTTCGAAGGCGATGCGCGCGCGGCCCCGGCTTTTCAAATCGACGATCAGGCCGGGGCTGAAGATGTTCACCGGGATGCCCGTGACCGGCTGCGGTTTGGGGGCGGGGTACCAGTGGTTGGGGCCTTGCCACGAGCTCAGCTTCCAGGAGTTGCCTTCGATGCGGTCGTCGGGAGTCGGCCGCCGGCTGGAGATGCCGAGCAGTTCTCCGCCCGAGACCGAGAGTTTCCCGTCCCAAACCTGGGGCTGCTCGTCGCCGACGCCGAGCTCCACGTGGACGGAGACCAGCTCCGGATCGTCGAAGCGCTCCTGCGCCGCGGCGCCCCCGGACAAGGCGAGGAGCGCTGCCGCGCTCCAGTGGATAGTGGATAGTGAATAGTGGATAGTAAAGAGTCGCCGGCCGGCCGCTGCTGCAATCGACAGGAAGGCAGAATCGAGCAAAGTCCGCGCCGGCATGGTTGAAAGTATATCAGCCGCTCTGCGGGCGAATGCGGCGTGCGCTTCTTCCGCTCGACGGCGGCGCAGGCCCTATTTCATGGCGTTTTTCGCATTCGGGGTCGTCTCGTGGCGCCGCCGTGATCGTTGCGCAAGGTTGGGATATGGGGTGGCGTAGGATAAGAACAGCATGTGGCGGCCGCGCTCTTGCCGGGTGAGTCTTGCTCTGATTTTTTTGGTTTTTTTCGGGCTTGCGGCGTCGCATCCGGCGCCTGCCCAACAGCGCCGCAACTCCGATTGCATTCCCGATGCGGTAATCCCGCTTTTCCAACGCCGCGCGCCGTATATGGCATACTTCGCAAATCTGCTTTCCGCCTCGGTTCACGAGAACTACAATCTGCTCGTCGTTTGGGGAGGCGGGGGGTGCAGGCAGAAAAAGGAGCGGTATGTCCGCCGGACGCTGTGGTGGGGGCCGCCGGACTACTTGCCGTCGGGGAATCCGAACGACCTGCTCGGTCTGTTCCTTCAAGAGCGCGAAAATCCCGGCCGCATCCACGAATTGACGATCGTTCGCAATCCGGAGATCGTCGATTCGCACTTTCGAATCGAGCGGTTGACGAAGGCGGAAATCGTCCTGACGTACACCCCGGAAAAAGGACGGCGTGGTCCGAATCTCAGGTTTTTTTTCGATGCCGCTTCGAAGGGCTTTCGCGGGCAAGTGAAGTACCAGCCCTTTGAGACAGTGGGCGTCGCCGGCCGGCAACCATCCCCGCAATTCGTGCTGCGCAACGACGGTGGAGTCGAATCCGCCGGCGAAGCGCCCATTCTGGTTTTCCGTCCGGCGGACGGGGGCGGCTTCGAAGCGGTTCCCGAGTCGGAATGGGCGCCGGAAATCGACGCCGAATTCGGGACCTGGTGGAGCGATGCCGCCGGCCCGGCCCGGTTCGGCCCGCAGGACCGTTTTTCCCTCGAGATGGGCGAAGGCTGGAGGAGCGACGAAGCAATCGGGGTGCGCGAGGGGGCCGAACTCTACCGCCTGCCGCAGTCGGACTTGGAGGACTGGCGCGCGGCCCGGCCGGAAGCTCAGAAAAGGGGCTCCGACCCCGGGATATTCGAAGAAGCCATGGGCCCCCTCCAGGTATTCGAAGGCCGGTTGTGGTTCGGAAAAACCTTCTACGATTCGGAAGGGCACAGCGGCGTGGGCGGCTTCGGCTATTTCGACCCGTCGGCGCGGCTTTACGTGATTTTCTCGCCGCCGGCGGTCCGCGACTGGTCCGTTTCAGCGTTGCTGGTCGAAAAAGACACGGTCTGGCTCGGTTTGAAAGCTCGCGGCGAGTGGGGAGACAGCTCCGCAGGCCTCCTCCGTTGGGACCGCGCCGGCCGGCCTGCGCGCAAGTTCGAGATCCCAATCGTTCGATTTATCGTGCGTTGGCGAGACAGCCTGTACCTGGGCACGGAGGAAGGCTTGGCCGTTGTCAAAGGGAACAATATCGAGAACTACATCGTCACCCAGAGGTTGGACAGCGGTTTCGATTTGGTCCGCCCCCTTGTCTTGAACAACAGCGGACAAGCGCAGCCGGCATATTGATTCCGCATGCGGCCGGCCGGCTACCGTGCGGTTTGGCCGCGGTGGGCGGTTGCGTTGACTTTCACCGTGTACACGCCGGGCTTGCGCACTTTCGGCGTGAATCTGCTTCCTTGGATGCGCAGCGTGTAAACGACCTCGCCGCTGCTTTCGTCGATGACCTGCACGACCGGGTCCGGCGCGTCCGCCGCGACCTCCGGGAGCGCGTAGGCGTTCGGCAATCCGTTGTCGAACTGGTCGATTTCGAGCGGCCAGCCGGGGTAGGGCTGCGCGCCGGGCTCGGCGGCGTCCACCCAGCGGGGCCAGTTGGCGAAATGGATCTTGCGGGTAGCGCGGTTGAAGCGGACGATTCCGTAGCCGGGGGCGCGTTCGTGGAGCACGGCGGGCTCGATGCCGTTCCTCTCCGGGTTCGAGACCGCGTGAACCGTAATCTTGTTGCCGAAGCCGTCGAGGTATTCGCCGGTATAGCGCGGCGCTCCTTCTTTACGGTTGCGGCCCGGCATGGGCGGGAACCAGCGCCGCGGCCAGATATTCGCCACCGACGGCACGCAGATCGCCCAGCTTGCATCGTTCCAATCTTCCACGCCGTATTGCAGCGAGCTGCCGAGATGCTGGTCGCCGGCGATGTGGAAGGCGAACGCCTTGCGCAGCAGGCGCACGGCGCGGTTGCGCCCGGATTGCGGCCAGCCGTTCGAGTCGTGGTCTTGCACCGGCCATTCGTTGTCCGGGTACTCGCCGGGGGCGTTGACCCGCAGCCGGGGCGTGACCGCGTCGGTGGTCGTGCCTTTCGGCAGGGTGCAGACGTCGGCCAGAATGGTTTGCGAGATCGCGGACTTCATCCAGGCGCCGTCCCAATCCTGGGCCCATTCTTCGAGAAAGCGCTCCTGGCGCTCGCCCAGCAAGGGAAAGTCGGGGTTGTCGGAGCGCTTGGCGGCGTCGTAGCGGGGGTCTTGCGCCCAGCCGTTGACGATGCCGGCGTCGGGCAGCAGCACGCTGGCCGAGTCCTTCCACTTGCGGTCTTCGACGATGGCGAAGCTGACTCCGCCGATGAGCAGGTCGGTGTAGTAAACGGCGATGCCCTGCTCGACCGGCGTGGGGTCGAAGGGGTCGGGCATGTTGGCTGTTTGCGTCTTTTGGACGACATGAACGAAGCGCGGGTCCATGGTGTAGCCGCCCTGGTCTTGCCCCGGCTTGCCGTAGCCGACGGCCTGGCGTCCGCCGGCGCCCCAGATGTTGCCCTGGTAAACGTCGTGGTCGTCGGGCAGGGCGATGGTAGGAATGTCTCTGAGCAGCTCGCCGTACTCCCAGCCGAAGATGTGCCACTTGCGCAGATAGTCGAGGATGGCGGCGTCGGTCGGCTCACGGACAATGCCGTATTCGCCGACGCGCTCGTAAACGTTGTCGCCGGTGAAGGCCAGCAGGTCGGGGTCGTGATGCCTGACGTTGCGCACGATGTCGTTGTGCGGAAAGCCGAGGTCGTTGTTGCCGGTGAAGGCGGCGACAACGATCTCGGGCTTGTCGGCAGGGTCTTTGCGCACGGTTCCTGCCCAGGCATGACCGTCGTAAACGACGCGGTAGGGGGTGTCCGCGGTGTCGTCCCAGTCGGCGACGCGGAAGGTCGCGGTGCGGGCGTCAGGGTCGATCGTTTCCTCGGCGATGCGTTCCCACGAGCCGTTTTTACGGATTTCGAGAGCCGCCTCGCGCGGCCCGTTGCCGACGGGCGCGATCATGGCGTTGAGCTTGAGCGCTCCCCGGCTGAGGGTATGCATGGCGAAGAAGACGGGGCCGTAGGCGCGGCTGTCGTCGGCGTCCACCTTGCTGCCGGAGACGGTCCAGTTCTTGAACCAGAAGCGCAGGTTGCCGCCGCGCTCGCTGCCTGGCTTGAGCGCCCAGCCGGTCTCGCCGATTTGGCGGTTTTCGGGCGGCGAGTCGGGCACGGGGCCGGAGCTGGAGACCAGGGCGAGGCCGCCGGTTAGCACACTCGGGGCGACGTTTTCTTCTACGTGCTCGACGGAGCGGTTCGCGTCCGCTACCCGCAAGGCCAGACGGTATGCTGCGCCGTTCGGCTCGGCGTCGAGCGTCATCTCGAGGTTGGAAAAGTCGACGCCGTCCAGGCGCTGCTCGACGCCTTCGAGCGAGCCGATGAAGACCCGGCCGTCGGAGGTGACGCCGCAATTCAGGCCGACGCCGCGGACCGCGCTGTCGCGATAGTCGTCGAACGACCCGCGGATGCCGATGCGGAAGCCGACCCAGCCGTCTTCGAGCGGTTCGGTATCTTCTTCCAGACGGCCCAGACGGACGCTCAGCGACAAATCGCCCGGCCGGTCGGCGACCTCGCGCGTCAGCAGGAAAACGTTGCGGTCGCCGCCGGCGACGATGTTTTCGATGCGGCCGTTGCGCAGGCGCCACTCCTGCAAGGGGTTGGCCCAGTATTCGGGGCCGATCCAGGGCCGCTCGACGGCGGGGTCCCATGCGCTCTTGAAGCTGTTCGAGGAAGAGCAGCCGAAGGATAGCAGGGCGAGAACGGCCGCTAGGCCGAGTGTTGTGAGGCGCATGGCGGTTTCTAAGGTAGCAGGGCGCGCCGGCGCGCGCCAGTGCCTGCCAGTGGATAGTGAATAGTTGAAGAGAACGCGCCGCGCAGCGGCCGGTCAATGATTTTGGGTCGGCCGGTCAATGGTTTTGCGACAGGATGGGCGCTCTTCCGCCTGCCGGCGGTCGATGGAGTATGCTGACTGTATGCGACGCGTAGGCATCCGAGAGTTGCGCCGGAACTTGAGCGTTTACATCGCCAAGGTCAAAGAGGGCGAGGCGTTTTCGGTTACCGACAGGGGCAAGCCCGTCGCCGTGCTCAAGCCGGCTCTCAGTCAGGAAGAGGTTTGGCGGCGGTTGATCGCTGAAGGCCGCGTAACCCCCGCCAAGACCCCTTTCCGTGATTTTTTGCGCGATTACAAACCGCCGAATGAAGAGGTCGACCACGACTGTACTGCTTCCCGATATCTGCAGGAGATGCGGGAAGACCGTATATGACGACGGCGTTTTGCGATTCTTCGGCTTTGGTGAAGCTTGTACTGGACGAGTCCGAATCAACTGCTTTGAGGCGCAGCTTGCAAGCTTATTCCAGGGTGACTACCAGCGCTCTTTCGATCGTTGAAGTTTCGCGCGCGGTGTATCGTCGCAGCCCAGGTTTTGAGATCTGGGCGCATGGGCTGTTTCAATCCGTCGAAACAATCGAACTGGACGACAGCGTTTTGAGACTCGCGGCCTTGTTGGATCCTCCGGAGTTGCGCAGCTTGGACGCCATTCAGGTAGCGACCGCGCTGAGCATATCCGAGCTCGATTTCGATTTCATCGCTTACGACAAGCGCATTCTGCAGGCCGCTGCGCAGGCCGGTTTGCGCACGCTGTCGCCTGCCTGACCCGCCGCCTCCCGAGCGGACAGCCGCGCTGAGGCCGCCCGCTTTGCTATCTTGATCTACCGATGCACGTCGTCTCCGAAGATCACGCGATCAACCGCGACCGCCGCGAGCGAGTGAAGTATGTCGGCTTCACGCTGGTTGTCGGCGTGCTGCTGCTGCTCAATTTCTTAGGCATCTTCGACAGCATCCTCGGCTACGACACGGCCATTTTCCTGGCTGTCCTGGCCGGCTACAAGACTTTCTACCGAGCCATCGCCGAGTTGTTCGACCGCAAGATTTCGGCCGATCTGGCTATCGTCATCGCGGCCTTCGCGGCGATGGCGATCGGCGAGTACCTGGCCGCCGCCGAGGCCATGTTCATCATGCTGCTCGGCGAAGGGCTCGAAGCCTGGGCCGCCGGGCGCACCGAGCGGGCGATCCACCGCTTTGTCGACCAACTGCCGCACCATGCCCGCGTGCTGCGCGACGGCGTCGAAGTGAATGTCCACGTCGAAGACCTGCTGCCGGGGGACATCGTCGTCGTGCGCGCCGGCGAGCGCATTTCCGCCGACGGCATTGTCGAGAGCGGCGAGTCGTCGGTCGATGAAAGCCCGATCACCGGCGAGTCCGTGCCGCGCGACAAAGCCGCGGGCGACGAAGTTTTTTCCGGCACGGTCAACGGCCACGGCCTGATCCACGTGCGCGTCACGCGCGCCGCGGACGAGTCGACGCTGGCCCGCCTGATTCATTTGGTCGAAGAGGCCCGCGACCACCGCACCGCCCCGGTCGTGCGCACCGCCGACAAGTACGCCCGCTTCTTCCTGCCGGCCATCCTGGCCGCGGCCGCCGCCGTTTACTGGCTGTCTTCCGACTTCGACAATACCGAGCGCATACGCCGCGCCGTCGCGGTGCTCATCGTCGGCTGTCCCTGCGCACTGATTCTGGCGACTCCGGCGGCGATGGTCGCGGCCATCGGCGGATTGGCCCGCCGCGGCCTGCTGGTGCGCGGCGGCCAAGTCGTGCAGACGGCGTCGGAAATCGATACGGTGGTTTTCGACAAGACCGGCACGCTGACCACGGGCGAGTTCAACATCCTCGAGATCGTCCCGGCCGCGGGCCGCACGGAAACCGAGGTGCTTACGCTTGGGGCCGCGGCCGAAGCCGGCTCCGATCATCCGCTGGCCAAGGTGATTGTCGAGGCCGCCGCGGGCCGCGGTCTCGGCGCCGAGGCGCCGCTCGAGGCGCAGATCGTTCCCGGCAGGGGAGCGCAGTGCGTACGCGACGGGCGTACGATCCGCGCCGGCAACGAAGCCTTTCTGGCAGAGCAGGGCATCGAGGGACTGCAACCCTATCTCGACGCCGCCGACCGCGCCGGCGCGACGGCCGTCCTGGTTTCTTCCGATGCGCAGTTCGTCGGCGCGATCCTGCTGCGCGATACGCCCCGGCTAGGCGCGCACGACGCGATTCACGCCATCGAAGATCTGGGCGTCGCCAACATCGTCCTGCTGACGGGCGACCGGCGCAAGGCCGCCGACGCGATCGCCCGCGAAGTGGGCATCACCCACGTCGAGGCCGAGTTGCTGCCCGAGCAGAAGCTCGACCGCATCCGGCAACTGCAAATCCAGGGACGCAAGGTGGCCATGATCGGCGACGGCGTCAACGACGCCCCGGCGCTGGCGGCGGCGGACGTGGGCGTGGCCGTCGCCGGCTCCGGCGCCGACATCGCCGCCGAGGCGGCCGACGCCGTCGACCTCAACCACGAAATCTCCAAGCTGCCCAAGCTCTTCGACGTTTCCAAGAATGCCGTCGCAACGGTCTGGCAGAACATCATCCTGTTCGCCGGCGTGGTCAACGTTGTCGCCGTTTACATCGCCGGCAAGGGCTGGATGGGGCCTGCTATGGCGGCGGGCGTACACCAGATTTCTTCCATCTTCGTCATGCTCAATTCCGTGCGGTTGCTGCGGGTCGAGCGGCCCGCCGGGCACGTTCCGCGCTGGGAGAGATATGGGCGGCGGATCGGCATCGGGCGTCTCTGGCAGGCCGTTTTGCACGGCCTGCGAAGCGTCGATCCGGCCGCGGGATTCGCTTGGCTGGTCGAGAACCGCCGCCGCTTGGTCAAGCCTCTCGCCTGGGTCTGCGCGGCTTTGTGGGCCTCCACTGCAACGTTTGTCTTGCAGACGGACGAGCAGGGCGTGATCGAACGCTTCGGACGCAAAGTCCTTCCCTATCGAGAGCCGGGAGTCAATTTCAAGCTGCCGTGGCCGGTCGACCGGCTGACGCGGATTCAGGCGCGTCAGGTGCGGATTGTCGAAATCGGCTTCCGCACGACCGCCGCCGCGACTTTCAACGAACCGCCGGCGTACGAGTGGGACGTGCAGCACCGTGACGGACGCATCCAGCTCAAGGAAGAAGAGACGCTGATGCTGACCGGCGATCAGAACATGATCGAGATGAATGCCGTAGTGCATTACGATCTGGAAAAGCCCGACGACTTTTTGTTCCGGCAAGTCGACGCCGACGCGACCATCCGGGCGGCGGCGGAGTCGTCGCTGCGCGCCGTGGTGAATGCGATGCCGCTCGATGCGTTGATCGCGGCCGGGCGGCGCGACGCCGAGAAAGCCGCCGCCGAGGAGTTGCAAATGCGGCTCGACCGCTATGGCGCCGGCGCGAGAGTCCGCCGGGTGGCGATTCAGGACGTGCATCCTTCGGTGGAGGTCGTCGACGCCTTCCGCGACGTGGCCGGGGCGCTGGAGGAAAAAAGCCGCATGATCAACGAGGCGGAGGGCTACGCTAACGAGCAGGTCGCCCTGGCCCGCGGCCAAGCCGAGGCCGGCTTGCAAGAGGCCGCGGGCTATAAGGTCAGCCGTTCCGAGCGGGCCGAGGGAGACGCGGCGAGGTTCGTTCAGTTGGAAAACGAATACCGCCGCGCGCCGGGGCCGACATCCACTCGTCTGTATCTCGAAGCAATGGATGAGGTGCTGCCCAACCGGCCCAAGCTGATTATCGATTCGCGCGGCGGGAAACGCAATCTATGGACTGTCGAAGACAGCGTGATGCTCGCTCCGCCCGGCGCCGGGATGCAGCAACCGCCGCCGCCGTTCGAGATGCCCGAGGGAGAGGAATAGTTCATGCACGAGCATAGTCATCATCATGAGCACGAGCACGGTCATCGTCATGACCACGGCCACGCTCACCACCATGAGCACGACCACCGCCATGAGCACGAACACGGCCACGGCCCCCGCGAACCCTTCGATTTCGCCGGATTCGTCCGCGGGAACGAGAAAATCCTGATTGCGTTGGGGGCGCTGCTCGTCTTGTGGTCGATGGTTTTCACCGTCCGCGAGACCGAGTTCGCGCTGGTCACGCAATTCGGACGCCCGGTGCGCACGGTCGCCGAAGCGGGTCTCTCCTACAAGCTGCCGTTGATCCACCAGGTCCGGTTTTTCGACCGCAGGCTGCGCGTTTACAACCCGCCGCGGTCGGAGTTCCTGACCCGCGACAAGAAAAACCTGAGCATCGACAGCTACGCTCTGTGGCAGATTGCCGACCCTGAGACGTTCGTGCAGACGGTCGGCAACGAGGCGTCCGCCGAGATGCGCTTGCACGACTTGGTGTGGGCGGGGCTGGCCGCTTCGATCGCGGGCCACGATCTGGAGGAAATCGTTTCTCCCGTGCCCGAAGAGGTGAAGGCGCGCAAGATGCTCGATGAGTTGACCGCGAGCAGCGGCGCGGCGGCGTTGGAGCAATACGGCATTCGCGTCGTCGATGTGCGGCTCAAGCGGCTCAACCTGCCCGAGCAGAACAAGCAAAGCGTCTATGCCAGAATGCGCGCGGAACGCGAACGCATCGCCAGGCAGTATCGGGCGGAAGGAGAGGAGCAGGCGCTGCGCATCCGCGCTCAAGCCGACCGGGAAAAAGAGGAAATCCTGGCCAAGGCGTACAAGAAAGCCGAGACGACCAGGGGCGAAGGCGATGCCGAAGCGGCCCGCATCTACGGACAGGCTTATTCCCGGAACCCGTCGTTCTACAAATTGACCCGGACGCTCGAAACCTACAAGCAGACGTTGGATGACCGGACCACAGTTATTCTCAGCTCCGATTCGGAGTTTCTGCGCCTGCTGACGCGGGGGCAGTAAGCGGCAAAGATGCACGACTTGGCGCAATTGCCGGCGGAAAGCGCGGCGGAATCCGGCGCGGCGGGCCGCCCGCCAGCGGGAAGTCCTTTCGGTCTCACCAGAAAGAGGGCCGCCCTATATCTGTTGGCGCTTTGGGTTTTGTTGGGCGTCTATGTCGTGCCGACGGAGGAGCAGGGGGTGCTGACGGTGTTCGGAGCGGTCTCCGGCGACCGCGTGACTCCGGGCGTGGGCTGGCATTGGCCCTGGCCCGTCGGGCAGGTCCACAAGCTCAAGGTGCGCGAGCTCAAGCGCGCGTTCATCGGGGGCGAGGTCGCCGATGAAGCCAACGCGATTCCGGCCGAGCCGACTTTGTCGCAGTTTCTGACCGGCGATCAGAACATCATCAACGTGCGCACGGTCGTGCAGTACAGTATCGCCGACCCGGCGGATTATCTGTTTCTGGCCGCCGACGTGGACGGCGCCGTGGCGACCGCCGTCGAAGCGGAGCTCGGCCGCCAAATTGCCTCCCGCACCGTGGACGAGGTGCTGACCACCGAAAAGGTCGCCATCCAGGAGATCGTTCGCCGCCGCGCCCAGCAACTCATCGACCGTTACGGGCTGGGGGTGGTCGTCTCGACAGTGAACATCCGCCTGGCGGCTCCCCCGCCCGAGGCCGCGGACGCCTTTCGCGACGTGGCTTCGGCGCGCGCCGATTCCGCCCGCATCGTCAACGAAGCCGAGGGCTATGCGAACGACATCGTGCCCCGCGCCCGCGGCGAGGCGCAGCAAATGCTGCTCTCGTCGCGCGGCTACAAGGAGCGGGTGGTCAACGAAGCGCAAGGCGACGCGGCGCGCTTCATCGGCTTGGCCGCCGAATACGCGAAGAATCCGCAGGTCACCCGCGACCGTCTGTTTCTCGAAACCATGGAGGAAGTGCTTCCCCGATTCCGCAAGACCATCGTCGACGAGGGCGGCAATCTCGATCTGACCATCGTTCGTCGCAACGATGCGCAGTAATTTCGCCGCGATGAGCAAAGACGCCAAAGCACAGGCCGTGACGGTGGCGCTGATCGTTGCCGCGCTTGCCGCAATCGGCTGGAAGCAGGGTCTGTTCGAGTTTCCCGATAGCGCCCCGAGCGCAGCGGCGTTTCTGGGGGCAAGCCGCGCGCAGCCCGAGAAGCCGAGGGACGTGATTTACGCCATGCTCGACGCCGCGCGCGACGGCGTCATCGACGACTATCTGGACTGCTACACCGGACAAATGGAAAAGACCTTGCGGCAAAGCCGCACGGAGATGGGCGAGCGGAAATTCTCTGAGTTCCTCAAGGAGCGGAACCGCGAGATCAAGGGCATCGCCATGAACGAACCCGAGCTCTCAACCGAGGACGAGGCGCGGGTGCGCGTCGAATACGTCTATGCCGAGCGCAACGAAGTCCAACAGTTCTATTTGAGCAAGCAGAGCGGGAATTGGAAAATCGCCCGCGTCAGCGCTCCGCAAAGAATCCGGACTCCGATTCCTTATGGGACGCCGGTCTATTGATCTCGGCCGGCGCTACTTCTTTGCCGTTTTTCCCGGCGGCTGTTTTTCGGATGAAGCAGCGGCGGTCTTTTCCTTCTCGCTCGCGGCGCGCCGGCGCAGTTTCTGCAGAAGCTTCGGCGGACGCCCCGGGCCGAGGCGTCCATGCTGCAGCTTATCCAACGCCACGATCAACCGGTCGATGCGCTCGAGCTCCTTCCGCAACTCTCCGATAACCGCGATGATATCCATGTCGGGGCGGGCTCCTTTCATGCCCGCGGGGCGCGTTGCGGCAAGCGCTGCGCTCTTCGGGCGATTGCGGCTCCTGTAGGTAGGGTACAGTATCTCCCGGGTAAAATACTTCATACATGCATCGACGCGACTTCCTTTGCACGGTCGGCGGGGCCGCCGTTGCCGCTTCGGCGGCGCAAGCGGCCTCGGCCAAGCCCAATATCATCCTCTGCATGGCAGACGACCAGGGCTGGGGCGATGCCGGCTATAACGGACACCCGTTTCTCAAAACGCCCCATCTCGATGCGATGGCCGCATCGGGCTTGCGCTTCGACCGTTTCTACGCGGGCGCCCCGGTATGCTCGCCGACGCGCGGGAGCGCGCTTACCGGCAGGCACCCCTATCGCTACGGCATCTATACCGCCAACACGGGCCACATGCGCGCCGGCGAAACGACTCTGGCCGAAGCGCTGAAGACGCAAGGCTACACGACCGGCCATTTCGGCAAGTGGCACCTCGGAACCCTTACCAGAGATATCCGCGACGGGCGCCGCGGCGGCCGCGAGCGGACAAAAGAGCACTACTCCCCGCCTTGGGAGTGCGGTTTTGACGAGGCGTTCTCGGCCGAGGTGCAGATGCCCACCTGGAACCCGATGGTCAACCAGGCGTTTCCCTCGAAATACTGGACCGGGGAAGGGCGGTACGCAACGGAAAATCTTGACGGCGACGACTCGCGGGTCATCATGGACCGCGCCATTCCTTTTATCGAGCGCGCGGCGCGGGACGGCAAGCCGTTTTTCGCAGTCATCTGGTTCCATGCGCCGCACGAGCCGGTCGTTGCCGGACCGCGGCATCGCGCGATGTACAAAGAGCGCAGCGAAGGTGAGCAGCACTTCTACGGCTGCATCACCGCGCTCGACGAGCAGGTAGGCCGCTTGCGCCGAACGCTGCGCGGCCTGGGCGTCGCCGAAGACACGATGTTGTGGTATTGCAGCGACAACGGCCCGGAAGGCCGCGACACGACTACCGGACGGAGGCGGGGATCGGCGGGCCCGTTGCGCGGCCGCAAGCGCAGCTTGTTCGAAGGCGGCATCCGCGTTCCGGGGATTCTGGAATGGCCGTCGAAGATTCGCGAAGCCGCCAGCACGCGCGTTCCTTGTTCGACCGTCGATTATTTCCCCACGGTGCTCGGCGCCTTGGGCTTCACGGCGCAGGGAGCGCCCGAGCCGCGCGACGGCGTGAACCTGATGCCGCTGATCGCGGGAGAAATGGCCGAGAGGCCGCGCCCGATCGGATTGCAGACAACGGGCGGCGTCAGAAGTGAAGCGGCGCGTCTGGGCTCGCCCGACCACGCCCTGATCGACAACCGTTACAAACTGCTCTCGTACCTCGACGGGCAGCGCCAAGACATGCTTTACGACATTACCGTCGATCCCGGCGAGCGCTACAACCTGGCCGAGAAGCTGCCCGAGATTGCTAAATCCATGCGCGGCGAGCTCGCCGCCTGGGACGCTTCGTGCGCGCGAAGCGACGCCGGCGCGGATTACGCCCGGTAGGCCGGGATGGGCGCAGGCGCCTGAAACGCCGGGGAAAATCGTGCCCTACACTGAAAACAGGGGTTCCGGCGCGGGTTGACCGACGTCTTCGGGGGCGTCGATTCCATGCAGGTTGAGATTACATTGGAGGCTCCGTCCGGGGCAGGGTATTCCGCCCGCGATATCGGGTTCCTGCTGGGCAAGCACCCGGACCGCCTGTTCGAGCGCGAGATATCCGTCGGGAGAATCACGGTTTTCTACACGGCTGCCGGGGAGCGGAAGACTTCTGCCGTGCTCCATCTGGAGATGGATCCGATCGATCTGGCGCGCAGCGCGAACCGCAATGCTGACGGCCTGCTCTCCCAATACGTCAATGATCGGCCCTATGTCGCGAATTCGTTCCTGTCGGTCGCTCTCGCTCGGGCTTACAACCAGGCGATGGCGGGCACGTCCAAGGAGCGCCAATCCCTGGCGGACCGGGCGCTGCCGCTTGAGGCTCTCGTGACGCCGGTCGCGGCGGCGGGCGGCTCCGCAGTCATCGAATCGCTTTTTGCGCCGCTCGGCTACGCCGTGACGCTGACGCCCCTTTCCGATGCCGGAATGTATCCGCTTTTCGCGTTGCGCATTGCCGGCGAAGTCCGTTTGCGCGACATCTTGAGGCATCTCTACGTACTGATCCCGGTGCTCGACAATCGCAAGCACTACTGGGTCGCCGGCGACGAGGTCGATAAGCTGCTGGAAAAAGGGAAAGGTTGGCTGGCGGACCATCCGGCCAAGGAATTGATCGCTCGGCGGGCGCTGAAGCACGAGCGCAAGCTGACGAACGCCGCGCTCGCGCGGCTCGATGAGTCCGGCGCAGCCGCCGGTTCCGCGGAATCTCCGCCGCCGGACAGAGAAGAAACGCTGGAACAACCCATCCGCCTGCACGAATTGCGCTACGAAACCGTGGTGCGGACCTTACGGGAGCAAGGCGTTTCCAGCATTTTGGACCTCGGTTGCGGGGATGGAAGACTGATCCAGCGCTTGGCGGAGGAGCCGTGGGTCAAACGGATTGTCGGCGTGGATGCGTCGGTCGCCGCGGTGGAGAGGGCCGCCCGGCGTCTGCGCCTCGACCTGGACGCATCCTCCGCCGAAGAACGGGTTGCAGTGCAGATGGGCAGCCTCACCTACGGCGACCGCCGTTGGCGGGGTTTCGACGCGGCGACTCTGGTCGAAGTCATCGAGCACATCGAGCCGTCGAGGCTGCCGGCGTTGGCGGAAGCGCTGTTCGGCCGGGCGCGCCCGCGCCTGGTCGCGGTGACCACTCCCAATCGGGAATACAACTGCCGGTTCCCGGGTCTCAAGCCCGAGGCTTTCCGCCATGCCGACCACCGCTTCGAATGGACCCGCGCGGAATTCCGCTCCTGGGGGCAAGGCGTCGCCGCCAAGCGGGGCTACTCCGTCGAGTTCCAGGCGGTCGGCCCGCAGAGCGGAGAGGCGGGAGCGCCTTCGCAAATGGCGGTGTTCGAGCGCTCCCCCGCGGCGGAGGTTGCGGCATGAGGATCGCCATTCCCGATTTTTCGCTGGTGGTGCTGGCGGGCGCGACCGGCGCCGGCAAATCGACCTTCGCTCGCAAGCACTTCCTGGAAACGGAGATCGTCTCCTCCGATCGCTGCCGGGCGCTGGTGGCGGACGACGAGGCCGATCAGTCGGCGACCGCCGACGCGTTCGACTTGCTGGGCCGTACGGCGGCGCTGCGTCTGAAGCGCCGCAAGCTCACGGTCATCGACAGCACGGCCGTCCGCCGCGAGGACCGCGCATCCCTGATCCGCATTGCGGGGGAATACCATGCGCTCCCGGTCGTCGTGGCGCTCGACATCGACCCTGCCCTGTGCATCGCCCGGAACCGGGAGGGACGCGGCCTCAGCCCCCGCGTTGTGCGCAACCAGTCGGCGGAACTGCGCCGCGGCCTGCGGGGCATCCGCAAGGAGGGCTTTCGACAGGTTTACATCATCAAGTCGCCCGAGGAGGCGGACGCCGCCGAAATCACGCGAGAACCGCTTTGGACGGACCGGCGAGCGGACCGCGGCCCGTTCGACATCATTGGGGACATCCACGGCTGCTTCGACGAGCTCGCGGCTTTGCTTGAGAGGCTCGGTTACCGCATCGAACCGTTCGAGGCCGGCTCGGAAGCGTTTATCCGCGCCCGCCATCCCGAGGGGCGGACGGTTGTTTTCGTCGGCGACATCACGGATCGGGGGCCGCGCAACGTGGACTGTCTGCGCCTTGTGGCCGGCATGTGCGCAGACGGCGCGGCGCGCTGCGTCATGGGCAACCACGACTTCAAGCTGAGTAGGTGGCTGCGCGGGCGCCGGGTGCAAATCGCCCACGGACTCGAGTTGACCGTGGCCGAGTTGGGGCGCACATCCGAGGCATTTCGGGGCCGCATGGCCGCATTTCTCGACACCCTGCGTTCGCACTACTGGCTTGCGGGCGGGGAGTTGGTGGTCGCCCACGCAGGGCTCAAAGAGGAGATGCACGGCCGCGGGTCCGCCGCCGTTCGGGAGTTCTCCATGTACGGCGAGACGACCGGCGAAACCGACGAGCACGGCCTGCCGGTGAGGCTCGAATGGGCCCGCGACTACCGCGGCCGAGCCGAGGTCGTCTTCGGTCATACTCCGGCGGCGGAGGCCGAGTGGCTGAACCGCACGATTTGCATCGACACGGGCTGCGCGGTCGGCGGCAGGCTGACCGCGCTGCGCTGGCCGGAGCGGGAACTGGTCGCCGTACCCGCCGCCCGCTCGTACGCCGTCCCGGTCAGGCCGATTCCGCGGCGCGGGCGCACCGCCCAACAGGTCCACGACGAACTGCTGTACTTCGACGACTACACAGGGAAACGGCGCATCGAAACCAGGTTCGGCAGGCCGGTCGTTATCCCGGCGGAAAACGGCTTGGCGGCCTTGGAGGTGATGAGCCGCTTCGGCATCGATCCCCGTTGGCTGGCGTACCTGCCGCCCACGATGGCTCCGCCCGCCGCGGTTCCGGACGGGCCGTACCTGGAGCACCCGGATCAAGCTTTGCAGTACTACCAGAGCCGCGGCGTCTCCGATCTGGTGGCGGAAGAGAAGCACATGGGCTCCCGGGCATTGCTCGTCGTCGCCCGGGACGCCGCAACGGCGCGCGCAAGGTTCGGCGCGGACGACGGCAAGGCCGGCGTCGTCTATACCCGAACGGGCCGCAGCTTTTTCCGCAGCGATTCCGACGAGGCGGAAGTCGTCGCCCGCGTCGGCGCGGCCATGACTTCGAGCGGGCTTTGGGAAGAACTCCGGACCGGTTGGGTTCTGCTGGATGCCGAGATCATGCCCTGGTCGGCCAAGGCCGTCGATCTGCTCCGGAGTCAATTCCGCCCGACGGCCGCCGGGGCGCGCGCCTCCGCCGAGGCGCTGCTCGAGGCCGTCGGGCGCGCCCGCGCCGATCCCGGGCTGGACGCCCTGCGCAACGCCGCCGCGAGCAGGCGGGCGAATGCGGCCTGCATGAACACGATCATCGAGGGTTACTGCTGGAGCGTGGAGAGCGTCGACGACTATCTTGTCGCGCCCTTCCATCTGCTGGCCGCCGAAGGCAGGGTGTTCACGGACCGCAGCCATGCCTGGCACATGGAGACGCTGGAGCGGCTGGCCGCGGAGGAGCCGATGCTCAAGCCGACCGTCTGGCGGCGGCTCGACCCGGGCAACGAGGCCGACTGCGCGGCCGTCGCCGCATGGTGGCTGGAGCATACCGACGGCGGGGGCGAAGGGATGGTGCTCAAGCCCAACGACTGGACCGCCGGGGTCGAAAACGGCTCGCTGCAACCGGCCCTGAAGGTGCGCGGCCGGGACTATCTGCGGATCATCTACGGGCCGGATTACGGCGAGCCCGGCAACCTCGAGCGACTGCGCCAACGCGGCACGGGGCGCAAGCGTTCCCTGGCGACCCGGGAGCACCGGATCGGCCTGGAGGGGCTGCACCGCTTTGTCGAAAAGCAGCCGCTCGCGCGGGTTCACGAGTGCGTCCTGGGCGTCCTCGCTCTGGAAAGCGAGCCCGTCGATCCGCGGCTCTGAGGAAGAGCATGGGGCTGCCGGCCCTTGACTTCAGACTTCAAGACGGACCATATTGAGGATGTATCCGCCCCAAGCCAGTACGCCCGCTCGCTTATCCTGAGCGTGTGCAGAAAACTTGGGGCTTCTCGTTTTTTTGGGTGCGGCAGTGAGGACGCGACGCATAGCCGTGCTCATCGACGGTGGGTTCTTCCTGAAACGGCTGCCTAAGGTTGTCGATGAAAAGTTTCGTGGTACCGCCGAAGCTGTTGCGGAAACGGCCCGTTTTCTATGTAAGCGTCATGTTCAGAAACTGATCGGGGAAGCAGAGGACGAAAAGCACAGCCGCTGGCTCGATCATGTATATCGCCTCTTCTACTACGATGCGTCTCCCTACGACGGCGTGTCCCATCATCCGATTCAGAATCGCCGTGTTGAGTTCGACAAAACCGCTGAAGCGATATTCCGTCGGGAATTGTTCAATGCTCTCCGTCGCAAGCGGAAATTCGCCCTTCGTCTGGGAAAGGTCGCCAAGGAGAGCGACTGGCGAATTTCACCGCGCCTGACCAAGCGGTTGCTGAAGGCGAGGGAACGGATCACTGTTCTGAAAACACATCTGCAAGGGCAGCAAGATCGTTGCCCGTCTCCTCTGTCGCACGATGAAATCGCTGAATTCAAGGAACTGGCCGCTGCTTGGCCAAATCTCGAAGAACGCGATGTTTCGCTTGGCCTGCGGCAAAAGGGGGTCGATATGCGCATCGGCCTCGACATCGCCTCTATCACGTTGAAAAAACAAGCCGATACCATCGTTCTTGCCACCGGCGATAGTGACTTCGCGCCAGCGGCCAAGTTGGCGCGCCGTGAGGGAGTCGAGTTCATCCTCGATCCGATGTGGCATAAGATTTCCGACGATCTGTTCGAGCATATCGACGGCCTTTTTTCTCCTCTGCGTCTTACCGAAGCCGATGAGACAAGGGCGGACTACGGTGACTGAACGACGAAGGACGACGAAGATCAAAACAGTCGAGACCCGCACTCGCGGCGAGACGTCGTAAAAGAAAACCGCGAACTTGACCCGTAACTCGTCTGGCGCGGCAAGGTGCAGCGCATTTACCGCGATGTCCGCGTGCAGCGCGTCTATAACGGGACATCGGAGATACACCGCCGTCAGATTGCGAAGGCGCTGCTCAAAAGAGGCAGGGGTGTTGCGAGTTGGCGGCGGCTATTTCGTCCGCACCGGGTCGGACGGGCGCTCGGGGTATTTCTTCGGATTTTCCCGGATCAGCTTCAAGACCTCGGCGATGCCGCGTTCCAACTGCGGGTCGCGGCCGGCCAATACCGACGCGGCGTCGTTTTCGATTTCGATGTCGGGATCGACGCCGTGCCCCTCGATGATCCAGCCGCCGTCGACCGCGTTCGTCGCGAACTCGGGCACGCGCACGTCGCCGCCGTCGAGCAGCGGTCCGTGCGAGGTAATGCCGATCACCCCTCCCCACGAGCGCTTGCCGATCAGCGGGCCGAGGCCCGCTTCCTTGAACCGGGCGGGGAAGATGTCGCCGTCGGAGGCCGAGTTCTCGCTGAGCAGGCAAACCAGATGCCCGTGGAAAACCTCTGCCGGATAGGTGCGCACGAACTCGCTCGTCCGGGAAAAGCGCGTTCCGAGCAGCTTGCGGCTCAAACGCTCGAGAATCATCTGCGAGACGTTGCCGCCGCCGTTGCCGCGGACGTCGACAATCATTCCCTGCTTGCGAATCTGCGGGTAGTACCACTTGATGAATTCGCGGATGCCGGCCGAGCTCATGTCGGGAATGTGGATGTAGCCGATCTTGCCGCCGGTTGCCGCGTCGACTTTCTTGCGGTTGCCCGCCACCCAGTTGAAGTAGCGCAAGTTCGATTCGGAGTCGATCGGTTTGTAACGAACCGTCCGCGCTTCTTCGAACGAGGGCTTGTCGTTCAGCGTCAACTCGACCGGACGGTCGGCCTTGTGAACAAGGAAGCGGTAGGGGTTGTCTTCGGCGCGGAGCTCTTCGCCGTCGACGGCCAGGATGTAGTCTCCCTCGCGGGCGTCGACGCCGATCTCGGTAAGCGGCGAGCGGTAAACCGCCTCTTCGTTTTGCCCGGCAAAGATCTTCTGAATGCGGTAGCGTCCGGCGTCGGGGTCCAGCGCGATTTCGGCGCCCATCAGGGCGGCTTCAGGCCGCTCGCCGGTCGCGTAATCGCCGCCGGAAATATAGGCGTGGCCGACGTTCAGCTCGGCGATCATCTCGCCGATCAGGTAATTCAGATCCGAGCGGTGCGCAACATGGTCGAGCCAGGGGCGGTACTGCTCACGGAGGGCGCCCCAGTCGTACCCATGCATGTTCTCGACATAGAAATAGTCGCGGTAGCGGCGCCAGACTTCGTTGAAGATCGTTTCCCATTCCCGCTCGGGATCGGACCGGAGCTTCAGGTTTGCGATTGAGACCGTCTTTCCGTCCTTTGCCCCCGGTTTCACGTCGAAGACCTTGTACGCGCCGTTTTGGCGGACCATGATTTTCTTGCCGTCCCGCGAAAGCGCGTAGCTCCCGCCGCCGGTAAGAGTCTTCAGCTCGCGTTTCTCGATGTCGAATATCTTGATTTCCGGTTTCATATCCGCTTGGCGCCCGTAGTAGAACGGCGCCCCGCGAACGAAGATCAGAGAGCCTTGTACCGCGGAAAGACCGTAGTAGTTGTCCGCCGCGACAGGCGCTGCCGCCACGCGCTCGGCAAGTCCGTCGAAATCGATGCGGATCGGCTCGTCTTTCCGTTCCGCATCCTTCTTCGACTCGGATTCCCCCTTCTTGTCTTCGGCGTCTTCGATCTCCACTTCGTCGCTTTCCGGCGGGAAAGGATGAGAGACATCCTTGCGCAGCGCCAAGGCGAACACGCCGGCCTGACGGTCGGTAGCGAAGTTCCATTCGGTGTTCGAGATTTGCGGCGCGAACTCGCGGCCGCTCGAATAGTAAAGATAGTCTCCTTTGCCGCCCCAGACCGGCATCCGCTCATGAAACATTTCGCCGGTGACTTGGCGCAGCGTGTCCGTCGCCGATTCCCATATGAAAATCGAGTCGGTCATGGGGGTGACGCTCATCTGGAGCGCAATGAAACCGCCGTTTGGAGACCATCTATAAACGTTCGTGCCGCGGTTGACCTCGTGCGCGATTTTCTTCAATTCCTTCGATTCGACATCGAGCACGTAAACCTCGCCGTCTTTGTCTCCGAACGCGATCCGTTTCGAATCGGGCGACCACTCGGGATGAAACAACCGGGCCTGCAAGCCGTCGGTCAAGCGAACCGGGGCTGAGCTCCCGTCCTGATCCACGATGTAAATCTGCTCCTCGCCGCTCTTGTCGGAGACGAAGGCGATCCGCTTTCCGTCCGGAGACCAGCGGGGCAGGCGGTCGTGCGCGTCAGGCGACTGCGTCAGATTGCGGGTCGGGCCTTTTTCCACCGGGGCGGTGAAGATGTCGCCGCGCGCGGCGAACAACGCCCGCTTGCCGGAAGGGCTGAGCTCGAAATCCTCGATATTCTTTGCCGCCGAGATTCTGGCCGGCCGCTTATGCACGGCATCGGTAGGGACATGAATCTTTATCTCATTTGATTTCTTTGATTTCAAATCGAATACTTCAAGCTCGCCATTGAGTTCATAGACAATCTGCGAGCGGCCGTCCGAAGAGGGCCAGCGGACATCCCATTTCTTCTCTCTCGTGACTTGCGTGGTTTTCTTCGAGGCGATGTCGTAGCGGTACAGGTTCAAGGCGCCGTCGCGGTCCGAGGCAAAGTAAACCGCGTCGCCGATCCACATCGGGTCACGGTCGGTGCGGACGTGCTTGGTGATTTGCAGGGCCTCTCCCGTCTTGCGGTAGAAAATGTAGAGATCCTGCGCCCAACCGCCTTGATAGCGCTTCCAGGTGCGAAAGTCGCGGAACAGCGGGGAGTAGGCGACGGCATCCCCGTCGGGTGAGAAATCGCCCGCGCCCGCGACCGGCATCTCGAGCGCCGCGGGCAGCCCGCCGGATAGGGGAACCGTATAGAGCTTGCCGTCTTTCGCTCCCCAGTAATCGCGGGTCGAGCGGAAGAGCACCGCTTTCCCGTCCGGCGTCCAACCGTAAACATGGTGATCGTAGCCCCAGCGCGGCGCCAGCGGGCCGCGCGCCGGGTAATAAGTCAATTGCTTGGGCGCTCCGCCCTCGGCAGGGATCACATAGACTTGCTCGTCGCCGTCGTACTGTCCGGTGAAGGCGATCCGCTTCCCATCCGGCGAAAACTTGGGGAAGAGCTCGAGCCCGGGGTGGGCGGTCAGCCGCACCGCGGTTCCGCCGCCGGTCGAGGCCGTCCACAAGTCTCCCGCGTAAACGAACACGAGCCGGTCATCGTGGACGTCGGGGAAGCGCAGAAGCTTCGTCTGCGCTCCGAGCGCAGCGGCGGTCAAGGCGCAACAGAACAGGATGCGAAGGGTCATTACCCGGAATTCTAGCAATCGCGGCGAAAGCCCCGCCTGCGGCGCCGCGGCCGCAGGCGCCCGCGATATGTGTTGCAATAGGCATTTCCGCTTCCCGCTGCTGCGGCGCGGACGCATGGCAAGAGAGCAAGAGAGAGGGCAAACGCATGGCAAAGTTGAGAGTCGCCGTCATCGGCGCCGGATTCGTTGGAAAGGTCCACGTCGAAAACATCCGCCGTCAGGCAGACGCCGAGCTGGTCGCTCTCGCGGACCAGTCGCAGGAGATCGCTTCCGCCTTCGGAGAGCAGCTCGGCATCGCGCGCGCCGTCGGCGACTACAACGAATTGCTGGCCGACCCGTCGATCGACGCGGTGCATATCTGCACTCCGAACGCGACGCATTTCCCCATCGCCAAAGCGGCGATCGAGGCGGGCAAGAATGTGATTTGCGAGAAACCGCTAGCCATGTCGGCCGACGAAGCACAGGGGCTCGCGCAGCTCGCTCGCGAGAAGGGCGTCGTCCACGCCACGAGCTACAACTTGCGTTTCTACCCCAATGTCGCCCAAATGCGCCGCATGGTCGCGACGGGGGCGGTCGGCGACGTGCTGGCCGTTCAGGGGACGTATTCCCAGGACTGGCTTTTCTACGAGACCGACTACAACTGGCGGCTCGAGCCCGAGGTCGGGGGGAACTCGCGGGCGATGGCCGATATCGGCTCGCACTGGTGCGACATGGTCGAGCATGTGACCGGTAAGCGCATTGAGGCGGTCTGCGCCGAGTTGATGACTTTCCACCCGATTCGCAAGAAACCAAAGAAGGCGATCGAGACTTACGCCGGCAAGCTCCTGCAGCCGGAAGATTACGAAGACCGTCCGATCGCGACCGAAGACTTCGGGGCGATTCTGCTGCGCTTCGCCGGCCGCGCCCGCGGCGCTTTCACCATCAATCAGGTTGCTGCCGGACGCAAGAACCGCCTCTTGCTGGAGGTTTACGGGACGAAATGCGGCATGGCCTGGGACGGCGAAAAACCGAACGAGCTATGGATCGGCCGGCGCGACGGCAACAACCAACTGCTGGTCAAAGATCCGTCGCTGCTGGAAGCCGAGGCGCGTACGTTCGCCGATCTTCCGGGCGGCCACGCGGAGGGCTACGCCGATACGTTCAAGCAGTTCTTCCGGCGGTTTTACGCCGCCTGCCGCGACAAGTCGCTCGCCGGAGGGCTGCCGACTTTCGACGCGGGCCTGCGTCAATTGCGGCTGGTCGAAGCTGTGCTGCAAAGCTCGGCGCAGGGCGGTTGGGTCGAGCTCGGCTGACGAACCTCGGGCAGGCAACCCGGACGAGTCGGCAGTCGCCTTACAATAGATTGCATGGCGGTTCTCGAAGATCTTCAAGTCGGAGTCATGTTCTGGACGGGAGGCGAGCTCGGCATCGAGGCTCCCCCGGCTGAGATCGCCGCGTCGGTTCGTTCTCTCGGGATCTCGTGCGGGCAGATCGGAGTGCATATCCCGGATCTGGGGGACGCCGCCGTCGAGGCATGGCGAAGCGCGCTCGATGAGCAGGGGATTACCGTCGTGAGCGCCTTCCCCGGTTTTACCGGCGAGAGTTACGCCAGCATTCCGATCTGCGCCGCCACGGTCGGCTACGTGCCGCCGGCAACCCGGGACGAGCGCGAACGGCGCACCTATGCGGTTTCTGATTTTGCGCGGAAATTGGGGATTCCCGGTTTGGCCACGCACGTCGGATGCATCGCCGAAGACCGCTCCGATCCGCAATACGCCGCCGTCCGCGACCTCGTGCGCCGGGTGTGCGATTACTGCGCGGGCAACGGCCAGACCTTCGCGCTCGAAACCGGCCAGGAATCCGCCGAAGCCCTGAAGGCGTTCATCGCCGATGTCGACCGCCCCAATCTCGGCGTCAATTTCGACCCGGCGAACATGATTCTCTACGGTTCGGGCGACCCGCTCGAGGCGCTGGAAACGGTTAAGGATCACGTCATTACGGTTCACTGCAAAGACGGCAGCCGCCCTGTGGCGTCGGGCGAATGGGGCAAGGAGACGCCGCTTGGCCGCGGCGATGTCGGCATGGATCGTTTCATCGCCAAGCTGAAGGAGATCGGCTACAGGGGAGTTTTGACGATCGAGCGCGAGATTGTCGGCGAGCGGCAGCGCGCGGACATCCTGGAGGCCATCGCCCTGCTCAACCGATTGCGGGTTCAGTGAGAACGCGGCGGCCCGTGAAGTTTCAGCCGGTTCCGGGCGCGCGTGAGATGTGGGCCGCGCGCCCGTTGGTAAAATAAACGCGCGTGCGTTGGCTGATCCCATGCCTGCTGATCGCTTTCGCCTTGCCGGCGCCTGCCGATGTTGCCGACGACGCTCTGCGCGCGGCGGCCGAGGCGCTCGAAAAAAACGATTTCGCCGCCGCCGTTTTGCATTTGGAGGCGGCGCTGGCGGCTGACGCGGACAACTCCAACGCCCGTTTCAATCTTGCCTACGCCTACCTGCAAACCGGCGACGAGAAGAACGCGATCGAGCAGTATCGGACTCTCGTTGCGGCGCAGCCCGAAGCGGCTCAGGCGCGCCGCAATCTGGCGATGCTCTTGATGCGCAACGAGCGCCCGGCCGAAGCCGTAGAGCATTGGGCGGCGCTCGCGGCGGCGGCCCCCGAGGATTTTTCGCTGCGCATGGCCTGGGCGGACGCGCTGGACAAATCGGGCGACCCCGCCGGCGCCGTCGAGCCGTATAAACAGGCGGTCGCCTTGGACGGAACCTCGCTCGACGCTTTACTCGGACTCGGCTACGCTTTGGCGCGGCAGGGCCGTTTCAGCGAAGCCGTCCCCCATTATCTGCGCGCCGCGGAGATAGACCCCTCGGTGGAGTCGATGACCCTGCAGCTTGCCAACGAAATGGAGCAGCGGGGGCAACAGACCGACGCGCTGGAACTTTACCGCCGTTACGCCCGCAACCATCCCGACGAGGCCGCCGTGCAGGAACGGATCGGCATGATTCTGCTGGAGCGGAGGCGTTTTCGGCAGGCGATCGAGGCTCTCGAAAAGGCCGTCGCGACGGATTCCACCGCGGCCAATCGAGCCGCTTTGGCCGAGGCATATGCCCATGTTGGGGACGCGGAGCGCGGCATGCAGCAGTTGCGAGAGGCCGTGAGCGCCGACCCCGAGAGCGTTGCGCTGCGCGTGCGCTACGCCAACGGACTGCTTGCCGGGCGGCAGTTCGAGCAGGCCGCGAAGCAATACTTGGCCGCCGTGGAACGCAAGCCCGACACGACGGACGCTTGGAACGGGCTGGCTTTCGCCATGTTCCAGTTGGAGAGCTATCCGGCGGCGCTGAAGGCTCTGGAGCAGTCCGAGAAGCTCGACTCGCACAAGCCCGCGAGCATCTACCTCAAGGCGCTTGCGCAAGACAAGCTCCAGCTTTATGCGGAAGCCAAGAGCAGCTACCAAAAGTTTCTCGCGATGTCGCCGGACATGGAGGATGAAATGTGGAAGGCCGGCGAGCGCGTCAAGGTTATCGACAAGGTGTTGGCCAAGCGATGAAGACCCGTATCCAATGGGCCGCGGCGCTTGCCCTTGCCGTGCTCGCCGGCGGGGCCTATGCGGCGGCGCCAACGTTGGCTTCCATCGAGGCCGAGCCGAATCTCGAGCGGCGTTCGCGGCTCGCCCTGGAGTTCGCGCATGCTCAGGTGCGTCCCGTCGTCGATGCCTATCTGGACGGCGAGAGCGGCCGGGCGCGAGGCTCGGTGCAAGAAATCGCAGCGGCCGTGGAGTTGTCCTGGGCGGCGCTCGAGGCAACCGGAAAGCACGCGCGGCGCAACCCCAAGCATTTCAAGCGCGCCGAAATTCAAACCCGCAAGCTCGCCGCCAAGCTCAAGGAAGCGCAGCGGGAGCTCGATTACGACGAGCAGCGGGAACTCGATGACTTGATTGCCGGTATCGAGACGGTAAACAGCAAACTGCTGCTCGCCATCATGAGCCGCAAATCGAAGTGAGGTTGCCCGCGATGAGACTACACGTTCTGCCGCTGATTGCGCTGCTGCTTGCGCCGCTCGGGGCGCAGGAGATCGGAGGCGGCAAGGAATTTCTGACCGACTATGAGATCGACGTCCTCCGCGACAATCAGAAACCCAAAGAGCGGATCGCCGCCTATCTCAAATTTGCATCGTTGAGGTTGGAGTTGATCGATCAGTTGTTGGCCGTCCAGGAGGCTGGCAGAGGAGCGAAGCTCCACCGCAACCTGGAAGAGTACAGCCGCATTATCGAAGCCGTCGATACCGTCATCGACGACGCTCTCGCCCGCAATCTCGACATGGATAAGGCGTTTGAAGGGCTCATCGACAGCGAGCAGAAATTTCTGGCGCGCCTCGAAAAATTGCAACAGGCCGAGCCGGACGATTTGTGGCGTTATGAGTTCGTTCTCGAAGACGCCATTGAGATGACCAGGGACAGCATCGAGCTTTCGGCGCAAGATCTCGGCGACCGCAGGCGTGTCGTGCTCCAGGAAGACCGGCAGGAGCAGCAGCGCCGCGAAGCCACGATGTCCGCCTCGCGCAAGAAAGACGTTGACCGCGACCGCGCGAAGCAGACGGCGAAGGAAACCGAGTACAAGGACAAACGTCCGACGCTCCTGCGGCCGGGCGAAAAGCTTGGCGGACGGAAATAGCAGTTATTGCACCGGCAGCAGCACCGTGTTGCTGGCGATGCCGTTCGCCGTAACCGTCAGTTCCAGGTTGCCGCTCGGCAGGCCGTCGGGTATCGTCGCATTCACCTGATAGAGGCCGACGAACCCCGGCGTCAAGCCGGAGAAAACGACCGGCGCCTCCCGCCCGCCGATGCGCGCTACGGGCAGTTGCCTGGTGCGCGCCAGGCTTGTCGTCGAGGCCGCTTCTCCCGTCGTCTGCGCGGTGTCCAGCGGACCGTTTCCAGTCATGTAGAGCACCACGGTTTCGCCGGCTCGGGCCGGATGGGAAGGCGTCGCGAGAGAGCCGTCGGCGTGCGTAACGATGCCGAAGCGCATACCGCCGGAGTTGTAGTCGAAAATACCGGGCGCGGAGTCGGCCAGGTCGAGTGAAACGGTCTCGCTGTAGGAATCGCCGATGCGCACTTTCACAAGCGCGAAATTCAGCCCGGCGAATTCCCAGGGGATATGAACGTTGATTTGCCCGTCGCTGACGAAGAACAGCCGCCCCGCGGCGCTCAGGTTGTTTTCCGGGAAATCGAACGTCACCGCGGTATGCTTGAGCGCCAGCGGCAGGGGCAAACCGCGCAGAGAACCCGCGTAATCCGCCAACGCATCCCCGAATATTGTGGCGATCGAGCCCGGCGCAACCGGGCGGTCCGCGGCGAAACCGGCGCCGTTGACAATCGCCGCAATTGTCGGCTTGGGTCTGGCCGCGTTGAAGAAGGGAACGGTCAGGCCGCCGCCGGTCACGCTGAAATTTTGCGCTCCGGGCGCCGGCCCCAAGTCCACGTCGGCGGCGATCACGCCGAACAGATCGGTTTGGGAGTCGGCCGCGTAAATCGCGCCGCCTCCGCTCACGGCGGTGAAATCCATCGGCAAGCCGGCTACCGGCGCTCCGTGCCGGTCGACCACTTTCGCGAGCAAAAGCTCGGGATTCTGCTCGCCCGCCGTGCCGATTACGCCGGTTCCGGCCAGGGCAAACGAGTTGTGCGGCGCGTTGTCGCCGACGACGTAGAGATAAGGAACCAGCAGGTCGGCGCCGCCGCTATCCCGCGTCACGCGCAGCTTGCCTTCGTACGAGCCGGGCGCGGGCATGCCGCCGTCGAGGCTGACGATCAGACGGCGACCGTAGTCGTTGGGTTCGCGAGTGGACTCCAGTTGAAAAGAGACCTGCGCCGCCCCGTCGATGAGCACGCGGGCGATCGAGTCCGGGTCGCGCGGCTCGACAACGACGCGGTAAGACTGCGCTGCGGCCCCCCGGTTGGTGACGAAAATCTCCCGTTCGACGGGAAACGTTTCGTCCGGCAGCCAGCCGAAGCTCACCGTCGCGGGCTCGACCGTCGCGATGGGCTCCAACGCCGACGGCATGTGAACCAACCCGCCACCGACCGAGCCGACGCGCGCCGCGCCGCCGTCTTCGACGACATCCTGGAGCGCAGTGTTGACCAGGGCGGACTTGACCTCGGGCGCCGTGAACGTCGGGTTCGCCTGCCAGACCAGCGCGGCCGCGCCGGCGATGACCGGGACGGCAAAACTCGTGCCGTCCACCTGCGCGAAGCCGGATGGATGGAACGTGTCGCCGTTGGCGTCCAATCTTTGCGCGGCGGAGTAGACGAAGGCGCCGGGCGCCGCGATGTCGGGCTTCAGGTTCAGCCCGGGGCTGGGTCCGCGCGAGCTGAACGGCGCGACTTGATCCCAGGCGACGTCGCTTGTATATAGAGTCGGGTCCAGCGTGACATCGACGGTCGATACAGCCAACAGGCCGGCCAGCGCCGCGCCGTCCGCGGCGCCGATCATATACGCGGGAATATCCGTTGTCTCCAGCCCGATCATCAGAAACGGCTCGTCGTTGCCCGCGATGTTGCTGACGACGACTCCGGCTGCGCCGGCCGCATCCGCGTTTTCCACTTTCGCCTCGAAACCGCAGCCTCCGCGCTCGATGAGCGCGACCGCGCCCGTCAGGGCGCCGGCGGGGAACGCCGCGCAGCCCGCCGCGTCGCCGGCTGCGGATGCGAGCATTCCCGGAGCGGTAAGCGGTTGGAGCAATTCGGGTCCCGTCCCCGCTACGGCCGTGGCCGTCGCGCCGCCGAAAAGGACGCTTTCCGTAAGCCGACGCGCGTTTACCGTTGCCGCTACGGCGATCGCGTCCGGCGCCGTGGCCGGGCTGCCGATCGTATTCCTTGCCGGAAAATGTTGCTCGCCGAAGGAGCCCGCATTGCCCGCTGCCGCCACAACGACCAGCCCGAAGTCGAGCACCGCGCTTTGCACGGCGAAGGCCACCGGATCGCAAAGAATATCGGGGTCGTCGGAGCAGGCCGGCCCGGCTTCGTTCCAGGGGAATTGCGCCGGCGCGCCGAAGCCGATACTGAGGATATCCATCTCGTCCGTAACCGCGTCGTCGATCGCCGCGAGGACGGCGTTGTCGTTCGTGAACTCGTTGACGTCGGGCGAGCCGAAGACTTTGTAATTGCCGAGAAAAGCCTTCGGCGCTACGCCTTCGAGATCTCCGGCGGGCGACGCAACGCGCTTCCCCGCGGCGATCATGGCGACCGCCGTGCCGTGGCCGATGCGGTCGCGGGGCGTCGGGTCGTCGGGCCGAGAAAAGGCGGCGTCTTCAGCATTCGACACTTGCGGACTCAGCAAATGAACGTAGCTGCGCGCCGCGATGATTTTGTTGTTCGTAAAGGCGATGTCTTGCGGGCGCCCCTTGGGAAAACCCGCCGGCGGCGCAAGCGAGGGGTCGTCGAAAGCCGGGTGGTCCGGGTCGATGCCCGTGTCGATGACCGCAATGCGCACGCCCGCGCCGGCCGCCTCCGAGCCGCCGATCAGCCGGCGCGCCTCGCCCGCGCCGACGATCTCCGAGAGCGAGTTCAGCATCAGCTTGAACCGCCGGTTGCGCACGACCCGCTTGACTCCGGGGATTGCGCCCAAAGCGCGCGCCTGCTCGACGGTCGCCTCGACGAACACGGCATTCAGCACGTTCTGCACCGATCCGGCAACGCGTACCCGATTCGCGGCGATCGCCGCCTTGACGGGGACTTGCGAGCGTTCGACTGCAACGCGCAGGCTTGCCGTCGAAGACGCCGCCACCTTTGCCGGCGCTTTGCGTGCGCTCTTCCCGCGTCCGGCGCTGAGCATCTGTCCGGTCGAGGGAGCGTCGAGAACGACGGTGTAGCTGCGCCGGACGGCTTCACGCTCGGCCGCGGCGCAGGGGATCCACGCCAGGACAATCCCTGCAATCCACCAACGCGCAATCGGTCGAATCATCTTGAGACCTCCACTCCAACGCCCGCGGGCGCTTCCGAATCCTTTACGATGCAGCGGTTTACGGCTTGGTTTCACGCATTCGAGACGCTACCCGCGGATCCTCGAGAATCGCGCGGATGTGCCTGCGGCCTTGTACGCCGGCATCGCTCCCCTGCAGAAATACCTTGCGGAAGTTGGTTTTCGGCAGCGAAAGCCCGCTGGGGGAGACAACAACGAAGGTGCGCTTGAACGTGTAGGTGAACCGCTCCCCCGGCCCCAAGCGGAACTCCTCCCCCGCAAGCTCCGCTACGCGCGCCCAAGCCTCGCCGAACTCCACACCCCTATTTTCCCCATCCCTGCCGTTTCGGCCGCGCGTAAAATAAAATCCGATGCGGATGCAGAGAGTCGTCGCCGGTCTGCTTGCCGCCGCGGCCTGCGTTCCCGCGGCTTTCTCGCAGGCGGAATACCGCGTCTATAACGACCGCCCGCGACTTTTTCTCGATGCCGGCCGCTTGACCCGCTTGCAGCGGGAAATCGAGCGCAACTCCCTGCGCTGGCAGACACTGACGGAGCTTGTCGAGAGCGGAGCGCCCTTTCCGGAAAAACCTCTGTTGGACGCCCTGCTGTTTCGGCTCCAGAGAAATGAGCAGGCGCGGCAATCGGCGCTGGCGTGGTCGCGGGCGCCGGCCGCCAAGGGCATCGACAACGCCGCCGAGCTGCGTCATGCGGCGCTTGTTTACGACTGGCTGCACGATGCGTCCGACCCGCAAGAGCAGAAGGCGCTGCGCAACGCCTTGGCCAATGCTCTGGAAACCCTGTTGCCGCAAGCCAATCTCGATGTCGGCCTGATCCGCTCGGGCTTGCTCGCCGCGATCGCGCTGGCCGGCGACTGGAAAGGTTCCGAGCCCGCGCTGGCGCAGTTGCTCCGCGTCCACTGGAAGGCCGATGTCGAAGCGCCGCTCGAGCGAGGCGAGCTTGTGGACGACGGCGCGGCGCTCATCGCGGTGCTCGAAGCGTGTCATGCGCTCCGCCACAACCTCGATATCGACCCGTGGAGCCGCGCGCCTGCGGTTTTCCGCACCTTGGCCGAAACCCGCCTGCTCAGCTACTACCCGTTCGTTATCGACACTCCCCAAGGCCGGGCGCGGCGGCCCGCGGTCTTTCGCGGCGACGAAGACCGGGCGCGCGCCCAGGCGCCGCTTTACCGCATCGCCGAGATGCTGCTGGTGGCCTACGAAGCCAACAGCCGCGAGTTTCAATTCATCCAGGGCTGGATTCGCAACGATAGCTACTCGCTGCTCTTGCCGCCGGGCGCGCTCTACGAGTTTCTTTGGGTGAATCCGTATCTGCCGGGACTCCCGCCCCAGTCTGCGCCGCTGTTGGCGCACGACAAGCTTCGGGGGCGCTTGTTCGGAAGAAGCGACTGGGAGAACGACGGCTTCTGGATGGGGTACGTGGAAGGGCGGCTCGAGATCGCAGCCGACGGAAAGGCCGCAAGAGTCAGCGCCGCCGACCGGCAGGCGCCGCTGTTGTTTCCGGGCGCCGCCGTCGTTCCCTTGAACCTTCCCGCAAAGCTTACGCTCGCGCTGCCCAAGCCGGACGCCAACTCCCTGACGAACGGCAAGGTCTATCTGATCGGTCTGAATCCCGGCGAAACTTACGCGGTCAAGATCAACAACCGGCGGCCGCAGCTCATGGAGGCCGGGGCCGGCGGCATCGTCGTCATCCACAACGACCCGGACGCCGGCAAGCGCGAGGCGATCGACTTCGCCAAGAAGCTGCGCCTCGAGGTCAAGCCGACGCTGAAGCCGACCGCCCCGGGACGCGCCCGGCCCACCCTCCGCCGATAACAGCCGGCGGCAATCGGTCAGTCGACGACTTCTACGCGAAGCGGCCTGGAGGAACTGCTTTCGATGCGTACGGAAACCGGATCGAAAGAGCCGTTTTCGACCGTCACCGGTATTTCGCCCGAGATGCCGGAAGACCTGATGTCAACAATGCGCACGTCCATCGTCCCTTGCGCCCGCGCCGTTTCGGTGTCGCGCAGCGCCAGGGCGAGCAGGGAAAGAGCAATGACGGTGAGAACCGTTTTCGTGTACCAATCGATCATTCGTGACAGACTCCTTTCGGCAGCGCCTGCGTCTTGAGCAGGAGCCGGCTTTGCACGGACTCATGATCGCACTGCGGGGCGGTTTTTCGAAGCGCGCCCCGGCCGCTCACGCATCCGGTCCGTCGAACCACCAGCGGTCGAGTTCCGAGCGGAGCCTCCGCAGCGGCCCCTCGAAACGGGGATCGGCCGCCGGATTTTTCGTTTCCAAGGGGTCTGCGTCGAGGTCGAAAAACTCCTCGCGCGGCCGCGGCAAAGGGTAGGGGACGCGCAGGGTGTCCTCGCCTATGCCCTGCCGATTGCAGACGATCTGGGGCCGCAACAGCGGAGTGTGCGTGGTGATGTTGCGGAACAGGTTTTACCGGAATCGGACGGCTTGGCGCGTCCAGTCAACGAAGCGGCCTTCGCCATCGACGGCATTCCCGTTCCCTCCGAAGACGTGCTCTACGCCGGGGCCGCTCCGTGCTGCGCCGGGCTGCAGCAGTTCGTGGTCAAGATTCCCGACAGCGCAAGCGACGGCAATCTTCCCGTCAGAGCGATTGTCGGCGGAGTCCCGACGCCCGCGGGCCCGTACGTAACGGTGCGGCGCAGGCAGTAAAAGCCGGACGGGGCGCGATTGGCGGCATGGCGCCGAGACCGGCGGCGCCGGCTCAGGGCCAACCCCCTCGATACGCTCTCGAACCATCCCCACCAAAGCGGATATTTCAGTCTCGGATTGACCGGGAACAACCTGAAACACTGAAATCGGTATTCTTTCGGGCCGGCGAAAAATTTGCCAGGAACGCATGGGCGCCATAGAGTGAGCTTGAAAGGTATGCCGAACACGCTCCGAAGGAAACCGATCGGGGGAGTACGACCGGGCGCAGCGGCGCCTCCGGGCGATGAGCTTGGCAGGTTCTCGCCGCGGGAGCCCCACAGACGGGCTTTCGGGCCGTTAGGAGTGTGGTTGCTGAGTCTGGCTCTTGGTCCAGGCATTGCTTTCGCTCAAGATACCGGGCATCTGCCGAAAGCCGGTGACTGGAATCGGATTCATGCATTGTCTCCGGGCGAGATCACGCGCGTGAAGATGCTCAAGAACGAAGCCCCCAGAGGAAAGCGCAACGTCAAGGGGTTCTTCAGTTCAAGCACGGACACATCCATAACTATTCTTTTCCAGGATGGAACAACAAGGACAATTGAAAAAGGAGCGATTTCAACCGTTAGAGTTCGTCGTCCTTTCAGAAAAAGAACTACGGGATGGGTTATCGGGATATCCACCGCAGTCATAACAGGCTATCTCTACGCGGGGCCTGGAACGTCAGATATAACCCCGTCCGCTAAATTCATCATTCCCGCACTGATTACGACTCCGGCCACGGTGGCCGGTTTCTTCATGATGCCGACGAGACTGGTGTATCGCGCGCCAAGAACTTCGTGAACGGCGAACGCTAATCTGAGTCTGAGCGACTTGGCTTCCGATCGAATTTCTTTTCGTCGATGCGAGCATCGATGCGGCGCTCGAGCAGCTTGACGGCACGGTTCATCCGGGTATTTACGTTAGAGCGAGAGACCCGCAGGCGTTCAGCAGTCTCTTCTGCGGAGAATCTCGATACACGCGCAGTTCGCTGACTTGACGGCGCATGTCTGGAAGCATTGCCATCGTCTCGCGTAACAGCGAGAGCATCTGCCGCTCCTGCGCGAGCGTCTCTATATCCTGCGCTGAATCCATCGCCCCGGGCTCCGCCGCCTGCTCTACATGCCCGCCGTTGCGGCCATCCGCTGTAACCCGGACCTGAGCAAAAAGCGCCGCCGGTTACGCCAAAAAGGCAAACCGCACAAGGCCGCCGTCACCGCCTCGGTGCGCAAGCTCGTTGTCTTGGCCAACGCTCTCATTCAACAGGACCGCCTGTGGTCCCCGCAGCCCCTTCCCAAACCTACTTGACACATAGATACTCAGAGATTCCTTGACGATCCGCTATCCACCGGCCGCGTAAGCGGCCGCTCCGTCGAACCACCAGCGGTCGAGTTCCGAGCGGAGCCTCCGAAGCGGCCCCTCGAAACGGGGGTCGGCCGCCAGATTTTTCGTTTCCAGGGGGTCTGCGTCGAGGTCGAAAAACTCCTCGCGCGGCCGCGGCAAAGGGTAGGGGACGCGCAGGGTGTCCTCGCCCATGCCCTGCCAATTGCGCACGATCTGGGGCCGCAACAGTGGAGTGTGCGTGGTGATATTGCGGATCAATTTGAAGCGTCGATCGCGGACCGCGCGCAAACGATTCCGCTCGTTGTGTTCGCTGAACACATACTGCCGGCTTGCGGAGCTTTTTGCGGACAAGCGTTCGCTCAGGTCAAGCCCCTGGCAAGTTTGCGGCGCGGCGCCGCCCGTCAGGCTCATCAGAGTCGGGGCCATATCGATCGTCGACGCCAGCCCGTCGTCGACGCGCCCCGAGCCGGAAATCCCCGGCCCGCGGAAAATCAACGCCGAATGCGTTCCCCATTCGTAAAGCGAGAATTTCGCGCGGTGCATCGACGGCCCGTGATCCGTGCAATAGGCGACGATCGTGTTGTCCAGCGAACGCGATTCTTCGAGCGCTTGCAGCAACGCCCCGATCTCCGCGTCCATACTGCTGGTTTCCGAAAGGTAGCGCGCGTAGTCCTCGCGAACTTGGGGCGTGTCTCTCAAATACGGCGGCAGCGTTCCGGCGACTTCGTCGGGCCGGTACGGAAACGCCGGGCTCCTGCGGAACGGCCGGTGCGTGTGGGTGGGGCAAAAATACAGGAACCAGGGTTTGCCGTGATTCTCGCGCAGGAACTCCAGGCTGCGGGCAAGATAATCGCCGCGACCGGGGAAGGCGCGCGCAAACCCGTGGGCGGTCGGGCCGGCGGAAGACAGATGCCATTTGCGGGCGGCGGCTGTGGCGTAGCCCATCTTGCGGAATCCTTCGGCGACCGTCCAGATCGATGGGTCGAGGGAAAGCGCATCGACCTCGGGCCCCTGCACCAATCGCCTCACGCCGTTGACGTGCGGATACAGCCCCGTGAGGACGGCGCTGCGGCCCGGACTGCAGAGCGGCGCCGTGGTGAAACAGCGTTCGAAGCGGACGCCGTCGGCCGCCAGTCGATCGAGGTGCGGAGTGCGCGCGACCGGGTGGCCGTAACAACCCAGATCGTTCCAGCCGTGATCGTCGGCGACGATTAGTAAGACATTCGGAGGGGAAGCGGAGTTTGCGATGCTTTATTATGCCCGAGTGGGGGCCGTTTTTCATCCCCTGCCCGCTGTTTTGAGAGTCCTCGGCATCGAGCTCACCCCCGAGGCATGGCGGCAGATAGCTCGGATAACCTGTACATCGCCGATACCGGTAACCAGCGCATCCGCAAGGTCGAGGCGTCGGCGGCGCCTCCCGAGCTTTCCGTCGTTGCTCCCGTTCCTCGTCCGGAGCCGTTCGTGTTGCCGCAGGATGCCGACCAGCTTCCCTGACGGTTGTTCTGTACGCCGAGAACAGAGACGCGGGCTTCCGCGCACAGCCAGCCCCAACTGGATCGCGGCAGCGCCGGCGAGCAGCCACGGGTAAGCATTGGCGCGGCGGATGTAGTCATCCCCATCGGCGGCAGAAAGAGCCGGCCGGCATCGCTATTGCCGTCGAGTAACGGGCGCCGTCGAGTGGTGGAGGCCGGGAATCGAAGCCGGGTCGGCTATAATCATGACGATGTTGACAGAGGGTCAAAAAGCCGTGGTTTGGAAGAAACTTTACGAAGCGGAGGTCCGTTCCCTGTACTTCGCCGATTTGGCTTCCAGATGCGCCAAGAAGAAACAAATTATCGCTGTCCTGTCGTTCATTTTTTCGTCGGGCGCCGCTCTGACCGCGTTCGGAGAGCTTGTGCGCTGGATACCCGCGTTGCTTGGCTTGGTTGTAGCTGCCCTGACCGGATATTCGATCGGCGTTGCCCTGGACCGGAAGCTGATGTTACTGGTGGAGTTGCATATGTCCTGGAACCGACTGTCCAACGACTATACATGGCTCTGGGAGCACTGGGACGACGACGATGCCGAAAGAACCCTGGAGAGCCTGTTGCTCCGGGCCGGCGAGCTTTTCGGCAAAGCCGCAGCGGAGGCCCCATGGATGCCGGAAGTAATGGATCGGTGGGCGGAATTTGTGCATTCCTCTCGGGTGACCGCGGATGCCGCGTGAGATAATCACGAAAGATTGGCCGCCGGTAAAACGCCCCCCTCCCCCGCAGCCAACGCCGAGGCCGGCGCCGCAGCCGCCGAAGACACCGCCCCAGCCCTCCAACTGAGGAAGTTGAGTCCGGGAGGAGCAGAAGTTTTTTCTTCCAGCGCCATCTACGCTGTTAAACTCGCAAGGGTCGCTATGCGCCTTCGTTCGATAGTTGCCGGACTGAGCCTTGCTCTCTTGTGTGCGTGTGGCGGGGGCCGGGCCGCGGGCGAGGCCGAAGAGCCCCGGTCGGCCATTCAGGTAACCCGTCAGGCGGAAGGCTATCTTTTTGAGGAACTTTTCGAAGAAGACGCCCGCCCCGTCCTCTTTTACCGCTTGGCGCCCAAGTCGTTGAACGGAGAATACGAGCGCTCGAACTACATCCATCCGCTCTACGGACTCGACGGCGAAGTTTTGACCGAAGACTTCCCCGACGATCATTTGCACCATCGCGGCGTCTTCTGGACGTGGCATCAAGTTCTCGTCGGCGATGTCCGCGCCGGCGACCCCTGGTTGGCGAAAGATTTCTCGTGGGACGTGCAAGAGTCCGCCGCGCTTGCGGACGGCGACGGCGTGCGCGTCCGCCTGCACTGGAAGTCGCCGGATTTCCGCGGCGGCGCGGAGGCTATTCTCGAAGAAACCACGACGGTCCGCGTCCATCGCGCCGAGGACGGCATGAGGAAAATCGATTTCGATATCCGCCTCACGCCGTTGCAGGACGATTTCCGCCTCGGCGGCTCGGAAGACGACAAAGGCTACGGCGGTTTCTCGCTGCGCGTCAAGATGTTGCCGGACCTGACGTTCGCCGCGGCGAACGGCCCGGTTGCCGCCGGCCGCAATGCCGTCGACGCCGGCGCATGGATGGATTTTTCAGGAACTTTCGGCGCCGGCGCCAAAAGCGGCGTCGCGGTCCTGGTGCATCCGTCTTCGAGCGGCTACCCACAGCCTTGGATTATCCGCGCGCTGCCGATGAAGAGCATGCAAAACCCCGTTTGGCCGGGCCGCGGCCCGACGCCGTTGGCCAAGGGGGAAGAGGTCGTTTTGCGCTACCGCCTGGTCTTGCATCGGGGCGGTGCGGACGCGGCGCCGTTAGCCGATCTGTGGAACGAGTATCGCAGCGCCGACCCGCTTCCGGCGTCCTGACTTCTATCCGCCGGATTCGGCGCTCCAGACCACGCGCCCGTCCACGACCGTCGCCGCGGGGCCGCCTTTGAAGCGGCAGCCGGCGAACGGCGAGTTTTTGCTTTTCGACAGCGTTGCGTTGATGTCGTAGATCCACTCGCGCTCGGTGGAGAACAGGGTCAAATCCGCCGGACCGCCCGCGAACAGCCGCCCGCGCCGCAGGCCGAGGCAATCGCTCGCGCCCGTCGTAAACAGCCGCACGAAGCTCATCAAATCCACGCGCCCGTCGTGGTAAAGCTTCTCGAGCGCCAGGCCGAGAGCGGTTTCGAGGCCGGTAATCCCGAACGGACACCGCTCGAACTCCTGCATCTTCATATTCCCCGTGTGCGGGGCATGGTCGGTGGCGATACAGTCGATCGTGCCGTCGGCAAGTCCCTCGATCGCCGCTTCGATGTCGGCCTGCGTCCGCAATGGGGGCTTCATCTTGTAATTCGAGTCGTAGCCGCGGATATGCTCATCTGTGATTGCAAAGTGATGCGGCGTGACTTCCGCCGTCACCGGCAACCCCAATTTTTTCGCCTGCCGCACCATCGCGATCGAATTTTTCGTCGAGATGTGCGCGATGTGGACGCGCGCTCCGGTCTCCGCCGCCAGGACGATATCGCGGGCGACCATCACTTCTTCCGAGCTTGCCGGAATGCCGCGCAGCCCCAGCCGGGCGCTTTGCACGCCTTCGTGGATATCGCCGCCGGCGCTCAGGTTCAGGTCTTCGCAATGGTCGATCACCGTCATCCCGAAGGATGCTGCGTATTTCATCGCCCGGCGCATGACGCCGGAGTTCATGACCGGGATACCGTCGTCGCTGATCGCCGCCGCTCCCTCGGCGCGCATCGCGCCGATGTCGGCCAATTGCTCGCCCTTGCTCCCTTTGCTGATAGCCCCAATGGGATGGACATGAACCGGCGCATAGCGCCGCGCGCGTTCGACAATAAAACTGGTGACTTGCGCCGAATCGTTCACCGGAATGGTGTTCGGCATGCAGCAGACCGTGGTGAACCCGCCCGCGGCGGCGGCCTTCGAGCCGCTCTCGATCGTCTCAGCGTGTTCGATGCCGGGCTCGCGCAAATGAACATGGATATCCAGAAAACCGGGCGCCACGATCAAACCGGACGCATCGAGCGTCTCCACGTCCGCCTTGTCGATCGAACGCTCGATCGCCGCGACCTTGCCCCCTTCGATGAGCACGTCGCGGCGCCCGTCGAGGTTCGTTTCCGGGTCGATCGCGCGCCCGTTCTTAATCAACAGATCATGAGAAGATTTTCGATTCCGCCCGCCGTCTCCCACTGCTCAACCGCCGCAAACCCGCTCCAGAACCGCCATGCGGATCGCTACGCCGTTCTCCACCTGGTTCAGAATCATCGAGCGCTGGGAATCGGCGACCTCGTTCGACAACTCGCGCCCGCGGTTGATCGGTCCCGGATGGAGAACGATGGCGCCCGGCTTGGCCAGCTTCAAGTGCTCCAGGGTCAAACCGTAGAACTGGAAGTATTCGCCTTTCGGAAAAATTTCCACGTTTTGCCGCTCGAGCTGGACGCGCAGCATCATGATCACGTCCGCATCGGCGACGGCCTCGTTCATGTCGTAGGTCAGCGTGACTCCGGGAGCGATCTTGGCCATGTTCCCTGAAACCATCGTCGCCGGCCCGCAGAGCACGATATCGACGCCGAATTTCGACAGCAGATGGACGTTGGAGCGGGCCACCCGCGAGTGGGAAATGTCGCCGATGATGGCCACGCGCAACCCTTCGAGGGTGTCTTTGACCTCGAGAATCGTGAAAGCGTCCAGCAGAGCTTGCGTCGGATGCTCATGGCGGCCGTCGCCGGCGTTGATCATGGGCGTGGACAGATGGCGCGACAGGAAATGCGGCGCTCCGGAAGCCGCATGCCGCATCACGATGGCGTCGGGGTTCATCGCCGCCAGGGTATTCAGCGTATCCACCAGCGATTCGCCCTTCGACAGGCTCGACCCTTGCGTCTGGATGCCGATCGTATCCGCGCCCAGCCGTTTCGCCGCGATTTCGAAGCTGGTCCGCGTGCGCGTCGAAGGCTCGAAAAACAGGTTGACGATGGAGCGGCCGCGCAGCGTATCGAGCTTTTTCGGAGGCTCGTTCCGATTCGGTTTGTAGAACCGCCCGCGCTGCAGCAGCCATTCGATTTCCGAACGGCTCAAGTCTTCGGCGCCAAGCAGGTTTCTGGTATTCGCGTGGAAAGCTGTCGTCACGTTCGCCGGAAGCGTAATCGCCATCGCCCAGCCGTCCGAAGCGGGCGGTCAATCCATGATAGCGGTTCCCGCCGCGCGGAGCTCGATGACTGAAAGACCGAGAATCGCTGGGGAAAATCGCCGTGGTATTCTGACTCCTATGGCTTTCTGCGCCAGTTGCGGGATGCAAATAGCCGACGCCGCGCGGTTTTGCAACAATTGCGGCTCGCCCGTGGGCGCCGCGCCCGGCGTTCCTGCGTCCGCGGCGCCGGCGGCCTTTCCCGTGATTCCTCTGGAATACGAGATTCACGGCGACAATCTCGAGGTCGTTCGCGTCAAGCTGAAAAACGGCCAGGACATCCAGGCCGAAGCCGGCAAGATGGTGTACAAATCGCCGTCCGTCCAATGGGAGACGCGGATGGCCGGCAAGGGCATCGGCGGCAAGCTGATGGGCGCGTTGAAGCGCAAGCTCACCGGGGAGTCGCTTTTCCTGACCCACTTCACCGGGGAAGGCGAGGTCGGTTTCGCGGGCGATTTTCCCGGACGCATCCAGGCTTTCGAGTTGTCGCCCGGCCAGTCCGTTCTGGTCCAGCGCGACGGCTTCATCATGGCCGAAGGGTCGGTCCAACTCGATATCGCCTTTACCAAGAAGCTGGGCGCGGGGTTCTTCGGCGGCGAAGGATTCATTCTGCAGAAGCTCACCGGTCCGGGCACTGCCTTCGTTCACGGCGGCGGCGATTTTATCGAGTTCAAGTTGGCCTCCGGCGAAGTCATTCAGGTGGATACGGGCTGCATCGTAGCCTTCGACGAATCCGTCCACTACGACGTGCAATTCGCCGGCGGCATCGCCACCAGCATTTTCGGCGGCGAGGGTCTGTTTCTGGCGACGCTGACCGGCCCGGGGCGGGCCGTCGTCCAAAGCATGACCTTGGCCAAGCTGCGCCGCGAGCTCGGCGGCGGCCTCGGGGCCGCCCGCGGCGGCGGGGAAGCGCACGGGCTCGGGTCTCTGACCAATATCTTCGGCAGCAACGACTGACGCTGCGTCGGGTAACCTCCGGCCGCGGCATACGCCTCTTTGATTTAAGGACTTGTTTGCATGAAATCGCTATCGACGACGCTGCTCACGGCCTCTCTGCTGCTTTTGCCGGCGGCTCCGAAGGTTGCCCGCTCGGCCTCGGGCCAAGGGTTGCGCGGCCCCGTAATGGGCTATATCTTCGAAGAAAACAGCCGCTTGCTGCGCCCCATTAACGGCATTCCCGGCGCCGCGCACGTCGCGGCGGCCGTCGTTCTCGACTTCAGCCCCGCGGTCGTCGCCGTTTCTCCGAATCAGGACTTCGCGCTGGCGGTCGACGCCGAGGGGCGGCTGCGCCTCGTCGATCTTACCGCGCCCGCGCCGACCTCGACGGTCGTGCAGGCGGCTATTGCCGGCGCGGACCGCATCTTCATCAGCCCCTCGGGCGCGGCGGCCGCGGTTTACGACCGCGATACCGGGCGCGTTCAGGTTCTGGACGGTCTGCCCGCGGCCGCGAACGCCGCCGGGGAATTCGCCGCCGGCGCCCTTCCGGGGGTGCTCACCGCCTTGGCCGTCAGCGACAACGGGGCGGTTCTGGCCGCCGCCGCGGAACGCTCCGGCGGCGCGCTCTACGCGCTCGTTGCCGGCCGCGAACCGGTTCGCATCGGGCCGGTCCGCCGCGTTCTCGGCCTGTCTTTCGCCCCCCGAGCGGACGATGCCGTGGCCGCCGACTACGATGCGAGCGAGGTCTTGCTGATCCGCGGCGTCACGACGATCGGGCAGATTTCGGTCATCGCCTCCGCCGACGACGGCGTAACCGAGCCGTCGTTCGCCGCGGTTGCGGCCGACGGCGCGACGGCGATCGCGGTCGTTCCCTCCGGCGTGGCCAGGGTTCCGCTGAACGGCGGATCGCCGGAGTTGGTCGACTGCGCCTGCAAGCCCACGACGCTCAGCCCCCTGGCGGGCGGCGCGGCGTTTCGGCTGACCGAGTCCCTCCAGGCGCCGATTCACCTGGTCGAGGTCACGAACGAAACCCGTATGCTGTTCGTGCCGGCCGCCCCGGATGTGGAGCAAGCCGCGAGCGCTCCCGTCCCCGCAGCGCCGGCCCGCGCCGGGGTCCGCGCCCGCGGCGGCCGCCGCTGAGCGGCCCGTGGGACGCATGGCCGGTTCCTGCTGGCCTTGGCGCTCCATCTTCCGCTTGCTGCTCGCCGCCGGCCGCGCCGGCGGCTTGACGGTTCTGGCGCTCGGCGTTGCCTGCGCTCAAGGCGAAAGCTGGCGCCCCTTGTTCAACGGCAGCGATCTTGACGGTTGGGAAGTTGTCGGCGGAGGCGATTGGCAGGTCGAGGATGGCGAACTGGTCGCGCGCAGAAGGCCGGGCGAGCGTAAAGCCGGCTGGTTGGTGTCCCGCGAGGATTTCAGCGATTTCAAGCTGCGGCTGAAGTTCCGGTCGAAGCTCGACCGCTTCAACAGCGGCATTCTGCTGCGCGACCCCGGACACGCCAAGCGCTTTCGACCGGCGTTCAACGGCTATGAAATTCAAATTCAACAGGGAACAGGGGAAGGCGACCGCAATACCACCGGCGCGATCTACGATCTCTCGCGCGCTTATCCGCTAGAACTGAAACCGTCCGAGTGGGCCCTGTTCGAAGCGCACTGCATCGGGAACCGCATCGTCAGCTTCGCCAACGGCAAGGCGATGGCCGAGACAGCGGTCAGGCGGTCGCGGCGCGGCGCGGTGGGATTGCAGTTGCACGGTGGGGACGACCCGGCCGAGTTGCGCTGGAAGGATATCGAGATTCTCGAGTTGCCCGCGGCCGCGCCGGACTTCCAACTGCTCGAAGAGCGCTTGGAACAGGCCCCGGGAGAGTTTATCGACCTGTTGGCGGGCGGCGGCGTCCGCCAACTGTTCGATACCTATTGGGACGGCGGCGCGCGGTGGTCTCTGCGTAACGGCGTGTTGCGCGGGGAGAAGCCGGCCGGGATCGGCTGGATATTTACCAAGTCCCGCTATGCCGATTTCGTGCTCGCCTTCGAATACCGCGCGAGCCGGGGCGGAAACGGCGGCGTCGGGTTCCGCTTCCCCTGGCAAATCGAGGACGGCGTTGAGCAACGCCCGGCATACGCCGGCTTCGAGTGCCAGATCTCCGAGCGGGACGCGCTGAATCCCACCGGTTCGCTCTACAATCGTTCCCGCGCCTATGTTTCCGATCTGTGGCGCAAGCCGATTCACCGGCCCGGCCGCTGGAACCAAGGGCGCATCTACGCTCAGGGAGAGCGCATCGTCGTCTACATCAACCGGCGCAAGACGGCGGATATTCGCGCTGCGCGCAGCGCCTCCGGGCGCATCGGTTTTCAGATCCACGAGCCCACCGAGTGGATCGAATACCGCAACGTGCGGGTCAAGGAGATCCGCTAGCCGCCGCTGACTCCTGTCTCGCTACGGGCTTCTGTGCTTGCGCGGCACGTTGTAAATCCCGACCATCCGCGAGCCGTAGAAAAAAGCGGCCGCGGCCGGCAGCGTGAACAACGCGTGAGCCGCGGCCCTGGCCTCCGGGGTATCGTCGCCGGCGTCGAGGTTGGCCAAGAAATACTCCGTTGAGAAGAGGGCGATCCCCAGACCGATCCATCCCGGGATTCGTTTTTTTAACGGGCGGCGGACCAGCGCCTTGCGCACGTCTCTCCTTTCCAGAGTGCGCGATCGCCCGTTTGCCGGCAGCAGCGTGACGGTCTCGGCCGTAGCCGAACTGAAGAGGCCCTTGATCTTTCTGCTTCCCGCCGGGGCTGCGTCCTTGTAAAGCAGCACCGTGATGCGTTTTCCGGGTTCGACTGCCTGTACCGCCGACCAGTCGGTCTTGATCCGGGGTATGGCCAAGCCCGGCGCGGCGGTCAGAAAGGCGAGCAAGAGCGCCGGGAGCAGGCGCGGTTTCCATCTCTTCGGCATCTGGAACGGCATCCCTGTATCTTGCCTGATTTTCCACCAAGCCTCCTATACAATACTGGCACGAGCCTGCCATGTCCGACCGTTACACCCGCCGCGCATTCTTCAAGAAAACCGCTCTATCCTCGGCCGCCGCGTACGCTTCGGCGGCCGAAGCCCCTCGCGGGGCCGCCGGCGACTGGCGCTACTACGGCGGCACGCCCGGAGCGACCCGCTATTCCCCCCTCGAGCAGATCGACCGTTCGAATGTCCGCGACCTGCAGGTCGCCTGGACGCACGCCACCGGCGACGCCATGCAGCGCCCGGCGACGACCATCGAATGCACGCCCATCGTCGTCGACGGGCGGATGTACATCACCACGGCGCAGCTTCAGATTCGGGCGTTGGACGCCGCGACGGGCAAGATGCTCTGGAATTTCGACCCCTTCGAGGGAGTGGTCATGCGCCGGCCGAAAGGCGTCAACCGCGGCGTGACCTACTGGCAAGACGGCGAAAAGCGGCGGATATTCACGGCCGCGGGCGCCGACATGTACTGCCTCGACGCCGACAGCGGGCGCCTCGTGAGCGAATTCGCCGACGGCGGCGTGCTGAACATGCGGCTGGGCCTCGACCGCGACATCGGCGACGCCCGCTACTTCCACGCCACCCCGCCGGCGATTTTCGAAGACTTGCTGCTCCTCGGCGGCGGCGCGAGCGAAGGCCCCGACCCGGCCGCTCCGGGGCACATCCGCGCTTTCGACCTGCGCACGGGCAAGCGCCGCTGGATATTCCACACTGTCCCGCATCCGGGGGAATTCGGCTACGACACCTGGGGCAAGGACAACTGGAAAACCGCCGGCGGCTGCAACAACTGGGCCGGGCTGAGCGTCGATCCGCAGCGGGGCATGGTCTTTGCCTCGCTGGGCTCGCCCACGTTCGATTTCTACGGCGGCGACCGCCCGGGGAAGAATCTTTTCGGCAACAGCGTTCTGGCGCTCGATGCGCGCACCGGCAAGAGAGCTTGGCATTTCCAGACCACCCACCACGATTTGTGGGACTACGACTTGCCCGCGCAGCCCGCGCTGGTGTGCGCCAAAAAGAACGGCCGCTGGATCGACGCGGTCGCGCAGCCGACGAAAACAGGCTTTATTTTCCTCTTCGACCGGGCCACGGGCGAACCCGTGTTCGACATCGAGGAACGGCCGGTTCCCGAATCCGACGTCGAAGGCGAGCGGATCTGGCCTACGCAGCCTTTTCCGACGGCGCCGCCACCGATCGCGCCCCAGGGATTCGGCCCGGACGACATCACGAACATCTCCGAGGAGTCCCGCGAGTACGTGCTGCGCCGGCTCAAAGACCTGCGCAACGACGGATTCTACACGCCGCCGAGCAAGCGCGGAACGGTTTACTCTCCGGGAACCCTGGGCGGCGCCCTGTGGGGCGGATGCAGCTTCGACCCGGAAAACGGACGCCTCTACATCAATGCCAACAATACTCCCAAATTCTTCACGCTGGTGGACGCGCCGGAAGGCGAGTCCTATCCCTACCGCATAGCGGGTTACCCCTACTTCAACGATCAGGACGGTTACCCTGCGTCGAAGCCGCCCTGGGGCGAGTTGCTGTGCCTGGATATGGCGACCGCCGAGTACCGCTGGCGGAAGACGCTGGGCGAGCATGCCGCGCTGACCGCCAAAGGCGTCCCGCAGACCGGCACGTTTACGGTAGGCGGCTCGATCGTCACCCGCGGCGGCCTGGTGTTCATCGGCGCCACCCGCGACGAGAAGTTCCGCGCGTTCGACGCGGACAGCGGCGAGACGCTCTGGGAACATCAGCTCGAAGCGGGCGGATACGCGACCCCCTGCGCCTACGCGGTGGACGGCCGGCAGTACGTGGCCATCGCCGCGGGCGGGGCGGGGAAGGGCCGCACGGCTGCGGGCGATAAATTCGTCGCCTTTACCCTCGGTTGAGGGCGCAGCGGCGGCGGTTTCGTTCGATTTCTCACACAGCGGCGCATTTTTTCGAAAAACGCTGACCAGAGTTGGTTCATCGGAGACCGAACGCCGCACGGCGACGGAATCGAGGTTTTCGACGGAACTATCGAATTCTACAAGGATCACGGCAGCAGCACTGAGAACTAATCGCCGGTCAACAGTGTCTACAACCATTACAGGAAGCAAAGCATGAAACTTACGTCACTCTCGAAGTCTTTTCTCGTGGCGGCGGTCCTATTGTTGACGGCGCGCTCTCAGATCGAAGCAGCCGGGATCTTGGAGTTGGCCGAGGAAGCGGATCTTGTTCTGCTTGGAGAAACGGTTCCGCTCGAGACGACCAAGGCCGGCACCGTCAAACTCGGAGTCCGCGGCGAGATCGTGCTGAAGGGCGATGTTCCTCCAGGCGCCTTGGTAGAGATGGTCTTTCTGGAATGGAAAGGAGGAGTCATCGCCGGAGTGCCGCCCTCGCTTCCTCCCAAGCCGAAAACGTATGCTTTCTGGTTTTTGAAGCGACTTGAGAGCGGAGAGTACAGCGCCATCCCTCGCGCGGGGGAAGAAGCCCTCACGCTCTACCACAAAAGGTCCGGCTCCCCGGTTCCCAAATCATGGACGCCTCCGGCGGGCGTCAGCGCTGAGCGCCTGCTTCTCGAAGCCGCAGTGGAGTTTTACCGGTCGAATTATTACGCCGGTCCGGCGTTCGAGAACAAACGCAGGCCCCTGGGAGCAAATTGGATGACCCAGTCTTTGCAATACGCCCACTTGTACGGAGCGCGTGACGAGGCTTTGAGAATCGTGGATCGGCTGATGGAATCCACCTCCGCTCACGAGCGCAACATCGGGACCGTCATAGGGATCAGAATGTCCCACGACCCGGCAATGGCCCAATTGGAGAGGAATCTGGAGTTTCTACGTCTCAACGAAAAGGTGATGGGGGACATCTGCCACGCGCTGGAGTATCATTACAACCCAAACGGCCCTCAGGGGCCGATGCGTATTGAGAACCTGATTGGCGCCAATCGAAGGGCGCGGATTCCCAGACTCGATATAGCGCTCAGTAAGGCTGTTGGCAAGCTCCCTCCCGACAGGAGCAGGCTCCCTCTAGCGGCGCTGCTGCTCGATAGCCCGGAGGAAGAAGCCGTGCGGCATGCGGCGAGCAGATTCTACGGATACGCTCTACTCGCGCGGGAAGATGGCACGGTTTCAGCCGGCGGTACGAAAGAACGCGCCCGCCCACACAGAAACGAGCGGACCAAAGCCCACAACGGACACAACGAAGAGATGCCGGCCGAAGTGCTGGCTGAGTTCTGGCGTGGCTGGTGGGCCGACAATCGAACCGAAGTCGAGACCCGGGCGGCGTCAAAACCGTAACTCTCGCGCGGCGCCACCGCCCCGGCCACGCCCTCTCTGCCGCCTTCGACCAGCCCCGTGCCGGTTCAGATAGATGTGAGACGCAGCGAGCCGGCGTCAGAGGGCCATCGCCCTCCTACCGGGTCATAGTTTTAGCGGCGGGGCGGGTTCAATCAAGGCGCGCCCGGTCGGGCGCGGCCGCGGCGGTTTCGTTCGATTTCTCACATAGCGGCGCATTTTTTTTCGAAAAGGCTCTGGACAGGCGCGCGGCACGGATGTTATATTTTGTAACGTTATGAAACGTAACGCCTGGAACGATCTCAGCGGACTGGAGGAGCTTGTGATGAGCTTCTTATGGTCCGCAGGCTCGGCTACCGCAGAGGATGTGCGCGCGTCTTTCGCCGAACGCCACCCGATGAAAGACTCCACCGCGCGCACCGTTCTGCGGCGTCTGGAAGACAAGGGCTATCTGACGCACGGCGTAGAGGGCCGCGTTTACCGCTATCGCCCGGTCGATCCGGGGCGGAGCGCCGCGGCGCGGGCGGTCGGCAGAATCGTGGACAGATTCTGCAATGGCTCGATGGAACAACTGCTCATCGGCATGGTCGATGGCGGCGTTGTTTCCGGAGAGGAACTGGAAAGGTTGGCGGGGCGCATTGCGGCGTCCCGCAAGACGGAAGGGGGAAAGTCATGATGGAGAGCAGCGCGCTCGGTTTTGGGGAAGCGGTCTTCGATTTGCTTTTTGCGTCTTCGGCGCGAGCGGCCGTATTGGTTCTCGGCGTATGGTTGGCGCTGCGCTTCGTCCGCCCGCGGCGGCCGGCGGCGGAGCACGGCGTGTGGACGGCGGTCTTGCTGGGGATGCTTTTTTTGCCGGCGCTGGGCATTCCGAGCTTGGCGCCGGAACTGTTTTCGGGCGTAGTTTGGCAAGCAACGGTTCCCGTTCCCGAGGGGCCGCTGCGGGCGGGCGCGGAGATCGCCGCTTCCGTTCCGCCGGGCGGCGTCTCTTGGGCCGCCTGGCGGGGTTTTGCCGGGCTGCTGTCCGCGTTCGTCACGGCGGTTCTGCTTTTGCGCTCGCTGTTGGCGCGGCGCCGGGTCGTGCGCTTGCTCGCCGGGGCGCAGCCTGTTGCGCGGCCCGACGCCGTGCGCCTGATGCAGAGTTTGCCCGGGGCCGCCGCGGTCAGGCTGGTCTCCGGCCCGCAGGCGCCGGCGCCCGCGGCGTTCGGCATTTTGAGGCCGGCGATTCTGCTGCCCGTCGAGTGGTCTCGCTGGAGCGGCGAAAAATTGAGGGCCGTCCTTTTGCACGAGCTTGCGCACGTGGTCCGCGGGGACGGCCTGGTCGCGGCGCTCGCTGCGTGCAACGCCGCTTTGTTCTGGTTTCATCCTGCGGCGCATCTGCTGGCGCGCCGCCTGCGGACGTTGGCCGAAGCCGCCTGCGACGACCACGCGCTCACGGCGTTCCAAGACCGCGAGAGCTACGCGCGGACGCTGCTGGAGATTGCCCGCGGGCGTAGCAAGGGGGCGGCGTTGCCGGCGGAGGCGCAGGCCATGGCGCGCGGGTCTTCGGTTGCTTGGCGCATCGAGCGGATTCTCGAGAAAACCGACTTCGAATCGGGGCTTCTGGCGCGCGCGACCCGCCGCAGGATCGCCCTGGCGGCGCCGGCCGCGGCCGCGGCCGTGTCGATCGTTTCCGTCACCTTCGGGCAACAGGGCGGCGTATCTCTCTCCGGTTCGGTGCAAGACCCGAGCGGCGCGCGCATTCCGCGGGCGGCCGTGCGCGTCGTCGACTCGGCCCGAGGCGCGACGGAAGCAACGACATCGGGCGCGGACGGCGCGTACCGCATCGCGGGCCTCGACCCATCCTCGAATTACGAGATCCGCGTGAGGAAGCCCGGATTCAAGGAGCATCGCCAAGTCGTGGATCTCGCTGCCGACAAGCGTCTGGATATTACGCTGCAAGTCGGCGGCATCCAGGAAGAGATTGTCGTCATTGCCGAGAGAAAGCCGGTCGAGGAACCGGCGCAGCCGAAAGCGCCGCGGCGGCGCGTGCGGGTCGGGGGGAACGTGCGCAAAGCGCAACTCGTCCACCATGTCAGTCCGGTCTACCCGCCGGGCGCCGAGAGCGAGGGCGTGGAGGGAACCGTGCTTCTGGAAGCCGTCATCGACAAAGAGGGTAGGCCGACCGGGCTCAAGGCGGTCAATTCGATGGTCGATCCGCGGCTGGTCGACGCGGCGCTGGAGGCCGTGAAACAATGGCGCTACAATCCGGTGCTGCTGAACGGCCGGCCGGTCGAGATCGTCACCACGATCAGCGTGGCGTTTCAATTGTCGTGAACCCGAAGAAGACGCTGTATCTGGCCAACCCGTACGGCTTCTCGCCGCAGCAGCGCGAGGGGCCGTTGCGCGAGCTTGCGGCGGCTCTGCAAGCCGCGGGCGCCGAAGTGTGGGAGCCGTTCGCCCGCAACAACCAGCTCGACCGGGCAAGCCCCGGCTGGGCCTACCGCATCGGACAGGCCGACCGGCGCGACGTGCGCGACGCCGACGGGCTGTTCGCAGTGGTCAACGGCTGCCCCCCGGACGAGGGCGTGATGGTCGAGTTGGGCATGGCCATCGCCTGGGGCAAGCCGGTGTTCCTGTTCCGCGACGATTTCCGCCGCTGCGCCGACAGCGATGCCTATCCGCTCAATCTGATGCTGTTTACCGGCCTGCCGGAGGACGGCTGGCGTGACTGGTGGTACGAGTCGATCACCGAGATCGCCGATCCCGGCAAGGCGCTCGCGCGGTGGCTGCGCGGCGGCGTGCCGTAGATTGGAACGACGAATAGAATTCGGCAATGAGATCGAAGCGGCCGACTCGGCTTCATTGGATTGGGGTTATACACTGTTCGCGGAGGCTCCCGTGCCACGTCTTGTTCAACTCCGCGCCCATGCTCTGACGGCGGCCGCCTTGGCCGTCCTGTTCGCGAACGCCCGCTGCGGCGGTCCGCCGGATTACCTGTCGGCGGAATTGCGCGAAAAAGTCGAGGCGCTCAAGGCCGACGTGCGCCGCGAGCCCACGACGGCGGAAACGATCGCCGCCCGCAACGAAGTTTTCTGGGAATGGCTGAACGCCTACTCGCTCACGGGAGGCCCCGTTCCGCCTCACGGCCCCTCCGTCGCCTCGTGGATTTTCCAGACGACTTTCGAGAACGAGCGGGCCCGCGGCTCGCTGCAGGATTTCGAGAAGTTGCTCGAGGCTGAAAAGGCGACGCACCGCTCTGCGCTGTTCCCCGACGACAGCCTCGCCCGTCAATTGGACGATCTGATCTACGAATTGACGTTCAAAGACGAGCAGCCGGACGGCTTGGGAAAATTGAGCCTCGACGCGGCAGGCCCGTTCCCCATCGGCTCCCGGCAGACAATCGAGCAGACTTACACTGTCGGCGGCGCGCCCCTGCGGACGGGGGCGACGCTGATCGTCGCCAAGCAACTTGCCTGGGACGGCGGCGTCTTGCAAATCGAGGATCCGGCCGGCGACAACTATGTCGCGGTGCGCTCGTCGGACCCGAATGTCCGTTTCGAAACGACGAGAGTCGCTATGGGCGGGCTGCAAGCCGGGCGTGGCAGCGCGCTGCCGATGCCGGCCTACCGCGTCGCCGAGGGGGTCTTGGAGAAGGGAAGCACGGTGACGCTGATCTACGGAGACCGCTCGGGCGGCGGGAAAGGTTGGCTGCTGCAGTCGATGGCCAACGACGATGTGTTGCTGCCCGTTTTCGTCGATATCGACGGCAGCCGGCGGCCGCTGGCTTTGAACTGGCCGTCGTTCCGGGTGGTCGGCGAGGGCGTCCGGTCGGTAAAAGGCTTCGCGCCGTCGATCGTCGAACCCGGCGAAAAGTTCGCTCTGGCGGTGCGCAGCGAAGACCGCCTGTACAATCGCGCCACGGGGCCGATTCCCGCCTACGAAGTGACGCTGAACGGCCGTCCGTTTCAGAAGATCGCGGCGGGCGGCCCCGCAGTCAACGTGCTCGACGGACTCTCGATCGACGCGGAAGGCGTCTATCGCTTCGCTTTCCGCTCGCCCGACGGCGCCGTCACGGGATCGTCGAACCCCGTCTGGGTCAGGCGCAATCCGCCGTATCGCATCTATTGGGGGGAAACGCACACCCACACCGGCATGGCCGAGGGCCAGGGCACGGTCGAAGGCTCCTACCGCTACGCCCGCGAGGACGCCCGCCTCGATTTTCTGGGGCTTTCCGAGCACGACAAATACATGGACGACTCGGAATGGCGGGCCATGCAAGACGCGGTGCGCCGTTACAGCAAGGATGGGGAGTTCATCGCCTTCCCGGCGTACGAGTGGACCGTGCGGCGTCCGCTGGGGGGCCACCACAACGTTTTTTACAGGACGCCCGGCCGCGAGCGCATGCCCATCCAGCGGGCATCGACTCTGTCGCGGCTCTACCAGGGGCTGCGCGCTTTCTTCGAGCCGAACGACGTGTTGATTATCCCCCACGCGCACAACGCCGGAGATTGGCGCCGCAACGACCCGGACCTCGAACGCCTCGTCGAGATCATGTCGATGCACGGGACGTTCGAATGGTTCGGCAACTACTACCTCAAGCGCGGCCATCAGATCGGCTTCATTGCCGCCTCGGACGATCATCGCAGTCGTCCGGGCTACAGCGGAACGTTGCGTCGGGCCGCGCTGGCGCAGTTCGGCGGACTGGCCGCCGTCATGGCGCCGGCGAAGACCGCCGACGCTATCTTCGACGGTCTCCGCGCCCGAAAAACGTATGCGGTAACGTCCGCCGACCGCATCGTCATGGCTCTCGAGCTCAACGGCGCCGTCATGGGCCGGCGGATTCCCTATACCGACAAACGCCGCCTCCGCGCCCGCATTATGGGCACGGCGCCGATCGTCGAAGCCTCGGTCGTCAAGAACGGCGATGTCGTTTGGACAAAACGCCCGGCGCAAGCCGCGCTGACAGCCGAGGCCAAGGTGCGGGTAGCCTTCGAGTCTTCTTCCGAGCCCCTGTTCCGCGACAACCCCCGCCCCTACCGCCGTTGGAGCGGCGCGCTCGAAGTGCGCGGCGCAACGCTCAAAGCGGCGCGGACGCTCAACTTCGACAACCGCTATATCGAATTCGCAAAAACGGACCCGAACGATCCGAATCGAGTCGTTTTCTACACCGAAACCCGCGGCCGCGCGGACAGCCTGCTGCTCGAGCTCGCGGGCGCCTCGCCCGCAACCGAGATCGTCGTGAGGCTGAAAGAGACGGTCGAGTACGGCAAGGCGCCGCCGAGAATCCGCGGGTACATGACGATCCCGGCGCAAACGGTGCGCCTCCCCTTCTCCCGCCTCGACGAAGGGCTGCTGACCCGGCGGGTTCCGGTCGGCAAGGACATCGATACGATTTCGCTCCAATTTCTCGGCGAAGACCCGCCCCTGAACTACGACCTGGAGTTCGTCGACACGGGCGAGCCCGGCCGCGGCGATTACTACTACATCCGCGTGGAGCAACTGAACGGCGCCCGCGCCTGGTCGTCCCCGATCTGGGTCGGCGGCGAAGAGCCTCGTTAAGCTGCAATGGCGTCCGCGGGCCGCGATCCGTTGCAGCTCTTTCAGGAAGGGATCGACCTTTTCAACCGCGGGGAGTTTTACGATTGCCATGAATATCTTGAAGAAGTCTGGATGCCGTCGCGGCAGCCGGACCGCTGGTTCCTGCAGGCGCTGATTCATTTCGCGGTGGGGTTTTACCACCATCGGCGGCGCAACCGGGTCGGCGCCGTTCGGCAACTCCGCAAGGGGCTGAAAAAAATCCGGGGATACCTCCCGCAATGGGGCGGCGTGGCTACCGGCGAGCTGGAGCGGGCGGTGTGCGAGCGCTTGCGCGTCATCGAAAGCGGCGGAACGGTTCGGTCGTTTCCGCGGATACGGCAGACGGCTTCCTGGCCCGGCCTGCGCGCTGCGGCCCGCGATGTAAAGCCCCAGTCCGAGGCCGATTCATAATGCGGCGCTGCAAACTATGCGACGATGCCCCAGGGAAGTTTGCCTGACGCGACGCGGCGGTTTATGCTCACGTTATGAGCTTGCGGATGATTTTGGCGTTGGGCTTTGCCGCCGCGGCGGCGGGGCAGCAGATCGAGGTTTGCCCTCCTGTTCCGGTTTACGAGCCGTGCGAGATCGCCTTCGAGATGACCGCGGCGGAGGCGGCCGAGCATCCCAACCCTTACACGAGCGTTACCCTGCGCGCGGAGTTCCGCTCGCCCAAGGGCGGGCGCACGAAAGTCATGCAGGGGTTCTGGGACGGCGGGCGGACGTTCCGGCTGCGCTTCGCGCCCGACTTCGAGGGCCGCTGGGATTTCCGCATCATTTCCAACCTCGAGAGCGTCGCCAAGAAGACCGGCAGCTTCGACGCCGCTCCACAACGGACCCCCGGTTTTATCGAGGCGTTCAACACGCGCTATTTCAAATATGCGAATAGCTTGACGCCGCACTACTGGCTGGGCGATACGATGCTCAATTTCGGGCTGGTCCCCTGGGAGACGTTCCGCAAGATCGTCGATGCGCGGGTCGAGCAGAAGTTTACGCACATGCGCGGATTAGCGCTGGGCCCCGCCGGCAATGCGGCGAACGCCTTCCGCTCTCCCGACGAGCCGAACCATGCGTATTTCCGCGAGGTGGACCGCCGTATCGACTACATGACGATGAAGGGCCTGGCGGTCGATCTGATTCTGGCCGGCGGCGACGGCGAGCTCGTCAAGCTTTTCCCGCGGCGGCGGCAGCGCGACCGCTATATCCAGTACATGGCGGCGCGGTATGCGGCTTTCAACGTCACCTGGCAAGGGATGCTGGAGTGGGAATCGTACGATGAAGGCCGCGAGTTATTGAAAGAAATCGCGGCGGCGCTCGACAAGTACGATCCCTACAAACACCCCAAAACGACGGCCGCGGCCGTAAGCTCGGCGGCGCTGGCTTACGACGGTTGGCAAGACTTCATGACGCAGAACACGGTCGATCCGGCGCTGGCTTTGATCGAGTTCGAGACGCAGCCGGCGCCGTTCGTAAATACCCGGATCGGGATTGAAGGCGGCGGCATGTCGGCCGACGAGATACGCAAAAAGGCTTGGACGGCGGCGATCCGCGGGCAGTACGTGACGTTCGCGCACTCCGGCACGGCGGGCATCGACGGCCGCGCGGTCGATGCGCAGTTCGTCGACTCGGCCGGCGCGCGGCAGATGACGCTGCTCGCCGACTTCTTTGCGCAAACCCGTTATTTCGATTTGCTGCCTCACTACCGCGTAGTCGGCGGGGCTGGTCTGGCGCTGCAACTCGTGCCGTACCGGGCGGAGGAGCCGATCGGCGTCGAGTACATCGTTTATGCCGAGAAGCCCGGGACGATCGAGCTGGCGATGCCGAAGCACGAGTACAAGGTGAGTTGGCACAACCCGATCGACGGCTCCTGGATCGACGAGAAAAAGAAGTTCAAGGGCGAGCGCTTCACCGCGCGGACCCCGAACGACGTACACGACTGGGTGTTGTACGTTCGCCGGGAAGGGAAGAAGCAGAACTACAACAAATCGTTCAAGCTGGAATCGAAGAGCGCCAAGCTGCGCGAGGTCGAGACGAACCCCGCGGAGTTGCCGTTTGCGATCCAGTTTCCGGCGGAGAGCGAATTGACGGCCGGCCGGGTGTACGAATTCAACGCCACGCTGACGAAATCGACGATCGCGGCCAAGCGGATGCTCTGGCTGTGGACGGCCGAGGCGGCGGGGTCGGGCCGCGGTCGGAGGATTCTGGGGACGCAGCAGTTCGGTTCGTTTACGGTTCCCGCCGACATCGCCAAGTCGTATCCGGCGACGCTGTCGGTGCGCTTGATCGGGATCGACGGGGCGGGAAGGTTGTTCGAGGCGTTCAAGGCGTATCGGCTTGGGGCGCCGTAGTTAGCGTTCGCTGTTCACGAAGTTCTTGGCGCGCGATACACCAGTCTCGTCGGCATCATGAAGAAACCTATCACCGTCGCAGGAACTGTGTACACTAAGGGAACAAGGAATTTGCTAAGTAGGGTAAAATCCTCCAATCCTCCGAAGTAAATACCTGTTATTACTGCGGTGGATATTCCGATAACCCATCCCGTAGTTCTTTTTCTGAAAGGACGACGAACTCTAACGGTTGAAATCGCTCCTTTTTCAATTGTCCTTGTTGTTCCATTCTGGAAAAGAATAGTTATGGATGTGTCCGTGCTGGAACTGAAGAACCCCTTGACGTTGCGCTCTCCTCTGGGGGCTTCTTTCTTGAGAATCTTCACGCGCGTGATCTCGCCCGGAGACAATGCATGAATCCGATTCCAGTCACCGGCTTTCGGCAGATGCCCGGTATCTTGAGCGAAAGCAATGCCTGGACCAAGAGCCAGACTCAGGAACCACACTGCTAACGGCCCGAAAGCCCGTCTGTGAGGCTCCCGCGGCGAGAACCTGCCAAGCTCATCGCCCGGAGGCGCCGCTGCGCCCGGTCGTACTCCCCCGATCGGTTTCCTTCGGAGCGTGTTCGGCATACCTTTCAAGCTCACTCTATGGCGCCCATGCGTTCCTGGCAAATTTTTCGCCGGCCCGAAAGAATACCGATTTCAGTGTTTCAGGTTGTTCCCGGTCAATCCGAGACTGAAATATCCGCTTTGGTGGGGATGGTTCGAGAGCGTATCGAGGGGGTTGGCCCTGAGCCGGCGCCGCCGGTCTCGGCGCCATGCGGGCCAATCGCGCCCCGTCCGGCTTTTACTGCCTGCGCCGCACCGTTACGTACGGGCCGGCGGGCGTCGGGACTCCGCCGACAATCGCTCTGACGGGAAGATTGCCGTCGCTTGCGCTGTCGGGAATCTTGACCACGAACTGCTGCAGCCCGGCGCAGCACGGAGCGGCGCCGGCGTAGAACACGTCTTCGGCAGGAACGGGAATGCCGTCGACGGCGAAGGCTACCTCGTTGACCAGACGCGCCAAACCGCCCGACTCCGCAAGCGCCCGCAGCGGAATCTCTCCTGCGGCCAGAGGCGGATCGGTTGCGCCGAAGCCGGCGCCGAAGAAGCTGACGAACTCGCCGGGTTCGGCCGGGGTAAATTCGCCTCCCGGCAGCAAGCCCGGCTCGCCGACCAAGCCGGGGCCGCCGCCGTGCAGCGCGGCGATCGGGTTGACGCCGTCGGCGTTGTTGACGAAGTTGAAGAACCCGGGGGAAACCGCGGCCGCCTCGACGGCGATCGTCGCGCTCCTTTCCTCATTGGCGGCGCCGCAGCCGCGAACAACCACGACCTCGGCCCTGCCGGGAGACAGGCTTTCCGGGACTTGCGCGTTGATTTGACGGTCGGACACAGCAAGCATCCGCGCGCGTTCGCCGTCGATTTCGAGACAGGTTCCGGCCAGCACTGCGGCAATGCGCCCCTCTTCGTCTAACTCAGGGCTTACGGCGGATGTGCCCTCGGGAGCGAAGTTCCTGCCGAAGACCGAGACAATCGCTCCCGGCGAGATCGAGGGAATCACCGGCGTTTGCGTCGCCAACGCGACGCCGCCTTCGAAGATGCGCACTTTATCCGCTGTCGCCGCCGTTGTCAAAGTGACTCCCGAATAGGCGTCGGAAGCGACGAGAGCGATAAACCACTCGCCGGGCTCCGGGTTGTCGATTACAATGCGCTCCGCAGTGTCGGGCTCGTCCGAAGATTCGTCGAACACGCAATCGTAAAAAAACACGAAGGGGCCGGAGCAGGCGGCCGGACGCCTGCTCTTCACATAGAGATCCACGTTTCCCAAGCCGCCTTCGGTCGAGACCGTGAAAGAATCCGTTTCGGGAGGAACGGTGACGCGGTAAAAGGTCTCGCTCGTCTCCTCTGCCGCGAGGTCCGGCAACTGCGTATTGGCGTCGATCGGAGTCGGAACGGGAAGAGACGCCTCCAGGGACACGCTGGCATACTCGTTGAGACCGAACACCTCAACGCTCCAGGCTCCGGCCTGAGGCGCCGAGATCGAGATCGTCTGGCTCGTGTCGGGGTTGACCGAGCTTCCCACCGGCAGGAAGCCGGACGGCTCGATCAGATCGAGGAAGGCGTTTCCGCGTCCGCCTCGCAGCGTGACCTGGAGGACCGGCACGTCGAAAGGGACATTTACGACGGCATAGCCGGTAGAATATCGTTCCCCTCCTATAGTTACCGGCCGGCTCGGCGTCAAGAACGTTTTCACGGGAATGTGGAAGCCGTGAACCGTTCTCCCGCCGGCGCCGTCGGTCACGTCGATTTTGGCTCGCTGCGGCGTGAAACCCGCCATCCAGCGAACCGTTCCGGTAGCCGGGTCGACCGTCATACCTTCGGGGCCGTCGGTCAACTCGTAGATCGGGTCTTCTCCATCCGGGTCTTCGGCTTCGATGTCGTAAACGTAATTGTCTCCGAGGCCGGGCGTGACGGTCGGCCGGCCGGCGATCACCGGGCTTCGATTGCCGGGCTGAAGGTCGGGCGGCAGGTCGAAAGAGGCGGTGAACACCGTTCCTTCGAATGCGCTGCCGTTGAAGCCGCCGGCCGCGTAGCCCATGCCGCGGCGGGCGAAAACTTCCCACGCCGCCGCGCGGTCCGCGGCGTCCTTTGCCGCATCCGACTCCAGAGCCGTCAAGACGGCGTCTCGCGCGTCGATCATGTCAGGGTTGCAAGGAGTCAGCTTGAGACCGTCCATAACGAGTTTGTCCACGGCCTCCTGTCCAAGCTCGTTGCGTAGGTTCCACAGCGCCGCGGCCCAGATTTCTCCTTCGGGATGCGGCGCGACGAAGCCGCTGTTGCCGAGATCTTCGTAGGTGAAGGTATAGCCTTCGTAGCTTTGCCTGCGAATGCCGCGTTCGCTGTCTCCTGTGAGATAGGCCCCTTCGACCGGGTCATCGGTGTAGCTGATGGAGAAATAATCGGACCAACCTTCGCCCAGTCCTCTGGACTGCGTCCCGCTCAGGCAGGCGAACGAAGACGGCCCTCCCACGATGCGGTTCGTTACTCCGTGCGCGTATTCGTGAAAGACGATTTGGGCGGAGTAGGACGAGTCGCGGTCGTCGTCTTCCTCCTCCGTCCCTTGCCTGAAAATACCCATTCTCATACGGCCCGGGCTTCCGTCCCAGAGGCTCCAGAAAGAAGCATTGTTGATTTCCGCTTGCGCTTCCGCCTGGACGGGGTCGTCCTGTTTCCCCCCGAGCTCGAAATTATCCGTCTGGAAGTTGCCGGCCTGCTCCGTAAAACCCAAATCGTAGAAGTAATCGTGAGCCGCATTGACCAGGTAGAAGAGGTTTGTCACCGCAGCCGCCCGGAAGTCTCGCGGATTGGCGCCGGTCGAGCCTTCGGCCGCCGGGAAGTCGAAAAACTGAGAGGCGCTGCTCGCCCGTCCGTTCTCGATATCCGCGGGCGGCTCTGCATCGGGGCCGCCGGCGGCGCTTGCGTGGAGATAGGCGTCGGCGTTGTTGCCCGTGGTCACGGCGCCGTCGGGAGGAAGCCAGCCTGCGGGAAAATCGACCAGCTCGCGGTCGCCGGCGATCGGCGACTTTTTCCAGACGCGGGCCTGCCCCATCGTGTAGGTCAAGCCGCGGCGGAGCAGCAGCCGGCCGTCTTGGGCGTCGATCAATATCTCGTAGGCGCCGGTTTCCCCCGCTTCCAGGGAAATCCTGTAGGCAAGCCGCGCCGACGCCGGCGTCATGGGGAAAATCGAGAGTTCCGCCAGGACCGGGTTGTACCGCTCGCCCGCGGGGTTGCGAAACTCGGTTTGCCGCGCCTCGCGGGAAGGCAGCGGCTGCAACTCGGACGGCAGATCGAGACCCAGGGACGCGAATGCCGCCAGAACCGCCTCCCGCGCCGACAATGCCGACTTCGCGGTTATGCGCAATTGGGGAATGATCTCTCCCGCGCCGGCCTGGATCACTTGGCCCGCCGCGTTCAAGGCGATCTTCACATGGCCTCGATAGACATCGATGCCGTTTACCGACTGATTGAAATGGAGGAACGACAAACCACCGTCGGAGATGTCCTTGCCGACGAGCCTCAAGGTTGCGAGGTCGTCCTCGCTTAGCAGGAACAGGTCCCGGCGCGCCCGCAGGAAATTTTTGGCGATGACGACCGGATCCTGCGTGGAGGGGTCGCTGAGCGGCTCGATCACGTTGGAAATCGACTTCGGCAGCCCGAATGTATTGACCGAGAGCCGCAGCCCCCGGCGGCCTTCGGCTTCGGCTGCCGCGCGGTATGCCTCAAGTTGCGCTTTGCGTTGTTGGATGAGCGCCGGGTCCTGCAGGGTCTTGCGTTCCGGCGCCGTTTCCGGAGACTGTGCCCGCGGGCGCTGCCGAATGTCGAAATCGCGCAGCGATTGCTCTTGAACTTGCCTCGAGGCAACGGCGCCTTCGACGGTCGGCGGAACTTGCGCCAAAGCCGGCAGGCAAGCAAAAAGAAAGTAGAGCGGCTTGCGCAAAGATCTGCTCACGCGCTTTTATCGGCCGCGGCGCTCCTTGTCGTAGGGCGCGCCGGTGCCGGATGAGCCCATGAAGAATTTCCTGCCGTCCTCGAAGGTCACGTCGCGGCCGTTGGCCCGGTTGGAGCGGTCCTTGGCCTGATAGCCGTCGACGACGATGACCTGGCCGGGCTTGATGGTGTCTCGCTTGAGGCCGCGGCGGAGGAGGCTATTGGGCGTGCCGCCCTCGACCATCCAGACTTCTGTCTTGCCGTCGTCGGCTGTGACTTCCATATGAATCCAGGTGTGCGGATTCACCCACTCCACACGGACCACGGGACCCTTCAGCAGCAGCGGCCGCTTGGGATCGAACTCGGCGCCGAACGCATGGTGCGCTTCCGCCGGCGCTTGGATCAAGACGAGAATGGCGGCCGCGGCGAGTCCCGAGAGCAGGACCGCAGCCGTGAAACGAGAAAACGATTTGACGTCCATTGCCTTCACCATTGCTTAGTCTATCGCTAATTGTTATTCTTCGCCGCCCGTTTCCGCTTGCAGGTCGGCTTCGAGGATGCGCGCGCCCCGCAGGATGCCGCCGAACGAGTAGTTAGCTTCGTGGCAGGCGTATTCGTACACGCGATTGTCGCTCGCCGGCCAAGTGTATTCGCCGCTCCACGGCGCGGTCCAGACGTTCGGGTCTTCCACCGTAAAGCGGTAGAGCAGCGTGTCTTTGTCGATGCGGGTAAAGCGTTCGACAACGTGCAGGTCTCGCGTCGCGCCCGATAGCGCGGGCCGGTCATTGAAGTTCGTGGTGTCGATGACCAGGGTGTCGCCTTCCCACCGGCCGACGGAATCGCCCATCCACTTGCGTACGTCCGGCGGCGCGTGTTCGGCGTTCATGCGCACGATGCGCGCATCGTGGACCATCTCGACGAAGATCAAAATGTGATCCTCGGTCTGCACGATGCGCTTCAGGTTGTTATAGAGCACCGGCAGCATCGGCGGGCCGCCGGTGGAGCCGAAGCCCAACAGGCAGCGTTCGGCCAAGGGGCGGATTTCGGGGTCGTCGTACGGCCCCAGCGGCAGCTTTTCCTCGATCCACCAGGCACGGCCCTTGTTCATGTTTTTGCCGGCGTTCGGGCGGAAGATATTGGCGCGTTCTTTCGCGCGCTGCTTGGCGGCGGCCGTGGTCGGCGGGCGTTGGCCGTCGGGCGGGTCGACGATGATGGAGGTGCGCCATTGGCCGTCGACCTTGATCGCTCCCGAGCCGCGGTCGATCCAGAACGTGTTGTAGCCGCCGACGTTTCCCGCCGCGCCCGCGGAGCCGTCGCCCCCTTCGGGAGGCGCGCTGCGGTTGGGGTCGGACGCGGCGTTTCTGGAGGCATTCCGCTCGGCCTCCTTGCGGGCGATCTCCTGCGCTTCTTCGTCGGTCAGCGTCAGCTTGTCGCCGTAGTGCTTGGGACGCTGCAGCGGCGTCAGCGTGGCGATATCGTACGTGCCGGAAAGGTCCGGCCGGCCGTTCGGCATGCGCGGGATATCGTCGGCGGCCGCCGCGCCCGCGGCCAAGGCCAGAGCTGCAAGAAACATGGCAATACGGCTGTGCATCGTAAACCTCCCTACTGTCCGCTTTGCTGCGGCGATATTAGCATAAAAGCTCATTCGTCGTCCGTCTTGTCCGCCGCCTCCGCCTCAAGAGTTCTGGCGCCGGCGAGAATGCCGCGGAAGGAGTAATTCCCTTCGTGGCAGGCGTATTCGTACACGCGCTGATCGCTCGCCGGCCAGACGTATTCGCCGCTCCACGGCGCGGTCCATACGGTGGGGTCTTCGACCGTGAACTTGTAGAGCAGCGTGTCGGCGTCGATGCGCGAGAAACGCTCGACGACATGCAGGTTTCTGGAAGCGTTCGCCAAGGCGGGTCGGTCGGTGAAATTGGTCGTATCGACGACGAGCGTATCGCCTTCCCAATGGCCCACGGAATCGCCCAGCCATTTGCGCACGTCCGGCGGCGCATGTTCGGCGTTCATGCGCACGATGCGTACGTCGTGAACCATCTCGACGAGAATCATGACGTGATCCTCGGTCTGCACGATGCGCTTCAGATTGTTGTACAGGACGGGCAACATCGGCGGGCCGCCGGTGGAGCCGAAGCCCAGCAGGCAACGCTCGGCCAGGGGGCGGATTTCCGGGTTGTCGTAGGGGCCGGGGTCGAGTCCCGCTTCGAGCCACCAAGCCTCGCCGGTGTTCTTGCGGAAGAGCCGGGCGCGCGCCGCTGCTTTCTCCTTGGCCTCGGGCGTCAGCGGCGGGCGCTGCCCGTTGGGCGGGTCGGTGATAATCGACGTGCGCCATTGGCCGTCGACCTTGACCGCCGACGTGCCGCGTCCGTACCACAGCGAATTGTAGCCGCCGACGTTCCCCTTGCCGCCCGTCGTGCCGTCTCCGCCGGTGGGCGGCGCGCCGCGCTCGGGGTCGGAGGCGGCGTCGCTCTTTTTCATGAACTCGACTTCGGCTTGCGCGATGGCCGCCGCTTCTGCGTCGGTCAGCGTCAACCTGTCGCCGAATTTGGCCGGCCGCTGCAGGGGCGTGAGAGTGGCGATGTCGTAAACGCCGGAGAGGTCCGGACGACCGTCGGGCAGGCGTGGAATGTCCGCTCCCGCTGCGCCCGGCCCCAGGACGAGAACGGCAAGCGGAATCGCCGCCGCGCCGCGCAGGCAAAGTCTGCGCAATCGAGATGTGACCGGGTTGGAAAAAGTCATTAGCCCCTCACTCGTCGTCGGTTTTGCCTTCCATCTCGGCTTCCAGGACTCTGGCGCCTCCGAGGATGCCCTGGAAGGAGTAGTTGGCCTCGTGGCAGGCGTATTCGTACACGCGCTGACCGCTAGCCGGCCAGACGTATTCGCCGCTCCACGGCGCGGTCCACACGGTCGGGTCCTCGACCGTGAACTTGTAGAGCAGCGTGTCGGCGTCGATGCGCGAGAAACGCTCGACGACATGCAGGTTTCTGGAAGCGTTCGCCAATGCGGGCCGGTCGGTGAAGTTGGTCGTGTCGACGACCAGCGTGTCGCCTTCCCAACGGCCGACGGAATCGCCCATCCACTTGCGCACGTCCGGCGGCGCATGTTCGGCGTTCATGCGTACGATGCGCGCGTCATGCACCATCTCGACAAAGATCAACACGTGGTCTTCGGTCTGCACGATGCGCTTCAAGTTGTTGTAGAGCACCGGCAGCATCGGCGGGCCGCCGGTCGAGCCGAAGCCCAGCAGGCAGCGCTCGGCCAAGGGACGCAGCTCGGGGTCGTCGTAGGGACCCGGGTCGAGTCCCGCTTCGAGCCACCAGGCCGTGCCGGTGTTCGGGCGGAACATCTTGGCGAACGCGGCGGCGCGTTTTTGCGCCTGGGGCGTCATTGGCGGCAGGCGTCCGTTCGGCGGATCGACGATGATCGAGGTCCGCCAAGCGCCGTCGATCTGGAACGCGCTGCTGCCGCGGTCGATCCAGAACCAGTTGTAGCCGCCGACCTCGCCGGCGGCGAAGTCGAGCTCGGGCACGTCGATCTCGCCGGCAAATCCCGCTCCCCCTACCTCGGGAGCCTCGCGGTTCGGATCGGAAGCCGCGTCCGCCAGCGCCGCAATCTCCGCTTCCCGCCGGGCGACGGCCTGCGCCTCCTCTGCGGTCAGGGTCAGCTTCTCGCCCAGCGCTTTCGGCCGTTGCAGCGGCGTGCGCGTGGCGACGTCGTAGGTTCCCGACAAGTCGGGGCGCCCGTCGGCGGCGCGGGGAATATCCGCGCCCGCCAAGGCCGCGCCTCCGATCGCGGACAGGGCAAGAACGATCGCTAAGCGGCCGAGCATGGAAAGTTTCCTCCGATTATCGCTCCAACGGTTTGCGGCGGTACTCGCCGTAGATGAGCTCTTCGACGAACTCGACGCATTTGAAATCCATCAGCCGCGCGCCTTCTTCGATGCGGCGGTAAAGCGGCATGCTGATTTTCCAGGGCCGCGTGAAGACCTCCGGGTCTTCGATGGTTGCTTCGTATTGGATGTGGTTGGGGCCGATCGGGGTGTAGCGCTCGGTGACGCGCATCTTGTAGCTGTGGTGCGTCCCCGAGCGGTCGAGCCATGTCTGGTCGCTGAGTCCGCTGACGTCGACGACCAGGGTATCGCCTTCCCAGCGGCCCACGGACTGCCCCATCCAGGAATCGGTTTCGGCCGGGCCGACGTCTTCGAGGTAGACCTCGCGGGTGGCGCCGGCGAATTCATAGGCGATGAAGATCGAGTTCTCGTTGTGGAAAATTTGAAAGGGGAAGGGCATGTAGTTTGCGCGCGGCACGCCCGGCAGGTAGCATTTGATCTCGGGGTCGCGGTCGATCCAGTTTTTGCGGTTTTCTTCCCTTTTGGCCGCCGCTTCCGGCGTATAGGGTATCTTGCCGCCCTCGACGACGCCCATGCCGCCCGGAACCGCGCCCACGGCCCCGAGGCGCAGCAGCGGGACATCGGGCAGCGGCCCGTGGGGGCCTTCGCGAAGCTGCAGCGAAGCGCGGGCCATGTGCCGCTCGAGATCGTAATTGGCCGAGTTCAGTGCTTGCCAGATGCCGTTCAAGTCGGGTTTGCCGTTGGCCAGACGGGCAATCTCGGAGTTGGAGGATTGCGCCGCCGCCGGCATTGCCGCAAGCGCGAGAGCGCCCGCGGCGGTAAATACGCCCAAGGTTGATTTCATGCCGTGATTCCGTTGCGCTTCGGACTGCGCCGCGTCAGGCGGGCGGCTCCCGAGCTTTTCATGGAAATAAGATACCACGGTATGCCCGCCTGAGGAATCGGCGGCGGCGGCGAAGCCCCAAGATTGTCGGCGGGCAGGGGGAAAATGATCGAAAACTTGTTGAAGTCCCTGCTTCGATCTGCGGGTTGCTGTATATTACTGAGTAATCCTGTCTGTGTGTCCGGTTGACGGCGGGCGCGAGGCTTTACAAGAAACGCCGCAAAGGCGTGAGTGCATGATGCAACACCCGATCGGGACGCGGCCCCGCCTCTTGGCGCTGCTTCTCGCCGGCGCCTCCTACGGCTTCGGCGCGCCTCCGCCGCACCGCGCTCTGGTCGATCGTTATTGCGCCGCCTGCCATAACCAGAGCTTGCAAACGGGCGGGTTGGCGCTGGACGCAATCGCGGCTGACGCCCCCGCGAGCCGGCCCGATACGTGGGAGAAAGTCGTCCGCCGGCTGCGCGCGCGCCAGATGCCGCCTGCGGGGATGCCGCGGCCGGACGAAGAGACCTACCGGGCGGCGATCGCCTCGTTGGAGTCGGCGCTCGACGCTCATGCCGCGGCCAACCCCAATCCCGGACGGACCGACACTTTCCGCCGGCTCAACCGCACGGAATACCGCAACGCGGTCCGCGACCTGCTCGCTCTCGATGTCGATGTAACCGCCTTGCTGCCCGGCGACGAGTCGAGCCGCGGTTTCGACAACATCACCGTCGCCGATCTCTCGCCCACGCTGCTCGAGAGCTACGTCAACGCAGCCGAAAAGATCAGCCGTCTCGCGATCGGCGGGCCGCGCAAATCTCCGGAGGGCCGCACGATCCGCCTGCGCCCGGATCTGACGCAGGAGGAACACTTCGACGGTCTTCCGATCGGCACCCGCGGCGGCGCCAAGGTCAGCCACAATTTTCCCCTCGATGCGGAATACGAAATCCATATCCGGCTCTCGCGGGACCGCGACGAGCACATCGAGGGCTTGCGCGAGCCGCATGAGATCGAATTGGCGCTCGACCGCGAGCGGATCGCCTTGTTCACCATCGCGCCGCCGTCGGACCGCCTGGATCACCACAGCGCGGACAAGCATCTCAAGATCCGCCTTCCGGTGAAAGCCGGGCCGCATGAGCTGGCCGCCACGTTCTTGAAAAAGCCTTCGGCCCTGCTCGTTACCGAACGGCAACCCTACCAAGCGGCCTTCAACTTCTACAGGCATCCTCGCATCCAGCCCGCCGTGTTCTCGATTACCGTCAACGGACCGTACGGAGAGGCGCGCCCCGGCGATACGCCGAGCCGCCGGCGCATCCTGGTTTGCAAGCCCGCATCGAGCAGCGGGGAAGAAGAATGCGCCAAGCGTATTCTAAGTACGTTGATCCGCCGCGCGTACCGCCGGCCGGTAACGGCAGGCGATCTGGAAAAACCGCTCGCGTTTTTCCGCGAGGCCGCCGCGGCGGACGGTTTCGAGGCGGGGGTCGAACGGGCGCTTGCCGCCGTGCTGGTGAGTCCCGAGTTCTTTTTCCGCATCGAACGCGACCCCGACGGCGCCGCGCCCGGCTCGGCTTACCGCCTCGGCGATATGGAGTTGGCTTCCCGCCTGTCGTTCTTTCTCTGGAGCAGCATTCCCGACGACGAACTGCTCGACGCGGCCGTTCGCGGCGAGTTGTCGAATCCCGATGTTTACGAGCGCCATGTGCGCAGGATGCTCGCGGACGACCGCGCCGGCAACCTGGTCGGCAATTTTGCGTCCCAGTGGCTGTACCTGCGCAACCTGGAGGCGATCACGCCGGACATGCGCCTCTTCACGGATTTCGACGACAATTTGCGGCAAGCCTTCCGCCGGGAAACGGAATTGTTTTTCGAAAGCGTCCTGCGCGAAGACCGCAGCGTCATCGACCTGCTGCAGGCGGACTACACCTTCCTGAACCAGAGGCTGGCCAAGCATTACGGCATTCCCAACGTGTACGGCAGCCGATTCCGCCGCGTCGCGCTCGAGGCGGACAGCCGCCGGGGCGGGCTCCTGCGCCAAGGCAGTATTTTGACCGCGACATCCTACGCCACGCGCACCTCGCCGGTCATCCGCGGGAAATGGGTGCTCGAAAATATCCTCGGCATTCCGCCGCCTCCGCCGCCCGCGAACGTCCCGGCGCTGAAGGACAACACGGTGAGCGGCAGCCTTTCGGTCCGCGAGCGGCTGGCCGAGCACCGCGCCAATCCGGCTTGCTCGGGTTGCCACAACTTGATCGATCCCGTTGGCTTTTCGCTCGAGAATTTCGACGCCGTGGGCCGCTGGAGAACGATGGAGTCCGGCGCCGCGATCGATGCCGCCGGCGGCTTGCCGGACGGCAGCGAGTTTTCCGGGGTCGCCGGCTTGGAGCAGGCGCTGCTGCGGCGCCCCGAGGTCTTTGCCGGCACGGTGACCGAGAAATTGCTGACTTTCGCCCTCGGCCGCGGCGTCGAAACCTACGACGGCCCGGCCGTGCGCAAGATCGTCCGCGAGGCAAGCGCCGACAATTACCGTCTCTCATCCCTTATCCTGGGGATAACCTCAAGCGTTCCGTTTCAGATGAGGAGGTCACGATGATTCTCACCAAGAAAGCTCTGCCCCGGAGGACGTTTCTGCGCGGGGCCGGCGCTTCCGTCGCGTTGCCGTTGCTGGACGCGATGGTTCCGTCGATGACCGCTCAGGCCAAGACCCATGCCGCAGGAGTGCGCCGTCTGGGATTCGTCTATATCCCGATGGGCTCGAATATCTCGATGTGGACCCCGCGCAGCGAGAGCGACCTGTCGGCATTGTCGCCGACGCTGAGCTCGCTCGAGCCGGTGAAGGATCAGGTAACGGTCATCACCAACCTCGAGTTGAAGAACGCCTATCCGGGCACGCACGCGACGTCCAACGCGGCATTCCTGAGCGCCGCGAAGGCCAAATGGACCGAAAGCACCGACTACCATTTGGGAATCACGGTCGATCAGGTCGCGGCCAAGCAAATCGGGCAGCAAACGCAGCTTCCGTCGCTGGAGATGGCGATGGATCTGCTCAAGACCGTGGGCCAGTGCGACAACGGTTTCGCCTGCGTCTATCAGAACAATTTGTCGTGGTCGTCGCCGACGACCCCGTTGCCGGCCGAGGCGCACCCGCGGATTGTCTTCGAACGCCTGTTCGGCGACGGCGGCACGGCGGTGGAGCGCCGCGCCGCGCTGCGCCGCAAGGCGAGCCTGCTCGATTTCGTCAACGAAGATATTTCCCGGCTGCAAGGCAAGCTCGGCGGCCCGGACCGGGCGAAGGTCGGCGAATATCTCGATACCGTTCGCGAGGTCGAGCGCCGCATTCAGAGAGCCGAAGCGGACACGGCCGACAGCCGCCTGCCGGACCTCGACCGCCCCATCGGCGTGCCGGTCGAATACGCCGACCACGCCAAGCTGATGTTCGACCTCCAGGTCTTGGCGCTGCAGGGCGACGTGACGCGCGTAATCAGTTTCCAACTCGCCCGCGAAGCCAGCAACCGGACATACCCCGAGGCCGGCGTGCCCGATCCGCATCACCCCACGTCGCACCACGGCAACAGGCCGGAAAAACTTGCCAAGATCGCCAAGATCAACCAATTCCACGTCTCGCTCTTCGCCTACTTTCTGGAAAGGCTCAAGGCGACGCGGGAAGGGGACGGCACGTTGCTGGATCACTCGCTTTACATGTACGGCAGCGGAATGGGCAACCCCAACGTCCACGACCACACGAACTTGCCTATCTTGGTCGCCGGCGGGGCGTCGGGCAGGATGAAAGGCGGGAGGCACATCCGTTACGGGGAAGCTACTCCCCTCGCCAATCTGCACCTGACCATGCTCGACAAAGTCGGCGTGCGGCTGGACTCGTTCCAGGACAGTCAAGGCAAGATCGGCGAATTGCTCGAACCGCTTGCGGTTTGACGGAACGCGGCCGCGGGAGGTGGCGATCGTGCGTATTCTCAGTTTGTTCGCGGCGGCCTTGCCGGCGGCGGCGTTCGCGGCCGTCGGTTTCGAGGTGCGGCTTGCGGACGCGGTCGAGCGCAACGAACTCGGGCGGGTCGAGGCGCTGCTTGCCGGCGGGGCGGACGTCAACGCGGCGCAGCCGGACGGCATGACCGCGCTGCACTGGGCCGCCTACCGCGACGACGCCGCGACCGCGCAGAAACTGGTGCGCGCCGGCGCCGATGTCACGGCAGAGAACCGCTACGGCGTGACTCCGTTGACGCCGGCCTGCATCAACGGCAACGGCGCGATGGTGGAATTGCTGCTCGCAGCGGGGGCGGACGCCGATACTGCGGCGAGCGGCGGCGAAACCGTGTTGATGCTCGCGGCGCGCACCGGGAAAATCGCTCCGGTGCGCGCTCTGCTGGCGCACGGCGCCGAGGTGAACGCCGCAGCCGGGGAGACGGGGCAGACAGCCCTGATGTGGGCCGCGGCCGAGGGGCACGCCGAGGTCGTGAGCGCGCTGCTCGACGCCGGCGCCGAGCGCGAGGCCCGTCTGGATTCGGGGTTTACGCCATTCCTGTTTGCGGTGCGGGAAGGGCGTCTCGCCGTCGTCCGCTTGCTCTTGCAGGCCGGGGCCGACGCGAACGCGGCGATCCGCACGCGCAAGCCGCCGCGCGGAGGACGCGCCCGGTACGGAACCACCGCGCTGATGATCGCCACCGTGAACGCCCACTACGAAGTCGGGGCGGCGTTGCTGGATGCGGGCGCGGATCCGAACGCGGCGCTTCCCGGTTACACGGCGCTGCACCTGATGGCGAAAGTGCGCAAGCCGGGCGTCGGCGACAACGACCCTCCGCCGGAAGGATCGGGCGGCATGAGCGCCATCGAATACGTGAAAGATCTCGTGGCTCACGGCGCGGACTTGAACGCGCGGATGACCGAAAAAGTCAATCTCGGCAACACCCGCCTCAATAAGCTCGGCGCGACCCCGTTTTTCCTCGCCGCCCACGCCGCCGATGCCGAGTTGATGCGCGCGCTGGCGGAGTTGGGCGCCGATCCTCTGCTGCCCAATGCCGACAACAGCACGCCCTTGATGGCCGCCGCCGGGCTGGGCACGCGCTCTCCCGGCGAGGACGCCGGCACGGAGTCCGAGGTGCTCGAAGCGGTGCGGCTTGCGCTGGAGCTCGGCGCCGATATCGACGCCGTGGACGACAAGGGCGAGACGGCCATGCACGGCGCGGCCTACAAAAACCTGCCCCAGGTTGTCGCCTTGCTTGCCGAAAAGGGCGCCGACATCGCAATCTGGCACAAACGCAATGCCTGGGGCTGGACGCCGCTGGAGATCGCCGAAGGGTACCGCTTCGGCAATTTCAAGCCTTCCCCTGTGACCGTCGAGGCGCTGCACAAGGTCATGTGGGCGCGCGGCGTCGATCCGAACGCAAACAGACTTCCGGTCAAGCGTTTCGAGATTTATTGAGGCGCTCCGCCTGCTATCCTGAGGCACGGAACCTCCGACGGGCCCGTAGCTCAGCCGGATAGAGCGGCCGCCTCCTAAGCGGCAGGCCGGGGGTTCGAATCCCTCCGGGCCCGCCATCGATCGATGAACCCCGGCCAACCGCCTATAATCAATGGTCTATGGCAAGTCCTTCGCGGCGCGATGCGCTGGTCACCCTTGCCGCCGCAGGTCTCTCGGCGCCGGCGCTCGGCGCTCAGCAAGCATATGCGCCTCAGGCTTTCGCTGCCGAGGATTACGATCTGCTGGGCGTCCTGGTCGATCTGATAATCCCGCCATCGGAAACGCCCGGAGCGAAACAGGCCGGAGTCGATGCGATTATCGACGAAGCCTTTGCCGGCAGACCGCGGGAGCGGGCCGCCTTCGCAGCCGGTTTGCGGCGGCTGCGCGCCGCCGGCTTCGCGGGCATGGCGCAGCCTGAGCAGAATGCCCTGCTGCGCGAATACGAGCAGTCGAGCGGAGAGACGAAGAGCTTTTTCGAGATGCTCAAGGCGCTGACGATCGACGCCTACTACTCGACCGCAATCGGCCTCGCGGAGGAGCTCGGCTACAAAGGCAACACCTACCTCGCCGACTTCCCGGGCTGCACGCACGAGCATACGATCGAGGAGGCGGACTGATGGCGCAGGAAGACTACGACGTCGTCATCGTCGGCAGCGGCGCGGCGGGCGGTATGGCCGCCTGGAACCTGACGCGCAAGGGGGCCAAGGCGCTGGTGCTCGAAGCCGGCGAAAAATTCGACTCCGCCGATTTCTGGTCGCACGTCAAGCCCTGGGAAGCCCGCGAGCGCCTGCGCCGCGGCGAGAGTCCGCCCGACTTCGAAGGTCTGCCGCTGCGGGAAAGCCCCTTCGAGACGCCGCCGGGGCAGCCGTTCCTGCTGCGCCGCGTCTGGGGCGTCGGCGGCAAGACGAATATCTGGGGCCGCGTCTCGCTGCGCTACGGCGACCTCAATTTCCGCGAGCCGGCAATCGACGGTTGGGAAATCCCCTGGCCGGTGACCTACAAGGAGATCGCGCCCTATTACGACAACGTGGAAAAGCTGATCGGGGTCTGCGGCGGCGAAGACGATTCGCAGTTTCTCCCCGGCTCGAAGCATCATCTGCCGCCCCCGAACCTGCGCTGCGGCGAGGCGCTGCTCAAGAAGGGCGCCGAGAAAGCCGGCTACACCGTCGTCCGCGGGCGCCGCGCGGTGCTCACCCGGGAGCACAACGGCCGCGCCAAATGCCACTTCTGCGGGGCCTGCGGCAGCGGCTGCGACATCGGCGCGTTCTTCAACTCCTACGACTATCTGCTGGCCGCCGCGCTCGAAACGGGCAGGCTGACGATCCGCGAGAACGCCGTCGTTTCGCATATCCTGACCGGGGAAGACGGCTTGGCCAACGCCGTGCGTTACTTCGACCGCCTGAGCGGCCGGGAGCGCGTCGTTCCCGCCAAGCGGGTTGTTGTAGCGGCGTCGGCGGTCGATTCGGCGCGCATCCTGCTGAACTCGAAATCTTCGCGCTATCCCAACGGCATCGGCAACGGCTCCGACGTCATCGGCCGCTACCTTTGCGAGCAGTTCCGCTTCCACGTTTACGCCTTTGCGCCGCAGCTTTACGGCCGTGCGGCGTCCAACGACGACGGCATCTCCGGCGGGCACATCTATATCCCGCGTTTCGAGAGCCCCGAGCAAAAACGCGATTACCTGCGCGGATTCGGCATCCAGCTTTGGGGCATCGGCTGCGGCGCCAACGCCTCGTTCGCCAAGCGGTTGCCCGGTTTCGGCCTCGATTTCAAGCGCGGCGTCAAGCGCCGCTATCCTGCGCTGATTCAGATGCACCCCTACGGCGAGGTTCTGCCTTATCGGCATAACCGCATTACGGTCGACGGCGCGAAGAACGACCGCTTCGGCGTGCCGACGATGCGCATCGAATACAAGCTGGGCGAGAACGAACGCAAGATGATCCCGCGCATGTACGACGTGGTCGAAGAAGTCCTGCAGGCGATGAAGGCCGAGCCGCTGCCGTACAAGCGCGGCGCTCTCGACGAGCTGGGCGCCGCGATCCATGAGCACGGCGTCTGCCGCATGGGGGCAGACCCCAAGCGCTCGGCGCTCAACGCCCGGATGCAGATGCACGAGGTCAAAAACGTCTTCGTTGTCGACGGCGGCGCTTTCCCGACGCCGACGGAGAAAAACCCGACGCTGAGCATCCTGGCGTTTGCCTGGCGGGCGACCGACTACATGGCCGATCAGATGAAAAAAGGCGACATCTGACCGCTCTGCGCGCCGCCGGCCGCGCGCCGTTCGCAAACCGCGGGGCGGGCGGCTCAAAAGCGGAAGCGCAGCAGAAAGCGGAACGTTCGGCCGTCGTTCAGGGTGTTGGTGATCTGGCCGAAATTGGCGCCGCTGAGCTCCTCGCCGGGACTCGCGAATTGGGCGGTATTCAGGAAGTTGATCGACTCGGCGCGAAAGATCAGGGCCGTCTCGCCGGCCGGATTCCAGGTTCGGGAAAGCGCGAAGTTCACGTTGCGGATGCCGTCTTTGCGGAACGCATTGCGGGCCAAGTTTCCGCGCAGCTCGCCGGGCTGCACGAAGGCGAACGCCGCACGCGGCAGGCGCGACGGGGCGCTGTCCGGATGGTCGATGCTGCGGCCCAGAATCGACGGGTCCACGATATGCGGCCGGTCGCCGGCGGCGCCGTCGACGTTGCCGAAGCCCGGCCCGTCGGAACCCGAGCGAATGACGAACGGCGTGCCCCGTTTGAGCAAGACGACCGAATGGGTTTCCCACTCGCCGAACGCTTTGTTCCAAAAGCTTTTCGCGCCGCCGAGCCGCGGCGTTTTGTAGGCAATGCGCCACATCGCGGAATGCGGCTGATCGAAGTCGCTCGGAGCCTTGATGTCCCCGAAGACCTCGAACTCGGTCTGACTGCGCCCGGCGAAGGCGTCCCTGACGCCGGCGTTGCTCGCATAGTGGGCGCCCAGATCCAGGGCTTTGCTGAACCAGTAGGAGAGGTCCATCGAAAGCCCGTTCCATTCCCGGAGGACGAACTCGGCCTTCGCCGCGTCGTAATAGGCCCGCGAGCCGTTCAAGATGCTCCGGACATCGAAAAACCGCTTGTCCGGCCGGCGGATGTTGACCGTCGGGACGGTCAACTCGACCCCTTCCACAGGAATCGCGCGGTTGAACACCCACCCGGTCAGCAGGCGGTGCGTGCGGCTGCCGAGGTAGCTCATGCGCAGCGTCCAGCGCGTCGCAGGGGCGATTTCCCAACCGAAGTTGTACTGATGCGAATACGGGGCTACGAGGTCGGGCGAGAAAGCGACGATCGTGCTGCGCGCGCCCGGGTCGAGGGAGATGTCCTTGGTCGGGTTCAGCGCGTCCGGCTTGACGACGCTGACGCGGATGTTCGCCGGGGGATTGAAGCGCTGCTGCGTGTACGTGGCGGGAAATATCTCGCCGTAGTGCAATCCGTACGCGCCGCGCAGCACGGCCCAGTCGTTGAGGCGGTAGGCAAACCCGAAACGCGGGGCGAAGTTGTTGCAGTCGCAGGCGTAGGGAAGCTCGGCAAGGCCGTTCACTTCGACCGGCCGCGTCACCGGCTCGAAGCGCACTCCGATGCTCAAAGTCAGATCGCGCGCCGCCTTCCAGGAGTCGCCGATGAAGGCTTGCAGCTTCCAGCGGCGGAACCCGCGATGCGTACCGCCGAACGCCCGCGAATAGCGGCTCGGCGTGCCCATGCGCAGGTTGGTGATGGCGTCGCGGCCGAAGTTCGAGTTGAACATGAACAAGCCGAGATGACCCGATCCCTCAGCGCCGTTGAGTTGCTCGCGGTTGACCGCGAAACCGGCGGTCAACTCGTGATTGCCGCGGACGGTTCGCGCCATCCCCGCGTAGCGGTACTGGTTCTGCGCGCGGTCGTAGGGCAGGCTCGACGAGCCTCCGAGCGTTTGCAACTGGCGGCCGCTGAAGATCAGCGGGCCGAAGGCCGTTTCGTCCTGCACGATCAGCGAAGTGACGCGCTGGAAGCCCGCCGTGAAATCCACGGTGGTTTGCGGCGACCAGGAACGGTTCCAGGTGAGGCGGCCTTCGTGCGAACCGGTTGTCGTATTCGGGTTCTGCCCGGCGACAAGCTGGAAGGCGTCGACTTTCTGTTTCTTGAAGCGGTAGTTGGCCATCAAGCGGTCCGCGTTGCTCAGCGCCTGGTCGAGGCGGCCGCCGAACGTGTCGTTGTCGATCTTCTGCGTCGCGTTGGTGTTCAACGCGCGCGGGTTGATGTCGGTTCGATTGGGCGCAACGTCGGGGAACGATCCAAGTATCTCGCCGACGAACGCGCGCAGCTCGGGATCGGTGGCCAGCGGCGTCCGTTCGTCGGGCTTGGGAACGAGCACGTTGCCGTTGACGTTGCCGCGGATGCGCTGCCGACTGGCGTCGACGGTAAACGCGGTTCCGGTCCGCCGCAGCGGGGCCGTCAACTGGAAGCCGTAATCGTTCGTGCGGGCGGGCTGCACGCCGCCAACCTGGAAGAACGACCGCGCCGAGAACAGGCTGTTGTTGTGCGACTCGTAAACGCTGCCGTGAACGCCCGGCGAGATGCTGGGAACGAGATGGGCCTGACGCTGGGGAGGGCCGCCGAATTCCGTGCCGAAATACCCCTTGTCGGCCTGGAATTCGTCGATGACGGTCGCCGTCACCCCCATGCGGATGTTGATCTCTTTGAGAACGTTGTTGTCGATGAGCGTCAACTGGACGTTCTCGTTCCGGCGGCTCTCCCCTTTGCCGGAATCGACCTCTCCGAGCAGATTGAGCTCGGTGCGCTCGACCCCGCCCGCGGCGGCCCCGGTTTCCAAACCCGGCTCGGCGCCTGCCTCCGCGGCGGGCTCGGGGGAGGGCGGGGCGGCATCCGATTTGGAATCCCCCGCCGCGATGGGAGCCGCGGGCAAGAGCAATAGAAGAGCCGCCGCGCCGAGGGGCGCGAATAGACCTTTGCGAAAAACTGTGCCGGCTGGTTTCAAAGGATAAAAACATGCGCCGCGGCGGTACGGCGCAAAATACGCAGAGCGCCCGCCGGCGGCGCAGCGGCCACCTTTGTTATAAGGGTATCACTCCGGGGCAGGCGGTTTTCCGCCAATTGCACGGGTTTTCATGTCCATGCCGGGGCTTCGGCTCTGCGCGCAAGCTCGTCGGCTTGGGACGCGCTACGGGGCATCGCTGTACGGGGAAGCTTGCAGCAAGTTGTGAAACGGCTCCGTGTCCTGCCGGCGATAGATGTTGAAGTCCGGCTGACCGTCACAGCCGCCTCATGCCAACGATCCCGGGCATTGACCAACGCAAGCCAGTAGCCGGTATCAGTCAGGACCATGTTTGTTCTCAAGATCCTGTGTCATGTACTGCTTATATCGGCTCGCCAGGTCTTCCGGGCCTTCGGCGCAGCCCACGAAACCACTAAGGAAACTCTGAACAAGCAGGCTATTGACTGGGATAATAAGGGGAGAGCAGCGGGCACGGGGAATAAGGGGGAGAGCGATGGCGCAGCGGACGTTTGCAGAATTGGAGTACGAGGGGAAGAAGAAGCAGACGAGGCGGGAGAAGTTTCTGGCACGGATGGAGGACTTGATTCCGTGGGAGCGCTTGGAGGAGCGCATCCGCCCGTACTACCCCCAAGCGGGGCGGGGGCGGCGACCGTACGAGTTGGCGGTGATGCTGCGCGTGCATTGCGTGCAGTTGTTTTACAACGTGAGCGATCCGGGGATGGAGGACATGCTGTACGAGATCGAGTCGGTGCGGCGCTTCGTGGGCTTGCGTTTGGGGGATGCGCTGCCGGACGAGACGACGATTTTGAACTTTCGGCATCTGTTGGAGCGGCACGAGTTGGGCGGGAAGCTGATGGCGGAGATCAACGCGCACTTGGCGGAGCAAGGCTTGCGGCTGCGGGAGGGGACGATTCTGGACGCGACGATCATCGCGGCGCCGAGTTCGACGAAGAACAAGAAGCGGAGTCGCGACCCACAGATGCATCAGACCAAGAAGGGGAATCAATGGTATTTCGGGATGAAGGCGCATATCGGCGTGGACGCCGAGACGGGGCTGACGCATAGCGTGGCGGCGACGGCGGCGAACGTGGCGGATGTGACCCAAGGGCATGAGTTGCTGCACGGCGGGGAGCGGGAGGTGTGCGCGGATGCGGGTTACCAGGGGATCGACAAGCGCGCGGAGCATCGGGGGCGTAAGGTGCGCTGGCAAGTGGCCTTGAAGGCTGGGCAGCGGCGGCGCTTGGCGGCGGGCAGCGCGGAGGCGCGGGCGGAGCGGCGCAAGGCAGAGGTGCGGGCCAAGGTGGAGCACCCGTTTCTGTACGTGAAGCGGCACTTTGGCTACGCCAAGGTGCGCTATCGCGGCTTGGCCAAGAACCGGGAGCGGATCAGTCTGCTGTTGGGCTTCGCCAATCTGCTGCTTGCCGGGCGCTACGCGACGGCCTGAGCGCCACAATACAGGAGTCGTGCGTCCATGCCGGCGCCAAGCCGCAGAAGCGGAGTCGAAGCCGTCGCTGCGGGGTCAAAAATTGGCGTTGCGAAGTCAAAATCGGCAGGATTCAGCCGCAAAATTCGCCGGCAGCCCGGCTGCAACCGCTCCTTACGGACAACTTCAACCAGCCAACGCGCCAAAACCACTTTATTCAGACTTTCCTTAAGTCCGGGGCGCCGATTTCACGAATCGTTGTCATGGATTTCCGCCTTACGGCCAATCCTGAAACTGCCCGCGCGACGGCCTTGAAAATTTTTCAGGCGCTGCCCGCGCCTCTAACGGCCGGCCTCGACTTTGAGCTTGCTGCACAGGTCGGCGCCGTTTGGGAGCTTGTAGCCTCCCGCGGCCATGCAGCGGTCGGCAATGTTGACCGCTTCGTCCTTTTTGCCCTGGCGCTGGAGCGCGATCCCGAGGTTGTACAAGATTGACGGCAGCGGCTCCGTCGACAGGTCGAGCGCTTTGCGCAGCGACTCCTCGGCCGCAGGAAAGTCCTCCCGCTTGACGGCGACCAGCCCGATGGATTCGTGGCATTGCGACATGAAGTTCTTCTTCGTCATCAGCCAGTCGTCGTCGCTGAGGTTGGGGTCGACTTTCTGGAGCATCGGAATCATGGTTATGGCGCGTTTGGCGTAATCCTCGGCCTTGGACAGCTTCTCTTCCTTGTCCAGGTCGAACTCGCGCGTGCGGTTCGGGATGGCGTTGGAGAGCGAGACCAGCACGCCGACCGTGATGCCCGGGTCGGTGGTGGAAGCGAGCGTCTCGTCACCGTAGATCATCATGTTCTCGAAGTCGTTCTTGCCTTGGTAGCTGAGCATCAGCATATAGGCCGCCAGTCCCTTGGCGTCGCTTTCGGGGAAGTTTGCCATGAACGCCGTCCCGGCCTCGATGCGTTCGTCGAGGGACGCCGCGTTCTGAATCGCAACGAAGCCGTCGAACTCTTCCTGGGTCTTGAACTGGGGCTGCGCCGCCAGAATCGGCGCAAGGACGGCGAGCAGCGCCGCAAGCGAAAAAAAGCGTTTCATGGTTCGGGCCTCCAATGCTGCGCCCCGCCAGGGAAAGGTAGACGCTACTACAGTGTAACGCCTGCGGCCGGCAAGCTCCGCATAATAACGATCGTAGAAGAGACATGGGCCAAGACCGGCGCCCAACCGCGAACCGGCGCCGGTCGAGCCGAGTGGCAAGCGAAGGCGCCAGCGGCGCCTTGGGCCCTCGCCGCAGAAGTCGAGCGAGAACACGCACCCGACCGAGGCGCGGGTGGCGGCAGAGCCGGTTGCGAAGATAGAAACACGATGGCCTCCAAGAAGATATTTATCATTTCAGGAGCAAACGGCGCAGGCAAAACTGTATTCGCCGCGGAGTTCCTGCCGAACGAAGCGAGTTGTCTAACCTTCATCAACGCAGATCTCATTGCGGCAGGCATAAGTCCATTTCAACCGGGCAAGTCCGCAGTTCGCGCAGGCAGGGTGATGTTGAACTTGATTCACGACTATGTAAGAAGAGGAGAAAGCTTTGCTTTCGAGACCACCCTGAGTGGGCGCGGCTATGCCCGCTTGATCCCTGCCGGCGGGAACAGAGCTACTGGATAAAATTATTCTTCTTGCGACTGCCGGCGCCGGAGATGGCTATCGTCCGCGTTAGGCAGCGGGTGGCGGAAGGTGGGCACGATGTGCCTAAACCGGTTATTCTTCGCCGATTCCACGCCGGGTAGCGCAACTTCGAGTCTATCTATAGGGATTTGGCGGATGAGTGGGTCGTATATGACAATTCAGGAAGCATACCCCTACTCTTGACAGAGAAGAACCAACTATGACTACAACCTATCTCAAAATCATATTCCGCGGCATTCGAGCTACGAAGCGAAAATCGAATGTGTTGAAAATAAAAGGGTTGCTCTTATAGTTGATTGGCTTTCAGTTCAAGGCTTTTAATTTGAGATAGGTTCTACACGAAAACAGGGAAATCGGGAACCAACCAAGAAACCACGCGATCCGGACCTCGCCGGCGCCGAGGCCGCCATGCATAGAGCGGCTAAAATTGCCCGCCGACGGGCTATAGAGACATCAGGTTTCGTTGCCGTGTTCAAGGACGGCAAGATCGTTCACGAAAAAACTCTCAGCGGACTCCCCGCGGAAGACGCTGAGAGTAGTTGATCCGAACATGAAAATACATGGGCGTACGCTCCCGGCGAGAGCTTGTGTGTAAGCGGTAAAAGACGGAATCGACGACAACGGGCGTTCCAGACCCCTACTTGATGGGCGAGAAGGGCAGTCCCGCCAAGTGCGTGTTCGAGACCGTCGAGACGACCTCGGCGTTCGCCCATTTCGGAACCTTCTTGATCCGGTTCCAGTCGTCGTTTGCGGCAAACGCCCGCCATGCTTTGCCGCGTGCGTCCATGTCCGCGTAATAGGTGATGTAGGTGATGCTCGGCATGCGCGAGCCGACGATGGTCTCCGCGAAGATCAGCGGTTGGATGCCGCAGTCGCGGAAAATCTGAATCTCTTCCTCGTTGAACATGCGCGTTTTCTCGCGCGTGTCGCGGAACGTTTCCTGCTCGTAAACGCGCAAGTCGAACACCCGCGGCTTGTCGGCTCTGCCGGGCGTCTCGATCGTTTTCATCCCGTCGAAGGCGCGCAGCAGCCAACTCTCGACGCGGTCGTACTGCGGATAATCCTGCGCGCCGAAATCGTCCGCGGACTGCATCCATTGCTTGTCGGCCGCGCGGGCCTTGCGCTTTTCGCCCATGTCCGCCAACGAATCGAACGCCGACAGCGTAAAGACCCGCGGCGTGTATTCGCCGAGTGTGACGCGGAAATACCCCTGGGCCGCGATGCCCGTGCGCTTCGTCATGGGCAGGTGCTCGGCTTCCAGAAAGGCGGTCAGCCGCCCGTACTGGTCGGCCTTCGAATTGCGCATCCAGTAGCAGCGCAACTCGTAAATCTGATTGCCCCCCTCTTCGTGTTGGGCGGCTGAGGCAGATGCGGCCGCCAGTCCTGCAGCGGAAGAACTGGCGAGAAAATTACGGCGGTACATGCCCACCGTTATACCACTCTCGGCCGCGGGGAAGGGAAGCAGCGATCATGCTCCGCCGGCCCTCTCCAGCGCCTCGACGATGGCGTCGACGTCGTAAACGCAGCCGCTCCAGGTCCCGCCGCTGCGAGCTTGCATCGCCGCCCAGAGCCGGGTGTCGTCGGGCAGGCCGGGATTCGGCGCGAGGTCCGCGCGCGGAGCGCGGGCTGCAAGCCGCCGCGCGCCTTCATCGGCGTCGAAAGATTCCCCGCGGCTGCCCGTCAGATCGAGTGAACCGCGCAGCCGGTTGCGGTCGATTTCCAGCGAAACGATATCGCCATCGCGCAACTTGCCGATCGGTCCGCCGGCCAGCGCCTCCGGGCCGACGTGGCCGATGCAGGCGCCGGTCGAAACGCCCGAGAAACGCGCGTCGGTAATGACGGCGATCTGCTTGCCGTAAGAAAGGTGCTTCAGCGCCGAGGTGATCTGATAAATCTCTTCCATGCCCGAACCCAGCGGCCCGCAGCAGATCAGCGCCATGATGTCGCCCGGCCGGACCGCGCCCGAGCGGATGGCTTCGATCGCCTGCGCCTCGCGCGTAAACACTCGCGCCGGGCCGCGCTTGCGGTAAACGCCGTCGTCATCGACCACTGTCGGGTCGATCGCCGTGCTCTTGACCACGGAACCCTCCGGCGCAAGGTTGCCGCGGCAGAAAGCGGTCGTGCCGGTCAGGCCGCGCTGCGCCGCCGCGCCGGGGGGCAGGATGACATCGTCCGGGTCGACGCCGTCGCGCTCGACGAGCAGCCGCCTGAACCGCCGCCGCCGTGCGGACCCCTGCCAGGCATCGAGCGCTTCGTCGAGGCTTATGCCCGCCGCGGTCAGAGCCGAGGTATCCAGCAGGCCGAGCTCCCGCAGATGCAGCATTGTTTCCGGCACGCCGCCCGCCAGGAACACGCGCACCGTGGGATGTCCGACGGGGCCGTTGGGGAGGACATCGACCAGGCGCGGCGTGCGGCGGTTCACCTCGGCCCAAGCCTCGATGTCGGGTCGCTCGAGTCCGGCGCAGAAGGCCACGGCCGGCAAGTGCAGCAGCAGGTTCGTCGATCCCCCGAACGCTGCATGAACGACCATCGCGTTGCGCACCGCCGCGCCGGTCACGATGTCTTCGACAGCGAGGCCGGCGGCCTTCTGCGCCGCGGCAGCGGCCGCCGACCGCTTGGCGGCATCCTTCCAAACCGCTTGGCCCGAGGGCGCTAACGCCGTATGCGGCAGCGCCAGACCGAGAGCCTCGGCGACGACTTGGGATGTTGCCGCGGTGCCGAGGAACTGGCAGCCGCCTCCGGGGCTTCCACAAGCCCGGCAGCCCAGCGTTTGGGCGTCTTCGAGGGTCAATTCGCCGCGGGAGAAACGGGTTCCGATGGTTTGCGCCTTGCCGGCGTCCTCGCCGTCGGTGGGGGGCAAGGTCACGCCGCCCGGCACGAGAACGCAAGGCAGGCCGCGCATCGACGCCAGCGCCATCATCATGGCCGGCAGACCTTTGTCGCAGGTTGCGACGCCGATGACGCCGCGGCGGGTCGGCAGCGAACGGATCAGCCGCCGCAGCAACTGCGCGGCGTCGTTCCGATAGGGCAGGGAATCCATCATCCCCGGGGTGCCTTGCGTGCGCCCGTCGCAGGGGTCCGAGCAGAAGCCCGCGAAGGGGATGCCGCCCAGCCGCCGAATCTCGTGCGCCGCCTCGACCATCAGCAGGCCGATCTCGAAGTGTCCTGTGTGGTAGCCGAGCGCAATGGGCGTTCCGTCTTCGCTGCGCAGGCCGCCCTGCGTGCCGAGAATCAGATATTCGTCGCGGCCGAGCTCCGCCGGATTCCAGCCCATGCCCGCGTCTTGCGTCCAGCCGAAGATGTCGCCGCTCGGCCGCGTCCGCAGCATGTCGGGAGTGAGCGGCAGGAACCCTTTGGGCCCCGGCGCTTTCGTTCGAATCTCGTAGATCGAAGGGTCGTCCGCGCTGAACAAGTGAGTCATCCCCAATCAGTTTGCCGCACGGACCGCCTTCCGCGCCAATTCGCTACCATCGTGTTCGGAGGAGCGAACGCCATGAACAATCGACCGACACGCAGGACCCTGCTGCAATCGTCCGCCGCCGCCGCCGCTGCAACTCTCGGAGCGTGCGCATCGAACACGGCGCCCGGCGTGGAAGAGACGTGGACCAAAGCCGTTAACGGCCGCATCAAGCACTCCGTATGTTTTTGGTGCTTCAGCGTTCCGGAGTGGAATTGGAGCCTCGATAAGTTATGCCGCGAAGCGGCCGCGCTGGGCCTGAAAAGCGTCGAGCTGCTCGGCCCCGAGCAGTGGCCGACCGCCAAAAAACACGGACTTACCTGCGCCATCGCCAACAACGGCATGCCCGACCCGCCCTTCATGAAGGGCCTGAACAACCCGCGTTACCAACAAACGGTCATCGATACGACCAAGAAGACGATCGACGCCTGCGCCGCCGAGGGCATCCCCAGCACGATCGCCTTCACCGGTTACAAATGGAACGACGCCGAAGACCCGTCGAGCGGCGAACTCTCCCGCGAAGAGGGCGCTCGGAACACCGTCGCCGGTTTGCGCGAACTCGCTTCCTACGCCGAGGAGAAAGGCGTCACGGTCAACCTGGAGATGCTCAACACCCGCGACGGCACGCACCCCATGAAAGGCCACCCCGGTTTTCAAGGCGACGACATCGACTACTGCGCCGACATGATCCGCGAGGTGGATTCGCCTCGGGTGAAGCTGCTCTTCGACGTCTATCACGTACAGATCATGAACGGCGACGTCATTCGCCGCATCCATGAGATGAAAGACCTGATCGGCCACATCCATACAGCCGGCAATCCGGGGCGGGGCGAACTCCATTTGCGCTCGGAAATCAACTACCCCGCCGTGATGGAAGCGCTGGTCGAGATCGGTTACGAAGGGTATGTCGGACACGAGTTCATTCCCACCCGAACCCCCGAGGAAGGTCTGGCCGCCGCCGTCAAGCTCTGCGACGTTTGAGCCTCCAGGCGGCGCCGCTCATGCCGTATGATGGGTGCGCTATGCGCCTCCCGCTGTCCCGGACGCTTTTCGTTTGCGCGCTCGTCGCCGCGTCGAGCGGGACTGCTTCCGAAATCGTCCGCGATGCCGTCGAGACCTCGCTGGTTCCGGGCGCGGTCGAATACGCCGCCCTGTTGCCCGACGGATACGACGGCCAAGGCGAGCCTCTTCCCCTGTTGCTGATGCTTCACGGGTCGAGCCGCGACCGCGAAGACATCGCGCGTTGGCAACCGCAGATCGAGCGGCTTTGGCGCGAGGGCGGATTGCCCGCAATGGTTGTCGCCACGCCGTCGGTTCCCGCGGGCACGATCTACCTCGACAGCTACGACGGCAGCGCTCAATGGGAGACCTTCCTCATGAAGGAGTTTCTTCCTTACCTTCGCCGGCGGTTTCACGCCGGGCGCGACCGCAAGACGACGATGGTCACGGGTATTTCCATGGGCGGACTCGGCGGGCTGCGCCTGGCTTTCAAGTACCCCGAAACTTTCGGCGCGGTGGCCTCGATGGAACCCGGCGCTTGGCCGGGGCTTTATTGGGACGAGGTCCCCGGCCAGAACAAAATCCGCCGCGCCGCAAGCCGCGCCAATCTTTTCGGCGACCCTTTCGACGAGCTACGCTGGCAGGCCGCCAACCCGGCCTCGATTGCCGCCGCCGATCCCTCGCGCTTGAAACGCCTGGCCATTTATTTCGAGTGCGGCGACGAAGACGGCCTCGGTTTTCAAGCCGGCAACGAGTTCCTCCACCGCACGCTGTGGCGCCTGCGCATTCCGCACGAATACCGCCTGGTGCGCTGGGCCGACCACATCGGCGGCTCCTTGGCGGAACGCTCCCTGAACCGCTTTCGTTTCCTGGCGCGCTACCTGGAGCAGCCCGCCAAACCCGAGCCCGCCGTAACGCAGTTCCGCGCCAACCGCGCCGAGCGCCTCAAAGAGATGGGCTTCAAGCCGTTCCCCTATTGGCCGTCCGATGCGCAGCGGCTCGACGCGGACGGCGAGCGCCGCGACGATCAGCAGGACGCAATCGTCTATTGGCCGTCCGATGCGGCGTCGGATGCCGCCTCGTTGCTGCGCCGCGCCGACGAGTTGCGCCGAGCGCGCGGCGTGGCGCGCATCGCGAACCTGCGTTACGACCGGAAGCCCGGCGTCGCCCCGGAACGCCTCAGTCTCGACGTTTACACGCAAGACGACCTGCACGGCGCTCCGGTCATCCTTTTCGCCCACGGAGGCGGATGGGTGCGGGGCGACAAACGCAGCGCCTTGTTCAAACCAGCCCGCTTCGTCCCCGCCGGCTATCTTTTCGCATCGATGAACTACCGTTTTCGGCCGGATGCGACGCTCATAGAGATGGCGCAGGACGTCGCCTCCGCCGCCGTCTGGCTCAAGGAGAATGCCGGTAAGTACGGAGGCGACGGCAGCAAGATCTTTCTCATGGGCCACTCGGCCGGCGCCCATCTCGTGGCCGCGGTAGGAACCAACGAAGCCTTCCTGGAAATTGCCGGCGCTTCGCTCCATGACTTGGCCGGCGTCATCCCGCTGGATACGATCATGTACAACGTTCCGCCGCAAATGAAAAACGCCGGACGGGTTCACCGCGAGGCGTTCGGCAGCGACCCTGCGCAATGGGCGCCGGTTTCGCCGTGGCGCCACGTCGCCCGCGGCAAGGGGATACCCCCGTTTCTGCTGCTCATTTCGGACGGGCGCCGCGAGGCCGCCGTCCAACCGATTCCGTTTGCCGAAAGGCTGCAAGCCGCGGGCGTCGCAGCGGAGTGGTTCGAGGCCAAGGGCAGGGGCCACGGCCCGCTCAACGCCAACCTCGGCGTTCCGGGGGACGAAAGCACCGAGCGCGTGTTGCAATTCCTGGCGCGGAACACACGCTGACTCGCGGCGGCCGCCGGTCCCGGCCCGCATGACGTTCGAGCACCGCAGCCTTGTAAGAATGTATCCTCAAAGGAGCGCCTCGCGGTGATCCATTGTATGAATTTGGCGGTTTTGATTCCTGCGTACCGGCCCGGGAACGCGCTGCCGAAGCTGGTCGAGGCGCTTGTCCGGCAACCCTGGCGCGCTGTTGTCGTCGTCAACGACGGCAGCGGGGCGGAATACGATGACTGCTTCGAAGCCTTGATACCCCTCCGAGTCCGGGTTCTTGAGAACTCTGTAAATCTCGGCAAGGGCGCGGCGCTGAAGACCGGGCTGAGTTTTGTCCTGACCGAATTTCCAGATTGTCTCGGAGTAGTGACTGCCGATGCCGACGGCCAGCACCACCCTGAAGACATCGCCAAAGTAGCGAAGAAGCTGGAAGCTTATCCGGATCGTTTGATTTTGGGATCGCGGCAATTCGACGGCAAGGTTCCGCTTCGTAGTTGGATTGGAAACCAAGCGACACGATGCGCCTTTTTTCTAATTGCGGGCCGAAAGATTTCCGATACGCAGACTGGCTTGCGAGGAATTCCACAACGGCTTATTCCTTCCCTGTTGCACATCTCGACCTCTGGATATGAGTTCGAATTGGACATGTTGACGGCCTGTAAACACCAAGATTGTCCGATTCTGGAAGTGAGGATTCGTGTGATCTACGAAAAGGGTAACCCGTCTTCTCATTTCAACCCTCTGTTCGATTCCCTGCGCATTTACTTTGTCCTACTGCGATTCAGTTTTGTTTCCTTAGCCACAGCAGTGGTGGACAACCTAGTTTTCAGTATAGTTTTTTAATATTTGGCAATGTGTTTTCATCTCATGTTGTCGGGCGTTTTATAGCTGTGTTCTTCAACTATCCTTTGGCCCATGAGGCTGTATTTCTATCTCGAGAACAGCGTTCAGCTACGTTTCCTAAGTATCTTATGCTGGTCATTGGAAGTGGATTTGTATCGTATATTTTGATGACATTCATTCATAATTATGTCTCCTTCGGAGTAATTCAAGCGAAGATTGCTGCCGAGAGCACACTTTTCGTCGTCAATTTTGTGCTGCAGAGAGATTTCGTGTTCACTCGAAAGAAAGTCGCCGCGACCGCCACCGATTGGGACCGCTACTATTCCTCCACTCCGTTCACGGCCAAGCTGACCCGCAAGTACACGGAGTCCGCGATCGTTGCGGCTCTGAAACGGTACGTCCGCCTGGACGAGAGGTCTTCGCTGGTAGAAATTGGCGGCGCTAACAGTTGTTTCCTCGACCGCATCATGACGGAGTGCAGCCCGGGAGCTTATCACGTCGTGGACAACAATGAATACGGTCTGAGCTTGCTGCACAGCCGAGTTAGCCGCAATCCGAAGGTTATCCTGCATACGGCCGACTGCCTCGATTTGAACCTCGATCTCAAGGCGGACGCGGTTTTCAGCGTGGGTCTCATCGAGCATTTCCAACCGACCGACACCCGCCGAGCGATCCTGGCCCATTTCGATGTGCTCAAAAAGAACGGCATCGCCATCATCTCTTTTCCGACTCCCACCTTGCTGTACCGTGCCGCGCGGTTCTTTACCGAGGCATCCGGGCTGTGGAAATTTCCCGACGAACGGCCGCTGAAGCGCGAAGAGGCGTTCGAATCCATCAGGGAACGGGGCGCCTTGCTATTCGAGAAGACCCTTTGGCCGATCATATTCACCCAACACATGATGGTTGCGAAAAAGCTATGAAGAAGGCCTCGAGGGGCCTTCCCCTGTGGCTCGGCCTGCTTCTGCTCGGCGCTTTTTCGATTTACGGTTTTTGGAGCAATGCACTGCTTGAGCAAGAGACATGGACTGCGCTGGGTCTCCAGCGTTTGCGTTTGGCTGCCGCTTTCTACGCGCTCTCGGTTTTGACGGTCTATTGTTTGAAGCCGGCTTTTACTCTTCCTGCTTTCTTCCTTTTTTTGTTTGCTTATGCCGGCGCGGCCGTAGGCCCTGCAGCCCCGCTTGCGGTCCTGTACTTCTTTTGCTCGTCGTTGTTTCTCGGGCGGCTCTTTTTCCGGGCCCACGAGTCGCTCGACTATCTTCAGGCGCTCCTGCTCGGCATCGGCATCTGGATCTTGCTGATCGGAGTTGCCGCCCGCTTTCCGATCAACACCGGCTTTTCATATCTGATTGCTTTTTCAATCCCGATTGCCGCTGGCCGGCGGTTCATGGCGGAGTTCTATCGGGCAGCGGCAGCGCGGCTGCGAACGGCGCCGCCGCAGGGGGCATTCTCTTACGCATCGCTCGCTTTGCTGATGTTCCTGCTATTGATGCATTACTTGGCGGCCCTGAAACCAGAGGTCAGTCCCGATGGGCTTGCCATGCATATGGTGGTCGCTTCGCGGCTTGCGGCGCACTCGCTGTGGTCGTTTGACGTTCAGGAATTCATATGGGCCGTCATGCCCATGGGCGGCGATTGGGCGTTCAGCGGCGTCTATCTTCTCGGTGGCGAATATGCCGCCCGATTGTTGAACTTCGGCATCTTCGTTTTTGTTGCGATGTTTCTGTTCGCTGCTATCCGCGGTTGGCTCTCCCTGGGAACGGCCTTGTTGCTGACGGCTTTATACGCGAGCACTCCGCTCGTCCAACTCATTACTGGATCGCTTTTTGTCGAAAACGTCTGGGCGGCGTTTGTCATAGGCGCCGCCGTTTCGCTCTGGAGATACCACGCGACCCATCGGACGGCTTATCTCTTTCTTCTGGGAACATTTTTGGGTTGTGCGATTCAGGTCAAGTATGGGTCGTTGTCCTTGCTGCCCGTTACTCTCGCGCTTGCGCTGCCGGCATGGCGCAGGGGGCGCCGTTTGGGACGCGCCTCTCCAAAAACGCTTCTGACGTTTTTGTTGCTGCTGGTTGTTTTTGCCGCCCCGCCTTATCTTACGGCCTACGGCAAAACCGGAAATCCCGTATTTCCGTTCATGAACGATTTCTTCCGTTCTCCCTTATTGGATACATCGACCGGCATTCGGGATATGCGATGGCCGCAAGGAGTGGAATGGAATACGTTTTATGCAATGACTTTCCAATCGTCCCGGTATTTCGAAGGACAAGCGGGCGGTTTTGGATTCCACTATCTACTGCTGTTGCCGCTCGTCTTTTTTTGGATGCTGCCTCGGCTCTCGGCAACTCGTCTGAAATCGCGAGACTCGCTGCTGTCTCTCGACTTTCGTTTGCTGCTGCGAAAGCCGCCATATCTAGCGGTCGCGGCGCTGTTGGCGAGCCTTGGCTATTGTCTTCTGACTTGCCAAAATATAGTTTATCTGCGTTATTTTTATCCGGTCTTGCCGCTGTTCATGATAGTAATCGGCTGGGTTTTTGGGGAAGCTCGTCACACGGATTCCAAACTCTACAGGATGCTTCAGATTGCAGCCGTCAGCATGATCTTTCTGAATGCCTATTATATGCCGGCATCCGGGTGGCGGCACCGTGACTTTTCCATAAATCACTTCGATTCCGACGCAGAGTCGGACTATCGAGACTATCATGCGCCGATACGGCGCTTGGTGGATTATCTGAACGCAGTTGCTCCAGGAGACGGGGTCGCATTTTTGACGGATAATACCCAGATCGCGCCGCTCAGCGGACCGATCGTGGCCGCTCACTGGCACTTCCCCGAGTTTCTGAAGAAGCTGGAGTCCGCCGGTTCCCCGCAGCGGATGTTCACTTTGTCGAAGGAAATGTCGATTGAATACTTTATCGTCCCGACTGCCGTAGAAAGTCTGCACTCGAAGTTTCAATTCCTGCCTTCATTCGTCAAAATGTACACCGTTCCCGTTCCGCAGATATCTTCCGGCGGGTACTACCTCGCCCGACTCGCTTCCAAGGAGGCCGCGGCGGACTTGCGGCGCAGGCTGCCCGGCAGTTACGACGACCACGACGAGGCTGTGCTCTATTCGGGTTCCTGGACGCCGGGCAGTCAGTTCGACGAAGCGTTTCATAACACGGTGACCTACTCGAACGAGGCGGAAAGCAGCTTCCGCTTTGCTTTCCGGGGAAGTCAGGTGACCTGGGTTTATACCAAGGCGTTCAACAGGGGGAGGGCGGCCGTCGTCATTGACGGCCGGCAGCGCGGGACGATCGATCTCTATTCCGCCGAAATCGAATGGCGGACCGAGAGGACGTTTTCCGGTTTGAGCGAAGGCCCGCACGAACTTGAGATTCGCGTGTTGGGAGAGAAACACCCCGCTGCAAGCGATTACTTCGTCGATGTCGATCTACTCGTCGTGGAGTGAGGAACTTCCCGCCTGGAATACCGGGGGTCAGGGCCGTGTACGGAGGGCGAAGCCGGCAGGAAAGAGGCAACTGGAAGATTCGTTTTCGGCCCTTCGACGGTTCTCACAAGTCCGCCGCCCCAAAAGCTAAGCCGATTTTGCCTCGGTGAAAGGCTCGGCGAAGACGTAGAACTTGAACTTCGGCGTCTTGAAGCCGACTCCCCAGCGCGCCGTCTGGTAGTCGATGCGCAGGTACTTGACCTCGGGCGCCGCGCTCAGATCGAGCAGGATTTGCGAAACGCCGCGGTAAAACTTCTGGGGGAAACTGCGCAGCGGCTGCTTGAGCCATTCCTCGCCGTCGGCGGAGCCCATGATACGGATGTCCAGGCTTTCCTGCTCGACGACATCGCTAATGCCCAGCGTGAGCAACAGCAGGCCGTTGCCCCCGCCAATCTCGAAAGCCTCGCCGGAACCGCTTTTTTCAACGGTGGTTTCTGGAAATAGGAAGTTCGGAAGCATGTCTGACGGCAAAAGAGAAGCCCATTGTAGCATCGGGACGCCAAGCAAGGGCGTAGTCGGCGCTACCGCCGTATCTCGACAATCGTCGCTCCGGCCCCGCCTTCGCGTCCTTCGGCGTCGTAGTGCTTCGCGACGTGGACGTGGCCGGACAACAGCTTCGACAGTTCCCGCCTCAGGATATTCTTTCCGAACCCGTGGATGACGCGGACCCGCGGCATCTCCGCGAGAACCGCGTCATCCAGATACTTGTCCACCGCCTCGCGCGCTTCGTCGGCGGTCTTGCCGATTACGTTGATTTCGGCAGGAACGACGCCAAGGCGCGGTGCGGGATCGAAACTCACCCCGGCGGGCAGATTGCCCGGCGGCTCCGGGGCGGGTTCGAGAGCGCTGATGTCGTCCGCCGCGGCCTGTACCTTCAGCCGGCCGACCTGCACTTCCCAGCGTCCCGGGGCGAGCGCCCGCACGATCGTTCCGGAAGCGCCCATCGAGGCGATATGCACCCGGTCGCCGGGCGTACGCTCATCCGCCGGGCCGTCTGGAACAGGAGCATCGTCGCCAAGCTCGGCGCGGGCCGTCCGCTCCATCTCCCGGCGCAGCGCCCCCCGCGACTTCGCAACCGAACGCTCGGCGGCTCTCGCGGACTTGCCGCCCCCTCCCGCTGCTTGCAGGTTTTCGAGAGCCTCTTGCAGCGCTTCGCGGTAACGGCGCTCGAACGTTCGGGTCAGGTCTGCGATGCGGCGCTCCGTTTTTTCACGAGCCTGTCTGGCTTTCGCCTCGGCATCCCGCTCAAGTTGCTCCTCGCGTTCGGCGAGCGCCTGTTCCCGCGTGCGCAGCTTCCGCGCGGCCTCGGCGGATTCCTCGACCCGCCGGCGCAGATCGCTCAGAAATCGGGAAGCGTCCTTCGCCGTGCTTCCCTGCGTTTCCCGCGCCCGCTCGATCACCTCGGGCGGCATCCCGAACCGCCGCGCCGTTTCCAGCCCGGCCGAGCGGCCGGGAACCCCGAGCAGCAACTTGTAAGTCGGCGAAAACGAGTCTTCGTCAAAGCCCATTGCCGCGCTGACAACGGCCTGCGAACGGAAGCCGAAAACTTTTAGCGCCGGCAGGTGCGTCGAAACCGCCAGGAATGCGCCGCGTTCGAGCAACCGCTCGACAATGGCCGCGCCCAACGCGCCGCCTTCTTCGGGGTCGGTCGCCGAGCCCAATTCATCGAGCAGCACCAGACTGCGCGGCGAAGCGCGGTCGAGCATCGCCGTCAATTTGGATATGTGCGCCGAAAACGTACTCAAGCTGTCGGCGATCGACTGCGCATCGCCGATGTCGGCCATCACTTCCGAGAACCAAGGCAGCCGGGCTTCGTCGGCCGGCACCGGCAGCCCGGCCTGCGCCATCAGCGACAACAGCCCGACGGTTTTGAGCACAACGGTCTTGCCGCCCGCGTTCGGTCCGCTGATCAGCAGTGCCCGCCGCCCGCCTTCGAGCCGAACGGACAGCGGAACCGGCTTGCCCCCCTGCCGCGCGAGCAGATCTTGCAAAAGGGGATGCCGCGCCCGTTCTAAAATCACTTGCGGCTCGCCGCCGCCGCAAAATGACGGCAGGCAGCAGCGGAACTCCCGGCCGAAGCGGGCGCGCGCAAAAACGTAATCCAACTCGCCGAGAACCGCCGCCGCTTCGCCGACCGCCGGACCGTTTTCGCGAAGGCGCTCGGTCATCTGCCGCAAGATGCGCAGAATCTCGCGCTGCTCGTCTTCCAATAACCGCACCAGGCGGTTGTTCTGCGCGATTGTGTCGTGCGGCTCGACGAAAACCGTTTGACCGCCGGCGCTGCCGCCGTGAACGACGCCGTCGATACGTCCTTTCCAGCTTGCCTTCACGGGAACGACCGAACGCCCGTTGCGAACGGTCACGTAATCGTCTTGCAGCGCGCCGGAGGCGGCGTGCTTGCGAACGAATTTTTCAAGGGAAATTTTTACGTTCCGGCGCTGCGATTCGATCCGCCGGCGGATCTTCGACAACTCCGAGCCGGCCAAGCTGGAGATTTCGCCGTGCGGCAAAATTTTCCCTGAAAGCTCGCGCAGCAGCGGCTTGAACTCCTTCAGCCGCCCGCCGTAGACTGCCAGCAACGGCAGGCGCGCCCGCTCGCTATACAGAACGCGGCGGATATCTTCGGCGCGATCGAGAACGCCGAGGACATCGCGAATCTCAAGGGCCTCCAGGACCGCGCCTTCTGTCGAGAGCCGTTCTACGGCGTCCCGGATGTCCGCGATTCCCCGAAATTGCGGCGGAGGCGAAACATTGCCGCCGTCGGGCCGCTCCGCGTTGCGCAGCCAGTCCATCGCTTCGCCGACTTCCGCCAGTGCGGCGGCCGCTGCTTCGGCCGTCGCCAACCGCGGCTCGGCGCGTAGAGCTGCCAGGCGGGCCTCGCCCGGCGGACCGGCGATGTAGCGGCGCAGCAAATCCACTACGCCGTCGAATTCCAAAGCTTGCCGGGATTGTTCAATCATCGCCGGCCCGGAGCATCGCGAACCCTTTGTAGATCACCCCGGCAGTACCCTCGGTCATGAGCAAGCCGTTGAGTTGATCCAATCGAAACCAGTCCGCGTCGGCGGCGTCGTCGCCGCTTTGCAACTCGCCGCCGGTGACTTCGCACAAGTAATCCATCAACACGTAGTGATAGGCAACGGCGCCCGAATCGCCGCGGCGAATACGCTCGAAAATCTCGACCAACGCGCCGGCCTTCACTTCCAGGCCGGTTTCCTCGAGCGTCTCGCGCTCGACGGCGGCGCGAAGCTTTTCGCCAAGCTCTACTTTTCCGCCGGGAATTGACCAGTGATCTTTCAGCGGCGCCGCGCCGCGTCTGACCAGCAGCACGCGCGCGCCGCGAAAAATAACCGCGCCGACGCCGACAATGGGCCGTGGCGCCGCCATGCAACAACTCTCGCGATTCCTAACGGAGGTAAATGAATTCTTTCAAATTGAACAGCGCGTGCGCGAGATTCGTCCAGGCGCCCGCATCTTCGATGACGCCCATGTAGGTCTGCGCGCGGTCGACTTCGGCGGGCGAGGGGGCGCGTCCCAACGCCTGCAGGAACATCTCGTTGATCTTTTCCCCGCTGCCCGCCGGATTCTCGGCCAGCCGCTTGCCCCAAATCTCGGCTTGCGCGATCACCAACGGACTGTTCAGCATCGTCAGCGACTGCGCGGGAACATTGGTCGAATCGCGCCGTCCGCGGGTTGAGGCCGGCTTCGGCTGATCGAAAACTTCGAGAAACGGATTGTGCGCGTTGCGCCGAATCTCCTGGTAAACGCTGCGCCGTCCGTCGCCGTCCAGGGGGCCTTTCAGTTGATCGCCTTTCGTCTTGCCCTTCGCGAACCCGTAGTAAACGTCGATCGACTTGCCTCCCACGCTTCTATCCAGCCTGCCGGAAATCGCCAGCAGGCTATCGCGGATCGCTTCGCCTTCCAGCCGTCTGACGGGCATGTGCTGCAAGAGCGCGTTATCCGGATCGACCTCCGCGGCGCGCTCGGATCCATTGCTGTTCCTGCGATAGACGTCAGTCAAGGCCAGCCGCCGGATCATCTGCTTGATCGACCAGCCGTCCTCAACGAACTCCGCCGCCAGATAGTCCAGCAACTCGGGATGCGAGGGCTTGTCGCCGAGCCGTCCGAAATTGTCCACGGAGGCAACGATGCCGCGTCCGAACATGTGCCGCCAGATGCGGTTGACCATCACTCTGGCCGTCAGCGGGTTGTCGGCCGAGGCCGTTTCCTCCGCCAGCCGCAAACGCATCTCGGCGGGATTGTCGTAGGGCTTGCCGCCGAGGGCCGTCAGGTAACGCCGCGGCACCGGGTCTCCCGGGTTTTTGTGCCCGCCGCGAATCAAAAGCGGCTGATCTTCTCCCGCTTCCTCGACCACGCCGGGCGCCCGCCGGTATATGGGCGCCTCGTTTTCCAGGCGGCGGTATGCGGCTACCAGACGGCGGAGCGGGGCATTGCCCTTCGCGGTCGCGGGCAGCAATCCGTTGCGCACGAAGAAATCCAGGTAAGCCGCCTGCTCTTCGCTCATCTCGCCGCGGCGCCAGGAGGCAACGGCCGTCTTCAGCCGCTCGACGTACAGCAGCGCCAAGCCGCGGGCATCTTCCGGAGCGTTGCCTTGCAACAGGTAGGCAACGGCCTCCGAGAGATTCTCCGGCGGCACGCGTCCGTCGTGGAAGGCGACCGCCGTCGCGCCGAAAAACGAGCGGCCGTCGCGAACCGGTTGCGGACGCGGTTTCTTTCTAACGTCAACCTTGTCGAGAAGAAAATTCGTCGAATCGTCGAGCGTCGCGAACTCGATGTAGGCGGTGAATCCTTTCCAATATGTCGTGTCCCAGGTGTACCAGACAGGCTCGTCTTTCTTGGGCGAGTAGCGCTGATGGTAGATTCCGCTGCGAGGCACCGCGTAGTTTTCGACAATCAGCCGAACGACGCTGAAGTTCCCGCCCTGAACACGGAAGCTGATGTTGTTCGTCTCGATCTTGAACCGCGGCGACTGCAAGACGCCGTTGTGGCGCCGCGAAAGCAGCGCGGTATGCGCCCCCGCTCCGTAGATGCCCTCGACGATGCGGCTGCCCGAGGGGGTAATCGAAAACTCTCCGGGCTTCGACGCCGTTTCGCCCAGGCCCGTGCCGTGCCGAATCCACTTCGGGTACTCCTCCGCGACGTTCCACAGCACCGGAAATTTCTCTTTGTTGAATTGCTCTCGCCGGGCTTGCTCCCGCGCTTGGCTCGCAGCGAGCCGTTGCCACCCCGAACGGACTTCCTCTGCGCTCTTGCCGCCCAGCTCGAACCACGGAAACAGCGGGCTGTCATAGTCGCACGCGGCCTGTTCGAGCAGCGCAGCAAGCGACCGGCTGCGCGACCGCAGCCGCTTGCCAATGCCGTCCGCCGCCGCCAGCCACCGCTCGGCCAGAGCGTCTTTGATCTTTTGCTTGACCGCCGCAAGTTCCGCGCGGTTCTTCCAGAGCACTGCCGGCGAATCGATCGCCCGCTGCGTCGGGCGGGCGTTTTTGAAGATGCCGAACAGCGCATAGAAGTCCTTCTGGCTGATCGCGTCGAATTTGTGATCGTGGCAGCGGGCGCAGGAAACGGTCAGCCCCTGAAACGTTTTGGAGAAAACGTCGATCTGGTTGTCGGTCCATTTCACCCGGTCTTCCCAAGGATCGACCGGCTGGAATCCGTGCTCGATCATGCGGTAGTGGGCGGTGGCGACGATGGATTCGTTGATGCCGTCTTCCGCGTTGATGCGCGGATTCGGCAGCAGGTCGCCGGCCAGATGCTCGCGAATGAGTTGGTCGTAAGGCACGTCCGCGTTCAAGGCTCGGATCAGATAATCGCGATATTGCCAGGCTTCCAGCGTGTCCGGGTCGCCCTCGCTGCCGTGCGACTCCGTGTAGCGCATCAGGTCCATCCAGTGCCGCGCCCAGCGTTCGCCGTAATGAGGCGAGGTGAGCAGGCGGTCGACCTGCTTCTCGTAAGCATCCGGCGACGGGTCGTTGACGAACCCGCGTATCTCCTGCGGCGTGGGCGGCAATCCGGTAATGGCGAAGGACAGGCGTCGCAGCAACGTATGGCGCCCGGCGGCAGCGGCCGGTTGCAAGCCTTTTTCGCGAAGCTTGGCAAGGATAAAGCTGTCCACGCCGCCCGGCGCGGCAACCGCCTTCACCGGCTGCCAGGCCCAATGCGCAGCGCGCCGCGCTTCCAGGTCGAATGCTTCCGACGGGTCGGGCAAATCGGCGGCGTCTTCTTCGGGCCAGGGCGCGCCTCCGTCCACCCAAGCCGCAATGGCTTCGATGCGCTCCGCGGGCAACCTTCCGGTGGGCGGCATCGGCGTCTTCGCCTCGCCCCGCAATGCTTTGAGCAACAGGCTGCCGGCGGAGTCCTCTGGCACGATCGCCGGTCCCGAGTCTCCGCCGCGAAGCAGTCCGGCCTTGCTGTCGACCCGCAGCCCGGCGAACAGATTCGAAGCTCCCGCGCTATGGCAGGCGTAGCACTTCTCGGCCAGCACCGGCCGCACGTGCTTTTCGAAATACTCGAAGTCGATCTCGACGCCGCGCGATTGACCGGCGGCCAACCCGCAGCCGACCAGAATCCATGCTGCAATGCGTTGTGTCAAACCGTTTCTATTTTATACACGGCGGCTTGAAACTTGAACTTCGCGGTTCAACGCATGCGCCATGTCCGCAAGAGTCCGCAAAGTCATGTTTCGCGATCCGTTCAACAACTGCGAGACATAGGCCGGGCTGCGCCCAAGCCGCTCAGCGAGGTCGGCGCGCGACAAACCTTCCGCTGCGAGCCATTCGCAGACGGCCTCGGTCGCGTCCAGAATCAGGGTTTCTTGCGCGAGCAGCCTGTTTTTTTGAGCGTCGGCAATAAAATCCCCGTGCAAATCTGCCGGTTCGGGCTTACTGTCTGTTTCGGTCGTCTGATTCAACTTCATTTTCGATATCCAAAGTTTTCTTGGTCTTGGTTTTGAAGTAACTTGCGACCGGTCGTATTGGCCCGCATGGAGAAACGGACAGCCACGCCCGTTCAACGCTACAATAGCAACGAGAGACGCCGCCAAGGGCAGACGCCCTCGCCGAAGAGTGCTGGAGTGGCGGAATTGGCAGACGCACTGGACTCAAAATCCAGCGGGATTCACTTCCCATGTGGGTTCGACCCCCACCTCCAGCACCACCCCGTTATTTTGCCGACCTGTACTACCGCGCATCCTGCGGCCCCACTGCCGGCGGCCGACGGTGAGAAACGGCCCTTCGGGAGTGGCAACGCCTTGCACGATGGCCATGACCGCCGCGTTGCCGTCAGGAAAAGTGGGCGGCAGGCGCACCGTGAACTGATAGAGGCCTGCGCAGCAGGGCGCCGCGCCGGCGTAAAGCACGTCCCAGGGCAGCTTCGACCGTTGCCGCCGGGCCACGCTGCTCGTCTTCCGCGCAGTAGCCGCGGGTCGCCTAACCTGTGTCTGTCCCGCTGTCAGATCGTGCGGGGGCTGGGTATTGATCCGATGCGGGAAGACCGCGAACAGCGGCGCGCGTTGGCCGTCGATTTCCAGGCAGGTAGCGGCGAACTTGGCGGCAATCCTGCCCTCTGCTACACCCCCTTTACCCGCAGTTCCCACTCCCCCAATATGAAAGGCTCATTCTTCGATAGGAATAGAGGCGCAGACGGTTCGGAGCGCTTCAGTTTGAATCCATTCATGGTGTACGATGGGTGTATGTCACGCACCAATGTGGATATCGATGACGAGGCTTGCGCCGAAGTCATGCGTCGTTACCGTCTGGCGACGAAGCGCGAAGCGGTCAACTTCGCGCTGCACACGCTTGCGGCGGAGCCTCTCAGCGTCGAGGAAGCCAGGCAGCTTCGCGGGTCGGGCTGGGAAGGCGACCTCGACGAATTGCGCTCCGGACGCTCAACGTGATCCTGATCGATACGTCCGCGTGGATCGAGTTTCTTCGAGACACCGGGTCCGCGGTCTGCCGGCGCGTCGAGACATTGCTTGGGAGCGAGATCGCGATCTGCGATGCGGTGCGCATGGAAGTGCTCGCCGGCGCGCGAGACGAGCGGCATCTGCAGAGCCTGCGCCGGCTGCTCGCCCGGGCATCCGTACTCCCCACGGAACGGCGGGATTACGACGATGCGGCTGCTTTTTACCGTCTCTGCCGCCGGGAAGGAGAGACCGTTCGCAAGTCGATCGATTGTCTCATCGGTTCCGTCGCCATACGCGCCGGTGCGCCCATCCTGCATAAGGATGCCGACTTCGACGCACTGGCGCGCCATACGGACCTGAAAATCGATTTGTAAGGCGGATTCTTCAAGCGATGGGGAGAGCGGCAGTGTGAACCATGCTTTGACACTGTCCCGGTCTGCGGCCGCCGCCGGAGCGCCGGGCGGGGTTACGTCCAGTAGGTGCGGTCGAGGCTGCGGTATTGGACGGCTTCGGCGAGTTGGGGGGCGCGGATGTGGTCGATGCCGGCGAGGTCGCAGATGGTGCGCGCCACCTTGAGGATGCGGTCGTGGGCGCGGGCCGAGAGGCCCAGCCTTTGCACGGCGGTTTCGAGCGTTCGCTCGCTCGCTGCGTCCAGCTTGCAGTGCTTGCGGATCGTTTTCGCCGGCAGGCGGGCGTTGGCGTAGCCGCGGCGCAGTTGAGTCTCGCGGGCGCGCTCGACGCGCTCGCGGATGTTTTCGGAGCTTTCGGCGGGCGTATCGTCGCGCAGCTCGCGGTATTTGACCGGCGGCACTTCCACGTGGATGTCGATGCGGTCGAGCATGGGGCCGCTGATCTTGCCCACGTAGCGTTGGATCATCGGCGGCGTGCAGCGGCATTCGCGGTTGGGATCGCCGAAGTAGCCGCAGGGACAGGGGTTCATGGCGGCGACCAGCATGAATTGCGAAGGGAAGGTCAGACTGATGCCGCTGCGGGCGACGGTGATCCGGCCGTCTTCGAGCGGCTGGCGCAGCAGATCGAGCACGTTGCGCGGGAATTCGGGGAACTCGTCGAGAAACAACACGCCGTTGTGGGCCAGGCTGACCTCGCCGCAGCGCGGCATGCCCGAACCGCCGCCGACCAGGCCGGCGTTGGAGACGCCGTGGTGCGGCGAGCGGAAAGGCCGCTCGCGCAGCAGGCCGCAGTGCTCGCCCAGCACGCCGGCCACGCTATGCACCTTGGTGGTCTCGACGGCTTCGTCCATGGTCAGCATAGGCAGAATGCCCGGCAGCCGCTTGGCCAGCATCGTCTTGCCCGAGCCCGGCGGGCCGACCATCAACACGTTGTGCCCGCCGGCGGCGGCAATCTCCAAGGCGCGCTTGGCCGTCTCCTGGCCGCGCACCTCGGCGAAGTCCACGCTCAGCGCGCCGGCTGCGGGCGCGGCGCCGTTGCGCGCGGCGGTGGGGTGTTCCCCGGGGCTTTCGAGCAACGGCGGAATCTCGCGCAGATGCCTGACGGGGTAAACGTCGATGTCCTCGACCACCGCCGCCTCGGCCGCGTTCGCCGCCGGCACGACGAGCTTGCCGATGCCTTGCTCCTTGGCGCATACGGCCATCGGCAAGGCCCCGCGCACCGGGCGGATGCCGCCGTCGAGGGAAAGCTCGCCGGAGAACAGAAAGCCGTCGGCGGCGCCCGCGGCCAGCGCGCCGGTCGCGCCCAGAATGCCCAGCGCCATGGGCAGATCGAAGCCCGCCCCTTCCTTGCGGATGTTGGCCGGGGCCAAGTTGATGGTGACCGCTTGGCTGGGATAGCCGAAACCGGCGTTGGTCAACGCGGACTTGAGCCGCTCGCGGCTCTCCTTGACCGCAGTGTCGGGCAGGCCGACCATGAAAAAGTCCCTGGCGCTGCCGCGGTAAACATCGACTTCCACGTCGATGAGCAGCGCGTTGACCCCGTACAGCGCCGCGCTGCGCGTCTTGAACAGACCCATCGTCTAAGCGCCGCCCGCAGCGTTGTTCTTCCGGGGCGGTTCGCCGCTCTGCTCGGAACGCAACCGCTCTTCGGCCGCCTGCAACTCGAATTGCGACCACAGCCGGATCAGGAAAACGAATAGAGCCAGCGTTGCCGCCGCCGGCCAAGCGAAGGCCAAAGCTTCTGCGAGCGCATCGCTGCCAAGAAAGGAAAGCACGACGGAGACTCACGATTATACACGCAGGCGCTATAGTGAAACGGCCATGTCCATGCGTTGCTTCTGTCGAACCGCCGCGGCAACGGCGGCCTTGTTGGTCTTGCCCTGGGGCGCGTTTGCGGGCGGGGAGGGCTTGGTGAAGTTGCAAGACCCGTTGGACGAGCCGGAGTTCTATTGCCTGGACGTGCCCGGCTGGGGGCGCCGCCTGAATCTGAAGGCGGCGCTGATGGCGCACACCTGCAAGCCCGGCGCCGACGACGAGATTTTTCGAGCGGATTACCCGAACGAGGGGCAACTTTCGATGCCGGCTTATTCCCTGTGCGTGCAGGCCGACGGAGTTGAAGCCGGCGCGCAACTGCGGCTAAAAGAGTGTTCCGATGCCGCGCTGCAGAAGTTTACGTGGGCCGATGGTCGCGTGCGCCCGGCCGGCGCCCCGAGCCTGTGCCTGGCCGTAGCGGACGCCGCGGGCGAGCCGACCGGCGGACCGAGTCATCTCCGTCTCGACCTCGCGTTGCAGCCCTGCTCCTCCGTTTCGCCGGCCCGCAGCGAATGGTCGATCCCCTAATTACAGTTCGGGACGCTTTGCGCGGCGGTGTCCGTTCGCTCAAGGAACGCCGCATCCACGTCCCCGAGCTGACGGCGCAATTGCTGCTCGGCGCTGTCTTGCGCCGGGGCAGGGAGTGGCTGCACGCCCACTCCGACCGCGCTCTGCATCCCGCGGAATGGGACGCCTACCGGCAACTCATCGCTGCTCGTTGTGAGGGCGTGCCCACGCAATACCTACGCGGCGTGCAGGAGTTCTACGGGCTGGAGTTCCGCGTCACGCCGGATGTGCTGATACCCCGGCCCGAAACCGAGCATCTGGTGCAAGCGGCCATCGAGCGCATTCGTCCGGGCGACCGCGTGATCGATATCGGTACGGGCTCGGGGGCAGTCGCCGTCGCCGTTGCCAAAAACATTGCCGAGGTAAAAATGAGCGCTTCGGATATTTCCGCCGCCGCGCTCCGCGTCGCCCGCGAAAACGCCCGGCGGCTGGGCGCGAACGTTCGGTTCTTCGTCGCCGACCTCGACCGGGGCGTGCTGCCGCAGGCGGTCGATGCGGTGTTATGCAATCCCCCCTATGTGCCGCTGAGAGACATCGGCGGCATGCAGCGGGAATTGCGCCGCGAGCCGTCTCTGGCGCTTTTCGGAGGCGAGGACGGTTGCGAGGTTTACCGCCGGCTCGCGCCCGGGGCGGCGCGCATCGTCAAACCCGGCGGATGGCTTATCATGGAGCTTGGCTACAACAGCCAGGCCGCGGTCGAAGCGTTGCTGCGCGCCCCGGAGTGGCAAACCCCGGAGTTCCATCGGGATATGGCCGGACTGGACCGCGTCGTGTCCGTTCGCCGCAGTTTCCGACAGCCATGAAAATTACTAAAGTCGAAGGTCTGCTGATGTCGTGTCCGTTCGCGGAGCCGATCCGGCTCCCGTTCCACGGCGGGCTGCGCACGATTTTGAAACGCGACGCGATGCTGATCCGCGTCACGACCGATGCCGGCCTGAAGGGCTTTGCCCCCGGCCCGGCTCATGAACGCGCAGCGCGGGAAATCGAGCAGACGATCGGGCCTTTTCTGCAGGGCCGCGACCCGGCGGACTGGAAAAGCTTCGGCTTCGAGGCCGGGTTGGAACTCAAGAAGACTTACCACGCCGTCGAGGTTGCGGTGATCGACGCCGCCGCCAAGGCGGAAGGCGCGCCCATGTCCGACTTGCTGGGCGGCCGCAAGCGCGGACGGATCAAGTGCTACGGATCGGCGGGGATGTATATGCCTCCCGAGGGCTACGCCGCCGAAGCCGCCGCCGTGCAGGAGTTGGGTTTCCCTGCTTACAAGCTGCGCCCGGCGGCGGGGCCGCAGGGCGATCTGGAAACGGTTGAGGCGATGCGCCGGGCCGTAGGGCCGGATTTCGGCCTGATGCTCGATTGCCATGCCTGGTGGCGCATGGGCGATCGCAGCTATTCGCCGCAGACGATCGAGAATCTATGCCGCGCCCTCGCGCCCTACGCTCCCTACTGGGTTGAAGAACCCTTCGATCCCGACGACCACGCCGCCTACGGCGCCATGCGCAGCAAACGGATCGTGACGCTGGCGTCGGGCGAGCACGAGCCCGACGAGGCGGGGTTTCTGGACCTGATTCGTTCCGGTTGCGTGGACTTCGTGCAGATGGACGTGTGCTGCCAGGGCGGGTTCGAGCTGGGCCGGCGCATTTTCGATGCGGCTGAAGAACAGGGCGTCCGTTTCGCCTTCCACAGTTGGGGGACGCTGCTCGAAGTGATCGCCGCGGCTCAGCTTGGCGTCTGCCGGGACGAGAACGTCGTCGAGTGGCTGGAATACCCGTTGCATGCCAACGACGGCAAGCCGGGGATGTACCCGTTCCCGGTCGCGGACGAGATTCTGACCGAGCCGCTGAATCTCGAAGACGGCTTTCTGATCGTGCCCGACGGGGCGGGCATCGGCGTCGAGGTCGATGAGTCCGTCGTCGAAAGATACCCGTTCGTGCCAGGGCCGTGGTCGATCTTCCATATCGATTCGCCGCCCGAGACGTTGGCTGTGAGCGGCGACCACAGCGTGCCTTGGGTCGAACCTTCGGGCGGCGCCGAGCGGCGCGCCCGATAGGAAGCTCAGTGCTTGCGGGCGCGGTTCGACACAATCGTTGAGCCGCTCTATAGTGACGGAATAATGACTCTGGATGTCATTACCGTCATCGTTGCCGCGGTAGCGCTCGGTATCCAGCAGTGGCGCGGACAGCATAAGACCGAGTTGGCGATTGGTGAGTTGCGCGCCGAAATGGGCAGTCGGATATCGAAGCTGGAAGGTCTGTTCGAGGGTTTCAACAAGTATCGCGAGCAGCAGCCGTAACCACACCCGGGATTCGGCGGGAAACCGTTCAGGCTATTGCGACGGATCGTTCCCGAACGAAATGTCCGATTCCACCTGAAAGATCGACGATTCCGCCGAAAACTTGCGGTAGTCGTCGAAGGCGATCTCGTGCCGAAAGCACTTGACCGAACGGCGCAGACAGCCCAGGTTCGTTGCTGAGGCCGGCAGCAGATACTCCGCGCCGCCGATCGTTACGGAAGCGAAACGCAGGGTCGTCTTGACCGACCGCAGGCCGAAGCTCGGCGGCAGTTCCGCTGCGGCGGTCATCTCGATGCGCAGCGCGCGTCCGCTTTCGGGAGCGAGCCAGACGGCGGCGCGGTAAGCGGGGCGGATGCTTGCCGCGTTGAAGTGAAGGCTCCATGTGGACTGCTCCGGCGAAGCCCGTGTCGCGTAGGCGGACGCTCCGTGCGCCTCGCCGTCTCGGGAGGGGTTCCGCGAGAACGCGAGACCTAACTGCGGCGCAAAAAGGTTGCGCAGCAGCGTGCCGTACTCGCCTGTTGACCAGGCGTGGTCCAGATCTTCCATGCCGGAGACCCGCCGCCGTCCGTCGATGCGGATGTTGCGGTAGGTCTCTTTGTGATCCACATAGAGAACCTCGGCCTCGATCGTGTCTTCGAGCGCCCAGATGCGCCCCCGATTGAAGCTGACGAAGCGTTCGACGCGCCGCTTGGCGATGAAGTCCGGGAGGTTTTCGGTGAAGTCGGCGTTGGCTTTGCGGGCCAAGCGGATGAGCGGGTCGGCGCCCGCGCGGTTTGGAGCCGGATGAATCGGCGCCGGCGGCGCAGGGACGACGGCCTCGCGCGCGCTGTCGGGCGGTCGCCGGCGCGGACGCAAAGGGCCTGCGGTCTGCGGCAAGGCCGCAGCAGAGCAGAGCAGCAAGCAAGTCGGCAGGCAGACGGCGCGCCGAAAGCAAGAAAGGCTCGGGGAACCCCAAGCCTTTCGGAAGGAAGAAGCGGTTTGCGGACTACTCACGCTCACGGCGAATCTTCTTGCGTCTGTTTTTTCTGGCCAATGCCTGCTTGAGACGCCGCTTCTCGCCGGGCTTCATGTAATAGGAGTGGCGCTTGACCTCCTTGATAATGTCTTCCTGCTGCACCTTGCGCTTGAAGCGCCGCAGCGCGGCGTCGATGGGTTCGCCTTCGTTCAAATAAACTTCTGCCATAGCGGCGTGTACACCTCCCCTCTCGGGACGGTTTCACCGGGGCGAGCAGCGAACGGAAAGCCGCTGCGGCCCAATTACGAATTGTACAATACGGCGTCGGGGAAAGCTCCGGGAGCAAGCATGATTCACATTACCGAGGAGCAGGTGCGCGAAGTCCTGTCGATGTCCAAGGCCGTCGAGTTGGTCGAGGAGGCGTTTCGGCGCCTGGACGATGACCGCGCGGACAACCATCCGCGGCGCCGCGTAATCATGCAGAACGGAACGCTTCTGCACTACATGGCGGGCGGCGACAATCGGGACGGCGTGGTCGGGACCAAGGTTTACGCCACGAACCGCAAGGTCGGCGCGCGGTTCGTCGTCTTGCTTTTCGATGCCGAAGCGATCGAGCTTCTTGCGGTCATCGACGCCAACGCGCTCGGACAGATTCGAACCGGCGCAGCCAGCGGCGTAGCTACCCGTCATCTGGCGCGGGAAAACGCCTCACGGCTGGCGCTGTTCGGCAGCGGTTTTCAGGCCGAGACGCAGTTGGAGGCCGTTGCGGCGGTTCGCTCGCCGGCCGGCGTTGCCGTCTATAGCCGCAGCGCCGAAAAGCGCCGGCGGTTCGCCGCGCGAATGAGCGCGAAACTCGATCTGGATGTCCGCGCGGTTTCCTCGGCCGAAGCGGCGCTAGACGGCGCGGACATCGTGACCACCGTGACCAACGCCCGCGAGCCGGTGTTCCGCGGCGAGTTGCTGAGGCCCGGGACCCATATCAACGCCGCCGGCAGCAATCACGCCAAGCGCCGCGAGCTCGATGCCGCCGCCGTCAGCCGCTGCAATATCGTCGCGGCGGACTCGATCGAGCAAGCCCGCATGGAGGCCGGCGACCTCATCCAGGCGGCCGCCGAGGGAAATTTCGACTGGGGCCGGGCGGTAGAGTTGTCCGCGGTGATTGCCGGCAGCGAGCCCGGACGCAGCGCTCCGCAGCAGATCACCCTCTTCGAGTCGCAAGGCTTGGCGGTCGAGGACATCGCCGTCGCCCGCTACGTCTATCGGCAAGTGGCCTGAGCGGCTCGACAAACGCTTGCAGGCAACGCGCGGCAACCGGCGGCTACAATAGCCTCGTGCCGGAATGCCGCGTCGCCATTTATCCGGGGTCGTTCGACCCGATCACCAACGGGCATCTCGATCTGATCGCGCGCGCCTCGAAGCAGTTCGACGAGCTGGTTGTCGCGGCCCTGCGGCACGATTCGAAGCAACCGGCGTTTACGCTCGAAGAGCGGCTGGCGATGATCGCCGAGGCGGTTTCGCCGTTCGCCAACGTGAGCGTCGACAGTTTTGACGGCCTGCTGGTGGACTTTGCCCGCGAGAAAGGGGCGAAGCTCATTCTGCGCGGCATCCGCGCCGTTTCCGATTACGAATACGAACTGCAGATGGCGCTCATGAACCGCAAGCTCGCGCCGGAGCTGGAAACCGTCTTCATGCTGCCCTCGGAGGCTTACAGCTATCTCAGCTCGCGGCTGGTCAAGGAAGTCGCCCGCCACGGCGGGGACGTCGATGCGCTTGTGCCGCCCCGCGTCGCCGAGCGGCTGCGCGCGATGACTCCGGGAACTTTGTAACCTGAAGTGATGGAGTTTACGCAGCGCATCTCGCGGATCAGCGAATCCGCCACGATGGCCGTGACGGCCGAAGCCGGACGCCTCAAGCGCGCAGGGGTCGACGTGGTCGCCTTCGGCGCCGGCGAGCCCGATTTCCCGACGCCCGACAACATCAAGCGGGCGGCTATTCAAGCCCTCGAAGAAAACTTTACCCGCTACACGCCGGCGGGCGGCATCCCCGAGTTGAAGCAAGCCATTACGTCCTGGCATGCCCGCGATTTCGGCACGGCGTACGAGCCGAGCGAATGCATCGCCACCGTGGGCGGCAAGCATGCCATCTTCAACTGCATGGCGGCGCTGATCGACGACGGCGACGAAGTCGTGTTGCCGGTTCCCTACTGGGTCACGTTTTTCGACGTGATCCGCTATCACGGCGGCGTCCCCGTGATGGTCGCAACACAGGAAGCGAACGGATTTTCCCTGACCGCCGCCGACATCGCGGGCGCGGTCACGGACAAGACGAAGATCGTCATCGTCAATTCCCCCAACAATCCTTCGGGGGCCGTGGTCGCGCGCGACGAATTCGAAAAAATCCACGAGTTGACCTCCCGCCGCGGCATCCTGTTGATGAGCGACGAATGCTATTGCCATTTCGTCTATGGCTCCGAGCCGTTTTCCATTGCCTCGCTTCCCGGGGCCCAAAACAATACGATCGTTATCGGCTCGCTGTCGAAGACGTTTGCCATGACCGGGTGGCGGTTGGGCTACGTTCTCGGCCCCGGCGAGTTGATTGGCAATATCAACAAGCTGCAAAGCCACTCCACTTCGAACCCGACATCGATCGCCCAAAAGGCGGCGGTTGAAGCGTTGACCGGCCCGCAAGGCTCGATTGCCGAAATGCTCGCGCAGTACCGCGAGCGCCGCGAGTACGTCGTCGGCGCTCTGCGCGCTATCCCCGGGGTGACTTGCCCCGAGCCGGGCGGCGCGTTTTACGCCTACCCGAACATCGCTTGCACATTCGGCAAAGGCGGCATCGCAACGCCGATGGATTTCGCCAAGAAGCTCCTGGCGGAGGCGCGCGTCGCGGTGGTTCCGGCCGAGGCGTTCGGCACGGCCGAGCAGGTCAGGATTTCGTACGCCGCGTCTATGGAAGACCTGAAACGCGGTATCGAGCGGATCGACAGGTTCATCCGCAATCTCTCGTGACACGTCTGGAACCGCTCAAGCTCAGGCCGTCGTTTCGGGAGAAGATATGGGGCTCCACGAACCTTGAGCCGGTGTTCGGCGAGACCGGCAGCCCTATCGGCGAAGTCTGGTACACACACGACGGGAACACGATAGCCGGAGGTCCGCCGGCGGGCCGGACCCTCGGCAGCTTGTTGCGCGAGTACGGAAGCCGGCTGACGGGGGCCGGCCGCCGGCCTGAAGACGGCTCCGGCGGCGGGAAATTTCCGATCCTGACGAAGCTGTTGTTTCCTGCTCAAAAACTGTCGGTACAAGTCCATCCGGACGACGCGTACGCTTTCGAGCACGAGAACGGTTCCGGCAAGGCGGAAATGTGGTATGTGCTTGCGGCTGAGCCGGGCGCCTGCGCCGCGCTCGGCCTGGTCGAGGATTTGCCGTCCGAGACTTTGGCCCGGGCGGCGCGCAGCGGCGAAATCGAGAAGTATTTGCGCTGGGTTCCGCTCAGCGCCGGGCAGACGGTTTTCGTTCCGCCGGGAACTCTGCACACTCTTGGCGCGGGCGTCGTGATCTGCGAGATCCAGCAGAATTCCGACCTGACTTACCGGCTTTACGATTTCGGCCGGGTCGGCGGCGGCGGGCGCCCGCGTCCGTTGAACATCGACCGGGCGTTAGATGTCGCCGATGTTCGCTCGCGGCCTTCGCCGACTGCCGTCGCGCCGATTGCCGCCGAATCGACCGCCGCTGCCGGCTGCCGCGTCGAGCGTCTCGCGCAATGCCGATATTTCGCCGGCGAGCGTCTGAGCTGGGATGCCGGGTTCGAGTACCGTCCCGATCCCGAAAGGGCGCATATCCTGGTCGTGATCGCGGGCTACGGCTCGCTGAACCGAACGCCTTTCGCGCCGGGCGACTGCTTTTTGATTCCTGCGGAAGCCGCGCCCTTCGAGGTGGCAGGCCGCGGCGGCCGAGCGGTTCGGGCGTTCGTTCCCTGACGCCGACCGGACGGACTTTCCAGGCATGGCAACGCGCTACCGGGTTTTGGGGTTCATGTTCGTCTTGATGACGATCACTTACCTGGACCGCGTCTGCTTCGGAACCACCGCCGGAGCCATGTCCGACGAACTGGGCCTGACCAACGAGCAGTTGGGCCGCGCGGGGTCTTTTTTCGTGCTCGGCTATGTTTTATTCGAGATTCCCGGAGGCTTCCTGGCCGACCGATTCGGCGCCCGAGCGCTGTTGACGCGCATCGTGATCTGGTGGTCGGCCTTTACGGCGTTGACCGGCGCCGCGTGGAGCCTGACCAGCCTGATCGTGATCCGTTTTCTGTTCGGCTGCGGGGAAGCCGGCGCGTTTCCGGGCTGCGCCTCGGCGGTTTCCTACTGGTTTCCGGCGCGCGAGCGGGGCCGCGCGCAGGCCGTAATCATGTTCGGCAGCCGTATCGGTTTCGCCATGACGTCGTGGATCGTGATCGCGCTGATGACGCGCTGGGGTTGGAGGTCGGTCTATTGGATTTTCGCGGTTCTGGGGATCGTTTGGGCCGCGGGTTGGCGAAGCTGGTTCCGCAACGACCCGGCGGAGCATCCCGGCGTCAGCGCCGCAGAGCTCGCAACGATCCGCGGCGGGCGGCGTACCGCGGCCCACCGCAAAGGCGCGCCTTGGGCGGCGCTGGCGGCGAATCGAAACGTTTGGGCGCTCTCGGCGATGTACTCGGGTTATACCTGGGGGCTGTATTTTTACATTCAGTGGCTGCCGACCTATATTCAGAACGAGCGCGGCGTGGAGTTGGGCGACGTCGGTCCGGTTGCGGCTGCCGTGCTGTTGTGCGGCGCGGCTGCGAACTTGGCGGGCGGTTGGCTGAGCGACCGGCTTGCCGCGCGGTTTGGGTTGCGAACCGCACGGCGGCTCCCCGCCATGGCCGGATTGCTGGGCGCGGCGGCGTTCCTCGCGCCGGCTGCGTTGCTTGAAAACGACGCGTTGGCGCTCGTCTGTTTGGCGGCAAGCTTCGGCTGCGCGGAGTCGATTCTGGCCGTTACCTGGGCGGCTTGTCTCGACGTCGGCGGCGCGCATGCAGGCGTCGTGTCCGGCGCGATGAACTCGTTCGGGCAGATCGGCGGCGCGCTCGCCCCCTGGCTGATCGGGCTGATGGTCGACCGCAGCGGCTCGTGGCAACTTCCCCTGCTGCTGTCCGCGGCGTACTATGCAGTAAGCGCCGTACTTTGGCTTTTCGTCGAGCCGGAGCGCGCGCTGCAGGCGCCCCATGAATCGACCGCGCTTTGAGGCCGCTCCATAGCGGCCCGCTGGCGCGAAACCGCGGCATACCCGTTCTCGTCGTAACAAAGAGTAGGATGAACCCGCCGCCGGCCGGGGTATTCCATACCGGAAGGAAGACGACATGAAAGGAACTTTTGCAAGACTCGCCGCGGCGGCAGCGTTGCTGGCCGCCGGAGCAGCGGCGGCGGACGCCGACCGTCTCGCGCGCCAAGTGCGCCACGAGTTGGTCATGCTGCCTTACTACAGCGTGTTCGACAATCTCACCTACAAGCTGGACGGCGCGCAGGTCACCTTGGGCGGTCAAGTTACGCGGCCTACGCTGCGGTCGGACGCCGAGCGCGTCGTCAAGCGCATCGAGGGCGTTTCCGCAGTGGCCAATGAGATCGAGGTCTTGCCGGTCTCGCCCAACGACGACCGCATTCGTAGGGCCGTGTACCGCGCCATCTACTACCAACCGGTGCTGAGCCGCTATTCGTTCCAGTCCGTGCCGCCGATTCACATTGTCGTCAAGAACGGCGACGTCACGCTGGAGGGCGTGGTGCGCACGGAGGCCGAGAAGAACATCGCCGGGGTCCAGGCGAACGGCGTCGCCGGCGTGTTTTCGGTCATGAACAGCCTCGCCGTTGAAAATCGGGAATAGACGCGCCTCCGGCTGCCTGCGGCGATTTTGCTCTACACTCTCCGTTATCATGAACCGGCCGCGTTTCGAAGACGCTCCTTACGCCCGGCCTCCCGACGAGACCGACGTGAACCTGCGGGCGTATTTCGACGCCATGCCGGACGAAAAGCTGGCCGAGTATTCCGAGCGGTGGAGCGACGAGCAGGTCGCCGCCTGGGATGGAAATTTCCGATCGGACGGGGTGCTGATGATGGTCTGCTGCGACCGCGATGTCGATATGTCAGAGTATCGCGCGGCGCTCGGCGAATGCTTGAAGTTCCGCGGCTTGTCCCCGGCCCGCGCATGATTTCTCCGGCGGTCGGGCAGGTTTGCCGTGAAGGCGCACTCCGGTTGGGCGGAATCGCTTGGCGGAGTAAACTGGAAAATGCCGGCCGGCGTTATCGGCAGCGCGGCGCAGGCTCCGCAGTAACCGATGGCGTCGAATCGAGCTAAGGACTTGGCAATAATGCGGATCTTGCGGCTGTTTGCAGTTTTGGCTGCGTCCCTGACGGCGGCGGGCGCGCAGGTATTGGACCCCGTGCAGTGGTCCCTGGTTCTGGAGCCGGCGCAAGCCGAACCGGGCGGGCGTGTTGCAGCCCGTTTGACGGCCGCGGTCGAGGACGGCTGGCATCTCTATTCGTCGACAACTCCGCAGGGGAAACCGATCGCTCTTGACCTGCGAATCTCCGACTCGCCGGCCGTGGCTTCATGGAAAGCGCACCAGCCTGAGCCGACAGTCAAGTTCGACCCGAACTTTCAAATGGACAGTGAGTGGTACGAGCATTCGGCAGAGTTCTTTGTCGAGATCGATCTGGCCGAGGGCATCGCGGGCGAGCAGCGCATCGAAGCCCGGGTGCGTTACGCAGCGTGCGACGACCGGCAGTGCCTGCCGCCGAAACGCAAATCGGCGTCGGCGGTTCTGACGGTTGCGCCGGGCGCAGAGGGGCGGGCCGCGGCTGTCCCGGAAAATTACCAGGCCATGAAGCTCTTCGAAGCGGCGGCGGACTCTGCCGCGCAACCGGCTTCGGCCTACAGTCCCGCGGCGGGCGTCGGCGAGGAGCCAGGGTTGCTCGGGTTTGCCTTGGTGGCGCTGAGCTTCGGTTTGCTGGCGGTGCTGACCCCGTGCGTTTTTCCGATGATTCCGATTTACATGGGCTCGTTCCTCGGCGGGGACGAGACGCTGCACGGCGCGGCGATGCGCCGGGCGGGACTGTTCTGCCTCGGCGTGGTCGTGTTCTTCACGGCGCTCGGCGCAGGAGTCTCGGCGGTCGCCGGACCTTTCGGGATGAGTCAACTCGGCGCGAACGTCTGGGTCAATCTGTTCATTGCCCTGGTGTTCTTCGCGTTCGCGGCGAGCATGATGGGGGCGTTCGAGATCGCCGTGCCCAGCGGCGTCGTGACCGCCGCCAATCGGCGGGCATCGGGATCGGGCGCGGCGTCCACGCTCATGCTCAGCTTGGTGTTTACCCTGGTTTCGTTTGCCTGTACGGGGCCGTTCGTGGGGTCGCTCCTGGCGGGGTCGCTGTCGGGCGGCAGCATCGTTTATCCCGTGTTCGGCATGTCGATGTTCTCCATCGGCCTGGCGGCGCCGTTTTTCGCGATCGCCTTGTTTCCGCCGCTGCTGGGCAAGCTGCCGCGAAGCGGGGGCTGGCTGGCCGTAACGAAGCGCACGATGGGCTTGGTGATTTTTGCCGTCGGCGTGAAGTATCTCAGCACGGTCGATCAGGCGTTCGGCTGGAATACGCTCACCCGCGAGCGTTTCCTGTCGATCTGGATTGCGCTGTTCGTGTTGGCCGCCCTGTACTTGTGGGGCGTCGTCCGACTTGGCGAAGACGGTCCGGCGGAAGGCGTCGGATTGACCCGGCTGAGCGTTGGCGCTGCGTTCTTGATCTTCGCCTTGAGCTTGATTCCCGGCATGTTCGGCGGCAGGCTCGGTGAGCTCGATGCGTATGTGCCGGAGGCCAAGCAATCCGGATTTTTCGCGGCGGGCGGAGGGCAGCCGGCGGTCAAGTGGATCAAAGACGATTTCGACGGCGCTCTCGCCGAGGCTAAAACGAGCGGGAAACCGTTGCTGGTGAATTTTACAGGATACGCTTGCACGAACTGCAAGTGGATGAAGACGAATATGTTCACCAAGCCCGAGGTCGAGGAGGCTCTGGAAGACCTCGTGCTTGTGGAGCTCTACACCGACGGTTTGGACGACACCAGCGAAGCGCACCAGCAACTGCAAATTTCCCGTTTCAACTCATCCACGATTCCCTTTTACGCGGTGATTCGCCCCGACGATACGTTGGCGGGAACCTTTTCCGGGCAAACGCGCAATACCGCGGAGTTCCTGAAGTTTCTCACGAGCGGGTCGTAACGTGCCAAGCCATGAAAAACAGGCCCCGGGACCGGCTTGGTACGAGGCGCCGCTGATTCTGGAGCAACTGCGGCGCGACCCCATCGCGCTTCATCGAAAAATGTATGCGCGCTACGGCGATGTCGTGCGCATTCCGTTCGGATCCGCATCCGCCTATCTGCTGCGCCGGCCCGATCACGCCAAGCATGTGCTCCGGGATAACCATGCCAATTACGACAAAGACAATTTCGACTACCGCATTTTGAAATCGATCGTCGGCAACGGCCTGCTGACGAGCGACGGCGAGCTCTGGCGCAGGCAGCGGACGTTGATCCAACCGGCGTTTCAGAGGGAGCGAACGGAAGCGCTGGTTCCCCTTATGGTCGAGCGCACGGAGGATATGCTGGCGCGCTGGCGGAACGCGGGGGGCGCCGCCCGCGACATCGGCCGCGACATGGCGCGGCTGACGCTGGAGGTGGTCACGCAAGCGCTGTTCGGCATCAACGCCGGGGAGTCTGCGGCCGAAATCGGCGATGCCTTCCGTGTTCTCAGTCGCCGCGCCATGGACCGCTACGGCTTTTGGACGGCTATGTTGGGCTTTTTGCCCACGCCGGGAAATCTTCGCGCGAAAGAAGCCCGGCGGAGGCTGCGGGCAGTCGTCGAGAAGCTGATTGCGGAACGCCGCCGCCGGCCGCCCGGCAGCGACCTGCTCTCCAAGCTCCTGGAAGCGCGGGACGAGGAAAGTGGACGCGCGATGAGCGAGGAGCAGTTGCGGGACGAAGTGACCACCTTGCTGCTCGCCGGTCACGAGACGACCGCAAACGCTTTGAGTTGGACGTTCTACCTCTTGTCCGAGCATCCTGAGATCATGCGCGCAGTCGAAGCAGAAGTGGACAGGGTTTTGGGCGGGGAGGCAGTGACCCTGAAAGCGGTTCCGGATTTGAATCTATGCCGCGCCGCGCTGCAGGAATCCATGCGTTTGTACCCGCCGGCCTGGGTTGTTTCGCGCTCGGCGATCGAGGAGGATGTCATCGGCGGCTATGCCATCGACAAGCGGGCGCTTGTGGCGGTTTGCATTTACGATACCCATCGGTTGCCCGATGTCTGGCCCGAACCGGAAAAGTTCGACCCGCGCAGGTTCATGGACAACCACAGTGGGCCGGCGCCGTTCGCTTACTATCCGTTCGGCGGAGGGCCGCGGATGTGCATCGGCGCCGGGCTGGCGACGCTTGAAACGATCTGCATTCTGGCCGCAATAGCGCAGAAATGCCGGCTGCGGTTGGTTCCCGGTCAGGCGGTGGAGCCGGAGGCGCTGATTACCCTGCGGCCGCGCGGCGGTCTGCGCATGACCGTCGAATGGCGTTAGCGCCGGCGCCGCCGCGGGCCGCGCCTCCCGCGGAGCTCTCGCCGCGGACTGATGGTACGCCGGCTTGGACGTGAAGATCGCCGCACGACCGACCTCTTTGTTAGCGCTATTCGCCGCCGCCCTCGGCGCAGGGCGCATCCTGGTCCGTACTTCCGCTTACGGCGCAGCTATCGGGCCGGACTCGGTAACGTACCTGTCCATTGCCGCGAACCTCAGCGCGGGAGAGGGCTTGCAAGACTTCAGGGGCGCCAGGCTCCTGCCATGGCCGCCGTTCTTTCCTGTCCTCCTCGCTGCCTTCGGTACAGCCGGAATCGGGCCGGCGGATGCCGGTCGGCCGGTCAACGCCGCCGCCTTTGGCCTGACCGTCCTGGTGTCGGGCCTTTGACTGCGCCGAACTCTCGCCTCGCCCCTCCTTGCGGTCGGCGCCACGCTGGCGATCGTGCCGCCGTCAAAACGGGCTACCGCCTCGCGGCGGAATCCGGTAGCGGAACGAAAATTCGTTTGGTTATACTCTGCCATAGCGAAAAATCGTTCGTTGCCGGCTGCAACATCTTAGATCTGCCTGCGTTTATGCCCCCCACACACAGGGCTTGACAACAAGATATCTGTCCTTGGATACCTTTTCTTGTGTCTGAACGTACTCTTCCTCAGCTATCTCTACCCCACGGCCACGTATACCTACAAGGCGCTGGCGCTCGAAGACTCCTGGGCAGAGAATCTCACTGCGGTCTTCTATTTCCTGGCAGGTGTCCTGCTGTTCGTTGCGGCTCGGGCGAAGCGGGACCGGCGGTGGCTCCATGTTCTCGGCGGCATAGCGTTGGTGTTCGTCGCCGGGGAGGAAATCAGTTGGGGACAGCGCGTTTTGGGGTTTGGGACGCCGGGTTTCCTGCACGGTGTGAATGAGCAGGAAGAGTTCAACATTCACAATACCGCCATCGGCGCCTTCCATGCGATCCTCGATATGGGGCCGCCGACGCTGTGCGCCGTTGCCTGCGCAGCCTTCTTCTCTGGGAGAGCAACGCTCTTCAGGGTTCCACTGCCGTCGTTCCTTCTGGTCTTGGGGCTTATCCTGATGCGGTCCCACAGACAAACTCCCCTCGGCGGGAACCTGTCGGACATCTTTTTCCATCAGGAGACGCTGCTGTTGCTTCTCCTTGTCGTCTATGCGCTGTTTTGTCGTCGCGCCACCCTGTTCCTCGCGACTGCCTCGACGGCGTCAATTGTCCTGACCAGCGCGTACGTGTATCTGCGCAGCGGCGTGGTTGTACGAAACTCAGGCGTGGGGGAAGTGCGCGAATATCTGTTGAGCATCGTGTGCCTCTTCTACGCTCTGGAGCTGCTGCAGCACCGGAGACGGTCCGGCGCCGACCTCGCGGCGAGTGACGTTGCGAGACCACGGGCGTCGCTCTGTTCGACGGTGTGCGCCTTTGTGATTCTGTGTAGCGCAGGCATGCCCATCGCCATGTACTTCATTCCCGAGGCGGCGCGGAGCTTCATGGAGCGGCAATACCGATCCATCTTGTCGGGCGCATCGGGGGAGCGGGTGCTTCGCGCCGACTACGATCTCTATTTCGACGGGCAGCGATTAACCTATTTCAAGGACCCGTGCGTTTCGGCCGATGGCAGAGGCAGATGGTTTTTGCACGTTGTGCCCGCTAACGAGGGCGACCTGCCTGCGTCGAGACGGCGGCTCGGCTTCGAGAATCTGGACCAGGCCGTTGTCTTCATGGTTTCGGACGGGAAGTGCATTGGGGGCGCGGCGCTTCCTCGGTACCCCGTCTCCAGCATCCGCACCGGCCAGTGGGTCCCTGGCGAAGGTGAAGTATGGTCCGTAACTCTCCCGCTTGCCGAGTAGATGACTGTGCCGGACACCCATGCGCGGCAGGCGCCACAACCGTTCCGCGACTTGGCCGTCGAGTATCAGCGTCGCTGCTCGCCGACCCGGGAGATTTATTCTCGACGGTTCCCCGCGCCGACAACCCAGGGCGATAACGCTTGCCCCGCCGCCGCAGCGGCCTGGAACGGCCGATCTGTATTGCTTGGACAGCCGCCGGCCTGCGATTGACAGTGGATTCGCCGGTTGCGTAACCTTAATTTAGGTATGCCTAAAAATGGCGACTGAGGCGGTTGACGATTATCTGAAAGCGATCTTTCAGATCGCCGGCGACGGCGGACGGGCGTCCACCGCTTCGATCGCGGAGAAACTGCTGGTGGCCCCGGCGTCGGTGACCGGCATGCTGAAAAAACTTTCGCAGACCGATCCTCCGTGGATCGAGTACGAAAAGCGCCGCGGCGCGTGCCTGACCGAGCACGGACGCCACCGCGCGCTCGAGATCATCCGCCACCACCGCTTGATCGAGCTTTTTCTGCACCACTCGCTCGGCTATAACTGGGATGAAGTTCACGACGAAGCCGAAAAGCTCGAGCACGCCATCTCGGAAACGTTCGAAGACCGCATCGCCAAGGCCCTCGGCAATCCGGAAATCGATCCCCACGGTCATCCGATTCCGCGCAAGGACGGCTCGATGCCCGAGCGCAGCGACTACTGTCTGCTCGAGGTGAAAATCGGCGTCCGGGTGCGCGTGTCGAAGGTGTCGGACCGCAATCCGGAGATGCTGCGCTATCTCTCCGCGATCGGCATCAAGCCGGGAGTGCCCCTGGAATTGATCGAGCGGGGGCCGTTCGACGGCCCGCTCATGCTGCGGGTCGCGGGCGAGGAAAAGATCCGCGCCCTGGGCACGCGCGTGGCGGCGGAAATCCATGTGGCCGCGGCCTTGCCGAATGGGGCGTAAATGAGTTCCGGCGCCGTTCTTCTGCTTGTTTTGCTGCTGGCCGCGGCCGTTTTTTACCTCGAGAAGGGGTTGCGGCGTCTCTGGCGGCGGCGCGGGGAATACCGCGGGCGGGCGCAGCTCGAAGACGCCTTGAAGCATATTCTCGCTTGGCAGCACCGCGCGAAGGCGGCGACTCCGGAGTCGCTGGCCGGAGCGCTCGGGCTTTCTCCGCAGGCCGTTCTGGAATTGCTGACCCGCATGGAGGCCGCCGAAACGATCGAAAGCGTAACCGGCGGAGTCCGCCTGACACCCAAGGGCGAGAGGCGGGCGCTGCAAGTCGTGCGCGCCCACCGCTTGTGGGAGAGCCATCTTTCCGACGACGCCAACATGCCCATGGGCCGCATCCATCGGGCCGCCGAGCGCGCCGAGCATCGCCTCAGCGGCGAGGATCTCGCCGAGCTGGATGCCCATTTGGGCCATCCGAGACACGACCCGCACGGCGACCCGATCCCGACCGCCGAGGGCTTCATGGTTCCGCTCAACGCCGTCAGCTTGAGCGAATGGCCGGCCGGAGACTACGCGCGCATCGTTCATATCGAAGACGAGCCCGAGGTGATTTTCCGGCAAATCCTGGTTGCCGGCCTGCGGCCCGGTCAGATCGTCCGCGTTCTGGAGACCGGCGGGCGGCGGGTGGTCGTCAGCGACGGCGAAAGCGCGCATCGGCTGGCGCCGGCGGTCGCCGCCAACATCCAGGTCGCCGCCGCGTCCGCCCGCGCGATGCGGCCTGCGGAGTCTATTCGGCTCAGCCGCCTGCCGCAAGGCGCCAAAGCGGAGGTGATCGAGTTGGACGAAGCCTGCCGCGGCTTTTCCCGCCGCCGCTTGCTGGACTTGGGCCTCACCCCGAGGACCACGGTGGAAGCCGTGTTGGAAAACACCTTCGGCGACCCGCGGGCCTTTCGCATCCGCGGAACCGTCATCGCGCTGCGCAGCGAGCAGGCCGACCACATCCGGGTCCGCCCGCTGTCGCCGCAGCGGCCCCAGGGGGCGGCTGCGTCATGAGCGTCTCTCACGATTCTTGCGAAGCCTGCCCGGCGTACGCTCGGCCGGCGCGGATGGGCGTCGAGATCGGCAACCACGATTTCGTCGTCGCCTTGGCCGGCAATCCCAATACCGGCAAATCCTCCGTTTTCAATGCCCTGACCGGCCTGCGCCAACACGTCGGCAACTGGACCGGCAAGACGGTCACCCGCGCCGAGGGGGGCTTCAAATTTCAGGGCAAGCGCTACAAGCTGGTGGATTTGCCCGGCTCCTATTCGCTTTTGTCCGCCTCGCAAGACGAAGAGATCGCCCGCAACTTTCTGCTGTTCGGACAGCCCGACTGCACGATCGTGGTCGTCGACGCCACCGCTCTCGAACGCAATCTCAACCTGGTTCTCCAGGTGCTCGAAATCACCGACCGCGTCGTCGTCTGCGTGAATCTGATGGACGAGGCCGAGCGCAAGGGCCTGCAGATAGACGTGCGCAGCCTCGCCCGCGACTTGGGCGTGCCGGCCGTTCCGACGGTCGCCCGCACGAAGCAGGGTTTGGCCGAGCTGGTTGCCACGGTCGCCGCCGTCATCGCCGGCGAGATTGCCACGGCGCCGGCGCGGGCCGAAACTCCGCCGGAGATCAGCCGCGCCATCGATGAGCTCGCGCCCATGATCGAAGAGGCGGCTCCCGGCCTGCCCAGCGCCCGCTGGGTGGCGCTGCGTCTGCTGGACGGCGACCACAAGGTGCGTCAAGCGCTGCTCTCGGGCGAGTTGACCCGGCTCGTCGCCGAGCAATCGGCCGCCGCGGAGCAGGGCAGCAGGCTCATGGCGATCGAGGGGGCGCAGTAGATTTCAGGATGGATACGACCCCGCAAGCCGTCCTCGACCGCAGCGACCAGCTCCGCGGGGAACTCGGCGAGAACTTCCGCGACCGCATGGTCTCCGCACTCTACGCCGGCGCCCAGGCCATCGCCGACCGCTCGGTCCGCGTAGGCGCCGGCGGCAAATGGGATCTCGATCAGCGCATCGACCGGATCGTGACTTCCCGCCGGCTGGGGCTCCCGCTGATGCTCGCGCTGCTGGGCGTCGTCTTCTGGCTGACGATTCTGGGCGCGAACGCGCCTTCGCGAGCGCTGGCGCAATTCTTCTTCTGGATCGAGGGAATCGGCGCCGGCTGGTTCGAGCAAATCGGCAGCCCCGCGTGGCTCACGGGACTGCTCTGGCACGGCGTCTATCGCGGCTTGGCTTGGGTGGTCAGCGTCATGCTGCCGCCGATGGCCATTTTCTTTCCCGTATTCACCATCCTCGAAGACCTCGGCTACCTGCCGCGCGTCGCCTTCAACATGGATTGGCTTTTCCGCAAGGCCGGCGCCCACGGCAAGCAGGCCCTGACCATGGCGATGGGCTTCGGCTGCAACGCCGCCGGAGTGATCTCGACGCGCATCATCGACTCCCCGCGCGAGCGCCTGATCGCCATCTTGACCAACAACTTCGTTCCCTGTAACGGACGCTTCCCGACGCTCATCATGCTGGCCGTGATTTTCGTCGCCGCGGCCTTTCCTCCGGCGTTCGCGTCCGCGGCGGCGGCCGGCGCCGTCGTCGCCGTGGTTCTGCTGGGCATCGGTTTCACTCTGCTGGTTTCGTGGATGCTTTCGCGCAGCGTTCTGGCGGGAGAGGCGTCCGCCTTCACGCTCGAACTGCCCCCCTACCGCCGCCCGAGCGTACTGCGCATTCTGCATACCTCGTTGATCGACCGCACGATTTTCGTGCTGCGGAGGGCGATGCTGACGGCCGCTCCGGCCGGCGCCGTAATTTGGCTGTTGGCTAATATCGACGCCTCGGGAGCGAGCCTCGCCGATCATTGCATCCGCTTGCTGACTCCGCTGGGCCATGCGATCGGCCTGGACGGCGTCATCCTGCTGGCCTACGTTATCGCCATTCCGGCGAACGAAATCGTGGTTCCGACTATGCTGATGTGCTATCTGGGCGCGGGCATGATGTCGGAAATCGAAGCCTACGACGCCATTCGCGCCGTTCTGGTCGACCAACACGGCTGGACGATGCTCACGGCCGTCAACTTGATGCTCTTTTCTCTACTGCACAACCCCTGCGCGACCACGATCATCACCATATGGAAGGAAACCCGCAGCCGCAGATGGACGGCGGTCGGCGCCGTCATGCCGCTGGCCATTGCCTTTGCCGTCTGCTTCGCGGTCGCTCAGATTTGGCGGCTGTTGGGGTAAGCTCGCTTGGCGGTTGTCGAACTAGATCTGGAGCGCTACGACCGACTCGACCGGCTGCGGCGAATGCTGTCGGAAGTTGCGGCGACCAATGGATTCCAGCAGGCCAGGCTGGGGGCGGCGCCGCGCGTTGCATCGGCGGAAGACTTCCGCCGCCTGCCGCTCTGCGCCAAGGCGGAGCTTGCCGACGACGCCCGGAAAAATCCTCCGTTCGGCTCCAACCTCACCTATCCGCCGGAGCGCTACGCGCGCTACCACCAGACTTCCGGCACCACGGGCGCGCCGCTGCGTATTCTGGACACGGCCGAAAGCTGGGACTGGTGGCTGCGCTGCTGGGCGAAGGTGCTGGACGCTTGTGGCGTGACCGGCGCCGACCGCGCTTTTTTCGCGTTTTCATTTGCGCCGTTCATCGGTTTCTGGTCGGCGTTCGACGCCGTTTCTCGGCGCGGCGCGCTAACCGTTCCCGGCGGCGGCGCCGACTCCTCGCGCCGGCTGCGCATCCTGCTCGACACCGGCTGCACGACTCTTTTCTGCACCCCGACCTACGCCTTGCATCTGGCGGAGACGGCGCGGCGCGAGGGCATCGACCTGACCGCTTCGCAGGTCCGCTGCGCGGTGCTAGCCGGCGAGCCCGGCGGCAGCATCCCCGCGGTGCGCAAGCGCATCGAGGAAGCCTGGAGCGCCGTCCCTTACGATCACGCCGGCGCCAGCGAGATCGGCGCCTACGGCATACCCTGTCCGCAGGGCCGCGGCGTGTTTGTCAACGAGGAGGAGTTCATCGCGGAAGTCCTCGATCCGGTGACCCTGGCCCCCGTGGAGGAAGGCGAGACCGGCGAGCTGGTGTTGACTAACCTGGGCCGCTGGGGCTGTCCGGCGATTCGCTATCGAACGGGCGATACCGTGCGCCCGCGCAGAGTCGCGGAAGGGCTGCTGCTGGAGGGCGGAATTCTCGGGCGCTGCGACGAAATGATCCTGGTGCGCAGCGTCAACCTCTATCCCGCGGCGATCGAAGAGGTGATCCGCCGCACGGCCGGAACTACGGAATTCCGCATCACCGCGCGGCGCGAGGGCCAAATGGACGAGGTGGAAATCGAGTTGGAGGCCGCGGCGCCGGTCTGCGGGAAGGTGCATCAGGAGATTCGCAACGAATTCGGCATCCGCGCGCCGGTCCGTCCGCTCGACCCGGGCGCGCTGCCGCGTTGGGAAGGCAAGGCGAGACGCTTCCGCGATCTGCGCGCGGCGTAGCCGCTGCGCCCTATTCGGGCAACTCGTTCTCGCCCGGCTCCGGCAGCCAGAAGCTGGCGATGAAGCCGATGACGTACGCCCCTGTGCCGACGATGCCGGCGGCGAAGGCCGGCTTGACCGCGGGCGTCGCGCCCGGAGTGTAGTTGGCGAGGGTGGTCGTCAGCAGCGCCGCGAAGGCGCCCAACATGCGCCCGCCGATATTGGCGGCGAAACCCTCGCCCGTCCCGCGCAGCCGCGTCGGATAGACCCGCGGCAGGTAATTCCCCCAGAAGCTGAACTGCGCGACTGTGACGGATCCCGCCCGCCGCGAACGGCATAGTCGGCGCGTCCCGCGGCCTTGCGCTCTATTCGGGCAACTCGTTCTCGCCCGGCTCCGGCAGCCAGAAGCTGGCGATGAAGCCGATGACGTACGCCCCTGTGCCGACGATGCCGGCGGCAAAGGCCAGCTTGACCGCGGGCGTCGCGCCCGGGGTGTAGTTGGCGAGGGTGGTCGTCAGCAGCGCCGCGAAGGCGCCCAACATGCGCCCGCCGATATTGGCGGCGAAACCCTCGCCCGTCCCGCGCAGCCGCGTCGGATAGACCCGCGGCAGGTAATTCCCCCAGAAGCTGAACTGCGCCACGGTGACGAACCCCGCCAGGAAAATGCCCCAGCGCAGCAAGCCCAGATCGGTAGTCGCCGCGTAGAAAAACACCAGCGGGAAGATGAACAGACCCGCAAGCTGAAACGTCTGCAGCAGTTTCCGGCGGCGCAGGAAGGCCACGACCAGCAGGGCCAGCGCCACCCGGCCGAGCACGCCGCCGACTTCCTGAAACCCCTGCACGACGCTTACCGTCTGTTCCCGCGCGGTGCGGTCCATATCGCCGACCAGCGCGGGCACCATGCGCGGCACGTGCTGAATGGCGCCGAAGGCCGCGCCGTAGCTGCAGGCGAAGATGATCGTCGTTACCACGGTTGTGCGCAGCAGCGCCGGCTGGAAAAGTTCCCTGACGCTCGGACGCTGCAACGCGCCCGCGGCTTTCTTCTGCTCCCACATCGGCGATTCCGGCAGAAACGGCCGAATGATCAGCAGCGGAATCGCCGGAATCAACCCCGAAATCAACGTGTAGCGCCATGCCTCGTGCCCGCCGGCGATCGCCGGGAACGACTCGCTGTAGGTCACGGCGAGATAGTAGGCGCCGGTGACCATCAGGCCGCCGACCGAGCTGAACGCCTGAGTCCAGCCCAATACCGCCTCGCGCATCTTCGCTTCGGGGAACAACTCCGCCAGCCAAGCGACGGCGGCCACGAACTCGACCGAAACCCCGACGAAAGTCGTGCAGCGGAAGAACAGCAGCCATTCAGGACTGGTTGCGAACCCGGCGGCGGCGGCGGAAAACGCATAGAGAAAAATGCTCCACACGAGCACTGCCCGCCGGCCGAAACGGTCGGTCAGCCAGCCGCCGAGCAGTCCGAACACGCCGCCGAAAACCGCGGGCATGTAGAAAAGCAGCCCGACCCAGCGGTTGGACTCGGCGCTGTCGGGCGCGGCGTTGGCCAACTCGAGCAGCGCCGGCCGCACAATCAGCGGCAGCATCAGCAACTCGTAGATGTCGAAGGCGAAGCCGAGCGCAGCGACGAAACAAATCAACCACTGCGTGCGGGTGAGTTTAGGGAGAGGCATGGCAAGGCCCGGCGGGCGCCGGAATTGTCATTATAGCCGCGCCAAAGAGCGGCGCGGCGGTCGCGGGTCGACAAGTCGCGGGGCTCGGGGCGGGCCGCTGACGCAGCCAGTGGATGGCGAGACCGCTGCGCGCTGCGCCTATCGGTTTTTCAGTTGCTCCCAGGTTTTCGGCTGCCACTCCCGCGCCAACCGCTGGGCTTCGGCGATTTGCTCAGCGGTCATCCGCTTTGTCGCTTGGTCTCTTATTCGATAGATCCCAACCTTTCCTCTGTAGCTAGCGAAGCCGCCAAATTGAGCCATTTGAGGCCTTGAACGTAGTTCTGGGGAACGCCTTGGCCGTTTGTATGCATCATCCCCAGTCTGAATTGAGCGCCGGCGTTTCCTTGTTCCGCGGCGAGGCGGTACCACTTCAGGGCCTCCGGGTAATCCTGGGTAACGCCTTGGCCGATGGCATACATCACTCCGAGGCTGAATTGGGCGTCGACATTTCCTTGTTCCGCGGCGAGGCGGTACCACTTCAGGGCTTCCGGGTAATCCTGGGGGGCGCCTTCGCCCTCGTCATACATCACTCCAAGTTTGAATTGGGCCTCGGCGTCTCCCTGTTGCGCATCCAAACGCAGTTGTTCGATCTCTGCTGACTGAGCCGCCGCCGCGGCAACGAATGCCAAGGCCAGAATCGCAGCGTGCAGAAAAGGCGCTTTCCGTCGCATCGTGGAGTTTCATTTTAGCCCCTCTCCCGCCGCCGCGCCATAATAGAACGTTGCCTGCCCAAGAGCGCATGCGAGTCGATCGGCTGCTGGTCGAGCGGGGTCTCGCGGACTCGCGCCATAAAGCTCAGGCGCCGGCGGGGAGGCGCCGATCGACGGGCAGGATCTCGAGGTCGCGCTCGACCGTTTCGCCGTCGCTGCGCGCCGCGGGCTGAGCCGCGCGGAGCCTATTGGCTCCCCGGATACTCTCCCCGCGCCAACCGCTTGGCTTCGGCGATTTGCGCAGCGGTCATCTTCTCCGCTACTGCGTCTCTGGCCGGGCCATAGGCATGCTCTTTCAGTATGGCTTGCGAGATCGCCAAATCGAACCATTTGTAGGCTTGAACGTAGTTCCGGGGAACGCCTTCGCCCTTGTCGTACATCGCCCCAAGGTTGAATTGAGACTCGGTGTGTCCCTGTTCTGCGGCTTGAAGAAACCACTTCGCTGCTTCTTGGTGGTTCTGGGGAACGCCTTCGCCGTTGTAATACATCCGCCCCAAGTTGTTTTGTGCCTGGGAGAATCCCCGTTCCGCGGCCAGGCGATACCACTTTGCTGCTTCCCCGTAGTCCCGGGGAACGCCTTCGCCCTGGTCGTATATCGTTCCAAGCTTGAGTTGGGCCTCGGCATGTCCCTGTTCCGCCGCTTGGAGGAACCACTCGATCGCTTCTTGGTAGTCCTCGGGAACGCCTTGCCCTGTTTCATACATCCGTCCCAGGTTGTATTGGGCATGGGCGTAGCCCTGTTCTGCAGCCGGCAGGTACCACTTGAGCGCTTCTTGGTCGTCCTCGGGAACGCCTTCGCCGTAATCGTACATCGTCCCCAGGTTGTATTGGGCATTGACGTCTCCCTGTTCCGCTGCCTGGAGGAACCACTTCAGGGCTTCTTGGTCGTCCTGGGGAACGCCTCGGCCGGTTTCATGCATCCGTCCCAGGTAGTATTGGGCCTTCGCGTTTCCCTGTTCCGCCGCTTGGCGGTACCACTTCACTGCTTCCTGGTCGTCCTGGGGAGCGCCTTCGCCGCTGGCATACATCGCGCCAAGACTGAATTGGGTCTCGGCATCTCCCTGCTCCGCTGCTTGGCGATACCACTTGAGCGCTTCCTGGTCGTCCTGGGGAACGCCGTCACCATTGGCATACATCGCCCCAAGGGTGATTTGGGTCTTGGCGTGTCCCTGTTCCGCGGCTTGGCGGAACTGCTTGAGCGCTTCCTGGTCGTCCTGGGGAACGCCGTGGCCGTTGGCATACATCATCCCCAGGAAATATTGAGCCTCGGCGTCTCCCTGTTGCGCTGCTTGGCGGAACCGCTTCAGCGCTTCCCGATAGTCCTTGGCGACGCCGTGGCCGTAGTAGTACATCCTCCCCAAAGCGAGTTGGGTGGCGGCGTTTTCCTGTTGGGCGGCTTGACGGTATCGCTTGAGCGCTTCTTGGTCGTTCTGGGGAACGCCTCGGCCGGCGTCATACATCGCCCCAAGTCTGAATTGTGCGGGGGCGTGTCCCTGTTCCGCGGCTTGGCGGTACCACTGCGCTGCTTCTCGGTCGTCCTGGGGAACGCCTAGGCCGGCGTCATACATCGTCCCCAAGGTGAATTGGGCATTGGCGTGTCCCTGTTCCGCTGCTTGCAGGAACCACTTCAGCGCTTCCCGGTAGTCTTGGGAAACGCCTTGGCCGTTGGCGTACATCGATCCCAGGAGGAATTGGGCCTCGGCATTTCCCCGTTGGGAGGCTTGGCGGAACCACTTCGCTGCTTCTTGATCGTCCTGGGGAACGCCTCGGCCGGCGGCATACATCGCGCCCAGGCCGAGTTGTGCCTCGGCGGTTCCCTGTTCTGCGGCCAAGCGGTACCATTTCGCCGCTTCCCTGTGGTCTTGGGGAATGCCTTCGCCGGTGAGATACATCGACCCAAGGACGTATTGGGCATGGGCGGTTCCCTGTTCTGCGGCCAGGCGGAGCCATTTCGCTGCTTCCTGGTAGTCCTGGGGAACGCCTTTGCGGTTGTAATACAACGCCCCAAGAAGGAGTTGGGCGTCGGCGTGTCCCTGTTCTGCGGCCAAGCGGAGCCATTTCGCCGCTTCCCGGTGGTCTTGGGGAACGCCTTGGCCATTGGCATACATCGACCCAAGGATGTATTGTGCCTCGACGGTTCCCTGTTCTGCGGTTAGGCGGAGCCACTTCGCCGCTTCTTGGTAATCCTGAGCAACGCCTATGCCGTCGGCATACATCGCGCCAAGGGCGAATTGGGCCTCGGGGTCTCCCTGTTGCGCATCCCAATGCAGTTGTTCGATCTCTGTTGACTGAGCCGCCGCCGCGGCAACGAAGGCCAGGGCCAGAATTGCAGCATTTCGGATAGACGCCTTGGGTTGCATCGCGGATTCCATTTTAGCCCCGCCGAGGCCGCCGCGCCATAATAGAACGTTGCCTGCTCAAGAGCGCATGCGGGTCGATCGGCTGCTGGTCGAGCGGGGTCTCGCGGACTCCCGCCACAAGGCCCAAGCGATGGTGTTGGCGGGCGAAGTCCTGATCGACGAGCAGAAGGCCGAGAAGCCCGGCAGGCAGGTTGCGGCCGCGGCGGCGGTCCGTCTCGTCGGCCGGCGGCCCCGCTTCGTCAGCCGCGGCGGGCTGAAGCTAGAGGCCGCGCTCGACCGCTTTGCCGTGGACGTGCGCGGCGCGGTATGCCTCGACATCGGCGCTTCGACCGGCGGTTTCACGGACTGCCTCTTGCAGCGCGGCGCGGCGCGCGTGTACGCCGTCGATGCCGGGACCGCGCAACTCCACTGGCGCATCCGCCGGGACGAGCGCGTGACCGTCCTCGAAAAAACGAACGCCCGCTTCCTCGCGGCCGAACACGTCCCCGAGCCCGTCGATTTCGCCTGTTGCGACGTGAGCTTCATTTCCTGCACGATGATTCTTCCGCGTCTTCCGGCGCTGCTCGCGCCCGGCGCGCAAATGGTGGTTCTGGCCAAGCCGCAGTTCGAAGTCGAGAAAGGCGAGGTCGGCAAAGGCGGCGTCGTGCGCTCCGCCGATCTGCACGCCCGCGCGGTGGAGAAAGTGCGCCGCGCCATCGACGAGTTGGGGTTCTCGACCGTCGAGGCCGGCGACAGCCCCATCCTGGGCGCCGCCGGCAACAAGGAATTTCTGCTCTACGCCGGGGCGCTGAAACAATTTTCGTAATGATTCAACGAGTCGGCATCGTCAGCAAGCCCGGACGCGCGGACATTCCGCCGCTGCTCGATCAGTTGACGGCTTGGCTCGGCGGGCGGGGCATCGCCATCCGCGCCGATGAGGTCACGGCCGCTTATATCGGCATCCCCGGCGGCGTCGCGCGCGGCCAAGTCGCCGACGGCTGCGACCTCGTGATCGTGCTGGGCGGGGACGGAACGCTGCTTTCGGCCGCGCGCGGCGTCGGCGAAGCGGAAATCCCCATTCTGGCGGTCAACATGGGCGGACTGGGATTCATGATGACCACCGGGCCGAGCGAGCTCGCGGTTGCGCTCGAAGACGTCGCGCAAGGCGACTACGAGATCGACTCGCGTATGGTGCTCGCCGCCGAAGTCGAGCGCGGAGGCGAGACGATCGGCAGTTTCTTTGCCCTCAACGATATCGTCGTCACCAAGGCCGCGGTCGCCCGGCTGCTGCACCTCCAGGCATACGCCGACGACGAGTATATTTGCGCCTATCACTCCGACGGACTGATTATCTCGACGCCCACGGGATCCACGGCGTATTCGCTCGCGGCGGGCGGCCCCGTGATGGCGCCGGCGGTGTCGGCGATCTGCCTCACGCCGATTTGTCCGCACACGATCTCGAACCGCAGCGTCGTCTTGCAGGCGACGGCGCGCATCGAGGTGAAGGTTTCCGGCGGCGACGACAACAACTTTCTCAGCGTGGACGGCCAAGTCGGCGTCAAGCTCGAACCCAACGACCGCGTGCGAGTCTGGAAGGCCGAGCACGCGGTGAAGATCGTTCAACCGCGGAACGTGCGCTTTTTCGACGTTCTGCGCACGAAAATGCGTTGGGGAGAACGGTAAAGCCGACCCGGATAGATGCTTATTGGAGGACTGGAGAGAGTAGTGAACGAGGAAAGGGCGCCGGGCACGCCTCCACCCGCTTCAAGTCCACTACCGCCCCCGGCCCGTGGTGTTCTTGCCGCCCCTCACTCAACTCCTTGCATCTATAGCCCTCTCTCGAAAATGACTGGCCAAGCCGAGCGTGAGCCGCAACGTCGATGTGCTTTAATCGTATGGTGAGGCTGAAACCAATTCGTTCATGGATTGTTTGGGCAGTTGCGGGCATATTGGGGTCCGTAGTGCCCGGGTCCGGCCAGATTGCGGACGGCAATCTGATCGGGACCGTGCTCGACAAGACATCCCGGTCGATAGCGGGCGCAAGCGTACATCTGGAGAATGAGGCGACCGGCGTGGAATGGGAAGCGGTTACGGACGATTTCGGCTCGTACCGCTTCAACAACCTGCCGGTAGGCGGCTATGTTCTCACCGCTTCCGCGGAAGGCTTCGCCGCGGCTTCGTTAGCCGGCGTCGTCGTAGCCCTGAACCGCACAAGCACCGTCAACGTCGCCTTGGAGGTTGGGAGCGTAGTGACGCAAATAGAAGTGACCGCCGCTTCCGCTCTGATCGACACCACCACTCCGACGATCGGCAGCTCGTTCGATACCCGCCAGGCGATCTACAGCCCCAACGCCAACTTGGCGCTCGGCGTTCTGAATCTTTCGCTGCAGGGCGCCGGCGTCGCTTCCAGCGGAGGCACGGGGTTGGGCGAGGGGCCTTCGATCGGCGGGCAGCGGCCGCGCAACAACAACTTCATGGTGGAGGGAGTGGACAACAACGCCAAGGATGTCACCGGCAGAGTCGTCGATGTCCCCAACGAAGCGGTCGCCGAGTTTTCGCTGCTGCAAAACGTTTACAGCGCGGAGTTCGGGCGTTCGACCGGCGGGCAGTTCAATACGGTCGTCAAAAGCGGCGGCAACGCATTGCACGGGGCGCTGTATGAGTATTTCTCGAATCGCAAGCTCAACGCAGTGGATGCGTCGAACGCGCGGCGGGGGATTACGGAGAACCCGCGCTTGGACGATAACCGCGTAGGGGCGGCCGTCGGGGGGCCTATCCTGAAGAATCGGCTGTTTTATTTCGGCAATTTCCAGTACAACCCGATCGGCGAGGCATCGTCTCCGGCGCGGCCGTTCTCATCCCCGACGGCCGAGGGGTTCGCCCGTTTGGAGAGCATCCCGGAGCTGTCGAGCACGAACTTGGGCGTGCTGAAACAATACGTGCCGACGGCAGCACGACGGTATCGGGCGTGGAGATACCCACGGGCGTGCTGCCGATCAACGTGCCCACATGGCAGAACAACTACGATTGGCTGGCGAGCATCGACTACAACTTCGGGAGCGGCGATCAACTGCGGTTCCGTCATATCGACAACGCGACCGACGCCGTCGATCCGGGCGCCGCCCCGGACCTGCCGGCGTTCATTACCCAGCGCACGATTCGCAAGAATCTGACGACTCTCTCGTATTTCCGCACGATCTCCCCGAACTGGTTCAACGAGACGCGCGCGGGCTTCAGCCGCTCCGCGGACGACATCCCCGCAGGCGACTTCGAGTTTCCGGGCCTCGATGCGTTCCCCAACATCACTATCGAGCAGGATCTCGACATTCAGATCGGGCCCTACAACACCTCGCCTCAGAAGGGCGCGCAAAACACGTATCAGCTCGTCAACAACGCGACCTTCCTCAGCGGCCGGCAAACGCTCAAGTTCGGCTTCGACGCGCGCAAGAACATCACCAGCGATCTCTTCATCCAGCGGCAGCGCGGCGACTACAACTACTCCACGCTCGAACGCTTCCTGCTCGACTTGAGTCCGGACATCCAGGCCGAACGGAATACCGGCGGCGCTGTCTACCACGGAAACAATATCGAGTTTTATGCGTATGTCACCGATGCCGTCAAGATTCGCCGGAATCTCACTCTGGACCTCGGCTTGCGCTACGAATTCAAGGGGATTCCATATGGCGACAAGCTGCAGCGGCTGAACGCGATCTCGAGCGTTCCCGGCGTCTTGACGTTCCGGGAACCGAAGTCGCAGAGGACGAACTTCGCGCCTCGGGTCGGGTTGGCTTATTCCCCCGGCGTCGACGGCAGAACGGTGTACCGCGCCGGCTTCGGCATCGCCTACGACGCGTATTTCACCAATCTGGGAGCGCTGCAAAAGCCGCCCCAACTCGAGAACACGATTCACGACGACCCGGCCGCCAACACGCCGAACTACTTGGCGAACGGCGGCATCCGCCCCGATCGCCGGCCCGATGAGTTCGACGAGGCTACGGCCCGCGCGGTCACTTCGACCTACATTCCGGATCAGCACCTGCCTTACTCGATCCAGTGGTCGTTCGGCATCGAACGGGTGCTGGGCAAGCACCACACGCTGACGGTCCGCTACTTGGGCACGCGCGGCGTGCGGCTGTTCACGCAAAGGATCCGGCCCGTTGTCGCCCGCGCCAACCCGAGCCGCACGCTGCCCACCTACTTTTCGCAGCCGGCGCAGAGCGAGCTGGATGCGCTCACGCTTACCCTCGACGACATTAACGGCGCTCCGAACGTGCTGCCGGAATTCGCGGGCACGGGCTTCTCGCCGTTCATCTGGGACTTCCCCAATCGCGGCAACTCGATCTACCACGGATTGGCGACCGAATTGAAGAGGCGCTTCTCCGGGGGGCTGCAATTCATCGGCGCCTACACCTGGAGCAAGAACATCGACGACAGCACCGCCGACCTTTTCTCGACTCTCCTGTCGCCGCGGCGCCCGCAGGACTTCCAGGACATGCGCGCTGAACGGGCGCGGTCGTTCCTCGACCGCACCCACCGCCTGACGCTTTCGTGGGTGTACGAGGCTCCGTGGTTCAAACAGTCTCCGAGCTGGTTCCGGCGGAACCTGGCGGGGAACTGGATATTGTCCGGTATGTACACGGCCGAGTCGCCGCAGTACGCCACCGTTCAGAGCGGTCTGGACTCCAACCGCAATTACGACGGGGCGACCGACCGCGTCATCGTCAATCCAAGCGGCGCGGACCGCGTCGGGAGCGACGTGACTCCGCTCATGAACAGCGGCGGCAGCGTGGTCGGATACTTGGCCGACAATCCGAACGCCCGCTATATCAAGGCCGGCGGCGGCGTGCATCCGAACGGGGGGCGCAACACGCTGCCGCTGCGGGGGATCAACAATTTCGACGTGAGCGCCACCAAGCGGTTCGCGGTCGGGGAATCCAAGGCGGTCGAGTTCCGCGCGGCGTTCTACAACGCGCTCAACCACCCGCAGTTCGTTCCGGGCTCGCTGAACAGCGTTCGGGCGGTGAGCTCCAACGTGACCCGTAACAACCTGATTCCCGGCCATGAAGCGTTCGACCGGCCGGATATGGTGTACGACAGCCAGGCCCGCGAAATTCACTTGGTGCTGCGCTTCACGTTTTGACGCCGGGACGGCCCCCGGAGGCGCATACGGCGCCGCCCAAAAGGTTGCGCGCCGTTGCCGACCGGCCTGTCGGAGCGTGCTGCGCTGTGGTTCCTTCGGCGCCGGCGTCGATGCGCGCAGGCAGCGGGCTGAGTAGGATCAGTCGTCCCTTGTTACGCCCAGCTTCGCGTCGAGGAACTTTTTGACCATCGCTTAAGGAAAGTCTGAATAAAGTGGTTTTGGCGCGTTGGCTGGTTGAAGTTGTCCGTAAGGAGCGGTTGCAGCCGGGCTGCCGGCGAATTTTGCGGCTGAATCCTGCCGATTTTGACTTCGCAACGCCAATTTTTGACCCCGCAGCGACGGCTTCGACTCCGCTTCTGCGGCTTGGCGCCGGCATGGACGCACGACTCCTGTATTGTGGCGCTCAGGCCGTCGCGTAGCGCCCGGCAAGCAGCAGATTGGCGAAGCCCAACAGCAGACTGATCCGCTCCCGGTTCTTGGCCAAGCCGCGATAGCGCACCTTGGCGTAGCCAAAGTGCCGCTTCACGTACAGAAACGGGTGCTCCACCTTGGCCCGCACCTCTGCCTTGCGCCGCTCCGCCCGCGCCTCCGCGCTGCCCGCCGCCAAGCGCCGCCGCTGCCCAGCCTTCAAGGCCACTTGCCAGCGCACCTTACGCCCCCGATGCTCCGCGCGCTTGTCGATCCCCTGGTAACCCGCATCCGCGCACACCTCCCGCTCCCCGCCGTGCAGCAACTCATGCCCTTGGGTCACATCCGCCACGTTCGCCGCCGTCGCCGCCACGCTATGCGTCAGCCCCGTCTCGGCGTCCACGCCGATATGCGCCTTCATCCCGAAATACCATTGATTCCCCTTCTTGGTCTGATGCATCTGTGGGTCGCGACTCCGCTTCTTGTTCTTCGTCGAACTCGGCGCCGCGATGATCGTCGCGTCCAGAATCGTCCCCTCCCGCAGCCGCAAGCCTTGCTCCGCCAAGTGCGCGTTGATCTCCGCCATCAGCTTCCCGCCCAACTCGTGCCGCTCCAACAGATGCCGAAAGTTCAAAATCGTCGTCTCGTCCGGCAGCGCATCCCCCAAACGCAAGCCCACGAAGCGCCGCACCGACTCGATCTCGTACAGCATGTCCTCCATCCCCGGATCGCTCACGTTGTAAAACAACTGCACGCAATGCACGCGCAGCATCACCGCCAACGCGTACGGTCGCCGCCCCCGCCCCGCTTGGGGGTAGTACGGGCGGATGCGCTCCTCCAAGCGCTCCCACGGAATCAAGTCCTCCATCCGTGCCAGAAACTTCTCCCGCCTCGTCTGCTTCTTCTTCCCCTCGTACTCCAATTCTGCAAACGTCCGCTGCGCCATCGCTCTCCCCCTTATTCCCCGTGCCCGCTGCTCTCCCCTTATTATCCCAGTCAATAGCCTGCTTGTTCAGAGTTTCCCTAACAGCTTCGGCGAGGCGAACTCGCCGCCGCTGCCGTGCCCTCCGCCTTTGGCCGTGTGGAAAATGTGCTCCACTCCGCCCGCGGCCAGCGCCTCGGCGAGCAATTCGCTCTGGTTGTAGGGCACGGTCAAGTCCTTGTCGCCGTGAACGATCAAAAACGGCGGGTCGTCGGCAGTGACATAGGCGATCGGGTCGGCCCGGCGCACGAGATCGGGGTGTTCCTGGATCGGCCCGCCGATCAGCATCGACTCCGGCGATTGGGGGTCGTCGTGGACCATCCTGCTGCCCGCAGCATCCATTTTGGTGAAGGTCGTGGGGCCGAAGTAATCGACGACGGCTTGCACCCGGCTGGATTGCTCTGGGTGGCCGAGGCCGCCCTCAAGCTCCTCGACGCCGCCGCTTGTGCCCAACATGGCGACGAGATGGCCGCCGGCCGAGGAACCCCAAACAGCGATCCGTTCGGGGTCGATGCCGTATTCTCCGGCATGCGCGCGCAGCCAGCGGACGGCAGCCTTGCAGTCGTGAATCTGAGCCGGGAAAACGGCGGTTTGGCTAAGCCGGTAGGCGATGCTCGCTGAGATGTATCCGTCGTCGACGAACCGCGCGGCGGGATTCGAATTCTTATTGCCCGCCCGCCAAGCGCCGCCGTGAATCCAGACGATCAGCGGCCGCGGCTTCTCGGGCCGCTTCGCGGGCAAGTAGAGGTCGAGCTTCAACTCCTGCTCGGACGCCTGGGCATAGACGATGTCCTTGAGAACGCGGACGCCGGCCGGCAACTCGGTTCGCCGCCAATTGAAGCGGCTTCGATAGGCAAGGTCTTCCTGCGGGGTGACGAATCCGTCCTTGTCGTTGTCGACCCGCGCGAATGCACCGCGATTTCTTTCGGGAAATTCCTGGAGCGTCAGCTTGCCGTCGCCATCGGAGTCGTTGTTTTGGAAGAATCGCGCGGACTGCTCGACATCCCGATTCGACGGACGCGGTTGCGCCCATAGAACGGCTGCGGAAAGCAAGAAGACAATCGGAAGCGCCCGCATGACAGGTTTACAGTAACACCTTGGCGCGGTTGCGGGATTGCAGGCATTTCTTCAGGACGTTCCGCTCGCTGTCGTAGGTCAGCCGTTCGAGCGCCGCCTCGGGGCTGAGCCACTCGACGGCGCGTACTTCGCCGGACGGCTGGAACCCTCCTTCGCGGACCGCGACCATTTCGAAAAAGACAACGATCTTGGGCGCGTTGTCCACAAGATAATCGACGGCGTCGGCGAACCCGGAGATTGCGGCTTCGCAGCCGGTTTCTTCCAGGACCTCGCGCAAGGCGGCGGCCTCCCACGTCTCGCCGGCGTCGAGCTTGCCCTTGGGCAGGCAGCATTCGTCCGGTCGATGGCGGCTGCGCCGGATCACCGCTGTTTCCCGCTTGTCCGCGCTGCGCCAGAGGACGCCGCCGGCGGCGCGAATCAAGCGGCGGGAGTAGGGAGGCATCGCCTCAGCGGCTCTTGATTGCGTCCGGGCTGCGTAGATCCCGTCCGGTCATTTCGGCCGGCTTGGCGATGCCGAGGCAGCCGAGAATGGTCGGCGCAATGTCGCGCAGCGATCCGCCCGAGCGCAACTCTCCCCGGAACTCGCCGGCCAGGATGAAAGGTACGGGGAAAGTCGTGTGGTAGGTGTGCGGCTCGCCCGTCGCCGGGTCGATCAGCAGGTCGGCGTTGCCGTGGTCGGCGGTCACGATCCATTGCCCGCCCGTGCGCTTGAGCGCGGATTCGATGCGCCCCAAGCAGCCGTCGACCGTCTCGCATGCTTTGACCGCCGCGGGGATAACGCCCGTGTGGCCCACCATGTCGCCGTTCGCGAAGTTGACCACAATCAGATCGAATGCCCCGCTCTCGATGCCCCGGACGACAATGTCGCACACCTCCGCGGCGCTCATTTCCGGCTGGAGATCGTAGGTGGCGACCTTGGGCGAGGGCGCCATCTCGCGTTCTTCGCCGCCGTAGGGCTTTTCCCGTCCGCCGTTGAAGAAATAGGTCACGTGCGGATACTTTTCGGTTTCCGCGGTGCGCAGGTTGGGCAGGCCCTCGTTTTCGCAGATTTCACCGAGAGTCCTGTCCGGGAACTCCGGAGGAAGCACGATCGGGTACGCGTAATTCCTGTCGTACTCGGTCATGGTGACGTAATGCAGGTTTTGCCGCCTCGCGGGATTGCCGGGCAGAGCGGTTGCCGGGTCGTTGAGCGCCAGCGTCATCTGGCGCGCGCGGTCGGCGCGGAAGTTGAAGAAAACGACGGCGTCGCCGTCGCGCACCGCGCCCGTCGGCCGCCCGGCGGAATCGACGATGACGACGGGCTCGATGAACTCGTCGGTGACCCCGGCAGCGTAGGATGCCCGCACCGCGGCGGCGGGGTCGGCGGCGCGAATTCCCTCCGCCAGGACGATCGCGCGGTAAGCCTTTTCCACGCGCTCCCAGCGCTTGTCGCGGTCCATGGCGTAATAGCGGCCGCTGACGGAAGCGATCTTCCCGGCGCCCAGAGCGGTCATCCGCGCCTGCAATTGCGCGATGAAGCCGGCGCCGCTTTCGGGCGGCGTGTCGCGGCCGTCGGTGAAGCAGTGGACGTAGACGTTGGCCACGCTTTCACGTTTCGCCATCTCCAGCAGGGCGAACAGGTGGCTCAATTGCGCATGCACGCCGCCGTCGCTGACGAGGCCGAGCAGGTGCAGGCTTCGCGGGCGGCCGCGCGCCATCGCCTCCTTCAGGGCGGGGTTGTCGAAGATCGCTCCGGAGGCGATCGCCTCGTCGATGCGGGTGATGTCCATTTGCACGATGCGGCCTGCTCCGATATTGAGGTGGCCGACTTCGCTGTTGCCCATCTGACCGTCGGGCAGGCCGACGAAAGGGCCGTCCGTGCGCAGCAGAGTATGCGGCCAGGAGGCCCAAAGGCGGTCGAAATTGGGCGTACGGGCCATCGCCACCGCATTGTTCAGCGGACTCGGGTTGTGCCCCCAACCGTCCATGATGGTCAGGACGAAGGGTTTGTTCTCGGACATGTCGGCGTGTATCCTGATTATCCCAGAGCGTTTGCCGCCCGTTCGGGCGCGACGGCGCCGGGTTGCCGATGAACGACAAGCTGCCTAATCCTGTGATCGCCATGCTGGGCCGCCGCCTGCGTCTCGGCGTCGTCGGAGGCGGCCCGGGGTCGGTCATCGGCGAGATCCACCGCATCGCGGCGCGGATGGACGGCCGCTACGAGATTGCCGCCTCCGTCCTGTCTTCCGACCCCGATCGCTCGCGGGCCGCGGGAGCGGCGATCGGTATTGCAAGCGGGCGGTCGTACGGTTCGGTGGACGAAATGCTCGGACGCGAGGCCGAACGCGGAGACGGCATCGAAGCGCTGGCGGTGATGACTCCCAACCACCTGCACTATCCGGCCTGCCGCGCGGCTCTCGATTACGGGCTCGACGTGATCTGCGACAAGCCGTTGACGACCAATTTGGCCGACGCGCTCGACCTCGTTGCCCGCGTGCGCCGGGCGGAACGGGTTTTCTGCGTCACGTACAACTACAGCGGCTATCCGCTTGTCCGCCAGGCGCGGGCCATGGTTGACGCGGGAGAGTTGGGCGCGATCCGCCTGGTGCAGTTGGAGTACATACAAGGCCACCTTGCGGCCGCGGTGGAACGGACGCCGTCCCATAAGCGGTGGCGGTTCGATCCGCGGCAATCCGGGCCGTCCCTGGTCGCTTGCGATATCGGCGTCCATGCGTACCAGTTGGGCGCGTTCGTGACGGGGCTGGAGCCCGTGAAGCTGTGCGCCGATCTCGGGACGCTGGTTCCCGGCCGCGAGGCCGACGATTACGCTTCCGTCCTGTTCCGCTATGCCGGCGGCGCGCGCGGGGTCTTGCTGATGACCCAGGCGGCGGCGGGCGCCGAGCACGGCTTGCGCATCCGCGTCCACGGCGAAAAGGGCGGCCTCGAATGGCGTCAGGAGCAGCCCAATTGGCTGCGCTTCAGCCCGTTGGGCAAACCGATGCAAATCTTCACGCGGCGCGGACCAGGCCTCCACGCCGCGGCCGAGCGCGGCACGCGCTCCGCCATCGGCCACCCGGAGGGCTATCACGAGGCGTTCGCCAATCTTTACAGCGAGGCGGCCGAGGCGATTGCCGCCCGGCGCTGCGGACAGAGCGCCGGCCGGGAGGCGCTGCCCTTTCCGACGGTCGAGGACGGCGCGCGCGGGATGAGGTTCGTCGAGGCGGTAGTCGCCTCGGGCCGCGGCGAAAGCGCCTGGGTCGATTGCGGCCTGGAGCTATAGCTCGCCGGCCGCTCAGCCTTTGGCGCCCAACATGCGGTCGAGCGCGTCCGCCGTCTGGTAGATCAGCGCTTCGGGATAGTGCTCGAAGGGGTGAAAATACTCGAACGTCAGGTAGCCCCGATAGCCGACCCGTTCGAGGGCCTCAATGACCGCCGGCCAATCCGTCGTGCCGTCGAGCAGGGTGCGGAAGGTGTGCAGGTTGAACTCCTGCGTCCGCTTGTCCCACTCTTTGAAGTGGATGTTGCGAATGCGTTTTCCCAAGACGGGAATCCAATGCTCGGGGAACTGGTAGTGCATGATGTTCCCCGTGTCGAAGTGGACGTTGACCGCGGCGCTGCCGAAGCTGTCGACGAATGCGGCGATCTCTTGCGGGCTGAACAGATAGCCGTTGGCGAAGATGTTCTCGATGTTGAGCGATACGCCGGCTTTTTCGGCCGCCGGAATCAGGCGGCGGACCGCTTCGCGGGCGCGGCGGTCGCAAACGTCGTTGGGCACGGGGTCGGAGTCCTCGATCCACGGAACGTAAACCGCGCCCGGCACGACGAGCAGATTTTCGGTTTGCACAAGCGCGGCGGCTTCGATCATGCGGCCCGCCAGCTCGATGCCTTTCTCCCGGCGATCGGGGTCGTTGTGGGTCATCGAATACGGCCAGAAAAGAAATGAGCACAACCCGCTGATTTCGATGCCGATTTCGTCGGCCAATGTCCTGACCGAGCGGAGCTCGTCGTCGGTCGATTCAGCGGAAAATTCGCCCTCCAGATTGAAGTTGGGCTCGACGGCGTCGAAGCCGGCGTCCTTGGCGATCTGCAGGCACTCGCGCAGCGTCCACTTGTCGGGGTAGGGAAACGCCCACAGGTTGATCGACTTTTTCATGTCGTAGCGCTTGTGCGCCTGCTGGGGCCGCGGAGCCGCCGCCGCGGGTTGCGCGGCAAACCCTTGACGCGCCGTAAACGCCGCGCCGAATGCCGCCGAATAGGCGAGCAACTCGCGTCGACCGGGGTAGGGGCCGCGTTGGGTCACAGCGCCATTGTATCTTGTCGCGCGCGGCCGGTTTCGCCGCTGGTTCTTTGGCCGCGCGATGGATTCGAAGAATCGGTACTGCAGAAGGCTCAGTCGATGGAACGCAGGTAGCTGTCGAGCTTGCCGGCCAACTCACTGACGCTTTGATCGGCGGCCTGGCTCAGTCCGCTGACGACCGAGCGCACGTCGCCGCTGGTTACCGGCCCCGTCTTGGCCGCGGCGGCCGACCAGACAACCTCCGCACTTTTGCCGTCGATCAACTCCAGGGAAATTTCGACCGCCGCGGAGACCGGTGGGTCGTAGTCTATTTCTTCCAGTCTTTCGATGCTGCCGCGCAGGATGTAGTCGCTCTTCGTGCGGCCGTCGAAGAGAGTCAGACTCGAAAAGCTGCCTCGGGCCAGAAGCTGCTTGATCAGAGCATCGGCGATTTCCGTCCGCGGGTTCTGCGCCCACTTGTGGTACTCGTAAAAGCCGACTTCCTCGCGCGACTCGCGATAGACGATGCGGTTGCGGTCGACGATCCCGGCCGCGCGGAACGGCATCACGACGCCGAAGAACGGGAGACGCTGCGGAGCGGGCGCCGGCGCTGCAAGATCGAGGGTGTAATAGCGGGTAGTCGGTATCTTCCCGCCGCCGCAGCCCGACAGCGCAAGCAGCGCCCCAGCGCCTAGGAACAGGCGTAAACGGTTGACGGAAAACATGTTAATCTGAAGCCGATTCCTATTATGAACGATGTTGCGGTGAGCTGTCAGCAGTGCGGCGCCAAGCGTTCATTGTTGCCGGGCGGCAAGATCTACCGGCGTGACGTATGCGCGCAATGCGGCGCCGATCTTCACTCTTGCGCACACTGCCGATTCTTCGACCCCTCCCGCAACAATCAGTGCGCGGAACCCCAGGCCGAATGGGTGAAAGACAAGGACCGCTCGAATTTCTGCGGCTACTTCGATCCCCGGACATCCGTCGATGCGCTCAGCCGGAGCGCCGCCGCCGACCGGACCCCCAGCGCGCGGGCCGCGTTCGACGATCTGTTCAAGAAGTGACCGGCAGGGTGGAATGCCGCCGGCGGACGAAGTCGGCTCAGCCGCCCGGCATCGCGCTCGCCGGATCGTGAGGAGGCGGCTTGCGCGCCTTGGCCTCGGCTTCGAGCAACGCCAGCCTTTCGTTGAGATTGGCCATCGTCTGGCCGACGGGGTCCGGCAGTTGGCCGTGTTCGAGCATCTGCCACTCGTCCGCGGTCATGGCTACGCCTTTCACCGCCACGACCCGCCCCGGAATGCCGACCACGGTCGAGTGCGCGGGCGCCGGCTTGACGACGACCGACCCCGCTCCGACCTTGACCCATTCGCCGAGATCGATGTTGCCCAGAACCTTGGCCCCCGAGCCGATGACGACATGATTCCCCAACGTCGGGTGCCGCTTTTCTTTTTCGTGGCCGGTTCCGCCAAGAGTGACGCCCTGGTAGAGCAGCACGTCGTCGCCGATGACGGCGGTTTCGCCGATGACGACGCCCATGCCGTGGTCGATGAAGAAGCGGCGGCCGATACGGGCGCCCGGGTGGATTTCGATCCCCGTCATCCAGCGGGCGAAATGGGACAGCAGTCGGGAGACGACGTAGAGGCCCTTGCCGTAAAGCCAATGCGAGACCCGGTGGATCAGGATCGCATGCACCCCCGGATAGCAGAGCAAGACCTCCAGCGCGCTCTTGGCCGCCGGGTCGTGCTTGAAGACGGCTTGGACCTGTTCTCGAATACCGCTGAACATCACTGCCTCCGGGGACAATCGGTCATTGGATGCCGGGGCGTACGCGAAAGCCGGGGTCTTTGCGGACAACGGCCGGCCCCATGCCGGCCGGCGGCAACGGCTGCGCGCCGGACGAGCGGTTGCAATCGAGCCGACGGCGGCCGCAGGTAACTCTCCCGATGGTAGGCCAAGGCAAGCTGCAAGTCAACGCCGCGCTGCGGCCTCGAAGGCCGTCCTTGCCAAGCGGCCGGCGCTGTAGATTGTCGAGGCGTAATGCCCGCATTCGTGCGTGCAAAAACAGCCGTCGGCGGCCTTGTCCGCGATCTTGCGAGCGTTGTCCGCGAACCACAGCCTGGGGAAATCGTAGTCCGCGTTCCGCAGGTTTCCGAACGGCGAGTTCTCGATCTCGCACTCCGTCACGTCGCCGTTGCTGTAAATGACGCAGGCCAGGCGTCCGGAAACGCAAGAAAACTGTGGGCGCTGCGTGACGGCGGTCCGTTCGACGCTTGCGCGCACGCGGCGGTCGAGGGCGTGGTTGACGGCGCCGAATGCTCCGTCACGGAACGCCCCCGAGCGGCAGTCGCGCGCGACCCGCTCGGCGAGTCGGCGGTAGATGCCGGGGTCCACTTCCGTCTGCTTAGGGTCGAGGGGGTTTCCGCGGCAGTAGTTGTACGAGACGCTGTCGGGGTCGAAGCGGCGCTTCAACTCCTCGTGGATACGCAGAATGTCACGCTGATTGTTCTTCATAACGGTCGTCAACGTATGCACGATCAGATGCGGAAAGCGCTCCCGCAGCGGCCGGACGGCTTCATAAGTTCCCAGCAGCTTGCGAAAGGCTCCCGCCTTGCCTCTGATGCGGTCGTGTTCTTGCGGGTCGACGTGATCGACGCTGAGATTGAGATGAAAGCGCATCGACGGCGCGCCGGTGAGAACCGCTTCAAGCGTTTCCACTGTGCGCCGGGCATGCTGCCCGTTCGTGGGGACATAGACGTTCGCGACGCGGTTGGTCGCGTAGGCCGCCAGCAGAATCGCCGCCAGGTCGGGCCTGAGGAACGGCTCGCCGCCGCCGATGAACAAGTTGTAGATCTCGCCCATCGAGGCCAATGTCTTCTCGAATTCGGCCAGAGTGAAATCGCGGTTCGGGCGGGGGTTGAGCTCGTCCCAGTAGTAGCAGTGGATGCACCGCTCGTCGCATTTCGTCGTAACGTAGAGGGTGACGAACGGGGGCGTGATGCGCCTGCCGAAGGCCGTGCGCGCCTTGACCCCGAGGAAATGCCGCAAGAAGCTTCTGCCTGCAGTCGGTTTCGTCAACGTGAAGAGCCGCCGCGCGGGCCGCCGCGCCCTTCCCAAACCATAGCAGGCGAGTCCGCGCGCTGCGGGTCGGTGTTTTCCGGCAACAGTTCCACAGCCCGCGTTCGGGGCAAACCTGAAACATTCATTCCAGTAAATGTTTTGATATTAGCCGAGCTTGCGCAACGGACTTGCAAACCGCCCGGTCATGTTATATCGTGCATGGATGGTATGGGCGCAATAGCTGTCGCACTCCCGGCCGCGGAGATCGATCTCGATCTCGCTCGAACGCTCCTGCATCACATGGTGATGATGCGGGAGTTGGAAGACCGCATCGAGAGCAAGCTCTACCGGCAGGGAAAAGTCGTCGGCGGTTGTTATACCGGGCGCGGTCAGGAAGCGATATCGGTCGGAAGCGCAATTCTTTCGCAGCCCGGCGACTGGTTGACGCCGTCGCACCGCGATATGGGCGCTCTGCTCATTCGCGGCATCACTCCGAAAGAAATCCTGGCGCAGTATATGGGCCGCGCCGGGGGGCTGACGGGCGGACGCGACGGCAACATGCACATGGGCTGCGCCCGGCGCCATTGCGTGCCGATCATCTCGTCGATCGGCGCCAGCGTTCCCGTTGCCGGGGGGCTGGCGCTGGCGATGAAGTACCGCGGCGAATCGAACGTCGTCTTCAATTACTTCGGCGACGGCGCGACCAGCCGCGGCGATTGGCACGAGGGTCTCAACATGGCCACGGTCATGAATCTGCCCATCGTCTATCTGTGCAACAACAACCAATATGCTTACTCGACTCCGCTCGCCGGCCAAATGAACATCGATGACGTGGTCGAGCGGGCGCCGGGCTACGGCATGCCGGCGGAAATCGTGTCCGGCAACGATGTCCTCGCGGTTTTCCGGGCGACGCAGCGGGCGTTGGAGCACGTGCGCGGCGGCAACGGGCCGTATCTCATCGAGTGCAAGACATTCCGCATGAGCGGGCATTCCGCGCACGACCGAGCCGAGTACGTTCCCGGCTCGCTGCGCGAAGAGTGGTCGAGGAAAGACCCGATCCTGATGCTGCAGAAGTACATGGTGGATCGGGAATGGGCGACGGAACAGGACTTCAAGCAAATTCGCAAGGGCGTTCTCGATGAGATCGATGCCGCCGTCGAGTGGGCGCTCGCCCAGCCGTTCCCCGATCCCTCCACGATCGAGGACGACGTTTACGAAACCGCGCCGGGCAACGGGCGGCTCCGCCCGGCGCCGTGAGTGCAGGCATGACGGAAACCACCTATGTAGAAGCGATCCGCGCCGGCATTTGGGAAGAGATGGAGCGCGATCCGAATGTTTTCGTCATGGGCGAAGACGTGGCGGAGTACGGCGGAGCGTTCAAGGCTACTGCGGGGATGCTGGAGCGCTTCGGCAAAAAGCGCGTGGTGGATACCCCGCTGTCCGAATCGGCCATCGTGGGCGCGGGAACGGGCGCGGCGATCAACGGGCTGCGGCCGGTGCTCGAAATGCAGTTCGCCGATTTCATGGCTTGCGGCTTCGATCAGATCACAAACTTCGCCGCCAAGTGCCGCTACCGCTGGGGGCAGCAAGTGCCGATGGTGATCCGCGCCCCCGCCGGCGGAAACATCCACGGCGGCCCGTTCCATTCACAGAACGTCGAGATGCCCTATGTGCATACGCCGGGCCTGAAGGTTGTGCAGCCGGCGACCGCGTATGACGCCAAGGGCCTGATCAAAGCGTCGATCCGCGACAACGACCCGGTGATTTTCCTGGAGCACAAGTACCTGTACCGCTCGGTCAAGGAGCGCTTGCCGGACGGGGATTACACGGTCCCGCTGAGCAAGGCGAAAATCCGGCGCGCAGGAACCGACCTCTCGATCGTCGCCTACGGCTGGATGGCGCATGTCGCGCTCGACGCCGCTGCGCAATTGGCCGCCGAAGGAATCGATATCGAGGTTCTCGATCTGCGGACGCTGGCGCCTCTCGACCGCGAAGCGGTTCTCGAAACGGTGCGCAAAACCAACAAGGTCATCTTTCTGCATGAAGACACCTTGACCGGTGGGCTCGGCGGGGAACTCGCCGGCATCGTCGGCGAACACGCTTTCGAGCACCTCGACGGCCCCATGATTCGCATCGCCGCCCCGGACACCCCGGTTCCGTTCAGCGAAACGCTGGAAAAGGCGTTCCTGCCCGGAGTCGACGAAGTGATCGAGCAGGCGCGCAACCTGCACCGTTACTGAGGCGCGGCGGCGGCGCGCGCCTTACCTGCGTTCGACGAATTCGCTGGTGATGGCGGCGATGTTCGGCGTGCCCGCGAGCGACATGTCGTAAACCATCTCGGCGCGGAAAAGATCGAGCGCTTTCTCGACGCCGGCTTGGCCGAACGCCCCGAGCCCCCACAAGTACGGCCTGCCGATGCACACCGCGTCGGCCCCGATGGCCAGCGCCTTGAAGACGTCAGTGCCGCGGCGAAAGCCGCTGTCGATCAGAATCGGGATTTTCTTGCCCACGGCCTGGACAATATCGGGGAGCGATTCGATCGTCGAGAACAGGCTGTTGAGTTGCCGCCCGCCGTGGTTCGACACCCACACGCCGTCCATTCCCCGGCGCACGCACTCCTCGGCGTCCTCGGGCGTTTGCACTCCCTTGGGAATGAGCTTCATATCGGTCGTTTTGCGGATACGGTCGATCAATTTCCAGTCGTAGCCTCTCTGAAACGTCTTGAGGCGCGAGACGTCGATGCCTCGAAAGTTCGCTTTCCGCCCGATGGATTCGGGGAATTTGTACCTGTGGCAGACGTTGCAATCGATGTCGCTGGCGCGCTTGGCAAACGCCAGCGTCTCGCGGTTGGAATGCGTCGCCGTGTCCACCGTCAACGCCAGCAGAGGACAGCCGGCGTCTTCGGCCCGCCGGATCAGCCCTTCGGTCACCGACCACTCGGGCGTGGGGTAAAGCTGAAACCACAGCGGGCGCCCGTAAGCTTTGGCGACGTCGCCGACGGACGTCGAAGACGTCGTCGACAGGGTCATCTGATGCCCCTTGGCGGCCGCCGCGCGCGCCGTGGCCAACTCTCCCTGCGGATGGAACGCCGCCTGCGAGCCGGCGGGCGAGAGGAAAATCGGCGAGGGGTACTTGCGGCCGAACATCTCGATGGACATGTCGATCTCGCTGACGTCGTTGAACCGCCGGGGCCGGATGCGGAACCGATTGAAGCCCTCGCGGTTGGCTTGGATGGTCGCATCGTCGTCCGACCCCGTCATCAGGTAGCCCCAGTGCTGCGGCGCGATATTTTTTTGCGCGGCGTCTCTTAAATCGAAGAGGTTGATCGCTTCGTCGGGATTGCCGATGGTCTCCGCCAGCGCGTTTTCGGTTAGGGCCAGGAACAGAGGCGAAGCAGCCAAGTGCTGAAGGAAGCGGCGTCGGTACATAGCTCGTGACATTGCGCTGAATAGCTTAGCGAATCCGCTCCGCTATAATCATTCCGGCATGCACGTCAGCCGCAGGGCATTTTTACAATCCGTCGCCGCGGCGCAGGCCGGCGGCGCCGTCTGGGCGCTTCCGGGACCGCGCCGGTGGCTCTCCGACGGGCCGCACCGCGAGTGGCGGCATTACGGCGGGGATGCCGGAGCTTCGCGTTTCTCCCCGCTCGACCGGATCGACCCCGCTAACGTATCCGGCCTGAAGCCCGTCTGGGTTCACCATACGGGCGACGCGATGCAGCGGCCGCAAACGACAATCGAATGCACGCCGATCGTGGTTGACGGGGTGATGTACATCACCACCGCGCGGGTGAAGGTGCAGGCGCTCAAGGCGGCGACCGGAGAACTGCTGTGGAGCTTCGACCCCGCAGCCGGAGAGCGCGGCCGGCGCAGCGCCGGCATCAATCGAGGCGTCTGCTATTGGCAGTCCGAAGACGGTTCCGAGAAACGTATCTTCAGCACGTTTCGCAACCGGCTCTACAGCCTCGACGCCGCGACGGGAAAACCCGACGCGGGGTTCGGGGCCGGCGGCGCGGTCGATCTCAACCGCGACATCGACCACGACATGACGGGAGTTTCCGTTAAATGCACCAGTCCGGTCGTGGCTTATAAAGACTTGTTGATCGTTGGCGGCGGCGGCGGCGAAGGGCCTTATCCGCAAGCGCCGGGCCACATCCGCGCTTACGACGCCTTAAGCGGCAAGCGGCGTTGGATCTTCCACACGACCCCGCGGCCGGGGCAGTTCGGCTATGAAACCTGGCCGCCGAACGCCTACAAATATGTCGGCGGAACGAACAACTGGGCGGGCATGAGCCTCGACGTGGAGCGCGGCATCGTGTTCGCCGGAACCGGGTCGCCCGCTTTCGATTTCTATGGCGGCGACCGTATCGGCGCGAATCTCTTCGGCAACTGCGTCCTTGCCCTGAACGCCGAGACGGGCGAGCGCATTTGGCACTACCAGACGGTGCATCACGATGTTTGGGATTACGATCTGCCCGCCCAGCCGGCGTTGATCCGCATGACTCAGAACGGCCGCGCTTTCGACGCCGTGGCGCAATGCACCAAGCAGGGTTTCCTGTTTTTTCTGCACCGTGAGACGGGCGAGCCGGTGTGGCCCGTCGAGGAACGCCCCATTCCGATGTCCTCCGTCGGCGGCGAGCATCTCTGGCCCACGCAGCCGTTTCCCACCAAGCCCCCGCCGGTCAGCCGTCAGGGCTTTCACGAACGGGATATCACCGACATCTCGCCCGAGGCGCATGCGGCGGTCGCCGCCGTCTGGGACGCGACGGATTCCGGAGATCTGTTCACGCCCCCGAGCACCCGCGGCACGCTGGTGCATCCGGGCTTCCGCGGCGGGCCGCTGTGGGGCGGCTGCTGCTGCAACCCGCATAAGAATCGCGTGTTCGTCAGTTCCGACGAAACGACGAATCGCATCCAACTGGCCGCCGCGCCCGGCGAAAAGTTCGACTATGCGCTGCCCGACCGCAGCGAGTTCGAAGACCGCGAGGGCTACCCCGCGATCAAGCCGCCTTGGGGCTATGTCACGGCCATCGACCTGGAGAGCGGCGAGTTCGTTTGGCGCGTGGTCAACGGCGAGTTCCCCGAGTTGACCGCGCGCGGCGTCCCCAAGACCGGCTCGCCGTCTCACGGCGGCACGATCGCCACCGCCGGCGGGCTGGTTTTCATGGCCGGAACGTTCGACAAGAAATTCCGAGCCTTCGACCAGGACACGGGCGAGGTGCTGTGGGAAACCGAGTTGAACGCGGGCGGCTTTGCTACGCCATGCACCTACGAGGCGGACGGCAAACAGCTCGTCGTGATTGCCGCGGGCGGAGGCAAGGGCAATACGCAGTCCGGCGACGAGTTCGTTGCTTTCTCGACAACGGGCTGAGCCGGCGCTTTTCAGAAGCCGAAATCGAGCGGTACGGGCGTGAAGCAAAGAATGAACGTAGCGGCAAGCAGCCAACCGATTTTCTTGCGTGGGGGGTCGAGCGTAACCGCGTCGTTCATCGTCGGCGGATGCCTGATGCCGAACACGAACAACAGAATCAGGAACAGCGCATATTGCGGGCTCATCGTCAAGGTCATGAGCAGCAGTCCGCCGAAGGCCAGCTTGGCCAGCAGCCGGCTGCGTTGTCCGAAGACGGCGTAACCGATATGCCCGCCGTCAAGCTGCCCGATCGGCAGCAGGTTGAGAGCGGTGACGAACAGCCCCACCCATCCCGCGAACCCCACGTCGTGCAGCAGCACAGTCTCGCCGGGCGCGCCGGGGCCGAAGACGATGCGTTCGAAGATTTGAAACAGAACCGGATCCCCCAGGATGATCGTTCCGGCTGGGCTTTCCGCCACCGCTGTGCGTTCGGAAAGCAGCATGCCGACAAAGCTGAGCGGCGCCGCCAGAGCCATTCCGGCGAGCGGTCCGGCCGCGGCGATGTCGAACAGCGCGCGGCGGCTCGGTATATACGGCGACATGCGGATCACCGCGCCCATCGTGCCGAAGAGGGAAGGCGCCGGGATAAAGTACGGCAGACTGGCTTCGACCCGATGGAAGCGCGCCGCGAAGTAATGGCCGAACTCGTGCGCCGTAAGGATGCTCATCAAGCAGACCGCATACAAGGGGCCGACCGCATATGCGGTGGACGCCGCCGTCAGGGCGAACAGCAAGACGTGCAGCCAGACGCGCGGTTTCCTCGGGCGCAGCCGCCGCGCGTGCGGCAGGTCGTCTTCGCTCCGCCACTGCTGAAAGGGGCGGCCGAGTTGCAGCGGTCTCAGGCTTGCCGGCGGCTCCTCCCGGCGGCCGCTGTCGAGGGGAAAACGATCGAACGGCACTTCCGCCTATGCCGCCGCTCTCCGGGAGGCGTCCAGGGGCGTGAGCCAGCCGTGCCGGTCTGCTATGCGCCCTTCGACGATGTCGAGAAACTCGGCTTGAATCCGCTCGGTAATCGGCCCGCGTTTGCCGATTCCGATCGAGATCCTGTCCACCGAGCGGATCGGCGTGACCTCGGCTGCCGTGCCCGTGAAGAATAGCTCGTCGGCGATATACAGCCACTCGCGCGGAATCGCCTGCTCCTTGACCGTGTATCCCAGATCGCCGGCGATCTTGATCACCGAGTCGCGAGTAATTCCGGGCAGCGCGGACGTACCCAGCGGCGGCGTATAGATCTGCCCGTCATGAACCAGGAAGATATTTTCGCCGCTGCCCTCGGAAATGTAGCCCGAGGCGTCGAGAGCGATGCCTTCGGTATAGCCGTTGAGGGTCGCTTCCATCTTCATGAGTTGCGAGTTCATGTAATTCGCCGCGACCTTGGCCATGGCAGGCAGCGTGTTGGGAGCGATCCGGGTCCACGAAGAGATGCAAACGTCAACGCCTTGCTTGAGCGCTTCGGCGCCCAGATATTTCCCCCATTCCCAACAGGCGATATAGATTTCGATCGGATTCGCCAGCGACAGAACTCCGACTTCGCCGTAGCCTCGAAAAGCCACCGGCCGGATATAGCAGGCGTTCAACCTGTTTTCGCTGACGGTCCGCCGGCAGGCCTCGGCGATTTGCGCATGAGAAAAGCCCAGCGGCTCCATGCGATATATCTTCGAGGAGTCGAACATGCGGCGGACATGGTCGTCGAGCCGGAAAATCGCCGCGCCCCGGGCCGTTGCGTAGCAGCGGATTCCTTCGAAAACACTGGTGCCGTAGTGCAGGGCGTGGGTCAGCACGTGGACTTTGGCGTCGTCCCACGCAATGAACTTGCCGTTGTGCCAAATCTTTTTGGTCGCCTGGATCATAGCCCGTATAAGAACCCTTTATGTCAGTGTACCAGTCATTGTTAACGGCTTCTTACGGACTTCCGGGTCGCCTCAAGGCTTGCGGACAAACACAATGACAACCGCGGCGATTCCCAGGACGAATTTCGCCATATCGAGGCCCGTATAGACATGGTGCAGCGTCCAGAACATTTCGCTTGCGGCAGCCTGTTCTCCTTCTTGGGCAAAGTCGATCAGACGGCCGAGCCGGATCGTTTGCGGAACCACGTAAAGCTGCAGAAAGAGCGTCAACGCGGTCATGACGCCGACCGCGGCGAGAGCGAGACGGTTGCGCAGCCGCCAAGCTGCAAAAACCGCCAGCGCGGCGAGCGGGACTTGCATCCAGCCCCACCCGTTGAAGAAAAGGCGGTTGACTTCGGAAGCTTGATAACGCGCCGCGGCGCGCAGGTTTTCGGCCGACAGACCTTCGACCGCCGCTCTGAAGCCCCGGTCGTCGGACTCGGCCAGTGCGTTGGCCACGGTGAAATTGTGGATCGCCACCTGCCACATGAAGACGGTCGCGCCGCACCAGACACCGAGCAGAAAAACGAGCGGCAGAGCGGAGCGCTTCATCGTTCCGGAGCGACGTACTCGGGCGGGGGCGCCGCGCCTTCGCCGAAAAAGAATGCGTCCATCTGTCTCATGATGAGCTCTTGCGCCTCGAGAGTCGCCGGATTGAGCCTGTACTCGTTGATGACCATTTTGAGGTGCTCGGTCCATTGAGCCCAGGCGAGTTGCGAGACGTTGTCATAGATTTTACGGCCCAGCTCGTTGTCGAAGGGAACTTCATCGAGTCCCGGAAGTTTCCGTTTCAGCTTGGCGCAATTAACCATCCTGTCGGCCATAAGCCCCTATTTTAGCCGGAGCGGGAACCGATAAGCGTGCTGCCCCGGCAGGAATCGGAAAATCGGCCGCATCTACAACGCGACCAGAGCGTCGATGTCGTCCGCCGGAGTCTCTTCCGGCGTCAACAGGGATACGCCGATGAACACCAGGGTCGCCGCCAGCAGCGACACCGCTCCGACGGCGATGCCGTGCGGCAGCGCGTATATCTCGTGCCGGGCGGAAAACTCCAGGGCAAAATTCAGGACGATGCTGGTTGCGATCGACGCAGCGCAGCCGGCGCCCGTGGCGCGCTTCCAGTTCATGCCGATGGCGACGCTGGGAACGATGGCGGCGGCGAACGTGCCCCAGCCGAACGTTCCCAGCAGGGCGATCAGATTTTCCATGTAGAGCGCGAAAAACGCCGAGAGCACGAGCAACGCTCCGGTGGCGACCCGCGACCAATAGAGCTCATTCCGAAGGGGCTTGCCGCGAAGCGCCGTGGGAATGTCCCTGACGACGGCCGCCGCGCCCAGATTCAGAAAGGAATCCGCGGTTGACATGATGGCCGCGAGCAGGCCGGCGAACACCAGACCGGCCAACAACTCAGGCGTATAGTGCAGCAGGAACAACGGGGCGGCCAAATCCGGATCTTCCAGGGCCGGCTGCGCGCCCCTTTCGACGAGGGTGCGCATCGTCAGGCCGATGCTCATCCACAGCATGGCCAGCACCAGATAGCTGGCGCCTGTTGCCGGAGCGCTCCATTTCAACTGACGGATGTCTTTCAGCATCATCATCTTCGTGATCGCATGCGGCTGGCCGATCGCTCCGATGCCGAAAAGCAGCAGCCAACTGATCGACGTGATGGCCCCGCGCGTCCCCCAGGGGCCGATGTATTCGGGATCCATCGCCCAAAGCGTTGCGCTGATCGCCGTCATGCCGCCGCCGACCTTCAGGCATTGCAGCAGAACCGCGACGGCAGCACACAGCATCAGGATTCCCTGAAACAGATCGGTATAAACCCCGGCGACGATTCCGCCGGCGATCGAGTAAAAAGCCAATACGCCGAGTCCGACCGCGAGCGCGGGAATCAACTCGATGCCCAGAACGGCGCGCAGGACCATCCCTACCGCCATGATCTGCGTGCCGAGGTAGCCCAGCACTCCCAGAGTGATCGCGATACCCATCATGAGCGGCGGCCAGCGGCCTCCATAGCGGGCCGCCACCGCGTCGGGAATGGTCAGAACGTCGCGGACCTCGGCCAACAGCCGCAGCCGCTTGCCGACCAGAAGAAACGCCAGCGGCAAGCTGAAAGAGGCTACGAACACCATCCAGAGCGAGCTGCTGCCGGACTGGTACACCAAACCCGGGCCGCCGACGAAGCCGAAGCCGCTCATCACGCTCGAAATCGTGGCGATGACCACTACCAGGGGGCCGAGCGATTTCCCCGCCAGGAAGAAGTCGGAGGACGTGTGCGTCCGGCGCATCGCCCAGACGCCGATGCCGAAGCAACTCGCCAAGTAGGCGACGACGCACAGAATGATCAGGGGGGAATCCGCCAGGGGCATGGGTTGAGAGTTCTACTTCCGCGAGTCGAAGCGGTCGAGAAAGGCTTTCTGCCGCTCCTCGGGAAGGATTTCTTTGTCGAAAGAAAAAGCGTAGAGCAGACCCAGAAGCAGGCCCAGCGGCCCGATCGCATAGACCAGAACCGCTGTTCCGGGCGGGAACCCCGCGAACGGAGCCAGTGGCCCGTCGGGGGCGTGCAGGGCGTGATTCAAGTAGATCAGCAGGCAGAAAAGGGCGCCGAAGCAGGCGAGGACAGCGGCGGTCCGCTTGGATGCGCGCGCCCCGAAACCCAAGGCCGCCAGCAGCGCGATCAGAATCATCGCGCACCAGCCGAACAGTAAGCTGCGGCCGGCGAGTCCGGCCGCCAGACCGACTGCGGACAACACGGCGCAGGCGGCCGGAAGTCGATTCCCGCTCACTTCCAGGGCTCCTCGCGGCCCTCGATCAGGGGGTAAACGTCTTGGTATGCCTCGATCATCCGTTCTTCCCAATATGCCGCGATTGCCGGGTCTTCCGGCTCTACTCCGCGGTCGCCGGTTTGCTGCATCCACAGGTCCAGCACGGACGCCATCTTGGTCAACGTCTCCTGATGGTCGGGGGAGTCGGCCAGGTTATGCAGCTCGTTCGGGTCGGCCTCGGTGTCGTAGAGTTCCTCCGGGGGTCTCGTTTTGGCCAGGAACGGATATTCCTCGGCGGAGATCTTGCCGGCTTTCTCCAGACGCTGCATTTGCCGCCAGATCGGATACGAGACTTCCTTGTATCTGTTGAGTTGCATGTAAGGGCGGTCGGGGTAGAAGTTGCGAATGTACTTGAAGCGCTTGCCGCGCACCGCGCGGATACGGTCCACGGTCTCGTCGCAGCGGTCCCGGGCGGCGAAGACATATTCGCGGTCCGGCATTTTGCCGCTGCCTAGAAACACTCTGCCCTGCATATGCTCGGGAACCGGAATGCCCGCAAGAGAAAGCGATGTCGCCGCGAGGTCGATCGAGCTGACCAACTCGTCGCGCACGCCGCCGGGCTCGAGGCCGCCGGGCCAGCGAACGATCAGCGGGATTTTGATGCCGCCGTCGTAGAGAAACTGCTTGTCGCGGGGCATGGGGCGGCCGTGGTCGCCGAAGAAAATCACGATCGTGTTGTCGGCCAGACCGTCCTCGTCGATGCGTTCGAGCGTCTTCCCGACCTTTTCGTCCAGCAACCGGACAGCGTCAAGATAGCCGGCCCAGTCCTTGCGCGAAATCTCGTCGTTCGGGTAGTAATCCGGGGGAGTTACCTTATCCGGGTCGGTCTTTGTCTCCAAGCGGCCGGTAAACGCCCAGATGTCGGGCGGCCGCCCGCGGTGCGGCTCGAAGATGTTCACCTGCGCGTAAAACGGCTGCCCCTCCGCCCGCCCGCGCCAGTCCGTCCCGTCGAACGGCTTTGTGTGACTGAAGTTGTAATCGGTCTTGTTGCGCCCGCCGAGTCCGCTTTCGTGGTCGTTGACCGTGTAGTATCCGGCTTGCCGAAAGTAGTCGGTGATCATTCCGACCGGGGCAGGGAGGGCGTAGCCGTCCTCGCGGTGGCTGCGATGGTGGTGAGCGCCGATCGAGGTCTGGTACACGCCGGTGATCAATGCCGAGCGCGAAGGCGAGCACACCGGGCAGGTGATGTAGGCGTTGGTAAACCGCGCCCCTTCGCGCGCCAAGCGGTCGATGTTGGGGGTATCGACCTCGGTCGAGCCGTAGCAGCTCAAGTCCGGCGAAAGATCGTCGGCAACGATCCAGACGATGTTCCACGGCGCCGCCTCCCGCTTGCCGGAGGGCGCGCAGGACGCCAACAGGGCCGCGGCCAATCCGCCGCCTAAAAAATCGCGCCGATGCACGGGAGCGCCCGCAGTTGCCATGTCATGCACGAATCGAATCGCCTCAGCGCGTCTTCATATTGTAGAGAAACGTGAACTGCAAGCGGATATCGCTGCCCGTAAACTCGGACGGCAGCGGCGGGAACGGATTCGAGGCGCTGATGCCGGCAACCGCGGCCCGGTCGAGGGGCGGCGTGCCCGAGGGGCCGGCGATCACCAGCTTCGGCACCGAACCGTTGCGGGCGACCGAGAACTGAATCAGCACCCGCCCGCGCGACATGCCCAGGCGCGCGCTCTCCGGGATCACTGCGAACCAGTTGCGGCGAACGGAGCCGAGAACCTGCATCAGATACGGCCGGAAATCGACGCCTCTGGGGTCGCTCAGCAACTCCAACCGGCTACCCGAGTTGGCGGGAGACGGCGGCACGTAGCCTCCGCCGATGGCGCTTCCGACCCCGTCGCCGACGGCCTGCCTGCCGCCTCCGCGCTGCATGTTGGTGATCGCCCCGGCGATGACCTGATCCGGCCGCGCGGTCAACTCGACGCTGCCGAGTTGCGTCCTGCCGGCGCTTCCCGGCATCATCGCCTTGGGATCTTCGAGCTCCAGCTTCGGTTTCTTCACGGATGGGGCTTTGGGCATGGGCAACTCGCGGAGGCTGCGCGCCTGGGCCAATTCCCGGCCGCGTTGAAAGCGGTCCGGCGCCGGGCTGCGGGCTGCCGGCGGCGCCGTTTCTTCGGGGGGCTTTTCCGGCTCGACGGCCGGCTTCTCAGGCTCGGGCTCGGGTTCCGGAGGCTCCTGGGGCTCGATTGGCTGCGGGGTCTCCGCCGCCGGCTGTGGCTCCGGCGCCGGCGGAGCCTCGCTTTCGACCGGCGCGGGCGGCGCCGGACGCGGAGGCTCCCGCAGTCCCTTGAATCCGCCGTCTCCCTCGCCTTCGATTGCGGTTTGCTCGATCAACTCGGCCAACTCGGCGGAAGACGGCGTGGTCAACGTGATTTGGGAGTATTCCCGCTCCATCGGCGCGGTGGGCTCAATCGTCTTCCCGTCCGGCAGCGTCAACAGCAGCAGAGCCAAGCCATGCGCGGCCGCCGAGGCCAATTGCGCTTTGCGCCGCCGAAACGCATCGGGCCGCCATGCGACCTCCAGCTTGAGCGGAGTCTCATGATCGGCGGGCCATACCCCGCTTCCCGAACTCTGCGCATAACCTCCGACCGGGTCGAATTTCTCAGTCAAAAAAACCGGCGGAGGCGTGTCCGACGGGCCGATGTCGGCTTTTTCGGCATATCGTTCGAGCCAGTCCGTGCGTAGCTTCGGGTAGTCGTCGAGCAATAGCCGCAACGGTTGCGGGTCGGGCGCAAGAGCGGCGTTTCCGCCGGCGAGAGCACGGGCGGATACGCTCTTGGAATAGTCCTCGAGCAGGAAAAAAACTTCGCCGGTCGGCTCTCTCTTCACTTATCAATGCGCCGCGACCGTAGCCGCTACCACTTCGGCATGGCGGTCGATGGCCTCTCTTATTCTAAGGGCGAGCTCGAGCGCCTTCCGCGCCTCGCGTCCGCCCACGCGGGGCGGCGAGCGATTTTGTACGGCAGACAGAAAAGAACGGAGTTGGCGCTCCAAGGGCTCGCCGTCCTGCGCGGTCAAGCGCTCGAAGCGCAACCCGCTCCCCGCGTCCAGTCCGATGGCAACGCCGTCGCGGCGCGCGTAATCGACCGATATGTATTGGCGCGGCTGGAAGAAGCGCAGCTTGCGAATCTTCTCCGTCGAGATGCGGCTGGCGGTCAGGTTCGCCACGCATCCGTTTTCGAAAACGATGCGGACGCTGGCAATATCCGCCTGCGCCGAGATAATCGGCAGTCCGCAAGCCTCGATGCGGTCGATGGGCGAATCGACCAGCGCGAGCAGAATGTCGAGATCGTGAATCATCAGATCCAGAACGACGTCGGTATCCAGGCTGCGCGGGCTGAACGGACTCATGCGGTGAACCTCGAAAAACAATGGCAAGACCGCCATGTCGAGAGCGGCTTCGACGATCGGGTTGAACCGTTCGAGGTGGCCGACCTGGAGGATGCGGCCGTTGGCATCGGCGGCGGCGATTAGCGCGTCGGCCGTTTCGAGATCCGCTGCGAGAGGCTTTTCGACCAGAACGTCGAGTCCTGCTGCGAGCAGGCCCACGCCGGCGGCGCCGTGCGCCGTGGTGGGCGCGGCCAGACTTGCGGCCCGTACGCGGCCCGTGAGCTCGGCCGGATCCGTGAGCGCCTCGCAGCCGAACTCCGCCGCTACTTCCCGCGCGCGCTCCGGGTCGGCGTCCGCCACGGCAACGAGCTCGGCCTCCGCCATGCCTGCATACACGCGGGCATGTTGCTTGCCGAAAGCTCCGACGCCGACAACGGCTACCGGAATGGCTTTCATGAGTTCACAGTCTCAAGTCGTAGGCGGCCATCTCGGTCTGGTTGCGAACGATCAGACGCCCGTCGGCCATGGCGGGCACGTTCCAGGTCTTTCCGCTCAGCGCCTCGAACTTCACGAGTTCTTGATGGGATTCCGGCGTAGCCTTCACCAGCGCCAAGTCGCCTTGCTCGCTGACGACAAGCAGATGCCCCGAGGCGTAGAGCAATTGACCGAAACGGTAGCGGCCGCCCTTCCAGAGACGCTCTCCCGTCCAGACGTCGACGGCGGCCAGAATGCCTTCGTCCAGGCCGTAAACGACCCCGTCGACCAGAACCGAAGGGTTGAACTTGTTCTTCATGTTGCGGCTGAACCAAACCTCGCGGGCCGAAAAGCGGTCTCCCGAGGCGGTAATCTTGAGCAGCGTTGCGCCGTGGCCGTAGCCGGAGGACAGGAAAACATGATCGCCGTCAACGATCAGCGGCTGCGCGCAGTTTGCGTCGTAGTCGGTTTTCCACTCGTGTGCCCACAGCAGCGAGCCGTCTTCGATGCTTGCCCCGAAGATGCGTTCGCCGCTGACAATGACCAGTTGCCGCCGTCCCGCCAGAGTTGCGACTTGCGGCGACGTGTAGCCTTGCTTGTCGTCCTGCGCCGTCCAGCGGATATCGCCGGAGTTGCGGTCGTAAGCAACGACCGATTTGCCGGAACGCCCGCCCGGCAACGTCACTACAAAATCGTCGACGATCAGCGGCGCGGCCGCCATGCCCCAAGTCAGGTTGACGGCTCCTGCATCGGACAGGATGTTGCGGTTCCAGAGGATATCCCCGTTGTCGGCGTCGAGGCAATAAAGATCGCCGACCGCGCCGAGCGCGTAGATTTTTCCGTCATGCCAGGTAGGCGTCGCGCGCGGCCCGTCGCCGCCCATCGATTCGGAAAACTTTGCCCGCCATGCCCGTTCCCAAACCTGACGCCCGGTTTCGAAGTCGTAGGCCGCAACGACTTCCTTGTCCCGGCGCTGCTCGATCGTATAGATTTTCCCTTCGGCAATCGCCAGGGAGGCGTAGCCGCCGCCGATCTTCTGCCGCCAAAGCTCGGGCGGCCCCTTGGCGGGCCAATCGGTGTCGATCGGCTGTTGAGCGTAGATGCCCGCCCGGCCCGGGCCGCGGAATTCGGCCCAGTAGTTCGCGGAAGGCTTGGCGTTATCGGTTATCGGCTCGGAAATCTCTGCGGCGGGCTTCGCCGCGGCGTCGGGCGAAGCGTCCGGCACGGCCGCTGCGGGAACGGGAACGGTGGCCGCATTTCCTGCTCGGTCGGCTTCGATTTGGCGGTAGTGCGCTTCGCTGTCCGGTCGCTCGAACACCGGGTAGAGGCCCGACCCGCTCAAGGTAACTTTGACGCCTATGGCGTTGGCGACGACGATGCCGGCGGCAAGCGCGCCGATTGCGGCGAACGAAACGATGGCAAGCGTCCGGCGGCGGGGGCGTTTCGAGGTCATTCCTTCTATTGTGGCGGTTCTCCGCCGAATGTCGAGTTCAAAATGACGGAATTGTCGCGCAGCGGCCGCGCGGCTGGGCAAAACGCTGCAGGAGTCCGCGCGCCACCCACGGCGCTTTCATCACGGACTGCTTAACGGACAAAGCGGTGCGCGATCGGAAACCGGCGTCCGATGCCGAACGCCTTCGAAGTTACGCGCAATCCGGGCGCCGCCTGTTGCCGCTTGTATTCGTTGCGGTCGACCTTGCGCGTGATGTCGGTCACGAGATCGAGCGGCAGGCCGAGTTGCTCCGCGATTTTCGCCGCTTCGAAATTTTCTTCCACGTAAAGTTGCAGAATCGGGTCCAGGACTTCATACGGCGGCAGTGAATCCGTGTCCTTCTGGTCCGGACGCAACTCGGCGGAAGGAGGCTTCGTGAGCACCGACTCCGCAATCGCTCCGGGGCGCCTTTTGTTCGCTACGCGCGCCAAGCTGTAAACCAAGGTCTTGGGCACGTCGCTGATCACCGCCAGCCCCCCGCACATATCGCCGTAGAGCGTGCAATAGCCGACCGCCAGCTCGCTCTTGTTTCCGGTCGTCAGCACCAGGCCGCCGAACTTGTTGGAAAGGGTCATCAGCGTGTTCCCGCGCAAGCGGGCTTGAAGATTCTCTTCCGCAATGTTCCGCTCGGTTCCCTGGAACAACCCCGCGAGCATCGACTCGAAGCTGCGGCAAGCGCCGTTGATGTCGAGCACTTCGAAGCGGATGCCCAAGGTTTGCGCGGTATGACGCGCATCGATCACGCTGCCCGCGGAGGAATAAGGGCCGGGCATGGCCACTCCCGTCACGTTCTCGGCGCCGAGCGCATCCGTTGCGAGGACAACGGTCAGGGCCGAGTCGATTCCGCCGCTGATCCCGACGATCGCTTTACGGAATCCGCATTTATGAACGTAATCCCGGGCGCCGAGCACGAGCGCGTCGTAAACCGCTTCGTGCTCGTCCGCGGAGTCCGCGGCGGGCCACTGCTTGCCGTGCATGCCGCCCGTCCGGTCCGGTTCCCCGATTTCCCAGAAAACGAGATCTTCCTGGAAGGAATCGGCCCGCGCGGCCAAGCTGCCGGCCGCGTCAACGGCAAAGCTCGATCCGTCGAAGACCAGATGGTCGTTGCCGCCGACTTGATTGACCATTACCGCCGGAACTCCGTGCCGCCGCGCCGCGGCGCGGATCATCTCCAGACGCAGCCCGCGCTTATACATGTGGTAGGGCGACGCAGAAATGTTGACCAGCAGGTCGATTCCCTTGGCGGCAAGCTCTTCGACCGGGTCGCGGGCGTACAAAGGGCGCTCCCAGAACTGCTTGTCGTTCCAGGCGTCTTCACAGATGGTGATGCCGACCCGCCGCCCCCCGATCACGCATACGGACTGCTCCGTTGCGGGCGAGAAATGGCGCTGCTCGTCGAAAACGTCGTAGGTGGGCAACAGCATCTTCTGCTGGCGGAAGACAATCGCGCCGTCCGCTAGATACGCTGCGCAATTGCCCGCTTGCCGAGGACCGGAGGCCAGGTCGAATCCGGCATAGCCCACGATCAGGCCGGCGCGAAGGCCGCGCGTCAGCTCCGCCAGGCGCTGCAATCGATCCTCGCCGTCTTGCAGGAAGGCGGTTACGTTGACCAGGTCCCGCGGCGGATACCCGCTCAGGCACAACTCCGGAAAAACGACCAGATCCGCGCCCTGCGCGTCGGCCCGCCGAGCGAAATCGAAAACGCGGCCGGCATTGCCGCGGAGATCTCCCACGGTGGGATTGATCTGCGCCAACGCCAGCTTCATGCGCTTCGCCTTTCGAGTTTAACGGCCCTGCGGCCCCGGCTTGTTCGAAGCTAAGGGGCCGACTCCGTTTCCCGCTCGCTGGTGAACTCGCGCGCTTCCCGCAGCGAAACCTTCAGCGCATCTTTCGGCGGCTGCGCGATCTCCAAGGCGATATCGGCGGAAGAATTGCGAGACACGATAAAGAGAGTGTCCGGTTCGAGCACGACTTCGCCGGAGCCCTCGACCGATGCCGTTATGTACTTCTTGGCCGACGCCGCCTTGATGTTCTTCGCCGCCGCTCGCAAAGCGCCCGCATCGACTGCGCCGTGCGCCGCGGCCAGCTTTTCCGCGTTGCTGCCGAAAGTCTGCCGCAACTTCAGGCGCCGCCGCGGCCCGCGGCCCTGCAAGCCGACCTCCGTAATGACGTATAACGGAATCGCCCCGCCGTAGGGCAGGGCATAAGCCTTTGCGGACGCCTGCGCCGTTCCGGGCGTGAACGTCTTGCCGATGAATTCCTCGTAAAGTTCACGGTATTGCGCCTCGTCGCGGAGGCGGATCGAACGGTAGTCCAGCAACGGCGCCATCGCTTGCGAGATGGCCGGCGGGAACTTCGCTTTCAGCGCATCGGCCAGCTTTTCGTAGCCCGTGACCGCCAGCAGCCTGCCCTCGGCGTCGAGTCGATAGGTCAATTCGAGACCCTCCATTGCCGCGAACACAGGGCTGGCAATGGGGTGGCCTTCGTGCTCGAAGCGGGATGACAAGACGGTAACAGCATTCTTGAAGCCCTCTTCCGTCCGGTGGGCGACGACCCGCGACTTTTTTTTGCTGACGTCGGTCTTCGGCGCCTTTTCGCCGATAGTTGCGGTTCGCGTCACGACGCTCACGGCGATAAATGCCTCCCCGTCGGCCGGTGCGTAGCGCACCGCGACAGGCTCGGCTGCAACGGCCAGGGCGGCAACCACGGGGAAGAACAGGATTCCTTTGCGGCGCACAGCTTTCACCATACAAAACCGCCCGCCGCGAAGGACGGCCGCTTTTGGCGGGAGTCGATCGGGCAGCGGCTAGAAAGTGTGTCCGTCGTTCAGCACCAGCCGGAACGGTTCTTTCGTCAGCGACGTGGCCACGCCGTCGATCGTGAGCTTGCTGCCCGACCTGACGCCGGTGCGCCGGCGGTTTTCGAGATTGAGCACGATTTCGGTCGCGCCCCCCGGCTTGCTCGTCAGGTTGATTGTCGCGGGCCGCTCAGGCGGCGACGCGGACACGACGTAGGCGTTCATCTTCGGCGTCAGCTTGCCCCTGAGATCGCCCCAGATAGCATCGCCGTTGGCGCCGGTCAACGCCGCCTTGAGATCGATGTACTTGTAGAGCAGCGGGTCTTCCGCACGAGCCCTTTGCTCGGCCTCGAAAGACAACTCGGCCTTCGACTTGAAGTTGAGCTCCTCGGTCGGAAACGGGGAAGTCTTGGCCATGGCCTCGAGCCGCGGCCAATACTCGTTCAAACCCGTCTCGCCGGCATATCCCTGCAGCAGGTTCTTCACGTAGTCCGCGATCTGTTGGCGGCCCTCGGTCGGCATCGCATTCGGGCCGTCGTATACCGCTGCGCGGGCGAAGGAGAACATCGCCAGATCGTTTTTCTTCACGTCTTTCTGCTTGAGAACCACGTCGCCCAACCAATAGGAAACCTGAGCTTGGGTCTGGTCGATTTTCAAAGACCGGGTGAAGGCCTCTTCGGCCCCAACATTGTCCTTTTTCTGCATGGCGGCCCAGCCGATCGTTTTATGCGCCAGCGCTTCGGCCTGCTTGCGGGCGTTGTCCCATGCTTCCTGTGGAACGTTGTCGGGTTTGGCCGCAAATTGTTTGTCCATCCCGGCGAGCATATCCTTCGAAGCCTGGGCGGCGGTGTCGAGCGTGCCGGCGTCCGATTTGCCGAGGTACGGGCTGAGCAGGGTAATGGCGTAGTTGGCCGTAAAGTTTCCGGGCAGCTTTTCGAGCAATTCCTTGGCCGTCGCCACGGCCTTCTCGCTCTGGTTGGTCTTCTGGTAGCTGTCCAGATAGAACTGCGTGCGTTCGACGTGGTAATCCGTTTCGGGGTATTTCTCGGTCCACTCGTCCAGCAGGGCAAGTTTCTTCGTCGGGTCGGCTTCCGCATAGACCTTGGACAGCACGTCGTATTCGCCGCGGTCCTTGTACTTCTTTTCCGCCTGCGGATACGGGACGGCGACTGCGGCAACCATGACCAGCAGGCACGTCGTAACGGCTAAGGGCGTAACTTTTTTCAACATACTCGTTTCGTCTCCCAAACTCTCGTGTCGATGGGTGTTTCCATCTATCATCGCACGTCTGAATGCAGCAGGGGCTAATCGGCAAGTATATAAGCAAAGGCGCCCGGATGCAAGGGGCATAATCGTCCCGCAGCGGCGTTGCGCTTGATTTGCGCCTTGCCGTTTGTATTTTACCGAACGGGCGGGCCGCGGCGTTCGTCTGCTACAATCCACGGGTTTCGCGGGAGTTGCTGATTTCTTGCCGGATCGTATCCTGGATCTCGCCATCGTCGCGGGGTACCTCGTCGCCGTCACCGTTTTCGGCTCGCGCTTCCGGCACTCGCAGAAATCGCTGAAGGACTACTTTCTGGGCGGTCGGGACGCCCCGTGGTGGGCGATTTCGCTGTCGATTGTCGCCGCCGAAACCAGCACGCTGACCATCATCGGCACCCCGGCTCTCGCGTTCGGCTCCGATCTCGGGTTTCTCCAGCTTGTTTTCGGCTATCTGCTGGCGCGGATATTCATTTCGCTGGTGTTTATCCCCGCCTACAGGCGCGGCGAAATGTACACCGCCTACGAGCTGATCCGGCGCCGCTTCGGCGAGGGGCTGCGCCGCTTCACCGCCGGCACTTTTTTAATCACGCGGGCTTTGGCGGAGGGCGTCCGCGTATTCGCCATCTCTATCGTGGTGTCCGTGGCGCTCGGCACCGGCGACACCGCCTCGATCGTAATCATTACTTTCCTCACGCTGCTGTACACCTTTCACGGCGGCATGACCGCCGTCATCTGGACCGACGTAGTCCAAATGGTCCTCTACGTTTCGGGCGCGCTGCTGAGTTTCTGGATGGTGCTGGAGAATATCCCCGGGGGATGGGCCGCCGCTGCGCCGCTCGCTTCGGCCGCCGGCAAGTTCCGCATTTTTCATTTCGAAACCTGGTTCTCCGATCCAGGCTTCTTCAGCGAAACTTACTCGTTCTGGGCCGGCCTCCTGGGCGGCTGCTTCCTGAGCACGGCGACGCACGGCACCGACCAGTTGGTCGTCCAGCGTCTTCTTGCCGCTCGAACCGAAGCCGAAAGCAAGGCCGCGCTGCTGGCGAGCTGGGTCGTGATTTTTTTGCAGTTTACGCTTTTTCTGCTGATTGGGATTCTGCTGTTCGTCTTCTACAAGCAGAACGGCCTGGCGGCTCCGGAACAGCTCGACCGACTCTATCCCAGCTTCGTCTGGAACTTCTTGCCGCCCGTGGTTTCGGGCATCGTCATCGCCGCCATTCTTGCCGCCGCGATGTCGAACATCAGCGCTGCGCTGAATTCGCTGGCGTCGACGACCGTCATGGACTTCTATATTCCCTTGACCGGTCAAAACGGCAAAGCACAAGAGAAACTCCTGGGCATTTCCCGCATCGCAACCCTGTTCTGGGGAGCCGTTCTGCTCGGAATCGGGATCGTTGCGGGGCGCATCAGTCAATCGGTGCTCGAAGACGGGCTGGCGATTGCATCGGTTCCGCTGGGGGCGATGCTGGGCGTTTTCAGCCTCGGCGTGTTCACCAAAAGCACGTCGCAAAAAGCCGCCGGCGTGGGCATGGGCGCAGGCTTCGCCGCGATCGGATACGTTACATTCGCCACATCCATTGCCTGGACCTGGTATGTAGTCATTGGCGCAACGGTGACTTATCTGGTCGGCCTGCTGGCGTCAAGGCTCGTCGGCTCGGAGCCGCCGCGCGCCGCATAAAAAGCAGCGTCATGCCGCGGCGCCCGGCTGAATGCCGGAGAGCATTTGTCCCGGCGCGATAGCAATTGCCGATTTTTTCCATTTGAAGCGAGAATTCTTGATTCCGTTAATTGTTATTTGGTATAAACTCAAGCAAGAACAAAAAGTTCTATCTGCATTTCGGCTGCGGAACGGTTTCAGCCGCCTCTTCATGACGTAAGGATTGGCGGCGGGGCTGCAATACGTCTGCAATCGAAAGCGGATTTTACAATCAGGAGGTTGAAGTCAAGATGGATGTTGATAAGATCATTGCCGAGTTGCGCCGCGAGCGCGAGCAAATCGAAGAGGCGATCGAAGCGCTGGATCGATTGGCGCAAGGGAGAGGAAAGCGCCGCGGTCGCCGGCCCGGCTGGATGAAGGAGGCCGAAGAGCGCCGCAAAGCCCAGGAAAGCGGCGAGTAGCAATTTCTCTCGCGTCGGGGGCGGCCTGCCGGGGTTCAATAAAGCAGAAAACGGCTCCGTCGCTCCCGAAACGCCTCGACTTCCCCGTCAGCCCGCTCCAATCCGCGGCCGGCGCGGAGAGCGTCGATAACCCGTCGATTTCCGATCAGCTTCTCGGTTTCGGCAAGATTCACGCGGTCCGGATACAGCTTGACCAGGGCCGCCGCGATTTCCAGTCCCAGCGTCGTCGGGCGCAAGGAATTGCGGTCGGCGATCGAAAATTGCACGCCGCCGATAGTTTTCCCTGCAAAGCGCGAAGCGGTTGGCTTCAGGCTCCGCGCGTAAACGCGCACCCCTGGAATTGCGCGGCGCCGCAGGGCGGCCGCCAAGTCGGAACCATCGACCCAATCCGCGCCGACGAATTGAAATGGGGTGTCCGTTCCCCGTCCGACGGAATAGTTCGCGAGTCCTTCCAACAATGCGATTCCGGGATATAGGATCGCTTGGTCGAGGTTTCTGATGTTGGGCGACGGATTGATCCAGGGCAACCCGGTTTCATCGAACCAGAGGTCACGGCGCCATCCTTTCATCGGCACAACCTTGAGATCGACACCGATTTTCCGTTCCGCATTCCACATCCGAGCCAACTCGCCGACGGTCATCCCGTGCCGTACCGGCATTGGGTGGTAGCCGATGAAAGACCGCAAATCGTCGTCCAGCATTGGGCCTTCGACTTGTGTCCCGCCGATGGGATTAGGTCTGTCCAAGACGAAAAACTCGATTCCGGCCGCGGCCGCGGCCTCCATTGCGTAGCCCATCGTCGTGATATAGGTGTAGAATCTGGCGCCGATGTCCTGGATGTCGAAAACCAATGCATGCAGCCCTTGCAGCATTTCCGCTGTGGGACGGCGTCGCTCCCCGCGGTAAAGGCTGATGACGGGCAGCCCGGTCGCGCCGTCCACGCCGTCGCCGATTTCGGACTCGTCCAGCAAGCCCTCCAGCCCGTGCTCGGGCGTCAGGATCGCCTGCAGCCGCACACCGTCCGCGGCGGCGAGCAAGTCGATATTGCGGCGGCCCTCGCGGTCGATTCCCGTCTGGTTGGTGATCAACCCGAGAGTTTTTCCTTTGAGCCGCGCGAATTGCTCGGCCGCCAGCGCGTCGAGCCCGGTGCGAACGTCATGGGCAAGCGGAATGTCGCCGCCCTTTCCGCCCCATCGACGCTTGCGAAGAGCGCTGTCGTCGATCCCTCTGACCGCCGCCGCCGCTATCGATGCGACCCGGCTGCGCAGACCGACAACCGAAGTTTTTCGCGTGGGATGAACGCGGTTGGTCAGCAGCACGACAAACGAGTCGCTGAAGGGGTCGAGCCACATCGAGGTCCCGGTGAATCCCGTATGGCCGTAAGAACCTTCGACGAAAAGATCGCCGCGCGGCGAGGCGTAGGGAGAAGCGATGTCCCAGCCGATGCCGCGGTCCTGCTTGCCGTCGGGGCTTTGCGGCGTCGTCATTTGCAGCACGCTGAGCGGGCTGAGTATGCGCGCGCCGTCGAGGCGCCCGCCGTTCAGCATCATGCGGGCGAAGCGGGCGAGGTTGTCCGCCGTCGAAAACATTCCGGCGTGGCCGGAGACCCCGCCCATGAACCGCGTCGTGGGGTCATGCACCACTCCCCGCAGGATGATTCCGTCTTCGAGGCGCTCTGTCGGAGCGATGCGCCGGCGCAGGCTTGCGGCGGGCAGAAAGCCCGTGTCGGTCATGCGCAAGGGATCGAAAATGCGCTTCTGCGCGAACGCATCGACGCGCATTCCGGAAATCTTGCGCACGACCTCGGCCAACAGAATGTAATTGATGTCGCTGTAGATAAAGCGCGACCCCGGCGGGGCAACCGGTTGCTCGGCGTAGGCTAAGGCGATGCCCGTCTCGTATCCGCTCCACTCGGGTTCGATGTCGAGATCCGGACGCAGGCCCGAGTAATGCGTCAAGAGATGCCGAACCGTAATCTCGGGCGAGCCTTGGAACCCCGGCAGATACCGGGTCAGGCGGTCGTCGAGGCGCACCTTGCCCTCTTCGACCAGCATCATGACCGCGGGCGCCGTCGCGACGACCTTGGTCAACGATGCGCAGTCGAAGATCGTGTCCGGGGCGGTCTCCTCCGGCTCGGGGAAAAGGCTTCGCTTGCCGTACGCCTTGCGATGAAGAACCCGCCCGCGGGACTCGACCAGGACGACGGCTCCGGGAACGGTCCCTTCCGCGACCGCCTGCTCGATGGCTGCGTCGAGATGCCCGGCGCCTTTCCAGGAATCCGCGGCGGCCGCGCAGGACGCGGCCGTCCAGACCGACAGGGACAAGAGAACGGCGAAAACCGTTAGTCGGGCGCTTCTTTTTCGGATTGCGTGTTTGGGGATCGAGGACGACAAGCCTTTCCAACCTCTCCGTGTGCCTATGATAGCCGCCGGCAGTTTTTTCAATGGAAGAATGAAGGTGAAACGTATCTCCCGATCCGTTCGAGCGAATCGGCTGCTTGCGGAGCGGTTTCCCAAGCCGTGAGGCGGCGCCAACTGCTACAATAATCGCGTGGCGGCGCGCAAGCGCCGGCGCCGTCCGACAAGGAGCATTCGCGATGCCCGTAACCGTCCCCGAGCGGCCTGCCGGCGCTCTCTTCCACGCTCTGCGCAACGCCGATGTGGATGCCGAGTCGGCCTACGAGGCCGTCGAGGAAGTCCGCGATATGGCCGGCCACAACGTCGTCGTCGAGCTGGGCGCCCGCATCGACAGCGTTGAAACCGAGCTGGGCTCCCGCATCGACAGCGTTGAAACCGAGCTGGGCTCCCGCATCGACAGCGTTGAAACCGAGCTCGGCTCCCGTATCGACCGCATGGAAACCGAACTTGGTTCCCGCATCGATACTCTGACCTCCCGCATCGATACGCTCCAGAAGGTGCTTTGGCCGCTGGTCATCGCCATATCCGTCGCGCTGCTCAGCGCGGTCGGCGGCGGCCTGTTCGCGCTCTTCAAGAGTTAACCATTGCTACGAGTTATCTCTCTGGGGACAACGCTCCCGCGCTAAACTGGTCGTTCCCCTCCCGCTCACTGCACAGCGTTTTCTCTCCTGAAACGAAATGCTCGACCCAGGCCGGCTGCGCCGCAATTTCGAAGAAGCGAAGCTTCTCCTTCGGGACCGCATCGATCCGAAAATCCTCGACGAATTTCTCGATGCCGACAACCGCCGCCGTTCCGCGGTTACGGAAATCGAAGCGCTGAAGTCGCAGCGGAACCGACTCAGCGCGGAGGTCGCCCGGGCGAAGCGGGCGGGGCAAAGCGCGGCAGCCGCCATGGAGCGGTCGAAGGCGGTCGGGGCCCAAATCAAGCAGCGCGAGGACGCGGTCAAGAGCCTCGATGCAGCGCTGCGCGGCATCCTCGAGAGCATCCCGAATATCCCTCACGAATCCGTGCCGCCGGGCAGGGACGAGTCCGCCAACGTCGAAATCTCCAGGTGGGGCGCGCCGCCCGATTTCACTTTCGACCCCAAGCCGCACTGGGATATCGGAGTCGATTTGGGGATACTCGATTTCGAGCGGGCGGCCAAGATCGCCGGCGCGCGGTTCGCCGTTTACCGCGGCGCCGGGGCTAAACTCGAGCGCGCGTTGATCAACTTCATGCTCGACGTGCATACGCGGGAACACGGATACAGCGAAATCCTGCCGCCGTTCATCGTCAACTCGAACAGCCTCTACGGCACCGGACAGCTTCCGAAATTTTCCGGCGATCTGTTTAAGCTCGAAGGCACGGATTACTGGCTGGCGCCCACCGCCGAGGTGCCGCTGACCAACCTGTTCGCCGGCGAAACCCTCGGCGCCGACGAGCTTCCGCTCAAGCTGACGGCGTTCACTCCCTGTTTCCGCAGCGAGGCCGGATCCTACGGCCGCGATGTCCGCGGCATCATTCGCCAACACCAATTTCAGAAAGTCGAGCTCGTCAAATTCGCCTTGCCGGAACAGAGTTACGACGAGTTGGAAAGCCTGACCGCCGACGCCGAAGACATCCTGCGGCGTTTGCATCTTCCTTACCGCAAGGTCGTGCTCTCGGCCGGCGATACTTCGTTCAGCTCCGCCAAAACCTACGATCTGGAGGTCTGGTTGCCCGGCCTCGGTCAGTACAAGGAAATCTCGTCGTGCAGCAATTTCGAGGCATTCCAGGCCCGCCGCGCCGGGATTCGTTTCCGCGACCGGGCCGTCAAGAAAGGCAAAGCGCAGGCGGCGCATACTTTGAACGGCAGCGGTCTCGCCGTCGGGCGCACCTGGCTGGCGATCGTCGAGAACTACCAGCAGGCCGACGGCTCGGTGAAGCTCCCCGAAGCATTGCAGCCGTATCTCAACGCCGAACGCATCGCCGCGGATGGCCGGCTGGTTTGACCCGCGGCCCGCGCCGTCTGTTTCTCTTGCTAACGTTTTCGGCGGCCGCCCCGTCTAAATCGTCGGAAGGGAGCGAAGCGCCGTGCAACTGGTACGAGCAGAGTCGATAGGTCTGGAGAGCAGCGGCGCCGAATGCAGCAGAGAAGGCGCGCGCACAGGCGAGCGCGCGCTGATCGAAGCCGTGCAGCGGCGCGACCCCGAGGCGTTCGAGCAGCTTGTGCGGCTCTACGACAGAAGCGTCTTGCGCATCGCGATGAACATTTTGCGTTCTCCGGAAGATGCTCGCGACGCCTACCAGGAAGCATTTCTGAAGGTTTACCGCAACATCGAGAATTTCCGCTTTCAATGCAGTTTCCACACTTGGCTTTACCGCATTGCCGCCAATGTTTGCCTGGACCACATTCGGCGCCGCAACGTGCGCCGAGAGCGGGGAGTCGATGAGCGCGGGGAAATGTACGCAAGCTCGCCGCTGCAGACCGCGGCGGATGCGCGGCCGGAGGGGTCTCCCGACCGCGTGCTCAGACAGCGGGAGATTTCCGAGCAGATCCGCAGCGCGATGGGCCTGCTGTCGGATAAGGAACGGGTGGTTTTCGAGTTGCGGCACCACGAAGGCATGAGGCTGCGGGCTATCGGCGAAGCGCTTGCGATCAGCGAAGAAGCGGCTAAAAACTGCCTGTTTCGGGCGACTAAAAAATTGCGGGAGGCTTTGCAGGATGTCCGCTCGTAGAGACAGGCTGCCTATGGACAGCGAGTCGGCTCGCCGGCGGATTCAGCTTTACCTATACGACGAGCTCGGCGTTCAGGAGCGGCTGGAGATCGAGCGCGCGTGCGCGGAAGACCCTCGCTTCCGTGCGCTGTTCGAAGACGAAAAGGAGTTCCTGGCGGAGCTTGACCGCTGCGAGCCGGAGGCTGACTCCGAGGAGTTGCTGGCCCAGTGTCGTCGCGACCTGATGCAGGCGGTTCGGCTGACGAAAACAGACGGCGGCGGCGCTCCTGCAGCGCCGGCTCCCGGCGGTTGGCGGCGGCGGTTGACCGCGGGCCCGGGTTTACGGCGCTTCGCTTGGCGTCCGGCGCTGGCGGCGGCATGCCTTGCAGTGGGCTTCCTGTTCGGGCGGTCGGACGTGTTGCAGCCGCGGAGCGTAGAACAAGCTGCATTGGCGGATTCGCCGGCCGGCCCGGCCGAAATTCAGTCTGTTCGGGTAGGCCCGGAGCCGGGCCGGGTCCAAATTGTTTTGGAAGAGCGCAAGATCGTGTCGGGGGCGGCGAACGATCCGGCGATCCGCCGTCTGCTGCTGGATTCGGTTCGCGCAGCGCATTCGGGGGCGCGGTTGGCTTCTCTGGAAGCGCTGGGCGGCGAGGCTGGACACGGGGAAGTCCGCCGGGAACTGCTGCGGTTGATGCTTGAGGACGAGAATCCGGGGGTGCGGCTCAAAGCGTTGGACGCCGTTCGCCTGCGCAGCGGCGAGCCGGAAATCCAGCAAGCGCTGGTCCAGGCCGTATTGCGCGACCCGAATCCCGGCATGCGGGTGCAGGCGATTCAGCTTTTGACGGCCAACCCCAGCCGCGGACTGGCCGGCGCTTTTCAGCACATCATGGAGCAGGAGCAAAACCTGTTCGTGCAGCAGCAGTGCGAAAAGGCGTTGCAGGATCTTGGCGCCTCGGTGGAGTATCACTAATGATTCGGATTGCCTTGGCGCTGGCGCTGGTTGCGGGCTTGCAAGAGTCGGCGCCGGCGCAGCGGTCGAGCGAGTTGCGCCGCGACGGCCGCTACTGGGTGCAGAAGGAAAGCGCTTCCATCCAGGCCGGTTCGCGTTTGCGCGTGAGCGCGGTCGGCGCTGTCCGCGTCAGGGGCGCGGAGATCGGAGAAGTCCGCTATACAGCCGTGAAACGGCTGCGGGCGGAAAATGAGGCCGAGGCCCGCGAACGGTTGGTTCCCGCCGGCGTTTCCCTGGCCCGGCAGGGCGGCGGGAGCGTCGTTGTTTCTCTGCGCCGCGCCGCTTGCCGGCGTTGCTCGTTCCGAGCCGATCTGGAGATCGACGCGCCGGCGGCGACCCGCCAACTCGTGCTGGTTACCGAAGACGGGGAGATAGACGTTCGCGGAATCGCGGGTGAAGTTAACGCGGAAACGACCGGCGGCAGGATCGCGCTCGACGCCATCGGCGGCGGGGCGCGCGTGTTGACCGCGGGCGGAGACATCGAACTGGGGGCCATAGGCGGCGAGGTGCGCGGGGAAACGGCGGGCGGCAGCATTTCGCTGCGGCAGGCGCGGGGCGGCGCTGCGCTGAATACAAGCGGCGGGAGCATCCGGGTAGAGCGTATCGACGGCGTTTTACAGGCGGATACCCTGGGCGGCGGCATCGAGGTCGGAGAAGCCGCCGGCAGGGTATTTGTCGGCACGAACGGCGGGACGATCCGCATCGGCCGCGCGCTGGGGGCGGTCAGCGCCTCGACCGCCGGCGGTTCGATCCATGTGGCCGAGGCGCCGCGGGGAGCTCGCGTCGAGACGGCGGCGGGCGACATTCGGTTGGAGCGGGTCGGCGGGGCGGTGTTTGCCGCAAGCGCCGCCGGCAATGTCCGCGCGTTTTTCGGCGGCGGCGCGGCCTTGCGCAATTCGCTTCTGGAGACGACCGGCGGCTCGATCGTCGTTTACCTGCCTGCCGAATTGGGCGTCACGATCGATGCCAGCGTCGATCTGGCCAAGAACTTGAACCGGATTTTCAGCGAGTTCCCGGCCGTCGCGGTACGGCGGTCGGGCGGGGACTTCGGTCCGGGAACAGTGACGGCTGCCGGCGAAATCAACGGCGGAGGGCCGCTGCTGCAGATTCGAAATATCGACGGCCGCATCGAGATTCGGCGGCGGCGATAGGGTTTCCAAGCTGCGGAAGGAGGGATCGATATGCGCGGTTTGATGGCGGCGGCGGCCGTTTTTTGGGTTTGCGCCGGCGAGATGCCCGGACAGACACAGCGCCGATTCGATGTTTGGAGGCTGTTTGCTCCAAGCAGCTACGTCGGACTTGGCATCATGGATATCGACAAGGCAAAGGCCGAGTCGATCGGGTTGATCGAGCCGCACGGCGTCGAGGTGACGAACGTTGTCCCCGAAAGTCCTGCGGAGCGCGCGGGGCTCCAACGCGGCGATATCGTGGTGGCTTGGCGCGGCGTTCGCGTCGAAGGCATTGAGCACTTCGCGCGTCTGGTGAGGGAAACTCCGGTCGGGCGCGAGGTGGAGTTGAGCGTTTTTCGAGGCGGGAGCAAGCGCGCGGTTCACGTGGAGATCGGGGAGCGGTCCCGGAGCGTGATGAGCGCAATCGGCGAATGCGATGCCTGCCGGCTGGTTGTTCCCGATGTGCCGCGTCCCTATATTGCGGTTCAGAGCCGTGTTCTCGGCGCCGAACTGGAAGCGGTCGACGGCCAGTTGGCGGAGTTCTTCGGAGTAAAGCAAGGCGTTCTGGTGCGCTCGGTCGACCGCCGGTCGGCGGCCGAGTCAGCGGGTTTCCACGCGGGCGACGTGATCGTTGAAGTGGCCGGCAAGCCCGTTGCGCGGACGCGCGACGTTTCGCGGGCGCTGCTTGCTGCAAAGGCGGGGAAAATATCCGTGGAGCTGATGCGCGGACGCCAAAAGCAAACGATCGAGTTGGAGCAGCCCGCGCGCGGCCGGCCCGGCGCGGGACCGATCCGGCGCGTCGCCGGTCCTCGCTGACCGCCGCATCGACGCGTCGCCGAGTCGAATTCATCGATTTTCCGAGCAGTGCAATTGTCCGGCCGCGGAAGATAAAACTGTGGATTGACCCGCCGGCGCCCGCTGGGTGTGCTACACTTGAGCGTAACGACACGATCAAGAAGCTTAGGAAGGAGCATTGAATCTGGAATGCCGCTCGCTACTCGGGTCAAAGAGGGTATCTACAAGACCTATGGCGTACACGACAAAGATGTCGGATCTGCCGAGGTGCAAATTGCTGCGCTGACCCGTCGGATCGCCGATCTGACGGAACATCTGAAAGCCCACAAGAAAGATTTCTCGTCCCGTCGCGGATTGCTTAAGATGGTCAGCCGCCGGCGCCGTCTGATCCGTTACTTGAGACGTAAAGATCCTCGAGGCTACGTCAAATTGATGGAATCCCTCGGCCTCCGCGGCTGACAGCATCCACTGCGAGGCGAAACTGCACGACTGCGGCGGCCGGGAACGGCTGCCGTGTTGCGGCTTTTCTCCCGCAATAGATTCATGCTTTTCGGTAACGATGAACCCCTCCCCAAGAGGGCGGCGCCGCAGTTGGACGCGGCCGCCGCAAAGCCAAGCCGTTTCCTCCGCTTCGCTCCTGTGATTTAGGGAGCTTGTATCCGCCTATCCCGGCGGGCGGCTTCCGAAAGGACATTGCCGAGTAAATGAAGCAAACAGTTGAATTCGATCTGGACGGAAAGACCGTCGTATTGGAAACCGGGCGTCTGGCCAAACAAGCCGGAGGCGCCGTTCTCGTCAGTTGCGGCGACACGCGCGTGCTGGTCACCGCGACTGCCGCGCCTACGCCTCGCGAGGGCATCGATTTTTTCCCGCTGACCGTCGATTATCGGGAATACACTTATGCCGCCGGGCGTTTTCCCGGAGGCTACATCAAACGCGAGGGCCGGCCTACGGAAAAGGAGGTTTTGACCTGCCGGATGATTGACCGGCCGTTGCGGCCGCTGTTCCCGGACGGGTTTCGCAACGAAACTCAGATCATCGGCATGGTCGCATCGGCTGATCCGGAGCTGGACCCCAGCATTTTCGCCATGATCGGCGCATCGGCGGCTTTGGCCGTTTCCGATATCCCCGTTCTGCATACCACCGGCGCAGTGCGCATCGCGCGCTTGGGTGAGGATCGATGGATCGTCAATCCGACTTACGAGGAAATCGAGGAATCGAACCTCAACATCGTCGTCGCGGCCGCCGAAGAGGGGTTGGTCATGGTCGAAGCGGGCGCCGATCAGGCGGACGAGCCGAGCGTTCTCGAAGCGATTGGGCGCGGCCACGAAGCCTGCAAGACGATCGTCGAGGCCATCCGCGAGTTGGCCGAAAAGGCAGGCAAGCCGAAACGCGAAGTCACGCCGCCCGTGTTCGACGAAGCGGTTCGCGCCGAGATCGTCTCCCGCTGGGGCGCGCGCATGGAGGAGGCGTTGGATACGCAGGCGCACCCGAAGCTGGAAAGCTTGGCGCTGGTGCGCGCGATCAAAAAAGAGATTCAGGAAGCCTATGCCGAGGACGAGGCCAAGGCCGCCGAAGCAAAAGCGTTCATGGAGCCCTGGCAAGAGCGGATATTCCGCAAGCAGGTTTTCGAGTTGAAGCGGCGGCCGGACCGCCGCGCGCCGGACGAGTTGCGCGCAATCAGTTGCGAAGTCTCCCAGTTGCCGCGGGCGCACGGCTCGGCGGTATTCACCCGCGGCGAGACCCAGGCGCTGGCGACGACGACGCTGGGAACCCAGATCGACGGCCAGCGCCAGGAGCGCATCGAAGATCTGAACTACGAGAAGCACTTCATGGTGCATTACAACTTCCCGCCGTTCAGCGTTGGCGAAACGGGCTTTATGCGCGGGGCCGGCCGTCGGGAGATCGGCCACGGCATGTTGGCGGAGCGCGCCTTGACGCCGGTGATTCCGGATCGGGAAGATTTCCCGTACACGATCCGCATCGTCAGCGACATCCTGGAGTCGAACGGTTCGAGCTCGATGGCCACGGTTTGCGGCGGAACGCTTGCGCTGATGGACGCGGGCGTTCCCATCAAGGCCCCGGTCGCGGGCATCGCTATGGGGCTGGTCGCCGAGGGCGACGATTTCGTGGTGCTTACCGACATTGCCGGCGCCGAAGACCACTACGGCGACATGGACTTCAAAGTCGCCGGCGCCGAGCACGGCATCACCGCGCTGCAGATGGACATCAAGCAGCCCAATGTGAGCATCGAAGTTCTCGAGACCGCGCTGGCGCAAGCCAAAAAAGCGCGCCTCGAAATTTTGGAGGTCATGCGCGAGGCCATAGCCGCTCCGCGCGAGGAAGTAGCCGGACATGCTCCACGCATTACCACGATCAAGATTCCAGAGAGCAAGATCCGCGACTTGATCGGCCCCGGCGGCAAGACGATCAAGGCGATCGTCGAGGAAACCGGCGCGAAAATCGACGTTGCCGACGACGGCACGGTCAGCATCGCCGCAGTGGACGGCGAGGGCGGACGTCAAGCCTTGGCGCGCGTCGAGGAACTGACCGCCAGCCCCGAAGTCGGCAAGACCTATCTCGGCAAGGTGACGCGCATCGTCGATTTCGGCGCGTTTGTCGAGATCTTCGCCGGCACGGAAGGCTTGCTGCACATCAGCGAGATCGCCGAGCAACGTATCCGCGCAGTCGGCGACGAGCTCAAGACCGGGGACCAGATTCTGGTCAAGTGTCTGGCGCTGGAGGGCAACAAGATCAAGCTCAGCCGCCGCGCCGTCCTCAGAGAGCAGCGCGACAAGCGGACCGAAAACGAGCCGCGGCGGGGGCGTCGGCGTTTCGGCGGAGACCGCCGCAGGGGCGACGACGATAGAAGAAAGGGGCCGGAAAAAGGCGCTCCCAAGCGCGGGCCGCGCGAAAAGTCCGGCGACGATTAACGGATTCCGGAGTTGATTTTCCAGCGGCTGCGCTGTGTCTGGCGATGAGTGTGTTGGTGTTGGTTCGGCACGGTCAGGCGCGAGCCTTTCAGACGGACCCGGATCGGCTGTCGGAGACCGGCCGGCGGCAGGCTCGCTCGCTCGGGCGTTACTGGGTGAAGCACGGCGTCAGGTTCGACGCCGCCTTCCACGGCAGCTTGAGGCGGCAGCAGGAAAGTTGCCGCGCGGTTGCCGAGGCTTACCGGGCGGCGGGCGTGGATTTCCCGGATCCGGCGGAGTTGCCCGGGCTCGACGAATACCAGGTGCAGGACATGCTGGCGGCGCTTGCGCCCCGGCTGGCTGAGACGGACGCTGCTTTCGCCCCGTTGTGGCGGGCTTGGCGCAAGGGCCGCGAGACGCCGGAGCGCAACAGGTATTTTCAGCGCATGTTCGAGGTCGTGATGAAGCGCTGGGCTGAGGGAACCCTGGACGCCGAGGGCATTGAGCCGTGGAACGCTTTTCGCGAGCGTGTGCTGGGGGCTTTGGAAGTTATCTTTTCGAGTCAGGGCGGCGGCAGGCGCGTCGCCGCGTTTTCTTCAGGCGGCCCGATCGCGGTTGCCGTGCAAACGGCGCTGCGGGCGCCCGATGCGGCGGCGCTCGAATTGAACTGGCGGATCCGCAATGCTTCGCTGACGACCTTGCTGTTCAGCGGCTCGCGGCTGAGTCTGGACGGCTTTAACGCTCTGCCGCACCTTGCCGAACGGCCGGATCTGGTCACGTTCCGCTGAGCCGGCGGACAGGGCGGGGAACTGTTTTCCGTCAATTAACATAATTTCATTGAAATCAAGAAGATGCGCCGCATCCACGGCTCGCCTCCAGCCTTGCCGTCAATAACCCGTCAATTAGCGCCTGACGCATCAGGCCCAGAAAGGCACGTACTTCTTCATCTTCCAGCCGTCCTGTTCGTCGAATGCCTTGATCATGCCTGCGTCCACCGCCGCGCGGATGTAGCGGGACACGACCGCCTTGTTGTTGTCCCGGATGCCGAACCGTTCCCGCAGCGATGCGTTGGTCAGAAAATCTTGCGCTACGTACTTCAGGCAGGCATGTAAATAGCATGCCCGTACCCGTTCCGCCTTGTCCATGTCGGCCAGGGCCTTGTGTGCGAACAGGATGACGCGGGTGAAGTTCGGCGGCGCCTCGAAAAGCGGCGCGGGGAGTTGGTGACGCTCGACTTCCGTCGCCACTTTGTCGATTCCGCTGCCGCGCTCCTCGCAGATCCGAAAGCGGCGCATGAGCGAGGCGAGCGTTTCGTTGCGCGATGTAGGCGGGCTGTCGAGGAAGCGTTGGATATCCACCAGCGGCTCGCCGGGGTTCGTGATCTCGATGCGCCCTTCGAATATCTCCACCGTCGGGCCGGCGCCGGTCTTGAAGAAGTCTTGATGGATGAGCGCGTTGGCCGTCAGTTCACGCACCGCCGACTCGGGGAATGCCCGCACCGTCCGGCGCAGCGCCGGTCCGATGACTTCGCTTGCAGGCAGCCGCGCGTTGATGTAACCGATCAGTCCATTGAAGCCGGCGGCATAACCCTTGTTCTCCTGTTGTTCCCTCAGTGTTTCGGTACGGCCTGCGCCGCGGCATTCGATGACGCGCACGGCCTTGCGCTTCAGCCGCGGGAAATCGCCGAGATTCTTGGCTAGCAGAATCGCGCCCAAGTTCGTGATGTCGAAGCCGCTCGTCGCGCAGGGGGCGATCAGTCGGTCTTGCCGCAGCGCATCGAGAACGGCGGTGCGGTCGGGCAGCGGCGTGTTGAGCAAATCGAAATATGTCGGATAGTCGAGTTGAAACAGAACATCCTCGGCTCTTAGCCGCTCGGCGGCGATGCCCTCTTCGAAGCTCACCCGGTCGAACACGCGCCAGAGCGCCCTCTCCTTTTCGGGATAGTCTTTGAGTTTTCGGGTAGTGCTGCCCACTCGGATGTACTCGATGCCCGCGAACGCGACCGGGTGCTGCAGCGCGCGTTCGATTTCCAGCAGCACGACGCGCCGGCCGGCATCCGCGACTTCGTGAAAGCGAAAGTCTATGCGCGGCTGCAGGAGCCGCAGCAGCCAAGTCTCGAGCGGCTCGTTGCCCTTCTTCGCGGCGGACGGCGAGAAGTCCGTTCCGACGACGGCATGCGTTCCGTTTTCGACCCCCCAGAGTATGTATGCATGGGGCTTGCCGTGCAGAGCCGCGGCGTTGGCCAGCGCCGAGATGTACTCGCCGATGGCCTGTGGTTTCCGGTAATTGACCTTGAACTCGACCCAATCGGTCTCGTACGGCAGGTTGCACAACTCATGCGCCAACCCAAGAAGGTAAGAAGTATCTCGGCTGCCGGTCATGATTCGGCGCGCTCGGTTACTGAATTGAGGCCGCTCGTCGCGTCTTCATCGAGGTTAACCATAACATCCGACCGTCTCTATCGATTGCCGCGCCCGCCGCTGATTTGCGGGCTCCCGGCCGGACGCGGACTTGCAGCAGGGTCTGCAGCGCTCTTCAGCCCGGATTCGAAGCCGCCGGCCGCCGGATGGCGATGCGGGGCCGCAGGTCCGCGACGCCGGCCCGCGCCTTGATGTCGAGCACGCGAAAGGCAATGGCGTCGTCCAGCCAATCGTGGCTGTGGCCGTCGGGGTGCTGCGCGGCCGCGGTCAGGGTGTATTGTTGGGCGGTCAGACTGCAGGCGAAGGTAAACGCGGCCTCGACCTCGTCTCCGGCGGAACAGGCGCCTAGCGGCGTTTCCTCGATGCGCGTGTTGGAGCCGAATACGTCGAGACCGTTGCGGGTGCGGATGAGGATGCCGATCATCGGGTCCGGCTGCGCGGCGTGGAAGCGCGCCCGCACGCGCACCGTCATTTCGTCTCCGCTGCTAAGCGTTCGAACCGCCCTGCCGGAGGAATCGAGAATTTCCAGATCGACGATCTCGCCCAAGCGGTCGCCGTGCCGGTGAGTGGGGTTGAGGCCTTGCGGCGGCTCCGCTTCCAGGGCGAACGCTTTCTGGCGTTCGAGGACCGTCCCGACATAGCGGTTGACGACCGCCGTCGGACTGCCCTCTTCGACCATTTCGCCGTTCAGCAGAAATGCCGCCCTGTCGCAGATTTGCTTGACCAGCCCCAGGTCGTGCGAAACGAAAATCACGGTGACCCCGCGCTCTTTCAACTCGGCGAACTTGGCGATGCAGCGGTTGGCGAAGACGGCGTCGCCGACCGCGAGGGCTTCGTCAACGACCAGGATATCGGGATCGACATGGATCGCCGCGGAAAAGGCCAGGCGGACGTGCATACCGCTGGAATACGTTTTTATGGGGTGTTCAATGAACTCGCCGATTCCGGCGAAGCGCTCGATGGCGGGCATGGCGGCGTCGATCCGCTCGCGCGGCAGGCCCATGATCTCGCCGTTGAGGTAGATGTTTTCGCGGCCGCTGAACTCGGGGTTGAAACCCGCGCCGAGCTCCAGCAGCGCCGCTGTGCGGCCTTGTCGCACGACGCGGCCGGTGGTGGGTTCGAGGATGCCGCAGAGCAATTGCAGCAACGTGCTTTTGCCGCTACCGTTAGGGCCGACGATGCCGTAGGTCTCGCCGGGTCGAACCGCAAGGTCGATGCCCTTCAGCGCCCAGAATTCGGTGTGGAGGGTCTTCAGCCCGAACGAGAACATCTCGCGGATGCGGTCGACGGGCCGGGGATAGAGCCGGTAAACCTTCGAGATGTTATGGGCCGCAAGCACGGGTCTGCCGGATGTTCCGATGCCGTATTTCTATTCGTAGCGGAGCGCTTCCACGGGAGCGATCCCGGCGGCGCTGCTTGAAGGATAGATGGTAATCAGGTAGCTGATGAGAATCGCCGCCGCCGCCACCAGCGCTCCATCGAGCGGACGCGGCGCGAACGGTACGTAATCGAGGCCGTAAACTTCGGCTTCCAGCGGAATCAGGCGGTAACGCTCGGCCGCCCAGCAGACGACGTGGCCGGCGGCGGCTCCGACCGCTGTGCCGATAGCGCCGATCATAAGACCTTGCCACATGAAGATTTTGCGGATCTGGTCGTTTCTCGCGCCCATCGACTTGAGGATCGCGATGTCCTTGTTCTTTTCCATGACGATCATCACGAGAGAGGTCAGGATGTTGAGCGCGGCGACCAGCATGATGATGCCGATGATCAGAGTCGTTACGAATTTTTCGGTTTCCAGGGCATTGAACAAGACGCTGTTGCGGTCGATCCAACTGGTCGCGGCGAATTTGTCGCCCGCGGCGCGCTCGATTTCTTGCGCAACGACCGGCGCCAAGTCAAGGTCGTCGAGCTTGAACTCGACGGAGTTGATCACGTCGCCCAGCGACAGAGACTGCTGCACGGATCGCAGCGAGCTTACCGCCCACAGGTTGTCGTATTCGAAAAAGCCCGTTTCGAATATGCCGGCGACCTGGAAGCGCTTGTAGAGGGGGATGCGGCCGAATACCGCCATCTCGCCTTGCGGGTTGAGCACCGTGACCACCGTCGAGACGCGCGCGCCGATGCTCTCGGCGAGCCGCCGGCCCAGGATGATGCCGGGGTAGTCCTCCGCCTGCGGGTCCAGCCCGTCGGCGGAGCCTTCGACGATCTTGTCGAGCAGACTGCTGACGTTGCGTTCGGCGGCCGGGTCGATCCCCTTCAAAAAACAACCGCGGGCCAGCAGCGGGGTCGAGATCATCATCTCGCCGTACAGCGCGGGCGCTACGGCCTCGACGTGATCGATCGCCGCGAGCTTCGCGAGCAACGGCTCGTAGTCCTCGATGCCGAAGGCGCGTTCTTTTTCGAGCAGGTTGATATGCGAGCTGGCGCCGACGAGATGGTCGCGCAGCGCGGCCTGGACGCCGTTGTTGATGGCCATCGCCACGATCAGAGCGGTTACGCCCGTGGCCACGCCGACGACGGAAATCACGGTGACGATGGAGATGAACCGTTCCTTGCGCTTGGCGCGGAGATAACGCAGCGCTACCTGCAACTCGAACGACATCGCTAACAGTCCGTGGTGAAAGTCCCGTAGGCGGCGCGGCGGGCTCCTGCGGTTGTTCGGCGAGGAGAGAGGAAGAAGGCGATCCGGGAGATCGTCTCCGACGAACGACGAAGCCGACGGCCGCAAATGTCCGCTGCCCGAAGAGTTACGCGCCGTTGCCGGCTGGCCGGGCAGAGAGCACGGCGCCGAGTTCTTTGAGCGCTTATACGATACTGCATCGGTTCCCTGGCGCGTAACGCCGCCCGCGTGATTTTTGCCGCGGGCTGTTACATTCATTGTCGTCGACGATCCCGGCTCGCGCCGTTCATGGCGTATGCTAAGCAGCGGTGCTCCGCTTCGCCGCCCTGCTGCCCGTCGCCGCTTGGCCCCTGATAGCCCAACCCCGGTCGCCGGAAATCCGCGGACATGTCGGCAGCAGTCATTTCTTCGAGTCTTTACAGCACGTCACCGCCGGCGCGTCCTACCGACGCTATTTCGGAAAGCGCGGTTGGGCGCTGGAGCCTGAGTACTCATTCATGACGGAGGGCAGCCACCAGGACAACATGGTAGTCCTGAACGTGGTCAAAGACCTCACGAAGCCGGAACGCCGGGCCGTGCTGTACACCATCATGGGCGGAGGCATCAACTTCTACCGATCCAAAGGCCGCGGGAGCGAGGGGCTGGGCGCGATCGGTTGGGGCATGGGAGTCAAGGTCTGGACGTCCGAGCGCTTCTTCGTATCGCCTCAGTTCCGCATCGGGCGCGAACCGGAGGTCCGCTATTCGTTCTACTTCGGCTTCGTACGGCGCCGGAAGTAGTTGCGGCGGCTCCGCCGAGCCGGTTTCGCGGCGCCCCGAGCGGCCTCCGTGGTATTTTTGGCTACTATGACTTTCCGCCTTGCGAAGCTCGCTGGCGCCGTGCTGTTTGCCGCCGCCGCTCTGCAAGCCGCGCCGAACTTGGTCGTTCTGTTGGCCGACGACCTCGGTTACGGAGACGTCGGCGTTTACAACCCCCGCTCGAAGATTCCGACGCCGAACCTCGATCGGTTGGCGGGGCAGGGAATCCGCTTTACCGACGCGCATACCCCGGACGGCGTATGCTCGCCGACGCGCTACGCTCTGCTCACCGGACGTTATGCTTGGCGCACGCGCCTGAAGAAGGGCGTGCTCAACGGCGCATCGGCGCCGCTGATCGCCGCGGACCGCCTGACCCTTGCCGGGATGCTGCGCGAAAAGGGCTACGAAACCGGCGTCGTCGGGAAGTGGCACCTGGGCTTCGACTGGCCGCTGCTCGATGACGCGAAGCCGCAGACGGTCGAGAACGTCGATTGGTCGAAGCCGCTCGAGGACGGGCCGCTGCAGCATGGTTTCTCGTACCAGTTCGGCTTGGGCAAACCGGTCTGGACTTTCATCGAGAACGGCAGGGTGCTGGCGCGGCCGTCCGAGCGCTTCGACCTGACCCATTTGCCCGTTTATCTGATGGGCGGCAACAACAACAAGGGCGTGAAGGCAGCGGGGTTCGAGTTCGAGCGCATGCTGCCGCGCTTTACCGAGGAGGCGGTCGGGTTTATCCAACGCAGCGCCGTCGAAAAGCGACCTTTCTTTTTGTTTTTTACGCCTATTGCGCCGCACCGGCCCGTGGTTCCCAACAAGGACTTCGCCGGAAAGAGCGCGGCCGGCCTCTACGGGGATTTCGTTGCCGAGTTCGACTGGGCCGCGGGCGAAATCCTGGCGGCGCTCGACCGCGCGGGCGCCGCCGATGAAACTCTGGTGATCGTCACCAGCGACAACGGTCCCGAGGTAGACGCCTACAGGCGGGTTCTGGAATACGGCCATTACAGCATGGGAGAATTGCGTGGGGTGAAGCGCGACCTTTGGGAAGGCGGCCACCGCGTTCCTTTCATTGCCCGCTGGCCGCGAAGGATTCCAGCGGACAGCGTGCAGGACGAGGTGATTTGTCTGACCGACTTGATGGCGACCGTCGCCGGACTGATCGACTATGCGCTGCCCGCAAACGCGGCGGAAGACAGCTACGACGTACGCCGGGCGCTGTTCGGCGAAAAGATCGAGAAGCCGCTGCGGGAGGCGACGGTGCATCACGGCTCGAAAGGCTGGTTCGGCATCCGGCAGGGCGGCTGGGTGCTGATCGACCATCCCACCGGCGACAACAACAGTCCGGGGCGGAACGCCGAGCCGGAATGGTTCCGGCGGGAGCGCATGGCCAAAACCCACGACCGGCAAGTAGAGCTTTTCAACCTGGCGGCGGATCGGGCGCAGCGCGAGAACCTGGCCGCCGCGCATCCCGAGAAGGTCGGGGCGCTGCAAGCTCTTCTGGAGCGCTACCGTCGCGAGGGGCGCAGCGTGCGGCGCTGAGCGGATTTACCCAGGCGCCGGCGCGGCGCGGCCGAGGCGGCATTGGGCGTGGACGGCTTGCACGGCTTTTGTCAGATCGCTTTCGTTGACCACGATGGCGATCGTCAACTCGCTCGATCCCTGGGCGATGGCGATGACGTTGATCGCGTTTTCCGACATCGCCGCGAACAGGCGTCCGGCGAACCCCGGCGTACCGCGCATGCCTTCCCCGACGGCCGCCAGCAGGCCGACGCTGTGATCGACATCGATCGGGTGTACGTAACCGTGGGCGAGCTCCAGCGCGAGCTCTTGGTGCAGGCCGTCGAGAACGTCGCCGACCTCCTCGCTGCGCACCAACATGCAGAAATTCTGGCGGAAGCTCGAGCGCGTCAGCAGCAACACTTCGACTTTGGCGCGGGCTGCGGCTTCCAGCGCGCGGGCCATGAGTTGCGCCCCCGACAGCGAGATGCTGACCGCCTCGATGGAAAGCAGCGTCACCTTCGGCAGCGCGGTGACGGCGCGGACTCCGACGCTTCCGGGCGGTTCCTCGGAAATGCGCGTGCCCCGCTGCCGGGGGTCGAAGCTGTTCTTGATGCGCACGGGGATCTTTTTTTCGACCAACGGAGCCAGGGTTCGCGGGTGGAGCACCTTGGCGCCGTTGTAGGCCAACTCGGCCGCTTCGTTGTAGGTCACCTCCGCCAGAACCCTGGCGTCGGCGACGATGCGCGGGTCGGCGGTCAGAATGCCCGGCACGTCGGTCCAAATCCACAGTTCGTCGGCGTCCAGCGCCGAAGCGACGATCGAGGCGGAAAAATCCGATCCTCCGCGGCCCAGCGTCGTCGGCACGCCGTCTTTTGTCGCCCCGTTGAAGCCGGTGACGATCGGCACGCCGCCGCGGGCGAGGATCGGCCTCAAGCTGTCCGCCGCTTTTTCGGCCGTCTCGGCGAGCAGCGGCGAAGCGTCTCCGAATGCGGCATCGGTGACGATCACTCCGGCGCCGTCCACCGGTTCCGCGGCGATCCCTTGCTGTTGCAGCACCTCGCTGACAAGCAGGCTGGAAAGTTTTTCGCCCGTGGGCACGGCCGCGTCCTCGGAACGCTCCGGGCGCTCGCCGAGCAGCAGTATGCCGCGCGCGACGCGGTCGAAGTCCTCGAGAATGGCGTGAATGCGGGCCGCCGCCGCTACGCGGCGTTGCGGGGAAACCAACTCATTGCAGGCGTCCAGGTGTTTTTTGTGCAGCGCTGCGAGATTGGCTTCGACCGTTGTCCGCTCGCCTCGCCCGCCGGCTTCCAGGGTTGCCAGAAGCGTGTTGGTGACCTGCGACATGGCGGAGACGACCGCCGCGACCGCGTAGCGGGAGGTTTGCTCGGCGATCAACTCCGCCGCTCTGGCGATCGCTTGCGGAGAACCGACGCTGGTTCCTCCGAATTTCATTACGAGCAGGGGTTTATGCATGGCGGAGGCTGTGCGCGGCGAATCTCTTGGGGTTAGCAAAGGGCCGGGGCGTTGCGCCGCGGCTAGGGCAGCGCCGCCGGCTTCTCGCGAGTCAGATAGACGCCGTATTTCTTGAGTTCGTCTTCGTAGTAGCGCCGGTGCAGAATCTGCCATTCCTCGCTGCCGTCTTGAATCTCGCGTTTCTGCGAGCGGATCGTCTCACGCGCTTTCTGATCGATCTGCTCTTCCAGAACGAGCATGTCGGTCAGATGGCTTTGGATTTCCAAGCGCGTGTCGTTCCAACCCTGGTTCAGCAGCGTGCCCGGAATGCGCGGGAGTCTGCCGGCTATCTTGTGCGAAAGCTCGATAACCTTGTCGCGCGCGATCTTCATCGTGCGCTGCCCGCCGCGGGACGACGCAGCCGCGGAAACGACCTTGCGCTCCGCAAGGATCTGACGCTTCACCTTGGCAAACATCTCGTGGTAAGCGATGTTTTGCTGGCGCATGTAATCGCCGTACTGGTTCAGCAGCGCGCGGGCTTCCGCGTTGATTTCATCCTCGAGGCTCAGATCGTCGAGGATGATGTTTTCGATGACCGTCGCGACCTCTTCGGGTCTTTTGATGCTGCACGCTGCACGGCCCAGGCGCTTGGTGGTTTCCCTGGCGATGTAGGCGATATAGGGCTCTGGAAGAATCATGCCCGAACCTGTTAGTTTATCCAGGCATCTCGAACGGCGTCAATTACTTGGGACGGCATCGCGCCGGCCGCGGTGTGCTCCAATGAGAAACTGTTTTCTGTCGGACCATGCCCGCCGTCCCGCGATGTTTGTTGCTGAGCCTTTTTTCGCTCGCTTCGCTCGATGCCGCAAGCCGTTACGAGATCGACCTCGAATCGGCGGCCTCCGGCACGGTGCATGTCACGCTCGATACGGCCTGTTCCGGCCGGTCGGCGGAATTCCAGATGCCGATCTGGAACGCCACTTACCACGTGCGCGACTTCAGCCGCTTCGTCTCGAGCTTTTCCGCATCCGATGAAGCGGGCGTCCGGCAGGCGGTTACGAAGCCCGACCCTTCCCGATGGATTGCCGCTTGCTCCGGCGGCGGCCGCGTTCGGGTCGAGTACGATGTTCTGGCCGACCGCCCCGGGCCGTTCGGCGCGTTCGTGGACGCCAATTATGCGACGCTGAACCTCGCCCAGATTCTGCTTTACCCCGTTCAAGCTCGAAACGATGAGTTCACCCTCGTGTTCGCCGGCCTCCCGCCCGAGCGGAAAATCGCCATAACTCTCGAAGAAACCGGCAACGGATACCGTGCGCCGAGCTACGACCGGCTGACGGACACCCCGGTTCTGATCGCCGATTTCGTCGAAGATTCTTTTCAGCACGACGGCGCCGAGATTCGCGTGGCCGCGTTCGGAGAGCCCGGCGGCTTCGATCTAGACCTCCTCATGGATTCCGTCGAGCGGATCGTCAAGAGCGCGTCGGCAATCATGGGAGGGCTGCCCCTCTCGCGCTACACGTTCGTTTACTGCTTCAAAGACACAGCGGGCGGGGGCATGGAGTACCACAACGGAACGCTCATCTTCGGCCCGTCCGAATGCGCCGATTGCACGTTGTCGAGCCTGACCGCCCACGAATTTTTTCACCTGTGGAACGTGAAGCGGATACGCCCGGCGTCGTTGGAGCCGCTCGACCATGCCCGGCCTATGCCCAGCCCGTCGCTGTGGTTCGTCGAGGGAGTCACTTCTACGTTCGCCGAATTCATTCGCCTGCATGCCGGCGCCGTGGACGGCGACGAATTTTTGTCCCACGTCGGTAAGCGGATATCGCGCTACATGGCGCGGCCCGCGCGTCTGGAGCAATCGGCGGAAGAGGGCAGCGTCGAAGCTTGGCTCGAAGGCTACCCGGAGTACGGCAGCCCCCGGCGAAGCGTCTCGTACTATCTGCGGGGCGAGTTGATCGGCTACCTGCTGGACCTCTCCATCCGCCGGCGCACGAAAAATCGCCGCGGCCTCGACGACGTCCTGCGCCTGCTCAACGAGCGCTACGCCGCCAAAGGCCGTTTCTACGATGATACCGATGCGATCGAGCGGGCGGTATCCGAAGTCGTCGGGAGCGATATGTCCGCCGTCGTCGCGGCTCTGGTTCGCCGGCCCGATCCCATCGATTGGAATGCCTACCTGCGCTATGCCGGCTACCGCCTGACCGCCCGCAAGAAAGAAAAGATCGACTTCGGACTTTCCTTTTCGAGTTCTCCCGACTGCGGCATTTTCGTCAGCGCGGTCGAACCGGCGAGCGCCGCCCGGCAAGCCGGCTTTCGAGTCGGAGACCGCATCGTCCGTTACCGGACGCGCCGGGTCTCCTGCGGAACTGAGAAACTGGCCTCCGCCCTGCGCCGCTCGGCCGGCCGCCGCATCTCCCTCGGAGTCGAGCGCCAAGGCAGTCTTTTCGAGATCGAAATTACACCGCGCACAACCGCAACCGTTGCCTACCGCGTCGTGTCCGTAGCGCAGCCCACCCCGGCGCAACTGCGTATTCGAAAAGGCTGGCTCAGACGGACAACCGGACCGTAAAACCCTGCTTGGGGGCACGGGTCCGCCGGCGGTTACTTCTTGTCCGGAATGCGGATTACGATCTCGTCTTCCTTCGACCAGCCCAAGTCTTCGCGGGCTCTCTTTTCGATTCCCGGACCGCCGGGGGCCAAGTCTTCGATTTCCTGTTCGATCGCGCTGTTTTGCTTCGTAAGTTCTTCGACTTGCGCCTCGAGTTCGGCTTCTTGCCGCCAAGCTGCTTGCAGGTCGTGAAACGTCCGATACCCGGAAAGATGAAACCATCCCGCCAAGGCCGCCGTTGCTAGGATGAGAACGGCCCATGTCCGTATTCGCGGGTAATGCGCTCGGCGCGGCAAGGATGAATCCCTTCGATGGAGCTTCTTTAGATCATAAACGAACGGCGCGCGTTTGACCGCAAGCAATCCCAATAGTTTTATGAATAAAATCCGTGTCGCCTTGACCACCTGCTCCGATGCCGACTCCGCCACGAGACTGGCGTCGCAACTCGTCGAACGCGGCTTGGCGGCCTGCGTCAATATCGTCCCGGGCGTTCGCTCGATCTACCGCTGGCAGGACAAGATCGAAGACGAGGCCGAATGTCTTCTGGTCATGAAAACCACGGCTGACCGCGCGGCCGATCTGCAGGCCGCGGTCTCCGCGCTGCACGCCTATGACGTGCCGGAATTCATCGTGCTGCGGGTAGAGAGCGGGGCGCAATCCTATCTGGATTGGGTGGTTGCGCAAACCGCCGCAGGGAAATGAGACGCAAGGCTTGCGCGGGGCGGCTGTTGACTGCCGCGCTTCTGCTTGCCTCCGCTGCGAATGCGGCGTCGGTCGTGAGCGGCGTCGTGCGGGTTCGTGGCGGCAAGCGCTCCGTTCCCCTGCGCAAGGCGGCGGTCGTTGCCTTCACTGCCGACGGCAGGAAGGTCGTGGCGGCAACCCGCACCGACTCCGCAGGCCGTTTCCGGTTCCCCCGCCCGATCGCCGGCCGCATCGCCCTGCGTGTCGAGAAGGTCGGATTCCTACCCGCCGCCAAGACGCGGCAGGGCGGCGCCGGGCGCATCCTCGACTGCCGCCTCGCGGGGTCGTGCGAGTCGCTCGCGTTCGAGATGATCCGCGCCGCTGTGGTGGCCGGCACGGTCATCGACGAACTGGGCGAGCCTTTCGCCAACGTCAACGCGGCCCTGAGACGGCTGGACGGACAGGGAAGCCGCCTGCTGAGGACGCGCACCGACGACCGCGGGGACTTCCGTATCGCCGGCGTCGCCCCCGGCAAGTACGAGTTGACAACCGCGTCTTCCTACCGGGGTCTCGACGATTCGCTCTACGAAGGCCGCCCGGTCGAGTTGGAGGTTGCGAGCGGCGAAGTCGTTGACGGCCTGCGTGTCGTCTTGATGCGGACCGGCGGAGGCGGCTTCCGCGTGAGCGGCGCGGTGCAGGGCGTTGAGCTTTCGAGCGAAGTCGGAAACTTCGTTCAATTCCGACCATTCGGCGCCGCGGCGCCGCGGAGCTTGCAGATAGGCTCCCTGGCCCGCGCAGTGAATGAGGACGGAACGTTCGCGTTCGACAAGATTCCCGAGGGGCGTTACCTGCTCACGCTACAGCAAGCCCGAGTGAAGACGGCGCCCGAAGAGCAGCGGCGGCCCGAGAGATTCATGCTCGGCGCGCTGGAGGTCGCCGGCGATATCGAAGGTCTGACCCTGGCGCCGTTGCCCCCGACCGGCATCAGAGGCCGCATCGTTTACCGCGAAGCTTCTCTGGGAAAGCCAGTGCTCTTGGCGCTCCAGGGAGCAAACGGCTCCTTCGCGCAGATATTCGTCGAAGGCGCCGGCGGCGGCGAGTTTTCGAACTTGCAGATCCTCCCCGACCGCTACACGATCCGCAGCTTTGGGCGGGAGCATTTCGTTCAAGCGGTTCTCGAGGATGACGAGCCTTTAGCCGACAATGCCGTCGATGTGGAACTCGGCCAAGTTCGCGATCTGCGGATTCTGCTGTCGCGGGATTTTGCCCAAGTCTCCGGCCGCGTCAAAAAGCCGGACAGCGGCGCTCCCGCGGCCTTTTACCGCGTGGCCCTGCGCGGGCCGCAAGGAGTCGCCAGCGTCCAGGCCGATCAGTACGCCCACTTTCGATTCGAGAAAGTCGCTCCCGGCGGCTACGAGATTTGCGCATGGCCCGATGCCGGTCTGCCGCAAGTCAAAAACGGCGGGATATGGCTCGAAGCAGGCGGCGCCGTGCGAGCCTTTCCCGTGGACGCCGGGTCAAGCATCGAAATCAGTCTGACGGCTGCAAGATGAAGCTGCCTGCCGCAGTCGCGCTGCTCTCTGCCGCGGGCGCAGGCGCTTTTGCGCAGGAGCCTGCCGGCGTCGTCGCGGGCACGATCCGTTCTTCGCTGTCACAGCGCGTTCTTCCCAGCACCAGAATCGAGCTGACGCTGAACCCTTCGTCCGACGCCGAACAAAGGACGGCTCTCCATGCTGCTGCCGGTATCCAGGGCGATTTCCGATTCGAGGGCCTGCCTGCCGGCAATGCAGTTCTGAGTTTTTCGAAAGCAGGCTACGAAGCCGGCGGCAGACGAACGCTGCAAGTCGCCGTCGAGCCGGACCGGGAAATCAAGGATATGGATATTGAACTGCGGCCGTCCGCCGCCGTCAGCGGAAAAGTCCTCGACCGCGACGGCGACCCCGTGACGAGGGCTGTGGTGCAACTGCAAACATCGGTTCTGCGCGCCGGCGTGAAGTCCTTGCGCGCGGTCCGCACGACAAGGACGGACGACCGCGGGCATTACCGCCTGTTCGATCTCGCTCCCGGCAGATACTATCTCAGCGTCTCGCCGGCGCGGGTCATCGCGGCCACCGGTATCCGCGAGTTCGCGCATTCCTGGGGATACTTCCCCGGAGCGCCGACCCCGCGGGAGGCAGAGCGTATCGCCCTGACTTGGGGCAGCGAGCGCAACGGAGTCGATTTCCAATTAAGAACGCCTCCCCGAACCGAGATCGTCGGGCTTGTCCGCAACCTGGGCGGCCGGAGTCCGTGCGTTTCCTGCCAAGTCTCGATTGTCCGCCGGGGCGAAGGCCAAATCGGTTCGATTACCACGGACGAAACCGGCAGATTCCTCATCCGCGGCCTGCCTGCCGGCGACTACGTGCTGCGGGCCAATGCGCTTGAGGGGCCGCGCTTCAATGCAGCGCGAGAGGTATCGCTTGTCGAGAACAAGCCCGTGCAGGCGGACATGGCGCTCCAGCCCGGCTCGATTGTTCGCGGACACGTTGCCGCGCCTGATTATGACGAAACTTCGGCAGTCGAAAACCGGGCCGATGCGCTCACCCTGACGCTGACGGCCGTTGACGGCTCCGGAAGCAGACGCCTGCGAGCCATGCCCGTACTGGCGGCGGGCGGGGAATTCGAGATGATCGATGTCGGCGCCGGCGAGTATCGGGTCGGACTCGAAGGCGGCCCCGGCGGCAGCTATCTGCGCGAGATCTTAATCGGCGGTCGCCCGCTTCCCGAGCCGCGCATTACAGTCTCAGGCGGCGTGGACCTGAGCGGCCTGCGGATCGTTCTCGGCGCCGACGGCTCGACCGTACGCGGCAAGGTCGAAGGCGCGGAATTCGCTTCCGAAGGCGAGGCGGCGCCGCCCGGCTTCGCGGTGCTGATGCCGGCGGAAGGCATCGGCGGCTACCGCCGCGAATATCTCGGAGACTACCGCCCCGGCGACGGGCTGTTCGCCATACCTGACGTGCCTCCCGGCAGCTACCATGTCTTCGCCGTGCCGCGCGACGAGCCGTGGGATCTGACCGACCCGCTCGACCTCGGGCGGCTCCGCGGCGCGGGAAAGGCAATCCGCCTGCGCGCCAATGAAGAGGCCGCGGTGGACGCGCCCTATGTCCCCGCGCCCCGCTAACAGCGGCAATTTTCCGCGCCGTTTGGTATCGTTCGATGGGAGGATTCCGAGCGATGCGAAACGCACTCCCGGCCGCAGCCGCCTTGGCGCTATTTGCCGTCGGCCCCGCCGTCCCCAAGCCGAAATACAAGGCGCTGATTATCGACGGGCAGAGCAATCATCGAATCTGGCCCCAGTCGACGCAACTTCTCAAGGGGTACCTTGAAGAAACCAAGCTCTTTGCGGTCGATATCGCCACCACTCCGCCGGCGGATGAGCCGATGACGGGGTTTCAGCCGCCGTTCTTCGAGTACGATGTCGTGGTCTCGAACTACAACGGCAAAAGCTGGCCCGCGCGCACCATGTGGGCTTTCGAAAAATACGTCCGGGGAGGCGGCGCTTTTGTCTCGGTTCACTCCGCCAACAATGCTTTTCCGGAGTGGGTTGCCTACAACGAGATGATCGCCGTCGGCGGCTGGGGAGAGCGCACCGAGCAGCACGGCCCGCGGCTGCGCTTGCGCGGCGGCAAATTCGTTGCGAACAACACGCCGGGCGTCGGCGGCGGCCACGGCGTCCGCCATGAATTTCCGCTCACGATCCGCGAACCGGATCATCCCGTCACCCGCGGCCTGTCGCCGGTGTGGATGCATGCCGAGGACGAGCTTTACGACCGCCTGCGCGGACCCGCTAAAAACGTTGCCGTTCTGGCCAGCGCCTATTCCGCTCCGGAAACGCGGGGCACAGGGGAGCACGAGCCGATCCTCATGGCGATTCGTTACGGCAAGGGACGAGTCTTCCACACCACGCTGGGCCACAGCTTGCTGGCCATGCGCTGCGTCGGGTTTATCGCCACCTTCCAGCGGGGCGCCGAATGGGCCGCTTCCGGGGATGTCACACTGAAAGCGCCCGAGAACTTCCCCGGCGCAGAGAAGGCCGTCGTGCGGCCGTGACCGCCTTGCGCGGCTGGGTCGAATGCGTGCCGAATTTCTCCGAAGGAAGAGATGCGGCCGTCATCGAAGCGCTGCGGCGGGCCATCGAGAGCTCCGGCGTCAAGCTCCTCGACCGAACTAGCGACCCCGATCACCATCGTTCCGTTTTCACCTTCGCGGGCCGCTTGGCCGAGGTCGAGAACGCCGTCCTCCGCGCGGCCGAGACGGCCGTCGCAAGAATCGACCTCACCTCTCATCGCGGCGTCCATCCGCGCATCGGCGCGCTCGATGTCGTTCCCTTGATCCCTCTCGGCGACACGCCCTCCGAGGTCTGCGTGGACGGCGCCCGGCGGATCGCCCGCCGCCTGTGGAACGAACTCGCGATCCCCGTTTATCTTTACGGGCGGGCGGCGCGGCGACCTGAGCGCCAAGCTCTCGAATTCATCCGCAAGCTCGGCTTCGAGAAACTGCGCCGGCTTGCTGACTCTCCGGGGCGCCGCCCTGACATCGGCGGTCCCGCTCTGCACCCGACCGCGGGAGCGGCCTGCGTCGGCGCGCGCGGGTTCTTGGTTGCCTTCAACGTCGAGTTGCGCACGGCGGACATCGCGGTCGCCAAACGCATTGCGAGCAAAATCCGCGAATCTTCGGGCGGCTTGCCCGCGGTCAAGGCGCTCGGTCTGCCCTTGGCGTCGCGGGGAACGGTGCAGGTCTCCATGAACGTCGCCGACATCGACAGGACGCCGCTCCACCGCGCCGTCGAAGCCGTCTGCGCGGAGGCTGCGGCTCTGGGCGTCGAGGTTGTCCGCGGCGAGTTGATCGGCCTGCTGCCGCGAAAAGCGGCGCAGCAAACCACGGCGCAAGCGCTGCGCCTGGACGCCCTCACCCCGGACATGGTCATCGAAAACCGGCTGAAGCTACGTTAGGGGCAATGTCGAGAAGCCGTTGCCGCATATGGGCCGCCCGACACGGATAACCGTAGCGTCGTGATGCAGCCGATGCGCTTATGGTAAACGCTCCTCGTGCAATCGTGTGCAGATACCTTTTTTGCGTATGCTGATATATCGGTATTCCTTTATGGACTATATCGTGGTCACGGTTTGTAGGAGGCATGTGCGTGAGAAAAACCAGCGTTGCCATTGACGACAGCCTGATCGAGCAGGCGCAAAGCTTGCTCGGGACGTCATCGATCAAGGAGACGATCGACGGCGCTTTGCGTGAAGTCGTGCGCGGCGCAGCTCGGCGTCAGGAGGTCAAGGCGCTGGCGGAAATGGATGGGCTCGACCTCGCGAACGAGAAAATCATGGCGAAAGCTTGGCGTTCCTGACCCCTCGCCGTCTTGTCCATGCCCTACTTGATTGACAAGAGCGCACTGGTCCGCATGGAGCATCCGAAGGTCCGGGCAAGGCTCGCGCCCATTATCGAATCGGGTGAGGCGGCTACCTGTTCGATTATCGAACTTGAGATCCTCTACTCGACGCGAAATGGGGACGAGCACGAACGCGCCCGCGCCCGGCGCAAGCTCGCCTATCGGAAAGTCGAGTTGACGGAAGCGATTTTCAGACGGGCAATCGATGTCCAGGGATTTCTCGCTCGTGGAGGGCTGCATCGCCTGCCCATACCGGGTCTGATCGTTGCGGCTGCGACGGAGGCGGCGCGCATGACCGTTCTCCACTACGACGCGGACTTCGACATCATCGCTGCGGTCACCAACCAGGACATGGAATGGGTAGCGCCGCGGGGCTCGGTATAAGCCGCGGCTTTACGATCGCGGTCGAAAAGCACAACCCGAGTCCGTTGGATACCCGTCCGCTTACTTTTCATATATTGAAGCAAGGCCGCCAAGCGGCTCAGGCAGGAATGATCGAGAAACCGGAGTCTTCTTTGCAGGCCGAAACCGTTCTTCGGGAGGGACAGATATTGACCGGCCCGCTGTTCCACGAACCGATGCGCGTGGTGACCGTTCGCCCGAACGGCTCCGGCGTATGGAGCGCGGGTCTCGTCGGGCAGCGGTCGGATCAGTTCCGGGAGGTTACGCTGACCGCGGACGATCTCTCGCATCTGACCGCCGCCGGCGACTCTCTCTGCTACGACGGCGACGGCCGGCTTCTGCGCCTCGGCCTGCAAGCGTATGCGCTGGGCATCGCCTATGAGTTCGACCCCTACTTCGGACTTTCCATCTCGCGCGTGGACCCGCTGCCGCACCAGATCGAAGCGGTTTACGGACATCTGCTCAAGCTGCCCGGCGTGCGCTTCCTGCTCGCCGACGACGCCGGCGCAGGCAAGACTATCATGGCCGGCCTGCTCATCCGCGAGCTCAAGCTACGGGGCCTCATTGAACGGATTCTCGTCGTCTGCCCGGCGAACCTGTCGTTTCAGTGGCAGCGCGAGCTCAAGGAAAAGTTCGACGAAAAGTTCCTCGTACTCAAGGGTGGCGATATCCGCGATCAGTTCGGAGTCAATCAGTGGATGGAGCGCAAGCAGATCATTACCTCGCTCGATCTCGCCAAGCGCGACGAGATCTTGCCCGGTCTGCGGCAGGCGCGTTGGGACCTCGTGATCGTCGACGAGGCGCACCGCATGTCGGCGCGCGACGAGACCCACAAGAGCCGGCGCTACAAGCTGGGCGAATTGCTGCGCGACAGCGCCGACCGCATGTTGCTGCTGACCGCCACGCCGCACAAGGGCGACGCGCAGAATTTCACGCTGTTCCTGCAACTGCTCGACCGCGACGCCTACGCCGACGTGAAATCGATCCGCGAGGCCATGAATCGGGGGAACGCGCCCTTTTACCTGCGCCGCACCAAGGAAGCGATGGTCCACTTCCCGGAGCGCCTCAAGGACGGAACATGGGCCGCGAAGCCGGTGTTCACCAAGCGCATTCCGCACACAGCCGGTTTCGCCATCGACGGCGCCGAGATGGAGCTTTATTTGGAGGTTACACGTTTTGTGAAGCGGCAGAGCGCCCGCGCCGCCGCGCAGAGCGACGATCCGCGGGCGCGGGCCGTCGGTTTTTTGATGGCGCTGTATCAGAGGCGTCTGGCGTCGAGCGCGCGCGCCATGCGGCGGTCGCTGGAAAATCGCGCCAAGCGCCTGGAAGACGGGCTCAAGCAAGCCCGTGATCTGGCGCGGACGGCGCCGCCGAGCCTCCCCGACCCGGAAGAACTCGAGGAACTCGAGGAAGTCGAACGCGAGCGCTTGGAGAAGATGCTGGAGGCGGTTACGCTGGCCGGCGCCGCCGAGGAAGTGCGTAAGGAAATCGCCGAGCTCCGCAGGCTTGCGGCAAAGGCAAAGACGGTCGAGGACGCAGGTGGCGAGGCGAAGCTCGAACGCCTGCGCAAGATCATGCAGGAAGAGGGGTTTTTCGACCGTCCCGACCAGCGGCTGCTGATCTTCACCGAATTCAAGGACACGCTCGACCGCCTGATGGAGCGGTTGAAGGCTTGGGGCTTCCGCGCCGGCTGCATCCACGGCGGCATGAAGCCCGGCTCGCGCGACGAACCGGGAAGCCGGCTTTACGTCGAACAACAGTTCCGTGAAGGCGCCGTTCAGGTTCTGGCGGCCACCGAGGCGGCCGGCGAAGGCATCAACCTGCAATGCTGCCACATCCTTTTCAACTACGATATCCCCTGGAACCCGAACCGGCTCGAGCAGCGCATGGGCCGCATCCACCGCTACGGACAGCGCCGCGATTGCCTGATCTTCAACTTCGTTGCCGTCAACACCATCGAGGGGCGGGTGCTCCGACGCCTCCTAGACAAGCTTCAGGAAATCCGCGACGCCCTCGACGACGACGCGGTGTTCAATGTGGTGGGGGAAATTTTGCCGTCCTCCCGCGTGGAGCGGGTGCTCCGCGATTATTACGCCGGAAAGCTGGGCGAATCCGATCTCGAGGAGCGGCTTTTAAGAGACGTGGACGAAGGCCGCTTCCGGGCTATCTGCCGCACGGCTCTGGAAGGATTGGCCGCCCGCAAGCTCAACCTCGACATGCTCGTCGAGCGCCGGGCGCGGGCACAGGAACGGCGTGTCGTGCCCGAGACCATCGCGCGGTTTCTCAAAGAATCGGCCCGCAATGCCGCCTTGCCCTTGAAGCCGGTGAACGGCATGGCGCATACGTTCGATCCGGGCCGGACGCCTTCCTGCTTAAAAGAGTACGACCGCATGCAGGACTGGAAGCTTGCGGAACTGTCGCTGCGCTACCCGCGCCTGTCGACGGACCGCGGCACGGCGGAGAAACGCCACCTCGAGTGGGTCACTCCCGGTCATCCGTTGTTCGAGGCCCTGCGCCGGCACAGCCTCGATCTCGGCCGGGAAGCGTTCGCCAGGGGCGCCTGCTTCCATTCCCTGGCCCACGAAGCGCCGGCGCGTCTCGACTTCTACCGCGCGCGGGTCGTGGACGGGCTCGGACAAGTCATTCACGAACGACTGTTCGCACTGGAGTTGACGCCTGACGGCGCCCCCTGCCTCCGCGGGCTGGACGTTCTCGGCAATCTGAGCCCCATCGCCGCGCCGGGGGAACTGCCGCAGCCGGCCGCCCTGCCGGAAGAAACCGCCTGGCTCAACCGACATGCTCTGCTCCCCTTTCTCGACGAAGTCCGCGCGGAGCGCCTGGCCGAAATCGACCGCGTTGCCAGGCACGTCGAGCTTTCCCTGACCGAGGTCTTGCAGCGGATCGACGACGAGATCGGCCGGGCCGCCGAGGAAAGGGACCAAGCGGTCGCCGGCGCCGAGGGCCGCCTCGCGCAGGCCGAGGCCCGTCATGAGGAGGCGCTGGAGCGGCGCGAGCGCCGGCGCGCAGAGATCGAACGGCAGCGGGCGCTGACCTTGCAGGGAGTCGAGCGGCTGGCAAGCGTCCTCGTCCTGCCCCATCCCGAACGCGGCATCCCGGACGTGCGCCGCCTGCGCCCGCATCCCGAAACCGAGATGACGGCCATGCGCGTAGTCATGGAATACGAGGCCGCGCAGGGGCGCCGGGTTGACGACGTTCACGAAAAGAACCTCGGCTACGACGTGACCAGCCTCGACCTGCAATCGGGCGAACTGCGCCTGATCGAGGTGAAAGGGCTCGCCGCCGCAACCGGCAGCATCCTGCTCACGCCGAACGAGCGCCGCGTCTCCGAGGACCGCCGGGATTGCTACTGGCTTTACGTGGTCACCGATTGCGCGTCCAACCCAAAACTCCAGAACCCCATCCGCGACCCGGCCGGCTTCGACTGGAACGAAGTCACCAAGGTGCAGCATTATTGGTTGAGCGTCGATGCCTTGAAGCAGCCGATGGAGGTCCGGCAAGCCGCAACTGGATACAAGGACCGAAACAAGGCGTTGGAGAAGCATCATGAAGAATGACCTGAAGTTTCGCCGCCTGCGTCTCAAGAACTGGAAGAACTTCCAGGACGTGGATACCGCCATCGCGGACCGCTTGTTTCTTGTCGGTCCCAACGCGTCGGGGAAGTCCAATCTTCTGGACGTTTTCCGCTTTCTGCGCGATCTCGCGTCCTCGGGCGGCGGCTTCGCCGAGGCCGTCCGTCGGCGGGGCGGATTGAGCGCAATCCGCTGCTTGGCAGCGCGGCGCTACCCGGATGTCGAGATCGATGTCGATCTGCAGGAAGAAGGTGACGGCGCCCGCTGGAGATACGAGCTTGCCATCCATCAGGACAACCGGCGGCGCCCCTTGGTGCGCAGGGAGCGGGTGTTACGAGACGATGAAACGCTCGTCGACCGGCCCGATAAAGAAGACAAAACCGATGCCGCGCGCCTGACCCAGACCTATCTCGAGCAGGTGAACGTGAACCTGCCGTTCCGTGAATTGGCCGCGTTTTTTGCGTCCGTACGTTACTTGCACATCGTGCCGCAGCTCGTTCGCGAGCCCGACCGATCCGTAGGCCGTTCGAACGACCCCTATGGCGGCGATTTTCTGGAGCAAATCGCCCGGACTCCGCAGCGGACCCGGAATGCGCGGCTGAAGCGGATTCAGAAAGCCCTTCGCGCAGCGGTTCCCCAACTAGAAGAGATTGCCCTGACGCGCGGCGCCGACGGTACGCCGCATCTACAAGGCAAGTATCGGCACTGGCGCCCTCAGGGGGCCTGGCAAACTGAGGGACAGCTCTCGGACGGTACGCTGCGTCTGATCGGGCTCCTCTGGGCGGCGCTGGAAAAGGGAGGGCCGTTGCTGCTCGAAGAGCCGGAGCTTTCGCTTCATCCGGAGATCGTGCGGGCGCTCCCGCAGATGCTGGCGCGCGTGCAGCGCAAAACCGGAAGACAGATCTTTTTGACTACGCATTCTCCGGAATTGCTGCAAGACGAGGGAATCGGTCTTGATGAAACGCTGCTCCTCTTCCCCGGAACAGAGGGCGCCGAAGTCGCTCCGGCAGCGGCGCTCGACGACATCCGTCCATTGCTGGAAGGGGGTCTCTCGTTGGCCGATGTCGTGATTCCCAGGACGCGGCCGCGAGGCGCCGGACAACTTGCCTTGTTCGCGGATGCCTGAGAGCGCGCCGGTTGCGGTTGTCAGCGCCGCGGTCGAGGGGCCGGTCGACGAAGCGGTTGTGCGCAGGCTCATCGACTGCGCCGGCGGCCGGGCCGGCGCCATTTACGGAGGGAGAGGAAAAGGCTACCTGCACCAGAAAATCGACGGCTACAATCATGCGGCCCGTCATGCGCCGTGGGTTATCCTTGTCGATGCCGATACGGACTGCGCGCCGTCGTTGCGCGAAGCGTGGCTGCCCAAGCCCGCTCCTTACCTTTGTTTCAGGATTGCCGTGCGCGAGATCGAGGCGTGGTTGATGGCGGATGCGGAAACGCTGTCCCGCTACCTGAGCGTGACTCCGAGCCGAATCACAGAAGATCCCGAGAGCGTAGAGCGTCCAAAGGATGCCATGATCCACTTGGCCCGCCATTCGCGCAAGAGAGAAATTCGCAAGGACATGGTCCCTCGTGAAGGCAGCGGCCGCCGCGTGGGTCCGGCTTACGCATCGCGGCTCATCGAATATGCCGCAACCGCATGGCGGCCCGAAGTCGCAGCCCGGCGCTCGGAAAGTCTGCAACGGGCTATATGTTGCTTGCGGCGGCTCGTCGCGGATTACGGAAAACGGCTTGAATGAGAATGACTTTCAAGGAGTGCAAGAGGCCGGGCGGCGTTGGCGTACAATTGGATTTATCCGCCGAGCGGCGCCCAGGCGGCGGAATGCGCCTATGCCGGTACGGATTGAGATAAGAAGCGTCCCCGAGGAAGTGCGCGACCGGATCGCGGCGTTCCGGCGGCAATCCATGCAGGAATTCCTGCGCCGCGAGTTGGAGCGGATAGCGTCCAGGCATTCTCTCAATGTGTGGCTGCAGGAAGTTCGCGACCGCAAGGAAGCGGCGGGAATTCATGTCCCGGCTTCTGAAATTTTGCGCGCCCGCAACGCGGGTCGGAAGTGACGGCAATTGTCGATGTGTCCATGCCGGCAGCGGCGCTCGGTTGCCCGTCGCTGCATGGGCATGAATGCCTTGCAGCCGCCGCTGGACGTTCGGCAAGATCGAGGCCGCTGTGGCAGGAAGGAGCGCCCGTGTAGTGACGCCTGAATCGAGTCCGTTCAGCCCAGGGCAGCCTGTTCCGGTAGAGTTTTTTATCGGACGACGCGCCGAAATCGAACGCCTGCACGGCATGGTCCACGGCAGCGCGCAGGGCCGCTTCAAGATCGGCTTCGTCAGCGGCGAACGCGGCATCGGCAAGAGCTCGCTGGCCGCCTTCGTTCGTCATCTCGTCGAGTGGGACAACGACGCGGTTGGCTGTCATGTCTTCCTGGGAGGCGTTCAAGATCTCGGAGAGATGCTGCGCCGGACCTTCGACCGCCTCTTGAAAGAGAGCATCGACAGGCCGTGGCGCCAACAAATGCTGAAGTTCTTCGGCGACCGCGTCCGTCAAGTCGGTCTCTTCGGCGTCACGCTTGAGTTGAATCTTCAGGACAATGACCTGTCGACAATTGCGCATGATTTCGTGCCGACAATAAGGAGCTTGCTTGAGGAGATCAAAGAACACAAGAATTCGCTTTTCCTGATCCTGGACGACATCAACGGGCTGGCCGGTTCCGCCGCCTTCGCCAATTGGCTCAAGAGTACCGTGGACGAAATCGCAACTTCTTATTCGGGAACCAGACTTTGCGTCCTGGTGGTGGGTCTCGAAGAAAGACGCCGTGAGTTGGTCGCAGGCCAACCGTCTCTGGCCCGCGTCTTCGACTTGATCGACATCGCGCCGTGGTCCGACGACGAGGTTTTTGAGTTCTACCGCAACTCGTTCCGCGCAGGCAAGGCGGAGGTTTCCGAGGAGAGCTTGCAGGTATTAGCCCTGCACACCGGCGGCCTGCCGGTTCTGGCGCATGAGATCGGCGATGCCGTCTGGCGCATGGCCGACAATTCCAGGATCGAGCGCGGCGAGGTCTGGGCGGGCATAGTTACGGCTGCTCAAACGATCGGCAGCAAGTTTCTGCAGCCCCAGGTATTGGACGCCATTCGCAGCGAACGCTACCGCTCGATTCTGCGCAAGATCGCCGACGAGCCCCGCATGCGCTTCACGCGGGCGGAAATGCTCGAACGCTTGCCGGATACGGATAAGAAGGCGTTCGACAACTTCCTGAACCGCATGAAAAAGCTGGGAGCATTGGAAGCGGATCCCGAAATCCGAGGCGGATACCGCTTTCCCAACCGTTTGCATATGTTGTATTTCTACATGGAATCCCGCATGCATATGGCCCAGAGCCGTAGAAACTCACGATGAGCGGCGGAGACGGCAGGAGCCCGGCCGGCGCCGGGACAGCGGCGGAAGGGACGCTTGATCGGGAGACGTTGAACGAGATTATCCAGCGCATCGTGGATGTCGCTCAGCCGGAAAAGATTGTCCTCTTCGGGTCCGCAGCGCGGGGAGGCATGGGGCCCCACAGCGACGTGGACTTGCTCATCGTCAAAGCGAGAGTGGACGCGCTTGATGTCACCTTCCAAATCTATGGGAATTTGCATGGGGTCACGCCGCGGTCGTGGTTTCCCCTGAAGACGTGGAGCGCTACAAGGAAAGCCACGCGCTGGTCATCGATCCCGCTCTGGAAGAAGGGAAAACGGTGTATGAAGCCCCCCCGAGCGGTTCCCGCCCGATGACCCGCGGGCACGCTCTGTTATACAATCGAAGTTGTCAGCCGAGCGTTGTCTCTGACGGCGGAATGCGCTCATGCCGGTACGGATCACCATAAGAGGCGTTCCCGAGAAAGTTCGCGACGGAATCGCGGCGCGCGCGGCGTCCCGGCGGCAATCCATGCAGGAGTTCCTCCGCGGCGAATTGGAGCGGATAGCGTCCCGGTCCTCTCTCGATACATGGCTGCAGGAAGTTCGTAATCGCACGGAAACGGTGGAAACACGCGTTCCGGCTTCCGAGATTTTACGCGCCCGTGACGCGGACCGGAAGTGACGGCAGTCGTCGACGCCTCCGTTTTGGTCGCGATGTCGGTCGACTCGGAATCCGAGGGCCGATGGGCGAGAGCGGTAGTCGCCCAACATTCATTGGCCGGTCCGGAGTTGGCGTTGGCGGAAGCCGTCAATATCCTGCGCCGATTGGAACAGGCCGGACGCATCCCACAACTTGCGGCCGACAGCGCCTACAGAGACCTTTTGCGGCTCGACCTTGAATTGTTTCCCTTCGCGCCGTTCGCCGATCGTATATGGGCATTGCGCGGTAACCTGACCAGCTACGACGCTTGGTACATAGCCTTGGCCGAGGCGCTCCATTGCCCCTTGATGACTTTGGATCGAAAGCTTGGCCGCGCCAACGGTCCCCTATGCAGCATCGTGACTCCGCCCCTGTTTGAAAACGGAAGGCATACATGATCCCCCAGGAGTGTAAGCGGCTGGCGGAGGTGGATTTTCCGATTGCCGAGGTTTCGCGTCATGCGGCGCGGGAGAAGTCGATTCGGCATGGGCATCCCTCGACGCTGCATCTATGGTGGGCGCGGCGGCCGCTGGCCTCGTCGCGCGCGGTGCTGCTGGCGCTGCTGCTGCCCGATCCCTGCGACCCGGCCTGCCCCGAGGAGTTCAAGCGGAAGGCCCGCGAAATCCTGCGCCCGCTGCGGCAGCCGCCGAACGGCGACGGGGAACTGCGCAAGGCGCTGCTGCGCTTCATCGCCGACTTCGCCAATTGGGATCTGGCCGCCAATCCCGCGTGCCTGGAAGCGGGCCGCGCTCTGGTCAAGGCTGCGCACGGCGGGGAGCCGCCGCTGGTCGTGGACCCGTTCGCGGGCGGCGGCTCGATCCCGCTGGAGGCGCTGCGGCTGGGCTGCGAGGCGTTCGCAAGCGATCTGAACCCGGTCGCCTGCCTGATCCTCAAGGTCATGCTGGAGGATATCCCGCGCCATGGGCCGGAACTGGCCGAGCAACTGCGCAAGGCCGGAGCCGAGATCAAGGAAGCGGCGCAAAAGGAGTTGGCCGATCTCTATCCGGCCGATCCCGACGGCGCAACGCCGATCGCCTACCTCTGGGCGCGCACGGTGCGCTGTGAGGCGCCGGTCTGCGGGGCGGAGATTCCGCTCATGCGCTCGCTGTGGCTGTGCAAGAAGCCGCAACGCAAACGGGCGCTGCGGACGAAAGTCTTGGCTCCCGAGGACGGACCGCCGCGCGTCGCCTTCGAGATCTTCGAACCGAAGACGGAGAAGGACGTGCAGGCCGGCACGGTGACCCGCGCCAAGGCGACTTGCCTCTGCTGCGGCGCGGTGCTGCCTCCCGACCGGGTGCGGTCGCAACTCGCCGCGCAGCGAGGCGGCGCGGACGCGGTGTTCGACGCGCAGGGCCGCCGCACCGGCGGGGCGCGCCTGACGGCGGTGGTCACGCTCAAGCCCGATGAGCAGGGACGGCATTACCGGTTGCCTACCGATGCCGACTATGCGGCCGTGCGAAAGGCGCAGAAGCTGGCGGCGAAAATCCTGGAGCAGTGGGAACGCGGCGGCAAGCAGGGGCTTTGCCCCGTGCCCGATGAGTCGTTGCCAACCAAAGACACGCATCGTGCGGTCGGGAGTCAGATTCCGTTGTACAACATGACGACATTCGGCGATCTGTTCACGGCGAGGCAGAAGGCGGCGTTGGTGAAGTTGCTCGCTACAGTCCGCAATAAATCCTCAGTTGGATTGATGCCGGTGTTGGCCTGTGCTTTCAACCGTGTGTCGATGAGCAACATGTCGTGTACTCGATGGAATGCCGTGGCGGAAAAAATGCAACATACGTTTGGTCGGCAGGCAATTCCTATGGTGTGGGATTTCGCAGAGGTAGTGATTACAGCCGATGCTCCAGGCAACTGGGAAAGTGGGTATGCGCTGATTGCCGATGTGATTGATTTATCGGTCAATCGTGGTGTCGGCCAAATTCAGCCGGCTGACGCTACCGAACATCCCTTACCCGATCAAACTTCCGGAATATGGTTCACCGATCCGCCCTACTACGATGCGATTCCCTATTCGGACCTGTCGGATTTTTTCCTTGTTTGGCTCAAGCGCGTATTGCCCGATAACCCGTTGTTGCGCGATATATTCGATCTTGACAATCCGCTTTCACCCAAGACCCGCGAAGCAGTTCAATGCGAGAAAGTCAAAGATTCAGCCGGAGCACCTAAAGATAAACACTTCTACGAGAGGATCATGGGTAAGGCTTTCGCCGAAGGCCGCCGAGTGCTGCATGAAGAGGGTATCGGCTCCGTCGTCTTTGCCCACAAGACCACCGAGGGTTGGGAAGCATTGCTTTCCGGCATGATCGATGGCGGCTGGACGATTACCGGCTCCTGGCCGGTGTCCACGGAGATGGGTTCCCGGCTCAACGCGCGTGAAACGGCATCTCTCGCCACTAGCATCCACCTTGTTTGCCGTCCGCGCCCCGCCGACGCGCCGGTCGGCGACTGGGCGGCAGCGCTGCGCGAGTTGCCGCGGCGCGTCGGCGATTGGATGGAGCGCCTTCAGCGCGAAGGCGTCCGCGGGGCGGACCTGGTGTTCGCCTGCATCGGCCCGGCGCTGGAGATTTTTAGCCGCTGTCGCGCGGTGGAGACTGCGGAGGGGCGCGCGGTCGGCCTGCCCGAGTACCTGGAAAAGGTCTGGGAGGTCGTCGGGCGCACGGCGCTCGAAAACGTCCTGGGCACGGCGGAGGCCCGGGCGCGCAACGGCATGGCCGGGGCGCTGGAGGAGGACGCGCGGCTGACCGCGCTGTTCCTGTGGACGCTGCAAAGCACGAACGGCGGCGGCGCAGAGAGCGAGGACGGCGCGGCGGCGGGCGGCAAGCCGAAGAGCTACAGCCTGATTTTCGACGTGGCGCGCCGCTTCGCCCAGCCGCTCGGCATCCGCCTGGAAACCTGGGAGGGGCGCATCGTCGAGACGAGCAAGGGCGTGGTGCGCTTGCTGAACCCCGCCGAGCGGGCGAAACAGCTTTTCGGCGAGGACGGCGCCGGGGCGGCCGCGGCCTGGCTCGAGCGCGAACCGGGCGGCAACATCCAGTACGCGCTTTTCCCCGATTTGGACGCCGCGCCCCGCAAGCGCGCCCGCGGCCGGAAGGCCGTCATCGGCGGCGATGCGGAGTTGCCTGCGCCCGAAGCGACCACGCTCGACCGCGTCCACGCCGCCATGCTCTGGCAGGCGTCGGGCCGCAGCGAGGCGCTGCGCAACCTGCTCAAGGCCGAGCAGGAACGCGGCCCCGACTTCCTGCGCCTGGCCAACGCCCTCTCCGCCCTCTACCCCGCAACCAGCGAAGAAAAGCGCCTGCTCGACGCCATGCTGCTGGCCGCGCCGAGACGATAAGGAGCATTGACATCATGGACGCGATTACCTTGAAAAACTTCCGCTGCTTCCGCGAAGAGCAGACCGCCCGCCTGGCGCCGCTGACCCTGCTCGTAGGCGAGAACAGCACCGGCAAAACATCCTTCATGGCCATGATCCGCGCGCTGTGGGATGCCGCCTGTAGATACCAAGCCCCGGATTTCAAGGAAGAACCTTACGACCTGGGCAGCTTCGACGAGATCGCTCACTACAGGGGCGCACGAGGATCTCGGGCAGATACATTCGAGGCAGGATTCGAGGTGACTCCTGAAAATTACCGCTTCAGGGCTGCTTTTGGCAAAACGGGGACCACGCCGATTCCGGTAAGTTGGCGTCATACCCGTGGAAGCGCATGGATTGAGCAGTATTTCGAAAGTGATCGGTTTCCTGCTATTCGTCTTGGGACTGCACGGGGTTCTTGGCGACCGAAGACGTTTATCGCAACGGAGGAGTCGATTGAAGGCAACCGGATGCGGATGCCAGTCTTCTACCCTATGTCACTGCCGGACCCTTCAGGAAACGACAAAGTAGAAGAGTCTTACGAGCCTCTTTTCGGCTCGCCGGCTTTCACTTCGGAAGATTGGGATTTGCTCGTCAGATTTGATACGTCTCCTTACCGTTTTCAGTTTGTTGGAGAGCGGCCCTTTGCCGGCGCGCCGGTACGCTCAAAGCCGCGCCGCACTTACGACCCTGCCCGTACAACACCGGATCCCGAAGGCGATTATGTCCCCATGTATCTCGCGGACAAGGCTGTCCTGGACGCGAAAACCTGGGAGCGTCTCAAGGGGCAACTCGAGCGGTTCGGGAAGGCTGCGGGTCTTTTCGACGAAATATCCATCAAACGGTTGGGGAAGAGGGGCAGCGAGCCTTTTCAGGTGCAGGTCCGGAAGTTTGGAGACAGTCTGAAGGGGCCTCGGCGCAACCTGATAGACGTCGGTTATGGAGTCAGCCAGGTTCTGCCCGTCATCACCGAACTGCTGCGCCCCGATGCCCCGTGCATATTCCTGCTGCAGCAGCCGGAAGTACACTTGCACCCCAGCGCTCAGGCCGCTCTGGGCAGCTTGTTCTGCCAGACCGCCGCGCAAGATCGGGCAATTGATCGTCGAGACGCACAGCGACCACCTCATCGACCGCGTGCGCATGGAAGTCCGCGACGACGAGACAGGATTGAAACCCGAGGACGTGTCCCTTTTGTACTTCGAGCGCGATGAGTTGGATGTCAGCATCCATTCGCTGCGGTTCGATGGGGAGGGAAACGTCTTGGGCGCGCCTCCGAGCTACCGGCGGTTTTTCATGGAAGAGACTGAAAGATCGCTGTGGAAAAGACGCAAAGGACACTGAGGCAGCCTATGTGCGCAATACTCGACACGAACGTAGTGCATGAAGTATTCGGCGCGAATCCGACGCCGGCAGGCATGGGGTTCTACGATTGGGTTCGTTCCGGTACCAACTGGCTGGTTGTTGGAGGAAAATTGCTGCGGGAACTCGACGATGGGTCCAACGATTTTCGGGTGTGGCGGAGAGAGGCGGCTCTTGCCGGATGGATCAGAATATGCAATGAAGAAGCGGTTGCGAACGAAGCAAAGAAACTTGAGCATGAAGGCAAGTGCATTTCAGACGATGAGCACGTCGTGGCGTTGGCTCAGGTCAGCGGAGCGCGCCTGCTGTATTCGAACGATAAAGACTTGCACAAGGATTTCAGGAACAAGAGCTTGATCGACCGTCCCCGCGGCCAAATTTACTCTACGGGTCTGACCAAGACGTTCGACAGGCGCCATCGTTCCCTGCTCCAAAGGAAGAACTTATGCGCCGGGCGCCGGTAAAAGCGTCGCACGAGGCGTTCGCGCGGCTTCATGCGGTTGCAACTCGTCGAGAGAGATCGAAAGGACGGATACCGAGGCGGTCATGATCCGGCGCGTCACAGTCAAGAACTTCAAGCGCTTCCGCGAACAGACGTTCGAGCTTGCGGACGCGGTCGTTCTCGCCGGGCCGAACAACGCCGGGAAGTCCACGCTGCTGCAGGCGATTGCGACCTGGAAGCTGATGCTTGACCGCTGGACCGCCCAGCGCGCGGGAGGCAAGGCTGTCACGCGGTCCGGGGTCGCCGTTCCTCGCACCGACATGACCTCGGTTCCGCTGCGGGAAATGAATCTGCTGTGGGAAGACCGCAAGGTAACCGGCCCCCGCGGCATGGCCGAGACGCGGCGGCTGATCGAGATCGTCGTCGAAGGGCAGGCGGACGGTGAACCCTGGACGTGCGGGCTGGAATTGCAGTACGCCAATCCCGAGCTACTCTACGCGCGGCCGCTGGGCGCGAAGAACATGGATATCCAAGCCATCCGGAATTTTCCCCCGCAAGAGGCTCAGGAACTCGGTATCGTTCATGTCCCTCCGCTTTCGGGCATCGAGCGCGACGAGCCGCGGCGCGACCGGGGCCTGCAGGATCTGCTCGTCGGCCAAGGGCGTCCGGGCGATATCCTGCGGAATCTGCTGCTGGAGATTGCCGAGAGCGGCAATACGCAGAATTGGCAGGCGCTGGCAGGACATATCCGCGACCTCTTTCGGATCGAGTTGCTCAAGCCCGCTTACTCGCCAGGCCGGCCGTATATCGTGTGCGAATACCGCGAGCCGGGCCATACCCGGACGCTCGACCTTTCCAACGCCGGCAGCGGGACGCTCCAGGCGCTGCTGGTGCTCGCCTTCCTATACGCGCGGCCCGCCGCCGTGGTCCTGCTCGACGAGCCCGACGCTCACCAGCACGTCATCCTGCAAAGTCAGGTTTACGACCTGGTCCGCAAGGCCGCCCGCGAGCGGGGCGGGCAAGTGATCGTAGCGACGCACTCCGAGGTCGTTCTCGATGCGACGGCGCCGGAGCGGGTGATCGGGTTCTTCGGCGAGGCGCCCCGCGCGCTCGCCGGCCGGGTCGAACGCGACCGGGTCCGCGAGGCGCTCAAGCGCGTCACCACCACCGATCTGCTGCTCGGCCGGGAAGTCGGCGGCGTTCTCTACGTCGAAGGCGAGACGGACGAGAGGATTCTGACCGAATGGGCGCGGATACTCGATCATCCGGCGCAGCGCTTTTTCGAGCGGCCCTTCGTTCATTGGCTCGGCGGCAGGAGTCTGCGTGAAGCGAAAGCGCATTTCTTCGCCATGCGGGCCGTCTTTCCGGGAATGCGCGCCCTCTGTCTGCTCGACGGAGACAACCGCGACGAGCCGGATACGGAAGCGGCGGGAGCGGGTCTGTCCGTGCTGCGCTGGCGCCGCTACGAGATCGAGAACTACCTCTTGCAGCCGGAGGCGGTCAAGCGGTTTGTGGGTTTCCCGCTGATGGAGCCGAACGTTGACGAAGCATTCTGGAAGCATGTTCCTCCGGGAACCGACCTCTTCGGGGATCACGTCTCGCTCGTGCGCGTGAAGGCAAGCGACGAGTTCCTGGTTCCGCTGTTGGATAATCTCGGTAGCGGCGCGCCGAAGAAAGACCTGTACCTGTTGGCCGGCGTGACGCGCAAAGACGAGATTCACCCGGAGGTCCGCGAGAAGCTCGACCGCATCGCGGAGGCGCTCAATCCACCCGAGGCGGAGGCGTAGGCCGCGGCGCAAGAGCATCGCAGGGAAAGGAATATGCCGAATTCGATTGAATCCGTTCGCATCAAGGGTTTTCGTTCGCTTGCGGATGTCGCCATCGAGGAATTGCCCCGGGCGGCCGTGCTGATCGGCGCCAACGGCTCCGGCAAGTCCAATTTCATCCGTTTCTTCGAAATGCTGAGTTGGATGTTGAAGACCCGTAGCTTGAACAGGTTCGTCCAACTTCAGGGCGGCGCCAACGATCAACTGTTCGGCGGCAGCAAGGTCAGTAAGCAAATGGAGGCCGAGATCGCTATCCGTACCGACGCCGGCCGCAATGAATATTGGTTTGCGCTTGAGCCTGCCAAGCCCGATCGTTTCATATTCAGGAAGGAGGCATTCCGTTTCAGCCGCGAGGGTTTCCCTACTGAAGCACCTTGGCAATATCTCGGAAGCGACCATACGGAAGCGGAGATCGTCGTAGCCGCTCAATCCTACGATCCAGTTAGGATTCTCGCCAAAATGAATTAACCGTTTTCGTCGGATCTGGGTAGCAAGCTGTAGTTCCACTCACCATGAAACGCGTCCCGTTTGATGGACAGCCTGTCCATCTGTTCGTCTGTGACCGCCCGACCGGTTGGGTAGTCGGCCTCGTCCAACTCCGACCGGATGGCCAAACCGCCCTGCGTAGTCGTACCGCCGATCAGGTTCACCACGACCTCGTGACTCACCAGCGGCCGGCCCCGCCAGTTCTCCGTGATGTGGCAGAACATCCGGTGCTCGATCTTGTTCCACTTGCTGGTCTCCGGCGGGAAGTGGCATACCGAGATCCGCAACCCAAGCGCGTCGGCCAGCTTCTGCAACTCGAACTTCCACAGCCGGCTGCGGCTGCTGTTCGAGCCGCCCCCGTCGGCCGTGAGCAGCAATCGCGTGGCCGACGGATACACCTGACGTCCCATTTGCAGCCACCAGCGCCGAACCGTCTCCACGGCGAACTCCGCCGTGTCGTGGTCAACGCCGACGCTTACCCAGCCCGTGTTCGCCGTCAGGTCGTAGACCCCGTAAGGGATCGCCTTGCCGAGTTCCCGATCGATGAAGTCATGGACCTTCACTTCCTCGGGCTGGCCCTTCGGACGCCATTCCCGGCCGCCGTTGCGGTATCGGCCAACCAACTCCTTCTTCTTCGTGTCGATCGAGGCCACCGGCTGGCCCAGGCGTTGAAACGCCCGCACGCGACGGGCGATGCGCCGGAATTGCGCATCCCGATCCGGATGCTGGCGGCCTTCGAGCGTCTTGCGGTTGGCCTGCAAGCTATAGCCCAATTCGTGCAGCAGCCGATTCACCGTGCGCTCGCTGACCCGATGGCCTTCAGCCCCCAATTGCTCCGCCAAGCGCGCCGCGCTGCTGCATGTCCAGCGCAACGGTCCCTGCGGGTCGCCCCGGGTGAACGGGTCGACCAGATGCTCCAACGCCTTGACAAGACCCGGGTCGCGCTCGGTCACCGCCTTGCGACCGCCGCCCGGGGCACGAATCCGCGCACCGCCCGCCCGCGGTGCCGGCGGCGTGGCCGAATCCAGTTCCCTCACGCCTGCCCGCACCGTGCCGCGCGACAGCCCGGTCGCCTCGGCAACCCGTGTAATTCCGCCGCGGCCAATGGCGCGGGCTTCCGCCGCGGCCCAGAGGCGTCGCGTGCGTTCGTCCAACAGCGGACCCAACACGTTGAACTTGCCTTGCACCGCTTGCGTTACGGCGTTCATGACGCCGAGCATAGCAGAGCAGCCGGCATAACGGACAGGTTATTGTGGCGAGATTCCTTAGCGTGAATCGGAAGACCGCGCGAGTGCTTGTCGATCTACTGCGGGACTGCGCGGTCTATCAATTCCACGACACATCCGCTAGTTCAGGTTTCAAAACAGAATGGGACGCGAAGGACAACAACTATCTTCGCTCGCACGGCGGAAATCTGGCCGCCGTTCTGTTTCGCCTGGAACGGGAAGACGTCAGAAGATTCGAGTTGATCTGCCGACACATCGGGCGGGTGCTGCCAAATTTCGACCGTTTTCAGATCGAAGAGAGCTATGGGAAAGTATTGTTGCGCTGGAACGCCAAGGAGACTGATAAGACTTTCGGCGCACACCTGACTTCCGACGGCTCGCTTCGTTTCTTTGCCTTGACGACGCTGTTGAATCTCCCGCCCGAGATGCTCCCCGACGTGATTCTGCTGGATGAGCCGGAGTTGGGACTGCATCCGGCAGCCGTCGCGCTGATCGGCGGCATGATTCAGGCGCTCGCGGTCGAGAGGCAAATCATTGTGGCGACGCAATCGCCGCTGCTCGTCGATGCCTTCAATCTCGACGAGATCTTTGTGCTGGAGATGCGGAACGGACGAACGGAGGCTCGCCGGTTCCAAGAAAACGAATACCGGCATTGGTTAGACGAGTACACGACGGGCGAGCTTTGGCAGAAAAATCTCCTCGGGGGCCAGCCGTGATCCGTCTCGCCGTATCGGTGGAGGGTCAAACCGAGAGGGAATTCGTCAAGTTCGTTCTTGCGCATCATCTGCTCCCAATGGGGGTCGAGCCGACTCCGCTCCTGCTGGGACGCGCACGTGGCCGCGGCCCCAGTGGCGGCAACGTCACTGTCGAATGACTCGTGTCGGAGATGGCCGGTTGGTACTGGAATTTCGATGTCGTGACTTCATTGGTGGATTTTTACGGGTTTCGCGATAAGGGAGGAAGGACGGTCGATGAGTTGGAGAAACATCTAAATCGAGAAATCCAAAGTAGGGTCAGGCGCAACTGGGACCGGAGAAAAGTAATCCCCTACGTCCAGAAGTACGAGTTCAAGGGCCTGTTATTCTCGGACGTGACGGCGTTCGGCAGTGTAATCGGGGCGCCGGGGGAGAGCATCGCGCAACTCGAGAGCATGCGTTCGCAGTTCGCGACTCCCGAAGACATCAACGACAATTCCAAAACGGCGCCGAGCAAGCGTATCGCCGGAGTGATCCCGAAGTACAGGAAAGTAGTTGACGGCCGCCTGCTGGCCGAAGATATAGGCTTGACTGCAATCCGCACCGCATGCCCTCGGTTCAACGGCTGGATGGCGCATCTGGAATCGTTGGGAAAAAGCGAAAGGCAGGCGTCGTGAAGCTCGATCCCTGGTACAAGGTTGTCACTCTGCGCCGCGAGGTGCGCGAGGGGCGCTCGTTCAGCCCGGACGAGTTCGCCATCGCTCTCGAACAAGTGGTCGCCGGGACCGCGCCCGAGGACTACAGCGATCCGGCCCAGTTCTTTTCGCGCACCTGCTTCACGAGCGCCCTGAAAGAACATGCCGGCATGGTTTTGCGGCGGCTTTCCGGCAAAACGGAAAACACGGCGCCGGTACTGACCCTGATTACCCAGTTCGGCGGCGGCAAGACGCACACGCTGGCTTCGCTTTACCATCTTGCCAACGCCGGGCCGGCCGCCGCCGAATTGCCGGGCGTGACCGATCTGCTGGCCGCGGCGGGCGTAGCGCGGGCCCCGGCGGCCCGAGTCGGCGTCTTCGTCGGCAATGCCTGGGACCCCGCGGAGGGACGGGAGACGCCGTGGCTCGACCTCGCGCGGCGGCTTGCGGGCAGCGAAGGCGTCGCCGCGCTCGGCCCTTCGGCGCGGACCGCCCCGCCGGGAACGGAGTCCATCGCCAAGGTGTTCGCCGCCGCCGATGCGCCCGTTCTGCTGCTGTTCGACGAGGTGCTGAACTTCGTCAACCGCCACCGCGGCATGGCCGAGAGTTTTCACGCTTTCATTCAGAACCTGACCGTCGCCGTCACCGGCGCCAAGCGGGCCGCGGCGGTCATCAGTCTGCCGCGCAGCCAGGTCGAAATGACCGACTGGGATCGGCAGTGGCAGGAGCGGATCACCAAGGTGGTCCGCCGCGTGGCGCGCGATCTGATCGCCAACGACGAATCGGAAATCAGCGAGGTGGTGCGCCGCCGGCTGTTCGAAGATCTGGGCAGCGAGCGCGTGTGCAAGAAGGTCGCCAAGAGCTACGCGGACTGGTGCTTCGAACGCACCGCCCGGCTGCCCCCCGAATGGCTGGCCGTAGATAGCGCGGCGACGGAGGCCGGGGCGAAAGAATTGCTGCGGCGCCGGTTCGCGGCCTGTTATCCCTTCCATCCCGCGGCGCTTTCGGTCTTTCAGCGCAAGTGGCGCGCGCTCACTCAGTTTCAGCAGACCCGCGGCGCGCTGGCCATGCTGGCGCAATGGGTTTCGTGGGCCGTGCGCGTGCAGTTCCGGGAAGCGCGGCGCGAGCCGCTGATTACGCTGGGGTCTGCGCCGTTGGACGTGCCCGAGTTCCGCGCCGTGGTGCTCGGCCAACTGGGAGAATCGCGGCTCGACGCGGCTATCGAAGCCGATATCGCCGGGCCGTTGGCGCACGCCAAAGCCCTCGATGCGGACAGCAAGGGGCCGCTGCGCGATATCCACCGCCGCGTGGGCGCGGCCGTCCTGTTCGAGTCCTCCGGCGGACAGGTGGACAAGGTCGCTCATTTGCCCGAGCTGCGCTTCGCGCTCGGCGAGCCCGAGGTCGAGACCACGACCGTGGACAACGCCGCGGCGGCGCTGGAAACCGCCGGCTTCTTCATCCGCAAGGTGGGCACGGACGGCTTCCGCATCCACCATCAAGCCACCTTGAAGAAGGTCGTCAGCGACCGCCGCGCTTCGCTCGACGAAGAAAAGGAAGTCAAGCCCGCCATGCGCAAGCTGGTCAAAGACGAGTTCGCGCGCGGAGCTTCCATTCCGGTCGTTTACTTCCCCGAAAACAGCAGCGCCGTTGCGGATTCGCCGCGCCTGACGCTCGTCGTCGTCGATCCCGAAACGGAGTGGGAAACCGGAGGCCCGGTTGCCGAGCGCATCGGGCAGTGGACCAAGGATCGCGGGAAGTCTCCGCGGCTGTACCCGGGGGCGTTGGTCTGGTGCGCGAAAAAACGGGGCAGGGAGCTGCGCGAGAAGGTCGAGTTGTGGCTCGCATGGCGGCGGGTCGAGCAGGAAGTGGCCGACGGTGTCCTCGGCACGGAATACGACCGCGCCGACCGCTCGCAGGTTCGGGAGCATGTTCGCGAAGCGGAGGAAGCGGCCAGGGACGAAGTGTGGGGCGGCTACCGCTTCGCGGCGCTGGCGGACGCGCAGGCAAAGCACGGGCTCAAGATCATCGACCTGGGGGCCGGCCACGCCGGCGCGAGCGAGACGCTCTGCGGCCGCATCGTCGCCGCGTTAAAGGCCGAGGCGCTGCTCAACGAGTCCGTCGGGGCGGGCTACATCGACCGGCATTGGCCGCCGGTGTTCAAGCATACCGGCGCTTGGCCGCTCACGAGCCTGCGGCAAAGCTTCCTCAACGGCGCGTTGACCCGATTGATCGATCCGGACGCGATCCTGCGCCGCAAGATCGTCGAGTTCGTCTCGAAGGGTGATTTCGGTCTGGCGTCCGGCGCCAAGGAAGGCGGCGGCTATGCGCGTTTGTGGCATGAGGAGCTTGTCGCTCCCGAGGAAGCGGCGTTCGATGCCGGCGTCTTCCTGTTGACCAAGGCGAGGGCCGAAGAGCTCCGTGCGCCGCCGAAAGATGAGACGGAGACGCAGCCGCCGCCCGTCACGCCGCCGGGGGCCGAAGCCGAGACTGAACCCGAACCGGAGCCTGAGTCCGAGCCGGAGCCCGTTACGGCGGAACAAAAGGCGTCGCTGCAGCTTGTCGGCACGGTGCCGCCCGAAGTCTGGAACCGACTCGGAACCAAGGTGCTGCCCAAGCTGCGCTCCGGAGAGAATCTCAGCGTGGGCATCGAGTTTTCTGTCAGTGTCGATTCGCAGTTCGCGCAAAACATGGAGACGGATCTGCGGCAGATTCTGAACGATCTCGGGCTGGCCGGCCGGGTGCGCATCGAGCGCAGTTGACGAGCGCGCCGCCGCGAACGCAGTTTGACCGGCCCGCTTGCGGTAACATAAAACCGTTCGCGCCGCGGAGTCGCTGCGCGGACGCGTGGTTTTCGCTTGACCGATCTTTTTACCCGAGGCGGTTGGGCCGCAGTTTTTGCGGCGGCTTTCGTTCTTGCGCCTCTGGCGGCCGCTCAGGACGGCGGCGGCGCGGACGGCCCTGTCGTTCCACCCGCAGCGGCGCCCGCCGAACCCGCCCCCCAACCGGCTGCCGCGGCCCCCGCCGCCGGCGCCGACCGCACCCGCCTCAATCTGCTGGGCGAGGTCGATTCCGAGTCCGGCGAAGCGCGCCGCAACGAAAACGTCCGCCTTACACTGATCGACAACAACGTGCTCAAGGAGCTCAATCAGCGCATCGGCACGACCGCCACGATTATCGAGGAGTTCAAGGTCGATCAGGGCTACTTCGGCAAGGAATTCGGCGGCAGTCCGTCGCGGCAGATCCATTTGTCGCGGCTGCGCGCGGACGGCGTCCACGGCGAAGCCTTCTGGAGCCACCAAAACAGTTCCCTTTCCGCTCGCTCGTTCTTTCAGGTCGGCGGCGTGCAGCCGGCGCGCACCAACGACTACGGCGTCACCCTGACCACGAAGCTCGCCGCCGCGACCGCCCTGACCGTCGATGTCAGTCAGCGCAAGCTGCGCGGACAAGTGAACGGAAACATCCTCGTTCCGGCGGTCGACGAGCGCGTGCCGACCGTGACCCACCCCGAGAAGCGCGCCATCGTCGAGAGGATTCTGGGGGCCTACCCCGCCGAGCTGCCTAACCGCACCGACATCAACGCGCGCGCTCTCAACACCAACGCGCCGCAGAACATCGACAACGACCGGCTGGGAGCGACAATCGACAACACATTCGGCAACAGTCGCATATCGTTGAAATATAATGTAACGCTTCAAGACGTCGAAGCCTTCCAGTTACACGGCGGACAGAACCCCGACACCACCACCAAGAACCACAACGCGCGCATCACCTGGAGCCGCGCCTGGACTCCCGACACGACCGCGGACTTCAGCATCGGTTACGAGCGCATCGGCTCGCTGCTGGTCCCCGAGGAGACCTCCCTGGGCGCATTCTTCCTGTTCAGCCGCATCCTGGCCTCCATCGGCCCCGGCGGCAATATCCCCATCGACCGCGCCCAGAACATGTTCCGCTACGCCGGCCGCGTCAACTCCGTCAAGGGCAAGCACAGCCTGGTCGCCGGCTTCAATATCCTGCGCAAGCAGATCAACGGTTTCGAAAGCAACAATCATCGCGGCACGTTCAGCTTCCGGCGCGACTTCGGGCGCGGCGCCCTGGACAACCTTCTCGCCGGAACGCCCAGCAACTTCAACGTCGCCATCGGCAACGCCCATCGCGGCTTCCGCAACTGGAATTCCCAATTTTTCATCGGCGACAACTGGAAGGCCGGCGCCCGGCTCAGCCTCAACCTGGGGCTGCGCTACGAGCCCGCCGCGGCTCCCGTCGAGGTGGACGGCTTGAACGACGTTCCCTACGACGGCGACTGGAACAACTTCGCGCCGTCGTTCGGCTTTGCCTACCGCGCCAACGATCGCTGGGGAGTCCTGCGCGGCGCCTACGCGATTCAATACGGCCAGATCTTCAACGCTACCTTCATGCAGTCGCGCTTCAACCAGCCGGGAGTCTTGAGCGTCACCGTGCCCGCGCCGGACCTGCTCGACCCGCTCCAGGATCTTTCCGCGGCCGACCTCGATCCCGACGCGCGCAGCGCTTTTTTCCGCATCGACCCGGAATTGGCGACGCCCTACTCCCACCAGTACAACTTCACCTGGGAACTGCGTCCGCTGCGGGATTGGGTCGTGTCGTTGGGCTACGTCGGCAGCCGCTCGCACAAGCTGCTCAACCAGCGCTACACCAACCGCGCGCAGCCCGTCGAGGGCATCCCCCAGATCACGCGCACGGTCAACCAGCGCCGTGCGGACTCGCGCTATTTCGTCGTTTATCACACCGTCAACGGCTCGATCGGCTACTACGACGCCGCCAAAGTCACGCTGCGCATCCCGCGTTGGGCCGGGTTGAACGTGGACGCCTCCTACTGGTGGAGCAAGGCGATCGATCTCGCCTCGTCGTACACCAACACGGCCACCGGCCGCGACGGCCGCCAGGGGCGTAGCCCCAACGAATTCGATATCTGGGGTTTCATGAAAGGCCGCAGCGACTTCGATCAGCCGCATTCCATGATTTGGCGGGTCAACTATGCAACGCCGGCGTTGGCGCGGGCCGGCCGCGCCTTGCGCAACGTTTTCGGAAGCTGGCAACTGAGCTCCGTGGTGCTGCTCAAGTCCGGCACCCCGTTCAGCATCCGCTCGGGCTCCGACGGCCCCGGCGTCGGCAACGTCGACGGCGCGGGCAGCGACCGCCCGAACATCGTCGATCCGTCGATCCTGGGCGCGGTCGTCGATCATCCCGACACGTCGGCGCAAAAGATTCCGCAAGCGGCCTTCGGCGTCATCGCCCCCGCCGATCCCGGCGGCAACCTCGGCCGCAACGCCTTCCGCAAGGATCGGGTCTGGAATGTCAACTTCGGCCTCTCGCGCCGCTTCGCTCTGAGCGGAGACAACGCGCTCCTGTTCCGGGCGGAATCGCTGAACTTTCTCAACCACCCCCAGTTCGCTGAACCCGACCTCAATCTGACCTCGCGCACCTTCGCCGCCATCACCAACACGCTCAACGACGGCCGAACCTTCAAGTTCACCCTACGCTTCGTCTTCTGAGGCCCGCGGCCTGCTGGCCTCCGGCGCGGGCTACCAGTTGGTAATCGACCCGTCCGGCCGGCGGTGCAGAGGGATCGGCCGGTAGCTTTCGCTGACTTCCAACACTTTCTGCGCCCGGCTCGGGTCGAATTCGACGCCCAGCCCCGGCCTGTGGACGGGGTAGAGCTTGCCTCGCCTGAAATCGTAGGCCGCCGTCAGGTGGGGCGCTCCGTGATCGCCCTTTCCGCGCATTTCCATCAAGGACGGGCCGGACGCGGCGGCCAGGCAATGCACAAGAGCGGCCTCGGCCACGGGTCCGGTGAAGTGCGGAACCTGCCCGATGTAGTGCGTCGCGCAAAGCGCAATCTGCTTCATGTACTCGGTGACGCCGCCGGCGTTGGGCAGCGATACGCGCGAGTAATCGATGAGTCGGTTTTCGATGAGCATGTTGATGTCCCAGCGGTCGCCGAAGTGCTCGCCCACGGCGATCGGCACGCTCACTTTCGGCCGCAGCGTGCGGTAAACGTCCGGGTTCTCCGAGCGCACCAGGTCTTCGACAAACAAAGGCCGCAGCGGCTCGATTAAATTCGCCAGGCGCACGGCGTCGGGCAAGTCGAACCGCGTGTGAAAGTCGATCGCCCAGTCTCCCTCTGCGCCGACGCCTTCGCGGATTTGCCGGCAGAGATCGAAGGTGCGGTCGACCATTAGCCGCGCGACGTATTTGCTGCGGTCGTCCGGGTCCGCTCCATGAAAGCGAAAAGCGCGGTAGCCGAACTCGATGCATGCCCGCGCCGTTTCCCGCAGCGTGCCGGCGCTGGGGAATCCGGTGGCGTAGCACTCGATGTAATCGCGGGTCAAGCCGCCCAACAACTCGTAAACGGGCACGCCGAGCGCCTTGCCCTTGATGTCCCAGAGCGCGAGGTCGATGGCGCCGAGCGCATGAATCTTCTCGCGCCCCGGAGGATAAAAATAGCCGCGGTACATCAACTGCCACAGGTGCTCGATACGCGCCGGATTTTCCCCAATGATGAGACTGGCAAGCTGCTCGATGGAGTCCATGTGCCCGCCCTCGCCGATGCCGGTGATTCCTGCGTCCGTTTCGACCGTAACGATTTCGCTCGACTGATTGAAGATCGGGCGCTTGGCGCCGCCAACGCGGTAGAAGTTGACTTTCGTGATCTTCAGAGGCGGGAGCGCGGCGGATGCCCGCGGGCTTCCGGCAGCCAATGCGCCGAAACCGAGAAGCGAATGTCGAAGGGCCGCGCGACGGTTCATGCCGGAGCGATTCTAGCAGCAGTTTAACCAAACAAGTCTGCGGTGAAAGCGTCGTGGGCGGCGCGGGGGGCTCCTGCGGTCGCTCGGCCAGGAGTGTACGCGGCCACTTGGTTTGTAACGATTGGCCACATGGTTTGCGACTGGACGAAAGTTGAATTGTGCTGCCGTACCGTCGCAGCCGCGTACAGTGGATAGTGGCTAGTGGAAAGTGAAAAGTGGAAGAAAAAACGGCCGCGGCGCCGCTGCGGCCGCGTCGCGGGTCAGGAGTCGCCTGCGGCCGCTTTTTTAAGCGCCCGGAGGGTCCTCCTGTAGGTGACCGGAAACTTCTCGCGGAGTTCTTCCATGCTCGGGCGGTGTTTCGAGGCGTTCATCGCCTCGATTGCATCCGGGTCGGAGGCTATGCCGGCTCTGATCCTGGCCTTTTCCTCGGGCGTCAGTTTGCGGCGGTGTGGCAGGGGCATCCGGTCACTCATCGTAGCACGCTTATTTTTCTTCATCCAAGGGAAACAACGTGATAATGCGCAAACGCCCGTCGCGCTCGGTATAGACCGCCCTGTGCGGTTCGCCGTTGATGTAGCCGTCGGCGTCCCAGCGCCACTCCTCGTCTTTTTCGCTCCACCACCGCTCCGCCGGCTCCGGACCTTCCTCGAAATACAGCATGGCCGCGAAATCCACGCCGTGTTTGTCGCGCTTTCTCTTGCGGTTCCGGTTATCCCACTCGTAGATATATCCTGCTCCGGGCTTAGCCGCGACGTTGCCCGGCACGGCTTCCTCCAGCCGATCCGCGAACAGCCGCGAAATCTCCGCCCGCCGGGTCGCCGCGGACCCCGGATTGTAGGCAAACCCCGCATCGATCCCTTCCGGCACGGCGACCGTCTCCCCGCTGCGCTTGTTCTTCCAGGGCCGCATCTTGACCGCCGGCCGCTCCCGCTACGAGTCGGTCGAGGCCCACTGGTGCGACATGCGGACCGGCCGGCGGCGCACGGTCACGGCGGGCAGCGGCGAGCCGGTCTGCTCTCTGCGCCACAACTACATCGACGAACAGACCGCGCGGGAGGCGGCGCAGGCCAAGCTGGCCGTGCTCAAGCGCGGCACGGGCACGCTGAGCCTCACGCTGGCGCCGGGCACCCCCGCGTGCAGGCCGAAACCCCGCTGACACTGAGCGGCTTCCGCTCGGGGATAGACGGCTCCTGGACCGCTGTCCGCGCCACCCACGAGATCAACGCCAACGCCAACGGCTACGCCACCCGCGTAACGGCCCATGCGTCGCCAATACCCTGACCGCCGAACTGCACAAAGCATCTGTCACAACTGCACAAAGCATCTGGCCGGTTACACCGGGAGATCGCCCCCGACTGTCTTTCCGGCCCGCGCAGCGGCGACGAAGCCGACGGCCGCAAATGTCCGCCGCCCGTGTGACTTTTGCCACGGGCCGCTATACCTGTTCAGGGACGACCCAGGGTTCGCGGTAGTCTCGCTTCAGCAGGTCGTTAGCGCCGGCGTCGCCCACGAACCGCTCGTTAGAGGGGTCGAATTTCAAGCTGCGCCCCCCGATGCGGTAGGAGATATTCGCCATGTGGCAAAGGGCCGCCGAGAGATGGCCTTCGAGCACGTCGCAGTTGAGATCGGATACCCGCCGGCTCTGCACCGCTTTCAGGAAATTGGCGAAGTGCAGCTTGGTCTCGTCGCCGCCGGTATTTTCCATATACGGCCCCGGCGTTCGTTTTTCGCCCAGGTACGTCCAATAGCCGTTGCCGCCCACGACCATGTAGCCGTCGCTGCCGAAAAAAAGCGTCCCGACCGTATTGCGGCCGCCGCCCGTTTTTTCGAGCAGACCGCACTCGCCGCCGCTGTGCAGACCGCGCACCTCGAAGGCCAATTGGCTGTCGCCGTAGTGAAAGAGCGCCTGCTGGGTATTGGGCGTTTCCTGCTGGTCGTCGTAAATGTAGTGGCCGCCCGAGGAAAAAACCTCCGCGGGCAGATGGTCTTTGCCCATTCCCCAGCGGATGACATCCATTTGATGGACCCCTTGATTGCCGATATCGCCGTTGCCGAACGCCCAGTGCCAGTGCCAGTTGTAATGAAACCGGTTTTCGCGGAACTCGTAGGGCTGCGCCGGCCCCAGCCAGATGTCGTAGTCCACGCCCGGAGGCGCGGCGCTTGTGCTTTTCGTGCCGATCGACTTGCGGCGCTTGTAGCAAAGGCCTTTGGCCATGTAGAGCTCGCCGATCGCGCCTTCGCGGAGTTGGCGGACCGCTTCGATTTTGTGCGGGGTCGAGCGCGATTGCTGTCCGACCTGAACGATGCGCTTGTGCTTGCGCGCCGCCTCGACCATCTTGCGGCCTTCCCAAATGTTGTGACTGGCCGGTTTCTCGCAGTAAACGTCCTTGCCGGCTTGCACCGCCCAGATGGTGGAAAGCGCATGCCAGTGGTTCGTCGTCGCAACCGTAACGATGTCGATCGATTTGTCCTGCAGCATGTCGCGCAGATCTCTGTACTCCTTGGGTTTGCGGCCTTGCTGTTGGGCCGTCAGCGCCGCCGCCTTCTCGGCGACTGCCTGGTCAATATCGACAACCGCGGCGACCTCTGTCTTGGGGTTGTCCGCGGCCACGCGGATATGGGATTTCCCGCGCCCGTTGACGCCGATCACGGCCACGTTCAGGCGTTCGTTCGCGCCGAGCGCCCGGGAATACTGTGCGGCGGTCAGCGTGGCGGCGGTCGAGCCGGCAGCGGAGAGAAAACGACGGCGATTCATAAGACCTCCTGACTTCTATCGGCTGATTTTACCGCACTCGCGGGCGAGTTTCGTGCAGTGAGCGATGAATTTTGGGGTCGGACGACAAGCTTGGCTGCCTAGGTCAGCCGGCTGCGCAGAAAAGCGATGTTTTGCTCGGTCGAATCGATAAGTTGGGCCGCTCCAGAGTGCCGGGACTCGAACACGTACCAGCCGTCGTATCCGATTTTGCGGAACGCATCGAGCGCGGCCTTCCAGTCGATCGGACCGGGTTCTGCGATCAGCCGCGCCTCGTTCTTGACGTGGACCTGGCAGATACGGCCCCTGCCGAGCAACTCGATGCCGGGGACGGCCTCGGTTCGATAGCCGTAAAACGCCATGTTGTGTACGTCGTAGTACACCTTGACGTTTTCTTCCGCGATGAGGTCGACAAGTTGCGCGTTATGGGCCGGGCTCAGCGAGTTCTCGAGACCCAGCACCACGCCGGCGTCTCTCGCCGGCTTTGCGGCGGCCCGCAGCAGATCGACGACCGGACCGTACGAGTCTTCGTCGTTCATGTCGGGCGCGCGGTCGCGGAAGAAAGCTACGAGGACGATGTGAGCGCCGATCAGTTCCGCGGCGCGTATCGCGCGCACGATCTGAATGCCGGCGACCGGCGAGTTCTTGATCGAAACCCCTTTCTGCCATGCGCCGGCAAGGGACGGAATTTGAATCCCCCAGCGGTGCGCCTCGCGCTTGTACCGCCTGACGGCGTCGAGATCCCACAAGTTCGGCTCACCGCCCGTGATTTGCAGCTCGACTCCCATCAGCCCATCGATCCGGCTCGCCAGGCGGAAGACATCGAAGTTGCCGACCATCTTCATCGACGCTGCGCGATGGCCGATTTTCAACGGCGGAAGTGTCTGCGCGGCAACGACGCCCGCGGCGGCCGGGATAGCTAATGCTTCACGACGGCTGATCACCGCGCCCGCCTCGACCTACGCAAAATCCTTGTCCGTGATGAAGCGGTTTTCGTCGATGCTCATCCAGGCCGCATAGGCGAGCTTTGTCGCTTCGATTGCGAAGTCGGGATTCAGCACGGACTGCGAGCGGTCGCGTATGTTGCGAAAGAAATCACGGTAAAGGCGCGCTTCGTTGCTCAAGCCGTCGAGGGCGCCGGAAAGGTCCAGCTCTCGGGGATCGGAGCCCGTCAAGCGAACTACTGCCTTGCGCCGGTCGTATTGCAGCGACCCCTTGTCGCCGGCAATCGTCAACTGCCAATCGGCCCCCCGTGCGAATCCGCAGTATGTGTGTTGCACGCGTACGCCGCCGAACTCGGCGATTACGGCGATCGCATCTTCAGTGGTGCGTTCCGGCCAGTGCATTGCGCCTCCGACAGCCGAGCATTTTGTCAGCGGGGCTTCGATCATTTCGTAGAGAAAGCCGTAGGAATGGACGGAGAACTCCAGCAGGCTGGAGCCGGCCAAGCTGCGCGAGTGGCGCCAGGGGACCAGCTTCCCCGATTGCGGATCTTTCGTCCGCCATGTTTTCGGGTTCCAGTCGCCCCGGTACTCGTTGAGGGCGAACAGATGCGTTGTGCCGAGCGTTCCGCCGCGTACGATCTCGATGATCTTGCGGTAGTCGTCCGCGTAGTGCCGCTGCATGCCCACGGCGACGATGCGTTTGTGCTTCCGAGCGGCCTCGGCCACGCGCTTCGCTTGCGCATAATTCAGCCCGACGGGTTTTTCCATCAGGACATCCTTACCGGCTTCCAGCGCGGCAATCGCAATCTCGGCGTGCAGATAGTTGGGCGCCGCGATCACTACCGCCCGGACGTTCCTGTCGGCAATCAACTCGCGGTAATCGACATACATCGCGGCATTGGCCGCCGGGCCGTTGCGCGCGGCGCGCATGCGGTCGCCCTGGATATCGCTCAGCGCCGCGACCTCCACGCCGCCCAACTCGCGGTATGCCGCTAAATGCCGCTGCGCGCGGTTGCCCAAGCCGATCAACCCCAGCTTGGCGGCGCCCTCTTGCGCCGGCAGCCGCGCCGCCAATGCGGCGGCCAGACCGCCGCCGACCAGAGCGCGCCGCGTCGGAGACGCCGTATCCGTCCGATTGCTCATCGCTTGCCGCCTTGCCATCGTATTCTACAAGCTCCGGCAAGCGGGCGAGAGATTATCGCTTGCACGGAGCGGTTACTCCGGCAGTTCCGTTCCGCGGGTCTCGGGCGCGAAGAACAGCACCGCGATGCCGACCACGAACAGCAAGCTCAGCAGCGAGGCCGTATCGCGCAGGGAAAACCCCCAATCGCGCTGCATCCACCCGGCGGCAAACAGAATCGGAGCAGCCAGAATACGCCCGACGTTGAAGCAAAATCCCGCGCCGGTGCTGCGTACTCGCGTGGGGAACAATTCCGGGAAATAAACGGCGTATCCGGCATGCATTCCAAGCGTCAAAAACCCGAAAACGGGCAGCGCAACGAGCAGGATGCGCAGGTCTGACAGAAACTGAAACAGCGCCAGCGCCGAGACAAGCCCCGCCGCATGGAAAAACAGAAACGCCGGCCGGCGGCCGAATCGTTCCGACAGAGGGCCGAAGGAGAGCAGCCCGAGACCGCCGCCCGTCGTTACCAGCAGCATCCCCAGCATTTCCCAGCGCTTGATCGATCCGAAATTTTCATCGATGACCTGTTGGCGGGGAACGGACGGACTCGCCGCCATGTATTCTTTTTCTACCGCTTGGCGGAGCGTGTCCTTGCCGTAGATATGCGCGCCCCAGAACGTCGCCAAGCCGACTGCGGCGAGCGTGACGCCGATCAGGGCGCGGCGCCCGGCTTCGGCCGAGAACAGGTCGGACAGGCGCCCCGCGCTGCGCGGCTTACCGGCGCCGCGGGCTCTTTTCCACGCTTCCGGTTCCGTAGTCAGCGTCAGACGGACCGCGACAATCAGCAGCGCCGGCGCCATTCCCAGGGCAAAGCCCATTCTCCAGCCGGAGACCTGCAATCCGCCGAGCGCGGCAAACGTGAACTCGCGCTCGGCAACGATGAACGCGCCGGCCGCGACGGCCAACATCGTGCCGATCACGCTCGACGCGTGAAAGATGGCCAATGACCAGGCGCGGGCCCGCGAAGGAAAGACCTCGGCGACGAGCGCCGTCGCCACCGCCCATTCTCCCCCTACGCCCACCGCCACTAGAAACCGAAAGACCGCCAAATGCCACCACTGCTGCGAAAGCGCCGACAGGAAGGTAAAACCCGAGTACATCGCGATTGTCAACACCATCGTTTTGGCCCGCCCGATGCGGTCGCTGAGCATCCCGAAGCAGACGCCGCCCAGCGCTCCGCCCAGCAGGAACGCGCCGAAGGCGATGTTGTTGTAGTAGGAGAGCCGGCCGGCCAGGAGCGCCTCATCCTGCGTGGCGTCCGCCGGCAGGAGCTCGTGCATCGCCTCGTTCATGCTCGCGACGAATATCTGGCCTTCGAAAACATCGAAGACCCAACCCAGGGAAGCGATGACGAGGACCAGCCACTGATATTTCGTGATCCCGGAATACCAGGCTTGTCGGGCGGTTGCGGCGTCAGACATGAGCGAACATAAACTCATCCATACTACCGAGACAGGCCTGCTCATGTCCTCTTCGCGCGCAGCGGAAATTCGACGGCTCAATGCGCTCGCGACCGAGGAGTTGCTGCGGCAGGCCGGCGGGCGTCTGACGATTGTCGACAGCCTGGATGCGTTGCACCGGCATTTTGCGGACTCCATCGCCGGGACGGTCGAGGCGAACAATGCCGCGGGAAAACCGACGGCGCTCATCCTGCCGTACGGACCTGTCGGGCAATATCCGTTGCTGCGGGAGCGTCTGCACAGGGACGGCGCGTCCCTGAAGGCCTGCAAGCTCTTCTTCATGGACGACTACGCCGACGAGGAAGGAAACGCGCTGGACGCAGCGCACCCGCTGAGCTTCAGAGGGGCGGTCGCCTCGTGGCTCCGAACCATCGACCCGCAACTGCGGCCGAAGCCCGGGAATGTTGTGTTTCCCAATGAAGCGAACGCCGGCGGGATCGCCGAGGCGATCGAAGAGGCCGGCGGAATCGAAGTTTGCTACGGCGGCATCGGCATTCACGGACATCTCGCGTTCAATGAGCCGGAGCAGGGCGTGCGCGATTCCGGCCCCCGTCTGGTTCGGCTCAACGAATTTACGCGCACTATCAATGCGGTCCGCGCGGGCGTCGGAGGCGACCTCGAAAACTTCCCCCGCCGGGCTTGGACGCTCGGCATGAAACAGTGCTTGAGCGCCCGCCGCATCGAGCTCTACTGCCGCAACGACCGCGGCCTCGACTGGGCGAACACCGTGCTGCGGCTGGCGCTGCTCGGCGAGCCGGGCGACGATTACCCGGTAACGTGGATACGCAATCATCCGCATTACCGGATCGTCGCCGATCGAAAAACCGCGGCGGCGCCCGCCGTGCGTTTATAAAAGGACGCGCGTTGATGACAGCTTGTAACGCGGGCGTGCGAAGATGTCAGGCATGTCTTGGCCGATGTTTCTAGCGCTTGCCGTTCCTCTGGCTGCCGGCGAGTTGAACTTCCGCGCGCACACCGTCGAAGCCGCTCTCGAGTCGGGTTATCAGACCATCGCCATCGATATCGACCGTGACGGCCGGCCGGACGTAGTCGGGCTCTCCCAGCGCTCCGAGACGCTTTACTGGTATGAAAATCCTTCGTGGAAGCGGCGCGCGCTGGTCAGCGGCATGAAGGGCATGATTACGCTGGCCGCCGCCGACCTCGACAGTGACGGCATCCCGGAAATCGCCTTGGGGACCCACTTCGGTCAGACCGACGAGACCAGCGAAGGCCGAGTGTACATCGTCGAGCATCAGGGCGATCCCAAGGAGTTGTGGCGGGCCAGGGAAATCGACCGCCTGCCGACCACGCACCGCTTGCGCTTCGTGGACTTGGACGGCAACGGCGCGGTCGAGCTCGTCAACTCGCCGCTGACCGGGCCGGGTTGCCGCAAACCGTTGTTCGACTGCGATACGCCGCTGGTCTTTTACAAGCCGGGGGACTGGAAACGGCAGTACATCAGCGAAGAGCTCGACGGGGTCGTTCACGGCATGCGCGAAGCGGATTGGGACGGCAACGTCGTGATGACCGCTTCCATGGGCGGGGTCTCCAGGTTTCGCTGGAACGGCAAGGGCTGGGAGCGCAGCCGCTTGGCAGCCGGAGACCCCCGCGAGCGGCCGCTCAACGGGGCAAGCGAAATCCGGCTCGGGCAGCTCAACGGCCGGAGATTCCTCTCGACGGTCGAACCCTGGCACGGCAACCAGGTCGTCGTTTACCGCAGGCGGGGCGGCGGAGACTGGCGGCGGGAAGTGATTACGGACAGCCTCCGCGACGGGCATGTGCTCAACGTCGCCGACTTCGACGGCGACGGCAACGACGAGCTTGTCGCGGGCGCGCGGGGCGAGCCGTTTTCTCTTGCCCTTTACCGCTTTGAGGGCGACCGCTGGAAGCGCTACGCCGTGGACGAAGGCGAGCTGTCCGCGGCCGGCTGCGACATCGTGGATCTCGACTCCGACAACGACCTCGACATGGTCTGTATCGGGGCGCGGACCGACAACATCAAGTGGTATGAGAACCTGACCGACTGAACGGGCTCGCGCTCACGCTTTGCTGAAGGTCAACCAGAAATACTGTGTGCCGGCGCCGCTGTGCCCTTCCAGGACAAAGCCTGATTTTTCTGCGAGTTGGGCAGCCTCTTGCAAGGATATGGAGACGCCGTTCCAGGTGTTGTAATGCTTTTGACGCGCCCCGGCGGCTCCTTGCGCCTGAAACTTGAACAGGCCGCCCGGCTTCAGCACGCGGAAAACCTCTTGGCAGTACGATTCGATCACCGCTAACGCGGGGATGTGCTGGAAGACGATGAAAGAGAATGCAAAGTCGAAGCGGTCGGACTCCACTCCGGTGAGGGAACAGCCGTCGCCAAGCAGCAGGCGGACGTTTTCACAACCGCGGAGATTTTCTCTTGCCTTCGCGAGCATCTCGTCGCTGATGTCCAGCGCCGTCACCTCTCCGAAGATTCGCGCCAGCATGCGCGTCATGCGCCCGACTCCGCAGCCTATTTCGAGCATGTTCAGGTCGAGCGGCGATCTGCCGCCGCCGCAGATGCGCAGCATGTCGGGCATGATTTCATTGGCGACGTTGATCTCCCCGGAACGGAAAAACTCGCGATCTTCCCACTGTTCGTGCGCGTTCTGGACGTAGTGCCGGGGATTGTCGCGCGCGCGGGCGTTCCAGTCCTTGCGCATCTCGGCGATCAGTTGTCGATCCATGCGGCCGTACCCTACCTTTGAAAGTACGAAAATAGCAGACGATGGCCGTGTTCCGCACAGACGCGCCCGGGCTCAAGCCGTTTGCGGGGCATCGCGCGCGAGTCCCCAGCCGGCGCGCCCGGAGAATCCAAAGTCCCGCGTGTCGAGCGCGCCGCCGAAGCCAAACATGACGGGCCGGGAACAGATGTCTCGCTGCAGCAAGCGCGTGCCGAAGGCGCCCTCTTGCGCGTACAGCGCTTCGCCGGCGGCCTGAGCGACCGGAAGCGCCGCGCGGGTCAGTACGCTGCTCTCGCCGGCTTGCGCGCCGACGACGATGGGGATCGACATTTTGCGCATCTGCTCCACCGCATCGAGAGAGCGCAGCAGTCCGCCCATTTTCGAGACCCGTATGTTGACTATCCAGCGCCCGGAGTCCGCGGCGATATGCGGCGACTGTCCGGGCTGCGCCATGCTTTCGTCGAGAACGATGCGCGCTCCGGTGCGCTCCGCGACAAGCCTCATGCCGTCGTAATCGCCGGGGGCCAGCGGTTCTTCGACCGCTGAGACGGGGCCGAGCGCCGCCAGATACTCGGCGGCTTCGCGTGCATCCTTCCAGAAGTTATTGGCATCGACGCGGATTCTCTCTTTCCCGATCCCCAATCTGCGCAGCGTCTTCAGCTTGCGTCTGTCCGCCGCCAATTTTCCCGAGAGCTTGAGCTTGAAATCCTTGAGGCCGAACGCGCGGTACCGCGCCGCCATCTTCAGAAACGACGGAAATTCGCTGTCTCCCAGGACTGCCGAATAGAAGAAGCGTTGCCGCAGGCGCGGAACCCCCAGCAAGTCTTCTACGGAGACCCGATTCTCGCGGGCCAGGAGATCGAGCAGCGCCAACTCAAGGGCGCACCAGGCGGCGGGATTCGCGTCGATTTCGCCCGCGCGGTCGGTTTGCCATCTCCGTAAAGCGTCGAGCGAACGGATTTCGCGGATAACGGCTCCGCGGACGCCGCGGCAAAACTCCTCGGCGGAGGCCAACGTCTCGCCGGTCACGTAGCGGCGGGGACAGCCTTCGCCGATACCCGACGAGTCGTTTCCCCGCGCCTCGACCCAGACGCTCTCCATGCGCGCGCGTTCCGCGGAGGCGTGGCGGAATTTCAACTTGAAGGGAATTTCGAGACGCGAAATGCGCAACTCGTCAATTTGCATGGCGCTCAGGGGTCCGCAAGCCCGACCGTGAATTCCGCGAACGGAAACGGGCAAGCGTCGGCATACTGGAGAGCGACGATTTTGAATTGCATCTCCCGCTGCCCGCGGTCGACGCAGTGCTGCTTGTAGGCTTGTCCGGCCGCGCGTTGGAGCGGCGCGATCTCGAGAGGGCGCAGCCTCCCGCTTTTGCGTTTCTGCTCGTACTCGACATTGCGCGCATAGAGCTCGCTCTCCACGGCGGCGCGCAAGAGCTCGACCTGCCGCGCTTCCGCCTCCGGCCATTCGATGAAAAGCCGATAAACCGCGCTCTCCGCGTCCGCGAGCATGACGAAGAAAACCGACGCCCGCCCGAACGATTCCTCGGCGGCGCGCACGGCCTCGATAACCTGGCTCTCGTACAGCTTTTCTCCCGTGATGTTCGTCACCCCGGTTCCCTTTTGCACGAAGCGGATGCAAGGCGTATCGTGGAACCGTCCGGCGGCTTCGACGATGTCGTTCATGAAATAGCGGTAGAGTCCTCCGCCGGTCGTGACGAAAATGTAGTACCGCCCGCCTTCCTTGAGACGCTCGATCGTCTGAAATTTGGGCCTCCCGTTGTCCCAGTCCTCACGCTCGACGAACTCGAAGAAGTTTTGCTGGATGGTCGGCGCTCCGGTTTGGTTGTCCGTATCGACCGTAATGGTTCCGCGGAACTCGCTGGCCATGTAGCCCAGCTCGGCGACGCGCACCGACGGCGGCAAGAGCTTCCTTACGGCTTTGAGCGCGATGCCGCAACTGCCGCCGGTCCAGGTCGTGACCAGCCGCAGGCGCGGCCAGATATCGGTGACCGAAGGGTTCGCGACGCGCAGCAGGGATTCAAGCTCGACCATGCGCTCGGCGGAGCATCGCAGGCGGGGCAGCACCGCTGCGCGCTGCGCCGGGGTGAGGCGGCCGGCGCAGGAGAGCGCGCCGGCGGCGATGTCCCGCAACAGAGTTTCGCGGCGCTCGCGGAAAACCGAGACCAGCTTCAGCAACGTGGACGGGTTTGCCGTGGCGATGCAAGCGATGTCGGGGCAGCTCAACGCCAAGGCGACGATAACTTGATATTTCAACTCGTAATCGTCGATGGCCAGGACCTCTTCGGGCAGGACGTAGCGCCGGCGGGCCCGGCGGGGCATGGTTTGGTAAACGTGCCCGGAAGCCGACCCGTACGGCGCGCCGTTCTTCAAGCGGCCCTCGACAGCCGGGCTGACGATGCCCAGAATTCTTCCATAGAAGACTTCGGGTTCGACGCAGAACAAGGCATACGCCTGCGTTGCCTGCATGCGCTTGTAGGCCGCGAGGGTCTCGTCGAGCAACGGAACGAGCTTCGGCTTGCCGGTTGTCCCGCTGGTTTGGGCGTAGAGCGCCGGAGGCGCCGCGGTCAGCGCCGGTTCGCCCGTTTCCTGCTGGCGTTCGATATAGGGGCGCAGCGACTCGTAGGTCTGGACGGGAACGGATGCGGCGAATGCGGCGTAATCGGCGATAGCCGCGAAATTGTGCTCGCGCCCAAAGACGGTTTCTTGGTTACGGCGAAGCAGATCGAGCAACAGCCGGTTCTGCGTTTCCCGCGGTTTTTGACAGGCGCGCGCGAAGGGCCGCCAGTGCGTCCAGCCGAGCGCGTACATGCGGGCCCTAACGACAGAGTTTTCGAGCGGCTCAAGCTTCATCGGCGCGGGTCCTCTTGTCCAGGCCGGGGGTCAGCGGCGCCAGCATCTGCGAGACGAAATCCTGCGGATAGTCGCGGTTGAGCAGGCCGAGCTCGCCGACTCGTCTGCCTTTCGGTAGAAACCAGCTTCCGAACGCCAAATCCCAAACGATCAGGTTGTTGCCGTAGTTGTGGTTCGATTCCTGCGGCGATCTGGAGTGGTGCCAGCGGTGCAGTTCGGCGCCGCTGACGATGTAGTTGAGCAGGCCGTAGCGGGCGTCGACATTCGAGTGCTGAAAAAAGCCGTTCACCGCATAAAAGACGAAATAAAAGGCCAAGGCCTCTTCGGCGGCTCCCAACACGATGAACGGCAGGGCGTCGAGCAGGAACTGCAAGGCTTTTTCGAGCGGGTGAAAGCGCCCGACATTGAGCCAATAAAGTCTTTTGGGCGAATGGTGGACGGCGTGAAGCCGCCACAGGAAATTCATATTGTGAGCCGCCACGTGCAGCCAGTAGCGCAGGAACTCGGCTGCGAGCAGCATCAGAACGACCTGCGCCGCGAGCGGCCAATGCCCGGGCCAGATTCCCGCGGCGGCGAGTTGGGTATCCTGCGCGGAGCGCAGCAGCAGAGCGGCGGCCCCCAGCGAAAGCGCCTGGGGAACCAATATCTGCACGGCGAGCATGAAAGCGAGATCGTTTTTGACCTCGGCCCACGGCGGCTGCCAGTTGCGGTCGTAGGGGATCGCGAATTCGAGCAGCGTGACCGCGCCGGCGCCAATGATCGCGGCCGCGTAGGCGCTTGGAAGGATGGCGAGACCCGCCGCTCGATGAAGCGCCTCCGCGGCCAGAAAAGCCAGCAGCATCACCGCCGGGTAGGCGGCCTTGCGCAGGGGCGTCAGCGGGAGCTTCGAATGCATTGCCTGCAACAGGAGCCGTAAGTTATTTTAAGCCGCGGCGGAAACAACGAAGCCCTTCGCTGTTCGGACGCTTACAGATATAGCCGCCCAATTACAGCTTGTTTGTCGTCAGTATCTCGGCTTGTGCGGTCCGGCTACTCTTCGACGCCGAAGACGTAGATGGCGCGGCCGAGGGCGATGGCGATGCGCTGCTTGCCGTCGATGGCGTAGGCGATCGGGTTCGAGACGCCCGCTCCGCCGCTTTGGAAGTGCCAGAGCGGCTTGCCGCTGCTGCTGTCGAGGGCGAAGAAAGCGCCCTCGGGGGAACTGCCGAAAACCAGTCCGCCCGCGGTGGAGAGCAGCCCGGAACGGGACCGTCCGCCCGCGGGGAAGGCCCATTTCAGCTTGCCGGTCTCGGCTTCGAAGGCGCGCACCTCGGTGTAGGGTTCTTCGCCGGGGATCGTGCGCGCGCCGCCGGCCATGTACAGGCTGCCCTGCTTGTAGATCGCCTCGCCCTGGTGGTAGATGTGGCCCATTTCGAGAGTGGTGACGTAGAAGAGGTTTTCGAGCGGGCTGTACGACGGGCTGAACCAGTTCGTCGCGCCGGGTATGGCCGGGTAGATTTTCGTGCCTTCGATCGTCGGCGCCGTGTTCGGCAGGCGCATCGGGCGGCCGTGGTCGTCGAGACCCTCCGCCCAGGTTTGCTTGGCGTACGCCCTGCCTTGCAGGAATTCGCCCGTTTCGCGGTCGAGCACATAGTAGAAAGCGTTGCGGTTGGCGAACAGCACGAGCTTGCGCCGCTTGCCGCGCACCACGCCTTCCATGAGCACCGGCACCTGCGTGGCGTCCCAGTCGTGGACGTCGTGGGGCGTGAACTGAAAATGCCAGCGGAGCTTGCCGCTGTCCGCGTCGAGCGCGAGCAGCGAATCGGAGTACAGGTTGTCGCCCTCGCGGACTTCTCCGTTCCAGTCGGGACCGGGGTTGCCGGTTCCCCAGTAAACGAGGTTCAGCTCCGGGTCGTAGGAGCCGGTGACCCAGGTCGTTGCGGCGCCGCGTTTCCAACTGTCTCCCGCCCAGGTCTCGTTGCCGGGCTCGCCGGGTCCGGGCACGGTCCAGAAGCGCCAGGCGCGCTCGCCGGTCTCGGCGTCGTAGGCGTCGAGGAAGCCGCGCACCCCGTATTCGCCTCCGGCCATGCCGACGACGATCTTGTCTTTGACGGCCAGCGGGGCGACGGTCACCGAGACGGCGGCATGGTAGTCGAAGACTTCGACGTCCCAGCGCACCAGGCCGCTTTTGGCGTCGATCGCGACGAGGTGCGCGTCGAGCGTGCCGATGTACACCGAATCGCCCAGTACGGCGACGCCGCGATTGACCTCGCCGCAGCATACCGGGATATCGTTCGGCAGCTTGCGCTTGTACTGCCAGAGCGGCCGGCCCGTGCGCGCGTCGAGCGCGGTCACGTCGCTGGGCGGCTCGGAGATGTACATGATGCCGTCGACCACCAGCGGCGTCACCTCGAATTTGTGCAGGGTGTCGATCTGGTAGGTCCACAGAACCTTGAGGTCGGCGGCGTTGGCGCGGTCGATCTGCTGCAGCGGAGAATGGCGGTGGGCGAAATAGTTGCCGGAGTAGGTGAGCCAGTTGTGCGGCTCGGACGCGGCATCGCGGATGCGCTCGTACGCAAGGGGCGCGCCAATGGAAAGCGGGGAAAGAATCGTGGAGAGCAGGACCAGGGCCGCCGCCCTGCCGAGGCGGCTGTCCGGGCTTGCCGCCCGCGCCTGAATGCGTCTCATGGCTGCACTATTACTCCATAGCATCGTTTTCCACTCTCCACTAACTTTCATCGGGTTCTCCGCAGCGAGGCCAGATACGAAACGAGGTCGTCGATCTCGGCGGCTGAAAACACGCCGCCGTACGGCGGCATTGAAGATTCGCCCCTGTGCTTTTCGAGCGCGTCAAGATCGGCTTTGCGCAAGGAGTGCAAGGCGTCCGAGGAGTCGCGGATCTGGATGGTGAACGGGTCTTCGTTCAGACGGATGCCGCGGATGCGGCGGCCGCCGTCGAGAACGGCCGTCACCAAGAGCCAGCCCTCGGGCACGGACGCCGCGGGCTCCGTGAGGGACTGGCGAAGATGCGCCAGACTGCGGCGCGATCCGATGCCGCTCAATTCCGGACCTTGGCGGCCGCCGCCGCCGTCGAGCCAATGGCAGGCGGCGCAGTTGCCCTTGCCGGCGTAGAGTTGCTTGCCGGCGGCCGGGTCCCCGGGCATGGGTTCGGGTTCGGCTTGCCCGATGGATTCGACATAGGCCGCGATCTTCCAGATTTCGCTGTCGTGGAGTTGCCCGCCACGCGGCATCTCGGTGCCCGGAATGCCCAGGTCGATGACCAGGAAAAGCGCTTGCGCGTCGCCGGCGTGCGTCAAATCGGGTACGGCCAGATTGGGGCCTTGGGCGCCGCGACCCTCGATGCCGTGGCAGGCGGCGCAGTGCCCGTCGAACAGCCGCTTGCCCTGCGCGATTTCCTGTGCGTCAACCGGCGGCCGCGGCGGAATAGGCTCCTTGCGGTCGAACTGGGCCGGAGCGTTTGGCGCGCCGGCAAAAAAGGCGACGGCGACGGCCAGGAGCAGGCCGCTGACGCGGCCGGTGAATGGTGAATAGTGGGTAGTAGGTGGCAAGACAATCCAGCGCAGCAGCCGCAACTGTTCCCTCCGGCGATATGATAACGCAGGAAAAGGCAAATTGCCGGACGGGCTTTGCCGGTTATTGCTGCGCTGCGGCTTTCAGTTTTTCCAGTCGGGTCTGCTGCTCGTCGAGTTCGGACACGTTGAAGAGCTTGCGCACGGCTGCCGATACGAGGCCGTGGTTGAAAGGTTCCTGCGTCCAGGGTACGCCCGGCTGCCGGTGGCGCTGCGCGCCGAAGACTTGCATCTGTCCCACCCTTCCGAGGTATCTGTCCAGGGCCGCCGCCGCGATCGGGATGAGTGCGGCGCTGCAGCAAACCGGCGTTGCCGAGGCCGTCGCGTTGTGGATTCTCGATGCGTGCCGGGCTATGGGCGCCGGCGAGCGCGCCATGATCTTCGCCATGACTCTGACTGCTTCCGCCTTCGCGCAGGTCATCACCAAGAACGGGGCCGCGGCGCTGATGTTCCCGGTCGCGATGGCTGCCGCGCGCCGGCTCGACTTGCATCCGGAGCCGTTCGCGTTCAGCCTGATCCTCGGCTGCGGGCTGAGCTTTCTTTCCCCGATCGCCTACCAGACCAATCTCATGGTTTACGGACCGGGCGGCTACCGCTTTCTCGACTTCCCCCGCATCGGCGCGCCGCTGACGGTGCTCTTAGCGACGCTGTGCGCCGCGCTGTGCCCGCCGGCGTTCCCCTTTCGAGCTGAGTGAGGCGCCCCGAATGTTTTGCGGTTTTCGCCTGTCGAGAGAGTAGGATAAATCGCTGCGGACGGCATGGCAGGCGCGCGGAGCGGCGGCAATTGGGATGCAGGGCAATATGCCCGTGATTCCCGTTTTGTCTCCGATCTCGGGGAACCGCTGATCGAATTGCTGGCCCCGTTAAAGGGAGAGCGCATTCTCGACCTGGGCTGCGGAGACGGCGCTCTGACCGAAAAGCTGGCCGCGCGCGGTTGTTCGGTCGTCGGCATCGATTCGAGCGCGTCGATGGTCGCGGCCGCCTGCGCCCGAGGTCTCGACTGCCGGATCGCCGATGCCGCCGCGTTGCCGTTCCGCGTGGAGTTCGACGGGGTTTTCTCGAACGCCGCGCTGCACTGGATGTTGGACCCGGATGCGGTTCTCGCGGCGGTTGCGCGGGCGCTGAAGCCCGGCGGGAAATTCGTCGGCGAATTCGGCGGGGCAGGCAACGTGGAGGCGATCGCGCGGGCCTTGCGGGCGGCGCTGGCCGGCCGCGGCGCCGACTTCGATGAGTTGTCTCCCTGGTACTTTCCCTCGCGCGAGGAATACCGCGGGCGGTTGGAGCGGGCCGGCTTCCGCGTTACCGCAATGGAGCTGTTTGCGCGGCCGACGCCTTTGCCGGGCGATATCTCCGCTTGGCTGAAGATTTTCGCGGCGCCGTTCATCGAGGCGCTGGGCGGCGGCGCGGACGCATGCGACGAGCTGCGCGAGCGGTTGCGTCCCGATCTTTGGGACGGCGGGAAATGGACGGTGGACTACGTTCGCTTGCGCTTCGCGGCCGCGCGGGGCGCGGCCTGAAATCGACTGAAGCGACCGGACTGCGTGTTATTCTGAAAATTCACCCCTCAGGGCCGCCGCCGGCCCTTCCGTCCCACTTCGGAGACCGGTTTTCAATGCTGCATTGCGAGGGCCCCGCGCCGACTTTTCAGGATGTTGTCTTTCGACTCAAGTCCTACTGGGCCGAGAAAGGCTGCATCGTTCAGGAGCCGCTCGACTGCGAGGTCGGCGCCGGGACGATGTGTCCGGAAACGTTTCTGCGGGTGCTCGGCCCGGACCCCTATAACGTCGTTTACGTGCAGCCAAGCCGGCGGCCCGCTGACGGCCGGTACGGCGAAAATCCGAACCGCCTCTACAAGCACATGCAATTGCAAGTGATCTTGAAGCCGGCCCCGGAGGACGTGATCGAGCTTTACATGAAGAGTCTCGAGGCGATCGGCATCGACCTGACGCGCCACGATTGGAAGCTCGAGGAGGATAACTGGGAATCTCCGACGCTGGGCGCCTGGGGCGTCGGCTGGCAGGTGATGCTCGATGGGCTTGAAATTACGCAGCTCACTTACTTTCAACAGTGCGGCGGCATCGACCTCGAGATCGTTCCCGCCGAGTTGACTTACGGTCTCGAGCGCCTGACGGCGTTTATCCAGAACGTCGAAAGCGTTTACGACATTCAGTGGAACGACCGCGTCCAATACCGCGATGTCCGCTTCGCCGACGAGCGGCAGTACTCGGTTTATAACTTCGAGGAGGCCGACGTGGACTCCATCTGGAAGGAGTTCGAGCTTCACGAAGCCGAGTGCCGGCGTTTGCTCGACGCCTACAGCGGTCTTGACGACCGCGCAGGGCGCGCGCGCTTCCCCTTGCTCGCGGCTCACGACCGGACGCTCAAATGCTCGCACCTGTTCAACATGCTTCAGGCGCGCGGGGCGATCAGCGTGACCGAGCGCGCCGTCGTGATCCAGCGGGTGCGGAATCTGGCGGTCGGCGTAGCCAAATCCTGGGTCGATCAGCAGCGGGGAGCCGCCGGGGCGGCGTCATGAGCGAACTGCTGCTGGAAGTCGGGACCGAGGAAATCCCGGATTGGATGATTCCCGGGGCGCTGGCGGATTTCGAACGCCGTTTTGCCGGGGCGCTGGCAAGATTCCAATTGGACGCCGGCGTATCCACGACTACGGAAGCGACCGCGCGCCGCTTGGTGTTGTTCGCCGAAGGTTTGCCCAAGGCGCAGGCCGACCGCAAAGAAATTCTCACCGGCCCGCCGCGGCGCGCGGCTTTCGACGCCGCCGGCAACCCGACGCAAGCAGGGGAGGGGTTCGCGCGCAAGGCCGGTGTCGGTATCGCCGAACTGCAGATCGACGCCAAGGGAAAGTTGTTCGTTGCGCGAACGGTCAAGGGCCGCTCGACGGCGGACGTTCTCGCGGAAGTTCTGCCGGAAACGATTCTCTCGATTTCCTTCCCGCGCAGCATGTACTGGCTGGGCAAGAACGGCCCGCGCTTCATCCGCCCGATTCGCCGGCTGGTCTGTTTGTTGGACGGCGCGGTCGTTCGCTTCGAAATTGCGGGCGTCGCCGGCGGCAATACGACCTTCGGCCACCGCCGGCTCGGCAACGATCGGATCGCGGTGACGAGCGGCGCCGACTATCGGCGCAAGCTGGCCGCCAACCATGTGATTCTCGCGGCCGGCGAGCGGCGGAACAAAATACTCTCCGAGGCGGAAAAGCTGTTGCCCGCGGGCAGGAAAATTCGCGGCAATCCCAAACTGCTTTCCACATTGACATATCTCACCGAGTATCCGACGGCGATTCTCGGCGGTTTCGACGAAAGTTATCTCGCTCTGCCGGATGAAGTGCTCGAGACCGTGATGCTGGTTCACCAAAAGTATTTTGCGGTCGAGGACGAGTCCGGCAAGTTGGCCAACGCATTCGTGGCGGTCGCCAATCTCGACGGCGATCCCGACGGCAAGATCCGCCGCGGGAACGAGCGCGTGCTGCGGGCGCGTTTCAACGATGCCCGGTTTTTCTGGGAATTCGACCGCAGGCAGCGGCTGTCCGATCGTGTCGAAAGCTTGAAGGCCGTGACGTTCCAGGCGGATTTGGGCAGTTACTTCGACAAGACCGAGCGCAACCGCGCCGTCGTGAAAGAGCTTGCCGAGGCTTTGCGCTTCGACGCCGCGCAGTTGCAGGCGGCCGACCGCGCCGCCGAGCTGGCCAAGTGCGATTTGACCACCGAAATGGTGGGCGAGTTCCCTGAACTGCAAGGCCGGATCGGCGGATTGTACGCCGCCGACCAAGGCGAGGCGCAGGATGTTGCGGACGCGGTTTACGACCACTATTTGCCGGTGGGTTCCGGCGGCGGCCTGCCCCGGGGGGTAGTGGGCCAAGTCGTCTCGCTTGCCGACAAGCTGACGATGCTGGGCGGCATGTTCTCTCTGGGCATGATCCCGACGGGCTCGCGCGACCCGCTGGCTTTGCGGCGCGCGGCCTACGGGGCGATCCGCATCGTCGTCGAGGGCGGACTGGCGCTGCCCCTCGACCGACTCGTCGCCATCGCCGCCGCCGGAGAGAACGCCGGGAAGCTGCGCGAGTTCTTCGTCGAGCGCCTGCGCTATTGGCTGCGCGAGGCCGGCGGCTTCGCTTACGACGAGATCGCCGCCGTGCTCGCGGCATCGGACGCGGCGCCGCTTGACGCGGCCGCGCGTACGAAGGCTGTCGCCGCCGTGCGTCCGACGCCCGACTTCGAGCCGCTGGCCGTCAGCTTCAAGCGGATTCGCAACATCCTCGAGAAGGCCGGCGGCGCGCGCCAGTACGCCGGTCGAACCCTCGACCGGGAATTGCTCGAAGCGGGAGCCGAAGCCGACCTGCACGCCGCGTTCGGCGATGTCGTGGGCAAGATTCCGCAACTCGGAGAGACGGCCAAGTACGCAGAGGCGCTGCGGGAAATCGCCGGGTTGCGGCCCGCCGTGGACAGATTTTTCGACGACGTGCTGGTAATGACTGAAAACAAGGCGGTCAGGGAGAACCGCTTGACGTTCCTGGCTCGCTTGTTGACGGAACTCTCCTCGATTGCGGATTTCTCCGAGATCGTTTCCGCATAACGCGCGGTCTCAGGCAACGAACTGCCGCAGAAACCGCGCGCTCTGGCGCAATGCTCGCTTGCGCGCCTCTAACGACCCTTCGTAAGAGCGGTCCTCGACCTCGACGCAGACCGGACCGTCGTAGCCGCTGCTCGTTAAAACCGAAAAAAACTTGCCCCAATCGACGTCGCCGAGGCCGGGCAGCTTGGGTTCATGGAACTCCAACGGATGCGCCAGGATGCCCACGTCGTTGAGACGGCGGCGGTCCACCCGCACGTCCTTCGCGTGGACGTGGAAGATGCGGTCGGCGAAGTCGCGCAGCGGCGCGATGGGGTCCATCTGCATCCAGGCCGGATGCGAGGGGTCGTAGTTGAGGCCGAAGCGCTCGCTCGGAATTGCGGCGAACATCCTGCGCCAGACGGCCGGCGAGACGGCCAGATTCTTGCCGCCGGGCCATTCGTCGGAAGTGAAGAGCATCGGGCAGTTTTCGATGCCGATGCGCACGCCGTGCTTTTCGGCAAAGCCGATGAGCGGCTTCCAGGTTTTCAGGAACGGCTGCCAATTGGCCTCGACCGACCGGGTCCAGTCGCGGCCGACGAACGTGTTGACGTTCGCCAGACCCAGTTTCTTCGCCGCCCGAATGACCTGCTCGATGTGCGCCGCCGCGGTTGCCGCTTCGTTCGGGTCGGGCGACAACGGATTCGGATAGTAGCCGAGCGCGCTGATGCCGACGCCGTGCTTTTCCAGGGTTGCATGGATGCCGCGGATTTCCTTGGCGTCGAGCCGGTTGACATCGATGTGGGTGACGCCGGCGTAGCGGCGCTCCGCTTTGCCGACCGGCCAGCACATGACTTCCACGCAGTCGTAGCCCTCGGCGGCGGCGGCGGCGCAGACCTCGTCGAAGGTCAGATCCGGCAGGATGGCGGACACAAAGCCGAGTTGCATGAGATCTTTAGATTACGCGACTCGCCGGCCGCGGGCGGGCATGGCGGCAGGGCCGCTCCTTGATACATTCAAGGGATGCATCGTTTCGCCGCGGTTGCCGTTCTGGCCGCCGGAGTTTCGGCCGCGCAAGAGAGCGGAATCGCTCAACCCGCGGAAGGCCGCTCGGTGAAGCCGGTTTTCGATGTTCACGCCCTGTTGGGCTTGGCGCGGATTTCCGATCCGCAGCTTTCGCCCGACGGCGCGCAAGTCGCCTATGTGGTCGAGCGGGTTTCCGCGGAAGAGAATGCAAAAAACAAGCAGATATTCGCGGTCCCGGTGGACGGCGGCGCAGCGCGGCAACTGACCGATCAAGGCAACAACAGCCGTCCGCGTTGGTCGCCGGACTCGGCGCGGCTCGCATTCGTCTCCGACCGCACGGATTCGTCGCAGATTTGGCTGATGGAGGCCGACGGATCGGGGCAGCGGCCTGTAACGGATATCGCCACCGAGGCCGACGGGGTTTTATTCTCTCCAACCGGAGACGCCTTGGTTTTCGCCAGCCGCGTCTATCCGGACTGTGGAGGCGATTGGCAGTGCAACGAGGCCAGGCTCTCGCAGGAAAAGGACGGCCCGGTCCAAGCGCGCGTTTACGACAGCCTCCTGTACAGGCATTGGGACACGTGGGACGACGGCCGCCGCAGTCATCTGTTTGCGCTTGCGGCGGATGCTTCCCCCGAAAGCGGAGACCGCGCCGTCGATCTTACGCCGGGAGAATACGATGTGCCGCCGTTTTCGCTATGCGCTCCCGAGGGCTACGCGATTTCGCCGGACGGCTTGGAAGTGGCCTACGTCCGCGCGTCCGACGGCGCGGCCAAGGCGGGCCTTGCCGTCAGCGCCGGCACCGATTTGTTCGCCGTCCCGATCCAAGGGGGCGAGCCCGTCCGCCTGACCGACAACCCTGCGTTCGACGGAGGGCCGGTCTATTCTCCCGACGGGCTTTACATTGCCTATCTTGCGCAGCAGAGGGCCGGCTATGAGAGCGACCGCTTCCGTCTGATGCTTTACGACCGCGAAAGCGGAGAAACGGCGGCGGTGACCGAAACTTTTGACCGTTGGGTCACCAGCGTGGCCTGGTCGCCCGACGCCGACCGTTTGTTTCTGACGGCCGACGACCGCGGGCGGGAACCGATCTTCACCGTTCTCGTCAGCGGCGGCGGAGTCAACATGGCCGTTTACGGAAACGCGGCGCACGGGGACGTGCAATTGCTTCCCGATGGAAAATCGTTGATATACACCGCGCAGAGCGGCTCGCATCCGGTCGAAATTTTCCGCGGCTTCGCTAGCGGCGGAGCGCCGGCGCGGCTGACGCACGAAAACGACGCAATCCTCGGCCGCTACACGCTTCCCGATTACGAGGAGATCCGTTACGCGAGCGACGACGGCAGCGAGGTCTCGGGCTTTTTGCTCAAGCCTGCGAACCTTGATCTCGACCGCGCCTATCCGTTGCTGCTGCTGATCCACGGCGGGCCGCAAGGCGCTTGGCGGCAGAGCTGGAGCTACCGTTGGAACGCGCAAGTCTTTGCCGCGGCCGGGTTCGTGGTTTTCATGCCCAATCCCCGCGGATCGACCGGCTACGGTCAGGAGTTCATCGACGGCATCAACGCCGATTGGGGCGGAAAGGTCGTCGAAGATATTCTGGCGGGTCTGGATGCGGTCGTCCCGCGCCCGTATATCGACCGCGGCCGTGTGGTCGCCGCGGGCGGATCGTACGGCGGCTACATGGTCAACTGGCTGCTGGGCCATTCGCAGCGATTCCGGGCGCTTGTTTCCCATGCGGGCGTTTACGATCTGAAGAGCTTTTTCGGCGCGACCGAGGAGTTGTGGTTCCCCCTATGGGAGTTCGGGGGCGCGCCGTGGGAAAAACCCGAGGTTTACGAACGATGGTCGCCGAGCGCTTCGGTCGAAAAGTTCCAGACGCCCACGCTCGTGGTTCACGGCCAAAAGGACTACCGCGTGCCGGTCGAGCAAGGCATGGCGCTTTTTACGGCGCTACAGATGCGCGATGTTCCGTCGAAATTCTTGTATTACCCGGACGAAGGGCATTGGATTCTCAAGCCCGCCAACAGCGTGCTGTGGTACGAGACCGTACTCGGCTGGCTGCAGCAGTGGATCCACGAGTAAACCGCGGCATTCCCTATGCGGAGGCTTCGGTGGCCGCCGCCCGTCCCGCGGCGCGCTTGACGATCTCTTCTACGGCGGAGCGCCCGCTGTTGTAGGCGTCTTTGTAGAACACGTTTCTTTCCGCGCGCGTGAGCCGCCGTCCGCGGCGGAACCACTGCTCCAGTCCGCGCCCGACGACGTATGTTCCGGCGAAAGCGATCAATCCCTTGGAGATGAGCCCGCCGCCGCCCGGAACTTTGGAAACCGCTTGTCTGGCCAAAGCGCGCCAGCCGAACGCCGCGGCCGCGATCGACCCGATTTCCGCGATCTGTTCGCCGTAGCCGATTTCGCGGTCGTGCGCCGCTGCGAGTAGAAGGGCCATGCGCACTTGGTTCATCGTCAGAAACGCCGTGTCGGACGCAAATTCCCCAATCCCCCAAGGCAGGGAAATCAAGCTCGGAACCACGTTAGGCAGGGCCGTTGCGACGGTGAACATCGTGTTCTCTTTGGCGACTTTCCAGATCAGGCGCTCGCTGACGGCGGGGCGGAAATTCGGAAACCGGCGGCCGAGCGCAAGCTGGTCGTCCTCATGATCGTCGAGCAGAGCGCGAACCGCCGGTTCCGGGTTCAAGGCGTCGAAAGCGTAGTAATGCGCCGGATGCGGGACGCCCGGCTCGGCAAAGCCGACCGTCGTTCGCGCGAAATCTTCTTCCGCGGCAATGCGGCGGATGCAGGCTTCGGCCGCCGCCCTTTTCGCGGGCGGCAGACCCCGAGGAGCCAGGAAGTCGTGAATATCGGCCGCGGCGGTCTCATCCGCGGCCAGCGCGCCGAACGTCAGCGGCCGGTCGGCCAAGGCGCGCACCTCGTCGGGGTTGAGCGTGCGCAGCGCGAGGCCGATCTGTTTAAGAACAGGAGGAACCACTTCAATGAGTATATCGGCTCGCGCGCAGGACGCCGACATGTTGTTGATCCCAAAGAAGTTCGTGGCGTTTCAGAAGGCAAGGAACCGTACATCGGGGGGAACCGGCTCGCGGGTCGGCCGCGGCCTGCTAGACTGAGCGGGGATCGGCGCCGCCGCTCGTTCCTTTTCTTGTTTCTTTCATCATCGACTTGACCGCCCATAACCCGAATGGAGCCGCGGCAAAACGACATGCCGCGGACGCATCGCCGCGAGACGCGCCGGAGAGGTGCATCCTCGTTGGGCTTCGCCTCAGGAAGGACGGCGGCATGGGCAACGGGCTGCATGCCTATACCGCCGAGGAATCCCTCAATGAATTGGAGGAACTGGCCCGCGGCGCCGGGGCCGAAGTGCTGGGGAAGACGCTGCAATCCCGCAATGCGCTCGATCCGGTGACGTTGATCGGCGCCGGCAAGGTGCGCGAGATCAAGAATTGGGCGGCGGAATGCAACCTCGACTTCGTGCTTTTCGACCGGAATCTCTCCCCGAGTCAACAACGTAACCTTGCGCGCGGAACCGAATGCCGCGTGCTCGATCGGACGCAGTTGATCCTCGACATTTTTGCCCGTCACGCGCGCACCAGCGAAGGCCGTCTGCAGGTGGAGCTGGCTCAGTTGAATTACCTGCTGCCGCGTCTCGCCGGCAGGGGCGCGGCAATGTCGCGGTTGGGCGCGGGCATCGGCACGCGCGGTCCCGGCGAAACGCAGCTTGAAACGGACCGGCGCAAGATCCGCCGCAGGATCGACAAGCTGGAAGCGAGCTTGGAAAAGGTGCGCTCGACCCGCAAATTGCAGCGTGACCGACGGACTGCGGCGATGGCGCGCGTTATCGCCCTTGCAGGCTACGCCAATGCGGGAAAATCGACCCTGTTCAACGCGCTCGCTGCCGCAGACGTTTTGACGGACAAGAAAATGTTCGCCACGCTTGACCCGACGATTCGCCGCCTGACCCTGCCTTCCAACCGAGGCGTGCTGCTTTCCGATACCGTCGGCTTCATCCGCAATCTGCCGACGACTCTGATCGAAGCCTTTCGGGCGACGTTGGAGGAAGTGACCGAGGCGGCAATGATTCTGCACGTGGTGGATATCGCCGCGCCGCAGCGCCGGGGCCGAATGGAAGAAGTCGAGCGGCTGCTCGCCGAGCTCGAATCGAGCGGCAAGCCGCAACTTCTCGTCCTCAACAAGCGCGACCTTTTAACGCCGGATGAGTGCGCGGCGGCCTGCGCAGCCGAGCGCTCGTTCGCTTCGGCGGTCAAGGTCTTGCCTGTTTCGGCCAAGACAGGCGAGGGGATTCCGGAACTGCTTGCGGGCATCGACGAGTTCTTGCCCGATGACCGCATTGTGCGCTCGAGGTTTCGTTTCCCGTTCGATGCCGGCGGCAAGCTCGCTTTTCTCTACGAGCATGCGAAAGTCATCGAGCGCTGCGATGACGAGGCCGGCGTCGAAGTGCTGGCCGATGTGCCGGAGTCGGTCGAACGGACACTCTCCGAGCACCGCCGAAACCGCGGCCGCTCGACCGGCTTTTTTTGACATTTTTTTACATGTCCGCGATGCTGTGGCATACTGGGTGCAATTATACTTTTACCTAGGGAAGGTCTGAACAATAGGCAATTTTAGGGTATGGGAGCGATCAAGGCGTAGGTAGCGGGGCAAGCAATAGGCGGGGGTGGGCGATACTGGGGCCGAAACCAGCTATGGGCAGCTATTTTTCAGGCTGCAGTAGGGTTTTGAGGGCGCTTTTTGCCTATTGGACACACTACGCCCTGCAGATTACGCCGCAGCAAGCGGCAAGCAGTGCTGCCTGGCCAGGAACAGATTGACCAAAGCACAATTGACGTACACCCGCTGAGTGTTCTTCTCCAGCCCGCGGTAGCGCACCTTGCTGAAACCGAAAATCCGTTTCAGCACCTGAAAGGGATGCTCGACCTTCGCGCGCACCTTCGATTTGGCCCGGTTGCGCTCCTTTTGCGCGGCGCTCAACGGCCTTTGGCGGGTTCCTTTCCGGTGCGTGCAGTCCTGCGCCTGCGGAGCCTGCTGCCGAATCGCCTGCCCCTGCCCCTGATAGGCCGCATCTCCCCACACTCGCTCTTCGTTGCCGTGCAGCAACTTGCCGATCACCTGCGAGTCATGTACGTTCGCCGCCGTCGTCGCCACGGAATGGATCAGCTTCGTCTCGGCGTCCACTCCGATGTGCGCCTTCATCCCGAAGTACCACTGATTCCCCTTCTTCGTCTGACGCATCTCCGGGTCCCGCTTCTTCTCCTTGTTCTTCGTCGAACTCGGCGCGTCGATGATCGTCGCATCCACAATCGTCCCGCCGCTAACCTTCAGCCCTTGCTCTTGCAAGTGTGCGTTCACCGCCCCGAAAAGCGCCGCCCCCAGTTTGTGCTTCTCCAGCAGCCGGCGAAACTTGCAGACCGTCGTCTCGTCCGGCGCCGGCTCCCGGCACAAGTCGATGCCCGCAAAACGCCGCATCGCGTTGGAGTCGTACAGCGCTTCCTCCACTCCCGGATCCGACAAATTGAACCACTGCTGGAGAAAGTGGATGCGCAGCATCCGCTCCACGCCCACCGGCGGACGCCCTGCCCCTTGACGCTGCGGGTAGACCGGCTTGACCAGCGCGCAGAGCTTCTCCCACGGCACTACCCTGTCCATCTGTTCCAAAAATCGCTCCCGCTTGGTCACCTTGCCATAGCGCTCGAATCCTGCTTCCGCCAATGTCCTTTGTCTGTTCAGCGCTCCCTGCATCCTCTCCTACCCCCTCATTCCTGCTATTATTCTATCCGTCTACCCAACGGTCAATTAATCAGACTTTCCCTTGTACATATCCCTGACGAGCGCATCGGACGGAAGCGCCTCGTGCCGCGAGATCACTCGCGCGGTGAGCGCCAGGGCGTTCCCTGCCGGTTCGTTTGCGAACGCCAGGAGTTGTGAATCAGGGCGGGCGGTGAAACCGGATCCCGGATTGCGGGTCGCAATCCAGCTAACCCCCTCCGGATGCTCTTGCGCAACCTGAAACACCCGCTCGAGCTCGCGCGTCGGATTCGGGCCGCCCTCACGAGTCAGTTTGAAGACAACGTTGGAGTTTGACATCCGCTCACTTTTCTCCTGAAAATACCCCGCCATTGCGGGCAGAACCCGAATTTACCGCTACCCGCCAAGGCTGTCAACGGCGATTTTTTTTGTCCGCTGCGTTCGCTGTGCGGCCGCGGAAGCCCGCTGTTGTCTGCTAGGGTGCTTCTCCGCCGGCGGCGGCTTGCGGCGGGCGGCGCGCTTCGCCACACTGGTTTCATGGCCGCTGTAGCCGAACCGCTCCGTCCGCCGCCGGCTTTCGAGTTCGGCGACCCTACGCCGAACGCCGTGGGGCGGAAGGCGCTCGTGCCGCACGACGACTGCGTCGTCCATCTCGAAGCGAACTCCGCCGAACGCCTGCTGTGGTACGGCGAAGACCTGATCCGCGTCAAGCTGCCGGCCGGGACGCGCGTCGTCTATCCCAAGCCGTCCATCCCCGGGCTGGCCGACCGGGACGCGGCGATCCGTTACGCCCTCGATCGCCCCGAGCAGGCCGAACCGCTGCAGGCGCAGCTTCGCGCCGGGATGAAGGTCACCATCGCCATCGACGATATTTCGCTGCCGCTGCCCAAGATGTTCAGGCCCGACATCCGCGAGTCCGTGCTCAAGGTTCTGCTGGAAATGCTGAGCGCGGCGGGCGTAACCGACGTCGAGATCGTCATCGCCACATCGTTCCACCGGCGCATGGAGCCGTTCGAGATTCGCCGGGCGGTCGGCAATGCCGTGTTCGACGGCTATTTCCCGGAGCGGCTCTATTGCCACGACGGCGAGAAGCCCGGCGGCATCGTCGAGCTTGGCGAAACCGAGCTTGGCGAGAAAGTGCGCATCAACCGCCGCGCCGCGGAATCCGATCTGCTCATCTACGTCAACATCAACCTCGTTCCGATGGACGGCGGCCACAAGTCCGTCGGCGTGGGTCTGTGCGACTACGCTTCCCTGCAGGCGCACCACACCCCGGCGACCATTCGCGCCTCGGATTCCTATTTCGATCACACGCGCTCACCGCTGACCGACTCCTGCAACCGCATGGGCCGCATCGTCAACGAGAAGTTGAACGTCTTTCACATCGAGACGGTGGTCAACAACCGCATGTTCGACCCGCGCATGGCCTTTTTCACCAAGCCGGAAGACCGCTGGAACCCGCTCGATAAGGCGTCGGCGAAAATCGCGCAGATCGGTCTTCAGGCGCTCCCGCGGAAGACGAAACGAGACCTTCTGTTCGCCATTCCGGCGCCCTATGAGACGATCGCGGTACACGCGGGAGCGACCGATGCGGTTCACGAGAAGACGCTGGCCTACACTTACCAACAATACTGCGTGCCGGTGCAGGGGCAATCCGACGCGGCGGTGTTCGGCGTGCCCTTCATCAGCCCTTACAACGTCCACGCGCCGCTGAACCCGCTCCTCGTAAGCTGTCTGACGCTCGGCTATTTTTTCAACATGTACCGCGGCATGCCGATCTTGAAGAAGGGCGGCGTATTCATTCTGACCCACCCTCTCTATAACGAGTTCAGCCCCAAGCATCACGCGGCCTATCGGGAGTTCTTTCACCGCTGCCTGCCCGAGACCAACGACGCCCTGGAGCTGGAGCGCAAATACGAGGCCGAGTTCGCCAACGACGCCGGATACCGCGAGATGTACCGCAACGGCTACGCCTATCACGGCGTGCATCCGTTTTACATGTGGTACTGGGGCGAGAACGGGCGGCAGCACGCGGGCAAGGTCATCGTCGTCGGCGCGGAAGACAGAACGGCGGCCCGGGTGATGGGCTGGGATTGCGCCTCGACCATGAACGAAGCGCTGGAGATGGCCAAGACGTTCCTGGGCCGCGAGCCCTCGCTCACGCACGTCCACATTCCGCCGATCAACATGGTGGACGTTTCCGCCTGACGGGCCGGGCCGCGGCGTTCACTTCCGGTCCACCCAGACGGGAGACGACCAGGCCATCTCGGTGGGGAAGCGGTTTTCTTCGGCCGCCGCGTAACGGGCCGCCAGCGCCGGGGAGACTTCCTGGGTCACGCGCAGATAGTACAGGCTGTCGCCGTCGAACTGTGGGTCGCGCCACCAGACCTTGGCGCTCGCGCCTTCGAGCGGGGCGCGGTACACGACCGGAAACGGATACCCCGCGCCTTTCGAATACTTCACCACCTCGACGGCGAGCAGCTTGCGCGTCCCTTTTACCCAACCTTCGATCAGCGGGCCTTCCGCGGCCGTGATTTCCGCGCCCATCGGCCGGCCGTTGACTTGGAAGAAAAGCTCGATCGGCGCGCCGGTCGTGGCATAGCAGCGGCGCTTGCGGATCGCCTCGAAAATGCCGGCCCGGGTCAACTCCTCGGCGTAAACGCCGGTGAGGCCCTGGATGGGGTCCGCGTAGAGATTGTGGCCGTCGCTGCCGCCGATGACGCCCAGCCGCCAGCCCATGCGCCAGACGTCTTGCATCGAGCAGCCCTTCATCTCGTCGCCGCGGATATGCCCCGGATTTTGGTAATACTCGAAGCGGCCCCAGCTCGAAGCCATCTCCGCCGCCGGCTCGACCTTGACGTTGACGTAGCTCCAATCGGTCCCGGCGGTGTAGGCGCGCGTGATGTGGTGCGCGAAAATCATGCCGTTCGTTTTGGCCATCAGGTCGCTGAACTCGCGGATCGAATCGGAAAACCCTTCCGTCGGGCGGTAGAGCGGCCCGCCGGGCGTTTCGTAAACCGCGTGCCGGTGTCCGGCCCGGGGGACGACGTAATCGCCCTGCGTCCACTCGAACCCGGGGATCGTGACGAAGCGGCCGGGTTCCAGAAGCGCTTGCGTCAGAGCGTCGTTCCGCGCCAGTTCCGAGTAGAGCAGCTTGTTGGAGTCTCCGTGCGAGGTCGTCGCGGCGAAGTCGCTGCCGTAGCGGTCGCGGTGGATGTTGAAAAGCTGATCGACCGAACCCTGGTGGCCGTCGTCGACCAACAGGTGGTTGTGCAAGTCGCCGAAGTAGAGCCGGTAGCGCCCGCCTGCGCCGTCGAAGGCCGGGTCGCGTTGCGGCGCGGTCTTCGGCGCCCGCGTCCTGCGGCGGGCGTGCTCTGCGGGAACGGGCGTCAAGCGCGGTTCGCGCTTGCCCGCGGGCATGCCGCTCAGGCGCACCGTCCGCTCGTAGATGTCCCTGTTGCGGAACGCCCCTCGGCCGCGCTGGTAGGCCACCAAGGCCGTGTCCGCGCCGAGCGGAACGATGGACGGCAACTGGTCGGCGCGGCGCCGGGGGCCGTCGATGGGGAGCGGCTCGTCGTTGCCGAAGGTGCGCGGCGCGCTCCAGCGTCCGCCTTTATGCACGGCCATGCCGATCTTCCAATCGACGTGGCCGGGCAGAAATTGCCAGCCGATCCACAATGCCTCGTCCGGGCCGATCTCTATCCGCGGCAGATCGCCGGTGGCGACCAAGCCTTCGTTTCCGCCGTCCGGACCGAGCGGATGCGCCCAGCGACCGTTAGGCTCGCGGGTTATCAGGCGGACGGTCGGCTTCGGGCGGCTGCCCGATTGCGAGCCGCGCAGGCCGTAGTCGGGGTTTTCGAGCTCGTTCCGCGCGTGTGCGATCCAGACCCGCCCGGCGCCGTCAACAGCCAGGTCGGGCGCATAGGCGTCGAGCAGCGGGCTGCCGGGAACTTCCTCCGCCTTGCTCCATTTTTGTGCGCCGCCGTCGTAGCGGCTGAGCTTGACGCGGTAGCGCCCATCTTCATAGGCGTCCCAGGCGCAGTAGATTTCGCCCGCCGGCCCTTTCGCCAGACGCGGGCGGAATTCCGCGGCGGCCGACGACGACACATCCGGCAATTGCCGCCAACCCGAACCATCGAGAACGTAGGAGACGATATCCATCGAGTTCCGCCGGTACGATTCGGCGGCGAGCAAAATGCGCCCGTCTGCGCCGGCAATGACCGCCGGCTCCCCTTCGAGTTGCCCCGCGGTCAGAATCTTTGTCTCCGAGCCCAACGATAGATCCCGGCCGATCCGGCGTGAATAGATGGCGAAGCGCCCTTGGCGCCGGCTGGTCCAAATGACAAAAATATCGCCGCTGCCGCTCTCCGCGATCACGGGCTGAAAATTCACGCCGAAGTAGTCGCTGACCACGAGCTCGTCCGACCACTCTCCGCCGGTCTTTTTACGGACAACGATAAAATCGCCTTCTTCGTAATTGGCGAAGCTGTAGGGCCGCAGCGGGTCGCGCTGCCGCGCTGAAACGAAGGCGCACCACAGATCGCCCCGGCTGTCCTGGAACAGGTCGGGGAATCCGTGATTCATGCCCTGTCCTTGTACGAGGTTGCCGATCATGCGGATCTTGCCGGCCGTTTCGAGCGCAATGCCCTCCCGAGCGAGCGACAGATCGAGTCGGCCGAGCAGCAGGACGACGACGGCGGCGGCGATACCGCAAAAGACGACCAATTTCCTCAATGGAGAAGGGCGGGGCATGACGGCGCTTACGATTATCCTCCGGCTGCGCTCATTGGCGGCAAAGGCTGCGCCGCGCCGACGACGATCTTGTCGATCTCTTCCAGGGCGGTTGGGTCGGGCGCGTTCGCGGCGTTGTCGTCCGCTTCCACCGTAGCCAGGAACCGCATGCAGGCGTAGATGCGCCCCGAACCCGGCGCGGCGGCAGTCTCGAATTCGCCGCAGCGGAACAGCACCTCGACGCCGCGCTCCCACAGTTTGTAGAGGAGCGTCGCGCAACGGTCGACAGCCGTATCGAATTCCTCTCTGCCGCGCGGCGCGCGACGGTCGAAAACGACCTCTGCCCGGCGCTGCTCATGGCGGTGGAACTCCTTCACCTGCAAGTCCCCGCTGCGGGCGGTCGCCTTCCAATCGACGAACCGCGCGCCGTCCTCCGCGACCGCCGGCCGAATCCGATACAAATCGTGACTTGTTCCTGCGGAGGGTTCCCTGCGTCGGTCGAGAGTCTGCAAATACTCGTCAATGTCGAGCGGAGCGTCGATCCGCGGATAGACGACGACTTCGCGCCGCAGATCGACCGGTAATCTACGCTCGATCATGCTGAACGGGAATTTCGTGGAGAGCAGAAACGCCGGGCTGCGATAGACGCCTCTGCGGTCGAAGCGGCACTCGATGCGGGCGAGGACTTCTTCCCCTCCCGGAATCAGCGGGCAAAAGCCGCGCGAAAAGCTTATGCTGCGATGAGCCGGACGGGGATTCGGCCCCAACTCGATGGCGAACGACGGCATGCGGCGCTTGAGGTTTTCGATGCGCACCTCGACATCGAACCAGCGGCCGGCAAAGATGTGCTCCTGGGCAAACACCCTGACCGAGAGAGCGGCGAGCGACAGACGGGAAACGACCCCCGAGAGCATGCCGGCCGCCAGCATGACGCTGAGCATCAGGTACATGAGATTGTTGCCCGAGACGGCCGCGGCCGCCGCGAGGAACAACAGGACGAGGAAGAGCGCGAGACCTTCGCCCGTCAGCCGGGCAAGCCAGGGCAGACGCGAGCTTTTCCTTTCGCTCCAACGAAAAACCTGCGGTATGCAGAGCGTCAGAACGAGACAGCAGGCCAGCAGCGCGCCGGCGGCCGCCGCAATGCCGGCGGTGGCTGCGCCTGTTCGGTAGAGCCATAGCGCGGCAACGGCAAGCAAAAGCGCGGCGGCCAACGCCGCGCTTGCCTTGACCGTGCTTGTCCGCATGCGCCGCGGCATCTTTTTAGTGGAGAGTGGCGAGTGGAGAGTGGAGAGCAAGACTGTCGAGCGCCGCGACGCCGGGAAGCGTCCGCCCGGAGAGGAACTCCAGCGACGCTCCTCCACCGGTCGAGATGTGCGTGATCTTCTTGCCTATGCCGGCGGCCTGGACGGCTTTCTCCGAGTCGCCGCCGCCGACGATGGTGACGGCGCGGTCCGATGCCGTCTCGACGGCCCGCGCCACGCGCAGCGTGCCCGCGGCGAAAGGCTCCAATTCGAACACGCCCATCGGTCCGTTCCAGACAATCATTCCGGCCTTGCAGATCGCTTCTTCGTAGGCCGCGGCGGTTGCCGGGCCGATATCGAGGCCCATCCAACCCTCCGGCAATGCGCCGGTGACGATTTGCGTTCGGGCGGCGGCGCTGCACTCCCGGGCGATGACGTGATCGCTCGGCAGCGCGAGCTTGCCGCCGGCGCGCGCGAGCAAGTCTGCCGCCAGAGCGAGCTTTTCTTCCTCGACCAAAGACGAGCCGATCCCGATCCCTTGGGCTTTGAGAAACGTGTAGGCCATCGCGCCGCCGATCAAAACGCGGTCGGCCGACTTGAGAAAACTTTCGAGCACGTCGATCTTTCCCGAAATTTTCGCTCCGCCGACAATCGCGACGTATGGCCTGCGAGGTTCGCGCAGGGCCATCGAAAGGTACTTCAGCTCCTTTTGCATCAGCAAGCCGGCCACTTTTTCGGCAAAATGCCCGGTCATGCCGGCGGTGGAGGCATGCGCGCGATGAGCCGCCCCGAAAGCGTCGTTGACATAAACGTCCGCCAGGGCGGCTAACTGCGCGGCGAACCGCGGGTCGTTCGCTTCTTCCCCGGCATGAAAACGCAGGTTTTCGAGCAGCAGCACGTCGCCGGGCTGCATGGCCTCCGCGAGGGAGCGGACTTCCGGCCCGACGCAATCGGGGGCCTGCTTGACCGGCCTGCCCAGCAATTCGCTGAGCCGAACCGCGACCGGCGCCAAGCTCATCTTGGCCGCCGGCTTGCCCTTGGGCCGCCCCAGGTGCGAGGCCAATACGAGCGCCGCGCCTTTCTCGAGCGCCAAGCGAATCGTCGGCAGCGCGGCGCGGATGCGCGTGTCGCTGGTAATCGTCCTGCCGGTTTGCTTGTCGAGCGGGACGTTGAAATCCACGCGGATGAACGCCCTTTTGCCGGCAAGGTCGAGATCGTCGATTGTTTGGAAGGCCATACGGAGGAAGTAATGCGGGGTTACCGGATCTTGGGGAATGGCGATGTAAATTCCGCTCCCCAGGAGTGCTTGGGCACCCTCCGCCGCGCCGGTTTCAAGCGCGCCCGCTGAGGATGCGCGGGAATTCCGAGTTTATCCAGTTGCGAACTGTGGTGTAGGCCACCAGCTTGCCGCGTTCCACCTCAAGCTTGGTGAGAATTTCATCATCGGAACGCCCTTCGCGAAGCGCCATCCACCCAACGTATCGCAGATATCTGCCGGTTGTCTGGCGCCCGTAAGCTGCCATGGCAGCGTCATTCTTGGCGGACGGCGACGGGAAGCGCAACTTGAAAAGCCGGCTTAACGAATACGGGTGAGGGATCCCAGATGCGGCGGACCTTGCCTCCTCCATGAATCGCGCAGACAGCCGGGCGCGCCGTTCCGCCCGGTCGATGTCGGCCTTCACCGAGTCCGGGGGATGGCCCGTATGCACGGACATTGCTTTTTCAGAATCGACTTGGCTCGACGAGTCCGCGGGAGAGGCGGGTAGGGATTTCGGCACTTTTTCCCTATACTTTTCGCGTTGATCGGTCATGGCTCAATGAATCCGGGGCAGCAGCGTTTTGGCGCGCCCCAACACACTGTAGTTGGCGGGCGCGGCTGCGGTCAAGCGGGTTTCCTCCTTCATTGGCGATTGATCGCCAGGCGTCCGACAAGATCGACGACGCGATTGGAGTAGCCCCATTCGTTGTCGTACCAGGCGAGCACCTTGACCATGTTGCCGCCCATCACCTTGGTCATCGCCGCGTCCACGATCGACGACCGCGCATCGCGCATGAAGTCGCTGGAAACCAGGGGTTCCTCCGTGTAGCCGAGAATGCCGTCGAGCGCCCCCTCCGCGGCGGCCTGCAAGGCGCGGTTGACTTCTTCCACGGTCACATCCCGGCCGACCTCGGCGACCACGTCCACGACGGAGACGTTCGGCGTCGGCACGCGGATGGCGAAGCCGTCGCACTTGCCTTTGAGGTCGGGCATCACCAGGCCGATCGCGGCGGCGGCGCCGGTGCTGGTGGGAATCATGTTCAGAGCGGCGGCGCGGGCGCGGCGCAGGTCTTTGTGCGGCAGGTCCAACGTGCGCTGGTCGTTGGTGTACGAATGGATCGTCGTCATCGTCGCTTTCTTGACGCCGAACTCGTCGTGCAGGACTTTGGCGACCGGCGCGAGGCAGTTCGTGGTGCACGAGGCGTTCGAGATCACCTCGTGCGCGTCGCTGAGCCGGTCGTCGTTGACCCCTAGCACGACGGTGATGTCCTCGCCCTTGGCCGGGGCGGAGATAATGACTTTCTTGACGCTGCCGCCGAGGTGCTTCGCGGCGTCGGCGCGCTTGGTGAAGAGTCCGGTGGACTCGATAACGACTTCCGCGCCGACCGCATCCCAGGGGATCTGCGCCGGGTCGCGCTCGGAAAAGATTTTGAAGAAGTCGCCGTTGACGCTCAAGCCGTCTGCGGAAGCGGAAACGTCCGCTTCGAGGTTGCCCAATACGGAATCGTGCTTCAGCAAGTGAGCCAACGTCTTGTTGTCGGTGATGTCGTTGATGGCGACGATCTCGATGTCGGGTTTGTCCATCTGGGCGCGGAAGACATTCCGGCCGATGCGGCCGAAGCCGTTGATCGCAACTTTCACAGCCATGTTGGGGTCGTTCTCCTGTCGGGTTGGGGAAGGGGGTGAACTTCCAGACTACTAATTCTCTTGCGGGGGATGCAAAAGCGCGCCATGCGCTAGAAACCGCCTCTATCGTTCCAGAATGAGGTCGATTCCGTATTGCGTCAGTACATCCGGCAGTCCCGGGTGATTCTGCGGAAGATCGACTTCAACGAGTACGGCCTCGACCCGGTCACGTGGATAGGCAGGTCCGTTCATGTGAAGACCATGCCGAAACCGGGAGCCGTGTCGACGACTTCCTCGATTCGGCCGGCCTTCAGCTTCTCAAGCGGATATGCGACTTCGTCGGCAAATGGCCATTCCTCGGTCAGAAACGTCCAGGCCAATTCGGGGTCGTCGATAATATCCAGTACCTCAGCGATGCCCGGAACAACCTTGCGCGGGCCGAGAATCTGCTTGGCGGGGATTGTCAGGCGACGGCCGGGCGGCTTCCAGGCAAGAAGCTTTCTGCTGCGCGCCCAGTAGTAAACCGTTGAGCGCGAAACTTCCAGACGCGCGGCGGCTTGCATAGCGTCGAGCATATCCGGGCTTCTCGGGCGGAGAACGATAAACGGCTTGAGACTTTCCGGCACATCGACGGAAGCGCCGTTGCTCAGCGCCTCATGCCCCTCTACGCGGAATTTCCCGCTCCGCCCCGTCAATGTGGCTGCTCCACTCATCTGCTGTGTTTATTCTACAGGGACTCTGACGGCAAGCGGTTGCCTGCCCATCATGCGATAAAAGAGGGGATGAGCGGCTACCCCCGGGAACTTCTCTACCGAGCGGCGAAGATCCGCCTGCTGCTGATGGACTGCGACGGCGTCCTGACCGACGGAACCATCTATTTCATCCCGGGGCCGGACGGGGCGGTTGTCGAAACCAAGGCGTTCGACTGCCGGGACGGCATCGCCTTCAAGTGGCTGCGCGAAGCCGGCATCGACGCCGGCATTATCACCGGCCGCGGCGGCCTCGCCGTGCAAGAGCGCGTCCGCTCGGCGCGCATGCGCTACCTCGTCGAAGGCCGCACCGACAAGCTGGCCTCGTTCGAGGACATTTTGCAGGACGCGGGACTCGCCGCGGAGCAAGTCGCCTACATCGGCGACGACGTGACCGACCTGCCGCTGCTGAAGCGCGTCGGCCTCGCCGCGGGTCCTGCCGACGCCCGGCCGGAAGTCTGCGAACTGCTTCACTGGAAGACGCCCGCGAGCGGCGGCCGCGGCGTCGTCCGCGACGTCGTCGAGCTACTGCTCAAAGCGCAGGGCAAGTGGGAGCGGACGCTGGCGCAGTACCGCATCTGACGCCTCCCGGGTCGGGCGCCATAACCGCCGCCGTCCGGAAGCTTCCGGGCCTGCAACAAGACCCAGGACGTGAAACATTAGTTGTTGTAGTGTCGATTACAGGATTTAAGCACAGCGGACTCAAGCAGTTTGGAGGATTACTTTCCGCGTTGACACGGCGGGCGATGCCTACGAGGTTGACCTGGTTGACTGCCTTAAGAAGGGAGCGCGATAGAACATGATTGTCGGGGTTAGCGAGAACGCATGGATGCGGCTTAATCCGTCACACCCGGGCGGCCTACTGAAGCGCGGCTTCATAGACGCCTACGAGGAGTATCCGGGAATGACTGTCAAGGCCGCCGCTGAGAAGATTGGGGTTAGCAGGGTCAATCTTTCCCGCGTCCTGAACGAACGATCGCCGATCACGCTCAACTTGGCGATGAAGCTCGAAGCCATCGGTTGGGACACCGCCGATTCTTGGCTTGAGCATCAGTTGAAGTTCGACATCGCGCAAGAGCGCAAGCGCTTGAACCGTCCGCTTTCCGAAGCGCCGGTTGTTCGGGAAGAGAAGCGGATGCAAGCGGAATCCGGAGCGCCTGCTGTTGTTCTAGTGGAGCAGAAAATTCAAACGGAAGCAGCCGCCTGACGCTCGAAATAATCGCGGGCGACCTCGATCTCCTGGCACGGCTCCTCGTCGGCGAGCAGATAGAGGCGGTCCCTGGCGCGGGTCATCGCCACGTACAGGCGGGTAAGCTGCAACAAGCGCTCTTCCCTCTCCTGCTCGCTCGACTTCGACGGCGCCGCGTCCCTGGGGAAATGGGATTTGCCGAGGCGGGGAATGAAAACGGCGCGGAACTCCAGCCCCTTGGCGCGGTCGAAGGTTCCGACGCGCACGCCCGGACCAAGCGCTTGTTCGCGCAGAGATTGCAGGTTGACGCAAGGATGTGACTTGTTTAACTTCTGTTTCAAGTACTTGTTCAAGTACCTGATGAACTGTTCCGCGTCGTTTCTCCTGCGTGTGAGCACGCCGATCTCTTGAAGCTCGAAGCCCTCTTCCTCGACAAGGCTGCACACGCTGTCGGCGATGGCCCGGGATTCGCCGCGCGGCCGGACTGCCCAAAAAATCGGGCGCGCGCCTGCGCTGCGCTCGAACTCCACGTCGAGGGCGGCCGCGCCGTCGTCGTTGTCTTCCTTGACGACGAGCGTATCGCCGCGAACCGCTCGGGACGCCTCGAAAATTGCCCGCCCGTTGCGGTAGTTCTTACGCAGAATCTTAGAGCGGCCGGTAAAGTCGAGCTTGGCCCAAGCGGGCTTGAAGCCGCCTGCGTAGATACGCTGGGCCGCGTCGTCGAGCATCAGAATGCCGTCCCGAGGCACGTCATTGTGCGGCGCGCCGGCGATCAGCGCGCGCACAAGCTGCATGCCGACCAGCGTCATATCCTGAGCTTCGTCGACGACCGCCGCGCGCCAGAAACCCTCCTGCCGCTCCTGAACGAGGTTGCGGGCCTGAATCAAAAGGTTCGGGAAATATACGGCGCCGCGCGTCTTCATCTCCCTGTCCCACTCCTCGCAGAGCCGCCAGCAGATTTCGCGGTCGCGTTTTTTCAACGACTGCATGCGCCCGCGCCGTTCGAAGCGGCCCGTGTCGAGGTACTCCGCTTTGGCGGCGGCGCGACCCTTGATGACGCGCTCGATCTCTTCCCTGACATAATCGCGTCCGATTCGTTCCAGCGATGTGCCGGGAACGACTCTGCGATAGGCGGCGTCGAAGGCTTCGATTATTTTTTGAGGATTTTTGTCGAAGTCGGTTTTGTCCGGCAAGCGTTTGGCGCTTTTGAGCATGTCCCAGGCAATCCTGTCGATATTCAAAAAATCGACATTCCCGGGAGCGTCGGGCAGTCGCTGGAAGAGCGCCTGCATCTGGGTGCATAGCGAACGGCTGTACGTTGTGAACAGGATGCGTCCAGGCGCATAACGCCGGCCGAGGTCGGCGGCGCGATGCAGCGCGATCACGGTTTTGCCCGTCCCCGCCGCGCCGCGGATGCGCGCCGCGCCGGAATGGTAGCGGGTCGTCAGCCGTCGCTGCTCCATTGGCAGAAAGAGCATCCATTCCTCGAAGTTCAGTGGAGGAATCGCGGGGTTCGCATCGGCCGGGCCGTTCTGTCGACACACTGCCGCGGAATCGTCGAGATCCGTGTAGTAGCCTTGCCGTTCTGACCACTCGTACATCGGGTCGTGATGGCCCATATTGACGGGCGCGAATTTGTCGGGTTCGACGGGCGGGTTGGCGGCGAGGATCACGCGCAACTCTTGGGAGGCGCGGATCGACCAGTGATTTTTCTGCGCGCCGCTGCCAAGCCGCTCGAAGTTGAGTGCCGGGCTTGCGGGGTTCCCCACAAACTTCCGGACCGCTGCAAAGCAGCGTTCGCGGTCGCCCGGTTGCAGGCGAGAATGTCTCGCATGCGCTTGGCGGAAGTATTCCTTGCCGTAACCGATAAGCTGCACACCCGTTATACGCTTACTGCTTCGGTTTGGTCAGCGGCTGCGGATCGGGCAGCGGTTTGCGCGGCAGCAACTCGTCGCGGTTCGCCGCGTGATAGACGAACGAGGCCACGATTGCCGACGCCTCGATCAGATCCGCCGGTTGGATGCGGTCGACGTTGTCCATGTTCGAGTGGTGCGTGCGCGTTTCGTACTCGACGCGGTCTTGAATGAACTGGAAGCCCGGCAGACCCACGGCGTCGAACGAAAGGTGGTCCGTCCCGCCGGTTTTGCGGATCGACAGCGTCCCCGCGCCCAGGTCGCGGAACGGCTCCAGCCATTGCCGGAAGATCGGCCGCACGCGGTCGTTGCCTTGCAGATAGACGCCGCGGATCTTGCCCGTTCCGTTGTCCACGTTGAAGTAGCCGGAAAACTTCTCGTGCCGCGCCGTGAGCTGCATCGTTTCCGGGTCGCCGAAGTGCTCTTTCACATACGCTTTCGAGCCCAGGAGGCCCTGTTCCTCGCCTCCCCACAGGGCGATTCTCACGGTGCGCGCCAGCGGCAGGTCGAGTTTCTTCAACAGCCGGACGGCCTCCATCATGACCGCGCATCCGGCGCCGTTGTCGGTGGCGCCCAGCGCCGCGGCGGTGGAGTCGAGGTGTCCGCCGAGCATCACCAGTTCGTCGGCTTTGGCGCCGCCCGGTATCTCGCCCACGACATTGATCGAGTCGAGGTCTTCGCGATAGAACGTCGTGCGCACTTCGACTTCGATCTTCGCCTCGACGCCTTTGTCGAGCAGGCGGTAAACGCGGTTGTAGTGCTCGGGGGTCAGCGCGACCGAAGGCGGCGGCAGCGCGTCTTCGACGAAGCGGTTGCCCGCGCGGGGCGGGAACACGGTGCCGCCGTCGCCGCCGGCGGCCGGGTAAATCACCAGCTTCACGCCCTCATCGACCAGAAAAGCGTTCAGCTTGCTCTGAATGCGCCGGCTCTCGTTCCTGCGCCATTCGAAATACCAAGCCGGCGCCCTGGCGAAGAAGTTGCGGCGGTCTTCAGGATCCCGCGGGATTTCCAAGTCGGGGTCGAGATAGTCGATCGGCGGCGCCGGCGGTCTCGCCTGGGCGAGCGCGGACAACTCTTTGTCGGAAAAGCGGTGCAGCGCCGGCGAGTCTTGCGGCCTGAGCTTCTTCGGCTCGGCGATCATCAGCAGCGCGCCGCCGAGCTTGCCCTTCCACTTGGCGATGTACTCGTCGACGGCCTGTTCGTCGCGGCGGAAGGTGCGCTCCCGCTGGAGAACGGCGATCTTGGGCATGCCGCTCAGCTTTCCGTCGGTCGAAGGGCTCCAGCCCAGCGGCACCCCGATCAACTGCTCGTATCCGGGCGCGATCAGATGAGCCGAGAAGTATTCCCGCGACCAGCCCTGCCCGAACGGCCCCCATTTTTCCTGCTTGACGTTGACCAGACCCCATTCGCCGAACTGTTCGACGGCCCAGTCGGCCGCCCCTTGGAATCCCGGCGAGTTGGTGATCCGCGGCCCGTTCACGTCGACCAGGTGAAAGAGGTGCTCCATGACTTGGCTGTCGTCGAACGCCTCCGTACGAATGCGGTTGACGACTTCGAGGTCGGGGGCGTCGCCGGCGGCAAGCAGCGGCAGCGCGGCGGCGGCCAAAACGAGCGCGCGGGCTGTCCCGAAAGGTTTGGCAAGAAATCGCAATGTCCCTTGACAGCAATGTGAAGAATGGATTACAACTTTGCGCAGGCGGCGGGCCGCGGTTTGTCTGCTATTGCCGACATCCGCCGCCGGACGCGCCAAAAACTTCTCAAGCGTTTCGATCATCTCTTTCGACCCCCATGCCGGACGCGCAGCCCATTGCCTCGCTTGTTACGCCAAGAGACGAGGAGGGCTGCATCGACTTTCGCGCATTTTACCGCAGCGCGGCTTTTGCCCTGGAAAAAGGAGCGAAAGGGCTCTGTGTGGGCGCGGCCGAGGGCGAGTACATCGGGATGAGCTCCGACGAACGGCTTGAGATGTTCATGCTCTCGCGCAAGGCGGCGGGAGACGGCCGGCTCATCTGCGGCATCGGCTCGCCGGCCGCCGCGCAGGCGATTCGGTTGGGCGCGGAAGCGTTCGAGATGGGCGCGGACGCCGTTCTTTTGCCGCCGCCTTCCTACTACCGCTACGGGCAATCGGATGTCCGCGCCTTCTATGACGCAGTTGCCTGCAAGATCGAAGGGCCGCTGATTCTGTCGAATGTCCCCCGCCATGCGACGCCGATAGCACCCGGCACGGCCGCGGGATTGTGCTGCGAGATACCCAATCTGATCGGGGTGCGCGACAGCAGCGGGTCGCTGGAGATGCTCAACCGCGTCAGCGTCACCGGTCGCGGCGCCGCCCGGTTCGTCGGCCGGGGCGACATGCTTGTCCGCGCGCTGCAGGCCGGTTGCTGCGACGGAATTATTTCCGGAATCGCCGCCGTGTTGCCGGAGTTGATTGCCGGCGCGCTGGACGCGTACGCCGCCGGCGACGCCGAGCGATTCGGCGAGCTCGCCTCCTCCGTCGAAGACGTCATGGAGCAGGTCAAGAAACTGCCGATCCCGTGGGGCTTCAAGTTGATCGCCGAATGCCGCGGGCTGGGCAAGGCGTCGTTCGCCGTTCCCTTGTCGCTCATCCGGCGCGAGCAGACCGTCGCTTTCAAGGTGTGGTTCCGCAGTTGGTGGAACGGCCCGAACGGCAGTGGACTTTTCGCTCGCAAGGCGGCCGCATCGGCCTGACCGATATACCGGCGTTAACGATCCCCGAGAACTTTTCCGGTGGGGCCGCCTCGTTTTGCGCTCGGCGCAAGCATCGACTCAAGCCGCTCATGGTAAGATCAACCGTTTCTGTGAACTGTCAGCGATGCTTTCATCGGCATCTTCTCGTCTGTCCGTATGCGTATAGCCGCTCTCTTCCTCGTGCTTCTTGCGGCTGGGCCGGCGGCTGCGCTGGAGATTGCGACGGGCTCGATGCTGGGGCCGCGTTATAAGCAAGACCGCTTCTACGTCAAAAACTCCAGAGGCTCGAAATGGTCGCAGACCAACGAAAGCTCTTCTTACCGCAAAAAGCTACGCGGCAGCTTGGCCATGCTGCGCGTCGCGCAGGGGCTGTTCGATGACGAGTGGCTGACCGAGAGGACGTTCGATCCCGACGAAAACACGAGCCGGCTCATCGCGCAACTGGATGTCTATAAGCGGCACGGCATCGGCGGCATCGCCGTAAGCCTGCAAGGCGCGGACCCGGGGTATTCGCCGCAAGTCAGCGGCATCGCGCGCGGGCGCAGCGCGGATTTGGGCCGCGGGGCCGGCGCGTTGATCAGCGCATACAACGCTGACGGCTCGCTCAAACCGGCATGGGCGGCGCGGCTCGACCGCTTGATTACGGAAACGAACAAACGCGGAATGGTTCTGTGCCTCATCCTGTTCCAGCAATATCAGGACGAAGCTCTGAACTCGCCCCGAGCGATCGTAGCCGCCGCGCGCAACGTGGCGCGGCGCCTGGTTGCGCGCGACGCCAGAAACGTGATCCTCGATCTGGCCGATGCCTGGGATATGCAAGGAGATAGTTGGGATCACCGCCGTTTCATTCCGCGCAACATCGACAACTTGATCCGCACCGTGCGGGAAGAGTTTCAGGATGCGGAATTCAGCCTGCCGATCGGCGCTTCGACGAGCTCGACGATGTCTTATCCGATGTCGCTCGCGCGTGTTTGCGACGTGGTGCTGCTGCAGGGCAACGGGCGGAGTCCGGCGGATAAGCTGGCGCGCTCCCGGCAGCTTAAGGAATACGACCGCGCGGTGTTGATGATTAGCGACGAGAACGGCAGCGAGGCCGATGCGGCGGCGCTGTCGCGCGAAAACGCGGCCGCCGATGCGTTCCTGACGAACGCCGCGGGTTGGAGCTTCCGCCCGACGGAGTTGGCCGACCGCTTTCCTTTCGAATATGCGCCCGCCGCGTCCGCCGTCCTGGACGAGGGTCGAGACGAGGCGGGGCGGCGGTCCGCTTATTTCCGCGCGATACTGGAGCGGATCGCGAAGCTCGTTTTGCGCAAACCTCCTTCGACTTTGGCCAAAAGGGGAGGGTAGGATGAGCGCCCCGGTACTGCTGATCGGCGCGGGCATGATCGCCCACGACCAGATACTGCCTGCGTTGTTTCAAATGCAGCGCGAGGGGCGGATCGGCAGGATTACGGTTTGCTCGCGTCGTCGCCGGTCGGTCGCGGCGTTGGCCGCGGCGCCGGCTTTGCAGCGGGCGTTCCCGGGGCAGTCGTTCGCCGCGATGCCGGACGAGTCGGCCGACCCCGAGGCGTCGTATCCGGAGTTGTACAAGGCTGCTTTGGCGTCGATGCCTCCGCGCAGCGTAGTCGTCGCGGCGGTTCCCGATCCCCTGCACTACCCGGTGGTGATGGAGGCGCTGCGCAACGAGCAGCACGTCTGCTGCGTCAAGCCGTTGACGCTCGAGGTCGCGCAGTCGGCGGCGATCGAGGCGGAATCCCGAAAACGCGGGCTGCTCGTGGGCGTCGAATACCACAAGCGCTTCGATCCGCGAAGCCTGATGGCGCGCGACCGTTATCGAAGCGGCCTGTTCGGCGAATTGAGGTTGGGCGCCGCGCGGTTGATGGAGAAATGGCATTACCGCCATTCGAACTTTCAAAACTGGTTCACAACCGATAGTACGGATGCGTTCGTTTACATCGGCTGCCATTACGTCGATCTGGTCCATTTCATTACGGGGCTGCTTCCCGCCGCGGTGTCCGTGTACGGCATCGAAGACAAGCTGCCGAACGGGAAGAAGGGCTATTTGTGGAGCGATGCCCGGGTCATTTGGGAAAACGGCGCCTGCCTCAACGTGCAGAACTCGCTCAGCTTTCCCGACGCCGCTCCGGGGCCGAACACCCAGGGCATGACGCTCTACTTTTCGGGCAACGGCAACGGAGCGTTGCTCGACCATTCCGATCAATACCGGGGCGTTGCCTACAGCTACGCCGAAACCTTGGCCGGCCCCGGCGGGACGCGCTACAGCGAGCCGAGTCCGGATTACTTCCTCTACCAGGATTTGGGCGGGCCGGGGCTGACGCCGACGGGCTACGGCGTCCGCTCGGTGGAGCATATCGTCGGCGAGGCGTTGCGCATCGAGCGCGAGGCCGGGAGTCTGAATGAGCGCCGCCGGCTGCTGGCCGAAATCGACAGCCGCGGCATCATGGCCACTCCGGCCAACAGCCGCTATAACGAAGCGGTCTGCGAAGCGGCTCGGCAGTCGATCCTCGGCGGCGGCGAGACGGTCATGCTCAATCGTTAAAGTATCCGCAGGGACGGATGCTGATAACCTGAAAAATCATGCCCGACGAGCAGCGATACCGCGTTGAAAAAGATTCCATGGGCGAAGTGCGGGTACCCGCCGACGCCCTTTACAAGGCGCAGACGCAACGCGCCGTCGACAACTTCCCAATCAGCGGCATTCGCTTTCCGCGGACGTTCATTCAGGCCTTGGGCTTGGTCAAGGCCGCGGCGGCCGCGGCCAACCGCGATCTCGGTCTGATGGACGCGGCCATGGCGGAAGCAGTCCAGGCGGCGGCTATGGAAGTTGCGGCAGGGGAGCACGATGCGCATTTCCCCATCGACATTTTCCAGACCGGTTCCGGCACGTCCACCAACATGAACGCCAACGAGGTGATCGCCACGGTCGCCGCCGAGAAACTGGGCTCGGCCGTGCATCCCAACGACCACGTGAACATGAGCCAGTCGAGCAACGACGTGATTCCCACGGCGATTCACGTCAGCGCCTATCTGGAAACGGCGCGGACGCTGTTGCCCGGCCTGGAGCATTTGCAGTACACGCTCGAGGCCAAGGCGGAATCGCTCGACCATGTCGTCAAAACCGGCAGAACGCACTTGATGGATGCGCTGCCGATTCGCCTGAGCCAGGAGTTGGGCGGGTGGGCGAACCAGATCGAGCAGGGGGCGCAGCGCGTGCGCTCGGCGCTTTCGCGGATTTCGCCGCTGGCGCTGGGCGGCACGGCAATCGGCACGGGCGTCAATGCGCATCCGGAATTCGGCGCGCGGGCAGCGAGATGGCTTTCGCGGCAAACCGGGCTGCCGTTTATCGCCAGCCGCAACTATTTCGTCAGCCTGTCGAGCCAGGACGCGATTGTCGAATTGAGCGGGCAGTTCAAGACCGCGGCGGTCTCGATCATGAAGATCGCCAACGATCTGCGCTGGATGAACTCGGGTCCGAAGGCCGGTCTGGCGGATATCGCCCTGCCGTCTCTCCAGCCCGGCTCGAGCATTATGCCGGGCAAGGTGAACCCCGTCATTCCCGAGGCGGCGGCCATGGTCTGCGCCCAGGCGATCGGCAACGACGCGGCGATCACGATTGCCGGCCAATCGGGCAATTTCCAACTCAACGTGATGTTGCCGGTGATTGCGCACAACATTCTGGAAAGCGCCCGGCTGCTGGGCAACGCGGCCCGCGCGCTCGCCGATAAAGCCGTTGCCGGGTTCACGGCGAACGAAAAGCATGTGTCCGACCTGGTCGAGAAGAATCCGATTCTGGTCACCGCTCTCAATCCCGTAATCGGTTACGAGAAGGGCGCGGCGGTCGCCAAGCGCGCGTACAGGGAAGGCCGCCGGCTCAAGGACGTGGCCGCCGAGGACACCGGCCTCGGCGCCGCGCAGCTCGACCGCCTGCTCGACCCGAAAAAGATGACCGAAGGCGGCATCGCCGAGTAACCGTGCGCCCGTTCGACCGCGGGCGAAAGGCGCTTAAACGGTTTTTAATCGGCCGATAAGAGCCAATTAACCCCTAGGAGAAAAATTGGTGGACCTGGAGGGATTCGAACCCTCGACCTCCTCCATGCCATGGAGGCGCGCTCCCAACTGCGCCACAGGCCCACGGGGATCGGACGCCTTGATTCTACCATGCGGCGGCAGGCCCCGGAAATTCGCGTCCGGCAAACCACAAGGGCACAGGGAAGGCGCGTCCTCGAGCTGCGTCCGTTCCTTGCCCTTCGTTACGGGAAAAAGGCAATCTTGACCAACAGCACGAGGGTTGCCGTACCGTACCCGAACTTGAGAACCGCCGGATCGCGCTCCAGTTTCCTCAAATCTTCCTTCGTCGCCAAGTCCTTGGACAACGGAACCGCACCCGCCGCAGCTTGGGCCTTCTCCGTGGACGTCCCGGTTGCGATTAGCGCTTCGTAGATTTCGGATACGATTAGACTCATCGTTTCACTTCAACTACAACACCGCCCCTCACGTCTGTGAAATCCAAAGCATGCACGATACGGCTGAACTTGTCCCAGGAGGAGATGCCTGCGCCGCTCCAAATCACGCCTGCCTTTATGGTAACCGGTTGCCGCCGGGAAGCGTATCATGGGTTGATAGAGAGGCGTCGGAATGGGAATGACCAGACGACAATTTACGGCGGCCTTCGGCGCGCGCGCGGCAGTCGTCGGGGCCGTTTCTTTTGCTCTCGCCAAGGCGGAGCCAACGGGGAAATTCGAAGTGACCAAGACAGATGAAGAATGGCGTCGGATTCTCACGCCGGAACAGTACGCCATACTCCGCAAGCACGGCACCGAACGCGCGGGCACGAGCCCGCTCAACCGTGAAAAACGCTCCGGCGCGTTTGTCTGCGCCGGTTGCGCTCTGCCGCTTTTCTCTTCGGAAACGAAATACGAGAGCGGCACCGGCTGGCCGAGTTTCTGGGAACCGCTCGACAACGCCGTCGGAACGTCAACCGACCGTTCGTTTTTCATGACCCGCACCGAGGTTCACTGCCGGCGCTGCGGCGGCCATCTCGGCCACGTTTTCGAAGACGGCCCCAGGCCGACCGGGCTGCGCTATTGCATGAACGGAGCGGCAATGAAGTTCGTGCCGGCCGGCGGCCAAGATTAAGAATTGCAAGCCGCCTGACCAAAAGCGGGGAATGGAGATCGAGCGATGCGTGGATTCCCGGTTCTCGGAGCTTTCTTGCTGATGTTCGCGGCAAGCGCTGCCTGCGCCGCGGCAGAGAAGGGAACGGCGCTCTTCGCCGGGGGGTGCTTCTGGTGCATGGAGCCGCCGTTCGACAAGCTCGACGGCGTGCTCGCCACCACGTCGGGCTACGCGGGCGGCTCGAAGGAAGACGCTACCTACAAGAAAACGTCCACCGGCCGAACCGGCCACCGCGAGGTCGTCGAAATCAAGTACGACCCGGCGCGGATCGGCTACGCGCAACTCCTGGAAGTATTCTGGCGCAACATCGATCCTTACGACCGACGCGGCCAATTCTGCGACAAGGGGCCGCAGTACACTTCCGCAATCTTCGCGCTGAATGATGAGCAGCGCCGGATTGCCGAGGAGTCCAAGGCAAAGCTTGTAGCGCAGCTTGAGGCCGGCGGCAAGCAGGGCAGCCTGATCGTCACCGAGATACTGCCCGCGGCGGAGTTCTATCCTGCCGAGGATTACCATCAGAACTACTACGAGAAGAACCCGCTTCGCTACAAGGTCTATCGCTGGAACTGCGGGCGCGACGCCCGCCTCAAGCAGGTCTGGGGCGCGGCGGCCGAGCATTAGACGCCCGCTTCGCGCTAGAATTCCAGGGAGGCGGAAAACGCCGAGTCCGCAAGCGCCCGGGTGGCGAAATCGGCAGACGCAACGGACTTAAAATCCGTTGTCCGCAAGGGCGTGTGGGTTCGAGTCCCACCCCGGGCACCATCTGAGAAATTTCCAGGCCGGGCGGCGGCGCGGTACGTCCTGCTATTCTCAAGCGAAACGATGCGGCGACTCGCGGCGGCGCTCCTTTTGGTTTCCTGCTCCGGCTTGGATCCGAAGTTGCGCATCGAACAAATCACTTTCGGGCCGGACTACCATCACTTCTACGGCTACATCGGCCACGTCGGCAACACGCCGTGGAACGGCAACGGCCGCTACATGGCGGCTCTGCGCAGCAGTTTCGACGATCACATGCCGGGTCCCGGGGAAGCAGCCGACATTGTCCTGATCGATACCGAGAACGGCTATTCCCAGGAAGTCATCGACAAGACGCAGGGCTGGAACCCGCAGCAGGGCACGATGATGTATTGGAACCCCGAGAGCCCCGACACGCAATTCTTCTTCAACGACCGCGACCCCGCAACCGGCAAGGTGTTCACGGCGCTCTACGATGTCGCGCAGGGCAAGCGCGTCAGGGAGTTCCGCTATGAAGATACGTCCTTCGGCAACAGCGGCGTCGCGCAAAACGGCGGTTGGTTTCTGGGCATCAACTATGCCCGCATGGCCCGTCTCAGGCCGGTGACCGGTTACAAAGGCGCCTGGGATTGGACTGTCGATGTTCTGCACCCCGAAGACGACGGCATTTTTCGGGTCAACGTTGCTTCGGGCGAGAAGGAGCTCATCGTGTCCTTCGCGCAACTTGCCGACGCCTTGCGCGAAACCCACCCCGGCGTTGACGACACGGCGCTGTTCATCAACCATACTCTCTGGAACCGCGACGATGACCGCATCTACTTCTTTGCCCGCGGCAACTTCGGCAACCGCCGAGAACGGATCAACGCCCCCTTTACCGTCGACCCCGACGGCGGCAATCTGACCTACCATCCGCTCCACGTCGGCGGCCACCCCGAATGGGGCGAGGGGCGCCTGCTCATCGGCTCCATCGACCGCAGCCGCCAAGTCGTTTACGACACGGAGCGGCAGGAAATCGTCGATACGATCGGTTCGCCCGAGATCATCCCCAATCCCGAAGGAGACATCGCGCTTTCCCCGGACGGCAAGCGGCTGGTCAACGGCTGGGGCGATGAAGAGCACAACCGCTACGTGATCTACCGCCTCGCGGACGGCTTCCACCTGACTTCGCCGCCGTTTTCCAGGGGCGGTCAAGCCCACGGCGACCTGCGTCAGGACCCCGCCCCCTGCTGGTCGCCCGACGGAGCCAAAGTCTATGTGCCGGCGTTTGCCGCTGACGGGACGCGGCAAATGTTCGTGATGCATCTGCCGGAGCAGGCAATCGCCGGAGGGGTACAATAGGCTGCTGAGTCGGCAATGAGTGAAAGTGTCCCCAAAGCACTGGCCGCTGTAACCGGAATCAGCGTTTTAGCAGCGGTTTACTTGATTTTCATATGGGTTCCCACGGAAGCCACGATGGGCATCGTGCAGCGGATTTTCTATTTTCACGTCTCCTCCGCGGCGGTGTCGTTCCTGGGCGTTTTCATCGGCGGCATCGCTGCAATCCGCTACCTCGGCAATCGCCGCAACAGTCTGGACGATCTGTCGGTCGCCGCGAACGAAGTCGCGCTTGTCTTTGCTGCGGTCAATCTGATCACCGGCTGTTTGTGGGCCAAGCCGATTTGGGGAGTCTATTGGGCCTGGGATTGGCGGTTGACGTCGATGCTGATCCTGTTTTTGATCTATGTCGCCTATTTGATCCTGAGGGAATCGATTTCCGAGCCGAGCCAGCGCGCCGTGGTTTGCGCGGTCGTTTCGATATTCGGGATGGTCGACGTGCCGATCGTTTACATGGCCAATCGCTGGTGGCGGACGCAGCATCCGGCCCCGGTATTGGGCGGCGAAGGATCGCTGGACCCGCGCATGACGTTCGTGCTGTTCTTTACGATGTTCGCTCTGACGATGCTTTTCTGGTGTCTGGTGCGGACACGGCGGGGCCTTGAAGCGCTGCGCCGCGAGACCGACGCTCTGCGGCGCGAAGCGCACGCCCTGAGCTGACTGGAGAGACGATGGAAATCGAAGTTCTCAAGAATCTGAAATGGCTTTGGGCGGCGTTCAGCGTCGCTTGGGCGATTCACATCGGGTACGTATTGTCGCTTTCAGGCCGCGAAAAGAAATTGCGCAGCCAACTCGAAGATATCCGCAGCCTGCTGCGGGAGCACAACAGGCCGGAAGAGTAGCTGCCGAGAGCGGCCCCCGGCCCGACTTGCTTGGGTCTGAAGGGGCGAAGAATCCAGCAGTATCCATGTGTCAAGTCCGCGGCGTTGTTTGTTAAACTTTTCGCTTCATGGCAACCAACCGCAGAATCGTTCTTGCCGCCCGCCCCGTGGGTTTTCCCAAAGACTCGGATTTTCGCCTGGAAGAAACCTCCGCTCCGTCCGCCGCCGACGGCGAATGCGTCGTCCAGGTCAGCTATCTGTCCGTCGATCCCTATATGCGCGGGCGCATGAGCGGCCGCAAGTCTTACGCCGCTTCCGTCCCGATCGGCGGAGTCATGGTCGGCCTCGCCGTGGGCAAGGTCGTCGAATCGCGGTCCGAGCGCTTCGCCGTAGGCGACTACGCCGTCGGCAATCTCGGCTGGCAGGAGTACGCGGCGGCCCCCGCGTCGGAGTTGCGCAAGGTCGACCCGTCGCTGGCGCCGCTCTCCACTTGGGTCGGCGTCGTGGGCATGCCCGGATTGACCGCCTACTTCGGGCTGCTGCACGTCGCCGGCGTCAAGGCGGGCGAGACGGTCTGCGTATCCGCCGCCGCAGGCGCGGTGGGCTCCGCGGTCGGCCAGATCGCCAAGATCAAGGGCTGCCGCGCCGTGGGCATCGCCGGCAGCGCGGAAAAATGCCGCTGGCTGCGCGAGACGGCGGGCTTCGACGCAGCGATCGACTATAAGACCGAAGACGTTTTCAGCGCGCTGAAGACGGCCTGCCCCAGCGGCATCGACGTCTATTTCGAGAACGTTGGAGGCCCCGTGACCGACGCGGTTTTTCCGCATCTCAACGTGCGTTCCCGCATCGCGGTCTGCGGCCAGATCTCGCAATACAACGCAGTGGACGCTCCGCAGGGCCCGCGCATTCTTTGGCATTTCATCGTCAAACGCATCCGCGCCGAAGGGTTCCTGGTCTTCGATTTCGCCGATCGGCAGGACGAGGCGCTCGCCGATCTCGCCGGCTGGGTAAGCTCCGGAAAGATCAAGTACCGGGAAACGATCGCTGAAGGCATCGAAAACGCTCCGCGCGCTTTCATGAGCATGCTGCGGGGAGGTAACATTGGAAAACAGCTCGTGAAGCTGTCCGACGCTTGAAACCGAAACCGATCATTGAGGAAGAACCCATGAAAAAATTCGTATCGACCCTGGCGGCGCTTCTGCTGGCGCTGAGCGTTGCGCCCCTCGGCGCGGAGAAACATGAAGGCGGCGAGGAAAACCATGCCGACAGCCGCGTTTTCGAGTTGCGCACCTATACCACTCCCGAAGGCAAGCTGCCCGACCTGTTGGCCCGTTTCCGCAACCACACCAACTATATTTTCGTAAAGCACGGCATGAAGCTGGTGGGCTATTGGACGCCGACCGAAGAAGGCAAGGACAACACCTTGATCTACATCCTGGCGCACGACAGCCGCGAGGCGGCCAAAAAATCCTGGGCCGCATTCAGCGCTGACCCGGACTGGAAGGCAGCCGCCGCCGAGTCGCGCAAGAACGGCCGCCTGGTGTCGAAAGTGGTCAGCCAGTTCCTTGCGCCGACCGACTTTTCGCCGATCCATTAGCCGGCGGCGGGAGTCTCGCCGACATGACCGTTGGGGAAGAATTCCTGCGCGTCGCCCGCCACGAGATCGAGCAGGGCCGGCGTAAGGTCGAGGTTTGCCTGGGGAAGCTCAGCGCAGAGCAGATCTGGAGCCGCGCGCACGAGATCGAGAATTCCATCGGCAATCTCGTGCTGCATCTTGCCGGCAATGCGCGGCAGTGGATCGTCAGCGGCGTCGGCGGCGAGCCCGATACGCGCGACCGCGCCGCCGAATTCGCCCGCCGCGACCCGCTGTCCGCCGCCGAGTTGCAAGCCGCGCTGGACGCCTCGGTGCAGGCGGCCGACCGCGCGCTCGCCGCTCTCGATCCCGCGGCGCTGCTCGAAATGCGCAAGATACAGGTTTACGAGTTGACCGTCTTGCAGGCGGTTTACCACGTGACCCAGCACTTCGCCGGCCATGTCGGGCAGATCGTTTGGGCCACGAAGCGCATGACCGGCGAAGACCTGGGTTTCTACAATTACCTCAAACCCGGCCGCGGGCCCGCTCCCCGCGGCGTCCAGCCGTAACCGCCGCGACCCGCGACTCGTTTATCGCACCAGCGCCAGAGTCAGCCAGGGCGCGTAGGTAATCAGCAGCACGCCGGCCGCCAGAATCAGCAGAAACGGAAACGCCGAGCGGTACACCCGCGTCAACGGCTGGTCGAAACGGTACGACGACAGAAACAGGTTCATGCCCACGGGCGGCGTCAGGTAGCCAAGCTCCAGGTTGGCCAGAAAGATAATCCCCAAGTGGACCGGATCGACCCCGAACGCCGCTCCCATCGGCGTAATCAGCGGGACGACGACCAGAATCGCCGAGAAAATATCCATCATGCAGCCGACGACCAGCAGCAGCGCGTTGAGCGCCAGCAGGAACACGATCTTCGATTCGATATGCGTCTGCACCCATTCGAGCGCCAAGTCGGGTATGCGCGCGTCGATCAGGTAGTTGGTGAAGCCCAGGGCCATGCTCAGGATCAGCAGCACGCCGCCGACGAGAGCCGCGCAATCGACGACGGTCGCCGGCAGCTTGGAGCGGATCGGCAGGTCGCGGTACACGCAGCATTCCACGACGAACGCATAGAGCACGGTCACGGCGGCGGCTTCGACCAGCGTCACGAAGCCGCCGAAGATGCCCGCGATCACCACCGCCGGCAAGGCCAGCTCCCACTTGGCCTCGTTGATTGCCGCCGCGGCTTCCCGCCAACGGAACGGCGGCCGCTCCCGCTCGACGATGCGCCCCTGCCTGACCCCCCAGGCCGCCGTCAGGCCGACCAGCAGCATGCCCGGCAGCAGGCCGCCGAGAAACATCTCGTCGATGGGCGTTTGCGAATAGACCGCATAAAGAATGACCGGCAGGCTGGGAGGAAAAAGCAGGCCGATCGACCCCGAAGCGGTCATCAGCCCGATGGAAAATTTTTCGGGGTAACGCGACTTCACCAGCACCGGCAGCAGCAGGCCGCCGAGCGCCAGAATCGTCACGCCCGAAGCCCCGGTGAACGACGTGAAGAAAGCGAAAACCAGCGTTGTCACGATGGCCAGCCCGCCGGGCATCCAGCCGACGAGCGCCGTGAACACGCGCACCAGCCTGCGGTCCATGCCGCCTTCGGAGAGAATGTAGCCGCCCAGGGTGAACAACGGAATCGCCGGCAGCAGCGGCTGAGCGGAGAGCTGATAGGCGGCCAGCGGGACCGCCGTCACCGGCGTGAAGTCGTACCAGAACAGCAGCGAGGCCAAGCCCCCGATCACGGCGAAAATCGGCAGCCCCAGCAACGCCCCGGCGAGCAGGACCCCGACCGCCGGCCACAAAACGGGCAGATCGCCGAGCGTTTGCCAATAGCCGAAGGCAACGGCGATCAGCGCCCCGGACGCCGCCGCCAAGCGGCCGCTCCACGACGGCGAAGCGTTCCAGGCCATGCGCATGCCGATCAGCGCGAATCCCGGAACCATCGCCGCTATGACCGTCCATACGGGGATGCCGAGGGCGATCGTCTCCCCGGCTTCGCGCTCGACGCGGGCGAAAGTCCACGAGGCGTAAGCGAGGCAGGCGCAGACGCCGGCCCCGAGCGCCGCGGTCGTCAGCCGCGCCGGAGCCTTCAGCGCTTGCGGCAGGAAAGTCGCCGTCGAAAGAGCCAGCAGCCGGCCGCGCCGCGCGGCAAGCGCGCCGCCGACGATCGCGGTGAGCAAAGTCAGATGTTGAACGAGCAGGATCGAGCCGGGAACGACGTTGCCGAAACCGATCCGCCGGCCCAGGATTTCGACGAGCGGCAGCGCCGCCATCAGCCCCAAAGCGCCGATGGCGATCGAGTTTTCGACCGCGTGCCAAGGTTTACGGACCTCGCTCGATTGCGCAACCCCCATGCCGAAGCCCTATCGTACCGCGCGAGGCAGGGCCGTCGGCCCTATGCCGCCGCGGCGGCCTGTCCTGCCGCGCCGCCCACGCCACTGCAGCCGCGGACTGTTCAGCGGATGCAGCCGCAAGTCCGGCAACATATTCAGCGACCGCGGCGGCGGTCCGTATTGGGGCAGGGTGGCAAGGGAAGTTGCGATCGTGGGACGCTACGCAGCGGCGGCTTCCGGTTCCGCAAGCGTCCAGTTCTCTTCGAGAATGGCGGGCGCTTCGGCCAGAGGCTGATTCCGACGCTTGCGCTCTTGCGCAAGGTCCCACTTCAACTGATGCTGTAGCCAAGCATCGGCGGTTCCCCATCCGATGACTTCGAGCTTCAACGCCAAGTCGATGGTTACTCGGCCGCGTTCGTTCAGGACGCGGGAGAGGTTGACGCGGCTAACCCCGATCTTGGCCGCGGCTTCCCCGACCGTCATGCCCGGCTGGTCTTCGGGAAAGTCGGGATCTGCAACTACGAGGGCTTTAAGATGCTCTCCCGGATGCAACGGGTTTAGCCGCATGTAGGCATTCTCGGGTTCTCCGACAATCATTGTTCTACTCCGTTCTTCTAATGGTAGTCCACAAAGTCCACATCGTAGGCGTTCCCGTGTTCGTCAACGCGAAACGTGATTCTCCAGTTGCCGGTGACCCGTACTGTCCAAACCCCTTTTTCGTTCCTCGTCAATTCGTGCAGTCGATAACCTTGGTAGAGACGGAGTTTTTTCAACGGTTCGGAACCGTCCAGCAGGTCCAATATCCGCTTGATTTTTGCGAGTTGCCGGCGTTGCAGCTTCCGCGCGTTGCCGTCCCGAAAGAACCGCTTGAGCGCGCTGCTCTTGAATCCCTTGATTGCCACAAGATTTTCAATTGGTCGCTCCGGTCCAGCGCCCGCAAAACATACGCAATCCGTTCTTTGTGTTGTTACGGTATGCGGCGCACGCCGCAGCTCTCGAAGAACCGCTTGAGGCCGTTGTGTTCGAACCCTCGAATCGCCGCACCTTTTTATCGTGACTCCCAGCGTCACAATTGTCGAAGGCTACAGCGCTTTTCATGACTCGCGGATTCCATCCGCTACGCGCTACAATGCCGCTGTAGGCCGCTCCGGCCGCGGGCGGCTTCGTTCCCGGACGGGCGCTGCAACCCTGCATGACGACTCCCCGACGGACTCCGCAAGCGCCGCCTTCCGCCCCGCCCGGCATCGTCGATAACCGCGGCCGCCGCGTCGGGGATTTTTTGCGCGAGCGCCTGGCGGCCGGCGCCGACCTGTCGATCGTCTCCGCTTACTTCACCATCTACGCCTACGAGGCCCTGCGCGATGTCCTGGACGACGCCGGCCGCGTGCGCTTTCTCTACGGCGAGCCGCGCAGCGTCGCCGCGCCCGACCCCGGCGCGGACGAAGCCAAGGCGTTCCGCCTGACCGAAGACGGCGGCATCGCGCTCAAGCAGGCGCTGGCGCAAAAACCCCTGGCGCGGGCCTGCGCCGCCTGGATCGAGAAAAACGTCGCTATCCGCACCGTCGAGCAAGCCAACTTCCTGCACGGCAAGCTCTATCACATCGCCCGCCCGGACGGCGGCGGCGCGGCGCTCGCCGGCAGCTCCAACTTCACTCGACGCGGCCTGGGCTTCGGCGCCGCGCCGAACATCGAGCTCAACCTCGAAGTCCGCAACGAGCGGGAACGCGCAGCGCTCCTCTGCTGGTTCGACGAAATCTGGGCCGACGAAACGCTCACCCGCGACGCCAAGCAGGAAGTCCTGGCGGCCCTCGCCCGCCTCGGCCGAGCCTATGAGCCGGAGTTCGTCTATTACAAGACCCTGTTCCACGTCTTCGAAGAACGGCTCGCCGAGCGCGGCGAGCGCGAGGGCCTGCTGGAAGGCGTCCATCTCCACGACACCGAGATCTGGAAAGCGCTCTACGAGTTCCAGCGGGACGGCGCGGCCGGCGCCGTCAACCGGCTGCTGCGCCACAACGGCTGCATCGTCGCCGACAGCGTGGGCTTGGGCAAGACCTGGACGGCGCTGGCGGTCATCAAGTTTTTCGAGTTGCGCAACGAGCGGGCGCTGGTGCTGTGCCCCAAAAAGCTGGAGGAAAACTGGCTGCGCTACACGTCGTGGGCGGGCTACCGCAACAACCCCTTCGAGAAAGACCGCCTGAACTACACCGTGCTCGCGCACACCGACTTGAGCCGCTACACGGGCAAGGCGGGCGCCATCGACCTCGAAAAGCTCCACTGGGGCGCGTTCGATCTGATCGTCATCGACGAATCGCACAACTTTCGCAACGAGGGCCGCGACCGGCGGGACGAGCAGGGCCGCATCGTCAGGCGCAGCCGCTACAACCGGCTGCTCGAGGAAGTGGTCAAGTCGGGCGTGCGCACCAAGGTGCTGATGCTTTCGGCGACGCCGGTCAACACCAGCTTGAGCGACCTGCGCAACCAGATCTACCTGATGACCGAGAAGAACCGCGACGCCTTCCGCGAGGAGCTCGGCATCGGCGACCTGCAAACCTTGTTCGGCGTCGCCCAGAAGCAGTTTTCGCAGTGGGAAACCCGGCGGCGCTCTGACGGGAATGCGGACAAGGCCGCTTTGCTCGAAAGCCTCGGCGCCGATTTTCTGGCGCTGCTCGACGCGGTGACCATCGCCCGCTCCCGCGATCACGTCCGCCGCTTCTATCCGGGGCTGGAAGAGCTCATCGGCGGCTTCCCGCAGCGGGCCAAGCCCGAGAACCTGTATCCGCCGACGGACCTCGAGGGGGCGGTCTCCTACGACGACCTGCACGAGCGGATCGGAAAATTCCGGCTGGCCGTGTACATGCCCTCGCAGTACCTCAAAGACACGTCGGCGCTGGACGAGGAGAAAGCGCGGCTGCGTTTCGACCAGCGCGACCGCGAGCACTGGCTGGTGGCCATGATGCGCGTCAATCTGCTCAAGCGCCTGGAAAGCTCCGTGCATTCCTTCGCGCTGACGATGGGGCGCATCCTCGAAAAGATGGACGAGCTCGACCGGCGCATCGAGGCTTGGCGCAAGAGCGGCGCCGCGGCGGAGATCGAATCGCTGCCCGACGCGGACGAGGACGACGAGGAGTTCACCCTCGGCAAAGGGCGGCGCTACCGGCTCGGCGAGCTCGATCTGGACGCTTGGCAAAACGACCTGCGCAAAGACCGGCGCATCTTCGAGAGGCTGCTCCGGCGGGCGCAACAAGTCACGGTCGAGCGCGATGTCAAGCTGGACGTTCTCAAGCGGACGCTGGAGCGCAAGGCCGCGGCCGCGCCCGCCGACAAAGACGGCCGGCCCAACCGCAAGGCGCTCGTCTTCACCACCTTCGCCGACACGGCCGGCTATCTCTACGACAACGTCGAGCCGTGGGCGCGGCAGCGGCTCGGTCTCTGTTCCGCCCTGGTGACCGGCGGGGGCGCCAACCGCAGCACCGCGAGGGAGACCGAGTTCATCGGCATCCTCGAACGCTTCGCCCCCAGGGCGCAGCAGCGCAAGGAAGCGGGCGAAGAAATCGACATCCTGATCGCCACCGATTGCCTGTCGGAGGGGCAGAACCTGCAGGATTGCGACCTGGTGGTGAACTACGACATCCACTGGAACCCGGTGCGGCTGATGCAGCGTTTCGGACGCATCGACCGCATCGGCAGCCGCAACCGGCAGGTGGCCATGACCAACTTCTGGCCGACCGCGGACCTCGACTGCTACCTCGATCTGAAAAACCGCGTCGAGGCGCGCATGGCCCTGGCGGACGTGGCGGCGACCGGCCGCGACGATCCGCTGAACGACGTCATCGCCGCCTCCCAGTCGGGCGGCGGACCGCTCCAACTGGAGCTGCGCTTCCGCGATGAGCAGTTGCAGCGCCTGCGCGAAGAGATACTCGACATCGAGGACGCGGGCGGCGGCATTGCCATGAGCGACCTTACGCTCGACGACTTCATTGCCGATCTGCTGCAATACGTCCAGCAGAACCGCAAGCAGCTTGAAGCCGCGCCGTTCGGCATCCACGCCGTCGTCGACGGCGAGCGCCCCAACGAGCGGGCGGAGCCGCCCGGAGCGATCTTCTGCCTCAAGCAGAAAACCGTTGCCGTCGAGCGCACGCCGAACCTCCTGCAGCCCTGGTTCCTCGTCCACGTGCGCGGCGACGGAACGGTGCGTTACACTTTCCGCCAAGCCAAGCAGGCGCTGACCCTGTTCCGCGCGCTCGCCGCCGGCCGGAAGCAGGCGCGCATGGATCTGGAGGACGCCTTCGACCGGGAGACCGATAACGGGCGCAAGATGGAGCAGTACGCGGGGCTGCTCGACGCCGCGCTGCGCAGCATCGCCGGCGCGTTCCGCAGCGCCGAGCGCAGCCGGCTTACCCAAGGACGCGGCGGGAAGATCGTGAAAGCGGCGCAACGCCCCGGCAAGGCCGCCGATTTCGAGTTGATTACCTGGCTCGTGATCGCGGACAAGAAAGCGGATGGCTGACCGCCGGCCGTTCAGCCCGCATCTTCCGCAGGTTCGTTTCGCCAGGGCAGAAAGGCCAGGATGCGTTCGCGGTTCGCCCTGACGCCGTTTCGTCCGCGCGCCAGAAGGCCGAGACGCAGCAGCGAATCGACATCGCGGAACAACGTCCTGCGCGCGACCCGGGCGTATTCCCGCGCCAGGTCCGCATTCAGATTCGGCAGTTCGCCGATGCGGACTTCTTTCTTGACCTGAGATAAGCCCAAAACCAGGGAGCGCCGCCGACGATCCTGAACGCCGGTGGTTTCGCGGAACCGTTCGTACACGAAGTTGACCCAGGCGGCATCCCATTGATGCTCGCGAATGTAGTCGAGTTGCTCGCGAAGCCCGTCAACCAGCCCGGCAAGCGCATAGGCGGCAAAACCGAATATGCCGTTCTCCTCCCGGCTGGAGCGCGCAAACCGGCGATAGTACTCGCTCCGCGTCAGGTTGTAGTGGTTGCTCAACAGATGGCAGACGGGCTGCGGCAAGCCGGCCTCCAGCAGAATGGCCAACTCGATGAGCCGCGCCGTGCGGCCGTTGCCGTCGCCGAACGGGTGAATCCAGACCAGATAGATATGAGCGAAGACAGCCTTGAGAATCGAGAACGCATGCCTGTTCTCGGCAGGCGGCGCGAAGTCGTTCAGAAATGCGCAGAAACGGTCCAACAGATATTCGGCATCCCGCCAGTGCGGACAGCGCGGTAGGTTCCGACCGAGACGCTCGTCGTGCGGATTCGGCCGGGCACGACGTAGTCCTCGACTTCCAGACCGCGCAGCGCCGTCCGATTCATCCGTTCGATGCTCTCGACGGTCAGGGGGATGCGGCCGTGCTCTTCCAGATCGTCGACCAGCGCGTTGCAGGCGTCGACTATATTTTCGATTTCGCGGCCAAGATATTGTCGAGACGGCGGCAGCGTCAATGCGCCGTCGATGAGCTTGCGGGCCTCGTCCTCTGACAAGGTGTTCCCTTCGATAGCCGTCGTCGCCAAGGCGCCCTTGGCGAGATAGAGCTTGTGCATGTCGCGGGCGGCTTGCGGCTCCAGAGGAGCGCCGGCAATGTGCCCGCTCATAGAAGCGGCTTCGCCGAGCGCCAGCCAGTCGGTATGTTGCAATCCCTTGAGATCGATGGAAAATGTCAACCAGGGATGCGTCCGCTCGTAAGAGCGGCCCGCGGGCGCTTCGGATGTCATAGCGTATGGCTTTCCAAACTGTTGTTTTCCTTGGCCTTCTGGGACTTCTGCAGCATTTTTAGCACAGTATATGTCACTCCATGTGTCTGTGCAAATGACATTTTGGCTGCGCCTCGTTGCGAGCCTTTCCCTGTCGGATACAATGCGGGCCGAGCTCCTGCCGGCCGGCGATGGGTATGATTTTCAAAATGAGCGGACCGGCGGCAATGCCTCCCGAAACGATGCTCGAAGACCTGCAGCGGGCCTTGTCGCGGTTCGCCTCCGGCCCGCTGGGGACAGGCGCCGCCGGGCTGCTCGAAACGCTCGGCTATCGCAGCGAGCGGGCGGACGCCGTGGGCGGCGCCGAGGAATTTCTGCGCGCATTCGACCCCGACGGAAAGCTGAGCGAGAAGCGGCGCCGGCTTTTCGCTTCCTGGCGCCGCGTCGAAATCGTCTCCCAGATCACCGCCGACGAGATCGCCGAGCGGGCGCGGCAGGCGGGGCTTTCCGGCCCGCAGGCGTTCGACGCCGGCCGTATCGAATCGTTCCTCTTTCTGGCGGTGGACTTGCAGCCCGGCGCCTATACGCGCACGCGCCTGGCCGACGCGACCCGCGCCGTCAACCGCCTCTTCGCCATGCCGGCCCTGGTTCTGTTCCGCGTTTTGTCCGGCGCCGGCGCGCTGTTGACCCTGGCCGTCATCCACCGCCGGGTCCACAAGCGCGACGCCGAACGCGACGTGCTGGAGAAGGTGACGCTGGTCAAGGACATCCGCCTCGGCGACCCGCACCGCGCGCACCTCGAAATTCTCGCCGACCTCGCCCTGCCCGGCATGAGGGAGGCGGGCGTCGGCAGCTTCGACGACCTGCACGCCGCCTGGGAGCGCGCCCTCGATATCGAGAAGCTGAACCGGCGCTTCTACCTCGAATTGTTCCAGTGGTTCGAGCGGGCGGTGGCGCAATGCCGCTTTCCCGACGACGGCGCCGGGCCGGGCGCCGCCGAGCGTCACGTCATCCGGCTGATTACCCGCCTGCTGTTCATCTGGTTTCTGAAGGAAAAGGGGCTGGTTCCCGACAGGCTCTTCGAGGAAAGCTTCGCCCGCGCGGCGCTGAAGCGTTACGACCCCGACCGGACCGACTACTACCGCGCCGTGCTGCAGAACCTGTTCTTCGCCACGCTGAACACCGAGATCGCCCGGCGCGCCTTCAGCACGCAAGACCCCCGCGCGCACCGCGACCCCAACCAGTACCGCTGCCGCGGCCTGCTGGCCGATGCGGACGGCTTCTTCGACGAGTTAGGCGGCGTGCCCTTCGTCAACGGCGGCCTGTTCGATTGCCTCGACGATTTCGAGGGGCGCAGGGCGGGCGGCCGGCGCATCGACGCCTTCACCGACAACCCGGCCCAACACCGGGATTTGAGCGTCCCGGCGCGCCTGTTCTTCGCTGCCGCAGACGGTCTGTTCCCCTTGTTCGGGCGCTACAAGTTCACCGTCGAGGAGAACACGCCGCTCGACCGCGAGGTCGCCCTCGATCCCGAGCTGCTCGGCCGCGTCTTCGAAAACCTGCTGGCCGCCTACAACCCCGAGACGCAAGAGACGGCGCGCAAGGCCACCGGCTCCTACTACACGCCGCGCCACATCGTGGACTACATGGTCGATGAGGCGTTGCTTGCTTGTTTCCTGAAGAACACGCCGCCTTATGACGGCGATAAGGCATGGCTCGAAGAGCGGCTGCGCCTGCTGCTCGCCTTCGACCAGGATGAGGAGACCGCGCGCACATGGGCAAAGGAAGGAAAGCCGACTCCGACAGACGATCATCTCATCGACGAGACGGAGGTTGGCCCGTTGGTCGAGACCGTCGACAACTTGAAGGTCCTCGATCCGGCCTGTGGCTCCGGAGCCTTTCCGATGGGCATCCTGCAAAAGCTCGTCTTGATTCTCGCCAAGCTCGACCCTCGCAATGAACGCTGGAAGGCGAGGCAACTCAAGAAAGCCGAGGCCATCGATGACCCGGAAGCTCGAGAAAAGGCCGTTGAGGCGGTGGACAGCGCTTTCGCGCCAGAGCGTGGTTTCGGCGGATTTGGGCGCAAGCTCTACCTGATCTGCAACGCCGTCCACGGCGTGGACATCCAGCCCGTCGCCTGCCAGATCGCCAAGCTGCGCTTCTTCATCTCCCTGGTCGTCGAGCAGCGCGCCAACGACGACCCCGCAGACAACTACGGCATCCGCCCTCTGCCCAACCTGGAAACCCGCTTCGTCGCCGCCGACGCTCTGACCGGCCTGGGCGGCGGGCGACAAAAGGTTTTGGGCAGCGACATCGTAAAGACGATGGAAGACCGTTTGCGGCGGGTGCGCGAGCGCTATTTCAACGCCCGCTCGCGGGCGGACAAGCTCAGGCTGCGCCAGCAGGACGCCTCGCTCAGAGCCGAGTTGGCGCACGGCTTGGAAAGCCTGGGTTTCGAACACGGCGACGCCCGGGCCGTGGCCGACTGGGACCCGTACGACCAGAACGCCCGCGCCGCCTGGTTCGATCCCGAATGGATGTTCGGCGTAACCGACGGCTTCGACGTGGTCATCGGCAACCCGCCCTACGTTCGCGCTGATTTCCCGGACGACCGGCACAAAATAACCCGGGAGGCCATCCTGGACAGCGGCTATTACGAGACGCTCTGGCAGAAGTGGGATATGTTCGTTCCGTTCATGGAACGAGGCTTCAAGTTGCTCGCTGAAGGCGGCGTGTCCAGCTTGATCGTCTCGGACGCATTCGGTCATGCGAAATACGCGCTGAAGGCCCGCGAGTGGTTTCTACGCAACGCCCTTATAGAGAGGATCGATTTCTTCAGCAGGATCAAAGTCTTCGATGCCGCGGTCCATAACCTATCGTACCTGTTCCGCAAGGCCGAGGCGTCAGAGAACCAGCCGCTGCGGCGGCTGCACGAGCCGGTCTTTGGGCAGGTCAAGAAGCTTTCAACCGGTAGACAGAAGGCTCTGAGCGAACGAATCTTCTTCCCCGAAGACGTGTATCGCCCCCCATCCTCGCCGGCCGTTCAACTCGGCGATCTGTGCTACGTCTCCGTCGGTATGGTTGTCCACGCGCATGAAGTCAGGGCGCACGGTGCCTTTACTTTGGAGGATGTCGTGTCGGATACGAAAGACGAGACGCATCCCAAGCCGTTTGTCGAAGGCAAGCATCTGGACCGCTGGCTCCCCGTGAAAAATCGCTGGATCGAATGGGGAACCGATCGCGCACCGTCCTTATTTCGTCGAAAAACGTTCCCGGAACTCTACGGGGTGGGGGAAAAGATCATCGTTCAACGCACGCCCGGCCCCGACCCAAAGTCTTGCTACGACAGCAACCGTATTTACTTTGACGCAAGTAGTGTTGGGTTTATCCTTTGGCGCGATCTGGAAGGCGTACGCAATCGCTCAATCCAAAAGCAGGCCCGTTATCCGGGCGAGAAGCAGCGCTCCAAGTTTCCGCGGCGCGAAGACCTGGAAGACAACAGCCGCCGCTTTTCGATCAAGTACTTGCTCGGAGTGATGAATTCGGCCGCAGCCCAGGACTTTTTGCGCGCGCACCGTCGCAGCAACATCCACCTTTACCCCGACGACTGGAAGAAGCTGCCCATCCCCGATGCTCCGCGCGATGCCCAACAACCGGTCGTCGATCTCGTCGACGCCATACTCGCCGCCAAGCAAGCCGATCCAACCGCCGACGTAACCGACCTGGAGCGCAAGCTCGACCGCATCGTGTGCAGGCTCTACGGATTAGACACGAAGGACACTGCTTTTGTCGGACAGAAAGCAGCGGTTGACTCTGACACGACGGGCCGCATGGCAGATGAGTCCGCAGAATAAATTTTTTTACAAAAATCCTGATCTGTGCCTTGACTCGTGTCGCATATCACGCTATTCTAGATTCCATGACTGGAATTCGGAAAGACGAAGAACATCCTGTTCGAATTGCGTACGCGCCCTTCGCCACATTCAGGAACGCGCTCGATAGGCTGGAAGAGCATGACATTCCCGATAAGGTGGATGGATCGATTTTCCCTACCTACTCGGGCGGAGCGAAAAGCCAGTTGCTGGCGGCTTTTCGATTCATGGGACTGATCGATGACTCGGGCGATCCGGCAGACGATTTAGAGATGCTGGTCAACCGGAGGACACGGAAGGAAACACTGAAGCGCCTTGTCGAACGCGCATATTCAAGAATTTTCGAACAAATTGAAATTTCGAAGGCTTCTCCTTCCCAGTTGGACGAAGCGATCAGGTCCTACGGTGTCCAGGGGACGACCCATCGTAGGGCTCGTAGGTTTTTCTTGCATGCGTTAGAGGAAGCAGGCATCGAAGTCTCGAATCACGTCAAAGCCAAGGCCGGCCGTCCGTCAAGCAGGTCGTCCACGGGAGCAGGTAACGGCGACAAGACCAAAAGATCCCCAAAGAAACCAGGGCGCCAGTCTAAACAATCTGTAAACACGGAACAGGCAGATGCACGAAGTCTAAGAATCAGAGTTGGTGCGAAAGGTTTTGCAGAACTGATCATCGGGTTCGATCCATTCGAGATTTCTACGGAACAACGAAATGAACTGCTTGGATTCGTGGATGCTTATCGAGAATTCGATGAAAAGTGGAATAACGAAGAAAAAGAGGCCGGCGAGTGACCGCCGGCCTCTCAGTCAGTGGGCCTGGTTTGGTGCGGCACCCGGCTCTACACCCGCGGTTGCCTGGGGTTCGATTCCCCACAGGTCCACCCTGTTGCGGGGAGTTGGCAGAGAGGTTTATTGCAGCCGCCTTATAAGCGGTCAACGACTCTGGCGTTCGCGGGTTCGAATCCCGCACTCCCCGCCACATTCTAATGGAATCGCCACCTGTAGGCTATTTTACATTTTTCGGCCTGAAAAAGCAACGCCATGTGCGGGTTCAGGATATATGAGACGGTGCCCCCCCCTCTGTGGATCCGCTTGGGCCCCACCTCGAGGAGAGGGCCATCGCCCTCTGTGAGCGGCGTACGCGACGGGACGGAACCCGTCAAGGGTACGCTCCGCCGTGCCCTGGCGGGCGCGCCCTTGACTGAACCCGCCCCGTCGCCAAAACAATGACCCGGTAGGAGGGCGATGACCCTCTGACGCCGGCTCGCAGCGTCTCATATCTATCTGAACCGGCACACAAGTTACTGATGCTGCCCACCATGGCCATGAGTGAAACCGGTACCGCGCAGACCCTCGACTTGGGTGGAGAAGTGGCGACGGGGATTAAGCAGCCCGACCGGGACGTTCCATTGGAAGGCTTGGCAATGATGAGAGTTCGTGACGACGGCCGTTACCGGCGAAGTTGCCCTGTGCCGACACATCGGCACTGTGGTAGCTTATATGGCGAACCCGTAATGCGTGAAGAGAAGAAACCTCCGCCGCTGGAACCGCCGGAACCGCCCGATCAGCCGGAACCGTCAGAATCGTCGCAACTGCGGCTGGAGCCATTGGAGAAGAGCATAAGAAGAGTCAGAAACACCGTAGGGCCACCGAATCCAAAGCCACCACGGCCAAAGCCCCCAGTCGACGAGGGGTCCCGTGAAAGTGGTTCCTGATGTTGTCGCTATAATAAGCTCGGTCATGGCGAACGAAGGTTTTCACGAGTTGCTTTTTGGCGTGCGCCGTTCGATACGCTACCACTCGCGACGGCAAGCGTTTTTTGAAGGGGTCGACCGCTGCACCGACTTTATATTGTTGCTGTTGGGATCGGGGGCAGTTGCATTGGCACTGCAAGACCACAAAACCTTTACTCTCGCCGCGGGATTCGGCGTGGCGGGCATTTCCGGCCTGAAACTAGTTTTCTCTTTTGGAGTCAAGGCAAGTCGACATGCCCAGTTCGTTAAGGACTTCACGCGACTTGAAAAACAACTCCATCCCGGTGCCTCCGATGAGACCGTAGCTGCCGTCGCGAAGGAACGCCTCGATATCGAGGCGGCGGAACCTCCGGTCAGGCGGGTGCTTGACGTGATCTGCCACAACGAATTGCTGGTGGCGATGGGCTACGACGCCAAAACCTTGCAGCAGGAGTGGGTTCGATTAACGTGGTTCCAGCGCCTCACCGCCAATCTTTTCAATTGGGGCGAGCACCGGCTGGTGAAGGCCGGGCAAAAACCGGGTTGAGCGCGGTGCGATAGCAAGTGGCCGAAGAGAGCAAGCCGTGTACCCGCGAGACACTCTGCGCATCGCCCGCGACCTCGAAGAGACCGGGTTTGCGCGCCGGCAAGCCGAAGCCCTCGCCTCGGCCATCAGCCGCGCCGATGAGCAACTCGCTACGAAGGTCGATGTCGCGGCAGTCAAAACCGCTGTCGCAGCAGTCAAGGCCGATGTCGCGGAAGTTAAAACCGCTGTCGCGGCGCTTGGAGCCAGGGTCGCGGCGCTTGAAACCGATGTCGCAGCAATCAAATCCGATGTCGCAGCGATTGGAACCAGGGTCGCGGCGCTTGAAGCCAATGTCGCGGCGTTCCAGAGCGATATGGTAACGGTAAAGACCGATATCGCGTGGCTTAAAGCCGATGCCGCAGCGCGGCGGTCCGAATCCCGCTTGCTCTTCGGCCTCTTGTCCACACTCGTCCTTGCCCTCGTCGCCAAAGCGTTCGAGATCGTGTGAGCTTCCCGGCAGCCCGCGCGGAGAACCTGCTGTGACCGCGCCGCGCCTTCGACGAGGCGCTTTCCGTTGCTCTTAACCCGCTGCTTCCTGTTGTGGGCTGTCGGCGGGTTGAGACGGTTCGGCGGCGGCTGCGTGCTCCTTCGCGTCTGCCGGCGGGCTTGCTTCTTCCGCCTGTTGCGCGTCCCCTTGCCAACGGTAAATGTGGCCCCGGTTGCCGATACCCTTGCGGATAATGTTGAGCTTCCCTTGCTTGGCCAGATTCGCCATTGCCGTGGACAACGCGTTGTTGGTCTTCGCCTTCTTCATAGGGAATTCGATGCTGCGCAGATAGTCGAGCATCCGCCGCGTGGTCCACTCTTCGTTTTTGTATCTCGAGCAGACTTCTTCGATTTTGCTCGCAAGCGTCTGGCGGCGGCCGGCAACGCGCCTAACGGGCGGAGGCGTTGCTCCGGACTCCGGCCCTCCGGCTTCCAGGCGGGCGAAAAGTTCCCGCAGCGCCTGAACGCCTTCTTTCTCGCGCTTATACCTCTCTTCAATCTCGCGTTCGTAATTGTCGATGGTTTCTTTGGTGAGTGTGATAGGCATGACTCCACCATAACACGTTGCAAGGGAGAGCGCATCGAAAAAATGCACGGGAATCCTGAGATGGACCTTGGATGGTTTGTCTATGTTGGCGGCCTCTCCGACGCATTGCGGGCAAACATGCGAAATGGGAGAAACAACCAGGCGGCAAAGGGGCGCCGATGAGCGGAAGGGTCAGTATGGTCTCGACCGTCTTGCCGGCTTTTTTTGCGGCAGGCGCAGTTCGTAGAGTTCTTGCAGATTGAGCCTGGATTCCGCGCCGGCGCCGATGAAGCGGCCGATCGCCGGGCCGATCGCCGGTGACGGCCCGCCGGCAGTTCAGAATCTCAGCGCTGCGTTATAGGCGGTGTGCAATGATAATTTCAGGCTTGAAACCGTTGGAGATGGAGTTCAAGAACAGTTTGGGAGGCGTTTATAGAATATGCGAAGTCTGCGGTAAAAATCGAGACGACTACGAGATGCTGCACCACTGCAAAGTGTGCGGTCTGGATTATTGCGATATGTGCGATAGCGCAGATGAAGTGGACAAGCGCCTGATTTGCGAGCCCAGGCCGGATCGTCCCGGAGCCGCCGTCGCCGACTATAGGAAGGCGGCCGACCCGAAGCTGGACGAAGCCGCAAACTATTGCAACCATGCCGTAGCGAATGCCTACTACGAACACCATGAGAAAGCCATCGCCAACTGTGACAAAGCGATCGGACTGAGGCCGAACTACGCCGCAGCCTACTACAACCGGGGCAATGCGAAGCACGCCCTTGGCCGACATGAAGCCGCCGTCGCCGACTACGACGAGGCGATCCGGTTGATACCGGCGCAAGTGCGGTTCCGTTTTCTTAAAGCCCCGTTCACCCTCGACTATGACAACCCGATCCGGTATGAGCCAAACTACCCCGAAGCCTATAACAACCGGGGCAATGCGAAGTGCGCCCTTGGCCGCTATGAAGCCGCCATCGCCGACTACAACAAGGTGATCCGGCTGACTCCGGACGATTTCGAAGTCCGCGGTATCCGGCCGGATGCGGGCGATATTGCAGCCTACAGCAACCGGGGCGAAGCGAATGCGCGGTTGGGCCGCGTGGACGAGGCGCAGCGGGATTTTGAGGCGGCGGTTGTCCTGGCGCGAAAGGCGGGCGACGGAGAACTGGAGGCCGAAGCGAAACGCGCTTTTGAAAATCTGGGCAAGGAGGAAAAGTTCGTGCCGGCAGCGGCTGCCGGCAAAGCAGACCCCGCTGCATCGTCCGGTAAACGAGGCGGCGTCAAGGCCGAGCGGCGGAGGGCAGGCCGACGACGACAACGTCGCGTCGCATCGTCCGGCAAACAAGGCACAGTCAAGGACGGCGAATCGGTGCGCTGCTGGGTATGCAACTGCGCCTTCAAGCCGCACGGACCGGCGCGTTACATCTGCGGGGACGCCGGGGCGCCCGATAGACAACGGTACGTTCTCGAGAATCAATGGCAAGCGAAGCGTAACGAGATGGGCCAAATAGTAGCGTTGGCTTGTGAGGATTGCGCGACCGAGGCGGCCGGAGCGCCGATCATGCCGGATCCACATGCCTGCAACCCGGAAACAACGATTCATTTGATGAAGGTTTATCGCAAGTTGTTGGGCATAAACCAACGGGCGCAATGACCGGCCGTTACGGCAAGACATCGGGGACGCTTGGCGGTGGCGGCATACGAGTGCTTGACGCTCTCTGCCACAGCGAGTTGCTCGCGACAGCAGGTTAAAACGATGAAACCCGGCAATGGGGTGGGTTGGATTCACGCAGTTCCAACGTTTCACCGCCAATCGTTTCAATTGGGCCGGCGCCGACTGATCAATAGCGGGTGAGTTGCCCGCGGACACGGCGATTTGGGCGATGGGAAAAGACCGGTACGATAGCAACCAGCCAAAGGAGAGCAACCCGTGTACTCACGCGGCGCTCTACGCATCGCACGCGACATCGAAGAGGCGGGGTTCGAACGCCGGCAAGCCGAGGCCGGCGGTCAGGCCGATGAGCAAGCCGCCGTGAAGCCCGACGGCGCTGCAGTCGGGTCCGATATCGCAATGCTGCGGTACGCAATGCGTTGGATGTTTTGCATCAACTCCGTTCTTCTCGCCGTGACCGCCCGGGTGTACGACATCGTCTGAGCCGCCTAAACTTCCGACCCGAACGGACGGCCAAAGCGCCGTTTCAGTCGCCGCGCATGCCGCCTGCACAACGGAGAAACGCCAATTCATACAACAAAATTGTTGACAACAGATTTGTTGTATGAAAAAATGGATGCAGTTATGAAATTATCCACCGGCGCTGGGTAAGCGGCGACGATTTTTTCAATCGCGGGCGCGAACTGAAGATATTGGAATCGCGGGTTTGCGACTACAACCACGTGTTGCTGACCGGGCAACGGCGGATGGGGAAGACCAGCGTTGCCCGCGAACTCGGGCGGCGGCTCGAAGCCAGGGGGTGGATATTCCTTTTCGCCGATGTGGAGGGGGCAAGTTGTCCGGAGGATGTAATCGCCGACATCGCGCAGGCCGTACATCCGGCCCGCCCGATCTTGTCGCGTTTCGTCGACGCCATGCGGCGCTGGGTCGGCAATAACGTCGAGGAGGTCAGTGCATACGAGTTCCGCCTGAAAGTACGCGCTGGGCTGAACGCCGGAAACTGGCGGCATCATGGCCAGCAACTCATCCGCGATTGCGCCATGCACGACCGGCCGGCGCTCCTGGTTATCGACGAACTGCCGATATTCCTCAAACGCATGCTCGACGGTAACGACGGTAAACGGCAGGTCGACGAATTTCTGAGTTGGCTGCGCCGTGTGTTTCAGACTCTGGAAGACGAGTCCCTGACCCTCATCGTGTCCGGCAGCATTGGTCTCACGCCTCTGGTCAAGCGTCTGGGCATACCCGACCGCATCAACTATCTCGATCCCTTTCGCTTAGGGCCTTGGAGCCGCGAAGACGCCATCGTGTGTTTCGAGCGTCTTGCCACGAGTTGCGGGTTGACCGTCGAGGCCGGCGTGGCAAGCACCGTATACGGACAGCTCGGTATCGGCATCTCCCACCATGTGCAATCTTTCTTTGCGCGCTTACAGGACTTCGCCGTGATGCAGGGGCGGAAGCGGGTGACAGTCGAGGATGTCGACGAGGTTTACCGCACCGTGTTTCTCGGGCCTTCGGGACAGAACGACCTCGTACACTACGAGACGCGCCTCAAGGAAGGGCTGGAAGAAGAAAACTGCCGCATCGCCATGGAGATCCTCGCCGAGGCGGCCACGCAGCAGGCGTTCGCTGCCGACGCGCGGCGCTGTCTCGAACGGTTGTACTCCAAGGTGGTCGACGAAGCGCCCGGCCGCATCGCGGATGTGCTCGAAGTCCTGGAGCACGACGGCTATCTCCAAGCCGGCGCCGGCGGCTACAGTTTCCCGTCGCGTCTGCTGAAAGACTACTTTTCGGCCCGTTTCCGCGGTCACCACACGCCCCTTGCGAGCCGCTGTTCGGACGATGACAAGAGGCGGTCGCCATGAACGCATTGCTCGGTCGGACGATCCGCAAGTTCAATCCGGGGACGTTGCAGTCGGATCAGGAAGTCATCGAGCAGTTCGTGGTCCGGCGCCGCGAGCTCGATATCGTGCTCGATGTCCTGCGCGGCAACGTCGATGCGCCGTCGTGCCAGCATGTTCTGCTCGTTGCGCCGCGCGGGCGCGGAAAAACCATGCTGCTGGCTCGCGTTGCCGCGGAGTTGCGCGCCGGAGGCGAACTCTCCGCAGGTCTGTTTCCGGTGCGCTTCATGGAAGAGAGCCTGGAGATATTCGATTCAGCCGATTTCTGGCTCGAATCGTTGTTCTATCTCAGCCGGGAACTCGCTGCGCGCGACCCCGGTCTCGCTCGTGAATTGCAGGATGCTCATGCCGCTCTATGCGCTCGGCAACGCGGAGAGGAGCTTCTCGGAGAGCGCGCCCGCGCCGCCGTCCTGGAGGCGTCGGATCGGCTGGGCAAGAAGCTGGTCCTCATGGTCGAGAACTTGCAGACGTTGTGCGACGACGTGAACGAAAATTTCGGATGGAAACTGCGCAAAGAGTTGCAGTTGGAATCTCGGATCATGCTGCTCGCCACAGCCACCAGCCGTTTCAAAGGGCTGGACGATGCAGAGCAACCGTTCTTCGAGTTGTTTCGCATTGTCGATCTGGAGCCGCTGGATACCGCCGACTGCCGGCGGCTGTGGCGGATGGCCGCCGGCGACGAGGCGGACGAGCGCGCGATCAGGCCGCTGCAGATTCTGACCGGCGGCAACCCCCGCCTCCTGATCATCGTCGCCGGTTTTGCGCGGAGCCTTTCCCTGCGCCGCTTGATGGAAGAGTTGACGCAACTGATCGACGACCACACCGAGTATTTCCGCGGCCACCTGGAGGTTCTCCCGAAGACGGAGCGCCGCGTTTATCTCGCTGCGGTCGATCTCTGGCAGCCGTCGAGCGCCGGCGAAATCGCCGCGCGGGCGCGCCTGGACGTGCGCACGGCATCGACCATGATCGGGCGGCTCATCCACCGGGGTGCGGTGACCGCGGAAGGGAGCGGCAGGAAGCGGCTGTACGCCGCCGCGGAACGTCTCTACAGCATCTACTACAAGCTGCGGCGCGAACGCGATGAGGCTGCCGTCGTGCAGAACCTGATTCGTTTCATGGCGGTGTTTTATGGCCCCGACGAACTGGCTGGGCTGTCGGGCATGTTGCGTAAGGAAGCGGCGCAATGGCCGGTCATCCGCGAGGGGATCGAGCGGGCGATAGCCGAAGATCCGCAAATCGGTAGTTTTTTCCCCAGCATGAAGTGGCCGGGCAGCGAGGGGATACCCGACCGAGCTATGGCGGACAAGATACGGCTCCTCGATGAGCTCCAGAAGACGCTCGACAAGAAGCGGTTTGAGAAAGCAATCAGGATCGCGAATCGGATTGTCGCTTCCTGGAGCGCCGGTCCCGCCGGCATATCAGCGACAGTCATTGCGATGGCGCTTGTTTGCAAAGGGATAGCGCAAGAGAAGTTGAAGAATGTCGAGGCGGCGCTTATGGCCTATGACGAGGTAGTCGAGCGTTATGGAGGGAGCGATGCGCCGGAACTCCAGGTTTGGGTTGTCAGAGCGTTGGCCGCAAAGGGGGCCATACAAGTCAATAGCGGCCGCGCGGAAGAAGCTCTGCACACATGCGGCGAACTCGAGGAGAGAGCCGGCGTCTTGACCGGCAACGCGGCAATGGAGTTCGCATGGCAGGCAAACTATTTACGGGCGGGTGCGTTGTCGGTTCAAGGAAAGAGCCGGGAGGCGATGAGTACATTCCGTTCTGCGTACGCCGTGTTCGACCCCGGAAACGAGGCGGCGATGCAGGCGGTGCTGCAGCTTGTGCCCGAGATGATCGCAACCGGCGCTTCTGCGCGCGATATCGCCGAGATTCTGTCGAGCGACAGAAAGAAATCCGATGCGTTGCGAGCCCTCATCGCGGCTCTGCGCCTGCATGACGGCGAGGCGGTTCGCGCGCCTGCCGAAGTGCTTGAGGTTGCGGCGGATATCCGCAAGCGAATCGAGGCCAAGAGGGAAGGGGCGCCTGCGCCTTTTCGGCCTGCGTAAACGAGCGGGGCGGGCGGGCCTCGGCAGGTTCTCGCCGCCGCTAACCCTTGTCAGTCGGCAACAACCTTGCTACCCACGACCACGGCGATGATGACGGTCACCGCGGTTGTAATCGCAGTGGCAACGATGTCGCTGCCGGTAGCGGCTAAGTACACCGCGGCTGCAATTCCTGACCGATACGTAAGGCATTGACAATCGCGCCCTTGGGGTCTTTCGCGGGCAAGATGTCAAGAGTGTATTCGCGGTCTGTGCTGTGGAACATCGTCAACCAGTAAGGATGCTTGCTGCGAATCTCGTTCCGATAGGATTGGAGCCAATCGAGAACGATGCGCCGGTCGCCGGGAGGTACCCTCTTCGGCAATAGAACCTGGAGTTGCCAACCGTTATCGGTCGGCAACATGTTATACACAATGTGATCGGAGTCTTCCGGCGTCAGGAACGACGCTGACCGGAAAAAACATCGGAACACCTCCTTCGGCTGTCTCGGCATCGTCGCCCTAGCGGCCGGTCACTGTCATTATAAGACAAGCCGTAAGGTGACGCCATGCGCGGCGGCGCCCGCTTAAACGACCGCGCCGGCGCGCAGTTGTTCGATTTCTTCGGGCGCGTAGCCGAGCTCGGCGAGGATTTCGTCGCAGTGCTCGCCGGGCTGCGGGGCGCGCGCGCGCGAATCTTCGCCCGGCTTGCGGAGAGGCGAACCGGCGGCGAAGCGAGCGGCACGTCTTGGGGCGCTCCCGGGTAGGGCAGATATTCCAGCAGCCCCCGCGCCCGCACCTGGGGGTCGTTCAGCGTTTCGTCCAGCGTGTAGAGCGGGCCGGCGGGCACGCGGGCCTGCTCGAGCTCGTCGATGACCTGCTGCGTCGTGCGCTGCCGGCACCAGGGGATCATCGCTTCGTCGATCGTCTCGTGATGGTCCGCGCGGTCGAGGTCGGTCTGCGTATGCTCGTGGTCGATCAGGTCTTCGCGGCCCACGGCCTTGGCCCAGCGGGCGAACATGGCGCCTCCGTTGCAGGCCACGACGACCCAGCCGTCTTTCGTCTTGTACACGTCGCTCGGCGCCGCCCAGTAAGCGGTATTGCCCTGGCGCCCGCGCCGCGCGCCCGTGACGCGCCGCTCGGCCAGAAAAGCGGCCATGAAGGTCACGCCCGTGGCCAGCAGCGAAGCGTCCACCAACTGTCCTTGCCCCGTTTTCTCGCGGTGATAAAGCGCCGCCATCGTGCCGAAAGCCGCGTGCAGGGCGGTTCCGTAGTCCTCGAACGGAACGAGCGCCCGAACCGGAGCGTCCGGAAACCCGGTCAGCCTCATGGCGCCGCTCATCGCCTGCGCGACCGCATCGAAGCCGACGCGCTCGGCGTAAGGGCCGTCCGGCCCGAAGGTCGAGATCATCGTCAGAATAATGTCGGGCTTGATCGCCTTGAGGCTGTCGTAGTCGATGCCCATCTTCTTCATCACCGCAAGCGGCAGATTGGCGATGACCACGTCGGCGGACTCGACCAGCCGCCGGATCAACTCCCCTCCGCCGGGCTTCGATGGGCTGAGCGCGAGGCTGCGTTTGTTGCGGTTGATCGACAGAAACATGCCGCCTTCTCCGCTTGCGGCAACCGGACCCAGATAACGGTCTTCGCTGCCCCCGCGCCGGTCGATGCGGATGACGTCCGCGCCGAAATCGGCCAGCATCATGCCGCAGTAGGGGCCGGCGATGTAGCGCCCGAAGTCGATGACGCGGATGTTCGAAAGAAGCATGGGCGTGGGATAGTACTATACGGTTCGGGCCCAAGGCCGAGCGGCTCGGTCTCTCGATAGTACCAGCCATGCGCATCACGAAATTGACCGTTCGCGATATCCGTTTTCCCACCTCGCAAGACCTTTCGGGCTCCGACGCGATGAACCCGGACCCCGATTACTCCGCGGCCTACGTCGTGCTCGAAACCGACTCGGAGCACTGCGGCCACGGTCTGGCCTTCACGCTGGGGCGCGGAACGGAAATCGTCGTCCAGGCCGTCAAGGCGATCGCCCCGTTGATCGCCGGCCGCGCGCTCGAGGAATTCACCGCCGACATGGGCAAGTTCTGGCGCCGCGTTACCGGCGATTCGCAGTTGCGCTGGATCGGCCCGGAAAAGGGCGCCGTTCATCTGGCCGCGGGCGCGGTGGTCAATGCCGTGTGGGACCTCTGGGCGAAATCCGAGGGCAAGCCCGTCTGGCGCCTGGTAACCGACTTCTCGCCGGAGGAGTTCGTGCGCGCGATCGACTTCCGCTACATCACCGACGCGCTGTCGCCCGGCGAAGCCCGCGAATTGCTCGAAGCCCGTTCCGACTCGAAACGCGGCCGCATCGCCCGCATGGAAGCCTGGGGCTACCCGGCGTACACGACTTCCGCCGGTTGGCTGGGCTATTCCGACGAAAAGATCCGCGCGCTCTGCCGCGAGGGGCTCGAAAAGGGGTGGGGCCGCTTCAAAATCAAAGTCGGCCGCGACCTTCAAGAGGACATGCGCCGCTGCAGGGTCATCCGCGAAGAGATAGGCGGCAGCCGCGATTTGATGACCGACGCCAACCAGGTCTGGGATGTCGGCCAAGCCGTGGAATGGATGGAGCGCCTGGCGCCTTTCAGTCCGCTTTGGATCGAGGAGCCGACAAGTCCCGACGACGTGCTCGGCCACAAGGCGATCCGCGAGGCGCTCAAGCCTCACGGCATCGCCGTCGCCACGGGCGAGATGTGCCAGAACCGCATCCTTTTCAAGCAGTTTCTACAGGCCGACGCCATCGACTTCGTGCAAATCGACAGCTCCCGCCTGGGCGGCGTGAACGAGGTCTTGGCCGTGCTTCTGCTGGCGGCGAAGTTTGACAAGCCCGTCTGCCCGCACGCCGGGGGAGTGGGCTTGTGCGAGTACGTCCAGCACCTCTCCCTCATCGATTACATCTGCGTGTCGGGCGCGCTCAATAACCGCGTCCTGGAATACGTCGATCATCTCCACGAACACTTCGTAACGCCCGTTCAGGTCGAAAACGGCTGCTACATGCCCCCGACCGCCCCCGGCTACAGCATCGAGATGCAGCCCGAGTCGCTTGCGCGGCACGAGCATGGGGCCGGCAAAGCCGCCAGTGGATAGTGGATAGTGAATAGCAAGACCGCCGCGTGGGGCGCCACGATGCTTCAAAGGCCGCTCAAAGCCCTTTTAAGCGGCGGTTAAATGCGGTGGAAGGCTTTGAGGATGTCTCTCATGCCGTACTTGAGGGCGATCGGCCGGCCGTGAGGACAAGCCATCGGGCAATCGGTCTTGGCCAGCGTATCGAGCAGCCAGCGCATTTTCTCCGTCTCGAGCGGCGTGTTGATTTTGATCGCGGCGTGGCAAGCGACCGTCGCGGCCATCCAGCGGCGAAGGTCGGCCAGAGACAGCGCGCGCATCTCGCGCTGCGGCGTTTCCAGGATTTCGTTCACCAGCGTCTCGACCTCGTGCGGCGACAGCGCCGCCGGCGCCGCCTTGACCGCGATCGTGCGATGCCCGAACGGCTCCAACTCGAAACCGTTTGCCCGGAATTCCGCCTCGATCTCCGTGAACACGATCTGTTGGTCCGGCGTGAGCGTCAACACGATCGGCATCAACAGCCGCTGCATATCCACTTGGCCGGCAAGCCGTCCGGCCAATACTTTTTCGAAGAGAATGCGCTCATGGGCAACGTGCTGATCGACGATCCAAAGCCCGTCCGCCCCCGCCGCAACGATGAAGCTCTCTCGGATCTGGCCCAGCAGCCGCAGATTCGATAAATCCTCGAGGCTTTCGGGCTGCCGGTCCACCAGCGGGGCGCGGCTGTGCGTCGTGTAGTCGGCCTCGCGGGCAGGCTCCGAGGCAGGCAAAGCGTCCGTGACGGCGGCGGTTTCCGGCGGCCCGTCCATTCTTTTCGAGGTCGCGGAAACCTCGATGACCGCATTCGCGTTGAAGTCGAACCGCGCCGCCGGTTCCGGCTTCAGGCCGGAAGGTTCTCCGGTTCGCGCGTGCTCCTGCGCTGCGGCGGCTGCGGCTTCGCCGGCAGGTTCCGAGGCGGACGGCGGCGCGCCGGCGTCCGACTCCGACGCGGCTGCGGGCAGCGGCAGCTTCGATACCGGCTTCGCCTTTTCCAGACAAGCGCGGATCGAGTCGCGCACGAAATCGTGAACGAACGCTTGATGCCGGAAGCGCACCTCGGTTTTCGAAGGATGCACGTTGACATCGACCTCTTCCGGGGAGAGGTCCAGGAACAAAAGCGCGAAGGGGAAGCAGCCGGGCGGCATGAAATTGTGGTAGCCCGATGAAATCGCCTTGAGAATCACCTTGTCGCGGATCAACCGTTTGTTGACAAAGATATAGACCGAGCTCCAATTGAGTTTCTGCACCTGCGGCTCGGAAACGAATCCGTGCAAACGAAACGTCCTTGCGGCGTCGCGGGTCTTGCTTTCGCGGAAAGCCTGCACGGCGCGGGTTGCCGGCAGCGGCGAGGCCGCGACTTCCAGGGTCCGCTCGACCGGGGCGATCTCGACGAGGCGGTCGAGCGCGTCTCCGCCGAAAATCTGATAAATCCTTTCCTGCAGCGTCTCGACCGGGGTGACGTTGAGCAGCGTCGCATGCTCGTTGCTCAACAGGAACGACTTGTCGCGGTGCGCCAAGCTGTAATGGGTCACGAGTTGCACGATGTGGCCGAGCTCGGTTTTTTCAGTGCGCAGAAACTTCCTTCGCGCCGGAACGTTGTAAAACAGGTCGCGCACCGTAATGCTCGTGCCGGGAGTCAACGCTTCTTCCCGAACGTCGCGCATCCGGCCGCCGTGAATCTCGACCACGGCGCCGACATCCCGGCCTTCAAGTTGGGTTTCGAGCAATAACCGCGACACGCTGCCGATCGAGGGCAGCGCCTCTCCGCGAAAGCCCAGCGTGGGGATCGCCAGCAAGTCACCGACTTCGCGCAGCTTGCTCGTGGCGTGGCGCTCGAAGGCCAGCATCGCGTCGTCGGCGCCCATGCCGCAGCCGTTGTCGACAACGCGGATCGAACGCCGGCCGCCCGACTGCACCTCGATGCGCAGCCGCGTCGCTCCCGCGTCGATCGAGTTTTCGAGCAGTTCCTTGCAGACGGACGCGGGCCGCTCGACCACTTCGCCCGCGGCGATCTGGTTGGCTACTCGCGTCGGCAGGACTTTGATTCGGCCCATCGAAGGTAACGGCGCACCGCGCGCCGTTTCTTGCTAAGCGAGCACCTCTTCGACCACGCGCCCGTGAACGTCCGTCAGGCGGAAATTCCTGCCCTGGAAACGGTAGGTCAGCCTTTTGTGGTCGATGCCGAACAGATGCATCATCGTGGCGTGCAGGTCGTGGACGTGAACGACATTTTCCACCGCGTTGTAGCCGAGCTCGTCCGTCGCGCCCCAGGCGCCGCCGCCCTTGACGCCGCCGCCGGCCATCCACATCGAGAAGCCCTTGATGTGATGATCCCGGCCGGCGGTCTCCCGCTTACCCTGAGACATCGGCGTGCGCCCGAACTCGCCGCACCAGATCACCAGCGTATCCGCCAGCATTCCGCGCTGCTTGAGGTCTTTGACCAGCGCCGCCGAGCCCTGGTCGACGTAGCCGGCCGTCTCGACGATACCCTTCTTGATGCTGCCGTGATGGTCCCAGCCGCGATGGTAGAGATGGATAAAGCGTACGCCGCGTTCCGCCAAACGCCTTGCCAGCAAGCAGTTTGCCGCGAAACTTCCGTCGCCGCCTTGGGTTCCGTACAAGTCGCGAACGTGCTGCGGCTCGTTCGAGAAGTCAACCAGCTCCGGCACGCTCATCTGCATGCGGAAGGCCAGCTCGTATTGGGCGATGCGCGTTTCGATCTCCGGGTCGTTGACCGCGCCGCCTTGCAGGCGGTTCAACTCGGCAACGCTGCCGATCAAATCGCCCTGCATCTTGTTGTCCACGCCCGGAGGGTTGCGCACGTAGGCCACGGGGTCGCCGACGGAGTTGAACTTCACGCCCTGATAGCGGCTCGGCAGAAATCCCGAATGCCATTGCCGCGCGGCGATGGGCTGCGCCTGGCCGCCGCCCTCGGAGGTGAGCACGACAAAACCCGGCAGATCGTCGGATTCGCTGCCCAAGCCGTAGTTGAGCCAGGCGCCCATGCTGGGCCGGCCGGCGATGCCGGTTCCCGTGTTCATGAAGGTATGCGCCGTGTCGTGGTTGATGTGCTCGGTCTTCATCGAGCGGACGATGCAGATGTCGTCTGCGATCGAGCCTATATGCGGCAGCAGCGTCGATATGTGCTGGCCGGATTCTCCGTAATGCCTAAATGGGTGCTGCGGCCCCAGCACGCGCAGCTCCTTGCCTTGCAACTGGGCGATTTGCTGCCCCTTGGTGAACGATTCGGGCATCGCCTCGCCGTCGTGCCCGGCCAGTTCCGGCTTGTAGTCGAACAGTTCGAGATGCGAAGGCCCGCCGGCCATGCACAGCCAGATCACCCGCTTGATCTTCGGCGCGTAGTTGGGGAATCCCGGAACCGCCGATTTCGCGGCAAATAATTCCGGGCGCAGCAGAGAAGCCAAGCCAAAGGCGCCCATGCCCATCGACGCCCGGCCCAGAAAAGCGCGCCGGCTCAGTGCTTGCATCGGTGTTTTCATGATCGACCCCTTTCAGTAGCGCATGAAAAACTCATGCTTGTTCAGCAGGGCGCGGGCCGCCGCCGTCCAGGCAGCCAACTCGACGCGGTCCACGCCCGGCGCAGGGTTGGAATCGCCGACCGCAAGCAGTTCCGACGCTCGGCCGGGGTTCGCCCGGAAGTCCCGGCGGGCTTGCGCCAAGAGCTTCGCAACCACCGAAATTTCGTCTTGCGAAGGCTCGCGCGAAAACGCCTCGGCAAAGGCCGCGGCGATCCTTTTTTCATCGTTTCCGGCAAATTTCAGCAGCCGCCCGGCAAACGCCCGCGCAGCCTCGACGAAGGTCGGGTCGTTCAAAAGAACCAAGGATTGCAAGGGCGTATTCGAAATCTCCCGCTGCGCGGTGCATTCTTCCCGCGCCGGCGCGTCGAACGCCGCCATCGAGGGGTGCAGGAAGGTCCTTTGCCAGTGCGTGTACAGACCCCGCCGATACTGGCTCTCGCCGTGGTCCGGCTCGTAGATGCGCTTGGGAAAATTCAATTCGCGGTAGTATCCCGCCGGCTGGTAGGGTTTGGCGCTGGGCCCGCCGACGCGCCGGTTGAGCAAGCCGCTCACTTCGAGCGCCGCATCCCTGACGAACTCCGCGTCGATGCGGGCAATCGCCTGCCGCCCGTGGAGCCGATTGTAGGGGTCGGCCGCCGCCAGCTCCGCGCCGGGCTCGCCGGCGCGCCGATAGGCTTTGGACAGCAGCATCGTGCGGATCAGGCGTTTCACGTCCCATCCGCTGTCCATGAACTCGACCGCCAGCCAATCGAGCAATTCCCGGTTGGCCGGCGCCTCTCCCTGAGACCCCAAATCGTCGAGCGATTGCGACAACCCGATTCCGAAAAACATGCGCCACATCCGATTGACGAACACCCGAGCGGTCAGCGGATTTTCGCGGTCCACGATCCAGTTGGCAAGGTCGAGCCGGGTGGCCCGCCGCCCCTGCGCATCGATCTGCTTCAGGAAGTGGGGAGCGCCGGGCATGACAACTTCTCCCGAATCGTCCATCCAGTTCCCGCGCGGGAGAACGCGCATCGTCCGCGGGTCGTCGACCGTCTTCGTCACGAGGCAAGCAACGGCCGAATCGCGAATGCGCCGGACGCGCCGCTGGAGCCGGCGTATCTGCCGCCAGTTCGCATTCCCGCCGGTCAATTCGGCGTACGCTTCTTCCGCCGCGGCAAGGGGGAAGTCCGGAAACTCCGCGGAGGTTGCAGCGACCCGCACCCTGCCGGGGATCAACCGAGCGGCGTTGGCATTGAACAGCAGGACGACTTCGAACCGTTCGCCCCGTTCGATGCGCACCGGCGCCGCCGGCTCGAAGATCGCCGCATAACGTTCGACCCCATCGAAGCTGCCGCCCCAAGTCGTATGGTTGTTGCCGTCGGCGGTTCCGGTCAGGCCGCGCCGCGGCGTCCCGGGCGCGGCTGCAAAGCCGGCGAGCCGCACCTTGCGGCCGTTCGCCCTGACTTCGAACTCGCTGAGCGCGAACTTGTCGAAACCCTCCGTCGGCAGCACCTCGAGCAGCCACCCGGTCAAGCTCGCGGGCGAGGAGAACGGACGCGAGCGCAAGCGCATCATGGCTTCGCGCGGCTTTTTGGCTTTTTCCGTCAGGACGGTGTCGACGAATTCGCCGCCGCGTCGAATCTTGAGGTCGTACGCTTCGCAGCCGTCGATATCGGGGTGCGCGCAATCGTCGACCGCCGCGTCCAACCAGTCGGCGCTCCACATCGCGGCCGTTTCGGCGGCATACTTTGCCGCCAGGTCCCGGCTCTGCTCTTCAAGTTCGAGTCGGGCGTATCCTTCGGCCGTCAGCCGCTCGATCTCGGCTTCGAGTCTGCGCATCTCCGCCTTCGCATCTTCGGACAACACGGAAATGCTGCTGCCGAAGCCGGCTTGCCCGCTGTACACTCCTTCTTCTTCGATGTCCGCGAAAAACGCTCCGAAGCGGTAAAAGTCTCGATGGGTGAACGGGTCGAACTTGTGGTCGTGGCATTCCGCGCAGCCGAGCGTCGAACCCAGCCAAACCGTCGAAGTCGTGCGAATCCGATCCGAGGCGTACTTCGCCAAGTACTCTTTGGGCTGCGAGCCGCCCTCGGCCGTCATGCGGTTGAGCCGGTTATAGGCGCTGGCCACGAGTTGCGCCTCGCTGCGTCCGGGCAGTAAATCCCCGGCCAGTTGCTCGCGCGTAAACTCATCGAAAGGCTTGTTGTCGTTGAATGCGCGGATGACGTAATCCCGATATGGCGACATCGAAACTTCGACGTCGCTGTGGTATCCGACCGAATCGGCGTAGCGCACGAGGTCCAGCCAATGAACCGCCATGCGCTCGCCGAATTGCTCGGACGTCAGATAAGCGTCGACCAGCCGTTCATAGGCGTCGGGGCGCGAATCGTTGACGAAGCCCCGCACGGTCTCCCAATCCGCGGGCAGCCCCGTAAGATCGAAGCTCAGCCGGCGCGCCAAGGCGCGGCGGTCGGCCGCGGGCGCCGCTTCCATGCCGTGCTCGCGCAGACGCCTGTCGATCAGCGCGTCGATCGCGGCGGGGCCGGTCAGCGAAGCGGAGCGCTGCGGCGGGATGTACGACCAGTGCGGCTCGTACTCGGCGCCTTGCGCAAGCCAATCCGTCAACAGTTTCTTTTGTTCGTCGCTCAGGCTCTTGTTCGCATACGCGGGAGGCATGCGCAGAGCCTCGTTCGCATGATTCACCCGCGCCGCCAGCTTGGCGGGAGCGTCCCCGGACGGCGCGAGAACGCCCCTCGCCGCGGCGTCTTCCCGCCGGTCGAGCCGCAGGTTGGCTTGGCGGGCGTTGCTGTCGGGGCCGTGACAGGCAAAGCAGTTCTCCGCAAGGATCGGTCTGATGTCGCGGTTGAACCGAATTTCGGCCTGTGCGAGCATCGGCGCCGCGAGCAAGATGAGCGACAGACGCATTCCAACCGTAATGTATCGACTTGGCGCCCGTACGGTCAATGCGCCGCCGGCCCGACCGGCGCATCGTTTACAATGAATCCTCTGCGTATGTACCCGCGGGATGCGCCGCCGGCCCGGTTATCGCCCAATAGGGCAGGATTCACGCGCCGAGTTTTCATCGCCTCCCTGCCGGGAGCCGTAGCAATGTCCAAAGCCGCCGTCAACGGAGTCGAGGCGCTCACGTTCGACGTATTCGGAACCGTGGTCGACTGGCGCACGACCATCGTCCGCGAGGGCGGGGAACTGGGGCGGTCCAAGGGCATCGCCGTTGATTGGGCCGCTTTCGCCGACGCTTGGCGCGACGGCTACGGCCCGGCAATGAACCGTGTCCGCAGCGGCAGCCTCGGCTGGAAAACGATCGACGAGCTGCACCGCACGATCCTCGACGAGTTGTTGGCGCGGTTTGGGGTCGAAGGGCTCTCGGAGACCGAAATCGACAACCTCAACCGCGTCTGGCATCGTCTCGACCCGTGGCCAGACGCCGTCGAGGGTCTGACGCGACTGAAGCGAAGATTCATCGTCGCCTCTCTGTCCAACGGCAACGTGGCTTTGCTGGTCAACATGGCCAAACATGCCGGATTGCCGTGGGACGCGGTGTTGTCTTCCGAGTTGGCCGGCCGCTACAAACCGGACCGGGAGGTCTATCGCAAGGCCGCCGATTTATTGGGGTTGGAGCCGCGCCAAGTCATGATGGTCGCGGCCCACAAGGGCGATCTGCGGGCGGCGGCCTCCGTCGGCTTCAAGACGGCCTTTGTCCCGCGCCCTCGGGAACGCCCCAACCGGAATCTCGACCTCGAGTTCGACGACGCTTTCGATCTCAACGCGGTCGATTTTCTCGATCTGGCCGAGAAGTTGGGAGCGTAGCCGCGCCTGCGGCATTGCTGTATTCTGTATAGGGAAAGCTGTAACCGTTCTATGACGCCCACCGTTGCTTACAACCGTAGAGATCTGTTGAAGACGCTCGGCGGAGGGCTCGCCAATCTGGGCTTGGCCTCCGTGCTCGCCGGCGACCGCGCGCTCGGCGCTTCGAGCGGCGGCCCGGCCTCTCCTCATTTCGCGCCGAAGGCCAAGAGCATCATCTCGATCTTCTGCTACGGAGGGCCGAGTCAGGTCGATACGTTCGACCCCAAACCCGATCTTGAAAAGCACGCGGGCAAAGCGATGACCGGCGTCGGCGACTTTACGGTCTCGCAGGGCAATCCCGGCGGCCTGATGCCTTCGCCCTGGAAGTTCAAGCGGTACGGCGAGAGCGGCATTCCAGTCTCCGATCTCTTTCCCAATGTCGCCAGGCACGTTGACGACTTGGCGGTTGTCCGCTCGATGTACGCCGTCTCCAACGACCACGGCCCCGCGCTGTATCAGATGAACACGGGCACGGTTCTGGCCGGGCATCCCAGCATGGGAAGCTGGTTGACCTACGGCCTCGGCTCCGAGAACGAAAACCTGCCCGGGTACATCGTTTTCACCGACCACCGCGGCGGACCCATCAACGGCCAGCCCAACTGGGGCGCGGGGTTCATGCCGGCAGCGTTTCAGGGAACGCAATTCCGTTCGACCGGCGAGCCCATCGTCGATCTGAACCCGCCGAAAGAAATGAGCCGCGAGCGCCAACGCAAGTGGCTCGACCTGCTGCAAAAATTCAACCGCGAGAATTTGCAACGGAACCCCGAAGACAACGAGCTTTCGGCGCGCATTCAATCCTACGAGTTGGCCTACCGCATGCAGGTTCACGCAACCGAGGCGATCGACATCGCCAAAGAGAGCGCAGCGACCCGCAAGCTGTACGGCCTGGACGACGAGCGAACCCGGTACTTCGGACGCCAGGCGCTGATGGCCCGCCGCCTGGTCGAACGCGGCGTGCGCATGGTGCAACTGTACTCCGGCGGCGGCAACCACGAACCGACCTGGGATCAGCACTGGTCGCTCAAGTATTTCCATACGATGCATGCGGGCGAGACGGACGGCCCTATCGCCGGGCTGATTACCGACCTCAAGCAGCGCGGTCTTTTCGAGGAAACGCTGATTGTCTGGCACGGCGAATTCGGACGCATGCCGATCAGTCAGCGCTTGGACGGGCGCGACCACAACCCGGACGGCTTCACCGTCTGGCTGGCCGGCGGCGGCATCAAGGGCGGAACCGTGGTCGGCGCGACCGACCGATTCGGATACCGGGCGGTCGAGAATCGCAAGTCGGTTTACGACTTGCACGCGACGATTTTGCATTTGATGGGCATCGACCACGAACGGCTGACCTATCATCACAACGGGCGCGACATGCGCCTCACCGACGTTCACGGAAACTTGATCCGCGAAGTTTTGGCTTAAGGCAACCCGGAAAGGCGGAGACCCGTCTTGAATTGACAAAGGCTCCTATCATGCATCTTTGTTCGTTTCTGCTGCTTCTCGCTTTTTGCTTCCCCGTTCTCGCCGCGAATAAAGCCGTCGAACGCACTTGGCGCGCCGCCGAAGTGCTGGACGAAATCATGGGGATCAAGGAACAGTCCATACCGCTGGACATCCTGGGGAAAGCCCACTGCGTTGCGATCATCCCCGGAGTCAAGAAGTTGGGCCTGGGCTTCGGGGCCAAGTACGGAAAAGGCGTTTTGACTTGCCGCGCTCCCGGCAACAAGGGCTGGACCGGGCCGTCGACCGTGCGCATCGAGGGCGGGAGTTTCGGCTTGCAGATCGGCGGCAGCTCCACCGACTACGTGCTGATCGTTTTGAACGAGAAAGGCAAGCAGAAGCTTATCTCCAGCAGGTTTACCCTGGGCGCCGACGCAGCCGTTGCCGGCGGTCCCGTCGGCCGCTCGGCTCAAGTCCAGACCGACGCGCAACTGAGAGCCGAGATACTGGCCTATTCCCGTTCGCGCGGCGCTTTCGCCGGAGTGTCTCTCGAAGGCGCGACGCTGCGGCAGGACAAAGCCGACAACCGCAACATCTACGGCAAGCCCGTAACTCCGGCGGAGATACTCAACGGCGAAGTCGCCGCTCCCGACTCCGTGCGGATATTGATCGACAAGCTGACCAAGTACTCGGCTTTCGAACACTGACCAGGCGCCGTTTCATAAGGCGATGCTCCGCGTTTTGATTCTTCTGCCGGCGGGATTGGCAATCGCCGGCGGCCCGCACAACGTTCTTACCCCCGGCGAGCGGCGTCAAGGCGTCGAGTTGCTTTTCAACGGACGCGACCTCGCGGGCTGGGAAGGCGACCCCGCGATGTGGTTCGTCGAAGACGACAAGATCGTCGGCTCGACGGACGGCGCCCCGCTGACGGCGAACTCTTTTTTGGTTTCCCAAAAGGAGTATTCGGATTTCGAGCTCGATTTCGATGTCAAGCTGCGCAACGGCAACAGCGGCGTCCAATTTCGCAGCGAACGCTTGCCCAGCGGAGTCGTTCGCGGTTACCAGGCCGACATCGCCGAGGGCAAAGGCTGGGGCAGCCTGCACGGCGAGAGACTGCCGGGCGGCCTCATCATGGACGGTTGGCAAGACAAGGCGGAGCATCTGGTCCGCCCCGGCTGGAATCATGTCGCCATCTATTGCCGCGGCCATCACATCCGCATTACGGTAAACGGACGGGTCATGACGGACGTGCGCAACCCGGGCGCGCTTAGCGGCGTATTCGCTCTCCAACTCCACCGCGGGCCGCCCATGCGCGTCGAATACCGCAATCTGAAGCTGCGCCGGCTGCCCGCGCGCGAACGCCGTGGGGAGAGCGCCGCGCGCAACGCCCCGCCTCCGTAATCCGCTCCTGCGGCGCAGTGCTACGCTGTCTCTCTTGCAGTACCTGGCCGACAACGGGCCGATTCTGTTCCTGACGGCCGTCTATCTGGCGGCCTGCCTGGGCGTCGGCCGCTATTTCAGCAACCGCGCCTCGAAGGGCGTCAGCGAATTTTACGTCGCCAAGCGCGAGATTCCCGGATGGGTTGTTTCACTCGCGTTTTTTTCGACGTTCGCCAGCACGAATACTTATATCGGGCAAGCCGGCCAAGCCTTCGGCGCGGGATTGAGCTGGGCCTGGGTAGGGGTCTTCTGGACCGTTTTCTGCATGATTTCGTGGCTGTTGCTCGGCCCGCGACTGCGCGATCAAACCGCCGGCCTCAAGTCGGTGACCATTCCCGATTACTTCGATTTCCGCTACAAAAGCCCGCTTTCGCGGGCCATTCGCGTGCTCGCGGCGGCAACCATCCTGTTCGCGACGCTGTGGTACATGGCCGGCATCGCCAAAGGCTGCGCCCATCTACTCGAGACCGTTCTGGGCATTCCCTACGCCTGGGGCGCCGCCGTCATTATTTTCTGCACCTGCGCCTACACCGTCATGGGCGGGATGTACAGCGTTCTCTGGACCGACGCCGTGCAGGGCGTGATGATGCTGGCCATCGCCCTGATTATGCTTGCCGTTCCGTTTGTCTATGTGGGAGGCGTCGGCGAAATGATGCGCCGCATCGGCAACGTCCGACACGTCACGGCCGCCGGCGAGCCCATGGGCGACGGCCTGGTGACGTTCGGCGCCCTCGTCTCGTTCACCTATATTCTTGGCATCGGCCTGGCGGTCGGCGCCAAGCAAATCGCCGAGCCGCGCTGCCTGGTGCGTTTCTATTCCGTGGACAGCGTCCGGGGCATGCGCTTCGCCATGACCTGGACGCCTATTTTTCTGGGCGTGTCCCTGATCTGCGTCATGGGACTGGGCGCCCTGGTCCACGGCATGGCCGACGAGCGGGAGGCGGCCTATCTGATCCACCATACGGACGAAGTGGTCGGCTTCATGCTTGCCAAATTCGATAATCCCTGGGTCAGCGGACTCTGCATCATGGGTCTGTTCGCCGCAGGCATGTCGTCGCTCGCCTCGGTCATGCTCATCGTCGGCACAGCCGCCATCGGCGATATCTGGAACGTGTACCGGCCAATGAGCGCCGCGTCGGTGGTGCGCCTGACCAAACTGGCGATCGCCGCCTATTCGGTCGTCGTATTTCTTTGCACGGTGTTTCCGCCAGCCGGCATCGTCGAGCTCACCAGCTTTTCCGGCGCGGTGTTCGCCGCCGGCTTTTTCCCGGCCGTCTTCGGGGGCCTCTATCTCCGCTGGGGAACCGGACACGGCGCTTTTTGGTCGATGTTGATCGGTATGATAACTTGCGTGGCGTGGCGCTTCCTGTTTCGATTCGAGTACGAAGCCCTGCGCGACGTTCACGAGATCGTTCCCTCGTTCCTGATTTCTCTGGCGGCATTTATCGTCATCAGCAAGCTGACCGCCTCGCAAGCGCCGGACGAACGGCATTTGAAGCTCGTGTTCGGTTAGGAGGAATACGCAAATGAAAACTACGCGAAGGCAATTCTGGGGCGCCGCGGCGGGCTTCGCGGCCGCCGCCGGGAATCTCAAGGCCGCCGCGGGACTGTTCCAGGCTACATCGATCAATCATTTGTCGCTGACCGTCCCGGACGTGAAGAAGGCCGGCGAGTATTACGCCAAGCTTTTGGGCGCGCGGGTCATTCGCGACATGGGCGAACGGGGACAGATGCGCGGTCTTCAGCGCAACTACCTCGCGTTGTTCCAGGGAGACGAGCCCGGCCTCAACCATTTTTCTCCCGGCGTCGACGGCCTCGACGAGCCCGGCGCGGGCGATATCCTGAAACGGCACGGCTACGAACCGTTCGAGCGCGCCCCGAATATCTGGGCCTGTCTCGACCCCGACGGCAACCAGAACCATCTTTCCGAGACAATGCGCCGGGAGGATCAGGTCGCCGAGGCGCTGCGCAAGGACCCCAACCCGGATTCCATCCTCCACGCGGTCGACGTGAACCACGTCGCTCTGCGCGTCAGCGATGTCGGCCGCTCGGTCGATTGGTATCAGGGGCTGATGGGCTTGCCGCTCATTCAGCGCAGCGGCAATTCAGCGTTTCTCGGCCTGGGCGGCAATTTTCTTGCGCTGTTCCGAAACGCCAATCCCGGAGGCGCCGCGCACTTCTGCTTCTCGGTGAACGACTACGAGCCGGAGAAAGTGATCGCCAAACTGGCCGTGCATGGCATTCAGGCCCGGCGGCGCGCGGACCGCGTTTATTTCGAGGACTTGAACGGTTTGACCGTTCAGGTTTCTGAAGAAGGCCACCAACCTTGAAGAGGGTTCACCGCGCGCCGTACGCAGACAAAGCGCTATCATCTGTATGCGCAACCCCAAAACTTGCAAAGGAGCAAAACCGATGAATACGACTCGACGTGGATTTCTAGCCGCCACAGGCGCGGCGCTCGCGCTCCCCGGCCTGCGCGCTCAGTCCGGCGCGACCCAATACGTTCGCTACACCGAGGGCAAAGTCACGCACTACGGCGAACTCGAAGGCGATGTCATCTACCCCCTCGACGGCAGCGTCCTGGGCAGCCGCAAACGCCGCGGCGGCAAGGTGAACCTGGCCGACGTGACGCTCCGCTATCCGGTCAAAAGCCCCAAGGTTTTTGCCGTCGGACTCAATTACAGGAGTCACATCGGCAACCGCCCGGCGCCGACCCGCCCCGAAATCTTCTACAAGCCCACCACGGCGCTGCAAGACCCCTTCGGGCCGATCATCGTCCCGCCGGGGTCGAAAGATCTGCACTACGAGGCGGAATTCGTAATCGTTATGGGCAAGCTCGCCCGTCGGGTCTCCGAGGCCGACGCCGAAAGCTATATCCTCGGCTACACCTGCGGCAACGACGTTTCCGAGCGCAACTGGCAGAGCGGCTCGATCGACAACGACCAAGACATGCAGTGGTGGCGGGGCAAGGGCTGCGACACCTTCGGGCCGATGGGGCCGTCCATCGCCGTCGGTCTGGACTACAACGCCCAGCAGATCGAGTTGCGCCTGAACGGCGCAGTCAAGCAGCAGCAGAAAATCAGTGACCTGGTGTTCGGGCCGCCGGCCATCGTCAGCTTCATCAGCCAACATGTCACGCTCGAACCCGGCGACGCCATTTTCACCGGCACGCCCGGCACCACGAGCGCCATGAAAGCCGGCGACAAGGTCGAAGTCGAAATCAGCGGCATCGGCATTTTGGAGAACACGGTTCAGGCTTAGCGGCCCGCGGAATTTGTGGCATGGCGACGTCGATTTGACTTCATCCCGAAACCGAGCAACAGCTCGATTTGCTGGTATCGCAGACCGGGCGCACCAAGACTTTCTATTTGCCTGAAATGATCGAACGCAGCCTTGAAGACGTGAAGGATTACTACCGCGCCGCCGATGTATTGGAACGCTTCCGGAAGGGCGCGGAGAAGACTTGCTCCGCCGCTGAGGTCAAGAGCTCCCTTGACTTGGACGATTGAGCAGGCGGTTCCGCCCGTTCCCGACCGAAACACGCGGAGAAACCTCTGTACCCCTGCCGGCGTCTCCAAGTTCATGCTACGCATTCCGCTTGCCGCCGGCCTGCTGTTGACGTCGGCCTCGGTACTGACCGCTCAGCCCGATTCCGATTGCGGTTCGGCCCGCCATCTCCTCGACGTTTCCAAGTTCGAGGGCGCCGGCGAGCAATATGCAAAACCGAGCGTCGAAGGCGCCTGCGAAGGCGATGAGTTCATCATCCGCTCCAACGGCATCCCCCACTACGAGTTCGTCCAGATCACTCCGAACCCTTTGGTTGAGCAGAAAAACGAGTTCCGCCTGCCCCGCCGCCCGCAGCTTGCGGAGGAGCCCACCTCAATCCCTTTCCTCGGTTCGACCGGCGTAGCGGTCAACGGAATCGCCCTCTACGGACCCAACGAAGGCCCCGTGCCCGCGGTCGAGCGCTTCGGCGACCCGATCTTCAACGCCATCATGGACGAGTGCATGGGCCACACCGCCGATCAGTACCACTACCACGCGCTCAATCAACCCTGTCTCACCGACGGCGTGAAGGAAGGAGCGCCGTCTCCGGTACTGGGCTACGCGCTCGACGGCTTTCCGATCCGCGGCCCGCTCGGTTGCGCCGACAAGGATTGCAGCGAGGTCATCCGCTACGAGAGCTCGTGGGAAATGACCGGCGACCCGACCGTCAACGCTTGGCAAGCCTACACGTTCGTCGAAAAGCAAGAACGGCAATTCCTCGACCGCTGTAACGGCCACAGCGGACCTGAAGGCGATTACCACTATCACGCCACCGCGACGTTCCCTTATATCTTGGGCTGCTACGCCGGCAAGCCCAACCTGCCTGAACGGCCGCGGTCGAGCCGCGCCCGTCGCCCGCGTCCGGGAGGGCCCCCGGGACCTCCGGGCGGACCGGGCGCCGGACGCCGCGGCGGCCCGCCGCCCGGAGGCCGCCGCGGGCCGCGCGTCCGACCGGGCGATCTTTCCTCAGCTGCCGTGCGTCTGGCTGTTACCGAAGAAGACTTGGCCGCGGTCATCGACCGGGAAGCGCTGCGGGCATACCTGCGCGATCCCGAAAACGCCTCGTTCGATTTCGCGGCGGCCGCCAAGAAACTGCACCTGAACGAAAAGGTCCTGCGCCACGCGCTGGAACAACAAATCCCGACGCCTTTGGCCTACAAGGGCCACCGTCCGGGCTGCACCACCACGCCCGAAGGCTACCTGCTCTGCCATCCCGACGCCGTTCATCGTTTGGTGGATCAAATACAGGGGCGGCCGCAACCTTGACCGCATTCGAAGGAGGAAACATTGCTGTTACGAATTTTCCTGGCGGCGGCGCTGCCGGGGATCTTGTGCGCCAAGACCAACATTCTGTTCATGATCGCGGACGATCTCGGCTGGAACGATGTCGGCTATCACGGAAGCGAGATTGCAACGCCCAACATCGACGCGCTGGTCCGCAAAGGCGTCGAGCTCGACCGCTACTACGCCTACCCGCTGTGCAGCCCGACGCGCGCCGCCCTCATGACCGGCCGCACGCCGATCCGCATGGGCATCGACAGCCCGATAGGCCCCAACGGCGGCCTGCCGCTCGACGAGCATCTCCTGCCTGAAACACTGCGCGCCGCCGGCTACCAGACCTTCATGACCGGCAAGTGGCACCTCGGGCTGGAGCGAAAAGCCTCCCACCCCTACAACCGCGGCTTCGACCGTTCCCACGGGCATCTCGGCCCCGCCGTCGATTACTTCACTCACATCTGGAACGGCGGGCTGGACTGGCACCGCAACGGGGAAGCGATTCGCCAGGAAGGCTACTCCACCGAACTCATCGTCCGCGAAGCCGTCTCCCTCATCGAGGGCCGCGACAAATCGAAGCCGATGTTCCTGTACGTCGCTTTCAACGCTCCGCACACGCCCTTGCAGGCGACCGACAAATATCTCGACCGCTATGCAGGCGCCGCCGACGGGAACCGCAAGCATTTTGCCGCTATGGTCAGCGCCGTTGACGACGGCGTCGGCGCAATACTCGATACCCTGCGCACCGAGGGACTCGACAAGGACACCGTCGTCGTCTGGGTAAGCGACAACGGCGGCAACGAACGTGCAGGGGCCGACAACAGCCCCTTGCGCGGAGGCAAGGGAAATGTGTTCGAAGGCGGCATCCGCGTGCCCGGAACGATCTACCGGAGCGGCGTCCCGGAGGGGCGCAAGTTCACGCGGCAGATCACCGCCCACGATTGGTTCCAGACGCTGACGACCGCCGTCGACGTCAAGCCCCGGAATGCCAAGAATTTCGACGGCGTCGATATGTGGGCCGCGCTCGAAACCGGCGCGGAACCCGCCCGCGGCGACACGATTATCGGCGTGGACGGCAATTACGCCATATTCCGGAACGGCTGGAAATTCGTCGAATATACATCCCGCAACAGTACGGAGACAACGACCCATCTGTTCCGCATCGAGGACGACCCCAACGAAGAACACGACTTCATCGACGAAAAGCCCGACTTGGCCAAGCAACTCCTCGCCGCGATTCGAGCCGTTCCGCGCCCGCCTTCCGTGAGCCGGGACGTCGTCCCCGCGGACCGCCCCGGCGGAGCCCGCGGTAAAAATGCCGCTAGAAAGAAAGGCCGCCGGGGTCCCGGAGGCCGCAATCCCCGCGAGGGCTGGCCGGAAGAAACCCGCGCCCCTTGGGTCGAGGCCGCAAGCCGCGACTAGCGGCAGGACATTGAAACACATGTCGTTACGCAGGAAAACAAGGCTTCCGCTCGCTTTTTTCATTGCCCTCGCGGCCGTGTTTTTACCGGCCGCATCGAGCTTGGAGGCCGCGGCCAACGTCGTTTTTTTCATGGCCGACGATCTCGGCTGGAACGACGTCGGCTATCACGGCAGCGAAACCCGCACGCCCCACATCGACCGCCTGGCAAGGGAAGGCGTCGAACTCGACCGCTACTACGTTTTCCCTGTTTGCAGCCCCACCCGCGCGGCGTTCATGACGGGGCGCTCGCCCATCCGTATGGGCGTCGACCGTCCGATCGAAACCCGGAACGGCGTCCCGCTGGCCGAGCGCTTCCTGTCGCAGATCCTCCAAGACGCCGGTTACGAAACGATGCTCGCCGGCAAGTGGCATCTCGGACTCGAACGCATCGATTATTTCCCGACGGCCAGAGGCTTCGACCGTTGGTACGGCCACCTGGGGCCGGCCGTCGATTACAACACCCACATCTGGAGCGGCGGACTCGATTGGAACCGCAACGGCAAGGCGGTTCGCGAGAAAGGCTACGCCACCGAGCTCATTGCCGCCGAAGCGGCGCGCAATCTCCGCGAACGCGACAAGTCCAAGCCGACGTTTCTCTACGTCCCTTTCAACGCTCCCCACGCGCCGCTGCAAGCGCCCCGGAGGTACATCGACGGCTATGCCGGCATCGCCAACCGCAACCGCCGCATCTACGCCGCCATGGTCGAGGCCATGGATGACGCGGTCGGCATCGTTCTCGCAGCGCTCGAAGCCGAGGGAATGGCCGACGACACGATCGTCGTCTGGGCCAGCGACAACGGCGGCGCAGCCCGCTTCGGCGCCGACAACGCTCCTCTGCGCGGCGGCAAGGGAGGCTCTTTCGAAGGCGGCATTCGCGTGCCGGCGCTGATTCATTGGCCCGCGCAACTCGAGCCGGCCAAGTTCACGCAGCAGATTACCGCGATCGATTGGCTGCCCACCTTGACCGCAGCGCTGGGAATCGATTGGAATCCGCCCAAGAAACTCGACGGGCACAACATGTGGCCCGCGCTGAAAAACGTCGAGACGGTCGCGCGCGGACCGACGCTGATCGGCATGCGCGACAGCTACAGCGTATTTCACGACGGCTGGAAATACATGGAGCACCGCGGACGCGGCGAGACCGCGGAGCAGCCCTATCTTTTCCGTATCCTCGACGATCCGACCGAGAAGAACAATCTCGCCGACAAGCATCCCGGGGTAGTCGAGGAAATGGCTGCGCTGCTGCGCTCGATTCCCCGAGCGCCGACCGTCGCGCCCGACGTGCAGCGCCCGGGACCGGCAGGCAGACGCCCCGGAGCAGCTCCGCTTCCCGGCGGCGGTCCGGGACAAGGAGCCGGCGCGCAAGGATGGAGCGAAATTACCGATGTCCCGTGGGTAGAACGCGCCAAACGCGATTAGGCGCCCGCCGAGCGGACAATCCAACCGGCGCAGCGGAGATACGCTCCGTGCGCTACTCTGGTTGATCGACCCATGAAAGACGTCCCATGAAGCAGGAGCGATTCGGCTCGCGCCTCGGCATGATGCTGGCCATGTTGGGCATGGCCGTCGGCACCGGCAACATCTGGCGCTTTCCCCGTATCGCCGCGAAAAACGGCGGCGGCGAGTTTCTCGTCGCCTGGATTGCCTTTTTGCTGCTGTGGTCGATCCCGTTGATTCTGCTCGAATTCGGCATGGGCCGCAAAACGCGCTCCGGGCCGGTCCGCTCGTTCGTGGACTTCCTGGGGCCGCGCCGCGCCTGGATGGGCGCGTTCTGCGTTTTTGTTACCGCCGGGATCATGTGCTATTACTCCGTCGTCGCCGGATGGACCGCGCGCTATACCTTGGCGGCGGTCCTCGGTGAGATCCCGGAGTCGGCTCCCGGCGCGTTCTGGGCGCGCTTTACCGCTTCCGCCTGGCCTGTCGTCCCCCACGCGCTGATGATCGGCCTAGCAGCCTTGGTCGTGGCCCGCGGCGCGCGCGCGATCGAGCGGGCGGCGCTGGTCCTGATGCCGACTCTGATCGTTCTGCTGGGAATACTCGTTGCGCGGGCCGTCACCTTGCCGGGCGCGGCCGACGGCCTGTCTTACTTGTTCAGCGTCGATTGGTCCCAGCTTTCCCACGCCCGTATCTGGATCGAGGCGCTCACGCAGAATGCCTGGGACACCGGCGCCGGCTGGGGCCTGGTGCTTTGCTACGCCGCCTATCAGCGCGAGCGCGAAGACACCGCGCTGAACGCTTTCATCCTCCCCAGCGCCAATAACCTCATCTCTTTGCTGGCCGGAGTCATGGTGCTCTGCACCGTTTTCTCGGTCGTCCCGCCGCTCATCGCGCAGGCCGCGGACAACCCTGAATCGCTGCGCGGGCTCGGCGGCCTGGAGGACGCCGTGCGCGCGGGAACGCCGTTTTCCGCGCAGCTCATGCAGCAGACGATCTTCTCCGAAGGCAACTCCGGCATCACTTTCATCTGGATGCCCCAACTCTTCCGCAGCCTCGCCTTCGGACGTTTCTTCATGACGGTATTTTTTCTGGCGCTGGCGGTCGCCGCCTTTACCAGCCTGGTGGCAATGGTTGAGGTCGCGACCCGCGCGTTGACCGACTCCGGCATGAAGCGCCGAACCGCTATTCGCACGGCGGCGGCGGGCGGCTTTCTGCTGGGCGCCCCCTCCGCGCTGTCACTGAAATTTCTCGAAAATCAAGATTGGGTTTGGAGCATGGCGCTGACCTTGTCGGGGCTTTTCTTTGCTTGCGCAGTGATCGGCAAGGGCGTACGGCCGTTCCGCCGCGCCTGGCTCAATCACGAGCACTCCGACATCCGCATCGGCTCGTGGTGGGATTTCATCATCTCCGTGCTCGTCCCGGTCGAGGCAATCGGGCTTTTCCTCTGGCTGCTGTACCAGGCTTGGCAGGACGATCCCGCAGGGTGGCTCCATCCGTTCAATCCGGCAAACGTTTTCAACGTCGGCACGGTGCTTTTCCAATTGGGAATCGTGCTGGCGGCCTTGCTCCTCTTCAACCGGCGCATCGCCGCCTCGGTCTCGCGGAGTTCGTAAGCTTGCTGATTCTCAACGGACAAGAGGTCGCCGCGGCGCTGCCGATGCCGGCGGCGGTCGAGGCTATGCGCGCGGCATTTACGGCTCTTGCCGAGGGACGGGTCCAGGCGCCGCCGCGCTCGCTGCTGGCTGCGTCCGAGGGGCGGGGAAACACCCTGGTCATGCCCGCCGCGTTGGTCGATCCGGCGGCGCCGACGACGGCAATCAAAGTCGTCTCGGTGTTCCCGGCCAATCGAGGCCGCGGCCTGCCGACGATTCACGGTGCGGTTCTCGCGGTCGATCCCCGGACGGGCATCCCGACCGCGCTTCTGGAAGGCGGGTCGCTGACCGCTATCCGCACGGGCGCCGTCAGCGGACTGGCGACCGACCTGCTCGCCCGCAAAGACAGCCGCGCGCTTGCCGTTTTCGGCAGCGGCGTGCAGGCGCGGACCCAGGCCGAGGCGGTCTGCTGCGTTCGTCCGATCGAAACTCTGTGGATCTGCAACCCATCCGCTGGCAAAGCCGAGAAAATGGCGGCGCAGATCGGCGGCGTTGCGCCTTTTCCGAGCGACGTGCGGCCGGTACGGTCGTCCCGCGAGGCGCTGGCAGCGGCCGATATCGTCTGCACCGCCACCACGTCCCCGACTCCGGTTTTCCGCGACGCTGAGTTACAACCGGGGACGCACATCAACGCCGTAGGCTCGTATCTGCCGCACGTCAGCGAAATCCCCGCTGAAACCGTCCTCCGCGCGTACGTAGCTGTCGATCAGAGAGAGGCCGCGTTCGAAGAGGCCGGAGACCTCATCCAACCCATCGAGCAGGGCCTCATAACGCCCGAGCACATCCGCTGCGAACTGGGCGGGCTGCTGCTCGGCGCAGAGCCGGGACCCCGCGCGGACGAGCGCATCACCTTATTCAAGTCCGTAGGTCTGGCCGTCCAGGACGCGGCCGCGGCGCAAGCGGCCCTCGCCGCCGCCCGCCGCCGCGGTCTCGGCGCGAACATCGACTGGTAAACCGGACGGCAGGCGCGGGCTTGTCTGCGCGCTGCCCTTCCGCCATGATGAATAAGCGGCAATGCAGTTAGCCGACAACGAGCTCGCACGCATCGCGGCCGCGGCGATAACCTTTGCGCTGCTGTGGGCCTGGGAGTCGTTCGCTCCCTTCCGGCCGTTCGCTAGAGGCCGGCGGGCGCTCCATTCGACGCGCAATCTGATTCTCGGCGGGATCAATGCCGTCATGACGGCCGCCGCGTTCTCGGGCGTTACGGTCGCGGCCTGCATTTACGCGGAAGCGCGGGGCATCGGCATCCTGCGTTGGGCCGCTCCGCCGCCGCTTCTCGCCGCGGCCGGCGCGCTCGTCGCGCTGGACGTCTGGACCTATGCTTGGCACCGCGCCAACCACGGCATCGCCTTTCTCTGGCGTTTTCACCGCGTACACCACGGCGACCCGTCGATGGACGTCTCCACCGCGGTCCGCTTTCACTTCGGCGAGGTGGCCATCTCCAACCTGTTGCGCCTGCCGTTTATCCTGTTGCTCGGTCTTCCTCTGGGCGTGCTGCTGCTCTACGATCTACTGCTCCGCATCGCGGCGTTGTTCCACCACGCCAACATCGCTCTGCCCGGCCGGGTTGACGGGCTGCTGCGGCTGCTGATCGTCTCGCCGGACATGCATAAAATCCATCACTCGCAAAGGCGAATCGAGATGGATTCCAACTATGCCAGCGTGCTATCCGTCTGGGACCGGCTGTTTCGGACCTATCGGCAGCGAACGGAAAAATCGCAACTGCGCTACGGCGCGCCCGGTCTGGACAGCGAGACCGCTCAGCGGCTGTGGGGGCTGCTGCGGACGCCGCTGGCGCCGGTTCAGCGGGGCGACTGACCCACGGCAAGATGGCGACGCGGCGCGCAAAGAGAGTTTCATGAACGACCTCCCGTTACTCGATCACCCGCTGGAAGCCGATACGGAGTTCAAGCCCGAAGCGCTGCTGGATGCGGTCAGGGCCCGCGACGGCAGGGCGCCGGCCCGCGTGCCATCGATTTGCGCGCTTGACTTCGACGGTGACCTGGTCGATGCGCTGAAGGCCGACGGGGCGGCTTCCAAATCGGAGCATTGGGCCTGTTTCCATACCACTATGGAGGTGCTGCGCCTCGACGGCATCGAAGTCGGCATCGTGGACCGCACCATCGGCGGCCCGTATGCAGCGCTCATTGCCGAACAGATGGCCGTTTCGGGCGCCAAAGCGATTATCGGCCTGGCGTCCGCCGGAAGAATAGCCCCGGAGTTGCCGCTGCCGAGCCTCGTGGTTCCCACCAAGGCGCTGCGCGACGAAGGAACGTCGCTGCACTATATCCCGCCTTCGCGTTACGTCGATGCGCCCGAGCCCTTGGCGTCCATCCTTGCGGAAGAGATCGCCGGAGCAGGCTTGCCGGTCGCCCGCGGAGCGGTCTGGACAACCGACGCGCCGTATCGTGAAACGGCTGCGCAAATCCGCGCCCACGCCTCCGAGGGCATTCTGGCCGTTGAGATGCAGGCGGCCTCGCTCTTCGCGCTCGCCCGGGCCCGGCGGCTGGCCATAGGAATGGTCGTCCACGTGACGAATGCGCCCGGAGGAGAAGACAGCAACTTCGACAAGGGCGCCGGCGACCCAAGCCGCGAAATCCTGCGGCGGATCGCCCGCGCGGGGCGCCGGATATCGGCCGCCGCTCCCGACCCTTCCTAGCGCTCGATCCCGTAGCAGTAGAGAACGCCGTCGAAAGTGGCGATATAGACCCGTCCGTTGGCGATCGAAAGACCGCTCCAGTGGTTCCACGAGGCAATCTCGTCGCCGCTCGACCAGAGTTCCTTGCCCGTGCGGGCGTCCAACGCATAGAGCACCGCGTGAGACGAACCGGCGATCCGTTCTTCCGCCGTGTTGGTCAGCCCGACGTCGAACATCGCCTGGTGCGTATCCTCGCCGTTGCCGAAGGCAAAGACGATGCCGTTGGCGATCACCGGCGGTTCCGCGCGGTTCATGTCGCGCGAAATCCAGGCCGGCGCCAGCCAGGCTCCCTCGTCCCTGTCCTCGACTTTGAAGGCGACGATGGCGCCGTCCTCGACTTCGCCGTACTCGATCGGGGCGTGAAACTTGGAGTGCTTCGGGCCCCAGATCGGGGTCAGCACCCATACCGTCCCATCGGCGTCCTCCCAACTGGCCATCGAGCCCCAGACGCCGGCGGAGGCGAAGTTCACTTCCTCGTTGCAGATCAGCGGAGAACGGTAAAGGGGCGTGCGGTGGTCGTCGCCGCCGATCGACTCCAGGTCCATCAGATAGATGCGGCACTCCTTGCCCGCGTCCACCATCAATTCCCGGCCCTTGTAGTGAAAGATCGCCGGGGTGACCTGCATGTCGAGGTCGCGCTTGAAAAGCCATTCGGCATTCGACGGCCCGTAGTAGTCGTAAAGCTCCAGCGACTTCGAATCGGGATTTTGCTGCAGGCCGATAATGCCGTTGCCGAATACGCCGTTCTCGGGGTCCCAGACGCCGTCGCCCGTGCCGGTGTACATTACCTTTTCCGAGCTGATCGCCGGACCCGTGCGGCCCCACATGCCGCCTCCCGCAGGCCCCCAACTGCCGACAATGTCGGTAGCCAGGTCGTAGACGTAAGCCACGTTCGGGTTGCCGCCGCAGCGCTGCGCGCTGTGCGTATAGATGACGTTGTCGACAAGATTCAGCGCGTAGGGCTTGCCGTTCGGCGGCATGAACTTCGCCGGCGGAGCGATGTCCTCGCCGTCGGCCAGGTTGACCCGCCGCAGCCTACCGTCCCAGGAAACCGCGTAAACGGTGTACTTGCCCGGCGTATCCGTCGGGCCGATCGTCGGCGTTGCGGTCAGCCCCCCCGGACACAGCAGATAGTGCGGCCGGTCGCCGGGCTGGGGCGTCCACTCGTTGTCGAAATGCTTGCTCCAGATCAGCTTTCCCGTTTCTACGTCGATGGCGAAGAGGTTGTCCGAAACCCCCGCCACCAGGGCAATCTGCTTCGGGCCGTCGGTGGTTTCGACGCGCTCGGCGATCAGGGGAGGGAAGAGCGAGTGCATCTGCCGCGGCTCGTTGTCGAGCTTGATCTTCCACAGCAGCTTGGTCTCGGCAACGTTTTCGAGCGTGAAGATCGTCTCGTCTTTTTGCCACGCCGTGCGCTGGGGATTGCCGCCGTCGGTCAGCCAGTCCGCGCTCCACAGCGGCGCGGAACCGAGCAGGAGGGCGAAAGCGTAAATCGGAACTCGCATTGCCAAAATCGGCATCGTTGAGACATTTTACTGCATTCGCTATATTTACTTTTGGCGGACAGCCGCAGCCGCCCGAAGAATCCGTCATGAAACGGTCCGCCGCCGATACCGCCAGAACGATCGCCTGCCTGCTCGTATTCACGGCCGCGGCCGGCGCCGACGACTGGACGACCGCCGGCAACGACGCCCAGCGCTCCGGCTGGGTCCGCGCGGATACGAAGATCTCGACCGCCTCCGTCCGCTCGCCGGAATTTCAGATGCTCTGGAAGATGCAACTCGACAACGAGGCGCGGCAGGGGAACGCCCTGACGGCGCCCGTCCTGCTCGACTTCCTGATCAGCCACCGCGGTTTTCGCTCGCTCGGTTTCGTCGCAGGAAGTTCGGGCGCCGTGTTCACGATGGACACCGATCTCGCCCGGCCCGAGTGGAGCCGTCCGCTGGGAGCAGTCTCGGGCGGCGGCTCGGCTGCGTGTCCGGGCGGAATGACCGCGAATCTCTCGCGACCGACCGCGGCGGCGCTGCCTTCGCTCGGCGGTTTCGCCGCGCGCGGGCGGCGCACTCCCGGCAAAAGCGGCGTCGGCGAGCCCCAGGAAGGCGCCGTAACGCTGGCTGCGGCCACTGCCCGCGCTCCGGCCCGGCCGGCCGTTTCCCGGCCGCGGGACACGCGCACCCGCCCACCCGCCGGCCGCTCTCTGCGCGGCCTGAGCTTGGTCTATGCGCTGTCGGCCGGCGGCATGCTGCATGCGCTCTACACTTCCAACGGACACGACCACGACGCCCCCGCCGCCTTCCTGCCGGCGAACGCCAACGCGAAGGGATTGATCGTCGTCGACAACACGGCCTACGTGGCCACATCCAACGGTTGCGGCGGTGCGCCCGATGGCGTCTGGGCGCTCGACATCGAGACGAAGAAAGTCTCGAAATGGGAATCGACCGGCGGTTCCATAGCCGGGTTTCTCGGTCCCGCAATCGGACCGGACGGCGTCGTCTATGCCGCGACGGAGAAGGGAAGCGTCGTTGCCCTCGAAGCGAAAAGCCTTAAGCCGCTGGCGTCAAGTCCCGGCGGCGGCTTCCGCTCCTCGCCGCTCGTCGTGGACTACAAAGGGAAGGATTACATCGCGGCGGCCGCCGCCGACGGCTCGCTGCATCTGTACGCCGCCGCCGACCTCGACGCGCCGGCGGCAAAGACCGAAGCGTTCTCCGATAAAGACTTTTCGCCGGGCGCGCTCGCGGCGTGGCGCGATTCCGGCGCTATGAATTGGATATTGGCTCCGAGCGTTGCGGGCGGCAAAGGCTCCGTCGCCGCCTGGAAAATCGTCGACCGCGGCGGAAAACCCGCTCTCGAAAAGGGCTGGGAGTCCGCGCGGATGGATACGCCTCTGCCGCCGATCGTGGTCAACGGCGTAGTCTTCGCTGTTGCGGGCGGCCGCCGGGATTCGATTCCCGCCAAGCTTTACGCGCTCGACGGCGCGACGGGCGAGACCCTGTGGGACAGCGGAGGCGCCGTTACGGCCGCCGCTTCCGGCTACGCCCTGTCCGCCGGTCCGGCACACGTCTATTTGACAACGGCGGGCAGCGCCCTCTATGCCTTCGGCATCCCGATCGAGCACTGAGCGCCAAGCGGCCCTGCCATGAAGCTCTCCGGCGATACCCCGTTCCCGTTCCGCTTGTTAGCGGCAGCGGCGATGTCGGTTGCGCTTACGCTGCCGGCCCGGGCGCAGCTTCCCGATGGCCCCGGCAAGGCGGAGACGGAAAAGCTCTGCAAGACCTGCCACGAGATGGCGAAGTCCGTGTCTTTGCGCCAAGACCGCAACGGTTGGGGCAACACCCTGAAGAAAATGATGGGCCTGGGCATGAAGGCCGCCGACGAAGACCTGCATCTCGTGCTCGCATACCTGAGCAAGAATTTTCCCGCCGAAGAGTTGCCGCCGATCGACGTCAACAAGGCGCGGGCGATCCAGCTCGAAAGCCGCATGTCGCTCAGACGTTCCGAAGCCGCCGCCATCCTGCGCTACCGCAAAGAGCACGGCGACTTCCGCTCGCTGGAAGACCTGCTCAAGGTTCCCGGCATCGACGCCGCCAAAATAGAAGCCAAAAAGCATATCCTGGTTTTTACGGATTCAGGGGCGCCGCAGTAAGCGTCTCCGCGGCGCTCAATTGCCGCGCGGCCGCCTGTTCCCCTGCCGCCTCCGATTCCGCCGGCCTCCGCCGCGCTCGCGTCGTTCCGAGGGCTGCGCCGCATCGTAGTCCGGGTTTTTTGTCGGCAGTTTTCCCCCGACGCTTGCCAGGTAGGCCGACAACCGCGCATCCAGCGCAGCCGCTTTCTTCGGCATCGTGGGGGTCAGGTCCCGCCGTTCCCCCAAGTCTTTCGAGAGATCGAACAAACGCCGCTCCCCGCTCTCATAAAAGCGGATCAACTTGAAATCCCCGGCAATAATCGCCGACGCCGGCCCCAGCGGGTCGAAGTCGTAGTGCGGAAAATGAAAAACCAGTTCCGGCAGCGGACGCTCGATATTCCCGTTTCCGCCGTTTTTCAACACTTCGGCCAAGCTCCCGCCTTCGATCCCGTCGGGCAGCCGGTCGACGCCGGCTAACTCCGTCAGGGTAGGAACCAGGTCCGCCCCCGTAGCGGCCGCTCGCGATACCGAGCCCGGCGCGATCCCCGGACCGCGTATCAGGAAGGGGACCCGCAACCCGCCTTCCCAAACCGACCCCTTGCCCTGCGTAAGCGGGCCGTTCGCAGCCCCGCCGGTCCCGTGATCGGTCGTATAGAAAACATAAGTGGCGCCGGCGATGCCCAACTCGTCGATCTTGTCGAGAATCCTCCCGATGGTAATGTCCATGTCGAAAATCACCGCGGCAGCGCCGGCGCTGCGTCCGATGCCCCACCCGCGGACCTCTTCATTGGTAGCTTCCAGCGCATCGGCCGCGCTGCGCCCGCCGTAGTGAGAGACCTGCAAATAAAAGGGCGTTCCGGCCGTCGCCTGCCGTTCCATGAAATCGACCGCGCGGCGGGCTGTGCCGTAGGCTTCGGTCGGGTTCGGGTGTGGCGTATTGTCCGGCCCGCCATTGCGGTTCGCCCCGTCGCTTTCCGTGAAGCCGTGCTGCCGCGGATCGACGCTCCCGACGTGCCATTTGCCGAAGTGGGCCGATGCGTATCCAGCCTGCCCGAGAATCTCGGCGACGGTCGTTTCTTTCATCGGCAACTCCAGCAACGCCCTGGGCTCCAGCAGCTTGGAATTCGCCCCCGCGCGCGCCGTCACGAAAGTCATGCCCAGCTTGGCCGGACTTTTCCCGGTCAGATAGGTCGCCCGCGAAGGAGTGCAGCGGGGCGAGGGTGCGTAAAACCGCGTCCAGCGCATCCCCTCTGCAGCCAGCCGCGCCAAGTTGGGCGTGCGGAACACCGCGCTCGCGGACTCGGCAACATCCGGGTCCATGCGCACGGAAGTGCTGTTCCAACCCTGTCCCTCGCCGAGAATAAAAACGAAGTTCGGCTTGCGGGCGTGAGCGCCGGAAGCAAAGCAGAGGCAGCAGGCGGCCAGGACGAACAGGCGAATCGAGTGCATTTGGCAGTAAGGATACCGAAAACGAGTCTTCACGCGGGTAGCGAAGGTGCGTTTCTATACGTCAGCGGACGGTCGTCTATTCCATCACGACACTCCCCGAGCCGACTTCGCTAGTATTTAGTAGGGAAGAAGACAGACCCGTCATGAGCGACTCGACCAGAAGAGAATTCGTTCGCGCGGCCGCGGCCTCGACCGCGGGCGCCTCGATGCTCGGCGCGCCGGCGCTCGCCGCCGGACGGCTGAGTCCGAACGACCGTATCCGCGCGGCGGTGATCGGCCTGCGCGGACGGGGGCGTTCGCACATAACCGCCGTCGAGAACCTTGCCGCCAAGAACGTCGAATTGGCCGCGCTGTGCGACATCGACGAATCGGTCATGGCTCAGCGCCTCGGCGACCACGTCAAGCGCACCGGCAATAAGCCCGCCGTTTACTACGACATCCGCAAGCTGCTCGAAGACAAGTCGATCGACGTCGTGTTTCAGGCCACGCCGAATCACTGGCATTCACTGGGCACGATCTGGGCCTGCCAAGCGGGCAAGGACGTCTATGTTGAAAAGCCGCTCTCGCACAACGCCTTTGAAGGCAAGCAGGCCGTCCGCGCCGCGCGCCGTTACGGCCGCATCGTCCAGCACGGCACGCAAAACCGCTCCAGCCCGGAGATTATCGAAGGCATTCGCAAGCTCAAGGAAGGATTGATCGGCAAGGTTTACCTGGCCCGCGGCCTGGCCTACAAATGGCGCAACAGCATCGGCCCGCACAAGGAAGGCCCGATTCCCGCTGGAATCCACTACGACCTATGGAAAGGCCCCGCTCCCGACCGCCCGTTCAGCAATCTGCGCCTGCACAACAAGTGGCACTGGCAGTGGGACTACGGGAACGGCGAGCTCGGCAACCAGGGCGTTCATCAACTCGACATGATGCGCTGGGCGCTTGACCTGCACGAGCATCCCAGCCGCGTGCAGTCGATGGGCGGCATGTTCGTTCACGAGGACGCCCAGGAGACCCCTAACGCGCAGACCGTTGCCTACGAGTACGCCGGCCGCAATCTTTACTTGAATTTCGAGATCCGCCCCTGGATCTCCAACGTTGAGGCGGGCATAGGCGAAAACTGGCCGACGCACGGCATCTGCACCGGCCTGCTTTTCTACGGCTCGGAAGGATACATGGCGCTGCCCCACTACGGCGCTTACTACACCTATCTCGGCAAAAACAAAAAGCCCGGCCCCTTCGCCGAAGATCCGAAAGATAAAATCAAGAATCAGCCGCACTTCGACAATTTCATCGCCGCGGTGCGCAGCCGCAAGGTCGGCGATCTCAACGCCGATGTCGAAGAGGGCCACAAATCTTCGCTCATGGCTCACTTGGGCAACATTTCCTACCGGGTCAAACGGCAGGTCCGCTTCGACTCGGCAACCGAGCGCATCGTCGACGACCCCGAGGCCGATGCGTTGCTGGCGCGTGAATACCGGGAACCGTTCGTCGTCCGCGAAGACGTCTGACCGTCCCGGCGCCGAGGCAGCTTAGAATTCGAATCGACAAATTGACCAGAACACAAATCGCCGTCACCCAAGGAATGCAGTCGTTCTTCGGGACCCGTGACGAAAATATCCGGCTGTTGGAAGACGCTCTGGGCGTCCACACGCATCTTTCCGCCGAATGCCTAGAAATCGAAGGCGACGAAGCCCGTGTCCGGCGCGCGGGCGAAATCATCAGCGACTACGAAGCGCTGGTGCAAGAGGGGCACCGCTTCTCGAACGGCGACGTGCGCGATTTTCTCAACGTGGTCACGTCCGACTCCGCGGTCAGCCTGAAAAACCTGGTGCGCAGCAGCCGGCGGCGCCTTTGCGGCCGCAAATCGCTGACGCCGCGAAGTCTCAATCAGATGAGATATTTCGAGGCGATGGACCGCTCCGACATGGTGTTCGGCGTGGGGCCGGCCGGCACGGGCAAGACGTATCTTGCCGTCGCTCACGCCGTATCCCAATTGCTGGCCAAACGCGTGCGGCGCATCGTTCTGGCCCGCCCGGCCGTCGAGTCCGGCGAGCGTCTGGGCTTTCTGCCCGGCACACTCCAGGAGAAAGTCAATCCGTATCTGCGCCCGCTCTACGACGCGCTGCACGACATGCTCGAGCCCGACCGGGTCGAACGCCTGCTCGACAACGGCGCCATCGAGATCGCCCCGCTGGCCTTCATGCGCGGGCGCTCGCTGAACGAAAGCGCCGTCATTCTCGACGAAGCGCAAAACGCGACCGCCGAGCAAATGAAGATGTTCATTACCCGCCTGGGGTTCGGCTCCAAGGCCGTTATCACCGGCGACATCACCCAAATCGATCTGCCGCAGGGAAAGCGCAGCGGCATGGTCGAAGCGATCGAAGTGCTTTCCGGCGTGCGCGGCATTCAATTCGTTTACTTCGATGAGAAGGACGTGGTCCGCCATGACCTTGTGCAGCGCATCGTCCGCGCTTACGACCGCTATAATCGGAAGCAGCGGGGGAGCCGCGAGCCCTCGGGCAAGCGGGACGCCGCCGACTCCAACGAATAGTCAGCGTCGATGAGTTCCGAACCCGGCGAAGAACCCTGGTATTTCGAGAATCGCCAGAGAAAGGTCGCGTTCGACGAACACGCCGTGCGCGCCTTTGTCGGCCGTATCGCAAAAGACATCGCCCGCGGCCGCGAGTTTGCCGTGGTCATCGGCTCTGACGCGGCGCTGCGCGCGGCCAACCGCCGTTTCCGAGGCGTTTCCCGCGTTACGGACGTGCTTTCGTTTGCCGATGGCGAGAGCGGCCGCCTCGGCGATCTGTTGATCTCGGCTTTCCGGGCCAAGCGTCAAGCCGCGCACTTCGGCCACGACATCGAGGACGAACTGAAGATACTGGCGCTCCACGGCCTGCTGCACCTGATGGGCTACGATCACGAGTCGGATGCGGACGAGATGAACCGCGCCGAAAAACGGCTGCGGCGCAAGTACGCATTGCCGAGCGGGCTGATCGAAAGAGCCGTATCATGAGCATCGCCTGCACGGTTGCGGCGCTGGCGCTCAGCGCGGTCATCGCCCTGTCGTCGTATTTCGTGATCCTCTGCGTCGAGTCGCTGCGTTTCCGCCCGCACAAGGCCAACCTCTCGTTCGCCTTTTTCGAAGCTGAGTTGCGTCCGCGCCTCGGCTTCGAAATCGAGAACGCCCTCAAACGCTTCGGACTGCTGCGTCAAGTCAGCTTGATCCTGCTCAGCATGGATCTGCTCTATCTCGGCTCACTGGCGCAACCGATCGAATACGCTCTCGCGGAGGCGTTGGTTCTGACCGTGACGGTGATGGTCGTCTTCTCGCAAATCGTCCCTTCGATACTCGTCACGCGCACCGCGGGGCGCTGGGCGCTGCGCCTTGCGGGGATCGCCAAAGCGCTGGCATGGTCGATCCAGCCCATCGTTCTTCTAAGCAGCTTTGCTTCGTCGGTGGCCGCGCTCGGCGCGGAGGGGGAAAAGGAGAAGCCGGCCCCTAGCGGCGGCGAAATCGAAGCCCTGCTCGACGCCGGCGAGGAAGAGGGCCTCATCGACGTCGGCGACCGCAAGTTGATCCAGTCCGTCGTGGAGTTCGGCGACAAGACCGTCCGCGAAGTCATGACGCCCCGCCCGCGCGTGGTCGCGATCGAGGCCGAGCATACCCTCGAAGACGTTCGCCGCTTGATGCTCGCGGAAGAATACTCGCGCATCCCGGTCTATCGGGAGACCATAGATAACATCGTCGGCTTCCTGCACAGCCGCGACACTCTCGAAATCGACCGGGAGGAACGCCGGCGTACGCCGCTCCGCAAAGCGCTCCGCGGCATTGCGCTCGTTCCCGAAACCAAGCCGATTTCCGAACTGATGAAGGAACTCCAGGAAAACAACGCGCAAATGGCGGTCGTCATCGACGAATACGGCCAAACCGCCGGCCTCGTCACGATGGAGGACATGATGGAGGAAATCGTCGGCGAGATCCGCGACGAAACCGAGCCCGATCTCGACGTTGTCCGCCAAGACGACGATTCTTTCATCGCTTCCGGCAATCTCGACCTCGACCGTTTGGAAGAGCTGGTGAATTTCCGGCCGAGCGAAGACCTCGAATCGACCACGCTCGGCGGGTTGGTCTGTGAACAGCTCGGCCAAGTGCCGGCAGCGGGAGCGAAGCTCAATCTCGACGGCCTCGAGATCGAAGTGCTCGCGGCCGACGAGCGCCGCGTCAGCCAGGTGCTGGTGAGCCGCCGCGACGCCGGGGAAAAGGGCGGGGAAGTTCCTTCGTGAAGTCCGGCTTCGTCTCCATCATGGGCCGCCCGAACGTCGGCAAATCCACCTTGCTTAACGCCCTTGTCGGAACGAAGGTCTCGATCGTCAGCCAACGCGCGCAAACGACGCGCGAGGCGATTCAGGGCGTTTTGACCGAAGCCCGCGGCCAAATCGTTTTCATTGACAGCCCGGGCATGCACCGCCCGACGAAGGAGTTGGGCAAGCGCATGGTGCGGGAAATCGAGCGCGCAGCCGGCGGCAGTCACTTGGCGCTGCTGCTGATCGACGCAACCGCTCCGCTGAGCGACGCCGACCTGCAAGCCACGGCGGCAATCGGCGCCCTGCGCCTGCCCGCTTTCGTCCTGCTCAACAAGATCGACAGGGTTGCCGACAAGACCAGGCTGCTGCCGCTCATCGAACGCCTTCGGGAAGTTCACGAGTTTGCGGAGTTCGTGCCCATTTCAGCTCGCAAGCGCATGCAGCTCGACACGCTGCTCGACCTGATCTTCGAGCGCCTGCCGGAAGCTCCTTGTTACTTCCCGGACGACTACATCACCGACCAGCCGCGGCGGTTCCTGGCGTCGGAGTTGATTCGGGAGCGCATCTTGCGCGAGACCCATGACGAAGTTCCCCACTCTGTCGCGGTCGTCGTCGAAGACTGGACGGAAAGCGAAGGCCGCCTGAGACTGTCCGCCTCGGTGATCGTCGAGCGCGACGGCCAGAAAGCGATCCTCATCGGCCATAAAGGAGCGAAGCTGAAAGACCTGGGCCGCAAGGCAAGGGAATCCCTCGAAGCCCGTTTCGGCTGCGCCGTATTCCTGGAGCTGTTCGTCAAGGTCCGGCCCAACTGGCGGAACAACCGCGAATTCATTCGGGGGCTCGACTTCCGCCGGCTGCCGGGAGTCCTGTAGTCATTGCATAATGAGTACGCCATCATGATTATCGCGCGACGCACCTTCGTAGCGGCGCCGGCAGCCGTGGCCTCGCTGTTGTGGGGCGCCGGCGAGGACGACATCCTCTACGACAAAGTCCACCGCCGTCTGAACAACGATCGCGATTTGAAGATTCAGGGGCTCAAGGTTAACGTGACAGCCGGCGTGGTCACCGTGGACGGCGTCGTGCGCACGAAAAAGCAGCAGCGAAAAGTCGCCAAGGTGGCCAGGATCAAAGGCGTGAAAAAGGTCGTCAACCGCGTCAAGATCGTGCCGTAGCGGTCGCCGCAAGGCAAGGGAAGTGGCTGGGAGGCAGGGATTCGAACCCCGATAAACAGATCCAGAGTCTGTCGTGTTACCGTTACACTACCTCCCAGCAGCGCGGCCGGCGCGCTCGAGGCAACGAGCCTGCTTTCAGTATAACCCGGTGCGCGCAGGGCTGACGGAGGCTATTTGGCGGGGGCCGGCTCGAGAATCCGCCCGGGATACGGGGCTGCGTCCCGTACGCGGTCGGCGTATCGAAGTCCGTTTCGGACGATGAACACATGCCCGGATTCCTGAACGATCCGGCCGACGCCCATCTCGCGCACGCCGGACCGCCTGGAGGCCCAACCGCGAATAGTGATAATTTGGCCGGGCCGCAGGGAATCGCTCTTGAAGTTCCTGCGCCGCATCGGCCCTACCGCATGCGTCTCGGCCGTCCACCGGATCGGCTTGCCCTGCGCATCCAGCCGGGGGCGGCCGCCGTCGCCGATCTCGTCGATCACGATCAGGATGTGGGGATTCATGTAATGGAATTCGGCGACGACTCCGCGCACGGCAATCGGGCGGTTCGGATCGTATTCTCCGCGGAAGCTATGGTGGCCCGGCGCTGAGTGGGGCATCCCCAAGGCCAACGCGGCGAGCGCCGCCAAGCCGAGCCGCCGAGTACGGACGGAGCGCGAGCCCGCCGCAACTCCGCAACTTGCCTCTGACTGCGCCGCGCAACCCGCCATGTTCGCCTCCACGATCCGTCCTGGGTATAGGCGCGCGGCATGAGCACAGGTTACGCCGCTCCCACCCGGCAGCGCCGCCGGGGGAAGGGTAAAATATAGGAGGCGCGCGGCTTCCGGAGCCGGCTTCGCGAATCGCATTCTCATGAAGATCGCTTTCGTCGGCGTGGGGGCCGTGGGCGGATATTTCGGCGGCCGCATGGTTGAGCGCGGTTTCGACGTCGTATTCCTGGCGCGACCGCGGACGGCCCGGGCGCTGAGGGACGGCGGCCTGCACGTCGAGAGCATTCTGGGGGACTTTTCGCTCGCTAAGCCAAACGTTTGCAGCAACCCGGCGGACGCGGCGCCGGTCGATGTCCTGTTCCTGGCCGTCAAGGCTTACCAGGTAACCTCCGCCGCCGCGTTCGCCGTCCCCGCGGCAGGCGCGCACACGACCGTAGTCCCGCTGCAGAACGGGGTGGATGCTCCCCGGGACGCCGCCGCGGCATTCGGTCGGGAACGCGTGCTCGGCGGACTTTCCAGGATTTTCAGTGAAAAAGTCGCCACAGGAAGGATACGCCACTCCGACATCCGGCCCTCGATCGCATTCGGCGAGATCGCCGGCGGAATCTCCGAACGCGTCGAACGGATCGCCGGGCGCCTCGAGCCGGCAGCGGCGATGGATGTCCAGCCCTCCGCGGACATCGTGACCGATATGTGGAAAAAGCTGATGCTGGTGGCTACCCTCGGATCGGTCGGCGCGGTCGCGCGGGCGCCGGTCGGCGTCGTCCGTTCGATCCCTTCGTCGCGGATGCTGCTGCAGGCGGTCGCCGGTGAAATCGCCGCGGTCGGCCGCGCCCGCGGGGCAAGCATCCCGCCCGATTTACCCGCCGGCTGCCTCAAGGTCTTCGACAAGCTGATCCCTGAAACCACGGCCTCGATGCATCGCGACCTCGCGCGCGGGCTTCCGTCGGAGTTGAACGAGCAGGTCGGCGCGGTGATCCGCTACGGAGACGCGGCCGGCGTCGAGACGCCGACGCTCGACGCGCTCCATGCCGCGCTACTGCCCGGCGAGTTGCGCGCCCGCGGCGAGATCGGCTTCGACGACATCCCGGCGTAGCGCTCTGACCGGGTCAGTCCCTGGCCGTGCGATAGGGATAGCCGTCTTTCGCCTGACGCAGGTAGTCCAGCACCTCGCCGTCGAGCTCCGCCATCAGCTTCGCGCGGGATGGGTCGTCCGCGAGGTTGTGCTGCTGATAAGGGTCTTCCCGGTTGTCGTAGAGACACCAGCGGCCGATCTCCCCGCAAGCGTAGGTATAACGCTCGGTGCGAATCCCGCGGAAGAGCGGCGCGGGATGATTTCTCCCGCCGCCGCCGGCTTGACTCTTGGAGACATGCATCAGAAACTGATGCTCCGGTCCGCGGATGTCTTCGCCGCGGACGGCGCCGGAAAGGTCGCGCCCCATGCAGCTTTCCGGCGCCGGAATTCCGGCAAGCCCGCAGAGCGTCGGGTAGATATCGATCGCTCCCAGCAGCACGTCGGTTTTGCGCTTCGCCGGCATCCCGGGCGCGCGGACGATGAACGGCACATGACAGGACTCTTCGTGCGGCAGCCGCTTGCCCATGCGGTTATGCGCGCCCAGCATTTCGCCGTGGTCGGAGGTATAAACCACGATCGTGTTGTCCGCCTGTCCCGTCTCGTCGAGCGTTCGCAGCAGGCGCGCCATTTCGATGTCGATGCCTTCGATGTGCGCGTTGTATCCCGTTAAATCCGTGCGGACGGTCCGTCCGCGTCCGCCGACGCCGCTGCGCCCTACGGATTCGACCGTATTCGGCCGCAACTGCAAATCGCCCGCCGGATACTTCTTCATCAACTCCGGCGGCGCGTCGTGAAAGGGCGGATGCGGAGGATTCCAGGAAAGAACCAGCATCCAAGGCTGCGCGCGGTTGCGTTCGATGAAATCGACCGCATCGTCGGTCATGTTGGTCGCGTTGTATCCGGGCGGCTTCAGTTCCCTGCCGGAAACGGGATCGAAAGTGGTCGAGCCGCCTTGATGGCTGTTGGTGCGGTACCAGGCGCGCCACTCCTGGAATCCGTGGCGCGCTTCGCCTTCCGGCTTCAGCGCAAGCCCCTCCGCGCCGCGTGCGTCGAGGTGCCATTTGCCGACGTATCCGGTGCGGTACCCGGCTTGCCGAAAAGCCTCGCCAAGCGAGAACTCCGACTGCCGCAGCGGATAACTGTTATCGATCACGCCGGTCTGATAGGGCCAGCGTCCGGTCATCAAAATTGCACGGTAAGGCGAGCAGACCGGGTAGTTCGAAATGCATTGCGTGAACGTCGTTCCCTGCGCGGCGAGCGCCGGCGCGGCCGCGTCGTTGTATTCCTCGCCCGGCAGAGAACATGCGCGATGCTGATCGCTGAAAACATAAAGCAGATTCGGGCGGCGCCCCTGCTGCGCCCGCACGGCGGAAACGGCGGCGGTCGAAGCCCCCGCGAATCCGCGCAAGACATCGCGGCGGGTAGGTTCAAGATGCATACGGCGGTTATTCTAGCAACTGTTTCAGTCGGCCGAAATGTACTTGCGGTCAATGCGAAAGGCCGCCGTGCTGAGTCCCAGCAAAAGCATTCCGAATACGATTAGCGCGATAGGCCAGCCCACGACATCGGAAAAATGTTCGGCGGTGTAGTAGCCGATATAACTTAAAATCGCAATCGTCGCGACTACGAGCGGGCCGCGGCTCTTGACCCGGATGCTGAAGAGCACAAGTCCGCAGGCGGCGCCCAAAAAGAGAATTTCCAACACACTGCCTTCAAGCAGAGAAAACAGGCCCGCCAACATTGCCGCCGAGCCCGCGAAGCGCCAGAAAGGCGTGACGACCGCATGCTCCGTGCGGTCGATCGAGCAACTGACGGACAAGACCGACAAGCCCAACGTGAAGGCGATCGAATCCGCGTTGAGACCGATCAAATCCATGCCGACCGCGCAAAAGCAAACCGCGAAGATCAGCGTCATGAACAGCAGAACCGCGCGCTTCAACTTGACGAAGGCCAGAATCTGCTGGACGAACAAAACACCGGAAGCAAGCAAGATCGCGTGACGCTCGTCGCCCCCGCTCGAGAATTCTTCGAAGGCCACCAAAATCCCCGTCGGCTGCAGCAGCGCCGCCAACAAAAACAGAGGCGCAGCGGTTTTCTGCCGGCGCTCGCCGGCGGCTGCGAGAAGGGCCGTTACAAAAGCCGCTATGCCCGAACCGAGCGTAACGGCGACACGGGCAATCGAATTCATCGAGTCCCATTGCATCTCGATGAAAACCCCCAACCCGGCAAGCACGAATATCCCGCCCAGAAAGCTCAACAGCCGCGTCAACACCGACAACTTCGGAGCGGAAGCCCCATCCCTTGCGGAAAGCTCCGCCAGTATATCGGCGGTCTCGAGATCGTGTTCGCGGGCGATCGCGGCGATTCGCCGCAGCGCCTCTTCTTTTGCGGTCATGTTGCGTTACAAATCCTCCGGCGTGACGATCCAGCCCAGAAACCGCGCCGAATTCCAGTTGAATTTTTCGATCGCAGAGACCGTAACGACCGCCCCGTTCTTACTGACCGCCAATCGTCTCGGGCGATAAAACAGCGTAAGAGGATTGCGGGCGCGGCGCCGCGGCTCGACGATCTCGTACCCGTCCGGAGCGATGCGGCCGGGGTCGATGAGGGCGTCTCTCAACTCGGCGACCTCGACCGGGAGACCCGCTTCCGGAATGCCGTCCGCCTCGGGCAAAGGCAAACCGATCTCTCGCGCGGTTCCATTCGCCTGTTCGTACCGAAAGAGCCGCGCACGCCCGGCATACCGGTCCCGCTCCGCCGGAAAAGCCCGTATGCGAAGTTTCCGTTCCGGGCCGACATCGATTTCGAAGCGCCAACGAGGCTGCCGATGCGGATAAAAAGACTCCCCGGCGAACAGAAAATCGTACCGCGGGGGATCGACCAGCAAGCGCGGGATATGGGTAGCAAGCAGGAAAAAAACAACCACCGCGACCGGCAAAATCATGCCGGCAACCAGCGGGGCATTTTCGCGAATCCACTTTCCGCCCGCCATGACCTCGGACGCGCTCCGGCGCGCCGCCGCCGTTTATCTTAGCTTACGGCAGAGGCTTGGCGCGCCCCCGGCGCCGACCGCCGCCGCACCCCGGAGAGCGGTTGCTAAAGGCGGGGCCGAGACAAGGCCCTCGTCACTCCACAGCCTCTCCGCTCTGATCGCTTGACTCGGTAGATTTCTATTTTGTATGATAATGTCATTCATACAATCAAGGAGAATCGATCATGCCTGCGAATCAACTCGTTCAAGCCCGTATTAACGGAGCCGTAAAGGAAGAGGCTGCTGCCGTGCTGGCCGCAATGGGCCTGACTGTGTCCGATGCCGTGCGGTTGTTGCTGACCAGGGTTGCCCAGGAAAAGGCATTGCCGTTTGCGCCACTGATTCCGAACGCTACCACTATCGAGGCGATGAAGGAAACCCGAAAGGGCGGCCTGCCTCGGTTCGACAGCGTGGAGGCCCTCATGGACGATCTGCATGCGCAAGATTGAGCGCACCGGCCGGTTCAAGCGCGATTACAGGCGCGAGTCCAGAGGCCGTCACCGGACATCACTCGACGCCGACTTGGTTCCTGTCTTAGTTGCCTTGGCAAATGACCGGCCACTGGAGCCTCGGCGCCACGACCATGTGCTGGGCGGTGAATGGAAAGATCACCGCGATTGCCATGTGAAGCCCCACTTGGTACTAATCTACCGGAAGCCCGACGCCGACATGCTGCGGCTCGTTCGCCTCGGGTCGCATGCGGAACTCGGGTTTTGAAGACGAGCAAGGGACAACCTCATGAGCAATTACGAAACGATGTTCTCGCTCCAAAGCAAAAAAGCGCTGATCGCCGGCGCCAGCCGCGGCATCGGTCTGGCGATCGCCAAGGCGGCGGCCGCCCAAGGCGCCCATACGGTGCTGGCCGCGCGGTCGACCGCTGCGCTCGAGCGCGAAACCGCCGCGCTCGCGGCACAGGGTTATTCCGCCGAAGCGCTGGCGCTCGATATAGTCGATCCCGACTCCGTCGACAAGGCCGCCGAGGCATGTTTCGACGCCGACATTCTAGTACTAAATATCATAATTTAGAGTATTTATAAGAGAGTTGCCGCTGGCGGACGTAGGCTTTGGTCCATTCGAAAGGGTGGGCGCTTTGGTTGTACGCTCGGATAAAGCGATCTATGGCTTGGCGCACTTTGTAAGGCGAAGTGAAACTGGCCCCTTGCAGGGCGCGGCGACTGAGAATAGAGAACCAGATTTCTACTTGGTTAAGCCAGCTGGCGGATGTCGGAGTGTAGTGGAAATGGACTTGCGGGTGAGCCTTCAGCCAACGGTCGCGCTTGGGTTTATGGGTGTTCAGGTTGTCCAACACGACATGCATTGCGACGCCGGGATAACGGCCTACGAGGCGATTCATGAAGTCCAGGAATTCGCGTCGGCGCCGCCGCGAATAATGGCCGGCCTGGATGCGTCCGGTAGCGACTTCGAGAGCGGCAAACAAGGTCGTCGTGCCATGACGCTTGTAACCGTGCGAGAAACCCGTCAAGGCGCGGCCGTCGGGCAGCCGCAGCCAGCCCTGGGCGCGCTCCAGAGCTTGGATGCTCGGCTTCTCGTCTACGGCCAAAACGACCGCGTTGTCGGGCGGGTGGAGATACAAGCCCACGATGTCGGCGGCTTTGCGGGCGAACTGGGGGTCCGTCGAGATACACCAACTGCGCCGCCGTCGCAAGGAGATGCCATGACGCCGCAGCACGCGCCAGACTTGTTGGGCGCTGACGTCTCCTAACTGTTGCGCCAGCAGGCGGCCGCTCCAGGTGGCCTGCCCCTCCGGCGGGGCTTGATCCAACTGCTGCAGAATGCGCTTCTCGCTCTGTGCGTCGTAACGCCGCGGCTTGCCGCTGCGCGCTTCATCCGCCAAACCCAGCAAGCGCCGCTGGGCAAAGCGCGTGCGCCACTTCGACACCCGCGCCGGGCGCGTGCCCAACTGCTGGGCGATCTCCTGGTTGCTCATGCCCTCGGCCGCCATCAGGATCATGCGCGCTCGCGCCGCCGCTCGTTGCTCGCTCTTGGGAGACCTGCGCCACTGCTCCAGAGTGCGCTGCTCATCCGCGCTTAAGAGAATAGGCGTTGCTCTCTTGGCCATGCCTCCATTCTATCAAAAGTTCCCTTATTTATGAAATCAAGTACTAGTCAACGTCGCCGGAACGAACATCCGCAAACGCTTCGAAGACTACACCGCCGAGGAGTACGAACGGATTATGCATACGAACCTGCACGGCATCGTCCGTCTCACCCGCAATATCGGCAAACGGATGATCGCCCGCGGCGCAGGAGGAAAAATCGTCACTATCGGCAGCTTGATGTCGCTGCTGGGCTTGCCGTACATCTCGATCTACGCGATGACCAAAAGCGCTCTCGCCGGTTTGACGCGCGCTCTGGCCGCAGAGTGGGCGGAGCACGGCATTCAGGTCAATTGCATCGCTCCCGGCTTTATTCTTACCGACCTGAACCGCGCGATGTGGCGGCCGCCGGAGATGGCCGAGTGGCTCAAGGGGGCGCAGCCCAACCCGCGGCTCGGCGCCCCGGACGACATCGCCGGGCTGGCGGTCTTTCTCTCCAGTCCGGCGGCGGACTACATCACCGGGCAGGTCATTGCCTCCGACGGCGGCTACACGACGACCGCCCGCTGGCCCTTGAGTATAAGTGGATAGTGAATAGCGGTTAGTGGATAGCAAGACTGCTCTCAGGGCGGCGGCCTCTCGCCCGCGGCTGGAAAAACGAGCGCAAGACCGACCTTTCGTTACAATCGACAAGGTGCGGGGCAGGCCCCGCATATCTCGCGATGTCACTGATGCTGCAGGAAATCGAGCAGCAGCCGCAAGCGCTGGCGCGCATGCTCGACGGCTGTTCGAAACAGGTCGAGGAACTTGAACGCCGCTTCGCCGTCGAGCGGCCGGAGTCGATCGTTCTTGTCGCTCGCGGCACCTCCGACAACGCGGCGACGTTCGCGCGCTATCTGCTGGAGATTCTGCTGGGAATTCCCACGTCTTTGGCCGCGCCTTCGATCGCCACGGTTTACGACAGGCCGGCGCGCCGCAAACGCACTCTCGTCGTGGGCATCTCGCAATCCGGCGAGTCCACCGACACCAATCTCTATCTCGAAAAAGCCGGCGCGGCAGGCGCGGCCACTCTCGGTATTACGAACGAGTCCGAAAGCAGCATGGCAAGGTTGGCCGATGCGCTGCTCAGCGTTCGCGTCGGCCCCGAGCAGAGCGTTGCGGCCACGAAGACCTATACCGGCCAGCTTCTGGCAATTTATCTGTTGGCGCGGGCGTTGGGCGCCCGGATTCCGCAAACGGCGCTGCGGCGGATGCCGGATTTGGTCGCGAGGCAACTGGAGTCGAAAGAGCGGGTCGCCGCGCTGGCCGAGCGCTACCGCTATATGGATCACGCCGTGGTGGTGGGGCGCGGGTTGAACTACGCGAACGCCTTGGAGCTTGCGCTCAAGATGATGGAAACCAGCTACGTCGTCGCCGAAAGGTTTTCCGGCGCCGATTTCATGCACGGCCCGCTGGCCCTCGTGGAAAAGGGGTTTCCCGTGTTCGTTTTCGCGCCGGGAGGCCCCGCGCGCAAGGGAACCGCAAAACTGCTGGCGCGGCTGGCGGAAGCGGACGCCGAGACGGTCGCGATCGGACTGCCCGACATCGTGCGCAGCCTGCCGGCGACGAAACGAATCCTCCTGAACGGAGAAATCCCCGTTGTTCCCGACTGCCCGCAAGACCTGATGACGCCCATTCCGGCAATCGTTCCCGGGCAACTGTTCGCCGCCTATCTGTCCGAGCACAAGGGACTCGACCCGGATCACCCGCGCATGCTTTCCAAAGTGACGCGGACGATATAGGCCGCTTCGCGGCAGTGGAGAGTGGAGAGTGGAGAGTGGAGAGACGGTTCTGCGCTTCAGCGGCGTTTCCAAGCGTTACTTTCTAGCTGACCGAGCGGTGGACGCTCTGCGCGACGTTTCGATCGAAATTTCGGGAGGAGAATTCGTAGCTTTGACGGGCCGCAGCGGTTGCGGCAAAAGCACCTTCCTCAACCTGGCGGGGGCGATGGATTTCCCCACGTCGGGCAGCGTGGCCATCGACCGGCTCCGGACGGAAAGGATGTCCGCGGCCGAGCTTACAGCAGTGCGCCGCGGCCGGATCGGGTTCGTATTCCAGTTTTTTCAGTTGCTGCCGACTCTGAGCGCCGTCGAGAACGTCGAGCTTCCGCTGCAGCTTGCCGGCAGCGGAAACGCCCGCGCCCGGGCGCTCGATGTTCTGGATCTCGTTGAGGCGGACGGCCTCGCCGAGCGACTGCCGCATCAGCTTTCCGGCGGCCAGATGCAGCGGGTTGCGATCGCGCGCGCCCTCGTGCATTCCCCGTCCATCGTTCTTGCCGACGAGCCCATCGGCAATCTCGACAGCGAGAGCGCTGCGGTTGTCATGCGGCTGCTCCGACGCATCGCGGACGAACTGCGCACAACCGTCGTCATGGCCACGCACAGCATGGAATCCGCAGCCGTTGCGGACCGGATCGTGGCGCTGCGGGACGGCCGCATCGAGACGGCTGCGAGCGGCGGTTAAACGATGAACGCCGCACGATTGTTTGTCCGCCTGATTGTTCGTCCGCTGCTGCGCGAGCCGTTGCGCGCGCTGTTGACCACGCTCGCCGTAGCGCTGGGCGTTGCCGTGGTCACGGCCATCGATCTGGCCGGAGAATCCTCCACGGGATCGTTCCGGTCTTCGCTGGAAACTCTTAGCGGCGCAGCGGTTTACGAGATCAGCGCCGTAGGCGGGGCGCCGGAGCGGGCGCTGGGCGATCTGGCGCGGCTGCCCTATCCGCTCCGGTTCGCCGCGCGCATGGAAGACTATGCGCTCGTCGGCCCGCAGCGCGAGCGGGTTCCGTTTTTCGGCGTCGATATCGTCGGGGATCCGGTTGCCGCGGTCGAGGCCGCCGCATTCCGCGAGAACCGCGGAGAGCGCCTGACCGAGCCGGGGGTTTTCGTCGGCGCCGCGTTGGGTTACGCAGAAGGCGATACGGTCGAGATGACGATCAACGACCGCACGCATCGGCTGCGGGTCGCCGGCGTGCTGAACCGCGGCCGGGCTCAAGCGGGCGCGCAAGACCGATTCGCGGCGATGGACATCGCGCACGCTCAGCGCCTCCTCGACCGCCTCGGCAGGATCGACCGAATTTACGTTTACGATGCGCCCGAAGGCGGCGAGTGGGAGCGGGCGGTCCGCGATGCCCTGCCTGCCGGCGCCGCTTTCGAGCCAGCCGGCGCCCGCTCCGAGGGGAACCGGCGGATGCTGCGGGCGTTCCGCTTGAACCTTCGCGTTTTGAGCTACATCGCGATGATCGTCGGGGCTTTTTTGATCTACAACACGATCGCGGTCTCGGTCGTGCACAGGAGGACGGAAATCGGGGTTCTGCGCGCTCTGGGAGCTTCGCGCTTGACGATCCGCTGTGCGTTTTTGCTCGAGGGCGCGCTTTTTGGGCTTGCCGGCAGCGCGCTAGGCATCCCGCTGGGGTGGGCTCTGGCGGCGGGCGCGGTCGAGGCCATGGGCGCGACGGTCAGCTCGCTCTATGTCACCAGTACTCCGGGCGCGATTCGGTTTTCCGTCGAGTCCGTGCTGGCCGCGGTTTTCTGCGGCCTGGGCACGGCGCTGCTCGCGTCCTGGCTGCCCGCCGCCGAGGCTTCGGCGGCGGCGCCCTCCGCGGCCATGGGCAAGGCGCGGATCGAGTACGAGGCAAGACGGCGCAGCGGCGCGCATTTCCTGTATGCCGTTTTTTGCGTCGCCGGCGGAGCGGCTCTTTGTTTAGTTCCGGCCTGGAGCAGGATTCCCGTCGCCGGATACGGTGCGGCGATTCTGCTGATTGCCGGGGCGGCGTTGGCGACGCCCGCGGCGGCAGAGCGCATCCTGCGCGCGGCGGCGCGCGGGCCGGCCCAACTTTTTGGCGCGGAAGGCTTTCTGGCCGCCTGCGGACTCGCGGCGTCGCTGGCGCGGACTTCGGCGCTGGTAGCCGCACTTGCCACTGCGGCGGCAATGATGGTCAGTATTGGCATTATGGTCGGCAGTTTCCGCGATACCGTGATCCTCTGGATGAATCATCAACTCGGCGCCGATCTGTACGTGCGGCCCGCCGGGCGCGGGGGCGGCGGCTTCTCGCCGACAATGAATCCCGAAATCGCCGACCGGATTCAAGCATTGCCTGAAGTATCGGCCGTAGATCGTTTTCGCAGCTATAGGATTACCTACAATGCATTGCCGGCGACGTTGGCCTTTGGGCAGGTCGATATCCACGGACGGCGGGCGGCGACGCGGTTTCTCGAAGGCCCGGCGGAAGAAAAGATATGGGACAGTCTTGCTTCCGGCGACAGCGTGATCGTCAGCGAGCCGTTCAGCCGCAAGCACGACGTGCATGCGGAAGACCGCATTGCCTTGCCGCTGGCCGGCCGGGAAGTCGAGTTTCGGGTCGCCGGCGTCTATTACGACTATTCCGGCGAACAGGGCTTCATCGTTGGCGACCGCTCGATATTTTTGCGGTATCTTCCCGACCCGCGGCCGAGCAACCTGGCTGTCTATCTCTACCCGGGAGTCGATGTGCAGCGCGCGCGGCAGGCCGTCATGGAGGCAACGGGCGAGTTCAGTATTTTCGCGGCGACCAACCGGACGTTGCGAGAGCAGGGAATCGCGGTGTTCGATCGAACGTTCGCGATTACTTACGCGCTTGAAGCCGTGGCTATCGTCGTCGCCGTATTGGGCATGGCGGGGGGGCTGCTTGCGCTCGTCATCGACCGGCGCCGGGAGATCGGCGTTTTGCGCTTCGTGGGAGCTTCGGCAAAACAGATTCGCAGCATTGTGCTCGTCCAGGCAGGATTGTTGGGGATGCTTTCAAACCTGATGGGGCTTGTGCTGGGCGTCGGGTTGTCGCTCGTATTGATTTACGTCATCAACGAGCAGTCGTTCGGGTGGACGATTCAGTTTCATTGGCCGGTGGGACTGCTGCTCGCGGGCTTGACCGGGATTCATCTCTCTGCGGTGTTGGCCGGGTTGTATCCGGCGCGGCTTGCCGCGGCCGTCGATCCAAGCGAAGCGGTACACGAAGAATGATTTTTTGTTTGCTGATTGTAATAGGCTTATATGCCTCCACCGCGGCTGCTTTCGAGCGCGCTCTGCCGGATTACGCATTCGAGTTTCCGCGGGATCACTTCGAGCATTCGGCATTCGAAGTCGAATGGTGGTACTACACGGGCAATGTCAAGACTGTCGAGGGGCGGCGGTTCGGCTACGAGCTGACTTTTTTTCGGCTTGCCGTCGAGCGCGGCGAGCCGGCGGAGACTCCTTGGGATATCGATCGGGTTTATCTTGCGCACTTCGCCTTGAGCGATATCGAGGCGGGACGGTTTTACCGCCACGAGCGATTGAACCGCGCGGGGCCGGGGCTGGCGGGCGCCTCGCAAGAGAAATCGGCCATTTGGAACGGCAACTGGAGCTCCCGCTGGGCTCCCGGCGGCGGGCAATCGCTGTTTGCCGTTGCCGGCGATGTCAGCATCGACTTCGCGCTGCAACCGGTAAAACCTCCAGTCGTGAACGGCGTGGACGGCGTGAGTCAAAAGTCGCAGGGGTTGGGCCGCGCGTCGCACTACATCTCGTTTACGCGGCTGGCGACAACCGGCAGCATCCGGGTCGGCGGCGAGGTCTATGCCGTTGAAGGCGCTTCATGGATGGATCACGAGTTCTCTTCCGACAGCATAGGGCCGAATCTGCAGGGCTGGGACTGGATGAGCATCCAGTTGAACGACGGCACGGAGTTGATGCTGTACGGCCTACGCCGTGAGGACGGCGCCCACGACGCTTTCTCTTCGGGAACGTTCGTCGATGCGCGCGGGACCGCTGCTCATATCGAGGCCGCGGAGTTCTCGCTGACGCCGGGGCGCACTTGGCAGAGTCCGGATTCCGGCGCACAGTATCCGCTCGAGTGGACGATTCGCGTCCCCAAGCTTGCGCTCGAGTTGCGCTGCATGCCCCTGATGGATAGCCAGGAAATGTTCACGCGCGGGTCGGCAGCCCCCACTTACTGGGAGGGCGCCGTTCGCTACGAAGGGACACGAGGCGGGGAACCGATCGAGGGAGCAGGCTATCTGGAGATGACCGGCTACGACCGAAAAATACGGCTGGGAAGCGGCAAGTAACGCGGCCGCTCGTCATTCCAGCCGGAAACTGATATCCGCCGCGGGCGCGGAATGGGTGAGTGCGCCGACGGACGCGAAATCGGCGCCGCTCTCCGCGTAGGCGCGAATCGTGTCGAGCTTGATGTTGCCGGATACCTCGATTTGGGCGCGCCCGCCGATGACCGCAACCGCTTCGCGGACCCGTTCGGGCGTGAAATTGTCCAGCAGCAAGCGGTCGGCGCCGCAGGCAAGGGCTTCGCGGAGCTCGTCGAGCGTTCTCACTTCGATCTCGATGGAGAGACTGCTGCTCCGGCGGCAGTTGTCGAGCGCCCGAGCGACTCCGCCGGCCGCGGCGATGTGATTGTTTTTGATCAAAACGGCGTCGAACAGGCCGAGACGATGGTTCGATCCGCCCCCGGCCCGGACCGCCAGCTTGTCGAACCGGCGCATTCCGGGCGCCGTTTTGCGGGTATCGAGCACTTTGCATTTCGTTCCTGTTACGGCTGCGACGAATTTTCGCGTGGCCGTGGCGATGCCGCAGGCCCGCTGGAGCAGATTCAGCGCCGTACGCTCGAGCGCCAGCAGTCTGCGCGCCGAACCGCTGACACGGGCGAAGACGGTTTCGGCCGGCAATGAATCGCCGTCGCCGTGGAGCAGGCATACTTCCTCACGCCGATAGAGCAAAGCCAACAGCGGCACGCCAGCCAGAACCAAAGGCTCGCGGGAGAGAAAAAAGCCCGATGCCCGCCGATCTTCCGGCACGCAGGCTGCGGTGGTTACGTCGCCGCCGCCGATGTCTTCGGCCAGCGCCCGTTCCACGAGATCGACGATTTCGGGATGGTCCCAGGTGAGCCGCTCGGCGATGCTGTGGGTTCGGGGCAAGGGGCGTTTCCCGTAATCAGGCCAGGGCGGCGAGAGCCGCGGCCTCCAGATCGTCAAGGGCGTCTGAAAAGAAATGGTTCGATGTTTCCACCCAGGTAAGCTGCTTGGGGGCGGGCGTTCGGTCGTAAACCCGCTGGAGATTCTCGCGCGAGCCGTGCTCATCGTTCGTGCTCTGGATGAAGTGCTTGGCGCAACTGCATTGTGATAAAAAGCTCCAGTCGCCGTAATTGACGGCCGTTCCGACGGCGACCACGCGCTCGATTCCGGATTTGCCGCAACACACCCGCAGAGCGATTCGGGCGCCGAACGAGAACCCGCCGACGACCAGCGGGATGCCCTCGTATCGGTTGCGCATATAGGCGACCGCGGCCCGGCAATCGTCTTGCTCGCCGCGGCCCTCGTCGTAGGAGCCTTCGCCGGCGCCGACGCCGCGGAAATTGAAGCGCAAGACGGCCGCGCCTGTCCGCCGCGCGGCCCTCGCCAGCCGAAAGACCACCTTGTTGTGCATCGTTCCGCCGTACAGCGGATGCGGGTGGCAAATGACTGCCGCGCGGGTAATCGCCGCGCCGCCGCCGGGTTCCTCGTGCAACGCTTCAAGGCGTCCTGCGGGGCCTTTCAAAAATAGTGATTTCAGCATGCCGGGCATGGCTAACGGTAGTTCGTAAACTGCATGTCGATTCCGAAATCCTTGTCCTTCAGCGCCGCGATGACGGCCTGCAAGTCGTCGCGCCGCTTCCCGCCGATACGCACTTGGTCGCCCTGAATCGCCGCTTGAACTTTCAGCTTGGTCTTTTTCACGACTTTAACGATCTCGCGAGCTTTCTCGTTGGGAATGCCTTGTTGCAGAGCGATGTCCTGGATGACGCTCGAACCGGCGGCGGGGCGCACGGCCCCGAAGGTCAGCGCCTTCATCGGAATCTTGCGCCGGATAAGCTTTTGTTGCAAGACGTCGCCGACCTGCCGCAAAACGAACTCGTCGGGGCAGCGTAAAACGATCTTGGGCGTCTCGATGTCGAGCTCGACCTCGCTGCCGGCGTTTTTGAGATCGTAGCGCTGCCGAATCTCTTTGATCGTCTGTTGAACGGCGTTCTGAACCTCGGGGAGATCGACTTTGGAAACGATGTCGAACGTATTCTGAGCCATGCGATTCGTAGTTCCGTAGGTTATCGTGTCGGGGTTCAAGCGTTCAACCAGTCCCCTATAAGATCGGCCGCGCGCAATACCGGGCCGCAATGGCTTGCGAGAAATTCAGGCGGCAGCGGCCGGTCGAGCGGATGGGATTCCGCGGCGACGAGCGCGCCGGCGCCGTCGAAATCGACGTAGGCCAGCCTGGCGCGCAGGTCCTCTTCGGGCAGCCCGAAACCGCTTCCCGGCAAGAGCGCCACGCCCGCCTCATGCAAGAGGCGTTGGCAAAGATCGGCGGCGGTGGCCACCCCTCGCGCCCGCAGATTGTCTCGATGGGGCGCGAAGTTGGGGAACAGGTAAAAGCCGCCCTCGGGTTCGTGAACCAAGACTCCGGCTTTGCGCAGCCGTTGCGCGCACTCGAGTCCCAAAGCTGAGAGTATGCGCCTCGACTGCACGATGTAGCGTTCGATGCGCGAGTCGGATTGAAACGCCCGTACGGCCGCATATTGGATCGGAGCGCTCGTCGAGGTATAGGTTTCGCTGGCGACATTCGCCATTGCCTCCAGCAGCCAGCGCAGACTTGGCGGAAAGGTGAAAGTCCCCAGCCGCCAGCCGCCGGCGCCGCACCACTTGCTCAGTCCGCCGGAAACGATCGTTCCCGAAGGATAGTAGCGGGCGATCGACACGTGCCGTCCTTGATGATGCAGCTCGCCGTAGATCTCGTCGGAGAGCATAATCACCCGGTAATGCCGGGCGACTTGAGCGAGCTCTTCGAGTTGCTCTGCCGTGTAGGAACCGCCGGTCGGGTTCGACGGATAATTCAGCGCGACCAGCCGCGGACGTTGCGGATCGTCGCTGCAAACCCGGTTGAGTTCCCGGGGAGTGAGTCGCCAATAGTTGGCGGGGTCGGTTTTGAGCCAGCGCACGTGGCGGCCGATGATGTGCGCTTGCGGGGCGTACGAGACCCAACTCGGTATGGGGATCACGAGATCGCCGTAATAGCTGAGCTGCAAGAGAAACATCAATTCCTTCGATCCCGGCCCGATCAGCACGTCGTCCGCAGTGCATTCGGCATGTTGGCGCCGGCGCCGGTGATAGTCCGCCACGGCCTCGCGAAGCGTGCGCAGCCCCTTCACGGCCAAGTAGCTTTTTTGATGAGCATTGACGCGCAGGGATTCGACAACCGGTTCCGGGACGGGGAAGGGGGATTGTCCGAGTCCCAATCGATAGATGGCGCGGCCTTCGTTGCGCAGCCGCTGAGACTCTTCGCTGATGGCCAGCGTAGCCGAAGTCCCGATTCCTCGAACGTTCAGATTGAGCGAGTTCGGGCCACCCGTCATACGTTCATTATGAGCGGCCGGCGCTTGTCCGCCCGGTTCTACTTGCGCGAGCGGATGTATTCGACCAGGCGGTCCATATTGCGCTCGCTGAGCCGGCCCACGTAAGCGGGCATCAGGTCGCCGCCGAACTGGATCTTGATGCGCATGTAGGCTTCGGTCGGCGCCGCCTTGGTCAATGGCGTCAACTCGTTCTGAAAGAAACGAAAAAGATTGGGGCCGATCTTGGCCGGCTTGTCGGGCTCGATGGCGTGGCAGACGATACAGTTGTCCCGATACAACTGCCGGCCGGCCGCGAGCGGCTTCTCCCATGGCGGGGCTTTACGCTCCGCCGCGGACGCGGCGCAGAGCGGCAGCAGCGCCGCGAGCAGGAGGAGGCGGCGCATCAGTCCTGCTCCCTCTCGACGGAAACGGCTCCCGCTGCGCGAAGTTGCTCGGCCAGGCGGTCCGCTTCGCCGGCCTGGCACGGCAACTGCAAAAACAGCCATGCAGAATCGACCGCTTCGCCGGGGGCGGATTTTTTTCGGAAAAAACGCCCTTCGCCAAGAAATCCCAGCAGCGTGCCGGCAACGGCGCCGAGCATCGTCGCCTCATAGGTGACGACCCCGATCGGCCAGAGCGACTGGAGCGGCATTCCGCCGGTAACAAGCGGGTAATCGCCCTGGGTCCAGAGCATGAACAAGGTCATTCCCGCCCCGGCGGCGACTGCGCCGGTCACTGCGAGCAGCGACATCCGGCCAGGGCGGTCGCGCGCGCCCGATGCGAGCTCTACCGGCTTCGACGAATAGACAACCGCCCGAGCGCAGGCGGCGGAGCGCAGGGCCGCTTCGAGCGCGGGCCGTGTCGCGAACTTAGCCGTCAGCTTCATGTTCGTACTCCCAGACGGCGATGATCGGCACGGCCTTGACAAACAACAGATACAACAGGGCCATCGAAGCGAAGGTCGCAGCCGTAATGGCCAGTTCCACGGCGGACGGCAGATAAGTTCCCGCGGCCGCCCGCAGCGGCGGGTTCGCGAGCGTCGGCAAAACGATCAAAAAACGCTCCAGCCACATGCCTGCGAGCACCGAAAAACCGCTGAAGACAATTGTCGGAATCGTGCGCAGCCTGCGGATGCCCAGCAAAACGAACGGGATTGCGAAGTTGCAAACCACCATCAGCACGGACGCCAGACCAAAGCCCCCGTGCTCCCGCGCTTGAAAGACGTTCATCTCGAGCGGATTGTTGCCGTACCAGACGGTCAGGTGCTCGGATGCGGTGAAGTAAAGCCAGACGACGCTCATGAGCAGCAGCAGCTTCCCCAGGTTGTCGAAGTGGACGGGCCGCAGATAGTTTTCCAGCCGCAGAAATTTTCGAATGGCGGCCATTACGACCACCAGCGCGCCGATGCCGCTGAAAATCGCCCCCGCGACGAAATACGGCGCGAAGATCGTCGAATGCCACATTGGCGCCAGAGACATCGAAAAGTCGAAGGCAACCACCGAGTGAACCGAAACCGCGATGGCGAGAATGATCACGGCCATCAGCTTGTTCGCCTGTTCCAGAGCGCGCCATTGATAATCCGCGCCGCTCCAACCCAGAGAGAGCAGGCCGCAGATTTTCGAACGCAGTCCCGTCGTCCGCTTCGCCAGCAGCGCGAAATCGGGAATCAACGGTAAATACAGATAGAGAAAACTGCCGGCGAGGTAGGTCAGGATGGCCATCATGTCCCACACCAGCGGCGAGCGGAAATTGGGCCAGAGCAGGCGCTCATTAGGGTAGGGCAGCAGCCAATAAAAGAGCCAAACCCGTCCCAGGTGGATCAACGGAAACATGCCGCCGATCATCAACGCGAACAGCGTGATCGCCTCGGCGGCGCGGGTGACGGGCTTGCGCCAGCCGGCGTCGGTCAAGCGCAGAATCGCGGAAATAAGCGTGCCCGCATGGGAGATGCCGATCCAGAAGACGAAATTGACGATGTAGAAGCCCCAATAGACCGGCCGCGCCAGTCCGGTAACGACCATGCCGCGGTCGATCTGCAGCCCCCAGGCAACGGCGCCCGCGGCAACGACCAGCGAGCAGAATGACGCCGCGGCGAGGTAGCCGGCGCTCGCTCCGCTCAGCGGCCGCAGGAGGTCTTGCCGGATGCGCTCTTCGGTCGCGGCCGTCATCGGCTAAGCGCCTTTCTCCAGATAGAACACGCGCGGCTTCGTGCCCAACTCGTCGAGCAGTTGCGTTGACCGTCCGCTTCCGGCCCATTGCGAAACTTTGCTCTCGGGGTCGCCGATGTCCCCGAACGCCATGGCTTCGGCCGGGCAGCCTTGCACGCAGGCGGGTTGAATGTCGCCATCGGCAAGCTCGCGGTTTTCTTCTTTACTCTCCAGCTTGCCGCGTTGAATGCGCTGCAAGCAGAAGGTGCATTTCTCCATCACGCCGCCCGGACGAATCGAGACGTCGGGGTTGTGCTGCAGTTCGAGCGGTTCGGGCCAGAATGGATCTTCGTAGTTGAAATAGCGGACCGTGTAAGGGCAGTTGTTGGCGCAGTAGCGCGTGCCCACACAGCGGTTATAGACCTGGATATTCAGCCCTTCTTCGTTCTGGTACGTCGCGTAAACCGGGCAGACCGGCTCGCACGGCGCGTCGTCGCACTGTTGGCACATGACGGGGCGGTATTTGACCTTGATATCCGGAAAGGTCCCTGCGTAGTAGCGGTCGATGCGGATCCAGTGCTTCATGCGCCCTTTTTCCGCTTCGTCCAGGCTGGTCAGCGGCACGTTGTTCTCGGCGTGACAGGCGACAACGCAGCCTTCGCACCCGGTGCAGCGATCGAGGTCGATGGCCATGGCCCACTGCGGATGTTTTTCTTCAGCCATCGGCAATTCGATTTTCCAATACCCTGCGGCCGGCTACGAGCGCACCGGCGCTTCCTCGCGGTCTATCCGCGTGAACTGCAAAAAACGGTCGGAGCGCCCAACCCGTTCGACACGCGCCGCGCAGGAGAAAATTTGTGCGCCCGCGCCGTCGGCCGACTCCGGCGGAAGCAGCGCCAAAGCGTCCGCCGCTCCCCCCAAACCCAGGCTCACGACGCCGGGAACCGCCGCCGGATTGACGTACGCCGAAGCTTCCAGGGAACCGAAGGCGGAACTCGCCTTGACGCGGTCGCCGTTGCGAACGCCGAGCGCAGCCGCGGCGCCCGGATCGATCTCCAACGGCAGATCGAACATCAGCGACGAAGCCGGGTCGGGAAGCTGCCTCAACCAGGGCAAGTCGGCCCCGCCGCCGTCGCCGTATTGAACGGAGGAGAAGACTTGAAACGTCAGCGGATACTCGGGCGTCGCCATCGCGCCGGGAGACGCAGTAGGTCCCCACGGCCCTTCGAGATCGGGGAGCGCGGGAGTTTCTTCGGAACGCTCTTCCCACCAGCCGCCTTGGCGCTCGGCGTAAGAGGCGAACTCGCCTGCGTCGGCAAAGCCCTGCTGCGCAGAGAATATCCGCTCGTAGGGCGGCGGCGGAACGGCGGCGGATCTGCCGAGCCGCCTGGCGATAGCGGACAGCGCCTCTTCGGTCGCCCGCGTATCGTACAAAGGGCGGACGAACGAAGGGCCGCCGGTCAGGGCGTATCCGGGGGCCGTTATGGGCGAGACAACGCGGTCGGCTTCAAGCGCGTCATGGTCGGGCAGCAGCACGTCGGCGTGTGCGCTCGATTGAAAAGCGATTACGGTCGCCGCATCCAATAAAGCCCGTACGCGGGGCGGGATAGCGGTGTCGGCGATGCCGTCGAGGAATACCGCCTTGGGACGGACGGCCTCGGTATCGACAGCGGCCGTCTCCAGCGGACGGGACGGCGACTTCACGCCGCCCGCGCGGCCCACGTTGCCGAGGATCAGATTGAGCGCGTTAGTGACCGCTGTCGCGGCGACGGAGTTCTTGCGGACAATGCTGGCCCCGCCGATGACGACCGGAGCCGCGGCGGACGCCAGACGCCCGGCAGTTTCTTCCACCCAAGACTGCCGCACGCCGCTTTGCGCGCACAGCCCGGCAATGTCCGCTTGGCGCAGAGTCTCCGCGAGAGCCGGGGGCAGGGAATCGGCGTCTTTCCCGTGCCGTTGGAGGAGCAGCGCGCCGATCGCCAGAGCAAACGCATGCTCGCCCCCCGGAACGACCGGCAGCCAGCGGTCGGCCGCCCAGGCCGTCTGCGAGAACCGCGATTCGGCATGGAACAACGCTCCCCGAATGCTCTCGCGGCCTCGCCGCATATGGCCGAAGCGCCTCGAATACAACACCGGAGAGACCCAGCCGCCCAGAAAATCCGCGCCGATGCTCAACACGAAGTCGGCATCCTGAATCTCGTACAGCGGGATGCCGTCCCAGCCGAAAGCGTACTGCGCCGCGGCGCGTTCCACCTCGAAATCGAACGTTCCCGCCGTTCGCGCCGGAGCGTAACCGCATCCCTCGAGAAAAGCCGAGACGGCGGCGCTTCGCGACCCGGACATGGCTGAAGCGAGATACAAAACCTGTTGCGGAGACGCCGCGCGCAAAGCTTCCGTCGCGCGGTCGAGGGCCGCATCCCACGAAGCGTCTTCCAGAACCCCGGCATCGTTGCGGATTTTCGGCCCGCGGGGGCGGTCGGGATGATAGAGTCTTTGCACCGCCGCCTGCCCGCGGCCGCAAATCCTTCCGCCGCTCACGGGGTCGAGCGGGTTTCCCTCGATCTTCTTGACCGCTGCAATCGGCTTGCGAACCTTCTCGCCGTCGATCTCGAGGATGCGTTCCGCGCGCATGACGCGGACAATAGTTCCGCAGCCCGCAGGGCATTGCCGGCAAACGCTCGGGCGCCACTCCTCGATACCCGGAACAATCTGTTCTTCGGGCACGAGCAGAGGAATGATCTCGTTGGCTTCGCGGCCGCAGGCGCCGGCAACCGCGCCTCCCGAGGCCGTCCCCACCAGCTTGAAAAAGTTCCGCCTGTCCATGCGCTCTTTCAGTGTCTCTTTGCGCCGCGCTAGTTGTGGCAGGCCGCGCAGTCCTCGCTCGCCCCTTGCTCCCGATGGCAGTTGAGACAGGTTCCCATTGTATGTTTCACGAGCGGCTGCGCCGTCACCGCCGCGGCCATATCGCCGTGGCAAACCGCGCAGCGAATCTCGGCGCGGACATGGGGGGCATGCCGGAAGAGCACATGCCCCTCGCGGTTGAAGCGGTAAATGCGAACCCAAGGCGGCTCGCGGCCGGCTGCGGCGAATGCCGCCAATTTTTGAACTTCGGGCCGGTCGGTTGCGATCTTTTCGTGGCACAGCATGCATTGCACGATGCTGGGGATGGTTGCCGCGTCGCCGACATCGGCCCGGCTATGGCAATCCACGCACTCCAGGTTGAGCGCGACGTGCTTGTTGTGCGGGAATTCGATCGGCTGCTCGGCGGCAGGCGCGGCCAAAGCGGCGGCGACGGCCGGCAACACACGCAATCCCGGTCGGAGCAGAATGCGAACGAGCGCGGCGACTCTCTTTTGCGAACTCATTGAAGCAATGCTTGCGGCGGTTGCCGTCCGTCCACGAAACGCATAGGAAGGGAACGGCCGAGCAAGTCAATTGACCATCATATACGCCCGACAGCCCGCGGCAAAAGTCACGCAGCGGCGGTTGAAGTGACGATCTGTGCATTATGGCGCTATCATAGAAGTTCTCCTGATCTCGACCACGATTCGTCGAACCGCGAAACTTACGGCGCGTTCGATGGCGCTGTAGTCAACCGGCAAGTCTCACTGTATGAAGGAATCCACTCGTGTCGTCGTCACCGGTATCGGTTGCGTCTCTCCCAACGGTATCGGCCGTGAAAATTTTTGGAAAGCCACCCGCAATGGCGTCAGCGGGGTCAAGACCATCGAATCGTTCGATGTCGCCGACCTGAATTGCACCATTGCCGGTGAAATACGGGATTTCGACGAAGACGCTCACATCGACCGCAAGTACCGCAAGCACGTCTCGCGAGCCGTAGCGCTGGCGCGGGCCGCCGCCGGCGAAGCGCTGGCCGACGCCGGCCTGGACACGGCGTCGATGCCGCTCGAAGAGTTGCGCGGTATCGGCGTGCTCGTCGGCTCCGGCGGGGGAAGCCAAGTCTTCACTGAAGACCAGTACCGGCTGTATTACGCGTCCCGCGAGAGGGAAGTCAGCGTCTATACCATCCCGACCTCGACCATCGGCGGCTTGGCCAGCGAAGTCTCGATGGGTTTCGGCACCCGCGGGCTGAGCCATATTATTTCCACCGGATGCACTTCGTCAACCGATGCCGTTTACTATGCCTCGCAACACGTTCGAACAGGGATGCTGCAAACCGCGCTCGTCGGAGGAGTCGATGCGCCGCTGTCGTATCTCATCATCCGCGGATTTCAACTCATGCGGATCATGACCACCAAATGGAATCACGCGCCCGAGCGCGGCTCGCGGCCGTTTTCGGTCAACCGCAGCGGGTTCGTCATCGGCGAAGGCTCGTGGTTTTTCACCTTGGAGACTCTGGAGCGGGCCAAAGCCCGCGGCGCAAAGATTTACGGCGAGGTGGCCGGCTACGGCTCGAACTGCGAAGCTTATCATCGCGTGCGTCTGGAAGAAGCAGGGGAAGACCCGGCGCTGTCGATGGAAATGGCTGTCCGCAACGCCGGAATCGAGAAGGAGCAGATTCAATACGTCAACTTGCACGGCACTTCAACTGAGTTGAACGACCGTATTGAAACCAAAGCGGTTCGCAATTGCTTCGGCTCGCACGCAGACCGCCTTTGCGGCTCGGCTCTGAAATCCATGATCGGGCACCCGCAGGGCGCTTCGGGCGCGGCGGGGATTGCGGCCACGTTGCTGGCCATGCGCGACGGCGTCCTGCCGCCGACGATCAATCTCGATGCTCCGGACCCCAAATGCAACCTGGACTATGTCCCGGACATCGGCCGCAAGCAAGACCTGGAGTTCGCGCTGTGCAACTGCATCGGCTTCGGCAGCAAGAACTCGTCGATCGTCCTGCGGAAAGTCGCCTGAGAGGGAACGCAGTATGATGAGTAGCGCATCCGCAGGTTCAGAAAGTTGACATAATATATGTTATCGGCAATTATATTCATGGGGTTGCTGCTCGTTTCCGGCCCGCCCGCGGCGTCGGCCGGCGGCGAGAGCATCCGGGGACAGCTCGCGCAGCCGGTTGAGGGCCGGCCTCTGCAACTGATTACGACTGCCGGGCGCGCGGTCGAGCTGGCGGTGGACGAGCTTTTGGAGCGCACGATGCGCGATCCGCAACTTGCCGGCCGCACCTGGGAGGCGCTCGGGCGCGAGGCGGCGGACGGCCGGTTCGAGGTCAACCGGGCGTTCACCGTCAAGGACGGCCGGCGCTACCGCGTGACCTATTACTGCGAGATCTGCCATATCACGACATACGAGCCCGGCCGTTGCATGTGCTGTCAGGAAGACACCGAGTTGCGCGAAATTCTTGAAGAGTGAGCGCCGATTCCATGTCCGCCGCCGCGCAACGATACTCGGCAACGAAAACCGCCGTCGACGGCGTTGCCGTCGCGCGCTTGACCAACAACGCCGACGGCACAACGGTTTCGATCGCAGCCGAGATCGGCAACATCGCCTACGAGTTCCTGGTCAACGGCAAGAACGCATACTGGTTTCCGTACGAATCGGTCGCGGAATTTGCCGCCGCTCCGCAGTTTTGCGGGAACCCGTTCCTCGCGCCTTGGGCCAATCGGCTGGATGAAGACGGCTACTATGCGAACGGCGCGCGGTATCTTCTGAATGCGGGGCTCGGCAATTTCGAGCGCGACCCGTCGGGCCGGCCGATTCACGGATTGCTGGCGTATTCCCCGGCTTGGAAGATTGTCGATTTGCGAGCGGACGGCAACGCGGCCGCGGTGACGAGCGAGTTGCGGTTCGATGAGTTTCCTGCCCTGTTGGCGCAATTTCCGTTCGCGCACACGATTGAGATGACGTATCGCTTAAGCGGCCATACGCTGGAGACGCGCACCCGCGTTGTCAACCGAAGCGCCGAGGCGATGCCTTTGTCGATCGGCTACCATCCTTATTTTCAATTGCACGATGCGCCGCGTGATCGGTGGCGCGTTCATATCGCCGCGCAAAGCCTTTGGGAACTCGACGACAAGCTGATTCCGACCGGGAAAAAGGTCCCCGTGGCCGTCCGCTTCCCGGAAGCGAACGCTCTCGAGCTCGAAGGAGTGTTTCTCGACCACGTTTTCGGCGGCTTGCGGCGGGACGCGGCCGGCCTTGCGCATTTCTCGGTTAGCGGAGGGCGTGAAAAGTTGACTGTCTCATACGGAGAGAAATACTCGACGGCCGTGATTTACGCTCCCGACGGCAAGGGACGGAATTTTATCTGCTTCGAGCCGATGTCGGGCATCACCAATGCCTTCAACCTGGCCCATCGAGGCCGCTACGCCGACTTGCAGCAGATCGCGCCAGGCGAATCCTGGGAAGAGGTTTTCGCGGTTACGCCTATTGGCTTTTAAGCCTTGATTTTCAAGCGGCTTGGGGCGGCATTTCAAAGTCGTCTCTGGTATCTCGTATCCATTGCTTCAAGAGATTGCGGTGGCGTTGCAGCTCCGCTGGTTTCTGGTTTGCGACGACCAGGTTGCTCACTTCTCCAGGGTCGAGATCGAGGTCGAACAACTGTTCCGGGCGGGCGCCTCCGTTGAACGCTACATACTTGTAGCGGCCGGTCCGCAGCATACGGCCCGCGCGGTCCGGAAAGCCGAGATCGGCAAGCTCGCAGACGACAAAGTCGCGGTCCAGCGAATTGCCCTGGATCGCCGGCCGCAGGCTTGTTCCCGCAACACGGCTGGGCAACGGCGTTGCGGCGTAGTCGCAAAGAGTGGGGACGATATCCGCTCCGGATACGAGAGTCCGACTATCGACTTTGCCGCGGCGTTCGATTCCCTTCCCGGCAACGATGAGCGGCACTTTGGCGGTCTCTTCCCAAAATGCGGCTTTTTGTGTCCAGCGATGCGCCCCCATGCCTTCGCCGTGATCGGACGTCAGCACGGCGACCGTGTTTTCCATGAGGCCGCGGAAGCGCAGCGCCGAAAGCACGCGGCCGATCTGCCGGTCGACATCCTCGACCATGCGGTAGTAGTCGTGCAGATAGTGCCGAAAATCGTCGACTTTCCACTCCTTGGAGATGTGCAGCGAGTTGGACATGCGATTGTAGTTGGCCTCGCGGTGATGAATCATGTATTCGGGCTCTTGCGGGTCGCGCCAGAAGTTTCCCGGCGCCGGCGGGTACTGCGCGGTGGTCTCGTAATCGCGGCTCCCTTCGTGGCCGCGGATCCAGTGGCAAATGTCGTGAGGATTCATGAAAGAGGCCACGAGCAGGAACGGCTCTTGCGGCCCCTTGTGCAGAAATTCGACGCACTTCGTCGCCAGCGGCTCGTCCATGTGCGCTCCGAGCGTGTGGCCGCCGATCAGCGTTTCGAACCCTGCGGGTTCGCCAAACCCTTTGGGCAGGTGCCACTTGCCGGCATAGTGCGTCCGGTAACCGTGCTGTTGGAAATGCCGGCCGAGATTGGGGATGCCTTCCGCGATCGGTTGGCCGTTTTTTCTTACCCCGGTTTGATGCGGCATGAGACCGGTCATGATGCTGCTGCGGGCCGGAGAGCAGACCGGATAAGTGCAATAGGATTCGGTGAAGCTCACGCCGCCGGCGGCGAGGCTGTCCATGGCCGGGGTCTTCAAATAGGGATTGCCATTGGCGCCGAGAGCGCTCATCGACTGCTGATCGGTCATGATCAGGACGATGTTGGGTTTCCCTCCCTGCGCCCGAGCGCGTGGCATGGAGGTTAGAGCGGCGGTCGATACGGCTCCGAAAAAGGCGCGGCGCGATACGTTTCGAGGCATTGCGCTTCTATTGTAAGCAGCGGCCCGGCTTCGGCTGCGGACGCCGGGCGGCAGACATTGCCGCCGGAAAGCAGCGCCGCGCGATTATGGTATGCTGTGATGCAGGTTCAGGCAGATAGAGCAGCAGTTCCCTGTTTTCATTCCCTCCGCCGCAGGGACTTCCGCCGGCCGGCCCTCACGCACTCAAATAGATACAGAGACACGGCAAATGCATAAGGTTGTCATCATTGGACACCGGGGAGCCTCCGGTTTCACGGAAAACACGATCCCCAGCTTCGAGCATGCGCTGGAGCAGGGCGCGGACGGGTTCGAGCTCGACATCCGGCAATCCGGGGACGGGCAACTCGTGGTCGTGCATGGCTCGGTTGTCGGCAGTCGTTCGGTTCAGTCGACACCCTACGAGAAGTTCCGCGACCTGAGGAACGGGTTCGAAGTGCCTTTGTTCGAAGATGTTTTGAAGCAGTTCGGGAAGAAAACCTTTATGGACATCGAGTTCAAGACGGGCGGATTCGAGGAACAGGCGGTCGCGTCGATCAAACGGTGGGCGAATCTTTCGCAAGTGATGGTCAGCGGGTTCAACACGGACATGCTGAATAAGGTCCATGAGCTGTGCCCCGAGGTGCGCTTGGGATTCATTTACAACCGTACGCAGGACGGGGAGTCGCGGCATAACAGCCCGATCGATGTGGTGATTCCGCAATTCCGTCTGGCTTCGCGCGAGCTGATCCGCGAGGTTCACGAAGAAGGGCTGGAAGTTTTTGCCTGGACCGTGAACGAGGAGTCCGAAATGCGGCGTCTGATTGCTTTGGGCGTGGACGGGATCATTACCGACGAGCCGGCGCGGCTTGCGGCTGTTCTGGGGCGGTAGATCCGCAGCTTCTCCGCATACCAGATTCCGCGGCTTCAGCGGGATTGTCGCCGCGCGGCCGCCTGTAGGATGAAATGGAGATGGATCGCAACGAGATCATCCTTGCGGGCCGTGAGTTTCTGTTTCCGGCTGTTTTTCATTATTTCGGCGAGCCGTTGGTAATCGAGCGGGCCAAGAATCAGTTCGTTTGGGATGCCGACGGGCGCCGCTATCTCGATTTTTTCGGCGGCATCGTAACGATCAGCGTCGGTCATTTGAACGAGCGGGTCAACCGGGCGATTCACCGGCAGACGGATCGCCTGCAGCACGTTTCGACCGTGTTCGCCACGGAGCCTCAGGTCGCGCTTGCCAAGCGGATTGCCGAGATTTCGCCCGCGGGGAAGCTCACCAAATCGTTCTTCACCAACAGCGGAACCGAAGCCAACGAAACGGCGGTTCAGCTTGCCCGCTGCTACACGGGCAATACGGAAATCGTGGCGCTGCGCCACGGATACCACGGGCGGACCGCCACCGGCCGCGCGCTGACCGGGCAGAACGTGTGGCGGGGGCCGGCCTCTCAAAGCGGGATCGTCCACGCGCACAATGCTTACTGTTATCGTTGTCCGTTCGCCAAGACCTACCCGCAATGCGATCTGCAATGCGCCCGGGACGTCAAGGAATTGATTGAGACGTCGACATCCGGGGAAATTGCCGGATTCATCGCCGAGCCGATTCAAGGGATAGGAGGGTTCATCACCCCGCCCAAGGAGTACTTTCAGGTGGTGGAAGAGATCGTTCGCGGCCACGGCGGGATATTCATCAGCGATGAGGTTCAAACCGCTTGGGGGAGAACCGGAGGCAAGTGGTTCGGGATCGAGCAGTACGACGTCGTTCCCGATGTGATGACTATGGCCAAGGGGTTGGGCAACGGAATGCCGATCGGCGCGACTACCGCTCGGCCCGAGGTCGCGGATTCGCTCGATTACTTGACGCTGTCGACGTTCGGCGGGAACCCCGTGACGGCCGCAGCGGCGAAAGCTGTGATCGATTTCGTGAAGGACGAGAATCTGTTGGCGAATTGTGAAATCGTCGGAGGGTACTTGCGCGAGGGATTGATGGAATTGCAGCAGCGTTACCCAATCATCGGAGACGTGCGGGGCATGGGGCTGATGCAGGCTCTGGAGCTCGTTCGCGATCCGGCATCGAAAGAGCCGGCGCCGCGGGAAACGGCCGTTTTAATGGAGAATGCCCGCCGGCAGGGGCTGCTGATCGGCAAGGGCGGGTTGTACGGCAATGTTATCCGCATCAGTCCGCCGATGAACGTCTCGAAAAGCGACGTGGACGAGTTTCTGGCCGGAATGGGCCGCGCGCTTTCCGACACGGCGGAGCAGGCAGGCTGAACCGTCCGCCCGATTGAGCAGGTCGGACTTCCCCGCCCTCACTGTGCATCGGGTTCTTCTACGGCCGGTTCTTCTGCGGCATTGCAGGCGACGAGCTCATCGATGCGCTCTGCCGAATAGCCGATCGAGAGCAAGACTTCGCGGGTATGCTCGCCGCGGGCCGGCGAATCCCCATGGATTGCTCCCGGCGTGCCGTTCAGCTTGGGGAATACGCCGAGCTGCTCGTAAGCGCCGCCGTCTTTGGTTCGAGTCGGAACGATCATCTCCCGCAAAGACAGATGCTCGTCCTGAACCGCGTGAGCGATATCGCGGACTTCGGTGATGCAGACATCCTCATCCTCGAAAATCTCCATCCAGTCGCCGACTTCTCTTTTCTGGAAAATACGGGTCAATTCGGCCATGAGCACCTGTTGACGGTCGCCTTCTGCGTATTGATCTTCGATTAGATCTTCGCGCTCCAAAACCCTGCACAAGGTTTGCCAAAACTTGGGCTCGAGCGCTCCGAGAGCAAGATAGCGGCCATTGCGTGCGGGGTAGATGTTGTAACACGCGTAGCGGCCGAACAGTCTCTCGTTGCCGCGCTTGGGCTTGCGCTTGGTGGCGGTATAGTCCGCCACTTGGACGGGGAGCAGTCCCAACACGCCGTCCAGCATCGCGATGTCGACCATTTGTCCCTTGCCGCCGGCGTTCCTTGCCTGCAGCGCCAGCAATATCCCGATGACGGTGGGCAGCGAGCCGGCCGCGACATCGGCGATTTGGACGCCGGGCATCAAGGGCAGGCCGCCGGCATCTCCGATGAGATCGAGCAGGCCGCCCAGCGCGATGTAGTTGAGGTCGTGGCCCGCAAGCCGGGAGTAGTGGCCTTCCTGGCCGTAGCCGGTGATCGCGGCGTAGATGAGCTTGGGGTTGAGGCGGCGCAGTTTTTTGTAGTCAAGATCAAGACTTTCCATCACGCCGGGTCGGAAGCCGTCGATTACGATGTCGGCTTTCTCTGCCAGGAGCAGGAATGCTTCTTTCCCTTTATCGTCTTTCAGGTTGAGGGCAACGCTTTTTTTGCCGCGGTTGATCGTTTCGAATACCGCGCCCTTGCCGTTGATCTGCGGCTGCCCGCCCCGTGCATAATCGCCCTCGCCGGGCTTCTCGATCTTGATAACTTCCGCTCCAAAGTTGGCCAGGATCGCGCTGGCGTAGGGGCCGGGCAGCAAGCGGCTCAGGTCGAGCACCCGAATGCCGTCCAACGGCCTGGGGCCGATCTTCCGCGGCTTCTGCGCAAGTCTGGAAGATTTCGGCTCGGCGCCCGCCTTCTTCATCGCCTTTTTCGTGGCCCGTTTGATGACCGGGCCGGGCAAGCGGCTCCTTGTCCGCTCAGTCGAGGGAGATGGGGCCGGCGGAGACTTTTCGTCGGCGGTCTTGGCTGTTTTTTTCGTGGCCATAGCAAGCAGATTCTTATCCCACGACCGGCATACCGCTACAGTTCAATGAGTTACGGTGTAAAATTCATTCGATTGTTTCGGATGCGGCCCGATTTGCGGTCTTCTGCGCCCGCTTCAACAGGGCGGGCGATCCAGCCGGCGGCTTGGCGGAGCTTGGCGGACTCGATACGAGCCTGGGGATGCTGTACCTAACCTATCTTAACAGAACTGGAACCGCTTCGCATCCCCAGCCTCCGCTTCCGCGTCGAAACCGAAGGGGCGGCGCAACATGTTGTTTCTCCGGCAGTTGCGGGCGGGCCGTGTGTTTGCGGTCAGGCGGCGCGAACGAGCTCGGCCCACAGCGCCCGGTAATACTTCAGATAGCGGTCGGGCTCGCAACTGGCTTGGGTCTCGGCGAGCGTGTAACGGTTGTATCCGATGCCCTTGAGCAGGTGGAAGAGCTCGCCGTGCGGGTAGTCGGGGAGATCGCGCAGATGCACGTTGAGGATATGGTCTTTGAGTAACTCGAAGCCCTGACGGATCGAGCCGTCCTGGATATCGCTGGGGTTACAGTTCCAGCAAACGCCCACGTTCTCGTGTCCGCAGGCGTTCATGATGGCTTTCATGCGGGCCGGCTCCTGCGTTTTACGGCCGTGAACCTCGACCCAGATTTCGACGCCGTAACCTGCCCCGATTTCACCGCATGTCCGCAGCGCTTCGCCGATGCGGCGGATGGTGACCTCTTCCGGGACGTCCTCCGGCAGGCCGTTGGGGCGAACCTTGACGCCCCAGCACCCCAGATCGTGCGCCAATTCGACGAATCCCCGGGTCTCGTCGATGTTGGCTTGCCGCACCGTTGCGTCGGGCGAGTGGAACTCGCAGGCCGATCCCAGGCTCAAAAGGCGGACTTTGCTGCGGGCGAAGCGATCCCTGACGCGCTCGGTCTCCCGGCTTGAGATGCCGGGCTCGACCCCGTGCATGTGGGTGCTGCGCAGTTCGACGGCCTCGAAGCGGGCGGCCTCGAGCTTTTCGATGATGGTCTCGATGTCCCAGTTGCGGGCGACGTTGTAAGTGACAAGTCCGAGTCTCATGGCGGTCCGTTTATTTGAGGTGATTGTCGAACCAGGCGATCAACGCTTCTTCGGCCCGTTGCTCTATTTCAACCGAAAAACAAGCCTGAAAGAGAGCGGGAGAACTGCGGGTACAGGCAGTGTAGCAGAGCAGCGGGGCAATCAGGAAGACCTTCTCGGGTCATAATCCACGTCGGTCGGCATTGCTGCGCTGAAAGCCGCCGACGCATCCGCCCATTCCTTGCGAGCGGTCACCTTTCTGAAGTAAGTCGGGCGCGGCGTAAACGAACCGCTCATCGTATTGGCGATAGAGCGTCTCGAAGAACCGTTCGAACCGCAGCGCGCTACCGGGATCGGGGAACTCGTCGACGATTTTCCCGGTGCGCTCGAGCTGGGTTGAGGCCAATGCGAGAGCGATTGCCTCATAGCGGCTGACATCGTCTCGAATGCCGCGTCTGTCGGCCAACTCGCGAAGCGCCGCATGGAACCGGCGAACCGACTCGACCGGTTGACCGTGGCCGTCAATCGCCACATCGTTCTCTACGAGCGGGCGAACGGCCCGGCCCTGCTCCGCTCCCGGCCGGTCGGGAACCAAGCCGACTTCTTCGGCGCGGTTCGCCCGCATGACGAACAGGTAGCCGCAGACGAGCGGCGGGTAGGCGATGTGGAGAGTTGGTGCAATCGCCGACTGCTTCCTCCATCCGATTCGTGAGATTCCTGAACGCACCGATCGCCCCTTTGCACGAGACGGCAAGCACCGGCCGCCGGCTGCTCCCGTCGACGCGGAACGGCGGGCGCGGCACGATCTCGGTGGGATGGAATCCGCCTTCGACAACGAGCCGGCAGGCGACGTACCAATGAAGCGGCTTGATATGCCGCTGGCTCTGCGTCGACCCGCGGAACCTTACGAAATGAGCAAGCGCCGACCTGAGCGATACCCACTCGCAGACACTCACGCGACGTGTCTCCACTGGCGCATCGCTTCGATGCCTTCTTCTAGCAGGGCGCCGTCACGCCGGTCGACGGCCGTATCCGGCACAAGAAGCACGTGTCGGGCTTCTCCGGGCTCGAGCTTGAGCATCCCGCCGCCGAGTGGGTGTCCTTCAAGCTCGCAACTCAGCCGCCCGGCAGACGAACCCCACGCTGCCGACAATCGTTGTTCGCAGAAACCGCCGCCATCGTCGAACAGTCCGGGCCGAAGGTCGACCCCTAGAAGGGCATTCGTGCATGTGCATCTACTCCGATTTACGGCCAGCGCCGGCGACCTCCCGCTCATGTATGTCAGCACGAATGCAGGGCGCCGGACATCGGGAACGGCGTACCACGGCATGCGATTGCGGCATTTGTAGGAAGTTCTGGCCCGATGTCCTTCCTCGGTGTCGAGATACGCCTGGACCGCGCCCGGCACCTTTGCGCGCGGCGGTATCCGCAGAAGGAACACAGGTTCGTCCTTTGAGACCCACCGCTCGATGTCGATGTCGTCTATGACGGCGCCGGTGACGTACCGGCTGTTCCTGATCGACGGCACGAGGAACTCGTCAGGTATCCTGAAGCGCCGCGCGTCGGACGGGCGCAGATGGAAGAAACGATTCGCGCCGCTGACGTATCCGATACCGATCCGGGCGATCCGCCCTAGTCGGGTCGCGCCAGGATCCGTCGCCATGCGCTCGTAGAGGCGGCGAATGCGCGGCGGCAGCAGGAACGGCCGCAGTCTGCCTCGCCATTCGGCGCGCCATGTCTCGACGGATACCCGCTCCGACACCGGCGGCGGCATCCCGCCCGGTTCAAATCGTTCGAGCTTCGATAGCTGAATAGCGTCCGCGCGGCAACCTGCGTTGTCGGCAAACAGTAGCCAACAGTCTTTCGAGAGGCGCGGGAATATCTTGCGCTTAATAGCGACCACATGCACCGAACCGAAGTTGGCGACCAAGTAGTCCATAAGCGGTCCGGCATACGGAGCGTGACCGATCTCAGCCGGCACGACAAAGGCAATCCGTCCGCCTGTGCGGAGCTTGCCGGCCGCCGCGACGATGAACGGCGCCCACGAGGACGACAACCCGCTGAAGACGACGCCCAAGCGCCGGCAGTAATCGAGCGCGACCTGCCTGATCGCGCCGTTGAAGCGCTGATAGCGAATGAATGGCGGGTTGCCGGCCGCGCAATCGAACCGACGGTGGTCGTCGGATATCCAAGCGAAGAAGTCGCCTTCGATGATCGTGGCGTCGGGAGCACGGACGGAAGCCTCGGCGACCGACACGGGGTCCCGTTCGACACCGACGCTGTTCGGATGACGCGCGACGAAACGGCCATCGCCGCTGGACGGATCAAGCAAGAGATCGGCGGGGTTTCGGACGGCCCACCGTTAGGGCATCGGCCACAGCCTCCGGCGTGAAGTAGGCGCCGAGCGCTTTGGCGTCGTGAGGCATGGTGTCGGGGTAACTCGAGTGCCGGCGACCGTTCCTGCTTATTGAAAGCCTGAAAACAATTCGTGTGCCGGGCAACTCAGCGTAGCACACTAGCCGCGGTCGGGCTCGCCGTTGCTTGGGTATGATGATTGGCAATGCGAATCTTGAGGACCTTGGCTGTTGCCGTCTTTTGTTGCGCGGCGGCGGCGCAAAACGTTCCGTTGGAGGTCGCGCCCGGAATCGGCCCCGATATCGTCGTTACGTCGGACGACGCCTCGGTCACAGTCAACTGGAAAGACGAGGCGGAGCGCGATTGGAGCGCCGTTTTCCGCCGTGACCCCGGCAAGGCGCTAATCGCCGCGGTGCGCGTGAACGGCCGGGACGTGCTGCGCGATGCGCGGCCGCTTTACTGGGCCGAGACGGGCAAGCGCAGGAAGGGCTGGAACGCCTTCTTCGATTATCCGCCGGCTCATCCCGAAGGAACGCAAGCGTGGCAGGGAAATCTGGAACTGAAATCGATCCGCGCGGAGAGCGCCGGCAACCGCGTACGCGTCGTTTGCCGCGGCTTTCGCCTGGGGATCTTTTCCGGGGATCTCGTTTACACGTTCTTCCCTGCCTCGCGGTTGATTCGGCAGGAAGCGGCGCTTTCTACCGACGTTCCCGATACGGCTTATTACTACGATGCGGGACTATCGTTCGCGGCGTCCGAGCACGAGCAGCCCGGGCGGAACATGACCTCCCGCTTCGCTTACTACGACACGGAGGGGACGCTGCGGTCGTTATCCGCCAACGGCCTCCAGCCGGAGCGCGTCCCCTACAAAGTCCGCTACAGAGCTCTCGCCGCGGCCGCGGCGGGCGGGAGCGTCGCGGCCTTCCCCGCCCCGCATCAGTATTTCTTTCCGCGCGATTTTACTTCGAACCTGGGACAGAACTGGCATCGTTCATGGCGCGGCGAGGTTTCTCTGGGCATTCGTCAGATACGCGATACGAACTGGCGTTTCTACCCCTGGATGAATGCGCCGCCGGGAAGCTTGCAGCGCATGAGCATGTTTTTGCTGCTCAGCGGCGAGGCCCCGGAGGCGGCGCTCGAGGACGCCTTGCGCTATACCAACCGCGACCGCTTCCCCGCCCTCGACGGGTACAAGACTCTGGCGGCCCATTGGCACTTGGCTTATACGGTTCAGGCGCTCGAAAAGGGCTTGGATTGGACGCCGCCGTTCAAGACGGTTCTGCAGGAAATGGGGGTGGACGCCGCGGTCATCATGGATTTTCACGGCGACGGCCATCCCAGGGATCTGACCGAGCTGCGCTTGCAGGAGCTCGACAGCTTTTTCAAAGCTTGCCGCGCGCAGTCGGACGAGAAATTTCTGTTGATTCCTTCGGAGGAGGCGAACGTACACTTCGGGGGGCACTGGGCGCTGGTGTTCCCCCGGCCGGTCTATTGGTGGATGGACCGGCCGGAAGGCGGGAAGTTCATCGCCAAGCACGAAAAATACGGAACGGTTTACAGCGCCGCGGATGCCGGCGAGCTATTGGAGTTGATTCGACGCGAGAACGGCTGGATGTATCAGACGCATGCCCGCACGAAGGGATCGACCGGGTATCCTGACGCGATTCGAGAGACCGAGCATTTTCGGGATCCGCGTTATTTCGGCGCCGGTTGGAAGGCGATGCCGTCGGACCCGTCCTCTCCCCGCCTCGGCGAGCGGGTTCTCAAGCTGCTGAACGATATGCAGAACTGGGGGCTCGACAAGCGGATATTGGGCGAAGTGGACGTATTCCAACTCGACCATACGCATGAGCTTTACGCGCATATGAACATCAATTACGTGCGCGCCGGCAAACTGCCGAAATTCGAGGAGTACGGGCAGTTGCTGGAGCCGCTGCTGCGCGGGGATATGTTCGTTTCCAGCGGCGAGGTCTTGCTTCCCGAGTGGGAGATTACGGGCTCCGCGGACGAGATCCGGGCGTCCGCAAAGGTGCGTTGGACGTTTCCGCTGAACTTCGCCGAGATTGTTTGGGGCGACGGGGAAAATACCCGGCGGGAGATTATCGAGCTGCATTCGAGCGGCTCGTTCGGCGAACGGGATTTTCAGTGGAAATGCAGGGCGCCCGGCTGGAAGTGGGCGCGCATCGCCGTTTGGGATGTCGCCGCCAATGGAGCGTTCGTGAACCCGATGAGACGGCAGCGGCCGGAGTGATGGAATGATGGAGTAGCGGCTCGCGGGCGTTACCAAGCCAGCGCGTAGGACTTGTCGCGGCGGGGGCCGGCGGCTCCGAAGACGACGCCGCGGTCGGGGTCGATGCGGATGGCGGTGGCGTCGCCGATCGCCCAGTCCCCGGCGGGGCGTATCTTGTGGCCCATTGCTTCGAGGCTTTCAATCACGCCGCCGCCCACGCGGGTTTCGACCAGCATGGTTCCCGGCCGGGTGTCGCGGGGAAAGAATGACGGCGGAAAGTCGAGGATCTGGATGAGCGGAGCGTCCAGAGCGGACTGAATGTCCATTTCGAATTCGACGACATTGAGAAAAAATTGCAGATTGACCTGGTCTTGCGCGTCTCCTCCGGGCGTGCCCCAAGCCATGAACGGCTTGCCGTCTTTGAGCGCCAGAGTCGGGGTGAGGGTCGTTCGCGGGCGTTTGCCCGGTTCGATGTTGTTCGCGCGGGTTGCATCGAGGAAGAAACTTTGGCCTCGGGTGCCCAGCACGAAGCCCAGACCTTCGACGATCGGCGACGTGGGGAACCAGCCGCCGCTCGGAGTTGCGGAGAATACGTTGCCCGCGGCGTCGGCAACGCGCGTGCCGGTGGTCCCCGGCGGGTCGGGGCGGAAAACGATTGCCTCCGGAATGGCGGCGTACTGCGTATGACCGGGTTGGAAGGGGTACGGATTGCCGGGCCGGAGTTCCAGCGAGGGAGCGCTCAGATCGATCAGCTTGCGGCGCTCGGCGGCGTATTGCTTCGAGAGGAGTCCCTGCTCGGGAACGCCTACGAAGTCGGGATCGGCATAATACCACTCGCGGTCGGCGTAGGCCAGCTTCATGGCCTCGGCGATCAGGTGGATGTATGCGGGCGTGTTGTGCCCCAGCGCCTTGACATCGAAGCCTTCGAGCAGGTTCAGCGTTTGCAGCAGGACGGGGCCCTGCGACCAGAAGCCCGCCTTATAGACGTCGATGCCGCGGTAGCCAGCGGATGCCGGCTCTTCGACACGGGCTTCGAAGGAGGCGAAGTCTTCGACTTCCAACAGACCCGCGGAGGTGAAGCCGTTGGCGTCGGTACAGCGGAAAGCTTTTTGGTAGTCGACAATTTGGCGGGTCATCTCGCCGCGGTAGAAGAGGTCGTAGGCCGCTTGCAGGCCGGCTTGGCGCCCTTTGGACGCCGCTGACCGCTCGGCAGCGGCAAGACGGCGCAGCGTGCGCGCCAAGTCTTTTTGGACGAAGATGTCGCCGACTTGCGGCGCTTTGCCGCCGGGTAGGAAGATTTTCGCCGAGGACGGCCATTCTGCGCGAATGCGCCGTGAAACCGCGTTGAGGCGTCGCACGAACAAGGGATAGGCCGGGAAGCCCTCCTCGGCCAAGCGTATGGCCGGCGCCAGAACTTCGGCGAGCGACATCGTTCCGAACTCGTCGAGGGCGCGGATGAGCGACCCCGGAACGGCGGGCACGGTGGCCGGCAGAAAACAGTCTCCCGGCACGGCTTCGATATTGCGCTCCCGGAACCACTCGAGCGTTGCCTTGGCGGGGGCCTGCCCTTGTCCGTTGATCGCCAGCACCTTGCCGCGTTCGGCGCTGTAGATGAGGATGGGAACTTCCCCGCCGAATCCGAAGCGGTCGAACTCGGTGACGGCCTGAGCGAAGACGGCGGCCACCCCGGCGTCCACGGCGTTGCCGCCGTTTTTCAGCATCGTCAAGCCGGCGTCGCTTGCGGCGTGATGTCCGGAGACGACGACGCCTCGGGCGCCCATGACGACGGGGCGGGTTGCGCCGTCCGCCGCAAGCGGCGCGAGCAGAAGGGAAAGTTGCAAAAGGGTTCGGAATGACAATGTTGCCGCCGGGGCCTGTGACCCCTTGGGGTATTGTAATCCGCTCGGCCCTCGCCCCGTTGTCTTTAGGAAACACAGTCTTTAGGAAAACAGGCGCGCAACTGAGCTATACTGGCGCCGCTATGAAATCCATTGGCTTTTCGTTCTCGGTTGTATTCCTTGCGGGTCTGATAGCGGCGGGATGTTCATCGGCTCCGCCGCAAGCGGAACGCCCTGGGAAACCGAACATCGTCGTGGTCCTCGCCGACGACCTTGGCTACGGCGATATCGGCGCCAACGGCGGGACGGTCATCGCCACCCCGCATATCGACGAGTTGGCGGCGCAAGGCGTGCGCCTCACGGACGGCTATGTCTCGCACCCGGTTTGCAGCCCTTCGCGGGCGGGGCTCTATACGGGGGTTTATCAGCAACGTTTCGGGTTCGAATACAACGTTGCCGGCCGCGACACGCGAGTCGGGCTGCCGACGGATCAGATCACCATCGCGAATATGCTCAAGGAGGCTGGGTACGCCACCGGTCTCGTGGGCAAGTGGCATCAGGGCAAGCAGCGGCGCCATCACCCGCTGAGCCGCGGATTCGACGAATACTATGGAATGCTTGCCGGCGGATCGACCTATATCGATTCGCGCCTGCCGGGCGTCGAGTCATGGCCCGAGCAGAACGCCCCTACGGTGCGCGGGCCGGGGAACGCCATTTTCGACGGGTTCGAGCCGGTCGAAGTGGAGGAGTACATCACCGACGTATTCACCGCCAAGGGAGTCGATTTCATCGAGCGCCACAAGGACGAGCCGTTTTTCCTGATGATGACGCCGAATACGCCGCACACTCCCCTGCAGGCTACGACCGAATACACCGGCCGCTACAAGCATCTCGAAGCCGCGAACGAACGCATCTATGCGGGGATGGTGGCGTCCCTGGACGACATGGTCGGGGCCTTGACGGCCAAACTGCGCGAGGCCGGCCTGGAAGAGAACACGCTGGTTGTTTTCTTCAGCGACAACGGCTGTGCGGGGTACGTCAATGGGGCTTGCTCCAACGGGCCGCTGAACGGGTTCAAGCGCTACCACTGGGAGGGCGGCATCCGCATCCCCTTTATCTTCAAATGGCCCGCCGGCCTGCCGCGCGGCGCGGCGTACGCGCAGCCGGCAATCTCGCTCGATCTGTTCGCCACCTTCGCCGCGGCGGCCGGTTCGCAAGCCTCCGCGCAGGACAGCGTCGATCTGCTGCCCTACTTGCGCAGCGAGAACGCCGAGGCGCCGCACGAGTTTCTGTTCTGGCGGGCGAAGCCGAACCTTGCGGTTCGTTGGGGCAAGTGGAAGATGTGGAAGATCAAGAAATCGGACCGTAACATGGGCGCTTCGAGCGATTCCTCAGGACGGCTTCCGCAGCAGGATTACCCTTGGGATGCGCCCCTCGGGCACGTCACGTTGCTCTACGATCTTTCCCAGGACATCGGCGAGCGCAAGAACGTCGCGGAGAACCATCCCGACATCGTCGAAAAGCTGGAACGGGCATGGGCGCAGTGGGACGCGGGGTTGGTCGACCCGGCTTGGCCGGCGCAGCGTTCCGCTCTGCGGGAAATCGAAGGCCGGACGGTGCAGTTGTTTTTCTGAGCGCTTTTCCGACGGGGAAACAAAGACTTTATAGAAATTCCATAGAGTTTTTTACATCTGTAAAGGCGTTTGCAGTTGACCGGCTTCAACGGACTATAGCAAACTGGCCTTCAGGCGTTGGCGCAGACGGCCCCATTGACCTCCGGAATTGACGGCGACGCCGGCAGCGGGGTCGGCGTTCAACGAATGGCGCGGCGCATGCATCGGGGCAGGCGCCTGTTCGGTGGCCATGACGACGCGTGACTTTGCGCCGTAGGCGATCCGGGAAGTTCGTCGATGTTCTTCGACTTGCGCCGACTTCTATTCCCGATCGTCGCGGGGCTGCTGTCGGCGCTGCCCGCCGTCGTCGAGGCCCAGAGCGGCGGCCTGTTCAGCGCCATCGACCCGGCTGAGCCGCGAACGGATAGCGGGGCGGATGCCCTGCCGGGGACGCTGCGCAGCCGCCGGGTGCGGATCGACCGCGGGCAACTCGCCGCGGCGCAAGCGGATACGCTCCGCGGCGCCGCGCCGGCCGCGACCCTGACTCTGAATCTGTTCGATGACGCTGTCTTCCGGGCCGTCGTCGAGCAGACCGCGCCGACTTTCTCCGGCGGCTACGCGTTGACCGGCCGGCTGGACGGGGCGCCGCTCGGCACGCTGACGCTGGCGGTGAACGGCGACGCGGTGGCCGGCGCGGTGCGGACGCCGGAGGCGACCTACAGCATCCGCACGGCCGGCGCCGGCGTGTACGTCATCCGGCAGGTCGATCTGTCGGCGCTCCCGCCGGAAGCCGAGCCGCTGCTCCCGCCGGAAGCCAAGCCGCCGGTTCGCCCGGCGCCGGATGACCGCGGCGCGGCCGACGCCGGTCGTCCCGCGGTCCGTACGGCCGACGTGGGCGCCGAGCCGCCGGCCGCCGCCGATGACGGATCCGTCATCGACGTGATGGTTGTGTACACGCCCGCCGCAAAAGCCGTCGGGGGCGGGAAGGCGGCCATCAAGACGCTGATCGACCTGTTCGTTGCGGGGGCCAACCAGGCCTACGCGGACAGCGGCGCGACCCAACGGATCAGGCTGGTGTGGACGGCGGAGACGGCCTACGACGAGACCGGGAACGCCGGTACAGACCTCGACCGATTAACCGACTTGGAAGACGGCTACATGGACGAGGTCCATGCGCTGCGGGACACCCACGGGGCGGATCTCGTGCATTTGATCAGCGCCGGGGCCACCACCCGCAACTATTGCGGCATCGCGTGGTTTGCTGCCGGTCCGAACCCTGACACCGGTCGTCTGGAAGGGAATCCCCGAAGAGGCTTCGGCATCACGGCAGCCCTCTGCGGAAGTCGCACATTCGCCCACGAGCTGGGGCACAGCATGGGACTGCGGCACGAGACCTATGTCGACAACTCCACGAGTCCTTGGTTCTTCACGTACAGCCACGGGTACGTGAACCAAGCGGCGTTCGCCGCGGGCGCGCCGACGTCGGCGCGGTGGCGCACGATCATGACCTATGGCAACCAGTGTGCTGACGCGGAGTTCTACTGCCTGCAGTTGCTTCGGTTCTCGAATCCGAACCACGATGTGGACGGCGACGCGCTGGGCGTGGCGGACGAGAGCGACGCGCGGCGCGCCCTCGACGCCACGCGGACGATCGTCGCGGGATTCCGGACGGAGCCGGCCCGCGCCTCCGACTTGGTCGTGCAGTCGCCGACGGTCAGCGCCGGCATCGTGCCGCCGAGCCATTCCTTCACGTTCTCGGCCACCGTCCGCAATCAAGGCGCTGCTGCGGCGGCGGCGACGACGTTGCGCTGCTACCGCTCGACCGACGCGACGATCACGACAGGGGACACCCAGGCGGGGACCGCTGCGCTTGGCGGCCTCTCGGCGAACAACGTCAGCATCGAGACGATCTCCCTGACGGCGAGCACGCTCACGGGGACCTTCTACTACGGGGCATGCGTGGACAGCGTCGCCGGCGAAAGCGACACGACGAACAACTGCTCGACTGCCGTTCAGGTGACGGTGGACGGAGCGGGCGTGGCAACGGACCGGGCGGCGCTCGTGGCGCTCTACAACGCGACCGACGGCCCGAACTGGGGGCGCAACACGAACTGGTTTAGGGGCGATCTGACGCTCGGGACGTGGCACGGGGTAACCACGGATGCGAGCGGCCGCGTCACGGAGTTGTCTCTCGACAACAACGCCCTGACGGGTTCGATTCCGGCGGAACTGGGCAATCTCGCCAACCTTGAGTGGCTGAATCTCTCCTCCAATGGGTTGACGGGTTCGATCCCGACGGAACTGGGCAATCTCGCCAACCTGCAGACGCTGAGTCTCTCCTCAAATGGGTTGACGGGTTCGATTCCGGCGGAACTGGGCAATCTCGCCAACCTTCAGGGTCTGTATCTCAACAACAATGGCCTGACGGGATCGATCCCGACGGAGTTGGGCAATCTCGCCAACCTTGAGGGGCTGGTTCTCCGCAACAATGAGTTGACGGGATCGATCCCGACGGAGTTGGGCAATCTCGCCAACCTTGAGTGGCTGTTTCTCCACAACAATGAGTTGACGGGTTCGGTCCCGACGGAGTTGGGCAATCTCGCCAACCTTGAGTGGCTGGATCTCGGCCGCAATGAGTTGACGGGTTCGATCCCGGCCGAGTTGGGCAATTTGCCGCTGGATCATCCATGGGCGACATCGCCGTTGGTTTTGGACCAGAACCGTCTGAACAGTTGTATTCCCCGTGCCCTGGCGGCTCACGCGGAGTTTGCGCGCTTCGCGATCAACCCGCAGCAGAGCGGCTACAGCCTGCCGAGGTGCCTGGAGTCCTCGACGCCCGACCTGATCGCGCAGGCGCCCGCGGTCACCGACAGCGCCCTGACGACCCCGGGCCCTCCCTTCACGTTTTCGGCCTTCATCGTAAACCGGGGCGGGGGCGCGGCGGCGGCGACGACGCTGCGCTACTACCGCTCGGCGGATGCGACGATCACGACGGAGGATATCCAGGTGGGGACCGCTGCGGTGAGCGGCCTCGCGGCCCACGCCACGAGCGCCCAGTCGATCGCGCTGAGGGCGCCGACGACGGCCGGGACCTACTACTACGGGGCCTGCGTGGACAGCGTCGCCGGCGAAAGCGACACGACGAACAACTGCTCGGACGGCGTGCGGGTGGCGGTGGAGAGTGTGGGTGTGGGGTTCACCGACGATCCGATCGTGGCCGGCGTCACCGTAGTCAAGGCGGCGCATTTCAGCGAGTTGCGCGAGCGCATCGATGTCCTGCGGGCCGCGCACGGCCTGGCGGCGTTCCCCTGGACCGACCCGAGCCTCCAGCCCGGCGTCACCCCGGTCAAGGCGGCGCATCTGAGCGAGCTGCGGACGGCGCTCGATGGGGCCTACGACGCCGCGGGCCGCAGCCGGCCCGCCTACACCGACGCGGCGCGGGCGGGCGTAACCGTCATCAAGGCGGTGCATGTCAACGAGTTGCGACGCGCGATAGAAGCCCTGGAGTGACCGTCGCACGGTCCGCGGTCTTAGTGTCCCGGTCAGCTCGCCGTCGGCAAAGTCGACCGGAAACCAGGCGAGACGCCGGAGGCCGAATCACGGCCCGAAAACCGCGCGCGCCGCGTAGCGGCTGAACGGCCTCAGGCCGCGCCGGCCGGGCGATGCCGGCCCCTTGAGGGCGTTCCGTTGGCCTTGCTTGCCGCGGTAGGAAGCGCTGTCCACGCCGCAGCCCGTTCTTGCGCCGCTTGACGCGCACGAGTTCCTATGGCGCCTGGACCGCCTGTACGCGACGCCCACGAGGATATGCAGGAACTCACGAATACGCTTCTCGGCATCCAGCGTCACGCAGGGGGGCGTTGCTCCTGAGGGCGTTCGGTCTTGCCGCAACTGCGGTCGATCCGATTCGGAACACGGTCGGCGAGGGCGGCGAATCGCCGCGGTGCGCACGGCAAGCCCAAGCCGACGAGACGCGTTCGGGCGGAGCGGATAGCGAGGCCGTTCCCCGGACCCCCGGCGAAAAACGGAGCGCTGCGCCGGGCGTCTTCGCCGTTTCCCCGAACGCCGATTTGTCGCCAAGACTGCGCGGGGGAAAGGCATTCGTCTCAAGCGGCGTACGAGCGAGCAGCGGACTTACAGCCAGCCTTGCAGGTCGTAGAGCGCGCCGTTGTCGAGCAGATAGATCAGGTTGAAGTCGCGCGGCTCCCGCTTGCGGCGCTCGAAGCCTCCGGTGCGTCCGGCGATCTGGACGGCGGCCGAGTCAGCGGTCCAGTACAAATGGAACGAACGGCCGGAACCGGCGACCGCCTCCCGCAGGCTCAGAATCGCCGGCGGCTCTACGGCGTCGTCGGACCAGAGATGAACGCTGTAATAACCGGCGGCCATGGCGCCGGAGCGCAGCAGCGCCGCGCGGCGGCCGTCGGGCGAAGGAACGAGCGTGTGCCCCGGCATGGCGAAGCGCCATTCCCGCGCCGCCGCATCGTAGGCGTAAAGAGCGGCTTCCGGACGTTTGCCCTCGTCCGTCCAACTCGCGACGTAGCGGCGGATTTTTTGCATTGCCGACATCGCCCAGGGGTTCCAGCACTCGACGATGACGCGCCCGCGTAACAGCCGCGGCCGGGTCACGGTTCGGCCCGCGGGCAGCGGCAGCTCCTCGATTCCGGAGTTCCCGCTCAAGTACAGACGCTGCCGGTCGGTCCAGCGTTTGCCTTCCGCCGTCAAAAGAACCGTTCGGTCGCCCGCCCGGTAGGATTGCCGGATTTTCCCCAACATGTGCGGAAAAACGACGATGGACGCCGACTCGGTCGGGTCGCCTTGCGGCGGGGCGGCCAACTCGTCCGCGTAGCGCAGGATACGCTCGGTCGGCGGCAGGCGCGCGGGGTAGGCTTCCTGCATCCCGGACCCCCACGTTCCCGGCCCCATCACCGCGATGCAGCTCGCGTGGAAGGCGGCGGCGGGAAAAATTACGGCGGCGGCGACGGCAAGCAGCCAGCGCCTGTTTTTCTTTCGGCTTTGCATCGTGTTTCCGCTGCCGTCAGGCCGTCTTGAAATCCCCGGACCGAGTCGGCGCGTGGTGGTTGACGGGGCCGTTGCCGCGGCCCAATCCGGGAGCCGTGCGGATGGCTTCGCCGATGAAGCTCTTGGCTTGCGCGACCGCTTGCGCGAGCGGCTGCCTGCGGGCCAGCAGCGCCGTAACGGCCGCCGCATAGGCGCAGCCCGTGCCGTGCGTGTGCGGCGTGTCGTAACGCGCGGAAGAGTAAATTCGGGGCGCGCCGCCGCTCCACAGCAGATCGACGGGCTCGCCGGTCAGATGGCCCCCCTTGATCAGCACGTTGCGGGCGCCGCAGCCGGCGATCCTTTTGGCTGCTTCCTCCATTGCGGCGGGCGTATCGACCTCGATTCCGGCAAGCATCGACGCCTCATGCAGGTTGGGCGTCGCCAGATACGCCTGCGGCAGCAAGCGTTCCCGCAGAGCTTGCGCGGCAGCGGCTTCGATCAGCGGAAAACCGTGCTTGCTAATCATCACCGGATCGACAACCAGCGGGACGCGCAGCCGCTGCGCCCACGCTGCGACGACCTCGGTAATCGCCGCGTTGCCCAGCGCGCCGACCTTGGCGGCGTCCGGCGGGATGTCTTCCATGACCGCCTCCAACTGGCGCTCCACGAGTTGCGCATCGAGCGGGAGAACATCCACAACCTTGAAGCTGTTCTGAACGGTGACGACCGTCAACACGGAGGTTCCGTAAACTCCGAATTGGTGAAATGTCTTGAGGTCCGCCTGTATGCCGGCGCCTCCCGAAGGGTCGGACCCGGCAACGCTCAAGGCAACGGGGCGCATCTTGACGGCAGCCTTAGTTTAGCAGTGACCGGCGGCCGGCAGTTCCTGCATGGGATTATGAAGGGCAGGATGGCATCGTTTCGGCGCCGGCGGGCGGAAGGGGAGCTCAAGCGCGAGATCGGCAGGATACTGAGCGAGGAAGTCCGTGACCCGGTCGCCGACGGCATCTACGTCACGCAGGTGGAGCTTTCCCGGGATAAAAAATCCGCGCGGGTTCTGATTGCCGGCCTGGACGGCGACGGGCTGAGCGTCCCGCCGGGCGATCCGGCGCGGGCGCTGCAACGCGCCGCGGGCTTCATCCAAAGAAGCTTGGCGGCCCGTGTTCCGATGCGCGGCGTGCCGCGTCTGCGCTTCGAATACGACCGCGCCGGACAGGCCGCGGAGCGCATGGATACGCTGTTCCAACGCATCCGCAAGCGTTCGCGGAAGGCCGGACCCGCCGTCGTTTTGCTTTGCGCGTTGCCGGCGGCTGCGGGCCGCGCGGAACAGGCGCTGCAGCGGTTCGAGTCCGCGGCGGATGCGATGGGCAGCGAATTCCGCATCGCCTGCTATGCGCCGGAGACGGCGCTCGCCGCCAACGCGGTCATGGCCGCGTTCGACGAGGCGCGCCGCATCGATGCATTCCTCAGCAACTACAAGCCCGACAGCGAGTTGAGCCGGATCAATCGAGAAGCCGGCGGACGCGCGGTGGCGATTTCGCAGGAGATGACCGATCTGCTCGCGGCCTGCCTGCGCTACCACCGCATCAGCGAAGGCGCTTTCGATATTACGGTCGGCGCGCTCGTCGAGGCGTGGGGTTTCTTTCGCGGCGCCGGCAAGATGCCGGGGCGGCCGGCGCTGTGGCTTGCCCGCAGAAAAGTCGGCTCCCAACACATGCGACTCGACCGCGCGAACCGCACCGTAAGATTTTTGCGCTCGGGGCTGCGCCTCGACCCGGGTGGCATCGGCAAGGGCTATGCGGTCGACCGCGCCGTCGCCGTACTCCGCGAGTACGGCATCGAGCGGGCGCTGGTCAGCGCCGGCGCGAGCAGCATTTACGCTTTGGGCGCCCCGCCGGGCAACGCCCGCGGCTGGACCGTGAGCATCCGCGACCCGAGCGGGAGTTCGGACCCTGTCGGTGAAGTGGCGCTCAAGGATCGGTCGCTCTCCAGCTCCGGTTCCGACAAGAAATTCTTCGAGGTCGACGGCAAGCGCTACGCGCACATCCTCGACCCCAGAACCGGCCGGCCGGCGGAAGGGATGCGTTCGGTGTCGGTGACGACGCCGAAGACGATCGACAGCGAAGCGTGGGCGACGGCGATTTTCGTGAACGGGGCCGACTGGGCCAAGGAAAACCGCCCGCCGGAAGCCCGTGTCTTTCTTTGCCCCGTCGGCGCCGCCTGCTTCCAACTCGATTAGGGACGGTTGCGTCAAACCCTGTGCGACTGCCGGGGCTGCGCGATCATCGGCGTCTGCGGGTCGCGCCAGAAATCGATTGCGGACGCCTTATGAACGCAGGAAACCGTGCAGGCAGGCGCGCAGGGCTTTGCCGATTTGTAAGCTTTGCGAATATCCGCCACCGAATACCGCTCGAGCGGAATGCCGGGGTAGCCGCGCTGCTGCGAGCAGTAGTGAACCAGCCCGTCTTCGCAGACATAGAGATAGCGGGCGCCCGCGCGGCACTTCCAGTTGTTGGTGCGCCCTGTCGCCAGATTGTCCTGGAAAAAGGTGATGCGGCTGTAACCCCACTTCGAGGACAGAGCCTTGATGCGGTAGTAAACGTTGCTCTCGGCTTCCGACAAGGGCTGAAGCTGCCCGCTGCCGTCATGGATAATGCCGACGGTGCTGGTGAAACCGAGATCGAGGGCGCGGACGGCGATCTTGTAGGCGTCCTCGGGGTTGGGGATGCCGCCTCCGACTACCGAATTGACGTTCACGTCGAAGTAGGCGTAATCGGCAAGCATTTCGAGCTTGCGGTCGAGCACGCGCAGGCTTTTCATCGATGTCTTGTCCGGGTTGATGTTGTCGATGCTGATCTGGAGATACTCCAGGCCGGCTTTATTCAGTTCCTGTATGCGCTTGGGGCCGAGCAAGTATCCGTTGGTGATCAGGCCGGCGATGATGCCGTGGGAGCGGATGTGCCGGAAGAGTTCGTCCAGTTGCGGATGCAACAGGGGCTCGCCGCCGCTGAGGGTGATGATGCTCACCCCGAGGGCGGCCAGTCGATCGGTTCGTTGCTTGAGATCTTCGATGGGTACGGGGCTCGAAAAGTCGTCGTACTCATTGCAATAGGCGCAAGCGATGTTGCAGCGCCGGGTCGGAATCATGTGCGCCAGCAACGGATGATCGGTATCGGCAAGCCCCTTCAAGATCATGTAGAGCTCCCGCATCTTGCGGTGCCAATGAAGCGTCTTGCGCTTGAAGCGGGTCCGATAATCGACTGCCATCGAAATTCGACGAGGAGCAGCCCCGACGCAGCCGGCTGCGCCTTAAGCTTATCCCAGTATAACGAGAGCTTGCCCGCATGGGCCGGTCAAGCTATGCTGAAAGGGCGGCCCGGCGGTCGTGCGTTGCCGGCGTAGCTCAGTTGGTAGAGCATCCGATTTGTAATCGGACGGTCGGGGGTTCGAGTCCTCTCGCCGGCTCCAGTTTTCGAGAGAGGGGGATCGGCCGCGGGCAAGTATCGTTGCGGGAGTAACTCAATGGTAGAGTCACAGCCTTCCAAGCTGTTGGTTGCGGGTTCGATTCCCGTCTCCCGCTCCAGGAACCGCCGTTACGGCGGCGGCTGCGAGCCGACGTAGCTCAGTCGGTAGAGCGCGTCCTTGGTAAGGACGAGGTCACGGGTTCGAGTCCCGTCGTCGGCTCCAGAATTCTTTCTTCCCTGCAGGGCGGAACCGCGCCGCAAGCGGCCGGGCAGCCCGCCGTTATACTCAAAGATCGGCCCCGCGGCGCGGCGCAAGCGATCTTCGATGAAACTCCAGACCTTGGCGGTGCATGCGGGCGATCGCAAGAAGCCCGGCGGCTTTATCCCGGTCACCACCCCGATTTATGCGTCCTCGAGTTTTTTCTACGAACGGATCGAAGACCTGGACGACGTATTCAGCGGGGAAAAAGCGGGCCAGAGCTATGCGCGGTTCGGCAACCCGACGGTCGCCGCGGTCGAAGAACAGATCGCGGCGCTGGAAGGCGCCGAGGCTTGCCTGGCGACTTCGTCCGGCATGGGCGCCGTCCATCTCGCGCTGCTGACGGCTTTGACCGATCGCCGCAAGTCGATTGTCGCCGCCGACGCGCTTTACGGCGCGACGATTCGGGTGCTGACCGACGTATTGGCGCAGGCCGGCGTCGCGACGGCATTCTGCGACGTTTGCGACCTGGCGCGGCTTGATGCCGTAGCGGCGGAGGCGCGCCCCGCGGCAATCTACGTCGAAACCGTTTCGAATCCCCTGATGCGCGTGCCGCCGATCGACAAAATCGCGGAAATCGCCCACCGCCATGACGCGCTGTTAATCGCCGACTCCACTTTCACCACTCCGGCGCTCATGCAGCCGCTGGCGCTGGGCGCGGACATCGTCGTACACAGCGCAACGAAGTATCTGGCAGGGCACGGCGACGTGCTCGGCGGTTTTTTCCTGGCGGGCGGCGAGCACCGCGAGACAGCAGGCGCGCTGCACCGCACGCTCGGTTACAACCTCGGCGCATTCGCCGCGTATTTCGCCATGCGGGGTATGAAAACGTTGCCGCTGAGGGTCCGCAAGCAGTGCCGGAACGCGCTGGAAGTCGCCGCGTGGCTCGCACGGCATCCGTCTGTGGAAAAGCTGCGCTTCCCGGCGGCAAGCGATCACCCCGACCGCGAGACTGCGGCCCGGCTGCTGCCGGACGGATTGTTCGGGGCGATGATGAGCTTCGACGTGAAAGGCGGGAAGGAGGCGGCGTTCGCCGTCATCGACCGGTTGCGGATGATCGTTCCGGCTCCCAGCCTCGGCGACGTTCACTCCATGATGCTGCATCCGGCTACGACTTCCCACCGGCAAATGGCTCCCGAGCATAGAGAGAGGCTAGGCATCGGCGAAGCGATGCTGCGGCTTTCCGTCGGCATCGAGGCCGCGGACGACATCGTCGGCGATCTGGAGCAGGCGCTGCCATGAGGCTTGAATCCATCGCGGTGCATGCCGGCGAGCGCAAGCCGGCGGCGAAGTTCACGCCGGCGGCGCTGCCGATCCATGCAGCATCGAGCTTTTTCTACGAGACCGCGGCCGAGCTCGAAGATGTTTTCGCGGGCAAGGTCGAGGGCCACGGGTATGCGCGGTACGGCAACCCGACCGCCGACGGGCTGCACGAGCAGATCGCCGCGCTGGAAGGCGGCGGAACGGCGCTGGCGACATCCTCGGGCATGTCTGCGCTGCACCTTGCGCTACTGGCGGCGCTGGCCGGCCGGCCGCAGCGCATCGTTGCCGCGAACGTGCTTTTCGGGCAAACCTATTTGCTCTTGTCCGGCGTCATGGAGCCTCAGGGAGTGGATACGCGGTTCGCCGACCCCTGCGACCCGGCGGCCTTCGAGCGGGCGGTTGCCGAGCAAAAGCCGGGCTGCGTGCTGGTGGAAGCGGTCTCGAATCCGCTGCTGCGCGTGACGCCGCTGGACCGCATCGTGGCCATCGCCCGCGAACACGGCGCCGTCGTCGTCGCGGACTGCACGTTCACGACGCCGGCGCTTTTGCGGGCGTGCGGTCTCGGCGTCGATTTCATCGTGTACAGCGGCACCAAGCACCTCGCCGGACACGCGGACGTACTGGGCGGCATCCTGGTCTGTAACGATGAACACGCCCCTTCGGTCGCGGAGTTGAGCCGGACGCTGGGGCCGAACCTGGGGCCGTTCGAGTGTTATCTGACCATGCGCGGCATCAAGACGCTCCCGCTGCGCATGGCGGAGCATTGCCGCAATGCGGGTATCGTCGCCCGCGCGCTGCAACAGGACGACCGCATCCTGCGGGTACACTATCCCGGCTTGGCCGATCACCCGGACCACCGAACCGCGTCCCGGCTGTTTTTGCCGGCGGCGGACGGCGAAAAGCAATACGGCGGCATGGTCGGCTTCGAAATCGCCGGCGCCGGCCGCGAGGAGGTTTTTCGTTTCACCAACGCGCTGAAAATGGTGGTCCGGACGCTCAGCCTGGGGGACGTCCACTCGCTCGTTTCTTATCCGGCGATGAGCTCGCACCGCAATCTTTCGCCCAAGCACCGGGCGCGGCTCGGCATCGGCGACAACCTGCTGCGCCTCTCGGTCGGCATCGAAGACCCCGAGGACATCGTCGAGGATTTGCTGCAGGCCCTGCGCGGTTAGCCTGCGGCAGGATGCACGGCTAAACAACCGACAAAATACGCGCGTGGCTTGGCGCTTCTATGGGGTTTCGCAATATTCGCCGTCGTGATTCCACCAACCGCCCTCGATTCTGCAGGAATCGGCTTCTTGCTGGTAGTTGCAATCGTGTCCACTCGAACCTCCCTGGTTTTGCTCTTCGCATGTCAGCATACAGGACGGCGCGCTCAAAAGACACCAAGCTAAAGTGCTGGCTATCGATGCTTCCGCGTAAGCGAATTCTCGATCCGCATCGCTTTTGCAATCTTCTATTTTCTATCGTAACTCTGACGGATCGAGATTGTCGTCTTCGATTTCGTCGCATTCTTTCTTTTCCGATCTCAGTTTTGTGGCCGCAATTACGGTTTCCGTAGTAGCAGCTCCTTTGCAGATATTCTCATGTTTGTTCTTTGCCGAACAATCCCTATTGATCTGAGTATAGCCAGGCGGGCACCCTTGGCTTTCCGGCACTTCGATGGTGGTTTGGGCCTGAACAGATCCGAGACAAAACAACATGCCGATCAAGGCAATAGAAAGATATTTCATTGGATTTTCTCCTTTCCCTCTTGGTTGACTTCAATGACTTGGCCAAGCTTGAAACGTCTAGGCGGTCTGCCGCTCACTCCGTAATGGCCTGGGGCGCCAAGAAGCATCTTGTAAAAGACAAATCCGGGAATGAACGAAGCGCCGACGAAAGGCCTGTTGAGGGCACACTTCGAGCACTGCTCGGAGAGGCAGCGGCCATACGCCCTACTCTTGCACCGTAACGTTTTGCCTGCTCTCTCCCCATACTTCGCTGTTTCTTCCAAACATGGAGCTGGTTCTGTGGAGTTTTGCCGAATGCGAGCCTCGTAAGCACCGCCTCCAGCGCTGTATGCCCACTCGCAACACATATCCATGCATTCCTTGCAGGTAAGCTCCCATGCCGAACACAGCCCGGACATCGCAACGAACGCGGCGACCGCGAACCAGATTTTTCTCATGCGCGCATTATACCGGCCCCTTGGCATCCTTGCCGGAGAATGTGTAGCGCCCAAGTAGTAATGTCCTGTATGGACCAGATTAAAGAGTCCGCTTTTCGAGGGGAGGGGACACAGGGTGGATTCAGGAGAGAAGGCAAGGTTGAGCGTGAAGGAAGCGGATCGAGTGGGGGTTATGCAAGCGGTGGTCGGCGGGCGGCTGCGGCAGCGGGAAGCAGCCGAGCAGTTGGGGGTGTGTGTGCGGCAGGTGCGGCGCTTAGCGGGGCGCTACAAACGCTACGGAGCGGCGGGGCTGGTGTCGTTGCGGCGGGGCAAGCGGTCGAACCGAGCGATCGCCGAGGAGACGCGGCGCGGGATTATGGAGTTGGTGAAGCAGCGCTACGCGGACTTTCCGCCGACGCTGGCGCAGGAGAAGCTTAGGGAGGAGCACGGTTACCGGCTGAGTGTAGAGACGCTGCGGGGATGGCTGATCGAGGAGGGTCTGTGGCAGCCGAAAGCGCGACGGTCCGGGCGTGTGCATCAGCCGCGTGAGCGGCGTCCATGCGTGGGAGAGTTAGTGCAGATCGACGGGTCGGCGCACGACTGGTTCGAAGGCCGTGGGCAGCGCTGCTGCCTGATCGCCTTCGTGGACGACGCGACCAGCCGCTTGTTGGCGCTGCGCTTGTGGGCGGCGGAGACAACGCAGGCTTACATGCAGACGCTGCGGGGGTATCTTGAGCGGCACGGGAGGCCGGTGGCCTTGTACTCGGACAAGCACTCGATTTTCCGGGTCAACCGGCCGGAACAGGAGGGCGCGAGGACGCAGTTCACACGGGCGCTGGAGGCGCTCGACATCCAGCCTATTCATGCTCACACGCCGCAGGCCAAGGGGCGTGTGGAGCGGGCCTTCCAGACGCTCCAAGCACGCTTGCCGCGGGAGTTTCGGCTACGGGGTTTGAGCGGCATCGAGGCGGCCAACGCGTTTGTGCCGCAGTACATGGCGGAGTACAACGCGCGCTTCGGGCGCGCTCCGCAGAACGCGCAAGATGCCCACCGGGCGGTAGAGTGGGAGGCTGCCGAACTGGATCGGATCCTCTGTCCCCAGCATGTGCGCAGGCTGTCGAAGAACCTGACTTTCAAGTTTCAGGGCAGTGAATACGGCATTCAGGGACAGGGCAAGGGGTATCGTTTGCGCTACGCAGCGGTGACGGTTTGTGCGCTGTACGACGGCCCGCTGAGAGTGCTGCACCAGGGGCGCGAGTTGGCGGCGAAGCAGTTAGTGGAAGGGCCGCCGCCGCTGCCGGTGGACGACGAGAAGAGCGTGCAGCGGACGGTGCAGAGAGTCCGGCAGGAGCAGGCTCGACGGATACGCAAACCGCACCGCAAGCATATCTGGAGGAAAATGGCACGAGAGGCAGTGGCGCTCGCCGAGGCGAAGCGGCAGGGCCTGTCGTGAAGCGTGAAGAGCCATCCTCGTGCAGGAGGCGGCTCCGGGCGCGCGCGCCCTCCCTCCGCCGCCCCCTGCACCCAAACCGCCTCCGAATCCCAGTCCACAGCTCCCCCCTCTCCCCGTCCCCAACCCCTCAGCAACCGCCCAGACACTTACCCCAATGCGGACATCTCTACTTGGCAGAAAAGCGGACATTTCTATTTGGCCTTGACACCTTGCCGGAGAATGTGTACGTTACATCACATTCGACCGCATCTATATGTAAAATATATAAAAATATCTTGGGCCGCGTCCGGCGACCGATGGGCCGCGTTCCGGGTTTCAACGGTCCTTACCGCGCGATCCACCGCAGAAGCAGCGCGCCGCACTATTACAGGACCGACAACGTTGCTGCGTTCCAGCCGACTTTGCGGCCTTCGCGGATCGAAATGTTGGCGAGCTGCAGGATCAGCGCGGCCTGAAAACCCTTTTCGATCGGCGCGTTCGGGGCGTTGCGGGTGCGCACGCACTCCAGGAAGTTCATCACGTGGTCGATCGTCGCCTGATTGAAGCCGCCGGGCTGCTCTTTGGCGAACGAGGCGCGGTCGGGCGATTCCCGGTCGTAAACGCGGAGGAACTCGCGGCCGATGTCCATGCGGGCGAGGCTGCCGTCATAAGCGTTGAGCTGGTCGGCGCGGCGGTCGTACAGCATGGCGTTGTAGTTGATGGTGAAAACGGCCATGAAGTCTTCGGGATATTCGGCGGCCACGACGACGGACTCGGGTTGATCCATGCCCTCGACGTGAGGCCGCAGCGCGGAGGCGTTGACCGCGGCAGGATAACCGGCGTCCATAATCATGTGAATCGAGTCGTAGATGTGCGCGCCCTGATCCTGGACGATGCCTCCGGAGTAGTCGGCGATGCTGCGCCAGTTGAAAAAGCGCAGCGGGTCTTTGGAGACCTTGGGCGCGGGTCCGAGCCATTGGCGCCAGTCGATCGGCCCGGTGAACTGCGCGCGCCGCGGCTCGGTTCTGGAGTTCAGCCAATACGTGCGCACCATGCGCACCGCGCCCAGACGTTCGGCGCGGCGCATATCGCGGGCCTCGTGGTAGAGGTTGTAGCTGCGCCGCTGCATGCCGACTTGCACGACGCGCTCGGACTCGCGCTGGGCGGCGACCAGTTCCCTGCCCTCTTCGGGCGTGTGGCAGAGCGGCTTTTCAACGTAAACATCCTTGCCCGCGGCCATGGCGTCGAGCGTCATGCGGTGGTGCCAGTGCTCCGGGGTGGCGATCAGCACGACGTCGATATCCTTGTCGTCGAGCAACTGTTTGTAGTTGCGGTAGGCCTTCGCGCCGCCTCCGGCCGCCGACAGGCCGCGCTCGAGATTGGGCTCGTAAACATCGCATACGGCGTGAACCTTCAGAGCGGGATCGCGCTGGAACTCCGCCATGACCCGGCGGCCGCGTCCGCCCGCGCCGATCAGTCCGAGGGCGATGCGCGCGCTCGGGCTTTGGGCGAGGGCCGCGGCGCTCGAAGACAACAAAAAAATACGACGGTCCATACCGCGCGATTCTAGCGCAGTCGCCGGGGCCGCGGTCGGCTGAATTTGCGTTTCTCGGCCGCGCGAACCTGGGCCTCGTTCATGCCGAGATGATGCGCCAGCTCGTGCCACAGCGTGCGATAAATCTCCTGGCGGATGTCGCCCCGCGCATGGCGCTCGAGCGGGCCTTGAAACAAGGTGACGCGGTCGGGCAGCGCCATCTGGTAATGCCAGCCGCGGCGGTCGAGAGGAATGCCCTCGTAGAGGCCGAGCAGGGTTCCGCCCGGAGGAACGCCTCCGGCGTAGAGTTGCTCGGCCGACGGCTCGTCCTCGACGACTATGCTGACGTTGGAAAACCGCGCGCGGATGTCCTCGGGGATGCTGTGCCAGGCGTCTTCCACCCACTCCTCGAATTCGTCCCGGCGATAGCGCATGGAAACTTGGACACCGCGCGGTACAATGGCGCCTGCGCATCCGGGCGGTTACGCCTTGAGCTTATCATTCGCGGAGAAACGACGATGAATCGACGGCGGTTTTGCACTTTGCTCGGCGCGGCGTCCGCCGGCGCATCGTTAGCGCGCCCGCCACAGCGCCCCAACATTATCTTCATCATGGCCGACGATCTGGGCTACGGCGACCTGGGCTGCTACGGCCAGAAAACGATTCGCACGCCGAACATCGACAGGCTTTGCGCCGAAGGGATGAAGTTTACGGACTTCTACGCGGGCGCGACCGTTTGCGCTCCCTCGCGCTGCAGCCTGATGACCGGAAAACACGGCGGCCACGCCACCGTGCGCGGCAACCGCAACCCCGAAGTCCCCTTGCGCCCCGGCGACGTGACCGTTGCGGAAGCGCTCAAGACCGCGGGCTACGCCACCGCTCAGTTCGGCAAGTGGGGCGTTGGCGGGCCGGTCACGCTGGGGCGTCCGAACGTGCAGGGATTCGATGAGTTCTTCGGCTACCTCAGCCAATGGCATGCGCACGATCACTTCCCCGGACATCTCTGGCATAACGAAGTCGAGCATTTCATCGGCAACAACCGCAGCGGGGCGCGGGGAACCTTCGCGCACGATTTATTTACCGCCAAGGCGCTCGATTTTCTGGACCGGTCGGTCGAGAAGCCGTTTTTCCTTTACCTGCCGTACGCCGTCCCGCATACCAACAACGAACTGGGCCGGCGCACCGGCGACGGCATGGAAGTGCCGCACTACGGCTCTTACTCCGACCGCAAATGGCCGAACCCGGAGAAGGGTTTTGCGGCGATGATCGAATTTCTCGACCGCGATGTCGGCCGCATCATGGACAGACTCGACGACCTGGGGCTGGCCGAGAACACGATTGTCTTTTTCACCAGCGACAACGGTCCGCACCGCGAAGGCGGACACGATCCGGAGTTCTTCGGCTCGCGGGGCGGCTTGCGCGGCATCAAGCGCGATTTATACGAGGGAGGAATCCGCGTGCCGATGATCGTTCGTTGGAAGGGCGCGGTCGAGGCGGGCGGCGAGAGCGGCTTGCCCTGGGCCGCCTGGGACGTTTTGGCGACTTGCGCCGATCTGGCGGGAGTTCCCGCCCCGCCCGGCGGCGACGGCATCTCGGTGAAGCCGACGCTTTTGGGTCAGCCGCAGCAGGAGCATGAATACCTCTACTGGGAATTTCATGAGCGCAGCTACAAACGGGCGGTTCGGATGGGCAAGTGGAAGGGCGTCAAGCTCGCCCCCGATGCCCCGCTGGAGCTCTACAACCTCGCGCAGGACATCGGCGAGACGAACGATGTCGCCGCGTCAAATCCGCGGACGGCGCAGCGGATCGAGGACATTCTCAAGACCGCGCGCACGGAGTCGAAGGAATTCCCCGTCCTCGGGTCGTGACCGCGGGATCAAGCGCGGTAAAGCCCGGTGCGCTCTTTGGCCAAGCGCACGGTTGCTTCGGCAAGCGGGGCGATGCGCTCGGCGCTGCCGCGCAGAATCTTGCGCAGGTGATCGCGGTTGGCCATCAGATCTGCATACTTCGCCTGGATCGGTTCGAGACTGGAGACGAGCATCTCGGTGACGTTTTTCTTGAGGTCTCCGTAGCGCATCCCGGAGAAATGAGATTCCATTTGCCGCCCGTTCCAACCGGAAAGGGACTGGAAGATCGTCAGCAGATTCTTGACGCCGGCGCCGGGTCGTTCCCAGTTCACCGCGGGCTGTGAATCGGTGACGGCGCGGCCGATCAGCTTCTTGATGCGCTGGGGGGGATCGAGCAGGCCCAGGGCGTGGTTGGGGCCGGCTGCGGACTTGCTCATCTTCTGCGTCGGGTCGTCCAGGCCCATGATGCGGGCGCCGACCGCCGGCAGCCGGGTTTCGGGAACCACAAAGGTTTTTCCGTAGAGCGAGTTGAAGCGGTGGGCGATATTGCGGGTAAGCTCCATATGCTGCGACTGGTCATCGCCTACGGGGACGATTTTAGCCTGGTACAGCAGGATGTCGGCGGCCATCAGCACCGGGTAAACGAACAGCCCCGTGCCGATCGACTCTTGCGATCCCTCGGACTGCTGTATTTTCGTCTTGAACTGCGTCATGCGCCCGAGCCAGCCGTACGGGGTCACGCAGGTGAAAATCCAGGCCAGCTCCACATGGCCGGGAACCTGCGATTGCACGAATACGGCGGCATGGTCGGGGTCGATCCCGGCGGCGACATAGAGCGCGGCAAGTTGCTCGCAGCGCTCCCTCAACTCTTGCGGGTCTTGATAGACCGTGATGGCGTGCTGGTCGACAATACAGAAAATCGGCTCGTAATCGTACTGGATTTGCGTCCAGTTGCGCAGCGCGCCCAAGTAGTTGCCGATATGAAGGCCGCCCGAAGGCTGCATGCCGGAGAAAATGAGGGGTTTCATGAGTGCGGCGGGGAACTTCCCATTCTATCGGCGTCACGGAACGGTCCGTGAGGATGGCCGGGCTGCGCCAATGCCATATTGCGCCGATGGTATATTAGACCGAAGATCGACAGGGGTTTTTGTCGAACTGTCCTTCATCCGATCGGTAAAGCGCGCCGCCTAACATTACGGACTGTGGATTTCGATCAACTACACACGTTCCTTGAGATCGTTCGTTTGAAGAGTTTTTCGAAGGCGGCGCAAACGTGTTTCCGCACGCAACCGGCGATCAGCGCGCAGATCCGCCAGATGGAGCAGGAGCTCGGCACGCAACTCTTCGAGAGATTCGGCAGCCGCATCTCATTGACCATCGCGGGCAAGACGTTCGCCGAATATTCCCGCAAGATTCTCGATCTCAAGAAGCAAGGCTTCGACGCGGTCCGCGAGCTCGACCGTACCCCCCGCGGCGAGGTCGTCATCGCCGCCAACGAAGCTACCTGCGTCAACGTCTTGCCGAGCGTGTTCTCCAATTTCAAGAGCCGCTTCCCCAACGTGCAAGTGCAGGTCGTGCGCTCGTACGCCTCACGCACGATCGAATCCGTCTTGGACAACTCGGTGGACTTCGGCATCACGCAGTTGCCGCTTTCCGAAAAGAAGCTGGTCATGGTGCAGATTTACTCGGACGAAATCTGCTTGCTGGTTTCTCCGAAACATCGTTTCGCGCAACACAAGGCCGTCGGCGCGGAGGAAATCTCGAAAGAAGAGTTGATCCTGCCCAAGAGCGGCCGCACGCGCGCGCGGATCGACGAGTATCTCGACGCTTACGAGGACGACCTCAATATCTCGATGGAATTGGACTCCAGCGAGATGCTCAAGCACTTCGCCATGGCCGATCTCGGCGTCACTTTCCTGGCCGCGGCGCACGCCAGGGAAGAAATTGCGGCAGGCCGTCTGAAAGCGGTCCGCTTGCAGCCGTTGCCGATGATTCGCACCATAGGACTCATCTATCGCAAAGACAAAGCGCTTTCCCGCGCGGCTCTCGGTTTTATCGAGGTGGTCGGCGAGTTCGCCCGCGAAACGAACTCTGCTTCGCTCGCGGTGAAAAAAGCGTCATGAAGAGCGCCCGCGCGGCTCTATCCGAATTTGTAGCTCGTCAGTCCCGCCAGCAGCTTGGGGTAGAAGTCCGTCGATTTCTGCGGCATGACCCGCCCGGAAAAGCAGATCTCCGCGACTTTCCGTACGGCAACCGGCCGCAGCAGGAAAGCGGCCTGAGCGGAACCGGAAATTACCTTCTCCGCGGCGGCGCGCAAGCCGCGCACGTAGGAAATGTTCTTGAGTTCGAAGACGTCTTGCTCCGAGACGCCCAGAACCGGCGCCAGAAGCGCTTTGTGCAGAATGACGACATCCAGGCCGAGTTCCGCGTCGGTCAAGGTTGCGCGCAGGCGGTCGACCGCTTCGAGTCTGATGGCGAAAAGGTATGCCGCGGGGTCTCGCTCGAACACGGCGCCGATTGCCGATCGATCGGGCCGCGCCGCGTCGAGAGCGCGTTCGAGATCGGCAGACGACTCAAGCCGGGTAATTTCGAAGTCCCGCGATGCGCGGGCGCGGACGGCCTCGGCGTCAAAATCCGCAAGACCCGCCAAAACGCGGTGCGTGGCCAGGACGACCAGACCCTCGGAGCTCATGTTGACGTAGGTCATCATGGCGCGGCCCGCCCCGGGCAGGCCGGGATTCTCGCGGCGGTAGGCGAGAGCCGTCTCGTAGCGGTGGTGGCCGTCGGCGATCATCAGCTTTTTATCGGCCATCAGTTGCTGGATACGCGCCGCCGCGCCGGGGTCCGTGATCCGCCACATGCGGTGCGTCACCTCGCCCTCGCGGGCTTCGATCAGGGGCTTGTCTCTCGCAGCTTCATCCAGAAGAGCGTCAATCCGCCGCTGCGGATCGTCGTAGAGCATGAAGAGTTGGCCGAAGTGGGCGTGCGTGCGCCGCGTCAACTCCAACCTGTCCAGCTTGGGGCCTTTGTGCGTCAGCTCGTGGCCGTGGACGATTCCCGCGGAGTATTCGGCAAGCTCCGTAAGGCCGATAAACCCCTTGCGCACGAAAGTCTTGCCGCTCTCGGGATGCGCAAATTCCTGAAAGTACGGATAGAAGGAAGGCGCGTCGTCCTCGGCAACGATTCCCTCTTCGATCCACTGCCGGAGCGACGCCGCGGCGCGCGTATAAACGTTGTCGGCGGCGGAGTCGGAGGGCTCGGGCCTGGGTTTGATCAAGCGGACGAAGTTGTGCGGGCCGGCGGCATAGTACCGCTCGCGCAACTCGTCCGGGATCTTGTCGTAAGGCTGGGTCAGCAGGTCGGCGGGATCGCCCGCCTTCGCCGTGTAGCGCAGGGCGCGGAACGGAAAGATATTCGCCATAGTGTTACGCCTCGGCTGAAAAACCGGGGCCGGGTGGAGCGCGAGCCGCGGCGCCGGCGGCTCGGAAGCCCAGGATAGCGCATTTTCGTTATCAGACCGCACCGTGAAATCTCGTACCATGAAGGTTCATGAGACTGGTTACCTACTCTCATCGGAAGCGTTCGGCGGCCTTGGGCATGGTTGTTGACGAACGAGTGATCGACCTCGCGGACATTGGCTACGACGACATTCTCAAGTTCCTGGAAGAAGGCGGCAGGGCGGCGCGGCGCGCCGAACGGTTCGCCAAGATCGCCGAGGAAGGGCCTCGATTCGAGGATGTCAAGCTGCATGCGCCGGTACCGCGGCCCGGCAAGTTTATCTGTATCGGGTTGAACTACAAAGACCACGCGATCGAATCCGGCATGGAAATTCCGGAGTTGCCGACCGTTTTCACGAAGTATTCGAACGCGGTGTGCGGCCACGGCGACCCGATCGTCCTCCCTGCGGTCTCGCAAAAGGTCGATTACGAGGCGGAGTTGGCGTTTGTGATCGGACGCCGGGCGAAGAACGTAAGGGCCGCCAACTGGAGGGATTACGTCTTCGGCTATACCTGCGTCCACGACGTCAGCGCGCGGGACTATCAACTGGCGACTTCGCAGTGGACCATCGGCAAGACGTTCGATACGTTCGGGCCGATGGGTCCGGCGCTTGTGGGCCAAGATGAGGTAGCCGATCCGCACAATCTGCGGATCGGCTTCGACCTCAACGGAGAAACTCTGCAAGACTCGAGCACCAGGCAGTTCGTCTTCGATATCCCCTATTTGGTCGAGTATCTTTCGACGGTAATGACCCTCGATCCGGGCGACGTGATCTCGACGGGCACGCCTCCGGGAGTCGGTTTTGCCCGCAAGCCGCCGGTGTTCCTCAAGCCGGGCGACGAGTGCGTCGTCTGGATCGAGGGCATCGGCGCATTAAGCAACCCCTGCATCGGCGATGAGTGACAACCGCAGCCAATACGTCAAATCGGGCATCACGTTCGGAACCGCCCTGGCGATCGCCATCTCGTGGTCGCAAAACCATTCGATCGTCTGGGCCATCGTTCACGGCCTGCTCGGTTGGCTGTACGTGATCTACTACGCCGTATTTTATTGACCCGCGGCGCGAGCCACGAGCCCCCCGCAGCGGTAGAATTGACGGCAAGCGCGGTGATCGTGTACCGCTGGATCAAGAAACTGCACATTTACGCCGGTCTGCTGAGCTTCACCGGCTTCACGGTCTGGGGCATCGTCGGGATTTGGGCGACTTTTCTTCCGGCTCCCGCCGAGCGGATCCGCCCGGACCCGCAAATCCGCACGGTTGACTTTCGCGTGGACGATTCCGCCACGGACCAGCAAATCACCGACGCGATGATCGCCGCTTCCGGCTTGCCCTTCATCCAGCCCGGACGCAAGCCGAACCGCGATCCGCAGGGCCGCCTGCAGGTGCGCTATCTGACGCCCAACGGCACGCGCCGCATTCTGCTGCTCGAAAAGGAAAACAAGATCCGCATCGAGCAGGTTCCCAGCCCGTTTGCAGGATTTCTGAACATCATGCACTTCCAGACGTTTAACCATCACAACCCCGGATGGGAGGCGCAGATGTGGGGCGCTTACAACGAGTTCTCGATGTGGGCGGTCATTTTCATGACGATTTCGGGCCTGTACATGTGGCTGGCGACGCGGCCGCGCATGCGCTGGGCGTTGTGGACGCTCGGCCTCTCGACCCTGACTTTCGTTGCTCTCTATGTGAGTCTGAGGTGACGCCGTGTACCGCCTGATGCGCAACATTCACTTGATTCTCGGGCTGGTCTTCGCGCTGGCCCTGGGCGTCTATCTGTTGAGCTCGGTGCGTCTTGCGCACCGCTCGTGGTTCTCCGCCGGCCCCACGGTCAGCGAACATAGGTATCCGGTCGACCCCGAGCGCGCCATGACGCCGCGGGCTTTGGGGCTGTACTTGATCGAGGAGCACGGGATACGCGGCGAGATTGCCCGCGTGCAGCCTGTGAAAGACGGGAAATTCAACCTGCTGATCCGGCGCCTCGGAACCGGCTACGAAGTCGGCTACGACCAAGGCGCTGCGGAAGTCCACGTCCGGGAGAACAGACAAGCCTTCACCGGCATGTTGCTGAGCATGCACTTCGCGCACGGCTTTTGGCATGAGAACGCGGCGATCAACGTTTGGGGCGCCGTGTTGCTGCTGACTTCGGTCGGACTGTTCGCGATAGGCGTCACGGGCATCTACCTGTGGTTCAAGACCTACGACGAGCGCCTGATCGGGTCCGTCCTGCTGGGCGCGGGTCTCGTCTTCGCCTTCGTCTCCATGTACCTGGTCCGCAGCCAGGGGTAACGAACGCGCGGAGACCGAGCGCTGCGGCCGCCGCTACCGCACGTAGATGAACTCGTTCGAAGCCAGCAGCACGCGGGCGAGGCTTTGCCATGTCTCCGACTCGTCGAAGTCGGCGAACTTTTGCCTGAGGCCGTGCAGATAAGTCATCGCCCTGTCGCGTTCGGAGCCGTCGGGAAGCCGCGACAGCGCAGCCAGGTAGAGGCGTTCGATGCGCGCGTTGTCTTGCGGCTCGTCTTGCAGCAGGCGCTGCGCCAGAGACCGCGCCTGTTCCTGCAGAAACGGGCTGTTCATCATGAAAAGCGCCTGCGTAGCCACGGTGGTCGAGCCCCGCTTGCCGCTGGGGTTCGTGGCGTCGCCGAAGTCGAACAGCGTAAAAAGGTTCGGCAGGTTTGCCCGGCGCAAAGGCAGATAAACCGAGCGGCGGGCGAAGTCGTCAGGGTTTTTGCTGATGCGGTCGGGGCTGGTCTCGCCGTCGGTGCCGATGCCCGGGTCGAGCGTTCCGCCCATCGCCGTATCGAGGTTGCCGCCGACGGCGAGCAAGGCGTCGCGAATCTCCTCGATCGTCAGGCGGCGGCGCGGGAAGCGCGCCAGCAGGCGGTTCTGGGGGTCGGCCCGAACGCGGTCTGCGTCGAGCGTCCCTTCTATGCGGTAGGCGTTCGAAAGCATGATCAGGCGGTGCAGGCTCTTGATGGACCAACCGTTTCCGCGCAGGCTCCGCGCCAGATAGTCGAGCAGTTCGGGGTGCGTCGGCTCTTCGCCGAGCCTGCCGAAATTGTTGGGCGTGCGCACCAATCCCTCGCCGAAATGCCAGCCCCAAACGCGGTTGGCGATCACGCGCGCGGCCAGCGGATTGCCCTCGCTGACGATCCACTTGGCCAAGTCGAGGCGGCCGCTCGTCGAGGACAATTCGCCCGGCGCTTCCCCGCCCGTCAAAACGAGCGGATACGCCTTGGGCACGGCGGCGCCGAGATTATGGTGGTCGCCGCGAATGAATATGCGCTGCTCGACCGCCTCCCCCTCGGTGACGGCGCAGGCCATCGGAATTTCCGCTCCGGGAGCCGCCGCTTCAAGTTCTTGCTGCCGCGCCAGCAACTCCTCCAGCCTGGCGCCCTCCTCTGCGTCGAGCGCCGCCATCTGCTCTTCGGCTGAGCGATGCAACGGCCCGCCGTCGAGCCAGACTTTGTAGAAAAACGGATTGTCTTCCGGGCGGACTGCGGGCTTGGGGCCGACCAGCTTGCCGGAACGGGGATAGCGCCTGCGCGCATTGCTCCACCAGCGCTGGTTGCGGTCGTGGAACTCCGCGGCCTGCTTGAATTCGATCGCGTAGTGTTCGGCGACGGTCGCGCGGTCTTCGCCCGCCGCCCGCCACTTGGCGAGTTCCGCGGCCTGCGGATCATCCAGATAGGCGATCCATTTGGCGAGCATTGCCGGCTCGAGGCCGCGCCCGGCCGCAGTTTCCGCGGCATCCGCGCCTTCCGCGTACACTGCGAAGGCGCCGAGCATGTATTCGGCCATGTCGGCATGGTATTTGTCGCGGTACTTCTGTGCGGCCTTGTCGAAATCGAGAATTTTCTTGATCTGAGCATCGACATCCAGGATTGCGTTCCAAGCCTCGATGAATTCCTTATAATCCTCGACCGGCGTCAAGGGGGTCTCGACAGGGCGTCCTTTCGCCCCGTTCTCATAGCTGTAAGTCGAAGCGAAGATGGAAGCCAGCGAATAGTAATCGCGCTGCAGGATCGGATCGAACTTGTGATCGTGGCAACGGGCGCAAGAAACCGTGAGTCCAAGAAAAGCCTTGGAAGTCACGTCGATCTGATCGTCGACGACGTCATAGCGTTTCAGCACGAGGTCGCGCTGCGCCAAGGCTTTCTTGCCCAGCGCGAGAAAGCCCGTGGCGACAATGCTCCGGGAACCGACTCCCGCGGCAGGATCGGCGGCCAGGATGTCGCCCGCCAATTGCTCCTGCACGAACCGGTCGTAGGGCATGTCGTCGTTGAACGCTTGAATCACATAGTCTCTGTAGCGCCAGGCGTGGGGATAGCGGTGATCCTCGTCGCTGCCCGTGGAGTCGGCGTAGCGCGCCACATCGAGCCAGTGACGGCCCCAGCGCTCCCCATAGCGGGGCGAGCGCAGCAGACGCTCGACGACCTTCTCAAAAGCGTCTTCCGACTCGTCGGCCACAAAATCGCGGATTTCCTCTTCCGTCGGCGGCAGCCCGGTCAGGTCAAACGTCGCGCGCCGCAGCAAAGTCGGCTTGTCGGCCGCCGGCGCGGGAGCCAGATTGTTTGCCTCGAGCTTGGCGAGAATAAAGCGGTCGACGGGCGTTCGCACCCAATCCGCCGCCCCGACCTCGGGCGGCCCCTCACGCGAAAGCGGTCGAAAGGCCCAGAAATTGCGATCCTCGGCCGTGATTTTGCCGCCGGAATCGTCCGGCCGAACGGCTTCGGGCTCTTCAATCCCGGGCCAGGGAGCGCCCTGCGTCAGCCAGCGGCTGATGGCGGCAATCTGTTCCGCGCCCAACCGGCCCTGAGGCGGCATCTTGACGCGCTGCTCGTAACCCAGCGCCTTCAGCAACAAGCTGCGTTCCGGCTCGGCGGCGGCGCCGAAAAAACCTGCTCCTCGAGCCGCGAGATAGCCTTTCGTAGTCTTCAGATCCAGCCCGCCGCTTTGCGCCTTCTCGTTGTGGCACATCCAGCAGTTATCGGCCAGAATCGGGCGGATATTCTTCTCGAAAAACTCGAGCGAGTCGGAGGCGATGCCCGCGGGCGCCGAAACCGCAAATGCGGTCAAGAGGAGGATGCCGGCGCGGAACACTCGTGGAAGTATAGCACGATAAGGTACGGTCATAGATTCAGCGGGAGCGTTCAAACCCTGTTGAACCCCCGTTAAAGGCTTGTTCAAGCCGCATTAAAACCGTCCGGCAAGCCCGCTCAGGAATTGACGTCGAAATAGACGCAGTCCGGGTGTTGGAAGACCATGGCGCTCACGCTGGCTTCCGGCGCCATCATCAACCCATCAGTAAGATGAACGTCTATATCTTTTGGTTTCAGCAATTTGAAAAGTCCTATTTGATCCTCTAAATTAGGGCATGCAGCGTAACCGAAGCTGTAGCGGCGGCCGCGGTAGTTCGATTGGAAGCGGTCGAGCATCGACATCTCGGGAGAGTCGGGAAACCCCCAGTCTTCGCGAATGCGGCGGTGGAGCCACTCGGCGCAGCCCTCGGCGGTTTCGATCGCCAGCGCCTGGATGCCGTGCGATTTGAGGTACTCGCCCTGCTGCTTGTACGCCTCGGCGCGTTCCCGGATTCCCTGCCCTGCGCCGACGCAAAACATGGCCAGCGTGTCGCGGCGGCTGTTCGGCCGAGCTACGAAGTCGGCGAGACTGAGGCCGTCGCCGCGGCGCTGGCGGGGGAAGGTGAAGGCATGGGCGACGGCAGTCGAACCCGGTTCGAAAACCTTGATCGTGTTGCCCTCGCTTTCGGCCTCGAAGAAGCGCCACACGGCCCGCACTTTCATGAAACCGGCCGCTTCGGCTTTGAGGTCTTCGATCATGGCGCGCAATTCCAGGGCCTTCGGGTCGCGCTCGGCCAATGCCTTCTCGAAGTTGCCTTTGAAGCCCAGGTGCCGGCTGAACAGCATGACCGGGTTGATATACGACCAGACTTCCCGAAGCTGCGGCACTTCCCGTATGACGCGTTCGGCGTACGGCGGCGGCAAGGGCGGAACGTCCGGGCGGGCGCGCGAGCTTCGCCGGGAGGATGCCGGCGCCGGCCCGCGGGCGCGGGCGTCGTTCTCCTCTACGGCCGGCGCGTTTTCATGCTCTACTGCGGCGCGCCGGTCGTCGTCCATGATGCGGTCGAGCAGCGCAAGGCCGCTCATGGCGTCCTGCGCGTAGCAGGTCAGCGAGCGGTAGGCCGGAGCAATCTGCTTGCGCGTGAAATTTCTGCTCAACGCGGCGCCGCCGACCAGCAGCGGAACCGCGATGCCGGCGGCTTGCAAATCCTGCGCGGTGACGACCATCTGCCTGGCGCTCTTGACCAGCAGCCCGGAAAGCCCGATCGCGTCGGGCCGGTACGCGCGGCACGCCTCGATCAGGTCTTCGGGCGGGACCTTGATGCCCAGGTTGACGACGGTATAGCCGTTGTTCGCCAGAATGATCTCGACCAGGTTCTTACCGATATCGTGGACATCGCCCTTGACCGTCGCCAGCACGATTTTGCCTTTGCCGGCAACGGTTCCCTGCTCCATGAACTGCTTCAGGTAATCGACCGCGGCCTTCATGGCCTCGGCGGACTGCAGCACCTCGGCAACGATGAGCTCGTTGTTGTTGAACAATCTGCCCACCTCCGACATGCCGGCCATCAGCGGACCGTTGATGATGTCGAGGGGCGGAGAGCCTTCCGCCAGCTTCGTTTCGAGGTCGGCAACGAGGCCCGCTTTGGTTCCCTCGACGATGTAGCTTGCCAGGCGCTCGTCGAGCGGGAGGTCGGACGCATCCTGCTCGATGCGGCCGGCCGCGCCGCGGAAATGCTCGGTGATTTTTGCGATGTGGCGCTGGTTGATCGCAACGCGCTGCTCGGCCGTCTGCTTGCGGTAATCGCGCGGCGCGGCGCTTCCCGGAAGCGGATAGTTGCCCAGCAGGTTTTCGGCGAGCTTTCTCTCTTCCTCGGGAATCGCCGCATACCGCTCGAGTCTCTGCGTATTGACGATGGCCATGTCGAGCCCGGCCTTGGTCGCGTGGTAGAGAAACACCGAGTTGACGACCTCGCGCGCCGCGGGCGGCAGGCCGAAGCTGACATTGCTGATCCCCAGCACGGTCTTCGTCCGGGGCATTTTCTTCTTGATGAGCCGCAGCCCCTCGAGCGTCTCCACGGCGCTGCCAACGTAGTTTTCGTCGCCGGTCGCGCAGGGGAATACCAGCGGATCGAAAACAATGTTCTCTGCCCCGACTTGCCACTTGCCGGCAATCAGGCCGTAGGCGCGTTCGGCGACGGCCAGCTTGCGTTCGCGCGTAATGGCTTGCGCCTGTTCTTTGTCCTCGTCGATCGACCCGACTACCACGGCCGCGCCGTACCGCTTCACCAGCGGCATGACCCGATCGAAACGCTCTTCGCCGTCCTCGAAGTTGATGGAATTGACGATCGCTTTTCCTTGGCAATAGGTCAGAGCCCGCTCGACCGCGGCGGCGCTGGTCGAGTCGATCATGAGCGGAACCTTGACCTTCTGAATAACTTGGGAATAGAAGGCGTCGATGTCGGTCAACTCGTCGCGGTCGGGGTTTTCCAAATTGATATCGACGATGTGAGCGCCCTTGCGGACCTGGACGCGGGCGACCTCCGCGGCCTCTTCGTATTTCTCTTCCGCGATCAGGCGCTTGAACTTGCGCGAGCCGACTACGTTCGTTCGCTCGCCGACGAGCAGCGGACGGGTCTCTTCGCTCGCCTCGACCAGCTCGATCCCGCTGTACCAGGCGCGACGCTCGCCGCGGCGCCTGCGCGGCTCGCGGCCGCAGACCATTTCCACTATCGCCCGGATATGCGCCGGGGTCGTTCCGCAACAGCCGCCGATCATATTCAACCAGCCGTTGCGGACGAACCGCTCAAGAGACCCGGCAAGAGAATCGGGCGTTTCGAGATAGAGGCCGTCTTCATTGGGAAGCCCGGCGTTCGGATAACAGGAAACCGTCGAGCGCGCCATCTCATGGATAGTGCGGATGTGGTCGGTCATGAACTCCGGGCCGGTCGCGCAATTCAACCCGACCGCAAGCAAATCGACATGCTGCAGCGATGCAACCAAGGCATCCGCCGACTGCCCCGCGAGCATGGTTCCCATCGGTTCGATGGTTCCCGACACCATTACCGGGATTGCGGCGCCGTGTTGGGCGAACGCCTGCTCGATGCCGATCAGCGCCGCTTTGACGTTACGCGTGTCCTGACAGGTCTCCAGCAGCAGCAGATCGCAGCCGCCCGCGGTCAGCGCCAGCGCCTGATCGCGGAAATTGGCGGCAAGCTCGTGGAAGGCGACGCCTCCGGTAACCGTGATCGCCTTGGTCGTAGGCCCCATCGAACCGGCCACGAACCGCGGCCGGCCGCCACGAGCGGCCTCGTCCGCCGCCGAGCGGGCAATCTGCGCGGCGGTTCGGTTGATTTCTCCGACCTTGTCTTGCAGTCCGTACTCAGCGAGGACAATCGCGGTCCCGCCGAAAGTGTTGGTTTCAACGATATCGGCCCCGGCCGCGTAGTAGTCGGCATGGATGCGGCGAACGACGTCGGGCCGCGTCAAAACCAGATTTTCGTTACAGCCTTCCAGTTCCGCGCCGCCGAAATCGGCGCTGTCGAGCCGGCGCTCTTGAAGCTGCGTGCCCATTGCGCCGTCGAGCACCAGAATGCGCTCGCTCAGAGCATCCTTGAGGAGACGAGTGCGTTCCACGGAGGGCGGCATGGGTCGGGGTAGGCAACGGCTCACTTCTCGACAGCCTGCATTATCGGCCGCCGCGCCGATTTCATTCTACCAGTCCGCGGCGAGGGTCCCGTGGAGCAAGCAGCCTCAGCCGCTAACGCAAGAATGCAAACAGCGCGGGGATGCGTAGAAAAGCAGCGCGACGTAACCGACCGCCGGCGCTTCGCCGACGGTCGCGGCGTAGGGTCGAGAAAGCGTTGATCGGGCAGCCGCTCGACAGCGATGCGCCCCATCGCCGCCGGCATGGTCTTGCTCAGGCGCAGGTTCCTGTCCTTGAGTCGGTCGAAAAAATCGCGCAGGGTCTCGACGGGGCGGACGATATCCACTATCCACTGGCCGCGCAGCGGCCCTGCCGTACAATGTGCTATTCCGTACAGTGTGGCGGCGTTCCTTTATTTTCATATTTGTTAAGTTTGTCAAGGAGGGTCTAAACAAGGTAGTGGATTGTATGTTGGTTGCTTGATGCTTCCCGTCATGAGCAGTCGTTGAGGGGTTCCCATCGAACTTCTGGGTCGAATCCTGCATGATTGGACCCCGTTTCGGCGGTTTCGAGCCGTTGGGGACACACTTCTCCTTTGCTGTCCACGACAGATATCAAGTACGGCAAAATCCTGTCGCTTAATCGGACCTTCGCTAATCTGAAATCTCGGTTGAATTCGTTGAAACCGGCCGTCGCCGGGCCGCGTCTCCTGAAGTTATGGGGACGATGTCAGCGACTTTACTGGAGCAGAGCGCCGCCGACAGCCGGACCGGAACCAGAAGCCGCGTGCCATTCAAGGAAACTGCGGAAGCCGAGCTCGTCCGCCGCGCTCAAACCGGCGACGAAACGGCGTTTCGGGAAATCGTGGAGCGGCACCAGAATAAGGTCTTCGCCGTGATCTTTCGTATCCTGCGGCGGCGCAACGACGCCGAGGATATCGCCCAACAGGTTTTTACCAAGATATACTTCTCCCTGGGCAAGTTCGACTTCCGTTCTTCGCTTTCGACCTGGATCTACAAGATCGCGGTCAACGAGTGCTACGATTATCTGCGGAAGAAGAAAGTCCGCAGGCTGGTTTACGAGAGCGACATGGGCGAAGAGGACAACCGCTCGCTGGAGAATTCCAGTCTTGCCGTCAACCCAAGCATCGAATTCGGCGAGCGGGCCGAGAAACGGGATTATCTGATCAAGCTGCTGGAACGGGTCAGCGATGAAGAACGGATGCTGCTGTTCGAAAAGGAAGTCGAAGGCTGTTCCGTTCAGGAGCTGTCGGAGAAGACGGGGTTGAACGAGAACACGATCAAAGTCAAGCTGTTTCGCGCCAGACAAAAACTGGTGAAGGCGGCGGCTAAAATGGGTTCGGCAACAACCTGACGGAGCGGTCATGCCATGTTGTAATATAGGGTTTTGCCGGGAGTTGGAGGTTGGCGGGTCATGAACGGATTTGTGAAAGAGCACCTCGAAGAATATCTTGCAGGCCGGCTCGGCGGCGAGCGGTTGAAGCAGTTCGAACGCCGCCTGCAGCAGGACCCCCGCTCCGCCGCAGAGCTTGCGGCAATGACTGACAACGCTTCGTTGTTCGAGGCGTTTACCTTGCCCGAAGGGGAGTTGCCCCCCGTTCCCGCGTCCGGATTCTACGCCCGCGTCCGCCAACAGATCGACGAAGAGCAAAAAACCCCGTTCTGGGAAGTGTTTCTGGAGCCGTTCATCCTTCGCCGAGTCGCGGTTGCGGCATGCGCCTGGTTGTTCGCTGTCGGGACGGCGACGTTGTATAGCGGCGGCGTCCAGCATCCGCAAAACCATATGGCGGAGTCGATCCTGGCAGAGCCTCCGGCGGTCGCGGATTACTATGTGCGTCTGGGTTCCGACCTGGACATGAACCGTGACACGATGCTGTCCGCCGTCCTGGCGCCGAGTCGATAAGCGTCATGTCCGCCCGCCTCGATTCCTGCCGCAACAAGGCCGGGGCAATTCTGATTCTCGTATTCGTCCTGGGTCTGACGACGGGGGTTCTCGTCACGAACCTTCTGCCCGTCATTCCGGAGGAACCCGACCTGCATGCAGACCGCGTGGATTCCACCTTGGGAGACCTCATCGAGCACTTGAGTCTGCAGCCGGATCAAATCGAGCAAGTGCGCGGCGTCCTGGACGACATCATCATGGCCGAGGCCGACCTGCTGAGTCGGATCAAATGGAATCAGATGGAAGGACGCAGGCGGATCATGCAGTTTCTGGAGCCCGACCAGCAAGAACGTTTTACGGCGCTCATCGACGGCGGGCAGTACGCGCCGCTGGAATGATCGTTCGTTCTGCGGTCTCGCGGGCGGAGTTCCGGCCGGACAAGATGGGGAAAGCCGACCTGCTGGCAGGCGGCAACATCTTCGCCGGCCTGAATTGCTTCGAGCCGGGTCAGCAACACCGGCTGCATACGCATCCGGGCCGGGACAAGCTTTACTACGTCCTGCAGGGCGAGGGCGAAGTCACGGTCGGCGAGGTCGTCGAACGTATCGTTCCCGGCGACCTGGTTCTCGCTGAGTCCGAGGAGCCCCACGCGCTTTTCAATCCCGGCCCCGAGCGCTTGGTCGTGATGGCGGTCATGGCGCCGCCGCCGAAAACGCGCTAAGCAGGCCCGCCGGCATCTCCGTGCTTCGTTTCGCTCCCTTCCGGCGGAGACGCTGCCCGCCCGCTGGGAAACGAAGCGCCTTCCCAGCGCGCCACGACCGCGGGCGCGGCGCAGTGGCTGGCGACATTGACGCTCGTGCGAATCGGGTCGATCAGCGCATCGACGCCGAGAAGCACGGCGAGACCTTCCATGGGCAGGCCGTGGCCTTCGAACACGGCAGCCAGAATCACGAAGTTTGCGCGGGGCACGCCGGCCACGCCCTTGCTCGTCAGCTTCAACGTCAGCAGGATCACGACCTGCTGTTCGAAGGAAAGCCGGATGCCGGCAGCTTGGGCGACAAAAAGCGTGGCCATGGCCAAGTGAATCGTGCTGCCGTTCAGGTTGAGGCTCAAGCTCAACGGGGCGACCACGCCGAGGATGCGGCGGGGGACTCCGAAGAGTTGCAGGTTCTCAAGCGTCTGCGGCAGGGCGGCGGCGCTCGAGGTCGTCGCGAAGCCGATCAGAAACGGCTCGCGCGCGTAATGTGCGAATCGGCGCAAGGGCGCGCCGGACAAAAGCAGACCTCCCGCCAGCACCAATGTCAGGAAGAGGCCCTGCGCGAACCAGGCGCTGACCGCGAACGCGGCCAGGCCCTCCAAAGCTCCGGCTCCTCCGCCCGCGATTGCGTTGGCCGCAGCGGCGAATACGGCCACCGGCGCCAGCAACATGACGTAGTCGGTGTAGCGGAAAGCGATCTCCGCGAGCGAATCGGCGAGCTCCACTACCGGCCGCGCCTTCTTGCCGGCGGAAAGACAGGCAATGCCGAACAAAAAGCAGAAGACCACGATCTGCAGCACATCGCCCCGCGCAAGCGCGTCAACAATGCTCGTCGGAACGGCGGACTCCAGCACATCGCTCAAGCCGGTCGGCTCGAAAGGGACGGCTGAGCCGGCCGCCCCAAGCGTCAGGCTCTCGCCGGGACTGACAACAAGCACCGTGAACCAGCCCAACAGCAGCGCGACCGTGGTAGCCGTCTCGAAGCAAACCGCCGCTTTCCAGCCGACGCGCCCGAGAGCGCCCAAGGTCCCGGCGCCGGCGACCGCGCGGATCAGGACGCCCACCAGGACGGGCGCCACGATCGACCGGATCAGCCTCAGGAACAGCGTGCTCAGAAATTCGAGCCGCTCGGCCCAATGCGGGGCGAGAGCGCCGAGGAAGACGCCCGCGGCCATTGCAATAAGAATCCAGGAAGCGAGCGACGGCTTGGCCAAGCGGGGCACGGAATGAAAGCAGAAACCAGAGTATCAGCAAGCGCTTTTGAACTCTCTGCCGGCCGCGTCAGAGGCCCCGCCGTAACCGTGCTGTCACGAAGACATGGATTCATAAAAATATTTTAAGCAATATGTCCGATTTTCTGTAACGAACTTGGAATGCGCGGGGGCGACATTAAGGCATATCCCAGCCATGAACCGCCATCTCGTTTACTTCGATCGGACTCCCGCTGCCGTCTCCGGCTTTCGCTCGGCCGTTTCGCTGCACAGCCATACGCTGCACTCCAAAGAGAGCGGCCTCCCGCCGGGCCGCCTGCGAAAAATCGTGGGATGAAGTTTTTACAAAACTTTACAAAACTATCGGGAGGAGGTTGCAAAAACAGCGCCGGTGGCCAAGGATGCGGAGCGCAACTGCGATCGTTGAATCGTCTATAATTCTGTTATGATGTCGCGGCTTCGCTTTCGCCATTGCCATGTTCTTTTCACGCTGCTGTTTGCAGCCGCCGGCTTGCTGCAGGCCCAAACCAACATGGGCAGCCTCCGCGGCTACGTTTACGACGAAACAGGGGCGGTTGTCCCAAACGCAGCCGTCACGGCAACCGATCAGAGCCGCGGCGGGCAGCGCCGGGCCGAAACGACGGAATTTGGAGAGTATTTTTTCAGTCATCTCGAGCCGGGCCTGTACGATTTGCGCTTCGAAGCGGAAAATTTCGCCGTGCTGCTCATCGAAAGTTTTGAAGTGCGAATCGGAGAAACGGCATCGCTTTCGCCGCAACTCTCCGTGGCCGCGGCTGCGGAAAGCATCGCCGTCTCGGCGGACGCGGCGCGGCCGATCATCGAACCCGAGAAAACGCAGCAGTCCGATCACATCGATTCCGTCAGCATCGGAAACCTGCCCATCAACCGCCGCAACTACCTGGATCTGGCTCTGCTGACCCCCGGGGTGGTGAACACGGACTACGTCGTAGACGACTCGGACTTCCGCATCGCCCCCACGCCCCAGTCCGGATTGGGCATCGGCGGCACCAACGGGCGCGGCAACACGTTCACGATCGACGGGGTGACCAACAACTACAACTCCGGCGGCGTCCGCCCGGCGGTCAGCCAAGAGGCGGTGTACGAGTTTCAAATCAACCGCAACTCGTTCTCGGCGGAGTTGGGCGGGGCTCCGGGAGGCGCGGTCAATATCGTCACCAAGAGCGGAACCAACGAGCTGCACGGAACGCTGTTCGGCGTGTTGCGCAACCGCCGCTTCCAGGCCCGCAACTACTTCGACCCGAGTAAATCCGCGTACACCAGGACGCAGAGCGGCGCGTCCGTCGGCGGCCCCATCGCCCGCAACAAAACCTTCTGGTACAGCGCCTTCGAGCGTCTCGACCGCCACGAATCGGTGTTCGTGCCTTTGCTGCAGGACGACTCGTTTCTATACCGGCTGACGCCTTCGCAGCAGACATTGTCGGATACGCTTCGCGCCAGCGCTCCGCCCAGCCTGCTGCCGCTGCTCGAACAGCTCTCCGCGGCGCTGATTCCGGGCAACAATCCCAACGTGGCGTCGCTGTTCGAAGAGAACAGCGGGGTGTTTCCTTTTGCCGAGAAGCGCCAGCAATTCATGACCCGCTTCGATCACACGCTGCGCGACGGCCACAATCTTTTCTTTCGGGGCAACTGGACCGGACAGGAAAACCAGAACACGTCTTTCGGCTCGCTCGTCGCCTACAGCCGGGGAAGAAATATGAACACCAAAGATTTTTCGGTGGTGTTCGGGGATACCTTGGTGATGAGCCCGCAGTGGGTCAGTGAGACCAGGCTGGGCATGGGCTACTACGATTTCGGCGTCTATCCGACGGAGCCGAACGGCCCGGCGATCGAAATCAACGGCTTCGGCATTTTCGGACGCGACTTCATCCTGCCGACCCGCGTAGTCGAGCGCACATGGCAACTCCGGCAGAATTTCATTCGGGTCTCCGGGCGGCACACATTCAAATTCGGCGCGGACATCAATCCCTTGCGCGACGCCGCGCGCGCGGAGACGTTCTTCGGCGGACGGTTCGTCTTCGGCGAAGCCATACCGCTTTCGAACGTAATCGACAGCGCCGCGGGAAGCAGTCTGTCGCAATTGATCAAACTTTCGCTGCAAGGAGCAGGCCGGCCCGACCTGGCGGCCTCGGTTGACCACCCCATCTCTTCCTTACAGGCGTATGCGCTGGGGTTGCCGATCATCTACCAGCAAGGCTTCGGCGACCCCATTTGGATCGGCTGGGCCAACCGCTACAACTTTTTCGCCGAGGACTCCTGGCGTCTGACCCGGAACTTTCTGCTCACGCTCGCCGTGCGCCACGAATTCGAGAATAAAACGAGATTCCCGCGCGACAACAACAACATCGGACCGCGGGCAGGATTTGCCTGGAGCCCAAACAACAAGACCGTCATCCGCGGCGGCTACGGCATTTTCTACGCGCGAATCGACGGGCAGGTCACCTACATCGACGACCTACTCGGAGAAAAGCAGCAGATCCAACAGGCATTCATACCGTTGACGGGCCTGCCCGGAACCGTCAGCCCGGTTACAGGCCAACCCGTCACGTCGGCTGAAATCTACCAGAGCGTGCTGTCCCGGGGCATCCTCGGCAGCCGCCCCGTCACCCTCGACGACGTCAAGATCCACGGCGTCAACGTCGGCCCCGATTCGCCTCTTCGCGTACAGTTCCGGGTGGCCGAAGACATAGTGAACCCTTACTCTCAGCAAGGCAGCCTCGAGATCCAAAGAGCCGTCGGGAATTACGCCTTTTCCGCGGCTTACAATTTCAACCGCGGCATCCATCTCATACGTTCGCTCGACACCAACGTCTTCCGCGCAGGCACGGACGAACAAGGACTGCCTATCGCCGGCTTTCACAATCCGTTGATCTTGCAGGACAACGTTTACGGCAGTTGGGCCAATTCCTCCTACCACGCTCTGATCCTGCAGTTGAAAAAGCGTTTCTCCGAGGGATTTATGATCTCCGCGCACCATACGTGGAGCAAGACGATGGACGAAAACACGGACTACAACTCGTCGTTCCAGCCGCATTATCAATGGGACGCCAAGAACGAACGGGCGCTGTCGTCTTACCATCGCGGACACCGCTTCGTCGCGCACGCCGTGGCCAACTCTCCCTGGGAGGCGGGCGCCGACAAGGGATTCGCGAGCAACTTGTTCGGCGACTTCACCTTCTCGGGGATCGTGATTGCGCGTTCGTTCGCGCCCTTCAACCTCAACGCGGGCTTCGACAACACCGGCGATCGGCACACCGACACCCATCGCCCGCTTGGCGCGGGGCGCAACATCGGCATCGGCCCCAATTTCTTCACTGTCGATATACGCCTGAAGCGGCAATTCTCGTTAGGCGACGAGGGGCGTAAGAACATCCAGGTCGTGGCCGAGGCGTTCAACCTGTTCAACCGCACGAATTTCAAAAACGTGAACGGCACGGTGGGAGATGTCACACTCGAGGAGCTTCCCGATTCGCTTACGGGACGCCGGGGGCCCGTGACGGAACCCTTCTCGTTTACTTCCGCATTCGACCCGCGGCAGTTTCAGTTTTCGCTGCGCTTCAATTTTTAAGCGGTGAAAGCTCTCTTGCCGTCCACTATTCACTATCCAACATCCACTGGCGCGCGCCTGCATGCGCCGGTCCTCGCGGTCTGCATTGTTTCGACGTTGTCCATGCCCGCGCCGGGCAATGCCGGCGCTGCGCCTCCCTCCGAACAGGCCGCCGAGTGGGTCGACGATCTGCGTCCGCTCGCCGCCGCCGACTGGAACTACGAGCGGGCGGCTCATCTCATCGAGCGCGCCGGCTTCGGAGCCGCGCCGGACGAGATTCGGCGGCTCGCCGCGATGTCTCCAAGCGAGGCGGTGGAACGGCTCGTCGCCTACGAATCGATCGACGCCTCGGAGCTTGCCGACTTCGACGAATCGGCGCTATGGGACCCGGGCATGGATCCGTTTCCGCCGAGCCGCGCCGAGGCCGTGCGGCTCGCGCGCGAAAAAGGTTCGGCTCTGGGCGTGGCGGCGCTGCCGGAAGGCTCTTCGCGCCGGCTGCAGCCCGTGGTGGACAAGTTTTTTTACGGACTGCGCGCCAACGTCTTGGAGACCCGGCGGCTGGCGTTGTGGTGGGCGGAACGCATGATGACCACGCCGCGCCCGCTCGAAGAGAAGATGACTTTCTTCTGGCACGGCCACTTCGCAACGTCCGAGGCCAAGGTGCGCGACTACCGCATGATGCTCGCGCAGAACCGTATGCTGCGCGCGCGGGCAACCGGCAATTTCCGCGATCTCCTGCTGGGGATCATGCGCGATCCGGCGATGCTGGTGTATCTCGACAACAAAGAGAACGTCAAGGGCCGACCCAATGAAAATTTCGGGCGCGAGCTGCTCGAGCTCTTTACGCTGGGCGTCGGCAACTACACCGAGGAAGATATCCGCGAGGCGTCTCGCGCTTTCACCGGCTGGACCAACGACGTGCTCGATTTCCGCTTCGATGCCGCTCTGCACGACACCGGGCGCAAGAAATTCCTCGGGCAGGAGGGCGCCTTCGGAGGCGAGGAGATTGTCGACATCGTCCTCGCGCAGCCCGTAACGGCGGAGTTCATCGCCGCCAAGCTCTACCGTTTTTTTCGTCCGGGAACGGATCTCCGCTGCGATGCGCGCGGCGCTGGGCAAGGTTTTGCGCGGTGCGGATTACGAGTTGAAACCGCTGCTCAAGGCGATTTTCCTCTCGCGGGACTTCTATAGCCCGCCCTCGACGGCCGTCCGCATCAAGAGTCCGGTACATCTCGTCGTGTCCACCTACCGCAAACTGGGCTTGGCGAAGATGCCGACCGTGCCCGACTTCAACCAACTGACGGGCGGACTGGGGCAAGCGCTGTTCTACCCGCCGAACGTCGCCGGCTGGGCCGGCGGCCGGACGTGGATCACGCCGTCGACGCTGCTCGAACGCGGCAACGCCATGCGCGGCGCGCTCTTCCCGCCGAAACTCGCGGACTACGGCCGTCCCGACCGGCGCATGCCCGGCATCTACCGCACAGTGGGAGAGCGTTTGGCGAAAGGCATGAACATCACCAACGCCACATACGCCGGCGACTCCGCGGTCAGCAAGATGGCCGACGCGGACGAGGAATACAACACGCGCTACGGCGGCTATCGCGGCTACGTGCTCGCTTTCGAGCGCATCAAGCTCGTACACCGTCATACGGCCGTCTTCGATCTCTCATCAATGACGCGGGCGGCGGGCGCGAAGACGGCGGCCGCGGCAGTCGATCATCTGCTGCTGCGCTTCCTGCGGGCGCCTCTCGACGGCGAGGACAGGCAAGCGCTCATCGCGTTTCTCGAGGAACGGCTCGGCTCCTCGGAGCTGGAACTCGGCTCGAACGACGTGGAGAATGCACTGCGCAGCATTCTCTACCTGATCCTCAGTTCTCCCGAATATCAATTGGGGTGACGCTATGAAGCACGATCGACTCGCCCGCGTGCGCTCGCGCCGCGATATCCTGCGCGGCGGACTTTATGGAATCGGCGTAACCGCCGGTCTGCCGCTGATCCTGGACCGCGCCTCGCGGGCTCTGGCGGCCCAGGCCCCGGACGGCGGCCGGGGAAAATACGCCGGCCGCATCCTTGTCGTGGTCGAGTTGTCGGGCGGCAACGACGGCCTGAACACGGTCGCGCCCTATCGCAACGACGAGTATTACCGCGTCCGCCCGACTCTCGGGATCTCCAAGAGCGAGGCGATCGCCGTCACCGGCGAGGCGGGCTTCCATCCTTCCCTTACGGGTTTCGAGCGCCTCTACAAAGACGGACGCATGGCGGTTGTGGAGGGCTGCGGCTATCCCAACCCCAGTCTTTCGCACTTTTCCTCAATGGGTTTCTGGCACACCGGCGTTCCCCACGGCGGCGAGCCATTGGGCTGGGTCGGTCGCTTGGCGGACAGCCACGTTTCGCAAGGAACGCCTAACGCCATCGTCAACATCGGCAGTTCGCAATCGCCGGCGGTGCGCAGCGAGACGCATTCCCCGCTCGTCTTCGACAACCCGTCTCAACTCCGCCGCGAAGGGACCGAAAAGGAAAAGGCGGTGCTGCAAAATTTCGGCCGGCGGCGCGAGACGGCGAATCCGACACTCGATTTTCTGCGCTCGACCGCCGAGAACGCGGTAGCCGGAGGCGCCTTGGCGCGTGACGCTCTGGCCTCCTACAGCACTCCGGTGGACTACGGCATCGGGGGCGGACTCGCCGCCGACCTGCGCAAGACGGCGGCGCTCATCGCCGCAGACCTGCCGACGCGGATTTATTACGTCGGCTACCGCGGCAACGCCTTCGATACCCACGTCCACCAAGCCGATCTGCACAGCCGCCTGCTGATGTACACGGCCGACGCCGTACACGGTTTCATGCAAGACCTCGACCGCATCGGACGCGGCAACGACGTCGCCGTCATGATCTTCACCGAATTCGGCCGGCGCGTCGAAGAAAATACCGGCCGGGGAACCGACCACGGCACGGCCGGCCCGATGTTCGTCATCGGCAAGGGCGTCCGCGGCGGCTTCTACGGCAAAGCGCCGAGCCTGACCGATCTTGACGACGGCAACCTCAAGATGACCACGGATTTCCGCCGCGTTTACGCCGCCATGATCGCCGAATGGATGGGCTGCCCCGACACGAAGTCGATTCTGCAGGGCGACTTCCCGCCCCTGGGAATTTTCTCGTAGCCTCGGGCGGTTCGGCGGTATACTGAGAAGCGAAAGAAAGGGGGGGCGTAAAGGATTCGACGGGATTGTTATCCGGGATTGTTATCGACGTCGAGAGGCATGCCAGGTTCCGAGCGCCCGTAAAACGATCGGAAAATCTATAACTGCCAACACCAATCAGCAGTTCGCTTACGCGGCCTAGTCAGGTCCGCGCGCCGCCGTTGTCGGGCTCGCACGATAGCGAGCGGCGTCATTTTGCGAGATAGGTTTCGGAGCTTCCGCCCGGATATCCGGCGCCGAAATCAATCGGGCTGGACCGTCGCAGGCTTGTTCGTTCCCAGGCAACGGTCGAGACTTTCAAATGGACTAAGCATGTAGGCTCTCTGCGGAGATCTTTTTCGGACGCGGGTTCGACTCCCGCCATCGTCAGAGTCGCAGTACTGCAGCGGCGCCCGTGCCTGAACGGGGCCGCTGTCGCGAACCCTTACGCCAATCTCGAGCTGGCGCGCGACTGCAAGGCGTTGTTGGAGACAAGGGAACCCCTGACCGGCTCGGCCGCGCTGGACTGGAGCGCCGACAAGTCCGTTACGGATTGGGAGGGCGTCACGGTCGGCGGCTCTCCCGCCCGCGTCACAGAACTTGCCCTGCCGTCGCGTTCCCTTACCGGGAGCCTGCCTCCCGAGTTCAGCGCATTGAGTGGGCTGGCCGCCCTCGACCTGAGCGATAACCAATTGACGGGAGATATCCCCTCGGAACTGAGCGGACTGGCCGATTTGCGGTTCCTGGAACTTGGCGGAAACCGCCTGACGGGCGAGATGCCGGCCGCGCTGGGCCGACTGAAGAATCTTCGCGCTGTGAGGGTCAACGGCAACCGGTTGCGTGGGAGTCTTCTTCTTATGCCCTGGTTGAGCGGCCTGCCGCATCTGCGGACCCTGCAGCTCGATGACAACCGGTTCTCCCTCCAGATACCGCGCCGGCCGGGCAGAATGCCGAATCTGAATGAGATCGGGTTGTCCGGGAAACCGCTTCCCGGCTGCATTCTGCCGGAGTTGCTGGACATCGCGAAAAACGACCTCTCCCTGCTCGATCTTCCAATCTGCGGCGAGTAGGGTTCGCGCCAAGTCTCCTTGACATATTCGGATTTTGTAGTTACATTGGAGCTACAAAATCCGAGGATATCCAAGATGAGTACCGACACTGTTGTGCGCGCCCGGATCGATAGCGACACCAAAGCACGAGCCGCCGAAGCTCTTCGAGCCATGGGCCTGTCGATGTCCGACGCGATTCGCCTGCTGTTCCTGCGCGTGGCCGATGAGAAGCGGCTACCGTTCGCCGTGCAAGCGCCGCGCCCCGCCACAGTCAAGGCCATGAGGGAACTGGACGCGGGCAAGGGCCAGCGTTTCGGCAGCGCCGAGGAACTGTTCCGCGACCTCGATATCTGACGTGCTGACCCCCGTTCGGTCCTCGCAGTTCAAGCGCGACGTCAGAAGATCCAGAGTGCGCGGCAAAGATTTGAGCAAGTTGCGGGCATTGTTGGAGTCGCTGATCGAGCAGAAGCCGTTGTCCGTGCGCTATCGCGACCATCCGCTGCGGGGGATTTGGAAGGGTTGCCGAGAAGCTCATATCGAGCCGGATTGGCTTATGATCTACCGCGTCAAAGGCGACGAACTGCACTTGGTCCGCATCGGAACCCATTCCGATCTCTTCAAGGAATAAGCCCGCCGGAACCATCTTCCGCCCCGTTCCGACGGATGCAGCGTAGTAGAGAAGTATTTCTGGCCCTGGATAGGTGTTCAGTCCTGGGAAGTACTGGTGGGGGTTAAGTCTGAATCTATGAGGTTCTGAAGACCAGAGATTACAGATGTACTGGGCGGGAGTCACGCCGTTGAGAGTTTTCAGGCGGCGGGCGCAGTTGTAGGCGGCGAGGCATTGGGCTGGGTCGGCCGCTTGGCGGATAGCCACGCTTCACAAAGAACGCCCAACGCCATCGTCAACATCGGCGCCTCGCAATCGCCGGCGGTGCGCAGCGAGACGCATTCCCCGCTCGTCTTCGACAACCCGTCTCAACTCCGCCGCGAAGGGACCGAAAAGAAAAGGCGGCGCTGCAAAATTTCGACCGGCGGCGCGAGACGGCGAATCCGACGCTCGATTTTCTGCGCTCGACCGCATCGGACGCGGCAACGACGTCGCCGTCATGATCTTCACCGAATTCGGCCGGCGCGTCGAAGAAAATACCGGCCGGGGAACCGACCACGGCACGGCCGGCCCGATGTTCGTCATCGGCAAGGGCGTCCGCGGCGGCTTCTACGGCAAAGCGCCGAGCCTGACCGATCTTGACGACGGCAACCTCAAGATGACCACGGATTTCCGCCGCGTTTACGCCGCCATGATCGCCGAATGGATGGGCTGCCCCGACACGAAGTCGATTCTGCAGGGCGACTTCCCGCCCCTGGGAATTTTCTCGTAGCCTCGGGCGGTTCGGCGGTATACTGAGAAGCGAAAGAAAGGGGGGGCGTAAAGGATTCGACGGGATTGTTATCGACGTCGAGAGGCATGCCGGGTTCCGAGCGCCCGTAAAACGATCGGAAAATCTATAACTGCCAACACCAATCAGCAGTTCGCTTACGCGGCCTAGTCAAGTCCGCGCGCCGCCGTTGTCGGGCTCGCACGATAGCGAGCGGCGTCATTTTGCGAGATAGGTTTCGGAGCTTCCGCCCGGAGCTCCGGCGCCGAAATCAATCGGGCTGGACCGTTGCAGGCTTGTTCGTTCCCAGGCAACGGTCGAGACTTTCGAATGGACTAAGCATGTAGGCTCTCTGCGGAGATCTTTTTCGGACGCGGGTTCGACTCCCGCCGCCTCCACCATCTTCCGGGCCGTTTTGCAGTATCCTCTATGTCCATCAAAAACAAACGGACAGCCTCCTGATCGAGTGGCCGGTGAAGGAGGCGTTCAACGGCCAAACGCCGTCGATCGAGGCTGCCTCATCCCACGATTTTCAAGGCCAGATACGGCGCCAGATTGAACAAAATCACGCCGAACTTGAAGACCGCCATTCCACCGTAGTGGATCGCCTCGAATGTCTCAACCGAAACGTTGAAGATCTTTCGATGCCAACGATAGGTAAAGTCGTGGGCCAGTGAGAAGAACAGGAACCACCAGATAAGAATCCCTGCATTAATGATCGTACACCACCCCAGAAAAGCGCTCATCATTTCCACGGTCATCGGATTTACCTCCTTAAACGCATGTTGTTGCGGGCCGGTTCATCGCCACAGCATCAGAGCAGGCCCGGGGGGTCCCCACCATCGTCACTCGCTCCCGGTCACGACCGACCACAAATAGAGCAGCATGCCGCCGCCCACAAGCAGCATCCCCAGACCAAGGAAGAGAAAGAGTGAGACCGTGTGGTTCCAGAATAGAGTGGCCAGTTCGACGATCAGCCCGGCCGCAATCAGGATTCCGGCCCACTGAAGACGCGCGGACAGTCTTGGGGCAAGCCTCGATTGGCGCTCCGGAATCACGGCTCCACCTCCGGGTTCCAGCGCCCGAAACGGTCCAGTTTGTCCACCTCGTGGACCATGTTGTGACACATGAGACACGACTTGCTACCGGCCAGAAGCTCTTTCTTGAAATCCGAGTGGGCCCCGTGCTCTTCGTAGGATCGCGCCCCCTGATGGCACTGGAAGCAGGCCCGATTCGGATAAGGATCATAGAGTTGAACGGGGTCGGCGACGGTACCCCAGAAGTTGTGCCACACGTGCTTCACGCCGCGCAGCTTGTCGTCCAAATCCCCAAACATGGTGTAGTCGGTGTGGCAGACGTAGCAGGACCGGTCGGCGGGAATCCGCTTGTTCTGATAGTGGGAGGCGGGAAGAAAACGGGCATCGTCGATGTAGAGACTTTCTGCGTAGGGCTGAATGGCATGACACGACAGGCAGAACTCGGTCGTCTGGGCCTGCCGGTAGTGCTGTCTGGCGCCTCCCAACAGCAACAACCCGGGCAACACGAAGAGAGCCAAGAACGCCAGCGCCTTGCCCCCCACCGTAGCCGCGGTCTCTGGCCGGCGGATCAGAACCGCGATGATGGCGAGGGTTGCCGCGGCCAAGACCATTAAGCTCACGGTCGCATCGGACAAATGCCTGTTCCTCCTACCGTCGGCTAACGGTTGCTGCGCAACTCCTCCGCTAACGTCCTGATCTCGGTCAAGTCCTGCAACATCTCGCTCCAACCATACCAGAGGGCGTAATCCGGGTTGTTGTGGAACGTCCCCTGAAAGGCTCTCATCCGGTGTTCCAGATGCATCTTGAAGAGTCTCTGCTCGATCACGGTGGGCGCGTCGTGAAAAGCCAGTAGATCGGGAAAGTCATAGGCGTAGTGATCGGGTTTGCGCAGCACTCCGTCGCGGTAGAGGGCGGCGATGATCCGAATCGCCTCGGCCAGCAATCGGTCCGCCTCGCGGATCATCTCATCCCCTTTTTTCAACTCCGCCTGGACGAGATTGGCGGAGTGGCACTGTTCGCAGACCTGGATCATTCGGTCCCGCTCCGCCTGCCAATCCTCCTCAGTGAGCCGGGCGACGTCGGCTCCTTCGACCGCCTCGAGGCGCGCCGTCGGATTTCCTTGGGGGTCCAGGACGCCCAACGCCTTGAGTATGATCACACGATCGGCCGCCCACTGCTCGTCCTCCGGCAGGGGCAGACGTACAGCCAGGAAGCCCCAAGCGGTCCGCACTTCGTGATTTCCTTGGGGCATGTGGCAGATCTGGCAGGTGGGCGCTGCGGCTTGCTCGGGCAGGATTCCGCTCTGTTTGAGCGCGTGTCGAACGCCGTGTTTGGACGAGGAGTACATCTCCCACTGAGGATGGTCCATCCCCATGTGGCAAGTTCGGCAAGCTTGCGGTTCCCGCGCCTCCTTGACCGAGAAGAGGTGCCTCGTGTGACAGGCGTCGCAGGAGGCCAAACCGAACAGGACTCCTTCGTTTTTCAACTGCCGTATCTCTTCTTCGCTCTTGGCGCCTATTTGGTGGCAGCCGCCGCAGCCTTTCATGCCGGCGGTGAGCGCCATAGGCAGCCAATGGGTCGTGGGCATGGCCTTCATGCCGGCCCACGCCAGGGCGTGCTTGCCCGCATTGAATTGCTCGGTTTGGATCGGATGGCAGGTCCCGCAGACTTCCGGCGTCGCGGTCTTGACTAACGCCACGTCCTCCGCAGAGCGATGCTCATCACCGTGACACAGAGAGCAATCCACTCCCTCGGAACTGTGCCGACTCAATTCCCAGTCGGTGACGATGCTCGGCGTCGCCTCCCGGTGGCAATCGACGCACTGGGAGGCGGCCAGGGGCGTGTCTTCCTCACCCCTGCACGCTGACAGCGCCAGAACGAGCAGCAGGAAACAACCTCCGGTTCGACGCTGTCGTCTAGCTCCCGCGCAGAAAGACCCTGATTTCAGAGGTATATCGATATGTGAAGTATTCATTCGCTGCAGCATCTTGTTCGACGAATTCCTTGGGCTGGTTTACCTCTAGGGAAACTCTGAACAAGCAGGCTATTGACTGGGATAATAAGGGGAGAGCAGCGGGCACGGGGAATAAGGGGGAGAGCGATGGCGCAGCGGACGTTTGCAGAATTGGAGTACGAGGGGAAGAAGAAGCAGACGAGGCGGGAGAAGTTTCTGGCACGGATGGAGGACTTGATTCCGTGGGAGCGCTTGGAGGAGCGCATCCGCCCGTACTACCCCCAAGCGGGGCGGGGGCGGCGACCGTACGCGTTGGCGGTGATGCTGCGCGTGCATTGCGTGCAGTTGTTTTACAACGTGAGCGATCCGGGGATGGAGGACATGCTGTACGAGATCGAGTCGGTGCGGCGCTTCGTGGGCTTGCGTTTGGGGGATGCGCTGCCGGACGAGACGACGATTTTGAACTTTCGGCATCTGTTGGAGCGGCACGAGTTGGGCGGGAAGCTGATGGCGGAGATCAACGCGCACTTGGCGGAGCAAGGCTTGCGGCTGCGGGAGGGGACGATTCTGGACGCGACGATCATCGCGGCGCCGAGTTCGACGAAGAACAAGAAGCGGAGTCGCGACCCACAGATGCATCAGACCAAGAAGGGGAATCAATGGTATTTCGGGATGAAGGCGCATATCGGCGTGGACGCCGAGACGGGGCTGACGCATAGCGTGGCGGCGACGGCGGCGAACGTGGCGGATGTGACCCAAGGGCATGAGTTGCTGCACGGCGGGGAGCGGGAGGTGTGCGCGGATGCGGGTTACCAGGGGATCGACAAGCGCGCGGAGCATCGGGGGCGTAAGGTGCGCTGGCAAGTGGCCTTGAAGGCTGGGCAGCGGCGGCGCTTGGCGGCGGGCAGCGCGGAGGCGCGGGCGGAGCGGCGCAAGGCAGAGGTGCGGGCCAAGGTGGAGCACCCGTTTCTGTACGTGAAGCGGCACTTTGGCTACGCCAAGGTGCGCTATCGCGGCTTGGCCAAGAACCGGGAGCGGATCAGTCTGCTGTTGGGCTTCGCCAATCTGCTGCTTGCCGGGCGCTACGCGACGGCCTGAGCGCCACAATACAGGAGTCGTGCGTCCATGCCGGCGCCAAGCCGCAGAAGCGGAGTCGAAGCCGTCGCTGCGGGGTCAAAAATTGGCGTTGCGCAGTCAAAATCGGCAGGATTCAGCCGCAAAATTCGCCGGCAGCCCGGCTGCAACCGCTCCTTACGGACAACTTCAACCAGCCAACGCGCCAAAACCACTTTATTCAGACTTTCCCTAGCGCAGAAACATCGCCAGCCTCTCCCTAGCGAGGCAGGTTCTAATCGCTTGACGGACATGTCGAAATCCATAACGGAGCGAGGGTAGGTCTTTGTTGTGTCGTTAAGCCCGCGGCGACCACTTTCCCAGACGGCCTTCCAGCGCCAAATGTTGACGGCTCCGGCTTGGTCGCCCATCCCGAAAAGGGGGGATCTTCTTCGTTTGAGAACTGCACGGGGGCGCCGTCGCCGAACGCGGTCACGTGGGATTGGTCCTTGTTTTCTACAGCGTCCTTCCAGGAAAGGCAAATCGCCAGATTCTCTCCGTCGTCCGCCGCCCGCAGGTCGATGCCCTCGATGCGTTCGTCCCGCCGCCAAAGAGGCATGAGCGCCACATAGGTTGGCGCGACCTCGTTCCAGGACGGATCCGTCGGAATCTTCAGCGACTTGTGTCGAAAGCCGTGAGGACTTGAAGTTTCCGCGACGCTGCCGAACCCTTTCCTGTGCGTCCGGCTCGATCAGAGAACGAATGTAGTGGACGACGGCCCAGAGGTCTTCTTCCGTCTGGAAATCCGTACCGGGCATGGCGGAGCCGGGCATCTCGCCCAGCGTGCGGTAGATTTCCGCCGCGCGGCCGAACTCCTCTTTCAGGACGAACGGCTCCTCGACGGGCGATCTCCGACAAACCGCCATCGGAGCGAGACCCACGGCAATTGACGACCTGAATGTCCAAATCCGCGACTTCCCCCAGCTCGATTCCCTCATTGTCATTGCGACAGTCATTTCTTGTTGGCGAACCGGCGTCTCAGTACGTTAAGCGTAATTCCCGTTCCGGGTCCATGACAATGAGTCAAGTTCCTCATTTATGTAGTACAATTTCGTCAGATTGCCGGGTGGGCGGGGCCGGCGCCCGGAAACAGATCGAAGGTCGGTCGTCAGTCTGCTACCGATGATGCAGATTCCTTCTTTCGCTGTGCCTGCATCCGGAAAAGTCGATGGTCGGTCGGGAACTCTTCGATCTCTTGGACACGGCGGGCGACGCGGCGTTCGCTGTCGATCCTCAGGGGTCTATCTGCTACTGGTCGCGGAACGCAGAGAAACTCCTCGGCTTCTCGCAAGAGCAGATCGTGTCAAGAGGCTGCGCCGATATCCTTGCCGGCGAGGATGATGCAGGCTGCGCTATTTGCACTCACGACTGTCACATTCTGGCAATGGCGATTCAGGGAGGGCAGATCCCCTCCTTCGACCTCCATGCGGCGACCGCTGCCGGCAAGCGCAAGTGGCTGAACGTGACCACCTTCGTCGCTTACTTGGAACGCGGCTCGTCGCCGCTAGTCGTCCATTTGATGCGGGACGTAGATCGTCAAAAACGGGTCGAGACGGTCACTCGGAACGCCTTGGCCCAAATCCAGCAGCTCACCGGAAATCAGGACGATCGAATCCCGCCACAGGACCTATCGCAGTACCCTCCGGTCGATCTCACGCCGCGCGAGCTTGCGGTTCTGCGACTACTCTCGCTGGGCCGAAACACGGCGGAAATTGCGGATCATCTTTGCATCAGCCCAACCACGGTTCGAAACCACATTCAGCACATCTTCTCGAAGCTACAGTGTCATACGCGGCTTGAGGCCGTCCTTCGGGCAATTCGGCATCGGCTGATCTAAACAGAAGTTACGTCGTTTGTCCGCCGGCATAGCCCGTTCTTCGAGATGGGGTTCAGGATAGGAGTCGCTCAAAAAGAAAGGCGACCGAGATGAGTATCCATGTGTCAACCAGGCATCGACTGAGGTTCCGGCGACCGGAGACGGAGCCGCCGGAACTATCTTCCGCCCCGTTTTGACGGATGCAACGTGGTAGAGAAGTATTTCCGGCACTGGATAGGAAAGATGACGCGGGAGCGCGCCGGCGCCTTTCTGGAAGGCTGCTTCCATCGGAGCCCGCCGTTTTTCCTGCCGGGAATGCGCGAAAGCTACCGCAAGGTCGAATAAAGCCCGGCGGCGCTGCAATGCGCTGAACCATGGGTGTATGCTCTAAGCAAGTTCGGGCCTGAACGCCCCTGAACGCTTTGGCGCGGGCCGGAACGATTTGTCTGCAAGAGCGAAGAGGGCGAACCATGAAAAGACTCGTTGTATCTTTTTTCCTCGCGGCTGCCGCCATGCTCGGCCAGTCGACGAACGGCGAGATCGCCGGCGCCGTGACCGATCCGACCGGCGCGGCCGTGCCCGGCGTGCAAATTACGTTCACGAATGAGAACACCGGCGAAGTCAAGCTCGTGGAGTCGGGCCCGACGGGGGACTATCTGGCGACGCAACTGCCCGTGGGCACATACAAGGCGTCGGTGCAATCCGACGGTTTTCGCACATTGGAGCGCCCCGGCATCGCGCTGTCGGCGCTGCAGAGCTTGCGCGTCGATTTCGTGTTGGAGCTCGGCCAGGTCACCGAAACGGTGACGATTACCAGTCAGGCGCCGCAGGTCGATACGCGCTCGACGCAGATCGGCATGACCGTCGATGACCGCCGCATCAAAGACCTTCCCTTGAACGGGCGCAACCCTCTCGACCTGGTGCGGCTCGTGCCGGGCGTGCAAAGCGTAAACACGACCATTCGGCCTTCGTTCGGCCAGCAGACGGTGCGCATGAACGGCGGGCGGCACTTTTCGGTGAATTACCTGCTCGACGGCGGCTCGATGAGCTACTTCCACCGCGGCCAAGGCCTGATTCTGCCGCCGCCCGACGCGGTTCAGGAGTTCCGCGTCTCCACCACCGGGGTGACGGCCGAGCACGGGCGCGGCTTCGGCGTAATCAGCGCCGTCACGCGATCGGGAACGAACGAATTCCACGGCAGCGTCTGGCACTTCCTGCGCAACGACGCTCTCGACGCGCGCAATTTCTTCTCGCGCACCGTTCCCAAGTTGCGCTTTAACCAATTCGGCGGCACGCTCGGCGGACCGATCGCGAAGGACAAATCCTTCTTCCAGTTCACCTATCAGGGGCAGCGCATCCGCGAAGACCGCCTCAAGACGGCGTTTCCGGCCACGGCGGCCGAGCGCGTCGGAGATTTTTCCGGCGCCGAGCAGATCAAGAACGCGGACACCGGCGTCGACTTCCCGGACAACATGGTTCCCGCCAGCCTTATCGACCCCGTAGCGACGTTCATGCTCGACGGCTGGGTGCCGCTGCCCGACCGCCCGGACGGGAGTTTCGTGACCCAGGTCAGCCAGCCCAGCGACGACAACCAGTACCTCGCGCGGATCGATCACAATTTGACCGCTACGAACAAGATCAATTTCCGCTTGTTCTTCGATCACAACCAAGGCGCCGACCCGCTGCGCAACGCCGACTTCATCGACTACGGGCCAAACCCCCGCTTCAACCGCATGCAGACCTACACGCTCGAAGACACGCACCTGTTTACGCCGACTCTGGTCAACACCGTGCGGTTGACCTACACGCGCTTCAACTATCAGGAGAGCATCCCCTTCGACGACGACTTGGCGGACTTCGGCGCCAGCGACTTCGTGCATGCCGGCGGCGTGACCCCGACGCGGCCGCTGGTCACGGTCACCAACCGTTTTCAATTAGGCCCCGGGCGCCACCGCCAGCGTCTGTCGCAGAACTACGCCTTGTCCTGGAACATGAGCTGGATCAAGGGCAACCATAACTTCAAGTGGGGCCTCGACACGCAGCGCAATCAGTTTCTCTACCGCGACAACCGCGCGACGGGCAGCGAATGGCAGTTCACGGGTAACCGTACCGGACTGCCCATGGCCGACTTTCTGACGGGCAAGGCGCGCCGCGTCCGCCAAGCCTCGCCCATCGAATTCGATCATCGCTACATCCAGTCGGGAATTTTTTTTCAGGACAGCTTCAAGATCCAGCGCAACGTGACCATGACTCTGGGCATTCGCAACGAGTTCTATCCGCGCTGGCAAGAGCAGCAAAATCAGCAGACGGCGCTCGTCCCGGGCGCGCAGTCGTCGTTCATCTCAGGCGCGCCGGCGGGTCTGCTCTGGCTCTCCGACGGGCAGTTCCCCTATCAGAACAACATGGTGAACATCGCCCCCCGTTTCGGCATCGCCTGGGACGTTTTCGGCGACGGACGCACGTCGGTGCGCACCGGCTACGGCATCTCCTACGATCCGCTCACCGCGGAGATGGCCGGCGGCGTGCAGGCGCTGCAACCCTTCGGCCTCTCGGTCGACATCAATGAACCGTATGCGCTGTCGGCGCCTTTCCGCGGCAGGCAGAACCCGTTCCCGTTCGCCTTCGACCCCGACCGGGCGAACTTCTTCTTCCCGCTCACCATCCCCAAAGCGTTCGCTCCGGGTCTGCGCAACCCCTACATGCAGACCTACAACCTGACCGTGCAGCAGCAGGTGACGGACAACCTCATGGTCGAGATCGCCTACGTCGGCAACGTGGGCAGAAACCTCGCATACAACCGCGAGCAGAACATGGCGCTGTACGGGCCCGGCGCAAGCGCCCGCAACACTGACGCCCGGCGCATCTTCCAGGGATTCGGCAGCATCGGCGAGTTGAACACCGGCGCGAACTCGTCGTACAACAGCCTGCAACTCCAGGTGCAGCGGCGGTTCAGCCGCGGACTGACCTTCCAGATCTCCTACACCTACGGGCGCGCGATCGACGAAGTGCTGACCAGTGCGGCCTTCGCTACGGTGACCCAGAACGGCCTGCAGAATCCCAACAACCGCGGCGCCGAACGCGGGCGCGGGGATTTCGATCTTCAGCAGCGGTTCGTCACCTCGTTTCTGTACGAAATCCCCTGGCCGGGAAGCGGTCCGGCCAAGGCCGTGCTAGGCGGATGGGAACTGGGCTCGATCATTACATTGGAGGAAGGAAGACCGTTTCACGTCGATGCCGGCCGCGACCGCTCCCTGACCGCAGTGCGGCACGACCGGGCCGAACTCGTCGGCAACCCGCATCTGCCCTCGAACCGCAGCCGCGGCGAAAAGATCTTCGAGTGGTTCAACGCGGACGCTTTCGCCTTGGCGCCGGTCGGCTCCTTCGGCAACGTGGGCCGGAACATCCTGCAGGGACCGGGACTGATCAACTGGGACATTTCACTCAGGAAAAGGTTTTCCATTACAGAGCAACACGTCGTGGACTTCCGCGTGGACTTCTTCAACCTGCCGAACCGCCCCAACTTCGGACTCCCCAGAAGGGGCAGCGCGACCGACCGCCGCCTCGGAAGGATCACCGGAGCGGGGGCCGGAAGAATCGGCCAGTTCTCGCTGAAGTATTCGTTTTAGGCCGCCGCGAATCAAGGGGCGGGGTCTCTTCCCCGCCCTTTTTCTCATGAGGCGCGCGTGTGGCACAATACCGGCGTATGCGCCTGCCCGCTTTCTGTGCGTTCTTCGCCTTGCTTGGGTCCGGGACCGCGCAGGATGTCCCCGACCGCTTGAGTCCCGACCCGGATATGCCGCGGCCCATCGCGGCGCTCGACTCGGTTTTCATCGAGGAGTTGACCTGGCTCGAGATCCGCGACGCGATGCGGACCGGCAAGGACACGGTCATCGTCGCCGCCGGCGGCGTCGAAATGAACGGCCCCTATCTCGCCGCCGGCAAGCATCAGTACATCTTGCGCGCGAATACCGAGGCCATCGCCCGCAAGCTCGGCAATGCGCTCGTCGCCCCCTTCATCCCGTTCGTCCCCGAGGGCGACATCGATCCTCCGAGCGGGCATATGCGCTATCCGGGAACGATCTCGGTCCGCGAGGAGACGTTCCGGTCGCTGCTCGTCGATATCGCCGAGAGCTTCCGTTCGCATGGATTCCGGCACATTGTTTTTCTCTCCGACAGCGGCGGCAACGTCGCGGGGATGGCCGCAACGGCGAAGAAGCTCGGCAAGAAATGGGCCGGCAGCAAGACTACGATCCATTACATCCCCGAGTTCTACAAAAGCGCCCAAGCGCGAGAGTTCCTGGAGTCGGAGGGCATTCGGCAGACGAACGAAGGCCATCACGACAGCGTCGCTTCATCGACGCAAGCGATGGTAACGGAGCCGTCGGCGGCGCGGGCGGCTCAGCGCATCGCGGCGGGAAAGATGACGATCAATGGAGTGGACATCGCCCCGCCCGGCGGCATCGCCATCGGCAGGAAAATCGTCGAGTACCGCGCGGAGTTGACCGCCGCTAAAATCCGCGAAGCCCTGCGGCGGAACTGACTTTCGGACGTTTTCCGTGGCAAACATTACCTGCGGGCAGGCTTTCGGCGGCGCATCCTGGTAACTTGACAGTATGGCGGGCAGCGGTCAGCGTCGATCGAGCATGACGCTCGCCGCGGCCTTCTTCGGCGCATGGCTCCCCGGGCTGACCGAAGCCGCATTTGCCCGTCCCGCAACCGCGGTCGTCGGCCAAGCCGTGATCGCCGGATCGGACGGGGAACGCTACGGCGCCTCCGGCGTCGTCATTCAACTGCAATCGGTCACGGGGGTCGAAGGGGAAGACTCCGAGGCACTCCAGGCGCAAACCGACAGTCTAGGCATCTTTCGCTTCGCGGATGTAGCGGAGGGCTGCTACATCGCAGTCGGCGAGTCTCCCGGAATGAATGGACAGAGCGAGATTTTCTGCCTGCCGAGCGAGGAATCGCCCCTCCAAATCGAGATCGAAATGCAGGTCGAAACTGTGTTCGAAACAGTAGAAGTCACCGCCGCCGCCATCGAAATCGACCCTACCGAGACTTCTTCCTCGGGTTCCGTGGGCGTATCTACGCTGGACAATGCACCGAAGGCCAATCGCAGCGTCGAAGACGTGATGCCCTTGATTCCGGGCGTATTGCGCGGCCGGGCCGGCGAGATCAACATGAACGGCGTGCGCGCCTCGCAAAGCGGCTCGCAAATGAACAACGTCGATGTGACCGACCCCGTCGTGCGCACGTCGCAGATTGCCCTGCCCCTGAGCGTCGTCTCCAACGTCGAAGTCTTGTCCACGCCCTACGACGCGCAATACGGCGGATTTGCCGGCGCGGTGTCCACGGTGCAGACCCGGCCCGCGAACCTGGACCGATTCAAGCTCGACCTGCAAAATTTCAGCCCGCGGATCCGGCGCCGCGAAGGCGCCATCATGGGCATCGAATCGAGCACGCCCCGCCTGACCGTCAACGTGCCCCTCAAAGACGGCCGCATCGGCTTCCTGCACGCTACCGAGTACCAGTTCGTGCGCGCCGACCAGGAGGACGCCAACCTGCCGCTGCTCGAGCGCGACGTGGAACGCGAGTCCCTCACCGTCTTCAATCAGGTGGACGCCCAACTGACCGAGCGCAACCGAGCGACGTTCAACGCGCTGCTGTTCCCTGAAAAACTCAACTATTTCGGCCTGAATGCGTTCAATACGCAAGCGTCGACCCCCGACCTGCGCAGACGAGGAACGCTGCTCTCCGCACGCGACAGCCACGAAACGGCAGGCGGCGGGTTGCTGTTGTCGACGCTCTCCTACCAGGATCTCGACAATGACGTTTTACCCCGCAGCTACGATCCGTCGATCATCGACCTCGAACGCGCGTCGGGCGCATTCTTCAACCGCCAAGCCCGCAACACGATGCGCAGCCGCCTGACCGAGCACTACCACTTCCGGCCGTTCGACATCGCCGGGAGACATCAGTTCAAGACCGGCTTCTCCTTCGGACGGGAATCCTACAGCGGCGAGCAGACATTCAACCCGGTCGCCTGGCTCGGCGCCGGCGGGCGAAAGGTTGCGGAACTGCGCTACACGGCGCCGGCGGCCGTCCAAGGAACCCGCAGCGACGCCGCCGCTTTTTTGCAGGACAAGTGGTCTTTCTCCGAGACCCTCACGTTCGACCTCGGAGTCCGCGCCGAGCGCGACTCGATTTCGAGCAATTGGAACCCCTCCTACCGGGCGGGTTTCGCCTACTCTTTCGGCGGCGGCGCGCGCACCGTCATCCGCGGCGGCGCGGGGGTTTTTATCGACCGCATCAGCCTGTTGGTCCCGACGTTTTTGCAACTCCCGCAACGAACCGAAACCTTTTACGATTTCAACGGCGGCGTCCGCTCGGTTCGTCAATTCACTCCCCGGATTGCCGGCAACATTCTTAATGCAAGAAGCTTAGGCTGGAATTTTCAACTCGATCATGAACTGGTGAGCAACCTGTTTCTGCGCGTTGGTTATCAGCAGCGCCGCACCCGGCGCAATTTTTTGGTCAACCCTGACGGCTCTGTTGCACTCTCTACTCTCCACTCTCCACTCTCCACTAATTTCCTGACCCTGAGCAACGCGGGCCGCGATCTCTACCGCGAGTACCAGTTCACGCTGCGCTACCGCCTGGCGGGCGCCGGGCACTTCACAACGTCCTATGTGCGCTCTTCGTCCGTCGGCGACTTGAACGACCTCGGCTCGGTCTACGGCCCGACGCCGGCGGCGTTGATCCGCCCGAACGAACGCGCGCCGCTGCAATTCGATGTGCCGCACCGCCTGATGACGTGGACCGAGTTCGGGCTCCCCGGCGGGCTCCGAGCGATCCCCGTCTGGGAGATTCGCAGCGGTTTCCCCTACTCCGATACGGACGAAAATCGAGATTTCGTAGGCCCGCGAAATCGCGCCGGCCGTTTCCCGATCTACAATTCGATCGACCTGCAGATCACCAAGAACCTTGCCTTGAACTTCAAGGGCAAGGAACGCCGCTTCCGCACCGGCTTGAGGCTTTTCAATATCCTCAACACCTTTAACCCGCAGGACATGCAAGCGAACCTTGCCAGCGCGCATTACGGAACGTTTTACCGCGGCATCCGGCGCAAAATACGCGCCATCTTCGAAATCGGCTACTGAATCCGCGGCTGCGGCAGGCCCACAACGAAGGCGCCGAGCTTGCGCCAATATTTCTCCCCCGCCACGGCGATCAAATCGTTGTGCCCCGCCCCCTCGACCCGCCAATAACTTTTGGACTCCTTCGCCGCCGCAAACAGACGCGGGCCATGCCAATAACCCACCACCTCGTCGTTCGCGGCCTGCACGACAAAGACCGGACAGCGGACGCTCGACAGCTTCCGCTCGTTGGCAAACTTGTCCCAAGGCAAGAGGGGCAGCCGCGTAATCACCCGGAAGGCGGAGATGTATGCGCCTTCCAGGATCAACCCGCCGACCGGCTTGCGCGCGGCCAGATCCACGGACGGGCCGCTGCCCATCGAACGCCCGTAAACCACGACGTCAGCGGGAGCCGCATGTCCTTTCGCGGTCAAATACCCGTAAGCCGCATCGATCGAAGCGGTAACGGTCTTCTCGTTGCTCTTCCCCGGACTCCGCCCGTATCCGGGGTATTCGTACGCCATCACGGAGAAGCCGCGGCGGACGTACTCCTGCAGCAGCGGCAGAATCGTCTCGAGGTCCTCGCCGTTGCCGTGGCTGTAGAGCAGCGTATGCCGCGCCTCGGGATTCGCCAGGTGGAGCGCCTCGACGTACCTGCCGGCCCCGTCCGCTTTAAGCGGCAGCCGTATCAACCCCGGAATCGAGTAGTCGTTCGGCGGCATCGGAAACATCAGCGAATCCGCAAGAAACAGGCCGACGAACAGGAGCACGGCGTAAAGCAAGCCTAGGGCAAACAGAATTGTTTTAGCGACTTCGACCACCGAACCCATGATTATACTTATCGCTCCGGCAGCCCCTGTTCCCGTTTTTCAGACCTTGTGTGGAGCATTCCAGGGATTCGTGCAGGTCACGGCCGCTATAACTGTCGGCGCTGTACCCGCAGGACTAATATGGCAGGTAGGACAAGATTGGGCGCAGGCCGGCGTCTGCGCCCAATGGTCGTCGTCGCTGTAGTCGAGTAGTATGAGCGGTTGACAAACCGAACGACGCCTGTGCCCGGAAGAACGAATACAACGCCGAAAGCGGCGCCCGATACAGGACCGTTGGATAAGCGGCCGCACTGTCACATTGAAGATTTCCAATGGCAAAACCGAATCTCTTGAATACCCGCACGATCAACTATCTGGAGTTGATCGGCAACGGAAAGTCCTACCGCGTGCCGCCGTACCAGCGCGACTACTCCTGGGCGGAAGAAGAATGGGACGACCTCTGGAACGATGTCGTCGAGTTGCGATCGGACCGAGAAAAACGTCACTACCTGGGCGCCTTGGTTGTCGAAGGCGCAAGCGACCGCGATTTCCTGATCATTGACGGCCAGCAACGCTTGGCCACCTTAAGCTTGCTCTCGCTCGCGGTGATAGACAGGTTGGTTGCCATGGCTGACAGCGGTATCGATTCCGCTAACAATACAGAACGCGGCCGCGAGCTGCGCAATCGCTTTATCGGCGAAAAGGACCCCGCCTCGCTCGTCGAGAGCAGTCGTCTTCATCTGAATGAAACGGACAACGCCTTCTACCGGGATTATCTGATTCAACTCAGAAGTCCGCGCAACCCGCGAAAACTGCCCAAATCGAACCAACTTCTTCTGAAATGCTTCCAATACTTTGTTGAACGACTTCAAAAGTTGAACGAGTTGCAGAACAACGGAAGGGCTATGGCAAGTCTTTTGTCCGAAACGGTGGCCCGCCAACTTCTCTTCATCCTGATCACAGTGGACGATGAGTTGAACGCCTATACCATCTTCGAGACACTCAACGCGCGTGGCCTGGAGTTGACGACTACGGACTTGCTCAAGAACTACCTTTTCTCACGGGTACAGGTCGGCTCCGACCTGGAAAGCCTCCAGCGCCGCTGGAGATCGCTCGTCGAGACGGTAGGCCAGGCGCGCTTTCCGGAGTTTCTTCGCTACCACATGCTCTGCCGGCAGCCAAAAATCCGAAGCCGGCGGCTTTTCAAGCTGATGCGCGACCGAACGCAAACCGCGCAGGATGTCTTCACCCTTCTGGACGAATTAGAGGGCAGGGGCGAACTGTTCGCCGCCATTCTCGACTCCAATCACGGCTATTGGATGGATCTGCCCAGCGCCAAACCATATGTCAGCGAACTCAATCTTTTCCGCATACGGCAGCCGATGCCTCTGCTGTTTTCAGTCTGGGAGACATTCTCAAAGGAGGACTTCGTCCGTGTGCTGAAACTGGTCAGCGCGGTATCGTTCCGTTACACCGTAGTGAGCGGACTCAACACCAATGCTCTGGAACCCGTTTACCATCGAGCAGCCAAAGCAGTGGCGGATGGCGAAGCGACAACCACGGCGGCAGTGTTCGAACGTCTCAAACCGATCTATGTGGACGATCAGAAGATGCGTCAGGACTTCACCCTGATCGAGGTCGACACCAGAGGCTGGGGCAGGAAGCTTGCGAAGTACATTCTCGCGCGGCTCGAACAGAACGCCGCCGGCCGCGCCTGCGACCCGGACACCGACCCCGGAACCATCGAGCATGTCCTGCCGGAGAATCCCGCGGAAATCTGGAACGAGACTTACCCGCCAGCGAAGTGGGAAAACGGGGTTTACCGCCTTGGCAATCTCACGCTTCTGGAAGCTTCCGCCAACCGGGAAGTGGGCAACGAATCGTACCCCAACAAGCTCGCCGCTTACGAGCGCAGCGCCTACGAACTCACCCGGCAAATTTCGAAGATGGCGCCCGAGCAGTGGACGCCGGAGCTGGTCGATGAACGCCAGAGACAACTCGCGAAAAGAGCGGCGCAGGTATGGAGATCGGATTTCGCATGAGAGGTTCGCGCCCAGCTTCGCCGCCAACAAGAGCTCGCGATGCGGGATGCCGGGACTGAACGTTAGATCAACGCGGCGTTAAGGAAACTCTGAACAAGCAGGCTATTGACTGGGATAATAAGGGGAGAGCAGCGGGCACGGGGAATAAGGGGGAGAGCGATGGCGCAGCGGACGTTTGCAGAATTGGAGTACGAGGGGAAGAAGAAGCAGACGAGGCGGGAGAAGTTTCTGGCACGGATGGAGGACTTGATTCCGTGGGAGCGCTTGGAGGAGCGCATCCGCCCGTACTACCCCCAAGCGGGGCGGGGGCGGCGACCGTACGCGTTGGCGGTGATGCTGCGCGTGCATTGCGTGCAGTTGTTTTACAACGTGAGCGATCCGGGGATGGAGGACATGCTGTACGAGATCGAGTCGGTGCGGCGCTTCGTGGGCTTGCGTTTGGGGGATGCGCTGCCGGACGAGACGACGATTTTGAACTTTCGGCATCTGTTGGAGCGGCACGAGTTGGGCGGGAAGCTGATGGCGGAGATCAACGCGCACTTGGCGGAGCAAGGCTTGCGGCTGCGGGAGGGGACGATTCTGGACGCGACGATCATCGCGGCGCCGAGTTCGACGAAGAACAAGAAGCGGAGTCGCGACCCACAGATGCATCAGACCAAGAAGGGGAATCAATGGTATTTCGGGATGAAGGCGCATATCGGCGTGGACGCCGAGACGGGGCTGACGCATAGCGTGGCGGCGACGGCGGCGAACGTGGCGGATGTGACCCAAGGGCATGAGTTGCTGCACGGCGGGGAGCGGGAGGTGTGCGCGGATGCGGGTTACCAGGGGATCGACAAGCGCGCGGAGCATCGGGGGCGTAAGGTGCGCTGGCAAGTGGCCTTGAAGGCTGGGCAGCGGCGGCGCTTGGCGGCGGGCAGCGCGGAGGCGCGGGCGGAGCGGCGCAAGGCAGAGGTGCGGGCCAAGGTGGAGCACCCGTTTCTGTACGTGAAGCGGCACTTTGGCTACGCCAAGGTGCGCTATCGCGGCTTGGCCAAGAACCGGGAGCGGATCAGTCTGCTGTTGGGCTTCGCCAATCTGCTGCTTGCCGGGCGCTACGCGACGGCCTGAGCGCCACAATACAGGAGTCGTGCGTCCATGCCGGCGCCAAGCCGCAGAAGCGGAGTCGAAGCCGTCGCTGCGGGGTCAAAAATTGGCGTTGCGCAGTCAAAATCGGCAGGATTCAGCCGCAAAATTCGCCGGCAGCCCGGCTGCAACCGCTCCTTACGGACAACTTCAACCAGCCAACGCGCCAAAACCACTTTATTCAGACTTTCCTTAGAGGCATGGTGCAAAAGAAGTTGTTGGTTGCGTTGTTGATTGCGATAAGCGCCTTGGGACAGCGTTTCGATCTTGAGGCTTGGCGGCGGTCGGAATCGGAAACGCGTAAGCGTGAGGCCGAACAAGCCGCTACGGAGGTTTATCGACAGGCGAAAGCGGAAGTGGAAGCGGAAATAATTGAGGTCGAACAAGCCTCTGAAGAAGTCCTTAAATCCCTTGAAAAATATGAAGCAACTAAAGAAGCCCAATTCCTTATTTTCAAAATTCTTGAATATGATAAAGCTCACAAAAAATTCGTAGTGCAATATATAATTACAAAATTAGAAGCAGGGATAGCAAAATTATCTGAAGAATCTAATACAGAGGATAAAGAAGAAGTATTAATTAAAGCTAAAGAATCCTTAAAAAAATTGGAGTTATTACATAAAGAATCAATCGAAAGACTTTCTGAAATGAAAGAAGCTTTTGAATCCTACAACAGCCATCTATCAAAAACACTAGATAAAATTCGCTGAAACGGCTGCGACAGCGGCGCGGTTAGTGTCTTCATTAGGAAAAGACGATAACGCCACCTGCGTGACTTTTGCCGCGGGCTGCCAGGATGTCAGCCGCGGACACGCTGTTACCCTCGGCTTCCGGATCGTGGCGTTTACGGCTATGCGCAGGTGCGAACACGCACTTGGCCGGTTGCTGTCTCGGCACAGAGCGGCAAGAAGACGATGGCAAGCCGTTCCGGAATGATTCAGCGAGCGCGGGTATCTGCAGGAAGCGCCCTCAACAAATCTCAAGCGTCGAAGCGACGAGGTGCGGCCCCAGCGCGCGGCGGGACTCGTCTTCGGCGGCGCGCAGCACCTTTTCGACTTGAGCTTGCGTGCTCGAGACGGTCGTTACGCCGATGACCGCGTCTTGCCACGTGTCTCGGTGGTCGAGCTCGGCGACCGCGACATTACAGCGCCGGCGAAGCCGGTCTTTGAGCGAGCGCAAAACCTGCCGCTTGTCCTTGAGCGAGTGCGCATGCTCGATGTGGATTTCCAGCGTGAGCAAACCGAGGACAGCCACGGGCGAGTTCCGCCGGCTCAGCGCACCGGGATGATTTCGTCGATATCCTGCGCGACTTCGACTTTGTTGAACAACTCGATCTCATCGCCCTGCTTGATGTCGTTGTAGCGCTCGAAGCCCATGCCGCATTCCTGTCCCGCTCGCACTTCCTTCACATCGTCCTTGAAACGCTTGAGCGATTTCAGTCTGCCGGTATGCACGATGACGTTGTCGCGCAGCAGTCTGGCGTGGGCGGTATTCTGCACGACGCCCTCCGTCACCAGGCAGCCCGCGACGGTTCCGACCTTCGAGACGTGAAAGATTTCGAGTACGTCGGCGCGCCCCAGGAACTCCTCTTTGACGATCGGTTCGAGCAGGCCGGCCATGCCTTTTTTGAGTTCGTCCACGAGCTCGTAGATGACGGTGTGCAGGCGGATATCGATGCCTTCCTTCTCGGCCAGTTTCGTGGCCGAGCGTTCGGGCCTGACGTTGAAGCCGACGACGATGGCGTTGGCGGTAATGGCCAGCAGGATGTCCGACTCTTTGATGGCGCCGACGCCGGAGTGGATCATGCGCACCTTGACCTTGTCGCTGGTCAATTTCGCCAGCGTGTCTTCGAGCACCGTTGCCGAGCCTTGCACGTCCGCTTTGAGCACGACCGGGAGCTCCTTCACGTCGCCTGCCGCAAGCCGTTCCTGGAACTGCTCGAGCGACAGCCGCGACGTTTTTGCCATGGCCTGATCGCGCGCCCGCTGCTCGCGGTATTCCGCGATCTTTTTGGCGCGTTCGGTGTCGGTTACGACGGAAAGCTGATCTCCGGGATCGGGAAGGTCGTCGAGACCCAGAACCACCACGGCAGACGACGGACCGGCTTCTTTCACCTGCTTGCCGCGGTCGTCCATCATGGCGCGGACGCGGCCCATGTAGGAGCCGACGATAAAGGTATCGCCGACCCGCAGCGTGCCGTTTTGCGTCAGGACGGTCGCCACGGGGCCTTTGCCGCGGTCGAGCTTGGCTTCGAGCACGACTCCGATGGCCGAACGGCCCGGATTGGCTTTTAGCTCGCGCAACTCGGCGACGAGGTTGATCATCTCGAGCAGGCGATCGATGCCCTCGTGTGTTTTTGCCGAAACGTTGGTCAGAATGGTGTCGCCGCCCCAGTCTTCGGCCAGCAGCCCGCGATCCGCCAATTGCTGCTTCACCCGCTCGGGCTGCGCGTTCGGCAGGTCGATCTTGTTGACTGCGACGACGATGGGCACGTTTGCCGCGCGGGCGTGGTCGATCGCCTCCAGCGTCTGCGGCATCAGGCCGTCGTCAGCGGCAACCACCAGCACCACGATGTCGGTGACGGAGGCGCCTTGCGCCCGCATCTTGGTAAACGCTTCGTGTCCGGGCGTGTCGATGAAAACGATGCGCTTGCCGTCTTTTTCGACATGGTATGCGCCGATGGCCTGGGTGATGCCGCCGGCTTCGCGGTCGGCGACATTGGTCGAGCGGATGGCGTCCAGCAGCGATGTTTTGCCGTGATCGACATGGCCCATCACGGTAACGATGGGGGCGCGAACCTCGACATCCTCGGCGGCTTCGACCTGGTCGAGATCGAGCAGCGTTTCCTCTTCGAACGTCAATTCGGTGGCGGTAGCGCCGAAGAAGCCGGCGATCTCTTTGATGCCGTCGAGATCCAGCGGCTGGTTGATGGTGGCGAACTTGCCCTTTTCGACCAGCATTTTGATGATCTGGTTGGCCTTGATGCCCAGTTTCTCGGCAAGTTCCTTGACCGTAGCGCCGTCGGCGGCGAAGATTTCGGTATTGACCGCCTTGACGACCTCGGCCTTGCGCTTGCGCTGCAGAATTTTTCTTTCGGCTTCGGCCTCGTGGTCTCTCTGGCGCGTCTGCGCCGGGCGCGGTCGGCGGACGCCTGCCGGGCGGCCTCGGGGGCCGGGGCGGCCGGGCGCGCCGCCGGGCGCCGGAGCAGGCATTCCGGGACCGCCGAGTGGAAATCCGCCGGGGGCGGGGCGTCTGGGGACGTATCCCGCCGGGGCGCCGGGAGGCGGCGACGGCATGCCGGGCACGGGTCCTTGCGGAGTGCGCCGTTCGTATATCGGCTTGCCCGGAACGAGGATAGGCCGGCGGCTTCCGGGGCCGCGAGCTTGATCGGGCTTGGCCATGCCGGGGCCGCCGGGCGCTGGAAAATTCGATCCCGTGCGAGGCGACTGAGGCCGACCGGGGGCGATTCCCGGCGGGCGAACCGGTCGGCCGCGGGGGATCCGCGGGGGAACCGGGGTTCCGGGAGCCCTGCGTGGCTGCGGGATGCCCGGCGCCGCCGCGGCAGACGATGTCGGCGGCGGAAGCGGCGTTCGCGGGCCGGCCGCGGCAGGCGTCTGGGAGGCCGCCGGCAGCGGAGGAGTCGGCCGGCTTTCCGGCGGCTGAACCGTGCGTGTCGGCGGCGTCGGAATCTTCGGAACCGCCTTGCCGAGTTGCGGCGCAGGCGTAATCGGCTTGCCGGGCACCGGCGCAAAAACGGGCCGCTCGGCGATTTCAGAAATCTGCGGCAGTTCCGGGAATTCCGGTTTTTCCATTGCCGCCAGTTCTTCTTCCGATGGGGAGGCCGTCGGCGGCTTCATTTTCGGCGGCGGCACGAGAGGACTGCCGGCCGCCGGCGTCGTTGCCTGGGTTGCCGCGGGCGTTGCTTCCGCCGCCGCTTCGGCCGATCCTTCGGCAACGGACTCTTCCTTCTTTTTCAGCAGAGGGGGTCTGAGACCGCCGACCGGCGGGCGAAACGGCTTTGTCCCGCTGCCTCCAACCCGGATCGACGGTCGGGTAGAAGCCGCAAAGGCGCGGCCCTTCGGCGGCGCCGCGCGTCCGGCGCTCGGCCGCGGACGTTCCGGCGGTAACGGCAACTCGAGTTCTCTTGACGGCGCATTGAGGCCGTCCTGCTTTTTATGGCGCAACTTGTCCCGAATCTTGTTCGCGGTAGCGTCGTCTACCGAACTGGAGTGGGTCTTCTTTTCGGCAACGCCGATAGTTGGAAGCACGGCAAGGACTTCCGACGCCTTGACCTCCAACTCCCGAGCTAGTTCGTTGATCCGAATCTTCGTGTTCCCAGTCAATCGTTGTGTTGAGCTTGCCGTTTCGAAAGACTAATTGCCGTCGTCCGTCTTACCGACATCTTCGTCGTTGATAATTTCTCCGCTGGTAGCTGCAACGGGCTTCTCGCTGTCGAGTACAGCCGCGGTTGCAACAGTTTCGCCGGACACGTTGGACGAGGCCGACTCCTCAACCTTTTGAACAGACATATTCATCTTATCAAAACGGCGCAACTCGTCCTCGTCAAATTCGATTTCCTCATCGTCGTCTTCTTCGACCGGCGCACCCGCTTCGGGAACGCCGGGAAGAACAATGGGGGCGGCGGGCGCGGTTTCCGACGCTTCTTCGGAATCCCCGCCGGCGTCCGGCTGCATTGCCGCTTCCGCTGTTTCCGCCACGCGGGCGCCGACCGCCTTTTCGAGGTTCGAATAGTAACTGTTGACATTCAACTGGATTTTTTCCACCAACTCGGCTCCGATGCCCGGGATGGCTTCCAATTGTTCCGGAGTCATGTCGGCCAGCGACTCGACCGTCGCCGCGCCTGACTCGATGAGGCGGTCGACCAGCCCCTCGCTGAGGCCGTATTCGATGAGCACGCTCACCGGCGTGCCGCCGCCGCTCATCGCAGCCATGGCTTCTTCCACTTCGAGGCGTTTCTCGTCCTCGCTTTTGATGTCGATGCGCCAGCCCATCAACTTCGCGGCCAATCGAACGTTCTGACCCTTTTTGCCGATTGCCAGCGAAAGCTGCATTTCATCGACGATGACCTCGAGATGTTTCTCATGGGGATCCAGCACGACCACGCGGCTGATTTTCGCGGGGCTGAGCGCTTTATGGATCATCTCGGTTGGAGCTTCCGTGAACTCGATGATGTCGATTTTCTCGCCGCGAAGCTCGCGGATGATCGTTTGCACCCGCATGCCCTTCATGCCGACGCAAGCCCCGACCGCATCGACATCGCGATCGTGCGATTGCACGGCGATCTTGGTCCGTTCACCGGCTTCGCGGGCGCAGGCCTTAATCTCGACGGTGTTGTCGTAGATTTCCGGAACTTCCTGCTCGAACAGACGCCGCACCAGATCTTCGCTTGCCCGCGATACGATCACCGCCGGGCCGCGTCCGGCTTTTTCGATCGTCTTGATCGCTACCCGCACGCGGTCGCCGATCGAAAAACTCTCCAGGCGCGACTGCTCGCGGCGCGGGAGCCGCGCCTCGGTACGGCCGAGCTCCACGATCAAGTCGGGCCCCTCGGTGCGCTTGACCGTGCAGCTTTCCATCGTGCCGATACGCCCTTCGAACTCCGCGCAGATCCTTTCGCGTTCCGCTTCGCGAATCTTCTGCAAGATGACCTGTCTTGCCATCTGCGCCGAGATGCGTCCCAGCGGCGCAGTCGGCTTGGCGAAACGAACCTCGCTGTTCATCGCGGCATTGGGGTCGATCTTTCGGGCTTGGGCCAAACTGACTTCCCGCGCCGGGTCCGCAACGAGATCCGTAACGGTTTTGACGGCATAGACATCGATTCCTCCCGTCTTGGCGTTGATCTCGGCCACGAGGTCTTCGCTGGTCTTGTAGTATCTGCGGGCGGCGGCAAGCATGGCGTCTTTGACGGCTTCCATCACGATGCCCGCATCGATGCCTTTCAACTCGCTAAGTTGTTGAATCTCCGAAAATATTCCGGCAGACATTGATTCCCCCTCTGCGTACCGGCGCGCGTCTGAATCCCTATGGTCGGGCCTTGAGCCGGAACGCTTATATCTCCACTACTAAACGGGCTTGTTCGATATCTTCGAGCGCAAACGCCGCTCTTGAGCCGGTCTTCGTTGCAAGCGCAACTCTGCCCTCTTCATGCCCCTCGATCCGGGCGGTCAATCGTCGGGAGCCTTCAAAGGGATTCCGGAGGCGGAACGTCGCTTTACGTCCGGCGAAACGCTCGAAATCGGCAGGCTTGGACAATTTGCGGTCGAGCCCCGGCGAAGAAACTTCCAGGTTATAGGAATAGGGAAACAAGTCCTCGACATCGAGAATCGCCGACAACTGCCTGGAGACGGTTTCGCAGTCGCCGTGCGTGACTCCTCCGGGCTTGTCGATGTAGATTTGCAAAACTCCCCGTTTCAAGCCGCCTTTCCACTCGGCGTCAACCAATTCGAGGCCTGCGGAAGCCGCAACGCGCTCTGCAATCTCGCGCACTTGCGATTCTGTTTCTGCAGATCGAAAACTCATAAGCATGCGGACAACAAAAAAGTGGGCTTCAGCCCACTCGTTCGAACGGCCGAAATACGTGACCATCGACTATCTTAGCGTTGAAAGGCATTTTCGGCAAGAGGAGATCTTGTCCACTTGAGGCAGCCGGAGCGGGGGCTGCTGCTGCGGGTCCATACATTGCAGAGGGATATAATCGACTGTTCCGATGTCCGGCAAAGCCCCCTTCAGATTAGACGGCCGCGCGGCGCTGGTGACGGGCGGAGCGAGCGGGATCGGCGAGCAGACGGTGCGCGCGCTCGCCGCCGCCGGGGCGCGGGTGCTGGTCGCCGATCTGAACGAACGGGCGGCGCAGGCGCTGAGCGAAGAGGTCGGCGGAGGGTCCCGCGCGGTGAAGATCGACGTGACCGACCCCGAATCGGTGCGCGCGGCGTTTTCCCGCATAGACAAGCTGGACATCCTGGTTAACAATGCCGGCGTCGGGCACGTCGGCTCGCTCGAAGAATGCGGGTTCGACGAGTGGCGGAAGTTGATGCGCGTCAACGTGGACGGCGTGTTCCTGACGACCCAGGCGGCGCTGCCGCTACTGCTGCGCTCCGCTTACGGGTCGATCGTCAACATCGGCTCCGTTGCCGGTTTGGTCGGAGTCAAGCGGCGCTTCGCTTACTGTGCCTCGAAAGGCGCGGTGGTGATGATGACGCGCTCTCTGGCGGCCGATTACGCCGGAAAGCTTCGCGTGAACTGTATCTGTCCGGGCACGGTCGATACGCCCTTCGTCGAGGCTTATCTGGAGAAATACCACAAGCACGAAAAAGCCGAGGTGCGCGAGCAGTTGAATGCGCGCCAACCCGTGGGGCGGCTCGGCAGGCCCGAGGAAATCGCGCACATGGCGCTTTATCTCTGCTCGGACGAAGCCGCGTTCGTGCATGGCTCGGTGCAAACCATCGACGGCGGCTGGACGGCGCTTTGAGACGGCCCGGAAAATACGCTCCCGATATGTCCGCGTGTGTGAGAATGACAACGTGATGAAGAAGCTCGCGCTGCTTGTTTTGGCATCTTTTCCGCTTGCCGGCTTTTTGACGGCGGCGGTCAGGCTGCCCGCTCTGCTGAGCGACCGTATGGTGATTCAGCGGGAACTGCCGGTTCACGTCTGGGGCTGGGCGGACCCCGGCGAAGAGATCGCGGTCGCCTTTCGCGGGCAAGAGGCTTCGACGGCCGCCGATAGCGCGGGCCGCTGGGAAGTCTATCTCAAGCCGCTGGCGGCGGGCGGCCCGTTCGAGATGACGATACGGGGCGCCAACGCGGTCGTATTGCGCGATATTTACGTCGGCGAAGTCTGGGTTGCGTCGGGACAGTCGAACATGGTCTGGCCCCTGCAGCGGTCGAACGACGCCGAGCAGGAGATTGCGGCGGCGAAGTTCCCTCAAATCCGCTATTTCAAGGTGAAGCTGGCCACCGCGGACGAGCGGCGGGACGATGTCGAGGGCGAATGGCTGGCGGTTTCTCCCCAAACCGCGGCGGAGTTGTCCGGCGTCGGTTACTTCTTCGCCCGGCATTTGCACGAAAAATTGGGTGTCCCGTTCGGAGTCATTCAGTCGGCTTGGGGCGGCACTCCGGCCGAAGCTTGGACCACCGCCGAGACGCTCGCCGCCGACATGTCGTTGTCGCCGTTCCGACAAGAGTGGGCGCAGGTGCTGGCGGATTATCCGAAAGCCAAGAAGGCTCACGAGAAGGCTCTGAAGCGCTGGGAGACGGCAGCGGCCAAAGCCGAGGCGGCCGGCAGTCAGAGGCCGCGGAGACCGCCTGCTCCCCGCGGGCCGGGGCATCATCACGCGCCGGCGGGCCTCTTCAATGCGATGATCGCTCCGCTCACGCCGTATCCGATTCGCGGGACGATCTGGTACCAGGGGGAGAACAACGCCAACCGCGGCCGCGGAGAGCGCTATCGGGGCCTTTTCAAGGCCATGATTCTCGATTGGCGGCGGGAGTGGGGGCTGGGGCCTTTCCCCTTCCTGTTCGTGCAACTGGCCGACTACGGGCGCGTCCCGGAACGGAGCGCATGGCCCGAAGTCCGCGAAGCGCAGGCTATGGCGCTCGATCTGGTCAACACCGGCATGGCCGTGACCGTGGATATCGGCAACCCGAACGACATTCACCCGCGCAATAAGCAGGATGTCGGCCGCCGCCTCGCGCTCGCGGCGCGCGCAAAAGTTTACGGGGAGCGCAGCCTCGCCTTTTCCGGCCCCGTTTTCAGGCAGGCGACGCGGGAAGGCCGGACGCTCAGGCTGTGGTTCGATCATCTCGGCGGCGGCTTGTCGGCGCGCGGCGGCGAGTTGCGCGGCTTCGAGTTGGCGGGCGCAGACGGCAAGTATGTTGCCGCCGAGGCGCGGGTCGTCGGCGCGAACATCCTGTTGTCGAGCCCCGAAGTCGATGCTCCGCTTAAGGCCCGCTACGCCTGGGCGGCCGCTCCCGAAGGCAATCTGTTCAACAAGGCCGGTTTGCTGGCGTCGCCTTTCCGCACCGCCGAGTAGTCCGCATTCAAGGCGGCGGGGCGAAGGCGAAACGGAAGCCGTTGGCGACGATGCCCTCGATTTCGTCTTGCGAGAAGCCGAGCGCCGTCAGGGCGGACAGTTCCTGAGACAACGTTACGCCGAAAAACGTCGGGTCGTCGGTGCTGACGGTAAGCGGCGCCCCGGCCTCGAAGAGCCTGCGCGCGGGGTGCTCCGCATACGAGCGGTAGATGCCCGTGCGGATGTTGCTCGTCGGGCAGATTTCGAGCGGAATCCGGTCGGCGGCAAGGCGTTCCACGAGCGCGGGGTCTTCGATCGCCCGCACGCCGTGGCCGATGCGGTCGACTTTCAAAATACGCAAAGCGTCCCAAACGCTTTCCGGTCCCAGCCCTTCTCCGGCGTGGACCGTGAGCTTCAAGCCGGCGCCGCGGGCTTTGGCGAAGACGCGCTCGAACGGCGCAGGCGGGAAGAGGCGCTCCGAGCCCCCGAGGGTGATTGCCGCCAAGTTGCGCGGCCGGCGCTCGAGGATGCGGTCGAGCAGGCTCTCGGCCGCTTCGGCTCCGATGTTGCGCACGAGATCGACGACCCAGCGCACACGGGGAGGCGTTGCGGGTTCCTCCGACAGTGCTTCGAGCAGCGCTTCGAGAGGAATGCCCTGGTTGACGTACTCGATTACGGAGACGGTGACCTCGGCGTAAACGATGTTTTCGCGATGAAGCCGCTCTCGCACGGCGGCAATCAAGTTTCGGAAGTCGTCGATGCCGCGCACGAAATAGCTGGTAAAGAGATAGGCCGCGAGGAATCCGTCGAACGAATCGTAGCGGAAGAAAGCATTTTCCTCGTAGCGGCCTTCCATCGCCGCGCGGATGTTTGCATGCGCCGCGAAGAGCCGGCGGTGGCGCCGCGGGGCGTTGGCCAGCGCTTCCTCCGGCGGATATTTGCGAAGCAACGCCCCCAGGAACTCTGCAGGGGCCGCGCCGCGCAGGTGAACGTGCAACTCGGCTTTGGGCTGCGCGAGAAAGTCGGCCGCCGCCATTGAGAGCTAGCCGCCGCGGCGGCAGTCCGGGCAGGTGCGGCAGAGCTTGAGGTTCAGCAGATGGGCAACGGCAATGCACAGCGCGCCGCAAGCGGCGGAAGCGGCGCCGAGGCTGCCGCCGTGGAAGACCGGCTTGGCTGCGAGCAGCAGCAAAAAGCCCGCGGCAAACGTCGCCAGGCAGCGGCGCCGGCGGTGACGAGCGCGGTAGGCCCAAGTCAGGCTGGCGAACCCGATCAGGGCCGAGAGGATCAGCAGAACGGCTTCGGCGCTTTCGCCTTGCAGCCGGCCGAGCGGCACGGCAAGCAGGCCGCCGAAAGCCAATGGCGTCGCCACGCAATGAACCGCGCAAACCGCCGAAACGGCGATGCCGCAGCGGTCGAGGATTGCCATACGTTTGCCGGTCATTACCCAGTGTAGCGGAAACAGAGTGAGTCGCGGGTTGCGAGTTGAAAGTAACGAGTCGGGAAGACCCGCGAGCCAGTGCCCGCGACTGCCGCGCACAGCGGTTTTGCTATCCACGATTCACTGCCCAGCGGCTTCCTCCGCCCTGGCCCCGCCCAAGATCAACTCGACGGCCGTATTCCCCTCGTGGCAGGCATACTCGTAGATCTGATACTCGGGGTCGCGGGTCAGGGGCATCGAGACCTTCCACGGCGCGGTGTACATTTCGGGGTCTTCGATGGTCACCTCGTAGCGGATGGTGTCTGCGTCCGTCCGCGTGAACCGCTCGACGACGTGCAGCTTCTCGCTTTGCGGAATGCCTTTGATGCGCCGCGACGCTCCGTTGTTGGCGATCCAGCCCTTGTCGGTGAAGTTGGTGACGTCGACCGCCAGCGTGTCGCCTTCCCAGCGGCCGCGGGAGTCTCCCATCCACAGGCGGATGTTCTCGGAAACGTGCGGCCGGCCGTCGAGTGGAATGATGCGGATGTCGTGGATCATCTCGTAGAAGATCACGACATAGCCCGGAATCTGCGCGATGCGGTAGGCGTTGTTGTAGCCGGCCGGAAACATCGAGCCGGGCACGCCGCGGGTGATGCAGCGGTCCCACACGCTCATGTGCTTGTAATGGTCGCCTTCGTGAGCTTTGTTGTAATCGCGCTTGGCGACGGCGGAATCACGGGTGGGCACGATGCCGTCGGCGGGCTTGACCACCAGCGAGGTCTGCCGCGTCGTGAGAAACTTGTCCCCTGAGTCCATCCAGATCCGGTTGTAGCTGCCCACGTTGCCGGGGACGGATTTGCCGTCGCTTGCGGTCCGCCGCCGGGCGATGTCCTGCTCGATCTTGGCCGCCTCGGCCGCGCTCAAGAAGGCTTTGCCCTTGTGCTGCGGCGGACGCTCGAAGGGCGTGATCGTCTCGTTGGTCCACATGCCCTGCAGATCGGGATCGCCCCACGGGGTGCGGCCGACGGTCCATTGCCCGCCTGCATCCGAAGAAGACTGGGCGGCTGCCGGAACGGCCGTCAGAGCCGCCGCAAAAATTGCGGCAAGAAGTGCTGTCGCCGGGAATTTCGTCATGGTTCGCCTCACCGCCGCCAATGGCGTTCGTGACACATCTCGCAGGCATCGACCATCAGGTTGCCCGCGTCGTTGACCCCGTCCGGATCCTTGGCCTTCGCCGCCTTGAGCGCGAGGGCTCCGGCCTCGACCATCGCCAGCGACGTTTCGCGCCAGATTTCATCGTTCTTGGCGCGGCCGCCGATCAGCAGCAGATTGCCGGATTCCCCAAGCAGCACGGCTTGGTTTCTCAGAGCTTCCCAAGCCTTTTCGTCCGCGGGGGGATTGCGCCCGACGTTCCAGATGGCGTTCGACGCGGGGATCGTCATCGCCTTCATGATCTCCGTAACGTCGCCGACGGCCCTGAGGCCGGCAGAATCGGCGCCGGGCTCCTCCGTTTGAGCGGAGGCCGCCGCGAACAGAAGGACGGCCGCCGCAAAGCCCGCCGTCTTTTTGGGGCCTGAAGTCATGTCTGCAAGAATCGTAGCAAAATCCGCGCCGGCGGTTTTGCTATCCGCTATCCGCCGGCTACACGGCGTCCCCATCGTTTTGCTAGAGTTTCTTTAAGCCCCCAAGCGGGGCGCCCCAATGTCTCCGGTAGTATTCCTCGAATGGCTTGAAAACACCGGCGGAAGCGTGGGCATCCGCGAGTCGATCCTGTTTTACCCGCTGGTGGAGTCGACCCATGTCCTGTCGCTGTGCCTTTTTCTGGGCATGATCGCCATGCTCGACCTGCGCTTGCTGGGCTTGGGCATGCGCGGCGTGCCCGTGTCGCAGACGGCGGGGAGGCTCCTGCCGTGGGCGTTCGCGGGATTTGCCCTGATGGTCGTCAGCGGGGCGCTGCTGTTCTATTCGACCCCGCTTCGCGCCTACCACAACATATTCTTCCGCATCAAAGTCGTCGGCATCGCCCTGGCGGGCCTTAACGCCTTCATCTTTCACCGCACGATCTACCGCCGGGTGGTCGATTGGGATACCGCTTCCGCGCCGCCCCGCCGGGCAAAGATTGCCGGGGCGGCCTCGCTGATTCTGTGGTCGGTCGTGGTGATCTGCGGCCGCATGCAGGCATACAACTGGTTCGATTAGTTGTGCGGCCTCAGGGTTGTTTGGCGGCGCTTATCCTGTACACTTCGCGACGGTGCCTAACGAAGTGAACAACGATTCGGCGACCCAAGGTTTCGCGAGTGTAGAGCACGCGGTAATCGCCTACCCGAAGCTTGAACGCGCCTTGCCAAGCGCCTGTCAACGCTTCAAGTCTGATTGTCTCGACATTCTCCATTCTCCGCCAACCATTGGAGCTTCGCCATGACGCGGCGCGCAACGGTTGCATCCAAACGGCGGAGATCGGCTTCCGCCGCCGGTGTCAGCACAACATGGCAGATCACTCGGAAAGCCCAAGTCTTGCCGTGATATCCGACAAGCTTGTCGTTTTTCCGCCGGCTTCGACTTCCGCGAGAGAATGGCGCAGGTCTGCGGCAAAGTCGTCGCGCAGCGTCAGTCCCTCGTCAGGATCGCCGAGCGCATCGGCGACAGATTGAACGATGACTTCGTGAACGATTTTTTTGAACTCGCTCACCGTCAAATCCGCAATTCTGATATCCGTCATTTATATCCGTCATTTGTTTGCGCCTTCTTCAATATAGGGGTCACGACAGTTTCAAATCCAAGATAACACTGCTTCCCGGATACGTCCAAAAACTCCGGTATGTCCGTTGGGGGCGTGTGGCGCCGCCGCCGGTCGGCTGTGGTAGGTAGTTGCCGGGCCGGTTCGCCGGCCTCGGTTCCGGTCGCTGGCAGATTCGCCGGCGCGGCAAGCCGCAACCTTCCGGAGCGTCGGTCTTGACCGGCGTCCCCGGCCTCATTGAAGAAAGGAAACAAATGGACAGCGCTACTACTGCGGAGATACTGGATGCCCTCGCTTCAATGGCGAAGCGCTTACCGGAACACTGAGGACGGTGAAGCAGGTCGCCGGGTTCTCGCAAACCCTTGGCGTCTGCGTGGCCGGTGGAATCGTTTACACAGGGGTTACGCTGCGGGCCATTGCTCGCGATGTCGGTTCCGTGACGGGACAGAAACGGGCCGAGTAGCTTATAGGCACTGGCATCCTTGCCTTGCTGCTCTTGTTGTGAGGTGTCTGGAAGTACCAATAGGCAGGGCCGGGCCGCCCAATCCGTCCGGGGCCGAGGTGGTTCGGCCGTTTGAGCGCGGCGGGGTTGGCCGACTGCAAGAGCATATGCGCGTGCAGGCGATACGCGGCGATCGGGCCGTCAGCGCAATCTAAGCCGGTCTTCACACAGCGCCGGAATAGCTCAGGAGCGGCGATGCCGGTCTTGTCCTGCGCCGCTTCCAGTCGTTCGCCGGGGCGGCCTCGCTGATTCTGTGGTCGGTGGTGGTGATCTGCGGCCGCATGCAGGCGTACAACTGGTTCGATTAGCGGTATGGCGCCGGGTGCGGCGGGGCTTTACAATCATTGATAAGGACCACCGATGCCTGAGACTGTGTCCAAACGGCACAGATACTGCGCCACCGCTGCCGACATTGCATCCGCGAGGCTCTCCGGGACATCTTGCGGCGTCCGGACCCCGACATAACCGGAGCACTGCGGCACGCGGCGGCCATGGAGGCAACGGTCCAAGACGTGACCGGTCAACCCGACCTCGCATTGGATCGACTCATCCCGGCGCTCGCTCTCCCCCAACATCTCGACAGAGCTGTCACGGAACTATGGGCTTATGCTTGCGGCCGCGCGCGGCATGTTCGCGAAGGCGGCTTCGTGGATGCAGCCGAGCGGAACTGGCGGTCCGTGTCGCCGGCGCGGTTTGCACGTTCCTCGCCAAACGCGGCGATCCCACAGAACATGCCCGACCCGCCGATTTCATGAAACTTTGGGGCGCTTGGCCGGGAGATGAGCCGATAGAAGAACTCCTGAACCAGCTCGATTGAACAATCCGCGGATGAAGTCTTTTCTCCTGGGCGCCTGTGTCGTGTGAGGCGAAGAAACCTCGACTGTCCGCCGGCAATGCCGAAGCGGCCGGTTCGACCTCGACCGCGGCGTCGAGTCCCTGGAGCGCTTGTGCGATACTGGATTGACCCTGAGGCGCCTAACCCCAGGAGTAGCGGAAAGCGATGGACCTCTATCCTTTATTCGAGTGGTTGGAAACGACCCCGCCCGCTATGGCTATCCGCGATTCGCTGTGGCTGTTTCCCGTGATCGAGTGCGTACACTTGCTGGCGCTGGCGCTGCTGGGCGGATCGCTACTGGTGGTCGATCTGCGCCTGTTGGGGCTCGGCCTGCGCGCTCAGCCCGTGGCCGCCCTGGCGCGGCAGGTCCACCCCTGGACCGTCGGCGCCCTGGCGGGGATGATCGCCACGGGCATCCCGCTATTTCTGTCGGAGACGGTCAAGTGCTATTACAGCCCGCCCTTCTGGTGGAAGATGGGCTTTCTGGTCGTAGCCGCGACCTTCGCCTTCACGGTGCGGCGCAAGGTGACGGCCGGCGAGGAGCGGCGGCTACGCGGCGCTCTGACTGCGGTGGTCTCGCTGGGGCTGTGGTTCGCGGTCGGTTTTTCGGGGCGCTGGATCGCCTTCTATTGATGCCGGACGCTTTTCCCCGTAAAATTTCCGGTTTCGACCACGCCGAGCGAGGATAACGCTTCAGCAACGGTTTTCAGCAAACGCTCGACCGCATACGCGCGGGCGCCCAATCCCAATCGCAGAAGAACCTGCTTTTCGAGCGGCTGATGCGCGCGTTCTTTACCGAGGCGCCCCTCTACAAGCAGCGCTTCTCCCAGGTCTGAACGCCCCCGCTCTCCCGCCCTTACTTGCAATCCTCCAATAAGAATCTATCTTGGGTTGACCGCCGGCCTCACTCTCCACTCGCCCTGTGGTCTTTCGCCAGATCGTAAATCGGCCAGGAGCGCTCTACCGCGACGCGCCGTAGGCGTGCGTCGGGGTTGGAAGCAGCCGGATTTCCGACCGCTTCCAACATGGGGATGTCCGATCTGCTGTCGGAGTAAGCTTTGGCTTCCGCGATGGCGAAACCGCGGCGCTCGCAGTAGGCCCGCATTGCCGCGACCTTTTCGCGCCCGGCCAGGAGCGGTTCGATGACTCTGCCCGTGGCGCCCCCCCCTGCAAACTCCAACCGGTTCGCGATGAGGTCGTCGAAGGCAAGATATTCGACAGCCGCTTGCAGGGCGAAATCGAGGCCGCCGCTGACCATGACCGTCTTGTAGCCCGCGCGCCGGTCCGCCGCAACCCGTGCTTTCGCGTGGGGGAATATCTTGGGAAGCACCTCGCGCTCGAACATCGCCCGCGCCCGGGAACGCAGCCATTCTTCCTCGAAGCCTCTGTATTGCCGGTAGAAAACCAAGTTGAAAGCGTGCCGCGAACAGGCATTGAGCAGGAGCCAGAGCGGGACTCCGGCCAGCGCCTTCCCGTAGCGCCGCGCCGCTTGCAGCCGCGACGGATGGTTCTTCGCGAACCAGGCGTAACGGGTAACCACATTGCTGGAAGCAAGAGTCCCGTCGAAGTCGTAAAACGCGGCCCGCTCGGCCGGCGAAAGGTTATTCGGCAAGCGTGGCTTATCCGTGGCCAAAGCGCATGATCCAGCCCAGCCCGAAAATGGCGACGAGAAAATAGCCGAAGCAATAAACGCCGTAACGCCACCGCTCGCGGTCGGTCGAGCGCCCCACCACGCCCATCACGATCGAAGTAAAGAACGCGAACAGGAACGCGGCTTGCAAATGAGACAACGTGATGAACATCTATTTTTTGGCTCCGGTGGCGATTTCGTAAACATCGACGATAGCCAACAGGTTCAGCAGACCGGCGCAAACCAGAAACTTGGTGCCGTAATCGGGCATCGCGCCGGGTAGCACTTCCTGGCTGTAGCCCAGCCACCCCGCCAGGAAATACAAGGCGCCGTTGCAAAGATCGCCGAAGTACCCGCCGTAATTGACCACGGTATTAAAAAGGTCTGCGCTTTCCGGCTCGAACATCCGCCCACGCATCATCAGGCCGAGGACGAACATTCCGGTAATGGAAAACAACAGCAACGCGGCGTGCTTGCGGCGGTTCAGATAAAAATGGCCGACTCCCGGAAAAAGCCAAGCGAGGACGACCGGCGGCGCCCACTTTTCCACCGAAGCCAAGGGATTGCCGCCCTTGGACGAGGATGTCGGTTTGGCAGCCATCTTTTCTCTGATTGATTATCGCATGGAGCGCCCTTGCCGGCGCAAGCTTGCGTACACGCTCTATACATCGACGTATTGCCGGGCCTTTTGTGAGTGTGCGCGTCAGCGCAGCCTGTCGTAAACCGCCTGCGTTTCACGGGCTGCCCGCTCCCAGGTGAATTGTCGGGCGCGGGCCGTTCCTTTGCTGCGCAGCGAATTTCTTAACCGGGAATCGTGAACGATCCGCTGCATGGCCGCCGCGATCGCTTCCGCGTCCAGCGGATCGACGAGCAACGCCGCGTCTCCCGCCACTTCGGGCAACGCCGAGGAGTTGGACGCGACCACGGGCAACCCGGCCGCGAAGGCTTCAATCACGGGCAGCCCGAAACCCTCGTCGAGCGAAGCGAAGACCAGAGCCTCCGCTCCCGCATAGAGGGCCGCCCGCGCGTCCGGGCCGACGAATCCGGTGCGATGGATTCGCGTGCGCGCCGGGCTTGCCGCGATGCGCGCTGCAATCTCGCTTGCGCCGTATCCGTCCGGCCCGGCGAAAACCATGTCCAGGTCGGCGTCGATCGTTTCGAAAGCTTTCACGATCCGGGCGATATTTTTTCGCTTTTGAACGGCGCCGACGTTCAGTAGAAACGGCCGTGCAACGCCGAGCCGCGCCAGCAGCGCATCCTTGCGCGCGTCCGTTATCGCGGGCGCCGGCTCAACGCCGTGAGAGACCACCGTCACCCGATCCGGCGGAACGCCCAGCAGTTCCGTCACTTGTCCGGCCGTGAATTCCGAGACTGCAACGACGAAATCCGCCCGCTCCGCGGTTTCCCGCGCCAGGGCCGCAAAGCGCTCGCGGAATTCCGGCGTCGAGTACTCCGCGGTCATGACGAACAAGTCATGGAACGTTGCCAGCGCCGGACAGGGCAGGCCGGGCGGCAAGCGCTGATTCAGGCCGTGGAAGAGTTGCAGCCCGCGTGCGGTTCGGTTCAACGCGAAATCCGCCAACAAAGCCCTCGAGCAATTCTCCGGAAGAGGCTCGCGGAACGAGCGGAAGTAACGGTTACTGCGGTAAAACAGACGGAATCGCTCGTCTGCCAAGATAGAGGTCAGCCTGCGGATCAGGTTGCGGCAATAGACGGCAACGCCTGTCGGCGGACGGTCCAGGCTGTGGCCGGCGTCGATGCCGATCATCGCGCGATTGCCTTCTCGACGGAGGCGAGGACATTCTCTTCGGACGTATCCGCTTCCACCGGAATCACGGTAACGCCGGCCGGCCCCGTCGGCGTCCAGCGTTGCCGCATGCGTTCGCAGGCCGCTCCGGCGAACACCTCGACCACGGGCGTTCCCAACGCGGCCGCGAGATGGGCGGATGCCGAATCGTACCCCAGGTAATAATCGCAAGCCGCGATTCCTCCGCCGAACGCCGACAGACTCCCCCGCCAAGCTGACAGATCGGCGGCCGCATGGCCGAAGGAGGCCGTCGATCCCCTGAACCGCCGGACGCGTTCCTCGGCGCGGGCTGCTTCCGCTCCTCCCGCGCCGAAGTCCAGCAGGATGCCATAGCCGGCGCGCCGCAGGGTTTCCAGCAGCCGGTCCTCGAACGCAGCGGACAGCCGTTTCGATTCGCGCTCCCCGACGCCCAGGCTGACCGCCGCCAGGGGTTTCGACGACGCTTCTCCGAGCTTGCGCCCCCGTTCCATATCGGACCGCGATAAGGCCACCCGCGGCTGCAAGCCGCCCGCATCCACACGCGGCAGGATCTCGCCGCACCACCGCGCCGTGAGCCGGCCCAGCGGTTCGCCGCTTCTTCCGCCGTAGCTGCGGCTCTCGAAAAACCGGTAGTTCGCGTCTCCGGCCGGCGCCGGCAACAACCCGAGTTGCGTTAAACGGCTGTCGGGGTCCAGAACGACATACGCATCGCGCGGCAGCCCGGCGACCGACTCCGCGACCGCGCGCCGCATTTCGAGCCAGACGTTGAAGCGGGCGGCAAGCGGCGCTCCGCGCGCATACGCGACCGGCCGATGCCTCACCCGCGGGCTGCCGGCGAAGAACGCCGCGCTCTTTCCCCCTCCGACAAACTCGATGACGGCCCGCGGGTATGCGGCTTTGGCGGCCTCGATCATGACGCCGGCAACGGCGATATCTGCGCCCAGAGTCACCCGCGAAAGCACCAGAACTTTCTGTACGCGGTCTGCCGGGAAATGCACGGGTTGCGGCGAACGCAGGCGGCGCGCCCGCGCCCGCAGCTTGTCCGCGGTGGTAAGCCCCACTTCGCGCAATGCGTCGGCGACGGGATTGACGGCAGGGGCGCCGTCGACAAGAAGGCACTCCGCCATGAACTCCAGGTAGCGGTCGCACGCTTGCGGTTCGAAAGAGTCGCACCACGGCTCCACGAGCTCGGCGAAAATGCAGCGGGTCGCATCCGCCGCGGCGCCGGCGTCCGCCGCAAGCGCCGCCTGTGCGAGCGCATGCGCCGCCTTGCGCCAAGACTCCGAGCCAGGCGTCTGCGACAAAACCAGGGCTGCGAGAGCGGACGAAGACACTCGTCTCAGGATTGCGAATGCCGCCGTCCGGCGGCAACCGTTCCGCTCCCGCGCTTCGCTAAACTGGGAAAATCATGGACAAAATCGGCCTCAAACGCCTGCACCACGTCTCTTTCGCGGTCTCGAACCTGGCGGAATCCAAGCGTTTCTTCGGCGAAGTCCTCGGCCTGCCCGAGGACAACCGGCCCGACTTCAACTTCGCCGGCGCCTGGTATGCCGTGGGCGACCGCCAACTCCACCTCATCGAGAAAGCCGGCGGGAAACGCGGAGCGGGCGGGCAAATCAGCCGTTCCGATCACATGGCGATGGAAGTCGCCGACCTCGACGTTGTCAAGGCGCGGCTCGACGAGTGCGGCATTTCGTTCGTCGAAGGCGGGAATGAGCGCCTCGGCATGAGCCAGGCGTTCTGCAGCGATCCCGACGGTCACACTATCGAGTTCGTGCGCTACCGCGATTAGCGCGGTGCCGGAGCAAGTCAGTCACGGTCGCCTTCGGCCTGACGGCCGGCGCCGATCGGACTGGGGCGACGTGGGAGCGTTTTGGCCTCCGCGCTGCGCGTCCTCCCGGACCTGCGGCGCCGGCGGAGGCAAGAATTTCCCACGCCACGAGACGCGGGAAGACAGAGAAACCCACTCGGCGGCGCCTGGAGCATGTCACGGGCGGGCAGCCACTTCTTACTGCGCGCGCGTCGATGCTATCACCGTCCGCCGTCAGATGCCGTTAATCCTCCATGTGTTGGGGTTGTTGTTGACAGTTGTCTTGCTTGCAGTTCGCATAGCACTGCGGCAGTATGTTCCATTGGGCGCCCGTGTTCAGAATCCACAACACGGCTTCGAGTACGTCTCGGCTGGGTATCGGCTTGCGCCCCGGACGACCTTGGGCTGGGCAATGTTCTCTTCAGGAAAATGTTCCCGTATCCGCTCCCATTGCTCATCACTCGAACGCGGCATAAACAACGAGCTTACCCGAGTCGAACCCAGTTTCAATTTTGAGATAGGTTCGAGCACAATTCGGCGGCGAATACTTTGGCCGTCGTGGTCGCGCACGCGACGGCGCCAGCGGCGGCAACTTGCGGGGAAGCGCCGGCGCCGTGCGCCGACCGCGCCCTGGTAGAGACGCCGCGGCGACGCCTTCTCACGCTCGGTCGGGAGCCGCATGGCGTCCGGGCGATCAATCACGTAGTCGCGCGACGGCAACCGGCGCAGCAGCACAGCGGGCGCCGTCGTTCGCCGCTGCCGGACGCACTCCGCCCCGAGCGCCCAATTGACCGGCAATGACGCGGGCCGGCAAAGCCGGAGCCGGGATACGTTCGGGAAATGTCGGGGGAGTTGGTTAGAAGCTGGCGACGGCTTCCGCTTCGTTGACGTGCGACTCGAAGACCGTGTACAGCTTGGTGATCTGCAACAGGTCCTGAACCTTCGCTTGGACGTGCAACAGCTTGATGGCGCAGCCTTTGTTGGACGCTGTCGAGTAGGCCGAAACCAACTCTCCGAGACCGGAACTGTCGATGTAGCTCACGCCGCCCAAATTGAGCACCATCTTGGTCACGCCTTGGTCGAGCAACCCGCGAACCGTGTCGCGGAGTTTGCCCGAGGCTTCTCCCAACGTGACGCGGCCCGACAGGTCGACGATCGTAACGCCGTCCACTTCGCGGATTCCTGTTGACAAACTCATTGAAAATCTTCCTCCTATGTAACTCTCGAACTTCTCTTGTTGACTCTCTCGGCCACTGCGGTACTTTACCAAAAAAACTTTCGTCCCGATTTCGTCTGCGGACGCCACTTCGACTTCATCGAAAAAGGCGTTCATCAGCAGCAACCCCCGCCCTGACGTCTTGAGCAGATTCTCGGCTGCAAGCGGATCGGCTACCCGGTCAGGATCGAATCCTTTTCCCTGATCGGCTACAGTGACGCGAAACGCCTCGGCGTCGATCGAAGCTTCAAAAAATACCGACTTGTCGCGGCTGTAACCGTTGCCGTGCGTCACTGCGTTCACGACGGCCTCGCGGACCGCCATGCCGATATGGTTGGTCTGTTCCTCTTCAAAGCCGTTGAGTTGCGCCATACGCTGCACGATCAACTCGGCTGCCTCGACACTGTCCAGCGTACTCTCCATTCTGAGTGAAAGCTTTCGAGCATCTGTCGTCAAGGCAGACTGGAACCTCTCGGCTGAACCACCGGAAACCGGCAACGAATCCGCAACAATCGCACACCTGCGCCGCCAAAGTCAAGAGAAATTCGCCTTCGCAAAATTCCGAGAGCGCAAAAGGCGTTTAGGAGCTACTGAATGTTCGCAGGCGCTATGATGATGAGGACTCCGCCGAAAGGATGCCAACCCCATGCTTCGATACTTGACGCCGACTCTCATCGCATTGACGCTCGCATGCTCCGCTCCTCCGGCCCCCGAGCCGGAAGTCGACCGCGGCGCGGGCGATGTCCTCAAGGTCGACGACGCGCTCGACGCGATCGTTCCCGCTGATTACAAGATCGAAAAGCTCGCGGGCGGCATGGTTTTCACCGAAGGCCCGCTCTGGATCAAGGAGGGAGGGCCGTACCTGATCTTCAGCGACGTGCGCGGCAACTGCATCTACCGCTGGAACCCCGGCGATACCGCAGCGTCGGTGTTCCGGGCAAACGTTTATGAAGGCGACCGCGCGGGCGGCGTCGGCCCCAACGGCCTCAATATGGACGCGCAGGGCCGCATCCTCGCCTGCGAGCATGCCAACCGCCGCATCTCGCGCCTGGAGAACGGCGAATGGGTCACGGTAATCGACAACTACCAGGGCAAAAAGCTCAACAGCCCCAACGATCTTGCCTGGCACGCGAACGGCGGACTTTATTTCACAGATCCTCCCTACGGTCTCGCCAAGCTCGAAGAAGATCCCGCGCGGGAGTTGGACTTCAATGGAATCTACCGCCTCGATTACGAAACCGGAAACCTCGATTTACTGATCCGGGACCAGAGCCGCCCCAACGGCATCGGCTTCTCGCCGGACGGGAAAACCGCCTATGTCGCCAACTCCGATGCAGCGAACAAGATGTGGATGGCCTACGACGTAACCGACGACGGGAAATTCGCTAACGGCCGCGTCTTCTACGACGTGAACGCCGAAACCGCCGAGGGCATGCCCGACGGACTCAAGCTCGACAAACAAGGCAATCTCTACTGCACGGGGCCCGGCGGCGTCTGGATATTCACCCCGGACGGCGTTCACCTCGGCACGATCCGGCCCGAGGAAGTCCCCGCCAACGTGGCTTGGGGAGACGACGGCAAGACTCTGTACATGACCGCCCGCACCGGCCTCTACCGCATCGGGCTCAACGCCGAGGGCCGTATGCCGGCGGATATGCAGGCGGAATAATCTCGACGGCGGGAGGAACGCCGCCGCCGTCGATTGCGCGCAGCACGCGGATTTCGGCAAGGTTCCGGTAGCGCCCGTCGTAGTCCATGCCGTAGCCGACGACAAACCGGTCGGGAATCTCGAACCCGAGGTAATCGATCCTCACGTCGATCATGCGGCGGCCGGGCTTGCTGAGCAGCGCCGCCGTCCGAACCGACTCTGCCCCGCATTGCGCGAGGTGCGAGATCAGAGCGCCGGCCGTACGGCCGCTGTCGACGATGTCCTCGACGAGCAGCACGCGGGCGCCGCCGATGTCGAGCTCGCGGTCGCGGGAGATCGCAACTTGTCCCGAGCTCTCGGCGCCCGAGCCGTAGCTCGACGCCTGCACGAATTCGAGCGACAAGTCGCGTCGAATGGCGCGGGCAAGATCGGCCGCGAAAAAACAGGCGCCTTTGAGCACCGCGACCAAATGGAGCCTTCCGTCGGAATAGTCGCAATCTATCCTGGCCGCCAGAGTTTGGACGCGCCGCTCGATTTCGTCCGCCGCGATCAGAACCTCGCCGAGCTCGAAGGCCATCTATAGAGGATAAAAGGTTAGCGGATGCCGACCGCCGACAGCGCGCGGCCCGCGCCGGCGCCTTCGCCGCGGTGCGAGAAGAACCGCTCGGCGCTGCATTTCGTGCATTCTGCAATGCAAATAACGCGCGATACGCCCCACCGTTCCAACCGCTTACGGCAAGCCGCGGCGAGATCGACGTGAGGGCGGGGCTCTCGATGAATGACGAATTCCGGCGCGAAGCGCGAAGCCACCTCGGGGCCGACTTCGAAGCAACACGCTCCGATCGCAGGTCCGACCGCCGCTTCGACATCCTCCGGCTGCGACCCGAATTCGCCGCTTAGCCGCTCGAGCGCATTTTCCAGCACTCCCGCCAAGACGCCGCGCCAGCCGGCATGAACGGCGGCGACCGCTTTGCGCGCGGGATCGACAAGCAGAATCGGCGCGCAGTCGGCAGTACGGACGCCGACGAGGATGCCTGCTCGATTCGTAACGACCGCATCGGCCTCGGGACGCGCTTCCCCCCAACTGCGGTCGGCCCGCGCAACGCGGTTCGAGTGGACTTGGCGGGGCGTTGCCGTTGTCTGGCTGCCGGCGAAAATTCGAGTTGCGGCTTCATCGTCGAGTCGACCACGGAAATCGCCGGCCGCGCGCGTCGAGAAGCCGTGGATCAACCACGGGTATGCGTCCCATTCAGCCGCACGGATGATCCCACGTCCTTGGACGGTCTGCATCGGTTAGAGGCCAAGCAGCCTCGCCGGGTTGCTCTTCGTCATCTTGTCGATGTCGGCTTGGGTGAAGCCCGCGCCGAGAAGCTTGCCGATGAAGCCGACCAGTCCGTCTGTATGGAGCGGGTTCATCGGTTGTCCCAGGTCGCTCGACAAGACGACGTTTTCCACTCCGACCGCGCGCATGGCTTCGACGTACGCATTGAATCTTTCGTCCGCGGGGATTTTCCACGAGGGGTATGCGGCCAGCGCCGTTCCAACCGGGTACTCCAGGAGAGCGCCCAGGCGGGCCGCTTCCTTTTGCATCTCGACGGGCATCGCTACCGGGGGCGGCAGCGGGTGCGTCACCAGTATCTTGTCGATGCCGCGTTTGCGGGCTTCGCGGATGAGCATCAGCGACTCCTCGGGCGAGGAGTGCCCCGTTGCGAGCGCCAGATCGTGCTCGGCGATCAGGTCGAGCACCTCCAAAACATCGGGTAGCAACTTCCCGCTGTGGGAAACGGGAACGAAGTTCGGATTGGGACGGTCGACGCGGTGGTAGTGCTCGGAGTCGAACGTCGGCATCCAGACCACCTTGCCGTGTCCGCCGGTCGTCGCCGCCATGTGCTCGACCGCGGCGGCATTGACGCCCATCGAGCCGTTCAGCGCCACGCCGCCGAAGACGCGAATCCCCGGAACCGCGCGTTCCACGACGAAGGCCAAGCCCGCGGTGGGCGCGTAGTGGTTCTTGAGCAGGATCGCCCTCATGCCTGCATCGCGGGCGATACGGGCGATTTGCAGCGCGTCGACCGAGCGCGGGCCGCTGTCGGGGGCGCTGTGGACGTGCATGTCGATGACGCCGTCCAGGCTAATCGGCGCGCCGCCGCCGCCGGGAGCGCACCAGGGGCAGGACGGCTGGGCCTGCAAACCGGCGATGACGGCAACAAGCGCGAGCAACAGCCGGCCCGCCGCCCGGCGAACCGGCGCGCGCGGCATGGTTTTGCGGCCGCTGAAAAATACGCTCAAGAACACGCCGCGCCTCTAATCGATGACCTTGATGATGAGGTACGTGATCTTCTTCCCGTCTTCGAGCAGTAGCTGATGGGGCGTTTTCGAGGGGATGTTAATCATGTCGCCGGGCTTCAACGGATACTTCTTGCCGCCTGCGATCTTCGGGCCGCGCCATTCGCCCGGGCGGTTGCGCATTTCCGTTTTCCCCGGGATATCCCCGCCGACGAGCACCGTTCCCGATCCCTTGAGCACCACGTACAGGTCGGTTTTGACTTCGTGGAGCTCGGCGAGGCCGCTTCTTTCACGGTGAACGACGTCCATGTAATGGCCGGCGCCCTCGCGTTCGTCGAGCAAATGCCGGGGCGAAACTCCCTGGCTGTACGGAACCCGGTCTTTCGGCGCCTTATCGAGCACGGCTTGCAACTCGTCGGGCAAGGCTTGCAGGTCTTCGTGAGACCAATACTTCACCTCGCCGTGGTTGTCGGCCCCCAGGGGAACCCCCGCGAATAGCGCGATGCAGGCGAAAAAACGGAACGGCATGGCGGTTCCTCGCTTTCTTCGATTCGGACTGAGATTAGGGTAAATCGATCTTCTGCGGCGTCGCCAGGCAAGGGCGGCGACGCTCTGCGAGTACCCGCTGTCCGGTTAAACTATAGCAACCGGGGAGTTGCAATGAAGCTGAAAGATCGGGTAGCGATTGTGACAGGCGGCGGCACGGGCATGGGCCGCGCGATAGCGAAACGTCTGGCTGCGGAAGGCGCAGTCGTTGTCGTCAATTACCGGGCCTCGCGGGCGGAATCGGAAGAAGTCGCCGCCGAGATCGAGGCCGCCGGCGGGACGGCGCTTGCGCTCCAGGCCGACGTTGCGGACGAACGGCAAGTGAAGGCGATGGTTGCCGCAGTCGAAGAGCGCTGGGGCCGCCTCGATGTCCTGGTGAACAACGCCGGCTGGAGCAAGATCACTCCGCATTGGGAGCTCGATGCGTTGACGGATGAGATCTGGGACCGTACGCTCGACACCAACCTTCGCGGAGCGTTCTATTGCGTGCGTGCGGCCGTGCCGCTGATGCGCAAGAACGGCGGCGGCTCGATCGTCAACAATACGTCCGCTTCCGCGTTTACGGCCGCCGGCAGCACGATCGTCTATTCGGCTTCGAAGGCGGCGATGTTGAACATGACGAAGTCGCTGGCGCGGGCTCTCGCGCCGGAAATTCGAGTCAACGCCGTCGCTCCCGGACTGATCGAGACTCGTTTCGCAGGCTGGCCGGCCGAGGCTTTCGAGTTGGCCCGGAAAGTGTCGCCCTTGAAGCGAATTGCAACCGCCGACGAGGTTGCTGCAACCGTGTTGTTCCTCGCTTCCGACGACGCCGCGGCGATTACCGCCGAGACAATCCTGGTCGACTGCGGAATGACGCAACTCGGCCGCGGCCGCAGGCGCGACCAAAAGTAGCCGGGCCGGGCGCATGACCGCGAGCCGCGGCGCTGCGAATGCAACAGGAAGAAGATAACGGGGAAACATGAGCGCCGCGCGGCAAAACCGGGTTCGCTATGTTCGCTGGGCTTCGCTCGCAACGATCGCGGCCGCGTTTCTTTTGCTGCTGCGGGTCTTACCGGTCGATCGGTTGTTCGAGGCGTTGCAGGTGTGGGTCGGGCAGTTCGGTTTCTGGGGCCCGGCGATTTTCGCTGCGGTGTATGCGGTGGCCGCAACTTTACTCCTGCCCGCATCGGCGCTGACCTTGGCCGCCGGCGCGGTATTCGGGCTCGGCACGGGCGTCGTCACGGTATGGGCCGGGGCCGTGATGGCGGTTGCGTTGTCGTTTCTGATTGCGCGCTACTTTGCCCGTGCGAGAGTCGAGCGGCTTGCCGGAGAAAACCCGAAATTCGGCGCCATCGACAAGGCGCTCGGCGAGGAGGGCTGGAAGATCGTCGCACTGCTGCGGCTGTCCCCGGTCTTTCCGTTCAATGTTCAGAATTACCTCTACGGGGTGAGCTCGATCCGTTTCGGGCCGTGTGTCATTGCCAGCGCGGTCTTCATGCTGCCGGGAACGTTCATGTACGTTTATTTCGGGTATATCGGAGGACAAGCGGCCGCGGCCGCGAGCGGCGGAGGCGCGGATGCGGCCAAGCTCGCGCTCCAGGGCGTGGGGCTTGCGGCGACCGTGCTGGTCACGCTGTATATCGCCCGGGTCGCCTCGCGCGCCGTCAAAAAGCACGCCGCCGTGGGAGAAGAGCCGGCAGTCGAGAGCGGCGGGGAGCAACCGACTCCCGCATCCCTGCAAGGTGCGGCGATATTGGCCGCGGCCGCGCTGCTGCTGTTTGCCGCGGCCTTGTACGCCTATCGGCATCGCGCTGCGCTGAAGGGTTGGTTTCACCCTCCCGTTGTGGAACTACGCGAAACCTACGCCAACGACCGCGGCGCAGCAACCGTCGATCACTCGGCTTTCGACCGCGTGGCGCGCGGGTACGTGGACGAAGAGGGTTTTGTCGACTATGCGGCCCTCAACGAGAACGCCGCCGATCTCGACGCCTATATCGCTATGCTGGCGAAGGCGCCTTTCGACCGTCTCGACCGCGACGGCAAGCTGGCGCTGCTCATCAACGCCTACAACGCTTTTACGCTGCGGCTGATTCTCGACAACTACCCGCTGGATTCCATCGAAGCGATACCTGAGGAACGGCGCTGGACGGCGGTCCGTTGGAATATAGCCGGCGGCGCGTACAGCCTGGATCAAATCGAGCACGAATGGATCCGCCCCAATTTCCGCGAGCCGCGCATTCACTTCGCTTTGGTGTGCGCGGCGGTCGGCTGCCCGCCGCTGCGCAATGAAGCGTATGTTGCCGGCAGGCTCGAAACGCAACTCGAGGATCAAACACGGAAGATTCACAGCGGCGGCCGCTGGTTCGGCTTCGACGAGGGAAAGGGAGAAGTTTCGTTGACCCAGTTCTACAGATGGTACAGGCGGGACTTCGAGCAGGTGTACGGTTCGCCGCTTGCGGCCGTCTCCAGGTATTCAACGGCGGTCAAGAAATCGCTGGACGGCGGCCGGAAACTCACCATCCTCTGGCTCGATTACGATTGGTCGCTGAACGAACGGCGACCCTCGAAAACTGTCTCGATCTGGTGAGAAAGCTTGCTGCCTGTGCTTCGCGCAACTGCCTTAAAAAAGTAGAGATATGCCGACTCCGATCGAAGAAATCGTCGAAGCCCGCCCTCTCGACGAGCACAACCGCCTGCTCGTCAGCCGCGTCCATCCGCCCGATTGGGTGAACCCCGCGCCGCGCGGACGCTACAACATGGCGGTCGTCGGCGCCGGCACGGCCGGGCTGGTCACAGCGGCCGGCGCCGCAGGACTGGGCGCGAAGGTTGCGCTCATCGAACGCAATTTGATGGGCGGCGACTGCCTCAACGTCGGCTGCGTTCCCTCGAAGGCGCTGATCCGCGCCGCGCACGCCGCGGCCGACGTGCAAGGCGCATCGGAATTCGGCATCGACATTCCCGGCGGCGCCGCATTCGACTTCGGAAAAATAATGGAGCGGATGCGCCGGCTGCGCGCAGACATCGGCCGGCACGATTCGGTCCAGCGGTTTACGGAACTCGGAGTTGACGTCTATATCGGCGATGCCGCGTTTACCGGACGCAACACGATTGCGGTCGAGGGAACCACTCTGGAGTTTGCGAAAGCATGCATCGCGACGGGGGCCCGCGCCGCGCGCATACCGATTCCGGGACTGTGGGATGTCGGCGCTCTCACCAACGAGACGGTATTCTCCTTGACGGAATTGCCGCCGCGGCTTGCCGTCATCGGAGCCGGTCCGATCGGCGTCGAATTGGCGCAATGCTTCGCGCGCTTCGGCGCGGAGGTTACCCTGCTGGAAAACCAACGGGGCGTTTTGAGCCGCGAAGACCGCGACGCCGCGGCGATCGTCGAGAAGTCGCTGATCCGCGACGGGGTCTGCCTGAACTGTTGCCAAAACGTCGTCAGCGTCCGTGAAGAGGACGAGGAAAAGGTTATCGAGGTCGAAAACGCCGAAAGCGGAGAACGCGCCGACCTCCGCGTCGACGAAATTCTGGTGGGCGTGGGCCGCGCTCCGAACGTCGAAAATTTGGGACTGGAGGCGGCGGGCGTCAGTTACGACAAGCGCGGAGGCGTCGCAGTCGACGATTTTCTGCGGACATCGAACCGGGATATCTACGCCGCGGGCGATGTCTGCTTCCCCTACAAGTTCACCCATACCGCCGATGCGATGGCGCGCATCGTGATCGGCAACGCGCTTTTTTTCGGGCGCGGACGAACAAGCGCTCTGACGATTCCGTGGTGTACCTACGTCGATCCTGAAATTGCCCACGTCGGCCTCTACGAGCACGAAGCGGAGGAGAAGGGAATCGCGGTGGACACTTTCAAGATCGATATGTCCGCGGTTGACCGCGCGGTTCTGGAAAGCGAGGGCGAGGGATTCGTCAAGGTCCATTGCAAGAAGGGAACGGATCGCATCTTGGGCGCGACTATCGTCGCGCGCCATGCCGGGGAAATGATCTCCGAAATCACGACGGCAATGGTGGGGGGAATCGGACTCGGCTCGATCGCCAAGACCATCCATCCTTATCCGACGCAGGCCGAGGCGATCAAGAAGGCGGCCGACGCCTACAACCGTTCGCGGCTGACGCCGCGCGTCAAAAGCTTGTTGGGCAAGATTCTGGAATGGCGGCGGTAGCGGTTCCCCACAGGATCTTTTTCGAGCGCGGCTGCGACAATGTTCAAGGACCGCCGACGCAATGGCCGCCTCGATTTCGGTGATTATCCCCACGCTGAACGAAGCGGAGCGTATCGCCTCGACGATTCGCCGGGTACAGACGCACGGGGCCGCCGAGATTATCGTGGTGGACGGCGGCAGCGCCGACGGCACGGCCGAGATTGCCGCATCGCTCGGCGTGACCGTCCTCGGCAGCGCGGCCAACCGCGGCTTGCAATTGAACCTCGGCGCGTTGCGGGCTTCCGGATCGATTCTGCTGTTCCTGCACGCCGATACGGAACTACCGGTCGATTTCGCCGAGCGGATTCGCCGGACGCTCGCGATTCCGGGAATCGCCGGCGGCGCCTTTCGCTTTCGTCTCGACGGCTCGGGATGGCAGTTGCGCCTCGTCGAACGCGTCGTGGCGCTGCGTTGCAAGCTTTTTCAACTCCCTTACGGCGATCAGGCGATTTTCGTGACGAAAGAAATGTTCGAACGGGTAGGGCGGTTTCCCGAAAGCCCGGTCATGGAAGACTTCGATTTCATCGCCCGCCTCAAGAAACTCGGCCGAGTGGCGATCGCCGAAGCCGACGCGGTAACTTCCGCCCGGCGCTGGCGACGGATTGGCGTCTGGCGCATGACATGGATCCACCAACTCTGTATTTTCGGATATTATTTGCGGATTCCAAGTCAACGAATGGCGCGTTGGCGCGAGCCGGTCGGGCCGAGTTGAGGCCGGATGTTATCCTGGTTTTCGTCCACTCTGCCGCGATTTCCGCGGTCCCGACTTGCCCGTGTCCGCTTCCAGTCCGAAATCTTCCCGTATTGAATTTGTCGATCGGGCCGCTCGGCTTGCGGAGATTGCCGACCGCCTGTCGCAACAGGATGTCGTCGCGTTCGATACGGAGTTTTTGCGGGAGAAAACCTTTTATCCGCGTCTGGCGTTGATCCAGGCGGCGGACCGCGAATGCGCGTGGGTCATCGATCCGTTAGCGCTCTCGCGCGAGGAAATTCAGCCCCTGCTCGATGTTTTCGCGTCGCCGGACACGCTCAAGACGGCCCACGCGGTGGAGCAGGATCAAGAGTGCTTTTACCGTGCTTACGGCATGACGGTCGAGCCGGTTCTCGATACGGCGGCCGCGGCGGCGCTGACCGGGCGCGGCGACCAGATCGGCCTCTCCGCGTTACTGCACAAGCTGCTGGGAGTGCGCTTGGCGAAGGGCCATACCCGCACGAACTGGTTGAAGCGTCCGCTGCCCGAGGCGATGATCGAGTATGCCGCCGGCGACGTGGCCGATCTGGTGGAAGCGGCGGAGCGTTTGTCGAGCGACCTGCGGCGTTTGCACCGCTGGGATTGGGCGCTGGCGCTGTCGGCCGGCTTCGGCGAGGCCGCCCGCGCGGAATTCGACGCGGGAGCGCTGGCGCGGAAACTCGCCGCGCGCAGCCGTCTGAGCGCGACGAGCTATGCGGCGCTCAAGGAACTGGTCGTCTGGCGCGAGCGGCGCGCCCGCCAAAAGGACATTCCCAGAAATTGGCTGGCCGATGACGGGACGCTCGCCAAGCTTGCCTCCGCCCGGCCAAAGAACGCCGAGGAATTGCGCAATTTTCGGGGCCTCGGCGCAAGATTGGTCGAGCGAGGCGCGGAGCCTATTCTGGCGGCGATCCGCCGCGGCGAGGCAACGCCGCCGGAAAAACGCGAGGCCCCTCCGCAAGAAGAGAAGCCTACGGCGGACGAGGCCGCGGCGCTGACCGTGCTGAAGTGCTTCCTGGCGGCGCTCGCCGCCGAGAATCGGGTCCCGCTGCGGTATCTTGTCGATGACGGCGCGCTGCGCAAGCTTTTGCGAGGGCGCTTTTCGTCGCCGGACGATTTACGCGCGTCGGGGCTGCTCACGCCCGAAGCGGTCGACATTTTGGGCGAAGAGTTGGTCGCGATCCTGAACGGCGGCCGCGCCCTGCGCCTTGTCGCCGGCCGCGCCGAGCGTTGGTCAATCGCTGAAGAAGGTTAAGGAAAGTCTGAATAAAGTGGTTTTGGCGCGTTGGCTGGTTGAAGTTGTCCGTAAGGAGCGGTTGCAGCCGGGCTGCCGGCGAATTTTGCGGCTGAATCCTGCCGATTTTGACTGCGCAACGCCAATTTTTGACCCCGCAGCGACGGCTTCGACTCCGCTTCTGCGGCTTGGCGCCGGCATGGACGCACGACTCCTGTATTGTGGCGCTCAGGCCGTCGCGTAGCGCCCGGCAAGCAGCAGATTGGCGAAGCCCAACAGCAGACTGATCCGCTCCCGGTTCTTGGCCAAGCCGCGATAGCGCACCTTGGCGTAGCCAAAGTGCCGCTTCACGTACAGAAACGGGTGCTCCACCTTGGCCCGCACCTCTGCCTTGCGCCGCTCCGCCCGCGCCTCCGCGCTGCCCGCCGCCAAGCGCCGCCGCTGCCCAGCCTTCAAGGCCACTTGCCAGCGCACCTTACGCCCCCGATGCTCCGCGCGCTTGTCGATCCCCTGGTAACCCGCATCCGCGCACACCTCCCGCTCCCCGCCGTGCAGCAACTCATGCCCTTGGGTCACATCCGCCACGTTCGCCGCCGTCGCCGCCACGCTATGCGTCAGCCCCGTCTCGGCGTCCACGCCGATATGCGCCTTCATCCCGAAATACCATTGATTCCCCTTCTTGGTCTGATGCATCTGTGGGTCGCGACTCCGCTTCTTGTTCTTCGTCGAACTCGGCGCCGCGATGATCGTCGCGTCCAGAATCGTCCCCTCCCGCAGCCGCAAGCCTTGCTCCGCCAAGTGCGCGTTGATCTCCGCCATCAGCTTCCCGCCCAACTCGTGCCGCTCCAACAGATGCCGAAAGTTCAAAATCGTCGTCTCGTCCGGCAGCGCATCCCCCAAACGCAAGCCCACGAAGCGCCGCACCGACTCGATCTCGTACAGCATGTCCTCCATCCCCGGATCGCTCACGTTGTAAAACAACTGCACGCAATGCACGCGCAGCATCACCGCCAACGCGTACGGTCGCCGCCCCCGCCCCGCTTGGGGGTAGTACGGGCGGATGCGCTCCTCCAAGCGCTCCCACGGAATCAAGTCCTCCATCCGTGCCAGAAACTTCTCCCGCCTCGTCTGCTTCTTCTTCCCCTCGTACTCCAATTCTGCAAACGTCCGCTGCGCCATCGCTCTCCCCCTTATTCCCCGTGCCCGCTGCTCTCCCCTTATTATCCCAGTCAATAGCCTGCTTGTTCAGAGTTTCCTTAATCGGAATCGTCGCCGTCGGGGGCAGATTTTTCCGGGGCGGGGAAGGTTGTCAGGGCGAGCTTTTGCTCGTCGGTGAGTTGCTCGAACGAGTCGCCGATGGAGTCGGTCGAGATGCCGCCCTTCTCGTTGCGCGCGTTGAGATAGAGCGTTTCGAGCGCGTTGCCGAACTCCGATCCGATGGTGAATTTCGGCGGCTCGCCGAATTGCAGCAGCTTCAGGGCGTCGGTCAGGCGCTCGGCCCAGATGCGGGCAACGCGTTTGGGGTCTTCCTCGCCGGCCAACTTCACGTCGTCGGTCGAGACACGGACGACTTCGAGGCCGGCGTCGTCGTTTGGCGAAGATTTCTGCACGATGACGGGAAGCTGTTCTTCGGCGGTCGAATCGATGGTGATCGTGCGGCCGGGGCTTTCAATCAACTCGGCGACCGCGAGTTCGACGTTCTGCACGATTTCCTTGGCGCGGCTCGCGCCCGCGCCGCCCGCCAGGGGATCGCTGATCTGGAATACCGTCAACGGCCCCAGTCGGATGGCGATGGGCACGCCTTCGGTGAGACCCTGGTTGCGCAGGAGCTCGTAGGAGACTTCGGGGGCGTCCAGGACGAGCATTCCGCTGCCTTGCTGCAGAAACCACACGCCAACAACGATGCACAGGCCCAGCAGCACTGCTACGACCACAGCCGGCTTTTTGAGCATCTGTCCGAGCGGTTCGCTTTCGCCCCCCTTGACGAGGGCTTCCAGCTCGCCGGGCTCGTTCGCGCCTGTGCCCGCGGCCTGCGGAGCGGTCATGTTTGCCGGATCGTTCATCGAAAGCGAACTTCCCTAATTTTTCATTCTACAATTGCCGTCGTAAGGTTATTGATTTACTGTTGAAGATATCTATTATTGAAGACGCCTCAGAGAACGCGCCGGTGTACCGAGCGCGGGCGCGGGGCATCTTGAGCCGCACCGGCGGTTTTATCCGCGATGCGGGGTTTACGCACTCCCTGACGCCGGCGCGGAACTGCACCTACGGCTGCGTGTACTGCTATGTGCCGACGATGCGCATTTACGGCGGATTGCGGGCGGAGGACTGGCGCCGTTGGGGGAAGTTCACCACATTCAAGGAAAATGCCGCCGATCTGCTGGCGAAGGAACTGCGGCCGGAGCAGATCGTTTACTGCTCGCCGCTGGTCGATCCCTATCAGCCGGTCGAGCGGCGGGAGCGGGCGATGCCGGGGATTTTGCGGGCGTTGCTCGAAAGGCCGCCCGCCGTATTCGTCGTGCAGACTCGAGCGCCCTTGATCTTGCGGGACGTTGCGCTGCTGCAGCGGCTCGCGGAGGAAACCCGGTTGCGGGTGAGCTTTTCGATCACGACCGACCGCGACGACGTCCGCCGCTGGTACGAGCCGCACTGCGAGCCGATCGGCGAGCGCTTGCGGACGGTGCGCGAACTGGAGGCGGCCGGCATTCGGACGTTTTGCACGCTGGCGCCGATTCTGCCCTGCGATCCTGCCGCGCTGGCCGATCTCGCGCTCGGAGCGAGCGCGGGCGACGTGATCGGCGATCCGCTGCATAGCCGCAAGGCGAAGCCTCACGGCGCAACGACGCGGGCCGAAGCCGAGCGCGTCAGCGCGGTCAAGGGATTCGAGCGCTGGCACGAGCCGGAGTTCCAGGCCGGGGTCGCCGCTGCGATCCGCCGGCGAGTGGAGGCGTCCGGGCGGCGGTTTGCGACCGGTATCGAGGGGTTTCGCCTGTTGACGCTTTGACCTGGGCCGCGCAGCGGCCTTGACATCGCGCCGCGCCGTCGATAGGTTGAAAGCTCGTTTCGAAGTTGCCGAGCTTTTCCCAAACATTTGCCGAAAACGAGATCCTGCTGACCGGCGCCAACGGCTTCGTCGGCAAGGTGATTCTCGCCATGCTCTTGGACCGCTACCCGCAGGCGGAGCGCGTACACGTGCTGGTGCGCCCCCGCGGCGGGAGCTCGGCGGTCGAGCGGTTTCAGACGGATGTTCTGGATTCGCCGCCTTTTCGTCCGTTGCTTGCGAAGGCGGGCCGCAGGGCGGTCGAGAGGCGGATTCGGGTTCATGCAGGGGATGCCTCGAAATCTCTCGTGGGACTCGACCGGTCGGACTGCGGCGCTCTTGCCGGACGGGTGAAGCTGATCTTGAACTGCGCCGGGCTGGTGGAGTTTTTCCCTCCCGTTGACCGCTCGATCGACGCCAATGTGACATCTGTCGAGCGGTTGCTCGAGACGGCCGGCAGGTTCGGCGCCAAGCTGCTGCACGTATCGACTTGCTATGTGGCCGGCAGAGCAGACGGACTGATCGAAGAGACGGAGCCGATTGCAGGGTTTTATCCGCGCCGCCGCGATTCTTCGGATAACGCATTCGATGCGCCGCGGGAACTCGCCGAATGCCGGGAAGCGGCCGCGCGGGTCGCGGCCGGGCTGGAGGGCAGGCGGCGCTCCGAAGCTTTGACCGAGCTCGGGCGCGTCCGTTCTTCGCGTTGGGGCTGGGTTAATACGTACACCTATGCGAAAAGCCTGGGCGAGCAGATGCTGGCGGCGCAAGCGGACGTGGAGTATGCGATCGTCCGCCCGGCGATTGTCGAGAGCGCGCTGCGCTATCCGTTTCCGGGGTGGATCGAGGGCGGACGCACGGCGGCGCCGTTGGTGTTGATGGCGCTGGGCGGTTTGTCGGACTGGCCCGTCCGGCCGGACCTTTCGCTCGAGGTCGTTCCCGTGGATATGGTCGCCGCCGCAACGCTGGCGGTTTCCGCGCTGCTGCTGCAAGGCAGGCAGCGCAGCGTCTATCAGCTTGGCGCGTCGGATGTGAATCCGTACCCCATGGAAGAGCTGGTGCGCTTGCTGGCGGCGGAAGCCCGGAGCAACGGCAACCGCCCCGCAGCGGCGCCGTTCTGGCTGGACCCGTTTCGGCGTCTGCGTTTCCTGAATCCCGCGCAGGCCGAAAAGCGCCGCCGAACGCTCAGGAAGCGGGTCGAGCGCTGCCGCGGAGCGCTCGAAGGTTTGGGTCTGAAGTCGCGGGCCGCGGCGCTGCGGGCGCTCGATCTCCAGACGACTTTCCGCGAACGGACGCTGGCGGAATATCTGCCCTTCATCTTCGACAACCGCTATGTTTTCGAGGCGCATAATATTCGCGAGGCATACGCTGGGTTGTCCGCGGACGACCGCGAAAAGCTGCCTTGGGAACCCGAATCGATCGATTGGCCGGCGTACTGGAGATCTTGTCAAATCGCGGGAATCAAGAAATGGGTGCAGCCGGAGGCGGTGCGCGAATGGGCGTTTCAGTTGTAGAGAGGATACCGGGATGGCGGCCTTAGTCGATCTTCGCAGCGATACCGTAACGCGGCCCACTCCGGCCATGCGCCGGGCGATGTTCGCGGCCGAAGTCGGCGACGACGTTTTCCGCGAAGACCCCACGGTCAATGCGCTCGAAGAAAGGGCGTCGGAAATCAGCGGCAAAGAAGCCGCGCTATTCGTTCCCTCGGGGACGATGGGCAATCAGGCTGCGATCGCGGTTCACACCAAGCCGGGGCATGAGGTGATCGCCGAGGACCGCTCGCATATCGTCCTTTACGAGTGGGGGATGCTAGGTCGGTTTTCGGGATGCCTGGCGCGAACGATTTCGACCGGCGACGGCCGCCTGACCTGGGCGGAGATACGCAAGAGGCTGCGCGGGCCGAGCGATCACTACCGCGGGACCGGGTTGGTCGGGCTGGAGAACTCGCACAACCAAGCCGGCGGACGTGTCTATTCGACCGCAGCCGTCGAGGAAATTTGCGCCAACGCTCACGCCGCCGGCGTTCCGGTCCACTTGGACGGCGCGCGCATCTTCAACGCCGCCGCTGCCTTGGGCAAGACCGTCCGCGAAATTGTCGAGCCGGTCGACTCGGTCTCGTTCTGCTTGTCGAAAGGGCTGGGCGCGCCGGTTGGCTCGATGCTGGCGGGCCCGGCGGATTTCATTGCGCAGGCGCGGGAGGTGCGCAAAGCCTTGGGCGGCGGCATGAGGCAGGCCGGCGTGCTCGCCGCGGCCGGTCTGGTTGCTCTGAAGGAAAGCCCGCCGAAAATACCGGCCGCCCACGCGGATGCCAAATATCTGGCGGAATCGCTGTCTGAGATCGACGGCATCGGCGTCGATCCGGCGGCCGTAGAGACCAACATCCTTTTCTTCGAGATTGCGCAGACGGGCCTGGCTAACGCCGACTTCATCGCCGGCCTCAAGGCCCGCGGGGTGCTGGCGTTGGCTCTCGCGCCCGGACGCATCCGCATGGTTACGCATCACGATGTCGATCGGGCCGGCTGCGAGCTTGCGGTGCGGGCCGTGCATGAGGTTTGTTCGCGGGGCCGATAGGGAGTATCATTCTGCATAATGCCGTTGGGCGGCATTCTATTTGCGATGGCGCGCGGCCTCTGCGCGGCGCTCCTTTTTGCCGGCTTGCTGAACGGTCAGGAGCGTTTCGGCCTCGGACCCGACCGCTTGCCGCACATCCTCGCAGGGGACCGCGCGGTTCTCTCGTCGGAAGTCGACCGCACCGATTTGCAGTGCCGGGTGGAGCCGCTCGATCCGCGTATGGATTTCGAGCTCAAGTTTCAAGCGGGATACCTGATTCACGTTCCCATGGCGGAACTGGCTGCGGACGGCGACCGCCTGAGCGTGCTCTTTCGGATTCGGCCGCTCACAGAGGAAGCAGCCGAAAAAAAAGCGGACGCCGCGCTCTATTTCACGCAGTATTTCGATGTGCCGCCGATCGAGGAGGGCGCCAAGGGCAGCGTGACCCTGCCCGGGCGGTACGTCTTGGGGCCGGGGCGGTACCGCATCGACTGGCTGATGCGCGACCGGGCGGGCCGGGTCTGTTCCGCGCATTGGGAGACGCAGGCGGCGTCTCTCGAAAGATACGAGGAATTGGCCGCCGCGGCCACGGCGAACACGATAACCGCCAACCGGCGCGACATATTCGTTGACGAACCGCCGGTGATGCGCAGCGGCAAGCGGTCGGCGCACGTGCGTTTTGTGCTCAATCTCTCGCCCCTGGAGCCGAACAAGCCCAAGCTCAGCGAATACGACCTGGCGAGTCTGATTGCGATGATGCGGGCGCTGCACCGTGAGCCCGGCATCGGCCTGTTCAGCGTGACGGCCATTTTGGCAAGCCGGGAAAAGATCGTTTACGATGCGCCGCGCCTGAGCCGTATCGATTTCAAGGCGCTGGGCGAGGCGGTTGAGGGCATCGCCGCGGGCGTGGTGGATTTTGCAGCGCTGCGCGATCCCGAAAGCGGCGGGCGGTTTCTGGCCGGGGTTCTCAATCGCGCCCTGATCTCCGGCGAGAACGGCGCGGACGCCGTGATTTTTCTGGGCCCCAAGGCATCTCCGGACAACCGCATTCCGGAAGAGTTGCTGGATATCGCCGGCAGGCATCCGCCGGCGTTTCATTTCGTGTACAACCGCAATCCGCGAAGCCACCCTTGGCGCGGGGCGATCGGCAATGCCTTGAAGCCGCGCGGGCTGATCGAATACCGGATCGCGCGCCCGAAGGATTTCGGCGCAGCATTGACGGATTTCGTGCGGCGCCTGGAGAGCGGCCGTGCGTCCGCCGTTTCGACTAATGTAGAGAGCGCCGCAGGTCCCGGCTGTTGCCGGTAGAGATAGGAGCCGCCATGAAGCATTTTTCGTTCGTCCTTTCGTTGCTGTATTTTGCCGCCGCTCTCGCCGCTGCCGCCGAGAAGCCCAATATCGTCTGGATTTTCGCCGAGGATCAGTCCGATCATTATGGGCCTTACGGCGAGACGTTGGCCAAGACCCCGAACGTAGATAAGCTCGCCGCCGAGGGAGCGAAGTTTACCCGGGCGTTCGTTACGGCGCCGGTTTGTTCTCCCTCGCGGTCGGCCCTGGTGACGGGGATGCACCAGACCACGATCGGGGCGCATAACCACCGCAGCGGGCGCGGCGAGATCAAGATCGATTTGCCCGGCCACGTGCGCCTGACGCCGTCCATCGTGCGCGAAGCGGGTTATTACGTTACGAACGGCCGTTTCAATAACGACGAGTCGCTGACGAAGGGAAAGACGGATTACAACTTCGAGTACCCGCAAGACCTCTACGACGGCGCGGACTGGGCGGGCCGGGCCGACGGCCAACCGTTCTTTGCGCAAATTCAGCTTCGCGGAGGGAAGCACCGCAACCAGCGCACTCTCGAAAAAGTCGATACCGTGCATACCAACGGCATCGATCCCGAAAAGGTCAAGCTGCCTCCCTATTACCCCGATCACCCGGATTTGCGCAAGGACTGGGCGCAGTATCTGGAATCGATCGAGCAGGTTGACTGGGAGGTCGGCCGCATCATGGCCCGCCTGGAGCGCGAGGGCATTGCCGGCGACACCGTTGTTTTCTTCCTGACCGACCACGGCGTCAGCCATGCCCGCGGCAAGCAGTTCCTGACCGAGGAAGGAATCAAGGTTCCGCTGATTGTGCGCGCGCCCGGGCGGGTCGAGCCGGGCTTGGTGCGCGAAGATCTCGTGGCGCATATCGACGTCACCGCCTCGTCTCTTTACTTTGCGGGGATCGAGATTCCGCAGTGGATGGAAGGACGGACGCTGTTCGGCCCCGACGCCAAGCCTCGAGAGTATGTCGTTTCCGCCCGCGACCGTTGCGACGAGACGGTCGAGCATCTGCGCAGCGTTCGCACGAAGCGGTACAAGTACATCCGCAACTATTTGCACCGACGCCCGCACCTCCAGCCCAACCGCTACAAAGACAGCAAGGCCGTCATCAAGCGCATGCATGCGCTGCACAAAGCCGGAGAGCTTCCGCCCGCGATCGACCGCATGTTCTATGCGCCTCGGTCGCTCGAAGAACTCTACGATCTTGAGGAAGACCCCCGGGAGATGAACAATCTGGCGGACGACGCCGGGGCGAAGGACATCCTGATCGAGCATCGCGGCATTCTCGACCGCTGGATTCGAGAAACCGGCGATAAGGGACGGCAGCCGGAATCCGCAGCGGTTTACGACGCCGACATGGCGGTGTATGCCAAGGGCCAGAGAGGCGCCCAGGCCGAGACTCTCCAACGCAATATCGCGCAAATGAAGGCTTGGGCGGCCGAGGGCAAGTAGCCCGTCCCGGTTTGTCCGTTTGCAGGTAGAATTGAGGCATGGCAATGAAAGTTGGGCTCACCCGTCGAGGATTCCTGCCGGTCGCCGCAACGGCCGCGATTGCCGGCGGCTGCGGCGGGCGGCAAACCGCCGCAGAGGAAGAGCCGGCGCCGCCCGGACGCCGGATTCGTCTGGGGGTCTCAACCTACTCGTACTGGCATTTCACAGAGACGAAATATCCGATCGAGAAAGTGATCGATCATGCCGCGGCGGTGGGCTTCGACGGTGTTGAAATCCTGCACAGGCAGATGGAGCAGGAAGGGGTCGGCTACATGAACGCTCTGAAGCAGCGGGCGTTCGAGGCCGGACTCGACCTGATCATGCTGTCGATTCACCAGGATTTCGTGGATACCGAGCCCGCCAAGCGGCGTGAGGCGGTCGATCATACGAAGCATTGCATCGACTTGGCGTATCAGATGGGCATTCCGGCGATCCGGCTCAATACCGGACGCTGGGGCACGATCAGATCTTTTAACGAGTTGATGAAGGCGGAAGGCCAAGAACCGCCGCTCGAGGGATACAGCGCAGAGGACGCCATCGCTTGGTGCGTCGAGTCTATTCGGCAATGCCTCCCCCATGCGGAGCAGGCGGGCGTGGTGATGGCGCTGGAAAACCATTGGGGCCTCTCCACCAACCCCGACACGCTGCTGGGGATTTACAGGGAAGTCGATTCTCCCTGGCTGGGGATCAACATGGATACGGGCAACTACGTCGGCGACCCTTACCCGCAAATCGAAAAGTTGGCGCCGCACGCCGACATCGTACAGGCGAAGACCTATATCGGCGGCGGCGTCTGGTACACGCTGGACCTCGATTACATGAGGATCGCCAAAACTTTGAAAGACGCCGGTTTTCAGGGTTACGTCTCGCTGGAAATGGAGGGCAACGCCCCCGCGGAGCAGGCCGTCGAGGAAAGCTACAGGACGCTGCGCGCGGCGTTCGGGTAAGGTTTATTCGGATTTTTCGCCCAAGATAAAAGATGCCAGCAGGCTGCTGACCCGATCCGGCGTTTCGGCAGGCATGAAGTGGCCCGCGCCGGCGATCCATTCGAGCTTGGCGTCGGGCAGCGCGGACGCCAGAGCTTGCGCTCCGCGTGGCGGCGTCATGCGGTCGGCTGTTCCGGCAATGACCAACGCGGGGCAGCGGACGTTCGCAGCGATCCCTGCGGATTGCCACCGGTCGCAGGCCTGCAGGTCGGCGTGCAGCGTCTCCGGCTCGCAGCGCTCCAGAATGGCGAGCGTTGCGTCGGGATGCTGGATTCCGGGAACGGAGGAGCCTGCGGAGAGCATGGCTCGTCCATGGCCGAATGCTGCAATGAAGGCCCGAGCGCGCTCGGGGCGCTCGAGCGCGTCCTCCAGCAGCGCCGGGTTGACGGGCGTCTTGTCTCCGCCGCCGATGAGCGCGACCCGCGCCGCGCGCTGGGGGAATTTTGCTGCGTAGGCCGCGGCGATGCAGGCGCCCATCGAATGACCTACGACAGCTACAGGTTCGTCGACCGCTGCCGCTTCGAAAAAAGCGTCCAGCCAATCGGCGAAGCCTGCGATGGAAACGAGGCGCTTGCCGCCCGATGCGCCGTGGCGAGGGAGATCGACAGCGAGGACGCGGCAACCCTTACGGGCCAATTGGCGGGCTTGCAGTTCCCAGACGCTATGGTCGCAGCCCGCTCCATGAATCAGGGCGACCCAAGGGCCGGCGCCGGGCGTTTCTGCGTCTCCGGTTGCATAAAACGCCGGCTCTCCGGCTACCTCGACTTGGCCGCCGGCGCGGCCGGTGGATGGTGGATAGTGAATAGGGGGTAGAATAGCAAGGCTGCCGCCTCGGCCCTGTTGCCTTTCAGGCGGCCGAAGCGTAGAATGCAGCGTGGCAGGGGATAACAGCATGAATACCACACAGGGCGCGGATGCCGCCGGGGGGCCGGTTCCCAGACGCCGCCTGTTGCAAGCGGCAGCCCCGCTTTTTATTCCGGGCAGCGCCTTGGGCATGGCCGGCGCCGTTGCTCCCAGCGATCGGGTCAATGTTGCCGGGCTGGGCATCGGCGGGCGCGGCGAGCGCGATCTCGAGTCGTTCCTGCTGCAAAAGGACGTGCAGTTTCGGGCGATTTGCGACGCCCGCAACGAACGCCGCGAAGCCATCAAGTCGAAGGTCGACAAGCATCACGGCAACAGGGACTGCGCGATGTACGCCGACATGTACGACCTGTGGGCGCGCGAGGATATCGACGCCGTGCTGATAGCTACCGGAGACCGTTGGCATACGCTGCTTTCGATCCTCACCGCGAAGTCCGGCAAGGACGTTTATTGCGAGAAGCCGTGCTCGATGACCATTGCCGAGAGCCGCGCGCTGGCCGATGCCTATCAGCGGCTGGGCCGGGTGTACCAGGCCGGAACGCAGCGCCGCAACGGCACGAATTTCGAGTACTGCATCGACCTCGCCCGCAGCGGCAAGCTCGGAAAATTGCGGGCGCTGCACGCCAACGCGGCGCCGGGCGAGCGTTATACGCCTTTGACGACGCACGATTGGCTGCCGGCCGAGCCGGAGCCGCCCAAAAACGTTGTCGATTGGGACCGCTGGCTGGGGCCTGCCCCTTGGCGTCCGTACAATTCGCTTTACGTCAAGAGCCGCTGGCGGGGGTACTTCGATTTCCACGGCGGGGGGATTCTCGAATGGGGCTCGCATACCGTCGATCTTTGCCACGCCGCGGCCGGGCTGGATGAGACGGCCCCGGTGAGCTTCGAGCCTCGCCGTCCCGACGGCGTGACGCCGTACTCCGTCGATTGCCGTTATGCGAATGGGTTGGATCTCGTTATCCGCGATACCGGTTGGGACGGGCTGGGCGCCTGCGCCGCGCGTTTCGAGGGCGACGCAGGCTGGGTGCAGACGGGAGACGCCGGAATCGTCGAGACATCCGACAGCCTGCAACGGTACCGCAAGACTTTCGAAGACGCCCGCGAGGCGACGACGCGGCATGTGCGCAACTTTCTGGACTGCGTGAAATCCCGCCAGGAGACGCGGGCGAACGCGCTTGCGGCGTGCCAGACTCATGTTGCCTGCCACGCCGCTTACATTGCCTATCAGCTCGGCAGGAAGTTGGAGTTCGATCCCGCTACGGACAGTTTTCCATTCGACGAAGAAGCAAACCGCATGCGCTCGCGCGCGATGCGGGAACCCTGGCGGTTGTTTTAGAAGGAGGCTCCGGATGTTGCGACGCACGCTCCTTTTGACGGCGGTTTTTGCCGCGGCTGTCCGCAAGCGGCTGCGGGGACAATCCCGCGCCGAATTGAACCGAATGGCCGAGCGGCAGCTTGCCGAAACGCCCTACAAAGCGGTGGAAATCATGAAGCTGCATTCCGCGGAACTGGTCGCCATTCTCGAAGACCCCGGCGCCTCCGAGTTCATGAAGGCCAAGGCGTGCCAGCGGCTGGCCGTCGTGGGCGACGAGTGGACGGCGCCGGCGGCGGCAAGTCTGCTGAGCGATCCCAAGCTTGCGCACTACGCGCGCACGGCTCTCGAGGCGTTGCCCGGCCCCGCGGCCGACCGAGCGCTGCGCGAGGCGCTGGGGACGCTCGAAGGCAATGCGCTCATCGGCGTAATCAACTCGATCGGCTTGCGGCGGGACCCCGCAGCGCTGCCGGCGCTGGCTGCGCTACGGCGCGGAGGCGACGCGGCCGTCGTCGCCGCGGCCACGGCGGCGATCGGCAGAATCCGCCGGCCTTAGCCGCCCGCGTGGCTTTTGTTACGAGATACGCTTGTTGCTCCGTAACATGGATGTAAATTATCCGTAATATATATGTAAATTAAATGTAAAATCGAGTGACCGAGGCGCTCTACGTCGGCGGGGCGCCCGGCTTGACAGCCGGCATCGCGCAGTTTAACGTGCGCATCGGCGAATCGACGTCAGGCGGTTCCCATATTCCGATTGAATTGGCCGCCGGCGACGCGGTGACGGAACAGTTACTGACGATCGCCGGCGAATAATGGATACATTTCCGGCTAAAAGCAACGCGTCGCGACGCGGACATCGCTGCCGCGGCCACGGCGGCGATCGGCAGAATCCACTGGCCGTAGCAGCCTATGTAACTTTCGTTACGGGCCGCGGTTGCCCGCTCCTCGGTTTTGGTGTATACGTTTAAGTTGCCATGGAAAATCGAAATTTCTTCCCCCGTACGCGATTTTTTGCGCGCTGGCTACATGTCGTAACCCGGCGCTTGCGTTTTGCCGCGCCCGCATTGGCGGCCTGTTTCCTGGCCTGCCTGCTGCCGGTATCCGCGGCGGCGCAGGCGCAACCCGAGGCGGACGAAACGGAAGCGAAGGTCCTGGAGTTCGGCGCCGAGTTGCTGGCGCGTTACGGCATTGCGCCCCGCGCGCCGTCCAAGGGCGCTTCGCCGAGAGCCGCCGCCCTGGACACGCTTGAGCTTGCCCGCGGCAGAGCCGAAGCGCTCGCTGCGTTGATTCAGCAGAACCCCGGCCGGGCGCTCGCCGCCGCTTTTCCTGAAGATACGCTCCGCGAGTTGCGGGCGCGCAGTCCGCAAATCGAGCCGCATCTCGAAGAAAGAGGAACTTGGGAAGGCGCAGCCACGATGTACGTGGCCGACGACGTCGAAAAGCAGCAGGCCATCGAGTTTCACATTCTGGACACGCCGGACGGAAGTATCGAGGCATACGGCATCCCGCGGGGGGCCTGGACCCGCAACGGCGACCGCATCGCGGTCTCCGGCGTCTCCGCCGGGGGGCGCGTCGCCGTGCAAGAGGCCCGCCTGGTGGAGCCCGCCGCCGCCGCGGCCCCTGCTTCTCCTTACGTTTACGACACCGCCGCCAACTGCGACCCGACGGGAGAGCAAAAGACGGCCGTGTTCCTGCTTACCCGGCCTGGAGAAGCCAAGCCGTTTACGGCCGAGACGATCCGCGAGTTTATATTCGGGCCGGAAAGATCGGTGGACCGCTACGTGCGCACGGTATCTTCCGGCCGAGCCTGGCTCAGCGGCGAAGTGTTCGAAGTCGAAATCGGCCGCGGAACAAGGTTCAATCCGCGGCCCGAAGTCTTTGAGCGATTCGCTGCCGAGGCAGGCTTAGATGATCTCGGGCAGTTCAACCGTTACGCCGCCATCGGCTACGACATAACTCCCTCCCGTTTCATTGCGGGGGTTTCCTCTTTGGGCTGCCGGTCCACCCCCTACCGCGCTTCGTACCTGCTGTCGAATATCTACGACCGAACCCACGGCGGCGAACTGCAGACGGACGCCATGCTCGACAGATTGTCGGAGCTTTTCATCCACGAGTACGGCCACAGCCTCGCGCTCGCCCACAGTCGGTCCCTCCTGGCGGACGGAGAAATTCTGACGGCGGCGTCCGACGGCATGACCATCCGCGAATACGGCGACTGGTACGACCCGATGGGGGACGGCGCCGACAGCAGGTTTTTCAACGCCCGTCAACTGCTTGGGCTCGGCTGGCTCGATCCCGACGACATCGTCACCGTGGAGGGGCAAGGGACCTTCACGGTAAAGCTGCTGGACGACGGCTCCCCTGCGGACTCCCCCTCGGTGCTGCGCATTCTCAGGAGGGCCGGAACCAGTGAATGGCTGTGGCTGGAGGCGCTCTCCCGCAATTCCGCTCTGGAGCAATACGGGTTCGAGGGAGTCTGGAAACCGGTCGTGGGCGACGTGGAAGGAGCGCTGGTCCGCGTCGAGAACACAGAGTTGCGGAGCTTGCGTGCGGAATCCACGCACCTGCTTGACTTTTTGCCGGACGACGAACGTACCCACAACTACGAGCTTCCCGTCGGGCGGACGTGGAACGATCCTTATTCGTCCTTATCGCTGACGGTGGAATCGGTTTCGTCGGCCGGCCTGACCGTTCGAGTCGAGCGCACGGCAAGCTGCGTGCAGAGCGTTTCCCCTGGCGTGTACGCCCATACTTATCTTCCGCAGGAAGGGGTTTTCCAGGTGAACGCGCCGGAGGACTGCGCCTGGGAAGCCCACTCGGGTTCCGCTTGGATCGAGATCGATCCCGCGAGCGCTTCCGGCATCGGCTCCGCACAGGTCGCCTACAGACTGCATCGAAATACGGGATATCTGCGCAGCCGCAGCGGAGTGGTGCTGGTCGGTCGTCAATCGTTCGTTGCCGTTCAGAATCCCTATCCGCATGCGCTTGCCAAGGTCGCGGAGTTGTCCCCCGGACACGGTTCGGGCATGTCGCAGACATTCAGGGTCGTCGTCCCGGCGCCCAATAAAGCCCTTGCGCCCGAAGTGGACCTTATCTTTTGGGATGGGCAAAGGGAAAGAGTATGTCACTGGAGGTACGATCCCGTCGATTCGGCGTTCAGCCGTTTCAATTACGATTGGGGCTGTGCTCTGGACTTGTCTCGGTCGCGGGCGGCGTTCGCGGACGGCAAGGCGGTCATCGATTTTCACGTGATCTTTAACCGGAACGCACGGGGCCGTTTGCAAGTCGAAGCGCAGACGAGATTCCGCAACGACGGATTGGTCACCGTCGGTTCCGAATATGGAACCTGGTTTGTCGGGGAGTCCGCGGACAACAGACCCCCGGTCATCGAGAGGTTCTTTGCCTGGTCGTTCGACCTTCCCTACTTTTCGATTCGGGCCAGTGATCCCGACGGCCAATCCGATATTGCCGACGTGTCCCTGGATATCCGTTCCGCCGATGAATCGAAGCAATGCGGCGTAGCTTATAGTTTCGCCGAGAAAAGGGTCACTCTTTGGGGCGCATCGGGAGTGCGGCAAGGGGCGTTGGACGGAGCGCCGCTCGAAAACGAGTACTGCACCGTGTTTCCGTCTCTGCTGAGCGTTTTCAGAAGTTTCAGTGGGGACGTATATATCGATGTGCGCGACGGCGCCATCGTTTTTTCGCAGGATTTTGCGGGGCCGTTAACCGTCCATGCGAGAGTGCTCGATTACGGGGGGATGTCGGACACGGCGAACGATGACTTCGAGCATTCGCCTGCGGGATTCGGCCCGCCGGCTTTGCCCGGCTTCGTCTCCCCTGCAGTGGGCAACGGCGATTCGCAGCGCTTCGAATGGACCTTGCTCCATGCCGGGGGCGGCGAGAATGCCGCATCCGGGGAGTTGGAATTTGGCTCGGCTTCCGAAAGCGCTTATTGCACCGTTCGAGTTGTCGGCGGCGAGGTCTCTTTGTCACGTTATCTCTACGACGGCGACCGGACGACGAGAGACGCCATATCGAGCGACCGCATAGTGATCGGAGCGGTTTCTATCGGGCGAATCGTTTTGGAGAACGATTTGTGCTCGCTCGATGTTACCGGCATGAAAGACGAGGTTGCGGGAAATGCCCGTTCGTTGTCCGCGCTCATCGGCTTCAAGCCGGCGTTCGCAGGCCCCTTTTCCGTGGCGGTGCGGACGACCGGCGGGAGGGCAGTGCGCTGAGCCTGGCATCCCGGCGACCCCGGCGGCGCGCCGTGGATCGTGAGACCTGTGAACGCGGCAAGCTCGATCTTCGATTTCGTTTGGATCTCGCCCGGCAACGTCGTAACGATCTTCGGCGGCGGCCTGGGGCCGGAAACAACGGCTGAGGCGAGTCCGGATAGCTATGGGGACATGCCCAAAGAGCTTGCGGGAACCCGGGTGCTGTTCGACGAGCGGCCGATTCCCCTGCTCTCCGTCGGCGCGACGAGGATCGAAGCGGTGGCGCCGTTCGCAGTGAGCAGAGGGGGGCGCTTGAGGGTCGAGCGCAACGGCATACCGTCGAATACGTTCCTTGAGCTTGTTCGCGAGACGGCGCCGGGGCTATTCGCCCGGGACGGTTCGGGAACGGGCCAGGCGCTGGCGGTCCACCGAGCGGACGGCAGTCTCAACGGCCCGCAGAACCCGGCGGCGAAAGGCTCGATCCTCGATCTTTACGCCACCGGGCTGGGCCGCACCGATCCCCCGGGGGTTGCGGGAAGAGTGGCCGCGGCGGACGCATTGCCGGCGGTTTGGGCGCCCGTCAGCGTCATCGTCGGCAACCGCTTGGCGGAAGTGCTCTATGCCGGCGGAGCGCCGGGGCAAGCGGCCGGCTTCGCGCAGGTCACGGTGCGCATCGGCGAATCGACGCCCAGCGGTTCCCATATTCCGATTCAATTGATCGCCGGGGAGGAGCGGACAACACAACTGCTGACGATCGCGGTCGAATAAAGGATACGTTTCGAGCGAAGAACGCCGGCCGCGCCGCCGCCTGAACGCTCTGTCGCCGCTGAGCCTCCAATCGGAGAGCGGAGTGTGCGGATCCGGCGGCGGCCCCGACGGAGTTACTTACCGTCGGCGGACGGCGAGGAACGGCCCTGCGGGGGTCGAAACGCCCTGCACGGTTGCGCTGACGAGCGCGTCGCCGTCGGGGAGGCCGGAGGGCACGCGCACCGTGAATTGATAGAGGCCGGCGCAGCACGGCGCCGCGCCTGCGTAGAAGACGTCCTCCGGCGGAACGGCGATGCCGCCGAAGACGAACAAGACCTCGCTCGCGAGTTCGGCCGCGCCCCCTGGAATTCGGCCCGCTTCCAGCGGCGGTTCGGTCGCCCCGAAGCCGGTTCCGAACAGGGTTACGTATTCGCCCGGCTCGGCCGGGGTAAGCGTCAATCCGGGAATCGATCCGGGCGCGCCGACCAGGCCGGGGCCTCCGCCGTGCAGCGCCGCGAGCGGATTGCGCCCGTCGGGATTGCTTTGCAAGTTGAAGAAGACCGGCGAAACGGCGGCGGTTGCAACCGTAGCCGCCGGACTGCGTTGCTCCGCCTCCGCGCCGCAGCCGCGAATGACTCGGGCCCGCGACTGCCCCGGCGCCAGGTCATGCGGAACTTGGGCGTTGATCTGAGTGGGGAAGACGGCGAACAGCGGCGCGCGCCTGCCGTCGATTTCCAGGCAGGTAGCGGCGAGGTTCGTGGCAATCTTGCCTGAGGCGTCCAGACCGGGGCTCGCTGCCTGTGTTCCCTGCGGCGCGAACTCTTGTCCGTAAACGGAAACGATGGCGTTCGGAGAGATGCGGTTCACGACGGGGGTTCCGGTGGCAAGTACGATGCCGCCCGAAGAGATCTGGGGAGCGATCCCGGGCGGCGGCAATGGCGAAAATGTCACTTTGCGGATACGCTGGTTGCCCCAATCGACGATGTAGAGGTTGCCCGCCTTGTCCACAATCACGTCAGTGGGGGAGCGTAGTTGCGCAGTGGTGGCCGGGCCGCCGTCGCCGCCGAAACCGTGCGTCCCGTCCCCGGCCACAGTGGTGATGACGCCCGCAGCGTCGACCTTGCGAATGCTTTCGTTAGAAGAATCGGCGATAAAGAGGTTGCCTGCCCCGTCCACAGCCACGCCGTTGGGGAAGTGTAGCCGCGCTGCGGTGGCCGGGCCGCCGTCGCCGCCGAAACCGCGCGTCCCGTCCCCGGCCACAGTGGTGATGACGCCGGCGGCGTCGACCTTGCGGATGCGCTGGTTCAAAGAATCGGCGATGAAGAGGTTGCCCGCTCCGTCCACAGCCACGTCTGAGGGACCGGCCAACTGCGCAGCGGTGGCCGAGCCGCCGTCGCCGCCGAAACCTTTCGTCCCGTCTCCCGCCACAGTGGTGATGACGCCGGCGGCGTCGACCTTGCGGATGCGCTGGTTCAAAGAATCGGCGATGAAGAGGTTGCCCGCTCCGTCCACAGCCACGCTTTCGGGCCAAGCTAGCCGCGCAACGGCGGCCGGGCCGCCGTCGCCGCCGAAACCGTATGTTCCGTCCCCGGTCATCGTGGTGATGACGCCCGCGGCGTCGATTTTGCGGATGCGGTAGTTGCCTATATCGGCGATGTAGAGATTGCCCGCCCTGTCCACAGCCACGCCCCAGGGCGTGTTTAGCCGCGCAGCGGCGGCCGGGCCGCCGTCGCCGCCGAAACCGTACGTTCCGTCCCCAGCCACCGTGGTGATGATGCCCGCAGCGTCGACCTTGCGAATGCGGTGGTTGGCGGAATCGGCGATGAAGAGGTTGCCTGCCTCGTCCATGGCCACGCCATAGGGGCCGTGTAGCCGCGCAGCGGCGGCCGGGCCGCCGTCGCCGCCGAAACCGCGCGTCCCGTCCCCCGCCACCGTGGCGATCCCCGACGCCGCGGGCGGCGGCTGGGGCGCGTTGACGACGACTGTTGCCGAAGCCGCGGCGGTACGTTCGTCTACGCTCGTTACGGTGATGGTGTAGGTCGTCGTAGCGGTGGGCGACACGCGCCGCAGGCCAGACGTCGCAACCGCGCCGATGCCGGGCTCGATCCTGGCGCTCGCCGCATTCGTGGAAGACCACTGCAAAGTCGCGCTCTCGCCTCTCGTAATCGAACCGGGAGACGCCGTCAGTCTCACCGTCGGGATCACCGGCGGCGGCGGCGATGCCGAAAACGTCACCTTGCGGATGCGCTGGTTGTCCCTATCGGCGATGAAAAGGTTTCCCGCCCCGTCCACAGCCACGCCTCGGGGGAAGAATAGTCGCGCTGCGATTGCCGGGCCGCCGTCGCCGCCGAAACCGCGCATCCCATCTCCGGCTACCGTGGTGATGACGCCGGCAGCGTCGACCTTGCGGATGCGGTTGTTGCCCGTATCGGCGATGAAGAGGTTGCCCGCCCCGTCCGCAGCCACGCCTCCGGGGGAGCGTAGCCGCGCAGCGGTGGCCGGTCCGGCGTCGCCGCCGAAACTGCGCGTCCCGTTCCCGGCTACCGTAGTGATAACGCCGGCAGCGTCGACTTTGCGAATGCGGTGGTTGGAAGTATCGGCGATGAAGAGGTTGCCCGCCCCGTCCACAGCCACTCCTCTGGGGGAGCGTAGCTGCGCTGCGGTCGCTGGTCCGGCGTCGCCGCCGAAACCGTATGTCCCGTCCCCCGCCGCCGTAGTGATAACGCCGGCAGCGTCGACTTTGCGGATGCGGTGGTTGGAAGTATCGGCGATGAAGAGGTTGCCCGCCCCGTCCGCAGCCACGCCGGTGGGGAAGAATAGCTGCGCAGCGGTGGCCGGTCCGCCGTCGCCGCCGAAACCGCGCGTTCCGTCCCCGGCCGCCGTGGCGACGACGCCGGCGGCGTCGACCTTGCGGATGCGGTTGTTGCGCCTATCGGCAATGAAGAGGTTGCCCGCCCCGTCTGCAGCCACGCCTTCGGGGAACAATAGCCGCGCTGCGGTCGCCGCCCCGCCGTCGCCGACGAATCCTTCCGGGCCGTCCCCGGCCACCGTGGCGATAACGCCCGCAGCGTCGACCTTGCGGATGCGGTAGTTGAAAGTATCGGCGATGTAAAGGTTGCCCGCCCCGTCTACAGCCACGCCTTCGGGGGAGCGTAGCTGCGCTGCAGCGGCCGGTCCGCCGTCGCCGCCGAAATCGTCCGTCCCGTCCCCGGCCACGGTGGTGATGACGCCGGCAGCGTCGACCTTGCGGATGCGGTTGTTGCCCGTATCGGCGATGAAGAGGTTGCCCGCCCCGTCTACAGCCACGCCTTCGGGGGAGCGTAGCTGCGCTACAGCGGCCGGTCCGCCGTCGCCGCCGAAACAGCACGTCCCGTCCCCGGCCACGGTGGTGATGACGCCGGCAGCGTCGACCTTGCGGATGCGGCGGTTGTTCCTATCGGCAATGAAGATGTTGCCCGTCCCGTCCACAGCCACGTCAAAGGGGTAGCGTAGTTGCGCTGCGGTGGCCGGTCCGCCCGTCGCCGCCGAAATCGTCCGTCCCGTCCCCGGCCACGGTGGTGATGACGCCGGCAGCGTCGACTTTGCGGATGCGGTAGTTGAAAGTATCGGCGATGAAGAGGTTGCTCGCCCCGTCCACAGCCACTCCTCGGGGGGAGCGCAGCTGCGCTGCGGTGGCCGGTCCGCCGTCGCCGCCGAAACCGTATGTCCCGTCCCCCGCCGCCGTAGTGATAACGCCGGCAGCGTCGACTTTGCGGATGCGGTGGTTGGAAATATCGGCGATGAAGAGGTTGCCCGCCCCGTCCACAGCCACGCTTTCGGGCCAGGCTAGCTGCGCGGCGACGGCTGGCCCGCCGTCGCCGCCGAAACAGCACGTCCCGTCCCCAGCCACAGTGGTGATGACGCCGGCAGCGTCGACCTTGCGGACGCGGTGGTTGGAAGTATCGGCAATGTAGAAGTTGCCTGCCCCGTCCCCGGCCACGCCGCTGGGCCAGCGTAGCCATGCTGTGGTGGCCGGGCCGCCGTCCCCTATGTCTCCGGGACCCGCCACCGTGTCGATCGTATAATAGACAACAGGAGGAGGAGGCGCCCCATCGAATTCCAGGGTTGCCGTAAGCGTGCCTTCAGCGACGACGCCTGTGATGGGGAGCCCTAATGAAACAAAATAGGTTCCAGCTCGCAGCGGCGGAGCGGAGGAGCGGGTAATAACGATCATCTGGTTGCCGGAGAGCCTCATGGATGAATAGTCCCTGGCGACCCCCCACAGGCAAAAGTTCGTTGTCTTCTTCGAAACGAACGAAGAGGTCCACGATCACGTCGGGGTTGACGGAGTTCACGATGAAGGTTACGCGGGTAGCGTTGGCGGGGACATCCAGCCGGAACGAGTTCTCTCCGTTGAAGAGCGTCGCCCTGTCGACCGGTCCCAGACGGAAAGCGACGGGCTGCCCGGGCACGAGCTCGTTGTGGCTGCCGGCGCGGGAAGGCGGCCCGCTCGATAAGCTCCGTGCTTCCGCCGCAGCGTCTCGATAGCGGTCTTTTCTCTCGATTTTTGCTTTGGCGGTTCCGTCGATGAAGCTCGGCGGCGCCTGCGCCTGTTCCCAGCCGTCGAAAAGCTCCGAGCCGACTCCTTGTCCCCAGGATGCCTGCGTCAACAGAGCGCACGTCAGGAAAAAGAAAACGCCCGAGCGGCGCGATGCCCGGAACGGCAGGATGTATTTCCCGCCGCGCCGCCGCCTTGGAACGGGCCGGCTTTTACTGTTTCGCTGACCGGCTGACGGACTGACGGGATGCCCTTTTTCATACATGGTTTTCTTTACAGAAATTCTATAAAATTTACAAGAAATGCCGGTACGACGCGCGCCGGCCGAGCGGCGCTACAGAGGCCGACGGTTTCGACCGCGGAGTTGCCCCGCTTCGCGACAGCGGGCTACGGCTCGATCCACTCGATATCGCGGGCCGGGAGCCAGCAGCGCCGGCCGTCCGGCAACTCAACCTGGCGCCAGCCGGGCCGCTGTTCGATGAGCCGGACTTCCGCCCCGGCGTGCAGCGGATCGGTGAAGCTGGGCTCGTACGTCTCGCCGTCGCCCTTGCGCGCGACCGCGTCGGGCGCGACGACGACCCCGTGCCGCCGCTTCTCGCCGATCGCGGCGTCGTAGAGAATCGAGCCGAGCAAAAGAGCGGCGCCGGCCCCCAGGCCCGCCGTGATGCCCGTCGATATCGGGATTCTTCGATGCAGCCTTAAGATCATGGCGCTCCAGAAAAGCGCCGAGACGGCCGTAAAAATCGTCAGCCGGGTGACCGGCGTGAGATCGAAGTGCCAGAAGAGCAGCGTGCGCAGGATCTGGGTTTGCTGGGCGTCTTCGAACTTGTCGTAGCGGCGGGTTCGGGCGAAGGCGAGGTTCCTGTCGATGTTGGGGTCGGACGGATCGAGGCGCTGCGCGCGCCGGTAATTGAGAATCGCCCGGCCGATGTTGTCCATCTGGAAATAGGCGTTGCCCAAGTTGTAGTAGAGTTTTGCGTTGCGGATGCCGAGCTCGGCGGTCAGGCGCTCGTAGCGCAGCGCGGCGCGCCGGTACAGGGCGCGAGCGGCTTCGGGATCGTTCGCCTGCAATTGGTTGGCTTGGCGGAAAAACGCGTTGGCTTCGTCGAAAACCGCCTGAGGTTCCTGGGCGGCGGCGGGCAGCAACGCTGCCAGAAATGCGAGGAGCAGGCCCGTCACCGCAGTTTCTCTTCGATGGCGGCTATGGCTGCTTGCGCCTCCGCCGGCAGATCGTCGGGAGCGCCGAAGGCCGCTCCGGCGTAGCGGCCGGCTTCGCAGCGCTCGAAGACCGCCTTCAAGCGGCCGAGGGCGTCTCCGTCGACTCCGGTCTGGGCGAGGCGTTCCTGAACGTCTCGGTAGGTCAATGCGCCCGGGGCCAGGTTCAGCCGCGCCCCGAGGTACTCCCGCATCGCCGCCAGGATTGCGTCCGGGCGTTCGCCGGACGCCGCCGCCGCGGCGGCGAGCCAGCGGGCATAGGCCTTTCGGGCGAGCCGCTCGACCGGGCTTTCTCGCCCTTGCAACAATCGCGCGCCGGCAAATCCGAAGAAAACCAACGGGGGCAGCAGCATCGCCCCCAGCCAGAAAGGCGAAACGAGGCGTTCCGCGAGGGAAGCGGACTGTGAGACCAGGGAGTCGGCATCGACGTAGTTGTGCGCGATGCCCTGTTCGCTGCTTTCGATCGGGGTCTGCCGGATGCCTGCGCCGCCGATGCCTTCGGCGTCCTGGGCGGTGACGATGCGCGCGCCCTTGACCGACAGGCCGATGGGCTCGGTTTTGGCCGTGTGGTACCGGCCTGTCTGCGGGTCGAAATAGCTCAACTCGATGGGCGGAATGGCTGTGATGGCGGAGTGCTTGGCGCGGATCGTCTGCGTGAAATATTTTGCGCTGCCCCTGATTTCGCCGCCGGCCATTTCTTCGGGGATTTTGAAATCGCGCGCCAGGGCGTACTGCTCGCTGAGCGGCGGCAGCCGCACGCCGCCCAGGTAGCCCTTGCTGCCGATTTTCAGATTGAGCGTGATGGGGTCCCCGACGTTCACTTCGGTTGGCCGGGCGTCGGCTTCGATCGAGTACGCGCCGATCAGCCCGCTGAACGTTGCCGGGCGTGCTTCGTCGGGCAAGTCCAAGACCTTGAGAAGCGGCTTGTTGGAAGGAACGGCAAGCGTCTCATAGACGGCCTGCTGTCCGAACCCGCTGCCGGAGAAAAAGCCGTCGCTGAAAAAATCGTCGAGTAGGCCGCGGCGGCGCCGATAGCCTTTGAGCGTCCGGAAGGTTACCGTTGACGGCGCCAAGCCGAGATCGCCGGCGGCGCGGGGTATCAGGATTTTCTCGAATTGCAGCGTGAGATAGTTGCGGCCGTTGAGCTCGCCGTTTCCTTGCCGCACCGTTGCCCGGCGGTCTCCAAGGCGGATCTCGAGACGTTTCCGCTGGTTTGCGCCGGGCGCCTTCACGTTGGGATCGATGATTTCGAAACGGCGGTCGTCGAGCAGCGGCATCGTGAACGAATAATCGTTGACTTCGCGGCCGACGTACCACGTCGTTTTGAGAGTGATGGGCTGCCCGACGTAAGCCGTTCGGTCGGAGAGCGTCAGGCGCAGCTTGAAGTCGTCGTTTTCCTGCGGAGGCTGCACGAATATCTCGAGCGGCTGCGTGCGCGCCGAGCGGCCTTCGTGGCGAACCGTCAGCGGTGGAATGGTCAACGTTCCCTGACGCCGGGCCGCGAGACGGTAATTGAACGTGTAGCCGCGCCGGACGATTTGGCTCATCCTGCCGTTGACGACTGTCAGCGAAGTGCTGTTGTTGGCGCCTCCGCCGGCTTCTTGAACGATGAAATCCCGTTCGAGGGCGCCGATGTCGACGGCTTCCGGCTCGTCGGCGCCTTGCACCTGGATTTGAAGGATGAATCCCTGACCGACGTAAACTCGCGGGGACTCGATGGCGGCCCGCGCCTGCAAGGGTTGCTGTTGTTGGGCCGGCAGGGGCGCGGCCGCCGACAGAGCCCAAAGAGCCGGGATCGTTGTTCGGAGCAACGAGCGCATTTCCTACCAGTCCTTCTCGACGGGGGCGGTGCGCGTTCTGAGCAAGGCTTGACGGGCGCGTTTGTCGCGCTTTTCCTTGTCGAGGATATCGGCCGCGGTCATCGCCTGCTTCGCCGAATTTTGCGGTTGCTGCTGTTGTCCGGAAGGTTGCGCGGACGCCGGTTGCTGCTGCTGCCCGGTCTGCTGCCGGCTTTGCTCGCCGGCCTGCTGCCGATTCTGACGGCTGTCGGCTGCCTGCTGCAACTCTTCGGCTGCTTGACGCTGCGGCTCTTCGGCTTGACCGGGTCGGACTTGCTCCAGTTCCTCTTGGGCCTGCTGCTGGCGCTCGGCGGCGTTGTCCAGATGCTGTTTGGTCTGCGGGGCGGCATCACGGGCCATTTGCTCGGTTTGCTTGCGCAGGTCTTCCTGCTGTTCGGCCAGCCGCTCGGATTGCTGCTGTTGGCGCCGCCTGGATTCCGCATCTTGATTTTGTTGCCGATCTTCGTCCAGTTGTTTGCTCTTCTCCGCCAGTTCCTTCTGCTTGTCGGCCGCTTTTTGGAGATCGCTCTTCCGCTCCTCGTTCGAATCTTGATTTTGCTTCCCGCCTTGCTGCTGTTGCTGTTGCGCGGCCTTCTCGCGCAGTTGCCGGATCAGGCGGCGGGCGATCTCGACGTTGTGCGCGGCGTCGGTTAAGCCGCGGTCGAGACGGAAAGCGTCCTTGTAAGAGCGCACCGCCTTGCCCAGCAGGTCGATTGCCGCCCGCGGGTTCTGCTCGGCGAGTTGCTCGCCTTGCTTGTAGAGCGCGTTGCCGAGGTTGTAGCGCCCGCCGGCTTCCAGATCGGTTCGTCCCCGGTCGAGGCTCCGTTGCACCGCTCGTTCGTAGGCTTCAACCGATTCGCCGAAGTTTTCGCTGCGGTAGAGGGCATTGCCGCGGTTGAGAGCGGCGTATGGAGAATCGGGGTCTTGCTCGGCGGCCTGTTCGTAGGCGGCGATTGCCTTTTCGTACGCTTCCTGCCGATAGGCGTCGTTGCCCTCGTTGACGAGACTGCGCACGGAAGCGGCCGGCGCGTCGGAGGGGAACGAGAGCAGCGCCGCGGCGATGAACGCGGCGGCCGGCGATGTTGCCCCGCGTTTTCGTTCCCGCCGGGGCTTGCGTTCGCGCAGGAGCATTTCGATTGCCAGCAGCAAAAAGCCGATCGCCAAGAAAACCTGGAATTTTTCCTCGTAGCGGTCGATCGTGCGCGACTCGATATCCTGGCGCTCGGCAGAGGCGATGAGCTGCCGGTAAACGTCGCCCAAGTCGATGGCGCCCGTGGAAACGTTCAGATAGCGCCCGCCGGGCGTGGCGTTGACCATTTCGCGGAGGGTCGCGGCGTCGAGTTTCGACCATACTTCGCGGCCGTTGAATTGCAGAAACGTCATCTCGCCGTCGGGACCCGTTATGGGGATTCGCTTGCCTACGTTTTCATCGCCAAGCCCGATCGCAATCAGCCGCACTTGCAGCTCGCCCAGCGATTTTGCCGCTTCGACCGGAAAGCTCTCGTGGTCTTCGCCGTCGGTGATCAGCACGACATCGCGGTATTGGCTCTGCTTTTGATCGAAGACGCTGCCGGCGACTTTTCGTAACGCGTCTCCGATCAAGGTGCCCCCGCGGGTGACGCTCAGCGGCGAAACGTCATCGAGCGCCATGCGGAAGAAGCCGTAGTCGAGGGTGAGCGGGCACTTGACCACGGCGGCGCCCGCGAAGACCGCCAGGGCCACGCGGTCGCCTTCCAGTTTGTCGACGGCGTCCATGATGGCCAGTTTGGCGCGGTCGAGTCGATTGGGCGCGAGGTCTTCCGCCAACATGCTGCGGGAGACATCGAGCAGAAAGACGACGTCGCGGCCGCGCTGCTTGACCGTTTGGGGCAGACGGTTCCATGCAGGCCGCGCCAATCCGACGACCAGGAAAACTGCCGCCAACACGGTTGCCGTCGCTTTCCAGAAACGGTTGCCGGCGTTGAGATGGAGGTTCAGTTGCGGCAGCAGGCCGGAATCGGCAAAGCGCGCGAGCGCGTCCCGGCGCTTGCGGGCGGCGTAGTAAAAGAGGATTGCGAGCAACGGCGTCAGCCAAAGCCAGTTGAGCATGGCGATGTCATGAAAGCGGAAGCCGCTCACGGCGACCTCCGCAGGATGGTGTTGCGCAGAACCGACTCGCCGCCCAGCAGCAGCAGCGCCGCCAACGCCCAGGGCATGAAAAGCTCGCGGTAGTCCAGAAAGCGCACCGCCTCGAACTCGCTCTTTTCCAAGCTGTCGATTTCCGCATAAATGTCGCGTAGCGAGCCGGCGTCCTCCGCCAGGCGGTAGATGCCGCCGGTGGTTTCGGCGGCCGCGCGCAAGGATTTATCGTCGAATCCCCGCCGGAACGGTGTCGAGAGCATGCCGAACGGCGTTTGCATGCCGCGTTTGTTGCCTACGCCGATGGCGTAAATCTTGATCCCCCATTCCTTGCAGAGCTCGGCTGCGTCCTGGACGCTGCGATCCCCGGCGTTGTTTTCGCCGTCGGTGAGCAGGATGACGATCTTGCTCTTGATCTCGTAGTCTTGGCTTCCGCCCGCTTTTTCCTGCAGGAACGTTTCGGCCTGTTGGAGTCTGGCCGCGGCCAGCGCCACGGCGTCGCCGATTGCGGTTCCGTCTTCATTGGGGTTGTCCGCGAGACGAACGGTAGCGAGCAGTTCGTTCACCGTGTCGTGCGAGAGCGTCAGGGGGCAGATCGTATCGGCATAGCGGGCGAAGGCGACCATGCCGATCAGGTCGTTCGGGCGACCAGGCATGCCGCCGGCGGCGGGGTCGATGAAGTCGCGGAAGACCTGCTTGACGGCATCGAGGCGGGTGACCACGCGGCTGTCGAGCTCCATTTGAGCTCTCATGCTGGAAGAGCGGTCCACGACCATGTGCATGGCGACGCCGCGCGAAATGTCGCGGACGCGCTCGGCGCCTTGCTGCGGCCGGGCGAGGGCGACGACGATGCCGATGAGAGCCAGCACGCGCAGCAGACCGGGCAGGAAGGCGAGGCGCTGCCGCCACGATCCCGCGAGCGACTCGGCGGCAGCGGTGGAGGAAAAGCGCAAGGATGCGCGGCTGCCGCGGCGCATGCTGCAATACGCCAACGCCGGGATCAGCAGCAAGAACAGGAACATCCACGGTGATTCGAAGCGCAGCATCGAAACTTGGGGGCCGAACCTCTTATTTTAAGACCGCCGTCAAGATTCCCGGGCGGCTCGCTCGCCCGTGCTCGAACGGGGCGCGGCACGGCCCTCCGGGGTCACAGCGGCGCGGGTTCGATGCCGTATTTTGCGCGCAAGCCGGCGACCGGCCAGGCCGGCTTCGGCGCCGGGGCGAAGGCCGCGGCCAGACGCTGCCGGCTTACGCGGCGCAGCAGCCCCGGAGCGGGTCGAAACCGCCGTCCGGAGCGAAGCAGGCGTCCGGCGAGCATCCCCGCGCAATGCGGGTCGGCCCGGTTCCACAGAGTGCGGTGGATCCGGTCCTGGTACTGAAGCTCATCCATTGCGGTCGCCCGGCGGCAGGGCTTCGAAGTAATCTCTCTCCCGGTCGAGATGAACATGAGAAAGGGCTGGCAGGTGGTCGAGTGATGGCCTCGATTTGCGCAATCTGTCAGTGGCTTTCGCAATGTTCGTATCCGTTGCCATGCATTCGACAGCCACTCCGACTCGCGCTTCGATGGCCAAGGCGAGTCGGGTGAAAGCGCGATTCCAATCGCCCGCCGCCCGGCTTTTCAGTCCGGGGTCGAGCCAACCGCGCCACCAGGAGAGCGGTCCTAGCACCTGCACAATTGGCGGCGCTTTGGCGTCAGCCTTACAGCCGAAGCGTGTACTGGCCTCGTTCGCCAGGACCCCGAGATTGGTTTCGACGATGGCGGCGTAACGCAGCCCTTCCATCAGAGCGTGCATCGGGGATTGGCCGAGGCCGCTGCGTGGGCATTTCAGTTCGACAACAATCATCCTGCCCAGGTCTGTAATGCCGAGTAAGTCGATCTTGCCGGCACTGCGGTTTGCGCGTATGGCCTTGAGCGGCATTTGGTAGTCGCGAAAGCAATGCCAACCGCTGGTAAGCCGCGGCCAACGACACCCGAGGTTCCAAAGCGCCATTGCGTAACGCGGTTCCCACTGAATTCCGCGAGTACCGGGCAGCCTCTCCTTAGTTGTCCCGTCACGTTGAGCGGAAAAGTACGATGTCAACCGGCGCGGTGCGTTTTCCCGCAGCACCCTGTATTCGGCGGCCAGCGCATCCGCATCTACTGAGGCGATAGACTGTTCCAGCCCGGTAGGGGGCCAACCTTCGCGGTCGCGCTTGTCGCGGAACAGAATCGGGCATAATGCTTTATACATAGTTGATATACTACTCTTTTTGAGAGTTTTTTGTCAATTTCCGAGTAGAGAAAGAATCGTGCTAGGCCAACGGCTCAAACTATCCCGCACTGCCGCGGGCTTGTCTCTGCGCGGCTTGGAGGCCAAGATCGGCAACCGGGTGACGGCGCAGGCGATCAGCAATTACGAGCGCGGCGAGACGATGCCGCGTCCGGGCGTCCTCGCTGCGCTGGCCGGCGCGCTCGGCGTGTCCGAAGCCTGGCTGACGGGCGCCCGGAGCATGGTTCTGGAGGGCGTCGAGTTCCGCAAGAAGACGATCCCGAGCAAGCGGGAGGAAACTCGGGTCGAGGCCCGCGTGCTGCGCTTGCTGGAACGCTATCTGGCGGTGGAAGAGCTTCTCGGCCTGCCAAGCACGGCCTGGGACAAGCCTCGACAAGCCCCTTGGCCGGTGCTGCGCGAGCTTGCCGAGGTCGAATATGCCGCGCGCGGACTGCGCGCCCATTGGGGGCTGGGCCTCAATCCGATCCCCAACATGGCCGAACTGCTGCAGGAGCGCGGGATCAAGGTTCTCGCCATGGACCTCGCCGCAGTGGACGGCTTGACGGCGCGGGCGCTCGGCGGGGATGTCGGCGCCGCGCCCGTGATCGTCGTACACAGCGGGCATTGGGGCGAGCGGCAGCGGTTTACGCTGGCGCACGAGTTGGGCCACATGGTGCTGGACGTTGCCGCCAAGGTGGACGGCGAGGAGGCCGCGAACCGCTTCGCCGCGGCCTTCCTGCTGCCCGCGGAGACGCTGCGGGCGGAGATCGGCCGGCGCCGCAAGTCCATCGGCTGGGGCGAGCTCCTCGAGCTCAAGCGGATATTCGGCGCCAGCGTGCAGGCTCTGATCTTGCGCTGCCGGGACCTGGGCATATTCGGCCCGACCCTCTCCCAGCGGCTGTTCGACGAGTGCGTCCGCCGCGGCTGGCGCAAGCCGCCGTATCGCGAGCCCTGCGCCATGCAAGGGGAGAAGCCCCGGCGTTTCGAGCGCCTGTGCTTCCGCGCCCTCTCGGAAGGCGCGCTCTCCGCGGCCGAGGCGGCCGAATTGCTGGAAATCCCGGTCAGCGACCTGAACCGCCTGATGGAGGAGCCGGTCCCCGAGTAGGCGATCGGGGGGGCTTCAACCCGGCGCTTTCAAGGGCCGTTTCAGGCGCTTTGAAACGCCTTTCAAGCAGTGTCGAGTCGGCTCGGCAGAGAGGCGCTACCGTAGTGTCGATGACTCGCGTTCGTATTCCTGTTCTTCTCGCGGTTCTGGCGCCGCTTGCTCTTGCGCAGATCGATCCGGGGGCGGCGAGCCGCGTCGGCATCGATGCAGGCCGGCTGGCGCGCATCCCGGCGCGGATGCAGGAATTCGTGGACGCGGGGACCGCCGCCGGATTCGTGACTCTGTTGGCGCGGCGGGGAGAGATCGTGCAACTCGGCGCGGTCGGCTTGCAGGATGTCGAATCGAAGACGAAGATGCGCGCCGATTCGATTTTTCAGATCGCTTCGATGACGAAACCGATCACGGCGGCGGGAATCATGATCTTGGCCGATGAGGGGAGGCTGGCGACGGCCGATCCTGTGGAAAAATATCTGCCGGAATTCCGCGGGCAGAAAATGGTTGTCGAGCGGAGCGGCGGGCGGATGGTTCTCGGGCCGCCGTCCCGGCGCATCACGCTGCACGATTTGCTGACGCATACCTCGGGGATGCCGGGAGGGTTTCCCGAGGGCTTGCGCGAGATCTTTACAGCGCGCGACCGAACCCTTGCCGAAGCCGTCGCCGTTTACTCGCAACAGCCGCTCGATTTCGAGCCGGGAACCCGCTGGCGGTACAGCAACATGGGCATTGCAACGCTCGGACGCATTATCGAGGTCGTTTCGGGGATGCGCTACGAGAACTTTCTGGCCCGGCGCATCTTCGAGCCGCTGGGGATGAAGGACAGCTTCTTTTTCCCGCCGAAGGAGCCACTTGCAGAACTCTTGGGGATTGCGGCTCGATGGGCTCGATGGCGGTCTTGCCTGTCTGGAGTCCTATCGCCCCTCTGGGTCTGTCGCCTCTGGTCTGGTTCTACAGGACCGGGGGTCAAGCGGAGAGACCTGAGACAGTCGGCTTCGACGGTGTTCTCGACGAGCGTTGAGGGACACAGGTAGATGCTCTGATGGCGGTCCGGCCATGGCGATGGAATGCGCGTCCGGCGACGCGTTGGTTATGTTACCAGGCGCAGGAGCTGGTCGGCAGTGAGGGCGAGGATGCCGAACATGCAATGGCACATCACCTTCGAGGCGCCACGGACTCGTACATGGCGGCCACCGAATTCGTCCTTCAGTCGGCCATTGACGCGCTCACCCGCCGTGCGTTCGTTGTACCGGACCTGTTCGGGAAGCTGAAAGCCGATGCACCGCAGGCGCCGGGCTTCAGCTTTCAGCTCCTCGGCCAACGCCTTGTCGCGGCGGGGGTTGATGTCAATCAACGGGACGTGGCCGAGTGAGCGGCTGTGTTCGTGGACCGCTTCGGCATCGTAGGCCGAATCCATCAGGTCATAGCAGTTGGTCGTCCGCTCGGCCGACATCGTCGCCAGGGGAATGGCGGCCTGGCTGTCATGCGTCGAGGCCGAGGTCAACAGGCAACTGATGGGGACTTGGCCGTCGGCCACGTCGATGTGCAGCTTGTAGCCGACCCAGGTGTCGCGGTATCCCTTGCTGTTCTTCTTCGTGCCGACATCGCAGTCGGTCGGCAGGTCGTCAAGCATCTCCGGCAGGGTCATGGTGGACTGGCGTTCGAGCCGTGTGCGCCGCTTCGGTCGCTCTTCTCCCTTCTTCGGCCGTCCCCGCTTGCGCTTGGGAGGCGTCGGCGCCTTCTCCTTGACGGCAGGCTTCTCGCGGGCCTCGATGGCCGTCGAGTCGCGGGAGAGATGGCCCACCAACTGGTCGCCGTGAGTCTTGCGCACCAGCGCTTCGTGCATGCGTTGGGGCAACTGCGAACGGGCGAATTCGGCGAAGGCGCGCGAGAAGACCGACTCGCTCGGCACCTGGCTCCGCCGCTCCCAGCCGCAGAGGCGCCGGAGCGCCACGTCGGTGTCCAAGCGGTCCAGCAGCACCCGCGTGGTCGGCATGTCGTAGACCGCCTTGGCAACAAATGCCCGCGCCAGCGCGGCGCGGTCGCTCGGCGGACGCCCCGGCGCCCCAAACTGCGGGGGAATCCACTGCTCGATGCGGATGACCTCCAAGGTCTGCACCAACTGTTGCTGCTTGGCGGTCAGTGGCCCCAGCGTCTGCTCCAGATCGGGAAACAGCGCCTCCTGAATCGACTGCCAGTAGGGGGCGAAGGAATCTCGCAGACGGTTCATGCTTCGTTTGACCTCCTGTGCAAATGTCCTTCTGGAACCATATCAGCAGCAACGCGATGAGCGAGGCGCCAAGAGCCGTGCGCCGCGCGCAACGCCGAGTTGCAGCTCGCATACACCCGTTGTGCTACCCTTGGCCGACTGCTCCCCGGCTTCCTGCCCTGTCGGGCAAGAAAAACCACCCCATCGCCGGGTTCTGCAAGAGCCTCCAGTAGACACTTATGGTGTTTCGGCGTGCCCGTTCCCCTCGGTGTCTCCCCCGTTGTGAGACGGATTCTGGAAGACTTCAAGCACCGTCCACGGACTGATCTGGAATCTCTCCGGCCAAGGTCAGGAGCCGCCGACCGCCGCATCGACGCCGGCTACAGCGCCGACGCCGACGCGCCGGAGAACGCCCGGCCGCCCGTCAAGGTGCTACTCTACTATCGGAGTGATGCCGGCAGTCAATCCTGAAATCCTGGTCTGGGCACGCGAAACCGCGGGTCTGACCATCCAGGATGCCGTCGCGAAGGTTGGCATCAGAGATGCCCGAGGCTTGGCGGCCGTCGACCGGCTCACAGCGCTGGAACGCGGCGAGGAGCAGCCCACGCGGTCGACCCTTGTCAAGATGGCGCACCACTACCGGCGCCCGCTGCTCGCCTTCTACCTGAATGCACCGCCACGGCGGGGTGACCGTGGTCCAGACTTCCGTACGCTGCCTGGGGCTCGTTCTTCGGAGACGGATGCTCTGGTCGACGCGCTGGTCCGCAACATTCAGAGCCGCCAGAACATGGTTCGGGCCGCGCTGGAGGCGGAGGACGAAGCCGAGCGACTGCTGTTCGTGGGCACCCTCATGAGGAGTGAGGCCGCAGATGAGGGGAGCGAGTCGTTGCCCCGAGTGCTCCGCCTCCAGCCGGAGGCCGCCCGATTGTCGCAACGCGCAACGGAGGCAATCGATCAGCTGCTCGGCGACGATCTAGTACTTGATTTCATAAATAAGGGAACTTTTGATAGAATGGAGGCATGGCCAAGAGAGCAACGCCTATTCTCTTAAGCGCGGATGAGCAGCGCACTCTGGAGCAGTGGCGCAGGTCTCCCAAGAGCGAGCAACGAGCGGCGGCGCGAGCGCGCATGATCCTGATGGCGGCCGAGGGCATGAGCAACCAGGAGATCGCCCAGCAGTTGGGCACGCGCCCGGCGCGGGTGTCGAAGTGGCGCACGCGCTTTGCCCAGCGGCGCTTGCTGGGTTTGGCGGATGAAGCGCGCAGCGGCAAGCCGCGGCGTTACGACGCACAGAGCGAGAAGCGCATTCTGCAGCAGTTGGATCAAGCCCCGCCGGAGGGGCAGGCCACCTGGAGCGGCCGCCTGCTGGCGCAACAGTTAGGAGACGTCAGCGCCCAACAAGTCTGGCGCGTGCTGCGGCGTCATGGCATCTCCTTGCGACGGCGGCGCAGTTGGTGTATCTCGACGGACCCCCAGTTCGCCCGCAAAGCCGCCGACATCGTGGGCTTGTATCTCCACCCGCCCGACAACGCGGTCGTTTTGGCCGTAGACGAGAAGCCGAGCATCCAAGCTCTGGAGCGCGCCCAGGGCTGGCTGCGGCTGCCCGACGGCCGCGCCTTGACGGGTTTCTCGCACGGTTACAAGCGTCATGGCACGACGACCTTGTTTGCCGCTCTCGAAGTCGCTACCGGACGCATCCAGGCCGGCCATTATTCGCGGCGGCGCCGACGCGAATTCCTGGACTTCATGAATCGCCTCGTAGGCCGTTATCCCGGCGTCGCAATGCATGTCGTGTTGGACAACCTGAACACCCATAAACCCAAGCGCGACCGTTGGCTGAAGGCTCACCCGCAAGTCCATTTCCACTACACTCCGACATCCGCCAGCTGGCTTAACCAAGTAGAAATCTGGTTCTCTATTCTCAGTCGCCGCGCCCTGCAAGGGGCCAGTTTCACTTCGCCTTACAAAGTGCGCCAAGCCATAGATCGCTTTATCCGAGCGTACAACCAAAGCGCCCACCCTTTCGAATGGACCAAAGCCTACGTCCGCCAGCGGCAACTCTCTTATAAATACTCTAAATTATGATATTTAGTACTAGACGCAGCGAGGTACTACGCAGAGCCGACCGCCGAACAGGCGTTCCGACTGCTCCGCTCGCGAACGGAGGAGTCCGGCGTATTCGTTCTGCTCAAGGGCGATCTCGGCAGCCACCACACGGCCATTGACGTAGAGGTCTTCCGCGGTCTCGCGATCGCCGACGATGTAGCTCCGTTCGTGGTCATCAACGCCAACGACTCCAGGGCCGCGCGGTCGTTCACGCTTCTGCACGAGTTGACCCACTTGCTGCTCGGCCGGTCCGGTTTCAGCGGCGTGAATGCCGAAACCGAGATCGAGGAGTTCTGCAACAGTGTCGCCGCCGAATGGCTGCTGCCCGTGCGGACGCTCAATGAAATCGACATCCCGCGAGGGGCGGGGGGCGACGCGCAACAGCAGCATATCGGCCAGTTCGCCCGCCAGCGAAACCTGAGCCGGACCATGGTCGCCTACCGGCTCCTGCGCGTGAATCGCATTGATCGGCCGACCTTCGAGCGACTCCGGGCGGATTTTCGCAGGCAGTGGCGGCAGCATCGCGACCGGCACCGTGCGAGGGCGCGTGAGTCGGTGGGCGGTCCCAGCTACTACGTCGTGCGCCGGCACCAGGTGGGGCAGAGCCTGCTCGGTTTCACGCGCCGAATGTTGGGCTCTGGAGCACTGTCCACGACCAAGGCGGCCAGGATCCTGGGCGTCAAGCCCCCGCAGGTCGGGAAGATGCTTCGCCCAGCGAAGGCGCGGTAGGGGAGGCGCTGGTTGCTCTACCTGCTCGACGCCAACGTTCTCATCGACGCGAACCGCGACTACTATCCCCTTGGACGCGTGCCCGAATTCTGGGAGTGGCTGGTCGATCGCGCGAGCAGCCAGCAGGCGAAGGTTCCGCTCGAGATGTACGAGGAGATTCTCGCCGGAAGAGACGACGATCTCACGCGTTGGCTGAAGGACAACCGCGATGTACTGCTGCTCGACGAGCATGTCAACGAGACGCTGGTCGCCCGAGTGACCGGCCAAGGTTACGCCCCGGATCTGAGCGACGAGGAGATCGAGCGAGTCGGCCGCGACCCGTTTCTCATCGCCTACGCGCTCGGCAATCCCGCACAGCGGACAGTCGTCACGACCGAGGTCTCGAAGCCGAAGAAGAAGCGCGCGAACCGCCACATTCCTGACGTGTGTGATGATCTGGACGTGCTGCACTGCAACACGTACCAGTTCATTGAGGCCTTGGACTTCACGACCGGCCGGCGAGAATGAGGCGGTTCTGAACGAGATGCGCCGCGCGCTGCAACGCGCAGCCATTGCGCGCCAGCTTGCGTGCGATGGCGCGGCCGATATCCGGGGTGGCGCCGATCACCAGCGCCGTTTCGACCCCGTCGTTCATGGGGCGGCTTCCCCGCCACCCGTCGGATCGACAACATCGAAACCGCCTTCCCAGACGCGGCCCTCGCCGGGGATGTACTGGCCGGTGCGGATCGCGGCGATGTCGTAGCCGGGCAGCGTCCGCCGGGCCACGCAGAGTTCTTCTCCCTCCATCACGCGGTAATCCCGGAAGCGGAAGTCGAGGTTGTCGAAACCGTAAATCCAGCGCCGGCTGGGAAGGGCACGCTCGTCGACCGGATCCAGGTGAAGGAAGAACTTCGGTTGGGTGTCCTCCGGGCCGCATTTCTCCTTGATGTAGATGAGGCTGTCTTCGACGAGATACACCTCCCAATCGGAGCGGATGACCGGCGGGCCGCCGCCTGTCATCACCGCCAGCCAGTCGCGTGCCGGCATTGTCTCGATCCGGATCGGGGCCCCCGAGCCGGCGTGCGGCCGAACGCCGGCGGTTGCGCACAACCCCGTTTGCGTCTGCGTCCAGGCGTTGGCGACCGTTTCATCCCCCGGTCCAGCCCAAGACCACATTACCATTCTTCCTCCGGATCGTCCGGGATCGCATTGCCTGGCGAAGGCCTGCGCCAGCCGCCCATCGACAAGAAGCCCGACGCCGCTCGACAGGTCGTCGAAATGCGGCTCCATTCTCTCCCAGAACCGGGCGGCTGCGTCGGAATCTTCCAACGGCGTGGCGGACCAGAGCCTGAACCGCCAATCGCCCGACGGGTGGGGATATCGCGGACCTTCGAACAGCAGGGCATCGGCGCGCCGGTCGACATGCTGGACTCTGGTGAAGTGGGTAATCCCGTAATGCCGATGAAACGCGGCCACTGTTCCCGCTTGGTGGGCGCGCATGTAGTCGTAGGAATTGACCATCCCATCCAGATTCACAACCGGAAAGCGCGAGAAATACCCGACGACGCCGGCGTCCCACGACCCGACTATGCTGCCCTCGGGAAGTACGCGGTTCATAACATAAGTACCCCCCCAAGAACCCAAGAAAGACTTCGCCCCATTCGTTGCCAGCTCTGGTTTCAATGCTTCTTGTTTCCACACCTTGGAATGGAGAGGCGAAATGCGCCGTTGCGAGCAAGAAGACCGCTGCGACAACGACAATGCCACGGCCCAGAATATCGGCTGCGCGGCGCGACCTCGGCGCGATGAAACGGCGACTGAAGTAAAGGGCTGCGTAACAGTTCACGGGGACTATCAGCGCGTTCATCAGATACGCCGGCACAAAATACCAAGAATAGCTTGCCCAGCGGGGGTGCATGGTGAGAACGGTCTGCGCGAACTTGGCAAGATGACCGACGCTCAGCGCGAGTACGCCCGCCAGAAAGGCCAGCAGCAGCCAGTCCTCCCGGCTTCGGGAGCGACGGCTGAAACCCCAGACCAGCAGGAACAAGATGCAGACCTCCAGGGCGACCAGGAGCTCGTGGTCGAAAACACGGATCTGCAACATCTCCTGAAAATTCTTCGTCAGGCTGTATCCGCCTTCAGTCTCCCATCGCTGCTGCGACCAAACCTGCTTGACCGCGCCGGACACCGGCACGATGCCGCCGAAGACAATGCCGTTGTAGGCGAAATAGACGAGGATGCCGGCGACCGCGCCGAGCAGGGGGACAAATGCCGACAACGAGGATATGGAACGATTCTGCGCTCCGGGCGACGCGCCGGACGGGCGATCCTGCCACGACCGCTCGACGAGGCATAGCGCCACAGTCGCCCCCAGCGAAATGGCGATGTACTCCAGGCGCACCCAAGGCAGAGCAAAAGCAACGGCGGCCAGCAGCCATTGCTGCCTTGCAGGGTTCTTTGCGAAGAGACAGGCGGCCAGAATGAACAGGCCCAGCATGAACAGCGCCGCCGCAGCTTCCATCCCCATAAGCAAGGTCCAGCGTCCGTAGAGCGCCGGCAGCGCGGCGAACAGCAGATACCACGGCAGGCGGGCCAGCCGGGCGGCAACGGCGATGAGCGCCACGCCGCCGGCGACGAGCATGATTTCGAACGCCTTGATGGCGAACAGCGCGGCTTCCTTGTCGAACACCCAGTAGAAAGGGGTGATCAGAAACAGCCAGATCGGGTGGTAGCCGTTGGTCCGCGTGATGCCGCCGTCGAAAGTCGAGAACTTCCCTTCGGCCATGTGGTAGGCGATCTGGAAATAGTAGAAGGCGTCGTCGTGGCTGATGTCGCGGATCAGGTTGACCAGATCGAAATGGGCGAGCATGTACCAGGCGAACGCGGCCCCGTAGGCCAGGATGCCACCGATGAACAGGACGAACAGCGCGTTCCGCAACGGGGTAGACATCCGGCGCGAGAGCGCGGAGGCGAACGTCTGTGACGCGCCGGCGAACGCTATCAGCAATCCCGCGATGACAACCGGCAACCTCACGGCCGGCCTTGATCTTGCTGTGTGTGGAGTACGATCGGAGGTTGCTCTGGCGCAGCTTGCCCCGACGTCACACACGGCCGGCTCGACGAGGCTTCCGGTGACCGGTGCCGACGCGTGGAGTGAAGGGCTACGACGAGGGTGCGGGTGTCGCGCATGGGACAGAGTATACAGCAACCCCCGGGGGCACGCACCAGGGGCACGCACCGGCCGCGGCTGACGGGCGAAGAGGCGAGCGACAGACCCATCGCCGGTCACCGCGTCGTGACCGCCAGGGCAGCGGAGCGCGTCACGCGAGAGGGGTGCCGGTACCGGTGCGGAGGTGCAACCACGCCGCGCGGTCCGTCGGCTTCGCCGCCAGCCGTGTCGCTGGCGTGTCGTCGTGGGTTCGATCTGCTCGCTCCATGTTGAGATTCGTCGTTCCCCGCCCCGCCCGCCTCGCGAGCCAACCGAAGGATGGTGGCGACAGGCGTCCGATGCGACGGCGACGCCGACGGTGATCCCCTTCCCGGAGGGACTCTTTCGAGGGGAGCGACCCGACCCGGCAGGTGCAACGCAGGCGCACCTGCCGGGTCCGGAGACCGGCCGGTTTCCGGGGGGTCGCTCCCGAATCCCCCTTCGATCCGTTGCATCGTCACCGGGATTTCAGGTCAGATGTGCGGTTTGGGTCGTAGAATCAAGCACTTGCAGGAAATGGCACCTGCTACGCCGGGTGCTACACAGGGTGCAACTCGCGCCGGGGAGCCCTGTCGCAGGTCTGGAGCGGCATGATCGATCTGCCTTGTCCTGTAAGTAGGACAGTCCCTTCGGCGGTTGTTGGCATCCTCGCCGGCTTGGTCCTGCCCTTCAACCTCACGCCCTTCGTCAAGGGTCTGAACCGGAGTGGATCGCCTCGCCGCGGTCGCCGAATTTCGCGGTCCATCTGGCATTTCTGACGAGCAACCGCCCGTGTAGTTGGCTGCGACGACCCGAACGTTTCCGAACGTATCGGAACGTACCTGAACTCTTTTTTCTTCAGTCACTTGCAGACATTTGCATGCTACACTGATCGACACCACACACCACGGAATCGCGGCCGACGGCACGGCCCAAGGCTGCCCGAACGGGAGGCACGATGACGAGACTGCTCACGCTTCGCGAGGTAACCCGGATGACCGCGCTGTCCCGCTCGGCGGTCTACGAGCTGATGGCGGGGTCGAGGTTCCCGAAGCCGATCGAAGGAAAAGCATTCCCGTATCGCGGCAATTTACGAGGCGCGGGACGGCCGTTTGATCCGCGACCCGCGGGACATTTTCCGCGCCGGCGCGCAGTATCCGGCCCCGGAGGGCGGGCTTTATTCCACTGCCGAGGATCTTTTCCGCTTCTACCGGATGATGCTCGACCGCGGCGCAAGCGGAGAAATGCGCGTCCTTTCCCAGGCCGCGGTGGAGACGATGACCCGACTGCATACCGGAGAGCTCAAAGCCGGATTCGCCCCCGGCATGGGCTTCGGCTACGGCTGGAGCGTAGTGCGCAACAACCAGGGCGTCTTTCGCTTCAACTCGGTCGGGACGTACGGCCACGGCGGCGCTTACCGCACTTACGGGTTCATCGACCCGCAGAAGGAATTGATCGGCATCGTCTTGTTTCAGCGCGTCGGCGGCGGAGGCGATCTGGCCGACGAGATCAGCGCATTCATTCAGATGGGCAACGCGGCGGTTGTGGATTAACGGCCCATGAGATGAGGGCATTGCCTATAACGCCGCCTTGCAGAGGCGCTCAGCCGCCGTTGTCTTGCGGTCTTGGCAGGAACGGGTCGTTTTCGTCCCAGGCCGGCTTGTAGCGGACGCCGTAGCGTTGCTTGGCGCGTTCGGGGTCGTAGTCGGGGTTCGGCGGGGTTTCTTTGGCGCCGACGGATTCTCTCCAGGCGGCCAAGTCGGCCCGCAGCCGCTCCGCCAACTCCGGCTGCGCGGAGGCCAGATCGTTCGCTTCGGCCGGGTCTTCCGCGAGGTTATACAACTCGACGTGGTTGTCCTCGAAGAATTCCAGTAGTTTCCAGTCGCCGCGGCGGACGGTGCCCGAGGGAGTCGAACCGGAGTTGGCGTAGTGGGGATAGTGCCAGTAGAGGGCATCGCGGCTCCATTGGCCGGTTTGCTCGAGCAGCGGGACCAGGCTGACCCCGTCGACGGTATGGCCCGCGGCATCCGGCGCCCCGGCCATTTCCAGAATCGTGGGATAGAAGTCGATGCTGCTGACCGGCGTTTCCTCCACCGCGCCGGGTTGCGTGACTCCCGGCCATTTGACGATCAGCGGTTCGCGGATGCCGCCTTCCCACAGGTAGCCTTTGCCGGAGCGCAGGCCGCCGTTGAAGGCGACTCGAGGCACTCCGCCGTTGTCGGAGAAGAAAAAGATGACGGTTTGCTCGGTCAGTCCCAATTCTTCGAGCTTTGCGGTCAAGCGGCCCACGGACTCGTCGACGCCCTCGGTCATGGCGGCGTAGGTTGCGTTGTTGCGCCCGGAGGGGTCGGCGCGGCCGGCATAGCGCTCCATGCGTTCCTGCTTGGCCTGAATCGGGCCGTGGACCGCGTAGTAGGGCAGGTAGAGGAAGAACGGCCGATCTTTGTTGGCTGCGATGAAGCGCTCGGCGGCGGCTGTCAGATTATCCGTAAGATAATCGCCCTCTCGGGCGTCCGGAACCGCGACGAAGGGGTGCGGCGCGAACATCGAGTGGTGGGCGTTCCAGTGTCCGCCGGCGTAATTGAGGTCGAAGCCGCGGTTTTCGGGGGCGTACCGGCCTCCGCCGAGGTGCCATTTGCCGATGCTGGCCGTCGCATAGCCGGCTGCGGCGAGCGGTGCGGCGATGACGGTCTCGCTCAAGGGGAGGCCCAAAGGAAGCTCGGCTTGCAGCAGCTTGGCGTGCGGCAGGACGTTGCCCGGCAAATACTGCGTGACCCCGGTTCTCGCCGGCCAGCGGCCGGTCACGATGCTGCCGCGGGTGGGCGAGCAGTTCGGCGCTGCGGCGTAGGCGTGCGTAAAGCGCATGCCCTGCGCGGCCAGAGCGTCGACGTGGGGCGTCAGATGGTAGGTGTTTCCGTAGGCGCCGACGTCGGCGTAGCCCATGTCGTCGACCAGCAGGAAAACGATATTGGGCGGCGCGCCGCCGCGTTCCGATTCGGGAGCGGAGCAAGCCGCGCTCAAAATCAAGAAAATAGTTGAGATTGTCGGTTTAAGGTATTTCATTGCAATAGATTGTGAGATCGATTTTGGTGTTTGCGCTTAAGCTTCCGCGGCCAAGTCGATGACGTGGACGGAGGGGCCGAGCGCGCTTTGGGCGATGTCTACCAGATGGCGGTGGTGGGTGAAGAAGAGCGCCTGCGTCTTTGCCGCCAGGCGTCCCAGCAGCTTGAGTCCGGCGGCGGCCCTGCGGTCGTCGAAATTGATGAACAGGTCGTCGGCTACGAAGGGGAGGGCTTCCGTGCGCTCGAGATACTCCTCCATTGCGGCCACCCGCAACGCCAGGTAGAGTTGATCGGTCGTTCCCGAACTCAGACCTGAGACGGGAACGGTCTTTCCATCCGGACGCAGGCCGATCAGGCGCGCCCGATCCCGATCGTCGAAATCCACCTGCAGGCCGGTGAAGGAGCCGCCGGTCATGTCCGCGAACATCTCGCCCGCTCGTTTCAGCAGAGGCGCCTGCTTCTCCCGTCGAAAGCGGTCGATCGCCCACTCGAGAAGCATGGCCGCAGTCCGCGTCCGAACGTACCGCCCGGCCGTTTCGCGCATCTCGGCGAGCGCTTCTTGCTTGGAGGCCGCGGCGCGCGCCGCCGTATCGTCTCCTCCGCCAACCGATTGGAAGGCGTCCCGCGCCTTGGACCGCTTCTCTGCCGCGTCGGCGAGCCGCTGCTGCAAGTCGGACAACTCTGTTCGAATGGTCGATTCTCTGGCGGCAACCTGGTCGATATCGATGCCGGCGCACTCTTTTTCCAACTCGTCCGCCGGCAATCCGCCGCCGTCCTGCTGAAGTTGCGCGATCGTTGCTTGACTATCTTTTTCGAGATTTCTCCGCCGGTCCGAGCGGGCGACTGCCTCCTGCAACGCTTCGTTGGTCTCGACGCCGGCGGCTTCTCTCAGATGGGCTGCGGAATCCGCCCACCGCCTGCGCTCTTGCTCCAACTCCTCGATCTGCGCAGAGAGTTCTTCGACCTTTTCTTGCTTTGCCTGCTGCAATCCCCGCAAGCGTTCGGCCTCATCGAGCCGCGCTTCGAGTGCGAGAACGGTCTCTTCCGCGCGCCGGCCCTTCAGGTCCCCGGCCATCGCCTGCGCCAACTCGGCGACCGCCTTTTCGAAGTCGGCGATGTCCCGATGGATCTTGTCGATGCGATCGTACCGCAGCGAGGCGATGCGCCCTGCCTTGTCGCGCATCTGTTCGATGACCTCGAGCTGCGCGCCGATGGCTTCCGGCGCCGCATCGGCAGACAGACCCAGACCGCCGACAGTCGCTCTCCACTCGGCTTGCCAGGAAGACTGAGCTTGCTCGGCCAGACCAAGTTCCCGCTTCCCACGCGCAACGTCATTCGCGGTTTTGCCGATGTTTTCTTGAAGCTGCGCCTTGCGCTGCGCCTCGCTTTCCCTGCGGCTTTGCTCGCCGGCTGCCCTTTCCAAAATATCGGGCAATGCGGCCGTTTCCCAGGCGGTGCGGTCAAGTCCGAGCGCGGTCAACTCCGCCAACAGCCGCTCCCCGGCATCGCGCTCTTCGGCGCGGGCTGCTTCCAGGCCGTGTTCTGCTTCCGTGCGCTCAGCAAGCGCTTCGAGAACGCCGTCCCTTGCCTCCAGCCACTCCAACATGGACTCGGGGCCTGCGGGATCGAAAGGCGCTTCGCTCCACAGGGCCGCCCACGCGGCATCGAGCCGCTCGCCGTCTTTGACAAGCTGCGCCTCTTGCTTTTCGGCATGTTTCAGACGGGACTCGCATTCGCCGACTGTGCGTTCGATTTCCGCCAGCCGTCCGGCCGCCGCGGCATGATCGAAGCGCAAGTCCGCCAGAGTGTCGGCATGGGGCAGGGCAAGCTCGAAGGCGCCGATCGGGTCTGCCAGGTTTTCCAAGTCTTCAGCGATGCCGTCAAGCGCTTTCCCCGCGGCCGGCGTTCCCTGTATATGCTTTCCCTTCAACAGTTTCCAGAGCGTATCGCGGCGGGTTCTCGCCTCGGTCAACTCTTCGGCGGACACGACCCTCTCGCCGCTCACCAGACGCCGAGCCTCGCCGCGCGCTGCGTCCAGTGCCTGGCGGGTCGCAACGGACTGTTGCCGCGCTTCCCGCAAATCCCGCTCCCATTGTTGAACGCGGTCTCGATGGTTTTGGATCTGCGCCCGAACCGGCGTGGGTATCCGCGCCAGGTCCGCTTCGCCCGCGACGCCGGGATGCAGCGCGCCCAACCGCCGAGCGGCAAGCTCCCGCGCATCCTTGACCTGCTTTTCCGCGGCGCGCAAGCGGCCGGCGATGTCGCCTTGCCCGCGCACGGCCCGGACCGCCGCGGCAAGCCGGGAAGCGTCGGTCGGTTCGCCCGTTGCGGCATCGAGCGACTGCAAGCGCCCGATTTCTTCTTCTCTTTCGCGAAGCGACCGGGCCGTGTTGGCGGCATTGGCCTCCACTCCGCCTTTGCGATTCAGCAGGGCGCGCGCGGCGCCGACTTGAGAACGGGATGGAATGCGCCCGATCAGCGCGGCCGTAGCGCCGTCCGTCCAACCCAATTCCGCGGCGAGGCCGCGCAACTCCTGTTCTGCCGCGTTGAGTTCCGCTTCGCGCTTGGGCAGGTCGGTTTTCTCGCGGCGAACCTCGATGCGGCGCTCGTGAAGCTGGCGGATATCGTCGGCCCGCCGGACAAGCGCTTCGTCGAAGATCAGCCCTGTCAACTCGTCGCGGGCGTTGTCCAATTGCTGCGTGAGCGCGTCGATCCGGGCGGCTGCTTCGGATCCGTTGCGTTCCGCTTTTTCAAGCACTTCCGCCGCGTTTTCCGGCAGCGCCGCGGCCGCGCCCAATGCTTCGAGAGCGGTATCGAGTTCCTGCTTGCGGCGCACATTGCGATAGACCCGGCGTATACGGCTGAGCCGGCTGCTCTCGGCGGAAAATTTCTCGAAATCGGCGTTGACTTTCGCGTAGTCTTCCTCGGCGGCTTCGCGTTCCCGTTTCAACTCCCGCCATTTGCTTGCCGTGAAGGTATGCTCCCGAAGTTCCCTTTCCGCGTCTTTGAGCTTGTCGGAGAGGGCATAGAATTTTCTGTGCTTCGCCCGTCTGGAGCCCCATAGCGCATCCGCCTCGCTGGAAAGCCTGGTCAGGCGCTGTGTCAAGCCGGCAATACCGGCGCCGGCGGAAAACAGCGTTTGGCCGGCGTCGTCCCTGGCTTCGAGAATTTCTTTTCCGCCTTTTTGCAGGCGCTCGTGATCGAGACTGAACATGCGCTCGAAGAACGACCGGTCCGCCCCGGCCAGAAAAGGCTGCAGCGCGCCCTCGCCGCCGGCCGGAACCGAGCCGTCGGGGCCTAGCAGCGTGTCCTTGTTACCCTTGCGCCGGACGACTTCCAGCGACGCGCGGCCGTTTTCTAAAAGAGCGCCGATGCGCATGTCGGGCATGCCGTGCAGGAAGCCGTAGGGCGAGCGCGCCGGGATGCCGAACAGTAAGTCTTCCACCGCGGCCAATGCCGTCGATTTGCCCGTCTCGTTCGGGCCGAACACGATGTGCAAATCGGCCATGCCCCAAGGCAGATCGACGGTTTTGTCGGTGAAATGCCCGTAGCGGATCAGGTCGAGTCGGCGCAGTCTCACGCGCGGTCCTCCTGCACGGTCAAGAGCGCAGACAGATACGGCGCGGCATGAGCGATGAGCGCGGCGTGGTCGCCGTCGACGGCCGCCTTCAAGACAGGGTCCTCGACATCGGCGCGCGCCTCGTAGGGCAGGCTCTGCACCAACCCGCCGATGTTGTCTTTGTGCTGGATCTGCCCGATGAGTTCCGGGTCGCCCTCGGCTTCCGCCAGCATCCGCTGCAACTCGCCGACAGCGTCCTCGCGCAGTTGCGCCGGCTGCGCGTCGGACGGCGGCACGGCTTCGACCGTCACTTTCTCGACCCAGGCGCTGCCGCCGCCCAGTCCCAGCGCGGCGGCGCGGGACTCGGCCAGCATCTGCTCTTCCGAAGCGACGAGGCGCGCGTAAAGATCGGCGCCACCCTCAAGAACTATGCGGCAGGCCAGCAACCGCCCGTCCGCTTGATCGGCGACCGCCGCTTCGAGCGCTTGCCGCACGCGGCCGGCAACTTCGTCGATATTATCGGCTCCCGCAATCGAAACCGGCACGCGGGCCCAGCGGACGACGTCGCAGGCAACGAAAGCGGCATCGACGATCTCGCCGTCGGCGACGGTGACCAGGCGGGCGCCTTTGGCGCCGGTCTCTCGCGCGTGGCGGCCCTGGAGATTGCCGGGAAACACGACATGCGGCCTCTCGTGCAACACCTCTGCCTGATGGACATGGCCCAGCGCCCAGTAATCGTAACCCTTGTGGACAAGCTCGTCGAGAGAGCAGGGCGCATAGTTTTCGTGGCCGCCCATGCCGCCGAGGGCAGTGTGCAGCACGCCGATGTTGAAAGCGCCGGCAACCGGCGGCGGATAATGAGGGAGCAGATTCTCGGTTATGCTGCGTTGCCGGAAGCTTTGCCCGTGCAGCGCGGCGCCGACCTTTTCCGCTTGGAATGTCTCGGGTTGGCGGGCGCTGAAAACGCTCACGTTTTCCGGCAGGTCGAGCCGCTTGGTGATTTGGCTTGCGGCGTCGTGGTTGCCGTGCAGCAGGTAAACGGCGATGCCGGCCCGCTTGAGCCGGCCCATTCGTTCGACGAAGAACAAGCCCGTCTTGTAGTCGCGCCAATCGCCGTCGTAGAGGTCGCCGGCGATAATGAGAAAGTCGGCCTGTTCCTCGATAGCCGCGCCGACGAGTCGGTCGAACGCTTCCCGCGCCGCGCTGCGAATGCGTTCGGCTATATCGCCCTCATGGCCGCTGAGGCCCTTTAGCGGGCTGTCGAGATGGATGTCCGCGGCATGGAAGAAACGAAAGTCGGTCATGGGCGCGCTGCCTTGGGGCAACTCGCTAGTTTAGAGGATGCGCACGGCGGTTTCGCACCGCGGGAACTGCCGCGCCCCGGCGAGGCCCGCCTGAAGCGTAGCCGGATAGAGGTCTGGTCGGTTGCGCTCGACGTTCCGGCAGAACAAGCCGCCGCGCTGGAGGCCGTCCTGTCGCCGGATGAGCGGGCGCGGGCCGGGAGGTTCCGTTTCGAGCGTCACAGGCGCAGGTTTGTTGTGGCTCGGGGCCTGCTGCGCCGAGTGCTCGGCGCCTATCTCGATGTTGCTCCGGCGGATGTCGTTTTTGCCTACGGGCGCAAGGGGAAGCCGCATCTGACCGGCGCCGCCGCCGCTCTGCGCTTCAACCTTTCGCACTCCGGCGAAAGGGCGTTGATTGCCTTGGGGCGCATTCCGCTGGGGGTGGATATCGAGCGCCTGCGTCCTCTGCGGGACCCCGACGCGATTGCCCGGCGCTTCTTTTCCGCGGCCGAGCGCGAAACCTTGGCCGCACAGCCCGCGCAAGGCAAGATCGAGGCGTTCTTCGCCTGCTGGACCCGCAAGGAAGCTTATGTGAAGGCAGTGGGGGACGGGCTGGCCATTCCGCTGCGCAGCTTCGACGTGACGTTCGCCAACGACTGCCCGCCCGCCGTCCGAACGCATTCCCTGGAAGAAGGTGGCGAACGCTGGTTCCTGCGCCCGTTGGAGCCCGCGCCGGGCTACACGGGAGCATTGGCGGCGCAGGGTTTCGCCGGGAGCGTCGCCGCTTGGCGTTTGGTGTCAAGGCCAAATAGAAATGTCCGCTTTTCTGCCAAGTAGAGATGTCCGCATTGGGGTAAGTGTCTGGGCGGTTGCTGAGGGGTTGGGGACGGGGAGAGGGGGGAGCTGTGGACTGGGATTCGGAGGCGGTTTGGGTGCAGGGGGCGGCGGAGGGAGGGCGCGCGCGCCCGGAGCCGCCTCCTGCACGAGGATGGCTCTTCACGCTTCACGACAGGCCCTGCCGCTTCGCCTCGGCGAGCGCCACTGCCTCTCGTGCCATTTTCCTCCAGATATGCTTGCGGTGCGGTTTGCGTATCCGTCGAGCCTGCTCCTGCCGGACTCTCTGCACCGTCCGCTGCACGCTCTTCTCGTCGTCCACCGGCAGCGGCGGCGGCCCTTCCACTAACTGCTTCGCCGCCAACTCGCGCCCCTGGTGCAGCACTCTCAGCGGGCCGTCGTACAGCGCACAAACCGTCACCGCTGCGTAGCGCAAACGATACCCCTTGCCCTGTCCCTGAATGCCGTATTCACTGCCCTGAAACTTGAAAGTCAGGTTCTTCGACAGCCTGCGCACATGCTGGGGACAGAGGATCCGATCCAGTTCGGCAGCCTCCCACTCTACCGCCCGGTGGGCATCTTGCGCGTTCTGCGGAGCGCGCCCGAAGCGCGCGTTGTACTCCGCCATGTACTGCGGCACAAACGCGTTGGCCGCCTCGATGCCGCTCAAACCCCGTAGCCGAAACTCCCGCGGCAAGCGTGCTTGGAGCGTCTGGAAGGCCCGCTCCACACGCCCCTTGGCCTGCGGCGTGTGAGCATGAATAGGCTGGATGTCGAGCGCCTCCAGCGCCCGTGTGAACTGCGTCCTCGCGCCCTCCTGTTCCGGCCGGTTGACCCGGAAAATCGAGTGCTTGTCCGAGTACAAGGCCACCGGCCTCCCGTGCCGCTCAAGATACCCCCGCAGCGTCTGCATGTAAGCCTGCGTTGTCTCCGCCGCCCACAAGCGCAGCGCCAACAAGCGGCTGGTCGCGTCGTCCACGAAGGCGATCAGGCAGCAGCGCTGCCCACGGCCTTCGAACCAGTCGTGCGCCGACCCGTCGATCTGCACTAACTCTCCCACGCATGGACGCCGCTCACGCGGCTGATGCACACGCCCGGACCGTCGCGCTTTCGGCTGCCACAGACCCTCCTCGATCAGCCATCCCCGCAGCGTCTCTACACTCAGCCGGTAACCGTGCTCCTCCCTAAGCTTCTCCTGCGCCAGCGTCGGCGGAAAGTCCGCGTAGCGCTGCTTCACCAACTCCATAATCCCGCGCCGCGTCTCCTCGGCGATCGCTCGGTTCGACCGCTTGCCCCGCCGCAACGACACCAGCCCCGCCGCTCCGTAGCGTTTGTAGCGCCCCGCTAAGCGCCGCACCTGCCGCACACACACCCCCAACTGCTCGGCTGCTTCCCGCTGCCGCAGCCGCCCGCCGACCACCGCTTGCATAACCCCCACTCGATCCGCTTCCTTCACGCTCAACCTTGCCTTCTCTCCTGAATCCACCCTGTGTCCCCTCCCCTCGAAAAGCGGACTCTTTAATCTGGTCCATACAGGACATTACTACTTGGGCGCTACACGCCGCTTGGCGTTTGGTTGACAATAAAGATTGAAAGTGATAGATTTGTAAATCAAATTGAAAAGGCCTTACAGGGAGGTTCAAGATGGCCGGTTTATTCGACGGTACCGACGGCATGGAGGACATCGCGGAAATCTACGAGAGGATGGAAGCCAATTGCCCTGCTCCGTGGTCGAACTCCAAAAGACTGTGGCTGCTTCGACGCGAATGCAACATTAAGGACGGCAATCCGCGGCCCGAAACATTGCTCGAGAAATCGGTAGCCATGTTGGGCGAAAACGGATACATGCACGAGTGGTTCAACCAGTGTCCGGCTGCCTCGGGGATCAACGGCTCCTTCAAAGACAGGAGAAGAAATGTCGATCTTGTTCACTTATCCGCATCGGGCGGCCGCGCGCGGCTGGTCGAGTTGAAGTGGATGAGCGACGACCCGCCTTCCGCGCTCAGGCAGATTCTTCGCTACGGCGCCGCGTACATTTTTTGCCGCGCCCACAAAGAGCGACTGCCCCTTCGCGGACGGCCTTTGATGAACATCCGTCATCTTTCGCTCGAAGTCGCCGCGCCCCGCCGTTTCTATTCCGGTTACGACGAGAGATACCGCATCGCGCGGATGCGCCAATCGCTCGATGAGTTGGCCGGTTCCAAAATCTACGGCCTATCGCTGTCCCTGGACGCGCTTGCTTTTCCAGCGGGTTTCCGCCTGCCGTTCGCGAACGGTCAGCATGTCAAGCAAAGATGCGGCTCTCACCGGTTGACCGACGAGGGCCGGCAAGTCCGCGATGCGTTCAACGCATTGGCTCCGGTCTGGCCGACGCAGTAAAGGGGGCAATGGAAATGGCCGACAGATTTTTACCCGGCGTTCCGGGCCGGGAGATCGAACGGATATACAACGCCGCGGCGGGCGACGAGATCGGCAGCGGGAAGTTCGACAACCCGGCGTCTTCGGCCGCTTTGGCCGCCAACGCCTTCGGGTTTTTCCTCAACCGGCCGCAGGATTTGCCGCCTTTGCCGGGGTGCGGTCAGGAGGCATGGCCCGCCCGTTCGCTGGCGCTCGAAGCGGAGGCGCGTTTCCCCTGGCGCGGCGGGAGCCATCCCGTTCTGGATTGCCTGGTGCGAACGCCGTCGGCGCTCATCGGCATCGAGTCCAAGCGGTTCGAGCCGTTCCGCGGCAAATCCGCCGCTTCCTTTTCCGACGCCTATTGGCGGCCGGTCTGGGGAGACCGCATGAAAGGCTACGCAGGCGTCCGCGACAAGCTGCGCAGAGACGGGCGGCTGTACTCCTCTCTCGACGCGGCGCAACTTGTCAAGCATGCCTTCGGCCTGCGGACGGAGGCCTGCTGCCGGGAAGGCGGTCTTGTCCCGGTTCTCTTTTATATCTATGCGGAGCCGGACTTTTGGCCGGCCGGCAATCCGGTCGACGCAGGCGCGAAGGCGCGGCACAGGGAAGAGGTCGCGCGTTTCGCAAGGGCCGTAGCGGGAGACGAAACGATCTTCGTTGCCTGTTCGTACCGCAGGCTGCTGGAGGATTGGGCGCGCAGCAAGGACGACGGAATTCGCCGCCATGCGAGCGCCGTGATCGAGCGCTATAGTCCGTGACCGCTATGCGCCGATGCGGTACAGGTGGGCGTAAGTGCGGATCAACACGCTGCCGTCGGCGATCGCCGGGGTAGCCATGCACATTTCCTCCAGACGGTTTTGGCCCAGCACCTTGAAATCGCGGCCCGCTTGCACGACGAAGGTCGTGCCGTCCTCGTCGAGGCAGAAGATCTTGCCGTTGTAGGCCCAGGGCGATGCGGTGAAGGCCGCGCCGTCGCGCGAGATGCGCTGCTTGCCGTAAACCTCCTCGCCGGTTTTTGCGTCGTGGCAGGTCATGAAGGCGCGGTCGTAAAGCGTGTAGTAGAGGCCGCGGTAAACGATGGGCGTGGGATGGTACGGCCCGCCTTGCGGTAGGCTCCAGACAATATATTCGTTGGCTGTTTCGCCTGCGGCCAAAGTGATGTCTCCGGACGCTCCGGGGCGGATGACGTAAACCGGGCGCTCTTCGCTGTTGAAATAACCCGAGGTGACGTAGAGCAGGCCGTCAACGGTGAAAGGCGTCGGAATCGACAGGGAGGACATGCCCGATATCTCCCACAACAGCTTGCCGTCGAGGTCGTAGGAGCGGACTTTTTCGCGTCCGGCGGTGATAATTTCGGTGCGCTTGCCGGATTCCCAGACGAAGGGCGTTGACCAGGTCGTCGGCTCCTCGCGGTTGACGCGCCAGATTTCCTTTCCGGTGAGCTTATCGAGCGCGACGGTATAAGACTGCTCCTGATTATCGTTGGTGATGTAGAGCCGGCCTTCGTGCAGCGCGGGCGAAGAGGCTGTGCCGTAACCGTAACGGGTCTCCACGGCCGGCCACTCGCGCGACCAGACGAGCTTGCCTTCCATGTCGAGGCAGTAGGCGCCCAGGTCTCCGACGTGGGCCCAGACGTGGACGCCGTCGGTCACGCAGGTTTCCGAGGCGTAGGTGTTCTTCTTGTGGCGGGGCGTCTTGGGAGCGCCGCGGTGCAGCTCGCGTTCCCAGGCGATCTTGCCGGATTCGAGATCGATGCAATAGACGATCCAGCTATGCTCCTCGCTGGATACCGGGTTCACCACGCGGCCGTCGAAGAAACCGCCTCGCGGCGTGCCGCTCATGCTGTCGGCGACGGCGGTCATCATGAAAATGCGGTTTCCCCAGACGACCGGGGACGACCAGCCCAGGCCGGGAATGCGGGTTTTCCAGGCAACGTTCTCGGTGGCGCTCCAGCTTTCGGGCAGGCTGGGGTCGTCGTCCACGACTCCGCGCACGCCCGGCCCGCGGAACTGCGGCCAATTGGCCAGCGCCGGGGCCGCCGTCAGTCCGAGAGAGATTTTGAGGAAGTTTCTTCGTTCGAGCATCGCCTCACCATCATTTTGTTGGTCCCGCGTTGGACCACTTCGTTCTTTTGATTCAGCACTTGGTAGTCGACGGTGACCACGCCGCGGTCGGGCTTCGACCGCGAGGCTTTCTTGCCGGTAACCGTCAGTTTCGCCCTAATAGTATCGCCTATGTAGATCGGGCCGATGAAATTCCATGACCAATGCAGCGAGGCGATGGCGTCCACCTGGAAGTCGGAACGGTGCTTGAGGCCGTCGGCCAGGGCCAGCCCCATCAAGCCGTGAGCCGCGCGCCTGCCGAACTGGGTTTTCTTGGCGTATTCGTCGTTGGTGTGCAACTCGAAGTAGTCCATCGAAACGGCGGCGAAACTCATCACGTGCCAATCGGTGATGGTCACGCCGGGCGTCTCGTGGCTCTCGCCGATTTCGATCCGGTCGAAGGAACGCGTCGTCATGTGGCGTACGCACAGCTTAACGCGGCGCGGCGGTTTTTTACACCGCCGGCATTGGTTACGATAAACAGCTATGAACGTAAAACGCGAGCGTCGAACGAGGATCAGGCAGCCGCTGGTCAGGGAGGACGGCCGTCTGCGGCCCTGCTCGTGGGAAGAAGCGGTCGAGCGCGCCGCGCGCGGATTCGCGGCGTCCGTCGCCAAGCACGGCCCGCGGTCGTTCGGCATGTTCAGTTGCTCGAAAACTACGAACGAGCTGAACTACGCCGCGCAGAAGTTCGTCAGGAGCGTGATCGGCAGCAACAATATCGATAGTTGCAACCGTACTTGACACGCCCCCAGCGTCGCCGGTCTGGCGACCGTGTTCGGGGCCGGCGGCGGCACCAGCTCTTACCGGGAGATCGAGGAGACCGACGTCATCCTGCTTTGGGGGTCGAATGCGCGCGAGACGCATCCGATCTTTTTTCACCATGTATTGAAGGGCGTGCGCAACGGCGCGAGGATGTTCGTCGTCGATCCGCGGCGGACGAGCTCGGCGGAGTGGGCCGACCGCTGGCTGGGCATCGACGTCGGCACGGACATTGCCCTGGCGCACGCGGTCGGCCGCGAAATCCTTGCCGCCGGGCTCGAAAACAAGGAGTTCATCCAGCGGGTGACCAGCGGATTCGAGGCCTACCGCGAGTACGTTCAGCCGTTCACCCTGGAATACGCCGAGCGCGAGACAGGGGTTCCGGCCGAGGCGGTGCGGGAGTTGGCGCATGACTATGCCCGCGCCGGCCGCGCGCAGTTGTGTTGGACGCTGGGCATCACCGAGCACCACAACGCCGTCGATAACGTTCTGGCGCTGATCAATCTGGCGTTGCTGACCGGACACGTCGGGCGCTGGGGATCGGGCCTGTGTCCGATTCGCGGGCAAAACAACGTGCAAGGCGGCGGCGACATGGGGGCGCTGCCCGACCGGCTGCCCGGCTTTCAGCACGTCGAGAACGACGAGTTGCGCGCGAAATTCGAGAAGGCGTGGGGCTGCGCGATCCCGCCCAAACGGGGGTGGCATCTGAGCGGAATGTTCGATGCGATGGAGCGCGGAGAGCTGACCGCGGTTTATGTGTTGGGCGAAAATCCGGTCAGCTCGGAAGCCGACAAGAACCGCATTCTCGGATTGATGCAGGGGCTCGAGTGTCTGGTCGTGCAAGACCTCTTCTTGACCCAGACTGCCGAGATTGCAGACGTGGTTTTGCCCGCGGGCGCGGGCTGGGCGGAATCCGAAGGAACAGTCACCAGCAGCGAGCGCAAGGTGCAGCGGGTGCGGCGGGTGACCGCTCCTCCCGCGGGCGCCAAGGACGACCTCGAGATTCTGTTTGCGATCGCCAATGCGCTCGGCGCCGCTTGGGGGCGCCCCGACCCCGAAGCGCTGTGGGACGAGTTGCGCGGACTGAGTCCGATGCACGCCGGGATGAGCTACGAGCGGCTGGAGCGGCTTGACGGGATTCGCTGGCCTTGTTACGACGAATCGCACCCGGGCGAGCAGTTCCTGCACGGCCGGCTTTGGGCGGACCCGCTAATCGGACCGCGTGCGCCGTTCAGCGCGGTCGAGGACTCGCGGGCGGTGGATAAGCTCGACGCGCAATATCCGATCCGCCTGACTACCGGCCGGCGGCTCGATTCGTACAACACGGGTGTGCAGAGCGCATTGTTCTCCTCGCCTCTGCGGCGCGAGGAGACCCTCGATCTGTCGCCCGAGGACGGCGAGCGGCTGGCGTTGCAGGAGTATGAGCGCGTGATGGTGCGCTCGCGGCGGGGGGCGGTGGCCGCGCCGGTCAGGTTCGATCCCGGACTGCGGCCGGGGCTGGCTTTCATGACCCCTCATTTCCCCGACCAGGTGGATACGAATAAGCTGACGATCGACGCGGTAGATCCCAAAGCCGGAACGGCCGAATTCAAGGCGACGGCGATTCGAGTTGATAAGATCGAGGCGCCGCTCGGCGGCGATTGAGTGCCGCCGCAGCGCTTTTGCGGCGCGGGCGGAAACGAACGGGGCAACAGCTTGGATCTTCACTTCACTGCGGACCAGCCGACAGCGGCCGAGACCGCCGCCGTGGATTCGGTGCTGGGAGCCGCGGCGTCGCGTTGGGCCGGCGGCGGTCGCGGGGACGATGAGGCGCAGACCTCGCGCGGGGGACATGCCGCGCGCGCCGACCGGCATTTGCTGTTGCCTGTGCTGCATGCGATTCACGGGCGCGTGGGCTGGATCAGTCCGGGAGCGCTGAACTACGCTTGCCTGCGGCTGCACGTTCCGCCGGCGGAAGCTTTCGGGGTTGCCGATTTTTACGCGCTGTTCTCGACGAAGCCGCGGCCGCCGTTGACGGCGCACGTTTGCGACGACATCGCCTGCCGAGTGCGCGGGGCCGAGGAATTATGCGCTCGGCTGGAGGCCGATTGGGGGCCAGCAGGCGAGCCTTGCCGGGGCGGGGAAGCGGCGTGGTTCCGCAGCCCTTGTCTCGGCCACTGCGAGCGCGCTCCGGCCGTGCTGGTTGCGGCGTCCGGCGAGCGGCGCCGCGAGTGCGTGCTTGCTCCGGCATCGGCTGAAACCGTGGGCGGGCATCTTACCCGCGGCGGCGCAGCGGAGGCAGTCGAGCTTCCGACAGAGGTTTCCGTCCCCCAGGCCGGGCAACCCCAACTCAAGCTGCTGCAGCGCGTGGGGCGGGTGGATCCGGAAAGTCTGGACGACTACTGTGCGCATGGAGGTTTCACAGCGCTCGCTCGGGCGCGCGAAAAGGGCCGTGAGTGGGTCATCGAGCAGGTAAGCCGGTCGAATCTGGTCGGCCGCGGCGGCGCGGCGTTTCCGGCGGGCCGTAAATGGCAGGCGGTTGCCGCTCACGGCGGACGGAAGTATCTGGTCTGCAACGCGGACGAGTCCGAACCCGGGACCTTCAAAGACCGCGTCTTGATGGAAGGCGATCCGTTTGCGGTGATCGAGGCGATGGCCATCGCGGCGTTCGCTACGGGCGCTCAAAAAGGTTTTATCTATATCCGCGGGGAGTACCCGCTGGCGACCGCGCGGCTGGAACATGCGGCGCGGGCGGCGCGCGCGGCCGCGCTCCTCGACGACGGCTTCGATATCGAGTTGCGCCGGGGAGCGGGCGCGTACATCTGCGGGGAAGAAACGGCGCTTTTCAACTCGATCGAGGGCTTTCGCGGCGAGCCGAGGAACAAGCCGCCGTACCCCACCGACTGCGGCTTGTTCAGCCGGCCCACGCTCGTCAACAACGTCGAGACGCTAGTCAACGTGCCGCGCATCTTGCTGAGCGGCGGGGACGCATACGCTGCAAGCGGAACCGCCGGCTCCGCCGGGCCGAAATTGTTCTGTCTTTCCGGGCGCGTCGCGCGACCCGGCGTCTATGAAGCCGAATTCGGCGTTTCGGTGAACGGGTTGATCGAGTTGGCCGGCGGGGTTTCCGGAAGCGGAAATTTGCAGGCTGTGCTTGTCGGCGGGGCAGCCGGGGCTTTCCTGTCGCCGAGCGAACTGAATACGCCGTTTACATTCGAGGGCATGCGCGCCGCCGGAGCCGCGGTCGGCTCCGCAGTGGTCATGCCCTTTGACGACACGGTCGATTTGGGTAAAATACTGCTGCGCATCGCCGAGTTCTTTCGCGACGAGACCTGCGGGCAGTGCGTGCCGTGCCGCGTTGGCGCGGTCCGTCAGGAGGAATTGCTGCAGCGCCTCGACCGGGGCAGGCCGCTGGGCTCGACCGAACAGGAAATGAAGCTGCTAAAGGAAATCGGCCAAGTCATGAGGGATGCCTCGATCTGCGGGCTCGGCCAAACCGCATCGAGCGCGGTCGAATCGGCGCTTGTCCGTTTTCCGATCTTCCGCTGACGACGCCATGGATCGCAACGCCAATCCCGACGCGCCCGATTTGAAGATTCCTGTGCCGCGGGGTCCCGTCCCGGTTATTCCAAGCCGGGATGACGCCGCGGCGGTCGAGGTGACCATCGACGGCCGGGCCGTTGCGGCGCCCGCGGGCGCGACGATATTGGACGCCTGCCGCGAGGCCGGCGTGGAGACGCCCACGCTTTGCTATCTCGAAAACTTGACGCCGGTGAACGTCTGTCGGGTGTGCGTGGTCGAGCTCTCGGGGTCGCGGGCGCTGGTCCCGGCTTGCTCGCGGAAAGTCGAGGCGGGGATGTCCATCCGCACCGATTCCGAGCGGGTGCGCCTGAGCCGACGCATGGTGCTCGAGTTTCTGGCTTCGGCGACCGATGTTTCGACCGCGCCCGAGTTGTGCGGATACATGGCCGAGTACGGCGCCGATCCGCAGCGCTACGGAGACGGTTCCGAGCGGGCGGTCACGGTCGCGCAGCCGGTCAAGATCGATAACGATCTCTACATCCGCGATTACTCGAAATGCATCCTCTGCTACAAGTGCGTCGAGGCTTGCGGCGAGGACGCGCAGAATACTTTTGCGATCGCGGTCGCCGGACGCGGTTTCGAAGCGGAAATCTCGACGGAATACGACGTGCCGCTCACGGAATCGGCCTGCGTCTATTGCGGCAACTGCATCGGGGTTTGTCCGACCGGCGCGCTGATGTCCAAAACCGAGCACGACATGCGCGAAGCGGGCGCCTGGGACGAGGCGCAGCAGCAACGGACCGATACGATCTGCCCGTATTGCGGCGTCGGCTGCACCTTGACGGTGCATACGCAGGCGGACCGCATCGTCAAGGTCTCGTCGCCGTTGGAGCAGGAAGTCACCCGCGGGCATCTCTGCATCAAAGGCCGTTTCGGCTGGCAGTTCGTCGAGCGCATCGCTGCCGCGCCGCCCCGTGGAGACGAGCGACCCGCGGGCGAAAGCGGCGCTGAATGAAGATGCGAGCGCCGCGCCCGTGCATGCTCCGTCGGACCGCCTTGTTCCTGGCAGCGCTTTTCTGCTCTTGCGGCGCGGCGCCCCCGAAGTCTCCGAACGTATTGTTCATTGCGGTGGACGATTTGCGGCCGCAGACCGGCGCCTACGGCGAGAGCGGGATGGTCACCCCCAACTTCGACCGCTTCGCTGCGCAGGCGCGGCTGTTCGAACGCCACTACGTGCAGGTTCCCACCTGCGGGGCTTCCCGCTATGCGTTGCTGACCGGCAACCGTCCGTCGTCCGCTGCGCATACCCGCAACGACGCCATCCGCGATCTGCTGCCCAAGACCGAGCGGGAGACGCCGGAGTCCTTCGCCCACTTGTTCCGCCGGGCCGGATACCGCACCGTGTCGATCGGCAAGATCAGCCACTACGTGGACGGGCGCATTTACAGCTACGAGGGCGAGGGCGAAGGCGAGTTCGAGATGCCCTTCAGTTGGGACCGCCGCATCATGCCGTACGAAAAATGGGGCACGGCCTGGAACGCCTTTTTCGGCTACGCGGACGGCTCCAACCGCAACATGGAGCGCGGCGCTTACCCTCCGTTCGAGAAGGCCGATGTCCCCGATACGGCCTATCCCGACGGGTTGATCGCAGAGGAGGCGGTTGCGCAACTCCGCGAGTTGCAGGACGAGCCATTCTTGCTGGCGGTCGGTTTTTTCAAGCCGCACTTGCCGTTCACGGCGCCCGCGAAGTATTGGGACCTTTACGACCGCGAGGCGATCGACCTTGCGCCGAACCCGCATGCGCCGGAAGGCGTCAACCCCGCAAGTCTGCACCGCAGCGGAGAGATGTTCGGCAACTACAAGCATGACGAAGAGGGCGGCGTCGGCGTCCGCGTGTCGGACGACCACGCCCGCCTGCTGCGGCGCGCCTACTATGCCTCGGTGTCTTTCGTCGATGCGCAGGTCGGCAAAGTTCTGGACGAGTTGGACAGGCTGGGCCTTGCCGAAAACACGATCGTCGTTGTCTGGGGCGACCACGGCTGGCACTTGGGAGATCACACGGTCTGGGGCAAGCACACGACCTTCGAACGGTCTTTACGCAGCGTTTTGATGATTCGCGCGCCGGGCATGCCTGCTCCCCGGCGCGCCGGCCAGCGGCCTCGTCGAGACTCTGGACATTTACCCGACGCTCGCCGATTACGCGGGTCTGGAAACTCCGGCGGACCTGACCGGAAGCAGCTTGCGGCCGATCATGGACGATCCGGGCCACCCGGGCAAGGATGCGGCCTTTGGTTACTGGCGGGGACGGTTCACGATGCGCGCCGAGCGCTACCGCATCGTCAAGTACGAGCGCCCCGGCGGCGGCCCCGAATACGAACTGTTCGACCATCGCAGCGATCCGTATGAAACGACGAACGTTGCGGCCGACCGCCCCGATGTGATCGCCGCGTTGCGGGCGCGGCTCGAAGCGCAGCGGCCGAAGATGCTCGCGGCCGATTAGGGCCTATGTACGCCGGCGAAAGCCGCGGGAGTTATGGGCCGGTTGCCGCTCAATCCAGATTTAAGCGGAAGTTTCAGGGCTTCATTTCCCCCTAACGCATAGATTGCAAAGGGTTTTGGTGGTGTCGAGGTGTGGTGTAAGAGGCGATTTGTAGCCATGTATATTGCTGTTTTTCATTATTTATTACCTTGTTTTCGTTTGATATACCTGCTATAATTGTATCCATGTACATAGAGCGCGTGCCCAACCGCAACTCGCCCCCAGCCATCCTCCTCCGCGAGTCCTACCGCGACCGCGGCCGCGTCAAAAAACGCACCCTCGCCAACCTCTCCAAGCTGCCCCCCGCCGCCATCGAGACGCTGCGCCGGGTCCTGCGCGGCGAGCGCCTCGTCCCTGCCGACGAGGCCTTCACCTGCCTGCGCAGCCTGCCCCACGGCCATGTCGCCGCCGTCGTGGGCTCGCTGCAGCAACTCGCCCTGCCCACCTTGCTCGCCCGCCGCCCCAGCCGCACCCGCGACTTGGCCGTGGCCCTGCTCGCCGCCCGCGTCATCGACGCGCAGTCGAAGCTGGCCACCGCCCGCGCCCTGACGCCCGAGAGCGCGGTGTCGACCCTGGGCGCGGCGCTCGGCCTCGGCGACGTCAACCAGCACGAACTGTATCAGGCGATGGACTGGCTGCTGGAGCGGCAGGCGGGCATCGAGCAGCGGCTGGCCAAGCGCCATCTACAGGAGCACACCCTGCTGCTCTACGACCTGACCTCCAGCTACCTGGAGGGAACCCACTGCCCCTTGGCCCAACGGGGACACAGCCGCGACGGCAAGCCGGGCACGTTGCAGATCGTCTTCGGTCTGTTATGCACGGCCGCCGGCTGCCCGGTGGCGGTGGAAGTCTTCGCCGGCTCGACCGGCGATCCGCAGACGGTGGCCAGCCAAGTGGACAAGATCCGCAACCGCTTCGGACTCGCACGGGTGGTGCTGGTGGGCGACCGCGGCATGCTCACCGCGGGCGCGCATCCGCCAGGACCTGCAGGGCGTCGACGGGCTGCGCTGGATCACCACGCTGCGCGCGCCGACGATGCGCAAGCTGCTGGCCGCCGGCGCGGTGGCGCCCTCGTTGTTCGACGAGCGCAACCTGGCCGAGATCAGCAGCGAGGAGTTCCCCGGCGAGCGACTGGTCGTGTGCCGCAATCCCCTGCTGGCCGCCCAGCGCCAGCGCAAGCGGCAGGAACTGCTGGCCGCCACCGAGCAGGACCTGGCGCCCATCGCCACGGCGACTCGACGGAAGAACCGGCCGTTGCGCGGCGCGGCGGCCATCGGCCTGCGGGTCGGCAAGGTGCTTAACCGCCACAAGGTCGCCAAGCACTTCGTCACCACCATCACCGACGACACGTTCAGCTATCGCCGGGATGAAGACAAGATCGCGGCCGAGCAGCAACTCGACGGGCTCTACATCGTCCGCTCCAACGTCGCCCCCGAGCGGTTCGATGCCGCCCAGACAGTGCGCGCCTACAAGAACCTGGCGCAGGTGGAGCGGGCCTTTCGCAGTCTCAAGTCGGTGAACCTGAAGGTGCGCCCGATCCACCACCGGCGGGCGGACCGCGTGCGGGCGCACGTGCTGCTGTGCATGCTGGCCTACTACGTCGAGTGGCACATGCGCCAAAAGCTGGCGCCCCTGCTGTTCGACGACCACGACCCGGCCGCAGCCGAGCAGCAACGCCCTTCGCCGCTCGCCCCCGCGCGCCGCTCGCCGGCGGCAGCGGCCAAGGCCGGCCGCAAACGCACCGCCGACGATCTGCCGGTGCATAGCTTCCGCTCGCTACTCGCCGACCTGGGGACGCTGACCGCCAACACCATGCAGGCCGCCGCCGGCGCCAACTTCACTATCCAGACGCAGCCCACGCCCCTGCAACAGCGCTGTTTCCAACTGCTGGGAGTGACGCCCAAAGTGTAGCCAGAACCAAACACCCGAGAAAGACATAACCCCCACTACAGCAGTGACTTATACCCGATCAGCCCTGAAACTTCCGCTTAAGGACAACTGTTGTGAGCCTGCATCGAACCAAGCAGGGAGCGTAACCCCGGCCTCTTTGGCCAATATGTCAAGGTCGAGGCCGGCGAGCAACTGAGCAGTGATGGGCCGCTTTGCATCCCAGAAGATCAGGGAGCGGAAGAAACTCTTGGCAGCCTTCGAATTGAGCAACTCGGCAAGGAGCTTGGCGTCGTGCTCGGCTCGGCAGGGAAGGAAGTAGCAGGTGTCGTCGAACACGACCGGCTTGCCTTCGACGGGGCCGACGCAGCGGAAATCGAGACACTTGTAGAAACCGGAGGTAGCGACTTTCCAGGGAGCGAAGCTGTACGCTCCCACGCCGAAAACGGAAAACCGGGGCTGGTTCCGGTAGATTGCGCTGGAGCGCCCGTCCAGACGGTCTGCGTGAGACTGGAGGTAATCCCATGTCCGCGGCGCATCGTGCTCGATCGGCGAGGTTTCCTCCCCCACCGACCGTTGCGTGACGAGCATGCAGCGCGACGGAGTTGGCTGCGGTTTCATCAGTTCGGAACTTTTGAGCATGGGATACAGATAGGTCGATTCGAGTCTCACGACTTCGCCCAACCCGTTCTCGAAGCGATCGTATTCCCTGGAACGCAACTCCATGACTCGCGAGCAATCGTGCTTCACGCCCGACCTCCACTTGAGTGGAGATGCGCCGGACAAGCGGCCGTATGCTTCGAAAGCGCCCATGTCTGCAACCAGTCGTCCGTTGCGGAATGCAAACGTTGAGCGATGCGCGGCTGCGTCCAGATCCGAATAGACGGCGCATTCCTGGGATGCGGCGCCCGGTTCGAGGATGCAAACCAACAGGCACGCCTCGACTGAGGCGCCGAAGTGCTTGGCCGCATCGATTGAGTAGATGGCCGACCTTGCGATTTGTGAGTTCCGGCTCCAGGCATGACGGAGCGCCTTCCGAGCTACTACGGTCTTGCAGAGCATCGCCAGCACGGACTTTCTTCCCGAAAGGCATTCCAGGAGATGCAGCAGCATCCACTCCGAGATGTCGAAGTTGCTCTTGCCCGTGATCGCATCGAGGCCGCTGAGTCGGTGGAAGTTGGATTTGGCCGGCAAGTTCGCGCCGCCCAGCGCGCCCACGGTAGAGTTTGTCACCCAAGGCGGGTTGCCGATGACGAGGATCGGCTCGCGAAGACCGTTCAGCAGGCCGGGCCAGTCCTTATGGAAAAAGTCCTCGCAATGGACTTCCGCTCGCTCCACTGCCCGGGCTGCCTGCGCGTAGCTCGGATTGACCTCGAACCCGAGACGCCGGGGGCACTCGGGAAACACAGCTACGGAGGCCCGAAGAAACGAACCCACACCGCAAGTCGGTTCGACGATTGCCTCGGGAGATAGGCCCAGGCGGCGGAGTAGCGCGCATACCTTGTGGGCGAGTGCGTCCGGGGTTTGGAAGTCCCCGAACTCGATCTTTCGCCTCGTTTTCGCGGGCATGTCCTACCTCACTCGCAGGATTCCATCGATCGTGCCCGCTGTCTCGATGACCCGACTATATTGAAGCCGCTTGAAGGGCGTTGGAAATCGTCAAATATCCAAGTTTCGGCGAGTTGCGTAGCCGCCACGTCGTCGATGGGCAGGTTGTGGTCGCCCATGAACGCGACCAAGTCGTCCAAGTTGCCGTCGCGCTCAAGGATTATCTCTTGGATGCCTCGGGTGGTTTGGTAGTCGGCAGTGCGCGATGCGTCGATGAAGACGGTGTGCAGAATCTGGAGTTTCCCGGTACGTTTCACGTTATCGTCCGTTTTGCGGTAAACGAAAACGAGCAAAGAGTATCCGAGTCCCAATACTTTCTGCCGGGCGGACTTGAACGGAGAGGAAGACTGCGGCTGCTTGATGCTCGTGACTTTCAGATCCACGTTGAGACTGGAAAAGTCGATCCCTCTTGCCGAACTGCCCTCCTCGTAAGCGTATTTCGTGTGGAGTAGGGCCTGGAACTTGTGCTCAAGGTATGTGCCCACAGCCTTGCCGTCGGTGACGCCGTACAGGCTCGGCTCGTCATGAGAGAATTCCGCGCAGGCAAAGGCGGCTGCTTCCGCTCGAAGCGCCTTGATCGGTCAGTCGGCGTTTCATGCTCTAGCCGGCCGGGGCAGCCGGCTGCAGGATGCCGAAAATCGTTCCCTGCGGATCTTTGCAGTAGGCGTGCAGGCCGACGCCCGGAATTTCCATCGGCCCGTGAATCTTCTTGCCCCCGGCGGCCTCGACTTTCGCCAGGACATCCTCGAGAGAGTCCACCCGGATGGTATTGATGACCTTTTGATCGAAATGGGCGCCCATGACGGCGCCGTCGATGCCGGGTTGGTTTTTGGGGCCGGTGTCGGCCGGCCAGTAGGCTTGCGGGCCTTGTTCGTTGAACTTCCAACCGAAAACGCTCTTATAGAAGGCGACAGTCTTCTCTGGCTCGGCGGACAGAATCTCGAAATAAAACGGACGGGACATAGGCGCGAGTCCTCAGCGGGGAGTGCGGCTGCCGGAGTATAGCATCGAGGAAAGTTGAAAATCGATGCCGCTGCCGCTCCTACTTGTAAGATCGGTTTGCTTGGAAGAGGGCTCCCTTGACGGCCCCGGTAAGAAACCGCTCGCCCGGGAACCCCGAGAACCGCTTGTGAATCTGTCCGCGTCGGTCGACGATCAGGCTGGTGGGGATGGCGTCGATGGCGTACAGCCGGAATTCCTGCCCGTCCACGCTATGCAGGTTGGGGAATGTGATTCCGGCTTCTTGCAGGAATTTCCGTGTTCGGTCCGCAGGCTCGTCGTTGAGGCCAAGCACGACCAAACCATTTTCGGCAAACTTGCGGTGCAGATTCTCCAGGTGCGGCATTTCCTCCCTGCACGGCCCGCACCACGTCGCCCAAAAGGTCAGCAACACGACCTTGCCTTGCAGTTCCGACAATCTCCACGGTGTCCCGTCCATGTCCTCCAGCGCCAAGTCGGGCGCAGGGTCGCCTTCCGCCGGGACGTACGGCCATTGCGAGTTCGGGACGGCGCCCGGCGGTCTCACGATCAATTCCTGTGGAGTTCTCCGCGCGAGTTCTTCGAAGATCGCTTGACGGCGTTGTTTCTTGCCGGGGAGCCGCAGGTAAGCGCTCCGGTCGGATCGGTGCGTGTGCAATTCCAGCCAGTAGCCCCGATTGCGGTCAATGAGGCGAAAGATCAGCGTCGTTCCGGTAGTTCCCGCGACTGCGCCGCCGACGACAGCCGCTGCCGCGCCCGCGCCGCCAATGACAATCCCCGGCAGGTTGTAACACACGACTCTCAGAATCAAACGCGGCTCGAATAGGGGGCCGCCGCGGTAGTGCCGTCCGCGGCGAACGTGAAGGTCGCCATATTCGAATCGTAGCGGCGGGTTCGAGCTTTGCTCGACAGTCACGGCGCGGTCGGTGAAGACCAGCTTGGCCGGCCGCAGCTTCCCATCTCCGATACGCACGCGAATGCCTTTGGAGAGAGTGACGGGATCTCCTGCCGGCCTGCTTCGTGTCTGCCCGACGCCGCAGGGCGCCGCAATGAGCAGCGCCGCTGACGCAAGCGCGATGCGGTAGTCGATTGACCGCGTCGACATAGGGCTGGCGTACCCCTCTTCACTATAAGGGCCGCCGGCGCAGAGATGCCGGAGTATAGCATCGGGCAAGCTAAAAATCGGTGAAGCGGCGGAATTCCTCGAAGCGTTCGTCGATCTGTTCGCGCGTCAACGTGCGCAGGCGGCCGATGCCGAATTGCTCGCAACAGAAGCTGCCCATGACCGAGCCGTAGATCATCGCCCGGCGCAGATGCGATTCGATATGCGCGCCGCCGGCTGAGACGCCTTGCTCGGCGAGGTAGCCCATGAATCCTCCGGCGAACGAATCGCCCGCGCCGGTAGGGTCGAAGACTTCTTCGAGCAAGTATCCCGGCGCGATAAAGTGCCCGCCGTCGTGGAACAGCACCGCGCCGTATTCGCCGCGCTTGATCACCACGGTTTGCGGACCCATTTCGCGGATTGTCTGCGCGGCTGCGCGCAAATTGTAATGGCCGGAAAGTTGGCGGGCTTCGGCGTCGTTGATCAGGATGAAGTTCCAGCCGCGAATCGCCTCGGCGAGTTGCCGCGGCGCGCCTTCGATCCAGAAATTCATCGTGTCGCCGCCCACGAAACGCGGAGCCGCGGCCTGGTTGCGCACCCGCGCCTGCAGCGACGGGTGGATGTTGCCCAGCATGACGTACGGCGTTTCGCGGTAGGCATCCGGCAATTGCGGGTTGAAGTCCGCGAAAACGTTCAGTTCCGTGGCGATCGTTTCGCGGGTGTTCATGTCGTTGGAGTAAACGCCTTTCCAGAAAAAGGTTTTGCCCGCGGCCTTTTCGAGGCCCTCGAGATCGACGCCGTGATCGTGCAGCACGGCCTCGTCTTCCGGGGCGAAGTCGCCGCCGACGATACCGACCAGCCGCACCGGCGAGAAATGGCCGGCCGCCAGCGCGATGTAAGTTCCGGCGCCGCCGAGCATGCGGTCCACCTTGCCGTGCGGGGTTTCGATGCCGTCGTAGGCCACGGAGCCGACTACCAGGAGAGACATGGATTTTGGATTCGAGGGACTCAAAGGTACTTGCCGATCAGCAAGTCGTACTTCCGTTTCGCCGCAGCGGAGATTTTCGCGCGGTCGGTCAGAATCGCATGGCGCAGCGCCGAGGCGTACGGGGTCGGCGCATCGGGAACCCTTTTGACCGCTTCGACCGCGACCCTTTGAGCGTTCTCGGAATTTTTCGTCAGGTACGCGATCACGGTTTCCACCGTTACGGCGTCGTGCTGCGGATGCCAGCAATCGTAGTCGGTCACCATGGCGATCGTCGCGTACGACATCTCGGCTTCGCGGGCGAGCTTGGCCTCTTGCAGGTTGGTCATGCCGATCACGTCGAAGCCCCAGCTTCGGTAGAGGTTCGATTCGGCTTTCGTCGAGAACGCCGGCCCCTCCATGCAGCAGTACGTGCCTCCGCGATGTACGGTCACGCCCGCCGCCTTGCAGGCGTCTTCGGCAACGTCGGACAGCAGCGGGCAAACCGGATCGGCGAAAGTGACGTGGGCGACGACGTCTTCATCGAAAAACGTCGAAGCGCGCCCGCGCGTACGGTCGAAGAATTGATCGGGAATGACGAAATGGATCGGCTCCAGCCGCTGCTGCAGAGAGCCGACCGCGCTGAACGACAGGATATATTCGACGCCCAGCTTTTTCAGGCCGTAGATATTCGCTCGGAAATTCAGATTCGAGGGCATGATGCGGTGGCCGCGCCCATGCCTTGCCAGAAAAGCGACTTCGCGTCCGGCGATCTTGCCCGCGATGTAGGCGTCGGAGGGGGCTCCCCAAGGCGTTTCTACCGCGATTTCGCGCCGCTCTTCAAGGGCGTCCATCTCATAGAGGCCGCTGCCCCCGACGATGCCGATGCGTATGCTCATGGAACGCACCATTGTAGCGTTGCGGTTTCTTGGGGTTGCTACCGTAATCGGTACGGAATGGATCGCAGTTGGCTTTTTGTGGGGGCAATCGCCGTGTTCGCGGTTCGCGATGCCTGGACGGTCGGGTTGCGGCCGCGGCCGGCGTATGCGTTCGTTGCCGTCACGCTGCTTGCGGGGCTTGCCGCCGGCGGCTTGGGCGCGGCTTTATCCGCCGCCGAGGTCGACGCCTGGTTGTCGCATCCGGCGTTTTGGGGAAGCGGTCTCGCGGCCCATGCGGGATTGGCGCTGTGGAGCTTGCGCAGGGCAGGGAACGCGGCGGCCGGCGGCTTGGTCGAGTCGCTGCCTTCGCCGGTTTTCGCGGTTGCTCTTGTCTTGATCGTGCGCCTCGCGCTGGAGCGGACGAACGCGCTGGGCGGGTGGGCGGCCGGCGCCGCCGCCGCTGTCGGTTACCTGCTCCTCGTCGCCGCGCTCGGAGTCGGCTTCAAAAAAATCGGCGGCGCCGGTTCGGGCCCCCGGTTGGCTGCCTCAAGTCATCTGACGGCGGTCTTGCTCGTGCCCTTGAGCGCCGTTTCGAGCGGCGCAGAGACGGCTCAAGGAAGCGCCGCCGCGCCCGGCGGGGGAGCCGTCGAGAGTTGGGCCGCGGCGCTCGGCGTCGCCTTGGTGACGGCGCTGTCGTTCGGACGGCATCGCCGCCGTTCGAGGAACTCTACTCGATCCAGGTCACGCTGACGGGCGGGGTGTTGCCGCACTGGATGCTCTCGGTCATTCCGGCCGAGATCGTGGCGCAAGCCGTGTCGGAAGCGGTGCGCACGGCCTCTTCCTTGGTGGTCCCGGAGGCCGTGGCGCAGTTCGTCCGCCCCTTGTACTCCATGCAGACTTCGCAGGTGAATTGCGACAGTCCGAGGGTCAGATAGACCAGCAGGCACACCACTCCGAGAACGAAGACGATAGCCAGCCAGACGGTCTTGGGCATGAAACCCTCATTCTAGGAGAAATTTCCCGGCACGGCAGCATGGCCCGCAACCCGTGACTCGCGGCTCGCAGCCTATTCGACCGCTATGGTGACACCGGCTTGGCTCGCTTTGCCGCCGATGGCGATGACCACTTCCGCCGCGTCGGACGGCACGATCCCTGCCGGCATCTCGACGACCGCCACGTTCAGCCCCGGGTACTCAGGCGCCAGCCCCGAGTACAGCACCTTATCTCCGGCAACCGAAACGCCCCCGATCCACACTTCCGGTTGCTCTACCGTGTGCCGCAGAACCACGTTCGACCCGTCCGCCAAGCAACGCCCGTCCGGTTCACACGAGTTCTTGCCGTCCGCTAGCGGCGGCTCCACCGCTCCCAATCCCGTAGCGTAGATCGACACGATATCCCCGGCCCGCGCCGGACGACTCTCCGCCCCTCCGATGGAACCCAGTGGCGCCGCCAATACCGCCGTGTTGGAAAACACCACAACCCCCTGGCCCGTCCCCGTTCCCGTCACTGTGAAGATCCCCGGCGCAGCGGCAGCTAGGGGCACGATGCGCGGGAAGCTGCTTTTTTCGGCGTTCTCCACGATCACGGAGGAAAACCGCGCGCCGTCCTCCCCCAGCGCCGCGGGCAACTGCGCGTTGATCTGGTTCGGCCCTACCCAGAACAGCGGCGCTTCCATGCCGCCCACCGTCAGCCGAACTCCACCCAGTCTCCCCGGCAACGGCGCCCCCTCGGCCCTGGATTCTCCGCCGCCGGTGAAATTTCGGCCAAAGACGGCAATGATCGAACCCGGCGCCACAGGCAGTAGCGTCGGGCCGAACAGACCCGGCTCGCCGAAGGCGCTCATCGCCGCGGCGTTGACCACGCCGTTTTCCGACACTGACAGTCCCATCGACGGCAGCACTTCCAGCGCGACCGCCAGTCGATCCGTAATGCTCCCGTCGGAATAGATGTACAGCATGCCGCGGTGCGGTCCTTCGCGCAGCCCGTACGGGTTCACCGTGACCGTGACCGTCGTCTCCTCGTTCTCGGCCAAGTTGCCGCTCTCCGGAGAAACCGCGATCCAGACTGTTCCCGGCCGCGCTTGAAAGTTCGCCGCGCCGTTGTTGGCGTAGAGCACGAGCGGTTGAGCCGCCGGCTCGGCATCCTGCGGCAGCACGAACGACAACTCTAAGCTTCGTGCCCGCACTGTCCCGGGCTGCCGTTCTTCGGGCGGTTGCGGCGTCTCGACGGCCCGCGGGCTGACCTTGCGGATGCGGTGGTTGTCCTCATCGGCGATGTAAAGGTTGCCCGCCTCGTCCACCGCCACGCCGGAGGGGTCGTTGAGCCGCGCCTGAACCGCCGCGCCGCCGTCCCCGCCGAATCCGCGCTCTGCAGTTCCCGCCACCGTAGTAATCACGCCCGCCGCATCGACCTTACGGATGCGCTGGTTGAACAAATCGGCGATGTAGAGGTTGCCTGAGCCGTCCACCGCCACGTCTGTGGGGTTATTGAGCCACGCCTGAACCGCCGCGCCGTTGTCCCCGCCGAATCCATGCATCCCGACTCCCGCCACGGTGGTAATCACGCCTGCCGTGTCGACCTTGCGGATGCGGTCGTTGCTCGCATCGGCAATGTAGAGGCTGCCCGCCCCGTCCACCGCCACTCCGGAGGGGCCGTCTAGCCGCGCCCGAACCGCCGCGCCGCCGTCCCCGAACGACGACCCGCCCCCCGCAACCGTAGAGATATTTCCCGCCGCGTCGACCTTGCGGATGCGGTTGTTCCACCAATCGGCGATGTAGAGGTTGCCCGCTCCGTCCACCGCTACTCCGGAGGGGCCGTCTAACTGCGCCCGAACCGCCGCGCCGCCGTCCCCGAACGACGACCCGCCTCCCGCAACCGTAGCGATATTTCCCGCCGCGTCGACCTTGCGGATGCGGTTGTTGCGCCAATCGGCGATGTAGAGGTTGCCCGCTCCGTCCACCGCCACGTCTGTAGGGTTGTTTAGCTGCGCCTGGGCCGCTGCGCCGCCGTCTCCACCGTCCCCCGGCGTACCGTTTCCCGCGACCGTAGCCATCACGCCCGCCGTGTCGACCTTGCGGATGCGGTGGTTGCTCGTATCGGCGATGTAGAGGTTGCCCGCCCCATCCACCGCCACGCCTGTAGGATGATTTAGCCGCGCCTGCACCGCTGCGCCGCCATCCCCTACCGCCCCGCCCGCAAACGTGGAGATGTTCCCTGCCGTGTTGACCTTGCGGATGCGGTGGTTGCTCGTATCGGCGATATAGATGTTGCCCGCCCCGTCCACCGCCACGCTTTCGGGCAAAAGCAGCTGCGCCCGAACCGCCGCGCCGCCGTCTCCGAACGACGACCCGCCCCCCGCAACCGTGGAGATATTTCCCGCCGTGTCGACCTTGCGGATGCGGTTGTTGTTGGTATCGGCAATGTAGAGGTTGCCTGCCTCGTCCACCGTCACGTCTTTGGGGACGTTCAACTGTGCCTGAACCGCCGGACCGCCGTCCCCGCCGTATCCCGGCGTAACGATTCCCACTACCGTGGTAATGATGCCCGCCGCGTCGATCTTACGGATGCTTTCGTTGCCCCTATCGGCGATGTAGAGATTGCCCGCCCCGTCCACCGCCACGCCTCGGGGGAAGTTCAGCCGCGCCTGCACCGCCGGGCCGCCGTCTCCGCTGTCCCCCGGCGTACCGTCTCCCGCGACCGTAGAGATGACGCCGGCCGCGTCCACTTTACGGATGCGGTTGTTGTTAGGGAAACTCTGAACAAGCAGGCTATTGACTGGGATAATAAGGGGAGAGCAGCGGGCACGGGGAATAAGGGGGAGAGCGATGGCGCAGCGGACGTTTGCAGAATTGGAGTACGAGGGGAAGAAGAAGCAGACGAGGCGGGAGAAGTTTCTGGCACGGATGGAGGACTTGATTCCGTGGGAGCGCTTGGAGGAGCGCATCCGCCCGTACTACCCCCAAGCGGGGCGGGGGCGGCGACCGTACGCGTTGGCGGTGATGCTGCGCGTGCATTGCGTGCAGTTGTTTTACAACGTGAGCGATCCGGGGATGGAGGACATGCTGTACGAGATCGAGTCGGTGCGGCGCTTCGTGGGCTTGCGTTTGGGGGATGCGCTGCCGGACGAGACGACGATTTTGAACTTTCGGCATCTGTTGGAGCGGCACGAGTTGGGCGGGAAGCTGATGGCGGAGATCAACGCGCACTTGGCGGAGCAAGGCTTGCGGCTGCGGGAGGGGACGATTCTGGACGCGACGATCATCGCGGCGCCGAGTTCGACGAAGAACAAGAAGCGGAGTCGCGACCCACAGATGCATCAGACCAAGAAGGGGAATCAATGGTATTTCGGGATGAAGGCGCATATCGGCGTGGACGCCGAGACGGGGCTGACGCATAGCGTGGCGGCGACGGCGGCGAACGTGGCGGATGTGACCCAAGGGCATGAGTTGCTGCACGGCGGGGAGCGGGAGGTGTGCGCGGATGCGGGTTACCAGGGGATCGACAAGCGCGCGGAGCATCGGGGGCGTAAGGTGCGCTGGCAAGTGGCCTTGAAGGCTGGGCAGCGGCGGCGCTTGGCGGCGGGCAGCGCGGAGGCGCGGGCGGAGCGGCGCAAGGCAGAGGTGCGGGCCAAGGTGGAGCACCCGTTTCTGTACGTGAAGCGGCACTTTGGCTACGCCAAGGTGCGCTATCGCGGCTTGGCCAAGAACCGGGAGCGGATCAGTCTGCTGTTGGGCTTCGCCAATCTGCTGCTTGCCGGGCGCTACGCGACGGCCTGAGCGCCACAATACAGGAGTCGTGCGTCCATGCCGGCGCCAAGCCGCAGAAGCGGAGTCGAAGCCGTCGCTGCGGGGTCAAAAATTGGCGTTGCGAAGTCAAAATCGGCAGGATTCAGCCGCAAAATTCGCCGGCAGCCCGGCTGCAACCGCTCCTTACGGACAACTTCAACCAGCCAACGCGCCAAAACCACTTTATTCAGACTTTCCCTAATATCGGCGATGTAGAGGTTGCCCGCCCCGTCCGCCGCCAGACCTCGGGGGAAGTTCAGCCGCGCCTGCACCGCCGGGCCGCCGTCCCCGCCGTACCCCGGCGTACCGTCTCCCGCGACCGTAGAGATGACGCCGGCTGCGTCCACCTTACGAATGCGGTGGTTGTCCCTATCGGCGATGTAGAGATTGCCCGCCCCGTCCACCGCCACGCCTCGGGGGAAGTTCAGCCGCGCTTGCACCGCCGGGCCGCCGTCCCCGCCGTGCCCCGGCGTACCGTCTCCCGCGACCGTAGAGATGACGCCGGCTGCGTCCACCTTGCGAATGCGGTGGTTGTCCGTATCGGCGATGTAGAGGTTGCGCGCCCCGTCCACTACTATGCCGAAGGGGTTTTTCAGCCACGCCCCGGTCGCCAAACCCCCGTCTCCTAGAAAGCTTCCAGGCCCGGCGACTGTCTCAATCTTCCACTCGGCCGCCGGCTGAGCCCAGACTATTGCCGCCGACAATGCCGCGCAGAGGGCAAGCTTGGTTAGTGGAGAGTGGGGTCCGCTGCCGTGCGCCAGTGGAGAGCAAGACTGCTTGCTCAGGCCAAACAACACTGCTCGCAGCGACATAGCGAATGCGCTCTTCGAAGGGCTGATTTCAGGTCTTGCCAGCTTTCGAAACAAACAGATATAAGCCGTCGCCGGACTTTTTAGGCGGCGGAGACTCCTTTTAATGGTAGTACAGCGAAAAGCAGGCATAAGCGCGCCCGCCGCCTGCGCGGGCTCTGGAAAGTTTTGTTTTTAACTCGGTTACCGCGATGCGCCGTCCAAATTCCTCAAACGGCAGCACACCGGACACGGGGAACACGCGGGACTTGCGACCGCAGCGAGTTGTTCGCGGATCCGGTCGAGTCGCCTCTGCAACGACGAGGCGGCAGCAAGTGAGGGCATGGGCAGCCTCCTTTCTGTAACTCTATTGCGCTTGCTGAAATGAACCGCCAACACCCTTCTTCTTAAACGTGCTCTTCCCCTATCCCCCAATATCATTTTCATGTCGTACACCCGCGCTTCCCCCACGGGTTGCGGAAGGTTTATCATAAGAGCGATGGCCGCTCTCCCCGAAAATTCACAAGCTCCCGACTTCACGCTGCCCGCGGCGGACGGCAAGCAGGTACGGCTCGCCGACGAGTTGAAAGACGGCCCGGTGCTGTTGGCTTTTTTCAAAATTTCATGCCCGACGTGCCAATACGCCATGCCCTTTCTGGATCGGCTCGGCAAGCAACTCGAAGGCTCTGCGGCGCAGATGTTCGCCGTCTCGCAGGACACGCCCGCCGACACCGAGCGGTTCAACGCGGAGTTTCGGTTCGAAGCGCCCGAATTGTTCGACGCGGAGGATGAGCAATATCCGGTATCGAACGCCTATGGGATCACGCACGTGCCGACGGCGTTTCTGATCGAGCCGGACGGCCGCATCGCGGACAAAATGGAGAGTTGGTCGAAGAGCGACGTCGAGCGGATCGCGCAAAAGCTGGCGACGGCCCCGCCGTTCCAGCCGGGCGAGGACGTGCTTCCGTTCCGGCCCGGTTGAGGGTCCAAGAACTAGCTCCGGTTCGGGGCTGTTTCGGTCTCTTCGAGATGCTTCTTCTTGCCCGCCAGTCCGGCGGGGTTTTCGTGGACCCTTTCGCGTCGTCCGTGGCGCATCGCCGCGGCCAGACCGACCGCCGACTCGCCGAAGCGGTCGCGGAGCGCGTCGGCCGCTTGCAGCGCGCGGCTCCATCTCTGCCGGTGCTCCTTGTCGATCAGGGGAAGTTGGCCTTCGGACTCTTCGAGCGACCCGATTTGCACGCCGAGCAGGCGAATCGGTCGTCCGCTCTGCCGGTTTTTACGGAACAACTCCCGGATTGCTTGCAGGATGACCGAATCCAGCCCGGTGGGCGAGTCGAGGGTGCGCGCCCTGGTGATGGTGGTGAAGTCGCTGTAGCGAATCTTGAGCTGCACCGTGCGTCCGAAGAGCCGGTGTTCGCGCAGGCGCCGCGCGGCGAGTTGAACCAGCTTGGCGAGAGTGGCGTCGATGAGCGCGCTGTCGACCGTGTCTTCGCCGAACGTCGTTTCGTGGCTGACGGATTTGGGCGCTTCGCGGCCGGTGAACGGCGCGCTGAACCAGGCGCCCGCGTCTTCTCCGCGGGCTTTGCCGGCCAGCGCCAATCCGGCTTTTCCGAAGCGGTCGGCAAGAAAACCATCGTCCTGTTGGGCGATCTGCCCGATTTTGTGGATGCCGAGCCGGCGCAGTTTTTGCTGCATCGCCTTGCCGACGCCGGGAATCGCGGCGATGTCGAGCGGCGCCAGAAATGCCGCTTCCGCGCCGGGCATGACGCGGAGAATGCCGTTGGGCTTGGCCAGGCCGGAGCCGATTTTCGCCGTCAGCCTGGAGGCGCCGATACCGAGCGAGCAGGGCAGGCCGGTCGCGGCGCGGACGGCTTCGTGCAGGTCGTGCGCGGCCTTGAGCGGCGGACCGAGCAGGCGTTCGGCGCCGGTCAGGTCCAGGTAAGCCTCGTCGATGGAGGCCATTTCGACGACCGGTGAAAATTCCCGGAGGATTTTACGCACCCTGCCGGAATACTCGCTGTATTTCGCCGGGGCGCCTTCGATGAAGATCGCCTGGGGGCAGCGGCGGTACGCCTCGCGCAGCGGCATTGCCGAGTGAACGCCGAACTTGCGGACGGCGTACGAAGCTGCCGAGACCACGCCCCGTTCGTGCGCTTTGCCGCCGACTACGACGGGCTTTCCTTTCAACGTCGGGTCGGCAAGCTCCTCGACGGACACGAAAAAAGCGTCCATGTCGAGATGGAAGATGGTTCGCGTAGCCGCGCCTCCGTTCAGCGTTTGCTGACGGCTTCATTATCGTCGATCAGAAAGCGAAGAGGAAGGTCTTTCGATTTGGCGATGCCGATGCGCGGCGTGACCTGAATTTTCGGAGGCGGGTCCGCGGGGATTTCCCGGACGGTGAGCGGCCCCGAGGTCAGGTCGGCGCCGTAATGCCGTCTGTCGATTCCCAGCGCCAGCGTCAGCTTTCCCGGCCCGTTGGCGAGCTCGCGGTCGAGGCGGACGTGCGGCCGGCGCGCGCGCATGGCTTCGACTCCCTGTAACGGATCGAGCGCCCGAATGAGCACGCAGCCGGGTACGCTGTCGCGTTCGGCGATGAAGTTGAGGCAATGATGCATGCCGTAAATCAAGTACACGTAGGCGTGGCCGGGCGGACCGAAGATGATGCGCGTGCGGCCGGTGAGTCCGGCGAAGCTGTGCGCCGCCCGGTCGCCGCTGCCGAGGTAGGCTTCCGTTTCGACGATGCGGCCCGCCATGCTTGCGCCGTCAAGCCGGTGGACGACGATTTTTCCGAGTAAGGCGCGGGCGACCGCGACCGTGTCCCGGGCGTAAAACGACCGCGGCAAGACTTTGGCGGCTGCCGGTTCCGCCGTGAAGCCCCGTCCCATGAAGCCAGCGTAACGAATCGGCCGCGGGCGCGTAACGCCGCCGCCTGACTTTCGTCCCGCACTATTGACGGCTTGCGGCGGCTGACATGCCGAGCTTGCGTTCGAGGTCGATCTTGTCGCGCAGCAGAGCAAGCGCGGCGGCCCGGTCGCCTGACTGCTCCGCTTCGGAAATGGCGTTGCGCACGGCTCGATAGCGGCGTTCCCAGCTTTGACGCCGCAGCGCTTCGAGCGCGCCCTTGCCCTCGTCGAGCGAAGCAGGGCTGCGGTCTTTATCGAATACGAGTTTCGCCAGGCGGGCGCGGTCGCGCTCGGCGAGCCGCCCTTCCACCGCTGAGTACTGAAATTCTCCCTCGTCTTCGTGAACGGCGGCTATTGCCGCCAGCGCTTCCCGGCTGGGCATTCCGTTTTCGGATGCGAGCGCCAGAGCATCGCTGAGCAGCGCGCTGCGCGCTTCGGCCGAGCCGGAGAAAAGGTGCAGCAGCAGGCGCTCGGCGGCTGAGAAGCCGTCGGGGTCGTCGACCGAGGGGGACGTGCGGTCGCGTCGGTCGCCGGAGCGCCGCAGACGTTCGAGAACCAGGCTTCGCGCGATGCCGAGCCGGTCGGCCAACTCGGATGCGGCCGCGGCTCTGCGGATATCGTCCGGCAGCAAATTGATCGTGGGAAGCATGTGCTCGAAAGCGGCGACGCGTCCTTCGGATGTGGCGGTGTCGAACTTTCGGCGCGTCCGATCGGTCAACCAGATGAAGTGGCGCGGCGCCTGCTCGAGTCGTTTTTTGTACGCCTCGCCACCGTGCGCCGCGCAGAAATCGTCGGGGTCTTTGCCGTCGGGCAATTCGAGCATCCGCACGTTGACGCCTTCGCGGAGCAGCAGTTCGATGGAGCGCTCGGCTGCGTTTTGGCCGGCTTGGTCGGAGTCGAAATTGACCGTCACGGTGTCGACATGTCTGCGCATCGCGCGCACCTGTTGCTGGGTCAAGGCGGTGCCGCAGGTTGCCACGGCGTTCGCGACGCCTGCTTTCCAAACGCCGATCACGTCCATGTAGCCTTCGACGAGTACGGCTCGATTCTCTTGACGCATGGCGGCCCGCGCCCGGCCGAGATTGTAAAGGACGGTGTTTTTTTTGTAGATCGCGGTCTCGGGCGAGTTCAGATACTTCGGCCGGCGTTCGGCCTGCATAGCCCGGCCGCCGAAGCCGATGACGCGGCCGGTTTCGTTGTGTATCGGGAAAATCAGTCGCTCGCGGAACCGGTCGTAGCGGTCGGGACGGTCTTCGGCCTTGCCGATCAAGCCCGAAGCTTCCAGGGCTTCCGCCTGGAAACCCTGTTTTCGCAGGAGGTTGAGCAGCGCGTTGCCGCCGGGCGCGTAGCCGATGCCGAACTGCGCCGCCGCTTCTTGCGAGAGTCCGCGCGAGCGCAGGTATTCCCTGGCGCGGGCGCCGGCATTCGAAAGCAGCCGCTCGCGAAAGAACGACTGCGCGGTTTCGTGCATGCGCAGCAGCGTATCGCGGAGCGTGGAGTCGGCATCGGATCCCGCGCTGCGTTGGGGCATGCGGATGCCCTGTCGGTCGGCCAGGGTCTTCAATGCCTCGTAGAACGTCAACCCCTGCAACTCCATCAGGAAGTTGAATACGTCGCCGCTCTGCCCGCAGCCGAAGCACTTGTAAATCTGCAGTCCGGCGTGAACGGAGAACGACGGCGTCTTCTCCGTGTGGAACGGGCACAGGCCGACGAACCGCTGCGCTCCTTGCTTTTTCAGGCGTACGAACTCGCCGATCGTATCGACGATGTCGACCGAACCCTTGACTTGCCGGGCGAAGTCCATCCGCCTTCGTTAGTTTACTTCCCGCCGGGCGCGGACTCGGAGCGGCTGCCGGCGCCGGGAGTCCGGTAACTTAATCCAGAACTTTGACGCGAATGTTCTTGTACATGACCGTGCTGCCCGGGTCGTGCCCTTGCAGCGCGAACGTGCCTTCGCCGAGCTTGCGGCCGGGCATGCTCTGGCCTCTGCCGTTCACGGGTTCGACGCCGTTCCAGTTCTCGGGTTGCGTCCATTCGGCGGTGAGGCGGCCGTTGACGAAAATTTTGACGACCTTGCCGCGCACGACGATGTGCTCGGTAAACCATTCGTCGTCTCCGGCGGGCGGCGTCGGATTGTCGTGTACGGCGTAGAGGCTGCCGGATTTCCGCGGGTCTCTGGTGAACGTGTTGTTGACTTGCACCTCAAATCCGGCGTCGGGCCAGCCCAAGGGTTGATACGCCGTGTGGAAGTAGATGCCGCCGTTGGAGTTCTTTTTCGCCAGCACGTCGACTTTCAACTCGAAATTCCGAAATTTGGCGCCGTTGACGCTGCCCGCGTAGAACAGATGCGAGCGCGGGCCGTTGGCGACGATCGCGCCGTTCTCGATCTTGAACGTTGACGGATTTTCAGAGTTCACCCGCCAGCCGTCGAAGGTTTTGCCGTCCCACAGGTCGATCCAGCCTTCTTCGGCGAAAAGCCCGGAGGCCGGCAGGATCGTGAACAAAGCGAAGCAGAAAATCAGAGCGCGCACAATGAGCGTATTGTAACCTATCTGAGCATGGGCTAGAATCCTCAAAGAGTTGGAGGCCGTCGAAAGTGCAGTTCAGGAATTCGCGATTCGTTTATTGGGCGTCGACGGGCATCTTCGGCTTGGTGCTCACCGTCGGCGGCGCGGCCAATATCTTGGGCGTCGAGGAACAAGCTCAAGCGCTGCGGCATCTGGGGTTTCCGGCGTACCTGATGCTGTTTCTCGGGGCGGCCAAGCTGTTCGCCGTCGGCGCAGTTCTCGCGCCGGGGCTCCCGCTGCTCAAGGAATGGGCCTACGCGGGCCTGTGCTTCCTGCTCATGGGCGCGGCGTATTCGCACATCCGGGCGGGCGATCCGCTGGACGTGATTACGATTCCGGTTTTTGTGTGGGCCGCCGGCGCGTGCTCGTACTGGTCGCGGCCTGCGGAGCGGCGGCTCCCCTAGCGGCCCCAGCAGCACGCCGCTGCCGGAATTTCGACAACCGCCGATTCAAACGGTCAGGTGGGCTCTATGCAGCCTCTTCTTCAGTGGAGAGGAAGAGTCTCCCATACCGCTTTCGATATTCTTCCGGGGTGTAAAGTTTCGCGCCGTCTCTTAGCGGGGGGTTGTCGGGGTCGTTTTCCGCAGCCTCAGTGAGTACAGCGTCTTCCTCGGGCGTTATTTCGTAGTCAGGATATCTCCACGGCATCGCATCACTCCTTTGTCGGTCTTCAGACGTTTCACGGCCGCCGTGCGTTGCTATCCACTATTCACTATCCACTATCCACTGCTCATTGCCTTCGACGATCAGGATCCGGCGGTGCGGTTCGATAGCGGAGAAGGTCTGCGTTGCGCCGCCGAGCCAGCGCACCTCCAGAGAATCGACTTTGCTGTCCGCGCCGAGGCCGAACGTGGCCACGGTTTCGCTCTGCGAACAATAGCTCGAGCCGCTGCGAATCGTAGCAGTTTGCGCGCCGGAGCGGCTGCGCAGCGTGATCTTCGCGCCAAGCGCGTCGCGGTTCGATTCTTTGCCTTGCAGGCGGACCTGGAGGTACGCGTTGGCGTTGCCGCCGTCATTGCGGAACAAGCGCGCGGCGCCGTTGTTGTTGCTGACCAGGATGTCGAGATCGCCGTCGCCGTCGTAGTCGGCGTAGGCCGCGCCGCGGGCCACGGCGGGCCGCGTCAGATCGTTGCCGATAGCGTCGTTCGCCAAGCGGAAGCGGCCGCCCCCGGAATTGCGGAACAGCAGCGGAGGCTGCGCGAACTTGACCGTGGGCTGCACGCGGTCGATCTCTTCGTCGAGGTGTCCGTTGGCGCAGAAGATATCGAGCAGGCCGTCGAGGTCGTAATCGAAAAAGAATGCGCCGAAGGTCAACGAGAGCAGGCTGTCGCGGCCGATGGCGCTGGTCGGCGCCTCGTCGACGAAAAGGCCGTTGCCTTCGTTGTGGAAGAGGTTGAGCATTTCGTTGGCGAAATTGCCTACCAACAAGTGCGGCCGCCCGCTGCGGTCGTAATCCGCGGCATCGACTCCCATCGCTCCCCGCGCCTTGCCGTCCTCGCCGAAAGCGATTCCGGCGGAGAGTCCGTGCTCGCTGAAAGTCCCGTTGCCTGTGTTGCGGTAGAGCTTGTTGGGCTGGGTGTCGTTGGCTTGGAAGATGTCGGGCAGGCCGTCGCCGTCGTAGTCGAGAACGGCGACTCCCAGGGCTTTGGCGGTCGGGTCGGCGACGCCCGCCCGCTCGCTTACGTCGGCGAACGTTCCGTCGCCGAGGTTGCGGTAAAGGGCCGCGGGCTGCCCTTGGTACGACTCGGGCGTGCAGTAGGTTTTGTTGGCGCCGTCGAGCGTACACCAGAGGTCTTTGTCGATGGACCATTCGACGTAATTGGCGACGAAGATATCGAGCAGGCCGTCGAGGTCGAAGTCCAGCCAGGCGGCGCTCGTGCCGAAGCGGGCGTTGTCGATCCCGGCCGCGCGCGTCACGTCTGCGAATGTTCCGTCGCCGCGGTTGCGGAACAGGCGGTCGCCGTCGAGCACGGTGACGTAGAGATCGACGAAGCCGTCGTTGTCGTAGTCGCCGCCGGCGGCGCCCAGACCGTAAATCTCGATGTCCAGGCCGGAGCCGGCCGTAACGTCGCTGAATTTGCCGCCGCCGTCGTTGCGATAAAGCTTGCCCGTGACGGGGGAGCTTTCGCGTTTCCAGGGGCGGCTGTTGACCAGAAAGATGTCCGGGCGGCGGTCGTTGTCGTAATCGAAGAACACGCAGCCGGAGCCCAGCGTTTCGGGCAGATATTTCTTTCCCGAACGGCCGTTGTGGTGAACGAAGTCGATTCCGGCGGCGGCCGTAACGTCGCGGAAGGTGACGTTCGCGGGCGGGGAAGCCGCCGCGGCTGGGGCGTCCGGCGGCGGAGAATCCTCGCATCCCGCCGTCAGCAGCGCGGTTGCGAGCAGAACGGCTGCCGGCGGACGGCTACAAAGGGACCGAAACATGCTCGTGAATCGACTGGCGCTCGTTGTTGTCTTCCGGGCGGGCGCGGCGGAAATCGGCAGTGCCGGTCTGCGCCGACTCGTCGGCTTTGAAGCGCAGGAACAGTTTCTCTTCGCGCTCGGCGGATGCGGCATCTCCAAGACCACGGTAGCAACGCATCTTCGTGTAGTGCATCCGCAGGTCTTCCGGGTCGATCAGGGCGACGCGGTCGAGAATTTCGAGGGCTCGGGCATAATCCCGCCGCAGGAAGAGGATGCCGGCTATTTCATTGAGCACGACGCGGTCCTTGGGGTATTGGGACGCAACCCGTTCAAGGCTGTCGAGCGCGGCGGCGTAGTCGCCTTCGGCTTTTTGCGCGAGCGCCAGGAAGTAGAGCGCGCGGGGCAGTCCCGGCGACAGTTTCAGCGCCTCCAGGATGTGCGGTTTCGCGGCGGCGGTGCGGCCCTCCTCGACCAGGACGCGGCCGATGTTGAGCGGGCCGTCGGGCCGCGAGGGGTCGGCTTCTACCGCCCGCTCGAAAGCGTGTTCCGCGCCCTTGAGATCGCCTTGCAGCAGCAGGCCGATGCCGTAATCGTTCCAGCGCTCCCAGTCGCCGGAATGGATTTGCGGAGACCAGTCGGAGCCGCGGCGGCCGACCGCAAGCTCGGCTTCGGCCCGCGCCACAACGGTGATCGGCAGCGCGGGGATGCGGCCCTTGATCTTTCCCGAAACGTTTGCCGGAATATCGGACGGGTCGAAAGTGAACTCGCGGTCGTCGAACCCCGGACCGAATTGCCCTACGCCGGCCTTGCCGGCGTAGGAAAACGCCGTGTACGCATGAGAAAACTTGCGGTGGTTGACCTTGGCCTTGAGCTTGATCGGCCCCTCGATATCTGCGGGGATATCGATGCGGAAATGAACCGCGTCCGCGGCGCCGGGCGGGATCAGCCGCGCGTAGAGCAGGCTGCGCATGTGGAACGCGTTTCTCTTGTTAATCGGGTTGCCGTGGGCGTCGAGTTGCAGCGAGCGGTAGAAATGAGCGCCGGGCTCGACGGGGCCGCGGCCGTCGTCGGCCACACGGCCGCTCCAGAAGATGACTTTGCCGTCCGCGTCTTCGGCAATGAGCTCGACCCACACGTCGAAGGCGTCCACCGTGCCGCCCGGGAAAACGTGGCCGACCTTGCTCGTGCGCGCCACCACGTCCACGATGACCGTTTCGCCCGGCTCGACGACCGGGCGCGCGCGGTCGATAGGAGCCGCCAGGTTCCCGACTTCTCGCAGCACGGCCGGCGCGCCGGACGAGCCGGATTCTTCGGCGACGGCGAAGCTGGTCGCGGTGCGTAGTTGGTCCGCACGGCGGATCATCTGCGGCGCCGCGCCGCCGCCGGCCGCCGGCGAAACGGCGAAAATATCGACCGTCACGATTTCGTCTTCGAGGAACGCCCTCGTCGCCGCCAACTGTTTCTCATCGCGGTTGACGTAAGGAACCGCTGTGTTCGCCGCCGGGAAACGGTGCGAGTGGACCATGCCGCCGACGTTTCCGGGATCGTCCGACGGCGTCAGCGGCATGTGGCAGTCGGCGCAGTCCTGCAGTTTCTCAGGGTAATAGAACGAGCGGGCGCCGTGGCCCGAAACGCCGCTCGCCTGCCAGTTGTCGTAGGAGTTGAATCCCCGGATCCAGCGGTAGCTATTGACCGGAACGTCCAAGTGTACCTTGTGGCAGGTTGCGCAGAACTCGGCGCCGTCCTCGCGCATGAAAGGCTTCAGAAAAGCTTTTCGGTGCGCTGCCGGAGCGGTTCTGGTGACGTAGTTGTGAATCGCGCGCACGAACCGGTTGTCGCTCTTGGTCAGTTCGTGGAGCGGCGGATATTCTATCGTGAACCCCCCGTTGCCCATAGTGTCGGGGACGTGGACGATCGAGTGACAAGACATGCAGCCCAGGCCGGCGTGGGCTTCGGGCGTGTCCAATTGATTGGCGATCGGCTCGTCGAACATCCCGTTGAAAAACATGGCGTGGTCGTGGCAGCCGGCGCACCATTTCGACGCCTTCACGCCGGCGGTCTCCTGCATGTACTCGATCGACTTGCGGTAGAACTGGTTGTTGAACGACGAGAAACGGTGCATCGACGACTGCCACTGTTCGTAGACATCGACGTGGCACTCGCCGCAGGTTGCCGAGTCCATGAAAAAGTCGGACGGTATGAGGTCACCCGTGTCGGTGTTGGACGACGAGGGGAAGAACGGGCTTCCGGCCCCGGCGCCTTCTTCGTACATCGACAGCGGCGGGGAGGTTGGGTTGACGATGCGGTCGCCCGCGCGCGGAAACCAGCGGCCGCGGACATGCGCCGCCGCGGGAAGCAGCAGAGCCGTTCCCAAGGCTGCCGCCAGGGGCTGCCGCCAGGGGCCGCGGGCCAGCAGCGCCGCTCCGGCAAAGCCGCATGAGGCGTGAACGATGACGATGCCCAGATGCGGGCGCGTCGCGCCGATGAAGCAAAGCACGACGCCCAGCGCCGCTCCGGCCGAGAGCAGCGCCGCCGACCCGCGGTTGCGCCGCGCCGACCGGAAGAGCTCGCGGCGCGAGAACCACAAGCCCGCGCACAGCGCCGCCCCCAGCAGCACGTGCAGCAGGATGTTGCCCAGGTAAAAAAGATCGGGGGAGGGGAAAGCCCATATCCAGCCGGAGTTCACCAGCAGCAGCAGGAAGGCCGCCGCGGGCCATCGTGACTGCCGGCCGGTCGTCATCGTCTATTGCGGGCTCCGTGCGCGGTCAGCGGACGAATCAGGCGCATCGCCGGCCGCGAATTGTATTCCTGCAAATAGCGTCGATGCTCGGGCGTATCGGGAAACGACTCGTCCGGCCCGTAGGGGTAGCCGCTCATGGCATGGAAGGGCAGCGGCTCCACGGAATCTCCGAAAGCCGTGTTGGCTTCGTTCTCTTTTGCCCAGCCGTCTACGAAAAGAAGGTAATCGCGGGACCAGCCCCGAGGCAGCGGCGGCAGCGAGACTGCGGCGAAGCCAAGCGCGATTTCGTCCCCGGCGCCCATGACGACGAAACGGTCGTCGGCGGCGTCGAGCAGTTCGCCGACGTGGCCGAAGCGGGTATAGAGGCCGGGCGTGGGATTCCACATCCCCGATGCGGCGGTTTCGGCGTACGCGAACCGCTCCGGCTGCGTGCGCTCGGGGTGCGCGAAGTTGCGGGAGAACCCGTGGAAGCGCAACTCGGCGGAGACGGGCGCCAGCGTCGTCAGCCGCGTTTCGGGCCGCTTGGCCCGCGCCGCAACGTACGCCTCGTCCCAATAGACGCACATGTTGGTGACGATGCGGATTTCGCGGGAAGCGGAACGGAACTTGCCGCTGAGATCGACGGCCAGAGTGCGCGGCCGGCCGGCCGGGAGACCCATGTCGGCAACCGCCGTGACCCATGCGCCGTCCGCATCCCGCACTTGCAGATAGGGAGGCTGAATCGCCGCGCCGGCGGATTGCGAGGAGGCGACGATGCTGCTCGCCGCCGGCCAATCGACCCAGCCTTCGAGGAAAAGAACCGTGTCGTTCGGGTCCGCGCCGGCGAAGTCGAGCGTCAGCGTATGCATCTCAGCGATATTGCGGAAGTCGCGCTCGAACGGCGGGTAACGGCGGTCGCTGCTTGTCAGCAGGTCGAGCGCGTCGCGGCCGCGGTGATCGGTTGCCGCGGCCGGATGCCGTTTCGCGCGCACGCCGTAGAGCTTGAACTCGGGGAACGGCGGGCCCTTGGCTTTTTCGTTGGTGACGATCGCAACCGCTTGCGGGTGGTCGACGGCGATCAGACGGATCCGGTCGATGTACGCCGTCTCGCGCAGCTCCTCGGTCAGACGCACCTCGAGCATGCCGCCGCGCTCGGCGAGTTGCCCGCCGCGAATGAAGACGTATTCGTCATGATCGACGGGGAAATAGACGCCGCGGGCCAAGCTTGCGCCGAGCGGCGCCACGCCCAGCACTTCCGAGATGTACTCGAATTCATGTCCGTTCCAGGTGTAGATCATGGGGCAGGAGCCGGACAGCCGCGGCGCCTCTTTGACGCTGACCGAGCCGCCGGCCGGCGCTTCCTGCTCGTTTTGAATCAGTCCGTTCGGCCAGGTGATGCGGATCGTGTCGAATGTTTCGGCGCCGCCCAGGCCGAAGTGCAGCGGGATGCCGCGATAGACCTGCTTGGCGTAGCCGAGGCCGGCCTTGAGCTCGACGCGGGCGCCGCGGGCCAGCTTGGGACTCTTGACGCCTTCGAGGCGGACCGTGATTCCGGTATGTCCGGCATCGGTCCGGTTGGCGTGGAAGCGGACGCTGCCCTCTGCGTCGGCGCAGATCAGGTCGGGTTTCCCGTCGCCGTTGAAATCGCCGCTGACGGCCAATACGTGCTCCGGAGCGGCTTCCGCCGGGCCGAATGAGCCGCGGCCGCCGTTGAGCAGAAAGTGCTCAGGGGTCAATCCGTCGGTACGGCCCCTGGACTGAAAATCGGCCCAAGCGGTCAATTTGGGCAACTCGGCGCCGGCGCGCAATTCTCCCGCGGCGTTCGTCAGAAGCTGCGTGCTGTCCGCGGTCGTCAACGCAACGTCGAGGTAGCCGTCGTGGTCGGCATCGACTACGGTCAGCGCCGCCGGGCCGGGCGCGGCGCCTGCGCCGGCTATTTCGAGGGCTTCGTCGTAAAGGCCGAGCTTGCGGTCTTGATGAACGCCGACGCGCTCGTCGTAAACGACTACGAGATCGTTGCCGTTATCCTCGAAAAGCTCGACGGCGGCGGCGGCGCGGACGGCTCCGGCCGCGAACGGAAAACTCGAGGAGACATCGGCGAGCGTCCCGTCGCCGTTGTTTTGCAGCAGTTTCTTGTCTTGGCCGAGGGCGAACAGGTCGTTGTCGTTGTCGTGGTCGTAATCGTGAAAGAGGCAAGCGGCGAACCGCCCGGCTTGGCTGAACGCCGTGCGGAACGCGCGGCCTTCTTGGTTGACGAGGACGGCAACGCCATCCGCATCGATGCGGCAGAGGTCCTGGAGGCCGTCGTTATCGAAGTCGCCTGCCGCGTAAGAGAGGGCGCCGGCAACCCCCAGGTCCGCGGTTTGCGGACTCTCCGCCCCGCCGCGCAGCGCGAGGGCCGCGCCGGCGGACCAGACCAGCGCGTCCGCTTGCAGGTCGCCGTTGAAATCGAAGGTCAAGGCTCCCAGCGGCTTTTCGCCGAGCGCGCCGAGGTCTGCGCTTTCGAAGACGAACGGCGCGGCTTCGGCTGCCGCTCCGTTCGCCAGGGCCGGATCGTAAAGCTCCGAGTAAAAGCTCCAATCGACGTCCTCGCCGACGGCGGCTCCTTCCTGAGCGGCTTTGAGCTCCTTGAACTTTTCGAGCTCGCGGTTGGCCCGCCCGCGGTCGGTGCGGCGGTAGATGCCGAAAAGCTGGAAGCGCGGCGCAGCCATTGCGGGGTCCAACTCCGCCGCGCGCTCGAATTTTTCGATGGCGCGGTCCGTATCGCCGATCTGCTTGTAGAGGGCGCCCAGGTTGTACTGCGTCTTGGCCTCGTTCGGAACCAGCCTTTCCATTTGCAGCAGCTCGGCGATAGCCTTTTCGGCCTCGCCGGCCTTCTTGTATTCGATGCCCAGATTGAAATAGGTATGGGGCAGCGTTCGGTCGAGCTTTTGCGCGGCGAGGATTTCCGCCATGCCCTCCTCGCCGGAGCCCGCCCGCAGTAGCGCCAGCCCGTAGTTGAGTCGGTCTTGCGCGGAGCGGGGGTTCCGTTTCGCGGCTATTTGGAGTTGCTCGACGGCTTGCTGCGCAGACCCCGGCGTTTCGTAAAATGCCTTGCCGAGATTGCGGATTTCCTGCAACTCGGCCGCGGCCCGCGGGTCTTGCGGCGCGCGGGTCGCGACGACCCAGGCCGCAAGCCCGAGAAACGCCGCCCAGACCGCGAGATAGCGTACCGTCATAGCTCCTTTTCATGGTACTGCGATGACCGGCCGCCGCCGCATGGCCGCGGCAGCGCTCGGCTTTGCCGTTAACTGCGCCGGGGACGGTCGCGCTCGAAGGGGTTGCGCCGGAAACGGTCGAATTTCCCGCTGCCGGACGTTCCGCGCTCCGCTTCGCGCTCTGCGGCGGCCCGCTACCGTCCCTTTTGCTTCAGTTTCTCTTCAAGAACGTCCAACCCCAAGAAACTTCCAGACCGCTTCGAGGACGAAGCGGCCGATGAAATAGCGAAAAGCTGATTAGCCCGGCTGCCGAGCACGCCGCCGGCGATGAGATTCGACAAGCTCCAAAAACGTTACCCATAGCTCCCACATGTTCGGCGCTCCCTTGGGGCCTTCGTTCGGCTTGTCGGCGCCCGTTCGTGGCACTACGGCGGTTAACCGCCAGCGGCAAAAGTCACGCGGGCGGTTAACTGTTGCCGGCGGCACCGGCGGAGCGGACTGTAAAAGCGTCGTTAAGGCCGCAACCGCGGCGCCCGCGCCCGCGTCACAATCGACATGAGACACCCTGCAAGACATCGCATGAAACGCCTACCTGTGGCGGTGCTGCTTGCGGCCGCGTTGACGGCGCCGGCAGCGCCGGCCAAAGACGCCGTTCAAAAACGCGAGCCCAAGGGGCCGAAGGAAGACGTTTCGCAAATCGGCGACAGAAATGTCGGCGGCGGCGTCAACTTCTATTCGCTCGAAAAAGAAATTCAGATCGGGCGGCAGATGGCGCAGGATGTCGAGCGCAACGCGAAGATCGTCGACGACCCGATCGTTTCCGAATACGTGAACCGCATCGGGCAGAACTTGGTGCGCAATTCCGACGCCAAGGTTCCGTTCACGATCAAGGTCATCGATTCCGACGAGTTGAATGCTTTTGCGCTGCCCGGAGGTTTTTTCTACGTCAATACGGGAATCGTCAATCTGGCCGGGGACGAGGCCGAGTTGGCCGGCGTCATGGCGCATGAGATCGCGCACGTGGCGGCGCGCCACGGAACGCGCAACGCTTCCCGCGGGCAGCTTGCCGAGTTGGCCACCATCCCATTGGTTTTCCTGGGAGGCTGGACCGGTTACGGCATTCGCCAAGCGGCCGGTTTCGCGGTGCCCATGACCTTCCTGAAGTTCTCCCGCGAGTTCGAAAAGCAAGCGGACTTTTTGGGCGTGCAGTACCTGTACAAGACCGGCTACGATCCGGTTTCGATGGTGCAGTTCTTCGAGCGCCTGAAGGCGGCGCAGAAGCGCAAGACGAGCAAGGTCGCCGCGGCGTTCAGCACGCACCCGTTGACGGAAAAACGGATCAAGATCGTGCAGAAGACAATCGACGAATTGCTGCCCGAGCAGCCGCAATACGTGGTGACCAACAGCGAATTCAAGAACGTGAAGGCCCGGCTGGCGCAACTCCAGAACCGCCGCAAGCCGGCGGACGACCCCAACCGCCCGCGCCTGCGGCGCAGCGCCCCGGCGGATACGATCGAGGTCGATGAAAACGCCCCACCCGAAGACGACGACGACAGGCCGATCCTCAAGCGCGGGGCGCACGCCGATTAGGGCGTTGAAGGCGGGTGTAGTCCGGCATCTTCACGGCGCCAGGAACCGCGACACCCGCTCCATAACCGATTCGGGGGAAGTCCGCAGTTCGCACTCCCAAACGGTCAAGACGCGCCACCCCGCCGCCTGGAGCGCAGCGGCGTTCTCGCGGTCCCGCGCCCGCGTCCGCGACAGCTTCGGCTGCCAATACTCCAGGTTCGATTTCGGCAGGCCCGCGATGGGGCAGCCCGCCTCCTCGTGCCAATGCCAGAAGCAGCCGTGAACGAAGATCACAGCCCGATGGCGCGCCAGCACGAGGTCGGGCGATCCCGGCAGCCCGTGCTTGTGCAGCCGAAACCGATAGCCCATGCGATGCACCATCGAACGCACCGCCAATTCCGGTTTCATTCCCCGCGAGCGGATGTTCGACATGCACCGGGCGCGGTCTTCAGGACTGAGATTGTCCGTCATCGGAGCCTGCCTGCAACGCTCGCTTCGCCTCTTCCCTCACCAGACTTTCAAGCTCTTTCTCTGGTAAAGCGTCCAGCAGCACCACGCCGCCCCGCCGGTTCAGCCCGATCATCCAATCCCTGAAGATCTCCCGTTGGAACAGAGACGGGTTAGAGTCTTCCAGCGGCTTCCCTTTGTCTTCGTTCCAATGCTCCCGCATGACTGTATAGACGGCCTTCAGCACCCGTGTATTCATGGAGACCGACGGGCGTTCGATCAACGCCGAGCGCACGTCTTGCCGGTGCAGGAGGATGTCCAGGAATCTGCGCGGCCGTTCGGCGTCCACATTGTGCGCAATGAAGCCCAGCCACCACAACCGCGACACGCCGTTGTCTCGGATCAAGCCGCGGTTGCCGTTCACGAAAAAATGGTTCTGTACCTCCCGGACAGCATTTTCGATTTTGTTCGGCTGCTTTTTGAGCCATCGCTTCCGCACATATGGGGCGCACTCCGCATGGCACAGATACACCCACAAACGCTCATCGGCAGCCTGCCGCGGGGTCAGAGCGGCAAGCGCATTGTGTACCGCCATGGCGTTCTCGGCATCCGCTGTGCTCTCCGCCTGCGTCAGTTTTTCTCCGACCGGAGCGGCGAACAGATCTGCCTCGCGGACGTGCTCGGCTTTGACTTCCAGGTCCGCCCAATCCTTGCTGTCTTCCCCGTAGTACCAGTCCAGACGCTTTCCTATGTCCCGGCGCAGGTCGTTCACGGCCCGTGCCGCGAGATACCGCATATTTTTCATGTTTGGCTGCCATCCATCATCAACGGCAAGTTCTTGAACGGTTCCTCAAGCAGTTTTTGTGCGTCTTCGAGCCGGTCTGCTGAAAGGGCCCCCAACTCTTTGCAATCGTGGTCTTCCAACCGCTTAGCGAGCGCGCGCCTCCAACGCAGATCGGCGAATTGCTCACCGTCTTTGTCGCGGTCAGCCTGCTCCAACACCCAGACGAGCGCAGGTAAATACACCGAGTTCATGATGTAAGCCGCTTCGGGCGTGCCGTCCGCCCGTTTGCGCGCCTTTAGGAACCGGTTGTAGTCGCCCTTCGACATTTCAAGCCTCACTCGATGATCGTCCAATCGAGCGCGCCAAGTTCCGCTGTCCATGCTGCTGTTCAGCCCAAGTTCGAAAATCGATCCGATCTCCGACTCTTCGACTGTGTCAATCCAATACTCCTTGGGTTCGTCGTCCGCCAGCACCGCTCCAACCGCGATGTCGAACCGCATCCCCTCGAAATCCTTGTGCCATCCTTTGGCCTGAAAACCAAACAGGCTGCGCATGCATATTAGAAATGCGTGGAATTCCGTCCGCCCAGACAAGCGTCCGTCGGGTATCTTCCCCGACAGTTTCGGTTCTGTACTGTGCTCGATGCTTCGGAAGTATGTTTGAGGGCAACGCAGCAGCAGAACATATTCGGCTTTTCCCGAATCGACCAAGTTCAACAAATCAGGATCGCTGAGCGCGAAATCGGCGGTGAACTGCAGGGATGTCGTGCCTTCGATGCGCTCCAGATTGAGCTCAACCTGAAACTCGGCTTTCGGATAGTCGCTGCTGTTAGGCCGCAGTACGGGATGCGGGTACGATTTTGCAGGGTTGAACTTCATTTATTTTTAACGTCCCATGCCCGCAGGCAATAGGCTCGGTTTCGCATCGACCTGTCGCTTGTGATCTCAAAGTTCCACCGCTCGCCTTCTTTGAGCACAACCTTATCGAGGTCCAATCCTTTTCCGTTCTTATAACAAGCGCGGATATCGTCCAGCGGCATATCCGTGGAGTCTCCGGCTTCAGCGAACTGCAGCCGCGCTTCTCCACTCCATCGCGGCATGAAGCTGACCCGGCAACGGTTGTCCGCATCCGCCAACGGTACAATCCGCAAGTCGTGGATGGGTACGGCCTTGCCCGGTCCGCCACTGCTTTTTGATGGCCGCTTCTTCGGGTTTGGCGGCACAGGCTGCCCGCCCGAGCCTGGCGGATAGCCGCCCTCCGCTCCGCCCCTTGGCCCCTCCACGTCGTCTTCTTCCATGCCGACCGGAGGCATGGACTTGGGGCGCTTTCGCGGCGTGAGCTTGATAAAAGGGCGTCCGTCAAAACTCTTCTCTCCCCCTCCCCCCCCCCCCCCCCCCCGCACTTGTCGATCCGAATTTTTCATCGGGTTCAATGTCGGGGAGAATACGCGCCAACTCCGCAAGCACGGTTACCTGCTTCGCTTGCGGAGGCTTGGCCTTATCTTCGATCTGCGCGCGTATCCATTTGACGATTCGGTTTAACGCTCTTTTGCCTTTTGCCCTCTCGTCTTCCGGCAGTCTGTCCGGCTCGAACTTGTCGTGCTTCGGATTCTCCATTTTCCGCAGCAACTCATTCCCCTTGCTGCTCTCGAACACGCAAACTGCGGCAAAATCCCGCAGGTCGCGAAACCGTATCAGACCCTTCTGTTCGGTTGTGATCAACATGCCGGTCGCACGTACCAGCGCGACCTTGCTCGGCAATCCATCGCCTGTCTGAATCCACAGTCGGCAATGCCCCAAATCGGTATCCTCCGTTTCTGCTGTCGGTGGCTGGCTACGGGTCAGTTCCGAAAATTTTCGTGCTTCCTCGAGTTCGGCCCCTCCGTTTTCTTCGGAGTCGCTGGCATGTTCCTGTATCCAGTCGAACCATTTATCTAGAGACGATTCGTTCATATCGAGAAGGCCACGATCCTCCATTTCACTGTTTGGTTCAAGCGTAATCGTCAGCTTGCCGATGGATATTGCATAGAAAAAGTTCTCGATGATGCTCTCTGCGATTCCTCTCTGCCAACCGTCGTCGCCCTGAAAGCCGGCAATCCATAACCCGGTTCCCCTTACGGGCCGATTGCCCTCCCGTAAAATGCGAAAGTGATGGGGTATCTCCGTGTCGCACAACTCTCGGCAGTTTTTTTTGATACCGAAGAACCCCGTGCCCCGCGTCAATTCTTTTTCCGGCCCTTCGTGCGATCTAAGTACCGACTTACCCTGAAATTTTTCGATCTGCTTGCCGTTTTCTTCGAAACACGTCCAGTAGAAGACTGTCCGCAACGGAGATACCGCGAACGCTGCATATTTGCCGATTCCATGAGAACCTCCCGCTCCTGGGTTGTCCTTGCGGCTGGATCCCTGCAGCTTCACCAAAGCATGCCAGTTATCGCCCTGCAAGCCCGTTGTGTTGCTGTCCGATATTCTCAAAAATGTCAGCTTCTGTTGTTCCAAAAGTTTTATTGCGGACGAAATAGCCTGCTGATGCTCTTTTGGATCTTTCGCGGCAGCTTTAAGACTGGATCGAAGCGCCGCATCCAGTTCCGCTCTGCCGATCTCTTGCTCTCGCTTGAATTTAAACAGTTCGAACGACACGTCCACCGGTTCTTTCAGATCGCTCCGCGATGCGTCCAATGAGTTTTGCAGTATTTCGCGTGCAAGGCTTGGCAACGGGCTCCCAGCAAAGGTAGCGATTCCAGGATCGTTATAGCCGTCTTCAAGGCCGCCGCCGTTTGACGGGAAATGCCAGCCGATTTCGTTGGTCATCCGTTCTCCCCTAATGCACGGGCGCACGCTTCGCCCAACAGCCGGGCCAAGCCGACGCACACCGCGTTGCCCAGCAGCCGGTATTTTTCGTTCTCGGGGATGTCCGGAAAAATGTTTTTCTCCGGATGGAACCCCTGCAACCGGGCAACCTCATCGACGCTCAGCCGCCGAATCCCCTGCCGGTCTCGGATAAACGGCACATTATGCCCGCCACTCCCCATATTTGCCGTCAGCGTCGGAAACGACCCGTCGCTATACGTGCGTACATAGGAGCGGCGCAACTGGCACACGCTGCCTGCCGATTCGTCCTTGGGCAATGCTTTGTCGATCATCTTGTAGTAGCGGTTGTCTCGGTGAAGATATGCTTCGTCGTTGCCGAGAACGTTCCGATTCAGGATCTCGTCAAAGCTCAGATGCCGTCCGGGGCCGTTGCCGGAAGACGGCGGAACAAAAGGGTTGTGAGAGAAATGTGCGCGGGACGCCGCCACCATGAAAAGACGCTGGCGGTTTTGTGGAAATTCCGTTACGTCTTTCACGTTCACTGTCCAGCACGAATCGCCGCGGAACCAGTAACCTACCCTCCGCAGTTCCCGCCGGACGATATCGAACCATTCTCCACCTGCCCCGACGCGCAAGTGCGGCACGTTCTCCAGCACGATCAGCCGCGGGCGCTCTTTCGAGGCAAACTCCGACACGATACGCGGAATCTCGAAAAAGAGCTTGCCGCGCGGGTCGCCGAATCCGTTCCGCTCCCCTGCCTGCGAGAAACTTTGGCAGGGAAACCCAGCCGCCAGAACATCGACCGGCTTCAACTCCCGGGCGGGAAGATCCCGCACGTCCTTCTCGAACAGCGGAACATCGGGAAACCGGTGGCGGAATACGTCGCAGGCGTCAGGGTCGATGTCGTTGGCCCAGAGCACCTTGAACCCGGCCGAAGCGAACCCTGAAACGAATCCGCCCATGCCGCTGAAAAGAGAACCCACAGTCAACGACGGCAACCTGAAAGCTCCATTCTTAAAAAAGTTCCTGTCTGGGTTCCTATGAATAATCTGCGGCCCACAGCGTGAACGGGCATCCAGCCGCGCTCAGGTTTCCTGTTGACTGCTCGGCTCCCGCTCGTTGCTCGCGCTATCTTCTACAAGCAACAGTAAGTGCGTAACGTTATAGTTGCGATAGTTGCGTTCGCTGTAGCGCAGACGTATTTTGAACCGGCAGCCCTGCCGGCAGCAAGCCATATCTAGTGTGTTAACAAACATTTAACATCTTTCAGGGGCGTATTTCCGAGCCGCCAACATCGCGGCAATAAGCCCCTGACCGTATCCGCTCATGGTGGACGCTAGGTGCATGTCGCGCACCAAGGTGGATATCGACGATAAGGCATGCGCCGAGGTCATGCGACGTTACCGTTTGGCGACGAAGCGCGAGGCGGTTAACTTTGCGCTGCAAGCGCTTGCGACGGAGCCTTTCAGCGTCGAGGAAGCCCGGCAGCTTCGCGGGTCGGGTTGGGACGGCGACCTCGACGAATTGCGGTCCGGACGTTCAATGTGAATGCCGGCGCCGTCCCAGCAGCAGCTATGTTTCCCCAGCGTCCTCGGGTTTCATGTTGACTGCTTGGCTTTGGTAAATCCCTCGAACAAGCCTTCGAGACGCGCCATCCTCTCGCGCAATTCGCCGATGGCTCTTTCGGTCGCTTGTTGTCCGCGCCATTGCTGGACGCCCAGCCCTATCGCCGCAACAATGATCGCGATGGTGTCTGTCGTCATGCCGTGCTATCCGCGAGTGTACGGGGAACTCTTTCAATCTACAAGGAACAGTATAGCTGAATTTGCTGCCGCGTTTGAAAAAACCGCATCTGCCGCCGCTCCGCCGAGCCCGGGTTACGTCCAGTAGGTGCGGTCGAGGCTGCGGTATTGGACGGCTTCGGCGAGTTGGGGGGCGCGGATGTGGTCGAGGCCGGCGAGGTCGCAGATGGTGCGCGCCACCTTGAGGATGCGGTCGTGGGCGCGGGCCGAGAGGCCCAGTCTTTGCACGGCGGTTTCGAGCGTTCGCTCGCTCGCTGCGTCCAGCTTGCAGTGCTTGCGGATCGTTTTCGCCGGCAGGCGGGCGTTGGCGTAGCCGCGGCGCAGTTGAATCTCGCGGGCGCGCTCGACGCGCTCGCGGATTTTCTCCGAGCTTTCGGCGGGCGTATCCTCGCGCAACTCGCGGTACTTGACCGGCGGCACTTCCACGTGGATGTCGATGCGGTCGAGCATGGGGCCGCTGATCTTGCCCACGTAGCGCTGGATCATCGGCGGCGTGCAGCGGCATTCGCGGTTGGGGTCGCCGAAGTAGCCGCAGGGGCAGGGGTTCATGGCGGCGACCAGCATGAATTGCGAAGGGAAGGTCAGACTGATGCCGCTGCGGGCGACGGTGATCCGGCCGTCTTCGAGCGGCTGGCGCAGCAGATCGAGCACGTTGCGCGGGAATTCGGGGAACTCGTCGAGAAACAGCACGCCGTTGTGGGCCAGGCTGACCTCGCCGCAGCGCGGCATGCCCGAACCGCCGCCGACCAGGCCGGCGTTGGAGACGCCGTGGTGCGGCGAGCGGAAAGGCCGCTCGCGCAGCAGGCCGCAGTGCTCGCCCAGCACGCCGGCCACGCTATGCACCTTGGTGGTCTCGACGGCTTCGTCCATGGTCAGCATAGGCAGAATGCCCGGCAGCCGCTTGGCCAGCATCGTCTTGCCCGAGCCCGGCGGGCCGACCATCAACACGTTGTGCCCGCCGGCGGCGGCAATCTCCAAGGCGCGCTTGGCCGTCTCCTGGCCGCGCACCTCGGCGAAGTCCACGCTCAGCGCGCCGGCTGCGGGCGCGGCGCCGTTGCGCGCGGCGGTGGGGTGTTCCCCGGGGCTTTCGAGCAACGGCGGAATCTCGCGCAGATGCCTGACGGGGTAAACGTCGATGTCCTCGACCACCGCCGCCTCGGCCGCGTTCGCCGCCGGCACGACGAGCTTGCCGATGCCTTGCTCCTTGGCGCATACGGCCATCGGCAAGGCCCCGCGCACCGGGCGGATGCCGCCGTCGAGGGAAAGCTCGCCGGAGAACAGAAAGCCGTCGGCGGCGCCCGCGGCCAGCGCGCCGGTCGCGCCCAGAATGCCCAGCGCCATGGGCAGATCGAAGCCCGCCCCTTCCTTGCGGATGTTGGCCGGGGCCAAATTGATGGTGACCGCTTGGCTGGGATAGCCGAAACCAGCGTTGGTCAACGCGGACTTGAGCCGCTCGCGGCTCTCCTTGACCGCAGTGTCGGGCAGGCCGACCATGAAAAAGTCCCTGGCGCTGCCGCGGTAAACATCGACTTCCACGTCGATGAGCAGCGCGTTGACCCCGTACAGCGCCGCGCTGCGCGTCTTGAACAGACCCATCGTCTAAGCGCCGCTCGCAGCGTTGTTCTTCCGGGGCGGTTCGCCGCTCTGCTCGGAACGCAACCGCTCTTCGGCCGCCTGCAACTCGAATTGCGACCACAGCCGGATCAGGAAAACGAATAGAGCCAGCGTTGCCGCCGCCGGCCAAGCGAAGGCCAAAGCTTCTGCGAGCGCATCGCTGCCAAGAAAGGAAAGCACGACGGAGACTCACGATTATACACGCAGGCGCTATAGTGAAACGGCCATGTCCATGCGTTGCTTCTGTCGAACCGCCGCGGCAACGGCGCTGATTGCCCGGCTGGGCGGCGATGTGTCAGACTGCGGGCATGGCGATTGAAATCGGCTGCTTCGCCGCTTTGCCTGCAACAAGGACAACGGCATCGGCTTCATGCGCGCGCAGAGGTCCCGGGCTGTGACGGCATCCTTTCGGGTTAGGGTTTTCGCAGCGGCGGCCTGCGCCGCGTTGGCGGTAATCGGCGCGGTTGCGGCGCAGGTCGGCTACCAGCCCGCCGCCGAAGAGCTCGATCTCGAGCCGGTCGAGCAGCCGTTGCCGTTCAGTCACAAAACCCACGTCGGGCTGGGCGTGAAGTGCGGGGACTGCCACGCGATTGCAGACCCCGGATTTGCTGCCGGTTATCCGGCTGAGGCGACTTGCATGGCCTGCCATGCGGCAATCAAAACCGAAAGCCCGCACATTCAGAAGCTGGCCGAGTTCAGCAAGGCGGGAAAGCCGGTGCCGTGGGTCAAGATTTACCGCGTGCCCGATTATGTCTGGTTTTCACACGCTTCGCACGTCGAGGACGCCGCCATCGCCTGCGAGAGTTGCCACGGGCCGGTCGCGGAACGCGAAGTGCTGTTCAAGGAAAAGAAGACCTCGATGCTGGCCTGCATGGATTGCCACGCCAAGCACAGCGCGCCGAACGACTGCGATCTCTGCCACGACCCCGGCTAGACCGCTTCGCGGCCGGTGGATAGTGAATAGTGGATAGCAGGGCTGCGCGCCTCGCGTGTTCTCATACACTGGATGGCTATGGAGCGCATCAGCGGAGGCGAGGCGATCGTACGCTCGCTCATCGACCACGGCGTCGATACGGTGTTCGGACTGCCGGGAGTGCAAACCTACGCCGTATTCGATGCGCTGCACCGTCACGGCGGCAAGATACAAAGCATATTCAGCCGCCACGAGCAGGGCGCGGGATACATGGCCTTCGGCTACGCGCGGTCTACGGGCAGGCCCGGCGTCTATTGCGTGGTTCCGGGGCCGGGCGTACTCAATTCCACGGCGGCTTTATGCACGGCTTGGGGCTGCAACGAACCCGTTCTGTGCATCACCGGCGAGGTTCCGTCGGCGTTTATCGGCAAACGGCGCGGCTACCTTCACGAATTGCCCAATCAACTCGAAACCATGCGCTCGCTCGTCAAGTGGGCGGCGCGCATCGACTCGGCCGCGCAGGCGCCGGAGATTGTCGAAGAAGCCTTTCGCCAAATGACGACGGGCCGCCCGGGCCCTGTGTCCATTGAAATGGCCTGGGACATCATGGCCCGCCGCGCGCCGGTCGCGTTTCCCGCCGCTCGGCCCTCCCCGGCGAAACCGCCGCTCGACGAGCGCCAAATCGGCCGCGCCGCGCAACTCATCGCCGCGGCGAAGAATCCATTGATTATGACCGGCAGCGGCGCGGTCGAAGCGGGCGGGGAAGTCCTCGCCTTGGCGGAATTGCTCGATGCGCCGGTGGGCGCGTTCCGCAGCGGCCGCGGCGTGGTCAGCGAAGTGTACGCGCTGGGGCTCAATTGCGTCGAAGCCTACGAGTTGTGGGCGGAGACGGATGTCCTGATCGCCATCGGCACTCGCCTCGAAGCGCCGTACATCCGTTGGGGGCCGCCGGGCGGCTATCTCGAGCGCCCGGCGCATCCGAAGCTCGTGCGCATCGATATCGATCCGGTGGAAATGACCCGCCTGCGCGCCGACGCCGGGGTTGTAGGGGATGCCGCGGACGCGACCGCGGCGCTCGTCCGCGAGCTGCGGACGCGGCATCTCAAGGACAAAACGCTGCCGGACGCCGCGCGGCGGGCGCGCATCGCCGCAGCCAAGCGGGCCGCCCGCCCGAAAATCGAAAGCCTCCAACCGCAGGCCGCCTATCTTCAAGCCATGCGCCGGGCGATGCCCCGCGACGGCATCCTCGTCGAAGAAATCTCGCAGGTCGGATACGTTGCCTTGTGCGGCTTTCCGATTTACTCCCCGCGCACGTTTATCTCGTCGGGTTTCCAGGGTACGTTGGGCTTCGGTTTTCCGACGGCTCTGGGGGTGAAGATCGCCAATCTCGATAAGACGGTCGTTTCCATCAACGGCGACGGCGGTTTCCTGTACGGTCTGGCGGAGCTTTCCGCCGCCGCGCAGCAGAACATCGGCGTCGTCGCGGTGGTCTTCAACAACCGTTCCTATCAGAATGTCAGGCGCGATCAGATCAGGCTGTTCCAGAGCCGCGCCACAGGCGCCGACCTCGATACGCCGGACTTCGCGGCGCTGGCCGAGACCTTCGGCGTGCGCGGCGCCAGCGCCGACACCCCCGAAGGGCTTGAGCGAGAGCTTGAGCGAGCGATCCGCTCGGAGGAGCCGGCGGTGATCGAGGTCGAGATCGAAAAAGACAGCGAGGCGAATCCCTGGCCGGTGATCAACCCGAATCTGTAGGGGACGGCTATAATGCACTCATGAGTAACGTTCCCAAAAACCTTGAATACTACCCACGAGATCCCGAGTTATATGGAACGTCATTTGGACGGGAGCTTTGGGAGTTCATGAAGCGATCTGAAAACGTCAAACTGATGGAAGACGCTGCATCCCAGGAACGCCCGGCCGTCGAACCCTTGCAGGATGGGCTGCTTAACGAGTTCGGCCCGCAATTTGAAGCGGCCCGCCGCACGAGAACAATCAACGGTATAAAAAAAATGATCGGAGATATGGCTCGTCAGATCATGGGCGAAATCGATTACAGGTTCAAGGAAAGCGGAATCCCGGTTCGCGGCAGCCTTTTTTCCACGGGCTCCGTATACTGCAAGCGACGGTGAATTTGTCCGGGATACAGCAGCTGTCGATTGACTGGCGGCGGTTCCCGAATGTTGTTTTTTACCGCAAGCGGCCTACTCTTGTTGGACTCTGAATTCTGATGGTCGCTCGAGACCTCGCCCGGAACTGATTTGAGTGGCGACCCGATCGCCTTTCATCACACTCACTGATCCCCGACAAAGTGGCAACCACATTATGCCGAGCCTTGTTTCAGCGGCATCCATACGTAACTTTGGAAGCTCCTGACGAAGACGCATTCGCAACTGAGGATCCACGGGCCTTTTACAGCGCGCCCGACCCGCCTTCGTATCTACAGTGCATCGTCGACAACGATTCGACGACCGGGCGTTGGATTCTTTCTCAGCGGCTCTCAAAACTTGTCTTCGCCGGCGTCGGTCAGCCAGTCTCTGGCCGGACTAACGGAGGTGCATCGACTGCTGCCTCTGACCTGGGCGAGATCGCGCTTTGATCGGCATCCCGCAAGTCTTGAGGAGACTCTTTTTGCCAGCGGCTTCCCCACATCTTCGGTCGCCAGCTTGAACCGGCAGATTGGCTCCGCTCCTATGTCGCCACTTATCTCGAACAGGATTTGCGAATGATCGGCAATGCGGGCAGCGCTCGCTGGTGCTCTGTCGTCAGCCACCAGCGGCGCGGTCACCGCGGGCTTGCTCTGCTGGCTACGAGATCAAGCACACTGTGGTAAGGTTAGGGAAACTCTGAACAAGCAGGCTATTGACTGGGATAATAAGGGGAGAGCAGCGGGCACGGGGAATAAGGGGGAGAGCGATGGCGCAGCGGACGTTTGCAGAATTGGAGTACGAGGGGAAGAAGAAGCAGACGAGGCGGGAGAAGTTTCTGGCACGGATGGAGGACTTGATTCCGTGGGAGCGCTTGGAGGAGCGCATCCGCCCGTACTACCCCCAAGCGGGGCGGGGGCGGCGACCGTACGCGTTGGCGGTGATGCTGCGCGTGCATTGCGTGCAGTTGTTTTACAACGTGAGCGATCCGGGGATGGAGGACATGCTGTACGAGATCGAGTCGGTGCGGCGCTTCGTGGGCTTGCGTTTGGGGGATGCGCTGCCGGACGAGACGACGATTTTGAACTTTCGGCATCTGTTGGAGCGGCACGAGTTGGGCGGGAAGCTGATGGCGGAGATCAACGCGCACTTGGCGGAGCAAGGCTTGCGGCTGCGGGAGGGGACGATTCTGGACGCGACGATCATCGCGGCGCCGAGTTCGACGAAGAACAAGAAGCGGAGTCGCGACCCACAGATGCATCAGACCAAGAAGGGGAATCAATGGTATTTCGGGATGAAGGCGCATATCGGCGTGGACGCCGAGACGGGGCTGACGCATAGCGTGGCGGCGACGGCGGCGAACGTGGCGGATGTGACCCAAGGGCATGAGTTGCTGCACGGCGGGGAGCGGGAGGTGTGCGCGGATGCGGGTTACCAGGGGATCGACAAGCGCGCGGAGCATCGGGGGCGTAAGGTGCGCTGGCAAGTGGCCTTGAAGGCTGGGCAGCGGCGGCGCTTGGCGGCGGGCAGCGCGGAGGCGCGGGCGGAGCGGCGCAAGGCAGAGGTGCGGGCCAAGGTGGAGCACCCGTTTCTGTACGTGAAGCGGCACTTTGGCTACGCCAAGGTGCGCTATCGCGGCTTGGCCAAGAACCGGGAGCGGATCAGTCTGCTGTTGGGCTTCGCCAATCTGCTGCTTGCCGGGCGCTACGCGACGGCCTGAGCGCCACAATACAGGAGTCGTGCGTCCATGCCGGCGCCAAGCCGCAGAAGCGGAGTCGAAGCCGTCGCTGCGGGGTCAAAAATTGGCGTTGCGCAGTCAAAATCGGCAGGATTCAGCCGCAAAATTCGCCGGCAGCCCGGCTGCAACCGCTCCTTACGGACAACTTCAACCAGCCAACGCGCCAAAACCACTTTATTCAGACTTTCCCTAGCAAACCGCGGAAAGAATGCTGTAGAAAGCGTGGCGGACTCCTGAGACTGCCCGGTAAGATCGCCCGTGACACTTGATGGAATCGTAGCTCTGGCCGCCGCAGGCGAATCGAAACATCGGAGTTCAAGAGCACGACGGGAACCCGCCGCGATGCCGTCAAAACAGTATGCGCCATGCTCAACCAACGCGGAGGGTATGTGTTGTTCGGTGTCTCGCCGGAAGGGAATGTAATCGGCCAGCAGGTGAGCGAGCGGACGATAGAGGAAGTGAGCGCCGAGATCCGTAGAATCGAGCAGCCCGCCTTTCCAGCGATCGAGCGGGTTCACGTAGCGGGAGACCGTGAGGTGATGGTGGTCAACGTGAGTCGGGGGGCTGCACGGCCGTACTCCATCCAGGGCGCCGCCTATCTCCGTGTCGGCAACACCACCTTGGCCATGTCGACCGAGGAATACAACCGGACGCTCTTTGAGCGCATACACAGTGAGCAATGCTGGGAGAACCAACCCGCCACTGGTTGGTCGATCGAAGATCTCGACGCAGCGGAGATCCGACGCACGGTCGAGGAAGCAATCCGGCGAGGCCGATTGGCAGACCCCGGAACTCGGGAACCGGCTGAGTTACTACGCGGCCTGGGGCTTCTTCGAGAAGGAGTTTTGTGACGCGCGGCGGTGGTATTGTTCGGGAACGCCGAGCGTATCGAGTTCGAGATGCCGCAATGCCTGCTTCGCGTTGCCCATTTCCGAGGCATCGACCGTACGGAGTTTCTGGACAATCGGCAATTCCACGGCAATGCCTTCGTGCTCCTTGCGCATGCGGAACGTTTTCTACGTCAGACATTGCCCATCGCCGGACGGATCCAGCCGGAACGCTTCGAGCGGATCGACGAACCGCTCTACCCCCCCTCTGGCGACGCGTGAATCTCTGGCGAATGCTCTGTGCCACCGCGATTACTCGATCGGCGGCGGCTCCGTAGGCGTAGCGGTTTACAACGACCGCCTGGAGGTGACATCCTCCGGCACGCTGCACTTCGGGTTGACCCCGGAGAAGCTGTTCGCGCCCCACGAGTCCCTGCCGTGGAACCCACTGATCGCGCGGACGTTCTATCGCCGCGGCATAATCGAAGAATGGGGGCGCGGAACGCTCAAGATGGCCGAACTGACAACATCCGCAGGCCTGCCGCGCCCCCAAATCGAGGATGCCGGAGGGTGCGTGACGGTACGTTTCCGAAACGATCGATTCGTGCCGCAACAGCGTAGCGGAAGCGGCGCGGTCGAACGAAAAGAGGCCGTTCTAGCTCTGTTGGACCGCGCAGACGGCGGTCTGGCGCTGCGCGAGATTTGCGCCCGGGTGGCTCCCCACATCGGCGAACGTCAAGTGAAACGAACCTTGGCGGCGTTACGGGACCGCGGACTGGCAGTACCCATCGGCCGCGGGCCTGCGACGCGGTGGATACGTGTCCGAGACCGGTAGGGGAACATGAAACCCCGCCGAGCCTTTGGGTCTTATAGGGGTCTTATATCCCCGAATGCTTCCGTTAGCGCCATGCCTGCGTCTTGAATCCACGGCACGGCAGAGATCGGCTCGAATCTCGGCCCTGAACTCATCAAATGCGGTCTCGATACCGTTCCACCTGAAGGTTCCCGCTACCCCCTCGCAGCGGGCAGTGCGCTATTCTCTATTGCTGTTCGCAATTGGACAATAGCGAGAAGTTCATCGAACACGTTGCGGCGACCTCAGGAAAGGAGTTCTGATGTATCTCCAACTCGGTTCTCTTGCATTCAAGCTGTTCAAGCTTGCCGTCTGCGCCACGTTGCCATTTACTCCTGCCGGGGCGCAACCTACGACCGATTGGATGATTACTACGTTCGCGGGAACCGGGGAATCCGGATTTGGCGGGGACGGTGGTCCGACGACGGCAGCGCAGCCATGCTTCCCCCGAGGCTTGGCGGTGGATGGGGCGGGCAACCTCTATATCGCCGATACTCCCAACCCGCATGACTTGGCGCCGGGGCAGGCCCAAATCAAGGCGATTCACAGCTGCGATACGGAGAACGAGCAACGCGGTCCGGCGACAACGACTGAGGCAGTGACCGTCTCTCCGGCGTTCCTCAACTTCCCGATCAACCCCGACGGCCGCAACCCGGTCGTGGGCTGCACGGCGGCGGCCCCGACTTGGTCGGCGCACCCGGATCGATTCCCGGAGTCGGGCTTACCCCGGCCGAGCCGGGCGAGATCGTCACCCTGTACGGAACCGGTTTCGGGAAAACCGAGCCGCAGTTAGAAGCGGGCCAAATTCCGGGGGGCTTGGCGCGTCTCGCGAATGAGGTCTCGTTTATTTTCGGCGGCATTGCAGTTCCGTCGGAAGACGTCTCCTACGCGGGCACAGCCCCCTGCTGTGCGGGCCTCTATCAGTTTGTAGTGCGCCTGCCGCTCATCGTCCCGGACGGCAACGCGCTCATCACAGCGATCTTGCAGAGCGTTTCAACTCCCAATGGGCCGTTCCTCGCCGTCCACCGCCAACAGTGAGATTGCGCAAATACGCGCCAATTCGATTTCACCGGAATCGCCTTCTCACAGCAGCTACTATTCAAGACAGATTATTCACGAAGAGGGAACGCGGGGCATCAAGCAGAAACGATTTGGCCGTTGTCCTGGTGCCTTTGCTTTTTTGCTTCATCGATGAAACCGCCGGGAAAATTTTCGAATTTCATATCGAAGATCTTGTTGAATGCTCCTTTCGCCTCATCGGACGCCTGCCGCATTCGAGATTGGTGAGCCCAAGCGTATAGCCAGCATAGACTTTGCTTTCGTACGCCTTGCTGTCCTACCACATGCCAATATTTCTTCATTCCCCGTGAAAATGGCTCGTTCCCAGCATCAATTGTGGCCGTCTGGACTATATTTGTCGCTTTTTGTGGGCTTATGCGTAGCCCGACAACATGGTTGTTGATTGTCATTGTACGCCTTCTTGTAGTATACCTCGTCGAGGGCCTCCCGTCTTGCACGTCCGGTCGTCCGCAGGGCGAGCAGCATCAAGCCCCCGGTACCGGGTGAGGCCACGTGCAGAGGGAAACGGTGAATATGAATTTCAGCAGTTTAAACAGTCCACCCGCACAAAGCGTTCGCCGCCGACTGCGATCCGTTTCTATCGACGCTCGTGTAAACTGACGGCCAATGCGCATCGGCCTGCTTCCTCTGCTGCTCGCCCTGCCGTTGGCGGCGACGCAGCCCAAGGGCTACGCCATTCCGCCGATCGACATTTCAGGGGAAACTCACCGTCAGGTCATCGTCGACCGCGAGCCCGGACAGCACCTCGGCCACCCCTCGAATCTGCCGCCGCCGGACAACCGCACGATGCCGATCGCCTACCTCAAAGGGCACGGCAAGGGCGCCATCGTTTACAAGAAAGCTACGACGGCGGCCTGACCTGGACGGAGCGCTCGATTCGGCTGCTATGTGGCCTGTTCCGCCCCGAGGCCGGTGTTGGCCCGTACGCTCAGCTCGACATACTTGTTTTCGGCTTCCGGCTCACGCGAGGAGATCGACCCCAAATAGGCTGCCAGAAAACCCAACGGGATGCTGACGATACCGGGGTTCTTGAGCGGGTACCACGCCGCAGCCTGGATCATGTGACGGGCCCCTTCCGCAACTTCAGGTCCGTCCACGCCCATGAAACTGGGGCTCACCAGAATCAATCCAACCGATGAGAGCAGGCCGGCCGCCATTCCCCACACTGCTCCGCCGGTCGTGAATCGTTTCCAGTACAGGGAAAAGAGGATCACCGGAAGGTTCGCCGAAGCAGCCACGGCGAACGCCAGGCCGACAAGGAACGCCACGTTGGCGTTCGGCCCCAAACCGATCGCGATCAGGATCGAGAGGGCGCCGACGACGAATGCCGTCCAGCGGGCCACGCGCACCTCCTCGCCCGGCTTCCGCTCCCGGTCGTGGTGCAGCACGTTGGAGTAGAAATCGTGAGCGAACGATGTCGAGGCGCTGATGGTCAGTCCGGCAACTACAGCCAGAATCGTGGCGAACGCCACCGCCGAGATGAATGCAAAGAACACATCGCCGGCCAATGCCTTCGCCAGAAGCGGCGCGCTCATGTTGGTGCCGCCGTTCGCTGCGATGGCATCCGGACCGACAATCGTTGCCGCCCCGAACCCCAGGAACGTCGTCATGATGTAGAACGCGCCGATCAGCAGCATTGCCCAGAAGACGCTCACGCGCGCGGTCTTGGCGTCCGGCACGGTGTAGAAGCGGATCAGGATGTGCGGCAGCCCCGCCGTGCCGAAGATCAACGCCATGCCGAGCGAAATCAGATCGAGCGAGCCATATGGCGGCCTGAAATAGTGGCCCGGGGTCATGAAGTCTCGCGTGACCGCGGCCCCATCAACTTGCAGGCTGACGCTGGACGCGGCGGCGAAGAGGCTGCCGACGTCGAATCCAAAGCGCGCGAGCACCAGTACGCTCAGCAGGAAGGCGCCGCTCATCAGCAGGACCGCCTTGACGATCTGCACCCAAGTCGTTGCCAGCATTCCCCCGAACACCACGTAAACGATCATCAGGATGCCGACGCCGGTAACGGCCTGCGCGTAGCCGATGCCCGACCCGGCCAGCAAAAGGCTTACCAACGCGCCCGCGCCCACCATCTGGGCAATCATGTAGAACGTCGAGACCGTCAGCGTGCTCAAGGACGCCCAAGCGCGTACAGGCCGCGCCCGCAAGCGGTAGGCAAGCACATCCGCCATGGTGTACTTCCCTGCGTTACGCAGCGGTTCCGCCACTACAAGCAGAACGGTAAGGTAAGCGACCAGGAATCCGACCGAGTACATGAAACCGTCGTACCCGTAGAAAGCGATCAAGCCGGCGATCCCGAGGAAGGACGCCGCGCTCATGTAGTCGCCCGAGATCGCGAGACCGTTCTGCCACCCGGTGATCCGGCGACCGGCGGCGAAGTAGGCGCTCTCCCCGGAAGATCTGCCCGCTGCCCAGTACGTAATGCCCAGCGTCGCTACGACGAAGGCCAGGAACATGACGAGCGGTAGCGTCATGTCACCTGCCTCCGTCCGCACTACCGGACACTGCGGCGTCTTCGGCGTCGGCGAGGATGTCCGTTGTGACCCGGTCGAAGCGGCCTGCGTAACGCATGTAGATGTAAGCGATCGCCCAGGTCATGAGGAACTGGGAAAATGCGAATAGGTAGGCCCAGTTCACCTTGCCCCACACCGTGCGGGCCATTAACTCGGGCCAGTACCCGACCAGCACCGGTAACGCGAAGTAGTAGACGATGAAGAACACTGTCATCGCCACGACCGCACTTGTCTTCTGACGAATCATCTGCCGATAGGCGCGCGAGGAATAGATTCGATCCCAATGGCTCATGGCGTGAGACTCAATAGGATACACGCTTGCGAGAGGCGCCCGCCATGCAAAGCTCTCGGAATCGCCTCTTCAGGCCGGGCCGCGGCGTCAACGGTCGGCGGGGCGGGACAACGGCCGCGCGACCGCGAGCCGTTTCTACCTGCCGTCGTGTAAACTGACGGCCAATGCGCATCGGCCTGCTTCCCTTGCTGCTCGCCCTGCCGTTGACGGCGGCGCAGCCCGAGGGCTACACCATTCCAACGATCGACATTTCAGGGGAAACTCACCGCCAGGTCATCGTCGACCGCGAGCCCGGACAGTACCTCGGCCACCCCTCGACCCTGCTGCTGCCGGACAACCGCACGATGCTGATCGCCTACCCCAAGGGACACGGCAAGGGCGCCATCGTTTACAAGAAAAGCTACGACGGCGGACTGACCTGGACGGAGCGCCTGCCCACGCCCGCGAACTGGTCCGAATCGATGGAGGTCCCGACCCTGTTCCGCCTCCACGATCCCCAGGGCAAGCCGCGGATTCTGCTGTTCTCAGGAAAAGCAGCCGGTATCCGCGTCGCCTATTCCGAGGACGACGGAGAGAGCTGGTCGCCTCTGAAGCCGATTCGAACGCCGGGATCCAGCTATGGCGGAATTGTCGCCATGAGCTCCATGATCGAGCGCGGCGACGGCTCCTACATGGCCTTCTTTCACGACGACGGCCGCTGGCTGCGCAATCCGCCCGCCCATCCCGAAGGAAAGCATTTCGAGGTTTACAAGGTCGTCAGCCGCGACGGCGGACTGACCTGGTCGCAGCCTGAAATCATCGCCAAGCACCCCTTGGCCCACCTCTGCGAGCCCGGAGCGGTGCGCTCTCCCGACGGCAAGCAAATCGCGGTTCTGCTCCGCGAGAACAGCCGCCGGCTGAACTCGTTCGTCGTCTTTTCCGACGACGAAGGCGAGACTTGGAGCGAGCCGCGCGAGCTGCCCGCCGCGCTTACCGGCGACCGCCACACGGCAAAATACGCGCCGGACGGACGCCTCTTCATTACCTTCCGCGACCGCACGCAGGTCAGCCCGACGCAGGGCGATTGGGTCGGCTGGGTCGGCCGCTACGACGACCTGCTCGAAGGACGCGAAGGGCAATACCGCGTCCGCCTGCTCGACAACCACGTCCGCGCCGACACCGCCTACCCCGGCCTGGAACTGCTGCCGGACGGCACATTTGTGACCACGACCTACGGCCACTGGATACCCGGCGAGGCCCCCTTCATCGTCAGTACGCGCTTCAAGCTGGAAGAGCTGGATCAGCGCGCCAAGCACCCCGGCACGCTCACCCCGGGAGTCTCTTCCGCCGATGCGCTGGCGCGCAAGAAACCGGTCCGCGCCGCCGTGCGCCCCGCGCCGGCCCGCGCGCGAGTCGCGGCGCCGAACCCCAAGCCCAACGTTCTGTTCCTGGCGGTGGACGACCTCAACGATTGGGCGCTGGACGACCCCTCGCCGCTGCACATGCCCAACCTGCGGCGGCTGATGCGGCGCGGCGTCGTCTTCACTCGCGCCTACGCCGAATCGCCGGCCTGCAACCCGTCGCGTTCCGCGCTGCTGCTCGGCAGGCGCTCGTCAACGACGGGCATTTACGCCAATCGCTCCGATTGGAAAGCCCTCGCGCCCGACGCGGTGACCTTGCCGAGACATTTCCTCGACAACGGCTATCGCGTCGAAGGCGCCGGAAAGATATTCCACCACCACCGGAACAGCTCTTACCACGACGAGAATGCGTTCCACCGATTCCAGAAAATGCAACTCGATCCAATGCCCCCCGCAAGGCTGAACGGACTGGACGGGCCTACTGCGGTCGAAGGCGTGGCGAGCCCGAACTTCGACTGGGGGCAATGGCCGCTCGACGAGCGCTCCACGCCGGACGCGCGCACGGTCGACTTCGGCATCGACTTCCTCGGCCGCGGCCACGCCGATCCGTTCTTTCTGGCCATCGGGCTTTTCCGCCCGCACATGCCCTTTCACACCTCGCCGAAGTATTTTTCCTTCTACCCGGCGGACGCGGTCGCCATGCCGGCGACGAACCCCGCCGACCGCGCCGATCTGCCGCCGGGAGCCTTGGCGCTGCTGGACCAGAAGGCGTACTTTTTCCAAACCATTCTTGCCGCCAACGATCGGCGGCCCACGTTTTGGCAAGAAGCGGTGCGCGCCTACCAGGCCGCCGCGACTTACGCCGATCATCAACTCGGCCGGCTGCTGGACGCTCTGGCCTCCTCTCCCTACGCCGAAAACACCATCGTCGTGCTGTGGTCCGACCACGGCTACCACCTGGGCGAGAAGCAACACTGGGAAAAGTTCGCCCTCTGGGAACGCACGACGCGCGTCCCTCTCATATTCGCCGCGCCGGGAGTCACGACGCCCGGGACGCGCAGCGCCGTGCCCGTCAGCCTGCTCGACGTCTACCCGACTCTGATCGAGTTGTGCGGCCTGCCGTCGCGAAAGGGCCTGGAGGGAGAATCGCTGCTCGCGCAACTGCGCGACCCGGAAAGCGAACGCGATACCCCGGCGATCATGACCTACCAGCGCGGAAACCACGCCGTGCGCACCAAGCGCTGGCGGTACATCCGCTACGCCGACGGCTCCGAAGAACTCTACGACCATGATCGCGACCCCCACGAATGGACCAACATAGCGTCCCGGAACCCTGCCGTCACAGCCAAGCTCTCCCGGTGGCTGCCGGGAGAATGAGCGGTTTCAGCGCATCAGGTCGAGTTCACCCGCGAGAAGATCGCTTTTTCGGCAAGCGCCAATTCTTGAAGCTTCATGAGCCGGCAAAGCCCGTAAAGCAGCCCGACCCCCAGCGGCACGGCGACCAGCAGGGTCAGCAGCCGCGGAAAAAACGTTTCGCCCCACTGCCAGCCGACTGCCGCATCCACTGCTTTGCAGCCAAGCCCCATCACCGCCGAAGCAAAGCCGATCTTCAAGACCGCCGTCAGCAGCCGCCGTCCCTCGATGCCCCCGATTTTCGACCGCATGAAAAGCAACAGAAGCGAAAAATTCAGCGTCGCGACCAACGAAACGGACAGCGCCAAAGCCCAGTGACCCCACCCCAGCCGTTCCACGAACAGCCAGTTCAGGCCGTAGTTCAACGTGATCGAAAACACCGAAACCGTGACCGGCGCGCGCACGTCGTCCAACGCATAGAACGCCGGAGTCAAGGTCTTGATCGCGGCGTAAGCGGCCAGCCCGAGGCAATAGAACGAGAGAGCGAGAGCTGTCTGCTCGGTATCGTTCGCCGTAAACTCCCCCCGCTGGAAAATCACTCCCACGATCGGCCGGCTGAGCACGACCAGTCCCACGGCCGAAGGCACGGTCAACAGGAACACCAAGCCCAAAGACCGCGACAGCGTTTCCCGAAACTCCGCGATGCGCCCGGAACCGACATCACGCGAAATCGCCGGGAGCGTAGCCGACGCAACCGCTACGCCGAACAATCCCAAGGGAAGCTGCATGAAGCGGAAAGCATAGCTCAGCCAAGCTACCGGTCCGTTGATCGCCTCGCCCGAGGAGCCTGTAATTTCAGATGCGAATATGCCATTGACCATCACGTTCACTTGCACGGCCGCCACGCCGATTACGGTCGGCCCCATCAAACGCAACACCTGCCGCAGCGCCGGATTGGAAAAGTCGAACTTCGGGCGGAAGCGCAGCCCCAGCCGCCGCAGCTCGGGAACTTGGCAGTAGTACTGCACCATCCCGCCCAACAGCGTCCCAACCGTCATGCCCACAATGGGCTCGATGCCCAGTCGCGGCCCCAGAACGAACCCGATCGTCAGACCGCTGCCGATGGAGGCGACGTTGAAAAAAGCGGACGCCAGCGCCGGGATTCCGAAGCGTCCGCTGGAGTTGAGCACGCCCATCGCCTTCGCCGCCAAAGCAATGAACAGCAGGAACGGCATCATGATCCGCGTCAACAGAACGGTCAGTTCTTTCTTTCCTTCGATTGCCGCGTAGCCCGGAAACAGCAAGTCGACCAATTGGGGCGCAAAGATCATCCCGAGCAGACAAATCAACGCCAACAGAGGCGTCAACAGCGTCGTCACCTGGTTGGAGAGGTCGTGGGCCGTGTTCTTGCCCCGCGCCGAAAGCGTCTGCGAAAACGTCGTGACGAACGCCGATGAAAGAGAACCTTCCGCCAAAAGATCGCGCAGCAGGTTCGGAATCCGAAACGCCGCGACAAACGCGTCGTAAGCCAGCCCCGACCCGAACAACCCGGCGAAAACGGCCTCGCGCACCAAGCCGGTAATGCGGCTCAATAGCACTGCCGCGCTGACCACGCCGGCCGAGCGCACAATTTTCGCATGCGCGCCGTTCGTCTCGTTTGCAGCGTCCGGATTCAAGAGGAGAGCGGCCTTGCCGGAGTCGGCGAATTCTTCGACATGCTGGGTTTAGCGTATCACCGAGCGGCGCTCCGGAGATTCGCGGGTCAGTTCAATTGCGCGAACACGAAGCTCCAGATATCCGTCCATTCCTCGACCTGCTTGGTCAGAGGTTTGCCGCTGCCGTGGCCGGCCGCCTCTTCGTAGCGCAGCAAGATCGGGCCGTCCGCAGGCGCAGCCGCCTGCATCCGCGCCGTCATCTTGCGCGCATGCATGGGATCGACCCGCGAATCCGAATCCGCCGTATAAATCAATGTCGCCGGATACGCGACGCCGTCTTCGACCCGGTGATACGGAGAGTAGGCGTAGAGCCATTGGAAATCCTCGGCATTCTCCGCCGTTCCGTACTCGGAAACCCAGAGCTTGGCCATGCGGAACCGATCGTAACGCAACATATCGAGCAGCGGCACGCCGCAAACGACCGCCCGCCACAAATCCGGCCGCTGCGTCACCGCGGCGCCCATCAGCAACCCGCCGTTGCTGCGTCCATGAATCGCCAGCCGCCGCGGATCGACATATTTCTCGGCCTTGAGGAACTCTCCCGCCGCGATGAAATCGTCGAACACGTTTTGCTTCTTGTCCAGCATCCCGGCGCGGTGCCAGTCCTCGCCGTATTCGCTCCCGCCCCGCAAATTGGCGATCGCCAGAACGTTGCCGGCCTCGATCCAGGGGAAAATCCATGCCGAGTAGGCAGGCGTCAGGGCGATATTGAAACCGCCGTAACCGTAAAGCAATCCCGGCGCGGCTCCATCCCGCGGCGTCCCTTTCTTGGCGATCACGAACATCGGAATCTTCGTGCCGTCCTTGCTCGGATAAAAGACCTGTCTCACCTCGAAAGCGCCGGCGTCGACAGGCGATTCGACGCTCTGCCACTCGCTCGCAGCGGATTCTTCCACATTCATATCCAAGCGCATGACCGCCGGAGCGCGGGCGAACGAGCTGAACTGAAAGAATGCTTCGCCGCTGCCGGCCTCGGCCTCGAACCCGGATACGGTCCCGAGCCCATTCAAAGCCACCTCCCGGCGCTCCGAGCCGTCGAGCGAATAGGCCAGTAATTCCGAATGGGCGTCTTTCAACCGGCCGACGATCAACTTGCCGCCGACCGCCTTGGCGAACTCGATCACCGCTTCGCTCTCGGCAACGATCGGCTTCCAGTCCTCGCGCCGCGGCCGCCGAACGTCAACAGCGAAAAGCCGATACCGCGGCGCCCCCCAATTGGTCAACAGGTACAGAACGCCGTCAACGATCTCGCCGGAATAGCTGAACTCGCCGTCTTCCGCGAGCGCGGTTGTCTTCCCGCTGCGCAAGTCGCGCAAATAAAGACGATTCCGCCCCCAACCGAGAAAAACGTCCAACAGCAAATAGCGCTCGTCCGCGCTTAGCGAGGCGCCTGGGATATGCGCCTTTTCGAGCCCTTCCCCGAACACCAGAGGGTCCTCGTGAAAATCCCTCCCCAGCTTGTGCAAGTAAATCCGACGGTTATAGACTTCCTCGCCGGGTCCGATGGACTCGACATTTTGCGGGCGCGAATAGTAAAAACCGGAGCCGTCTTGCAGCCACTGCGGATCGGCGAAGCGCACCTTGGGAATCTCATCGGCAAGATGCTCCCCGGAGTCCACGTCGAGGATGTAGAGCGTACTGGTCTCGGTTCCCTTCTCCGATTTGCCGTAGGCTAGAAGCTTGCCGTCCTTGGAGGGAACATACCAATCGACGGTAGTCGTGCCGTCCTCGCTCATCGCATTCGGATCGAGCAACGCCCGATCCTCCCCTTCGAGCCCTTCCCGCATGTAAACGACCGGCTGGTTTTGGGCGCCCGTCTTTTTCGAGTAGAAGTACCGCCCGCCGGCGCCTGTAGGCGTGGAAATCGACCCCGCGCCGAGAATCTCGGTCATCCGCTTGCGAATCGCATCGCGCCGCGGAAGGCTGTCCAGATAGGCGCGGCTGTACGCCGTCTGCTGCGCGATCCAGGCTTGCGACTCGGGGCTGTCCGCGTCCTCGAGCCAGCGGTAGGGGTCCGGAACGGCAACGCCGTGCAACGTCTCTTCAACCATGCGCATTGCGCTGGGCGGAGGCGGCCCGGCCGACGGCCCGCCGCAGTTCACGAACGCGGCCAAAGCAGCCGCGAGCAACGCCTGACGCATGCCAACATCGTAGCGCGGCGGCAGCCTCTACAATGGGCTGTTGCGCAACCGGCGCGCAAGGAGGCCGCGATGGCTTTTTACGAGCTCAGACAGTACAAAATCCTGCCCGGCAAAATGGCCGAGTGGATAGCCCTGATGGAGAGGGAAATCATCCCTTTCCAAATCGCCCAGGGAATGGTCGTCACGGCTTCGTTCCGCGGCGAGGAAGACGAAAGCATCTACATCTGGATGCGCCGTTTCGAAAGCGAAGAAGAGAGAGGGCGCCTGTACGCGGCCGTTTACCAAAGCGACCGCTGGAAAAACGACATCGGACCGCGCATCCCCGCATTGATGGACCGCTCGGCCATTCGGGTCACGCGCCTGACGCCGACGTCGAAGTCGCCGGTGCAGTAGCTCGCTCGGCGTCGGGCGTCACCGCCTTCACGGTTACGCCCGCCAAGCGTAGGCCGTGAGTCAGGCCGCCGATCCCGCAAAAAAGGGCGACGGCTTGGATCGTTGGGTATGCGCCGCCGGTAATCGCCTTGGTCATCGCGTCCTTGGGGAAGGCGCATGACTTGGATTTCCAGCTTTGCCGCAATGACGACATTCGATGGCCTGCCAACCCTGACGGGCTGACAAAATCTTGTAGAGATGCAATAAAATGGCGTAACATCGATGGCGGTCGTCTCCTGCCCGTCGTTGCGAATAGCGGTGTCCCGCCAATGCTTCGACCGGCGGCGGCCGCAATGGAGGATCAACCATGCGCTCAATGAACGCAATTCCAGTTCTGTGCTTGACGACCGCGATGCTTGCGTCGTGCGGAGGCAGCGGGCCTCCGACCGAGGCCGGAGAGGGGAGCGGGGCGGTTCGCTCGCTCTCCGCCGCCGAATACTACGAGAAGGTTCACGGGGCGTGGCTCGGGCAAGCCGTCGCGGGGGCTTTGGGAATGAGCGTGGAGGGCATGCACAAGCGGGATCTCAAGCCCTTCCTCGAGGAGCTAGGGCAGTGGCCGCTGACCGACTACATCAAGACGGCTCCACCGCGTCGGAGGCAGAGCCGAAAGCAGTTGTACACGGCGGACAACTGGGGCCCGACCGGTTTCGGCCCGGACGATGACTCGCTATATCAGATCGCGAATCTCCTCCTGATCGAAGAGAAGGGGGCCGAGATCACAAGCCAGGACATTGCCGACAAGTGGCTTGCGTCGTTTTCCGTGTTTGAGGCGCAGAACTGCGGCCGAGCGGTGAGGGTCGCAGAGAAACTTTTGAAGCAAGGAGTCCGGCCTCCCGAGTCCGGCCGTCACGAGCTAGGCGAGTTTATGGGAGGCCAGATGAAGGGGGAGTTCTGGGGCTTCCTGCTGCCCGGGAACCCCGAAGCGGCTGCGGAGTACGGCCGCATCGACGCCGAAGTCTCATTCCACACCGACGGCGTCCATGGCGAAATGTTCATGGCCGCACTAACGGCCGAAGCCTTCTTCGAGTCCGACCCGGAGAAGTTGCTGCAAGCGGGGTTGGCGGTGATTCCCATGGACTGCGACTATGCCCGTTGCATCCGAGACGTCATGGAGTGGCGCATGCAATGGCCGGATGACTGGGAGAAGGCACACGAGCAGATCGACGCAAAATGGGCTCCGGAGGGCCGCGACAAGAATCGCCGGGTGTTCCCAAACAACGCGGTGAACGCTCTCGCGCTGCTTTACGGCCAAGGCGACTTCGAGAAGACGATCTCGATCGCCGTGATGGCGGGCTGGGATACGGACACGAATGCAGGCGATGTCGGGCCGGTCATGGGAGTCGTCCTCGGGCCGGAAGCCATCGCTGAGAAGTGGACCAAGCCCATTGCGAACACCTTGCGCTCAGACGTCAAGGGCGCGGAAGAGTGGAAGATCGACGAGTTGGCGCGCCGCACGGCTGACGCCGGAATGCGGATGACAGCAGCAAAGTCCGCAGGCCTTGTGGAGATCACCAACCCTTAGGGAAAGTCTGAATAAAGTGGTTTTGGCGCGTTGGCTGGTTGAAGTTGTCCGTAAGGAGCGGTTGCAGCCGGGCTGCCGGCGAATTTTGCGGCTGAATCCTGCCGATTTTGACTGCGCAACGCCAATTTTTGACCCCGCAGCGACGGCTTCGACTCCGCTTCTGCGGCTTGGCGCCGGCATGGACGCACGACTCCTGTATTGTGGCGCTCAGGCCGTCGCGTAGCGCCCGGCAAGCAGCAGATTGGCGAAGCCCAACAGCAGACTGATCCGCTCCCGGTTCTTGGCCAAGCCGCGATAGCGCACCTTGGCGTAGCCAAAGTGCCGCTTCACGTACAGAAACGGGTGCTCCACCTTGGCCCGCACCTCTGCCTTGCGCCGCTCCGCCCGCGCCTCCGCGCTGCCCGCCGCCAAGCGCCGCCGCTGCCCAGCCTTCAAGGCCACTTGCCAGCGCACCTTACGCCCCCGATGCTCCGCGCGCTTGTCGATCCCCTGGTAACCCGCATCCGCGCACACCTCCCGCTCCCCGCCGTGCAGCAACTCATGCCCTTGGGTCACATCCGCCACGTTCGCCGCCGTCGCCGCCACGCTATGCGTCAGCCCCGTCTCGGCGTCCACGCCGATATGCGCCTTCATCCCGAAATACCATTGATTCCCCTTCTTGGTCTGATGCATCTGTGGGTCGCGACTCCGCTTCTTGTTCTTCGTCGAACTCGGCGCCGCGATGATCGTCGCGTCCAGAATCGTCCCCTCCCGCAGCCGCAAGCCTTGCTCCGCCAAGTGCGCGTTGATCTCCGCCATCAGCTTCCCGCCCAACTCGTGCCGCTCCAACAGATGCCGAAAGTTCAAAATCGTCGTCTCGTCCGGCAGCGCATCCCCCAAACGCAAGCCCACGAAGCGCCGCACCGACTCGATCTCGTACAGCATGTCCTCCATCCCCGGATCGCTCACGTTGTAAAACAACTGCACGCAATGCACGCGCAGCATCACCGCCAACGCGTACGGTCGCCGCCCCCGCCCCGCTTGGGGGTAGTACGGGCGGATGCGCTCCTCCAAGCGCTCCCACGGAATCAAGTCCTCCATCCGTGCCAGAAACTTCTCCCGCCTCGTCTGCTTCTTCTTCCCCTCGTACTCCAATTCTGCAAACGTCCGCTGCGCCATCGCTCTCCCCCTTATTCCCCGTGCCCGCTGCTCTCCCCTTATTATCCCAGTCAATAGCCTGCTTGTTCAGAGTTTCCTTAACCGACCGGCAGGCCGCGGCTTCCCGCAAGCAGTCGCCACGGGCGCAACGCGATGCGTTGCAACAACGCTTCGCAGACCGTCTAGCGATACGCGAAGAACTCTCCCGCAAGTTCGTTTCGTATCAAGGAAACAAGACGCAACCCGGATTGCGTTGGCTGCGCTACAAGGAAGGTTTTTCCGCCGATCTTGTCCGCGATGCGCTCAACAAGGCGGACGGGGCGGTGCTCGACCCGTTTGCCGGCATCGGCACGACGCCCTTGATCGTAGGCGGCAAAGGCCGCGAGGCTGTGGGTATCGAGATCATGCCGGTGGGGATGCATGCCGCGCGCGCCATCTCGTTAGCGGCCAACAGCGTGAAGGCCGAGACCATCGCGGCTGCCGGCGGCGCCTTGATCGAATCCGTGCAGAACGGCGCAACTGCCGACGCTTTTCGGTTTCCGCATGTGCCGATCACCAGCCGCGCCTTCCCGGCAAAAACCGAGGACGAGATTGCGAGAGCGCGGCGTTTTCTGACCGGACTAGACGACGACAACATGCGCGCGATCCTCGATTTCGCTTGTATGAGCGTCCTGGAAGAGGCAAGTTACACGCGAAAGGACGGGCAATATCTTCGCTGGGACAATCGTTGCGGGCGGAGCCTCCGCGGCGGCATGGACAAAGGACCGATCCCCAGTTTTCCCCAAGCGCTGCAAAAGCGACTGGACGAAATACTGGAGGACATGCCCAAGCTGAAAGAAATTTACGGCGGCAAGCCCCCCCGTCTGCTGCAAGGCTCGGCTCTGGAGAAACTCGCCAACATACCCGACCGCTCAATCGGCCTGACGGTCACCTCGCCGCCCTATGCGAACCGCTACGATTACACGCGCACATACGCACTGGAACTCGCCTGGCTGAACTTCAGCAAAGCCGATTTCGGCAAACTGCGTCAAGCCCTGATTAGCGCAACCGTCGAGAATCGCTCGAAAGTCGATATTTTGAATTGGAAATACCCGAGGGAGAACACGTTGGTTCAGGCGAAGACTGCGTTTCATAAACAAGCTGCTCTCCAAGAAGTTCTGAACTCTCTGCATCGGCAGAAGTCGGAGTTGAGCAATCCGCACGTCATCCGCCTGGTCGAAAACTATTGCTTCGAAATGGCCCTCGTTATCGCCGAGCTGTCAAGAATCACAAAACCCGGGGGGCAAGTCGTGATGGTCAACGACAACGTCCAATATCACGGGGAGGAAGTACCGGTGGATCTTATTCTGTCGGATATTGCGGAAACCTGCGGGTTTAACTGCGAAGAAATCAGTGTATTGCCTCGGGGCAAGGGTAATGCAAGTCAGCAGATGGGCCGGTTCGGGCGGCGGGAATTGCGAAAGTGCATCTACTACTGGCGTATGCCGAAATTTTCCACGGCGTTTTGCGCATAGCGCCCGACGTACGGGGGGAAGATCGGAACCGGTAAGGTTCTCTGCTGTGTCATGAGCAAGGACCCCAAGACCCTGACCCGCGCGCTCGGATACGAGTTCGCGGACGCATCCCTGCTGCGCCGCGCGCTGACCCACCGCTCCGCTTGCGTGGGCCGCAAAGACTCCGGCGCGGAGCACAACGAACGGATGGAATTCCTGGGCGACGCAGTGCTCGGCTTCGTGGCCGGCGACGCTCTCTACAGGCGCTTTCCGCATTATCCGGAGGGCGCGCTCACCAAGCTCAGAGCGTTTCTCGTCAGCGGGGATAACCTCGCCGCGGTCGGCCGGCGCCTGGACATCGGCTCTTACCTGCTGCTGGGCAAGGGCGAGGAGGCAAGCGGGGGGCGCGCCAAGAAGAGCTTGCTCGTCAACGCTGTCGAGGCGCTGCTCGCGGCGGTGTATCTCGACGGCGGAATCGACGCCGCCCGCAGCGTGGTCGAGGCGCTGGTCTTCACGGAAGCAGCGCTCGGGGAAGCCGTCGAAAAACTTGCCGGGGGCGCCCCCAAGTCCGCGCTGCAAGAATGGGCGCAGGCGCGCAAGCTGGACGCCCCCGAGTACCGCGTCCTGGCGGAAAGCGGGCCCGTTCACCGGCGGATATTCACGGTCGAAGTGCGGGTCGGCGGGGAATGCCGCGCGGCGGCGGAGGGTCCGTCGAAAAAAGCGGCGGAGAGCAAAGCGGCCGCCGCGGCGTTGAAGATCGTGGAGAATGAAGAGTGGGTCTTGCAGAAAGATTCGCCGCCATGACTGCCCGTTTGCTGTTGCTTTTCCTGCCGCTGCTCGCCTCCGCTCTTTTTGCCGAGATCACGCCGGAGATGTCGGAGGCGGCGAAGCGCAAGCTCGACCGCATCGCCCTTGCCTCCTTCGAGAGAGGAGAAAGCATCGTTTTGAGCGAGGACGAATTGAACGCCTTCCTGCGTTATCACGGCAGCGCCGGCATTCCGCAGGGCGTAGAGGACGTCCATATCCGGCTGCGGGAGGGAGGCGCCTCGCTCGAGGCGGTCGTCGATCCGCAGGCGGCGGGGCTGACCGGGGAAGATACGCCGCTCGCCGTTCGCCTGCTGCTGCGCGAGGCCCGCAACGTGAGCGCCGACATCGACTACGAAGCCCGCGGCGGCAACGGCGCCGCAAAAGTAGCCGCGGTTACGATCGACGGTTTCACGCTGCGCGGCGCCGCGCTCGAATGGTTTCTGAAGGCATTCGCTCCCGAGCAGTTGCGGCCCTATGTCTGGGGCAAGCCGATCCCTCTCCAAGGCGGCCTCGACGCGGTGCGGATCATGCCCGGGCGCATCGTCTTCACCGCCGAGTAGCAGGCGCGGGCGCCCCTCTTCCAAGCGGCGGGAAACCACCCCGGCTTAAATTTATCTCTCCATTGGAAACGGCGCCGCCTGCCTCGGTTCAGGTTGATAGTCTGCACTCAAAATGCAGATTATCAACTATTGATGATCGAGACGCCCCGTTACATTGAACGTTCGTTGGAACCGGTACTCAAGAGAGCCGCTGCTGCGTTTCCCGCCGTGGTCCTGACCGGACCGCGCCAATCCGGCAAGACAACTCTGCTGCAGCATTTTTTCGGCAAGCGTTGCCGTTATGTCTCCTTGGAGTTGCCGAACGTTCGCGCGGCCGCACTCGAAGACCCGCGCGCTTTCCTGGAGTCGTATCCTCCCCCGGTGATTTTCGATGAGGCGCAATACGCGCCCGATCTGCTCGCATACATCAAGGAGAAAATCGACGCCAACCGCCGTGAAAACGGCCAATACCTGTTGACCGGTTCACAGAATTTGCTGCTTGCGGAAAAGGTAACCGAGTCCTTGGCGGGCCGCGCGGCAATGCTTCGCCTGCTGCCGCTTTCCCGGCGGGAAACTGAGGGGCAGCCGCACATTCCCTTACCTTGGGAGCTTGAACGGCAGCCGTCTGCAAAAACCCCGCTTGAACGGGCCGGCAAGACCGCTGCGCGGACCGGCAAGACCACTGCGCGGGCCGGCAAGACCACTGCGCGGGCCGGCAAGAAACTTGCCTTTCGCGACCTCTGGAAAGAATTCCTCAGAGGCGGCTACCCGGAGCTTGCCGCGCAACACAACCCGGAGACATCCCTTTGGCACGCCGGCTATATCCAGACCTATCTCGAACGAGACGTGCGCATGCTCCGGCAAGTCGGAGACCTGACCCGCTATCAAAGCTTTCTCCGACTGCTGGCGGCCCGCAGCGCGCAACTCCTGAATCTGACCGATGCCGCCCGGGATCTCGGCGTTGCAGTCAACACCGTCAAGGCATGGCTCTCCGTGCTCGAAGCCGGCTACCAGGTGACCGTGTTGCGTCCGTACTTCGCCAACGTGGGGAAGAGGCTCGTCAAGGCTCCGAAAGTCTACTTCACCGATGTCGGCACGCTCTGCTGCCTCGCGGGTCTCAAAGACCCCGAACATGCGGCATCGGGTCCGATGGGAGACGCCATCATGGAAACGGCGGTGCTTTCCGAAATCGTCAGGACGCTGACGCATCGGGGAATCGACCCGCAGATTTATTTTTGGAGAACCCGGGCAGGAACGAAAGTGGATTTCGTAGTCGATATCGGCGGTCTTTCCGGCCCGCGCAGCGGAAAGCTCGTGCCGATCGAGGTTAAATTGTCCTCTACGCCGCGCCCGGCCATGGCCGCTGCCGTCAAGACATTCCAAAGGGACATGGGCGATACGGCGGTGCCGGGATACGTGGTGCATCCAGGCGACATCCGCCTTCCTCTCGGTTCCGGAGTCACGGCCCTTCCCTTCGCCGACCTGTAACGCCGTATCCGCGAGTATGCGTGTTCCGCGGTCGGGACTGCCGATCTGCCGGCCCGCACCGGCGGTTTTTCCGGCATTGCCGTTTTGTCGGTCGGCCTGTTCGCTTGGCTGTGCCGGGATAGTTTGCTCGAAGAACTGCGCAAAGCGGTCGCGGGCCGCCGCGCCGCCTGAAAACCCTCAACGGCCTCTCTCCTGCGAGTCGAACGCATCCAACCCCATTCGCGGGCTTACTCGTCAAGGCGGATAGTCCCCTCCCAGATGCGCTCTGTATCGGCACTCCCATGTACAGGGATGTACTGGCCGGTGCTGATTCGGCTGACTGCGTACGCCGGCAGAGGCCGCTCCACAATACACCGCCCTGCAGCCTCGAAACTGAATTCACCAGGACTGAAATCCAGGTTGTCGAAACCGTATTGCTTGCGATGGTCGGGAAGGTCGTTTTCGTCACGCGGAACTATATGAAAGAAGAATGTCGCCTCAAAGTCCTCCCCACTCCCGCATTGTTCATTACGGATGTACACCAGCCGGCCATTTCTGAGATGGACATTCCAGTTGGATTCGATTGCAGGGTCGCCGAGTTCCGCGTACGGCCTGTCGTAAGCAGCCCGGTCGTAAAGGAACATCAGCCGATTGTTCGGGGTGAGGAGACCAAGTATATCCTCGCGATTGCGTGCGATAAACAAGTCGGCAGCCCCGCGTCTCGCGTATTCTATGACGCTCCCGGCGAGATAGTAATTTGCCGCGTGAAAAGCTCCTATAAGGGACTCGTATTCACTCCGGGACACAGCGACGAATACAGAGTCTGCCCCGTTCATCGTTTTACGGATAGCTTTGAAATCGGCGATCATCGTTTCATGAAATTCTGCTTCTTCGGCATCGTGGCCTACGAAACTCATCCGAAAGGCGGAAAAACCGAAGACGAACAATGAGACGGCGGCGGCGCCGGCAATGAGGCGGTCGCTCGACAGCCTGTATATGTACAACATGACGAGAAAGAAGAAAACCAGCGGGATGCCGATATAGAAAAGACTCTGAAAATCGTGATAGACAGTGAAATGGCGCAGCGGCAACGCCCAACAGAAGCCGGACAGCACCAATGCTGCAGGTAGAATCTTATGGCGGAGGCGGACAACCTTCAGTCCGATCAGACATGCGCAGGTTACGGCGATGCCTACGATGCAGCCCTCCGCCGGTCCCAACGGAAAGGTTGTGTCCTTGCCTAGTGCGTTAACGTAGCCGGGCAGAGCGAATGGAAGCGACATGCCGCCTATACGGTAGAGTTGCCCTTGCAGAAAAGGCAGCCAAGCTATGTTCTTGGCATGATAAACGTTGAAGCCCTGATTTTGTCCGATGCGTGTCAGCATGTACTGGAAAGAGGGTAACTCTGTCACCGCTCTTCCATCGTTGAGCATGAAGTATTCATTGACGAAATTGAAGGCCAGGATCGATATGCTGAAAAGCAGCGCAACGATGCCAAGTGTCAGATAACGGTTGCACAGCGGAGAGACCTGCCAAGCGCTTCGGTTGACACGATGCTGGGGTAATAAACCGAGAATGACGAAGGGCAGCAGCAGCATCAAGACCTGCCACCCCAGTAGCAGAGCCGCGCACGTCTTGACCAGCAACTGCCGGAAGCGGCCGTCTTGAGCGAAAACGACCATGCCGTGAAAAGTCAACATCACTCCGAAAAGACTCGGCACGTCGTTCCAGACCATATCGTTGTAATACAAGCAATAGTACGAGGAGAAGGTCAGGAGCGTCGCGGACAAGGCAACCCACCGCGTGGGCGCCAGCCGTCCAAGCGACAGGTAGGCCAGCGCCGCGGCTGCGGCAAAAAACGCCAGCATCAGCGTTCGGGCGGCATATATCTCTGCTTCGACGGTTGGTTCATCCCCAACGAGTAGGACGGCTAGTTTCGTCAGCGCGAATGCGCCTATGGGAAACCGATTGTACGGCGCATAAGACGGAGTGCTGTCTGTCCCTATAGTTCGGTGGTCGAACATCAAAAAATTGTGGGCAGGGGAAAGATTCGCTGCCAGCGTCATACCGTGCGACGACAGAAAATTGTGATGCCCATTCCGGTAGAAGTGGCCCCGGTCGTTGCCGAACAGGAACACCGTTGACAGCGCCGCCAACAGCAGTAAGAACGGAAGCGATTTGGGACGCCGCACAGAGCTGAACAGTTCCGTCATCGAGGGCATCTCTAATCGCTATACCTTGTGTGATTGGCCGAGACTGTTCGCGCGGCGGCAGGCGAAGGCCCGCGCTAGCGGTCGATCCAGACGGGCGAGCTCCAGGCGTACTTGCCGGTATCGCCGCGGCCGGGCTGCAGGATCGGCTGCCAGCCCTTGAGCCAGACGCGTACGTAATAGTAGGTTCCGGGGTCCGCGCCGGCGGCGTCGCGGTAATCGAACGCGGCCTGCGTGGTTTCGCTCTCCGGGACGTGCGTAAAGATATAGGCGCCGTTGCGCACGACTTCGATCTTTTCCACCGCGGAGCGCGCCTTGACCTTGACCGCCAAATGCGGCGGCTCGGTTCCGACCGGGGCGTCCCCGCCCTGGAACACGCCGTTGACGCGGAAATCGAGCAACAGCGGCTCGCCGCCGCGCACGGCGAAGCTGCGCCGGCTGCGCAGCGCCTCGACCACCGACTCGCGGCTGAGCTCCTTGGCGAAGACCCCGAACATGCCGGTGTCGTAGCCGCTGATGCCGTCGTGCCGATCGCTCGACCCGACGAAACCGAATCTCTTGCCGTATGCCAAGCCATCCTGGATCGAGCTCTTTCCCACCGGAGCGCGGCGCAGCCAGTCCGGAACGGCGCGCGGCTTGTCGTAGGTTTCGTAGACGCCGTGGCCGGAGACGATTTCCATGACCGGCTCCGCAACGGGGTCGTGTTTCGACCAGTCCATCACGCCCCACGGGGCGCCCACATGGTGCGCCCAGTCGATGGCGTTCTCGCCCGCCAGCAGACGGTGCAACTCCTCGACCTCGTTGCTGGCCGGGTCGGTGATCCGAAAGATCGGCGAGTACGGCCGCGAGAAAACGATGGTGCGGTCGCCGTAACGGCGGCGGCCGGCGGCGTTGCCGCTCCACTCGTAGCTGCTGAAGCCCTCGAAACGGTCGGGTTCGGAAAGCACATTGGCGTATGCCTGTTCGACGCGGTATTTCGAGTTGGTCATCGAGGGCCAGTCGTGGTCGGAGGTCGCGCCGAAATCGAGCACGCCCGATTGCATGGCGTTGAGATAGTAACGGTCGGTCCAGAACTCTATTTCGCGGTCGCCGGGATACTCGCTCAAATGGGTGTGCAACTCGCCGTAGTAGAGCGTGTAGTTTTCGCCGTCGATCGCAAGCGTTTCGTGGGGAACGCGGGCGGGCTTGCCCTCGGCCTCTTGCCGCTCCTCGCCCGACGGCCCCGCTTGCGCCTCTCCCCGCGCGCTTTGCGCGGCGGCGGCCATGGCTGGACGGCGGTAAACCATCATGTCGGTGGCGTGCCAGAACGACCCGTCGGGGGCGAAGCGCGGCGCGCGGTAGCCGATGGCCGTGCCGAGAGTGAAGGGTTGCAGCGTGCGGCCGTCGTACCAGGCGCCGGCGGACGCGGGCGAGCGGCCGGCGCGGTAGCCGGGGTTGCCCGGCGCGTACGAGGCGGTCCGCCCGAAAAACCAGAAGCGCCCGGAGGGGTCGATCTGGAACTCGTCGAGGCGGTTCATTTCCGCGACGAAGTCAGCGGCGGCGGGCGGCAGCGCGAGGCGCTGCTCCCCGACGAAACCGCCGACGCGCTTTGAGGCGTGAATCCAGACGGCGCCGTCGGCGGCCAAACGGATCATCGGACGCTGCTCGTTCTCGGGCGAGGCGAAGAAGGCGGTTTCGGCGGACCAGCGGCCATTCTTCAAGGCGCGGATATAGACGTCGTAGTCGCTGTCCATCCAACGGTCGAAAGCCAGCCAGACGGTTCCGTCCGCGGCCGCCGCCAAGTTGGGACGGAAGTTGAAGCCTGCATCGGCGGTGAGCAGCTCGACGCTCCACTCGCCGTCCGCCAGAGCCGCGGCGGCGATGCGCACGGCGCCCTTGCGGGCGGATTCCCAGGCCACCACCGGCGCGCCGTCGGGGCGCACGGCGACGGTCGGGCGTAAGTCGGGTCTTGGCAAGCGGCTTGCCGGCCCGCGCGCAAGCGGGCGGCCATGGCTGAGGCGCGAAACGGGGCCAAAGGCCGCGCCGTCCCAATGGCGGGCGTAGATGTCCCAATCCTGCTCGACATCGTTGAATTCGGCCCAGGCAATCCACAGCCCGCCGTTGCCGTCGGCGGCCGCGGCGGGATTGTAAACGTAGCCGTCGCGCTCATTGACCTTGGCGATGGATGTCCAGTGGTCGCCTTGCCAACGGCCGAGAGAGATGAACTGGCGCGTTGCATTGCGGGTATCGACGTCGTTCGATTGCACGCCGACGGTATAGACCGCGCCCTCGCTATCGAAGACGATGCTGCGGCATTCCTCGCGCACGGTGGGATGGAAGCGGTGGCCGTCCTGCTGCGAGTAGATATCGGTGTAGGCGTACTCGACCGCCGGCGCGGTCTGGGCAGACGCTTGCTGCGCCCACAGCGCCGCGGCCGGGAACACAAGGGCGAGCGGCAAAGAGAGCAACGAAATCTTCATGACGGCTCGATTCTACAACGTCCGCCGCGCGGAGAACAAAGTCTCGACCGGTTGCCCGCGGCATGACAAGGAGAATCTGTTGCTCCGTCAGTCGGGAATAGCGTAACTTGGAGCTTGCCTTGCCGCGGCAAGCCTGCCGCTCAAAGCCGATAGGAGATGCAAACCGCCGATGAACCTGCGAACGGTACTGTCCTTGCTGCCCTTGACGCTCGGCGTCCTCGCCTGTTCGCCGCGCCCCAGCGATGAAGCGCCCCGACAACCGAATTTCATTATCCTCTTCGCCGACGATCAGGGTTACGGCGATCTCGGCGTTTTCGGCGCGACGGATTTCAAGACGCCGCGAATCGATCGCATGGCCCGCGAGGGCATGATTTTCACGGATTTCTACGCCCAACCCGTCTGCGGCCCCTCGCGCACCGCGTTGCTGACCGGCAGCTATCCCATTCGCGTCGGCGAGTACGGCAACGAGAAAAACGGCTTCCCCTATGTCCACGAAAAGGAGATTTTGCTGCCCAAGGTCTTGCAGCAGGCCGGCTACGCCACCGGCATGATCGGCAAGGTGGACATCACGCAGCGCCGGCGCGGCTTCAAGCCGCAACTGAACCCGGTGCGGCGCGGCTTCGATTTCTGGTTCGGCGTGGTCGGCGCCAACGACGACGGTAAAGTCCACTGGGTCCACCGCAACGAAGAAAAGATCGAAGAATCGGCGGGCGTCGACGATTTGACGAGGCGCTATACGGACGAAGCCCTCGCCTTCATTCGCCGCAACCGGGAGCGGCCTTTCTTTCTGTATGTCGCGCACACCATGGCGCATGTGGTTCTCGGCGTCACCGAGCCGTTCAAAGGGCGCTCCGAACGCGGCCTCTACGGCGACGTCATCGAAGAGCTCGACGCCGGCGCGGGGGAGATTATCGACCTTCTCCGGGAACTGGAGCTCGATCGGAACACGATCGTGGTCTATACCTCGGACAACGGACCGTGGAGCAACCACTCGCTGCCCCAATACACCGCGGCGATAACCGAGCACGCCGGATCGGCGGGGCCGCTGCGCGGCGCGAAGGGAACTACGTGGGAAGGCGGCATCCGCGTCCCCTGCGTGATGTGGGGCCCCGGATATATCCCCGCCGGCGTGCGAACCGCGGAGATCGCTTCAACGATGGATCTTCTACCCACGTTCATCGCCATGGCCGGCGCCGAGTTGCCCGCCGACCGTACGCTGGACGGGCGCGACATTTCCGCGCTCATGCTGGGCGAACCCGGCGCCAAGAGTCCGCACGAAGCGTTCTATTACTATCGGGAAACTCACCTGGACGCCGTTCGCAGCGGCCCATGGAAGCTCGTCTTCCCGCGTCCGGGCCGCAACGAGTCCGAGTGGCTGCTCTCGCGCGGCGGCGCATTCCTGGGCGAGTTGCTCGAACCTGTCACGGAACTCGAGCTTTACAACCTCGAGATAGACATCGGCGAGCGCGACAACGTCGCGGCGCAGAATCCTGAAATTGTCGAGCGCCTGACCGCTCTGGCGGACAAGGCGCGCGCGGAACTCGGCGACTACGACCGCATCGGCAGCGGAGTGCGTTTTTTCGAAGACGGCCCGCGATGGCCGCGCCGCCGGCAGTGGATGAGGCAATAGCTTTTCCGTATTCCACGCTTTGTCCCTAAAAAACGGGCCGGCGGCGGCCGCGCCTTTCAACTTGTCGAAGGAACCCAGCTCGAAAACGGGCGCAAGCGCTGCGCCGCCCTTCAACAGCAAACGGCGGTCAAGCCGCCGCCGCATCGCCTCTTCGAATGTGTCTCCGCAATCGCGGCGCGACTCCAAGCCTTCGAGTCCCACGTCTCCTGACGGGAAAAGCGTCTTTTCTGTACGCATCTGTTTCTCCTGATCTTCGTGACGCCGCCTGTTGCAACGCCCGAAGGTCAGGCTATCGACGCTTTATGAAGGTCTATTGGCAGCGGGGTGACAAGTTCAAGGCAATCGTTTCGATTGCATGAAGAAACCGAAAACCGCGGCGCGCGGCGGCAATCGCGGGCAAAAGCCGCCCGACCGGGATTGAAACCGGCGGCGGATACACTGGATGATGGCCTGCAAATTGATCGCCGCGGCGGCGCTGCTCGGGCTCTTTTCCATGAGACCCGCGCTCGCGTCCGAACCGGCGGAAGGCCTCACTATCCGTGAAATCCGCATACATGGTCTGCGCTACACGCGCGAGGCGCTCGTGCGCAACCAGCTCACTTCCAGAGTCGGCGAGCCATACAGCGGAGAAACAACCGCGCGCGACCGCGAGCGGCTCGACCGTTTGGCGGTGTTCAGCAGCATCCGCATCGAACCCGAGACGGCGGACGGCGAAGTCGTCATCCATATCCGCCTCGCAGAAACCGCCCGCTGGGCGCCGACCCCCACGCTTTCGGCTGTCGGGGAAAACGGCATCTCGGTGGGGGCCGGCATGAAAACGGCCGGCGCATTCGGACGCGCGATTTCCGCTTCCCTCAACGCGCGTGTCGGCGGCCAGCAAAAACTCGGATTTCTCGTAGACTCGCCGTGGGGATTACGCGACAAAACATGGTTCGGCGGAGAGATCAATGCCCTCAGCAGGACGAACGAGCTGGACCGCTTCCCGGAAAAAGCCCTGGAAGGCGAGGCGCGAGGCGGTTTCCAATTCGGCCCAAGCCTTCGGTTGGGAGGACGATTCGAATTTCTGACGGTCCGGGCGGGTCTCCCCGAGGCGACGCTTTCCGACAAGCGGACCGAGTCGACGCCGGGCCTGGGGTTGATCGCGGCATACGACACGCGCGATCTGTGGTCGGATACGCACCGCGGCTGGCAGAACTTCGTGACGGTCACGCGCTACGGCGGCTTTCTCGGCGGCCCCGGCGACTTCAGCAAAACGACGATGGACATCCGGCGCTATCAGCCGCTGGCGAAAAAGCACACACTGACCGTGTTTTCGTTTTCGACGTTCCAGAGCGGCGAAGTCGGCGTCGATATTCCGATTTACCGCGATTTTCACCTGGGCGGCACGAATAGTATCCGCGGCTGGTCCAACCTGAACGCGCGCGCGGGCAAGAACCAACTCATCAACACGGTCGAGTACCGTTACGACTTGGTGCAACCGAAGCCGTTTCGGATATTCGGCGCGAACCTCTACACCGGGCTGAAGCTCGCGATATTCGGGGACATCGGCTCAGCCTGGAGCACGAGCGGCCAATTCAGCCGGAATTTCATCGGCGGCGTCGGCGTCGGGCTGCGCCTGATCGTGCCTTTCATTCAAATGATCCGCGTCGATCTGGCATTCGGCGAAAGAGGAGAAGGGCTCATCCCTCACTTCGGCCTCCGGGAAAAGGCGTTTCATCACCCGCGGCGGGTGCGGTAAGCCGCGGCCGACGGGGCAACAGCGCACAGCGCGGACGAGGCGCAATCGCGCAGCATGCGCTAAAATCAAAGAGGCGGGGCGTAGCGCAGCCTGGTAGCGCGCTTGCTTCGGGAGCAAGAGGTCCCGAGTTCAAATCTCGGCGCCCCGACCATTTTCTTGCAGCGGCCGCGGCTGCTAAAAATCCCGGAAGGGGCCGCGCGATTCCGCTGCTTCCATTTCCTTCAGCCAATTTCGATAGCGCCGGCGCACCCTATCGAAAACGTCCGGCCGCTCCTGCGAAAGATCACATCTCTCGCCGATATCCGCATCGAGATCGAAGAGGCCGCCGGCGCCCGACTGCGCCGGCTTCAGCGCCCCGCGCGGGCCGCAAGAGCAGCACGCCGCGGCCAACGGGAGGATGCGGCTATGGAACGCCTCCGCTTACCCGATGGACAGGGGCATCTTCGCGAACCCGCGGAAATTCGGAGTGCGCACGCGTTCGGCGCGGCCGGTAGCGACTTCCCAGCGCTCGGCTCGGGAGAGCAACTCGCCGAACAGCAGTTGCGCCATCGCCCGGCCCAGCGCAGCGCCGACGCAAAAGTGAATCCCCAGGCCCAGACCCAGATGACGCTGCGCGGGACGGCGCATATCGAACTCGTCGGGACGGTTGAAGCGCCGCTCGTCGCGGTTCGCCGAACCGATATGGAGCAAGACCTGCGCGCCCCGCGGAACGACCTTCCCGTGGATCTCGACATCGCGGGTCGGAGAGCGGACGAACCCCTGCGCCGCGGCGTCCCATCTCATGCCTTCTTCTACGAACGCCGGGATCGATGCCGCATTGCCCCTGACTTCCCGAAACACGGCGGGGAACCGCGCCAGCGCGTGGGTGAGATTGGTGAAAAGATTGTTGGTGGATTCGAATCCGGCGGTCAGGAAGGTCATCGTCGTCACGACGACCTGCTCCCGCGACAAGCGTTCGCCGCATTCCTCGGCAAGCAGCATGGCGGTCATCAGATCGTCCCCCGGGTCGGCGATGCGGCGGGCGGCCAATGCGTCCAAGTACTCCTGCAGGCGGCGCATGGCAACGACTTGCCTGGACGGCTCGCCTTCTTTGGCTGGCTCCCGCAGGAAAAAATCGTCGAGCCAACGGCGCAAGCGGATGAAGTCCCGCTCGGGCACGCCGAACATCGCGCCCAGGATCGCGGCGTTGAAAGGCGCCGAGATGTCGGCGACAAACTCGACGCCGCCGCGCTTGCGGGCATTTTCAGCAAGGGTTCCGGCAAGCGCTCGAATCTTCGGCTTGAGCTCTTCGACGGTCCGCGGCGTGAACGCTTTGTCGACCAGACCGCGAGCGCGGGCGTGGGCGGGGGGATCGCTGGTGCCCAGCGTTTTGCCGATGCGCTCCGGGATGTCGTTCAGCAGATTGCCGCGCTGCTGCGACGACCAGGTCCGCCAATCCTTGAAGGCCGCTGCAACGTCCTCGTAACGGGTGAGCACCCAGACGTCCTCCGCGCCGGAATAGTGCGCCGGGTCGTTGTCGCGCATCCATCTGTAGGTCGGATACGGATCGTCCTCGGCAACGATCGCCAGAGGGTAGTTGAAGTCGGCGCGCTCCATCCGCGAGGCGCCATTTTAGCAATGTTCCATGCGTAGCAGTCCGTAGCAGTCCGTGGTGAAAATTCCGTGGGCGGCACGGCGGGACCCTGCGGTCGCTCGACAAAGAGGGAGGAGGGAGGCGATCCGGGAGATCGCTCCCGACTGTCTTTCCGGCCCGCGCAAGCTGTCTTTCCGGCCCGCGCAAGCGGCGGCGAAGCCGACGGCCGCATACACTGGATGATGGCCTGCAAATCCATCGCCGCGGCGACCCTGCTTGGGTTCTTTTCGATGAATCCTGCATTCGCGGCCGAGCCGGCGGAGTGCCGCCTCGTTCGAGAAATCCGCATACGCGGTCTGCGCTACACGCGCGAAACTCTCGTGCGCAACCAGCTCACTTCCCGAGTCGGCGAGCCGTACAGCGAAGAAACGATCGCACGCGACCGCGAGCGGCTTGACCGGCTGGCGGTGTTCAGCAGCATCCGTATCGAGCCCGAGATCGACGGCGGCGCAGTCGTCATCCATATCCGCGTCGCCGAAACCTCCCGCTGGATGCCCTTCCCTGCGTTTTCGGTTGTCGAGGAAAACGGCGTCTCGGCGGGCGCCGGCGTGAAGACCGCCGGTATATTCGGACGCGCGATTTCCGCTTCCTTCGATGCGCGTTTCGGCGGCCAGCAGGAACTCGAATTTCTCCTGGACTCGCCTTGGGGATTGCGCGACAAAACCTGGTTCGGCGGAGAGATTCATGCCCGCAGCAGGACGAATGAGCTGGATCATTTCCCGGAAAAAGCCCTGGAAGGCGAGGCGCGGGGCGGCTTCCAATTCGGCCGGAGCTTGCGGCTGGGAGGGCGGTTCGAGTTTCTAGGGAAACTCTGAACAAGCAGGCTATTGACTGGGATAATAAGGGGAGAGCAGCGGGCACGGGGAATAAGGGGGAGAGCGATGGCGCAGCGGACGTTTGCAGAATTGGAGTACGAGGGGAAGAAGAAGCAGACGAGGCGGGAGAAGTTTCTGGCACGGATGGAGGACTTGATTCCGTGGGAGCGCTTGGAGGAGCGCATCCGCCCGTACTACCCCCAAGCGGGGCGGGGGCGGCGACCGTACGCGTTGGCGGTGATGCTGCGCGTGCATTGCGTGCAGTTGTTTTACAACGTGAGCGATCCGGGGATGGAGGACATGCTGTACGAGATCGAGTCGGTGCGGCGCTTCGTGGGCTTGCGTTTGGGGGATGCGCTGCCGGACGAGACGACGATTTTGAACTTTCGGCATCTGTTGGAGCGGCACGAGTTGGGCGGGAAGCTGATGGCGGAGATCAACGCGCACTTGGCGGAGCAAGGCTTGCGGCTGCGGGAGGGGACGATTCTGGACGCGACGATCATCGCGGCGCCGAGTTCGACGAAGAACAAGAAGCGGAGTCGCGACCCACAGATGCATCAGACCAAGAAGGGGAATCAATGGTATTTCGGGATGAAGGCGCATATCGGCGTGGACGCCGAGACGGGGCTGACGCATAGCGTGGCGGCGACGGCGGCGAACGTGGCGGATGTGACCCAAGGGCATGAGTTGCTGCACGGCGGGGAGCGGGAGGTGTGCGCGGATGCGGGTTACCAGGGGATCGACAAGCGCGCGGAGCATCGGGGGCGTAAGGTGCGCTGGCAAGTGGCCTTGAAGGCTGGGCAGCGGCGGCGCTTGGCGGCGGGCAGCGCGGAGGCGCGGGCGGAGCGGCGCAAGGCAGAGGTGCGGGCCAAGGTGGAGCACCCGTTTCTGTACGTGAAGCGGCACTTTGGCTACGCCAAGGTGCGCTATCGCGGCTTGGCCAAGAACCGGGAGCGGATCAGTCTGCTGTTGGGCTTCGCCAATCTGCTGCTTGCCGGGCGCTACGCGACGGCCTGAGCGCCACAATACAGGAGTCGTGCGTCCATGCCGGCGCCAAGCCGCAGAAGCGGAGTCGAAGCCGTCGCTGCGGGGTCAAAAATTGGCGTTGCGCAGTCAAAATCGGCAGGATTCAGCCGCAAAATTCGCCGGCAGCCCGGCTGCAACCGCTCCTTACGGACAACTTCAACCAGCCAACGCGCCAAAACCACTTTATTCAGACTTTCCCTAACGGTTCGGGCGGGCCTCCCCGAGGCAACGCTTTCCGACAAGCGGACCGAATCGACGCCGGGTCTGGGGTTGATCGCGGCCTACGACACGCGCGATCTGTGGTCGGACACGCACCGCGGCTGGCAGAACTTCGTGACGGTCACGCGCTACGGCGGCTTTCTGGGCGGCCCCGGCAACTTCAACAAAACGGTGTTGGACGTCCGGCGCTACCAGCCTCTGGCGAAGAAGCATACGCTGACCGTGTTTTCGTTTTCGACGTTCCAGAGCGGCGAAGTCGGCGTCGATATTCCGATTTACCGCGATTTTCACCTGGGCGGCACGAACAGTATCCGCGGCTGGTCGGATTTGAGCGCGCGCGTTGGCAAGAACCAACTCATCAACACGGTCGAGTATCGTTACGACCTCGTGAAACCGAGGCCGTTTCGAGTATTCGGGGCGAACCTCTACGCCGGGCTGAAAATTGCTGTATTCGGGGACACCGGCGCCGCGTGGGATGAGGGCAGTCAATTCAGCCGGAATTTCATCGGCGGCGGCGGCGTCGGGCTGCGCTTGATCGTTCCTTTCATCCAGATGATCCGCGTCGATCTGGCATTCGGAGAAAGCGGGCAAGGACTCGTCCCCCACTTCGGCATTCGGGAAAAGGCTTTTTACCACCCGCGCCGCGTACGTTAAGGCGAAAGAGGCGGGGCCTAGCGCAGCTTGGTAGCGCGCTTGCTTCGGGAGCAAGAGGTCCCGAGTTCAAATCTCGGCGCACCGACCATTTCCTTGCAGCGGCCGCGGCTGCTAAAAATCCCGGAAGGGGCCGCGCGGCTGCGCTGCTTCCATTTCCTCCACCCAGTTGCGGTAACGCCGGCGGACACTCTCGAGAACATCCGGCCGCTCCTGCGAAAGATCGCGGCTCTCGCCGATATCCGCCTTGAGATCGAAGAGCCCGCCGGCGCCGTTGTCCATCGCGACCCATTTCCACTGGCCGACTCGCGCGCCGATGCGGTTTTTGCGCTGCCAGAACATCTCTTCCCGCGGCGACGCGGCTTTGCCACGAAGCGCCGGCCACCAGTCGAATCCATCGAGCGTGACTCCGGCGGGCAACTCGGCGCCGGCCGCCGCGGCCAGACTGGGCAGAACCTCGAGGCTGGTCAGGAATTCGCCGCTGACAACCTCGGCGGGAATTCCTCCGCTGGGCCAGCGAATCAGGAAGGGAACGCGAATGCCGCCTTCCCAGGCATCCCCCTTCCTGCCGCGCAGCGGAGCGTTCACCGCGCCGCTTCCGCCGCCGTTATCGGAAAAGAAAATCACGATGGTGTCGTCGAGAATGCCCTTCCCTTCCAGCAGATCGAGCATCTTGCCGATGGAGGCGTCCATCGCCGTCACCGCCGCGCGGTAATCGCGCCGCCGCGCTTGCGGAGTCGCCACCTTGGCGGGGGCCGCGTAGCGGTAACGCTCGACAACCCGGTACTGCGGATCGACCGGCGGGTACATCCGCTTGAACTCCTCCGGCGCCTGCACAGACGAGCGGATTTGCGGATCGAGGCTCGACGAGCCGTGCGGCGCGTTGAACGGGACATAGAGGAAAAACGGCTCTCTGCCGGCATGCCGTTCGAGGAAGCGCAGCGCCTCCCGCTCGAACAAGTAAGTACAGTAAACGCCCTCGTCTTCCTGGGTCTTTTCGAGGTTGCGGTACATGCTCGGCACGCCGTAGCGCCGGTGCGTGTAGTAGTCGATGCCCGTGTTGACGAAACCGTAGAAATCGTCGAAACCTCGCGCGGTCGGAAGATAGCGCCGCAGAGAGCCGAGGTCCCACTTGCCGTAAATGCCGCTTTTGTAGCCGGCCGATTTGAGCATTGTGGGAATGATGACTTCCCGCGTGTCCATCCCGCCGATGCGCTCGAACGAAACCGCGTATTCTTCGGGGCGGTATTCGTAGCCGTAGTCCGGCGCCTCGTTGCGGATCATGTCGTAAACGCCGTTCCGTTGGGGATAGCGGCCCGTGAGCAGAGCGGCGCGAGACGGAGTGCATGCCGGCCAGGACACATAGAAATCCGTGAGCCGCGTGCCTTCGTTAGCGAGCCGGTCGAGCGCGGGAGTGAGAATGCCGTTGCCGAGAACGCCGAGATCGTTGTAGCCCTGGTCGTCGGAAACGATCAGCAGGATATTGGGGCGAGACCCGCCGGCTCCCGGCTGCGCCGGCTCCAACGCCCCGCGCGGGCCGCAAGAGCAGCACGCTCCGATCAAGGCGAGCATCCACGGAAAAGTAAAAGAGCAACGCATCGCCGCGTTCGAAACCCGACCTGAAGCTATCGTACAGCCTTTCCTCCGACGCGGGCCGGGCGGCGGCTCCAAGAGCTGCGTCGGCCTTACCCGATGGACAGGGCATCTTCGCGAACCCGTGGAAATTCGGGGTGCGGGGGATCGCCGGCGCCCAGCGTTTTGCCGATGCGCTCCGGGATGTCGTTCAGCAGATTGCCGCGCCGCTGCGACGACCAGGTCCGCCAATCCTTGAAGGCCGCCGCAACGTCCTCGTAACGGGTGAGCGCCCAGACGTCCTCCGCTCCGGAATAGTGCGCCGGATCGTTGTCGCGCATCCATTTGTAGGTCGGATACGGGTCGTCCTCGGCAACGATCGCCAGAGGGTAGTTGAAGCGCTCAGGCTCCATCCGCAGAGCGCCATTTCAACAATGTTCTATGCTCAGGGGTCATGCGGCAGTTTGAGCGGATCATGGTGGCCTTCGCCGATCTCGCCTGGGGGCCATGGCTGCTTATCCTGCTGCTCGGCGGAGGCGCCTACTTTTTCGCGTACTCGCGTTTTCTGCCGTTCCGGCATTTCAGCCACGCGCTCGACATCCTGCGGGGCAAATACGACAACCCGGACGACCGCGGCGAGATCACCCACTTCCAGGCCCTTTCGAGCGCGCTGGCGGGAACGATCGGACTGGGCAATATCGGCGGGGTCGCAGTGGCGATTCACACCGGCGGTCCGGGCGCGGTCTTCTGGATGTGGGTCGGCGCCGCGTTGGGCATCGCAACCAAGTTCTTTACCTGCACGCCGGCCGTCATGTACCGCGGGCCCGACAGCCGGGGCGAAGTGCAGGGCGGGCCGATGTACACCGTGATGAACGGCCTCGGCGCCCGCTGGAAGCCCTTGGCGGTATTGTTCTCGTTCTGCGCGCTGTTCGGCCCGCTGCCGCTGTTTCAGATGAACCAGCTCGCGCAGATCGTCCGCGACGTGGTGCTGATTCCCAACGGCTGGGCGGCCGGAGCGGACGCATCGTGGCGGATGAATTTCGCACTCGGTGCGGCGGTGGCCGCGGTCGTCGCCACGGTTACGATCGGGGGCATTCGGCGCATCGGCACGGTCGCCTCGCGCATCGTGCCGGCGATGGTCGTGCTGTACGTCGCGGCGGCGGGCTATATTTTGGCGGCGCACTTTGCGGAGATTCCGTCTTACTTGGCCCTGATCGTCAGCGATGCGTTCAGCGGCGAAGCGGTCGCCGGGGGCGCGTTGGGCAGCGTCATCGTCACGGGCATCCGGCGGTCGGCTTTCTCGAACGAGGCCGGCATCGGCACCGAGGCGCTGGCTCACGGCGCGGCGAAAACGAACGAGCCCGTCCGCGAGGGGCTGGTGGCGATGCTCGGTCCGCTGATCGACACGCTGATCGTCTGCACGGCCACGGCGATGATTATCCTCAGCTCCGACGCCTGGCGGACATCCGACGCCAACGGAGTCACCCTCACGGCGCAGGCGTTCGACGAAAGCCTGCCGGTGGTCGGGCCGTACATTCTGGCATTGTGCGTTCTGTTCTTTGCCGTGAGCACGATGTTTTCGTTCACCTATTACGGCGAGAAAGCGCTGGGTTTCCTGATCGGCGCTGAATGGAAGCATCTCTACCGGTACTTTTACGTCGCGGCGATCGTCTTCGGCGCCGTGACGACGATCGACGCGGTGATCAGCATGACCGACGGCATGTACGCGCTGATGGCCATCCCCACGATGACCTCCAGCCTGCTGCTGTCGCCGCAGACGATGGCCGAAGCGCGGCGGTACTTCGCCGGTCTCGAACGGGAGAGCGTCCGATAACGGCCTACAATGAATAAGGCTACGACGCAAACCGGGGAAGGAAATTGGCAGCATTAAGAAAGGGCGAATCCGACAGCCCTCAGAAGTTCATCGCTTCAATCGCTAAGGCGACCGGTAAAAATCGCACCACGCTTGATCGACTGATCAAGTGGGCAGAGTGGTTGACAAGCACATTTCCGAACATACGCCTGTTGACCTACAAGAGTTCCGCTCCCGGCACGTTCACTCTTCGACTGCGAATCATGCCGGACGATGTTTCTCTCGCGTCGATCTGGAACAACAATGGACAGCCTTACCTCGCAGTGCGGTGGCCCAGAGTCGAGCATCTTGCTCCGAAATCAATCGCTCCGGTGGAATGCGCCACGGGCCGTACCATGGGCAGGGGAACTACTAGACATACAGAAGTCACCGATGAACTCATCTATGCGCTGACCGCGGCCTACAAAGAAGCAAACCTGTGACCGTTCCCAGCTCCGTGACGTAACCTGTAGAATGGGCTCGACTGCGAAGTTGGTCTTGTCGGCGGCGTTCTGCTGCATGACTGCGCCGGGCGCGCAGTTGACGACCGTTGCGAAAGAAGATTTCAAACGATACATCGAAGAGGTCGAGGCCGATTTTCAGTCCCGGGTCGACGGACGCCGCCCGTTTTTGTGGGTTGACGACGACGGCGCGCGGGAAACCGCGGTCCGCCGGCAAGGGATCGTTGTTGAAGCTTCTTCGGGCCGCGGGAGCAAGAGCGTCCGCAAGGGCTTGATCCACGACTGGACAGCAGCGGCGTTCATACCGGAGGCCACGGTAACTCAGGTCGTCGAGGTCGTGACCGACTACGACAATCACACGGAAACCTACAAGCCGGAGGTGACGGATTCCAAGCTGCTCGAACGCGACGGCGCAAATTATCATGTATTTCTGCGGTTGAAAAAGAAGAAGGTGCTCACCGCCGTGCTGCATACCGAGCACCGCGCCGAATACAAGCCCCTCGACGCCCTGCGCTGGCTCGGCCTCTCGCGCAGCACCCGCATTCAAGAGGTCAAGGGCGCAGGAAGCCCCCGGGAATCGCTCAAGCCGCTCGGCATGGATAACGGCTTCCTCTGGAAGCTGAACGTCTATTGGCGGTTCGCGCAGGTTTCCGGGGGCGCGATCGCCGAGTGCCGCGCCGTGTCTCTGACGCGCGACGTGCCTTTCGGGCTGGGCTGGGTGATTCGTCCGATCGTGCAGTCGCTGCCGCGGGAGTCGCTGGAGAACACGCTGCGCGCGACGCGGCGCGCGGTGATGAATCGGCGGCGCAACGGCCCCGAGGCCACTACACTGTAAGAACGACGCATGGCCTCGAGCGCTTCACCCCGCCCTGTCGAGATCGACCGGCACGGCGACCACGACGTCCGCATACGCTGGAACACGGGCGAGCAAGCCGTCTATCCGGCCCGCTTCCTGCGTGGAGAGTGCCCCTGCGCAAGCTGCGTGGACGAGTTGACCGGCAAGCGCATCGTGACCGAGAGCCTGTTGCCAATCCTGGTTTATCCCAAGTCGATCGAGCCGGTCGGGCGCTATGCGATTCAGATCTTCTGGAGCGACGGGCACTCGACGGGCATTTACACCTGGGAACGGCTTTACGAGCTTCTCCGCAAGATTCCGCAGCCGCCGCCCAAAGAGCCGACGATTCAGTAGGCTTCTTGGGGCCTTCGAGCTTACTCAGCATGAGGAAACCGAGATTCCATCGCAACAACTCGAAGGCCCGCAGGGTTCAGCCCCCTCCTCCGGGCATCGATCTGGCGAGCGTGGCGGATTCCAGCCGCTATGTTGGAAGCCCCTACCACAAAGACACTCCCAGCTTCGCGGGAATGCCACATAACTGGAAGCCGGATGCCAGCATATGCCCCCAATATCTGGCGCATCGTCACGGTCTTGTCGAGGGCTGGCTCCGCGAAGCGATAAGGGCGGGTCACACGGGGCTTGGGAACGAGGGTATCCACGTTACGTCTGGTACCGTAAAGACGAGACCGTTTACGAAGCTCGGCAAGGCTCTCCCGGATTGGGCGAATACCATGGGTATCCGCTCGAGCCGACACAGAAGGTCCGGGGACTTCCATGAGTATCCGCTTTCGATTCGAGTGGGTGGATGCAGCGCCGTCGCCTGACACCGCCGCGCAGCACACGATGGCCAAGCTGTCCATCGAGGCGGGCGGCGCAACCGTCACATCCGTGCTGGACCGGCGGAGCCGAGAGTATAGAGAACATGTCGTGGTTCCTCTTCTCCCCGTAGCGGAGTGGCTGGCCGGCAATTGGCAGCACATCCGGCACGAGGTCGCGGATACGAACGAACAAAGGCCCGGATTCGAGTCCAGGCACAATCTGGCGTTCGCCGGCAATGGGTTCGTTCTACCGAGGCTCTCGATAATTCCTTCAACCGGACAGCGGGTCAATCTGCAGTGGAAGCGATGGAAACCGCAACACGCGCGGATTGAGTTCATCGACGAAGCGGAAACGCATGTCGACCGTACGCAGTTGGAGCCGGAACTGCGCACCCTCATCGAATCCGTGCTCGAAAGACTGCGCGCCCTGGGCGATGGGGGCGCGGCCGCGGAAACTCTTGCAAACACATGGCGGGCGATCGAGTCCCTCGATGCGGATGAAGAGGAGTTTTGCCGCGCCGCCGCCTTGTTGGGGATCGACCCCTTCGACGTTGCGGATTCCACTGCCGGCGCCATCGCGGAGTTCTGGGAAAACACCGCGCCGTCAATACGAGAAGAAGCGCTGGCAAGCGCCGGGGAAGACTCCCTGCCGCGGGTAAGCGAGTGGCTGGACGACGCCTTGGCAACTCTCGCTGAAACCGCAAACGAAACCGATTGGGCCGATATCCGCAGCACGATGCCGCCGCACTCGGCCGCCCCGCCGTGGGAGCGCGGTTACTCCTTGGCGAACGCAGTCCGGGAGCGTGTGGAGATCGGCGAGGGTCCGTTCTATTTCGAATCGCGCAAACTGCCGGCCATTCCTCACCGCGAAACAGAGCCGCCTTGCAGACGGATTCAGGGGCTTGTAGCCGCAAACGCTCCTGCCTGCGTCACGGCCCCGAAGAACGAACTCGGCAAACGTTTCTTGCTTGCGCGAGCGCTCGGCGACTACATGGGCCGCTCCCAGCCCGGCGCCGGAATCCTCAGTTCCCTGATAACGGACCGCCAAGCGCAGTCCAGGGCGTTCGCCGCGGAGTTTCTGGCGCCGGCCGAGTCGTTGCGCGCAAGACTGGACGGAGCATTCCTCGACGAGGAGAAGATCGACGATCTCGGCTATGAGTTCGGCGTTTCCAGCCAAGTGATCGGCTATCAGATCGAGAACCACGGACTGGCGGCGCGGTAGAAACGCCTTAAACACCGAGCGGCCGGTTCAGCCCCAGCGCCCCTTTTTCCCTTCCGCGGCGATGTAGTCCGCCGCGCGGGCGGTAATCGCCATCATGGTCAGGGTTGGGTTCTGGCAGCCGATCGAGGCCCAGGCCGCGCCGTCGCCGACAAAAACATTGTCGATTGTATGCGACTGCGCCTGAGTGTTGAGCACGGATTTCTTGGGGTCCTTGCCCATGCGCGCGGCGCCCACTTCGTGGATGCAGAATCCTCCGACCGAATACTCGCCGGTCAGCCGGACGTTCTTATGGCCGGTCGCCTCCAGCATTTCGGCCGCCTGCACGCGCGCGTCGTTCCACAGCGCCTTTTCGTTTTCGCTCCAGTCGAAGTGAATGTCGAGAGTCGGAATGCCCCAAGCGTCGCGTTTCTCCTTATTGAGCACGACATGATTTTCGTAGCGGGGCAGACATTCGCACCAAGCGCCGAAACCCGCCCGCCATTTGCCTTCCTCGCGCACGGCCCGCTTGAAGCTTGCGCCGAAACCCTTGGCGCCGAGGTTGAAGCCGGGCCCGCTGCGGCCCTGATAGCCGTAGCCGCGGATCATGCCGTTCGTTTCGGCGCGGTCGATGTTGCGGAATCGAGGAATGTACATGCCGTTCGGCCGGCTCGGCATGCCAGCCCAGGGCTTGGCTTCGAGTTCGGGCATTTCGCCGGCCGCGCCGCCGCGGTAGATATGGTCCATCAGGTAGTGCCCGAGCGCGCCGCTCGTGTTGAAATCGAGACCCTCTTCGGCGGAGAGCATCAGCAAACGTGTGGATTCCAGCGTCGAAGCGCAGAGCATGACGACTTTCCCGCGGACCTCGCGGGAAACGCGGCTCGCGCGGTCGACGTAGGTTACGCCGGACGCCCTTCCGGTGCGCGCGTCTTTGGTCAGCCGGGCGGCGACCGCGTCGGTGACAACCGTGCATTTGCCGCTGTCAACGGCGGCTTGCAGCGTGGTGGTCGGGCTGTTGTAGTAGGAATGCGTGATGCAGCCCTGCTCGCACGGGCCGCAGTAATGGCACCCCTGGCGGCCGTTGTGCGGCTTGGTGAGAATCGCCGAGCGGCCGATCGTGGCGACGCGCCCCATGCGGCTCTTGAGCCGCTCGCGGAACAGGGTTTCGCCGCAGGTGAGGGGCATGGCGGGCAGGAATTCGCTGTCGGGCAACTGCGGAAGGCCCTCGCGCAGGCCGCTGATGCCGATGTAGCGCTCGACCTTTTCGTAGTAGGGAACGAGATCCTTGTATTCGATCCCCCAGTTTTCGCCGTGGCCGTCGCGGTCGGCGCACTTGAAGTCGATGTCGCCCATGCGGTACGACTGCCGGCCCCACGACAGCGAACGCCCGCCGAGGACGCGCTGGCGGATCCAGTGAAAGGGTTTGCCCTCGGGAGTCTGGTAGGGGTTCTTGATGTCGTCCGCCCACCACTTGTAATTCGATTCCCTGCAGGCGTAAACCAGCCCCTGAATCGGACGGTTGCGCATCAACTCGGGCGACTTGGGAATGCCGCCCACGAAGTTCGCGGAGTTGCCCCTGTACTTGAGTTGGTACGGCAGGACATGCTCGGTGAAGTCGGCGTCGGTGATCTTGGGGCCGGCTTCGAGCACGCAAACCTTGAGACCGGCCGCGGTCAACTGCCAAGCGGCGACGCCGCCGGTAGCGCCGGAGCCGACAATGACCACGTCGTAAAGATCGTTGTCTCTGGCAACAGTTTGCAGCACCGGACCAGTCTAGCACCGACCGCCGCGCTGCCGCCTGCAAGGACGTCAGAACTGCCAGCGCAGCGCGAGTTGTATCTGGCGCGGCGTGGTGGCGGTCTGCGTGATTCGCCCGGCGCTGCCGATGCGTCCGCCGCTGCGGGTGAACAGAGCGCGGCCCGAAGGTACCTGGAAGTTCGGATGATTAGTCGCGTTGAACATTTCGCCGCGGAGCTTGACAGCGTGCCGCTCGTTCGCCCAGAGCGTTTTATGCACGGCCAGGTCGATGAAGAAGACGCCGGGCGAGCGCAGCGTGCCGCGGCCGAGATTCCCCAGGAATCCGGCCTCGGGCAGCGCGAACGCCTGAGGATCGAAATAACGCGCCGGATCGCCCAACACGATGTTATCGGCAGAGCGGCCGGAGACCAGATCGGGGCGCTGCCCCACGTCGCCGAAGGCGGGGCGCAGGCGGGCGCGGTCGAACCCGACCCGCGGCGCGAACGGCGTGCCCGAAAGGCTCTGCGCGATGGCGTGCAACTCCCAGCCGCCCAGCAGCGCGGGCAGCCGCGTCCCGCTCCACTTGCTGACCGTGTAGGAAAAACTTGCCGCGAAAACATGCTCTTGATCGAAATCCGAGAGGCCGCGGTTGGCGCGGTAGTCCCAGACGGTGGGCACCTGATCGCTGGCGACGAAGTCGTTGAAGGTGTGGTTGGAGGCTTCGTCGATGGAACGGCTCCAGGTATATTTTCCGCGCACGTCAAGACGGTCGGCGAACCGGGTTTGCAGGCTGAGCGTCAAGCCCTGATAGAAGGAATTGAACTGCGAGCGGCGCAGGCCGATGCGCGAAAAGGCGGGATTCACTCTCGGGTTGTCCGCCGGGAAGTAGAACCGGCCGTCGTCGAGCCGCTCGGGGATGGGCGTGTTGGCGTTGATTAACTGGCCGAGCAAGTGGATGCCGCGGGCGCCGCTGTAGCCGAGGCGCAGCAGGGTTTCGCGGCCGAGTTGCCGTTCGAGGTTGAGTTGCCAGCGGGCGACGTAGGGTTGATTGAGATCGAAGTCGAGTCCGTCCATGGAGCTCGACGGGTTACGCCCCGACGCCGCGTCGAGGATGTCGGGGAAACGGGGGCGGCCGAAAACCAGGATGCGGTTGAAAAACGGCGGCGTGCGCACCCCGGCGATGGTCAATTCGCGGCTGCCCAGCAGGTCGAAGAAAATGCCGCCGCCGGCGCGGACGACGGTTTTCCCGTCTCCCAGCGGGTCCCAGGCAAGAGAGGCGCGGGGGGCGAAATTATCCTTCGACGGATTGTTCCATATCGGGCCCCCGACGGTCGTTTCGGCGTCGTTGATGAAATCTCGCAGGACGGCGATTTTGCCGTTCGCCTCGGCCGGCGTCGAAGCGGCCTCGTAGCGCAGGCCGAGGCTGAGGCTGAGGCGCTCGTTGAGGCGAAGCTCATTCTGGATATAGCCGTGGAAGCGGCTGTAGCGCCAACCGCGCACCGTGTCCGACCCCGGCTGCATGACCTCGGCTACACGCGGCGCGGCCTGCAGCAGCAATGCCGGAGAATCGAACGTGTACGCGCCGACAGCGCTCAGGTCGGAGCGCTGATTGAACTGCACGCGGTCGAAACCGCCGCCGGCGCGCCAAGTGCTGCGGCCCGCGGTATGCACCGTTTCGCCGCTGAATTGATAGTTGTTGATAATGAAGCGCCGCGGCCTGGCCCGCGCCTGGAAGCCGCCGAAATCGCTGAGTCCGTTGACCGTCATCGTGCCCATCGGCAGGCCCTGGACGAACGAAAGCTGAGCGGGAACGACCGTCGTGCTGTTCTCGAAGTTATCGACGCGGCTGAACGCCGCTCGCAGCGTGGAAATGCCGGCGGGCGAATGCACATGGCGCAGCTCGCCGTGCAGAAAGTGGTCTCGCGAATCGAGACCGAAGGTCCACAGGCGCAGCGGGTCGGGCGTACGGCTCTCCGCGTCGTCGAACGTATAGCGCGCGGAAAGCTGCGTGGCGTCGTTCAAGACAAAGTCGAGCTTGCCGGCCAGGAAGTCTTCATCGGTCGCGCCGGACGCCTGGTTGACGAACTCGGCCGTACCGTCGCCGAAGTCCCTGCCGTTCGGCAGGGGATACAAGTCCAGATAGGGCTTGACCGACTCGGCCACGTCGATATCGCGGCCGGGCAGGCGTCCGAGACGGGCTTCCGCGGTCGGCGTCACGGGGCGGACGGTGCGCGCGAGCCGTTGGCGCAGCCCTTCGTAATTGACGAGAAAGAATGCTTTGTTCTCGGCGACCGGTCCGCTGAGCAGCCCGCCGAAATGGTTCCGCCGCAGCGGCGGGATAGCAGCGGACGGCGCATCGAAAAAGTTTTTGGCGTCGAGCGCGCTGTTGCGAAAGTACTCGTAGAGGCTGCCGTGAAGCCGATTCCCGCCGGAACGCGAAACGGCGGTGAAGACCCCGCCGGCGGTGCGCCCATACTCGGCGCTGAAGGGGTTCGTGACAAGGTGGACCTCGCGGACTGCTTCGAGGCCGAGCAGATTCCCGGCGGCGCTTGCCGGGGCGGCGCCGGTTGCGTCGTTGACGGCAACGCCGTCGATCTGAAAGCTGTTCTGATTAGGGCGCGCGCCCTTCACGGAGATCTGCCCGCCGAGGCCCTGCGCCAAGCCGTTGCGGGCGGACGCCGGCAGGGTCGCCCCGGGTTCCAGGGCGGAAAGCTCGAAGAGGTCCCGCCCGTTGAGAGGAAGTTCGCGCAGGCTCCTTTCGGGGACGAGCCCGCCCCAGTCGGCGGCGTTAGGCGAAACCAGAGGCAACTCGGCCGTGACCGTAATGGATTCGCTCGGGACGCCGATCCGCAATGCGAGATCGAGACGGGCGACGCGGCCGCTGACGAGATGCACTCCGCGCCGCTCGAGCGCTTGAAAACCGGAGTGACGGGCGGTGACGCGGTAAGGCCCCGGAGCCAGCGCAACAGCTACGAAGCGTCCGTCGGCGGCCGTTCGCGCGGTGCGCACGACGCCTGTTTCGAGTTGCGCCAATTCGATTTCGACGCCCGGAATCGGCCGCTGCTGCGGATCGCTGACCGTGCCTTCGACGGTCGCGCCCGACTGGGCCGCCAAGCGGCCTGAAAAAAGCGCCGAGAAAACCAATAGAAAGAGGAACAGCCGATTGATCATGCCAAGCGAAGCGCATCCGGGAAGGACGGCCCTTCCCTTCTATCGTAAGACGCCGGCTCTGCGGTTCACCATGTAAGGCTCGCTTTTTCAGCCGTTCGGTCGGCTCCGTTCATTCGACGCGCGTCATGGTCCACTGTCGCATATCGCCGTCCGCCGAATGATCGTCGCGGTAAATGAGCGCATCGCCGTCGATTTCGATTTCCCCGACGATGGTGCGGCCTTCGTAGAAAGCCGACAGGGCGACAATGTTCGTGCGGGAAACCTTGTCGCCCTCGATCGTGTAGCTGTAAAAGCCCGCCCCGACAGGCTGCTGGCTCATCACTTCCTCGGCGGTCATGTCGCTCATCGACTTGGCCAGCTTGGGGCGGTCGGGCCCGGCCAGAACGATCATTTCATGGCCGGCGGTGTACATGTGGTATTCCCGCTGATGGGGCTGGTCCTCGTCTTTGGTCAGGTTCCGGATATCCGTGACCTGCCAGAGGCCGAGCATTTGTTCATGGAGCGAAGGCGGCTCGTCCGCAGTTTCGGCCCGCGGCGCGGGAGCGCAGGCCGACAAGACAACGGCGGCGGTCAGACAGAGCGTAAGCGATTGCGGCATTCCGCCAATAAGATACTACGCCGGGCAAGCGGCGCGTCAACTCAAGCGCGCGGACGGCGGCTATAATCAGGTCCTTCCCCGCCCTTCGCGCATGGCTTCCCGTTCCTCCAAAACGCCGTTGATGCAGCAATACCACGCCGCGAAGCAGGAGTACCCCGAATGCCTGCTGCTCTTTCGCCTGGGCGATTTTTTCGAGCTTTTTTACGAGGATGCGGTCATTGCCTCGCGCGATTTGCAGATCGCCTTGACCTCGCGCAGCAAGGAGAAAGGCGAACCTGTGCCGATGTGCGGCGTTCCGGCGCGCACGGTCGACAACTACTTGGCCAAGCTGCTCGAAAAAGGCCACCGCGTCGCGATTTGCGATCAAGTCGAAGACGCCAGGAAAGCGAAAGGTTTGGTCAAGCGGGCGATCGTGCGCGTTCTCTCGCCCGGCACGACGAGCGACCCCAGCCTGCTCAAGTCGGGGGAGAACAACTACCTCGCGGCCGTGCGCAAAAGCAACGGACGCAGCGGGCTGGCCTATCTCGATGTTTCGACGGGCGAGTTCCGCATGACCGAGATGGCCTCCGAGCAGATTGAAGAAACGCTATGCACTCTGAACGCCAAAGAGGTGTTGATTCCGTCCGCCGGCCCGTTGTTCGAATCGCCGGCCGGGCATGCGCAAAACGGGCCCGGCTACGTCAACACAGAGCTCGATAGCTGGATTTTCGATTTCGAGTACGCCGAGCGGGTGCTCAAGGATTTCTACAGCCTCCACTCGCTGGACGGCCTGGGCGCCGCCGGCCGGCGCAACGCGGTGTCCGCCGCCGGGGCGCTGATTCATTACCTGAAGGATACGCAGCGCTCGGCCCTCCAGCATCTCGAGCGGCCGGGGTATTTCGAGCAAAAGGACTGGATGGCGCTGGACCCGGTAACGATCCGCCACCTCGAGCTCGTCGAGCCGTTGTTCGACGGCTTGAAGAAAGCGACGCTGCTCCGCGTCCTCGACCGCACGGCGACTCCGATGGGCGCGCGCCTGCTCAGGAAATGGGTTTTGCAGCCGTCAATCAGGCGGACGGAGATCGAACAGCGGCACGAGGCCGTCGCCGAGCTGCACGGCGCCACCATCGCCCGCGGCGAGTTGGGCCGCGAGCTCGAACGGATGCCGGACATCGAACGGCTCCTCGCCCGGGTGACGACCGGCTCGGCGTCGCCGCGAGATCTGCTCGGACTCGGCAATGCCCTCAAATGCTTGCCGGCGCTGCGCAGCCTGACAGGCCGGTTTCAAGGCGGGCGCATGCGCGATTTGCTCGAGCGGATGGACGAGCTTGCCGATGTGCGCGAGCGCATCTCCAGGACCATCGCCGAAGCGCCGCCGCTCAACATCGGCGACGGGGGAGTCGTCGCCGCGGGCTTCGACAGCGAACTCGACGAGTTGCGGGAAATTCGCGGCAACAGCCGCGGCTTCATCGCCCGGATGGAGCGGCGCGAGCGCGAACGGACCGGGATCGACTCGCTCAAAATCCGTTTCAATAACGTTTTCGGGTTCTACATCGAAGTTTCAAGAGCGAACGCCGCCAAGGTTCCCGAGCACTACGACCGCAAGCAGACCCTGGTCAACGCGGAACGGTTTACGACGCCCGAGCTCAAACAGTGGGAAACGAAGGTTTTGGAGGCGGAGGAACGGATTCTCGAGATCGAACGGAAGATTTTCCGCGAGGCTTGCGAAGCAACGGCGGCGCAGGCCGGGCGCATCCGCTCCACAGGCGGAGCGGTCGGGCAACTCGACGTGTTGTGCGGGCTGGCGCGCGTCGCCGCCGAGCACGATTACGTCCGCCCGCGGTTCAGCGCATCGGGAGAGATACAGATCGCCGCCGGACGCCACCCCGTTGTCGAGCGCCTGGCCGCGGAAGAGAGCGGAGAGCCGTTTATCCCCAACGACGTTTTTCTGAACGATACCGACCGCACTCTGGCGCTGATTACCGGGCCGAACATGGGCGGCAAATCGACCTATTTGCGGCAAACCGCCCTGATCGCGATCATGGCGCAGTTGGGGTCTTTCGTTCCGGCCCGGAAAGCGCTGCTGCCGGTGATCGACCGCATCTTCACGCGCATCGGCGCCAGCGATAATTTGGCATCGGGCCGCTCAACCTTCATGGTGGAGATGACCGAAACCTCGCAAATACTCAATACGGCGACCCCGAACAGCCTGATCCTACTGGACGAGATTGGACGCGGCACCTCGACTTACGACGGGCTGGCGATCGCCTGGGCCGTGGTCGAATACATCCATTCGCAGGTCGGCGCCAAGACGTTGTTCGCTACCCATTACCAAGAGTTGACGGATTTGGCGGAATCGCTCGACGGCGTGTTCAACCTGCGCGTTTCCGTAAGGCAGTCCGGGGAGAAGCTGATTTTTTTGCGCCGCGTCGAGCCGGGCAACGCGGACAGAAGCTACGGCATCGAGGTAGCCCGACTGGCGGGCCTGCCGCCGTCGGTCATCGCCCGCGCCAACGAAGTGCTGGGGCTGCACGAACGCCGCGAGACCGCCTTCAGCGACGAGTTGTCGCCGCCGCCGCAAAGCGAAAACCGGCAGCAAAGCATCTTCGATTCCTCTCTGCAGGGAGTCGGCGAGGAACTGCAGAATCTCAACATCGACGATCTGCGGCCGATCGAAGCGCTGACATTGCTGAACGATTGGAAGCAGCGGCTGAAGGATTAACGCCCGGCCTGAACTCTGCTATCCCTGCGTAGTCGCCGCGCTTGCCAATTCCTGGGAACGCTGCGCCGCCGCCTCGACGGCGTCCATCAGGGCCGCGCGGACCCCGTGCAACTCCAGTTGGTGCAGACCGGCGATCGTCGTGCCGGCCGGGGTGGTAACCCGATCTCGCAGCGCGGCCGGATGCAGCCCCTTGTCGCGAACCAGCTTGGCGGCGCCCAGCAGCGTCTGGCAGGCAAGCGCTTGCGCGACAGCGGGCTGCAGGCCGCGGTTGACGCCTCCGGCGGCGAGCGCTTCGATGAGCAGGCATACGTAGGCGGGGCCGCTCCCGGACAGTGCGGTAACGGCATGCATCTGCGGCTCTTCGACGCGCGCGACAGAGCCGACCGCCGCAAATATCGACTCGGCAAGCTCCATTTGCTCTTCGCTGACGTGGGCGTTGGCGCACAGCGCCGTCGCGCTTTCGCCGACGACCATCGCCAGATTCGGCATGGCGCGGACGACGGGGCGGCCGGCGCCGAGCGCGGCTTCGATTCTCGCCAGGGGCACGCCCGCGGCAACGGAGACCACAACGGCGCCCGGCCGCAAAGACGCGCCGATGCTGGAAACCACGGAAGGCGCGATGTGCGGCTTGACGGCGATCACAACCAAATCGGCCGCGGCGGCGTCTTCCGCAGATACGGCTGCGAAGCGCCCGCCCAGCGCAGCCGACAGTTCTTCCAGTCGCTCGGACGAGACATCGGCGGCGAGTACACGGTCAGCCGCGCCGGCCTTCAACGCCCCCTCGGCCAGCGCGCCGCCCAGATTCCCGGCGCCGATAATGCCCAACGAGATGCCAGCCATCCGCCCATTGTAGCGGCGGACGATGTTACGGGCGCCGGGGTTCTCTCGTCTTGCCGTCCCGCGCCGGCAGTCTTGCTCTCCACTCTCCACTTCTTGGCCCCCGGCCCCATTGAAGCGGGTAGTCAGACGACTACGGCGAATGAGGCCGCCGACTTCCGGGGTTTTCCACTCCCCACTCTCCACTCTCCACTGGGCGGCGCCAGCCGCCCACACTCTCCACTGGCCGCGCAAGCGGCCCTGCTAGAGTAGCCCTGATGCCCAAGGTCACCGCGCTCACCGACGATCTCTGCCGCTATCTGCTCAATCACCGCACGGCGGACGACGCGGTCGCGACGGAATTGCGGGAGGAAACCTTGCAACGGTTCGGCGAAATGGGCGCGATGATGATCTCGGAGGACGAGGGCAGCTTTCTGAGCGTCCTGGTCGGGGCCTTGGCGCCGAAGCTCGCTGTCGAAGTCGGCGCGTTCACGGGCTACAGCGCGCTCTTCATCGCGAGAGCGCTGCCGCCCGGCGGCAAGCTGCTGTGCTGCGACGTTAGCGAGGAGTGGACGCGCATCGGCAAACCACACTGGCAACGGGCCGGGGTCGCCGATAAAATCGACCTGCGCATCGCCCCGGCGCTGGAGACGCTGCGCGGGCTGCCCGAGGCGGAGGCCGTCGACTTCGCCTTCATCGACGCCGACAAGACCAACTACATCGCCTACTACGAAGAAATCCTCAAGCGCACGCGCCAGAACGGCTTGATCGCCGTGGACAACGTGCTGTGGCACAACTGGCTGATGGACGCTGCGGACCAAAATCCCGAAGTCGTCGGCGTGCGCGACTTCAACGACCACATCCTGGGAGACCCCCGCGTGCAAACCGCGATGATCCACGTCGCCGACGGCATCACCCTGATCCGCAAGCTGTAGGGCCGCGGTCAGATCCTTACGATTTCTTGTTGCACAGCGCCGGTAGCTCTGGCGCCGGAGGAATCGACGTAGCAGTCGATCTCGCTGCGCACCCCGAATTCCGGCAGATAGACGCCCGGCTCGATCGAGAAGCAGGTGCGGGGGACGATCGGGCGGTCGTCGCGGGTCTCCAGATTGTCGAGATTGGCGCCGTTGCCATGCACTTCCTCTCCGATCGAGTGACCGGTGCGGTGTACAAAGTATTCGCCGAAACCAGCCTGGGCAATGTGGCCGCGCGTCACGTCGTCCACTTGCCACCCGGTGATTTCCCTACCCTCGCGGACGGCCTTGTCGATGAAGCCGAGCGCCTTGTCCCGCGCGCCCGCCACAACCTCGAACACTGCCTGTATCCGCTCGGGCGGGGCGGCGCCGCACCAGCCCGTCCAGGTGATGTCGTAGTAAACCGCATGAGGCTTGTCAAGCTTGCCCCACAAATCGATCAGCACGAAGTCTCCGCCGCGGATAGGCTGCGACGACTCGGCCGACGGCGCGTAGTGCGGGTTGCCGCTGTTGGCGTTCACGCCGACAATCGGCCCGTCGTCGGCCAGCAGGCCGCGCTCCGCGAAGCGGCGGCGGATGAATTGCGCGATTTCGAACTCCCGCGCCGCGCCTTGGGAGTCGATTGCGCTGCGGATGCGCCGGAACGCCTCGCGCAAAACCGCGTCCACCCGGCGGCCCGCCTCGAAGTGCATCTCGCGCTGCGCGTCCGACCAGCGCGCCTCGAAGTACTGCACGAGCGCCGCCGAGGTCGCCACTTCCTTGCCCAGAGAACGCACCAGATCGACGGTTCCGCCGTCGACCAGGGACACATAGGGAATCATGCAGTCGGGGGAGTACTGCATGGCGATGCGCGACGCGCCGGCCAGCATGTCCCGCAAGGCGTCGCGCTGTGATTGCCAACTCGCATAAACGCGCTTCGCCCCCGGCGCCCCGTCGAGCCGCCGGTCTTCGATGCGGTGAACCAGCTTGACCGGATCGCCGGCGGCGGGAATCCAGTAATACCAGCGCCGCGAAACGTGCCCTGTGGCGGGCAGGCCCAAAACGCGGTAGGCGATGGGGTCGCGCAGGTGATGATCGAACAGCAGCCAGCCGTCGAGCCGCTGCGCCCGCAGTTGTTCCCGGATTTCCGTCAGATCCATCCGCTAAGACTACCCCAGCTTCAGCAGGCTCTCGCGAACGCGGGCTTCCGGCACCGTTACGCCGAGCCCGGGGCCGTCCGGCACGGTGACCGTCACGCCCTCCATCTGCATGTCCTCGACCATCAGGTCGGCCAGAAATTGCGGCCCGTTCAACTCGGGCGGCAGCAGCAGATCCAAAGTCGAGTAGAGGTGAATCGCCGCCATCAGGCTGACGCCGGCATCGGTCAGCCCGCTGCCCAACAGGCCGAGTCCGTGCGCCTCGGAGACGACCGCGCTCTTGTTGCAGTTGGTAATGCCGCCGCTTTTGGGAACCTTGAGAACGACCAGATCGGCGGCCTGCATCTCCGCCATCCGCGCCACGTCGAAAGACGAAAAGCAGCCTTCGTCGATCGCTATCGGGTAGGGGCTTTTCTCCCGCGCGCGGCGCAGACCCATCCAATCCTCGCTGCGCACCGGCTGCTCGAAGCAGCGGATGTTGTCGAAGTCCTTGAGCGCTTCCAGAAAACGCTCCAAGCGGATCGGCTGATAGGACTGGTTGGCGTCCAGCCAGACCACGATGTCGGGCCGGGCGGCAGTAATCGCCTCGAGGCGCTTCACGTCCTCGTCGGGGTCGCCCGCGACCTTGACCTTGAAGCACTTGCAGGCGGGCCACTTCTTGACCTCCGCGGCCATCGCCCGAGGCGCGTCGATGCTCACGGCGTAACAGAGGTCGATCGTGTCGTGAACCTTTCCGCCGAGCATATGGTGAATCGGCAGGCCGGCGACTTTTCCGGCGAGATCGAGAAAGGCGATCTCGAGCGCGCTCTTGGCGAACGGCGCGCCGTTGCTCACGGCAGGCCGGATCGTTGCGTCCATCTCCTTTTTCAGCGCATTCCACTCGAACGGAGTCTTGCCCACGGCCAGCGGGGCCAGATAGTTTTTCAGCGTGCCGACAACCGCCTCAATGGTTTCGTAGGCCCAGTTGGGCACAGTGTTGGTCATGCCCCAGCCGACATGCCCATCCTCGGTTTCCAGCCGCACGAGCACATATTTGCCGGGCTTGTCCTTGCCGCCGACGGAGCCGACCCCGATCTTGAATTCCGACTGAAACGGAATGCCCACGGGCAGAACCTCCGCCTTGCGAATCCGCCGCCCTTTCGCCGCCGCGGCGGACGCTCCGGCGGAAGCCAGACCCACCCCCCCGGCGGCAAGCGCCTGCGCAAACATGCGCCGATTCGATTTCATCGGAATCTCCTTTTCATAGCGCAAATTATTGTAACGGAGATTGCAGCAAATCGGCTCCGGCGCGGTATCCTCAACAGGGCGTGGAGATTCCCTCTCATCGTTCTCGCGCTGTGTTGTCTTGCGATCCACCATTCACTGGCGCGGGAAGCGCTTGGGGTGTGCTCCAATGTCAGAGGTGAATCTCTTGCCGCTATCTACTATCCCTCATCCACTACCCATCGGACGCCGTCGGGCGGCCGCGTCCATCGTTTTCGCGCTCGCGGCGATGAGTTGCGGAAGCGGCCCCGACGCCTCCGCCGGGGCGTCCGGCGAAAGAGTCGCGGACGCCCTGAGCCGGGCGCGCGCGGCTGATGGAGCCTACATCTCCTGGCGAGAGCATATCGTCGACGATCTCGCTGTCGGCGGCGTCGCCATCGCCGGCAGCGACGGCTTGGCAATGGCCGATCTCGACCTCGACGGCCATGAAGACATCGTGTCGGTGCATGAGTCCGATACGACCTACGACGGCGTTGCCGACGGGCATATCCGCCTGGCCTTCGGCTCCGGCGATCCCGGCCGCTGGGAACTGGTCACACTGGCCGAGGGGCCCGAAGCCGGAGCGGCCGAGGACGTCTCGATCGCCGACGCCAACGGGGACGGCTATCCCGATATCGTCGCCGCCTGCGAGCTGGCCCATCTCATTTACTTCCAGAACCCCGGCAAGGACGCGCGCAGCGCCACATGGCCCAGAGTCATACCCGATGCGGCGAACAACCGCGGCTCGTTCATTCGCGTGTTCTTCGCCGACTTCGACGCCGACGGAAAACCCGAGGTCGTCGCGCCCAACAAAGGCTCGCAGGAAGGCAATGCCCGGGAGACGATCCTGAACGCCATAAGCTGGTATGCGCTCGAGGGGGACCCGCTGGACGGTAACTGGAAAGAGAACGTCCTGACCAAGGTCCGCGTGCCGATCAACTCGCGGCCCGTGGATCTCGATGCGGACGGCGATCTCGACGTGCTGGCCGGATCGCGCGGAGAATCGCGTATTTTCTGGTTCGAAAATACCGGCGCAGCGGAGATCGAATTCGTCGAGCACGCGATCGCCATCGGCGATACCGGCAGCGCGGCCGTGACCGGATTCAACTTCATCGTCCACGACTTCAGCGGCGACGGGCGCCCCGACATCGTGCTGTCGGAGAACCGCACGAACCTGATCTGGCTGGAGCAACCCGCCGATCCCGCCGGAACGTGGAACCTGCACCGGATCGGAACGATGGCGCCCGATACCGCGACCGGGTTCGAGCTCGCCGACATCGACGGCGACGGCGACCCGGACATCTTCGCCGGCAGCTACAGCCGCGGTCCGCGAGACCATGACGGCGCGGAGGTCGCCATCGACGATCCGCTGGGCAGGCTGGTCTGGTTTGAGCATCCCGGCGATGCGGCGCAGGAGTGGATTCGCCACGATGTCTCGCGCCGCAAGCGCGGCATGTTCGACAAGTTCGCCGCCCGCGACCTGGACGGCGACGGAGACGTCGATTTCATCGGCACCCGCGGCAACAGCGTCCCCTGGGATGGCGTTTACTGGCTGGAGCAGGCGCGCACGGAACGACCGGCGCGCGCCTTCACACGCGCCAGGGAAAACGACAGCGAAGAGATGGGGCTGCCGGGGCCGCTGTCGCGGCCAGTGGATAGTGAATAGTGGTTAGTGGGTAGCAAGATCGCGGCGCGGGCCGGCAAGACACTGCGGGAGCCCGCCGCGCCTCCCACGCTACCTCCGCCACAGACTGCCAAAGCGTATCCTATGGGTATGCGCCGTCTTTTCTCTATACAAAAGCGCGCGGGCGGCCGCCGGAGGGAGATTGCCATGCGTTGTCTGTTCCTGTTCGTAATTGCCGCTGTTACGACGGTTTCATCCGCCGCGGCGGGCGACTTCGCCGCGCAGGCCGCCTGGTTGGCGAGCGCCTATCGGGTCACCCCGAACGTCACCTACAAGGTCGCCGACAATGTCGAGCAAAAACTGGATGTCTATGCCCGCCGGAACGCCGGCGGCCCCGTCCCAACCGTGATCTACATCCACGGCGGAGGCTGGGTCGGCGGCTCGAAGGAGGGCAGCGTGCTCGCTCTGGCGCCGTATCTCGAAATGGGCTTTTCCGCCGTCAACGTCGAGTACCGCCTGGGCCGTGTTGCGCGCGCTCCGGCGGCGGTGGAGGACTGCCGCTGCGCCTTGCGCTGGGTCATCGCCAACGCGGAAAAATACGGTTTCGACACCGAGCGGCTCGTCGTCACCGGCGCCTCGGCGGGCGGCCATCTATCGCTGACCACCGGCATGTTGCCCGCGTCCGCCGGCATGGACTACGAATGCCCCAGCCGCGAGGAGCTCAAGGTCGCCGCCATCGTCAACTACTTCGGCATTACCGACGTCAACGACCTCGCGGCGGGCAAGCCGAACGAGAAATCCTACGCCGTCGCCTGGCTCGGCGGACAGCCCGACCGCGAAGCGGTCGCCAAGCGCGTCTCTCCCATCCATTACGTGCGCAAGGGATTGCCGCCGATCCTGACGATTCACGGCGACGCCACCCGATCGTGCCTTACGCGCACGCCGTCGAGCTGCACAAACGGCTGGACGGCGCGGGTCTCGAGAACGAACTGTTGACTATTCCGGGCGGCAAGCACGGCAGGTTTACGCAAGACGAGGTGGCGAAGATCGACGGCGCGATCCGCGCTTTCCTGACAAAGCACGGATTGATGCCGGAATAAAGGCGCAGGCGCCGCGGCTCAACGCGCCTGTTCGATATAGGCTTCGATGTACCGGCGCAGCGAGGCCCGCAGCTTCTCCATCACCGGCCACTCGCCGCGCTCGGCCGCCGGCAGCCGTCTGTCGGCGATCCGCTCGACCGGCATCAATTCGCGGACGGTCGAGGTGATGAACGCCTCGTCGGCGGCATAGAGATCGTCCGGGTAGAGCGCCTTTTCCTCGACCGGCTCGGCAAGCTCATCGAGCATGACCAGGCGGGTAATGCCCGGCAGCGGCCCGCTGGCCGGCGGCGGTGTATAAGTGACCCCGTCGCGCACGATAAAGATGTTCGCCGACGTGCATTCGGCGACTTCTCCGCGTTCGTTGAGCAGGATGACTTCATCGAACCCTTGCTGCTGCGCCGTTTCGACAAAAGTCAGGTTGTGCGCCCAGGACAGCGTCTTCGTCCCCGCAAACGGCGATTCCGCGTGCCGGCCGTTCGGCCGCAGGGCCAGACTGACGGCGCCCCGCCGCTTTGGAACGTCGATTGTAAAGGCGACGATATCCGAGCGGTTCCCGGACCCCGGCCCCTCGAATACGCCGCCTTGGCTGCGCACGATGCACAGCCGCATGGAAGCTTCCGGGCAGCGGTTCCTGCGCGCCAACTCCAGCAGCCGCCGGCGAAGCTCGTCGCGTCCGACCGGAATCTCGACGTGCAGCAGCCGCGCGTCGCGCTGCAGACGCTCCCAGTGGCGCTCGAACGCAAACGGAATCCCCTTATAGATGCGCAGCGTGGTGAATACGCCCCAGCCCGCCAGCAGGCCAAGCTGACCGGGCCGCAGAATCGCCTCATCGCTAGGCGCGATGCGCTCGTTGTAGAGAACGTTCTCGTGGATCACAATTTTTATTATGGCGACGCCGCCGGCCGCTCCCGTCAGCGCATGTAAAACAGACTCAGTCGCGGCAGCTTCAAATCTTCCAGACGCCGCCTCTGCATGTATTGCTTTTCCAGAACGGCGATCTGCTCGGCGGTCATCTTGCCCCGATAGGCCGCCAGGCAGCGGTCCATTTCGCGGCGGCAGGCAAGAAGCTCGTCTTCCGAAACCGACTGCATGGCCGCGCCGATCAGCCGCTCTTCCATCACGGTCAGACGCTGCTCGACAGTTTCGAAATCGCTCAACTCCCCGGCAAGCGCCGCTGCTCGCAACTCCTCCAGCGAAGCGATTGTCTGCTCGATCGCTCGGCGGCCGTCCGCGAACAACGGCAGGGACTCGCGCAGCGCGTCCGCATTGCGGCCGAAGTATTCCGCCAACTCCGCGGCGCCGAATGCCGGTTCGGCCTTGCGTCCCTGCTCCGGCGAACCTTCCGCCATTTGGCGCGCCGCTTCGAGCACCTCCTGGGCGCAGTAGGCAACGGAGTTGACCAGCCGAAAGCGCCGCTTGCGGGCATGCCACTTCTCGAATGCCCGATCGATGCCCTTGAGCGCCGCCTCCAACGGAACGCCCGCCTCCTTCCACGTTTCGATCAACGCCCAATCCAGGGGAGACAGCAAAAACAATCCGCTGCCGCGGGCGCGCCGGAAGTGGTCTTCGATCTCGGTGAAATAGTTGAAATAGCTCACAGGCGATGCGGCAGCCGGTCGAGTGTGCGACGGGCGTCAATAAAACAAACCGTTGAACACCATTTTGAAAGCAGCGTTCGGCTGAGCGCGGTACTGCGGGCGGATGCCGAACAACACGACGCGCCCGTCGCCTACGAGCATCTCGACAACGGCGGCGCGGTTGGCGAGATAGCTCTCGCCCAGCAGCCAGCCCGAGGCCAGCAGCCGCCGCGGCGGATAGGTCAGAACTTCCCGCGACTGCCCCCGATTCCGGCGCAGCGCCCGAAATACCGGCCCCGATTCGAACCACACCGTCTCGCGCGGCCGCATCCCGAAGCAGAGAGGATGGGTAACATCGACTTTCACGTTGACCAAGACGCCGGGGCCGTAGAAGCGGCGGTTGCTCAGATTGCCGACTGTATTGTCGATCTTCAGGTCGAGCTTGTCGATGGCGTACTCGGAGGCGCGGTTGAAAGCCAGAATCGTGCCGCCGCCTTCCGCGAACGCCCGCAGCGCGAACGCCCCCTCCACTCCGATGCCGCCGGTAAACTCCGGCGGCGCTTTCGACCCGCGGTAATCCGCATCCGCTCGGTAACCGTCGTGCAGGGTGTGCGGAGGCGCATCGGGAAGAATGAGCACGTCGTAATCCGCGCCCAAATCGCCGGCCTGCAGCCGGGCGTTATCGACCGGCTCGACGGCAAACTCGTAGCGCTCCAGCAGCCAGCGGGTCCAGCCCTCGTCCATGATCGGCACGTGCCCCGAGTAGAGACCGATGCGCGGGGCCACGAGTTGGGGATGGGCCGCGGGCTGCTCGCCGGCGGCAACGAAATCGACATCCAGTTCCTGCGCCAGTCTGCCCAACTGCACCCGCAGCGAAGTATTGGTTGGAATATAGAACGAGCCGCTGTGCTCGTCGCGGTACACGCGGGCGCCTTGCCGCAGCAAGCGGTTGACGGCAATCCAACTCGAGCCGAACTCCGGCGAAAGCTCGAGGTTTTCGGCCGCGTCCACCCGCCCGGCGCCGAGCTCGACGCGGGGCAGCCGCGCGAGATCGATGTCCAATTCGCCAGTGTCCAATTCGCCAGTGACCGGGTCGCCGCTGACCGGAAACGCGCGGACGCCCATCAACATCGGCAGATTGTGCGCCGTGACATCGTAGGGCTTCTTGGGCGGCCCCCCGGGATACTCCCGTAAATCCGGGTATTCCTGCCGGCCGAGCAGCGTGTTGGCGAACGCGCCGTACGGCTGGTCGAGACGAACGATCCGGTCGCCTTCATGAATAACGCGGCCCGAAATCGTTGTGTCCCGTTGCGCCCGGTCGATTTCCACCAAGCCGAACTGCAAAATTTGCAGCAGCTCGGTCGCGGCGTTGCGGTCGTGCTGCTCGCGGGGAATCACGTACGCCTGCCCCGCCCCGCGTTCGATGACCCTTTGCCCGATGCGGTAGAAATTACGCAGCAAATCCTCGCGCCGCAGAGCGGCATTGTAGAGCACGGACTCGAACGTAATGAGCTGATTGTCAACGATGTCCTGCAGTCGCCACACGCCGCCCGGCCACGGCTCCAGGAAATTCCAGCTCGCCCGGCGGGCGTTGTAGTTCCGCGCGCGCTCCTGAAGGTCATCGAATGGCGCCGTAATCGGCGAAGCGTAGCGCACGCCGGCCGACTCGCTGAGCAGGCGCATCGCCCCGTGATAGCTCTGGTAGTGCCGCGCGGGCGTGAAGTAATCGTAGATGCCGTGAATGACGACGCCTTTCTTCCCGGCCGCCGTCAGGTCCACGGCCATGGCCGTTCCAAAGGCGTTGACCTGCTGCACGATCAGCGGGTCGATATTGGGATCGATCGGGTCGATCCACGGCGGAACGAAAATGCGCGCGCCGTCGGGGCTCATCTGATGCACGTCGTAAACGATCTGCGGGCGCCAAGCGTTGTGCGCATGCTCGACGGCGAGGCGGGTTTCGACTTGGCTGAACCTGTACCAATCGCGGTTGTTGTCGTGCCCGGCGTACTTGTGATAAAGCTCCGTCATCGGGGCGCCTTCGTACTCGGTTCCCAGCCACCGCTCGTACCAGTCGTACACCTTGTCCACTCCGTCAGGGTTCAGGGATGGAATCAAGAGGAAAATCGTGTTCTCGAGGATCGCACGGCGACGCGGCGTCTCTTCCGCCAGCAGGTCGTAGGCGAATTGGACGGCCGTAAGCGTAGAGGCGACTTCCGTCGAGTGAATCGAGCAGGTAATCAGCACCACCGGCTTGCCGCCGGCGATGATCTCTTCCGCTTCGTCCGGCGGAGTTTTGCGCGGGTCGGCCAGAGCATGTTGCATCTCGCGGAAGCGTTCGAGATCGGCCAGGGTGTCGGGCGCCGCGATCGTCGCCATCACAAACGGACGGCCCTCGGTCGACTTGCCCAATTCCGACAGGATCAGCGAGTCGCTGGCGGCGTCCAGCCGTTTGAAATACTCGACCGTCTCGCTCCAGCGGATCAGTTCGCGGTCGGCGCCCATGACATGCCCGAAATGCGCTTCCGGCGTCGGGAGCGCTGCGATCGCCGGAGTCAGGAATGCCAGAAACAGAAGCGGGCGCATCGGCGGTCTCAATACTATAGCGCCCGCCGTGCCGAGCGGACTAGCGCAGCGCGACCGCCTTGCCGCCGGCGTTTTTGCTGCGCAGCGCCGCGTCCATGAAGGCGAAAATCTCCAGGGTCTCTTCGTTCGGAACCGGCGGCTTGCCGTCTTGAAAGAAGCGCACGACATGCTTCAGAAGCTCCGCGTACGCTCCGCCGCCGCGCTCGGAAACCTTCGTCTCTTTCTCGCCGATGGCCACCACCCCGTACTTTCTCCTGCCGTCGCGGATCGTGCGCACGGTTCCCAGCCTGCCGCCGCGCCACGCGCCGACGATGACGTCCGCGCCGTCTGTGTACGTCCGCTGCACGCGCATGCATCCCGTGCCCATCACGGCATACAACAACTCAACCGCATGAATGCCGTACCAGGAGAGATCCAGCTCGTGCGTCGGCTCCAGAGGCGCCGGCCCCCAAGTGACCGCGCCGCGCACGTTCTCGACCCGAACGTCCGCCGCCGCCTGCGAATAGCGCAGACTCGAAGCGCTCCACCACGGCGTCCCGTGCTTCTTGCCCAGCCTGGCGATCTCTTTCGCATCTGCGTAGCTCGCCGCAAGCGGCTTATCGATGAACACCGGCTTGCCCGCCGCGAAAACCGGCCGCACCTGCGGCAAGTGCTTGCGGCCGTCCACGCTCTCCAGCAGCACGGCGTCGACCTTGGAGCAAAGCGTCGGGATGTCGTCCACGATCTCCACGCCCCAGCGGTCACGAAGCTCCGCAGTGAAACGCTCGACGCGATCGCGGCTGGAAGCGATATCCGGGCTGCCGCCCTTGTAAGCTGCCACCACTTTCGCGCCGGGAACGTGGTCCGGGTCGCCGGGGTCGTTCAAAATCCTGGTAAACGCCGGCGCGTGCGACGTATCGATGCCGATAATGCCCACGCGGATCGGCTGCGCCGAAGCGAGTGTCAAGCCCAGCGGCAACAAGCAGAAGACGGCTTTCATGGCCCGCATTGTAACCTTCGCGGGAGTCGGCTACAACAGCGGCGCGGGAAATAAAACGCCGCCGAAGATCAGGAAGGCGATCAGCAGCGTCCAGGCGACGTTGACCGCCTGCGCCCCGACGAAGGCCAATGCCGGGCGCCCGTCGTCCATGCCGAACAACTCGGCAAACCGCGTCTCGAGTCCGATACAGACAAAGGCCAAGGCGAACCACCACGTCCGCAGTCCTTTCATGAGCGGCTTGGTTTCCGCTACGACTTCGGGAGTCACCAGGAACGAGAACAACACCGAGGCGGCCATGAAGCCCAGCACGAACTTGGGAAACCGCTCCCAGATCACCGATGCCGAAGGCCGCTCTACGCCCTGCGGCTTATGCCGGAAGCTCCACCACAGCGAAAGCGCGAACGCCGCCAGTCCGAGCATGGCGTTCTGCGAGAGCTTGACGATCACCGCCGCGTTCGCCGCGGCCTCGCCCAGCATCTCGCCCGCGGCCGCGACGGCGGCAGTGGTGTCGATCGTGCCGCCGATCCAGGCGCCGCCCACAACCTCGGGAATCTCGGCCTGCGTCACGATCCAGGGCATGACGATCATCATCGGAGCGGCGACGATCAGCACCAGCGAAGTCGTGTACGACAGTTTCTTGCGGTCGCCCTGGATCGCCCCGCAAGCGGCGATCGCCGCAGACACCCCGCAAACCGAAACCGCGGTGGCAATGATCGCCGCGAACTCGTCGTCGACGCGCAGCTTGCGCGACAACCAGAAGCAGGCGTACCAGACCACGACGATCACCAGCAGCGCCTGCAGAATCCCCAGAAACCCCGCTTTCAGAATTTCCTGGAACAGGATATTCGAACCCAGAATCACCAACCCGGCCTTGATGTAGTACTCGGTGCGAACCGCCGGCTTCAGCCACTCCGGCACGCCTGCGGTATTGCTGATCGCCAGCCCGATCAGCAGGGCAAAGATCACGTAGCTGAGGCCCCACGCTTTGATTCCCGCGTTACCCGCCAGCCACTGCGAGACCCAGGCCAGGATGAAAATCAACGGGAAACCGGTCATGTAGGCAACGAGCCGCCCTCCCATCAGCGCGACCCCGCAAACCGAAAGCCCGATAAACACCGCCCCCAGCACGAACGACGCCTGCATGTTCAGCGTCGAAAACGGCTTGCCGATGCTCGCGCCGTCCCAGCCGAACCCCGGCATGTCCGGCCGGAAGCCGAGCAGCACGATGGCGATCAACCCGAAACCGAGCCATACCGAAACCCAGTCCTCGCCGTGCAGCAACGCCGAACGCTTGCTTCCGTCAGCCATGAGCGGCTAACAGCATAGCAGGCTGCTGCGCAGCCGGCGCCTAGCGGTCGCCGGATAGGGGTTGGCCAAGCCGCACCGCCGCACAGAGGCGGATACAATATCCCCATGCTGCGATTCGCCTTCGCCGTCCCGCTGCTGACCGCCTGCCTTGCCGCCAAGCCCAACATCGTCATCGTCATGGCCGACGACATGGGCTACTCCGACATCGGCTGCTACGGCGGCGAAATCCGCACCCCCAACATCGACGGCCTTGCCGCAAACGGCTTGCGCTTCACGCAGTTTTACAATGCCGGCCGCTGCTGCCCTACCCGCGCGTCGCTGCTGACCGGCCTCTACGCCCACCAGACCGGCATCGGCCACATGACCAGCGAGAACGAGAATCTGCGTTTCGACCTCGGCTACCCCGGCTACCGCGGCTATCTCAACCGCCAATGCGTGACCATCGCCGAAGCGCTCAAGCCCGCCGGATACAAAACCCTGATGGCCGGCAAGTGGCACGTCGGAACATTCGCGGGCATGTGGCCCGTCGACCGCGGCTTCGACGAGTATTTCGGCATCATCCGCGGCGCTTCGAACTTCTTCCGCCCCCACCCCGACAAGCTGTTGAGCCGCAACCGCATGCCGGTTGTCCCGGGCGAGGACTTCTACACCACCGACGCCTTCACCACAAACGCCATCGAGTTCATCCAAGCAGCCGGGCGCGGCGGCGAGCAGCCGTTTTTCCTGTACCTCGCCTACACCAGCCCGCATTGGCCCCTTCATGCCTGGCCCGAAGACGTGCAGAAGTACCGCGGCAAGTACAGGATCGGGTGGGACAAGATCCGTGTAGACCGCCTCGAGCGCATGACCGCCATGGGCCTCATCGAGAAGTCCTGGAAAATGACCGTCCGCGACGCCGTCCCCTGGGACACGCTTTCCGCCGACAAGAAAGACGAGATGGATCTGCGCATGGCTATCTACGCCGCGCAAATCGACCGCATGGACCGGAACATCGGCAGATTGATCGCGGCCTTGAAGAAGCAGGGCGCGTTCGACGACACGCTCATCTTCTTTCTCTCCGACAACGGCGGCTGCGCCGAAGGCGGAATGCTCGGCCGCGGGCCGCGGGCCATCCTGACGACGAAAAACGGTTACAGCCAGTCCTACGGGCAAGCCTGGGCGAACGCCTCGAACACGCCGTTCCGCAAATACAAGCACTGGGTTCACGAGGGAGGCATCGCCACGCCGCTCGTCGTCCATTGGCCTCACGGCATCGCCGCCAAGGGAGAGCTGCGCAATCAGCCGGCGCATTTGATCGACCTGATGGCCACAGCCCTCGATCTGGCCGGCGCGGACTACCCTGTTTCTTTCGGCGGCAATAGCATCGCCCCTCTCGAAGGCAAGTCGCTCGTCCCCGCCCTTGCCGACAAACCGCTCGACCGCGAAGCCATCTACTGGGAACACGAAGGCAACCGCGCAGTCCGCCGCGGCAAGTGGAAACTGGTCGCTGAAAACCGCGGCCCGTGGGAGCTTTACGACATGCAGGCCGACCGCACCGAAACGAACGACCTGATGCCGCTCTACCCCGAAGTCGCCCGCGAAATGATCGAGATGTACACGGCTTGGGCGCAAAAGCGCGGCGTCTTGCCGGGCCGCCCGCAACGCAAGCCCGGCTTTGTTCCCCAGCCTCTGGCGTACCCCAAAACCGCCGACTACGAGCCGCTGCCGACTACGCCCTGAAAGCCGCCGTCGGCGCATTTTCCACTGCTGTAAAGAACGTTGAAAACCGGTTTAAGACGCCTTTACACAGCTTTTACGCAACCTTTACAACGCGCCCGCAACCGCGATCCCCTTCCCCCGCGTCCCACTTCATAAGAACGTTGCATGCTCTCCGAAGCCTTTTAACGGAAAGCGCCCGTTCCCTCATTGTTTCGATTCAGGAGGTTTTTCAATTCCATGAAGTCCATTACAAAGATGGCAGCCATTCTTTCCACGATGACGGCAGTATTCGCCTGCTCCCTTTTCGGGCAGGACAGGGAGCGCCGCGAACCGAATTACGACGAGATCGTCGAGCATCTCGGCCTCTCCGACAGTCAGGTCTCGTGTCTCCGGACGAACATAACCGCCTTCCGCGAAGTCGCGGCCCCTCACTTCGAAGAGCTCCGCGCCTTGCAGCGCCAACTGCGCCAAACGTCCCGTGACGGCGGCGACACATCCGAGATTCAAGCGCAGATCGACGCCGCCCGCGCGGCCGTTGCGGCAATCAGAAACAACCATGTCGTCACGGCGAACGCCTGCATCGACCCGAGTCAAGCCGCAGCCCTCGCCGAAGTCGCAGCCGCGGAAACGCTGCAAAACGAAGTCCGCCAAGCTATCGGACTGTTTCTGTTCCAACCGACCGAAGAGAACCCCCGTCAGGACGACGCCAACGCCCGCCGCCCGAACAACCGCCGCGGTCCGCGCGGCGGCCCTCCGAGCAACTAACCGCTTGCGCGGACAAGCAAACCCGTAACCAGCGGAGGCCGCAAGCCGCAGCGCTTGCGGCCTCCGTCTTTTCGAATCGACATACAGGGCTGCCGGACCCGACGGACTCGCTCGCACAGCAGAGCCAAATCGCTTTTTGTAAAAATAATACTTTTGTAACCCTCTGCAGAAGCAGGCTCGGGGATATGTTCGAATTTCATATAAGTTATTAAATTATAAATATCTTATCAGAATTTCAGAATATGGGGCGGACACCTCCTAAAAGTTCCTATTTGCTATTCAATTGCAAATACTACTATAGTTGGATCGTTCGAGACGCCAAAGGAAGACGTTTTCCGAAAGCCTGTAAAGGAAATTGAGGAGGGCCGCCACGATACAGAAAATCGCAACATATTTTCAAAAACAAAAAGAAACCCTGCGGGGCCGCTACTGTCCGGGCGTCATGGCGCCGCTGGGAATCGCGCTTGCAGCAGCCGCGATCATATTGGTAGAAATAGGGTTCTTACCTTCCGTTCTGGCCGACGAGAGCCGCTCTTCCGATCCGGTCTCCGCACAGAAACTTTTACAACACGCTCGCGGGAACAGGGAGGTGCTGTCGGAAGATTTTCCCGGCTTCCGCAGCCGGCTGACGGTGCGCCTCGACGGACGCGCGTATCGGGGCGCGTTCCTGTTCCAACCTCCGGGAACACTGGAATTCGCTACGCAGGACGGGGAGTTGCCCGATTCCGTCAAGGCCACCGTGCGCTCCATGCTGCTGCACCGCGTGCCCTCGACCCGAACTGCGGCTGAGTCTGCGCGATATGGAAAACCGGACGACCACCCGCTCGGTCGGGAAATTCTTCTAGGCGACGCGCAGGGCACGACCTACCGCATCCGGGATAACCGCATTCTCCAGGTCGACCGCCGCTTGCGGGCCCCCCGCTTGGTGCTGACCGTCCTCGGCACGCAGACGACCGCTTCCGGCAGGTATCTCCCCGAGCATGTTTTCGCCGTCTTGCTCGACAAGGAATCGGGGGCCGTCAAAGAAGCCTGGACATACATCAGCCGGTTCCAGGAAGTCGACGGCGAGTATCTGCCGCTCTCCCGCCAAGTTATCCGTACCGGCGGGGAGAGCATGAGCGCGCTGCTCGTCGAGTGGCACGATGTCGAGCTTCTGGCGCCGGCGGGCGGCGAGTAGCGAGGCCCCGGCCCCCCGCGGCAAATGAAGAAAGTAACAGGAGAAAGACTGATGGCATGGATCGATCCGGCTTCGCGGAAGCCGTTGTGCATTGCGGCGCTGTTCGTGTTCGGCGCTGCATCCGCGTTCTCGCAGACCCGCGTCCCGTTGGAGGGGAGCGTTCTCGATAGTTCGGGCGCGCCGATTCCAGGCGCCGCCGTCTTCGTACGGGATAGCGCAACCGGGCTGGAGACGGCCCAGCGCGCCGGCGCCGAAGGGACGTTCGTTGTCCACGTGCGGCCGGCTGACCCTGGCCCCGGCGATCCTGACGCAATCCATCGTTGTCACCGGATCGCGCGAGGAGGAGTTGCGCGAGGATTCCGTCGCCAAGGTGGATTTGATCGCCCGCAGCCAACTGCTGGACTCCGGATACGAGCGCGTGAGCGACATCCTGTCCGAAGAGCCGGGCATCGTGACGCGCACCAGCCGGTCGCCCGGCAGCCGCGGCGGAACCCAGATCCAGGGCATCGACTCGCGGCAGTCGCTCATCCTGATCGACGGCTTCCCGGTTGTCGGCGCCCGCGGGGTCAAGAGCGGCATCCTCAACATGGACCGCCAGTCCACGAACCGCCTCGACCGGGTAGAGATCGTCAAGGGCGCCTCTTCGGCCCTGTACGGATCGGATGCGATCAGCGGCGTGATCAACATGATCACGCGCGAGCCGCGGCAATGCTTCGACTCCAACGTGACCGCTTCGGCCGGAACCTTCGGCGCGGTCGATCTGCGCGCAGACGCGGGATTCGTCCATGATCGCTGGTCCGGCTTCTTCGCCGCCGAACGCCACAAGCGCAACCCCTACGACCTGACGCTCCAGGACTTCGACACGACAGGCCCGGGGTTCCGCCGCTATGACTACATGGCGAAGATCGACCGCGACTTCTCGGAGAATCTGAAACTCAGCCTGCCGGCCAACGCCTTCGACAACCGGCAGGTAAGCGTGTACGCCAGCTCGGGCGGCGGGCAAGCCACGACTACCAACGACAGCGCCCAGAATTACGGCGCGACGCTCAACGCCGGCCTGTCGCCGCTGACGCAACTGCAAGCGCGGGCCTATTACGGCAAGTACGACGAGAACTCAACAGTCGATATCTACGCGGCGCCGGGACTCATCGACGCAACAGCCAACCTGAACGAACGCCTGTACCGTTTCGACACGAGCCTTTCGCAGATCGTGGGCAACCGCCAACTGCTGCAAGGCGGATTCGATTGGACGAACAACGAGTACCGCGGCTTCAACCGGCTGCTGGGCGACAACCGGGGACAGTCGATCCGCATGGCCGACGCCTGGTTTCAAGACCGCATCCAGGCGCGCCCCCGGCTCAGCCTGACGATAGGCGGGCGTCTGACGAATCACTCGATCTACGGAACCCGTATGGTTCCCCGAGTCGGCTTGTTGTACCGGGCGGGGGAGAACTTCCGCATCCGGGCGTCGTACGGACAGGGCTTCCGCGCGCCGGATATCGGGCAGTTGTACTACCGCTTCCTGACCCCTTCCGGCCTCTACCGGATCATCGGCAACCCAACTCTGAGCCCGGAGTCCTCGACAACCACGCAATTGGGTTTCGACAGCGGGTTCGGGCGGCTTCGTTTCAGCGCAACCTATTTTCGCAACAGCGTCAAGAACCTCATTCAAACCGAGTTGCTGGGGCGCCCGCGGACGCCCCAGAAGTTGAACGGTCTCCTGGAGCAGTTCAACGTCGATTCCTCGTTCAGCCCGGCGTTGAACCGCTGGTTCTACCTGTACCGCAACATCGAGAACGTGTACACCACGGGCCTTGAGGCCAAGGCGCAACTGCGGTTGACGAGCAATCTGATCGTCTCCAGCGGATACACCTACCTCGACGCCCGCGACAGAGAGACTGGCGCCTACCTGAGCCAGCGCCACAAGCACCACGGCAACTTCCGCATCTGGTGGACCACCGACCGCCTCGGCGGGCTGCGCTCGAACTTCCGCGGCGTTTACCTGAGCAAATGGCCCATCGTGGGCCGCCGCGCGACCTTGATTGCCGACGGCTATCAGCTCTGGGACTGGCGCTTGGCCAAGCCGCTGCGGCCCGGATGGGAGATCTACGGCGCGGTGGACAACATGCTCGATTCGATCGATTCGAATCTCGCGGGCCCGGACCCGACCTTCTTTAGGGCAGACCCGGGACGCACATTGCGTATCGGCATGCGTTGGACGTTCGGCGTGGAATAAAACCGTTCCGCAGACCGCGCCGCGGGGCTCAATCCGGGTTCAGCCAAGCCTTACGGCGCTCTTCAGTCCCGGCGTCCGCGGCGGGGTCGATCTCGAGGCGCCACTCGTCGGACGGCTCCCGGCCCAACGTAACCGGAATTGCAGTGATCGCCCCGCGCCGCGCGACGAGGAACTCGACCGTATCGCCCGGCCGGTAGTTCTCCAGCCGTTCGTCGAGCTTGCCGGGAATCACGCGGTAGCCGTCGATAGCGACAATCTCGTCCTCGACATTGATTCCCGCCTCGAAGGCAGGCGCCCCCCGAGGGACCTCCGTAATCCGCAGCAACCCCCCGCGAACATCCGTCTTCGCGCCCCACCACGCCGCAGGCTCTTCGTCTTCAGCGGTCTCGGCCTTCTTGAAACGGAGACCGAGATAGCGCAACGCCGCTTCGTATTCCAGTTCCTCGGTCGAATCGACAACTTTGCGAAACCATGCGCTCAGGTCTTCGCCCGCGACTTCCGCAACCGTCTGCCGAAAGTCCTCGCTACGGTAGCCCTCGTCCCCGGAAAACCGCTCGTAAGCCAGCCGCATCGCGTCGTCGAGACTCTTTTCGCCGCCACTCGCCCGGCGGATGCGCATATCGAGCAGGAAAGCGGCCACGGCGCCTTTGTTGTAGTAGCTGACCTCCGAGTTTTTCGAATTCTCGTCCCGCTTGTAGAGCTTCACCCACGCGTCGAACGACGACTCGCTCAGCGATTGCACGAGCCGCCCCGGCGTCGTTTGCAGCGTTTCGATCTGCTTCGAAAGCCGCTCGAGATATTCTCCGTCGGTGGAAAGCCCGGCGCGGCGAACGCCAAGATCGTCGTAGTAGCTGGTGACGCCCTCGGCGACCCAAAGATCGCGGGTGTGCGTCTCGCGCTCGAAGTCGAACGGACCGAGCGCCCGCGGGCGCAGCCGCTTGACGTTCCAAACGTGGAAGTACTCGTGACTCACCAGGCTCAGCCATTTCAGATACGCTTCGCGCGTCGATGACGCCCACCGCCCGGTCATGAGCACCGACGAGTTCCTATGCTCCAACCCTCCTCCGGCTTCGACGACCAAGTTGAAAAAGCTGTACCGCTCGTAAGGCAAGGCGCCCCACAGACGGTAAAACGTCTCGATAATCGCCTGCGCGTCGCGGGCCGCCCGCTCGCCGTCCCAGGGACCCAGCGAGCCGACATCGACGAGAAAATGCGGTTTCCCCGCCGCGCTGAATTCGCGGATCTGCGGATTGCCCGCGAGAATCGGCGAATCGACCAGGGTCTCGAAGTCTGCCGCCGCGTAGCGGTTGGGCCCCGCCCCCGCGGCCAATCCGCTGTGAGACGCCCCCCAGCTCGGCGGAAGCTCGACATTGACGAAATGCCTGCGGGGCGTTGCGTCCGTTCCGGCGTCCACCCTGGTAATGAACGTCGGCGCGCCGTTTAACAGCGCGAAGTCCGCGTCCACCCAGTTTGTGCGCACGGTCATCTGCCGGCAGTAAACGCTGTATTGCAGGATGAAGCGCGGCGCGCCGCCGGTCTGCGCCCGCCATCTGTTCTTGCGCGTCTTGACAATCGCCAACGGAGCGCCGTCCGCGGTCATCGCCCGCACGTTCTCGACGTGGCCGGAATAGTCGCGCACCAGATACGAGCCGGGCGTCCAGACCGCCATCATGAGATTGACTTCGGATTCGCCGGCAGACGGGATTTCTGCCTCGACCTCGACGTAATGGCTGTGGGGAGCGGGAAAGCGAAGCGTATAACGCAGGGGCGCGGGAGTCTGAGACACGGCGGCCATCTCGAAAAAGAAAAAAAGTGCGAGGAAATTTTTCACCGGCGAACCGAGTCCACCACTAACCGGCGGCGAAGCCCTCAATATAGCGCTGCCCGGCGTGTTGCCCGAACAGCGGCCGGGCGAGCCGCAGGCGGTGCTATATTTTGATTTTGGCCGCTCCTCCCGCCTCCCCCGACATCGATGAAGTTAGAGAAAGCTTACGAGCCGTCGAGCATCGAACCGCATTGGGCCGACTGGTGGGTCCGCGAGGGCGTCTTCCACGCCGACGAAACCTCCGACCGGCCCGTCTTTTCGCTGGTGATCCCGCCGCCCAACGTAACCGGCGCGCTGCACATGGGCCACATGTTCGAAACCGCGCAGGTCGATATCACCATGCGCTGGCAGCGCATGCGCGGCAACAACGTCTTGTGGCTGCCCGGCACGGACCACGCCGGCATCGCCACCCAAATGCTGGTCGAGCGCGCCTTGAGCGAGCAAGGCGTCGACCGCCGCGCCATCGGCCGCGAAAAATTCCTCGAGCACGTCTGGGCCTGGAAGGAAAAATACGGCGGAACGATCGTCGGCCAACTCAAGCGCGTCGGCGCAAGCTGCGATTGGAGCCGCGAGCGGTTCACCATGGACCCCGGCCTCTCCCGCGCCGTCGCCGAATGCTTCGTGCGGCTCTACGCAAAGGGGCTCATCTACCGCGGCGAGTACATGGTCAATTGGGACCCCGGCACGCTCACGGCGATTTCCGACCTCGAGGTCGAATACAAGCAGCAAAAGGGCAAGCTGTGGTACATGCGCTACCCGGTCAACGGCGTCGAGGGGCAACACGTAGTCGTCGCCACCACCCGTCCCGAGACGATGCTCGGCGACTCCGCGGTGGCGGTTCATCCCGACGACGACCGCTACGGGCATCTCCTGGGCAAGACCGTTACGCTGCCCCTCGTCGGACGCGAGATCCCCGTAATCGCCGATGCGTTCGTCGACCCGCAGTTCGGCGCCGGAATCGTCAAGATCACCCCCGCGCACGATCCCAACGATTTCGCGGCCGGCAAGCGGCACGGCCTCGAAACGATCAACGTCCTCGACGAGGAAGCGAGGATCAACGAAAAAGGCGGCAAGTACAGCGGCCTCGACCGCTACGCAGCCCGCGAGCAAGTCGTCGCCGATCTCGAAGCCCGGGGACTCATCGAAAAAATCGAGGAATACACGCACAACATCGGCCACAGCCAACGTTCCGGCCTGGCCGTCGAGCCGCGCGTTTCCACGCAGTGGTTCATAAAAACGAAAACTCTCGCCGAAGCCGCCATCCGCGCGGTGGAAGACGGCCGTACCGAGATCGTTCCCGACAGGTGGAAGCGCAACTACTTCGAGTGGATGCGCAATATCCGCGACTGGTGCGTCTCGCGGCAGCTTTGGTGGGGGCACCGTATCCCGGCCTGGCATCTCGAAGACGGCTCGTTCGTCGTGGCGCGCAACGAAGAAGAGGCGCAAGCGAAAGCCGCGGCCGCGGGCCAAAAGATCACGCATCGGGAAACCGACGTGCTCGACACCTGGTTCAGCTCCGGGCTGTGGCCGTTCTCCACGATGGGCTGGCCGGACGCCACCGCCGACCTGAAAACCTACTACCCGACGTCGCTGCTCAACACCGGTTTCGACATCCTGTTTTTCTGGGTCGCCCGCATGATGATGCTGGGCATCGAAATGACCGGCGAAGCGCCGTTTCGCCGCGTTTACATCCACGGACTCGTGCGCGACGCGGACAAGCAAAAGATGTCGAAGACAAAGGGCAACGTCATCGACCCCATCGAGATGATCGACAAGTACGGCACCGACGCCGTGCGCTTCGCGCTCGTGGCCTCCGCCGGCCAGGGTTCCGACGTGGTTCTCAGCGAAGAGCGCATCGCCGGCTGCCGCACTTTCGCCAACAAGATCTGGAACGCGCTGCGCTTCGTCGGCATGAGCCTCGAACGCGCCGGCGCCGAGGTCTGGACCCCCGCCGATCTCGCCGCCTTCCGTCCCCTACCCGACGAATCGACCGGAAAAACCGCGCTCGAAGACCGTTGGATCTTTTCGCGCCTCGACGCCGTCGCGGCCGAGGTCAATGACAGCATCGAAAAATTCCGCTACCACGAAGTCGCCAATACCCTGTATCACTTCTTCTGGCACGAATTCTGCGACTGGTACATCGAATTCAAGAAGCTGTCGTTGCGCGACGGCAAGGGCCTGACTAACGGATGGAAAAACATGCTCGCGGCAACCGAGCGGGCGTTGCGCCTGCTCCACCCCGTGATGCCGTTCATTAGCGAAGAGCTCTGGCAGCAGCTTACCGCCAACACCGTCGCGAGGGCCAAGTCGATCGCAGTCGCGGCCTACCCGCAGCCTGACGGCAAAGACGCCGACGCCGGGGCCGAACGGCGCATCGCGGTCTTGCAGAGCCTGACGGCCGCCGTGCGCAATCTCCGCGCCGAGATGAACGTCCCGCCCAAGGCGCAGATCGCCGGACAGGTCTATTCCGAATCCGCCGAAGTTCGCGAGGTGGTCGAGACGGAATCGGAAGTCCTCTCGAAGCTGGCCGGGGCAAGCCTGACGGCCATCGCCGGAAAAGCGCCGCAAGGCAAGACGATGGGCCATGCCGCGAACTTCGATCTGGCGTTGCAACTACCCGAGGCGCAGACGCGGGCGCTCAAGCAAAAGCTCGAAAAGCAACTCGAGCAGTTGCAAAAAGCGGCCGTAAGCGCCCGCGGACAGCTTGCGAACGAAAAATTCCTGGCCAAGGCCCCCACCCGCATCGTAACCGCGATCCGCGAAAAGCTGGCCGACTGCGAATCGCAAATCGAGCGCATCCGCAGCACGCTGGCCGGTCTGTAGCGCCGCGGCAACTATCCACCAACCACTATTCACTCTCCACTGGCGCCGCGCGGCGCCCCACTGGCGCGCCTCACGCCAGGATTTCGCGAACCACCCGCCCGTAAACGTCGGTCAGGCGGAAGTCGCGGCCGCTGTAGCGGTAGGTCAGGCGCTCGTGATCGAGGCCCAGCAGGTGCAGGATGGTGGCGTGCAGGTCGTGCATATGCACCTTGCCCTGCGCCGCGCGGTAGCCGAACTCGTCCGTCTCGCCGAAGGTCATGCCGCCGCGCACGCCCCCTCCCGCCAGCCAGGCGCAGAAGCCGTACGGGTTGTGGCCGCGCCCGAAGCTTTCCGCATCGCCCGCGCCGTCCTGTAAATCCTGATAGTGCGGCGTGCGGCCGAACTCGCCCGACCAGACCAGCAGCGTCTCGTCGAACAGCCCGCGCGCCTTGAGATCTTGGATCAGCGCCGCGATCGGCTTGTCCACCGAGCGGCAGCGGGCCGGATGCGCGCTGCGGATGTTGGCGTGGCTGTCCCAGCCGGTCGAGGTGATCTGGATGAAGCGCACGCCCGCCTCGGCGAAGCGCCGCGCCAGCAGGCACTGCCGGCCGAAATTGTTCGTCTCCTTCTCGCCGATGCCGTAGAGGTCGCGCGTCGCCTGCGATTCGCCGCGGAGATCGATCACATGCGGAACCTCGGCCTGCATGCGGAAGGCCAGCTCGAACGACTCGATGACCCCTTCCAGTCGGCTGTCGGCGCCGTGCCGCTCCAGGTGGCTGCGGTTCATCTCCTGAATCAGGTCGATTTGGCGGCGCTGCGCCTGTGCGGGGATCGAGCGGTCCTCGAGATATCCGATCGTCGCCTTGCTCGCGCCGGTCGCCGAGTTGCCCAGCGCCGTGCCTTGATAGATGGCCGGCAGGAACGCGCTGCCGAACAATTGCACGCTGCCGCCGTCTCCGCTGACGTTCGGCGCGATGGTCACGAACGCCGGCAGGTTGCGGTTCTCCGTGCCCAATCCGTAGGCGACCCACGAGCCGAGCGACGGCCTGACGAGCTGCGTGGCGCCGGTATGCAATTGGCGCACCGCCGGCGCGTGCGCCTCGCTGTCGGCCTGCATGGCCCGCAGCAGGCACAGGTCGTCCGCATGGCGGCTCAAGTGCGGCAGCATCTCGGTGATCGTCAGGCCCGACTCCCCGGCGCGGGTGAAATCCGCGATCGGAGCCATCAACTTCGAATAGACGAACCCGGGCATGGAACGATTCGAAGGCAGCGAGTAGGGGATGCCTTCGCCGTCGCCCCCGGCCAGCCGCGGCTTGAAGTCGAACAGATCGACCTGCGAGGGGCCGCCCTGCATCCACAGGAAGATCACGCGCTTCGCGCGGGGAGCGTGATGCGGCGGCTTGGGCGCGAGCGGATCGGTTTTCGCCCCGCCGGCCCGCTCGGCAAGCATCGCCTGCAAGGCAAGCAGACCGAATCCGCATCCCCAATTCTTGAGCAACTGGCGTCGATTCATGATTCCCCCCGAGCCGCTGACGTGGCCAGTGGATAGTGGATTGTGAATAGTGGATAGCAAAAACTGCTTGCGCGCCTCATACGACTAACCTCGAAACAGGAACTCGTTGGAGGCGAGCACCGCGTGGCAGTAGCGCGCCCAGGCCGCCTCGCGTCCCAGAACGCCCTCGGTATCCTGCAGGAAGGCCGCCGCCCGCTCCAGATCTTCGGCAGTGGCGGGGCGGCCCAGGGCGCGCAACAGGAACGTCCGCACCCTTTCTTCGTCCTCGGCGCTTGCGTCCGCGAGCAATGTCTGCGCGGCCAGCTTGGATTGTTCGATCAGAAAAGGCGAGTTCATCAGATACAGCGCCTGAGTCGGAACCGTTGTCACGTCCCGCCGGCCCTTGACCGCATTCGGGTCCGGAAAATCGAACAGGTTGAGAATATCGAGCGCGACCAATTGCGACTTGCGCAGCGTGGGCAAATACACGGTGCGCCGGAAACGCCTCTTTTCGCCCAACTCCAGCTTGTCGGTAAGCAGCGGCGGCTGCCCCATGCGCACGCTGTCCTCGGCATCCAGGGGCAAGCTCGGCCCGCCGCGCCGCAGGTCGAGGGCGCCGCTGACCGACAGGACGGCGTCGCGGATCGTCTCGGCTTGCAGTCTCCTGCGGTTCGCCCGCCACAGCAAGCGGTTTTCCGGATCGACGGCGGCCGCCCGCGGCTCGTGCGCGGCGGCCAGCGCGTAGGTCCGCGAGTGTACGATTTCGCGGATCAACCCCTTCACCGACCAATCCAGCCGCTGCAGCCGCAGCGCCAGATAATCGAGCACTTGCGGATGGCTCGGGCGCTCGCCGAGCAAACCCAGGTTGTCCACGCTGCGCGCGATGCCGGCGCCGAACAGGTGATGCCAGATGCGGTTGGCCATCACCCGCGCGGGCAGCGGATTGCCCGGGTCGGTCAACCACTGCGCCAGCTCCAGACGGCCGCTGCTTTTCTGGAAGCCGATGCCGAACAAGCGGCGGTTGGCGATCTTGGGATTCGGGTCGAGGGGCGCCAGCGAAAGGAAGCCGCGCGGAACCTTTTCTCCCAGGCTGTGCGGGGCGCCGCCCAAGCGAATTGCCGCGTCGCTCGGAACCGGCCGGTCCGCCAGCGCCGGCGCCATCGGCGGCGACGGCTTGGCGTAATGCCGCATGCGCCCGGTCTCCTGCTTGAGCTTGGCGGCCTGCTTGGTTGCCGCCGCGGCGCGTTCCTGTAGGTCTTTCCAGGCGGCCGGATCGCCGTCGCCGCTCTTGGCCTTCTCCAATTCGGCTTTCAGCCGGTCGCGGCGCTGCTCGGCCTGCCGTTGCTCTTCCCGCATCCGCGCATAGTCCTGCCGCCAGCGCGCCAGAGCTTCCGCGCGGGCCGCCAATTCTGCCGGCGTCTCGGGCAGCAGTGTGCGGTGAACGTCGCTGAAAACGCCGGACATGCGCGCCTCCAGCGTCTGCGTGCTCTGGAAGACGCCGGCCAGCGCGTAATACTCGCGCTGCGGGATCGGGTCGAACTTGTGATCGTGGCAGCGGGCGCAGCCGACGGTCAGGCCCAAAACGGCGCGGCCCAAGGTGTCGAGCTGGTTGTCGATGACATCCATCCGCAACTGGGCCTTGTCCGCGTCGACGAGCGCCCAGGGGCCGATAGCCAGAAAGCCCGTGGCGACGATCTGCTCCCGGCGCTGCATGTCGTCGTCGAATTCGAGCACGTCCCCGGCGACCTGCTCGCGCAAGAACCGGTCGTAGGGCTTGTCGTCGTTGAAGGCGGCGATCACGTAGTCGCGGTAGCGCCAGGCATGAGGCGAGGGAATGCGCCGGCCCAGGCCCAGAGTGTCGGCGTAGCCCGCCAGATCCAGCCAGTGCCGGCCCCAAAGCTCGCCGAACGCGGGCGAAGCGAGCAAGCGGTCCACCGCGGCCTCCAGGGCGGCGTCCCCACTTGCCGTAAACTCCCGAATCTCGGCGGGCGTCGGCGGCAGGCCGGTCAGGTCGAGAGTCAGGCGGCGCAGCAGCGTGTACGAGTCCGCCGGCCCTACGGGCTCGAGGCCGCGCCGCTCGAGCTCCGCCAATACGAAGCGGTCGATGTCGCCGCGCGGCCAGGCCGCATCGGCCGTTTGCGGGATGGGCGGCTCGGCAAGCGGCTGCCAGGCCCAATGCTCGGCCGCCGCCGCGTTTCCGCCGTCCGTATCCTGCGCGAGCGCGCGCTCTCCGCTCTCGGGCCAGGGCGCCCCCAGCCGGACCCATTCCGTCAGCGCCTCGATTTCGCGGGCCGCCAGCTTCCCCGTAGGCGGCATCGCCAACTGCTCCGAGCCGTAGCCGACAGCCTGAATCAGCCGGCTGCCCTGCGGATCGCCCGGCACGACCGCCGGACCCGAACGGCCCCCTTGCAGCATGGCCGCTTCGCTGTCGAGGCGCAGTTCCCCGAAGACCGTAGCCGCCCGCGAGCTATGGCAAGCGTAACAGCGCCGCGCCAGCACGGGGCGCACCTCCTTCTCGAAGAATTCCAGAGGATCGGAGGCCGCCGCCTGCGCCGCGGCGCAGAACGACAGAGCGGCCCACAGTGGAATCGCGGCTCTCACGGCATCGGAAGCGCCTTCATTGTACTGAAGGCGCGGGGCAATAAGGGAAACATCTTTTTGCCCGGAGATACTGCCCCGCGGTCGTTCCGGCGCAGCCGGCGCTCGTTATTTTAATCTTCGTGGTAAATTGAAATAAAGTCCCCGGTTATTGCAAGAATCGAAATAAGGCGACCTGCCGCCCCCCCCCCATGTTAAAGCTGGCCTTTATTATGGCTGGCCCACCGCTCCCTTACTAAACGCTGCCTTTACTATGGCGTCCGCTTTGACCTGTTTCGCCGTTCTGCCGAAACGGGAAGCCCGACACGACCGCCGGCCTCGGAGCATCCCGGCTGCGAACGCCCTGCGCGCCTCAACAATCTGCTCGGGCTATAATTAGCGCACACCTCCTCTATTAAAATTTTCGCGGAAAATTTTAATAGAAACCGTCGCTATTAAAAAAACTTGAATAGGACAACCCCGTCATGAAGCGCGAAAGAATCGGCAGATACGAGACGACGAACGCCGGCGGCGAGCAGGTTCGCGCTTTCGTGCCGGCGCCGCTGCCCCCGGTTCCGGCGCCGGCGCTGGACGGCCCGCTTCAGCAATCACTCGAAGCGGCTGCGCTCGCCTTGGGGCGTCTGGACGCTATCTCGACGCTCCTGCCGGACGAGGAGTTCTTTCTCTATTCATACGTGCGCAAGGAAGCGGTGCTTTCCTCCCAGATCGAGGGTACGCAGTCGTCGCTGTCGGATCTCCTGCGGTTCGAACTGGAAGAAGCTCCCGGCGGCCCGGCGACCGATGCGGTCGAAGTCTCGAATTACGTGGCGGCACTGGAACACGGGCTGCGCCTCCTGGACGGGGGCTTGCCCTTGTGCAACCGCCTGATCCGCGAGATTCACGGCGTGCTGCTTTCGCGCGGGCGCGGCAGCGACAAAGCCCCCGGCGAGTTCCGCCGCTCACAGAACTGGGTCGACGGCTCCCGACCAAGCAACGCTGCTTTCGTGCCGCCGCCGCACACCGCCGTGCCTGACTGCATGGCGGCCTTCGAACGCTTTCTCCACGCCGAAAACGACGGGGTGCCTGCCTTGGTTCGGGCGGGGCTGGCGCACGTGCAGTTCGAGACCATCCATCCCTTCCTCGACGGCAACGGTCGGGTCGGACGACTGCTCATCACCCTCCTGCTCCGTGACGCCGGCATCCTGCGCCAACCGCTTCTGTACCTGAGCCTGCATTTCAAACAACACCGGGACCATTATTACGACCTGTTGAACCATGTGCGCCTCACCGGCGATTGGGAGGCATGGCTCGCCTTCTTCCTCGAAGGCATGCAAGTAACGGCCGAAGGCGCGGTCGCCGTGTCCCGCCGTTTGGAAAAAATGTTCGCGTCCGACCGGACCGCTATCGAACAACGGGCCGGCCGCCGCGCCGGTTCGGCCTTGCGGGTGCATGAAGCACTGAAGGCAAGGCCGATCCTGTACCTGTCCGGGGTCTGCGCCCGCACGTCGCTTTCCTTTCCCACCGCTGCATCGGCGATGAAACTGCTTGTTGAACAAGGGATTGCACGCGAGTTGACCGGCGAACCCCGCAACCGGCTGTTCGTTTACGACCGCTATCTTTCCATCCTCAACGAAGAGACCGAGACGCCGTGACGCCCGCCCGCCTCGACTGCAAACGCCCTGCGCGCCTCAACAAGCTGCTCAGCGCTATCATCGGCGCAAACGGTGCCCGCTATTAAAATTTTCGCGGAAAATTTTAATAGTATTCCCGGTTATTAAAGAAACTTAAATAAGGCACCCTCGGCAGACCGCAGCGGGACCGCAGCCTCACCGTCGGCAGCGGACGGTGAGGTACGGCCCTTCGGGAGTCGAAACGCCCGGCACGGTTGCCGTGACGGGCGCATGGGAATGCTCCCGGCCACCCGGCAGCCATTGCGGACGGCATGGAAGAAAATCGGTTGCGTTACCGCCCACCGGGTGCGATTCGGCCGGCGTTATCCGTTCGCGGTACGCTGCCCGGATAGGGAGATGCCGGCGTATGGACATCGGGGCAGCCGGCGTAGTTGTAGCCGCCGTTGGCGGTTGGGGAACTTTGGTCCTGTTGGTTTACAACGTCCATCGGGATGTCGCCGACTTGCGCGAACGGCCGGCTCGGCTTGAAGGTCTGTTCGAGGGATTCACGAAACAACCCTGGAAATGACCGCGACCCTCGCTTTTCGATACGCTCGCAAGGATGAAGAGTCGTAAGGGGCCTATGGAAATAGAATCCCATAGGGGACTAATATGGAGAAACAGGCTAAGGTTATTTTATGGAAATATATAAAATTTATGTATTTCGGTATGGGATCAAAACTGCAGTTTCGAGTCTTTTAGAATAGATTTGATGATAAAAGTTTTTTTAAAACAAATTAGAGACTGTTAGTTGACTGGTTAGGATTCGCAGTTGGCAAAAACCATTACTCTGAAGCTCCAACAGTGATTCCACTCACATCTTCAAATGCAGCGGTAACTTGAGGATAGTTAGTCTTACTGAGTCTTAAAATCACTGGGCCCTCATCTTTAAGTTCAATAGCAAGCCAGTGTTTCTTACCTTTGGACAAAAACATCGGAGCTCCAAACGGACCAAGTAAAGCAACCATAGCTATGCCAGACTTTACCCGCGCATGTTTAGATTTAGAATATATCAAAGACTCGATATCATCATAGACGATTTCTCTGATAACTCCGGCCCCATCTTTATTTCGGATCTGAACTGCACTATCAGTCAATACCAAAAGCACTTCGGAAGTTTTTCCCGGAGTAGATTGATGTCTCACCTTCTTAAATCTGGATTCCCCAAAGGCGGTCTGACTATAAACCAGACCCGCCCCAACGATCCAACTTGTCAATCTTTTCATCACGTTTCCTTTCACGACTCAGTTTACCCCCGACTATAGAGAACGCTAGCGCGCCTTGGATAGTTTGTCAAGTCTTATTGGCGCCCGCGGGAGGGTTCTAATCTACATAGCCATTGGCCGTCGGATCTTAAGCTTGGCGCGTCTGCCCTGTTCCGCCGCGCGGGTCGTAAGCAAAATACGACGAGCCGATTCGCATACCGCCAAAATGAAGCAACTCTGCCGGCTATCGCCGGCTGCTGTTTCCAACCGACCCATTTTCCTCGCACTGCTTCGACCCTCGGCGGCAATTACCCCTGCCAGCCCAACCCCAAGCGGCGCCCGGCCGCGGGCAAGGCGTATGCTCCGCATGACCTCCGCCATCGAGTCCTACCCCGCCTCAAACCCTCCGGCGTCGAATGGCTCGGCGACGTGCCGGAGCATTGGGAAGTGCAGCGATTGAAGTGGAGCACCGCAAATATAGTCAGCCAGACCGACGAACGACAGCAGGACGAAATCTACATCGCTCTGGAACACGTTGAGAGTTGGACCGGCAGAATTAGCGAGTCCGGCTCGGATGCGGACTTCGATAGCCAGGTCAAACGATTCTGGTCAGGCGATGTGCTGTTTGGCAAGTTGCGTCCATATTTGGCGAAGGTGACGCGCCCCGACCGCAACGGCGTGTGCGTCGGTGAATTTCTGGTATTGCGCCCTCATACCGACAACCTGCTGCCGGCCTATCTTGAGCAACTACTTCGCTCGAAGCCGATTATCGATGCAATCGACGCCTCGACATTCGGCGCCAAGATGCCGCGCGCCGATTGGCGGTTTATCGGAAACTTGGTTTTGCCCGTACCGCCTCTTGCCGAGCAAGCCGCCATCGTCGAACATCTGGACAAGGCAACAGCCGCCATCGACAAAGCCATCGCCGGCGCCCACCGCTCAATCGAGTTGCTGCGCGAATACCGCGCGCCTGATCGCGGACGCAGTCACCGGTCAACTGGACGTGCGCGAAGCGGCGGCCAATCTGCCCGACGAGGCGGTGCCAATCGGCTAAACCAGTCTCTTAGTCTTTTTGCCCGGCGACGGTGGTACCGCAACCCGACGTAACACGGAAAGCACGGAATCCGATCAAGCCGCGAACATGTCGGTTTTCGCGGCAAGTTTCTTGAAGTCATCTTTTTCTTGCAATTCAGGAGCGGCCTCCACTATGACTCCCAACAACTCGCCCAGATACTGACGATCACTGCCGTCATGGATGAGCTTGCATAGCAGGGTCAAAGCGGCTCCGGGGTGCCAGCTGACAATATCTTTCTTTCCCCTGAGGGAAAAAAGAGCGGCGTTGTATTTCTCGGCTGTCAAGATGTCCTTGATCGTGGCGACCACATGCGGAAAAGCATTGCCGGACTCCATAGCCATCTCGGCAAGTCGTTCGGAGAGCTCTTGCGACCTGTCCTGAGGGCGTTTGGGCCAAACTCTTTCAAACCAAGGGCCGATGGTATCCCGCCAAAGCGCAACGGATTTCTCGCCTGCTCCCTCCAGCATGTCGCCGAGCGTCCCGGCAGCATCGACCAGCCCCTCGGTTCCAACGTTCCAAAGAACCCCTTCCGCTTCCTTCGTGTCGATGCCGCGGTCCGGCGGAACCGCCATATGGACAAACAAAGCGACCCCATTACGGCGAACGTGTTCCGGTATTCGATCGAGATTCCGAAGTATGTTGAATAGCAGCGGCTTGAACGCCTTCAGAAGATCGGTCGTGTAGCGCGGACTCCAGAAGTATCCCTCCCACAGATGCGGCTCGAATCCCGTCTCGTCTGGGTTCATCCGTCGGAAAAATGCGCGCTCGGTCCAGCTCGGGGCGATGCGGTAGATGTAATAAAGCCTTGGTGCGATGCGCGCCCGCGCCAGTTTTCCGGATGGACGCTCCTCTTCGGCCACCTGTTCGAAGTCTAGCCGCAGTCGCTCTGGAAAGCCCGGGTTCTCTCCAGCGGAAACTTTCGGAATACACTCTGCCAGCTCTTCCCATAGGACGTTTCCCAGGATTCCACCGGCATGGTTGAGCGTCCTGTCAAAGTCTAAGTCGCCTTCCGGGTCGCCGTTCATCAGTGAAGCATTCCAAATCGAACGCCACAATTCTCGCTTCGGCGCCTTGTCGAGTTTCGGCCATTCCTTTTCCAACCATCTTGCGGCCGGAATATCGAGTTCGGCCAACTTCTCCAACGGCATGACGATCAAAAGGCCGGCGACCTCGTGCTTCAGAGCATCGGTGGTCTCTTCTTTTCCTTCTTCCTTCCTTTTGTCTCCGAGCACGTCCAGAACCGTGTACCAAGGGGGGATCGGCCAGCTTTCTTCGTCTGCTGCGCCTTTCAACAGTTTCACTGCCAACTCGATATCGTTTTCCGCGAACCGCTTCCAGCCTCCGCTGCATTCCCAAGGACGCCTGCCCTGTTGATTTGTTGACCATTGGATAAATTGATCGACGGACATGTTGGCGAAGTCTTCGAGTGGGCCGGTCTCGCTGGGGTCGAAAAATCTGACTGTATCCGGAGAATGCATAAAAAAAACGAATTCCTCGGAGCGGTCGCCGCTCGGCTGCCACGGCTGGTCGCGCTGGATGCGGTCGTAAACCTCTTGAGCCGATACCGGCAACACTGTACCGGACTCCATCAGCTTGTACAGACGCAGGCGGATCTCACGGTCGCGTAGTTCCTCCCACCTATCGTCTGTAATATTGCGGTACAGATGCCGCGGAGGCCCTTTCAGAATTTCTTCGGTGAGGCGCGTAAGGCGTTCTCCTTGAATATCCTTCCCGCGTTTTCTCAAGAACCGCAGCGTTTCGCGCATGGCATGGATGTCCCACAATGTCGGATGCCGCCCTTCAAGTAAAATCTCCAGCCCGAGTTTCACGCTATGCATTCCGGCTTGCCGTGTGGCCGCATACAACGCCAGTCTTCGGAACACCGGATACGGCAGGGAACGCCATCGCCGCACAAGGCGCTCGGCTGCGTCTTCTTTGCCTGTGGAAACGAGAGCGTCGTAGGATTCCTGTGTTAGGACAATGAGTTCCGTCCAGGTACGGAGATACCGATTCTGTTTGTGCGGGCTTATGGACGGGTATTTAGAATATGTTCCGTCCTCGTCGGGCGCAGCCAAATCGAACTCGCGAAGCCAGTCCATGGCCTCCCGCAAGCGTGTCGTCAGGTCGTCCGCGATGGATGCCAAAGTTTCTTCCCAGCGCTCGGCGCGCCTCCGAAAGCGCTCTACACCGTAACCACGCTGGATGCCGATCAACTCGATCTCGATTTCACACCAATCGCTCGGGCGCTTCCGGTCTTTCGGCTCCCTCCGTTGGTCCGGAAGCCACTCCTGCTTGACGTTGAATATCGGAAGAGGGCGGAGACAGTCCAGAAAGATCCTCTTGGCGGAGACTGCATCGGGCGCCAAGCGTGGATTGGGGAGAAATAGGCGATCTTGATGCTTTTCCGAAAGTGCATGCGCATAACTGTCATCTGCGAGTACTTGCCAGATTTTGCGGAACGCCGGTCGAATTTCGGTTTTCTTATCGTCCAATTGGAATCGAATCTGCCGGCGCAATTCTGTGTGCAGAACGCCGCCTTCGCGCAAAGCCCAATCGAGCGCCTCTTGGGTATCAAGGGATTCGGCGATCCAGTGGCCCAACGCACGCGTAACGTCATGAAGGTCGAGGCAGTCGGTCAGCAGCCGCGAAACCAGCGGCGCGGCGATGGGTTCCCCTTTATCGGTTCGGCCAACGGCCATGCCCAGAAGCTTCTTCTTTTGCAGATGGGCAATCCAGCCGGGATGCGGCCTGCGTCCATCCTTCAGATTTGCAAAATACCTTGCGACTTTGACATTCTTCAGCGCCCAAGCCATACCTCGGACAGCGGGATTGTTTTCATCTGCGGCGGGTGGGAACTGACCCCAGCGAGCCACCTTTTGCTTGCGTCCCGTGAGGCCCTGACGGTGGTCATCGGCCCATTCTTCCAACATACGCCAAAGATGGCGGTGTTCATCGGGTTTATCGGCAGCATCGTAAAGAAGCGGCTCGATGCCCTTCAGCCTCCATTGCCGTCCGTCCAACGTTTCACCTGCGTCCTTTTTAGCGAAGGCGTAAGTCCGCATGAATTGCTGCGGGCTTTCTTCGCGCACCGCCGCCAACGCGCTCACCAGATAGCGCATCATGGGGTCTTCGACTCTGTATCCGATGAAAACCACATGGTAGTGCCGGAACAGATCGACCGAGAATCTGCGCGCCCACCCTTCCACCATGTAGGCCGTACCGAAGTCGGCTGTGGTCAGCACGAGTTGCTTGCCATCGGGACTGCTCCCCAATTTGCCATGGAGATACGCTAACCCCTGGAAAGTCTGTGGCTTGGCTGGCGGCAAAACCGGAGCGATATGTACTGCCGGCCGTCTGTCGGAGCCTTCTTTTCTGCGTAACTTCGTTGCCGCCTTCTCGAACAAGTGGTCGAAATTCGTGGTCACAAGCCGACCGAACTCTTTGTCGAGGTCCGTCAATCGGACCAAGATGAGGTGCTTCTCAAGGGTACGGGGCCTTTGCGTAAGACGACTACATATTTTTTCGCGCACTTGCTTCGGTTCATAGCCGCCTTGACCGGAGGATTCCAGAATGCCCAACGCTTCGTCGTACTGACCGCCACAGAAAGCGCGCCATGCCAGATCTTGCGTAGGTCCTGACCTGCGAGCATTTTCAGGCAGCATATCCATGAGAACGTCCTTGACCAATCCCTTGAAAGACGGCAGGCCCGCGGGCACGGAAACGCCCGCGCCGCAGAAGAATACAACCTTACCGTCTTCATGACTTCGCCGCAGTTCTTCCGGAATCTCCATGCGTTTCCCAACCATCGACGGGCAAACGGCGAACCCGCCTGCTATTTCGAAATTAACATGGGGCGCCCGCGCCCAACAGTCCGTGGTGAAAGTCCCGTGGGCGGCGCGGCAGGCTCCTGCGGTGTTTTACCGGCCCGCTGCCGCGCCTCGTCCCTGTAGGGGCGGGTTTCAAACCCGCCCCTACGCCGACCCGCGCAAGCGGCGGCGCAGCCAACGCCCGCAAATGCCTGCTGCCCAAAGGGTTACGCGCCCTTGCTTGCCTCTCGGGCAGAATGCGCGGCGCCGAGTTCCTGGAGAGACTACACGCCGCTTCATCGCTTCCCGGGCGCGAACGACGCTTGCGTGACTTTTGCCACGGGCTGCCAAGGGGCGGCATGTAGTGTCGGATTGCTTGCGAGCGCCAACCTTGCCGCTCGGCTAAACTGGCAGGGATGAAACTGCGACTCGCTCCGTCCTCACTGTTGTTGCTCGGGCTACTGACCGCTTGCGGCGGCGCGCCCGAACGCCCGAACATCCTGTTCGTCATCTGGGACGACGTTTCCTATCCTCATGCTTCCGCCTACGGCTCGAAGATGGTTTCCACGCCGGCTTTCGACCGGGTCGCCCGCGAAGGCGTCCTGTTCCACAACGCTTTCGCCCCGGCGCCGGGATGCAGCCCCACGCGCGCGGCGTTCCTCACCGGCCGCCATATCTGGATGATCGAGCAGGCCGGCACGCACGCCGGCTCGTTTCCGCAAACCTACATTTCGTACCAGGACCTGCTCGAAGAAGCCGGCTACGCCGTCGGTTTCACGGGCAAGCCTTGGGGGCCGGGCAAGTGGGACGTTTCCGGGCGCGCGCGCAACCCCGCCGGCCCCGAATACAACGACGTCAAGCTCGACCCGCCCTACGACGGCATCAGCGACAAAGACTACGCCGGCAATTTCCAGGCTTTTCTCGATAGCAAACCCGCCGGGCAGCCGTTCAGCTTCTGGGTGGGCGGCCACGAGGCGCACCGCAGATTCGAGCCGGGCATCTGGCGGAAAGCGGGCAAGAAGCTCGCCGACGCCGAGATTCCGCCGTTCCTGCCCGACACGCCTGAAATCCGCGCCGACGTGCTCGATTACGCCGTCGAGATCGAATGGTTCGACGCGCACTTGGGGCGCATCATGGAGACGCTCGAGCGCGCCGGCGAGATCGACAACACGCTGCTCATCGTGACCGCCGACAACGGCATGGCCTTCCCCCGCGCCAAGGCCAACCTCTACGAGTTCGGCACGCACATGCCGCTGGCGATCCGTTGGCCGGGGCGCGGCAAGCCCGGACGCAAGGTCGACGACCTAGTGCAATTCGTCGACGTCACCGCGACGATCCTCGACGCGGCCGGCGTCGCGCATCCCGGCGGCGCTTCGCAGCTTGCCGGACGCAGCATCCGCAATATTCTGGAGTCCGACCGGGAAGATACGGTGGACGCCTCGCGGGACCGCGCCTTCAGCGGCCGCGAGCGCCACTCATCCTCCCGCTGGAACAACTACACCTACCCGCAGCGCTCGATGCGCACCCCGCAGTACCTCTACATCCGCAATTTCAAGCCCGAGCGCTGGCCGGCGGGCGCTCCGCAAAAGTACGAGTCCGACGGCGAAACGCTGGGGCCGATGCATGGCGGCTATCACGACATCGACGGCTCGCCGTCGCTGACCTTGCTGATCGAGGGACGGGACGACCCGGCCATCGGCAAATACTTTCATCTGGCGGTCGATAAGCGCCCCGAGGAAGAGCTTTTCGACATCGCCGCCGATCCGGGCTGTCTGAACAATCTGGCCGCCGACCCGGACCACGAGGAAACCCGCGCCGCGCTGTGGAGCGAGCTGGAAGCCTACCTCAAACAAACCGGCGATCCGCGGGTTACGGGCAACGGCGATATCTGGGAGGAGTACATCCGCTACTCGTCCATGCGCAAATTTCCCGAGCCCGATTAGCGGTCGATCTTCACTAACTGATTCTCGACCTCGTCGATGTCGAGCTTGTGCTCGGAGGCCAGCTTGCGGATGCGAGCGACAATTTCAGGGCTTTCCCGCGAGATGTCGTGCTCTTCGCCCGGGTCATGCCCCAAATGGTAGAGCAGCGGCGGACTCTGGCGGGTCTCGCCGCGGTCTCGATACCCTGTCCGCGTGAAGAAATGCGCCTTGTATTCGCCCAGCCGCGCGGCAAACAACTCCGTTCCGCGCCAGTAGAACATCTCGTTGCGCGGGCTGGGGGAGGTCATTTTCATGGCGCCGCTGAGGTCGTAGCTGTCCATCTTGCGGTCGTCGGGCACCTTCGTTCCGGTGACGGCGGCGATCGTCGCCATCAGGTCCAACGTCGAGCCCATGCCGGTCTGCGTCGTGCCGGCGGGGATCGTGCCGGGCCGCCACACGATCGTCGGCTCCCTCATGCCGCCTTCCCAGGTGGATCCCTTGCCTTCGCGCAGCAAGCCGGCCGAGCCGCCGTGCGTATCGAAGATCAGCCACGGGCCGTTATCCGAAGTAAACACCGCCAGCGTGTTCTCGGCCAGCCCGTTCCTGCGCAGGGCGTCGAGCACCTGCCCGACCGACCAGTCCACTTCTTCCATCGCATCGCCGTATATGCCGGCCATGCTGCGGCCCGTGAACGCTTTCGAGCGGAACAGCGGCACGTGCATCATGGTGTGCGCGAGGTAGAGGAAAAACGGCCTGTCCTTGTTCTCTTCGATGAACTTGACGGCCTCCTCGGTATAGCGCTTGGTAATGGTGAACTGATTGGCCGGACGCTCGATAATTTCCTCGTCGCGCATCAGGGGCACATTCCAGTAGTCGATGCGTTCGGGATGCAGCAGCGCATGCCGGCGCTTGCCCGGCGGCTGCGTGGCGTCCATGTCGTTCGAATAAGGAATGCCGTAATAGGCGTCGAAACCCTGTTTCGTAGGCAAATAGTCGGGCAGGTGGCCGAGGTGCCATTTGCCGACGTGCATCGTGGCGTAGTCCTTCTGCTTCAGCATCTCCGCAATGGTGATCTCGCTCTGCTGCAGACCGCTCCACGATTCGGGGAACAGCACGCGCACGCGGTTGTGCATCATGCCGTTGCGGATCGGCAGCCGCCCGGTGAGCAGGCCCGCCCGGCTCGGCGTGCAAACGCTGGCGGCGGCGTAGAAATTCGTCCACTTCTGCCCTTCGTAGGCCATGCGGTCGAGATGGGGAGTCTTGATCGTCGGGTTGCCGAAGACCCCGACATCGCCGTAACCGATGTCGTCGCCGAAGATAATCACGATATTCGGCGGCCGATCTTGCGCGGCCGCAGCCAGGACCGCCGCCAACGAAACGAGAAAGAGGCGCGAAAATACTTTCATGGAAGCGGACTATTTTAGCGAACCGTCGGCGCTGCCCACCCGAACAACCGCTTGAACTCGGCAATCGAGGCGCGGAAACCGTCCTCGAAGCCGCCCCCTTGCGGGCGGTAAACGCTCTCCAAAGAAACCGCGCCGTCGTAGCCGTCGCGTTCGAGGGCGGCGGCAATGTCTGCGAGGTACGGCGCCATTTGTCCCTCGCCGATCGCGACCTGATCGACGCGGGCCTTGGGGATAGCGACAAGCGCATCCTTCACGTGCAGGTGACCGAGATAGCCTCCGCGCAGCAGATTGTAAGCGTCGGGGAAGGGTTTTTCGGCGCAGTACAGGCTGTTCGCGGGGTCCCACAGAATCTTCAGGCTCTTTGCGCCCAATTCATCGATCAGCTTGCGGCCCAACCAGGCGGAAGTAACCATCGCACAAACGGGCTATTGGGGTCCGCTGACGTTCATCGAAGTCCGGAACTGGCCGTAAGTATCTGATTAGTAATCGTTTGTGATTCGTCGCGCCGGACTGTCCCGGTCAGAACGTCGCGTGCAATCCGCCGACTTCCTGTATATCATTGGGGGATGGATTATGTGACCACCGCAACCCCGAAACCCAGGAAGACCAAGCCCAAGGGCCGACACCCCCACAACGCACTCTCCGCCGCCTTCGTCCGTACCGCGCCCGTCGGGCGGCACGCTGACGGCAACGGGTTGTACCTCTACGTCCAGCGCACCGGCACCCGAAGCTGGATCCAGCGCCTCGTCATCCGTGGCCGGAAACACGAACTCGGGCTCGGCAGCGTCCATCTGGTCACGCTCGCCGAGGCCCGCGAGCAGGCCCTCGCCAACCGCAAGCTCGCCCGCTCGGGCGGCGACCCGCTCGCCGAGCGGCGCCGCGTCCAGGGCATGCCCACCTTCGCCGAGGCCGCCGCCACCGTGGTCGAGGCGAAGCGGGCCGGCTAGCGCAGTCCCAGGCAGGCGACCGAGTGGCTCCGCAGTCTCGAGCGTTACGTCTTCCCGCGCATCGGTAGCCGGCCCGTCTCGGAGGTCAACAGCGCCGATGTGCTCCAGGTCCTCACGCCCATCTGGCACGTGAAGATGCAGACCGCCCGGACCGTGCGCCAGCGCATCCGGGCCGTGCTGGAATGGGCCGTGGCAATGGAGATGCGCAACGATAATCCGTGTGACCGCATCCTGCCGGTCCTCGGCGCGCAGCACGAGGTCGTGCAGCACCGGCAGGCGCTGCCGCACGGGCAGGTCGCGGCGGCCATCGCGACGATGCACACGTCGCGGACGATGCCAGCCGTCAAGTTGGCGTTCGAGTTTCTGGTCCTGACCGCCGGGCGGTCGGGCGAGGTGCGCGGGGCGCTGTGGGCCGAGATGGACACCGAGGCCCGCGTGTGGACGATCCCGGCCGAGCGGATGAAGATGAAGCGCGGCCACCGGGTGCCCCTGTGCGGGCGTGCGCTGGAGATCCTCGATGCGGCACGGGGACTCGGCGACGGCGGTAGCCCGCTGGTGTTCCCCGGCCGGAGCGGCAAGCAGCTCGACGAGAAGCGGATGCTGCGGGTGCTCCAGTGGCACCGCGTCGCCGCCGTTCCGCACGGCTTCAGGTCGTCGTTCCGGGACTGGGCGGCCGAGGAGACGGACCACCCGCGCGAGGTCATCGAGGCGGCGCTGGCGCATGTCGTGCGGAACCCGGTCGAGGCGGCCTACGCGCGGTCGGACCTGTTCGAACGGCGGCGGCGGCTCATGAACGACTGGGAAGCCTATCTGGCTGGCGAGCGCCGGGCGGCGCACGCGCCGGGGCGCTGATGCCCGTCGGGCGACGTTGCGGCCTGAACCCCATCCCGGTACGGTCGGCGGCGGCCGGAGCGCCGCGCAGGCCCCGGCGCACGGGGACTGTCAGGAGCCGAGTGCCACGACGGCGTCCGGCGCGGACGAGGCTGGTTGTTGGACGGACGCGACCGTCCGTCTCGAGAACGGGACCGGCCTCGACCACGATCCCGACCCCGCCGCACATGCCCACGAACCCTGCCCGCCAGACAGGACCGTCGGGAACGGTACGGACCGGCGTGAGGCGCGGAAAGACGGCAGCGGACCAGACGGGCTCGACAGGGATCCAGGTACCGGACGCAGGAGATCGGAGCGCGGGACAGTGAGGAGGGCAGAACGGGAGCACGATGGAGACGGGGGGCGAGGGCAAGCGTGTGATCAGATCCGCCGCCTGATCACACCATGACCGAGGCGAAGGTTACAGGAGAGGTGCCGCAGCAAGGGTGTAACAGGACCGGCGTGACCAACTTACACCCCGAGTCACACCTCCAGTCACACCCCGGATCACACTTGGAATCCTCTAAACCCTTGACACCATTGACCGTAATGACCACGTACGATCCAGGCACGGGGTCAGGAAAGGGGTCAGGGTGAGAGAGGGGAGCGACCCACCGAAAACTTGGCGGTTTCCAGACCCGGCACGTGTGCCTCCGTCACACCTGCCGCGCCGGGTCGCTCCCCTCTGAATTGTCCTTCCAGGAAGGGTGTCACGGCTCGGCCGGCCGCCGGTGACGGCGGGGCGAGATTCCGTCGCCGAGCATGCCGACTTGCCGGCATCCACTTGTTGATCGCCGCCGCAGGGGAGCGGGCAAGACCGTTGAAGCAGGCCGGCGGCTGGATGTACGCTATCGGGTGACGGGGCCGGGTGTCGGCTCGCGAGTCCTGGATTCGTGCGACGGGGATCACGGCATGGTACGACGACGGTCGGGGAAGCAGGCAGGCGACGCGGGCGCAACCGCGAACGGCGGGGCCACCATCGGCCATGAAGCCGAACTGTGGTCGATGGCCGACGCCCTGCGCGGCTCGATGGACGCCGCCGAGTACAAGCATGTCGTCCTCGGCCTGATCTTCCTCAAGTACATCTCCGACGCCTTTGAGGAACGCCGTGTGGCTCTGCTGGCCCGGTGGGGCGAGGACGCCGCCGAGGACCGCGACGAGTACATCGCCGAGAATGTCTTCTGGGTGCCGGCCGAGGCCCGCTGGTCTCATCTCCGGGCGCAGGCGCGGCAGCCGACTGTCGGCCTGACCGTCGATCAGGCGATGGCCGCCATCGAGCGCGACAACCCGGCCCTCAAGGACGTGCTACCGCGGGACTACGCCCGGCCCGCGCTCGACAAGCGGCGGCTCGGCCAGTTGATCGACCTCGTCAGCAACATCCAGGTGGGCGACGCGGACGCGCGTTCTCGCGATGTGCTCGGCCGCGTCTACGAGTACTTCCTGTCGCAGTTCGCGAGCGCGGAGGGCAAGAAGGGCGGCGAGTTCTACACGCCGCGCTGCGTCGTCAGGGTGCTGGTCGAGATGCTGGAGCCGTACCGGGGCCGGGTCTACGACCCGTGCTGCGGTTCGTCGGGCATGTTCGTGCAGTCGCTCGCGTTCATCCGCGCGCACGCCAGCGGCAACGGGAACGGCGGCAAGGCCAGGGCGGACATCAGCATCTACGGCCAGGAGTCGAACTACACGACGTGGCGGCTCGCGAAGATGAACCTCGCCATCCGGGGCATCGAGGGCCAGATCGCCCACGGAGACAGCTTCCACAACGACCGGCACCCGGACCTGAAGGCCGACTTCATCCTCGCCAACCCGCCGTTCAACGTCTCGGACTGGGGCGGAGAGCGTCTGGCCGAGGACAAGCGCTGGCGCTACGGCGTGCCGCCGAAGGGCAACGCCAACTTCGCTTGGGTGCAGCACATGGTGCACCATCTGGCCCCGGCCGGCGTCGCCGGCTTCGTGCTCGCGAACGGGTCGATGTCGTCGAGCCAGTCGGGCGAAGGCGAGATCCGGAAGAACCTGATCGAGGCGGATCTGGTGGATTGCATGGTTGCGCTGCCGGGCCAGCTCTTCTACTCGACGCAGATCCCGGCCTGTCTCTGGTTCCTGGCGCGACGCCGACCGCGGCGAGGCGAGATCCTGTTCATCGACGCCCGCAAGCTCGGCCGGATGGCGGACCGCACCCACCGGGAGCTGACCGGCGAGGACATCGCCCGCATCGTGGGCGCCTACCACGCCTGGCGCGACGGCGCGGACGCCTACGAGGACCTTCCTGGCTTCTGCAAGAGCGTCTCGCTCGACGAGGTCCGTCGCCACGGCCACGTGCTGACTCCCGGCCGCTACGTCGGCGCCGAGCCGCAGCCGGACGACGGCGAACCGTTCGAGGTCACTGTCGTCCGGATGGCGCACGGCAAGGTCAACGCGTTCGACCCCGAGCTGATGAGCGGCCTCATCGACCAGCTCGCCGCGCTGGAGGCGGCGGATACCTCGGCCGTGGTCCTGACCGGCTCCGGCCGCGTCTTCTCGGCCGGCGTCGATCTGCGCGGCCTCACGGCGGGCGGCCCCGGCTACGTGAGGAAGCTGCTGCCGCTGCTGGGCGGGGCCTTCTTCAAGGTGTTCACCTTCCCCAAGCCCGTCGTCGCCGCCGTGAACGGACACGCCATCGCTGGAGGCTGCGTCCTCACCTGCGCCTGCGACTACCGGATCATGGCCGACGGCGCGGGCTGCATCGGCACTCCCGAGCTGTCGGTGGGGGTGCCGTTCCCGAGCATGGCCCTCGAGATCCTCCGCCTGACGGTGCCCGCGCACCGGCTGCAGGCGCTGATCTACCGCGGCCTGACGTGCACGCCGGCCGAGGCCGTCGCTGACGGCCTGGTCGACGAGGTGGCCGCGCCCGAGGCGGTCGTCGACCGGGCGGTCGAGATGGCCGCGCGCCTCGGGGCGTTGCCGCCGCCGTCCTTCGCGCTCACGAAGCGCATCATCCGCGAGCCCAGCCAGGCCCGCGTCCGCGACATGCAGGCGGTGGACGAGGCGGTGACCGAGGCGTGGATGTCCCCCCGCGTGCAGGACGCCGTCCGCGCCTACGTGGAGCGGACGCTGCCGACCCGAGAGTGCCGATAGTCTGCGCGGTAGAGCGGCGCCGCCTCCGGTGGAGGCTGACTCACCGCGGGGTCGGTTTCTGGGCGGCAAGGACCGTGCCCATGGATTCCACGAGTGACACACGAGCCGATGAAACCGCCGCACCGCGCCGGTCCCTGACCAGGGTCGTTGCCGGCGCCGTCAGTCTGGGGCTGCTCGGCCTCGTCGTGGCGCAGCTCGACGAGAGCGCGCTCAGCACGGCGGCGGACGGGGCCTCATGGCCCCGGCCAGGCGGTCGGCCTGGACCTCACCCTGGCCGAGCTCGGCTTCGCGGCGGCCGGCGGCAACCTGGTCGCGGCGCTTCCGGTGCAGTCCATCGCCGGCTTCGGCTTGTTGGAGGCGAGCCTCACCGGCATTGCCGCGTGGTACGGTGCGCCGGTGGGGGAACGGCGGCCCTGGGCGTTCGTCTCGCGTCCATGGCCGGGGCCGGCCTGTTCCGGGTGACCGCCCTGGCGCTGCGCGGTGCGCCCCCGGCCGAATCGGCGCGGAGCATCAGGGCATGAAGCAGGCGTCCGTCCTCGTTGTCGTTCCGGTGTACAACGAGGCGGAGAGGCTCGACCACATGCTGGCTCCATTGATGGAGGTCGTGCGGCGGGAACACTACGACTTCGTCGCCATCGACGATGCCTCGACGGACCAGTCGCGCGCCATCCTGAAACGGCATGGCGTGCCGGCGATTACCCTGGTCGAGAACCTCGGCGCCGGTGCGGCGGTTCAGACAGGCTACAAATACGCGCTCGCCAGAAAGTACGAGTACTTGATCCAGGTGGACGGGGATGGACAACACGACCCCCGCTTCCTGCCGATAATCCGGCGGAAACTTGCATGCCATGATTTCGTGATCGGGTCGAGGTTCCTGGACAACAGCGCTGTGACTTTTCCGCCGGAGAGGGAGCTGTACAGGGGAACCGTACTCCGAAGGATCGGGATCCGGTTGTTCCGCGCGTTGCTGTACGCCATGACCCGCGTTTCGATATCGGACCCGACGTCGGGATACAGAGGGATGAACCGGAAATGCATGCGGTTCCTGACCGGAGATCTCTATCCTCATGACTTTCCCGACGCGGACGTGCTGCTGGCCCTGATCCGCAATCGGTTCAAGCTGTGCGAGGTGCCGGTGTACATGTACCACAATCACGCTGGCGGCACGCTGCACCGAGGCATCATGCCGGTCTGGTACATGTACAAGGTCACGCTGTCGCTGCTCGTATCCAGCCTGCGCAAACGCGCGGGGGGGGGTAAATTGGGCTCTCCTGAAACGGGCGTGGGCGGGTTGAGACGGACCGACGCGGCGATCGGAGCGTGGACCGGCCACTAGTGCCGCGTCAAGACCAGAAGTTTGGATATGGGTGCTGTGATTCGTCCATGATGGCGTACCTGTAACCCATGTCCGTATCCGTAACTTTGGACGTGACGAACCACTAGCCGCGAGCCGGGGCGCGGTTCGTTGACGGCCTGCCGCAGGCGCGCGGTGACACGGAGACCGAGGCTCGGAAGGAGGCCGCCGGATCACGCCGGAACTTCCGATCCGCAACATTTGACAATGTCTCGTGGGTTTGCCAATATATGGGGAGTTCCTCTTCTCATGGGAGGAATCTGAGGCTGGGGACAACCGGTGAGGAGGAGAGCCCGATGCGTCTGACGACGCTACTCCGGCGGCTGTTGGGTGTGGCGCAGATGTTCGTCCGGGGCGCGGTGGTCAGCGCGAGCGGCACGTTGCGGGTGTCGGTGGCGCCTCGTCGGCGGCTTGCTGATCCTGGGGCTGGTGATCGACGAGTGGCCCACCTTGTCGCACTGCCACGAACGGCTGGCCGAGGCGGGGTGATGAGAAGCCTGGCGATGACGAGTTGGCTGGGAACGATGCTCCCGGCGGTGCCGGCGGTGGCCGATGATTGCGCGGATTGGAACTCCGAACGGTTTTTCGCGAACGTCACCGTCGAGGAGGTCGTCGGCTGTTTGCATGCCGGCGCCGATGCCAACGCTCGGGACGAAGCCGGCGTCACCCCCCTGCACCTGGCGGCGCGGTTCAACCCCAGTGACGCGGTCATCAGAGCGTTGATCGAGGCCGGCGCGGACCTGAACCCGCGTGACAAACCGGGCCGTACGCCCCTGCACCTGGCGGCTTGGCAGAACTCCAGTGCGGCGGTGGTCGCGGCGTTGATCGAGGCCGGCGCCGACCCGAACGAGCCGAACGACAGAGGCTGGACGCCCATATGGTTGGCAGCCAGGGCCAACTCCGAAGCGGTGGTCGCGGCGTTGATCGAGGCCGGCGCCGACCCGGGGATGCGAGTCGGCACCGGCTACGTGCCGGTTTCGAAGGCCTATCTTGGGGACGATCGACTCGCCGCCGTGGCGCACAGGCTTCGAGCGTCCGCCGCAGAGGGCAACGCCAAGGCTCAATACGGTCTCGGCGTGATATACGCCGAAGCATTCGTTGGGCGCCAATATGGTGCATTGGCCGCGGCGTGGTACCGGAAGGCCGCCGGGCACGGCCATGCGAAGGCCCGGACCAGACTGGACGAGCTCATATCCCGACGCGGCTATACGTCCCTGCACCTGGCAACCATCCGCCATTCATCGGTGGTCGCCGCGTTGCGCGACGGCGCCGACCCCGACGCGCGGGACAACGCCGGCAACACCGCCCTGCATCTGGCGGCTTCCAATACCGACGACCCGGCGGTCTTCGAAGCACTCGTCGGCGCCGGGGCCGATGCCAACGCTCGGGACGCCTTCGGCGATACGCCTCTGCACCTGGCGGCCCGGTACAACCCGAACCCGGCGGTTGCTCGCCGTGTTGATCGCCGCCGGGGCCGACCCTGACGCGCAAGGCGAGTCCGACGCCACGCCCCTGCATTGGGCGGCCTGGAACAACGGCGTTCCGGCGGTTCTCGCACTCGTGAACGCCGGGGCGAACCCGAACGCACGGCGCAGGGACGGCGCCACACCGCTGCATTGGGCGACGTGGAACGATGACGTTTCGGTGATTTCCGCGCTCCTGGATGCCGGTGCGAACCCTGACGTACCCGACTCGAGCGGCGATACCCCTCTGCATTGGGCATTGCGGTACGCCAATCTGTCAGAGTTTTCCGCGTTCGCCTGGGACGCGCGATTGCTCATGAGTTCCGACTTCGACGTGTACTATCGGAAGAATGCGCTGTTCTACATCAAGGAAAATTGCACCAACGACGACCTCCGTCCCCATTTTTTCCTGCATCTCGTTCCTGGTGACAAGGACGCACTTTCCGATGATCGCAAGCAGTACGGGTTTGACAACCTCGACTTCTCCTTCGACGCACATGGAGCTTTATTCGACGAACAATGCATTGCGATACGAGCGATTCCGGACTACGGCATAGCCACCATTCGAACCGGCCAATACATTCCAGGCGAGGGCCATCGTATTTGGGAAGCCACATACCATTTTCCCAAAAACCGAGGGGGCACTCGGGGATAACGAACAATGCGGATGCGCAATGTACACGAGACAGCCCTGGCCCGGATTTCGAGGACGCGGGCCGGATTTCGCCGCAGCCTGGTATTGTTCCACGTTCTCGTGCTTGTATCGTTGCTGGGCGTACAGTTTTCTTCCGGCATTGTTCCTTCTTCGCATATGGCGGCCCTGGGGAGCGATGAACCATATTATGTTCAGTATGCCCTCGGCGTCTTTCATGGGTTTCTGTTTACGGGTTTCTGGCAGGGGGAAATCGTTCCGCTTTATCCTGTCTGGCTGGCCGCGTTGATGCATATTGATCCTGTCTTTCATGACTTTCTGGAATGCGCGTTCGCGAACCGGTTCCTCCCTGCTGCTCAAGCGGAAGCCATCTGCAGACCGCTGGGCAATATCGGTTACCATGCGCAAGCGGCTTTGGGAGTCATCGGCATGGCGCTCGTCTGGATCGCAGGCTGGATTACATCCGGACGCCTTTCGGTCGCCCACCTCAGCGCGCTGATCGCGCTCGCGGCAGGGCAATATGCAGAGTATACCACTTCTTTCATGACCGAGGCTCTGGTCATCCCGCTCTTTGCCGGCGTCAACGTTTGCCTCGCCTGGCTGCTGGCGGGAGGAGGAACCTCGCGTCGAAATGCGATTGTGGCAACGGGTTGCGGCATCACGCTGGGCGCCCTGATCCTCACCAGGCCGCCTTACGAATACCTGTTGCCGGCCCTGCTGCTTGCGGTCGGCGCTCTGATCTTCCGGGACCGTCATCGCCGTCGCGCCCATGCCGTCGCCCTCGCCTGCATTCTGGGCTTCGCTTCGTTGAGCGTCGCGCCCTGGCTGGCCCACAACTACCGGACCAACGGCTTTGTGGGTCTCACAAGCGGCTATGGCTCCCATATCCTTGCCGGGCGGCTCGGCTACAACGAAATGTCAGGGCGGCAATGGACCGCTGCTTTCCTGTATTGGACTCATGGAAGCGATTGGAAGCTTCTCACTCGATGGTTCGGGCAGGAAACCCTGCGTTATTTCGACGGCTCCGATAGACGATTCCAGATGATGGCCAGGGAGACAAGCGCGGAGTTCGCCGACAGCGGAGTGCCGAAGGAAGATCGACTCGCCTTCTTGATGGCGCGAGTATGGGACAACCTTCCAAAACACCTGGCCGTGAGCGTACCCTTGGCCTGGAAGGGCATGCAGCCCTTTAACCGCGCCGGCCAGCAGGCCGTGCTACGGCCGCCCGTCATCCCCGACCCGTGGTTCAGCATCGCTTGCTGGTTGCTGCTGATCTTCAGCTTCATGCGCGGAAGTCCCCGAAACCGAGGCGCTTTGGCGGCGCTGGCGTTCTGTCCGGTCGTCATATTGGCAATCAACGCGCTCGTGTCGCTGAGTCACTTTCGCTACAACATCGGACTGGTAACGCCCCTGTCGGTGGGCGCCGCGTTGCCCATCGTCTGGTTCATCGACAGCGCCTGGAACAGACTGCGCCGCTGGATTCCACGGATGATATTGCCGTGAACGTCCCGGTTCAGCACGTTTGTTTGGTTCACCCTCGTCATCGGCTTGCTGCTCCTGGGGCTGGTGATCGAGCTGATTCGCAGGTCCCGGCTGCAGGAACGGTACGCCGTCCTGTGGATCGTGGTGGCGCTGGTGTTCATGACCTACGGATGGTGGCATCGGCCGCCTTTGCGAGCTGGCTTCACGTAGCGGACGCCGTACCGATTCATATTGTTTTTCGGGATATGCCTGTGCGCGCTGCTGATTCTCCAACTGTCCGTGATGATCAGCGAGTTCTCCAGCCAGATCAAGAACCTGATCCAGGAAGTGTCCCTGCTCAAGCACGAGCTGCAAGGTCGCGAGCGATCAGACCCGAAAACCGGCGGCGCCGGCGATGAGGATGCTTGATACGGCGGCCCACAAGGTCGTGAGCCGGCGTTCGCCGAAGAAGGTTGCGGTTCTGTCCATCGACGTGGAGCACGACTACAACGGCGGCCGAACCGAGGCGTTGGATCGGCTTCCCGACCTGCTTGCCGCCGTCCGGCACGCGGGCCTGCCGTTGACCGCCTTCGTGGAAGGCCGCCTGTTCGCGGCGCTCCCGCGCCTTTGCGCCCGTCTCGTCGAGGCCGGGGTGGATCTCCAGCTCCATTGCTGGGACCACAGAGAGCCCGGCGACACGGTCGACAGCCTGCGACGCGGCATCGACGCCTTCGAGGGGTTCACCGGCGCCCGGCCGCGCGGATACCGGGCGCACACCTACCGACTGACGGAAGAGCTCTTTCAGGCGCTGGTGACGGAAGGCTTCGCGTGGGATTCATCCATCTTGCCGGTCGTGGGTCTCGGCAACCATCCGAGCCGGGTGTTTCGTCACGGCGACTGGTTCATGATCGACGATGTGCTGGCGGAGTTCCCGGTCGCAAGCTGGCGGGCTACGGGCATTCCGTTCACGCACTCCTACCGGCAGCTCATGGGGCGGCTCGTCGAGTCGCTGCTCGATCGCGTGGCGTCGTTGCCGGCACTGCTGGTCTATGATATGCACATGGTGGACCTGGTCCGCGACGGCCGGATCGGGAAGTCGCCGATGCCGCTGTGGTTGAAGGGCGCCCAAGCGCTGGCGCGGCATCGGCAGCGTGGATTCGGCGACCTGGCGGCGCTGGGCGAACGCCTGCGGGCGCGGGGCTACGAGTGGTCCACCTTGTCGCACTGCCACGAACGGCTGGCCGAGCCGGGGTGATGAGAAGCCTGGCGAATGGTGAGGCCGCGCTACCCATCGTCTGGTTCATCGACAGCGCCTGGAACAGACTGCGCCGCTTGACTCCACGGATGATGACGCACGATCCGAACCGTTCCACGGATTCCCCCGAACGGCCATGACCCGCGCGGACACCAGTGCCAACGCGGTCTACGACGCACTGCGAGCCGATTTCGGCGAATCCAGCGCCAAGGCGTCTGGATATCTCTTCGAGTACTCCTTCCTTCGGGAGCGGGATCTCATTCTCGACGTCATCGGCGACGAACCGGGCACGGTGCTGGACACTGCGGGCGGCGCCGGTCTGGTCACCCTGCCTCTGGCGAGGGCCGGGCGGTGTGTCGTTGGTGTGGACTTCAACGCGGCGGCGTGCAAACAGGCGAGACGGAACGGGATCGGAGCGGTACGTGGCGACGTGTTCGCCCTGCCGCTGGCGGACGGGATGGTGGACATCGTGGTGAACGTGGAGTTCGCCCAGCAGTACGACTTGCACGCCGTCGAACGCATGCTGCACGAGGCGGCGCGGGTGTTGCGCCCGGCCGGCCGACTGGTGATCGTATGGTCCAACCGTGCGGCGCTGGTTCACCGGATCGCCTCCGCGGCCTTGCGCCTTCCGAATCGCTTGCGTGGCCGGGCTTCGTTCACGTTGATCGGTCACGCGCCGTCGGAGATGCGAGCCGTGGGGGAGCGGGCGGGTCTCGTCCTCGATGAAGTGTTCGCGATCTTCCCGCCATTGCGCCTGCGCCTTCATCGCATCGACGGGCCGTTGGTCGGCCTGATCGGCTCGAGCTTCATCGCCGTCTTTCGGAAGCGGGTCGGACCATGACGGCACGGCACACGCCCCGGGCGCGGGGCGGCAACGGATGCTGCGTATCGACTTTTCTCCGGGCGGCGCCCGGTGCTCGGGCTCACCTCCATTGCTCCGGCGTCGTGATTCTCGGTACAGCGCTTTTCTTTTTTCTGCATTATCTCGGCAACCGGATTCCCTACGAGCTGGCGATGCAGAGGTTCGCCATCGAGTCGGATCGATGCAAGCCGAAGCCGACAGTCGCCTGAGCGTGGGCCATGGTCCGGGGTTCGTCGCGGCCTGGCGGGCGGTGTTCTGCGATGTCTATCGCTGGCGGCGGGATGGCCGGTTCGCGGTCGTTCCGCAACTCTTCGGAGCGCCCGTGTTCTCCTATCTGCCCGGTCTCAACTACGCCGACCTGAACGCCACCGAAGCGCGGCTGCTTGCGCGGGAGATGGCGGGCCGTTCGTTCAACATCCGTGCGCTGGCGGCGCCGGAGGGAGAGCCCCCGCCCGGCGCGCCCGCGGTGCTCAGGCTCGATCTTGCGGCCTTCGGTCATGATCGCGATGTCGTTTGGGAACAGGCTTTGAACGGTACGACCCGCAAGGCGGTCAGGCGCGCGCGCAAGGCCGGGCTCGAAGTTGCCGAAGAGACCGGGCCGGCCGCGGTGGAGGTGTTCCGCGGTCTGCTGTCCGCCACCCTCGCCCGGCACGGAGCGCCGATGATGCCGGCGGCGCTGTTCGAGACACTGATCGACCAGCTCGACGCCCGGATACTGGTGGTTCGCAAGGGCGCCGGCGACGAGGCGCTGGCGAGCATGCTCTGGCTTCGCGACGGCCCGCTTGCCTGGACGCCCTGGTTGGGGTCGCGGCTTCACACCGACCGGCCGGGCAACCTGCTCTTCTGGGGGCTGATCGAGCACGCTCTGGACGCGGGCGCGGCCATCGTGGACTTCGGCCGCTCCCCGGTCGGCGATGGGGTCTACCGGTTCAAGCGGGGTTTCGGCGCCATCCCCATCCCCGTCCTCTGGCTCTCCGACCGAAGGGCCGATCTCTATCGCCGCTACGCGCCGGTGCAGAGGCTGTGGCGCGCGCTTCCGAAGGTCGTGACCGATGGTCTCGGCCCGCGATTGTGCCGATACCTGGCGGACTACTGAATGCCCCCACACTATTCCATGAACCGTACCGGGTTTCCCGGAGTGAGGCTCCCAGCCTTGGGAGACCGGGCACACGAACCATTCAAACGAATACTCCCCGGAGTTGTGAACCGCCTCGGGTTCCCGGAGACTACGCTCGACCGGCACCCGTGAGCCCCCGCACGACGGCATCGGCGGGACCGGCGGCAGCGGCCGCGACGGCGCCGGGTCGGGACCGGGCCGTGAACGACGTATCGGGAACACCGGCATGACACGACCATTGACATTCTTCGAGAAGATCTGGAACAGCCATCTCGTCGACACCCAGGACGACGGGATCCACCTCCTCTACATCGACCGGCACCTCCATCCACGAAGTGGTCTCGCCCAAGCGTTCGAGGGGTTGCGCCTGGCCGGACGCCGGGTGCGCCGACGGGACGCGACGCTCGCGGACCACAACGCGCCCACCGCGGCCTCGGCATCGAGGATCCTCAGCATCCTCAGGCGACTTCTCGAGATCGCAGCGTGTTCCTTGGAAAGCTGCACAGCGGCGCCCTCGACGAGGATCTCAAGTACAAGTATCGAGACTCGTATCTCTACGAGTGGGCGTCGGGACGCGCCTCCGGTGCATCTCCGGGTAAGCGTTCGGCCAAGGTGCGCCGTGAAAGGCGCCATTCCTCAGCGGGTGCGAATCCCGCCCGGCAACTGTCGCTCCAGCCGGTAGCAGTCGGAGCGGACGAAGGAGGTAACGACATCGGCTGAAGCACTCCGACGACAAGGCCACGTTGGGTGGTCAGCGACCACGCGGGCCGTAGCGCGAGCGAACGCCGAGCAGGCCCCGAAACCGCTGATGCGGAAGCCGACCCGCCCTTGGCCTGGGGAAGGCTGCCAGCGGTCGGGAAGCGAGCGACGCGAGCACCGACCGCCTCCGCCGGGGTAGTGGCGACAGCACGCGTGGAAGAGGGGGATGGACGCAACACGGGAAGCCCTGCCGGTGGCGTGGCACGCGCCAACCGACGACCCGTGAGGGCAAGGTCGGGCCGGCCAGGGTGGCGGAGAAGCCCGTACGACCGTTGACGCCGGGTAACGCCGGCCGAGGAAAGGGGCTTCAGGTGGAAGAGATGGCGAAAGGGAACAGGCTCCGGGAGTGGCCGTACCGGCCTATCACCCCGATGAATGAGCAGGACTGCCAGACGTCATCACATGCATTGCAGCAGCCGGCGCAGCGCGGCCTTGTCGACGCGCGCTCCTTGCACAGAACCTTGTGCAGCCGGCGAATCTCGACCGCCTGCACCTCCGCCCCCGGCACCGCCTTGCGCAACCGGGCAACCTCCCGGCGCAGGGACAGCTCGCCGTACCGGCCCGACGCGACGCCGGCATCCGCAAGCAGCTTGTCGAGACGGGCCACCTCGGCCCGCAACGCCAGCGCGTCCTTCGCCGCGCGGCGGGCTTCCTTCGACCGCTCGACCGCCGCCAGCCGCTTGCGCCGCGACGACTCGAACTGCCACTTCCAGAAACCTGCTTCGCAACGGGCGGACACCTCCGCCCGCTTCAGCGCTTCCGACCGCGCTTGCGCCGCCTCGGCACGACCTCGAGCCCGCTCATACAGCCGCCGCCAGAACGGCCGTCCGGGCGGCGCAGCCCCTTCGGTAACCGGTCGGGCTACCGGGTCCCGACTCCCCTCCGGTTCCTCCGGTGTAACCGTTCGGCGAAGCCGGTATGGACACGCGGCTAGCCCAGCCAGACGCGCCGTCGGCGTCCGGAGAAATCCGTGCAGACTGACCAACTCGGCCTGCGGGCCAGTGCGTTCTTCGCCGCACGGCGCGCTTCCTGGCTCTGCCCGCTTCGGCTCGTCCGCGCTCTTTCTCCGCTGCGCGGGTTCACGCGTCGACCGCCCAGTTGTCGGTCCGCCATACCGGCGTGGCCGAACGGTTACCCTCCGGTGTAACCGTTCGGCGGAGCCGGTATGGACACGCGGCTGGCTCAACCAGACGCGCCGTCGGCGTCCAGAGAAATCCGTGCAGACTGACCAACTCGGCCTGCGGGGGGAGTGCGTTCGTCGCCGCACGGCGCGCTTCCTGGCTCTGCCCGCGTCAGCTCGTCCGCGCTCTTTCTCCGCTCCGCGGGTTCACGCGTCGACCGCCCAGTTGTCGGTCCGCCATACCGGCGTGGCCGAACGCTTACCCTCCGGTGGGCTTCGATGGTCCAGTGATGTCCCGTTCACGAAATGGGGTACATCGTGGGAATCGGTTCCGCAGCGTTGACTACAACCCACGGTTTATGAATCAGTTACAGTATTCTCGTGGCGGCCATCGCATTGTTTCCGGTCTCGACAACCAGCGTGACGCCGCGGTCTGCGGCAAGCCGCGCGGCGGGATAGAGCAGGGTTTTGAGCTTGTCCCAGGCGCCGCGGCTGACGTTCCACTGCTCGGCGCCGCCGCCGCCGAAAAGGATCATCTCCTTGCGGAAGCTCATCGTGCGCACCAGCGGAGCGCCGACGGCCCGGGCCAGGTCGATACATCGTTCGAGCTTGGCCGTATGCGCCGCGTACGCCGCGCCATCGACCTCGGTTCGGAAAATATCGAGGCCGCCGAAAATATGGCGCGAGATGCACGAAACCTGCATGGCGTACCCGCTGAGCAGGTCCGCAATGCGCGCCGTCTCGGCATCCGTGTGGTCGCCGACTTCCTTGTCCCAAACGAACTGCAACTCCGCATGCGTCAGCCCGAACTCGCGCATGACCTCCAGCGCATGCTCGAACTCCCGGTCGATGCCGTCCGTAATCGCTCCCAGCTTGGCCATCGATCCGTCTTTTACCAAGTCGCTTGCGTACCGGCAATTTGTTCGAGCAGCTTGACGATCGCCCAGTTATCTTCGTCGGGAAAGAGCGAAACCCCTGACTGGAACATCTCGTAAACCGCGCTGGTCAAAAACATCGCCGCGCCGTTCTCGTGCGCCAGGCCCAGGCTGATGCCCAGGTCTTTATACATGGTTCCGATACGGCTGCCCGTGTCTTTGAACTTGCGGTCCAGGATCATGCGGGCGCAGTTCTCGAACATCGGGCTGCCCGCCGCGCCGCCGCCGATGACGTCGAACATCGTCCGGCCGCTGACGCCGGCCTTCGAGGCCAGCACGAGCGATTCGGCGGCGGCGGCGAAAGTCGCGCCGATGAAAACCTGCAACGCCGCTTTGACCGCCTGCCCCTGACCGATCTCCTCGCCCACGTGAAAGATTTTCCGCGAAACCGCTTCGAGCGCATCGCGGTTCGCTGCCAGCACCTCGGCCTTCGCCGCGGCCATCAGCGTCAGCGAGCCGCCGTCGGCGCCGGCCTTGCCTCCGCTGACCGGAGTATCGATCAGGCCGATCCCCGCCGCAGCCAAAGGCGCTTCAAGGAGCTGCGCCTCGCGCGGCATCATCGTCGCCGAAACGATCACGGTCGACCCGGGCTTCAACCCGCCGATCAGCCCGGCGTCGCCGAGCACGGCTTCCCGCGCCTGCGCTCCGCTGAAGACCATCACGAACACGGAATCGCACTGCCCGCCCAACTCCCGGCAACTGCCGGCCCGCCGGCCACCGGCCGCTTCGAGCAGCGCCAGGCGCTCCTCGCGCAGATCGAACCCGACCACGGGAAACCCCGCTCGGACAAGGTTTACGGCCATGGGCAGACCCATGTCGCCGAGCCCGACGAAGCCGATTGTTTTCATTTTGTCGTTTACCTCGCGGCAGTCGGCGCCGCCCGCGGAAAGCCGGCGCGGGCGAATACGGTTCCGTGATTGTACCCCGCCGAAGCTGCGCGTCAGTAAACCCCCGGCCAGACGCCGGGCGTCACCAATTCGATCGAATGCCCGTCGGGATCGCGGAAGTAGATGCTGCGCCCCCGGCGCGAGACGATCGCCGGAGGCCAAGGAACTTTATCCCACTCCACCGTGCTCTCGACCGGGATGCCCCCGGCCGTCAACCGCTCCACCCACTCATCGAACTCGCTTTCCTCGATCGCAAAAGCGACGTGCATCTCGCCGTCCGCGTTCCCAGGCGGGATATTGCCGCCGGGCGTCGGAATGGCCGCCGCCGACCCGCCCTTGGCGCACAAGATCAGCACCTGCCCCGCTGCGATCTCCAGCACGGCGATCCTCTCGGCCGCGGCCAGGACTCGAAACCCCAAGTGCGATTCGTAGAACTCCGCGGAGCGCCTCGTGTCCGCGACCCACAGCGCCGATTCGACAAGCGGTCCGGGACGTTTCGAGGCCATGACTAACCGGTAAAGAGCGTCCGCTCGTCCACGAAGCAAATCGGATTGCCGAACGGGTCTTGCCCGTAAAACAGCCGCTCGCCCCAAGGCATCTCGGCAATGCTCTCGTCAATGGAGCGAAAGTCCAGCCGCCGGGCGCGAACGAACAGGCCGTCAAGATCGTCGACCGCGAAATAGAAATACTGGTTCGGGTGATGCCGCCAACCGCCGCCGCGCCCGTCGCCGTCGGCTTCAGGATCGTAACAGGCGAGGATCGCGCCGCCGCAGTCGAAATAGTGCCGCCCCGGCGAAACCCGCGCTCCGGGATCGTCCAGCAGCGCGGCATAGAACTTCTCGGCAGCGGCGATATCGTCGACGGGCAGGATGACGCGATACAGCCGCGCAGCCATAACTGTCGTAGTTTAATCCGTCAAACCCAGTAAAGCCAATCGACCGCGAACCGCAAAACCGGCCAGAACAAGCGCCCGAACAACGACCACGCCGCAAACAAGCCCAGAAAACCGAAAGCCGAATCGCGGCTGAAGTCGAACCAGCGGCGGGCGCGCTGCTCCGACAGGAACAGGCCCAAAACGGTATTGCCGTCGAGCGGCGGAACCGGCAGCAGATTGAACGTCATCAGCAGAATGTTCTGCGTGAACAGGATGCTGATAAAGAAAGCGAACGGCTCAAGGTCTCCCTGCCCTTCGACCACGTGGAAGAAGGTAATCGAGTCCGGGATCGCAAAGAACCCGAGCCATAATCCCAGGTTGACGACGGCGGCGGCCAGGATCGCCAGCAGAAGATTCGCGGCGGGGCCGGCCAGCGCCATCCACCCGGCGCGATGCGGGTAGCGCTGTTCCCACAGCGGATTGTAAGGCGCCGACGCCCAGCCGAGCATCCAGTTCTGCAGCGCAAACGTCAACAGGGGAACGGCGACCGTGCCCAGCGGCGAGCGGCGTATGTGCGGCGCCGGATTCAGCGTCACCTGACCGCCCGCCGCAGCGGTATCGTCGCCGCCGCGCAGCGCAACCCAGGCGTGAGCGGCTTCGTGGCACGTCAGCGACAGCAGAAACGCGACGTACCAAAGCGCTCCGATCGCCAGTTGTTCGGGGTTCATGCGCGATCGCCCAGTGTAGCGCGCCGCCTGCGCCGGTTCGATTGCTATGCTGCATATTAGCGATTCCAAGATAGCGATGGTCTATTACCGCCAGCGGCGCATGCCGTCGGGTTTCGGCATGTTGCCGCCAACCCCACGCGGCATCAAAAAGCTCCTGTGGATCAACGCCGGAACCTGGCTTTTGTTCGCGCTCGCCCATGCGGCGGGCTTCCGTCCCTTGATAGCGGTCTTTCGCTGGTTGAGCCTGACGCCCGGCGACGTCATTCGCGGCGCGCTCTGGCAGCCGCTGACCTATATGTTCCTGCACGATCCCTCGGGGCTCTGGCACGTGGGCTTGAACCTGTTCGCCCTGTGGATGTTCGGGGGAACGCTGGAGCGCGACTGGGGGACCCGCCGGTTCCTGAACTTCTATCTGCTGTGCGGCGTCGGCGCCGGACTCGCCGATACCGTCCTGCGGCTGCTGATGGGAACATCCGCCGTAGCCACGATAGGAGCATCCGGCGCGGTGCTCGCCGTCGTCGCCGCCTTCGCGGTGATGTATCCGCATACGCCGATCCTCATTTCGTTCGTTTTGCCGGTGCCCGCCTGGATCGTCGCCGCGGCCTACGCCGCGATCAACCTGTTGGGCGCGGTCAGCGATTTTTCCCGCGGAGGCAACCCGAATAACACCGCCTTCACCGTCCACCTGGCGGGCATGGCGCTGGGCTGGTGCTGCGTACGTTACCGCCCGAAGCTGCTGGACATCGACTGGCAAGCGACCTACAGGCAATGGCGGCTGCGCCGCTCGCGCAGAAGGTTCGAGGTCTATATGAAGAAGCGGGACTCCTCCGGAAGAGGCGGACCTTGGATTCATTAAAGGCGCCCTCTCAGGCCGGTAGGCACAAAGCGCCTAGCTATCCAGCGCGTCTCGATACGCCGTCGATATGACGGTATAATGGTTCCACAATGATGGTGCGCACGCAGATTTCCCTTGATGCGGAGATGCATGCGCGAGCTCGCTCGCGCGCCGCCGCGCTTGGAATCTCGCTCGCCGAATACATGCGCCGGTTGGCGGCCCGGGACTTGGCCGATTCCCCGCGAAGCGTCGACCGTTCCGTCATCTTCGATCTCGGTACGTCGCAGGGCTCCGATATCGCCTCGCAAAAAGCGCGCATGATCGGGGAAGCCATTGGAGCCGAGAAGCGCAGCCGTTCCGATGTGTCATGAGCCTCTTCGTGGACAGTTCGGCTTGGTATGCCGCCGTTGACCGCGGCGACCGAGAAAATGGCCGTGCAAAGCGACTTCTGGCTACGGAAGAACCGCTTGTCACAAGCGACCACATACTGGTCGAAACTTGGCGTCTCATCCACCATTTCATCTCCGCCAATGCTGCGAAGACCTTTTGGGACGGTCTGCGAAGCGGTGTCGCAACCATTGAACAGACGACTAGCGCGGACCTCGAAGCTGCGTGGGCAATCGGCGAACGCTTCCCCGACCAGGATTTTTCCCTCGTAGACCGCACATCCTTTGCGATCATGGAACGGCTCGGCATCTCGCGCGTCATTTCATTCGACAACGATTTTGCAGTCTTCCGTTACGGCCGCGGCCGCAAGACCGCATTCGAAATACTGAGGTAAGCATCGAATTTCCACGCCTTGAGCAACCGCTGACGACCGGGAACGGGATGTCCCGCGCCCGAATAGCGGTTGACTCTTTTTACGGGCGCCCCTAGAATTGTAGTTAGGAGTCACAATGCTATCTATCGGAACATCGCCGGCATTGATTTTCGGGCCGTTCAGCATGAACGAACTGTTGGTCGTTCTGCTGATCGCGCTGATTTTCTTTGGCGGGAAGAAGATACCGGAAATCGGACGCGGCCTCGGTGACGGCATCCGGCAATTCAAGTCTTCGCTCAAGGGCGGCGACGAAGAAGCGGACGAAAAACGCGAAGAGTCGAAGAGCGGCGCCGCATAGCGCCCACAAGCGCCAAGCGAACCAAGCGGAACCCGCGCTCGAAGCAGTGTCCGAGCGCGGCTCTCCGCTTCTCCGTGCAGCCGTGCGGGGCTACTTCCCGGCTTGTGTGGTCTTCACCCGACGATCGCGTCTTTGCACGCCTTGGCGAGACGCACTTTCACGACCTGCCTTGCCGGGATCCGGATGGATTCGCCCGTCGCGGGATTGCGGCCCATACGAGCCTCGCGGTCGGTCTTCACCAAGCGACCGATTCCCGGAATGATGAATACGCCGTTCTCTTTCGTCTCGCTGACGGCAAGAGCGGCGAGTTCGTCGAGCAGTCCCTTCACAACCTTCTTGTTGAGGTCGCAGCTCTCCGCCAGCGTGGCTACGACTTGAGTCTGTGTCAAATTTGCCATGTATTCTCCTTGCGATGTTCGGGCCTGTTGGCCGGATTTCAAAACATTCACGCAGTAAAATGGTTTATCTGCGCAAAATCATCATAAGCAAGCCGAACCGGCATTGGCAAGGGAAATTCGCCGGAAACCCTAATTTTTAAGGATTTTCGGCATCCTGGGGCATACGAATTCCTGTTTCGGACGCTCCGGGCCGACCGTTGCGCTCGAACTTGATACCGTTTTGAGAAAAGAAGGGTTGGCGGACACCGTGGTCGATCGAAAGCCGGCAAAGCCGATCCACGTGATCGGCGGAGGACTCGCAGGACCCGAGGCCGCGCTGCAAATCGCGCGGCAGGGGCTTGCGGTCGTCCTCCATGAGATGCGGCCCGGCCGCCGCACTCCCGCTCATCGCACCGGCGACTTCGGAGAGCTCGTCTGCAGCAATTCATTGAAGACGGAAGCGCAGGGCAGCGCGCCGCGGCTGCTCAAGGAAGAACTGCGCCTGATGGGGTCCGTCTCGATGGCAATCGCCGCCGCGGTCCGTGTGCCCGCGGGGCATGCGCTGACCGTCGACCGCGAGTTGTTTTCCGCGCGGATGAACGCCGCGGTCGCCGCCGAACCGTTGATTGCAGTCAGCCGCGGCGAAGTGACCGCGCTGCCGGAGAACGACGGCGCCGTTTGGATCGTCGCCTCGGGCCCGCTGACCAGCGACGCGCTGGCCGCGTCCATCGAAAAGCTCACCGGGCAAGGCCGGCTGCATTTCTTCGACGCGATCAGCCCCATCGTCGATGCCGAGACGATCGACATGTCGATTGCTTACGAAGCCTCGCGCTATGGGCATTCGCTCGACGGCGGCGACGATTACGTCAACTGTCCGTTCAGCAAGGAGCAGTACCTGGCTTTCCATGAAGCGCTCATCGGTTCACAGCAGCATCGGGCGAAGGAGTTCGACAACCCGAACTATTTCCAAGGCTGCCTGCCTATCGAGGAGCTCGCGCGGCGCGGCCTGGACACGCTGCGTTTCGGACCGATGAAGCCGGTCGGCCTGCGCGACCCGCGCACGGGCAAGGGCGCCTATGCGGTCGTGCAGCTTCGCCGGGAAAACCTGCGCGCCGGCTCGTACAACATCGTGGGCTTCCAGAACCACCTCAAATACGGCGAGCAGAAACGAGTCCTGCGCATGATTCCGGGCTTGCAGAAGGCGGAGTTCCTGCGCTACGGGCAGATCCACCGCAACACGTACATCAACGCGCCCGCGCTCCTGGCGCCGACGCTGCAACTCGAATCTCATCCCCATATTCTTTTCGCGGGCCAGATCGCGGGCGTCGAGGGATACGTCGAGGCAATGTCCACGGGTCTGATGGCGGGCTGGAACGCCGCCAGGCTGGCCTGCGGCCGGGAGCCCTTCGTCTGGCCCGCGGCGACCGCGCACGGCTCGCTGGCGCGCTACATCTCGGGGGCCAATCCCGATAACTATCAGCCGGCGAACATTACCTTCGATCTCTTGCCGCCGTTGACGCCCGCAGAGCGCCGCCGCTTCGGACGCGACAGAAAGGCCCGCCGCCGGCGCCAATGCGATCTCGGTCTCGAAGCCTTCCATGACTTCCTGCAGCGACATGAAGCCGCCGCCTGATTCCCCAACGGCAAAGGCCGTCGATCGCTTCCTCGCTTCGCTGAAGCTGCGCAACGCTTCGCCCAACACGATCCGCAGCTACCGAACGGATCTACTCGCCTTCAGCGGATACTTTGCCGCCCGCGATGCGGGTCCAGCGGAATTCGCGGAATTCACGCGGCTGAACATCCGCGAATACATGGCGGACGGATTCGCCCGCGGACACAGCCAAGCCACCGCGGCGAGACGCCTTGCGAGCCTGCGGGCCTTCTTCGACTTCCTGGTGCGCGAGGAAGGTCTGGCGGCCAACCCGGCGCGACTGGTCGCTACGCCCAAGATTCCCAAGAAGCTGCCAGCGGTCTTGTCCACCGAGGATGCGAACCAATTGATCAACGGCATCGTGTACCGCGAGGGCCGCGACCGTTTTCCGAACAAGATCGTCCGCGACAGATTGATTTTCGAGCTTCTCTACGGCGCCGGCTTGCGCGCCGGCGAGCTGGCCGGCCTCAATACCGGCGATATCGACTGCAGGGACCGCTGGATCCGGGTCCGCGGCAAAGGCCGCAAGGAACGGCAAGTCCCCTACGGGCCCAACGCCGCGGTTGCTTTGGAACGTTACCTGCGGGTCCGCGAGCGGCTGCAGGCGCCGCCGGAAGCCTCCGCGCTGCTGCTGCACAAATGGGGCGGTTCGTGGCGGCGGCTCACGGTGCGGTCAATCGGCGGCATCGTCAAAAAATATGCGCTGGCGCTCAACGGCGACCCGTCGCTGCACCCACACTCGCTGCGGCACGCCTTTGCGACGCACCTGTTGACCGAAGGGGCGGATCTGCGAGCGATCCAGGAGCTTCTCGGCCACGCCAACCTGTCGACGACCCAACGCTACACCAGACTGTCGCTGCAGAAGCTGATGGAAGTTTACGACGCAGCGCACCCCAAGGCGTAACGGCGGCCGGCGGCAAACGCTCCACGGCGGACAAGCGGCTTTGGAATTGCCGCGGAAACCCGATGTTATGCTGGGATTTCCGCCCCCCGCCATGCCCAAGCGCACGTTGTTCCTGAACCCGCCTTCGTTCGAGGGCTTCGACGGCGGCGCCGGATCCCGTTGGCCGGCGACGCGCGAGATCGAATCGTATTGGTATCCCGTCTGGCTGTGCTACCCGGCGGGCATGTTGGCCGACAGCAAGGTCGTGGACGCTCCTCCGCACGGCATTACTCCCGAGCGGACCGTCGCCATGGCCGGCGACTTCGAATTCGTGGTGCTGTTCACCTCAACGCCCGGATTCCGCAACGACTGCCTGCTCGTCGAGCGCATGAAGGATGTCAACCCTAATCTTGAAGTCTGCTTCGTCGGGCCGCACGCAGGGACCCTGCCGGAGGACACTCTCAATGCCTGCGGCGCCATCGATTTCGTCATCCGCAAAGAATTCGACTATCAAGTCGTCGAGTTCGCGAACGGCAGGCCCGCATCGGAATTGGGCGGCGTCAGCTTCCGCCAAAACGGCAACGGCGTGGTTCACAACCCGGACGCGCCGCAGGTCGAAGACCTCGACGCGCTGCCTTGGGTTTCGAAGGTGTTCAAGCGGGATTTGCAGATCGAACGTTACAACGTTCCCTTCCTGAAGCACCCTTACGTCTCGTTCTACACCGAGCGCGGCTGCCCCGCCCTATGTACGTTTTGCCTGTGGCCGCAAACCCTCTCGGGCCACCGTTGGCGGATTCGCTCCGCCAACGACATCGCCGCTGAAGTGCAGTGGACGCTCGAGAATTTCCCCGGCATTCAGGAAATCTTCTTCGACGACGATACGTTCAACATCCGCAAGGAGCGCGTCATCGAGTTGTGCGCCAAGTTGAAGCCCCTCGACTTTACTTGGTCATGCACCTCGCGCGTCAATGTCGATTACGAAACATTGAAGGCCATGAAAGACGCGGGCTGCCGCCTGCTGATCGTCGGCTACGAATCCGGCGACCCGCAGATATTGAAAAACATCAAGAAAGGCGCAACGGTCGAGCGGGCGATTCAATTCACCAAAGACGCCCACAAACTCGGCTTGGTCATCCACGGCGATTTCATCGTGGGCCTGCCGGGCGAAACGCGCGAAACCATACGCCGCTCCATCGACTTCGCCAAACGCCTCGACACCGAAACGATTCAGGTATCCGTGGCGCACCCCTATCCGGGGACCGAGTTCTACGACTACGTCCGGCGCAACGGCTCGATCACCGCCGACTCGATGACCGACGAGACGGGCCACCAGTTGCCCAACATCCGCTACGCCGATCTCGACCAAGCCGAGACGATGGAATGGGTCGAGCGGTTCTACGACGAGTACTATTTCCGGCCGAAAGCCGCTTGGCGCATCGTGCGCAAAGCGGCGTTCGACCGCAAAGAGCGCCGCCGTCTGTACAAAGAAGCCCGCGAGTACCTGGCATTGCGGTCGAAGCGCAAGAAATACGTCAGCGGGCAGCGAAGCGCATAATTTCCCATGAATCCGCGCAGGGATCGGGCCGCCGGCGCCCTCTTGGGCTTGGCCGTGGGCGACGCTCTGGGCACGACGCTCGAATTCTCGACGCGCGACGTCAAGCCCCGCGTCGCCGACCTTGTCGGCGGGGGGCCGTTCGACCTCGCTCCCGGCCAGTGGACCGACGATACGAGCATGGCGATCTGTTTGGCCGAATCCATCCTCGAACGCGGCGCAATCGACCCTGAAGATTTGATGAACCGCTTCGTCGCATGGTGGCGCGAGGGACATAATTCGGTGCTGGGCTGCTGTTTCGACATCGGTTTCACAACACGGGCCGCATTGCAGCGCTTCCTGGAGACCGGAGAACCGCTCAGCGGCAGCGTCGATCCCCGCGCGGCCGGCAACGGCTCGCTCATGCGCCTTGCCCCCGTTGCGATCCGCTGGTGCGGCGACCCCGGCAAGGCCCGCGAGGCGGCCCGGCTGCAAAGCAGGACAACCCACGGCGCCGCGCAAGCGGTCGATGCCTGCGGCTTCTTCGCCGGCCTGCTGGTCGCGGCGATCGAAGGCGAGCCGAAGGAGGCGCTTCTTCGACCCCGCGCCTTCGCGGGGGACAAGGCCGTCGCGGAGATCGCAGCCTGTTCATGGCGCGGCAAACGGCGGGACGCGATTTCCTCCAGCGGCTATGTCGTACATACGCTGGAAGCGGCGCTGTGGGCCGTCGACACGGCCCGGTCGTTCGAAGACGCCGTCATCGCCGCGGTCAACCTCGGCGACGACGCCGACACCGTGGGGGCCGTGACCGGCCAACTGGCCGGCGCCCTCTGGGGCGCCTCGCGCATACCCTCCGCGTGGCTCGAAAAGCTCGCTTGGCGCCGCCGCATCGAGCGGCTCGCCCTTTCTTTGTTCGACGCCGACGAAGCGGGTTGACTGCGAAACCCGCTCGATTGCGGACTGTACGCTCAGGCTATACTGAGCAGCAGATTGACTTTTGTCATTCGCATTCACGATGCAGGCGAAAACGAAAACCGCCATCGAAACCATTGAAGACTTGGTTCGCGTGCTCGACGAGCATCCGCAGTGGCTTGAAGCTCTACGCGTTCGGCTGCTGACGCGCGAGTTGATCGAGTTGCCTCAGAACTTCGCGAGTTTCGTTGACGCTACGAATAAGCGCTTCGACACCGTGGATCAGCGCTTCGACACCGTGGATCAGCGCTTCGACACCGTGGATCAGCGCTTCGACACCGTGGATCAGCGCTTCGACACCGTGGATCAGCGCTTCGACACCGTGGATCAGCGCTTCGACACCGTGGACCGGCGCTTCGACACCGTGAACCGACGCCTCGGTAAGGTCGAATCCGACATTCAGGCGCTTCGCAACGACATAGCCCCCTTGAAAGGCGCTCATGCCCGCAACGCGGCGTTGCTGGAAGCCGACCTGATTGCCGAGGGTATGGGCTTCTCTTTTGTGCGGGTCCTGCCCCAAGATGAAATCAGAGCTTTGGTCCAATCCCAAGACACGACAGAGATTCCCGCAAACGAGCTAAAAAGCTTTCGCCGAGCAGACCTGATCGTGGAAGCCGCGGACCAGGCGGGCGAACCTTGCTACATCACCGCGGAAATCTCCTTTACCGCCAACGGGAGAGACACCGCCAGAGCCGTCCGCAACGCCGGATTCCTGACAAGATTTACAGGCAGGCCCGCCCATGCCGCGATAGTCGGCCTGCACATGGACGACCGCATCCGGGACAGCATCGCATCCGGAGCCGTGTCCTGGCATCGACTGGATCCGAAAAACCTGGAAGTAGAGTAACCCCCGATGCGTCTCAGCACAGCGCTCACTGTCGCGGCCGTCTTTCTCCTTGCCGGACTTTTTCCTGCGGCCTTCGCCGAGGATGCGTACTCCCTGCAAAGGGCCGGTCGAAACCTCACGCCGGAAGAAGCCGCCGCCTTGGAAGAGAACGTGGATCGCGATGCTCACGATTTGCGCTCCCGCACCCTGCTGCTGGGCTACTACCGCGCCCACCGTTACCGGCGATCCCCGGATCGATCGGAACACAACCAAAACAGTCGGAAACACATCCTGTGGCTCATCGAGAATGCGCCGGAAGCCGAAGTGCTGGCGCACCATTCAACAACTATCGACACCCACTTCGACCCTGAAGGTTACGTGCAGGCCAAAAACGCATGGTTGGACCAGGTCGAGAGCCAGCCCGCCAATTTAAAGATTCTGGATCATGCAGCGGAATTCTTTCTGTTTGGGGATCGTGAACTTGCTATCGAATTGCTGCAGCGCGCCCAATCCCTCGATGCATCCAATCCGCAATGGCCGCGTGAGCTGGGGCATCTCTATTCGCTGGAGATGGGCTATGACGATCCATTGCCAACGGACGTTCAGCTTGCCGAGAAGGCGCTGACGCAGTTCGAGAAAGCGTACGAACTATCGAGCGACACATGGCGGGAGATGCTTCTGGGAGATCTCGCGAGAGCGGCCTTTGCAGCCAACCGGCATGAAAAAGCTCGGGAATACGCCGAAGCCATGTTGCGGGACAACGACCGGGAAAGCTGGAATCACGGAAACCTCCTCCACCACGGCAACATCGTTCTCGGCAGAATCGCACTGGCTGAGGACAACGTCGAGAAAGCGAAGTACCGCCTGATTGCGGCCGGCATGACGCCGGGCTCGCCCCAACTCAACTCGTTCGGCCCGAATATGACCCTCGCCCAGGAACTCCTCGAAAAAGGCGAGAAAGAGACCGTCCTTGAATACTTCAAGCTTTGCTCGAGGTTTTGGAAAGAACAAAGACACTTGGACAAGCTCGAAGAATGGACCGTCCTGGTCGAGGGTGACAGGATGCCGGATTTTTAAGGTAGGCTCCCCTACTGAGACGCCCCCGCCGGACTCACGCGCACGCCCCCGATATAAACCGCGTCCATCTCGCGCAGATTGCGAATGTTCCCGAGCGGGCTCTTGTTCAGAACGATCAGGTCGGCGCGCTTGCCCTCGGCCAGCGTCCCGCGCTCGCGGTCGATGCGCAGCGCCTCCGAGGCATTTTTCGAAAACGACTGGATCACCTGCATCGGCGTCAGACCGGCCTCGACCATCAATTCGGCCTCTTTGTGCTCGAAGTAACCGGGAAACCGCCCCGGCGGCCCCGTATCCGAGCCGAAGCCGATGCGCACTCCCGCGTCGGCAAGCTTTTTCAGGTTGCGCATCGCCATGTGGAAACCGGCGATGTTGATCCGCCGCTCGGGGTCTTTTGCCTGCGCCTCCCGCAAATCCGTTTTCAAAGCCGCCAGCAGAGCCGCCTCCACGCGGTTCGCGAAAAACGGGTCGGTCAGCCATTCGGGGCCGTCGGCGTACACGAACGTCGACTTCTCGCGGATCAGCGTAGGCGAGTAGACCACGTTCTTGGCCAGCAGCCGCCGGATCAAATCCCCATCGACCTCTTTGTCGCGGACGCTATGCACGACGGCGTCGAGCCCGGCATCGACCAAGCCTTTCGCGTCTTCCAGCTCGTAAAGGTGGGCGGCCGCGATCAACCCGCGCTTGTGCGCCTGGTCGATGATCGCTGCATAGAGCTGGGGCGTGAGCTTGTCGAACGTATCGTGGTGGTCGTCGACCCACATCTTCACCACGCTCGCCCCCTTGCCGGCAAGCGTATCGACGCGCCTGCGGGCGTCATCCGCCGAAACCACTTCCTGCGCCAAGCCCTTCACCCCCGGCACGTGCGTCGGGTAGCCGTTGCGAACGGTAAACCCCTGCAAGGCCGGAACGACCCTTGCCGCCCCCGTTAACGAGCCGCCGTCGATCTCATCGCGAATCTCGGCGATGAGGTCGAGATCCGTGCCCATGCTCGTGGTCGTCGTCACCCCGTACGCCGCATAGGTGCGCAGATTTTCGATCGCGTTCGCCCGCGTATAGTATTCCTGCGCCTGGGCAAGCCCCTTGGTCAACCCCACGTGGCCGTGGAGATTGATCATGCCCGGAATCACCGTCTTTCCCGCGGCGTCGATCGTCTCGACGCTCGCCGGAGTCTCAATCCGGCCGGCCGGCGCGATGCGCACGATGCGCCCGCCTGCGAGAAGCAGCGCGGCGTCGTGCAAGGGCGCCCCGCCGCTGCCGTCGATCAACGTCGCATGCTCGATAACAACCGCCTCCTGCGCCCGGGCGGCGAAAGGCAGCAGACAAAACGGAAGCAAGACTAAAACTTTCATGGACGGTCGGATTCTATCACGGCGCAGCTTGCCGAAAATACGGGGCATGGGGCCATCCGCCCCCAACCGGTGCTAGACTGGACCGACCGCATCGGCGGCGAACGGCCCCATGCTGATAAATCCCGACAAGTGCGTAGCCTGCGCGAATTGCGTCCCCGTCTGTCCGATGGGGGCCATTTACGTCGATCCCGCGGTCAACCGCGCCACGATCAACCAGGACGAGTGCGTCGAATGCGGCGCCTGTTTCCGCGGCATGAGCCAGGAGCATCTGAACCCGACCCTGGTACGCACCGTCCGCGCGCTGGCTAAGTTCTTCCGCTTCCGTTTCGAGCCCGAACCCGACGTTTGCCCCACGGCCGCGTTCGAGATGAACGAGTTGGCCATGCCGCGCTTGATCCGCCGGATTTTCTCCGACCCCGTTGTCGAGCACAAATCGACGGGCATCAAAGGCCGCGGCACCGAAGAGGTCAAAACCAACGACGTGAATCCCCGCGTAGGCATCGGCGAAGTCGGCTACACCATCGAGTTCGGCCGCCCGGGCGTGGGCGTCCGTTTCCGCGACATTCAGGAAATGACCCGCGCGCTGGCCAAGCTCGACATCGTTTTCGAAGAGAAGAACCCCATCAGCCATCTGATGACCGACAAGGCCTCCGGCTTGCTGCGCGAAGACATCCTCGACGAAAAGATCCTGTCCGGGATCGTCGAGATCCGCAGCGCGCTCGACCGGGTCGAAGCAGTATGCGGCACGGTGCATGCAGTCAACGAGCGCATCGACACCGTAACCGCCGTGGGCATCTCGACCCGTTGCGGCGAGCAGGGAGAAGACGAGTCGCTCGCGCCTCTGCTGGAGGACCTCGGCTTGGCCTACGAACGCGCCAAGACCAACATGGGCATCGGCCGCGTCACCAACGCGCAGCGAAAGGAAGCCGCATGACCAACACGCTGCACCGCTACGGCAAAGCCGCAAGCTTCGACGACGACTACATCGTTTTCTGCATCCCGTCGCCGGGGCGGAACGACGAAGGCGCCGTCGAAAAACAGAAGCAGTTCCTGCGCATCTGCTCCCGGCACGGCCCTTCCAACATGGGCAACGGCAACCGCGGCAGCTTCAAGCCCGAGCGTCATCTGAACCCGACGGCCCACTGGCGCCGCGGCGCCGACCCCGACTGGGAAGGCGTCATTGCCGAAGTCAAGAAGCCCGGCACGGCGGCCGCTGTCTTCGATTCCCGAGAGAAGGCCGAGGCCTGCCTGCGCGACGTCATCGCCGCCGATCTCGGACTCTCGGTCAACATCAGCGCCTCGGTCGAGGGCGCGAAAGAAGTCGCCGAATGCTGCGGCATCCACCGCCACAGCGTCGAATACTCGCTGGGCTTCGCCGACCCCCACGATCACCTGCCGAATTCTCAGGTTCTCCAACTCTCGACCATGTGCGGGCACGGCATGGTGTCGTTCAACATGGCCCGCAAAATGCTGGACATGGTTCGGGAAGGCCGCCGCGCGCCCGAGCAGGCCGCCGCTACCCTGGCGCGATTCTGCCCTTGCGGCGTTTACAATCCCGACCGCGCCAAGCGCCTGTTGGAAGAAGCCCGCCGCCGGACGGCGTAGTTAGTGTGGAAGCAGCGCTCCGCCCCCGGCATAGCGAACGGAGTACCGCCGATAGAATTCTCGGCATTCCATGATAATCTAGGAAAGACCCGGTTGCGAAGTTTTCCCCTCATGGTTGCAGGCATGGATATTGGCATGAAAGAGCGAATCGAAGAAGCAATTCGACACACAACGGCGGCGTTTCCGCTCGGTGGCATAGAGCTTCGAACCGAATCGCAACCAATCGCATTACGGAATGTTGCGACCACGTGCCTGCGATATCTGAAGCCCGGAAGCAACATCCTGGATGTCGGTTGTGGAACGTGCCACAAGGCGGCTGTCTTGCAATCTCTTGGGTTCCGTCTCTCCGCCTTCGACAATTTGCAAGACGCAAAACCCGGGGAGATAGAACCGATAACTTCATTCGCTGAAAAATTCGGCATTGATTTTAAGCAGATAAGCGGGGGGGGGGGGGGGCTGCCCTACGAAAAGAGTTCCTTCGACATGGTAATGATGCACCATGTCTTGGAACATCTCCATGATTCTCCGCGTGTTTTTCTCAATGAACTACTTGAGTTGACTAAACCGGGAGGGCTTCTGTTCGTGACGGTCCCCAATGCAGGAAATGTCAGGAAGCGCTTACATTTATTATTCGGAAAAACGAATATGCCTCCCTTCGAGTCTTTTTACTGGTCTCCAGGGCCCTGGACAGGACATGTCAGGGAATATGTTTTAGATGACTTGACTCAACTCTCCAAATATCTCGATCTCGAAGTATTGGAGTTAAGAGGTATTGACGATCTTATATCTCTAAAACTCCCCTCCCCCAGCATCATGCGCTCCGGATACCTTCTCGTAACAAGCGTTTTCCGAGGCTGGAAGGATACTTGGCAGCTTGTCGGCAAGAAAAATAGCGGCCAGCCGCCGGAGAGTGGAGAGCAAGACAGGGCGCGGAGTGGAAAGACCGCTGCTCGAAGCTCACGGAATAGGGAGTTAAACGCCGTTTAACCGCCGCTCAAAGGCACTTCAAAGCCTTTACCGGCCCCCGGCCGGCGCTGGCGCAGAGCGGTCGTGATCGACGGCTTTGTGGTGGTCATGAGCTTGCGCGGCGCCTATTCGCGGAACAACGGACTGTCGATTACGGCTGCGATCGTGTCGAGAATCCGGTAGTCGTTTTCCGCGGACCTCGCCAGGATGCTCTCGATTTCCGGCGAATCTTCGAATTCTCTGCCGTTCGCGTAGGTCAGCAGCTTCTGGATGAAGCAGCGGACGAATCGGTCTCGGTACTCGTCGCCCAGGAGGCGCTGACGGTATCCGACGATGCCGTCATACGGGGCGCCGTCAGGAAACCGCGAAGCGGCGTCAACCGGAATCGGAGCGCGCTCCCAGGGTCTCTCCACGGGCGCCAATCCCCGTGCGGCTCGCTGCCGGTCCTGCTGCTCGATCTCCAGCAGCGCTTCCCGCGACGGCTTGGCGGCAATATGCATCGTGTATTCGTCGCGCCACGCGCCGGTCGAGTCGAAGTTCTCGAAAGCGTATCCGTACGGATCGATGCTGCGGTGGCAGGACGCGCAAGTTGGGTCGGCTGTGTGCGCGGCGAGGATTTCCTTGATCGTCTTGGCCTGACGGACATCGGGTTCGGCGATCTCGACGTCGTCCGGAGGCGGCGCCGGTCGAATCCCCAGGAACTTCTCCATCACGTAAACCGCTCTATGAATGGGCGACGTCGAAAGGCTGTCCGCCGTCAGGGTCAGGAAAGCCCCCATGCCGAGCAGCCCGCCCCGCCGTCCGTCGGCAAACGTGTATTTGCGCAACTGCGAGTCCTGCGGCGCGTCGTCGACCCCGTAGACCTTGGCCAGATCCGCGTTCAGAAATGTGTAGTCGGCCGATAACAACTCGGGGACGGGAAGGTTGTTTTCCAGCGCATGCCGAAAAAACCGCAACGCCTCGTCAACCATGTCCTCGCTCAACCGCTTGCGGGCGTACAGGGGAAAACGATCCGGATCCGGCGCCATGAAGTTGATGCGATCCAACTCCAGCCACGCATGCGGGAACTCCCGCACGAACTCGTCCGCTGCGGAGCGCTCGAACCGGCGGAGGACTTCGGCGCGCACCGCCTCGAACGTCGCCAGCTCGCCACTGCGAGCAGCTTCACGGATGTGCGAATCGGGAATCGTGCTGCCGAGGAAATAGCTGAGCTTCGACGCGAATCGGTCAGAGGGGGCGCCGTCACCCGAGTTCACCAGCAGGAACGAAGGCGAAGCGAGAATCGCAACGATGCCTTCCTTCAGCGCTTCGATATGCCTCTCCGCCGAGATTCCCTCCGCGGCCCTGGACGCAACGAAACGAACGATCGCGTCCAGATCGCCGTCGCGCAACTCGCGACGCCAGGCCCTTTCCGCGATCGGGCGCAAGATGGAGGCGGCATTCTGCGCTTTGGGAGACTCTCCCAGCAAAGCGGCCTGCCGCTTCGGCGGCCAGCTTGCATACAGCGGACCTTCGATCGCGGCGCTGAACAAGCGCGGCCGCGGCCCTTGCCAGTGCTCGGTCCAGTGGCTCCAGTGTCTCGGATTTTTCGCCGTTCGCGCCGGAGCCTTGGGTAGATTCCTTTTCAGGATCGCCGCATACAGCTTCGGGTCGGTCTTCTGAATGTGATCGTGGGCGATCGAAAACTGAAACTTGAAGTTCCCGTTGCCGCGCAGCCGCAAACCGTCCGTCGGATACGACAGTTCAAGCCGCGTGCCCGCCGCGATCCATTCGTCCAGCTCGATCTCGGTCGGCGTCTCGTCGGCAAGGGCGAAAACCCGGATACGGTCACCCAAGTGAACGCTCAAGCGAATCGGGTCACCGTCGTAGATGCCCGTCTCGGCGGAGTCGTACACCCCGCGATCCTTGGCCGCGGCGCGGATCTTGATGCGATATCTCCCTGTCGCCGGCGCGCTTTCGAAATTCGCGAAGTACACGCGCAATCTCGGATCGAGAAAGTCTATGCTCTCCGCTGTCCGATTCGCTCGCTCTTGTCTCCTCCTCTGAGACAGGCTCGTCATGCGCATGTCGCCGGCCGTGACTTCGTAGCGGCGCGTCTCGGGCCGTTCGCCGGAAAGGATCGCAGCGTCGACGACTTTGCGAAACGCCTCGATGTACTGCTCCAGGTGAAACTGGCTCATCCCCAGCGCGTCGGCGTTCGTGTCGAAGCCGTCGTGCAGCGTGTCGCCAAGCAGATCGGCCAGCGGCCGATGCGTCCCGACGTCTTCGATCATCAGCACGTCGCGGACACTGTTGGCGAGCTCGCGATTGTTGAGCCGCCGCGGCGCGCCTCCGCTCGCCTCGCCGGTTCGCTCTCCCCCGCCGCGAAGCCGACCTTCGAGAAAAGCGACGATGCGGCGGCGATCCGTTGCCGCAAGCCGACCCGCTTCCGCCGGGGGCATGAACTCGGCTCGGACGTATTCCAAGCTCTTTCGCCACAGAGCGGCGTTGTGCCAATCCTGGTTTTCGGCCAGAGAACGGACCCGGAATCCGCCCTTCGGCTCCGCGCCGCCGTGACAGGACGAACAATGAGTCTTCAGCAATTCCAAGCCGGGCGCGGCGATGCGGTCGTCGCCGGAAGCCGATTGCATGGCGCCGAACGCGGCCAGCGCCATCGCCGCGCGGCGCAAGCTACCCATAACGTAACTCGAAAGCGCCCGTGCTCGTGTTGAACCGCTCCCTCTCCACGCCGAAGCGCTGCAGCAGCGTGACGTAGAGGTTGCACAATGGCATGTTGGAGCCGCTCCCGCTGCGGGTATCGACGTGTCCCAAATGCCGGAAGCCTCCGCCGGCGACCAGGATCGGAAGGTTCCGGTTCGAGTGGGTGCCGCCGTATCCCATTCCGCTGCCGAACAAGACGATCGTGCGATCGAGCAGCGTGCCGTCTGCCTGGGGTTCCCGAACAGAGTCCAGCTTCCGCAGGCAACGTGACAACTGCTCGATTTGGAACGACTCGATCGCAACCAGCTCGGCAATCACTTCTTCCTTCTTGCCGTTATGGGTGCATGCGTGGTAGCCGCGCGTCACGCCGTCGATGTCGGTATATCCGAGTTCGTTGGGGAAGGCCACCGTGGCGACGCGCGTGAGATCGGTTTCGAATGCATACGCAACCATGTCGAAGATCGCGTCGTATCGGTTGCCGATGGTCGTCTCGGAGCCGGAGAAATGTCGCGAGATATCGAACTGCGGCTTGTCGCGGTCAACCCACTCGCTGCGGTCCGCCAAGCTCGCTTCCAACTCGCGAATCGAAGTCGCGTACTGATCCAACCGCTCCCGATCCCGTCTGCCGGCTCTCCGCTGCAAGCCGGCTAACTGCTCGCCCACCGTGTCCAGAATGCTGCCGTTGCGCGCGATCAACTGCTTGCGGACCGTTCGCTGCTCGGCGGTCAGGTTGAGAAACAGGTGGTCGAACAGTCTATGCGGGTCCGTAATCGGCTTCAGATCGACGCCATTGGCATTCCAGCTCATCCGAATCCCGTTTTCCAGAGCTGCATGGACCGACGGAAAGCGTACGCGCCCATGCGTGCGGCGGACCATCACTTGATCTACTGAGACGTTTCGCTCGGAGTAGGCCGAACCGTTCTCGGGAAGAACGCCGTTCAGAAACGATATCTCGCGGCCATGACCGTTGTTCATCCCATGATCCGTGTGAGACAGGATCGTGAGTCGATCGCGAAGCCATTCGAGAGATCGAAGGGTCTGGGGAAACGTGAAAGACTTCCCGAATTCTGTTGGAAAGAAGTGATCGGGATGCATCCCCAGCGGGTTGCCCACGACCAAGAACCGCGTAGGCGGAGGCTGAGCGGCGGCGGCGTCGGATTCCAAGAGGGGAAGCGTCAGCAGGCCCCCGATCCCTTTCAAGGCAAGGCGTCTATTCATCTCCATGTCAATGGCCCTTCCACCCCTCGGCCGGTAATGCAACGACGCCGAACCGTCTCTCATCGCGCGCGCTGCGTTGCGGCTCCTGCATCCTCCTTCGTTTGCATCGACCGTTTGCATCGACAACAAGACCGGGTCGGGACAAAGACATACTAACCCATCGGCTAGGCGAATCCGAGCATAGCGTGGTTACCCGCGGTTCCGCCCTTGCGACGCGCCGGATTTCCGCCCTTTCTTAGAATATCGGCTGCTGCAAGCGCCCCCCGCGCGGCGCTACACTGACGGCACGATGCAAGCCACAAGACGAGAATTCCTGTCCGCCGCCGGCGCCGCCGTTTTTTCAGGCGCATGCCAATCCATTCCGGGACCGAGAAAGGCCGCGCGGCCGAACTTCCTGTTTTTCTTCCCCGACCAGCACCGCTCCGACTGGGTCGGCTGGAACCCGGCGACGCCGGTTCCGACGCCGAACCTGACCGCCCTGCGCAACAGCGGCGTTTCTTTCCCCAACGCCGTGGTCGATTCGCCCGTCTGCGGACCGTCCCGCGCGTGCCTCGCCTCGGGCAGCGTTTACGAGCGCTGCGGCGTGCGCAACAACAGCGACAACTACCCCGTCGAGCGGGTCAGCTACTACAAGGCCCTGCGCAACAGCGGCTATCACGTCATGGGCTGCGGCAAGCTCGACCTGCACAAAGGCGACTACGAATGGGGGCTCGACGGCCGCGGCAGCATGGAAGCGTGGGGCTTCTCCGACATGATCGACAACGGCGGCAAGGGCGGCGGCGCCGGCGCGTACAACCGCGATCCCGTCGGCCCCAAAGACCCCTATTACGCTTACCTCGATTCCCGCACCCCCCCGCTCGGCAAGCTCTGGGCGGACGAGATCAAGCGGCTGGGCCTAAAGAAGTGGAACCAGATCGTCAACAACCCGGACCTCCCGGACTATGACCGTCTCCTCAAGGAAGAGACCTGGTGGGGAGAAACCAAGCCGGTCCCGCTGCCGGACGATGCCTACTGCGACAACTGGATCGCCCGCAACGGGCTGAAGCTGCTGGACAGGGCGCCCGACGGCAAGCCGTGGCACCTGGCGCTCAACTTCGTCGGCCCGCATCCGCCGATGGACATCACCGCGAGCATGGCCGCAAGATACCGCGGCCCCGACAGAATCATCGACAACTTCGAGCAGCCCCACGACTACAACGGGCCGTTTCCGCCCGAGCAGCACGTCGCAATCCGGCAAAACTACGCCGCGATGATCGAGAACATCGACCGCTGGCTGGGCATCTTCGTGGAAAAGCTCAAGGAGCGGGGAGAACTCGAAAACACGGTGATCGCATACTCCAGCGACCACGGCGAGATGTTGGGCGACCACGGCCGCTGGAGCAAATCCGTCCCCTACCAAGCGTCGGCCGGCGTGCCGCTGCTGCTGGCCGGCCCGGCAATCCGCCAGGGTTACGAGAGCGGCGCCATGGTCAGCCTGATCGACCTGACCGCCACCTTCATGGACATCGGCGAAGCCGGCGCGCTCGAATACCAGGACGGCCAATCGCTGCGGCCGATCCTGGAAAACGCGGGCGAAGACCGCCGCGAGTTCTCGCGCTCGTCGCTGAAGATACGCTCCGGCGTCTGGCGTTCCGTCCAGGACCGGCGCTACAAGCTGGTCGAAAATTTCGACGGGCGCGGCCGCGAGCTTTACGACCGCGAAAACGACCCGCTGGAGGACGAAAACATCGCCGACGCCAAACCCGGCGAAGTCGAGCGCTTGGCGAAACTCTTCGTCGAAGTTTAGAGGCGCCTGAGCGGCAGACTCGATCCGCCGGATGGTTCACAAGTCCGAGGCTCTCCGGCGGCCTACTCTTCCGGCCGATCGAAGTTGGCGAACATGTATTCCGCGTAGGGGCCGTTCAAGAACCCCAGAAAGACTTCGCCGATCAGCTTGACCGCCGAGCGGCAGGCGTAGGCGGCGTCTCCGTCTGCCGGAACCACCTTGAGCGTGACGTACCCCTTGCGGTTGGAGCACTGCACCGTCGCGCGCGCGGGGTCGATCCGGCGGTGATCGGGAACCTCCGACAGCGTACGCGAACGGACAAACGCTTTCAGATCGCGGTAAATCCGCGAATCGGCCGGGGCATTGGGCAACAGGCGCGGGAGCGTGAGCGAACCCGTCCGCGGATCGAACACCAGCTCAATGCGCCGCGCGGACACGTACTCGAAAGAAAACTTTCGCTTGCCTCCGCGCGCGCCGGCCGCGCTGAACGAACGGAATACGCCGCGGTCGGCGTAGCGGCGCAGCGACCGCTCGACGTCATCGGCCGTCCGTTGTGCGGCAATCATCAGTGGTAGTAAGCCATGCAGCCCGGCTCGACTTTCTGCAGCAAACCCGGCGGATAGTCCCGCGAGCTCCAGAATTCCTTGATCGCCTGGCAATTGATCACGGTGGAGACGCCTCGCGCGGCCGCGGCTTGGTAGCTTCTCTCCAGCGCCGGACGGAAATCCGCGGCGGCGGTGACGTACTCGCCGCGTCCGCCCAGCGCCTCGGCGATCTTCTCGTAGCGCAGATTCTCCTGGAAGAGATACATGTGCTGCGCCCGCGCCGTGTTGGCTCTGCCGCCGGTTTGGCCGCTGCGCCAAACGCCCCAGGCGTTGTTGTTGTAGACGATCACCACCGCGGGGATGCGGTACTTCGACAGCGTTTCGAGCTCCATGCCGGAGTAGGCAAAGCCCGCGTCGCCGGTAACGGCAACGACCGGCGCTCCTTTGTACGGCTTGTGCGGACCGACTCCCTGTTGGACCGCCGCGCCGGCGCCGACCGTATAGCCCACGTCCGGCCCGATCGCGCCGTACTGATAGGCGCCGTTGCAGATTTGTCCGGGACGGTGCGCCTGCAGGAACCGCCGCGTGTAGCGCGCGATCCCGTAGCCGCCCGACACCACCGTCGTTTGCTTGGGGTCGAGCTCGGCGTTGTACAGAAAATCTCCAAGCTCGCGCGCGATCACCGCCGGGTGGACCGCTTGCGCCGCCTTGCTGTGCTGCAAGCCGAGCCTGTAATATTCCTCGTTCTGCTCCGCAAACGCCTTGCGGGCGGCGGCCAGCTCGTCCCGCCAAGCGGGCCTCCGCGCCTTTTTGAGCGTGTCGGCCAACGCTTCGAGCGCGGCTTTTTCGCAGCTTACGATGCCCAGGTCGATCGGCAGATTGCGGCCGATGTCCGCCGGGTCGGGGTCGATGCGGATGTAACGGGCATCGGGGTCGAAGGCGTATTCCCCAATCGTCGGCATCACGTACTGCCCCAAGAGAACGACGAGGTCGGCGCTCAGCAGCGCGTCGGGCGCGGTATTCGCCGACAGCGGGTGATCGTCGCCGAAGTGGCCGCGGCTGGGGCCGGATTCGACAACGGCGATATCGGCCTTTTCGGCCGCCGCCTGCAGCGCATCCCAGGCCTTGCTGTAAAAAACTCCCGCGCCGGCGACGATAATGGGCCGCTCCGCTGCGGCGATCATGCGCGCGGCTCGTTCGATGTCTTTCTTCGCCGGATGGGGCTTCGCTTCGGTGCGGTACTTGGCGCGGTCGTGGAAGTAGGCCAGGTCTTCGGGAGACTCGAACACCGCCCGCGCGACCTCGCCCGGAAAATCGAGATGGACCGGCCGCGGCACCCCTGTCTTCAACTGGCGGAAAGCATAGGCCGCGTACTCATGGACGCGGGGCGGGTCGATGAGCCGCTTGCCGTACTTTCTCAGCCCGACGGTCGTGGGTTGCTGATACCCGCGCTGGATCGCCTGCTCCGTGTCGTCCAGGCCCACGGTCATATTGCTCGCCAGCAACAACAGCGGCGTGCGCGCCGCGTTGGCCGCGGCGACGCTCATGATCATGTTGGTGAAACCGGGGCCTTCGGTGCCCGACGCGGCGGCGACCTCGCCGGTCACGCGCGAGAAACCGTCGGCGGCGGAGCACATCATGCCTTCGGTCCTGCCGCCGTAACTGGGAATGCCCTCTGAGGCGATGGCATTGATGACGGTGTAGTTTCCGGGCGCGCAGAACAGCGCCGCGAGACCCTCCGCCTTGCACGCCTTGGCGAAGACCTGCGCTCCCGTCATGGGGAAGTCGGCCGGACGCGGCTCTTCGCTCAACGCCGCCGGCACTTCTTGCGGAATCAGGATGCCGCGGTCGCGTTCCGTTGCCGCCGCGGCCGCAGTCGGAACGGCGGCCGACGCCGCCGCGCCTACCAGAATCTTGCGCCGCGACACTTGTTTTTCACTCGCCATGTTGCTTTCCCTCCACTATTCAGGCCGGCCGCCGCCTGGACCGCGGTATTTCTCCGGGCCGATGCTTCTCAGAAAATGGACGATTCGCCAAATCTGCTCGTCTTTAAGCTGCGTCCGAAACGGGGGCATGTCGTGGCCGACGCCGTCCTTTATCGACAGGAAGAGACGCTCGTCGCTCACGCCGTTCCGCCACTCTTGCGGCCTGCGCAGGCTGGGCGCATCGAAGTCGGGATTCGCCTGCGCGCGGCCATCCTGGCCGTGGCAGTATTGGCAGAGTCGGAGATACGTCTTGCGGCCCTCGCGGACGGATTCGGCGGAGTATGCGACAGGGCTTGGCGGAGTCTCCGCGCTCGCCGGGAGGGCGGTTTCTCGACTGCCTGCAACGGCCGCCAACAAAACTAAAGCGCTCACCGAACGGGTCACGATCCGGACTGAGAGGCAATGCCTCGGACTGCACTGTAGCATAGCCGCCGGCGGCGGAACTCGGGTGAAATCCCCCGAATTAGCGGACTCCCTTGAAGACCGGCCTGCGCTTTTCCCCGAAAGCCGTCACCGCCTCGCGGAAATCGGACGTCTCGCTGAGGGCGGCGATCGATTGCGCTTCGTACTCCATCTGGCTTTCGAGAGTATTGCTGAAGCTCTGGTGGAACAGCCGCTTCGTCGCGCCGTAGGCGAGAGTCGGCCCGGCCGCGAGGCGGGCGGCGATCCCCGCGGCTTGCGCTTCAAGATCGTCGTCCGGCACGGCGCGGTTAATCAGGCCCCAGGCAACGGCTTCCTGCGCGGACAACACGCGGTTGAGCAGGGCCATCTCCATCGCGCGCCGTAGGCCGATCAACCGCGGAAGGTAGAACGAAGTGCTGTTGTCCGGGCTGACCCCAAGGCCCGAGTAGGCCAAATTGAACTTGGCGCTCTCGGCCGCGACGGCCAGGTCCGCGCCCAGAGCAATGCCGATTCCGCCGCCGGCGGCGACCCCGTTGACGATCGCCAGCGACGGCTTCCGCGAGCGCGCCAGCCGCGACATCGCGCCGTGCGCCAAAAGCGTCATCCGCTTCAACAGCCGACTCGAGCGGTCGAGGCCCGCGGCGAACTCGGCGATATCGCCGCCGGCGCAAAACGCCTTGCCGGCGCCCGTAATCGTAATGACCCGCACGCCTTCATCGGCGTCGGCCTCGGAGACCGCCTCGAAGAACTCCCGGAAAGTCCGCTTGTCGAGCGCGTTGTACGCCTGCGGGCGATTCAGCGTGATCTTGGCGACACTGTCTTCAACTGCATAGAGAATGGAACGGAACTCCATTTGACCTCCCCGGAACGAATGCTTCCGCCCTCAGAATACGCGATGGGGGCGGGGCGGCAGATAGTGGATAGTGGACAGCAAGACCGCGGCGGCGCGGAGCGCTGCCTATTGAAACCTGGCTTCGGCGAACTTCCGGATCGCTTTCGGCGCGAACGCCGCCAAAAGCGCCGGCCGGCTCATCGGCCGCAGCGACGAGCGCTTGCCCTGACGATCGCCCGCAAATCCGGATTGGCGATTGACCGCGCGGATCTCTTCTTGAGTCATGCCATAGCATCGTTACTCGCCGGCGACGGTCACGCCGGTTTGGCTCGCGCTACCGCCGCCGGAGACGACCGCTTCCGCCGCGTCGGACGACTCGATTCTTTGCGGCATTTTTCGATTCCCGCCTTCGTTTTTCGGGCGGTGGAGAGCTTTCATTGCCGGCGGCGGACGGTAAGGTACGGCCCCTCAGGGGTCGAAACGCCTTGCGCCGTGGCGATGACGGGCGCGTCGCCGTCGGGCAGATCGGCAGGCAGGCGCAGCGTGAATTGGTAGAGCCCGGCGCAGCAGGGCGACGCGCCGGCGTAGAGGACATCCTCAGGGGAAACCGCGATGCCGCCTACGGTAAAGGCGGCCGCGTTGACCAAGTTGGCCGCGGCGCCCGGGATTTGACCCGTTTCCAATGGCGGCTCGACGGCTCCGAAGCCGGTTCCGAACAGGGTGACGATCGCGCCCGGCTCGGCGGGCGTGAACTCCGCTCCGGGCAGCAGGCCCGGCGCGCCGGCCAGGGCGGGGGCCGCCGCCGTGCATGGCTACGAGCGGGTTGCGCCCGTCGCCGTTGTCCACGAAGTTGAAGAAGGCCGGCGAGACCGCGCCGATCTCAACCGGCGTCTCCGGGCCGCGATATTCGGCGTCCGAGCCGCAGCCGTCGATGACCGCCGCTTGCGTCCGCCCCGGCGTCAGATCGTGGGGGACTTGAGCGTTGATCTGCGTGGGGGAGACGTAGAACAGCGGGGCGCGCTTGCCGTCGATGTAGGTGAACAGGGTGCGCCTGCCGCCGATCTCCAGGCAGACGCCGGCCAGTCTGTCGGCAACTCTGCCTGCGGCGTCCAGAGCGCTCGACTCCTGCCTCCCCGGCGGCGCGAAATCCTGTCCGAAGACGGAAACGATGGCGTTGGGGGAGATGCGGCTCACGACAGGAGTGCCGGTAGCGAGCACGATGCCGCCCGCAGATATCCGGGGCGTCGGCCGCAGGCGGCGGATGCGGTGGTTGTGCTGATCGCCGATGTACAGGTTGCCCGCTCCGTCCACCGCCACGCCGCTGGGTTGATTCAACCACGCCTGCGCCGCCGGGCCGCCGTCCCCGCCGTAGCCTTCCCTCCCGGCGCCCGCCACGGTGGAGATGACGCCGGCCGCGTCCACCTTGCGGATGCGGTGGTTGTATGTATCGGCGATGTACAGGTTGCCCGCTCCGTCCACCGCCACGTCGGCGGGTCGACTCAACAGCGCCTGCGCCGCCGGGCCGCCGTCCCCGCCGTAGCTGGCCGTCCCGTCGCCCGCCACGGTGGAGATGACGCCGGCTGCGTCCACCTTGCGGATGCGGTGGTTGAAACCATCGGCGATGTACAGGTTGCCCGCTCCGTCCAGCGCCACGCCGACGGGGCGATTCAACCGCGCCTGCGCCGCCGGGCCACCGTCCCCGCCGTAGCCGCTGAATCCGGCGCCGGCGACTGTCTCGATCGTCCACGGGACGGCGGTCTGCCCCAGCGCGACCGAAGCCGACAGCGCGGCGCAAACAGTGAAGAATAGCTGGACGTACTTCCCGCCGCGCTGCTGCCTGTGAAAGGGTCGGTTTATACGATATAGTCGACGGGCTGCCTTTCTCATTCCAAACCTTTTTTGTTCAGGGTTATCGACAAATGTTCGCTCCGAACGCTTATTGCCTTCTGCTAAGCCGATGCACGCTACCCTACACCGCGCTGCGCCGCAAAATCAACAGCCGTCAAACAATTCTTGTATTTTTACAGTTTTGTTAATTTTTTTGAGGGGAATTATCCGGAAATTTCGCCGCAAGCCGGCTAAACATACCGGGGAGTTCCCCAGTGCCTGCGGTACCGCCGCTTGACGTGGAGATTCGCCTCCGGGTCGCGGATGACGGTCTCGCTTTCGGCGTCGAAGCGCAGCGTGCGGTTCGCCCGCGCGACGATGTTGGCCAAATGACAGTGCATCGCCGACAAGTGCGCGACGCCGACGTCGGCGTTCGGCAGCTTGCGGGATTCGATCGCGTCGATGAAGTCCCGCCCGTGAGCGGCCATCGCCGTTTCGTCCCGGGCATCGCTTTCCTCATCGTGCATGACTTCCCCGCCCTGCGCATCGAAGCCCTTGAAGCCCCAGCGGCGGTTCCAACGGCCGACGTGTGACTATGCCCTCCGCGCCGTACACGGCGACTCCGTTATCGACGCCTGCCATCTGGTACGGCGTCCGGATGCGCATTTCCCAGATCGTCGCCTTGTCGCCGTAGTCGAAGGCGACGTTCATCGTGTCGGGGGTCTGTCGATCGTCATCGAGTTTCGGCTTCGGAATGCTACGCCGCCGCTTCCGCCGGCAACTGCTTCTCGCGCAGCGTGGCCGGGGCCTCGGCCAAGGGCTGATTCAACCGCTTGCGGGCTTGCGCCAAGTCGTAGCGCATCTGCTGCGCCAACCAACTGTCCGCTACTCCCCAGCCGACAGCTTCGAGCTTCAGCGCAAGCTCCACCGTGACAGGCCGATGCCCGTTCACGATGCGTGACAGCGTGATGCGGCTAATGCCCAACTTCTTCGCCTCCGCTTCCAAGGTCATGCCGGGGTAATCGTTGCAAGCATCCAAATAGCCGATCTTGATGTGCTGTCCCGGATGCAGCGGGTTTCGCCGCAGCCAATCGTTATCGTTCATTCCCGCGATCATGGTTTGCTCCCTTCTAGTGGTAGTCCGCCAAGGCAACATCGTAGGCGTGCTCGCCGTCGTAGCGGAACGTTATCCGCTGGTTGCCGGTCACCGTCACGGCGAAGGTTCCCTTGCGGTCGCCCTTCAACGGATGCAGCTCGTAGGTATGCAGCGCAAGCGCCTTCATCGGGTTCGGGGCGGTCGTCGCGGCGCTTCCCTCACGCGCCGGCTAAATGCCTGGGAGTTCCCCAGTGCCTGCGGTAGCGCCGCTTGACATGGAGATTCGCCTCCGCGTCGCCGATCACAGTCTCGCTTTCGGGGTCGAAGCGCAGGGTGCGGTTCGACCGCGCGACGATGTTGGCCAAATGACAGTGCATCGCCGATAAATGCGCGACGCCAATGTCGGCGTTGGGCAGCTTGCGGGATTTGACCGCGTCGATGAAGTCCCGCCCGTGAGCGGCCATCTCGTCTTCGGTCTCCGCGTCGTGCATGACTTCCCCGCCCTGCGCGTCGAAGACCTTGAAACCCCAGCGGCGGTTCCAACGGCCGATGTGGACCATGCCCTCCGCGCCGTACACGGCGACCCCGTTATCGACGCCTGCCATCTTGTAGGGCGTCCAGATGCGCATTTCCCAGATCATCGCCTTGTCGCCGTAGTCGAAAGTGACGTTCATCGTGTCGGGGGTCTGCTGGTCGTCGTCGAAGAACACCTTGCGGCCCATGCCCGAAATCGTTTGCGGATAGCTCACGCCCAGCGCCCAGCGGGCGATATCGAGTTGGTGCGCGCCGTCGTTTCCCGCATCCCCGGTGCCGAAATGCCAATGCCAGTGCCATTTGTAGTGGAAGCGGTTTTCGTTGAACGGAATCCACGGCGCCGGGCCGAGCCAGGCGTCGTAGTCCACGCCTTCGGGAACCGGGCCGTCCGGCTTATGGCCGATGTCCTCGCGCAACTGGATATTCCAGGCCTTGGCCATCAGGACTTTGCCGATCTTTCCCGATTTCACATAATCGATGGCGCGCACGGTCGAAGGGCGGTTGCGGGCCTGCGTGCCGTGCTGCACGATGCGCTTGTTGTGGCGGGCGGCGTTGACCAGCAGACGCCCCTCGCGGATGTTGTGGGAGCAGGGTTTTTCCACGTAAACGTCTTTGCCGGCTTCGCAGGCGAGCAGCGCGGCCGGCGTATGCCAATGATCGGGAGTAGCGATCACGACGGCGTCGATGTCCGCGCGGTCGAGAGCGCGGCGCATGTCGCCGCTTGTCGGCGGCCGCGCGATTCCGTTCTGGTCGAGTCGGGCGAAGGCGCGTTCGAGCGAAGCCTGGTCGGCGTCAACGAGATGCGCGACGTTGACATCGGGCAGTTTCGCAAAGCTTGCGGCCAAGCCGCGCCCGCGCCCGCCTACTCCGATGAAAGCCAGGTTGACCTTGTCGCTCGCGGCCGTCGAGCGGCGGGCGGCCGCCGTCGCCGCAGCCGCCGCGCCGGCGAAAAAATAGCGTCGATTCATTGCAACCTCCATGCGCTTAGGCGAGTCCGGCCTCGACCCGACGCAGGAACTGCGCGGCCTCGCGGGCGACAACCTCGCCGCTCGGCTCGAAACGAAAAACCTCGAGCGAGAGCCAGCCCCGGTAATAGATGTCTTTCAACGTTTTCATCGGCGCCGCGAAGTCGTAGCCACCCGCGCCGGGACGGCTGCCGTCCATTTCGTTGACGTGGACATGTTTAATATACAGCCCGTATTTCTTGATGAGGCGGTCGTGCGGCAACTCTTCGGCAACGGCGTTGTGGGTGTCGAACATCGTCTGCACTGCCGGGCTGTCGATTTGGCGAACGATCTCCACCGTTTCGTCCATCGTCGTCATCACGTCGCAGAGGTGCGGCGCGAGCGTTTCGGGCAAGATTGTTACGCCTTGCGCTTCCGCGTGGGGCGCGGCTTCAGCCAACCCGTCCGTGAGCCGTCGCAGCGCATCTTCGACGCTGGAGCCGCCGACCGTGCGGCGCTGTTTGCCCGAACCCAGGATCATCAGCTTGTCGCCGCCCAGGTCGGCGCAAAGGTCGATCAATCTGCGGAAGTAGTCCCAACTTCTGCTGCGCACCCGGTCGTCGGGGGTGGTGATATGCAACTCTCCCGGCGGCGCCGTCAGCAGACTGTGCAGCCCGACGCAGGTCAGGCCTTCATCGGCCATGGCTCGGCGGCAGTCCGCGCGGGCGGCCCGAGCGATGGACGCGGGATCGCCGCTTAGCGTCCACGGCGCGATCTCCAGACCCGTATAGCCGGTTTCGCGGGCCAGGCGGCAGCCTTCCGCAAAATCGGCGCGCTGAAACGTCTCGTTGCAGACGGCAAGCCGAAAGCGGAAAGGCGGCGGTTCCGACTGCCTGCACGAGCATGACGCCACGGCGGCCATGCTCAGCCAGTCGCGGCGCGTCAGAGGCGGGGCCGCCGGATTCATAGGTTGAACAATCTCTCCGCGTTCCCGCCGAAAATCTTCGCCTCGTCCTCGGGCGGCAGCCCCAGGCTCTGGATGTGCGCGGCGATGGTTTTCGGATCTACCCAGGGATGATCGCTCGAATAGAGCATGCGCTCAACGCCGACATAGTCGATGCCGTAGCGGATCGCCAGGGGAATGGGCGAGACCGCATCGAGATAGACCTGCCGCAGGTATTCGCTCGGAGGCTTGGCGATGTGCTCGGCGCCGCGCTTGAGAACCTGGGTCTGGTGATCGATGCGGCCGATCAGGTACGGCAAGGCGCCGCCCGCGTGCGGGCAAACGAGCTTCAGCCGCGGATGCCGCTCCAGGATTCCCGCCAGGATGATGCGGGCCAGCGCGATGGTGGTGTCGAACATCAACCCCAGCCCCGCCGTCATGCCGTGACCCTCGGTTTCGTCGAACGTCACCGGGTGCGCGGGATGCAGCAGAATCGGAATATCCCGGCGCTCCGCCTCCGCGAACAACTCCCGGAACTCTTCTTCGTCGGGAAACTTTCCGGCGAGATTCGAATAGAGCAGGATGCCCTTCATGCCCAGCTTGCCGACGCAGCGGTCGAGTTCCTTGAGCGCCGCGTTCATGTCTTGCAGCGGCAGCACGGCGAGACCGGAAAATCTGCCGGGGTAGCGCTGGCCGAGATCGGCGATCCAGTCGTTGCAAATGCGCGCGGCGGCCGGGCCGTCCGTTCCGAATGTTTCCGGCCCCGGATCGTTGATGCTGACCATCGTCCTTTCGATCCCGGCTTCGTCCATGTCGGCCAGTTTGGCCGCCGCGTCCATGTGCTTGTCCCGCAGCCGGCGGCGCCATTCGCCCGGCGGCCCCGTGACGACGTAAACGTTGCCGTCTTGCTTATAGGAGTACGGCGGGACTTTCCTCTTGGCCATCATCTCGACCAGCTCGGGGACGAAAAGATGGCTTTGGCAGTCGATGGCCGGGCGGGCGGGCGGGCTGTAGGCAGCGGCGGCGGACATGGCCGCCGGCGCGGCGCCGCTGCGCAAAAATTGACGGCGTGTGGTGGGGCTCATCGTCGCCTCCTCATGCGACCGGCAACAGGCGCCGGCCGGCGGACCAGCGCTCGAACCATTCTTGCAAGACGGTCAACTCTTGCCGCCGGCCGTTCGAGACCGGCAAGGCAAAATGCGCCTCTCCGAGGCCGCGGCGCTGCGCCAGCAGCTTCAAGCCCCAAGGAACCGGGAGAGTTTCGATGCGCTCGATGATCTCGAGCAGAACCGCGCCGGCGGCCGCAGGGTCATTGCCGGCTCGATGGGCGCTCACCAGGGCGCCGACGATTTCCGGGAACACGCCGGCAATGCCGGAAATCAGGCCGTTCGCTACGCCTGAGGACAAAGCCTCTGAGATTTTCGAGTCATAGCCTATCCAGCGAACCTCCGCCTGCTGCTTTTCGAGCGCGGCCAGAGATTCAAGACTTCCGCTGCTGTCCTTCGCGCCGATAATGTTGGGCGCAGCAGCGGCCAGCCGCGCAATGCACTCGGGAGTCACGGGACTCGTAAACGCCGGGAGGTTGTAGATCAGAATCGAACCGTCCAGGCGCGACGCCGCCTCGTAATAGAAAGAGGCGACATCTTGCGGCTCGTACAGGAAAAAATGAGGCGGGGGCAGCAGCAGAGCGTCCGCCCCGCGGTCGAGAGCGTGCCGGCCGAGGGCGACCGACTCGTCGAGCGTCGGGGCGCCGATGCCGACGACCAATCGACCGCGGCCTTGCAGAACCGCCCCCGCGTTCTCGGCAACCGCCCGCCTTTCCAAGGATGTAAAACGAGGATACTCACCGGTGGCGCCGTTCACGCAGACGCCGTCGACCCCGGCGTCGATCACGAACTCGATATTCCGGCTCAAGGCGTCCAGGTCAAGCGTCCCCCCGGCGGCAGTGGGAGTCAAGAGCGCCGAAAGAAATGTTACCCGGCCGTTATTCACTTGGAATTCCAGTGTTGAACGCGGGGCGTCAGACGCGGAAAGTAGGCGGCGGCGCGCATGGAATTTCGAAGAGTTCCATTTTAGCACAAAAGTTTCATTTTTCAGAGGTTCTCGGCATTGACGCTTGCAGTCGAGCGCTTGCCTAAGTCATGCCGAACTCGCGGACGATATTTTCGGCGCTTTCCTTGAGCGCTTCGACAATGCGCTGCTGCATGCTCTCGGTCTTGTGGCGGCTGATCGGCATGGAGACGCTCAATGCCGCGAAGGCCGTGCCCGACCCATCGAGCAGCGGCACGCCGCGGCAACGGCCGCCCATAGTGTTTTCTTCCGCATCGATTGCGTGGCCCCGACGCCGAATTTCTTCGAATTCCTGCTGCAAGCGGCTCTCATCGACGATGGTCTTCGCGGTATAGCGGTAGATTCCGTAGCTGCGCACCAGCGTCTCGCGCCGCTGCTCGCTTTGAAATGCGGCGATGGCCTTGCCGAGCGAGCTGGCGTGCGGCGGCAGGATGCGTCCCACGGTGTTGCTCATGCGCATAAACTCCGGGCTTTCAAAGACTTCGACGACTTCTACGTGATTGTCGAAGAGCGCCGCCAAGCTGACCGTTTCGCGAAACCGCCGGCGCAGGCGAAGCATCTCGGGACTCGCCGCTTCGGGCAGTTGACGGCGGTAGCGGGCGGACTGCAGCGACCCGCGACCGACGGCGAAATACCCGCCGGAAGCATCCTTGCCGACGTATCCGACCTCCTCCAAGGTATGCATCAGCCGGAACGCCGACGCCTTGGCCAAGCCGAGCCGCTCGCAAAGCGACTGCAACGATTGAGCTTCCTGCGACTGCCCCAGGGCCTCGAGCATTTTGAGCGCGCGCAGCACGGCCTGAGACGTATAAGGCTCCTTGATCGGCGCTTTTTTTTTCATCGAACCGATTCGCCGGCCGTTTCCCTCCCTTCATGAGAACACAGCGCATGCCGCGCGCCGCCAAGGCGGGTCTCAAAATAATATGAAACCGGTTTCATATTCCCTTGACATCCATTCGAGACAAGGGCTATTTTATGGTCACGCCGGCTCACCAAGCCCCGTTGTAGAGCAGAGCCGCAAAACCTTGAATCCATTTCCGAAGGAGAGAATCGAATGAGAGACATCACGCCGCGCGGCTTTTTGCGGGCCGCATTCATCGCGCTGACGGCGGCGGCGCTGGTTGCGCCGAGCTTCGCGCAAGTCACCACCGCTACGCTCTACGGCCGCGTGCAAGATCCGTCCGGCGCTCTGATCCCGGGCGCCCAAGTTACTTTGGTTAACGACAATACCGGCTTTACCAAAGAGGCCGTCAGCAACGAACGCGGCGAGGTGACCATACCGTTTGTCACGGTCGGCAGCTATACGGCGTTGGTTTCTTCGGAGGGCTTCAAGAGCTATGAGCAAACGGGCCTGCAGTTGTCTTCGGGCCAAAAGGTGGATGTCACCTTCACGCTCGAGCTCGGCGTGACGACCGAGACGGTGAATGTTTCCGCGGAAGCGCCGCTGCTCAACACGGTCAGCGCCGAGCAAGACGTCAACCTCAACAGCGATCAGGTCCACGAGCTCCCGCTTTTGCGCCGCGATATCACGGGAATCTTGCAGAACGGCACGGGCTTGTCCGCCGGGGACGGAACGACGGTATCGATCAACGGCCTGCCGCCGCGCGGCTTCTCCTTCTCCGTGGACGGCGTGGACGCCGCCCCCGATTCCGAATTCCCGTCGATTTCGCTCTATCAGAACTTCAACTTCATCAAGGGCGTCAGCCTGGAGGCCGTGCAGGAAGTCGAGATCTCGAAGAACATCTTCTCCGCAGAAATCGGCCAGACCGTCGCCGGCAACTTCAACATCATCACCAAGGGCGGAACGAACGATCTGCACGGCAGCCTGTTCGAGCAGTATCAATCCGGCGGCCTGAACGCCAACAACCATATCCTGGCGCGCAAGACCTCCAGGGTGTACCACCAGTACGGAGGCTCGCTCGGCGGCCCCATCGTCAAGAACAAGGTCTTCCTGTTCGGAGCGTTCGAGGGCTACCGTCTCAACGAGCAAAGACCGCTGACGGGATTCGTGCCCTCGGTGAAGTTCCGCGAGGAAATCGGGGCGGCCATTCCCGAATCGAGACCCTATTGGGAGGCTTGGTACGTGCCGACCGAAGCTCCGGCGAATCCCGACGACGCGCGCGCTTTCTTCAGCGGCTCCGGGGCGAAACAGAACCAGGACAACCACTTGGTTGTTCGCGGCGACTACCAGATAGACGCCAATTCTCTGCTGACGGTGCGCTACACCCGCGGACGCCCCTTTCAACTCACGCCCAGGCTGGCCAGGGGCAATCCGCGCACCCACGACGGCCTGAACGAAAACGTGGCTTCCACCTTCAACCGCGTGCTCAGCCCCACCATGACGACCGAATCGCGTTTCGGCTACAACCGCTCGGACATGCACCGCGTCGATCAATTGCTGACATTGAACGTGGCCAAGGTATTGGGCGCGGGACTGCCCGACGCCGGGCAGGCGCGGCAGTTCAGCAAAACCGGCTCCACGACCACCTTCGAGCAGAACTTCGCCAAGACTAAAGGCAGGCACTCGCTGAAGTTCGGCGGCCTTTTCCGCGTTCATTTCGCCCGCCGCATCCTCGCCGACACGCCGCGGTTCTCGTACAACACCCTGCAGGATGCGTTGGACAACAACCCGGAATCGGCGTTCTTCAACTTCGGCTTGAGCGAGTTCGAAATCCGCCGCAATTTCTTCGGCGTGTTCGTGCAGGACGACATCCGCGTGTCCCAGAGGCTGACGGTCAATATGGGCTTGCGCTGGGACTACGGAACCGTTCCGGTCGAACGCGACGGACGATTCTTTAACCGCGACGGCCCGTTCGGCCCGTTCCTGCCTGCGGAAGACGTGTGGAAAGAGCATTACAACATGTGGTCGCCGCGCTTCGGTTTCGCCTACTCGCTGGACGACAAAACCGTGATCCGCGGCGGCTTCGGCGTGTTCTACATCCCGTTCAATCTGTTCTCGGGGCCGGTCGAGCTGGTGCGCAACGACCTGACAACCCCCACGCAGGCAAGTCTCGACCGCTCGCAACTGCAGCAGTTCGGAGTCAATTACGGGGCGACGCGCGAACAGGTTCTGCCGCTGGTCGCCGCCAGCGATATCGTCACCGGCTCGGCCGTCGACCCGAATTGGGAAAACTCCTACAGCCTGCAATGGTCGTACGGCATTCAACGGCAGTTGACCGACACGTTGGTCTTCGACATCGCCTATGTCGCCAACCGCGGCGTGAAGCTCATCTACAGCCCCGGCTTCAACCGCAACGACCGCCAAACGGGTCAACTCCCGGTAACCAACTTCGCCCGCCAGTTCCGCTACTACCAAAGCGCCGACAACAGCGCCTACCACAGTCTGCAAACGTCGTTGAAGAAGCGGCTCTCAGCCAACTTGCAGGCGAACTTCAACTACACCTACGGCAGCAACACTTCGTATTTCCGCGGCGACTATACCTGCTGCGGCGGCGGCGAAGAGCCTCAGGATCTGACCAACCTGACGCTCAATCACGCGCCGACGCCGTTCCATATCCGCCACCGCTTCGTGACGGACTGGATCTACGAGTTGCCATTCCGGGGGCAAGGAAGCGCGGCGCGGCGTCTGCTCGTCGAAGGTTGGCAGATCGGCGGCCTGTTGACCGCCGAGACCGGCAATCCGCTGCTCATCCGTCAAGGCTCCAGCGGGCCGGGTGCGTATCCCGACTTCATCGGCAGCAGCCACGCGGCGGCGGTCCGCAGCGATAACCGCACCGCGACGAACGGCCGCTACCAGTACCTGAACCCGGATGCTTTTCAGAACGTGCCGCGCAATGTGCGCGGCAACCGCACGATTCGCCCGGGTACGCTGGGGCGGCGTTCGATCTACGGCCCAGGCGCCTGGACGGTCAACATGTCCCTCTCCAAGAGTCTCAAGCTCAACGAAGAAGGCATGCGGGTGCAGATCCGGGTCGATTTGTTCAACGCCCTGAACCACACCAATTTCGGCGGCGTCGATACGAACACGCGCGGCGGAGGCTCCGACGCCATTCGCGGAGGCTTCGGGCGCGTCACATCCACCAGACCGGGCCGCGAAACGCAATTCAGCCTGCGGTTCGAGTTCTAGTTCTCGATCCGATCCTTCGGGGCGCAACACGGCCGGTCCGGTTTCGGGTCGGCCGGTTGCGTCGGCGCCAAGAACCCCAAGCTAGAATTATGGCTGTGAAGGGCCTTTGCGCCGGTTTCTCGCTTGCAGCCCTAGCGTTCACGGCACAGTCGGCGGCCGCCGAGCCGACGTTCAATCGAGACATTGCGCGCATCGTCTGGAAGCGCTGCGCCGGCTGCCACCGGCCCGGCGAGGCCGGCCCCTTCCCGCTGCTGAGCTATCGGGACGTCGCCAAGCGGTCGAAGTCGATCCAAGCCGTCGTACGCAGCGGCTACATGCCGCCTTGGCCGCCCGCGGCGGGGCACGGAGAGTTCGCCGGCGACCGCAGTCTGACGCCCGCGGAGCGCCGCACTCTTCTCGCCTGGCTCGACGGCGACTTGGCGGCAGGCGATCCGGCCGATCTGCCGCCGCAACCGGCTTGGCCCGCGGGCTGGCGCCTCGGCGCGCCCGACCTCATCGTCGCAATGACCGAAGCGTTCTCCGTGCCCGCCGACGGCCCCGATGTCTTCCACAACTTCGTGATCCCCATCCCGGGCGCCAAGCGCCGCTTCGTGCGCGGATTCGAATTCCGGCCCGGAAACGCCCGTCTGGTACACCACGCGCGGATGTTGCTGGACCGCTCCGGGCGCTCGCGGGCGCAAGATGCGTTGACCGCCGAAGCGGGATTCGACGGCGGCATGGCGCTCGATGCCGTGTTCGATCCCGAAGGGCACTGGATCGGCTGGACGCCGGGCAAGCAACCGGTTCTCCGTCCGCCGGACATGGCCTGGACGTTGGAGCCCGGGACGGACCTGGTGCTCGAACTGCACATGGTTCCGACCGGCAAGCCGGAAACGATCCGGGCGGCGCTGGGACTTTATTTCACCGATCGAGCGCCGTCCCGCAAGCCCTTCATTCTGAGGTTGGGAAAAAACACGATCGACATCCCGGCAGGCGAGCAGAACTATCGCACCGAAGACTCTTTCGTTTTGCCCGTCGCTGTCGAGGTCCTGAACGTGTACGCCCACGCCCACTACCTGGGTAAATCGATCGAGGCATGGGCCATGCTGCCCGACGGGCCGCGCCGGCCCCTGTTGCGAATCGACGACTGGAGCTTCGACTGGCAGGATGAATACCGTTATAAACAACCGGTATTCCTGCCCAAGGGGAGCGTGCTGTTTACGCGCTTCCGCTACGACAATTCCGCCGGCAACCCCCGCAATCCGAGCCGGCCCCCACAGCGCGTGACCTACGGCTGGAAAACCTCTCAGGAGATGGGCGATCTCTGGCTTCAAGTGCTGCCTGCAACAGCCGCCGAGCGTAAAATTCTGGCCGAGAAGTTCCAGACGAAAGAGGCCGCGGCTCAAATCGCCGGTCTCAAGAAACAACTCGAAGTCGATCCGGACGATCTGCCTCGACGCGTCGATCTGGGCTACCGCTATCTCCAGTCCGGTGAGGTCGAGCGGGCTGTCGAGCACTTCGAAACGGCGGCGGCGGCCAAGTCGCCGCCGTCCGTTTTCATTCTGCACAACCTTGGAGTGGCCTGGAACCTCAAGGGGGATATCGAGAACGCCGTCGCCTACTACCGCAAGGCCATCCGGGCGGATCCCGGCCACGGCCCCTCATACAACAATCTTGCCGTCGCGTTGGCCAACAAGGGCGAAGTGGAGGAGGCCGAGCGGCAACTCCAGACCGCTATCGGGGTCGATCCGCGATATGCCGACGCCTACGGCAACCTCGGCGCGGTTCTCGTATCTCTCCGCCGCTTCGACGAAGCGGCGGCAATCTACGAAAAAGCGCTCGAAATCGACCCCGGCCTAGGAACCGTGCATTACAATCTCGCCGGACTCTACAAAGCGGCCGGAGACGCGGAGGCGGCGCGCCGACATTACCAGGCGGCCGCCGCCGGCGACTACCCGCAAGCTGCCGCCCTCGCCCAAAAGGCGCTTGCGGAGTTCTAGCTAAATCGGAACCGGCAGTAACGATATATGAAACCGCATTTCACTATCGCCGGATTCGGTTTCAATTTGAAGGCCTCTGTCGTACAATGGGGAGCGTTGTCCGCGAAACGCCATCTCTGTCTTGCGCTGCTCAGCACGGCGATAACAGGAGCGGCCGCCCCGCGGCCGAATATCGTCTTTCTGTACGCCGACGATCAGGCCGCCTGGACCATCGGCGCCTTGGGCAACAACCAGGCGCGCACGCCGAACATCGACCGCCTCTACAGGGAAGGCGCGGCGTTTACGAACGCTTTCACGACAACCCCTGTTTGCAGCCCGTCGCGGGCGGGCTTGATGACCGGTCGCTACGGCTCCGAACTGGGCATCACCGATTATCTCAATGCGGGCGCCGAACCCGATAACGGCCTCGATCCCGCGATTCCGACGTGGCCGAAGATCTTGCAGGCCGCCGGGTACGAAACGTTGTTCATCGGCAAGTGGCATCTCGGCTCTCGCGATGAGCATCTGCCCACGCGCAACGGCTACGACCGGTTTTACGGCTTTCGCAACGGAGCGGGCATTTCCAAAGATCCCAAGGTGGAATCCGACGGAGCGGTCAAGGTCATCCGCGGATACACGCCCGACATTCTGACCGACGAGGCGATTCGCTTCATTCGCTCACGGGACGGAAAACATCCCTTCCTGGTCAACGTTCACTACTGGGCGCCGCACGCCAATACCGCGAACAGAACGCCCGACGGCGACCGAACCTGGCTGCCGTTGAGCGCCGCGGACTGGAAGCCGTTCCGCGGCCTCGACCCGATACTGCCTCAGGCCGACTACCCCAAGCTCGATATTCCGCGGGCCAAGCGCATGATGCGCGAATATCTGGCGTCGGTGGCGAGCGTCGACCGCAACGTAGGCCGCATCTTGGACGTTCTCGACGAGACGGGGACGGCGGATAATACGGTCGTCGTCTTCAGTAGCGATCACGGCTACAACCTGAGCCATCATGGACTCTGGCACAAGGGCAACGGGCGTTGGCTGCTGACCGACAATCGAGGTCCGCGCGCCAACATGTACGACCACTCCCTGCGGACTCCGGCGGTCGTTCGCTGGCCGCAACGCCTGCGCGCAGGGTTGACAGTCGATGAGATCGTGCTGAATGTCGATTGGTTTCCGACTCTGCTGGCCATGGCCGGCGCGGCATTGCCGGAAGGCGCGCCGATCCGCGGCAAGAACTTTCTGCCGCTGCTCGAGCAAAAACGCATCCCGTGGCGAACGGCGTTCTATGCCGAATACAATCAGAAACACGTCGAGAAGGCGGATCAACGCATGTGGCGCACCCGGGAATGGAAGCTCGTGCGCGACAGCAGGGAGGGCATGGACGAGCTCTATCATTTGAGCAGCGATCCGGGAGAGCAGCGCAATCTGATAGACGACCCGCGGCCGAAAGTGCGAAAGGCCGTCGAGCGGCTCGACCGGGCGCTGCGCCGCCGCATGAACGAAATCGAAGCAGCGAGGCGCTTATGAATCTCCGCCGGCTCTGGCTGTGTCTGCTCGTTTCGGCTGCGCCGGCAGCCGCCCAGGACGAAGTGTCTTTCGCCAAAGACATCGCGCCGATCCTCGCGCAGAACTGCACGGCGTGCCACGGACCCGCGTTGCAGCAAAACGGCCTGAGGCTCGACCGCCGGGAAGACGCGATGAACGGCGGCAAGTCCGGTGCGGCGATCGAGCCGGGCCGCAGCGCCCAAAGCTTGCTGATGAAACGACTCGCCAGCCTCGACGGCTTGCAGCAGATGCCGCCCGGCGGGCCGCTGCCGCGCGAGCAGATCGAACTGTTCCGAGAATGGATCGACCAAGGCGCAAAGTGGGAGTCCTCGGCGGCAATCTCGGCGCGGCCCCGCAGCGGGCACTGGGCTTTCCGTCCCAACCGCCGGCCGGCCGTGCCCGAGGCGCGCCGCAAGGATTGGCCGCGCAATCCGATCGACGCTTTCGTGTTGGCGCGGTTGGAGCGCGAAGGCATCCAACCGTCTCCCGAAGCCCCCGCGCACACTTTGCGGCGCCGCGTGTCTCTGGATTTGACGGGACTCCCTCCCGCTGCGCACGGCGACGAAACGGCCGGCGGCTATGAGCCGTTGGTCGACCGGCTCCTTCGGTCGGAACACTTCGGCGAGCGCTGGGCCGCCCCCTGGCTCGATCAGGTGCGTTATGCGGACTCGGACGGCTACGAGAAAGACTTGGCGCGCCCTCATGCGTGGCGCTACCGGCACTGGGTTATCGATGCGCTCAACGCCGACATGCCGTTCGACCGCTTCACCATCGAGCAGCTAGCCGGAGATCTTCTTCCCCGCGCCGCGGTCGAACAGCGCGTGGCTACCGGTTTCTACCGCAATACCTTGAAAAATCGCGAGGGCGGCGTCGATATCGAGCAGTTCCGCTTCGAGGAAGTGGTTGACCGCACCAATACGAGCGCCACGGTCTGGCTGGGGCTGTCGGTCGAGTGCGCGCGCTGCCACGACCACAAGTTCGATCCGATCCCCCAGCGCGATTACTACCGCCTTTTCGCCTTTTTCAACGAGCTGGACGAAGTCAACATCGACGCGCCGCTGCAAGGCGAAATCGGACCTTATCTGCGGGCCAAGCCCGATCTCGACGCCAAGATTGCGGAAATCTACACGAAATACAAAGTGCGCGAGTTGCAGCGGCCCTGGGAGGCGAAAATGCTCTGGGCCGCCGACAACCCCGGCGTGGAGCACCAGTGGGATACGAGTTGGGACATCATCGGCCTCTATCTCGATAACGGCCAGCGCATCCTGCGGACGCCGCCCGAACAGCGCAACGAACGCGACGACTACGTTGTCACGGAGTGGTTTCTGCGCAACTACGGCCGCGTGACCGGCAAGGAAGAGTACGCCGCGACAGGGTTTCGAGACGCGGTCAAGGAACTGAACGCCGCCGTGGATTCGTTTCCCGACGTGAGCCGGGCGCGCGTCATCGAAGTATCGCGGGAACCCCGCTCGACCCATGTTCACGAGCGCGGCGAATGGGACGCGCCCGGCGAGCCGGTTGCCCCCGGAGCGCTTTCGGCGCTGCCGCCTCTGCAGCCCGCGGGCGCACAGCCGACGCGGCTCGATCTTGCCCGTTGGATCGCCTCGGCCGAGAATCCCTTGACGGCAAGAGTCGCGGTCAACCGCATCTGGCAGGAATACTTCGGCGTCGGCTTGGTATCGACGACGAACGATTTCGGCTTCCGGGGCGAAAAGCCCAGCCATCCCGATCTGCTCGATTGGCTGGCGTCGGAGCTTATCGACTCGGGTTGGAGCCTGAAGCGCATTCACCGCCTGATCGTTACCTCGGCTGCGTACCGCCAGTCGTCGAATGCCCGTCCGGAGTTAGCCGGCAAGGACCCGGGCAATCGTCTGCTCGCCCGCCAGGTGCGCTTGCGCCTGCCGGCCGAGAGCCTGCGGGATACGGCGCTCGCCGTCTCGGGGCTGCTGGATCCCCGTGTCGGCGGCAGGAGCGTTCGGCCTGCGCAGCCGGCCGGCGTGGCCGAGTTGGCCTATGCCGGCTCGGTAAAATGGAACGAGAGCGCGGGCAGCGACCGCTACCGCCGCGGCCTTTACATCCACTATCAGCGGACTGCGCCGTACCCGTTTCTAGCCAACTTCGATCTTGGCGAGCGCAATGTCGCCTCCTGCACGCGCGGGCGCTCGAATACTCCGCTGCAAGCGCTGAATCTGCTGAACGATCCGGTGTTCTGGGAAATCGCTCAGGGCCTGGCCCTGCGGATTTTGACTGAAACCCCGGGCGGCGCGTTCGAGCAGCGTCTCGACCATGCCTATAAACTTTGCTTGGCGCGAGCGCCCCGCGTGAGCGAACAGGAAGAGATGTTGGGCTATTTCGTCAAACAGCAGGAGCTGCTCGAAGCCGACCCGGAGATGGCGAAAGCATGGTTTCCGGCGGCGCTCGACGACATCGACACCGGCGAAGCCGCCGCTTGGGTCGGCATCGGCCGCATCCTTTTGAATCTCGATGAATTTCTTACCCGCGAGTGACCGAAGATGACTTTCGAACAGTACCGGAACATCCAGACAAGGCGGCATTTCCTGGACGCTTGCGCCGCAGGGTCCTGCTCGGCCGCGCTGGCGCACCTGATGGGCCGCGAAGGGCGGTCGGCGGCAGTCGGCAACAATCCACTCGCCCCCCGTCCGCCGCACTTCGCGCCGAAGGCAAAGAATCTGATCTTCCTTTTCATGGCCGGGGCGCCGAGTCAGATGGATCTTTTCGATCCGAAGCCCGGCCTTGAAAAGTGGCACGGCCGGCCGTTGCCGCCTTCGCTGACCAAGGAAATGCAACTCGCGTTCATCAAGCCGACGGCGAAGGTATTGGCGAGTCCGCGTCGTTTCACGCGATGCGGCCAAAGCGGCATGGCGATCAGCGATTATCTGCCGCGGCTGCAAACAATCGCCGACGATATCTGCCTGGTGCGCTCGATGCAGAGCGATCAAGTGAACCATCATCCGGGGCAGTCGCTGTTGATGAGCGGCAGCCCGCTGGTCGGCCGCCCGACGATCGGCTCGTGGCTGACCTACGGATTGGGAAGCGAATCGCAAAACCTGCCCGGTTTCGTCGTCTTGAGCTCGGGGCGGGGAGCGAGCGGCGGCGCCTCGAATTTCTCCAGCGGTTTTCTACCGTCGAGCTACAACGGCGTGCCTTTCCGCAAGGCGGGCGACCCAATCCTTTACTTGTCGAACCCCAAAGGAGTGACGCGGCAAGCGCAACGCCTGAGCCTGGACACGCTGCGCAAGCTCAACGAAGAAAATCTGGAGCTCACCGGCGACCGGCAAATCGCCGACCGCATCGCCGGCTACGAATTGGCTTTCCGCATGCAGGCGGCCGCGCCCGACCTGCTCGATTTTTCCGACGAGACGGAAGCCGTGCTGGAAGCATACGGCGCCCGCCGGGAGCCAACCGCCGCTTACGGGTCGAACTGCCTTCTGGCGCGCAGGCTCGTCGAAAAGGGCGTGCGCATCGTGTTGCTGATCCATGCTTCCTGGGACGACCACACGAACCTGGACGAGGGGCTCAAGAAGAACTGCGACATCACCGACCGCCCGGTCACGGCGCTAATCGAGGACCTCAAGGAACGCGGTTTGCTGGACGAGACGCTGGTCGTCTGGGGCGGCGAGTTCGGACGCACCTCGCTAGGGCAACTCAAGCACGTCGGGGACAAGGTCGGCCGCGACCATCATCCGAACGGGTTTTCGATGTGGCTGGCCGGCGGCGGCATCACAGGCGGGCAGGTCATCGGCCAAACCGACGAATTGGCGCTGCGGGCGGTCGAAGACCCCGTTCACATCCACGATCTGCAGGCAACCGTTCTGCACGCGATGGGCCTCGACCATGAGCGGCTCACCTACCGGCACATGGGCCGCGACTTCCGGTTAACGGACGTCGCCGGCAAGGTCGTCCACAAAATGCTGGCCTGAAACGGGAATGAAGGAGCGACTATGAATCGTCGGCATTTTTTCGGACTGTGCGCCGCCGCCGGAGTCGGCGCCTGCAGCAGTCAACCCGAACCGGAGCCGGAACCTTCTCCTCCGCGCATGAAGCTTGCCATGTCGGTGCGCGTCGCCGAGAGCTTCAGCAACAAGAAAGAATCGTCGATGACGATCGACGAGTTGATCGACACGGCCAAGAGCAACGGGTACCGCGCCCTATGCATGCGCGCGTCGACCGCGGGGACGCACTCGCCCCAGGAGACCGTCAGCGAATACGCCGCCAAGATCCGCGCCGCCGGTCTCGCCGTCTCGATGGTCACGGGCGATTTCGCTATCCCGATGAACAACGACGAGGGGCCGCAATGCCTGCGCAATATCACGCCGTACCTCGATCTGGCCGCGGCCTTCGGAGCCGATCTCATCCGCGTCTGCATGAAAAAAGAGGAGGACATCGCCTGGGCGCAGCGCTCTTGCGACGAAGCGCAAGAACGCAATATCCGCCTTGCCCATCAAGCTCACGACGCCAGCATTTTCGAAACCGTCGACGGCTCCGTCGACGTTCTCAAGAAAATCGATCGGGAGAACTTCGGCATCATCTACGAACCCGCCAACTGGATGATTGCAGACGAGCCTTACGGCCGCGAAGCGATCGAGAAGGTGCGCCCCTGGATTTTCAACGTATATGTCCAGAACCACCGCTTGAATCCCGCAGGCGAGACCGCGGTCAACACCTGGAAGCGCGGTCCGGTGCAGGTCGATCACATCGGCTTGTGGGAAGAGGGCGGAGTCGAGTTCGAAAGCGTTTTCGCCGCGCTGCACGCAATCGGCTATGAGGGTTACGTCACCGTGCATCAGGCTTTCGAAGGCGTGATGACCGTCGACGAAGCGGTGCGCAAAAGCGCCGCCTATCTGTCGCAGCTCATCGCCGGCTGACAGGAGGAGTTTATGACCCGCCGCACTTTCCTGGCCGCATCCGCAGCGCTCCCAGCATCGGCCGCCGGCGCCGCGGGCAAGGTTCGAACGGGCATTCTCGGGGTGCAGCACGGCCACCTCAGGGGAAAGCTGCAGGCAATGTTCGACAACCCCAAATACGAGGTCATCTCGTTCTGCGAGCCCGACCGAGCCACCCGCGAGGCATTCATCGCGAGTTGGCAATGGGACCGTGCTCCGCAGTGGGTTTCGATGGACGCCTTGCTCGGCGACCCCACGCTCGACCTCATCGTTTTCGAAGGCGAAGTCCGCGACGCCATTCCCTGGGGAACGAAAATTATCGAGGCGGACAAGCACCTGCACCTGGAAAAACCGCCCACGAACAAACTCGAACCGTTCCGCGATCTTGTCGAGCTTGCCAGAAAACGCGGCAAAAAGATCCAACTCGGCTACATGTGGCGCTTTCACAAGGGCGTTCAAGCCGCGCTCGACGCCTACCGCACAGGCTGGCTCGGCGAAGTCTTCATGATCCGCGCCACGATCAATTCCGACCGCGGCCCCGAGCAGCGGGCGGTCGAGGCCCGTTATCCCGGCGGCTCGATGTTCGAGCTCGGCGGCCACGTCGTCGACCGCGTCGTCGCCTTCCTCGGCAAGCCCCGCAAGGTCAATCGCTGGCTGCGCCACGACACCAGCGAGCCGGACGATCTGAAAGACAACACCCTCGCCGTGCTCGAATACGAAAAAGCGTTGGCGATCCTCGTCAGCTCCGCCAAGATGGGCGGCAGCGGCGGCCACCGCTCCTTCGAGGTTATCGGCACGGACGGCACGTTTTTCATCCAGCCGATGGAACCCGCGCCCGTCATGAAAGTTTTCATGCGAGAAGCGCGCGGACCCTATCGGGCCGGTTGGCAGCAGATCGAGTTGCCGCCGCAGCCGCGCTATATCGGCGATATGAACGAATTGGCCTCGGCCATCCTGGAAGGCCGCCCGCTGCAGGATTCCTACGATCATGAACTGATCTTGCAGGAGACCCTCTTGCGGGCGTCCGGCGAAATCGACTAACCCAAGGGAGACCCCTCGATGAACATGCAGAGCAAGCTATCCCGGCGAACGCTGCTGGCAGCGGCCGCGACCGCAGCGTCCGCGCCATCCACTCGGGCGAATTCGGCTGTTTCCGTAGCCCTCATCGGTTGCGGCGGCCGCGGCCGCAGCCTGATGCGCGATCTCGTCAGCCATACGGACGCCCGGCTCAACGCGGTGTGCGACCTGCGTTCCGAGCGCATGCAGCAGGCCCGCGCAGAAGCCGAGGAGCGGGGCGCCAAACCGGCGATGAACGGCAGCATGGAAAGCGTCCTGGCATCGGACGTCGACGCCGTGATCGTCGCCACGCCTGTTTTCCTCCATGCGGATCATCTCGAAGCCGCCGTCCGGGCGGGCAAGCACGTTTACATCGAAAAGCCCGCGATGCCCGATGTCGCCGGCTGCAAGCGCATGATGAAGATCGCCGACTCGGCCGATCGCAAGCTGAACCTCACGATCGGCTTTCAACGGCGCTACGGGCAGGTCTATCACAAGGCCAAGGCGTTGCTCGACTCCGGCGCGATCGGCGCCGTCCGCCTGGTTCACTTGCACTTCATCAAAAACTCGAGTTGGAACCCAAGGCCGCAGATCCCGGAACCGAGAACCCTGGATGAAAAGATTCGCGGCTGGCACGTCTGGAGCGATCTGTCAGGAGACCTGATCGTCGAGAACAACATACACCTGATCGACGTGATGAACTGGTTCGTCGGCGCCCGGCCCGCGTCCGCAGTCGGCGCCGGCGGCCGGACCGCCAGAAAGATCGGCGATATGCGCGATCACGGCAACGTTTCGTTCCTGTTCGAGAACGGCGTGCAAGGCGCGCTCATCGGAACCACCTTGGCCCCTCCGTTTTATCGTCACGTACACGAACAATACTTCGGCGAGACGGGCGTCATCGAAACCGCCGCGGAGTATTGGAAGCACTACATCGGCCGCAACGAGGCGTTCGAGGAGGCGTCTCCCCGCAACGTCACCACGGACGCCCTCGAGACTTTCGTCAAACGCATCGCCGAAGGCAAACCCGAAAACACGATCGTGCGCGGCGCCGAAAGCACGCTGACCGCCATCCTCGGACGCATGGCCATGGACGCCCGGCGCGAAGTGACCTGGGATGAAATGATGCAGTCGGCATGAGCCGTTCCCCCGCCCGCCATAGGACGCAACGTGAAAATTCGACAAACCGCCGCCAAATCGATTCCGGTAATTCTCTTTGCCCTGCCGCTCGCGGCTCTGGACTTGACGCGAGCCGTCGTGGTCACGCCTGCATCGCTCGACGGCCCCGAGAACAAAGCCGTCCAGTCCCTCGTCGAAGAGGTCGAGAAGCGCACCGCCGTGCGCCTGCCCGTAGGTCAATCGTGGCCGGCGGGCGGCGCGCCGGCCATCGCCGTGGGACCCCTCGCCAAAGCGCAGGAGTTCGCCGGCGAGTTTGCGCGCGGCCTCGACTCTGCCGACAAGCCCGGCGCCGAGGGCTACGTCATCCTCACCGGCGATAACGCCGTCGTCATCGGCGGGGCCGACCCGCGCGGCGTTCTGTTCGGGGTCGGGCGCCTGCTGAGCAAGCTCGAAATGCGCGCGGGCGTCATCCGCTTGCCGCATCCCCTCAACCTGAGCACAACGCCCGAGACCGGGCTGCGCGGCCATCAGCTCGGATACCGCCCGAAGACGAACTCCTACGACGCCTGGACGGTCGAAATGTGGGAGCAATACATCCGCGAGTTGGCGCTTTTCGGCGCGAACGCCATCGAGATCATCCCGCCGCGCTCCGACGACGACGCCGACAGCCCGCATTTCCCGCTGCCGCAGATCGACATGATGGCCGAGCAGTCGCGCATCGGCGACGAATACGGCCAGGACATCTGGATCTGGTATCCCGCCCTGGACGAAAACTACGGCGATCCCAAGGACATCGAGTTTGCGCTCAAGGAATGGGAAACGGTTTACAAGCGCCTGCCGCGCATCGACTACATGTTCGTCCCCGGCGGCGACCCCGGTCACACCCGTCCCGTTCACCTGTTCGATCTGCTGGAGCAGCAGACGGCGCTGCTCAAGAAATACCACCCGAACGCCGAAATGTGGATGTCGCCGCAGAGCTTCAACGCCGAATGGATGGAAGAGTTTTACGGCTTGATGGACAAGGAGCCGGAGTGGCTGGGCGGCATCGTTTTCGGCCCGCAGCAACGCGTCGGCCTGCCGGAGCTGCGGCGGCGCGTTCCGCAGAAGTATCCGATTCGGCGCTACCCCGACATCACTCACAGCCGGCATTGCCAATACCCGGTTCCCGACTGGGACCTCGCCTACGCCGTTACCGAAGCCCGCGAGGTGATCAACCCCCGCCCGGTCGATCAGGCCCGCATCTACCGCCTGCTCGACGAGTACGCGGTCGGCTTCCTGACCTACTCCGAAGGCAACCACGACGACGTCAACAAGTTCATCTGGAGCGGTCTCGGCTGGGAGCAAGACCGGAAAGTCATCGATATCCTGCACGACTATTCGCGGTTCTTTATCGGGCCGGACTATGTCGATTCGTGGGCGCAGGGCATGCTCGCTCTCGAACAGAACTGGCGGGGGCCGCTGGCGCAGAACGCAGGCGTTTACACGACGCTGGCCCAATTCCAGTCGATGGAGAAGACGGCTTCGCCGCAACTCAAGCTGAATTGGCGATTCCAGCACGGCCTCTACCGCGCCTACTACGACGCCTACAACCGCAGCCGCCTGCTCTACGAAACCGCGCTCGAAGACGAGGCCATGAGCCACTTGCGCCGGGCGCCCGTCATCGGCTCGCGGCTTGCCCTCGACTTGGCGCAGGCCGCTCTCGACCGCGGCCTCGCCCAACCGGTCTCGCAAGACTGGCGGGCGCGCGTCTTCGAGCTCGCCGAAGCGCTGTACCAAAGCGCCCGCGCGCAACTCAGCGTCCCCCGCTATCAGGCCATCCGCGTCGGACGCGGCGCCAACCTCGACACCGTCGACATGCCGCTCAACGACCGCATCTGGATGAGCGGCCGGTTCGCCAGTATCCGCAAGCTGGCTTCCGAACAAGACCGGCTGGACGTGATCGAGGCAATTCTCAATCGCACCAATCCAGGGCCGGGAGGTTTCTACGACGACCTCGGCAATTTGACCCGCCAGCCGCATCTCGTTCGGGGCAAAGGCTACGAAAACGACCCGGCCCACCTGGAATCGTCGCTCGTCGGGTTTGCCATCCGCGATGAATGGATGGACATGCCGCTGGCCTGGTGGCGGCACGCGGAAGCGTTGAACGACGCGCCGCTTCAGTTGCGCTACAGCGGCCTCGACCCCGAAGCGCAGTATCGGGTCCGCGTCGTTTACGCCGGGGACAGCCCGCAGGTGCGCATCGAGCTTGAGGCTGACGGCGCCGAGGTCCACGGGCTGCTCGAGCGCCCCATCCCTTTCGAGTTGATGGAATTCGACATCCCCGAAAGCGCAACCGAAGACGGCGGCTTGACCTTGACCTGGCGCGGCGAACCCGGCCGCGGCGGCAACGGGCGCGGCACGCAGGTAGCCGAAGTCTGGCTGATGAAAAAATAGCGCCGGGTTCGGCGGAAAGCTCAAGCGGCACGGCGCAGGGTATAATCTATATGTATCTATCTACCTGGCAAAGGCAATGGGCCTCAATATCAAGAATGTCGAAACCTGCCGGCTCGCCGCCGAGCTCGCCCGCTTGACCGGCGAGACCATGACCGGCGCGATCACCGTTGCCTTGCGCCAACGTCTGGAGCGCGAGAAGCGCGGCCGAGATGCGGATGCGCGCGTCGCAGAGTTGCTGGCTATAGGGCGGCGCTGCGCCAAGCTGTTGAGGCCGGGGCCCTCGGCCGCGGAGCACGGCGATTTGCTCTACGACGAGCGGGGCCTGCCCAAATGATCGTCGACACGTCGGCGGTGTTGGCGGTTCTGTTCAGCGAGACGGATGCGGAGCGCTACGCCAGAGCGATCATGACGGCAGCGCCCTGCCGCATGTCGGCCGCCAATGTTCTGGAAGCGTACATCGTGGCGGAAAGTCGAGGGGGCGCAGCGGCGGGGCACGAACTCGACGTGTTCATGAAAAGCTCCGCAATCGAAGCGGCGCCGGTTACGGCGGAACATGTGCAAGCCGCCCGACGCGCTTGGCGGCGCTTCGGCAAAGGCAATCATCCGGCGGCGCTGAACTTCGGAGACTGCTTGGCGTACGCGCTCGCGGAAACGCAACGGGAACCCCTTCTGTTCAAGGGTGGGGATTTCGCCCTTACCGACATCGAGGCGGCATGATGCGTCTCTGGTCGATGAAAAAATAGCGCGCGGATTCGGCGGAGATTCAAGCGTGACAAACGAAACCGCGACAGGCAGCCGTCGCGATTTCTTGCGACTGGGACTCGGCCTCGCCGCGGCAGGCGCCCAACCGGCGCGCGCGCGGGCCACAGAAAGCGAGCGGCCACCGAATATTATCCTTTTCCTGGTCGATGACCTGGGTTGGGCGGACTTGGGCTGCCAAGGCAGTTCCTTTTACGAAACGCCGCGGATCGACCGCTTGGCCGCGGAGGGCATACGCTTCACCGGCGCTTACTCGGCCTGCCCGGTCTGCTCCCCGAGCCGAGCCGCGCTGATGACCGGCAAGCAGCCCGGTTCCGTGGGGTTTACCGGACACATCACCGCGATTCTCCGCCATCGCTACAAAAAGCACGGGCGCATCGTCCCGCCCGACGATTATATGTTTCTGCGCCGGCGCGAGACGACTCTGGCCGAAGCTCTGAAACCCGCCGGCTACGTCTCCGCGAGCATCGGCAAATGGCATCTCGGCTCCGAGCCGTACTGGCCCGAAGAGCAGGGCTTCGACCTCAACGTCGCCGGTTACGATCACGGCAGCCCGCCAACGCACTTCTACCCGTATCGGAACCCCGACAAGGAGTGGAACTCCGCAATTCCAACACTCCAGGGAGGCAAGCCGGGAGAATACCTGACCGACCGCCTCACCGACGAGGCGGTCCGCTTTATCGAACGGAATGCCGAAAAATCGTTCTTTCTTTACCTGACCCACTACGCCGTCCATACGCCGCTGCAAGCCCCCGCCGACTTGGTCCGCAAGTACGAACGGAAACTGCGGGAGGACGATTCCCAGTTCAGCGCCGTTTACGCCGCGATGATCGAAAAAGTCGATGAAAGCCTCGGCCGCGTGATCGACACAGTGGAACGCCTGGGGCTGCGCGGCGACACCGCGATCGTCTTTACCTCGGACAACGGCGGGGAACAGGCCGCGACCCGCAACGCGCCGCTGCGCGAGGGCAAGGGGCATCTCTACGAAGGGGGCATCCGCGTGCCGTTAATCGTTTCGTTGCCGGGACGAGGCCGTGCCGGCGCCGTGTCCGACGTCCCGGTAAGCCTTGCGGACCTCTACCCCACGATCGCCGAGTGGGCCGGCGGCCAAGCCCGCCCGGGCGAAACGCAAGGACGCAGTCTGACGCCGCTGCTGGAAGCCGGCGGCGGCTTCCCCGCCCGCGATCTTTATTGGTATTATCCGCACTACAGCCCTCAGGCTAGGCGGCCCGGGGCGGCGGTCCGCTCCGGCCGCTTCAAGTTGATCGAGCATTACGACCCGCCCGGAATCGAACTCTACGATCTCGAAAACGATATCGGCGAAGCGCGGAATCTAGCCGCTGAAAAACCGGGAAAAACAGCGGAGCTGCGCGGCAAGCTGCGGCAATGGATCGAAGAAAACGTGCCCATCCGCCATCGGCTGAACCCCGCTTACGATCCCCAATTAGCCGCCACCGAGCGGCCGGAGTGAACGCGGAAAAACGTTCTTAATTTACGCGCACGCGCGGAACGTACACTCCGTTCTCGAACCGTTCGAAAACGTAATCGACGGCCGGGTGAACGATCGGCTCGCCGCTGTCGTCGCGCTCCAGATGCCGCTCGGCAACGTAAGTCTCATGAGTCCCCCGATGCACCAGAACTTTGTACCAGGGCTTGTCTTTCGGGGGACGCGACCGCGCGACCTGCTCGTACCATTCATCGCTGCCCAAAAACACGGGGTCCACATCGTAGATCACGCCGCGGTAATCGAAGCGCAGATGGTGAACGACGCTGCCGATGGCGAACTTGGCTTCCATGTCGATGCGGGCGGTTGCAACCGTGTCAGAGAGACTTCGCCATCAACCCGGCGAGCGCCCGGTTGAATTTTACCGCATCGTGCAGTTCCGCGCCTTCGGACAGCAGCGCATATCCGTAGAGCAGCTCCGCATATTCGTCGATGACGGGGTCCGCCTTGTCTTTGTCGAAACGCCCATGCAGCTTGCGGACGATTTCGTGCGCTCCGTTGAGCTCGAGAATGCGCTTCTGCTTCGGGCCGTCGGGATTCGCGACACGCAACATCCGCTCAAGCTGCGGACTCACATCGTGCTCGTCGCCGGCCAAGCATGCGGGCGAGTCCGTCAAGCGCGTCGAAAGCCTAACTTTCTTGATATCGTTTTCGAGCTTCTTGCCCAGTAAATCCAACAGGCTCGAGTATTTCTTTTCCTGCTCCTTACGCTCTCCCTCCAACTGTTTTTTTTCTTTTTCATCGCCGAGGTCGAGTTCGCCTTTCGCGGCGGATTGCAATTTTTTGCCGTCGAACTCGGTCAGATACTGCACGAGCAGCTCGTCAACCGGATCTGTCAGATAGAGCACTTCATAGTTTTTCTTGCGAAAAGCCTCTAGCAGCGGCGAATTCTCGACCATCGACCGGGATTCTCCGGTGAGATAGAAAATCGCCGACTGCCCCTCTTGCAACCGCTCGACGTATTCCTTCAAGGTCGTAAGCTTTTCGGGATGATGAGACGATTCGAACAGCATGAGCGCGGTAAGCCGATCCTTGTGCTCGAACGCCGCCCCGACGCCTTCCTTGAGCACGCTCCCGAAATGCTTCCAGAACTTGAGGTACTTCTCTTCGTCGTTCTTCTGGAGATCGGCAAGAGCGTCCAGCATTTTCCGCGCCAGAAACTTGTTGATCAGGGCAATGTGGCGATTCTCTTGCAGCGTCTGCCGAGATATGTTCAGCGGCAGGTCCGACGAGTCCACGACGCCGTAAACGAAACGCAGATAGCGCGGCACGGCTTCTTCGCAACGCTCCATGATCAAAACGCGGCGCGCATAGATTTGCAGGCCGAATTCCATTCCCCAGACATGTAGATCGTGCTGCGGCTCCGAGGGAATATAAAGCAGCGACTCGTATTCCGATATGCCTTCCGCCTTCACGCGCAAGTGCAGCAACGGCTCGTTCCAATCGCCGGAGAGGTGCTTGTAGAACTCCGTATGCTCCTCTTCGCTAACGTCCGCCGCGGCCCGCGCCCATATCGGCTTCATTGAGTTCAGCGTCTTGTCTTCGGTGACGACGGTCGTCTTGCCGTCGGGTTTGAGAATGCCCTTTTCGTCCGTCTCTTTTTCTTCGCGCTGTGTCTTCTGCCGGATCGGATAGGCGATGAAATCGGAATACCGCTTGACGATGCGGCCCAGCGTCCACTCGTCGGTGAAGTCTTCGATGCCGGCGTCGGCATCCACGGCCTTCAGGCGCAAGGTGACGGCCGTGCCTCGTTTCGAGCGGCCTCCCTCCGCAAGCGTGTACGTTCCGTCGGCCTCGGATTCCCATCGCGTGGAAGTTGCCTCTCCCGCGCGCCGGGTCTCCAGCGTAATCTTGTCCGCGGCCATGAAGGCAGAGTAGAAACCGACGCCGAAGCGTCCGATCAGCTCGGGAGGAACTTCCCCGCCCTTGGCGGCCTCGATCTTGTCGACCATCTCGCGCGTGCCCGATTTGGCGATCGACCCGATGTTCTCGATAACCTCCTCGCGCGACATGCCGATGCCGTTGTCCTGAACCGTCAATGTCCGCGCCTGCTTATCGACGTCGAGGCGAATCTCCAACTCTTCTCCTTCTGCCAGCAGGCCCGCATCGGTCAACGCCGCGAAACGAAGTCTGTCGAGAGCATCCGATGCGTTTGAGATCAACTCCCGCAAGAAGATTTCCTTGTTGGTGTACAAGGAATGGATCATCAAATCGAGCAGTTGCTTGGTCTCGGCTTGAAATTCGTGGGTCTCGGTCAAATTGGCCATAGGGATTTCGGTTCTCCGTCCGCTCGCTCACATGGAAAGATGAAAACGCAAGCCGCGAAAAGGGGCGCAGCCGCGCGGGATTCATGGCAAGAACCCGTATCTTTGAATGTATTGCGATGGCGGCTTTTCAGTCAAGGCTTGTGCGGGTTCAGGACAGATGAGACAGCGGGGGTAGAGCGAAGCTGTGGGTACGAAGGTACTGGATGGGGGAGCGGGAGTCAAGGGCGTCATGGGGGCGGAAGTGGTTGTAGCGATGGGCGAAGGAGTCGATCAGCGGGTTGAGTTGCTGGAGGCGCTGGGGCAGCGAGTAGAGGGAGTAGACCGCGTAGCGCCAGGTGGCTTGCATGCGTTCGACGCGGCCGTTGAGTTGGGGGCTGCGGGGAGGCAGGACATAGAGGGCGATGCGGCGGGAGTTGGCCGCCGCGCATCAAGCGGCGGCGCGGTTGAGCCGCGAGCAAGACGAGCAGTGCAAGTCTTTGGGCAGGCTGCGGGAGGAGCTGCACAAGGCGGGGATCGATACGCGCGATTTCGGATCCGCGCAGTGGAAAGTGCGCGAGCAGATCGAGCGGACGGAGGGGAGCATCCGGCGAATGAGCCGGGCGGCGCAGGTCGGCCGGGCGGCGTGGGCCTGCGGCAAGATCGCGGTGAGGGGGTTCGGCATCGTGAGCGCGGCTGCGGGCGCGGCGGGGGGCAGTGGCGGATTTGGGGCCGCCGTCAACCACTGGGCGCTAGATGAAATCGAGCGGATGCCGTGGAGTCGGCTGCTCGCCTACCGGGCGCTGGCCGTCAAGCGGGCGAAGCTGTTGTTCGGCGGGGGCGCCGCGGCGGGCTGAGCGCACTGAGCGATGCTCTTCGAGCAGCGTATCCCAGAGATTGACGACGCCATTGAAAGCGAGCAGCGCGACGAAGACGGCGATGAACGCGAGGACGAGACCGATGAAGTATCCGCCGGCGGCCGCGAGCAGGCCGAGCGCTGCATGATCCACATGTACCCCAGCGCGGGAGGCAGCGCCAGAACAAGCACCGACCGCCAGAGCCAACGGGTTTCGGGATCCACGGGTAGAGCATAGCATGGAGAAGCTGGGCAAGGATGCTGCGGCGCTGGCGGCGAAGATGCGCAGCCTGGACGACCGCGGCAAGGCGATTCGGTTGTGGCAGGAGAACAAACTGGCGCTGGGCGAGCGCGAAAGGCTGACGGAGGGGCAAAAGCGGGCGAGCGAGACGGCCGGTGAGATGCGCCGGAAGCTGAAGGATTACGGTTGCGATCTGCGCAAGATCGGCAGCATCGCGAAAGAGGTGGCGGAGGCGCACGCCGCGGCCGCGGGCAAGATGGCGCAGATGAATAAGCAGGCGCAGCGCAGCGCCGGTCGGCGCGCGGCGTTGGAGCGCAGCATGCAGAGCGCGGCGCGGGCGTCGTTGATCGGCGGCGAGGTCGGACGGGTCGGGCGGGGATTCCTGCGGGCGGCGCTGGATCCGGCGCGGGCGGCGCTGGAAGTGGAGCGCGCGGGGCGAGTTGCAGACGTTGGGGCTGACGCGGGCGGACACCGACGTTGTGGTCGGCCGGGCGCACGAATTGGCCGGGCGGGTGGCCGGGGCGCGGGCCGCCGAGTTTGCGACGGCGTTCGGGCCGATGATCGTGGCCGGCTGGGGGGCGCGAGTCGCCCTGAATCAAGTCAAGCTGGCGGCTACCCATGCCGGCGTCGCCCTCGAGCGGCTCACGCTCACCGGCGGCGGGGGTTCCACCGTGTTGGGCCCGGACGGGCGGGCGGATTATCGGGTCGATGGACAAGATCAAAGTCGCGGCGGGGCGCGGCTCAGACCGCTCAGCTTCTGCAAGAAGCGCTGCAGCAGACCCTTCTGCCCACGGCCCAACCGGGCATAGTGATGCCGGCTCAACACGGCCTCGAACAACTGCCAGCGCGCGCTGCGGCCCTCCGCTCGAAAGGCGACCTTCTCCGTCCCCGCCGGGAACGCCTCGAGCTGCTCCAGACTCAACGATTCCGCTTGCTGCATAGCCACTCCCATCGCCCACAGCTTGCCTTACTACCCCAATACCGCCCCCTCCTGCAGCTTCCGTGTTTTTTTGTCAAGTTCGATTACTGATAAAAGTGCGCGGTTGATTTTTTCTGTGGGTCGTTGTGGTTGAGGAGCGGGAACCGAGACTGGCCGTACTCAAGCCTGCGCCGGGGCTGCCGTGGGGGAAACTGCCAGAGGCGATCCTCCCGCAGCAGCGTGTTGACGAGCACGATCAGCTTTCTCATTACAGCGACCAAGGCCACCTTGTAGCTTTTGTCCTTCTGGCCAGGCGTTCAAAGAAGGCCCGCATTGGGGGATTCCAGCGGACGGCTGTTGTAGCGGCCATGTACAGTAGACGCCGGGGATGTTCGCGGCCGCCACGGATGCGGCGGCTGCCCTGCCGGCGTCCGCTGTCGTCGGCAAACGGCGCCAAGCCCAACAAGGCGGCCGCTTGGCGGCCCTCGAGTTGGCCCAACTCGAGCATGTCGGCGCACAAGCTGGCGGCGTTGACCGGACCCATTCCCGGAATCGAGCGCACGAGTTCGACCCGTCGCGCCAAACTCGCGTCCGCAGCGCTGCATGGCCTCGATCAATGGTTCCAGGGCCGCTAGGCGCCGCTCGAGCGCGCGCAACAGCACACGCGCCTGCCGCCCGGCCTGGGCGCGCTCCAACTCCTCATGCAGCTTCCCCAGCGCCGTGCGCTGCTGGCTCAACTTGCGCTGCAAAATCAACAAATCGTGGAGTTGACGCAGGCTCTCCGGCTGCGGAGGCGTCCCCTGCAGACCCGCCAAGCGTCCGACCCGCGCCGGCATCCCCGCGTCCACCCGATCGCTCTTGGCCAACTGGCCGAGCGCTTCCGCGAAGCGCCGCAAGCGCAACGGATTGACCGCCACAACCTCCAGCCCAGAAGAAACTCTGCCCACGAGGCCATATCCCCTGAGTCTCACTCCCCCGATATTAAAGGCTCACTCTTGTATTGGAAAAGACGCTCCTGTATCCCCGCTGCCGGCCTGTGTTAGGCTGGAGGTTTTGCGTTCCGCAGAAAAGTTGCCCGCATCGAGGGCTATCTTAAGAGGAATGTGTAACTTATGGACCGAATTGTAGATTTGATTCGCCGCAAACGCAATAGCGAAGAACTGACTCTCGAAGAGCTTGAGCGGCTGATCAACGGGTACATCCGCGCAGAAATTTCCGATGCGCAAATGGCTGCTTTTTTAATGGCCGGGACGTGCAACGGATTCAACGACTCCGAAGCCACCGCGCTGACGGCGGCGATGCTCCGCTGCGGGCAGCGCGTCGATCTTCCCGAAGTCCAAAAAGCCAAGGTCGATTACCACTCGACCGGCGGCGTCGGCGACAAAATATCGCTGATTGCCGCTCCGGTCGCCGCGGCTTGCGGGCTGGCGGTTCCCGTCATTGCCGAGCGCGGCATCGGGCATACGGGCGGAACCTTGGACAAGCTCCAGTCGATCCCCGGGTTCCGCACGCAACTCGAGCTTGCCGACTTCGAGGACCTGGTAACGGAATTCGGTCTGGCCTTCACCGGGCAGAGCAACGAGTTGGCCCCCGCGGATAAGCGTTTGTACGATCTGCGCGAAGCAACCGCAACCGTCTCGTCCCAGGCGCTGATCGCGGCTTCGGCGATGTCGAAAAAGCTTGCCGAGGGTCTCGACGGCCTCGTTCTCGACGTCAAGGTCGGTAAGGGATCGCTGCTTTCGGGCCGCACCGAGGCCCGCCGCCTCGCGCAACTGATGATCAGCATCGGCCGGCGGATGGACGTGAAGGTCCAGGCCCTGCTTACCGATATGGACCAACCCTTGGGCTTCACTGTCGGCAATGCGTTGGAGATCATGGAAGCCTCCCAGACGCTTCAGGGACAAGGTCCGCCCGACCTCACCGGCCTGGGGATCGAAGCCGCGGCGCGCATGATCTTCATGGGCAACCCGATGATCTCGATCGACAGCGCCCGCGATCAGGCCAACACGGCGATCGAAGACGGCTCGGCGCTCGAGGTTTTGCGCAACGTCATCGCCGCGCAAGGCGGCAACGCAAACGTCTTACAGCAATTCGATCTGCTGCCGAACGCGTCCGGCGAGCACGTCATCGCCTCTCCCCGCGACGGGTACATCAGCCGCATCAATGCCGACGACATCGGCCGCGCCGCAGTGCTGCTGGGCGCGGGCCGCATCAACACGGAAGACAAGATCGACCCCGCGGTGGGCATTGTGCTGCAAGCCAAAGTGGGGGATAACGTGGTCGCCGGTTCGGGACTCTGTGCGCTCTACTATACCGACGAGACAAACCTGCCCGAGGCCGTGCAACTGGTCGAAGATGCGTTCCGCCTGTCGGCCAACGTACCCGAGCCCCGCGACCTCGTGCTCGATCTCATTCAGTAGAGCCGTCCGCCGCCTCGACGGCATCGGCCGGCAACGGCGGAAACGCGGCCTTGCGCTTCTCGACGAAGCTCGCCACGCCTTCTTTGAAGTCGGGCCGCCGGAACGACGCCGTCATTTCTTCGCGCGCCCGCGCCGCCGATTCGTCGATGCCGGCGTCGAAGTCGCCGTAAACTTGGCTCTTGATTACCGCCATGGAAGCCGGCGAGCAGTTATCGGCCAGATCCTGCGCGTAGGCGACCGCCCGGTCGATCAACTCCTCTTGCGGATAGACCGCATTGACAAGACCGAGCTGCTGCGCTTCCTCGGCCAGGATCACCCGGCCCGAAAGCAGCAAGTCGAGCGCCCGCGACTGTCCGATCAGCCGCGGCAGCAGCCACGAGACGCCGTATTCGGCAATCAGTCCGCGGCGCACGAACGCCGTCGTCATCTTGGCCCCCGCCGCGGCGAAACGAATGTCGCAGCAGAGCGCATGCACGAACGAGACTCCCGCGCAGCCGCCGTTGATGGCGCAAACGATCGGCTTCGGAATCGACAGCGGGTAATGAACCGGCCTCGCCGGCGCCGTGCGCGCGCGGCCGGCGGCGTTGGGGTCGAGCTGCTGCAGCGCCTGCGTGTCGGCGCCGACGCTGAAGGACTTCCCCGCCCCGGTCAGCACGACCGCGCGCACGCCGGGATCGCCGGCGCATTGCTCGAGCAGATCGAAATAATGCTCGCGCATCGCCGGAGTCATGGCGTTGTTCCGCTCCGGCCGGTTGAAGGTGAGCAGCGCAACGCCGCCGCGCATTTCGAACAGCATGGTTTCAGGCATGGCAATACCCCTTTTGAATTTCAGGACAGCGCGAGCGCAAATATGCTTAAGCGTGCCGCACAGCTGTCCAGACTGTCAAACTTCTCTCTTGCTCCGCGGACCGCACCGTTCCCATCGTCCGATCGATCCACTCCAGAAGCCCCGTGAGTTCCGAGGCCGGCCCCGACGGATCACTCCGCTTTGTCTGCGGTCCTTCCGCTTTGCAGCCGCATCCCGTAGTTGCCTGGGCTTGCTCACGGCCCGCCGCCGTGGAGCGCCGGCAACTCGCGGAGGGCGTCCTCGTCGACGATATCCGCTCGCCGGCCATAGACGGACGTGACAGCTTTATCGAGCGCCGCGTGCGCGTCTTCGAGCCAATGGGCCTGGAGTCGTAACGACGATGATTGCGACGGCCCGCAGCCAAGAGTCCGGGACTGCGGCGCTCGCCACCCCCGCAGCAACCGCGAGCGCACCCAGCGGAAGACCGGCCGCCGACCCCGGACGGCAAACGGGGAAGCGGCAACTCATTGAATGCGGCGGCCTCCTGCAAACCGAAGCGCCGCGGAAACGACCGCGCCGCCAAGCAAGCCCGCGATCGCCAGCACCGGCGGCCAGATATCGACGAGCGACCCTATCGCAAGACCGCCGGGCACGGCGTCGTTGATCCATTCTATGAACACGCCAACGAACGCCCCTACGGCTGCCCAAGTCAGGGCCATCCCGACTGTGCCGCTTCTTCATGACTACCTCCTTAGTGTTATGTGCGGTAAGTCTCTTTACCGCCCGGTTTCTTGAGCGCGGTCGCCGTCGGGTCCGAGATCGTCGGGGGCGCCGGGACGTGTGCGCATCCGCATTGTCCGGGCCTCACATGAAGCCGAATAACGGCGGAAAAGCGACGACGACGAAGGCCGCCCACACGGCGTAGACCGGCAGGTAGGCCGTCTGCCAGCGCTCGAGGGCGGAGAACGGGCCGCGGCCGGCGAGGAACCGGGCGTACAGCCACGCCGACCAGATCAGGTTGACCAGCAGAACGAGGTTCTCGCCCAGCGCCGCCACCCGGTTCGGGCTGAGGCCGAACTCGGAGATCCGCCCGGCGATGGCGGCCAGCGCTACGGCGTCGACGACCAACGCGCAGAGCACGAGCAGAAGCTGCAGCGCGTCGAATGCGTCCGGCGGGGCCTGCGCGTCGCGCGCCGAGACCGCATAGAGCAGCAGGCCCAGAACGACCGCCAGCAGCAGGTCGAAGCCGATGAGCACCTCCCGCTCCATGTCGATGCCGCTGCCCGTCCACACCATAGTAGCCAGGAAGGCGAGCAGCACCGCGGCGAACAGCGGCGTGAACAGGCGCGTCAGCACGGGCGCCATGTTCTCGATGACGCTCTGCTTGGCTTCCACGAGCCACGCGCCGACGATGACGGCCCCCATGGCGCCGCACGGCAGCAACCACTGCTGCGCGAACCATTCCATGTCCACGCCGATGGCGGCGAAGGTGACGCCGGTGAAACCGGTGAGGACGCCGCCGCCGAGGGCCATGAGCACGTAGTAGATGAACAGCTCGCCGGAGAAGCGCACGAAGTCCATCCGCCCGCCGTCGTCGCTCCAGCGGCCTCCGGTATAGGCGATTCCCACCGCGAGCCACAGCGCGATCGGCAGGTGCAGCGCCGCGAGCGTCCACGTGTGACCGGCCGGCGTGAACGGGAAGGCGTTGATGACGAGCGCGGCCGCGGCGAACGCCAGCGCCAGGCGGAGGCGCCCCGCCCGGTCCAGCCCCCGTTTCCAGGCGAAGTAGCCGGCGAGGAACGGCAGCACGAAGAAGCTGAGATTGGGGAAGTAGAAGTTCCCGTCGTCGAACAGTCCCTCTTCCGCTCCGATATGCGGGTAGCCGAACAGCTCGGGCAGCTTGATCGCCGCCGCCGCCGCCGCGGCCAGAACGATCGCCACCACGGTTTCGCGCGATGCCCTCCGGTTCGGCGCGCCGGCCGCGGCCGCGGGCATCACGAGTTGCTTCCACAGCCGCTCGGAGTGCTCGCGCGCGAACTCGCGCGACACGGCGTCGAGGTTGCCCATCCGCTTGACGGCCACCAGAAACGCCTCATCGGCGGCGAGGCCGGTAACGCGGAGCGCCGCGACCAGATCGCGCAGGTGGCCTTCGAGCTCCTCCACGTCGGCATCGCGGATCGCCGGGCGCCGTCGCAGCCAACTCCGCCACTGGGTAATTTGCGCTTCGAGCGCGTCGTCGTGCGTCGTCATATCGGTTCAACCCCCCATCGCTGTAGTCCCCGCCCTGCATCGGGCGCCAGGGAAAACTCCATCCAGATTCCGCGCAGCGTGGCGTCCACCGCCTGCCATTGCCGCCTCTGTGTCTCCAGGTGCGCCCGCCCCGCCTTGGTGATGCGGTAGTAGCGGCGCCGCCGGCCGCTCTCCGCGGTCGCCCAGCGCGCCTCGACGTAGCCCAGCCGCTCAAGACGGTGCAGCACCGGATAGAGCATGCCGTCCGTCCACTGGAGCCGGCCGCCCGAAAGCTCGCCGACCCGCTTGATGATCGCGTAGCCGTAGCTGTCGCCCTCGGCCAGAATCGCCAGCACGAGCGGCGCGGCCGAGGCGGCTACCAAGTCCTTGCTGATGTTCATCTTCATGCTCCTCGTCGAGTGGAAAGCGACTCTATTCCTATACATAGCATATCAATGTATAGATATGCTATGTATTTTTGCGACGGATGCCAACGGAGAACATAAAATCCCCTCTCTGGAGAGGCCGGGGGCGCTCCGCCGGCTACCCCGACGCGCTGAAGTCCCTGGAAGCAGGCGAAGACCCTAAAAAGATCAAGCTGACCTGGGAAAAGGCAGCCAAAGCCGTGCCCCGTCGTGATGCCTCGTCACGCTTGCCAGATAGCGAGGAATTCGTTCAGTCTCTGGCTGATGAGCCTGCGCCGTTCGTCGAGAAACGACTTGTACGTACCCACCTCAAGGAGTTCGTTGTCGGTGGGGATGCACTGCGCTTGGAATGGCGTAAGGCCCGACTTCCTGATCAACGGCGGAAAATACTGGCTCGGAGGTTTGTCGCTGATCTGGCGATTGGTCTTTCCGCCGATAAAGGCCAGATTGGCGATGTCATCGGCCTCACGACTGGTGTAGCTGCCCTTCAAGACCGCCTTCGGGAAAATGTGGTGGAACTGGAGCCGATGTTGAGCCCCGCGGTGTCCCAGCGCGATGGCGAGGTTCGAACGCCAGTCGCGGGCCTTGGCATCGCGGAAAGCGAGGAACATCGTCTTGAAAAGGGCGCTGCGTTGGTTGCGGCCTTCGAGCTCCTCCGGCGCAATGTCGAGACGCCCCACCTGCAAGCGTAGGCGGTCAACGAGTTCGGTTGCTCCGCCACCCTGGCGCAGCGTCGAAAGATCCTGGTCCAGAATCGTCTCGCTCGACCCTCGCGAGTACCGTCCCTTGGTGTTGGCGACGAGCAACCAGCGACGCAGTTCCCCGGCTTCTTTGGTGCTGATCTCGTAGCGCCTCCGATGCCCGTAGTAGCCGAGCGTCACGAGCAGAAACGGCGACGAGAGCAGAGCCGGGCTGTCGAGTTGTGCATTATTCTGGAGGAAGTCGAGTGCGAAATCCATTCCCCGCAAGCATTCTTTCCAGGATCCCTGCAACTTCGCCACAGAGAGGTTGCCAACGGTGAGAAAGCGCGACTGTCCGGTCGCGAATGCAACCAAGTTTCGTAGATGAAGACCGAGGTCGAGGTCGAAGCCTGTGGTCGCACACCGTTTCTGGTATTCCTGCAGGCTCTCCAGCGCGCCGCGCCACTTGGCCGTAATCTGAGCCAGCGCAAGGTCGGAGCTGCGCAGTTTCGCCCCGAGTGAGTTGACACGTACAAAGATCTCCGTGACTTCGTCGTACGACAATGTACGTTCGAGGATGTCCATGCGGTAGACGTACTTCCGTACTCCGCGCAGACGCGAGAGGCGCTTACTGTACCTTTCGGCACGTGGGTCGTCGAGGTCGGTGATGCCGGCACGCTTGAGGAACGGTCTGTCGCTGTCGCTCTTGAAGACCTCGGAGACCTTGACCCACTGCGGAAGCTGCTCCAGCTTCCTGGTCGCCACCACGAACGTCATGCGGTTGAACCGCTTCTGAAGCTCGTCGTCGGTCGAATCTGCTTCGTCTTCGATCCGTTCGTCGTCCTTCAGGTTCTCGTTCACCTCCGTCACGACCTCGAGGTCTTCGGGATGATCCAGATTGAAAAGAATCTCGATCGGTCGTCGGCGACCGCGCACTCCGACGGGCTGGCCACGAATCACCGCGGAGAGCGACGTCAACCGCTGCTGCCCATCCAGTAATAGTCGGTTGCTTCGGTAGGGATTGCCCTGCTGCTCAAGTGCGAAGTCCTGTAGCGGGACATCCTCGTCTGTCTCCCACAAGAGAATGGCGCCGGACGGGTAGCCGCGATAGAGCGAATCGAGCAGGTCGCGAACCCGAGTCGAACGCCAAACGTAGCGGCGCTGCATTTCGGGTAGCCGCAACTCGCCCCGTTCGATCATTCCCACCAACTCTTCGACCGAGGCTTCAGCCTTCGCCATCTCGGATCACCTGCCTACCTCGCGACCGCGCACATCGGACCAACGTCGTGCAAGCCAAGGGTCCTCAAAATAATAAAGGCTTTATGGGCCTGTCCGCGCGGATCGGGACGCTGCTGGACTGCCATCGGGCGTTACGGCAGGGCGAACACGAATATGCCGCCGCCCGCGGCGACGGCGACATGCTGCCGGCCCTTGCTGCCGAAGCTGATCGGACTGGCGATGATCTGGGCGCCGAGATTGATCCGCCACAACTCCTCGCCGCTCTTGGCGTCGAGGGCCTTGAAAAACCCGTCCGAGGTGCCGGCAAAGACCAGCCCGCCCGCCGTGGAAACCAGGCCGGCAAGCGTCGGGCGGAACAGCGGATGCTCCCATACCTTCTTGCCGGTCAGCGGGTCGAACGCCCGCACGGCGCCGGTCCACTCGTGGCTGGTCTCTTCGTTCAGGAACATGCTGCCCCAGTAGCGCGTCCCCGGCCGGTATTCGCTCGGCCCCTTGACGTAAACGCTGCTGCCTTCGCCGCAAGTCACGTAAAGCAAATTGGTCTGCGGGCTGAACGTAGGCGACATCCAGTTCGTGCCGCCGGCCACGCGGGGATAAACTTCGTTGCCCTCGGCGGTCGGCAGCTTGCCCGGCCGGCGGATCGGACGGCCGTTCTCGTCGATGCCGATCGCCCAATCCTGCTTGACGTACTCAGTGGCGCGCAGGAACTCTCCGGTTTCACGGTCGAGCAGGTAGCTGAAGCCGTTGCGGTTGAAGGTGACCAGCAGCTTGCGATCCTCGCCCTTGTACTCGCTGTCGAAGAGCACCATCACCTGCGTGGCGTCCCAGTCGTGAACGTCGTGGGGCGTGAACTGAAAGTGCCATTTCCGTTTTCCGGTATCCGCGTCGAGCGCCACGACCGAATCGGCAAAAAGGTTGTCGCCCAAGCGGACATCCCCGTTCCAGTCCGGCCCGGGGTTACCGACGCCCCAGTAGACCAAGTTGAGCTCGGGGTCGTAGGAGGGGGTGATCCAGATCGACGCGCCGCCCCGTTGCCACGAATCGCCGGCCCAGGTGTCGTGACCGAACTCGCCCGGCCCCGGAATGGTGTAAAAGCGCCACGAGCGCTCGCCCGTCTCGATGTCGTAGGCGTCGATGAATCCGCGGATGCCGTATTCGCCGCCCGCCGTGCCCGTCATCACCTTGTCTTTCACCACCAGCGGCGCGAGCGTTCCCGAATAGCCCTGGGAATAGTCGATCATCTTCGACTCCCACAGCAGGCGTCCGGTTTTGCGGTCGAGCGCGATCGTGTAGGCGTCGAGCGTGGCCATGAACAGCCGGTCGCCGAGCATGCCCAGCCCGCGGTTGACCAGCCCGCAGCAGGCGATCAGCTTCGGCGGCAAATTCCGCGAGTAACGCCAGAGCCGCGTGCCGGTCTCCGCGTCGAGCGCATAAACGTCTCCGGGAGGAACCGTGATGTACATCACGCCGTCGAGCGCCAGCGGGGTCGTCTCGAACTTTTCGTCGATTTTTTCCTGGAACGCCCACTTCAGCCGCAGGTTCTTCACGTTCTCGGGCGTGATCTCGGTCAACCGGCTGTGCCGCTGCCCGGAATACCCGCCGTGATAGTTGAGCCAGTTATGAGGCTGCGTTTCCGCGTTGACGATGTCGTTGTAGGAAATCTGGGCCGGCGCCGCCGCGCAAGCCAGCACGCCGCCCAAAACCGCGCCGAGATACGAACGGATCATTCGGATGCCCCCCTTTCGGAACCGCGCAGCGAGCAGAGATAGGCCAGCAGGTGGTCCATATCCGCCGCGCTCAAGATGTCCGCGTACGACGGCATCAGCGATTCGCGCACAACGGCGAAAGACCGCAAATCCGCTTTTTGAAAGCCGAGGGTTTCCTCCGAGCGGTCCATCAAAAAGAGCGAGTAGCCGTTCTCCGCCATCACGACGCCTTCGTGCCGTTTGCCGTCTTGGGTCTCGACGCGCCCGGTGCGGTAGCGGTCGGCGACATCCCGGTGCGGCTCGACCAGGGCAACGCGAAGCTGCTCCCGCGAAAACGCCGCGCCGGCAAAGCTCATGTCGGGGCCAAGACGTCCGCCGCCCATGCCGACCGTATGGCACGCGGCGCAAGCGGCGCGGTTGAAAAAGATGTCCCTGCCCTCGGCGGCGTCGCCCGGCGCGGCGAGGCAGGGTTCTTCCGCCGTCTTTTCGAACGTGCGCACGAAGAGCAGGATTTTCCAGATGTCGTCCTCTTCCAGCCACACGCCGGGCATATCGGTGCCGGGCACTCCCTTCTCGATGAGATCGAACATTTCGGCGTCGGTATTCGCCCGCCGATGGACTTTGCGCGCCAGCCGCGCGCCGCGCCCGGTTTTCCCTTCCATGCCGTGGCACACGCCGCAATTGACGCGGTACAGCCGCTTGCCGACGGCAAGGTCTTCGGCGGAGCCGAACGGATTAGTTTCGTGCGTTCGGGCCGCCGCCGGCGTACACAGCAGCGCCGCCGCGGCCGCGAAAGGCAAAAATGCTCGCATACCTTCTTTCCTTAACGATTCAGTAGCGTAGCGTTACGGCGGCTGAATGCGCAACCCTTGCCGCTCAGGCCAGGTCGTGCCCGCCGCCGCACAGGAACGTCTCGATGCCGAGGTTGCGGAAAGCCGAAATCTTGGCGCTGAGCGCCTGCGTCGCCGCCGCCTTGTCGGGAACGTAGGCGACCTGAATGTGGTTCGACTTGTGGCGGCCCATCAAGCGGTCGCGGTCGATGCCGTAGGTCACGGCATGCATGATCGGCCATTGCGGCGTCGTGGCCGCCCAGCGCCGCTCGGTCTCCTCTTGCGGCAACTCGACGACCTTGGCCAGACCCACATCCGCCTTGAGCTTGTCGTCTTCCACGAAAATACGGCTCCAGACGATCTCGCCGGGCTTGCTGACTCCCTTGATCGTGCCGCCGCCCAGCGGGAAATACATCGGCGGCTGGCGCTCGCTGACGGCGCCCGCGTAGCCCCCGATCAGATGCTTCGGCGGGACCGAACCCGAGATCTCGAAGACCCAGACGAACTCTTCCTTGCCGTTGACGGCGAACGGCGCCCCGTAGCGCACGTCGTGCAGCGTCGTTTCCGGGTCGTAGCCGAGCGCGTTCCAGATACGGTTCGTCAGCAGCGCATCGAGGCCTGCGCACTCATCGACCTCGTTGAAGTGCGGCAGCGCCCGGCCCGCGTAGAGCGTCCGGCCGTCCTTCGACTTGGCCGGCGGCCGCTCGACGTTGTTCAACAGCCCCTCGACCAGGTCGGACGCCGGGCAGATGTCCTTCAGCCCCTGCTGGTACTGGATGCCGATGACGTCGCAGCCGAACTCGTCGGCGATGCGCAGCGCCGCGATATACATCCGGCACTGCATCAGAATCTGTGCGTCGGTCAACTCGCTCGCCTCGTCCGCGCCGGTGTCGAAGCGCATCCCCCTGGCGTCGAGCCAAGCGCGGATTGCCGCCGCTTCTTCCTCGGTCACCTCCTGCATGGCGGCCCACAGAGCGGATTGGCTGAGCCGCTCCTTGAATACGCCGGTGGGCGCCAGCAAGCGGTCGGGGATAATCGCGTTGAACATGCCCATGCAGCCTTCGTCGAAGACGCCCATGACGGCTTTGCGCTCCTGAAGCTCTCGCGCAACATCGCGGCCGACGAGCTGCGCCTTGTGCGGCAGCATCATGTCGCCGGCCGCCCGCACGTGGCTGCTCGCGTGCCGCACCGTTTTCCCGCCGAGCCAGCGGCGCAGGCCGTTGAGAAAAAACTCGTCGGTGAAATCCTCGCTCCAGAGCGTCGAATAGGGAACGCCGGCCTTGGTCAGGCTGCCGTTGAGGTTGAGCATGCCCACCAGTCCGGGCCATTGGCCGCTCCAGTTGGCGACAGTCAAAATCGGCCCCTCGTGGCTCATCAAACCGGCGAGGATGTGCTGCGAATACTGCCAGACCGCCTCGACGACGATCAGCGGCAGCTTGCGGTCGATGGAGCGGAAGACCTCGAGACCGCGCTTCTGACTGTCGATGAACCCGTGCCCCTTCGCCGCGTCGTACTCGTGCGCCCGCCGCACCGCAAAACCCTCGCGCTCAACGGCGGCGGCGAGCTTGCCCTCGACCTCTTGTTGGGCCGGCCAGCACTTGCGGTTCGCCGAGAGGCGTAGGTCGCCGTTGGCGAGAAGTAAAACCTCGTTAGCCATAGGGCAAACATTGTCTCAAAATCGGACGGTTGTTTCGATGCGTATGAGCGACGCAACCGAGAACGGCCTGCTCTACCAAGTCGTCGCCAAGTGATTGCGCGGCGCTTTTTCTAGGGCCTGACGCGGACGTATTTTTGCAAGCGGCGGCGGAAAGGCTCGCCGGCGTAGAGGTTGCCGTCCGCGTCGGCGGCGACAAACTCGGCGCCGGAGCCGCGGGTCTCGCGCGGGTCGCCCCAGGGGAACAGGACGAACTCGGAAATCCAGCCCTTGTGCGCGTCGCCGATGCGCAGGCCCATTTCCCAGCCGGGATTCTGCACGTCGTCCGACTCCGAGTCGGCCACGTAAATGAGGTCGTCTCCGGCGAAGTAGATGCCGCTGGGCCTGCCGAACTGCGTCCAGGTAGCCAGGTGCTCGCCCTCCTGGTCGAAAATCTGGATGCGGTTGTTGCCGCGGTCGGCCACGAACAGGCGGCCCCGGGAGTCGATGGCCAGGGCGTGCAGGGTGTGGAACTCGCCGGGGGCGTAGCCGGTCTTGCCCCACGCCTTGACGAATTCGCCGTCCTTGGTGAACTTCACGATACGGTTGTTGTCGTTCTCCCCGTGTCCGTCGGCGACGAAGATATGGCCGTTATCGCCGACGACGACATCGGCCGGCGCGTTGAAATGGCTGCGGTCGGCGCCGGCGACGCCGGGCGTGCCGAGGGTCAGCAGCACTTCTCCGGTCGGGCTGAACTTGACGACTTGGTGGCCCCGGTTTCCTTTGGGCGTGCGCGCGGCGCTGACCGCGTCGGTCAGCCACACGTTGCCCTCGGCGTCCACGTGGATGCCGTGGGGCCAGATGAACATGCCGCCGCCGAAGCCGGCGACCGCGTTGCCCTCCATGTCGAACTTCACCACGGGGTCGAGAGCGGAGTCGAGGCACTCGTAGCCGAAACGTTCCGGCCCCGCGTCGCAGCGCACCGCGGCCCAGACGTGCTTGCCGTCGGGGTCGATGGCGACGCCGCCCACGGCGCCCATCTTTCTGCCCTCGGGCATCTTGGCCCAGCCTTCCACCATGCGGTACGGATTGGAATAGGGCTGCGCGGCAGCGCGGTCGGGCGTTGCCGCCCACGCGGCCGCGGCGAGAAGAAACGAAACTCGGAGCGCGCTCTTGTTCGGCATCATGGCAATAGCATCGCAAAAACCGCGCGGTTCATGCAGGTTTTCCGTCCGCTAGCTCATGGTCTATCAAAATGTCGACCGTCGCGCCCAACGCGCCGGCGATGCGGGACAACGCGGCAACCGAGCCGGTTTTGCGCCCGTGCTCAATCTCGGAAAGATAGCTTGCCGAGAGACCCGTTCGGGCGGAAAGATCGCGCAGCGTGAGGCCGCGATAGTTACGGAACGCCGCACAGGGGTTCTCGCCGCGCATGATGGCAAGCGCCGCTTCGTGCGGGATGCGGCTGCCGTCATCCGCCTCGATAGCAGCCAATGTATCTTCAAGATCCTCTTTGCGCGCGATCAGAGCATCGTACTCGGCCCGCATCAACGTAACCGTTTCCGTCTTAGCCGCAAGCTTGGTCATAAGCCTCCCTCCGGTGTCGAACTCTGAGAACAACCATGGCGACAACTTTGTCAGCCTTGATGTCGAACAAAACTCGATAGGCGCCAACTCTCATCCTACGATGGTTGCTGCCGGTCAATGAGATCACTCGATTGGCGAGCGAAGCTGGGTCGCCGGCGTACTGTTTCACCTTGGCTATTATGCGCTCACGATCCCGTACGGCGAGGCGGCGCATGTCTTTTACCGCCTTGGTCGCCCACTCGATTTTCATGCCCCGCTTTATGGAACTTTGTTCGCATTCAGCGAACAAAATATCAAAGGCAATACGAGGGGCCGGTCAGAATTTGCGATTCGCTTCCGGCTTGGTTCAGCAGTTCAGACCGGTATCGGCCCAGCGCGTCCGAGACGCCAAGCAGCCCTACCAGTACCCGTCTCGGTGAAAAATGGAGCCACGAGTCGGACTCGAACCGACGACCTGCGGTTTACGAAACCGCTGCTCTACCAACTGAGCTATCGTGGCTTTCGGGCGGGCAGACAAAGCCGCCCCGCAATTTTCAGACTAACATAGACGCCTCAATCTCCCGACGCCCGAAGCGGCGGCAAGCGGCAGGCTCAAGGCCCGGAAGCGGATTGCGCTTCGCGGCGGATTTGGGCGGCCAGATCGGTCATGCCAAGCGCCTCGGCCGCATCGAGCGCGCGCCGGGCGGTCTCGACCGCCTGGCGCTCCATGCCCGCTCGGCGGTACGTTTCGGCAAGCGTTTGGAGCACGAACGGCATGAGTCGGTCGTTGGGCGGCCCCTCGAGCGCTTTCTCGAGATGCTCGATCGCATCGGCGAAGCGCCCGGCGCCAAGCGCATGCCGCCCCAGATGCAAGCGGGAGACGCGGTGCGCGGGGTCGTTGGACAGGGCGGACTCGAAATGCGCCGCCGCGGCTTTGCCCTCTCCCATCTGCAGGAGCGCCGTGCCGAGATTGGCGTGCGCCTCGGCCGATTGCGGATTGAGGCCGAGGGCTTTTCGGAATGCGTCGGCCGCCGCGGCCGGGTTTTCTTGCATGGCCTGCACGACGCCCCAATTATTGTGCAGTTCTTCCAGATTCGGGTCGCTGGCGAGCGCTGCGCGGTAATGGGCTTCGGCCTTTCCGAACTCCCCCCGCCGACCGTAAGCGCCGACCAGATTGGCGTGCGCCGCCGCCATGCCGGGGTCGAGCGCGAGCGCCTTTTGGTAGGCTTCGATCGCTTTCTCTCGTTGGCCGCCCGCTTCCAATCGGCGGCCGAGATTCAGATAGTAGTGCCGGTCGGCGCTGAGTTCCTCGACTTTCGCCAGAATCGGGTCCCTGATCGGCGGCTTCGTCCGAGGACGCCTTTGGGACAGTTGCAGATACCGTTTCGCCGAAGCCTCGTCCCCGATGCCCCGGTAGGCCAATCCCAGAGAATAGAATGCCGCTCCGTCTTGCGGCGACAGCGCCACGGCCTTTTCCAGCAAGGCAATCGCCTGCTTCGTTTCGCCGAGATCGAGCAGCGCGCGCCCGAGCGCGTAGAACGCCGCCGGCGCGTTGCGGTCGATCTGCAAAGCGTCCTCGAAGGCTTCCCGCGCTTCCCGGCGGCGTTGGAGCGACTCGAGGACCTCGCCGAGACGAATCGCGGCCGGTGCGGAGGCGCGCCGGGCGAGCGTCGCGCGAAACGCCTCCGCCGCTTGCTCGTAAGCCCCGTCGCGCTGCTCGACGACTCCGAGCAAATAGGTCCAATCGACATTTCCGCCGGACAGCGCCGCGGCCCGGCGGTAGAAAACCTTGGCCGCATCGAAGCGCTCGCGGGCGTGCAGAAACATGCCGAGCTCGCCGTTGACCCGCGGATCGTCCGGAGCGGCGCGGACGGCCTCCAGGCGCCGCCCGGCCTCGTCCCGCGCATCGGGCGAGAAATCCTCCTCCGCTAAACGGGGCACGGCCGGCAGATCCGCGCGGCCGCTATCGGAGCAGCCCGACGCCATGACGACGAGCGCCGCGGACAATAGAGCGCGCTTTGCAAGCACCGCGGTCATCATACAGCGGCCGGAGCCGCCTGCGAAAAACCGCCCTAGAAAATGACCTTCAAGCCCATCTGCATCACGCGCCCGGGCGCCGCGTTCGAGATGACCCCGAGGTTGCGGTTGCCGACCTGCAAGTTCGGCCCGTCGAAGATCGGAGTGTTGAAAGCGTTGAAAACCTCGGCCCGGAATTGTATTCGAAACTTCTCGTTGACTTGGAAGTTCTTATGCAAGGCAAGGTCGAACTTGATGGTTCCCGGCGCTTCCAGGATGTTTCTCCCCGCGTTGCCGAAAGTAAACGGGTCGTTGCGGACGAAAGCTCCGGTATTGAACCAGCGGTCGGGTCCCCGCTCATTCCGCGGAATCCTCCACTCCCCGACGACGTTAGGCCGGTCGAGATTGAACCCCCCGGTATTCGAAGGATTGCCCCTGACCGACAGGTTCATCGGGAAGCCGGTGATAAAGCTGTTGATGCCCCCGACCGTCCAGCCGCCGAGGATGGCGTTCATCGCCCCTCCCCAGTCGGAACCGTATTTGCGGCGGCGTCCGAAGGGAAGGTCGTACAGATAGCTGGCGACCGCCCGGTGAGTGACATGCTGGTTCAGCAGGGATCGCTCGGCATGAAGGTCCAGAGCGTTCTGCACGCCCCAATTCGCCCCGATGCCGCGGTCTTCGCCGGGGATGAAGCTGTAATCGCCGATCGCCTTGGACCAGGTGTAGGAAAACAGGAAGCTCAGTCCGCTGCCGTAGCGCTTTTCGACCTTGGTCTGCAGCGCGTGATAGTTCGAGTTGGAGTCGTTGCGGAAGTTGTGCAGGAACGAGAGGCCCACGTCCACGTCGGTTCCGGGGAAGCGCACGCTCTGCCAGCGCCGCCGGCTGTTGGGATTGCCCGGCCCGGGAATCGCGTAGTTCAGGTTGTATCTGCGGATGATGTGCGTTCCCTTCGTGCCGAAGTAGCCGATCTCCCACAGGATATTGTTCGGCAGTTGCTTCTGGATATTGAAGTTCCACTGCGCAGCCACCGGCCACGGCGGGTCGATTTCGAATGAGCCGGGCACCAGAGCGGGAGAGTTCTCCGGTCTCAGAGCGCCCTCGCCTTGCCCCGCCTGCAAGCTGATCGTCGGCGCGATGCGGTTCGTGTCGATTTGCGTCTTGACGTGAGACGGCGGATTGGTCTCCATGAACTCGCCCCCTCCGGTGTTCATCGTATTGGCGTAGAACAACCCGAAACCGCCGCGGAAAACGGTGTCCTCCCGCCAGCGGTAGGCGAACCCGAGGCGCGGCGCGAAGTTGTTGGTGTCCGATGTTACCAGCGCCCGATTGAAGCGCCCCTCGCCCCGCTCGCCCACGACGACGAAAGCGGGTCGGCTCAGATCGGTATCGACATCGAGGTTGGAGATCTTGTCGAACTTGTCGACCCAGGGCAGGCTCAGCTCGTAGCGCAAGCCGATATTGACTGTCAGCTTGTCGGTCACTCGCCAGTCGTCTTGAACGTATTGGTGCAGCCACGGCGCGCGCAAGGCCATGTGGCGGTGGTTCGAGTTGCGCACATTGTTGGGGAAGCCGAGCAGATAATCGGCCAACGAATCGCCGCCGCTGCGGTCGCCGGGGTTTTCGGTAAAGCGGCCGTCGAAAGGATGGTTGCCGGTGATGAAGCCGGCATTGAATATCTGGCTTTGCAGCCAGAACGTCGTGTGTCCGAATTTCACGGTGTGCCGACCCTTCGTCCAGGTGATATCCCCCGAAAATTGCCGCGTCTGCGAAGCGATGAAGTTGAAGCAGCAGCTTCCGACGCCGCGGAAACCAGCGGGGTTGAAGCTGCCCGAGCCCGGAGTGGAGATGTCCAGGCCGTTGCCCATGTTCAAGCCGATGATCGGATTCACGGGAACGTCGTTGGCGTGCGTGACGCCGGTGTCGATGTAGCTCCAGCCGGTGCGGAACGAGCCTACGAGATTGGGCGACCAGACGCCGTTGTAAACCAGCGCCATCTGCCGATTGGTGATGTCCACGTCTTTCCCTTGCAGATACAGGCCGTCCGCGCTGTCGGGCAACACCGGCACGCGCCCGTTGTCGGTCTGCTGGCCGCTGAGGCGGAAGTAGAAGTTGTTCTTATCGTCGAGGTTCTGGTCGTAGCGCACGTCCCAACGATTCAGATCCTGGTTCCGGGGCGGAACCCAAACGTGATTGCGTGTGCGGCCGCTGTTGGTCGGCGTCGGCCACCAGTCGCGGGTGATCCGCGAGACCGTGTCGATGCGGCTCTCGGGAATGACGTTGTTGGGGAAAGGGGCGCGGGTCAAGGTTTCCGCATCGGTGGTCATCGGATCGCGGATGATGTTGCTCTCGCCCGAAAAATCGCCCGTGCGTTCGATCAGGTTGGGAATCGTGTTCACGCGCGTAGTCGATTCGCGGATGTCGGTGAATTCCATATCGCCGAACAGGAAGGCGTTGTTCTTTTTGACCGGACCGCCCAGCGAAAAGCCGTATTGATTGCGCTTGAACGGCGGCTTGTCGGCGCCGTGCGGAACGAAGAAATTTCTGGCGTCGAGTCCCTCGTTGCGCAGAAATTCGAAGACCGAGCCGTGTATTTCGTTGGATCCCGACTTGGTGGTCATGGTGACGACGCCGCCCATCGAGCGCCCGAATTCCGCGGAGTAAGCGTTGGTCAGTATCTTGAACTCCTGCACGGCGTCGATTTGCGGCTTGATGGCTTCTTTTTGACCGCCTTGGGAAGCGATCGACTGGTTGTTGTTGTCGATGCCGTCGATGACAAAGTTGACCTGGGTGGCCTGTGAGCCGCCGACGCTGACGCCCTGCCGGTTGGCGACCTCCGAGCGCGCCGGCGGCGTGACGCCGGCCGAGATGCGCGCAAGCTGCAGGTAATCGCGTCCGTTCAACGGCAACTCGAGAATCTGCTGATTGTCCATTACCGTGCCGGTCGCCCCTTCCTGGGTTTGCAGCAACGGCGCCTGGGCCACGACCTCGATCGTTTCGGTGACTTCGCCGACTTCGAGCGCCAAATCCACTTGGCGGGTGTCGCCGGCGTTCAGAACGACCCCGGTGCGTTGAATGCGCTTGAAGCCGGTCGATTCGGCTTCCATGCGGTATTCGCCGATGCGCAGCGGCGGAGTTCGATAGAAACCGCTTGCGTCGGTTTGCGCCGTGTACACGGCGCCCGTGCTGACATGAGTGAAACGGATATCCACTCCCGGAATCACGGCGCCGGTGGCGTCGGCAACGACTCCGACTACGACGGCCGTGTCCGCTTGCTGGCCGAATGCGGCAGAAACGGAAAGCAGCGCAATCAAGGCTGCGAGCGCGACGGATCTCTTGGTCATCTCTCCTCCAACGGTTGCGCGGCTGAGAGCCGCGGCCGGCAGGTCAGTCCGAGCGCGCAGCGTTGGACGGTCGAATCTGCGCGCGTATCGTGTTACACCCTTGCGCCGACCGCTTCGCTTCGAGAGTCACACGCATTATAAGCCCTGCCGCGGGCGCCAAACCGAAGTTTGAGGCTGGAAGTTGTCGTTATTTGTAAAGGACGTATTCGAGATGGCGAGGTTTTTCGAGGCGAACGGCTCGCATCAGGGTCTCTCCAACCTTGTCATTGCCCGGCCGGCCGGCGGTTGCCGTCTCGGACGCCGCTTGACTACCCTGAGACAGGAATGGAACCATCCCCCAGGAGTTCAACATGTCTTCTCGAGTCGCCGCTCTTTCCTGAAGAATTCCGCCGGACTGACGGCTGCTTCCCCAGCAGCCGCGCTTGCGCCCGCGGCGGCTTCTTCTTCGCGCGTGATCGGCGCGAACGACCGCATCCGCGTCTACTCGGCCAACCCGGCGATCTGCGCTGCCGGCCCGGTATCGCGGTAAGCTATTCGAGTCCATCCGGTGAGCTGACGGGCCGAAAAGGCGGCATTCCTCTGCACGCGCGGCTCATGCTGACGCCGGCAACATGCGCGGGCGCGTTGCGCGTCCCGGCCCTTGACGCCCCCTGCGGCGGCCTGACGCTACTCGCCCCTCAGCCCGGATCGGCCGGTTATTTTCCCTATATGCACGATGACCGCCAAAGCCCGCGGTCAGTCAGACGTTCGATGTCTCGTCACAGCAAGGCGTGTAGCCGATGAAGATCCTGGTATACGGCGCCGGCAACATGGGCAGTCTGTATGCGGCTCTCCTGGGGGCGTCAGGACAGAACGTCTCCATCCTCGCGAGAGGGAAGCGTCTCGCTGATATTCGTGTCCATGGGCTCCAGCTCGAGCATGCCGTCACCGGAGAACCGACCGAGGCGCGGGTCGACGCCGTCGAACGGCTCGATGCGAATGACGCCTATGACCTTGTTCTTGTCATCCTGCCCAAGAACCACGTGGCGGAAGTCTTGCCGATCCTGGCGGCCAACCGAGAAACACCCAGCGTCATGTTCTTTGGGAACAATGCCGCCGGGCCTCGCGAGATGGTCGACGCGCTTGGTCGCGACCGGGTGCTTCTCGGGTTTCCGGGCGCCGCCGCAGTGAGCCTCGACGGTCGCATCCGCTACTTGATTACTTCGGCGCTGGAGCAGCCGACGACCATTGGCGAGCTCGACGGCGCCCGGTCCCCGCGGATCGAGGCGATTGAGAAGGCCCTGACCGCCGGTGGGTTTCCGGTCCAGATCTGCTCGAACATGGACGCCTGGCTCAAGACCCACGTCGCGAAGATCAGTCCGACGGCGAATGCGTTGTACATGGCAGGAGGCGACCACCGCCGGCTGGCGCGCACTCGCGATGCGCTCGTGCTCATGCTCCGGGCGATTCGCGAAGGATACAGCGTTCTGAGCGCGCAGGGCATTCCCATCACGCCGGCCAACCACCGCATTTTCCGATGGCTTCCCGAGCCGCTGCTTCTCGTCATCATGCGCCGCATGATTGGAAGCGATGAGATGAGCGTCAAGATCGGTCACGCCGACGGTGCGCGGGATGAGATGAAGACCATCGCCGATGAGTTCCGCAAGCTTTCCGCATCGACGTCTGTCTCGACACCGGCCACAGATCGCCTCTACGGCTACCTCGATCCGTCCGCGCCGGCCCTTGCGGACGGGTCCGCTGACATCTCGCTCAACTGGGGCGGCGTCTGGATTCTTGGCTTAGGACTCGCCGCCGTGGCGGCTCTGGTTGCGATCTGGTTGCGGGGAGCGCCCTGACCGGAACGGACCGCACGTCAGGGGCGACCAAGCGGCCTGGCCCGCGAAGACAACCGCTCGCGCCGGAGGTCAGGCGGCGAGAGACCTTGCCAGAAAATTTTCGAGTCTTTCGGGCGGTCTGCCGGTCAGGGTCTCGATATCGTCGGTTACCCTGCCCAGAAAGCCTTGAGCGGCTGCGTGGTAGATCGTGACCAGCGCTTGCGGGATGTAGTCGGGCAGGCCGGGCTCGCGGCACATCGCGGCGAACCTATTGAATTTTCGCGCGGCGTTTGCACGAACGGCTTCCCGCCATTGCTCGCGCGGCGCAACCAGGGGTCCGGCCGGGAACGCCGGCGACGGCGCTGCAGCGGTGGGACGGAAGCCTGGAAGCGTAGCGGGAGAGGGAGCCGATCCGGCGCGAGGAGCGGGCCGAGCGGTTCCGAAAGACAGGCAGGCAATTCAGTAGGAGGCCTCGGCCGGGACGTGCGGGCGCACCCGTTCTACCACGAGCCTGGCGCCGTCGCGCGCCTCGTCGGCATCGCTTTTGCGGTAAAAGTCGGACGGCGTCAGGTCCTCGGCGCCGTAGAAGGCGAGTTCGCGGTCGCGCCGCAAAGCGCGGGAGACCGCGGCAAGCCGATTGACATCCCCGGCCAAACTCTCCGGCAGCCGACTCCGCTCAGCCTCCAGCACATCGGCGACATCATGCACGCGCGGCGGGTCGACGCCGACGGCGCGCAACAGACCCTTCAGGGCGAGTTCGACCGCTTCCTGCGATTCCCGGACCACGTCGGCCCAACTGCCGGCCTCGTGCAGGACGTCTATCGCCCGCAAGCGCGCCGCGGCGCGCCGGACGTAATCGGCAGCGAGGGTGCGATTGCGCATCACCCGGTCTCCGCCCAATAGGGCTGTCCATGCACGACGCGCCGCACCAGCCGTCCGGCGACAATCGCTCGGCGTATGCGCGCCAGATACGCCGACAGCTTCCAATCGCGCTCGAACAGCACGATCCCGTCGACCGCCAACTCGGCCCACAGACCGCTGAACTCCCCTTCCGGGGCCAAGTGGACGAAGTGGGGGTCCACGCGGCGCCCTCGCCATGTAATCGGCTGCGCGTCCCAGGCGCGGTACAAGGCGCGGCTCAACGCGAGGCGCGACTCAACGACGATGAGTGTGTCAACGTCCGAAGCGGGGGTGGCTTCGCCGCGCGCCCAGGACCCGTGCAGGACTACCGCCGACAGCGCGTCACCGGCCACAGCGCGGGCGCGCCCGAGCAGTGAAGTCACGTCTTCGTCGCCGGCAACGCCGAGGCCGGCCTCCGCAAGCCGCCGCACGCAGTACGCGTTGAGCGACAGCCCGCCGGCGCGCGCGGCTCCCTGCAACTCGGCGTGCAGCGCCGGCGGCATCCGCAGGATGAACCGGCCGGACTTCGGCGATCCATTGGCAGATATCACTTCTAACCTCTTATAGTATTAAGGAAAGTCTGATTAATTGACCGTTGGGTAGACGGATAGAATAATAGCAGGAATGAGGGGGTAGGAGAGGATGCAGGGAGCGCTGAACAGACAAAGGACATTGGCGGAAGCAGGATTCGAGCGCTATGGCAAGGTGACCAAGCGGGAGCGATTTTTGGAACAGATGGACAGGGTAGTGCCGTGGGAGAAGCTCTGCGCGCTGGTCAAGCCGGTCTACCCGCAGCGTCAAGGGGCAGGGCGTCCGCCGGTGGGCGTGGAGCGGATGCTGCGCATCCACTTTCTCCAGCAGTGGTTCAATTTGTCGGATCCGGGAGTGGAGGAAGCGCTGTACGACTCCAACGCGATGCGGCGTTTTGCGGGCATCGACTTGTGCCGGGAGCCGGCGCCGGACGAGACGACGGTCTGCAAGTTTCGCCGGCTGCTGGAGAAGCACAAACTGGGGGCGGCGCTTTTCGGGGCGGTGAACGCACACTTGCAAGAGCAAGGGCTGAAGGTTAGCGGCGGGACGATTGTGGATGCGACGATCATCGACGCGCCGAGTTCGACGAAGAACAAGGAGAAGAAGCGGGACCCGGAGATGCGTCAGACGAAGAAGGGGAATCAGTGGTACTTCGGGATGAAGGCGCACATCGGAGTGGACGCCGAGACGAAGCTGATCCATTCCGTGGCGACGACGGCGGCGAACGTACATGACTCGCAGGTGATCGGCAAGTTGCTGCACGGCAACGAAGAGCGAGTGTGGGGAGATGCGGCCTATCAGGGGCAGGGGCAGGCGATTCGGCAGCAGGCTCCGCAGGCGCAGGACTGCACGCACCGGAAAGGAACCCGCCAAAGGCCGTTGAGCGCCGCGCAAAAGGAGCGCAACCGGGCCAAATCGAAGGTGCGCGCGAAGGTCGAGCATCCCTTTCAGGTGCTAAAACGGATTTTCGGTTTCAGCAAGGTGCGCTACCGCGGGCTGGAGAAGAACACTCAGCGGGTGTACGTCAATTGTGCTTTGGTCAATCTGTTCCTGGCCAGGCAGCACTGCTTGCCGCTTGCTGCGGCGTAATCTGCAGGGCGTAGTGTGTCCAATAGGCAAAAAGCGCCCTCAAAACCCTACTGCAGCCTGAAAAATAGCTGCCCATAGCTGGTTTCGGCCCCAGTATCGCCCACCCCCGCCTATTGCTTGCCCCGCTACCTACGCCTTGATCGCTCCCATACCCTAAAATTGCCTATTGTTCAGACCTTCCCAAGGACTACAAGCGTATCTTTCGAGCGTATTGGAAAATCACTGATGTCTGCCTGAGGCGCGTCCCGCTCGATGAGCTACCCGGAACAACGCTGAAGGGACTGCGGCTCGCGGATGCGTTTCGCAGCCGCTTGTCGTTTGCATACTGGCTGCCGGATCCACCGGGCGCGCACAGGCCCGCGCCTCAGGCTGGGCCTGCGCCGGTGTTCTCTGCGTCCCGGCGGAACGAGAGCCCGACCTTGCCGTTCCATGGCGTCGACTTCAGCGGAGCGCGGGAGACCGGCGGGCGAAACAAGAAGATCTGGATCGCGAGTTGGCGCCCGGATCGAGATTTCGTGGAACTCAGTTCCGGCGGCGACGACCCCGGCTTGGACCGGGCCGGGCTCGCCGGCAAGATCATCGAGGGCAGCGGCACATGGGTGCTCGACTTCCCATTCGGGCCACCCGCTGCCGTTGCCGAAGCAGCAGGTTGGACTACTTGGCGCGAGTACATCGACTGGTGTCGAAGCAATCCCGACCCGACGGCGCTTCGCGACGAACTCCGTGAGATTCTGGAACGGAAGGGCATGCGGTGGGCGGCGAAAAGGAACATCGATCACAAGCTCGGCACAACGTGGTTCCCGTTCTTCGAACAACTATACCGCCAGACCATCACGGGCGCGCGCGATGTCCTTTGCCTCTTGGAGCAAGCAAGCAGAAATAAGACGCGCATCCTCCCGTTTCATAGCTACACTGCGACGCATCGTGAGTTGAGCATTGTCATCGAGGGGTTCCCAGGAGCGACACTCAAACAATGCGGCCTTCCTTCGACCGGCTACAAACACAAGGGCGGTGACGCCGAGGAGCAGCGCCGACTCATCCTGAACTCCCTGCGCGAACGCGGCGTCCCGATTTCCGACGCGGACGCATCGAGGGCAATCCACGACGCCGAGGGCGATGCCGTCGATGCGCTTGTTCTGCTCCATGCAGCGCGAAACGCCGCCCTCCGCCCGGCTGCCGAGTGGGGCGGCGAGGTCGGGGATCACGCAAGCATCGAGGGTTGGTTCTTCGACTGAAGGGGGTTGTCTTTTGCCGCGCGCTGCGCAGCCGGAATCCCCCAGGCCGGCCGTCCGCTGTGCAAAAAATCGCTGCGGCGCGGCCTGTCTTGCGATACAATCGAGTTGCCTTCCCGCGGAAAGCGCGCTGTGCCGATGCGCCCCGAAAGAAAGTCGCCGGCATCCCCATCCGGCGGCAGGCTGAGCCGCCGGGCGTTCGTGGAATCGCTCTGCGGCGGATTGGGCGCGTTGGGGCTCGCGGATATGCTGCAAACGCCGGCGGCAGCAGCGGGCTCGCCCGGTCCGAGCGGGCCGCAGTCAATCTCGGCAATGGGCTTTGGGCCAAGTTTTCTCAAATCGCAACTTCCCTGAAGACGCCGGGACTCATCTCGTCGACAGCCGCTCGGATTTCGTCAACGCGCTGCTGTATGCGCGGCCATGCAGTCGAAAGCAGCACCAGGACCGCGAGTTCTTTGTTGGCGAGATTTTGCGGGTATTGGAGATTCCGGTCTGTAGTAATCAGAAGCTCATAGCTATCTTCCTCCGCCTTCTCAAGCAGCAAACCATTGTGTAGGTTGGCCCAACCTCGCTCGAAGGCGGTATCGATCGAATGTCAGGCAAGATATCGGCGAAGGGGTACAGGCGTTCCCTGGTCGAACAGAATCTTCATGCGCCAACGGCGTCCGCGGGCGCCTTGACTTCATGCTCGAGAACGGCTGTGACCTTCGACCGCCCCACGCCGGGAAACCACTCCAGGAACTCTTCTATTGACGCGCCGGCTTTGAGATTCTCGAAGAGCGCGGAAACGGGCACGCGGGTTCCCCGAAACACCCAAGCCCCGCTTACCTTGTTCGGATGACGTTCAACGGCGGCGCAAGTCTCCCAGCTCGTCATCTGTGCTTTCTCCCATAGCGATTGTACCGGCCTGACGCCGCTCTGCCGTTTCTCGGCTTCCTGCCGCAATCGGGACAGTGAAGTCAGACATCGGCAACGCTCCCGCGGGTCGGCACGTCGTGCCGTCCGCTTACGACACGGATGAGCAACTTCTCGTGGGCCGCCGCGGCGCTGAGGCGTGTAATGCCTCCTGTGTGACTTTTGCCGCGGACTGCCGAACCCGCCCCGTCCCGGGCAGCCGTCCAATCCGTAAAATTGATTCAGGCAGCCTCTTGCAAACATCTGCGGCGCCAAGCGCGGCCGTGCTTGCGATACAATCGAGTTGCTTTCCCGGGGAAAGCGTGAGGCAGTGGTGCATTCCGAAAGAAAATCGCCGGCATCCCCATTCGGCGGCGGGCTGAGCCGCCGGGCATTCGTGGAATCTCTCTGCGGCGGGTTCGGAGCGCTGGGGCTCGCGGATATGCTGCAACCGGCGACGGCGGCCGCGAGCTCGGTCGGCTCGACCGGGCCGCACTTCGCTCCAAAAGCCAAGCACGTCGTTTTCCTGTTCATGACCGGCGGGCCGTCGCAGGTCGATTTGCTCGACCCCAAACCGGCTTTGCTCAAATACGAAGGTCAGCGCCCCGATTCCGCCGACCTGAGAACGGAGCGTATGACGGGCGGGTTGCTTCCCTCCCCTTTCGCCTTCAAGGCCCGCGGCCAGAGCGGAATCGAGGTCAGCGAGCTCTTGCCGCGCATCGCGGAGACGGTGGACGACCTTTGCGTCATCCGCTCGATGTTTACCTTCAACCCGACGCACACGCCCGCGCGGAACCTGATTCACTCCGGCAACATCGCCTCGACGCGGCCTACGCTCGGCTCCTGGCTTTCCTACGGGCTGGGCAGCGAGAACCGGAACCTGCCCGGATTCGTCGCCCTGTGCGACTCGCCGAACCGCAAGTCGTTGTGGCGTTCCGGCTTTCTGCCCGCCGAGCATCAGGGCGCGCACTTCAACCATACCGAGACGGATCCGAAAAAGATGATCCGTTATCTGACCAACGACACGCTGGACTCGCAGGCGCAGCGCGAGCAGCTCGACTTGCTGGGAGCGTTGAACGCGCGGCACCTGGCCTCGACCGGCCCCGATGCGTTTCTCGAATCGCGCATCGCCGCGATGGAAACCGCCTACCGCATGCAGTTCGAGGCGATGGACGCCTTCGACGTGCGCAAGGAGCCGCAAAAGATTCGCGAGGAATACGGCGATACGCCGTTCGGCAACGGCTGCTTGTTGGCGCGCCGCCTGGTGGAGCGCGGCGTGCGCTACGTACACTTGTTCTCCGGCCCCGGGCAGCCGTGGGACGACCACAAGGACATTAACGAGAACCTGACAAAGCGCTGTCCGGCGATGGACCAAGGCGCGGCGGCGCTCGTCCGCGACCTGAAGCGCAACGGACTGCTCGACGAGACTCTGGTGGTGTGGGGCGGCGAGTTCGGGCGGACGCCGGTTTCCGAAGCGGGCGACGGCCGCGACCACAACCCGTACGGTTTCACCATGTGGTTGGCCGGAGGCGGCATGAAGTCCGGCGTATGCCACGGCGCAACCGACGAATTCGGCTTCCAGGCGGTTGAGAACCGCGTCGATGTTCACGATTTGCACGCGACGATTCTGCACTTGCTGGGACTCGATCACGAGCGGCTGACTTACCGCTACGCCGGGCGCGATTTCCGGTTGACCGACGTGCATGGGCGCGTGCTCAAGGAGTTGCTGGTTTGACGGCCCGTTCGAGCCGGCCCGTCTTCGCCGCAGTCTGCCTCGCGCTGCTTGCCGCCGGCATGGCTCCGGCGCAAGACGAGCGCATCGCGTTTTTCGAGAAAAAGATCCGCCCGGTGTTCGAAGAGCATTGTCTGGCCTGTCACTCGGCGAAGCTCGAGGAGCCGATGGGCGGGCTGCGGCTGGACTCCCGCGAGGCTGTCCTGCGCGGCGGCGCCAACGGCCCGGCGCTGGTTGCGGGCGAACCGGAGCAAAGCCTCATCCTCAAAGCGTTGAGCTACAAGGAGCCGACCCTCAAGATGCCGCCGACAGGCAAATTGCCGGAGCGGACGATCGCCGACTTCCGGCACTGGATCGCCCAAGGCGCGAGCGACCCGCGCGCCGGCGAGCCGCAGGAGCGGGCGTCGCGGCCAAGCGGCCCGGGCACGCCGATCGAGGAAGGCCGGCGCTGGTGGGCTTTCCAGCCGCTCGAGCGGCATGCCGCCCCGCAGACCCGGCGGCTCGGCTGGTCCCGGCGCAAGATCGACGCCTTCGTTCTGGCCAAGCTGGAGGAAAACGGCCTGCAGCCCTCGCCCGAAGTCGACCGGCGCACACTGATCCGCCGCGCCTACTTCGATCTGATCGGCTTGAAGCCGACCTACGAGCAAGTCGAAGCATTCGCCGCGGACGACTCTCCCGGCGCCTACGCCAAGCTGATCGAGCGCTTGATGGCTTCGCCGCGCTACGGGGAACGCTGGGGGCGGCACTGGCTCGACGTGGCCCGCTGGGCCGAAGATCATCCGACCCGCGAATCGACCAATCAGCCGCACCCCTACTCCTGGCGTTACCGCGATTGGGTGATCGAAGCGATCAACGCGGATATCCCCTACGACCGGTTTATCCGTATGCAGTTCGCGGCGGATCTGCTGCCGGGATTCGAGCCGCATCAAATGCGCGCGCTGGGCTACATCGGCAATGCGCCGATGTACCACAAAGACCCGCGGCTTTCCCGCGACGTGATCGAGACGATCGCCAGCGACGACTGGGACGAGCGGGTCGACGCCGTCAGCCGCGGCCTGCTGGGGCTGACCGTCGCTTGCGCCCGCTGCCACGACCACAAATTCGATCCGATTACCAATAAGGACTATCACGCGCTCGCCGGCGTGTTCGCCAGCCTCTGGCTGGTCAAGCGGCCGATCGTCGCGATGGACCCGCAGGCCGCCGACAAGCTGGTTTGGGATCACGAACGGCTCGTGCGCCGAACCGGAGAGCTGGGCAACCTCAAGGAGCTCGACACCATCGCCGAAGAGGTTCATCCCAAGATCGCGCAACTGCGCAAGGAGACCGAAAAGCTCAAGGAAAGACTCGCGGCGGACGACACCCCGCTGACCCACGCCGTGATCGATTGCGGCGTCTGGATCGACGGCAATACGCCGACCGTCACCTGGATGGACCTGCGGCCGGGGCAAGCGCGCGATTTGCCGGTGTTCATTCGGGGCAACGTGGCCAACCCCGGCGAGATCGTTCCGCGGCGCTTCCTGACCGTCCTGTCGCAGGGCGAACCGGAGCCGTTCCGCAACGGCTCCGGACGACTGGAGCTGGCGGACAAGATCGTGGACGAAGCCGCACCCCTGACGGCGCGGGTCTGGGTCAACCGCGTTTGGGGCTGGCACTTCGGCGATCATCTGGCGCGCACGCCGTCGGACTTCGGCACGCAGGGGCAGGCGCCGACCCATCCGCGGCTGCTCGACGATCTCGCGGCTCGATTCGTGGAGAACGGCTGGTCGCTGAAGTGGCTGCACCGCGAAATCATGCTCTCGGCCGCGTACCGCCAAGCCGGCCGGATGCGCGAAGACGCTTTCAAGGCCGACCCGACGAACCGCCTGTTATGGCGCGTCACCCCGCGCCGGCTGGATATCGAGTCGTGGCGGGACGCGATCTTGCAAACGTCCGGCGAGCTCGACTTGACGATGGGCGGCCCCTCGACGGACATCGAGCAGGAAACCGCGGCGAGAAGAACGGTTTACACCAAAATCAGCCGGGCGGCGGCGCACCCGGTTCTCGAACTCTACGATTTCCCCGACGCCAAGCAGCACACTCCGCAACGCCAAGCGACGACTACGCCGCTGCAGCAACTGTTCGTGCTCAACAGCCAATGGATGCGCAAGCAGGCATCGAGCTTGGCTGCAAAGGTCGACAGCGTGCCGGGCGCCGCGGAAAAGACGCGCTCTCTCTACCGCCGGGCGCTGAACCGAGACCCATCGCCGGAAGAGATCGACCTGGCCGCGCGCTTCATCGAGCGGACCCGCGGCGAACCCGACCGCGACGGCTGGACGGAACTCGCGCAAGTGCTGCTCGGCACGAACGAATTCACCTTTTTGAACTGAGTGATCGAGAACTCGGCCCTATTCGCAGAATGCAGCGCATCGTTTTCTACTCCCGGCCAGAGTGTTGCCTATGCGCAGACGCCAAACGGCAATTCGCCGCCGCGTTTCCGCAAGTGACCGTCGAAGAGATCGACGTGGACTCCGACCGGCGCCTCAGAGATCGCTACGGCATGGATATCCCGGTGGCGGTGCTGGGCGAACGGGAATTGTTCCGGGGCCGCTTCGATCTCGCAGGCTGCCGGGCGGTTTTGACGCAAGCGGAATCATGACAAACGAATACGCAGTGGAGTTGGCCACATCCAACATCCGCTTCGGCGCGGGCGTGACGCGCGAGCTGGGCATGGACCTCGCCGACCGCGGCATCCGCAAGGTCATGCTGTTGACCGACCGCTTCCTGGCGGAATTGCCGGCGGTCGCCGCAGCCCGAGCGGCGCTCGACGACGCCGGCATCGAAGTCGAGTTTTACAGCAAGGTCGCCGTCGAGCCGACGGATGCTTCGTTTCTGGAGGCCGTCGAGAAAACGGTCGAGGTCGAGCCGGAGGCATTTGTCGCGGTCGGCGGCGGATCGACCATCGACACCGCCAAAGCCGCCAATCTTTACTCGACCTACCCGGCCGATTTCCTGGAGTACGTCAATCCGCCGATCGGCAAGGGCCGTCCGATTCCGGGCCCGCTGAAACCGTTGTTCGCGGTCCCGACAACGGCGGGAACCGGCAGCGAAACCACCGGTGTGGCCATCTTCGACTTCGTCGCCATGCATGCGAAGACGGGCATCGCTCACCGCAACCTGAAACCCACGCTGGGGTTGCTCGATCCCGACAACACGCGCACGCTGCCGGCGGCCGTCGCCGCCTCGACGGGTCTCGACGTTCTCTCCCATGCGGTCGAGTCGTACACGGCGATACCCTACGGCGCCCGGCCCGCGCCGGAACGGCCGTTGTTGCGCCCCGCTTACCAGGGTTCGAACCCGATCAGCGATATTTGGGCGCTGCAGGCGCTGCGCATGGTCCGCGAGTATCTGCCGCGGGCGGTGGCCAACCCGGCGGACGACGAGGCCCGGGGCATGATGCTGCTGGCGGCTGCCTACGCGGGCATTGGCTTCGGCAACGCCGGCTGCCACCTGCCGCACGGCATGTCTTATCCCGTGTCGGGGATGGTGCGGGAATTCCGCCAGGAAGGCTACCCCACCGACCACCCGCTGGTTCCGCACGGCACTTCCGTGATCTTGAACGCGCCGGCGACGTTTCGGTTCACGGCGTCGGCCGACCCGCAACGCCATCTCGCCGCCGCGGCGGCGCTGGGCGCGGATATAGCCGGCGTGCCCCATGAGGACGCGGGCGAAGCGCTCGCCGGACGAATCACGGAGTTCATGCGCGGCTTGGGCGTACCCAACGGACTTGCCGCGTTGGACTACACGGAGGCCGACATCCCGGCTTTGGTCGAGGGCGCGCTGCCGCAGCACCGCGTCACCAAGCTTTCGCCGAAACCCGCATCTCCCGGCGATCTGGCGGCGCTGTTCCGGGACGCGTTGGAGGCCTGGTAACCCGCGCCCGCTGCAGAGGAAACTGCTCTAAAATCGGCAGTATGCGTTCTCGCCTGCTGTCGTTCGTGCTGTTCTCCGCCTTGGCCGCTTCCGCTCAGGACGCCACCCACGCGGGCCGCTTCATCGTGGAGCATCCCACGCTGCGCAACCTGGGCTTCGAATGGTCGATTTCCGGTGACGCGAACCGCAACGCCTCCGTCAGCGTCGCGTTCCGCAAGGTCGGGGACTCCGCATGGCGTCAGGCGCTTCCTCTGGTGCGGATCGGCGGCGAGCGCGTCTTCCGCAAGCGCGAGCACCTGGAGTATGAAGTCCCGCACGGTTTCGCCGGCAGCATTCTCAACGTCGAGCCGGGCGCCGAGTACGAATGTCGGTTCGTGCTGAGCGACCCCGACGGAACGACCGGAGAAACCGAACGCACCGTCACGGTTCGCACACGGACTCCTCCGCAGCCTTACCAGGAGGGCAGCGTGCGGCACGTCTATCCGCCGGATCACGAAGGCGAGAAGCTGGAACCCCACTTCACGAGCCTGCTGCAGGCCTATTACGGCGCCGGCCTCGGGGACTGGAACGTGGTCTGGGAGCGCCCCGTGCAGCCCGGAGACACCATCGTGGTTCATGCGGGCCTCTACCGCAACGACCGCTTGAACTATGTCGATCCGATGATGACGCCTTTCGACGGCACGCACTGGCTGACGATCAAGGCCACTCGCGAGAAACCGATCGTCATCCGCGCCGCCGGCGACGGAGAGGCGGTTTTCGACGGCGCGGGCAACCACCGCCTGTTCGATGTCAGCGCCTCCGCCCATCACATCTTCGACGGCCTCACCTTCCGCAATACCGACGTCGCCATCTTCGCGGGATTCAAGGGAGTCACGGGAGCGGTCGGCCTCGCCGTCACGAACTGCCGCTTCGAAGACATCGGCTTCGGAGTCTGGACGGAATACGCCGGATCGAGCGACTTTTACATCGCCGACAACGTCTTCCTCGGACGCAGCGAACAGCGCAACCTGCTGGTGGGCTGGACCGGCCCCCTGTGGCGCAGCGCCGGACCCTACGGCTCCCACGAAGTGCGCAGCTATTACGCGGTCAAGGTTTACGGTCCCGGCCATGTCATCGCCCACAACGCCGTTGCCTACTTCCACGACGGCATCGGCATCTCAACCTACGGAACGCCCGAGACCGATCCGCATCGACGGGCCTCTTCCATCGACATCTACAACAACGACATCCATATGTCCGGCGATGACTTCATCGAAACGGACGGCGGCGTCCACAACATCCGGGTTTACAACAACCGCGGAGTCAATGCAGCGCACGGCGGGTACAGCGCCCAGCCCGTCTTCGGCGGCCCGGCCTACTTCATTCGTAACCTGCTCTACCACGTGCCAAGCGGCGTAGCCTTCAAGTTTTCGGCCAAGGCCGCGGGTTTGTTCGCGTTCCATAACACGATCGTCGGCGAGCAGACTGCGCGAGACCCTGCGTCGAACATGCACTACCGCAACAACTTGTTCCTTGGCCGGGACACGCCCGACCGGGGTGTCATGACCTGGTCGAACGCCGGCCCGGCCTACAGCTCGGACTACAACGGATTCCGTCCCAACAAGGACGCCGCCGAACAGTACCGCTGGTTGGCGCCGCCAGCCGGGGAGACGCAGTACGAACCCGAAGCGGGCGACTGGCGGGCGTTTGCCACGCTCGATGCGTTCCGGGCCGCGACCGGTCAGGAACGGCATGGTTTGGAAGTCGATTTCGACGTCTTCGCGAACATGGCGCCGCCCGATCCCGCGAAGCGTCACGCGGTGTATCACGCGCAAGATCTGGACTTCCGTCTCGCGCCGGACGGGGCCGCCGTCGATGCCGGCGCGCGCATCCCCACGGTGAACGACGATTTCGCAGGCAAGGCCCCGGATCTCGGCGCGCTCGAAGCAGGTCGTCCTCAGCCGCACTACGGTCCCCGGTGGTTGAAAGACGAACCGTTCTACCAATAATCTCGGTCATGGCGGCGGTCTGCCGGAAACGCGGTCCGGGCGCCGCTCGCCGCCGGCAGCGCCGCCTTCGCCATACGGACGCAGCCGACGCCCGTGCGGCGGCGCTGTTTCCAACTCCTCGGAGCGACGCCCAAAGCGCAGCCGGAACCGAACGCCCGCAGAACAGCATATCTCCCACAACAACAGTGACTTATGCCCGATCGGCCCTGAAACTTCGGTTAGTTCGTCGGAGAGCCCGCTGCGGACTCACGGACAATGACGACCTGATCGAAATCCGCAATGTTGACGCTCTGCTCGGCGCCGCTTGGCCACCGGACTTGAATCTCCGGGGCGCGAGGCGATGCGCCCAGTCCGAAGTGAAGCGGCGTCAGTGAGGACGAGGCATAGCCGACGCTTGACGTGGCCATCTCGAACCGGCCGTGAACTTGGACTCGGGCGCCAATCCCGTCACGGTTGCTTCGCGAGCCGACAAGCCGCACGCCCAGCCAGTGATTGCGCCGTTCGCTTTCGTTGCGCCACAGTTGGGCCGGTCCTCCCAGAACCGAAACGACAACATCGACCCGGCCGTCGGAATCGAAATCCGCGAACGCCGCGCCGCGATGGGCCGCCGGCTGAAATTCGGCCGCCGTGTCAGAGACGTCCTCGAAACGCCCCTCGCCCACATTGCGGAACACCGCGTTCGCCTGCTTGTATGTCGTGCTTTCGAACTCTTCGGCCCGGTCGTTCACATGAGAGGCGGCGACGAAGAGGTCTCGTAGGCCGTCGTTGTCGAAGTCGACAAGTGCGTTGGCCCAGCCGCTGCGAGACACCGTCAGCGCGTGGAGATTGCTCGCATAGATGGCGTCTTCGAAAAATCCGTCTCCGAGATTGCGGAACAACGGAAAAGTCTGCCGCGTCAGGGCGGTGACGCTGATGTCGGGCCGGCCGTCGTTGTCATAGTCGCGAAAGTCGACCCCCATGCTCGAGAGAGGCTTGCCGTCCGAGCTGAGCCCGACTCCCGCCGGCAGACCGAGTTCTTCAAACGTCCCGTCGCCGCGATTGCGGAAGAGAAAATCCGCCTCGGTGTCATTCGTTACGAAGACATCGATCCAGCCGTCGGCATCGTAGTCGGCAAACGCTACGCTCATGCCTTTGCCGATGTGATCGCCGACCTTGGACTTCCGCGAGACGTCCTCGAACGTTCCGTCTCCCCGATTGCGATACAGCGCGTTCGGAAGACCGCCGAAGTAGGTCGGGCTGCAGTAGATTCGCAGTTGACGGCTGCGGTCCCCGCAGAAGCGCTCCTTCTCGGGGCTCCAGTCGAGGTAGTTGACGACGAAAAGGTCGAGATGACCGTCGTTGTCATAATCGAACCAGCCGCCGGCTACGGACCAGACTTCGCTCGAGATGCCGGCGTCCTTCGTGACGTCTTCGAACGTGCCGTCACCCTCGTTCCGAAACAGTATGTTCGCTCGTACGCCTGCCACGAAAAGGTCGACGTCTCCGTCGTTGTCGTAGTCAGCCGCGGCGGCCCCCATCGAATATCCATGCCCGGCCGCGCCCGACTGCTCGGTGACGTCGGCGAACTTCATTCCGCCGAGATTGCGAAACAGACGGTTCCAATGACGCACGCCCTTCTTGACGAGCGAAGAGACCTCCGCGCCGTTGGTGAAGTAGATGTCGGTCAGCCCATCGGAGTCGTAATCGAAAGCAGCGACGCCGCCGGGGACAGCTTCGATCATGTTCTTCTCGGGCGTAGGGGAGTTCTCGAGAACGAACGCAAGGCCGGCCTCCGAAGCCGCGTCGCGTAGGCGGATCTGAGCGCTGGCCACAGACGCCGGCGCCGCCACGAAGATGCATGACAGCACGACGGGCAAGGCCGGCCGAGCCGAGGTTGTGTTCACCAGGGCCATCTACGGAGGAAGTATCTCGCTCACGGCTTGGGAAGGGCCGCTTGCGGCAAGGGCCTTTTGGCGGCGTTCGATCGCCGCGCGGGCTGCGGCGGTCCGTCCGGCCGCCTGGTAGGCGCGCGAAAGCTGAAACAGCAGAGCTGCGTCATCCCCGGCCTCGAGCAATTTCTCCAAGTGGGGAATCGCCTCCTCTCCGCGGCCAACCCGCAAATACGCTGTGGCCAACGAGCGGTGGGCTCGGGAGTCGTCACCCGTAGTTCTCAGGGCTCCCTCGAGTCGAGGGATCGCTTCTTCGACCCGGCCGAGCTGCAGCAGAGCGTCGCCGGAGTAGAACAGGGCGTCGGTCGAGGCGCGCCTCCGGACCGACAAGCGATCGGTCTCAGCAAGCAACTCGTCATGGAGTCCCGCGGCCGACAACGAGCGCAACCGGTTGGTGAGCAGGGTCCAGTTGCCGGGGTCGAGTTCGAGAGCCTTCTTCCATGCCTCCGCGGCTTCCCGCGGACGCCCCTCCAAGTCTTCGGCCGCCGCCAGTAGCTGGTACGAGGCGGCGGAGGGCGGCAGCGCCAGCAACCTCTCGTTGGCCTGCCTCGCCTTCCCGGCAAGGCCGCGCGCCCGCCAGTAGAGCGATTCGGGAGTGGAGCCTGACTTGGTTGCTCGCAGGACCTCGTCGAAGTCGCCGGACTCGTACGCGCATTCCAGGGGCCGCTCGCTGCAAGGAATTCCGCGGGGAATCTTGGCCAACTCTGCTTCGGCCCATTCCGATCGGCCCGTCGCACGATAGATCTCGGCGATCGCCGTATGCGCTCCGGGCGCCCGCGGGTCGGCTGCGAGCGCCGCGCGGTAATGTGTGAACGCGGCGCGGTAGCGCTCTCGCGCCTGTTCGGAACGGGCCACTAGCAGCCGGCGATAAGCGGAATCCGCGGCGGCCCGTTCCAGCGCTTCTCCAGCGCGGCGCGATAGCTCCGTGTAGCAGAGTCCCAATCCCAGCCACAGCTTGGGGTTCGAGGGTTCCTGCTCGGCAAGCGCGGCGAATTCTCCAACCGCTCGCTCCGGCTCGTTACTCCGAAGCAGCGCGTCGGCCAACTCGAAGCGGGCAATCCGGTTCTCGGGATCGAGCTCGACAGTCTTGGTCAGCGCTCCGACAGCTTCGCTGTGACGTCCGAGCTTCTGCAGGCCCACGCCCATAAGAAGCCAAGCCGGGGTCAGGTCCGGCTTGCGCTTTAGAGCGGAGCCAAACTGCTCGATCGCATCCTCATACTTCCCCGAAGAATGCAGAGCCAACCCGAGATTCATCAGCAGGCCGGGCTCTTCAGGGTAAACCTCGAGCAATTGGCGATAGATCCGCTCGGCCGCTGCAAACTTCCGAGCCTGCATCGAGGCCTTGGCTTGTTGGGTCAGCTTGCCGGGATCCGCTTCTTGGCTCAGCGCAGGCCCGGCCGCCAGGGAGGACGCCAGCAGGACGAGTTCGAATAGGCGCCGAGCGATCATGGCAGGCGGCGACGGACGCTATCGATTATAGGGATACGGACGTCGCTCGAACCCGGCGACCCGCGGTCAACCGATATTCGCGCCAAGCGGCGATCTTCTCACGCACGACGGCCTCCGCATTCACTCTCAGCCCCGCCTTGACTCCCATCATGCGAAATGATACGGTCGATATCACGCTAATCGATTATCTGGTTAACGGAAAGGAGTCTCCCGATGACGAAGTTTCGTTCATTCGCGGCGACGGTAACCGCTGCCTGTTTGCTCGTAGTCCTGGGCGCGGCCGTCAGCCGCGCCCAAGTAACGTTTGCCAGCCTCACGGGGCTGGTCACCGATCCCGGCGGGGCTGTCATTCCCGGCGCCGAAGTCAAGCTGACCAACACCGACACCGGCGAGGAGCGCACGGCAGCGACGGGTGAAACCGGCCGTTTTACGATGTCGCAACTCAAGGCCGGCTCCTACGAGCTCACAGTCGAGACCGAGGGGTTCAAGAGATTCGTTCAGGCGGGCATCCGGCTTCAAGGCGCTCAGGACGCCGAGATCAACGCGGCGCTCGAGCTTGGCGCAGTAACCGAGACGGTCGAGGTCGCCGCCCAGGCGGTCATGCTTGACACCCAATCGGCAAATCAGACCAGCAGCCTCAACAGCGAAGAGATCACGGAGTTGCCAATCAACTTCCGCAATCCGCTGCAACTCGTCCACGCCCACGCCGGGGTGACCTCGGCGTTCCAGAACAGCGGGAGGCGCGCCGTCTCGGACCGGATCAGCGAACAGGACCAAGCGCTGTTTGCCATGAACGGCGGACGTGAAGCCAGCAACACGGTCACCATCGACGGCGTGTCGAACAAGGGCGGCGGCGGAGACTGGGGCGCCAACTTCGGCACCCCATCCGTCGACTCCGTCCAGGAGATGCAGATCTCGCGCAACACCTATGACGCGCAGTACGGGCGAGTCGGCAACGGCGTGGTCAGCATCATAACCAGGGGCGGCGGCAACCAGGTTCATGGAACGTTGTTTTGGTTTCACCGCAACGACAATCTGGATGCGAATACGTGGGAGCGCAATCGAGCCGGCAACGCACGTCCGGAGTTCAAGCGTCAACAGGCCGGGCTCAACGTTTCAGGACCGCTTTGGAAGAAGAAGAATATCTACGCCCTTTTCGGGTACGAAGCCACGCGTATCCCACAAGCCCAATCGGTCAACCTGACAGTCCCGACCGCGCTTGAACGCCAGGGCGACTTCACCCAGAGCTTCAATCGCAACGGCGCCCTGCAAGAGATCTTCGACCCGTTCACGACGCGCGAGAATCCGGACGGAGACGGGTTTGTCCGAGACCCGTTCGCGGGCAACGCGATCCCCGCCTCACGCTTCGATTCGGTCGGGCGCAACGTCGCCAATCTGTTTCCGGCGCCGAATCAGTCCGGCGTCCCGATCACCAACGCCAACAACTTCTTCGCAACCGCTCCGACGGACCAGACCAACGATCGTTGGGACGGAAGACTCGACTGGTCCCCAAGCGAGAAGTACAGCACGTTCTTCCGAACCACGCGCACCCTGCTCGGCGGCAGTGTGGCCCGATTCTTCAACAATGGGGCCGACACAGGGACGGAAAACGACAATCCCTACTACAGCGTCAGTTGGAACAACACCATCGTGCCGACTCCAACCTGGGTCATCAATTTCAACATCGGTTCGGGCGGCGGCCATCGCTTCGCCACCGTTATTCCCAATGCCGATGGGTCCCGCTTGACGGATTTGGGGTACTCCGAGCAATACGCCGGGCAATTCCAGAACGAAGACCTGGGGGCCTACTCTGTTGCGGAGTACACGAACGTAGGCGCCACGCGCAACTTCGCTAACATCCGCCGGACCCACTCGGGCGGTATCAACATCAACAACGAACGCGGCAATCACAGCCTGAAGTTCGGTTTCAACATCGAGTTCCAGCGACAAAACTTCTTCGATCGACGCACGCAGCAAATGTCGTTCAACCGGGGGCCGACGACCGGACCGGTCGCGGTAGGCAACAGCAGCGTCGTCGGCAATTCGATGGCTTCCCTGCTGCTGGGGGTCGGCGGAGGATCGGCTCGACTCTCGGCCGACCCGGCCAAGCAGAACGTCTACATGGGTTGGTACGGGCAAGACACTTGGAGAGTCACTCCCGGCTTGACGCTGGTCCTGGGCTTACGCTACGAGCAGCAGTACGGACGCACGGAGCGCTACAACCGGCAGGGCTACTTTGACTACGCGGCGGCCAGTCCGCTCGACGATCAAGTTCCCGGTTTCGATCTCAACGGCGGATTCAGCTTCTCTGACGCCGACAACCGCAACCTCACAGGGCTCGACACAACGAACTGGGCGCCGCGGATCGGCCTGAGCTACAAGATCACGGACAAACTGGTGATGCGCTCCGGATACGGCATCTCGTATTCCCAAGCGATCGTCGACGGCGGGATCACCGGAATGCCCGGCTTCGACAGGAGCACGCCGTGGGTGCTTAACCCGGAGGGTCCGGTCCCCGTGAACTTGTTGAGCAATCCGTTTCCCAACGGCGTCACGCCGCCTCGCGGCGCCGCCGACGGGTTGCTGACTCAGTCCGGCCTGAACGTACAGGCATGGCGGCACGATAACCCCTCGCCTTACCTGCAGAGCTACAGCCTCGATTTTCAGTACGAGCTCGGTAACGGCGCCGTGGTGGAGATCGGCTACACCGGAAATCAGGGACGCAAATACGCTTGGGGCCAACCTCGCAACATGAATCAAGTTCCAATGAGCTTTTTGAACGAAGGCCAGGCTCTCAACAACCGAGTTTCCAACCCGTTTTTCGGCGTCCTCACCGCGGGGCCGAACCGTGGCGGAACGATTCCGTTTCACCGCCTGCTGCGACTCTTTCCCCATTTCAACAATGTCAACACGCCCAGGAGCGAAAAGGGCGCGACCTCCAGGTTCGACGCTCTGTACTTCAAGTTCACGCGCAGGTTCTCGGACGGGTTGACCCTTCTGACCAGCTACCAATGGTCAAAGGCGCAGGACAACGCCTCGGAGGACCAAGGCTGGTTCATCACCGACGGCCTCAGGGATCAGTTCGATCCCATGGCGGACTACTCGGTGAGCTCCCACGACATCCCCCATGACTTCGTGACAAATTTGATCTGGGAGGTTCCGGTCGGCCGAGACCGCGCGGTCGGGAGTGCGATGTCGAAGGCGCTGGACGCCGTCGTAGGAGGGTGGCAGATCGCGGGGACCGTCCGATTCAGCTCCGGAGCGCCTATCAATGTCCGTGCGCCGAACACGCTGGCTGCGTTCGGCTACGCCGTCAAGCGCACCGATGTTCCGAACCTGGAAGCGGTCAAACTCGACAACCCGACGCCGGAACGTTGGTTCAACACCGACGCCTTCGTCGAACCGGGTCAGTTCGAGCAGGGATCGGCGCCGCGCTTCTTCGGAGATCTACGAAACAAGGGCGCGACGATCGCCGATGTCTCGGTCAGCAAGTCCTTCAACATCCGCGAACGCTTGCGGGCCCAACTGCGGGGCGAGTTCTTCAACATCACCAATACGCCCCATTTCGGCCTGCCGACGGCCGGCGGCCAGGTGACGTTCGGCTCCGGCGCCTTCGGAACGGTAACCCGGACCTTCCGTCCTCCCAGGCAGATACAGATCGGTCTGAAGTTGATGTTCTAAAGCCGCCTGAGCGCAGTTCCTGCCGGTCCAAACGAATTTTCAGCAATAGCTGAGTTGGTGTACAGTCTCAGGAAGAGATAGCAACGTATTATCCTGGGAATGGCGGGAGGCATTATGGGCCAAGTTGGGGAAGCGCCGAGGGGGCGATGGTCATTGACCCCCGGCCCGGACGTCTCGCCAAATTCGACCGGAAGGGGCCGGCGGCGGTTCGAGCAGCGTTTTTCGGGGCGCTCGATGCGGAACGTCGGCTCAGACGCCTGTTGCGCGCGCCGACAGCGCTGCGAGCGAGGCCGCGAAGACGTTTTGCGACCGTTTTCGCCCAAAAGTTGTGTGTGCGGATTGTTGCGGCGCCTGATTACACATCTCGTGCCGGCGTCGGCGGTTACAGCGGCGCTCGGTTTTCTCTTTGCGGTGGGAGCGTCGGCTCAATCGCCCGTTTCGACACTAGAGGAACGATCCGGCTTTCGCCAGAGCGTGCTGCCTGTTCTCGAGCGGCGCTGCGCCATGTGCCACCGCGGTCGAGCGGCGCAAAAAAGCTTGCGCGTGACCAGCGCATCGGCGCTGATTGAGGGCGGTGCGAGCGGACCGGCCGTGGTCGTCGGCAAGCCCGACGAGAGCTTGCTGATGGCGAAGATCTCCGGCCCAAGCGCCCCCATGCCGCCCGTCGGCGAGAAGTTGACCCCGGCGGAGGTCGAAACCATTCGCGCTTGGATCGCCGCCGGCGCGATCGACGACTTGTCGGGCGAAGACCCCAGGGAAGGCCGGGAGGAGCTCTGGTGGTCGCTCCGACCGTGGCGTAAAGTTGAGCCGCCCGCGGCCCAACACGACTGGGCGCGGACCGCAATCGACCGCTTTGTCGCCGCCCGTCTCCAGGAGCGCGGTCTCAAGCCTTCCCCGCCCGCCGACCGGCGCACGCTAATCCGACGGGTCACGTTCGACCTCACCGGCCTGCCGCCCACGCCGGAACAAGTCGAAGCCTTCGTCGCCGACCCCCGTCCGGACGCCTACCGCCGCCTGGTCGACCGCCTCCTGGACGACTCGGCCTACGGCGAGCGTTGGGGCCGTCACTGGCTCGATGTGGCGCGCTTCGGCGAGAGCAACGGTTACGAGCAGAACCATCTCCGCAAGAATGCGTGGCCCTACCGTGACTGGGTGATCCGGTCGCTCAACCAGGACAAGCCATTCAACCGCATGATCCTGGAGCAGCTCGCCGGAGACCAACTCGCGCCGGGCGATACCGACATCGAAGCGGCGACCGGTTTCTTGGTGGCGGGCCCGCACGATACCGTCAAGATTCAGAATCCCGAGGGCGAAGCCCAGAAACGCGCGAATCACCTCGACGACATGATCGCCGGCACGGCCTCGGCCTTTCTCGGCCTGACGGTCCACTGCGCCCGCTGCCACGATCACAAGTTCGACCCCATCCAACAGAAGGACTATTACCGCATGCAGGCGGCCTTCGCCGGCGTCTGGCACGGCGACCGCGTCTGGGAGCAGCCGGACGCGATCGCCGCCTACGAAGCCGCCGCCGAACCGCTGAGGACGGAAATCCGGAGCGCCGCGAACGGCCTCGATCGATTACGGGAAGCGGCCCGGGAACGCGTCGACGCTCGCCGCGAGGAGATCCTCGCCGGCTACCGCCCGAGCGTCGACCCGGCCGGCGCCGAGGAGAGCTTCGAGCCGGTCGAAGCGCGCTGGGTGCGCCTGACAATTGAAGCGGCGACGGCCAACCGCAAGTCTTGCGACCTTGACGAACTCGAAGTCTGGAGCTCCGAGCCAAATCCGCGCAACCTGGCCCTTGGAGGAACAGCGTCCGTCTCCTCCACGCGCATCGACGAAGCCAGCCCCGACACCTACGCCGCGGCCAACCTCATCGACGGCAAGTTCGACAAGCGCTGGATCTCGGCAGGCGGCATGCCGCAGTGGGCCGTGATCGAGTTGTCGCGCCCGGCTACGGTCAACCGCGTGAAATGGTCTGCGGACCGACTGATGGGTTTCGGCGGGCGCTTCTCGCGGTCGATTCCCGAGCGCTACAAGGTCGAGGTCTCGCTCAACGGCAAGCAGTGGCGCACCGTCGCCGACTCCCGAGGCCGCCTCCCATATTCCGACGAGGACCGCGAGCGCCTGCTGCTCTTCGCCGTCTTCTCGGCGGACGAGGCGCAGCAGTGGGAGCAGCTCGAGCAGCGCCAAAAATCGGCGAAACGCAAGCTCGCTCAACTCAAAGAGCCGCGCCGGGCGTTCCTGGGCCGCTTCGAGCAGCCGGCCGAGTCGAGCTTCGTCATGTTGCGGGGCGACCCGATGCGCAAGGGCGACGAGGTCTCCCCGCGCAGCATCGCTTCGCTGAGCGAGTTGCTCGAAGGCTTCGAGCTCGACCCGAACGCCCCCGAAGGCGAGCGTCGTTTGGCGCTCGCGCGCTGGATCGCCTCGGACGACAACGCGCTCACAGCCCGCGTCATCGCCAACCGCGTTTGGATGCACCACTTGGGGCGGGCGATCGTCCGCACGCCGAGCGACTTCGGCGCCAACGGCGAGCGCCCGACGCACCCCGATCTGCTCGAGTGGCTGGCCGACCGGCTGGTCCGCAAGCACGGCTGGCGCCTCAAGGGACTGCACCGGGATATCGTGCTCTCGGCGACCTATCGCCAATCCGGCGCTTACCGCGAAGAGGCGGCGGCCGAAGACCGTGACGCGGTCTATTTGTGGCGCCGACCGCCGCGCCGCCTCTCCGCCGAGGAGGTGCGCGACACGGTGCTCGCCGTCAGCGGCCGACTCGACCGCACGATGGGCGGCCCCGGGTTTCGGCTCTATCGCTACACGGTTGACAACGTCGCCACCTACTACCCCATCGAGGAGTTCGGACCGGAAACCTATCGCCGCTCGGCCTACCACCAGCACGCACGCTCGGTGAAGCCGGAATTGCTCGGGCAGTTCGACTGCCCGGACACGGCTCTGGCGGCTCCGAAACGCGTCTCGACCACCACGCCGCTCCAAGCGCTGAGCCTGCTCAACAACCCGTTCTTGCTCCAACAGGCCGAGTTCCTGGCCGCGCGCTCGCAGGCCGAAGCGGGCGACGATCCCGCGGCGCGCATCGGGCGCATCTGGAGACTCGCTTTCCAACGCGCGCCCGACGCCGAGGAGCTTGGCGAATCCCTCGCGTTCGTCGACAGCCAAGACTGGACGATGTTCGCCCGCGCCATTCTCAACGCGAACGAGCTGATCTATGTTTTCTAAGCCGCCCCGCCGTCTTCCGTCCCGCCGCGACTGGTTCGCCGACATGGCCAACGGCCTCGGAGGCGCCGCGCTTGCGGCCATGCTGCCGCGCGAGACCGGGGCGGCTGTCGGCCCGCACTTTGTGCCGAAGGCCAAATGCGTCCTGCAGATCTTCTGTCCCGGCGCGGCCTCGCACATCGACCTGTGGGACTACAAGCCCGAGCTGCAGCGGCGCTCGGGCCGGCCGCCGCCCGCAGGAGCCGAACTGGTTACCTTCCAAGGCAAGAACGGCGCGCTGATGGGCTCGCCATGGGAGTTCAAGCCGCGAGGCGAATCCGGCAAGCCGATCACTGCATTGCTGCCGCACCTGGGCGGATGGGTCGACGAGATCGCCTTCGTCCACTCGATGCAGTCCAAGACCAATACCCACGGGCCGGGCTGCATCTACATGAACACCGGTTTCGTGCTGGAAGGCTTTCCCTCCGCCGGCTCGTGGATCGGCTACGCTCTCGGGTCGGACAACAACAATCTGCCGACCTATGTCGCCATCCCCGACGTCCGCGGCGAACCGCCCGCCGGTCCTGCCAACTGGGGCGCCGGCTTTCTGCCCGCCGAACACCAGGCGATCGTCTTCAACGCCCAGAACCCGATCCGCAATCTGGCCAGGCCGGAGTCGATCGGCGAAGCGCAGGAGATCGGCGCCCGCAACTTCCTCGGCTTCTTGAACCGCCGCCACGCCGACCGTCATCCGGGCGACGGCGACCTTGAAGCCCGCATCGCCGCCTACGAGTTGGCCGCGAGAATGCAGCTCTCGGCTCCCGAAGCCTCCGACCTTGCGAGCGAGAGCCCCGCCGTCAGGAAGCTCTACGGCGTCGATGACCGCAACCCCCTCAAAGCCGCCTACGCCCGCAACTGTCTGCTTGCGCGGCGGCTGCTCGAGCGCGGCGTGCGCTTCGTCAACCTCTTCTGCGCCTCGCGGGCGTCCGGCGTCGACGGGCTGCTCAACTGGGACGCGCACAAAACGCTCAAAGCCGACTACGAGCGTCACTGCCCGATCCTCGATCGGCCCACGGCGGCGCTGCTCCAGGATCTGAAGACGTTGGGCTTGCTCGCAGACACACTGGTCGTGTGGGCGACCGAGTTCGGCCGCATGCCTACGCACCAAGAAGGAACCCTCGGCCGCGACCACAACCCGAATGCGTTCACGGTGTGGTTCGCTGGGGCGGGCGTCAAGGGCGGCGTCAGCTACGGGGCCACGGACGAAATCGGCGCCAAAGCCGTCGAGAGCGTCTCGACGCCATACGACTTCCACGCCACAATGCTGCATTTGCTGGGCATCGACCATAAGCGGCTGACCTGGCGGCACAACGGCATCGACCGGCGCCTGACCGACGTGCATGGACACGTGATTGACGACATCCTCGCCTGAGACATCCCCGCCTGAGACGGGGCGAAGCCGGATATCTCAGCTCGGATAGCGCGCGTCGCCGCGGCGCTTCCTGCCGTTCCCGGGAAAATATGTCGCCGGCTCTTGCCGAGAGCGTACATTCTACGGCCCCGGAACGAACATGGTGAATTTCGCGCGGCGCCGGAACTTTCCGCTGCCGCTCAACGAAACGTCCAAGATCGAGTTCCGCTTCGAGGCGTTCAACTTCTTCAACCGAGCATTGCAGTTCGGCCTGAAATTCCTGCTCTGAGGCGCAGCCCCCGACTCTTCGCTATCCACTATCCACTATTCACTATCCACTGCGCGGCGCGCTCCGGCGCGCCGCGCTACAGTCTCTCCCAGTCCGGCGGGCGGTACGAACGGTCGCGGATATCCTTCTTTTGGGGATCGAAGTCGGGGTTGGGCTTGGGGCTGACCGCGCCGACCGCTTGCCGCCAGCGGTCGAGCGCCCGCGCCAACTCGGCGGCAAGCTCGGCGCGCCGCTCGATCAGGTTGTCGCTTTCGCCGATGTCTTGCGACAGATCGTAAAGCTCGCGGCTACCGTCGTCGTAGAACTCGATAAATTTCCAATCGCCGCGCCGCACCGCGCCCCCGGGCCGCCCGAGCTGGTTGGAATAGTGCGGGTAGTGCCAGAAAAGATCGCGCTCGGGCAGCGCCTCTCCGCGCAGCGCCGGCACGAGGCTGACGCCGTCGGTCGCGCCCTCCTGGGCCGCTCCCGTCAGTTCCATAATGGTCGGGAAATAGTCGTTGCTGATGACCGCGCCGTCGCAAACGCTGCCCGGCTCGGTAAGGCCCGGCGCGCGAACGATCGTCGGCTCGCGGATGCCGCCTTCGTACAAGTGCCCCTTGCCGTTGCGTAGAGGCAGATTCGAGGTTACCGGCTCGTCCTTCCACTCGGGCGATTGCAACCCGCCGTTGTCGGAAGTGAAAATGACAACGGTCTTCTCGGCGATGCCCAACTCTTCGAGCTTGTCGAGCATGCGGCCTACGTTTTGGTCGAGATTCCAGATCATCGCCGCATAAATGGGATTGTGATGATCTTTGCCCGGAACCAGCCCCTCGGCGGCTTTCGCCTCGAAGCGAGCGATGTCTTCCTGCTTGGCTTCGATCGGAATATGCACCGTGTAGTAAGCCATGTAAAGGAAAAATGGCCCGGAGCGGTTCGCCTCGAGAAACTCCAGCGCTCGATCGGTCAGTCGGTCGGGCAGGAAATCGCCGTCCTTGCCCTCGGCCGGAACGTTCTCCGTCCACTTTGGATAGAAAAAGCTGCGCGGCATGCCTGACGCGGTTCCCGCGTAGTTGGAGTCGTAGCCCTGGTCGGTCGGCAGAAATCCGTCGCCGCCGAGATGCCACTTGCCGATGCTGCCCGCGGCATACCCGGCGGGGCGCAACGCCTCGGCGATGGTGGTTTCTGCGTGCGGAAGCTGCTGCTGGAACGGCGGCGGAATCACCGCGGAATAGGGCAACCGGTGCGTGCCCGGAATATAGTTCGTCAGTTGCAACCGCGCGGGGTACTTGCCCGTCTGAATGCTGGCGCGGGTGGGCGAGCACACCGGGCAGGCGGCGTACGCGCTGCTGAAGCGCATGCCGCTCGCGGCGAGGCGGTCGATGTTCGGCGTGTCGTATAACCGCGAGCGCCTGTTGATGTTGACATCCGCCCAACCCAGATCGTCCACCAGGATGAAGAGCACGTTCGGAGGCCGTTGCGGCCCGCAGCCCGCGGCCAGTCCACCGAGTCCGAGCGCGCAGGTTTTAAGAAAGTCTCTTCGAGCGCCGGCGGGCGTCATGGGTCTATTGTAGCCGGGAAGCCGGCAGCCTGAGAAACTCGCCGCACCGGGCGTACGACACAATTTCGAGGTTGGCCGATTGAGTTATATCTGCGGAAAATGGTCTTAAATAGTGTAAATATTGTAAAAATAGTTAAGGAAATATAGGTAGTGCATTGCCGGTCTCTATAATAATAATTCGTCTGTTGACAACAGAAAACGCCTCGCGCTTACTTTGGCAAGCGCATACAGATAGACAAGAGCATGACAAAGAATTAGAGGCTTGGCATGAAACGGAACAGGGGCTCATCAAAGGCGCCGGCGCAGAGACCCGGGGAGAAGTTTCGCGACGGCGCTGCCTGTCCGGAGATAGTGGTGGTGCCGGCGGGGAGTTTCCTGATGGGCTCGCCGGAGAACGAGGAGGGGCAGGATGGCGACGAGGGTCCGGTGCATGGGGTGACGATTGCGGAAGCCTTTGCGGTAGGCGTATACGAGGTGACGTTCGCGGAGTGGGATTCCTATTGGGCGGACGGGAACTGCGACGGCTACCGTCCGGACGATAACGGCTGGGGGCGGGGTCGTCGTCCGGTAATCAATGTGAGTTGGGAGGATGCCAAGGACTATTTGCGGTGGTTGAGCGAGAAGACGGGACAGGAATATCGGTTATTGAGCGAGGCGGAGTGGGAATACGCGGCGCGTGCGGGGAGTCGAACGCGGTACAGCTTTGGGGACGACATATTGCCGAATCAGGCGAACTATGGAGATTCGGGCTATGGGAAAACGATAGCAGTGGGGTCGTATAGATCGAACGACTTTGGATTGTATGACATGCATGGGAACGTTTATGAATGGGTTCAGGATTGCTGGAACGGCAATTATGACGGGGCGCCGAGCGACGGGAGGGCGTGGGAGAACAGAAATTGTTCGCTCCGCGTTTTGCGCGGCGGCTCCTGGTTCGACCACTCGAGGGCTCTCCGTGCGGCGAACCGTAGTTGGACCGACGCCGGCCTCCGCATCAACTACGACGTCGGTTTCCGCGTGGCCCGGACGCTCACGCCGTGAATCCGTACTGCTTTACTTCATGCGGGGAATGGGCAGGGGGGCTGCGCCCCCCCCAGGGAATTTTTTCGGCGATACAGGGGAGAAATGGATCAACAATGGCGGGGCGCACTATGGACGGCACGGAAAAGCCGAACAGAGCAACCGCGCAATCGCACGGCAAAGGCCGCGCCTCCCTCGCCGCTTTCGCCGCGCACTGCGAAGGCGCCGGCGCATTCCGCCCATGGCTGAAGGCCGGCCGAGCCGCCGCTGCGCCTCGAATCGTCAGGGCTGCCGGGCGGCGATCTTCTGGGCAGCCAGGATTGCGGCGCCCTGCGTCACGGCCTGCTCCCGCAGCTTCGAGGGGACGATCTCGAAAGCGTCGCGGAAATAGCGAACCACGAGCGGGGCCGTCCGCTCGCGCAGCAAGTCGAGCAGGCGCGCGCTCGCCGTCCCGAGGCCGCCGCCGATGACAATCTTTTCGGGAACCGTAAGGTTGACCGCGGCGGCCAGCGCCGTCGCCAGGTAGTCCATGGAGCGCTCGACGACCAGCGAGCCGAACGGGTCTCCAGCCCGCCAAGCTGCGAGGATCGCCCTGCTGTCCGGCGGATCCGGGGCAAAAAGCGTCGAAGAACGCCAAAGGCCGGGGCGCCGTTCCCCAAGCAGTCCCGCCAAGCGGCTCATGCCGGGGCCCGAGCAGACGGATTCGACGCAGCCGCGCCCGCCGCACCAGCACGGCGGCCCGTCGGGGGCGACTACGACGTGGCCGATTTCGGCCTCTCCGCAGTCCCCGAGCGCGTGGATGCGGCCTTGCCGCACGAACCCGCCGCCGACCCCCGTGCCCAGAGTCACGTAGAACACCGAAGACGCCCCCGCTCCGGCGCCGCAATGGGCTTCGGCCAACGCGGCCAGCTTGCAGTCGTTTTCGACGAACGCCGGCAGGCCGAACCGCGCGCCAAGCTCTCCGGCGATGTCAATCTCCTCCCACCCGTCTTCGTGCAGGCACAGGTGCGGGCTGTTGGTCGAGCGCCTGACGGCGCCGCCGAAACCGAAGCCGATCGCGCGGAAATCCGCGCCGTTCGCGGCGTAGCGCCGGTAAAGCGCCTCGGCCGCGGCGGCGACTCGCTCGAAGCTCCTCTCGGCACGATCGTATTTTTCGCGGTAAATCACAGCCGTCTCGCAAATCCGCCGGTCGGGACCGGCAACGGCGGCGACCAGCTTCGTGCCGCCGGTTTCGAAGGCGAGGTAATGGGTTCCGGCGGTCATGCGTTCAAACGTAGCCAGGCAAGCATCGCGCGAAAGGCGTTCCCGCGGTGGCTGCAGCGCCACTTGTTCTCTGCGCCGAGGCGGCCGAACGATGCGCCGAGCGGCGGAAAGTAAAACAGCGGATCGTAGCCGAATCCCCCTTCGCCATCCGGGGCGTCGAGAACCAGGCCCTCGACGCGGCCCTGAAAACAGGCTGCCATGCGCCCCCAGCGGAGCAGGGCGATGGAGCAGACAAAGCGGGCCGTCCGCTCGGCCCGCGGCACGCCGCGCAGCCTGCGCAGCAGGAGATCGTTGTTGGCCCGCTCGCTGCGCGGCTCTCCGGCATACCGCGCGGAGTGGACGCCGGGCTCGCCCCCCAACGCATCGACGACAAGCCCGGAATCGTCGGCAAAGAGCCACTCGGCTTCTACCCGGCTGCTGTAACAGAGCGCCTTCTGTTGCGCGTTGGCCTCCAAAGTGTCCCCCGTTTCGGGGCAGTCGAACGGCCCGCAGCCGCGGATCGAGATCTCTGCGCCCGAGGCGCTCTCGAATTCGCGGAGCTTCGCCCGATTGCCGGTAGCGCAGAAAATCTCGATCATAATCTTAAATTTCTATTGCAACCATTTGTTTTTGAATAATTTGCTCGATTCCAATTTCTGCCAGAGAAAGCAGTTCCGACAATTGGTTGCGGGAAAACGCGCGGCCTTCGGCGCCGGCCTGAACCTCGACGAATTCCCCGGCCGAAGTCATCGCGGCGTTCATATCGACGTCCGCGCGCGAGTCTTCCTCGTAGCAGAGGTCGAGCATGGGCCGGCCTGCGACCACGCCGACGCTGACGGCGCCGAGGTATGCGCGCAGCGGGAGCTCCCGGATCGCCTTGTAATCGTGCAGTTGCTTGACCGCGGCCGCCATCGCGACCCAGCCGCCGGTAATGGATGCGGCGCGTGTGCCGCCGTCGGCCTGAATCACGTCGCAATCGACGTGGACGGTGCGTTCTCCGAGCTTGCCGCGGTCGACGACGGCGCGCAACGAGCGGCCGATGAGCCTCTGGATTTCCGCCGTGCGCCCCGAGGGGCGGCCGCGGCTCACCTCGCGCGGCGTGCGGGTGGTGGTGGCGCGGGGGAGCATCGCGTACTCGGCCGTCACCCAGCCGCGCCCGCTGCCGCGCATGAACGCAGGCACTCCGTCCTCGACCGAAGCGGTGCAGATCACCTTGGTGTTGCCGATCTCGATCAGCGCGGAGCCTTCGGCGGTAGGCATATAGTCCGGCGTGATCGTAATCGGGCGCATGCGATCGGCCGAGCGGCCATCGATCCTCATGCCAACCATTGTCTCCAACGACGGCCGGCTCACCAGGCATCGAGGCCGGACGCGAACAGGGTCTTCATGCAGTCGAGCAAGGTGTTGCAACTTCCGGGCGCGGCATGGATCGCGGGCGCCCGCCCCCGCCGGTCGTAAAGGCCGAATCCCCAGGCGGCGCCTCCCGAGCGGGGAGCGTCGAACGTCTGCCAGAGAACGATGTAGGGGCAACCCCAGTCGAAGGCGGCGCCCAAGGCGGCCCGCAGGCGCGGCTTCACGCCGCCCGTCGCCAGATGCTCGAAGCGGTCGCGCGAGTAGCCAAGCTCGCCGATCATCACGAAGCGGTCGCCGAACCGCTTGCGCCCCGCCGCGCCGACCGAGCCGCGCGCCGCTTCGCGGATGCGGTCGAGGTCGCGCAGCAGACGCTCGCCGGACGCGGACGGTGGGGCGTCGGGGTCTTGCGTTTCGTACGGCGAATTCGTGGATTCGTAAGACGAATAGGAAACGAGATCGCATTCGATCTCGGGAAGGATGTGGGAGAGCGCGTTCACCCCCGCTCGGGGAGCCTTGTGAAAGCCCCCGTCCCTCGCAACCAAATGCAGATTGACGAGCGAGATTTCCACTGCGTGAAACAGTTGCAGCGTCGCACCGGGATGACGCGCGCGGGCGGCTGCGACCGCTGCCTGGCGCGTCCGCAGCCACGCGCGCAGATTCGCCGCGGCAAGCTCGGCAGACCCCGTGTAGTTGGCGATATCGAGAAGCTTTTCGTCCGTTTCGTTGTTCGCCAGGATGACGGTCATTCGCCGGCCGCCGTAGCGTGCGTAGAGCCATTCGGCGAGCGCGGCAATCTGTTCGCGGACCAGTTTTTCTTCCCGCTCGGACCACGGGCGCTGCAAGTTGATATCGTCCGGGCCGCCGCCGTAGTCGGCGCACGAATAAACGGTAAAGATTACGGTCTCGAGCGCGGGGTCGTCAAGGACGGCGCGGTAGCGGTCGACTGACGCAAGAATTTCAACGGGCGTGAGGGATTCGGCGCCGTCGAAGCGGCGCTTGTCCATCACCGGATGTTTGTAATCGTAGCGGCAGCCAAGATAGAGCCGAAAGACCCGCGAGCCCAAGGCAACCGCACGGCGGCGCGCCTGCGTCAGCAAGTCGCCGGGCCGGTCGGAGACTCCCAGCCACTGATAGAAACCGACGGTGTCGCCGTGCGGCGGTTGAGCGCAAACCGCGGCCGCCTGGCTCAAGACCAAGGCCGCTGCCGCAATCCGCATCCGCCGCCTCATTGCTTGCGCACCTCGACCGGCCGGGGAAAGCTGCGCAATCCGCCGCTTTCGACAATCAATTCATGTCTCCCCGGAGCGAGCGGCGCAGGCAGCTTGAAGTTGATCTGCTTGGCGCCGACATACAGCGCTTCTACCCGTTTCCCATCGATCCGCACAAACGTGTCGCTCGGGAGAAAACCGCTGCCGAAGATCGAAACGATGTCTCCCGCGGCGAACGGCGGAGGAGTCAGTTCGATACCGTGGACGAGGCCGCCGGGGGCGACCGCGGGGAAGTCCTCCTCGTGCAGCGGGGCGGGCTGCGGCAAGACCGCCCGGAAGCGCTTGGGCGCGATCTCGATTCGCGTTTCGCCGGACGCATCCGCCTCCGGCACGAACACCGTGTAGCCGACGGGGTCGGGGAACAGTCGGCCGCCGCCGGACAAGAGTTCCCAGCCGACGGCGAACGGCGCCCGCACGAGAACCGCGTCCATGACCGAAAGATCGGCCCGGATGGAGAGCGCTCCGTCTGCGATCCGAACGCGAAGGGACTCCGGACGGTCTGCCCAAAGCAGGTATTGCTCCAGCGCTTCGCGGTCATAGACGCCGCGTATTGCGGGCAGATTCTCCCACAGGCGGCGCGAAACGAGCGCCGCATCGCCCGGAACCGATCCCCCGAGAGCGAATAGAGAGGAGTCGTCGCCGGCGGCCGGTTCCAGCAAGTCGGCGAAGCGCCGCCGATCCGGCGCCCATAGCGCGGGCGCGCCCATGGCCCGCGCCCACAGAATCGCTTCTCCGGCCCGCTCGATCGAAGATGCGGCAAACACTTTTTCACTCGCGGCGGACAGCACCGGGTTCAACTGGGTCCGCAGGTCGTCCAGACCGGCGACGCGGGCGCAGCCGTTCGCCGCCGCCGGGGGCCGCGGCGTTGGCGTCATCGCCGCGCCCCCCGCAAGAGCGGCGCTCAGCAAAGGCAGAGCGACCAACCGCCGAGCCTGCGAAGGCCGATACAGCAGCGCGCCGGCGATGACAAGGATCTCGGCGGCGGACACGAGATCCCAAAGAGTCGCCAACCAGGCTCGGGAGCAGACCCAGGCGAGCGCCGCGACGGCCGCCGCCGAAAAACGAATCGGCGTAGGCTTCCGGCGGAACCTGTCGCAGGCAAGAGCGCAAACAGGGGCCAGAGACCAGAACAATAACTCGTTCGAATTGCCGCCTTGAATCAAGGCATGCATCCGCGACGGCGCCGCGCAATAAGCCGCCGCGGCCCAGGCCGCCGCGCCGCCGCCGGCGCACAGACTCCGCGCCAGAGCGCAGGCCGCCGCGCAACCGCCGGCATAGGCGCCGAGGCGAACTGCCGTTTCAGCAGACGCTAAGTCCAGGCCGAGACCGGCATAGCCGGCGCATAGCAGCAACTGCAACAGCGGCGACGCAATTTCGAAAGGTCCGAACGCCCCGTAAAGCGCAAAGAACTCCGCCGACTGCAGCGCCGGACGCGCCGGGTGGCTCAGCGGGATCACCGGGACGCAACCTGAATCCCGAGCGGGCCGATCTTGCGCCTCCCGAGCGTCATATAGAGATTGCAGGCGCCGGGCGAAACCGTGTCGGGCACGCCCAGATTCAACTCGAAAAGCCGCGGCAGAGGATCGATGCAAAAGGCGTCGACGTCCGTAATCGGACAGCCGTCGATCGCCGCGGCAAAAGATTCGAGCAGCGCAGCGGCCGTTGCATAAGGAGCCTCCTCGATTTGAACCTTGATGACGCGGCTCTCGATGTTCAGCTTCGAAAGTAGATTGACTCCGTCGCAAAGATTGACGACGCGCGGCGCCGCCGGCCCTTCCGGGATGACCCGCAGCGCTCCGGCAACCTCCCGCGGCAAGTCTTCGCAGAGCAGCCGGACGGGCAGGATGCCGGTGCGTACATCCGGCGGCAGATAGACGTTTATCTGATAGGGCGCGTTCGGAAGCCGGCGGCCGATGAAGCTCGGCGCGGTGGGTACGCCGTCGATCTCCACCCTAAGGTTGTTGAGATCGGCGGCGGCGTTCAGCCCCGGAACCCAAAGCGAGGCGGCGGCGAAACGCCCCGAGCAGGGAATCAGGCAATCGTCGGTGTAGCAGTTCGTAACACGCGCGATACGGACGCCGGGCGCGGGGCCTTGCTCGCCGCCGTCGGGCTTGCGCATCGTCACCCACAAATACTGCGTGTCGAAGCCGTCCATCGCCGGCAGTTGCATGCCCGCGCCCGCCGCAAAAGCAGCAATTTCTTCACCCGAGAAGCTGACGCCGCTCCAGGTGTCGGGGCGGTCGTCGAGAACGACCGAGCCCGCGGGCGCGCCGGACCGCGCCGACCAGCCGGCGACGGGTTCCGGGCGCGCGGCGCCGGCCCGCGGCAAGCCGTTGACCTGAAACCGGAACACGCCGCCGGGCTTCAAAACACGGCAGGCCTCGCGCATGTACGACAGCACGACGGCGCGCTCGGGTATGTGCTGGAAAACGGCGTAGGAATAACAGAAATCGACCGACTCGGAAGCGAATTGGCGGAGGTCCGATCCGTTGGACAACTCGACCCTGGCGCCGGCCGTTGCGGCGAGGTTCTCGCGCGCAAGCTCGACCATTGTCGGCGAAACGTCAACCCCCGAGACAGCGCCGAACTCCGCGCTCAGGGGCCGCATCAGCCGCCCCGGCCCGCAACCGATCTCCAAGGCCGACATCCGCGGCGCGGCGCCCTCAGGCGAAAGCCGATACAACTCCGAGCGGATGGCGGTCAAGGCGTCGCCGGCGGAGGCGAAAAATTCCTCGGGCTTCTGATTCCTGCCCCCGAACGCCGCGTAGTACGCAGCATCCTCGCGAGCGCGGCGCTCCCAGTCGTCCCGCATCCGCCGCTGCGCAGTTGACCGCGAGGGCGCCCGCGGCTCCGCGTTGCCCGTTAAAAACACAAGCGCCCGTCCTGACCCGACATCCCGAAATATAGTAGGCTAATGCGAGACATCCTCTCTTTCAAGCTGCGCATGATCGTGGACTGAGGTTTGCCGGGATGAATCTTCCCAATACGCTGACGCTGTCGCGCATATTTTTCGTGCCGGTTCTGCTGGCCGTGCTGCTGCGCAAAGGCAGCATCGAGGTCGATGCCGGTTGGGTTACCTTCACGCGCGAGTGGATTGCGCTGCTCATTTTTCTGACCGCCGCGCTCACCGACCTGCTCGACGGCTACCTCGCCCGGCGGCGGCGGCAGGTTACGACCCTGGGAAAGCTGCTGGACCCGATTGCCGACAAGCTGCTCATCTCGGCGGCGTTCATTTCGCTCGTCGAGCTCGATCGCGTGCCGGCGTGGATGGTCGTGCTGATTGTCAGCCGCGAATTCGTCGTTTCGGCGCTGCGTTACGTGGCCTTGACCGAAGGGGTCACAATCGCCGCCAGCGACCTGGGCAAAACGAAGATGGTGGCGCAGGTTCTGGCGGTTTCGCTGCTGTTGATGGCGCCTTACTCGCCGTTGATCGACGGCTTGGCGTACATCGTCCTTTGGCTGGTGGTGCTGGTGACGATCTGGTCGATGGTGGATTATTTCCGGAATTTCTGGAAACGCTCGGACGCGCCGGTCAAGTCGGACTCCGAGGGCCTGCCGGCAATTGCCAAAAACCTTCGCCGCAGCGAACGGCAGCAATATAAGGCGCGGTCGTAGCGTCCCGCGGCGCCCTACCGGCCGCCGCGCCGCTCGAAGCGCAGCACGGTATCGCTCCCGACGGCCGCGAATTCCGTTTTCACGCGAAACACCCGCTCCAGCAAATCCGCGGTCAATGTCTCGCGCGGTTTGCCGGCGGCGCCGAGCCGACCGCTGCACAGAACGTAAACGAAATCGGCGACACGCAGCACGCTGTTCAAATCGTGCAGGGCCAACACAACGGCGCGGCCGGCGGCGGCAATTTCGCCGCAGAGATCGAGCAGCGACAAGGCATGGTCGATATCGAGGTTCGCGGTCGGCTCGTCCAGCAGCAAATATTCAGATTCCGTCGCCAAGCCCCGCGCCAGCATGACGCGTTGTTTTTCTCCGCCGGACAATTCGTTTAACCAACGGTCCACGAGGAGCCTGGCGTCAGTGATGCGCAAGGCGGCCTCGACCGCCTTGCGGTCCCGGTCGGTCTCGGCTTCGAAGCGCCCTCTGCGGCAATAACGCCCCATGCCGACGCATTCGCGGACCGTGAAGGCGACGTCGGGCGCCGCATCTTGCGGAATATAGGTCACGCGCTGCGCCAACTCCCGCCGCGTGAAAGAGGCGATATCTTTTCCCGCGAGCATGACGCGGCCGGCCGCCGGCTTCAGCAGCCCGGCAAGCAATCTGAGAGCGGTCGATTTGCCGGCGCCGTTGGGGCCGACGACCGCGGTCACTCGGCCGCGGGCGATACGCATATCCAGGTTTTCCACGATCCGCTTGCCGTCGATCGCATAAGCGGCTGCGGACAACTCGAGGACGCTCATGCCGCCCCCAACTCCCGCCGGCGCGCGTGCAGCAACCAAAGGAAAAACGGCGCTCCTATCGCCGCGGTAACGACTCCCAGGCGAATTTCCATCGGTCCGTAGATCGTTCGGGCCAGAATGTCGCAGCCGATCAAAAAAACCGCTCCGGTCAACATCGAGGCCGGAAACAAGATACGGTGAGACGGCCCCAGGATCAAGCGGACGATGTGCGGGACGACCAACCCGACAAACGCCAGAATGCCGCTGACCGCCACGGACGAAGCAGTCAGCAGAGCCGCCGCGGCCAGGACGCTCCGTTTGAGAGCCTGCACGTCAACGCCCAGGGATGCGGAGACTTCCTCGCCCGTCAGCATGAGGTCGAGATCGCGCGCGAACCAGATTGTCAAAGCGCCGCCGATGAGGGTGAAGGGCAGCGCGATCCAGACGTGGACCCACGAGCGGCTGTCCAGTCCGCCCATCATCCAATACAGCATCTCCGCGGCGACTTCCCAATCGACGAAGTTCATCGAAATCAGCAACGAGCTCATCGCCGTTAGAAACGACCCAACGGCGATGCCCGCCAGCAGCAGCGTGGCGACCGGGGTGCGTCCGGACCGCGTCGCCAACGAATAGACGCCGAGCAGCGTCAACAAAGCGGTAACGAACGAGCACAACGGCAGCCAGAGCGCCGATTGCGCAACCAGCCCCGTGACAAAGGCAAGCACCGCGCCCAGTCCGGCGCCGGCGCTGACGCCTACGACGCTTGGCTCGGCGAGCGGGTTGCGGAACAGCCCCTGCATCGCGGCCCCGGCCGCGGCAAGCGAGGCGCCGGACAGAGCCGCGACAAGAACCCGCGGCAGCCGAATCGTCCAGACGATAACGTCGTCGGCTGCGCTGACGCCTTCGCCGGAAAACGACAAAAGATGCCTGACCAGGACGCGCCCTATCGTTTCCCACGAGAGCGCGGTCGAGCCGACGAGGATGCCCGCCGCGGCGGCAACGCCGAGCAAAGCCGCGGCCAGCGCGAAATAGACCACCGGTTGGACGCGGGTTTTCAACTTGCCCGCCCTCGTTCCGGAAACGGCCTACTGCGAGTCATAGAGCGCCTCGGCGATGGCCTGCATCATGTGGACGACATGATGCGACGTGGTCACGTAGTGACGGTTCTCGACGACCAGGATTTGCCTTTTTTGACCGGCGGCGGTGACCGCGACCGCGGGATCGGCCGCCAGCCTTTCCGCTACATCGGTCGGGTTGCTTCCTCCCGACCCGGTCACGATCCAGTCGGGATTCCAAGCAGCGATCTGCTCTTTGCCGACCTTGCCCCACTCGCCCAATCCCTGTTCGCTGCCGACATTGACTGCGCCCAGCTTCGTCACGATGTCCTCGAACAGCGAGCCTTCGCCGTAACTGTAAGAAAAGCCGGACAGCGCCAAGACACGCGGCGGGGAATGCCCTCCGCCGGGGGGGCGCTTGGCAACAGCGGCCGCGGTCGCGGCTTCGAACCCGGCGACCGCGGCCGCCGCGGCTTCCGGCTCGCCGGTCAGATCGCCGATCCGGCGCAGGCCGTCCGCGATCTCCTCCAACGAACGGAAGACAGTGCGCATGGCATACGTCGGGATGCCGGCGTTGCGCACAAGATCGGTGAAATCGGCCCGCGAAATGTTCGAAACGAGCAACAGGTCGGGTTGCAGACGCACCGCCTGCTCGGCGCCGCGGAGCGCCGGTATGCCGCGCCGCCGGACCAGATCGACGACATTGCTGTACTGCTGGAGGCCGGCGTAGGCGCTCACCGCGGCTATGCGTTCGGCGGGAACGACGGCAAACAAGAGGTGATCGGTCGGCAGCGATTGCGAAGCGATGCGGGCCGGGGCTTGCGCCAGCGTGACTTCAACGCCGTGAAAGTCCGTGAAGGTTCGCGGAAACGCAGCGCCGGGCGGCGAGGATCCGCCGTATCCGCCCGGCGCGCCGGAAAACCGGAAAACGCCGCCGCCGTCTCCCACCCAGAAGACGAGAGCGGCGGCCGCCGCCGCTGCCGCGAGCAGTCGGACGCGGCCGGTCATCGCGGCGCCCCCGCGGCTCCGCTTGTCCCGTGGATGGCTAAAACTGGAATTGTAAACCTCCTACGGCCCAGATGCCGGGCGCGGCAAAGCCGTTTTCGAAATAGCGGCGATTGAGCAGGTTTTCCACCTTGCCGTAAAACTTCACGCTGCGCGTTTCGCCGACGGGCACGGCGTACCCGAAAACGGCATCCGCCTTGACCGGCCCTGCGAACGACAAGCGGTCGCCCGCACCGAACAGACGCAGCGGGTATCCGCTCAGCACGAACAGATCGAACGATAGGTCGAAGCGCTTCCAGAAGCTCTGCATCGCCGTCAGCGAAAACATGTGATCGGAGACCCCGAGCGTTTTGAAAAAATCCGTTCCGGGCACGGTCGGCGCGCGCGAGTCGGAATTCGTATAGGTATAGGCCGCCTTGAGCATCGTTGCCGCCGCGGGCGACGCCGAAACGCCGATCTCCAGCCCCCGCGCCAACGCTCCCCCGCCGTTGCGGTAGCCGCCAAAGCGCCCCCAAGGATCGGACGCCGCATCGATGACGCCGAAATCGAAGAGAACGATTTCCTGCAATTCCGTGTAAAAGAATGTCCCCGAAAGCCGCGCCTTGCCGCCGGCGAGCCATTGATCGACGCCGGCGTCGAATGCCGCCGAGCGCTCCGGGGCGAGATGCGGATCTCCCCAGAAACTCGGGACGCCGCGAAAAAACGAGGCGCCGAACCGCTCGTACCCAGACGGCGCGCGATAGCCGGCGCCGCCGTGCGCCCGCAGCTTCGTCGCGCTTGCGGTCAAAAAGTAGGCCAGCGAAACATCTCCCGTGTAGGCGCCGTCCGGCGAAGCTGCTGCGGCGGCGGAATAAGGATTCCGCCCGCCCGTGAACACAGGACGCCGGAGATCGAATGTCTGCGCCCGGCCGGACAAAGCGATCTGGAAATCACCGAAGCGTATCTGATCTTGCGCGAACGCCGAATGGCTGCCTTGTTCGCTGGATGAAGTCGAATCGAACCGCGCCGCTGCATCGGGATTGCCGTCGGTGTTGAAATCGAAGTACTCCTCGCGCTCGTATTCGTAGCCGACCGTGACGAGTTGCCCGCGGCCCGCCGAAAAGTCGGTCCGGGCCTGGAACGTGTCGATGCGGCCCTTGTACCGGCCGACGGTGCTGTGGACCGGCTCGAATGACCCGACTCCCCCCGGACCGTCCCGCAGCGAGCGGTCGGTGTCCACCAGTTGGTAGCTCAAGCGGTAGGATCGATCCGGAGCAACTTGGTGCTGGAAAACCGTCGCCAACGAGAGAAACGAGCCGGCGCGGCTGCCGTCGGGGTCGTTGAAATCGGGTACGAAGGTGGCCTTGCCGGCCGTAAACGGCTGTCCTCTCGAAAATCTTCGGACTTCTGCGGGCGGCAGGCCGATCGCCGGAATCGGTCCGGCAGCGGGATGATTGGCCGTGACTGCCTCGACCAAGGTCGGGCTTTCGTTGAGGGCGGCGAACGAACCGCCCCCGTAGAAGCGCCCGCTAAGCGCAATGCCGGGCCTGAAGCTATAACGCAAATAGCCTTGCCCGCTCGTGTTGCGGTAGGGGTCGAAGCCGTCCACGCCTTCGCTGACGTTGAGGTGCGCGACGCCGCCGCTGTAAACCAAGCGGTTCAGCGGCAAAAGCCCACCGCTGAGACGGGCGAGGCCGCGGGCCGCGCCCAGTCCGCCGCCGTCGATCGAAATTTCGCCGTGCGGGCGGCCGCCGCCCGACGCCGATTGGATATTGAGCACTCCGCCGATCGCATGCGATCCGTAAAGCGACGAACCCGATCCGCGCAGAAACTCCAGGCGGTCCGTATCGACAACCAGAAAATCCTGGAGGATCGGCGTTGCGTCCCCCTGCGTGCCCGCGGCGTCGCGGAAGCGCAGGCCGTCAATCAAAACGGCGGTGTCTCGATTGCGCAAGCCGCGGGTTTGAATCGTCGTCAAACCGCCGGGGCCGCGCAACTGCCGCACGCGCACGCCCGGTACGTTGCGCACGGCCTCGGCAATGGAAAATTCCCGCCGCCGGTCGATCTCGTCGGACGAAACGACGCTCGCCGCCTTGGCGCTTTCATCGCCCGCCGCAGGCGTGCCGGCCGCGGTGACGATCACGACCGTCTCGATGCTCTTCACCGCGAGCGTGACGTCGTGGCCGCGCAAATCGCCGCGGATTTGCAGGCGCTCGGAAGCCGCCAGCGCCGATGCGCCGTCTTCGAATTCCAGCAGATACGCGCCCTCGCCGAGTCCGGACAACAGGTAATTCCCCGCCCCGTCCCCGCGCGTGGAAATCAGCGTTCCGCTATCGATATCGTGCGCGCGGATCAGCGCACGGGCGACGACTCTTCCCTGGGCGTCGCGAACCGTGCCGCCGATCGAGGCGGCCTCGAGATCGCCGCTGAAACCGACAAGCAGCAGCACGGACGCCGCGGCGGTCGAACCGAATCGAAACATAACGCTCCTTCCGGCCCAAGCGGCCGTTAAAAGAACGCGTTGATCAGAGGCGGCGGCACGCGAACGGGGAGGCTCGCGCCGGTCAGGTCTCCGTATCTCCGCGGAAGAACTGCCATTCCAATCCGCAGGCAGGTCTCCTGGCTCGCAGCTTCAGGCGGCTGTGCCGCCAACGCCTCGGAAAACCTTCCCCCGGCGCCGCGCGCCGGAGTGGCGTATCGTCCCGAAGGCTCGCTGTTTACAGTGGCGGGACCGCGCCGGAATTGCACCGGACTTCCCTATTACGCCCAGCGGGCGCCTGCAAACAAGTTTGGGCGAGCGCCTTAGCGCTCTCAAACAACTATAGCCGATCCGGCGCGGGGCGTCAACGGTCAGTTTCGTCGCAAGAAAGACGAGCCGATACAAGGGATGGGAGACGCAGGAAACAGCGGAGCATCCACCGCGCCGCGCGATGAGACGGCGGCGCAAGCTCGACGCCCTCTTCCCCCGGCCGCATGCTCTCTGCGCTCCTCTTCGATTCCCTGCGCCGGTTTACAGGGACTTCAGCGGAAACAGCGTCGCAAAGGTCAGCGTGATCGCCCCGCCCGCGAAGCCCATCACGGTCAGCAGCAGCGACCAGGTCTTGAGGGTTTCGGTTTCCGTGAGCCCCGACATCTTGGCGTAAACCCAGAAACCCGAATCGTTCATCCAGGAGCCGAGCTTCGAGCCCGAGCCGATCATGCAGGCCAGGTAAACCGGGTGAAACGGCAGACCCTCTGCGGCCAGCGGCGCCAGGATCGAGCTCGCCGTAATCATCGCCACGGTCCCCGACCCCTGCGCCAGCTTCAGCATGGCCGGAAGAATGAACGCCAGCGCCAACGCGGGCAGCCCCAGAGATTGCGAAGCTCCCGCTATTTCGTCGCCGATTCCGGATTTGACCAGCATCCCGCCGAATGCCCCGCCCGCGGCCGTAATCAAGATAATCAGGCCGCCCGAAGCCAACGCGCGTTCGATCGACGGACCGATGTCCGTGAGGGAGCCGCCCTTTTGGCGCACCAGGGTGCGTACGGCCACGGCCATCGCGGCCAGCAGCGCGAAGTTCGGGTTGCCGGCGAAGCGCGCCGCCGAACCGACCGCCCCTCCGACCTCCAGCGCGGACAGGATCGTATTCGCCGTGATCAGCACGACCGGCAGGATCACCGGCAATGCCGACTCCCAGAGAGCGGGCAATGCAGCCTCGTCTTGCCGCGCCGCCGCTTTGAGCTGCTCGACCGAAACGCCGGGCGCGTCGCGCAGCGGGACGCTGAGCTGACGGTCCCGCAGAAACGCGAACGCCAAGCCGGCCATCGACTTGGGGAAGCTGACGGCGATCCCGACGAGAATCATCATGCCGATATCGACGTCGAGGTATTCCGCCATCGCCAGAGGCCCCGGGGTCGGAGGCACCAGAGCGTGGGTGGCGGTCGCGCCGGCGGCGATGGCCATCAGGTAAAGCACATAGTTCTTGCCGGTGCGAACCCTCGTGGCGCGGGCGATCGGCGCCAGCAAATAGAAAACGGTGTCGAAGAAAACGGGGATGGAAAGAATGTATCCGCCGGCCACCATCGAGAAAGCAGGGTTGCGCTTGCCCATCAGCCGCTGCAGCGCCCGCACGATCTTGTCCGCCGCTCCGCTTTCCATCAGGCATTGGCCCACGACGGCGGCCAGCGCGATGACGATGCCGATGCCCCCGCAAACGCGGCCGAACGAAGCCGCGACCTCGCCCATTACGTCGCCCAATTCGATGTTGGGAGACAGCAGCCCGACGGTCGTAGCCGCGACGATCAGAGCCGCAAAGGCGTTCACGCGCAACTTGACGATCAGAAACAGAACGACGCCGATGGCGAGCAGCAGGATAACCAGTGGATGCATGGGATTTTCGATCCGGCGCGCGGTTCGCCGTCATCGCGGCCTCGCGCCGGGGATTGGCCGATTGTACACGTTCCGAGAACCGCCGCCGCCGATCGAGCCGCTCCGCAGCCTTGCCGCGGTATGCTGAACCGATGGATATTCCCGCGATCAAACGGTTGCCGGCGGCGGTATGTTGCGGGCGGGCGTTCCTCGCGTCGAGCGGATCGCCGGCCGTTGCGGGCGAGTCCGGCGGCGAGATCGCGATGACGCAGGTTGACGTGGGCGACTTCACGTTCGACGTGCGCATGGCCGGCCCGGAGGACGGAGAGGTTGTCATCCTGCTGCATGGGTTTCCGCAGACCTCCTATGAGTGGCGCCATCAGATCCGGGCGCTCGCCGAGGCCGGGTTCCGCGCCGTAGCGCCCGATCAGCGCGGCTACTCGCCGGGAGCTCGCCCGCCCGCCGTCGAGGACTATGCGCTGCCGCTGCTCGTCGAGGATGTCCTCGGCCTGGCCGACGCCATCGGCGCCGAGCGGTTCCACATTGCCGGTCACGACTGGGGCGCGGTCGTCGCCTGGGTCGTCGCAGTCGCCGCTCGGGATCGCGTCATCACGGCGAACCCGGTGTCGGTCCCGCATCCGGACGCGTTCGCCGCGGTGCTGAACGACCCGACGTCGTGCCAGGTCGAAGCGTCATCCTATTTCGATCGGTTCGTCCGGCCGGATTCGGAAGACGCCTTCCTCGCCAACGACCGCGCGGCATTGCGCGGCATCTTCGCCGGCATCGACGGCGCTGCGGTCGCCGAGTACGTGCGCGTCCTCGGGTCGAAGGCGGCGCTCGGCGCCGCCCTGAACTGGTATCGCGCGAACATCGCCAACCGCAAGCCGCGGGGGCCGGCGGTCGGCGCCGTCGAGACGCCGACGATGTTCGTTTGGAGCGACGGCGATACCGCGCTCTGCATCGACGGCGCGGCGCTCACCGAGCAGTACGTCGAGGGTCCCTACCGCTTCGAGATTCTGCAGGGCGTCAGCCACTGGATTCCCGACTTGGCGCCCGAGGCGATGTCGTCGCTGCTCGTCAAACACGTAACGCAGTACTCGGAGCGCTGAGACGCCGTCCGTTGCCCGCCGCTTCCGGCGCGACCCTCGGTCCGTCTCGAAATATCGAAATTTTCGCGCGGCATTCGTCGGCCCGATTGATATACAATCATGCTGCGTTGACAATCCGGGCCGTTGCGGCCCTTTTTCAGTAGGGAGGTTACTGGGGTGACGGTTCCCGTAAGCATCGCCATCAACGGCCGCCGCTATGAACGCGAGGTCGAACCCCGGCTGTTGCTGGTTCATTTCATTCGAGACGCGCTCTGCCTGACCGGCACGAAGGTCGGCTGCGACACCAGCCAGTGCGGCTCTTGCACGGTGCTGCTCGACGGAGCGGCGGCCAAGTCATGCACCTGCCTCGCCGTGCAGGCCGACGGCGCGGAGATCACGACGATCGAGGGCCTCGCCGGCGACGGCGGACTCCATCCGTTGCAAGAATCGTTCTGGAACAAGCACGGGCTGCAATGCGGCTTTTGCACGCCGGGCATGATTCTCGCGGCGCATGAGATTCTGCGCACGAACCCCGACCCGAGCGACGAGGAAATCCGGCACGGACTCGAGGGCAACTTCTGCCGCTGCACCGGATACCAGAACATTGTCCGGGCGGTGCGCGACGCGGTTCAGGAGGAGGCGTCATGAGCACGGCAATGTTCGGTTCCGGAATTCGCCGCCGCGAGGACCCGCGCCTGATTACCGGCGCGGCGTCGTACACTGACGATCTGACTCTGCCGGGCATGCTCCACGCGGCGATGCTGCGCAGTCCGCACGCCCACGCCCGCATCAAGGCAATTGACGCCTCGCAAGCGAAAAGCGCGCGCGGCGTCGTCGCCGTCTATACCAACGCCGATACCGCAGGCGCGCTGCAACCGTCGCCGTGCGCCTGGTTGCTGCCCGACTCCGACCTGAAGATCGCCGAATACCCCTGTCTGGCCAAGGACACGGTGCGCTATGTCGGCGAGATCGTCGCGGTCGTCGTTGCCGAAAGCCGTTACCAGGCATACGACGCGCTGGATCTCATCGACGTGGACTACGACCCGTTGCCCGTCGTGATCGACCTCGAACATGCCGGCGGCCCCGACGCTCCGCGGCTTCACGCCGAGATCGAGGGCAACCAGGCTTTTCATTGGACCGTAACCGGGGGAGACATCGACACGGCCTTTGCCAACGCCGACGTGATCGTGAAGGAACGCATCCTGCAGCAGCGCCTGATCCCCACGGCGATGGAAACCCGCTCGGCGGTGGCGAGCTACACCAGAGCTTCGGGCGAGTTGACGCTCTGGAACACTACCCAGAACCCGCACATCGTACGCTTCCTTTGCTCGCTCGTTACCGGCGTTCCCGAAGACCGGCTGCGCGTGATCGCGCCCGAGGTCGGCGGCGGCTTCGGCAGTAAGATCGCCGTTTATCCGGCCGATTTCGTGACGGTATTCTGCGCGATGAAGCTCGGCGCGCCGGTCAAGTGGACCGAGACGCGCAGCGAAAACTACCAGGCCACGACGCACGGCAGGAATCACGTCCAGGATGTCGAGCTGGCCGCGTCGAACGACGGCAGGATCACCGGCATCCGGGCGACGGTCCGCGCGGGAATGGGCGCCTATCTTTCGACCGCCGCGCCGGGCATTCCCACCATTCTCCACGGCCTGATGCTCTCCGGGGTCTATGACATCCCGGCGATCCACGAGGAAGTTTACGGGCTTTACACCAACGAAACGCCCGTCGAAGCCTACCGCGGCGCCGGCCGGCCCGAGGCGACGTTCATGCTGGAGCGCCTCGTGGACGTGCTGGCGGACAAGCTCGGCATGGACCCGGCCGAAGTTCGCCGGAAGAACTTCATCCCTGAATTCGACGACGGCCACGACGTGGTTACCGGCCTGACCTACGACAGCGGAAACTACGAGCAGGCGCTCGACAAGCTGTTGGGCCATGCCGACTATGCCGGCTTGCGCGCCGAGCAGGAAGAAGCCCGGCGGCAGGGGCGCTATCTGGGCATCGGTCTTTCCACCTACGTGGAGATTTGCGGTCTCGGACCGTCGCAGGTGGCCGGCGCGATCGGCTTCCAGGGCGGACTGTGGGAAAGCGCCATCGTCCGTTTCCATCCGAGCGGCAAGGTCCACGTCTTCATCGGCTCTTCGCCCCACGGCCAGGGGGAGGAAACGACCTTCGCCCAGATTGTCGCCGCCGAGCTCGGGGTCTCGCCCGACGACGTCAAGGTCTTCCACGGCGACACCGACAACACGCCCATGGGCTGGGGCACCTACGGCAGCCGTACGACGGCGGTCGGCGGCGCGGCGCTGGCGCTGACGGCGCGCAAGATTCGGGAAAAGTGCAAGGTGATCGCCGCGCACCTGCTCGAAGCGGCCGTCGAAGACATGGAATACGAAGACGGCAACTTCTTCGTCAAGGGATCGCCCGACAACGGCAAGACGATTCAGGACATCGCGCTGATGGCCAATGTCTCGTGGAATATGCCCGAAGGCGTCGAATCCGGCTTGGAGGCGTCCACGTTCTACGATCCGCCGAATTTCGTCTTTCCCTACGGCGCCCACTTGGCGCTCGTCGAAGTCGATGCCGAAACCGGGCAGGTCGAGCTCAAACGCTACATCGCGCTCGACGATTGCGGCCCGCAGATCAACCCGACGATCGTCGCCGGGCAAGTCCACGGCGGCGTCGTGCAAGGCATCGGTCAGGCGCTGTGGGAAGAAGCGGTTTACGACGAAGACGGCCAGTTGCTCTCGGGGACGATGCTCGATTACGCGCTACCGCGGGCCGACAAGCTGCCCGAGATCGAAGTGCTCTCGACGGTCACCCCGTCGCCCCACCACCCGCTGGGCGTCAAGGGCATCGGCGAAGCGGGTACGATCGCCTCCACCGCCGCCGTTTACAACGCGGTGATGGACGCGCTGAAGCCGTTCAACGCAGCCGCGGTGAACATGCCGTTCACCCCCGAGCGTGTCTGGCGGGCGATTCAAGAAGGGAAAGGAAACTGAGCGATGTTTGCACCCGAGTTTAGTTACCACCGGGCAAGTTCGATAGCCGAGGCGGGCCGGCTGCTCGCGGAACATCCCGGAGCGAAGGTTCTGGCCGGCGGCCACAGCCTGATCCCCATCCTGAAGCTGCGGCTCGCCGCTCCTTCGGTTGTGATCGACATCGGCCGGATTCCCGAGATGAAGGGAATTGCGGCAAGCAACGGCGCCGTGACGATCGGGGCGTTAACGACGCATGCCGAACTCGCCTCGTCGGAGGTCTTGCGGCAGCGCGCGCGGGCGCTTGCCGAGGCAGCCGCGCAGATCGGCGACCCGGCCGTGCGCAACCGGGGCACCATCGGCGGAAACGTTGCGCACGCCGATCCCGCATCCGACCTGCCGCAGGCGCTCGTCGCTCTTGGCGCAACCTTCCATTTGACCTCGCCCGGAGGCTCGCGGTCGGTCGCGGCGGAGGACTTCTTCGAAGGCTTGATGACGACATCCCTGCGCGAAGACGAGTTGCTCGCCTCCATCGAGTTGCCCGCGGCAGGGCCCGGTCAGGGTTCCGCCTACGCCAAGCTCGCTCATCCGGCGTCGCGGTATGCGGTGATCGGCGCCGCTGCAAGCGTTACGCTTTCCGCCGGCAAGTGTACGGCGGCAAGCGTCGTGCTCGGCGGCCTCACGGACAAGCCGACACGGGCTGCAAGCGTCGAGGCGGGCCTTGTGGGGCAAGCTCCGTCGGCGGACGTTATCGCCGCCGCTTCGAAAAATGCCGCAGCCGATCTCGACGGCGGCCTCATCGGCGACATTTACGCTTCGGAAGAATACCGCCGGGCCGTCGCTCACGTCTGGGTGCGGCGGGCGCTTACGGCCGCGGCGGAGCGGTGCGCCGGCTGACCTTGCCTGGCAAGCCGGCAGCGGACGGTTTCTTGCCCGCCTCGATCGACGAGGTGCAGTCGATCCTGGCCGGCCGGGACTATATCGCGGACCGCGGTCTTGCCGCGTCGATCTACCTTGCGCTGAAGCTCGGCCGGCCGCTGCTTCTCGAAGGCGAGGCCGGCGTCGGCAAGACCGAGGTCGTCAAAGTCTTGGCCGCCGCGCTCGATACGGAGTTGATCCGCTTGCAGTGCTACGAGGGTCTCGATGTCAACCACGCGGTTTACGAGTGGGACTACGCGCGGCAGCTTCTCGAGATCAGACTGATGGAATCCGCCGGCGCAGTGGACCGCGAGTCCGCGCGCCGCGAGCTTTTCAGCCGCGATTTCCTGATTGAGAGACCTCTGCTGCGCGCCGTCGATCACGGCGGCCGCGCCCCGGTGCTGTTGATCGACGAGCTCGACCGAGCGGACGAGGAATTCGAGGGCTATCTCTTGGAGATGCTCTCGGATTTTCAGGTGACGATTCCCGAAATGGGAACGATCCGGGCGGCGCGTCCGCCGATCGTCATGATTACTTCGAACCGCACCCGCGAATTGCACGACGCCTTGAAGCGGCGCTGCCTTTACTGCTGGATCGACTATCCCGATTTCGACAAGGAGTTGCGCATCGTCGAGGCCAAAGCCCCCGGCGCCTCGCGGCGCCTCAGCGAGCAGGTCGCCGCCTTTGTCCAGGAACTGCGCCGGGCGGAACTGTACAAAACGACGGGCGTTTCGGAAACTCTGGATTGGATCGCCGCTCTCGTTGCTCTCGACAAAGAAAGGCTGAGCGCCGAAACGATCGACGAAACGCTCGGTCTGCTGCTCAAGAACCAGGAGGACATCCGAGCGGTCCGCGGGGAGCCCGCCCGCGGCATGTTGGCGCGGGCGCTGAACCGCGGCGCGCGCTCGACCGCAGACGCCGACCGCGCCACGCCCCGCTGATGGCCTTCCTGCTCGAAAATCTCCTGCAGTTCGGCCGCTTGCTGCGGGCGCTCGGACTCGATGTCCAAGCCGGCGGGATGCTCGATGTTGCCCAAGCGCTGGAGCATGTCGGCATCGGGCGGCGCGGGGAGTTTTACCATGCGTTGCGGGCGCTGCTCGTCCGCCGCGCCGAGGACTTGCCCGTTTTCGACGAGGCGTTCCGCATTTTCTGGCGCAAACCGCCGGGCGAGCGGACGACGCACGATGTCCGGCCGCTGGGCAAGGAACGCCGCTTCGGCAAGCCTCGGGTCGAGACGCCCTCGCTGCGCGGCGACGACGGTTCTTCGGGCGGCGGCTCTGCGCAACAGCCGACGGCGTCTGTCGCTCTGGGGACCTTCAGCGACAGGGAGGCGCTGCAAGAAAAAGACTTCAAGGACATGACCGGCGAAGAGTTGGAGGAGGCGGAGCGCCTGATGGCGGAGCTCCGTTGGCAGCCCGGCCTGCGGCGGTCGCGGCGTTGGCGGAGCGGCGGCGGCGAGGTTGACTTGCGGCGCCTGTTGCGCAAGAGCGCCCGCGGCGGCGCGGAGGCTTTGCGCATCCCGCAACGCGGGCGCAGGCTGCGCCGGCGGCCTCTCGTGCTGCTGTGCGACGTCAGCGGGTCGATGGAGCGGTACAGCTCGATGCTGGTCCGTTTTGCCTACGTCGTTTCGAGCGGACTGGAGCAGGTCGAGACGTTCCTGTTCGCCACGCGCCTGACTCGCATTTCTCACCGGCTGCGGCGCCGGCGGTTGGACTCCGTGCTTGCGCAGCTTTCTTCCCACGTGCCCGACTGGTCGGGCGGGACGCGCATCGGCGAGTCTCTGCGCAACTTGAATGTCCATTGGTCGCGCCGTGTGCTTAACCGCGGCCCGGTCGTGCTGCTCGTCTCCGACGGCTGGGACCGCGGCGATCCGCAGTTGCTGCGCCGCGAGGTTGCCCGGCTGCGGCGCTCCTGCCGGCGGCTCATCTGGCTGAATCCGCTATTGGGGTCGCCTGTTTACGAACCGCTGACCCGCGGCATGCAAGCGGCGCTGCCCTACGTTCACGATTTCATGCCGGTTCATAACTTGACGAGTCTGCGCAAGCTTGCCGAACATCTCAATGCGCTCCCGGACGGCGAGCGCGGGCGCGAATCCAGGGCATAGCGGCCCGTTTTGCTCGGTCGGCCCGCGGCGCCGGCTTTTGGGTGTAAATTATGAGCATGCTATCCGGGAAATCCATGCGGGTTCTCGTTCCGCTCCTAGGCGCCTCCCTGTCTCTTGCCGCGGCCGACGTCAAGGTTCTAGTATGGGACGAGCGCCAGCCGCGGCAAGCCGAAGCCTACGACAACTTTCTGGGCAACGAGATCGCCGAAAGGTTGCGCGCGAAGGCCGGCCTCGCAGTCGATTCCGTCGGTCTCGACGACCCCGGCCAAGGACTTGCGAACCTCGACGACTACGATGTGCTCGTCTGGTGGGGGCATGTGCGTCAGGACGAGGTTCCCGCCGCGACGGGCCGCAAGATTCTGGCGCGGGTCAGAGCCGGCAAGCTTGCCCTGATGCCGCTGCATTCGGCGCACTGGTCGACTCCTTTCATGGAAGCGATGTTCGACCGCACCCGCAGGGAAGCCCGCGCGCGCTACCCGGACCCCCAAACCGAAATCGAGTTCATCGAGCCGCCCGGGAGGTATCCGCCCACTTACGAGTCGATCGTCACGCCCGCCTACTACGCCTACAAGAAGGGCGGCCGCGTCGCCCGCGTGCGCGTCGATCTGCCGAATTGCGTTTTCCCCGGATTCCGGCCGGACGGCGCCCCCAGCACGGTCACCGTCCTGCGGCCCGCCCACCCGATCGTGAAAGGGCTGCCGCGCCGGTTCGAAATCCCGCAAACCGAGATGTACGACGAGCCTTTCCACGTGCCCGAGCCCGACGCGGTGCTCTTCCGCGAGGACTGGCGGCACGGCGGCCGGTTCCGCGGCGGCATGCTCTGGAACATGGGCAGGGGCAGGGTCTTTTACTTCCGCCCGGGCCACGAGCAATTCCCCGTGTTCAAAGACGAAAACGTGATGAAGATCGTCGAGAACGCCGTCCGCTGGCTGGGCGCGCAGGTCAAGCGCTAAGGCCATGCGCCGCTTCGCCTTTCCGTTGTGCGTCCTGCCCGCTTTGGCGCTTGCCGCGCAAGCCGCGGCGGACGACAGGCCGAACATCCTGTTCGTAATGAGCGACGACCACGCCGCGCCGGCAATCGGCGCCTACGGCGGCAAGCTCATCCAAACGCCGAACATCGACCGCCTCGCCGCCGAGGGCGTCCGCTTCGATAACGCCTTCTGCACCAATTCGATCTGCACCCCCAGCCGGGCCGTCGTGCTCACGGGGAAGCACAGCCACCGCAACGGCGTCTTCACGCTGAGCGATGTTTTCGACGACTCGCAGCAGACCGTTGCGAAGCTGTTGCAAGCCGCCGGATACCACACCGGCATGGTCGGCAAGTGGCATCTCAAGAGCGAGCCGACGGGCTTCGACGAGTACGCCGTGCTGCCCGGTCAGGGCCTCTACTACCACCCGCAAATCCGTCGCCAAGGCGCTTGGCCCGAGGCGGAAACGATTCCCGGTTACGTCACCGACGTCATCACCGATTTGGCGCTCGAGTTTCTGCGGGAGCGGCCTGCAGGCAAGCCTTTTTTCCTGATGTATCACCACAAGGCGCCGCATGACGTATTTGTCCCCAAGCGCGAGCATCGCGGCCTGTTCGCCGAGCCGATACCCGAGCCCCCGAATCTGCTCGAAGACCGCCGCAACCGGCGGGCGCTGCGGGACACCACCGAAGAGGTCGGCGGCAAGCATCTGGCCTACGGCAATCCCGCCTGGCGCTGGTTTCTCGAGCGCGTGCGTTACGAACCCGATGAAATCGACCGCTGGGAGCGGGAGCTGGCCGGCCTCGCGGGAGACCGCCTCAAGCGCGCGCAATACCAAATCTATATGCGGCGCTATCTGCAATGCGTCTATGCCATCGACGAAAATCTCGGACGCGTGCTCGACTACCTCGACCGCGAGAACCTGGCCGCGAACACCGTCGTGATCTATACGTCCGACCAGGGGTTTTTCCTCGGCGAGCACGGGCTCTACGACAAGCGCTTCATGTATGAGGAAACGCTGCGGATTCCGCTGCTGGTCCGCGCCCCCGGACGCATCCCGGCCGGCAGCGTCAGCGGCGCCTTGGCGCAGAATCTCGATTTCGCCCCCAGCATGCTCGACTGGGCCGGGGTGGACGCTCCCGAGCCCATGCAGGGCCGCAGCTTCCGCTCCGTAGCCGAAGGCCGCCCGCCCGGCGATTGGCGGACTGCCATCTATTACCGGTATTGGATGAACCGCGCCCATTTCAACGTTCCGGCGCATCTCGGCGTGCGAACGGAGCGCTACAAGCTGATCTATTTCTACGACGATCCGCGAGGCCCCGACGGCAAAACGCCGGTCGCCGGCGCCCGCCCGAACGTCGGGGAGCGTTTCTGGGAACTGTACGATCTCCAGGAAGACCCCCGCGAGATGCGCAACCTCTACGGGCAAGAAGCCTACGGCCCCGTCGCTGCGCAACTCAAGGAGCGGTTGAACGCCCTGCGCGAGCAGTACGGCGACGCGGCGTTCCCGTAACCAGCCCGCGAGGCATGCGCCGCCGGTCTTGCTATCCACTATCCACTCTCCACTGGCGCACGGAGCGCGCCCCACTATCCACTGCTATAGCCACTTCACCATGAACTGCACGAGCGCGTACCCGTTGTCCTGACTGCCCACCGCATGGAAACCGTAGGCAATGTGGAAATCGAGCGATTCCCGATTGCGCGGCCTGAGATTCACCTCGCAGGCAAGCAGTTCGTACCCGGCGGCAACGGCGGCCGCCTCCGCGTCGCGGTACAGCGCCCGGCCGAGACCGCGCCGCCGGAATTTTCTGCCGATGGCGATGCGGTCGATGTAAAAGATATGGCCGCAGCGTCTTTTCAGCCAGCGGAAATTCGGGCTGTCGTAATCGGCCTGCGAATGCAGACAGATCAGAAACCCGGCCACCTCGCCGTCCACCGCCGCGACCCGAAAGTAAGGCGCGTGCTCCCGAAACCACGCGAACTGCTCCGGCGGCAAGCTGTTCATGGCCGGCACGGCTTCCTCGTTGAGGGCGCGTACGGCCGGCAGTTCCGCCTCGGCCACGTCTCGAAGCTCTATCGGCATCGTCCTTAGTGCAGTTTACAGGCCCGCCGGCGGATTCGCCGGCGCGGGCGCCCAGATGTCAACAGCGTGTTAAACGCTGGTTAAAAGACGTTTTTCCGGCGTTTTAACGGCTTTCAAAACTGGCCAACGAAAAAAATTTCGGTGAGAATGAGTGCAGACGCGATGCTCAGCCCAAAGGAACAAGAGAAACTACTCGCCCGGCGCTTCGGCAGCGCCGCGCCGCTGCTCGATCCGACGCCGGAGCGCGAGCGGGAGATCGGCCCGGAACTCGTCCCCGAACCGCCGCCCCCGCCGCCTATTTCCCGTTGGTGGATGGCGATACCGCTCTGCATCGGCATCTGGGCGGGATTCGCTCTGACGCAGAATGCCGAGCGCATCGTACAAGTCGCGCAATCGCGCCCCATACGGACGGTTGCAGTCGACCGCGGCGATATTCGCAAGACCGTACGCATCGCCGGCGACACCGCAGCCTTCAATGTCGCCGCCGTGCGGGCGCCGCGCATCCGCGGCCGCGGCGGAGGCGGCGCCGGGGGCGCAGGCGGCGGCGCCCAGATGACTCTCGTCAAGCTGGCCGCCGCCGGCGCCTGGGTCGAAAAAGGAACCGTGGTCGCGGAGTTCGACACCCAGAATCAACTCCTCAAGTTGGACGACCAGAAAGCTAAGGTCGTCCAGGAAGAGGCCAAGATCCTCAAGGAGAAAGCCGATCAGTCCATCGCTCATGAACGGGAGCGAGTCGCCGCCGCCAAGGCGGAGTCCGATTTGGGCAAGGCCAAGCTCGACCTGCGCACCACCGAGGTCAAATCGGCCATCGTCGCGGCGCGGCTGCAGATGGCCGTGGAGGAAGCCGAGGTCAACCTCGAAGCCGCTCGAAAAGAGCTCCACTTGGCCGATAAAGCCCGCCAAGCCGAGTTGCGCTCCAAGGAAATCGGCCGTGACCAGGAACTCATCGACCAGAGGCGCGCCGAAATGAACATCGAGCGCATGCGCATCGAGGCGCCTATCGACGGCATGGTCGTGCTCATGTCGAATACCGGCGGCAGCAGCATCTCCGAAATCGAGCAAGGCGACCAGGTGCGTCCGGGCATGCACTTGCTGAACGTCGTCGATACCGCGTCCATGGTGCTCGCAGCGGCGGTCAACCAAGCCGACAGCCAAGCCATTCGCACCGGAATGCCCGCCGAAGTCCGCCTCGACGCCTACCCCGACGCCGTCTATCCGGCGCGCATAACAGCGGTAGGCTCGCTGGCGGGGACGAGCACGGGAGGGGGCGGCGGCGGACGGGGCGGCCGCGGCGGATTCAGCCGCAGCGGCGGCGGAAGCTTTCTGCGTAGCATCGCCGTCGAGATCGACATTCTTTCCAAAGACGAGCGCGTCATTCCCGATCTTTCGGCCTCGGCCGACATCATCCTCGAAACCGCCGAGAACGTCGTGCGCGTTCCCCGCGAAGCGGTTTCATTCGAAGCCGACGGGGCCTGGGTGGAAGTCGCCGGCAGCGGCGCGGAAGCGTTCGAGCGCCGCCGCATCGAGGTCGGCCTCGTCAACGACACCCACGTCGAAGCCGTCAGCGGCCTCGAGCCCGGCGCGGTACTGGCCGCCGAGCGGCTGCAAGCCCGCCTGTAGCGGCTGGTCTGCCGGCGGCGCGCAAGGAAAGCCGGCGCCGTTCGCAGTAGGATAGTAGCTGGACGGAGGCCCCATGTCGAAATTCCTGCTGCGTATTTTGCTTGCGCCGGCGCTTGCCGCTTTTCTGGGATGCTCGGGTTCCGAGTTGCAGCCCGGTCCCGCGCCGCAAGCGGAGGCGGCGCCCGCCGAGCAGGCCGACCGTTGGGAAGAAGCGATTCGCACCTTCGAAAAGGCCGACAGCGCCAACCCGCCGCCCAAGGGCGGCGTGGTTTTCTACGGCAGCTCGAGCTTTCGCCGCTGGGACCTGGAAAAGTCGTTCCCGGAGATGGGCCTGATCAACCGCGGCTTCGGCGGCTCGCAAATGTCCGACGCCGTCCGTTATCTCGACCGCGCCGTGCTTCCTCTGGATCCCCGCACGATCTTCGTCTATGAAGGCGACAACGACATCGGGCGCGGCAAAAGCCCCGCAACCGTTGTCGCCGACTACCGCGCGTTCGTCGCCAAGGCGCGCGCCGCCTTGCCGGAGGTCAAGATCGTCTTCGTCGCGATCAAACCCAGCATCCGCCGCTGGGAACTGATCGACAAGATGCGCGAAGCCAACGCGCAGATCCGAGCCATCGCGGAGGGCGGCGAGCTGCTGGAATACATCGATGTCGACGCCCCGCTGCTGGGCGAAGACGGACGGCCCCGCGCGGACCTGTTCGTCGAAGACGACCTCCACCTCAATGACGCCGGATACGCCGTATGGGCCGATCTGGTGCGCCCGCATCTCGATTGATGGCCGGCGAATCCGGCGGGGAAAATCCGCCGTTGTATTGCGAGGCGGCCATGCCGGCGCCGCTGGACAAGACGTTCACCTACAGCCTGCCGGAAACGCTCAGGCGCCGCGTCCGGCCCGGCTGCCGCATCGTCGCGCCGTTCGGCGGGCGCAGGCCGGCCGGCGTCGTTCTCGCCACGCACAGCGCCGAGCCCGACTACGACACGCGCGCCGTCTTGCGCCTGCTCGATGAGGAGCCGGCGCTGACGCCCGAGCTGCTCGCTCTCGGCCGTTGGATCGCCGATTATTACTGCGCCCCGATCGGCGAAGTGTTCAGGGCGATGCTGCCGCCGGCCGGCGCGGCGCGTTCCGCGAAGACGGTTTCGCTGACGCCCGCGGGCGCCGGCATGGCCGCCCGATTCCTGCATGCGGACGGAGCGGACGACCCGCACGTGCTGATCCTGCGGGCGCTCGAACGCCGGCCTTTGACGCTGCCCTATCTGAAAAGAAAACACGAAAAGGCCGCTGCGGCGGTGCATAGTCTGGAAAAACGCGGCCTCGTCAAAATCGAGGCCCGCCTCGAAGACCGCGGCCCGGCGCGCGCCCGCGGCGGCCGGGCGCCGGTCGAGCCCACTGCTCTCGACGCCCTGCCCGCGAAGGTCGTCGAGTCTCCGCGCATCCGTCTCAACGGCGCGCAACAAGCGGCTTGCGACGCCCTCTCGGAATCGCTCCGCGCCAAGGAGTTCCGGGCGTTCCTGCTCCACGGCGTAACCGGCTCCGGCAAGACCGAGGTCTATTTGCAGGCGATCGAAGAGTGCCTTGCTCGCGGCCGCTCGGCGCTGCTGCTGGTTCCCGAGATCGCGCTTACGCCCGGCGTAGCGGCGCAGTTCTTCGCCCGTTTCGGAGACAACGTAGCGATTCTGCACAGCGCCTTCACCGATGCGCAGCGCGCCGAGCAATGGCGCAAAATCCGCGGCGGCCGGGCGCGCGTCGCCATCGGCACGCGCAGCGGCGTCTTCGCTCCGCTTGCCGATCTGGGGTTGGTCATCGTCGACGAAGAGCACGAATCCGGCTACAAGCAGGAGGAAGCGCCCCGCTACCACGGCCGCGACATCGCTGTCGTTCGCGCTCGGGCCGCCGGCGCAACGGTCGTCCTTGGCTCGGCGACGCCAAGCCTGGAGTCGCGGCGCAACGTCGATGCCGGGAAGTACGCGCTGCTGCGCCTGCCCGACCGCATCGGCAGCCGGCCGCTGCCGGCGGTGACCGTTGTCGACATGCGCCGGGAGTTCCTGGAAACCCGGCAAAACAAGCTTTTCTCCCGCGAACTGGCGAACGCAGTCGACGAGCGCTTGCAAGCCGGCGAGCAAGCGATGATTCTGCTCAACCGGCGCGGCTTTTCGATCTATGCAATGTGCCGCTCCTGCGGATACCGGGTCGAATGCGAGAACTGCTCGGTCACCTTGACTTTTCACAAGCGCGAGCGGCGCCTGCTCTGCCACTACTGCGGTTTCGCCGCGCCGCCGCCCAAAGCTTGCCCGGCCTGCCAAAGCGAGTACATTCATTTTCAGGGCAGCGGCGCCGAGAAGGTCGAAGAGCAACTCCGCATCGACTTTCCGCGGGCGCGCATCGCCCGCCTCGACCGCGACGCCGTCCGCGGCCGCGGGCAATACGAAACCATTCTCAACGGCTTCCGCGAAGGGAACTGCGACCTGCTGGTCGGCACGCAGATGATCGCCAAGGGGCACGACATTCCCAATGTCACCTTGGTCGGCGTGGTCAACACCGACATCGGACTCGGCGTGCCCGATTTCCGGGCAGCGGAGCGCACCTTCCAATTGCTGACTCAGGTCGCCGGCCGCGCCGGCCGCGGCGACAAGCCCGGACAGGTCATCCTGCAAACGATGAACCCCGAGCACTACGCGGTGGAGTTGGCCGCGCGCCAGGACTATGACGCCTTTTACCGGCGCGAATCGAGCTTTCGCAAGAACCTGCGCTATCCGCCCTTCGCCGTGTTGGCGGCGATGATCGTCCGCAGCCGCAAGCCGGAAGAAGCGCTTGCGCTCAGCGGCAAGCTCGCCCGGCATCTCTCGCCGCCCCTTGCCGGGGTGCGCATGATGGGTCCGGCGGCCGCCCCCGTGGTCAAGCTGCGCGCCGAATACCGCTATCAATTCCTCTTGAAATCCCGCAGCCGGAAAAGCATCGCGGCGGTTCTCAAGCGGGCCCGCCAATTCGCGCTGGCCCAAAACTGGCCGCAAACGGCGCTGGTGATCGACGTCGACCCGATGAGCCTGCTCTGAGAAACGGATGACGCCGCCATACGTGCTACATTGACCGCAAGCCCGACGCCTTGTTGTTAGGGAAAGTCTGAATAAAGTGGTTTTGGCGCGTTGGCTGGTTGAAGTTGTCCGTAAGGAGCGGTTGCAGCCGGGCTGCCGGCGAATTTTGCGGCTGAATCCTGCCGATTTTGACTTCGCAACGCCAATTTTTGACCCCGCAGCGACGGCTTCGACTCCGCTTCTGCGGCTTGGCGCCGGCATGGACGCACGACTCCTGTATTGTGGCGCTCAGGCCGTCGCGTAGCGCCCGGCAAGCAGCAGATTGGCGAAGCCCAACAGCAGACTGATCCGCTCCCGGTTCTTGGCCAAGCCGCGATAGCGCACCTTGGCGTAGCCAAAGTGCCGCTTCACGTACAGAAACGGGTGCTCCACCTTGGCCCGCACCTCTGCCTTGCGCCGCTCCGCCCGCGCCTCCGCGCTGCCCGCCGCCAAGCGCCGCCGCTGCCCAGCCTTCAAGGCCACTTGCCAGCGCACCTTACGCCCCCGATGCTCCGCGCGCTTGTCGATCCCCTGGTAACCCGCATCCGCGCACACCTCCCGCTCCCCGCCGTGCAGCAACTCATGCCCTTGGGTCACATCCGCCACGTTCGCCGCCGTCGCCGCCACGCTATGCGTCAGCCCCGTCTCGGCGTCCACGCCGATATGCGCCTTCATCCCGAAATACCATTGATTCCCCTTCTTGGTCTGATGCATCTGTGGGTCGCGACTCCGCTTCTTGTTCTTCGTCGAACTCGGCGCCGCGATGATCGTCGCGTCCAGAATCGTCCCCTCCCGCAGCCGCAAGCCTTGCTCCGCCAAGTGCGCGTTGATCTCCGCCATCAGCTTCCCGCCCAACTCGTGCCGCTCCAACAGATGCCGAAAGTTCAAAATCGTCGTCTCGTCCGGCAGCGCATCCCCCAAACGCAAGCCCACGAAGCGCCGCACCGACTCGATCTCGTACAGCATGTCCTCCATCCCCGGATCGCTCACGTTGTAAAACAACTGCACGCAATGCACGCGCAGCATCACCGCCAACTCGTACGGTCGCCGCCCCCGCCCCGCTTGGGGGTAGTACGGGCGGATGCGCTCCTCCAAGCGCTCCCACGGAATCAAGTCCTCCATCCGTGCCAGAAACTTCTCCCGCCTCGTCTGCTTCTTCTTCCCCTCGTACTCCAATTCTGCAAACGTCCGCTGCGCCATCGCTCTCCCCCTTATTCCCCGTGCCCGCTGCTCTCCCCTTATTATCCCAGTCAATAGCCTGCTTGTTCAGAGTTTCCCTAAGGAGTCAAGACGGCGCCACGACGATCGATTGGTGCGCGCCGTCCAAGGACGGCAAGCTGCCGGCGTACGGCAAGCGCCCAAACCGATGTCCACGCTGAAAATTGTCTCATCGTTGCCTCTTCGTATTTCGGGCGTATCCCGGCGCCGGCATTATAGCTTTCTGTACTCCGCGCTGACGGTCGAGCGAATCCCGCCCCGCGGCGTGAACTTTCCTTCCAGCTTCGCCCATAGCGGAGCAGCCGCGGCAACGACGTCGGCCAGAATCTTGTTGACGACATTCTCGTAAAAGATGCCCAGATTCCGATATTCGAGGATATAGAGCTTGAGCGACTTCAATTCGAGACAGAGCTTGTCCGGTTCGTAGGTCAGCGTCAGCGTGCCGAAATCCGGTTGACCGGTCTTCGGGCACAGGGAAGTGAACTCCGGAATCTCGACCGTGATCGTGTACCCCGGATACTGATTCGGCCAAGTTTCGATGGCCGGCAACTCGGCGTCGATACCGGCCTGCGCGTGTTCCTCGGTGTAATCGGCCACAGTTCTTCATGGTAGCGGTATGCTAAAGTCGAGCATGATGAGTTGCGGCGGTCATGTCTTCTGATCTCTCCCTGCTCCGCCGAGTTCAGACTTGCGACAATCGAATCCGGGCACTTTCCGAGGAGATCGCCCGGCTGCCCAAGTACATAGCCGAAATCGAAGCCAAACTTGCCGCTCACAAGCGGCAGTTGGCCGCTACGCAGGCCGTGCTCGAGGAGAATCGAAAGGACCGGCGCAGCTTGGAAGGCGAGATCGCCCGCGCCGAGGCAACGGTCGCCAAGCTGCAAGAGCAGATGAACAGCGCCAGGACCAACGAGCAGTTCCGCGCCTTCCAACACGAGATCGCGTTCGCCAAGGAGCAGATCGCATCCCGCGAAGACATCATTCTCGACAAAATGATGCAGGCCGAGGCGCTGGAAGAAAACGTTGTCCAGGCGCGGGAAGACCTCCGCGCCGAAGGCGAAAAAGTCGCCGCCGAAGTCGCTGCGGCTAAAAGCCGCGTGGTCGAGGACGAAAAGCAACTGGCCGCGCAAAAGAGCGTCCGCGCCGAGTTGACGGCGCAACTCCCCGAACGGCTGCTGCGCCTTTACGCCCGCACCAGGAAAGCGCGCGGCACGGCCATCGCCGCGGTCGTCGGGACGCAGTGCGAAGCCTGCCACGTGATCTTGCGCCCGCAACTCTTGCAAGACATGAAAAACCTCGGCGACGTGCTCACCTGCGAAACGTGCGGCCGCATCCTCTACTTTAAGGACGATCCCGAAGACGGCGTTACGCTTGAAGACCCCGCCGGAGAGCACAACGTCGGTCAAGCCTGAAAATGCCCCAGCAAGCCCTCAGCGTCCTCAGCGAAGACGAGCGACTCTTCTTCGACGCTGTGGACGCCTTCGCGCGAAACGAAATCGGGCCGTATGTCCGCGAGATGGACGAGGCCGCAGAGTTGCGCAAAGACATCCTGCAAAAGCTCTTCGCGATGGGCTTGATGGGCATTGCAATCCCCGAAGAATACGGAGGCCAGGGCGGCTCGTTTTTCAGCTCCCTGCTCGCTGTGCAGGCTTTGTCGCGCACCGACCCGGCGGCGGCCGTCATCGTCGACGTCCAGAACACGCTGGTCGTCAATGCGCTCCTGCGTTGGGCAAGCGGCGAGCAGAAGCGGAAATACCTCCCCCGCCTGGCGCGCGATACGGTGGCCTGCTACGCCCTGTCCGAAGCCGGGTCCGGCAGCGACGCTTTCGCCATGACGACCGCGGCCGTCGACAAGGGAGACCGCTTCGAGTTGAACGGGCGCAAGCTTTGGATCACCAACGCCAAGGAAGCCGGGCTTTTCATCGTGTTCGCCAACGCCGATGCCGCGGCCGGGCGCCGCGGCATCGGCGCATTCCTGATCGAACCCGATTTCGAAGGGTTCTCCGTCGGCAAGAAAGAGGACAAGCTCGGCATCCGCGCCTCGTCGACTTGCGAGTTGATCCTGGACAACTGCCGCGTCCCCAAAGAGAACGTCCTCGGCGAGATCGGCAAGGGGTACAAGATCGCCATCGAAACGCTCAACGAAGGGCGCATCGCCATCGGCGCCCAGATGCTCGGACTCGCCGAGGGAGCGCTCGAACACGCCATGCGCTACGTGCAGGAACGCAAACAGTTCGGGAAGCGCTTGGCCGACTTCCAGGCGGTTCAATTTCAAGTCGCCGGGCTGGCCACCGAGATCGAAGCCGCAAAGCTGCTCGTGTACAATGCCGGCCGGCTGCTGGAAAGCGGCAGGCCGTTCCTCGTCCAGGCGGCAATGGCCAAGTACTACGCCGCGGAAATGGCGGTGCGCGCGGCGGCGCAATGCGTCGATCTGTTCGGCGGCGTCGGCTTTACCAAAGACTACCCCGTCGAAAAACTTTACCGCGACGCCAAGATCGGGACAATCTACGAGGGAACGTCCAATTTGCAATTGCAAACGATCGCGAAAAATCTTCTGCGGTAGGCGATTCGCTCCTCAGAATGCCAGGGGAAGTTTTTTCTCAGGGCGGGCGGTCTTTCTGAGAAAAGAGAAGTCGCAGCCTTCGTCCGCTTGCAGCACGGCATCGAGGAAGAGCTTCCCATAACCGCGGTCGTAATGCGCTTCTCGCGCCCGCCACGCGGCCCGACGCTTTTCGAGCTCCTCATCGGAGACCAGCAGATCGAGCCGCCGGCCCGCGGTATCGAGCCGAATTGCGTCTCCGTTGCGGACCAGCGCCAACGGACCTCCTACAGCGGACTCCGGAGCGATGTGCAGCACGACCGTGCCATAGCTGGTTCCGCTCATCCGCGCGTCGGAGATGCGCACCATATCTTCGACGCCCTCCCGCAGCAGCTTGGCCGGAATCGACATGTTCCCGTACTCGGGCATCCCCGGCGCTCCGACCGGCCCGCCGTTTTTCAGAACAAGGACCGAGCTTGCATCGACATCCAAATCGGGAGAGTCTATGCGCGCCATCAGGTCTTCGTGGTCCTCGAAGACGACGGCCTTGCCGGTGTGCTGCAGCAGTTTCTCGTCGGCGGCGCTTGTCTTGAGCACCGCTCCCTGCGGGCAAAGATTGCCGTACAGAACGACCGTTCCCCCGGAGGATTGCAACGGTTTGTCGGGCGGCAGCAGAACTTCGCGGTTATGGCACTCCGCGCCGGCGACGTTTTCCGCAATCGTTTTGCCCGTCACCGTCATGGCGCCGCCGTGCAGTCGGTCGAGCAGATCGTTCATCACCACCGGAATGCCGCCCGCGTAGTACATATCCTCCATCAAGTGCTTGCCCGACGGCCTGACATTGGCCACAACGGGAGTCTCGCGCGAGATCTCGTCGAAGCGGTCGAGCGGAAAGGCAATCCCCAAACGCCCCGCAAGCGCCTTCAAGTGGATAATCGCGTTGGTCGAGCCGCCGATGGCCATATCGACGCGAACCGCGTTTTCGAGCGCCTCCCGAGTCAGGATCTTCGACGGTTTCAGGTCTTCGCGAACCATCTCGACGATCCTCTCGCCGGAACGTTGCGCGATCTCGTAGCGGCGCGAATCCGCGGCCGGGATATTGGCGCAGCCCGTGAGGGTCATGCCCAAGGCTTCGGCCAGGCTGGTCATGGTCGAAGCGGTGCCCATGACCATGCAGTGCCCCGCGGAACGCGACATCGAGCATTCGATCTCACACCAGTCCTCTTCGCTGATGCGGCCCGCGCGCAACTCGTCCCAGTAGCGCCAAACGTCGGTGCCCGAGCCGACTTCCTGGTTCCGCCAAATCCCCTTGAGCATCGGGCCGCCGGTGACCATGATGGCCGGCAAGTCGGCGCTTGCTGCGCCCATCAACTGGGCCGGCGTCGTCTTGTCGCAGCCGCAGAGCAGCACGACGCCGTCGAGCGGATTGGCGCGGATCGATTCCTCGACGTCCATCGCCATCAGGTTGCGGAACATCATGGTGGAAGGCCGCATGTAGGGCTCGCCCAGCGATATGGTCGGGAATTCCAAGGGAAATCCGCCTGCGCTCCAGACGCCGCGCTTGACCGCCTCGGCGACGCCGCGCAGATGGGCGTTGCAAGTCGTCAGTTCCGACCAGGAATTGCAAATTCCGATGACCGGCTTGCCCTCGAAGACGGTTCCCGGAAAACCCTCGGCGCGCATCCACGAACGGTGCAGAAAACCCAGCTTGTCTTTGCGCCCGAACCATTCCTGGGAGCGCAGCGGTCTTTGGCGGTCGGACATCAGAGAGACATTATAGGCGGATGCCGGGCGAGGAGCCGACCCGCGCTAGCGACTCTCGAAGCAGTAAACCGCTTCGTGCGAGCGTATGTAGATTCGGCCATCGGCAATCGCCGGCGTGGAGTTCATACCCTCGCCGAAATCCCTCTGGGAGAGGATTTGCCAATCCTCTCCCGCCCGCACCACGGTCGCCACGCCGTCGGCGTCCAGCAAATAGATTTTCCCGTCCGCGGCCACCGGCGACGCGAAATATTTTCCCAAGGCTTCGCCCAAGCGTCCGACCTTGAGCGCCTTGCCGGCGGCGGCATTGACGGCCGAGAAGATACCGCCGTCCTTGACCATGTAAATCACGCCGTCGAGCAACAGCGGCGAAGGCACATTGGGCAGAAACTTCTTATGCACCCACTCGACCCGCGTATCGCTCACGTCGCCGCGGCCGCCGAGACGGACAGCCATCAGCCCGTTGCGCGAAGCATGCTTGTTGCGCGCGTATTCCCAGTCACGCTGCCCGACGACCCCGTCCTTATCCAGATCGTAGCTGTTGAATTTCTTGCGCATTTTCTCCAGGAAAGCTTCCCCGCGCGCGATGACGCCGTCGCCGTCGGCGTCGTGCTCCGCCTTGACCGCCTCCCAGGTCGGCAGCGGCTCCGCCGGGGGCTTGTCACCGCCGGCCGCCCAACAGTGGACATAAACATGAGTCGATGTAACCGCCGCGACAGTTTTTGTCTGCCAACAGACGCCGTTGGCCCACCACAACTTCTCGCCCCGGTCGAGGGAATAGCTTGCGAGTTGAAAGGAGCCGGGCAGAATGATTTCCGTGGGGCCGCCGCTCGGTTCATGCACGATCGGGGTGGAGAACCCGCGGGTGAACTCGGAACGGTCGGTCTTCCAGAGCATTTCGCCGTTCTCGGCGTCAACCGCGAGCAGATACGAACCGGTATTGCCGTCAGCGGCGAAAACAAGCTTGCCGTCGGTGAGAATCGGCGAGGCGCTCAAGCCCGCGCCGTTGTCGAAAGGCCCGAGCGCAAGACTCCATTTCTCTTCCCCGTCTATTGTGTACGCGATCAGGCCGAAGTCGGCGAAAAACACAAAAACGCTATTGCCGTCGCTCGCCGGAGTCGATGCGGCGGCATTGTTCATCTTGTGGTGACGCGATTTGCGGTCGCGCGGGGCTTGACGCCGCCAAAGAACCTTGCCCGATGCGCGTTCGAGGCAATAGGTCCAGAGTCCTTCGTCGTCGACCGCGGTCATCAAGAGCCGCTTCCCGACGAGTATCGGAGACGAATGCCCCGCCGGCGCGGGCGTGCGCCAGAGCAAATTTTCGGGAGCGAGCCTCTCGGGGGCGCTTGACGCTTGCGCCGCGCCGGCGGCATTGAATCCCCGAAACTGCAGCCAGTCGGAAGCCGGCGCCGTCAAAGCCGAAAAGGGAGCAACGATCGTCAACCGAGTCATTGCCAATGATTTTACCCCGGCTCCGCAGCACGGGGTTGCGCCGGCTCAAGCAAGGCCACACCCCGAGCCCGTCCGGGCCGGCCGCTCGGGCGCGAGGACCGCCGCCGGTCCAATGCGATGCATCGCTCCCTGCGCGGAACCCGATTCTACCGCCCGCTCCCGGCCGGCCCCCACTGAGTTGCTTCGAGAAACGCCAGCAGATCCGCCAGTTCTCCCCGGCTGAGCTGTTCGTCAAGCCCGGAAGGCATTACCGAAACCGTGCCGGGCCGGACCTCCTGGATGTCGGCGCGGAAGACCCGCGCCTGCTCGTCGGCGTTGACGGCCAGCAACAGACGGTCGTCGGTCTCTTCGAGAGGAACGCCGTTGAGAGTTTCCTCCTCGGTTACGACCACGATGGGTTCGTAGCTGCGCACGAAACTCGCGCTCGGAAAGACGATGGCCTCCAGCAGGTCCCTGCGGGTGCGGATCTGTCCGATGCGAGTCAGATCCGGGCCGATCCTGCCTCCCTGGTAGCCGATGGCGTGGCAGGCGAGGCAAGCCGCGGCGTCGCTGTTAAAGACGGCCTGTCCGCGGCGGACATCGCCGTCGCCGAGCGCAGCGAGCATGCCGTCGAGCGCCGCGCCCTGTTCGGCCAGACCGGCGACCCGGCCTTCCAGCAACGCGTCGAGGCGCTCGCGGACCGGTTCGGGATAGGCCTGGCCCGCGGTCTCCAGAACGTCGGCGCGGAGATTGGCCAGCCCCTTGGACCGAGTCAGACCCGCTACGAACGATTCTCCCAGTTCCGCGTCGCCGGCCTTGCCGAACGCCTGGACCAGCAGCGGAAGCTCCATCGGCCCGGCTGCGGGCAGGATCTGCGCAAGTTCCAGGAGCTGTTCGCGGACCAGCGGGACCTTGGCGAGCACGCGCGCCGCCGCCGCCCGCGTCTCGACCGGCGCGGAGGCTGTGACCCGGCTCTTGGCCAACTCGAACAACCCCGGCTCCAACCCGTCGAGCGCCGCAAGCGACGCCTCCAGAGCCAGGACGCGCGCCTCCGGGGGGCGCGCCTCGTCGCGGGCCGCGGCCAACAGCGCCCGCTCCAGGAGCGGATCGCCCTGCTCCGGACGGGGCAGCGCCCGAGCGGCGCGCAGGGCCGCCGGGAGCGTTTCCGGGGCTTGCAGGGCGGAGCCGATGGCCGCCGCCCAGCCCGCCGGCGGGTCCTCGAGGGGAGCCGCCGCCATGACTGCCAGGGCCGCGCGACGAGCCGGCGCCGACCCTCCGCCCGCCGCCGCGCGGGCGAGCAGGTCCTGAACTTCGCGTGTCGCCGCGAACCTCCCCAGTTGCGCCTCGAGTGCCGCGGAATCGCCACCGCGGAACCGCGCCAGGCGCCTGCTCAGATAGCCGGCCAGATGGCCCCCCCACTCGGGATGGCGCCCCGCGATCCACTCGGCGGCCTCGGCCACTGCGGGCTCCGCAGAGGGCAGCTTGGCCAGAACATCGGCAGGCGCGAGCGCGCCGGGGCGCATCTGGTCGAGCGCGATCATCGCCGCCCGCTCGGTCCTGGGCGAGGCCGACAAAAGACCGCGGCGCGTGCGTAAAGGATCGGCGATCTCGATCAGCGCATAGACCAGAGAATGAGTCAGAACCTCGTCGTCGGTCGCTGCCGCCTCCGCCAACAGGCCGGCGACCGCCTCGCTCCAACCGATCCGCCCGAGGGCCTCGGCTGCGACGCGCTTGACCGCTGCGGACGGTTGAGCCAACTGCTTCAGCACGGCCGCGCCTGCCGCAGCGTCGCGATGAAGGGCGATCGAGTGCAAGGCGGCTTGGCGCACGCTCGGGGCGGGATCCGCGAGAGCCTCGCGCACCGCGGAGCGCGCCGCTGCCGATTCGATTCTCGTCAGCGCCCAAACGGAATTGCGCCGGGCCTCGGCCGACTCGCCGGCGCGGAGCGCCCGGCGCAGAGCGTCGACCGCGCCCGCCCCGGCGAGTTCCGCGATCGCCCTTTTGCGGACCGCCGGACGGTCCGCGCCGAGCAGCCCCGTCAGCCGGTCCGCTCCCAGGCCCTCCCAGTCCAGTTGCCGACCCAGGGGATCCGCGGGCGCTTCGGCGCCGGTCTTGCGGATGCGGTAGATAGCGCCCAGCACGTCCGGCTTCGTCAACTGCGCAGTGGGGCAGCAGAGCTTGTACCAGCCTCCGGTGTTCACGACGAGCAGGCTGCCGTCGGCGTCCTCCATGACGTCGGTCGGGTGGAAGTCCCGGTCGTCCGAGACCAGAAAGTCGGCGTCTTCGGTCACGAAGCTCGCGCCTTGGGGGACGAGCTTGTGCGCGGTGACCTTGCGCAGGTTGAACGACGTCGCGAACAGCCGGCCCCGGTAGTCCTCGCCGAACGCCGCGGATTCGTAGCGGGCCAAGCCGACGGGCGCAGATCCGCCCAGGTGCGTCATGATCGAGAGATAGCCTCCCGTCGTCGGATGCCCGTCCGTCACGCCGTGGGCCTTGCCGTACACTCCTCCGTAAACGGCGTGCAGCAAGCCGTCCCGGCGGCCCAACTGCGGATGAACGAGGAACGTCGCGGTGAGCAGCCGCTCGCCCTCGGCCGTGAAGGCCAGCTCGACCGGGTTGTCCATCCCGCCGGTCAGGACGGGCTCGACGGGACCGCCCGAGACTCTGCGCCTGAAAACGTGCGCGGCGCGGGTCACGAAGGGGTCGCGGCCCGGGCGTTCGTAGACCTGTTCGGCGAACGCTCCCTTGGTCCAGTAGATCCGGCCGTCGAGACCGAGATACGGGCCGTGAAGATCGTTGGCGCACGGCGTCAGGGTCTTGGCGTCGAACCACTCCTCCCGCCGGTCGGCGACTCCATCCGAATCGGTGTCCGTGAGCTTCCAGATGCTCGGCGGGGCCGCGACGTAAACGGAACCGTCGTGCCACAAGACGCCCTCCGGAAACATCATCTTGTCCGCAAAGACCGTCCGCCGGTCGTAGCGGCCGTCGCCGTCCACGTCCTCCAGGCGCAGTATGCTGTGCGGCCTCTCTTCGAGCTGCCGCCGCACGTCGTCGTTGGACCCGGACGACTCGGCGACGTAGAGGCCTCCCTCGTCGTCACGGTCGACGATCATCGGGCGCTCGACCAGCGGCGGCCCGGCGGCCAGTTCGATTGTGAAACCCTCGGGCACGGCGATGCCTTCGGCCGCATCTGTTCCCCAGAAACCGCAACCGCCGAGAGCGAGCGGCGCAAACAGAATCGAAACGTCTCGTAAACGCATGCAAATTCTCTTCCGTCGCACGCCGCCGCGACTCAGGCGGGCGTATCCGCGAAGTTTCGCACAGCGATACCTTCCGGGAGGCGGCCCGGCCCGCGCGCCCGCCGCGGCTTGACCGTGTTCATCCTAGCGCATCCCGGCCCGCGCGCTGCCGGGACGTCTTATCCAACACAAGACAAGCCTTTAATATCGGAAACGAACTTGCGGCGGCGCACAAAATCGCGCGGGCCGGCGGCGCGAAGAAACTAAAATTCGTTGCCTTTGTACAGTCCGGCTACGTACTGCTCATAGCCGTTGTAGAGCAGCGTCGGACGCAACTCCCCGGTCGGGATCATGCGGTCCATGGCCTGCGACCAACGCGGATGCGGCCGCCTGGGATTGACGTTCGAATACCACCCGTATTCGCTCGGAACGGCCTTGTTCCACAGGGTCGCGGGACGTTTTTTCGTGAACTCGATCTGCACGATCGACTTGATGTTTTTCAGGCCGTACTTCCAGGGAACGATCGCCCGGAAGGGCGCTCCGTTCTGCTTCGGCAGAGGCTTGCCGAATATGCCCGTGCCGAACAGCGCCAACTCATTCATGGCCTCTTCCAACGTCAGAGCCTCTACGTAAGGCCAGTCGTAATGGGGTTGCGAGACGATTCCGGGCATTATCTCGGGGCGGAAAACGGTGACCATCTTCATGAACCTGGCGGCCGGCTGAGGATCGACCTCGCGGATCAGCGCGGACATCGGGAAACCCGTCCAGGGCACGGCCATCGCCCACGTCTCGACGCAGCGGAACCGGTAGAGCCGCTCCTCGAGCGGAAACCGCCGAATCAGATCGTCCAAGTCGTAGGTCTTGGGGTTGTTGACCAAGCCCTTGACCTTGACCTTCCAGGGGTCGATCTCGAAGCGGTCGACCATATCGACGACGCGTTGCTTGTCGAGCGTGAACTCGTAAAAATTGTTGTACGCCGTAGCGACTCTTTCGGGGGTGATCGGGCGGTCCAGAGTGTATTTCGCATTGCGCTCGGCGGGATAGAGATCGCCCGTACTCTTGGCCTGCAACGCTTGCGGAAACAGGCCGGCCGCGCTCGCGAAGCCCAACGTCTGCATCCATTTTCGACGCGAAAAATACGCGTGCTCCGAAATCGCGTTGCTTTCGGGAATCTCCCATCCCTTGCGTGCTCTGGTCAACATGCTGCTCTCCTCGACGCGCGGCGGTTTCGGCAGTCCGCACGGGGCAAAGACCGCCGCGTTCAGCGTACCATATAGGGCGCTTCTCATTTCGCGCAGCGCGCTTGCGAAGGGAAAGAACCGATGAGAATGAAAGCCGCGGTGAGCCGCGAAGTCGGCCGGCTGGAAATCGAGGAAGTCGAGCTCGACCGGCCGAAAGACACTGAAATCCTGATCCGCATGAAGGCGGCGGGCGTTTGCCACTCCGACCTGCACACTTACCGCGGCGAGCTGCGGGCAACGCCGCCGCTCGTTCTCGGCCACGAAGGCGCCGGAGTCGTCGAAGCCGCGGGCAGCCGCGTCTCCCGCTTCAAGCTCGGCGACAAGGTGGTGGTGAACTGGCTGCCGGCCTGCGAGTCCTGCCCTACTTGCCTTAGCGGCCGTCACAACCTGTGCGAGCGGCTGGCGCGGACCACCTTCAGAGCGCTGATGCTCGACGGCTCCACGCGTCTGAAGACGACCGACGGGGCGCCGCTCAAGCACATGCTCAGCGCGGCGACCATGGCCGAATATGCGGTCGTCGACGAAAGCGGCGCGGTTCCCGTCCCCAATGACGTACCGTACGAGATCGCCGCCGTCGTCGGTTGCGCGGTCGCCACCGGCGTCGGCGCCGTGACGCATACGGCGCAGGCCAGGCCGGGGCTGCCTGCGGCGGTCATCGGCTGCGGCGGAGTCGGACTGAGCGCGGTGCAAGGCTGCAAGCTGGCGGGCTGCAACCCGATCGCCGCAATCGACGTGATGGACTCGAAACTCGCGTTCGCCCGCACGCTCGGAGCGACACACACCATTAACTCTTCCGCGGTCGATCTCGTCGACGCCCTGCGGGAATTGACCGGGCAGGGCCCCGAATACGTGTTCGACAGCGTCGGCGCGGCGCAGACGATCGATGCGGCGCTGCGGGCCGTTCGTCCGGGCGGCACGGCGACCATCGTGGGGCTACACGCGGCCAAGTCGGAAGCGGCGATCTCGCCGGGCGTGCTGGTGCTCCAGAACAAGCGGCTCCTCGGCTCGTTCGTGGGATCGATCCGGCCGCGGCTCGACTTGCCGATGCTGCTGGAGTTGTACCGCGCCGGCAAGCTGCAACTCGACGATCTGATTACGAAACGCTACCCGCTGGACGCTCTGCCTCAAGCCTTCGACGACATGGAGGCCGGCAACGTCGCGCGGGGGGTTCTGGTTTTTTAACGGTATTGACGGTGATAGCCGCGCGTCTTCAGACGAATGCGGTAGAGGCTCACGTCCACCGTGATGTAAAGGGACCGGCTATCGTCTCCCAGACCGAACTCGACGTTGCTGGGCAAGCCCGAGGGCTGCGGGGCGTCTTCGGCGTTTGGCAACACGACCGCGGGCACGCTCGAAACGGACACGCCCGGCCCGGTCGGAATGAAGGCCAGTTCCCTGCCCCCGGGGTCGAGCACGAGCACGCCCGGACGCGCCGGGTCGCGCACCGTCAGATATAGATTGCCTTGCTCGTCCACCGTCATGCCGTCGCAGCCGAACTTGCTGCCGAAATCGTGGATTGTCCGCCGCAAGCCGGCAACCAATCCGTCCGGGCCGAGAGGAAAAGCGTATATCCGCATCGGTCCGGGGTTGCCCGGCTCGAAACCCGGCATCCCGTCGCCGCCGTTGTTGGTTTCGGCGACATAAAGCGTTTTCTCGTCGGGGCTCAGCGCCACACCGTTCGGCTTGGTCAGGTGGCGCGTCACTTCCACGACATCGCCCTGCGGGGTCGCGCGGTAAACCGCCCTGTGCTCAAGCTCGCGGGGCTCATGTCCCGTGTAGCGCGGATCGGTGAAATAAAGCCGGCCTTTGCCGTCCACGCAAATGTCGTTGGGAGAATTGAAGCGCTTGCCGCCAAAACGGTCGACGACCGGCGCCCGCTCCTTCGATTGAATATCCCAGCGAGAAATGCGGCGTCCGCCGTAATCGGCCCCCTCGGCCGCATAGAGCTTGCCGTCCGGGCCGAAAATGAGGCCGTTCGACTTATGACTGTCCGCGGCGAATACGGTCGTCTTGCCGGTTTTCGGATCGAAGCGGTGAATGACGCCGGGGTTTTCGCCGCGGCGGATGTCGGAGAAATAGATCGAGCCGTCGGGGCCGACCGCCGGACCCTCCGTCAGCCCCCCCTCGATCGGAGCTTCGCGGGTGAAAAGCAGTTCGAGCTTCGCCGAGGAATCGACGATCGCAGCACCCGACGGCGCCGGAATCTCAGCGCCAAAGACAGCGGGCAACAGCAAGCTCATGACGAGAATCGAAGGGAATTTCATGGTCATCGGGTCGAGAAACGGTAAACCGTCGTAGTGCTGTAGGTTTCGCCGGGGTTGAGCACGGTCGAAGGGAACTGCGGCTGGTTGGGCGAATCGGGAAAGTGCTGGGTCTCGAAGCAAAACGCGCTGCGGCGTTGGTAGGCGACGCCGCCCTTGCCGACATGCCGGCCGTCGAGGAAATTGCCGGAATAAAACTGGACGCCGGGCTCCTCGGTCAACACTTCCATCACCCGGCCGCCGTCCGGCTCATAGACGGTGACCGCAAGCTCGAGACCCTCGCCGCTGCGGTTGAGCACGTAATTGTGATCGTATCCGAGTCCGAACTTCAGTTGCTCATGGTCTTCCTCGATGCGCGTTCCAATGGCGGCGGCCTGCCGAAAATCGAAAGGCGTTTCCTCCACCGTCGCCAACTCGCCCGTTGGAATCGACGTCTCGTCGATCGGCGTATAGCGGTCGGCGTTGATGACGACCTCATGGTTCAGCGCGCTGCTTGCGCCGGCGTCTTTCAAGTTGAAGTACGAGTGATTGGTCAAATTGACGACCGTCGGTTTGTCCGTAGTCGCTTGGTAGGCGATATGCAACTCGTTGTCGTCGGTCCAGGTATAGACAACCCGTACGCTGAGCGTGCCGGGGTAACCTTCTTCTCCGTCAGCGCTCACGTAGGTGAGAATCAGGCCGTCGCCGGCGGCGGTCGGCTCCGCGTCCCAGACAACTTTGTCGAACCCCTTCTCTCCTCCGTGCAGAGCGTTCGGCCCGTTGTTCTTGGCCAGAGCGAACGACTCGCCGTTCAGGGTGAACGCCGCATTGGCGATGCGGTTGGCGTAGCGCCCGGTCAGCGCGCCGAAATACGGCGTGTCGGCAACATAGGCGTTGAGGTTGCCGTAGCCCAGCACCACGTCTCCGAGATTACCGTCGCGGTCGGACGTCTTCAGGCTGACCACGATTCCGCCGTAATTGGTAATCGCAACTTGCGCGCCGGAAGCGTTCGTAAGGGTGTAGAGCATGACCGGCTTGCCGTCGACCGCGCCGAAGTCCGCCGTCTCCATCGCGCGGGCCGACTCCGCGCCGGATTCCGTCGGGGGAGCGGAACAGGCGGCAAGCGCCGCGGCCAATATCGAAGCGGCTATCGAACGGGCGTTGCGGTAAGTCATCATGAAAGCTCCTGTTCTGACAGTGTAATGCAAGCAGTCCGCGGCAAAAGTCACGCGGGCGTCGTTACGCGCCCTGAGGCTCAACCAGTATCGCGGGAGCGCTCAAGGAACTCGGCGCCGTACGCTACGATCAGTCAGTCGGCAGGGGCGCGTAACCCTTCGGGCGACGCCGCTGCGCGGGCCGGAAAGACACATTTGCGGCCGTCGGCTCTGTCGTTCGTCGGAGACGATCAACCCGGATCGTCATCCTCTTCACTCCTCGCCGCTAGCGCGGGCTGGAAAAACGAGCGACCGCAGGAGCCCGCCGCGCCGCCCACGCCACTTTCACCACGGACTGCAAGCGGATGATTCTGGTCACAGGCGCCGCGGGATTTATCGGCAACCACGTCGCCCGCCTCTTGCTCGAACGCGGCGAAGCGGTGCGGGCGCTCGTCCGCCCCACAAGCTCGCCGCGCCCCCTCGAAGGTTTGAAAATCGAGGTATGCGCCGGCGATTTGCGCGATCCTGCATCCGTAAAGTCGGCCGTATCCGGCTGCCGGCAAATCTATCACCTCGCAGCGGACTATCGGCTCTGGTCGCGCCGCCCCCGGGATTTATACGCATCGAACGTCGCAGGAACCCGCAACCTGCTGGCGGCCGCGGGCGAAGCCGGAGTCGAGCGCGTAGTTTACACCAGCACCGTGGGCGCCATCGGCTTTCCCGCCGACGGGTCGCTCGGAACCGAAGACTCGCCCGTCTCGCTTGAGGACATGAGCGGACACTACAAGCGGTCGAAATTCCTTGCCGAGCAAGCGGCGCTGGAATTTGCTGCGAACGGCCTTCCGGTTGTCATCGTCAACCCTACCGCCCCGATCGGGGAGGGGGATTTCAAGCCCACCCCGACCGGACGGATCGTCCGCGATTTCCTGGCCGGCCGCATGCCCGCCTTTCTCGATACGGGCCTGAATCTCGTGGACGTTCGCGATGCCGCGCGCGGCCACCTGCAAGCCGCGGAGAAAGGTCGCCCCGGCGAACGCTACCTGCTCGGAGCGGAGAACCTGACGCTGAAGGAAATCCTCGACCGTTTAGCCGCGATCTCCGGCCGGCCCGCGCCGACAATGCAGATGCCCTATGCGCTCGCGTTCGCGGCGGGCGCCGCCTCGACCGCTTGGGCCGCCGTCTCCGGAAGAGAACCGAGGGTTCCGCTGGAAGGGGTGCGCATGGCGCGCAAGAAGATGTTCGTCGATACTTCCAAAGCGCGCAAGGAATTGGGCTTCGAGCCGGGCCCGGTGAGCGCGGCGCTCGAGCGCGCGGCAGCTTGGTTCCGGCGGCAATAACAACCTACACTCTTTCGGGCACGACGTAGGGCTCCCGGTAGCGCCGAGTCAACATTTCGTTGGCCAGGCCGCCGCCGACGAAAAGCCCGCTTGCGCGGTCGACGTGCAACTGCCGCCCTGCCCGATAAGCGACGTTGGCCAAGTGACAGAGCTCCGCCGCGGCCGCTCCGATCTGAATATCGGCGTTGAGCGCGCGGTAGTCGCGGGAACGGACCGCTTCGACGAAGTTGGTCATATGCGGCCGCGGGTCCCATGTGTTTTCTTCGTGCGGCTTTTCGTCCATTGTCTTTTCGCGTTCGTCGCCCATATAGACTTGAAAGCCGTAGGGATCGACAACCATATACCCCTCGCTGCCGAAAAAGATATTGCCGACGAAGTTCGAACCGCGAATCGGCGTCCCGCCTTCCGGCGGACTGGAGAGGTTGCGCACGTCGAAAACGATCTCCGACCCGTCGAAAAGGAAGTGGGACTGCTGCGTGTTCGGCGTTTCCTGATCGTCTTCCCAGACGAATTTGCCGCCGGTCGACGCGATCGACCGCGGCCGCGCGTACTCGCTCAGTCCCCAGCGGCAGATATCCATCTCGTGAACCCCCTGATTGCCGATGTCGCCGTTGCCGGTGTCCCAAAACCAATGCCAGTTGTAGTCGAAACGGTTTTTCGTATAAGGACGCATGGGCGCCGGGCCGAGAAACAAATCCCAGTCGAGGCCCGGCGGAACGGGTTCTTGCGGCGTATGTCCGATCGACTTGCGGCGGCGGAAGCAGAGGCCGCGGGCCATGTAAACCCGGCCGATGACTCCCTCATGAAGCAGCGCCATCGCCTTGCGCTTGTGGCCGATCGACCGGCTCTGCGAACCGACCTGCACCATCCGCCCATACTTGCGCGCGGCTTTCACCATCTGCGCGCCCTCGAACGGGTTATGGCTCGCCGGCTTCTCGACATAGACGTCCTTACCGGCTTGGCAGGCCCAGATCGTGGTCAGCGCATGCCAATGGTTCGGCGTCGCCACCGAGACCGCCTGGATGTCTTTGTCGTCGAACAGCAGGCGCATGTCCGCGTATTCTTTGGGCTTATGCCCCTGGAGCTTTTGCACCATGGCCGAGGCCCGCTCGCGGGCGGCTTGGTTGACGTCGCAGACCGCGGCGAGCCGCGCGCCGGGCACGTCGGCAAAGAACCCGAGATGGCCGCGGCCGCGGCCGCCTACGCCGATTACGGCGAGATTCACGCTGTCGTTGGCGCCGAGCACGGGGAACGCCTGAGCGGCCGCCGCGCAGGCGGCGCCTTGGACAAAAGTTCGACGACTATGCGGCATCATGCGGTCAGCGTACTACAAAACCGAACGCCGCGGCGGTCGAGCGTGTTAACTTCGTGCCTGAATGTCTTTTCGCCCGACGGCATTTGCGCTCGCGCTCGTTCTCGCTGCGTCCGGTTTCGCCGCCGGCGGCCCGCAGCAGGTCGAAAAGGTGCTGCGCCGGATCGAAAGCTCCCGCTCGCTGCCGCAAGATCTGCGGGCGCTGTGCATGGAGATAGGCCCGCGTATGGCCGGAACGGCCGGCATGAGGCGCGCCGCCGCATGGGCGCGCCGCGCATTCGAAAAGGCCGGCGTCGATTCCGTAACAGTCGAGCCGGCGCCCATGCCGGTCCGCTGGCAAGAGGGGAAAACCAGGGTCGTCATTTTGAATGGGCAAGGCTTCTCCATCCGCGCGGCCTCATCGGCACTTTCGCCGGCCACTCCGCGAGGCGGCATCGAAGCGGAAGCCGTCTACGCCGGCATCGGCGTCCGGGGGCACATCTTGCGCCGCCGCGACGAGCTCGAAGACAAGCTGCTGTTGATCCGCCTGCACGAAGTCCACTCCTTCGAAGGACTGGCGGTCGAGCAGCGCGACGCGATGATCGCCATGCGCGAAGCGGCCCGGGTCGGCGCCGCCGGCGTGCTGTTCATCGCCACGCGCCCCAACGGCCTCATGTACCGGCACATCAACGGCATTCAGGGGAAAATCGATCCGTTGCCCTCGGCCGTCCTGGCGCGGGAAGACGGGCTTCGCCTACTGCGCGCGCTCGAAGACAACCCCGGACTGCGCCTGCGCCTCGATCTGCCCAACAAGATCGGCGGCGCATACGATACCCGCAACGTAATCGCCGATATCCGCGGCAGCGAGCGGCCGCATGAAATCGTCTTGCTCGGCGCCCACCTCGACTCCTGGGACATGGGCGCCGGCTGTCTCGACAATGCTTCCAACGCCGCGCTCGTCATCGAAACCGCGCGGGCCATGGCCGCGGCGGGAATCCGCCCGCGCCGCACGGTGCGCTTCGCGCTGTTCGGCGGGGAAGAAATGGGCCTCTTCGGCTCGCGCGCCTATATCGCCCGGCGCCGCGGCGAGCTCGACAACCATGCCGCCGTCATCGTTCACGACATGGGCATAGGCCCCGTAAAAGGATATTCCGTCGGCGGCCGGCGCGGTTTGCTGCGAAATTTGCAGACCGTGCTGGAGCCGCTTGCCGAACACGGGCGCCTCGATCCCGTAACCGAAGCGTTTTTCGGCAGCGATCACTTCGACTTTCTCTTACAGGGCGTGCCCAGCCTGATCGCCATTCAAGACACGTCCGCGTACTATGCCTCCTATCATTCCGAGGCCGACACGTTCGACAAGATCGACATACGGCAGGTGCGGGCGGGCGCGGCCGCCGCCGCCGCTGTTGTGCTGGGGATTGCCGATCTGCCCGAGAAATTCGGCAAACGCCTCAGCCGCGCGGGCGTCGCCGATCTGCTGCGCAAGACCGGCCTCGACGAACAGATGAAATTTCTCGGCATCTGGGACGATTGGAAAAGCGGAGACCGCGCCTATCTCGAGCCGCAAGCCGCCCCGTCCGGGCGGTAGCCGTCCACTGCCGGCTCCTCAAGAATCCGCTTTCGACGCAGCTTCCGCCGCTGCGCTTCCCGCGGGTTGCAGCACACCGCGCAGCGCGGCCTGCGTTCCGGCGTCAAAACATTCCGTTATCGTTTTCCACCTTGTCCGGAACCACCTGCAGCACGTCCCAGTGCTCCACGATCTTGCCTGCGCCGTCGAACCGGAAGATGTCTATGCCCGCATAGTCGTGGTCGCCGGGCCAATGCTGATAGCAGTGCAAGACCACAAAATCGTCTTCGGCAATGGCGCGTTTGAACTCTACTCGCTTTCCCGGGTATTCCACCGCCATCCGCTCGAAGTACTCGATGAAGGCTTGCTTGCCGTCGCCGACGCCCGGATTATGCTGCGTGTAAGTTTCTCCGACGTACCGTTCGACGGCGTCGCGGGGCCGGCATTCGTTGAACATCAGGTCGTAGAAGGCCTTGGCGTCCTGCTTCATTCGGTCTGTGCGGCTTTCCATGGGTCTCGGTTTCCTCAGGGCGTTCACTCATCGGTTTCGGCGCCGCAGCGTGTTTTTCATAGCGGCCTCCTTGCTGTCCCGGCCGCCTCTCAAAGCCCGTGCATCGCGCACAGGATGTTGGCTGACATGCCGCCGTCCGCGGGGATATTGGAGCCGCGGATACAGGCGGTCATATCGGACAGGAGGAAGGCGATAATCGGGGCGATGTCCGCAGTTTCGCCCGGGCGGTCCATGACGCGCGCGTCTTCCTCCGCCCGCGCGCCGAGGGTCTCGAGGAAGTCGCCCAGGATCGGCGTGTTCACCGGCCCCGGGCTGACCGCATTGATGCGGATCCCGCGATCCCGCCAGGTCCAACGGTTCTGCATGGTCCAGACGATCAGCGCCTCTTTGGTGAAGAAGTAGCTCCGCCCGTCTTCGTTGGAAACGTTCCAGCGGCGATGAAGTTGTCGATCTCGTGGAAATCGAGGCCGTCTGCCGCTTTGATCGCGTCCACGGCCTGCGGCCAACCGAAGCCGGCAAGCGAAGCGACGTTGACGATCGAGGCGCCGTCGTTGAGCTTCGGGATCAGGCTTACCGTGAGGCGCTTCAGGCCAACCAGGTTCACGGCCAGGAGTTTGTTTGTCGGTCGCGTCGGCGGCAGGCCGGCGTTGTTGACAAGCCCGTCGATGTCGGACGGCAGAGCATCGACAAGCGCATCGATCTCACCTTTGTCGGAGAGGTCGGCGCGGTAGAAGCGCTCAATGTTTTCGAAGCTCTCGTCGATGTCGACGCCGAGGACAACGGCGCCTTGTTCGCTCAGGAGCTTCGCCGTTTCCGCCCCGATGCCGGATGAAGAGCCGGTGACCACAATCCGCTTGCCTTGGAGCAGATCTTTGACCTTCATGGTTCAGACTCCTCAGAAAACCGGCGGGTAAGGCCGCCTACCGGCCGAGCTCATGCTATTGCTCGCGAGGCCGCGCATCCGGGACGAAGTCGACGTACGGATTCGGGGGGCGGCGGGGTCTGGACTGCGGGCCTGCCGGGCCTGCCGATCCTCGTTCGCGTCGGACGGCGGCGCGTTGACGCAACCCGATCTCGTACCCGCCCGGTTCGTAGAGCATGATCGCGTGGACAGGCTCCTCGCCGACCACCTCGGTCGCGTGCGACGTGTCCGGCGGAATGTAGACCAGGTCGCCCGGGCCGATGATGTCGGTCTCGCCGCCAACGGTCCACTTCATCTTGCCCGCAATTACCATGAAGGTCTCGGAGTGATAGGCATGCTTGTGCGAGGGCGCCTTCATCCCCGGCTTGAAGATCTCGTCGACGATGCTGTAGCGTCCATTGGTCTGGTCCGCGGTCAGCATGACTCGGCTGACGGACGTATCGCTCGGTTCCAACTTCTCGGCCTTGTCTCGCTTGACGAAGAGGTGGGTCGCGGCCGTGCTCTTCTCGGCATGGCTCTCCGCCTGGGCGGGCGTCAAGACATTAGCGGCAATTCCCGCAAGCAGCAGCGCGCCGCAGACTCCTGCACTGAACAACCTGGCTGACACGATCTTTCTGAGCCTCCCTTCCCTGCTAAGCCGCCGTTTCAGCGGCAATCGGGATTATATCAAAGTCAGTATCCGACAACATCGAGGGGAAACAAAGGTTTTGGAAGGCCAATCGATGGTAGGAAGAGGACGATTCTCGACTCGCCCGATAAGCGTCCGCCGCCGTGTCAAGGCGCTGCAACGGACATGGGGTTCACCGCGAAAACATACTCTTCGACCGGCTTGCCGCCGATGACGTGCTCTTGCAGGATGCGCTCGAGCACTGCGGGAGTCGCCGAGTGGTACCAGGTCCCGTCCGGGTACACCACTGCGATCGGCCCCTTCGCGCAGACGCGCAAGCAGTTGACCTTGCTGCGGAACACGCAGCCGGCGCCGCGGGCGATGCCGAGTTGATCCAAGCGGTCTTTGAGATACGTCCAGGCGGGAACGGTGACCTCGCGCGGCGCGCACTTGTCCTTCGTCTGATCGGCGCACAGCAGGATGTGCCGGCTGTAAGGCCCGGTCGGAATCTTCAGCGCAGTCATCGGACGGCGCCCGTCAAGCCGTGCAAAACATCCGTCAAACGTTCGACATCCGCCGGGGAGCGTTCCGCCAGATCGTTGTTCTCAAACGGATCTTCCTGGATATCGAAGAGCATCGGCGCCGTGGATGCGTGCGCCTCGGCGTACGGCTTCACGTCTGCGCCCCGCGCGGCCGGACCGCCCGCGTACCCGCGTATCAGCTTGAGGCGGCCGTCGGTCAGGCAGCGCCAGGGGTCGAGTCCGCTCAGCAGGAACTCTCTGTGCGCTGCGCTCGCTCCCTCCAAGATCGGGCGAAGCGACCGGCTGTCCATATGATCCGGCGCCGCGGCTCCGCCGTAATCGAGAAACGTGGCGGCAAGATCCATCACGCTGGCGAGCGCATCGCTGACGACGCCTTCGCGGATCCCCGGGCCGGCGGCGACCAGGGGAACGCCGACCGATCCCTGCTGCGGCAGATTCTTCATCCAGAGATTGTGATCGCCCAGCATCTCGCCGTGATCGCTGGAGAAAACGATGAGGGTGTTGTCGAGCTCGCCGCGGGACTCGATCTCGCCGACGAAGCGGCCGAGCCACTGGTCGAGGTTCTCGATCATCGCCGCATAGTTGCGGCGGATCGCAACGTGCTTCTCGGGCGTGAACTCCGTGCTGCGCTCGGGCTGCGGAAAATCGACGCCGCGGTAGAGCGCGTCCATCCGCTTGGTGATATCGACGGGTTCGTGCGGCCCGGCGAAGTTGACCGCCAGATACCAAGGTTTGTCCTTGGGCGCCTCTTGCAGCAGACGCATTCCTTGGGCGCCGATCCAGTTGTCGCAGTAAAATTCCTCGGCCAGCGGCGTGGGGAACGTCGCCGCGAACGTGCCGATCTCGCGCCGCTTGAGAAAATCCCTGTGGTGGGTCTCGGCCTGTCCGTTCGCATGCAGGTGATAGGTGTAGGGGTCGCACGGCTCTTCCATGCCCCAACGAATGGCGTCCCATTTGCCCGCGCTGTCGATGCCGTCCGAAAAGCCCCATTCGGCAAGCAGGTGGCGGCCTTCGACGCCCCAACTCGGCTCCGGCTTGTGCAGATCGAACTTGCCGCAGCCCATGACGCGATAGCCGCTGTCGCGCAGCAAGCTGTAATGCGTCACCAGATCGAGCGGATAGTTCTGCGCGTTGCTGGGGACGCCGCACTTGTCGTACTCCACGCCCGCGGCCAGACAGGCTCGCGAGGGCGCGCATAGCGGCGATGCGCAACAGCAGTTGCTGAAGGCAGTCCCGCGGGCGGCGAGCTTATCGAGATTGGGCGTGCGCAGCGCAAGATGCTTGTTGGCGCCGGTCCAGTCGTAACGAAGCTGGTCCGGGAAAAACAGCAGGATGTTCGGGGGCGCGGCCTCGACGACCGCCTCGCCGCCGCAAGAAAGCGCAAGCGCCCCGGCGGAGGCGGTCAAAAATTCGCGGCGGCTCGACTGCGGCATCTCAGATAGTGTAACCGCACCGCGGAGACGCGGAGCGAGTGCTACAACACGCCGAACAGCCGCCGCCGGTTCAGCAGATTGCGCGGGTCGAAGTCTTTTTTGATGCGGCGCATCACCGCCAACTCCGCCTCGAGCGGCCGCCAAAGCTCGAGCTCGCGGCGCACCGCCTCCGATCCCGATTCGACCACTGCAAGGAACCCCTCGCCGCGAAGCCTTTGCAGAGCGGTTCGCGCTGCGTCGAGGCCGTCCGCGGCCAGGTAGCCGACCGCGTTGCCGGCGCGCAACAGCAGCGCGGCGCCCAGCTCCCCGGCAACCTGCAGAAGCTGCCCGACACGGCTTGCGGTAGTCGTCACGCGAATCACCGCGCCGTCAGGGCGCTCGCGCAGCAACCGGGGCGCGAACTCGCGCACGCCCGTCCAAACCGCGTCCTCGATTTCGTCGAGCGAAACTGCAGGCGAGCGCAACGCCGCCAACTCCCTGCGGCAGCGCGCCGCGGCAGCCGTGCTGCCGGAAACTTCGACAAGCAGCGCATGGCCGCCGGCAAGCCCGACCCCGGCCGCGGCGCTCTCGTTCAGCCAATCGATCGCAACGGGATGCAAGACGCTCTGCAAAATCGACCGGCGGACATCCAGGAGGGCGCCGGCGTCCGCCGATACGAAAGCCACAGAGACCGTCTGCTCGGGCCGCGGAAAAACCTTGAAATTGGCGGTCACGACTGCCGCCAGCGTGCCAAACGAGCCGATCATCAGCTTGCCCATGTCGAGCCCTGTGACGTTCTTGACGACCATGCCGCCGGACTTCACCAGCTTGCCTTCGAGCGTCGCGAACTCCATGCCGATCAGCATGTCGCGGGCCGTGCCGTAACGCCTGCGGCGCGGACCGCCGGCGTTGGCGGCGAGAATCCCCCCTACCGTGGACTCTTCGCCGAACGGAGGGTCCAGCGGCAGGAACTGGTTTTTTGCCGCAAGCGTCTCTGCGAGCTGCTTATAACGCATCCCGGCCTCGACGCTGACCGTCAAGTCCGCCGGCTCGTAAACGCGCAGACGGTTCAGCTTGCGGGTCGAAAGGGCGAGGTCGGCGGGAACCGCCGGACCACCCATCGCCCGCTTCGAAAAAGCCCCGCCGATCTCGATCGACTGTCCCGCGGCGGCAGCGGCGGCAAGCCTCTCACGGAACTCTCCGATCTCGGAAGGCGCAACGGCCGCCCCGGCAACATCCAATTGCGTCAACACTGCCGCTTAGTTCGCAACCTGCTCGAAGATCGCGAAGTCTCCGGGGTTCCACGCCTGGGCGATCACGTAAAGCTTGCCGCCCTTGCGGTGTAAAACCGCATTGTGGACATGCTGGAACTTTTCAAGCCCCAAATCTTCCTTGGGCATGATCGTCGAAACCAGACGGTCGTCCTCCAGGATGTAGATCGGCGCGCCCTTCTTGCGGTCCGGGCCGTGCAGAGCGCCGACGACGCCGAGATTGTCCAGGTAATCCACGTCGCAAGGGAACGAGCCCAACGGCAGCTTCAGCGTCGAAAGATACTGTCCGTGGCGCGTGAACCGGTCGATCTCGGAGTTCGGGCGGTCGGCAACGTCGATGCGCGCCGCGCCCGGCGGGACGGTAATGCCGTGGCCGGTGCCGAACTGCCCCGGGCCGCCGCCCTTGCCGCCGAAGGCCAGGTCGTACCAGGAAGCCGTCACGCTCTTGCCGCTTTCGACGGACGCGGTCAGAACGTAATCCAGATTCGAATAGCCGGTGGCCACGTAGAACATGCCGTGCAAATACTCGACATCGGTCGGCACGAAATTGCCCTGCCCGAAAAAGTACTCGGTAGCCGTCGGATGCCCCAGGTCTTTCAGTCCCGTCGGCGGCCTGAGCGTGTGCTCCAGTTTGCCGTTCAAATCGGTGGTATAGACGGCCGCCGAACCGTTGCCGGGGAAAGTCAGATGCGCATCGCCTTGCGGCCCGTACCAGATCGTTGCGTTGTGCATGTTGTGGGGCTTCATCGCGGCTTCGGTTTTCAACATCTTCGTCTTGCCGAAGTCCGCGCTGACGGCGATGATCCCCGCCCCGGGCAGCGCGAAATACGTTTCGCCCTTGCCCGCCCGGCGGTCGACGGCGAATCCGCCGTGGGCTTTTTCGAGCACCGCCTGCGCCTCGAGCGGCAGATGATCGCCCTTGTAGGCCACCTTGAATTTGTACTTGCCCTGCCCGCTGACCGCGGCATCGTCCGCCGCCGTGGGCGGAGCGTCGAGCGCAGCCCAGGAGAAAACAAGCAGAGCGCTGAAAATCGCCGGTATCGCCGTTCGTTTCATAACATCGACCTCGCTCTCCACTTTACACGACAACGGCCCGCGATAGGCGGCATTGTTTCAAGATTGCGGCGCGAACGGGCGTCTGCGGACGATCCGTCGGTTACTCGCCGCCAATGACGATGAGCCCAACTGCGCCGCTTAGGGTATGGCCGCTGTCGACGGTTAGGGAAAGTCTGAATAAAGTGGTTTTGGCGCGTTGGCTGGTTGAAGTTGTCCGTAAGGAGCGGTTGCAGCCGGGCTGCCGGCGAATTTTGCGGCTGAATCCTGCCGATTTTGACTTCGCAACGCCAATTTTTGACCCCGCAGCGACGGCTTCGACTCCGCTTCTGCGGCTTGGCGCCGGCATGGACGCACGACTCCTGTATTGTGGCGCTCAGGCCGTCGCGTAGCGCCCGGCAAGCAGCAGATTGGCGAAGCCCAACAGCAGACTGATCCGCTCCCGGTTCTTGGCCAAGCCGCGATAGCGCACCTTGGCGTAGCCAAAGTGCCGCTTCACGTACAGAAACGGGTGCTCCACCTTGGCCCGCACCTCTGCCTTGCGCCGCTCCGCCCGCGCCTCCGCGCTGCCCGCCGCCAAGCGCCGCCGCTGCCCAGCCTTCAAGGCCACTTGCCAGCGCACCTTACGCCCCCGATGCTCCGCGCGCTTGTCGATCCCCTGGTAACCCGCATCCGCGCACACCTCCCGCTCCCCGCCGTGCAGCAACTCATGCCCTTGGGTCACATCCGCCACGTTCGCCGCCGTCGCCGCCACGCTATGCGTCAGCCCCGTCTCGGCGTCCACGCCGATATGCGCCTTCATCCCGAAATACCATTGATTCCCCTTCTTGGTCTGATGCATCTGTGGGTCGCGACTCCGCTTCTTGTTCTTCGTCGAACTCGGCGCCGCGATGATCGTCGCGTCCAGAATCGTCCCCTCCCGCAGCCGCAAGCCTTGCTCCGCCAAGTGCGCGTTGATCTCCGCCATCAGCTTCCCGCCCAACTCGTGCCGCTCCAACAGATGCCGAAAGTTCAAAATCGTCGTCTCGTCCGGCAGCGCATCCCCCAAACGCAAGCCCACGAAGCGCCGCACCGACTCGATCTCGTACAGCATGTCCTCCATCCCCGGATCGCTCACGTTGTAAAACAACTGCACGCAATGCACGCGCAGCATCACCGCCAACGCGTACGGTCGCCGCCCCCGCCCCGCTTGGGGGTAGTACGGGCGGATGCGCTCCTCCAAGCGCTCCCACGGAATCAAGTCCTCCATCCGTGCCAGAAACTTCTCCCGCCTCGTCTGCTTCTTCTTCCCCTCGTACTCCAATTCTGCAAACGTCCGCTGCGCCATCGCTCTCCCCCTTATTCCCCGTGCCCGCTGCTCTCCCCTTATTATCCCAGTCAATAGCCTGCTTGTTCAGAGTTTCCTTAGATCAAGGCCCAATACGCCCGCCGGCGCATCGTGCGGAATGCGCACGTTCACCTGGTACAACCCGGCAAACCCCGGAACTACGCCGGCGTAAAGGACATCGGCATCGGAGCGGAGTTCAGAAGCCGTGTAAAGCACGGTATTCCGTTCCCAATAAACGTTGCCGAAATACTCGCTCCAGCGCCATATCCATATATCGTCATGGCCGCCCAGTATATCGCCGTCGAATTTGTCCACGACGTACAAACCGGCGCTGACGTTTGCCGTCACCCGGCTTGCTTCCCGCGCAAGCTCTCCGCTCGCCAGCGGCGGCCACACCTCTCCGAAACCCGTCCCATAGAGCACGACGACCTCGCCGGGTTTGGCCGGCGCGGCGCCGGGAATCAGAGCGCCGTCCGCCACCAACGCACCGTTGCCGTGCAGGGCAACGGCCGTCCCGAAGCCGTCGAGGAGGAAGAACCTCGGGACGCGCGGGCGAATATTGAAAGGGGCGGTCCCACTGCGCCGTTCCTCTACAGTCCCGCAGCCGGAGATGACTTCGATGTCCGCCCGCGTTCCGGCGGTCTCTGCCGGAACTTGGAAGTTGATCTGGCTATGAGAGACAAACAGCAGCGGCGCCTTGACTCCGTTGACGGTGAGACAGACGCCGCCGGCTTGCGTAGAGAGCCTGCCGGATTCGTCGAGGCTGCCCGCGGCCTGCGCGCCCAAGCCGGCGAATGCCGTCCCGAATGCCGTCGCGAGCGCATTCGGCGCTCCGGTCGCGGTCGCGCTGTGTAGGTCCGCAAGAATCACCTCTCCTCCAATGTCCGGGGAAGCAACGCCCTCCTCGTGCAGCGCGGCAAGCACTAACCGCGGATGCGGAAGAGTTGCGGCGGATTGGCGCAGCAGTTGCAGAGCCTCGTCGACATCCTGCGTTACGCCGTTGCCGTGGTAATGCATCAGGCCGAGATCGTAGGACTCAACCGGCGATATGGAAAAGTCGTCGACGAGCTTCGCGATGGAGTCCGCCGCCGCTTCCTGCGGGATCTTGCCGTAGTAATGCATCGAGGCGAGTCTTCGGTCTGCAAAAGAAGCATAAGAGGCATTCGCAGACCTGGCGGCGTCCAATCCATGCCACTTGGCCGCCTCGGCGTCGTCTTGCGCAACGCCGTCGCCCCGCAAGTACGCATCGCCAAGCCTGCGATATGCAAGAGAATACTCCTGCTCTCCGGCCAAAAGCAGTAGCCGGACATACTCGCCGTTGTCCTGCGGCACGCCCTCGCCCCACCGATAATGCAGGGCAAGTCGGTATTGAGCGACGGCGTTCCCCAAGCCGGCGACCGCGCGCAGCAAACGAATGGATTCCGTTGAGTCCGGGGATATGCCGCGGCCGGTGCGGTATGCCAAGCTCAGCGCGAGTTGAGCCGATTCGTGTCCTTGCGCAGCAGCCATGCGGTACCAACGGACGGCCTCGACGCCGTTCAACGGCGCCCCGTAGCCGTTGGCGTACATCAGGCCAACATAATACTGAGCTGCCGGATCTCCGCCCTCGGCCAAGGTCAACAACCAAGCGTCGGGCTGGGCGCCGGACCACCCGGGATGCACCACGATCGAGTCTTCGAGCGCGAAGGGCAGAGTACGATTGGGCAACAGATCGTACCCCCAGATATAGCCGTAGTAATAGTAGCTTTGGACAAGCCAATACAGATCGGCGGGATTGCCTTCCTGAGCGCCGGTGGCCCTTGTTTGGGTAAACGATCTCTCTGCCCAGCTCACTCTACTGCTGTGGAGGTTGTTGTTGATGCGGGGGGCGGCGCGGCGGGCAATGCAACTCGACTCATCGAACCAAAAAGAAGCGGCGCGGCAATACCACTTTTCAGCCTCGGCATGATCTTGCGGCACGCCGAAACCCATGCGGTGCATCAAGGCCAGTCGGCGCTCGGCGAGAGTGTAAGGAGCGAGATAGCCGTTAAGATCGGCTGCCGCCTCGAACCAGCGGGCCGCCTCGGCGTAATTCTGCGGTATGCCCTCACCCCGAAAATATCTCAATCCGAGAGTGTATTTATGGGCGCGGTTGCCGGCGCCGTTTTGCTCGGCGGCCATGCGCAGCCAGCGGGCGGACTCGGCGCCGTTCCGTTCGACGCCCAGGCCGGTGAGGTAACGAAAACCAAGGTCCGACTGAGCCGCGGCATCGCCTCGTTCGGCGAGCGCGCGAACCCAGCGGGCGGATTCCGCGGCGTCGGCAGGGACGCCTCCGCCGTATAAGTGCCTGTCACGCAGAGAGAAATGAGCGAGGCGGTGGCCCTGCTCGGCGGCGAGACGATGCAGGCGGACGGTTTCAGCCGGGTTCAGCGGGACGCCGAAGCCGTCGAGATGCAGCAAGCCGAGTCGGTATTGCGCCTCGGGGTCACCCATTGCGGCGGCGCGCCGGAACGTCTTGACATCGATGGTTTCGTCCTGGCCGATTGCGCCCGGCGCCGCAAGTAAAAACGCCGGCAGCGCGAGCGCGGCAACGCGCAGCCGCGCAAGGCCGTTACGACTTACGAATCGACCGGCGGCTGAGCCGCAAAACGGAGTGAAAGCGCGTGGGGGAAGAGGGGACAAAGTTTTTTGCCGTAAGCCATGACCGTACTTCCTTTCTCCTGTTTCCGAGCCGGCGCCTGCTGCGCATCCTCGCTGCGCATGCCCGCAAACCCTTAGCATTTACATATTTTACATATGAAGAGGGAGGAGAGGGGGAAGCAGAAAGGCCGATTTCAAGCTGTGAGGGGCTGATTGGGGCACTTTCCCCCTCGGGATACGCTACGTCCCGGCCGGCTCCAGCACCCCGTTTCGGGACTGGAATCGCAGTGTCCGCCTAGCAGAAATTCTTGGGACAATCCTATTGATCAGAGGTTCCCTAAAATACCGGCATCGATCGTAAAGCGGTAACTCGGCGCGCAGCCATTGCCGCCACCCGACGGAATCCACCTTGCGCGAGAACGGCCCGCGATAGATAGCCCTGAGGGACAGAATTGAGCATTGTTTCAAGACTGCGCCCCGAACGGGCGTCTGCGGACGCTCCGCCGGTTACTCCTCCGCGACCACTATGAGCCCGCGGGCCGTAGCCGGGTCGTCGCCGCCGTCGTCAAGGGTTAGGGTAAGGCCCAATACGCCCGCGGGCGCATTCTGTGGAATGCGCACGTTCACCTGATACAGCCCGGCGAACCCCGGAGCTGCGCCGACGTAAAGGACATCCGCATCGAAATTGGATTCAGGCGCAGCGTAAAGCCGCGTCTCCTGCTCCCAATAGACGACGCCGCGATACCGGCCGAAGAGGCTGTTGGCGCGCGGCATATTGTCCACGGCGGCTATGCGGGCGCTGACGTTTGCCGTCACGCCTCTGGCTTCCTGCACAAGCTCTCCGCTTGCCGGCGCCGGCGACACCGCTCCGAAACCCGTCCCGTACAGCACGACGACCTCGCCGGGCTGCGCCGGCGCGGCGCCGGGAATCAGAGCGCCGTCCGCCACCAGCGCGCCGCTGCCATGCACGGCAACGACCGTCCCGAAGCCCCCGAGGAGGAAAAACCGCGGGACACGCGCGGCAATCGCCAAAGAGACGGGGCTGCTGCGCCGTTCCTCGGCGGTCCCGCAGCCGGAGACCGCTTCGACGACTGCTTCGCTCTCGGCGGCGGCCTCGGCCGGAACCTGGAAGTTGATCTGACTGGAAGAGGCGAACAGCAGCGGCGCCCTGACCCCGTCGACGGTGAGGCAGACGCCGCCGGCTTGCGTCGAGAGCCGGCCGGACTCGTCGAGGCCGCCCAAAGCCTGCGCGCCCAAACCGGCGAATGCGCTCCCGAACGCCGTGGCGAGGGCATTCGGCGCACCGCTCGCGGTCGCGCTGTGCAGATCCGCAAGAATCACTCCGCTCCCAATGTTCGGGGAAGCAACACCCTCTTCGTGCAGCGCGGCGAGCACCCACCGCGGACGCACAAGGCTTACTGCGGCCTCGCGAAACAGCCGCAGAGCCTCGTCGACATCCTGCGGCGCGCCTTTGCCGTGGTAATGCATCAGGCCGAGATCGTAAGACGCAGGGGCCGATCTGGAGCTGTCGCTGACGAGCCTCGCGATGGAATCCGCCGCCGCTTCCTCAGATATCTTGCCGTAGTAATGCATCGCGGCGATTCTCCGGTCAGCCAAAGAGTTCTCGGGATCGGCGGCCGCAGCCAGTCCGAACCAGCGGGCCGCCTCGGCGTGGTCTTGCGCAACGCCGTCGCCCTGCAAGTATGCATCGCCCAGTCTCATATAAGCGTTGTAAGAGTTGTTGAAAGTTTGCTCGCCTGCCAAAAGGAGCAGCCGGACATACTCCCCGTTGTCCTGCGGCACTCCCTCGCCCCACCGATAACGCAGGGCAAGCTGGTACTGAGTGGCGGCGTTCCCCAGGTCGGCGCTCGCGCGCAGCCAGCGGATGGATTCCGTGGAGTCCTGGGGTATGCCGCGGCCGGAGCGGTAGGCCGCGCTCAGCGGGTTGGGAGCCGTCTCGTGCCCTTGCTCGGCAGCCATGCGGTACCAGCGGGCCGCCTCGACCCCGTCCCGCGGCACGCCGTAGCCGTTGGCGTACATCTGGCCGGCATAGAACTGCGCCGCCGGATCTCCGCCCTCGGCCAAGGTCAACAACCAGGCGTCGGGCTGGGCGCCGGACCACTCGGGATGCGCCACGATCGAGCCTTCGCGCGCAGGCGGCAACTCGCCGTCGGGCAACAGATCGTACCCCCAGATATAACCGAAGAGATAGTACTGTCGGACAAGCCAATACAGATCGGCGGGATTGCCTTCCTGGGCGCGGCCGGCCCTTGTTTGCACCATCTGTCTCCCTGCCCATCCCATTCTGCGGTTGTAGAGGGGGTTGTTGACGCCGGGAGCGGCCGGACCGGCGGCGCAATTCCGCTTGGCGGGCACGGCTATAGCAAAGCCGCGGCAATACCACTTTTCAGCCTCGGCATGGTCTTGCGGCACGCCGAAACCCATGCGGTGCATCAAGGCCAGCAGGCGCTCGGCGAGAGTGTTGGCAGCGAGACTGCCGTTAAGATCGGCGGCCGCCTCGAACCAGCGGGCTGCCTCGGCGTAGTCTTGCGCTATGCCTTCGCCCCGGAAGTAGCGCAACCCGAGAGTGTATTTACGGGCGCGGTTGTTGGCGCCGTTTTGCTCGGCGGCCATGCGCAGCCAGCGGGCGGATTCGGCGCCGTTCGGCTCCACGCCGCGGCCAAAGAGGTAGAAAAGCGCCAAAGTGTTCTGTGCCCCGGCGCTTCCTCGCTCGGCGAGCGCCCGCTGCCAACGCACGGCCTCCGCGGCATCGCGAGGAACGCCTTGGCCGTAAAGGTATCTGTCGCGCAGCGAATTATGAGCGCCTGCATGGCCCTGCTCGGCGGCAAGGCGATGCAAGCGGACGGTTTCGGCAGGGTCCAGAGGGACGCCGAAACCGTCGAGATGCAGCAAGCCGAGCTGGTATTGCGCCCCGCCGGCGCCCATTTCGGCGGCGCGCCGGAACGTCTCGACATCGATGGTTTCGTCTTGACCGATTGCGCTCGGCGCCGCAAGCAGAAGCGCCGTCAGCGCGAGCGCGGCGCCGCGAAGCCGCGCAAGCCCGCCGCAGCCTCCGAATCGGTCGGCGGTTGCGCCGCAAAAACGGAGCGGAAGCGCGAGGAAGGGGTGGGGGTACGAAGTTCTTTTAATCCAAGCCATGGCTCTATTTCCTCTCTCCTGTTTCTGAGTTGGCGCTTGCCTCCGCATTCTCGCTGCGGATGCCCACGAACACGCTCAGCATACCGAAACGATCGCAAAGTTGGAACTCGGCGCCGCAACGATTGCCTCCGCGCTGCGAAGTGATACCATTGATACACGGGCGCGGAATCCATACAATGCCTATCGGGATGACGGGCATTGCATGAGGCGCCGCCCGACGGGAGCTTCAGACATGGCTACGCCGACCTTTGCGCCGACCGGCGCCAGCGAGACCTGGAGCCGGCTGCCCGCCGACATGCGCGAGGAAATCGACGTCTTCGAGACGGAATTGCGCCGCGTCCGGGCCGGCCTGGTCGACGACAAGGTGTTTACCGAGTTCCGCCTGCGCCACGGCGTTTACGGGCAGCGGCAAGACCGCGTCCAGATGCAGCGCATCAAGATCCCGATGGGCATGGTGACCGCCGATCAATTGATCGCGCTGGCCGACATCGCTGAAGAATACGCGGTCGGCGTGCTGCACGTCACGACGCGGCAGGACTTCCAATGCCACTTCGTCGACATCGGCGACACGCCCAACCTGATGCGGCGCTTGGCCGCGGTCGGCATCACGACAAAAGAAGCCTGTGGCAACGTCGTCCGCAACGTCACCGCCTGCCCGCGCTCCGGCGTCTGCTCCGACGAGCTTTTCGACGTCACCCCTTATGCCCAAGCGATGGCTTACTTCCTGCTGCGCCACCCCGACGCACAGAACTTCGGCCGCAAGTTCAAGATTTCGTATTCCGGCTGCGAGCAACACGCCTGCGGCCTCGGCCGCATGCACGACATCGGCGCCGTCGCGCAAATCAGAAACGGCGTCAAGGGATTCAAGGTTCTGGTCGGCGGCGGACTCGGCTCCCTGCCCCATCAGGCCAAGCTGTACAGCGAATTCCTGCCGGCCGAAGAAATGCTTCCGCTGGCGCAGGCGATCTCGCGCGTCTTCGCCAAGCTGGGCGAAAAGAAAAATCGCGCCAAGGCGCGCATGAAGTTCCTGATCGCCAAGCTGGGCCTCGACGAGTTCAAGCGCTTGGTGGAGGAAGAGCGCGGCAAGCTGGCGGCGGATCCGCGCTGGGAGCTCGAGCTTGCCGAAGCCATGGCGGGCTATCGGGATGAGCCGCTCAAAGGCCCGTCGGAGCTTGTGCTTCCGGCGAATGCCTGCGACGCCATGCGCCGCTGGCTCAACGCCAACGTCCGGCCGCAAAAGCAGAGCGGCTATTCGACGGTAGCCGTCCTGCTGCCGCTCGGCGACATCTCTTCCGAACAGACCCGCCGCTTGGCTGAGCTGTCGCGCCGCTTCGTCAAAGGCGCCATTCGCACCACCGTCGATCAAAACTTTCTGCTGCGCTGGGTCTCGAACGCCGATTTGCCGGCGCTCTACGACGGCCTCAACGCAATCGGCTTGGGCGAAGCCGGCGCCGGACGCCTGAAAGATATCGTCGCCTGTCCCGGAACGGATTCCTGCAAGCTGGGCATCACCTCCTCGCGCGGACTCGCCGCCCACCTGCACAACCGCTTCTCCAACGGTCTGAGCGAGATTGCCGGCCGCGCGGATCTTTCGATCAAGATCAGCGGCTGCTTCAATTCCTGCGGCCAGCATCACATCGCCGACATCGGTTTCTTCGGTTCCGTGCAGCGCAAGCAGAATCACACCGCGCCGGTGTTCCAGGTCACCGTCGGCGGCTCGACGCAGAACAACGCCGAATCGTACGGCCTGGCCGTGGGCAAGATTCCCTCGCAGAACGTCGAGAAGACCATCGTCAAGCTCGCGGAGTTCTACAGCCGTGAAAAGCAAGGGGACGAAACCTTCAGCCAAGTCGTGGGGCGGGCTGGGCAAGGCGCGCCTGCGTCAAGAGCTCGCAGAGTTCATGTTGCTGCCGGCGCTCGAAGAAGCGCCGGAGTTTTACCAGGACACTCGGCAGCCGTGGCAATACCAGCGCTCCATCGGCGTCGGCGAGTGCGCGGGCGAAGTCGTCGACCAGGCGGAATTCATGCTCGAAGACGCAGACCGCATTCACTTCGAAGCGACCATCGACCTCGACGAGGGGCGTTTCGCCGCGGCCGCAGGCAAGGCGTTCCAGGCGAATAAAAAGGCCGCCGACGCACTGCTCTTCACCAAGGGCCTCTGGCTGTCGGACAAATACGACACGGTCGCCGAGTTCCGCAAATTTTTCTACGAATCGGACTCGTTTTACCGCCCGTTCGCCGAAAACTTCTTCCGCGCGGCGGAAGAAGGCGAGACGGACGATCCCGAAAAGGCCCGCCTGCGGGTCGAGGAAGCGACGCTCTTCATCGAGGCTGCGCAGGGAGTGTACTCGCAAGCGACGAACTTCTAGGCCGCGGGGCGGACAAGCCCCAGCGCCCAGAGAAGACGATGGGAAACGACCTGCAAAGAATCGACCTCAAGCTGCTGCTCGACACGCCGCCTGCGCCGAACCTCGACCCCGTTCCTCAAGATTTTCGACCGCTGGCGGCGGGTGGAAGGCCATCCCTGCGATTGGGTCGATCTGGCCGATTACGCCCACATGGCGCAAGGCCCGGGGATTCTGATCGCCGGCAAGCGCGACCGCTATGCGGTCAACTTGAATCCCCCCGGCCCCGGTCTGCTGACGAGCACTCAGCGCGGACTGAGCGGCAGTCTCCGCGAGCGCTTCGCCGAAGCCCTGCGCCGCGCCCGCGAGCTCAACGCGGCGCTGGCCTCCGAGCCGGAGTTCCCGGCGGACTTCAAAACTCGCGAGGGCTGCTGGGAAATCTTCGTCAACGACCGCCTCGGCTTTCCCAACGACGACGCGGCGGACGCGCTGATCCGCCCGGCGGCGGCGGCGGCGTTCGGGGCCGCCGCCGAGCGGCTGGCGCGCCACGCCGACCCGCTCGGCAGGCTAGGCTATTCCCTGCGCATCTGATGCGCCCGTCACGGGCGGCATCGCCGAGCGGAACTCGCCGCGGCCGACCTCGGCGAACAACTCGAGCAGCGCGCCGGTCACTTTCCCGTTAGTACAAACCAGGCGTGCGTCTCCGGGCCGATAGCCGGCGCCCTCGAAGTTGCAGTATTGGCCGCCGGCCTCGCTAAGAATCACCAAACCGGCGCCGACGTCCCAAGGCTTGAGTCCGATTTCCCAAAACCCTTCCAGGTGCCCCCGCGCCACCGAGCACAGGTCGAGCGCCGCCGAACCCGTCCGCCGTACGCCGTGGCTGTTCATCGCCACCTGATAAAAATAATGCACGTTGGTATTGACGTGGCGGATGCTGCTGGGAAACCCCGTCGCAAAAAGCGCTTGGCGAAAGTCGCCGACCTGCGAAACCCGCAATCTGCGCGTATTGAGATAAGCGCCGGAACCTGCCTCGGCGCAAAACAGATCGCCGCGGGTCGGGTCGAAAACGACGCCGACCTGCCCCTTCCCTTCCGACCATAAACCGATGCTGACGCAAAAACGCTGCATCCCGTGGGCGAAATTCGTCGTGCCGTCGAGCGGGTCGATATACCAGACGAAACCGCCGCCGCGGTCGATCCCGCCGCCCTCTTCGGCAACGATCGAATGCGCAGGAAACCGCGCCCGGATGCGACCGACGATCAGCTTCTCGGCCGCCCGGTCCGCGGCGGTCACGGTGTCGAACGCGCCCTTGTACTCGATGCTGACTTTCTCGTAGTAGCTCATCAAGACCGCGCCCGCCTCACGGGCCATGTCCGACGCGAACGCAACGAAATCGGGACTGTTCATGGGGGGATAAGCTCCAGCCTAACAAGTCGGGTCGGTTCTTCGATGACAACCGCGTGACAGCAGTCCGCCGCCGCGGGCCGTTTGCGGTTTACCGCACGGTTTCCGTACAAAAGGAGGAACCATGCCCGAACCCGGCAGCGCGGAATGGCTCGATCTCGTTCAGGAAGAGATCGTGGAGCCGCAGCGCGTCATCGTCGACCCGCATCATCATCTCTGGAATGAAAACCGTCTCCAGGGGCCGTACCTGCTGCCTGAGTTGCACGCCGACACGAGTTCGGGGCACAACGTCGTCCAGACCGTCTTTCTGGAGTGCCGCGCCTGCTACCGAACGGACGGCCCGGCGGCGCTGCGTCCGGTCGGCGAGACGGAATTCGTCGCCGCAACCGCTCGCGCCGGCGCCGGCGGAAGCGGCGCGGCAATCGCCGGGATCGTCGCCCACGCCGACCTCAGACTGGGCCGCGCCGTGGAGGCAGTCCTCGACGCTCACGCCAAAGCCGGCGCAGGACTCTTCCGCGGCATCCGCCATGCCGCCGCGCACCCCGAGCATCCGCAGGCGCTGGCCATACCCGGCCGCGCTCCCGCGGGCCTCTATGCCGACGCCGGGTTCCGGGAAGGCGTGAGGACGCTCGGCCGCCGCGGCCTCACCTACGACGCTTGGCATTATCACTATCAGAACCGCGAGCTCGCCGAGCTCGCCGCCGCCGCGCCGGACGCCGTAATCGTTCTCGATCACTTCGGCACGCCGCTCGGCGTCGGCCCCTACGCGGCGCGGCGTCAAGATATCTTCGCCGACTGGAAACAAAGCATCGCCGGGCTCGCGCGCCGTCCGAACGTGTTCGCCAAGCTCGGCGGCCTGGCCATGCCCGACAACGGCTTCGGCTGGCATCGGCGCGCAACGCCCCCCACGTCGGACGAGTTCGCCGCGGCCCAACGGCCGTATTACCTGCACGCCATCGAATGCTTCGGGCCGCAGCGCTGCATGTTCGAGAGCAATTTCCCCGTGGACAGGCTCTCGATCGGCTACCCGATCCTCTACAACGGCATGAAGAAAATCGTGCGCGATTTTTCCGAGGACGAAAAAGAGGCCATGTTCAGCGGCGTCGCCCGCCGCGTGTACCGCCTGGAGGCGCCGGGGCGGACATAACCCCTATTTCCACGGCGGCTCTGCGGGCAGCAGGGCCTCGAACTCGGCGACCCTGGCGGCCTGATAAGCGCCGCCGTAGGTTCCGGCGAAAAAGCGGTCCAACGCTTCGCCGCAAAGGCGTTCCCATGACTCTTCCTCGCGCCCCGGATTGACCGGATAGAACAGACAGCCGGAGGCTTCCGCCGCCTTGCGGTCGCCGGGGGCGTCGCCGATCATGAGCTTTCTGCCGGGGGCGTAGCGGCCGCCGCCGGTCAAAGCCGCCAAGTGCTGCGTCTTTTTGCCCAATTCCTGTCCGGCGATGAGCTGCGGGTAATGCTCGATGCCGTTCTCTTGCCACTCGCGGTTGAGCGCTTCGCCGGGCGTGCCGGAGACGACAACCAAGTCGGCCGCGGCCGTCATTTTGTCCAGAGCGTCGCGAACCTTGGGAAAAGGCGGCACGCCTTCGACGATATCCTTGACGGCGGCATTGACTGCGAGGCTCCACTCCATCACCCGGTCGAGCAGCGGATGCGGGCGCTGCCGCATGTAATCTGCAAGTCCGGCGTTGCTCGGCGGAAACCCGGAATCGACGAACGCCTCGAAAGGCGTCAGGTCGGGCACGCGGAAACCGCGCGCGGCGGCTTCGGGCCAGTCCTGCAGCAACCTGAGACTGCGGACGCAGACCGGGAAGCGGTTCATGCCGCGCGTCTTCGAGTAGAGATTGGCGAACTCCCACGCCCGCCGGGCGTATTTCGCCGCCGCTTGCAGCTTCCAATGCTTGATGAACATCGGCGCGAAGCATTCCTTGTGCTTGATCTCCATCGAATCGAACACGCAGCCGTCGGAGTCGAGGCCAATGAAAAAATCGCGCGACGGTTGAAATTCTTCAAGAGTGCGGAATCGAGGCATGGGTCAATCGTTCCTGCTCCACTGCGAGTGGAAAACGCCTTCCTTGTCCAAGCGTTTGTAGGTGTGCGCGCCGAAGTTGTCTCGCAGCGCCTGCAGCAAATTGGCCGGCAGGAATTCGGCGCGGTAGCTGTCGAGATACGCCAGCGTTGCCCCCAGACAGGTCACCGGCGTCCCGTTCTCGACGGCCGTCAGCACGACCGAGCGCAGATCCGGCAAGGCGGCGTTGACGATGGGCGCGAACGACGGGTGGACGACGATGTTCTCGATGCCGGGGTCGCTGCGGAACGCTTCCTTGATCGGGTCGAGCAGCTTCGAGCGGATGATGCAGCCGTCTTTCCAAATGCGCGCGACCTCGGCGAGATCGGTTCCGAAGTCGTATTCCCGCGAAGCCGTCTGGATGAGATGCAGGCCTTGGGCGTAGCAGGCGATCATCGACAGGTGCAGCGCGCCGTGGAGCCGCTCCGTCAGCTCCCCGACATCGCCACGGAACCCGCCGCGCGGGCCGTGGAGGATTTTCGACGCTTCGACGCGGGCCTCCTTGAGCCCCGATTGGATGCGCGCATTGACCGCCTGCGCCAGCGTCGGGATCGGAACGCCCAGGTCGAGGGCGCTCTGCGCCGTCCACTTGCCGGTGCCCTTCTGCCCCGCGGTGTCGAGCACCTTTTCGACCAGCGCATCGCCCGTGTCGGAGTCGATCTTGCCCAGGCACTCGGCGGTGATATCGACCAGAAAGCCGCCCACGCGCGGGGAAGCCGTCCAGTCCTGAAAGATTTGCCGGATGGCGGCCGTCGACAATCCGGCGGCGCGGCGCAGGACGTCGTACGTCTCGCAGATCGCCTGCATGATGCCGTACTCGATGCCGTTATGCACCATCTTCACGTAATGGCCCGCCGACGCCCGCCCGCAATAGGTGACGCAAGGGCCGTCGTCCGCGGTCTTGGCGGCGATCCTCTCCAGCACCGGCGCGATGCGTTCGTAGGCTTCATAATTGCCGCCGGGCATGATCGACGGCCCCCACAGGGCGCCCTCCTCGCCGCCCGAGATGCCGCAGCCGACAAAGTGAAAACCCGCCGCGTGCAGCGCCTCGGCGCGGCGGTCGGTGTCGGGGAAATGCGAGTTGCCGCCGTCGACGATGATGTCGCCCTTTTCCAGAGCCTTCGTCAGGTCGGCGATGACGGCGTCGGTCCCCGCGCCGGCGGTGACCATCAGCAGAACGCGGCGCGGCCGATCGAGCAGGCGCGCGAATTCCTCGATCGACTGGGTGACGGTTACGTTTTTGCCGGCGGCCTCTTCGCGCATGCGCTGCGCCTTGTCGCCGCCGCGGTTGTAGGCGATCACGGGAAAGCCGTTGCGCTCGATATTCAGGGCGACGTTGCGCCCCATGACGCCGAGTCCGGCGACGCCAAAATTTCCAGCGGACATGATTTCGGGTTCCTTATCTGAACTGCCCCGGCTGCATGGGAAGCGGACGCTATGGGAAACTGCCGGTTCCGGGCGCAGAAGCCCGGAGATTTCCTATTGTAACGCCGCCGGCGGATTCCGGCCAAGCCGCGGCGCTAACGGCTGCGGCCCTTGGCGCGGATGCGCTCGAGCTCCTGCTCCAGACGGCTCGCCACGATCGGGTGGCGCTCGATGACGTTGCGCCGCTCGGAGCCGTCGGCCTCTAGATCGAAGAGTTGATAAGGCCGCTCGAACGGCTTGCCCCTGGGGTCTTCGCGCCCCCCGGAGCCGTTCCCCGCAACGAGCTTCCACCTGCCGTCGCGGATGGCGAACATGCCGCTGCCCGAATGATGGATAATCGGCGCGCGCCGCCCCGCCCAGGTTTCGCCGCGCAGCAACGGCAGGAGATTGAAGCTGTCTTCGGCCGCGTCGTCGGGCAGTTCGGCGCCGGCAACCGCGGCCAAGGTGGCAAAAATGTCGGTCAGGCAAATCGGCTCGGACTGCTCGCTGCCGGGCTCGATCTCGCCGGGCAGTCGGGCGAAGAACGGTACGCGGTGGCCGGCCTCCCAGATATCGGCCTTGGTTCCCCGAAAAACGTAGTTCGCCGTGTGGTTGAGCGATCGGTACGCCTGGATCGTCTCGTCGTCGGTGTGATCCTTTTCCTCCGGGCCGTCGCGCCGATACATGTACGAGCCGTTGTCGGAGGTGTAGATCACCAGGGTGTTCTCGGCAACGCCGGCCTTGTCGATCGCCTGCAGCACATCGCCGACCGCGGCGTCCACCTGAACGATGAAGTCGCCGTAAGGGCCGAGCTTCGTCTTGCCCCGAAAGCGCTTGTGCGGCCAAGTCGGCTTGTGCGGCGCCGTCAACGGCATGTACAACAGGAAAGGCTTGGTTTCCTTCGCCTGCCGGGCGATGAAGCCCGCCGCCTCGCGCACCAAGTCGTCCAGCACCTTCACCGGATCGAGGTCGGGGGCGATCTCGCCCTTGCGCATGAAGCGGGGGAACTTGATCGCCGCCTGCTCCCCGAGGGGGAACGCAGTGATCTTGCCGTTGCGGATATAGACGTACGGCGGGAAATCGAGCGACGCCGGAATGATGTAGGAATAGTCGAACCCGTGGGTGTGCGGCCCGTCGCCGACCGGCTTGCTGAAATCGAACGCGCCCGCGCCGGTCTTGGCGAACCCGAGGCCGAGATGCCATTTGCCCACGACCCCGGTCGCATAGCCTTGCTTGCGGAGAAACGATCCGATCGTCTCGCGGTTTTTTTCCAGCAGCGGCTCGCCGTAGCCGTTGAGCACGCCGCGCTTGAGCCGCGTGCGCCAACTGTAACGTCCGGTTACGAGGCCGTAGCGAGTCGGGGTGCAGACCGCCGAGGGCGTGTGCGCGTCAAGAAAGGTCATGCCCTGCGCGGCGAGCCGGTCGAGATTCGGGGTGGGGATCGCGGAGCGCGGGTTGAGCGCGCGGACGTCGCCGTAGCCCATGTCGTCGGCCATGACGATGACGACGTTCGGCCTCTCCGCGGCCGCCGCGGCGGCGGCGAGCAGCAGCAGAGGAAAAACTCGGATAGGCATGTGCGAAACCAAAACTCTACTTCTTCTTGATCCGGCGCTTGCCTTCCATGTCGCGCTCTTCATTGATGACGTCGAACTCGAAATCCTCGGCCCAGTCCTTGTAATCGGCGTTCTCCAGGTACGGCTCGGCCCATTTCTGCGCCATTTCGAAGATAAACGTCCTGATTTTCGGCTCGTTGAGGCTCTCGCGGTCGAACATCATGGCCGTATTGAGCAGGTAGCGGGCGATCGCCGTCTCGAAATCGCCGCGGGCGACCGACGCGCTTCCCGCGCCAAGGCCGGCGCGCAGCTTCTCGATGTCGTCCTCCGCGCCGGACAGCGCAGCAGCCGCCCGCAAGACCGCGCGGGTCAGCGTCTGGGACTCCAGCGTGGAGCTCTCCGCCGCCTCGCCGTCGTTGCGCGGCACGCGCCCCGTGCGCACGGTCGGCAGGATCGGGGACTCGGCGCCGGAACCGTCCGGCAGCGGAAACTCGAGGGTCACCGTGTCCTGCTCGCCGATAGCTTTCCGCACCGCGCCCATGCTCTCGGCGAAGTCGATGGCGTTCTGCCGCGTCTGGCGGCGGTACTCGTTGATCGCGCCCTGGAACTCCGATGCCTGTTTCTGGTTTGCGTCCTGACCTTCGCTATAGACGTCGGCCAACTCGTCGTAGCCCGTCGCCAGTCCTGCGAGCAGCGCGGCCCGCCACAACACGGTCTTGGAGGCGAGCTCGCCTTCCGCCTTGGCGGCCGCCTCGATCTGCTCGTCCGCCTTGGCGTAATCGCCGATGGCGATATTCCCGGCGGCGGCGTCCCAATACCATTCCGGCGAACCCTGTTGAGGGCCCGACTCGCCGCCCGTGCAAGCGGCCAAGGCCAGCAGACAAGCCGCAGCGGCCGCGGTACGGTAGATATGCAGATGCTCCTGATTCTTCATGGCACCCTCCTTCCCGATGCACAGTGTCGCAGTATTTGTCAAGCGCTGCAACTCCGCCGCGATATTTTTTGACGAATGGGCGCTGAACCGGCGGCAATCACCTTCCCCACCCCGCTCGCCAGGGGCTTCGTTCTGGTCGGCGGACGCAGCTCGCGGTTCGGCGCGGACAAGGCGCTCTACCCGGTCGCCGGCCGCCCGATGGCCTTGCGCGCAGCGGACGCGCTGGCGCAGGTCGTCGAGTCCGTGACGCTGGTCGGCCGCCCGGAGAAGTATCGGGCGCTCGGCCTGCCCGTCATCGCCGACAAGCCCGCAGGCATCGGACCTTTAGGCGGCATTCTCGCCGCCCTCGATGAGTCTGATACCGAATGGAGCCTGATTACCGCCTGCGACCTGCCCGGCATCGACCGCGGTGCGTTCGAGCGCCTGCTCCGCCGCGCGCTGACTTCCGGCGCCAGCGCCGTCTGGCCGGCAACGCCCGACGGGAGGCTGCAGCCGCTGTGCGCCGCCTACGCCAAGCGCGCCGCCGCCCGCGCCCGCGCCGAAGCCGAACGGGGCGTATTCAAGATCGCCGACGCCTTCGCCTCCTGCCGCATCGACACGCTTGCCTTCGCAAACCCGGCGCTCTTCCGCAACGTCAACCGCCTAAGCGACCTGGAAACGTTGTTTTAAGGCGTTTCAAGGCTTCTTTAAGCGGTGTTTGAAAGGGCGCCGCCGAAGATGACTTCCAGACATTTATCGCCGCAGCATGCAGTTTCTCGTTGAGAAGCGCGCTTTCCGGCGAGAAAATCGCTTTACCGCCTCATTACCGTAAGGAACGGCCCTTGGGGCGTCGCATGCCCGCTCACAGTGGCGATAACGGCCGCGTCGCCGTCCGGGACGATGGGCGGCAGGCGCACCGTGAACTGGTAGAGGCCCGCGCAGCACGGGGCCGCGCCCGCGTAGAGCACGTCCCAGGACGGAACGGCAATGCCGCCGAAGGCAAACGAGACCTCGTTCGCCAGAGCGGCTGCGGCGCCTGGAATCCGGCCTGCCTCCAAGGGCGGGCTTGTCGCCCCGAAGCCGGTTCCGAACAGGGTGACGTACTTGCCCGGCTCGGCCGGGGTGAAGGCGACGCCGGGAATCAGTCCGGGCGGTCCGGCCAGAGTTGGGCCTCCGCCGTGCAGCGCCACGATCGGATTGCGGCCCTCGGGGTTGCCCTGAAAGTTGAAGAATGCCGGCGAGACGCCGGCCACCGCAACCGTTTCCGCCGGGCCGCGCCGCTCGTTCGCCGTGCCGCAGCCGCGGACCGCCGCGACCCGCGCCTGCCCCGGCGCCAGATCGTGCAGGGCCTGGGCGTTGATTTGATTGGGGAAGACCGCGAAGATCGGCGCGCGCTTGCCGTCGATTTCCAGACAGGTAGCGGCGAGGTTGGCGGCAACCCTGCCGGCGGCGTCCAGTACGGGATTCAGCGCCTGCGTCCCTTGCGGCGCGAAATCCTGCCCGAAGACGGAAATGAGCGCGTTCGGAGAGATGCGGCTCACGACGGGGGCTCCGGTGGCGAGCACGATGCCGCCCGAAGAGATGCTGGGACCGGACGGCGATTCATCGATTTGCAGCGTTGCCGTAAGCGCGCCTTCGGCGACGACGCCCGTATCCCAGAGCACCAGCGAGACGTAGTAGATTCCGGCGCGGAGCGGCGGACTGGAGAAGCGGTTCACGACGATCTGCTCGTTGCCGGAGGGACTCGTAGAGGAGTAGTCCGAGACAACCTGCCCGTCTTGAACATCGTTGTCCTGCCCGAAACGAGCAAACATATCCACGTCTATTGAGGGGTTGACGGAGATCAGATCGAAGGTTGCGCGGGAGGCGTTGTCGGGAACTTCCAGCCGATACGAGAACCCCCCGGTGAAGAGCTTCGGGTTATCGACCGGCCCCAAACGGAAATTGGCGGGCTGCCCTGATGTAAGCAGACCGCCGGCTATCGGCTGCGGCGCGGTGACGGTGACTCTTGCCGAATCCGCGGCCGTGCGTCCGTCTGCGCTGGTTACGGTGATGCGGTAGGTCGTCGTGGCGTTCGGGGACACGCACCGCGAACCCGATCTCGCCACCGCGCCGATGCCCGAACTGATCCTGGCGCTCGCCACATTCGTGGACGACCAGCGCAAGGTCGCGCTCTCGCCTCGCGTAATCGAACTGGGCGATGCCGTCAGGCTTACCGTCGGCGGCGCGTCTTCGCCCTCGAGGAACCTGCGGATACGGGGGTAGAAATCGCTGAATTTCGTGTAACCGGCAGTCGGGTCTGTCAGGCAGATGTCTTCGTACTCGTCTTCCCGACTGCCGAAACTCAATATGCCAATCACCGTTCCGCTCCCGTCGAAGCCGTCGAAAAGCGGAGAGCCGGAAGAGCCTCTCCCCGTGCGTCCTTGCGACCAGGAGACTTCGTGGTAGGAATACGCTTGCGATGCGATCCGGCCGAAAGAAATCCGCTTGTGGGAGCCGTCAGGATGATGAATGCCGGTGACTGACGTGCCGACATATTGGAATCCCGCGTCCCACCCCAAATACCAAGTGCCTCCCGGCGGATCTTCTGCAAGTTGCAGCAGCGTCGCATCGCCGCCTCTGTTGGGGCAAATTCTTCCTTCGCCGTCTTCGTTGGTGCAGAGGCCGCCGTCCATGGTTGCGAGCAGACGCGCGCCATTGGTTCTCGGCACGCTGTATCGACTGGGCGGAATGCCGTCGCAGGTTTGCGTTCGATAACGCCAGTACGCGATCACGCTCCGCGCCTCCGCGTCAGTATTGATGCAATGGGCGGCAGTGAGGAAATAGGGGATGAAGTCGTCCTGCCGTGTGTCGTTCAGCAACACGCCCGAGCACCTATAAGTATTGCCGTCTCTCTCAAACAAAATCAGCGCAACCGCCGAAGCACTTTCCGACCAATCGGAATAGCAGGTTGCGTCAAGATGACAGGGCGCCGGCTCCGTATGGCTCGACGGGGAAGGCGGTCCGCCTCCGCCTACGAGTCCGGGGACGCTCAGGATATGGCTGACCGCGGCGATACGGAACGGCGCGGCCTCTGCCGATTCCGCCGCGGGATCGGGCAAATACTCGATGGTCGCGCTGTCGCCGAAAACGATATCGCTCCAGAAGTCCCCGTCGCCGTACATGCCCCGACCGCTGTAAGGCCCGCCGATCTGCCCGTCCGCCGCGTGGAGCCAGACGCTGCCCTGGCCGGCGTCGAAGTCCTGAAAATGAATGCGCAGCGCGCGGGCCTCGGGAGAAGTCACCCGCAGCCGCCAGAGCCGCCCGGCCACGGTCGACTGCCACGCTCCCTCGGCAGTCGTTTTAACCGCCTCCGCCGGCAGCGAACGATGGATGCCGATGACGGGCGCCGGACCGTTTTGCGCCTGCAGCCGTTCCAACTCGTCGGGGGCCAACGACGGCAGCGCAGCCGCGGCGGGCTCCGGCAGGCTCAACTCCAGGCTGGGCGGCCGGGCCGCGGCCTCGCGTTCGGCCGCCGTCGAAAAACGCCGGCCCCACCGCTTGGCCCCAAGCCGACGACGCCAGAGCCAATGCCGTCAAAAAAAGACGCTGCGAGATGCCCGGTAAGCGCATGTGTAATTTGTTAATCGCCCGCCGGAGCGAATACCGGAAAAAGAAAGACGTTGCGCAAGCGAAAGAAGGGCGGCCGGCCGATCGAAAAGCCGGCAAGACTGTTGCCGTAACAATGGCGGGTATGGCTCTCGCGAAACCCCGAATGCCGTACATGGTCGTCTCCTGCTCAACGGACCGGTCAAGGCGCGACCCTGGGCGCCGGGCCTTGCAACCGTCACTCGGAGACGAGAGAGAGCTCCTGCTTGTTCGCCAAAGGTCCGGGTAGCTAATCCAGACCTGTAAGCTTGGCTGTTGTATTCGGCAGGAGACCCGACTCGCGGGTTCCCCGAACAACGGTTGCGATAAACAGGTTACCACAAGGAACGTGCCCCGTCCGGCTGTTTTTCGACCGCCGAATAGCGCTCCATGCTAAACTGCGGGTGTGGCTTGAACCGCCCGATAAAGAGGACCGCCGATGCCCGTAACCGCCCCCGAACGGCCCTCCACCGCCCTCTTCCGCGCACTGCGCGGAGCACATGTGGATCCCGACTTGGCCCACGAAGCGTCCGAAGAAGTCCGCGTTCAGGCCGGCCAGAGCGTCATCGCGGTCGTGGACTCGCACTTCGCAGTCGTGGACTCGCGCTTCGATGCTATGGAAGCGCGTTTCGATGCCATAGACTCGCGCATCGATACCCTGCAGCGCGTCCTTTGGGCGCTGATCGGCCTCCTCGCCACTACGGTCTTCGGCCTGCTCTACCAGGTCGTTGCCCAAACTTGAGCAGCCGGACGCTCCGCCCTACCCGCCGATTGCCAGTTCTTCCTTTTCTGCCTTGGTCTGCTCGAAATCGGGCAGCCAACTGTTGGCGTGATCGTACTTGCCGCCCCTGACCGACAGCACGACGAACGAATACCAGGGGCAGGAGTTCTTCAGATCGGTTTCGGAAAAATAGGCGTCGGCGTCGGGGTGGGAGTGGTAGATGCCGATCAGTTCCCTGCCCTGCGCCCGCGCCGCCTTGTCGGCCGCCAGCAAATCCTCGTTGGCAAGGCGGTAGAAAGCGCGCTGCGAGCCTTCCGCCGAGTTCTCCAGCGGCATCGCGGCATCGACGCATTTGACGCCGTTCTCGTTTTTGCCCAGCATCGCGCCGACGCACTCATGCGGATAGGCCGCTTCCGCATGCGCCTTCATCCGTTCGAAGGGTTCTTGGGCAATGCGCAGCACGGCGGTCAGTCGTCCCAGAAACGGGCGCTCAGATACTTGTCGGCGCCGTCGCAGAGCACGGTTACGATCACGCCGCTTTCCAGCGTCCGCGCCAGGCGCAAGGCCGCGGCGACGTTGGCGCCGGAGGAGATGCCGACCATCAGGCCCTCTTCGCGGGCCAGCCGCTTGACCGTCTCGTAAGCGTCCTCGGTTTCGACGAAAACGGTCTCGTGGGCGACGGACTTATCGTAGATGTCCGGCTCGATGGCCGTGGCCATGTGCTTGAGCCCTTCGAGCCCGTGCAGAGGGGTCGCCGGCTGCATCGAGACGAGACGCGCATCGGGGGCGCGCTCGCGCAGGAAACGCCCTACGCCCATCATCGTGCCGCTGGTGCCGAGTCCGCAGACGAAGTGCGTCAGGAGTCCGCCGGTCCAGCGCAGGATTTCGGGGCCGGTGGTCTTGTAATGGGCCTGCCAGTTCGCCGGGTTGCCGTACTGGTCGGGATAGAAGTACCTTCCGGGATGCGCGCGGTATTCGTCGCGGCAGGCGCGGATCGCGCCGTCGGTCTGTTCGCCGGCGTCGGTAAGCGCCAACTCGGCGCCGTACGCCTTGAGAATTTTCTTTCTTTCGGGAGAGGCGTTCTCGGGCAGAAACAGCTTGACCTTATAGCCGCGGGCGGCGCCGATCATGGCGTAGGCGATGCCGGTATTGCCGCTGGTCGCGTCGATGATCGTGCCGCCGGGAGGCAGCTTGCCGCTTCGCTCGCCTTCGCGGATCATGTTCCAGGCGGGACGGTCTTTCACCGAGCCGCCGGGATTGAAGTATTCCGCCTTGCCGAAGATCGCTACGTTCGGCGTGGCGGCGGCGATTCGCTGCAGGCGGATGAGGGGGGTGTTGCCGATCCGGTCGAGAACGGTTTGGCCTTCGCCCGAGACGGCAGCCGCGTCGGATTCGGTCACAAGCTGCGCGCGGCCTCTTCGTTCGATTGTAGCACGCCGCGCTGCGCGCGGCGAGTGGATAGTGAGTAGTGGATAGCAAAGAGGCGCGGACTGCCCGAGGAAGCGGTCGCAGGGGCGTCAACGCGCACAGGCGTTCGCCGCGGCTTCCAGGCAGAAGGCGAGAACGCGGCGCGTATCGCGGGGGCGGATGACGGCGTCGACGCAGCCGCGGGCGGCGCAGCGCTTGGCGTCGAGGCAACGTTCGTATTCGGCGCGGGTGCGCTCGATGGCCGCCCTGAGCTCGGCGGACGGCTCTTCGCCCGCCTCCCGCAGGCGGCCGAGCTCGGCGGCGAACAGCGCCTGCACCGCCGACTCGCCTTCCATCACCCCCACTCGGGCGGTCGGCCAACTGAAGATGAAATCGGGGTCGAAGCCCTGGCCGGCCATGGCGTAGTACCCCGCCCCGCTGGCGTGGGCGAGCGTGACGACGATCTTGGGCACTCGCGCGCAAGCCATGCTTTCGACCATTTCCGCGCCGGCGCGAATGATGCCGCTGCGCTCGGCTTCAGGACCTATCATGAATCCGGTCACGTCCTGGAGATAGACCAGCGGATGCCCCTGGCGGTCGCATTTTTCGACGAATTGCGCGGCCTTGCGGGCGGTTTCCGTGTAGAGAATGGCGCCGATGCGCGCGGCGCCGCCTTGGCGGAAAAGTCCGCGGCGGTTGGCGATCAGCCCGACCGGGCGGCCTGCTATGCGGACGTTGGCGCAAAGCAGCTCGCGGGCGTAGTCGGCCATGAACTCCAGCCCGCCTTCACCATCGACGATGCGCCGCACGATCTCGTGAACGTCGTAGGGCAAGCGTCGGTCGGCGGGCATGACGCTGTCGATATCGTCGTCGTCGAGCGCCGGGGCGGCGGCTTGCGGCGACGCGGCCGGCGCCCGCGGCAGGTCGGCAACCGCGGCGCGGATCTTGGCGATGCAATCGCAGTCGTCGGAGGCCAGGTAGTGGGCGACGCCGCCGGCCGCGGTATGCATGCGGGCGCCGCCGAGCTCTTCGGCGTCGACGGTCTTGCCGATAGCGCCCTTGACCAGGTTGGCGCCGCCGAGACCCATGAAACCGGTTCCCTCGACCATAAAAATTACGTCGCTCAATGCCGGCAGATACGCGCCTCCGGCGATGCACGGCCCCATCACCGCCGCGATCTGCGGGATTTTGAGGCGGCGGCGCATCAGGGAGTTGTTGTAGAAAATCCGCGCGCCGCCGTACTTGCCGGGAAACGTCGTCTCTTGCAGCGGCAGATAAATCCCGCCGGAATCGACCAGATAGACGATCGGGATGCGGCAGCGCATCGCCGCTTCCTGGATGCGCAGGATCTTGCCGACCGTTTCGGGAAACCACGTTCCGGCCTTGACCGTGGCGTCGTTGGCCATGACCGCAACCGGCCTGCCGCAGATGCGGCCGATTCCGGTGATAACCCCCGCCGCGAGGGCAATGCCGTCGTAGCTGTCGTAGGCGGCGAGCCGGCCCAGTTCGAGAAACTCTTCGGGGGAGTCGAGCAGTTCGGCGATCCGCTCGCGCGCGGTCAGCTTGCCCGCCCGGTGTTGGCGCGCGATGCGCTCCGCGCCGCCGCCGGCCTTCACGCGCTCGCTCAGCGCGTCGAGCTCGGCGACCAGACCCTGCATGAAACGCCGCCGCCGGCCGCGTTCTTCCTCGTCCGGCGGGGTCAGGCCGGGCTGCGGCTTCCATGCGGCGGCCATCGCCCCTACCGTATCAATTTTGCGTAACCTGTAAGCTGCGATGCGATATGCCGGCGTTGATTGACCGCTACAACGATCCGATTCATGAAGCCCGCGCGCGGCTCGCAGGCTATCTGCCGCCGACGCCTCTGATTCATTCGCGCTTTTTGAGCGCCCGCGCGGGCCGCGACGTCCGGCTCAAGCTCGAAACGCAACAGCCGACCGGCTCGTTCAAAGCGCGCCCCGCTCTGAACGGCATGTTGGCGCACCGAGAGCAGGCCCGCGCGGCGGGCGTGGTGACCTCGTCGTCGGGAAACTTCGCGCAGGCCGTCGCCTACGCCGCTGCAACGCTCGGGGTCGATGCCCGCATTGTGATGATGGAAGGATCGTCCGCTTTCAAGCGGGAACGCACCGAGTCTTTCGGCGGCCGCGTGGTCTTGTGCGCAAACACGTTCGCGGCGCGCTGGGAGACGACGCTGCGCATCCAGCGGGAGAGCGGCCGCTTGCTGCTGCACCCCTACGATTCGCCCGAAACGATCGCTGGGGACGGGACTCTGGGGCTAGAGCTCCTCGAGCACTTGCCGGGCGCCTTCACCGTTCTCGTGCCCGTCAGCGGCGGCGGATTGATCGCGGGCATCGCCTTGGCGGTCAAAGCCGCGCGCCCGCAATGCCGCATCGTCGGCGTGCAGGCGCAGGCCAATCCGTCGATGCAGCGCTCGCTCGAACAAGGAAAACGGGTTGCGTCCGCGTCCGTGCCCGCGGAATCGCTGGCCGATGCGCTGTCGGTGGCGATTCCGGGAAAATCGACTTTCAATGTGGCGCAGGAGTTGGTCGACCGCGTCGTGCTGGTAAGCGAGGAGCAGATCGCCCGCGCCGTGCGCCTGCTGGCGCTGGAGCAGAAACTGGTCGTCGAGCCGGGGGGCGCGGTCTCCGCAGCCGCTCTGCTCGCGGGGGCCGCGCCGCCCGACAACTCGCCGGTCGTGTGCGTCCTCAGTGGCGGGAACATTCATCCCGATACGCTGAGTTCGATTCTAAGAAGCTGATTATAAATTACTTCGGAGCCCATGAATAGTTTGCGGCGTCGAAGTCGTACGCGGATTTTACGGGCGCTGCTTCGGCTTCTCGCAGCGGCAAGCGCGCCGCCAACCGTTTCTTGACGGGGGCGAGTTCCACGCGGCCGGCCAAATTCACGATTTCGTCCGGGTCTTCCGCGCGATCGTATAGTTCCTCGCCGCCGCCGGCGTAGCGGATGTAAGACCAGCGCTTCGTTTTCACGGCATGGTTGCCGCGGCGAAACGTTACCAGCGCGGGACGGCGCTGCGGCGGCGAACCGCCGTTCAGTAGCGGCGCCAGGCTTTGCCCGTCCAGGCCGTCTCGCGGCGGCAGGCGGCACAAATCCAGCAGCGTAGGGTACAGATCGATCAGAGTGACCGGCGCGCCGCTGCGCGACGCGGGTTCGGTTACTCCGGGCGCGATGACGGCCAGCGGCACGTGCGTCGCCCGTTGCCAAAGAGTCGATTTGTGCCAATGCTCCTTTTCGCCCAAGTGGAATCCATGATCCGAGAACAGGACGACGATCGTCTCTTCGCCGTAAGCGCTGCCGTCGAGCGCGTCGAGCAGGCGACCGACCAGTTCGTCCGCATAGCGGATGTTCGCCAGATACGCCGAGACCGCCTCCCGGTGCTTGCCGCTTGTGCGGACCGCCTCCAAACTTTGCCGCCCGGCGGCGGAAAGCTGCAAGCCGGTTATGGGGATGTCGTCCAGATCGTTTTCCGGCATGTCGGGGATTGTAGTTTTTTCCGCGGGATGAGCGGCGAAGAACCGCTCGGGGGCGTACCAGGGCAGATGTGGATGGAAGAGTCCGACGGCCAGGAAGAAGGGTTCGTCGTGCTTGCGGGCGAGGAAGTCTGCGGCCCATTCGACCGTTTTTGCGTCCGCGTACCGGTCGTCGGCGAGCGGCAGCGATCCCCAGTCGAACTCGTGGCGGAACGGGCGGATGCCGTTCAAGGGGTGGTTCGGCGGAGGGTCGGCTTGCGGGATCGCGTAGTAAGCGTCGGAGCGGCGGTCCCACGGATCGTCGAATTGCAGGTTGAAGTATTCGTCCCACTGGCCGGGCGGATTGAAGCCGGCCGTATGGTGAAATATCTTTCCGCCGCCGGCGGCGTAATAGCCGTTCAACCGAAAATATTCCGGCATGGTCGCGGCGTCCGGCAGATGCGGCTTCCACCAGTGGCCGTTGTCGTAGATGCCGGTCGTCGAGGGCATGAGTCCGGTGAAGAGCGCGGTGCGCGACGGGTTGCATTTCGGGGAGGCGCAGTGCGCGTCGGTGAAAAGCATGCCGCGGGCCGCCAAGCGGTCGATGTTCGGCGTATGCGCATCGGCTCGGACGCCGAGGCAGCCGACCCAATCGTTCAGATCGTCGAGGGCGATCAAAAGAACGTTCGGGCGCCTGGTGACGGGCCTCTCGCAGGCGAAGAGAAGCCCCGCGCCGCCAAGGGATCGCAGAAATCGGCGGCGGTCCACTAGCTGTTCGGACCAAGACGTCATTACGCGGAGGCTCAGACTCGGTCCTCCGGTACCATGATGCCAAGCACGGTCATTCTACCGAAGACAGGAGACAGCGCGGAAATGATAGAAATTGTCGAAGCGGCGGCCCAGACGCCGATTTGTCCGCATTGCGAAACAGAGATCGAGCGCCTGCTCTGCCAGAGAATAAAAAGCTTCTTTGGGGTGCGATTCCTCTATTTCTGCGGTCGTTGCAGGAAGGTGCTTGGAGTATCCCAACGTAAAGGATTCTGGATGGGATGAAACTCCGGGTCGGATGAACCATACCGCCCGGCGCGGGCCGGGGACGGGCCGGAAAGCGACGTTTCACGCTATGCGGCCGCGTTCAGCCTGCGATGCGCATCGACCGCCAGCGCACCACCCGGACAGGGTGGTTGGTCGCATGCCGAACTCGGCCATGACCGCGGCGTCGAAAGCGCCGCCCATCAGCCGGCGATGCCCTCTGCGCGTTTCCGCGCGCTGGGTATCACGGCGTATCTCCCCACGCCTGCGGCCTGCGGCGCGGGTCCCAGCATGGAGAGATTGGCAGCCCGCCGTCCACGAATCCGGTCGGTCGGCCGGAAACGTTCTTCCAAAGCGCCTCGTGGTCTTTCTCGATGCTTTTTCGATGCTGATAATGCGGCCGGCCTCGAGGAGCATGTGGCGAATTGAGCCGGAGCCGAAAAATCGCCGATCGCCTTGAGCATGCGCCTCTGCATATGTGGCGCTCGCATCTTCTCGGCAATCCATCTCTATTTGCACGGCCATTGTCTGCCAGCTTCTTTCGGCATCGGCGGTATCGGTCGCAAGTCCCCGTGCAAGATATTCAAAATACAGATATTACCGGATCGGCCGGGTAATTTTGACCGCCTGGAAAGCCGTCCTCCCACGCCAATTGCCGGACGAAACGGTCAGATTCCATTTCGCCGTGTCTTTAGTAATTTTACAATTGCAAATTTTTTTTGAGATTTGTCGAAGCAAAATTTGATGTAGTAGACTGGACTGTTCAGATTGCCGAACCATCTATCCTGGGCTTCTTTCAATCAGAGGTCCATTGGAAATAATACATTTCAAGGAGGAAGGTGACAGTGTTTGAGGTGATTCGCGACATTCTTAATAGCCGTGAGTTCTCGGTTGTTGAACGATTCAATCTGCCAGAACGATCGGCTCGGTACGCACCGATCCCCCGATTCCTGTTTGACTCCCGCACAGGTCTGTATCTTGATCAGCAGTCCGAAAGTCGTCAACAAAAGGGCAAACTGTGGGTACATCAAGCTCAGGCACTCGAAGCACTCGGCCGGGAGGAAAACGTTGTGGTATCGACCGGGACAGCATCCGGCAAGAGCCTTGTGTTTCGGTCCCTCGCTTTTCACAAGACGCTACTCAATCCTACCAGCCGCACTCTCGTGTTTTATCCGCTCAAAGCGCTTGCGACAGATCAAGTCCGCGGTTGGAAGGAAATGGCATCCGCGCTCGATTTCGATGAACGCATCATCGGGCGCATAGATGGGTCAATTCCGTTCAAAGAACGCGAAGGCGTGTTATCGAGTGCCCGCATTGCCGTGATGACGCCAGACGTGTGTCAGGCATGGCTGATGTCCCGACTGTCCTTGCCTGTAGTCAGGAATTTCGTGCGGGATCTCTCGACGGTCGTGATGGATGAAGCACATACGCTTGAAGGCGTATTCGGCAGCAATTTCGCGTTTCTAATACGCCGGTTGATTGCTGCACGCAGCTATCTCATCCAAGACACAACTGAGGCCCCACCGTTGCAGATCGTGGCGGCAACCGCCACGATCAAGAACCCCGGCGAACACATGAAGCAGCTCACGGGAGCAGAATTTTCCATTGTCAACCATGAGGACGACGGTGCTCCACAACATAAACGACTCATCGCGCACATCGGGTGTCCGTCTGGCGAAGAAGCCCAGGTTGCTAAGGCATTGCATGAGCGTATGCTCGATAACGCACGTGACGGAGGGTTCATTACATTTCTAGACTCAAGAAAAGGTGTGGAAGGCTTGGCGATGGCGAGTGACGGCCAGCCGGACGAGATGCTTGACCGCACAGATGTTCTGCCGTACCGCGCGGGCTACGATGTGGAAGATCGCCAGTTGATCAACGACAATTATTTTTGCCGGTTGCCGAGGACGCGATCGGCCGGTTCGTGGACCCACCCGGAGTCGTGTGAGACTGCCCGTTTTCCTCGCGGAGGACGGGTTGGTCACGGATGCGCAGGTTCGGCGATTGCGAGAGAAACGGATGTCGGGGAAGACGTTGGCGGCGGCCGCGGCGGCGGCGGGAATGAGCGAGCGGACGGCGCGCCAGTGGCAGAGCGGCGCGTTGCCGTCGACGGCGAAGGCGCCGCGGACGTGGCGGACGCGGGAGGACCCGTTCGCCGACGTGTGGGAGTCGGAGGTGGTGCCGCAGCTTGTGGCCGATGCCGACGGCCGGCTGCAGGTGCTGACGCTGTTCAAGGCGCTGTGCCGGCGGCATCCGGGTTGCTTTCAGGAGGGGCAGCTACGGACGCTGCAGCGGCGGGTCCGCGACTGGCGGGTGCAGTACGGTGCGGACCGCGAGGTGTACTTCGAGCAGGTGGCGGTTGCGGGTCGGGAAGCGGCGTTCGACTTCACCGACACGAGCGATCTGGGCGTGACGATCCGGGGCGTTGGGTTCCCGCACCTGTTGTTCGAGTGGGTGCTGAGCTACAGCAAGTGGACGTATGTGGGGCTGGCGCTGAGCGAGACGTTCGAGGCGCTGGTGGCTGGCCTGCAGGGCGCGCTGTGGACACTGGGTGCGGTGCCGGCGGTGCTTCGTCACGACAATCTGTCGGCGGCGACGCACGAGCTGAAGCGCAGCGGCGGGCGCCAGTTGACGGCACGTTTCCGGCAGGTTCTGGACCACTACGGGCTGGACTCGTCGCGGATCCAGCCGGGGAAACCGCACGAGAACGGGGTCGCCGAGCAGGCGCACTTCCGCACGAAGACGGCCATCGAGCAGGCGCTGCTGCTGCGGGGCGACAGAGACTTCGTCGACGAATCGGCGTATCTGCGCTTCGTGCGTGCGGTCGTCGACGAAGAGCGGAACCGGCCGGCGGCGGCTCGGCTGGCCGAGGAGCGTTCGTATCTGCGACCGTTGCCGGCGGCGCGGATCCCGGAGTACACGACCTTCCAGTGCAGAGTGCGCAAGTGGAGCACGATTCGCATCGGCAGCCGAATCTACTCGGTGCCGTCGCGCCTGATAGGTCACACGGTCGAGGCTCGTCAGCACCCGTCGACGGTCGATGTCCTCTACGGCGGCCGGGTGCTGTGCACGATGCCGCGGCTGCGGGGCGCGGCGGACCACCGGATCGACTACCGCCACATCATCGGCAGCCTGGTTCGCAAGCCGGGCGCCTTTGCGCGGTATCGCTTCCGGGAGGAGCTGTTCCCGTCGCTGACGTTCCGGGCGGCGTATGACGCGCTGGGTCGGACGCACGGCGAGCGGGCCGACGTCGAGTATGTGCGGCTGCTGCACCTGGCGGCGACGACCAGCGAGCGGCGGGTCGAGGCGACGCTTCGGGCTCGCCTCGACGCCGGCGACACGTGCGAGTACGCCAGCGTTCAGGCCGAGGTGCGTCCGCCGGTCCCGACCGTGCCGGTGGTCCACATCCCTCGCCCGGACCTGACGCGTTACGACGCGTTGTTGACCGGAGGTCTGCACGGATGACGGCCCCGAGCACGCAGGTGACGACGCTGCTGACGCAGTTCAACCTGACGACGGCGGCCGAGGAGTTGGTACCGCGGCTGACACAGGCCGGCCACCACGACGCGCTGCCGGTGTTGCTGGAAGTGTTCGAGGCCGAAGCCGAGGCGCGTCGCCAGCGCCGGATTGCCCGATTGCGACGAGCATCGCGTCTGCCGCCCGGCAAGACGTTCGAGACGCTCGACACCGGAAGGTTGCCGGGCCCGGTCGTGCAGCAGTTGAAGACGCTGGCCACCGGGGCGTTCCTCGAAACGGCGACCAATGTGCTCGCCTTCGGTCTGCCGGGCGTCGGCAAGAGCCACGCGTTGTGCGCGGTCGCGCACGCGCTGGTCGAAGCCGGCCACAGCGTGTTGTGCGTGCCGGCCTACGCCCTGGTGCAGGAACTGCTCGGCGCCAAACGCGACCTCGACCTGCCGCGGGCGCTGCGCAAGCTCGACCTCTTCGAGGTGATTCTGGCCGATGATCTCGGCTACGTGCAGCAGAGCCCGGACGAGGCCGAGGTGCTGTTCACATTGCTGGCCGAGCGCTACGAGCGGCGCTCGGTGATGGTGACCAGCAACCTGGTGTTCAGCCAGTGGGACCGGATCTTCCGCGACCAGATGGCCACCGCCGCGGCGATCGACCGGCTGGTACACCACTCGGTGGTGCTCGAGTTCGACGTGCCGAGCTATCGAACGGACCCGTCGCGACCGACATCGCCGGCGCCATCACCACCGCCGGCACGTCGTGGACGTCCGCCGGGTCCGCTGTTGCCGCGGCGCCGTCGACCCGCTGCTTCCTGAAACCTGTGTGGTCCGAGACGTCGGCGAGCTGGCGGTTATGAAGGCCCTCGCTGCACTCGGAACGTTTACCTCGCGCACGCTCGGCCACAGGCCGTCAACCCGCTGCGCGAGTCCTCCGCTACGCTCCGGCCCTTCGGGTGACTGCCTGTGGCCGAGCGTGCGGGAAGCCCTTGCGGGCCAGCCGGAAGGCTGGCCCGCGTTCGACTGCCCGGAAGTGCGACGCCGGGGAGCCGCTCCGCTGTCGCGGACCAACGCACACGCGTACACCAATGCCGACGGCAACCGAGCGGTGGGGTCTGTCGCCACGCTTGCGCCTCGAACGCTCGGCCGACCGCTTCCCCTCCGGTCCGTTACGTAACGGTGCAGTATTAGTCCTATGGCGCTGACGAACGCGGAGCGGCAGGCACGTTACCGGGAGCGGCGGAAGGTCGCCGAATCCCGGATCCGGTACCGCCGGCCAGCAGACCGGAGGTCGCGGCCACAGCAGTGGAACGACGCGGTGCAGACGCTCCTGGAGTTGCAGGAACAGTACCAGGAGTGGCGGGACGCGTTGCCGGAATCCCTCGCCGGGTCCGCGACCGCGGAGTTGCTCGAGCAGGTCTGCGATCTGGATCTGTCGGTACTGGAGGCTGTCGACCTGCCCAGGGGCTTCGGGCGTGACGGCTAGCGCGCCGGCAAAAATAATTGTCGTCGACCGGCAAAAGTAGTTGACACCGAACACCAGTTGATTGAACGAAGACTCCAGTCTGGAAAACTCCGCGGCATTGTATCTACATCCGCGCTTGAACTCGGGATCGACATTCCTCAGGAAGGTCTGAACAATAGGCAATTTTAGGGTATGGGAGCGATCAAGGCGTAGGTAGCGGGGCAAGCAATAGGCGGGGGTGGGCGATACTGGGGCCGAAACCAGCTATGGGCAGCTATTTTTCAGGCTGCAGTAGGGTTTTGAGGGCGCTTTTTGCCTATTGGACACACTACGCCCTGCAGATTACGCCGCAGCAAGCGGCAAGCAGTGCTGCCTGGCCAGGAACAGATTGACCAAAGCACAATTGACGTACACCCGCTGAGTGTTCTTCTCCAGCCCGCGGTAGCGCACCTTGCTGAAACCGAAAATCCGTTTCAGCACCTGAAAGGGATGCTCGACCTTCGCGCGCACCTTCGATTTGGCCCGGTTGCGCTCCTTTTGCGCGGCGCTCAACGGCCTTTGGCGGGTTCCTTTCCGGTGCGTGCAGTCCTGCGCCTGCGGAGCCTGCTGCCGAATCGCCTGCCCCTGCCCCTGATAGGCCGCATCTCCCCACACTCGCTCTTCGTTGCCGTGCAGCAACTTGCCGATCACCTGCGAGTCATGTACGTTCGCCGCCGTCGTCGCCACGGAATGGATCAGCTTCGTCTCGGCGTCCACTCCGATGTGCGCCTTCATCCCGAAGTACCACTGATTCCCCTTCTTCGTCTGACGCATCTCCGGGTCCCGCTTCTTCTCCTTGTTCTTCGTCGAACTCGGCGCGTCGATGATCGTCGCATCCACAATCGTCCCGCCGCTAACCTTCAGCCCTTGCTCTTGCAAGTGTGCGTTCACCGCCCCGAAAAGCGCCGCCCCCAGTTTGTGCTTCTCCAGCAGCCGGCGAAACTTGCAGACCGTCGTCTCGTCCGGCGCCGGCTCCCGGCACAAGTCGATGCCCGCAAAACGCCGCATCGCGTTGGAGTCGTACAGCGCTTCCTCCACTCCCGGATCCGACAAATTGAACCACTGCTGGAGAAAGTGGATGCGCAGCATCCGCTCCACGCCCACCGGCGGACGCCCTGCCCCTTGACGCTGCGGGTAGACCGGCTTGACCAGCGCGCAGAGCTTCTCCCACGGCACTACCCTGTCCATCTGTTCCAAAAATCGCTCCCGCTTGGTCACCTTGCCATAGCGCTCGAATCCTGCTTCCGCCAATGTCCTTTGTCTGTTCAGCGCTCCCTGCATCCTCTCCTACCCCCTCATTCCTGCTATTATTCTATCCGTCTACCCAACGGTCAATTAATCAGACTTTCCCTCATTTGCGGGTCGGCCTTAACATTGGAGTTCCCGGTACGCGCAAAGCATATCGGCAACGACTCGGACGCGTTGGGAGAAGTAATCCTGGTGCTTTCGTGGTAATTGCTCCTCCACAGGCGTTCCGCGGATACGGTACTTCATTCCGCGAGTATCACGAAATGTCGGTTGAGCCGTCCTATCTGTATCTTGACAATCGTTTTATGCAGTTCGCGCATGGACGGTGTCTTGCCGTCGAGCAGGAGTCTCTTGGAGCGCCTTCAAAAACGCCATCTCGGGGCATTTGGCCTGACGGATTCCGCAACATGCATGCGGCTGCAAGACCTGGCGGCAACCGACCGCCGGAATTCGATGCGGTCGCCGCTCTCGGCGGGGACACTCCACACTACGGCTACCCGCTGCGCAACATCGGCGAAGCGAACTTCCAGATCAAAACGCATGCAGACGGCCACAGCATTGGCGACGTGAATCAACTTCAGGCACTTCGCGAGTGTTATCCGGGCGCGACCTATCTGCATTTGAGGAAAGCGTACGAAGTCGCCGCATGGCACACAAGTTCATTCGAATCATTCATCCGCGTGAAACGCACCATGCCGGGGCGGTTGACGCAGCCGAGAATCACGACATGGGTCAACGCCGGAATAACTCCCGCAGACATTCAGGAAAATCATAGTAGCAACAGTGAGAATGGATTTTTCACCGAGTGTCTCATGCAAATCACCCAAAGAGTAGAAGGATACATCGATGCACGCACCAACGAATTTCGCTCCTATAAAGAACTCCAACAACGAAACCCAAACATGCGAGCACATTCGCGCAATTTCCGCACTAGTGGTGTAGTGTTATGTATAAATAAGGATTGGTTTAAGAAAACATCTGTAAAAATGGCGTTCACCGATAGACTACGAGAGGTATTTATCCGAGAATATAGCGTAGCTCCGCAAGATGTCGGTTCGGCTGCTTCCAACATATCAGTTCGGAGTTTGGACGGCGGCGGGCTTCGGGGAGGATGCATAGCGATATACGACGAAACATATGGAAGTTTGAGACTGACTGAACGGCTGTATCTCGAATTCGAGCATGTCCTCACCCGGTTACTAGCCGCAATAAAAGCGGACTCAACCAATGGGGAAGAAGATCTTGCGTCTGTTGTGACGAAAATTCAAAACGAGATCTCAACGGCTACTGCAAGGGGGACTATCCAGGAGACTATTGCAGATATGCCGACAGGTTATGAGCGTGTATTCAGAGCAGGTTCCCGTGTTTGCTACCACCAGACTGGGCAAATGGCTGTCGATGTGGAGATAATCCAACCTACAATAATGGACGGAGGCCTCATGTATCAAGTAGCCGTTGTGCCAAGACCGGGACAGCGTCCCGTAAAGCGGTGGATCGCCGCATCAGCCATTGAACCGTCTGCTGTTGCGGACGCTTGGGAGTATGCGTGCTGGAATCGAGAGACCGAGGAATACGAAGATCCACCCGATGACAGTGAAATGTGAGCTGATTAGCCCAAAAGTCCGCCAGCACACCAAAATCCCCGTCAAACCATCCTGCTCTTGGATGCCATCCGTTCAGGAAACACGCCATCCTATGTGTGGGGTTTGCTGGCCGTGTGTGCTTGCCGCAGCCGGCGCGCCGCGTCGATGACCAGCCAAGCGAGCGCCGGGACGTATTCGAGAGCGAGAATCGTGCGGTCGTACTGCCAGACGGAGGCGATTTCGTATCCCGTCACGACATGATGGGCCAAGGGAACGACGGCGGTCCACAGCAGCAGGGGCGCATACGGATGCACCGCGAGCAGCGGCAAGAGCCAGGTGAGATACCAGGGGAAGCAGTTCGCCGAAAGCAGCAACAGAACCGTTGCCGCCGTAAGGGCGGTCTGCGTCGGACACAGACGAAGGCGCAACTGTAGAAGCCAGACGGCGCCCAGGGCGGCGGCGAGCAATTTTTTGACCAGAGCCGACGCGGCGGCGAAATCGTAGCCGGCGTAGGCGTAGACGTAGGCGAAAAGGCTGTCGTTGTTGCGCCATCCGCCGACGAGCCCGGTCAGCGCTTCTTCGATGCGCATCACGCTGCGCCAGTACGGCGCGCAAAGGACCGCCGCAACCGGCAGGCAGGCCAATAACGGGCGCCAGTGGAAACGCAGGCGGCCGCGGGCATCGCGCTCGAACGCCCAAAAGGGAAACAGAATGACGGGCCAGATTTTTCCAAGCGCCGCCGCAGTCAGGGCGGCGAACGCCCAGGCGCGGCGCCCGCGCAAGAGCAGCGCCAGCGCGGACACGACAAAAAGCAGGGTCACCGAATCGTTATGTCCCTCGGCCCAGAATTCCACGACGGCCAAGGGAGACCAGAGGTAGATCAGCGCCCACGTCCGCGGGCGTCCGGCGGCGGCCAGCAGGCCCATGAGCGCCAGGCCGACGCCGATATCGGCCAACGCGAACGGAAGCTTGAACAGCCGGACCTCCGTTGCGGGCGCGACTCCGAATGTGCGGATGAACTTGTAATAGTGAAGGTAGATTTGCTCGTACACGGGGCCGTAAGCCGACGTGAGGTCTTTGCGCACGACGCGCGGCCATGTCTCGTCGCGGATGCTCTCCCACTGTTCTTCTTGCGGCGCATTGAGGTAGGGGTCGCCGCCGTGAGCCTGCATGACCCCTTGCCAGCGGTAGCGCGTCGTGTCTTCCGACAAGCTGGGGTGCAGCGGCAAGACGGTCAGCCGGAACAAAACCGCGCCCGCCCAAATCCAGCGCAAGACCGCCCGCTCGTCCAATTGCCCGGCGCGAGGGCGTGTAATCGACCAACAACAAACCAAGTACACTAGGGACAGATAGAGCGCGTGCGCGATATACGCCGGCACGTCGTCTGCGAGGCGTCCCGAGCGGAACAGCGAGAGGTATCCGCCTTCGAGGAGCGCGATGGCGAAGAGCAGGCCGAGACGCTGACGCACGCTCATCGGATCATGCGGCCGCCGGCCCATGCGGACGGTAGAAAGTCAAAACCATCCCAAGCGTATCTCACATGATCTCTCCCGATGCGGCGCTGGTCGGCTTGTATTTCGCGCTCATGGCGGCGCTGAGCCTGTACGGCCTGCACCGCTATTACCTGATCTTTCTCTACTACCGGCATCGCGGCGCCGCGCATCCGCAGCCCGCGGGCCGCTTCCGGCGGCTGCCCCGCGTCACGGTGCAACTGCCGATCTATAACGAGCGGTTCGTTGTCGAGCAATTGCTGGAATCCGCCTGCCGGATCGATTACCCGCGGGAGCTCCTGCAGATCCAAGTCCTCGACGACTCGACCGACGAGACGCATCGACTCGCCCTACGCAAAACGCAGCAACTGCGGGACGCAGGACATCCGATCGAATACCGCCGCCGCGAAAATCGGGCCGGGTACAAGGCCGGCGCGCTCGCGGCCGGACTGGCGCGCGCAACCGGCGATCTGATCGCCGTTTTCGACGCGGATTTCACCCCGCCGAAAGACTTCCTGCGCGACACCGTTCACTACTTCACCGATGAACGGGTGGGCGCCGTGCAGACGCGCTGGACTTACCGCAACCGCAACGGCTCGTTGCTGACCCGACTCCAGGCCCTGCTTCTGGACGGACATTTCGTCTTTGAGCACGGAGCGCGGGCGCGTTCGGGACGGTTTTTCAATTTCAACGGAACGGCAGGCATTCTGCGTAAAAAAGCGATCGAAGATGCAGGCGGCTGGCAGCACGACACGCTCACCGAAGACACCGACTTGAGCTACCGCGCCCAACTGCGGGGTTGGCGGTTCGTCTATCTGCCGCGCTTGGAAGTCGAATCCGAATTGCCCGAAGACATGGCTTCCTTTCAGACGCAACAGGCCCGCTGGGCCAAGGGTCTCGTGCAGACCGGGATCAAGCTGCTGCCCCGGATTCTGCGCTCGGACCAGCCGTTGCGGATAAAGGCGGAAGCGTTCGTACACCTCACGGCGAACGTTGCCTATCCCCTGCTGCTGCTGCTCTCGGTTCTTGCCCTGCCGTCGATGTCGGTGCGCTTCCATCACTGGCAGGGGCGGCTGTTGTGGCTCGACCTGCCGATCTTTCTGGCCACGTTCAGCTCTCTCGGCAGTTTCTATATTCTGGCTCAACGGGAACTTGGCAGAGGCGGGTTCGGGCGCCATGCGCTGCTGGCGCCGCTGCTGGCCGCGACCGGAATCGGACTCGCGATCGGCAACGCGAAAGCCGTCCTGGAAGCCGCCGCCGGTTCCGCCTCGCCTTTCGAACGCACGGCAAAATACAGCGCGGATCGCAAAATCGCTCCTCTCGCCCGCCGCAGGTACGGGGCGCGGGGAGGCCGGCGGGCGGCGGCCAACTTGCTTGCGGCGGCCTACTTCGCATTCTGCCTGTGCTGGACGGCGGCGGCCGGAAACTGGCTGTCCGTCCCCTTCCTCGCTCTATTTTTCGCGGGCTATGCGTTTGCCGGCGGCTCCATGCTGGCGCAGTCACGGTCCCGGTCGAGCGCCCCCTTGACCGCGGCCGAGGAACCGGTCCGCTGATCGGGAGGGCCCGTTCCGGCTCGAAAGTTTCGATGCGCCGCGCATAATGAAGGGGATGCCTCTCTACCGCATCCTTTACCGGCTCCCCGAACACGCCGCGAAATTTCAAGAGAAACCTCCCCGAGACCCGCCGTACCTGCTGCGGGAAAGTCATTACGAGGAAGGTCTCGAGATCGAGGCGCAGACGCCGTACGAGCTTTGGCGCAAGCTCCAAGAGCAAGCGGAAACGGAGGAATCTCCCCGCGCAATCCGTGTCGGCGACGCCGTGCGGACGGACAGCGGCGAGTTGCTCGTCTGCAACTTCTGGGGCTTCGACCCGGCCGAGTGGCGGCAGGCGGCGAAGGCCGAAGAAATGCCTGCCGACTGCTAGCGCGGTGGAGTAGCGCAAGAAGTTCGAAGCGACCACGAGAACTTGCCGCGTCGTCCGCGGCGCTTCCATCACGGGCTGCATAGCGTTCGGCCGTCGCGGCCCCTTGCTAAACTGGCTCGGTGCAGATTATAGAGCGTTCCGAGCCGTACGACGCCGTCATCGTCGGCTCGGGCGCCACCGGCGGCTGGGCCGCCAAGCAACTGAGCGAGGCGGGTATGACGGTCGCGGTGATCGAGGCCGGTCCGCGCGTCTCGCCCGCGGAGTTCAGCGAGCATATTCAGCCCTACCAACTCAAGTACCGCGGCAAGTCCCCCGAGATCGCCCGCAACCGGCCGATTCAGTCGATGAAGTACGCCTGCCGCGAGTCGAACTACCACTGGTTCGTCGACGACATCGAGAATCCCTACACGCACGACGCGGACAAGCCGTTTCAGTGGACGCGCTGCCGCCTCGTCGGCGGGCGGTCGCTCACCTGGGCGCGCCAGAGCTACCGCTTCAGCGATCTCGAATTCAAGGCGGCCTCGCGGGACGGCTACGGCGAAGACTGGCCGATCTCGTACGAAGAGATGGCGCCCTACTACTCCCGCGTCGAGCGCTATGCCGGCATCAGCGGCCAAGCCGAGGGGTTAACGCCATTGCCGGACGGCGATTTCTTGCCGCCGATGGGCATGACCTGCGGCGAAAAGTATTTCAAGCAGAACGTCGAGTCCGCGTTAGGCCGGCGGGTGACCATCGGCCGCACTGCGATCGTCACGCGCGAGCACAACGGCCGGCAGCCTTGCCACTACTGCGGCCCCTGTGAGCAAGGATGCATCACCCAAAGCTATTTCGCCAGCCCCTGGACGACGTTGAAAGACGCCGAAGCGACAGGGCGCGCAACCGTAATCCCCAATGCGGTCGCGAGACGGCTTACGACAGACCGCAACTCCGGACTCGTTTCGGGGGTCGCCTATATCGACCGCCTGACGCGGACGCCGCGGGAGATTCGCGGCAAGGTCGTCATCCTATCGGCTTCGACACTGGAATCGACGCGGCTGATGCTGAACTCCGGCGAGGGATTCGCCAATTCGAGCGGCGTCCTCGGCCATTACGTCATGGACCACTTGAGCGGCTCCACGGTCGGCGAATTGCCGCTCGCCGAGAGCCGGGTGTGGGCCGGGCCTCCGCGGCGTCCGAACGGGCTGTACATCCCGCGGACGCTCAACGTCGACCGGCCCCGCACCGACGGGCTGATTCGCGGCTACGGGTATCAGGCCGGGGCGCGGGCGGTTTCGCCTTCTTCCCTTTGGCGCATGCCGGGGTTCGGCAGGGAATTCAAGGAACGACTGCGCGCAGGCCGCTGGGTTTTCTCGCTCGGCAGCTCGTGCGAATGCCTGCCGCGCTACGACAATTACGTCGAGATCGACAAGGATTTGAAGGATGCCTGGGGCATCCCGGCGCTGCGCATGCACGTTACCTGGAGCGAAAACGACCTGGCGCTCCGGCGCCATGCAGCGCATGCGGCCGAAGAGATGCTGCGCGCCGCGGGCGCCAAGGATATCAAGTCGTTCCTGCCCGATCAGTGGCCGGGCGGCAAGACCCACGAGGTCGGCTCCGCCCGCATGGGCGACGATCCGAAGTCGTCGGCGCTCAACCGCTGGAATCAATCGCACGACATCAAGAACCTGTTCGTCACCGACGGTTCGGCGTTCGTCACGGTTGCCCACCAGAACCCTACGCTGACGATGATGGCGCTGACGGTGCGGGCGACGGATTATGTCATCGAGCAGTTCAAGCGCGGCGAGCTGGGTTGAGCTTTTGGAATTGCGGAACGCCCGTCGGTTCAGACGATGCGGCGGTCGAAGCTGACGCTCTTGATTAGGGCAAAGACCTGCATCCCCTCGACAAGACGCAGTTCTTCCACGGCGTCCCGCGTCAACCGGGCGCGGATGCGTACGTTGCGCAGCGTCATGAAAACCTCGGCGAAGGCCGAATCGCCGTCCATTGCGATGCGCTCGACCGTTGCCGCCAACACGTTGCGGATACTGACTCCCCGGGGCCGGCTCAAGGCAACGGCTACGTCGCGGGCCGGGATGCGCAGCCGGATCTTCTCTCCCACGGCAAGCCTTTTGACGATCGGCATCTTGAGCGGCTGTCCGTCGAGATCGACATGGGTCAGCGCCAAGCGGGAATCGTGCCCGCTGACGCGCGCCGGCGCCAGCACTCCGGCTTCCAGACGCCCCGTAAGCGGCTGTAGATCCAAACGCTCGACGATCGCCGCGGTCGGGCCGTATGCCTGAACGCGGCCTTCGGCCAGCACGAGCATCGAGCCGGCAAGCTGGACGATTTCATCCAGCGCGTGACTGACAAAAATGGTCGGGATGCCGAAATGCCGCGGAACCCGCTCCAGATAAGGTAGGATTTCGGCCTTGCGCTTGTCATCCAGGGCGGAGAGCGGCTCGTCGAGCATCAACAGCCGCGGCCGGGTCAGCAGACTGCGGGCCAGGGCGGCGCGCTGCCGCTCGCCTCCCGAAAGCGAGCTGCAGCGCCGCTCCAGCAAGGCTTCCAGGTCAAGCGCCGCAACAACGTCTCGCCAGGCGATGCCGGGCGCATCCCGCGTGCTGCGCTTGTCGGCGAACTCCAGATTGCCGCGGACGCTCAGATGGTCGAACAAGCGGGAATCCTGAAACATGAAGCCTACCGAGCGGCGGTGCGCCGGCGCGCTCACGCCGGAGCGGCTGTCGAACCAAACCTCCGCGCCGAGAGCGATGCGGCCCGCGCGAGGCGTTTCGAGTCCGGCGATCAACCGCAAAAGCGTGCTTTTCCCGCTGCCGCTGGGTCCGAACAGCGCAGTGACTCCGGCAAGGGAAAGCTCTGCGCGCACGTCGAGCTCCAACCGCGGATAGGAGAGTTGCGCCTGCAACGACAAGACATCAGCGGACATGCACGGAAAACCCTCGGTTGAACGAGTAAACGATCAGCAGCACGCAAAAGGCGAATGCGACCAGGCCCGCCGAAAGAACGTGCGCCTCGGCATAGCGCAAGGTCTCGACGTGCTCGTAAACCGCTATCGAAATGACCTTTGTGCGGCCGGGGATGTTGCCTCCTACCATCAACACGACTCCGAACTCGCCGACGGTATGCGCGAACGTGAGCACCACTGCGGTGAGAAAACCTTGTGCCGAAAGTGGGACGGCAACCGTGAAAAACGCATCGAGCGGCGACGCCCGCAAGCTCGCCGCCGCTTCCATAGGAGCTTGCCCAACTGTTTTGAAAGCGCTTGCAAGTGGTTGAACCATAAAGGGTAAGGAATAGACAACAGATGCCGCCAACAGGCCGCTGAACGAGAATGTCAGCGCCTCGCCGGTGGCCTTGACCCAGAGCTTGCCCAAGGGCGAAGCGGGGCTCATGACGACAAGCAGATAGAAACCGAGCACGGTCGGCGGCAACACAAGCGGCAACGCGGTGACCGCTTCCACAATAGGTTTGAGCCGCGAGCGGGTCACGGCCAGCCACCAAGCCAGCGGGGTTCCAAACACGAGCAGGATTGCCGTGGTCGACGCGGCCAGAAGCAACGTCAGCAGCAGCGGGCCCGGCTCGTGCAGAATCATTCGACCGCGTACCCGAAACTCCGGATGACTTCCCGGACTTCGGGAGCCTGCAGATAGTCGAGAAACGCCCGCGCCGCGGCGTTGTTCCTGCCCCGGCGCAGCAATACCGCGTCTTGGCGGATCGGGTCGTGCAACCGCTCCGGGACGTCCCAACGGCTCCCGCCGAGCTTGTTGCGCGGACTCAGCACGGACGACAGCGCAACAAGCCCGAGATCGGCGTTGCCGGTCGCTGTCAAAGCATACGTCTGGCCGATGTTTTCACCCATCACGATGCGGCTCCGCAGGGCGTCGTGCAGACCCAGCGCATACAGCGTCCGGCGGGCGGCGGCGCCATAGGGAGCCAATTCGGGGTTGGCCATCGCCAGCCGGCGGAACTTCGCCGCCCGCAGCGTCCGGCGGCCGTCCTCTTCGATCAGGGCTGCGTTCGGGCTCCACAAGGTCAAACGTCCGACGGCGTAGGTAATGCGCGACCCCGGAACCGCCGAACCGGCCCGTTCCAAAAGCTCCGGCCGGCGCCGGTCGGCAGCCAGGAAAACGTCGAACGGGGCGCCGTTGCGGATTTGCGCGTACAGCTTGCCCGTCGAGGCGGTCGCGACCGTGACTTCATATTCCGTCGCATGACCGAAGTCGGCCGCCAGACGTTCGGCCGCCGCCGCGAAGTTGGCGGCGACCGCCGCCAGAGCGCGCTCCGCGCCGGCCGGAATCGGCCAAGCCAAAACGGCCGGCAAAGCGGCCAGCAGTGATTTTCGGAGCCGCATAGAGACCTGCTATCCGATACGAAGCAAGTGTCCAGAGTATCTCGTGTCTGCTATTCTTGTCAATGTCGTATGAAAGTAACAAACCGCATTCGAGAAATCAGAAGGCGCTGGCGGTTGTCGGCGGTCGCATTGGCCGAGCGCGCCGGCGTCAGCCGTCAGACAATCTACGGGATTGAAAGCGGCAACTATGCTCCTAATACTGCTTTGGCGCTAAAACTTGCAAGGTTGCTTGAAGTAAGCGTCGAAGACCTTTTCCAATTGGCCGATGCCGAGTCCGACGGCCGGGCCGAGTTGACCGTGGAGCCAACGTACCCCGGGGCGCCGCTGCATCTGGCCCGAGTCGGACGCCGTCTGGTTGCCTCGCCCTGGTCGCCGGAAGCTTTTGCGCTTCCCCTGTTCGACGCGACAGCGACTTCTCACCCCCGGCAGGGACAAGTCGATGTCCATTGGCGGGCCGGCGCTTTTCTTCGCGGCAACCGTCTGGTGCTTGCCGGCTGCGACCCGGCGGTCTCGTTATTGGCCACGCAAGTCAAAAATGCCGCCGGAATCGATCTGCTCGCAGTTCCGAGCGCAAGCGCCAGGGCTTTGCAGATGCTGCAAGACGGACTCGTTCACATGGCGGGAACCCACCTCGACAGGCGCCAGACGCGGGTTCCGCGCGGTTGCCGAACTTTCGCCTTCGCTGAATGGGAAGAGGGCCTGGTGACGGCAAGCGGGAACCCCAAAGGTCTGCACGCGCCGGCCGACCTTGCGCGCGGCGGCGTGCGCATCGTCAACCGCGAGATCGGGTCGGGGAGCCGGGCGCTGCTGGATGCCGGTCTGGAGCGGGCCGGCGTGAAACCCGCCGCCGTTGCCGGGTACGGCGACACCGCGCCAGGGCATTTGGCTGCCGCATGGGCGGTCAAGCAGGGGAAGGCGGACTGCTGCATCGCCCCGCGGGTTGCGGCAGACGTCTTCGGCTTGAGCTTCGTTCCTCTCGCGGCCGAGCGTTACGAGTTGGCGGTTCTCGAAGACCTGTTCGAGTTGCCGGCCGTGCAGGCGCTCCTCGGCGTATTGAACCGAGCGGCTTTTCGGCGCGAGCTTTCCGCGCTCGGCGGTTACGACACGCAGGCCACGGGAGCGGAAGTGACCCCACTACAGTAAGCGCCCTTGCCCGCAGAGCCGCGTGCGTGGCACAGTGATTGTGTGCCGCTCCGCGTCAGGCTGCTTATCCCTCTCGGTCTCGTATCGACCGCGGCGTTCGGCGCGGACGAGCCCGTTCGCATCCGCTACAACAACCCGGGATTGACGGTCGATCTCGGAGTCGGCCTCTGGGCGTGGCCCCTGCCGATGGATTACGACGGCGACGGCGACCTGGACCTCGTGGTCTCAAGCGGAGGCGTTCCCTACGAGGGAACCTACTTTTTCGAGAACGATTCGCCGCCGAATGCGAAAACGCCCATGCCGATCTTTCGTCCCGGCGTACACATCGGCGAATACCGCACGAACGCGCAAATTTCGCACATCGACGGCCGCGCGCCGGTCGTGATGACGCCGGGGCAAGAGCATCCGCAGTTTCTCGATCATGCATTCAGCCGGCCGGTCGCGCTTCCGCTGAATACCGAGGACGTTCATGCCGCGCGCGGCCGCGTTCGCGCCAAACAGTGGAAACGGATCGATTGGGAGGCCGACGGCGACCTCGACCTCGTGATCGGAGTCGGCGATTGGACGGAGTACGGTTGGGACGACGCCTACGATTCCGCGGGGAATTGGACCAACGGCCCGCTGCACGGCTACGTTTATCTCGCCTTGAACGACGGCGCCGGCAATTATTCCCCGGCGGAGAAGGTTGCCGCCGGCGGCCGTCCCGTGGACGTGTACGGGATGCCCAGCCCGAGCTTCGCCGATTTCGACGGCGACGGCGATCTCGACCTGATCTGCGGCGAGTTTCTCGATGGGTTTACCTATTTCGAGAATGTAGGAACGCGGCGGGCGCCGCGGTACGCTGCGGGGCGCCGGCTCCTTTCCGACGGCCGCCCCGTCGCAATGGACTTACAGATGATTACCCCGACGGCAGTCGATTGGGACCGCGACGGGGACATGGACCTCGTTGCCGGCGACGAAGACGGCCGCGTGGCGTTCGTTGAGAATCTAGGCCGCGTCGCAGCAGGCATGCCTGCGTTCGCTCAGCCGCAATACTTTCGGCAACAGGCGGAGTTCGTCAAGTTCGGAGCGCTTGTAACCCCGGCCGCCTTCGATTGGGACGGCGACGGCGACGAGGACATCGTCGCCGGAAACAGCGCCGGCTATATCGGCTTCATCGAAAATCTCGACGGCGGGAGTCCCCCAAAATTCGCCGCGCCGATTCCCCTCGCGGCCGGCGGAAAAACGATTCGCATTCAAGCCGGAGGCAACGGCTCGATTCAGGGCCCCTGCGAGGCGAAGTGGGGCTACACCACGATCGGCGTTGCCGATTGGGATGGAGACGCGCTTCCCGACATCGTGGCGAACTCGATCTGGGGGCGCATCGTCTGGTACCGTAATGTGGGCTCGCGCGCCAAGCCCTTACTGGAGCCGGCCCGGCCTGTAGTCATAGACTGGGGCGGCGAGCCCAGCCGGCCGGCATGGAACTGGTGGGTTCCCGCAGACAACGAGCTGGTCAGCCAGTGGCGCACCCGCCCTGTTGTCACGGACTGGGACCGCGACGGATTGCAGGACATTGTGATGCTCGACAGCGAGGGCTATCTGGCGTGGTTCCGCCGCGCACGCAGGAACGGGCGGTTGACCTTGCTGCCCGCGCAGCGGATATTCTTCGGCGCTGCGGCGTCGGTTTTCGACCGGCGGCACGAGATCGTGGACAGCACTCCCGGCCCCCTGCGGCTCAACGCGGACCGCGCCGGAAAAAGCGGCCGGCGCAAAATCGACCTGACCGACTGGGACGGCGACGGCGCGATCGACATTCTGGTCAACAGCGCCGGCGTGGACTGGCTGCGCAACGCCGGCGGCGAAAACGGACGGTTTCTTTTTCAACAAAAAGGCGCGCTGACATCCAGGAAGCTGGCGGGCCATACGACAAGCCCGACCACAGTCGATTGGGACGGCAACGGCGCGCGCGACCTACTCATCGGCGCCGAAGACGGTTTTTTTTACTGGCTGGAGAATCCGCGGGTCCCGTAGCCCCCATATCGGGGCAGAACTTCGCCCGTGGGGCCGTCACTCTTCACGCTCCCGTGGTCCAGCCAAATGACCCGACTACACAGAGCCGCAATCACGTCCAGATTGTGAGACACCAATAACGCAAGGCTCCCCCCGTTGACCAGACGGGCGATTTCCTTGGCGCATTTCTGCAGAAACTCCCGGTCTCCGACCGCCAGCACCTCGTCGAGGATGAGGATTTCCGGATCGAGGTGAACGGCAACGGAGAAACCGAGGCGGCTCAACATGCCGGTCGAATACGTGCGCGCCGGTTCGTCGATGAAGTCCGCTATGCCGCTGAATTCCACTATGGAGTCGAACTTGCGCCGCAGTTCCGTTTTGGACATGCCCAACAGAGCGGCGTTGAGATGGATATTCTCGGCGCCGGTCAGATCTGCATGAAAGCCCGTTCCGACTTCCAGCATGGCGGCGATCTTTCCGCGGCGCTCGACACAGCCCGCGGTCGGAGCGGCGGTGCCGGCGACGATCTCGAGCAGCGTGCTCTTCCCCGCTCCGTTGTGTCCGACAATCCCTACGACTTCGCCGCCTTGCACGGCGAAGGAGACGCCGCGCAAAGCCCAGAACGGCTCTTCGACGTTTTGCATGCGTTTCCATACCCACTTCGCGACAAGCTGCCGTTTATGGTATATGAGATAGCGCTTGCTAAGATTTTCGAGCCGAACGATCGCCATGAAGGTTGTTAAAGATAGTCGGCGAAGTCGCTCTGGACACGCCGGAAGTACAGCAAGCCGATCGTCACGCTGGCCACGGACGCGACGGTAAGCTTGGCCAGCGTGCCCCACTCGAAAAGTTCTCCGTACAGCAAAACCTTTCGAATGCAGAGTATCGTCGCGGCCAACGGGTTGTAGCTGAGAACGGTTTTCAGGAAGGAGTAGCCTTCGGCCATTTGCTCGATCTCTGCAAAACTGTAAAAAATAGGGACAAGCCAGAAAAGCACCAGCGCGGCCGACTCGACGACGTAACGCGTGTCGCGGAAGTACACGTTGAAAGCGGCGGAGCAAAGGGACAATCCGGAGACGAACAGGATTTGCAACACGAAGATCACGGGCAGCCAAAACCATAGCGGCGAAGGACCGATTACGATCCCCACCGCCAGGAGCAGCAAACCCAACTGGATCAGGTAGTGCAGAGCGTTCGCCAGAACGCTTGCGAAGGGGACAAGCTCGCGGGGAAACGGTATTTTCTTGACAAAGACCGCGCTATCGGCGATAGAGGTCGTTCCCGTTGTCCATGCCAGGCAGAAGAAGTTGTAGGGGAGAATCCCCATGAGCAGAAACAGCGGGAAATACTGCTCGGTGTTGCGGATGACGAACGTGAATACGAACGTCAGCACGGACATCATGATGATGGGGTTCGCCAAAGACCACAAGATACCGAGAGACATGTTGCGGTAGCGAATCTTGAATTCTTTCGCGGTCAGGGCAGTCAGCGCGTATAGAATGTCATGCGTGGAGCCGAACGCGAGCACGATGGAGGGCGCCGCAGAGTTGCCGGAGCGCGGCGGGCGATCCTCCAGTGTACCGATTCCGCGGCTCGCTTGTCGCCGTCATCCTCCCGCGCCCGCGCGGAAAATCCCAGTGGAACTCCGCGGCGCTCGATAGATGTTGTTCCTGGACAGGCTCTTCGAAAACTGCTGCTCGCTTGCCGCTAAAACGGCTATCGAATTTCGCAGCGGCTCTCATGATGGCGGCGCGGCGGCAACGGTCAGTTACGGAGACTTACGCGCCGCGGTCGAACGGACCGCCGCGTGGCTGCACGGCCTTGGCGCGCGCCGCGGCGACCGCATTGCGGCGCGCCTGCCGAAGAGTCCGGCGGGAATCTGCATTCATCTCGCGGCCTGCCGACTGGGGGCGGTTTCCATGCCGCTCAATCCGGGCTGTTCCGAACCGGAATTGATCCATTTCTTGCGCGATTCCTCGGCGAAGCTGCTGATCGTCGACGATGCGCAAGCGCACGGCATGGGGAGCGTTCCGCAACAAGTCGAAACGCTGCAACGGATTGTTTCCGTCGATTCCGCTTCGTTCGACGCGTTCGCCGGCGGCGTCGACGCCGGCGCCGCGCCCGCTTACAGCATTGCGCCCGATACGACCGCTCTGATGCTTTACACCAGCGGCACGACCGGGCGTCCGAAGGCCGCCGAGCTTTCCCACGCGAATCTGACCGCCAATATCAATATGCTCGGAGAGGCTTGGGAATGGCGGGCGGACGACGTTTTGCTGCACGTGCTGCCCGTCTTTCACGTTCACGGCTTGCTGGTAGCGCTGCACGGCGCCCTTGGCGCAGGCGCTTCGACAATCATGTTCAAGCGATTCGAGCCGACGGCGACGCTCGATGCGCTCCAACACGGTGGTTGCACGGTGTTCATGGGGGTTCCAACGATCCATTCGCGGCTCGTGGCGGCAGCCTGCTCCGCCCAAGTCGATCTGAGCCGTCTACGTTTAATCACATCGGGGTCGGCCCGGATGTCCGAAGAGCTTTTTCGACAGTGCAGGGATCGTTTCGGGTACGAACCGGTCGAACGCTACGGCATGACGGAGACCGGCATTATGGCGACCAACCCTTTGACGGGCCGGCGGCGCCCCGGTTGGGTCGGCCTGCCTCTGCCCGGCGTAGAGTTGCGAGTCGTCGATCCGGCGGACAACGCTCCGTTAGCCGACGGAGAAGTCGGGGAAATTCAAACCCGCGGGCCGCATGTCTTCAAGGGTTACTGGAATGCTCCGGAGAAAACAGCCGCGGCGTTCTCGCCTGACGGTTGGTTCAAGACGGGCGATCTCGGGCTGCGCGACTCCGAAGGTTATTTCCAGCTTCGGGGGCGCTCCGCCGACCTCGTGATCAGCGGCGGGATGAACGTCTATCCGCTCGAAGTCGAGCGCGTCCTCGACGGTCACCCGTCCGTTGCCCAGAGCGCGGTCATCGGCTGTCCCGATGCCGAATGGGGCGAAGCGGTAACCGCCGTGCTGGTCGCCGCAGCGGAGCCTCCGAGCAAGGAAGAGTTGACCGCGTATTGCCGCCGCCGGCTCGCATCGTATAAGATTCCCAAACGGGTCGTTTTCGTGAAGGAGCTTCCGCGAAACGCAATGGGCAAGGTCAGCAAGCCTGCCCTGCGTCAAGCGCATTGCCTGGACTGCCGATAAAATGGACTTTCCGACTGCCGCCGCGTACATCGCAATTCCGCTATTGGTGCTGCTGAACACGATTCTTGTGCGGCATATCCGCATCGAGATTCGCGATGACGACGCGGACTGAAGAAAACATGACGCTGAAATTCGTTGCCCGCTCGGCCGCCGCGGCTTTGTTGCTGCTACTGCCTCCAGCGCGGGCGGACATGAAAGAGTTGTCGTGGTCGCCGGGGGATATTGCCCATATTCGGGCCGAGCTCGAAAAATCGCTGGCGCAGGCGCCTGCCGGAACGACGAGCGTCTCGCGCCGGCTCATGCTGGAACAGTCCGACAAGAACCACTACATCTTGATGGTTCATCGCAACGGCAGCGGTCCGGCGGAGTTGCACGACACGAAGACCGATCTGTATGTCACGCTTGCCGGCGAAGGAGAAACGCTCGTAGGCGGCAAGATGCCCGCGGATCGGAAAGAGCTGGAAGGGCGTCCGGGCGAGTGGCGCGGGTCGAAGCTGCATGGCGGCGTCGCGCACCGCATGAGACCGGGGCACTTGATCGACATCCCGGCGAAGACGCCGCACCAGGTGATCGTGGCTCCCGGAAAGACGTTGACCTTTCTGATCGTCAAGATCGCCGACTGATATCCTGAGAAATTCGCGCCCGGCCCTCGATCGGCCGGCAATTCTCAAAGAGGTTCGACAAATGGCCAAAGTGGTTACTTTCGGTGAGATCATGCTGCGTCTCGCGCCCCCGAATTTGGAGCGCCCGTTTCAATCGCCGTGCTTTGCCGCGACGTTCGGCGGCGGCGAGGCCAATGTCGCCGTTTCGACCGCAAACTACGGCATTCCCAGTTCCTTCGTGACTGCTTTCCCGGCAGACAATTTCCTAGCGGACTGCTGCATCGCGCAGCTTCGCGGATTCGGCATCGATTGCGGCGATATCGTGCGCAAGCCCGGCCGCGTGGGCGTCTACTTTCTGGAGACCGGAGCGAACCAGCGCCCCTCGAAAGTGCTCTACGACCGCGCGAATAGCTCAATCGCCCTGGCCCAGCCGGGCGATTTCGATTGGGACAAGATTTTCGACGGCGCCTCCTGGTTTCACATCACGGGAATTACCCCGGCCTTGAGCCCGGGCTGCGCGGAGTTGTCCATCGAAGCTGCGCAGACGGCGCAGGAAAAAGGACTCACCGTATCGTGCGACTACAACTTCCGCAAGAAGCTTTGGAAATACGGCAAGTCAGCCCCGGAAGTGATGCGGGAGCTGGTGAAATTCGTCGATGTCGGCATCGCCAATGAAGAGGACTGTCAGAAGAGCCTGGGAATCACGGTCGACAATGTCGATGTGGAGTCGGGCGAGTTGGACGTGGAACGCTACCGACTGCTTTCGGAGAAGGTGCTGGCGACATTTCCGAATTTGAAAATGCAGGCCATCACGCTGCGCGAGTCCGTTTCCGCTTCGCACAACAACTGGTCGGCCTGCTTGAACGATCGAGACGAGTTCCACCTCAGTAAAAAATATCGAATTACGCACATCGTCGACCGCGTGGGCGGCGGCGATTCGTTCTCGGGCGGACTCATCGGCGGGCTGCGCCATTTCCCCGGCGATCACGCGCAGGCGCTCGAGTTCGCCGTCGCGGCGTCTTGCCTGAAACATTCGGTCCCGGGAGACTTCAACCGCTTCTCGACGGAAGAAGTTCTCTCCCTGATGAAGGGCGGCGGTTCGGGCCGGGTGCAGCGTTAACTCGGCGCGCGGCCTGGGAAAGCTGCGGTCAATCGTAGGCCAGGTGGAAGAGTTTCTTCAGGTCTTCCCAGGCCAGGCGCTTGGCCTCTGCGTTATAGGCGCGCAACAGGTAAGAAGGATGAAAGGTGGGCATGACGGGAATATCGCCCCAGCGCTGCCAATTTCCTCTCAGCTTGGTAATGCCGGCGGTAGTATGCAACAGGGCCTTGGCTGCGGTGCCGCCGAGCACGCAGACGGCTTTGGGCGCGATCGCTTTTAACTGGCGCTCAAGAAACTGACCGCAGATTGTCATCTCGTCTTTTTCCGGGGCGCGGTTGCCGGGAGGCCGGCATTTGACGACATTGCAGATGTAAACGTCCTTGCGGCGAATCGGCAACCCTTCTTTGGCGCAGGTCCTTTCGATCATCTGGGTCAGAAGCTGCCCCGCCCGCCCGACGAAGGGCAGACCTTGAGCGTCTTCGTCGGCGCCGGGTCCTTCGCCGACGAAGACGACCTTCGCCAGTGAATTGCCGCTGCCGAAAACGATTGAGTGGCGGCCCTTGTGCAGACGGCAGCGCGTACAGTCGCCGATATCGTCTTGAATGACCTGGAGTTGCCGGGCCGGATCGGGAGAATCCGCCGCCGCCGGAGCAGACGCGGCCTCGCCGACCGGCGGCGGATCGACGAAGAGTTCGGCAATGCCGAGGTCGCGGTAGAACTCCAGGTAATTTCGCAGGGGATCGGACATGGTTAAGCCGCCTGCCGCCGCCGCAGCGCGGCCGCCGTATCGAAGATGCAGGCCGCCATTTCCGATTTCAACATGGGGTCGATGCGAATGACGTCTCCGGCGCGGGTCAAGATCAGTCCCCGGTTTGCCGCCGAGTCGAATCCCGTTGCTCCGCCGACCGGATTGGCGACGATCAGATCGCAGTTCTTCGACTCCAGCTTTCTGCGGGCGTTGGCCTCCAGATTCTCCGTCTCGGCTGCGAAGCCTACGAGAAACAATCCGCGCTTGCGCTCGCCGGCGGCGCGCAGGATGTCGGGGGTTTCTTCCAAGCGCAAGGAGGGAGGGCCGCCGTGTTTCTTGATCTTCTGCGCCGCCGGACTCGCCGCGCGGTAGTCGGCGGCCGCGGCCGCCATCACGGCCATGGTTGCGCCGTCAAGCCGCGCCATCGCCGCGTCGTACATTTCCCGGGTGGTTTCCACGTCGATGCGTTCGCAGCCGCTTGGGGTTTCGAGCGATACTGGGCCGCAGACAAGGACAACCCGCGCGCCGCGGCGCCGGGCTTCTTCCGCCAGCGCGAACCCCATCCGGCCGCTCGAACGATTGGAGATGTAGCGCACCGGGTCGAGGGGCTCGCGAGTCGGGCCGGCTGTGATCAGAACCGTTTCCCCGCGAAGCTCTCCGCGCTCCTCGAAAACCGAGCGAACACGGCTCACGATGTCGGAAATTTCCGCCAAACGCCCCGGCCCGACCGTTCCACAGGCCAAGTCTCCGCTGCCCGGCTCGACGACCGTCACGCCGCGGCCACGCAGCACGGCAATGTTCTCCCGGGTCGCCGGATGCTCCCACATGTTCGTGTTCATTGCCGGAGCTACGATCACAGGGCCATCGAAGGCGAGATGCGTCGTCGTCAGGAAATCGTCGGCGATGCCGTGCGCGAACTTTGCCAGGACATCGGCGGTCGCCGGCGCCGCCAGCAAGAGATCGCCGCTTTGCGCCACGTCGATGTGCTCGATCGCGCTGTTCAGCGTGTCTGCATCCGAACCGTCATGGAACAGGCCGGTGACGACCTTGTTGCCGCTCAACGAAGCGAGCGTCAACGGCGTGATGAACTGCCGCGCGGCGGCGGTCATCACCACCTGCACCTCGTAACCTGCGCTGCGCAACTGCCGCACGAGCTCGGCAGATTTGTACGCGGCTATCCCGCCCGAGACGCCGAGGATGATCTTCCGGGAATCGGCCATGCCTGAGAACTCACCCGCTACCAGTATGCCACCCCTTGAGCAAACCGCCGGCGCAGCGGAACAGGCTAAAATCTAAGGAACAGGCGGGCGCGCGGCCCATCCGGCGTCCGCCTTTCTTTCAGCAGCCGCGATGGACTCTTCGCGCATACGCAATTTCTCGATCATTGCTCATATCGATCACGGAAAGTCAACTCTGGCTGACCGTATGCTCGAACGGACCGGCGCGCTCAGCCGGCGGGAAATGCAGGAGCAGGTGCTCGATTCGATGGAGCTCGAGCGCGAGCGGGGCATCACCATCAAGGCTCAAACCGTGCGTCTCGCCTACACGGCTCGCGACGGCCAGACGTATCAGCTCAACCTGATCGACACCCCGGGGCATGTCGATTTCTGGTACGAAGTCTCGCGCAGCTTGGCCGCCTGCGAGGGCGCGCTGCTCGTCGTCGATGCCGCCCAGGGCGTGGAAGCGCAAACCCTGGCGAACGCCTACTTGGCGCTCGATCACGACCTGGAAATCATCCCGGCGCTCAATAAGATCGACTTGGCCGCCGCCGAGCCCGAGCGCGTCCGCGAAGAGATCGAAACGACAATCGGCCTGGAAGCGCATGACGCTCTGTTGATCAGCGCGAAAACCGGACGCGGCATCGACGAAGCGCTCAATGCCATCGTCGAGCGTATCCCGCCCCCCAAGACCGTAGACGGCGCACCGCTGCGCGCGCTGCTCTTCGATTCCTGGTACGACCCCTACCGCGGCGTCATCATGCTGGCGCGAGTCGTTGACGGCGTTCTGCGCAAAGGCATGAAGATCCGTCTGTGGGCCACCGGACGCGCTTACGACGTGGAAGATATCGGCTTTCAAACCCCGAAGTCGGTCCGCTGCGGCGAGTTGCGCAGCGGCGAGGTGGGCTGGGTGGTTTGCAACATCAAAAACGTCACGGAAACGAAGATCGGCGACACCATATGCGACAACGGCGACCTGCCCCAAGCGCCGCTGCCCGGCTTCGAGGAATCCAAGCCCGTGGTGTTCGCCGGGCTTTATCCGGTCGAATCACACGAGCATACGGTTTTGCGCGAGGCGCTCGAAAAGCTTCAGCTCAACGACCGCTCGTTCCAGTTCGAGCCGGAAAGCTCCGCCGCTCTGGGATTCGGCTTTCGCTGCGGATTCCTGGGTCTGCTGCACCTCGATGTCGTGCGGGAGCGGCTCGAGCGCGAATTCGGTTTGGAACTCATCACGACCGCCCCGGGCGTGCGCTACCGCGTGACGAAGACCGACGGCGAAACGGTTGAAGTCGACAACCCCAGCCGCTGGCCTTCCCCACAAGCCCCGGCGAAGGTCGAAGAGCCGGTCTTCACCGTAACGGTCATCGCCCAAGACCGGTATCTCGGAGGCATCCTGAAGCTCATGGAAGAGAAACGCGGCGTACAGAAGAGCTTCGAATACGCGGCGGGCAACCGCGTCGTCCTGACCTACGAGGCGCCGCTGAACGAAATCGTGCTGGACTTCTACGACCGCTTGAAGACGGTTTCGCGGGGCTACGCCTCGGTCGATTATCATTTCGCCGGCTATTGGGAATCCCCCATGGTCAAGCTCGATATCCTGGTGGCGGGCGAGCCGGTCGACGCGCTGTCGGTCATCGTGCATCGCGACCAGGCGCACTCCCGCGGGAAGTCGCTCATCCGCAAGTTTCGGAAGCTCATTCCCCGCCAGCAATTCGAAGTCGCGCTGCAGGCCGCGGTCGGCGCGAAGATCGTCGCCAGAGACAATATCGCCGCCTTGCGTAAAAACGTTACCGCCAAATGCTACGGCGGCGACATTACGCGCAAGCGCAAGCTGCTGGAGAAACAGCGCGAAGGCAAGCGCCGGATGAAGCGCGTCGGGCGCGTCGACATTCCGCAGGAAGCGTTTCTCGCCGTGCTGAGCGTAAACGACGAGTAAAGCGCCGCCTGCCCCGACAAGCCGAAATTTATTTATCGGGCCAAGGATATTTCAAGCTCGTTTTGTTTACATCCGAGCGGGAATGTGGCAAGGTAAGTGTGCGTTCCAAGGAGGTTTTCGCCATGAGCCGTTTATCCGTCACCCGCCGGGAGTTCCTGGCCGCCGCCGCCGCGGCCCCGTTTGCGCAAGGAAAGGGGCACGCTCTGCCCACCCGGCCGCTGGGTAAAACCGGATTTCAAACTTCCATCCTGGCCATAGGCTGCGGCAGTCGTCTGGCGATGTATCAGGAGCAGGACAAGGGCGTCGAGGCGCTCGACCTGGCGCTGCGCAGCGGAATCAATTACATCGACACGGCCCAGTCGTATGGCAGAGGCGAGAGCGAAACCTGGGTCGGCGAAGCCATCAAAGGCCGCCGCAAAGGGCTTTTCGTGGCCACCAAGACCCAAGCCCGTACGGCGGACGACGTGATGCGCACAGCCGACGAAAGCCTCCGGCGCCTGGGCGTCGACCAGATGGACTTGCTCCACTTGCACAGCCTCCAGGGTCCCGAGGATCTGGCCAAGGTCGAAAAAGAAAAGGTCATGGAAGCGCTCTACAAGCTGCGCGACCGGAAGATCACGCGTTTCATCGGCATTACCTCGCACACGGATCCGACCGTTCTGGCGGAAGCCCTGCGGCGGTACGACGTGGACTGCACGCAAATGGCTTTGAATGCTGCGTTGCAGGGAATGCGCAGCGGCGACGGCAAAATGAGGATCAATCCGGCGATGACGACCAGCTTCGAGAAGGTCGCGCTGCCGGTCGCCGTCAAGAAAGGTCTCGGCATCGTCGCCATGAAGGTTTTCGGGCAGGAAGACATCATCGGCCCCGATTCCCCGCCGGAGAAACTCCTGCGCTACTCCCTTTCGCTGCCGGTTTCCGTTTGCACGGTGGGCGTACCGAAACACGAGTATCTGCACGCCAACGTAAAGACCGCGCGGGAGTTCGAGCCGATGGACAGGAGCGGCATGGATGAATTTTCGAGGAAAACGTCCGCGCGCTACAAATTGGCTCTCGACCGCCGCTTCCGCGCCCACGAAGATGTGTAGCCGTCCCCTCCCGGCGCGTTCATCCGAAAAGACGTGCTGGTAGCGGGGATCATGAGCGGCACGTCGCTCGACGGGATCGATGTCGCTCTGGTGGAAATCGTCGGGGAAGGTTTCTCTCAGAAAGTCCGCCCGATCGCCTTCCGGCAATCGCCCTACCCCGGTGATGTCGCGCAGGCGCTGCTCGCCATCTCCAACGCCGACACCCATACCGGACGCATCGGCCAACTCAACTTTCTTTTGGGCGAGCTTTACGGCGAGGCGGTCGTCGATGCCTGCAAGCGCGAAGGCATCCCCTTGGAACGGCTCGAGCTGGTCGGCTCGCACGGGCAGACCATCTACCACCAGGCCGCGCCTGCCGAAGTTTGCGGGAGGCGGATTGCCTGTACGCTCCAGATCGGCGAGCCGGCGCTGATCGCGGAAAAGACAAGGACTCCCGTAGTCGCGGACTTTCGGCCGGCGGACATGGCCGCCGGAGGACAGGGCGCGCCGCTTGTGCCCTACGTGGACTATTTGCTTTACCGCGACGCGCACATCAATCGGGCGGCGCTGAACATCGGCGGCATCGCGAACATTACCGCCATTCCGGCGGGCGCCGGCAGCCGGGCGGTTACGGCCTTCGACACCGGCCCCGGCAACATGGTCATCGATGCGCTCGCGACACAGTTCTCAGGGGGGCGCATGCGCTTCGACCGGGACGGAGAAATGGCCCGGCGCGGGCGCGTCGACGAGGACTTGCTGGCCGAATTGCTCGACGCGCCGTATTACCGCAAGCCGCCACCGAAGAGCGCGGGCAGAGAGCAGTACGGCGCGGGCTTCGCGGCGGATCTTCTGCGCCGCGGGATCGCTCCCGACTCCCTGACGGCCACTGCTACGGCGCTCACGGCGCGCGCGATTCTGTTAGGCATCGAGCGGTTCGTGCAGCCGAACATGCCGCTCGAGCAGTTGATCGTATCCGGCGGCGGTTGGCATAACCCCGAAATCATGCGGCAGATACAAGAAGGCTTGCCGCATACCGAAATTCTTCCTTCCAATGCGTTCGGCATCGACAGCGACGCCAAGGAAGCGATCGCCTTCGCGGTGCTGGCCTACGAGTCGTTCCACAACCGGCCGGCCAACCTGCCGTCGGCCACGGGAGCGTCGCGGCCGGTTGTTTTGGGCAAGCTCGCGCGCGTTTAAGACCGGTTACTTTTCGCTCCCTGCCGGCGCGCGGCGGCGCATCCGAAAAGGCATGCTCGATACGATGCCGTCGATCAATACGGAAAAGCGGTATCCGCCGGCAGCCAGCTCGGTCTGGATCGCGTCCACGGCCGGATTGTCGCTGCGTTCGACGCCGCGTCCCAAGGCATAGGCCATCAATTTCTTTGTGAGCGCTCTGGCCGCCGCATTCGCTTCGCTGTCGCGCAAGATGCTCTTCAACTCGGCCGGCGACTCGAAGCGTTTGCCGCCCGGCAACTTCCCCGGAAACATCGAGCGGCAACTTACCCTCGTGGGTGCGCCATCTGCCGATCGGATCGTAGTTTTCCAGGCCGAAGCCAATGGCGTCCATCACGCGGTGGCACGACGCGCAGTTCTCATCCGCCCGGTGCTTTTCAAGCTGCTCCCTCAGGGTTCCGCCGATGCCCAGCTCCGATTCTTCGAGCTCGGGAACGTCGGGAGGAGGAGGCGGCGGCGCTTGGCCCAGAAGATTCTCCATCACCCACAGCCCGCGCAAGACAGGCGACGTGCGCGTCGGGTACGAGGAAACGGTCAATATGCCGGCGTGGCTCAGCAAACCGCCGCGGCGCGAATCCGTAAGGGCCACCTTGCGGAATTCATCGCCCTCGACCCCATCGATGCCGTAGTGCCGAGCCAAGCGCTCGTTCAAAAAAGTGAAGTCGCTGTCGAGGAATTCCAGGAGACTGCGATCTTCGCGTACGACCGCGGCGAAAAAGAGTTCCGTCTCCCGTTTCATCGCGGCGCGCAACTCGCCGTCGAATTCCGGAAACAATGCGGCGTCGGGACTCGCCTGCGCAAGGTTGCGCAATTGCAGCCACTGACCGGCGAAATTTTCGACGAAAGCGGTCGATTTCGGACTGTCGAGCATCCGTCTGACTTGACGTTGCAACTCATCGGAATCGTTCAGGCCGCCTTGCTCCGCCGCATCGAGCAATTCATCGTCCGGCATGCTGCTCCAGAGGAAGTACGACAAGCGCGAGGCAAGCTCGAAGGCATCGATTTGCTCTACCCCGTCCTCGTCTTCGGAATGCGGATCGCGCTCGATCCGAAACAGGAATTCCGGCGAAACCAGTACCGCCTGGAGCGCCAATTGAACGGCGCTTTCGAATCCGGCGCCGTTTTTCATCGCGCGCTCCGCCAGTTGCATGAAGCGGTCGATTTGGCGGGCAGTCGCGGGCCGCCGAAACGCCCTCCGGAGCAATTGCGCGAGCAGCCGCCGCATGCAAGGCCGCCAGGGCTCCTCCGCATCGGGCGTACAGATTACGATCCGGCGATGGCTTTCCGGCAGCGGGCGCGCATCGGCATCGAAAGGCCCGTTGATTTCGAGAAAATCCACCCAAAGCCGCCGCTGCGCGTACTCGAGATTGGGATTCATTGGCTCGGCATTCGAATCGACAAACCCCAACCAAATGCTGTGCGTTCCGGCTGCGATGCGCCGCGCAACCTGTTCGCTCCGGTCGAAGCCGTTGGCGGCCTCGACCGCCTTGGTCGCAATCCGCTCTCCGTCGAGCGTCATCGTCATGATTCTCGGCGGAGGCGCGGGGACATCGTTGAGATACCGGCCGTTTTCCGGCGAGCGCAACCGCCGGTCCACTGCGCCGAAGGAAATGCGGTAGGCGCCGGTCGCCGGGAATGCGTAACCGAGGCTCATGGAGCCGTCCGGCGTGAAGGGCGCCACCTCGCCGATCGCCGCCGTCGCCGGCTCGCCCGCCTGCCGCCGGTCGGCCTGAAGCCGAAAGCGCGTCGGCGGCGCCTGCCGGGGCCTGTCCCAGATTGCCGCGCGCGCGAGTTTTCCGGCCGCCCGCACGTATTTTTCCATCAACACGGGCGATGTCGAGAGCACATCGCCATTGTTGTCGAAACCGTACCCGGAATCGTCCACCGGGAAATCGTCGGCGGGCCGCAAATCGACGTGTAGCAGATCGCGGACCGTATGGTTGTACTCGGCGCGGTTCAGACGCCGGGCGGTAACCCGGCCGGGGTCGAGCTTGCGGGCGGCAACGATCCGGTCGAGACGCGACTCGATCCATGCGCTCACCCGCGCGTATGACTCCGGCGAAGGCCGCGCGCTGCCGGGCGGGGGCATCTTGCGCTCCGCGATCATGCGCAGCACGTCTTCCCAGACGTTCGGATCGGCCAGCGCTTGCCGCTCGTTTTCGAACCCGTCCAGCCGCAGCTTAGCCATTTGGACTTCTGAGCCGTGGCAGGCCGCGCAATGCTCGGCCAGGAAGGGTCGCACATCCGCGGCAAAGTCGGCAGCGGCGAGTTGCGCTCCGGCCGCAACAATAAAAAAAACGAGCCGCACCGCTTCTCATTATAAGTTCGGGGATTTTTCGAGCAGTCCGGCCTATTGTTACTCTGGAGAGTCGTTATGAAAAAGCTGCTGGCCGCCAACCGCGGCGAAATCGCGATTCGCATCATGCGCGCCGCAACGGAGCTTGGGCTGCGCACAGCCACGATCTATTCGCATGAGGATCGGCTGAGCCTGCACCGCTTCAAAGCCGACGAGGCGTATGAGATCGGCGGCGGCAAAGGTCCCGTAGCGGCATACCTCGATATCGAAGGCATCGTTGCGCTGGCCAAGGAGCGCGATGTCGAGGCTATCCACCCCGGGTACGGATTCTTGTCCGAAAACAGCGCGTTTGCGCGGGCGTGCGCCGCGGCCAACATTACGTTCGTAGGACCTACGGCGGAGCTGCTTGACAAGCTCGGCGACAAGACCGCCGCCAAGCGTTTGGCGCAGGATGCGGGCGTACCGATCGTACCGGGAGTCGAGACGGCGGTCGACAACTCCACCGAAGCCCTCGGGGCGGCGGAAGCTGTCGGTTTCCCGCTCATGATCAAGGCCGCTTTCGGCGGCGGCGGACGCGGCATGAGAGTTGTCCGCTCCGCGGAGGAGTTGAAAGAAAAATTCGAAGAAGCGCAAAAAGAAGCGCACCTGGCGTTCGGCAACGGCGCCGTTTTCATGGAGCGCTTCGTCGTGAAAGCGCGGCACATCGAGGTGCAAATCCTTGGCGACAGCCACGGCTCGATCGTCCATTTGTGGGAGCGCGACTGCTCGGTGCAGCGCCGTCACCAGAAAGTCGTCGAGATGGCGCCTGCGGCGAATCTCTCGCGGAAACTGCGCAGCGAGCTCTGCGAGGCAGCGGTTTCCATCGCCAAATCCGTTGGCTACGTCAATGCCGGGACGGTGGAGTTTTTAGTGGACGCCGAGACGGAGGAATGGTTTTTCATCGAGGTCAACCCGCGCATCCAGGTCGAGCACACCGTGACCGAAATGGTCACGGGCGTCGACCTCGTTCGCGCGCAAATCCTTGTTGCGCAGGGCTGCAAGCTGCATGAAGAACCGATCGATTTCCCGGTTCAGAACGAGATCGAGACACGGGGTTTCGCCATCCAGTGCCGCATTACTACCGAAGACCCCGAAGACAACTTTTCTCCGGACTACGGCCGCATTCAAACCTACCGCTCGCCGGCCGGCCTCGGCATCCGCCTGGACGGAGCAAGCGCCTACGCCGGCGCCGTGCTGAGCCCCTCTTACGATTCCCTGCTCGTCAAGCTCACCGCCTGGAACACGACGCTCGCCGGCGCCTGCCGGCGCGCCGACCGCGCGCTCCGGGAATTTCGTATTCGCGGGGTGAAAACGAATATCCAATTCCTGGAAAACGTCGTCAACCATAAGGATTTTCAAGCCGGTAAGGTCACGACCCGCTTCTTGGACAACACCCCCGCATTGTTCCGCTATACGCAGCGTCGGGACCGCGCCAACCGCCTTTTGTCGTACATCGGCGATGTTATCGTGAACGGCAACCCCACGGTCAAGGGCAAGCCCGTCCCGGCAAAGTTCGATCCTCCCCCGCCGGTTCTGTTCGAACGCGGAGTCGAACCGGCGCCCGGCACGCGGCAGCGCCTGCAGGAACTGGGTCCGAATAAATTCGCCGACTGGGTTCGGGAACAAAAACCGCTGCTCGTTACGGATACGACTTTTCGTGACGCGCATCAATCGCTGCTGGCCACGCGGGTGCGGACGCACGACTTGTTGGGAACGGCCGAGGCGGTGTCCCGCCGGCTGCCCAATCTTTTCAGTCTGGAGATGTGGGGCGGCGCCACGTTCGACTCGTGCTTGCGCTTCCTCTACGAAGACCCGTGGGAGCGCCTGCGCCTCTTACGCGCGGCCATCCCCAACATTTGCTTTCAAATGCTGCTGCGGGCCTCGAACGCCGTCGGCTACACGAGTTACCCCGACAACGTGGTGCGCGAGTTCACGCTCGAAGCGGCGCGCCAAGGCATCGACATCTTCCGCATATTCGATTCCCTGAACGATGTCGGCAACATGCAGGTCGCCATCGACGCCGTGCTTGAAACCGGGGCCGTTTGCGAGCCGGCCATCTGCTATACCGGCGACATCCTCGACCCCTCCCGACCGAAATACAACCTGAACTATTACGTCGATCTTGCGTGGAAACTCAAAACGGCGGGCGCCCATATTCTCGGCATCAAGGATATGGCCGGTTTGTGCCGCCCGTATGCCGCGACGCAGCTTGTCAAAGTATTGAAACAGGAAATCGGGCTGCCGGTTCACTTCCATACCCACGATTCGAGCGGGCTGAACGCCTCGACGCTGCTGAAAGCCTCCGATGCCGGGGTGGACATTGTCGATGCGGCGAATGCGGCGCTCTCCGGCTCTACCAGCCAACCGAATCTCAATTCCATTGTCGGCTCCCTGAAAAACACCGCGCGCGACACCGGCCTCGACGAAACGGCGCTGGGCGATTGCTCTTTATATTGGGAAACGGTGCGGACCTATTACCTGCCGTTCGATAATGCTCCCCGCTCGGGAAGCGCGCGGCTGTACAAACACGAGATACCCGGAGGACAGTTCACCAACTTGCAGCAGCAGGCCGCGGCTATGGGCTTGGCCCACCGCTGGCGCGAGGTCGAACGGATGTACGCTGACGTGAATCGACTTTTCGGCGACATCGTGAAGGTCACGCCGTCCAGCAAAGTGGTCGGGGACATGGCTCTTTACCTGTTGGTCAAGGGCATGACCTGCGACGAGGTCCGCAAGCTGCCCGCCGCGCATTCCGTGGATTTCCCCAATTCCGTCGTGGACATGATGAAAGGCTCTCTGGGTCAGCCGCCCGGCGGCTGGCCCCCGGAGATTCAGAAAATTCTCCTGCGCAAGGAAAAGCCGATTCAGGGGCGCGCCGGGGAGAAACTGCCCGCCGTCGATTTCAATGCCGCCGCAGCGGAGATCGAAAAGAAACTAGGCCGTCAAGTCGGCCGCGACGAGGTTTTGAGCTATTTGCTCTACCCGGAGGTCTTCAAGAAGTTCGCCGACACGCGCCGCAAATACGCCGACGTCGGAGTCTTGCCGACACCGGTTTTTTTTCTACGGTTTAAAGCAGGGCGAAGAATGCTCCTTCGACATCGAGCCGGGCAAGACTTTGATCGTGAAGTTCCTCACCTTCGGCGAGCCTCATGCGGACGGCACGCGCACGGTCTTTTTCGAGTTGAACGGCCAGGCAAGGCAGGTGCGCATCCGCGACAACTCGCTGAAGGCGGAAGAGGCCGCCGCGCGCAAGGCCGACAGCGGCAACGAGAGCCACGTCGGAGCGCCTACGCCGGGCCTCATCACGGGCCTGTTCGTCGCGGCCGGCGATGAAGTCAAGCGTCATGACAAGCTGCTCTCTCTGGAAGCGATGAAGATGCAGAGCACCATTTATGCGCCGCGAGAGGGCAAGGTGACGGAAGTGCTCGTCGAACCCGGAATGCAAGTCGAAGCCAAGGATTTGCTGGTCGTCCTGTAGCGTTCGATCACGCCGGCAGATCGTTCGAACGGCTTGTGCGTCATGAATCGCGTTCCGCCCGCCGCGCTTCACGGCGAAAGGCATACGATAAAGGCATGGCAGTGTTCGAAGTCGAATGCCCGTGCTGCCGGGCGAGCTTATTGGTCGATCCCGAAAGCAGGACCATCCTTTCGCACGAACCGGCGGAACCCGAAACCAAGCCTACCGATCTATTCGCGGAAGTAGAGCGGATCAAGGAGTCGGAGCGCTCGCGGGACGCTCGGTTCGCCAAACAACTCGATGCGCAGCGGCGCCAGGAGGCCGCCATGGAGAACCGCTTCGAGGGCCTGTTGAAGCAGGCCAAGAAGTCGGGCCCCGTCCGCCCGGGCTTGCGGGATATCGATTTGGATTAGGCCCCGCTTCGATTGTCCGCATGACTCCTCGGGAAATAGCCGCTCTGGCGCGCGAGATTGCCGCTGCGTGCGATGCGGGCGCCGGCGCGCTCGACCCGGCGTGCGGGTGTGCGCATTCCACCGGCGCGGCGCCGCCCGAACGCCGCGCCGAGCTTGCCGCGGCAATCGATCAGACGCTGCTGCGCCCCGACGCTTCCGAGGCCGAAATGCGGCGTTTGTTAGCGGCTGCCCGCCCGGCCGGATTCCGCGCAGTTTGCGTACAGCCGAGTTGGGTTCCGCCGGCGGTGCGGGAACTCCGCGGCACATCCACGCGGGTCGCTTCGATGGTCGGTTTTCCTCACGGCGCGACCTTGACGCCGGTCAAATGCCTGGAGGCGGAAACCGCCATCCGGCTGGGCGCAACGGAAATCGATATGACGGCGAACATCGGGGCCGTCATGTCCGACAATCTGGATGCAGCGTTCGTCGATATCCAGGCGGTCGCGGCCGTGACGGCGCGGTACGGCGCGGCGTTGAAGGTCATTCTCGAAATGCCCCGTCTCGACCGGCGGCGTAAAATCCAGGCGTGCGTCGTTTGCAAGCTGGCCGGCGCCGACTTTGTGACAACTGCGACAGGTTTGGAAGGCTCCGCCGCCGACGCGCGGGATGTCGAAACGATGCATCGGGTTGTCGGGGGCGTCCTGGGCGTGAAGGCCGCGGGCGGAATCCGTACCTACGCGCAACTCCAAGACATGCTGCGCGCAGGCGCCACGCGCGTCGGCACAGACAGGGGGCTTGAAATCCTGGCGGAATCCGCAGCCGCCTGAGCTGCGTTCGTGGCCGGCGAGCTCAATCCGTACAGCCGTTATTGAAGAATCATGGCGACGACCAACAAAATCGCGCCCGCCGGCAAAGATGCCGCGATCGCCATCCTGCTCGAGGCATCGGAGCTCGCCGCCGACAATACCTTGGATCTCGACACATTGCTGCGCGGCCTTGCGGCTTTGGTGCGCAAGGTCGTGGATTATGAGTTATGCGCCGTCATGCTGCCTACCGACCACGGCGACCTGCGCATCCGACACGCCATCGGCTACAGCGAGGAATTGGTCAGAAACCTCAGAGTTCCCATCGGAACAGGCATTACCGGTCAGGCCGCCGCTCGAAAGAAAACGATCTTCGACGGCAATGTCACCGACAACCCGGACTATCTGCAGGCGGTCAGCGCCGTGCAATCTGAAATTGCAGTGCCGCTTACGGCGCGCGGAAGGCTCGTTGCGCTGCTCGATCTGCAATCGGCCGAGCGCGATGCGTTCGGGGAGCGCGAACAATCGCTTCTCGAGCTGATCGCGTCGCGGTTCTCCCTGGCGATCGACGCCGCGCGGCTTTACCGCGCCCAGTCGCGCCAAAACTCCACGCTGCAAACACTGACGCAAATCGCCCAGGAGTTTTCTCAGATTCTCCATCTGGAAAGATTGCTGGGCAAAATTTCATCGCTGCTGCGGACATTGATCCGCTACGACGTTCTCGCGATCTACCTGCGCGAGCCCGGCAGCAACATGTTAAAGCACTATTTCGGCATGTGCTTCTACGAGCGGGTCCGCTGGAGCGATGTCGAAATGGGCAAGGGGTTGGTCGGCAGCGCCGCCAAGCTCCGGCGGCCCGTGTTGGTAGGCGATATATCCAAGGAGCCACGCTACATCGCATCGACGCCGGGCATTCGATCGGAAGTGGCCATCCCGCTGATCCTGAAAAACGAAGTGCTCGGCGTGCTCGATCTGGAGAGCGGCGCGCTCGACAACTTCAGCCGCACCCATGTGCATACGCTCAACCTGCTCGCTCCGCAAATCGCGGCGGCGATCGAAAATGCGCGGCTGTATGAAGAAAAGGCGCGCAACGAAGAACGCATGGAGCGGGACCTCGCGGCGGCGCGCGTCTTGCAGCGGCATCTGTTGCCCCGCGGCAAGCGGCGCTATCCGGGAATGGAGATCGCGGCGCGCAACGATCCCGCCTCCGAAGTTTCGGGAGATTTCTACGACTTTTACGCCTCGGAACGCGCATGCGGAGTTTTCAACGGCGACGTCAGCGGCAAAGGCGTGGCCGCCGCGCTCTATGCAGCGTTGGCGAGCGGCCTGATGCGCAACACGGCGGCCCCGCAACGCAGGCCCGCCGATGTCTTGGGCAGCGTAAACACGGCGCTGCTGTCACGAAAAGTCGAAGCGAGATTCCTGGCCGCCGTTTACTGCCTTTGGAGACCGGACAAAATGCAGCTCACGATAGCGGGCGCCGGGCAGCCGCGCCCGATCGTCGCCAGCGACGGAAACATCGAGACCCTGCCTGTCGAGGGAATCCCGCTGGGACTCTTCCCCGGCGTAGTTTACGATGAGATAACGCTCGATTTGAAGCCTGGGGACACCGTGGTCACCGTCTCCGACGGCTTCCATGAGAGTTCGAGCCCCGACGGTTCGGAATACGGAGACGGCCGTCTGCTCGAGCTTGTCAAGCGCTGCCGCGAGGCTTCCGCCTCGGAACTGCTCGATCTGATGTTCGACGACGTCCGCAATTTCAGCAGCGGCCGGCCCCAAGCCGACGACCGCACGGCGGTCGTGTTGCGAATCACCGCCTGACGGCGCAAGATGCCGACCCAAAGATTCCATTACATCGACGACCGCCTCTGTTGTCATGCGGTCCCGTTGGAAACGATTGCCCAGCAGGCGGGCACGCCTTCCTACGTTTACTCGGGAGACGCGATTCGAGAGAATTACCGCGCTTACGACAAGGCCCTCGCCGTCCTGGAACACGACATCCACTATTCGGTAAAAGCGAACTCGTCTCTGGGGATTCTGTCGCTTCTCGCGCAGGAAGGCGCCGGATTCGATATTGTGTCCGGCGGCGAGCTCTACCGTGTGCTGAAAGCGGGCGGAGACCCTGCGCGCGTCGTATTCTCCGGCGTCGGCAAGACGAGCGAAGAATTGCAATATGCGCTCGAACAAGGGATTGGACGCTTCAACTGCGAATCCGACCGCGAGCTGCGGCTGCTACGGGAGTTGGCAATCCAAGTCGGACGAGAGACCGACGTGTCGCTGCGCGTCAATCCGGATATCGACGCTGAAACGCACCCCTACATCGCCACCGGCTTGCGCGAGCACAAGTTCGGTATCGGCCTCGCGGAAGCCGAGCGGATTTACCGGCAAGCGGCTGAACTGTTTCCCTTGCGGCTCAACGGAATCGGCTGCCACATCGGTTCGCAGATTTTCAACATCGACGCATTCCGAGAAGCGCTGCAGCGGATTCTGGAGCTGGCCGGCCGCCTGCGCGGCGCCGGCGTGCCCATAGAAACAATCGATCTTGGCGGCGGCCTCGGGGTCGAATACGAAACCGGCAAGCAAAGCCCGTCCATCGCGGATTACGGGCGGATGCTATGCGCCGCGCTCGCAGGCGCGAACTTCCGCTTGGGCATCGAGCCGGGGCGCTCCATCGTCGGGCAAGCAGGCGTTCTGCTGACCCGCGCGCTCTACCGCAAGGCCGGCGAACGGAAATGCTTTGTGGTTGTCGACGCCGCGATGAACGATCTCATCCGGCCGGCTCTCTATCAGGCGCGCCATGAGATCTTGCCGGTCCGCCGCGGCGGGCGGCCGGTCGAATTGACGGATGTTGTAGGCCCGGTCTGCGAGAGCGGAGACTTTCTCGCCAAGGGAAGAGAGATGCCCCGAGCCGAGCCCGGCGATTTGCTGGCGATAGCGACAACGGGCGCCTACGGCTTCGTGCTCTCGTCGAATTACAACTCCCGGCCGCGCGCGGCCGAGGTGCTTGTCGAGGGCGGCGGCGTGCGCATCATCCGCCGGCGCGAGATCTGGGAAGACTTGATCCGCGGCGAGATTCTCCCCGCGGAAACAGAGCCGGTCGAGCGGTAGCGGACGCGCCGCTCAAAGAGGCACGGCAACCGTCTGCACGATCTCTTCGACGATTCGATTCGAGCGGTCGCCCATACTGTCGCCAAGAGAGTTTCTGGGCGCCACCCGATGGCCGAAAACCGGAACGGCAAGCTGCTTGACGTGATGGGGCGTGCAATAGTCGAGACCCTCGACCAGCGCTAGCGCCTGCGCCGCTCGATAGAGCGCCAGAGACCCGCGCGGACTCACTCCGAGCGCGAGCCGTTCATGCCTGCGCGTGGCGTTCACGATTGCAATCAGGTAATCCATGACCGCTTCGTCCACGCGGACCGCATGCGCCGCGGCCTGAAGTTGTCTGACGTCGTCCGCTGTGAGAACGGCGGCAAGGCCCTCGAGAGCTTCTCTGCGGCCGCCGCGGCGAAGGATTTCTTTCTCGCCCGCGCCGCTTGGGTAGCCCATCTCGACCCGCATGAGAAAGCGATCGAGTTGTGCTTCCGGCAGCGGATAAGTACCGTGGTACTCGATAGGATTTTGAGTGGCCACCACCATGAACGGCTCCGGCAAGGGGTACGAACGCCGCTCGATCGTCACCTGCTCTTCGTTCATCGCCTCCAGGAGCGCCGACTGCGTTTTGGGGGTCGTGCGGTTGATCTCATCGGCGAGAAGGATGTTGGTGAAAATCGGGCCGCGCTTGAACTCGAACTCCTCGCGGGTCCGCGAGTACACGGTGACGCCGAGAACGTCTCCCGGAAGCATGTCGCTGGTGAACTGAATGCGATGGAAGCTGCACGCGATTGACAGCGCGAGAGTCTGCGCCAGGGTCGTCTTGCCGACTCCCGGCACGTCCTCGATCAACAGATGGCCGCGCGCCAGCAGACACACCACGGCCGACCGCACGGCTTCGGGCTTGCCCCGGATGACCCGCGAAAGCGCCGCTTCGAGCGCCGCCGTCTTTTCCGCGGCGGCTTCCGCGGCCTGTAAACCCGCAGCCATCGAGCCATTATCGTACGCCGCCCGATGGAGACGCGCCGCGGCATTTCCGCCGCGGCCTGTTAACGATTGACGAACGCCGGCGAGACGCCCCGCAACGGACGCCGCGCCGGTGAGTAGTAGCGTGCCGACAGCGCAGCGTATGGCCCGGATCCTCGACGCCATCGACACGGCTCTCAACGGCGGCGAGCGCGTTTACGTTCACTGCTGGGCGGAATCGGCCGGACCGGAACTGTGGCCGGTTATTGGCCGGCGCGGCGCGGGCACAGCGGCAAGCAAGCCTTGCGCAAGGTCGCCGATCAGTGGCGGGGAACCCGGAAACCTTGTCGTAGATCGCCCGAGACTTATGAGCAATCGGAGTTTGTCCGCAAATGGCGGGAGCCGTCGGGCGTACGAACTCAAAGTTTTTACGGGCAGCCGGTTTTCGCGCCTCAACGCGGGTTATAAGACTTGGAGACGCCGTTGCGGCTGTTCAGGATGGAAAAGCTGCCGTCGGGCCGGACCGCGGCTTTCAGCCAGTGCCCCTTGCATTGGTCGGTCTCGCCGAGATTCGCCGTCAGGCTTTCGTCCGTGTTGTGCTCGGCGTCGCTTTCGACCGCGCGGTGGACTTGCCACAAGTCTTCGAGGGAAGCCGTTTCGGTCAAAAGCTCATAGGTCTCCGGACGTCCGCCCTTGCGCGGACCGTTGTTCATCACGGCCACCAGCGGCTGAATCGCTTCGATGTGCGCCGGGGGTCCCGACATATGCATGCCGTGGTGCGTCACCTGGTAGAGGTCGATTTCACCGAACAGGTTGTTGGGGCATGCGGTTTCGAGCTCGAAGTTCCAACTCAGATCGCCGAGGTCGAGGAACTCGAACTTGCCGATCCGAATCATGAAGCCGACGCTTTTGCCGTTCTCGCCCCTATCGGCTTGCTTCTGGCGCGCGTCCCGGCAGGCGGGGTTGGGGCCACTGTCGACAAGCGGCCGGTCGATGAACCTGCTGCGCGCGGCAACGAAGGCGAACTCGGTATTTTTCAGGGGGAGGCGGTCGCCTGGCTTGACCTGCATGCGTTTGCCCTCGGCGGCTGAGAGGTAGCTCTTCCAGAGCATGTCGGCGCGCTCGTTCCAGCCGATCTCGACGCTGTCGCCGTGATCGACAAATTTCCCGATGGGAATCAGCGCCGCCAGCGCAGGTACGCCGCCCACGTGGTCCCGATGGAAATGGGAGGCGATGAAATAGTCCAATTGTTTTTTGCCCACCTCGTTTTCGAGGACATGGACAATGCGCTTGGGGTCGCGGTCGTCGAAGCCCGGCCAGCCGGCGTCCATCAGAATCGTTTCGTTGTCGGGGGTGACGATCAGCGTTGCGGCGCCGCCTTCCACGTCGATCCAATAGATATCCAACGTATCCTTGGCGGACGCAACGCCGGTCACGAAAAGGAATAAGGCCAAGACAAAACGCATCATGCCGGTATCTTACTACGCAGCGGATTTCGGCCGGCGCTTTACGATTTACGAAGGTTCCCGGATGCGCCCCGCGCGGCCCCGCCGTCCGACGGCGGCGCGCGCTTCTTCCTTCTCGATGGCCTTGCGCTTTTCGTCGCGCTTGTCGTGGAGCTGCCTCCCCTTGGCCAAGGCGATTTCGAGCTTCACGCGGCCCTTCGAAAGATAGACCTTCGTGGGAATCAGCGTCAGGCCTTTCTCGCGGACTTTCCCGGCAAGACGGTCGATCTGCCGGCGGTGCGCCAGCAGCTTTCTCCGGGCCGTCGGCTCGCCCTGCTCGTCTCGCGCGTATCCGTAGCGGCTGATATGGACGTTGAAGAGCCACAACTCGTTGTCCTTTACGGCGGCGTAAGCGTCCGCGAGTTGAATCTTCCCTGCCCGGCATGACTTGACCTCGGCGCCCGTAAGCACGATGCCGACCTCGAAGGGTTCGCTCAGGCGATAGAGGCGCCGCGCTCGCCGATTGTCCGCCAATATCTTGATGCCGTCCGCCTGCGCCATTTCCCCTAAACGCTATTTCCCCTAAACGATCGCGGCGGCGCATCCGTCAAGCCTTATGTAGGCAAGCATCATGCGGTTCCCCTCCCCTAGAATGGCACGTTCCCTCGCGCCGGCGCGGCTCGCCGCGTTGTTTGCCGCCGTTGTCTGCATCGCCGCCCAACCGGCCGAGGCTTCGGCCAGAAAGGCCCGCAGCCTCTACAACAAGGCCCGCCAAGCGGAACTCGCCAAAAACTACGACGAGGCGCTCAAGCTCTACGAGCTCGCGGGCAAGGAAGCGCCGAAGGACCACCGCTACAGCCTTGCCGTCCGCCGCTTGCGATTCGTCGCCGGGCAGATGCACGTCGACGCCGGCCATAGCCTCCGCGAGCAAGGGCTGCTGGAAGAGGCGCTGGCCGAGTTCCAGCGCGCCCTTGAGGTCGACCCGGCTTCGAGCGTTGCCGCTCAAGAACATCAAAGAACGCTTGAATTGTTGCAAGAGCGGGAAAAATCGAAGGACGGGGGCGCCGGATTCGATCTCAAGAAAGCATCCAGCCCACTCGAAGCCGACCGTCTCGAACGTGCGCGGCGCATCGGCTCTCTGATGAAACCGGCCGAGCTGGTCCCCCTTTCCAACGATCCGATCGACATCATGCTCAATGAAAAACCGCGGGTCATTTTCGAGACGATCGGCAAGCTGGCCGGGATCAACGTTATTTTCGATTCCGACTTCACCGATGAGGAAATCGAGATCGAAATCAAGAATGTGACGCTGCACGAAGCGCTCGATTACGCCGCCTTGAGAGCCGGCGCATTCTGGAAGCCCATCACCCACAACGCGATTTTCGTCACCAACGACAACCCCACCAACCGACGCGATTACGAAGAAGAGATCGTCAAGACGATTTACCTGACAAACGTCTCTACCCCGCAGGAGCTCCAGGAGATTACGACCGCCATCCGGGGTTTAACCGAAATCCGCAAAATGTTTCCCGTCTCTTCCATGAACGCAATCGTCTTGCGCGGCTCGCGGGCGAAGGTGGCTATCGCCGAAAAGGTCGTCCACGATATCGACAAGCCGCGGCCGGAGGTCATCATCGACGTGCTGGTGCTGGAAACCTCGAAAACAAACAATCGGACGTTGGGCATCACGCCGCTTTCCGGCGGGGCGAAAGGATTGCAGCTCCCGGCCTCCTTCAACGGCGTGGGGGACGCCGCCGCCGGCCTTCCGCTCAATCGGCTGCGCGACGCCGCTTCTTCGCGCAGTTGGTCGACGACCCTGCCCGGATTTCAAATATCCGCCCTGTTCAACAGCACGGATACGAATCTGCTGCAATCGCCCCGGATTCGAGCGGCCGACAATTACAAAGCCGACTTGCGCATCGGCGACCGCATCCCGATTGCGACCGGCAGCTTTCAACCCGGCGTGGGCGGCGTCGGCATCAATCCGTTGGTCAACACCCAGTTCACCTATACCGACGTGGGCGTGAATGTCGCGCTCACCCCGAAGATTCATTCGAACCGCGATGTCTCGATGCATGTTGAGATCGAAATCTCGAACGTGCGCGACTTCGTGGATATCGGCGGCATCTCGCAGCCGGTCATCGGGCAGCGCACGATCCAGCACGATGTGCGCATACGCGAGGGCGAGGCCAATGTCATCGGCGGCTTGAATCAGTCGCAGGTTTTCAAGACCAAGGCGGGCGTTCCGTTTCTCGGCGAGATCCCGATCATCGGGCGTCTGTTCAGCGAGGAGGAGGTCCAGCGCGCGGAAAGCGAGATCCTATTGGTGCTGATTCCTCACATCGTGCGCATGCCCGGCATTGACCCCACCAACCTGCGGACGGTCGCTTCGGGCACGGACGCGATATTCCAAGTGCGCTACGAGCCCGAGAAAAACGGCAAGCCGGCGCTGCCGGCGCTGGTCAATTTCGATGAGGAAGAAAAACCGGAGCCGCAGGCAACGCCTGCGCAGCCCGCCACAGAGGCCGCGGCGGAGCAGCCCGCGTCGCCTCCGACAGCGGCCCCGCCGCCGGAGACCGCGCCCCAACCTGCCGCCGAAGCGCCGGACCCCGCAGCCGACCCGGAGCCCGCAACGGAAGCGGCGCCCGCGCCGGCCGGGGTTGCCGCAACCGGCGCCGAGCCGCGGCTCAGCCTCGTCCCCTCCCAACCGACAATCGCCGTCGGCTCAACGCTCGCCGTCACGCTCAGCGTCAACGACGCCGTGCAGCTTTTCAGCATGCCGATGCGGGTGCAGTACGACCGCAACCTTCTCGAATTGACGAACATCGACAAGGGCGCGTTCCTCGAAGGCGACGACGCGAGCGACATTATTTTCTCCCGCAACATCCGCCAGAGCAACGGCTTGGCGGCGGTGAACATTTCCCGGTTTCCGGGCACGGGCGGAGCGGACGGCAGCGGCGCGCTGATCACGTTGACTTTCAAGGGGCTGGCGGCAGGACAGGCGAAGGTGCGCTTCATGCCTACCGGGCCGCGCAATGCCGCATCGGAAATTCTGAACGTGTCGGCGCTTGCCGTCGATTTCACCGTGGAGTAGCCCGTGGCGGTTGCAGTCTCTGACAACGGCCCGCGCCGCGCCGCGCCGCGGCCGACCCGCCGCTTGGCGGCCCGCTTGGCCCCGCGCGCCGGAAACGCCGGATTGACGCTCATCGAACTGGTTGTCGCGTTTACGCTTCTGCTGATTCTCTCGTTGATGGCTCTGCCGGTTGCCCGCGTCAAGGTGCAACGCGAGAAAGAACGCCGCCTGCGAGCGGCGTTGCACACCATGCGCCGGGCTATCGATCAATACAAGGACATGGCCGACGCCGGAAAGCTCGGTCAACTCGATCCCGACAATCACGGCTACCCCGAAAGTATGGAAATACTTGTCGAAGGCATCGATCTCGTAGAGCAGTCGGGGTTGCCGGGCCTGGGCGGGAATCTCGGTCTGCCCCAGTCGCAGAGCGGGGGCGCGCAAAGCATGGGCACCAATCGGAATCAACGCGGCGGCTTCGGCGACAATTCGCCGTTCGGCGGCGGCGCCTCGCGATTCAGTTCGGAATCCACGGGCCGTTCTTCCGCATTCGGGTCATCCGACGACATGTCGGACCCTTTGGACAGCGAAGACGCCCCGAAAAAGATCCGCTTTCTACGCAAAATTCCTGTAGATCCTATTACGGGCAGAGCGGAGTGGGGGATGCGCTCGATGTCCGACGATCCGAAGGCGATGAATTGGGGCGGAAGCAACGTGTTCGATGTCTTCTCCTTGAGCTACGATCTGGCGCTCGACGGCACGCCGTACAACGAATGGTAAGCCTTGCAATGATCGGCCGCCGCGGATTCACGCTCGTCGAAATGATGGTCGTCATGGCCATCATCGTGACGATATTGGCAATCGCCATTCCTTTTTATTCGTCGGCTCTGGTAGCGGCGAAGGAGAGCGTCCTGCGCTCCAATCTCTTCACCTTGCGGTCGGTCATCGACCAGTACACCTACGACAAGGAAGCGCCGCCGCAATCGCTCCAGGAGCTGGTCTCCGAGGGATACTTGCGCGACATTCCGATCGATCCCTTCACGGAGTCGCGGGACTCCTGGGAGCTGATCATCGAAACCGGTCCGACGGGCGAATCCGGATTGTTCGACGTGAAGAGCGGCTCGGACAAGACCTCGCGCTCGGGCACGCCCTATAACGAGTGGTAGCGCTCACCCCCAGTAGCTCTCTCCCTCGGCCAGATGCGCCTTGACGATGTCGGGGTCGAGTTCGATGCCCAGACCGGGTTTTTTCGTGGTCTCGATAAATCCATCGCGCACCAGCAATCCATCATGGACGATCACGTCGTCCATCCAATCGCCCTTGCCGACGACCGTCTCGCACACCATGTAATCGCGCACTGCGGCGGCCCATTGCACGGTGGCCATCGTGCAAACCACCGAGCCGGTGTTGTGGTTGCACAGCGGGATGTAGAACAGATCGGCCAGATCGGCGATCTTCCTGGTTTCGAGCATCCCGCCGGTATTGCGTAGATCCGGATTCAGCAGGTCGATGGCGCTGTTGACGATGAAATCTTTGAAACCGTGCCGGCGGGCGAGATTCTCGCCCTTGCCGATGGGCACGTTCGAGGCATCGCACAAGCGCCTCCAACTTTCGGAATAGTCGGGCGGCATGGGGTCTTCGAGATACAGCGGCTCGATAGGCTCGACGGCCTCGGCAAGTTGAATTGCAGTACGTAGATCGTACTCCCAATGGCAGTGGACGATGATGTCGTAGTCCCAGCCGAGCGCGTCTCGGCAGTTTTCGAAGCCCTGGCGAATTTCGCGCAGTTCTTTCGTGGTCAGCACGCGGTTTGCGCCGTCGCGGGCTCTGTCGGACAGCGGGTCGCCGCGGACGGGAGAGAACTTGCAGCAGTTCCACCCACTGGGGTCTTCGCGGCGCTCTTGGGCCCAATCGCGGCAGGAAGAACGGTCCAGCCAGTCTTTGGGTCCGCCGTGGTTGTAAACCCTCACCTTGTCGCGGAAGTGCCCTCCCAGCAGGGTCGCGGCGGGAACTCCCAACAGCTTGCCGGCGAGGTCCCACAGAGCCATCTCGATACCGCTCACGGCGCGCAGCAGCATGTGGGCGGAGCCGTCGGTTCGACGGCCCAGCAGCGTATAGAGCTTGTCGATCTCCAGCGGGTCGGCGCCCAGAATTTCCGGTTTGAGCGCCAGTATTTGCTCCTTGACTCCTGCGCCGGGGGAGCCGTAGGCTTCGCCGATGCCGTAAACTCCCTGGTCGCTGGAGACCTTCACCAGCGTATAGGTGCGCGGGCCCTGCAGCATCATCGTTTGGATATCGGCAATTTTCGCCTGACCTTTGTACGGGGCGGCGCGGGCTTCGAAGCAGTTCAACGGGGCCGCAGCCGCGGTCAGCGCTTGCAGAAAATTCCTTCGGTTCATGGCTGCGACGATTGTACTGCGGTTTCGGCCCGCGTCCGCATGAAGCGGGCGGACCTACTACAATGGCAACTGTCGAATGCTGTCTCAGACTTTCGGAAGCGGCGTTAAGGTCATGCTTGCCTGCGGCGGCCTGCTCGCGGCGGCTTACGCGCAAACTACGCAGCCGGAGCCCAAGAACCCGCTCACGCGCAATCCCGATGCGGTGCGGGCCGGACGCGAGCTCTATCTCGAACGGTGCGCGGTCTGTCACGGCCAGGACGCCGCCGGAAGCATGGCGGCGAGCCTGGTGCGCAGCCGCACCGTCATGCGCGGCAGCGACGCCGCGTTGTTCCAGGTCATTGCCAAAGGCTTTCCCGGCACGCAGATGCCGCCGCAAGCCGATCTCGAGCCGCGCAGGATCTGGCAACTGGTCGCCTACTTGCACAGCTTGGCGCGGCCCGGCTTGCAGCCCCCTCTTGCGGGCGATGCCGAAGCGGGCCGCAAGGTCTTCGCCGGCGCCGGTTGCGCGGACTGCCACCAAGTCGAGGGCAAAGGCGGCTTCCTCGGTCCGTCCCTCGACAGCATTGCCGCCCGCAAGACCAGCGACCGCATCCGCGCCGACGTTCTCGACCCTGACGCCGAAATAGCCGAAGGCTACCGCGCCGCGGCCGCCGTTACCCGCGACGGCGGCCGCATCGAGGGGATTCTCAAGAACGAAGACACGTTCTCCGTTCAGATTCTGACGCGCGGCGGGCGGTTCCAACTGCTCGACCGGGACGAGATCGCGGAGTTGCGGAAGCCTGCCCAATCGGCGATGCCGCGGGACTACCGCGGCAGGCTTTCCGGCGAACAGTTGCAGAATCTGCTGGCTTACCTCGACCGCTTGCGCGACCCGTACATCCCAATCCCGCGAGGCTTCAGGAATTATTGAATGAAACCGTCATACGCAATTTGGGGCTGCCTCGCCGCCGCGTGCGCGGCCGCCGCCGACTCCGGCGCGCTGCGCGAGGAGCGCTATCGATCCGCCGCAAACTGGCTCAGCTACGACCGCGACAACAGCGGGCAGCGATTCAGTCCGCTCGACGAGATCGATGTCTCGAACGTCGGCGACCTGGTCGTGAAATGGGCGTTTCAGTTCGTGCTCGTGCCGCAGCGCACGGAGGCGACGCCGCTGGTCCGCGACGGGGTGATGTACGTGCCGATCGGCGGGCTCGTCGCCCACGCCCTCGACGCAGGCACAGGCCGCTCCTTGTGGCGCTACGAATATATCCACGAGGCGAGCGGCGAAGGCCACCCGCCGAACTGGAGCCGCGGGTTCGGGCTTTCCGGCGAACGTCTTTACCTGGGAACGTTCGACTGTCACGTGGTCGCGCTCGACGCCCGCACCGGCAGCGAATTATGGCGGTCGCTGCTCACCGACGAGCAGGCCTGCTTCGGAGCGCCCGGCGCGCCGTTCGTGGTTCGCAACCGCGTCTTGCTCGGAACGCGCGGCGGGGACACCGGCCTCTTGCGCGGCGCGCTGCACGCTTTCGACGCCGAAACCGGCGAGCGCGTCTGGCGCTTCTATACCGTGCCCGCCCCCGGGGAGCCCGGAGCGGAGACCTGGCCCGACACTGACGCCTGGAAAACCGGAGGCGGCGCGCCGTGGACCAGCGGAACCTACGACCCGGAGTTGAACCTGTTGTACTGGACCACCGGCAACCCCGGCCCGAAAGACTTCGACGGCCGCGACCGCGAAGGAGACAACCTCTACACCGCCTCGCTGCTGGCCATAAACCCGGATAACGGCAAGCTCGCCTGGCATTTTCAATTCACGCCGCACGACGAGCACGATTGGGACGCCAACCAGACTCCCGTTCTGGTTGACGCGGACTGGCAAGGCAAGCCCCGCAAGCTCCTGCTGCAAGCCTCCCGCAACAGTTTCTTCTATGTGCTCGACCGCACGAACGGAAAACTTTTGCTCGCCAAGCCCTTCGCCAAGCAGACTTGGGCAAAGCGAATCGCAGCCGACGGCCGGCCGGTGCTCGAAGAAGACTCGCCGCCGAGCACGAAAGGGGCGCTGGTCTGCCCCGACATCCACGGCGGAACGAACTGGCAGGCCCCTTCCTACAATCCCTTGACAGGACTTTTCTATGTGGCGGCGCGAGACGCCTGCGGGATTTACTACCGCACCGGCCACAGCATCAATCACCAGGAGACGCAGGCCCAGCAACTCGTCCGCGCGATCGACTTCCGCAGCGGCGCAATCCGCTGGGAGTTCCCTTTCTTCGGCGACGAAGCGCAGCAGGTCAGCTTCGCGGGAACGATGACCACCGCGGGCGGATTGGTGTTCTTCGCCAGCCGGGTCGGCAACTTCATCGCCGCCGACGCCAAGACGGGCAAGCTGCTCTGGCGCTTCAACACGGGAGGCACGATCCGATCCTCGCCGATGACCTATGCGCACAACGGGCGGCAATACGTCGCGATTACGACGAAAAACGGCGTCTTCGCGTTCGGGCTGCACCACGGTAGCGGAGAGTAGGGCGCGCTGCGCGCCAGCGGATAGTGAACAGCGGATAGAAAACCTTATATATATAATACAGTTTTCTGTGTAATTCATTCAAAAATATGAAATTGCATGTTTATATTCTTGAACGACGCGCTCGATCGAGTGGGCCGCTTGCATATGCGCCGCTGCTTCCCGGCCGATTGCGGCGCGGGCCCCCGGCTCGCGCCTCAACCACAGCAGGCACTCGGTCAACATCTCGACCTCCGGCTCGCCCGAGTCGATGCGAATGACCGTGCCGGCGGGCAGCGCTGCGTTTTCTTCGCCGCGTGTCACGACCACGGGCTTGCCGGCCGCCATCAGCTTCATGGCAATGGCCGAAGTCTCCCCTGTCGAGGGGTAACGCAGGTTTACGCAGACATCCGTCAAAAACGCCAGCCGCCAGAAATCGTCGTCGCCGACATACGGTAGGCGCACAACCTCGGAGGACTCCAGGCAGGCGCTCAGAGCACGCTCGTATTCCCGCTCGACGAAATCCCCGACGATCAGCAGCAGGCAACCCGCTCCGAGACGGCGGCAAGCCTCCAGCGCCGACCCCAGACGCTTGGTCGGGCGCTGATGCCCGAAACAGGCGACGACAAAGCTGCCGGCAGGAATGGACCAGCGCCTGCGCAACTCCTCTCCGGACTCGAACAGGCTCCGCGCCGGGGCCTCGGCGTAATGAGGAATCTCCCAAATCCGGGGCCGGCTCGCGACCGCCTCGACGCGGCTGCGCGCCGCTGGGTTGTGAACGATCACGCCCGCCGCCGACTCCACGAGCCTGCGCAGCAGCGGATAACGGAAAAAGCTCTCATCCGACCCCGACAAAGCCCGCTTTTCCCATAGCTTGACGCCGAGCGGCCGCTTGCTCTCGCCCTCGTTGTAGGCGAACTCATCCTCGTATTCGCGGCGGGTCAGGGCGCCCAGCAGCATATGCTGCAAGACCGCGTCGTGAAGTTCGACCACCCCGCGGCGTTCGAGCGCCGCGCGGTAAACGGGGGCATGCAGTGCGTTGTTTCCAATCTGGTAGATGACGCGCTCGAATTCCCGGGCGCGGCCCGCTTGCGCCGGAGTCAACAGCGTAACGGGCGCATGCTTGGCCAACGCGGAGCCGATGCGCGCGCTGTATTCGGCGACGCCGGTCGGCGCCGGCGGCAGCGGCGAAACGATCGCCGTCGCGGGACGGAGGCCGCTCACCTGGAATAGACCCGCTTGCCGAAAATCGCCGTGCCGACGCGCACGTATGTCGCGCCTTCTTCGACCGCAACTTCGAGATCGTTGCTCATGCCCATGGAAAGGTCGGGCAGCCCGTGCAACTCGGCGAGCTCGCGCAAACGGCGGAAAAAGGGCCGCGAGTCTTCGGGGTCGCGCGACCAGGGCGGCATCGTCATCAACCCCCTGAGAATCAGGTTCGGCGCGCCGTCGATGAATTCCTTCAACGGCGCGAGCGCCGCAGCGTCCATGCCCGACTTCGATTCTTCGGCGGACAGCTTGACCTCGAGAAAAACAGGCAGCCGTTTCCCCACAGCGTTCAGCCGCTTGGCCAGCTTAGCGCTATCGACGGTATGAATCGCCTGAAACAACTCCGCCGCCGGTTTCGCCTTGTTGCTTTGCAGCTTGCCAATCATATGAAACCGAGCGTCGGGCAACACGGGCAACGCGGCCGATTTCGCCTGAAACTCCTGCACGTAATTTTCGCCGAAATCGCGTTGCCCGGCCTGATAAGCGGCGAGAATGTCGGCCGCGGGCTTGACTTTCGATACGGCAATAAGCGTCACCGAGTCGGGATCCCGGCCGGCCCGCCGGGCGGCCTTGTCGATGCGCTCGCGCACTGCGGCGATCCGCTCGGCGATCATCCGACCATTTTAAGCGGCGGCATTCCCCGCCCCGCCGAGCCGGCGCCGTCGGCCAAGTAAAATGAAAAGCGTGGCCGAACAAGTGATGGCGCTCGATTGGGGGGCGCGCCGCATCGGCATTGCCGTGAGCGACGAGCTCGGCGTTTCCAGCAACGGCTTGCCGACGCTGCAACGCACGAACATCCACTCCGATCTCGATTCCCTGACGGACATCATCCGCTCGCGCCGGATCGAAAAAGTCGTGGTCGGCAGGCCGCTGAACATGAACGGCGGAGCCGGCAAATCCGCCAATCTGGCGGAGCGGTTCGCCCGGCGACTGGCGAAGCGCGCGGCAATTGACGTGGTCTTGTGGGACGAGCGCCTGACCAGTTGGGAAGCCGAATCGCTCGTGAAGCCCCGCCGCCGGACCAAAGGCGGCATCGACCAAGCCGCTGCCATACTGTTGTTGGAAAGCTATCTTGCATCGCAAAAGCCTTAGGCCGCTGCGCGGCCGGTGGAGAGTGGAGAATTGGGGGCGTAGGGCAAGGCCGCCGCGCCTCCCGCGGAGCTTCCGCCGCGGACTGCCGGCTATCGTCGCCGGTCTTGCCGTTTTCACGAGTTGCGGGGTGGGCGTATCGGACGCGGAACCGTTTGCCGAGCCCGTTGTCGTCGAAATCGAAGCCGGGTTGAGCTCGCGGCAAATCGCGGAAGCGCTGCAAGCGGCCGGGGTCATCCGCTCGAAGTGGGCTTTTCTCGCCAAGCGCGCTTTGAACCGGCAAACCGTTCTGATGGCGGGCGAGTACGAATTCGAGAAACCTCTCCCCGTCTCCGAGGCATTCGGGACGCTCGCCGCCGGCCGGGTCAAGCTCTATCCGCTCACGATCCCGGAAGGATACAGCCGATTCGAAGTGGCGGACAAGATCGCCTCCGCGGGCCTGGCGTCCCGCGAGGAGTTCTTGCGCATGACGGCGGACCCCGGACCGGTAAAGGACATTCTGCCCGCGGCCGAATCGCTCGAAGGCTGCCTGTTTCCCGATACGTACAACTTGGCGCGGACATCCACGGCGGGCGATTTGCTGGAGGCCATGGTAGCCCGCTTCCGCGAGGTCCTGGCCGAAACCCGGAAGCATCGCTCGACCGACTTGTCGGATTGGGAGACGCTGATTCTCGCCTCGATGATCGAAAAGGAAACGGGAATAGCGTCCGAGCGCAAGCTGGTCGCGTCGGTTTTTCATAACCGCGTGCGGAAACGGATGATGATGCAGTGCGACCCGACGATCGTCTATGGGCTTTTGCGCGAGGACCGCTACCGCGGCAAGATATATCTCTCGGACTTGAAAAACCCGCATCCTTACAACACGTACATCCATGCCGGCCTGCCGCCCGGACCGATTGCCAACCCCGGAAAAGCGGCGCTCGAAGCCGCCTTTCAGCCGGCTGCAACGGATTACCTGTTTTTCGTCGCCAAGCCGGGCGACGGCAAGGGCCACCTTTTCTCGAAAACGATGCGCATGCATCAAAAGGGCGTCTCCACATTGCGCCGTAGCGAACGCGCCCGCCGGCGCCGATGAGCAAAACTGCGAAACCGACTATCAAGAGCTTCGTCCTCGACTACATCGAGACGAACGGGACAACGCTGGTGGATGAAGCGGAATTCGCAGCGATCCGCAAGGAAGCGGCCCGCAGATTGCAGCGGGACAAACCCCCTTCGAAGCCCTATTTGATGGATATTCTGTCGGCGGCCGGCCTCGAAATCGACCGCCGGCTGGGCGGCGTCCCCGTCGATCTCCGCAACAGGATTCGAACGAGAACGCTCGAGGACGCCAGAGCGTCTCTAGCGGCGCTGGCGCGCGAATACGCCGCCGCAGAGGACGCCGTGCGCGCCGAAGACATCCGCCGCACGGTTCGCGGCGCCAAGGACAGGGTCAAATTTCTACTTCGCCGCAATTTGTCTCCCGACAAGCGTCGGGTGAAAGAGGAAATTCTGCGCTGGATGCTGGCTTGGCTGGAAAATCCGCAGGTGTTCGAAACCTGGGTTGCGATCCGCGTTTCGACTCTACGGCATTCCTGAGAAAACCGCCGCCGTTCGGTGCGGTTTGGCCTCAACGTCCCTGCCAGACGGGCTCGCGCTTTTCGATGAACGCGCAGATTCCTTCCTGCGCGTCGGCAGCCAGCGCGTTCATGCTCATCACTTCCTTGGCATAGGCATACGCCTTGGGTTGATCGAGATCGACCTGCGAATAGAAGGCTTGCTTGCCGATGCCGATGGTCAGCGGGCTTGCGGCGGCAATTTCCAAGGCCAACGCGCGCGTCTCCTCGGCCAGTTTTTCGCCGGGAACGACACGGTTGACAAGTCCCCATTCGGCCGCCGTATCGGCGTCGATGGGCCGCCCGGTCAAGAGCATTTCGAGAGCCCGTTTGCGGCCGACCGCGCGGCTGAGCGCCACCATGGGCGTGCTGCAGAAAAGCCCGATCTTGACGCCCGGCGTCGCGAACCTGGCGGATTGAGAGGCGACCGCCAGGTCGCAAGCCGCGACCAACTGGCAGCCCGCCGCCGTCGCCAGGCCGCCGACCTGCGCGATCACCGGCTGCGGAACGTTTTGAATGGCCGTCATCAGGTCGGTGCAAATATCGAAGACGCGGCGGTAATGATTGAGATCTTCGCCGGTCATTTCGCGCAAATCGTGTCCGGCGCTGAAAACAGGGCCTTCCGCCGCCAATACGATCGCGCGAATGCCGCGGTCCGCGCCCAGACGCTCGACCGCGTCCCGCAGCTCGAGCATCGCGTCGATCGCCAACGCATTGCGGCGCTCGGGGTTCGCCAGCGTTATCGTCGCCAGCGGACCTTCGCGAACAAGGCGCACAGATGTCTCGGTCATGGTGAATTCAGCATAGCAATGGGTGTATGCTGTTCGGAATCCATGCATCCGATCCTCATCCTTTCGATTGCGACGGCCTCGGTTTTCCTGCTGATCATCCGCTGGAAAATCAACGCTTTCGTTGCGCTGATCTGCTCCGCAATCCTGATCGGGGCGCTTTCGCCGGAGATTCCGCTCGATCAAGCGGTCGGGGAGGTGATCGACGCGTTCGGAGGGCTTGCCGGCAGGATCGGCATCGTCATCGCCATGGCCGCGGTCATCGGGCAATGCCTGATGGAAAGCGGCGCGGCTGAAAAGATCACCCGCCGCTTCGTCGCCTGGCTCGGCGAGAAGTACTCGTCGCTGTCGATGGTTATCAGCGGTTACGTGCTGTCGATCCCCGTCTTCTACGACACCGTGTTCTACCTGCTGGTGCCTCTGGCGCGCTCGATGAGCATGCGCACCAACGGGCGCAATTATCTTCTCTACACGCTGGCCATCGGCGCGGGCGGCGTGACCACCCACATCTTCGTGCCGCCCACGCCCGGCCCGCTGGCAATGGCCGAAACGCTGCATATCGATCTCGGACTGGTGATCGTTGTCGGCGGCTTGGTCGCCATTCCCGCCGCGCTGTCTTCATGGGCGTTTTCGATCTGGGTCGACCGCAAGATGAACATTCCGATCCGCGAAGCGCCCGGACTTTCACTCAAGGAACTCGAGGAAATCGCCAACCGGCCCGAAAGCGAGCTGCCGAGCTTTGCCCGTTCGCTGCTGCCGATTGTCCTGCCCTTGATTCTGATCACGGCGAATACGGTCAGCAACACCTTCTTCCCCGACAGCCCCTTGCGACCGGTTGCGGCTTTCCTGGGGAACCCCAGTTTCGCGTTGATTCTTGCGGCGGCGGCGGCGTTATGGGTTCTGGCAAGCCATAAGGGCCTGACGCTCGCGCAAATGGCAAGGCCCACCGAAGAGGCGATCAAGAGCGCGGGGTTGATCATCCTGATCACCGCGGGCGGCGGGGCGTTCGGCCGCATGTTGGTGAAGGCCGGGGTCGGAGACGTGCTGGGCGGCTGGGCTCAGGAAGCCGGCCTCTCATTGATGTTGCTGGGGTTCGGCGTCGCGACGCTGTTCCGCATCGCGCAAGGCTCGGCGACAACCGCGATGATCACGTCTTCGGAAATCCTTGCGCCGCTCATCGCGGCGACGCCGCCGGCGTATCACCCGGTCTATATCCTGACGGCGATCGGCGCCGGCTCCATTGTCGGCGGCTGGATGAACGATTCCGGTTTCTGGGTCTTCAAGACCATGACGGGCTTGACCGAGATGGAAGCGTTGAAGACGAAGACGCCTTCCCTGATCGCGCTGGGAGCGGGCGGCTTGCTGGCGTCCATGATCGGCGCCTCGCTGTTCCCCATGAACTGAAGCGCCCGGCAGCCCGCCGTCAATCGAACCACTCGTCGGCCGGATCGAATGCCGGAATCGGCACGTTGACGATCTTCATCCGACCGACCGCGCGGTGACGGCAGCCCGGCTTGATCAGCACGGACGTCATCGGGCGGACCGGCACGCGTTCCCCGTCCAATTCCATGTAGCCCGAGCCCTCGAGAATGAAATAAATCTCCGTCATTTTTTTGTGGTAATGAACAGCGGAGTCGGTCTTGATGTCCACAACGTGCAGCGTGGCCGCTTTGTTTTCAGGCGATGCGAACGCGCGGCGCGCTTGCCCGCAGGGACACTCCACCGGGGCGATTTCGTCCAATTGCTCGATGAGATAGTTCATGCCGTCTTGATCCCTTCCGCGTATTCGAGACCGCGCAACTCGATCTCCGTTTGTCGAATCACGAACTTCTGCACTTTGCCCGTGACGGTCATCGGAAACTCGTCGACGAAGCGGATGCGCTCGGGAATCTTGAAGTGCGCGATTTGCCCCCGGCAGAAGTCTTTCAACTCATTCTCCGTCAGCGATTCCCCGTTGTGAAGCTTGACCCAGGCCAGCACCCGCTCGCCCAAGCGTTCGTCCGGAAGCCCCAGGACGTAAACGTCGGCCACCTTGGGATGCTCGTGCAGGAACTCTTCGATTTCGCGCGGATAGATATTCTCGCCGCCGCGAATGATCATTTCCTTGGCGCGGCCCGTGATACGGAAATTTCCGTCTTCGCACATGACGGCGAGATCGCCGGTGTGCAGCCAGCCGTCGGCATCCACCGCCGCGGCAGTCGCCGCGGCATCGTTGTCGTAGCCTTTCATCACCAAGTAGCCGCGGGTCAGCAATTCGCCTTGAACGCCGCTATCCACAGTAGCGCCGGAGGGGTCGGCCACTGTCACCTCGGTACACGGCATCGCCGCGCCAACCGTCGCGACGCGCGTCTCAAGGGGATCGTCGGTCGAGCTCTGCGTAATCACCGGCGACGCCTCCGTCTGGCCGTAGGCGATGGTTATCTCCGCGCAGTGCATCTCGTCGACTACGCGCTTCATCAACTCGATCGGACAGGGAGCGCCGGCCATGATGCCCGTGCGCAGCGACGTTGTTTCGTACTGGGCGTAGTCGGGATGGTCGAGCTCGGCGATGAACATCGTCGGCACGCCGTAAATCGTCGTGCAACGCTCCTCATCGACCGCCTGCAACGCAGCCAACGGATCGAACTGCGCCGACGGCAACACCAGGGTCGCGCCATAAACAATCGCTTGCAAAGAGCCCATGACGCAACCGAAGCAGTGATAAAGCGGAACCGGCAGGCAGAGCTTGTCGGCGGCGGTCCACTTCAGCCCGCGGCCCACCAGGTAGGCGTTATTGACCAGGTTGTTGTGGGTCAGCAGAACCCCTTTCGGCTTTCCCGTCGTTCCGGACGTGTATTGGATATTCACCACGTCATGAATGCCGGCGCTTTCGCCCGGCGGCCGCACGCCCGAGTCGATCATGGCCTGCCATTGATCCGTTCCCAGCAGAACCGCGTGCTCCAGGGACAATTCCCTGCCCTTCCGAGCGGCGGCCAGAACTTCGCCGTAATGAACGCGCGCGTCCTGCTCGTGAAGAAAAATCGCTTTCATCTCCGAGCGCTCCAGGATGTACGCCAAATCATTGGCGCGGTACGCCGGATTAACGTTGACGAGGACGGCGCCGATCTTGGCCGTTGCAACTTGCAGGCATATCCATTCGACGCAGTTCGAGGCCCACACCCCGACTCGCTCGCCGGGTCGGATGCCGAGGCCCCAAAGCCCCGCGGCAGTCTCCTCGACGGCGGCGCCGAGGTCGGCGTAGGTCAGCCGGAGGCCTTGGTGGCGGGAGACTGCCGCCTCCTTGCGCGGATGCTTCGCGACGGTCTCGTCGAACGCTTGGCCGATTGTTTTTTCGAGCAGAGGAATGTTCGGACCCGCAGCGTAGCTCCGCACTTCGGGTGTATTTTACAACCTTCTTCGCGTTCGTTTCCGATCGAGACCGAAGCCCGGCCGGCGCCGAAGACGGAAGCGCCGGAAGGCGGCTTCGACGGCGCCGGCCGTCCGCTGCGCCGCTATGCCGGACGGACGCGCCGAGGAAAGTCTTCGTGCGCCATGACGGCTTCGATCCGCTTGGTGTGCAGCAGACGGTGGTAGGCGATGTAATAGAACCACTGCAGGCCGGTCAGGTAGCCGATCTCGTCGTTGGGGTGCTCGTAAACGGCTTCGCCGAGGCCCTCGGAATCGGCCAGAAGCCGCATCAGCTTGCGGTTGGCCTTGCCGTAGTATTCGAGCACCTCAGGGAGGGAGATGAGCGTCTTTCGCGGGCGGTAGTTTTCGGCGGTGTTCTTGGCGAAGAACTCGCGCAGCATTTCTTCCTTACCCTCGAGCGGCGCCGCCAAGGTCGGGCGCAGGCCTTCCTGGAGAGCCTTCGCCACCAACTGCTGGAGGTCGTTTTCAGACAGCGCCACATGCTCGGCTTCTTCGCCGACGGTGCGCCGGAACTCGCCGATGCGCAGATTCCATTCGCTGTCGCTGACGGATTGAATCCGTTCGAGAAACCGCTCTTTGCCGTCGTTGAGAAGTTTCTCGACGGCCGCGATCTGCGCTTCCGCGCGAGCCGGCGACCGTCCGGCCGCGGCGATGCCGCCGAGCGCGGCGGACGAAAGCAGGAAAGATCGACGCGAGAAGTGCGCAGGCATGGCGAAACGGCGGGGGCGCGCCCATGAGTATAGCAGTCCGTGACTTTTGCCACGGGCCTGGCGGCAGCGCCGTTTTCGCGCGTGCTACGCTTCGATTTCGGACCGCGTTTCGAAGCGATCTTCTTGCCGCCTCTTTTGCTTGTCGTGCTGTGTGTTTTCGCGCCCGCCCTGCGCGGGCAGACAACGGGAAACGCCTCGATTGCCCGCGAGCGCGGAGCGCTGGAAATTTTTTCCGCGACGCAATCGCGCGAAGGTTCGATGCGGTTCGCCCGCGGCGACGTCGAGTTGCGCTACAACTCGATCGTCCTGACCGCGGACGAGATGGATTTCAACGAGGAGACCGGCGAGGTCGAAGCGCGGGGCAACGTGCATTACCGCGCGGGCGGCGGCCGCGAGGATATCCGCGCGGCCCGCATGTCTTACGACACGCGCGCCGAGTTGGGCACGTTTTACGACGTTCGCGGAAGAGTCTCGTCGGCGAGTCAGGGCGGGGCGCGCATCTTGACCACCGACAATCCGTTTCGCATCGAGGCGCCGGTCGTCCATAAGACCAAGGATCACTACCGGGTTCACAACGGCCGCGTCACCAACTGCGAGCCCGAAAACCCTTGGTGGACGCTGCGCTCGCCGCACACGACGATCGTGCCGGGCAAGCAGGCGGCAATCCGGCGGGGGGTATTGCGCATGAGGGGCATACCCATCCTGTACATGCCGTACTTCAAGAAATCGCTCGAAAGGATGCCCCGGCAAAGCGGATTCCTGACTCCCAACATCGGCAACAGCTCGCGCTTCGGTCTGATGCTGGGGCAGGCGTACTACTGGGCGATCAACCGCAGTTACGACATGACGGTCGGCGGCAACTGGTACACCGACCGGGGGCTGGCTTCGAATTTGAGTTTCCGCGGGCGCCCCACGAAGAACTCGAGTTTCGACGCCGTGTTTTTCGACGTCAGGGACCGCGGCAGGAAGCTCGACGACGGCAGCCGCCTGAAACAGGGCGGCAACTCGTTCGATATGCGGGGCCGGACCCAGTTCGGACGCGGGTTCCGCGGCGTGGCGGATTTGCGCTACCTCAGCTCGTTGGAGTTCCGCCAGGCGTTTACGCAGACTTTCGAGGAAGCCGTTTTTTCGCAGGTGCGGTCGATCGGATTCGTCACCAACAACTTTTCGACTTTCAGCTTCAACGCCTCGCTGCTGCGCAACGAGAACTTTCAAAGCGTCAGCCGAGGCGACACGATCGTGTTGCGCCGGCTGCCGGGCTTCGAGCTCAACAGTCACGACCGCCGCTTGACCCGCGGCCGGATTCCGCTGTGGTTGAGCTTCGATTCCTCGTTCGATCTGGTCAGCCGCACGCAGCAGTCGTTCCAGAGCCGCCGCTTCGTGCAGCGCGGGGAGTTCTTTCCGCGCGTTTCGACAAAGCTGTTCTGGAAGGGGTTTCACGTCACGCCGACGCTGGGCGCGCGGGCCGCGGCTTACGGACAAAGCCGGCGGGACGAGGGGCTTTCCGGCAAAAATCTGTACCGCCGCACGGGCGAGTTTGCGGTCGATATCGCCGCCCCTTCGCTGTCGCGGATTTACCGCGCGCCGAAATGGATGGGCGACCGCATGAAGCATGTGATCGAGCCGCGGCTGCGCTACCGCTACACCGCCGGCATCGAGGATTTCGAGCGCGTGATCCGCTTCGACACCCGCGATCTGATCCACAACACGAACGAGGCGGAACTCTCGATTACCAACCGGCTGTACGTCAAGGACGATGCGAGCGGACAGGTGCGCGAGGCGGCCGTGCTCGAAGTCTGGCAGCGGCGCTATTTCGATGCGGATTTCGGCGGCGCGCTCGTTCCCGGCCGCCGCAACGTGCTGCGCTCGAGCCTGGACTTTTCGCCGTTTACGTTTTTGGCCGAGCCGCGCAGCTATTCGCCGGTCGCGGTTTCGTTCAGAGTGAACCCCCATTGGCGGTACGGCCTGAGTTGGCGGAACGACTACGATCCGCTGCGCGGCAAGATCGTCAACACGGCCACGGACGCCTCGTTCCAGGTCAGTTCGAAGATCGGCGTAACGGCGGGGCACCGCGCGGTCAGGGCGCCGACGGCGCTTTCGCCGACAAGCAATCAGTTGCTGGCGACGGTTCGCTATGGGGACTTCAACCGCCGCGGCTGGAACGTCGCCTTGACCAACGTTTACGACTACCGCCGCCATCTTTTCCTGTACTCGATTTCGCAGATCACCTACAACACGGATTGCTGCGGCTTCAGCCTGGAATACCGCCGGCTGGCGATCGGACAGGTGCGCAACGACAACCAGTTCCGCATCGGCATTTCCATCGCCAACGTCGGGTCGTTCGGGACGCTGCGCCCGGCGGAGCGGTTGTTCTGATGGCGCTTCCCCGGAGAACGTTTCCGAAAAAATACGCGGAGCTAGCGGCGCGGACGCGGGCGCCCTTCGGGTTTGCCGCCGCGGGGTTGTTTCTGTGGCTGGCCGAGCCGACGCCGGCGTCGCTTGCCGCTGGGGGGCCGGTTGCGCTATGCGGCTTGGGCATTCGGGCTTGGGCCGCCGGCCACTTGCGCAAGAACCGGCGCCTGGCGGTTTCCGGGCCTTACGCTTACGTCCGCAATCCGCTTTACCTGGGCACGTTGACGGCGGGCATGGGGTTCGCCGCAGCGGGCGAGCGCCCGGCGCTCGGCGCGCTTCTAACCGTTTTTTTCCTGGCGCTGTACCTGCCGGTAATCGAGGAAGAGGAGGCGCATCTGCGCAAAATCCTGGAAGGCTACGGGGAGTACGCCAGGCGCGTCCCGCGCATCGTGCCGGCGTTGCGGGCGCGTTATCGATCGCAGACGCCCTTCAGCGCCGCGCTGTACCGCGAGAATCGGGAGTACGAGGCGGCGTTGGGCTTTGCCGCGGGAATGCTGGCGCTGGCCTGGAAGGCGTTCGGCCGGCTGTTTTAGCGCCAACGCCGCGCCGTACAGCAGTCTTGTTCTCCACTCTCCACTCTTCACTCCCCACCGGCTGCGCGGCGTGCGGCCGCCCGTTTCCGTATCCTGAATAATGAGGTCGGTTTTCTTCTGGACCGTCGATAAATGGCGCCCCGGTTCGTTTGTCTGATTTGCCATAACGAGATCGCGCATCCCGGCGCGGAGTGCCCTTATTGCAAGAGCCGCTCGTTCCTGGCCGAAGGCGCGACGCCGCGGATTCTCGCCGCGGTGTTCGGCGTGATGCTGCTGTTGTTCGTCGTGACGGGCTTCTATACCCGCTCTTTCAATCGCCAAAGCCGCGAGCGAGGCCGGCAACATTACGAATCGGCGCAGGCTTTGGCCGTGCTGTCCGATTACGAGCAGGCGGCGGAACAGTACCGCGACGCGCTGCTCTACTCACGCGACAATCCGGACTACCGCCTCGGCTTGGCGCTGGCGCTGTACGAGTCCGAGCGCTATACCGAGGCGCGCAATCATCTGATGGAGTTGCGGCCGGACGATCCGACATTGGGGATCGTCAACAAGCTGCTCGGCCGCCTGGCCGCGGACGAGGGGCGGGTCGATGAGGCGGTCACCTACTACCGCACGGCGATTTACGGCCGCTGGACGGACAACGCCGAGCGGGAGCGGCTGCAATCCCGGCTGGAGTTGATCGAGTTGCTCGACCGCAACGAGCGCACGCGGCAGTTGACCGCCGAATTGCTCGATCTGGACGTCATGCCGGACGACAAGGCGATCAAACGCCGGCTGGCGGTCTTGCTGCTCAAGGCGCGGATTGCCGACAGGTCTTCGGCTTTGTTTCGCGAACTGTTGGCAGACGATCCCAGAGACCGCGAGGCCCTTGTCGGGCGGGCGGAGGCGGAGTTCCTGCTGGGGAACTATCTCACGGCGCGGACACATTTCAACCGGGCGCAGGCTGTCCGCAAAGAGGAGTCTACCGCGCAGAGGGTTGCCTTGTGCAGCGCCGTCATTGCCCTCGACCCGCTCCGGCGCGGCCAAATCAGCATCCAGGAAAGACTCCGCCGCAGCCGCGTTCTGGTCGCGCGCACGGCCGAGTTCGTCAGCTATTGCCGGAATCCGCTCGGCGAAACTTTCGTGGGGCCTCTTGCGCAGGTTCCGGCGGAGCTTGCCGAGCCGCTGGGGGGCGCGCTCGATTTGCTGCAGCGCAGCGCCCGCCAACGCGCGACTACCGAAAACGTCGAGGCGAATATCCTGCTGGCGGAAGAAATCTGGAACGCACGGGAAGGGGCCTGCGCCGGAATCGAGCACGACGATGAGCCGCTGCGGCTCGTTCTGGCGAAACTTTCCCGATGACGATCAAGGCGCTTCGCGATATCGCCCGGGGGACGTGGGATGTCGGCCGCATCCGCGCTTGGCTTGCCGCCGGCGCGCTCGCTCTACGCGATATCGCGCGAGGCATCTGGGTTGTCAGCCGCAAGGGGCCGGTGCTCGAAGAAACGCAGCGCTTCCTGCTGCTTTCGATCGTGATCGGAATTTTTTCCGGTCTGGTCGCCGTCTGCTTTCACATCTCGATTGAATTTTTGAATTGGAACACGGTTCACTCGCTGGACCGCTCGACCGATCTGTGGACGCTGATCTGGCCGGCGCTGGGAGGCGGCGCCGCTTATCTGCTGGTCTATTTCGTTTTTCCCACCGCCCGCGGGACGGGCGTCAACTACACCAAGGCCGGGGTGTACGCCTCCGACGGCTATGTGCCGTTCAGCAGCGTCATCGGCAAGTTCTTGAGCAGCACGCTCTCGATCGGCTCGGGCAACCCGATGGGTCCCGAGGACCCGGCGCTGCAAATGGGCGCGGGGATCGCCTCGCTGCTCGGCAGGCTTTTCCACCTGACCCGCGACCACATGCGCTTGATTGCGCCGGTCGGCGCGGCGGCCGGCATCGGCGCGGCGTTCAATACGCCGATCACGGCGGTGTTGTTCGTGATGGAGGAGGTGATGTCGGCGTGGAGCGCCGGCGTGCTGGGTTCGATCGTGCTCTCCGCTGTTTCGGCGGTGGTCGTCAGCCGTTGGTTCCTGGGCGACGATCCGCTGTACAGCGTTCCGGAGTTCGAATTGACGAATTACTCGGAGTTGCTCGTTTACGCGGCGATCGGCGTTGCGGGCGGCTGTCTTTCGGCTTTGTACACGCGCCATGCCGCCGCCTTGCGCGACAAGGTATTGCAGCAGCGGCAGAGAATCAGGGTGTGGCTGCCCGTGGCCGCCGGGTTGTTCGTCGGCTTGATCGGCATCCGGGCGCCGGGGGTGCTCGGCGCCGGCTACGAGTCCATCGACAGCGCTCTGCACGACCGCTTTACGTGGGAGTTCCTGCTGCTGTTGGGCGGGCTGAAGATGGCGCTGTCGGCGGTTTGCCTCAGCGCCGGCACCCCGGGCGGCATGTTTGCGCCTACGCTGTTCATCGGGGCGATGCTCGGCGGCGGCCTCGGCGGATTGGCCGACATCTATTGGCCGCTGCCGACAAGCTCGACCGGCGCTTACGTGCTGGTGGGCATGGGCGCCTTTTTCGCCGGCCTGTTCCGCGCGCCGATGACCTCGGTCTTCATGGTGTTCGAGGTGAGCGCCAACTACGTGATCATCTTGCCGGTGATGATCGCCAATACGATTTCGTATCGGATTTCGCGGCGCATGCAGCCGGATTCGCTGTTCCACATCCTCGGCCACCAGGACGGCCTGGATTTGCCGTCGGTCGAGGAAAAGCGCGAGGCGCCCGTGCTGCACGTCGAGGACGCCATGCGCAAAGACGGCAAACGGGTCGCGCCGGCGGCGAGCGCCACCGTGGACGATGCTCTCGCCAGTCTCGACGAGGACGGCGCATCGGCGATTCTGATCGATTCGGGTTACGGGCGGTGGACATGGGTCAGCCGCAGGGACCTGGAGCGCGTCTGGCGGGAAGGCTGGGGGGCCGCGTTGGTCAAGGATGCGTTGCCGCTGCGCGCGGTGATTCGAACGTATCCCGATCTTCCGCTGGACCAAGCGCTGCGCAAGCTCGGCGTGTACCCCGTGCTGCCGGTGGCCAGCCGCGTCAACCCGAACTATATGGTCGGGACGCTGACCCTGGCCGACGTTCACCGCACCTACGGCATCCCCAAGGAAGAAGCGGGGTAACTCTCTATTCCTCCTTCCAGCGGTAGTAGCCGACGTCGGTGGGGACGATCTGCCGGGTCGTCGAGCGCCAGTCGTCGAGAGGCGGAGCGCCGACCCGCGCGAAAAATCCGTGCAGGCGTTTTTGCAGCGTCAGCCGGCGCTCGCGGTATTCGGGCTTGCCGACGCGGTTGATGGTTTCGCCGGGGTCTTCCTCGAGATCGAAGAGCTCGTTGGGCCAGCCGTCGCCGCGCTCGATGTATTTGAGGTTTTCGCTGCGCACGGCGCGCGTGTAGCCGTACTCGAAATAGAGCTCGTTGCGCCATGCCGGGGATGCGCCCCGCAGGAAGGCGGCGTAGCTGCGTCCGACGCGCTGCGGGTCGGGTTCGGTTTCCACCCCGAGGTAGTCGAGCAGGGTCGGGAAGAAATCGTAGCTGGAGACCATCGCCGAGACTTCCCTGCCCGCCTCGATGCGGCCGGGATGATTCCAGATCAGCGGCACCCGGATCGATTCCTCGAACATGTTGAACGGGATGGTCGCGTTGCCCTTGCCCCAGACGCCGTGATGCCCGCAGTTGAAGCCCTGATCGGCGCTGAAGACGACGACGGTGTTTTCGCGGATGCCCAGCTCGTCGAGCTTGTCGATGACCCGGCCGACGTTGGCGTCGACGCCCGTGACCAGCGCGGAGTAGGCGGCGTAGGTTTCGCGGTTGCCGTGGTGACGCTCGAAGCGGCCGCGGCGCTGCGGGTGCAGGGCCGCCGGGCGGGGGAAACAGGAAAACTCGGCGTCCGCGTAATGCCGGCGGTATTTTTCGGGCTGGTAGTCGTAGGGGCTGTGCGGCGCGAAGAAAGGCACGACCAGGCAGAACGGCCGGGCTTGGTTCTTCTCGATGAAGTCGAGGGCGCCGTCCCCGACGAAGTCGGTCTTGTAGCCGGTGTTCTTGACGCTTTTTCCGTTGACGAAGAACTCCGTGTCTTTGTAGGCGCCGCCGCCGCGGGGAGCCGTGTGCCAGTAGTCGAAGCCCGCCTGGGCCTGCTCGTCGTGGCCCAGATGCCACTTGCCGGCCAGTCCGCAGGCGTAGCCGTTGGCTTTGAGGACGTCGGCGAAGGTTCTGTGGTCGCGCAGAAAGCGGGCGCTGCGCGGGCCGTAGCTGTCGTCGGGGAGCAGAAAATCCTGCACGCCGTGGTGCGACGGCAGCTTGCCGGTGTAGTAGGTGGCCCGCGACGGGGAGCACACGGGGGTGCAGGCGAACGCCCGCGTGAAGCGCATGCCTTCGGCGGCCAGCCGGTCGAGGCGGGGCGTATGCATCTCGCCGCACCCGTAAGAGCCCAGCGACCACGCGCCCTGATCGTCGGTCATGAAAAAAACGACGTTGAGCGGCCGCCTCTGCGCCGCGGCCGCCGCGGGAATGAGCGAGAGAAAATTGCGCCGCGTCATGGCTGCGTCAAGAATACCAGCAGACGCGGGCCCGGCGTTTTGCAGGCTTCGCTCAGGACGGTACCTCCTGGAACACTTGGCATTCATCCTCAACGCCGCTTACATCCAGGGGGTAGAACCGGACAAGGCCGAGGCCGAGGCCGAATTTGAGTATTACGAGCCCATCGCTCAACGGCAATGGTGACGCCGGGCCGACTCTCTCTGCCGCCGACGGTGATGGACGCAGCGGCGTAGCAATTCGCGGCGGGCGCCGCACGGCGCGAGTGGCAACGCACCTGTAAGGGCAACCTCAGACGCTTCAGCGCCCCGCGCACTGAAGCGCTATCCGTGCGAGGCGTGGGTGCAGGCGAAGGTGTCGGGGACGCCGTCTTTGTTCAGCTCGTCGATGCCGATTTTCGAGGTGTAGTAGCCCTCGACCGTCAGGCGCTTGAGGCGCTTGAAGAACGCGGCGCCGGTCTCGAGGGCCGGGTCTTGCGCGCCGTCCAGGGTTTCGAGGATCGCCGTCTGCCGGGACTCGCTCAGCTTCACGAACGGCGCGCCGTGCTTGTCGATCGCGTAGCCGTCGAGCCAGCCCAACGCCTGCAAGAAAGCGTGGCCTTTATCCTTCTCGACGTCGTGGAGCATCAGGTCGATGTATTCGTTGACCTTGGCGGCCTTCGCGCCGGGGGTGTCGGTCGCAGGGATAATCAACTCGGTCAGGACGATCACCGTCTCGTTCTGGTGCGCGTCGAAAAGCAGCGGGGTCCACGGCTCCCCGGCGGTTGCCGCCGCCGCGGCCGGAGCGGCGGCGATGTGCGTGACCAAGGGCCCCGCCGGCGCGGCGGCCGCCGCGCCGGTCCCGACGAGCGCCGTGCGGATCAAATCGCGTCTGTTCATTGCAATCTCCGGCAAGCGCCTATTGTAGCGGACCGCCGCCGGGTCAGTTGAAGTGCGGCGAATCCCGCCGGAAGCTGCGGCCGAGCAGCGTTTCGAGCAGGCCGAGCTTGGCCCCGAAATGCTTGACGATCAAGACCGGGGTTTGCGCTTCGACAATCACGCCCTCGGTGACGCTGCCCAGCAGAATCGCCGCGGAACGGCTGCGGCCCCTGGTCGAGATGACCTTCAAGTCCACCTTTTCGTCCTGAGCGACCTTATGAATCGTGGCCGCGATGCGCTCCGATTCGACGAATATCGGCCGCGGCTCGATGCCGTGGAGATTGATCGGAGCGATAAAGCGCTCGTAGGCGTCCTCCTCCATGCCGTAGACCAACGGAATCGCTTCTTCGTAAGTGATGACCGCCACCGCGTGATAGACGTGCAGCGCGATGCATTCGGCGGCTCCGGCGCGCGCCGTGAGATCGGCGGCGACCGTGAGCGCGTCGGCGGAATGCTCGGAAAAATCCACCGGCGCCAAAACCCGGTCGATGCGCGGCTCGGCGCCGTCCGGCACGATCCAGGCCGAGCAAGGCGCCTTCATCGTCAAGCGTCGGATCAGCGCGTTGCGCCCCGGCCGGGCATCGGACCTGTGGCCCAGCAAGATGAGATCGACGTGCTGTCCGGCGGCGAACGACAGCAGCCCGTCGATCAGCGGGCCGCGGAGAACGTGAAAGCGCCGCTCGACGTTTGCGGACACGCCTTCAAAGTGCTCCTGCACCAGTTGTTGCAGCTCATCCACGACTTCGTTGTGCGAGTTTTGTTTGGTGCTGCCGGACTCGGCGCCCTGAACGTGAACGAAGCTGATTTGATCCGGATCGCCGAGCCGCGCGACCATTGCCGCGTAGCGGAGCAGGCTGATGTCCTGTTCCATCCGCGTCAGGGCGACCATGAAGTGTCGAAAGCGTTTCATTGCGGTTGTCTCCTTTCGTGTTTCCCTCTCACGCCGCCGACGGCGCGTTTTTCTTCGGCTTGTCGAAGAACCGTTTCAGCACCCAGTAAACGACCAGCGCCAGCATCACTCCCGACAGGAAGTCCTTCAGGAACACCACGATCGCCGTGAGGACCATCAGGAAAATGTGGAACCAGTTCATGCGCAGGACGGTTTCGACTTCCTGCTTTTTGACCATGTTGAAGGCGACATAGGCGAGGATGCCGCCGATGCAGGCCATGGGCACCTGATCCAGGTGTTTGGCGAGGAAATAGACCATACCGATCTTCAAACAACAATTCATGATACCGGCTAGAGGCGACACGCCGCCGACCTTGATGTTCGTCGCGGTGCGCGCCAAGGCTCCGGTGCAGGCAAAGCCGTTCAACATCGGTACGAAGGTATTGACTACGCCCTGCCCGAACAGTTCCTTGTTGGGATTGTAGGGCGTGCCCTTGTTTTCGGCGAGGCGGTCGGCCATGTTCGAGCACAGCAGCGACTCGATGGCGGCTACGAAGACGATCGCGGTCGTGAAGTAAACCAGGCCGTAGAGCATGTCGAGGTTCATCTCCGGCAGCTTCGGCGGCGTGAATTTGAAGAGAGCCGAGGTTGGAATCGCGCCGTACTTATCCATGGAAGCGGTCAACCCTCGATCGCTCAGAACGGTTTCATTGAGCACGACCCCGAGCACCACGGCGATCACCGGGCCGGGAAGGAAAACCGAGTAGCGCAGCAGGTATTTGCAGAGCAGGAACGTGCCCAGCGCAATCAGCAGGGCGAAGATGTTGAATTCGTCCAGATTGTTCCAGATCACGATGACTCTCTCGTGGACGGCGGCCGGCATCTCGGTCTTCAGTCCCAGCATGTCGCCGATCTGCGTGAAGGCGATGGTCAGAGCGATGCCGATCGTGAAGCCGACGACGATCGAGTGCGGCACCGACCGGTTGATGAAGGCTCCCAGTCCCGTCAAGGCCATGACGATGAGGATGACGCCGCCCAGCACGGAGCAAAGGATCAGGAAATTGTAGCCCGCTGCGTATTCCGTCGAGAGCGGGTCCCTGCTGCCCCCTGCGTATTCGTACATGATTGCGGCCAGGACCGGAATGTAGGCCGCCGTCGGACCGTAAACCGAGTATTTGGAGCCGCTGGACAGCGCCCCCAGGAGACAGGCGAAGGCGCCGGCGATGAGGCCGTGAACCGGATGCAGGCCGCTGGCGATGGCGAAGCCCATGTTCATGGGAATGGCCAGCATGGCCACGATCAAACCGGCGGTGAAATCGCGGAAGACGGCCTTTTCCCTGCCGATGCGGTTTATGTCTTCGTAGCGGCCGTCGAAAAACGGATTCAGAAACAGCTTGATTCTGTCGCGCATGATTGAATTTTTTCCTTTCCGGATAACTTCGAGAACTGTGCGGAATTGCAGTTAAGAGGCGGCCGGCGGCTCGCTTACCGCGGCCGCGCCGCCCGTGAGCGGGCCGAAGCCCTTCCTGGTTTCGTCGTAGGCGAAGACGGCGCCGCTCTCGATCTCGTACACCCAGCCGTGGAGCTGCAAGCTGCCGGAGGCCGTGCGCGCGGCGACGTAAGGATGGGTTTGCAGGTTGGCGAGCTGCTGCAAGACGTTCCGCTCGACGAGCGCGCGCAGGCGGGCGTCGGGGTCGAGGCCGGGATGCAGCGCGTCCACGGTCCGCAGCGGAGCTTCGGCATGCTTGAGCCAGCCGCGCACTTGCGGCAGGGCGTCCAGGCCGGACGGGTTCATGGCGCCGCCCATGGCGCCGCAGCGGGTATGTCCGCAGACGACGATGTGCCCAACCTTGAGCGCAGCCGCGGCGTATTCCACGGAAGCCGACATGCCGTTGGCTTCCCCCGTGTGGGGCGGCACGATGTTGCCGGCATTGCGAATGACGAACAAATCGCCGGGTTCGGTCTGCGTGATCAGGTTCGGCGCCACGCGCGAGTCGGAGCAGGTAATGAACAACGCGGTCGGCCATTGCCCGGCGGTCAGCTTTTCGAGCAGAGCGCGCTTGGCGGGCACAACGGTTTCTTGAAATTTGCGTACCCCGTCGATGATTTTTTCCATATCTTCTTCCTCCTTTGCTGCAAAAGCAGCTACAGATCTTCCGTGAATGCGGCGAGCTTGGCCGCCGGCCGCCCGGCGGGCGGCCATTCGCAAATTCAGGTCGAGGAAGGAGGGCCGCGCGGGGACGACGAGCGGTTGCGGCCGGCCGGGAGCGGGCGCCCTTGCAGAGAGAAGCGGAACGCGCTCCGGGAGTCGTTGAATCGTGGATGCGCGCGCGCAACCGTGACCGGAGCCGTTCCGTCCGTATCGTCGTTCAGCGGGTCGGCGACTGCCGGCAAGCCAACGGCGGGCTTGGGGTCGGGCGCCTGCAGGCCGATGCGCTGCTCATGCGCGTGGTCCGTGTCGTCCAGGCGCATCGCCCGCGCGGTGCGCGGGCGCGGGCGGACGACGCCGTAGTCGTTAAGCTGCCAACTCCAGCCGCAAAGACTCACGGCGCCGAGCAGCAAAATAGCGGCAGCCGCGCCGTTTCGTTGGAGAATCCGCGTCAAGATACGTTGCTCCGGGAACTCACAGCAAGAGGAGCAGGCTTGCCCTCCCGAATTGTCCAGTATACCTAGACGCCGACCATGTCTGTCAAGTTACACTTGTCGTCCCATGCGCCCTATGGACTTGTTGTTGCGCATCGGCTTGGCGGCGACCGCCGCGGCGCTGCCCGCCGGCGGGCAGTTCGCGCCATGGCCGGAGTCGGGGTTCGCGCAGGCCGAGTCCCGCTGGGTCACTGCAGAGGAGCTCTACCCCAAGGCGGACCGGCCTGCTGCGTTCGCCCTGAACGCGACCGTGCTCTTTGCCCGGGAGACCCCCTGGAGCGAGGCCCGCGCCATGCGTCAGATGCGCAAGACCGCGGAGATTTTTCGCGCTTGCGGGATAGGATTGCGGCGGGTCCGGCTGGTCAGGCTGCGGCTGCCGAAGCCGTTGCGTACGATCGACGCGGCCGCGGTCGAGCCGGCAAGCGGCGTGCCGGAGAACGTCCGTATCCTGTCGGAGCGCTTGCCGCCCGGGATCGACTACCCGGCCGCCTTTTTGATCGGTGGGGTGCGGGGAGAGGCGTCGCCGGCGCGCTCCTACCGCGCGGCAGCGCCGGACGGCCCGCGTCCGCCGTATCTCGATACGGCGTGGATCGCTTACCAAGCGCATTGGATCGCGCGGAAAGACGATCTCTATTCGCCCCTGGCGCATGAGCTCGCGCATCTGCTCTGCCGTTGCGGGCACAAAAAGACCGTTGAGCGCCATCTGCTGCACCCGGCTCGAAATTTCCTCTCGTCGCGCGTCTTGCCGGAGCATTGCGAGCGCTTCCAAGCGAGCCCGCTAGTCTCTCCAAGCAACTGAATTCAAGTTACTTGGGCCAACTTGGAAACGAACAAAGGATTCTATATCCGCCCCATAAAAATTATCTTCTTGCTTGCGCCGAGGGGCCTTTCCTAAGGTGAATCTTTACGGCGCACCCCGTTGTTGCGCCCGCGCGGGCAGACTGCCGCCAACCGGCGAGCCGCTTCCGTTCTCTCGGCAGGAGCGGCTGCCAGCCAATGAATCCGGGCCCATGAATCCGGATTGAGGAGGAGGGAATCCTTGAAACGTTTCTTTGTCACCACACTAGTTCTTGGGATCGGCGTCACGGCGCTGGGGGCGGCTTCGCCGCCGTCGCGGACCCCGTCGCCGGAATCGTCCGCATCGATTGCAGTTGAGTTGCGGGCGGAAGTCGAGTCGCTGCGAGAACGCTTGCTGCGGCTCGAGGCGATGCTCGAAAAGATGAACGCCGCCGAGCCGGCCGCTGAGGCCGTTTCTCCCGAACCGGCCGTGACGGCGCCGGTCATGACCGCGGCCGCGCCTGCCCGCGAGATCGGTCTCGATGAAATAGAGAAAGCCGCCTACACAAGGCCGAAGGTTGTCAGCGACGCCGAGCCGGCCGACGAAACCCCGGTCGGCGTCGCCAGCAGCGGCGGCCAAGCGATCAGCTTCACCGGCTTGCTGGATACCTATCTGACGTACAACACCAACAATCCGGCCGACGGCCAGAACACGCTCTACTACACCAATCCGAATTCCCGCGGATTCGGCCTCAACCAGGCCAAGCTCGAATTCGACGCCTCCGGCGACGGCCCGATCGGGTTTCGTTCGGACATCTGGTTCGGTTCGGGCGCCCGTCTGTTTCGCGACGGCCTGGAGCCGGGGCCGCTGGAAGACGTGATCTATCTCCAGCAGGCTTACGGTTATTACCAGTTTGCCAACGGCGCCGAGCTGGATGTGGGTCTGTTCGGCACGATCGCCGGCCTGGAGGTTGCGGAATCGCATCTGAACTGGAACTACACCCGCGGCATTCTGTGGGCCTGGAACGAACCCTTTTCGCATCTCGGCGCCAAGCTCAGCGTCCCCGTGAGCGACGCCTTCACGGCGACTTTCCTGCTGGTAAACGGCTTCGACAACGCTTGGGATCAGAACTCCGGCAAGTCGTACGGCGTGCAGGGTTCGTTCGCTCCGAACGACCGCTTCAACACGACGCTGACCTGGATCAACGGCCCGGAGAACGAGCTGACCAACAGCGGCTGGCTGAAGAACTTGAGCTGGAACGCCTACGGCGGCCTGCACGAGCGGTTCGAGGTCATGGTCAACCTCGACTACATCCAGGCCAACGACCCGTTCGGCATGAGCGCGACTTCGTGGGGCATGGGCGGATACGCCCGCGTTCACCTGTCGGATCAGGTGCGCATCGCCAACCGCTTTGAATTCCTCAATGACCAGGAGGCCCGCTCGACGGGCGTCGAGCAGACGTTGAACGAGTACACCTTTACGTTCGAGGTGCAGCCACTCAAGGACGATCCCCGCTTCCTGACGCGGTTCGAGTACCGCCGCGACTGGTCGGACGTTGCCTTCTTCGGATGCCCCTCTTGCGACCTTTCGGGACTGTCGATGGATCAAAACACGTTCACGATCGGCATGATGTGGATATTCGGGCCCAAGGAGTAGCGGACGCGGAGGATTCCTTTCGTTTGCGCAATTGAACATGGAGCCGCGGGGCCAAGCCCCGCGGCTCTTTTTTTGGCGGTCGACGAGTGTCCGGTTACACTGGTTGCAAGGCCCGCGCCGTGACGACGATCCGGGATTTGGAAACCCCCGCTCTGCTGGTCGATCTGGACCGCCTGGAAGCGAATCTCAAGCGGGTCGCCGGCTATTGCGCCGAGCACGGGCTGCGCTTGCGCCCGCACACGAAAACCCACAAGACGCCGGATATCGGTCGCATGCAACTTGCCGGCGGGGCCGCCGGGCTGACCGTCGCCAAAGTCGGCGAGGCGGAGGTCATGGCCGCGAGCGGCGTCCCCGATATGCTGGTCGCGTATCCGATTCTGGGCGAATCGAAGTGGCGGCGGTTAATGGCAGTCGCCAAGAAAACCAACCTCGCCGTTGCGCTCGACAATTTGGATTCGGCGCGCGGCTTGGCCCGTCATGCTTCGGCCGGGGGCGTCGAAATCGGGATTCTGGTCGAGGCCGACGTGGGCATGGAGCGCTGCGGTCTGGCGCCCGGAGAGGGCCTCGTCAACCTGGCGCGGGAAATCGCCGGAATGCCCGGACTGCGGTTCGACGGCCTCATGTTTTATCCGGGGCACGTGAACTTGGCTGCTCCGGGAGGAGAGGCGGCTTTTGAAAAAGTGGGCCGGGACCTCGAAAGAATATACGCCGATTTCCGGCGGGAAGGACTCTCGCTCGATACGGTCAGCGGCGGCTCGACGCCGACGCTGTTTCACTCGCATCGGCTGCCCGGACTGACCGAGATCCGGCCGGGCACGTATGTTTTCAACGACTGCACGCAGGTTGCGATGGGCGCCTGCGGGTGGCGGCAATGCGCCGCAACCGTGATGACCACCGTCGTTTCCACGCCGCGGGAGGGCGCGGCGATCGTCGACGGCGGCTCGAAGACGTTCACTTCCGATCCGGCGCGTCCGGGCGGCGGCCTGTACGGACGAGTTACGGAGGATCCGGCGGTCCGCTTTCATAAGATGAGCGAAGAGCATGGGTTTCTCGATGTCCGCGAGGCGAGGAGAAAAATCCGCATCGGCGACCGCCTGCGGATCGTCCCCAACCACATTTGCACGGCCGTGAACATGCACGAGAGAATCTACGGCGTGCGCGGCGAGGCTGTCGAGAAAGTTTGGAGAGTGGAGGGACGGGGGAAACTGCAATGATGAGAGCGAGAGCGCGGTTGTCCCTGCTACTGTCCCTGCCCGTAATGATTTTGCAACGCTGCGGGTTCCATCCGGCGGCAATCGAAGGAGAAGAATACGACATGATCGAACGCGTGACCGCTGCAGGGGCGCCCAATCCGCAAGGCCCCTATTCCCACGCCGTGAAAGCCGGCGGGTTTATTTACGTTTCCGGGCAAGCGGCCTTGAATCCCGATACCGGCGCGGCGGAGGTCGGAACCGTCGCCACCGAGACCCGCCGCACGATCGAGAATATCAAAGCGATCCTGGAGGCGTCCGGGGCTTCGTTGGCCGACGTCGTGAAGTGCTCGGTGTTTTTGGCGGACATCCGCGACTTCAAGGCCATGAACGCGGTTTACGCCGAGTATTTCGGGGAGGCCAAGCCGGCGCGGACGACGGTGCAGGCCGTATTGCCCGCCGCGGGGCTGAAGGTGGAAATCGACTGCATCGCCTACCGGCCCGAGTAGAATTTTTTCAACTCTCGTATTTCTTGCGCGCGGGCGCGCTCGCCGCTAAGATAATAGAAACATAGGAGCGGCTGCTTGCCTGCGGGCGGCCGGCTTGAAGGATCAAGGATCTACGATATTTGGGATTTTCTTCCCGAATGTTGTAACGGATCGAACGGGCCGTCCGTCCTTCAGCATTGGAATACAGAAGATGTCTGACGCCCCAATGGATCGCCTGACACAGGCAACGCCGGATCGGCCTGCCCCAGATCGACCTGTACAGGGCAGCCCCGTCGAGTTGGGGCCGTTGCTGATCGAATCGATTTTCGAGCCGTGGTGGAGGAGCTTCCTGCGCGAGATCGGCGAGATGTTCAATCCGCCGAAGCTCGCTCCACTGCCGAAGTATCGAGAGGCGCTGCCGGGAGAGGCGGACCTTCCCGATTCCAATGTGCCGTCGTTGAGCCGTCCTTGGTGGATCAGCATTCCCGAGACGCTGAGGGCGATAGCCGCGGAGAGGAAATTCCCGCCGCTGCCGCAATACCGCGCCGCGGTCGAGGGCGAGGTCGATCTGCCCCCGCTGAACCTGAATACGCTTTCGACGCCTTGGTTCCTGGGGATTATCGAATACTTCAAGGTTTCGACGGAAATCAGAAAACTGCCGCCGCTCGAGTTGACGTTCGAGCCGGTCGCGGTCAAGGAAATTTGGGGCGGGTTCGATTTTCGCCGGCAAGGATTGACCGCGGCCGCAGTTTTCCATGTAGCGGTGGTCTTCGCCATATTCGGTTTTCGCGGGGGCGAGGTCGTGGATGTGCGGTCCGGATCCGTGACGCTGTTCGTTCCCGTCGATATTTCGCCGTATCTGGCGGAATTGCGGGCGATCAAGCCGCCGCCGGGCGATTCGGGCGGAGGAGGCGGAGGCGGCGCGCATTCTCCGCTGCCGGCCAGCAGGGGGCGGCTGCCGCGTTTTTCGCTGGAGCCGCAGTTGGCCCCGCCCACTCCGATTATTCGCAACGAGGACCCCGAGCTGGCGGTGGAGCCGACGGTGAGGGTGCCTCCGAACATCAGCGTTCCACAGGTGGATTTGTCGGTATTCGGCGATCCGTTGGGCGTCAATGGTCCGCCGTCGGCCGGACCTGGTTCCGGCGGGGGCATCGGCTCGGGTAGGGGAACCGGCGTCGGCTCGGGCACCGGGTCGGGCGTAGGGCCCGGCTCGGGCGGGGGCATCGGCGGCGGCGTTTTCCGCATCGGCGGCGGCGTTTCGAGCCCGCGCCTGCTGCACAAGGTCGAGCCGGAATACTCCGAAGAGGCGCGCAAGGCGAAATACCAAGGCACGGTGATGCTTGCGGTCGAAGTTTGGGAGGACGGCATCGCGCACAACATCCGCGTACTGCGCAGCCTCGGTCTCGGTCTCGACGAGAAGGCGATGCAGGCCGTGCGCCAATGGCGCTTCGCCCCGGGCAGAAAAGACGGCAAGCCGGTCAGGGTCGCCGCCCAGATTCAGGTCAGTTTCCGCTTGCTGTAGCGGGTTTCCTGCTATCGGCCCGCGGTGAAACCGCCGCGGCGGGATTCCGCGGCGTCTTGCCGGCCCGGTAGGGGCGGCGCTGCGTCGCCCGCGGCTGCTGTCAGCTATCTACAAGTCGGCGCGAGCCGGCCGAATGCCGTTGCGGAAAAACGGATAGGCGTCGAATGGCGGCTCGCCGTCCGTGGCGCGCGGGTCCCCTGTTCGCTTCAAGTGCGCCTCCATCAGGGCTTTCAGGCGAGTTTGGATCGGGCGGTACGCTTCGCGCCCGGCGACGTTGTTCAGTTGCCCGGCGTAGGCCATGTCGTAGAGTTCTTCGGCCGGGCGCTTGCCGCAGGCCAGGTCGAAATAGCGCTTGACTTGCGGCGATTCGCGGTTGTCGATCAAGTAACGTTTCGTCGGCGAGTCGTCGATTTCGGCGTAAAGCGGCGGGTCTCCGGCAGGCCAGCGGTCGGGTTCATAGTTGCGGATGTAGAGGTGTTCGTACGTGCGGATGGCGCGCATCGGGTAGCCGAGCCCGTTGGCGTTCCTTATGGTGTGCCGCTCGCGCATGAGAATGACGCGGTCGCGGGACTTTTCTACGCGCCCGGATGCCTTCGAGACGAGCGTCGAGAGGAAGCTCTTGCCCGTCATCTGCGGCGACGGCTCGACCCCGGCCGCTTCGAGAATCGTCGGCGCGAAGTCGGCGAAACCGATGAAATCTTCGACGACGCGGCCGCCGGGTACACGCTCCGGCCAGCGGACCGCCAACGGCAGGCGCGCTCCGTAGTCGTACAGGTTGGCCTTGGCGCGCGGGAAAGGCATGCCGTTGTCACTGGTGACAATGACCAGAGTGTTGTCCAACTCGCCCGCGCGCTCGAGCCGTTCGAGGATGGCGCCCAGTTCGCGGTCGAATCTCTCGATCTCGAAAAAGTAGTCGAGGATATCGGAACGGACCTCGGGAACGTCCGGCAAGAAGTCGGGCGCGCGCACGTCGTCGATATTCATTCCGGAGCGCAGGCCCGAGCCCTTTTCGTAGGCGCGGTGCGGGTCGGTGCTGCCGAACCAGAAGCAGAACGGACGGCTGCCGTCGCGCTGCCGGAAAAAAGTTTCGAAGTCGGCGAAGCGGTCGCCGGCGGGATTGCGCGTGCGTCCGCCGGCGGTGTCGATTCCGGGACCCCAGCCTTTTCGCGTGAAACCGACCTGGTAACCGGCGGCTTCGAGCATGTCGGGGAAAACATCGAACTTCGCCCGCAGCGTGCTCCAGAGGTTGCCCGCTTCTTCGAGGCGGTAGGGCTCCTGGCCGGTCAGAATGGCGCTCCTCGAAGGCGTGCATGAGGGCGAGCAGCAGTAGGCGTGACTGAAGCGGACGCCTTCCGCCGCTATGCGGTCGAAGTGGGGCGTGCGCGCCACCGGATCGCCCGACGCTCCGGTATGGGCATAGGACTGGTCGTCGGAAATCGCAAAAACGATGTTGGGGCGATCGGGCTTGGACAAAAGAGCCGGCGCTACACTAAAAGCCGCGCTCGTTGTCAGGAATCCGCGCCGAGTCGCCCGCATGATCGACTTGCCTGTCAAGTATAGCGGAGCGCCGCCGCGCGGATCCCCTTGCGCTTGGATTCGGTCAGAGTTTGAAACCATCGGCGCAGCTTAGCCGAACGAAGCGGGCCGCTTTCGCCGCCGCCGCCTTCGCCGGGTTTTTCATTTGCCTGGAGTTGACGCTGGCGGCGCTGGGGGTGCGACCGGCGGCTCTCGACAGCGATCCGTTTGTCGGGTTCGCTTCCTACCTTCCGCTGTTTGTCGAAGAAGGCGGCGAAAGAGTCACCGCGCGGAACAAATACGGCTGGTTCAACCGGCAGCGGTTCGCGCATCCGAAGCCTGCGAATACATATCGCGTTTTCAGCGTCGGCGGCTCGACCACTCACGGCCGGCCCTACGATGACCGCGCCTCGTTCAGCGGCTGGCTGCGGGCGTACCTCGCGGCGGCCGACCCAAGCAGGAACTGGGAAGTGATCAATGCCGGCGGAGTCAGCTACGCCAGCTACCGGGTCGCCGCGCTGATGGAGGAGCTGGCCGCCTACGAACCGGACCTGTTTGTGATCTACACGGGGCACAACGAGTTTCTGGAGCGCCGCACCTACGAGGGGATGTTCGACATTGGCGAAGGGGCCGCCGCCGCGGCGGGGCTGCTCAGCCGCACCCGCGTGTATGCGGCAGTGCGTCTCGCGCTTGCGTCCGTTCTCGAAAACCCCGTTCTCCAAAACCCGGCGCAGCCCTCGCAATTGGCCGCCGAGGTCGATACGATCCTGGCGAACTCGGTCGGACCGTCGGACTACCGCCGCGACGACGCCTTCCATAGCGGCGTCATCGAGCATTTTCGATTCAACCTCAAGCGGATGATCCGCATCGCCGCAAGCGCGGGCGCGCGGGTCGTGTTGATTACGCCGGCTTCGAATCTCAGGGATTGCAGCCCGTTCAAAAGCGAGACCGGCGAGGATGCGGCCGCGTCGGCGCGGGTTCGGGAATTGTTGCAGGCCGCCGAAGCCGCAGATTCGCCCGAAGACGCGCTCGAACTCCTCGATCGGGCGCTGCGCATCGACCCCCTGCGTCCCGACTCCCACTATTTGCGGGGCCGAACCCTGCTGGCGCTCAACCGCGCTGCCGAGGCCGACCGCGCGTTGCGCAGAGCGCGCGACGAGGACATCTGTCCCTTGCGGGCGACATCGGAGATTGTCGAAATCGTCAGGGAGGTCGCCGCCGAGCATGCCGCGCCGCTCGTGGACTTCGAGGCGACGGCAGCCGACCGGGCGATGGCGTTGAGCGGCTCTTCGGTCCCCGGCAACGAACAGTTCGTCGATCACGTCCACTTGGACATCGACGGCTACGACAGCTTGGGGCTGGCGCTGTTCGAACTGCTCAGAGAGGAAGGCGTCGTTGCCCCGCAGGCAGACCTGGATGCGCCGGCTATCGACAGCGTACGTACGCAAATTCTGGCCTCGATCGACCACCGCGCCCACGGCGTCGCTCTACGCAATCTGGCGCGCGTCTTTTCCTGGGCGGGCAAATCGGAAGAGGCCGGCCGGATTGCCGCGCAGGCGCTCGACGTGCTCGGCGACGACGCCGAATCGTTCGATATCATCGGCCGCGGGTTCGCCGAGCGGGGCGAGCGCCAAGCCGCGGTCGAGATGTTTCAACGGGCATTGGCCGCGAATCCCGAATTCGCACAGTCTCACGAAAGCCTGGGCAGCGAATACCTGGCGCTCGGCAGAATCGACGAGGCGGTCGCGCATTTCCGAGAGGCAATCCGCCTGGAGCCGACCGCGGCGGTGGCCCACAGCAATCTCGGCTTGGCGCTGGCCTCTCAGGGGCAATCCGAAACGGCGCTGCAACATTACGGAGAAGCCCTGCGTCTGCGGCCGGAGTCAGCCGAAACGCACAGCAACATGGGCGTCGAATTGACGACGCAGGGCCGCTTGCGAAAGGCCGTCGAGCATTTCGAGCAGGCCATCGAACTGCGACCGGATTACATCGATGCGTGGAACAACCTGGGGTTCACGCTGACCTCGCTGACAGAATACGCCCGCGCCGCAGCGGTCTTCGAAAAAGCGCTCGCCATCCGGCCGGAACATCCTCATCTGCATTACAATCTGGGGGTTGCGCTGCAAATGCGCGGCGAAACGGAAGCGGCGGCCGAGCGCTACCGAACGGCTTTGAAGCTCAGTCCCGACTACGCCGGGGCGCACTACAATCTCGGTGTCTTGCTGTTGGCTCAAGGCGACGATGAAGAGGGCGTAGCGCACCTGCGGCGGGCGCTCGATCTCGACCCCTCGCTTAGCGGCCGCAACGAACAGGTCCGCGCGATACTCGGCCGCTAGCGCGGCGCGGGGTTCCTCTGACGCCTGTGCGATACTGGGCCGGCCTTAAGTCGCATAACGCCGCCTGCACGGTTTTTTCTACAGTTTGCTGAGCATGGACTCGCTGGGTTTTCATTCCATCGCCGCATTGGGCCGGCTGTACGCCTCGGGAGCGGTCTCCCCCGTCGAGATCGCGCGGGCAATGCTCGAACGCATCGAGCGCATCGACCCGCGAATCAATTCCTATCTCTCCGTCACCGCCGATCTCGCGCTCGAACAGGCGCGCCGAGCCGAGAGCGACATCCGCCGCGGCGGCAAGCGCGGACCGCTGTGCGGCATTCCCTATGCCGCCAAGGATATTTTTTTCACGAAGGGCATTCGGACGACCGCCGGCTCGAAAATTTTAAGCGACTTTATCCCCGGCTACGACGCCGCGGCAATCGAAAAACTCAACGATTGCGGGGCGGTAATGCTGGGCAAGGCGGGCTTGCACGAGTGGGCCTACGGCATTACCAGCTCGAATCCTCACTTCGGCCCGGTCAGGAACCCTTGGGACAGGGAAAGGATTCCCGGCGGCTCCAGCGGCGGCTCGGCCGCGGCGCTCGCGGCGGGGCTGTGCGCCTTTTCTCTGGGGTCCGACACGGGCGGGTCGATTCGCATTCCGGCTTCGTTATGCGGCGTGACCGGCCTGAAGCCGACGTTCGGGCGGATCAGCCGCCACGGCGTTTTTCCCCTGGGGCACACACTGGACACGATGGGGCCGTTCGGTCGGACGGTAGAGGATGCCGCCCGCGTTTACGAAGCGCTCGCGGGCCGCGACGACAGCGACGACAGCGCGGTCGACCGTCCGCTCACGCCCCATGTTTTCGCGCAAGAGCCGAGCCTGACCGGAAAAAGAATCGGCGTGCCGCGGAATTTCTATTTCGACGGGCTGGCGCCCGATGTCGAAGGGTCATGCCGGCAGGCCGTTTCGGTTCTCGAAGACCTGGGCGCCGAGCTTGTAGAGATTGCCGTTCCCGATATCGAGTCCTACAACGTGCTGCACCGGCTGATCTTGCTGGCCGAAGCCTCGTCGGTTCATGCGCGGCGGCTGCGGGACAGGCGCGAGGATTTCGGCGGCGACGTGGGGATGTTACTCGACCAGGGGCTTTTCGTTACGGCAACGGACTATCTGAACGCCCAACGCAAACGGCGCGGTATCTGCAAGGACTTCAATCGGCTGTTCGAAACCGTCGACGCGATCGTGACCCCGGCGGTCCCGATCACCGCCGCCTGTATCGGCCAACTCGAAATCGAAATCCAAGGCAGGCCGGAGAACGTGCGGCTGGCGACGACGCGCAATATACGCGCCTTGAATCTGACCGGGTTGCCGCTGCTGTCGATTCCCTGCGGCTTCGGCTCGGACGGGATGCCGATCGGACTCCAGATCGTCGCGCCGCTGTTCGACGAGGGCGCCTTGTTCGACATCGGCCACGCTTACCAGCTTGCGACGCACTGGCACAGACGAAGGCCGCCTACCGCGGCGTGAACTCGTGGCGGCACTGCTCGATGCGCACGTGTTTCCCGGCAAAGGGAACGCCCTCGCCGCGCAGCCGGAAGCGCTGTTCTTCTCCGCTCTCGCCCGGCAGAGCAATGCGGCCCCCGGCGGCCAAGACGCGGTGCCAAGGCAGATTCAGCCCGGGAGGGCTGTTGCGCAAAGCCCAACCTACTCGACGGGCCGTGCAGGGGCCGTCGACGGCATCGGCGACATCGCCGTAGGTGGCGACTTTTCCCCGCGGGATTTCCGCCACGGCGCGATAGATGCCGTCTTGAACGGTTCGTTTCGCAGGATTGCGGCCGGCCGGCATCGCTCGGCATGTTCGCACAGTTCGCGCCGCATCTCGCAACCGGCCGCTTTCTGCGAAACTAGCTCTTGCAATCATGCGCAGCACAAAATTTATCGTCGCCGGACTGCTCGCACTCCCGCTTTGCGCCGCGGAGTTCGCGAGCGCTTGGCCGGAGCAGGTCGAACGGACGTGGATCGGCCCCGAGTATTGGGCAAACCCTCTGCAGGATTGGCGTATATCCGATGGGCGGCTCGAAGTCCTGGTTCCCGGCGGGAACCGTAACGTCAACTTGTTGACCTACGAACTCGCCGCGGGCCGCGGCGAGTTCACGATGAGCGTGCGCTTGGGGCGCATCCGCCCGGACGAGGGCAAGCTTTCCGCCGGTTGGGCGGGGTTTCGCGTCGGCATACGCGGTCAAATCGACGACTACCGCTATGCCGCGCTGCGCGGCCGCGGCCTTGACGCGGGCATCAATACCGACGGCCGTTTATTCATCGGCAGGGAATCCGACGCTACCCGCGCTACGGTACGCTCTTTCGCAGAGATCGAGCTGCGGCTCGACGCCCGTGCCCAGGGCGGCGGCTATCGGCTGACTCTCTCCGCGCGGGATGCCCGCGGCCGCGGGCTGGGCCGGGTAAGCGCAAGCGTCGAGGCCGACCGTTTGATCGGCGCCGCCGCGCTGGTAGTCGATTCGGCAACGGCCGCGGAACGCACGCAGAATTCTTACCGGCGCGAGGGCGTCGAGCGCAAAGGCAACTTGCGGCTCTGGTTCCGCAATTGGAAGATCTCGGGAGCAAAGCTGCGGCATCGTCCGGAGCGAGCGTTCGGCCCGATCCTATGGGCGCAGCACACTCTGAGCCGCGGCGTGATGAAAATGACCGCTCAAATGCCCCCTCTCGGACGCGGCGACGAACACGCCGTCGAATTGCAAGTCCGGGAAAGCGGCGCATGGAAATCTCTCGGCGATACGCAGATCGATACGCTGGCGCGCACGGCCGGCTTCCGCATCGCCAACTGGCCGGCGGAGCGCGATGTCCCCTATCGCCTGGTTTACCGCCTGCTGCAGCCCGACGGCTCGCGCGAGCCGCATTATTGGACCGGAACCGTCCGCCGGGCGCCGGTGAAAAAAGAAACATTGGTCGTGGCCGCGTTCACAGGCAACAAGGACACGGGCTTCCCCAACACCGATATCGTGCGCAACGTGGGCTTCGACGATCCCGACGTGTTGTTTTTTTCCGGCGATCAGATCTACGAGGACGTTGCCGGATACGGCATTCAGCGACTGCCGGTCGAGACCGCCGCGCTCGATTACTTGCGCAAGTGGAGCCTGCTCGGCTGGGCGTTCGGCGATCTGATGCGCGACCGCGTAACGGTGCATATGCCCGACGACCACGATGTTTATCAAGGCAACATCTGGGGCGGCGGCGGCCGGCGGCAGCCGATGAGCGAGCATCAACGCGGCGGCTATGTAATGCCCCCGGAATGGGTGAACGCGGTGCAGCGCACGCAGACCTCACACCTGCCGGACGCCTACGATCCGCGTCCGATCGAGCAGGGCATCGGGGTTTATTTTACGGAGCTGAACTACGGAGGCGTGAGCTTCGCCATCGTCGAAGACCGCAAGTTCAAGTCGGGACCCAAAGGCATTACCCCGCCGACGGGCGGACGCCCGGATCACGTGACGGACCCGAACTTCGATCCCCAGGCATACGACGCGCCCGGGGCGAAGTTGCTGGGCGAGCGGCAGTTGGCGTTTATCCGCGATTGGGCGGCGGATTGGCGCAATGCGTTTTTCAAGGTATCGCTGACGCAATCGATCTTCGCCAACGCGGCGACGACGCACGGGGCGAACAAGATGCGCCTGGTTGCCGACCTCGACTCCAACGGCTGGCCGCAGTCGGGGCGCAACCGCGCCTTGGCCGAGTTGCGCAAGGGGTTCGCCTTCATGATCGGCGGCGACCAACATTTGCCGTCGATCATTCATCACGGCATCGACGAATTCGGCGACGCCGGCTATTCGTTCTGCGCGCCCTCGATCGCCGCGGGTTATCCGCGGTCGTACGAACCGGAGACTCCCGCGCAGAATCGGCCCGCAGGCGCGCCCCCCTACGCCGGCGACCGCTTCGACGGCCTGGGCAACCGTATGACGATCTATGCGGTCGCCAACCCGGAGAAACGCCAGAGAAAGACGCCTCTGGAGCTTTTGCACGACAAGGCTTCGGGCTACGGCCTCATCCGCTTCAACAAGAAGACGCGCCGGATCACGATCGAGTGCCAGCGGCTGCTGGTCGATCCGTCGCAGTCGCCGGAAGGGACGCAGTTCGAAGGCTGGCCGCGCACGATCGCGCAGACCGAGAATTACGGGCGCAAGGCTGCCGGTTATCTCCCCGAGATTCAGGTACAGGGCATGAGCGACCCCGTTGTGCAGGTCATCGACGAGTCGAACGGCGAAATCGTTTACACGCTGCGCATCGCGGGCGACCGTTTCCGCCCGAAGGTTTTTCGACGCTGGGGGACTTATGCCGTACGCGTCGGCGAGCCCGAATCGAACCGGTTTCAGGAGAGAAACGGCCTCGCCCCGGACGCCGGCGGCAAGCCTACGACGCTGACGATTCGGTTCGCGCCCGAGGCCGTCGAGCAAGCGGCCTCGGCCCCTTAACCCAGAGCGCCGGCCGCGCAGCGGCTGTACGCGGCCACTTGGTTTGTACAGTTTGGCCACATGGTTTGCGACGCAGTGAAAGTTGAATTTCGTTGCCGTACCGGCGCAGCCGCGTACAGTGGATAGTGGCTAGTGGAAAGTGAAAAGTGGAAGAAAAAACGGCCGCGTCCCCGCTGCGGCCGCGCCGCGGGTCAGGAGTCGCCCGCGTCTGCTTTTGCCTTTGCTTGCGCCCGGAGGGTCCTCCTGTAGGTGACCGGAAACTTCTCGCGGAGTTCTTCCATGCTCAGGCGGCGTTTCAAGTTCGAGGGATCCATCGCCCACTGCGCATCGGGGTCGGAGGCGATGCCGGCTCTGATCCTGGCTTTTTCCTCGGGCGTCAGTTTTCTCTTTCGCGGCAGCATCCGGTCACTCATCGTAGCATGCTTATTTTTCTTCATTCAAGGGAAACAACGTGATAATGCGCAAACGCCCGTCGCGCGCGGTATAGACCGCCCTGTGCGGTTCGCCGTTGATGTAGCCGTCCTCGGTCCAGCGCCACTCCTCGTCTTTTTTGTGCCATTGCTGTTCGGGCGGCTCCGGACCTTCCTCGAAATACAGCATGGCCGCGAAATCCACGCCGTGCTTGTCGCGCTTTTTCTTGCGGTTCCGGTTATCCCACTCGTAGATATAGGCCGCTCCGGGCGCGGCTGCAACGCTTCCCTCTACGGTCTCCGCCAGCCGATCCGCGAACAGCCGTGAAATCTCCGCCCGCCGCGCGCCCGCGGACCCCGGATTGTAGGCAAACCCCGCATCGATCCCTTCCGGCACGGCGACCCTCTCGCCCGTGCGCTTGTTCGGCCAGTCCCGCATCTTGACCGCCGGCCGCTCGCTCACCTTCCAGCCGGCCCGGCGCATCTGCGTCGCGCTCAACTGGATCAGCCGGCAGCAGCAGCCCCAGCCGTTGGGCGGCGCATGCGTCTCCCACCAGGGATCGTCCACCGGCAAAATCGTGCCGTGCCAAGCCGCGTGTTCGGGCCGCGTGCGGTCGTCCATCACCGCCGTATAGCGCAGGTACGGCATCCGCGACTTGACCCGCTGGATGCGATCCCAGCGCCCGGTCGCGTAGGCCATGCGCAAATTCGTGCGAAAGATCGTCTGTAACCGCCGCGGGCTGCCGAGTTGCGCCTGGACGCGCTCCCCGGTCTTGGGGTCCGTGACCTCTTGCCGCCCCACCAGCCGCGCGCTTCCAGCAGCGGCTGCAAGTCTTTTTGGAATTTCTCGAAAGTCGTACCCTCGGCCAGCGCCTGATCCACGGCCGCGCGGATGTCGGCCAGCAGGTCGAGTTCACCGACCTTGGCGACGGTGAACGCGGCCATGTGTTCCTCGGCCCAGACATCGCGCCAGTCGTGGCCGATGACGTAGCCCTTGGCGCGCAGGGCGCGGATCGCCTCCTCGGGCGGCAGGCCGGGGTCGATCGACCCCCCGGCGCCCTTGGCCGGCGGCTCCGCCCTGCTGCGCACGCGCGCAGCAAAACCGCCGCGAGCCAGTCTTTCCGCGAGGACGCCGGTTTTCACCGCGCCGATCAGGTCCACCAAGCCCTCGCGCCTCGACGCCAATATCTTCGTTTACTTGTTCGATGAAACCGATGACCGCAAGCGCGGGAGAGCGGAGCGTCTGGTTCGACAGGCATTGGAAAACGAAACCGGCTGCATCGGTTATCAGGTTGTTCAGGAGACGATTCACGTCCTGATCCGCAAGCTTAATGCATCGCCGGAAAATGTTCGGCGGCTTTTGGAACGCGCTTTGATCCCTCTATGGCGGGTCAACCCGACCCCTATGCTTTATCGACGCGGCCTCGACCTGCAAACACGCTATGGATTCGGTTTCTACGACGGCTCGATCGTTGCCGCCGCGATTGAAGCGGGCTGTAAGATTCTCGCCAGCAAAGATTTGCAACGCGGACAACGGATTGCAGGAGTCACCGTCGTAAACCCTTTCGTATGAGTTCGCGCGGCCGCATCCCCTGCCCACATCGCAGCCGAGGGACGAAAAAACCACAGCATGCGCGATGGATGCGTCAACCGAGAGTCGAGATGGGAAGGCGGGGGGAGCCTTTCACTTTCACGGACCTTTCGCTATGCGCTTGTCGTTTCGCCTATAATGGATGGTTCCCTGGAGATTTCATGCCGTACATTCAAAACCAATTCGAGCGCAACTTCATGACGACCTCGGTGGACTATGTTTTCAACTGGGCCCGCAAATCGGCGATCTGGCCGTTGACCTTCGGCTTGGCCTGTTGCGCGATCGAGATGATCGCCTCCTCGACGTCGCGTTTCGACATTGCCCGTTTCGGCGCGGAGGTCTTTCGCCCGAGTCCGCGGCAGTCCGATCTGATGATCGTCGCCGGAACGGTGACGCTGAAAATGGCGCCGGTGCTCAAGCGCATCTGGGACCAGATGCCCGAGCCCAAGTGGTGCATCTCGATGGGCGCCTGTTCGTCGGTCGGCGGCCCGTTCAATACTTACGGCGTCTTGCAGGGAGTCGACAAGATCGTGCCCGTGGACGTTTACGTCACCGGCTGTCCGCCCCGTCCTGAAAACCTTTTCTACGCGCTGTTGAAGCTGCAAGACAAGATCGACCGCATGACGACGCTGGAACGGCGTCCGACGCAGGTTCGCCTGGACGAGAGCATGTTGGCCGATTTTCAGAAGCGCGTCATGGTCGCCCAGACGCAGCAGCCGGCATAACCCCGCAGCGCGGTTTCCGCCGCGGGCCGTTATGGTAGCTTAGACCTTGAAAGCGCGCGCCATGAAATACCGGGTCATCGTTGTCTTGCTGTCTCTGCCGCTTGTTTCGGCCGCCGAGCAGCCCAAGCTCGAACCGCTCTCCGGGGCGCCCCCGCATCCTGCCGACAATCCGCCGTCGCAAGCGAAGGTCGAGCTCGGCGAAGAGTTGTTTTTCGACCAGACGCTTTCGGGCAACAACCGGCGCAGTTGCGGCACTTGCCACAAGGCGGAACTGTATTTCACCGACGGCCTGTCGCGGGCTTGGGGGCTGAATGAGAGCGAGTTGAGCCGCAAGACGCCCGGTCTGCTGAATGTCGGCTGGCAGCGGAGCATGTTCTTCGACGGCCGAGTCAAGACTCTGGAGGAGCAGGTTTCGAAGCCGCTTGAGAACCATCAGGAAATGGACCTCGACCCCGCAGAGGCCGTCGCGCGCATCAAGGCCGACCCCTATTATGTGCGGGCGTTCGCCGCGGCGTTTCCGGGAGAGGAGATTTCGTTCGACTTGATCGCGAAAGCCATTGCCGGGTATGAGCGGACTCTGGTTTCTTACGACAGCGATCTCGACCGCTACTTGTTGGGCGACTCGGAGGCGCTGGAGCCAGCCGCGAAGCGCGGGATGGAGTTGTTCAGCGGCAAGGCCGAGTGCATCCGCTGCCACCACGGTCCGCTGTTGACCGATCACGGCTTCCACTACAACGGCGTTCCCGAAAGAGACGGCCACGGCGTACCCGGAACCAAATACAAAACGCAAAGCCTGCGCGACTCGATGCGCCGCTACTCGTTCATGCACAACGGTTTGTTGATGAACATGCGCCAAGTAATCGACCATTACAACCGCGGCGGCTCGGCGCCGGCCGGGTTCGAAGCCGAAATCCGGCCCCTGGGCCTCTCGGATGGGGAAAAAAACGACCTGACCGCGTTTTTGCGGGCGCTGAACGGGCGCGTGAACCGGCTGTTGGACCACGCCCCTTCGTCTCCCGACGCGTTCGATATCCGCAAACCCGAAAAGCGCAAGGCCGCCGCCCCGCAACCTGCCGGCGCGGATGCCGCGCAAGACCCCAGCTATCTCAACCGCTAGCAGGCTCTGCCGGAGAGTTGGCCGCGCGGGGAATTATACTCAAAAGAGTTTGTCTGCCCGATACGCGGCGCGCCCTTGCGCTGCGTCTTCCGGAACCGTTTCCCTTGTCGCAGGACTATCTTGAAATTCGCGGCGCGCGGGTCCATAACCTCAAGAACATCGACGCGCGCCTACCCCACAATCGGCTGATTGTGGTCACCGGCGTCTCCGGCTCGGGCAAGTCGTCGCTGGTATTCGACACGGTTTACGCCGAGGGGCGGCGGCGTTACGTGGAATCGCTCTCCGCCTACGCGCGGCAGTTTCTCGAGCGGATGGAAAAACCCGATGTCGACGCCATCGCCGGCATCGCGCCGCCCGTCGCCATCCGCCGTAAGAACGCGCCGCGGAATCCGCGCTCCACAGTGGCGACGACCGCGGAGATTTACGACTTTCTGCGCCTGCTGTTCGCCCGGGTCGGCGAGACGTATTGCCCCGGTTGCGGCAAGCCGGTATCGCGCGACACAGCCGGCGGCGTTGCTGAGGAAATTCTCGCTCTGGAAGAAGGGTCCCGCTGGCACGCGCTGTTTCCGGTGCGCGCGGCGGATTCGAGCGGCGAGATCAAGGGCCGCTTGGCCGATCTGCGTTCGCGGGGCTACAACCGCCTCTTTCAGGACGGCGCCGTTTTTTCGTTTTCGACGCCGGAATCGTTGCTCGACATCGATTTCAAAAAGCCGCTCTTCGTCCTGGTCGACCGCTTGAGCGTCTCGCCGAAGATGCGCGAACGGGTGGTCGACGCGGTCGAAATCGCCTTTCGCGAGAGCGGCGAGGTCTGTTTCAAAAGCGCCCGGGCTTCCGCCGCCGCGCCGCCGCTCCGCCTGCGGTTCAGCGAAAAGTTCGAGTGCCGCGACTGCGGCATCGCCTTCCCCGAGCCCGAGCCGCGCCTGTTCAGCTTCAACTCGCCGTTCGGAGCGTGTCCGCGCTGCCAAGGCTTCGGCAACACCGTCGATTACGACATGCGCCTAGTCATTCCCGATCGCCGCAAAACGCTGGCCGCAGGCGCGGTCGAGCCTTGGGCCAAGCCCAAGCACCGCGATTTCCAGAGCAAGCTGCTGGCCGCGGCAATCGAGGCGGGCGTCAGGGTGAACGCGCCCTATAGCGACCTCACCCCCGAGGAGCGCGCATTCGTAGAAACAGGCGCGCCTTTCCGCTCCGCGCAAGCGGACGGCTTCGGCGGCGTCCGAGGTTTCTTCTCCTGGCTGGAAACCAAGAAGCACAAGATGAGCGCCCGTCTGCTGCTGGCGCAGTACCGGGGCTATACGCTCTGCCCCGACTGCGGCGGCAGCAGGCTGCGCCGCGAGGCGCGCAACGTGCGTATCGCGGGCAAGACGATCGCCGATGTCGTTGCGCTCTCGCTGGGGCGCGCTTTGGAGTTCTTCGACGCGCTCGAGTTGCAAGGCGAAGCCGCGAAAATCGGCAGCCGGCTTGTGCTCGATATTCGCCGGCGCCTGCAATTCCTCAACGACGTCGGACTGGAATACCTGACGCTCGATCGGCTCGCATCGACCCTCTCCGGCGGCGAGGCGCAGCGCATCCAACTGGCTTCGTCGCTGGGTTCGCGGCTGGTCGGCGCGTGCTACGTCCTCGACGAGCCGTCGATCGGCTTGCACCCCCGCGATACCCGGCGCCTGATCGGAACCCTGCACGAACTCAGAGACATCGGCAACACCATCCTCGTCGTGGAGCACGACCCCGACATCATGCGCGCGGCGGACCACATTCTCGACCTCGGCCCCGCGGCGGGCGAGGGCGGCGGCAAAGTCGTTTTCAACGGAACGGCCCAACAAATCCTCGGCTACAAGCGGTCGCTGACAGGGAAATACCTGAGCGGCCGCGAGAGGATTCCGGTTCCGGCCCGCCGCCGCAAGCCTGTCGGCGCGCTGCGTTTCGAGGGCGCCGACAGGCACAACCTGCGGAACGTGGATGTCTCGCTGCCCCTCGGCGTCTTCACCGTCGTTACGGGAGTTTCCGGCTCGGGCAAATCGACGTTGGTCAACGAGATCGTCCACAAGGGACTGGAGCGCGTTCTCAAGCCGGACGGCGCCGAGCAGCGCCTGCCGTGCCGCGGCATCGCGGGTTTCGGAAAGATCGACGACGTCGTATGCGTCGATCAGTCGCCTATCGGGCGCTCGCCGCGCTCGAACCCCGTGACCTATGTCAAGGCGTTCGACGCCGTGCGCGAGCTGTTCGCATCGACGAACGAAGCCGGCAGGCGCGGCTACCCGCTGGGATATTTCTCGTTCAACGTGCCCGGCGGCCGCTGCGAGACCTGCCAGGGAGACGGCTCGGTCACCGTTGAAATGCAATTCCTGTCCGATATCGATCTGGTTTGCGAAGACTGCAAAGGCAAACGCTACCGGCCGGAGATTCTGGAAGTACGGTACAAAGGGAAAAACATACACGACGTGCTGCAGCTGACCGTGGACGAGGCGCTGTGCTTCTTCGCCGATCACAAGGGCATCCGCGGCAAGCTGGCGACGCTCGCCCAAGTCGGACTGGGCTACCTGCGGCTCGGGCAGTCGGCGACGACGCTTTCCGGCGGCGAGGCGCAGCGGGTGAAGTTGGCCGCCCATATCGGGCAGTCCGTCTCTCCCGCGCGCGCCGGCGCGGGACGCAAAACCGCTGCGCGGGGCGGCAAGACCACCTTATACTTGTTCGATGAGCCGACGACGGGGCTGCACTTCGAAGACATCGCGAAGCTGCTGGGAGCCTTCGAGCGCCTGCTCGACAAGGGAGGCACGGTGCTGGTGATCGAGCACAATCTCGACGTCATCAAGTCGGCCGATTGGGTCATCGATCTCGGCCCCGAAGGCGGCGCGGGCGGCGGCGCGATCGTGGCCGAGGGTCCGCCGGAAGCCGTCGCCGCGGCGGAAAATTCCCACACCGGAAAGTTCCTCAAGGCGGTGCTGGCGTGATGTTCGCTTTGCCGGCCCGCGTAAGCGGTACGCTCCCCGCTATGCTTGTTGTCTGCCTCCCGTTATTGTTGGCGGGCCGCGCAGCCGCGCAGGACCGCGGCGCGCCGGAGTGGCGATTCCCGCACGGCCTGCACCTTGACCAGGGGCTTGCCTGCGCGGACTGCCACGGCGCAGCTGCGGACAGCAGGCGCTCCGAAGACCGTTTGCTGCCCGCGGCGGCAACGTGCGAGCTCTGTCACAGCGGGCAAATCGCCTCGGAGATCGACCTCGCCCCGCTGGAGGCCCGGCAGCCGCCGGCGCGCAGCTACCGTTTCGACCACCGCCTGCATCTCGAGTTGGGCAATGCCGCGGCGCGCATCGCCGCCGCCATCGACTCCGGCGAATACATGGGGCGCGCGGACGGCATCCGGCGTTTTCTCGACACAGCCGCGGCGCGGGGCGGCAAGAAAGACAGTTGCGCCGCCTGCCACCGCGGGCTGCATGACAGCAAGGCCGTAACGGGCGCGGCGCACATGCCCCAAATGGCCGACTGCATCGTCTGCCACAGCGAAATCGACAACCCGTTCAGTTGTCCCGACTGCCATCATGAAGGCGTCGACCTGCTGCCCGCAGACCACACCCGGACGTTCGTCGACCTGCACTCGACCGGCAAGCTGGAATTCGACAAGCAGACCTGCCTGCCCTGCCACGGACGCAATTTCGCCTGCATGGGCTGCCACTGACCCCGCCGCGCGCAAGCAAGGCCGCCTCGACGCCTGCCCCGTTGGTCGGACAAAGACGGATAAGCTGAAGCGTGCCCGCGACCGCGACCCACTCTTCGATTTGCCCTTCAATTTGTGTTGTAGCGCAGGGCCGGGGGGTGGCCCCGGATCTCTCCGGGCAGACCCTGCGGGATTATCGACTGCTGGTCAATGTCTCCGAGCGGGAAGCGCTGGCGCATTCCGAGGCGCCGTGTTTTTTGTGGCTGACCGGAGGCAGGGCGCTCAAGCCGCAGACGCTCGAAGAGTGCGTGTGGGGCCTGCAGGCCGCCGATTGGGTAACCTGGCGCGATACCGGAACGGCGCCGCCGCCTTCGCTGCGGCGCTGCGCGGGGCCGCTGGGAGTCTCGCGGCGAGTGCTGGAGCAGCCCGAGTCGGAGCGCAGCGGCCGCGTGCGCCGCTTGCCCTGGAGTTGCTTTGCGGCCCGCGGCGCGGAACCGCCCCCCGCTTCCGTCGGCTCGCCCTCCGCGCCGGCGCTTGGCCCAGCCCGGCCGCCGGCCGCCAAGTCGATTCCGCTGCGTATCAAAGAACGCTTGAACGCGCTGGCCGGCAGGCCCCTTTTCGACCTCGGCCCTTATCTCGAATCGCGGCCGCGCGCGGCGCTGATCGCAGGCCGACTCGTTGAGCCTTTGCTCTATGCGCTCCCGCCCAAGGGGCCGCGCAAGCGCCTTGGCATCTTCATGCCCGCCCGGGGCGTCAAAGGCGCGGAAAGCGCGCTGCGCGAGATCGCCGGCCGGGTCGACCGCTCGCGCGTCGAAATCATCGTGACCGGCCCGCGCAGCGGGTTTGCCGGCGCGGACCGGGTTTACGACGCCGCCAACCTTGTGCCGCCCAAGTTGACCGCGAAATTTCTCTATTCTCTGGCGTTGAATTGGGAGTTCGACGCCTTGCTGCTGCAAGGACTGCCGGAGGTCTATGCGCTGCTCCCCGCCCTGAAGGAAAAGCTTCCCCGGCTGCGGGCGGCGGACGTGCTGCACGGCGGCGAAGATTGGGATTTGTTCTCGGCCTCGCTCGATGTCGACGACCGCCTCGACCGCCGGGCGGCGCTATCCGAAACGGTGAAAAACCGCCTTTGGGAGATGAACGTTTCCGAAGAGCGCATCGTTCTCATTGCCGACAAGCGCTGCCGCGCTCTGCTGGAAGCCTTGCTGGAGGAGCGCTGACGCGCCGGCCGCGCCTACAGTCCTTCCTCTTTGGCCAGAATTTCCTTCATGATCTCCGACGTGCCCGCGCCGATGGTGTACAGCCGCACATCGCGCCAGATGCGCCCGATCGGGTATTCCGTGGTGTAGCCGAAGCCGCCGAAGATCTGCTGGCAGTCGTAGATCACGCGCTGGGCGAGCTCGGTGGCGAAAAGCTTGGCCATGGTGATCTCGCGCCGCGCCTGCTTGCCGCGGTTGACCCGGTCGACAGCGTGATAGGCCAGTTGACGGGAAGCTTCTACGCTCGCAAGATGCTCGGCGAACCTGTGCCGCCAGACCTGGAAGCTCCCGACGGGCCGCCCGAAAGCATGGCGCTCTCTGCCGTAGCTGATGGCCAACTCGAGCGCGCGGTCCATGAGCGCGTTCGTCAGCAGCGCGGTCGCCAGCCGTTCTCCCTGGAAGTTTTCCATGATGTAATAGAAACCTCGGTTCTTGCTTCCCAGGATGTAGCGCTTGGGGATGCGGCACTCGTCGAAAAAAAGCTCGCATGTGTCGGAAGCCGCGTTGCCCACTTTCTTGAGCTTCCTGCCGACCCGGTAGCCCTTGACGCCGGTCGGGAAAACCACCATCGAGATGCCCTTGTGGCGGTGTTCCGCGGTGCGCACGGCGAGCAGGATGTAGTCCGCCGTTGCGCCGTTGGTGATCCACAGTTTCTGTCCGCTGATGACCAGGTCGCCGCCGTCCTCGCGGGCTGCGGTGCGCATGGCGGCCACGTCGGAGCCGCAGCCGGGCTCGCTGATGCCGAGCGCCCCGATCGCCTCGCCCGCCACGGCCGGCTGCATGAATTCTTTTTTGATCTCGTCCGAGCCCAGCTTGTCGAGCAGCGGGATCGCCAGGTCCATCTGGTCCAACAGGCCGATGTTGAGGCTGGGAAAGTCGGTGTAGCGCAGCGCGTCGTAGGCCGCCGCCGAGGCCCACCAGTCCATGCCGGCGCCGCCGTAAGCGGGGTCGATGCGGATGCCGAACAGGCCCAGATCGGCGGCTTTGCGGAATAGTTCCCGCGGGTATTCGCCGGCGTCTTCCCATTCGTGCGCGTAGGAGGCCACCTCTTCCAGGCAGAAACGCTTCACCGAGGCGCGGAAAAGCTCGTGTTCTTCCGTGAAAGGGGGATACGGGGCCGGCTCGGCGGCGCTGCTGTCGGTCGCGGTCATGACGCTGCTTCGATTATAGGTAGTGAATAGCGCATAGCGGATAGCGGCTCGGTCTGCCGCGGCGAGCGCGGCGCCGAGTTGGTGACTTGTGAGCATCGACACGGAGTTTCTCAGGCGCTGCCGCGATACGCCGGCGCTCGCCTTGCAGAGGCACTGACGATATTGCTTGCGGCATCTACCGCGCGGCCTGCGTCAAGGAGTTTGAGTCGGCGCTGGAGCAGAGCGGCAAACTGCTGAAGAAGCGCCTGCGCGCTTGGTTCGCAAGCAACCGGGAGGCCGACCGCTTGGACTTCAAGGACATTTTCCGGCATGCTGCCAAACATGGCTTGCTCGACGCACAGGCCTGCGAGCGCTGGTTCCGATACCGCGACAACCGGAATAAGACAGCTCACGATTATGGCGAAGGCTCTGCGGAGACTACTTTGAAGCTGCCGCCGGACTTTCCGGCCGATGCCGGAGCTCTGGCCGCCACGATTGAAAATACGGAAGATGACTGAGCGTCCGCACCTATCGCCGAGACACCGCAGACAGCTTGAAACGCTGCTGCGCGAGCATCTGCCCGATGTCGAGGTCTGGGCCTACGGCAGCCGCGTCAACGGCCGCAGCCATGACGGCAGCGACCTCGATTTGGCGCTGCGCGGCCCGAACCTGCAGGAAATTCCGGGCAGCAGCTTGGACGCTTTCCTTGAGGCGCTGCGGGAATCCAACATCCCTTTTCTAGTGGAAGCCCGCGATTGGGCGCGCCTGTCGGAAAGCTTCCGCCGGGAGATCGAGCGAGAGTATGCGCTGCCGGCGGCGGGAGGAGGCGGACAGGCGCCGTGGAGCGGCTAAGATAGAAAAACCGTGCATACGCACGATCACAACCGCTTGACCGGACGCAAACTGAGTTTTTCGCTCTGGGTCACGGCCGCCTTCATCGTCGTCGAATTCGCCGCCGGCATCCGCGCCGACAGCTTGGCGCTGCTTTCCGACGCCGGCCACAACTTCACCGACGCGCTGGCTCTGGGCCTCGCTTGGTTTGCCGTCTATCTGCAGGCCCGCCCCCCCAACGAATCGAAGACTTTCGGCTATCACCGCGCCGGCGTGCTGACGGCTTTCGTCAACGCGCTTACGCTGGTCGCGCTGGCGCTGTTCATCTTTTACGAGAGCTACGAACGCTTCTTGGCCCCGCGCGCGGTTGAGGAAGGCATCATGATCGTCGTCGCGGCCGCCGGTCTGGTCGTGAACATCGCCGTGATGATCGCGCTGCATGCCGATAGCAAGCACGACATCAATATCCGCGGCGCCTTCGTCCACATGCTGGGCGATGCGCTTTCGTCGTTGGGCATCATCGCCGGCGGATTTGCGATCGCCGCCACGGGACTGCAGTGGATCGACCCACTGCTCTCCGTTCTGATCGGCGTGCTGATTCTGTGGAGCGGCTGGGGCATCGTTCGGGAATCTCTGAACATCCTGCTGGAGGGCTTGCCCCGCGGCATGGTCCGCGACGAAGTGCGCAGCTCGCTGCGCGGCGTGGAGGGCGTCATCGACGTTCACGACCTGCACATCTGGAGCCTGTCGTCGCATTCGCATGCGCTAAGCTGCCACGCCGTCATCGACGACCGTCCACTTTCCTCTTCCGCCGCGATCCTCGAGCGCATCAATCACGTCCTGGAAACCCGCTTCGGCATCCGCCACGCAACCGTGCAATTCGAGCATCGACACTGCGAACGTTCGGATGAAATCTGCTCCGAACGCTAGAAACCGCCGGCACGGGAAAATCACTCTCCACTCTCTTCCGCTGCCAGCACCTTGTTCAGCCGCCGCCGGTGCCGCTCCTCGGCGCTGGGGCGCGCCGTCAGGAACGCCGCAACCACCTCCCAGGCCAGGGCCTCTCCGACGATCCGCCCGCCGAGGCAGAGCACGTTCATGCTGTCGTGCTCGACGCCCTGGCGGGCCGAATAGGTGTCGTGGCAAAGACAGGCGCGGACACCCCTGCGTTTGTTCGCCGCCACGCAGGCGCCGACGCCGCTGCCGCAAACGACGATGCCGCGCTGGGCCTCTCCGCTGCGCACTTTCTCCGCGACCGCGACCGCGAAATCGGGATAGTCGTCGTCAGCGTCGAAGACGTAAGCGCCGACATCCGCCAGTTCGTGCCCGGCGGCCGCAAGCCGTTCGGCCAGTGTACGCTTGAGCTCGAAACCGGCATGATCGGCCCCGATTGCAATTTTCATAAGCGTTCGATTGTAACGCTTGCGCACAAGGAGCGCCCATATTCCTATACTGGAGACATTCGCGGCGTCTCCGGCCCATACCAGCGCGTTGCCGGCGCTTGAAGCTTGCTTTGCCTATGCATTATCGGCGTCGGAATACGATCGGCCTTGCCCTGGCGGTTGCAGCCTGCGTCTGGGTTGCGCCGCGGGCGCAGCCGCAAAGTTCTGCCGGGCGGCTCTCCGGTACGGTCGTCGACGCGACGGGAGCGGCCATTCCCGGCGCTTCCGTACTTGTCCGCAACGAATCCACCGGAGTCGAGCTGCAACTCGAAACCAACGCCGCGGGCGGCTATACGGCGGTCTCCTTGCCGGCGGTTCTCTACACGTTGGAAATCTCGGCGGAGGGCTTCAACCGTCAAATCCTGCGGGGCATCAAGGTCGATATCGCGGCCGAGACCGCGGTCCCGCCGGTCGAATTGCAGGTGGGCGAGGCAGACTTCGCCATCGAAGTCGTGGCCGTAGCCGGCGGCGTCCAGTCGGCCAACGCCGAGCTGACCAAAACGGTTACGCAAGAGCAGATCGACAATCTACCGATCATCGGACGCAACCCGCTCGATCTGGTCGGCTTGCAAGCCGGCGTCAACTACTCGGGCGCCGTGCCGACCACCATCAACGGACAGCGCACCTCGTCCAGCAACGTCACCTTCGACGGCATCAACATTCAGGACAACTTCATTCGCACCAACAGCCTCAACTATCTTCCCAACCGCGCCACCATCGATCAGGTCGCCGAGTTCACGCTGACCACGCAGAACGGCAACGCGGCGGGCAGCGGCGGCTCGTCGCAGGTCAACTTCGTCTCCCGCGCGGGGGGAACCGAGTTCCACGGAAACATCTACGGGCACAACCGCAATTCCGCTCTCTCCGCCAACGAGTGGTTCAGCAACCGCGACGGCATCGACAAGCCTTTTCTCAACCGCTGGCAGGCGGGCGCGTCGCTGGGCGGACCGCTGATCGAAAACCGGCTGTTTTTCTACACGAACTACGAAGCGTTCCGCGAGCGCTCCAACACCCTCGTCAATACGGTCGTACCGACCGCCTCGGCCCGCCGCGGCATCTTCACCTACGTCGGCAACGACGAGCGCAAGCACATCGTCAATGTGCTCAACATGCAGGGCCTGACCGTCGATTCTCAGGCGCAGACCCTGCTCGACGCAGTTCCCGGTCCGGAAAGCATCAACAATTTCGACGTCGGCGACAGCGACAGCGCACTCCTGCGCAACACCGCCGGCTATCGTTTTCTGGCGAACGACGACGGCAACCGGGATTCCGTCCTGGGCCGCTTCGATCTGGCCGCCGACGACCGCAGCCAGATCAGCGGCACGTACCAATACACGCGCGAGGACAACGACCGCAACGACATCGCAACCGGCTTCCACGCCGATCCCGTTGTCAGGGATTTCGGACACACCCAACTGGTCTCCGTCGGCTGGCGTTGGAGCCCCGGGCCGCGCTGGTCCAACGAGTTGCGCGGCGGCTTCAACTTGGCGCCCGGCGATTTCCGCAATTTCGACAACCGCGGCGCGGCGGAGATCGGCGGGTTTGTGTTCACGAACCCCGTCGTCAACTTCGATAATCAGGGCCGCTACACCGACACGTTCAACCTGATGAACAACGCCTCGGTCATCCGCGGCAAGCATTCCCTGCGCTTCGGCTTCTGGTCGCAACGCGTGCTCGTCGAGAGCTTCGACTTCGCCGGCACGCGCCCGGCGTTCGACATCGGCATCAGCTTGGCCAGTCCGTTTCCGCTCACCAGCCGCAATTTTCCCGGCGGAGCGAGCGCCGGGCAGATCGCCGACGCCGAGGACCTGCTGGCGAGCCTCGCGGGGCTGCTCGGCTCCGCCGAGCAAACGTTCCACATCCGCGATCGAACCTCCGGTTTCGTGCCCGGCATGGAGTTGCGCCGCCGTTACAGCTTCAACAGCCTCGCGGCCTACGTCAGCGACAACTGGAAGATTACTCCGCGTCTGACGGTCGAGCTCGGCCTGCGCTGGGACTACCAAGGCCGCTTCAACGAGCGCGGCGGCCTCATGCTCAGCCCCGTCGAAGGATCCGGCGGACTGATCGACACGCTGCTGAGCGACGCCGTGCTCGATTTTGCGGGCCCCGGCTCCGGGCGCACGCTCTACAACCGCGACTTCAACAATTTCGCGCCGAATTTGGGCATCGCTTACGACCCGTTCGGCGCCGGCAAGACGGTCATCCGCGCCGGCTACGGCATTCATTTCGTGAACGACGATATCGTGGGCGCCGCGCGCAACGCGGTCGATGCCAACGACGGCTTGGTCGGCCGCTTCAACAATCCCTCGATCGCGTTGTTCCTGAGCGATCCCCTACCCGATCTTCCCGCGCCCGAGTTCAAGACGCCCCGCTTGGCCAGTGAAAATTTCGCCGCCGACGCCGGCGCGGCCATCTTCGCCATCGACCCCAATCTGCGCGCGCCCTACGTCCAGGAATGGCAATTCAGCATCCAGCACGAGGTTCTGCCGGGGACCATCGTCGAAGCGCGTTACCTGGGAAACAAGGGGACGAAACTGCTGCGAGGCTTCGATTACAACCAGATCGATATCTTTTCCAACGGATACTTCGACGATTTTCAGCGCGCCCGCTCCAACGGTTTCCTGGCCCTTGCGGCGCTCGGCGAGTTCAACCCGCTGTTCGATCCGCAAGTGGCGGGCAGCCAACCCCTGACCTTTTTCCCGCGCCTCCCGGCCGGCGGCGTGCTGACGCACCCGACGATTCAGGGACTGATCCGCAGCGGCCAGCCCGGAAGCCTGGCGGGCCTCTACATCGTCAACCGGCTGACCAACGCCGACGCCGATTTCCGCCGCAACCGCGCCGCGCTTCCGGCCGACCTGGTCACCAATTTCTCCAACAGCAGCTATCACGCGCTGCAACTCGAGATCGGCCGGCGCGCCCACAAGGGATTCGGCTATCAACTCAACTACTCGTTTTCGAAAGTGCTCACCGATTCCAGCGGCGTCAACCAGGTCCGCTTCGATCCTTTCCTCGACATCCATTCACCGGACATCGAGCGCGGCCGCGCCGACTTCGACATCACCCACGTGGTCAACGGAAATACGGTCTGGGAGCTTCCCTTCGGCCGCGGCAAGCGCTGGAGCCGCCCCGGCCTCAATGCCTGGATCGGCGGCTGGAGCCTCGGCGGCGTCCTGAACTGGCAAACCGGCGCGCCGATTTCGATCTTCTCCGGCCGGGGAACCCTCAACCGCAGCGGACGCTCGGGCAAGAACACCGCCGACACGGCGCTCGACCTGAGCCGGCTGCGCGAGGTCGTCAGCTTCCGCATGACCCCCGACGGCCCGTTCATGGTCGACCGCGGCGCGATCAACCCCCGCGACAATTCCGGCGTTGCGCCCGACGGCGAGCCGCCCTTCGACGGGCAACTCTTCTTCCACCCCGACGCGGGCAAGCTCGGCGCCCTGCAGCGCAACCTGCTCAACGGCCCGTCGGCCTTCACGCTCGACCTTGCGCTGGGCAAGGAAACCGCGATCGGCGAGGGAAGGAGCCTCAAGTTCGGCGCCAAAGTCGCCAACATCCTCAACCACCCGGTCTTCTACGCGGGAGACCAGAACATCGGCAGCACTCAATTCGGCCGCATCGGCAGCACCTTGGTGGCCGCCAGAGTCGTCGAACTCTACCTGCGCTACAGTTTCTGAGCGCTGCGCCGGGGCCGCCGGCATTCCCCATCCCTTTTCCCCCTAGAATGGTGGGTTCGCTATGGAACTCAAAATTCTGGTTTTGCCGGGCGACGGCATCGGCCCGGAGGTGACGCGCGAGGCGGTCCGCGTTCTCGAGCACGTTGCGGACAAGTGGGGGCACGCGCTGACTCTGCGCGAGGGTTTGCTGGGCGGCGCGGCGATTCACGCCGCCGGGACGTCGTTTCCCGACGAGACGAGGACGCTCGCGCTCGAGGCCGACGCTACGCTGCTCGGAGCCGTGGGACTGCCCGAGTTCGACGAGCTTCCGCCGTCGCAGCGCCCCGAGAAGGGCTTGCTTGACATCCGCAAAACGCTCGACGTTTACGCCAATCTGCGTCCGGTGCAGGCTTACGAGAGTCTGCTCGAATCGTCTCCGCTCAAGAACGAAATCGTCCGCGGAACCGACATTCTGATCGTCCGCGAGCTTACCGGCGGCCTCTATTTCGGGCAGCCCAGGGGCATCAGCGGCTCCGGCGCGGGCGAAACGGCGGTCAACTCGATGGTTTACCGCCGCTCCGAAATCGAGCGCGTCGGGCGCATGGCCTTCGAATTGGCGCGCAAGCGCGGCAAGCGGCTCACTTCGGTCGACAAGGCGAACGTGCTCGAAAACTCGCAGCTTTGGCGGCGGACGATGACTCGGCTGGCGGAAGATTACCCCGATGTCGCCCTCGACCACCTGCTGGTCGACAACTGCGCGATGCAGTTGATCTTGCGGCCAAGCTCGTTCGACGTGCTGGTGACGGAGAATCTGTTCGGCGACATCTTGAGCGATGAGGCGTCGGTGCTGGCCGGGTCGATCGGCATGTTGCCCTCGGCGTCGATCGGCGACCGGCTGCCGAACGGCGTTTGGCGCGGGCTTTACGAGCCGGTCCACGGTTCCGCGCCCGACATCGCCGGGCAGGGCAAGGCGAACCCTCTGGCGGCGATCGGCTCGGCGGCGGCGATGCTGCAATACAGCTTCGGGCTGCTCGAAGAAGCCGCGGCCGTCGAAGAGGCGGTGCGGCGGACGCTCGCCGTGGGCCGCGTCACGGCGGATCTGAAGCCGGCCGGAGAGCCGGCGACAACCGAACAGGTCGGGCAAGCGGTGCGCGGCGCGATCGACCCGCCGCGCGCGGCGCGGGCCTGAATGGGGTTGTTTCGCTGCTCTCTTCAGCCCCGTCTCTCCAGGGACAAAACTGCGCGAGCAACGCCGTCTTGCTATCATCAATCGTGAGAACTGCTCGCTAACGGGCAGTGCGGCGACTTTGCCTCCTCGGCCGGGTGACGGGCCCCAAGCAGCGCCCGAGAGCGAAATACGTTTCAGCGGCCGCGGTTCATCGCCGTCAATACGGGAAATTGTATGAGTAAAACGTTCGGACTGCCTCCGGCACAGGGCCTCTATCACCCTCGCAACGAGCACGACGCCTGCGGCATCGGCTTCGTCGCCAATATCAAAGGCAACGCGACGCACAAGATCGTCGAGCAGGGCGTCGAAGTGCTGGTGAATCTCACGCACCGGGGGGCCTGCGGCTGCGACCCGGAAACCGGCGACGGCGCGGGATTGCTGGTGCAGCTTCCGCACGAATTTTTCAGCAAGGAAGCGAAATCCGGCGGGTTCGCCCTGCCCGCTCCCGGCGAGTACGGCGTGGGCATGGTGTTCCTGTCGGCGAAGGCCGACGAGCGCCGCGCAGCGCAGCGGATGGTCAACGAGATCGTCGAGCGCGAGGGGCAAAAAGTGTTGGGCTGGCGCGATGTGCCGACCAATTCGCGGGCGATCGGCTGGCTGGCCCGCGAGAGCGAACCGAGCATCCTGCAGGTGTTTATCGGCAAGGGCGACGGCGTCACGCTGAGCGGCGACGCCTGGGAACGCAAGCTGTACGTCATCCGCAAATCGACAGAGAACGAGGCGAAGCGGCGCGGGCTGGCGCGCTACTACCCCTCGTCGATGTCGTCGCGGACGATCTGCTACAAGGGCCTGCTGCTGGCGCCGCAGATCTTCAGCTACTACCCGGACATGGGCGACTCGGACTTCAAGTCCGCCGTCGCTCTCGTCCATCAGCGTTTTTCGACCAACACGTTTCCCACCTGGGAACGCGCGCAGCCTTTCCGTTACCTGGCGCACAACGGCGAAATCAATACCCTGCGCGGCAACGCCAATTGGATGCGCGCCCGCGAAGCCACACTCAAGAGCGAATACTTCGGCGCGGACACCGAAAAAATCAAGCCGATCATCGACGAGAACGGCTCCGATTCGACGCAGATCGACAACGCGCTCGAATTGTTGATCCAATCCGGCCGCTCGACGGCGCATTCCTTCATGATGCTGATTCCCGAGGCATGGTCGTCGCACGAGCACATGGAGGATTACAAGAAAGCGTTTTACGAGTACCACGCCACGATGATGGAGCCGTGGGACGGGCCGGCGTCGATCGTGTTCACCGACGGCCGCTACGTGGGCGGCTCGCTCGACCGCAACGGCTTGCGCCCCTCGCGCTATTGGGTCACCCATGACGATCTGGTCGTGATGGGCTCGGAAACCGGGGTCGTCGCGGAGATCAAGCCCGAAAACGTGCGGCTCAAGGGTCGCCTGCAACCCGGACGCATGTTTCTAGTCGATATGCAGGAAGGCCGGATCATCGGCGACACGGAAATCAAGAGAGAAATTTCCAGGCGGAAGCCGTATGGGAAATGGCTCCGGGAGCAGCTCATCCATTTGGACGATCTGCCGGCGCCGGCCGACGTCAAGAAAACCGATTTCGAGACGCTGCTGCAGCGCCAGCGCACGTTCGGTTATACGCTGGAGCACCAGCGCATTCTGCTGGGGCCGATGGCCGAAGCCGGCGCCGAGCCCGTCGGCTCGATGGGCATCGATATTCCCCTGGCGTGCCTTTCCGAGCGCCCACAGTTGTTGTTCAGCTATTTCAAGCAACTCTTTGCGCAGGTGACCAACCCGGCCATCGATCCGATCCGCGAAGAGTTGGTGATGTCCACGGTGACTTACGTCGGCCCGCAAGGCAACTTGCTCGACGAGCAGCCCGAATATGCGCACGTGATCAAGGCGCCGCTGCCGATCCTGACGAACGCCGACCTCGAGAGGCTGCGGCATCTGGGTCCCGGCGTGCGCTTGGGATCGAGAACTTTGGCGGCCACATTCAGCGTTGCCGAAGGCGCGGCCGGCCTAGCCAAGGCGCTCGACCGCTTGTGCGCGGAAGCCGAAGAAGCCGCCGATGCCGGCGCCGGCGTGTTAATCCTCTCCGACCGCGGCTTGGATGCCGAAAATGCGCCGGCCCCGTCGCTGCTGGCGTGCGCCGCGGTTCACCATCACCTGATCCGCGCCGCCAAGCGCGGCAAAGTCGGCATCATTGTCGAGTCCGGCGAACCGCGGGAAGTCATGCACTTCTGCCTGCTGGTCGGCTATGGGGCGAACGCGGTCAACGCTTATCTCGCCTATGAAACGATCGAAGAGATGCACCGCCGGGGCATGCTCGCCCCGGGTCTGAGTCTCGAGCAAGCTCGCCGGAACTTCGCCAAGGCGATCCGCAAAGGCATGCTCAAAGTCATGTCGAAGATGGGCATTTCGACTGTGCAGTCTTATCACGGCGCGCAGATCTTCGAAGCGATCGGCTTGGCCCACGAGGTGGTCGACAAGTATTTCACCGGGACCACTTCGCAGATCGAGGGCGTCAACCTCGAAGCATTGGCGCGCGAGGCGCTGGAAAAGCACCGCCGGGCGTTTTTGCCGGTTACCGACGACGTCACCGAGCTCGAAGTCGGCGGCGAATACCAGTTCCGCACGCGGGGCGAGCAGCACCTGCTGAATCCGGAGACCGTTTCCAAGCTGCAGCACGCCGTACGGCTCAATCACTGGACGACATATGAGGATTATTCGCGGACCGTCAACGACCTGAACAAGCAACTCTGCACCTTGCGCGGCCTGTTCGACTTTAACTACTCCGCAGAGGAAGCGCCGCTGGACGAGGTTGAGCCGGCAGTGGAAATCGTCAAGCGCTTTTGTACCGGCGCGATGAGCTTCGGCTCGATTTCGGCCGAGGCACACACGACGCTGGCCAAGGCGATGAACAGGATCGGCGGGCGCTCCAACACGGGCGAGGGCGGCGAAGATCCGGCCCGTTATCACGATGACCGCCGCTCGAAGATCAAGCAAGTCGCCTCGGGGCGCTTCGGGGTTACGGCGCACTATCTGGCCAACGCCGATGAGTTGCAGATCAAGATCGCCCAGGGCGCAAAGCCGGGCGAGGGCGGGCAGCTTCCCGGCCACAAGGTGGATGAAACGATTGCCTGGCTGCGGCACTCGACTCCGGGCGTCGGCCTGATTTCGCCCCCGCCGCACCACGACATCTATTCGATCGAAGACTTGGCGCAGCTCATCTTCGATCTCAAAAACTCCAACCGCGACGCGAACGTCTCGGTGAAGCTGGTTTCGGAGGTCGGCGTCGGCACGGTGGCCGCGGGCGTTTCCAAGGGCCACGCCGACCTCGTGCTGATCTCCGGCCATGACGGCGGCACGGGCGCGTCGCCCGTCAGTTCGATCCGGCATGCCGGAACGCCCTGGGAACTCGGTCTTTCCGAGACTCAGCAGGTGCTGGTCATGAACGACTTGCGCGGGCGCATCCGCGTACAGGTGGACGGCAAATTGCAGACCGGGCGCGACGTCGTGATCGGCGCTCTGCTGGGCGCCGACGAGTTCGGCTTCTCGACGATGCCGCTCGTCGCGATGGGCTGCATCATGATGCGCAAATGCCACCTGAACACCTGCCCGGTCGGCATCGCCACGCAAGACAAGGAGTTGCGCAAGAAGTTCGAAGGCTCCCCCGAAAACGTCGTGAACTTTTTCTTCTTCATCGCCGAGGAAGTACGCCGGATCATGGCCAGGCTGGGCTACCGCAAGTTCGATGAAATGATCGGGCAGGTAGGCCGCCTCGACGTGCGCGAAGCGGTCAACCACTGGAAGAGCAAGGGCCTCGATTTTTCGAGGGTGTTCTTCGATCCGCCGGTCGACAAGGCGATCGCGCGCTACCATACCGGCGCGCAGGACCACGCTATTCCCGCGCAGATCGATAACCAATTGATCGAGCTCTGCCGCCCGGCTCTGGAAGAGGGGACGCCGGTCGAGTTCGCCTATGACGTGCGCAACATCAACCGTACCGTGGGGACGATGCTTTCGCACGAAATCGCCAAGCGCTACGGCGCGGAGGGGCTGCCGGAAGATACGATCAAGATCCATTTTCTGGGAGCCGCGGGTCAGAGCTTCGGCGCTTGGGCGTCCAAGGGAATGACGCTGCTGGTGCGCGGCGACGCCAACGACTATTTCGGCAAAGGGCTTTCCGGCGGCCGGCTGATTATCAGCCCCCCGGCCGGCTCCAACTTCGTCTTCGAGGAAAACATCATCATCGGCAACGTCTGCTTCTACGGCGCGACCGGCGGCGAAGCGTTCGTCAACGGCATGGCCGGCGAGCGCTTCTGCATCCGCAACTCGGGAGCGACCGTGGTGGTCGAAGGCGTCGGCGACCACGGCTGCGAATACATGACGAACGGCCGCGTTGTGATTCTGGGCTCTTGCGGACGCAATTTCGCCGCCGGCATGTCGGGCGGCATCGCCTATGTGCTGGACGAGCACGGCGACTTCGCGGAAAAGGCGCTTTACAGCGCCGAAATCGATCTCGACCCGTTCGACGACCCGGCGGACATCGCGTTTGTCCGCAACCTGATCGAGCGCCATGTCGGCTACACCAAAAGCCCGAAAGGACAGTGGGTGCTCGAACATTGGCAATCGATGGCGCCCCGCTTCATCAAGGTCTTTCCGCGCGAGCTCAAGCGGGCGCTGCGCGAGCGAGGGGAACGGCAGGTCGTGCGCGCCTGACGCTCCCTTCGCCCGCGCCGCCGGCCGGCATGCGTGCGGTCCGGCCTCGGCGGCGTCAACACAGGCCGTTGCCGGAATGGAGTTGAGGCCGTGTTCATCGACGAAGCAGTCATCAAGATCAAGGCCGGAGACGGCGGAAACGGCTGCGTGGCGTTCCGGCGCGAGAAATTCATTCCGCGCGGCGGGCCGTGGGGCGGCGACGGCGGCGATGGCGGCAACGTCGTTCTCCAGTCGAGCAGCGGCCGCAACACGCTGCTTCATTTCAAATACGAGCCCGAGCGGAAAGCCGAGAAAGGCCGTCACGGCGAGGGCTGCAACCGCACCGGACGCGGCGGCAAAGACCTCGTCCTCGAGGCGCCGGCGGGCACGACGATCTTCGATAAGGACAGCGGCGAGAAGCTGTTCGATTTTACCGCCGCCGGCCAACGCTTCATCGCCGCCCGCGGCGGGCGAGGCGGCCGCGGCAACGCGCGCTTCAAATCCTCGACCAACCAAGCGCCGCGCTTCGCCGAGCCCGGCAAGGACGGGGAGTCGCGGACGCTGCGGCTCGAGCTGAAATTGCTCGCCGACGCCGGGCTGATCGGCTTCCCGAACGCCGGAAAATCGACGCTCATCTCCCGTATCTCCGCCGCGAGACCGAAGATCGCCGACTATCCCTTCACGACTCTCGAGCCGAATCTAGGCATCGTCGACCTGGGCGAATTCGATAGTTTCTCGGTTGCCGACATCCCCGGTCTGATCGAAGGGGCTCACGAGGGGCACGGTCTGGGCGACCGTTTCTTGCGGCACATCGAGCGCACCGCTATCCTGGTGCATCTCGTCGACGTCAGCGAGGCTTCCGGCCGCGACCCGGTGCAGGACTATCGGACAATCAAGACGGAGCTCGTTAAATTTTCCGAGCGGCTCGCCGCGAAGCAAACGATCGTCGTTGCGACGAAGTTGGACGCGCTCCAAGACCGCAGCCGCCTGCGCTCGCTGGAAAAATTTTGTAAGCTCGAACGACTGGAGCTTCGCGCAATCTCGGCCGTGACGGGAGAAGGGGTGCAACAACTGGTGCAGGAAATCGGCTCGCGGGTGCGGGAGTTGCGCGGAAAGCCGGCCGTCGAGCCTGCGGATGCAACGGCGGGGGCGCAGCGGTGAATCTGGCGATTTTCGGGGGTACGTTCGACCCCATACACTCGGGGCATGTCGCCGCGGCGGTCAGCGTCGCCGACGCCTTCCACATCGATCGGGTGCTGGTCGTCCCCAGCGGAAACCCGCCGCACAAGACCCGCGCCTCCCCAACCGATTACGAACATCGCCGGCGCATGGTCGAGTTGGCCTGCTCGGCGGACGCGCGATTGACGCCGAGCCGCCTCGAAGCTCCAAGCGAGCCCGGGCAACGGCACTACTCCTACGACACAATCCAGCAGGTCAAGCGGCAGTTCGCATTCGACGGTCCGCTGCGGTTCATCGTGGGCAGCGACGCTTTCGCCGAGATCCAACTGTGGCGACACTGGGAAGACATCGCGCGGGAAGTCGAGTTTATCGTCGTGAGCCGTCCGGGTGAAGGCGGGAGCGAGGAACCCGCCCCGGCAGGCGTTCGCGCGCATCGGCACGCGGGGCCGATGCATCCGGCTTCATCGAGCGCGATCCGCCACCGCGTCAAAATCGGCGGCTCGCTGCTGGATATGGTTCCCGCCGATGTTTGCGATTACATCCGGGAACATCGACTGTATCGACTGTTTTGAAGGACGCCGGCCATGCTGGGAACCGAAGAAATCCAAGCGGCAGCGGACTTGCTTTTCGATCTCTGGCGGCAGGGCCGGCAAATCGACGCGCTCCCCGAGAACCTCAGACCGGTCGATCGGATGGACGGCTACCGCATCCAAGCCCTCCTGGAAAAGCGCAGCAGCTTCCCGCTGTTCGGCTGGAAGATCGCGGCTACGAGCAGCGCGGGGCAGGCGCATATCAACGTCGACGGCCCACTGGCGGGCAGGCTGCTGGCGGAGCGGGCGTTCGCCGGCGGCGCGGCGCGGAGTTTCGGCGCGAACCGCATGGCGGTCGCGGAGGCCGAATTCGCTTTCCGCATGGGCCGCGATCTGCCGCCGCGGGCCGCGCCGTACAACGAAGACGAAGCGCTCGCGGCGGTGGAAAGCCTGCATCCGGCAATCGAGATCCCGGATTCGCGGTTCGCGGACTTCACGCGCGCCGGCGCGGCGCAGTTGATCGCCGACAACGCTTGCGCCCACGAGTTCGTGCTCGGCGAGGCCGCGCCGGAGTCGTGGCGGGCGACCGATCCGGCCGAGCGCGAAGCGCGGCTGACCGTCCGTTCTTCCACAGGAGGCGCGATCGTGCGCCAAGGCCGGGGATGCAACGTGCTCGGCGGACCGTTGATTGCCCTGACTTGGCTGATCAACGAATTGTCCGGCATCGGCGTCACGCTACGGGCGGGAGAGGTCGTAACGACCGGAACATGCGTTGCGCCGCCTCCCATTGCCGCAGGCGACCGCATCGAAGCCGACTTCGGGGCGCTCGGCAGCACAACGCTGCGCCTGACCGTCTGAACGGCAGCGGCTGGGCTTCCTATGCAGCGGTTAGAATAGTTCTGGAGTGTCCATCGCCATGCAAACGAGACGCGAAATGCTTTCCTGGCTTGCCGCCGCGGCGCCTTTGGCCGCCGCCTCGCCGACCAACTGGCCGCAGTTCCGCGGCGCCGACTCGCGGGGCGTGTCCGCAGACGACCCGCGGCTGCCCGAAACCTGGAGCGCTACGCAAAACGTGCAATGGAAGACCGAGCTGCCCGGCATGGGCTGGGCCTCGCCGGTCGTCTGGGGCGAAAAGGCGTTCCTCTCTTCGGTCGTCAGCGAAGGCGAAGTCGAGACGGTGAAACGCGGCCTCTACTTCGGCGGCAACCGCCCGGAGGTCACAACCGAACCGCACCGCTGGATGGCCTACGCCCTCGACGTGCAATCGGGCAAGATCGCCTGGGAGAAACAACTGCACCGCGCAGCGCCGAAGACGCCCCGCCACCTGAAAAACTCGTACGCCTCGGAAACCCCTGCCGCAGACGGCGAGCATTTGTTCATCCACTTCGGCTATTTGGGGACGTGGTGCCTCGACCACGCCGGCAACGAAGTCTGGAAGCGGGAGTGGGCGCCCTACCGTACGCGCCTCGGTTGGGGAACCGCGTCCTCGCCGGTGCTGCACAAGGGCAGGCTCTACCTCGTCAACGACAACGACGAGCGCTCGACGCTGACCTGCCTCGATAAATCGAACGGAAAGACGATCTGGGAGATCGAGCGCGACGAGCCCAGCAACTGGTCGACGCCTTTCGTCTGGGAGAACGAGAAGCGTACGGAAATCGTTACCAATGGACGCAAGAAGATTCGCTCGTACGACTTGGACGGCAAGCTGCTGTGGGAGATCGCCGATATGTCGTCGATCGTCATCCCAACGCCGTTCAGCGGCCACGGGCTGCTCTATGTGACCTCCGGGTACGTGGGCGACCAGAATCGGCCGACATACGCCGTGCGCCCGGGAGCCAGAGGCGATATCTCCCTGAAAGAGGGTCAGACCGCCAACGATTTCGTCGCTTGGCGCCACCCGCAGGCCGGGCCGTACAATCCATCTCCGCTGCTCTACAAAGATCTCTATTACACGCTGATGGACCGCGGATTCCTGACCTGCCACGACGCCAAGACAGGCCGGGAAGTCTACGGCAAGCAGCGCTTCGAGGTCGGCGCCTCCGCGTTCACCGCGAGCCCGTGGGCATACAACGACCGCATCTTCTGCTTGAGCGAAGACGGCGACTGCTTCGTCATCGAGCACGGACGCGAATACAAGCTGCTACACAAGAACTCCGTCGGGGAGTTGTGCATGGCGACGCCGGCGATCGCTCAGGGCAGCCTGTTCCTGCGGACCAACAAACGGCTGTTCCGCATCGGAGGCTAAGGCCCCGAAGCCGCCAAGCGGCGGAACAGATCGTCGAAAACCGGATCGCGGATGACATCCGTTGCGACCCGCACCGGATGCCGCGACGCATCGCGCCGCCAAGTCACCTCGTCGGTCAGGATCGGACTATGCGTCATGCGGCTCGGGACCCAGTCTTCGTCGATGAACAGGGCAATCGCGGCTATGTCCCAGATCACTTTCGACCAGGGGTAATCCGGGCGCTTGCGGCGCCGGCGGTAGTACTCGTAAACGTTCTGGAAAAGATAGTCGCCGATCGGCGAGCGGCCCTTGATGTGTTTCTCCAGCTCGGGCATCGATGTTCTCAGGTGCTCGGAGACGTTGAAGCCCGAGATGTTGATGAGCGCAACGCCGCTGTCGAACATGAGCTGCGAAGCGCGCACGTCTTGATTGGTGTTGAAATCGCCGGCTTGCGGCGCGCTGTAGGGCTGCGTCCCCAGCCACACCACGGTCACGCGGTCGATCAGCTTCGGCTCCAACAGGAGGGCGGCCGCGACATTCGTGGGCGCGCCCAGGGCGACGACAATCAAAGGCTCGTCCCGCTCGGCGAGGCCGCGGCGAACGATGTCTTGAACGGCGGGATTGGACGGCGGCAGGCCCTTGTCCGGCAGGTAGCGCTTGGCGCCGCGGTACGCCTGCTTGCGATCGAAACGCTCAGCGGACAGGTCGAGAACGTCCAGGACGCGTTGGATTTCCGCGTAGCTTTGCTCCATGCCCTCGGCGGGCGTCGCGGCGCGGGCGTTGGTGAACGGCGCGGCGTAGAGCGCTTCGACGTTCAGGCGTTCCGGCGCCAGCAAGGCGTAGGCAACTGCGAACTGGTCGTCGACCTCGTTGTACGCATCCGTATCGATGACGACACTTACCCGGCCGGAGGGAATGGCCAACCGGCTTTCCAAACCGCTCTGCGCGAGAACGGCCGCCGCCGCGAGAATACCGGGGAATGCAAAAAGCGCCGAGCCTTCGCGCCGCCATCCCGCACACGGTTGCGCGCACTGCGCTATTGTTGTCTTGCCGCCATCAGCGAACGCAGGCGCCGAGCGCGGTCCGGTCCTCTGAGGGCGCGCAGCGCCTTGGCTTCGATCTGGCGTATCCGCTCGCGGGTTACGGCGAATTCCTGGCCGATTTCCTCGAGCGTATGCTCGCGTTCGTATTGGATGCCGAAGCGCATGCGAATGACCTTCTCTTCCTTGGGGGAGAGCGTCTTGAGCACGTCGCCGGTCTCGTCTTTAACATTGGAGTCGATGACGGCTTCCACCGGCGAGCCGACCCATTTGTCTTCGAGCAAATCGCCCAAAGCGGATTCACCGTCGCGCCCGACCGGCGTTTCCAGCGAAACGGGATCGCGCGAGATCGACTTGAGCTTCTGAATCTTGTCCGGCGGAATTTCCATGCGCTCGCCGATCTCTTCGTTGTTGGGCGAGCGGCCCATTTCTTTCTCAAGCTCGCGCGAGGCGCGCAGGAACTTGTTCATCGACTCGTTCATATGCACCGGGATGCGGATGGTGCGCGACTGATCGGCAATGGCTCGCGTGATGGCTTGGCGGATCCACCAAGTCGCATAGGTCGAGAACTTGTAGCCGCGGCGGTACTCGAATTTCTCGGCGGCGCGCATGAGGCCGATGTTGCCTTCCTGGATCAAGTCCAGCAGGTGCAAGCCGCGGTTGACATATTTTTTGGCGACAGAGACAACCAATCGAAGATTGGCTTCGACGAGCGCCTTCTTGGACTGCTCGGCCTCGCGGTCCCCGGCGCGGATCATCTTGACGCAGGCTTTGGCCTCCTCGGGCGTCATGCGCGCTTCGGCGATCGCTGCGCGGCGCCTCCTGTTCAACTCACGCAGCTTCGACTGGTAGTCGGCCGGACGCGGGTCGCGCTTCTTCAGCCTGTGAATGCGCGATTCGAAATTCTTCAAGCTCGAGTGTATCTCCAGCAGGTCTTGCCGGTAGCCTTCCCAGACATGCTGCTTGAGGCGTATCCCCTGCATTGCCTGCGAAACTTTGATGATCTGACGGTTGCGCATGCCGGTCAGCCGACGGAGGACATGCACATGGCGGCTCGGCGTCGATTCCAATTTCGCCCGCGTCTGCGCCAACTGATTATTGGCGCGAAGGAGCATCGAAAACTGTCGCCTGACCTGCGCTTCTTTCTTTTCGAATGCCTCCGGCCCTTCGCCATTGTCGGTAATCTCGACGACAGACGTGAGCCGCACTTCGCCGGCCTTGACCTGTTCGTACCTGTCCAGCAGCTTTTCGATGGTGAGCGGGTTGCGGGAGACCGCCTTCCACATACGGGACTTCCCGCGCTCCATGCGCCGCGCCAAATCCACCTCGCCCTCGCGGGTCAACAGCGGAACGGCGCCCATCTCGCGAAGATAGACCCGGACAGGATCATCCGTGTAGATCGATTCCTCTTGGCTTTGCTGCTGGGCGTCCCGTTCGGCGGGGACGTCCCGGACGTCGAGGAAACCCCTTGCCGGAGATTCGTCTATGCCGTCGTCGATTTTGCCTCTGACTGCTGCGATCGCGTCGTCGAAATGGTCCAAAGCTCCCCCTGCTCTGCGCGACTTGGCGCGTTCCATCCCGCGCAAAGCTGCCTGCGCAAGATAAACATCTATTAGCCGAAACGGCGTATGCCTTGCTCTTTACCAGGAGCCGGGACATTCGCGGTCGGAAGGTTTTTGGGGATACCCGCGCCTATTGCTGCCGGGTCTGATGATCCGATCCGCCGTCCGGTTTTGGCCGAGCCTAAGTTTTTCGCAAACTATGATGCTCTTCTTCACATTATGCAGCACGCCGCCCCGCGTTGCAAATCGAAATTCACGTTGGATTACGATTTTCGATGTTTTTACAGAGGAAACTCCGTGCTCCAAGGCCACATCGGATGCTCTGAGGGCCGCTCCCGGTTCCTGCGTCTCCGTCCGGCACGGACCGGACGTTAAACCGGCTAGACTCGTAGAATGTTCAAAGTCTGGTCGGAAAGACACATTTTGCCCGATTGCGTGGGGTTGCTCGCCCCGATTGCCGAGCCTATCGGGCCGGGCATTGCGACGCCCGACGACTTTTTGTCCGCCTTCCCTCAGGCCGACGGGGTGCTCGCAGGGGGCATGCGCTATACCGCGGAAGTGATGGACAGCGCCCCGAACCTGCTGATCATCTCAAGGATGGGGATCGGCTACGAAGCCGTCGATATCCCCGCCGCCACCGAGCGCGGCATTGCGGTCAGCTACACGCCCGACGGACCGACGATCTCGACTGCGGAGCACGCCGTTGCGTTGATCTTCGCAGTCGCCAAGGATTTGAAGAAGGCCGAGCACAGCCTGCGGCGCGACCGCCGGCCCGACCACTACGGCCGGCACTCCGCGCTGGAGCTTTTCGCCTCGCGCCTGGGACTGGTCGGATTGGGCCGGATCGGCTCGCGCGTGGCGGCTGCAATGCGCGGCGTCGGCATGAAGGTGAGCGCGTTCGACCCTTTCGTAACCGCCGAGCGCGCGGAAGAACTCGGGGTGGATATGGCTTCGTCGCTGGAGGCGCTGCTGGCCGAAGCGGACGTGGTCTCGCTTCATCTGCCGCTGAGCGCCGATACGCGGCATCTGATCGATGCGGCGACCCTCGGCCGGATGAAGAAGGGGGCGATTCTGGTGAATGTTTCGCGGGGGGGGCTGATTGACGAGGCAGCGTTGCTCGCGGCGCTCGAGAGCGGGCGCCTGCGCGGCGCCGGGCTCGACGTAACCGACCCCGAACCCGCCCCCGCCGACCACCCGTTGCTGCAGCGCAACGACGTCATCGTAACGCCGCATGTCGGCTCGGCCAGCGCAGCCGGCAAGCGGCGGATCCTTTCCGGCGCGATTCACCATCTCAAGCAGGCTCTGCGCGGCGAACGGCCGGACCAATTGCTGAATCCCGAAGTCTGGCCGCGGGTGTTGGAGCGGCTGACCGCCCGGTAGGCAATTGCGGCGCGTCGAAGCGTCCATCGTTTCCCCCTATGCCGCCGGGGCGGTCTGCTAAAATAGTTCGATTCACAGCTCCGGCAGGTTGCTTCCCGAAGCCGAATGCCGCGGGCCGGAAGACTCGAGGGCATCGAAGCGAGCCTCCGCATTTGCATTCTCGGCAGCGGCTCCGGCGGCAACGCAACGTTTGTCGCCACGGGGAAGGTGCGCGTCCTTTTCGACGCCGGGTTCAGCGCAAAGCAGATTCGCGAACGGTTGGCGTCGATAGGCGAGGACGCCGCCGAGCTGGACGCCGTCATCGTCTCCCACGAACATTCCGACCACGTCCGCGGTCTGGAAGTCCTGGCAAGGCAGACCGGAGTCCCCATCTATCTGACCGAGCCCACGGCCGAAACGCTGGACTGGAACAAGACCCCGCCAAAGATGGAATACTTCGAGGCGGGCGGACGCCTCGCGATCGGCGATCTCGACATCGACACGTTTACGGTTCCGCACGACGCGGTGGATCCGGTCGGTTTCTGCGTGCGTTGCCGCGGAGTCAAGTTGGCGGTCGCCACCGATCTGGGATACATGACCGACTCGGTGAGGCATCATTTGCGCGGCGCGGACTTGCTGATCCTGGAATCGAATCACGACCTGGAGATGCTCAAGGTAGGGCCGTACCCCTGGGCGGTGAAGCAGCGCGTGCTAAGCCGCGACGGGCACCTTTCCAATCAGGCCGCCGCTGAGTTCCTGGCGAACGACTGGGATCGCCGGGCGCAAAGAATCGTGCTGGCGCACCTGAGCGGCAACAACAACCATCCGGCGCTGGCGCAAATGGATGCGCAACGCGCCCTGGACGCCGCCGGATCGACTGAGACCGCCCTGGCGGTCGCCGCGCAAAACACGCCGACGGCGGTCTTTCAATATTGACGCCCAACCGACTGCCCCGACATGCCTCAACTCGTTCTTGCGCCGTTAGAGCGAGCCGTGTTAAGATCAGAGCCTGGACGCCTCGCCTTTGCGGCCGGGGTTGCCTGCGCGGGGGCGTAGTTCAGTTGGTTAGAACGCCGGCCTGTCACGCCGGAGGTCGCGAGTTCGAGTCTCGTCGCTCCCGCCACCCCCTTCGTCTACAGCTTCGGTTTGCGCGTCCCGTCGTTAGCGGCGGGCGCCCCGGAAAACTTCGCGTCAAGAGGCCGCCGCGCTTATGCGGACGACTGTTGGGGCCGGTACACGAGAGCCAGAACCGCTCCGCAGATCATGATCTGGAGCATCCCGTACACGAACCACAAGAGAGCCAGCGAGTGCGGAACGGGCATCACGACGTACGAATTGTAAGCCATGGGAACGGTCACGAAGAGGCCGATGCAAAAGCCGTAGCGCAGCCCCTCCATGACTCCCTCCCCTTGCCGGACCCGGCCGAAAATGTGGACGAAGATGAACGACCACAAAAGACTGGTGAGGAACATGATCCACGACATCGACATCATCTCGTCCTCGGGCCGCCAGACGTCGATGGTGGCCTCGTAAGCTCCTTCCAGCAGAACCGCATGCACGAGAAAGTCGAGTACCCGGTGGACGACATAAACCGCCAAACCGGAAACTATGAGGTTTCTTTTGTCCATTTTCTCCTCCATACACAGGCAGAACCGGGCGCGCGGCGCCCGGCGAAGCGCCTGTAGGCTACCACGAAACGATTGGCCAACTTAACAGACGTAAATTCGGGAACGTGGTTTTTTCTCCGACAAGTATTCCGGCGTTAGCGGCGGGCGCCCGGGAGACTCCGAGTCCAGCGACCGCCGCCTCTATCGGGTCGATTGCCGGGGCCGATGCACGAGAGCCAGAACCGCTCCGCAGAGCATGATCTGGATCATCCCGTATACGAGCCAGGCGAGGGCCAACGAGTGCGGGACGGGCAACACCACGTAAAAGCCGTAAGCCATGGGCACAGTCACGAAGAGGCCGATGCAAAAACCGTAGCGCAGTCCCTCCATGATTCCCTGCCCTTGTCGCATCCGGGCAAAAAGGTGAACGAAGATAAACGCCCACAAAAGGTTGGCGAGAAACATGATCCATGACATCGACATCATTTCGTCCTCGGGCCGCCAGACGTCGACGGTGGCCTCGTAGGCTCCGCTCAGCAGAACCGAATGCACGAGAAAGTCCAGGAGTTGGAAGACAACGTAGACCGCCAAACCGGAGACAATAAGATTCTTCTTGTCCATTTTTCTTCTCCATTCGCAGACGGAACCGGGCGCCCGTGTCGCACGCAGCACCCGGAGAGGCGCTTGTAGGCTATCACGAAACCGCCGGCAAACCTATCGGCAACGGCCTGCAATCCGTCTCGGAACGGACAAATGTACGCTCTTGCGCCGCATTGGACGCTCACGTTTGCGGAAGGCGGTTGACGCTGCGGACGGCGCAGTTCGGGACGAACTGCGGCCCCGCGGCGCAATGTTCCGCAATCTTTCGCAAACCCTGACGCGGCGGCGCTCGACGCCTAAACGAGCACCTCGTTGACTATTCTTCCGTGAACGTCGGTGAGACGGAAGTCGCGCCCGGCGTAGCGGTAGGTCAACTTCTTGTGGTCGAGTCCGAGCAGGTGCAGCATCGTGGCGTGGAGGTCGTGGAGATGGACCTTGTTTTCCACGGCCGCGCCGGTTGCGTCGCAGCGCCCGTGACGGATGCCGCCCTTGACGCCGCCGCCGGCCATCCACATCGTGTAGCCGCGGTTGTTGTGGCGGCGACCGTCGCCTTTGTTCTGCTCGAATGTCGAACGGCCGAACTCTCCGCCCCAGACAATCAGCGTGTCTTCCATGAGGCCGCGCTGCTTCAGGTCGGTCATCAAGGCGGCAATCGGCTTATCGGTCGCGGTCGCGTTGGCCTTGAGGCGGGCGCGGAGCCTGTTGTGCTGGTCCCAACCGCGGTGGCCGAGCTCGATGAAACGCACACCGGCTTCGGCCATGCGCCGGGCCAACAAGCACTGCGTGCCGAAGTCGCGCGTCTCCTTGTCGTCGATGCCGTAAAGCGCGCGGACATGCTCGGGCTCCTGCGAAATATCCATGACGTTGGGAACGGTCTTCTGCATCTTGAAGGCCAACTCGTAGGACTGGATGACCCCTTCGACTTGACTGTCCACCTTGTTCTTTTCCAGCAGACCGCGGTTGAGGTCTTGCACGAAATCAATCTGGCGGCGCTGGGCTTCGAGGCCCATCCGCGCATTGCGAATGTTGCCGATGGGGTCCTGGCCCGGATCGATATTCAGGCGCGTGCCCTGAAACGTCGCCGGCAGAAACGCGGAGCCGTAAAGCGCCGCGCCGCCGACCGGCGGGGGGTTCATGGTCACGAAGCCGGGAAGGTCCTGATTTTCGGTGCCGAGGCCGTAAACGACCCACGAGCCCATCGACGGCCTGACGAAGGTGATGTTGCCCGTATGCGTGAAAATCGACGCTTGCGGATGCGCCGGCGTATCGGTATGCATGCCGTTGAGCAGACACAGGTCGTCGGCGTGCTGTTGAAGATGGGGAAAGACTTCCGAAATGAGCAGGCCACTCTCGCCGCAGCGGTCGAACTTGTAAACCGACGGCAGTATTTTCCCCTTTTGATTGCCGGCGGCGAGATTCATCTCGGTGTTTTGACCGGCATGCTTCTCCAACTCCGGGTTGTAGTCGAAGGTTTCGTGCTGCGTCGGAGCGCCCTGCATGAACAGGAAAATGACCCGCTTGACCTTCGGCTCGAAATGGGGCTGCTTGGGCAGCAAGGGGTTTTTGAACGTCTTGGCGCGTAACGCCTCCTGCGCGGCGAGATGCGCAAACGCCGTATAGCCGAAACCGGCGGTTGCGGACTTCAAAAAATTCCGGCGGCTGAAATCGGAATGGGTCATCTTCGAACCTCTCGTCAGTCTTGGTCGGTTTATCCGCGGTAGCGGAACTCGGCGCTGCTGAACAGCGCGTGATACAAGCGGGCCCACGCTTCCTGCGGGCCGCGAACCGAGGGGACGCTCCGGTCCCGCGCCGGCCGTCCGACGCGTTCGAGGAACGCCGCGATCTCGTCGAAATCGCGGGGGTCCGCCGGGCGTCCGCGAAGCAACTCCACGAGCTTGCCGATTTGCCGGCGGCGCAGGTTGCCCTCGTTATTCACGAAGAAGCGCTTGACGGCCTGGATGTTTTTCTCGGCGCTCGGCTGCTCTTCGCTCACGTAGTCTATGGCGTCCGCCATCTCGGAAGCCGTCGGCTGACGCCGCAGCAATTCGGTCACGGCGGCAAAAAGCCAGTCCTCGACGTCGTCCTCGGCATTGACGCGGCTGTGCCGCCACCGGGGCTGTTCTTCCGAGCGCAACGCCTCGACGGTGGAGGCGATAAAGGCCAGCGACCTTTCCACCTCGGCCTCGGTCGGCTCGCGGGAAAGCACTTGGCGGAAAGCGCGCCGGACCCGCTCGGCGTCCGATTTTTCCCGGGCGACGAGCCTTTCCGCGGCGGTTTGCGCATGCGCTTGCACAAAATCGCTGTTCATCAGGAACAGCGCCTGCGTCGCAACGGTGGTCACGTCGCGCGCGCCGTGAGTCTCGCTCGGCTCGGGGAAGTCGAACGTCTCGAAGAACCGGTTCGCCTGATTGCGAATTACCGGGACATAAACGCTGCGGTAGGTTTCTTCGATTTCCCAAGGCTTGATTTGCCTGTTTCCTGCGTTGATCAACTGATTGCGAGAAAAGGCATGCACCGGAGAAGCCTCCGGGCGTTCGGCGCTCATCTCTCCGCTGATCAGCAAGACGGAATCGCGCAGCGCTTCGACTTCGAGCCGGCGGCGGTTGGCGCGCCACAGCAGCGTGTTGTCGGGCTCGATCTCGAAATTCCTTTCGTCGAAGTCGGTGGAGAGGCGGTACGTCCGGCTGAGCACGATCTCGCGGATGAGGCTCTTGACGGACCAACCCTGCTCCATGAACCGCACCGCAAGGTAGTCGAGCAGTTGCGGATGCGTCGGAGCGGAGCCCATCTTGCCGAAATTGTCGACGGTCTTGACGATGCCGCGGCCGAACAGGTGGTGCCAGACGCGGTTGACCATCACGCGGGCGGTCATGGGGTTGTCGCGGTCGGTCAGCCAGGCGGCGAGTTGCAGGCGGCCGCTTTCGTCCTTGCCGATTTGCGGCAGAGCGCGGTCTTTGGGGAACAAGACCTGTACGAAGCCGCGCTGCGTCTCGTCGCCGAGAGTGTGCGGGTCGCCGCCGATGTTGACTTGGCAGTCGACGGCCTGCTCGGCTTCCACTACGCCCATCGCCAAGTTCTCGGGCACGGGCATGTCGCCGAGCTCGCGGGCCAGCTTGCGCGTTTCCGCGCGGTCGCGTTTTTCTTCGGCGGCCAGCAATTCGTTCCACAGCCGCTCGCGTTTGGCGCGCAGCTCGGCAGCGTTCCCGCCCGAATAATCGGGAACTCCGTCCAGCATCACCATTTTTTGAATGCGGAAATAGCCCGAATTGAAACGAGGCCGCAGACGGAGGCCGTCGCGCAACTCGGAGCTGCGGAAAATGCCGGCCATGGAGTAATAGTCCTTGGTCGGAATCGGATCGAACTTGTGATCGTGGCAGCGCGCGCAGCCGACGCTCAAAGCCAGCATCGAGCGCGTCGTCACGTTGATCATCTCATCGGCGACATCCATGGGGAAGAGCTTGCGGTCGATCTCGTTGAGATCGTGCGCCCCCAGCGCGAGGAACCCCGTGGCAATCTGCTGCGCGTTGCGCTCGCCTCGATCGCGGTAAGGCAGCAGGTCGCCTGCGATCTGCTCGCGGATGAACTCGTCGTAGGGTTTGTCCGCGTTGAACGCATCGATCACATAGTCGCGGTACTTCCAGGCGACCGGGAAAGGAAGATTGCGCGTCCGCCCGATGGTTTCCGCGTAGCGTGCGACGTCGAGCCAATGGCGGCCCCAGCGTTCGCCGAAATGCTCCGAGGCGAGCAGCCGGTCAACCACCTTGCGGAAGGCGTGCTCGTCGTCGGCAACGAACGCGGCGATTTCCGCCGGCGCCGGCGGCAGGCCGGTGAGGTCGTAGGAGACGCGGCGAAGCAACGCCTCGCGGGAGGAGTCGCTCACCGGCCGCAGCCCTTTCTCTTCGATCTTCGCCAGAATGAACTGGTCGACCGCGCCCCGCGGCCAGGCAATGTCGCGGACAGGCGGAAGAGCGGCCTTCTCCGGCGCCCGAAACGCCCAGTATTCCCTGCCCTTCTCGACATCGATTGTCGATTGCGTCCGGGCGATCTTCGCTTCGCGCGGATCCGGAGCGCCCATCCTGATCCATGACGCAAAATCCTCGATTACCTCGTCGGGAAGCTTGCCCATCGGCGGCATTTTCAGCTTGCCCTCGTGGCGCAGCGCTCCCAGCAGCACGCCGGCCTCGACGTCGCCCGGAACTACGGCGTGGCCTCGCTGCCCGCCGTTGCGTATGCCTTGCTTCGTATCCAGCGAGAGGCCGCCCATGCGCGTCTTGGCCTCGGCGGAGTGGCACATGTAACAGTTTTTGGCCAGGACCGGACGGATTTTTTTCTCGAAAAAGTCCAGTTGATCGGGTTCGAGATCGGCGGCGCCCGCCGGAACGCCAAGACTCGAAGCAATGAGCAGCGCCGAAACCGCCAATAAAAACCGTTTCATCGTTGCAAGCGGCCTCCCTTCGGTATCTAGGGAAAGTCTGATTAATTGACCGTTGGGTAGACGGATAGAATAATAGCAGGAATGAGGGGGTAGGAGAGGATGCAGGGAGCGCTGAACAGACAAAGGACATTGGCGGAAGCAGGATTCGAGCGCTATGGCAAGGTGACCAAGCGGGAGCGATTTTTGGAACAGATGGACAGGGTAGTGCCGTGGGAGAAGCTCTGCGCGCTGGTCAAGCCGGTCTACCCGCAGCGTCAAGGGGCAGGGCGTCCGCCGGTGGGCGTGGAGCGGATGCTGCGCATCCACTTTCTCCAGCAGTGGTTCAATTTGTCGGATCCGGGAGTGGAGGAAGCGCTGTACGACTCCAACGCGATGCGGCGTTTTGCGGGCATCGACTTGTGCCGGGAGCCGGCGCCGGACGAGACGACGGTCTGCAAGTTTCGCCGGCTGCTGGAGAAGCACAAACTGGGGGCGGCGCTTTTCGGGGCGGTGAACGCACACTTGCAAGAGCAAGGGCTGAAGGTTAGCGGCGGGACGATTGTGGATGCGACGATCATCGACGCGCCGAGTTCGACGAAGAACAAGGAGAAGAAGCGGGACCCGGAGATGCGTCAGACGAAGAAGGGGAATCAGTGGTACTTCGGGATGAAGGCGCACATCGGAGTGGACGCCGAGACGAAGCTGATCCATTCCGTGGCGACGACGGCGGCGAACGTACATGACTCGCAGGTGATCGGCAAGTTGCTGCACGGCAACGAAGAGCGAGTGTGGGGAGATGCGGCCTATCAGGGGCAGGGGCAGGCGATTCGGCAGCAGGCTCCGCAGGCGCAGGACTGCACGCACCGGAAAGGAACCCGCCAAAGGCCGTTGAGCGCCGCGCAAAAGGAGCGCAACCGGGCCAAATCGAAGGTGCGCGCGAAGGTCGAGCATCCCTTTCAGGTGCTGAAACGGATTTTCGGTTTCAGCAAGGTGCGCTACCGCGGGCTGGAGAAGAACACTCAGCGGGTGTACGTCAATTGTGCTTTGGTCAATCTGTTCCTGGCCAGGCAGCACTGCTTGCCGCTTGCTGCGGCGTAATCTGCAGGGCGTAGTGTGTCCAATAGGCAAAAAGCGCCCTCAAAACCCTACTGCAGCCTGAAAAATAGCTGCCCATAGCTGGTTTCGGCCCCAGTATCGCCCACCCCCGCCTATTGCTTGCCCCGCTACCTACGCCTTGATCGCTCCCATACCCTAAAATTGCCTATTGTTCAGACCTTCCCTAACTATGAACACTGAACACGTCCATCTCCGTGTCTGGGGCGATCTGGCCTGTTTCACGCGCCCGGAAATGAAAGTCGAGCGCGTGAGCTACCCCGTGCCCACGCCCTCGGCTGCCCGAGGCATTCTCGAAGCGATTCTGTACAAGCCGCAATTCCGCTGGCGCGTCCATCGTATCGCCGTTCGCCGTCCCATCAAATTTCTCAGCTTCCGCCGCAACGAAGTAAAATCCGTCGCCAACTCCCGCAAGCCCGAGCCCATCCTGGCCGAGGACGACCGCACGCAACGCAACACGCTTGCCCTCCGTGACGTAGATTATGTCATCGAAGCCAGCCTGGGGCTCAACCGCTTGGCCAATCGGCCCCATAAAAAGCCTCTCGATCCCAACGAACTCCCAGGCGACGACAATCTGGGCAAGTATTACGGCATGTTTCGCCGCCGCACCGAGAAGGGCCAATGCTTCACCCAGCCCTGCTTTGGTTGCCGCGAATTCCCCGCCAACTTCGAGCCGGGTCAACCGAGCGACATGGCGGCGCCGCCAGACGCCAATGCGGACACGGATTTGGGATATATCCTCTACGACGTGTTCGATCTCGACATCCCCACAAACTGGAAACCCGGCAAGATCGAAAAGCCGAAACCTCTTGGCGCCTTTTTCCATGCCCGCCTCGAAAACGGTATCGTCCACGTGCCCGACTGGCGCGACGTCAAAGCGGGCCTTGAAGTCTGAACCAACCCGAAAGAAACCGTGATGCTGCAAGCCCTCATCGAATACGCTGAACGGGAAGGTCTCGGCGATGCCGATTTTCACGAGGCGCCTGTCCGCTGGCTCGTCCCCCTGGACGCCGCCGGGAACCTCACCGGAGGCCCCATCGAACTGCTGGACAATCCGAATGCGAAAAAGCCCAAACCGAAAACGCTTATCCGTCCGTTCATCGAGCAAAAAGAACTTACCGTTGCCTCGCGACCGCGTGCCTTTTTTCTTTGCGACACGCTGGAGCGCGCGGTCAATTTCCCCGATCCGAAGAAGCCTGAGCGAGCCGAACGTCGCAAGGGTTCACACGCCTACTTCAAGCAACTTCTGGAAGCAGCCGCTGGCGAATGCCCCAATGAAGGCGCAGTGGCTCAGACAACTCTGAACTTCCTGAGCCGACCGAACGAGATCGAAAAGCTTCACACTTCACTGGTGGAACAAAAGGCGAAGCCGAACGAGAATATCACTTTTCGAGTCTCGGGCCGATTGCTATTGCAATTGGAGGAACTCAAGGAATTCTGGCGCAGGCACCGCGCAGAGCAGCGGCCGCACGCCGTGGGCAGGAAACGCCTGTGCATAGCGACCGGTGAGTTGACGGAGCCAATCTCCACCACGGAGAAAATCAAAGGCGTGCCCGGCGGTCTTGCCGTGGGGACCAATCTGACTTCTTTTGACAAGGCTTCGTTCACTTCTTTTGGGTTGAAGCAAGGTGAAAATGCCTCCATTTCTGCTACAGCAGAGTTGAAAATTCGCAGCGCTTTAAACGACCTCATCCAACGTGGCCTTCCGCAGAACGGAATCGTTCATCTTCACTGGACACGTGAGAAGGATTCTCACGATCCGTTTGACCTGCTTGAAACTGCAGACGAACAGGATATTCGCAATCTGCTTGAGGCGCCCCACACCGGGCAGCAGCAACACATTCTCGACGACCACAAGTACTACGCCATGAGTCTCTCGGGCAACGGTGGCCGCATTATTGTCCGCGACTGGCTGGAATCCACCGTTCCCGAAGTCGAACGAAATGTGCGGCAATGGTTTGAAGACCTCGCCATCGTTCGTCCGGAAGGCGATTCCGTTCGTTCCGATTTCAAGCTCGGCTATCTCCTGTACGGTCTCGTCCGCGCCAAGCTTGACGAATTGCCCCCGCAGATCCCCACGCAACTTTTGTATGCCGCGCTACGCAACGCGCCCTTGCCTTTGCCTGCCTTGGCCGCGGCGCTGCGGCGGCAGCAAATCGAAACCGACAATAAAACCAACCCGGCGCGCCTGGCTCTCATCAAGGCTTGCCTCGCTCGTCAAGACCGTTTCAAGAAGCCCAAGGAAAGGAACAACATGACCCCAAAATTGAACACCGAATCCACAGATCCAGCCTATCTCTGCGGACGACTTTTCTCAGTCTTTGACCGTCTCCAATATCTCGCTCTCGGCAATGTCAATGCCGGCGTTGTCGAGCGTTTCTATTCCGGAGCCAGCACCACGCCCGCCATGGTGATGGGCCGACTCTTTCGCAACGCGCAATTTCACTTGGCAAAAGCCGGCGGTGGCGCAGCGGAAAACGTGCGTAAGGACTTCGAGTCCATCACTACCGAGCTAGGTGACCATTTCCCACCCAGCCTCGATCTCGAAGGTCAAGGCCGTTTCGCGCTGGGCTACTACCATCAAAACGCCGAGTACCGACGCCGCTCCATCGAGCGCAAAGAACAAACCGCCAACGCTGAACCCACTACGCAATAACCGCTAACTCAGTCTTAAATATCGAAACGAAAGTGAGGACAATATGAATCCCATCCGAAACCGATACGACTTCGTCTATCTCTTCGACTGCAAGGACGGCAATCCCAACGGCGATCCCGATGCCGCCAACGCTCCGCGTATGGACCCGCAGGACATGCACGGTCTTGTCTCCGATGTGTGCCTGAAGCGCAAAATCCGCAACTATGTGCTGGAAGCTAACGGCGGTGCAGAACCGTTCGACATCTTCGTTCGCCAGGGCGCGGTCCTGAACGACTCCATCGCCCAAGCCCACAAAGACCTCGGCCACGAAGTGGACGGCAAGTCCAAGAAAGCCACCCGCGACCAAGTGAAAAGCGCCCGTGCCAAAATGTGCCGTCGCTACTACGATGTGAGGACGTTCGGAGCGGTAATGTCCACTGGAGCCAACGCCGGACAAGTGCGCGGCCCCGTGCAACTGAGCTTCAGCCGCAGCCTTGATCCCATCCTGCCAATGGACATCTCCATTACCCGCATGGCCGTTACCGAGGCTAAGGAACTTAACGCTCCGAACCAGACGATGGGCCGTAAGAACCTCATTCCATATGGCTTGTACCGTTGCCACGGTTTCATTTCCGCCAACCTCGCACGCGACACTGGATTCGGCGGCGACGACCTCAACCTTCTTTGGCAGGCATTACAGAATATGTTTGACCTCGACCGCTCCGCCTCGCGCGGCACTATGGCCCCGCAAAAGCTCATCGTATTCAAACACCAATCCGCCCTCGGCAATGCGCCGGCACACAAGTTGTTTGAACGTATAACGGTTACTCGTAAGGAATCCGTCCAAGCTGCCCGCCAATTCTTCGATTATGAGGTTTCCATCAACCGAAACAACCTTCCCAAAACTGTGGAATTGATCGAGAAACTGTGACCACTGGAGCACTATTCCCCTTATCGCCCGATCCCATCCCTCTCTCGCTGCTCAACGACTACCTTTTTTGTCAACGCCGGGCGGCGCTGAAGGCGGTTGAGGGTTGGCGCGGGACCAACGAGCACACCGTGATCGGGAGTCAACTGCACGAGCAAGCCGATATTCCTGGCTATGAAACGGTCGGAGGCGCGACCCTGCTGCGCGCGCTGCCCGTCTGGTCGGACCGGCTCCGGCTCAGCGGCAAGTGCGACATCGTCGAGCGCAGACCCGATGGTTCGCTGACGCCGGTCGAGTACAAAAAGGGCAGACGGCGCAGGTTCGACAACGATGACGCTCAGCTTTGCGCGCAAGCCCTCTGCCTGGAAGAAATGTTCGGGCGGGACATCCCCCGAGGATTCATTTTTCATGCATCCAGCCAGCGCCGCCGAGAGGTGACGTTTACAGAGGACTTGCGCCGCCTCACCGAACAAGCCGCCGCAGCCGTGCATCGGCTCATCGAAGACGAAAGGGTTCCGAACGCAATCCATAAACCCCAATGTTCGCAATGTTCGCTTTTCGACTATTGCCTCCCTGAGATTGTCGGAGATTCGTCCACGCTGGCGCGGGCCGGACGGGAAGTGTTCGACACCGCCGATTAGAGGTTGCCCGACTCCGTGCGCCGCGCAGGGCGCAACGATGCATCATGGCCGTCATCCAGAACACTCTTTACCTGACGACTCCGAAAACCGTGGTGCTCAAGGACCATCTGACGCTCCGAGTCAAGATCGAAAAGCAAACCCGCTTGGCCGTTCCGATTCACCACCTGGAAAGCATCTGCGCGTTCGGGCAAGTCACGGTTACGCCTTCGGCGATGGCCTTGTGCTGGGAACATCAGGTAGCCGTGCATTATCACACCGAAAACGGCTACCTGCTGGCGCAAGTCCTGGGGAGCGGCGACACCCGCTATCTGCTGCGCCGGGCGCAGTATGCCGCGGCGGACAACCCGCAGGACGCAGCGCGCTTTGCGCGGCGGTTCGTCGCCGGAAAGCTGCAAAACGCGCGCTCCAACCTCTTGCGCTCCGGACGGGAAGCCGCCGGCGACGCCGACCGCCGGGAGTTGGCCGGCGCAGCGGCCGAGCTGGCCCGGCTGATCCGCCGGCTCGGCGATGCCCCGGCCGTTGCCGGAGATTGCGGGCTCCGGGAAGCGCTCGACCCGGTCAGAGGACTGGAAGGCTTGGGCGCCAAGGTATATTTCTCGGTATTCCAACACATGCTCAAGCAACAACGAGAGGATTTCAGATTCGTAACCCGCAGGCGGCGTCCGCCCGGGGACCGGATAAACTGCCTGCTTTCCTTCATCTACGCCCTGGTCCGCCATGATTGCCTGGCTGCGTTGACGACAGCGGGGCTGGACCCCTATGTCGGTTGGCTCCATGCGACGCGCGCGGGGAGACCGGCTTGCGCCTTGGACCTGATGGAAGAATTCCGGCCTTGTTTGGCGGAGAGACTGGCATTGACCCTGATCAATCGCCGCCGGATCGAATCCGGGCATTTTCGCGAACGAGAAGGCGGCGCCGTCGAATTCACCGACCGGGGCAGGAAGGAAGTCATCCGGGTTTGGCAACAGCGCAAACAAACGGAAATCAAACATGCTCTGTTCCAACAAAAAATCCGCTTAGGGCAAGTCTTCAGTATTCAAGCCCGGTTATTGGCGCGAACACTCCGCGGCGATATCCCCGACTACATCCCCTTTATTCCAAAATAATGTTTATCCTGATCGCATACGACGTTTCGACTGTAGATAAACCCGGACAAAAACGACTTCGCCGGGTGGCGCGAGCTTGTGAGGATTACGGCGTCCGGGTTCAGAAGTCGCTTTTCGAATGCCGGGTAGGGAAAGGCGAATGGGCAGCGCTCAGGAACCGTCTGCTGAAGGAAATCGATTTGAAGCAGGATTCTCTCAGGTTTTACCGCATGGAGGAAAACGCCCGAAAGGAGACGGAGCATCACGGAATCAAAGAACCCGTGGACTTCGATGCGCCGTTGATCTTGTAACATGCGCGAAACCCAAGCAACGAAGTTTTTGCCGTGTATTCGCGCAGTCCGCAAGCGACTGCATAGTAACGGGTTATCGCGTTTCTTGACAGTTGAATCGAAAATTCAGGACAATCGGTTGGCCGAATCGCGCATCCGCCTGCATAACCCTTTTGTATGCCTCCGGTTACAGCCATCGGCATCTCCCCCCGCTTCGGCGGGGGGAGCGGATTGAAACGACGAGGCGGCGCGGCGCCTCCAGGAGGTGCGCCGATCTCCCCCCGCTTCGGCGGGGGGAGCGGATTGAAACGATGAAGTCGGCAATCTCGTCGTCGTCGGCATCTGATCTCCCCCCGCTTCGGCGGGGGGAGCGGATTGAAACGATCGCCGATTTTGTCGGGCGGCTGGACGGCGCCCGACATCTCCCCCCGCTTCGGCGGGGGGAGCGGATTGAAACGTTTTCTCGAGGCCGGTCACATAAGATTTTCCGGGGATCTCCCCCCGCTTCGGCGGGGGGAGCGGATTGAAACGGATCCGGCTGGGCGTAGACCGCCACCGGCACGCCATCTCCCCCCGCTTCGGCGGGGGGAGCGGATTGAAACTCGGCCGCCCACGCCGGCCGCCTCGACGCGATCGAATCTCCCCCCGCTTCGGCGGGGGGAGCGGATTGAAACGCAGAGATGGATTACCTGCGCGTAGGTGGTCGTGGTATCTCCCCCCGCTTCGGCGGGGGGAGCGGATTGAAACGCATGAGCGTGCTATTGACTGGGATAATGAGCGGAGATCTCCCCCCGCTTCGGCGGGGGGAGCGGATTGAAACAGCCGATCAACCCAATTACATCTGCGAAGTCGCAGCATCTCCCCCCGCTTCGGCGGGGGGAGCGGATTGAAACTCCCTATATATGGTATTACCCATCGCCGAGCCGGCGATCTCCCCCCGCTTCGGCGGGGGGAGCGGATTGAAACGACGATCGCACGGTCGTCGATTTTGTGCGCCATCTCATCTCCCCCCGCTTCGGCGGGGGGAGCGGATTGAAACACCACATGGACGCTGCGGCCGGGCTGTCCCTGCGCAATCTCCCCCCGCTTCGGCGGGGGGAGCGGATTGAAACGCTGATTGGCGCGCGCCATTCGTCGAGGTCGCCCGATCTCCCCCCGCTTCGGCGGGGGGAGCGGATTGAAACAGAATACGCCGGTCGAGGCATCGCCGTTCGGCGTGATCTCCCCCCGCTTCGGCGGGGGGAGCGGATTGAAACGTCGGCATCTGTCTCTTCGAGGTCGCTCATGCGGGATCTCCCCCCGCTTCGGCGGGGGGAGCGGATTGAAACCCTCTGTATCGGTGCATTCGCGTTGCAGCTCCCGGATCTCCCCCCGCTTCGGCGGGGGGAGCGGATTGAAACAGAGGTGAGTCGGGAGAGATAAGAGGTGGTACTCATATCTCCCCCCGCTTCGGCGGGGGGAGCGGATTGAAACCATGGCGCCCGTGGCGCTGATTTCTCTTCCCGCCCGATCTCCCCCCGCTTCGGCGGGGGGAGCGGATTGAAACGTAAGAGTATCAGCGCCGCCAAAGGGCGACCATGATCTCCCCCCGCTTCGGCGGGGGGAGCGGATTGAAACTGCGGCGGCCGGCACCCGACCGCTGCGGTCGTACGCATCTCCCCCCGCTTCGGCGGGGGGAGCGGATTGAAACGTCGAGCGTGATCGCGCCCACCCCCTGATCGATCATCTCCCCCCGCTTCGGCGGGGGGAGCGGATTGAAACGACTGGCGGCCGCGGATCCAGACGATCGTCTCAGGATCTCCCCCCGCTTCGGCGGGGGGAGCGGATTGAAACTCTTCCTCCGCGCCGGCCGCGAGGAAGCGCTTGCGCATCTCCCCCCGCTTCGGCGGGGGGAGCGGATTGAAACTCTTCCTCCGCGCCGGCCGCGAGGAAGCGCTTGCGCATCTCCCCCCGCTTCGGCGGGGGGAGCGGATTGAAACGGATATCGCCGCGATCGGAGCGACGCGGCATATCGACATCTCCCCCCGCTTCGGCGGGGGGAGCGGATTGAAACCCTGTTCCTCAAGAACGGCGCGCCTGAACTCTCGTATCTCCCCCCGCTTCGGCGGGGGGAGCGGATTGAAACTCAGGCGCGCCGGCGCACTTGAGACAGTCAACGAATCTCCCCCCGCTTCGGCGGGGGGAGCGGATTGAAACGCAAAAGCCACCGCGTGGACAACCCGGCCGGGTTGATCTCCCCCCGCTTCGGCGGGGGGAGCGGATTGAAACTGTGATCCTTTGGTCGGCGGTGCGCTAGGAGGTGCGCATCTCCCCCCGCTTCGGCGGGGGGAGCGGATTGAAACTCCGCGACCGCATCCTCGCATTCGACGACCGTAAGCTCATCTCCCCCCGCTTCGGCGGGGGGAGCGGATTGAAACTCAATAATATCTGGGGCGCGATCGGCGTGGGCATCATCTCCCCCCGCTTCGGCGGGGGGAGCGGATTGAAACGCCGCGCGCGCCTTACGGAAGACGCGGTATTCCCGAATCTCCCCCCGCTTCGGCGGGGGGAGCGGATTGAAACGTGCCGCGATTGCTCACCGTTTTTCGCCCGACCTTGATCTCCCCCCGCTTCGGCGGGGGGAGCGGATTGAAACCATCGGGGATATCTGGTCACCCGCGCGCTGCCCGGAATCTCCCCCCGCTTCGGCGGGGGGAGCGGATTGAAACGATAGGGAGTGAGTACTTGCGGCCCACGTAGGTATCATCTCCCCCCGCTTCGGCGGGGGGAGCGGATTGAAACCAGCGAGATTATGGATGCCGCCCTGGCCGGCGATATCTCCCCCCGCTTCGGCGGGGGGAGCGGATTGAAACGTCAAAGAGGCCGCCGCGGCCGAGCAGCGCCTGGATCTCCGCCCGCTTCGGCGGGGGGAGCGGATTGAAACATTGCAGGAACGAGAACCGCGCATCCGTGCTCGCATCTCCCCCCGCTTCGGCGGGGGGAGCGGATTGAAACGCGACGGAGCCGTATCGGTCGATTCGTTCGCCGGCATCTCCCCCCGCTTCGGCGGGGGGAGCGGATTGAAACGAGTACAAATTGCTGCGGGCTATTCGGATTCGTCGTGATCTCCCCCCGCTTCGGCGGGGGGAGCGGATTGAAACTCATCAGCGCGGGAGCTACCCGCGGACGGGAGGCATCTCCCCTTGCTTCGGCAAGGGGAGCGGATTGAAACTGATCTCGGCGCGGCCGTATCGAAAATCCTTGGCGATCTCCCCTTGCTTCGGCAAGGGGAGCGGATTGAAACTGGATCAGTAACGAGGACATTGGAGACGTGTTCTCCATCTCCCCTTGCTTCGGCAAGGGGAGCGGATTGAAACGAGACCCATCACGTACTCGATGGCCTCGCGCTCGGATCTCCCCTTGCTTCGGCAAGGGGAGCGGATTGAAACACGTGCCCCGGCGTCGGCGAGGCCACATGCGCGTCATCTCCCCTTGCTTCGGCAAGGGGAGCGGATTGAAACTTGCGCTCCCCAATCCACCACAGCCAAAACGCCACCATCTCCCCTTGCTTCGGCAAGGGGAGCGGATTGAAACCGATCAAAAGCTGAGCACGTCAGGCGTCAGCGCCGCCACCTCCCTTTGCTTCGGCGAGGGGAGACGGGGCAAAACGACTATCGCAGTGGTTCAACGATGACTGCCGCGCGACGCGGGCTTAGCTGCTTGCGCTGAGCGTTTGCGGCCGGTCTTGCGTCGCGTAGGTTTCTTGGCGGTTTCCGGCGGCGCCAACAGCCGCCTGACTTCCGCGGGCCACATCTCCCTGGCTTGCCCGGACTGCAAATTGCCGAGCGCCAGCGGCCCGATGCGCACCCGTCGAATCTTCTCCACCAGGAAGCCGATGCTCTGAAACATGCGGTGGATTTGACGGTTTCGCCCCTCCGCAAGCTCGATTTCGTACCAGGGATTCTTCGCCGGCCGCAGCAGCCTGACCGCCGCGGGCACAACGAGCCGTCCGTCGAGCCGCACGCCACTTCTCAGCTTGTCGATCTGCTCGGCCGGGGGAGCGCCGCTGACCTTCACCTCGTAGGTTTTCGTAATACCGCTCTTGGCGGAGAGGATATGGTTGGCGAAGCCGCCGTCGTTGGTCAGCAGCAGCAACCCTTCGGTGTTGTAGTCGAGCCGCCCGACCGGGTAGAGGCCCTTACGGACGCGCTTGTCGAGCAGGTCCATCACGGTGCGCCGGCCTTCCGGGTCGCTGGTCGTCGCCACATACCCCTTGGGCTTGTTGACGACGAAGTAGCGTCGCTTGGCCGCGGGTTCGAGGACCTTGCCGTCGACTTGGATACGGTCGCTGCTCGGGTCGGCTTTCGTTCCCGGCGCCGTGACAATCTCGCCGTTCACGCTCACTCGGCCGGCAGCGATCAACTCCTCGGCCTTGCGCCGCGAGACAATGCCGGCGCCGGAAATAATCTTCTGCAGTCGTTCCAGCATTTCGAAAGCATGCGCGGCGGCCGGCCCGGGCCTACGACTCGGCGCCGGCGTCTTCGGCTTCCGCCTGAGAATTCGAATCGGTTTCTACCCTCGACGCTTCAACGTTGTCTTCGCCGAGCGCGGCGCGGCTGAGCTCTTCCATTTCCTTGAGGCTCGGCAACTCGGTCAGGTCGTTCAGGCCGAATTGCACCAGGAAGTCCTTCGTCGTCTTGTACTGCATCGGACGGCCGATGACTTTCTTGCGGCCCGCGGCCGCGATCAGTCGATGCTTCAGCAACGTATGCATGACGCCCGCCGCGTTGACGCCGCGCACGGCCTGGATTTCGGGAATGGTAACCGGCTGCTTGTAAGCAATGACGGCCAACGTCTCAAGCGCGGGGAGAGACAGCTTCAACTTGGGACGCAGCGTTTTTATGAAGGCTTTGACGGCCTCGTGATGCTCCGGCTTGGTGAACATCTTGTAACCGCCGGCGACCGCTCGAATCTCGATTCCCCGGCCGGCGGAACGGTAGGATGCGATGAGTTCCTCCAGGTCTTTTTTCACCATCGACGCCGGCAGGCCCAGACCCGCGGCCAAGTCGGCGATTGCCGGGGGATCGTCCGCCGCGTAGATCACGGCTTCGAGCAGGGCTTGCCGCTCCTCGGGGCCGGGCTCGATGCCCGGCAGCGTCTGCCGGGCGACCGGGATTGCCGAGGCTGCGCTCGTCTGTGTCCCGCCGCTCACGATCGGCGACCTCCGTCGATAACCGGAAACACCCCGGCGTCGTTGAACGCCGCGTCGAACATCTTATGCTTGCGCATCACGATATCGCCGAAAATTTCCGCTTGGCTCAGCACGACCGCCCGCGCCTTGGCCAACTCCAGCAGCGCCAAGAACGTAGCTACCAGGGCGCGGCGGCTCGGTTGCCGCAAAAACACGCTGCGAACGGAGATCGGACGGTCTTCGCTCGTCAATAAATTTTTCAGGTAGGCAATGCGGCCCGTGACGGAAACCTCTTCTTCCTCGACCTCGAACCGCGGACGGCTCTTGAAACGCTCCAGGACTTCCTCGAACGTCTGCACGAGATCGAACAAGGTGACCTCCAGGGCCGGTTCTTCATCGTCTTCTCCGGCGAAGTCTTCCGGCGACGGGACGGACCATACGTTTTCTTCGACAACGCGTTTGTGCTTGAGCATTTGCGCCGCCTGTACGAACTTTTCGCGGTCGAGCAACTGCTGCACAAGCTCTTCGCGGGGGTCTTCGCGCTCGTCGGGCGGAACGGTCGGATCGTCGGGCAGCAGCAACTTCGATTTGATCTGAATCAGAGTCGCGGCCATCAAGATGAACTCGGCGCCGACTTCGACGTTCAACTCTTCCGCGCGGCGAATGCAGCCCAGATACCGATCCGTGATTTTGGCGATGGGGATGTCGAAGACATCGACGCGGTGCTTGCGGATCAAGTCCAGCAGGAGATCGAGAGGCCCTTCGAATTCTTCGATGCCGACGTCGTAAGGGGAAGGCTCGCGCTCTGCCGGCTGTCCCGCGCCTTCACCCGCCGCGGACGCGCCCGCCGGCGCCAGGGTCTCTTTACTCTCAGGCTCACGGCGGCCCGCGGTCATATCTCTTTGAGCTTGCGGCTGACTTGCATGGTAATACGCTCGACGATTGCCGGCATGGCCGCGGTCAAGACCTCTTCGACGGCTTGGCGAATCTCGCTTTCCACAATGCGTTCCTGCTTGCCGATGAGCGTTTCTTCGACCAGATGCGTGAGCGGATCGACGGTCGGAGCGGCGGCAGCGTCCTTACGGCGGCCGCCGAGCAGTTCGTTGACGGTTTTGAGGAGGCCGTCCGCGTCGAGAGGCTTTTGCAGGACCGCATCGAAACCCGCGGCAGCGGCCCCCTCGCGGTCGAGGGGGTCGAGCGGGCCGGCAAGCATCACGAGGCGCACGTCGACCAAGCCGGGGTCCGAGCGTATGCCGCGGCACACGGCTAGACCGTCGGCGCGCGGCATCTTCGTGTCGAGCAAGACCAGGTCGGGCTTGGCGTCTTGGATACGGCGCAGGGCGGCCTCCCCGTCGGAGACCCCGCTGACGCGGTGCCCCTCAGGCGCAAGAACCGCCTCGGCCATGTGCCGGGCGTGCGGATTGTCGTCCGCGATGAGTATGTCGGCCACTCGAACTCTATTGCGGCTGCTCTTGCCGCGGCTGGTTCCTGCGCGCGTCCGGCTCGGTGTCGAGAGCGCTCGGACCGGAAATCGTTTCCACCGCCACTTCGGCGCTGGGTTCAGCGGCCGCCGCCGCGGCCGAGGCGCGGATGCCGGGGGGCGTGCGCGGCATGAGCGTGGTCATCATCGGATCGCCGGCTTTGGCCGCAAAGCCCAGATCGGGCTTCCCGGCGAACATCCCCCAGAAACTGCCGAGGCGGTCCCTATAGACACGGTTCTCCACGTTGTACTGGTGGATTTTGAAACGATCGGGGTCGGTCTCGGGAATTTCCCGGCCCATCGCCGTCAACCGCTGCTTGGCCTCCTCGACATACGGGCTCAGCGGATAGCCGCGAACGATCTGTTGGTACGCGCTCACCTCCTGCTCCTCGAAGTTGTCGCCCAGCTTTTCGTATGTCCCGGCGAGAACCCATAACGTTTCGTCGGCTTTGCTGAAGAGCGGATAATGATCCGACATCGCCTGCAGCCGATTCGCGCCGGCGCGGAAGCTTCCCTTGCCGACATAAAACTTGCCGACGCGGTATTCGCCCTCGGCGATCAATTCCTGGACATTGCGCAGAAGCTGCTCGGTGTCTTGCCGAAACACGCTGTTGGGATGGCGGAGCAACAATTGCCGGCACTCCTGGTCGGCGCGGATCGCGTGGCGGTTGTCGCGGTCGGGCTTTTGCAGTTGGTTGTAATGGATCTGACAGATCTTGAGTTGGGACTCGGCGGCTTCTTCCATGTTGGGGAAGAAGGTGATGAAATCCTTGTACTCCGCTTCGGCCTGGGCAAGCGCGCTGGAAGTGCCTTCGCGGTACCAACTGTCGGCAATCGCCAGCTTGGCTTTGGCGATGTACTCGCTGTCGGGATACGTGTTGATCAGCGTTTGCAGCGTGATGCGAGCCAACTCGTATTTGTGCTTCTCGATGTTTTCGATGGACTTGTCGAACAGTATCTTGTCCGGCTGCTGCGAGTTGTTGGCGATGGGATTGTCGTAGGGACTTCGTCCGCAACTCGCCGCGAGCAGCAAAACCAAGCCGAGAGCGGCCGAGAGGAACTTCGTCGTTTTCATACGCATCGCTTTCTTCTATTCTGCACGATTCCGCAAAGCGGCGGGGGCGCATTCTGCGCCCGGCACGGCCCAGCATGAATTGTTACGCACGAGCCGCGCCCGGCGGGTTCGTTAAGCGTATCATCGAACGCGCCGCCTCGGCCGGATCGCCGGCTCGGAATATGCTCGAACCGGCGACAAGGATGTCGCAACCCGCGGCGGCAATTGCGGCGGCGTTCGACAGATCGACTCCGCCGTCGACTTCGATTCGAAAATCGAGCCGGCGCTCGGCGCGGATGCCGGCCAGCGCCCCGACCTTTTCGACCGCCGCGGGGATGAGTTTTTGCCCGCCGAAGCCGGGGTTGACGCTCATAATCAGCACGAAATCGACAATGGGCAGAACTTCGTCGAGGGTGTGCAGCGGGGTTGCCGGGTTGAGCGCGACGCCCGCCTGAACGCCCAGCTCCCGGATGCGGCGGATATCGCGGTCGAGGTGCGGACATGCCTCCTGGTGAACGGAGATCATCCGCGCACCCGCCTTGGCGAAGGCTTCGACGTATTTTCCCGGCTCGACGATCATCAGGTGGCAATCGAGCGTCAGGTCGGTCGCGGCGCGCAACGACTCGACGACCGGAACGCCGATCGAAATGTTGGGCACGAACCGCCCGTCCATTACGTCGATGTGCAGCATTTCGGCGCCGCCTTGCTTGACGGCCTTGACCTGCTCGCCGAGGCGGGCAAAGTCCGCGGCCAGAATGGAGGGCGCGATTCGAGTCATGGCCGGCGGCAAAGAGAAAAGATCGGCGAAAGCATCGGCGATCCCGAATCTCCAGCTTATCAACCCGTTGCCTCGATTCGTTGCGGGTCGTACGGGGCGCAACTTCGTTATGCTGGGAACCGACCGTGACAGCAACCGCGCCCCCGAAACTCAGCCGGTTCCGCATGATCGCCCCCGGCATCCTGCTGGCGGCGACCGGCGTTGGCGCGGGAGACCTGCTGACCGGCACGCTGGCCGGCAGCGAAGTCGGCGTGAGCTTGCTTTGGGCGGTAGTCGTCGGGGCCGGGCTGAAATATGTGCTGACCGAAGGCATCGCCCGCTGGCAGTTGGCGACGGGCATGACGCTTCTCGACGGTTGGCGCCTCAAGCTGGGCCGTTGGGTGCGTTGGGTTTTCCTGATTTACCTGACGCTGTTCACGGTGATCGTCGGGCGAGCGCTGGCCGCCGCCTGCGGGACGGCCGGCACGGCGATCTACCCGCTCGGCGGCCCGCAAACGTCGGTGCTGATCTGGGCGGTCATCCATTCTCTCGCCGGCGCCGCTCTGGTCTTGTGGCGCAGCTTTCAAGCGTTCGAATCGATCATGGCGGCGCTGGTTGGGCTGATGTTCGTGACCGTGATCGGCACGGCGGCGGTGGTTGCGCCGCCCGCCGGCGAAGTGCTGGCCGGGTTCGCGCCGTCCATCCCGGACAGCGGAACCCAATGGGTGCTGGCCGTGCTCGGCGGAGTCGGCGGAACGGTAACCCTGCTTTCCTACGGGTACTGGATTCAAGAACAGGGCCGGCGCGGCGAAGCGATGCTGCCGGTATGCAAGGCCGACTTGGCGGTGGGCAACGGCATGACCGGACTTTTCGGCCTGTCGGTGGTCGTGATCGGCTCGCAAATCGACGTCGAGGCGGGCGGCGCGGCGCTGGCCGTGCAAATGGCCGACCGTCTGGCCGAGGCCGTCGGCCCGCTCGGCCGCGTCGTATTTCTGGCCGGTTTCTGGGGCGCCGTGTTTTCGAGCTTGCTGGGGGTTTGGCAGAGCATTCCGTACATGTTCGCGGACTGCATCCGTCTGCAGGACGGATCCGCGCAAGAGCTGCGCCGAACGGCGGCGTACCGCGGTTGGCTGTTCCTGATCGCAATCGTTCCGCTGTTTCTGCTGAACGCCTCGGTCAAGCAAATTCAATTGGTTTACGGCGTATTCGGAGCCATGTTCCTGCCGCTGCTGGCGCTCACGCTGCTGATGATGAACAACCGGCTCGAGTGGGTCGGAAAGCCGTTCAAAAACCCGCCGTGGGTCAACATCGTGCTGGCGGCGGCGGTGGTTTTCTTCGCTTGGCTGGGCATCGCCGGTTAGCGTCCCTCCCGGCGGTCTCGGCTAAACTGGGGGAACTTATGCGCCTCCCTGTTTTTCTACTCGCCCTTTCCGTCTCCGCATCGTTCGCGGCCGTGGTTCCCGTCCCCAGCGAAGTCTTGCCAAGGAAAACCGCGGACGCCAAGCCCCGCAGCGTCGTGTTTATCCTCTCGGACGACCACCGCTACGACGCGATGTCGTTCATGAACCACCAGTTCGCCAAGACGCCGCACATGGACGCCATGGCCAAGAACGGCGTTCATCTCAAGAACGCCTTCGTGACGACCTCGCTCTGCTCGCCGAGCCGCGCTTCGATCCTGACGGGCTTGTACACGTTCCGGCACCGCGTGATCGACAACAACCGGCTGGTGCCCAAGGGCACGCTGTTCTTTCCGCAGTACCTGCAAAAGGCCGGATACGCAACGGCGTTTATCGGCAAGTGGCACATGGGCGGCGCCACGGACGAGCCGCGGCCGGGGTTCGACCGCTGGGTGAGCTTCCGCGGCCAGGGCCACTATTTGCCGCCGACGCCCGATTACACGCTGAACGTCGACGGCAAGCGCGTCAAGCAAAAGGGCTACATCACCGACGAGTTGACCGACTATGCGATCGACTGGCTGGAAATGCAAAAACCCGCGGAAAAGCCCTTTTTCCTATACCTCTCGCACAAAGCCGTACACGCCAACTTCACGCCGGCGGAGAGGCACGAAGGATCGCTGGCGGACATCCCCTTCCGGCGTCCTGCAAGCGAGGCCAACACGCCGGAGAACTACAAAAACAAGCCGCGCTGGCTGAAAGACCAACGTAACAGTTGGCACGGAGTGGATTTCCCCTATCACAGCGAGCTCAACGTCGAGCGCTACTACAAGCGCTATTCCGAGGCGCTGCGCGCCGTCGACGACAGCATCGGACGCATCGCGGCGCAGTTGAAGAAGATGGGCATCCACGACGAAACGCTCGTCATCTACATGGGCGACAACGGTTTCATGTTCGGCGAGCACGGCTTGATCGACAAGCGCGTCGCTTACGAGACCTCGATCCGGGTGCCCATGCTGGCGCAATGCCCCGAGCTGTTCCCGGCCGGCGCCGCGGTCGAGGAGGTCGTCGCCAATATCGACATCGGCCCGACGGTGCTGGAAGCGATGGGCCTCGAAAAGCCGGCGCACATGGACGGCCAAAGCTTCCTGCAGCTTGCCGCCGGAGAGAAAATCCCCTGGCGCGACTACTTTCTCTATGTCTATTACTGGGAAAAGAACTTTCCGCACTCGCCCACGCAGTTCGCCTTGCGCGGCGACCGCTACAAGTACATCACCTATTACGGCCTCTGGGACACCGACGAGCTTTACGATCTCGAAGCCGACCCGGGCGAGACAAAAAACCTGATCCGCGACCCCGCGCTCGCCGCTACGGCCAAGCGCATGGAGACGCGGCTGTACGAAATGATGACCGAATTGGGCGGCATGGAGATTCCCCTGAACGCTCCCCGCGGCAATTCGCAGAACAAACGCCTGCGCGGCCGCGGCGGCAAGAAAGCCGCAGACTTCCCCGAGCCGCTGGTGATGGACGCGCCGCAGCACACGAACGCGCAGTAGGGCGCGGTAAGCCCGGCGGCGTCTGTGGTAGCATTGCCAAACTCGCATATGACGCACCGAGCCGGCTACGATCCCTACGCCCTGAAGGCAGAAAACATTCGCGAGCCGCCGCAAACCTTCGGCGGAACGATGAGGCTGATCGGCCCGGGTCTCATCCTGGCCAGCTCCATCGTCGGTTCCGGCGAGCTCATCGCGACGACGGTTCTGGGCGCCGAGAACGGCTACACCCTGCTCTGGCTGATCGTCTTGAGCTGCCTCATCAAGACGGTCGTGCAGAACGAGCTCGGGCGCTACGCCATCGCCACCGGAAAGACCGCGTTGGAGGCGTTCGACCAAGCGCCCGGACCGCGCTGGAGAGTTTCGTGGCTCGTTTGGATGTGGGCCTTCATGGTGACGGCGACGTTGTTCCAGATCGGCGCCATGCTGGGCGGCATTTCAGAGATTCTGAACCGCTTGTTTCCGGCCGTTCCGATCACCGCATTCGTCTGGATCCTGGCGGCTCTTTCGATTCTGCTGCTCATCGCCGGCAAGTATTCGCTGGTCGAACGCATCGCCATGGGTCTCGTCGTGAGCTTTACGGCGTTGACCGTGAGTTGCTGCTTCTTGCTGCTCAAGCTGCCGCAGTATTTCGACTGGAGCGCCGTTTTGGCGGGCCTGACGTTCCGCCCGCCGGAAGGCGGCATGGGCACGGCAGTGGCCGCCTTCGGGATCACCGGCGTCGGCGCGACCGAGCTCGTCATGTACCCGTATTGGTGCATCGAAAAGGGCTATGCGCGCTACACCGGCAAGCGTGACGATTCCGACCGCTGGACGCAGCGCGCATTCGGCTGGATACGCGTGATGGGAACGGACGTCCTCAACTCCATGGTGATTTACACCTTTGCCACGATCGCGTTCTATTTTCTGGGCGCGGGCATCCTCAAGGGCATGGGCCTGATCCCGGCAGGCTCGGAAATGGTTCACGTGCTGTCGAATATCTACACGCAGACGCTGGGCGGCTGGTCGCTGCCGATTTTCATGGCCGGCGCATTCGCCGTGCTCTATTCGACCGTTTTCGCCTCGACCGCCGCCAACTGCCGCGTCTGGGCCGATTTCGTCGGCATGCTCGGCATCTACGACAGGAGCGACTACCGCAAGCGCTTGCAGGCGACCCGCTTTTTCGTCGTTTTCCTGCTCACCGTGCCCTGCTTCTATTTCATGCTGCTCGAAGAACCTGTGTTAATGGTCAAGATCGGCGGCGTTGCGCAGGCGATCATGCTGCCGGTAATCGGCTTTTTCACAGTCTATTTGCGTTACCGCAAAATGCCCGCGCGCATTCTGCCCAAGGGCTGGATTACGTTGATGCTGTGGGTCTCGGCGACGCTGATGGCGGTCTTCATGGGCTATTCGGCGATCTCCCGCTTGTAAGCGCCGCGCGGGGCGTCATTCCATCAAAAGATTCGGCAGCCAAAGCGCCAAGTCGGGGAACAAGGTTATCAGCAGGAGCGCCGCGACGTTGGCCGCGAGGAACGGCGCCGCGCCGCGAAAGATCGTGCCGATGCCAAGCCCGGAGACCGCAGCGCCGACGTTCAGGCACGTCCCCACCGGAGGCGTGCAGGCCCCGACGGCGAGCCCCGAGACGAGCAGCACCCCGAACAGAATCGGCGAAACCCCGGCCTGCTCGAGCGCCGGCAAAAACACCGGCGTCAGCAGCAGGATCGCCGGGCTGACATCGATCACCGTTCCGGCCGCGAGCACGATCAGGTCGATCAACAGCAACGTTCCCGTGACGCCCAGACCGAGAGCGGCGACGGAATCGGCAATAGCCTGCGGCACGCGCTCCAGCGCCAGCACCCAGATATATGCCTGCGACATGGCGATAATCAGCATGATCTTGGCGCTGGTCAAGGCCGCCGACAACAGGCAGGCGCGGAATGCCGCGAGCGTCAGCGCCCGCGTGACGACGAACCCGACAAGCAGGGCGTAAAGCACGCCGAGCGCCGCCGATTCCGTGGCCGTAGCCATGCCCAATACGACCGACCCGACAACGAAAACCGGCATGAACAGCACCGGCAGCGACCGCGCGATTTCCCGCGCGGCATGGCCCCAGCCGCGCGGCGCGTCTTCCCGCGGATAGTTCCGCCTGCGCGCAAACGCAACCGTCAGGCCGAGTTGCATTGCGCCTACCAGCAGTCCGGGAAGCACGCCGCCGAGGAAAAGCCGCCCCACGGATTGCTGCGCCGCAACGGCGTACAGAACCATGGGAATGCTCGGAGGGATGATCATGCCCATCGTCGCCGAGGCCACGGTGATCCCCGCCGCGAACGGACGCGGGTAGCCGCGGCGCCCCATCTCGGGGATGAGCACGGAGCCGATGGAAGCGGTGTCCGAGGCCGACGAACCCGAGATCCCGCCGAACAACATGCTGGCGAGAACGTTGACCAGGCCGAGACCGCCGCGAAAACGGCCGACAAAAAGCAAGCTGCAATCGATCAAGCGGGCCGTGATCCGCGCTGCGTTCATCGCCTGGCCCATCAGGATGAAAAGCGGCAGGCTGATCAGAGCGTACGAATCGAATCCCGAAAACAGCCGCTGCGGCAGCACCAGGATCAGTTGAGGATCGTCGACGAGAAAATAGAGCAGCACCGAAAGTCCTAGCGCATAAGCGATCGGCACGCCGAACGCGATCAGCAGCAGCAGAGAGACGAACAGCAGCGGGATCATTCGCCGGAGCTCCCGCGCAAGGCCCCCGCCAACCGCATGAAGCAATAGAGCGCCGCAAGGCCGCAGCCGAGCGGCACGCTGATCTGCGCGGCCATGCGCGGCAGTTGCGTCGCCGGCATCAGGTAGCCGCCGGTGACGCTGATCCACTCGATGCCGCGCTCGACCAGCACGACGTTCAGCCCGCCGACCAGAACCAGGGACGCCGCATGAGCCGCCCGGCGGCCGCGTTCGCCGAACCGCTCCGGCAGATATCCGACACGGATATGCTCCTCCCTGCCCGCGGCCAGCGCCGCCCCGAGCGACGAAGCATAGACGAAGACGATCGTCGCGCCCTCGTTGGCGCCGACTACGCCGGCGCCGAAAAAGTAGCGCAGGATAACGAGCCCCGCGATCACGGCGAAGATCAGAAACAGAGCGAGCGTCAGAACGGCCTCCAGCGCGGCGGAGAGCTTGCGCTCCAACTCGGCCGGCGGCATCGGGCTACTCTCCCCTCGCCGCGCGGCGGGCTTCTTCCACTTCTTCCCAAGTGAAATAGCCCTTGCCGATCAGATAGTCGTAAACCGGACGCGCCGCCTCGCGGAAGGGGTCCAGATCGGCGCCCTCGATATAGTTCGTCTCCAAGTATTCGGAGAGCTTGCGGATATATTCTTGCTCGCTCTCCCGATTCATCCGGTCGCTGTAGGCGATCGCTTCGCGGGCGACTGCGTCGAAAATCACCTGCAAGTCGGCGGGCAGCGACTCGTACCAGTCGAGGTTGACCATGAAGGGGTCTGGCCCGGTGCTGTAATTGGAGATCGTCAGATATTTCTGGACCTCGTGAATGCGCATGTCCCAGAGGTTGGAGGGCGCGTTGTCCTGGCCGTCGATGACGCCCGTCTTGGCGGCCTGATAGACCTCGGTGAACGGCAATTCCTGCGGGTTCGCGCCGAAGGCTTGCGCGGTCATCACGTTTGCCTCTTGCGGGGGCACGCGCATTTTCAGGCCGATGAAATCTTCCGGGCGGCGTATCGGCCGCACGCCGGTCGTGTGCGCGCGGAAACCCTGCGAGATGCCGCAGGCCGGAACGTGAAAGCCGTTCTTGCGGGCCTCGCGGTTGATGCGCGCGGCGAAAGCGCTGTTGACCAGCCGCAGCGCCTGATCCCAGTCCTCGACTAGAAACGGCAGCAGGAACAGCGTATATTTCGGGGTGGCGTCGGCGAAGAATCCGCCGCGAGTTCCTTGCAGGATGTTGAGCGCCACCATGTCCATCAACTCGCGCTCCTGTCCGAGGACGCCGGAATAATACGTCTCGACGTCGATGCGGCCCCAGGTGCGTTTCTCGAGTTCTTGCTCGAAAAAGTCCATAGAGATGCTGCGCGGGTGCTGCGACGGCTGGGAATTGGCGTAGCGGAAGCGGTGGACCGAGCGCTCGGCGCCGCAGCCCCAGAGGGCGAGACAGACGAAAACGGCAAGGCGGCGCACGGGTTCGGAACAGTTTACTACTTCACACGGGACGGCTATGGATCGACCAGTTCTGAAAGTTTCCAGGGTGTTAAACTTGTAGCGAAGTTCGTTTGCGCACGGCGCGCAATTGCGTCTTGAAAGATTGGCGGCCCCCAGGCATGGAAACGCGGCCTCGCGGGGGTCGATGCAACGGCAATCCGGAATGAAGCATAAGACGCCCTTTCTGAAGGCTGCGCTCGTTGCGGCGGCGCTCGTTGCGGCCGCGGCGGCTGAATCGCCGGCGATCGAGCAACTGCGTTCGGACGCAGAGCGGGGAGACGCCGCGGCGCAAAACAAGCTGGGGACGCTGTACGCCGAGGGCCGGGGCGTTTCCCGAAACTACGAAGCAGCGCTGGGGTGGTACCTCGCGGCGGCGGAGCAGGGGCACGCCGACGCCCAATTCAACGTCGGGACGATGTATTACTACGGCCGAGGCACCCACTGGTACTACCCGCCCGCGTTGGTGTGGTACCGCCTAGCGGCGGAGCAGGGCCACGCCGGCGCCCGATTCCATCTTGGGCTCATGTTCGCCAAGGGCCAAGCATTTCCCCGTGACCGTCAAGAGGCGGCGACTGCGTGGGGCTATTTGCGCGAGGCGGCGAAATCGCCGGGCCGTCTCGCCGCGCTGCTGGCCGTGGGAGCGGCCTGGGCCGGGGTGATCGCGCTGCCCTGTTTGACTTATCTGCTCGCGCGGAGGAGAAGAGACGCCCCGGCATGTCGTCTTCCGGCGCCCGGAGCGCCTGAAAAGAGGTGAGCGGACGCGGCTCGCTCAGGGAACGGCTCCGTCCGAACAGGGGCTTGGCCGCCCATATTCCGTTCGCCCTTTTCCTGACGGTGTTCCTCACCAGCATGGATCGGGAGCTCGTCCGCAGAGGCTGGCTGCCCGTGCCCGGCATTGCCGTGTTCGCCTCGTGCATGGCTTCCCTGGCCGTATGGCTTGCAGTCGGCCCCGCAAGTTCACGGGCCGGGATTTGGAAGCGCGCCGCCCCCTTCCTGCGCTGCTATCGAACTTTCCTGGCGACGTTTTTGGGGCTGGGGAGCCTCAGCTTGATCTACTGGTTCGCCCGTACCGATGCGGCTGTCAGGGATGTGCTGACCATGCCGGCTGTCTTCTGCATGTGCGCCGCCACCGCGATGCTGCCCATGTTACCCCATGTGCGGCGATGCCGGCAAGCCTACTTCCAGCTTGCCTTTGCGGTCTATTGTCTGAGCGTTGGGGTAGATGTCTGGCAACCCGGCACGTTTTCATTTTTTGAAACGAGGGCGTCCGGCTTGGCCATGGACCCCAACACGGGAGCTTATATAGTTTCTCTGCTAGCCGTGCCGTTAGTGGCCCACCGCCTCCCCTCCATAGCCGGCCTGTCCGCGCTGGGCGTGGCGGGTCTGGCGATCATTCCGACCGAGTCCAGGGGGGGATGGTTGTGCTATTTGGCGCTGTGCTGCAGTTACTTCCTGCTCGCGGTCGCGCGCTCTCCCGGCCGCCGTTTGGTCATTTTTCTCGCCTCCGGCGCCGGGGCCGTTCTCCTGGTCGGCGCCGCTTGGGTCTACATACAGTCCATCGGCTCCTCCTCGACCGAGGGAATTCAACACAGCGACTTCCTTACCGGGCAAAGGGGTTGGTTTTACCACCGTATCGATATCCGCGAAGAGGCTCTGATCGAAAGATTATCCGAACGGAATGCCGACTTGCACTGGAACCCGGAAGGACATGCCGCGCCGGCCCCGCGGACGGACGGCAAATATGTGTACGTCGAGACGTTAAGATTCCTCCAACTGAAGAACGCTCTTCAAGCGATTGCGGCCTCTCCAATTTGGGGATACGGAACCCGGTTCAGCATTCGCGAAAATATACGCCCTCACAATACGTACCTCGCAATGTGGATCGATTTCGGCATTCTCGGCTTCCTCCTCTACATTGCATTTCTGACCGCCGGTTTTTGCAGCTTCTACAGACTGCGCTTCCTGCCAGGCATGTTCCTGATCGGCCTGATGGCCTTCTGGAGCATGTTTAGCGAAACGATCTTCGATGAGCGCCCCTTGTTCATGATGTTGGGGCTGCTGTTGGCCCTGCCGCTGGAAAACGGCGGAAACAAGCGCAAGCAAGCGGCGGCGCCGTTTTGATCCGACCGGCAGCCGCGGGCTACGCGAGCGTACGGCGACATCCCGGCTGTCGGCGCGACCCTCAGCGGGCCGGATTCTCGTACCAGACCACTCCCAGTTCCCTGCCCTTGTAGCCGCGCGCCAGGTACGGCCCCTTTTCTTCCAGCGTGACCACGTCCGGGTCGCCGTCGTCGTCGAGGTCGACGGTCTGCACCAAGTCGAAAATAAAGCCTTCGGGGCCGCTGATCGAGGTGGCGCGCCAGTGCGTTTCCGTCGGCTCGCGGTCGTACGACAACCAGACGACCCCGCTTTTGCCGTCGATCGCGTGCTCGCAGGAGACGACCAGATCCAGCCGGCCGTCGAGGTCGATGTCGGCCGCCCGAACGGCCTTGCCGCCGCCGGCGTTCGACGGCATCGCGATGGCATGGGTTTCCCACGCCGGCGGCAAACGCCCGGTGCGGCGATGGTAGCGGAGAGGCTCTCTCTTGACGGCGACGAGCACGTCTTCCAGGCCGTCGTTGTCGAGGTCGACAACGGCATTGTGCATCGCTTCGTAAGCATTCACGGCTCCGATGCGGCGTTCCGCCCAGGGCGCCACGGCCGCCGCGGCTGCACCGGGATTCTCCAGCCAGAAAGCGCCCCGGCGCGGACCCCTGCGGTCGGTCGCCACGATATCGAGGTCGCCGTCGTCGTCGATATCGCTCGGCCGCAGCGTCATCAGCCAGCCTGCACGATAGAGCGGTCGCCAGCGCCAGGCGTGGAGGTCGCGGGGGTTTTCGGGCGCTTCGAACCAGCCGAGCCAAGCGTCTTCTCCTTTCGCTCCCGCGACAAGATCGACCCCCGCCTTGCCGTCCACTTGCATGGCGAAGGCGAACATCCATTGGCCCGCTCCCGCAGCAGCGGGCAGCTCCTCGGTCGTCCAGGCGTCCGCATCCAGAAGCCGCGAGCGGTCCGCGGGCGCCCAATGGACATAGATCGCGCGCGTATCGCCCTCGCACGAGCTGACGACATCGAGATTGCCGTCGCCGTCCAGATCGACGAAAAAGGAATCTTCAGGGTCGCCGACTTCCCCGACGGTGACGGCCGGCCAGCGCTCGCGCAACCCGGATTCGCCCGGGTTGAGGTAAACCCGCACCTGCCCGCCCTGTTCCCAGGGAGAAGTGACGTCGAGTCGGCCGTCGCCGTCGATATCGGCCAACCGGACGCCGTCGGCGCCTAACGAGGAATCGTCGATAACGTGGCGCGGCCAGCCGTTTCCGACCGCTTCGAAGGCGCCCCTCTCGGTCGCGCCGCAGCCCGCCATAACGGCCGCGAGCAGCAATATCGGCGGGAAAGGGCCAAAGAACGACATGGAAGGAAACAGTGTACACGCCGCCCACGGAAGCGACGCCATGCCGCGCCGGTGTAAACTGAACCGGGGATTGCGATGCACGCCGTTCGCCTGACAGGGAAGCGCAACGCCGGCGGCCGCGGGTCATGCCGTTGCCTGCTGTTTTTTTCAGCGGCCTTACTGTCCGCCTCGCTCCTGCACGGGCAAGCCGCCCGGCCCGAGGAGGGATTCAACGGACGGTGGCTCCTCGCGCCCCAAGAGCATCCCGCGCGGCGCGTGCTCTGGCTCATGGTCGAAGGCGCCGGCAGCGGCGCGGTCAGCGGCTTCGCCGTCGGCGGCGCTCCGGGCGAGGAGGTCGACCCGATCCTCGACGCCAAGATCGTCGACGGCGTGCTGACTTACCGCGTCGAGCATCGGCTGGGACGCGGCGAGACGCGGCGCACCGAATCGACAAGGTCTCACGCGCGGCTGGTCGGCGATGAGTTGCACGGCGCCACGCGCTCGGGCGACCCCGAGATGGAATGGGTGGGGCGCCGCGCGCCCACGATTGCCGACCGCGACGACGGCTCGGGGCGCGTGGGCGAAACGGTCGATCTGTTGGACGGGGAAAGCATCGAGGCGGCATGGTCCACGCTGCGGCCCGGCCGCGAAGCGGAATGGTCTCTGCAGGACAGTATGCTACGCAACAGCGAAAACGCCGATATCCTGGTTTCCAAGGAGAAATTCTGGAACTTCAAGCTCCATGCCGAATACCGCATCGGGCCGCGCGCGGACAGCGGCATCGGGCTGCGCGGGCGCTACGAGATCCAAATCGCCGACGACCACGGCCGACCGTCTTCACCCAAAAGCAGCGGCGCGCTGCGCGGCCGAATCGCGCCGAGCGTAAACGCCGGCAAGCCCGCGGAAAGCCGGCAGACGCTGGACGTCACGCTGATCGGACGCGATCTGACCGTCGTGCTGAACGGCCACAAAGTCATCGACAAGGCAACGGCGGAAGGCTTGACGGCGCTGGCCACCGATTGGCGCGAGGCCGAGCCGGGGCCGATTACCCTGCAGGGAGACCGCGGGTCGATCGAGTTCAGCAAGCTTCTTGTCCAGCGGCTCGAACGCCCGTAGTCCGAGGCCGGCTCTCCGTTTCCCGCCGCGCCGGCACGAAATCGACCGAAAGAATAACAGCAACGGATACGTTTCGCTGCCGGTTTCGCGCATAATGGAAACACTCATGACACGCCTCGCCCCCGCGCTGTTTTCAATCGTTCTCGCGCTGCCGGCATTCGCCGCGGAGCATCCCTTGCGGGCGCTCAATATCGAGTTCGGCATCAAAGACCACGAACCCCGCTCGTGGAATGGCTCGCTGAGCATCGACAAGGGAGAGATCGTCGAGCTTCGCGGGCACCGGTTCAAGGAAGGCGAGTCGATCGGCGCGGACAATTCGTGGACGGCCCGCACCGATCCCTGGGTGCAGCCGACGGGCGGCATGCATCCCCATGAACTGCCCTTCCCGCACGTCACGCGGGTGCAGACGGTCGGCGTGACCGCGTACTACCGCGCCCCCGAGGACGCCGTGATCTCGGTCAAGACGGTGAACGGCGATTTCTTTTTCAAACCTTCCGATTTGCCGCCGTCGGACGCGATGCACATCCTGGCCACGCGCGTCGAGGTGCGGCGCGCGCCGCCGGTCGAGGCGGTGACGACCGACGAGTTCGAAGACGACTATTCCGTCATGGCCGTCTCCGGCGAAGGGGTTCTGTCGCTGGCCTGGATCGGCTACAAAGACGAGAACGACCAGATTTTCGTGCGGGAGCGGGCCGACGATTCCTGGGGCGAGATCGCCGGCGTGCCGGACGCTTCCGGAGATTTGCAGGGCCTGGCTGCCGCTTACGACGCCGAAGGCGCGCTGCATCTGATTTGGTCCAAGCGCTTCGAGGGGAATTGGCGCCTGATGCATGCCCGGCGCTCGGGCGGCTCGTGGAGCGCGCCGCAAGCGGTTACGTCAGGCGAGGGCAACAACCTCTTTCCCGCCATGGCGAGCGGCCGCGGGGGGAACCTGCACATCGCCTGGCAATCGGCGCGTAAAGGGTTTTCGGCAATCTACTACAAATCTTTCGACGGCTCGGCTTGGTCCGACGAGCTCCCGCTGAGCGACCCGGGAGCGGCGGCCAACGAGTGGCGCCCCGATATCGCCGCCGACACCAAAGGCGCAGCCTGGGTTGTCTGGGACAGCTACGAGGGCGGCAGCTACAACATCCGCCTGCGGCCGGTGCGCGAAGGACGCGCGGGCGACTTGATGAAAGTTACCGACACGCCCCGTTATCACGGCAGCCCCAGCATCGCCGTCGACGCCGCAGACCGCGTCTGGATCGCCTACGACGAATCGGAAGAGAACTGGGGCAAGGACACGGGCTTTCTGCTGCGGGGCGGGACCGGCATCTATCAGTCGCGCGCCTGCCGTATCGCCATCTGGAACGGCAGCGAGTGGCTGGCCCCGTTGGACGATGTCAACCGCCGCTTCCGGCCGAGCGTCCGGCGTTACGTGCAGACGCCGAAGCTGGCGCCTGACAGCCGGGGCCGCATGTGGCTGTTGCTGCGGCCGCGGGTGCGCGCGACCAAGCCGGAGTCGCTTTGGGCGGCGGGGGGCAAATGGGAAGCGGCGGCGACCTATTATTCCGGGGGGCGCTGGGCCGACCCGTTCGGCATCCCCGAGAGCGTCGGGCGCAACGAGGGTCCGTTGGACGCGGCCGCGGGACCCGGCGGCGAGATGTTCGCCTCATGGACAACGGATCAGAAACTCTGGGGCGGGCCGGCCTTCGGCCACTATCCCAAGGAAAATCAAATCTTCTTCGCCGAACTTTCCGGGCAGTTCCGTGCGGAGAAGATCGAGCCGTTCATTCTCGGACCGCGCGGCAAGGAAAATCCGGCGATGCTGCCGATCGAACCGCGCGAGGCCGAGCAGGTTGCGGCAATCCGCAACTACACGATCCGCTCCGGCGGAAAACGCTACAAAATCTACCGCGGGGACATGCACCGCCACACCGACATCTCGCTCGACGGCACGGGCGACGGCTCGCTTTACGACGCCTTCCGTTACATGATGGACGGGGCGGCGATGGACTTTTTCCTCGTCACGGATCACAAAGGCGGGGGGAGCGACACGGAGTACAATTGGTGGCGAACCGAGAAGGCCGAAGACATGTTCCACGTGCCGGGCCGGTTCGTGACGCTGTTCGGCTACGAGCGCAGCCTGTCGTACCCCAACGGCCACCGCAACATCATCCTGCCCGAGCGCGGGAACCGGCCGATTCTAATTACCCGGGAAGAACGCGACTCCAGCACCGGGCCGTTCCTCTACGACGCTCTACGCAAGCAAAACGGCATCGCCACCTCACACACGTCGCATACGACGATGGGCACCGACTGGCGGGACAACGATCCCGAGCTGGAGCCGATCGTCGAAATCTTCCAGGGCGCGCGCACGTCGGCCGAGCATGAAGGCGCGCCGTTGGCGTCGTCCGCCGCACGCAGCGACCTTTGGGCCGGCAACTACCGTCCCAAGGGCTTCGTCTGGCTGGCTTGGGAAAAAGGTTACAAGCTCGGCGTGCAGGCCAGCTCGGATCACGTCTCGACGCATACTTCGTACACCATGGCGCTTGCCGAGGACTACACCCGGCAGGGCCTCGTCGACGCCATGCGCAAGAGGCACACCTACGCCGCGACGAGCAACATCGTTCTCGATTACCGGATGCACACCGACGAAGGGGAATGGATTCAGGGGGACGAGCTCGCCGCATCGTCCATCCCGACCGTGACGGCGGCAATCCGGGGAACGGGCGCTATCAAGGAAGTCGCCGTGGTGCGCGACAACCGGTATATCCACACGCGCGAGGGAGACGGCGAACGGATGGAATTCGATTTCCGCGAGCAGTCGCTCGAGACGGGCGAGCACTACTATTACGTCCGCGTCGAGCAAGAGGACGGGAACGTCGCCTGGTCGAGTCCGATCTGGGTTACGAAACGATAGCCGAACCGCGCGCGGGACTTGGGATAATCGGGACGGTGAATACACGAAGCCTGGCGTCGCCGGCCGTTGCGGGCGGCGCGGCATGAATGCGAAAGATGGAGCGATGGTGAGCGCGCAGGGACTCGAACCCCGAACCTGGAAAACTGCGCCGGTTCATGGACCTGGACGTGTGAAAATCACGTTATTGGTGGGAACGATTGAGGGCCTACGGCGTGGCTCGCAGAGTCTTTAAATCCTCTCGGATCGCCGCTGCCATTTGCGCCTGCCCCATTGCCTCGGCCATTGCGAGAGCCTGCGTGGCGTATTGGATCGCCACATCTTTGCGCCCGGCACGAACGTGAGCATCAGCCAGCGTGTAGAGAAATCCCGGCGTCCGCTCGTCCTCGCCGACCAACGTCCGTTCCAGGTGGGTGATCGCCTCATCTATCTTGCCCGCCGCCACCAGATGCCGTCCCATCTGAAAATTCGCCAAGCGGTCATTCGGGTGGTACTCGAGCGCTTGCTGGAAGTGTCGGACCGCTTCGGCGGTGCGCCCCAACGTGTTGAGAGTGGACCCCAGACTGAGATGCGCGTCGGCCGAAAACGGATTGATCTCCAAGGCTCGCCGAAAACTCTCGGCCGCCTCACGCGGGCGCTTCCTCAAGGCCTGAATCGCTCCCCAATTGTTGTGCAGTTCCTCGATTTCCGAGTTCAGTTCCAACGCCCTTCGGTAATGGATTTCCGCTTGCTCGAATCGGGCAAGGCGGCCAAAAGCAGCGACCAGATTGACATGCGGCTGTACGAACTCCGCATCCAGATCGATCGCCTTCTCGTAGGACTCGATGGCTTCGTCCATGCGACCCTCGGATTCAAGCCGCATGCCTTCGCTGTGATGCCAGTATTGGTCAGCCCGCAAACTCTCGACCTCTCGAAAAACCGGGTCGTCGATCGGCGGCAGGGGGCGCTCGTAGTTCTCCGATAGGGCCAGGCGCTTTTGCGATGACTCCTGATCGCCCGCGTCCCGATAAGCCATCGCCAGCGCGTAATGCGGCGCGCCGGATTGCGGCGCCAGTTCGCAGGCCATGCGGAGAACGCGTATGGCTTCCCGAGCCGCGTTTTGCCTCAAAAGGACTTGGCCGAGCCCGTAGTAGGCCGCGGGAGCGCGCGGCGACAGACGCAGAGCCGCTTCGAAGGAGCGGCTGCTCTCTTTCAGCCGGTCGAGAGACAGCAGCGCCTCACCGAGCCGAATGGAAGCGGCGGGGTACTTGTTTAGCGTGAGCGCTCGTCTGAAAGCGTCGACCGCCGCTTCCGGAGCCCCCGCCTCTGCTTGAACGATGCCCAGATAATACGGCCACCGGAAGTCGTCCGCGTCAAGGATTTGAGCACGAAGAAAACAGGCTTTCGCCCCATCGCGGAACCCATAGGACTGCAGCAGCATGCCCAACCGTCCATTTGCGGATGCCGCTTCGGGATTCCGCTCCAGATCGTGGAGAATCCGGCTGACGACCGGTCGGGACGCGGCGGGGAAATCTCCCGGGTTTATGGGGGGGATTTGCGGCAGGGACGTATTGTATCCGCAACTGCAAATGTGCAGGAGCGCCGACCCAAACAGAAGCGCCGGAATAGCCGCTCGGAGGCTCACGGACTCATGTTAGCCCGGCCCCGGTATCCCCAGAGTGAAAAACTCCCGGTATCGATGCGTTGCGCTCCGCAGCGCGAGGCGGCGAGGCGAACCGCATCAGCCCGCCAAGAACCAGTATCGCTCGCAAACGACGCTTGACTGCGCAGGGCTTGCTGCCATACTAGGGGCGGGAGACTTTCAGGTATGTTACAAGCATTCAATGTGTCGCTACGCCTTGCTGTGTGTTCGGCGTGCTTGACTGGCGGTCTTCTAGGCCAAGTCGAGTCCGCGCGTATCATCGGAAATGTGACCGACCAGTCCGGGGCGGTGATTCCCGGAGCCGTGGTGACGATCACGAACGTTAACACCAATATCAGCTATCGAACCGAAACAAACGCGACAGGACGTTATGAGTCTGTCCCCCTGCGCATCGGACCTTATCGGGTAGCCGCCGAGCAATCCGGATTCAAGCGCGTAGTGCGCGATGGCGTCATCCTCCAGATCCAGGAGACTGCGGAAGTCGATCTGATTTTGGAGGTCGGCGTGGTGACCGAAGCTGTCGCCGTCACCGCCGACGCACCGCTGTTAGTCACCACGGAAGCGACCCAGGGCCAAGTGATTGACAACCAGAAGATCGTGGACTTGCCGCTGAACGGCCGCGACTACATCCAGTTGGCCTTGCTCTCGGCGGGAGCGGTCCAACCTCACCCGGGCGCCCGTTTCGGAGGTTTCAGCGCCGGCGGCGTGCGTGCCGGGCAAAACAACTACATCCTTGACGGCATCGACAACAACAACATGCAAAATGCGGCACAGGGCCGACAGGCCGAAACTGTGAAGCCGTCCGTGGACGCCATTCAGGAGTTCAAGGTGTCCACCAACGGCTTTTCCGCCGAATACGGCCGAGCGGCCGGAGCCGTGGTGAACGTAAGCATCAAATCGGGAACCAACGAACTGCACGGCACCGCCTATGAGTTTCTACGCAACGAGAAGCTGGACGCGAAGAACTTCTTTGATTCGCCCACGGCCCCAAGACCGCCCTTCAAGCGAAACCAGTACGGCTTTTCACTCGGTGGCCCGATCGTCAAGAACAAGACATTCGCTTTCGGCGATTACGAAGGGAGCAGAGTTCGCGAGTCTCGTACTGTAACGAGTACAATCCCCACGCCTGCTTTCGTTGCAGGCGATTTTTCCGCGCTCCTGCCGGGAACGAGGGTTTATGACCCCGCTACCTACGATGCAGACACCGGCCGGCGGCAGCCGTTCCCGGACAACATCATGCCGGCTTCAAGATTCGATCCCATCGGCGCTAAGCTGGCGACATTCTATCCGCAGACGAACCTGCCCGGCTTGAGGAGAAACTTCCTGTTTAATCCTGCCGATTCGGAAGACCTGAACCGTTGGGACGCCAGAATCGACCACAACCTGGGAGCCAACGACACACTCTTCGGCAGATACAGTTGGCAGCGCCTGTTTGCGCCCTCATCGCCCAACCTGCCGCCTCCGGCGTTCGGCGGGGGAGCCAATGCCAGCGACTTTGGTCACAACGGCCGCAATGTTGCGTTGGGCTGGAATCATATTTTTTCGCCCACGTTGATTATGTCGACGAAAGCCGGTTGGAACAAGATCTTCACGCGCCGGGAATCAGCCCTTGGCGATGACAGAAACGTAAATGCGGATCTGGGTTTGAAGGGAGTCAATCAGGTCATTCCCGGCATGGCGCAGTTTGGCGTAGCGGGGTTCAGCACTCTCGGCATCGGCCCGTTCAACCCCAACCACATCGGTTCCCGAAATTGGCAGGTGAACAGCGACATCACCTGGATACATAACAAGCACAGTGTGAAATTCGGATTCAATTTTCAACGCTTGTGGCGCTTCCTGTTCAACCCGCGTCAATCGATCGGTGTTTTTACCTTCGACGGCGGTTACACCCGCAACACCGAGACTGTCCGGGAAGGGAATTCGGCGGCGGACCTACTGCTCGGCGTCGCGTCAGCGGCGCAAGTGTCGAATACAGCCACGATGGACGAGCGCGCGCCCTACTATGATTTCTATATCCAGGATCAATGGCGGGTGTCGGAAAAACTGACCCTGAACCTAGGGCTGCGTTACGAGTTGCATATGCCTTGGGAGGATATCAATCAACACAAGCTCAATGTGGATTTCGCCGACCTTGAAAATCCTACCCTGATCTTGGCGCAAGCGACAGGCTCACGATTTGACCGGGCGTTGGTCCATACGGACAAGAACAATTTCGGCCCACGCTTCGGCTTTGCCTATCGGGCTACGGAGAAGACGGTCTTGCGAGGGGGCTACGGCGTGTACTACGGAAATGTCATCTTTCAAGGCGTGCTCGCCCTCAATCCGCCGTTTCATTATCGGGCGAATATTTCGACGGACCGCATCAATCCCACCATTCGTCTCGTAGACGGCCTGGAGCCGGGTCTCGCTACCCCCGCAAATGCACGCAACATCGCGATCTCCACACAAGAGTTCGCAGGACACTTTCCCTATGCCCAGCAATGGAACTTTTCCGTTCAGAATCAACTGCCCGGCGACATGTTGTGGGAAGTGGGGTACTTTGCGAATACGCTGCACAAAGAAGCCCGCCGAACGCAGGGGAACTGGGCGCTGCCGGGACCCGGAAACGTGAATCGGCGACGGCGCTACACGTCGATCTTCGTTCCCGGCGATGATGTCGTCATCGGACCATTAGCGGGATGGGGCGTTCTGGAACGCAGCGCCAACGCCAACTATCACTCGTTCCAAACGAAGGTCGAGAAGCGCTTGTCGCATGGACTGAGCTTCTTGACGTCCTATATTTGGTCCAAGGCTATCAACGATGGACGCGGAGCGGCCGACTCAGGCGGAAACGGCAATCTCGAACCGCAGAATCCGCGCGACTTGCGCGCAGAACGGGGACTGGCGGACGAGCATATCGCCCACCGTTTCGTCGGCAGCTATGTCTACGAATTGCCGTTTGGCCGCGGCAAAAAATTCATGACGGATGCGCCTTCGGTCGTGAACGGAGTCCTGGGCGGCTGGGTGGTTGCCGGCATCACGACACTAACGAGCGGCCGGGTGGTTAATTTGACGGTCAGGGGCAATCCTTCGAACTCCGGCGACCCAAACCGCCCGAACGTTTTGCGCGATTGGCGCCTGGATGGAGATCGCCGGACGCTCGATGAGTGGTTTGACACCTCGGCCTTCGAGTCGAACGCCCGCTTTACCTACGGCAATGCCGGGCGGAATCTGATTGAGGGTCCCGGACAGGTGAACTTTGATTTCTCGGTCTACAAGAATTTTCCGATTAGCGAAGACATGCGGCTTCAGTTCCGGTTCGAAGCGTTCAACTTCTTCAATACTCCGGCCTTCGGGGTTCCTAACGTTCAGGTCGGAAACAACAACTTCGGCTTGATCAACTCTGCCGGGCGTCCGAGAAACCTACAGTTCGGCCTGAAGTTTATTTTCTGATGCGGATCCGGACAATCCGTGAAGCTCTCTCGGCAGTATGGGGTGTTCTTGGCAGTGCTGTCGCACTCCCGGCAGTTTCCAGCCCCCCGTGTCCGCGCCCGCGCCCCAACACCGTCGTCATCATGGCCGACGACCTCGGCTACGGCGCGGCATGAATGCGAAAGATGGAACAATGGTGAGCGCGCAGGGACTCGAACCCGGAACCTAGTGATTAAGAGTCACTTGCTCTACCAATTGAGCTACGCGCCCGCCCGGACTCTTCTTCACAGGATAACCGCGCGGGGGCGTCAAGGCAACATCGGCGGCGCTCTTACGCCGCGACTTCTTCGGCCTTGCGCATGACGCGCAGAGCGTTGCCGCCCATGATCTTCTCGACATCTTCCGCAGAAAACCCGCGATCCTTGAGCGACGCGACGAGATTCGGAGTTTCGCCGATGTCGTCCAGCCCCTCGGGCACCTTGAGGCCGACGCTGTCGTAGTCGCAGCCGATGCCGACATGGTCGATTCCAGCTACGGTCGCCGCGTGCTCGATGTGGTCCGCCAATCTGGCCAGGGGCACTCGCCCGATCTTTTCGACCTCGGCTTTGGTGAGTTTCCAAAGCTCTTCCGAGAGCCGCTGCTTGTCGCCGGCAAACTGCTTGCGCACCGCGCCGCGCCGCCGCCCGATCTCGCGCAATTGCGGCAAACGCGAGCGGTAGTCATCGTCGAGCATGGCGGCGTAATAGGCGACGCCCAGCACCCCGCCGTTTTGGGCCAGGGCCTTGAGCATGTCGTCGGTGAGGTTGCGGGGATGGCCGGCAACCGCGCGGCAGGCCGCGTGCGTATTGAGAATCGGGGCGGCGGAAGTCTCGACTACGTCGTAGAACGCCCGGTCCGAGGCGTGCGACATGTCGATCATCATGCCGAGCCGGTTCATTTCCTTGACGACTTCCCTGCCGAAGTCGGTCAGCCCCTCGGGGCCGTCGTCGTACTCGGCGGCGCCGACCCAGGGAGTATTGCCGCTGTGGGTGAGGCCCATGTAGCGCGCTCCGAGGCGGTAAAGTTGCCGCAGCACTTCGAGGCTGGAGTCGATCATGTGGCCGCCCTCGACGCCCATGAACACGGCGATCTTGCCGCCGCGCCGCGCGCTCACGACGTCGTCGGCCGTCGTCCCTAAAAAGAGGTCCGCCGGGTGGCGGCGCACTTCCCCGACGATAACGTCGATGATCCGCAGGGCCTGCTTCACCGCTGCGAGCGGCGTCTGGCTGCGGGCCGACGTGGATACCGCGAAAAAGCCCGCGTGAAGGCCGCCCTTGCGCATCTTGGGGATATCGACGTGGGTGTATTCGCGGCTCTCGGCCAAGTCGAGACCTTCGTTGAGAATGCGCGACGGCGTGTCGATGTGCAGATCGACGTAGAGCGGCCCGGCCGGCGCTTCCGGCTCGGGAGCCGGGTCGGGCGGCGCGGCGCAAGCGCCAAGCAAGGCGGCGGCGGAAACTCCCCATTCGCGTCTGGTCAGCATGGCGTTCCGATTATACCCGCGGGCGCGTCCGAGCTAGACCGTTCTCGGGTCGGGATGCTTCCAGGGCGCGCGGTACGGCCTGGCCAACATCCGCGTCGCCTTCTTGTCGCCGATCACCTCGTGCTTGACCGGATCCCAGCGCAGCGACCGCCCCAAATCGAGCGAGAGGTTGGCCAACAGGCAGCATGCCGTCGAAATATGCCCTTGCTCGATGTCGGCGACCGGCTTGGCGCGGTTGTCGATGGCGTCCAGGAAGTTCCTCATGTGATCGCGCAGGACGGGGAACTCGTGCCAGCCCAACCGGGATTCCACGTTGTCCACCTTGTCGACCGCGTACTTCTCCTTCTCGGTCACAGCATCCACGCGAATCCGCTTGGCGTTCTTGTCAACCGGTATGAACTCCCACTTCGTGGTGGAACCCTTGAACACGCCTTTCTCGCCGTAGATGAAATAGGCCCAGGGGTAGTCCGGGTCGACCGGAGGCCCCCAGTTGCGGTGCGTCCAGACGACGTTGAGATCGGGGAACGAGAACGTCGCCGTCTGCGTGTCCGGGGTGTTGGCCTTGCTGTCTTTGTCCACGAAAATGCCGCCGGTCGAATAAATTTCCCGCGGCCAGCCGAGGTCGAGCGTCCAACGCACCAAGTCGATCATGTGAATGCACATGTCGCCGATGACGCCGTTGCCGTATTCCATGAAGTAGCGCCAGCGGCGGGGGTGGGTCCACTGACAAAAAGGCCGCATCGGCGCCGGGCCGGTCCACATCTCGTAATCCAGATGCGGCGGCGGATCGATGTCGGGCGGATTGCCGCGTTTCCCCCTATAGACATAGCAACAAACCTCGGCGTGCGAGATTTTGCCCAGCATCCCGTCCTGGATGCGCTTGCGGGCGCCGATCAGATGCGGCGCCGAACGCCTCTGCGTGCCGACCTGCACGACTCTGCCGTATTTGCGGGCAGCGGCAACCATCGACTGCCCCTCGATCACATCGACGGAAATCGGCTTCTGCACGTAGACGTCAGCCCCGGCCTGCATGGCTGCGATGGCGGGCAGGCAGTGCCAGTGGTCCGGTGTGGCGACCTCGACGATATCGAGCTCTTCCTGCTTGAGCATCTCGCGGAAATCTCCGTAAATGTGCGGAGTCTTGCCGGACTTATGGCGGGCGGAGGCCGTCTTGGCGTCCGCGGCGAGGCTCTTTTTGTCAGGGTCGCAAAGCGCGGCGATTTCGACGTCTTCGACTTGCACCAGTCGGAACAAGTCGTTCTTGCCGTACCAGCCGCTGCCGATGAGGCCGACCCGGCGGGGCCGGGCTGCGGCCCGCGCGCCCATCAAGGTCATGCCGGCGGCGGCGGTCTGCACGAAGCGGCGGCGATCGATGCGATTGACGGTCATGGCAAAGCTCCCAGACAGACACTACCACAAACGAGAGGCAACCGGTTTGCCCGCTCCTGTAGCGCCCAAGTAGTAATGTCCTGTATGGACCAGATTAAAGAGTCCGCTTTTCGAGGGGAGGGGACACAGGGTGGATTCAGGAGAGAAGGCAAGGTTGAGCGTGAAGGAAGCGGATCGAGTGGGGGTTATGCAAGCGGTGGTCGGCGGGCGGCTGCGGCAGCGGGAAGCAGCCGAGCAGTTGGGGGTGTGTGTGCGGCAGGTGCGGCGCTTAGCGGGGCGCTACAAACGCTACGGAGCGGCGGGGCTGGTGTCGTTGCGGCGGGGCAAGCGGTCGAACCGAGCGATCGCCGAGGAGACGCGGCGCGGGATTATGGAGTTGGTGAAGCAGCGCTACGCGGACTTTCCGCCGACGCTGGCGCAGGAGAAGCTTAGGGAGGAGCACGGTTACCGGCTGAGTGTAGAGACGCTGCGGGGATGGCTGATCGAGGAGGGTCTGTGGCAGCCGAAAGCGCGACGGTCCGGGCGTGTGCATCAGCCGCGTGAGCGGCGTCCATGCGTGGGAGAGTTAGTGCAGATCGACGGGTCGGCGCACGACTGGTTCGAAGGCCGTGGGCAGCGCTGCTGCCTGATCGCCTTCGTGGACGACGCGACCAGCCGCTTGTTGGCGCTGCGCTTGTGGGCGGCGGAGACAACGCAGGCTTACATGCAGACGCTGCGGGGGTATCTTGAGCGGCACGGGAGGCCGGTGGCCTTGTACTCGGACAAGCACTCGATTTTCCGGGTCAACCGGCCGGAACAGGAGGGCGCGAGGACGCAGTTCACACGGGCGCTGGAGGCGCTCGACATCCAGCCTATTCATGCTCACACGCCGCAGGCCAAGGGGCGTGTGGAGCGGGCCTTCCAGACGCTCCAAGCACGCTTGCCGCGGGAGTTTCGGCTACGGGGTTTGAGCGGCATCGAGGCGGCCAACGCGTTTGTGCCGCAGTACATGGCGGAGTACAACGCGCGCTTCGGGCGCGCTCCGCAGAACGCGCAAGATGCCCACCGGGCGGTAGAGTGGGAGGCTGCCGAACTGGATCGGATCCTCTGTCCCCAGCATGTGCGCAGGCTGTCGAAGAACCTGACTTTCAAGTTTCAGGGCAGTGAATACGGCATTCAGGGACAGGGCAAGGGGTATCGTTTGCGCTACGCAGCGGTGACGGTTTGTGCGCTGTACGACGGCCCGCTGAGAGTGCTGCACCAGGGGCGCGAGTTGGCGGCGAAGCAGTTAGTGGAAGGGCCGCCGCCGCTGCCGGTGGACGACGAGAAGAGCGTGCAGCGGACGGTGCAGAGAGTCCGGCAGGAGCAGGCTCGACGGATACGCAAACCGCACCGCAAGCATATCTGGAGGAAAATGGCACGAGAGGCAGTGGCGCTCGCCGAGGCGAAGCGGCAGGGCCTGTCGTGAAGCGTGAAGAGCCATCCTCGTGCAGGAGGCGGCTCCGGGCGCGCGCGCCCTCCCTCCGCCGCCCCCTGCACCCAAACCGCCTCCGAATCCCAGTCCACAGCTCCCCCCTCTCCCCGTCCCCAACCCCTCAGCAACCGCCCAGACACTTACCCCAATGCGGACATCTCTACTTGGCAGAAAAGCGGACATTTCTATTTGGCTTTGACACCGGTTTGCCCGCTCCCCATTCAAGCGCTGCGGCCCGGCGTAGGGTAGACGCCGCATCTGCCAGAATGGGCATGGGAGACAAGCGGAAGAAGATGTTGTCGCGCCCCATTGCAGCGCTCGGCGCATTCCTTGCCGCGCAGGCGGTTTCGGCGCCGCCTGTCGCGGCCCAAGCCGTGACTCCCGTAGATCTCGAGCATGCGGCGGGCAACAACAGCGCCTGGCTGATGTACGGCCGCGACTACTTCGCCCACCGCTACGTCGATCTCGACCAAATCAATCCGGCGACCATCGACCGCCTGCATCCGGTTTGGGTTTTCGCGACCGGCGGAGAGAACCGCGGCCTTGAAGCGACTCCGCTGCTCCATGAGGGCGTGCTCTACGTTTCCGCAGACGGATCGCGGGTTTTCGCCATCGACGCCCGCACCGGAGCGCAGAAATGGCAATTCGACCCCCAGATATCGCCCGCTGCCGAGCGCGTTTACTGCTGTGGCGCGATCAACCGCGGCGTCGCGCTTTTGGGGGAGCGGGTCTTCGTCGGCACGTTGGACGCTCGTCTCGTCGCCCTCGACCGAGAGACCGGCTCCGTCGTCTGGGAGACGCAAGTCATCGACTGGCGGCAGGGCTACAGCATCACCGGAGCGCCGCTGGTCGTCAAGGACATGGTGCTGACCGGCGTCGCCGGAGGAGAATTCGGCATCCGCGGCTTCGTCAAGGCGTTCGACGCGAACACCGGCGAGTTGCGTTGGACGACCTATACGATTCCCGGACCCGGCGAAGAGGGCAACGAGACCTGGCCCGGCGACACCTGGAAGAACGGCGGCGGCTCGACCTGGACTACCGGCGTCTATGACCCCGAACTCGAACTGGTTTACTGGAATACCGGCAACGCCGCGCCGTGGAATTGCCGGGTGCGCGAGGGCGACAACCAATGGACCGCGGCTACCGTCGCCATCGACGCCGACAGCGGCCGGATCGCCTGGGGCTACCAGTACACGCCGTGGGACTGCTGGGACTACGACGCCGTCAGCACGCCGGTCCTGGCCGACCTCGAGCTCCCCGGCGAAGGTCCCGTCAAGGCGCTGTTCCACCACGACAAGAACGGCTTCTTCTACGCTTTGGACCGCACTGACGGCAGGTTTCTCTACGCCGAGCCCATCGTGCCCGGAATCAACTGGACATTGGGTCTCGACCCCGCAACGGGCCGCCCTACGGTCAACCCGGACATGGTCGCCGAATCGGGAGGCCCGGAAGTCGGTCCGATCGTCCCCAGTCTGGAAGGAGCGATCGACTGGCAACCTCTGGCCTACAACCCGCGGTTGCAAACCCTGTATTTCATGTCCAACCAGTGGGCCATGGGCTACAAGTTCTGGGAAGAAGACCGCTTCGAGCCTCCGACTGCCGGAGAATGGTACCTCGGCGCGGATTATCAGCAGTACCTGACCAGCGAGAACCCCGGCAATTTCGTTGCCTTCGATGTCGTAGACCGTAAGATCCTCTGGCGCCGGACGAGCCCCGCGCCGTTCTGGGCCGGCTCGCTGGCCACTTCGAGCGGACTGGTTTTCACGGGAGACATGCGGGGGTATTTCATGGCGTTGGATGCGCGCACCGGGACGCTGCTCTGGCAGTTCCAGACCGGCTCCGGCATCATCGGCAGCCCGATCGCCTACGAACTCGACGGCGTGCAGTACGTGGCGGTTCCCTCGGGGGGCATCGGCGGGGACATGACGTTCTACTACACCGAACCCAAGGCGGGGAATATCTGGGTGTTCGCGCTGGACGGCGGCGGTCCGGCGCGGGTCGCTCCCGGCGCAAATCTCACGGTGCTCGAAGGCGGACTGCCGCGGGTGGGCGAGCCGGGCCACACGCTCGGCGGCCGGGTGCTGCCCGGGTATGGATTCCCGTCATCCGCAGGGGGCGAGCCGATTACGCCCGCCGACACGGAAGCGGCGAGCATTTACCGGGCGCGCTGCATCGGCTGCCATAAATCCGGCGGGGGCAGCGGCCCGAATCTCTTCCCGACCCGCCTCGACTCCGATCGGTTCATCGAAAAGGTGCTGCAAGGGGGCAACGGGATGCCGGCGTTCTCAGAAGTGCTGAACCGGGAGCAGATCTTGAAAATTCACGCGATGGCCGCTTCCCGCGACCGCTTCTGAACCCGACGATGTACGACGCAATCGTCATCGGCGTGGGCGGCATGGGCAGCGCCGCCGTGTTTCACCTTGCCTGCAGCGGCCTCAAGACGCTGGGCATCGAACAATTCGACATCCCGCATAGCTACGGCTCGTCGCACGGATCGACCCGCATTATCCGCCTGGCGTATTCCGAGGGCCCCGAGTACGTCCCGCTGCTGCGCTCCGCCTATGCGTACTGGCGGGAACTCGAGGCGGTCGCCGGAAAATCCATCCTGCGCCTCACCGGCGGACTCGACGTCGGCCCCGCAAAGAGTTGGACGGTCGAAGGCTCCCGGAGGTCGTGTCTGGCGCACGGGTTGGAGTTCGAGGAGCTTGACGGCAGAGAAGTCAACCGCAGGTTTCCCGGCTACCGCCTGCCGGCCTCCGCGCGCGCCGTCTATCAGGCCCAAAGCGGGTATCTGCTTTCCGAACTGGCCATCGCGGCTTACGCGCAGGCCGCCCGGGACCGGGGCGCCGAGATCCACGCCGGGGAACGCGTGCGGAGTTGGCGCCGAGACGCCGGCGGTCTGCGCGTCGAGACCGACTCAGGAACCTACTCAGCCGCGCGCCTGGCGATTGCCACCGGCTCCTGGACCGGCAAGCTGTGCCCGCCACTGCAGGCCCTGTGCCGGCCGGAGAGGCAGGTCATGCTGTGGACCGCTCCGGCGCAGCCCGCGCTCTTCGCGCCCGAAAGATTTCCGATCTTCAATCTGGAAGCGCCGTCCGGGCGCTTCTACGGATTCCCCGACCATCGCGGAGAAGGATTCAAGATCGGCAAATACCATCACTTGCGGCAGTACGTGGACGATCCGGACCGAGTGGACCGCGAATGCGGCGCCGCGGACGAGGCGGTTCTGCGCGAAGCCGTCGCAGAGTATTTTCCGGCCGCCAACGGGCCGGTCCGCAAACTCCGGGCATGTCTGTTTACGAACAGCCCCGACGAGCATTTCATTCTCGACCGCTACCCCGGAGAGGCGGACGTATTCGTAGCGGCCGGTTTCTCGGGCCACGGTTTCAAGTTTTGCAGCGTGATCGGCAAGATCGTAGCCGAGTTCTGTCTGGATAAGCCGTCAAGTTGGGACATCCGGCGCTTTCGTCTGTCCCGGCTGTCCGACTCATGCGCAAGCGACGCGGGCGCCGCGGCTCCGGTTACTCCTTGAGCCGCTTCCCGATCGCCGCGGCCACCTGCTCCGCCAGCAGCCGCGAACCCTCGGGCAGGAAGTGTACGTTCGCCTCGCGCTGCATGTCCGCCAGCCGCGGCAGCGCAAAATGCATACAGGTCGTTTACCGCAACCCCATGCCGGGCCATGATGCGGGCGGCGACCGCGTTGTATTCCTCCACCTCGGCATTCTTCCGCGGGGGAGAGACAGCGGCGCATCGGGCACGGGCGTGGTGGACGCCCAAATCAGCTTGGCCCCGGTCGCTTGCAACCGTTCGACGAGCCGCTCGAGGTTACGCTCGTAAATATCCAACTCGACCTGCTTGCGGCCGTCGCTCATGTACTTGAGGTCGTGCAGCCCCCAGTTGAAATGGATCACGTCCCATTTGCCTTTGCCGAGCCAGGAATCGATCTGCTCGACGCCTCGGGGCGTCGGCCCGCCGTTCACGGGGATGCGGTGAACGTTGGCGGCGCCTGCGAGCAGCGCCCGCGCCGGCAGCGTGTAGCCTATCGAAATCGAGTCGCCGATCAGCAAAACCCGAGGCAGACCCGGCGCATCCTCGATGGGCGCAAACACGGGGCGCACGTCCTGCGCGCGAATCGGCCCCGGCATTGCGAGCGCGGCGGCAAGGACGAGCGTTGTCGGCTTCATGCCGCGATTATAATGCGGGGCGCCCTGCAGCGAGCACAGGCGGTAAAATCAACAGGAAGAAATTTCGCGGAGTCATCGGCCATGGACAGCGTTTTCCTTTATTGGGACAACTCCGACGTTTTCCACGAGGCGCAGCGCTTGGCCGAAGAACGGGAAAGAAGCCCCGACGCCCGTTACCGCGTGCGCATCGATTTCGAGAACATGATGCGCTTGGCGCAGGCCGGCCGTAATGTAAAAAAGGCTCTTGCCGCCGGTTCCGTGCCGCCGGAGATGAGGCAGCTATGGAACCGCATGGAAAACATGGGCGTGGAGGTGAATCTGTTCGACCGCGGCAGTTCCGGACGCGGCGAACAGGACATGCCCGATCGGGCGCTCCAACTGGAAATGCTGAAGGACGCCTTGATTTTCAACGGCGACCCGGGCATTGTCGTCTTGCTGACCGGCGACGGCGCGGGCTATCTCGAAGGCGCGGGTTTTCACACCGCTTTGGAACTCATGCAAAAACGGGGCTGGCGCGTGGAGATCCTGTCTTGGGAGCATTCCTGCAATCAGCGGATGCGCCGCTGGGCGCAAGAAAACGGCTTCTTCCGTCGCGCTGGACGATTTTTACCGGTCGGTCACGTTTCTGGAGCCGTCCAGGCCGGGGCCCCGAGCTTGCCCGCGCGCGTGATGCGGCGCCGTTGGACCTGTCGCGCCGGCCGACGGCGTAACGGCCCGCGGCGTCAGAGGATGAGCTTGACCAAGGCGACGGTAAGCGAGACGATGCCGACGGCCATCATCCAGAGATTGCGGTAAAGCGCCTTGAACCTCGTTCGCCATCTCAACCTTGACCTCGGCGATGTCATCCTTGGTGGCCAAGTTCCCGCCGGCGGGAATCGCCGCGGCCGCCGGCTCTGGCCTTCTCTTCCGGCGCGCCGGCGGCGATCAAGGCTTCGTAAACTTCGACAACGAGAAGGCTCACAGCGGGCTTCCTCTATCCAGTATAGGGCAAAGCTGCTCCCGCGCCCTACTCCTCGGCGGCCGGCGTCCAATGCTTGGGAGCTTTCCAGCCGGCGGGGGGCGGAGCCGTCATCGGCGGCACGCCGCCGTCCTCGCGGAGGGACCGAAATTCCTTGAGCCGTTCGATCATGCGGCGGACCCTGGCGGACTCCCGCCGCGCCAAATCGCGTTCTTCGCGCGGGTCGTCGCGGATGTTGAAGAGTTCGACGGTCGGCTCTTGCGGCGCCTGCCGGTTGCTCCGGTGGCCATCGGGAGGCGCGTCGGCAGGATTCGGACCCAGGATCGGCGGGCCTCTGCGCACGATCTTCCAATCGCCGTCGATCAGAGCCAGTTGCTCGTCCCCGTACCTTTCGTAATAGGAGTAAAACGTGCGCGGCGCCGGGTCGCGGCGGCCGGCGATCGCGTCGAACATGTCCTCGCCGTCCAACGGCTCTCCCGGACCGCCGGCTGCGCCGAGACCCGCGACGCGGCGCAGCGTCGGCCAGACATCCAGATAGCTCATCGTGGCGGACACCTTGCGGCCTCCGCCGGAAATCCCGTCGGGCCAGCGCAGCGCGGAGACCACCCGGATGCCGCCCTCGTAAACCGTGCCTTTCCCGGCCCGCAGCGGCGAGTTGTCCGAAGCGGCAAAACCGCCGTTGTCCGAGGCGAACCACACCAGCGTACCGCCGGTCAGGCCGTTGCGGTCGAGGGCGTCGAGGATGCGGCCGACCGCGGCGTCCAGCGCGGCGACCATCGCCATGTAGATGCGCCGGTTCTCGTTTTCCACTTGAGCGAAAGGCGGCAGCCACTTGTCCGGAACCTGGAACGGCGTGTGCGGAGCGTTGAACGGCACGTAGAGAAAGAACGGGCCGTCCCCGGCGCGGCGGTCGATGTAGTCCACCGCGGCGTCCGCGATGAGGTCGGTCGAATAGCCTTCGTCGAAGTTGGCCTCGAAGCCGCGGTGCCAGTCGAGCTCGCCCTCCCGGAAGTGCGTGAAGTAATCGATGTTGCCGTTGTAATGGCCGATGTAGAAATTGAATCCTTGATTGAGGGGGTGGTATTTGCGGAAGGCGTGGCCGATGTGCCACTTCCCCGCGGCGCCCCTGTAGCGGTACCCCGCCCTGCCCAGCATTTCAGGCAGCGTCTCCTCTGCCGGCGGCACGCCGACCTTGAGGAACGGACGGCAAACGGCCCGCTGCATTCCGAAACGGATCGGATAGCGGCCGGTCATCAGCCCCGCCCGCGTCGGAGTGCATACCGGGCAGGCGTAATAGCGTTCGAGTTGGACGCCTTCTTGGGCAATGCGGTCGATGTTGGGCGTCGGAATGGCGCCGCCGTGATAGCTCACGTCGTTCCAGCCCTGATCGTCGGAGACGATCAAGACGATGTTCGGCTGGGAAGCCTGCAGCAAGACGGCGCCGGCTGCAGCGGCAAAAAATATGAGCGCCCGATAGATCATGGACTGAGGGTATCAGACGGCGCGGCACTGGCGGCCCCATGCATTTCGCCGACGGCGTAGCGCAACTCCGCAAGCGTCTTCTGCAATGCGTAACGCGCGTCGAGCGCGGCGGCTTGCGCGGCTGCGAGATCGCTCTCCGCCTGGGAAAGCTCGACCAGGCTTGCCAACTGCTCGCGGTAGCGGGCCCGCGCCAGGCGCGCGGCTTCGCCCGACAACTCCGCCTGCCGCTCCCGTAACGGCAGCTTTTCGCGGGCCGAGCGGACCGCGTAAAAGGCGAGGCGCGTTTCGAGCGCCGCGAATTGCCGCGCTTCCTCCAGGCGGAGTTCGGCCCGCGCGAGCAGCGCCTCGGCTTCTTCCACCGCCCCTTGAGTTGCGCCGAACGTCAGCAAGGGCATCGAGAGTCCGGCGCCGAGTGAGGTCAGATTGCTGAGCTGCAAGGGATTGAACCGCGCCCAACCGCCTGTAAAAAAGACCCGGAACCAGGGTTTCCGGCGCGCTTTGGCCAAGTCCACGACGGCCTGCGCGGCATCTCGGCGGGCTAGCAGCGCGTGGAGATCCGGACGCTGCTCATAGGAGCGGACGAGCAGAGCATCGAGCGGCTCGGCATTGCGCGCGGCGAGCTCGGTCTCGATCGGCGCGCCCAAGTCTTCCGGGGCGGCGCCCATCGCGTAGGCCAAGCGGGCCTGGGCTGCGGCGGATTCTGCGGCGGCGGCGGCGAGCCTTGCCCGCACGGCGGCAAGTTGCGCCTCGGCCATTCCGAAGTCGACCTTCGAGCGCAACTCCGCTTCGTAAAACGCCCGCGCCTGCCGCGCGGCGGCTTCCCGGCTCGCGACAAGGCGCGCGGCGGCCCGTTGCGCGGCGCGGGCGCCCAGCGCCGTGAAATAGGCCGTCTCGACGCGCAGCAGAATCTCGGCCTCGGCGGCGGCCAAATCCGCTTCGGCGGCCCTCAGACGGCGCTGCTCCACGGCGATGTTCGAGCGGGTCCGACCGAAGTCGAAACCGGGATGGGCGACGTTCGCGCCTGCCGCGAAGTTGCGAAAGAACGGCGCATTGGCAAGGCCCACCGGGTCCAGGCCGTTCATGGCGCCGGAAAGCCCCGCCTTGGACAGGCCGCTGAATGTCAATTGCGGCATGCGGCCCGCCTTGGCCATGCGCAGGCGGGCCCGCGCAGCGTCCGCCGCCGAGCGGACCGCGCCTACCGACGGATGGTTAGCCAGCGCCGCTCGACGGGCCTCTTCGAGACTCACGGCCCAAAGGGGAGAGGCAAGCAGCGCCGTCGCGGCCAGAAACTTCATCGCGATCTCGATTCAGCGGACTTCCACGACGGGGACGTTGTTCGCCAGAGGCGCGGATGCGTCGAGAACCACGGCGTCGTCCGCCGACAGCCCCTGCGCGATCCTCACCCGGCCGCCCGTCTGCAAGCCCGTGACAACCTCGCGGTACACGGCCCTCCCGGCCGCCTCCACGATATAGACCCCTTCGCCCTGCAACGCCTCGACCGGCACGGTGACGGCGCCTTCGAGTCGGCGCAATTCGAGCGTAACCTTGGCGGTCATGCCGGGCTTCAACAAGCCTTCGGGATTGGGCAAGTCGCACTCGGCCCGCAGGGTGCGGGTCGCCGCGCCGAGCGCCCCGGCCGTGCGGGAGACCTTGCCGGCGATTGCATCCAGCCCCTCGACGGCAATGACGGCGGGAGTGCCCCGCTTGACAAACGCGGCGCCGGTTTCGGGCACGTCCACGACAACGCGGACACGGTCGACGCGGGCCAGGGAGACCAGTGGCGCGGCCTGCGTTCGAGACGACGACGCCGCCTGTATCAAGGCTCCAGGATCGACGAACCGTTCCGTGACGACGCCGCTTATCGGCGCGGAGATGCTTGCGTACTCCGCATGGCGCTTCATGGTTTCCCAGGCGGCGCGTCTGCTTGCAACGGCGGCTTCGGCGACTCGCGTCTTGGCCCGCGCAGAGAGTAGCAGGCTCTCGGCGGCGGCCGCGGCGGCCTCCGCCCGCTCCACTTCCTGCAAAGGAAGCAGATCCTTGTCCCGCTCGCGAACGCCCTGCAGGCGGGCAAGCGTCGCGCGGCGGAATTTCAGATCGGCCTCGTGCCGCCCCACCGCGGCCCGCGCCTCCTCGACGGCGGCCTCGGCTTCCGCCAACGCGGCTTTCCTCTCTTCCAGGGAAGCCGTCAGTTCCGGCGCCTCGATCACGGCCAACGGCTGCCCCTCGCGGACACGGTCGCCGATGTCCACCTCGAGGGACTGCAAATAACCCGTGATCCTCGCGTAAACCGTAACCTGCTCCTCGGCGACGATGGCGCCGGCCAGAGCGATCGTGTCGGCAAGCGTGCGGATTTCGGGCTTGACGACGGTAACGCGCACGGCCGCGTCCTCCACGGGAGATTCCTGCGCAGCGGGCGGCGTTCCGCAACCCAGCGCGCCCAGGACAACCGGCAGGGCAAGCCGGGCCGCGGCCCGAACGGCGCCGTTGCGCCTCATGGAATGCAATCGCTCGACCATGCTCATTTCTTGAACTGCCGGTACAGCAGAGGAACCGCCACCAGCGTCAGCACCGTCGATGTCGTCAGTCCCCCGATCACCGCGCGCGCCAGCGGCATGATGGGTTCGGCCGGGTTGAGGGCCGGCGGCAGCAGGGCGGCCAGCGCTGTTCCGGCGGTCATGAGTATCGGCCGGAGCCGCACCCGCGCCGATTCCAGCGCCGCGTCGCGGGCGCTCAACCCGCGGGCGCGCAGGCGGTTGGCGAACTCGACGAGCAAAGTCGAGGTCGAGGCCGCGATGCCGATCATGAAGATCGTGCCCATGAAAGATTGAATGTTGAGCGTCGTGCCGGTCGCCCAGAGGATCCACAGCACGCCGACCAGGCCCAGGGGCACGGCCGGCATCACGATGAGCGGGTCCAGAAAGCTGCGAAACAGCGCCACCATGACGAAATAGACCAGAACGACCGCCAAAGCGAAGCCGAAAGCCAGGCCGCCGAACGATTCCGCGATCGCCTGCGTTTCGCCGCGCAATGCGATCGAGTATCCTTCGGGCGTTTCGATCCCCGCCAAGCCGCGTTCGATATCCGCGGAAACGCCGCCGACGTCGCGCCCTTCGACGTTGGCGAAGACATCCGTCACGCGGCTGATGTTCAGATGCGTCAGCTCGGTCGGCGCCGTTTCGCGCCGAATCGAGGCGATGTTGCGCAGCAGCACGGGCGCCGCGGCAGCGGATGCGGGCGGGCGCGGCGCGGCCCGCGATACGTCCGAAGTCAGCGCGGCGGTCGCGGCTTGGCTTGGCGAAGTGATGGGAATGTCGAGCAGCGTGTCGATGGAATCGATATCTTCCTCGCGGTATTGCGCGCCGACGAAATAGTGGTTGCCGTTGCGCTCGTCGATCCAGAACGCGGGGTCGAAATTCACGCTGGAGTTCAAGCTCGCCACGATGTTCTTGACCGCCTCGTCGGCGTTGATGCCCAGCAGGGCCGCCTTCTCGCGGTCGATGTCGAGCGCGAGCTGCGGGTAATCGAGCTTCTGTTGGATGCGCACGTCGGCCGTTCCGGGAACCGCCCGAATCACTCGCTGCGCTTCCCGCGCGAGCTCCGCGGCCTGGGCCATATCGTTGCCCTGAATGCGGACGTTGATCGGCGAGGGCAGCCCGAAGTTGATCGCCGAGCTGATCATTCCGCCCGTCTCGAACGAAAACTCGAGACGAGGAAAGCGCTCGGCCAGCAACGCCCGCAGCTTGCGCACGTGATCGAACGACGGGGTTGCGTGTTCCGGCTTCAGTTGGACCATGAGCGTCGAGTCCATCGGCCCCGCATTGCGGGTGTAGGCGGCGGGCCAGTCGTACAGCACTCCCGTATTGGAGATGAGCAACTCCAGATCGTCGCCAAGCGCCTCGGTTACGACTTTTTCCACTGCGGCGACTTGCTCCTCGGTTTTCTCGATGCGCGTTCCCGAGGCGGCCCTGACCTGAATCGAGAACTCGCCCGTGTCGAGCCGCGGGAAAAGCTCGCGGCCGATGCGCCAGTAGAGCGGGACGGAAGCGGCAACGACCGCGGCGACCAGCAACAGCGCGAGGCCGCTGCGGCGCAGCGCCGCGTCGAGCAGGCGCACATACGCCTCCCGCAAACGCTCGAAACCGCCCTGGCGCAGGCTTCCGGGCCGCAGAAACCGGCTGCAATAAGCGGGAACCACGGTCAACGCTACGGCATACGAAGCCAACATCGCCAAGGTGACGCTCAGAGCCAGCGGCGTGAACAAAAACTTGCCGATTCCGGTCAGGAAAAGGACCGGCGCGAAAACCACGATCGTGACGGCGGTGGCCACGAGAATCGGAGTGCGCACCTCGTCCGCTCCCGCCCGCGCCGCCTCGCGCGGGGATTTGCCCATGTCGAGATGCCGATGCGTGTTTTCGAGAACGACGATCGAGTCGTCCACCAGGCGGCCCACGGCCAACGCCAGGCCGCCCAGGGTCATGGCGTTGAGCGTATCTCCCGTAAAGTAGAGGCCGGCGACCGCCGCCGTGATCGACAGCGGCACCGAGAGCATGATGACCCCGGTCGAGCGCAAACTGCCGATGAAGAGCCAGATCATCAATGCGGCGAGCAGCGCCCCCAACAGCGCCTCGCGCTGCAAGCTGCCGATCGCCTTGCGCACGTATATCGACTGATCGAGGACGACGTCGAGATTGACGCCTTTGGGCAGGCGCTCCAGGATCGTGGAGAGCGTCTGCTTGATGCCGTCCACCACGGCGATCGTGTTCGCGCCCGGCTGCCGGTAGATGGGGATGTACACTTGCCGCCGGCCGTTCACACGCACGATGTTCGACTGAATCTGGTGGGTGTCTTCCACCTCGCCGACGTCGCGAATGGCGACCGGCGCCCCGCCCTTGCCAATGCGAATCGGAAAAAGATTCATTTCATCGACATCGCGGACCATGCCGTTGGCGTTGATCTGGTAGTCGAACGGCCCGATCTTGGCGTTTCCGGTGGGGATGAACGTGTTGAAGTCCTTGAGCGCGCGGACCACGTCCATTGCGGAAAGATTGCGAGCCGTCAGCTTGTCGCGGTCGACGTAGGCAAGAACGCGCCGGATGCGTCCGCCGTACACGGCCGGCGCGATGACGCCGGTGATGCCTTGCAGGCGGTTGCGGAGCTCGAAATAGGCGATGTCGTAAAGCTGCGTTTCGTCGAATGTGGAGCTACTGACGCTCACCAGACAGAGCGGCCGGCTGGCGGTCGGGTCGAAGGGCATAATCATGGGGGGAATCGTGCCCGGCGGCAGGTAATACATATCCGCGATGGCCAGCGACGACACCTGCGACATGGCCGTGTTGGCGTCGATATCGGGCCGGAAGTAGTCGCGCACGATCGAAACGCCGTTCATCGACCGCGCCTCCTGGCGGGCGATGCCGTTCGCCTGGCCGGTCCAGCGCTCCAGACGGCTGGTGATGTCTTTTTCCATCACCTCCGCCGGCATGCCGGGGTACAGCGTCAGCACCTGGACCGCCGGAGTGGTGAAAATCGGCAGAATGTCGGTGGCGACGCGCGACGCCGCGACGCCGCCGAGCAACAGCACGGTCAACGCGCCGACAACGACGGCATGCGGGTTTTTGAGAGAGCCATGGACCATGCTGTCCGCTTAGCGCGGTAGTCTAGCAGAATCGCCGGCGGCAAGGCGTCCGGTGAACTTTCCGTGCGCGAGTCCGTATTATTTGGGCAGAATGAGCGAGATCCGAAGTCAAGACCCACAACCAAACGAAGAAGCGGCCGATCCGCTCGAAGCGCCGCAGGCAGAGACGGCGGAAGCCCCTCCGGCGGGCTCGGGCGACTCGCTTTTCTGCCCCCAATGCGGCGCCGAGATGGACGCCGGAGACGCATTTTGCGGCGCTTGCGGCTGGCGCCTGGGCCAAGCAGCCGATCCCGCAGCAGCCGGCGGCGGAAGAGTCGTCGCGAATCCGTCAGGGTTGAATCGGCTCACGGCGTTGCTGCTCTGTCTGTTCCTGGGGTTCCTGGGCATGCATCGCTTCTACGCCGGCAAGACCGGCACGGCGGTTCTGTTCCTGATTACCGGCGGATTTCTATTCGTCGGAGTCATCTACGACTGCGTCATGATTGTGACCGGGGAATTCACCGATTCGCAAGGCCGCAAGCTCCACTACTGGCAATAGATGGGCCGCTTCAGGCCAAGTTCAGCGGGGCCGTGCTGTCGGCGAAGCGCTCGCGGTGGAGTCCATTGCGCGCCAGCAGCGACAGCCACAAGTTCGCCAGCGGCGTCCCTTCCGGGCAGCGCACGTGGCGGCCGGTGCGGATGGGGACGCGAGCATGCGGCCCGATGCCGCGGCCGGCCGTGACGGTCGCCAGATGGTCGTAGTTGTGCAGGTTGCCGTTGCCCAGGCCCGCTCCGAGGGTCAGCACGCAGCGGTCGAGCAGCACACCCTCGCCTTCGGGAATTTCCCGAAGCTTTTGCACGAGATAGGCGTACTGCGCGACGCGAAAGCGGTCGATGAGGGCAACCTTGCGACGCGCTTCGTCGTCCTTGTTCATCGCGTGGGTCAGCGTGTGATGGACTTCGGGCTTGTCGAACACGCCGTCGTAAAACTGCGGAGCGTTCCAGCGCTCGGGCCCGAACATCATGCTGACGACTCGGGTCAGGTCGAGTTGGAACGCCAGCGCAATCAGATCGCCCATCGTGCGGATGTATGCGCTGCGCTCGGCCGGCATTCCGGCCGGCTCGCCCAGCGGGATCTCTTTCTGTTCCCGGGCGCGGCGCTCGAGTTGCGTCATGCGGCGCTCGATCGACCGCACCGATTCGAAATACTCATCGACCTTGCGGCGGTCGGGCGCGCTCAATCGACGCCGCAGCGCTTTCGCCTCGCCGCGGACGATATCGAGAATGCTGCGCTCCACCGGCCCGCCGGCATCCATTCCGAACAGCCGGCGGTACACGGCGCGGGGGTCGTTCTCGGCCTTGGCCGACGAGCCCGGACCGAACCATGAGATGGTGCGCAGATACTTCGATTCCTTGTTCCCCCTGAACGTGTTGCAGGTGAGCTCGAGCGACGGCAGCACGCTCTGCTTGCGTTGCGCCGCGGCGATGTATTGATCGACGGTGGCGTCGATGGGGAACATGCCGTCGGGCTTCTCAGTGGGCGGGGCGCTGGTCATCCAGCAGGAAGCGCACTGCGCGTGAACGTCGGTGCCCCCGCCGAAGACCCGGTCGAGGCCGCTGAAGACGATCACTTCGCCGCGCACCGGCGCCAGCGGTTCGAGCGACGGCGGCAACTCGAAATCGGCGCCGGTTTTCTGCGGGAACCAGAACTCCGGGACGATGCCGTTCTGCAGGTAGAAAAAGCCCATCCGCAGGGGCGGTTCGCCGTTGGGCGGCTTGCCTGCGGCCATGGCCTCCAGCCAAGGCAGCATCATGCCTCCGCCGATGCCGCGCAAAACGGTTCGCCTGGAAAGCCGCTTGCTCATCTCGAAACGCCTCGGTTGCTATGAGTTTGACGGAATGCCGGATTTTTTACAAGGGCGACGACGATATCTTGCAGCCGATAACCGCCGCCGCGCACTTCGTCGAGAATATCGCTGACCGTCGGATCGTCGAACGCCGTCAACTCGCGGCCCAGGGCGTACGCAAGCAGTTGCTCGACAAACCCGCGGGCGAACAATTCCGGGCGCTCGAGCAGCGCGTCCTTCAATTCGACCGGGCCTTTGAACGCCGCGCCACCGCGCAGCTTGCCCGAAGCGTCGACCGGCGCCCCGGAATCGTACTCGCGCCACAGTCCGACGGCGTTGTAGCGCTCGAGAGCAAAGCCCAACGGATCGATGCGCTCGTGGCACGAAGCGCAGGCAGGGTCTTGGCTGTGCCGCACGACCTGCTCCCGCAACGGCAGGCTGCGCAATCCGCGCAGGTCGGTTTCCTCGAGCGGCTCGATTCCCGGAGGCGGCGGGGGCGGCGGCCGGTTGAACACGACGTCCGCAATCCATGCGCCCCGGGCGATCGGGCTGGTGCGTTTGGGGAGCGAGGTGAGAGTCAGGGTCGAGCCGAGCGTGAGCACGCCGCCCCGGCGGCGGTCGTCCAGCCGCATGCGGAACCAGGTCCGCCTGCCGGCCGACCTTGCGGCGGTTTCCGGGAGCGCCGGATAGAGATGCCGCAGCCCGTAAAACGCGGCGAGATTCTCATTGAGATAGGTGAAGTCGGCGTCGATAAAGTCCAGAATGCTGCGGTTCTCGACCAGCGCCGTCTCGAACAGCAGCAGCGCCTCGAGCATCATGTGCAAACCCACGGTGCGGCGGCGCGCGGGGCCGGCGGGCTCGTAATAGCTGGGGAACGAGTCCAGATCGGGAATGACCGCGGCCACCTGCCCCAAGCGCATCCAGGGGCCGCCGAAATGCTCGGCGAGCGCTTTCGATTTCGGGTCGCGCAGCATCCGCCGCGCCTGCTCCGCGAGCCGTTCGGGCTGGTGAAGACCGCCTTCCCCCGCCACGGCGAACAGCGCTTCGTCGGGCATGCTCGTCCACAAGAAATAAGCAAGCCTCGAAGCCAGGTCGTAAGCATCCGGCGCGCCTGACGGAGCGCTCTTTTCGACCCGCATCAGAAAATGCGGCGACGACAGGACGCCCAAGACCATGTGCCTGGCGGCGGTGGGGAAGTCGTTCCCCTCTCGGCGCGACCGCCGGTACAGGTCGAGATACCGCTTGACTTCGCCTTTCTCTGCGGGCCGGCGGAACGCCCGGGGCAGGAAAGCGGCGAGCCGGCGGCGCGCCGCTTCGATCTCCGACAGGCCGGCGTCGGGAGATCGAAAAAGCGGATGATCGCGCGGGAAATCGGCGTGAAAGAGAAGGTCGCGGGCTACGGCGAAATACTTCTCCAGCAGCGCCGGAGAGAGGCTGACCTGATCGCTGCGATTGGCGAACCCGTGCTCCGCGCGGCTGTCGGCGGGCAGAGTGGCGATGCCCGGATAGCGCGTCAGGGGAGGATTGTTGCTCGTTTGCTCGTGATCGACTTCGACCCGCCGCGCCATGATTCCCGACGACGGCCGAAAATACGCCTTATCCTTCGCAAACTGTTCCGGGAGGATGAACGGATCGGCCGGCAATTCCAGCAAATCGCGGATCGTGTGCGTATATTCGCCGCGAGTCAGCCGCCGCGCGATGCGGTATGCCGGAGCCCGCCCGCCGGGCCGGTTCGCCCGCAGCCAACGGTCGATGCCCGCGATCAGCGCCTTCCGTTCCCGCTGCGCGGGCCGGTCCGCGCCGGGCGGCGGCATTTCCCCGGCGCGCAGAACGCCCAATGCGGTTTTCCAGTTCTCCGGGGCGGCCTGTGGGTCGCGCAGCAGCAACTCTTCCAGGTCGATCCCTCCGCTCCGCGCCAGGGAGCTATGACAGGCGAAGCAGTAGCGGCGCGCGATCGGGCGGATCTCTTCGAGCCCTGAAAAATCCGGGCCGGCGGCAGGCAACAATGCCAAGGACGGAAGCAGCGCCGCGCTCCGGAGCAGTATCCAGCCGGCGCGGAACAACCGTTTCCCGCGGGCTTGGCGCAACAGCATCATGACGCAAACGAAAACCTATTATGCCTTCACTCCAGAGGAAAGTCCGCGGGCGACGCGGAAACCGCTGACGCCGCGGAAACCCGCGACGAGCTTGGCGCGGGCCGCCGAGCGCAAGCCCGCCGGATCGTTGCTCCAGGAGCCGCCCCGCAACACGCGGCGGCCGCCGTGCCGGCGCTCTTGCATCCGCTCGACGATGTTCTGCGTTTCCCAAGCCGTACCGTCGCTCGGCTTGTAGCCGCCGCACCCGCCTTGGGCCGCGCAGGCGTCCCACTCCGCGAACGTCACCGCGTAGATGCCTACCGCAAACTCCTTGTCGATGCGCACTTCATGCCGCGGCCCCTCGCCGTCTTCGCGGCCTTCCTCGCTCTCCGGCGAACCCATCGAGTAGCTCCCCGCCGGCACGACCGCCATCTGCGGACACTCCGGACAATCCCGAAAAATCTCTCGCGCGCTTTCGCCACATTCGGATTGCATATGCGCATTATCCGTCAAGGGCCTTCCCCGCGTATTCAATGTGTTTTCCAGTACAAGAATGAGCTTGAAAAAAATCGCGGTTGGTATCCTGAGCGCTTGGGGGTGTTTCAATCATGAATCGCACGGTGAAGTTCGCAACGGCGGCGTTCTTTTTCGTCGCGGCCGTTCCGTATGGGGCCTTCGGGCAGTCCGACACAACCCAGCTCTCGGGTTTCGTCAAGGACGCCACCGGCGCCGTCGTACCCGGCGCCGCGGTTGCCGCAACCAACGAAGGAACCGGCCTGGAACGCTCGACGCAGAGCAACGAAAACGGTTATTACGTGCTTTCGAGCCTGCCGCCCGGACTGTACACGGTCGCGGTGGAATCGGAAGGCTTCAAACGAGCGGTCAGTACGCAGAACAAGCTCGACCCGAACCTGCCGGCCACCGTGGACATCGTCCTCGAGCTCGGCGCCGTGACCGAGACGATCGAAGTGGTTGCCGACGCGGCGCGGATTCAGTCCGAAACCGCAACGGTCGGCAAATTGGTCGAGCAAAAGCAGATCCAGAACACGATTCTGAATGGCCGCAACCCGCTTTTCTTGGCGTTGCTGAAGCCGGGCGTCCGCCGCAACGGGTCGATCAACGCCTTCAGCTTCGGCCTGACCAGCGGCGGATTTTCGATCAACGGATCGCGCAGTCAGGACAACATCATCGCCTATGACGGCGCGGTCAACGTGCGTACGCGGGCGAACGGCACATCCATCGGCACGGCGGATCTCGAAACCGTTCAGGAAATGCAGATTCTCACCGCGAACTACAACGCGGAGTACGGGCGCTCGGCCGGCGGGCAGATACGCTTCGTGACGCGCAGCGGCGGCCGCGACTTGCACGGCAGCTTCTACGAATACTTCCGCAATCAGAAACTCGACGCCAACACCTGGTCCAATAACCGCGCCGGACGCCCGCGCGAGCAGAATCAGTTCAACCAATTCGGCTACATCGTCGACGGGCCGTTGACCCTGGGCAACTTCAACCGCGACCGGAACAAGGTGTTTTGGTTGTGGGGGCAAGAATGGGTCCGCCGCCGGCGCGGAAGGACCGTCACCAACACGCACCCCACCACGGCCATGCGGCAAGGGGACTTCTCCGAGTTGCTCGATGCCGGGAATCCATTCTTTCGGCGGGTTCGCACGGTCACCGACCCGGATACGGGCGACCCCTTTCCCAACAACGCGATCCCCGCCGCCCGCTTGACGACCAATAGCCTGGGCATGTTGAACGCCGCTCCCGAGCCGACGCCGAATTTCCTGCAAGGCACGCGGAATTTCATCCAGACCCGCCCGCAACCCGCGGATCAGCGCAAAGACACCTTGTCCATCGACGTCAATCCGACCGAGAAGCACAACATCCGTTTTCGTTTCCAGAACTTCGGCTTCTTCGAAGCCGAAGCATTCCGCGGCAACACCGACCGCGCCAACCGCACGATCGACCGTCCCAATCAAACCTATACGCTGAACCACATCTACACGATCAGCCCGACCTTGGTCAACGAGTTTCTGGCGAGCTTCAGCTTCGACCGCGTCGATCTGGTCGTTCCCAATACCGAGGGGCGCGCGAACCGCAGCCGGTACGGCATCGACTATCCCTATGTGTTCCCGGAGCGCAAGGAAATTCAGGACAAAATTCCAACGATCGACATCAACAACTTCCAAAGGATCGACGGCGGGCCGTATCCGGCCTCCTCGTACGGGCCGATCTACCAGATATCGAACAACACGACCAAGACAAGCGGCGCGCACACGTTGAAGTTCGGCGTGCGTTGGGAACGCGCCGGACAGAACGACTTCGACCAGATCAACGTCGCCGGCGTTCCCGGCGGCACCAACAATCAGAACGGCCGTTTCGTGTTCACCGACGGCCGTCCGGGCGGGTCGGGCCTGGCGGTAGCGAACGCCGCGCTGGGCTTGTTCAGCACTTACGCCGAAATCGGACCCCGCGCCTATACGCCCTATCGCAGCCACATGCTGGACTGGTTCGTGCAGGATTCCTGGAAACCCACGCAACGGTTACGCATCGAGCTCGGTCTGCGCCACACCTGGATGCAGCCCTATTACTACAGCCTGTGGCGTAACATGGCGGTCTTCGATCCGAGCCGTTACGACCCCAACGACGCGGTGATACAAGACCCGCGAACCGGCAACGTGCTCGGCGGCAACCGTTTCAACGGCGTGATTATCCCCGGAAAGAGTTGGCCGGACGCAGCCTTGGGCCGCGTGGCGGTCGCCGACTCGGGCGAGTTCGACAGCCTCTTCTCAGGCGGCAGCAAGACCTACGGCGAAACCCATTACACGAACTTCCAGCCGCGTGTGGGTCTGGCTTACCGCATCGGCGAAAAAACCGTGATTCGCGCCGGCGGCGGACGGTTCTACGCGCGGCCGGGCGTCGCGGACAACATTTTCTTGGGGGGCAATCCGCCTTTCCAGCCGATGGCGTCCATCGCCAACGGCCATGCCGACAATCCGGGCGGCGGCGCCCGCACCGGGTTTCCGCAATTTTTCATGACGCAGGACCCCGTTTTCAAGATTCCCTCGGCCTGGAACTGGAACTTCACCGTAGAACGCGAGATCGGCTTCGGCGCCATTCTCGAGGTCGGCTACGTTGGCCGCGTCGGCCTGCACATGGAGCGCGTGCGCGACATCAACCAACTGCCGAAGGGCACGCGCAACGATCCCGCGAACAACGGAATCGACACGAACGCCCTGCGGCCCTACAAGGGATTCGCGGCCGTCAACATGAACGAGAACGCCGCGCGGTCGGAATACAACGGCTTGCAGGTCGGCCTCAATCGGCGCTTTAGCAAAGGCTTCAGTTTCGGTGTTGCCTATACGTTCTCCGAAAGCGAAGACAACGCCGACGGCCGCCGCGACCAGATCTACGATAACTACGACGACTCGAACTTTTGGGGCTGGTCGGACTTCGACTCGCGCCATGTGCTTGTCATCAACTACATCTATGAGCTGCCTTTCTTCAAAGACAGTTCGAAGGCGGTCGGCAAACTGCTTGGCGGCTGGCAACTCTCGGGCGTCACGCACTTTCAGACGGGCCAGCCGATCACCGTCGGCCGCAGACAAGACGTTGCGGGCATCGGCGTAAACAGCTTCCAGCCCTGGGAGTCAACGGGCGACCCGACGCTTCCCGGCAGCCGGCAGAAGTTCTCGAACGGGGCGGCGGACGACAACTTCTTTTTCAATCCCGACGTATGGGCGGCGCCCGCGGCCGGCACGTTCTCGTCCACGCAGAACCGCAACAGCCTGCTGCACCGGCAAGGGTTCCAAAGCTGGAACGTAGGCGTCTTCAAGACGTTCGCCGTCAACGAGCGGCACTCGTTCCAGTACCGCTTGGAGATGTTCAACTTCCCGAACCATCCGAACTGGGGCAACCCGAACACCGACCCGAACAGCGGAACCTTTGCCAAGATCACCAGCAAGAGCAGTAACCGCAACATCCAGATGAGCTTGCGCTACAGCTTTTGACCCGCCGGCCGGCAGCCGAAAACGCTCCTCCGTAGCCGCATGGAACGGAGGCGCCACAGGGGCGTTCTGCTACAATCCGCGCGTGAAGGTCCGCCTGCTCGATATCGCCCACGTCCGCTCGGGCGACAAGGGCGACACCGTCAACATCGGGCTGATCGCGCGCAACCCCGCGCACTACCCGGCGCTTGTCCGCGAGATTACGGCAGAGCGCGTGAAAGAGCGCTTTCAGGGCATCTGAAGGCAAGGTCGAACGCTTCGAGCTGCCCAACCTCGAGGCGCTGAACTTCCTGCTCCACGAGGCGCTCGGCGGCGGAACAGTCTCGTTGCGCACTCCATGCCGCGGCCCCTCGCCTTCTTCGCGGCCTTCCTCGCTCTCCGGCGACCCCATCGGGCAACTTCCCGCCGGCACAACCGTCATTTCCGGGCAGTCCCGGAAAATCTCGCGCGCGTCTTTGCCGCCTGTGGATTGCATACGCGCCATTATCCGCTAAGCGTCTTTTTTTACAATTTTTTAACTGCCTTGGCCTTGAGGCGAGGGTATTTTCCAAGCAGTTTCAAGGCAGATTGTAGTACTTTATGTGAGAAACTATCCGAAGTTCGCTTACTCGCTCGGAAACATGCTCAAAGGAAACAAGTAGAATTATGCCCCCCCCCCGCACTTTCGTTTTGCGCTTGAGCGCTTCAGTCCCCGGGCGCGGCTGCGCGCCGCCGCGTCCGCGTTTCTAGCGTTTCTGCTTACGGCCCCCGGCGCCGGAGGTCAGGACGCCTTCTTCGATGCCGAGACCGTCGATGCCGCCATGCTGCGGCAGGCCGCCGCAATGGGCGACCCCGCAGCCCAATACCGACTCGACCTGCTGCCCCTCGACGGTTTCGACGCCCCTGCGGATCCCACAACATCCGTTCGCTTGCAGCGCTTCGCCGCCACACAAGCCGGACCGATCACGTCCCGCTTTCCGCTCGCGGCAGACCCCTCTACGAGCTTGGCAATCCCCCCGGCGCTGCGCCGCAGCCTGCCCGCCGGACTGCTGCACTCGCCGGCCGAAAATCTCGCCGTCGGCCGCTCCGCTCCGGGCGGGCTTCTGCTTGCGGCGCCCGGCGCGACTATCGATGTCGAGACGCTGCGGCAGGCCGCCGCAATGGACGACCCCGAAGGGCAGTACCAACTCGGCTTGCTGCATCTCGACGGTTTCGGCGTCCCTTTGGACCCCGCCGAAACCGTCCGCTTGCACCGCCTCGCCGCCGAGCAGGGCCATGTAGGCGCTCATTTTTCGCTGCGCACCAGATACATCTACGGCCAAGGCGTTTCTCACGATCTCGCGGAGTCCGCGCGCTGGATGCGGGCGCTCGCCGAGCAAGGACACGCCGGCGGACAGTCTTCGTTGAGCTTTTTATACCTCACCGGCCGCGGCGTGGAACAAAACGGCGCCGAATCCGCCCGCTGGATGCGCATGGCCGCCGAGCAGAACATCTTCCGCTCATATAAGTACAGACTCGGATTGAAGCACTTTCAGGGCGAGGGCATAACGCAGGACTACGCCGAGGCGGCCCGCTGGTTCGAGGCGGCAGCCGATCTCAACGGCGGTTTCTCTGCTTACACTTTCGCCGAGCGCCTGCTGGCCTTGATGTACCGCATGGGCTTCGGCGTGACGCAAGATCACGGCCGAGCCGAGTATTGGTATTGCCGTGCTGCCCAGTTTTCTTTTTCCGACTGGGAATGTAACCCCAACGTCGATGGGAGTGGGGACTCTCACGGGCGCTTCTACGAGGCAAGACTTCGATGGGCGCAATCCTCTTCCGTTCAATCGAGGGCGGCCGCCGTTCAGCAAGGCGATCCCGCAGCTCTGTACTACTTTGTCTCCAACTACTTTCGATTCGGTTACATCTACGGATACGACTTTTTTTGGGCTGTTCCCCCGGATTCATGGGGCTCGATCGTGGTGCATCCCGAGTGGTCAGGCGAGCAGCCCGACGTCCGCTTGTTGGCCTTGGCCGAGGAGGGCAATCCCGAAGCGCAGTACTACTCCGGCCTGATGTACGCCAACGGCTACGGCGTGCCGCAGGACGATGCCGAGGCCGCCGAGCGGTATCGAGCGGCCGCCGAGCAAGGCCACGCGGGCGCTCATTTGGCGCTGAGCACGGCATATGAGTACGGGCGGGGCGTGCCGCAAGACCTGGCGGAGTCCGCCCGTTGGCTGCGCCTGCTCGCCGACGGGGGGAACGCCTTCGCTCAGCATTTGCTTGCCGGGAGTTATCGTCGGGGCGAGGGCGTGCCTCAGGACAACGCCGAGGCTGTCAAGTGGTATCGGTCGGCCGCCGAGCAGGAGTACATCTCCGCGTATGCCTCGCTTGGCGATTTGTACCTGCGGGGCGAGGGCGTCCCGCAAGACGACGCCGAGGCGGCCAAGTGGTATCGACTGTACGGCGGCCGCAGTACTTTTACTTTGAATCCGGCGGAGCGGCGCCTGCTCCGGATGCATTACCACGGCAAAATCCCGCAAGACGAAGCCGTCGGAAACGCCGCCGCGAAGCTGCTCGGCCAGAGATCCAGAAGGGCCTTTGACGACTACCTGCTCGGCCTGCTGCGCTACCACGGGAAAGGCGTTGAGGAAGATATAGACGAGGCCCTGTCATCGCTCTACCAAGCCGACAGCGAAGGCTCCGCGCGCGCGTCGTTGGTGCTTGCCGCGCTGTCCGAGAACGGCGTCGCCCCCCCATCCGTTCATGATGAAGGAGTGGTTCTCGCAACCCTGGATCCTCGCAGCGGATTATCGCCGAACGCCCTCGCCACGGCATTCGGGTCGGCGTTCGCCGGTTTGGGCGCGTGGACGGTAGGCGTTCTCGACGAGTCCGGCAGGATTCCCACCCAACTTGCCGGCGTCTGCCTCACCGTCGACGGGGTCAAGGCGCCGTTGTTGTTCGTCTCTCCCGGACAAATCAATTTCCAAGTTCCAGCCGAGACCAGTGTCGAGCCGGACCCGGGTAGGTTCGATGGCGGGCGTTCCGCGGAAATCGAAGTCATCGCCGACTGCGGAACCGCGCAGGAACGGCGCGGTTCCGCAGTCGGCAACGTCGCACCTGCGCGATCCCCGGATTTCTTCGTCTTCCCGAACCTCGGAACGATCGCCGCGCAGCACGGTTCCGACTACACGCTGGTAGGAGAAGGCAATCTGATTCCGGGCGCCACGCCGGCGAAACCCGGCGAGGTCGTCGTGCTCTACGGGACGGGTTTCGGAGCGGTGTCGCCCGCTCTGGCGAGCGGAGAGCTTGCGCCGGAAGCAAGAAGCGTGACGGGGCAAACGTCAGCCCGTATGGTCGTCGTGGACAATATGCCGCGCGTCAACAGCCTCTTCAGCCGGTATCGCGGCGTCGTCTATTGGGAGCAGGGGACGCGGCTTGACGCTGCGCCTGAATCCCATTTCGATGCGGATGTCCTTTACGCCGGCGCAACTCCGGGGTTCGCCGGGCTGTATCAGGTGAACGTGCGTATTCCGCAGAATGCGCCCGCCGGCATATTGGGTCTTAGCGTAACCGTAACCGTTGACGACGTAAACAAGCGGGCCAATGGGCTCATAGTTGTTGCGGACGAGTAACCGGCGGAGCGTCTGCAGAGGCTCGTTCGGATTGCAATGTTGAGATAGGCTGTAACGACTCGGGGCGCAATGGAGACGGGGGCTGCCGGCGTTTCGGCTCTTCCGGAACTCTTTGCTACAATCCGCGCGTGAAGGCTCGGCTGCTCGATATCGCCCACGTCCGCTCAGGCGACAAGGGCGATGCCGTCAACATCGGGCTGATCGCGCGCAACCCCGCGCACTACCCGGCGCTTGTCCGCGAGGTCACGGCAGAGCGCGTGAAAGCGCACTTTCAGGGCATCTGCAAAGGCAAGGTCGAACGCTTCGAGCTGCCCAACCTCGAGGCGCTGAATTTCCTGCTCCACGAGTCTCTCGGCGGCGGCGGGACCGTCTCGCTGCGCACCGACGCCCAAGGCAAAACCCTCGGCGCGGCGCTGCTGCGCATGGAGATCGAACTGGATTAGCCGACCGGCTGCGCCTGTGTTAGCCTTGCGGAGATGAGGCAAGAGAGAGCTTGGCCGGCGAACTGAGAGTCATCCCGCTCGGCGGACTCGGCGAATTCGGCATGAATATGCTGGCGCTCGAGTCCGGCGACGACATCGTTGTGATCGATGCCGGCATTCTGTTCCCCGGCGCCGAGCAATTGGGCGTGGATGTCATCGTCCCCGACCTGCGCTATCTGCTGGATAACCGCGAGCGCGTTCGGGGCCTCATCCTGACCCACGGACACGAGGATCATATCGGGGCGGTCCGCTACGTGCTGTCGCAGATCGACATGCCCGTCTATGCGACTGCGTTCACCCTGGCTTTGGTCAACCGCCGCCTGAAGGAATACGGCCTTGCCGATCGACCGCAGTTCACCACCGTCAAGGCAGGCGAGACCATCGGCATCGGCTGCTTCAACATCGAGTTCATTCACGTCACCCACAGCACGCTCCAATGCGTCGCGCTGGCGGTCGAAACCCCCGCGGGATACGTGATCCACACCGCCGACTTCAAGATCGACCAGACGCCGGTCGACGGGGGTGTAATGGACCTGACATCCTTCGCCGACTACGGGAAACGCGGCGTTCTGCTGCTCCTTTCGGATTCGACGAATGTGGACCGCCGCGGCTTTACGTCTTCGGAAAGAACCGTGGGGCCGGCTTTCGCGGACATTTTTACCCGCTCCAGGGAAGCTCTGTTTTTTACCTGCTTTTCCTCGGCTGTCCATCGGGTGCAGCAGATCATCGACCATTCCGTGGAGTACGGCCGGAAAGTCGCGCTTGTAGGGCGCAGCCTGGTCACGGCTTCCGAGTTGGCCACCGACCTCGGTCTGCTGCGGATGCCCGGCGGCGCGCTCGTCCGTCCGCAAGAGCTTGCTAATCTGCCCCGCTCCCGGCGGACGACGATCATTGCCGGCAGCCAGGGCGAGCCGCTCTCTTCGCTGTCGCGTGCGGCGGTCGGCAAACACCCGCATGCAGTCGTCGAAGATGGGGACGCCGTTGTTTTCAGCGCCAAGATGATCCCCGGCAACGAACGGCCGATCTTCCGCCTGATCGACCACCTCTACAGACGGGGCGCGGAAGTTCTGTACGGCGACGAGCATCCGGGAATTCACGTCTCGGGCCACGCGGCGCGCGAAGAGCTGATGCTGATTCTCAACCTCGTGAAGCCGCGCTACTTCGTCCCCGTCCACGGCGAATACCGGCAACTCTCGCTGCATGCGCGCTTGGCGGAAGCCGTTCTCGGCAAGGCGTTGAAGGAAGCGTTCATTCTCGAGAGCGGCGACGTGCTGCAATTCGACGAGTTCGGCGCGCGCAAGCTGCAGGAGAAAGTCCCGGTCGGGCGCGTTTTCATCGATGTCGGCACCGGCGACGAGATCGTCGAAGAGCTGGTGATCCGCGACCGCCGGCATCTGTCGGAGTTCGGAGTGCTCGTGCCGGTGGTCAACATCAATCAGCGCACGGGCAAGGCCGAGGGCCCTCCCGAAATCCTTTCCCGCGGCTTCGTCGTCTCGGAAGAAACCGAAGACCTGCTTTCCGGAGCGGGCGACGTCATCGTGGCCACGGTGGACGCCAGTTCCGACGAAGAGCGAAGCGACTGGGGCGTCATGGAGGAAAAGGTTCGCGACGACCTGCGCCGTTACCTGGCGCGGAAGACGTCGCGGCAGAGCCGCCCGCTCATCGTGCCGGTAATTCTGGAGAGTTGACGCGGGCGGCGACTCAGCTTGACAGTTCTCCTGCGCCGTCCCTAAACTGAAAGCTGCCGGCGGGAGTAACTCAGTTGGTAGAGTGCGACCTTGCCAAGGTCGATGTCGCGGGTTCGAGTCCCGTCTCCCGCTCCAGGAATCCATGAAGGCCGCAACGGCCTCTTCGGTTTCGGGCGCGGTAGCCAAGTGGTAAGGCAGAGGTCTGCAAAACCTTTATTCGTGGGTTCGATTCCCACCCGCGCCTCCAGCCCAATTCCTTTACTATCAATAGATTAAGGATTCAGCGCCCACAAAGGCCAATAGCCTGCGCACGAGGCAACAGATCGAATGATCGAAAAAATTGACACTAGCTAAAAAACATCATATGATCTATGGAGAGATGCGTGGGCGTCGCCGATAGCGGCCGAAAGCGCCATGTCGACATTGACGAGGCTACGAGGCATCATCTGGCCGTCCTTGCACGTCGGCCGAGAGCGCGTGTCACGGAGTTCCGCCGAGACCGGCCCACGGATTGGCGCCCAGGCACAGTACGCAACCCCAGTGGGGTGGTCGCCACACACTTCACAGATGCATCGGCATGGGGGTTCATCGCTTCGAAGCTTGAGAGTGGAGAGAGCGTGGAGGTCATCGATCTCCACCAGCCAAAGGGCGCCACGGGTTACGTCATGGTGATCGACCTCGAACCGAATATGCCTGAGCTCTATGTAAAGCTCCAATTGGGCTCTGGGCGAGTCATCGGGCGCAGTTTCCACTACTCCGAGCAAGACTGAAGGACTAACGATCATGGGACCGGACAATACGATGCTCCCGTCAAACGATAACGCTATCGGCTGCCTCACCTGCCCGCAGTGCGGCGGGGAGTCGGTTACCACGTTCCGGCATCACGATGCGTTCAACTATGGATCCGGTGATTCGGCAGTGACATTGCACGTTGATCTTCCGGTTCGCCGTTGCACATTATGCGCGTTCGAGTTCCTCGACCATGAGGCAGAGAGTCTCAGACACGAAGCGGTGTGCCGACACCTCGGAGTCCTGTCTCCGGCCGAAGTGCGCGGCATTCGGGAGCGGCACGGGATGACTCGGGTCGCTTTCGCTCAGGTTACCGGCCTCGGCGAAGCCACGCTAAACCGCTGGGAAAACGGCATACTCATTCAGAATACGGCTAACGACCGTTATCTTCGGCTGCTCGCCACACCGGGGACCATGAATAGGCTGCAAAGCCTGTTGTGACCTCAAAACCTTTATTCGTGGGTTCGATTCCCACCCGCGCTTCCACTCCGTAACGCCTTTGGCGGGCCGCGCGGCGGATTTCTAAACTCCGTCCGCGGGCGGCTCCCAAATGAGGATCGGCTTGCGCGCCGCGCGCGTCTCGTCCACGCGGCTGGTGCGCGTCGTTTGCGGCGCTTGCAGCACCAGTTGCGGATCGCTTTCCACCTCCCGCGCGATCGACTTGAGCGCATCGATGAAAAGGTCCAATTCCGCTTTGCTCTCCGTTTCGGTGGGCTCGATCATCAGCGCACCGTGAACGATCAACGGAAAGCTCACCGTATAAGGATGAAAGCCGTAGTCGATCAACCTCTTGGCGATATCGCCGGTTCTCACGCCGCGCGGAAGCTGTTTGTCGTGGCTGAAAACGCACTCGTGCATCGACGGCGCATTGTAGGGCAGATGGTAATCGTTCTCGATGCCTTTGCGGATATAGTTCGCGTTCAGCACGGCATCGAGCGTCGCATTTCTCAGGCCGTCGCCGCCGTGGGCGAGGATGTAGGCCAGCGCCCGCACGAGCACCCCGAAATTGCCGTAAAACGCGCGCACCCGTCCGATCGAATCGGGGCGGTCATGCTCGTACCGCAGCACGCCGGCTTCTTCTTCGATCCGCGGGACCGGCAGGAACGGCGCCAGATGGCTCTTGACCGCAACCGGACCCGCGCCGGGCCCGCCGCCCCCGTGCGGAGTCGAGAACGTCTTGTGCAAATTCAAATGCATGACGTCGACGCCGAAATCGCCCGGCCGGGCCACCCCGACCAGCGCGTTCATATTGGCGCCATCCATATAAAGCTGCGCTCCGCGGTCGTGCAGCAGCGCGGCGATCCCGGCGATGTCCTGCTCGAAAATGCCAACCGTATTGGGATTTGTCACCATCAGCGCCGCAACGGAGCCATCGACGGCGGCCTCAAGCGAAGCCATGTCGATCGTGCCCCGCTCGTTCGAGGCGATTTCCTTGACGCTGTAGCCCGCGATCGCCGCGGTCGCCGGATTGGTGCCGTGGGCCGAATCCGGAATCAGCACGACTTCGCGCGCATCGCCCTGCGATTCCAGATAGGCCCGGATCAGCAAGATGCCCGTCAACTCGCCGTGGGCGCCCGCAGCCGGCTGCAAGGTGACCGCGTCCATGCCGGCAATGTTCGCGAGGTAACGCTCCAGAGTTTGCTGGATGCGCATCGTGCCCTGCGCCAGCGCCTGCGGCTGATAAGGATGCGCATCGACGATCCCCTCGATGCGGGCAACCGCCTCGTTCAAGCGCGGGTTGTATTTCATCGTGCAGGAGCCTAACGGGTACAACCCCAGGTCGATCGCGTAATTCCAGGTCGAAAGGCGCGTGAAGTGCCGCACGATCTCGACCTCGCTCACCTCGGGGAAACCAGCGATCTCGCCGCGGACGTTTTCCGCGCCCAGCGCCTCGACCGCCTCGACCGCCGGAACATCCAGAGGCGGAAGCCGATAGCCGATCTTTCCGGGCGACGAGCTTTCGAAGATCAATGGCTCGTTCTGCGTTTGATGCCGGCGGATTTTGCTCAATGCCGATTCCCTCCCGCAGGCGGCCCGAAGCAGGCCGCATAGCGGTCCATCTCTTCCCGCCGATTGACTTCCGTGGCGCAGACCAGCAGCGCCCCGTCCAATTCCGGGTACAGCCGCCCCAACTCCAGCCCGCCAACGATGTTCTTCTTGAGCGCGGCCGCGTTGACGCGGGCGCCGTCTCCCGAACCGGGCCGCGCGACGAACTCGTTGAAGAACGGCCCCGAAAACGCCAACGAGCCGCCGTATGCCCGCACGGCATCGGCCAGATAGCGCGCCTTGGCAAGATTCTGCTCGGCCAGCTCGCGCAAGCCCTGCTTGCCGAAAACGGTCATATAAATCGTCGCCATCAGCGCTACCAATGCCTGATTGGTGCAGATGTTCGAAGTCGCTCTGGCCCGCCGGATATGCTGCTCGCGAGTCGCCAAGGTGAGGCAGAATGCGCGGTTCCCGTCGGCATCGACGGCCTCCCCCACCAGCCGCCCCGGCATCTGTCGGATATATTTCTTCTTCGTCGCCAGCACTCCGACGCAAGGGCCGCCGTAGCTGGTCGGATGGGCGAACGACTGCAACTCCCCGGCGACGATATCGGCTTCGGCGCTCGGCTGCAGAATGCCCAGCGCCGCGGCTTCCGAAAAAATCACCACCAACAGCGCGCCGCGGCGGTGAGCCAGTTCCGCTGCTTCGCGGGTTTTGTCGATCACCCCAAAGAAATTCGGCGACTGCACGATCACCGCCGCAACTTCGTCTGAGAGCTTGCTTTCCAAATCCGCAAGGTCGATCTGCCCCGAATCGCGGTCGTAGCGGACGGTCTCGATGGGCAGATGCTGCCGGCGGTAATACGTATCCAGCACCTGGCGGTATTCCGGGTGCAGCGACTGCGCCGCAAGCAGGCGGTTTCGCCGCGTAATCCGCGCGGCCATCATCCCCGCCTCGGGCACGGCGGTCGAGCCGTCGTACATCGACGCATTCGCCGCCTCCATGCCCGTCAACTGGGCCACCATTGTCTGAAACTCGAAAATCGTCGTCAGAACGCCTTGGGAAATCTCAGCCTGATACGGCGTGTACGAAGTCAGAAACTCCCCGCGCGTGGCCAGGGCGTCGATAATCACCGGGCGGAAGTGGCGGTAGGCCCCGGCGCCCAGAAACGACGCATAGCCTTTGGCGCCTTCCTCGGCCCGTTCCCGGAAATAGTCGATAATCTCGTATTCCGACCGGCCGTCGGGGATGGCGAGCCGCTCCCGGTAGCGCAGACCCTCGGGGATGCCGGCAAAAAGGTCCTCGATGGACTCGATTCCGAGAGCCGCCAGCATTTGTTGGCGTTCCCCGGGGGACTTCGGCAAATAGCGCAAGCGGCGACCTCGCTACCCGCCCTCGGCGGCGACGTATTCCGCGTATTGCGCGGCATTCATGAGCGCTTCGAGCTCCGTCGCATCGAATATCTTCAAACGAACCAGCCAGCCTGCGCCGTGCGGATCGGAATTGAGCAGTTCCGGCATGTCGACCAGAGCTTCGTTGATTTCCGTCACGTCCCCGCTGATCGGCGCATAGATATCGGAAACCGCCTTGACCGACTCGACCGCGCCGAATGCGCCGTTCGCTTGCAGCTTGGCGCCCACATCCGGCAACTCGACAAAGACGACATCGCCGAGTTGATCCTGGGCATGATGCGTAATGCCGACCGCGGCCGACTCGCCGTCGACATGGACCCATTCATGCTCTTTCGTGTAACGGTATTCCGAGGGATACATGATTGCCTTCAGTTCCTGCGTGAATAAAACGGCGTGGGGACGATCTCCGCGGCGACCATGCGGTTGCGCACCGCGATCTCGACCGGCCTTCCCGCCTCTGCCGCCTCGACCGGCAGCATGCACATGCCGATATTCTTCTCCAACGAAGGCGCCGGAGACCCGCTCGTTACCCAGCCCGCATCTTCGCCGCCGACGCGAACCCGGTAGCCGTCGCGGGCGATGCCGCGGCCCCTCATCTCGAAGCCGACCACTTTGCGCCTGACGCCCCCGCGCTTCTGCGCGGCCAATGCATCGCGCCCGGTGAATGCCGGTTTTTTGAGTTTCACTATCCAGCCGAGCCCCGCTTCGTAGGGCGTAATCGTGTCATCGATCTCATGTCCGTAAAGCGCCATCGAAGCCTCGAGCCGCAGCGTGTTGCGGGCGCCCAAGCCGCAAGGCAGAATTCCGTGCTCCTCGCCTGCCGCCATGACCGCGTTCCAAACGCGCTCGCCCTCGCCGGGAGGGATATAGACCTCGAAGCCGTCCTCTCCCGTGTATCCGGTGCGCGCGATGACCGCCGGAACTCCCGCGAACTCATGGCGGATAAACCGATAGTAGCGAATCGCCGACAGATCGGCCGGCGTCAGCGCCTGTGCCGCGGCCAAAGCCTGCGGCCCCTGAACCGCCAGTTGAACGTAATCCGCGCTGACCAATTTCACTTCGGCGTCGAACGGGTTGCGATCGCGAATCCACTGGAAATCCTTGTCCTGATTCGCGGCATTCACGCAAAGGAAGTAGCGGTCGGCGGAAAACCGATGAACCAGCAGATCGTCCACGAACCCGCCGTTGGGATATAACAACCCCGAATACTGCGCTTGGCCGTCTTGCAGGCCGGCCGCCCGGTTCGAGCAGAGCGAGTCGATCAAATCGACGGCCTGCGGCCCGCGAATCTCGATCTCGCCCATGTGGCTGACATCGAAAAGGCCGACCCGATTACGCACCGCGAGGTGCTCGGCAACGATGCCAGAGTATTCAACGGGCATATCCCACCCGCCGAAATCGACCATTCGCGCGCCCAAATCCCGATGAACCGCGTTCAGCGGAGTCTTCTTGAGCGTGTCGAGAGCGACGGAGCCGGCCATGCCAACCGTTTTACCGGGAAAACCGGAAGTCTCCAAGCTACCACCGCCCCGAACGGAGTGTCAATGAAGGGGCCGCTAACGCGGCCCAGTGGATAGTGGATAGTGAAGAGCAAGACCGTCGGAACCGGTAGGCGCGGCTTCAAGCGGTTTTGTTATGGTGGAAATTCAGGGTGCGGTTTCGACTCCCCGCAAGATTCCTCGCGCGCATCGCGGCGGTAGTCACCGCGGCCGCGTTGCTGCCTTGGGGCGGCCTGCTCGCGGCCATGGACGCGACGGGCGACTTCTGCGCCTTGCACGGCCTCGACTGCGGCTGCCGGGAAATGTGCCGGCGCGAGGCCGCGCACGCCGGCCGGTCCGAACGGCAGCCGGCGGCGCCTGCCTGCCACCGCAAGAGCGGCGCCGAAACGCCGCAGCGGCAACAGTCCTGCGCCGCCAATCGCTGCGAAAGCGGCGACACCGTTCCCATTTGGAATCCCGACCGGCCTTATTTGGCCGAAGGCCGCTTTTTGCCGCTGTGCGCAACCGATTCGGCGCCGCTGCGTGCGGTCGAGACGGTGGCTGCGCCCAAGCCGGTCCGCGCTCCTCGCGTACCTCCTCCTCAAGTCTGATTCTTCCGCCGGAACTGTAGATACGCGGCCGCGTTGACGCGCGGGCCGAGCGTTCTGCCCTGCCCGCATGGAGTCAAGGCGCGCAAACGAACGGAGAAGAAGATGGGGAGTATGTTCTTGCGTCGATTTTTTTGCATTCAGTGCTTTTTCTAATGCCTTGGAGCGCCGCGGCGCAGTTGAAGGTCGTTGTCGTGGACCCCGGAGGAGACCGCGTACCCGGCGCTTCGGTTGTCTTGCAAAACGGCGTGGGCCGCGAATTGGAGCGCGGGGAAACCGGAGCTTCGGGGGAAATCGTTTTCGACGGATCCGGAGAATGGGTCGAGGTTTCCGCCGAGGGATTCGAGCAGGCCGGAGAAAACGTGCGCGGCCGCGCGGAGTTGGACATCGCGGTTCGCCTGGCAACGGTGGCGACCACGGTCGAGGTCTCGGCCGCGCAAAACCCAATCGTCGCTTTCGTCGAATCGGACGCCGACGAGCTTGCCGAGCTGCTTTCCATGGGGCTGGTCGAAAACCTGCGCGCCACCCCCGGCGTCAACGCCGCCCGCCGCGGCGGAACGAACATCGAGCCGGTCGTGCAAGGCTTGCGGGAAACGCAATTGGCCGTGGTCGTGGACGGCGCCCGCACATTTGCCGCCGGTCCGGCGCGCATGGACTCCGGCCTCAGTCACGTCGAGCCGGGCCACGTCGCCGGCGTGGAAATCGTCACCGGCCCCTACGCGCTGACCGAAGCCGCCGGCGCATTCGGGGCGGTCATCGTGCGCTCGCCCCAAGTCCCGCGCTTCGATAGCTGGAAGCTCGGCGCAGAGACCGGCGCCGGCTGGCGATCGAACGGTTCCGGCCGCCTGGGCCGCGTGCGCGTCTTCGGCAGCGCCCGCAAGATAGGCTTCAGCCTCAGGACCGCGGGCAACAAAGGCAACGACTACCAGGCCGGCGCCCGCGGCCCCATCGACGGCATATCCATCCCCGGCGACTACAGCAACCATCAACTCGGCGGGAAGCTGCGCTTCAATCCGGGAGACAACCAGGAGCTTGCGCTGAGCGGCTTCTACGACGAGCAAACCGGCATCGACTATCCCGGACGGCTGCTCAACGCGGAACACTTCATCCTACGCTCGTGGAACGGCAGCTACTACGTCTCCAACCCGTCCGAGCTCGTTGCATCCATCAAGTTCAACCTCTACCTGAACAATAAAAGCCACCGCATGCGGAATACGGAGAAACCGACGGCGCGCGACATGCCCGGACGCCGGCCGCCATTCGCGCTCGAGGTGTCGTTGCCCACCGAATCGGACACGTTCGGCGGCGCCGGAAGGATCGAGTTGGCCCCCGGCGAGAGCGTCCGCGTCCGCGCGGGATTCGACTTCTACAACCTCAGGCAGGATGCCCGGCGCTTCGTATCGCGGCAGAGCAACGGTTTTCTGATTTTCAACGATGCGGTCTGGCCCGATGCGGCGATCGCCGATCAGGGGATCTACCTACAGGCAGGAAAAAGTTACGACCGCGGCCAGATCAATGCTGCATTCCGCGTCGATTTTGTCCAGGCAAACGCGGGCAGTCCAACCGAATTTTTCCTGCAAAACTCCGGAACGGATCTCGACCGGAACGAGACCAACGCCAATTTCAGCCTCTCGGGACGCTACCGCATCGTGGAAGGCGTCTCGCTCTCCGCCGGAGTCGGCCGCGTGGCGCGTACGGCCAACAGCCTCGAGCGGTTTTCCGACCGCTTCCCCAGCAGCCGCTTCCAGACCGCCGCCGAGTTCATGGGTTCGCCGGCGATCCGGCCCGAAGCGAGCTTGCAGGGCGATATCGACCTGGAAATCGCCGGCGGCGGCTTTCGATTCAGCATCGGAGGCTACCTGCGGCGGGTCGACGATTACATCACCGTGCGCGCCGACTCGAGCTTGCCTAAGCGCCTGCCGCTAAGTCCGCCCGTCGTCTTCCGTTATTTCAATGGGGACTACGCAGCTTTCCGCGGCTATCGGTTCGATGTCCGCTACCGGGCCGCCCGCGGCCTCGAGTTGCGTTTTCAAGGCGCGAAGATCATCGCTGACGACAACGCCTTGCGCGAACCGGCGCCGGGCATCGCCCCGCTCGAGTTGGATTCGGGACTGCGCTACCTGCTGCCGTCCGGGCGTTTCTGGGCGGACTATTCGCTGCGCAACGTCTTCGACCAGAAGCGCGTCTCAGCGGCGCGTCTGGAGACTCCCTCGCCGGGCTTCTCGACGCACGACCTCCGCTTCGGGACGCGGCTCACGCCGCGCATCGACCTGCACATCGGCATCGAAAACCTCGGCGACAAACACTATTTCGAGCATCTCAACTCGTTGAACCCGTTCACGAGGCAAAGAATCCCCGAACCGGGACGGTCGTTCTACGCCGGACTCATCGCCAAGTGGTGAGCGCATCCTGTACCGGAAAACCGGGGCGCGGCTTTCCTGCCGCGCCCCGGCGAGATTCGATTATGAAATGCGTCGCAGCGCCGGGCTACTCGTTCGGAGTAAAGAAGCCCGGATCGGTTTGCAGGCTCTCACTGACCACCGGGCCGAGCTCCAAGGGAGTTTCTTCTCCGTAACCCGGAATCCCGCTGAGATACTCGACCTCGGGAATCATCTCTTCCGGCTCGTCCTCGCCGGCGATCTTGACCCGCCGGTAGATATCGAGCCCCGTGCCGGCAGGAATGAGACGGCCGACGATGACGTTCTCCTTGAGGCCGCGCAGGCGGTCGACCTTGCCGCTGATCGCAGCCTCGGTCAACACGCGGGTCGTCTCCTGGAACGAGGCTGCCGAGATGAACGAATCCGTCGCCAGCGAAGCCTTGGTGATGCCCATCAGCAACGGGCGACCGACCGCGGGCTCGCCGCCTCTGTCGAGGACTTCGGCGTTGGTCTTCTGGAAGCGGAAGCGGTCGACGGTCTCGTCCATCAGAAAACCGGTATCGCCGACATGCTCGACCTTGATCCAACGCATCATCTGACGCGCGATCACCTCAAGATGCTTATCGTTGATGTCAACGCCTTGCAGCCGGTACACTTCCTGAATCTCGTTGACGAGATATTTCTGCAGTTCTTTCTCGCCGAGCACCGCAAGAATGTCATGGGGGTCGCGCGGACCGTCCATCAGCGGCTCGCCGGCGATGACTCGCTCGCCTTCCTGAACGTTGATGTGGACGCCGCGAGGAATCGAATACTCGCGTTCTTCGCCGTTGTCGGCCACGACGTAAATCTTGCGCTGCCCCTTGCTCAAGGCGCCGTACTTGACGGCGCCGTTGATTTCGGAGATGACGGCCAGATCACGCGGCTTCCGCGCCTCGAACAACTCGACAACGCGGGGCAAGCCGCCGGTGATGTCTTTGGTCTTGGTGGTTTCGCGCGGGATCTTGGCCAGCACGTCGCCGGCGTGAATCTCGTCCCCATCGCGCATCATCAGGTGCGCGTTGGTCGGAATCAGATACTTGCGCTGGACCTGGTCGTTTTCATCGACAATCTCGATGCGCGGTTCTTTTTTCTCGTCCGGCGAATCGGCGACGACCCACTGCGACATGCCCGTGACTTCATCGACCTGCTCCTGCAGGGTGACGCCTTCCTGCAGATCCTGGAACCGACAGGAGCCGCCAACCTCGGTCAAGATCGAAAAAGTGTACGGATCCCACTCGAGCAGCACTTGATGCCGATTCACCGGGGCGCCGTCCTCAACACGCAGTTTCGCGCCGTAAACGACCTGGTAGCGTTCTTTTTCGCGGCCCTTGTTGTCGACGACGGCGAAAATGCCGTTGCGGTTCATCGCCACCAGATCCCCGCTCTTATCGCGGACTGCGTTGATTTCAATGTACTTGGCGAAACCGTCGGATTTGGAGTCCTGCGTCGATTGCTCGGATACGCGCGTCGCCGTGCCGCCGATGTGGAACGTGCGCATCGTCAACTGCGTGCCCGGCTCGCCGATCGACTGCGCGGCGATGACGCCGACCGCCTCGCCTTGCTCGACCAAGCGGCCCGTCGCCAGATTGCGGCCGTAGCAGAGGCGGCAGACGCCGCGCTCGGTTTCGCAACTCAAGACCGAACGGATCTTGACGCGCTCGATGCCGGCCGACTCGATCGCGGCCGCGAGTTCCTCGCTGATTTCCTGATTGACGCCGACGACGACCACGCCCTCGTAGTCTTTGATCTCCTCGACCGAGACGCGTCCGACGATGCGGTCGCGCAACGGCTCAATGATTTCGCCCGATTCGACGATGGGCTCGACCCAGATGCCGTCAGCCGTGCCGCAGTCCGATTCGGTGATGATCACGTCCTGCGCCACGTCGACCAGACGGCGGGTGAGGTATCCCGAATCCGCCGTCTTCAACGCCGTATCGGCCAAGCCTTTGCGGGCGCCGTGGGTCGAAATGAAGTACTGCAGAACGTTGAGGCCCTCGCGGAAGTTCGCGGTGATGGGCGTCTCGATAATCTCGCCGCTGGGTTTGGCCATCAATCCGCGCATGCCGGAAAGCTGCCGGATCTGCTGCTTCGAGCCGCGGGCGCCCGAGTCCGCCATGACGTAAATCGGGTTGACCTGCGCGCCCGAGTCCTCGGCGGATTCCATGCTGGCGAACATCTTGTCGGAGACGTTTTCAGTGACCTTCGACCAGATCTCGATGATCTTGTTGTAGCGTTCGCCGTGCGTGATCGCTCCGTCGAGATATTGCTGCTCGACGGCCATAACGTCTTTCTGAGCGCCGCTGACCAGGTTCTGCTTGGCTTCGGGGACGATCATGTCGTCGATGCCGATCGACATGCCCGACCGCGTCGCGTAGAGAAAACCGAGATTCTTCAACTCGTCGAGCATGCCCACCGTCTTTTCGCGGCCAAGCTTGAGATAGCAGTACGAGACGAGCTGCGTCAGACCCTTCTTCTTGAGCAGGCCGTTGATAAACGGCATCTCTTCAGGAAGATTGTCGTTGAGAACCACGCGGCCGACGGTCGTTTCCATGTGCTGCTTGGTGTAGATCACAGGCTCGGTTTGCAGCAGGTTCTGGTTGTCGAACGACGTCGCCAAATTGATCACCGAGCCGCTGTAATACAGCTTGATGATCGTCTGCGTTTCGACTTCGCCCATGTCGTAGGCGAGCAGGACCTCCTGGATGCTGCCGAAACTGCGGCCTTCGCCCATAGCCGTCTTGCGGCCCTTGGTGAGGTAGTAAACGCCTAGCACCATGTCTTGCGACGGCGTCGTGATCGGCGTGCCGTTAGCCGGCGAAAGAATGTTGTTCGAGCTCAGCATCAGCACGTGCGCTTCGATTTGCGCCTCGGGCGACAGGGGAATATGCACGGCCATCTGGTCGCCGTCGAAATCCGCGTTGAAGGCGGTGCAAACCAGGGGATGAACCTGGATCGCCTTGCCTTCGACCAGCACGGGTTCGAATGCCTGAATGCCCAAGCGGTGCAGCGTGGGCGCGCGGTTGAGCATTACGGGGTGATCTTGAATCACTTCTTCGAGGATGTCCCAGACGACCGTCTCCTGCTGCTCGACCAATTCCTTGGCCTGTTTGATCGTGGTGCAGTGGCCGCGCTGCTCGAGCCGCTGGTAGATGAACGGCTTGAACAACTCCAGCGCCATTTTTTTCGGCAGCCCGCACTGGTTGAGCTTCAAATCCGGCCCGACGACGATAACGGAACGGCCGGAATAATCGACGCGCTTGCCCAGCAGGTTCTGGCGGAAACGGCCTTGCTTGCCCTTGAGCGTGTCGGACAGCGATTTCAACGGGCGGTTGTTGGCGCCGCGCAGCAAGTGGCCGCGCCGGCCATTGTCGAACAACGCATCGACGGCCTCTTGCAGCATGCGTTTCTCATTGCGCACGATCACTTCGGGCGCATGCAGATCCATCAACTTCTTGAGACGGTTGTTGCGGTTGATCACGCGGCGGTAGAGATCGTTTAGATCGGAGGTGGCGAAACGGCCGCCGTCGAGCGGAACGAGTGGACGCAACTCCGGCGGAATCACCGGGATGTTATCGAGAATCATCCACTCGGCCTTGTTGCCGGAGCGGCGGAACGACTCGACAACCCTCAGCCGCCGCGCATGCTTGAGTTTCTTCTGAATCGACGTTTCCGTCTTCATCGACTCGCGCAACTGTTCGGCCAACTCTTCGATGTCGAGCTTTTTGAGGACTTCCTTGACCCCCTCCGCGCCCATCATGGCCACGAACTCGTCGGGGTGGTCTTTGTCCAGTTGCCGCTTCTGTTCGTCGCTGATGATCCGGCCTTCCTCGACGCCGGCCTCTTCTTCCGCCTCGACGACGATATAGGATTCGTAGTAGAGAACGCGCTCAAGGTCGCGCAGCGTGGCGTCGAGCAACTGACCGATACGGCTCGGCAGCCCCTTGAAAAACCACACGTGCGAGCAGGGCGACGCCAACTCCACGTGACCCATCCTTTCGCGGCGGACGCGGCTCAGCGTCACTTCGGTGCCGCATTTCTCGCAGATCACGCCGCGGTGCTTCATGCGCTTGTATTTGCCGCACAAGCACTCCCAATCGGTGACGGGGCCGAAGATCGCGCAGCAGAAAAGACCTTCCCGTTCCGGTTTGAACGTCCGGTAGTTGATCGTTTCGGGTTTATTCACCTCGCCGAAAGACCAACTGCGGATCTTCTCCGGCGAGGCCAGACCGACCCGAATCGAATCGAAATCTGTTGTCAAGCTTACACGTTCGTAGGGGCTGGATCGAAACAATGCATCCTCCGTAAGCCGGTTATGCGGCCGCGCCGACTGCAAGGCGACAGGCGCGTCCGCCGATTCTTCTCTGCCCCGCTTGCGGCGGCGGGGCTAAAACTCTCCATCGCGGTCAATCCGCAGCCAGGGCCGTTTGGATCACGTCTTGCTGCGCCTTGATCAACTCGACATCCAGGCAAAGCGACTGCAACTCGCGAATTAAAACGTTGAACGATTCGGGCACGCCGGGCTGCATCGCCGACTCGCCTTTTACGATCGATTCGTATATCTTGGCGCGCCCGTAAACGTCGTCGGACTTCGCGGTCAACAACTCTTGCAGCACGTGAGCGGCGCCGTACGCTTCCAGCGCCCACACTTCCATCTCGCCGAAACGCTGCCCGCCGAACTGCGCCTTGCCGCCGAGAGGCTGCTGCGTGATCAGCGAGTACGGCCCGATCGAACGGGCGTGTATCTTGTCGTCAACCAAATGACTGAGCTTGAGCATGTAGATGATGCCGACCGTCACGTCCTGCTCGAAAGCCTCGCCGGCCAACCCGTCGAACAACTTGGTCTTGCCCGACGGCGGCAGCCCCGCGGCCTCGAGTTGCGTCTTGATCGACTTCTCGCCGGGGCCCTCGAACACCGGCGACGCAAACTTGACGCCAAGCATGCGGCCCGCCCAACCGAGGTGCGTCTCCAGTATCTGGCCGACATTCATACGCGAGGGAACGCCCAAGGGATTGAGCACGATCTCGACCGGCGTGCCGTCCGGCAGAAAGGGCATGTCCTCTTCCGGCAGGATGCGCGCGATGACGCCCTTGTTGCCGTGGCGGCCGGCCATTTTGTCGCCGACGGAAAGCTTGCGCTTCATGGCGATATAGACCTTGACCATTTTGATGACGCCGGGCGAAAGCTCGTCGCCTTTCTTGAGCTTGGCGACTTTTTCGTTGGTGAGCTTCTCGAGAACGTGGATCTGACGGATGGTCATCTCCTCGATGTCGTCGATGCGCTGGTCCAGATCGGGCTCCTTGCCCCGCAACCGCAGGCGCTTGAGGTCGCGCGCCCGCATATGTATATAGTGCTCGGAGCCGAGCTTATCGCCTTTCGCCGCCAGCTTGCGATTGGTTTTTTCATCGTGCAGGTCGGCCAGGACGCTTCGCCCGCCGAGCAGAGCATCGAGCCGACTGGAACGCTCGTCGTAAAGAATCCGCTTTTCATCGGAGAGGTTCCGCTGCAGGCGTTCGATCGCCGCGGCTTCGATGGCCATGGCGCGCTCGTCTTTCTCGACTCCCTTGCGGGCGAAGACGCCGGCGTCGACGACAGTGCCTTCGATGCCCGGCGGGCAATAGAGCGAAGCGTCTTTGACGTCGCCTGCCTTCTCGCCGAAAATCGCGCGCAACAGCTTTTCTTCGGGGGTAAGTTGCGTTTCGCCTTTCGGCGTGACCTTGCCGACGAGGATGTCGCCCGGCTTGACTTGGGCGCCGATGCGGATGATGCCGCTCTCGTCGAGATTCCTCAGAAAGCTCTCCGAAATGTTGGGGATGTCGCGCGTGATCTCTTCCGGCCCCAGCTTCGTATCGCGCGCCTCGGTGTCGAACTCTTCGACATGAATCGAGGTGTAGTAGTCCTCCTTGACCATCTTTTCGCTGACCAGGATGGCGTCCTCGAAGTTGTACCCGCGCCAGGGCATGAAGGCCGCCAGCACGTTGCGGCCCAGCGCGAGCTCGCCCTGCTCCGTACAAGGGCCGTCGGCCAACACCTGCCCTTTCGTCACCCGCTCGCCGGCTTGGATGACCGGCTTCTGGTTGATGCAGGTATTCTGGTTCGAGCGTCGGAATTTGATGAGCTGATAGATGTCCGCGCCGACCTCGCGCGACATCTGATCCTCGTGCCCCACGCCCTCGACGCGAACGATGATGCGCTCGGAATCGACGGAGTCGACTACCCCGTCGCGGCGGCAGATCACTACCGCGCCGGAGTCGCGGGCGGCGATCTTTTCCATGCCGGTTCCGACGATCGGAGAATCCGCGCGCAGCAGAGGAACCGCTTGGCGCTGCATATTCGAGCCCATCAAGGCGCGATTCGCATCGTCGTTCTCCAGGAAGGGAATCAAGCTCGCCGCCACCGAAACAAGCTGCTTCGGGCTGACGTCGAGATATTGAATTTCGGCCTTGCGCTTCAACTGGAAGTCGCCGGCGACGCGGCAGTTGGCGAACTCCGGAACGATGCGCCCCGTGTCGTCAACCTGGATGTTCGCCTGCGCGATCACATAGCGGTCTTCTTCCCACGCCGACAGATAGGCGCAATGCGTTTTGTATTGCGCCGCGCTCCCGCCTTCCGGCAGCGCTTGGTTGGCCTGCACGACCTCGTCGCGGCGCACGATCTGGCCGGGATCGTAGGCAGTGCTCCCGGCCAGCGTGATGCGCACCTCGTCCACAACCACGCCGTTCTCGACCTTACGGTACGGACTCTCGATAAAGCCGTACGGATTGATGCGCGCGAAGCACGACAGCGAGCTGATCAGACCGATATTCGGACCCTCGGGCGTCTCGATCGGGCAAATGCGGCCGTAGTGCGTCGGGTGAACGTCGCGCACTTCGAAGCCGGCGCGCTCGCGCGACAGACCGCCGGGACCCAATGCCGACAGACGCCGTTTGTGGGTAATTTCCGACAGCGGGTTGGTCTGGTCCATGAACTGCGAAAGCTGCGAAGAGCCGAAGAACTCGCGGATCGCGGCCATTACCGGCTTGGTATTCACCAAATCGTGCGGCATCGCGGTCGACAACTCCTGGTAAACCGACATCTTTTCCTTCATCGCCCGCTCCATGCGCACCAGGCCGATGCGGAACTGGTTCTCCAGCAACTCGCCGACCGCGCGGACGCGGCGATTGCCCAGATGATCGATGTCGTCCACTTCGCCGATACCGCGGCGCAGCTTCAGCAGGTATTTGATCGTGTCGTAGAAGTCGGCTGCCTCGAGCGTTCGCAGATCGAGCGAAGTCGCGTCCCTGTCGCCCTTCAACTTGATGTTGAACTTCATGCGCCCGACGCGCGAGAAATCGTACTTCCGCGAGTCGAAAAACATCCCGTGGAAGAGTTGGTACGCCGTTTCGTGCGTCGGCGGATCGCCCGGACGCAGCTTGCGGTAAATCTCGATCAGCGCATCCTTCTGCGTCTCGACGGTGTCTTTCCTGAGCGTCTCGGAGAGCACCACGCCGCACTCATCCGTTTCGGGGAAAATCAACTCGAATGCGTCGATGCCCGCCTCGAGCACCGCGGCGATCCGCTCGACGGACGCTTCGCTGTTGGCCTCGCCGAGCACGTCGCCGGTTTCGGTATTCACCACGTCGGCCGCGAAAACCGCGCCATCGAGATCCGCGGGCAGAGTCGGCAAGTCTTCGACGCCCGCCGCCTGGATTTGTTGCAACAGGTACGGCGTGACCTTGCGGCCTTTGCGCCCGATGACCTTCGAGCCGCTCTTGATCTCGCCCGCCAGGCGCGTGCCGAGCAGGTTCTCCGAAACCTTGCGCATCAACTTCGTTCCGTCTTTCACGCGGATGGTGTCGGTTTTGTAGAACTTTTTGAGAATTTGCTCGTCCGTCTCCAGACCCAGCGCGCGCAAAAAGACCGTGCCCAAGAACCTGCGTTTGCGGTCGATGCGGACGTGCAGAAGGTTCTTGTGGTCGTATTCGAACTCGACCCAGCTTCCGCGGTAGGGAATGATCTTCCCCAGGAAGAAGGTACGGCGGCCGGCGGACGTGTCCTCCGATTCGAAAAATACGCCCGGCGAGCGGTGAAGCTGCGAAACGATCACGCGCTCGGTGCCGCTGACGATGAACGTGCCGTTGTCGGTCATCAGCGGAATCTCGCCGAAAAAGACTTCTTGCTCTTTGATGTCGCGGATCGTCTTTTTGCCCGTGCCGGCGTCTTTTTCGTAAACGGTCAGGCTGATCGTCACCTTGAGCGGCGCAGCGAATGTCATGCCGCGGTCCTGACATTCGGCCACGTCGTATTTGAGAATCATATTGACCGGATCGCCGCACTTCGGGCAGAAGGTGACGTTGTTCGCGGTCAAGCGGTTGCATGCGCCGCACATGACCTGAGCTCCGCCCAGCGGGTCGGTCTTGACCGTCTTCCGGCAATGCTCGCAAATCGTGCGCAAATTCCGCAGGCCGCGCAGATTGCCGCAGTTGCACTCCCAATCGCCGATCGAATAATTGACGAACTCAAGCTCGCTCAGGCCGCGGAAATCGGTAATCGGGAAAACGGAACGGAACACCGCCTGCAGGCCGATGTCGTCGCGCTCGTCCGGGAGCAGGTCCGCCTGGAGGAAGCGGATGTAGGAATCCCGCTGAACCTCGATCAGATTCGGAATCGGGATCGCCGTCCGAATCGAAGAAAAATCGTGCCGCGAGGCCGTGGAAGCGTCGGCGGCGAAAGCATTAGAGGCAGCAGCCATCGTTCTGTTTTACTCCCGACCCGCAGCAGGCCGACCGGCGGCGGCCTGCGGGTCCGTTGTGGTTAAGCCGGCCGTCGTCTCGCGGCGCCGTACCTCCGCGCCGATTCGAAACGGCAATTCACCGGGGAAGAGCCAAAAAGATGCGAAAAAACGGCCGGATCTGCGGATCCGCGCCTGCATGATGGAATCAACGGCAACAGGAGGACGCACCGCCCCCCTCCGCGTGCAGTCTTGCTCATCGATAGGTAGCTACTTTCGGCACCCGTAGAACACGCCAGCCGGCAACGGCCGGGCACACCTGCACCCACAGCGTAGAGTATATCAAACTCCCGCGCTCGGAAGCAAGACCCGCGGCCGGAGCAAAAAATCCGGCGACGTCTGGAAAAACCGACGGACGCATCGACAACCTTCAGGGCCGCCCGCCGCCTACTTGACTTCGACTTCCGCTCCCGCTGCAGCGAGCTTGTCCTTGATTTCTTCGGCCTCTTCTTTTGTAACTCCCTCTTTAACGGCCTTCGGCGCGCTATCGACGAAATCCTTCGCTTCCTTCAGGCCCAGTCCGGTGACTTCGCGGACCGCCTTGATGGTCTTGATTTTATTGGCCCCGAAGCCGGTCAAGACGACGGCGAACTCCGTCTGCTCGGCGGCCTCCTCCGCGCCGCCGCCGGCCGCAGCCGGGGCTGCCGCTACCGCCGCAGCCGCGGCGGAAACGCCCAGGTCCTCTTCCAACTTTCTTACCAAGTCAGCGGCCTCCATCAGGGTCAGGCCCTTGATCGATTCCGCGATTGCACTGATATCCGCCATGGTCATCACTCCTTCGGCTCAAAACTCCAAAAAAATCCAGAACTTGCGCCGGCCCCCCGTTTGCGGGGAGCGGCAAACCCCATCCCCCGCCGCCTTACGCGGCGAACTTCCCTTCCTGAACGCCCTGATCGACGACGACCGAAAGGTCGCGCGCGGGCGCGTTGATCACGCTCATCAAGCGCTGCGCCGGCGCATTGAGCAGGTATAGCAATTTCGCATAGACGCCTTCGCGGCCGGGCAGCTTCGACAGCTCGTTGAGGGCGTCGATATCGAGCGCCCGCCCCTCGACCACGCCGGCCGTAAACGAGAACACTTGGTGGCTCTTGGCATAATCGGCAAGCGCCTTCAGCAGGTCTATCGGATCCTCGCCGGCAAAAGCCAAGGCGGTCATGCCGCGCTGCTCGGCCAACGGCGCCTCGAACGCCGTATCCTTCGCAGCCAGCTTGGCCAAGCGGTTGGGAACCACCCGGTAACGGCCGCCCTTGGAGTAAATCGCGTTGCGCAGGGCTTCCGTGTCCGCAACGTTCAGCCCCTCGAACTTGCATATCACAACAGTCGGAGACTTCTCGAACTCGCCGCGCAGGGCGCCCAATTCCCGCTCTTTGACCGCTTTTGCTTTCATCGCCTCGCCCCCTGCTACTTGTCGATGTCCGCAATGTCCAAAACCATTGCCGGGCTCATCGTCGAACAGATCGTCACCTTGTGGACATAGCGGCCCTTTGCCGCGGACGGCTTCGCTTTGATCACCGCCGTAATCAACGTGCGGGCGTTCTCGACGAGCTTGTCGCCGGCGAACCCCAGCTTGCCTACCGGGGCATGGACAACCGATCCCTTGTCCACGCGGAACTCCACTTTGCCGGCCTTGATCTCATTGACCGCGTTCGTCACGTCCATCGTCACGGTGCCGGTCTTCGGGTTCGGCATCAAGCCCCGCGGCCCCAGAATGCGGCCCAGCCTGCCGACGAACTTCATCATGTCGGGAGTCGCGACGACTGCATCGAAGCCCAGCCAGTTCTCTTTCTGAATCCTGGCAATGACCTCTTCGCCGCCGACGAAGTCGGCTCCGGCCGCTTCGGCTTCCTTCGCCTTTTCGCCTCGCGCGATCACCAGCACCCGCCTCGTCGCTCCCAGACCGTGCGGCAGCACCGTAGTGCCGCGCACCATCTGGTCGGCGTGACGCGGGTCGACGCCGAGATTCATATGCACCTCAACCGTCTCGTCGAACTTCGAAATCTTGTTTTTCTGAAGCAGCGAGATCGCTTCCGGCAAGACGTAAGCGCGATCCTCGATTTTGTCCGCGAACGCGCGGTATTTCTTCCCCGCCATAGATCACCTTGGTCCGAACGGCCCGCGCCCCGTCGAAAGGATTTCTTCCGATGTCCGCGCAGCCTCCCACGGAAACTGAAGTTCTATTGTAGCACCTCGACGCCCATGCTGCGGGCGGTCCCTTTAACGCACTCCACCGCCTGCTCGACGGTGCGGCAATTGAGGTCGGGCATCTTTTGCCTGGAGATGTCCTCGACCTGGGCGAACGTCAACGTCCCCACTTTGTTGCGGTTGGGCTCGCCGGAGCCTTTCGCCAGATTCGCGGCGCGCTTGATCAACACGGCGGTCGGCGGCGTTTTGGTAACGAACTCGTATGTCCGATCGACAAAAACGGTAATCACCACGGGCACGACCAGACCGTCCAGCTCGGGTTTGGACGTCCGCGCATTGAACGCCTTGCAGAAATCCATGATGTTGATGCCCGCCTGACCGAGCGCCGGCCCCACCGGAGGAGCCGGGGTCGCTTTGCCGGCCATGACCTGGAGCTTCACCTGCCCCTGTACTTTTTTCGCCATCGTTCTCGTTCCTTCCAGCCCGCCCGGATCCGCCGCAGCTAGCTTTCCTTCTCCACCTGAAAATACTCCAGCTCGACCGGGGTCCCGCGCCCGAAGATCGTGACCATCACTTTCACCGTGCTGCGGTCTTCGTTGACCTCCTCGACCGTGCCGCTGAAGCTCGCGAACGGCCCGTCGACAATCTTGACGCGGTCGTTGCGCGCGAACTCCACCTTCGGCCGCGGCCGTTCCGCCGAGGCGATCTGGCGGTGCAGAATCTGATTGACCTCATCGGCCGTGAGCGGCTGCGGATCGTGGCCGCCGCCGACAAAGCCCGTCACGCGCGGCGTGTTCTTGACAACATGCCAGAGCTCGTCGTCGAGCGCAAGCTGCACCAACACGTAGCCCGGATAGAGCAGCCGCTTCGTGGTCACCTTTTTGCCGTTGCGCATTTCGACGACGTCTTCGGTGGGAATGAGAATCTCGCCGACTCTTTCCGCGAAGCCGAACGAGTCGGCGCGCGTCCTGAGGCTTTCTTTCACCTTGTTCTCGAAACCCGAATAGGTGTGAATGATGTACCAATCGATGTCTGCAGCGCTTTTGGCGGCCGGCGCCTGATCCTGGATGTTTTCGCTCACGATTCTTTCCTCGCTTCCCTGCGCATCCCTACGTAAACGACTGGTAGAGCATCCGCTGGCCCCAGGCCAGCACGTAATCGACGACGCCGAAATATACGGCGAAGGCAAACACCGTCACCAGCACGACCATCGTGGTCGCCTGCACCTGCTCGCGGTTCGGCCAGGTCACGAGCCGCAACTCTCTCATGACGCCGTCGAGGTGGTTGCGCAGGCGGTCGGGAAGACCGGCCTTCGCCTGCTGCCTCTTCAGTGACTTTTCCTTGGCCATAGTTGCCGCTATCCCTTCTCGATCTCTTCAGCGAAGCCCGCGCCGGACGGCCCCCGACCGCTGCCGCCGTCGGCCGGGAAAACTGGCAGGGGCGGAGGGAATCGAACCCCCATTGGCGGTTTTGGAGACCGCTGGTTTACCGTTAACCGACGCCCCTCGATTCGCCGGTTCTTCTTAGCTTACTTCACCTCGCGGTGGAGCGTATGCTTGCGCAGCCTCGGCGAGTACTTCATCATCTCCAGCCGCCCCGGCTGCTTTTTCTTGTTCTTGGTCGTGGTGTAGTTCCTGTCCTTCGTTTCGGTGCATTGCAGGGTCACGATTTCTCTCGGCATTTTCCGCTCCTCCCGATTTCCTCTACTCGATAATTTCGGAGACGGTTCCGGCGCCGATGGTGCGCCCGCCTTCGCGGATGGCGAAGCGCAGACCCTGCTCCATGGCGATGGGCACGATCAACTCGATGCTCAACTCCACGTTGTCGCCCGGCATCACCATCTCCGTACCCTCAGGCATGTTGGCCACCCCCGTCACGTCCGTCGTGCGAAAGTAAAACTGCGGCCGGTAGCCGTTGAAAAACGGCGTGTGCCGCCCCCCCTCGTCCTTCTTCAACACATACACCTGCCCCTTGAACTTGGTGTGCGGCGTGATCGACCCCGGCTTGGCCACCACCTGCCCCCGCTCCACCGCGTCCTTGTCCAGACCGCGCACCAGCAGACCCACGTTGTCTCCCGCTTCCCCACGATCCAACAGCTTCTTGAACATCTCCACGCCCGTGATCACCTTCTTGTGCGTCTCCCGGATGCCCGAAAACTCCATCTCGTCGCCGACCTTCACTACCCCACGCTCGATCCGCCCGGTCACCACCGTGCCCCGCCCCGAAATCGAAAATATGTCCTCGATCGGCATCAAAAACGGCTTGTCCACGTCCCGCTCCGGCGTCGGGATGTACTCGTCCACCGCCCGCATCAACTCGTCGATCATCCCCTCCGCTTCCGCTTCCTCGCTGTCCAACGCCTTCAACGCCGACACCCGCACCACCGGAATGTCGTCCCCGGGGAAATCGTACTCGCTCAGCAACTCCCGCACTTCCAACTCCACCAACTCCAGCAACTCCTCGGCGTCCACCATGTCCACCTTGTTCAACGCCACCACGATGTACGGAACCCCCACCTGCCGCGCCAGCAAAATGTGCTCCCGCGTCTGCGGCATCGGCCCGTCCGCCGCGTCCACCACCAAAATCGCCCCGTCCATCTGCGCCGCCCCCGTGATCATGTTCTTGATGTAGTCCGCGTGCCCCGGACAGTCCACGTGCGCGTAGTGCCGGTTCCCCGTCTGATACTCCACGTGCGCCGTGGCGATCGTGATCCCTCGCTCCCGCTCCTCCGGCGCGTTGTCGATCGAATCGAACGAGCGCATCTGGTTCGCCGCGTCGTGCTTCGACAACACTTTCGTGATCGCCGCCGTCAGCGTCGTCTTCCCGTGGTCGATATGCCCTATCGTCCCCACGTTCACGTGCGGCTTCGTTCGATCGAACTTCTCTTTCGCCATCTCTTGTGTCCCCTCGTATTGACTTCGAGCTTTTCGCGGAATCGCTGGTGGACGGGGAAGGATTCGAACCTTCGTAGGGCGTAGCCCGACAGATTTACAGTCTGTTGCCTTTGACCGCTCGGCCACCCGTCCGCAATGCTTCTTTTTTAGCTGACCGGACCGTCGAAACGGAACCCTCGCCATCGATCCGCGACGCCCGGCGCGGGCGAGCCGCAAGACCGGCGGCCCGACCTACGTATTCAGGATACTCCACCGAACAGTGGGGCGCAAGGATGTCAAGGGTTCGCGGAAAGAAACTAACCGGCGGTCGACGGCGCGGCAGGGAGCGCTTCGATGATTTCGCGCAGGATGTCGTCCTCGGCGCGGCCCTCGGCGTGGGCGTCGAAATTGAGGATGATGCGGTGCCGCAGGGCCGCCAGGGCCAGTTCTCTCACATCGTCGATGCTGACGTTCAGCCGGCCGCGGATGAAGGCGCGCACCCGCCCGCATTGCACCAGCGCCTGAGCGCCCCGCGGCGAGCTGCCGTAACGGATGTATTTCTTCGACACCGCGTGGGCTTCGTCGTGCTCGGGCTGCGTCGCCAGCACCAAGCTGATGGCGTAATCCCTGACGTGCGGAGCTACCAGGACTTCGGCGCAAGCGCTGCGCAGATCCAGGATTTCCTCGCGCGTAAGCGCCGCCTCGACCACCGGCTTGCGCGGCGACGCCGTGCGGTCGACGATGGCGGCCAACTCGTCGCGCGCGGGGTAGGTCACCAGTATTTTCAGCAGAAAGCGGTCCAACTGCGCTTCCGGCAACGGATACGTGCCTTCCATCTCGAGCGGGTTCTGCGTGGCCATAACCAGGAACGGCTGGTCGAGCCGATGCGTGGTGGTGCCGCTGGTGACGGTCTTCTCTTGCATCGCCTCGAGCAGCGCCGACTGCGTTCTCGGAGTCGCGCGGTTGATCTCATCCGCCAGAACAAGATTCGAAAAGATCGGGCCGGGGTCGAAGCGCAGCGCCTTGGCGCCGATTTCGTCGTTATCCATCACCATGCTGCCGAGGATGTCGGCCGGCATCAGATCGGGCGTGAACTGGATGCGCGAATAGTCCAGGTGCAGCGCCTCGCCCAGAGTGCGCAGCAACGTCGTCTTGCCCAGACCCGGAACCCCTTCCAACAGCACATGACCGCCGGCCAGAAGAGCCGTCAGAACGCCCTCGACTACATTTTCGTGCCCGACGATCACCTTGTGGATTTCGCTGCGGACACTTTCCAGTTGGGCCGTCGCGTCCCGGACATAGGATTCAGTGCCTGTCATCTAGTTCCCGTTCTTTCTCAAAACCTCGAAATAATTCTGAATATACGCGCGGTACTCTGCCGGGATTTCGTCGCGGCTGACGTCGCCGCCCCGGTCGGAGTGGCTTGTCGTCCGGTTGTTGAAGGGCACGGCGGCGGACTGCTCGGCGAACCGCGTCTCGACCGTGACTTCGCCGGTCATGTTTTCCACGCGCTCCATGAAGAGTTCCTCGAGCTCTCCCATGACCTGCATCTGCTCGGCCTCGGCCAGTTCCTTGGACCCTTCGTTGCTTCCCGCAGCCGAAGCATTCTCGCCGCTGCCGGGCTGTTCGTTGGAGTCTTCCCCGCCCTGTCCCGGCGCTTCGCCGGCGTCGCCGGCCCGGTCGGTCGGCTCGCCGCCTTCCATTTCGGCGGCGGCGGATTGCTCGCCGGGCATATCCGATTCGCCTTCGCCGGGCTCGCCGCTCTCGGCGCTTTCTTCGGCCGCAGGCTTGCCCTCGTTGCTCCCGGGCTCGCCGCTCTGCGTCGAAGCCATGTCGAAAGTCTCGATCATGTTCTCGAACGCCTGCTTGAGCTTATCGAGCAGGCTTTGCGCCTGCTCGTTCCAATCGTCTTCCGGGGGAGTCTCGGAATCGTCTTGAGGGCCGGCTTCCTCGCCCGTTTCGGAGTTTTCATCGAGACCCTCGGGGGATCTCTCGAACAGCGGCTCGCCGCCTTCGATATCTTCCTCCGGATTGACGGCCAACCCCTCGACCTCGGGTTTCCATTGGGGATCATCGGGGGGCGGCTGGAATTCTTCCTCGGGGAGCGGCGACGCCTCGAGCGGCGTCTCGGCCTCTTCGCCGGCAGGCTCCTCGGAGACATCCTCGGCTAACGCTGCGTCCTCCTTGGGCTCGCCGTCGATTGCCGCGCGTTCGATGACGGCATCGCCGCGCCGATTCCAATCGTCTCCGAAGAGCGCCGCCATAATGACCGCGGGCAGCGGCGGCTGCAGCGACAACCGCGGCTGCAGCGCGGCGCGAACGCCGAACAGCAGCAGACCGGCAACGGCGAGCGCCGCGGCCGCGCGCACGGTCGGCGGCGATTCGTCGGGGAATACGGACTCCAGCCTGACCGCCGCGGCCGCCTTGCCGGCGTGCTCGTATTGGATGCCTACAAAGGGACTGAAACCGCCGGCGGTCCGAAAATGGTACGCGGTGGCCAGTTGGTCTTCGAGGCCCCAGCGCCTGTCGACCAGTTGCGCAATCGCATAAGCGTCGGGCTCGAACTCGCGCCGCCGATTCCAGGCTAGATAAATGCCGAGACCGGCGACCAGCGGCACCAGCAGAAACGGAAAGAAGTCGGCGCCGAAAAACAACAGTCCACAGAAGCCGCCCAGCAGGAAAGAAAGCGCCAGGAACCGCTCGCGCTTGGAAATTTGGGCGGCGACTCTTCGGCGGCCTCGGTCGACGAGAGACTCGACCATGCCTGAATTTGCGGGGAGGGCGGCCATTCGGCAAGGGAAGGACTCCACCCATTATAGTGTTCGTAGTCCGCACTATAGCCGCTCCAGAGCGAATCAACCGCACGCCATGAACTTCTCCCTACCGCCGCGCGCCGCTTTCGTGTTCTTGGCCGCCATCGCTACCGCGTCGCCGGCCTGCGCCCAAGCCCCGCGGGAGCTTACCGTGAGCGATGCCGCGGCATCGCTGCGGCGCGGGGATTTCGAGGAAGCAATTCGCGCCGCCTCCGACTTGCTCGCGGCCGAGACGCCCAACCTCGCCGCCTATTGGGTCCGCGCGAAGGCTTACGAGCAGTCCGGTCATTTCGCCGCGGCGATCGAGGATTACGCGAAGCTGCTCGAACACCGCCCCGGCGATCCGCAAATTTACAACGCCGTCGGCGGCGCCGCCTTCAAAAATGCCGACATCGAACGCTCGATCGAAGCTTTCAACGCCGCCATCGAGCAGGAGCCCGCGCAGGAACCGCATCACTGGCAGCGCGGCATCTCCTACTACTACGCCGAACGCTTCGAGGAAGGCGAAGAGCAGTTTCAAATGCACCGCGCCGTCAATCCGCAAGACGTCGAGAATGCCGTCTGGCACTTTCTCTGCGCGGCGCCTCTGATCGGAACCGTCAATGCCCGCGCCCGGCTGATTCCCATCGACAACGACGCCCGCGTGCCCATGATGGAGATTTACAACCTGTTCCGCGGCGAAGCGAGCGCGGACGACGTAATCGAACGGGCCCGCAAGGCGCCGTCGCCCGACGAGTTGATCGGGCAGATGTTCTACGCGCACCTCTACCTGGGGCTGTATCACGAAGCTTACGGCCGCGCAGCGGCCGCCGCCGAGCACATCGCCAAGGCGGTGCGCGACTATCCCGTGAGCCATTACATGGGGCACGTCGCGCACGTCCACCAGCAGATCCGCAGCCGCAAAGAATAGCGCCCCACGCAACGGTCTTGCTATCCGCTATTCACTATCCGCTGGCGGGCGTTAGCGCGCCCCGGTGGTACGATAGCGCCAATCCCATGAACTTCGAATACTCACCCAAAGTCAAAGACCTGCAAGCCCGTCTGAACGCCTTCATGGACGCGCACATCTACCCCAACGAGGCAAAATTCCGCAGCCAGATCGACGCAGGCGACCGCTGGGAGCACCCGCCGATTCTGGACGAGCTTAAAGCCAAAGCCCGCGCCGCGGACCTCTGGAATCTTTTCCTGCCCGACAGCGAGCACGGCGCCGGCCTGACCAATCTCGAATACGCGCCGCTGTGCGAAATCATGGGCCGCTCGCCTTTCGCGTCGGAAGTTTTCAATTGCTCGGCGCCCGATACCGGCAACATGGAAGTGCTGGTCCGCTACGGCACGGAAGAGCATAAGGAGAAGTGGCTGAAGCCGCTGCTCAACGGCGAAATCCGTTCCTGCTTCTCGATGACGGAGCCGGATGTGGCCTCTTCGGACGCGACCAATATCCGCTCGCGCATCGTGCGCGACGGCGACGAGTACGTCGTCAACGGCAAGAAATGGTGGTCTTCCGGGGCGGGCGACAAACGCTGCAAGCTGTCGATCTTCATGGGCAAGACCAACCCGAACGCCCCGCAGCACAAGCAGCAGGCAATGATTCTCGTTCCGCTGGATACGCCCGGCGTGAAGATCGAGCGCATGCTGAGCGTATTCGGATACGACCATGCTTCGCACGGCCACGGCCAGATTACCTTTACGGACGTGCGCGTGCCGGCAGCGAACCTGCTGCTGGGCGAGGGGCGCGGTTTCGAGATTGCGCAAGGACGCCTCGGGCCGGGGCGCATCCACCACTGCATGCGCTCGGTCGGCATCGCCGAGCGCGCTCTCGAAGCGATGTGCCGGCGCGCCAAATCGCGCACGGCATTCGGCAAGACCCTCGCCGAACACGGCGCCCTGCGCAAGGACATCGCCGAGTCGCGGATGGAAATCGAGCAGGCCCGCCTGATGGTGCTGAAAGCCGCCTACATGATGGACACCGTGGGCAACAAGGTCGCGCGCCAGGAGATCGCCCAGATCAAGGTCATCGCGCCGAACATGGCCCTGCGCGTGATCGACCGGGCGCTGCAGGCGCACGGAGCGCTGGGCGTCTGCCAGGATACGTTCCTGGCCGGCGCGTGGGCGAGTCAACGCACGCTGCGTCTGGCCGACGGGCCGGACGAAGTCCACCGCGAGGCGGTTGCCAAGCTGGAGCTGCGCAAGTACGATTAGCGGGACGGCGCTTCGGGTTTCTGCCGCCCTGCGCAGCAGTCTTGCTCGCCACTCTTCACTAAGGATTCTCGCCAAAATGAATTAACCGTTTTCGTCGGATCTGGGTAGCAAGCTGTAGTTCCACTCACCATGAAACGCGTCCCGTTTGATGGACAGCCTGTCCATCTGTTCGTCTGTGACCGCCCGACCGGTTGGGTAGTCGGCCTCGTCCAACTCCGACCGGATGGCCAAACCGCCCTGCGTAGTCGTACCGCCGATCAGGTTCACCACGACCTCGTGACTCACCAGCGGCCGGCCCCGCCAGTTCTCCGTGATGTGGCAGAACATCCGGTGCTCGATCTTGTTCCACTTGCTGGTCCCCGGCGGGAAGTGGCATACCGAGATCCGCAACCCAAGCGCGTCGGCCAGCTTCTGCAACTCGAACTTCCACAGCCGGCTGCGGCTGCTGTTCGAGCCGCCCCCGTCGGCCGTGAGCAGCAATCGCGTGGCCGACGGATACACCTGACGTCCCATTTGCAGCCACCAGCGCCGAACCGTCTCCACGGCGAACTCCGCCGTGTCGTGGTCAACGCCGACGCTTACCCAGCCCGTGTTCGCCGTCAGGTCGTAGACCCCGTAAGGGATCGCCTTGCCGAGTTCCCGATCGATGAAGTCATGGACCTTCACTTCCTCGGGCTGGCCCTTCGGACGCCATTCCCGGCCGCCGTTGCGGTATCGGCCAACCAACTCCTTCTTCTTCGTGTCGATCGAGGCCACCGGCTGGCCCAGGCGTTGAAACGCCCGCACGCGACGGGCGATGCGCCGGAATTGCGCATCCCGATCCGGATGCTGGCGGCCTTCGAGCGTCTTGCGGTTGGCCTGCAAGCTATAGCCCAATTCGTGCAGCAGCCGATTCACCGTGCGCTCGCTGACCCGATGGCCTTCAGCCCCCAATTGCTCCGCCAAGCGCGCCGCGCTGCTGCATGTCCAGCGCAACGGTCCCTGCGGGTCGCCCCGGGTGAACGGGTCGACCAGATGCTCCAACGCCTTGACAAGACCCGGGTCGCGCTCGGTCACCGCCTTGCGACCGCCGCCCGGGGCACGAATCCGCGCACCGCCCGCCCGCGGTGCCGGCGGCGTGGCCGAATCCAGTTCCCTCACGCCTGCCCGCACCGTGCCGCGCGACAGCCCGGTCGCCTCGGCAACCCGTGTAATTCCGCCGCGGCCAATGGCGCGGGCTTCCGCCGCGGCCCAGAGGCGTCGCGTGCGTTCGTCCAACAGCGGACCCAACACGTTGAACTTGCCTTGCACCGCTTGCGTTACGGCGTTCATGACGCCGAGCATAGCAGAGCAGCCGGCATAACGGACAGGTTATTGTGGCGAGATTCCTAACTACGCCCGACCCAGGTAGCTGCCGTCGGCCGTGTTGACTCTGATCGCTTCGCCTTCTTTGATGAACTGCGGCACTTGGACCACCAGACCGGTTTCCGTCTTCGCCGGTTTATTGACGTTCGTAACCGTCGCCCCTTTGATCGCCGGCTCCGTCTCGACTACCTTGAGGACAACCGCCGCCGGCAGATCGAGATTGAACGGCACGTCGTCCAGAAACTGAACCTTGACGATAGTCTCCGGAATCATATAGTTGACCTGCTCCCCGAGCTGCTCGCCGCCGATCTCGATCTGCTCGTAGGTCTCGGTGTCCATCAGGTTGTAAGTGTTGCCGTCGGAATAGAGATACTGCATCTCCTGGGTATGCGTATTGACCCGCGGCAACGTTTCTTCCGAGGCGAATCTCTCGTCGATCATCGCCCCCGAACGGTGATTGCGCATTTTGACCTGCACGAAACCGCGGCCTTTGCCCGGAGTGCGGTGCTCCATCTTATGAATCGTGCAAATGTCCCCGCGGAAACGAACAATCATCCCCGAACGCATTTGTGTAGCCTGAACGTCCAAACCGAACCTCTTCTCCTCAAGAAATATCGAGCGGGCGCCGCCGCCCGCCAAGAATTCAGTATAGGAGAGCCTGACGGAGGCGCATGGCAGGCTGCCGTCTCCGCTTCGCGGCAACAAAATCGAATCCAACACAAATTGACAGTTTTGTTTTATATTCGGAAACGTTATACTTGAGAAGCTTCAAAATGCTTGGATTAACGACTATCGTTTGGGAGTTCGGTGCGGAACAATGACGATACTGCTGAGGCGGATTTTTCTTTTTGCCGTTCTGGCATGGGCATGGACCGGCTCGGCCGCTGCCGATTACGTATTCGTCTTTTACGACGAAGGAACAACGGCCGGCGTCTATGACGCCGACACCCTGGAGTCCGTAGCCGGGCCCGAAGTCGGCGCCAACGTGCGGCAGGCCGTCGGCGTGCCCGACGCTTCCGACCCAACGCGGTTCGTCAAGATCTACATCGTCAACGACAACGCCGTGCGGATTTTAGAGCCGGAGCCTCCCTTCGCGACAATCCGCACCACGCGTTTATCCCAGGCGGTCAATCCCGGCGAACGACCCGCCGTGTTGACGCCCGACGCCCGTTGGCTGCTGGTTCCGGGCGGCAACACGCTTTTTGTATTCAACGCGCAAAGCCCGACGGATTCCGCGGCCCGAAGTTTCGGATACGGCCAGGACGAAGAGGGGCAGGACCGGATCATAGCCTCGATCTCCGTAGAACCCAACGGGGATCACGCCTATCTGGCCATCGCAGGCTCGACGGATGTGCATTCCGTCGGTCTTCAAACCGATAGACCCCTGCGGCTGGCCGGCCCTATCGTGCTGCCGGAGGCTCCGACCGCGGTTACGATCGCCCCCAGCGGAGCGGGGCTGTATGCGGCTTCGTCCGAGGGGCTGCACGATGTCGATTTCCATACCGGCATGCTCCGCAGCACGCTGCCGCTCGATTTCGACAGGGAGCCTCTCCGCTTCCTCACCTTCCACGGCGGCGCTCCTCTCAACCGCTTGATTCTGGCCCACGGGGACACGGTTGCCATGCCGACCCTCGCGACGTTTACCCTCGAGTATGGAGCGCTCCCGCCGTTCGCCGTCGATAAAATCCTTGCTCCGACCCAAGACCGGCTTTTTCTCCTGAACGGCGCCGACAAACAAATCTTCGAGCACGTCATCGGCGAAAGGGATTTCGACATGCTGCAGGATCCGCGCACGCGAGCCGCCCTGCGTTCGTCCGCAATCGATATGGAATTCGACCTTGCGGCGCAAAATCTGTTCATTCTCGACGAAGACGAACTTTTGCGCTTCAGCGCCGATGTCGAATCGCTCGGGGCCTCCGTCCCCTTGCCGAGCGTCCCGGCCGGCTTCTACATCCTTTCCACGGTGGGCGCGACGCCGGATGAGATCGCGGTTTACGGCGGCAACCAGCAGGAAGCGGCCTCCTCACGCACCCTCCCGCGGCCGATCGCCGTTCGCGTGAGCGACGCGAACGGCGTCCCCGTCTTCGGCGCGGAAGTCGCGTTCTCAAGCACGAACTCGAATATCGCATTCGAGCCGCGCGACGCCGTCGCCGTTACCAACAGATTCGGCATCGCCGAAATCAGGGCGCGCGCCCCGACCGGTAGAGCCTTCTCTGTCCAGGCGCAAACGGCGGACGGCCGGGAAGCGGTCTTCAATTTCAACGACGGACCCGTAGGCAAGGGCGCCTTAACCGTCCTGTCGGGCGACTTTCAGTCCGCCCCGGAGAATTCGGCCCTGCCGCGCTCCATCCGGCTCCAGATCGCCGGCGCCGGCGTGGGCATTCCGTCCGCGCAATTCACGATAACGCCGAGCAACGATTCCGTCTCGTGCCCGAACACGATATTTTCAGGCGCAAACGGCATCGCGGCATTCAGTTGCCGGTCGGCGGATGCTCAGTTTCAGGGATTCGCGGACGCTACCCACATCGAGGTCGAAGACGATTCCGGACGCAGCCTGGCGGAGCCCCTGACCATCCGCGTCGCCGGCGATGAGAATCTTATGCCGGCGACGGGCAACCCCCGCAAAATAACGGAGGGCACGATTCGCGGCATCGGCGGAGAGACCATCGAAAACGCGGTGGAGTTGCGCGTGCTCCTGCCGAACGGACGCGCGCCAAGAACCCCTATCGCCGTCGAATTCCACGTGGAGGACGACGATATCACCACTATTCCGCACATCGCGCCGTCCAACTCGAACGGATTCATCCGCGCGGACCTGAAGCTCGGCTGCCGCGTGGGTCAAGGCACATTCACGACAACTCTCAGCGTCCCGGGTCTCCCCGAAAACGAGTTCGACTACGAGATCGCCCGCGGGCCGATGAACTCGATCGTGCAGCTTCAGGGCAACCATCAGAGCGGCCTCCCCGGCGAGCGCCTCAGCCTGGCATTGCTCGCCCTCATCGCCGACTCTTGCGGCAACCCTTTCGAGAACGTCCCCGTCACCTGGAAAGTAACGCCGCCGGATGCGGCAACGCTGGAAGCGCAGACCCTCGCGAGCAACCACCGCGGTCAAATCTCCTCCCTAGTGCGCCTGGGCTCGCGTCCGGGCGACTTTTCCGTAACCGTCTCGACAGATGGAGACGCCGGCGTCATCAGCACGACATTCAGCCTCACGGTTATCGGGCAGCAGCCGCCCACCGGCGCGCTCAGCTTTGTCAACGGCGCAAGCTTCGTTTCCGGTTGGACGCCCGGCAGCCTCGGCTCGATCTTCGGCACAGGCTTGCTGCCAGGCATCGACGGCGTGGTCCGGGCAGACGCATTGCCGTTTCCAACGACCCTGCGCAATATACGCGTCCTGGTCAACGGCGCGCCTGCGCCGATTCTCTCGCTGGCCAACGTCAACGGACAGGAACAGATCAACATTCAAGTCCCGTTTTCCACGCCGGCGCCGGCCGACAGTGTTGAGGTCGCCATCGAGAACAGCGGCTCGTCAGCCTCCTTCAGCGGGGCGCAAACCTTCGTCGTTCAACCGGGCATCTTCGAATACACGCTGCCCGCGGGCCGGTTCGCGGCCGCTCTGCACGCCGATTACTCGCTCGTGCAGCCGACGAACCCGGCCCGCCCGGGAGAGTTCATCTCGCTGTTCTTCACCGGCGGCGGCCCTGTCGACCCGGCCGTGCCGACAAACGCTCCGGGACCGGCGCCGGTCGCATGGACGACGCATCCCGCAAGCGTCACGCTCGACGGCGCTCCGCAGGAAACATCGGGCGACTTCCTGGGCAGCTTTTACGCCCCGGCGCTTGCCGCCGTTTACCAGTTGAACTTCCAGGTCGGCGAAGACACCCCCGCCGGCAATCGGGAAATCCGCATCGCCCAGAACGGCGCGCAGAGTCAGAGTTCGCTGCTCCCCGTGCAACGCTGACGCCGCGGCCGGCAGCGTCACCGCCGCGCCCGACTTGCGCGCGCGCAAGCGTTTCGCTACATTCGTTTCAACGAAGAAATTCCGCACCGCCGAGCACCCGGTGGAGGCCAATCACTAGTGGAGGATGCCGATGAAACATCTCATCGTTTTTTCGCTGCTGATAATGCCGGCATTCAGCGGCAACGTTCTGCGAGCCGACCAAGCTCACGATGACGCCGTCAAGGCAATCGAAGAAAGCGGCGGCGCCGTCCGGCAAATCGCCGCCAACGACGACCGGATAACAGTCGATTTCCACCTGCTCCGCGAGGGCGTCAGCGACGAGATGATCGCTCCGGCAGCCAAGTTGAAGAACGTTCACGAAGCGCATCTCGGCGGCACGCCGATCACCGACAAAGCCTTGGCGCACCTCGCAGCGCTGACATCCATCGAGAGGCTGCACCTCGAAAACACGAAAATCACCGACGCGGGTTTGTCCTCCCTGCAAAAGCTGACCAACCTCAAGTACCTGAACCTCTACGGGACGGCGATCACCGATGTCGGCCTGGAGCATCTGACCGCGCTCAAAAGTCTCGAGAAGTTGTATCTCTGGCAAACGAAAGTTACCGACGCCGGCGCGGCCAAATTGCAGAAAGAGCTTCCCGATCTCGAAATCGACCGCGGTTGGGATGCGGGCGCGCAGCCCGAAGAGGCCGATTCGAAGCAGCCCTGAAGCTACTCAATCGCCAGATTGTACGGCATCAGCCGCAGCATGCCTCCGCGCAGCAGCGCCGGCCAACCGGCGGCATCGCCAAGCTCCGACCGCGCCAGTTTCGCCAGCGGGTCCGCACGGATCAAGCTGCCGCTCGCGAACAAAACTTCAATAAAATTTTTCGGCGGCGGATAGCCGATCAGCCGGACTTCTTCATCGGCATCGATGCCGGCGGCCTCGCGCGCCAGCTCGATCGAACGATCGAACCCGCCGAGCTCGTCGACCAATCCGTTGCCGACCGCCTGAGTCCCCAGCCAGACACGCCCCTGAGCCACCTCGTGAATCGCGTCGTAGCCCCGGCCTCGCGCTTCCGAGACCCGCGTCACGAAAGTTTTGTAAACCGCCTCGATGCTTTCCCGCAACTTCGCCCGCTCAGCCGGGGTCAGCGTTCGGGAGTCGGAATCGATCCCCGCGTAGCGGCCGCGCGTCAATACCTCTTTGTTGATGCCGATTTTTTCGTAGAGGCCGCCGAGGCTTATTCTGCCGAAATACACGCCGATCGAGCCCGTGTACGTACCCGGATAGGCGACGATCTTGGTGTCTTCTGCAGCGGCTATGTAGTACCCGCCGGACGCCGCCACGTTCGACATCGAAATCACCAGGGGTTTCTCTTCGCGCAGCCGCCGCACGGCCCGCAGCATCTGGTCCGAAGCGATCGCATCGCCGCCGGGCGAATCGATCCGCAGGATCACAGCTTCGATGTCATCGTCTTCCCGAATGTCGTCAAGCGTTTCGACGAAGCTGCGCGCGCCGAGCACGCGCCCGCCTGTGAAAGGGTCGCTCCGGCTGCTCCCCGAGAGGATCGTCCCTACCGCATAAACTATGGCGATCTTCGGGCCGTCGCCGAATCCGCGAAAACCGCGCGAGCGGTATTGCCGGATACTGAGCCGGTCGAGGTCGCCGCCGCCGGCAGCGTCGTCCAATTCCTGGAAAAACTGATCCTTGTAAAGAACGGCGTCCACCAAACCGTAATCCAACGCCTGCTTTGACAAAAACGGGCCGTTGTCGATGACGCCGCGCCAATGAGCCGCATCGCGCCCGCGGCCTGCGGCAAACCCGCGCAGCACCTGCTCGTAAAGCTCGTCGAGCAGCGCATTGAGCGCCTCGCGGAACGCATCCGACATTTCGGTCCGCGAATAGGGCTCCACAGCGCTTTTGTACTTGCCGACGTTCTCCATTTCGGCGGTCACGCCGATCTTGTCGAGCGTCTCCTTATAGAACGAAACCTCGGCGCGAAGTCCTTTGACGTCGAGTATGCTCTCCGGCTGAATGACGATCCTGTCCGCTGTGGACGCAACGTAATAGTCGAGTCCGCCGGCAACCCCAAGGTATGCCCAAACCGGCTTCTTCGATTCCTGGAAGCTTTCGACCGCCCAACGAATTTCTTGCGCCTTTGCCCAGCCCGCGCCGAAACCGCGGCATTCCAACACCAATGCTTCGATGTTGTCGTCATCCGCCGCCTTGCGGATCGCCTCCGTCACGGCAAACAGAGTCAGCGGCCCTCCGTCGTCGTCTCCGAGATACTCGAAGGGAAAGTCGGTTTCGATATGTTCGGGGATATTCCCCGAAAGCCGCAGCACCAGAGCCGAATTGGAAGAAACGGCAGGTTTTCCCTGCCAGCCGACAACCCAGACAACGACTCCCAGGAACACGGCGAAGAAAACGGCCAACACCAGTCCCGTAGCGATTCCCAGCAAGTATTTAGTCATGCCGCTCGACATCATCAACAGTTATTATATTGACGGCCTCAACGGATGCTTCTTGCCGGCGCTGCTTCGCTCGGGATCGGGGTTGTCGCGGATAACCGGAAGCCGCCACACGAACCAGATGCCGTAGGCTCCGGCCACTGCAACCGCCGCGCGCGCGGCAGCCGGCATGCCGCCCAAAAAAATCGAGAGCAGAATTACGGCTGAACAAGTAATCAGCGAGAGCGCCTTCACCCTCGGTCTCAGAGCGCGATGCCGATGCCAGTCGCGGAGCAGCGGCCCGAAGATCTTCGATTGCATCAGCTTCCGGTTCAAAGCGGGCGACGACCGAACCAGGAAATAGCTCGTCAGGAGCAAAAACGGAGTGGTGGGCAGGCCGGGAAGCAGGACTCCGGCGCAGGCCAACACAAAGAACACTCCCGCCAGCGCCAAGTAGAGATAGCGGCGGGAACCCCTCGCAATTGCAAGATGCCCCGCGCGCTGCTCCCTTCGATCGGGCATTCCGCTCAGTTTAGCGAGGCGGTTGTTGCGGGAACGGCCGGTCTCGCCTACCATAGGAAACCGGCTGCGGCCGGAGGGAGGGCGTCATGAGCGGGAACGACTGCCGTGCGGCGGAGCGCCGCACGTCGAGGCGGGAATGGATACGGCGGTCGGCCGGCGGCATTGCCGCAGCGGCCGCGGGCTGCGTTTTCCCCTCCGCCCTGAAAGCTCAAGGCGCTCGGGCAAGCGGGCCGAACGTCTTATTTATCGGCGTTGACGACCTGAACGACTGGATCGGTCCGCTCGGCGGACATCCGCAGACGCAGACGCCTCATCTGGATGCGTTGGCGAAGCGCGGCGTGACGTTCACCCGCGCCTACTGTCAGGCGCCGTCGTGCAACCCTTCGCGGACGAGTTTGATGACGGGCATCCGGCCTTCGACATCGGGCGTGTACAACAACGGCGACGCCTGGCGCAAGGCTTTGCCCGATGCGGTCACACTGCCGCAGCATTTCATGCTGCACGGCTATCGCGCGCTGGGCGGCGGCAAGACGTTTCACGGCTCGCAAAACGACGCCGCATCCTGGGATGCCTACCACCAGTTCAACGGGTTCCTGCATCCGCCTTCGAAGCCGGTCAACAAAATTCCGCGGGCGGGGCATTTCGACTGGAGCGCCATCGACGCCAAGAACGAAGAAACAACCGATACGCAACTGGCCGACTGGGCGGCGGACTATTTGAGCAAAGAGCACGACCGGCCGTTCTTCCTGGCGGTGGGCTTCTACCGGCCGCATCTGCCCTGGTACGCGCCCGCGCAACACTTCGCCCGCTTCCCGCCAGAGAAGACGGAACTGCCGGCGACATTGGACGGAGACGTCGACGACGTCCCGAAATCGGCGCTGAGAAGCTTCCGCGACCACGAGAACGTCACCGGCACGGGGCAGTGGAACAAAGCGGTCGCCGGCTATCTTTCCTGCATCAACTATGCGGATTCCAATATCGGCCGCGTGCTGCAAGCGCTCGAAGAAGGCCCTCACGCCGACAATACCGTCATCGTGGTCTGGAGCGACCACGGCTGGCAACTCGGCGAAAAGAAGCAGTGGCGCAAGTTCACTCTCTGGGAACGCTCCGCCCGGGTCGTGACGATGATCGCCGGGCCCGGCGTCAGCGCGCGGGGAACGAAATGCGAGCGAACGGTGGAACTGCTCGACCTGTACCCGACGCTCGTCGATTTATGCGGACTGCCGCAGCGTCACGAGCTCGAAGGGAAAAGCCTGCGCCCGCTGCTCGCCGACCCAGAGGCGCCTTGGGACAAGCCCGCGATCACGAGCGTCAGCGCGGACAGGGTAACGGTGCGCACCGAACGCTGGCGCTACACCCAATATCCCGACGGAGAAGAGCTTTACGATCACTCCAACGATCCGCGCGAGTGGACGAATTTGGCGTCGAACGCCGCATATGCGGAAACGAAGATGGAATTGGCCGCGCTGCTGCCGAAAAATCCGTCGCGCAAGAAAATTCCCCGGTTTGCCGATTTGCCGGAAAACGAGCGACGGCTGCAGCCGGTGGACGCAGGCCGCTATCCCATGTCCGATCAGACGAACTACGTTCCCTTGAAGGACGCGATCGAGTAAGCGGACGGCCCGCCGCCGACTGTAAAATAACCGATATGGCGAAAGCGACGTTCGGGGCCGGTTGTTTCTGGGGCGTCGAAGTGACTTTCCGCAACGTTCCGGGAGTGACCAACGCCCTTGTCGGGTACGAGGGGGGCCGTTACGAGAATCCCACCTACCGGGACGTTTGCCGCGGCGATACGGGCCATACGGAAGTCGTCGAGGTCGAGTACGACCCCGAAAAGGTTTCGTACGAAACGCTGGTGGATACTTTCTGGAACGCGCACGACCCGACGCAAGTAAACCGGCAAGGACCGGATTTCGGCGAGCAGTACCGGACGGTGATCTTCTATCACACGCCCGAACAAAAGGCCGCGGCGGAAGAGTCGAAGCGACGGTTGGACGCCTCGGGGCGGCTGGCGTCTCCGGTGGCCACTGCAATCGAGCCGGCGGCGACTTTTTACGTTGCGGAAGACTATCATCAGCAGTACCTCGTCAAGCGCGGCCTGGCGACTTGCCGGCTGTAGCCCGCCCGCACGAACATGGAATACCGCAGATTAGGCAACACGGAACTCGAAATTTCCGTCCTCGGCTACGGCGCTTCCCCGCTCGGCAACGAGTTCGAGGCAATCGACGCAACCGAGGGAGACCGCGCCGTCCATATGGCCATCGACAACGGCGTGAACTTCTTCGACACCTCGCCGTACTACGGGCGGACTCTTTCCGAAGAGCGTCTGGGCAAGGCCCTGGGCGCCAAACGCAAAAACATCGTCCTGGCCACCAAATGCGGCCGCTACGACGTCGACAAGTTCGATTTTTCCGCGGAGCGCGTGCGGCGCAGCATCGAGGAATCGCTGCGCAGGCTGCGCGCCGACTACATCGACCTCTTCCAGATGCATGACATCGAGTTCGTAAACAGGGAACAGGTCATCCATGAGGCGCTGCCTGTCGCCCGCAAAATGCAGCAAGAAGGGAAATGCCGCTACGTGGGCATTACCGCGCTGCCGCTGGGGATTCTGCAAGACGTTGCCTCGCGGGCGCCCGTGGACAGCATCCTCTCTTACGCCCGCTACAACCTGATGGTCAGAGATCTCGACGACGCATTGCGGCCCTTCTGCGCGGAAAACGGCATCGGCCTGATCAACGCCTCGCCGCTGCACTTGCGCATCCTGACCGAGCGCGGAGCGCCGGAATGGCATGCGGCGGATGAGGAAGTCAAGGAAGTCGGCGCGAAGATCGCGGCGCTGTGCCGCTCAGCCGGCGTCGACGTGGCGGACGTTGCGTTGAAGTTCTGCTTCGACTACCCCGGTTGCGCGAGTACGCTGGTCGGCATGTCGAAGACGCGGCACGTCCGCAAAAACCTTGCGGTGTTCGACTTCGAGACGCCCCCGGACCTATTGCAACGAATCGAGACTCTGGTCGAGCCGGTAAAAAACCGGATATGGCCGACCGGCCTCCCCGAGAACCGCGATTGACTGCGGCTTCCCGGCGCGGCAGAGTATAACGCAGCGTTATGAAGATCGACGCCCATCATCATTTCTGGAAATACAACGAGAAAGAATACGGCTGGATGAATGACCGTATGGCGCGCATCCGCCGCGATTTTCTGCCGGCGGATCTGAAGCGGGAGATCGACCGCGCCGGGATCGACGGCGTCGTTTCGGTTCAGGCGCGGCAAATCCTGGAAGAAACGCGCTTCCTGCTGGCTCATGCCCGGCGGCACGACTTCATCAAGGGGGTAGTCGGCTGGGTCCCTCTGATCGCTCCGCAGGTCCGGGATGCAATAGCCGAGTTTTCGGGTGCGGAGAAGCTCAAGGGCTACCGCCATGTCCTGCACGACGAGGAAGACGACCGCTACATGCTGCGCGAAGACTTCAACGCCGGAATCGAGGCCGTCACGGAAGCGAATTTGATCTACGACATTCTGATTTTCGAAAAGCACTTGCCGCAGACGATCCAGTTCGTCGACCGCCATCCGAATCAGGCGTTCGTCGTCGATCATATCGCCAAGCCGCGCATCCGCGACGGCTACCTTTCGCCCTGGCAGAGCCTGATCGTCGAGCTGGCGCGGCGCGAGAACGTTTACTGCAAAATCTCCGGCATGGCCACGGAAGCCGATTGGCAAAGCTGGACCGAGGCCGAGTTGAAGCCCTATCTCGATACGGTCGTCGAAGCGTTCGGCCCGCAGCGGCTGATGTTCGGATCGGATTGGCCGGTCTGCCTGCTCGCCGTGGAATACGCTCGCTGGCACGAGATCGTAGCAGAGTACGTTGCGACGTTGACCGCCGACGAGCAGGCGCGGATTCTCGGCGGCACGGCGGTCGAGGCGTACAAGCTATAATTCCGACCGCAGCGAGGCGGCGTCATGAAGCGAATCTTTCTCATCCTGCTGACCTTTTCGTTGGGCGCCGGGGCGCCGGCCGCGGCCCGCCCGAACATCGTGTACATGATGGCCGACGATCTGGGCATCGGCGATATCAAGTGTTACGGGGGAGACCGCTGCCGAACCGCAACCCCGGCGCTCGATTCGCTGGCTCGCGACGGCATGTTGTTCAGCGACGCCCACGCTACGGCCTCGGTCTGCGTGCCTTCGCGCATCGCCATCATGACCGGGCGTTACGCCTGGCGCTTCAAGACCCCCGAAGAGAACGGCCCCTGGGGATTCCTGAACCCGCGGCTCGAAACCGACGCCTTTACCGTCGGCAGGATGCTGCAGGACGTAGGCTACCGCACCGGCTACGTCGGCAAATGGCACCTGGGCACGCTGATGGCGACGAAAGACGGTAAAAATCAAGGCCTCGAGAATGTCGATTACGACCGTCCCTTGAAAATCGGCCCGAACGATTACGGCTTCGATTACAGCTTTATCCTGCCGGGATCGTTGGACATGTACCCCTACGTATTCGCGCGCAACGGACGGTTCGTCGGCAACGTCACGGCGCGGAAAGGCTGGAGCGCCTTCAACCGCGTCGGCCCGGCGGCGGATGACTTCGAAGACTACGCCGTGCTCGACACGTTCGCCGGCGAGGCGGACGCCTTTATCGCCCGCAACGCCGCGCAAGCGAAGGACGGCAAGCCCTTCTTTCTCTATGTGGCGTTGACCGCTCCGCATACGCCGACGAGTCCGAGCCCGCAGTTCGAAGGCACGAGCAAGATCGGACTTTACGGGGATTTCGTCGAAGAAACCGACCACACGATGGGTCTGGTCCTGCGGGCCTTGGAAAAGCACGGCTTGGCGGAGAACACGCTGGTTCTGGCCACGTCGGACCACGGCGCCGCCTCGTACGCGGGGAATATCCGCAAGGCGACCGCCGGACAGATACGCGACCTGGAGAAGCTGGGGCACTATTCGAGCGGCATCTACCGCGGCTACAAGTTCACGGTTTACGAGGGCGGCCTGCGCGTGCCCTTGCTCGCGCGCTGGCCGGGCAAGGTGGAGGCGGGCTCGCGCTGCGATCGGCTGGTGGGACTGAACGACCTGGCCGCGACCCTGGCCGATATCGTCGGGCTCGAATTGAGGAATAATGCGCCGGACTCGATCAGCTTCCTCCCGTTGCTCGAAAACCCCAAAGCGGAGCCGACCCGCGCCAACTTGGTCATGCAGTCGCCGCTGGCGTTTGCGGTGCGGCATGAAAAGTGGAAGCTCGCGCTGACGCCGAGCAGCGGCTCGCGGGGCATGTGGGGCACGAAGCCAGTCCCCGAACAAGCCTGGGGGGATGCTTTGCGTTCATTCGGCGGAAAGCCCACCGAAGCCGACTTGCGCCGCGCGCCTTTCGTGCAACTGTTCGACCTCGACGCCGATATAGGCGAAACGAAGAACCTGGCGGCGACGCGCCCCGAGATAGCCGCCCGCATCGGCGCCCTGCTCGACGAGCAGATCGCCCGCGGGCGCAGCACGCCGGGGCCGAAGCTGCAGAACGACGTCCCCGATGTTGCGGTGCATCGCAACGCACGGCCCTGGCTCGAACGCTAGCGGTTGAGCATCTTGCAATCTCTGTTGCACAAGAAGTTTCTGACGCCGCGGCTTGGCGTCTGCGCAGCGCTGGCGGCGTCGGCTGCCGCAGCGCAGACCGCGGGCGGTTGGATCATCGAGACGATTGCGGGAAGCGCAAATGTAGGCGACGGCGGGCAGCGACCGCGGCGCAACTCCGCAGCCCCACCAGCGTGGCGATGGATGCAATGGGCAATCTGTACATTGCTGACCGGCACAACGACCGCATTCGCAAGGTGGACGCTGCGGGCGTCATCTCCACGGTGGCCGGAACGGGGGAGAGAGGCTACAGCGGGGATGGCGGCCCGGGGACGGCGGCATGGCTGCACTACCCTAGCGACGTGGCGGTTCCCGCAGAGGATGTGCTCTACGCCGGCGCGTCGCCCTGCTGCGCCGGACTCTATCAATTCACGCTGCGCCTGCCGGACGATCTCCCCGACGGCGGCGCGCCCATCGTAGCTGCCGTCAACGGCGTCTCGACGCCCCGAGGGCCGTTCCTCACCGTCCGCCGCCGGCAATGAAATTCCCCGCCACTCGAAAGAAGACGGGCCTCGGGAAATGCCGGAAACGAACGGTCAGGCCGCTTGCGCGCCGAGCGGCTCGATCAGGGCGTCCGGCCCTCCTCCGGCGCGCTCTGCAACCGGTGAATGTGGAACGACTCGAGCGACTTTGGCGTCCACGCCGACCGCAGCGAGTTGGTTGCGCAGTCGATCGAGTCCAGTTTGCAGGGACGTTGGACCGCCAAGCGAGGGCATGGGGAGCTTCCTTGCTGTAAGCCGACGAACGTTTAAAGAAATTGACAAACTTAAAGAAAACGCAAAGTTTTGGCGGCTGGGCTGTTGATTTTGCGGCGCGGTTCGGTGTAGGGTAGGGGTTCATCGGCTTGGCAGAAGGCAATAAGCTTTCTTGCGTTTTCTGGATCGTTTAGAAAAATCGGCGCCTTGGCGCGGGCGGCGCGAACTTGTTTTATCGGCTTCGGCGAATTTCGGTTGACAAGTCCGAACAAAAGGTTGGGAATGAAAGGCAGCCCGTCAGCCCGTCAGCCTATCAGGAGTAGCGGCCTCGCCGCTCTTCCGCTCTCTTTTTCCCCTTCTTGCGCGTTTCTCCACGCCGCGCGAGCAGTTTTACTATTCACTACCCACCACCCACTATGCACTGACCGCGCAGCGGCTCCAGCCCGTCATAGAGGGAGTAGTTCGCTCGGGGCATTCTCGCTCCTGCGGTCTTGTTTTTCACTCCCCACGCTTCGCTCTCCACTCTCCACCGGCCGCGCAAGCGGCCTCGCCGCACTTTGGGCGGCGATGGCCGTCGCGGCCTGGGCGCAGCCCGCAATTGACCGGATCATCGAGACGATTGCGGGAAGCGTAGAGAGAGGCGACGAGGGCGCGGCGGCGGCGGCGCAACTCACCTTACCTTCCGGCGTAGCGCTGGACGGTTCGGGCAACCTGTACATCGCTGACAGGAACAACCACCGCATCCGCAAAGTGGACGCCGCGGGCCTCATAACCACGGTGGCCGGAACCGGCGAGAGCGGTTACGGCGGCGACGGCGCCGCGGCGACGGCAGCCCGACTCTACTTCCCCTTTGACGTGGCGCTGGACGGTTCGGGCAACCTGTACATCGCCGATAGTCAGAACCACCGCATCCGCAAAGTGGACGCCGCGGGCCTCATAACCACGGTGGCCGGAACCGGCGAGAGCGGTTACGGCGGGGACGGCGGCGCGGCGACCGCGGCGCAACTCTATTCCCCCTACGGCGTAGCAGTGGACGGCTCGGGGGCGCTGTACATCGCCGATAACCGGAATCACCGCATCCGCAAAGTAGACGCTGCCGGTCTCATAACCACGGCGGCGGGAACCGGGGCATACGGTTACAACGGAGACGACATCGCGGCGACCGCGGCGCATCTCAACGATCCCAGGGGCGTGGCGGTGGACGGCTCGGGCGCGCTGTATATCGCCGATTGGGGCAACGGCCGCATCCGCAAAGTGGACGCTGCCGGCCTCATAACCACGGCGGCGGGAACCGGGGAACACGGTTACAGCGGGGACGGCGGCCAGGCGACCGCGGCGCAAATCAACTCCCCCTACGGAATGGCGGTGGACGACTCGGGCAACCTGTACATCGCCGATTTGGGCAACCACCGCATCCGCAAGGTGGACCCTGCCGGCGTCATCTCCACGGTGGCAGGAACCGGGGAGCGCGGCTACAGCGGGGACGGCGACACGGCGACCGCGGCGCGACTCTACCAACCCTTTGGCGTAGCGGTGGACGGCTCGGGCAACCTGTACATCGCCGATACTGGGAACAATCGCATCCGCAAAGTGGACCCTGCCGGCCTTATCTCCCCAATAGCGGGAACCGGACGCAGGAGCTACGACGGCGACGGCGGCCCGGCGACGGCGGCGCAAATCGCCTCCCCCTCCGGCGTGGCGGCGGACGATTCGGGCAACCTGTACATCGCCGATACCGCCAACTCGCGCGTCCGCAAGGTGGATGCAGCGGGGGGCATCTCCACGGTGGCGGGAAACGGGGTGTGGGGCTACAGCGGGGACGGCGGCCCGGCCATAGCGGCGCAAATCACATCCCCCGAAGGCGTGGCGGTGGACGGCTCGGGCAACCTGTACATCGCCGATACTTGGAACAATCGCATCCGCAAGGTGGACGCTGCCGGCGTCATCTCCACTGTGGCCGGAACCGGGCAGAGCGGTTACAGAGGCGACGGCGGACCGGCCGCCGCGGCGCGATTATCCGCCCCCCGAGGCGTGGCGGCGGACGACTCGGGCAACCTGTATATCGCCGATAGGAACAACCACCTCGTCTGCAAGGTGGACGCTGCCGGCATCGTCTCCACGGTGGCCGGACACGGGGTGCGCGACTACAGCGGCGACGGCGGCCCGGCGACGGCGGCGGGACTCTACTTCCCTTCCAGCGTAGCGGTGGACGGCTCGGGCAACCTGTATATCGCCAACAGGGGCAACCACCGCATCCACAAAGTGGACGCCGGCGGCATCATCTTCACGGTGGCCGGAACCGGGACGCCCGGCTACAGCGGCGATGGCGGCCCGGCGACGGCGGCCCAGCTCCACTACCCCTCCGGCGTAGCAGTGGACGGCTCGGGCAACCTGTACATCGCCGATGCCTGGAACCACCGCATCCGCCGCTTGCGGCCGACGACGACGCCTGCGCCAACCACGCCTCCGCCAACCACGCCTCCGGCGCCGACTTCGACGGTGAACGCGCAACCCACGGCGCTGGCGTTCGTGCTGGAGCAGGATGCCGAGCCGGCTGTGCAGACCATCGTCCTGACCGCCGCGAACGGCGAGGCCGACTTCACGGTACAGCCCAATCGGCGCTGGGTCGCGGTTTCGCCGTCGAGCGGGAGCCTGGCCAAAGACGAACAGACGACGATTGCCGTCACGGTCCACCCGGCCGGGCTGCGCGCCGTAAACGCAGACGGGCAAGGAGGGCAGTACAGTGGGCGGCTGTACATCCACACCGCCCGGCGCCTCACAGCACAGGTGCGCATCGCCCTGACGGTGCTGCCGCCGCGGGGGCCGGCGGTATCGGAGCGCGGGGTGGTCAACGCGGCGGTCATGAGCGCGTTGGGCGCGCCGGGGCCGTTCGGCGCGGCGCCTTTGCCTGTGGCGCCGGGCTCGCTGGTCGTCGTACAGGGCCAGAACTTCACAGGCGGCGAGACGGCGGAAGCGGAGGGTTTCCCGCTGCCTGCGAGCCTGGGCGGGGTCAGCGTGCAGTTCGATGGCCTGGAAGCCCCGTTGTTCTCCGTAGGGCCGCAACGCATCGAGGCGCAGTTGCCGTGGGCGTTGGGCATGGAGGCTCTTGAAGCCGGCGGCGGCGCCCTGGCGGAGGCGGTCGTGGAGACGGCCGAGAGTAGCAGCTATCCGCGGCGGTTTTTCATAGCGGCCCATGCGCCGGGGATCTTTACGCTATCGGGCGAGGGGACGGGCCAAGCGGCGGCTTGGTTGGCGGGCGCGGGGATTCTCGCGGCGCCGCGCGGCGCGGTCGGAGAGAGCCGTCCGGCGCGGGCCGGGGACGTGCTGGAGCTCTACGCCACGGGGCTGGGGCCGGTGCAGCCGCCGGTTGCCGATGGGGAGAACTCGTGCGGGCCCGAGGGCGTGTGCCTGGCCGACGGCTCGAACGTGGCGCTGCGGCGCACGACGGCGCGCCCGCGGGTGAGCATCGGCGGCGTGGAAGCAGCCGAGGAACGGGTGCTGTTTTCGGGCTTGGCGCCTACGCTGGCGGGAGTGAACGCGATACTGGTGGAAGTGCCGCCGGGCCTCGCGCCCAACGACGCGACGGAAGTCATAATAGCCATCGGCGGCAGGACCAGCCAACCCGGCGTCACCATAGCCGTCGAGTAAGCGCGAGGCGCAGTCAGGGGAGTAACGGAAACGGTTGCCGATAGGTTGCAAACCAAAGTTCGGGCGGCGCGCCGCCGCTTACGACCCCTCGGCTCGCAGTTTTTGCTCCCCGGCTCGTCAGGATGGATTCGTCATGCGTTTTGGCTTTGGTTCTCCACTTTTGAAATCTCCGGTCGGTAAAAAGTCTCTGTTGCCGCGGCTTGCCGTCTGCGTCGCGCTGGCGGCGGCGCCCGCCGAAGCGCAGACCGCGGCGGACTATAAGATCGACACGATCGCCGGGCCCGGAGACTTGAGTGGCGGCAGCGTAACGACTGCCGTGCGGCTAAATACTCCCCGGGGCGTGGCGGTGGACGGCGCAGGCAACGTTTACATCGCCGATAACCTCAACAGCCGCATTCGCAGGGTGGACGCCCACGGCAACATCGCCACCGTCGCAGGAACGGGGACGCGCGGCTTCAGCGGCGACGGCGGCCCGGCAACCGCTGCTCAACTGTTTTCCCCTCATGGCGTGGCGGCGGACAGGGCGGGCAACCTCTACATCGCCGACAGGAACAATAGCCGCATCCGCCGGGTGGACGCCCACGGCAACATCTCTACCGTCGCGGGCACGGAGAAGGACGGCTTCAGCGGCGACGGCGGCCCGGCGACCGCTGCGCGGCTGAGCTTTCCCCTGGACGTGGCGGTGGACGGGGCAGGCAACCTTTACATTGCCGATACCGGCAACGACCGCATCCGCAGGGTGGACGCCCACGGCAACATCTCTACCGTCGCGGGCGCGGGGGAGGGCTTCAGCGGCGACGGCGGCCCGGCGACCGCTGCGCGGCTGTATTTACCCTATGGCGTGGCGGTGGACGGTGCGAGCAACCTCTACATTGCCGATACCGGCAACCAGCGCATCCGCAGGGTGGACGCCCACGGCAACATCGCCACCGTCGCAGGAACGGGGACGCGCGGCTTCAGCGGCGACGGCGGCCCGGCGACCGCTGCGCAACTCTTTTTCCCCCATAGCGTGGCGGTGGACGGCGCCGGCAACCTCTACATTGCCGATACCGACAACCACCGCATCCGCAGGGTGGACGCCCACGGCAACATCGCCACCGTCGCAGGAGCGGAAGCGTTCGGTTTCGGCGGGGACGGCGGCCCGGCGACCGCTGCGCAACTGTGGCAACCGGAGAGCGTGGCGGTGGACGCGGCGGGCAACCTCTACATTGCCGATACCGAGAACCACCGCATCCGCAGGGTGGACGCCCACGGCAACATCTCTACTTTCGCGGGCACGGAAACGCACGGCTTCAGCGGCGACGGCGGCCCGGCGACCGCTGCGCGGCTGGATTTCCCCTATGGCGTGGCGGTGGACGGCGCGCACAACCTCTACATCGCCGATACTTTCAACAGCCGTATCCGCAGGGTGGACGCCCACGGCGACATTGCTACCGTTGCGGGAGGCGGCAATCCTGTTGACGGCGTCGGGGACGGCGGCCCGGCGACCGCTGCGCGGCTGCGCTTCCCCCGCGGCGTGGCGGCGGACGGCGCCGGCAACCTCTACATTGCCGATACCGACAACCACCGCATCCGCAGGGTGGACGCCCACGGCAACATCGCCACCGTCGCAGGCACGGAAACGCACGGCTTCAGCGGCGACGGCGGCCCGGCGACCGCTGCGCGCCTGTCGGCTCCCTGGGGCGTGGCGGTGGACGGCGCCGGCAACCTCTACATTGCCGACAGGGACAACCGGCGCATCCGCAGAGTGGCCGCCGACGGCAACATCGCCACCTTCGCAGGAGGCGGCAATCCCGCTGACCAAGTCGGGGACGACGGCCCGGCGACCGCTGCGGGGCTGTCCCCCGTGGGCGTGGCGGTGGACGGCGCCGGCAACGTTTACATTGTCGATGCCGGCAACGACGGCATCCGCCGGGTGGGCGCCGACGGCAACATCGCCACCGTTGCAGGAGGCGGCAATCCCGCCGGCGGCATCGGGGACGGCGGCCCGGCGACCGCTGCGCGCCTGTCGACTCCCCACGGCGTGGCGGTGGACGGCGCGGGCAACCTCTACATTGCCGATACCCACAACCAGTTCATCCGCAAGGTGGATGCCCACGGCAACATTGCCACCATCGCAGGGGCGGGGACGATCGGTTACGGCGGGGACGGCGGCCCGGCGACCGCTGCGTACCTGAACCTGCCCCGCAGTGTGGCGGTGGACGGCGCGGGCAACGTGTACATTGCCGATACCCACAACCACCGCATCCGCCGCCTGCGGCCGACGCCCCGGATATCTGCGGGCGGCATCGTACTCGCCACCGGCACACCGCTCGTGGACCGCATCTCCCCCAACGCCCTCATTTCCGTCTTCGGACAAGACTTCGCGTCGCAAGGGGCGGGCACGCTGAGCCCGCAGTTGGACGCTGCGGGCAGGGTCGGCGTCAAACTGGCCGGCTCCTGTCTGGAGATCGGCGGCAAGCGCGCCCCGCTGTTCATGGTCGCGCCGAACCAGATCAACGCCCAAGCCCCGCACGATCTGACGCCGGTACAGGCGCAGGCGGCGATCGTCCGCGATTGCGGCGCGGACGCCGAGCTGCGCGGCCCGGAGACCCCGGTTGAGATCGGCGCGGTCTCGCCGGCCTTCTTCAACGTGCTGAACAACCCCGACGGGCGCAACCCGCTTGTAGCCCAGCATGGCGGCGGCCCCGCTCTGGCCGGAGCGCCGAGTCTGGGCGCGGCGTTCACCCCGGCCGAGCCGGGCGAGCTGGTCACCCTGTTCGGAACCGGCTTCGGGGCCGTCGAGCCGCCATTGGCAACGGGCCAAATCCCGGGCGCCGCGGCCAACCTCGCCAACGCGGGCGCCTTTACCGTAGGCGGCGTCGCGGTTCCCGCAGAGGACGTGATCTACGCCGGCGCGTCGCCCTGCTGCGCCGGGCTCTACCAATTCACGCTGCGCCTGCCGGCCGATCTCCCCGACGGGGACGCGCCCATCGTAGCGGCGGTCAACGGCGTCTCGACCCCTCAAGGGCCGTTTCTCACCGTCCGCCGCCGGCAGTGACCGCGCAAAAGGGAAAGACGAGAATCGGCGAACGGTCAGGCCGCTTGCGCGCCGAGTTGCTCGGCCTGAAAATAGGCGGCGATCGGCTCGACCAGGATGTCCAGCCCGCCCTCCAGCACATCCTGCAGTTGGTGAATCTTGAGGCCGACGCGGTGGTCGGTGATGCGCATCTCCGGGAAGTTGTACGTGCGGATTTTTTCTGAGCGGTCACCCGAACGCACCATCGAGCGGCGTTGATCGGCTTGCTCGGAGCGCTGCTTCTCCAACTCGATCTCGTAGAGGCGCGAGCGCAAGACCTGCATCGCCTTCTTGTGGTTCTTGATCTGCGACTTTTCGTCCTGGCAGGTGACCACCAGACCGGTCGGAACGTGCGTGACGCGCACCGCGGAGTAGGTCGTGTTGACCGACTGCCCGCCGGGCCCCGACGAGCAATAGGTATCGATGCGCAGATCGCTCTCGTTGACTTCGATATCCACTTCGTCGGCTTGCGGCATGACCGCTACCGTCACCGCCGAAGTGTGGATGCGGCCCTGCGTCTCGGTCTGGGGCACGCGCTGGACGCGGTGGACGCCGCTCTCGTGCTTGAGCTTCGAGTAAACACGGTTGCCGGTGACTAGCGCGATCGCTTCCTTGACGCCGCCGATCTCGGAATCGCTTTGCGAAGTAATTTCCACTTGCCAGCCCTTCGACTCGGCGTAACGGCAGTACATGCGGAAGATCTCGGCGGCGAACAGCGTCGCCTCGCCGCCGCCCGTGCCGGCGCGAACCTCCAGCACGACTCCCTTTTCGTCGTTGGGATCCTTGGGCAGCATGAGAATGCGGATGCTCTCGCTGAGACCGTCCTGCCGCGCCTCGATGGACTCGATCTCTTCACGGGCCATCGCGACCATCTCCGGATCGGAGTCGTTGAGCATCGCTTTTGCATCGTCGAGTTGCTCGGCGAGCGATTTCCACTCGCGGAACTTCTCGACAACTTCTGCAATTTCAGAGAGTTGCTTGGCAATCTTGCGGTAGCGCTTCGGGTCCGCAACCACGGCCGGATCGGCCAACTCGGCGGACAGCGCTTCGTAACGCCGTTCGATTTCTTCCAATTTTGCGATCCACTGCATGATTGCGCCTCGTTCGTTCTACACCCATAGCCAACTATCGACGATCCGACAAGTCGGAACGGCTAACGAAATTGGCGAAAGGCGCTCATGCGGGATGTGCCGCCTTCTTTCAGGCTACGACAAGCTTGCCGCCTGCGTTCTCTTCAAGCGCCATGGCCTCTTCGAGGGCGCGGATCGAGATTTCGACCTGGCCATCGTCAGGGGACTGCGTGGTGATGCGCTGCAGCCACAACCCCGGACGAACCAAGCCGTTGAAAAATCCGCCTTGGCGCTTGGCGGCGAAGCGAATGATCTCATAACCCAAGCCGGCGATGACCGGCAGCAGGGCCAGACGCGAGAGGAACCGCAGCCAAAATCCGTCGAACGGAACGAGCGCGTAAACCGCGATGGCGATGACCATGACCACCATCAAAAAGCTCGTGCCGCAGCGCGGGTGCCAAGTGACGAAACTCTGCGCGTTCTCGACGTTGACCTCTTTGCCGGACTCGTAGTTGAAGACTACCTTGTGCTCCGCGCCGTGATACTCGAAGACGCGCCGGATATCCTTCATCCGCGAAATGGCGTACAGAAACGTCAGGAAGATCGCCAGGCGGATCAGACCTTCGACGATGCTGAAGCCGACCTGATTTTCGAGAGACGGAACGTAAGCCTGAACCTGTCCGGCCGCGGCAAGCGGCAGAAACTTGTACATGAAGATGAAGAAACCCAAGGAAACGGCGATATTGAGCGCCATCATCCAGCCGGGCAGTTCCTTCGCCTCGACCTTCCCGCCGTTCTTATCCTCTCCTGCAACGGCATCGACAGCGTGTCTGGCCGAGAAATTCAGCGCTTTCATGCCCAGCGCCGTCGATTGACCCAAAGCGCCGCAGCCGCGGACAATCGGCAAGGCCCAGAATCTGCTCGTTTCGGACAAACGCTTGGCCGGCCCCTTTTCGACGGCCACAGACCCGTCGGGCTTGCGCACGGCAACGCAGTAGTTGTGCGGCGCGCGCATCATGACGCCCTCCATCACGGCCTGGCCGCCGATCAGCGGGTCGTCGCCGCTCTCGAGCACGGGCAGCAATTGCGCGTGTGTCGCAAGTCGAAACAGTTGGCGGAGTCGTCGCATGGAGATATACGCCGGTCGGGCGTTCGATTCTTCAGTTTACGATAAACTGGAATTATGTTCCGCAAGGTCTGGCGAACAATCCGGCCGGCCGTTTTCTGGAGCTATCGGCGCGGCTCGTGGCAATACGATTTGATCGTTGCGCTGATCCTGGCGTTCATATTTTTAACCCCCAGGAGCGTCTTTCGCGACCGGCCGCGTCCGCCGACCGTGCAGGAGATCGAGTCGTTGAACGACGGCAGCGGGACGCTTGTGTTCTGGGTCGATCCCGAGGTTGTCGAAGCTTCCCCCACCGAGGATGTCGACAGTCGCCTGCGCGAGTTGCTGAAGCAGCGCAGCGGCAAGAACTTGCGGGTCATCGACAAGAAGCCTACGACCGATGCCGAGGGCGCCGTGCGCGCTTATCTGGTTTACGCTCAGCCGTAATTGCCGCCCGGCCTCACGGCTTTATTCCCCATGCGAAACGCGCCCCCCGCAACCGCCGTCTTTCCCCTTGTGAGACTGCCGGCTCTCATTCCTTTACTAGCGGCGGCATCGTTGCTGCAAGCCGCGCCGGGGCTGGATGCCGTACTGGCCAATATGGACGCCGCCGCGGCGCAATGGAAAGGCATGCGGGCCAACGCGGTTTGGACGAAGTACGTTTCCCTGGTCGATGACAAGTCCGTGGAGTCGGGCACGATCGTCGTGCAGCGCGTCAATCCGTCGCGGACCGATATGTTGGTCGAGTTCACTGAGCCGAACCACTACTTCCTTTCCGTGAAGGACACGAAAGTCGAAATTTACAAACCGAAAATCGCCACTGTAGAGGTTTACGACCTCAGCAAGTCCCGCGGGAAGCTCAGGCAGGCTCTGCTGCTCGGGTTTGGCGCCTCCGGTAAATTTCTCAGCGACAACTACAACGTCTCGGTGACGGGCGAGGAAGCCGCCGCGGGCGTAGAAAGCGTCAAGCTGGAGTTGCGTCCGAAAACGGACGAGTCGGCGCGGAGCTTCGAGAAAATCGAAATGTGGATCGCCAAAAAGACTTGGCAGCCCGTGGAGCAGAAAGTTTACGAAACAAGCCCCGGGGATTATCGCATCTACAGCTACACCGCGGTCGAATCCAACCCCAAATTTCCGCGCGGCAGCTTCAAGCTGAAATTGGCGCCGGGAACGAGCCGCGTGTTCCCGCAGCGCTGAACGCGGCCGGCGGCCGGAAACGGACAGTTGGTTTGAGACAGCCGGTCATTGGGTTTGCGACGGACTTTCAGCGCACCAGAACGATCTCGGCCAAGTCGCGGTCGAGATGAACGCAATAGGCGCCGTCTTTGGGATGCAGCCACATGCCGCCCCGCGGAGCCGGATTGGGGAAATCGGCGGTCGAATTGTAGAGCGTTCCGCCGGTGTCTTCGACCTCCGGACTGAGCGGCCCGATGTGCAGATGCGCGTGGCATTGGGTACGGAAAAAGTGACTGTTTTCGGCGACGCCCCAGCGTCCGGGGAAAAGCTCTTCCGCGCGTTCGACGGCGCTTTGCCAAAGCCGGGCGCGCAATGCCGGAGCGAGGCTCGCTGTCGATTGGAAGCCGCTGCCGTGCGCCTTGGGCAGCGCCAGGTAGCGGTTCGGCTTGTGGGGATTGATGTCCTTGAGGAAGTAGATCGGCACGGAGCGATCTTCGGCGGTCTTGCAGAGGCTGCAAACGCGCGGTTGAAGCGACTCGGGCGCCGCGTGGTCGCAGGGGCAATCCACGACCGGCCGGGTCGCCACGATGGACGCGCCGGCAAAGAACAGCAGCGCGGCGATGATCCAAATCTTCGGATACGGCCGGTCGATCTGCAATCTCATGGCGATTGCGGCGGCGCGCCCGATCGCTTCCCGCTGCCGCCGGCGTGCTTCAATCAAGGATACCCGAAGGAGAAACAGATGCTTCGTTTTGGAAAAGCCCCTATCGGAAAATACTGTTTTAAAAAATACTGCTACGCCCTTTTCCCCGCTCTGCTTGCGGCGACCGGCGCGTCAGCCGCGGAGCGGCGGCCCATGCCGGCCTCGTTGACGCTTCCCCAAGCCGTACACATGGCGCTGACATCCAGCCCCCTGCTGCGGCAAGCCGAAGCCGCGTACCGCAACGGCCGCGCCGAGCATATGCTCGCACGCGCGGCAAACCGGCCGCATGTTGCGCTTACGGCCGGTCAATCCGTGCGCACCCTCAATCTGCGCGCGAACGGCATCGACGCCGACACGTTTCAAGGGCTTGGCAATGTGCCCATCCCGGAGAGATTCGGGCCGTTCGGAACGTTCGACGCCCAATTCGTGATGACCGCGGACGTGCTGAATCTTCCGGCGCGGTTTCAGCAGCGGGCAGCGATGCGGCGAGCCGAGGCAAGCGAGTCGGACCGCGGCAACGCCCGTGAGCTTATTGCGCTGCAAGTAGTCATGCATTATGTCGAAGCTTTACGTTTTCAGGCTCTGGCCGCTACCGCGCGCGAGCAGTTGGCCGCCGCCCGCGCGCTGGCGACAATTACCGCGGACCGCTTCGAGCAGGGGGTAGCCAGCGGGCTTGACCGGCGGCGCTCGCGCCGCCAAGTCACTTCGGCGCAGCAAGCGGTTTACGAAGCCGAAGCCGCATTGGAGGCGGCAAAGCTGCGGCTGGCCGGCTTGCTGCACGCGGAAATCGGCGCGGACTACGAACTTGCGGACATCCATCGTTTCTTTCGGGCGGAGAGGGCGGCGGCCGCGGACGTGCTGCGCGCCGCGATGGAACGGCGTCCGGACTACCTTGCCGCCAAGGCGCGCGTCGAGTCGGCGCGGATGGCCGTGCGGGCCGCGCAATCGGCGCGCCTGCCGAAGCTGGCGTTTTACGCCGATGTCGGTCAAGTCGGCCGCACTGCGGCGACAACCCAGACCACATATACCGTCCAAGGCAATCTGACCGTTCCTCTCTACTTCGGCGGTCGAGGGTCGGCGGAAAAGGTCCGCGCAACGGCTGCGTTGAGTGAAGCGGAAGCCGCGCTCGACGCTATCCGTTCGGAGGTCGAGTTGGAGGTGCGCATCGCGCTCTCGGGAGTCGACTCTTCGCGGCTGCAAGTCGAAACCGCCGGGGAGACGGTTGCGCTTGCCGAGGAAGAGACCGCGCTCAGCTTGATCCGTTTCCAGGGCGGCGTTGCCGACAATTCCGAGGTCGTTCTGGCCCAGGAACGGCTGGCGCGCGCGAAACGCGACCGGATACGCGCTTTGTACAATTTGAACTTAGCCCGTGCGGCTCTGCACCGCGCAACGGGCAATGCGGAAACCGTCTACAGCAGGTCGCAGTGAATTTTCCCTCCATCGGCAACAGCCTGCCGGCGCTTATCCCACTCGCGTTCGTCTGGAGCGGCTGCGCGGCAGGCCCCGCCGAGCCGACCGCCGTGATCGAGGTCAGCGGCCGCATCGAAGGCGACGAGGCCCATCTGGCGGCGCAAATTCCGGGCCGCATTGCCGCGGTCGAGGTGCGCGAAGGGGATGCGGTCAAAGCCGGCCAGGCGCTGGTGCGTTGCAACTCCGATCAGGCGCTGGCCCGGAACGAGCAGAGCCGGGCGATGGTCGAGACCGCTCGGCGACAACTCGAACAGGCGCAAGCGCAGTTGCCGCTGCTGGACGAACGGTTTCGTCAACTCGAGCTGCGCGAAAAGCAGAGCGCTCTCGAAGCATCGGGCCGCGTCGCCCACGCCGAGGGGCAGCTCGCCGCGGCAAAGGCCGAGCTCGCGCGGGCTCGCAGCGAGCTCGGCCAAGTCGAAGCCGACGCCGCGCGGTACAAGGCGCTGGCTGAAAAAGACGCCGTCCCCGTACAAACGGCGGACCGATTCTCGGCGAAACAGGCTGCTCTCGAAGCCGTTGTGGATGCCGCCGGCCGCCAAGTCGCCGCGGCGGAGGGGGCCTTGTCCATAGCCAAGGCGGCCGAGAGCAATCCGCAAATCGTGTCGGCGGAAAAAGCCGCGCTGAAACACCAAATGACCGAAGCCCGCAGCGCGATTCAGGCCGCCGGAGCGCAAATCGAAGTCGCCGAAGCGGTAGCGGCGCAGACCGGCGCAGACGTCGCGGAACTCACGATCCGCGCGCCCTTCGACGGCATCGTGCTGACGCGGGCCGCCGAGCCGGGACAGGTGACCGCGCCGGGACAGACCCTGCTGACCTTGCTCGACCCCCAATCGTTGTACCTGCGGGCGTATGTCCCCGAAGGGCGGATCGGACTTGTCGCCGTGGGGCAGCGGGGCGAAGTCATTCTCGATTCCGATCCGGAGTCTCCCTTGCGCGCCGAAGTCTCGCGGATCGATCCGCAGGCGATGTTCACGCCGGAAAACACCTATTTCCGCGAGGACCGCGTCAAACAGGTCGTCGGCGTCAAGATGATCCTCAAGGAGGGTTTCGGCCGGGCCAAAATAGGCATGCCGGCCGACGGGCGCATTTTCATCCAAGAGTCCGCCGGGTCCGGGGAGACATCGCAACCGTGACCGCGGCGATTCGCTGCTCCAATCTCGCGAAAACCTATCTCGACGAAGCGGGCGGCGCGGTCCATGCGCTGCGCTCGGCAACTTTCGAAGTGGGCCGGGGAGAGACCTTCGGACTGATCGGCGCCGACGGCGCGGGCAAAACCACGACATTCAAAATTCTCGCCGGCGTGATGGACGCGACATCCGGCTCCGTCCGCATCCTCGATGCGCCGGCGAGGCGCAGCCGCAGCCGCGTCGGCTACCTCACGCAGCCCTTCAGCCTGTACGAAAACCTCAGCGTCGGCGAGAACATCCACTATATCGGCGGGCTGCGCGAGACGCCGCAGGCGCTCATCGAGGAACGGATGGCGCACTATCTCGCGCTGTTCGATATGGCGTCGTTCACAAACCGCCTGACCGGCCGGCTGTCGGGAGGGATGAAGCAGAAACTGGCGCTCACCTGCGCCCTCGTATCGGGGCCCGAAGTGCTGTTGCTGGACGAACCGACGACCGGGGTCGATCCCGTTTCGCGCCGCGAGTTCTGGGACGCGCTCGGCGCCTTGGCCGATCAGGGGATGACCCTGGTGGTGGCGACGCCTTATCTCGACGAGGCCGAGCGCTGCTCGCGGGTGGCCTGCATGGACCGCGGCGAAATCCTCGATATCGACTCCCCCCGCGGGCTGCGCGCGAAGCTCGGCCTGACCCGGCTGGCTATCCAAACCGACGATTTGGCGGCGACGCGGCGGCTGCTCAACGCGCCGGACCACGGACAGGCCCATGTTCACGACGTGCAACGGTTCGGCGACTCCCTCGACGTGATGATGCATGACCCGGACCGCGACGAACCGGCGCTGCGCTCGTTCCTCGAACGGCAAGGGCATCCCGTCACGCGCTGCGAGCGGTCGGAGCCGACCCTCGAGAACGCCTTCGTCTCGATCTTGCGCGAACGGCGCGGGGAAATCGCCGTCCCGGATTTTCCGCAGCGGAAAACGGCCGCTGGACCGGCCGTCGGCGAGCGCGTCGGCATCCTGGCTTTCGGACTGCACAAGAGCTTCAATTCGTTCCGAGCGGTTCGCAACGTCAGCCTGCGCATCGAACGAGGCGAGATATACGGGCTGCTGGGCGCCAATGGGGCGGGCAAAACCACGACCGTCAAAATGCTCTGCGGTCTGCTCGCGCCGGATCGCGGATCGATCGCCCTGCTGGGGCATACGAAAGACTTGCGCTCTGCGCGCGTGCGCTCGCGGGTAGGGTACAAATCGCAGAAATTCGCTCTGTACGACGATCTGACGCTGGCGCAAAACCTCGAGTTCTACGCATCGCTCTACGACATTCCCGAAGCGGCGAGGCGCAAGCGGATGGCTTGGGCGCTGGAGTCGGCCGGGCTTGCCGGTCAAGAAAATCTGCTCACCGGAAAGCTGCCCGACGGCTGGAAGCAGAGAATCGCCTGCGCAGCCGCGGTCATGCACGAACCCGCCGTCGTGCTGCTCGACGAGCCGACATCGGGGGTCGATCCGTTGGCCCGCCGCGCGTTGTGGCGGATGATCAACGACCTCGCCGACCGCGGAGCGGCGGTGCTGGTGGTGACGCACTACCTGGAGGAGGCGGAACAGTGCCACCGCTTGGGATTCATGGTTGCGGGCGAAATGGCAATCGAGGGGACGCCGACCGCCATCAAAGCCGCAAACGACGGCGGCCTCGTGGAGGTATCGACGAGCGAGCCCTTCCGCGCCATGAAGGAATTGAAGCGGAAGCTGGGCGATGAATCCGTGTCTCTGTTCGGCGACCGGCTGCACGTTTTCGTGCCGAATGCCGCGGACGGCGCGCGCAACGTGGCGCAAATTCTTGCGTCCGCCGGCATTGCCGGCAAGCGCCTGCGCCCGATCCCGGTCGGCCTCGAAGACCTGTTTATCCGGCTCACCTATCGACATCGCCAGAGGAATCGGGAGGCGGCATGAAGCGTATCGCCGCGCAATCGGTCAAGGAGCTGAAACATTTTCAACGCGACCGCCTGACGGTAACGCTGTCGGTGCTGATGCCCCTGGCGACGCTCTGGCTGTTCGGCGCAACGTTGACGTTCGACCCGGACAACGTCGTTCTGGCCGTCGAAGACCTCGACCGCACGCCGGCCAGCCGCGCCTATATCGACGCCTTTGCCGCGAGCAACGAGTTCGAATTGACGCCGGGCGCCGGCGCAAGCCGAATCGAGGCCATGCTCGATGAAGGATCGGCGTCCGCGGCATTGCTGATTCCTCCGGGGTTCGAACGCCGCCTGCTGCGCGGCCGGCCGGCGTCCGCGCAGTTCCTGCTGGACGGAACCGACGGCAACACGGCGCTCGTGCTGCGTCAAGAAGCACAAGCCATTACGCAAGCTTTCCTGGCCGCGCGCGGCGGTTTTCCGGCGCCGCCTCTGCGGCTCGCCATCCGCTACTGGCACAACCCCGGCCTCTCCGACCGCGTGTTTTTCGGAACGGGCGCCTTGGGCATCGTTTTGATCTTTTTCCCCGCGCTGCTCGGCGCCGCGGCCACAGCCAGAGAGCACGAGATGGGAACCGCGATTCAGGTTTACTCCTCGAATCTTTCGGCGCGCGAATGGACTCTCGGCAAGGCGCTGCCCTACATCGGCATCGGCTTGGCGCAGTTCGTGCTCTGTTTCCTGCTGGGAAGCGTCTTTTTCTCGTACCGCATCCCGTCCGACCCGACGCCGCTACTGGCCGGCACGCTGCTCTACATCGCGGCCGGAGTGTTCTTCGGCATGTGGCTGGGGCATGAAACGAAATCGCAGAGCGTCAGCACCCAGGTGGTTCAACTGGGGCTTTTTATCGTTTCCATGCTTCTCTCCGGCTTCCTGACGCCGATCGAGAACTCGCCCGTGCAGTTGCGCTGGATTTCGTACCTCGTGCCGGCCACCTATTACATCGACCTTGTCCGCGGCGGCCTCCTGCGGGACGGCGGCTGGGCCGCGGGTTGGCTGCCGGCGCTCTATCTGGCGGCGCTGGCCGCCGCTGCTTATCTGGCGAATCTCTACCGGATTCGCAAAATGCGCTTCGAGGATTGACCGCGTATGCCGGTGGCGTTCAGCTTTACCCGCTATCGAGCCTTGCTCGTCAAGGAATGCAGGCAGATCCGCCGGAATTGGCGGATGATCGTTCAACTGACGATTCCGCCGACGTTGGTTCTGATCGTGATCGGCTATGCGTTGAATCCCGAGGTCAAGCGCTTGCCGACAGCCGTCGTCGATCTCGACGGCGGCGCGGGCGCCCGCGAGATCGGCCGGCGCATTGACGGAACCGAGGCGTTCGACGTCGTTCGCCATTTCGTCTCGCTCAAAGACGCCCAACTCGCGATGGAACGCCGCGAGGTGGACTTGACCGTCGTGCTCCCGCCGAATCTGAGCGCCGGGATCGCGGCGGGCCGGCCGGTCGAGCTGCAAATTCTGGTGGACGCCGTGATTGCCAACTCGGCGGTCATCGCCGGAGGCTATCTGCAGCAGATCGTCGGGCGCTACTCGCTCGATCTGCTGGAGCGGCGATCCGCGGGGGCGCCCGCTGCGCCCCCGCGGATCGACCTTCGGGCGACGGCGCTGTACAATCCCGGACTACTGTTCTCCTGGTACTACCTGACGGGCATCATGGCCGTGATCATGTTCGTCGACGGGTCGTTGCTGGCCTCGGCGGTGACGGTCCGCGAAAAGGAAATCGGCACCGTGGAGCAACTGCTCATGAGCCCCGCGCAATCGCTGGAAATCGTCCTGGCCAAGGGAACCCCCGTGCTGGCGCTGTTGCTCACCGGATTTGCCGTAAGCACAACGACCGCGCGCCTATGGTTCGATCTGCCCCTGAACGGCCCTTTGTGGTTGTTTCTTATAACGGGCGCCGCGGCCGGCTTGGCCTCTTTGGGCATCGGCACGCTGATCGGGACGTTCGCCTCGAACCAGCAGCAGGCGCAGTTCCTGACGTTCTTCGTGAACCCGCCGATGGTGCTGCTGTCGGGAGCCTTCGCCAGAGTCGAGAATCTGCCCGAGGCGTTTCAAGTCCTGTCGCATCTGCTGCCCCTGCGCTACTTCGTCGAGATCGTGCGCGGGGTCGCGATGAAGGGCGTGGGGATCGAATTCCTGTGGCCGCGCCTGCTGGCGTTAATAGGCATCGCCGTCCTGGTTTACACGCTCAGCGCGATCCGCTTTCGCCGGCAATTGCACTAAGCTCGGCCGGCTGAACGGCGCCGCCTCCAAAGAAGCCAACAAGCGGCCGCAGCCGCGGCAATGACCGCGAGAAACGGCAGCAGCGCCCGCGGCGGCCGCAAGGGGGCTTTTTCGGCTGCGCCGACCTCGGCTCCGTGCCGTAACCAGACCTCCCAACGGCCCTGACGGCCGGACCAGGTACGCTCCCCTAAGGGCAGCAGCCGGGCGGTCTGCGCCTGCTCGCGGTAGCCCGCGTGCGCATAGCGGATGCCGCGTCTCGCCGGACGGCCCTCGATTGCCACGAGATTTTGGGGATCGACTTCATTTTGCGCGTAGCCTTCATCGAAGAAAGCCGGCGTCTCGGCCTCGGAAACAGCCAGTATCCACGGGCCCAGCAACAACGCGCGGCGGCCGGAGCGGCTGCGCAGCCATTCCGCGCGCAGCCCGTAATGCGCGCGCAGGCGGTCCCCCGCGGTCCAGACGCGCTCGAGCAGCGCATAGCCGTCCCGCCGGATTGCCTCGACAGAACTTCCGTTGACCGTAAGCGTCAGGCCGCTTGCCCAGGAGGGCGCCCTGACGCCGATCGTCCGCGCAGCGGCGGGGGCGGCCTCGATCTCGAGTTCTACGGTCGAGTCGCTGTCGAGCCTGGTCTCGGCCCGCACCCGCAGGCCGCCGGACACAACCGCGGCATCGACCGCCAACTCGTAAAGCAGAGCGTCCTCCGTCTCGCGGAACGCCGCTTCGCTCACCGCCGGAAAGGCCCGCAGCCCGTGCAGCGTGCAACACCACCAAGCTCGGTCGGCGCCGGCGGCGAATCCGTTTTCACTGAAATAAACATGCCCGAAATCGCCTCCGGCGAACTGGTTCATGGCAAAACCGTTGAACCAACTCCGCTCGGCGGCGTCGATGTACCGCGGCTTTTGCGTCTCGCGCCAGAGCGCCAGCGACAGCCGCAGCCAATCGGCGACGGAGCAGCCTTCGTCCCGATGCATCCCCGGTTCGAAGTATTCGGCGACTGTGCCGGTGACGGTCACGTTCCCGGACGCGGCCAACTTCGACCACGCCTCCTCGACCCGGCGCAGCCGGCGCGCGCCGCCGGTCTCGCGGTAAAGCTCCAGAATGCCGCGCAGCGAAGACAGCAGGCCGTGGCTATGTTGGCCCGGCTGCTGCGAGACATGCTCGGCGATGGCCGCGGCGGCCTCGATATAGCGCGGATCGGCAGCCGCTCGGCCCAGCGCAACCAGACCCTCGATGTTTTGCGTCCAGCAGATGTAGCCGTGCGCCATGCGCCCGACGCTGTAGGCGCGGCGCACCTTCGCGCCGTTGAACGCCTCCGCGTTGCCCAACAGGAAGTCGCCGATGCCTTGCGCCGCCCGCAGAGCGGCGGCGTCCTGCGCAACCGCATGGTATTCCAGCAGGCCGATCAAGAGCCGCCCGTTGCCCCACATGAGCGCCATATCGTCATCCGTAACCCCGAAACGCGACAGCGGCGCGCCGAAATGTCCGTCGGCCCGCTGAAGCCCGACCGCCTCATGAACGAGCTTGCGCAGCGTCTCGGCGGGAACCGGCCGGCGCCGCGAGGCGGCCGCAAGCGCCCCGATGTAGCGCCCGGAAAGATCGCCGCTGAAGTTCGTAAACCGCCGGACGTCTCTGGGGATCAGGTCCGCCAGCAGGAACGGCGGATCGTAAACGGGCGGCCCGCCGTCGAGAACGCGTTCGAGCGTCAGATCGAAGCGCCGGTCGAGTCCGCCTTGCAGCATTCCGGCCGCGGCGCAAAGCAAAACGACCGTCCGAGCGAACGGCGCGGCGCGCAGCTTATTCATTCCCGTCATCGGCTTTTCGGCCCGGCCCCGTTGTTACGCCGGGTTCCGCAACAGTCTATCGAGAAAGCGGAAAGAACTGCCGATAACGCTCCGGCATGCGCACCGTCTTGCCCTGCGCATTGGTTACGGTGTGCAGAGTTTCCCCCGTCGCCAGCAACTCGCCGCCGCGGTACATCTCGTAAGCGAAGCGCACGGTGCGCGAACGAACCTCCGTCACCCGGCAAACGATGCGCACCGTGTCGTTGAAACGGGCCGGCGAGCGGTAGCGGCAATGCGCCTCGGTCACCGCCAGATAGGCGCCCGATTCGCGCTCCATGTCGCTGTACTCGAATCCCGCTTCCCGGCAGTAAGCGACCCGCGCGACTTCCATCCAGACCAGATAGTTCGCGTAATAAACGACCCCCATCTGATCGGTTTCGGCGTAACGCGCCTGCACCGTGGATTCGACTTCCCGCATGGCGCGCCGCTACCCCTTCATCGAGGCCAGGAACTCGGCGTTGCTGCGCGTTTTCGACATGCGGTCCAGCAGCAATTCCATCGCTTCGACCGTGCCCAGGTTGCTCAGAACCTTGCGCAGGACCCAGACGCGCTGCAGCGTTTCCCGATCGAGCAGCAACTCTTCCTTGCGCGTGCCGCTCTGGTGAATGTCGATGGCCGGGAAGGTGCGCTTGTCGACCAGCTTGCGGTCGAGGTGCAGCTCCATGTTGCCCGTGCCTTTGAACTCCTCGAAAATGACTTCGTCCATGCGGCTGCCGGTATCGACCAGCGCCGTGGCGACGATGGTCAGCGAGCCGCCCTCTTCGATGTTGCGCGCCGCGCCGAAGAACCGCTTGGGGCGCTGCAGCGCATTCGAATCCACGCCGCCCGACAAGACCTTGCCGGACGAGGGGACGATCGTGTTGTAGGCGCGGGCGAGGCGCGTGATCGAATCGAGCAGGATGACCACGTCCCTCTTGTGCTCGACGAGCCGCTTGGCCTTTTCGATGACCATCTCGGCGACTTGCACGTGCCGCGCTTGCGGCTCGTCGAAGGTCGAGCTCACCACTTCGCCCTTGACCGAGCGGGTCATGTCGGTAACTTCTTCGGGGCGCTCGTCGATCAGCAGGACGATGAGCGTGACCTCGGGGTGGTTGGCGGTGATCGAGTTGGCGATCGACTGCAAGAGCATCGTCTTGCCGGTGCGCGGCGGCGCGACAATCAGGCCGCGCTGGCCCTTGCCGATAGGCGTCATCAGGTCCATGACGCGGCCGCTGAGATTTTCTTTCGTCGTCTCCAGTCCGAGATGCTCTTCGGGATAAAGCGGGGTCAGGTTGTCGAAGTGAATCTTGTTCCTGGCGACTTCCGGGGGCTCGAAATTGATCGCGTCCACGCGGAGCAGCGAAAAGTAGTTTTCGCGGTCTCTGGGCGGCCGCGCCTGCCCCGACACCGTATCGCCGTTGCGGATGCCGTTGCGCCTGACGATCTGCTGCGAAACGTAGATATCGTCCGGGCCGGGCAGGTAGTTGTACTCGGGCGAGCGCAGAAAGCCGAAACCTTCGGGAAGGATTTCGAGGCTCCCCTCGACGAACAGCAGCCCTTCGTCTTCGGTCTGCGCGCGCAGAATGCGAAAGATCAACTCCTGCTTGCGCAGGCTGCCGATGCCTTCGAGACCCAGATCGTGGGCAAGCTCGCTGAGGGAGGTGATGTCTTTCTGATGCAGTTCTGTAATTGTCATGGGGACCGCCGGCCGCAATCCGCGGCGGTTTCAGGGTTGGAACCCTTGGAGGAAGAGAAACGCAGAGCGGAAGCTCCAGCGAATATAGTCAGCATAGCGCGCAGAGACTCAACGGGCAAGCGGCGCCGAACGGGGCGCGAACAAACGGCAAGACTCCGTTCCCGGAAACCCTGAGAGCGCTTGCCGCGTAACCCGCTTGCAGGATCATGCAAATGTTCAAGGGAGGCGCGGCAGCGGCGGCGCTGCTGTGCCTGGCGGCGCTGCCCGCGGCGGCGCAGAAACCGGAATATCCGTTGCACGAAGCGATCCGGGACCGCGACTGGCGGCATTTCGTCGGATTGCTGCAATCGGGACACAACCCGAACGAGGTTGACCAATACGGCAGAACGGCTTTGCTCTACGCTGCTTCGTGGGCTCGGGATTCGTACTATCTGTACGCTGCGGAACTGTTGCGTTTCGGCGCCGATGCGGACGCGCGAGAAGATACGGGGGCTGCTCCGCTGCATTATGCGGCGATGAACGGGTCGGCAGGGATTGCAAGCCTGCTCGCGGATGCCGGGGCGGACGTGAACGCGAAAACCGAAGGCGGCGGCTCGGCCCTGGCGTTCGCCTACTTGCACGGTCATATGGATATCGCCGACCTGCTCGAGCGCCGGGGCGCGGCGATGCCCGAGACACTCAGGCGAAGAATGCAGGTTTTCGGTCATATCGCCGCGGCTGAGAGACGCATCGAGCGATCGGCAAAGGGAGAAGGCGGCGAGTACAAAGTCCGGGCGCTTTCCCGAGAATTGCGCAGGATCCGGAAAAAGTACGGATACTACGCGGAACTCAACGACGACGCTATCCGCAGCATTGCCGAAAACACGTTTGCGTCCGGGGGGAACGATGCCGCCGGGAACGTTCGGGAGCAAGCGGCGGCTGCGCCATGAAGCCGTCTTGCGTCACGGACCGGGATCCGCCGGCAGGCGCCCCGCTTGTCGGCGCGCCTCGATGCTGCGCGGCCGATGCTCGAGATAGCGCCGCCACGTTTCCCGAACCTTCTCCGCTCGGCCGGCATCCGCGTACACGCGGGCCATCATGCGGTAAGCCGATTCCAGATAAGGGTCGAGGCGGACCGCCGCCTCCAGCGCGGCGAGGGCTTCGTTTGCGGCGCCGAGCTCCCACCATGCCGCCGCCAGAGACAGGCGCCGCAGCACATGGCCGGGCTGCGCCTCGACCGCTCTTTGCAGATAGGCCGCTCCTTGGCGCGGAGACCCGCTGAGCGCGAGGGCCGTCCCCAACCCTTCCAGAACATCCGGGTCGTCCGCAAACTCGTCTTTTACGGAACGCAGCAGATCGAGTCCGGCCGCGGCATGCCGCGGCGAGCTCCGCTGCCGGCCGACCAGGACGTTCGCCAGACCGAGATTGCGAGTCGCCAGCGGCTCCGGCGCCGCGCGCCAGGCGCGAAGAACCGGGGGCGGCTCCTCTGCCGCCGTTGCGGCCCGGCCGGGGTGCGCCGCGATTCTGTGATCGGTGAAGGCGCTGTGCCCGCTGTCCCAAGACTGCCGCTTGGGCATGTGACAGCCGATGCAGTCGCGCGCCGGCGCGCCGTGATCGGCGGCCAACGCCGGCCCGTGACAGTCGAGGCAACGCTCGCGGAAGTACGCTGCGGTATCTGCCGGCGCATCGTGCGGGTTATGGCATGCGCCGCACCACAGTCGCCCTTTGCTGCTTTGGGCGCAGCGGCTCAGAGCGAGCTGCTCGACGTGGCTGACGACTTTGAAGGGCCGACCGGCGGCGGGCTGCCGGGCCGTGAATACCGAGAACGCGCTTTCGAGCCGCTCCCCCGGCAGATACGACCCGAAATTCTTGCCCGGATTGAGAACGCGGACAACGCCCGAGAGATGGCACTGCTCGCAAACGCCGTCCCTGGCGGCGGGCGGCAGCGCGGCAGGGTTGACGATATTCGCGGCCTCCGGCTCGTCGAGGTGCGCCCGGACATCGCCGTGGCAGCGCTCGCAGGAAATCGCCGCGGCCTCGAAAATCGGCCGCTCGTAGCGGTTGACGGTTTGCGGCAGCGGCAGAGGGCGATCGGCATGGCACCAGAGGCATTCCGGGGTCACCGGCCGGGTGAAGTCGGGCGCCGCGTATCGCTCCATTCCGGGAGCGGCGCCCCAACGCTTCAATTTCGTGTAGTAGGCGATGGGCGACTGAAAAACGGCGTTGCCGGCGCTGACCAGGTAGCCGAACGCGGCATTACCCGAGCCGATCACGTAGTCCACCGCATACTCGGCGGAGAGTCCGCCGCGCGCGATGCGCTGGGTCATGCCGGAGGAATCGGCGGTAATCGCGTAGGTCGTTTTCGAGAGTCCGTGGCGGTATGCGCCGGTGGGTTGCAGCGCGGAAGGGAGGCCGATCGAGCGGCCCATGCCCGTCAGCAGATAGGCCGCGGTTTCCTCGGGATGGCAGGCGGCGCAGCGCTCGGAGGCGCCGCCTGCGGCGGGCGCAAGCAGCAGGCAGCAGAGCCAAACGCCCGAGCGCAGCGGCGTCATTGCGCCCGCCCGCCGGAGGCGCGGACGACGGCCAGCGCCTGCGCGATCTCCGGGTCTTCCGGCAGCAGTTCGCGCGCGGCCTCGAGCTCGCGCGCGGCGTTCGCGTAGTCCCCCGCATGGCCGTAGGTCAACCCGAAATTCTTGTGGATGCTTCCCCTTGCCGGGCAGCCGCCGCAGACCTCCAGCGCCTGTTGGAACAATGAGAACGCCCGCTCCCAATCTTTCTTCGCCGCAGCCGCAAGCGCGAAGTTCCAGAGGGTTCCGGCGCGGTCGGTCACTTGCTCCTCGGACTTCAACGCCTGGAAGCGCAGCCGGTAGCCGCGCGCGCTTTCGGGGTCTGACCGATGCAGCGCCTGGGCCAGGTTGTAGAGCGCCTCTTTATGCGCGGGGTCGAGATCCGCGGCGCGCCGCCAATGCGTCACGGCGTCCTCCTCTCGCCCGAGTTGTATCAGCGCGCGCCCGAGATCGTAATGCGCGCCGGCGCTTTCCGGCTGCAACGCGACGACGCGCGTCCACAACTCAGCGGACCGTTCGAAGCTTCCCCGCTCGGCTTCGATCGACGCCAGCAACTCTATCGCCGGCGCGAACCCGGAATCGATGGCGGCGGCCCGCCGCAACTCGGCCGCTGCTTCTTCGCTCCTGCCGAGATCTTTGAGAGAGCGGCCGCGGTTGTACCTGGGCCGCGGCGCATCGGGACGCAACTCGACCGCGCGCGTGAACTCGGCCAGCGCCTCCTCCAAGCGGCGGCTTTCGGCAAGGGCGATGCCCAAGTTCAGGCGCGCTTCGGCGTCTTCCGGCCGGGCGGCGGCGACCTTGCGAAAATGCGGCAGCGCATCCGCGGCGCGGCCGAGCCGGGTCAAGATCATGCCCGCCGCTTCGTGCGCCGCCGGACTCTCCGGCTCCAGGCGCAGCGCCTCTTCGATCCGCGTCCGGGCTTCGTCGAGCTTCCCGCGCGCCGCCAGCGTGAGCGCCAGGTTGACATGGGCCTCGGCGTAGTCCGCTTGCAGGCTGACCGCCTTGGCGAGCATCAACTCGGCCAGGTCGTTTCTGCTCAGCCTGCCGTAGGCGACGCCCAGACTGTTGTGGGCCTCCGCGTTGTCCGCGTCCCGGCGGATGGCCTGCTGAAAAAACTCCTTCGCCTTTTGCGCATCGCCGCTTTGCAGGGCGCGCCTGCCTTGCTCGACGGACACCGCCGCGCGGGTTTGCCGCTGCGCGCGCTCCTTCGCTTCGCGGAAAGCTGCGAGCTCGCGGGCGGCGGCTTCGGTCTCCCCCAGCTTTTGGAGCACGGCCGCCAACCGGTACCTTATGTCCTGAGATTCGGGATCGAGCCGCCGGGCCTTCTCCAGCAGACCGCGGGCTTCGTCGTAGCGGCCTTGGCGCGAGAGCGTGAAGCCGAGGTTGTAGAGGGCGTCCGCGTGGCCGCCGTTCAGGGCAACGGCCTTGCGCAACTCCGCTTCGGCCTCGGCCGGCCGGGCAAGACGGCGCAGCCCCACCCCGCGGACATAGTGGAAATCGAAATTCGCAGCCGCGGCTCCGGCGATCTCGGCATAGCGCGCAGCGGCATCCAATGCGCCCGCGTAGTCGTGCAAGCCGATGCGAACCTTGGCCAGCGTCAGATGCGCGTCCGCGTTGCCGGGGTCGAGCGCCAAGCCCCGGCGCAGAGCGCCGGCGGCCTCCTCGTGGCGGCCCAGCTCGCCGTAAACGGCGCCCAGGTTGAAGAGCGGCAGGGCTTGGCCGGGATAGGCCGCGGCGGCGTCTTCAAGCGCGGCGAGCGCGGCGGCGCTGTCGCCGGCCCGACGTTGGCGCTCGGCCGAGGCGACGATCCGCGAGACATCCTCCGGCGTCTGCGCTGCCGCCGAAAAACAGACGAGCAGCGCCGCGAGAACGGGTCGAATCGTGCGCATGGCGGAACGTATCGGCCTTTATCGTAGCCGGAATCCCGTGCGCGGGCGACGCGCAGCGCGGACAAGGCGAGAGACGCCCGCCGCGCCGCCGAGCGGGCGCCCCCTGAAAGCGGACTAAAAATACAACTTCAGGCCCATTTGAATCTGCCGCGCGCGGTTCGACGTGCCGGTTACGCTTCCGAATTGCGCATTGCTGAAATTCCGCACCGGCGCCGCGTACTGCGGGGAATTGAACCCGTTGAAGAACTCCACGCGGTACTCGAAACGGAAGCGTTCGTTGACCGGAATGGTTTTGAAAAACGAGAAATCGAAGTTGTTGATGCCGTCCTGGCGCAGGCTGTGGCGGCCGGCGTTGCCGAAAGTGCCCGGTGCAGGCGGGGCGAAGGCGTCCGTGTTAATCCAACGGCCTGTCGTGGGGTTGTCGAGCACGGGGTCGCCGACGAAGTTCGGGCGGTAGCGGCCGTTCGGCAGTCCCGTCCCGGCAATATCGCCGTTGATCGTCGGCGTATAAGGCTGCCCGGAGGCGAACATCACCAAGCCGTTGAATTTCCAACCGCCGAGGACCGCGCGCAAGGGAGAGTCCGACGGGAACGGAATCTCGTAAACCCAGTTGAAGTTCAGGTTGTGCGTCAGGTCGATGCCGGACACGCTGCGGTCGATGTTGAACTCGTAGGGATTCTGCTGCGAGCACGCCTCGACGAACCAGCCCGTGCAGCCGATGTCGATCGACTTGGCCCAGGTGTAATTGACCATCAAGGCCAAGCCCTTCGAGAAGCGGCGGTTGTACTGCGTCTGCAGGGCATGGTAGTTGCTGCGGCCCCACGAGGTCAGATAGTTGTTGGCGCGAAACCGCGGGTACGGCGCGCGCTGCCGCGCCGTCGCCCGCGGCCCGGGCGTCAGCGCCACGTTGTAATAGGTCCCCAGCGGCTGGCGGCTGTTGCCCGAGCCGACGTAATTGATTTGCACCATGGTCGCGTCGTCGAGTTGGCGCTGGATGCCGAAGTTCCACTGCATGGAGTAGGAGTTGTCCATGCGCGGGTCAGAATACCAGGCGCCCTGGTTGTAAGGCGTGGCGGTGGGCAGAATCCCGGTCGGAGCGGGGTTTTTGGCGTCCACCGTCGGGTTGGCCGTGGCCGGGTTGGTTCCGTTCTGCAGCTTGCGTCCGACGTCGGGCCAAGTGTGGCCGAGGTTTTGCGTGTTCTGCGTGACGCCGGCGAAGTTGTCGAAGAATATCCCGGCCGAGGCGCGCAGCGCGGTGCGTTCGTTGAGGCGGTAGGCGAAGCCCACGCGCGGCTGCCAACTGGTCGGCCAAGGGTCTTGCACGCGGCCGTCCGGCGAGACCCGCACGTCGTCGGGCAGCGCGCCGCCCGGGTCCGGCAGACAGGGCGCGATGCGGCGCGCAGCGCAGGGCTCGGGCGCCGCGGTGAGCCAATAGATGCCCACGTTGTAGTCGATGTTGCCGAAATGCACCGTGTTCTCTTCGGCGTTGCCAAACTGCGGCAGAAAGGTCCTGTCCACGCGCAAGCCCAGATTGATCGTCAGCTTCTGCGACGCCTTCCAGGAATCCTGCACAAAGAAGGAAGACAACCCGCCACCCCGCGCGCGCTTGAAGAAATCGCGCCGCGACCAGGCATTCGGGACGTTCAGCAGAAACGACGCCAGCGGGCTGCCGGTGTTGCCCTGGCTCTGCGGGTGGGCCGTGCCGACGTTGTTGAAGCTGTTGGAGTGATCGTTGGTCTGGCCGAAGTGGCCGATAACGTTGTGCTCCGCGCCGAATTTGAAGGTATGCGATCCCCAGATTTTGGTGTAGTCGCCTTTGTACTGCCAGGTATCGCTGGTGCGCGTGAAGCCGACCCGCTCGCCGCCGCCGAAAAATTGCGAGACGCCGACGTTCGGCACGAACGTTTCTCCGCCGCGGAACCCGCCGGCGAATTCCGGGTTCCAGCCGACCTGCGAAACGAAGCCGTCAGGCAGGTTGCGGAAAGCGTTGCCGGTGTCCCGCTCGACTTCGACGCGGGCGAAAGAAAGCTGCAGGATGCTCGTCGGATCGAAAGTATGCACCCAGTTCGCCGCAATGTTGACGTTGACGACGTCTGTGAAGCTGGACAGCGTCTGCCGGCCGCCCGTGCGGTCTTGCGCGTTGTCCTGGCCGCTCCAGCGGAAGAAAACGGAGTCTTCCGCGCTGAAACGATGATCGAAGCGCGCCGAGTATTCATGCTGGTCCACGGTCGTTCCCGTGGTGTCCAGTTGATTGTTCAGTCTGTTGCGGACGCCGCTGGGCTTGGGCACCGTCTGCTGCAGGTAACCGAGGAAACCCGGGTCGAGCCGGCTGGCCGGAATCGTGTTGTTGGCGAAGGGCGTGCGCGTCTGCTGGCCGCTGCCATCGTCCACCGTGGTGATCGGGTCGTAGATCTGACGCCCCCAGTCGCTCATGTCGCCGGTCAGGTTCGCTTCGGTCGGCACGCGATACCAGCGGTTGGAAGGCGTGCGGTTCTTGAAGCCCTGGTAGGTGAGGAAGAAGAACGTTTTGTTCTTGACGATGGGCCCGCCGCCCGTGGCGCCGTACATATTCTGCGCCAGGGCCGCCTTCTCTTCCAAAAACGTGCCTCGCGCATCCAGATTGTCGTTGCGCAGGAAGTGCCAGAGGGTGCCGTGAAGCTCGTTCGTGCCCGATTTGGTGACGACGTTGACGACGCCGCCGGTGACGCCGCCGAACTCCGCCAGATCGTTGTGCGACTGCACCTTGAACTCCTGAATGGCGTCGATGATCGGCGGCACCGCATAAGTACTGGTCATGATGCCCTGATTGTTCGCGCCGTCGGTCAGGAAAAGGTTGCTGCGGTTGTTCTGCCCGTTGATCGACGGGAAATTGAACGAGCCGACCGAGGTGCTGCCGAAGCCTCCCCTGTTCTGGGCCACGTTGGCCGGAGAGGCGCCGGGCGTGAGGATCAGCAACTGCGTGAAGTTTCTGCCGTTCAACGGCAGGTCCACCACCTGCTGCTCGGTCATGGCGGTGCCCAGCTCGGAGGACGAAGACTGCACCTGCGCGCCGATGGCCTCGACCGTCACCGATTCGGTCACCGCGCCGACTTCGAGCGCGATGTCGAACGTCGCCGTCTGGTTCACGACCAGCACGAACGGTTCGATCGACGCCGTGCGGAAGCCGTCGGACGAAGCCTCCAGCATGTAGTAGCCCGGCTGGATGCCGGGAAACCCGTAGTTGCCGACGGAGTTCGAGGTCGCCCGACGCTCGATGCCGGTTTCCACGCTGGTCAGCACGAGTTCCGCGCCGGGTATCACCGCGCCTTGCTGATCGGTGATCGTGCCGTTGATGGCCGCGCTCGACGCCTGCCCCCAGGCCGTCTGCGGCGCGAGCAGCGCCAGGCAAAGAACGGCGGCGGCAAAAGCCGGCGCCCGCAAACACTGAAAAACCGAAACCGCTTGTCGCATGGACTTCCTCCCGATGGATTGGCGAACGACGCCCGCAGGGCTGCTTCTTTGTAGCACACCCCAAAGAGCGCGCGTTGGAAAAGGCCGAACTTTTTACAAACGCCGAAACGGGCTTGCATCGCCGGCCTTTTGCCCGCCGCTACTGCCGCTACCATTGAAGTTGCGCATGACGCCCGCCCGCGGCAGGCTCGCCGGCAAGCTGCTGTTGCCGCTTTTGGCTGTTGCCGGCTCGAACGCCGCCTTCCCCCAGGGCATGGCCGTCGGCAACAGGCGCGCCGTCCCCGCCGTTCCCCTGCCCGCAGGCGTCGTTGCGCCCGCCGTCGATTACCGCGACGTCGCCGCCGAGGCGGGACTCGCACATGCAAACATCTCGGGCGGCGCGGACCGCAAAAACTATCTCGTGGAGACTACCGGGACGGGCGTAGCCTTGATCGACTTCGACAACGACGGCCTGCTCGACATTTTTTTCGTCAACTCCGGGCGGTTCGACGAAAAGGCGCCGCCGCACCGGCTCTACCGCAACCGCGGAGAGTTGCGCTTCGAAGACGCTACGGCCCAAACGGGCCTTACCGCAACCGGCTGGGGGCAGGGCGTCTGCGCGGGCGACGTCGATAACGACGGCTACACCGATCTTTTCGTCACCCACTGGGGGCCGGACCGCCTGCTGCGCAACCGCGGCGGCGAGACGTTCGCCGACGAAAGCCGGCCAAGGGGCTTCACCGAAACCGGGCGGCGCTGGAGCTCCGGGTGCGCCTTTCTGGACTTCGACCGGGACGGCGATCTCGATCTGTTCGTCGCCCATTACGTGGACTTCGACATCGACGGCACGCCGTTGCCCGGCGAGGCGCCGCAGTGCCGCTGGCAGAACGTTCCGATCCCCTGCGGGCCGCGGGGGCTGCCGGCGGAAACCATGTCGCTCTTTGAAAACGACGGCGACGGGAAGTTCGCCGACATCTCGGAAGCGTCAGGCATCGCAGGGCCGCGCAACCACTACGGTCTGGGAGTGCTTACGGGCGACTACGACAACGACGGACGGACGGACGTGTACGTCGCCTGTGATTCCACGGCGAGCCTGCTCTACCGCAACACGGGGGGCGGCGCCTTCGAAGAGCTGGGGCTTTTTTCCGGGGCCGCCTACAACGAAGACGGCCAGGAGCAGGCCGGCATGGGCGTGGCCGCGGGCGATTACGACGGAGACGGGCTGACCGATATTTTCAAGACGAATTTCGCGTCCGACACCAACACGCTCTACCGTAACGACGGCGATTTCTCCTTTACCGACGAAACGGTCGCCGCCGGACTGGCGACCGTGACGCAATACGTCGGCTGGGGCGCAGCGTTCCTCGATTTCGATCACGACGGCCGGCCAGACCTGTTCGCCGTCAACGGGCACGTCGCGCCCAGCGTGGACGGCGCGCCGATCGACGAGAGCTTCGCGCAGCCCAGGCTGCTGTTCTGGAACCGCGGGGACGGCCGTTTTCACTCGTTGTCGACCGAGGCGGGTCCGGCGGTGGCCGCGCGGCATTCTTCGCGCGGCGCCGCCGCGGGCGACCTCGACAACGACGGCGATCTGGAAATCGTGGTCGTCAACATGAACGAGGCGCCTTCGCTGCTGCAGAATTTCGCTTCAGCGGGCAATTGGCTGCTGATCCGCGCTCTCGCCGCGTCGGGCCGCGACGATATCGGCGCCCGCGTCTCGGTTACGGCGGCAGGGCAAACGCAGGTCAAGGAAATCCGCAGCGGCGGCAGTTATCTTTCGCAAAACGATCTGCGGGTACACTTCGGCCTCGCCGATGCCGATGCGGCCGAAGTCTCGATCCGCTGGTCCTCGGGCCAAACCGAAAACATCGGCGCGGTCGAGGCGAACCGCCTGCTGACCCTGCGCGAGACGCGGCGGTAACGCTGCGCCGCCGGCGCGGCGCTCAGAACAGGTACTTGAGGCCGAACTGAATCCGCCGCGGCTCGTCCGCCCGGTTGATCGTGCCCGTGGCCGCGCGCAGCATGCCTCCGTTGGGCTGTCCGAAGCGCGGCGTGTTGGTGAAGTTGAACGCCTCGAAACGGAACTGCACCGTGTGCCCCTCCCAGGGCATGCGGAAGCGCTTGCCGAGCATGAAGTCGAAGCTCCTGCCGTTGGGCCCGCGCAGCACGTTGCGCCCGTTCGTGCCGTAAACGCCGGGGTCGCTGATGACGAAGGCGGATTGATCGAACCAGTTGTCGATCGTCTGATTGCTCGATTTGCCGTCGGCGATGCGGTTGCCGCGGTTGGTGGAGCCCGTGTTCTGCGGATCTCCGGGAAAAGTCACCTCGAAGGGAAAGCCGGAGCGCAGCGAGAGAATGCCGCCAAGTTGCCATCCGCCCAGAACCGCGTCCAGCGCTCCGCCCCAGTCCGAGCCGAAGGCGCGGCCTTTGCCGAAGGGCAATTCCCAGGTGAAGCTGGTGGTAAGGTTCTGCGTCATGTCGATGTTGGCGCTCGAACGCTCGGCTCTGCGGTCGTACTGGTTGGCCACGTTGAACAGGCCGCTGTCCAGAAACTGCGTGTTGTTGTCGATGTTGTGCGACCAGGTATAGGAAGCCAGGAAGGTGAGGCCCTTGGAGAAGCGTTTTTCGAGACGGGTCACGAATGCGTTGTAGGAGGCGTTCGCTCCCGGCTCGGACAGATTGACGCCGGTGCGCAGCGGCCGCAGCCGCCTGCGGTTGGCGGGAATCGTGGGGTGCGGCCCCGGAAAGTTGATGTTCAGCCGGTAGGCGAGATAGCTGGTGCTCGAGCCCTGGTAGCCGACGATCCAAACCATGTCTTGCGGCAACTCGCGTTGAATGTCCACAAACCATTGCACGGCGTACTGATTCGGCTGCTTGCGGTACGAGGCCGACGCGCCGGTATTCGGCAGAGGCTCCTCGGCGGGCAGGGTTACGGGCAGGAACCCGTCCTTCACCAGGGTTACGGGGGTGATGTTGTCGAACGTGGGCGTGATGATCTCGGTGAAGTCCGGCACTTGGCGGGACCATGCCGAGTTGTCCGTAACGATGTCGCCCTCGCCGTAAAAGATGCCGCCGCTGGCGCGCACGACCGTCTTGTCGTTGAGCCGGTAGGCGATGCCCGCGCGCGGGGCGAAGTTGTTCAGATCCTGCTCGCAACCGCAATCGCTGCCGTCCTCGGGGCGGTCCCAGAACTCCTCCTGTCCGTCCGGCAGACCGTTGAACGCCGTGATGTAGTTGCTGACCCCGGTGCGCCCGCGGATGTGCCCCTTCGGGTAGTAGCCGCGGTGGAACAGCTCCCAGCGCAGCCCCAGCGTCAAAGTCAGCTTTGGCGTGACTCTCCAGTCGTCCTGGATGTAGGCGCCCCAGTAGGGCACGACCGCGTTCTCTCCGGCGGGGTTGCCCACGCGGGTTTGCCCCACCCAGCCGAGCATCATCTCGGCGAGTCCGTTGCCCGTGGTCGAGCGGCTTCTGCCTATGTTGGGCTGCTCGGCGGTGAATACCCGATTGAACAGAAACTGCCCGCGCCGGAAACGCATCGCCTCGCGGAAAATGTTGAGCCGGCGGTAATCGAAGCCCATCTTGATGCTGTGGCTGCCCTTTTGCCACAACAGGTTGTCCACGATCTGGATGTTGTCCATGTTGTTGATGTTGGGCCAGCAGCAGGGCGTGCCCAGGTTGTTGTAGCCGTTGATGTTGAAGAAACTGAAGCCCTGGTCGAACCCGTCGCCGAAGGTGTCGCCGGGCGCGCCCTGGATGCCGAGCTGGGCGTTGAGCGGCTCTTGAATCAGCGTGTCGAAGCGCGTCGGGAAGTGCGTGAATCCGAACCGCGCTTCGTTGTGCAGCGTCGGCGTAAACGCATGCGTCCAGTTGAACGCCAGATTGTCCCCGTTGAGATCGACGGTCTGCCCGCCCTGCCCGCCGGCTTCTACCGGCAGCGGGCTCTGATTGATGCGGAACTGACGCCGGACGCTCATCCGAAAGAAGATGCGGTCGCCGTCGGAGAAGTTATGATCGACGCGGAAATCGTACTGGTCGGTGTCGTCGGAGTCCGACGGCGCGCGAAAATAATTGTTGAAGCCGAATTCCCTGCCCTGGATATTGGGCAGCGGATAGCGGCTCAGCAGCGGAGAGCTGACCGGGTCGAAGCGGCTTGCAGGAACGACGTTGTTCGGGAACGGGTCGCGGACGGCGGCGGCGCCCGTGCCGACCGTTGTCTCCGGATCGAAAACCCGATTGAAGTTCGTGCGTTCCATCGAGAAGTCGCCACCGCGCGCAAGCTGACTGGGAACGGTCGCCAGAAAGCTGCGCCCCAGGCGGATGCGGGTGCCCTGGTAGCTGAAAAAACCGAACGTCTTGTTCTTGACGATCGGCCCGCCGAGCGTGCCGCCGAACTGGTTCTGGCGCAAAGTCGGCTTCACCGAACCGGAGCGGTTGGCGAAAAAGTTGGTGGCGTCGAGCTTCTCGTTGCGCACGAACTCGAACGCGCTGCCGTGCAGCTCGTTGGAGCCGGACTTGATGGACACCAAGACTTTCGGCCCCATGCGGAAGCCGTATTCGGCGGACATGTTATTGGTGACGACCTTGAACTCGCCGACCGCGTCCACCGACGGCTTGCTGGCTTGCGCCTCGAAGCCCAGCGGACCGCCGCCGGCGCGCGAGCCGTTATCGATGCCGTCGATCATCACGTTGTTCTGATAACCGCGCATGCCCATGCCGACAAAGCCGGCCTCGTCGCGTCCCGGCCGCGTGCCGGCGCCCACCGTGGCGCCCGGCAGGATGCCCACCGACAATTGAGCCAACTCGAGGTAATTTCTCTTGTTCAGGGGCATCTCGACAATCCGCTTGTTTTCGATCACCTGCCCCATCGTGGCCTGCTCGGATTCGAGCAGCGCCGCCGCCGCCGAGACCTCGACGACCTCGGTGACGTTGCCGATCGACAACTCGAAGTCCACACGCGCGATTTGCTGCACGTCGAGCTTCAGGTTTTCGCGGGTCGACGGCGCGAAGCCTTCGGTCCGGGCCGTCACGCTGTAGGCGCCCGGACTCAGAAAAGGAACCGAGTAGAACCCGGTCTCGTTGGACTGCGCGGAGTACTCGACCCCCGTGGCGGTATTCTCCACGGTAATCTCGGCCGCGGGAATGACTCCGCCGCTGGCGTCGCTGACCACGCCCTGGATGCCCGAATTCTGGGCCAAGCAGAGAGACGCCGCCGCGCCGAACAGCAGAACGAATCGCCAAGCATGAACTGGAGACATCGGAACTCCTCCTCTTCAGGAACAGCGCCGAGTCGGCGGCAACGCCGGGCAAACGGCGCCGTATCCGCCCGTATCATACACGGCGGAGCGACGATCCTACTCTTCGGAACGGCCGCATTTTGTAAAATTTGCGTGCAAGGAACGCAGCGCCGCACGCTCCATGCGGCAGGCCGGCAACGGCGCGGAACCGGTCGATCCCCACCAATCTTGCAACCCAGCGCCGGAATCGGCTGATTCAAAGGAAGAATTTGAATCAGCCGATTTTTCTCCGGTAGAACTCACCGGATGACGATAGATCGGGATCTGGCCCTCAACCCAGGAATGCGGCGCTCGGCCGGCTTCTTCCGGAGCGCCCGCTGCGTTCGCCGTCAATTGGCCGCATCTTCCTTTGCCTGCGATACGGCCCCGATCTATGGCGGCAGTCAAGCCCAGCAGCGCACGGACGGAAGTTTGATCCCCTGGGACGCGCTCCACGAAGCCGACTTGTAGCGACCGACCGCGCGACTCTTGCCAAAAGCCGGCGAATAGACGCCGGCGCTGCGGCTAGGGAAAGTCTGAATAAAGTGGTTTTGGCGCGTTGGCTGGTTGAAGTTGTCCGTAAGGAGCGGTTGCAGCCGGGCTGCCGGCGAATTTTGCGGCTGAATCCTGCCGATTTTGACTGCGCAACGCCAATTTTTGACCCCGCAGCGACGGCTTCGACTCCGCTTCTGCGGCTTGGCGCCGGCATGGACGCACGACTCCTGTATTGTGGCGCTCAGGCCGTCGCGTAGCGCCCGGCAAGCAGCAGATTGGCGAAGCCCAACAGCAGACTGATCCGCTCCCGGTTCTTGGCCAAGCCGCGATAGCGCACCTTGGCGTAGCCAAAGTGCCGCTTCACGTACAGAAACGGGTGCTCCACCTTGGCCCGCACCTCTGCCTTGCGCCGCTCCGCCCGCGCCTCCGCGCTGCCCGCCGCCAAGCGCCGCCGCTGCCCAGCCTTCAAGGCCACTTGCCAGCGCACCTTACGCCCCCGATGCTCCGCGCGCTTGTCGATCCCCTGGTAACCCGCATCCGCGCACACCTCCCGCTCCCCGCCGTGCAGCAACTCATGCCCTTGGGTCACATCCGCCACGTTCGCCGCCGTCGCCGCCACGCTATGCGTCAGCCCCGTCTCGGCGTCCACGCCGATATGCGCCTTCATCCCGAAATACCATTGATTCCCCTTCTTGGTCTGATGCATCTGTGGGTCGCGACTCCGCTTCTTGTTCTTCGTCGAACTCGGCGCCGCGATGATCGTCGCGTCCAGAATCGTCCCCTCCCGCAGCCGCAAGCCTTGCTCCGCCAAGTGCGCGTTGATCTCCGCCATCAGCTTCCCGCCCAACTCGTGCCGCTCCAACAGATGCCGAAAGTTCAAAATCGTCGTCTCGTCCGGCAGCGCATCCCCCAAACGCAAGCCCACGAAGCGCCGCACCGACTCGATCTCGTACAGCATGTCCTCCATCCCCGGATCGCTCACGTTGTAAAACAACTGCACGCAATGCACGCGCAGCATCACCGCCAACGCGTACGGTCGCCGCCCCCGACCCGCTTGGGGGTAGTACGGGCGGATGCGCTCCTCCATGCGCTCCCACGGAATCAAGTCCTCCATCCGTGCCAGAAACTTCTCCCGCCTCGTCTGCTTCTTCTTCCCCTCGTACTCCAATTCTGCAAACGTCCGCTGCGCCATCGCTCTCCCCCTTATTCCCCGTGCCCGCTGCTCTCCCCTTATTATCCCAGTCAATAGCCTGCTTGTTCAGAGTTTCCCTAGCGAATTTTATCCAGGCCTTCGGTCAGTTCGATGTATGTGCCCCAGGGATCGGTCAGGAAGGCGACCGACGTTTTTATGGCGGGAACATGCCGGTAGGGCGCGTCGAATTTGACGCCGCGCGATTCGGCCCGCTCGCAGAAAGCCTCCAGGCCGTCGATCTCGAAACCGATGTGGTCCACGCCGCGGCCTTTGGTGCCGGCGGGTTTTTCCTCGACCGGCGCAAGCGAGAGGCGCACGCCGGGCAGCCAGACTTCTTCGAATCGCCCCCGCTTGCCCGCTTTGCCGCCGAACGTATCGAGGTACCACTTCTGCATGCCCGCCACGTCGGTCGTGTACAGATGGATATGGTGGTGCTCGACGGGGTTGACCAGCATCGGAAATTCGCTGAGCTCCACCTTGATGTTGCCGGGAAAGCGCAGAAACGCCTGGGTCGGACCGGGGCGCTGCTCGAAGACTTCGTAACCCAACTTCTCCCAGCGCGAGACGGTCGCCTCGAGATCGCGCACCATGAAGCCGAGATGATTGACGAGTGTGCCCTCGGAACCGCCCGCGGACTCGCCTTTCTTGATCGCCACGACGACGCCGGGAAGCAGCAGCGCCTCCAGCGGGCCGACCTGCTCGGGCCGGGCGCCAAGCCCTTCGATCCAGGCCTTGCGGTGAGCCTCGTAGTCGGCTTCGCCGACCAGGACATGGAGATGCCCCATGCCGACGCCGCCGTCCCCCAAGACGGGAATTTGAGCTTGCAGCGCGCCGGCCGCCGCAATCCAGACGGCCAAAGCGGCGGCGAAAGAAAATAGGGGAATGAGTCTTGCCATGTCGATGGTTCTCCGCAACGAACCCGGATTATAGCGCGCCGAGGCAGGGGCGCGGGACAACGGGAGCGGAGCGGGCCGACTGCTGTGGCATGATGGACCCGTGGGCGAACTCGCGCGGCTGCTTCGCTACGTCCGTCCCTACGCCGCGCGCCTCGCCGTCTCCGTGCTACTGATGGCCGTCGTGGGCCTCTGTCAAGCGGCGGTCGCGGTGCTGATCGGGCCGGTTATCGACCGCATCCTGAATCCCGGCCCCTCGTCCTCCCCTATCGCTCTGGTGACGCTTCCGGTCATCGAAACCACGATCCACCTCGACGACCTGCTGCCGGCTTCGCTCGGCGACGTCTGGACACTGGTCGCCGCGGCGCTGGCGGCGGTGTTCGCAATCAAGGGGGTCTGCGATTTCACGGCGAACTATCTGGTCAATCATGCGGGGTTTTCCGGCGTCCGCGATATGCGCAATGACGTTTACAACGTCGTGCTTAACCAGTCGCCGGCGTTTTTCCAGTCGAAAAACACGGGGAGCCTGATTTCGGCTCTGGTCAGCGACATCGAGAAGGTGCAATCGGCCTTCTCGCACTTCCTTGCCGACCTGATGCGGCAGTTTTTCACCGCCGCCGCGCTTTTGTTCGTGCTCGTGCAGCGGGACTGGCGGCTGTCAGCGGCGAGTCTGGTCGTGCTGCCGCTGGTGCTCTTGCCGACTTCGCGCATCGGCAAGCGGCTGCGGGCCGCGTCGCGGCGGGCGCAGGACCGCCTCGCCGAGCTGGTCAAGATCATGCACGAGACGATTTCGGGGAACCGCGTGGTCAAGGCTTTCGCCATGGAGCAGTTCGAAGTCGGCCGCTTCGAGAAACAATCCGAGAGACTGTTTCGCGCGCACATGCGCTACGTGAGCCGGCAGGCGTTGGCCTCGCCGCTGATCGAGATGTTCGGCGCGCTGCTGATTATCGGCCTGCTGGCCTACGCCCGGCGGCGGATCGTCGCCGGAGAGATGACGCCCGGGGAGTTCGCCAGCTTTCTTGCCGCCCTGCTGATGCTGTTTCAACCGGTGAAAAGACTGAACGGCATCTACAATATCTTCCAGCAGGCGCTGGGCTCGGCGCAGCGGGTTTTCGAGTACATCGACCACCCCCACGATATACGCGAAGCTGCGTCGCCCGTGGAGCCGGCGCCGTTCGCCCGCTCTATCGAGTTCTCCGGCGTCACCTTCCGCTACCCCGACGCCGCAAACGAGACGGCCCTGCGCAACATCGACCTGACGGTGAACGCTGGGGAAGTGGTGGCGCTGGTCGGCCCCAGCGGCGCAGGCAAAACCACGCTGATGAGTTTGCTGCCGCGATTTTTCGATCCCCAGGAGGGAGCCGTTCTGCTCGATGGCCGCGACCTGCGCGAGTTGCGCCTGGACGCGCTGCGGCGGCAGATCGCGATCGTCACGCAAGACACGTTTCTATTCGACGATACGGTGCAAAACAATATCGCTTACGGTCGCCCGGATATCCCCTTGGCGAAGGTCCGTGCGGCCGCCGCTGCGGCGATCGCCGCGGGTTTCATCGAATCGTTGCCGGATGGGTACCGGACGCACATCGGGGAGCGCGGGCAACGGCTGAGCGGAGGGCAGCGGCAGCGCATCTCGATCGCCAGAGCGCTGTTGAAAGACGCGCCGATCCTGCTGCTCGACGAGGCCACCTCGCACCTCGACAGCGAAGCGGAACTGCTGGTCCAGCGGGCGCTGTCGAATCTCATGGCAGGCCGCACGGTGATCGTAAGCGCGCATCGGCTGTCAACGATCCGCTCGGCGGACAAGATCGTCGTGCTCGAAGAGGGGCGGATTCTCGACAGCGGCGCGCACGAGGGCCTGTTGCGCACTTGCGAGTTGTACCGGCGGCTGGTAAAGCTACAATCGATGGAAGCTTGATGCATTCTCATGGCCTATTCGATGACGGGCTACGCTGAGGCCGAAGGCGCGGCCGGCGACCTGCGCATCGCCGTGACCGCGCGCAGCGTCAACCACCGCTTTCTCGATCTGAAGCTGCGCACGCCGCCCGAAGCCGATCCGTTCGAGGCGGAAATCCGGCAGCGCGTCAAGCGCAAAATTCAGCGGGGCAGCGTGCGCATCAACATCAATCTGGAGTCCGCCGCGACGGCGGCGGTGCGCGTGAACCGGGCGCTTGTTGCTGCCTATCTGGATGCCTATCGGGCCGTCGCGGAAGCAAACGGCATTGTGGCCGACCCGGATTTGAACGCAGTGCTGAAGCTGCCGGGGGCCGTCTCGATCGAACGCTCGGAATGCGGCGAAGATACGCTCAAGACCCTGCTTTTCGGCGTGCTGGACGAGGCGCTCAACCGCTTGAACGAAGCGCGCCGCGAAGAAGGCCGCGCAATCGCCGCAGAGCTCAAAGCGCGCGCGCAGACCGTTGCAGGCGAAATCGACGCAATCCGCGAAAAGATCGCCGGCGTAAACGGGCTTTATTTGCAGCGCCTGGAAGCCCGCCTCGCAGAACTCCTGGCCGATTCGAAGATCGACGACCAGCGCCTGCTGCACGAGGCGGCCGTGACGGCCGAGCGCACGGACATCAGCGAGGAGCTCCAACGGCTCGGCGTACACGCCGCGAAATTGGAGCGGACCTTGGGCGAAAACTCCGCGCTGGGAAAGAACATCGACTTCCTGGCGCAGGAGATGAACCGCGAGGCGAACACCATGTTGTCGAAAACGAATCCGTTGGGCGCCGATGCGCTGCCGATTACGGAAGCGGGCCTGCGGCTTAAAGCCGAGATCGAGAAAATCCGCGAGCAGGCTCAGAACGTGGAATGAGCGCTTTCGCCGATTTGGAATAATCACTGGTTCATGTCGATTGTGTTCATCATCTCCGCGCCTTCGGGGTCCGGCAAGTCAACGCTGGTCAATCGTCTGATGCAGCACGATCCGGCGCTGGCATTCTCCACTTCGGTGACCACGCGGGCGCCGCGCGACGGCGAAACCGACGGCGAAGCGTACCGCTTCGTGAGCCGCGAGCAATTCGCCGCGATGCGCGACGCGGGAGAACTCCTGGAATGGGCCGAGGTGTTCGGCAATCTCTACGGCACGCCGCGCTCGGCGCTCGACCTTGCCCGGCAAAACGGCAAGGACTTGATTCTGGACATCGACGTGCAAGGTGCGGCACAATTAAGAAAGACGGTATCGGAGGCGGTTACGATTTTCATCCTGCCGCCGTCCCGCCAAGTTCTGGAAGAACGCCTGCGCAAACGCTCGTCGGACAGCAACGAGACGATCGAGTACAGGTTGTGCGAGGCGGCCGGCGAAGTCGGAGATTACAAATCGTACGATTATGTGTTGGTGAACGAGCGGCTTGAAGAGTCGTTCCGGCAGCTTCACGGCATCTTGCTCGCAGAGCGTGCGCGAACAAGATACGTACAGGAAAAGATCGGCCCGATACTGGAAAGTTTCGAACGGCACGCAACGGCAGGCAAGGTAACGGAATGAGCGCTCAAGACACGAACACGCCGGCGGATTACGTCAAGCCGCCCGATCAGGCTTGGTTTATTCCCTCCGATGAAGAGCAGGGAGTTTACCGCTTTATTCTGGCGGCGGCCCGCCGGGCCCGCCAGTTGCAAGGCGGCGCCAGGCCGCTGATTTCGACCACGTCGCGCAAATCGACGAAGATCGCCATGGAAGAAGTGCGCTCCGAGGCGGTCGCGGTAGAGATCGTTCCCGAAGGCGAGCCTTGGCCTCCCCCCGCTCCGCTGTCTCTGGAAGAAACGCCGGAGACCGATCCGACCATGCAGTTCTTGCCCCCGGAATAGAGCCGTGACGCGCGGGGCGGCTCTATTTTGAGTTGCATCGCCGGGGGATAAGGAGGGCTTGCGGTGAAACGTTGTCTGCTCGCTATTTGGCTGCTCGCCGGCTGGGCCTGGGCGCAATCTCTCAGCCCCCAATCTCTCAGCGTAGAGGAATGGGAGCCGCGGTCGACGCTGGTGACCGCGGAGCAGCCGGTTCCCCGAGCGAAGTTTCCGGTAATCGACGTGCATAGCCACCACCGCGGCTCGACGAGCGCGGAACGCCTGGAACGGATCGTTCGCGAGATGGACGAGTTGAACCTCGGCGTCCTGGTCAATCTCAGCGGAGGCTACGGCGAGCGGCTGCGGGAGACGGTTCGCTCTTTCACGGGGCGCCGCCCCAAGCGGTTCGCGGTGTTCGCCAACGTGGACTTCAACGGCATCGGCGCCCCGGGCTGGGGCGAGCGCGCCGCGCAGCAGCTTGCCGAAGACGTAGCGGCCGGTGCGCAGGGCCTGAAGATCTTCAAGAATTTCGGGATGAACGTCCGCATCGTGAACGGAAGCCGGGTTCCGGTGGACGACCCGGCAATGGACCCGGTATTCGCAGCTTGCAAGAAGCTCGACATCCCGGTGTTGATCCATGTCGCCGACCCGGCGCAGTTCTGGCAGCCGCACGACCGCTTTAACGAGAAGTGGCTGGAGTTGAAACTGCGGCCGCGGCGCAAACGATCGGGCAGCCCCAGCTTCGAGCAATTGATCGCGGAGCGCAACCGCCTGCTGGAGCGTCACCCCGACGTGAAGTTCATCCTGGCGCATATGGGTTGGCACGGCAACGACCTCGGCAAGCTCGGCGCGCTGCTCGACCGGCATCCGAACCTCCACGTCGACATTGCCGCGGTGCTTTACGAGTTGGGGCGCGTGCCGATCAGCGGCCGGGAGTTTTTGATTCGCTACAAAGACCGTGTGCTGTTCGGCAAGGACTCCTACGCGCCGGACGAGTTTCCGTATTACTGGCGGGTGCTGGAATCGCGCGACGAGTATTTTCCCTACTACCGGCGCTACCACGCGCATTGGCGGATGTACGGGCTGGGGCTGCCCGACGAGACGCTGCGGGCGATTTATTACGGCAACGCGCTGCGCTTGATTCCCGGCATCGACAAGTCGATTTTCCCGTAGGGGCGCCGTGGAAGGCGCGACAGGATACTGCAGCGTTGCACCGGCCCGCGCGCAAACGGTTTTGCTATCCACTATCCACTATTCACTATTCACTGTTCTGAAGCTCTTCGCGAGCCAGCGCGACGATGAGCTCGACGGCGGCCTGGGCATCGCGCAAATCGGCGGTCTCGGCAGGCGTGTGGGCGTAGCGCAGCGGAAAGCCGATGGGGATGTTGACGGCGCCGAATGCGCTGAACTTCGAGCCATCGTTGCCTCCGGCGGTCACGCCGATCTGCAGCGGCACGGCGTTGCGGCGCGCGAGCGCGGCGACGCGGCGGACTTCGGCGCGGGGCGTCAGTCCGCTGTGGTCGAGGGCGCGCAGAACCGGGCCGGCGCCGAGCCGGGCGTAGGCGATGCGGCGGTCTTCGAGGGGGCTGTCGGAGGTCACGAAGGTGTCGATCGGGTAAACTCTCGCCGGGGCGGCTGCCGCAGCCAGATGCTTGGCGCCGAGCAGACCGATCTCTTCCTCGACGCTGAACACGAACCAGACGGAGCCGGCGGCGCCGCGGGGTCGGCGGCCGATGCGGCGCAGCGCTTCCAGCAGCACCGCGCAGCCCAGCCGGTCGTCGAGCGAGCGGGCGCTGACCCGCGAGCCGAGCAGGCGGCGGTAGGTTTTGGGAACCGTGACCGCGTCGCCTTCGGCTATACCGAGCGCGGCAACTTCGTCAGCGGAGGCGGCGGCGATCTCGATGCTGCCGTGCCGCGTCATTTGCGCCGGGCGCCCGCCCGCCGCGGTATGCACCGTTACCGGGCGCCAAGCGAAAAGACCGGCATCGCCGCCGCCCTGGGTATCGGCGAAGATCGTGCCGGAAGACAATATGCGCCGGACGGTAAAACCGATCTCGTCCATGTGGGCGATGAATACGGCGCCGGGAGTGTCGCCCTTTCCCAAGCGGACGATCAAGTTGCCCTTGTCGTCACTTTGCACGGCAGCGGCGCCGGCTTCAACCGCCGTCTTGCGCAGCAGCTCGCGCACGGCGCCCTCGGCGCCGCTGACTCCGGCCGTTGCAACGAGACTTTGTACGGTCCGTTCGAAGTCCGACCGCGCATCCGGCGGATCCGGCGCGGGCTTCGCGCCGCCCGCGCGCAACCGTTGCGCAATGGCCTCAGGCGGCCGCGGCGGCAAGCCGACCCAGGCTTCCAGAAGGCTTGCCAAGCGAGCCAATTCCGCCGCGGATACGGATGCGACCGGGGCGCCGCCGTTGCGCACGGCCGGGAAGAGAACGGCGGCCTGCGCGGCGTCCGTCCAGGCTTCCTCATCTCCGAACGGCCCGAACGAAGGATTCGCCGGCGGCCGCTTCTCCAGCCTGTAACCGGCGTCTGCGGCGAGTTGCCGCAACTCGTCGGCCAACGCGGACGGAAAGCCGGAAACGCCCGCGACCCCGGAGACGTTCTCGCCGTGGGGCGCCAACAAGAGAACGCGCTCGGGCCGCGTCCGCTGGAGAACGCGGCGCAACCCGGCGTTGTAGTAGTGCTGCCGGGTGACGAAGGCAAGCGTTACCCTGCCGGCGGGACGCTCTTCTTGCAAGCGGTCCGCGAGGGCCAGCAAGACCGCGCTGCCGGAGCGGCTGGAAAGCCACGGCGCGCCGAGCACGTCCTCGCTCAGCCACGCGGGTTCTTTGGCAAGCGTTACGCGGTCGAGAACCGCAACTCCGGCTGCCGCGGCTTCTTGCGCGTTGGACGCTCCGATATCGACGAACAACCCCTTGGAAGACGAGGACGAGAAGCCCCTGCCGGCGGCGAAATGGACCGAGGGCGCGGCGACCGCGCCGTTCAAGGTCTTCCCCGCCCCGTTCGTTACATGAACGTGCCCGCCGGTAAAAAACTTGTCGAAGTCGTAGTGCGGACGCGGCTCGGCCAGCGCTTCGAGTCTGAGGTAGCCTTCGCCGTCGATCCCGGAGACGACGTAACCCGGCTCATCGACCCCGGCAACCAACAGCAGATGGGGCGCGCCGCTGCCGAACGCAGCGGTCAGCGAGCCCGTATTGTCGATTTCCCGGACGCCGCCGGTGTGGCCGGCAATGTAGCGGATAATGCGCGATTCGTCGCCGGGCGCCGCGTCGAAGCCCGCCAGCGTTTCGAGATCGGAACCGCGAGCGCCCGCGCAGAGCAGACAGCCCGCGAACATGCATGCCGCGCTCTTTGGCAGACTTCGTTTCCTGTCCATTCCGCATGGTAAACCAACGGCGGCTTACCCGCGGTCTTTGCGCTGAAGGCCGGCTTCGGTGCAGCGCAACCGTGCCCAAGAACTTCGCTTTCCGAGCGCTTACGCGCCCGTTGCCGGCGGAGCGTCATGCCACTCGATCGAGTTGCGTTCGGGCCAACCCGCGTAGTGTACGAGACGGTCTCCGTCCGCCCCCAGCAGCGGCCCGACCGCCGGCTGCGAGCGTTCGCTCACCGTTTCGGGCAGGCTTCTCCAGCGGGCGCCCGCGCGGTCGAAGCGATAGAGTCCGACCGTGCCCTTGCCGCGTTGCCACGAGTACAATTCCGCGGAAGCGGTCAGCGCCAGGTAATCTACGATTCCGCCGGTTTCCGTTTTGGCCGGCCAACGGCCCAGCAAATCGCCCTCGGCCCCGAACTCCAGCCACTCCTCGGACTGACTGACGTACGCTCCGATGCGGTCCGCGGCGGAGCGCAGGCAAGTAGTCCCTGCGCGGCCGTGCGTCGAGGGATGAATGGGCGCAGAAAAGGCGGAGCGGGGGAAAAACGTCTTCTCCAATCCTTCTCCCCTGCCGTCGTACTTGGCGAACAGATCATGGTCCGACTTCTCGTTTTCGGCATCGATATTGCGTCCGAAGGTCCAGATGGAGTCGTCCGGGCCGAAGGTCACGTGCCGGGGCGAGTATGGGTTTGTCTGCAGAAAAGCGCCCGGGACTCCGTCCGCGCCGACGACGCACAGGAAATGCGCCATCCTGCCGGCGGAGTCGACTCCGCTGGCGACGACGACGGCATCGCCTTTTCGCCGCGTCGCCACATCCCATATCACCATCCGCAGGGCGCCCTTGGGATAGACCGCGGCGCTCCAACGCAACCCTCCGTCCCGATCCCACAGCCATACGTTCGCCGCGTGCGGATCGACAGCCTCGCCCACAAAGTGCGCCGCCGCCCATCCGTCTTCTACGCGAAGCAACTTTCGGCTGCCGTCGGTGTCGGCCTCCGTATAGATTCTGCAGGAATGTACCGCCTGCCCCAAAGGGCCGACCTGCGCCCGCGCCACGTTCCGCCCGGCGGAAACCGCTGCTGCGCCGGCCGTAGCGAACCATTGCCGCCGATTCAACCCTACTTCTTCGCCCATTTCGCGTAGTAGAACAGCAGCGGCTCGCCGCCGGTGTTTTCGATGCCGTGCGGGGCGTTGCCCTTACAGTATTGGATCGTGCCGGCCGGCGCGGCAATCGTCTTGCCGTTCAAGAAAATCTCGCCGCTGCCTGCGGCGACGATCAGAATCTCTTCCTCGGGATGTTGATGCGGAGGATGCGGACTCATGCCCGGCTTCAACTCGAGGCTGCCGCACTCGAAAAGACGCACTTCCTCGGTTTCGCCGCGGAAGTACACGCGGTGGTCGCCGAAGGGTTGCCGCGTCAGCTTGGCCGCCCCTTGCTCGAGCACCTCGTCTTGGACCACAGCCTCCGCCGCGCCCGCGCCCATCAGCGCGGCGCCCATCAGGGCAAACATTTCCCGGCGATTTTCCATTGCGTTGAACCTCCTCGAAAATTCTACAACTCTTCCAGCGCGGCTTCAAGCTCACTGCGGGCGTGAGCGTCCCCGGTTCGCAGCGAAGCTGCGACGCCGTGCCCATACATCGCCCGCGCGGCGCGCTTGCGCCCCAGACGCTCGAGAGCCTTGCCCGCGTGATAGTAGGCCGCCTGGTAGTCGGGGTTCGAATCCAGGATTGCCTGGAACTCGGCCAGCGCCCGCTCGTCGTCGCCGGCTTTGGCGTACTCCTGGGCCAAGCCGTAACGCGCAAATGCGTTCGACGGATCGGCTTCGAGCATAGAGCGGAGGGCGGCAATACGGTCCATGGCTAACTTTCGAGAATACGACAACGCGCCGCGGCGGCCGCCCGGCTCAGGCAATCCGCTCGGCCAGGTTGTTCCCTCCGCCCACGTCGGTCAGGCGAAAATCGCGGCCTTGGAAGAAATAGGCGAGCTGTTCGTGGTCGAGACCCAGGAGCGAAAGAATCGTGCGTGCATATCGTGCATGTGAACTTTGTCGTCCTGCGCGCGCAGGCCGATGGCGTCGGTCGAGCCGACGATCTGTCCGCCGCGGACGCCGCCGCCGGCCATCCAGACCGTAAAGCCGTAGGGGTTGTGGTCGCGTCCGTTGCGGTTGGAGCCGCCGCCTTCGGCGCCGTCGGTGAAGGGCGTGCGCCCGAAATCTCCGCCCCATATAACCAGCGTGCGGTCGAGCATGCCGCGCTGCTTCAGGTCGGTCAGCAATCCGGCGATGGGCCGATCGACGGAGCGCGCCATTTGCTCATGGTTGCGGTCGATTTCGTTGTGGCCGTCCCAGCCGACGCCGGCGCCGCCCTTGCGTCCGCCGGAATAAATCTGCACAAAACGAACGCCGCGCTCGACCATTCTGCGCGCCCGCAGGCATTGTTCGCCGAAATTCCGCGTCTCGCCGTTGTCGAGGCCGTAGAGCTTGCGGGTCGCCTCCGTCTCCGCTGAAAGGTCCGCCAACTCGGGGACCGATGTCTGCATTTTGAAGGCAAGCTCGTAGGAGGCGATGCGCGCCGCCAGATCGCTGTCGTCGGAGCGCGCGGCGTAGTGCTCCTCGTTGCTCTGCCGCAGCAGGTCGAGCAATCGGCGCTGCTGCCGTTCCGTGATGTGCCCGGGCCGCTCGATGTTCAAGATCGGCGGACCCTGGCTGCGCAGCACCGTTCCTTGATACACCGCGGGAAGAAACCCGGCGCCGTAGGCAGGCGGGCCGGCCTTGATCGGGCCGTCGAGCATCACCATGTAGGCCGGCAGGTTTTCGTTCTCGCTGCCCAGACCGTAGGTCACCCACGAGCCGACGCTGGGGCGTCCGACGCGCGCCCAGCCGGTGTTCATCCAGTTCTGGCCCGTGACGTGGGTGAATCCGTCGTGATGGCAGGAGCGGATCACGGTCAGAGAGTCGGCGTGTCCGGCAACGTTCTCGAACAGGTCGGAAATCTCGATTCCGGACTCTCCGCGCTTCTGGAACGCACGAGGCGAGCCGATCAAGGGGACTTTATCGACCTTCGTAAACTGCAAATCGACGCTGCCGAAACTCTCTGGGACCGGCTGCCCGTGCAATTCGTTCAACAGCGGCTTGGGATCGAAGGTGTCGATGTGGCTCGGTCCGCCGTGCATGAAAAGGAAAATCACGCTGTCGGCTTTCGCCGGGAAATGCGGCTTCTTGGGCGCCAGAGGGTTTTCCCGCGCCAGCAGATCGGTTGCGGCGATCATGCCGAATCCGAGTCCGGCTTTTTGCAGGAATTCGCGGCGGGAACGCAGCAGGAGGTCGCGCCCGCAATATCCGTCGGTGAAGTTTTTCATCATCGGTTGCTCAGTCGATATAGAGAAATTCATTCAAGTTGAACAGCAACAGCGCGAGCTGTTCCGGCGCGAGGCCGGCGGTACGCTCGCTTTCCCGCTGCGTAGGATCGCGCCCCAGCGCCAGCTTCCAGAGCCGGCGGGGGTCTTCCGCGCGGCCGGCCAGCGCGCTTGCCTGCTCGCGCATGAATCCGCCGTTCAGCAGCGTCAGCGCCTGCGGCGCCACCGTGGTGACGTTGCGCCGAGCGCAGCTTACCGACGTATCCGGAGCATCGAACGTGGTGAACATCGGGTAGGGGAACGAGCGCTTGACGTAGAGATACACGCTGCGCCGGTTGTGCTCGGACGGGTCCAGCGAAACGGGCCACTGCGCAGGCGACCAGATGCCTTGCATCTCGTCTGCGGAGAGCGGCGGAACTACCGGGCGCCCGCCTATCTTCAGGTTCAGCTTGCCCGCCGCGGCCAGGATGCTGTCGCGCAGGGTTTCGGCATCGAGACGGCGTCGGTTCATGCGCCACAGCAGCTTGTTCTGCGCATCGACTGCGGCGTTCGCGGCAACCGGCAGGCTGCTGCGCCGGTATGCCTCGGAAAGCATGATCCGCCGGTGGAGCTTCTTGACGCTCCAGCCGTCATCCACGAAGCGGACCGCCAGCCAGTCGAGCAGCTCGGGGTGGGTCGGCGGGTCCGACTGCCGCCCGAAATCGTTGGCCGCAGCGACGAGGCCGAGCCCGAAGTGTCCCTGCCAAATACGGTTGACCATGACGCGCGCGGTCAGGGGATGATCGGGGTCGGTCAGCCATTCGGCCAGCGCTTTCCGTCTCTGAGGCACAAAGGGGCCGGAGGCGGGCTCATGCGTCGCCGCTTGCTCGCGTCCGCCCGTGAAGACGGCCGGAAATCCGGCGGCAACGCGCTCGCCGACGGCGCGGTAGTCGCCACGCGACGTCATATGCACGGGATAATGCACCTCCGCGTGTCCGAGCACCGTGGCGGAAGCCATGCGGTAGTTCGCGGCCAGCGCAGCCTTGCCCAGCTCGTAGAGCAGGCGCTCGCGGTCGTCCCGCTCTTGCGGCGTGTATTCGAGTCGGGCGGTGCGGCCGGAAGCGTTTTCCTTCAGCCCGGCCTCGGTCAGCGCCGACGCGACCTTGGCGGCCTGCTCTCTTTGCTCGGGAGTGCGCTCGCCGCGGGGCGTGCGGTAGGCGGCCAGAATTTCGGCCGAAAAGTCCGCTTCGACTTGCTTTACGAGCCGCTTGCGGGCGGCCGCGTCGATGCGCTTGACGGCGGCTTTATACTCCTCGACCTTCAGCAGCCGCGGGTAGCCCGAATAAAACCCGAACTGGCTCATCTTGTGAACTACCGGAATCTCCTTGGGCTCGCTGTCGGCGAACACGGCCATCATGCGGTGGTAGTCGCGTTGGCTGAGCGGATCGAACTTGTGGTCGTGGCAGCGGGCGCAGCCGAGCGTGAGCCCCAGGAACGCCTCGCCCGTGGTGTCGACCGCATCGGTGAGCCATTCGTAGCGCAGTTGGCGTCCGTCGAGCGCCGCCTCGTGATAGACGGGGCCGATCGTGTACATCCCGGTGCCGAGGCGCGCTTCGAGATGCTCGATTTTTTCCTCCGGGATGCGGTAGCCGCCCCGCAATTCGATGTCGTCCGGCCAGATTTCGTCGCCGGCGATCTGTTCCTTCACGAAGCGGTCATAAGGCTTGTCGTCGTTGAACGAGCGGATGACGTAATCGCGGTAACGCCAGGCATTCGGGAAATAGATGTCGGTTTCGAAGCCGCCGGTGTCGGCATAGCGGACGACGTCGAGCCAGTAACGGCCCCAGCGCTCTCCATAGCGCGGCGAAGCGAGCAATTCGTCGATCAGTTTTTCGTAGTTTTGGGGCGACGGGTCCGCGGTGAATGCGTCAACGGCTTCCGGAGACGGCGGCAGGCCGTGCAAGTCGAAATAGGCGCGGCGGACGAGCGTTCGCGGGTCGGCTTCCGGCGCGGGCTCGAGGTTGCGCGCGCGCAGCTTGGAGGCAATGAAGCCGTCGATCGGGTTCGGCTTGTCGATGTCCGGCTCTTGGAGCGCCGGAGGTCGAAACGCCCACCACTGCTCGCTTGCGTCGAGAGCGCGCTGCGGCCAGTCGGCGCCGCTGCGGATCCAGGATTCGAATGCCGCGATTTGCTCGGCGCCAAGCGCAGCCTTGCCCAGCGGCATGCGCAGCTCGCGGTCCTGCTCGCGCATCCCCTGGAGCACTCGATACAGCAGGCTTTCTTCCGCCTGCCCGGGCACGATCGCCGGCCCGCGCGATCCTCCTTTCAAGGCGGACTCGCGGGTGCGCAAATCGAGCCCCGACATCGCCGCTTCTCCGTGGCAATGGAGGCACTCGGCTTCGAGGATGACCGGCGCCGCCCGCGCATCGGCCGGCGCCGCCGGCAACGCGGACGCCGACAGCAGCAGCATGAAAATCGCAAGGCGGCGCACTGTGGATATTTTAGACTATGGATATTTTAGACGAGAAACGCATTCAGTAGCCCGCGGCGCCTTGCCGGCTCGCGCCGGCAGTCTTGCTATCCACTATCCACTATCCACTGCCCGCGGCCAAGCCGCAGGCTGATAGACTAGGCGTGCCCGTGGCCTGCCCGTTCTTCGAACCCGACGAGCCGTTGGAGTGGTCCGTATGGCCGGGGAAATACCGGCCGCCGCTGGGCCGTCCTTACGACGGGCGGTGCCGTACGGCTGAAGGTCCTCTCTACAACCCGGCCGCGGCCATGTGGTCCACTGCTAACTTTCGTGCTAGAACGAGGCTTCGCACCATGCGCTGTCTCGGATGACCGGGCGGCCACGTTGTTGCCGCCACCCGCATAAATTTCATGATCGGTTTTGCCGTAGGCGAAATCTCCAGTTCAATTTTTCGACGTCGGCGACACGATATTCCTTAACACCGAATCCACTGCAAGTTTCGTCGGCGATCCCGAATCGTCTCGAGATCCAAGTAATCCCGAGTTACCAAAGGCTGCTACAGCATCGACGAGTTGGGCCAAAATCATATCTCTTTGGTCGTGGTTAACAACAGAATCAACAAATGAAGGAATACTATTGGCTATACGCTGCCTATGCAAATTCCGTTCCCGCATATGCATATGCGCCCGTAATGTTCGAAGGCAAAAAGCTATGAAAGCGCCTAACGCGCCAAGTAAGGCAATCCGAAGCGCGCTATAGTAAAATGTCAACCATCCTCCTTGTGCATCGATTTTGGCAAACCAAAGAAAAACAACGCAAACTACAAACAGAAATCCGCTGCCTGCACTTATGCAGCACCATAACTTAACTTGTTTTTCATAGTGAACTTGCGCTTCTTGAAACTGATTTTGAGCTTCTTCTACAGAAATACGAGCCGCTGTGCGTTTTGCTCTTTGTTCGATTTAATCTGCAACATTTTTTGCTTTGCCTAAAATTTCTTGAGATTTCTTTTCTACAGAATCAAGTGTTCGATTTGCTTTTTCTTCCAAATCTTTAACCGTTTTATTGTACTGTTCACGGATACCTTCATCTTCGAGAAAGCCTCTATTTTTAATAGATTCTGCGACAAAATGAGGCTGATAATCCAGAATCTGCTCATGCAAGCTATTAAGCTGATTAAGAATATTATCTTTTTGTGTGATGTAATCTGCAGATTGTAAGTTAGCTTGTCTGTCAAATATATTATGAAATTTCTTAAATGTATTTGCTATATTCTGAACTTGGCCATCTGGAGCCCCAGACGAGTGCTCAAGTGCAAACCGAGCATCGTTTAAAACTTTTTCGAATTTCGGTTTCAGCACGTCTTCTAAAGATTCTTCGCCCAAGTTAGAGACGAAAAAGCTTTTGACGATCAATGGACTCTAGTTTTTTGACTATATTTTGAAGTTGCTGGATTGTGTGTGACTGACTCATGTTTGTTGACTTTCAGACATCCTGGTTGGTAGGCAGGGCTGAGCTACAGGAAATACTTTAAAAGATTATACCCAAAATTACAGTGAAGCCGGAACAACCCCTCCCCTCTCATATCCACTGTTGAAGGCCAAGTCCTCCGGCGGGAAAACGAGCGTAAATTTGAGGGGAGTAGGGACGTTGCGAGGCGCCGAGAGTTGCTTGTTCAAGAGTCCTCTCCAAAGTAGCGCTTTAGGAACGCGAACACTTGACGCTTTTGCTCCTCGGAGGCCGATTGCACTATCGCCACTATATTGAGCCAACCAGTTTCATCGTCCCAGTAATTCTTTTTCATGACTTGGTGCCGCCCGCAAAGGGGCTGCCACTTGGTGGGGTCGCGGGGATCAGCCTCTGTGTGCAGCGCATGAGGAGTGCGATGGTCGGGAGTCAGTTTGACGGCGCCGCCGCCTATGGGATCGATATCGCCGTTGCGGAGACCGCAAGTAATACCGGCTTCTGTCCAGGCGCACCGATGATGATGGAGAGTCAGCACCTGCTTCCAGGTTGCGGCATTGGGCCGTGTGCGGCGAGAGGCGGTAGAGCGGCGTTCCGCGTTCGGCATCATGTACTCGCTGACCCGAAGATCGCCGCGGTTACGCCATGAAAGGATGGTGTAACCCTTGTCGGTGCGTAACTCGGACAAACGCTGATGCCAGTTTTCGGGCGTGCGACCGGTTTTCGGGTCGGTGGCCACTTGGATCAATTGCTCGCGAGTAGCGACCTTGCCGAGATTATCGAGGAAGAACGCCTCAATGCGAGAGCGAATCGAGCGCTGGGTATAGGGGCCTCGAATGGTAGCTTCCCTATCTTCCATTGGAGTGCCGATACTTGTCGATGCGAGAGCGTGTCACCGAGAGGTATTCGCGGGAGCTGTCGCATAGGATGGCATGGCGATTGAGCCGAAGACAGGCTTCGCCGGTTGTGCCGGAACCGCACATAGGGTCAAGTACGGTATCGTGCTCTTTGGTAGCCATTAAAATCAGAGGTTCGATGACAGCGAGTGGTTTCTGCGCCGGATGTCCGGTCTGTTCGGAACGGCCGACGAAACCGATATTGAGCGGCGCCTCAAGCACAGACGGTGGGCCGGGGATGAACCTCATCTTGCCGGCCTTCCATCGGGCTTGCTGCTCATCGGTCAGGAAGTGCTCGGAGTAAGTGGGGGAGCTTGTAGAGGCGAGATGGAGGCAGGTATTCTGAGCGGAGCGCCAGCCTCGGATGACCGACGGACAGTTTTTGTAGTACCAAGTGAGCCAAGCCACGAGGGAGAAGCTCTGCGGGATGCGGGCAACTTGGTGGGCCAATATCTCAGGGAACCCCCAGACGAAGACGTGATTGGCAATTCGGCATGCCGCATGGATGACATCAGCCAGCCAGTCGTTGTAGTCGTCGCGCTCCCCGCCGATCCCCTTGTTGTACCAGGGGTCAAGAATGACGGCCTCTACCGTCGGAGAGGTTGTCAGGGTAGTCAGGACATCGGCCGGAGGAAGAACCTTTATTGCGGCTTTCTCCCGTAGGCTTTGTCGGGGAACCGTATGCTCGGCTGTGTCCTCGTTAGGGAACGTATCCGTAACCTGAAAAAGCGTCAGATTCTTGTGACAAGCTTTTCCGGGAGCCTTCATTAGCTATATATCTTAGACTATGAAGGCTTGTGGCCTGCCCGTTCTTCGAACCCGACGAGCCGTTGGAGTGGTCCGTATGGCCGGGGAAATACCGGCCTCCGCTGGGCCGTCCTTACGATGGGCGCTGCCATTCGACCGAAGCAGACCGCGGCAAGCCCGACCGCGGCCACGTGATCCGTTGCTGCAACCTCGGCTACGCGCGGGGAACGTGCGCCAGGCTCCCGGCGGATTCCGCGGACGCGGTGCGCTTCAGTCTGACCGGCGACGGCGCCCTGCTCTGGGTCGTCGAGAAAGGGCATTTGCCGCTGGCGCACGGCTCGCTCGCGCCCGGCCAACCGAGCGGCCAAGGCGGCCTGCTGGACGCTCAGATCGACGCCTACCTGCGGGCGGCGCAAGACGCGGATGGCGAGTAAGCGCCGACCGCCCGCGATATCATGAAGGGCATGGCCCGGCCCATGGACGTTTACGAAGAAGTGGCGGCGCTGCGCCGCGCGGGGCGGAAATGCGCGGTGGCCACGATTGTCGAGGTCGCCGGGTCGATTCCCAGCTTCCAAAGCGCGAAAATGCTGATCCGCGAAGACGGTACGATGGTGGGAACGATCGGCGGCGGCTGCACCGAAGCGGAGGTGTGGCAAGCGGCCCGAGACGTCATCGAGAGCGAGCAGCCGCGCATGCTGCGGTTCAATCTCGGACAGGAAGCAGCCTACGACAACGGCCTCATTTGCGGCGGTCAGCTTAACGTTTACGTGGAACCGGTGCTGCCCATGCCCAATGCGCTGATCTTCGGCGGCGGGCACATCTCCAAGAGCCTGTCGAAAATCGCTGCGCTGGCCGGTTTCCGCACGACGGTTGTCGACAACCGCGAGGCGTACGCCAACCGCGAGCGCTTTCCCGAGGCGGCGGAGGTATTCGCGGACGAATACGAAGACGTCTTTCCCAAGCTGCCCGCGAACGACGCAACTTACGCCATCATCGTGACGCGGGGCCACCGCGACGACATGCGGGTCTTGCGCTGGGCGGCGGAACAGCCTCTGCGCTACATCGGCATGATCGGCTCAAAACGGAAAACTCTCGAAGTCGTGAAACACCTGCGCAAGGAAGGCGTGAGCCTCGAAAAGCTGGCCGCGATTCACGCGCCGATGGGCTTCGATATCGGCGCCGTGACTCCCGAAGAAATCGCCGTCGCCGTGGTCGCCGAGATGATCCGCCGCCGCAGGAATCCGACGGCCGGCTGGAGCCCCCTGTCCAAGTCGATCTTTGCCGCAGGCGTGCCGAAAGCGCTGCAAGCCGCCGCGTCCGCCGAATCCGCACCCGAGCGGGCGGTATCCAAGACACGGTGAAAACGGCCGGTTTGATCCTGGCGGCGGGCCGTTCCTCGCGCATGGGGCGGCCCAAGGCGCTGCTCGAATACAACGGCGACACCTTTCTCAACCGGCAGATCTTCCTGATGCGGCCGCGAGTCGATGAATTGGCGGTCGTGCTGGGCTGCCGCGCGGCTGAAATCCGCCCGACGATCCCCGCTCTGCCCGGCCTGCGTGTGGCCCTCAACGAGAATTACGACAGGGGAATGTTGTCGTCGCTGCAGACGGGGATCGCCGCGCTCGGGAGCGGGGCCGACTGGCTTCTGTTCGGCCTCGTGGACCACCCGCTCGTTCGCGGCCGCACGTTGGATCGCATGATGCAAGCCTGCCGGGCCGCCCGCGGGGCGCCGTTAGCGATTCCGCGCTTTGAAGGAACGCGCGGCCATCCGGTTGCCGTATCGCGCGCGGTCGCGGAGGAGCTTTGCGCGCTCGACCCTTCCGCCAGCCCGCAAAACGTCATGCGCAGACATTACGCCGAGGCGATTTTCGTCGACGTCGACGACCGCGGCGTGGTGACTGACATCGACCGCCCGGAAGACTACGCCGCCATGATTGGGGCTCAGACTGAGTCCCGCGTTGAGTAGGGCAGCTCGGTCGGCGGCAGCGAGGCCCGCCACCCCTCGCGCAGCATCCGCGAGAGTCCGTTGACCAAGCTCACGTGCTGCGGGAGATTAGCCAGATTGCGCAACTCGTGTGCGGTGTCCAGGTAGTCGTAAAGCTCGGCGGCTTTGTAGGGGCTGTCGATCGCGGACCATTCGGTGTAGCGGTAGCGTCTGGTGCGCATCGAATAGCCCATCCCGGGGCCGACTCCGGGGATTTCTCTCGGATACTGGCTGAACGCGGCGCGTTTCCAGATCTGGTTCGGATTCTCGAACAGCGGCAGCCAACTCGAACCCTCCAGGCCGGGCGGGCGGGGAACCCCGCAGATATCGCACAGCGAGGGGTAAATATCGACTGCCTCGTTGAGCGCCTTGGTCTTGCGGCCGACGTTGCGCAGGCCCGGGGCGCGGACGATCAGCGGAGTGTGCGTCGCGGCCTCGAAATTCGAGTGCTTGTTCCACAGGCCGAGATCGCCCAAATGGTAGCCGTGGTCTCCCCACAGGACCACCACGGTGTTTTCGGCCAACCCGTTGCGGTCGAGCGCATCGAGCAGCACGCCGACCTGGGCATCGATATAGCTGACCGAAGCGCGGTAGGCGCGAATCAGCTCCTTGGCTTTCGGCGAAGGGATCGCGCCTTGCCGCGGGATGTCGTCGTAGCCGCGTAACTCGGCCGAGTCGTGCAGCGCGTAGGCGGGCGCTCCTTCAGGCGACAAGGGCGCCGCGGATTCCTCGATCGCCTCCTGCGGATACATATCGAAGTATCTCTTCGGCGCGGCGAACGGCAGGTGCGGCCTCAGAAAACCGACCGCCATGAAGAACGTCCGCTCCTTGAGCTGACCCAGCGCGGCCGCGGCTTCCCGCGCGGTCTTGCCGTCCGGCAGCGCGGCGTCGGCTACGTCGGGCGCCCGCCAACTCTTGAGCCCCCAGCCCGATGCGCCGTCCTGCCGGGAACCGCGCTTCTTCGGATCGAAATAGAAGCGCTCGTCGGAGAGCCAACCGTTTGCCCGCAGGCGCTGCCAATTGCGCCGGGCGAAGGCCTCGTTCTCCGGCGTGCGCCAGCCGTGTTGATCCGGAATCCACGGCGCAATCGACCACGACGGATAATCGTTGAGCTGCGGCTTGTGAAAGATCTTGCCGAACGCCGTGGTCGCATACCCGGAACGGCGAAACTGTTCGGGCAAGGTGACCGCGTCGGGCAGATAGCGGCGGAAATGCGTTTGCAGGTCGTAGATGCGCGTCGTATCCGGGCGTTTGCCGGTCAACATCGAGGTACGCGAGGGGTTGCACACCGCTTGCTGGCAATAGCTGCGCAGAAAGGTCAGCCCGGAAGCGGACAGGCGGTCGATGTTGGGGGTTTGGACTTGGGCGTTGCCGTAGCAGCCGAGGTCGGGGCGCAGGTCGTCGACGGCGATGAAGAGAACATTCTTCCTCGGCTCGGCCTTCTTTTTGGCGAAGGCGGGCCGCGCGCCGAAACCCGTCGTCAAGGCGGCGCCGGCGCGCAAAAACCCTCTACGCGACGATTTGGGAAAAACGGTCACAACCGCAGGCCGCCAACCCCTGACAATTCTTTCATACGCACGGGCGGCCGCGCCTCCGCACCGGACTTTGGATCAGGCTGCGTGAGCGTCGAGCGCGGCGCTCAGCCGCTCTTCCGGCACGGCGCCGACGATCTGATCGACGGGCATGCCGCCCTTGAACAGCAGCATAGTCGGGATGCCGCGCACATTGAAACGCTGCGCGGCCATCGGGTTGTGATCGACATCCAGCTTGCCGACCTTGATCTTGCCGGCGTATTTCTCCGCCACCGAATCGATGACGGGCGCCATCTGGCGGCAGGGGCCGCACCAAACGGCCCAGAAGTCGACGAGCACGGGCCGGTCGGACTGCAAAACATCCGTTTCGAAGTCGGCATCGGTGAAAGTGAGCGTGTGGTTTCCAGCCATGAAAATTCTCCAATCGCGTGTAAAATCCCAGCGTAGCAAAAGCGGCGTAAAAGCGGCGTTTGTGCTAGTATCTCTGCGCATGGCTGACCGAAACAAAAACAAGCTTTCACGCCGCGGATTTCTCGCGCATACCTCGACCGCCGCAGGAGCGGCGGCGGCAACCGGACTGACGGGCTGCGCGACCGCCGAACAAACCGCCGCCAAACCCGGCGGCCGCTGGGAGAAACCGCCCGACCAACGCGGCAAAGGAAACCGCCAAAACCTCATCTTCCTCAATGTCGATACGTTCCGCGCGGACAACCTCGAAGCCTACGGCGGCAACGGCCTGGTGAAGACTCCGCGCCTGAACAAGTTCGCGGAAGACTGCGTCGTTTTCGAAGATTGCTACCCCGAAGGGATGCCGACGATCCCCATCCGCCGCGTGCTGATGACCGGACGGCGCATCCTGCCTTACCACTACTTCCATCAGCACGAGCCGGTGCAGACCCCGGGCTGGCACGAGCTCTATTACGAAGACCAGACGATCTCGGAGACGCTGAACGAAGCGGGCTACCACACGGCGTTGATCGCCGACATCCCGCACATGCAGCGCCCGGGCAAGAATTTTCACCGCGGCTACAAATACTACGAGTGGACGCGGGGGCACGAGGTCGATTACTACGAGCAGGCTGCGCACGACGAGCCGGAAATCGTTCCGGCGCACTACCCGCAGGAATACTGGGACAAATGGCTGGAGGTCGACCCCGGCCGGCCCGCCTTCATGAAACAGTATCTGGCGAACCGCGCCCGCTACGAGCAAGAGTGCGAGGCGATCATCGAGTTGACGGCCAAGAACGTCATCGGCTGGCTGCGGCGCAATCACTCCAAGACGCCGTTTTTCCTGCACCTCGAAGCGTTCGACCCGCACGAGCCCTGGGATCCGCCGAAGCGCTTCCTCGACGAATACATGCCGAACGCAACGGGGCCGACCTATTGGGAGCCCCCGTACTCGGATATCGACCCGCCGCCCGAGGCGATGGAGCGCATGCGCGCCAACTACGCCGGGGAGTCGATGTGCGTGGACTACTGGCTCGGCGAGATACTTGACACGATTGAAGAGCTCGGGCTTTTCGACAACTCGGCGGTGGTCTTCTTCTCCGACCACGGAGCGCTGCTCGGCGAGCAGAAGCAATTCATGAAAGGGCCGACGAAAATCCGCCGCCAAGTCATTCACAATCCCTTCCTGGTCAGGCTGCCCGGCAAGGAGAAGGCGGGAACGCGGGCGTCCGGCTTCATCCATCACCCGGACGTCATGCCGACCTTGTTCAGCCTGCTGGAGCTCGACCCGCCGCCGCGCGCCACGGGCAAGAATCTATGGGGGCTGGTCAACGGCGAAGCAAGCGCGCGCGATCATCTGATCCAGGCTTACGGCTGGGTCGGCGGCGTGCGCACGAAGGACTGGCAGTTCTCGAAGATCATCGACCGCGAAAAACTCGGCTACGACTTCGACACGCAGCTTTACGACCGCGCCAACGACCCCGACGAATTGACCAACGTCGCCAACGAACATCCCGACGTGGTCGCCGACTTGACGGCCAAGATGGAGGCGTACCTGGAATCCGGCAAGGAGCTGACCCTGGGACATTTCCACGCCCAGGAAGATTACGACGGCGGCGACCCGGCCGCCTAAAAGTTAAGGAGGCGCAGCAATGACGCGGAAAACCGCATCCGATTTCCACCCCGAAGTTCTCAAGCTGTTCGACGCCTACGTCCACGGCGGCCTCAGCAGGAGGCAGTTTCTCGACCGCGCCGCGCCGTTCGCCGCGGGGACGACAGCCGCCGCGCTGCTGGCCGGCCTGAGCCCCAACTACGCTTGGGCGCAGCAGGTTCCCGAAGACGACGGCCGCATCCGCACCGAGCGCATCGAGTACCCCTCGCCGCAGGGCCACGGCGCGATCGAGGGGTATCTCGTGCGTCCGGCCGACGCCGGCGGGAAGCTCCCCGGAGTCGTCGTGGTGCATGAGAACCGCGGGCTGAACCCCTACATCGAAGACGTGGCGCGCCGCGTCGGCGCCGCGGGCTATCTGGCGCTGGCGCCCGACGGCCTGACGCCGAAAGGCGGCTACCCAGGCAACGACGACGACGGCCGCCGGCTGCAGGCCGAGCTCGACCGCGGCAAGCTCTTCGAGGATTTCGCCGCGGCGGTCAAGCATTTGCAGGCGCATCCCGATTGCACCGGAAAAGTCGGCGCGGTCGGCTTCTGCTTCGGCGGCGGCATCTGCAATGCGTTGGCCGTACGCATTCCCGACCTGGCGGCTTCGGTTCCGTTCTACGGCCGGCAGGCGCCCGCCGCGGACGTGCCCAAGATCGCGGCGCCCCTGCTGCTCCACTACGCGGGCCTCGACCGGCGCATCAACGCCGGCTGGCCGGCCTACGAAGAGGCGCTGCAGGCCCACGGCAAAACCTATGCCGCGCACATGTACGAGGGCGTGAATCACGGCTTCCACAACGACACGACCCCGCGCTTCGACCAGAGCGCCGCTCAGCTCGCCTGGCAACGCACGCTGGAGTTCTTCGACCGCCACCTGCGTTAGCCGTACGGTCCCGTCAAAGGGCGGTTTTGACAAGCACATCCGCACTATGCTAGGGTCAATCTTGGTTATTTCTTTCCAGGAAATCTTTAGGGAGGGTTTCAACTATGCATGAAGGCGCTACCGGAGTATAGAGATATCTGTGTGTAGTCATGGCCATCGTAGAATTCGTGACAGCGCATGTCACTGTCATCGTCTCGGGTGCCGGTGTCGCCGTGGCCATATGGCTTGGCTTGCGCCAATTGAGGTATCAGCGTAAGCTAGCCGCTCAACGTGCAGCGTCAGAACGCAAGCTTGCCGCTCAACGTGCAGCGTTAGATTTTATCTCGAAATTCGAGGTGCATAATCTTCGTTGGACGGAGCTTTGCAGCGAATTCGTTTCACTTAAAAGTAGTAACCGTTTAGGCTCGCTGGTGAATCCGACAAAAGAGGAACTGGAGGAAAGCGATCCAGAAAAAAGGACGTTGCTACAAGTCGAACGAGAACGAAACAGGATTCTAGTCTGCTCGTATCTGAACCACTTCGAATGTGTCGGCGTGGCGATTCATCATGGCATTATTGACGAGGACTTCTATAAGGAATGGCTTCGTCGCGACTATATCCAAGCTTGGAACGACGCTCACTCGTTCGTGATTGAGTTGCGGAAGCGAGAAGGCATGGAGAATCCCAAACTTTTCGTTCAACTTCAAGAATTAGCCGAAAAATGGGATAAAGAAAATTAAATTAAAGAAGAGGAGTAGTTCATTATCGCCGGTAGCAATTCCGCGCAGCCCTCCGTCGTTTGGGTAAAAATGCGCTTCCTGCCGCTCATCGTACTGCCGGCGCTCGTTACCGTTTCGGCGCAGGCCCAGCCGCGTCCGAACGTCGTGCTGATCCTGGCCGACGACCTGGGCTTCGCGGACGTGGGCTTCAACGGCCTGCGCGAGTTCGATACCCCCCACATCGACCGCTTGGCCGCGTCGGGAGTCCGCTTTACCAACGGATACGTCAGCCACCCCTACTGCAGTCCGACGCGGGCGGGCCTGCTGACCGGACGCTACCAACAGCGTTTCGGCCATGAACACAACCCGCCGTACGAACCGCAGAACGAGCGCATCGGCACGCCGCTGGGCGAGACGCTGCTGCCGCAAGTACTGCAATCCGCGGGCTACCGCACGGCGGCGGTCGGCAAATGGCATCTCGGCGACCATCGCAAGTTTCATCCGCTCGAGCGCGGCTTCGACGAATTTTTCGGTTTCTCCGGAGGCGGGTTCGATTACTACGGCGTTGCGCGCCGGAGCCGGCCGGAGCACCGTATTGTCCGCGGCTTCGCTACCGTCCCGCGGGACAAGCTGACCTACCTCACCGACGACTTCACCAATGAAGCCGTGCGCTTCATCCGGCGGCAGCGAGGCAATCCGTTCTTCCTCTATCTGGCTTACAACGCCGTCCACGCGCCCGACCAAGCGCCGCAGCCTTATCTCGACCGCGCCGCTCATATCGAATACGGCGCGCGCTCGGTTTACGCGGCGATGACCATCGCGCTGGACGACGGAATCGGCCGGGTGCTCGCTGCCCTCGATGCTCTGGGGCTGCGGGAAAATACCCTGATCTTTTTTCTCAGCGATAACGGCGGGCGGGTGGTCGGCGCGGACAACTTCCCTTTACGCGGCCACAAGGGCATGCTGTACGAGGGCGGCGTCCGCGTTCCGTTCGTCATGAGTTGGCCCGCGCGCCTGCCCGCCGGCAAGCTTTACGACGAGCCGGTAACCGCGCTCGATATCTTCCCCACCGCCGCGGCCGCGGCCGGCGCATCCGCAGCGCAAGCGCTCGACGGAACGGACCTGCTGCCTTTCGTAACCGGCAAGACAGCCGGCGCGCCCCATGAGACGCTTTACTGGCGGGTGATCGCGGGCCAGGGCTACGCCGTCCGCTCGGGCCGTTACAAGCTCGTCAAGGCCGCCGCGAAAGACCGCCTCGAGCTCTTCGACTTGCAGGCCGATCTCAGAGAGAGCAACAATCTCGCCGCCGACAAGCCCGAGGTCGTCGCAAGGCTGCGCAAGCTCTACGCCGAGTGGAACAAAGAGTTAGTCCGGCCGTTATGGAGCGACCCGCACGCCGCAAACGTTGTCAAGGAATTCGAGCGGGTGCGGGAGCCGCGGCGCAAAGCGTTGCCGCCGCCCGCCCGCCGGCCTTTGTGAAGCTGTAAAACGGCCGGCGCCGGCTGTCGCAAATCAAATGTCCAAGGAGTCCAGAACGTCCTGCAGCGTCTTGTCCTCCGGCCATTCTTTCGCCGGGCGCAGGAACTCGGGCGCTTGGAACAGCGGATTGCCGGGCGACCACAACTCGACGCTTTCCGCGTTCTGCTCGTAGTAGGCGGGATCGGTCGTCACCCGCAGCCTTTCTTTCATGCCGGGCGCGAGCAGACCGTATTCGCGGGGACCCATCGGCCGCGCGTCCGCGCCGGGCGGCATCAGCTTGGGAGAGGCGATCACGCGCTCGAGAGCGTCCATGTCGAGCGGCGGCGGCGGCCGCTCCGGCACAGCGAAATCCGCGTCGAGCGCGGCGTCGATATCGAAGCCGGCGGCTTCGGCCTCGCGCGCCTGCCGCTCGACGGCGGCGGCCGCCTCCTCGCCGGCGCGGCCGCCGCCGGAAAGCACCGCCGCGGATATCGTCTGGGGTAACTGCGCCAGAATCGGCCGCAGGCGGCCCACCACCGTCTCGAACAGGCGGATGCGCTTGCGCAACGCGCGATACACGTCGGTCTCGACCGTGTCCTCGTAGTGCAGATTGACGATGCGGATGAGCGCATGACGCTGTCCCAGGCGGTCGATGCGTCCGATGCGCTGTTCGACCCGCATCGGGTTCCAGGGCATGTCGTAGTCGATCACGGCGCCGCAGAATTGAAAGTTCAAACCCTCGGCGGCGGCGTCCGTACAGAGCAACACGTCGGCCTCGCCGCCGCGGAACCGCCGCTTGGCCTCGTCGCGGCCGATGCGGGTCCAGCCGCCGCCGGCGGAAGGCATCTCCCCGCCCCGCCCCGAAAAGCACAGCAACCGCCGGCCGGCGTCCTTGCGCAGCTCGTCGCGCAAAAAGTCCATGGTGTCGGCGTACTGGGTGAACACCATCGCCTGCCCATAGCCTTCCCGATGCAGCATGGCCAGAGCTTCTCGCAAGTCCGCCAGCTTGCTGTCCGGCGGCAAGCTGAGAATGCGCGCGAGCAGCGCCTCGATGCTGCCGCGCTCCTCGGCCGCCAGCGCCCGGCGCTCCAAACCGGCAATATCGTCGGCATCGCGGATTTCGTCCGCGGCCTCGTCGTCGGAGGCGTCCTCGTCCAGCCCCGGCCGGCGCGCTGCGCCGCCCGTGTCCATGGCTTCCAGACGGCTCTGCAGCGTATTGCGCAAGGCGCGGAAACTGCTGGCCAGGCGCCGCCGGTAGATGGTCATGACGAAGCCTACGGCCGTGCGCTCGTTGTCGGCGGCCCGGTTGTAAACTTTGGCGATGTACTCCTCGACGGCCTCGTAGAGTTCCCGCTCTTGCCGCGTCATGCGCAGAAAACGGTCTTCGACCCGGCGGTCGGCGATGCGCTCGGTCAGCTTCCCCGCCTTGAAGTAACGGCGCAGCAGCTCGCGGGTATGCCGCGAGATCAGGCGGCGCAGCGGCGTGTGCGCGCGCATGACGGCGACCGCCGCCCGGCGCTCCGCCGTCTCCAATTGGCGGCGCGGGATGCCGGAGGAGTCGCGCAGCGCGCGGAGAACCTTGCCGGTCTTGAGCGGCGACAGTCCCGTCAGACGCTGCGCCGCGTCGCGCGTCACCCGCACGTGATCGCGTTCGACCGCCCGGAACAACCGCGCCATGCGCTCCAACGCTTCCGCCGAAGGGTTCTCCTGCTTCAGGTCTTCGAAAAACCGCAGGAACGCCTCCGCCGTCCATTCCGGCGGCAGGCCCAACAAATCCAGCAGGTCCCACACCTCGACGGGATGGATCTGCATGGGCGTCGCCGTCAGCAGGACCAACCCCCGGGCGCGCTCCTTGAGCCCCCGCATCAGCCGCAGCAGCGTGTTCGCGCCGCCTTGCCGCGCAGCGCCCGCCGAGCGGCGGCGGGCATGGTGGGCCTCGTCCAGCACGATCAGGTCCCAGGGCTCGGCTTCCTCCAACAGGGCCGCCGCGCGGTCACGCCGGCGCAGCAGTTGGCTCGAAGCGATGACCGCCGGCTCCCCATGCCAAGCGTCCCGGCCGACCTCGCGCTCATGCCTGCCGCGCAGCGCCGGCGAAGGATAGCGGATCATCCGGCGCCCGTCGTAGATCGGCCAGTTGAGATTGAACTTCTCGCGCAACTCGATCTGCCATTGACCGAGCACCGCCTTGGGCGCCAGGATCAGAATCCGCTTGGCGCGTCCGGCAAGCCAGGCTTGGCGCAGCAGCAGGCCCGCCTGAATCGTCTTGCCCAGCCCCACCTCGTCGGCGATCAGCAGCTTCGGCGGCCAATGCTCGTAGAGGCGCTCGAACGCGCGGATTTGATGCGGCCAGGGAGTCACCGCGGCGGTGGCTTCGCCGGCGCGCGCGCCGCCCCGCCCCAGGCCGGGCGCCGCCGCGATGAACCCCCAGACCAGGCTGCGCCGGTCCGCGGCCGGCTCAGGCTCCGGCTCGCCTTCTTTCTCCGCGCCCGTGCCGGCGGGCGCGTCCTCCGCCTCCCGCAGGCGCGCGGGCTTATCGTCTTGGGGCAGGAAGCGCAGCAGGTCGCGGCGCGCCGCCTCGGGCACGTCGAGCACGATCACGCGGCGCGCCTTGCCTTTCCAGACGCCCTTGAAATTGCGCTCCTCGTCGGCGACCCGCTCGGGCTCCGGCCCCCAACTCGTATAGACGTTGATGCTCTCCCAGTTGTGCCGCCAGCCTGCGGCGGTTTCGTTCAGGCTGCCGTTCCAGGCGAGCGTGTCGCCGTTGCGGTCGGCGATCGCGCCGGACTTCTCGTGAAAGATGCCGTCGGAGGGAATCGGCTTGCCGTGCGCATCGCAGGGCACGGCGACCTTCACTTCCAGCAGGCCGCGCGCGACCATCCAGGCCAGCAGTTCCAGGGCGTCCGCGGAGGCCGCGTCGGACGGCGCCAGCGGCGTTCGCTCCAGGCGCCGCTCGACCGTATCGCGCAGCCGCGCGCCGCGCTCGATCGCCGCGATCTCGGGCGGCTGCAGGGTGCAGCCGACGACCAGCCGCATGAGACCGCCGTTGCGCGCCAGTCCCTCGATGCCGCGCGCCGCCAGCGTCAAGGCTCCCGCATTGAAATAGCCCGTCAAGCGGTCGTAACGCACGGCGTCGCGCAGCGCGGGAACGTAGAACAACTCGACCAGGTCGCCGTCTTCGGGCGTGTACTTGCGCTTCCAGGCGCGGGCGCGGAGCATGGGCGAATCTTCACTATCCACTATTCACCGGCACAGCCGACAGCCCCCCATGCCGGCGCAGAAGCGTTAGATGCGTCCTGCAAGGTCCATCTGAAATTTTCGCAGGTTCGACTTGATTTTGCTGTAGAGCTTGGACTCCAGAGCGATTCGCTCAGCGGGCAGGCTTGTAGGATACGGCGATTGTGTAACCAGATCCTTGTACTTCTGTCGATTGCGCCGCAACTCCTTAAAGCCTGATACATCAGTGCCTTGGCCGGAATGTTCCAGCACCTGCTCAAGCTCGTTGACCGCGTTGCTGTAGTCTCTGAGCGCGCTAACGAGACGGACACGCATATCGCTAGAAAGCGGCTCTTGGCCGGCGCATTCGAGAAAGATCGCACGTGACTGCCGTACCTGAGCAAAAATTTCGTCAACCATGTCATGCAGGATTTCGGCTTGTTTTTTCCGACTGTCGTGAGCCTTTGCATAGACATGGTTCGCCAAGAGAAAGATGAACAGCAGGACACAGGTCTGTAAAATTTGCCCGAGCGCAATGCTCGGATAGAACTCGAAGCCATCCCAACTGCCCAGCAGCAAGCCCGCTCCCACACCGGCTACTGCAAAGAGGGCGCAAAGAGCCGCTACGCCGGCGAAGGATCTATCGGGCGACTTGAGCACCCGTCTCCGCCTCACGGATATATCTGACGACATCGGAACTCAGGTAGGGCTCATCCTCCGACTTGAACTCCAGTACTTTCAGCACACGATCGGGCGTGTACTCCCGCGCCAAGCCGCCGAAAGCTTCTTCGAGGAAAGAGGTCGCGTACCCGAACCCCCCATCCAAGTCCACAAGAAGCTTTTCCCCAGTCGCTTCCGCTCGGTCGAATCGGGGCTTGAGCAGCTTCTGCCGGAACTCTTCGCCGGAATGGGCTCCTTCATGCTGAAAACGCGGCCCTGGCGTCTTCGAGAACTCTTTTGCGATCTTCAATGTCATCCGTTGTCCTCCTCGGGTGTCGCGTTCAGCACCTCCCAATATATGATCGTCCCATGAAAATCATTCGTCAATTCCCGGTAGGCGTCCCGGCCGACATCAGCGTGTGCTTTGTTGCCCAGAATCAATAAATTATTGATCCTACCGGCGTTACATGCTTCCTTCATGCTTGGGATGCCGCGGCCGCGGTATCTCTCTCCCGTTCGTGAGGGGACATCGCCGTTCAGCAGCCTCCGGAGCTTCTCTCCCTGGTTTAGGCCGACCAGAAGCTTCAAACGCTCACGGAGGTTGAAGCTTTTCAGAACCCCTACCCCAAGATCGACGGAAGTAAAGCAGGCGGCTTGCTTGGCGTTGTCATAATAGACCGCTGCCCACCACTTCTGCTGGCCTTCCTTGCGCTGGTCGGCGTGTTGAAATGTGTTAGCCATCGCTTCGGTGAAGACGGTGTATGTCGGTCCATGTTTTCTCGATGGAAGGTTGCTCAGCTTTTCCAGGCCGAACTCAATGATTTCTTGAGCGGCGTCACCCTTCACCTCCTGCCCGGTATGCTTCATGCGAATCGTGCCTGCAGGGTTTCCGCCAGGCGGACCTCCCTTGACGCGTTCAAAGAACCCGAAGTCCTGGAGCCTCCGTGCGCAGCCCGGATCTGCAGGTACATTGCCGAACACCACACCTTCGGTCGATTCCATGATCGCGACAAAAGCGGCAACCGCCTCGGGGTCGATTTTCTCAACTTTTCGCAGGTCTATTTTTATTCGGAGATACTTCTTGGGCAATCGTCTTCTGAGTCCATTTAGAAATTCAATTGTCTCATCCGGCGCCTCAACCAAAGAAAACACTTGCGGCGCAGTGAGAGTCGCCTGCTGTGTGCGGGCAGCGGGCTCCACAACCCGGTGCTTACTGGGTCGTTTTACCTTAGCCCGCTGCCTCCGTACTTCTGAGCGACGTCGACAGCGAGCTTGGAATCTCTTGTACCGCCTCTCGGTCCATAGCTTTTTCATGCGCTCGGCGGATTGGGCTTTCGCGGAGCATTCCAACACCCGCCCCGATAGTCTATTTTGACGGATGTCGACTTGCGGAGAGATATCCGTCATTCGGCGCCTTGCCTCGAACCGCTCGTTGCGGACGATGACGGCGCCTGCAGTGCGGCGGTCGCAGATCATGCGCTCATGTTGGCAGGATGGGGCGCGGCTGCCAAGACTGCAAGACTTCAGGCAAACACGATCCGCCGGACGCGCCGCGCGGGTATTGTCGTGCCGGTCACCCTTCACTCAAGCCGCCTCGTCCCGCCAGAGCTTCAACTGCTCCGGTTCGTCGATGCGGTCGCTGTAGGCCAAGCGGACGAGGCTCCACAGCGCCTCGAAATCGCTGCCCGGCCCCGCCGCGTCGCCTTTGAGCGCCATGCCGGTGAAGGCCCCGGAAACCGGCAGCACCTCCAACGCCGCCTCCAGCGCCGCGAAGAAACGCGGGTCGCGGTCCGCCCCCGTCTTGGCCAGGAGGTCCCGGGCGGCATCGAGCGAGCGCGCCTGCGCCATGTGCGCCGCATGGTGTACGGCGTCGATCATGCCCCGCGAGCCGTCCGGCGGACCGAGCGCGCCCTTCGCCGCCCGCCGGGCGCTGTCCCAAAGCTGGAGATTGCCGCCTTTCTTGCCCGCCAGGCGGCCGACCGCATCCCTGTCGAGATCGACGCCGACGGCGCGGGCCAGCCGCAGCGCCTCGTCGTAAGAAAAGACCGGCGCCTTGAAGGCGTCCCAGGCCAGCACGAAAAACGCCGTCGCCGGATCGAGGTCGGCATCGGCCTTGAGATGGGTCAGTTGCTCCAGGCGCAGGCGCTTGACCTCGCGCCGGGCGGCGTCGAGCGCGTCTTCCGGCGTCGCCGCGTAGGGGTCCCACTCCTCCTCGAGCGCAGCCTGCCCGCGCCGCCGCTCGACCGGCCTCGCCCGCGGCTTGCCCCGCGTGAGCGGCCAGTGCCGCGAAAACTCTTCGAGCGCCGGACCGAACGAGGCCAGATACAAATCCACCCCGGCAATGCCCGCCTCTTGGAACTCCCGCACACGTTCCCGCGCGGCGCCGCGCACCAGCGGCTCGACGTCTTCCCAATACAGATCGCCCTCCGCGCTCGAGTCCCCGCCGCGCGGGCGGCAGACCAGGAAGACGGTGCTGTTGGCCGCCGCCTTGTCCCGAATGTGCAGGCTGCCCTCGGCTTCGGTGTTCACCGGCCAGGAGGCGGTGACGATGAAGCCCGCCTCGATCAGTCCCGTGGTCAGCGCGTCCCAGGCGCCGGCCGCCTTGTGCGTGAACATCAGCGTCAGCACCCCGCCGGGCTTGAGCGTCCGCCGGCATTCGGCGAAGATCGAGGCCATGCGCTCGCGGTACTCGCGGCCGGCCAGCGCCTTGGCCCCCTTGCGGCCGCGGAAGCGCGCCGGGTTGGCCACCGCCTCGTTGTCCTTGTCGGTCAGCCGCCGGCGGAACAGCTCGGGGAACACATGGCCGGCGGTCCGCTTGAGCCAGACGTAGAAGAAATCCGCAAGCTCCGCGTACATCACGTTGTCGTAATAGGGCGGGTCCATGACCACCGCGTCGATGGAGGCGTCGGCAATATGGTCGAGGCTGTCGCCCGGCTTGCAGGTGACGGTTACCGGCGGCGGCACGGCGGCGTCCCCGCCGTCGAACAAGCCCTTGCCTTGCCCGTTTTTGCCGTCTTCCGGACGCACCAGGGCGGTGAGTTCGCCGATGCATTTGGCGGTTTTTTCAATGGCCCAATCATAGCCGACCCCGGACACGAGAGGCGCCATTTCGGCATAGGACCAGACAAAGGCATAATCGTGCCGGGAGAAAATATGCCGTACCCTCCCAATTGTGTTGTCCCACACTGCACCCCGATTGTTGTAGTCGAGTAAGGTATCCAACGAAAACGCCAAATAACCATAAGCCGCCTTGCGCAGATCGTCGAGCGCCCCGGCTTTGCGGTCGGCTGCGAGCATTTCGCGGAAGACCTCGACGCTCGTGCCGTGGCAAAGAAGCTGCCGCGGCGAGAACAGATCGCGCCACAAGGGCATGCCGTAACGCTGCGGCTCCACGGTCTTGTTGCCGTCGGGGATGCTTTCGCCCGGCACGATGTCGAACGCTTCCCATTCGGGCAGCTTCCCGGCGAGCCGCGCCCGGACCGCCGCCCCGTTATCGTCCTCGGGCCGCGGCGCACGGTAGCCGCGCACCCACTTGTCCTTGCCCCGCTTGCCCGACTTCAGCCTGCGCGGGACGCGCCGCTTATAGACGACGGCGTACAGTTGCTCGCCCATTGCTCCGGCCTGCGCCTGCCGCTTGATCTCGCCGCCGTCGATGACCCGCCCGCAATCGGGCCAGGGGCACAGCCCGTCCCCCCGCGCCACCGTCCCCGCGGACTGTTCCCCGGCGGAATAGACGATCTCGAACGAACAGACGCGCGTCCCCTTGTCGAGGCGGGGCTGCAAGCGCACCCCAGTACCGTCCGGCGCCAGCCGCCAGTTCGGCGACAACGGCACAACCCCGCCGCAATAAGGGCAAACAACCGTCCGCGCCCAAAGGTAGTTGGTCGATACGGCGTTCTTTTGCGATTCCGGCGGGAAGTACGCCTTAAGACGGTCTTCCCTTTTTTCGACAAAGCGTTTGGCCAACCGCTCGAACTCCTGTTTGAGTCCGCTCCCGTATTGGGACGGCCATTCGATAGTGGCCCGCATCACCAGGGAAGCCACGGGATTGAGATCGTTGGCGAAGGCTTCCATGCCCAACCTCGTCGTCTCGAATGGGATGCTGCCGCCGCCGGCCGTCGGGTCGAGGACTGCGAATTCTTTGCCGGAATGGCCGAAGACATCCTTCAGCCAACTTCTGTCAGAGCGGTCGGGGACATGGCTGAAGGCGCGCGAATAGCTGTAAGCCTGCCCCTCGAAGCGTTCGCCTCTTCTGCGAGCGGCGTCTATCCTCCGCCGCGTAGCCACCGGGTCCCCATGAATCCCGATCACGTGCAGAAACTTCTCCCGGTCGGCGTCCGCGGGCAGCAGCGAGGCGAGCACCGCCGCCCGCGACGCCACCAGCGGCCGCCGCGCCCACCAGACATGCAGGCGGTTCGGCGCGGGATACGGCGTCATGGGCGTCCGTTCGCGCACGCTCTCGATCCCCAGCGCCGCGATCGGCAGCCAGCGCTCGATCAAACGGGTGTCGCTCATGCGCCTCTGTTCTCCTTGCCCCCGCGCCGCGTCAACGGCGCGTGATCTTCGGTTGTCCCTCCTAGTTCGCCGGATAATTCCTTATCACTTTGTGTCAGGAGGCTAGTGTAGATTGCTTGAGATATTTTGTGATAGTGTTTTCGCAGGAAGATGCTCAGACAGCCGATCATTTTTTGTTGTGGTAATCCTTTGATGCTGTTGCGCTAGATAGTTGCGAAAAATCAAGCTCTTCAAGAAATTTTTTTTCGTGCTCTTCACAGTAGTTTTCAGCTACTCCTGTAACCATTTCATAAACAACTAACAACTCTTCTGGAAGCTCTCTTTCGTTGATACTGCTCAGGTTTACCCAGTTAAGTTCAAATATGTAGGTATCTCCCAGAACATTTTTATGTGTATACGCGTTCTTTTCGGCGGACTCTTTAAAAGAGCACTCAAATCCTAGTGATCTCACACCGGCCAAAAGTCTCTTCAAACTCGCGATGGATTCGCCAGTGTGTCGTCGCAATAGATCTGCATCGATATGAATATTGTGGGGCAGTTCCTCAATGCAACCGAAACGGATCAAGCTAAGAATCGCGTTCCTCTCACCATGTGTCATCCTACGGAGCACCTGTAAAAATGATTGTGCATGCAAATCCGCCCAACCCTGAGTTTCATAGTCGTCTTTGTCAATGTTGAGACGTTCATATAGAATATCCAAAACCGGAGGAAGGTAATTTCTCCGTAACGGTGTTCCCAGTTTTTCCATTGCGAGATTGGCTAGGTCCGATGGTAATGTCTGTCGTAGATCAATGTAATGCACGGTTTTTGACAAGCCAGAAATTTGAGTATCATCAAATCGTGCGGGCAGAATGTACTCCTTTTTTTTCTCCAGTGCTCGTGCTTGTGCGCTTTTTCGTTCATGGTTAGTCCATACCTTGTTGGCATATTCTTTGGAAACAAAAAGGATGCAATACATACAGGAATTCTGATATATCTCACATAGGTGAGAATATAGATCCATACCCCATAAATTTGCTTTCTCGTAGTCATCAAAGAAGACACGAACACCGCGTGATTTCAATTCGTCAGCAACTTTTTTTACATACTCCCGTTGTTCTCCAGCGAACGACAAACAAAAGTCGTATTCAAAATATCCTTCACTCATAAGCCACGTCCTCCCATTGTAGCCATTGTCCTATGGATGGATACGTTACACCTACTGACTATGGTACCGCCGTTGCGCATTGACGTCTGCGCACGGCGACAAGTCTTAGCTGCCGCGGCGCCGAGCCGCATGGCCTCGCCGTTGAGCATCAGACGCGTGGGCCACGCGTGGACCATTTCGTGCTCGCGAACCGTCTGATGCAACAGAACGAGCGCCTGCAGCACGGAGGATTTCCCCGATGCATTGGCGCCGGAGAGCAGGGTCAGCGGGCGCAACGGCAGCTTCAGCAAGGCGAAGCACTTGAAATGCTGCAAGTCAATCCGTGCGAGCACCCAAAATCTCCTTGAACATTTCCCGGCTCATTTGGAAGCGGGTTTTTACTTTTCTGGGGTCGTTCGTGCTGCCGCTGATAGCGCTATTGAAATTGTTATCGTCCAGAAGCTTGTAAAATGCTTTACGGATGGACTCGGAGCATGCTTCGACTCGGTCTTCAGGGTAAAAAGACAGGCCGGTGGACATCGCGTCCCAAAGAGCTGCGTTGAGAGCGTTGCGCTGATCTTGCCCACGGGAATGCTTTCTGAACGCATGACGGTCGAACAGCATAGAGTTATTGGTCAGACCCATGCGAAATTCAGCGGACAACTGCAATAGCGCCTCACGCTCCATGTCATTCATTTTTTCAAGGCAACGCCTAAGGAAATCATCCATGTCCCCGTGATACGCATCGAGATCAACGAGTCGAAAGGCGCAGAACCGATTGACGAACTCCCGGTCCCGCATTGTCTTTGGACTCAAACTTCCCCCCGTAGCCTTAGCGAAAATCTGGGTTTGCGCCTCTTCCTTGAGAAATCGTGTCGCCTGGCCCATGTACAGGCAGTTACGCATCTGCTGCCGGGTAAGCGCCATCCCGCCGTTCACTCGCTCGAAAATGTCCAGGCGGGCGCGTTCGGGAGACCTCGAGTCGATGATGTAGAAAATGAGATTGCAGTCCTCGATACGGTTCTGAAGCTTGGGCGCCAAATCCTCGAAGCGTTTGCCGTCGAGATCTTGCCGTTCCCGAAGTTGAAGCCGCAATTCGTCTTTCAAGAATCTCTGAAACGTGGACAGGCGCTGCAGACCGTCCACCACGATCATCCGCCCGGCGGCGTCCTCCGCCATGTAAAACACGGGCAGAGGGATGCGCATGAGTACGGATTCGATCAGCTTGCTCTGCTTGTCTTCCGACCAGATGAAATCGCGTTGGAAGTCGGGGTTCATGACATAGTAGCCCTGATCGATGCGCCGTAGGACACCCTGAACCGTTCGGGTCTCTTGCCGGATGAGCAGTTCGTCGAGGGGATAGTCGCCCCACGATCCGCCGGAGGCATCCAGGCCTTCGACTTCTTCGTTTTGCGTATCCAGCGTTTTGGTTTGCATGGCCCGCCGCTCCGCGGCCTTCCCCTACTTGGGCAGGAAACGCGCCCGTAGCGGGAGCGTTCTCCCGATTTTAACATCGGCATCCCGGCCGGCCGAGCGCCGGTCGTGCGCTCAAATCCACGTTTGGGGTTGTTCCGCCAGGATGCTTTCGCTCAACGGAGAGAAATACGAGCGGACGGTCGTGAAGAAGCTCGGCAGCTTGCCGTCTCCGTCCGGAAGCAGTTCCATACGCGCCGCCTTTTCCATTACATCCGAATCGGCATGATGCTTTTGCCAACTGTCATTGAGATCGTTCCAGATACCTTCCCGCGCCCGCCGCAACCGCTTGACGTTCAGGCCCAGAATATCGATGGTCCTGTCCACCCTGTCGACCGAAAAACCGGTTTGCTTACAGGCGTTCGCGTCCGCCTCGATACGGCCATCGGAGAGCACTCGCGTCAGCGAAGGCAACGCGGGTAATATCCGGGGATCGATGAAACTCGGGTCCGTGCTGTTGCCCTTCGCCTGTCCGCAACTCGGGCTACGCGGCGCCGGCGTCTGGCCCCGCGCATTTTGGCTGACCGCTGTCCCGCCGCGGCAACAGGCGATCATGTTGGCGGCATCGAGAGCGCGGTCTGCGCCATGCTGGGGATCGCTCTGCGGAACGACGTGCTCGACTTGGCGGTCGTCTTCCCTGAGATCGATCTCGCAATAACCGCAAAGCCCGTGCTGCAGATCTGTCAAAGCTTTCATGAGCTTCTGGTAACGGGCTGCGCCTGTCTTGCCACGACTCCTGCTATACCCCCGCCAAGTTGCTTGGCCCCCCGCATGAGCAAGATAGGCGGCAAGACCGGGGATGGGGCCGTTCAACCTCCTGATGCGCTTCACCCGGGCGGCCTTCCCATGCTCTTCAGCAGCTTGCGCCGTCTGATCTCGACAGCGGCCCTATGGAGCGCGGGGTCGCGCGGCGAAAGTTCTTCGAGGCGGTTTTTGAGCGATAGGGCTTCTTCGGATTCTCCCAGGTCATCGCTGACAAGGCGCATATAGTCTTTCAGTGTTGCTGTAAACTCATTGCCGGGCCGCTCGTCCACGTCCATTACCGCGGCCAGCACATAGCCGGCCTCCGCGCCGTAGGTGGGCGCCGCCGCGTTTCCGGCAACGATGCCGCCGTTCTGCCGATACAACTGGATAACCTGTTCCGGCTTGACCGTGGTCAGCACTTGAGGACTGTGGGTGGACACGATGAACTGGGCGTTCGGAAAGGTGTGAAGCAGGTCGGGCAGAACCCGCTGCTGCCAAGCCGGATGCAGATGCAACTCAACCTCGTCGATCAACACGACCGCCTCGGATTGGAGCGGATCTTCGCGATGCGGGTTTCCCTGGGCCATCCGCCGGGCGAGGTCGGCCGCGAGCGCCAGCACGATGCGGTAGCCGCCGCTCAATTGGTCCATCGAGTGGTCCATCGAGGGCGTCTCCGAACCGCCCCCTTCCAATCTCACGGACACCATAAAACCGAACGGATTGTATTCGATACGGGGTTCCGATACGTCCGGAACCATGGATTCGATCGCCCTGCGCACTGCATCGAGATCCTTGATCCGGTAACCGAAGTCGTGCTGCCTCCTCTGCCATCGCAATTCCTCGTTTTCCTTTGTGTAGAACCATTCGAAGAAATCCTTGAAGTCAGTACGGGCAGAAAGCGCATCTTGCAGCGCCGCATAGCGTGAACGCTTGACATCGGGTTCCTTCCGGAGGCGTGTCCAGGACTCCGACAAGCGTTGAAGTTGGTCGAACACCGCGCGGTTCTCGTCATAGAAGGCAACGATGGGCAGATCGCGCGGCGGAGACCCGTTCCGGTCTGCGTTGAGGATACTCTCGATCGCCTCTCGCAGGGCGGCGATACTCGACCGCCGCCCGTAAGCCGCCGCTTGCCAAGAGATGCCGGTGGTAGTCGTCAACACGACCCGTATGGGCTTTGACTCTCGCCGGTCCGTTTTGAGGAAGCCGATGCCGGAGACATCGGGCAGCAATCTGGGGATTCTGCCCAGGCCCACGGCAATCGCGCTCAGGACGCTGGTCTTGCCGTGCGCATTGTCGCCGTGGAACACGGTCAGGCGCGGATGGAGCGGCAGATCGAGCTTCTTCACAGCGCGGTAATTTTCGATTGTTACGCGCTTGAGTTTCATGAGGAAACCTTCCTCGGCCGCGGCTCGGTCAGCAGCGAGCGCAGGGCGGTCAGCACGCGGCGCGGGCGCTTGCGGTGCATGGCCATGCCCAGCCAGTAAGCCGCCTCCTCGCGCTCCATGATTTCGATGCCGTCGGCCACGGCGCGCATGTTTTCACGGCTGCGCATCGGGGCCAGCGCGCGGAACAGCAGCCCCAGCCGCAGCGCCAGTTCTTCGTCGAGCGCGTAGCCGCGGTTGCCGGCGTCCGCGCGGCGGCCCGGCCTGACGCCCGCGCGCGCCAGCCGCTGCAGCACGCGGTGCTCGACCAGCTCGAGGTTGCGGCCGCGCAGCCCCGCCACGCGCAGCGCCTGCGGCGCGGCGGCCGCGGGCATGCGCCAGATCTCGTATTCGGCGTCGGCCGGCCCGCGGCGATGCACGCGCAACTCGTAGCGCGGCGCCGTGTCCGGCGTCTCGGCCCGCGCGCTTCTCTCGATCGGTCTCATCGACTTTCGACTTTCGCGCTCGCCGCTACGTGCGCCGCCCCGCTCGCGAAACGGGCCAGACGTTCGGCGAGCTTTTCCGCCGGAGCGCCCGTGTCCAGGCCGCCCGGGAAGGTCAACTCGAACTCCGTATGCAGGTTCGCGGAATAGGCGTCCCGCAGTTGCGGCGCGAGAAATTCCTTCACCGGCTGGGCGTCCTGCGGCGGCCCGCGGAACTCGATCTGGAACGAGCCGCCTTCGCGGGTCTCGTAGCCGCCCAGAATGGCGACGGTTTTCTCCGCTCCCTGCACGGCGCCGACGGCGCTGAGCAGGCGGAAAGCGTCTTCGGGGTCGAACATGCGCACGGTGAGCTTGTCGACCGCCTTGATTTTCTTGGCCCGCAGCTTTTCCCGCACTTGCGCCAGCGCCTCCCCGAGCACGCCCTCGGCCTCGAACGTTGCGGGCGCTTCCCCGCCGGGAGGGTCCCCTTGCCGTTTCGGCGGCGGGTCGGTCCCTTTGCCTCCCGGCGGCGGGGGAGGGTCGGTTTTTTTGCCGCCGGGCGGCGGTTTCGGCGGTTCCGGACGCGGCCAGACGCCGGTGTTCCCGGCAAAGGCCATGGTGAAGACCACGGCCTGTTCGTCGATGGCGATATCGGCGGCCGGATCGCCCGGGCCGAACAGCAACCCGCCGCGCCGATAGACGTATTCGCCCGACTCGACGCCGCGCCGCACTCCGCGAATGAACAGGTCGTCGCCGACCAGCATGGGCAGCCCCGGGTCGCGGCGGAACTCGTCGCGCAGCGCCAACGTCGTGATTTGCCCCCGCTTGAGCGGCGTGCGGTCACGCACGTAGGCGGGCGAATCCGGCTCGTCCTCGGGCATCCTGAGCTTGTTCAAGTCGCGCAGGGCGCGCACGATCTGCTGCTGGCCGGCGCCCGGCCGATCCGACGCGGAGTGCATCTCGATGGCCGAGTGCGCCAGATCGGGGCCGTCCGCGGCGACGCGGTTGCGGGATGGATAGAAGACGTGCCGGTAGCATTGCTGAACGGCGATCGCCAGTTCCTGCTCGGAGCGGGCCTCCAACTCGCGCACCCTGGCCTGCTGGTGCTCGGCCAGATCGAGCAGCCGCTCGGGCTTCTTCAATTCCCGCAAGGCCAAACGGCTGTACGTCCTGCGCCGCATCTCGTCCTTGCGCTCCTCGTCGGCGGCCACGAACGCCAGATTGTTGCGCAACGCCCGCAGGGCGGAACCTTCCGATCCCTTGCGCTCGTAAATCCGCGCGACGAACTCGGGCACGCTCTCGACGGCGCTGTCCACGGTCACGCCGTCGTAAGCCAACACCGCCAGCTTCGGCCGGCCGTCGCCGACCTCGTCGGGGACGTCGAAAGGCCCGCCGGGGAAATACACCGTCTCGAAGGTCTTGCCGCCGAATATCTCGCGGATGCGGTCGTTGAGCTCGGCCCGGGCTTCGCCGGCATCGACGTGGCGCTCCTCGCGGCGGATGATCTGGTGCAGATTGGCTTCCGCCAGAAAGCGCATCGGCGCGCCGGGCCGGTCGTCGAGATAGGCGGACTCGGCGATGAACTTCTTGCGCGCGTCTTCGATGAAGTCGATATCCATTGCGGGGCCAAGCAGCGAATAGCGCAACTGCTCGGGCGGCAGGCCCTTGAGCGGATCGTTGAAGGCGAGCGTGTGCAGGAAGGCGGTGCGGGCGGCATAGGCCGCGTAGGGCGGCAGACCGCCGTAGCGCTCGGCGTCGATCTCTTCGGCCAAGGCCTTCTTGTCTCCCGTTCCGCCGGCGGCGACGTCGTTGTCGATCGCCGGGACGTAGGCGTCCTGACCGAGGCGGGTGACGATCTCCTGGCGGATCGGCTCATGCCCCGGGTCGATGTGGTGCAGGTGAATCGCGGTCGCGTCCGCGGGCCGTTCCGCCCAAAGATGGGCGACGGCGCGCGCCAGCAGGCGCAACATGCCGCGCACCCGCTGGAAGTTGACCAGCGTCGCCGTCTTGCCGGTAAGCGTTTCCAGAACCTCCGGGTGCAGCGGGTAGCTCGCGCGGAAAATCTCGGCGGTTTCGGCGCGGGCCGCGTCGCCGGCGAGCGTGTCCTTGTACGCCGCCCAAAGCTGCCGGTAAGCCTCGACCGCCGGGGCGATCTTCGTCTCGTCGATAGAGGCGAACAGGCGGCGGCGCAGCACCTGGACGGTCTCGTCGTCCTCGGTGGGGTTCAACAGCGTCGCCTTGCGCGCGGAGACGCTTTCGGCTTCGGCCATATAGTCGGCCAGGAATTGGTTCTCTTCGGTGTAGGCGTCCACCGCCCGGCCGCCCTTGCCAACGGCCAAGGTATAAACCAGAGCGGCGCGCGGCGCGCTTTCCACCGCCTTGAACAGCGATGTCAGAAACGCGGTCAACTGACCGCGGGCGCCGTCGAAGCGCCGCGTCTTGCGCAGGTAAACCGAAAGCTCGTCGAGCAGGATCAGCGCCGGCTCGCCGCCGAACAGACTGCGCAGGGTCTCGGCGCCCGGCGCGGCGCGGCTCTCGTCGCTCTTGCGCACCCGCTCGTAGCCCTCTTTTCCGGCAAGCGCATAGGCGATTTCGCCCCAAGGCGTATAGGCAAGCGCGCCGCCTCCCATGTCCCGGCCGTTCGCCGGATCGGCGTTCTCGCCGTCGAAAGCGGCAATGCGCACAGGGCCTTGCGGCAGCAAGGAAGAATCGACGAATTCCTCGCTATGCGGCGCATTGTTCAGGCCCCGCGCGGCATGGGTCAAGGCGATCAGCGCGTGGGTCTTGCCGCCGCCGTAGGACGTGTCGAGGCGGAAGATCGCCGCCGCTTCTCCGCCGGCGCCGCTCAACCGGCGGCAGACGTTGGCGAGCAGATTCTTGAGGCCCTTGGTGGGATAGGTGTTGGCGAAGAACTCCGCAGGGTCGAGATAGGCGCTGCTCCCCTTGCCCGTAATGACCTGCGCCAGGTCGGCGGCGAAATCGGCCTCGGCGATGCTCCCCGCGAGAACGTCGGCGCGCGGGAGGCAGGTCTCGAATACGGTGGGGACGGTCATGCCGACGTTCCCGCTATTGTAGTTTGTCACCGCCTTGCGCTCCCGCTGCGGCGCAAGGGGCTGCGAACGCGCGCCGCGGGCGGCTGGTATGATGGTTGCGTTGTGAGCATGTTTTTCGACCGCTTCGGCATTGCGGCGCCCCGGCGCCTGCCCTCGCGCCGGGCGATGCTGCGCGAGGCGGCCAACGGATTCGGCTTCCTCGGTCTGGCCGCGCTGCTGGCCGACGAGCGCGCCCGCGGAGCGGCGACGGACCGAGACGGGAAGAACGCGCCGGGGGCCAAGACGCCGCACTTCGCGCCGCGCGCCCGCAAGGTCATCCTGCTGTTCATGCACGGCGGGCCGTCGTCGATCGATACGTTCGACCCGAAGCCGTATCTCGACCGCAACGACGGCAAGCCGCTACCTATCGAACGGCCCTTGTCGTTCTCGCAGAAAGAACCCGGGCCGCTGATGAAGTCGCCCTGGAAGTTCCGTCCCGGCGGCGCAAGCGGCCTGCCGGTCAGCGACCTGTTCCCCCACGTCCGCGAGAGCGCGGACGAGTTGTGCGTGCTCCGCTCGATGGTCGGCGAAGGCGTCGACCACGGCGCCGCGCTCCTGCAGAGCTTCACCGGGACGTTCACTTTCACCCGCCCCAGCCTGGGCGCCTGGACGCTGTACGGCCTGGGCTCGGAGAACCGCGACCTGCCCGGCTACATCACGATCAAGCCGGCGCTGTCCCACGGCGGCGCGAAGAACTGGAGCTCCGCCTTCCTCCCCGGCTCCTATCAGGGCTGCGCCATCGGCCATGCGGGGATGCAGGTCAAGGATATCCGCGCGCAGCCCATCGAATACCTGGTCAATCGGCGCCTCACGCGTGAGCAGCAGCGCTACGAGCTCGACATGCTGCAGGCCGTCAACCGCCGCAATCAGGAACTCTGGAAGCACGACGACGAGCTCGAAACCCGCATTCAATCTTTCGAGATGGCCTTCCGCATGCAAGCCGAGGCCGCGCAGGCTTTCGATGTTTCGAACGAATCGGAAGCCGTCAAGAAACTCTACGGGCTGGACAATCCGACCACGGCGGATTTCGGCTGGCAGTGCCTGTTGGCGCGCCGGCTCGCCGAACGCGACGTGCGCTTCGTGCAATGCACGCATTCCTACAAATGGGACCAGCATGCCGATCTGGTCAAGAAACACACCGCGAACGCGGCGGAGGTCGATCGGCCGATCGGAGCGCTGCTCAAGGACATGAAATCGCGCGGCATGCTCGAAGACACCCTGGTCGTATGGATGGGCGAGTTCGGACGGACGCCCGTCTCGCAGGGCGGCAACGGCCGCGACCACAACCCCTACGGCTATTCCATCTGGATGGCCGGCGCAGGCGTCAAGGGCGGCTTCGCCTACGGGGCGACGGACGAGATCGGCTATCACGCGGCGGAAAACCGGATGCACATCCACGATTTCCACGCCACGCTGCTCGCCCTGCTGGGCATCGACCACGAGAAGCTGACCTACCGCTATTCGGGCCGGGATTTTCGCTTGACGGACGTAGCGGGGAACGTCCATCGCGGCATTTTCAGTTAGCGTCCGGCTGCCTGGCGCTCAGGTTCCCTGCCCCCTTGCGCCCGCCAAACGCTCGAGCAGCGAGTCGATCGTAACCGGCAGCGCGCCCCGCGCGAAGAGAGCGGCGTTCGCAGGGACATCGGGCGCGTAAATCTCTCCGCCGGCGTCGAGAACGTCCCGGCAGAGACGCTCCAGCCCGCTTTCCGGCGCTGCGTGAAGCGCCAGCAGGCGCGACGCCAAGGCCGCGACGACCCGGTTCCTGTGCTCGGCCAGCCGCGCGTCGGCGCGCTTGCGGCGGGGCTCGAACGGAGAAACGACCGCCAGCCTCCCCGCGTCGAGCGGCTGCCGCCATGCCGCGGGGATGCGCATTCCCTCGATGCCGCGGGCGGGGCAGACGACGACCGGCAGACTGCCGCGCAGCAGCAACTCCAGGCACTTCTTTTCTACGGGCGAGTGAAAGCCGCCGATGACCGGGACGCCGGCGCCGCGCAGAGCGACGGCGATGTCGCAGGCATGCAAGACGATCTCGCCCGGACAGCGTTTCGAGCAGAACAGGCCGAGTAGCGGCCCGGCCAAAATCCCCAAGTCGCCAAGCGTCCACAGCCGCTCGCAATCCCCGCCGCGCAGCGCCGCGGGAAACCTCGGACTACCCGCTTCGACGACGGTTACTTCCATGAGAGACGGCGGAGGCGAGAGCGCATGAGCGCGCGTCAATTGCCGCTGATACAGAACAACTCGTCCTGGCTGCGCAGGAACAAGTTTCCGCCGACAATGAACGGCGAGGAAATAAACGTCTCCTCGCCCATCTTGTTCGTGGCCAGAACTTCGTAGGTCTTGCCCAACTTGAGGACGATGACGTCGCCTTCCTCGCTTGCCAGGTAGAGCTTGCCGTTGGCCGCGACCGGCGACGCCTTGAACGTGTAGCTCTGAGGCAGCCTTTGCTGGTTATAGAACTTTTCCCCGGTTCTGGCGTCGAACGCGCTGACCATGCCGCGGTCGGAAACGAAGTAGAGGATGCCGTCGTGCAAAACGGGCGAGGCCGAATACGAGTTGCCGCGCTGGTTGGTCCAGGCGATGAAATCGGAGCTGTCGGTCAAATCGCCCTTGCCGCCGAGCTTGACGGCCAGCAGGTTGGCGTCGCGCCAGCCGGTCATGGCGATGACCATCTCGTTGTCCACGTTGACCACGGCGGGAATGGCGTTGCCGCCCAGTCCGCCGGCCTCCCAGACGAGCTCGCCCGTTGCCAGATCGTAGCTGCGAATGCGCGTCGAGCTGGTGACGAGCTGCTTGCGGCCGGCGTAGTCCACGACGACCGGCTGCGGCCAACTGCTTTGCTCGTCGCGCTCGGCGCGCCAAAGCTCCTTGCCGTCGTTCTTGTCGAGAACGACGATGTAGGACTGGCCTTCGTGGTCGTTCTGAATGATCAGATAGTTCTCGTGCAGCACGGGCGCGATGCCTTCGCCGAACTGCAAGCGCATTTGCAGCCGGCCAAGGTCCTTGCTCCACTTCAGGTTGCCGTCCATGTCGTAGGCATAAACGCCGCGGGAGCCGAAATTGGCGATCAGGGTTTCGCCGTCGGTGACCGGCGAATTCGAGGCGAAACTGCCGTACTGCCGATGGTAGCCCTCGTGCGGGGTTGCCGTGACCGCGGTTTTTTGCCAGAGAACTTCGCCCGTGTTCTTGTCCAAGGCCATGACCAGGAAATCGGTTGCGACCAGCGCGCCGCTCCCGCCGCCCGGTCCGCCGCCCGAACCACCGCCGGGTCCGCGGCCGCCGCCTCGCCCTCCCGGACCGCGGCCGCCTCCCCGTCTCCCGGCGCCGCCGCCCTGAAAGGCGCGCTGCATGATGGCGCCGAACTTGCGGCGCTCGTCTTCGTTGAGATCGCCCGGGCGGCGGCCCTGCAGCAGATCTTGCGCTTCCTTGCGCAAGTCGGGCGGCAGCCGCTCCAGCATGGCCGCGGGATCGAAGCCGCCGCCGCGCGGCCCCGCCGCACCCGAACCTCCGCCGCGAGGCTCTCGGGGCGCGCCGGCCGCCCGCGGCGATTCCTGGGCGACGGCCGTGGTCAGATAGATCGTATCGCCCCAGACGACGGGAGTGGAATGCCCCTTCCCGGGAACCGAAACCCTCCACTTCACGTTTTCGGTCGCCGAGAAGTTGGTGGGCGCATCTCCCTCGGCCACGCCGGTGTTGTAGGGACCGCGCCACTGACGCCAGGAATCCCCGGCCGTCGGCTCAGCCGAGGCAGAGTAGGCCGAAACAAGGAAAAGCGTTGCAAGGAAAAGCGTTCCGCGGAAAAGCATGAGGGTGTGTCTCCTGTTCGTTATGAGTCTGCGTAGATAGGAAAAGGCGTCGGATCCGCTGCCGAGGTTAGCGGCCCGCGCAGCGGTCTTGCCGCCCTCTATCCCCGGAAACCCAGCCCGGCCCCCTATCATTGAAGCCCCATTTTAGGGTACGATAATTTGTTACGCATCCATTGCGGAGGCAGGAAAGTTGCCTGATAAGAACGCTTTAGCCCTCGGATTGGACTTTGGCACGGAATCGGTGCGGGCGCTGTTGGTCGACCTCGACGGCGCCGAACACGGTTCCGCAACCGCGAAATACAAGCACGGCCAGATTACCAAGACGCTGCCGGGCCTCGATGAGCCGCTCCCCGACGACTACGCGCTGCAGCATCCTGAAGACTGGCTCGATGCCGCGGCGAAGGCCGTGCGCCGGGCTCTGCGGCAATCCGCCGGGGCAGATAAGCGGATCATCGGCATTGGCGTCGACTTTACGAGCTGCACCATGCTTCCGGCCATGCGCGACGGAACCCCGCTCTGCCTGTTGCCGGAGTTCCGCGAAACGCCCCTGGCTTGGCCCAAGCTGTGGAAACATCACGGCGCCAAAAAGCAGACCGAGCGCATCAACCGCATCGCGCGCGAGCGGGACGAAGACTTTCTCAAGCAGTACGGCGGCAAAGTGGGCCTCGAGTGGTTCTTTCCCAAAATGCTCGAAACCCTGGAGGAAGCGCCGGAAATCTACCATGCCGCCGAAGTCTGGGTGGAAGCGGGCGATTGGCTGGTCTGGCGCCTGGTGGGCTGCGCGGCCGAAGAGATGGCGCGCTCGACCTGTCAAGCCGGCTACAAAGGCATGTGGTCGGCGCGGGACGGCTTCCCCTCCAAGCCCTTCCTGCGCGCGCTGCATCCCGACGTCGTCGATGTGGTCAAAGCGAAGATGCCCGGGCGGATGATGTCCCCGGGCCAGTCGGCGGGCGGGCTGTCGGCCCAATCGGCCAAGAGATTCGGGGTGGCCGAGGGGACCCCCGTCAGCACGGCGATCATCGATGCGCACGCCGGCGTTCCGGGAGTCGGCGCGGCCGACCCGGGGATGTTGGTGATGGTTTGCGGCACCAGCTCGTGCCACATGCTGAACGCGGCCGAATACCGCTATGTGCCCGGCGTCGCCGGAGTAGTCAGCGACGGCATCCTGCCCGGCATGTACGGCTACGAGACCGGTCAGGCGGCGGTGGGAGACACCTTCGACTGGCTGCGCCGGCTGACCGGCAAGAGAACTTTCGCCAAGCTGGCCGAAGACGCGGCGCGCCTGGAGCCCGGCGCCGAGGGCGCGCTCTGCATCGATTGGTTCAACGGCTGCCGCACGCCGCTCATGGACGGCAACCTGCGCGGCGCGTTCTCCGGCCTGACTCTGAGCCACGGCCCCGAACACCTGTACCGAGCGCTGCTGGAAGCCTCGGCCTTCGGCCTGCGCTGGATCGTCGAGATGCTGCGCGAGCATGGCGTGCCGGTCAAGAAATTCATCGCCACCGGCGGCCTGCCCCACCACAATCCCCTTTTCGTCGAGGTTTACGCGGACGTGCTCGGCGAAAGCATCCTGGTGCATCCGTCGCAGCAGGGGCCGGCGCTCGGCGCGGCCGTCCTGGGCGCGATCGCGGCAGGCAAGCGCGCCGGAGGCTTCAGTTCGGTGCGCTCGGCGGTGCGCACCATGGGCGGCGTCAAAAAGGGCGTGCCCGAGAGGGAGGGCCGCATGGTCTCCCCCAACCGCCGCAACACGCGCGCCTACGAGCCGGTTTACCGCCGCTACCGCGAAACGGCTGCGTTCCTGAACGGAGAGCGCCCCCGCGAATGACCAGATACTTCGAGGATTTTGCAATCGATGCAACCGCCGAATCGCCGCGGCGGACGATCACCGAGGCCGACCTCGTTCTGTTCGCGGGATTGTCGGGCGACCATAATCCGCACCATACCGACGAGCTGTTCGCCCGCGAGTCGGGCTACGGCAAGCGCATCGCCCACGGCGCGCTGATCTTCGGCATCTCGACCGGGCTGGCGGTGCGCATGGCCCCCCCGAATCCGGCCGTAGTGGCTTTCTACGGCGTTGACCGCCTGCGCTTTACGCGGCCCGTCTTCATCGGCGATACGATTCAGGTCGTCAAGCGCGTCGCCGAGAAAGAGGAAAAGGGGGCCAAGCGCGGCGTGGTCGCCTTCGAAACCACGGTGCGCAACCAGCACGGCAACGCCGTCCTGGTCTATTGGGACAAGACGCTGTTCCTGCGCCGCCCGGCGGAAAGCTGATTTCCCGACGCTGACGGACCTTGAAAGTTGAATTCAGGCCGCGTAAAATGCTGACGGACGGCTTCGATACCCCCGGAGTCAGCGGGAAGAGTTCTCGAAACAATGCGAGCGATACATTGCCGTTACCATTTGACCCGCGCCGCCGCCAAGGCGTGGACCGAAGACGAAGCGATCGACTCAGCGACCGGAGCAAGGAGAGCCTATGTTTTACCGGAAGATCACGACATCTATCTTTATCGCGGTAACCTTGAGCGCTCAGGTTCGGACAATCGCATACGACTACACGGAATTGTATGAGAGGCTGTCGCCGAGCATTGTCCAGATTGAAGCCGACGCAGGGACGGGATCCGGGTTCGTGGTCGATTCTCAACTCGGCTTGATCGCCACGAATCATCATGTCGTCGCCAATACGCGGTTCCTTGCGGTTCGTTTTCCGAGCGGGGTCCGAGTCCTCGCTGAGATCGCTTACCTCGATCCCCGTCATGACCTGTCGATCCTCAAGGTCCACGATAAGTTTACAGACGGCATAGAGCCGTTGAAGTTGGCGGATGAAGAACAGGAGTCGCTGATCAAAGAGGGGCTCCCGGTGGTTGCTTTCGGTTCTCCATTAGGACTGACGTTCCTTTTGACTCAAGGCATAGTCTCCAAGGTTGAGAACGATTCGATATTGGGAGATTTCCTCATTGAAGCAGGAAACTCAGGAGGTCCGTTACTTTCACTCGAAGGTGTTGTGATTGGAGTCAATACATTCGGAGTCGACGACGTTTCCGGCGCCGTCAGAGTGTCTTTCCTTCGTAAAATTCTGGACAGTCTCGATACAGAAAGACTTGGATCGCCGACGGTTCCTTCGGAGCCGTTGCGCCAGTACAGGAATCGTCGATTCCCACCGGAACTCCTGAAGATGAAGATTCGCCATGACGAATTTTCGAAAGGGGCGCATAAATATGGGACTGACAAATTCGAAGTGAAGGTATGGACTCCGGTTACGATGGGCAAGTTGAGTGTCAGGGACGACTTGATTCAGGCGAGCAATCGCTACAAGAGAAGAGGCATGAAGGTCCTTGACAGAACGGGATCTACAATGGATGAGCCTTTCTACGCCTGGAGCAGATCCGTACCGGGCATTCTCGATCTAGTCGTTACTATTACTGTCATCCCTAAAGTCAAGGAGACGACAGGAAGCCTGATCGGAAATGCGCTCTTGGCCGGATTGACCGGCGTTACGGGTTCCAGGAATTTTACGTATTCCGGAGAGTTTCTTCGGTTGGAAATTTACCGAGATGGAGAGTTGATCGAGCCGCTCGTCAGGGGCCGCAGACTTCATGAGAGCGCGATGAGGCTGCACGACACCTTCTATGACGAAGCATATGGAGGTTTCTATAAGTACGATCCGGAAGACTTCATGACCGGAAAAGAATTCCGCTTCGTTTTATCGACGCCAAAGAGCGATAGTCTGAGAAAATCCCACGACAGTCGTGTTTTTAAGTCCAACTCAAAGGTGATACGTCAGATTCAACAGGATTTCCGTGAGGTTCTGGGCGATGGAGTCGAGTACTGGGAGCAAGATTTCGGGCCGGGTTACAAGGCTCCCGGGACAGGGATCATGACTGTCTCCAATCAAAACTCCGGATTCGTATTTTATATTGCTGAACACGGAATTGTTTTGACGGAAGTACTTTTCGGAACACCCGCATATGAAGCCGGCCTTCGCACCGGAGACATTGTGACTAAGATCGATGGCAATAGATCGGTTACCACCAAGGAAGGAAAACCAAAAGCTGCATTCGATCTAGACGAAATTATCGAAAACGTTGCCTCCGGTAAAACACAGGAATCGTCTTGGACGGTGTTACATCGCGACGAAACAAGAACAATATCGGTTGCTCGATAAACGGATGAGCGACCGGTTCCGTACTGTGCGGGCCGCGGAAAGCTGATTTCGGGCAGCCTCACCTGCGCAGCCGCTACATGCCGGATGCGGCGATGACCGCCTCCTGGACGATCAGGTCCTCGCGCTGGGTCACGGCGACCCGCCCCTCGCCGCGGACCGCCGCCGCAAACTCCTGCATATCGCCGACGTAGCGCGTGTACTCGGGCAAGGCGACCGTGTACGGACCTTGCGGATAGGGTCCGGCGGCCTCGGCCAAATCGACTTCGAGCGTCGGGTTGTCGATGGAGCCAATGGACATCGTTCCCTTGGTTCCATAAACCACGAACTCCCTATAGCGGCCCGAATTGGGCTGCAGCGACGTGCCCACTACGATGCCCAGGGCTTGCGGGAACTCGAAGACGGCGGCCACGGTATCGGCCATGTTGTCGTCGAAATTCCCGAATTTCTTGAGAAAAGGCGTGACCCGCTCGGGCCTGCCCAGCAAGCGGATCAAGGGATCGATCACGTGCGGCGCAAGCTCGAACATGTGGCCGCCGCGGAACTCCGCCCACTCGATGCGGGCGGCGGCGGCGAGGGTCTTGTTCATCTCGGCGCGCACCATGTACGCCTCGCCCAGCCAACCCTTGCGCGCGGCCTCGAAAACGCGCAGAAAACCGGGATGGTGGCGCCACATATAGCCCATCTGCACGACCAGATTTTTTTCGCGGGCGGCGTTTTGAATGGCGCGGAACGACTCCACATCGAGCGCAGGCGGCTTTTCCAAGTGCAAATGCTTTCCGGCGCGAACCGCCTGCAAGCCCTGCCGGGCATGTTCGCGCACGGCCGACTCGACGAAGACCGCCTCGACCGCCGGGTCGCGCAGCAACTCTTCCTCCGACACGAAGCGCACGCCGAGCGCCGCGTACTTGCGGCGCAGCGCGGCGTCGGGCTCGGCCGCCGCAACCAGCTCGTAATCGGGCGAGGCCAGCGCGATGCGCAGCTTCTTGTCGGCATGGGAGTGGCTGACGCCCAGAAAGCCGACCCTGACCGGGCCGCCGCCCGCTCCGCGAGCCGCCGCAAGCGGCAGCGCCGCGGCGCCTGCAAGTAATGTTCTCCGTCTCATTGCTCGATCCTCCCCCAAAATTGTACCCATGGAAACGGCGCGGACCAATGTTCCCGCCTTCAAGAATGGCTGCGATTCCCTGCGCCCGCGGCAGCGGGCGCAGGGGCGGGAGCGCGCAGGCTACCCTTCTTGGATGCAGACGAGGCGGCGGCCGAAGCGGAGGAGCAGCCTGCCCTCGTCCACCGCGACTCCATAGAGGCGCGATTCTTCCGACAGGCGGTTCTCGGCTACTTTTTCCGCCTTGTCCGCGGCCCGATAGACCTCGACAGCGCCGTCGACCCCGAAGAAGTAAACGAAATCCCCGCAGGCGATCGACGACGCCCAACAGCCGCCCTGCAGCCGTTGGAGCCACAGTCGCTCGCCGCTGTCGCCGTCCAGGCAGAAGGCGACTCCGCTCTTGTTGACCATGTACACGCGCGAGCGGTAGGCCAGCGGCGAGCTGAAATAGGACGCGGCTTCCTCGGCGCGCCAAATCACTTGCGGAGTCGAGCGCGCTTCCGACCCGAAGCGGATCGCAGCCGTTTGCCCCTTGCTGCCGGAACCGATAATCGCGCCCCCGGCGAACGGCGTGGGCGAGGCGATGAAGGCGCCTTCGAAGCCGTCGAGAGTCCAGGCCAACGAGCCGTCTTCGGTGTCGTAAGCGTCGACGCGGTCCCCGCCGCTGACCAGCGCCAACTCGCGGCCGGCGTGCCGCACGAGCGCGGGAGTGCTCCAGGAAATTCCCGGCGGCCGGTCCGCTTTCCAGACTGTCTCGCCGGTAGCGCGGTCGAGGCAGATCAGGTAGGAGGGGCGGTCGTGGGCGACCAGCGTCATGACGCCCGAACGGCAGAGCCGCAGCGAGCTGCCGATGCCGTGGCGGCCGCCGAACTCGCCGAACTCCTCGGTCAAACGGCGTTCCCAGCGCAATCGGCCGGCGTGGCTCAGCGCCGCGACGTTGCCGGTTTCGAAAAAGACGTAGACGCCTTCAGCGTCGACCGCGGGCGTCGGCGCCGCCTTGCTGACCATGTCCGAAACCTCGGTCGGCTGCGCGGGCGAACCCTTGTACGTCCACAGAATCGAGCCGTCGGCCATGGCGAACGCCGTGAGCAGCAACTCTTCCTTATGTGCGCCGGTGATGCCGGTGACCAGCGCGCGCCCCTTGTAAACGACCGGACTCGACTGCCCGTAGCCGGGAGGGACGGCGCTCCATGACAGGTTTTTCTCATCCGACCATTCGAGCGGCAAGCTCCCGGCGGAAGAGGCCGGGCTGGAGCCGTCGCCGCGGAATTCGGCCCAAGACCCGGCAGAAAAAGCGGCGGGAACGGCGAACGCCCCGAGAAAACCGCGACGGCTGAGTGTCTGTAGGGAATCGGTAAAACGCATGGCGCGGTCTCCTTGATTATGCGGGGATTATGCGGGCCGGCTTGTCGAATCGAAATCGAGTTCGCCGCCGGCCTGACGGAACAACTCGAAGTTTGCCGCACTGTCGGCCAGCATCGCTACGAAGCGGAGGTAATTTTCTTCCGTAAGCGAGATAGCGACCGGGCCCAGTTGCACGTGAATGCAGCCGTGGGAGCAGCGGACGACCGATCCGGTTCCTTCATAACGCGCCAGGACGGCGGTTTTGTCTTGCATGACGATTCGTTCATTCCTTTCCGAAGTTCCAACGCAACCCGATGCGGAACGTGCGTCCGGGGTCGGCTCGAAAAAACGTGGGCTGAGCGCCGGTCAGGTTCGAGTCCTGCGAATTGAAAAGATTGTCGACGGCTGCGTAGAGCTCCGTTCCGGCGGCGATCGGCTTGGCCGCGTACCAGTCCCAGATTTGATATCCGTCGCCGATGAACGATCCTGCGCGGCCGGCGATGGGCCATTTGCTGAAGTAGGTTCCGCGGAAGTTGACGCGCAGCCCTCCCCAGCGGTCGGGGGTCCACCAGACGCGGAAGTTGCCGTTGTGGCGGTGGCGCTGACTCAAGAATGCGGACGTTTCCTTATCGCGGGCGTCGAGGTAGGTGTAGCCCGAGGAAACGATCAGGTTGCGGGTCAGATTGACCTCGACCTTGGCTTCCAGGCCCGTCGTGTAGACGTTGTCAATGTTGCGGTAGAGGTAAAACAAGCGGTGCAGGCCGGGATTGAAGCCCGAATCGATGTCGAACGCCTGGAGTATGCCGCGGAGTTGATCGGGCGTGCTCGGCCTGCCGACCAAGTCGGCTTGGATCAGATTCTTGATGTCGTTGCGGAAGTACGTACTCCCGAAACGGACGCGCTTCAGGCGGTAGTCGAAGCCGATCTGCACCGTCGTCGACGTCTCGGGAACCAAGTGCGGGTTGCCGATGACCTGGTAGAAGTTCGTCGGGTTGAGGAAGCGAAAGTAGAGCTGCCCCAGGTCGGGCGCGCGGAAGCCCTGCCCCCAATTGGCCCGCAGCCTGAGATTTTCTGCCGCTCGGAAAAGCAGGCCCGCGCGGGGGACGAGGTTCGTGCCGTAAAGCGAATGGTTGTTGAGCCGGCCGCCGAGCGTCAGGCTGAGCCGCGGGTGCGCCTGGATGCGGTCGTTGAACCAGGCGTCGCCCATGCGAATTTGCTGGCCGGCGTTGTCGCCGACGAGGCGGTTGAAGCCGCGGTATTCGTTCTGCGTCCATTCGAAGCCGCCTTGCAGCAACTGGCGCGACCCGACGGTCCGCGAGAGACCGGATTCGAGACGGTAGAGCCGCTCGTTCAAATTCGCGGTCTCGTCAATGGGGCCGCCGCTGCCCAGGAGATCGATCGCCGAGCCCTCGTCGTACTTGCCGTAGTAGGCGCGGGCTTGCAGTTGCGTCAGCGGCGTCAGCCCGGCATTGAGCGTGACCCCGTAGTTCTGGGCGCTGTCGTTGGTCGTGGTGGTCGTCGGGCCGAGCTCGCCGATGAAGTTGCCGCGGTCGCGGTTGTCGAAGGCGTTGGCCAGGAAGCTGAGCTTGAGATTTTCAGAGAAGTCGCGGCTGAGCTTGGCCAGATAGTCGTAGCGGCGAAACCCGGCCGAGGTTGAATCCACCGTCGCCGGGGTCAAGTCGTAAGGATTGCGCTTGTGGCGCTCGACTCCGAAGAAACCGGCCCAGCCGTTGAGCAGAAAGCCGGCGTCCCCGCGCACGTCGAAAGTCCCCAGATTTCCCGCCGAAGTGGTCAGGTTCGCGTCGAACCGCCGGCGCGGCTCGCGCGTGATCATGTTGATGACCCCGCCGATGGCGTCCGACCCGTAAAGGGCCGACGAGGCGCCCTTGACGATCTCGACGCGGTCGAGTCGGTTGGTCGATTGCCGGTCCATGTTGAGGATGCCGCGTTTGACGCCGCGGGCGCCGACGACCGGATAGCCGTCGAGCAGGATTAGCGACTGGCGCGAGCCGATGCCCTGAATCTGCGTCTCGGAACGGCTGCCCGAAGAACCGCTGCGCACGATGACGCCGGGTTCCTCGGCGAGGATGTCGCTGACCCGCTCGTAGCCCGTGTCGCGAAGCTGCGCCCGGGAAATCATGTCGACTTTGACGACCGAATTTTCGACGAGCTCCTGTTCCCGCGAACCGGAAACCACCACCGACTGCGTCAGCGTGGCCGGGGCGAGGCGCAAGGTCACCCCGTCCGCGCCCGCAGCGGTCAACTCAACGGTCTCGAACGCCGTTTCGAACTCCGGGCGGGCGGCCGAAACGCGGTAACTCCCCGGGCGGAGCTGGAAGGCAAAAGCGCCCCCCGCATCGGCGCGGGCGGACGTTTCCAGGCCGGTTGTCAAATCGCGGACGAAAACATCGGCGCCGGGCAACGCCCCGCCGGACGAATCGACGACGCGACCGTCAAGCGCCGCGCGGGGTTGGGCGGTCAGCGCCGCCGCGCAGGCCAGCGAGAGCGCCAGTAGGCTTTTGCAAAAGATGACTTTCATACAAACCTCCGGTTGATTCTTCTCGGCCGGAGGCCCCGCCGCTGTCTCGCGTAATGGCGCCCGCTATACTGAGCGGGACGCAACGGGTCATCCGACCGTCGAGTTGTTGTCCCAGAGGGCGGGCTTCGCCGCGCGAGCGGCAATTCGTAACGGCGGAGCCCGCCCCCGCATCTGCTAATCGCCGCGCGACGGCTCCAGTAGTTCGATTTCTTCCCACTCCACCAGGAGCGTCTCGGTGCGCCCGTCCTTGGTGGAGATAATGCGGCGCGAACGCGGCAGGTACTCGCCGCCGACTCGTTGATAAACGTCGGTATAGACGGAAGCGTTCTTGAGCGCCCCCGACTCCCGATCGAACACGGTCACGAAAAACCGGGTAGGCAGATATTTGCCCGCGGCCGTGGTCTCGGTCGCCAGGACGCTGATCACCAGCCGCGATTCCTTCATCTTGCGGTCGACCTCGAGAATTCGCCTATCGCGGATGCGGTAGCTGGAGTCGTACTTGTCCCCGAGCAAGACCCGCCGCCCCAACGGATGACTGTCGCCCTCCGCCAAGCGCAGATTTTCTTCCGGCGAACCGTCCGAACGCATGCGGTGGGACAGCAGCGAGCGAACCGTGCTCTTGACGCTCTTGCGGACGTCCTTGTCGGCCAACTCGATCTCGAGCGTGATCGGCGGCCGGAACAGCATCGTCCCGCTGTGTGCTTGCCCGTCCACGTTGACCGTCAGCTTACTGCGGAAACCGGAGAAGTCGTCCGACAGGACTTCGCGGTTCACGCGAGTGAGTTGCATGATGGTCGATCCGTCATGCGCGGCCCCGACCGTGGACTCCTCGGCTTGAATTGGATGTAAGGCTCCAAAAATCAATGCTATAGAGAAGATCGCAAGCTCGACTCGCCGGGCGGAGCGCATACCGGGTTTGCACTTTGCACTCAAAATTGGGATCCTTGGGCGCGATTGTCCCCGATCCGCGCAACATTCTTGTAACTTGCTCATTTTCAAAAGTTTTTCCTTTCTTGGGACGACAAAGAGGCCCACGGCGGGGAGCGCCGTTTCCTCAACCATAAGAAACTTGCAAATGAATGTCAACTGAATTCTGCAGCGAAAAAGGAAGAGGCATGAATTTTCCGTTAAATCCGCAATTTTTTCTATCGGCGCCTTGTGATTTCGATCACAGTTTGACATCGAGATGCATATATATCATGATGGGACTTTCCGCCCGCCGCCGCGGGAGCCGGCGGCGCCCGGCGTGAAAGGGGCATCCCATCGTGCAGGCCTTCCGAAAGTTGATTTTTTGGTTGCATCTCATCTGCGGCGTAACCGTCGGTCTGGTGGTCTTCATCATGTCCATCACCGGCGTCGTTTTGACCTATGAGAAACAGATGCTCCGTTGGGCCGACGGTTTCCGCATCGACCCGCCTGGCGGCCAGTCGCGGCTTGGTCCGGAGGCGCTGTTCAGGCAAGCGCAGGCCGCGGCGGGAAAACCGCCTACGGCAGCGCTTTTTCGCTCGGACCCCGGCGATCCGGCCAGACTTTATTTCGGGCGCGAGTCTTTCGCGGTCGATCCGTACACCGGCGAGCGGCTGGGCGAAGGCGCCGTCGGGCTGCGGCGTTTTTTCCGTACGATGATCGTCTGGCACCGTTGGCTGGGGCAGGAAGGCGAGGGCCGCGCCGCGGGAAAAGCCATTACCGGGGTATGCAACTTGGCTTTTCTGTTCATCGTCGTCTCCGGGTGCTATCTGTGGTGGCCGAAAGAGTGGAGCTGGAAGCAACTGCGGCCGATCGTCTTCTTTCGCGGCGGCCTGCGGGGGAAAGCCCGCGATTTCAACTGGCACAACGTTTTTGGGCTGTGGTGCGCCGTGCCGTTGTTCCTGCTCGTCGCAACGGCCGCTTTTTTCTCGTACTCCTGGCCGAGCAGTCTTCTGTACGTTTTGACGGGCGAGGAACGGCCGCAGTCCGGCAGGGGGAGAAGCGGCGGCGGCTCGGAAAAACCCGCCGCGCCGGTGAGCTTCGAGGGTTTGAACGAGTTGTGGGAAAAAGCCGCGGCAAGCGCGCCCGGCTGGAAGAGCATCACCCTGCGCCTTGCGGAGAGGCCGGGAGCGCCGGTTACGTTCTCGCTGGATCGGGGCAACGGCGCGCGTCCGGACCTGCGCTCCACGCTGACGCTCGACCGCAAGAGCGGCGCGGTCGTGCGCTTGGAGACGCCCGCCGACATCGGCCCCGCCAGCGCCGCTCGTTCCTGGATCCGTTGGATCCACACCGGCGAGGCGGGCGGACTGGCGGGTCAGACGCTCGCGGGAGTCGCTTCGCTGGCGGCCTGCATGTTGGTTTATACGGGCTGGATGCTGAGTTGGCGGCGGTTCCGCGCCTGGCGGGAGAGAACGCACAGGCAAACATAGCCGTTCCGCAACCGACCTCTCTATTCCGCCCCGTCCTCGATGCCGAGGATCATGCGGGCGAGCCGCTCGAAGTCGGGGTCGAGCGGAGGCGGGCGCAGCTCGACGCCGCGCGACAGGCGGTCCACGATGTGCGAGATTGCGGCCAACCGGCCATGCTTCTTGTCGTTTGCCGGGATCACCGCCCAAGGAACCGCCTCGGTGGATGTCAGCCGCAGCATGTCTTCTGTCGCCCTTTCGTATTCCGCCCAGCGGGCGCGGTTGCGCAGGTCTTCCTCGCAAAGCTTCCAGCGCTTGAGCGGATGCTTGAAGCGGTTGCGGAAACGGGCCATCTGCTCGTCTTTGGTGATGTGCAGGAAGATCTTCACCACGCGCATGCCGTCGTCGAGCAGCATGTGCTCGAATTCGTTGATCTCCTGGTAGGCGCGGCGCCATGCGGACTCGGAGGCAAAGCCCTCGACGCGCTCGACGAGCACCCGCCCGTACCACGAGCGGTCGAAAGCGACCAGTTCCCCTGCGCCGGGAAGGCGGTTCCAGAAGCGTTGCAGGTAATGCTGCGCGAGCTCCTGCGGAGTGGGCGCGGCGATGGAGCAGACCTTGAACATGCGCGGGTCCAGCGTCCAGTTCATGCGCCGGATGACGCCGCCCTTGCCCGCGGTGTCCCAGCCCTCGAAGACGACGACGGCGCGGCGTTGCTGAATCCAGTACGCCGTGGCCGCCTCCTTGAGTTGAAGCTGCAGCACGGCGAGCCGCTTCTCGTATTTGTCCCAGCCGACGCGCGGCGTCATGTCCAGTCCGGCGAGCTTCGGCGGATCGGCCTGCAGGCGGATGGGCGTGCGCTCGGGGGCGGAGGGGACGGTTCTCGACTGGAATGGCGCCGGTTTCATGAGAGAGGCAGAATCCTAGTACTAAATATCATAATTTAGAGTATTTATAAGAGAGTTGCCGCTGGCGGACGTAGGCTTTGGTCCATTCGAAAGGGTGGGCGCTTTGGTTGTACGCTCGGATAAAGCGATCTATGGCTTGGCGCACTTTGTAAGGCGAAGTGAAACTGGCCCCTTGCAGGGCGCGGCGACTGAGAATAGAGAACCAGATTTCTACTTGGTTAAGCCAGCTGGCGGATGTCGGAGTGTAGTGGAAATGGACTTGCGGGTGAGCCTTCAGCCAACGGTCGCGCTTGGGTTTATGGGTGTTCAGGTTGTCCAACACGACATGCATTGCGACGCCGGGATAACGGCCTACGAGGCGATTCATGAAGTCCAGGAATTCGCGTCGGCGCCGCCGCGAATAATGGCCGGCCTGGATGCGTCCGGTAGCGACTTCGAGAGCGGCAAACAAGGTCGTCGTGCCATGACGCTTGTAACCGTGCGAGAAACCCGTCAAGGCGCGGCCGTCGGGCAGCCGCAGCCAGCCCTGGGCGCGCTCCAGAGCTTGGATGCTCGGCTTCTCGTCTACGGCCAAAACGACCGCGTTGTCGGGCGGGTGGAGATACAAGCCCACGATGTCGGCGGCTTTGCGGGCGAACTGGGGGTCCGTCGAGATACACCAACTGCGCCGCCGTCGCAAGGAGATGCCATGACGCCGCAGCACGCGCCAGACTTGTTGGGCGCTGACGTCTCCTAACTGTTGCGCCAGCAGGCGGCCGCTCCAGGTGGCCTGCCCCTCCGGCGGGGCTTGATCCAACTGCTGCAGAATGCGCTTCTCGCTCTGTGCGTCGTAACGCCGCGGCTTGCCGCTGCGCGCTTCATCCGCCAAACCCAGCAAGCGCCGCTGGGCAAAGCGCGTGCGCCACTTCGACACCCGCGCCGGGCGCGTGCCCAACTGCTGGGCGATCTCCTGGTTGCTCATGCCCTCGGCCGCCATCAGGATCATGCGCGCTCGCGCCGCCGCTCGTTGCTCGCTCTTGGGAGACCTGCGCCACTGCTCCAGAGTGCGCTGCTCATCCGCGCTTAAGAGAATAGGCGTTGCTCTCTTGGCCATGCCTCCATTCTATCAAAAGTTCCCTTATTTATGAAATCAAGTACTAGTCTAGCCTTGTCGCCAGGCGGCTCCGTTCACTGAGAGCATCGTACGCCGCCTATCCGATGAACCGCATCCGCTTCTTCGAGGGCCGTGAAGACCGAGCGAGGACCTGCTGCAACACATCGAGCAAGGTACTATTGCGGTTGGATAGAGAAAGTTGGCGATGTTCATACAGCGCATCAAGCTGAAGAACCTGCTTTCGTTCGGCCCGGACGCGAAAGAGTTGGAGCTCCAGCCGCTCAACGTGCTGATCGGCCCCAACGGTTGCGGTAAATCGAATCTCATCGAAGCCATCGGCTTGCTGCAGGCCGCGCCGAGAAACCTGCCCACGCCGATTCGCGAGGGCGGCGGCGTCCGGGACTGGATTTGGCGGGGCGAACCCGCAGCGCCGTCCGCGCACATCGAAACGATTCTGGATATTCCCCAAGCCGCCCCCACGGCACTGCGGTACCGTCTCGGTTTCGCGGAGAAAGGCCGGCGGTTCGAGTTGATCGAGGAGAGGATAGAAAACGAAAAACCGGACACGGGCCATGAAAAGCCATACATCTATTTCGAATTGCAGGGTGGCCGCGCAATTCTGAACTACAAGGACAAGACGCGGCGTCAACTACGCCCCGAGGAGATCGATCCCGAGCAATCCATCCTTGCTCAGCGCAAGGACCCGGATCATTACCCGGAACTGACCTGGCTCGGGGAAGCATTCAGCCGCATACGCTTTTATCGGGAGTGGTCCTTTGGGCGGCACACGCCGCCACGACTGCCGCAGAAAGCCGATCTTCCCAGTAATTTCCTCGAAGAAGACGCGAAGAACCTTGGATTGGTGTTGAACAGGCTGAGGTTGGAGCCAAAAGCCAAGGAACGGTTCTTGAAAGCGTTGCGCGATCTCTACGAAGGCGTGAAAGACTTCGAAGTGAGCATCGAGGGCGGCACGGTTCAGGTTTTCCTGCAAGAGGACAACATCACGATGCCCGCCACCCGGCTTTCCGACGGCACGCTGCGCTACCTCTGCCTGCTGTCCATCCTCTGCCACCCCAACCCCCCGCCGTTGATCTGCCTGGAGGAACCGGAGTTGGGCCTGCACCCCGACATCCTGCCGGGACTTGGCGAACTGCTGCGCGAAGCCTCCGAGCGCTGCCAGTTGATCGTCACCACCCATTCGGACGCGCTCGTCGATGCGCTGACCGACACGCCGGAAAGCGTCGTCGTCTGCGAAAAGCATAACGGACAAACAACGCTGCAACGCCTCGACACAGACGACCTCGCCCACTGGCTCGAAAGCTATCGGCTCGGAGATCTCTGGATCTCCGGCGAGCTGGGAGGAACCCGCTGGTGAGCGTAAAGGTCTATGTAGAAGGCAATTGGGACAGACCCGAAGGGGCCGCTGACGACAACGCGCATCTCATGATCCAGTGCATGGAAGCCTGGGCATGGAAGCCTGGGTTTTCGCCGACAAGGACGCCTTGGCAGAGTATTTCGGCGCCGGCTTCAACCGAAATGCGCTCCCGCCCCGCCGCGACATCGAGAACATTCCGAAAACAGACCTCGAAAATGGTTTGCAGCAGGCAACGCTCCTGTGCAAAAAAGGCCAATGCCGCAAGGGGCGCCACTCGTTCAGGATTCTTGCCGAACTGCCCCCCGAGAAGGTGACCGCCGCTTCGCCGCACGCGCGGCGGCTTGTCGACGCCCTGCGTAAAACTTGCTAATGCGAGCCGAATAATGCGAACCGGAATCGCCGTGCGCCGCCCCCGGCTGCGGGAAGAGCTTCTCGCGTTGCAGGCCAACGATCTGCAGACGCGGGCGCGCCTCGAAAAGCAAGGGCTGCTCGGGCGCGGATACCACCCGGAAATGCAGCGGGTTCACGAGAGCAACGCCGCCAGGCTCGAGGAGGTCGTCGAAAGCTGCGGGTGGCCCGGCAAGAGCTTGGTCGATGAGGACGGCGCCGAGGCCGCGTGGCTGCTCTTGCAGCACGCCGTCTCACGCCCCGATCTGATGCGCCGCTGTCTGCCGCTGTTGGAGCAGGCCGCCGCAGGCGGCGAGATTCCCCGGCGGCACGTTGCCTATCTGACGGACCGCATCCGCTTCTTCGAAGGCCGCCCGCAGGTTTACGGAACCCATTACGCCCCGGACGACCGCGGCCGGCGGACCGTCTATGCGCTCGAAGACGCCGGCGCGGTGAATGAGCTGCGCGCAGCGGTCGGCTTGGAGCCGCTGCCGGAAGATGCCCGCGTCCCGGCGGTCCGCGCGGCGCCGCCCGAGGCTGTGCGGCGCGAGCGGGCGGCGCTGGCGCAATGGGCGCGGTCGGTCGGTTGGCGGAAAAGCCGCGAGCGCCCGCGGGCGTAAGATAATGAAAGCAAGAGCGTACTTCCAGCAGAGCGCGTGCAGATGCAGGAAACGAGTTCCGAAAGCCGGAGGAAGTGGCTGCTGCGCAGCATGGCTTCCGCCGTCGCCGCTGCTTTCGGCACATTGACGAGCTTCGCCTTTGCCTTCCTGCTGCCCCGGCGGGAGCGTCCGGTCGAGCAGCGCATTTTCCTGGGCTTCGCCTCGCAGATCGGCGCCGGAGAGAGCCGCCTGCTGACGCTGCCGTCCGGCGGGCGCATGGTTCTCGTGAACACCGGGCGTAGCGGCGGGGCCGGGCGGACTTTTCAGGGGTTTTCGAGCCGCTGCCCCCATCTCGGCTGCCAGGTCCATTACGAAGCCGGCGCAGGCCGCTACCTGTGCCCTTGTCATCAAGGCGTCTTCGACCAGGACGGCAAGGCGGTCTCCGGCCCTCCGGCAAAGGCGGGACAGCATCTTGCCGCCTACCGCATCGAGACGGACGGCAACTCTCTGTACGCCGTCATCGATCCGGCATGAGCGAGGAAAAATACAGCGCAGGCGCCTGGCTCAGCTCGCGGATTCCCGTAAACGAGCAATCGCTCATAGCTATCGGCAGCGAGCCGATTCCGGGCCATCTCAAGCGCTGGTGGTGGTGCATCGGCGGGACGCCCGCCTATCTGTTTCTGGTGCAGGTGGTCAGCGGCATCCTGCTGACCTTCTACTACGTGCCCAGCCAGGAGCTCGCCTACGAGAGCGTCGCGGCCATCGGCGAGCAAGTCCGCTTCGGCTGGTACCTGCGCAGCGTTCACAAGTGGTCGTCGCACCTGATGATCGCCGCGCTGCTGCTGCACATGATGCGGGTTTTCTTCACCGGCGCCTACCGCGCGCCGCGGGAAGTGAACTGGATGGTCGGCTGCGGCCTGTTGATCTTGACCCTGGGAGCCGGGTTCACCGGCTATTCGCTCGTCTGGGAGCAGCTTTCCTACTGGGGCGCAACCGTGGCCGCCAATCTGCTGGGCGCCGTGCCGCTCGTCGGAGAACGACTGGCGGAATTTCTGCGCGGCGGCCCGACCGTAGGGCAGAACATGCTGACGCGGCTCTTCGTGCTGCACATCGGCGCGATTCCGACGCTGACGCTGGGCTGCATCGCCATCCACATCTATCTGGTCCGGGCGCACGGGGTGACCGAGCTCGACCCGCCGAAGAAAGAGCGCAGGACGTTCCCCTTCTTCCCGGATCATTTTCTTACGGAATTGGCGCTGGCGCTCTTCCTGATGTTCCTGCTCACCTGTCTGGCGCTGATCTTTCCAGCCGGCCTGGCGGAAAAGGCGAATCCGCTGGAGACGCCGGAGCACATCAAGCCCGAATGGTATTTTCTGTGGGCCTTCCGCTGGCTCAAGTTGATGACCGAGCGGACGGCCGTCGTCACTCAGGGAATCTTCCTGGCCCTGATCGTTTTCTGGCCCTTCGTGGACAAATGGCTGCGCCGGCGCAATCCGCAAAGCGAGGCCGGCATCGCATTCGGAGCCGCCGGGGTGGCGCTGCTGCTGGCTCTGACCGTGTGGGAAGCGCTCGATTCGATTCCGTAATGGGGAGACGGTTATGACTCTTGAGAAAAAACAGACTGTGATCATCGCCCTCGCCGGCCTGTTCATGCTTTCGTTGCTGCTGGTCGCATGGGTCGAAGGAGGCCGCCGGCGCGTCTTGCGCGCTCCCGATGCGGTGGTGACGGCGGAGAACGCCGATTGCGTGGACTGCCACCGCGTGAAGTCACCGGGAATCGTACAGCAGTGGGAGATCAGCGAACACGCCCGGACGGGAATCGGCTGCCTCCAGTGCCACGTTGCCGAGCCGGGCGACGTGGACGGCTACATGCACGAGGGAACGCTGATCGCCACCATCGTGACGCCGCAGGACTGCGGCGGATGCCACGAGCGGGAAACGGCCGAGTTCGAGGCCAGCCATCACTCCAAGGGCGGCCAAATTCTGGGCAGCCTGGACAACGTCCTGGCCGAAGTCGTCGAAGGGTTTACCCGATTCGACGCGCAGGGCGCCAAGGTCGAGGCGTCCGCAGCCGCGGTGAGCGGCTGCCTGCAATGCCACGGCTCCGAGGTGCGCGTGCTGGAGGACGGCAAGCTGGACCCGGCGACGTGGCCCAATACCGGCATCGGGCGGATCAACCCGGACGGCTCGCGCGGCTCCTGCACCGCCTGCCATCTGCGGCACAACTTCTCCCGGGCGCAGGCCCGCGCTCCGGAAAACTGCGGGCGCTGCCACCTCGGCCCCGACCATCCCCAACTGGAGGTTTACCAATCCTCCAAGCACGGCATCGCCTTCGAAGCCAACCGCGCGCGGTTCGAGCCGCTGATGGAAGAGAAGGAATGGGTTCCGGGACGCGATTTCGAGCAGGGGCCCACCTGCACGACGTGCCACATGAGCGCGACCCGCACCCTGCCCTTGACGCACGACGTAGGCGAGCGCATTTCCTGGACCTTGCGGCCGGCCGTATCCGAGAAGATCGACGCGGCGGCGGCCAAGCAGGGCAAGAGCGTGAAGAGTTGGCAGGACCGCCGCCGCGACATGCAAGAAGTGTGCGCAAGCTGCCATGCGCCGGAATGGGTGGGGAACTGGTACGAGCAGTTCGACAACCTGGTCAACCTGTACAACGACAAGTTCGGACGGCCGGCGAGCCGGCTGTTCCGACAGGCCCGCGCCGACGGGCTGCTGACTGCGGTCGAATTCGACGAAGAGCTGGAGTTCACCTATTTCTTCCTGTGGCATCACGAGGGGCGGCGCGCCCGGCACGGCGCGGCGATGATGGGTTCCGACTACACCCAGTGGCACGGCATGTACGAGGTCGCCCATCGCTTTTACATGGAATTCGTTCCCCAGTTGCGGGAGTTGATCGCCCATCACCGCAGCGGGAGCAAGGCGCCCGCCGCCCGCCGGCTCGCCGCCGCCCTGGACGAGACGCTCAACTCGGAGATGCACCGCTGGTTCCTGGGAAAGACGAGCAGCGCGGAGCTGGCCGCCCGCGCCGCGGCCGCGGCGGAGTTCAAGAAGCGCTATTCGCAGTGACCGAGACGTTGACAACGGCCTGCCGGCGGCGATAGCATCGCAAGCGGCATGTCTCGCAGCGTCAACCGGCGCGAAGCGTTCGAGCGTCTGGCCGGTTTCTTGCTCGCTTCCCCGCTGTTGCTCGGGGCGGAAAAGCCCGAGCTCGCCGACTCCACGAAGCTGGCCAACGTCTTCGACTTCCGCGAGTTGGCCAAATCGCTGCTCGACCCGGTTGCTTTCGACTACATGGACGAAGGCGGCAAGGACGAGATCTCGCTCAAGGAAAACCGGCTCGCTTTCAACCGCATCGTTCTGCGCCCGCGCTTTCTGACCGACGTTCACAAGATCGACCTGACCACGGAACTGCTGGGCAAGAAGCTCGACTACCCGCTCTTCGTCTGTCCGGCGGGCGGCAAGAACTGCTTTTTCCGAAACGGCGAGGAAGAGACGGCGCGCGGGGCGGCCGCGGCCAACGCCATGTTCGTCACGAACGGCGGCATCGACGATTACCTCGCCTCCGGAAACGGCCCCAAGCACTGGTGGCGCTACACCATCGGCGGGCAGTTCCGCACGCAGAATACGATGCTCGACTTCGTCGAAGGGTTGGAGGATACCGACTGCACGGGCATCTGCTTTACCGTGGACAACATGCTCGTTTCGCACCGCGAGCGCTCGATCCACAACGGCCTCGTGCGCAGTTGGTGCAACCTGGACCGCATCCCCCGCGACAGCGCCGGCAACCTGATCTACAACAAGGGCGATCGAACCTGGAAAACCGGCGAATACCCGAGCCGGCCGTTTCCGACGCCCACATGGGATACAGTGAAGCGGTTGCGCGACGCAACCGATCTGAAGATCATGCTCAAGGGGATCATGATCGGCGAAGACGTCGAGAAGGCCGTCGGAGCAGGCATGGATGCCGTCGTGGTCTCCAACCACGGCGCGCGGCAACTCGACCACACCGGCTCGACCATCGAGGCGCTGCCCGAATGCGTCCAAGCGGCGGCGGGGAAAATGCCGGTGCTGATCGACGGCGGCTTTCGGCGCGGCACGGATATTTTGAAGGCGTTGGCCCTGGGCGCCGCCGCCGTCGGCGTGGCGCGGCCTTACCTCTGGGGGCTGACCTGTTTCGGGCGGCAGGGCGTGGCCAGGGTTCTGCAACTTCTGAAAACCGAGCTGGCGCTCGATATGGGCATGTCCGGCGTGGCCAAGATCGCCGACATTGACCGCACTCTGGTGCGGATACGCAATTGGGGATATACGGGAGGACCACTATGACACGGCGGGAATTTTCCATGCTGCCGGCCGCTGCCGGGCTTGTTTCGACAACCGGCTTGGCCAAGACGATTGCGGGAGAAAACTATCCGATCCGACGACGGCGCAAGGTCGAAGTGCTGTTCCAATCGCCGGAGGGACATCCCAACGGCCTGGAAGCAACCGAAGACGGCCTGTGGGTCGGCGAGCAGGTGACGGACCGCGTTCACTTGCTCGATTGGGAGAGCGGCAAGCCGCTGGTTTCCTACGAGACGCAGTCCTCGAACACGAGCGGGATAGCGGCCGGAAACGGCTTGGTGTTCGTGGCGGCCAACGGCCCCGGCAAACTGCGGCCGCGGCGTCCGCACGACGTTGCGCAAGGCGGGCGCATCGTCAAAATGGACGCCAAGACGGGCAAGCACATCCGCAACTTCCAGACGCCGAGCGGCGGCGGACTGCACGGCCTGCTGTGGGCCAAGGATTTTCTGTGGATCACGCAGTTCAACCCCAACAAGATTCTCAAGGCCGATGCGGACATCAATGTCTTCCACGACTTCGACACTCCGCTGCCCCGCGCTCACGGCATGGGCTGGGACGGCGAGTTCATCTGGTGCATGTTCTCGAACGACTTCCGCATCTTGCGTTTCGACATCCGCACGGGGCGCATCCTCGAAGCAATCCAACTCGACAGCAGCGACCCCGACCCGCACGGCATGACCTGGTGGAAGGGAAACCTGTATTACTGCGACGCCGGCATCGCGCCGGGCCATCGGGACAACAAGAGTCCGTATGCCGGGGCGGTCTGCCGCATTCATGCGTAAAGCGGCTTGTGCGGTCTGCGCGCTCCTGGCGTTTACGCTGCCGGGTTTTTCCGCCGAACCGGAGGGCAAAATCATGCGGCCGGTCGACGGCTCGTGGCTCCGCGAGGGCAAGATCGACATCGCGGCGGCGGCGCCCGGCGGCAGACTGCTGCTCGACGGCGTTGCGCTCGACGCCGAAGAGCCGTTCCCCAACGTCTTTCGGGCGCCGATCGACGCGGCGCCCGGGGAACACATCATTACTCTCGAATGGGACGGCGGCAAGCGGGAAACGCGCATCCATGTAGGCCCTTCCGCTGCGGAGGGGTTCCGGGAGTTCGTGCCGCATCCGCCCGCCGCCGTGGCATGCGCAAGCTGCCACGCGCTGAGTCGCCGCGGTCGCTTCCGCTTCAGCGGCGGCTGCTTCGGCTGCCATGTAAAAGAAGAATTCATCAAAATCCACAGCCACGAGCCGCACGTGCTAGAAAGCTGCGGCCTCTGCCACAACGCCCACGGCTCGACGGCGGCGAAGCACTTGCTCCTGGCTAAGGAACAAGCCTGCAAGCAGTGCCACAATTAGCGGCGCATGCGATAGACTGACTCGGACTGTGAACATGAGCCACACCGTTCCCAAACCTCTTTCCGGTCTTTCTGCGACCGCGATTACATTGGCCTCCGCAGTTCTGGGCTGGACGATCGGGAGCCTCGCGACGTCTTCCTGGTACAAGCGCGTCCCGGACTCGAGCGTCGAGGCGCCAAACGCGGCCGTCCAAGAGGCCGAGCGCGACCGCCTGCGCAAGATAGGCCTGGCCGCGCTCGACCGCTTTCAGGAAACCTGGAATACGCGCGACACGGCGGTTTGGGCGCAATCGCTGCATTTTCCGCACGTCCGGCCGTCTGCCGGCAATTTCGGCCTTGCGCCGACCCGAGAGGATTACATTCGCAATCAGCGCGGAGTCTTCGCGCGGGTCCTCGCGGCCGGTTGGCATCGCAGCCAGTGGAACAGCCGCCGCGTGCTGCACGTTTCGCGGGACAAGATGCACATCGCGGGCCGATACAGCCGCTACCGCGAGAACGGCGAAACCATCGCCTCGCAGCAAGTTACCTACATCGTTACGCGGCAGGGCGGACATTGGGGCATTCAGTCGCGTTTCGGCTCCGGCTTCCTGCCGAGCGGCGAGCAGACAGTGGATATCCGGGAGGCCGCGCAAACGGCTGTGCAGGCTTACTTCGATGCCTTGAACGCGCTCGATCCCGAAAGCTGGGCCGATACGATGCATTTCCCGCAACTACGGCTGAGCTCTTCCGGTCTCGATTTCTGGAAGACGCGGGCGGACTTCCTGTCCGGCACGGCGCCCGGGCGGCAAAGAACCTGGCCCGAAACCCGAATCGATTCGATGGAGGTCTATCAAACAGGGCCGAGCGGGGCCAATCTGAACGTGCGCTACAGCAGATTGAATGCGGACGGCGAGGCGCTGTCCGCTTACGATGCCGTGTTTCTCGCGACCCTGCGCGACGGCCGTTGGGCGGTGCAAGCCCATTCGACTTACGGGCCGTAGCGGCGGTCGGCCTCAGCGGTAGAACCACTCCACCAGACTGAGCGGAACCGCCGGGAAATATGTCGTCAGCAGCAGCACGAGCACCAGCACGCCGACGAATGCCGCGTTCGCGCGGCTGACGTCCCAGATGTCGGCTTTGGCGATCGAGCAGGCCGTGACCAACACACTCGCCACGGGAGGCGTCTGCTGGCCGATGCCCAAGTTGAGCGTTACCACCAAACCGAAATGCACCGGGTCGATTCCGGCCGCTTCGACCAACGGCATGACGATCGGCACCACCAGGATAATCGCCGCGGCCGAATGCAAAAACAACCCGATCAATAGAAAGAAAACATTGAGCAGCCCCAGAATCGCCCAGCGGTTGTCGGTCAGATCGAGCAGCGATGCGGCGACCGACTGCGGAACCTGCATGGCCGTCAGGTGCTCGCCGAGCAAAGCGGAAGCCGCGACGAGCAGCATGACCACCGCCGTTTGCGACCCGCCCTCCAGAGCGGCCCGCTTCAAGGCCGCGAGATTCATCTCGCGATAGACGAGACCGCCGATCGCCACCGCGGCGGCCACGGCCAAGCCGGCGCCCTCCGTGGCCGTGACCCATCCCGAAAAAATGCCGCCGAGGATGATCACCGGCAGCAAAAGCGCCCAAGCGGCCTCGCGGAATGTCTCCGCCACGCGCTTCCACAGGAATCTCTGCTCGGCGGGATAGCCCCTTTTCACCGCGATGCGGTGCGCCGCAAACATCATCAGTGCGCCGCCGATGACGCCGGGAACGATGCCCGCGACGAACAATTTGACAACCGAAGCCCCGGCCATCACCGCGTACAGGATCATGGGAATCGACGGCGGGATAATCACGGCCAGGGTAGAGGCAGACGAGGTCACTGCTGCCGCGAAGTCCGCCGAATACCCCGAGCGTTTCATGGCCGGGATGAGGATCGACCCCAAGGCGGCGACATCGGCGACAGCCGATCCGGAAATTTCCGCGAAAAAAAGCGAGGCGCCGATCGTCACCATCGACAAGCCGCCGCGAACGAAGCCGATCAGCGCCGAGGTGAACGCGATCAGCCTGCGCGAGATGCCCGTGGCGTTCATCACCGCGCCCGCCAGAATGAACAATGGAATCGCGATCAGAGAGAATTTCGTCGAGCCCTCGTGCAGCGTGAGCGGGATGTTAGGCAGGTCGTGGAGCCCGGTCTCGAAAGCCATTGCGCCCACGGCGGCCAAGCCCAGGGCAACGGCAATGGGAACGTCGATCAGGATCAATGCAACCAAGCCCAGAACGATCGCCGCAAGCGTCATAAGCGCTCACCCTGCGCCGCTCGGGGCGGCGGGAGAATCTCGGCCAGCACGAACAAGATCGACCCGGCGGGGATCGCCGAATACACCACTCGGGCCGGCAGCCAAGGCAAGCTCACCAGAAAGGTTCCGCCGAGCACGGTCATCATCTTGACGCCCATCCACGCGGTCAGCGCGAAAAAGCCGATGACAAGCGCCTTGCGCAGCAGGAACAAGACGCGGCGGGGCCGTCCGTCGAACCGCTCGACGAACTTGGGAAACCCGATGTGCGCGCGGTGGAGCGCCGCCAGCGCCGCGCCGTAAAAGGTAAGCCAGGCCAGCAGCACCGCGGCCACCTCGTCGTACCAGACCAGCGAATAGCCGCTCTTGCGCAAGACAACGGCAGCGACGACCAGAATCGACAGCGAGGCAACGATGGCGATGACGACCCCTTCCAGGAAACGCCGAATCGCCTCGCGCAATTGATGGAGAAATGCCAAGAGTTCGTTCCGCCCGAAGCGGCTGCGTCCGCTCGGGTCAATAGTATCGGGACTATTCGGCAGCGGAGGCAAGCGCGCTTTCAATCATCGCTTTTCCGCCGGGGACCTCGGCGCCGAACCGCTCGAACATCGGGCCGCCCGCGGCGATAAAGCGAGCGCGGTCCGCGCGGTTGACCTTGATCCCCGAAGCCTCCAGATCGGCGAGGAGCCGCTGTTCCAGCTCCTCGGCCTGTGCGTACACGTAAAGTTGAAGGTCCTGCGCCGTGCGCTCCACGATTTCCTGCACGTCGAGCGGCAGCGCGCGCCAGCGGGCGGCGCCGGCAAGCAGATACGCGGGGGTATAAACGTGTCCGGTCAGGCTGAGATATTCCTGCACTTCATGAAATTTCTGGCTGTGGATCTGACTCAGCGGATTTTCCTGCCCGTCGATCACCCCGGTTTGCAGCGCCATGAAGGTTTCCGCGAGCGACATGGGGGTAGGATTCGCCCCCAAGCTTTGAAACAGGCGCACGCGCCAGCGGCCGCGGGGCGTGCGCAGCTTGATGCCCGCCAGGTCTTCGGGGCCTTCGATCGGCCGCCGGCTGTTGGTGATGTGGCGGAAGCCGTTCTCCCAGACGGCGAGAAGCTTGAACCCGCGCTGCGCGGCGTCTTTGGCCAAGCGCGGCCTGACGATGCGTTCTTCGATGGCGGCCATGTGCGCGCGGTCTTTGACCAGATAGGGCATCTCGAAAAGCCCGAAGGACTCGACGGCGGACGACATGATCGTCGAGGGAATCGAGAAATCCACCGTGCCCAGTTTCAGCTTGATCAGCAGGGTCTCGTCGTCGCCGAGCTGACTGGAGCCGAAAACGCTCACCTTGGCGCATCCGGCCAGCCGCTCGTTGGCCCGCCGCGCGAACTCCTCCGCGGACAGCGCCACCAGCGATCCCGGCGAGGCGACGTGCGCCAAGCGCAATTCGGGAACGCCGCCGTTGCCGCTGCAGCCGAGGAAAAAGAGCAGCAGTACGGAGGCGAGAACGCGAACGGAGCTTCGCCGCGCTACCAAGGCATCTCGCGCTTGGTGTAGCGCCGGCCTTTTTCCGCGGTCGCCCGCGATGCGCCGGAGCAGATGCGCACGCCCTCGTCGATCATGTCGGTCACGTCGTCTTCGCGCACGGTATTCAAAAACGCAATGTTGTTTTTCTTGCAGGCGTTGAATACCGTAGCCCGCGCTTTGCGCATTTTCGGGTGCAGCCGGGCGTTGGCTACGTGGCCATCGGGCAGGTCGAGCGAAAGCCCCATGTCGCCCGGCCCCCACTCGGCGAACCCGATGCCGGGCACCGCGGTCGATTGCTCCGCGTTCTTCAGCGCGTGGCGGTCTTCGATCTTGAGTCCGAGCAGGAATTCGCCTTCGGGGTTCAACGGCCACGGGTCGGCCTTGCGCTGATACTCGTCGCGGGAGACGCCCCAGATTTCAGCGGGATACCCCTGGCTGCCGTTGCCCAGCAAACCTTCGCCCAACTCGGGCGCGACCGGTTTCGCGTTGGGGTAACGGGCCGCCCGCACCATCCATTTGATCGCCTCGGGCTCCCGCGCGTGGCAGAGCAGGGTACCGTGGATGCCGCATAAGAGCGCCTGCTGCACGACCCAGAAATTCGCCCGCATATGCATCTCGTCGATGCCCAGCACGGGCAGCGTGGCGATGACGGCCGGCGTGCGGTGGCCGCTGCGGGTCGGGCCGCTGTCCGCCAAGCCGCGCATGAAGGCGCGCAGCGCGCTGAAATCCAGAGCGCCGTGCTCCATCTCGTAGTTGATGTAATCGGCGTACGTGCCCGCCGCCTTGACGCCCTCTGCGTAGCCGCCGCGGCCGCCGGTGTAATAGATCGGCTGGTCGGCGGCGAGCAACTCGATCGCGCGGTTGATCCGCTTCGGTTTGTAGCCGTTCGAGCCGACCGGCGCGGCGCCGGCGGCGGCGGCGGCGGCGGCCGCCATCAGGGGACTGGCCAGAAACTGTTTGCGTGTCATGGCTGCACGATAGCGCCGAAGCCGCGTTCGCGTCAAGCTTGGCGGAGCAAGATTTGCGGCGTTTTTTTCTCCGCGCGCCCGAAGCGGTCAGCGATTGTAGCGGGGCGTCGGGCCGCGCAGTTGCTCCCATACCGCGTCGCAGGACTCGAGCGCCTCGTCCGGCAGCGCGCCGCCGGCGCAGGACGCCAAATTCTCCGTCAGATGCTCGAATCGCGAAGCGCCGACGATCAGGCAATCCGCGCGGGACGCCAGCCAACGGAGCGCAAGCTCGACCGGCGAAACTCCGCAGCGGGCGGCAACGGCGCGCAGCGCCTCCACCGCCTCGAAGTAGGCGGGATGCCAAAAGCGCTTGCGATACACCGCGTTGAAGTCGAAACGGGTGCCCGCAAGAGGTCCGGCCGCGAGCGACTGCTTGCCGCTCAACAGGCCGCCGGCCAGCGGGTTGTAGCAGACGTTTGCGATGCCGTAACGCTTGGTGAACGGCAGATATTCCTGCTCGATTCCGCGCGCCAGGCAGTTGTACATCGGCTGCGCGACGGCCGGCGCCGGGAACCCCCTGCGCGCAGAAATCGCGGCGATCTCGGCCATCTGCCAGGCGGCGTAATTCGACGTCGCCACAAAGCGGATCTTGCCCTCGCGGCGCAAGTCGTCCATCGCGCCCAGAGTCTCTTCGATCTCGACGGCGTAGTCGGGCTGATGCAGATAGTAGATGTCGATATAGTCCGTGCCCAAGCGCCGCAGGCTCTCCTCGGCCGCGTAGCGGATCGCTTGCGGCGAAAGCCCGCCGTATTCCTTCGGCGTCTTCATGCGGCCGCGCACTTTGGTCGCCAGCACGACCGCGGAGCGCTTTGCCTTCAGCGCCCGGCCCGTAATTTCCTCGGAAGCTCCCTGGTTGTAAACGTTCGCCGTGTCGAAGAAATTCACGCCCCGATCCAGGGCGTAATCGACCATGCGCCGCGCTTCGGCGGGACCGACTTGGGAACCGAAAGTCATCGTCCCCAGGCAGGCTTTCGAAACGGTAAGGCCGGTCTTTCCCAACGCAACCGTCTTCATCGGCCGGCTCCCGCCTCGCTCCATGCTACCACCGGCCTACGGGTCGGGAGACAGCATCTTCACACCCTTCTCGAGGGAGAAGATCTTGGGGTCGAGCGCGGCGTTAGTGCGATAGGAGTTGGCAAAAAGCTCGAAAACCTTGTCGCCGTCGCGCTCGCGGCGGATGATCCACGGCAGCAGCGTGGGGCCGACTTCGCGGTAACGTCCGAAAACGGAACGCTCCTCGTAAGGAATGCGGGTTTTCGGATCCCGCCGCAGGTAAACCTGGCTCAGCGGCAGCCCGTCCGATTGGCGCAGGTAAACCGTAATCGCCTCTCCTTCTGCGTCGGTAATATCCACGGCGTCGCAAGGGGTGTTATCGATGATTTCGGTTCCCGTGTAGTAGTAATAGAGGCCGGGTTCGTTCATGCGGTAGCGCATGAAGTAGAAGATGTCCCGGCGGCTGGCGAGGCGATAACGCTGCATATAGTCTTCGGGTTGCGGGGCGGCCCCGCGGTAGGTGACTTCGTAGCCCTTGCCGTTGAGGAAAAGCGCATAGTAGTCGCCCTTTTCCGTATAGACTTCGCGGCGGCTGATGGGCAGCCAATCGGCGTCGGCCTCCGGTTTGGGCTCTTCGAACCGGTCGTAAATCGTAATCCGCGCCAAGCCGCGCACTTGGCGGTTGTAGAAGGAATAGGCGCGCCCCGCGCGCACCGAAGTCCGTATGTCCAGGAAAGCGTCTCCGCCGATCGACTCGCGCGCCTGTTCGATCAGCCGCTTTCCTTTTTCCTGGCGCGTCTCCGCGAGCAGGCTCGGCGCTGCCGCGGCAAACGCCGCAAGCGCCCCGGAGAATCCGCGGCGAGTTGCCGTCGCTGACTTTTTAAGCATCCCTGCAATGACATTGTTTCACGTCGGCGCCCGCGGGCGGAAGCGCCCCGCGGGCAGGCAGGGAACTTCCGCCGGGTTCTGCGGTATTCTGCAAGCGGTGGCCCCCGACGAACGCCCATCCGCCGGCCGGGCAGCGGCGGAAGACCCTCGCTTGGCGCCGCTGCTTGCGTCGCTTGCGAAAAAGCTCCCGAGTCAGGCGGCGGCCGAGATTCCGTCCCTGTTGGCCGCCGTTCCCGACCGCGGCGCTGCGCTGCAACGGCTCGACCGCTTCTTTTCAGAGATGCCCCGGGCGCTGCGGCCGGACGATTACTCCGGCGATGCCCTGCGCGCCGCGCTTACCTTATTCGGCAACAGCGCGTTCCTGTCGGATATTCTGCTGCGCTATCCGGAACTGCTGCGCTGGGCGCTGGAGCCGCGGAATCTCCGACGCCTGATCCCCAGCGGGGAATTGCGCGCCGATATCGGCTCTATCCGCGTCGACGCCGATGAGGCGGAGGTTGCGCAACTGCTTGCGCGCTTCAAGCACAAGCATATGCTGCGCATCGGCTTGCGGGATTTTCTGGGCATCGCTCCATTGGCCGAGGTGACCCTGGATCTGTCGAATCTTGCCGACGCCGTGCTGCAAGCCGCGCACGACCATGTGCGCTATCAACTCATTTACCGCTTCGGCCGTCCCTTGTGCGCAGCCGATACCGGCCCGATCAGTTGCTACTTCGTCGTGCTCGCGCTGGGCAAGCTGGGCGGCGCGGAATTGAATTACAGCTCCGACATCGATCTGATGTACCTGCACACGGGCGACGGCCATACCTGGGGACCGGTCGTCACCACAAATCACGATTTCAACAAGCAGACCGCCGTGAAGCTGACCAAGGTGCTGTCGATGATGACGCCGGAGGGCTTCAACTTCCGCGTCGATCTGCGCCTGCGTCCGGAAGGCGGCGCGGGAGACCTCGTGACGCCGATGGCTTACGCCGCGAACTATTACTTCAATCGGGCGCGCGATTGGGAGCTCCAGATGCTGATCAAGGCCCGGGCGGTCGCCGGCGACCGCCGCCTCGGACGGCACTTTCTGAATATGGTGATTCCGCGGATTTATCAAACCACCACCGATTTCTCCCAAATCGAAAACCTGGCGGAGTCCAGAGACCGCATCCGCAAGCAACGCGCGCGGGACGGCAACGCCGGGATCAACGTCAAGCTGGATCCGGGCGGCATCCGCGACATCGAATTTCTGGTGCAGTGCATGCAGCGGCTCTACGGCGGCCGCGATCCCTCGTTGCGCAGCGGCGGAACGCTCTTTGCGCTGCAGCAACTCAAGCAAAAGGAATATATCGCAGCCGCGGACTACGACCGTCTTTCTTCCGCTTATCACTACCTGAGGAAGATCGAGCATCGACTCCAACTCCAAGCCAACAAGCAAACGCATACGCTGCCGGCGCAACCCGCTGCTCTGCGCCGGCTCGCGTTTCAGATCCACGGCGGCGCCGACGCCGGCGAAGAGCAGCGGTTGCCGGACAACATCAGAAAACATTTCAAAGTCGTCGCCGCGATATACGACCGCGTGATTCAAAGTCAGCGCCCGCGCCCGACCGCGGCGCCGGCCGGACCGGGGGGGGCGGGACCGCAAGCAGCCGACGAAAACGAGGACGAACCCGCCGCGGATACGCGCCGCGGCGCCCCGCAGGACCGCCGGCGCAAGCATCTCAAGCATCTGCCCCAATTCCAACGACTGTCGCCGGACCTCGGCCGCGCACTCGCCGCGGTCGACCTCCGCCGCGGCAGCCGCGAGTTCGAACGCCTGCTGGACAGCGCAGCCGCGCAGCCCGTCGCGCTCGACTGCTTGCGACAGCGCCCATTCCTTCTCGACTGCGTCGCCGACCTGGTGGAGCACAGCCCCTATCTCGCCGGTTACATCGCTCGATTCCCCGAAGACCTGGCAGAAATCGCGGCCATTGCCGAGCAGCCCTACGGCGATTCCGAGAACGCCGGCGGGGAGTACACGCCGCGTGCAGTCCATCCCTACATCGAGTGGCTGCTGAACTCCGCGGCGGACGCGGACGAAGCCGCAGCCGGCATGCGCCGTTTCTACCGCCGTCAGATGTTTCGCATACAGGCGCGCAGCGTGTTTTGGAGCGAGCCTATCTTCACCACGCTGCTGCGCTCGAGCGATCTGGCGGCATGGATGATCCAGGCGGCCTACACGCTCGCGGCGCGAGAACTCTCCGCCGGCGGGGCCGACGGCCGCAGCATGAGGATCATTGCTCTCGGCAGACTCGGGATGCGGGAATTCGATCTCGACTCGGACGCCGATATCGTCTTCGTGATTGCGGACGACGAAGCGCCGCGGGCGGCGCATTGGACACGAGTCGCCAACCGCGTCATCGACATCGTGAGCAGCCCTACCGGCGCCGGACGGATGTTCAGCATGGACCCGCGGCTGCGCCCCCTGGGCCGCGACGGCGAGCTCGTGCAGACGGAAGAGCAGTTTTTGAGCTACTTCGCCCAAAAAGCCGAAGCTTGGGAAGCCCTGACCTACATGAAAGCAAGGACGATCGCCGGCGATGCCGCGGCGGTCAAGCGCTTCCTTTCGGAGTTGCAAGACGTCGCCTGGCGCCGCTTCGGCCTCAGCGACGACCTGTCTCCCCTGTTGATTAAAATGCGCCAGAGGATCGAGAAAGACCAGGGAGACAAACGTCCAATCAAATCCGGAGCCGGCGGCTACTACGACATCGACTTCATCTTGATGGCCTTGCGCCTCAGGCGGGCGGAGATGTTCTTCGAATCGCTCAACACGCTCCAGCGCATCGAGATCATTCACGCCACGGGGCTTCTCGACGATAACGACCGCAATTCCCTGTTGGACGCGGCTACATTCTTCCGCGCATTGGATCATGCCATCCGCGTAGCGACGGGATCGTCATCGAGCGCGCTTCCATCCGAGCGGCGGCTCCTGGACATGCTCGGCGAGCTCGTCGGACGCTGGAGCCCCATTCGCCCGCAAGGACAATCGCTGGCCTCTCTGCTGGACGAGGTGCGGGCATCGACGCGGGCGACATTCAACCGGATATTCGCTGCGAGCCGGCTGCCCGTCCCCTCTCCTCCGGTGAAAGTTCAAGCGGAGCCGTGACGCCGTGCAGGTAAAAATCCCGATTCGCTAACCTGAAGACTTGTCTGCCAACAACTCATGGCGTCTCGCCGCGAAGATCGCGTGGCGCGAGGCGCGGGCATCCACGGGCAAGTTCGTTTTCGTCGTGCTCGCGGTGGCGCTCGGCGTAGGCGTTCTCAGCGGGGTTCGCGGCTTTTGCGCGGCGTTTCGACAGATGCTGCTGCGCGATGCCCGCATCCTGATGGCCGCTGATATCAGCGCCCGCATCTTCCACGAGCCCGGCCCCGACGAACAGCAGGCGCTCGACGATCTGGTTGCGCGCGGAGCGGCGCTCACCCGCGTCATCGAAACGCCGTCGATGATGAGCAGTCCGGCCGTGCCGCGCCCGTTGCTGGTCTCGGTCAAGGCCGTCGACCCCGCCCGCTACCCTTTTTATGGAGAAATCGAGCTCACTCCGCCGCGGGAATTGCGCGCGGCCCTGACCGCCGAAAGCGTCGTCGTTTCGGACGACTTGCTGCTGCGGCTGGGCGTCAATGTCGGCGATGGCGTTCGCTTGGGCAACGAAGAATTCCGCATCGCGGGAGTGCTTACCGTGGAGCCCGACCGCATGACGGGCAGCATGAACGTGGGGCCGCGGGTCATGCTCTCTGAAGCGGCGCTCGAGCGCACGGGCCTGATGCAACCGGGCAGCCGCGCGTCGCAACGGTTCCTGTTCAAGCTGCCGGCCGAGGGTCTCTCGGTCGAGGAGACGCGGCGAGCGCTGCGGCAAGGTCTGCCCGGAGCGCGCGTCGCGGACTTCCGCGAGACGCATCCGACCATCCGCCGCGGCCTCGACCGCGCCGTCAACTTCCTCAGCCTGGTCAGCCTGATCGCCATGATCGTCGGCGGCCTCGGAGTCGCCACGGCGATGCATTCTCACATCCGGCAAAGGCTCGACACGATCGCCATCATGAAGTGCGTCGGCGCGCAGTCCCGGCAGATCGTTCGTATTTTTGCGCTGCAAGCTCTGGCTCTGGGAACGTTCGGCAGCCTCATCGGCGTCACACTCGGGTTGATCGTGCAAAGCGTCGCCCCGGTATTCGTCGAGCAGTATTTTCCAGGCGCGCCCTCTTTGGAATGGCAGCCCTGGCCGGCGGTCCAGGCCGGCTCCATCGGCGTTCTGACCACGCTCCTGTTCTCGCTCCCGACGCTGCTGAGCGTCCGCAACGTCCAGCCGGCGCTGATCTTCCGCAGGGACATGGAGGAACCGAACCGCTCATGGCAAGACCGGCGGCGGCAATGGCGGGCGTCCTTGGCGGTCGGAGCCGGAATCGCCGCGGCGCTGGCCGCGGTCGCCGCGTGGCTAGGCGACTCGTGGGAGCTCGGCGGCTGGTTCGCCGCGGGGCTCGCCGGCAGTCTCGCGGTCATGAGCCTGACGGCATGGTCCCTCCTGCGGGCGTTGAAGGCGTTGCCGAAAATCTCGCTGATGCGCTTGCCCGTCCCACTGCGGCACGGGATCGCCAATCTTTACCGTCCGGGCGTCCACGCGGAAGCCGTCCTCGTCGCTCTGGGAATCGGCGTAACTTTCACGCTTTCGGTCTATCTGTTGCAGACCACCGTCTTGTCGCAACTTATCCGCAGCGCCCCGCCGGACATGCCCAACGTTTTCCTGGTCAACATCACCGAAGAAGAACGCGGCCCGTTGGAGGAGTTGCTGCGCAGCCACCCGGGCATCGACAGCGGGGCGGAGTTGCTGCCGTCCGTCGCGGCGCGGCTGCTGGCCATCGACGGCGTGAGTCTGGAAGAGCTTCCCTTACAGGGATGGAACCGGCGCTTCCGAGCCGCCAGGGCGATCACTTGGGCCGAGGGCCGGCCCGAGGAAATCGAAATCGTCTCGGGCGAGTGGTGGAGCGACGAGCCCGCCGAAAATGCCGTTTCCGTCCGGGAAGGCGCGGCCGAGGTGCTGGGCGTCGGCCTCGGCTCGACCTTGAAGTGGCGGGTCGGCGGCAAGGAAGTCTCGGCGCGGGTCGTCGCGACGCACCGCGTGGAAGGCATCCGTCCGGGATCGAGCAACGACTTCGTGTTGAACCGCCGGGCGCTCGAGGGCCTGCCCACGATCTACTTCGGCGGAGTCCGCGTGGCCCCCGATCAGGCGGTAGAGCTGCAGCGCAAGGCATTCGAGCTTTTCCCGTCGGTCAGCGTGATCAACGCAGCCGACGTGCTGACCATCGTGCGCGAGGTCGTCGACCAGATCGCCGTGGTCATTCGCTTCGTCTCCGCGTTCGCCATCCTGGCGGGGGTCATCATCCTGATGTCGAGCGTCGCCTCGACTCGCTTCCGGCGCATCCGCGAAGTCGCCGTGCTCAAGACGCTGGGCGCGACGCGATCCAAGATCGCGCGGATTTTCTCGGTCGAGTTCCTGATTCTCGGAGCGGTCGCGGGCCTGATGGGCAGTTTTCTGGCGACGGGTTTCTCGTTCCTGCTGCTGGAGCAGGTGCTGGAAGCCGAAGCGGCCGTCGACTGGCTGCCCAACGTCTTTACCGTGGCGGCCGCGGCGCTGACGGCCAACGCCGCGGGCTGGGGCGCCGGCTTCCGCATCCTGGGCCAAAAACCACTGGAGGTCCTGCGCGGCGAGTAGCCCCGACAAGCGGCCGCGGTTGTGCCGGTTCAGATAGATGTGAGACGCCGCGAGCCGGCGTCAGAGGGCCATCGCCCTCCTACCGGGTCATAGTTTTTGCGGCGGGGCGGGTTCAGTCAAGGGCGCGCCCGCCAGGGCGCGGCGTAGCGTACCCTTGACGGGTTCCGTCCCGCCGCGTACACCGCTCATAGAGGGCGATGGCCCGCTCTTCGAGGTGGAGCCCGGCCGGATCGACAGGGGGGGCGGCCGGCCAGGGGTTGCCTCCGCAGGTGGGGTTCTCCGAAGCTCGTAGAAGAACAACCCAACGAGCGAAAGGAGAACCCCATGCAGGTTTTTGGCCTACCGAGACAGGTTATCAGCAGTGCCCGCGTTGCGGCGCAGTTGGGAGAGGGAAAAGTCGATGCGGCCCTGGAGAGCCGGCGCGACGCGGTGCGGCGCTGGCGCGAGGCCAGGGCGCAGGGGCTGAGCGCGCAGGCGGCGGCGGACGCGGTGGGCGTATCCCGCGCCACGCTCTATCGCTGGCGCAAGCAGCCTGAACTGCGTTCCCGACGGCCCCGCAAGCTGTGCCGGCCGCGCTGGAGTCCAGCGCTGGTGGAGCGCGTCGAAGCCCTGCGGGAAGACAACCCGGTGTGGGGCAAACGCAAGCTCGGCCCGCTGTTGCGCGCCGAGGGCCATGCCGTCTCCGACAGCACCGTCGGGCGCATCCTGGCCCGCCTGGTGCGCCGCGGACGCCTGCAACCCGTCTTCGTCTTCCGCCGCCCGCCCGGCCGAACCCGCCGCGCCCGCCGCCCCTATGCGCGCCGCTTACGCGCCGCGCTGCCCGCCAAAGCGCCCGGCGAGGCCGTCCAGATCGACACCCTCTCGCTCACTCTGCTGCCCGGCAAGACCATCAAACACTTCACCGCCCTCGATCGCTACTCCCGCTGGACCGCTGCTATGGCCGCCTCCCAGGCCACCTCCGCTTCCGCCGCTCGCTTCCTCGACAAACTCGTTCAATCCGCCCCCTTCCCCATCCGCGCCATCCAGGTCGACGGCGGTTCCGAGTTCCAGAAAGACTTCGAGAACGCCTGCCAACAGCGCCGCATCGACCTCTACGTCCTGCCTCCCCGAAGCCCCCAACTCAACGGCCGCGTCGAGCGCATGCAAGCCACCTGGCGCTACGCGTTCTACTCCGTCTACTCCCTGCCCCACCGCCTCCAGCAACTCAACCCCCTGATCGACGCCTTCGCCCACCGCTACAACCACCACCGCCCCCATGACGCCCTTGACTCCCGCTCCCCTATCCAGTACCTTCATAACCACAGCTTCGGTATTCCCCCGCCGTCTCATATGTCCTGATCCCGCACAGCGGTTTGACACGACCGCCCGCCGTCTGCGACGATCAAAGGAGTCGCCCTGCTCCTCAGTAGCTCAATGGTAGAGCATCCGGCTGTTAACCGGAGGGTTGTAGGTTCGAGTCCTACCTGAGGAGCCAAATTTCTCGCCCGGCGAATCTGGCATCACGGCAACAGGTCGTCCAGAAACTCCGAAGCGGGCTTGACGCCCGTAATCAGCAAGTGGTCCCGAGCGCGCGTGCAGGCGACGTAGAGCAAGTGCCTCTCCGTGTCGTAAACCTCTTCGAGGTCCGCATCGTCGGCGATGGCTTCGAGGCGTTCCTGCAGCGGGATCGCCTCGTCGTCGCAGGCCATCACCGCTACGGCGCGGAACTCCAGGCCCTTCGCCAGATGCATCGTGCCAATCGCTACGCCGCCGCCCGGCGCCGCGCTTCCGTCCAAGACTCGAAAACGAAACCCGGCGCCGCGCGCTGCCGCGCGCGCTCGGTCCAACTCTTTCGCCGAACGCACGAATAGGCCAATCTCATCGGCATCCGCGCCTTCGTCCCAGCGTTCCTGCAGCCATGCCGCGACTGCCTCGCTTTCTTCCCGCTGGGTCGCGAAAAGGCGTATGGCCGGAGGCGCGCCGTTGAACGCGGAGACCGTGCCGCGCCGATCCTCGATGTTGCCGTCCACATCGGCGACTTCGGGACCCAGCAAACGATCCGCCTGCATGCGGATTTGATGGGACGTTCGATAGTTGAGCTTCAGAGTCTGCGATCTTCCCCGAACATCGACGCCCAGCGCTTTCCAGGAAAACGGCGTACGGAAAATCCGCTGCCCCAGATCGCCCGCGAAAAAGAGGCTATTCGGACGCCCGCTGCCCAATGCGGCAAGAAAACGCAGTTGGGCGACGCCGATATCCTGCGCCTCGTCCACGACGGCGAAGGCAAATGGCGGATTCCGGGAGCCTTCGAGCTTCGCGGCAAGCAGGCCGAACATGCCGGCCCGGGTGATCAGCCCTCGCTCCCGAAGTTCGGTCTTGGCCTTCGCGAAGACGGCCCAGAGCGCCGCGCGCCGCTCGACGGGCAGGCGCGTCTTGCGGCCGAGCCGTTTGACATCGCGGTAGGCTTCCCAACTATCCAACTGCCAGGCGTCAACGATGTCCTCCCACTCGCTCAACAGGAACCGGGGGGCGAAGCCGTCCGCCTCCGCTTGGCCGGCGGCTTGCGCCAGAAGCTCTCGAATCAACTCCCGAGCGGCGATTTTCGGGGGGCCGAAGCGCGCCCGGTAAAGCCGCTCGCCGACCGCATCGAGTGCGTCGACTTCCACGCGTTCCGCAAGCCGGGGTTCGTTGTGGATCAACAGTCTGAGTTTCGCCCGCAGCGCATCGGCCAAGGTGTCGGAGAACGTGGTGAGCAAGACCCGGGCGTCCGAGTCGGCGCGCGCGAGATGCACGGCGCGGTGGAGAGCCGCAATGGTCTTGCCCGTGCCCGCCGAGCCGCACACGCGAGCCGGGCCGTTGTAGTCCTTCTCGACGACCTGCCGCTGCGCCGGGTGAAGGAACACCGCCCACTTCTCCCAGGGATAGTCGAGAGCGCGCTCCAACTCCGCGGCATCGCGCATCACGCGGAAGCGGCGCTGTGCATCGGGATGCTCGAAGGGGTCGGGGACGGCGGCCTGCTGCACGAGCCGCGGCATTTCCCCGGCGGCCAATTGGAGCAGCGCCTCCGCCGCCTCGTCCGGCAAATGCTCGGCCAGCTCCAAAAAACTGTCTTCGTCGGCATTGCGCACGTCGGGCAACCATTCGGCCGGCACGCCGTAACTCAGCAGATCGCTCTCCGCGATGTCTGCGAACAGCAGCGGCTTGGGCGGCGCGGGCCGCTCCCCTTGCACATACGCGGGCACGACGATTTCTCGAACCGTCTCGCGCACTTCGACCAGTTGGGCCGCGCCGGTCTTGGGGTGGGTTTCCAGCTTGCGCCGTGCGGCCCATTGATAGGCATGGTCGTGGTGGTCCACGTAGCACAGCATCAGGCTGCTCCCGGTCCGATGCACGACGATGCGAATATCGCGGCTAACCCTCACGGACCAGAAATGCGGGTCTCGGGCTCCGTCCAGCTTGTGCAAGCTCAGCCCCGGCTGAGCCGGATTCAATTGCAAATCGAAGGCCGCGGTCTTGACCGCCTTCTGCTCACCGCCGGTCAGTTTGGCGAGGCTGCCGGTAAAGGTGTCGGCAATGCGGAATTGCATGTTCAGGTTTCTGCTGCAACCGGCAGACCGATTCGATTCGCCACTGCGGTGTAGAGATCGATATCGGTTTCCGGCGCCTTGATGCTGACGACCAAGGCATACCGCGCCTCTTGATCGTACCTTTCGAGTGCGGAACGCGTCTTCCACCAGCCTGTCGCGGGATAGACGGCGATGCTGTCCCTGCTCGCAAGGTCGGCCGCGCTTCCATGCCAGGTATCTCCGTGCAGCGAGCCTTTATGCCGCCCCTGTTTTCCTATCAGCCACGCCGGATCGCTATCGCTCCGTCGGGTTCTTTCTTCCTCGTCCCGCGCCATTACGTTGATCCGTTTTCGAAACTCGTCGATCGATTCGAGCGGTCTTTTGACATCGAAACGGAGACCGTGAGACTCGTACCGGTAACGCGAGCGGACGCCTCGTTGCGACGGATTGGGTTCGATGAAATACGAGAGTGTAACGCGCATCTCGATCTGTGTCTCTCCCAAACTCTCCAGAACGTCGCGAGGCCAGGGCAGACCGTGGAGATGCATGTCGCGAAGCGCGGGCTGTTTCGCCGGTTCGCGCTTGAAGGGATGCAGCCTTTCCTGGATGACCATCGTGAGCGAATTCGCAACGCTCCAAAGGGCGCGGTCGAGAGCCGGCACGCCAAATCCACATCTCCGGAGCAGGAGTCCGTAATCCCGTTTCGTTGGATTCCCATCTTCAGGTAGGAACGCGTGCTTCATGGCCTCGGTCCATTCCGCCGAATGCACGATCAGGGCGCGGATTGTCTCCGGCCACAGATCGGGATATGCGGCCATTACCTGCGCTGCCAGCCGAGACGCGAGGGCCGTTGCGGCGCTTGTGGCATTGGCCGTCGTGAAGAGCCGGTCAAAGGGGCGGTGATGGGTCGTCAGCAAGCTGAGGCTGGGCATCCATACGGCGCTCACTGAGTCCTTCGCGGCGTTGCCGCCTTCGAGCGTCACGTCCGGCTTGAGCGGCCAGTGCGGCCGCCACGTCAGTGAAGTCGTGCTGAACGGGCTCAAGCCCCCTTTGGGAGCGATAGGCTCATGGCCACCCGCATCGGCTTCGGTGATCTGCACGAAGTCCGTGTAAGCCCCAACAGTGAGCACGTTCCAGGCCTGGGCGGGATCATGTATCCCGTCCGTGTCGTTGCTGTTCGGGCAACTGGACCATGCCTTGTTATCGTCGACGTTTCCGGCGGACACGGTCAGTAGACGCGGACGGTTTCCGTATCCATCGACATCCGCCGCCAAAGAGTCGAGCGCCGCCGACCATGCCGACGGCCGACCCCGGTCGCGATTATCCCGTGCCGTGACGGCCATGCCGAAGACCCTTGACCGAGAGGGGGCGGTGATCTCGGGGCGCGCCACTGCTTCTACTGTCAGATATCCATGGTGCCGGGGATCCGTGCCTGTGGCGCCGGCCGCCGGCAGGAGCTTCACCGATTCGAGGCGGTGATCGATTGCCACCGGATCGCTGCCGGCGAGGAGTTTCGTCAAATTCCCCGCAAGAGCCAATCCCGCCATCTGCGTTCCATGACCAACAGAATCGCCGGCGCCCCATGCAGGTTCGACCGTATGCAAGTCGTTGCGGGAGATCGCGGGGGCAAGCAACTGGTGACCGCGATTGACACCCGTGTCGAGCAGACATACATGCGGCGCTTCGTCGCCGTCTGCAGGGTATTGGGTCCGGGCCAACAGATCGTCAAGCCACTCGGCTTGTTCCTCCGGCCGCAAGGAAGCGAAGAACTCGGCCGTCTCCTTCGCCCGCCGCAACTCGGCAATGCTGTTGAGGATAAGCAGCGAGCGCCGCATTTGCGGGGCGGACGCGCGAGTCAACAACACAGTGCGCTCCGGGAAAATCAGTTCTCCCGGCGCCGTTTGCATATCCCCGGCTTCGGCCTGCCGGCGAAACGCCGCTGTCACCGCCTGCCGATCCTTGCGGACAGGCAGCCACACTTCCCACCAGAACGGCCCCTCGTCATCAGCCGGGAACTCTTCGGGGGCATCCGTCCAGAGCGCCCGCAGGCTCGCTGCCCGAATCCGTTGGATTGCATCGATCAGCCGTCTGTGGTCGCGAGCGCGGCCGGCGCTGTCCCGTTTCCTCTCCAAGTAGTCGCGGATGAGTCCCTCGAAGTGATCGAGTTTTCCATCGGGCACAAAGACGGTCGCGCGGGTCAGTGCGTCTTCTTGACGGACATTCAACAGCTCGATGCCCCGACGCTCTCGCGCCAAGCTCTCAAAGGCAAGCTCGATATCGGGGAAGCTCTCGAACTCGACCTGAAGTCCCAGGCCGTCCTCAATCCCCGCTGCCTGTTGGGCTTCTCGGGCGGAATTTGCTGCCTCCTGAAGATCTCTGATTTGGCGCCGTAACGCCGCGCCGTGCCGCTCTCGATTCTGCTCTGGAGGATCCGGTCGCCGGCCCATGCCCTGAGAACGATACGGCTCGGTTTCCGTGACTCCTTCGAGAATGAAGTGTCGATTTCTCCCTTCGGTTCCATTCGCCATGCCGAAATCGCGTTCCGTCCGCTACGCTTTTTTCCCGCTCAGCCTCTCAGCCATACTCTTGCGTTCCACGAGCATTTCCCGGATGTCCGCTTCGTGAACCTGGGCACGGCGATGGACCAGGGCGCTTTTTAGAACCTCATTTGCGGCGCGGGCAATCTCGGCGTAACTCAACCCGAGGGCCAAGCCGGCAAGAGTCTGCCAACAGACCCCTTCGACAGCGGCTCCGGAAAGACGCTTCTTCAGCAATTGCACGATCTGAGGCTCAGCGGGCAAGTCGTAATGCAGAACATCGTCGAAGCGGCGGAAAAGCGCAGTGTCGAGGAGACCGGGATGGTTGGTCGCCGCAACGACGAGGCTCTGCGAGCGATCTTGCTCCATCATCAGTAGAAAGCTGTTCAGCACCCGGCGGATCTCGCCCACGTCGTTGGCAAGTCCGCGCTGCGGGCCGATGGCATCGAACTCGTCGAAGAAATAAACGCCCCGAGTCCGACCTGTGGCATCGAATATCTGCCGCAGTTTGGCCGCCGTCTCCCCCATGTATTTGGTGATGAGCCCGTCGAGTCGTACCTGCAGGAGAGGAAGACCGAGCTCCCCAGCCAGAACGGAAGCCGTCAGCGTCTTGCCTGTGCCGGGAGGGCCTGTCAACAAGAGTTTGCGCCTGGGCGAAAGGCCATGCTCCAAAATCCGCCCGGCATGGCGTTGCTCGCGGATGACGCGCCGAAGCTGCTCCGCCAGAACATCTCCAAGGATCATCTCTCCCATCCGGGCTTTCGGGTAGGAAACCTCCAGAAGGTTCGCCAATTCGCCGTGCGGACGACTGATCGGCACCGGCGCCGCCGCTACGCGCCGGCTCTTGGCTCGATCGATCATGGCGCGCAATTCTTCAGCGAGCTTGCCGTGACCCAGCTTTGCTTCGTGAGCGGCGACTTGCATGGCGACCGAGAAGAAACGGTCGTCGTCGCCTTCCAGATGCGACTTGAAAAGCGCCTTGAGTTGCTGGGCGCTAGCCATGAAGCCTTCTCTGTTGCACGGCCCGTTTCATACCCGGAACACCTTCATCACCTCGTCGCCCAAGTGGTTGATGACTTTGACGGCGATGCGGCCGGACCGCGGCCGCTCGAAGGGGCGCGACGTGTCGCTGTGGAGAGTTTCCCACGCCTCGCGGTCGATTTCGGCCTTCAGCGTAGTTTTCAGCGCCTTGTACGGGTCGTTCGCGCCCAGAAAATAAGCGTGGCGCACGAAGAAGCTCTCGTCGTTGTAGTCGGTGTCGATGAACCAGCAGGCGATGCCCTCGGCCCCGTCGCTGCGAATCTCGCCGCTGTTGGGGTGGAATACGTCCACGCCGTGGACGGTGACCTGTGTCCAGTGGCCGGTGGTCAGCGAGAGCGGGAAGTCGCGCTCCGTCAACTTCTCGAGCGCAGCGAGCGCTTCAGTCCGTTGAGCATCCGCCCGACTTCCGCCGCTTGCTGCATCGGGGGAGCGGTCTGCTCGGGCGCGGCCAGTCCCAGACGTTGCGCCAGAATCAGAAAGGTCTCCGGCTCCGCCAACGAGCCGCTCGCGACTCCCAGAAACTGGAGAAACTCCCCGGTTCCGTGACGTTCCGCTCCCTCCGCGATGTTTGCCGCTACCGATACCGCCGCCCGCCGCAGTTGACTGGTCATGCCGAACTTCTCCTCCGGCGGGAACCCGGCAGAGATTCGATAGACTGTCTCTGCCAACTCGATTGATTTTTTCCAGACTTCCAACTCCCGATAGCTCTTTAACCTGCTCATAATTGGCCACCATTCTCCCATCCCCGGCCACTAACCACCGGCCACTGGCCACTTCTATATCCGGTTCTCCGAAGATAACGAAGAGGTTGCCCTTGCCGGTGTTCTTGAGGTCGCCGGCCATGTGCAGGTCGGCGTTCATGCGCGCCTTCAGCACCGGCACCGGCCCCAGTTTGTCGAACTCCGCGGCCGGGGCCTCGTAGTTGAAAGCGCAGGCGATCAGCGCGTCGAAACCCGCGTCCGCCGCCTCGCGGGCGGCCAGCACGAGATCGGAGCGCGAGACCGTGCCGAACTCCGGACCGATGAAAATCGCTGCGCGATTTTCCGTGATCTGTGACCTGCGGCCGGCACTATCGAACCGGCCTTCCGCGCAGACGAAGCGCCCCGGCCAGGGCGCGAGCGAAGAGAACGCGATCTTGTCGTCCTTGTGCGCCTGCTGGACGCCGGACGTTTTGAGCTGCTCCAGGATCACGGCGGCGAAGTCCGGGCCTCCGCCGGCATCGGGCGCTGCGCGGTCGATCGGCTCGTCGTTCTCGTTGACGCCTAGGACGCGGTGCGGCGACAGGCTCTCCACGGTGAACGGACCGGCGACGCGCACCTTCTTTTTATCCTCGTAGGGCTTGTCGTAGAGATACTCGTAGTCCGCCTTGGCGGCGATGGAGACGTCGATCTCCTTCTGCCGGGCGATGCGCGCCTGCCAGAAGTCGGCGAGCAAAGGTTGGGCTGCTTCCGGCCAGTCGTTCGGGCGCTCTCTGGGAATCTCCCATTCTTCCAGCGGTCTGCGTTCAGCGTCTCGCGGCCCGTGGGCCGACCACCGGCCACTGGTCACTGACAACCGCCTTCGCAGCGGTTCGAGCGTCTTCTGCCAGCGTTCCCAGATGACGTCGATTTCGGCGTTGTTGGCGATGGATTTGAGTGTGATATGCGGCACGCGCGCATACACGAAGCCCTGGCGAATGTTGCCGGATGTAGACTCCTCGGACGGGGCGGTATGGGCAATTTCGGCCTCCTTCCGCCGCCCTTCCGGGCTGTCGGCCAGCAGGTAATAGGGGTAGCGCGCGCCCATGATGCGGGCGCGGGCCAGCGCCAGAGCGACGCGGGAGGTGTCGATGGTAATCCAGCGGCGGCCCCATTGCTCGGCAACGTAGGCGGTCGTGCCGGAGCCGCAGGTGGGGTCGAGCACGAGGTCGCCAGGGTCAGTAGTCATCAAGATGCAGCGCTCTACAACCTTGGAATTGGTCTGTACTACATAGACCTTGTCGTCTGTAAAGTTGCCCGTTCCGGTGTCTGTCCAAATGTTTCCGTAGACGGAAGCTGTAAAGTCCGTGTGATATCGAATGTACTGGATCGAGTCTTTTGCGACATGTACTCGCCCGGCGCGCGCCAAGCGTTCCATCCCTGTGGGGTAGTTGGCCTTCCAATGGGAGTTCTTGTTCCATGCATCGTAGGTTTTTCCCTGAAACACGAAAGGTTGTGGTTCTTTCGCACGTCCTTGCGAGATGATGTTGTCTGGTTTGTATGGTTTTACACCCACCGGGATGTTTGCAGATCCATCTCTTTCCGGTCTGGTGACTCCCCGATAGGTAAAGTCGTCAAACATTAGCCACCTCGCGTTGTCTTTGCCGAGCACGAATTGCTTGAGGTACCGGGGTGGCCGGGCCTTGCCCTTCGTTTTATCCTTGGTGTACCAAAGCACGAAGTCGGACATGTTGCCGAGATATTCCGCCTGGAAGCCAGCGGTTGTTTGGATCGAAATCAGACTTGTGAAATTCTCCTCCCCGAGCACCTCATCCATCAGCGCCCGCACGCGATGCACGTTCTCGTCCCCGATCTGCACGAAGATCGAGCCGCTTTCGGCGAGCAGATCCCGCGCCGCGGTCAGCCGGTCGCGCAGATAGCTCAGATAGGAGTGGATGCCGTCGCGCCAGGTATCGCGGAACGCCTTGACCTGCTCCGGCTCGCGGGTGATGTGTTCGGCCTTGCCGTCTTTCACGTCGCGGCTGGTGGTGGACCACTGGAAATTGGAGTTGAACTTGATGCCGTAGGGCGGGTCGATATAGATGCACTGCACCTTGCCGCGCAGCCCCTCGCGCTCGGCCAGCGAGGCCATGACGCGCAGGCTGTCGCCGAGGATCATGCGGTTCGACCAGTTGGCCGCGTGCCGGTAGAACTCGGTTTTCGCCAAATCGTCGTCCGGCAGGCCGTTGAAGTCGGCGAACAGGTCGCGCTGGGCGTCGGCCTGAGCGCCGTTCCCTGCGCTGCGCAGCAAATCGTCGATCAGCGCCTTGGGGTGGACTTTCTCCTGGATGTAGAGCGGCGGCGCCTGCACGACGAGGTCCGCCCGGTCCTGCTCGTCTTTGCCGCGCCAGACAAGCTGCGGGTCGAGATCGCGGTTGCGCCGCGCGTAGGCGACCCGCACAGGGTTGCGCTCGTCGTCCTGCTCCACCATGGCCTGATACTCGACCGAAGGAATGTTGGCGCGCTTGGCCTCGCCGTGGGTAAGAGTTTCGACGGTTTTGTTCTTCGTCATCCTTTGTCGTTCAGCCTTCGTCGTCCGTCCTTGCCTCATCGACGTCAGTAGGACGGAGCGGAGAATAAAGGCCGTCGATATGTTCGAACAGATCGTCGGAAATTTTATGCCACATCGGATCGAGAATGAATTCGACTCCTTCGCGACGCGCCAACTTGGCTGCCGGCACGAAGTCGCTGTCACCGGAGACAAGAATAATTGTGTCGGCCTGTTTTTTCAGCGTGATGGAGGCGATGTCGAGACCGATGCGCATATCGACCCCCTTCTGACGCAAGCCGAGCGAAACATCGCGTTCTTCGAGATTCCGCCAAGCAGCGGCCAGTTCTCTGAATTCAGCGATTTCATCGTCCGACAGGGGCGCCGAGCAACAATTTTGCTGCCGTTGCAGATATTTTTCCAGAACGGCAATCCGCTCCCTCGTCTTCAGCAACCGCTTGGTCAGACGCGCCGAAATTCGCCAATCGCTTTCTTTGACGACTTTTCCCAAACGAAGTGCGAATTTGCGCTTGTGGCGGAGAGCGTTGAACAACTCCAGACGGAAGGCCGCTTCCGAGGTCTTGCCGAACTCAACACGGCGATTCAGAATCGGATGATGGGACACGCCGACGAAAGGAAACGCATCGTAGTAGAAAAGACGATAGACATGATCGAGCCAGACGCTCTGTTGCTCGTCCTGCGCTTCGCCGATCAGCTTCTGAACATGACGTTTACATAGAACACGGGCCGTTTCCGCAACGGTCTTGGCGGTGTCGCGGAACCGTTCGTCAACGACCTTGGGCAGCCGTTTCAGGAAGAACCCACCGTCAATGAGCACGGCTATGCGTCGCGTCCTCATTGCCACACACTCAAAAGGGAAAGCCCCAAGTTTTCTGCACACGTTCAGGATAGACGAACGGGCGTACTCGCTTGGGGCGGATACCCTTACCCTAGTAGGATGCTTGACTATATGTCAACGTTCTTCACAAATTTTCCGCCGGCGGCTCTCATGCCGCCCGTTCAGGGTTATGCGCTCAGCCGCGCCGCCTCGGTCGGTTTCCCGGCGGCGCTCAAGGTGCTAAAGTTCCGCCTCGTCGATCCGGGCAATTTTCATGAGGTGCTTCTGCAGGCCGCGCTTCAAAGCTCTATACGAGCGCCCACTCCATCCTTCGCAAAGATGTAATGGCTCCCATGAACCCGCTTCAATTGCCATTGATCAACGACAATTATTTTTGCCGGTTGCCGAGGACGCGATCGGCCGGTTCGTGGACCCACCCGGAGTCGTGTGAGACTGCCCGTTTTCCTCGCGGAGGACGGGTTGGTCACGGATGCGCAGGTTCGGCGATTGCGAGAGAAACGGATGTCGGGGAAGACGTTGGCGGCGGCCGCGGCGGCGGCGGGAATGAGCGAGCGGACGGCGCGCCAGTGGCAGAGCGGCGCGTTGCCGTCGACGGCGAAGGCGCCGCGGACGTGGCGGACGCGGGAGGACCCGTTCGCCGACGTGTGGGAGTCGGAGGTGGTGCCGCAGCTTGTGGCCGATGCCGACGGCCGGCTGCAGGTGCTGACGCTGTTCAAGGCGCTGTGCCGGCGGCATCCGGGTTGCTTTCAGGAGGGGCAGCTACGGACGCTGCAGCGGCGGGTCCGCGACTGGCGGGTGCAGTACGGTGCGGACCGCGAGGTGTACTTCGAGCAGGTGGCGGTTGCGGGTCGGGAAGCGGCGTTCGACTTCACCGACACGAGCGATCTGGGCGTGACGATCCGGGGCGTTGGGTTCCCGCACCTGTTGTTCGAGTGGGTGCTGAGCTACAGCAAGTGGACGTATGTGGGGCTGGCGCTGAGCGAGACGTTCGAGGCGCTGGTGGCTGGCCTGCAGGGCGCGCTGTGGACACTGGGTGCGGTGCCGGCGGTGCTTCGTCACGACAATCTGTCGGCGGCGACGCACGAGCTGAAGCGCAGCGGCGGGCGCCAGTTGACGGCACGTTTCCGGCAGGTTCTGGACCACTACGGGCTGGACTCGTCGCGGATCCAGCCGGGGAAACCGCACGAGAACGGGGTCGCCGAGCAGGCGCACTTCCGCACGAAGACGGCCATCGAGCAGGCGCTGCTGCTGCGGGGCGACAGAGACTTCGTCGACGAATCGGCGTATCTGCGCTTCGTGCGTGCGGTCGTCGACGAAGAGCGGAACCGGCCGGCGGCGGCTCGGCTGGCCGAGGAGCGTTCGTATCTGCGACCGTTGCCGGCGGCGCGGATCCCGGAGTACACGACCTTCCAGTGCAGAGTGCGCAAGTGGAGCACGATTCGCATCGGCAGCCGAATCTACTCGGTGCCGTCGCGCCTGATAGGTCACACGGTCGAGGCTCGTCAGCACCCGTCGACGGTCGATGTCCTCTACGGCGGCCGGGTGCTGTGCACGATGCCGCGGCTGCGGGGCGCGGCGGACCACCGGATCGACTACCGCCACATCATCGGCAGCCTGGTTCGCAAGCCGGGCGCCTTTGCGCGGTATCGCTTCCGGGAGGAGCTGTTCCCGTCGCTGACGTTCCGGGCGGCGTATGACGCGCTGGGTCGGACGCACGGCGAGCGGGCCGACGTCGAGTATGTGCGGCTGCTGCACCTGGCGGCGACGACCAGCGAGCGGCGGGTCGAGGCGACGCTTCGGGCTCGCCTCGACGCCGGCGACACGTGCGAGTACGCCAGCGTTCAGGCCGAGGTGCGTCCGCCGGTCCCGACCGTGCCGGTGGTCCACATCCCTCGCCCGGACCTGACGCGTTACGACGCGTTGTTGACCGGAGGTCTGCACGGATGACGGCCCCGAGCACGCAGGTGACGACGCTGCTGACGCAGTTCAACCTGACGACGGCGGCCGAGGAGTTGGTACCGCGGCTGACACAGGCCGGCCACCACGACGCGCTGCCGGTGTTGCTGGAAGTGTTCGAGGCCGAAGCCGAGGCGCGTCGCCAGCGCCGGATTGCCCGATTGCGACGAGCATCGCGTCTGCCGCCCGGCAAGACGTTCGAGACGCTCGACACCGGAAGGTTGCCGGGCCCGGTCGTGCAGCAGTTGAAGACGCTGGCCACCGGGGCGTTCCTCGAAACGGCGACCAATGTGCTCGCCTTCGGTCTGCCGGGCGTCGGCAAGAGCCACGCGTTGTGCGCGGTCGCGCACGCGCTGGTCGAAGCCGGCCACAGCGTGTTGTGCGTGCCGGCCTACGCCCTGGTGCAGGAACTGCTCGGCGCCAAACGCGACCTCGACCTGCCGCGGGCGCTGCGCAAGCTCGACCTCTTCGAGGTGATTCTGGCCGATGATCTCGGCTACGTGCAGCAGAGCCCGGACGAGGCCGAGGTGCTGTTCACATTGCTGGCCGAGCGCTACGAGCGGCGCTCGGTGATGGTGACCAGCAACCTGGTGTTCAGCCAGTGGGACCGGATCTTCCGCGACCAGATGGCCACCGCCGCGGCGATCGACCGGCTGGTACACCACTCGGTGGTGCTCGAGTTCGACGTGCCGAGCTATCGAACGGACCCGTCGCGACCGACATCGCCGGCGCCATCACCACCGCCGGCACGTCGTGGACGTCCGCCGGGTCCGCTGTTGCCGCGGCGCCGTCGACCCGCTGCTTCCTGAAACCTGTGTGGTCCGAGACGTCGGCGAGCTGGCGGTTATGAAGGCCCTCGCTGCACTCGGAACGTTTACCTCGCGCACGCTCGGCCACAGGCCGTCAACCCGCTGCGCGAGTCCTCCGCTACGCTCCGGCCCTTCGGGTGACTGCCTGTGGCCGAGCGTGCGGGAAGCCCTTGCGGGCCAGCCGGAAGGCTGGCCCGCGTTCGACTGCCCGGAAGTGCGACGCCGGGGAGCCGCTCCGCTGTCGCGGACCAACGCACACGCGTACACCAATGCCGACGGCAACCGAGCGGTGGGGTCTGTCGCCACGCTTGCGCCTCGAACGCTCGGCCGACCGCTTCCCCTCCGGTCCGTTACGTAACGGTGCAGTATTAGTCCTATGGCGCTGACGAACGCGGAGCGGCAGGCACGTTACCGGGAGCGGCGGAAGGTCGCCGAATCCCGGATCCGGTACCGCCGGCCAGCAGACCGGAGGTCGCGGCCACAGCAGTGGAACGACGCGGTGCAGACGCTCCTGGAGTTGCAGGAACAGTACCAGGAGTGGCGGGACGCGTTGCCGGAATCCCTCGCCGGGTCCGCGACCGCGGAGTTGCTCGAGCAGGTCTGCGATCTGGATCTGTCGGTACTGGAGGCTGTCGACCTGCCCAGGGGCTTCGGGCGTGACGGCTAGCGCGCCGGCAAAAATAATTGTCGTCGACCGGCAAAAGTAGTTGACACCGAACACCTGCCGTTCGCCGCGCGAAAGGATCACCCAACGGGCGGCCCGGCCGGCGGCTGCGGCGGCCAGGCAATCGAGCGCGATCTCCAGCGTGCAGACCCAGGTCTTGCCTGTCTGCCGGGCCATCATGCCGATTTTCAGCCGCGACCGATCTTCCAGCCAGGCCCGCTGATAGGGCAGCGCCAGCGGCCGCGCCTCGCCGCTCACGGATCTTCACTTTCCACTATCCGCTATCCACTCTCCACTGGCGCGCGGCAGCGCGCCTCACTCTCCACTGGCGCCCCCTGCGCCCCGCAGCAGATGCTCGTGGATCAACTCCAGGCCCGAGCGCAGGCCGCCGAGCTCGCCTTCGACGCGGGCCAGCCGGCCGTCCACGTTGCTCACTCCGGCGGAGATGCGCTGCATATCTTCGTGCGTCGGCCCGCGCAGGCGTTCCAGCGCGGCCAGCCGCCCGTCCATATCGCTCAAGCGTTCGTCGACCCGCGCCCGCCAATCGGCTGAGCGGCGCATGTCCGCCGTAGCCCGCTGCCACAGCGCGGCCAGCCCGCAGGCGATCGGCACGAGCACGGTCAGCGCGGGAATCAGATGGGTCATGTCCCAATCGGCCATTTCAATATCCGGAACTCCCCGGTTGCGGGTCTTTGCTCTCCACTCTCCACTCTCCACTCTCCACTGGGGCGCGCAGGGCGGGAAACGGCTGGGCATGTCCCCATTGGCCGGCTCAACATCCGGAACTCCCCGGTTGCGGGTCTTTGCTCTCCACTCTCCACTCGCCACTCTCCACTGGGGCGCGCAGCGCCCCGCACCTCCGCCGGTCCTCCTCGATCTCCAGCAGCACGGCCCACAGCCGTGGCGCGAGGCGATAGACCAGCCACACCGCAGTGCCCAGGCCGGCCAGCCACGACAGCCAATCGGCGACCGACTTCACCGGCGAGCCGCCGGCAGCCACATCCCAGACCTCGCGCGTCGAGATCGCCGCCCACGACACTCCCGCCGGCAGAGCCAACTCCCACCAGCCGCGCAGCGGCGGCCACCAGCGCTTGCGCTCGCCGACCCAGGCCAGCCAGAGCATCGGCAGGTACACCCCGGCCGAGGCGAAATAATGGATCACGGCCCGCTCGGCGATATGCGCCCAATCGATCATCGCCGCTTCTCGCCCGCGCCGGCCAGCGAGCGGTCGCCGAACCACCAGACGACGGCGGTAGTCGCGGCGGCGACCACGGCGCGCGCCAGATGCTGTCCGGCGGCGGCGGCCTCGGTCGGCGGCAGCACGGCGGCGAGGTCTCGCCAGATCACGATGACTGCGGCGAGCAGCAGCAGGGTCAACGCGGGACGCATCAACGCCCGCACGGACTGCACCCAAGCGGGCAGGGCGGGCGCGGCGCCGGCGGCGGTGTCGTGGGCGATGGAGGCGCGCAGGCCGTCCCACGATCCGGCGGCTGCGGCCAGCGCGATTTCCTGTTCGGTCTCTGCGGCGGCTGCGGCCCGCTGGCGGTCGAGCAGCGCGAGCTCGTGCTCCTGCTCGGCCAGCCGGCGTTTATGCTCGGCCCGCGTCTGGATATGCCGCGCGCCCACGCCGACCACGGAGCCGACCAGCCCCAGCAGGCCGCCCGAGGCGGCGTCGGCGATGGTCATTAGGTCCATAGCTCCAGCGTCCTTCTGCCGCCGCTGAACCAGCGCACCGGCGGCTGCGGCGTTGTCTTGCTCTCCGCTCTTCCCGGGCCGCTCTTCCCGGGCCGCGTCAGCGGCCGTAGCGGCCGGCAATCGAGATGAATGAACGTGCGATAGAGGCCGATGCCGGTGAAGCCGCAGTTCTCGGCGGCGGCGAGCAGTTCGCGGCGGGGGATGCCGCCGGCGAGAATATCGGCCGCATCGCCGGCCTTGTGTCTGGAGAGCGGCGCTCCGCCGACGCGGGCGTTATGCAGCGGATCGCGGTAGGCGGAGCTGACGACCAGCGGTTTTCCGAGCAATCGGCGCAAGGCGTCGAGCCGTTCGCCGGCGGCGATGACGGTGCAAACGGCGCCGTTGCCGCGCGAGGCCAGCTCATGGGGAGAGAAGTAGGCAAACGGCCAATCGCGCCGCTGGACATCCCGCCAATGGCTGGCGGCGATAATGGCGGCAGCGCTCATGCGCTCATGCTGACAGCGGCGATCTTTGGTGGCAAGCCTGAAGCGTTTCAGCGGCAACGCACGGCGTCTGCGGGCAGCTTGCCTAGAGGGGCGCAACATATGGGGAATGAACGAGTTAAACGTTTTTGGGCGGGGCGGGCGCGGAGCGCAAACCAACTGTCCACAGCGGCAGCGGGGGGCGCCTGAGAGCGAAGCGGAGCGCAAACCCAAACCAGGCCCAAATTCCCCGCAACCCCCTGCCCTCCCAGCAGATCCACCCCCACCCCCACCCCACCCAAACCAACCGTCCCCTTACAGTCGATAAAGTAAAACTCGGGAATTTGCGCAATGTTTGGCAACAGATTCTTCTTCAGGATCAAGTCGACGCTGTCTTTGTGACGGCCACGCTTGAAATCTTGCCGCGCCCGTTGTCGGTAGAAGAGCTGGTACAGGGCGTGGAGATGGCGGAAACGGTACAGTTTCCAGCTAGGAGTGTCGTGCCAGCCGGGGCCAAACCTGAAGTAGACAAAGGACACGAGCAAGTCCCACGGATTTCTGACCACGGTGAACTTGAAATACTCATCCCATATTCTGGCACCGATGTTCTCGCGGATATTGCTGGGCAAGGTGTGCTTCGTAAAGCTAGGGAATGCGGTCGCGTTGCGCGTCGACAGAACGCCGAAGTCTGTACCGTCCGTGTCTCGAGAGAACACGTCGTCGCCGACGATCACGTCGTCCTCTGAGCATGAGCGGGACAGCGAAATCCGCACGCTGGTGCTGGCGACCTTGCGCGGACAGACGAAAATGAACTTATGGCTGTGCGAAATGATCATCGCACGAATCCCACGGGCTTGTCATCCACCGGTCACTCACTCCACTGTCGCGACGACCCGAACCGTCGCTCTTCATTTGCTGTTCCCTCCTCTACTATTATAAACGGAAGTCTCAGCCGTGCCGCCTGCAGCCGCTTCAGGAGGCTCCTGGCGGGGGATCGTTTCGGCATCCAGGCCCAGGACTACGGCGCATCCGACGACGCCGACCGCGACTGTCGACCGCCCTTCGATGCGGTCCATCCGGACGCCAAGAGCGGTGCGCGTGTCCCGGAGGTCGGCGCGGACACCACTGTTCAGCGTGACGACGACCGCCAGCATGGCGACCCACGTTCCGACGACGACCCCGACGATCCACCTTGGCATCGGCGCTCATGCCCGGAGCGTAGCACGCGGTGCCGGCGGAGCGACGTGCGAGGGATGGCCTGTACCTTGCCGTTGTCCCAGGCGTGACGGGCCGCCAAACAGCCGAGGTCGTCGATGACCCAAGGAGCCGAACCCGACCTGCTTGAGCGCTGTCAGAAAACCGTACGAGGGGCGCGAAGGCGCCCCTATCGAGCCGGCTGCCGATGCCCGGGCGGTCACCGGCTCGGACCACCCCGGTCGAGACCACGCGCCTGCTCGCGGCTCTGGAGCTCCCGCTGCTCGGACCCGGGCAGCTCCCGGACCTGCCGCTCCAGGGCCTCCTCGGCCGCCCTCGCCGCCCGCTCCAGCTCGTCCCGGCCGTCGCGGAAGCTCATCGTCCGCGCCTGCTCGTAGAGCTGCTCGATGCGCGCCCGCTCCTCGAGGAGCGCCGGGACGCGGGACGGCGGAGCCTCCCGCGCGCCGGAAGGCCCGCCGGTCGCGCCGAGGGTCTCGCGAGCCTGGTCCGGCGGGCGGGCCTCCTCCGCCCGGCAGGGACCGGGGCCCGCAGGCCCCGGCCTCCGGACCGCGGCGTCCTCCCGAGGGTCCACGGCCCCGCGCGCCTGGAACTCGGGGACCTGGGCGCAGGCCTTCTCGAAGACCCGACGCACCTCCGGCAGGGACCGCTCGATGACCTGCCGGGCGGCGTCCTCCCAAGGGTACCGACACCATTCGTGTAGAGTCGAGGGGAGGCGCGTAACCGGTAGGGAGTCGGTGGCTTGTCCGGCGCTTTCGCAGCCGGGCCGCAGGCCGAGTCCCGTGGGCACGTTTCCTCCCCCCGCTCTCCGAACCCGGCGTGCCGATTTCCGGCACCGGGCTCTCCAGTGGAATCATGCGGCTCGCACACGGGTTCCCGGGGCGCGACCAGCGGACGGGTCTCGCGAGACGGCGTGACCGACCGTCGGCGCTGGGAGAGCGAGCCGCTGATCGACCTTGCCGAAGGCGACTTCGACGGCGCGGAGCCGGTTCGTCGAAAGCCCGCATCTCGGTGCGCATCTCGGCGCGAAGCTCCCGCACCTCGTCGCGGACGCCGCTGTTCAGCGTGACGACGACCGCCAGCATGGCGACCCACGTTCCGACGACGACCCCGACGATCCACTTGGCATCGGCGCTCATGCGCGGAGCGTAGCACGCCGCGCGGCGGACCCGCTCCTCGTAGGGAACCGGGGCACCGGCGCGGGCGGCGGCGCCGGGGCAGAAACCCAGCCGGGCGGAGGAGGCCCAGCCGCCGGACCAGGGCGGGCGGCGAGGGCGGCGGCCGGCGGGCCGTCCGGCGCGCGGGAGGCTCCGCCGTCCCGCGTCCCGGAGCTGCGTTCGGAAGCGCGCTCTCCACCTCCACGAACAGCCGCCCGTTCGCCCGCTCGTACACGTCCGCCGCCGCGAACAGCGCACGTGCATCCCCTTCCGCCCACCCCGGAAGGTTCCCCGAGCCGGACGCCACCAGGTCGTCGCGGCCCGGCTCGTACTTCCCCTCCCGGAGCACGTAGGCCACCTTCGCCGCGCCCGACTGGCCGCCGCCCCGGCTCCCGCTCGAACAACGCACGTGGCAGATCGCCATGGGCGCTCAGGTGTCTCCGCGCACGGCCGTTTCTCGCCAGGGGAAACGGGGTAGTGCGCCCTTGCTCGCCTCCGGCTCACTCGGGTTGACCGGTGTCCCGGCGGTTCCCCGCCGTGGATCATCCTATGATACGCTGCCCCCGATGGCCGCGCAGCGTTCCCTCAAGGAACAGATCGCCGCGCTCGAGGAGCGGCGCCGCAAGCTCGACTCCCAGCTCGCCCGGCTCCACGCCGAAGGGCGCGCCGAGGCCCGCAAGCGCGACACCCGCCGCAAGATCAGGCTCTCGTCAAGGACCGGCGACCGCGAGCTGTTCGACCTGCCGGCCGCCAAGGAGACAGCCCGATGACGGAGATCGCGTCTGCTGATGATCCTGGCCGCCACCAATCGGGCGGTCTGGCCGTGGCCCTTGCCAAGCTCAATCTCGATGCGCTCACCGTCGCCGACGCCGTGGCCGACGTCGCCAGCATGGCCGGCGAGAACGTCACCACCGCAATCCGCGCCGACCTGAAGGAACTCCGGGCCGACATGAACGCCCGGATCGACACCCTCACCAGCGAGACGAACGCCAGGTTCGCCGAGACGAACGCCCGGATCGATACCCTCGCTAGTGCGACCAACGCCCGGTTCGATACCCTCGTCGGCTCGGTCCAGCCTCTCCAGCGCGAGATCAGCACGCTCCGCTGGATGATCGGGGTCGGCTTCACCCTGTTGAGCGTCTTCCTCGCCCTCTCGACGTTCCTTCGGGGTGGCCCACCCGTGCCCTAGCGCCCGTGCAAGGCTGCGGCGTGGTGTCCCATGGTTGACCACCGTTTACGGCTGAGTGAACTCTGCTGAGAGCGCTACCAGCGACACCAGGGACGGGAGTGACGCCAGATGCTGCACCCCGGGTGGACGCCGGCCCCGGTGGACGCAATCACTGAGACCGTCCGTCAGGCGGCCGACCATGGCGACCACGTTACATCCGAGCAGTTCAAGGCCGGGCTCGCTGAGCTGCGGGCGGAGATCGCTTCGCCTGCGCGCTGACCTGACCTGGAGGATGCTCGCCGTCGCTGGCTTGGTAATAGCAGCGCTGCGGCTGTTTTGAATGTCATCGTACGCGCGTCGAACCCGTGGCCGACGTCGCCAGTATGGGCCGGCGACATCGGAAGGCTCACCGCTCCTGATTGCCCCATCAGCTCTGCACAGCCGGAGGTTGTTCGCCCGGCCGCGCGGCGCGCTTCCGCCGGAGCCGGCCGGTCCGCCGCTGGCAGCGCGAGCTCGTCCTCGGCCGCGGCGATCGCGGCCTCGTCGCCGGCCGTCGAGGGCATCGAGCAGGCGCCACTCAGCGCGGTCGATCTCGTCCGCTGTGCGCTCCCACTCCGTCGCCGTCTTCCGTGGCATCTCTCCGTCTGCTCCTGCAGGGCGCGTTTCTTGCCCTTCGAGCCAGTTTTCGGGATCCGGGGGCTGTCCGCCCGCTCTTCGTAGCAGCCGGCGCGCCGCCTCGGGGTCCGCCCTGGGCCACGCGACCGGCGAAGAACTCGGCGGTCCGCAGCGCCGAGACCTTTCTCGGGCGACGGCCGTGTCCACGAACTGGTTGATGCTCGTGCCGTCGGCCTTGCTGATCTCGGCGACGGCCGCCCGCGTCGCGTTGATGGCGGCATCGAGCGCCATCTCGTTCGGCCGGGTCGTGCAGCTGCGCTGCGCCAGAGTCAACGCCTATGCCTTCCCGGTTTGATGGTCTTGGAAATTGAGTGGGTGGCCAGCCTCGGGCGGGCCTCTACTTGCTGTTCTTGAACTACTTGCTCTGAACTACCTGTACGTTGTGGGGCCGTTTCACCTAGCCAGTCCCGGAGTTGTGGGGCCGTTTCACCTAACCGGTTCTCTCCGGAATTGTGGAGCCGGTTTAGTGCCGTGCCAGAGCGCGGCCGGCGTTGATCGCAGCTGTGACGGTGTCGGCGTCGTAGCGGATCCCGGCGCGGGCCGCCGCGGTCTTGACCGCCTCGGCTAGGGAAACTCTGAACAAGCAGGCTATTGACTGGGATAATAAGGGGAGAGCAGCGGGCACGGGGAATAAGGGGGAGAGCGATGGCGCAGCGGACGTTTGCAGAATTGGAGTACGAGGGGAAGAAGAAGCAGACGAGGCGGGAGAAGTTTCTGGCACGGATGGAGGACTTGATTCCGTGGGAGCGCTTGGAGGAGCGCATCCGCCCGTACTACCCCCAAGCGGGGCGGGGGCGGCGACCGTACGAGTTGGCGGTGATGCTGCGCGTGCATTGCGTGCAGTTGTTTTACAACGTGAGCGATCCGGGGATGGAGGACATGCTGTACGAGATCGAGTCGGTGCGGCGCTTCGTGGGCTTGCGTTTGGGGGATGCGCTGCCGGACGAGACGACGATTTTGAACTTTCGGCATCTGTTGGAGCGGCACGAGTTGGGCGGGAAGCTGATGGCGGAGATCAACGCGCACTTGGCGGAGCAAGGCTTGCGGCTGCGGGAGGGGACGATTCTGGACGCGACGATCATCGCGGCGCCGAGTTCGACGAAGAACAAGAAGCGGAGTCGCGACCCACAGATGCATCAGACCAAGAAGGGGAATCAATGGTATTTCGGGATGAAGGCGCATATCGGCGTGGACGCCGAGACGGGGCTGACGCATAGCGTGGCGGCGACGGCGGCGAACGTGGCGGATGTGACCCAAGGGCATGAGTTGCTGCACGGCGGGGAGCGGGAGGTGTGCGCGGATGCGGGTTACCAGGGGATCGACAAGCGCGCGGAGCATCGGGGGCGTAAGGTGCGCTGGCAAGTGGCCTTGAAGGCTGGGCAGCGGCGGCGCTTGGCGGCGGGCAGCGCGGAGGCGCGGGCGGAGCGGCGCAAGGCAGAGGTGCGGGCCAAGGTGGAGCACCCGTTTCTGTACGTGAAGCGGCACTTTGGCTACGCCAAGGTGCGCTATCGCGGCTTGGCCAAGAACCGGGAGCGGATCAGTCTGCTGTTGGGCTTCGCCAATCTGCTGCTTGCCGGGCGCTACGCGACGGCCTGAGCGCCACAATACAGGAGTCGTGCGTCCATGCCGGCGCCAAGCCGCAGAAGCGGAGTCGAAGCCGTCGCTGCGGGGTCAAAAATTGGCGTTGCGCAGTCAAAATCGGCAGGATTCAGCCGCAAAATTCGCCGGCAGCCCGGCTGCAACCGCTCCTTACGGACAACTTCAACCAGCCAACGCGCCAAAACCACTTTATTCAGACTTTCCCTAGCTCGCCTACCTGGTCGGGTTCGAGCAGTTCCGGGCGCTCGCCGAGCGCCCGGAACACGTACCGGCGGAGCGCCGTGTGGGGGGTGTCGCCCGGGTGTCGCCCGGCCGAGGACTGGCGGCGCCCTGTTTCCGCGCACCGATGACCGGCGGCGATGGACGTAGCTCGAGCACCCCGCGTGGTGTCCGGTACTCGAGCATCGGCCACGCAGTCCGCAGCTTCCGCAGCTCGCGCAGCACCTTCTTCGGGTTGTTTGCGGGAGGGGGCGAAATCCTACGCTAAGGTTGAGCACGTGCTCTGCCGCTGGTTGAGGGTCGCTTGGGGATTCCCCCGGTTCAAGAGGCGATGACCTTTCTCGCCCTGCTCGCACAACTCTCCCTGCAGCCCGACGGTACCTGTAGAGCGTCACGGGCTTGATCCCGAGTTCGCTGTATGAAGCACGGACACTGAGGTGTCGCGGTGTACCATCCGCGGCCTGCGCGGGCCGCGCCTGAGCTTTCGACAGCGCGAACTTCCTGCCACCCTTTCGCCCGCGCGGCCTTGAGTCCGGCCAAGGTGCGTTCACGGATCAGCTCCCGCTCGAAGTCGGCCAGCGCCGCGAAGATCCCGAACACGAGGCGGCAGACCACGGATGGTGGTGTCGATTCTGTGCGCCCTGGCCGGCGATCCACCCGCAGGCCCGATGGCGCGTAAGCAGTTGTCGGGTCCCCGGCCGGTGGTCGCGTACGCCGGAGGCGAGGTCGTGGTAGAGGTTCACCTGGTCGACGCCGGCGTCCTCCGCAGGGGTGTCGCGCTACAGGCCCCAGAGACTGCGAGCGAGAGAGAATGGCTCGGAGAACCGTCCTGACCGGCCGACAGCGGTCGGCCCTGTTTTCACTTCCGCAGCACGAAGCGGACCTGCTGCGCCACTACACCCTGAGCGACGAGGACCTGCAGCACATCGAGGCGCGCCGGCGTTCCCGCAACAAGCTGGGCTTCGCGCTGCAGACGATTGAACGGCTTTGCGCCGACGCGCTGGTCGACGCCGAACGCCGGATCGAAGCCCACATCGCTGAACGCGTTCCGCCCGGACTTCGCCGGGGACTTGAGAATCTGCTCCGCGAGACGGTCGACGACGCCAACATGACGCGGTTCGTGTGGCTCAGGCAGTTCGAGCCGGGAACCAATTCCGCCGACGCCAACCGGCTGCTGGACCGCTTGGAGTACCTGCAGCGCCTCGATTTCCCGGAGGGCCTCTTCCACGACGTTCCCGCGCACCGGATCACACGGCTGCGCCGGCAAGGGGAACGCTACTTCGCCGATGGGCTGCGCGAGCTTCCGGAGAACCGTCGCCTCGCGATTCTCGCGGTCTGCGCCGTCGAGTGGGAGATGTTCCTCGCCGATGCCGTGGTGGAGACCCACGACCGGATCGTGGGCAGGACGTATCGCACCGCCGTGCGCACTTGCGAAGCGCAACTCGGAGACGAAACGGCCGCGGTGCGCGAGGCGCTACGGTCCTTCGCCGCTCTGGGGAACGCGTTGATCGGCGCGAGGGATGCGGGCGCGGCGCTCGACGCGGTGATCGCGGACAGTCCCGGATGGGATGGCCTCGGAGACCTCGTCGCAACGGCTGCCGCCCTTGCCGCCACGGTTGCGTCGGACCCGTTGAACCACGTGTTGGCGGGCTACAGCCGCTTCCGCCGCTACACGCCGCGCATGCTGCGCACGCTGGACATCGAGGCGTCGCCCGTGGCCAGGCCCTTGCTGGAAGCCGTCGACGTCTTGCGCAACGCCGCCACGGCGCGACCGACCGGCTTCCTGCGGCCGAATTCGAAGTGGAGCAGGCTGCTACGCACCCAACCCGACCACCGCTTGTGGGAGACGGCAGTGTTGTTCCACCTGCGCGATGCGTTCCGCGCCGGCGACCTCTGGCTGGCGCGGTCGCGCCGCTACGGCGACATCAGGAAGACGCTGCTGTCGGCTTCCGCTGTCGTTGATGCCGACCGCAGCCTGCCGGTCCCGGCCAGTCCGCAGGACTGGCTTGCGGAGCGCAAGGGCGCGCTGGACGAGGGTCTGCGCAGGCTGGACGCCGCGGCGCGAGCTGGCACGATCGCGGGCGCCAGCATCGACGAGGGCGTGCTCCGCATCGAAAGGACCGCAGCCGCCGTGCCGGACGGGGCCGGCGACCGCTGCTCGCCGAGGGAATCAATCTCGGCCTGCGCAAGATGGCCGAAGCCACGACCACGCACGGGTTCTGGGAGTTGATGCGCATCGCGCGCTGGCACGTTGAAGGCGAAGCGTACGACCGGGCGTTGTCCGTGGTCGTCGAGGCCCAGGCCGCGCTACCGATGGCGGCTGTCTGGGGCACGGGACGGACCGCCTCGAGCGACGGCCAGTTCTTCCCGGCCGCCGGCCGCGGCGAAGCTCTCAACCTGGTCAACGCCCGCTACGGAACCGAACCGGCGTCAAGGCGTACTCGCACGTCTCCGACCGGTTCTCCCCATTCGCCACCCAGACCATTCCCGCCACCGTCCACGAAGCCCCCTACATCCTCGACGGGCTTCTGATGAACGAGACCGGGAGGCGCGTCCGCGAGCAGTACGCCGACACGGGCGGCTTCACCGACCATGTCTTCGCCGCGTGCTCGATCCTCGGCTACGCGTTCGTCCCGCGCATCCGGGACCTGCCGTCGAAGCGGCTGTACGTGTTCGAACGCGCCGGCGTCCCGAAGCACCTGCGGCCACTGGTCGGAGGCAAGGTGAACGCGGACCTGATCGACAGGAACTGGGCGGACATCCTGCGCATCGCGTCCACCATGGCCGCCGGGACCATGCGGCCGAGCCAGATCCTGCGCAAGCTCGCCGCGTATCCCCGTCAGAACGAGCTGGCGGCCGCCCTGCGGGAAGTCGGCCGCATCGAACGCTCGCTGTTCATGCTCGACTGGACCACCGACCCCGACATGCGCCGCCGCGCCCAGGTCGGACTGAACAAGGGCGAGGCGCACCATGCCCTCAAGCGCGCCATCAATTTCCACCAACGCGGCGAACTGCGAGACCGAACCGGGGAAGGACAGCACTACCGGATCGCCGGCCTCAACCTGCTGGCCGCGATCATCATCTACTGGAACACGCAGAAGCTCAGCGAGGCCGTCTTCGCCAGGCAGAAGGCCGGCCTCGAGACCCCGCCCGAATTCCTGACCCACGTCTCGCCGCTCGGATGGGAGCACATCAACCTGACCGGAGAATACCGCTGGCCGGGCGCGCCAACCCACAGCGGCTCAACGTGAATACCCTTAGGAATCTCGCCACAATAACCTGTCCGTTATGCCGGCTGCTCTGCTATGCTCGGCGTCATGAACGCCGTAACGCAAGCGGTGCAAGGCAAGTTCAACGTGTTGGGTCCGCTGTTGGACGAACGCACGCGACGCCTCTGGGCCGCGGCGGAAGCCCGCGCCATTGGCCGCGGCGGAATTACACGGGTTGCCGAGGCGACCGGGCTGTCGCGCGGCACGGTGCGGGCAGGCGTGAGGGAACTGGATTCGGCCACGCCGCCGGCACCGCGGGCGGGCGGTGCGCGGATTCGTGCCCCGGGCGGCGGTCGCAAGGCGGTGACCGAGCGCGACCCGGGTCTTGTCAAGGCGTTGGAGCATCTGGTCGACCCGTTCACCCGGGGCGACCCGCAGGGACCGTTGCGCTGGACATGCAGCAGCGCGGCGCGCTTGGCGGAGCAATTGGGGGCTGAAGGCCATCGGGTCAGCGAGCGCACGGTGAATCGGCTGCTGCACGAATTGGGCTATAGCTTGCAGGCCAACCGCAAGACGCTCGAAGGCCGCCAGCATCCGGATCGGGATGCGCAATTCCGGCGCATCGCCCGTCGCGTGCGGGCGTTTCAACGCCTGGGCCAGCCGGTGGCCTCGATCGACACGAAGAAGAAGGAGTTGGTTGGCCGATACCGCAACGGCGGCCGGGAATGGCGTCCGAAGGGCCAGCCCGAGGAAGTGAAGGTCCATGACTTCATCGATCGGGAACTCGGCAAGGCGATCCCTTACGGGGTCTACGACCTGACGGCGAACACGGGCTGGGTAAGCGTCGGCGTTGACCACGACACGGCGGAGTTCGCCGTGGAGACGGTTCGGCGCTGGTGGCTGCAAATGGGACGTCAGGTGTATCCGTCGGCCACGCGATTGCTGCTCACGGCCGACGGGGGCGGCTCGAACAGCAGCCGCAGCCGGCTGTGGAAGTTCGAGTTGCAGAAGCTGGCCGACGCGCTTGGGTTGCGGATCTCGGTATGCCACTTCCCGCCGGGGACCAGCAAGTGGAACAAGATCGAGCACCGGATGTTCTGCCACATCACGGAGAACTGGCGGGGCCGGCCGCTGGTGAGTCACGAGGTCGTGGTGAACCTGATCGGCGGTACGACTACGCAGGGCGGTTTGGCCATCCGGTCGGAGTTGGACGAGGCCGACTACCCAACCGGTCGGGCGGTCACAGACGAACAGATGGACAGGCTGTCCATCAAACGGGACGCGTTTCATGGTGAGTGGAACTACAGCTTGCTACCCAGATCCGACGAAAACGGTTAATTCATTTTGGCGAGAATCCTTAGCGTAGGATTTCGCCCCCTCCCGCAAACAACCCGATGATGCAGTTCTCGCTCCTCGTCGTCGGTCGAAGCGTCGGGGCGGACCCACGAACGGGCCGGGGGCGCCGACTCCCCTGCCGTTGGTCCGGTGACGAAGGCGTCGTTGACGATCGACGTGCCGTCGGGCGATGTCCAGGTACTGCCGGTCCCGAATCGCGGCCATCTGGTAGAATCGGCATCGTCGACGCCCAGGAGCGTCTCGAGGCGGGGACGCGGCCGGACTGAACCGACCACGAACGCGCACGCATCGGCTCCGACTATCGGTTGCCCATCGTGAGAATCGCCCAGGCGGTGCGCGATGCGATGAGGAGGTCGAGCGCCAGGCTGCGATGCTTGACGTAGTAGAGGTCGTACTCGAGCTTGGTGGCCGCGTCCTCCGTCGAGCGCCCGTACGGATAGTTGATCTGGGCCCAGCCGGTCAGCCCGGGGCGCACCGCGTACCGCTCTGCGTAGTGCGGGACGGCGCGTTCCAGCGTCTCGGTGAATTCCCGCCGCTCCGGGCGCGGTCCGACCAGGCTCATCTCCCCCTTCAGCACGTTCCAGAACTGCGGCAGCTCGTCGATGTGGAATCGCCGCAGGAAGCGGCCGAATCCGCTCGCCCGGAGATCGCGCTTCTCCGCCCACTGCGGCCCGTCGCGTTCGGCGTCGCTTCTCATCGTCCTGAACTTCACGAGTTGAAACGGACGCCCCGCGAGCCCGACGCGCTGCTGCCGGAAGAGGATGGGCCGCTCGACGTCCAGCCAGATGGCGGGAGCGAGCACCGGCAGCAGCAGCAGGACCACGGCGCATCCGACGACGCCTGCCGCGACATCGACCGCCCGCTTCGCGAACGGCGACAGGTTGTCGCCCGCGCCGGGGAGCACCGACGCGGTGTCGCGGCTCAGGTGACGGATCGGGACGCGGCGCAGCAGTCGTTCATAGATCGGCTGCATCTCCACGACGTCGACGTGTGCGCGGGCGTGCGTGATGGCGCGGAACAGCGCGGGCGTGAGCGGCCTGTCGTGAGCCAGGATCAGCTCGGACACGCCCGCCTCCGCCGCGAGTCGTTCCAGACCGTCCACGCCCACGACCGGTGTCAGGGTCGTGTCCTGCGCCGGGCCGCCGTCGCTGACGAAGGCCACCACCCGATTCTGCGGCGTCCTCGTTCGCAGGACATCCGCAATGACACGAGCGGCCGATCCGACGCCCACGACGACGACGCGATTCTGGGGCCCGACGCGGGCAACCACCTGAACGAAGACGAGACGCCATGCAATCGTCGTCGAGAACGCGAGCACGGCGAAGTACACGACGACGAGCCGCGGCAGCAGTTCTCGCGGCGACAGGAAGAAGACCAGGGCGTAGAGCACGCCGACGACCACCGCGGCGTGCGCCACGGCGGTCGCGGCGTCCCGCAGGGACCACATGACGGCCGGCCGGCGCGCCGGCTCCAGCAGGAGCATCCAGGGAGCGACCAGCAGGAACCACGCCGCGTGCTCCGGCACGTAGGCCCAGGTGATCGTACCGTCGCTCGCGAGGCTCCAGATCAGGAGCGCGCCCGCCATCGCGCAGGCGGCCGCCGCGCCATCCCCCAAGCGCAGCAGATGCGCGAGCGCCGAGTTGCCGAACACCCTGGCGACCCGAATCCGCCGAACGCCGCGAACGCCCGCCCCCCGCGCGGGGGCGGCTGGCCATCTGCTGGTCAACATCGCACCTCGTCCACGCCGGCCGCCCGCAGGGCGTCGCGCTGCAGGTCCAGCGTCTGGGAGCCGTCGGTCTTCGAGACGCGGGCGTAGCCGATCAGCATGTGTCGCAAACGCTCGTTTGGGACACGAGGACGCGGGCGGCTTCCGGCGAGCGCCTCCACGTATCGTAGGCCGTGTCCCAATCAACGTTTCGCATACGTCCAGCGAAAAGAGCATGGCACGGAGGCACGGAGAACCGTCCTGACCGGCCGGCAAAGGTCGGCCCTGTTTTCCCTTCCGCAACGCAAGGCGGCCTGCTGCGCCACTACACCCTGAGCGACGAGGACCTGCAGAACATCGAGGTCCGGCGGCGTCCCCGCAACAAGCTCGGCTTCGCGCTGCAGCTGTGCGTCCTCCGCTACCCGGGCCGCCTGCCGGGTCTATCGGCATCGTGGGGGGGGCGATACCACCCCTGTGGGTCGCGTCACCGGGGAGCGGGCCGGATTCACGTGTCATCCGGCCGACCACCCGGCCGGCCTCGAGCACGACGACCGTGTCGGCTTCCTCCAGCAGGGCCGTGCGGTGGGCGATCACGACCACGGTCATGCGCCCGCGCAGCGACCTGATCGTCGTCAGGACGCGCCGCTCGTTCGCGACATCGAGTTGACTCGTCGCTTCGTCGAGCACGAGCAGGGCCGGCTCCCGGACCAGCGCCTGCGCCAGGCCGAGCCGCTGGCGCTCGCCCCCCGAGAGCCGGCTGCCGCGGTCGCCGACGATGGTGTCGAGTCCCTCGGGCAGCGCCGCGACGAACTCGGCCGCGGCCAGACGCAGCACCCGCCACAGATCAGCCTCCGACGCCTCCGGCCGCACCCACTGCAAGTTCGCCCGGATGGTGTCGTGAAACAGATAGGGTTCCTGCGGAACGCAGGCGACGGATCGGCGCCAGCGGCACAGATTCGAGCCGGTCAGCGGCACGCCGTCGGCCAACACCTCGCCGTCGGCGGGCGCGATCAGGCCGAGCAGGAGATCCGCGAGCGTGGTCTTGCCCGCCCCCGACGGCCCGGCGATGGCCGTCAGGGATCCCGCGGGCAGGTCCAAGTTCACGTCCGCCAGCGCCGGTGCGCCGGCCGCGCCCGTGTAGACGAACGAGACGTGACGCACGGCCATGCCGCGGCGCAGCGCCAGCGGCGGCTCGTCGTTGCGGGCCGCCGGTTCTGCAGCGTCCCGCAGCGCCCGATGGATGCTCTCGGCATTGGCGTAACTGGGCAGCGTGTGCAAGAGATGTTGCGCGTGGTCCTGCGCTTTGGACAGCGCCAGCAGCACCCGGACGAAGATCGCCGCTAGGACTATCAGCTCGGGCAGCGTCAGCGTGGCGGTAGACGCTGCAAGCCACGCCAACGCTGTGAGCGTCGCGCCGGCGGCCAGGTCGACCGCCGCGCGCGCCGTGGACCTCGCTGCCGCAGATGCCACGGTGCGCCGCCGCTCGGCCGCGGCCACCTCGGCAAAGCGCCGAACGTGGGGTTCTTCGGCGCCGTAGCTCTTGACGAGCTTCAAGCCGGCCAGAAAGTCCGTGGCGAGACCGTGAAGGTCCCGGCGAGTGCGGACCAGCTCCCGACCGAGCGCGCGCGAACGCAGCATCAGTGGGCGGGTCAGCAGCAACAGCGTTCCGCCCACTAGTACGGCAAGGCCGCATATCACGGGGGAGATCAGCCCGGCGAACACGATCTGCAGCAACACCAGCATCGCCGCCACGGTAAACTGCATCAACTCAAGGATGCTTCGGCTGACGGCATTCATGCCGACCGTCAGCACGTACTGCGCGTCGGATTGTCGGCGGCTGTGGATGAACTCCCACCCGGCCCGGGCCACCGCCTCGTAGATCTGCTCGCGGAACCGCTGGACGAATCCGAGCTGGAGGCTGGTCAGCACGATGTCCCGTTTCCAGCCCGTCGCAGCACGAACCGCGGCAAGCGCCAGAAACATCCCGAGCACGATCGGCAACGTCAACTCGACGCCGACCGCGCCGGCCAACCGCGTCACCACCTCGCTGAAGAGACCGCGCTCACCGGGCTGCTCGGCGAGACCGACGGCGCCCAAGAAGGGAATGAGCATGAGAATGCCGAACGCCTCGGCGATGTTGGCGGCCAAGAGCAGCAGCAGCGCCAGGGCGGTCCGGCGCGGTGCGTGGACGATCAGGGCGCGGGCCAATCGTCCCGCTTCGCCGACAACTCTGCCCGACCGCCGACCCTGTGACGGGTCGGGGTACCGCCTCGACACAGCAGACGGGCCCGGCATCCGATGCATGGTGGGTTTTGGGTGGCCGTTTTCGATGTCCGCAGATTGAGAAGATAGTGTCTTCAGCAGGATCTCCGGGCACGACCGGCGGACAGGACGTCGCTATCCTGTTCGCGACCCGCATCGGCCACGTCGTCCTCGGTCTCCTGAACCAGGCGATGCTCGCCTACACGCTCCTGCCCGAAGGCCGGGGCAGCTATGCTGTCTGCGTAGTGTTCGGGTCTCTGCTCGGCCTGCTCTTCAGTCCCGGCGCCCAGCAGGGCGCGCAGTATTTCGTCGCGGCGAGGCAGGCGAGCGTCTCGCAGGGCGTGTGCGCCGCCGCGGCAATCAGTCTCGCCGGTGGAGGACTGGCCATCGCGCTGGCGATCCCCTGATCGACAGCGACATCGCCTTCTTCCAGAAAGCCGGGACGCGCTCCTTCCACTTGGGCCTCGTGCTGGCCCCTCTCGTGGCCCTCTCGACCGCGATCGAGCACCTGCTCGCCGCGCTCCGGCGTTTCGGCCGACTCGCCATCAATACGCTGCTCCGGATGTCGATCAACGCGCTCGCGATCCTGGTGCTCGCCCGGTGGTGGGGCCTCGGCGTCGACGGCGCCATCGCGTCGTTCGCCATCGGTCATCTGGTCATGGTCGCCGCCTGCCTCTGGGACCTGCGGCGGCATTGCGGGCTGGTCGCGGAAACGCCGTCCCGGTCGGGCCTCACCCGCATTCTCGGCTACGGCCTGAGATACCATATGGCGCGCCTCGGGAACGCGTTCGAACCGCACGCTGGCGTTCTCGTGCTCGGGTTGATCGCGAGCCCGGCCGAAATTGGCCTGTTCGCGGCGGCAAGCACCATCATGCTCGGTTTCACGTTCCTCTCCCATGCCGTGGGCAACGCGTTGCTGCCCCGTATCGCCGGCCGGGAACACCCCGATCTCGTCGCCCGCTGCCTGCGCCTCGTGAGCTGGACCACCGCGATCGCTGTCCTCCTGGTGCTCGCCGTCGGTACGCCCCTGGTTCCGCTCCTGCTCTCGGCAGCCTTATCGGCGGGTACGGGCATGTTCATGACCCATTTCAAAGGCATCGACCGCCCGCAGATCTGTTCGTGGGTGGTCTGTCCCGGCGGTGCGGTTGAGAGAGTGTCGCCGCCGGAGGCGGAGTATCTTTGGGGGGCGTTCTTCGAAACGTCAACCGTGGCGCCGGAGAACCTCGGGGCGTCGTGAGACCGAGCATCGTCTTGCCCGCGTTTGCCGTGCTCACCGCCGTATTTGGCTGGCGGGTATCGGATTGATTTGGGGGCGGCCTCAAGCGTGCGTCGGGGGTGACCAGGAACGAAGCCATCGCTCTCGATGAAGTGGCCACGAACGAAGTGAAGGGCCCCTTTTGTGTGTGGATTCAGCCAAGCGATCGTCGTCGCGCCGCCGCCCAAGCATACCGGCTCAACCACTTCAGAAACAACCACGCCTCTCCGGGGCTGCGGATGTCCCGGATCCGGGCAAGCAAGTACTCCCATCGGGTGGGGGTCGCCCGCCAGCGCCGTTGCCGGCAGTGTGGTGCACATGCCTTCCGCAACGCCGCGACCCTGAGCTTCAGCGCCTTGGCGCGTATCTTCCGCGCCTCGCCGAAGTCGGCGGGGCTGCCGCCCGCGCGGCCGCGCCCGATGGAGCGCCCACGCTCGGGTGATTGACACACCCGCGAGCCGTCGGGGAGCATCGACACCGCGGTGACCGCGTCTCTGAGCGTCACGCGCAGACGATGCACCAAGTCCTTGGCGAACACGACCAGTAACAGGAAGCCGGACGTGGAACGAAGCAGCGGGGAATTCGTCAAGGGCCGAGGCCGGCGGGGCCAACGCGTACGCCGCGGGTCCGAACCGAACTCGTCCCGGAGCCATGCCAGTCGCTCGTCATCGTCATCGCGCGCTTGCGTGTCGATCCTCACCACCAAGTCGTGTACGCGATCGGCCAGGATGGTGCCGACGGTCTGGATGATCTGGTCGGCTGGGTGCTGTCCCCCATCGACGGTCACCACGTACTGGGGCACGGTGAAGATTCGACCGGGCCGGCTTCTGCGTAATGAGCCGTGGGCGATCAGATGGGCCGCTTGGCCGCGCGCAGGATTCGACGGAATCCGGCGTCTGGTGTCTCTGCCCTCCTCCCAGCTACCCTGATGCCAAGCGGCGGCATCCCGAACCGGCACCAGCAAAGCGCCGCGGGTATAGGCACGGTAGCTGAGCTCATTATCCTCTAGTCCCACACCCCAGCGCGTGAACGATTCGTCATTCCCGCCCACCGACCCAAAAAAGGCCTTGCCGATCCCGAAGTTCCCCCCCACTATTATGTTGAACGCGTCGTCAGCCCTCGACGTTAGATCGTTGGTTCTGTTCAGGTACGCTTCCACCCAAGACGACTGTGCCGACCGTACCGGCCGGTCCCAAAACAGTTCTTCCAGCGACCCCGGGCGGCGCCGGATCATCTCAGCGTCGATGCCGTCGACCGCGACATAACCGCGGGACCCCAACGTCAGTGCGTCGGAGACGACGTGGTGCCACCTGGCGTGCGCCGCCATCCATGCCGCCTCCACGAGCACGTCGTCGTCGAGAAAGAGCAGGATGTCATGGGAGGCCGCCCGGGCGCCGGTGTTTCGCGCCCTGGCCAACCCGAACCCGCGACGTTCCTGGCGTACCACCTTGACGTCCAAGGGCGTCGACGGGGGCCGTTCCACGGGAGGTTCGGACCCATCATCGATGATAACAACCTCGAACAGATCCCGCGGGTAGGTCTGGCCTTCGAGCGCCGCCAACGTCCTCGCCAGCGTCTCGACAGGCGTCTGCCAGCACGGGATGACCACGCTGACTGGCATGGTGGGCGTGAATGCCTCCGGTGCTGGCACGTCCACCTGACGCCAGTCGTTGTACCGGACGGATGCAGGTTGGGGAGTCATGCATACCTCCGGGTCCGGCTGTTTTCGGCGCTCCGGTCGCGATGAATCGAGGTCGTCCCGCGTTACCATTGGGGTATTCGTTTAGGCGCCTCAGCTTCAGTGTACACGGGCCGCGCTGGGGCTTGGCGGTCGAAAAGTCCGCCGGTGCGAGCTGGCCGCCGGTGCACTGCCATGCATGGCGGGCCACGACCGGACGGACAAGAACTGAGACAGGCCGCTTCATGCACGGAACGTGTCGTGACAAGGTGAACCGGGACGACGGCCTGCGTCAGCGGAGTCCCGTCGGGACAGCCTGCTCAGCAGGGCGGCGGGGGCAGGGCGAGTGCTTCCGGGACGACCGGCTTCGGCGAGCAGAGCATCGTTACGATCAGGTCCGGCAGGTCGAGCTTGCGCTGGCGGACGGTGCGCACGACGCTGGCCAGCACCTGCTGCGTGTCGGCACCCTTGCGCGTACGGTTGCCGCCGCAGACCTTGCGCGTGACCACCGCCGGGCGGATGGCTCGCTCGGCGCGCGAGTTCGTGGCCTCGATCGACGGGTCGCACAGAAAGAGGAACACGGCCGCGAACTCGTTGGCCAGGTGCTTGGCGAAGCGCTCGGCATCGGCCCAGGGCGGCGGGGCGGCGATCAGGCGGCCGAGTCGGGCGACGAAGCGACCGCGGGCCGACGCCAGACCGTGCTCGCTGATGAGACCCGCCTTGCAGCGGTCCCGCAAGACGAGGCCGCCGCGCAGGACCTTCTTCACCTCGCCTGCCCAGGGGTCGTCGGGGCGGGCCGCCTGCAGGTCCTTGCACCGTCGCAACAGGTGCGTCAGACACGTCTGATGCAGTGCCTTCTTGAAACCGCGATAGGCCGCCCAGCCGTCCCGCACGAGCACGCCGGCGAAGTCGGGGCCGAGAACCGACGCCGCATCGTCGAACCCCCGCCCGTCGCAGATGGCGTAGACTGTTGTCTCCGCCGTGGTGAACGCCCACAACCAATGCAGGCGCGCGCGCACCCGCCAACTGGTCTCGTCCGGCGTGACCATCGGACTGTGACGGATCTGCTCGCGAAGCAACGCATAGGACGGTGCCGCCGCGCCCGCGCTACGGTGCAGCAGGTGCACCAGACCGCCCGCCGTCACCGACAGGCCGAACTGGGTCTCGATGACGCGCGCTGCCTTCGCCAGCGGCATCCCCAACTCGGTGTGCAACTCGACACCCAGGACCGCGACGTTCGGACCCAACTGCACGCCGGCCGCCCCCAAGGCGTCCGATGTCTGCAACCGGTGCCGGCCCTGCATCCGCCGCCGACACTGCGAGCAGTGCCCGGTCTCGATGTCGAACCGCCGTACGAGCGGACGAACCACGGGCAGGTCTTCCTGATACTGGCACGCCGTACCGGTCACCTCGACCGTACCGCCGCAGTCGGGACAGGTGCTCGGCAACGGCGCTGCATGCGTCTGGTCGACCCGCGTCGGCAGCCGGCGGCGTCCGTGCTTCCCGTAGGCCGCGCCGCTTCGTCGTCCCGGTCGCCCGCCGCGTCCCTGCGGACGGTCCTTGGCGAAGGGCGCCGCCTGCCGGCGCCCGGCGCGCCGCGCCGCCTCGAGCTCCTTTTCCAGATGCTCGCTGCGACGCCTCCAGTGGTCCCGTTCCTCGATCAGCTTCGCCTTGTCTCGTTCGAGCCGGTCGATGCGCACGTCCCGACGGTCGCGCTGACGCCCGTGTTCGGGCGAATCACCCCGGTCGCGCTTCCTCCGCGCCATGCACCCTGTATCGGCACTTGCCGGCCGCCCCTGCACAACTCGCGGCCGATCCGCTCGCCGGGACCCGCTAAACAAAGACCCGTTGGGATGCCCGCGCAAGAGAAGAACATGGGGGCGACGCCAATGCGTGGACGAACGTGAAACGGATGTCAGGCCATCAAAAGCGGTAATCGAAAGCATCTATCATCTTATGGCACAGCCTGGCGACATATTGTCTGGACCAGTCGGTGTAGTAGTCGCGATAGGCGTCGTCTTTTTTTCTGACTTCGGTCATCGCCTTCGGCAAGGATGCCAAGGGAAGCCGCAGCAAACGGCACACTGCATCGTAATCTGTTTGCAGGTTCTCGAAACGAATGTAGTGGTCGGCGTATTTCTGCCCGCCGGATGTAACCGGACAGTTGGATTGGGTTGGGTGGACAGTTGGATTGGGTTGGGTGGTCGTTTGGGTTGGGTTGCGGCGGGATGTCGCTGCGGCGTTGCGGTCTCGGCGGCGGCAGAATGCCGGCGTCCCTGCGCCTCCGGCAGGAGCAGGACGGGATCGCGCAGCCGCGGCGAGGGCTTCCCACGCCGCCAAATGCGGGAAGGCGGCAAGCTCCATCCGCCGGCGCTCGGAAAGCATCGTGGAAGCGGCGGCGGTGGACAGCGCCGTCGTCAAGGCGCATTCGGACGGTGCGGGGGGCCTTAAAAAAACGGCAGGCAGGCAATTGGCAGGTCGCGCGGGGGCTGGACCGCCAAGATTGATATGGTTGCCGCAAATGCTCGTACGGCGCTGGCGTTTGCGCTTTCGCCGGGCCAGGCTCACGACGCGCCGCAGGGGCGCAAGCTGCTGCAGCGTCTCGCTTCGCAGCAGGACAACCTGCCTTTGCCGATGGCTCGCGCAGAGGCAGGCAACGAGACCCGCCGGCTTGCTTTGGAACTGGGTTGCGCGCCCGTTGTTGCGTCGTTGGGCCCGGGCAAGCATCCGTTGGACTTGGCGTTCAGCACGGACAACGGCTCGCAGACAGAGGACCCGGAGAGGCGGGAGCTGCATGACGACGGGCGAGAGGAGCGCATCCGCAACCTCCTGCCAGGCGGCCGCGCTCAGCGCTGCGGCGGCAGGAGGCGCTCTCGCCTGCGCCGGCTGCCAGGCGGCCGCGCTCAGCGCCAGTGCGGGCCCGAAAACCAGCCGACCAGCGAGTAGCGCGCGCCGTAGAGCAACTCGGAGACGCCGTGCGGCACGAACGAGGGGAAGACCGCGACGCTGCCCCGGGCGCGCAGGGCGCCGGGCTCCGCCGCGCCGACGTGGGCGCCGAAGCGCAGGGTTCCGCCGCGGTAGTCGGCAGGGTCGGAGAGCTGGACCACGACGGAGAGCTTGCGCGTGAGCGCGCGGCCGCGGTCGCGGTCGTCGAGCGCGCAGTCCATGTGCTCGTGGTAGGTTCCGGCGTCGAGCGCGCGGTATTCGGTGAACTGCCAGCCGGGCGGCCGCGCGCAGAGCGCCAGCCGCCAGTCCGCCTCGTTGGCTTCGCGGGCCAAGCGCTCGGCGCGGCGGCAGAGCGGGTCGGCGGCGTCCGGCCAGGCGACGCGGGAGCAGCGGATGCGGGGATTATGCCTGCCGCCGGCGATGCCCGGCTCGAGCTCGAGCGCGCGGAAGCGGCGTATGGCGGCGGCGCAGACGTCCGCCGCGAACGCTTCGGGGAAGAGACGCAAGGCGGCCATGGTCAGGCCGCGCCTCCGGCGCGGCAAGTGGATAGTGGGCGCGCTGCCGCGCGCCAGTGGATAGTGGATAGTGGATAGTGGATAGCAAGACAATACGGGCGGCCGCGATCAGTCGCCGGGATCGCCGGGGTCGCCGCGGTCGCCGGGGTCGCCGCGAGGCCCTTTGTGTTCGGGTAACGCCGAGGGCGGCACGTTGCTGTCGTCGCCTTTGGCGCCCTTGTAACCCTTGTAGCCCTTGACGCCTTTGAGCGAACCGGGCGGGCCCTGGGGGCCGAGCTCGCCCGCGCCGCCCCCGGCGCCGGGGGCGCCCTGGGGGCCGGGCTCGCCTTTGGCGCCCTTGACGCCCGGCGGGCCCTTGACGCCCTTGGCGCCGCGGTTGCCGGGGCCGCCCGCGGGTCCGTCATTGCCCTGGGGCCCGCGCGGGCCCTGGTCGCCTGGTGGTCCTTTGAAGCCCCTGTATCCCCTGACGCCCTGGGGCCCGCGGTCGCCGGGGTCGCCTATGGGCCCCTTGACGCCCTGGGCGCCGACGCCGCCCTTGGCGCCGCGCAGGCCCGGATCGCCTTGGGGTCCGGGGTCGCCTTGGACGCCGCTTGCGCCCTGGGGCCCGCGGTCGCCGGGGTCGCCGCGGTCGCCGGGGTCGCCGCGGGGGCCGGGCTCGCCCTTGGGTCCGCGCAGGCCGGGGTCGCCTTGATCGCCGGGGTCGCCCTGGGGGCCGGGCTCGCCCCGCGGCCCCGCGGGGCCGACCGGGCCGCGGTAATGGCGCGGCGGGCCGAACGAGTCCGGTCTGAGCTGCCGACTCGTCTGCGCCGCTCCGACAATGCTCCAGGTCAAGGCCATACTCAACACCCGGTATCGCTGTATCCGTCCGCGTAGCCGTCGTCGTACCCGGTCTGATAGCTGATGGTCGCGCCGCTGAAGCCCTTGGGTCCTTTGGGGCCCTTGACGCCCTTGGAGCCTTGCGGGCCGGGCTCCACGGTGTATTCGTCCGCGTTCTCGCCGTCCGCGCCGTCCGCGCCGCGCGGGCCCCTGACGCCTTTGGCCCCCTGGGGTCCCTTGGGTCCCGGCGGACCGGGCCCGCCCTTGGCTCCCTTGGCGCCCTTGACGCCCTTGGTCTGTCCCGCATCGCCCTTGTCGCCGTCATCGCCCGGCTGGCCGCCGGCGCCGTCGGAGCCGCGCCGGCCCTTGTCGCCCGGCGGGCCGAGGAAGCCCTGCGACCCCTTAAAGCCCTTGGCGCCGCGCGGGCCGTCGTCGCCCCGCGGTCCGCGCACGCCCGGGTAGCCTTGGGCGCCCTTGGCGCCGCGGTCGCCGGGATCGCCCTGGGGGCCGGCGTCACCCGCTTCCGCTCCGGGGGCGCCTTGGGGCCCGCGCGCGCCGGGGCCGCCTTGGGGGCCGAGGCCGCCCGTCCCTCCGGGGTCGCCCTGGGGTCCGCGGTCGCCGGGATCGCCTTGGGGCCCCGTTGCGCCCTGGGGGCCTGCCGCGCCCTGGGGCCCGCGGTCGCCGGGATCGCCCTGGGGGCCGGGGTCGCCCTGGGGGCCCTGGAACCCGCGTTGTCCGACCGGCCACAGTTGCGGCGGGCCGAAGGCGTCCGCGGTCAGCGAGCCGGCGTCCGCCGCAGTCGCCGCAATGCTCCAGGAAACGCTCATACCAGCTCCCCGATGCAGTCTTGCTCGCCTTCGAAATAGCCTGCGTAGTAACCGTCCCAGTAGGCTTGGCTGTTGGTGTCGAGGCTGCCGTTCGGGCCGGGAGCGCCGGGATTGCCGGGGACGCCGGGATCGCCGGGGATGCCCGCATCTTGGCCCTTTGTCCCTGGCGCGCCCTGGTCGCCGCCATCGCCCTGGGGGCCGGGGTCGCCCTGGGGGCCGTCACCGCCCGGATTGCCTTGGGGGCCCTTGGCGCCCGGCAGGCCGGGGCCGCCCGGGTCGCCTTGGGGTCCCGCATCGCCCTTGTCGCCGTCATCGCCCGGCTGGCCGCCGGGGCCGTCGGAACCGCGGCCGCCCTTGTCGCCTTGCGGGCCTTTTACGCCGCGGGCGCCCGGCGACCCGCGGACGCCGCGCGGGCCGTCGTCGCCCTGGGGGCCGCGTGCGCCCGCCGCCCCGCGCGGGCCCTGCGGCCCGCGGTCGCCGGGGTCGCCTTTGGCGCCCGGCAGCCCTTTCGCGCCGGGCGCGCCTTTGACGCCGCGCGGGCCGGCATCGCCTTTGGCGCCCGGCAGCCCTTTTTCGCCGGACGCGCCCTTGACGCCGCGCGGGCCGGCATCGCCTTTGGCGCCCGGCGGCCCTTTTTCGCCCGGCGCGCCCTTGACGCCGCGCGGGCCGGGACCGCCCTTGGCCCCGCGCTCGCCCGGCCCGCCGGGCAAGCCGATATGGACGGGCTCCGGGGCGCCGAACGAGGCGGCCGCGATTGCCGCGCGCTGCGGCGCGCTGGCCGTAACGGCCCAGTGAATCGCTCGCTCAGCGAATAGGAAAGCGAGATTGCCGGTCAGCGCCGGGACGCCGCTCGCTGCGGCGCCGGCGAAGGCGGGGGCGCCGGCGAGATTGCCGGTCAGCGCCGGGACGCCGCTCGCTGCGGCGCCGGCGAAGGCGGGGGCGCCGGCGAGATTGCCGGTCAGCGCCGGGACGCCGCTCGCTGCGGCGCCGGCGAAGGCGGGGGCGCCGGCGAGATTGCCGGTCAGCGTCGGGGCGCCGCTCGTTGCGGCGCCGGCGAAGGCGGGGGCGCCGGCGAGATTGCCGGTCAGCGCCGGGGCGCCGCTCGTTGCGGCGCCGGCCAGGGCGAGGACCGGAAGGGCCGTCATGCCCGTCGCATCGATGGAGTTCGGCAGCGCGCGCAGGCGCGAGCCCTGCGTATCGGCCCCGTCGGGATCGATCTCGTAGAGCTCGTCATAACCGAGAACGAGCAAACGGCCTTTGAAGACCGTCAGGCCTTGGGGAAAGGTCAGGCCCGAGGGCAGCGCGCGCAGGTTTGCGCCCTGCGTATCGGCCCCATCGGGATCGATCTCATAGAGATTGCCGCCATTTTCGCCGGCGCCATGGACGATGAGCAAACGGCCGGCGAAGTCCGTCATGCCCGTCGCAAAGGTCAGGCCCGCGGGCAGCCTGCACAGGCGCGAGCCTTGCGTATCGGCCTCGTCGGGATCGACCTCGTAGAGCGCGTCGAGCGATATATCGACGATGAGCAGACGGTCTTTGAAGACCGTCATGCCCTGCGGATTGAGCAGCAGCGAGGGCAGCGCGCGCAGGCTTGCGCCCTGCGTATCGGTTCCGTCGGGATCGAGCTCGTAGAGCGAACGATCGTTCCCGCCGGAGACAACGAGCAGCCGTTCGGGCATGGTCTTAGAGAGAGTCGCGGGCCGCTGCGCGGCCCAGTGAAAAGTGGAAAGTGGAAAGTGAAAAGTGAAAAGTGAAAGAGTTACGACGCCGGAATGGAAATCTGCAGGGCGCCGACGGCGAATTCGACCGTATCCCCGTTGCCGACCGTGTGCGTCGCGGTCAGCGGCCCCCAGCCCAATTGTCCGTTGGCGCCGTGAATCGCGAAGTGCGTCACGGAGCCCCAGGAAGCAGTCGGCGTGGGGAATTGGATCAAGGCGTTGTTCTGCGCGGCGCCGTCGCTCTCCGTCCAGGAGCTCCCGGTTGTCGAAGCGCGGGCGTAGGCGCCGCCCGAGAGTTCATCGGCGCCGGTAGCGCCGGGGTCGGCGCTGTGCAGAGAGACGGCGGTTACCAGGTCGGCGACGGCGTCGGCCGCGGCGTTGCGGGCAAGGGTAGTGAGAGGCATGGGGCATCCTTTCCAAGCGGTCATGTAGCGGTCCAAACGACCAGGCTCGCGCGCCGGAGCAGGCCGCGCGCAAGCGGATCGAGCAGGAAAAACAACTCTTGTCTTCGTGCAGCCGGCCGGCAGGCTGCTTGTCTTTGCCGTAGCGGATGAGGCAGGCGTCTTTGACGCCGCGCCGGCGCGCCGGGCAATGGATGAGGGACGGCGTCGTCGAATACGGAGATCGCCACGCGCTATGCTCCGTCCACTCCCGAGGTTTTCAGCGTCATGGGAAGGTTTCTCTTTTCTTTGCTACCATGCAGCCATAGCCGTTACGCTCTCCAAGCCCTACGACGCCTTGCGGGACGCGGGGGCCGCGGAAGAAAAGGCCCGCGAGGCGGCGGAAGAAGTCGCCGGATACGAAAACCGGTTGGCGAACATCGAAAGCGGGTTGCAACTCATCAAGTGGATGCTCGGCTTCAATCTGGCTTTTTCCCTGGCTTCGGTCGTCAAGACTTTCTTCACTCGATCGCCCTTTGATCCCGTTTACGCCTCGGTCCAAACCACCAGGCCAACCCTCCGCCCCCTTGCGCACGGGCAAGACCTGGTGCGGGTGCGTGATCCGCGACGGCCAACAGAGCAGCCAGCCGTCGGGCACGCGCTCGTCGCTGAAGTTCTGGCGCGGGAACCACAACGCTCCGCCGGCGCAGGCCGCGCGCAAGCGGATCGAGCAGGAAAAATAGCTCTTGTCTTCGTGCAGGCGGATGGCCGGCTGCTTGTCTTTGCTGTAGCGGATGAGGAAGGCGTCTTTGACGCCGCTCCAGCGCGCCGGCCGCCAGCGGGCCTCGACGACGGGGGCCAGCTTCTTGCCCAGCGTGTCGGTGAGCCAGTCCCACAGTTCGAGGTCGAGCGCGCGCACGCGCAACTCGTCGCCGGGCACGTTGTCGCCGGGCAAGGGCGCCCACAACGAGCCGAGCCGCTGCGCCTCGTCGCGTATCCAGGCGCAGTCCTCGGCGCCGAGGAAGGGCATGCCCAGGATGCCCTCGGCCAATTCGATCCACTGGAAGGCGTCGGCGGCCGGCTGCGGCCGGCGGTAGGCGAGGGGCGCGGCAGTCTGCATGTTGCTGCCGCCGTTGGCGTGCAGCAGGGCCGGATAGCAGCGCGTCCGGGGCGAGTAGGGCCAACCCTTGCGCCGCCCGGCGTCGGAGCGGTTGAGGCACAGCGTCAGATAGCCCTCCGTGTCCACGCGCCGGCGGGGGGCGCCGGCCAGCAGGCGCTCCTGCCACCAGGCTTGATCGTCGTCTTGGGCCGTGTGCGCGGCGCCCTGCAGCTCGGCCAGCAGGTCTTGGCGGAAGCCGCATACGACGCCGCTGTTGGGGTAGAGGAAGGGGGCCTCGGGGTGTACGCTCGTCGCGTGGAAGGCTTCCAGCCGGCGCCGGCGGCGCTCGTCCGGCGGCCAGCAGTTGCGCTCGCCGGCGAACACGATATCGGCGTCCAGCTCGGCGAAGCGCTGCATCACCTCCTGCGCGTTGCGCACCGGCAGCGTGTCGTAGCCGTCGACCGCCAGCACGATCCGGTGTTGCAGATTGTCTTCGCCGGCCTGCGCCTCGAGCGCTTGCTGGAGCAGGCGCAGCTTGGCCCCGCCGCCCGGCCGCGAGGCGTCCCAATGGCTGTCGCCGGCACCCAGCGTTTGCGGGCAGTAGTCCAGCTCGTGGTAGGCGGCGAGGGCCTCTGCCGCCCGCGCCGGATCGGTGGCGAACACGTACGTCTCCAGGGTGAACGCCGACGGGCTGCAGGCCGTGCTGCTGGCCCACAGCCCCGCCTGCGTGACGATCGGCTCGGGCAGCGTCCAGCCCTCCAGGCCGAGGCTTGGCGCCTGTTGGTGAAGCGCGGCGTCGACGTTGGGGTTGCGCCCCAGGTGATAGGCCAGCAACTCGTCCGTGGGGATCGCCGCCGCGGGCCGGTGCGCGGCGAGCAAGCGCCGCGCCGCATCGCGCGCGATCCAGTAGGCGACGTTCCAGTAGTGGTAAACCGCGCGGCGCAGCCCGTCCTCGACCGGCCGGGCCGGTTCGAGGTCGACCCAGCCCAGGCGCGTCAGGTCGCCGCGGCGCGGCGCGGCGGCGAGCGGCGCCAGCACCGCGGCGTCGTCTTCGAGCACGTAGGCGCCGTCGCCGTCGCCGGCGGCGATGCGCCGCCAGGCCTCCAGGCGCCCGGCCTGACAAGCGATCTCGCCCCAGGTCAGCAGCCGGCGGCAATACGGATCGCGCCAGCGCCGACAGGCGGTCCAATTGAGCGCCGCCGCCTCTACCCCGCGCGGCGCTTCGACGATTTGGAGCGCGCCGGGAGGAACGCCGCCGGCCTGCTCGAGCTGGTCGCGCACGCGCTCGCGGCGTTCGGGGAAGGCGCTGACGACGTAAACCGGCGGGTGCGTCACAGTTCGACCGCCCCCTCGTCGGCGACGATCAGCAACACCTTGTCGTGCTCGGCGAGCGCGTCCATGAAAACCGCCGGGGCGGCTTGGGGGGGCAAATCCAGCGTGCGTAAGCGCTGCCCGCCTTGTCGAAGCAGTCGTCGTAGGAGAACTCCACGCCGCGCGCGCCGTCGTGAAAAAAGACGCTCTTGTCCGCGCCGGGCGAACTCGCTCCGAAGTAGCTGGACATGTGCGCATGCCCCTGGCTGGGAGCGATGTTCAGCACCAGCGCATCGTTGCTTGCCCAGCGGACGCGGTCGATCGTCATCCCCTCGGCAATGACGGCGTCGCTGCCCTCTTCCAGCGCGCCGGCCTGGCCGGCCTGGTAAAGGTTGGGCGGCGCGCCGCAGGCGATCAGCATGCGCACGACTTCGCCGGCGGCGGTGGGCAGCGAGTCCAAGGACAGCGCCGGGCGCTCCGCCGCGACCGGGACCTGGGTGGCGTCGGCATACCAGAAATAGCCGCTCCAGGTGTTCCAGTTGCCGTTCGCCAGGCGTTCGCGGGGGGCCAGCTTGGCCGGCGGGGTGTCCGCGGGCGCGTTGGTGTAGTACAGCAACAGTTGCTCGCCCTTGGCGCCGGGAACGCCTGCCGGGCCCTGCGGCCCGCGCCCGCCGGCATCGCCTTTGGGGCCGGGATTGCCCGCCCCTCCGGGCGCGCCCTGCGTCCCGCGGTCGCCGGGATCGCCCTTGGCGCCCGTTGCGCCCGCAGCGCCGACCGCGCCCTGGACCCCGCGCGCGCCCACGTCGCCCTTGGGGCCGGGATCGCCTTGCTCTCCGGTGTCGCCCTGCGGCCCGCGGTTGCCGAGATCGCCCTTGGGGCCGGGATTGCCCTGCTCTCCGGTGTCGCCCTGCGGTCCGCACGGGCCGTTGTCGCCCTTGGGCCCCTTGACGCCCTTGTCGCCGGGGTCGCCGGGCAGACCTTTGGGTCCGGGTTGGCCTTTGGCGCCGAGGATGTAGACCGCCCATTTGCCGGGCGGGGAGAACGCGCTCCACGTCCCTGCGGCGTTCCGCCGGCGCTCGCTAACCCATTCATGGGGATGGTCGGCGTCTACGCCCAGCGGGTCGTCGGTCCAGTCAGTGGGCACAAAATCGTCTTGCTGTTCGCCGATGGGCGTGTCCGGAGCGCTGTCTGTGGTCGTCCGCCGAAAGACGAACTCCATTCCCGGCCCGTCGTTTCCCTTAGGCCCCTGCGGGCCGATCGGGCCGGTCAGATCGCCGACGTACGCCCAGGCGCCGTTGACGCGCTCGTAGTAGTGGCCGCTGTCGCTGTGGATGGCCACGTCGCCGTCCTGCGCCTCGAGCGCGGCCGGCGGCTCCAGCCGCTGCTCGCCCGTTTCGATTTCGCCGGAGTAGGTGTGGATCTTGCTGCCGGGCTCGCCGGTCAGGTCGACGTCCTGCTGCGCCCAGGCGCCGTCGACCTTGGTCCACAGCACGCCGCCGGCGTCGATGTAGAGGTCGCCGTCCTTGCCGTCCGCGTCGTCCGGCGCGCCGGGGCCGGTCAGGATGGCGGCCGTTTCGTCGGCCAGGGCGGTGGGCGTGACCTCAACCGGCCCCGCGGCCGCCGACAAATTGCCGCTGGTATCCTTGGCGCGCACCCACAGCGAGTAGGTCGCGCCGGCGGTGTAGCCGCCCTGCTCGAAGTTGTTGGAGAACAGCGTCGCCGCCAACACGGCCTGCTGCAGCGTGGGGGCCGGGGCCCCATCCATGTGCTCGGCCGTGTACACGCAGGCCGCGCCGAAGTCGTGGTCGTCCGGGTTGGTCCATTTGGCGCGAAAGCCCTGCGGAGCGGCGTATACTTCGAGTCCGCCGGGCGCGGCCGGCGGATCGAGATCGCCGGCGACCTCGTGTTCGATGGCGCTCCAGACGCCGGCGACGCGGTCGCGGTTGCGGTGGCGCGCCTCGATCCGGTAGGTTTTGCCCGCGGCCACGCCGGCAAAGCGGAAGCTGTTGCCCGGACTGACCCCCGATGCCCACCCCGCTTCGCCGCCCTGCGCCCCGCCGTCGGGCTTCTCGCGCATGCGCAGCTCGGTCTCGGGCGCCGCCGCCGCGTCCCAACGGACCGCCAGATGCACGACGATCGTGCCGTCGAGGGCCGTTTCGGCGATCTCGTCGGCAGTCAGGCCCGTCACCGCGGGCGCGGTCCGCTCGTCCTCGATGCGGATCGCGCGCTCGGGCGCCGGCGCCGGCGCCAGCGTATCGGCGTAGGTATCTTCGAGGTCTTCGCGCAGCGTGAGCTCCACCGACCAGTCCTCGCGCACGCGCATGCGCTCGACCTGCATGCGCTGTTCGCTGAGGCCGTACTCGCTGAGCGTCACCTCCACCCGGTCGGTCGGAATCAGGCTCAGCCGCTCGAAGTTGTCCCCGGGCAGAATCGTCAGCTCCAGGCGCATGCTCTCCCGGGCGCGCCGCAGGTTGACCGCCTGCAGCCGGCCGGCCGAGATCGGATCGGCGACGTAGGCCAGGCCGATCGTTCCCGAGCGCTTGACGCCGTCGCGCTCCAGCGCCGCATCGTCCACGTATTCGGGCAGGCCCAGGCGCGTCCAATCGTGATCCCGGGACTGGGCGATCTCGCAACTGATCGCGTTGACGCGATCCTGCAGCGGCACCCAGGGCTGCGCCGCCGGCGGCTCGATCACGTCGGCGTCGCCGATCTTCTGCTCGGCGGCGCGCGGCGCGCCCGGGCGGAAGCACAGCTTGCCGCGGGCCTCGATCACCTCGCCGGCCCAGGCCGCGTCGAGCTGATCCTCGACCTGCGCCACGTCGTCGCCGGCGCCGATCACGCCGTTCACCGTGTAGCGCTTGGCGTCGGTGGTGAAGCCGGCGTATTCCTCCGGCAGCGGAACCGCGCCCTTGTCGGTGTAGTCCGGAGTATCCTCGCAGAAGTCGTAGGCGGCCTTGAAGTCGGCGCTGTCGATGGAGCTTGCCGGGCGGCCGCGGCGCTCGGTTTCCCACCAGTAGCGGATCGCCGCGGCGTTGTCGGTCCAGGCGGGGCTGCTCTGCCCCGGCCAAGTGAACTTGAGACCCTGCACCAGAAATTCGAGATTCGGCACGCGCGTCCAGAAACGCTTGTCCAGGTCCCCGCCGTAGGGCGGCTGGGTCAGCTTGACGTAAACCCAACTGAGGCCCCGCAGCTTGTGGGCGCTCGTCCAGGCCGGGAAGGGGGTCACCCAGCGTTCCCAGTCGCTCCAACAGCCTTCTGCTGTCGTACCGGCGGGATCGGAGACCAAGCCTTGGCCGTCCTTACAGCTCTCCTGATTCCCGTTACCCGTACTCTCGCCAGGCGGAAGCCCGTTACCCGAATCCCCATCCTGCGGATACGCGTTATCCGGATCCTCGACTACATACCAATACCTGTACTGCTGCGTATCGTCATCGGGGGTGTTTCGCGTCTGGTCTGGGTCGTTGGGGCCGGTACGGTACTGGGTATGCTCGCGCGGGCGGCCGCTCGTCGGCCTGCTCATGTCCGCGCCTTGGCTGCCGTCGGCGAGAAAGTACTCGTAAACTTCGATTTTGCCCGCGTATTGCGAACCCCCGGCGGGTTCGAGGACGTCTCCCTGCATGCCGCGCGGCGTCCGCGCCAGATCGACCTTGTGGCCGTCGATCCACATTTTGTCGGCGATGCGTGCGCAGGGTCCCTCGGCCAGCAGCAGGCCCAGGCGCGCCTCGCTGCGGTGCGAGCCGAAGTAGATCAGCACGCCGGGAGTGCGCGCCTTGCCCAGCACCCAGCGGGTGTTGGCCGTTTCGCTGCGGATCGTCGACTTGGGGCCGCTGAGGGCTTCGACCTGCGGCTTTTTCGCCAGCAGGCGCATGATCAGGCCGGAGCCGACCGACAGGGCCGTGCCGATGATGACGTTGGCCGCGAAAGCCTTGACGCCGCCGGCGGCCAGCCAGGCGCCCAGCGCGCTAATTATGAACGGCATACGACCTCCCACAGCTCGGCGGCGGGGTCGGCCCGCCGCAGGCCTTCGCGGGCGCGCACCCACAGCGCGCATTCGGGGCCGATCACGCCCAGCATGGGGCCCGGCTCGACGGGCGCCAGGCCGCCGACCGTGAAGCCCTTGGCCGGCGTCAGCGCCAGCATCCCCGGACGCCGCGGCGTCCCCGCCGGCAGCCGGCGCAGCAGCGGCTCGGCCGCCAGCAACGCCAGCCAGGCGGCGCGCAGCGAGCCATGTACGCGCGGCGCGCGCAAGATCGCCTGCCGCTCGCTCAAGCCCGCCGCCCAGGCCGGCAGAGCCAAGCTCGTCTCGACGCCCGACAACTCGCCGATCGCCGCCCGCGCCAGCGTCAGGCAATCGCGTTCGCCCCAGCGCGACGGCCCCAGGCCCTCGCGCTCGAGAATTTCACGCAAACGCAGCTTGCGCGCATGGGCGCTGAGGGCTTCCGGGCGCGTAACGCCGCCTGCGTGACTTTCACCGCGGGCTGCTAGGGCGGCCATGTCGTGCCCACCCCCTGCCGGGCCAACGCGCGCATGTGCTCCAAACCTTCGTCGTCGGCGTGCCGCCGCTGCTGATCTTCGTGCGACCAGCGCAGCGGCTTGCCGCGGTCGACGTCGCCGCGCTGCGTTTCCAGCTCCAACGCCCCGTTGCGCATCGCCGGCGACGAGAGCCGTCCGCGGTAGCTCAGCGGCAGCTTGTTCCAGCTCGCTCCGCGGTCCGTCGAGTAGATCCACTCGACGGTCGTCTCCAGCGGACCCAGGTCTTGCAGGAACTCGGCGCGCGCCGCCGCCGGGATCACGCCGAGCACGATGCGCAGCCGCCGGTCGGGCTCGCCCGAAGCCGTTTCCGCCTCGCTCACCCGCAGCGCCCGGCCGGCGCCCGCGTAGCTTTCGCCGTCGAGCGTCAGCTCTCCCCGGCCGGTCCACAGCCGCGTAGGCGGATCGGTTCGAATGACAATCAGGTTCTGCCGCCAAGGCGCCGCCATCTCAGATCGCCTCCTCCCACTCGATGGTCCACGGCCCCGAAAAATCCGGGGTGCGCGCTCCCCGCGCGCGGCCCTCCCCGGTCAAGCGCGCCAGGCAGGTCACGTTCTCCCAGACGATGCTTTGACCGGTGATCGGGGCCAACGGCGGCTCGACGGCAAACTTGTTGACCAAGTGATCCGTGGCGAGTTGGTACAGGCGGCCGCCGATACGCACGTAGTCGCCGGCCAGCAGGCCGCTCGCCGCGCCGTCCACGGTCACCGTGACAACGCCTCCCTGATTGCTCGCCTTGCCTACGGTCAGGTTCGTGCGATTGATCGGCACGCCGGCCGCGGGGCGCTCGATGGGCGCCTCGAAGATGTTTTCCAGCCCCCGCAGGCGCGCCAGGAACAGCTCCACCGCGCGCCGCAGCCCTTCGCTCGCGCGGTCCGTCTCGGCCAATTCCAGACGGCCCCGCCAGTAGCCCGGACCGCGGCTCAGCGCCTGCGAGCCCGCGCCGTAGAGCGAGCGCAGCACCGTCTGACCGGGGTGTATCAGCTCCAAATCCGAGCGCACGATCGGCACGCCCGTCGGAAAAGGAATCAAAGCCATCGTTGCCTCCCCGCGCCGCTGCGCGGCGCGGCAGTGGAAAGTGGCCGGCCGCTACGCGGCGCGCCTCACTCTCCACTCTCCACTGGCGCGCGTAGCGCGCCGCAACCCGCCGCCCGCGCCGCGCGTCGCATCTTATGCCGTGTTCTGCCCGCGCCGTTTTCCACTTTCCACTGGCCGCGCCAGCGGCCTCGCCCTGCTGCCCCTGGCCGCCGCGCTCGCCGCCCCGCCGCCCGCGACGTTCGACGACCCGCGCCCGCTCGAAGAAAAAGTCGCCTGGTTCGAGAGCTACAGCGACTTCGCGACGGACACCGCGTCGATCCACGTTTTGCTCAATCCGCCGACTACACAGACCTTCTGGGCGCGTTTTTATTGTCCCAGTCAGCGCCGGTCCCCGGATGCCGACCGCCTCGAAAACGGTTTTATGAAAATCCTCTTCGACTTCGGCGATTCCTCCCCGCTGCCTTACCGCCCCTTGCATCTCCCTCCCGTGAAGGAGCCGGTGCAGGTCGGCTTGTGGTCGCGCAGGCGCCTCGCCGGCGGCGGCTACGCGCTGACCCACGAGACGGTGCTGCTCGAGGACGCGGAACAGGAGTTCGGCGACGGGGTGGTCAGGACGATCGGCCCCGCGGCGCTCGAGCTGGCGCGCAAGATTCGGCGCGCGAGCAGCTTCAGTTGGACCCTGGTGCGCACCGGGCGCTCGTCCGGCCCGCATCCGGTCACCGACGAGGGCCGGGCAGCGCTCGACAAGCTGCTGGACTTCTGCGGTTTCAGCCGTGAGCCGCGCGTCCCGTCCAACGCCGCGGAATCTCCGCCGCTCGCCCTGCTGCCCCTGGCCGCCACGCCGCCGCCCGGGCCGGCCGACGACCCGCGCCCGTTCGAAGAGAGGTTCTACTGGGTCGCATCCCACGGCAAATTCTTGCCGAACGTCGCGTCGGTCGGCGTTTCGTTCGTTCCGTCGTCTCCGCCGTATGGGACGCCTTTCCGCGCGAGCTTCCGGTGTTATATGAACCGCTCTTCTGCGGATACCGGCCGCCGCCGCCTCGGAGACGGTTCGACGCCGGAGATCGTCTTCCACTTCGGCCATTTCCCCGACCGCTACGCCAAGAAGCGTTACCGCCGGCGGTCGCGCCCTCTCCCGAAGGAGCCGGTGCAGGTCGGCTTGTGGTCGCCCATGCGCCTCGCCGCCGGCGGCTACACGCTGACCCACGAGACGGTGTTGCTCGAGGACACCGAGCCGTGGGCCCCCCGCCCTCACAACATGCTGAGGGTGAGCGGCCCTGCGGCGCTCGATCTGATGCATAAGATTCGGCGCGCGGACAGCTTCAGTTGGACCCTGGCGCGCACCGGGCGCTCGTCCGGCCCGCATCCGGTCACCGCCGAGGGCCGGACGATGCTCGGCGATCTGCTGGACCTTTGCGGCTTCAGCCACGAGACGCCTGGCCGCGCCGCTACGCGGCGCGGCAGTGAATAGTGGATAGTGAATAGTGGAAGGCCGGGGCAGTCAGGTCGCTTCGCTCCAGTGGAAAGTGGAAGGCCGGGGCAGTCAGGTCGGCCTGCGCAGCGGTCTTGCCGGCCTACGGCGCGTTGTCTTGCTCTCCACTCTTCACTCTCCACTCTCCACTGGCGCGCGTAGCGCGCCGCAACCCGCCGCCCGCGCCGCGCGTCCCATCTTTTGCCATGCTCTGCCTGCGCCGCGCCCCACTTTCCACTGGCCGCGTCAGCGGCCTCGCCCTGCTGCCCCTGGCCGCCGCGCTCGCCGCGCCGCCGCCCGCGCCGCCCGACGACCCGCGCCCGCTCGAAGAGACGATCCGCTGGATCGGCGTCTACGGCGAACTCGCGCCGCACATCGGGTTCGTCAGCGTTATGCTCGTGTCTCCGCAGACCTTCGTCGCGCGTTTCGTTTGTCCTATGTTCGGCAAGGCCCCCGATACCGGACGCTACGGCGACGATTTTCTGGAAGTCTGCTTCGACCTCGAAGATCCCCCCTCCGACTCCGAGAGGCGTTCCCGCTCCTGGCGGCTCTATCCCGTGAGGGAGCCGGTGCAGGTTGACTTGCAGTCGCGCCAACGCCTCGCCGGCGGCGGCTACGCGCCGACCCGCGAGACGGTGCTGTTCGAGGACGTCGGGCCGGAGAGCGGCTCCCACGATATCTGCACGATCGGCGACCCGGCGCTCGAGCTGGCGCGCAAGATTCGGCGCGCGGAGAGCTTCAGTTGGACCATGCTGCGCGCCGGGCGCTCGTCCGACCCGTATGCGGTTACCGACGAGGGCCGGGCGGAGCTCGACAAGCTGCTGGACTTCTGCGGCTTCAGCCGCGAGCCGCCGGCCGCGCCGCTACGCGGCGCGGCAGTGGAAAGTGAAGAGTGAAGAGTGAAGAGTGGAGAGTGAAGAGTGGAAAGTGGAAAGTGAAGAGTGAAGAGTGAAGAGTGGAGAGTGAAGAGTGGAAAGTGGAAAGTGAAGAGTGAAGAGTGAAGAGTGCGGGACGGGGCTTCTTTGCGTTCGTATCGGGAGTTGACGGTCCGGCGCGAATCCATGGATTCGACGGTGCGCATCTGCACGCTGACGCGGCGCTTTCCCGCTGAAGAGAAATTCGGCATAACTGCGCAGATGCGCCGGGCATGGCGCGAGGCTCCCTGGCGGAACTGGAAACTTTCCTGTGCCTGTGCGCCAAGCTCGAAACGATCGGCAGAGAGCTCTCCGCGCCTTAGCTCAATCGCTTGCCGCTCGCCGACTCTTGCTCTCCACTATCCACTATCCACTACCCACTATCCACTGGGCCGCTGCGCGGCCCCCACTCGGCCGGCTCCTCGCCCGGCTCGGGCAGGATGCGCCCCGCTTCCATCGTCCACGAGGCGGGCGCCTCGCTGATGCGGCCGCTCACCGCGCTCGCCGGGACGCCGGCAAGCGCGGTGAATTTTTCGAGCAGGCCGTCCAGGATGCGCTGCTTCAGCGCAGGGCTCCGGCCCGCCCGGTTGCCGCCGGCAATGAAATAAGGCGTGTCGTAACGCAACGCGCCCCGGCCGTGCGAGTCGGCGATCTCGCCGCCCCCCGAAACTTCCAGGAAGGCCACCTGCACGAAGCTGCGCGGCGCCGCGGAAAGGCCGCAATGCACATCGGTAAAAGCAACCGCAATCTCGCGGCGCTGCTCGTACGAGAGCGAATCCGGCGGAATCAAGCAACGGTAAAACGGCATCGGATTTTTTCCTCCCTCACCTATTGTCCATCGTCGCCGGCGCTTCAGCCCGGCCAGCCGCGGTCGCGGGCCGAGACGATCACCTCGTGCGCCGCCGCCCCGGAGATGCGCCGCCAGGAACGCTCGATCGCGTGCAGCAGCCGGCCGCGGGTTTCGCGGCTGCAGCCGTCGGGGATGCGCCCGCGCACCAGCGAGGTGGTCGAAGGCTCGCCGCCGCGGAAGCCGAATCCCTTGCGCACCTGCACCCAGGACACGCTCACCGGGCCGCTCTCCGCGCCCAGCTCCTCGCGGCAGGCCGCCTCGATGGCCCGCTCCAGGAGCGGCCGCAGCCGCTCGTCGATACAGCCTTCCTGGACGGTGCATTCGAAGTCGATCATAATATGCTCACTGCGCAACGCGGATTCCCCAACAGGCCGCGTTCATTCCCTTTCCGCCAACCGAACCGCTTGCGCGGGCCGGCAAAACCGCTTGCGCGGGCCGCCCGGACCGTCATTCCCTTTCCGCCAACCGAATGACCGGGGCCAGCAGGTTGTCCACCGGCGCGAAGTCGTCGGTCAGCGTCAGGCCGCGCGAGCGCAGGCGCAGCTTGGCGAGATGCTCCAGCGCGAGCGGCGCGGCGCTGTATCTATCGTAGTCCAGGCTCTTGAGGTCCAACAACTTTGTCGCGCCCACCACCACGAAAGTATCGCGCTCGTCCTCGTCCGACGGCCCGCCCGGCGAGGTGCAGAAGACGTGGACGTAGGGGAACGAGCGCTCCAGCGTATTGATCATCGCGCCCAGAAAGCGCCCCGAGCGGTAAACGTCGATGACGTTGGCCAGCAAGGCCGACTCGTCGCTCATCAGGCGGCGGACTTTTTCGTTGAACTCGTAGGTGGTCAGGTGGAAGGGCGGCGAATAGTGGTTGAAGGCGTCGCCGTAAACCAGGTCGAATTTCTGCGACGGCTCGCCGGACGGCGCGCGCAGCAGCAGGTCGTCGACGCGGTTGCGGGCGTCGAGGTTGAAGATGCGCAGCGGGGTGTCGGCTTCCAGGCCGAAGGCGTCGAAGGCGGCGCGGGTGACCGCCGGATCGATTTCGGCGACCTCGGCGTAGGCCTTGGGGAAGCGGCGCAGATACCAGCGGGGGAAGACGAAACCGCCGCCGCCGAGGAACAGGGCGCGGGCGTCGCCGGCGGGGCGCCAGGCGGCGACGGCGGCTTCGGTGACGCCGGCGTAGATGCGCTCGTAGTCGTAGTGCAGCTCGTCGGGGTCGAACATATCGACGTAGGCGTGGATCAGGAAGTCGAGGGTCATCGAGCGCAGGCCGGGCGTTTCGATTTCTTCCTCGACGCGGATATAGGAGTACTGCGACTCTTCTTCGAGGAAGACGTACTCGCCGGCGTCGTGGCGCAGACCCAGGCGCAGGCCGGCGGTTTTGGCCCACTCGAAAGGCGCCGCGGCGGCCAGCGCGCAGGCCGCGACCACGCCGCACCACAGCCAGGGCAGCAGGCCGCCCGCGCCGTAGAGCAGGGACATGGCCAGCAGCACGGCGGCGACCGACAACAGCACGGCGACGGAGCCCATATGGGCGATCAGAAAATAGCCGGTGAGGAAAGTGCCGACGATGCTGCCCACGGCGCCCCAGGAATAGACGTTGCCCACGGCGCGGCCCAGGCGGCGGCCGGTTTCGATGGCCATTTTGGCCGCCACGGGGCCGATCGCGCCGAGCAGGCAGGAGGGCAGGAAGAAGACGGCGAAGACGTGGCAGGCGATGCGCGCCGCCCAGTCCATCTCGCGCAGCAGCGGCGCGGCGCCCAGGCGGTCGTTGAGCAGCGGAATCAACAGGCAAGTCGCCGAAGCCATCAGGAACAGCGAGGACAAGGCCGCTTTGGGCGCGTAGCGGTCGGCGATGCGGCCTCCGGCGTAGTTGCCCGCGGCGATGCCGGCGAGGACGATGCCGATGACCGAGGTCCAGGTGTAGAGCGAGCTGCCCACGTGGCGGGCGATCAGCCGTCCGGCGACCAGCTCGACAACCATGATGCACAGGCTGGAGACGAAGACGGTGGCGAGGGGCGCCAGGGGGCCGCTGCGCGGCCCCCCAGTGGATAGTGGATAGTGGATAGCGGATAGTTTAACAGGGCGCCCGCCGCCGCCCGGCGCTCAGCGAAAAGCGATAGTCGCCCAGCGCCAGGATGTGCGCAAACGCCGTATCTACATTCGCGCCGGAAGCTCGTCCCGCAACACGACTCTCAGCACAGACCGGACGCCTGCCTCTTGGCTGATCCTCGACCGAAGTCCTGCGCCGCCGGCGCCTTGCGGGCGGCGAGTCGAAAGTCGCGAGTGGCAAAGACCCGCGACCCGCGTTGTCTTGCTATTCACTATCCACTATTCACTATCCACTGCAACGCCGCCGCCGCCGCTAGCGGCTGAGGCCGATCAGGGTGTTGAACAGGCCCAAGGCGGTCAGGGCGGCGAGCAACGCCAGCAGCGCTCCCATCGTCCAGCGCAAGGCCCGAAGCTCGGTTCCCTGGGCGTCGATTTTGGCGCCTTGGGCGTCGATCCTGGCGTCGATTTTGGTGATTTGGGCGTCGATTCTGGCGTCGATTTTGGTGATTTGGGCGTCGATCCTGGCGCTTTGGGCGTCGATTCTGGCGTTGATTTTGGCGCCTTGGGCGTCGATCGCGTCGACGACGTTCCGGCCGGCCATGATGCTTACCTCCTGCACAGCAGTATAAGCCGAGCTCTCCGACGCCCCGGCTTCGCGCAAAGCGTCGAAGAGCAGCTTGTCGTCGGGGTCGGGCATGGCCTCAGCATAGCACTGGGGGGCCGTTGCGCGGCCCCCCAGTGGATAGCGGATAGTTTAACAGGGCGGCCGGCGCCGCCAGGCGGCGAGTGGAAAAGACCCGCGACCCGGAACCCGCGACTCCGCGTTGTCTTGCTACCCGCTAGCCACTGCGCCGGCGGCTCCGCCGCCGCTCAGCGAAAAGCGCTAGTCGCCCAGCGCCAGGCTTCGCGCAAACGCCGTATCTACATTCGCGCCGGAAGCTCGTCCCGCAACACGACTCTCAGCACAGACCGGACGCCCTCTTTGTCAATGCCGAACCTAGTACTAAATATCATAATTTAGAGTATTTATAAGAGAGTTGCCGCTGGCGGACGTAGGCTTTGGTCCATTCGAAAGGGTGGGCGCTTTGGTTGTACGCTCGGATAAAGCGATCTATGGCTTGGCGCACTTTGTAAGGCGAAGTGAAACTGGCCCCTTGCAGGGCGCGGCGACTGAGAATAGAGAACCAGATTTCTACTTGGTTAAGCCAGCTGGCGGATGTCGGAGTGTAGTGGAAATGGACTTGCGGGTGAGCCTTCAGCCAACGGTCGCGCTTGGGTTTATGGGTGTTCAGGTTGTCCAACACGACATGCATTGCGACGCCGGGATAACGGCCTACGAGGCGATTCATGAAGTCCAGGAATTCGCGTCGGCGCCGCCGCGAATAATGGCCGGCCTGGATGCGTCCGGTAGCGACTTCGAGAGCGGCAAACAAGGTCGTCGTGCCATGACGCTTGTAACCGTGCGAGAAACCCGTCAAGGCGCGGCCGTCGGGCAGCCGCAGCCAGCCCTGGGCGCGCTCCAGAGCTTGGATGCTCGGCTTCTCGTCTACGGCCAAAACGACCGCGTTGTCGGGCGGGTGGAGATACAAGCCCACGATGTCGGCGGCTTTGCGGGCGAACTGGGGGTCCGTCGAGATACACCAACTGCGCCGCCGTCGCAAGGAGATGCCATGACGCCGCAGCACGCGCCAGACTTGTTGGGCGCTGACGTCTCCTAACTGTTGCGCCAGCAGGCGGCCGCTCCAGGTGGCCTGCCCCTCCGGCGGGGCTTGATCCAACTGCTGCAGAATGCGCTTCTCGCTCTGTGCGTCGTAACGCCGCGGCTTGCCGCTGCGCGCTTCATCCGCCAAACCCAGCAAGCGCCGCTGGGCAAAGCGCGTGCGCCACTTCGACACCCGCGCCGGGCGCGTGCCCAACTGCTGGGCGATCTCCTGGTTGCTCATGCCCTCGGCCGCCATCAGGATCATGCGCGCTCGCGCCGCCGCTCGTTGCTCGCTCTTGGGAGACCTGCGCCACTGCTCCAGAGTGCGCTGCTCATCCGCGCTTAAGAGAATAGGCGTTGCTCTCTTGGCCATGCCTCCATTCTATCAAAAGTTCCCTTATTTATGAAATCAAGTACTAGTAGGGATTCAGCCAGTTCGGACGCCTGCCTCTTGGCTGATCCTCGACCGAAGTCCTGCGCCGCCGGCGGCTTGCGGGGCGGCGAGTCGAAAGTCGCGAGTGGAAAAGACCCGCGACTCCGCGTTGTCTTGCTATCCACTATCCACTATCCACTGCAACGCCGCCGGCGCGAAGCGCCCGGTCTTCACTTTCCACTCTCCACTATCCACTATCCACTATCCACTGCAACGCCGGCGCCGCCGCCGGCGTTGCTAAGCTTGCAGGTGGGCATGGGGTATCTGCAGAGTTTGCTGTACTCGGTTTCCAGCGCTTTCCTGTGGCCCGCGCTGCTGGCCATTCTGGGCCTGTTTCTCTATTGCGCCTATCTGGTGGGGCAGGTGCTCTCCGAAGCGCTCGACCGGCGGGCCAACAAGGCCGAGTTCGCGCGCCTTTACGCCGGCGCGCCGAGCCGGGCGCGCTTTCTGCAAGGCCGTTGGAAGCTCGAAGTGGGCCGTTTTTGCGCCGCAGCGGGCGGCCCCTCCGAGCGGCTCGAAAAGGTCGTCGCCGACCTGGAAAACGATATGCGCAAGCGGGTCGAGCGGCTGGCCATCCTCTCGCGGACCGGCCCCATGCTGGGTCTGGTGGGCACGCTGATCCCTTTGCAGCCGGCGCTGGCCGGCCTGGCGGCGGGCGATGTGCAGGCGATGGCCGCCAATCTGCTGGTCGGCTTTACGACCACCGTGCTCGGCCTCGTTGTCGGCGGCGCGTCGTTTGCGGTCAGCACGGTCGTGCGCCACTGGTACCGCCAGGACCTGACCGAGATTCATTATTTGCTGGAGCGGTGGAAGACAGCGGAGAGTAGGGAGTAGACAGTGGACAGCGGAGAGTGGAGAGCGGAGAGCGCAGGGCCCGCCGCTTGGCGCAGGCGGGCGCGGGCGGCGCTGGGCGAGTCCGGCGACGACGGCGATCCGTTGAGCGGCGTGGTCAACCTGTTCGACGCCAGCATGGCGCTGGTCGCGGCGCTGGTCCTGGCGCTCGCCGGCAGCGCCGGCCTGGCCGAGGTCGCCGCCAGAATGAGCATGGAAGATATCACTATCGTGACCAATCCGGGCAAGCCCGATATGGAGATGATCATCAAGCACGGCAAGAAGATCGAGCGCCTGCGCGCGGACGACAGCCGCGGCGAAGGCCGCGGCGAGCGGCTGGGCACCGCCTATCGTCTGGACAACGGCGAGGTGATCTACGTGCCGGAGGGGGCAGGGGGCGCTTCGCGCCCCAGTGGCGAGTGAAGAGTGGGGGGCGCTGTGCGCCCCAGTGGAGAGTGGCGAGTGGAGAGTGGAGACAGCGCGGGCGGCTAGGCGGCGGACGCTGCGCCGCCGTTGTCGTTGCCGGCGGCCGCCGGTTGCGCCGCGCCGGCGGAAGCGGTTTTGCTCGAGGCGTCCGGTTTCGCGGCTTGCGCATCCTTCTCCGCGCCGGTCGGGGGCTTTTTGCCGCCCTTGCCGTAATCGGTCACGTACCAGCCGCTGCCCTTGAAACGGATGGCGGGCGCCGAGAGGAGCTTTTTCACCGCCCCGTCGCAGTTGCGGGCGTCTTTCTCGGAATGCCGGCGGATCGGCGCATCGGAAAATTTTTGAATGATCTCGAATCGCTCGCCGCACTTCGTGCAGGCGTATTCGTACATCGGCATGGCGCTTGTCGAGAAGGGCCGAGCCGTGCGGCCAAGGCCCGATTTGCCGGGCGGACGCCCGACAGGCCGATTATAGCAAGTGGAAAGCAAGATTAGTGGATAGTGGATAGCAAGACAACGCGGCGCGGCGCAAAAATGTGCGGCGAGCGTAACGCGCGGGGCGCGGGAAGGGTCTATACAACAGCGGCGAAGATTCGGCGCCGCGGCAATATTGAAGACATCCGGCCTGCACAAATCCTGGTTGAGGAGCCCGCGCCATGACCCAATCGGCTGCTGTTTTTCCCCTTTTGCTCGCGGCCGCAGTGCTGTGCAGCGGCGCGGCGGCGGAAGCGCAGACGCCGCCGGACGACGCAGCGCCCGCGGCCGGAGACGGCCTGAAAACGCGCGAGCGTCCCGCAGAGGCGAATATCAAGCTCCCCGCCAACACCCGCATTCCGCTGATTCTGATCAACAGCATCAGCTCCAAGCATGCCCGCGAGGGCGACAAGGTTTATCTGGAATCGGTGTACCCCGTGGTGGTGGAAGGGCGCATCCTGGTTCCCGTGGGGACCTACGTATCGGGCAGCGTGACCGGCCTCAAGCGCACCGGGCGGGTCAAGGGCCGCGGCGAGTTGTACCTGCGTTTCGAGCAAATGATTTTGCCCAACGGCGTGATCCGCAGTCTGGTCGGGCGCGTGGGCGCGATGGACGGGCGGTCTCCCGAGGATTTTGACCGCGAGGAAGGCAAGATCGGCGCTGCGGGGGACAAGCTGGGCGATGCGGGCGACGTGGCGCAGACCACCGCCGCGGGCGCCTCGATCGGAACCATCGCGGGCGCGGCGAGCGGCAACGTCGGCCGCGGGCTGGGCATCGGCGCGGCCGCCGGCGCGGCCGCCGGGCTGGCCCGCGTCTTGTTGACCCGCGGGCCCGAAGCCGTGCTGGAGCGCGGCGCCCAGCTCGACATGACGCTCGACCGGGACCTGTACTTCACCGAGCGGGAAGTGACCTTCGAGGATCCGCTGCACAGACCGCGCACGAGCTACGGCGCGGGGCCCGACCCGGCGCGCAACCGGCGGCAGGGCGGCGGCGTGGGCCGTTATCCGCTGCCGCTGTAGGCGCGCCGCGAGCGGCAAAGACCCGCGACTCTCCGCAGTGTCCTGCTATTCACTATCCGCTAGTCTTGCTATCCACTATTCACTGCGCCGCCGCAGGCGGCGCGAGTTCTTCGGCGCCGCCGGGGAGGCGGGTTTCGAGGAAGTCGAACAGGGCGGCCCAGGCGCGGTCGCGCGTTTCTCGCCAGGCCGGCGGGCGGGCGCCGTTGTCGGCGGCGGTCAGGAAGCCGGGGAACGCGCCGCGGAAACTGCGCAGGTAGGCCTCTTGGCCGTTTTCCCGCAGCAGCTCGACGAAGCGCCGCTGGTCGTTGTAGGCCGCGTCCCCGTCGTGGGTGAGCAGCAGCAGCGGCGTCTGGAAACGGGCGATGTGGCGGAACGCGTCGCGTTGCCGTAGCTCGCGCATGAGTTGCCGCTCGCTCGGATCGCGGCCGTAGTCGCGGCGGTAAACCGAGCGCAGCAGACGGATGCCGGCGAAGGAGAAAGCGGGCGAGCCGGAGAACAACGCCGGCGAGACGGCGACGGCGGCCTGAAAGACGTTCGAGCGCGCGGCGGCCTGCACGGTGACCGAAGCGCCGTGGTCGAAGCCGACGACGGCCATGCGCAGCGAGTTGACGTAGGGCAGCTTGCGCACGAGCTGGGCGGCTTGCAGCAGATCGAGCACCTCGCCCTTGGCGTATTCCTTGACGCCCTGCGAGGCGCCTTCGCGGCCGCTGTGGCCGCGGAAGCTGGGCGCGATGACCACGTAGCCGCGGCGCGCGAAGGCGTAAGCGATTTGCCGAAAGGGCTCGGTCACGCCGCGCTCCGAGCCGTGCGCCAGGACGATTGCCGGGTACACGGTCAGCGCTTCTTCGGGGTCTCGCTCGTCCCATTCGACCGGCGGCGAGGCGAACAGCCCGGTCTGGCTGAAATCCTGCGATTTGTAGGCGGCGTGGTGCGCGGCGAACGACTCTTCGCGCAGCACGGGCTCGAGCAGGCGCAACTCCGCCGTGCGCACGCCGATGCGCTGCCAATCGCGCTCGGCCGCGGGGCGCACCGTTTCCGCCGCGGGAAGATGCAGCAACCCCGCCGGAGTCTGGCCTTGCGCGGTTCCTTGCACGCTTGCCGCGGCGAGGGCGGCCAAGGTAGTGGAAAGTGGAAAGTGAAAAGTGGAAAGCAAGACGGCTGCGCGCGGCGGAGGCTTCGGAAATTATAGCGCGGCGCCGCAGTGGCTAGCGGATAGTTGAAGAATGCGGGACGGGGTCTCTTTGCGCTCGTAATCGGAAGTTGACGGTCCGGCGCGCATCCAGGTGCGGATCAATGCGACGAGCGGGGATTATTAGGCCGGCAACGAGGACGATCTGACTACCCGCTGAACCCGCCGTAGCGGACGCGGCGCGGCAAGGCGAGGAAAGAAGTGCTTTAATGATGGCTGGCGCAACCTTATGGCTACCCTTGCCCCCAGTCCGGACAAACAGCAGGCCCACAAGCCGAACGCCCTCTACGAACGAGACTTCTACTCCTGGTCCATGCAGCAGGCCGACGCGCTGAAGCGCCGCGACTTCAACGCCGTCGATTGGGACAACGTCATCGAGGAGATCGAAGACTTGGCAAAAGCACAAAGAAGAAGCTGGAGAGCCTATTGCGCCCGGGTCATCGAACACCTTCTAAAGATCGAATACTGGGACCGCTCCACCGAATGGGTGTTGGGGCATTGGGCGAGCGAAATCATAGCCTTCCGGCGCGAGATGGCGACGCTCATCGACGACAACCTCGGACTCAAGGGCGCGTACGCCGAGATGTTCGCCAAAGCATGGAAAATCGGACGTGGGTACGCTATCGATAAGATGGTCTACTCCGAAGAGTTCCTCAGCCGTGAACCCGCAGACCGCAGCGGGCGGCAGCCGCTCAGCGATGAGTCGATCCAACCCCAAAAACACCACGGCGGCGCACATAAGGAGTGGCGCGAAAAGTGGGGAAACATTCTGCCGGAGAAGCGCCCCTACCTGTTCAACCACGTCACGGCCTATGACGCTGAATCCGATGACGAACCCCAGTGGGATACTTGGCCGCCCAACGTAGCGAGAATCCTCAACGCCCGGCTCAATCGGAACTATCCGATTCTCCCCGACTACAAGCCGGAGCGCGGCCCCTCCCGAGGCCGCCAACCTTCCCGCGGGTTCACTTGGGACCGCTGACGCCCCTGCGCAGAAGCACTGACGCCCGTCCTTGTTTCTTCCTGCAGTTCCCTGGAGGGCCGCGCGCGCCTGACGGCGCTGAGAAAAAACTTGTTGCGGCGGGCGGCTCCCCGGCGGAACCGGAGACCTTTCTGCACTATCCACTAGCCGCTATCCACTGGCCGCCGGCGCGAAGCGCCCGGTCTTCACTTTCCACTGGTCTTGCTATCCACTATCCACTAGCCGCTATCCACTGGGCGGCGTCAGCCGCCCCCGCTATCCACTGGCCGCCGCCGCCGGCCGCCCCGCCGCGCTATAATCCGCAAACCCGATGGCTGCGAAATTTCGTGTCGGCGTCGATCCCGGCTGGGGCGGCCGCCTGGAGTCCTTGCTGGGGTTCGCCTTGCGCGAATTTTTCGAGCCCAACGACGGAATCGAGTGGGAAGTCATGCCCGAGCAGCCCGGGGGCGAGGCCCGGCCGGAGGCGCTGCAGCGCTACGACGGGGTGCTGGCCTTGCAGATGAAGTTCCCCGCCGCCGGCTTCGTCGGCGTCGAGCGGCTGGCCTGCATCGCCCGTTGGGGAGTCGGTTTCGACCGCATCGACGCCGCCGCCGCAACCGCGGCCGACGTGCTGATCGCGCTGACGCCGACGGCGATCAAACGCGCCGTGGCCGAAGCGGAGATCGCCTTGATCTTCGCCTTGGCCAAGCAGCTCCCGGCGCTGGACAAGCGCACGCGGGAAGGCCGCTGGCGAACGGACATGCCCATCGCCGGCGTGGACACGGCGGGCAAGACGCTGGCCTCCGTCGGCTTGGGCAACATCGCCGCCGAGATGTTCAAAATGGCGCGCGGCATCGGTTTCGGCCGCCTGCTGGCCTACGATCCCTATTGTCCGCCCGAACGCGCCGCCGCGCTCGGCGTCGAGCCGGCCGCTCTCGAAACGGTCATGGCCGAGGGAGATTTCATTACGATCAACACGTTGCTCAACGAGCGAACCCGCGGTATGATCGACGCGCGCCTGCTGTCGCTGATGAAGCCGACCGCCTATTTCGTCAATACCGCCCGCGGGCCGATTGTCGACGAAACCGCGCTGCTGCGCATGTTGCGCGAGCGGCGCATCGCCGGAGCGGGCATCGACGTCTTCGCCCAGGAGCCGCCGCCCCGAGACCATCCGTTTTTCGCCCTGGACAACGTTATCGTGACGCCGCACGCGGTGGCCTGGACGCAGGAAGGCCTGGCCGGCAACAGCCGCGAGGCCTGCGCCAATCTGGCCCGCGTCGCCGCGGGCGAGGCCCCGCCGCACCTGGCCAATCCGCAGGCCGTCGAGCGGCCGGGCGTGCGCCGCAAGTTGGCGCGCTGGAGGAAGCGATGAAGGCCAACCGCATTCGGCAGGCGGCCGCCGCGGGCCGCGTCCCCGTCGGCCACATGCTGATGGAGTTCGGCACGAGCGGCATCGCCAAGCTGTGCGCGTTCGCCGAGCTGGACTTCGTGCTGATCGACATGGAGCACGGGCCGTTCGGGATTCGCCAGGTCGCCGAGCTGATAGCGAACTTCAAGGCCGCGGCGATCAGCCCGATCGTGCGCGTGCCGGCCAGCGAGTACGACTTCGTGGCGCGCGTCATGGACTGCGGCGCGCACGGCGTGATGGCCCCCAACGTATGCACGGCCGCGCAAGCGCGCAGGCTCAACGCGGCGATGCGCTACGCTCCCGCCGGAGAGCGCGGCCTGGGGCTGGGGGCGGCGCACAACGACTTCGTTCCGCCCGACGACCCGGCCGCCTACATGCAAGCGGCCAATGCGCGGAACCTGCTGATCTGCCAGATCGAGAGCCGCGCGGCGCTGGACAACCTGGAGGCCATCGCGCAAACCCCCGGCGTCGATTGCCTGTGGGTGGGGCACATGGACCTGACCCACTCCATGGGCATCGTCGGGCAGTTCCGGCACGCGGACTTTCTGGCCGCGCTGCGGCGCGTGAGCGCCTGCGCCAAGGCCAACGGACTGTTCGCCGGCATCCAACCCGGCGATCTGAGCCAGGCCGCGGAGTGGCTGCATCTGGGTTTCGACCTGATCTCGTTCAGCGCCGATATCGGCGTTTACCGCTCGGCGCTGCGCGCCGGGGCGGAGGCGCTGCGCGCCTCAAGTGAAAAGTGGAAAGTGGAAAGTGGAAAGTGAGGCGGCCGGCGTTTCAGCCCGAGGACTCGCCGATATCGCCGCTGCGGCTCACCGGCGAGTCGAGCAACTCGGCGGCGGCGTCCATTTCGCGCTCTTTCCTGGTTCGCCGGCGCTGCTTGGTCGGCGGCGGCGGCGGGTTTTTCGAAGCGGTCAAGCGGGCGTCCTCGAAGCCGCGCACGGTGTGGTAGATGGCGCGGTCGAAGAAGTCGGAGATGGCCAGCAGCAACTCCGTCTCGAGGTCCCGCTCGGAGGAGTCGCCTTGCATCGACCCGCGCACGAAGCCGACCAGCGCGGCCTTGGTTTGGGTGAGCGCGAAAACGAGCTGGTCGAGCGGCATGCCGTCGTGAAAGCGGTCGCGGCCCTTGCGTTCGTAGCTGGTGCGCAGGCGGTGCCAGGTCTGGCTTTGCAGCCAGCTTCCCAGATGCTTGTACAGGTCGTGAACCAGCTTGTGGTATTTGTTGTCGGGCATGGAGTGGTAGAACTCCGCCCGGCGGTCTTGCTTGACCGTCTCGACGACATCCATGGCCAGCTTGTCGGCGTTGGCTTCGATCTGCTTAACGAGTTTGCGCGAGAGCATAAGGCGTTGGGCGCGCCGCCGCGCGCCGGTGGATAGTGAATAGTGGATAGTTTAGCAGGCCGCTGCGCGCCGCGCGCCGCGTTGTCTTGCCGGCCGCTATTCACCGGCCGCCGGCGCGAAGCGACCGGTCTTCACTTTCCACTTTTCACTTTCCACTTTTCACTAGCTGAAGACTTCGTAGAGCAGGGCGGCCAAGCCCGCCAGGTCGCCCAGAACCGCCGTGCCGAGGATGACGATGAGCGTCCAGATCATGCCCTTCTGCGCGTCGATCTTGGCGCCGAGAACTTCTCTTTGGGCGTCGATCTTATCGTTCAACTCGATGCGCAAGGCGTCTATCGCGGCGGCGACGTTGTGATCGGCCATGATGCGAACCTCCTGCCGGGGCGGCTGACGCCGCCGGGCCGGGCGCGGTTTTCAGCATAGCGGGGCGCGCCGCGTTGTCTTGCTATCCGCTATCCACCGGCGCGAGGCGACCGGTCTCCGGTCTCCACTCTCCACTCTCCACTCTTCACTTTCCACTTTCCACTTTCCACTTTTCACTTTCCACTCTCCACTTTCCACTCTCCACTCTCCACTAGTCTCCACCAGTCTCCACCGGCCTGTCCGCCACCACCGCGCCGCGGGCGCCCTCTGCGTCGAGCGCGTGGAGGCGCACGCGGATCGCCCGCCTGGCCGGCAAGTCGGGCGCATCCAGCTTGACGGCGATGAAGTTGTCGGTAAGCGCCCGGCTCGCAGCGCCGCGCGGCGACAGCGAAACGGCGGCCAGCTCGCGCCCTAGAAAACGCTCGCGGAAGGCCCGGTTTTTCGCGGCGATCAGCTCGCGCAGGATGCGGCTGCGTTCTTTTTTGACGCCGGCGGGGACTTGCCCGCCGTGCGCCGCCGCCTCCGTGCCTTCGCGCGCGGAGAAGGGAAACACGTGCAGGTAGGTGAACGGCATGCGCGCGATGAAGTCGCGGGTTTGGGCGAAGTCGTCGTCCGTTTCGCCGGGGAAGCCGACCATGACGTCGGCGCCGATGGCGGCGTCGGGCAGCGCCTCGCGGATGGCCAGCAGGCGCTGCGCGTAGTGGCGCGCCCGGTAGCGCCGGCGCATTTTCTTGAGCACGGCGTCCGCGGCCGACTGCAAGGGCAGATGCGCGTGGCGGGCGATGCGCGGCGAGGCGGCCAGCAGCGCGATCAATTCCGCCGTCCAATCCATCGGCTCGACGGAGCTGAGGCGCAGCTTGCGGATCGGCGTCTCGTCGAGCAGGCGCCGCAGCAGGGCGGCGAAGCGCGGGCGGCCCTCCAGGTCGCGCCCCCAGCGGCCCAGATTGATGCCGGTCAGCACCACTTCCGGGTAAGCGGCGGCGAGCGCGCGCACCTGCCGGATCACGCTTTTCCGCCGGGGCGCTGCGGCTGGGGCCGCGCACCGCGGGAATGATGCAGAACGAGCAGCGGTTGTTGCAGCCGTCCTGCACCTTGACGTTGGGGCGGCTGCAATCGGCGCCGGCGTCGAAGACCGGCTGCGTCGTCAACCGCGTTTGCCGCTCGATTGCGCCGACCAGCAAGCCGCCGGCGGGGATTTGCCCGTGATAGGCCAGGCCGGCGGCCTGTTCGGCGCCCGCGATCTGCACCAGGCGCGGGGCGACGATCTCGCCGATGGCCGCTTTGTGGGCATTGCCGACGACCCATTGCACGCCGTCGAGGGCGGCCGGCTCTTGGGGCTTGCGTTGGGCGTAGCAGCCGGTCACGAGAATGGCCGCGCGAGGATTCTCGCGGCGCAGGCGGCGGATTTCGCGGCGCGCGTCGCGGTCCGCCTCGGCGGTGACGGTGCAGGCGTTGACCACGTACACGTCGGCTGCGTCGCGGGGCGCGACGGCGGCCAGCCCCCGCGCGGCGAGGTCGGCGGCGATGGCCGCCCCGTCGGCCTGCGCCGTGCGGCAGCCGAAGTTTTTGACGGCGAAAGTGTGGGGGCCGCTGTGGGGGCCGCTGTGGGGCCCAGTGGATAGTGGATAGTGGATAGTGGATAGTTTAACAGCGCGGGCGCCTAACGGCCGAGGCCCGCAGCGCGGCTCCTGCGCGGCGGCGTACGCCGATATTCTCCGCGGCTCCGGCTTCGAGCAAGACACGCTGCGGCGGCGTTGTCTTGCTATTCACTATCCACTATTCACTATCCACAGCGGCGGCGCAGCCGCCGCTAACGGCCGAGGCCCGCAGCGCGGCTCCTGCGCGGCGGCGTACGCCGATATTCTCCGCGGCTCCGGCTTCGAGCAAGACGCGCTGCGGCGGCGTTGTCTTGCTATTCACTATCCACTTGCCGCGCCGGAGGCGCGCCGTGGCCGGCGGCAGGGCCGAGACGCGCTCCGCCTACAACCGCCGCAAATGAGCTAGGGGGCCGGTCTTGCTATTCACTATCCACTATTCACTATCCACAGCGGCGGCGCAGCCGCCGCTAACGGCCGAGGCCCGCAGCGCGGCTCCGAAGGCTTCTTTGTGCGCGTCGATCTTGGCGGCGACGCTGTGACCGGCCACGATGCGCGCCTCCTGCACGGCGGCGTTGTCTTGCTATCCACTATTCACTATCCACTATCCACTATCCACTATCCACTATTCACTATCCACTGTTATAAATCCGCCGGCCGGGGCGGCGGCTTCGCCGACGGTCACGCCGACTGCGGCGTCGCCCGCGGCCAATCCCCGCGGAATGCGGAAACTGACTTGATAGAGTCCGGCGAAGCCCGGCGCCGCGCCCGCGTAAAACAGCTCGACGGCGACGCCGCCGACGGAGGCGGCAACCGGCAGCGCCGTTTGCGCCGCGGCTGCGGCAAGCTCGCCCGGCTGCAGCAAAGGCTCGGTGGCGCCCAGGCCGGTCATGAACGCCGTCACCACGTCGTCCGCCGCCGCCGGCGCGAACTCCGCTGCGGGCAGCAGCCCGGCGGCGCCCACCAGGCGCCCCGTGGTCTCGTTCAGCGCGGCGATCGGGCCGCTGCCGTCAGGCGCCGCAACGAAGTAGAAAAACTGCGGGGCGGCCGGCGCGACCGGCAGCTCGAAAGGGTCGCTGTCGATTTCGTCGGCCCGGCCGCAATTGGCCAGCACGCGCACCGCGGCGCGCGTTTGTCCGGGCTGCAGCGCGGCTTGCGCGTTGATCTGCCCGGGGAACGCGGCGAAAATCGGCGCGCGGATTCCGTCCATCTCCACGCAGACGCCGTTGCGCTCGGTGGGCAGGCCCGGCCCGGCGTCGGCGGGGTCTTGCGCCGCGGCGTCGTCCAGGACGAACTCCGACCCCCACAGCGTCAAGACGGCGTTGTACGAGGCGTCGGTCACCGCGGGCAGGCCGCCGCCGGCGCCGACGATCGCGGCGATATGCGGTCTGGGGACGGCGTCGCCGAAAAGGATATGCACGATGCCGCGGTCGTCGTCTTCGCCCGGCGCGCCGACGGCCAGATCGTCGCCGGCGTCCCCGCCGAAATTGCCGGCGGCCAGGGCGAAGGTGAAATCGTCCCCCGTTTCGGCCCGGTCGCTCAGCCCGCTCGCTCCTTGCGCAAAAACCCGGTTGCCGTTTCCGCTCAGGCCGCGCGGGCTGCCCGGCAGGACGTGCAGCAGGCCGCGGTTGCCGTCTTCGCCGCGGACGCCGACGGCCAGATCGTCGTAGCGGTCGCCGTCGAAGTCGGCGGAAACGAGCGCGCTGCCGAAGCGGTCGCCGTCTTCGCGCCGGTCGGGCAGGCCGTCCTGGTCTTGCCGCCAACGGCGGCTGCCCGCGCCGGTCAGCGCCTGGCGCGTGCCGGGAATGACGATGACGTTGCCCTCGCCGCCGTTTTCGCCGATCGACGCCGCGGCCAGATCGGCGTAGCCGTCGCCGTTGAAATCGCCGGCGGCGAGCACGCCGCCGAAACCGTCGCCGCCTTCGCGGTCGTCGGGCAGGCCGTCGTTGTCTTGCTCGAAGCGGCGGTTGCCGTTGGCGATCGGGCCGCCCGAGGAGCCCAGGATCATGTTGACCGTGCCGCGGCCGCCGTTTTCGCCCGGCGTGCCGGCGACCAGATCGTCGTAGCCGTCGCCGTTGAAGTCGCCGGCGGCCAACGCCGCGGCGAAGAAATCGTTGCGCTCGGTGTCGCCGCGCAAGCCGTCCTCGCCCTGGCGCCGGATCTGGTTGCCGTTGGCGACGAGCCCGCGGCTCGAGCCGAAAACGATGGAGACCATGCCGCCGTTGTTGTTTTCGCCCGGCGCGCCGGCGGCGAGGTCGTCGTAGCCGTCGCCGTTGAAGTCGCCGGTAGCGAGCGCCGTGCCGAACAGATCGCCGCTCTCGGCCTCGCCGCGCAGCCCGTCGTGCCCCTGCCGCCAGGCCTGGTTGCCGTCCGCCGTCAAGCCCTGCGCGGAGCCGTAGATGACGTGGACGATGCCCCTGCCGCCGTCCTCGCCGTTGGCCCCGGCGGCCAGGTCGCAATAGCCGTCGGCGTTGAAGTCCCCCGCGCCGAGGGCGATGCCGAACTGGTCGCCGCGCTCGGCGTTGCCGTCGATGCCGGCGGCGCCCTGCTCCCAGGTTTGGTTGCCCTGCGCGGTCAGCCCGGCGCCGTCGGAGTAGATCGCGTGGACGATGCCCCGCGCCCCGCTTTCGCCCGGCGCGCCGACGGCCAGATCGTCGAAGCCGTCGCCGTTGAAGTCGCCGGCGGCCAGCGCATGGGCGAAGCGGTCGTTGCCCTCGTAATTGCCGAGGATGCCGGCGGCGCCCTGTTGGAAGCGCTGATTGCCGGCCGGAGTCAGTTGCGCCGCCGCGGGAAAAGCGAGGGCGAGGGCGAGGGCGGCCGGCGCCGCCCAGCGGCGAGCGGGCCAAGTGAATAGTGGAAAGTGGAAAGTGGAGAGCAAGACTATCGCCGGCCGGCCATGTCGCGCGCCTCCATTTTAGTGGAAAGTGGAGAGGTGGAGAAAAACACTACATTTTGGGGTTTGCCGCTACATCCATGATACGCGCAAGAACCGCAGTTTCCTAGAACCGAATGCCGGGCAGCCGGGAGGCTGCCTTGAGAACCGATAATGAAGCGCGAAGAGCCGCACAGATTGCGTATGTGCAAGCCAGGGAGAACCTGGTTGCCCGGGGGCTTGCAGAAGAGGAGCGGCAATATCTCCGCAAGCAGCGGCCTGTCGGGATCGACTTCTGCGGCCGTATAGTCCTCGAACAGAAAAACACGACCGCGCCGGCGGCCGCCAAGCACAGCACGGCGCTGCAACGGCTGAAGCGCGAGCTCGTCAAGCACGGTTGGGCGAACGGCCTGACGCTCAAGCCCCAAGCCGGCGCAGCCGTAGCGTCGCAGCCGCGGCGAAAGTCCCCCGCAGTGGTGTTTCTGCCGCGCTTCCTGGCCTGCACGACGTTGCCGCACAGCGCCGTGCAGGGCAACGAGTACAGCCGGCGGAACGGCTCCTTGCGGTTGAGCATGCCGGCGCCCCGCGCCGTGGGGCTGCCTTACGGCGTCTATCCCCGGCTCATCCTGATGTGCCTGACCGCCGGCGCGGCACGGAACAAATCGCGGAGCTTCTACCTCGGCGCAAGCCGGCGCGACTTCCTGCAGCGAATGGAGATCGCCTGGAGTGCGGGCCCGCGCGGCGGTTTCACCGCTGCCCGCGCCCAGATGGATCGGATGTGCGCAACGACGTTCCTGCACCACGACGTGCGGCAAGACGCGGGCTGCAACATCGTGGCGATCGATCAGTGGGTGCGCTCCGAGGGGTCCCTGACCGTCAAACTCAGCGAGTCGTTCTTCAACCTCTGCCGGCAAACGATCGTGCCCCTCGACACGGCCATCGTGCGCAGCCTGCGCCGCTCCACGCTCTCGCTGGACCTCTACGCCTGGCTGACCTACCGCGTCTCGACGCTCGAGCGCGACACGCTGATTCCCCGGGAAGCGCTTGCGGCCCAGTTTGGCTCGAATTACAAGCATTCGTGGGACTTCCGCGCGAAGTTCCGCAAGAGCCTGCGGGCGGTGCTGAGCGAGTGGCCGGCCGCCCGCGCCGAGGCGCATGAGCGCGGGCTGGCGCTGCGGCCCTGCGCACCGTCCATTGTCGAGAGCATCCAGCGGCAGGCATGGCGGGGACGGGCCGGCGAGGCGAACTGAGATGTCTCGCTGGCCGCAAAGAACGCGCGAGGCGGAACGGCCACTCGGGCCCGATCGAGACGACCGACGAGCCGAAGCCGGAAACGCGGGTCTGCGACCACAACGAGCGCGCCTGACGGCCGCTGAGAGCAGAGAACCGGATCCGCGGCAAGGAGGCAAGGGCCGTGATCTATCGCCGGAGAAACAGGCGCTTGCAGTTGATTACGACAACGTTGACAGCGGCATTTATCGGGCTGTTGACGGCGCTGCTGTGGCTGTTGGCGGTGCTACTGTCGGGACTCGTCGAAGGCGCCCTGGGCGCCGTTCCCCTGCTTCTGGCGTGGATGGCGCTGCTGCTCGGTTACTTGGCGGTTCACCTGCGGTAGCGTCCGCGGCGCGGCAAGTCGAGAGGAGAAGTGCTTTAATGATGGCTGGAGCAACCTCATGGCTACCCTTGCCCCCAGCCCCGCCGGCCGACCCGCCCCCGAGCCGGGCAGTCTCTACGAGCGGGACTTCTACTCCTGGTCGAGGCAGCAGGCCGAGGCCCTCAAGCGCCGCGACTTTGCCGCCGTCGATTGGGAGAACGTCATCGAGGAGATCGAAGACTTGGGAATAGACAAGAAGAATCTCTGGACGAAATTTTGCGCCCGGGTCATCGAGCATCTGCTGAAGATCGAATATTGGGACTACCCTACTCGGGGGGCGTTACAACATTGGGCGGTTGAAACAGGAATCTTTCGCTACGAAATGGCCGAGCTTATTGAGCAGAATCCGGGACTGAAGGGACATTACGCCGAAATGTTCGCCGCTGCCTGGAAGCGTGGGCGCTACTTGGCCGTCAAACGGTTCCAAAAATACGATCTTGAGCATCGCCCCGGCGGCGGCGAACAGACGTTCCGCAATTGGGGCCGCCTCCGGCCCAAGGAGTGCCTATACCGACTCGAGCATGTCACTGCCTTCGACGCCAAAACCGATCAGGAGCCGCGAGAAGATGTCTGGCCGCCCGCCGTAGCCAGGATTCTCAACACCAACCTCAAACAAAACTACCCGATTCTCCCCGACTACAAGCCGGAGCGCGGGCCCTCCCGTGGCTTCACTTGGGATCGCTGAAATACGGGTTATCGGCACAGAAACGCGCCGTACCCATGCCGTTGGCGCGGGCTGGATTGCGTCCTCGCCGATGGCGGGCATCAAGCCGCCCAAGCCGTCCGCGTCGCCGAATATGCCGCTGTCGAGGGGAGAGGCGCAAGCTCTCCTGGCTACAGCGGAGGAGACGCCCGGGAGCGGGCGCTGATCCTGCTCATGCGCTATTCGGGCCTGGCGATTCTCGACGCGGTGACGCTCAGCCGCAAGGCGCTCGACCGCGACGGGCATCTGACCCTGCGCCGCGCCAAGAGCGGGGAGTTGGTCATGGTGCGTCTGCCCGTCCCCGTGCTCGAAGCCTTGGGCGGCTTCCCGCCGGTCAGCGAGGATTACTACTTCTGGACGGGAAGATCGGCGCGGGAAACGCCCGCCAAGTATTGGCGCAGCCGCTTGCGCCGCGTCGCCGACCGCGCCGGCGTCGAGGGCTTCCGTCCCCACCGTTTGCGCGACACTTTCGCCGTGGAGTTATTGTTTGCCGACGTGTCGATGGACGACGTCGGCGACCTTCTCGGCCACAGTTCGAGGCAAACCACGGAAAGACATTACGCACCGTGGAACCGGTCGCGGCGGGAACGGCTCGCTGCGATCGTAGAGCGGGTTAACGACAGCGACCCTGCGCTTGAGGCGCTGGGCCGCACACGCAAGAACGTCGCGGGAGCCGCAGCCACGGCCACCGCAACAACAGCCCGGCAAAAGGTTGCATAGCCCCGGGCGCGTAAAGGGAGTATAGCACAAGTTGTAGTTATTTGTGGAGAGCAAGACTAGTGGAGAGTGGAGAGTGGAGAGTGGAGAGTGGAAAGTGAAAAGTGAAAAGTGGAAAGTGAAGAGTGGAGAGTGGAGACCGGAGACCGGTCGCTTCGCGCCGGCGGCCAGTGGAGAGTGGAGAGCAAGACAACGCGCGGGTCGTGAGCGGGACTGAGGCGCGCTTCGCGCGCCAGTGGAGAGTGGATAGTGGAGAGCAAGGCGGTTGCGCCGGCGGCGCGGGTCTTTCACTTTCCACTTTTCACTTTCCACTACTTGGGCCGCGTCAGCGGCCCAAGCGGATTCTGGCCCATTTTTTACCCAGGCGGACGGTCATCTCGCGGGCGCCGGGCGCCGGCTCGAAGCTCATTTCGCGGTGTTTCTTGCCGTCGATGGAGACGGCGTTCTCCTTGAGCTTGCGGTTGGCTTCGGCGCCGGAGCGGGCCAACCCGACGGCGCGCAGCAGCTTGTCGATGCGGATCGCCGGCCCGCCCGCGAGCTCGTCCGGCAGCGTGAATTCGGGCATCGCCTCGGGCGTTTGCTTTTGCTGCACGACCCTGCGGAAAGCCGCGGCGCCCCGGCGGGCGGCGGCGGGCGAATGGAAGTCGGCGACGAGGCGCGCGGCCAGCTCGTGCTTGGCCTCCATCGGGTGTTTTTCGCCGCCGGCCACGGCCCGCTTGAGCGCGGCGACCGCGTCGAGCGGGAGATCGGTCAACAGCTCGTAGTAGCGGTACATCGACTCGTCGGAAAGCTGCATCGTCTTGCGGTACATGACTTCCGGCGGTTCGGTGAAGCCGATGAAGTTGCCCAGCGACTTCGACATTTTTTGCGCGCCGTCCAAGCCTTCGAGCAGCGGCAGGGTGACGACGATCTGCCGCCGGCGGTCGAAGTCGCTCTGGATTTCGCGTCCGACCAGCAGGTTGAACTTCTGGTCCGTGCCGCCCAATTCGACGTCGGCTTCGAGCGCGACCGAGTCGTAGGCTTGGGTCAGCGGATAGAGCAGCTCGTGGACGGCGATCGGCTTGCCCGCGCGGAACCGCTTGGAAAAGTCGTCGCGCTCGAGCAGGCGGGCGACGGTGTACTGCGAGCAAAGCCGAATCAGCCCCGGGACGCCGAGCGCCAACAGCCACTCGCTATTGAAGCGCACTTCCGTTTTTTGCGGGTCGAGGATTTTGAAGACCTGCTGCTTGTAGGTTGCGGCGTTGGCGGCGATTTGCTCGCGGGTCATCGGCGGGCGCGCCGCGTTGCGTCCGCTGGGGTCGCCGATCGAGGCGGTCACGTCGCCGATCAGGAAGATCGCCGTGTGGCCGAGATCCTGGAAATGCTTCATTTTGCGCAGCAGCACGGCGTGGCCCAGGTGCAGGTCGGGGGCGGTCGGGTCGAAGCCCGCCTTGACCCGCAGCGGGCGGCCTTCCCGCGCGCAATCGACGAGCCGCCGGCGCAACTCCTCCTCGCGGATGATTTCGACGCAGCCCTTGCGCAGGTAGGCCAGTTGTCGGTCGAGGGTCATGGGTCGAGGGCCGCCCCGGCGGCGAGGAGCACGGCGGCAACGGCGGGGTTGCTTTGCGCGGCTTTCAGGGGCGTCCGGCCGTCCAGGTCCCGTGTGTTGAGGTCGGCGCCGGCGGCGAGGAGCGCGGCGGCGACGGCGGGGTTTGTGTTCACACTGGCGGCGTAGTGCAGGGGCGTCCGACCGTTGCGGTTTTGTGTGTTGGGGTCGGCGCCGGCGGCGAGGAGCGCGGCGGTGACGGCGGGGTTTGCGTTGTGCCGGACGGCCATATGCAGGGGGGTCGAGAGAGTCGGCTCGGTCCGCGCGTTGGGGTCGGCGCCGGCGGCGAGGAGCGCGGCGGTGACGGCGGGGTTTGCGTTGCCCCTGGCCGCGTGGTATAGGGGCGTCCAGTAGCCTTTCTCGGCTCCCGCGTTGGGGTCGGCGCCGGCGGCAAGGAGCGCGGCGGTGACGGCGGGGTTTGCGTTGTACATGACCGCGCATTCCAGGGCGTCCCCTCCGCCTCCCCGGCTTCCCGCGTTGGGGTCGGCGCCGGCGGCGGCGAGCGCGGCGATGACGGCGGGGTTTTCGTTGTACGTGGCCGCGCATACCAGAGGGGTCCATGAGCCTCCCCGGGCTCCCGTGCCGGGGTTGGCGCCGGCGGCGAGGAGCGCTTCGACAACGGCGAGGCTTTCGGCGTGCTTAGCCGCGTAGTGCAGGGGCGTCCAGCCGTTGCGGTCCTGCGCGTTGGGGTCGGCGCCGGCGGCGAGGAGCGCGGCGGCGACGGCGGGGTTTGCGTTCCAACCGGCCGCGTGGTGCAGGGGGGCGCGGCCGTCTTCGTCCCGCGCGTTGAGGTCGGCGCCCGACTGCAAACGGGCGGCCGCGTCTGCGGGATCCGTCAACAGGAAATACTCTTTCGAGTTCCAGTCGGCGGCAAGGGCGGTCGCGCGCGGCGGCATGGTTCCTTATATTGTAAGCGCCGCCGGCCGCTCGTCGCCGCTGCGCGGGCCGGTAAAACACCGCAGGAGCCCGCCGCGCCGCCGGCTGCGTCAGCGGCCGCGGAGCACGCGCCGGCCCTCGAGGCGGTAGCCGCCGTCGAGCACCGCGGCGATCGCTTCGCTGTAGATGCGGTGTTCTTCTTTCAGGATGCGCGCCGCGAGCGCCGCCTCGTCGTCGCCGTCGAGCACGGGCACGACGGCCTGGGCGACGATCGGCCCGGCGTCCAGCCGCTCGTCGACGAAGTGAACCGTGCAGCCGGAGAAGCGCACGCCGTGCTCCAGGGCTTGGCGCTGGGCTTCGAGTCCGGGGAAGGCCGGCAGCAGGGAAGGGTGGATGTTCAGGATGCGCTGCGGGAACCGCTCGACGAAATACGCGCTGAGCAGGCGCATGAAGCCGGCCAGGCAGACCAGCTCGACCCGCTCCGCGCGCAGGCGCTCGACGAGCAGGCGGTCGTAGTCCTCGCGCTCCATCGCCCGCGAGCGGATGCACTCGGCCCGGAGGCCCCTGGCGCGGGCGCGTTCGAGCCCCGCGGCCCGCGGCGTATTGGCGATGACCAGCGCGATTTCGGCTGCGAGGCGCCCCGCGTCGATATTGTCGGCGATGGCTTCGAGATTGGAGCCGCGGCCGGAAATCAAAATGCCCAGACGTTTCTTCACTTTTCAGACTGCGGGCCGGGGGGCGCTGCGCGCCCTCTAGCGATAGACGACTCCTCTTGCGCCGCGCGCGACGCTGCCCACGACCGCGGGCTTTTCCCCGAGCTCGCGCAACACGGCGAGCGCGCGGTCGGCGCTTTCCCGCGGCGCGCAGACGATCAGGCCCAGGCCCATGTTGAAGGTTTGCAGCATCTCGGCCGGGTCGATGCGGCCGATGCGCGCGAGCAGCTTGAAGACCGGCGGAACCCGCCACGAGCCCAGGCGGATGCGCGCCTCGCAGCGCGGGGGCAGCATGCGCGGCGTATTGCCGCTGACGCCGCCGCCGGTGATGTGCGCCGCGCCGAGCAGCAGGCCCGCCCCGGCCAGCGCGCGCAGCGCCGGCAGATAGCTGCGGTGAACCTTGAGCAGCTCCTTGCCGGCCGTGGTGCGCAACTCCGGCACGCGGGTGTCGATCTTGTATCCGGCCACCTCGAAAAACAGCTTGCGCGCCAGCGTATAGCCGTTGGTGTGCAGCCCCGTCGAGGGCAGTCCGATCAGCACGCTCCCCGGACGCGCCTGGCGCCCGTCGAGCAGCGCCGAGCGCTCGCAGGCGCCTACGATGAAACCGGCCAGATCGTATTCGCCCGGCGCGTACATGCCGGGCATTTCCGCCGTCTCGCCGCCGATCAGCGCCAGGCCGTTTTGCTTGCAGGCGACGCCCAGGCCCTTGACCACCTTTTCGGCTACCTCCGCCTTGAGCTTGCCGGTAGCGAAGTAATCCAGAAAAAACAGCGGCTGCGCGCCTTGCACGGCGATGTCGTTGACGCAGTGGTTGACCAGGCAGCGGCCGACCGTGTCGTGCTTGTTCATGGCGAAGGCGACGTGCAGCTTGGTGCCGACTCCGTCCGCCGAGCTGATCAGAACGGGCTCGCGCAGCCCCCGGCCGGCCAGCGCATAGGCGGCGCCGAAAGCGCCGATGCCGGCCAGCACGTTGCCGTCGAAGGTCGCCCGCGCATAACGCTTGAAGCGTTGCGTGGCGCGCTCCGCTTCGCCGATATCGACGCCCGCGGCGGCGTAGGCCGGGGCCGGGGCGCGGCCGGTGGAGAGTGGGGGCGGCTGACGCCGCCCAGTGGATAGTGGATAGTGGATAGTGGATAGTTTAACAGGCCGCGGCGGGGGCCGCTGCGCGGCCCAGTGGAGAGTGGGGGCCGCTGCGCGGCCCAGTGGAAAGTGGAAAGTGGGGGCCGCTGCGCGGCCCAGTGGAGAGTGGAAAGTGGAGAGTGGGGGCCGCTGCGCGGCCCAGTGGAGAGTGGAAAGTGGAGAGTGGAGAGTGGAAAGTGGATAGCGAAACAATGCGGCGGCGCGCCCGCCTCCTGCTCGCGCGCCTCGATCTCGCGCCGGACGACCGCGTGCTCGACGTCGGCTGCGGCGACGGCCTGCTCGCGCGCCTGCTCGCGCCGCGGCTGCCCCGGGGCGCCGTCGTCGGCATCGACGCCGACGGCGAGGCGATCCGCGCGGCCCGCCGCTTGTCCGGCGCGCTCGACAACGCGCTCTTCGCCCCGGCCCCGGCCGAGCGCATTCCCTGGGCCGAGGACTACTTTACCCACGTCATCGCCCTCCAGGCGGCCTGTGCCCGGCCGTCGCCCGAGCGGGCGGCGCAAGAAATTTTCCGCGTGACGGCCTATGGCGGCCGCTTCCACCTGCTGCTCGCCGGCCCTGAGCAAAGCCCGCCCGCGCCGCAACTCGAAAGCGCCGGCCAATGGGCCGCGCTCTTCGCCGCCGCCGGCTTCGCCCGGGTCGCCGCCGAGCGCCTGTCCGCCGACCCGCCGCGCGGCGAAGCGCTTTACCTCAGCGGCCGCAAGACCGCTTTAACGGAGAGCGGGGGGGGCGGCTGACGCCGCCCAGTGGATAGTGGATAGTGGATAGTGGAGAGCAAGAGTCGGCGAGCGGCAAGCGATTGAGCCAAGGCGCGGAGACCTTTCTGCCGATCGTTTCGAGCTTGGCGCACAGGCATGGGAAAGTTTTCACTTTTCACTTTCCACTCTCCACTCTCCACTGGGCCGCGCAGCGGCCCCCACTTTCCACTTTCCACTCTCCACTTTTCACTATCCACTGGGCCGCGCAGCGGCCCCCACTATCCACTATCCACTGGGCCGCGCAGCGGCCCCCACTTTTCCACTCTCCACTCTCCCCCCGCCGCAACCGGTTAAACTATTCACTATCCACTGGGGCGCAAAGCGCCCCCCCCTCCGCTCATGTTCAGAACCAGAATTACCGAAATGTTCGGCATCGCATACCCGATCGTGCAGGGCGGGCTGATGTGGCTGGCCCGCGCCGAGCTGGCCGCCGCCGTGGCCGAAGCCGGCGGCATCGGCTTCATGACCGCCTTGACGCATCCCACGCCGGAGTTGCTGCGCGACGAGATCCGCAAGGCGCGCGGGCTGACCGACAAGCCCTTCGGCGTCAATCTGACTTTCCTGCCGTCGCTGCGCCCGCCCGATTTTCCGGCCTACGTCGATGTTTGCATCGAAGAGGGCGTGAAGTTCATCGAGACCGCCGGACGCAATCCGCAGGAGTTCCTGCCCACGCTCAACGCGGCCGGCGTCAAGGTCATCCACAAATGCACCTCCGTGCGCCACGCCCTCAAGGCGCAGAGCATCGGCTGCGCCGCGGTCAGCATCGACGGCTTCGAGTGCGCCGGGCATCCCGGCGAAGACGACGTGACCTCGCTGATTCTGATCCCCCTGGCGGCCGATGCGCTGGACATTCCGATCGTCGCCTCGGGCGGCTTCGGCGACGGCCGCGGCCTGGTCGCCGCGCTGGCCCTGGGCGCCGACGGCATGAACATGGGCACGCGCTTCGTCGCCACGCGGGAATGTCCGCTGCACGACAACGTCAAGCAGGCGCTGGTCAACGCCTCCGAGCGCGACACCCGCCTGCTGATGCGCTCGCTGCGCAACACCGCCCGCTATCTGGCCAACGCCAACACCGCCAAGGTGCTCGCCATCGAAGCCCGCGGCAACGCCACGATCGACGACATCAAGCAATACATGTCGGGGCTCGAAGGCAAGAAAATGATCGAGAACGGCGATCTGAACAACGGCGTCTTTTCCGCCGGGGCAGGTCATCGGCATGATCCGCAGCGTGCCCACGGTGCAGGAGCTGTTCGACGAGATCGTCGGCGAAGCCCGCGCGCTGATGACCGAGCCGCCTGCCCGGCGTCGTCGAGCAAGACGTCGCGGCCTGACGGCGCGGGAAGCGGCGGAGAGCGCAAAGTGGGGAGCAAAACAACGCCTGCCGGCGCCGACCGCGCGCCTTGGAACTCGGAAAAGCGCTTCCGGGAGGCGGCGCTCGAAGAGGTGCAGGCCTGCCTGGCCGCCGGCGCCGACCCCCGCGCGCGGGACCGAGCCGGCAAGACGCCCCTGCACCATGCCGCCGAATGGAATGCGCGCCCGGCGGTCGTCGCGGCGCTCGCCGCCGCCGGCGCGAACCTCGAGGCGCGGGCCGCCGAAAACGGCTGGACGCCGCTGCACCTGGCCGCCGGATTCAACACGCGCCCCGCCGTCGCCGCCGCGCTGCTGGCCGCCGGCGCGGAGCCCAACGCGCGGGACCGAGCCGACTCGACGCCGCTGCACCTGGCCGCCGGATTGAACGCCGAGCCCGCCCGTCGCCGCCGCGCTGACCGCGGCCGGCGCCGACCCCGCGGCGCGCGACAACGACGGCAAGACCCCCCCTGCACCGCGCCGCCCGCCCGCTTCAATCCCGCCGTCGTCGCCGCGCTGCTGGCCGCCGGCGCGGAGCCCAATGCGCGCAACGCCGGCGGACGCGCCCCGCTGCATCTGGCTGCCGGGCTGAACGAAAATCCCGCCGTCATCGCCGCGCTGCTCGCTGCCGGCGCACAGCGCAAGGCGCGGGACCAGGCCGGCTGGACCCCCCTGCATCTGGCCGCCGCCTTCAACGCGAACCCCGCCGTCGCCGCCGCGCTGCTCGCTGCCGGGGCGGCCGACCCCAAAGCGCGCGACAACGCCGGCTGGACCCCCCCTGCACCGCGCCGCCGCCTTCAACGCGAACCCCGCCCTCGCCGCCGCCCTGCTCGCTGCCGGGGCGCGCCTCGAAGCGCAGGACAACGCCGGCCTGACGCCCTTGCACCGCGCCGCCGGCCGCAACAAAAACCCCGCCGTCGTCGCTGCGCTGCTGGCCGCCGGCGCCGACCCCCGCGCGCGCAACCAGGACGGCAAGACGCCCTGGGACTACGCCAAAGACAACGCGCGGCTCAAGGGCTCCGACGTTTACTGGCGCTTGCACGACGCGCGGTATTGAGGCGCCGCCTTTGGCGGCGCCCAGTGGAGAGTGGAGAGCAAAACAAGTGGAGAGTGGAGAGTGGAGAGCAAAACAAGTGGATAGTGGCTGGTGGCGAGTGGACGCAAACGCGGCCGGCGGCGGGCCGCGAGTCGAAAGTCACGGGCCGAAAAGACTCGCAACCCGCAACCCGCGACTGCGTATTGTCTTGCTCTCCACCGGCGCGCGCAGCGCCCCGGCCGCCGCTATACTGAATAAACAATGACGCTGCGACCGCCGCCGCCGGACGTCCTTGCCGCTGCTTGGAACTCGAAGCAGTACTTCCGGGCCGCGGCGGCAAAAGACGTGGCCGCCTGCCTGCGATCGGGCGCGGACTCCAACGCGCGCGACGAGAGAACGGCCGCGCCCCCCTGCACTTTGCCGCCGGGTTCAGCCGCAGCCCAGCCGTCGCCGCGGCGCTGCTGGCCGCCGGGGCGAACTCCAACGCGCAGGCCAAGAAGGGCGAGACCCCGCTGCACTATGCGGCCGGCTGGAACGAAAACCCCGCCGTGACCGCAGCGCTGCTGGCCGCCGGCGCCGACCCCCGCGCGCGCAGCGAGCAGGGCTGGACGCCCCTGCATCGCGCCGCCGCCTTCAACCGCAACCCCGCCGTCATCGCCGCGCTGCCGGCCGCCGGGGCGGATCTCGAGGCGCGCAACGAAGACGGCTGGACGCCCCTGCACCTGGCCGCCGCTTTCAATGAAAACCCCGCCGCGGTCGAGGCGCTGCCGGCTGCCGGGGCGGCAATCGCCGCACGGGACGAAAACGGCTGGACGCCCCCTGCACCTGGCCGCCGCCTTCAACGAAAACCCCGGCCGTGATCGAGACGCTCTTGGTCGCCGGCGCGGACATCGAGGCGCAGGACGAGGCCGGCCGCTCCCCCCTGCATCGCGCCGCCTTCAACGAAAACTCCGCCGTCGTCAAAGCGCTGGCCGCCGCCGGCGCGGACTTCCAAACGAGGGTCGCCCGCTATGGCTGGCCCCCCTTGCACCTGGCCGCCGCCTTCAACGAAAACCCCGTCGTGACCGCAGCGCTGGCCGCCGCCGGCGCGGACCCCAACGCGCGCGACGCCTACGGCTGGACGCCCTTGTACCGCGCGGCCTGGTTCAACGAAAACCCTGCCGTGATCGAGGCGCTGCTGGCCGCCGGCGCAGACCTGCGGGCGCGGAGCGCGGCCGGCTTGACCCTGCTGCACCTCGCCGCCGGCGCCAATCAGAACCCCGCCGTGACCGCGGCGCTGCTGGCCGCCGGCGCGGACCCCGCAGCGCGGGACGAGCATGGCTGGACGCCCCTGCACAGCGCCGCCGGATTGAACCCCAACCCCGCCGTGATCGCGGCGCTGGCCGCCGCCGGCGCGGATCTCGAAGCGCGCGACGAGAACGGCTGGACGCCGCGGCGCTTGGCCGCCGGCTTCAACCGCAACCCCGCCGTCGCCGCGGCGCTGGCCGCCGCAGTGAAGGGTGAAGGGTGAAGGCGCGCCTGTACTGTATGGGGAGAAGAAGGAGAGTCGATTCCGCCGGCCAAGGACTTGCCGGCGAATCGGCCGCCTGGCGCGCGATACGGCGGTTCTCAAGTTCGTGTGCGCTCCGCTCGCCCCGGCGCTGCCGGTCAAGATCGCCTTCTGCGGCTAGAGCTTCGCCGCGAAGCGGGCGACGTCGATCACGAAGCGTTCGTGCGTCCCCCGGCCGATCGTCTTTTCACCCTGCAGGGCCTCGACGGCGAAGCTGACGCGGCGGCGGTCGATCTCTTGCAGCGCCGCGCGGTAGGTCACCTCGTTGCCCATCGCCGCCGGCGCCAAATGCTCGATGCAGACCTTCACGCCCACGCTGTCCTGCCCCTCTTGCAGGTGGGGCAGCAGCGCCTCGCGGCAGCAAATCTCCATGTACATGATCATGCTCGGAGTCGACAGCGACGGCCGCACTTCGCCGCCCAGAAAGGTGATCGAGTCGTCGCGGCGCACAACGCGCTTTTGTTCGAGGCAAATTCCCGGCTGCAGCATCTCTTGCCAGCATACACCGCAGGGCGCGCCGGCCTCCCGGCGGCCCCGGCCCCAGGCGCCAAAAGTTAAACGCATACGCGGCGAATTAAACGGGTTTTAAACGGGGTTGAGCGCGCCTCAGTCCGGCCCGCTCACGACCCCCGCGCGTTGTCTTGCTATCCACTTTTCACTTTTCACTTTCCACTGGCGCGCGCAGCGCGCCTCCGCCCCGGTCACGACCCGCGCGTTGTCTTGCTCTCCACTCTCCACTCTCCACTCTCCACTGGCGCGCGAAGCGCGCCTCAGTCCCGCTCACGACCCGCGCGTTGTCTTGCTCTCCGCTCTCCACTCTCCACTGGCCGCCGGCGCGAAGCGACCGGTCTTCACTCTCCACTAGTCTTGCTCTCCACTCTCCACTCTCCACTCTCCACTGGCGCGCGAAGCGCGCCTCAGTCCCGGTCACGACCCGCGCGTTGTCTTGCTCTCCACTTTCCACTCTCCACTAGTCTTGCTCTCCACTATCCACTATCCACTATCCACTGGCGCGCGAAGCGCGCCTCAGTCCCGCGCGACCGTGACGCTGGTCGCCCGCGCCGCGCCCGTCTCGCCGACCGCGATGTCCGTCGCCGGCGACGTCACCGTCGCCTTGGTCACGCCGGGGACGTGCAGCGCGGCGTGGATCGCGTCGATGCCGATGTCCCGGCCCAGCGCGTAGGCCCGGGCGACGTACTTCCGCGCCGCTTCCTCCGCCGCCGCGCGCACCAGCTCCGCGTCCGGGCCGACCGCATCCACCCGCACCGAGGCGGTCAGCGCGTACTCGCTCACCGCCGCCGCCGCCAACGTCACCCGGTCGCCGATCGGCCGCGCGTCGTCCGCCGTCAAGCCCGGCACGGGCTCCAGCGTCTCGGCCGCGACCGCCCCCGCATCGGCCACGATCGCCAACAGCGCGTCGCCCGCCTCGATAGCGTCGAGCCACAATTGCGCCGGCGTGTCCCCGCCAAACCGCCAGGACGCCTCCGAGGCGCGAATCCGCTTTTCCGCTCCCGCCGTCGAGAGGCCGCCGTGCAGCCCGCCGCGCAGCAGGTACAGCACTTTATCCGCGCCGTCGCCGCCCGCGCCGAAATAGGCCGCCGCGCCCGGCATCGTCACGCCCAGCGTGACCGCTCCGCTGTCGCCGCGGTATTTGACCTCGTCGAGCGTCACCCCCGTATCGACTTGCGCGTCGTCGCCGCCGGCGGCCGCCAGCCGCCAGCCCGGCTTGCTCGGGTTGAGCAGCGCCCGGGTATCGCCGCGGATGCGCGCGACCTCGCCGGCCAGGGTCGGGATCGAGTCCGCCAGAATCGGCTCCGGCGGCAGCGCCGCCGCGAATTCCGGCTCCAGCAGCACGGTCATGGTAACCGCGCCCGGTTGTGGCGAGGCCACATGCACGTCGCGTACGACCGGCGAGCGCAGCGCGATCGCCCGGTAGGCCGCCCGCGGACCGGCCACCGATATCCCGGCCAGCGCGGCCGGCGTCCGCCGGCGCAACTCGTCGTCCGTCTCGCCCTCCTGCCGCCCGACGCCGAACAGCGCGGCCAGATTGTCCAGGTCGGCGCCGCCCGCGTAGGCCAACATGTTCGCGCGCGCCGCGTCGTTGACCCGCTGCCGCAGCAGCAGCTCTCGATAGGCGCAGACTTCGAGAATTTTATACGCCGGGTCCGACTCGACCACGGCCGTGAAGTCGGGGTAGCGTTCGCGCAGATCGGCGAGCAGCGCCGTCACGATCCGCTCGAAGCTCAGCGCCTCGACGACCGCCGGCGCGGGCAGCGCGGAAAGATCGAGCGCGTCAGTCATGGCGCGCCTCCGGCGCGCCAGTGGAGAGTGGAGAGTGGAGAGTGGAGAGTGGAGAGTGGAGAGCAAGACTAGTGGAAAGTGGGAAGTGGGAAGTGAAGACCGTCATACGGCTACTCCGACTACCTCGATCGCGCGGCCGTTGTACTCGCCCTCGATGTCGATGGTTACGCCGCCGGCGGCGGCCGCGGCCGTGCGGATACGGCGCACGGTCAGCCGCGGCTCCCATTCGGCCAGCGCCTCGGCCGCGGCGGCGTAGATGTCGGCCGCCGCGCCCGCGTTCAGCGGCGCGTCCAGCAACTCGTGCAGCCGCGAGCCGTAAGCGGCGCGCATCACCCGGCTGCCCAGCGGCGTCGTCAGGATGTCGCGCACCGACTGGCGCAGGTGCTCGACCCCGTCGATCCGCCGCCCGGTGAGCGCATCCACGCCGGTCATGGCGCGCCTCCGGATGCGCTCACTGCCGTCGAGCATCTCGCGCTCGGCCGGCAGGTCGATCGGCGCCGGATGGCGCGTCCCTACGATGGTCTCCATGTCTTCACTCTCCACTCTCCACTCTCCACTCTCCACTGGCGCGCGGAGCGCGCCCTACCTCCCCAGCGCCGCCCGCTGCAGGGCCAACCGATCGACGCCGTCGACGATGCGGATCATGTTTTCGGCGTCGATCTCGTGGATCGTCTCGCCGCCGTGCTCGAGGCGGTAGTAGCGCACCGCCACCATCGCCTTCAGCGACGCTTTCTCGCCCGGCTTCCAGGCGCCGAAATCGATCTCCTTGAGCGTGCCGCGCACCTTGACCGCGACTGCGGTCACCGCGCCGTCCTCGCTCTGCAGCGCCGCCCGGAAAGTCAGCGGCACGACGGCGCCCGTGACCAGGCCCCACGCCCGCAGCACCTCGCGGTCGACCGAGTGCAGCGAGAACTCGCACTCCATCGCCTCCAGCCCCATGTCGATCTCGACCGGCTGATCCATGCCCCCGGCGCGGTGCTCCTCGGTCTTCACCGTCAGCTTCGGCGGGGTCATCTCCTCGACGCGCCCGGCGTAGCCGCGGCCGTCCACGAACAAATCGCAATTGCGCAAAATGTCGGTAATCATTGGTTGCTCCTTTCAGTCGTAAAAAGTGGATAGTGGATGGTGGATAGTGGATAGCAAGATGTCTTTAAGCTCATATCGAGATCTGTTGGTTTGGAAGAAATCCATGCGTTTGGCTGTGCAGGTTTACAAGCTGACCCGGCGCTTTCCCGCCGAAGAGCGCTATGGCCTGACCGCGCAGATGCGCCGCGCGGCGACCTCGATAGCGGCCAACATCGCCGAAGGGCAAGCGCGGCGGACAACGGGGGAATTTCTGCAGGCGCTGGGCATGGCCCGCGGCTCGCTTGCGGAGTTGGAAACTTTCCTGTATTTGTCGGCAAGCCTCGCAATGACCGGCAGAGAGGAGGCCGAGACCTTGTTGACGGACTGCGCCGCGCTGAACAAGATGCTCCACGCGCTGGGCAAGTCGCTGACGGCCAAACAGTGACCGGTATGTCGCGTTGCTATCCACTATCCACCATCCACTCTCCACTGCGAGGCGCGCGGCGTCGTCAGACGCCGAGCGCCTCGCCGATATACGTATCCACCAGCGCCTGGCGGAAGGTGACTCGCTCGGCCGGGTAGGCCGGCGTGAACTCGACGCGGAAATAGACCTTGCCCGCCTGGATGCCCGCCGGCGTGTTGGCCTCGGCGTCGGGGTAGCAGTCGCCGCCCAGGATCGCCCCCAACCCGACCAGTTCGCGCAGGTAGGCGCGCACGCCCTCGCTCACGTCGTCCAGGTAGGTCTTGGTGATGTTGCGGTCCACCGCCCACAGGTGCGAGCGCAGCAGCGCGTCGTCCAGCCGGTCGGCGATGCGCGCCACCGACAGGAAGGCCCACTTCCGATCGGACGCCAGCGAGCGGTTGCCCCACAGCCGAAAGCCGTTGTGCCGGATAATCGTCGCCACCTGGGCTTCGTTCAACGAGTTGGCCGCCGCCGCCGCGTCGCCCAGGGCGAAGCGCACCGCGCGCGTCGTGCCCGTAATGCCCCGGATCGGGCGGTTGCTCGGGCTATGCCACCAGCCGCGTTCGGCGTCCGACTTGGCGATCGCGCCGGCCACGTGCCCGCTCGCCCCGACGCGCGCCGTCGTGCCGTCGGCGCGCAACACCTTCACTCCCGGATCGACCAGATAGCCCCGCCGCGAGTCGAAATTGTCGGCGTAGGCCTTGACCGCGGCGTCGTCCGTGTCCGGCCCGTCGATCACGGCGACGCCGCGCAGGCTGTCCGCCGCCGCAAGCAGCGCGGAGGCCACGCTCTGCTTGTCCACGCCGCCGCTCCAACCCGTGGCGATCAGCACCGTCGGCCGCACGCCCAGCAGCGACTCCACGCCGCTCAGTTCGTCGACCGCCGCCTTCACCGCGGCGGCCGTCGCCGGCGTATCCGACGTATAGGCGTAGGACACGACGATGTCCGACGTATTGCTGTCGATCACCAGAGAGCCGGCCACGTACGAGATCACGCCGGTCGCGTAATCGACCGTGTAGTCGTCGCCCGCGGCGGCCAAAGCGCCGTCCGTGTTGCGCACGACCACGTCGCGGATGTTGTCTTGGCCCACGTCCACGCCGGTCGGCGTCAGCGTCAACACCGCGCCCTCGACGCGCTCCGGCACGGGGTCGAGCAGCGCGCGCACGGCGACCCGCGCCCCGTGCTGCGCCTGGATGCCGGCCAGCGCGTCGGGAATCGTGCCCCCCGCCCACTGCGCGGCGTCCGTGCGCGTCTCGACCAGCGTCCAGTCGGTCGGCCCGCTCGCCGCCGTGCCCACCAGCCCGATCACCGTATCGCCGCCTTCGCGCAGCGGCCTGACGCCCGAGTCGACCTCGACTACCTCGACGCCGTGTAAAAATTCACCTGCCATGTCGTTTTACTCCTTTCTTCACCCTTCACCCTTCTCACGCGTCTCCCAGGCGGCGGACGATCAGCATCCCTTCAGTTCCAGCCGAGGTGCTCCCGATACGGTAGCGCCGGTCGCCTGACCCGGTGACAACAGCCAGTCCCTCGAAGCGCCGCACCTCATAGATGCCGGCGAAGCCGAGATCGACATCCGCGGCTCCCGACACCGAAATCATTCCGGGCGAGCGGCCGGAGTGCCACCCCTCGAAGCGGTAGATGCCGCCCGCCGCCAAGACGAGGTGATCGCCGTGCGAGTCGTTTGTCTGCACGACGCTGACCCCCTCTGCCGATCCGGCTTCCACGCTCAGCTCTTTTGTGTCCTGACCGTTGTCGGTCGTGGACATCGCAATGTAAACGATTTGGTCGTCCACGAGGTAATCTCCTATCGTGTCGGCGGTGAGCGCCGCCGCCTGCAAGGCCGTCAGCGCCGACTTCAATGTCGCCAGCGAGGTTTGCAGCGCCGCGATCGAGGCGTCCTGCGTATCCTGCTCCGTATCGAGCGCGTCCAGCCGGCCGTCCTGCGCCGTATTTTTCGTCTCGACGGCGTCCAGCCGGCTATCCTGCGCGTCCTGCTCCGTATCGAGCGCGTCCAGCCGGCCGTCCTGCGCCGTATTTTTCGTCTCGACGGCGTCCAGCCGGCCGTCCTGCGCGTCCTGCTCCGTATCGAGCGCGTCCAGGCGGCCGTCCTGCGCCGTATTTTTCGTCTCGACGGCGTCCAGCCGGCCGTCCTGCGCATCCTGCTCCGTATCGAGCGCGTCGAGCCGGCCGTCCTGCGCCGTATTTTTCGTCTCGACGGCGTCCAGCCGGCTATCCTGCGTCACATCGGCGGCTTGGCGCAGGGCCAGCGCCGCTTGCGCCGCGGCGATGGCCGTATCTTGCGCGTCTTGCTCCGTTTCCAGCGCGTCGAGGCGGCCGTCCTGCGCCGTATTTTTCACCTCGTTCGCGGCCACCCGCGCCTCCAGCCCCGGATCGCCCAGGGTCACGCTTATGTCCGGCGTCACCGTCACCTCGGCCGCGGCCGCCTGCACCTGCAAGACCCCGGCCACGGTCAGCGTCGCCCCCGCTACGGCCGCGGCCAGCGCCGTCCCGCCGTCCGTCCAATAGGCCATCAATTGTTCGGCCCCGCCGGAGCCGATGCGCCCGAACAGGCCCGCCTCGGTCACCTGGTACGCCGCGCTGGGCTGGAAGTCGGCGCGCAGGCCGATCTGCCCGTCCACGTTCGCCGCCCCGCCCACCGCCGCGCGGTCGCGCTCGTCGCGCAGCGCCGTGCGCGAGTCGTTGCCCGCCCCGCCCGCCGCCGACCCCGCGCCGATGGCCAGCGCGGTGAAGGTCACGGCCGATGTCCCGACGTGCGTCTCGTCGGCGATGGCCGCGCGGCCCGCGGCGGTGAGCCGCAAATTGTTATGCGCGCTCATCCCGCGGCCTCCTCAGGCGGCAGGGCGATCTCGGCGAAGCCGCTCGCGGCCAAGCCGCCGGCGAAATAGATGCCTCCGGTCAGCCCCGCCGTCAAGGTCAGCGTGTAGTGCGCCGAGACGCGCTTGACGCGGTCGATGGCCGCCCCGAGCGAAGCGGCGTTGTCGAGCGCCAGTGCGTGCGAGTTGTGAATCGCGATCGCAAAACGCACCGCCCCCGGCTCCGTGTAGTCGTACTCGGCGCCGATGCCGTCCAGCAGCCGCTTGACCGCCGCCGGCGTGCCCTTGCGCCGGTGGACTTCCACCGCGTTGGCGACGATCGAGCGCTTGATCTCGAGCGGCCAGTCATGGCCCCACTCCTCCACCGCCAGCGCCCAGGCCAGCCAGGGCAGCGCCGCCTCCGGGCAGCGCGCGGGCGACCACAAATCGCCGATCGGCACGGGGACTTCGCCGATCCGCGCCGCCGCCCCTTCCAGCGCCCGCTCCAGAGCCGTGGCGTTCGGCGGCAATAAAGATGCCGTCGCCATTGCCCCACCATGACCCCGGCCACAAAAAAAGAACAAGGCTGAAAGTTTTCAGCCTTCCCAAGCTCGGCGTATCTTGTCAACCTGGGCGCGTGAGGTCATCTCATCCTCCTTTGCGCGGGGGCCGGGCGGAATGGATCGGCCGCTCGATCCCCGCAACGGAAATTGTTAAGCGGTGCGTCAGCGGCGGCCCGGCCGGCGCCCGGCATATTGGCTCCGGGCGCGCGCCAGGCCGGGCCGCCAACTCCGCCAACACTTCCGAGCGCGCCGCCGCGGCGATGCAGGGCGAGCCGACCCTGACCGCCGAGAACGGCGCGCCCCCCGAGTGGATTCAGCTGCTGCCCGCGGGCCCCGACGTGATCGGCCGCGACGGGCGCAAGTGGCGCCTCGAAGACGCCGCGGCCGTCGTGGCCAATACCAAGCTGCCCCTGGCCGTCACCTACGACCACGCCGGTTTCTTCGGCGGACGCGACGCCCCGGCCGCCGGCTGGATCGAAGCGCTCGAAGTCCGCGACGGCGCCGTCTGGGGCCGCGTCGAGTGGACCGCGGGCGGACGCGCGGCGGTCGCCGACAAGTCCTACCGCTTCGTTTCGCCGGAGTTCGTTCACGACGCCGATCCGCCGCGGCGCGTCGGCAAGCTGCTCGGCGCCAGCCTGACCAACGGCCCCAATCTCGATCTGGCCGCTGTCGCGTCCAGGAGTCGCGAGTCTCGGGCCGCGAGTCGCGGGTCGCAAGATCCCGCCCCTGATAAAGAGGAGAAAACAATGAAGGAAATCCTGGAGCGCGTCCGCGCGGCGCTGGGCCTGCAGGCCGACGCCGGCGAGGACGCCATTGTCGCCGCCTGCGCGGAGCTGCGCGGCAAAGCCGCTGCTGCGCAGGCCGGAAAGACTGCCGGCCCGCCGCTCGATACCCACGTGCCGCGCGCCGACTACGACGGCGCGGTCGCCCGCGCCGCCGCCGCCGAGCAGCGCTTGGCCGAGCAGGCCGCCGCATCCCGCGAGGCCGAGATCGAGGCCGAGATCGGCGCCGCGCTCGAAGCGGGCAAGATCGTCCCGGCGACGGCCGACTACCACCGCGCGGCCTGCCGGCAAGAGGGCGGCCTGGAGCGCTTCCGCGCCTTCGCCGCCGCCGCCCCGGAAATCGCGGCCGCCGGCAAAAGCGCCGCGAGCGCCAAGCCCCCGCAGACCGCGGCCAACGCCGCGCTCGACGCCGACCGGCGGCGCATCTTCGATTCCCTCGGCGTGACCGCCGAGGACGTGGCCAAGTACCGCGGCCTGCGGGCCGCAGCGTAAGGAGGACCCAATGGCGCTCTCAGCCGATCGACAAGCCGCCGCCTACCGCGACGGCGAGCTTTTCACCGCGCCGGTCGCCGCCGGCGCCAGAATCTATGCGGGCGGCATCGTCGTCGCCAACGACGACGGCTACGTCGAGCCGGGCAAGGCCGGCGCCGGGCTGGCCTACCTGGGCCGCGCCGAGGCCGCCGCCGACAACGCGGGCGGCGCCGACGGCGCCAAGACCGTCCCGGTGCGCCGCGGCCGCGCCCACCGCTGGGAAAACTCGGCGACCGACCCGGTGACCCAGGCGTCGCTGGGCCGGCTGTGCTACGTCGCCGACGACGAGACCGTCGCGCGGACTTCCGGCGGCGGGTCGCGCTCGGCGGCGGGCGTGGTGATCGGCATCGAAGGCTCCGACGCCCCCCAAGGCGCGGGCGTCTGGGTGGCCGGCGAGCACGTCGCCGAACTGCGCCACGTCATCACCCACACAGAGAGCATTGACTTCCCCGGCATCGCCGCGCGGGGCGTGTCCGATCGCACGGTCTCCATCGCCGGCGCGCAGGTCGGCGACGTGGTCGTCGTCGGCTTGCCCGCCGCGGCGCAGGCCGGCCTGGTCTTCGACGCCCGCGTCAGCGAGGCGGGCAAGGTCAAGGTGCGCGCGCAGAACATCGCCTCGGCGCAGATCGACGCCGCCTCCGCCGACTACAAGATCACGATTGTTCGCGGATAAGGAGCCGCCATGCTGATTAACAAATCCAATCTCGACACCGTTTTTCTGGCCCTGTCCACCGCCTTTCACAAGTCCTGGGAGCAGGCCCCGGTCAACTGGCCGAGGATTGCCATGCGCGTCGAATCGGCGGCGACGCGCACCGAGTACAAGTGGCTCTCCGAGTTCCCGCGCATGCGCCAGTGGATCGGCGACAAGACCATCCGCGCCTTGGCCGCGCACAGCTACGCCATCGTCAACGACGACTGGGAATCGACCATCGAAGTCGACCGCAACGACATCGAAGACGACAACCTGGGCATCTACGGCCCGCAGGCGCAGATGGCCGGCTACGCCGCGCGGCAGTTCGCCGACGAGTTGATCTTCGACCTGCTCAACAATGGCTTCGACGCGGCCAAGGGCAAGTGCTACGACGGCAAGGCGTTCTTCGCCGACAACCACCCGGTGGGCAAGAAGGCGGTCTCCAACAAAGGCGCGGCGGCGCTCTCCGTCGAGACCTACGCCGCGGCCAAGGCGTCGTTCGGCGCGGCGCGCATCGCCTTGCGCAAGCTCACCGACGAGGAGGGCCGCCCGCTGGGCGTCACGCCCTCGGCGCTGGTCGTGCCCCCGGCGCTGGAAGACACCGCCCGCGGGCTGATGGCCGTCGACCGCCTCGAAGACGGCAAGCCGAACATCTACAAGGGTCAGGCCGAGGTGGTCACGGACGCGCGGCTGACCTCGGATACGGCCTGGTTCCTGCTCGATGCGACGCAGCCGATCAAGCCGCTGATCTACCAGGAGCGCAAAGCGCCCATGTTCGTGCAGCAGACCGAGCCGGCTGCCGACGCGGTGTTCCTGCGCAAGAAGTACCGCTACGGCGTGGAATGCCGCGGCGCGGCGGGCTACGGCTTCTGGCAAATGGCCTACGGATCGACCGGCGTGTGACGTAGGGGCGGGTCTTGGACCCGCCCGCGAAAGGAGAAGGGATGACGGACATCATCGAGATTTTGCGGCGGGTAGCCGCCGGCGAGGGCGACCTCGAATTGCGGCTCTCGGCCCCCTCTTTAGCCGGCAGCGAGTACGGCGACAACCGCCGGCTGCGTGTGGGTAATTATCTTGGCGCAGAAGTCGGCCGCTCGCGCATTTCCGCGCGCGGCGTCACGCTGCGCTGGTCGACCGGCATGCAGATCGAGTTCGGCGCGACGACACTGACCGTGCGCTGGTCGGAGGCGGCCGACGACCATTTCGCGGCTGCTCTCGCGGCCAGGACGATCGCGGCCGCGATCGGCAACGACGCCGAGCCGACGGTCAACGGCGAGATCGCGGCGAGCGGCGGCAGCCGCTACGACCTGCGCGCCGCCCTCAAGAGCGGACGTATCGATGAGGTCGACACGGCCTCGCAGGTGGCCGGCGGGCGCCTGACGCTCGCCGCCGTATTCGACTTGGCTTGATTTCCCCCCTGCTGGGGGGGACGAATTGAAAAAACCGAAAGGAGACATCATGGCAGACACCCCCCTGTACACGCGCGCGGTCAGCGCGGTCGCCCGCATCCGGGCCTATATCGGCGAGCTCATCGCCGGTTCGGGCAAGGCCGAGCTCGAAGCCGAGCTCGCCGCCGTCAAGGCCGACCGGCAACGCATCGTCGAGGCCGTCGAGACGCTCGCCGCGGAGACGCCCGAGCCGGCCCCGGTCGAGCAGCCGGCCCCCACGCCGGTCGATGCGCAGCCTGTCCCGGTCCCCCAGACCGAGCAGCCCGCCGAATCGTAAACCGAGGCGCGCTTCGCGCGCCAGTGGAGAGTGGATAGTGAATGGCAAGACAACATGCCGCCGCAGCGCTACGCGGCCGAGGCGCGTTTTTCAACCGTCCGCTAACCGCTATTCCCTATCCGCCGGACGAGCCGGAGGCGCGGCCTGATGGCCTACGCCGGACAGCAGCAGATCGCGGATCGCTACGGCGAGGATCTGCTGCTGCTGCTCGCCCCGGTCGCCGCGCCGGCCAACGACCCGCCGGCCTACCCCGACGACATGGACCCCCAGCCCGTCGCCCGCGCCCTGGCCGACGCCGCCGGCGAGATCGACGCCTACGTCGGCCGCAAGTACGCTCTGCCGCTGCCCGGCCCGCCGCCCGACGTGCTGACCCGCCTGGCCGCCGACATCGCCGTGTACCGCCTGGCCGACACCGCCGGCGCGCTCACCGACGAGCGCCGCCGGCGCTACGAGGACGCCGTGGCGCTGCTGCGCCGCATCGCCTCGGGCGAGGTCTCGCTGGGCGCCCCGCAAACGCCGCCGTCCGCCCACGGCGCCGTCTGGCGCAGCGCCCGCCCCCGCCGCTTCCGCCGCCGCGAGCGCGACGGCATGGAAGGAGTCGCGCCATGACGGACGCCGGCTTGCCCTCCACTCTCCACTCCCCACTTGCCGCCGGGCGCGCCGAAGGCGTATCCGACGGCGATTTCCATCTCGTCGAAATCTCCCGGCGGCTGGCCAACGTCGTGCGCCCCGGCGTCGTCGCCGCGCTCGACCCCGACAAAGCCCGCCTCCGCGCGCACTACGACCAAGGCGACCCGCGCCCGCTCAGCGCTTGGCTGCCCTGGCTGTCCGCGGCCGCCGGCGGACAGCGCGCTTGGCGCGCGCCTGCGCTCGGCGAACAGGTCTTGATCCTGGCCCCCGGCGGCGACCTGCAACAGGGCGTTGTCCTGGCCAGCCTGTACGGCGCCGATTTCGCGGCGCCCTCCGCCGACCCCGCCGCCGCGGTCACGCTTTACGCCGACGGCGCCAGGATCGAATACCACGCCGGCGAACACCGCCTCCGCGCCGCGCTGCCCCCCGGCGCGACGGCCGAGATTACGGCATCCGGCGGCGTGAGCATCGCCGGCGACGTCACAATCACGGGCGACGTGGCCGTCAGCGGCGGCATCGCCGCCTCCGGCCACGTCGCCGACGCGGCCGGCAGCATGGCCGAGATGCGCGGCCAATACAACCGACACAAACACAAACTGACGCCGCCCGACCCGCCGCCGGCCCCGCAAATGACCTAGCAGTCTTGCTATCCGCTATCCAGCGGCCCCACTAGGAGCGAAACGACATGACAACCATTGATTTGAAACACCCGATTGCCGTGGACGGCCTGGAGGTCAGGCAGTTGACCCTGCGCCGGCCCAAGGTGCGCGACATGCTGGCCGCCGACAAAGCCGGCGGCACGGACGCCGAAAAGGAGATCCGCGCCTTCGCCAATCTCTGCGAGATCGGTCCCAAAACCGTCGAGGAACTCGATCTTGCCGATTACAGACAGGCGCCAAAGGCGTATGCGGATTTTTTGCCCTGAGGCCGGCCGATGCGCGGCGGGCGGCGATGCAGCTTGCCGCGCATACCGGCTGGACCCTCAACGAGTTGCGCGCCGATAACAACCGCGGAGCAAGCGCCAGAGACCAACAATTATGATTATCGTCCACCCCACTACGGTGAGCAGAATCGCGCCGGCCATGATTGCGGTGAACCAGTCCGCCTCCGGGCCGTATCTGCGCAAAATCGCGCCGCACGCCGTCGCCGCGAGAAAGCTGGTTAACGACACGAGCGCTAACTTTTTCAAAAACTTTTTCAATTTTTCCATGCCGCCCGCCAGTGTAACGCGCGGCTGCGCGGGAGGCCCCCATGCCCGATAGCTCGCTAAGTCTGAGCCCGGTTATCGCTATCCCGCCGGGCAATGCCTTCGGCTCGATCTTCCTCTCGGCCAAGGACACGCTGAGCGACCCGGGCGAGACCGCGGCGAAGATGTGGCCGGCTAAGAACCTGTGCGGCAAAAGACGTATGAGGGCTTTTTGTCCTGAGGCCGTCCGACGCGCGGCGGGCGGCGAGACAACTTGCCGCGCATACCGGCTGGAGCCTCAACGAGTTGCGCGCCGATAACAACCGCGGAGCAAGCGCCAGAGACCAACAATTATGATTATCGTCCACCCTACTACGGTGATCAGAAGCATGGCGGCCATGATTGCGGTGTACCAGTCCGCCTCCGGGCCGTATCTGCGCAAAATCGCGGCGCACGACGTCACCATGAGAAAGCAGGTTAACGACACGAGCGCTAACTTTTTCAAAAACTTTTTCAATTTTTCCATGCCGCCGGCCAGTGTAGCGCGCGGCTGCGCGGGAGGCCCCCATGCCCGATAGCTCGCTAAGTCTGAGCCCGGTTATCGCTATCGCGCCGGGCAATGCCTTCGGCTCGATCTTCCTCTCGGCCAAGGACACGCTGAGCGACCTGGGCAAGACCGCGGCGAAGATGCGGCCGGCTAAGAACCTGTGCGGCAAAAGACGTATGAGGGCTTTTTGTCCTGAGGCCGTCCGACGCGCGGCGGGCGGCGAGACAACTTGCCGCGCAGTCCGGCTGGAGCCTCAACGAGTTGCGCGCCGTTATCAACCGCGGAGCCAGCGCCAGAGATCAACAATTATGATTATCGTCCACCCTACTACGCCGAGCAGAATCGCGCCGGCCATGATTGCGGTGAACCAGTCCGCCTCCGGGCCGTATCTGCGCAAAATCGCGCCGCACGCCGTCGCCGCGAGAAAGCAGGTTAACGACACGAGCGCTAACTTTTGCAAAAACTTTTTCAATTTTTCCATGCCGCCGGCCAGTATAGCGCGCGGCTGCGCGGGAGGCCCCCATGCCCGATAGCTCGCTAAGTCTGAGCCCGGTTATCGCTATCGCGCCGGGCAATGCCTTCCGCTCGATCTTTCGCTCGGCCAAGGACACGCTGAGCGACCTGGGCGAGACCGCGGCGAAGATGCGGCCGGCTAAGCCGATATTCGGCAATATCGTCCCGCTCAACCGCAAGCCGGAAGGGCAGCACAGCATCGGGTCGAGCAAGTCGAGTGTCCAACCCGGCAATACGCAGCGCGGGTGGCGGGCGCCGCCCGCGGGGCAGGGGTCCCCAGAGCGAGAGACGCCTGTGGTCGGTGCGCTTTACAGCGCCGGGCGCGCCCTCGGGAGGTCGATGGACATCGAGCGGCAAACCATCCGGCTGCGAACGGTTATCAATGCCGAGGACGGCGACGTTGACGCGGCGGTCGAGCGCGCGGTCGCTCACGCCCGCGAGACCGCTCGGAATACGCTGGCGAGCGAGTCCGAACTCCTGCAAATCCAGTACCGGCTCAACGCGGCCGGGCTGCAGGAAGAGGCCGCGCGGGTCGGCAGCGATGTCGTCGCCAAAGTCGCCAAGGTCATCTCCGGCGACGTCGGCCAAGTCGCCAAGGTCATGGGCGCGGTCCACGCCAACATGGGCGAGAGCATGGCGCGCATCGGCGACGTGTTGACCAAGACGCAGTTCAAGTTCGCCGGCGCGGACTTCGGGCAGCTCGGCGCCGGTATGGCCAAGGCAGCGTCGGGGGCGATTGCCGCCAAGCTGCCCCTGGAGCAGACGGCGGCGGCGATCGGGACGCTGAACATAGTCGGTCTGGACGGCTCGCAGGCCGGAGCGGCGCTGAACGCCGTGCTGAGCCGGATGGGCACGGCGTCCGACGAGTTGGGATTCTCGATGGCCCGCGGCGCGGACGGATCGCTCGACTTGGGCGCCACGCTGCAAGCGCTGCACGAACGGCTGCCCGACCCCGCCGATAGCGACGCCCGCAGCGCGGCGATTCAACGTTTGTTCGGCGACGAGGGCAAGGCGGGCCTGCAGCCGTTGCTCGAGGGCCTCGATAAGTATCGTGACGGCTTGCAGTCCGTGAGCGAGTCGACGGGCGTGGTGGATGACGCTTATCGGCGCTTCATCGGCAGCGCCGGCGGGCAGTGGACAATGCTGGCGCAAAACCTGACCGCGATCGGCTCGACGATCGGCGGCACGATGCTGCCGACGATCAATCTCCTGCTGACGCCGCTCGCGCGCGGGGCCGGCTTGCTCGGCAAGCTCGTCGAGGAAAGCTCCGCTGTGGGGGCCGCCCTCGGTGTCGTAACCGGCGCTTTCGCAACCCTCGGCACGGTCTGGGCCGGCTTCGCCTGGTTCGGCAAGGGCGAGGTAATGACCGGTCTCGCGAAAAAAACGTGGGCTCTGGGCAAAGGGGCCTTGCCCCATCTCGGAGCCGCGCTCAAAACCGCCGGCAGTTGGATGCTGCGTCTCGGCGGCAAAGCGCTGCCGTTGATCGGAGCCGCGCTGCGTACCCTCGGCGGCAGTCTGCTGGGTCTCGCCACGCGGGCCGTCCCCGTGGTCATCGGCGGTATCCGCGCGCTGGGCGCGGCTATGCTCACCAACCCCATCGGCTTGACGATTACCGGCATTGCCCTGGCCGCCACGCTGATCTACAAATACTGGGAGCCGCTCAAAGACTTCTTCGGCGGCGTGTGGGCAGGGATCGAGGCGGGCCTACAGCCGGTGGCGGACGCGATCAAGCCCGCTTTCGCGGCGCTGTGGGCGGCGGTCAAGCCGGTATTCGCGGCGATCGGCGCGGCGGTCAAGCCGGTGATCGACTGGTTCCGCAAATTCCTGTCGCCGGTCGAGAGCGCGCAGGAAGAGCTGGCCGGCGTGGCCGGGGTGGGCAAGACCGTCGGGCGCGTCATCGCCGGTCTGGCTACGGTGTTGGGGGCGGTCATGTTCCCGTTCATTTCGCTCCCGGTGTTGATTTTCAAGTACTGGGAGCCGATCAAGGGGTTCTTCGGCGGGCTGGGGGCGTCGCTTAAAGGCGCTTTAAGCGGTCTTTGGACGGCGGTTAAAGGGGCTTTAGGCGGGGTGTGGGAGTCGATCGAGGGCTGGTTCGGCAGGCTGGACATGGCGAGCTTGGGCCGGGCGCTGATCGAGACGTTGGCCGCGGGCATCCGCTTCTCGCCGGTGGGACTGATCTACAAAGCGTTGAAGTCGGTGCTGGGCCACGTCGGCAAGCTGCTGCCGGAATCGGACGCGCAAGAGGGGCCGCTGTCGCGGCTGACCGCTGCGGGCGGGTCGATCGTCGGCACGCTGGGCGCGGGCGTGCGCCGCGCCGGCCCGCACGAGTTGCGCCGGCCGCTGGGCCGCGCCCTGGCGGGCGCCGCCGCGCCGGCCCTCGCACTGACTCTGTCGGTTCCGGCGCTGCCCGCGGCTCGCCCCCCGCTCTCCACTGGCGCGCAGAGCGCGCCGCAGCCGTCCACCGTGGTTCACGCGGCGCAGCACGGCGGCGTCTATGTCCGCGAGTTGGTCATTCACCAGCAGCGCGGCGAGGACGCTCGGGATTTGGTCGAGCGCATCCTCGCAGAACTCAACCGGCGCCGCCGGCAGGCCCGCCGGGAAGCCCTCTACGACTATGTGGACTGACTCGCCGCTCGCCACTCGCCGCCGGCGCGCCGGAGGCGCGGCATGACCTACTACCGCACCGTGGACGGCGACCGCCTCGACGTCGTATGCCAGGCGCGCTACGGCGCGCAGTCCGGCATTGTCGAGGCCGTGCTGGAAGCTAACCCGGGCCTCGCCGACTACGGCCCCATCCTGCCTGCCGGTCTGCCGATCCTGCTGCCCGACCTGCCGCAACCGCCGGCGGTCGAAATCCCCCTGCGCCTGAGAAACTGACGTGCCGCCCCCCACTCTCCACTGGGGCGCGCAGCGCCCCCCCCACTCTCCACTAAGGCCATGACCCCTTCCTACCGCATCCTCGCCGACGACCGCGACATCGGCGGCATTTTGCGCGGCCGCCTGCTCAACCTGAGCATTGCCGCCCACAGCGGGCCGCAGGCCGACACGATCGAGTTGCGCCTGGACGACCGCGGCCTGCGCCATACGGGCGGCCGCATCGCTCTGCTCCGCCCGGGCGTCGCGCTCACCGCCGCCCTCGGCTACGAGGCCGTTCACTCGCCGCGCGCCGCGCGCCGCCCGCCGCTGACCGAAATGGGCCGCTTCACCGTGGACGAGCGCGAGCTTTCCGGCCCGCCCGCGACGCTCGTCGTGCGCGGCAAGGCCGCCGACATGCGCGCCGCGCTCAAGCAGCACAAAACCCGCTCCTGGGATGACTTGCGCCTCGGCAAGCTGGTCGCCGTCATCGCCGAGGAACACGGCCTGCTGCGCAGCGTCGGCGCAGATCTGTACGACATCCCTTTGCCCCACGTCGACCAGACCGACGAATCCGACATGCACTTGTTGACCCGCTTGGGCAGGCAATACGACGCCGTCGCCCGGCAGGACGGCGAATATCTGCTGTTTGTCCGCCGCGGCCAAGCGCGGACGGCCTCGGGCCGGCGCCTCGAGCCTCTTGCCGTAACCCCGCAGCAGGTTTCCGGCTACCGCGCGACGCTTGCCGACCGCGACCGCTACGCAGCGGTCGCGGCCCACTGGCGCGACCTGCAAAGCGGCGAGCGCCGCACGGTCACCGCCAGCCGCGGCGAGCCGATCTACTCGTTGCGCCACAACTACATCGACGAGCGGACCGCGCGCGATGCGGCGCAGGCCAAGCTGGCCGTGCTCCAGCGCGGCGTGGGCGCCCTGAGCCTGACCCTGGCCCCCGGCGACCCCCGCGTGTGGGCCGAAACCCCGCTGACCCTGAGCGGCTTCCGCCAAGGAATCGACGGCCCCTGGACCACCGTCCGCGTCACCCACAATCTCGACGACAGAGGCTACGCCACCAGCCTGGAAGCCGAAACCGGCGGATAGCGAATAGCGGAGGGCAAGACAACGCAGCGCCTTGCCCTCTTCAACTCTCCGCTCTTCACTCCCCACTCTCCGCCGGCGCCGCCGGCGCGCGCAGCAGCGCGGCGCCTTCTTCCGGGTCGGGCAGGCCCAGCCGGTCGCGCACCACCGACGCCTGCACCGGCAGCCCCAGCGGCACCAGGCGCTGCAACGCCCGCGCCAGCGCCTCCGTGTCTTCCGGCTCGGCCGCCGGCAACAGCAGCCGCGGCGCGGCAACCTCGGCCCCGAAGTTCAAGCGCACGAACGGCGTCACCAGATCGCGGTTCAGCGTCGCCGCCAACTGCCGCGCATCCGAGCGCAGGATGTCTCCGCGCACCGCGTCATGCACCTGCGCCTGCGCCCGCGAAGAGCCGTCGTCGGTGGTCATCGTCTGCCCCAAAACCGCTTTGCTGATCTGGCTGTCCACATACTTGGCCAAATCGCGGAAAATCTCCGCCCCGCCGCCCGCCCCCGACGCAGCCTGCTGAAACTCGATGCGCATCGAATCGGGCATCACCGCCGCCGCGTCCGTGCCCAGATTGGCCACCGCCCCGATCAACGTCTCGATATCGTTTTCGGTCGCCCCCGGCCCGTAGCGCCCCAAGCGCAGCGGCATCCCGTACACCTCGGCGTAGGCCGTCCAATCCGTGATCGCATACGCCTTGACCAGATACGCCGCCGCCGCCGGACGCGCCAAGCCGCCCCGCGCGGGCAGCCCCGAACGCAGCCGCGGCACGTGGACAATCCACTTCGCCGGCGCCAGCGGGACGCCGCGATAGCAGTTTTGCCGGCCTGCGCAGCAGTCTTGTCGGCCTGCGCAGCAGTCTTGTCGGCCTGCGCAGCAGTCGTCGAGCAGGCGCAGCGTGCGCCCGTCCTCGAGGTCCCAGCGGAACCAGCGCGGATCGCGCCATTCGTAGCGCTCGGGAGTCCATCGCCGGCCCCGCCGCCAGACGATCTCCACCGCGGCGAAGCCTTTGCCCAGCGCGTCCAGGCAGTCTTCGACCAGCGCGGGAAACTGCGGACCGCCGACCAGCTCGCGCACGGCCTTGGCCACGTCCAAGTCGCGCGCCGCGTCCGAGGCCGCTTCGACCTCGGGCTTCAGCGCGGAAACCGCCCGCTTGCGCACCCCCAGCACGGCGGCGTAATGCGGGTCGCGCTCTTCCATTTCCTCGGCCAGCGTCAGATAGTCGCGCTGCTCGCCGCGGTCTGCGGCGCGTAGAATGGCGCGCAACCGATCCGGCGTCAGCCCCGCCGCCATCGATTCCGTACGCCAGACCCGGCGGACGCCGGTCAAGCGCGGCCGCGCGTGTTCCTGATCGAGGCGCCGTTCACGGGTCACGGGTCACTGCCCAGACTGGCAGCCGCCGCCCCCCGCCGCCAAGCCCGAAACCCTTCAGCCGCCCCGGCGGTCTTTAGCTATCCACTATCCACTATCCACTATCCACTGTGAGGGGCGCTTCGCGCCCCTCACCACGCCCCTCGCCGAAAGCCGCCCGTAGCCCGCACCCGCCGCGGCGGCCCATGCTTCCACTTTTCACTCGGCGCGCGCCGCGCCGCGCGCCGATAATCGAAGATCTCCCCGGGTCTGTCGGCGGCGTAAATGCCCAGAAAAGCCGCCCAGGCGCGGTCGGCGTGGCCGTCGCTCCGGCCCCCGCCGGCGTCGAAGCGCAGGTTGCCCGCCGGCGTCGTCACCCGCCGCAAACTGTGCAAATCCGTCCGCAGCGCCGCGTCGCCCGCCGGAATGCGCAGCAGCCGCTCTTCCATTGCCTGCTTGGCCAACGCGGCCATATGCAGCTTCGACGCGGCGCTGAACAGCACCCCCTCGACGCGCGCCGCGCCGTGCCTCCGGCGGGCGTCTTCCACCACCGCCTCGCCCATCCCCGTCTGATCCAGGCAAACCCGCAGCGGCCGATAGCGCCCGACCAGCTCGTCCAACGCCGCCGCCTGCTCGGCGAACGACGCCCGCCGCATAACCCGCGCCTCGCGCGTCCACAGCACGTCGCCCGCCCGTTCCCAGACCCACAGCGCCGACAAGTCGTTGCGCCGCCCGATGTCCACCCCGATGTAGGCATGACCCCCGCCGTACAGCGCCGGATCGCCGGCCTGCGCGTCCTCCGCCGCCAGGATCAGCTCGTAGGGCAGCCAGGCGCCGGCCTCGTCCAGCCAGTGCAGCTCGTACTCCTGCGCCCAGGCGTCGGCGTCGGCCAGTCCGGCGCGCAGCAGCCCGATATCCCGCGGCAACCCTTCCCGCACCGCCCGGTAAATATCCACCACGTGCCGCGACCAGGGGTCTTGCGACCCCTCACTCGCAACCCGCGGCTCGCGACGCATGAGTTCGTAGAACTTGTTCCCCTTGCCGTTCGGCGTCGACACCACGCGCAGCTTGTGCCCGGCGGAGATGACCGGAAACAGCGCCGCCCAGATCTTGCGGCTGTCGGCGTGATGGGCGAACTCGTCGAGCAGCACGTTGGCGCTGTAGCCCCGCGCCGTCTCCGGGTTGGCCGGCAGCGCGGTGATCCGCGAGCCGCCCTGGAGCGTGACCTCCAGCGCCTTCGCGCCGATATCGGGGATGTCGATTTCGCGCCATTTAAACGCCGTTTGCAGGGCGCTTAAATGGCGTTTAACGCCCTCTTCCATCGCTTCGCGCGCCTGCCGTTCGCCGCGCGAAAGGATCACCCAACGGGCGGCCCGGCCGGCGGCTGCGGCGGCCAGGCAATCGAGCGCGATCTCCAGCGTGCAGACCCAGGTCTTGCCTGTCTGCCGGGCCATCATGCCGATTTTCAGCCGCGACCGATCTTCCAGCCAGGCCCGCTGATAGGGCAGCGCCAGCGGCCGCGCCTCGCCGCTCACGGATCTTCACTTTCCACTATCCGCTATCCACTCTCCACTGGCGCGCGGCAGCGCGCCTCACTCTCCACTGGCGCCCCCTGCGCCCCGCAGCAGATGCTCGTGGATCAACTCCAGGCCCGAGCGCAGGCCGCCGAGCTCGCCTTCGACGCGGGCCAGCCGGCCGTCCACGTTGCTCACTCCGGCGGAGATGCGCTGCATATCTTCGTGCGTCGGCCCGCGCAGGCGTTCCAGCGCGGCCAGCCGCCCGTCCATATCGCTCAAGCGTTCGTCGACCCGCGCCCGCCAATCGGCTGAGCGGCGCATGTCCGCCGTAGCCCGCTGCCACAGCGCGGCCAGCCCGCAGGCGATCGGCACGAGCACGGTCAGCGCGGGAATCAGATGGGTCATGTCCCAATCGGCCATTTCAATATCCGGAACTCCCCGGTTGCGGGTCTTTGCTCTCCACTCTCCACTCTCCACTCTCCACTGGGGCGCGCAGCGCCCCGCACTCTCCACTGGGGCGCGCAGGGCGGGAAACGGCTGGGCCATGTCCCATTGGCCGGCTCAACATCCTGAACTCCCCGGTTGCGGGTCTTTGCTCTCCACTCTCCACTCGCCACTCTCCACTGGGGCGCGCAGCGCCCCCCACTCTCCACTGGGGCGCGCAGCGCGGGAAACGGCTGGGCATGTCCCCATTGGCCGGCTCAACATCCTGAACTCCCCGGTTGCGGGTCTTTGCTCTCCACTCGCCACTCGCCACTCTCCACTGGGGCGCGCAGCGCCCCGCACTCTCCACTGGGGCGCGCAGGGCGGGAAACGGCTGGGCATGTCCCCATTGGCCGGCTCAACATCCTGAACTCCCCGGTTGCGGGTCTTTGCTCTCCACTCGCCACTCGCCACTCTCCACTGGGGCGCGCAGCGCCCCCCACTCTCCACTGGGGCGCGCAGCGCGGGAAACGGCTGGGCATGTCCCATCGGCCGGCTCAACATCCTGAACTCCCCGGTTGCGGGTCTTTGCTCTCCACTCTCCACTCGCCACTCTCCACTGGGGCGCGAAGCGCCCACGACACTCCCGCCGGCAGAGCCAACTCCCACCAGCCGCGCAGCGGCGGCCACCAGCGCTTGCGCTCGCCGACCCAGGCCAGCCAGAGCATCGGCAGGTACACCCCGGCCGAGGCGAAATAATGGATCACGGCCCGCTCGGCGATATGCGCCCAATCGATCATCGGCGTTTCTCCGCCGAGGCGGCGAGCGAGCGGTCGCCGAACCACCAGACGACGGCGGTAGTCGCGGCGGCGACCACGGCGCGCGCCAGATGCTGTCCGGCGGCGGCGGCCTCGGTCGGCGGCAGCACGGCGGCGAGGTCCCGCCAGATCACGATGACTGCGGCGAGCAGCAGCAGGGTCAACGCGGGACGCATCAACGCCCGCACGGACTGCACCCAAGCGGGCAGGGCGGGCGCGGCGCCGGCGGCGGCGTCGTGGGCGATGGAGGCGCGCAGGCCGTCCCACGATCCGGCGGCGGCGGCCAGCGCGATTTCCTGTTCGGTCTCTGCGGCGGCGGCGGCCCGCTGGCGGTCGAGCAGCGCCAGCTCGTGTACCTGCTCGGCCAGCCGGCGTTTATGCTCGGCCCGCGTCTGGATATGCCGCGCGCCCACGCCGACCACGGAGCCGACCAGCCCCAGCAGGCCGCCCGAGGCGGCGTCGGCGATGGTCATTAGGTCCATAGCTCCAGCGTCCTTCTGCCGCCGCTGAACCAGCGCACCGGCGGCTGCGGCGTTGTCTTGCTCTCCGCTCTTCCCGGGCCGCTCTTCCCGGGCCGCGTCAGCGGCCGTAGCGGCCGGCAATCGAGATGAATGAACGTGCGATAGAGGCCGATGCCGGTGAAGCCGCAGTTCTCGGCGGCGGCGAGCAGTTCGCGGCGGGGGATGCCGCCGGCGAGAATATCGGCCGCATCGCCGGCCTTGTGTCTGGAGAGCGGCGCTCCGCCGACGCGGGCGTTATGCAGCGGATCGCGGTAGGCGGAGCTGACGACCAGCGGTTTTCCGAGCAATCGGCGCAGGGCGTCGAGCCGTTCGCCGGCGGCGATGACGGTGCAAACGGCGCCGTTGCCGCGCGAGGCCAGCTCATGGGGAGAGAAGTAGGCAAACGGCCAATCGCGCCGCTGGACATCCCGCCAATGGCTGGCGGCGATAATGGCGGCGGCGCTCATGCGCTCATGCTGACAGCGGCGATCTTTGGTGGCAAGCCTGAAGCGTTTCAGCGGCAACGCACGGCGTCTGCGGGCAGCTTGCCTAGAGGGGCGCAACATATGGGGAATGAACGAGTTAAACGTTTTTGGAGCGTCCATGCGCGGAGCGCAAACCAACTGTCCACAGCGGCAGCGGGGGGCGCCTGAGAGCGAAGCGGAGCGCAAACCCAAACCAGGCCCAAATTCCCCGCAACCCCCTGCCCTCCCAGCAGATCCACCCCCACCCCCACCCCACCCAAACCAACCGTCCCCTTACATGCGGGAGGATTTGTGATAAGAAAGGGGCAATGACGCCCTTCAATCGTCGATTTTTGGCTCTCGCTTGCGAAGCCGTGTTGTTGACCGTGCTGCCGGTTGCGGCGCAATCGTCCGGCACCGCGGCCTCCGCAACGCCGCGGCCGCCCCGCGAAAACGCGCCCAAGTGGAAGTTCGATGCTGGCGTCAGCGTCTCGCCGCTGTTCAAGACTTACCTCGACGCGCCCTCTTGCTGCACGCCTCTCGGGGGATGGGTGACCGCGGGGTCGGGCAGGTTCCGCCTGCAGGTGGACTACGTGCGCAACGAGCGGGAACGGCTCAGTTTTGCGGAGTATTACGAAGAGTACATGGGCCAGGAAATCGTCGTGGAGCGAGCCTACTTGGACAGCAACATAGATCAGACGGTCGGCGTGGCGGCGTACTGGCGCTTGTCCAAGAACCGGAAGCTGACTCCGCACCTGCTCTTGGGCATGGGCGTATGGCATCTGGCGGACCGCCCCTGCGTCGCCGAGGGCGCTCCGCCCGTCGTGGGGACCCCGCAGCCCGGGCAGCGCTTCCGCGTCGATTTCGCGGGCGTCCGGCCGTGTGCGGACAAGCCTTTCGACACGAGCTTCCGCATCTCGCCCCAGGTCGGCGCGGGCCTCGATTACGCGCTCGGTTCCCGCGTGTTCGCCCGCGCACAACTCCGCCTGCTCGAGCTCCGCGTCGGCGCCGGCATCCGCTTCTGACCGCGCCGCCGCCGGTTTGTTCCCCGTTTGTGGTACATTGTCCACAAACGAAAGACGGAGGCGCCTATGGCTAAGACCGAAACCATCCGTGCCCGCGTGGAGCCGGAGTTGAAACGCCGAGCCGAAGAAGTCTTCGCGGAGCTTGGGCTGTCGCCGACCGAGGCGATCACGCTGTTTTATACGCAGGCTACGCTGCATCGCGGGTTGCCGTTCCCCGTGAAGATTCCCAATGCCGAGACCATCGAAGCGCTGCGCCAAGCGCGCGCAGGGGAGGAACTCACCGAATACGCCGGCCTGGAAGAGCTCAAAGCCAAGCACGGCTGATCCATGCGCTTGCTCACCACAAAGCGATTCGAGAAGGACCTCAAGCGCGCCGTGAAACGCGGCAAGAATCTGGATAAGCTCTGGGATGTCGTTGAGCGGCTCTTGTCTCGGCAGCCCCTTGATCCACGGAATAGGCCGCACCGCTTATCGGGCGCTTGGTCTCCTTGCCGGGAATGCCATATCGAACCGGATTGGCTGTTGATCTGGGATCAGGGGGACGATGCCCTCATTCTGGCGCCAACCGGAACCCACACCGATTTGTTTGACTGACACGGAGTCATCGCCGGAGTGTTTCTTGCTCTCGCCGACGGAGCCATGGCGCCGGCCGCACCGCCGGTTCCGCCGCAAACGACCGAGCCGGCGGAGACCGAGAACGCGGCCGTCGGGAGAAGTTGTGTCAAGGCCAAATAGAAATGTCCGCTTTTCTGCCAAGTAGAGATGTCCGCATTGGGGTAAGTGTCTGGGCGGTTGCTGAGGGGTTGGGGACGGGGAGAGGGGGGAGCTGTGGACTGGGATTCGGAGGCGGTTTGGGTGCAGGGGGCGGCGGAGGGAGGGCGCGCCCGCCCGGAGCCGCCTCCTGCACGAGGATGGCTCTTCACGCTTCACGACAGGCCCTGCCGCTTCGCCTCGGCGAGCGCCACTGCCTCTCGTGCCATTTTCCTCCAGATATGCTTGCGGTGCGGTTTGCGTATCCGTCGAGCCTGCTCCTGCCGGACTCTCTGCACCGTCCGCTGCACGCTCTTCTCGTCGTCCACCGGCAGCGGCGGCGGCCCTTCCACTAACTGCTTCGCCGCCAACTCGCGCCCCTGGTGCAGCACTCTCAGCGGGCCGTCGTACAGCGCACAAACCGTCACCGCTGCGTAGCGCAAACGATACCCCTTGCCCTGTCCCTGAATGCCGTATTCACTGCCCTGAAACTTGAAAGTCAGGTTCTTCGACAGCCTGCGCACATGCTGGGGACAGAGGATCCGATCCAGTTCGGCAGCCTCCCACTCTACCGCCCGGTGGGCATCTTGCGCGTTCTGCGGAGCGCGCCCGAAGCGCGCGTTGTACTCCGCCATGTACTGCGGCACAAACGCGTTGGCCGCCTCGATGCCGCTCAAACCCCGTAGCCGAAACTCCCGCGGCAAGCGTGCTTGGAGCGTCTGGAAGGCCCGCTCCACACGCCCCTTGGCCTGCGGCGTGTGAGCATGAATAGGCTGGATGTCGAGCGCCTCCAGCGCCCGTGTGAACTGCGTCCTCGCGCCCTCCTGTTCCGGCCGGTTGACCCGGAAAATCGAGTGCTTGTCCGAGTACAAGGCCACCGGCCTCCCGTGCCGCTCAAGATACCCCCGCAGCGTCTGCATGTAAGCCTGCGTTGTCTCCGCCGCCCACAAGCGCAGCGCCAACAAGCGGCTGGTCGCGTCGTCCACGAAGGCGATCAGGCAGCAGCGCTGCCCACGGCCTTCGAACCAGTCGTGCGCCGACCCGTCGATCTGCACTAACTCTCCCACGCATGGACGCCGCTCACGCGGCTGATGCACACGCCCGGACCGTCGCGCTTTCGGCTGCCACAGACCCTCCTCGATCAGCCATCCCCGCAGCGTCTCTACACTCAGCCGGTAACCGTGCTCCTCCCTAAGCTTCTCCTGCGCCAGCGTCGGCGGAAAGTCCGCGTAGCGCTGCTTCACCAACTCCATAATCCCGCGCCGCGTCTCCTCGGCGATCGCTCGGTTCGACCGCTTGCCCCGCCGCAACGACACCAGCCCCGCCGCTCCGTAGCGTTTGTAGCGCCCCGCTAAGCGCCGCACCTGCCGCACACACACCCCCAACTGCTCGGCTGCTTCCCGCTGCCGCAGCCGCCCGCCGACCACCGCTTGCATAACCCCCACTCGATCCGCTTCCTTCACGCTCAACCTTGCCTTCTCTCCTGAATCCACCCTGTGTCCCCTCCCCTCGAAAAGCGGACTCTTTAATCTGGTCCATACAGGACATTACTACTTGGGCGCTACACCGTCGGGAGAAGTTGCCGGTCTTGTCGGCGTAGAATGCGAACTTGACCAATCTATTCTTCGAACGGCCTGTCCTCAACTCGCCTTACGCCTGTCCGCGACGGCATTGGGAGCTGGACGAAACGGGGCAGCCGACCCAGAAAATCGTCTCAAGCCGCAGGCCGGTCGACTTCATCACGCCGATTCCGCAGCCGAAAAAGCGGCAGGGAGCGTCCGCGGAGCAAGCCGCGCTCGCGTTCGACGAAGGGAAAGGGCTTTCGACGAAGGAACAGCAGTACGCACACGCCGATATCATCAACGGCGTCCGCCGGCAGGTCGAGCGCTGGCGGAGCATAGCCGATCCGGCCAAATGGCAGGTGACCCCAGAGACCGCCCGCCTGCTGCGGCACTGGAGGAGCCATCGCTTCAGCGGCCGGCGGCCCTTCTTCTGCCAAGTCGAAGCGGCAGAGACCGCCGTTTGGCTCACCGAGGTTGCGCCGCGCAGCCGCGCCGGCAGGTCGTTCCTCGACCATCTGGCGAACGCCAACAACGACGCCAACCCCGGCCTGCAGCGGCTGGCGCTCAAGCTGGCCACGGGCGCCGGCAAGACAACCGTCATGGCCATGCTGATCGCCTGGCAGACCGTCAACGCGGCGCGCCGGCCCCAGAGCCGCAGGTTCACCCGCGGTTTCCTGGTGGTTACTCCCGGCATCACCATCAAAGACCGCCTGCGCGTCTTGCAGCCGAACGATCCGGACAGCTACTACCAGAGCCACGAGCTGGTCCCCGGCGACATGCTGCCCGATCTGGAGAAGGCGAAGATCGTCATTACCAACTACCACGCCTTCAAGCTGCGCGAGTGCCTGAAGTTGTCAAAAGGCGGACGCTCCCTGCTGCAGGGGCGGGGCAAGGAACTCGCAACGCTGGAAACCGAAGGGCAAATGCTGCAGCGGGTCTGCCCCGAGCTGATGGGCCTCAAAAACGTCCTGGCGCTCAACGACGAGGCGCATCACTGCTACCGCGAGAAGCCGCCGCACGAGACGCAGGAGGGCGCGCTCAAAGGCGACGACAGGAAGGAGGCCCAAAAAAACAGGGAGGCCGCGCGGCTGTGGATTTCGGGGCTGGAAACGGTCGGCAGGAAGCTCGGCCTCAGCCGGGTGGTGGACCTTTCCGCGACGCCTTTCTTCCTGCGCGGGTCGGGCTACGCCGAAGGCACGCTGTTCCCCTGGACGATGAGCGACTTCTCGCTGATGGACGCCATCGAATGCGGCATCGTCAAGCTGCCGCGCGTGCCGGTGGCCGACAACATCCCCGGCGGGGAGATGCCCAAGTTCCGCAAGCTGTGGGAGAACATCCGCAAAAAAATGCCGAAAAAGGGGCGCGGCAAGGCTTCCGCGCTCGACCCGCTCAGCCTGCCGCCGCTGCTGCAGACCGCCCTGGAGGCTTTGTACGGAAATTATTGCAAGACCTTCGCAATGCACCGGCAGGCGGGCATTCGCATTCCGCCGTGCTTCATCGTTGTCTGCAACAACACGTCAACCTCGAAACTGGCGTACGACTTCATCTCCGGCTTCCACCGCGAAAACGCCGACGGCTCGAAGACGTTCGTGAAAGGCCGCCTGGAGTTGTTCCGCAACTTCGACGAGTACGGCAACCCCTATCCGCGGCCGCGCACGCTGCTGATCGACAGCGAGCAACTGGAGTCCGGCGACGCGCTGGACAGGAATTTCCGCAGCATGGCAGCGGAGGAGATCGAGCGCTTCCGGCGGGAAATCGTCGAGCGCACCGGCGACCGCCATGCGGCCGAGAACATCAGCGATCAGGAACTGCTCCGCGAGGTGATGAACACCGTGGGCAAGGAAGGGCGGCTGGGCGAAGCGATCCGCTGCGTGGTGTCGGTGTCGATGCTTACCGAAGGATGGGACGCCAACACCGTCAGCCACGTGCTGGGCGTGCGCGCTTTCGGCACGCAGTTGCTCTGCGAGCAGGTCGTCGGCCGGGCGCTGCGCCGACGTTCCTACGATCTCAACGCAAGCGGCCTGTTCGATGTCGAGTACGCCGATGTCCTGGGCGTCCCGTTCGATTTTACGGCGGAACCCGTAATCGTGCCCCCGCCGCCGCCGCGGGAGGTCGTCCGCGTGCATGCCGTGCGGCCCGAGAGAGACGTGCTCGAGATCCGTTTTCCTCGGGTGGCCGGATACCGCGTGGAATTGCCCGCAGAAAAGCTCAGCGCGGACTTCAACGCGGACTCCGTGCTGGAGCTCACGCCCGATCTGATCGGTCCGTCGATCACCCGCAACCAGGGGATCATCGGCGAGGGCGTCGACCTCGATCTGGTGCATACCAACGACCTGCGGCGCTCGACGCTGCTGTTTCACCTGACCCAACGGCTGCTTTACACGAAGTGGCGCGACCCGGGCGACGAGCCGGAGTTGTACCTCTTCACGCAACTCAAGCGCATTACCAGGCAGTGGCTCGACAACTGCCTGGTCTGCAAAGGCAACACTTACCCCGCCCAACTCATGTATCAGGATCTGGCCGATACGGCCTGCGAGCGCATCGCGGCGGCGATCGTGCGGGCGAAAATCGGCAGCCGCCCGGTCAAGGCCGTGCTCGACCCCTACAACCCGCTCGGCTCCACGGCCCACGTCAACTTCCAAACGTCCAGGCCCGACCGCTACGCAACGGACGCCCGGCGCTGCCACGTCAACTGGGTCATCCTCGACAGCGATTGGGAAGCGGAGTTCTGCCGCGTGGCCGAAGCCCACCCCCAAGTCAAGGCGTACGTCAAGAACCACAATCTCGGTTTGGATGTCCCTTACCGCTGCGGCTCCCAAGCGCGGACGTACATCCCGGACTTCATCGTGCTCGTCGACGACGGCCGCGGCAGGGACGATCTCTTGCATCTCGTCGTCGAGATCAAGGGCTACCGCCGCGAGGACGCCAAGGAGAAGAAGGCTGCGATGGAGACCTACTGGGTCCCCGGCGTGAACAATCACGGCCGCTACGGCCGCTGGGCCTTCGCCGAGTTCGGAGACGTCTACGCGATGCAGGAGGACTTCTCGGCCGCGGCGGCGGCCGAGTTCGACAGAATGATCGCACGGCGCGCCGCCGGCCGCCGTGTTGCGCATGTCTGAAGCAAGCATCCTATTGGAAGGGGCGGATTCGATGCTCGGAACGTCGGCGTTTGACGAGGGTGAGGCATGAAACTAAAAGTCGTGGTCCATGAAGCGGAAGAAGGGGGGTATTGGGCGGAAGTGCCGGCCGTGCCGGGGTGTGCGACTCAGGGCGACTCGTTCGAAGATCTCCTGACCAATATCTACGAAGCCGTTGAGGGTTGCCTGTCCGTGGATGTTCGAGAGATCTCTGCCGCAGAGCAGTGCAAAATCATCGAAATCGCGGTATGAAGGCTGTCAGCGGCAAGCGGCTCTGTCGGCTGATCGAGTCGCGGGGATGGCTGTTCGGTGTCAACTACTTTTGCCGGTCGACGACAATTATTTTTGCCGGCGCGCTAGCCGTCACGCCCGAAGCCCCTGGGCAGGTCGACAGCCTCCAGTACCGACAGATCCAGATCGCAGACCTGCTCGAGCAACTCCGCGGTCGCGGACCCGGCGAGGGATTCCGGCAACGCGTCCCGCCACTCCTGGTACTGTTCCTGCAACTCCAGGAGCGTCTGCACCGCGTCGTTCCACTGCTGTGGCCGCGACCTCCGGTCTGCTGGCCGGCGGTACCGGATCCGGGATTCGGCGACCTTCCGCCGCTCCCGGTAACGTGCCTGCCGCTCCGCGTTCGTCAGCGCCATAGGACTAATACTGCACCGTTACGTAACGGACCGGAGGGGAAGCGGTCGGCCGAGCGTTCGAGGCGCAAGCGTGGCGACAGACCCCACCGCTCGGTTGCCGTCGGCATTGGTGTACGCGTGTGCGTTGGTCCGCGACAGCGGAGCGGCTCCCCGGCGTCGCACTTCCGGGCAGTCGAACGCGGGCCAGCCTTCCGGCTGGCCCGCAAGGGCTTCCCGCACGCTCGGCCACAGGCAGTCACCCGAAGGGCCGGAGCGTAGCGGAGGACTCGCGCAGCGGGTTGACGGCCTGTGGCCGAGCGTGCGCGAGGTAAACGTTCCGAGTGCAGCGAGGGCCTTCATAACCGCCAGCTCGCCGACGTCTCGGACCACACAGGTTTCAGGAAGCAGCGGGTCGACGGCGCCGCGGCAACAGCGGACCCGGCGGACGTCCACGACGTGCCGGCGGTGGTGATGGCGCCGGCGATGTCGGTCGCGACGGGTCCGTTCGATAGCTCGGCACGTCGAACTCGAGCACCACCGAGTGGTGTACCAGCCGGTCGATCGCCGCGGCGGTGGCCATCTGGTCGCGGAAGATCCGGTCCCACTGGCTGAACACCAGGTTGCTGGTCACCATCACCGAGCGCCGCTCGTAGCGCTCGGCCAGCAATGTGAACAGCACCTCGGCCTCGTCCGGGCTCTGCTGCACGTAGCCGAGATCATCGGCCAGAATCACCTCGAAGAGGTCGAGCTTGCGCAGCGCCCGCGGCAGGTCGAGGTCGCGTTTGGCGCCGAGCAGTTCCTGCACCAGGGCGTAGGCCGGCACGCACAACACGCTGTGGCCGGCTTCGACCAGCGCGTGCGCGACCGCGCACAACGCGTGGCTCTTGCCGACGCCCGGCAGACCGAAGGCGAGCACATTGGTCGCCGTTTCGAGGAACGCCCCGGTGGCCAGCGTCTTCAACTGCTGCACGACCGGGCCCGGCAACCTTCCGGTGTCGAGCGTCTCGAACGTCTTGCCGGGCGGCAGACGCGATGCTCGTCGCAATCGGGCAATCCGGCGCTGGCGACGCGCCTCGGCTTCGGCCTCGAACACTTCCAGCAACACCGGCAGCGCGTCGTGGTGGCCGGCCTGTGTCAGCCGCGGTACCAACTCCTCGGCCGCCGTCGTCAGGTTGAACTGCGTCAGCAGCGTCGTCACCTGCGTGCTCGGGGCCGTCATCCGTGCAGACCTCCGGTCAACAACGCGTCGTAACGCGTCAGGTCCGGGCGAGGGATGTGGACCACCGGCACGGTCGGGACCGGCGGACGCACCTCGGCCTGAACGCTGGCGTACTCGCACGTGTCGCCGGCGTCGAGGCGAGCCCGAAGCGTCGCCTCGACCCGCCGCTCGCTGGTCGTCGCCGCCAGGTGCAGCAGCCGCACATACTCGACGTCGGCCCGCTCGCCGTGCGTCCGACCCAGCGCGTCATACGCCGCCCGGAACGTCAGCGACGGGAACAGCTCCTCCCGGAAGCGATACCGCGCAAAGGCGCCCGGCTTGCGAACCAGGCTGCCGATGATGTGGCGGTAGTCGATCCGGTGGTCCGCCGCGCCCCGCAGCCGCGGCATCGTGCACAGCACCCGGCCGCCGTAGAGGACATCGACCGTCGACGGGTGCTGACGAGCCTCGACCGTGTGACCTATCAGGCGCGACGGCACCGAGTAGATTCGGCTGCCGATGCGAATCGTGCTCCACTTGCGCACTCTGCACTGGAAGGTCGTGTACTCCGGGATCCGCGCCGCCGGCAACGGTCGCAGATACGAACGCTCCTCGGCCAGCCGAGCCGCCGCCGGCCGGTTCCGCTCTTCGTCGACGACCGCACGCACGAAGCGCAGATACGCCGATTCGTCGACGAAGTCTCTGTCGCCCCGCAGCAGCAGCGCCTGCTCGATGGCCGTCTTCGTGCGGAAGTGCGCCTGCTCGGCGACCCCGTTCTCGTGCGGTTTCCCCGGCTGGATCCGCGACGAGTCCAGCCCGTAGTGGTCCAGAACCTGCCGGAAACGTGCCGTCAACTGGCGCCCGCCGCTGCGCTTCAGCTCGTGCGTCGCCGCCGACAGATTGTCGTGACGAAGCACCGCCGGCACCGCACCCAGTGTCCACAGCGCGCCCTGCAGGCCAGCCACCAGCGCCTCGAACGTCTCGCTCAGCGCCAGCCCCACATACGTCCACTTGCTGTAGCTCAGCACCCACTCGAACAACAGGTGCGGGAACCCAACGCCCCGGATCGTCACGCCCAGATCGCTCGTGTCGGTGAAGTCGAACGCCGCTTCCCGACCCGCAACCGCCACCTGCTCGAAGTACACCTCGCGGTCCGCACCGTACTGCACCCGCCAGTCGCGGACCCGCCGCTGCAGCGTCCGTAGCTGCCCCTCCTGAAAGCAACCCGGATGCCGCCGGCACAGCGCCTTGAACAGCGTCAGCACCTGCAGCCGGCCGTCGGCATCGGCCACAAGCTGCGGCACCACCTCCGACTCCCACACGTCGGCGAACGGGTCCTCCCGCGTCCGCCACGTCCGCGGCGCCTTCGCCGTCGACGGCAACGCGCCGCTCTGCCACTGGCGCGCCGTCCGCTCGCTCATTCCCGCCGCCGCCGCGGCCGCCGCCAACGTCTTCCCCGACATCCGTTTCTCTCGCAATCGCCGAACCTGCGCATCCGTGACCAACCCGTCCTCCGCGAGGAAAACGGGCAGTCTCACACGACTCCGGGTGGGTCCACGAACCGGCCGATCGCGTCCTCGGCAACCGGCAAAAATAATTGTCGTTGATCAGCAGGCGCGCGAAGCGATGGAAGAGGGCGTTAAACGCCATTTAAGCGCCCTGCAAACGGCGTTTAAATGGCGCGAAATCGACATCCCCGATATCGGCGCGAAGGCGCTGGAGGTCACGCTCCAGGGCGGCTCGCGGATCACCGCGCTGCCGGCCAACCCGGAGACGGCGCGGGGCTACAGCGCCAACGTGCTGCTCGACGAGTTCGCCCATCACGCCGACAGCCGCAAGATCTGGGCGGCGCTGTTTCCGGTCATCTCCGCCGGGCACAAGCTGCGCGTGGTGTCGACGCCGAACGGCAAGGGGAACAAGTTCTACGAACTCATGCGTCGCGAGCCGCGGGTTGCGAGTGAGGGGTCGCAAGACCCCTGGTCGCGGCACGTGGTGGATATTTACCGGGCGGTGCGGGAAGGGTTGCCGCGGGATATCGGGCTGCTGCGCGCCGGACTGGCCGACGCCGACGCCTGGGCGCAGGAGTACGAGCTGCACTGGCTGGACGAGGCCGGCGCCTGGCTGTCCTACGAGCTGATCCTGGCGGCGGAGGACGCGCAGGCCGGCGATCCGGCGCTGTACGGCGGGGGTCATGCCTACATCGGGGTGGACATCGGGCGGCGCAACGACTTGTCGGCGCTGTGGGTCTGGGAACGGGCGGGCGACGTGCTGTGGACGCGCGAGGCGCGGGTTATGCGGCGGGCGTCGTTCGCCGAGCAGGCGGCGGCGTTGGACGAGCTGGTCGGGCGCTATCGGCCGCTGCGGGTTTGCCTGGATCAGACGGGGATGGGCGAGGCGGTGGTGGAAGACGCCCGCCGGAGGCACGGTGCGGCGCGCGTCGAGGGGGTGCTGTTCAGCGCCGCGTCGAAGCTGCATATGGCCGCGTTGGCCAAGCAGGCAATGGAAGAGCGGCGGCTGCGCATTCCGGCAGGCGACGCGGCGCTGCGGACGGATTTGCACAGTTTGCGGCGGGTGACGACGCCGGCGGGGGCCGGAGCGACGGCCACGCCGACCGCGCCTGGGCGGCTTTTCTGGGCATTTACGCCGCCGACAGACCCGGGGAGATCTTCGATTATCGGCGCGCGGCGCGGCGCGCGCCGAGTGAAAAGTGGAAGCATGGGCCGCCGACGCCTTCCAGTGGATCGAATTGGCCGAGGGCATCCTGGGCATGCCCTTCCTCGGCGCCGAGGACTGCGCCTGGATACGCGACGAGGCGCAGCGGCTCGGCTCGTTGTGGGCGCCCTTGCCCGGCGACAACGTGCCCGGCGACGAGTTGCGCGTGCGCGCGCTCGACCTCGAACTGTGGGACTGGCTCACCGACACGCTGGGCAAGAAGCTGGCCCCCGTCGTCGAGGCCCGCTGGCGGCCGGCGCGCTGGAGCGGCGTCAAAGACGCCTTCCTCATCCGCTACAGCAAAGACAAGCAGCCGGCCATCCGCCTGCACGAAGACAAGAGCTATTTTTCCTGCTCGATCCGCTTGCGCGCGGCCTGCGCCGGCGGAGCGTTGTGGTTCCCGCGCCAGAACTTCAGCGACGAGCGCGTGCCCGACGGCTGGCTGCTCTGTTGGCCGTCGCGGATCACGCACCCGCACCAGGTCTTGCCCGTGCGCAAGGGGCGGAGGGTTGGCCTGGTGGTTTGGACCGAGGCGTAAACGGGATCAAAGGGCGATCGAGTGAAGAAAGTCTTGACGACCGAAGCCAGGGAAAAAGCCAGATTGAAGCCGAGCATCCACTTGATGAGTTGCAACCCGCTTTCGATGTTCGCCAACCGGTTTTCGTATCCGGCGACTTCTTCCGCCGCCTCGCGGGCCTTTTCTTCCGCGGCCCCCGCGTCCCGCAAGGCGTCGTAGGGCTTGGAGAGCGTAACGGCTATGGCTGCATGGTAGCAAAGAAAAGAGAAACCTTCCCATGACGCTGAAAACCTCGGGAGTGGACGGAGCATAGCGCGTGGCGATCTCCGTATTCGACGACGCCGTCCCTCATCCATTGCCCGGCGCGCCGGCGCGGCGTCAAAGACGCCTGCCTCATCCGCTACGGCAAAGACAAGCAGCCTGCCGGCCGGCTGCACGAAGACAAGAGTTGTTTTTCCTGCTCGATCCGCTTGCGCGCGGCCTGCTCCGGCGCGCGAGCCTGGTCGTTTGGACCGCTACATGACCGCTTGGAAAGGATGCCCCATGCCTCTCACTACCCTTGCCCGCAACGCCGCGGCCGACGCCGTCGCCGACCTGGTAACCGCCGTCTCTCTGCACAGCGCCGACCCCGGCGCTACCGGCGCCGATGAACTCTCGGGCGGCGCCTACGCCCGCGCTTCGACAACCGGGAGCTCCTGGACGGAGAGCGACGGCGCCGCGCAGAACAACGCCTTGATCCAATTCCCCACGCCGACTGCTTCCTGGGGCTCCGTGACGCACTTCGCGATTCACGGCGCCAACGGACAATTGGGCTGGGGGCCGCTGACCGCGACGCACACGGTCGGCAACGGGGATACGGTCGAATTCGCCGTCGGCGCCCTGCAGATTTCCATTCCGGCGTCGTAACTCTTTCACTTTTCACTTTTCACTTTCCACTTTCCACTTTTCACTGGGCCGCGCAGCGGCCCGCGACTCTCTCTAAGCGGAAGTTTCAGGGCTTCATTTCCCCCTAACGCATAGATTGCAAAGGGTTTTGGTGGTGTCGAGGTGTGGTGTAAGAGGCGATTTGTAGCCATGTATATTGCTGTTTTTCATTATTTATTACCTTGTTTTCGTTTGATATACCTGCTATAATTGTATCCATGTACATAGAGCGCGTGCCCAACCGCAACTCGCCCCCAGCCATCCTCCTCCGCGAGTCCTACCGCGACCGCGGCCGCGTCAAAAAACGCACCCTCGCCAACCTCTCCAAGCTGCCCCCCGCCGCCATCGAGACGCTGCGCCGGGTCCTGCGCGGCGAGCGCCTCGTCCCTGCCGACGAGGCCTTCACCTGCCTGCGCAGCCTGCCCCACGGCCATGTCGCCGCCGTCGTGGGCTCGCTGCAGCAACTCGCCCTGCCCACCTTGCTCGCCCGCCGCCCCAGCCGCACCCGCGACTTGGCCGTGGCCCTGCTCGCCGCCCGCGTCATCGACGCGCAGTCGAAGCTGGCCACCGCCCGCGCCCTGACGCCCGAGAGCGCGGTGTCGACCCTGGGCGCGGCGCTCGGCCTCGGCGACGTCAACCAGCACGAACTGTATCAGGCGATGGACTGGCTGCTGGAGCGGCAGGCGGGCATCGAGCAGCGGCTGGCCAAGCGCCATCTACAGGAGCACACCCTGCTGCTCTACGACCTGACCTCCAGCTACCTGGAGGGAACCCACTGCCCCTTGGCCCAACGGGGACACAGCCGCGACGGCAAGCCGGGCACGTTGCAGATCGTCTTCGGTCTGTTATGCACGGCCGCCGGCTGCCCGGTGGCGGTGGAAGTCTTCGCCGGCTCGACCGGCGATCCGCAGACGGTGGCCAGCCAAGTGGACAAGATCCGCAACCGCTTCGGACTCGCACGGGTGGTGCTGGTGGGCGACCGCGGCATGCTCACCGCGGCGCGCATCCGCCAGGACCTGCAGGGCGTCGACGGGCTGCGCTGGATCACCACGCTGCGCGCGCCGACGATGCGCAAGCTGCTGGCCGCCGGCGCGGTGGCGCCCTCGTTGTTCGACGAGCGCAACCTGGCCGAGATCAGCAGCGAGGAGTTCCCCGGCGAGCGACTGGTCGTGTGCCGCAATCCCCTGCTGGCCGCCCAGCGCCAGCGCAAGCGGCAGGAACTGCTGGCCGCCACCGAGCAGGACCTGGCGCCCATCGCCACGGCGACTCGACGGAAGAACCGGCCGTTGCGCGGCGCGGCGGCCATCGGCCTGCGGGTCGGCAAGGTGCTTAACCGCCACAAGGTCGCCAAGCACTTCGTCACCACCATCACCGACGACACGTTCAGCTATCGCCGGGATGAAGACAAGATCGCGGCCGAGCAGCAACTCGACGGGCTCTACATCGTCCGCTCCAACGTCGCCCCCGAGCGGTTCGATGCCGCCCAGACAGTGCGCGCCTACAAGAACCTGGCGCAGGTGGAGCGGGCCTTTCGCAGTCTCAAGTCGGTGAACCTGAAGGTGCGCCCGATCCACCACCGGCGGGCGGACCGCGTGCGGGCGCACGTGCTGCTGTGCATGCTGGCCTACTACGTCGAGTGGCACATGCGCCAAAAGCTGGCGCCCCTGCTGTTCGACGACCACGACCCGGCCGCAGCCGAGCAGCAACGCCCTTCGCCGCTCGCCCCCGCGCGCCGCTCGCCGGCGGCAGCGGCCAAGGCCGGCCGCAAGCGCACCGCCGACGATCTGCCGGTGCATAGCTTCCGCTCGCTACTCGCCGACCTGGGGACGCTGACCGCCAACATCATGCAGGCCGCCGCCGGCGCCAACTTCACTATCCAGACGCAGCCCACGCCCCTGCAACAGCGCTGTTTCCAACTGCTGGGAGTGACGCCCAAAGTGTAGCCAGAACCAAACACCCGAGAAAGACATAACCCCCACTACAGCAGTGACTTATACCCGATCAGCCCTGAAACTTCCGTCTAAGACCATGCCCGAACGGCTGCTCGTTGTCTCCGGCGGGAACGATCGTTCGCTCTACGAGCTCGATCCCGACGGAACCGATACGCAGGGCGCAAGCCTGCGCGCGCTGCCCTCGCTGCTGCTCAATCCGCAGGGCATGACGGTCTTCAAAGACCGTCTGCTCATCGTCGATATATCGCTCGACGCGCTCTACGAGGTCGATCCCGACGAGGCCGATACGCAAGGCTCGCGCCTGTGCAGGCTGCCCGCGGGCCTGACCTTTGCGACGGGCATGACGGACTTCGCCGGCCGTTTGCTCATCGTCCATGGCGCCGGCGAAAATGGCGGCAATCTCTATGAGATCGATCCCGATGGGGCCGATACGCAGGGCGCAAACCTGCGCGCGCTGCCCTCGGGCCTGACCTTTCCCCAAGGCCTGACGGTCTTCAAAGGCCGTTTGCTCGTTCTCGGTTATGACGAGCTCTACGAGATCGATCCCGACGGAGCGGATACGCAGGGCTCGCGCCTGCGCGCGCTGCCCTCGGGCCTGAGGATTGCGCGCAGCATGGCGGTCTTCGCCGGCCGTCTGCTCATCGCCGATTTAAGCGGTCATGAGCTCTACGAGATCGATCCCGACGGGGCCAATACGCAGGGCTCGCGCCTGCGCGCGCTGCCGAACTCCATCGATGCGACGGGCATGACGGCCCTTCCGGTCCTCGCCCTGGCCGGCGCCGCAACGAGCGGCGCCCCGGCGCTGACCGGCAATCTCGCCGGCGCCCCCGCCCTGGCCGGCGCCGCAACGAGCGGCGCCCCGGCGCTGACCGGCAATCTCGCCGGCGCCCCCGCCTTCGCCGGCGCCGCAGCGAGCGGCGCCCCGGCGCTGACCGGCAATCTCGCCGGCGCCCCCCGCCCTGGCCGGCGCCGCAGCGAGCGGCGTCCCGGCGCTGACCGGCAATCTCGCCGGCGCCCCCGCCTTCGCCGGCGCCGCAGCGAGCGGCGTCCCGGCGCTGACCGGCAATCTCGCTTTCCTATTCGCTGAGCGAGCGATTCACTGGGCCGTTACGGCCAGCGCGCCGCAGCGCGCGGCAATCGCGGCCGCCTCGTTCGGCGCCCCGGAGCCCGTCCATATCGGCTTGCCCGGCGGGCCGGGCGAGCGCGGGGCCAAGGGCGGTCCCGGCCCGCGCGGCGTCAAGGGCGCGCCGGGCGAAAAAGGGCCGCCGGGCGCCAAAGGCGATGCCGGCCCGCGCGGCGTCAAGGGCGCGTCCGGCGAAAAAGGGCTGCCGGGCGCCAAAGGCGATGCCGGCCCGCGCGGCGTCAAAGGCGCGCCCGGCGCGAAAGGGCTGCCGGGCGCCAAAGGCGACCCCGGCGACCGCGGGCCGCAGGGCCCGCGCGGGGCGGCGGGCGCACGCGGCCCCCAGGGCGACGACGGCCCGCGCGGCGTCCGCGGGTCGCCGGGCGCCAAAGGCGTAAAAGGCCCGCAAGGCGACAAGGGCGGCCGCGGTTCCGACGGCCCCGGCGGCCAGCCGGGCGATGACGGCGACAAGGGCGATGCGGGACCCCAAGGCGACCCGGGCGGCCCCGGCCTGCCGGGCGCCAAGGGCCCCCAAGGCAATCCGGGCGGCGACGGCCCCCAGGGCGACCCCGGCCCCCAGGGCGATGGCGGCGCCCAAGGCGCGCCAGGGACAAAGGGCCAAGATGCGGGCATCCCCGGCGATCCCGGCGTCCCCGGCAATCCCGGCGCTCCCGGCCCGAACGGCAGCCTCGACACCAACAGCCAAGCCTACTGGGACGGTTACTACGCAGGCTATTTCGAAGGCGAGCAAGACTGCATCGGGGAGCTGGTATGAGCGTTTCCTGGAGCATTGCGGCGACTGCGGCGGACGCCGGCTCGCTGACCGCGGACGCCTTCGGCCCGCCGCAACTGTGGCCGGTCGGACAACGCGGGTTCCAGGGCCCCCAGGGCGACCCCGGCCCCCAGGGCGATCCCGGCGACCGCGGGCCCCAGGGCGCGGCAGGCCCCCAGGGCGCAACGGGGCCCCAAGGCGAGCCTGGCGACCGCGGACCCCAGGGCGACCCCGGAGGGACGGGCGGCCCCGGCCCCCAAGGCGGCCCCGGCGCGCGCGGGCCCCAAGGCGCCCCCGGAGCGGAAGCGGGCGACGCCGGCCCCCAGGGCGATCCCGGCGACCGCGGCGCCAAGGGCGCCCAAGGCTACCCGGGCGTGCGCGGACCGCGGGGCGACGACGGCCCGCGCGGCGCCAAGGGCTTTAAGGGGTCGCAGGGCTTCCTCGGCCCGCCGGGCGACAAGGGCCGGCGCGGCTCCGACGGCGCCGGCGGCCAGCCGGGCGATGACGGCGACAAGGGCGATGCGGGACAGACCAAGGGCGTCAAGGGCGCCAAGGGAGCCAAGGGCGGGCCCGGTCCGCCGGGACCCAAGGGACCCCAGGGGGCCAAAGGCGTCAGGGGCCCGCGCGGCGCGGACGGCGCGGACGGCGAGAACGCGGACGAATACACCGTGGAGCCCGGCCCGCAAGGCTCCAAGGGCGTCAAGGGCCCCAAAGGACCCAAGGGCTTCAGCGGCGCGACCATCAGCTATCAGACCGGGTACGACGACGGCTACGCGGACGGATACAGCGATACCGGGTGTTGAGTATGGCCTTGACCTGGAGCATTGTCGGAGCGGCGCAGACGAGTCGGCAGCTCAGACCGGACTCGTTCGGCCCGCCGCGCCATTACCGCGGCCCGGTCGGCCCCGCGGGGCCGCGGGGCGAGCCCGGCCCCCAGGGCGACCCCGGCGATCAAGGCGACCCCGGCCTGCGCGGACCCAAGGGCGAGCCCGGCCCCCGCGGCGACCCCGGCGACCGCGGCGACCCCGGCGACCGCGGGCCCCAGGGCGCAAGCGGCGTCCAAGGCGACCCCGGACCCCAAGGCGATCCGGGCCTGCGCGGCGCCAAGGGCGGCGTCGGCGCCCAGGGCGTCAAGGGGCCCATAGGCGACCCCGGCGACCGCGGGCCCCAGGGCGTCAGGGGATACAGGGGCTTCAAAGGACCCCCAGGCGACCAGGGCCCGCGCGGGCCCCAGGGCAATGACGGACCCGCGGGCGGCCCCGGCAACCGCGGCGCCAAGGGCGTCAAGGGCCCGCCGGGCGTCAAGGGCGCCAAAGGCGAGCCCGGCCCCCAGGGCGCCCCCGGCGCCGGGGGCGGCGCGGGCGAGCTCGGCCCCCAGGGCCCGCCCGGTTCGCTCAAAGGCGTCAAGGGCGCCAAGGGCTACCAGGGTTACAAGGGCGCCAAAGGCGACGACAGCAACGTGCCGCCCTCGGCGTTACCCGAATACAAAGGGCCTCGCGGCGACCCCGGCGACCGCGGCGACCCCGGCGATCCCGGCGACTGATCGCGGCCGCCCGTATTGTCTTGCTATCCACTATCCACTATCCACTATCCACTGGCGCGCGGCAGCCGCCCCCACTTTCCACTGGGCGGCGTCAGCCGCCCCCACTTTCCACTTTCCACTAGTACTTGATTTCATAAATAAGGGAACTTTTGATAGAATGGAGGCATGGCCAAGAGAGCAACGCCTATTCTCTTAAGCGCGGATGAGCAGCGCACTCTGGAGCAGTGGCGCAGGTCTCCCAAGAGCGAGCAACGAGCGGCGGCGCGAGCGCGCATGATCCTGATGGCGGCCGAGGGCATGAGCAACCAGGAGATCGCCCAGCAGTTGGGCACGCGCCCGGCGCGGGTGTCGAAGTGGCGCACGCGCTTTGCCCAGCGGCGCTTGCTGGGTTTGGCGGATGAAGCGCGCAGCGGCAAGCCGCGGCGTTACGACGCACAGAGCGAGAAGCGCATTCTGCAGCAGTTGGATCAAGCCCCGCCGGAGGGGCAGGCCACCTGGAGCGGCCGCCTGCTGGCGCAACAGTTAGGAGACGTCAGCGCCCAACAAGTCTGGCGCGTGCTGCGGCGTCATGGCATCTCCTTGCGACGGCGGCGCAGTTGGTGTATCTCGACGGACCCCCAGTTCGCCCGCAAAGCCGCCGACATCGTGGGCTTGTATCTCCACCCGCCCGACAACGCGGTCGTTTTGGCCGTAGACGAGAAGCCGAGCATCCAAGCTCTGGAGCGCGCCCAGGGCTGGCTGCGGCTGCCCGACGGCCGCGCCTTGACGGGTTTCTCGCACGGTTACAAGCGTCATGGCACGACGACCTTGTTTGCCGCTCTCGAAGTCGCTACCGGACGCATCCAGGCCGGCCATTATTCGCGGCGGCGCCGACGCGAATTCCTGGACTTCATGAATCGCCTCGTAGGCCGTTATCCCGGCGTCGCAATGCATGTCGTGTTGGACAACCTGAACACCCATAAACCCAAGCGCGACCGTTGGCTGAAGGCTCACCCGCAAGTCCATTTCCACTACACTCCGACATCCGCCAGCTGGCTTAACCAAGTAGAAATCTGGTTCTCTATTCTCAGTCGCCGCGCCCTGCAAGGGGCCAGTTTCACTTCGCCTTACAAAGTGCGCCAAGCCATAGATCGCTTTATCCGAGCGTACAACCAAAGCGCCCACCCTTTCGAATGGACCAAAGCCTACGTCCGCCAGCGGCAACTCTCTTATAAATACTCTAAATTATGATATTTAGTACTAGTCTTGCTATCCACTATCCACTATCCACTATCCACTGGCGCGCGGCAGCGCGCCCACTATCCACTATCCACTGGCGCGCGGCAGCGCGCCCACTATCCACTTGCCGCGCCGGAGGCGCGGCCTGACCATGGCCGCCTTGCGTCTCTTCCCCGAAGCGTTCGCGGCGGACGTCTGCGCCGCCGCCATACGCCGCTTCCGCGCGCTCGAGCTCGAGCCGGGCATCGCCGGCGGCAGGCATAATCCCCGCATCCGCCGCTCCCGCGTCGCCTGGCCGGACGCCGCCGACCCGCTCTGCCGCCGCGCCGAGCGGTTGGCCCGCGAAGCCAACGAGGCGGACTGGCGGCTGGCGCTCTGCGCGCGGCCGCCCGGCTGGCAGTTCACCGAATACCGCGCGCTCGACGCCGGAACCTACCACGAGCACATGGACTGCGCGCTCGACGACCGCGACCGCGGCCGCGCGCTCACGCGCAAGCTCTCCGTCGTGGTCCAGCTCTCCGACCCTGCCGACTACCGCGGCGGAACCCTGCGCTTCGGCGCCCACGTCGGCGCGGCGGAGCCCGGCGCCCTGCGCGCCCGGGGCAGCGTCGCGGTCTTCCCCTCGTTCGTGCCGCACGGCGTCTCCGAGTTGCTCTACGGCGCGCGCTACTCGCTGGTCGGCTGGTTTTCGGGCCCGCACTGGCGCTGAGCGCGGCCGCCTGGCAGCCGGCGCAGGCGAGAGCGCCTCCTGCCGCCGCAGCGCTGAGCGCGGCCGCCTGGCAGGAGGTTGCGGATGCGCTCCTCTCGCCCGTCGTCATGCAGCTCCCGCCTCTCCGGGCCCTCTGTCTGCGAGCCGTTGTCCGTGCTGAACGCCAAGTCCAACGGATGCTTGCCCGGGCCCAACGACGCAACAACGGGCGCGCAACCCAGTTCCAAAGCAAGCCGGCGGGTCTCGTTGCCTGCCTCTGCGCGAGCCATCGGCAAAGGCAGGTTGTCCTGCTGCGAAGCGAGACGCTGCAGCAGCTTGCGCCCCTGCGGCGCGTCGTGAGCCTGGCCCGGCGAAAGCGCAAACGCCAGCGCCGTACGAGCATTTGCGGCAACCATATCAATCTTGGCGGTCCAGCCCCCGCGCGACCTGCCAATTGCCTGCCTGCCGTTTTTTAAGGCCCCCCGCACCGTCCGAATGCGCCTTGACGACGGCGCTGTCCACCGCCGCCGCTTCCACGATGCTTTCCGAGCGCCGGCGGATGGAGCTTGCCGCCTTCCCGCATTTGGCGGCGTGGGAAGCCCTCGCCGCGGCTGCGCGATCCCGTCCTGCTCCTGCCGGAGGCGCAGGGACGCCGGCATTCTGCCGCCGCCGAGACCGCAACGCCGCAGCGACATCCCGCCGCAACCCAACCAACTGTCCGGTTACAGCGGCCGCGTTCCGGCGGTGGCCCTGGCCAAGCGCATGATCGACGACCGGCGGATCGGCAAGATCTACCATTTCCGCGGGCGCTATCTGCAGGACTGGGCGATGTCGCCCGAGCTGGAGCTGGTTTGGCGCTTCGACGCCAAGCAGGCCGGCAGCGGGGCGCTCGGCGACTTGGGGGCGCGCACGCTCGACTTGGCGCGCTATCTGTGCGGCGAGGTCAGCGAGCTTGCGGCAACGACGGAAACGTTCATCGAACAGCGTCCGGCGGCGGCGGGTTCGCGCGAGAAAGCCGCCGTGACGGTCGATGACGCGGTGGCCATGCGCCTGCGCTTCGCCAACGGCGCGATCGGCGCGCTCGAAGCCTCGCGGTTCGGCGCGGGGCGCAAGAATCACAATACCTTCGAGATCAACGGCAGCAAGGGGTCGCTTATTTTCGACCTCGAGAATCTGAACAACCTCAAATACTATTCCGTCGACGACCGGGACGACGCGCAGGGCTTCCGCGAGATCGTCGCCTGCTCGCTGGGCAAGCGCCCCTACGCCGACAACTGGTGGTTCGACGGACACCTGCTGGGTTACGAGCACAGCTTTACCCACAGCTTCTACGACATGCTGACGGCGTTGGCGGAGGGCCGCGGGACGCACCCCGACTTCACGGACGGCGTCAGAAACCAGCAGATACTGGATGCCGCTGCGGAAGCGTCGAAGAGCCGCCGCTGGGTCAAGGTAGGGTAAATGCACGCTGCATGGCGGCTCCCATCGCCCGCAGCTTGCCCGCTTCTATCTAGGCGCTTCTCCCTCTTCGGGAGCGTCTTGCATTGGATAAGACGGGCCGAAGCAGAGTCCTTTCCAATCCGCAAACGAGCCCTATAAGGCGGCTCTCGCGGCGGCGATGCGCAAGATGGTTGTGCTCGTCGGCACGCTGTTGCGGGAGGATCGTCTGTGGCCGCCCCCCGCGGCAGCCCCGGCGCAGGCTTGAGTACGGCGCCCTCGGTTCCCGCTCCTCGACCACAACGACCCCGGAAAAAATCAACCGCGCACTTTTGTCAGGAGTCGAACCTGATAAAGAAACACGGAAGCTCATTTCTCGTGGGAAGAGACCCCGGAATATAAAAAATGAAAAAATAGTAAAAATAATGTAAAGTAGTCGGGTAAGCGCTCCCAGCGCGCTGCCGGTTGGCGGCGGGCAGGTCCGATGACGAATGTGAGAAGAAGGAGAAATCGATGCGCAAACAAAAGCACTCTACCCACTCCCCGGGGGAGGGGAATCCTTTGCCCCCGTCTGAGACGCTGCGGGAATCGGAACCGGCGGATGCCGCGCGGCGGCGGTTCATTGAGCAGTACGGCAAGTTGGCCTTGGCCACGCCCGCGGCAATGTACGCCTTGATGTCGCCCGGGCGCGCCCAGGCGCAAGTCACCAGCTTGGGAGCTTGCGCCATGTTCATGGTGCTCACGCCGGGTCAGTCCTGCACGTTTGACGGCGACGTGTTCCAGGTCCAAGCCGATGGGACAGCGATCTACACAACGGAAGACATCTCATTTTCCGACGATCTCGTCGTTAACGTTTCAGGTTTCCGCGCAGAGAGGCAACCTGGCTCCGACTCCTGGCAAATTACCTTGCTTTCGCTTCCCTGACGCTGCCGGAACCTGTCGCGCCATATGCCCGTCGTTGGTCCGCCAGTATCGCCGCCCGCGCCTGAAGACGCGGCTGCTTTGCGAGCGCCGGCGGCTGGGAGCTTGCCGCCTTCCCGCATTTGGCGGCGTGGGAAGCCTTGGCTGCGGCTGCGTGGTCCTGCCCTGCGTCTGACGGAGGCGCAGGGACGCCGGCATTCTGCCGCCGCCGAGACCGCAACGCCGCAGCGACATCCCGCCGCAACCCAACCCAAACGACCACCCAACCCAATCCAACTGTCCACCCAACCCAATCCAACTGTCCGGTTACAGTGGCGGGGCGAAGAACGGGCGAACTCGAACCTACTGCCATGGCGGAAAGCCGATTGCGCGGTACGACAACAAATAAACCGCCGCGATAAGGCAGGCCGACGAAACCGCCGCCGCGTGCCAGCGCACAAACCGGCCGACCTGCCGCGGATCGCTGCGCAGAGCGCGGATCAGAGCCCACGCCGCGAGCAGCACGAACAACCACGAAAACACCACGAAGCCGATCCCCGCCAAGGACGGTTTCCCGAGTCGCTCGATGGGATCGCCGGCGCCCAAACCCAAAACGCCTACCGCCGCCGGCAGGGCCGCCAGCGCAAGCAGCGGCCAAATGCGCAGCGCAACCGGGCGGCCCTTGAGTTTTCCAAGCAGCTTCAGGGGAATCCAGACCAGCGCCCACGCCGGGCCGCTCAGCAGCAGCAGCACGACAAGACCCGCTGCAGCGCGCTCGAACCAGACGACCGCGGCAGAGACCTTGCGCCGATTCCTGCGTTCGCCCTGAACGTACTTCTCACCGTCCGGGCCTTGGACAAACGCCAGAGTGGTCATCGCAGACCGCAAGCGGCGCTTGAACGCCCGGCCGACAACGGGATAAAACTCGATGTCCGCCGCGAACAGACGGCTGACGACCAGACGGTCGTCCACGCGCCGGATGCGGTCGACATCGAGACGCTCCGCCCAACGCCCATATTCGTTTCGAGGCGTGATTGAGCGGTAGTAGCCGGTCCAGCGGTCGATATCGGCGGGCATCTCCCCGATGCCCGGCTTCTCCGGCTTTTCGACGCCGCGGACGAGGTACTCCCGAACGAGGTTGCGGACGCGGCTCAACAGCCGGCCGTTCGATACGGAGACCATCACGCAATAGCCGAGACCCTGGTCGGGCAAGTACCCGTACTCGGCAAGATACCCCGTCATGCCTCCGTTGTGCCCGCGGAAGACGAACCCGCTTGCCGGCCGCGAGAAGTTGCCCAAGCCGTAGCCGAAGTCCAAGGGCAGGCGGGCCGCCAGCGTCGTTTGCGGCCGCTCCATGCGCTCGATCGCTTGCGGCGAGACCAGCCGGCGGCCGTCGAGCTCGCCGCGGTTGAGCAGCATACGAACGAAGTTGGCCATTTGCGCCGGTGTGGCGTTCAAGGCGCCCGAAGGCCGCACGACGATGTGCCGGTAGGGAGCCCGCTCGCCGCCGCCGTCGTAACCCGCCGCCAGCCCCGCCTCGATTTCATCGGTCAACAGCAGGCCGGCCCCGGTCATCCGCAGGGGCGCGAGAATCTCTTCGACGACGAATTGCTCGTAGGAACGTCCGTCCAATTTCTGCACGATGTAAGCCGCAACCGCCGGCCCGGCGTTCGAGTAAGACGAGTGGAGGCCCGGAGGCCAACGGCAATAGAGCGAATCCCTGACATGCTCCAGTCCCTGGCGCAACGAGAGCGGCGTCGGGTCGTTGCTGGCATAGTCCTTGAAATGCAGGTCGTCGAGACCGGCCGTATGCTCCAGCAAATGCGCGAGACGCACCGGGTTTTCGTCCTGCCAACGGTTGCGTATCGCGATCTCGGGCGCCAATGCGGCGACCGGGTCGGTCAGCCGCAGCTTGCCCCGCTCTTCGAGAATGAGCGCGGCGAGACCGACAAAGCTCTTGCTGATGGAGCCAACCCGCCAGTAGGTGTTTACGTCGGCCCGGCGTCCGGCCGCGGCATCGGCGGCGCCGACCCCGTCCGCCCAAATTGTTTTCTCTTTCGATACGAGAGCAACCCCCGCCGAGCCGTAGCCGACTTCATCGAGCTCTTTCTGGATTGCCGCCCGCAACTCTGCGATCGACGCGGGCTTTTTCTCGTCTTGCGCCCGGATTGGGCCGCAGACGACAAACGCCGCCAAAAGCAGCGCCGGCCGAACTTTCCCGATGAGCATTCGTTTCCGGCTCCCCTCGGGCGCTTTACGCCGCATCGGTTCTTATCTTCCCGATTGCGCCTGGACCTTGCTCTTGCGGGCGCCGCGTTTGACGGATTTCTTCCCCGCCTGCTTGGGTTTGGCCTTGACCGGCAGGCGCGTTTTGAGCGGAATCAACGCGTTGGAGATGACCTCGTCGGGTTCCTGATCGGTCAGCGCTGCGTTATCGTTCACGAAGGCGACGAACTCACGCATCTGGCGCTGCATCTCTTCCATTTTGGCGCGCATGTTCAAGATGATCTCGACCCCGGCGAGGTTCACGCCGAGGTCACGGGTCAGCGCAAGGATGACCTCCAATTGCTGCACGTCTTCCTCGGTGTACATGCGCGTGTTGCCTTCGGTGCGCGAGGGCTTGAGCAGCCCTTCGCGCTCATACAGGCGCAGGGTTTGCGGATGCACGTCGAACTGTTCGGCCACGACTGAAATCGTGTATGCAGCCTTCGTCTTGCGCCGTCTCGCCATCGCTAACGTTTCTCGAATAACGGCTCGCGCGGATTTTCCGGACTGATCTCGGCATAGCGGCGCATGAGCTCTTTGACGCCCTCGTCGGCAATTTCGGGGACAACGATGCGCACTTCGACGAATTGATCCCCGCGGCGCTTGGCGCCGGGGTTCAAGACCCCGCGCTCGCGAACGCGGAACACCTTGCCCGAGCTCGTCGCAGGCGGGATCTTGAGAAAAGCGCTGCCCTCGATTGTCGGCACTTCGATCTTCGCGCCGAGCACCGCCTCCGCCGGCGTTATCGGAATTTGAATGCGAATGTCGTCCCCGACACGCTTGAAGAACGGATGCTCGCCGACGCGGGCGACGATATAGAGGTCTCCGGGAGGACCGCCGCGCAACCCGCTGTTGCCCTTGCCCGGCGCCCGCAGGCGCGAGCTTTGCTTGACGCCCGCGGGAATGCGCATCTCCACCGGCTCGGTCGCGGCGGTCCGTCCGTCGCCGCGGCAATGCGCGCAAACGTCGCGGATCCGCCCGCTGCCCCGGCAACGCGGGCAAGATGCGTCGAAGCGCATATTGCCAACCGCCCGGCTGACATGGCCGGAGCCGCCGCACTCGCTGCAAGGCGCCGGTTCGCCGGTATCGCTATGCCCCGTTCCGTTGCAGCGCTTGCAAGGCGCATTGCGGGCAACGTTCAGGCGGACGGTCGTGCCGTGAATCGCCTCCCAAAAACCGATATCGATCGCATATTCCAAGTCCTCGCCGGGCTTCGGCCCCGCCTCCGGCCGGCCGGCGGCCGCTCCCCGGCCGAACAGGCTGCCCAACAGGTCGGAGAACCCGCCGCGGGATTGCTGCCCCGCCCCACTGCCCGCATGGCGCGCGAACTCCGAGAAATCGAATCCGTCGAAGTCGAAGCCGCCCGGACGGAATCCGCCCGCCCCGCCGGGAGAATCTCCCGGACCGCCGGGTCCGCCGGCGGCGAACGCCTGGTCGGAGTAGAACCCGTAGCGATCGAACATCTGCCGCTTCTTCTCGTCTCCCAAGACGTCGTAAGCGGCTTGAATGTCCTTGAAGCGGTCTTCGGCCGCCTTGTCTCCCGGATTGACATCCGGGTGGTATTTGCGGGCGAGACGGCGGTACGCCTTGCGAATTTCATCGGGCCCGGCATTGCGCTTCAGGCCCAATGTCTCGTAGTAGTCCTGCTGTTTCGAGGCAGCCATCGGATCATCTCGAATTTCCTTCGTTCAAGCTCCCCTTGCCATACAGCAGCCGCAAGACGGGACGCGCGGTTACGACTTCGGTTTATCGTCGGCATCCACGAACTCGGCGTCCACGACATCGTCGCCGCTCGCAGCGCCGGCGGCGCCGTTGGCTCCGGCGGCGCCCGGTTCCGCTCCGCCGGGAGCGCCGCCGGCGCCGGCAGACCCGGCCGATTGATACATCGCCTCGGCCAGCTTATGGCTCGCCTGCGTCAGGTTCGCGACCGCCTGCTCGATTGCAGCCGAGTCGCCGCTCTTGACGGCCTCTTTCGCCGCTTCCAATGCCTCTTCGATCTTTTTGGCGTCATCCGCGCCGATTTTGTCGCGATGCTCGCCCAATGTCTTCTCGGTGGAGTAGATCATGGCGTCGGCGCGGTTGCGCGTTTCGATCTCGCCGCGGCGCTTCTCGTCCTCGGCCGCATGCATCTCGGCGTCCTTCGCCATCTTCTCGATTTCTTCCTTGGAAAGCCCCGACGAGCTGGTGATCGTAATCTTCTGCTCCTTGGCGGTCGCCTTGTCTTTTGCGGAAACGTTCAAGATGCCGTTGGCGTCGATGTCGAAGGTCACGTCGATCTGCGGGACGCCCCGCGGCCCCGGCGGAATCCCCACAAGCTGGAATACGCCCAGCAAGCGGTTGTCGGCCGCCATCGAACGCTCGCCCTGGAACACCTTGATCTCTACCGAGGTCTGATTGTCCGCGGCGGTCGAAAACGTCTCCGATTTGCGCGTGGGAATCGTCGTGTTGCGGTCGATCAGTTTGGTGAAGACGCCCCCGAGCGTCTCGATGCCCAGCGAAAGAGGCGTCACGTCGAGCAGTAGGACGTCCTTGACCTCGCCGCCCAGAACGCCGCCCTGAACGGCCGCGCCGACGGCAACGACCTCATCGGGGTTCACGCCCCTGTGCGGTTCTTTACCGAACAGATCTTTGACCAGTTCCTGCACCTTGGGAATGCGCGTCGAGCCGCCGACCATCACGACTTCGTCGATCTCGCCGGGAGTCAGGCCCGCATCCGTCAAAGCTTTTTTGCAGGGTTCGAGCGTACGCCGCAGCAACGGGTCCATCATCGTCTCGAGACGGGCGCGGGTCAAATTGAGCTGCAGATGCTTGGGGCCGGTCGCGTCCGCGGTAATGAACGGCAGGTTGATCTCCGACTCCATCAGGGTCGAAAGATCCATCTTGGCCTTCTCGGCGGCCTCGCGCAGGCGCTGCAGCGCCATCTTGTCGCCCGAGAGGTCGATCCTCTGCTCTTTCTTGAACTCGTCGATGATCCACTCGATGATGACCCGGTCGATGTTGTCGCCGCCGAGGTGCGTATCGCCGTTGGTGGCTTTGACCTCGACAACGCCCTCGCCCACTTCGAGGATCGAGATGTCGAACGTGCCGCCGCCGAAATCGTAAACGGCGATCGTCTCGCTGCTCTTCTTGTCGAGCCCGTAGGCCAAGGCCGCGGCGGTCGGCTCGTTGATGATGCGCAGCACCTCGAGTCCGGCGATCTTGCCGGCGTCTTTCGTTGCCTGGCGCTGGGAGTCGTTGAAGTACGCGGGCACGGTAATCACGGCCTGGGTCACTTTCTCGCCCAGGTACGACTCCGCCGCTTCCTTCAGCTTGCTCAACACCATCGCCGAAATTTCGGGCGCGGAATACTCTTTGCCGCCGACCTGCACATTGACGAAGCCCCCGCTCCGGCCGACGCGGTACGGCGCCAACTCGATCTCTTCGCTGACCTCGTCCGCGCGCCGCCCCATGAAACGCTTGATCGAATAGATCGTGGCCTCCGGGTTGGTCACCGCCTGCCGCTTCGCAGCTTGCCCCACGAGCCGCTCGCCGCTCTTGGTGAAGGCCACCACGGACGGCGTCGTGCGGCCGCCCTCCTGGTTGGCGATTACCGTCGACTGGCCCGCTTGCACCACGGCGACAACGGAGTTCGTCGTTCCTAAATCGATGCCGATTACCTTGCCCATCTTTCCACCTTCTTCTTCCCGGCTCGCTTCGATTGCTAATCCCTTAGCTGTTTTCCATTATCAAACTTTAGTGAGTGATTGTCAAGATGTAAGACGCCTGCGCGCGCCGTCCGGTTGCGCGCCGCCGCCCTACAACCGTTTTTGGCTGAAACACGGTTGGCCTATAATCGGCGCAGCGTGAAGCGCTACTACATTACCGACCGCAAGAGTTGCGGCGGAGACGTTCTGGACTTCATCGAATCCGCGGCCGCCGGCGGCGTCGACTGGATCCAAATCCGCGAGAAAGACCTCCCGACACGCGCTCTCCTCGAGCTTGTGCAGGCAGCCCTGGTCCGCACGCAGAGCTATTCGACCGCAATCCTGGTCAACACCCGTCTGGACGTAGCGCTGGCCGCCGGCGCCGGCGGAGTCCACTTGACTTCCGACGCCCCCCCGCCGCGGCGCTTGCGCGCGCCGGCCCCTCCGGGATTCCTGCTGGGCGTATCGACGCATACGCCGCAAGAAGCCGAGCGCGCCGCGGCCGAAGGAGCCGACTTCGCCGTCTTCGGTCCGGTCTTCCCGACGCCGTCCAAGCCGCGGGAGGCCGCGGTCGCCGGTCTGGAAAAACTGGCTGCGGCCTGCGCCCGAAGCAGCATCCCGATCCTGGCCTTGGGCGGGGTTACCCCCGAACGCATTCGTTCGTGCTTGAACGCCGGAGCCGCCGGAATCGCGGGCATCTCGATGTTCCAGGGAAACCGTTCTCCAAACGTTTGAGCAATACGATTAAGCTATTCTTCTTGGGTTGCATACCTGCAACCAGATTGTATATAATACTTGTAGTGGCGATCAAGGGATTCAAGAGCAAGGCGTTGAAGCGGTTGATGCAAAAAGGAGACTGCAGCGGCGTCTCTCCGCAGAGTGCGATGCGCATCGCCGAAATCCTTGAGGCGCTGAACGGCCCGAACCCGATGGAAGCTCTTTCGGCGCGCACCTACAAACTGCACCCGCTGACCGGCAACCGCAAGGGCTGCTTCGCTGTTACGGTCACGGGCAACCGGCGGATAACCTTCCGCTGCGACGGCGAACACGCCTACGACATTGACTTGGTTGACTATCACTACAACCTATCTCAAAATCATATTCCGCGGCATTTGAGCTACGAGGCGAAAATCGAATGTGTTGAGAATAAAAGGGTTGCTCTTATAGTTGATTGGCTTTCAGTTCAAGGCTTTTAATTTGAGATAGGTTCTAGCAAAAGGGAGAAAACGATGATTATTGGAGCGAAGGATACGGATTGGTTGCGGCAGAACCCGTCCCATCCGGGAAAACTGTTCAAGGGCGCCGTGCTGGACGCTTGGGAAGACTACCCCGGCATGACCGTAAGCGCAGCGGCGCGCAAGTTGGGAATTGCCCGCGTCACGCTGGATCGCATCGTTCACGGACATCGGCCCATCACGGTGAATCTGGCGATGAAGATGGAAGCGGCCGGCTGGGCCACAGCCGACGCTTGGATGGCCTATCAGACCCGCTGGGACATCGCGCAAGCGCGCAAGCGGCTGAATCAACCGCTGGCCGACGCCCCTGCGAAACAGCGTCTCGAGCGGCTGCTGGCCGATGCCGGCATCGCCAAAGCAGCGTAGCCATGACGTGCATACAATGCGGCGCGCCCCGCGTCCGACCCCGCTCGACCTGCCACGGCTGCGGCGCGTTCGACTCCGCCACCGACACGCTCACGTGGACGGAGAAGCGCCGCATGCGCAAGACGGCAGCCGCCCGCATGCTCTTCTCGGCGCTCACGCTCGCCGCCGGAGCGGCCGCGCAACAGCCGGGCTACATCGACCCCCTGCCCGTCTTGCAGGCCGTCTCGCGGGAAATGGGCGTGGACAAGTTGAAATGCGTGTCGTTCTCCGGCGAAGGCTACGCCGCCATGGTCGGCCAGAACGTCACCCAGAACACCGACTGGCCGCGCGGCGAACCGCTGGCCGACTACACCCGCACCATCGACTACGCAGCCGCCTCGTCCGTCGAGACCTTCGAGCGCAAGCCCGGCCTCAACCCGCGCTCGTGGAAATACGGAACCGGCTGGCGCGGTGGAACGCCGCTGCAAAAACACCACAAGCAAACTTTTGTCGTCGCCGGCAAGCACGCTTGGCACATCGACGGCGAAAACTCCCAACCCATCCCCGCGCCCGGCGACGCCGAGCTGTGGCGCCTCGATATCTGGCTCAACCCGCACGGCTTCGTGCGCGCCGCCATGAAGCCCGGAGCGAACCCCAAAGCGATCTGGCGTTGGGAAATGGCCGAGAGCGGACGCGACGGCGCCACCACCTCCAAAATCGAAAAATCCATCGTGCTCACCGCCACCGTGCTCGGACGCTACCGGGTCAACGCTACGGTCAACGACCGCAACCTGATTCAGCGCCTGCAAACCTGGGTCCCGCATCCCGTCCTCGGCGACATGAACTACGAGCACGAGTACAGCGACTGGCGCGAAATCGACGGCGTCAAGTTCCCAGCCGGCTGGCACCACCACGACGGCTGGGACGACGAGCGGCAATTCCCCGTCATCAGCGGCGGACACAACGGCTTCGGCGGCAGTTTCCCCGAGATCGCGCCGAACGCCTGCGGCGACCCCGTCGTCGTTCCCGAGGCCGTCGAAAACACTCCCGCCGCGCCCCCCGCCGTCGTTTCCGAAAAGTTGGCCGCCGGCGTCTGGCTGCTCGGCGGCGGCTCGCACAACAGCGCGGCCGTCGAGTTCGACGACTTCATCGCCGTCGTCGAGGCGCCGCTCGACGAGCAGCGCTCGCTGGCCGTCATCGAAGAGATCGTCCGGCTCGTCCCCGGCAAGCCGATCCGCTTCATCGTCAACACCCATGACCACTACGACCATCTCGGCGGACTGCGCGCCTATCTGCACATCGGCGCAACCGTCGTCACCCACCAACGCAACCGCCTGTTTTACGAAACCGAGCTGCTCGATTACACGCCCCGCACGCTCGCGCCCGATATGGTCTCGCTCTATCCGCCGACCGAAATCTCCGAGGGCTACACGATGGAGGACGTGGACGAAAAATACGTCATTACCGACGGCAAGCGCCTGCTCGAAATCTATTACGCGCAAGGTCTCAACGCCCACGTCGAAGGCATGCTCATGGCCTATCTGCGCAACGAAAAAATACTCGTCGAAGCCGACCTGTTCAACACCGCTGCCGACAGCCCCGCGCCGCCGGCGCTGCGCCAAGCCCTTTTCGACAACGTCAGCCAAATCGGCCTGGAGGTCGCGACCGTCGTCCCCATTCACGGCCCGCCCGCGCCCTGGAGCGATTTCCTGAAGACGCTGCCGTAACAGGCCGCTGTCGCTGCTGGCGGATAGTGAATAGTGGATAGCAAGATCGCGGGGCGCGAAAGCAACGCCGCCGGGATCGAAGCGGTCGCGAAATCGAGCGCATCCCGGCAGGCGGCGATCCGCGAAACCCTGGACGGCGCGCAAGACCCGGCCCTCGAGACCGGCGCCGCGTTCTTCAAGCGGCTGACGGTCGAGGGCTACTACACCTCGAAAATCGGCATCGACGAGCTGAACAAAGACGGCGTTCCCGACACCTTCGCCTGCACCCACGAATCGCACGGGTAGCGCAGCGGCTGTCGCGGGTCAAGCCCAGAGACCGGCTATCCCAAACTAACTGTCCGCTTGTGGCCCCGCGCGGGCCGGCGCTCATCGGTCGGCGTCCGCTCTCTGCTTTTCTTCCAGTGCTTCCATAATTTTCATTACGCTATCGTTCAAACTACTTAATTCTTTTTTCATATCCGTCGTATTTTCTGTCATAACCTGTACTTTTTTGTCTATAGACTTCAGGTTTTTTGGTGGATACAGTTCTACAATAATTCCAATCAATGACAATACTAGCATTGTAACATCGTTCGATATCTCCTTTCCGAAAAGCCTCAGTGCGCTACCCATAGTCTGAAATTCACCTTCACCATGTGCTCTGTACAGAAGCACAATCAAATGAAGCAATACAGCGGCAGCAATAAGAACTAAAGCAATTAATAAAATGTTATGGACACCCGTTATCATTAACTTTGTTTCACTCCGCATTCTGAGAAATAGAAGAAAGCGCTTGTTTGCGGTGGTCAGTATGCTCATCCCAAGCGGACTTCCCAAAGTATCTTATAGCTTTATAGGCAATCCAATTTAAGACCAGTGTGTCGTTGACATTTTTTCCCATATCGAAAAACAATCTATCCCACTCAGGTCGATCATTGTTTTTACCATAAATACCGGCAGTTTTTGTTTCGAGAAACCCAAAGCGATATGCATAGTCATGAACTAAAGCAGGAATCAGAATGAGATCGACAGGACTCAGGAATGACCAGAAGGGGCGGGGAACGGAGGCTCCATCGAAAATGAACTCTTTCGGTATAATTATTGTCATTTTATCGTTTAAACGATATTCCCAATCCTTTTCCAGCTTCCATTGACGCGGACAGTAAAGCCAACGTAAAATTGACTTGATGCATCTCTGACACTTGGTTCGAATAGGTAAAGGGCGAAGAATCGGCATATCCGAATCTTTAATGGAGGCATTGGAATTCTGTTCCTCTTCTTTCTCTAAGAATTTCTCTTTTTTTCTCCACAACAACCCAACTACAACCCATAGGATTGCAAGAACCGTAAATAAGGATCCAAGGCATCCAACTATCCAACAAAACCAAAAGAATGGTCCACTCATGATTGTGGAGACTCCTGAAAAGGACATGCTCTTTGACAAACACAAAGGTTGTATTCGACGATGACGAAATAAATTCTTGGCAGTCCGTGGTGAAAGTCCCGTGGGCGGCGCGGCGGGCTCCTGCGGTGTTTTACCAGCCCAGCCCGCTGCCGCGCCTCGTCCCTGTAGGGGCGGGTTTCAAACCCGTCCCTACGCTGGCCCGCGCAAGCGGCAACGAAGCTGACGGCCACAAATGCCTGCTGCCCAAGGGGTTACGCGCCGAACGCGCCCGCCGCGGCCGCGCCTCGTCCCTATAAGGGCGGGTTTGAAACCCGCCCCTACATCGCTTCCCGGGCGCGTAACGACGCGGGCGTGACTTTTGCCGCGGGCTGTTAGCGGCCATGGTTCTCCCCCAGCACCCATCACTCGACGGCGATGGTGACGCCGGATTGGCTCGCTCGGCCGCCGATGGAGACGACCACCTCCGCTGCGGCGGACGGCTCGATGCCTGCGGGCACTTCGACGACGACCAGGTTGACGCCCACCAGCGCCGGCGCAAGGCCCGAGAACAGCACGGCGTCTTCGGCGACCTCTACGCCGCCGACGCTCACCCGCGGGCGCTCCAGCGTGCGCCGCAGCACGACGTTCGAGCCGTCGGCCAGGCAGACGCCTTCGGGCCCGCACGAGTTCTCCCCGTCGGCCAACGGCGGCTGCACCGGCCCCAAGCCCGTGGCGTAGATCTCCAGCACGTCCCCGGCCCGCGCCGGCCGGCTCTCTCCGACCGCGCCCCGCGGCGCCGCCAGTACCCCCGCGCCCGCCAACAAAGCCGCCGCCTGGCCCGTCCCTTCGCCCGATATCGTGAAAATGCCCGGCACATGGGCCGCTATGAAGAAGCGCCGCGGATAGCTGCTCCCCTCGGCCGTCTCCACGACCACCGTCGCCAGAGAGGTTCCGCCCGCCTCGAGAGACTCCTCCATGCCCAGCAGCGAGGGCAACTGCGCCTCGATGCGCTGCGGACCTACGGAGAACAGCCGCGCTTCCAGGTCGTCGAACCGCACCGTCGCCCCGTCCAGGCTCGCCGGCAGGGGGAAGCCCTCGGCCTCCACCGTCCCGCCGCCGGTGAAGTTTTCACCCTGCACGACGACCAGCGAACCCGGCGCCAGCGGCCGCAGCCGCGCGCCGAACAGTCCCTGCTCGCCCAACGCGCTCATCGCCGCCGCGTTGACCACGCCGCGCTCGGCCACCGCCGGCCCTTCGGGCGGCAGCACCTCCAACTCGATGCGCACTCGCGCCGTCGCCCGCCCTCCGGAGCGCACGTACAGACGCCCTTCGTGCAGCCCCACGCGCAGCCCCGCCGGATCCACCGTGACTTCTACCATCGTCTCTTCGCCTTCGGCCAAGCTGCCGCTCGAAGGCGCGACCGCGATCCACCGCTGCGAGGGCTGCGCGCGGAAGTCCGCGTCGCCGTTCTCGGCGTAGAGCGTGACCTGCTGCGCTGCCGGCGCGGCGTCCTGGCGCAGCGCGAACAACAACTCGAACGTCCGCGCGCGCACCGCCGGCTCCGGCGTTGGCGGCCGCACGACCGGCGGATCGGGCGGCAGCGGCGGCGCAGCCACTCGGCGGATGCGGTGGTTCCCGCTGTCCACGATGTACAGCGCGCCCGTCTCGTCCACCACGATGCCTTGCGGCGCATTGAGTTGCGTCGCCGTGGCCTCCCCGCCGTCCCCGTCGTAGCCCGCCATCCCGCTCCCCGCCACCGTCTCGATGGCCCCGGCGGCGTCCACCCGGCGGATGCGGTGGTTGTTCGTATCGGCGATGTACAACACGCCTTCCGCGTCCACGGCCACGCTTGAAGGACTGTCCAGCAGCGCATTCACCGCCGCCCCGCCGTCCCCGTCGAAACCGGCCGTCCCGCTCCCCGCCACCGCAATCAAAATCGGGTCGGACAGGGGCGACTGCGCGCGGCCTTGCGGCGCGCCCTTCGCGCTCCTCTGCGCCGCGAAGAACGGGCTGTTGGAGGCGAGCACGCGGTGGTTGCTCGTATCGGCGATGTACAAGTTGCCCGCGGCGTCTACCGCCACGTCGTAGGGGAAATTGAGCGGCCCGGGCGTGCCGTCGCCGGCTATCGTGTCGATGGTCTCCGTAGCGGCGTCCACCGCGCGCACCCGGTGGTTGTTCGTATCGGCGATGTACAGGTTGCCCGACCCGTCCAGGGCTACGCCGCGGGGAGAGTTCAGTTGCGCTTCGTCCGCCGGTCCGCCATCGCCGTCGAAGCCGGCAATGCCGTTGCCGGCCACGGTGGTAACGGTTCCCAAAGCATCGACCTTGCGCACGCGGTGGTTGTTCGTATCGGCGATGTACAGGTTGCCCGCCGCATCCAGGGCTACGCCGGCGGGGAAGTTCAGTTTGCGCCTGTTTCGCCGGTCCGTCGTCGCCGTCGAACCCGGGCGTGCCGTTGCCGGCTACGGTGGTAATCACGCCCGCAGCGTCGATCTTGCGGATGCGGTGGTTGTTCGTATCAGCGACGTAGAGGTTGCCCGCGGCGTCGCGGGCGGCGCCGCCGGGGGAGTCCACCTGCGCTTCGGCAGCCCGCCCGCCGTCGCCGCCGAAGCCGGGATCGCCGGTTCCGCCGAGGGTGTTGACCGGGGTCCGCGGTTCGCTGACGGCGACGGTGGCGGATGCCGCAGCGGTGCGGCTGTCGGCGGCGGTGACGGTGATGGTGTAGGTGGTGGTCTGCGTCGGCCGGACCTGGATGGAGCCGCCGGCAGCGGGAGCGACATCGCCGATGCCTTGGTCGATCTCGGCGCTGACGGCGTTGGTCGAGGTCCAGGTGAGGGTCGCCGATTGGCCGCGCACGATTGATGTCGGCTGGGCGCTCAGGGTGACCGTGGGGCCGGTTATGGGGGGCACTGTAGTGAAGTCCACCTTGCGGATGCGGCGGTTGCCCTGATCGGCGATGTAGAGGTTGCCCGACCCATCCACCGCCACGCCGATAGGGGAGGACAATTGCGCAGCGGTGGCCGCCCCGCCGTCCCCCAACGACGATCCTCCCCCCGCGACCGTGGAAATGACGCCCGTAGCGGCGTCCACCTTGCGGATGCGGCTAGCCCCACCGGCGATGTACAGGTTGCCCGAGCCGTCCACCGCCACGCCGGTGAGGCGGGGCATGAGCAACTGCGCAGCGGTGGCCGCCCCGCCGTCCCCCAACGACGATCCTCCCCCCGCGACCGTGGAAATGACGCCCGTAGCGGCGTCCACCTTGCGGATGCGGCGGTTGCCCTGATCGGCGATGTAGAGGTTGCTCGACCCGTCCACCGCCACGTCTGAGGGGGAGGACAATTGCGCAGCGGTGGCCGCCCCGCCGTCCCCGCCGAACCCCTGAGTCCCGTCCCCGGCCACTGTGGTAATGACGCCCGTAGCGGCGTCCACCTTGCGGATGCGGCTAGCCCCACCGGCGATGTACAGGTTGCCCGAGCCGTCCACCGCCACGCCATAGGGGGACCCTAGCTGCGCCGCAACAGCCGGGCCGCCGTCGCCGCCGAAGCCGCTCGTCCCGTCCCCCGCGACCGTCGAAATGACGCCTGTAGCGGCGTCCACCTTGCGGATGCGGCGGTTGCCCTGATCGGCGATGTACAGGTTGCCCGACCCATCCACCGCCACGCCGATGGGGATGCGCAACTGCGCAGCGGTGGCCGCCTCGCCGTCCCCGCCGTAACCAAAAGTCCCGTTCCCCGCCACTGTGGAAATGACGCCCGTAGCGGCGTCCACCTTGCGGATGCGATGGCTGAGAATATCGGAGATGTACAGGTTGCCCGAACCGTCCACCGCCACTCTGTAGGGGACGACCAACTGCGCAGCCGTGGCCGCCCCCCCGTCCCCGCCAGTCCCGCCTCCCGCCACACTGGAAATGACGCCCGTAGCGGCGTCCACCTTGCGGATGCGCTGGTTGTTCCTATCGGCAATGTACAGGTTGCCCGAGCCATCCACCGCCACGCTGCTGGGGGCGGACAATTGCGCAGCGGTGGCCGCCCCGCCGTCGCCGCTGAACCCGCTCGTCCTGTCCCCGGCCACCGTGGAAATGACGCCCGTAGCGGCGTCCACCTTGCGGATGCGCTGGTTGCCCAGATCGGCGATGTAGAGGTTGCCCGAACCGTCCACCGCTATGTCTTCGGGATCGTTTAACTGCGCAGCGGTGGCCGCCCCGCCGTCCCCGCCGTAACCCTCAGTCCCGTCCCCGGCCACCGTGGTAATGTTGCCCGTAGCGGCGTCCACCTTGCGGATGCGGTGGTTGTTCCTATCGGCAATGTACAGGTTGCCCGAGCCATCCACCGCCACGCTGCTGGGGGAGTTCAACTGCGCCTCTGTGGCCGCCCCGCCGTCCCCGCCGTAACCCTCAGTCCCGTCCCCGGCCACCGTGGTAATGTTGCCCGTAGCGGCGTCCACCTTGCGGATGCGGTGGTTGTTCCTATCGGCAATGTACAGGTTGCCCGAGCCATCCACCGCCACGCTGCTGGGGGAGTTCAACTGCGCCTCTGTGGCCGCCCCGCCGTCGCCGCTGAACCCGCTCGTCCTGTCCCCGGCCACCGTGGAAATGACGCCCGTAGCGGCGTCCACCTTGCGGATGCGGCTGTCCGCATCGGCGATGTAGAGGTTGCCCGAACCGTCCACCGCCACGCCTTCGGGGAAGGTTAGCTGCGTTGCGGTGGCCGCCCCGCCGTCCCCCAACGACGATCCTCCCCCCGCGACCGTGGAAATGACGCCCGTAGCGGCGTCCACCTTGCGGATGAGACTGATGGACGCATCGGCGATGTAAAGGTTGCCCGCCTCATCCACCGCCACGCCTTCGAGGAAGGTTAGCTGCACTGCGGTGGCCGCCCCCCTGAAATCCCCGACACCCGCGACCGTGCTAATCGTCCCCCCAGCCGCGGATTGCGTCCAGGCCGCGGCCAGCAGCGCGGCAAGGGCGAGGGCCGGGGGGGCCGCTGCGCGGCCGGTGGGAAGTGAGGAGCAAAACCGCTGGGCGGCGGAGCGGAGAAACGCGGCGAGAGGGGGACGCGCCCCGGCCGCGCTACTCGTTATAGGGCTGACGGGCTGACGGGCTGACGGGCTGACGGGCTGACGGGCTGACGGGCTGACGGGCTGACGGGCTGACGGGCTGACGGGCTGACGGGCTGACGGGCTGACATTTCCTCAGAATAAGGATCAGCCAAGCCCCGCGTCAAGCGCTGGAGCGAATTTGAACTTTTTGCCACGATACTTTGCGATATTACAGCCATAGTCCCCGCCGAGACGCACAATTGTAATGGTTGCAGTCCGTCCGCGGAGAATATGTATTGACCAATCGACCACAATTTACAAAATCTTTGCAAATGCATTTGCAGGGGCGTGGCCGCCGGCGCCGCCGGCGCGGCCAGTAGATGGCGGAGAGCGAGACCGCTGCGAGAATTCCGCCGCGTACTGCCGCCCGGCCGGTTGCTACAATTTTCCAACCGTGCTTAAAACTCGGCCCGCTTGGCTCGAGCCGCTTTTCCCTTGGCGGCAACGCTCGATTGTCGTCAACGGGCGCCGCATGTCGTATATCGACGAGGGGCCGCGCGGCGGACGCCCCGTGCTGCTGCTCTCCGGCAATCCGACCTGGGGCTTTCTCTACCGCGACTTCATCGAGCCGCTCACCGCCGCCGGCTACCGCGCCATCGCCCCCGACTGGGTCGGCGCGGGCTACTCCGATCACCCGCCCCATGACGCCGCGCTGACTTTCGCCCACCACGTCGCCGATCTCGTCTCGCTGCTCGACCGACTCGACCTGCGCGGTTTCGTCATCGTCGGTCAGGATTGGGGAGGCCCGCAGGGAATCCTCGCCGCCTTGCAGCGCGTCGAGCGATTCTCCGCCGCCGTGCTGATGAGCACTTGGCTTTTCACCGGTACGTTGAGCAAATTCCACCGCTCTCCCAAGCCCTGGACCACTTGGCACGCTCCGTTGATCGGCCCCTACATGATGAAGCGCCACAAGGCGCTCTCGCACCACGGCCCGACCGCGCTCACCGTGCGCGGCATGACCGGCGACGAAGCGCGCGCGTACCACCACGTCTACGACGAGCCCGAGTCCGACGCCGTGGTGCTGACCTGGCCGCGCACCATCCCCGTCCGCGAAGGCGACCGCGGCTGGCGGGATATGCAAGCGCTGGAAGCCCGCCTCGACGAGTTGGCCGAGATACCCGTCGCCCTTTTCTGGGCGCCCGAAGACCCTGTTTTTACGATGGAAACTCTGGAGCGCATGAAAGAAGCGCTGCCGCATGCCGAAAAGCCCGTGCTCTTCGACCGCGCCCGACACTTCATGCAGGACGACCGCGGCCCGGACATCGCCGCCGCAACCGTCGAATTTCTCGACCGACGACTGGGAGGCGGCCAATGAATTTCATCGAACCCCTCGCCGGCGAGCTCGATCACTTGCGCCCGGACCCGCTGATCTTCGAAGAGGAGCTGGACTTTCTGCCGCGCGCCGCCGCGGCGTTGGAGCAAGCCGCCGGCGGACGCTCCGGCCGTTTCTATTGGCGCTCGGAGCACGATCATCTCTACTGTCTGGAGTTGGGCGATCTGGGCCGCGGCCGTCCGAGCACGGCGACCGTCTTCGGCCACTGGGACCGCTACGAGCCGCGGCCGCCCGAGCACGAAATCGACCGCGATCTGACGGCCTTCAATCTGTGGTTCGCCGCGGTCGCCGGCCTCGATCCCGAAGCCGTGGCGAAAGTCGCCGCCCGCGCCGGACTGCCGGGGACATGGCCCGCAGGCGCGGTGCTGCGCACTCCGGACGAGCGCTTCGCCGACCTGCCCGGATTCAACTACGAGCCGCAATACGCGGTTGTCGAGGACCTGCGCATGGCCTACGTCGAAGCCGGCGCAGGAGACCCGATCCTGATGCTGCACGGCGAGCCGACCTGGGGCTACCTCTATCGCCGCATGATCCCCGCGCTGGCGCAAGTCGGCCGCGTCGTCGTGCCCGACCTGATCGGTTTCGGCCGCTCGGACAAGCCCGCCGCGGCCAACGCCTACAGCTATCGAGCGCACGTTCGTTGGGTGCGCAAGTTCATCGAGCAACTCGGCCTCGAGCGCATCACGCTCGTTTGCCAGGACTGGGGCGGCCTGATCGGGCTGCGCGTCCTCGCCGAGAACAGCGGCCGCTTCGCGCGCCTGGCGGCCACGCATACCGGTATCGGCGGCGCGGACAGGAAGCCCAACGCAGCTTTCCGCAAATGGCGCGCCTTCTCCCAGAGAACGCGCTTCATGGACGTGCCCAGGATGATGGCGCGCACTCTGGTCAAGCGGCGGGAGGCGATTAGCGAAGCCGAGCTTGCGGCCTACGGCGCGCCCTTCCCCGGCCCCGAATATCAGACCGCCGCGCTGCTGTTCCCGCGGCTTGTGCCGATTCGGCCGGACCATCCGGGAGCGTTCCATGCCGCCAGGGCGGTCGCAAGCCTGCGCAAGATCGACATCCCCGTTTTTCTGCCCTGGGGCGACTCCGACCCCATCACGGGCCGCGGGCGCGCGGCGCTGAGAGACATCTTCCCCCATGCCGTCGAGGCCGATTTTCCCGGCGGAGGGCATTTCATCCAGGAAGACTGCGGCCCCGAGCTTGCCGCTGCGATCGGCGCCTGGATGAAGGGGATCAAGGATACGACTTGAAGAAACAACCAGAAATTGAAAAAATGGAGTGTTCGCTGCAGTCGGCAACATACTCGCATAGCACACGTCCTGTGCATTGTGGGTCAAGCAAAGGAGAAGATAATGTCCAGACCTGCTTTCAGATTGAAATTGGACTCCGAACAGAAAAAAGATTTTGTAGCTCGGATCGAAGATGAGTACGATCGCGGGAAAAAAGCTTCCTTCCGAGCTGACGGTCTCATGATGCTCGTGAACGGTGCATCGGAAGAGGAAATAATACACCAAATGGACGTGTCGAGAGCCACCATCCAGAAATGGGTACAAGGGCTGAGCGACGCTCAGCGGAAGTTGCTGAATGGAATGGCGCTTCCCCCTGCAAGGCGGTGGTTCGAGTAATCGACATCTCCATTTTTGCAGTGGAACTGTGCCGGTTCAGATAGATATGAGACGCAGCGAGCCGGCGTCAGAGGGCCATCGCCCTCCTACCGGGTCATCGTTTTTACAACGGGGCGGGTTCAGTCAAGGGCGCGCCCGCCAGGGCGCGGCGTAGCGTACCCTTGACTGGTGCCGGCCCGGCTCCCTGGGTCCCGGCCGGGTCGACAGCGGGGCGGCCGGGAAAAGGGGGTTGCCCCCGCCGTCTCATATGTCCTGAACCCGCACAAACTACTGCCATTGGATGAAGGATTCGCTATGCTGAGTCCGGCATGATGCATCGACTCGGTCGGCTCGCGCCGGCGCTTTTCCTGGCGCCGGCATTGACGGCGCAGCAAGGCAACACCCAGCGTCCCATACAAGTCCAGCCGGAGGCGCCCGCGGCGGGCGACCCGCTTGGAGCGGCGCTGGGCGAGCGCAGCCCCGATATCAACCGCGACCCGCCGGCGTATATCAGCGGCAAGGTCGTCATGCATGACGGCAGCGCGCCGCCGACCCACACACAGGTCGAGCTTTTCTGTTACAGCTTCCGGCGCTTCGTCGATACGGTCACGGGAAAAGGAGAGTTCGATCTGGATCTTTCCGGCCGGGCCATGGGGGCGTTCGACGCCGGCCTGCGCTCGCAGAACGCGGGGGGAGTGCCACAGCGCAGCGCGCTCGGCATCGTCAATCTCAACGGCTGCTACGTGCGCGCCGAGTTGCCGGGATACAGCTCCACGCAAATCGAGCTCGGCATGCATTCGATCTTCGACAATCCCGACATCGGCGAGATCCTGTTGACGCCGCTCGAAGGCGTGACGGGCTCCGCGGTCAGCGCCAAATCCCTGAATGCCCCCAAGAAAGCGCAGACCGCGTTTCTCAAGGCCCGCGGGGAGAACTTGAAGGAGAAGCCGAATCTCAAAAAAATGGAGCGCTCGCTGCAGTCGGCGGTCGGTCAGTTCGCGGAGTACGCGGAGGCATGGGACCTGCTGGGCCGGACGCAACTCGGCCTCGGCAAACCCGCCGAGGCGCGCGCGTCCTTCGAGCGCGCGATCGCCGTCGACCCGCTCTTCACGCGCCCTTACGCACAGTTGCTGCCCTTGCTGGCGCAGTCGGGCGACCTGGAGCAGACCGTCGCAGTCGGTCTGAAGGCCCTGGACCTCAACCCGCACGACAACGACATTCGCTTTTACGTGACGGTCGCGCAACTCCGCTTGGGCCGCAACGACGACGCGGTTGCCTCGGCGCGGCAATTGATCGACCGCGGCGGCGTCGACGAATATCCGCAGGCATATCAATTGCTCGCCGGCGGTCTGGCGAATTTGGGCAAGTACCCGGAAGCGGCGCGCTACTACCAAAGCTTTCTGCGCGCGGACCCGAACGCAACGGCCGCGGACGGCATCCGCAAGCAACTGGCCGAGTGGGAGCAACTGGGCATCACGGCGGCCGACGAGACCGCCGGCGATCCGCCGTAGCAGCCCTGCCGCCCGATCAATCGACAGGCAGGTCGAGCGCCGGGTTCTTGTCGAAGAAATCGAACGGCCGCAACTCGAAGCTGTGCCACAGCACCGGCATGACCGGCCAGTCTTCGGCCCGCACCAGGTGCTGCATGCCGATGGAGTGCCACAACACCAGATCGGTTTCGTCGATGCTGCGGTCCTGGGCCGTCCATTTCGGCAGTCCCTCGCCCGGCTCGCTCAACGTAGGGTGCTCTCCGGCGGCCCAGCGCTCGTTCGGGTCGTAGGGGGTGACCCACAGGTGGTAGTCGAGAAAACCGGCTCTCCGCCGCGGGTAGTCGTCCGGGGTGAGCAGGGTCATCGAGTTCTTGCCGGGCATGAGCTGATAGCTCGCCGGATAGCCGACGTGATTTTTCGTAGTCGCGCTCAGCACGCGCCACAGAGTGGGCTTGCTCAAGTCGATGTTCAGCTTGGCTTCGCTTTCTCTGCGCAGCTTCTGCTGCCGCTGCACCCATAGGCTGCGCCTGGGGTGATCGGCCGGCAGTTTCTTCGTAACCAGGCGGTCGGCGACGAAGCTGTTCTGCGCGCCGTCCACGTCGAGATCCAAGCGGAAATTGAAGTAGTGGTCGTGGTTGACGGCAACGATGTGCCGATCGACGAAACGGCCGTAGGCGTCGGCCGATCCGCCGGCGGCCGCATCCGCTTGCGCGACGACCTTCGCCTCCGCTTCTCCGGTCGCCCCGACGCGCACGCGGATGGCGCCGCTCTGGAGGAAAATCCAATCGAAGACATAATCGTAATTGCCGACAACGGCGATAGCGCGCACGACGAGGTCGCGTTGCTTGCGGCTCTGCGGTTCGGCGTCGGTATGGTGCCGCCAGACCATGTCGCCCGTCTCGCGCTCGAAAATACAGGCTACGTTGCGCCGCGTTTGCGGACGGCCGTTGTCGAGCGCGATCAATCCGTCGATATAGACGGAGTTGTCCGGGCAGTCGAGCCCCTTCAGCATCGGCTTGACGATGCCGCCGTGGCTGAACTCGCCCATGTCGATAAAGTTGCGCTGATACCAGTTGAACGACGGGTCCATGTAGGGCACGAACATTTCCGAGAGATAGCCTTCGTAGAGCACCCTGCGGTCGCGGCCGCCGTCGCGGTAGGTCACGGTCGAGACGATCAGCCCGACTCGCTGGTCGTGGCGAACGTGAAAACGCCAGTTCTGCCACTTGACGATGCCGCCGTCGAACTCGAAGCCCGGCCCCAAGGGCTGGTCGATGCGCAGCGGGCCGGGAATTTCGCGGGTTTTTCCGATCGAGGCGGGGTCGTAGTCGGCGACGGTGTCCGGCAGCGGCACGGGGCCTTCGTCGACGACGCGGAGGACCTTTTTCGCATGCAGATCGACGACCGCGGTCAGGCCCTCGATGCCGCGGGTCCACTGATTGCGGACATGCCTCGCGTCGCGGCAGGTAACGTTGCCGACGCGGCGGCCGCGCTGCTCGTCCGTGCCGTAGTAGCCCGGCGGGCCGACCCGGCAGTCGATGAAAGTGAGGTCGTCGATGCCGCGCGCCTTCATCGCGGCTATGAAATCGGGATGCTCCTCGATCTCCTTTTTCAGCGCGCCGTGCTCTTCGAGGAGCCAGTTCGGCTGAATGCCCTTCAATTCTTTCCAAGAAGTCAATTTGCCGGCGCGCAGATCGACGACGGCCTTGAACGTCCGCTCGCCTTGGCGCGCCAGGGCGAAGGCCGAGCGGGGAAAGCTCTCGCCTTTCTTCCATTTCCAGACCAGCTCCTTGGGAGGCGGAACCATGTTGATCAGGGAGAAGCGCGTCGCGGCATCGACGCGGCCGGCCTGGCGGAGCGTTTCGAGCGCCTGCCAGTACTCCTGGAAGTTGAGCGGGTCGAGCGGATGCCGGACCTTCTGGGCGGCCGACGGCAGAGCGGCCAGGCACATTGCGAACGGCAGCATCAGGCGGCCGAGCGGCCGGATCGGCAAAGTCTTGTTCATGCGAGGCTCCTTGAATTCCTGCTTGAGTATAGGCGCTTTCGTTCCCGGCCTCCCGCGGCGGGGCGCCTGTCCGCCGCAGTGCGACAATGGAGCGTTATGGAACCCGCCGAGTTGCGCTCGAAACTGGGGGGCGTGATCGCCTTTCCGGTGACCAATTTCAAACCCGACCTCTCGCTCGATATCGACGGCTTCCGCCGGAACGTGGCCGAAATGGTCAAGTATCCGCTCTGCGCGGTCGTGGCCGGCGGCGGCACGGGCGAGCTTTATTCGTTGACTCCCGACGAGCACCTGCGCCTTGTCGAAGCCGCCGTTGCCGAAGCGGACGGCAAGAGCGCCGTCATCGCCGGCGTGGGATTCGGCGGCGGGCTTTCCGTCGCCCTGGCGAAGCAGGCCGCCGCGGCGGGCGCCGACGGCATTTTGATGTTCCCTCCCTACTACCCGAACGCCGACTTCGAGGGCCTGCTGCATTACTACAAAGCGATCGGCGAAGCGGTGGACGTCGGGCTGTTCGTTTACAGCCGCGATTGGGTCAATCTGACGGCGGCGCAGACTGCGCGGCTGTGCGACGAGATGCCGAATCTGATCGCCTTGAAAGAAGGCCAGGCCGATCTGCGCAACTACCAGCGCGTCATGGCCCGCTGCGGCAACCGGCTGCACTGGATCGGCGGAATCGGCGATGACATGGTGCCCGGATATTACGCGATCGGCATCCGCACCTACACGTCGAGCATCGCCGTGATCGCTCCGCGGTTATCGCTGCAGTTGCACGAGCGCGCGTCGATGCTCGACAGCGCCAGCTTGTCCCGGCTGATGTCCAACTATGTCCTGCCTCTTTACGCCTTGCGCGCGCGGCGCAAGGGATACGAAGTCAGCGTGATGAAAAAGGCGATGGAGATACTCGGCAAGCCCGCCGGGCCGGTGCGGCCGCCGCTGCCCGAGGTGCGGCCCGAAGAGGTCAAGGAAATCGAGCGCCTGATGGAGCGCTACGAACCCGTCCTGTAGCCGCGCCGCCAAGCGGCGGGCCGCAGCAGCCGGAGCAGGTTCCCGCCGAATACGGCCCGCGCCTGGTCGGCGCCGATGCCGAGCGAAGCCAGCGCCGCCGCTTGCGCGTCGAAAACGGCTCGATTCCAGCCGCGCGGAAAAAACGACGAATCCGATCCGAAGAGCAGGCGCTCGCAGCCGGCGACTTCCAGCGCCTGCGCGAAAACCTGCGCCAGAGTAGGGCGGGGAGTCAGGTACTTGACCCAGCCGTTGCTGCTCGAAGTGTCCAGATATACGTTCGGCGCGAGATCGCACAGCATCAGCGCTTCGCGGAAATATCCCGCGCCGAAATGGGGCAGCACGAAGTTGACGCCGGGATGCGCCGACGCAACGCGGTGCAAGTCCAGCGGGTTCGACAGGCTCATGTCGAATCGCGAAGGCAAGCCGAGCTTGTTGCGGACGCCGACCGTCAAAACGCCCATGTGGACGAAGACGACGCGCCCCGCGCCCTCCGCCGCCAGCTCGTAGAGGGGCGTCAGACGCGGGTCTTGCGCCGAAAACCGATGCATCGCCGGGAACAGGCAGAGCCCCTGCAAGCCGAGTTCCTCGAAGGCGCGCCGGGCGCGCTCGACGGCGCCGGCGGCCAGCGGATCGAGCATGAAGTAGCCGTGAATGCGGTCGGGCGCCGCGCGCACGGCGTCAGCGGCGGCAGCCTCGTCGCCGGGCGCGCTCGCCATCAAAACGGAGGAGGCGACGCCGGCGCCGTCGAGCTCCGCTACCCAGCGCCGCGCCAACTCGGCGTTGTCTCGCGGCGGGACTTCCCAACCCAGCGACTCGACCATCCCGGCGATATCGCCGGTCCCTTTCTGCCGGGCGAGCGCCGCGAAGAACGAATAGGAGAACAGATGCGCGTGCGCGTCGTGAACGGCAATGTCTCCCCAGGGCGTCTGCATGATTATCCGCCGGAAATCGCCGCGAGGAAGTGGATTTCGGAATCTTCATCGACCGGATCGAGCATGCCCATCGCGGCGATTTCTCCGTCGATGGCGATGGAGAGATTGCCGCGCAGGCGCCCGTCCTCGAGCAGGCGGTCGGCCAGCTCGGGGCAGCGCTCGAGCAGATTGTCGATCGCTTCGCGCACGTTGGCGCCGGCGACCGCGATTTCGCCGCGGCCTCCCGCAAACGGCCTCAACAACGACGGAATGAAGACGACCGGCATCGGCGCCTTTCATGGTAAACCCAGCGCTCGCTCGACAAACCACCACACCCCGACCGCGGCGATCGCCAGCGAGCAGGGAACGACTACCCATTTGCGGGATGCGGCCGACGCGCGGAGCCTGCCGAGCAAAAGAAACGCCGGCGCGACGACGGAAATCTGACCGAGCTCGACGCCGAGATTGAACGCGATCAGAGCGTTGGCGAAGCGGCCTTCGGGCAAGCCGATATCCCGCAGCGCGCCGGCGAATCCGAGCCCGTGCAGCAGCCCGAAAGCGAACACCGTCAGCACGCGCCGGAAGCCCGGCTCCGCGCCCGCGAGATTCTCGACGGCTACATAGACGATCGACGCAGCGATCAACGGCTCGACGACGGACGCCGGCAGCGAGGCGACTTCGAGCATCGCCAGGGCCAGCGTCGCCGTATGCGCCAGGGTGAACGCGGTGACCTGATAGAGCAGCGGCTTGAACCGCACGCTGAGCAGAACGAGTCCGAGAACGAAGAGAATGTGATCGAGGCCCTTGGGCAGGATGTGCGCGTAGCCGAGGACGAGGTAGCGCCGGAAGACGCCCGCGGCGAAATCCGCTTGTTCTTCTTCGCCGAGCCGATACGGCGGACTGGTTGCGCCGGCGCGCAGCAGGAACAGGCGCGGTTTCGAGGAAGAGCCGTCGAATATCTTCAGATCGATGGTTTTGTAGCGGGCGGCGGCCGTAAAGGTCATCTCGCGGGCGCCGGCAGGCGTCCGGCCGCTCAGCCGCGCGATCGTCCCCAGGACGGCCGGCGGGTCGGCCGCGGCGGCCGCAGGCGTTCCGTAGTGCGGGAACTCCACCTCGAATGCGGCCGGCAAGCCGTCGAAAGCCAGGCGGATGTCGCTGCGAATGGCGGGCTTGGCCGCCTCCAGGGCGTTTTCGATCTCGCTTGGGGAAAGCTCGGCCATGGCCGCGGCGACGACTTCCGAGTCGGTTTCGAGCGGCAGCCCCAGCGCGAGGGCGTCGGCGTCGAGAGCGATGTCCAGGCGAAAGCCGCCGTCCCCGAGGAAGACCAGCGCGGCGGACGTGATCGAGAACTCGTGAGCGGCGGCGGTGGAAGCCGACAGCGCCGCGGCAAGACAAAGACGCCGGAGCACGATGCGCAAATTATCTCACTTCGGCCGCGGGCGGCGCATCGGCGACAATCGAGAACGATGAAAACCGTGCGCATCGCCATGCTAGGCTCCGGCTTCGTCGCCGAGTTCTACATGCAGGGACTGGCCAACGTGAACGGGCAGCAAGTGGTCTTGAATTATTCGCGTTCCCCGGAGCGCGCGGAGAGTTTCGCCGGAAAATGGGGCGTCGCCGAGGCGACGACCGGCCTGGAGCGCGCCGTCTCCCGCGACGATATCGACTTGTTCGTCATCGCGCTGCCCAACGAGGAGCACGAACCGACGGCGCTGGCGCTGGCGCTGGCCGGGCGCAATCAGGTCTGCACGAAACCCTTGGGACGCAACCGGCGGGAAGCCGAGGCGATGTGGCGGGCGGCCGAAAAGAGCGGCGCCCTGCACGGCTACGCCGAGACGGAAGTGTTCGCTCCAGCGGTGACGAAGGCCCGCGAGACGATCGCGAACGGCGGCATCGGTCGCGTACTGTGGGTGCGTTCGCGGGAATCGCATTCGGGGCCTCATGCGCCTCATTTCTGGGATATCGCCAAGACCGGCGGCGGCGCCATGAACGATCTCGGCTGCCACTGCATCGAGGCCGCGCGCTATTTCTACGGCAAGGACGACGCGGTAGTCGAGGTAATGGCCTGGGGCGATCGGCTCGTCCATCACGGCAAGACCGAGGGGGAAGACAACGCGCTGCTGATGTTGAAATTCGCCGGGGGCGGCATCGCCCACTGCGAGCTGTCGTGGACGACGCGCGGCGGCCTGGATTTGCGCAACGAAATCCACGGCTCCGAGGGCTCGATATTCACCGACGTGACGCGCGGCACGCCGCTCCGCGCATTTACCCCGCGGCCGGCCGGTTACGTCGTCGAGAAGGCCGACATCGACTTCGGCTGGACGCAGCCGCTTCCCGAAGAGGCGTTCGCCTACGGCTACCAGGCCGAAATGCGGCACTTCGTGGAGTGCGCACGCAACGGCGAAACGCCGCGCGAGACGTACCGCGACGGCTACATCGTGAACTGCATCCTCGACGCCGGTTACGAGTCGATGCGCAAGGGCAGATGGGCGCGGGTCGAAAGCTGAGGGCCGCGGCCAGAGCCGGCGCCCCGGCGGGGAACAACGTATTCCAGCCGACCAGCCGCAGGGCGCGGCGTATTCTGTTGGAGACGCCTCCCAGCCTGAGCATCACGTTAATACCCGCAGACCCTCAGTCGATGCCGCCTGACCAAGCCTGTTGTCCAGTGTGGCCAAGGGTGCGTGGCGTCGGTATGCCAACTCCAGGTAGAGCGCGTCGTAGAAGGACAAGCCGTGCGGCCTTGCCGGATCGAGGGTGGAATTGAAGTCCGGCGCCGAGTCGGTCGTCACCGGCAACTCAATCAGCGCACGGATGCGCCGGCCGAGTTGGTCGTCATCGCTCCGGCCTCGCCGATATGCAGTCAGTAGCGCATTGCGAACTTCGAGATGTCATAACTGCGGGAGCAGCGCTTCATCCTGCCTGATCGGATCGGCCGCCATGGCGGCTCTCGTATCCAGTTCGTCGTCCAAGAGCCAACAGGCGACAACCGATGCGTCGAGAACGAACCGGCTCAAAACCTGTGGCTTTCGCGCCGGGCGGCAAGAATCTCTTCCCTGCGCATCCCGGTAGGCTTCCACTGTGACCGCATCTCCATGAAACGATCCATAGCCTGTCCTCGCCGGACACGCTTCTCGTCCTCAACAGGAACTAGCGCCGCGACCTTTTTGCCGTTGCGCATGATCGTTATCGACTCGCCGTGTTCGACATCACGAAGCAACTCCGCGAGCCGAGCCTTCGCCACCGTCGCCTGAACTTCACGCATGGATGCCTTTAAACCGGTTACTCACATCGGCATGATCGTAGTACGCCCCACGACGACTCCACTCGGTCGCCAATGATTTTGTCAACCCGGCAGCCAAAAACGTATTGCATCGCGTAGCATCGGATCGGCATGCCCGCGCACCTGCCGAGCGTTTGGCCCCATCAGTCCGGCTCGACCGCATGCTTATACTCGCGCCGCAGCGCGGGGTCCTGCTCTTCCTTGCGCAGGAAGCAATTGCCGACGGCGAGGCATTCGATGCCCGTGCCCATGAAGCAGCGCAAGGCGTCGGCGGGCGTGCAGACGATGGGCTCGCCGCGGATATTGAAGCTGGTGTTGACCACGACCGGGCAGCCCGTCTTGGCCTTGAAGGCTTCCAGCAGCGCATGATAGCGCGGATTGGTCTCGCGGTGGACGGTCTGCACGCGGGCGGAGTCGTCCACGTGAGTCACCGCCGGGATTTCCGAGCGCGTCTCGTGCAACCTGTCGAGACCGAAAAGCGCCTGCCGCGGCTCGGCCCCGCGCTTGCGCCGCGACTGTTTCACGGCGGCCGTCAGCAGCATGTACGGGCTGGGGCGGTCGAGATCGAACCAGTCCGCGGCGTCCGAGCACAGCACGCTCGGCGCGAAAGGGCGAAAGGACTCGCGGTATTTGACCTTGAGGTTGAGCGTCTTCTGCATGGCGGGCGAGCGGGCGTCCGCCAGGATCGAGCGGTTGCCGAGGGCGCGCGGCCCGAACTCCATGCGCCCCTGGAACCAGCCCACCGCCTTGCCCGCGGCCAGCGCCGAGGCCGTTGCGTCGATCAATTCGGCGTCCGCAAGCGTCTCGTAGCGCGCGCCGGCCGCGTCGAGCGCGCGGCGGATTTCATGCCGGCTGAACTCGGGGCCGAGCAAGGCCCCGCGCATGGCGTCGCCGCCCGCCCCGTGCTCGGAGCGGCCGCAATGACGCGGCTCGCCGAGCAAACGGCAGCTCGCCGCCAGCGCGGCGCCCAAAGCGCCTCCGGCGTCGCCCGCCGCCGGTTGGATCCAGATGTCGTCGAAACGGCCGTCGCGCAGCGCTTTGCCGTTGGCCACGCAGTTGAGCGCGACGCCTCCCGCCAGACACAGGTAAGGGAGGCCGCTCTCCACGCGCAGCGAGCGGGTCAGCCGCAGCACCGTTTCCTCGACCACGGCCTGCACCGAGGCGGCCATGTCCATGTGCCGCTGGGCGAGCGGCTCCCCCGGCTTGCGCGGCGGGCCGCCGAACAGCGCGTCGAATTTGCCGTTGGTCATCTTCAGTCCGGCGCAGAAGTCGAAGTAGTCGAGGTCGAGCCGGAACGTGCCGTCCGGCTTCAGATCGATCAGCCGGTCGAGGATGGTCTGCGCGTATTTCGGCTCGCCGTAGGGCGCGAGGCCCATCACCTTGTACTCGCCGGAATTGACCTTGAAGCCGGTATGGAAAGTGAACGCCGAATAAAGCAGCCCCAGGGAATGCGGAAAATGTATCTCCTTGGTAATCTCCAGATCGTTGCCGCGGCCGACGGCGGCGGACGTAGTGGCCCACTCGCCCACGCCGTCCATGGTGAGCACCGCCGCTTCGCTGAAAGGAGACGGGTAGAAAGCGCTTGCCGCGTGCGCCTGGTGATGCTCGGCGAACAGCAGCCTGGCGTCCCAGTCCACGTCCGGGGCGAGCGCGCGCAGCTTGCGCCGCAGCAGATCTTTCTGCAACAGCTTCTCCCGTATCCAGAGCGGAACGGCCATGGAGAACGAGCGCAAGCCGCGCGGGGCAAAGGCGACGTAGGTCTCGAGCAGCCGTTCGAACTTGAGGAACGGTTTGTCGTAGAAGGCGACCCGGTCGATCTCGCCGGGCGCGATGCCGGCCGCCTGCAGGCACCAGGCGACGGCGTTGGCCGGGTAGCTCGGGTCGTGTTTCTTGCGCGTGAAGCGCTCCTCTTGGGCGGCGGCGAGAATCCGCCCGTCCTCGACCAGGGCGGCGGCGCTGTCGTGATAGAACGCCGAGATGCCGAGGACGTACACGGCTCAGAAAATCGTGTAGATGAACGGCGCGACGGCGCTGGTCTGGCCCAACACGAGCAGGCCGCCCAGAGCGAGCAGCGTGACAACCGCCGGCAGCAGCCAATACTTCTTGCGCGCCCGCATGAAAACCCAGAACTCGCGCAGGAAGGCCATCTCAGCGATTGTAACTCAAAACTGGTTCCTCATCGACTCCGGCTCGGGGCCCGCGGGCTCGCGGGGGATCCAGTAGCTCTCTGCATCGCGGTCGAAGCGCAGGCGCAACGGGTCTTTTCCCAGAGCGCGCAGGATCAGGCCCGTCGGCGTCACCACGCCATAAAACAGCAACGCCAAGACGACCGGGCCCACAATGCGGTGCAGCGCCAAGCCGATCTTGAACCAGACCTTGTTGAACGGCGCCAGCAATTCCGCCTTGACCAGGGCTGCCGCCAGCGCCGCCCCGGCAACGGCAAACGCCCACAAGCGCGGCGCCCCGCCGTCGAGCAGCGGAAACAGGCCGACAACCGCGAACGCGCCGGCCATGACGAAGCCGAAGCCGCGGTCGGAGCCGCCCGCAACCGATTCGTCCGGGGTCAGCCGCTCGTGAGTTTCCATCTTGCCTGTCATCGCATCGTTGCGTTTCGGGCGATTCCGCCGGCCGCGCTTCCGGCGCAGCCGCCAACTCCTCTATTATCAATAAAACCCCATGCGCATCTTCGTTCTATGCCTCGTGTTTCTCTGTTTTGCCGCTTCCGCGGCCGCGCAGCAGCGCTTCCGCATTCTCTTCGGAGGCGCAGACTCGCAAGTCCTCGATTGGAGCGGGTCGGTCGCGGCCGAAAACGGCAGCGTAAAGATCGTTGCCCCGTTCCATTTCGGGGCCGGCGAGTCTTACGACGCTGCGAGTTGGAAGGCCAAGAACCACTGGGAAGGCAACTTCAACCTCACGCCGCAAGACGAGGCGTCGTGGCCGGACACGCGATGGAAAGGCGTCGTTGTCGATTTCTCGGGCGGAAAAGCGGGGCGGGTCGCGGTCGAGACGGCGCAAGGCAAGAGCGCTTTTCGTCCGGCGTCGGTCCGCTTCGGCGAGCCGGCCGCGCTGCTCGACGGGCGCATCCGCGTCGAGCGCGTCCCCTATTCGCGGCGCATGGGCGACGGCTCGAGCGAGGACGACTATCCGGCGATGACGGTCGCGCCCGACGGCCGCATCTGGGTCGCCTGGGTCGCTTATGAAAACGAAAAGGACGTCATCAAAGCCCGCTCGAGCGGCGACGGCAAAAGCTGGAGTCCGATCGAAACCGTCTCCGAGGCGCCGGGCGACTACTACCAGGTTACGCTGGCCTCGACCGGCAACGGCAAAGTCACGGCAGTCTGGGCGGCGATTGCGAACGGGGCCGTCCATCTCTATGCGCGCGACTACGCAAACGGCCGCTGGGGCGCCATGGCCAAGCTGACCGGCGGCCCCGGCCCGCATACGTTTCCCCGGCTCGCCGCGGCTCCGGGCGGAAAGCTGTTTCTCGTCTGGCAGTCGGGGGCGGCGGGCCGTACAGACATTGCGATGATGGTGCGCGAGGACGGCCGCTGGGGAGAAGCCTTGCAGGTCACCGCGCACCCCGCGAGCGACTGGGAGCCAAGCGTGGCCGTCAATTCCCGAGGCGAAGCAGCCGTCGCCTGGGACAGCTACCGCTACGGCAATTACGACATCTTTTACCGCGCCTATTCGAACGGCAAGCCGGGCCCCCTGATGCGCGTGACCAAGAGCCCCGATTTCGAAGCGCACGTCTCACTCGCGTTCGATCATCGGGATCGACTCTGGTTCGCCTGGGGCAACGGCGGCCCGAACTGGGGCAAGGACTTTTACGGCATCAACGGGATTCACCGCGGCGAGAGCGGTCTGTATTTCCAAAGGCGCGCCCAAGTGCGCGTGCTCGAACGCGGGCGTCTGCTGCGGCCGGTCGAGCCGTTGGACGCCAAGATGCCGTCCGGCTCGATGAAACCGGGGCGCATGGGGTTGGGAGTCGTTCTGGCCAACGAGGTTTTCACCGAGTATCCGCTGCTGCAGGTCGACGGCGAGGGCCGCGTATGGGCGGTCGTCCGCACGCGAACCATCGGGCGCGCCAACCCGCCGAGCCTGTCCACGCGCTCGATTATTCCCTACTGGGTGTTTCGCGCCGTGATGTTCGACGGCCACGGCTGGAGCGAGCCGGTGCGCATTCCCTTCTCCGAGGGCCGCAACGAACAGCGCGCCGCAGTCGCCGTTGACAAGAACGGCTCTCTGTGGATCGCCGCGCAAGCCGATAACGGGGGGCTTTCGCCCGGACACGAGCGTTATCGGCGCTACGACCTGTGGGCGGGGAAAATCGACAACGCGCACGTGCCGGGCGGGCCGGTCGAGCGGGAGTTTCTCGTGGCGGCCGACGACCTGCGCGCGCCGCTGGAAGTCCGCGACAGCAGCCCGTCCCTGAAGCGGCCGCTGTGGAAAACCTACCGCATGGAGGCGGGCGGCAAGCAGTATGCCCTCACTTGGGGAGACCTTCACCGCCATACCGATCTCTCCTTCGACGGCCACGGCGACGGCAGCATGTACGACGTGTACCGCTACGCGCTCGACGCGGCCGGGATGGATTTTCTAGGCCCCTCCGAGCATCTGCTGACGACGAACTACACGACGGATTACACCTGGCGGATGGTCGACAAAGCGGTGGATATCTACAAAATTCCCGGCGTTTTCTATCCGCTGCTGAACTACGAGCGCACGGTGCAATACCCGGACGGCCACCGCAATATCGTGGCGATGGGGCGCGGCTATCAAAAAATCCGTATCAAGACGGGCGACCGTCCCAACGGCGCGGCCGAAGACGACACGCCGATGTTGTGGGAGAAGCTGCTCGACGGCGGCGAGAAGCCGACGGCGATTTCGATCCCGCACACGAGCGCGACGCAAATGGGCACGGACTGGCGTTACAACGACGAGCGCGTCGAGCGCCTGGTCGAGATGTTTCAAGGCAACCGCGATTCCTACGAATACTATGGCGCGCCCCGCGCGGCCGTAGCGGAAAGCCTGCTGGTCGGCGGTTACATCACGTCGGGCGAGATCCGCCGCAAAGGCTACATCTGGAACGCCTTGGCCAAGGGCTACAAGATGGGCTTCATCGCCAGCTCCGACCACCGCTCGACGCATATGTCGTATGCGGCGGTGTACACGCCGGCGCGCAGCTACGCCGACATCTGGAATTCGCTGTACGCCCGCCGCACCTACGCGGCGACGGACAACATCGTCGTCGATTTCCAATGCGAGGGCCGCGCGATGGGCGAAGCGTTCGCCTCGAACACGGTTCCCAGACTCGAAATCGGCGTGATCGGGACCGGTACGATCGCGCAACTCGACATCGTCAAAGACAACAAGATCGTTTACACGGCGCATCCCGGCGTCGAGGAGCTTTCGATGACGTACACCGACCGCGACGTCGAAGCGGGCGAGCACTACTACTACGTGCGGGTGATCCAGGAGGACAACAACATGGCCTGGGCCAGTCCGATCTGGATCGACTACGCCCGGTAGTTGCGCTCGGCAATGGCGGTCCACTCCTTTACGATCCACGCATTGCCGGGATCGTCGTTCGCGTTGCGGAACTCGCCCGAATCCTTGGCCGGATCGAACAACTCGCTGCGCCCCCAATTCAGGCGATTCAGCTTCCGCAGACCGCTGCCAACCATCGAGATCGGGGGCTTGCCCCCGAACCGGTCTCGGCCGTTCAGCGACGATCCTTGGCCAACCAAGGGGGCTTGACGGCAAGCTCAGGGGAAAAGAGTGACCCGGATGGGCGTGTCCTGGCCGCCCTTGGGCAACTCGAAGCGCTGCAAAGCCTTGCCGTATGAGGGATGCGCAACCAGCAGTTCCTTCTCGCCCGGACGCATATGCTCGAAGCGGAACGCCCCCTGCTCATCGCTCGCGGTGAAGGCCCGGCTTTCCTTCAGCAACTCGATGGCCACAAATCTTCGCGCCTCGCGCGGCAGCGGTCCGAGCAACCCCACCTTGGCCCCGACGACCGGCCTGCCGGCGGCGTCTTGGACGGTTCCGCTCACCGAGAGACCTTCTTCAAGCGACAAATCGACGGAAAGGCCGGCTGCGGCGCCCATCGTCGTCGGCGCCGAGAGGGCGGTCAGGTAGCCGGCGTGCGCCGCTTCGACCACGAACCCCTTCTCCGGATGCACGTCGCGAATCGCATACGCTCCTTGCCGATCCGTGAGGACTTCCCCGCTCACCCACTGGTACGTCGCCGCGAGAGGAGCATCCTCAGCGCGGCCGCGGGCGTAATGCACGCTCACTTGCGCCCGAGCGACCGGCTTCCCTGCCCCATCGGAGACCCTGCCGCTGAGCAGCTCCCCTTGCTTCAGGTACAGGCTCACCCGGCGCGTTTCCCCCACGCCGACCCGCACGCCGGCGTGCTCGGCGGCATAGCCCGCAACCTTCGTCGTCAGATGCCACTCCCCGGCGGCCAACTGTCCGAACTCGACCCGGCCGCCGGCGTCGGATTGCGCGTGCCGCGAAACCAGATTGCCCTTCTCGTTCGAGGTCAAGGCGATTTCCCCCGGCACGCCGAGCAGGGTTTCCGCGTCGATCAGCTCGCCAACGATCACGGCGCCGGCGGCGTTGCCGGAAACTGCAAAGCCGGTCAACAACAACCCCGGCAACAACACTTTGCTCAAAACAGCGCTGCTCATTTCAAAGACCTCCAGGCGCTTCCGGTCGTTCGATCACCAAGATGACGTTCTGCTTGTCCTTCTTTTTTCCCCACAGGTAGCCGAGCGCCCCCATCCCAACCGGCGTTCCGTAACACGTCCAGGTGTCAATGCCCTCTCTGCCCTCGCCCGACAGTTCTGAGAGGACAATCCCAAGCCCGAGAGCGGCTCCGCCCAAGGCAAACACGGTTCCGAAAAGGGCTCTCTTGGACCATCCTTTATACCGGGTAAAGCGCACGGTCAAGAGCCGCTCCGTAGGGATCTCCTGAAGTCCGCGCGGCGCCGCATTGGGGCCGGCGCTCCGGTTGACGTTTACCGTCAGCAAGCCGTCCCGGATCTCATGAACCCGGCCCCGCAGGCGGGCGCCGTCCGCAAAGGAGGCGTCGATGCGTTTGCCGCCGAGCAGATCGCGCAACCGCTCGGTCTCCGCAGCGCCGACGGGCAGGACCACCCGGTTCCGCGCACTACGCATGCTGCAGGCCGCCGGCAACCACGCGCACAGCGACAGGACAACCGCCTGTCTCCACCGGCATACGCTCCCTGCCGCCGGCCGGCGCGGTCGCATCTCAGCATGCCCTCCTTGCCAACGCATGGATCATCGATAGGTTCCGCCGCACAAAGGATCGCAGGACGCGGCGCCGGCGGCGTTGCCGGAAACCGCGAAGCCGGTCAACAGGAACCCCGGCGCCAACACTTTGCTCAAAACAGCGCTGCTCATTTCAAGGACCTCCGGTTGTTTCCGGTCGCTCGATCTCCAAGGTGACGTCTTGCTTGTCTTTCTTGCTTCCCCATAAGTAGCCAAATATGGTCATTCCGCTCCAAACCCCAATCGCCGCCGTCGTTCTCTCGTTTGACCAACCTTGCCTTGATGTGATAATTGCCGCCGCTAGACCATAACCGCCAAGAAAAAACGCCGTTCCGAGAAGGACTCTCTTGAACCCTTTATGCCGGGTAAAGCGCACGGTGGAGAGCCGCTCCGTAGGGATGTCCTGAAGTCCGCGCGGCGCCGCATTGGGGCCGGCGCTCCGGTTGACGTTTACCGTCAGCAAGCCGTCCCGGACCTCATGAACCCGGCCCCGCAGGCGGGCGCCGTCCGCGAAGGAGGCGTCGATTCGTTTGCCGCCGAGCAGATCGCGCAACCGCTCGGTCTCCGCAGCGCCGACGGGCAGGACGACTTGGTTCCGCGCACTACGCATGCTGCAGGCCGCCGGCAGGCAAACGCACAGCGACAGGACAACCGCCTGTCTCCACATGCATACGCCCCCTGCCGCCGGCCGCCGCGGTCGCATCTCAGCATGCCCTCCTTGCCGGCGCATGGTTACTCGCACGAAAAATCGGTCGCACAGGCCCAGTCGCAGAGGTCTCCGTTGTAAAACGAAGCGACGCCCCCGACCCGAATCGTGGCGTCCGTCCTCTTGCAAGGCACGTTGGCGCCGCTCGCGTAGCAAACCTCGTCCTCGTCGTCTTGATACTTGACGGGCCACACGTAAGCAGAGTTGACTCGCTCGTTGACGTTATCGATCCAGCCGTCGTGGTCGTCGTCCCCGACGGCCGAGCACCCCTCCACGGTGCAGGCCAAGGTCACCGACACATCCGCAAAATACAGGGATTGGACAAGGTCGTGACCATCGAATGGTCCATCCAACTCATACAGAGTCATGTAGTTATCCTGGACCGTGAGAGTTAGTCCATCCAGGTCGAGGCATCCTCCGGTGTCCATGATTCCGTCGCAGTCGGAGTCCTCGGGGTTGGTGACCGGGATGCGCCGCGTGGCCGTCCCGTAGTGATTGGCGAGTCCGCTGTCGGAAATTTGATCCACGCAGGCGCTGGTTCCGTAAGGCGGAACGGAGTCGTTCCAGGTGAAGGGATCGCTGAAGGGATAGCCGTTCGCCGGATAGGGATAGACGCCCGCGGAATCGGGAAAGTTGAGCCGCTCGCAGTTCAAATCCGGTTTCACGTAATCCGCCGCGCAGCTATTCCACTGCTCCCAGCCGTCCTCGGCATACCAGCCCTGGAACTGATGGCCGTCGTACGCGCTTCCAACGTTCGAGCCGGCCCCCCAATTCCCAAAGGGAACACTGTGTTGAGGGAAATTACCGCCGCACTCCTCATCGCTGTCGTAAACGTAGCGATTGTGATTGACCATCTTGATTTGGACTACGCATACCTCGCCGAGCAGCGCGGTTGAACCGGCGGCGGTCAAGAAAAAAACGATCGCAGAAAACAGGGGGGTCGAGAGTCTCATCCATATGCTCCTTGTTTCATTGCGCAGTAGGCCGTCAGGAAGCTCGTCCGAGCGCCCACAGGAACTCGTGGGCGCATTCCTGCATTCAATTTTCCGCCGAACCCCGCTCGATGTAAAGGGCTATTGTAAAAAATTTAAAGTAATGCGCGGCTCGGGCGAATCGGTTCCTACCCCCCCAGTAGCGACCGAGCAGGACATAAGGACAGGCGTCAGCGGTCCCAAGTGAAGCCGAGGGAAGGCTGCGGTCCGGCGTGTAGCCGGGAAGAATCGGATGGTCCTTTTCGAACCGGACGTTGAGAATCCGCTCCCCGGCAGGCGGTTAGCGCAGCAACTCTTCCAACTCCACCCGGGCGTCGGTTTTTTCGTCGCGGTACTTCACGATCACCGGGGCGTAGAGCGACAAGCCCCACTCCTTGCCCCGGCCGGAATCGATCGGACGGGAACCCGGCACGACTACCGCTCCTCGGGGAATCACCAGCGGTTCGCCGTCCCGCGCCTTGTGCGCTACGCCGTTGACGATGTCGTACACGGGCGTCGAGCGCGTGAGCACGACGCCCGCGCCGAGCACCGCCGACTTCTTCACGATCGTGCCTTCGTAAACGCCGCAGTTGCCGCCGACCAGAACGTTGTCCTCGACGATCACGGGCAGCGCGCCGACAGGCTCCAATACGCCTCCGATCTGGGCCGCCGCGCTCAAGTGGCAGTTCTTGCCGATCTGCGCGCAACTGCCGACCAGGGCATGGGAATCGACCATCGAACCGTCGTCGACGTAGCCTCCGACGTTGATATACATCGGCGGCATGCAGGTGACGCTCTTGCCCACGTAGCAGCCGTCGCGCAGGCTCGACCCGCCGGGCACGACGCGGACGCCGTCTTCGATCGTCAATTTCCGCGGCGGATACGTGGCCTTGTCCCAAAACGTGAGGCGGCTGCCGGCATCCGTCATCTCGACGGTTCGGCCCATGCGAAACCCGACCAGGATGCCCCGCTTGACCCAGGCGTTGACGCGCCAGCCGTACGCCGCCGCGGGGTCGGGCTCGGCCGCCCGCGCGGCGCCGGCGTTCAGGGCCTGCTTGAACTCCTCGAAAGTCTCCATATCCTGGTGCGTGAAGTCTTCGGGGTTTTTCTCGAACAGGGCGTCGATTCGCGGTTCCAGCATGACATTCAATCCTATCAGCGGGCGCGGAGCGGTGCTAAAGTGAATGGTTCCGGGTTCCTGGCGTGAGCAGATTCGCTCCAAACCGTTACCGCGGCAAGCTGATCGTCGTTGAGGGCATCGACGGATCGGGCAAGTCGACGCAACTCTCGCTGCTGAGCCAGTGGCTGCGCTCGCAGCGGCTGGCGGTCTCATTCAGCGAATGGAACTCGTCGGACATGGTGAAGGGCACGACGCGGCGGGGCAAGAAGAAGCAGATGTTCACGCCGACTACGTTCAGCCTGATTCACGCCACCGATTTCGCCGACCGCCACGAACGCTACATCCTGCCCATGCTCAAAGCCGGAGCGGTCGTTTGCGCCGACCGCTACGCCTACACCGCGTTCGCCCGCGACGCGGCGCGCGGCGTCAGCCGAGAGTGGGTGCGCAACCTCTACAGCATCGCGGTCAAGCCGAACTTGGCGTTCTATTTCCGCGTGCCGCTCGACGTCGCGCTCGACCGCATCCTGGGCGGCCGCGCCGCCTTGAAATACTACGAAGCGGGAATGGACCTCGACCTCAGCCAGAATGTCGTCGAAAGCTTCCGCATCTTCCAGTCGCGGATCCTCGAAGAGTACGAGGCCATGAGCGGCGAAATGGGCTTTCACGTGATCGACGCCACGCAATCCATCGAGGCGCAGCAGCAGCAGATGCGGCAAATCGTCACCGACCGGATCGGAAGGGCGCTTGAAAACGATATCCTACGCTCGCCTTTGGAGATCGACCGTGTGGGCTAACCGCGCGCCTCTTGAGTTTTACGGCCACCCCCTGCCGGGCATCGATACGTCCGAGCTGCAGGGGAAGCTCATCGTGATCGAAGGTCCGGACTCGGTAGGGCGGTCGACGCAAATCCAGCAATTGCGCTTCTGGCTGGAGCACAGCGGCTACGCCGTCGTCGATACCGGCATGGCCCGCTCGGCGCTGACGATGAAGGGCATCCAGGACGCCAAAAACGGCCACACGCTGGGGCCGCTGACGATGGGGCTGTTCTACATGACGGACTTCGCCGACCGCTTGGAAAATGTCGTGATTCCGGCTCTCCGCGCAGGCTTCGTCGTGCTGACGGACCGCTATATTTTCTCCCTGATCGCGCGGGCCGCCGCGCGCGGGCAGAACGTCCGCTGGCTCGAGGAGGTCGCCGGAATCGCACTTGTGCCGCATGCAACTTTCTACCTTCGCGCCGAGGTCGACGACCTCACTGCCCGCGTCGTCTGCGGGCCGGGCCAGTTCGACTACTGGGAAAGCGGCATGGATGTCCCCTACGGGAAGAACCGCTGCGACAGCTTCATCAAGTATCAAGCGAAGCTCATCGAAATTCTCGACGGCATGGCCAAGCAGTACAACTTCAAGATCGTCAACGCCGGCAAGAAGCCGGTACTGATCTTCCGCCAGCTTCAACGTCAGATTGCGCGCGTGCTGCAGGATATAGAGAAGTAAGCGGGCCCCATCGGTTGCGAACGGATTTCGAGTTGCTCGTCTTCGACCTCGACGGCACGCTGATCGACTCGGCTCTCGATCTGGCTCTCGCCGTCAATGCGGTCCGCCGCCATGTCGGTCTGGAGCCGCTGGAGCATAAGCTGATCTACTCTTACGTCGGCAACGGCGCGCCGACGTTAATCAAGCGCGCTCTCGGGCCGGAGGCATCGGACGAAACCGCCGCCGACTGCCTGCAGTTCTTTTTCGAGTATTACCGCGACCATATGCTCGACAACACCGATCTGTACCCGGGCGTGCGGGAGGCGGTCGACAACTGGCGCGCGCGGGGGAAGAGCATGGCCGTGCTCACCAACAAGCCGGTCCGCTTCAGCCGGGGAATCGTCGACGGCCTCGGACTGGGCGGCCATTTCCAACGGGTGTACGGCGGCAACAGCTTCGAGAAAAAAAAGCCCGACCCCTTCGGACTCAACCTGATCATGGAAGAGCTCGGGTTCGCACCCGAGCAAACGCTGATGATCGGCGACAGCTCGGTCGATGTCCTGACGGCCCGCAATGCAGGGACGACTTGCGCCGGCGTCACCTTCGGGCTCCGCCCGCAAGACTTCGAGACCCATCCGCCGGACATCCTGGTCGACGACATGCGCGACCTCGTCGTCGATTGAGGCCGCCGCGCTCGTATCGGTATCTTCGACTGTATGCGCCAACCTTTGACGGCGCCTTGCGCGGCCCTCGCCGGGGGCGTGGCCTTGGCGAACGCCGTTTCGTTCGGGTTCGCCGAAACGCTGCTCGCGGCGCTCGCTCTCGCCGCTCTGGCGCTGACCGCGCTGCGCTTCCGCGAACGCCGCGCCGGACGGGCCGCCTGCCTGTTGGCGTTCGCTCTTGTCGGGGCGCAGCGGATGCAGCAGCCTGTCGAAGCAACCGAGCGGCGCGTCGACCGGGTTCTGCTGCGCTCGGGCGCGCCGCTGGACGTGCCGGTTCGCCTGCAGGGCTGGGTCCGCCGGCCTCCCGAGCGGTTCGCCGACGCCGACCGCATCGTCGTCGAGGCGGAATCGCTCTACAAAGGCTCGCCTGCCTGGGGAGGCGTGCGGCTGACGGTCAACCGCTACCCCGGAGACCCGCCTCTGGAGATCGCCTACGGCGAGCGGATCGAGGTTCTCGCTCGATTTCGGGAACTGCGCAACTTCGACAACCCGGGCGCGTTCGACCGCGTCGAGTATCTGAACCGACAGGGCATCTATAGCAACGCCGCCGCGCGGCCGCGGGCGCCCATCCGCAGGCTCGGCAACCCGCGGGCCGGGTCGCTTTGGGCTTACGTCTGGCGCGGGCGCAAAGAACTGCGCAAACGATTCGACGCCTTGTGGGGCGGAAGCCGCTCCGAGCCGGTTCTCCGAGCTCTGCTGCTCGGCGACGGCTCCCTGCTGGAACGCGAGACGACGACTGCCTTTCAACGGACGGGCGCCTACCATGCACTGGTGATTTCCGGACTGCACATCGGCTTGCTGGCATTTGCCTTGCTCGGAGCTCTGCGGCTCTCCGCCGCGCCTCCCTTCCCCCGCGCGGCGATTGCGTTGGCGGCCGTCGCCGGCTACGTCGCCTTGGCGGGAGCGAAGCTGCCCGCCACTCGCGCGGCGATGATGCTCGCGGCGTTTTTGGCGGCTTCGCTGATCTTTCGGCGGAGGCAGGCGCTCAACGTCATCGCCGCGGTTGCCTGCGGTTGCCTGCTCGTCAACCCGGAACTGCTTACGGACGCCGGGTTCCAGATGTCGTTCCTGGCCGTTGCGCTGATCGCGGCAATCGGCGTCCCTCTGCTCGAACGGAAAATCGAGCCTTACCGGCGCGCGTTGCAAGACATCGACAATCCAGACCGCGGCCTGTACCTCGACGTGAGCGCCGCCGAGAAACGCGTCGCGCTGCGCAATTGGCTGGAGCCTCTCAGGCAGTTGGCGCCGTGGCCGCAGAGGCTGACGACAGCCGTCTTCTGCGGCGCGCTGCGCTTGTCGTGCTGGGTCGGCGCTCTGGCCTTGATTTCGTTCGTCATACAACTCGGCGCGGCGCTGCCGACGGCCTATTACTTTCAGCGCGTCTCGTTCAGCGGGGTATTCGCCAATCTGTTCTTGATGCCGGCGCTGACCTTCACCATACCTTGCGGGCTGGTCGCTCTGGCCGGCAACTGGCGTCTGCCGGCCGCGGCCGCATCCCTCGGCGCGGATTGGATGACCGACGGGACAGCCGCTCTGGCCGAGTCCCTGCGCCTGGACCTGCGCACGCCGCCCCCGCCGGCTTGGCTCGCGGCGCTGCTCCTGGCGGCTTTGGCCGCCTGGGCCTGGTCGCTGCGCCGCGCGGGGAGCCGCGGTTGGCCGGGAGCAATACCGGTCATCGCGCTTGTCGGCGTATTGTGCATCCATCCTTTTCCGCCCCAAGTCGCTCCCGGACGCCTGGAGCTGACGGCGGTCGACGTGGGGCAGGGCGAGTCTCTGTTCGTGGCCTTCCCCGACGGCCGGACGCTCTTGATGGACGGCGGCGGCCGGCCCGATTTCAGAAGCCCCGAGGAAAAGCGGTCCGAGGCCGGCGATCCGCGGGCTATCGACATCGGCGAAACCGTCGTTTCGCCTTATTTGTGGTCACGTTCGATCCGGCGTCTCGACGTCGTCGCGGTGTCGCATCCCGACGCGGACCACGCCGGAGGGATTCCCGCCGTTCTGCGCAACTTCGAGGTCGGCGAGTTGTGGCTTGGAGACGGCGTTTTCGAGAAGGACTATGCGCCGCTCGTCGAGACGGCGCGCGCGGCCGGCGCGGAGATTGTCCGCATCAAGCAAGGGGACGCGCGGGTTTTCGGCGGCGCGCGCGTGGAGGTCCTGTGGCCGGGCCGCCGCATCGACCCGCGCGCCGGGCGGAACGATCTTTCGACGGTGCTTCGCTTGCGCCTGGCGGAGCATGACTTTCTGCTGACCGGCGACATCGAATCGCGCGCCGAGCAGGCGCTCCTGCAGGAGCTTGCGGGCGACAGGATCGAGGTATTGAAAGTCGCTCATCACGGCAGCCGCAATTCCACGAGCGCCGCGTTCCTGGCGAGGACCCGGCCCCTGTTCGCCGTGATCTCCGCCGGCTACGACAACACCTACGGGCACCCGCACAAGGAATTGCTGGACCGCCTGCGGGGGGCGAACGCCTTGCCGCTGCGCACCGACCTCGACGGCGCGGCGTCGATCCTCTCGGACGGGCGCAGGCTGGAAGTCCGCCGTTAAAATCGGAGCGGACCGCGGTGAAAACGCCGTCAAAATAGAGATGCATGGGAATCCGATTCCGAGGGCTTGACCGGCGGCGGAAATGAGAAACATGGACGCGCAACAGATGCTCGCCTTTGCTGGAGCAGCGCAGGGAGAAGAGGACCGGGCCGTGCTCGCCTGCGCGGACAACATGGCCTTCATGCAGCGCCTGCCCGACGCGGGCATGAAGCTGATCGTCACTTCCCCGCCCTACAATCTGGGCAAGGATTACGAGTCCCGAGCGCCGCTCGACGCCTGGCTCGCGGCGCAGGAACGGGCGATCGGCGAGTGCGTGCGGGCGCTGCACCCGCGCGGCTCGCTCTGCTGGCAGGTGGGGAATTACGTGGAAAACGGGGAGATCGTTCCCCTCGACACCGTGCTCTATCCCTTATTCCGCAAACGGGGGCTCAAGCTGCGCAACCGCATCGTCTGGCATTTCGGGCACGGCCTGCACTGCACGAAGCGGCTCTCCGGCCGCTACGAAACGATCAACTGGTGGACGAAAGGCGACGATTACACCTGGAATCTGGACCCTATCCGGGTTCCCTCCAAGTATCCGCAAAAGCGTTACTTCAAAGGGCCGAACATCGGCAAGCTGTCGGGCAATCCGAACGGAAAGAATCCGAGCGACGTATGGGCCTTTCCGAACGTGAAGAACAATCACCCGGAGAAGACGATTCATCCCTGCCAGTTCCCCGTCGAGCTGGTGGAGCGGCTCGTGCTCTCCATGACCGACGCGGGAGACGCCGTGCTCGACCCCTACATGGGAGTCGGCTCGTCGGTCGTCGCCGCGCTGATGCACGGCCGGGCGGCCTACGGGTGCGACATCGTGCCGGAATACGTGGACATCGCCCGCGAACGGGTGCGCCGGCTCCGCGCGGGGAAGCTGCGCACCCGCCCGATGGGCAAGCCCGTTTACGACCCCGCGCTGCCCAACGGCGGGCATTGATGCGGATCAAGGCCCGCTACTCGCACCTCAACGGCGAGGAATATCTGCTCGTCCGCCGCAAGCAGTTATGGCGCGAAGTGCAAGAGGCGATAGCGGAAGTCGATGCCTCGGCCTGTCGAACCAAGGTCTCGCAGGAAAAGACCATGCGGGGAAAACTGCTGTTCTCCCCGGCGTCATGAACCGAAAATTCAAGGACGGGTTTCAGGCGCGGGGCTGGAGTGAGCGCAGAAGCACGTTCTGGGTGACTGACGACGAAAAGCTCCTACGCGGGATATACGGACTTTCGGCGGACGAGCAGAAGCAGGCGATCGAAGATGCCGGACATACGCCGATCATGTCCTACAACCAGACTGATTTCGTGAAGGACCGCGTCGCGGTGGAAGTCCGGTTCGGTAAGTACGCCTTTGTTGCGCATGACCTGTTCGTGAAGCATCTCAGCTTCTATGTCTCGGACATTATCGATGTCGGGATCGAGATATTGCCCATGAAGGAACTGGAACGGGAAATGTCCTCCGGCGTTCCCTACTACGAACGGGACTTGCTGAACGTGCTCAGGCAAGGGCGAGGCGTTCCGTTCTGGCCCGTGCGCGTTCCGCTTGACGAGAATCTGCCGCATGCTCTCGCCGCCGAACTGACGGGGCACGAAGTCGGCCGTCCCGCAGGTGGAGTTCCAGTAGCGCCACTCTCCGGCGCAGCGCACCGTGTGCTGACGACAGGACGCCCGCGCGTCGAATCGGATACGCTGGGGTTGTCGGTCGTTCGCCGGAATCGAATCCATGAGCCCACAGGAGCCGGACCTCCGTTACCCCATCGGTCGGTTCTCGTTCGCGGGCCCGGTCACCCGCGACCGGATCGATGCCTGGATCGACGACCTCGCGGCGCTGCCGGCCGACCTCCGGCGAACCGTCTCGCCGTTGACGGACGCCCAGCTCGACACCCCGTATCGCCAGGGCGGCTGGACGGTTCGACAGGTGGTCCACCACCTGCCCGACAGCCACATGAACAGCTTCGTCCGCTTCAAGTGGGCGCTGACGGAAGACCGACCGCTGATCAAGGCCTATGACGAGAAGGGCTGGGCCGCGCTGCCGGACTGCCGGGAGGCGATCGCCCATTCGCTCGACCTGCTCGACGCCCTGCACCGCCGCTGGGCGGACCTGCTTCGCGGCCTGAGCCGGCCGCAGTTGCAGCGCGAGTTCGTGCATCCCGAATCAGGCGCAGCCACGCTGGCGATCACCGTCGGCGCCTATGCCTGGCACGGCCGGCATCATCTCGCCCACATCGAGCGGCTGCTCGAGCGGAAGGGCTGGAAGTGAGGCGGGACGACTGATGCCGGATCGGCCGTTGCTGAACCAGGTGGCCGTCGTCGCCGGCGCGACGCGCGGCGCCGGACGCGGCATCGCCCGCATGCTGGGAGCCGCCGGGGCGACCGTCTATTGCACCGGGCGCAGCGTGCGCGGCCGTCCCGCAACTCTCGGTCGGCCGGAGACGATCGAGGAGACGGCGGAGCTGGTCACCGCGGAGGGCGGACGCGGCATCGCCGTCCGCACCGACCACACGGTCGAGTCCGAAGTGGAGCAGCTCTTCGGACGCGTCCGCGCCGAGGAGGGCCGGCTCGACGTACTCGTGAACGACGTGTGGGGCGGCGACGCGCTGACGGAGTGGGGAACGCCCTTCTGGGAGCTCTCCACCGCCAAGGGGCTGGAACTGCTGGAGCGCGCCGTCCACAGCCACATCGTCACCAGCCGGCACGGCGCTCCGCTGATGGTCGAGCGTAACGCCGGGCTCATCGTCGAGGTCACCGACGGCGATACGCTCGGCTACCGCGGCAACCTCTTCTACGACTTGGCGAAGAACGCCGTCATCCGACTCGCCTACGCGATGGCCGCCGACCTCCACGCCCACCGCGTGACGGCGCTGGCCCTCACCCCCGGCTACCTGCGGTCGGAGGCCGTGCTCGACATCTGGGGCGTGACCGAAGCGAACTGGCGCGACGCCATCGAGAAGGACCCGTTCTTCGCCGAATCGGAAACGCCGTGCTTCGTAGGCCGCGCGGCAGCCGCCTTGGCCGCCGACCCGAACGTCGCGGTGAAGCGCGGCGGACTGTTCTCGAGCTGGGGGCTGGCGAAGGAGTACGGCTTCACCGATCTCGACGGGCGCCGGCCGGACTGGAACGGTTTCTTCCTGCGCAAGGTGCAAGAGACCGTCGAACAGGACGCGCCACCGAGCGAGATGGACGTCTTCGTCGTCCGTGCGCGGCTCTACCAAGCGGAGCTCAACCCGTCGGCGGCGGAGGAAGCGGTGCGGCTGCGCGCCTGGCTCGCCCGCCACGAGTGAGCGCTGCCGGGTTCCCTCCGGCTCGCGGGCGCAATCGACTACCGGGGGCGCCGGTCGCCCTCGCGCAGCGCCTGGATCGTGGCCGCGATCTCCTCGGCATTGTCCGGCCGGGGGCGGTCGGGACTGAACAGGAGGTCGATCCCGCCGACAGCGAAGCTCCTCAGCTTCTATATAATTCCTGTAATGAGCATCGTGCGCTTGCAGCACTCGGTTTGCATCTGGATTCTCGCCGCCCCGCTCTCGGTTGCGGCGGCGGATTTGGCCGAAGAGGCAGACCTCATTCTTAAGGAAAACTGCCGGATGTGCCACGGCGCGGCCATGCAGCAGTCGGGGTTGGATCTGCGCACGCGCGCCGGCATCCTGCAGGGCGGCGAACGCGGTCCCGCAGTTACCGGCGCCAATCCGAGCCGGAGTTGGCTCTGGAAGCTGGTGACGCACCGGACGAAGCCTTCGATGCCGCCGGGCCGCAAGCTTCCCGACGAACAAATCGAGGTGCTGCGCAAGTGGATCATGGCGGGCGCGCCGATGCCCGAATCGGCGGTGTCGGACGAGGAAGCCGAGCGCTTGGCGGCGCTGAAAAAGCTCGAAGAGCGGCCGATCACCGACGAGGAACGGCAATGGTGGGCGTTTCGGCAGCCGGTCAGGCCCGCGGTTCCCGGCGGCAAGGAAAACGCTGTCGACGGGTTTTTGACCGCCGCTCTGCGGGAGCAAGAGTTGCGGCCCGGCCCGCGGGCCGACAAGCGGACGCTCGTCCGGCGGATTTATCTGGACCTGCTCGGACTGCCGCCCAGCCCGGAGGAAACGCGGGCGTTCCTCGCCGACGACGCTCCGGACGCCTGGGAGCGCTTGGTCGAGAGCCTGCTCGCTTCGCCTCACTACGGAGAGCGCTGGGGGCGGCACTGGCTCGACCTGGTGCATTACGCCGACTCCGGCGGCTACGAGCGCGACTTCGACTGGCCCACGATGTGGCGCTACCGCGACTACGTCGTCGCTGCGTTCAACAACGACAAGCGTTACGACGACTTCATCCGCGAGCAGATCGCCGGCGACGAAATCGCTCCCAACTCCGCCGAAGCGCACACCGCTACCGGCTTCTTGCGCATGGTGATGGATAACAACGTCAAGGACGAGCGGACGCGGATGGACGAGCTCGACGACAACGTGGCCACCACGGCGCAGACCTTCCTGGGCATGACGGTGCAATGCGCGCGCTGCCACAACCACAAATTCGACCCGATCCCGCAAAAAGACTACTACCAGATGCAGGCCGTGTTTTTCTCGACGATCGGCGTGGATTATCCGCTTGTCCCGCAGAGCGTCGTCGCCGCGCACAAGGCGGAGAACGCATCCATCGACGAACGGCAGAAACCGCTCAAGGCGCGCATCGCCGGGTTGGAAAAACCGCACCGCGACGCTCTGTTCGAGATCAAGCTCGACTCCCTGCCCCCCTACTACCGCGAGGCTTGGGAGACGCCCGCCGCCGAACGGACGGAGGGGCAGCGCCTCAACGCCCGCCAAGTGGAAGCGCTTTTCAACCAGGTAGGGATCGACGACGTGCTGGCCCGCATGAGCGCGGGCGAGCGTCAGGAGCGCGGGGACCTGCAGTCGCAGATCGCCGCCCTCGACGACAAACGGCCGGCGCCCTACCCCACGGCGCGAACCATTACCGAGGACGGCCCCAGCGCTCTGCCTTCGTATTTCCTGCACCGGGGCGACCCCGGCAGCAAGGGCTCGCGCATGGACGGCGGCGCGCTGACCGTCGCCTCGAACGGGAAGTTCCGCATCCCGGCGCCGCCCGAGAGCGCAGCGACCAGTCAGCGGCGCAAGCATTTCGCGGATTGGATCGCCTCGGGCGACAATCCGCTCACCGCGCGCGTCATGGTCAACCGTATCTGGCAGCACCACTTCGGCGAAGGCATCGTGCGCACCCCGAGCAACTTCGGCAAAACGGGCGCAGCGCCCTCGCACCCGGAATTGCTCGATTGGCTCGCCGTCGAGTTCGTGGAATCCGGCTGGTCGGTCAAGCACATGCACCGCCTCATGCTGAAATCCGAGGCGTATCGCATGGCCTCCCGGGACATTCCCGAAAACCTGGAAAAGGACCGCGAAAATCGATTTTTCTGGCGGCAGACGCGGAACCGGCTGGAGGCCGAAGCGATCCGCGACCAGATCCTGGCGGTCGCCGGCACGCTCGACCGCGAGCGGGGCGGCCCCGCCGTCCGCCCGTACATCGACCCGGCGCTGTTTCAATCGAGCACGGACCGCACTTGGCCGGGCAAGACCGTCGGCGACCCGGAAACCTGGCGGCGCAGCCTTTATGTGTTCTCCAAACGCTCGATCCGCTACCCGATGTTCGAGGCGTTCGATCAGCCCGACATGGTGACCTCGTGCAGCCGCCGCACCCGCTCGACCGTCGCCCCCCAGGCGCTGCTGATGATGAACAACGCCGACGTGCTGCTGCAGGCCAAATACTTCGCCCAGCGCGTCATGCTCGAAGCGGGGCACGAGCCGGAAGCGCGCATCGAGCGGGCGTTCGAATTGGCCTTGGCGCGGCTCCCCAGCGCAACGGAAAAGCGCGAGGCCCTCGACTTCGTTGCCGCCGGCCCGACGGGACTGGTGGACCTCTGCCAGACGCTGTTCAACTTGAACGAGTTCGTTTACCGGCCGTAACGCCCCCGGCGTAAGTTCACCTTCCGGTCGAGCCGAACCCGCCGGCGCCCCGCGCGGTTTCGGCGAGGTCCTCCGCGACTTTCCATTCGACCGCCGCGTATTTGTGAATCACCAACTGAGCGACGCGGTCCCCGGGCCTCACGGTATAGGGCGCAGGGCCGTGATTGATCAGCGTGACGCGGATCTCCCCCCGGTAGCCGGGGTCGACCGTCCCCGGACTGTTGAGCAAGGTAACGCCGTGCTTCCGCGCCATGCCGCTGCGCGGGCGCACCTGGCCTTCGTAACCGGGTGGAATCTCCACTGCGATGCCGGTGCCCACGCCGGCCCAGCTTCCGGGCGGGATTTCGGCGGCTTCGACCGCATGCAGGTCCATGCCCGCGTCTTCTTCCGGTCCGTGCGCCGATGACGGAATGCGGGCGGCGGGGTCGAGCTTCACAAGGCGGAGGGTCAGCCGGTCAACCGCCATCGGAGTAAACAATGCTAACACGGCTCACGCGCAATGCTGCTAAAATCCTTGGTTGCCGGGCGGCCGCAACTCGGTCCGCCGGCAGAGGAGGACAACATGACCAGGATTTTGTTCGCCGCGGCGACAGTCGCGCTTTTCGGGCTTGCCGCGGCGACGGCGTCCGCCCAGCAGATGACTTTTTTCTTGACGAGCGAAGGGCCGGGCCAGGGTGCGAACCTTGGCGGCTTGGCCGGCGCCGATGCGCACTGCGAGAAGCTTGCCGCTTCGGCCGGCGCAGGAGGCAAGACGTGGCGCGCCTATCTGGGCGTCAGCGCGGCGGACGGGAAGCCGGCCGTCAACGCCCGTGATCGCATCGGCAGCGGCCCTTGGTATAACGTCAAGGGCGTCAAGGTCGCCGAAAACGTCGCGGATCTGCATTCCGACAACAACAAGCTCAGCAAGGAAAACTCGATCAGCGAGAAGGGCGAAACGATCAACGGGCGCGGCGATACGCCCAACCGCCACGACGTGCTGACCGGCTCCCAACTCGACGGCACGGCCTTTGCCGACGGCGAAGACCACACCTGCAGCAATTGGACGAGCACCGGCGAAGGCAGCGCGCAAGTCGGCCATCACGACCGGACGGGCGGCGGCGCCAATCCGACGTCGTGGAATTCTGCGCACGGCTCCCGCGGCTGCACGCTCGAGAATTTACGCGCGACGGGCGGCAACGGGCACTACTACTGCTTCGCGATCGACTGAGGTTGCAGCAGTCGGCATGGCTTCCACCGCGCTCGTTGCTCCGGAAGCGTCGGTCGATCACCTGACGCCGGCCGCCCACCCCGAGCGGCCGGAGCGGTTCCGCGCGGTTATGGACGCGCTCGCGGCGTCGGGTCTCATGGATCGGATGGAGCGGATCGACTCCGGCCCTGCCGCTGTCGAAACCGTTTTGTTCTGCCACGGGGCCGAGTACTTCCGCACCGTCGAGCGCGACATCGCCGCCGGCAGCCGCCATCTTTCGACGGGCGACACCCATCTGAGCCCGCGCTCGCTCGCTGTCGCCTTGGAAGCCGTGGGCGCCGTTACCGCGGCGGTCGACAGCGTAGTCGAAGGCAAACGAAAAAACGCCTTTTGCGCGCTGCGGCCGCCGGGACACCATGCGCGCCCCGACCAGGGCATGGGCTTCTGCATTTTCAACAATGCCGCGATCGGCGCCCGCCACGCGCTGCGCCGCCGCGGCCTCGAACGCGTGCTGATCGCCGATTGGGACGTCCACCACGGCAACGGCACGCAGGATATCTTCTATGAAGACCCGGCGGTGCTGTTCTTCAGCACGCATCAATCGCCTTGGTATCCCGGCACGGGCAAAACCTGGGAGACGGGCGCGGGCGCCGGCGCGGGCACGACGATCAACTGCCCGTTCTCTTCCGGCGCGGGGCGCGAAGAGATACTAGGGGCGTTCCGCAAGAAGCTGCTTGTCGCGGGCAACGAATTCAAACCCGATCTGGTCATGATTTCCGCTGGTTTCGATTCGCGGCTCGGCGACCCGCTCGGCGAATTCCGCTTGAGCGACGAAGACTTCGCCGAGCTGACCGCAATGCTGCTGGAGATAGCCGATCGGCACGCCGAAGGCCGGCTGGTTTCGGTGCTGGAGGGAGGCTACAGCCTCAGCGGCTTGGCGAGCGCGGTGACGAGCCATGTTGCGGCGTTGGCCGGCGCTTGAGCCGTAAACCGCATGTCCGCTGTGTTGGGAGCCCGGTTGGGTCGGGCCTTCTGCGTAGAGAATCGAGCTTGTCGATAGCCGTGTTCCGCTTCGCGGTCGATCGCGTCTATTGCAAATCCCAAGCCGGAAGAAGCCGTCAAGTCCCGTTCATGACCGCGTCCAGGAAACCTTTGAAGCTGGGACTTCGTTGCGCGATGGTTTTCGCATCGAGTATCTTCGCGATCTCTTCCGAAACCCGAGCCGTATAGACACGATTGCCCAGTAAGTGCTTCAGGTGATGCTTGGGATTTTGTATCGCGTCGGGCTTGGATGTATCAACATGGCCAAGCGCGCCGCCGAGATATTTTCTCAAGTTCCCTGCATCGGCAAAGTACCAAGCTTCGAGATGCCATTGCGCGTAGGCGTACGTGACCGCTGCTCTGATCTCGCGGCCCAAGCGTTCAGGCAGACTCGTGAACGTTCCTAATACCTCGCCAGGGTCCTTTCCATCGACATCCACGAGAAGAACGAACTTGTCCGGCGGCGTACTGGCGTTTTCGTACCATGCCGCCTTGATGAGCCTTTCCGCCATCGGCGCTTTGAGCGCCATGTTCCGCGGCGGAATGCGTACATCGTCTACGGAGATACTGCGGTCCTGTAGATGCGAAACCAAGTGCGGCGCCGCGCGCCGTTCGGTTTCACCCGAAGCTATGACGATTACGCGCTTGGTCACGTTAGCCGGCCCCAAAACCCTTCGTTTCGTAGAATTCGCCGAGGCCGAATCCCGACTCATCCAAGGCTTTCCTCACCCCTTCGATGTTCTTCCGTTGCTCGACCACTGTCCCTTGCCCCTCGTTCCGCCGCACGACCCGAACCGCCGCCGGCTCGTTCAGGAAATCGAGAAGCAGCGGAGAATGGGTGGTCACCATGAATTGAACCCGGCTTTCCGCCTTCAAAAGATGCTCAACAAAGGCGGATAGCGCTGTCGGATGGATATAGTTCTCCGGTTCTTCGATCCCGATCAGATTTGTCTCGGGTTCCGCGAAAAGCGCCGTCATCAAGGCCAGCATGCGCAGTGTCCCGCTCGACGATCCCATCTGATGCACAGGGAATTGAAGACCGGGCTCGGATTGCACGAAATAGCAGCGATCGTCGGACTCCCGCGGCTCGATGGCCGAGGGGAGACCGACCACGGCCTGTGTTGCCGTGACAATTTTCTCCACGATTTCCGGCGACGATTGCTGTAGCCTGTAAAGCGTCTCGCCGAGGTTGCGTCCGTAAGTGTCGAACCTGTCGGAGTCCAATCCCCCAGTCCAATCCCTGCGCAATAGGAACGGGTTTGGGTCGAAGAAACCCCAGCGTCCGACGAACTGCGCAATGCCGCGGGCCGGGAAAGACGCATCCACAGCCGCGGCGGCCAGGGCGCAGGCGGTCGGCGCCTGTTTCAACCTAATGCGCTCATATTCCTCGCCGGACCTGGACCACCACCAGCCCTCGCCTCGGTTGGCCTCGAGCAGAGGGATTGGCGGGTACCCGCGCGGCCTCTCGTCAATACGCTCCGCGACATAAAACTCATACCCATTGCGGATCAACTCAATTGACCACTCGAAGGTCTTGTTTTCTTCTTCCAGGCGCGCCGTCAACTCGATTCGCTCCGCCGCTTCCCCCTTCCAGGCGAGATGGACGATGCCGCCCCGCGTGAATATCGGGTCTCGAAAGTCACGTTTCTGAACGCCCTCATGAAGGAAGCGCAAGGCGTCGAGGATCGTGCTCTTGCCCGAAGCGTTAGCGCCGATGAACACGTTCAGGCCGCTCAAGTCAATGTCGGCTTCGCGCAGACTGCGATAGCGCCTTGCGCCAAGTTTCAACAGCTTCATTCGTTACATTTCTTCCGATGCGGGCCATGAACAGGCGAAAGGAACCCGCGTCCCCTATCACCCGAGGCGTCTGCGCCGGCCCATACGATTTATGCTTTCACCAATATTACAACGGGATGCCGGTTCGGGCTGGGGCCTCGGTTGCGCGCGGCGCGGCCCGGTTGTTTTGGCCATGATGGGCGAGCCGAGGCGCCCCAGGTCCACTATGTTGAACTGCTTGCGCCAACTTGCTTCTCCCAGATCGGGGAACGCGACCGTCGGGCGCGGCAGCGCTTCAGCTTCCGCAATACGGGCAAATTCCGCAGCGGCGGAGTTCCCGGAGCAGCACAAGTAGTATGGAGCGGTTACATCCATGCCGAACACGGCGGCCGCAGCTACCGCCGACGCAGCCCATAGCGCGCGCCGCCCGTTCCCGAGGCAGTAGAACAGCACGGCGGCCCCCACCGCCGCGAAAACCGCCAGATGCGTGGTGAGGCGGGCCGGGTCGAGCCGCGCTACGCCGAAAACCGACTCGCTGAAGGCGGCGGTCAGGGTCAGGCTGCCGATAAGCAGCAGCAACAGGACCGTCTGCCGGCGACGCGCAAGCATGAGGGCTGCGGCCAGCGACGGCAGCAGCACGCTCCCGCCGTGAAAGGCGAGAATGTCCCCGGCGCGGCGCATGTGCTCCGCGTCCGGCCGCAACCAGGAGCGTAGATTGTCGATGACGGAGATGGACTGGGCATGCGCGGTATTGGGCAACAACTCGCCGAAATAAAGATACCGCCACAACTGGAACAGTCCCCACAACCCCAGCACGACGCACGAGAAGCGCACGCCGCGCCAATCCCGGAACGCAAGGAGCCAGAATACGCTGAAAATAACCAGCAGCGGACCGATGTGATAGATGCTTTCGATCCTTGAAATCGAAGCCAGAAATACGGGAATGGCTAAGGGGTAAACGATCCGCTCCATCCTGACCAGTGAAACCAGTATCAGCACGGCCGCCAGGAATAGAACGTGGGTGACGGCATTCTCCATTCCCGAGCCGTGCCATTCGAGAAAAGGCCGCAAATAGGCGAGAAACAGCGCGGCCGCTGCGGTCAGGATGACGGCCGCGGCCTTTCGCTCCTTGAAGAACAGAATGAACAGCGCGCCCAACAGAAACGTCGCGGCGACGGTCTGTATCGCTGCGTACGCGGCGTAACCGGTACCGGTGACTGCATACGCTGCGGCGAAGAGGAAGAACTGCGCCGGCGCCGAATATCCCTCGACACGGCCTCCGGAGGGGTTGACTCCGATGAAGCCGTATTCCACCAGATTTCTGGCGTGGCTCATCGTGATAATTCCGTCGTCGCGGGTTCGATAAAAATCATCGTCCAGGCCGGAGTAGGCGAAATGGAACACAACGACGAAAATCGACCCGCCCAACAGCGGCAGCAGAAAGGGAATTTTCAGGATCGATGTAAGCGGGCTTGTGGAGCGAGAGTCCATGTCATGCAGCGACATCGGAATGCTTTCTCTATAATTTCATACTCTTGAACACGCGTTCGGGGACGGCGCGTACGATGAATACGATCGGGCGTCGGATGCGGCGCACGTAGACGACGTCGCGGCGACGGCGGATCGCCCGAATGCCCGCGGCGGCTTCTCCTGGCGTTACGGTCAGCCGGTTGCGCAGCCCCGACAGGAGCGCAGCAAACCCCGCCTTGACCGAGCCGTAAACGCAGTTCGAGTCGCGCGCCCGTCCGCCCGCCACCGAGCATCCGCCGACCGCGGCGGCAGTGAAAAAGGCCGGCGGCCGACTCGATTCAAACGGCTGGCTGTCGCCATCCATGTGTCCGCTTGCGGCGGTCAACCGGCCCGGGGCGCCAACAACTCGGCCATTGTGTAGAGGGCGGCGAAGCCGCAGCCCAGAGCCTCGACGGCTTGCTTGCCGCCTTGTTCGCGATCGACGACGCAGGCGGCGCCCAGCACGTTCATCCCAGCGTCCCCGGCCCGCTCGATCGCCGTGACAGTGGAGCCGCCCGTGGTGCAAACGTCGTCGAGAATCACGCAATCGACGCCCGCCGTTTGCGCCAAGCCCTCGAGATACCGCTCGCGACCATGTTTTTTCGCCTCCTTGCGGATCAGGAAACCGTTCATCCCACAGCCGGATTCCAAAGACTCCCGCGCTAGAGCGCAAACCACCGGATCCGCCCCCATCGTGAGGCCGCCCACGGCCTGCGGGCGCCAGCCTTTTTCCTGGATCGCGGCGAGCAGCAAGCGGCCGATGAGCGGCATGGCCTCCGCACGGAGCGTCGTCAGGCGGCAGTCCACATAGAGATTGCTTTTCTTCCCCGACGCAAGAACGAACTCCCCGCGCATCACCGAGTGCGCGCGAAGGATTTCCTTGAGACGGCGGCGGTCGTCGAGACGGTCCATCCTGGAATCAGCTTGCCATGAGACGGCGGCGGCTTGTCAAACTCAAGGCAGCCGGGTTTTATACAGGAAGTCCGAGCCGACGAGACCGTTTTCGTCGCGCGTCACGATAAACGACCAGCGGCGGTCGGGCGCCCACTCGACGCGGACCACCTGTTGCTGCGCCGAAGACAGGTCGTAGCTGTAAATCAGCGTCAAGTCGTCGGCGATTTGCTGCTCGGTCGAAATGCGCGCGCTCGGGTTGGCTTCGGGACCGCCAATCTGCGGGTCCACCTTGAGCCGGCTGACGCCGAAAAACCGCTGCAGCCGCTGCGAAACCGGGCGGGCCAACGTTGACGCCAATAAATTGTTCGCGCCGGTCTGAATCAGCGATTGCTGCTCGACGCGCTGCTGCGAGGCCAAGCTGGGATCGACCGTCGGCGCGCGGCCGACCGCTACAAGATTGACCAGATCGTTGAACGGCAGCGGCGGGTCGGAGCGGTAGTTCAGGTTAAGCCTGCGCAGCGGCCCGGAAAGCACCAGCGCCAGATCGACGCCGCGAATGCGGGATTCCATCTCGACATTCAGCACCGGCTCGATGCGGAACGGGTTGACGAAGCTGACATCGCCGCGGTTGACGTGATAACGCGTGCCGAGCATCTGAATCGTCCCTTGCGTGATGCCGATGCTGCCGAGCAGGGACGGACTCGCGCCGGTGCCCACGACCCTCAAATCGATCTCCGCCTCGACATTCCTGACCAGCGAGGTCTCCACCGCAAGATTGGGAATCGAGGACACCCGCACGTTGAGTTGAACATTCTGCAGCGCCGAGCCGGCGGCCTGGGTGCGCGCCGGCTGGCGGAACGACGCAAAAAGACCGCCGAACGTCAGATCCTTCGCCGCCGTCAAGCGGGAGACCAGCACTTCTCCGTTGACGACCGCGTAATCCCCCGTCCCGGCAAGGGTCAACCGCCCGTCGAAAACGCTGCCGATATTGATCGGATAACGTAAGCGCACGCGGTCGGCAACAGCCTGCAAGCGGTATTCCGGTCCGCCGGCGCCGAAGATCGTGACGCCGGACAAGCGCAGGACGCCGCCGCCCGACGATGCCGTCAACTCGTCGATTTTCATCTGCCGTCCGGCGAAGTCGATCTTGCCGTTGATAGCGCTCAGACCGTTCGGGAACTCCGCCAGGCGCAGCGACCCGTCCACAATCGCCATCGACCCTTCGATCTCGACATCGTTGACCGTACCGCCAATCTCGATGTTCAGATTCGATGCGCCTGACGCCTCGATTTCAGGGTTGAAGCTTTCCAGCAAGACCAAGTTGAAGCGCCCGTCGACGGCGACATCGACGGCGCGCTCGCCGTCGAGAGCGATTGTGCCGTCGATGTCGATGTCGGTGCCGCTTCCGTTGAGGGTCATCGAGTCGAGTCGGACAATGCCGCCGCCGTAGCTCCAGCGCATCGGAAAAAGGTTCGTGAGGCGATACCCTGCCGCCGCTGAGCCGATGCCTGAAACGCCTGCTTCGAAGCGGTCGATCGTGCCGCTCAGACGGAATTTCTCCGGCGCGCCGATCTCTCCGGCGTATTCCGCCTGCCCGTCGATTCGGCCCTCGACTTGGCTCAACGGGAGATCGAGCAATTCGGCTACCGCCTGCGCCCCGAAATTCTCGAAGCGGAACGCTCCGCTGTAGCCGGCTTCCCCGGCGGGCGTCAGCACGCTTTCGCCGCTCGCTTCGCCTCCGAGCATCTTCGCCAGCCACTCCATGTGGATTTGGTTTTGGACCGTGCGGATGGCGCCCGTCCACGAACCCAACTCCCGACCCGCATGACGCAGGCCGGAAATTTCCCAGCTTCCGTTCAACGTCAGCGAACGCAGCAACTCGCGGCCCTGCCCTTGCCTGCCTCCGCCTTGCAAGTCGAATCTTGCCGTGCCCCTCAGCGGAGTCCGCCCCCGCAGGAATGCGAATTCCTCAAGCGGCCAGTCCGCGCCGTCGAACGCAAACTCGAACTCCTTGCCGGCCGGGGCGAAGGACGCGCTCGCGCGCAAGCCGGCATCGCCGCGGGCAAGCAGCGCATCGCGCAGGACGAAGCCGTTCCGGCCGTAGGCGGCGTCCGCCGTAAGACGGTCGAACGACTCTCCGGCAATCTCCACGTTGGTCAAGGCGAGGCGGCCTGTCACTTCCGGCGCAGCCAAAGTTCCCGCCGCGTTCCACTCCGCCGTCAGGGCGCCCTTGACGGGAAACTCGAGCCCGAAGGCGTCCGCCGCCTTGCGGACATCCAGTCCTTTCATGGAAACGGCCGCTTGCAAACGGCCTGTATTGCCGAAGGGCAAGCGACCCTTCGCTTCGACCGTTCCCCCGCCGTCGGACAGCATGGCCGAGCGGACGGTTGCGCCCGTGATGGCGATGCGGGCGTCGGCGGAGGCGCTTTCCCAGCGCTGCCCGCCGAGCGAGAAATCCGCGGCATGCAGCTTGCCGTCGAAAGCCCAGGAAGAGGGGGCGGACGGCGCGCCGGTCAGACGCCCGTCGAGACGAATCTCGCCGCCGCCTTGCAAATGCGCAGTGGCGGTTTCGATTCCCAGCGGCCGCAGAATCGGATCGATCTCGTCGAGCGCCGTCATCCGCGCCCGGACTGCAAGCGCGGCTTGCCCCAAGGCGTCCCACGAACCCGACAAATCGACCGCGGCGTTGGGCGAGCGGAGCCTCGCCGCGACAATTTCGAGTCGCGACGAAGCGCCGTCATAGCGCATCTCGCCCTGCCCCCGGAGCGGAAATGCTTCGGAGCCGGACGCCGGTTCGATCTCGAAGCGCATTCGAGCCGCAAGATCGGCGGCAGACGAGCCTTCGGCTTCGAACTCGCCGCGGATCGACCCGTTCCAGGGCAGAGAGCCCGCGCCTGCGATTTCCGCCAGCCGAGAGACCGAAAATTCCGCCGCCGCGCCCGCAAGCGTAAACCGCGGAGTCGCCGCGAGTCCGGAGATGCGGGCCTCGCCGCTAAGCTCCCCGTCAAGGACCGCGAGCCGGATGTCCGCCAGCGTGACTTGCTCGAGGTTGCCGTTGTAACGCAAGCGGCCCTCTAAAGTTTCTTCCGCTCCTTCGAAGCCGACTTCGCTGCATACGATGTCTCCGGAATACAAGACGCCGGCCGCTTCGGATTGCCATGCGATCCCGCCGTCCATTTGCAATCGGCCGTCGATCCGCGGATTTTCGATGCCGCGCACGCGCGCCAGCTCGCCGAGATGCGCGGTCGCCCGATAGTCGGCCGTGAAGCGGGGCCGCCGGAAATCGGAAAGCGTTCCGGACGCTTCGACTCTAACGGCGTCATTGGCCGCCTCGAAGCGCGTCAACTCGATGCCGGCGCCGCCAAGGATCGCTTCGAGCGTCAGCGACGTCGTCATGCCGCGCAGCGCCGGGGCGCTCCAGTCGAGCTCGCCTATTCCCAAGCGGATTGCGTACTGGCGAGCTTCCGTCCGCCATGTCGTCTCGAGAGTCAAGTCGGACGCCTGCACGGCGGCCTCGTACGGCTGCCCGTTCCAGGCGAGCATTCCGTCATCGATGCGAAACTCCTTGATGGCAAGATCGAGCAACGCCCGCGCAGGAGACGGCTCTCCCTCCGGCAGGCCAAGGGCGCGCCGCGGAGACGGAACATTCGTCGAGCCGTCGTCAAAAACCGTAATCGATACGCGCGGCTCGGCCACGTGCAGGCTTTCGAGCGCAATCCAGCGGCCGAAGAGCGAATCGATTCGGATTTGCAATGCGGCGCGCCGAATCGACAGCAGCGGGGGGGCTTCGTCCGCCTCTCTGCCGCGCAACTCGATCCCTTCGGCAACGAACGCCAAACGACGGCGGTCGAAACGGAATCGCTCGACCGACGCCGCGCCGCCGGTTGCCGCTTCGAGTTCCGCCTCCAAGCGCGCCCGCACGGCCTCGGCAAACCAGCCACTGCGCAGCGTCAACTCGACCGCACCGATCGACACAATAAAAACCCCGGCGGCAACGGCGCCGCGCCGCGCCCAACGATTGGCCAAGACCGCCCGAAACTTTTTCACCGCGGCTCCCTCAACTCAGGCGCAAGAATCTCCACCCTCGTCAACGCGCGCAACTCTCTGACCTGCTCTTCGAGCAAGCGGTCGGCTTGAAGCTCGATCAGGATCCGCTCGATACGCTCGGCAATCTCGGCCGGCGGCTCGGGCGTTCTCCCAAGCTGCCGTTGCAGCGGGGCGTAAACGGTCTCATAGTAATCTTCGATCTCCGCATCGGCCGCGTCGAGTCCGGTCTTGAACCGAAACGCAACGTAGCGTTCGAAGCCGATCTGCTCGGAAAGAAAGTCGCGGCACTCTCGCGCGGTCAGGCCGTAGCGCCGCAGAGCCGCCGGGAAATCCCTGCCCCCGGCGAAGCGCATCGCACGCAACTCCCGCATGCGCTCTTCGACTTCCCGCGGGTCGACAGCGAGAAAATTCGTCTGCTCCAGATCCTGGCGAATCAGTCGGCGCTCAATCAGGTGTTGCAACGCCGCGCGGCGGCCGGCGGCGGACGCATCCGCCTCGGTTGCATTGAACAACCCCACAAGGCGCAACTCGCGATCGATCTCCGAATGCGTCACGGCCTTCGAACCGACCACCGCCGCGACTCCGTCGATAATTTCGGCGCGCAGGCTCACGGCGGCAAGCAGCGCCGCTCCGATTGCGGCCCTGCGCCCCCATCGCTGCAATCCGGCGTTGTCACTGCGGCGCATAGCTAAAAGGTCTGCCCCAACGAGAAATGAAACTGCAGCGAGTTGATGCGCTGCTCGCGGAACTCGCCGGCGCCGCCGAGCAACGCGGCGCGCGTTCCCTCGAAGCCGACGAAGCGCGGCGGATTCACGCTGTAAGCCAAGTCCATGCGCACCGGCCCGATAGGAGTACGGTAGCGAATCCCGAAGCCCACCGCATGAACCATGTAATCGAAGTCGAATTCCTTGACGCCGTTCTCGACGACGCGCACGCCTTGGGCGCCGCGCAGGCTGATGTGGCCCGGGCGGGAATAAACATTGCCCGCGTCATGGAACAAGACGCCGCCGATGTTGACTCCGACCAATGGAAACCGCAATTCCACGCTGTTGAGAAACTGCGACCCGCCGCCGATGGGAAACCCCGTTGCCGGGTCTCGCGGACCGGCCTGGTTGAACGGGAAACCGCGGTGCGAGTTCGCCCCGCCGGCGAAGTAGCGCTCGGAAATCGGAATGCGCGGATCTGGCCTGGCGGCAAACGTCCGGGAGGACGCGACTCCGACGCCGCTATCGGCCCAAGGCAAATTCATGCCGAGCTGGACCGTGCGGGCCACGACGGCGCGGCGGCCGATACGGTGATACGTGCTGTTCTGCACCAGGGCGCGAAAAAAATCCGGCTGCGATCCCCACAGGCCGGAAGCCAAGCTCACATCGAGCGTGTTGTACATTCCCTTGGTCGAATCGACAGGATTGTCGCGACGGTCCTCGATGTAGGTCGCCGAAAGCAGCCCGACCCGCACGGGCTGTGAGATCAGCGGCACCAGCAACGGCTCGATGTGCAGCGTATTCTCGTCGATCGCCGTCCGCCGGTAGGCATAGCGGTAGAGCACGGTCGTGGCGCGGTTGAGCTTTTGAGTGAATTGCAGCGCCCCTTCAAGCCGCCTGCCGGTAAAGGTGTTGACGTTTCGAGAGGTGTCGAGCAAGCCGCTGAGCGTAAGCGCCCAACGGTCGGAATCGAACCAGCGCGGCGCTTGGTAAGTGAACAGGCCGCGCTGCTGCAATGCCGAAAGCCGCGTGCGGAAACTCATCGTGTGGGCTTTTCCCAACATGTTGAGCCGCGTCAGCTCCAACGTCGCGCGCGGACTGAAAACGGCGTCCCCGACCGGATTCGTAAGCTCAGCGGTGTTGCGCCCGATGCGCGCGAACTCCGCGCCGCCGCCGAAGCCGACCGCCCAACGCCGCGCCTCTTCCACTTGCAGCAAAACGTTCTTGGCGTCTTCGCTTCCGCCGGGGTTTTGCAGCGCGACATCGACTTTCGAAAAAATCCCCAGGTCGTAGAGATTCCGCTGCGTCTCGAACATCTGCGTTTGCGACAGCGGAGTGTCCGCAATGAGCGCGATGCGCCGCTCGACGACTTCCGGCCTCGTGCGCCGCACGCCGGTGACGATGGGCCTGCGCAGGCGTATCGGCTCGCCCTCGTCGATCTCGTAATAAACCGTGACCCGGTAAGGATCGCCGGTGGGCTCGACACGCCAATCGAAGACCGCGTTCTGATATCCGGCGTTGTAGTACTCGGCTAGAATCAGGTCGCGGTCCGTAGCGATATTGGCCGCGCTGTACGCCTGTCCGGGCGCCGCCGCGAATTCGTACAGGAGCTCGCTTCCGGAGAAGTTTTCCAGTCCGGCGGTCGCCAAGCCGTCCACGATGGTGGGAAACCCCTCGTCGATTTCGATGAAGACGGTCAGATGACCGGTTTCGCCGGCGATGCGCTCCGCGACCCGGCCGCTTACCTTGACATCGTGAAAACCGTTCGAGACATACAGGTCTTCAATGGCCGCCAAATCGTTGGCGAGCAACGAGCGATTGAACCGCCCGCGCCGCGGCCCCAGCGATCCGCGCAGCGGTTGGAAGCCGGCTTCCTCGATGCCCATGCGCTCGCGGATGGTCTGCGTATCGAAAAACGAATTGCCGCTGATTTCGATTCGCTCCAAGCTCTGCCGTTTGCCGCGGCGGATCGTATAGACGACAACGGATTCATCCTCCGTCGAGCGTTCGACCTCGAACTCCACCTCCGCGCTGAAATAGCCCTTGGACTGGAAGAAGTCGATCAGATTGTTCCGTCCCTCGGCGAGCAGGTCGTCATCGATCACCCCTTCCTCGACAACCGGCAGATAGCGGCGCATCTTGTCCGCCGACAGCTTGGCGCCCTCGGTGCGAACGAAGATTTTGGGTCCCGGATCGATGCGCACCACCATCGTCAAGCGGTTCTCGGCGGGATCGTACTCCGGCGTCTGCACGTACACGTCGACCTGCCGGCGATTCTGCTTCCGAAAGTGCTCCCTGATCTTCGCGATGCCTTTGGGGATACGGTCATGGCGGTAGGGCGCGCCCCGTCTCCACCCGCCGATCGAGCGAATCTGCTCCTCGCTCAACGGCGGGTTCTCGCCGGCAACCAGCAAGGCGCCGATGCGGGCGCGCAAGCCGGGGTCCACGGCGAATGTAATGTTGACTTGCTGCGCGCCCGCGTCTTGCCCCACGGAGGACTCGACTGTCGGCTGCCGAAATCCGGATTCGGCGAGCAGCCGCCGGAGCGCCTGTTCCGCCAACCCAAGCTTCTGGGGCGTGAACGGCTCGCCAAGCTTCAAATCGGTTGCATTGACGAGTTGGCTTTCCGACGGAAGCCGCGGCGCTCCGACGACGCGCACGTCGCCGATAAACCACGAAGGCCTGGTGAGAAACGCAAGCTTGACGCCTGCGCCCTCCCGCTGGGCATCGACCTGAATGTCGGCGTACCGGCCGGTCTCGAAAAGCGCTTCGATCGAAGCGCGCAACTCGGCGGCGTCGAGCGCCTCGCCGACTTCGACTTGAACCATCTTGTCCAGCGACGCCGCCGAAAACGGCTGCGCCGCCGGGACGTATTCGATCGCCGCAACCGGTACGCCGAAGTAGTCGGAACCGAAGACGGCTGTGCCGGACAGGCCGGCGAGCGTCAGGCAGGTCCAAAGTCTCTCACGCACTATATATCCGCAATTATAGGACGCGCGGTTTGAGGGCCGCTTACCCGGCCGGCGGATAGTGGATAGTGGATAGTGGATAGCAACCGCTCGCGGACCTTATGAACGAAGCACAACGCGAACGTTACTCCCGCCAGTCGATTCTGCCCGAGATCGGCGTCGAGGGCCAGCGCCGGCTGCTTGCCTCGCGGGCGGTCGTGGTAGGCTGCGGCGCGCTGGGCACAGTGCATGCAACGCTGCTCGTCCGCGCCGGCGTCGGCGAAATCGTGCTCATCGACCGCGATTACGTGGAAACGAGCAACCTGCAACGCCAATGGTTGTTCGAGGAAGCGGACGTCGAACGGGCCATGCCCAAGGCCGCGGCCGCGGCGGAGCGCCTGCGCCAGGCAAATTCATCGTGCCGGATTGACGCGGAAGTCAAGGATTTGACGCCGCAAAACGCCGAAGCCCTGCTAACCCCGGCCGACGTGATCCTCGACGGAACCGATAATTTCGCCGCACGCTACCTGCTCAACGACACGGCCGTCAAGACAAAGACGCCCTGGATTTACGGAGCGGCCGTCGGCACGCGCGGCTCGCTGATGCCGATCGCGCCGGGGGAAACGGCCTGTCTGTCATGCATCTTCCCGCAAGCCCCGCGCTCGCGGCAACCTACATGCGAAACGGCCGGGGCGCTCAACGCCGCAACGGCGGCGGTCGCTGCGATGCAGGTCTGTGAAGCGTTGAAAATCCTTTGCGGACGGCCCGAAGCGCTGCGCCGCCGGCTGGTTACGACCGACATCTGGAGCGGCGAGAGCAACTCCATCGATGCCAGTCGGCCCGATCCCGATTGCCCGACATGCGGCCGCGGCGATTTCCAATACCTGAACGACCTCAGTCGCGGCTCGGCGAGCCTCTGCGGCCGCGACGGCGTCCAGCTCGCCGCCGCCGGCCGCGAGCTCGACCTCCCCGCATTGGCTGCGGCGCTCGCCTCCCTGGGCAAAGTCCAGGCCAACCCCTATGCGCTGCGCTTCGCCTCTCCGCCGCACGAGTTGACGATCTTTCCGGACGGCCGGGCGATCGTCAAGGGCACGCGGGATCCGGCCGTTGCGCGCAGCCTCTACGCGCGTTACGTGGGGAGTTGAGGCTCGCGCGGGGAGTCGATCTGCGGGCCGGCAACGCTGTTCCCGTACGGCTCATCCTCGCCCAACTCCAGCTTTTCGATCTTCTCGAAACGGCTCGAAATCTTTCGCGCCGACGTTTGCACCCCTTCGACGTCCCTGCCCGCCTGTCGGATGTGGGTCGAAAGACCGTCCATACGCTTGCCGAAACGCTCGAAGTCCTTGGCCAGCATGCGCAAGTGTTCCTGAATCTTCACGACTTCCTTGCGCGTGGCCGCGTCCTTCATCACCGCGCGGGCTGTTGTCAGCACGGCCATCAAAGTCGTCGGCGACGCCAGCCAGACGCGCAGCCGCTGCGCGCGCTCGATCAATTCGGGGTGGGCGGCGTGAATCTCGGCAAAGACCGCTTCCGCCGGGATAAACAGCATCGCGCCTTCGGCGGTTTCGCCCGGCAGGATGTATTTTCCGGCCACGTCCTCGATATGCGTTTGCACGTCGCGGGCGAAATCCCGGCCCGCTTGCCTGCGGACTTCTTCCGGCAGCGCCGAGTCCACTTTGCGGCGGTAGTTCTCCAACGGGAACTTCGAATCGATCGGCACGTTGCCCGTGGGCTGGGGAAGAAACAACATGCAATCGACGCGCTTGCCGTTCGAGAGGCCGAACTGCATCTGGAAAGACGTCGGCGGCAGCACGTTGGCTACCAGCGCTTCGAGCTGCGCTTCGCCAAAGGTTCCGCGCGAAGTCCGGTCGGCCAGCACTTCCTGCAGGTTCACGACATTGGACGACAATTCGGTGATCTTCTGCTGCGCCTGGTCGATCAGAGTGAGCCGTTGCACAACGTCGGTGAACGTCGAGTTGGTTTTGTCGAATCCCTCGGACAGGCGCTTGTCCACCTGCCCCGTGATCGCCAGCAGGCGCTTGTCGGTCGTCTCGGACAGCGCTCGCATGTTTTGCGCGAGGTTTTCCGTCGAGCGTTTCAACTGGTCCGCCACCTGCCTCTGCACGCGCTCGGAGATTTCGGCTTGGCGCTGCTCGACGCCGACGCGAAGCTCCTGAATTTTTTCCAATTGCTTGCCCTGCGCCGCGGCGACCTGCTCGGTCAGCACGTCGCCGCGCTTGCCCTGCTCGTCGAGACGGGCGTCGATCCTGGCCAACGCCTGCTCGGACTGCCGCCGGTTATTACGCGCGCCGAATGCCGCGATGACCTGAAGCGCGATAACCGCCGCCAGCGCCAGGACAACGGCGGCGAGCAGCGCTCCTTCCGGGAAAGCCATCCCGGCAATATATCTCAAAAGACGAGCAACGGGCGAACGGAGCGGCCTGCGGCGGAAAGTCGCCGACTCGCGGCCGCTATCACAGCCGCTTCGCGTAGATGAAGAATGCGCCGCGCGAGCCGCCGTCCTTTGTCGTGAAGCGGCTATGCATCTTCGTTTCTCCGGCCGGCAACTCCAACTGGAAACTTACGCTTGCCGCTCCCGCCGGCACCGGCCCTTCCGCTGCTGCGTCGCCCACGCGCAAATATGCCTTTACCGCCTCGATCGGGTACTCCGCGGGCATGTCCCGCTGATAAAGCGTGAACTCGTACTTGCCGGCCTGGGTGACATTGACGTTCCAGGTTCCGTTGACCTGCGGCGCGGCGCGGACGTGGCCCTGATTCCAGGGAACCCTGTTCTGCTGATCGAGCGGCGGCAGCCAGTCGTGGGCCGTGATCCGCGCCGGGTTCTCCGCGTCGTTGCCGATGTCCAGGTAAACGTCGTCCTCGAAGCGTTCGTCGATGCGCTCCCACCACGTCTCGTACTCGGCCTTCAGCTTGGCCATGACTTCCGGGCGCTCGCCGGCGATATCGACGAGTTGTCCGGGGTCGGCCTGGATGTCGTAGAGCTCGGCGCCGTTGATCAACCTGTACCGCTCCGTCATCACAGCGCTTTTGCGCCATTTTTCCGGGAACAATATCCGCTGAGAATGAACCGTGACGGTCCGTTCGGGCCAGTCCCGGCCGCGCAGCAGCGGGAGCAGGCTCTTGCCGTCCCAGTCGAGCTCGGGGCGCGGCGCGGCGCCGGCGGCATCGGCCAACGTCGGCAGCACGTCGATATGCGCGGCCAGGGCGTCCACGTCGCGCGGCTCGCCCAGCTTGCCGTTCGGCCAGCGCATGAAGAACGGCACGCGGTGGCCGCCGTCGTATTCCGAGCCCTTCTTACCACGCATCCCGGCGTTGAAGCCTTGCCAGACGCCGTCCTCAACTTCCTTCGCCGCGCGGGCGAGCAATGCGGGGTTTTCGACGCCGACGCGCTGCGTCGGATGCGTATTGGTTACCCCGGCCGCCGAGCCGTTGTCCGTCATGAAAATCAGCAGCGTATTCTCGGCGATGCCGAGCGCGTCGAGCTTCGCCGTCAGGCGCCCCATGTTTTCGTCGATGTTCTCGATCATGCCGTAAAACCGGTCCATCGGTTCGGGAACGTTCTTCTCGGCGTACGGCTTGGAATACTTCTCATCGACCAGAAACGGCCCGTGCGGAGCGTTGGTCGCCAGATAAACGAAAAAGGGGCCGTCTTGTTTCTCCTCGATGAAGCGCAGCGCCTGATCGAAGAAAACGTCGGTGCAGTAACCCTGGTACGGGGTCGGAACCCCGTTGCGCCAGTAGGTGTCGTCGAAATAATCGTTGCCCCAGTAGTCGGGCGTCTGCGTCACGCCTCCCCCGCCGTGGTTGACCGCTTCCTGGAAGCCGCGGTCGATGGGCCTGTACGGGTAGTTGTCGCCCAAATGCCACTTGCCGAAGAAGCCGGTCGCATACCCGGCATCGGCCAGCGCCTCGCCGGCCATGACTTCGTCGCGGTGGACGATGGAGCGGCCCATGATCGTATGCCAGACTCCCGTACGCGAAGAATACCGTCCGGTAAGCAGCGCGGACCGCGTCGGCGAGCACGTCGGGTCCACGTGAAAATCCGTCAAGCGTACGCTTTCGGCGTGCAGGCGGTCGAGATTCGGCGTCTGAATGACGGGGTTGCCGTGCGCTCCGATCTCGCCGTAGCCTTGATCGTCCGTCATTACCAGGACGATATTCGGCGGCGGATCCGCCGGAAGCCCGCCGCCGCAAGCGCCCAGGAATGCCCCTGCAAGGGCGGCGGCAGACGCTTTTCGACGCCCTGCTCGGCGGCGGATAGTGGATAGCGAATAGTGGATAGTGGATAGCAAGACAGCCTCCCGCGGCATCGGCCTGTGGACGGCACGAAGATAGCACACCCAGCGGATGTGTACTAACCTTGAGAGGGCATGGGCGCCGGTTTGCACATTGCCGTCCCGCGCAGCGATCTTGCCGCTCCGCGCAGCGGTCTTGCCGTTCCGCGCAGCGGTTCCGTCACCGGGCGGTCGGCATTTCTGTCTCTGCTCGAAGACGAGGGGATCACGCACCTGTTCGGCAATCCGGGCACGACCGAGCTGCCGATCATGCATGCGCTCCAAGACCACCCGAACCTGACCTATGTCCTCGGCTTGCAGGAATCGGTGGTCGTGGCCATGGCCGACGGCTTTTCGCGCGCGAGCGGCAAGCTTGTCGCCTGCAACGTACACGTCGCGCCGGGTCTGGGCAACGCTATGGGCTCGCTCTACAACGCGCGTTTCACGGGCACGCCCATGATCTTGACGGCGGGCCAGCAGGAGTTGGGCCACGGCCTCACCGAGCCGATGCTCTACGACCCGCTCGTGCCGCTCGCCGAGCCGCTGGTCAAATGGGCGGTCGAAGTCCAGCGCCTCGACGACCTGCCGCGCATCGTGCGCCGCGCCGCCAAGGTTGCCACCACGCCGCCGACGGGGCCGGTGTTCCTTTCGCTGCCGGGGAACATCCTCAACGCCGAGGCCCCGCTCGATCTCGGCGCGTCCACGCGCGTCGACACCCGCGCGCGGCCCTCCGACGAAGCGCTCGCGGCCCTGGCCGAGCGCCTGCTCGCCGCGGAAACTCCGCTCGTCGTCTGCGGCGACGAGGTAGTCAAGTCGGACGCTCTGCCCGAGGCGGCCGCGTTCGCCGCAACCCTGGGCGCCGCCGCCTATCAGCAGAGCGTCCCCTACGGCGCGCACTTTCTCTCGGAACACCCCTGCTACATGGGCGCGCTCACGCGCCGGCAGCGCCAGGTCCGCGAAACGCTGGCGGCGCACGATTTGCTGATCGTTCTCGGCGCGGATGCGCTGCGCATGGGCGTCTGGTCGCCGGTCGAGCCGCTGCCCGCGGGCATGCCGGTCGTGCAGATCGGGCAACTCGACTGGGAGATGGGCAAAAACTACCCCTGTGAGCTTGCCCTGCGGGCGGATGTCAGAGAGACGTTGCGGGCGTTGCTTCCGGCGTTGCGGGAAAAAGGCGGCCAAGCGCTTGCCGCGCGCGCCGCGGCGGCGGTCAACCGCCTGAAAGCCGAAAACTGGTCGGCCAAGAGGGCCGCCCTGGCCGCGAGACTGCGCGCCGAAAAGCAGACGGCAAAGCCGATCGACCCGGACTTCCTGATGCTGCGGCTCGCCGAGACGCTTCCCGCCGAGGCGATCCTGATCAACGAGGGCTTGACGTCGGCCGTGCGGCTTACCGATCTTTTTCCTTACCGCGACCGCTACGGCTACCACGGACTGGCCAGCGGCGGCATCGGCTGGGGGATGGCCGCCGCCGTCGGCGTCCAACTCGCCCAACCCGACCGCCCGGTCTGCGCGCTGATCGGCGACGGCAGCGCGCTGTACACGATTCAGGCGTTGTGGACCGCTGCCCGCCTGAAGCTGCCGGTGACCTACGTGATTGCCAACAACGGCGGCTACCGCATCCTCAAGCAAAGGCTGCTGGCCTTCCACCGCAACGACCGCTTCATCGGCATGGACCTCGACGACCCAGCCATCGATTTCACCGCGCTGGCCGCTTCGCTGGGAGTCTCCGCCGTGAAGGTCGCCGAGCCCGAGCGGATCGCTCCGGCGCTGGAAGCGGCATTTGCCGGCGCCGGCCCGAATCTCGTCGAAGTCGTCGTTGACGGCAGCGTGAAATAACGGACCGGCCCGGCGCTAACGGGCCGGAGGAGCGTACTTCTTGCGCACCAGAAAGACGTAGCTCGCCAAGCCGAGCGCCAGCCAGAACGCCGCCACTCGAATCGGCGCATCGAAGCTGCCCGTGCGCTCCACCAGCCAACCGGTGATCCACGGAGAAACCGCGCCCGCGAAATTCGACGCCGTGTTCTGAATGCCCACCACGACGGCGATCCTCCCGCCGGGAATCAGCGTCTGCGTCAAGGCCCAGTAGTTCGCCGTCATCAGCCCCAGTCCACATAACGAAAATACGGCAAAAAACAGCATCGCCGATACGGAATCCGTATAAGCCGCGACGGTCTGCGTGGCGGCCAGCACGAAACCGGCGATGGTAAAGCCCTTGCGCACGGCGACCGCGTCGAATCCGCGGCGGATCAGCATATCCGCCGCCCGCCCCGCCGCCACGATGACGACCGCCATGCCGCCGAAAGCGACCGCGCTGTACCAGCCCTGCTCCTTGATCGACATGCCGTGCTGCTGCTTGAAATAAGTCGGCATCCAGGTCATGCAGTAGTAAACGAAGTACATGTAGCAGAACGTGCCCAGCACCGTGCCCCAAATTACCGGGCTGCGCAGAAGCTCGCCCGTCGGCACGGCCCTCCCCGCGGCGCCGGCCCGAGCGCCGCCGCCAGGCCGAGCGGCCGGGTCATCGCGCTGGACCCGGATCAGAAACGGAACGAGCCACGGCAGCGCCCCGATCCCCAGCACGGCGAACATGCCGCGCCAGCCGAACGCTTCCAGCAGATAAGCCGCAATCACGAACCCGGCCGCCGGGCCAACCTTGGTGCCCGCCATGTACGCGCCCACCGCCGTTCCCCGCTGCTCCTCCGGGAAGCTCAGTCGGATGTAGCGCAGCCCCGCCGGAGTCAGAATCGACTGCCCCAATCCAAGCAACAGCCGCAGCCCGACCAGCATCGCGAACCCCGTCGCCAGCGCCGTCAAGGCCGTGGCGCAACACCAGATCAAGAACCCGGCCGTGAAGACGAAACGCACTCCCCAACGGTCGGCCGCATAGCCCGCCGGGACTTGCAGGATGAAGTAAATCCAGAAAAACGCGGCGCTTGCTTGACCGAGTTGCGTCGCGCTCCAGTCGAACTCCTCGCCGATCGACGGCAGAGCGGAGGAAAGATTCACGCGATGGACATAGCCGATGACCATCGCCAGAAACAACAGCAGCACGACTCCCCAGGGCCGCTTGCCCACTGCGCGGGGCGGCAAGATATCGGTTGCCGTCATTGCAGCCAGATTCTACCGCGCGCGGCGGGCGCGGGCGCTTCCTGCCTCAAGGGAGCTCGAATCGGGCGCTCGACTCTTTGCTTTCCCGATATCCGTAGCGAATCGCCTTCGCCCGCAAGCGGGCCGTCTGCGTCAGCTCGATTGCGCCTGTGTAGAGCAGCCACCGCGCGCTCCGGCCCGGGTCCGTCGTATAAGCGATCGACGCGCCCTCGGTCGGACATTCGAGCCGCACCCGCGCCGAGCCCGCGGGAAAGCGGCCGCCGTCGGGGACGATCCGCACCCGCTCCGTAGCGGCGTAGCGGCCGCCGGGCCGCATCCGCTCCAGCATCGCCGCTTCCGGCGTATGGCCGAGATCGCCGGTCTCGCGCGTCCAGCGCAGATGCTCCCGGCGCAGCTTCTCCAGCGTCTCGACGTACTCGGGACTGCCTGCCAGATTGCGGATCTCGTGCGGGTCGGCCTCCGTGTCGTACAACTCCTCCAGCGGTTTCGTTTGCTGAAAGAAGAGCCGCTGCGGACCTTCGAGCCTGCCTTCGGCGTGAAGCCGCCGCCACTCGCGCATCGTCGGCATTTGGTCCATGTAGCCGATATGCTGCGCATACGGCTTTTCCGGCTGGTAGTTCCGAATGTATTTGAACTTCTTGCCGCGCACGGCCCGGATCAGGTCGTAGGTCTCGTCCATGCGGTCTCGCGCCGCATAAATGTATTTGCGCGGCGCGGCGGCCCGCCCCCCGAGGAAGGGGACGCCCTGCATCCGCTCCGGGATGTCGATGCCCGCGATGGAGAGCACGGTCGGGCCGAAATCGACAAAGCTTACCAAGCGGTCCGACACCGCGCCGGCCGGCACATGCCCCGGCCAACGCACGACCAGCGGCACACGGATGCCGGAATCGTAAATCCAGCGCTTGGCCCGCGGCAGTCCGCGCCCGTGATCCCCGAAGACAAAAACCGCCGTGTTGCCGCCCAGCCCGTCCTCGTCGAGCTGCCTCAGGATGTCGCCCGCCTGGTAATCGAACGCCGTAACGTTGTCGGCATAGCGCGCCCAGTCCTTGCGCACGAGCGGCGTGTCCGGGTAATAAGGCGGCAACTCCGCCTTGCCGGGATCGTGGAACTGCTCGGGCGTCAGGCGTCGTGTGTTTTCGCGGTACTGCGCGTCCGCGACCCGGATCTGACTTTCATGACTGACCCGGTGGTTGAAAACCGCAAAGAACGGCTGGTTCTTATCGGGGCGGTTGCGCCAGTGAGCCTCCGGCGCATTATGGTCCCAGGCCGTGAACGGCGCCTCGAACTGATAGTCGGTCTTGCCGTTGTTCGCGCAGTAGTAACCGGCCGCACGGAGAGATTCCGTAAAGCACTTGACATCGGCCGGCGGCACGATCCGGGTGCGCATGTGCATCGCGCCGATGCTCGTCGGATACATTCCCGTCGCCAGCGCGCAACGCGAAGGCGCGCAAACTCCCGATACCGAAAACGCATGCGTATAGCGCAGTCCCTGCCCGGCGAGCTTGTCGAGAATCGGGGTGCGGGCATAAACGTCGCCGTAACAGCCGAGGTCGGGGCCGATGTCCTCGGCGACGATCCAGACGATGTTCGGACGCGCGGGCGTCTTTCCGGCGCGGGCAAGCGTCTCGCTTGCGCCCGGCAGCGCCGCGGCCGTTCGCAGAAATTTCCTGCGCGAGAAGCCGCTCTTCATATTTGCGACCGGCATCCAGCGAACCGTCTACTCCTCGTACTCCGGCAAGCGCAGCAGGGAAAAAAGCCACTCGCCCGTATGCACCGTCATTTCCCCGGGATCGAAGAGCGGAATCGCCCATAGGCCGCGCCAGTCCTGCTTGGCGTTGTCCCAGGCAAGATCGAGATTGGAAAGCTCGAGCTCGATCGCGTGGCCCGCCGGAACCTCATAGGCCGCCGCGCTCATCTCCACCCTGACGGCGTGGCCGTTCCACTCGTTCTCCCGGCCGGCGGTGAGCGACATGCGGGAGATCTGCCGTCGCCGCCCGGAACCGGGAGCGACATCCCAAAGCCGCGCGGCGATCTGCCGCCGCGATGCTGAGCCGCTGACCGCAAGCTGCAACTCCGGGATGCCCAGCAGCATGACGCCGCGCTGTAGCGGGGCCGTGGCATAACGCAGGGAATCGAGGCGAACCCGGCTCAGCACTCCCTGGGGGCCGCGCAGACGGCCGCCGGCGTCGTAAAACTCGGCCGGCCCGAACGACGCGGCGCCCCGGCGCCGCAGCGTTTGCCGGGTCAATGCCCCGGCTGGAGCGACGGATTGCAGATCGCTGTTGCGCTTCTCGTATTCGTGGCGGTCCACGCGGTCCTCGCGGACGAGCCGCCCGCCTTTTTCACCCGTTCCCTCCAAGTAGTAGTTGGTCATTTGCGTTTCGGGAGGCGGAAACGACGGCAGGCTCAGGTGGCGCCACGAGCCCATGACGGCGACCTCGACCGGAGGCTCGTCGTCTATGCCGTTCCTCTCGTCCCGCAGCCAGCGGTCGAACCAACGGTCGGTCCACCGTTGGCGAAAGCGCTGTTCCGCCTTGACGGCGGGCGAGCCGTGGCCGCCCGTGCCGAGGTAGAGTTTTCGAGGCCCCTTCAGTTCCCGGAAATCGTCGATGACGTTGTTCGCCGGCCCCCAACCGTCCTCGAAGGCGAACTGCGCCATCACGGGGATTGTCGCGCCGCGAAGGCGCGAACGCAGGTCGCGCGCGGCGGTGGATTCTCTGAGCGCCTCGGCATCGTAGGCGACAACCGCCTTGCGGCGCTGCGCGATGGTCTCCGGGCTATATGCCAGGGGAGGATTCGCCGCAACGATTACGCGGCTTTGAATGCCGCCGTTGATAATGACCGCGCGCGACAACTCGGCCGTGAAGTTTTGCGGAACCGCGGCGGCGACGCCCATCTCGTAGGCGACGGCCATCCAGGAGTGCAGGCCGCCCTGCGACGAGCCGGTGATCCCGATCCGCCGCGAATCGACCGGGTAGTTTTTACGGAGCCAGGCGAGCATCGCCCGCAGGTCGCGGGCTTCCCGCTCCCCGACAGGGGTAGAGAAGCCGCCCGATGGCGCTCCGCCCTTGCGCCTGCCCTGCCCGCGCACCGTGTACGCCAGCCCGACGTACCCCCTACCGGCGGCCCGCCGCGCCGCGGCTATGGACTTGCTGCCGCCCAAGCCGTGGACGAATACGATCGCCGGCCAACCGGCATCCGCAGCCGTCCCCTCGGGAACGAAGACGGATGCGTTCAGCCGAACGCCGTCGTCCATGGCGACGAAAACGTCATGCCGTTCCGCGCCGCCCTGTGCGAACGCCGCGGCGCAAACGGCGAAACAAACCAGGAACCGAAAAATCGAAACCCGCGCGGCTTGCCGCTTATGCATCGTGAAACCCGGCGTCCCCAATCCCCGCAGCGAGTTTACCAGAGACGCAAGACGGCCCGATCCGTGTTAAACTGCGCGCGGCGCAAAGGAGGGGCCGCAGCATCTCGAACGCAACGACCGTCTCGCGGCGCGGTTTCCTGGGCAAAGGCGCCGCTCTGCTCGGAACTGCCGCGGCCGTCCGTCCGCAGGCCGCGGCCAAGGGAACGAGCGTCGCGCCCATCGCCTTCGCTCACATCGCCGTGCGCGCCCGCGAGCTCGACAAAACTCTCGATTGGTACGCCAAAGTCCTGGGCATTCGCGTGTCGCTGCACACCGGCAGAGGCGCCTTCGCCACTTACGACGAGGAACACCATCGCATCTCGTTCTTCTCCCGCCCGCGGATGGGCGCTCTGCCGGCCGACCTCGGCGGGTTCGAGCGCATGGCCTTCGGCTACGCTGAGCGCGAAGACCTGATCTACACTTACCGGCGCTTGCAAGCCAACGGCATCCTCCCTTACCGCGCCGCCGAATACGGCCCGGTCACCGCGCTGTATTACCGCGACCCGAGCGGACTGAACATCGAATTGTCCATCGCAGAGCCGATCACGCCCGAGGATCTCTACGAATACTGCGCCGACGGGTGCGTCATCGACGGCGCGCAGACCCGCGGGATCGACGCGGAGCGCCTGCTGGGGCGCGGCGCCGAAGTCGCTGCGGATGCGCCGGCGCGCAAGCCGTCGCCGCCCACGCACACTGTGCTGAAAACCGCGCGGTTCGAACAAATGATCGAGTGGTACCGCACGGTCTTCCCGGCGCGCGTGCAGTTCCGCAACGACCGCGTCTGCTTCCTTTCCTGCGTCGCGGGCCGCAAGCTGCTGGCGATCGTGCGCCAGGAGAAAACGACCGCACCGGGCCCGACCTACGGCTTCGACCACTATGCCTTCGAGTACGCCACGATGCGCGACCTCACCGTCAACGTTTACGCCCGGCTCAAGGAGCAAGGGATTCTACCTTACTGGACGACCAACCACGGCATGACCACGTCGTTCTACTACGCCGACCCCGACTTCAACCGCATCGAGCTGCAAGTGGACAATTTCCGCACGAAGAAGGAATGCATGGACTACATCGAGGGACCGGACTTCGCCCGCAACTTCATCGGCATCGACGTCAACCCGGACGACCTCGTAGCGATGGTCGAAGGCGGCGCTTCCTACGAAGAGATGCACCGCCGCGTCGAAGGCCCGCGCACGACGCCGGTCCCCTCGCCCTACCGCTGACCGCATGCCCCTGCGCAGCGTCGCGGCCGGCCGCGGCCACCCGGCGGCGCCCTACGGCGCCAACAGGCCCCCGTATTTTTCCCGCAACGCCGACTTCTTGAACTTGCCTACGGAGGTCTTCGGCAACTCGTCCAGGAACAAGTAATCGTCCGGCAACTGGAACTTGGCGAACTTGGGCTCCAGGTAGCGCGTCAACTCTTCCTTCGTCAACGTTTCGCCCGCTTTGAGGACCACCGCCGCGAGCGGCCGCTCGTCCCACTTGGGGTGGCGCCCGGCGAACACGGCCGCCTCGAGGATGCGCGGATGGGCCATCAGCGCGTTTTCCAGCTCCACGCTGCTGATCCACTCGCCGCCGGATTTGATCACGTCCTTCGAGCGGTCGGCGATGCGGATGCAGCCCTCCGCGTCGATGGATACGATGTCGCCGGTCTTGAACCAGCCGTCGGGCGTAAAGCGGTCTTGCTGCTCGTCGTTGTCGTAGTAACGCCCGGCGACCCACGGACCGCGCACTTCGAGCTCGCCCAGGCTCTTGCCGTCCCATTCGAGAACCCGGTTTGCGTCGTCCACGTGGCGGATGTCGACAAACGGAACCGCGTAGCCCTGCGTGGCGCGCACCGCGAGCTGACGCTCGCGGCTCCAGCCCTGCATGTGGCGCTTGACGCGGGAGAGCGTGCCCAGCGGGTTGGTCTCGGTCATGCCCCAGGCCTGCACCACGCGGACGCCGTGGCGCCGTTCGAACCTGTCGATCATCGCCTGCGGGACGGCCGAGCCGCCCACGACGGTCATGCGCAGCGCCGAAAGGTCCCACCTGCCGGGATTCTCGTCGAGGGCGGCCAGGATGCCGCCCCAGATCGTCGGCACGCCGGCGGCGACCGTCAGGCGCTCGCCGGCCATCAGGTCGAGCAACGACTCGGGCCGCAGGTCGCGCTCGGGGAAAATCAGCGAGGCGCCGGTCATCGCCGCGCAGAAAGGGATGCCCCAGGCGTTGGCGTGAAACATGGGCACGACAACCAGAATGCGGTCGTCCTCGCAAATGCCGAGCGCGTCGGTCATGCAGGCGGCGAGCGTGTGCAACACGGTCGAGCGGTGGCTGTAAACGACTCCCTTGGGCCGCCCGGTCGTGCCCGACGTGTAGCACATCGCCGCCCCCTGGGCCTCGTCGATTTGCGGGCCGTCGAAAACGTCCGATTCGGCCGCCAACAGCGCTTCGTAGTCGCGGTATCCCTCCGGCGCGGGCTCGCCGTCGGCAATGACGACGACCTCGCGGATGCCATCGGCCATGCCCTTGAACCGATCGAACAGCGGCAGCAGGCTGCGGTCGACGATCAACACGCTGTCGCCCGCGTGATCGGCGATATAGCCCAGATCGGTCGGGTGCAGGCGCAGGTTCAAGGTGTGCAGAATGCCACCCGCGGCGGGAACGGCGGCGTACGCCTCGAAGTGCCGGTAGTGGTTCCAGCAAAGCGTAGCGACGCGGTCGCCGGATTTGACGCCGAGCCGCGAGAGGGCGTTGGCCAGCCGCCGAACGCGGCGCCAATAATCGCCGTAGGCATAGCGGTGAACCGAGCCGTCTAGCCGCCGGGTGACGATATCGTTGCGCGCAAAAAACGTCCCCGCGCGAGAGAACAGCGCCGTCAGCGTCAGCGGGTAACCGTCCATCATCGTGCCGGGAATCATGGCATCCCAGTTTACCGGAACGGCGCGGCGCGCTGAATGCGGCATGACCCCGGAACCGATCGCAATCTTTGGCGCAGGGGCGGCGTTGGCGGCGCCGATCCAACACGGACAGCGCGCGGTCGGGGCGGAAATGGGCAGGTTCGAAACGGCCGGCGGCGAATTGCGCGAGAGGATGGCGCGGCTCGAAGGGTTGTTCGAGAAAGTCACCAAGACCGAGCAGCCGTAACGACCCGCGGCGAAAGTCCCGCGGGCGTCGCGGCCGGCTCCTGCAGCGGCTTGCCGGCCATGATCTCACTCTTTTCGGGTCGCGGGTCGAAAGTCACGAGCCGAAAAGACCCGCGACCCGTGACCCGGAACCCGTGACTCCGTCTTGTCTTGCTATCCGCCGGCCGCGCAAGCGGCGCGCCTATTCCACATCCACAAACTCGATTTCGCGGCCCCGCTGGATTTGCGAGTGCTTTTGAAACTCCGCCCTGGACTGAGGAAAGTCGGTTCGGAAGTGGCCGCCCCGGCTTTCTTCGCGGGCCAGCGCGCAGCGGGCGATCAGGCGGATGACCTGATAGAGATTGTCGGTCTCGAATCCGTGGCGGCTGTTGCGCGCGAGCCGCTTCTCGAACGCCGGCGAGATGCGGTTGAGCTCGTTCAGCCCCGCGCGCAGCCCGTCGCCGGAGCGCCTGATGCCGGCGTGGCGCCAAGCCAGGCGGCGCAGGTCGGAAACCGCGTTCGCCGGCAGCGGGCTGGCCGGAAACCACGCGCCGAGGTCTGTGCGGCGCAGCGGGCCGCCGGCGTGGCGGCGCATCGCCTCGCCCGCCCGCGCCCCGAACACCAGTCCTTCGAGCAAGGAGTTGCTGGCCAGCCGGTTCGCCCCGTGGACGCCGGCGCAGGCCGCCTCTCCCGCCGCGTAAAGCCGGGGAATCGTCGTAGCCCCGTCGCAATCCGTTCTGACCCCGCCCATCGCGTAGTGCGCCGCGGGATGCACGGGCGCCGGATGCACTTCGAGATCGACCCCGTAATGCCGGCAAGTTTCATAGATGCGCGGGAAGCGCTTGGCCACGAAACCCGGCTCAAGATGCGTCAGATCCAAGTACACGGGGCCTTTGCGCACGCGGTGCAGTTCGCTGACGATCGCCCGCGAAACGACGTCGCGCGGGGCCAGCTCTTCCAGGTCGTGATAGCGCGACATGAAGCGCTCCATGTCGGCGTTGCGCAGCGCCGCGCCCTCGCCGCGCAGCGCTTCCGACAACAGAAACCGCGGCGCGCCTTCGAGATAAAGCGCCGTCGGATGAAACTGCACCATCTCGATATCGGAGACGACGGCGCCGGCGCGGTAAGCCATCGCCACCCCGTCGCCGGTGGCCACGTCGGGGTTCGTGGTCTCGCGGTAAACGCGGCCGAGCCCCCCCGTGGCCAACAGCACCGCGCGGGCATGGACGGGGACCAGCTCCCGCGACTCCTCGCGCCAAGCTACCGCCCCGCATACCTCGCCGCGCTCGACGAGCAGATCGACCACGGCCGAGAAGCTCTGCGAGGAAATGTTTTCGATCGAGCGGGCCTTGTTGAACAGCGCGCGGGCGATTTCGCGGCCCGTCGAGTCGCCGCCGGCGTGCAGCACCCGGTTGACGCTATGCGCCCCCTCCCGCGTAAACGACAGCTTGCCGCCGTCGGTGTCGAACTCGGCGCCCCAATCGATCAGCCGCTGAATCCGCTCGGGGCCTTCTTCCACAAGCGTGCGCACGGCTTGCGTGTCGCACAGACCGGCCCCGGCCTGCAGCGTGTCTTTCTCGTGCAGGCTGACGCGGTCGTCGTCGCTCAGCGCCACGGCAATGCCGCCCTGCGCGTACTCCGAAGCCGACTCGGTCAGCCGATCCTTGGTCAGGATCAGCACCCGGCCCGCTGCGGAAACCTCGATCGACGCGCTCAGACCGGCGACGCCCGCCCCGATAATCAGAAAGTCGGTTTCCATAGACTGCCAGCCAATTTCCCATGCTATCCCGGCGGGCGGCGGGCGTCCCGAATCGCTAAAATACCGGGGTTATGCCCGCGAACTACCGGCACGAATTAGTCGGCGTATTCGGACAGCCCGTAGCGGAGAACCCGACCGGCGTGATGCAGGAAGCCGGCTTTGCCGCCGCCGGATTGAACTGGCGCTACCTCAACTTCGAGGTGCCGCCGGAAAAGCTGGGCGACGCCATGAAGGCTCTCCAAGTCCTCGGCATGAGGGGCGTCAACCTGACGATTCCGCATAAGGTGGCCGTGATCGACTACCTCGACGAACTCTCGCCCGAAGCCCGCGCGATCGGCGCGGTCAACACCGTGCGCATCGCGGACGGCAAGCTCATCGGCGAAAACACCGACGGCAAAGGGTTCGTGCGCGGCATGCGCCTGGACAGCGGGGTCGATCCGGCCGGCAAGCGCGTCGTCATGCTCGGCGCCGGCGGCGCCGCCCGCGCGGTGGCCACGGAACTGATCCTGGCGGGAGTCTCCGAGCTGCTGATGGTCAACCGCTCGATCGGCCGCGGCGAAAAGACGGTCCGCGACCTCAAAGCGATCCAGGCGGGCGGCGGCAGCCCGATTCGCTTCGAACCCTGGCGCGGAACCTACGCCGCGCCCGCTTGGGCCGATCTGTTCGTGAACTGCACGTCGATCGGGCTTTATCCCGATGTCGAGGCGATGCCCGACGTCGACTTGAGCCGGGCCAAGTCCGACATGCTCGTTGTGGACGCGGTGTTCAATCCGCCGGAAACCCGGCTGCTGGCCGCGGCGAAAGAGCGCGGCTTGCCGACCCTCGACGGTCTGTCGATGCTGGTTTGCCAAGGGGTCATCGCCTTCAAGATGTGGACCGGGCAGGACCCCGACGAAACGGCGATGAAACAGGCGCTGCGGCAAGCCCTGGGAGTTTAGGCCGCCGGCGGAGCCGGCGGCCGGTGGATAGTGAACAGTGAATAGTGGATAACAAAGAGGCGCGTGGCGCCCGCTGCGTCGCTTTCACCGGGGCGTTTAGGGAAAGTCTGAATAAAGTGGTTTTGGCGCGTTGGCTGGTTGAAGTTGTCCGTAAGGAGCGGTTGCAGCCGGGCTGCCGGCGAATTTTGCGGCTGAATCCTGCCGATTTTGACTGCGCAACGCCAATTTTTGACCCCGCAGCGACGGCTTCGACTCCGCTTCTGCGGCTTGGCGCCGGCATGGACGCACGACTCCTGTATTGTGGCGCTCAGGCCGTCGCGTAGCGCCCGGCAAGCAGCAGATTGGCGAAGCCCAACAGCAGACTGATCCGCTCCCGGTTCTTGGCCAAGCCGCGATAGCGCACCTTGGCGTAGCCAAAGTGCCGCTTCACGTACAGAAACGGGTGCTCCACCTTGGCCCGCACCTCTGCCTTGCGCCGCTCCGCCCGCGCCTCCGCGCTGCCCGCCGCCAAGCGCCGCCGCTGCCCAGCCTTCAAGGCCACTTGCCAGCGCACCTTACGCCCCCGATGCTCCGCGCGCTTGTCGATCCCCTGGTAACCCGCATCCGCGCACACCTCCCGCTCCCCGCCGTGCAGCAACTCATGCCCTTGGGTCACATCCGCCACGTTCGCCGCCGTCGCCGCCACGCTATGCGTCAGCCCCGTCTCGGCGTCCACGCCGATATGCGCCTTCATCCCGAAATACCATTGATTCCCCTTCTTGGTCTGATGCATCTGTGGGTCGCGACTCCGCTTCTTGTTCTTCGTCGAACTCGGCGCCGCGATGATCGTCGCGTCCAGAATCGTCCCCTCCCGCAGCCGCAAGCCTTGCTCCGCCAAGTGCGCGTTGATCTCCGCCATCAGCTTCCCGCCCAACTCGTGCCGCTCCAACAGATGCCGAAAGTTCAAAATCGTCGTCTCGTCCGGCAGCGCATCCCCCAAACGCAAGCCCACGAAGCGCCGCACCGACTCGATCTCGTACAGCATGTCCTCCATCCCCGGATCGCTCACGTTGTAAAACAACTGCACGCAATGCACGCGCAGCATCACCGCCAACGCGTACGGTCGCCGCCCCCGCCCCGCTTGGGGGTAGTACGGGCGGATGCGCTCCTCCATGCGCTCCCACGGAATCAAGTCCTCCATCCGTGCCAGAAACTTCTCCCGCCTCGTCTGCTTCTTCTTCCCCTCGTACTCCAATTCTGCAAACGTCCGCTGCGCCATCGCTCTCCCCCTTATTCCCCGTGCCCGCTGCTCTCCCCTTATTATCCCAGTCAATAGCCTGCTTGTTCAGAGTTTCCTTAGCGCCGGCCGCGGGAGCGCGGGGGGCCGGCCGGACCCCGGAAACCCCGGGGTCCGCCGCCCTGCGCGCCGCGAAACCGCTGCGCGCCGCCGCGGCCGGGGCCGCGCTGAAACTGCCGCCGGCTCCCTTGCCGACCGGAGTTTCGCTGCGGGGCGAAACCGCGCCCGCCGCGGGAGCTCTGCCCGCGTCCGAAGCCGCGCCGTCCCCGGCCGCGGTCGAAACCGCCGGGGCCGCGCCCGCCCGGTCCGCCGGGGCCGCGCCGGCCGAATCCGCGTTGCGGGCCGCGCCGCCCGCCGCGGTCCGGGCGGGCGATCAGACCCAGCGACCGGGCCTGCATAAGCGCCCTGGCGGATGCCGGGTCGCCTTCCATCTCAGCCAGCTTCGCCGACTGCTCATCGGTCAAAACCGCCCGCGCTTTGTCTTCCATCTCATCTCTTTTGGCCTCGGCGTTCTTGCCGGTGGACTGCATTTCGACCATGAGACGGCCGACAACCGCCGAGTCGGGGCTTTCCTTGCGCATCTCCTCGCGGAGCTTGTCTCTGTTCTCTCGCGCCGCCTGAAAAATCTCGCGAACCTCATCGCGGGCGGCGCGCCGGATGTCGTCGATCTCGGAGCGCTGCTCTTCGCTGAGACCGACCGCTTCCTGCAGCGTCTGCTGCTGCTGTCCGCGCTGTCCGCGCCGGCGGTCGTCCCGCGGGCCGCGCTGCGCGAGCAGCGTACCCGAAGCGAGAATGCCGGCTACGGTAAAAACAATCCATTTACGCATGATTCAATTCCTCCCTTGAGCTTTCGATCCGCCGGCTTTCGGGGGCTGCCGGCCGCCTTTATAAGAATTGACGCCGACGCCCGCCGGGGGTTATGGAACATCGGGTAAAAGATTGGTAAGAAGAACGTAAAGCGGCTTTACAAACGCCGGCTGCGGCGGAATCTCTCACCCGCCGGCCCCGTTCTGCGATACTGACCATGCATATGGCCGGCATCACGCGAAGACGATTCGTTCAATCCGCCGCGCTTGCCGGCGTCGCGCCGGCGGCGGTCAGCGGACGCGCGACCGACGCGCCGCCGAACGTTTTGTTCGTAACCGTCGATCAGATGCGCGGCGACTGCATAACCTCGCTGGGGCATCCCAACGCGCGAACGCCGAACCTCGACCGCATGGCGCGCGAGGGCGCGCTGTTCGCCAACGGGTTCGCGAACGGTCCGGTTTGCGTGCCGACGCGGAAGTCCTGCTTCTCGGGCCGCCACCCGCACGAGCACGGCTCGTTGACCAACAACGACGGGGAAAAGCTCGATTTCGAGGGGACGCTGCTCGAGTATTTCGCCAAGCGCGGCTACCGCACCGGTTGGGTCGGCAAGAACCACACCTATGCCAACGACGCGCTGGAGAATCTGGACAAAGCCGACATCCGCAGCCGCGAGTCGTTCCGGGCGTACAACGGCTACGTGCCGCCCCATTGGCACAGCGATGTTTACTGGCCGGAGGAAGACTGCTTTCCGCACATCAATACGGAGTCCGCGATCGAGTTCATTGAGAAAGGCGGCGGCGATCCGTTTTTCCTGCACGTCAGCTATTTCGACCCGCACCCGCCATACATGGCGCCGGCGCGGTACAGCGCGCGCTATGCGTCGGCCGACATGGCGCTGCCGGACCCCGTAGCCCCGATCGCTTTGAGCGCGAGACTCGACCGCTTCGCGCGCGCGATGGGGTTCGATCGACTGGACCGCGAAGACCTGACCGAAACGATGCGCTACTACTACGCGCAGATCGAGTGGGGAGTCGACCGCCCCCTGGGGCGTCTGTTGCGCGCCCTCGAAGCGAACGGCATGACCGCTAGCACGATAGTCGTCCTGACCGCCGACCACGGCGATTTCATGGGCGACTACGGCATGGTGCGCAAGGGCATGTTTCTTTACGATTCGCTGTTGCGCGTGCCGATGATCTGGCGGGCGCCGGGCCGCATCGCCAAAGGACTGCGGCCGGAATCGCTAACGCAGTCGGTCGATCTCTTCCCGACGTTGGCGGAGCTGACGGGCGGCGATATTCCCGAGGGTCTGTCGGGACGCAGCATGGCGGCGCATTTGCGCGGCGAAACCGAAGACGGCCCCGAGCGCGCGATTTTCACATCGGCAGCCTACGGCGATTTGGCCGAAGGCGTCTTGCCCGCGGACATGGCGCCCGACGACATCGACGCGAAGCCGCGGCACACGCGCGTGCTGGGGCCGACGATGCGGCCGATGCACCGCACCAAGATGGCGCGCACCAGGGAATGGAAGTTGATCCTCAACGAAACCGAGGCTCCGGAACTGTACCGCATCGGGGGAAGGCCCAAGGAACGGGCAAACGTCGCGGCTGCAAGCGAACACGCCGCAGTGCGCAAACGGCTCGAAAGCCGCCTTGAGAAATGGTGGCGGTGGTAACCGCGATCAGCGTTGGACATTCGCTCCGGCGAGAGGCCGAATGCCCTGACGGCCGCAGAGGGCGACGCCGGTATCGCGCAAAGCGTTCAGCAGGTTGAAAAGCAGCGTGTAAACGACCTGTTCGTTGAGGTTCTGCTTACCCGGAAGCCGGAAGCCGGCCGGCAACTCCGTAGAGAGCGAAACGAGCACGCAATCGCGGGCCGGCTTGCCGCCGTCGTAATAGTTTGCCAGTAAAAGAGGCGTTTGCAGGACGACTCCGGAATTCGCGTCCACATAGAACTGGCAGCGCGAGAACCATCCCAGATTCGCCGGGTCGAGAGCGTCGAACAGCAGCAGCGGTTCGCTGGAGTCCTGGGGCCGCACTTCCAGGACGACGCGGCGATCTTCTTGCGTGATTTTACAGGTGAAGCCGGCTTGCTGGACGAGTTGCCGAAGGATCTGCCGGTCAGGATCGAGGGCAATCAGTTGCTGTTCGCCTGCCTGAAGAAAACGCATCTCTACCTTGCATGTTATTACGCGGCGGAAAAGTGTGAGACAAGGGCGTCGATCAGGCCGTCCGTGGTGTAAGGAGACGCTTCGACTGCGACCGCAAGTCCGAGGCCGCGCGCGGTACGGGAAGTTATCGGCCCAATGGACGCAATGCGGCTCGCGCGCAGGCGTTCGACCGGCACGAGCCCGGCCAGATTCGTCACCGTGGAGGAACTCGTAACCGTGACCCAGTCGGGAGCTTTCGCGCCGTTCCAGACGCGTTCGGCGGCCGGCCTCGATTCTTGCGGAAGGACCGCGCGGTAAACCGGGACGACATCGACAACCGCGCCGAAGCTACGCAGCGCTTCGGGCAGGAACTCTCGCGCCTCCTCCGCCCGCGGCAGCAGGACGCGCTTGCCGGCGAGCCGGCAGCCGCGAAAGGCGTCGGCGACGGATTCGGCAACGAATTCGTCGGGCGTCAGATCGACCTTGAGATGAAGCTTGGCGAGCGCCTCCGCCGTAACCGGACCGATCGCGCAAAGCTTGGCCCGAACCGAGCGCAGGTCGCGGGAACTCGCGTCCAGGCGCTCGATGAAACAGCGTACGCCGTTGGCGCTGGTGAACGCCAGCCAGTCATAGGAGTCGAGTTTCTCTACGGCCCGGTCAACCGGGTCGAAGCTGCTCGGAAGCTCGAGGGCAATCGTCGGAATCTCGATCGCGTGAGCGCCTAATCCGCGCAGCCTGCTCGCCAGCCCGCCGGCCTGCGTTGCGGCGCGGGTGACGACGATCGATTGCCCGAAGAGCGGGAGCTTTTCGAACCAGTTCACGCTCCGCCGCAGACCGACGACCTCACCGATAATCACCAGGGCGGGAGGTTTCAGCTTGTGCCGGGCAACTTTTTCCGACAGGTCGCCGAGCGTGCCCGCAACTGTCTGCTGGTCGCCGCGCGTGCCCCAGCGGATGGCCGCCGCCGGCGTCTCGGCGGAACGGCCGGCCTGCCGCAGCCGGGAGGAAATGTCGGCGACGGCCGTCAGCCCCATGAAGACGACCAGTGTCTGACGGGAGGCCAGGGAATCCCAATCGAGGGAGTCGACGTGGTGGCCGGTTACGAAAGTTACCGCCTGAGTGTGATCGCGGTGGGTGAGAGGAATGCCCGCGTAGGCGGCAACACCGACTGCCGACGTCACGCCCGGAACCACGTCGAAGGGGATTCCGGCGGCGGCCAGCGCCAGAGCTTCCTCGCCGCCCCTGCCGAAAATATAGGGGTCGCCGCCCTTCAAGCGCACGACAGTGCGGCCCTTGCTCGCCTCGCCGATCAGAAGCTCGTTGATTTGTTCCTGAGAATATGTCCGCTCGGCGCGCTTCTTGCCGACGTAAACCCGCTCCGCTCCGGCCGCTGCGTAGCTCAGCACCGCCGGAGCGGCCAGATTGTCGTAGAAAATGACATCGGCGCGTTCCAGAAGCGCGCGGCCGCGCAGAGTCAGCAACTCCGGGTCGCCAGGGCCTGCGCCGACCAGGGAAACCTTGCCGATCTTGGATGCGGGCGGCAAACCATCAGATTAGCGCGGGCGCAGCCGGCTACCCGCCGGGTGGGCCCAGGCGGACGTTCAACGTTGCGCGGTACCTCGCTGTGATCTCCCGCAGGCGGGCTTGCGAGGCGCTGTAAACCACCGCCGCGCCTTGGGTGACCATGAGCCGCGTGTCGCGAGCGGCAGCAAAGTGCGCTGCGATCGGCTGGTAGCCCGGAAGCTGCGCAATCGTGTTTCCGTCGGGCGTGAGATAGACATCGGATATCCCTCCGAGATCGAAAATGCCGTGATAAATGGAACTGTAAAACATGGATTGCGAAACGCCCGTGAGCAGGATTGTTTTGTCGGGATGCAGGCGCCTGACGTGGGCGACGCCCGTGAGCAGATTGCGCGCCGACAATCCGAAGCGGTAGTTGTTCGCCGCGACGGCTCGGCCAAGGTCGAGGGATTGCCAACCGATTACGGCGCAGGCGAGAAGCGCCGCGGCGGCAACGAGTTGGCGGAAATTTCTCTTCCAATCGAGCGCTCCGGCGAGAAACACGGCCATGCCGGCAGCCGGGATCGCCAGATAGTAGTGCGCTTGGCGCCCCTCGAAGACGAGATAGGGCGCGAGCGTGACGAGGAACCAGCAAAGTCCGAACTGCACGGCGCGGTTCCGCGCCCATAGCTGGAGCGCCGCAAGCCCCGTCAAGACGATTCCGCAGGGCAGTAGGTAAGGATGGCCTTCGGAGGGGGCAACCGCTTCCCGCGCGTACCAGGCCAAGTTCGCCAGGATCGTCTCCGGCTGGAACGAAAGGGCATAGATCGACCCGCGCAGTCCGGCGGATCTGGCGATCTGAAGCCATGCGAAAAACGCGGAAACCGGCAGCAGCGCAAGCGCCCAAAGCGCGCGTTGCCGGCGCTGGACGAACCCCAGCGCCAGACACAGCGCCGGGTAAACGACCGCCGTTTCCAGCGAGCCCAACGCTCCCAGGAACGCTGCGAGCTGCGCCCAGTACCAACCCCGGCCGCCGCCCGACGCAAAGCGCGAGAACAGCAGCAACCCGGCCAACAGGAAAAACGAGCAGAGTATCTGGTTGAAGGCGGAAGACCAGGTGAGCGGGTAGGCCAAGCCGTGATGGACCGTCCACAGGGAAGCGGCAAAAACCCCGAGGCCGAGCTTTCCGGTAAGCTGCCGCGTCAACAGCGTCAAAAGAGCCAGGTTGACAAAATGCGTTGCGAACGCGGCGGCGCGGAAGGGAAAGGCATCGAATCCGAACCAGCGGTGAAACAGGTAGAAGAACAGTTGTTCCGAGAGCGGGCGGAAAGTTCCCTGAGCGCGCGGCTCGAGTATGCCGGGCCAGAACTCCTCGGGAGGCCGGCGTACCAGAAAAAGCAGCGAGAAATCGTCGGTGTGAAACCAGCACCACAGGCCGACCCAATAAGCGCCCAGGCAGATTGCCGGAGCGATCGACCAGGGCAGGAAACGCCGGAAGGTTCTTTTCCCGGCCGCAAACTTGTCGGGCAAGCCGCTCACTTCAGTGCGATGGAGGTGACGATGATGCCGAGCTCGCGCAGATCGGCTTCGCCGGCAGTAACGGCGTTTTCAAGCTCGAACTCGACCCGCGCCGGCCCGCCGCTCAGCACAGAGGCCGCAACCTCTTGGGAGTACAGGAACCCGCCTTGCCCCTCGAAGCTCTCGGGCTCCAACTCGTTGCCGTTGACTTTCGCCATGATCTTCGCGCCGCCGAACCGTCCGGCGACAATCTCCGGGACGGTGAACCGCATCTCGAGAAACACGGAGTCCGCGCCGCTTTCGAGAGGCTGTAGAGCGACCGCGAAGCGGCGCATGGTCCAGCGCCAAGCGCCGTTTTCCAACTCGTAAAAGCCGTCGATCAACTGTTCCTCGGCCTGAGGGTCGGCGACGTTGACGGAAGAGAGCAGAACCGGCGCGGCGCGCGCGGCGCCTCCCGATCCTTCCGGAATCGGCGTCAGATCGGGCGCGTTGACGGGACAGGCCCACAAGGCAAGCAGGGCCGCGAACAACAGGACGGCGTTGCGCATGCGACCACTATCGTAGCGAAACGGCCCGACCGGCAGAGGCTACTGCGCCGGCCGGTTCCCGCCCAGGAACTCGCGCACGGCGGCGGCAACGGCCCGGCCCTCGCACTGGAAAGCCAGATGACTGTACGCGGCCACTTGGTTTGTACAGTTTGGCCACATGGTTTGCGACGCAGTGAAAGTTGAATTTCGTTGCCGTACCGGCGCCCGCGTACAGTGGATAGTGGCTAGTGGAAAGTGGAAGAAAAACGGCAGCGGGTGCAGCGGCCGACCCGCTCTACGCGCTTTTGCGCCGCGCCGCTACAGCCCGCAAAAACGGTAGCTCTTTAGCTGCCTCTTCCCAGGGCACAGAGGGAATTGAGGGGTCTTCGCGCACTTCCAGGGATTTCAGCGCGTCGGGGTCGCCGGCGACGCGGGCCTTAAGCCTGTCCAGTTGCTCGGGCGTCAGTTTGTCTCCCGGCCGCATACCCATCGCCATCAGTGTAGCTCGTTCTCGCCGTCCAGGGGGAACAGCGTGATGATGCGCATCCGCCCGTCGCGCTCGGTATAGGCCACGCGGTGCAGTGTGTCGTTGATGTAGCCTTCGGTCTCCCAGCGCCACTCTCCGGCTTTCGCCTCCCACCATTTTTTCGGTTCCGGAGCCGCTTCCCAATCGAAATACAGCATCGCCGCGAAATCCACGCCGTGTTTGTCGCGCTTTCTCTCGCGGTTCTGCTCGTCCCACTCGTAGATATAGGCTGCGTTGCCCGGCACGGCTGCCGCCAGCCGATCCGCGAACAGCCGTGAAATCTCCGCCCGCCGCACGCCCGCGGACCCCGGATTGTAGGCAAACCCCGCGTCGATCCCCTCCGGCACGGCGACCCTCTCGCCCGTGCGCTTGTTCGGCCAGTCCCGCATCTTGACCGGCGGCCGCTCGCTCACCTTCCAGCCGGCCCGGCGCATCTGCGTCGCGCTCAACTGGATCAGCCGGCAGCGGCAGTTCCAGCCGTTGGGCGGCGCGTGCGTCTCCCACCAGGGATCGTCCACCGGCAAAATCGTGCCGTGCCAGGAAGCGTGTTCGGGCCGCGTGCGGTCGTCCATCACCGCCGTATAGCGCAGGTACGGCATCCGCGACTTGACCCGCTGGATGCGATCCCAGCGCCCGGTCGCGTAGGCCATGCGCAAATTCGTGCGAAAGATCGTCTGTAACCGCCGCGGGCTACCGAGTTGCGCCAGGACGCGCTCCCCGGTCTTGGGGTCCGTGACCTCTTTACGCCCCCACCAGCCGCGCGCTTCCAGCAGCGGCTGCAGTCCTTTCTGGAAATCGCGCAAAGTCGTACCTTCGGCCAGCGCCTTATCCACGGCCCCGCGGATGTCGGCCAGCAGGTCGAGTTCGCCGACCTTGGCGACGGTGAACGCGGCCATGTGTTCCTCGGCCCAGACATCGCGCCAGTCGTGGCCGATGACGTAGCCCTTGGCGCGCAGGGCGCGGATCGCCTCCTCGGGCGGCAGGCCGGGGTCGATCGGCCCGCCGGCGCCCTTGGCCGGAGGCTCCGCCCTGCTGCGTACGCGCGCGGCAAAACCGCCGCGGGCCAGCCGTTCGGCGAGGCCGCCGGTTTTCACCTCGCCAATCAGGCCCACCAAGCCCTCGCGCACTTGATCCAGATTTTCGGCGTCGGACGCCAGCCGCTCCACCGGCTCCGCCAGCGGCCGCATGAGCTCCGCCCAATCGTCGAGAGCATCGTCGGTCGCCTCGTCCATGTCTTCGGGACGCAACTCGGCGGCAGCGGCAGCCGCAACCGAGGCTGGCGGAGACTCCAGTACGCCGCCGGAGCCCGGAGCCGCCAGCAGCGCGGCCCCCTCTTCGGGGTCCGGCAACCCCAGCCGATCCCGCACCACCGAAGCCTGCACCGGCAGCCCCAGCGGAACCAGCCGCTCCAGCGCCTGCGTCAGCGCCGCCGTGTCTTCCGGCTCGGCCACCGGCAGCATCAGCCGCGGCACGGCAACCTCGGCCCCGAAGTTCAGCCGCACGAACGGCGTCACCAGATCGCGGTCGAGCGTCGCCGCCAACTGCCGCGCGTCCGAAGCCAGGATGTCCCCGCGCACCGCGTCATGCACCTGCGCCTGCGCCCGCGACGAGCCGTCGTCGGTGGTCATCGTCTGCCCCAGCACCGCTTTGCTGATCTGGCTGTCCACGTACTTGGCCAAGTCGCGGAAGACCTCCGCCCCGCTCCCCGCCCCCGACGAAGCCTGCTCGAACTCGACGCGCATCGACTCCGGCATCACCGCCGCCGCATCCGTGCCCAGGTTGGCCACCGCCCCGATCAGCGTCTCGATGTCGCTCTCCGTCGCTCCCGGCCCGTAGCGCCCCAGGCGCAGCGGCATGCCGTACACCTCGGCGAACGCCGTCCAGTCCGTCAGCGCGTACGCCTTGATCAGATACGCCGCCGCCGCCAGCCGCGCCAAGCCGGCCCGCGCCGGCAGCCCCGAACGCAGCCGCGGCACGTGGACGATCCACTTCGCCGGCTCCAGCGGCACGCCGAGGTAGCTGTCCTGCTCGTCGAGCAGGCGCAGCGTGCGCCCGTCCTCGATGTCCCAGCGGAACCAGCGCGGATCGCGCCACTCGTAGCGCGCGGGCGTCCATGTCTTCCCCCGCCGCCAGACGATCTCCACGGCGGCGAAGCCCTTGCCCAGCGCGTCCAGACAGTCCTCGACCAGCGCCGGAAACTGCGGCCCGGCGACCATCTCGCGCACGGCGTCGGCGAGCTCCACGTCGGCGGCCGCATCCGAAGCCGCCTCGACCTCCGGCGCCAACCCCGACACCGCCCGCTTGCGCACCCCCAGCACGGCGGCGTAATGCGGGTCGCGCTCCTCCATTTCTTCGGCCAGCGTCAGGTAATCGCGGTGCTCGCCGCGATCGGCGCTGCGCAGCACGGCCGTCAGCCGATCCGGCGTCAGCCCGTAGGCGATCGACTCGGTGCGCCAGACCTGCCGCACGCCAGTGAGATGCGGCCTGGCGTGCTCGGCGGTCAGCCCGCGCCGGCGCACCGGCATCCCCGTCGCCGGATCGATGATCCGCGGCGCGCGGTCATGCCCCGTCATCGCCACGTCCGATCGATCCACCACACCCCGAGCGAGAGCAATCCGGCGGGCGCAGCCACGATACCGATTACCAGCGCCACGCCCTCCCACGTGAGTGGGGGGCAGAACATGGCGTAGCCGCATATCGCGCCGATGACGGCCCCAACCGCCCCACCCAGGATGTCGTACTGCCTGATCACCACGCCCCCCGCCGCCATCCTCCCGTAGCCCGCACCAGCCGCTGCGTACCCACGTCGCCGCGCCGATCCGCGCGTCGCCGCTGGTCCCGCCCGCGCGGGACCGGCCGGTAATCGTAGACCTCCGCGCCGGTCGAGGCGGCGTACAGCGCCAGGGCCAGCGCCCAGGCGCGGTCGGCGTGCGACCGCGACGCCGACGCCTCACTCGCGTCCACGTCGAAGCGCACATTGCCCGCCGGCGTCGTCACCCGCCGCAGTGAGTGCAGATCCGCCCGCAGCGGCGCCTCGCCTGCCGGGATGCGCAGCCGCCGATCCTCCATGCGCTCCTTGAGCAGCGCGGCCAGGTGCTGCTTGACCGGCCCGGTGAACAGTACCCCCTCGACCCGCGCAGACCCATGATCGGCCTGCGCCTGCTCGACGACCGCCTCGCCCATCCCCGTCTGATCCATCGCGATGCGCAGCGGACGGTAAGCCATGACCATCTCGCGCAGCGCCTGCCGCTGCGCCGCGAAAGACGCCCGGCGCATCTCGCAGATATCTCGCAGCCATAGCACATCTCCTACCTGCTCGACGGCCACGATCACGGTCAGATCCTGCCGGCGGGCGATGTCCATGCCGAGCCAGGCATGCCCGCCGCCGTAGAGCCCGGGGTCGCCGGCGTCCGCGTGCTCGCACGCCGCGATCAACTCGTAGGGCAGCCATGCGCTCGCCTCGTCCAGCCACTGCAGTTCGTACTCCTGCGCCCAGGCGTCCGGGTCGGCCAGCCCGGCGCGCAGCGTCTCGACGTCCCGCGGCAGCCCTTCCCGCACCGCCCGGTGAATATCCACCACGTGCCGCGACCAGACCTCCCCCGCTTCGCCGGCGGCGCTCATCAGCTCGTAAAATTTATTCCCCTTGCCGTTCGGCGTCGAGACCACGCGCAGCTTGTGCCCGGCAGAAATGACCGGGAACAGCGCCGTCCAGATCTTGCGGCTGTCGGCGTGATGGGCGAACTCGTCGAGCAGCACGTTGGCGCTGTAGCCCCGCGCCGTCTCCGGGTTCGCCGGCAGCGCGCTGATCCGCGACCCGCCCGGCAGCGTGACCTCCAGCGCCTTCGCGCCGATATCGGGGACGTCGATTTCGCGCGATTTAAATGCCGTTTGCAGGGCGTTTAAATGGCGTTTAACGCCCTCTTCCATCGCTTCGCGCGCCTGCCGTTCGCCGCGCGAAAGGATCACCCAGCGCGCGCGGCCGCCCTCCGCCTCCGACTCCAGACAGTCGAGCACGAGCTCCAGCGTGCAGGTCCAGGTCTTGCCCACCTGCCGCGCCATCATGCCGATCTTCAGCCGCGACCGATCGGCCAGCCACTCCCGCTGATACGGCAGCGCAATCGCAATCGGATCGGCCCTCATGCGCCGTACACCTCCGCGACCAGCGCCCGCAGCCGCGCCGGCGTGATCGGCCCGCCGGCCGAGCGCGGGATGCTCGACGGCAGCGAGCGCATCCTGAGCCACGCGCGGCCCGAGGACGTGGCCGGCAAGCGCGTCATCGGCGTGCTGCCGCTGCGGCTGGCGGCCCTGACGGCCGAGGTGGTCGAGGTACCGCTGCGACTGACGGCTGAGGATCGCGGCCGCGGCGAAATCGACCTGGAGCAGATGCGCGAGATCGCCGGCGAGGCGCAGACGTACCGCGTCTGGCGGGTCCCGGAGTCGGCATTATGAGCTACGAGCGGCTGCGGGGCAAGTGGCGGTCGATCAACGGGCGGCGGGTCAAGCGCCGGGGCGACAGATACCTGCGGCGGGCCGTCGCCGTGGCCGAGGACCGCGGCCCCGGCAAGCGCATCCCCGCCGAGGGCATCGCGCAGATGCTGCGCGAGCAGCACCTGATCCGCTCGCGCGACGGGGAGCCACACGCCGAGCTCGGCGCGTGGATCGCCGCCCAGGATGAGCCGCGGGAGCCGGCTCCGACGTCCTCCGACATGTCGGAGGACAAACCGTCTGTCACACCGTCGCGGCGAAGCGAGCGCGAGGCCGAAGAGTACGTCCGCAAGCTCGCCTATCGCGCCGACGGATCGGAATTTACGGCGCTGGCTAACTCGCCGCACGCGACTCCTGCGCGGGATATTGCGCGGCGGTACGTCGCCGAAGAGGTCGAGTACGGGGATCTGCTGACCAAACAGGCCGAGGCGCTGCGGGAGGACGCCGCGGACAAAATCAGGATAGGGAGGCTGCCCGCCGATCTGCGGCGGCATCACATGGATCGCCTCGCCAAGATCGATGAGCGGTTCGAGCGGCGACTCGCTGAAATGGCCGATTTTGCCGCCAAGTACGATTTTTCCGGCCTGCGCAAAACCGTAATCGGGCTGAATCAGGTGCGGCTTTCGCTCAAGACGCGCATCTGGCGCATCCAGAGCGGAGTTCTGGAGCGCCGCTATCGCGGGAAAATTTGAGGGAGGAGCGGGCCGCGGACGCAAAGGAGACGAGATGACGACGATTGAGCTGAAACACCCGATTACCGTGGACGGCCGAGAGGTCGCGCAGTTGTCCCTGCGGCGGCCGAAGGTGCGCGATCTGGAGCGCATGGACAAGACGGCGGGCGATACGGCCAAGGCCGTCGCGTTGATTGCCGATCTGGCGGAGATATCGCCGGATCAGGTGCGCGAGGTGGACGCCAAGGACTTCGTCGCGCTGTCCGAGGCGGTCGCGGATTTTTTGTCCTGACGCCGGCGGCGGCGCGCGAAGCGATGGCGGATTGCGCGGCGATCTACCACTGGCCGCCGTCGGAAATGCGCGAGATGGAGGTCGAGGAATTGTTCGAATGGCGGAGGCTGGGTCTGGAGCGCCTGCGGGCGATGCGCGGCGTCGGTGGCATCTAGGCGGCGGCTCTGCGCGGCCAAAACAGGATTACGGCGGTGAGCAGCATGTACCACCAAGCGAAGGCGCACCAAAACCCGAAGAACAACCATGCGGCTGTCTTGAACAACAACCAGGAGATGCTGCATATCTCGTCGACGATGAATGACACGTGGATATTTTAGCCGATGGCCGAGCTGAAGACATCGATCGTCATCGGCCTGGTCGATAAGCTGAGCGCGCTGGCGAAGAAGGTGGCGGGGTCGGCGCGGGCAATGCTCGGCGGGGTAGCGGGGATGCAGCAGCGGCTGTCCGGCCTTGCGGCGCGCGACCGTTCGATCGAGCACTTTCGCGGTCTCAAGGCGGAGTTGGACAAGACGAGCAAAGCGCTGAATGCGGCGCGAGGCCGGGTGCGGGCGGCGCAGGAGGCGATCGCGGCCGCAGAAAGGCCGACGAAGGCGATGCGGCGGGAGTTGGCGGCGGCGCATAAGGCGGCCGAGCGGTTGAGCCGCGGGCAAGACGAGCAGCGCAAGTCCCTGGGCCGGCTGCGAACGGAACTGCGCAAGGCGGGGATCGATACGCGCGATCTCGGGGTCGCGCAGCGGAGATGCGCGAGCCGACGGTGCTCGATCTGGAGACGAGCAACCGCGAGAAGATCGACTTCGCGCGGACCTTGGCTTTGCTGGCGAATCTCGTCGAGTTGAGTCCCGACGAGGTGCGGCGGATGGGCACGCGGGACTACTCGCGGCTGGCCGGGGCGGTGGCGGCTTTTTTGTGATGCGGCCGGCGGACTGGCGCGGCGTTGTCGCCGATCTGGCCGCGGTCAATCACTGGGGGCTAAATGAAATCGAGCGTATCCCCTGGAGTCGGTTGCTGGTCTATCGCGGTCTGGCCGTCGAGCGCGCCAAGCTGCTGCTCGGCGCTGCGGCGCGATGAGCGGACGCTGCGATGATCGTCGAGGGCGGAGTCGCAATAACCCATCGAGCCGAAAGTAATGACGAGGATATAGATGCTCACGCCGGCCGAGACAACCAGAACGAGCGAGCAGGCCAAGCCGAAGCCGTACGCGCAGGCGCGATAAACAGGCGGTCCGCCAACGGCCCGGCGTGCATCGTCCTGGATTCCCACATCGGAACCAGGGCGAAGGGCACGGCCAACACGAAGATCAGCGCCCACATGACTTTATTCGGAGGCTGCTCCAGGAGTCGGCGCACGGACGCAGCATAGCATGGCCGAGTTAAAGACATCGATCGTCATCGAGGCGCAAGACCGCTTCAGCAAGCCGGTCGCGGGGATCGGCGGGGCGTCGAAGAAGCTGGGCAAGGAGGCCGGCGCGCTGGCGGCGAAGATGCGCGCGCTGGACAAGCGCGACAAGACGATCCAGGCGTTCCGCGCGGTCGAGGCGCGGATCGGCAAGAGCGCCGCCGAGATGGATTCGGCGCGGCGGCGGGCGTCGGAGCTGGGCCGCAAGCTGAAAGAGGCGGGCATCCCGACGAAGCGGCTGGAGCGGGCGAGTCTCGATCTGACCAAAGCGCAGAAAAAGATGGCGCGCGAAGCTGACGCGGGGCAAGACGCCGCGCGCAGGGCGACGGAGGCGCACCGCCGGCAGAAGAGCGAGCTCGGCCGCCTTGGCGCGGAGTTGCGCGAGGCCGGAATCGACACGCGCAGGCTGGGGGACGCGCAGCGCAAGCTGACCGGCGACATGGAAGCCGCGGTGCGCAAAATGGATCGTTACCGCGACAAAGCCGAGAGACTGACGAGGATGCAGGGGAAGCTGGACCGCTTCACCGGGAACGTAGCCCGGTTGTCGCTGATCGCCGGCGAGGGCAGCCGTCTGGTGAGCGGCGCGATGCGTATCGCGACGGGGCCGCTGGAGCGGCTGCACGATATGGAGTCGGCGCGGGGCGAGTTGGCGACGCTGTTCGTCGGGAACGGCGGGGCGGTGGACCGCGAATCGGTGGATGCCGTTGCCGAGGGCGCCCGCGCGGCGTCCGAGCGCATGGCCGGCGTCACGCCGGCGGACTATCTGCGAGCGGCGTATCAGACCAAGAGCGGCATCGCCGGGCTGGACGCGCAAGGCGTGGTGGACATGACCGATCTGGCGGCGCTCACGGCGCGGGCGACGGTGGCCGATACGATGGAGATCGCCGATCTGGCGCTGCCGACGATAGAGACTTTCGCCGGCGGGGTAGAGTGGGCGGTGGCGAAACTCGAGGCGCTTATCTCCGCTTGGCCGCGCTCGACGACGGTGGCTATCGCCGTGACCGCGCTGGGGGCGGCGATCACGGCGGCGGGAATCGGAGTGGGGATTGCCGTGCGGATGTTGCAGACGGCGGCGGGCGGTCTCTCGTATGCGCTGGATTTCTTGTGGGTCAAGATTTTGCGGATGGACGCGGGCGGCGGGGCGGTCGGCGGCGGCGGGGGGGGGCGCCGTGTTGGGTCCGGACGGACGGGCGGCGAAACCGAAGCCGGCGGCGGGCAAGCCGGTCGGGCGCATCGGCGGGGCAATGGGCAAGATCAAGGGCTTGGCGGGGCGTGGCGGCGCAGCCCGCGGCGAATGCGGCTATCGTGGCCGCTGCAGCGGCGCGCGGCGCGGGTCGCGACGCGGTCGACGAGCTGGTCGCGGAGGCGCTGGCCGATTGGGAGCCGCTGATTGCCCCGGATATCCGGGCGGTGCGGGCCGCCGTGGCGAATGCGGAGAGCCTGGACGACGTAGGCCAGCGGTTGAGCGCGGCAGCGGCCGAGCCGGCGTCCCCGGCGCTCGGCGAGGGCTTGGCGCGGGCCGCGTTTGCGACGCGGGCGGAGGCCGGGAAGGAGCGGGAATGAGGTCAGCGGAGCCGGTGCGATGCCCGTAGTCGATCCCGGCCTGCCGCCCGAGGAGGCGATCCGCGCCCTGCGCGTCAAGGGCTACGTTCTCGGTCACGACTGGCGCGACATCTCGGCCGAAGAGCACGCGGTCGGTTTCACGGTCGCCAAGGCGGCCAAGCTCGACCTGCTGGCCGACATCCGCGGCGGCGTCGACAAGGCGCTGGCCGAGGGCACGACCCTCGATCAATTTCAGGACGACCTCGAGCCGCTACTACGCAAGCACGACTGGTGGGGCCGGGCGAAACGGCGCGATCTCCAGACCGGCGAGGAGCGCATCGTCCAGCTCGGCAGCCCGCGCCAGCTGCGCACGATCTTCGAGACCAACCTGCGCGTCTCCTACGCGGCCGGCCGCTGGGATCGCATCCAGCGAGTCAAAGACCGCTTCGCCTACCTGCGTTACTCGGCGGTGCAGGACGGCCGCACGCGCCCCGAACATACCGCTCGGCACGGCACGATCCTGCCGGTCGACGATCCCTGGTGGAACACCCACTACCCGCCCAACGGCTGGGGCTGCCGCTGCCGAGTTATCCAGGTCAGCGAGAGCATGATGCAGCGCCGCGGCTGGAAACCGAGCGAGAGCCCTCGGGTGGTCACGCGCCGCTGGCGCAACAAGCGCACGGACACGACGGTCGACATGCCCGAAGGCATCGATCCCGGTTGGGCCTACAATCCGGGCGACGACGACGCCCGCCGCGCCGAGGTCTCGCGCCTGCTCACCGAGCGCCTGGCCCGACTGCCCTCCCCGCAACACGTGTACGAGTGGGACGAGGGCAAGCGCCGCGACGTCCGGCGCGACCGCAAGGTCGACTTCGCCGCCATGCGATTCTTTAAGTGGGATACGGCGGAATATATAAGCATCGACACCGAGGACGGTGAAGAAGGGCAGACGCTGGACGGCCTGATCGACGGCAAGCTGCACCGGGTAGTCTATACTGAGCGTGACGGGCGCATCCGTGTGATTACCATGTGGCCGCGGGCGGGGTAAGCGAGAGACAAAACGCTTCGCAGAGGAGCGCGGCCTCGGATGGATATGAAGCGCATCATCATCTTGCCCACCGACGAAGAGGACGCCGAGATCGCCCGCGTCAATAACGCTGATCCTGAATTCCGGCGCCTGGAAGAGCGTATCGCGTCCGGGAAAAACCATGTGCCGACCCCAGAAGAAATACGCAAGTCCAGTCCGATCGCCTACAAAATACGCGCAGAGATGATCCGCCGCGCCCGCGAAGAAGCGGACGCGGGCGACTCCTGACCCGCGGCGCTACCGCTGCGGGGACGCGGCCGTTTTTTCTTCCACTCTCCACTTTTCACCAGCCACTATCCACTGTACGCGGGCACTGGCTGTGCGCGAAAATACAGACCTGAAACTACACAAACCATCTGTCACAAAAACGCACAAAGCATCTGGCCAAAGCGCACAAAGCATCTGGCCGTTTACAGTCGGAACCAGGTCGGAAAGAGCACCGCGTTCGAGCGGTCGGCGTTAAGCGCGCCGAACGTGCGGTAGCCGACGAGACAGTTTTCGATGACTCGGCCGCTGACCAGCTCGAAATCGCCGAGCTTGGCGAAGCGCAAGTCTCCGTCGGCCCGCAGCGCGGCCGAAATGGCAAATACGGCGGCAAGCGTGCGGACGAAGCGCGTCATGCGAGCGGGACCTCATGGTACTCGAGAGCCCACTCGCGCATGAAACGCACCCGCGAAGGATCGACTCGATAGAGCATGAATTCCGGGTTGTCGATCGAACCCATAAAGTTTCGCAGCAGCGGGTTGGCGTCCCAAATCGACTGCCGGACCGCGGCGTCTTCCACCGGATGGGCCGTGCCGGCAATGCGCACCTGGTCGTGTCCTTCGTCCAGGTAGCAAAGCTCGACGGAGCGGTTCGACGCCAGTTCCGCGGTCTTGTTCGAGCTGCGGAAAGATGCGAAATAGACGCGGAAGCCCTCCGTGCGCAGGGGAGAGATCGGCCGCAACCGGGGCCGGTCGCCGTCAACGCTGGCGAGCATCGGGAAGGGCGCTCGGGCCATCGTCGCCTGCGCCAGATCGACCAGCCTGGAGGGAGCCACGGGCCGCGGCCGGGGTTTCATCTACGTCACAGTGTAGCGGCGAGCCGGTTGCCGCGCTTCCTATAATGGGGGCTTCCGTTGCACATGGGGCTGCTGGGAATCGCCGCCGTTCTGGCCGCGGCCTACGGTTTGTCGTCGAACCGCAAGGCCGTCCGGCCCCGCCTCATTCTGTGGGGTCTCGGCTTGCAATCGGCGCTCGCCGCGCTCGTGCTCAAGACGCCGTTCGGCCGGATTTTCGAGGTCGCCGGCGCGGGGTTCAACAATCTCATGAAATTCGGCGAGGAGGGCAGCGGGTTCGTCTTCGGCGAATTGGGCAGATCGGAGAACGGCGTGATCTTGGCCTTCCAGATTCTGCCTCTGATCGTTTTCGTCTCGGCGCTCTTCGCCGTGCTCTATCACCTGGGCGTCATGCAATGGATCGTGAAGGGCATCGCCATCGCGATGCAGCGGGGGATGCAGGCCAGCGGCGCGGAATCGCTGAACGTCGCGGCCAATGTGTTTCTGGGGCAGTCCGAAGCGCCGCTGACGATCCGGCCCTATCTGCAGAACCTCACGCGCTCGGAGTTGATGACCGTGATGACAGGAGGCATGGGGACGATCTCCGGCGCATTGCTCGTCGCTTACGCACACGTGGGCGGCGTTGCCGCCGAGCACCTGCTGACGGCGGTGGTCATGACGGCGCCGGCCTGCATCATGCTCGCCAAGATGATCGAGCCGGAGAGCGGCCGCCCCGAAACCCTGGGCGGCATTCCCGAGCAGACGAGGGCGAGAGACCGCAATCTGATCGACGCCGCGGCCCGCGGCTCGGCCGAAGGGCTGATGCTCGCGCTCCACGTGGGCGCCGTGCTGGTCACTTTCGTCGGGCTCGTGGCGGTGCTGAACGGCATCCTGGGCGGCATCCAGGGATGGACGGGATGGGGCTGGTTCCCCGGCAGGATTCAAGACCTGCTGGGGCCGCTTTTCACGCCCGCGGCCTGGCTGCTGGGCGTGCCCTGGGCGGATGCCGGCGCCGTCGGCAACCTGCTCGGCACGCGCATGGTGCTCAACGAGTTCATCGGCTATGCGGCGTTGCACGACATGAAGGCGGCGCTCGACTCCAAATCGTTCCTGATTGCCGGGTACGCCCTGTGCGGCTTCGCCAATTTCGGCTCGATCGGGGTGCAGGTCGGCGGCATCGGCTCGCTGATCCCCGACCGCCGCGGGGAGTTGGCATTGCTCGGATTTCGCGCGATGATAGCAGGTACGCTGGCGAACTTTCTCACGGCCGCGATTGCCGGCCTGTTGATCGCAACGCCGCTGTAAAACCTGGAGCCGCCATGCTCGACACGCCGATACTGCTCAAGATGCTGGCCTCGTTCGCCTGCGGGTCGATTCCGTTCGCGGTGATCGCGATGTGGGGATCGGGAACGAGCATCCGCGATGTCGGCTCCGGAAACCCCGGCTTCAACAACGTCCTGCGCTTCTCCAAACCGCGCGCGGCGCTTACCTTGATCGGCGACATGGCCAAGGGCTTCGCGCCGGTCATGTTGTTCTACGCGGACGGCGACCCGCTCAATATCGGCTGGCTCTACGGGTTGTGCGTGGTTTTCGGGCATTGCTACTCGCCGTTGCTGAAGTTCAACGGGGGTAAAGGCATCGCCACCTCGGGCGGCGTGATGCTGCGGCTGTATCCGCTGTGGGCCTTGGCGGCGCTGGCCTTTTTTGTGGTTTTTCGGTCTCTGGGCAGCCGCAGGCAATGGCGTCAAAGGGGCGCGTTGGCTTCGCTCGCGACCTGGGCGTTCTTCACCGTCGCGCTGTTCCTGCATTTCGGCCCGGCGCACGGGCATTACGCCCTGCTGATGACGATATTCCTGATCTGGCGCCACAAATCGAACATCGCCGATCTGTGGCAGGGGCGCTGACTCGCGCCTGCAAGTGGAGAGTGTTATCCTACCCGTTTGCCGGCGCGCGGGAGAAATTACTGGCTGGTCAAATCCGAGCCGTTCAAGTATTCGTGGGAGCAGTTCGTGAAAGACGGCTCGACGTATTGGGACGGAGTGCGGCAACTATCAGGCCCGCAATAATCTGCGGGCCATGAAGAAAGGCGACCGGGCGCTGTTCTATCACTCGAACGAAGGTCTGGAAATCGTCGGCATCGCCGAGGTGATCCGCGAGCATTACCAGGACCCGACAACGGATGACGAACGCTGGTCGGTGGTCGATCTCAAGCCGGTGCGAGCCCTCGCCAAGCCGGTCTCGTTGAAACAGATCAAACAGGACCCGCGGCTGCAGCAGATGAATCTGATCCGTCAGATGCGGCTTTCGGTGTCGGCGGTAACCGCGGACGAGTACCACGTCATCCTGGCCTTGGGGAAGTAAGGGGCGGTCAGGCGACCCGGGCGCGGAACGCTTCGTAAGATCCGGGCGCCGCGCTGCTCCCACCAAGGCGATGAAATCCTTGGCGACGGCCTCGAGGTTGGCGTACCGCGAGGAGTCCTGGAACGCCTCGCGCATCTCCGCGAGCACGGGCTCGAGCCGCACCCAGACAACCAGCATTTCCCGACCGCTCTCGAAGAATATCTCTTTCTGCAGCACTTTCCGCCGTGATGAACGAAGCGAACCATTTCCCAATAGGTCGTTACTTGGCGGAAGCTCGCATTTTTCTTCGATCCGGCCGGGCAGAGAGAGTGAAACTGTTTGAGGGTCGCAGCGCGGTAGGACGCGGCAAACCAAGCGCGCGCTTCTCTCATGCGCGGCTCGCGCCGCAACTCGTAAAGACGCAAGATCAGATTGACGTCGTCGTAAGTCGAACAGGGCCGCATCATGCGCAGGATAACACCGGCGGCTCGGCGGAGTTTTGGCCATAGGCTGCTGCTAACCTCGTGAGATTATGGCGGATCGACCGGATCGAAGCCGCCCATTACCGCATTCCTCTGCCGCAACCGCTGAGCGACTCGACTCACGGCGAGATTCGGGAGTTCGCCGTCATCGTCGCGCGCATCGCCGCCGCCGGCCTCGAAGGCGTCGGCTACACCTACACGGTCGGCAATGCCGGCGGGCCGGCGATCCGCAGTCTGATCGAGAACGATCTGAAGCCGTTGCTGGCAGGCCGGGATCCGCGGCGGACCGAGCAGCTTTGGAACGCCATGTGGCGGGCGACGCACTACGTCGGCCGCGGCGGACCGGCAAGCTTCGCCGTCTCGGCCGTCGATGTCGCCCTCTGGGATCTCAAGGCCAAAGCAGCCGGCGAGCCTCTATGGCGTCTGCTGGGCGGCTGTTCTCCCCAAGTGAAAGTCTATGCGGGCGGCATCGACCTGCGCATGCCGCTCGAAGAGTTGCGGGAACAAACGGCAAGAAAACCTGGAGGCCGGTTTCCAGGCAATCACAAAATGAAGGTCGGGCGCGAACGCCTGCGCGAAGACGTCGCGCGGGTGGCCGCCATCCGCGAAGCGCTCGGCCCCGACATTCCCTTGATGGTTCGACGCCAACATGAAATGGGAGCGTGGACGAAGCCCTACGCGCCTCGCGGGCGCTTGCGGAATACGACGTTTACTGGCTGGAAGAGCCGACGATCCCCGACGACGTCGCGGGGCACGCCCGCCATCGAGCAAGAGGGGCCGCTGCCCGTGGCGGCCGGCGAGAATCTGCATACGACCTATGAGTTTCAAAAAATGATCGCCGCCGGCGCGGTCTCGTTTCCCGAACCGGATCTTTCCAATTGCGGCGGGCGTCACGGCCTGGATGAAAATCGCGCATCTCGCCGAGGCGCACAACCTGCCGGTGACCACGCACGGCGTCCACGACCTCCACGTCAGCCTGTTGGCGGCGGTTCCCAATGCGTCGTATCTCGAAGTACACGGGTTCGGGCTGGAGCGCTTCATCGAGGAACCGCTGCCCATCGCAGACGGCTTCAGCCGGCCGCCGGAACGCCCGGGGCACGGCGTGCGCTTTCTCTGGGAAGAGTTGGAGCGCTGCCGCGTCACCTAGCACGGTCCCATGGCGGCAGGCGGCGCGGCTAAAATCGAAAGTTTGCGGTCGATGCAACTCGACACTCCGATCAAGGATATGCCGGGCGTCGGGCCGGACCGCGCGGAGCTCTTCGAGTCGCGGGGCATCGCCACGATCGAAGAGTTGCTCTACTACGTGCCGCCGGCGCTACGAGAACCGCAGCAACTTCAAGCCGATTTCCGAACTGGCCCCGGGAGAAACGGCGACGGTCGTCGGAACCGTTACGGCGACGCAACTCTACCGCTTGGGGCGCAGCGGGATGCATGTGTTCGAAGCCCGCTTGAAAGACAGCGCAGAGCAAAGCGTCGTTTGCAAATGGTTTCGCAGCGCCTATTTGCAGGCGCGGTTCGAGGAGGGGCAAACCGTCGCCGCCTACGGGCGGATCGACTACGACAAATACTCGCGCCAACTCTCCGTTTTGCACCCCGAATTCGAAATCCTTCGCCGGGACGACCCCGAAGCCAAGCTGCACCTCGGCCGCATCGTTCCCATCTACAAGGCGTTCGGAAAAGTCACCACGCGTATGCTGCGCGGCATGATGCACCGCGCCCTCGCCGCCGTGCCCGACGACGACCCGATCCCGGAGGCGATCCGCCGCAGGCTGGGCCTGCCACAGCGCAAAGCCGCGCTGCAGGAGACGCATTTCCCACCGCCGAATACCGACATGCGGCTGCTGGAAGCCCGCCGCACGCCCGGACAGTTCCGCCTCGTCTTCGAAGAATTCTTCTTCCTCGAATGCGGCCTGGCGCTCAAGCGGGCGAAGTTGCGGGCGGCCGCGGGGATCGCCTTCGAGCTCAACGACCGCGCCCGCAAGAAGATCAAACAGATCCTGCCCTTCAAGCCCACGGGCGCGCAAAAACGAGTGCTCGGCGAAATCGCCGCGGATATGGCCGCGCCAACGCCGATGAACCGCCTGCTGCAAGGCGACGTCGGCAGCGGCAAGACCATCGTGGCGATCGAGGCCGCGGTCATCGCCCTCGAAAACGACTACCAAGTCGCTCTGATGGCGCCCACCGAGATCCTGGCGACCCAGCACTTCCTGTCCGTCAAGAAACTGTTGGAGCCGGCCGGCTACGTGGTCGCCGGGCTGACCGGGTCCCGCAGCGCGAGAGAGAAGCAGAAAATCAAGCGGCTGATCGCCGAGGGACTCGCGCACGTCGTCGTCGGCACGCACGCGGTGATCTCCGAAGACGTGGAATTCAAGCGGCTCGGCCTGGTCGTCATCGACGAGCAGCACCGTTTCGGCGTGCTGCAGCGCCTGGAACTGCTGCGCAAAGGCTCCCATCCGGATGTCCTGGTGATGACCGCGACGCCGATCCCCCGCACCCTCTCGCTCACTTTCTACGGCGAGCTCGACGTATCGATCATCGACGAGTTGCCTCCGGGACGCAGTCCGATCGTCACCAGACATCGGACCGTCGCTCAGGCTGGGAAGGTTTACGATTTCGTGCGCAAGCAAGTCCTCGCCGGCCGTCAGGCGTACATCGTCTATCCGTTGATCGACGAATCCGAGACGAAGACGGTGAAAGCGGCGCAGAAACAATTCGAGCATCTTTCCAAGGACGTTTTCCCCGACCTCAAGCTCGACCTGCTGCACGGCAGGCTGCCCACCGGAGCCAAGGACGAAGCGATGGAGCGCTTCCGCCGGGGCGAAACGCAGATCCTCGTCTCGACAACGGTGGTCGAGGTCGGCGTCGATGTGCCGAACGCGACCGTGATGGCGATCGAACACGCCGAAAGCTTCGGTCTGAGTCAGTTGCACCAGCTTCGCGGACGCGTCGGCCGCGGAGCGCACCGCAGCTACTGCGTGCTGATGACCGAAAATCCCACCGAAAACGCCCGCGAGCGCATGAAGACGATGACCGAAAGCCAAGACGGTTTCCGCATCGCGGAGGTGGATCTGCAACTGCGCGGCCCGGGCGAGTTCTTCGGCGCCAAGCAGAGCGGACTGCCGTCGTTCCGCGTGGCCAACCTGCTGCGCGACCGGGAAGCCCTGGAGGCGGCGCGGAACGAAGCGACCGCATACGTGGAAAATCCGCCCAGCGTCGAGGCGCTGGCCGAGTTGGCGAACTATATCCGCGGCAAATGGCAAAGGCGCTACGGCCTGATTCAGGTAGGCTAGAGGGAATGCCCGCCGCAGACAGCGGCCTCGGCGAAAAACACGAGGACACGGAAACGCGTTGCCGCCAAGCCGCGCCCGCCGGCCAAATCGGCATGTTTTCCGACGACGGCGCCGCCGAGTGGCGGATACTGCACGGCGACTGCCTGGAGGCGATCGCGTCGGGCCGGGTCGAACCAGGCTCGGTAAGCCTCATCGTCACCTCCCCGCCCTACGCGGATCAACGCAAGAACAACTACGGCGGCGTCCATCCCGACGACTACGTGGATTGGTTCCTGCCCCGGGCGCAGGCGTTCCGCGCATGCCTCAAGCCCGACGGCTCGTTCGTGCTCAACATCAAGGAGAGCGCCGTCAACGGCGAGCGGCACACCTACGTCATCGAGCTGATCCTGGCGCTCAGGAAACAGGGCTGGCGGTGGGTCGAAGAGTACTGCTGGCACAAGAAGAACTGCTATCCCGGCAAATGGCCCAACCGCTTCAGGGATTCATGGGAACGCCTGCTGCACTTCACGCTCAACAAGCGGTTCAAAATGCGCCAGGAGGCCGTCAAGGCGCCGATGGGCGATTGGAAGAACAGCCGCCTGCGCAACCTGTCGCAGACCGACCGCATCAGAGACGAATCGAAGCACGGCAACGGGTTCGGCAAGAAGGTCGAGAACTGGGTCGGGCGCGAGACGGCCTACCCCACGAACGTGCTGCGCCTTGCGACCGAGTGCGGATTTCAGGGACATCCGGCGGCTTTCCCGCCGGCCCTGCCCAACTGGTTCATCCGCCTGTTCACCGATCCCGGCGACATCGTGCTCGACCCCTTCGCGGGTTCCGGCAGCACGCTGGTCGCCGCCCGCGAGCTGGGTAGGCGCGGCATCGGCATCGACACGTCGCAAGAGTATTGCGACTTGATGGCCGCAAGGTTGCGGGCCTGAGGCCGCGGCGGCGCCGCGCGGCCAACAATCGAATCCCAATCCCCCACCAAACGCCGCGTTTGTGCTTCACTATGAGGGTACGATGCGTCTCCGGCTCGTGTTCGTCCCGCTCGCCGCGGCCGCGGCGCTCAGCGCTCAGGTGGCTTTCGAGCGCAAGGACGGGCGCATCGACGTCTCGATCGACGGCAAGCCGTTCTCCGCTTTCTACTTCGGCCCCGAAACGCCGAAACCGTATCTGCACCCCTTGCGCGCCCCGGACGGCACGATCGTCACCCGCGGCTGGCCGATGGAGCGCATCCCCGGCGAGCAAACCGACCACGACCACCACCGCAGCGTGTGGTTCAGCCACGGCGAGGTCAACGGCTTCGACTTCTGGGCCAACGAGAAAACGCAGACGCCGCGGGAGAAGAAGGGCGCGATCGTGCTGGACAGGATCGTCAACGCGAGGATCATGGGCCAAGGCGACAAGCGCGGCAACAACGGCCGCATCCGCGCCCGGTTCGACTGGAACGCGCCCGGCGGCGCAACGCTGCTCTCAGAAGACCGCGTGATGATCTTTCGAGCGGCGACAAGGGACCGCATCGTCGATTTCAATATCACTCTGACCGCGGTTGCGGAAAAAGTGCATTTCGGCGACACCAAAGAGGGCGCGTTCGCCGTGCGCGTCGCCACCGAGCTGGAAGAGCCGCATTTCCGCGCCCGGGGCGTCCCCCGCACGGGCAGAATCGTCAACGCCGAGGGCCTGGCGACCGAGGCGAACGCTTGGGGCAAACGGTCGCCCTGGGTAGATTACGCCGGCAGCATCGACGGCAAGCCGCTGGGCATCGCCATCTTCGACCACCCCTCCAATCCGAAACACCCGACCTACTGGCACGTGCGCGGCTACGGTCTTTTCGCGGCGAACATTTTCGGCGAGCACGATTTTCACGCCGACGAATCGCGCGACGGCGGCATTACCTTGGCGCAGGGCGAGGAGTTGCGCTTCCGCTACCGCATCTTGATCCACAACGGCAGCACGGCCGGGGCCCGAGTGGGCCGCAAATACGCGCGTTGGGCCGCTCCCAGGGAACGGTAAGCAGCGCCCTGCGGCGCTTGTCATGCCGGCGAACGAATATTCCGCGCGCCGCGATTCCCTGCGGGCGGCCGCGAAGGGCGTTGCGCTCTATGTCTCCGAGCTTGTCAACATCCGCTACCTGACCGGCTTCAGCGGCAGCGCCGGGCATCTGCTGGTCGAAGACGACCGCGCCTGCTTGTTCACCGACAGCCGTTACGCGACGCAGGCGGCACAGCAAACTTCCGGGCTGGAGTTGGAAATCACGTTCGGCGATTCCCGCCCGGCGTTCGCCGACGCGGTGCGTAAACGGCGGATCAAGCGCCTGGGATTCGAGAAAAATCGGCTGAGCTACGCCGCGTTCCGCTTTCTCGAGCAGGAACTGCCGGACTGCCGGCTCGCGCCGTTCGACAACGCCGTCGAGAAGCTGCGCAGCGTCAAGAGCGCCGCCGAGATCGACGCCATCCGGCGCTCGGTCGAGTTGAACTCCCGGGCTTTCGAACAGGTCTGCCGCAAGCTGCGCCCAAGCTGGACCGAACGCCGCCTCGCGGCCGAGATCGAGTTCGCCATGCGCAAGCTCGGCGCCGCGGGCGCGGCCTTCCCCACCATCGTCGCGGGCGGCGCTCAGAGCGCGCTGCCCCACGCCCAGCCCCGCGACGCAAAGCCGTCGCCGAAAAGCCTGATCGTAGTCGATCAGGGTGCTATACTCGACGGTTACAACAGCGACATGACGCGGATGATCGGTCTGGGACTTCCGGACAGGCGTCAAATGGCATTGTTCAACGCCGTACACGAAACGCAACAGGCTGCGGTCGACGCCATCCGCCCCGGAGTCGAGTGCCGGACGATCGACCGGCGCGCCCGGCAAATTCTGAGAAAATCGAAAGTTGACGGCAAAAGGCTGGATGAATTGTTTGTACACTCGACGGGCCACGGACTCGGCCTTGAAATTCACGAGAGTCCGCGGCTGGCCCCCAAGCAGCGCAAGCGCCTGCAGGAGGGCATGGTCGTAACCGTGGAGCCGGGGGTTTATCTGCGGGGCGTAGCCGGCGTGCGCATCGAAGACGTGGTCGTGGTCAGACGCAACGGTTGTGAAGTGCTGACGCCGACGCCGCGGGAATTGCGGGTCATCGAGTAAAGGTATCGAGAACGAAGTGTCTGAAGCAAAAATCGACTTGGATTCCATCCGCGAGCTTGCCGATCTGGCGGTCGAGAAGGATTTGAGCGAGCTCGAATACGAGACTTCCAAGCAGCGGATTCGCATCGTGCGGCAAGGTCCGGCGGCCGCAGCCGCGGCGGTCCCGGCCCCCGCCGCCGCCCACCCCGCGCCCGCGGCCCCCGCTGCAGCGGAGGCGGAAGCGGCCGGCGCCGACGACTCCGCTTTCTATATCGAATCCCCCATGGTCGGCACGTTTTACGCCGCCCCCGCGCCGGACGCGCCGCCGTTCGTCGAAACCGGCGACCGCATCGCCAAGGGACGCACCGTTTGCATCGTCGAAGCGATGAAGCTGATGAACGAGATCGAATCCGAAGTCGACGGCGTCGTTGCCGAGCGGCTCGTCGAAAACGGGCAGGGCGTGGAATACGGGCAGCGGCTGTTCAAGATCGTCCCCGCGCAGTAACCGCTTTAGCGCATGATCGAGAAAGTTCTTATCGCCAACCGCGGCGAAAATCGCCCTCCGCGTCATCGCCGCCTGCCGGGACTTGGGCATCCGCGCCGTCGCCGTCTATTCGCTCGCCGACAAGGACTCCCTGCACGTCTCCTACGCGGACGAGGCGATCTGCATCGGCCCGGCCAGGAGCGCCGACAGCTATCTGAGCATTCCGGCGATCATCAGCGCCGCGGAAATGGCGGACGTCGACGCGATCCACCCGGGCTACGGGTTCCTGGCCGAAGACGCGGGCTTCGCCGAAATCTGCCAGACCTGCGGCATCCGCTTCATCGGCCCGAGCCCCGACGTGATTCGGTTGATGGGCGACAAGGTGCGCGCCCGCGCCGCCGTCAAGCAAGCGGGCATTCCGATTCTGCCTGGAACCGAAGAGCCGCTGAAGTCCGAAGCCGAAGCGAAGCAGTGGGTAGAAGAGATCGGCTGCCCGGTCATCGTCAAGGCGGCAGGCGGCGGCGGCGGCCGCGGCATGCGCATCGTGCGCTCGCCCGGCGAAATCGAGCATGCCTTCCGCCAAGCGCAGGCCGAGGCCGCCGCCGCTTTCGGCAACAGCGACGTCTATCTCGAAAAATTCATCGAGCGCCCGCGGCATATCGAGTTTCAAGTGCTCGGCGACAAGCACGGCGAGGTGCTTTCGCTTGGCGAGCGCGAGTGCTCCATCCAGCGGCGCCACCAGAAGCTGCTCGAAGAGACGCCCGCCTGCGGCGTCGGCCCCGAATTGCGGGCCGAGATGGGCGCGACGATCGCCAAAGCCCTGGCGTCGATCGGCTACGCCAACGCCGGCACCGTCGAGTTCCTGATGGACCCGGACGGCGAGCTCTACTTCATCGAGTTGAACGCCCGCATCCAGGTCGAGCATCCGATCACCGAGGCCGTCACGGGGGTCGATCTGGTCAAGAGCCAGTTGCTGCTCGCGGCGGGGCAGCCGCTGTCGACCGTCGTCCCCCGGCCGGTCGCGATCGAGGGCCACGCCATCGAGTGCCGCATCAACGCCGAGGACCCCGAGACGTTCGCGCCGTCGGCGGGGCTGCTCGCCAAATTCGCGCCGCCCAACGGCTTGGGCGTCCGCGTCGATACGGCCGCCTACGGGGGCTGGCGCGTGCCCCCCTACTACGACTCCCTGGTGGCCAAGGTCATCGCCCACGCGCCGAACCGCCCACTCGCCATCCAGCGCATGAAACGAGCGCTGACGATGAGCGCGGTAGAGGGCATCAAAACGTCGATTCCCCTGCACCTGCGCATCCTCGACAGCCCGGAGTTCGTCTCCGGACGCTACGACACGCACTTCATCCAAGACTGGGGACTGTGAGTCGCGGGTCTTCGATCTTCCCGCCGGCGGCGGCATCTACGATGATTGTTGGTTTGCGCTCTCGCTTGTCGCACACGGCGCGGGCAGGGGGCCGGTATCGTTTGGGCATCGCAGTTTCATTTCCAAAAGGAACCGGTCGAGTCGCTGCGTCCCGGCCGGCGCCGATGCCGTGACTCCGGGGAGTTCATCGCCAAGTGGCGGCCGTCGGAGTTGAATCAACGCCCGACGGCGCACCTGGGGTTGCCCGATATAGAAGGCCGTGGCAAAAGGCCCCGCCGCTGCATTCGAGCGGCCATGCATCCCGCAAGCGCCCGCGCTGGACCATTGCTCAACGGGGTCGAATATGCCCAATATGCTCCCTCGTCGCGCCTTGTCAGCCGGGCGCCTGGACGCCTCGGTGTGACACGGGGTTTCACCACGGCCTCCTACGATTGCGGATGGACGGTTATGGCGATCTTTCCGCGCGCATGCCCTGCTTCCAGGCGACGGATTGCGTCGGGCACACTGCTCAGCGGATAGGTTCTGTCGATGACCGGAACGACCTTGCCGGCTTCGATCAACTCGTGCAGGCGTTGCAGATCCGCCGCGACCACCGTCGAGAACAGCGACCGCAGCGTCTGGCGCACGAACGGTGACAGCAGCAGCGCCCGGAACTGGCGATCCGTGCCGCCGAGCCACCGTCCGCCCTCTTCTCCGCCGATGATCACGAGCGTGCCCGCGGGGCCGAGGGCGCGCCTGAGATGCGACAGCGAACGATTGCCCGCCGTATCGAGGATAATGTCGTAGCGTCGCCGGCCGTCGGCAAAATCTACCCGGGTGTAGTCGATGGCATGGTGGGCACCGATGGATCGGACCAGATTCGTCTTCGCCGCGCTGCACACGCCTGTGACCTCGGCGCCGAACGCCCTGGCGAGTTGCACCGCGAACGTGCCGACGCCGCCCGCTGCGCCGATGACCAGCACGGTCTGCCCCGGCGTGACCTGCGCCGCGTCGCGCAGGGCTTGGAGCGCAGTCAGAGCGGACGTGGGAACGGCCGCCGCCTGCTCGAAGGTGAGGCCGGCCGGCTTCAGCGCCAACTTGTCCTCCCCCGCGCAGACATATTCGGCGAAGGCGCCGCTGCAGGCGCCAAACACGTCGTCGCCGGGCCGGAACCGCGTCACGTCCGCGCCAACCGCCGCCACCTGCCCCGCAACATCCTGCCCCGCCACGCGGTGCTTCGGCTTGAGCAGCCCGTAGCCCATGAGGCGCACGAGGTACGGCCGGCCCGTCATGAGGTGCCAGACGCCGGGCTCGATGCCCGCCGCATGTACGCGCACCAACACGTCGCGTTCACCCACCCGCGGCCTGTGGATATCCCTGAGCCGCAGTACTTCAACCGAGCCGTACGCTTCCTGGACGATGGCCTTCATGGTCTGTGCCTCTCGGTCTCGCAGACGCATAGCACACTGAACATCGCCCAAGGTAGCATGATCGCCCTGCCGCACGTTTCGCGCCGAGAGTGCGCACGAAGGGCCGGCGTCAAGACCTGGATCCGTACACGGCTCCGGCCGCCGTGCCGGCGGGACGCTCCGTTCGCACCCGGGTATCGAGGCGGCCGATCTCACCGGCGCCGCGCTTTTTCAGATGTCCAAGAGACTCAAGGCTCCCTGCGGAGCCGCTATCGGCCCGTGGCAGAAGTCCGTCCGCGAAGCGAGCCTATTCAAGCCGCTTGGCGGTTAACGGTTGGGCTGACGAGCGCCGGCAGTGACCGCCGGATAGGGGGTCGCTCAATCTTCAAGAAAAACCCGCAGACGACGGGCAAGCGCGCTTTCATCCTTCAATTCGCACTCCCACAGCGTCAGCGCCGACCAGCCGGCGGCGTCGAGCGCGGCGAGTTGCCTGCCGTGACGCTCGACGTTGCGGGCGATCTTGGCTTGCCAATACTCGACGTTCGTGGCCGGCATCCGCTTGCCCCGCTTGCAGTCGTGGCCGTGCCAGAAGCATCCGTGTACGAAGATGACTTTGCGGCGCGGTCCGAAAACGATATCCGGTTTCCCCGGCAGGTCCTCTCGGTGCAGCCGGTAGCGGAATCCCATCCGGTGCAGCAGCCGGCGCACCGCCATTTCCGGCTTGGTGTGACGGCCTTTGACCGTCCGCATGATCCTGCTCCGCTGCTCGGCGGATTCGCTCATGACCGCCGAATGGCCGTTGGAGCGGACTCCCGTTGAACGGCGCCGGCGCGCTCGATCCGAGTAGTCCGAACGATGTCCGTTGCGCGGCGCCCAACTTCGAGGGTGTGCGCTTCGGTTTTCAGGGTTTCGGCCGAATCCTCGATTTTCTTGCGGAGTTGCTCGTTGCGCTTGCAGAGGATAACGCTCATGCGGCCGCTCCGGTCTGCCCTGCCGGCGCAAGCGCCGGCTCGAAAATCTCGCGCGCCAGGAAGCGCACCACCGGCGCCGCGACCCCGTCGCCCGTCAAACGATACGCCTCATTGTAGTTGTCGGGCAGGATATAGTCGTCCGGCAAACCCATCAGACGCGCCGTTTCGCGGCTCGACATCAGGCGCGAACGCACCTTGCCGCCCTTGACGACGACGACAATTTGCCGGCTGGAGCCGCCGGCCGGCGTTCGCAGGCAACCGGCAACGTCGTCGAAGCGGACTTCGGCGCGCTGCGTCTTGCGCCCCGCCGCGTCGCGCCGCGTACGCTTGTACGCCGTGCCCGCGATGCGGCGTCCCAGCAACTTGGCCTTGCGCACTTTCTCCAGATTGACCGCGCTCATCATGGCCAGCAGCTTTGCGGTTTCAGCCGGCGCGCGCCAGGAAACGTCGGCGGGGTCGTCTTCGAAGGTCGGAGAAACCGATTCTCCTGGGCGGCGGAGCGGATGCAGCCCACCATATCCAGTTTTCCTTGACCGCATCCGGAAGCTTGCGCCATGCGGTCTCCAGCATCCGCGGATGGAATCCTCCGAGCGGGCCGGGGCCGGCGAGCTTCCGGGGTATCGCGGCGTCTTCGCGAACGGCGATCACGAAGAGTCTCGGCCTGGATTGCGGAACGAACAGCGCCGCGTCCACGATCAAAGCGCCGTAGCGGTATCCGCCTTCCTGAAGGGCTTGGCAAATCGCCGTAAAATCCCTGCCTCCGTGAGCAGCCAAGGTTCCGCATACGTTTTCGAGAACGAGCAGCGTCGGCGCTCTGCGTTGCCGGCCCAACTCCAGCATGAGCCGCTGGAACGGCCAAAACATGCCCGATCGTTCGCCTTGCAAGCCGGCGCCGCAGCCGGCAAGCGACAAGTCTTGACAAGGAAACGACGCCCAGGCAAGATCGGCGCGGCCCGGCAAATCTTCGGCGGTCACGTCTCTGACATCGCCGTATAGATGCTCGTCCGTTCCCCAATTCAAACGGTACGCCGCGGCTTTCTTGCGGTCTATATCGTTGGCGAACAGACACCGCCAATGCTTGCCCAGACCGGCCCGCACCATCCCGGCCCCGGCGAAAAATTCATAGAACGCGGGCGTCAGCGGGATCATCGACCTGACAACACTGCGATGGCGAACAGGCCCCTCGGATACCCCGCAGCTTAACATACCGGCGGGCCGCCGGCGGCGGGAAAAACAACAACAGCCCGAGGCGGCAGGTGCGGGTCATGGCGAACTTCCTCCTGCCAAGCCCGTTATCGGCCCGCATCCGCCCGCCCAGGAAAGTTTTTCTCAGCGTCGCAAGGGATTCAGCGTAGGAGCGTCAACGCTCCCAACCGAAACCGCTGGAAGGTTGGCGGCTTGGGGAAGAACCGTGTTCCGGCTTGTAGTCGGGGAGAATCGGATAGTCCTCGTTGAGTCGGACGTTGAGGATCCGCGCCACGTTGGGGGGCCAGACATCCTCTCGCGGCTCCCGATCGGTTTTCGCGTCGTAAGCGGTGACGTGCTCGAACCGGTAAGGGCATTGCTGGGGCAGCATGCCGTCCCACTTGCGGCGCTCCTGTTTGCGAGAGACCGGTTCTTTGCGCTTGGCTTTGCGCCGCTCGTCGTATCCGGCCAGACTCTTGACGGCGTAGCTGCGGCCGCGTTTCCAAGCTGCGGCGAACATCTCAGCGTACACGCTCTTCAGACCCGGGTTTTCGTCTATGAGTTCCGCCATTTCAATACGGAAGTTTTCCACTTCCTGCGACCAATGCCGCAGCACCCATTCAGTGGAGCGCTCCCAGTAATCGATTTTCAACAGATACTCGATTGAGCGGGCGCAATAGGCTGCCCAATTGTGCTGCTGTGCTTTCGCCAAGTCTTCGATCTCCTCGATGACGTTGTCCCAATCGACGGCCTTCAAGTCGCGGCGGCGCAAGGCGTCGGCCTGCTGCAGCCCCCAGGAGTAGAAGTCGCGCTCGTAGAGGCCGGCAGGCCGGCGGGCCTGTTGCGTGTCAGGGTTGGGGACGAGGGTTCCCATAGCGTTGCTCCAGCCATCATTAAAGCAGTTGTCTGCTCGTCTTGCCGCGCCGCGCCCGCTACGGCGGATTCACCCCCGAATAACCGCGCAGCAACGCCGGCGCCGCCGGGACCGGCGGCAGGTCGGCCGGGGCGCCTTCGACGAATGCCGGCGGGAACGCCGCCCACGGCCCGATAAACGCGGCCGTCATTGTTGCCGTAACCAGCCGCAAGCGCCTGTTTCGCCGGTTCTGCGATGATTGTGGGTTTGCGTTCTCGCTTGCTGCGCATGGCGCAGGACTGGAATCGTTTGGTTAGCGCAGCTTCATTGCAGAGAAAGGCCGGACGACGGTGACGCCGGGGGAGTTCATCGCCAAGTGGCGGGCGTCGGAACTCAAAGAGCGCTCGGCGGCGCAGGAGCACTTCATCGACCTGTGCCGGCTGCTCGGCGAGCCGACGCCGGCCGAAGCCGACCCCACCGGCGAGCGCTACTGCTTCGAGCGCGGCGCGCGCAAGGACATCGGCGGCGACGGCTGGGCCGATGTCTGGAAACGGCACTGCTTCGCCTGGGAGTACAAAGGCAAGCACGCCGACCTGGACGCGGCCTTCCGCCAACTGCGCCAATACGCGCTCGCGCTGGAGAACCCGCCGCTGCTGATCGTCTCCGACATGGAGCGGTTCCGCATCCGCACCAATTGGACCAACAGCGTCAGCGAGACCCACGAGCTCGCGTTGGACGATCTCGCCGACGCCGCCGTGCGCGCCAAGCTCAAATGGGCGATGTCCGACCCGCACCGCCTGCGGCCCGGCGAGACCCGGCAGGCGTTGACCGAGCGCGCGGCGGAGGCGTTCGCCGCGCTGGCGCAAGCCCTGCGCGGGCGCGACTGTGAGCCGCAGGAGGTCGCGCGTTTCGTCAACCGGCTGGTGTTCTGCATGTTCGCCGAGGACGTCGGCCTGCTGCCCGACGGCATGTTCACGCGGATGCTGGAGCAGGCGCGCAAGAGTCCCGGGGAGTTCGCCGCGATGGCCCGCGCTCTGTTCGACGCGATGCGCACGGGCGGCCGGGTCGGCTTCGAGCCGGTGGACTGGTTCAACGGCGGGCTGTTCGCCGACGATGCCGCCCTGCCCCTGGACAAAGCCGATATCGAGACGGCGCTGCGGGCGGCGGCGCTCGACTGGTCGGAGATCGACCCCTCGATTTTGGGCACGCTGTTCGAGCGCGGACTCGACCCGGACAAGCGCGCGCAGCTTGGCGCGCACTATACCGACCGCGACAAGATCATGCTGCTCGTCGAGCCGACGATCGTCCGCCCCTGGCTTGCCGCCTGGGAAAAGGCGAAGGCCGAGATCGCCGCCTCTCTGCAACGCGCGGACGCGGCCAAGTCCAAAGCCGCGCAAACGCGGCGGCGCGCGCGGGCCGAGCGGCTGCTGCGCGCCTTCCTCGACCGGCTGCGCGGCTTCACCGTGCTCGACCCGGCCTGCGGTTCGGGCAACTTCCTCTACCTCGCCCTGCACGCGCTCAAAGATCTGGAGCGCCGGGTGCAGTTGGAGGCCGAGGCGCTGGGCTTGCAGCGGGAGTTCCCCATGATCGGCCCGGCCAACGTCAAGGGCATCGAGATCAACCCTTACGCCGCCGAACTGGCCCGCGTCTCGGTGTGGATCGGCGAAATCCAGTGGATGCGGCGCAACGGCTTCCCCGGCTCGCGCGACCCGATCCTCAAGCCGCTGGACGCCATCGAATGCCGCGACGCCATCCTGACCCCGGAAGGCGCAGAACCGGAATGGCCCGAAGCCGATGTCGTCATCGGCAACCCGCCGTTTCTGGGAGACCGGGTCATGCGGGGAGGCTTGGGGCACAAACATACCGAGAGCTTGCGGCGCGTTTACAAAGGCGCGCTTCCTGCATCCGCCGATCTCGTCTGCTACTGGTTCCACAAGGCGGGCAAGCTCGTATCCGAAGGTAAGATCGCCCGTGCCGGTCTCGTCGCTACGAATTCGATCCGGGGCGGGAAAAACCGCGCCGTGCTCGACCGAATCGCCAAGCACGGAGCTATCTTCGATGCTTGGTCGGATGAGCCCTGGGTTCTCGATGGCGCTGCCGTGCGGGTCTCGTTGATTTGCTTCGCCCGCAAGGGCACAGAGCTTGCCGCTTTCCTGAACGGTGCTGCGACAAACTGCATCCACTCCGATTTAACCGGAGGAGGCGCTGACTTGACGCAGGCATCGCCATTGGACAGCAACAGGGCTGTTGCGTTCCTTGGGGTCAACAAGAACGGTCCATTCGACATCCCCGGCGATCTTGCGCGGGAATGGCTTCGATTGCCCGCAAACCCGAACGGGAGGCTCAACTCCGACGTCCTGAAACCCCGCGTTATCGGCATGGATTTGTCGCGGCGGCCTGGGGACGCCTGGATCATCGACTTCGGCACGTCCATGAGCGAAGCTGATGCAGCTTTATACGAAGCGCCGTTCGCCTATATCGCGGAGCATGTAAAGCCGGTGAGGCAACGAAACCGTATCAAAAAATTGCGCGAAGAATGGTGGCGGCATTGGCGTCCGCGCCCGAACATGTGGCGGGCCGTTGGAGGATTATCGCGCTACATCGTCACGCCGACAATCGCCAAGCACCGGCTGTTCGTCTGGCGCCACGCGGGAATTTGTCCCGATCATCAACTGATCGTCGTCGCCCGCGACGATGACGTGACCTTCGGCATCCTGCACAGCCGCTTTCATGAGGCGTGGTCGCTGCGGCTCGGCACTTGGCTCGGCAAGGGCAACGACCCGCGCTACACGCCGACCACCACCTTCGAGACCTTCCCTTTCCCGGAGGGGCTTACGCCCGACATCCCCGCCGCCGACTATGCGGCCGACCCGCGCGCCGCCGCCATTGCCGAGGCCGCGCGGCGGTTGGTCGAGTTGCGCGACCGCTGGCTCAATCCGCCGGAATGGACGGCATGGATCGACGAGCCGGTCCCCGGCTACCCCCAGCGCCCGGTCCCCCGCGACGAAGAGGCCGCGAAGCAACTCAAGAAGCGCACCCTCACCAACCTCTACAACGCCCGCCCGCAATGGCTCGCCGACGCCCACGCCGCGCTCGACGCCGCCGTAGCCGCCGCCTACAGCTGGCCCGCCGACATCTCCGAAGACGAGGCGTTGCGCAATCTCCTCGAACGCAACCTGACGGATCATCACGGTCTAACGACAGATTACTCATGAATAATATGTTGTCCTCTATCAGAGCGATGTTCAGCTACCAGAACGCCCTTATCGGTATTTTCATTTTATTGTTTGTGTCGTTTGCATCCACCATGTCCTCAGAGAAATTTGAAAACTGGATTGGATCACTCTTTGGTTTATCGGAAAAAAACGAAATCCTGACATTCATTGGAATCGGGATGGTGGGCATTTTGGTTGCGCTGCAAGCCCTGATGTCCTATAAGCGCGCGAAGGCGATGGAAGATGTTGCAGAAGCACAGGCCAAGAGCAATAAAAACACCGAGCAAGGGCAACGGCAGGAACGTCTGAAAAATGCAATTGAACACCTAGGACACGACTCAAGCTCCGTGCGTGTTGGCGGTACTTACGAACTCTTTCACTTGGCAAAAGAAACCGAATACTTGCGTCAAACAGTCTTGCATATTCTCTGCGCCCATATTCGCCAAACAACAAGTGAAAGCAAATATTAGAAACAATACGAAACAAAACCATCGGTAGAAATACGAAACTTGTTGACATTGTTATTTGTGCAAGATCACGATGTTTTTTTCAGATGTGATATCAACTTGAAAGGATGTTGGCTGAATGGAGTTGAACTCTTGCGCGCACGTTTAGCAAACGCCGATCTGAGAGGTGTTCAACTGCAAGGAGCCAATCTTAGCAATCTTAGATGATGCATGCTTGCACGAAGCTGACCTTTTTAATACACAACTACAACAAGCTTAATGGTCAGAGCACAAATACAAGGAGCTTTTCTTTTTCAAGCACAGCTCCAAGATGCCAATCTTGGCAGAGCAAAAATGCAAGGATCCAATCTTTCAGATGCACAACTACAAGGAGCTCTTTTTCTGGGCACTCAATTGCAGGGAGCTCATCTTTTCGAGGTACAATTGGAAGGATCTGGATGTGATGAACTCATTGAATTCCCACACATTGTTCATTGTATAGACCAAGAGAGCGATTTTTCTCATGTAATTTTTTCAGGAGGATTGACACAAGAAACTATAGAATCTCTCAGCAAAGACTTGTGCGACGACCATGCAAAAAACTAAAAGAAAAGCTGGCGCTGCATGTTGATCGACCGATAAGTAACCAACCACCGGAAAACGTTTTCACTGGAACCTACAGCGAAGAAGACGTAAGAAAATGGGATGCTGAGTACGGAACGAACTATGCGGACTTTATCCACTGAAATGGCAAAACAGGGTTTCAGAAGATCGCCATATGGGACGTGTAAGAAGGTAAATAGTCGGGTCGGAAACCCCGCCGCCCCGCCCCGCTACCAAGCGGCGACGGCGCCGTCTTTGCGCGGGTCGGAGCCGCCGATCAGAATGCCCCGCTCCCAGTCGATCTCAATCGCCTGATAGCCGCCGAATACGCCCGGACGCGACACCACTTCGTGCCCCATGAGCGTGAGCCGCGCGGCAACCTCCCGGCTCACGCCGGATTCCAGCGCCAGGCCGTCGCCTTCGAGATGCCGGAAGCGCGGCGCTTCGCCGGCTTGCTGCACGTTCATGCCGAACTCGATCCTGTTCAGCAGCGCCTGCACGTGGCCCTGCGGCTGCATCGCGCCGCCCATCACGCCGAAGCTCAGCCAGGGCTTGCCGTCCTTGTAGGCCATCGCCGGAATGATCGTGTGGTAAGGCCGCTTGCGCGGCTCGATGCGATTGGGATGGCCTTCCTCCAGCGTGAACAGCGAGCCGCGGTTCTGCAAGACGACGCCCGTGCCGGGCACGACGACGCCGGAGCCGAAGCCGTGGAAAATGCTGGAAATGAAAGAGACCGCGTTGCGCTCTTTGTCCACGACCGTCAGATAGACCGTGTCGCCGCCGCGGTCGATGCCCGAGGCGACTTCCTCGGCCGCCCGCTCGGTGTCGATGCGGGCGCGCTGCTTCTCGCCGTATGCCTTCGAGATCAACTCCGGCACGGGCAGCGCGCTGCGCTCCGGGTCCGCCAGCCAGGCGCCCAAATCGGCGAAGGCCAGTTTCTTCGCTTCCACCAACCTGTGCAGATAAGCCGCCGAGTTGAACCCCAGGCTGCGCAGGTCGAAACCCTCGAGGATATTGAGCATGGCCAGGGCGGCCATGCCTTGGCCGTTCGGCGGCAGCTCGAAAATTTCGTAACCCCGATAGGTCGTGCCGATCGGCTGCACCCAGTCGGAATGCTGGTAAGCAAGGTCGGCAAGCGTCACCGGCCAGTCCTGGGCGTTGAGGCAAGCGACCATTGCCTGCGCGAAGTCGCCCTTGTAGAATGCGTCGCGGCCGCCCGCGCCGATCTGCCGCAAGGTCTTCGCCAAGTCGGGGTTGCGGAAGACGTCGCCGTGCCCGTAGGGCTTGCCGTTGCGTAGAAAGGTCGCCGCGAAGGGTTCGCGGTCGGCGTGCAGCGCGCCCTGCGCCGCCCAATCGCCGGCGATGATTTCCGATACGGGAAAACCCTCTTCGGCATATTGCACGGCGGGGGCCAGCGCCTCGCCGAGGCTCATTGTGCCGTAGGCGTCGAGCAACACGGCCCAGCCGTCGACGGTTCCGGGAACAGTGACCGAAAACGGCCCGACGGCCGGAATGGCGGCGAGGTCTCTGGAAGAGAAAAACGAGGCGTCGACCGCCGCCGGCGAGAAGCCGCTGGCGTTGAGCCCGACCAGACGGCCGCTGTCGGCGACGTAGGCCAGGACGAACATGTCGCCGCCGGGCCCGGTCATCATCGGTTCGACAACGGCCAGAACCGCCGCGGCCGCCACCGCCGCGTCGAAGGCGTTTCCGCCCCGCTTCAAGATCTCGATGCCGGCCTGCGCCGCCAGCGGCTGGCTGGCCGCCGCCATGCCGTTGCGGGCAACGACCGCCGAGCGCCCGGCGGCAATCTCGCCGTGGGGGCGGTCGGCCGCTTGCATCGACATTGGCGCCATCATGAGAACAGCCGCCGCGAACGCAACCACAATGCGCACATACCGATTGTCGCAGGAACGTTCCCCAAGCGGCGGCGGTTTCGGGCAGCAGTCTTCCCGGCCTGCGCAGCAGTTTTTCCGGCCTGCGCAGCAGTTTTTCCGGCCTGCGCAGCAGTTTTTCCGGCCTGCGCAGCAGTTTTGCTATGCGCAAAACACTACATCCAGGGGTTTGCCGCTACATCCATGATACGCGCAAGAACAGCGGTTTCCTGGAACCGCGCGCCAGGCAGCCGGGAGGCTGCCTTGAGAACGGACCATGAAGGCGAAGCGCCGCACAAGGGACGCTGCGGCGGCGATGACGGCGGTTCCCGCGCCGTTGGCGTCGATGCCGGTGACTGTGGCGGCGCCGTTGCCAGCCGTCGTCGAGGGCGCGGCGGCTGCGAGGCGGGAAGAGAAGTGCTTTAATGATGGCTGGAGCAACCCGATGGCTACATTCGCCCCCAGCCCGGACACGCAACAGACCCCCAGGCCGAACGGCCTCTACGAGCGCGACTTCTATTCCTGGGGGCTGCAGCAGGCCGACGCACTCCGACGCCGGGACTTCTCCGCTATTGATTGGGGCAACCTCATCGAGGAGATCGAAGACTTGGCGAAAGCACAGCAGCACAATTGGGTAGCCTATTGCGCCCGGGCCATCGAGCACCTGTTGAAGATCGATTGCTGGGATCGCTCCACTGAATGGGTGCTCCGGCATTGGTCGCAGGAAGTAGAAAACTTCCGAGATGAGATGGCCAAGCTCATCAAAAAAACCCCGGTCTGAAGAGACAGTATGCCGAGATGTTCGCCGAAGCTTGGCAGGACGGACGTAGCTACGCCGTCAAAAGTCTGGCCGGATACGACGAGCGGCGCAAAGCCAAACGCAAAGAACCGGTCTCTCGCAAACAGGAACGTCGCAAATGGGACAGCCTCCTGCCCAAGCAATGCCCCTACCGGTTCGAGCACGTCACCGCCTACGACGCGAAAACCGATCGGGAGCCGCGAGAGGATGTCTGGCCGTCCAATGTGGCGCGAATCCTCAACGCCCGGCTAAACGAGGACTACCCGATTCTCCCCGACTACATGCCCGAGCGCGGACATTCCCGCGGCTTCGGCGGGGAGCGCTGAGATACGGATTCTCGCGGCGGAAACGCGCCGCGCCGCAAGCGTCGGGGCGGTTGGGACGCGAAAACGGCTTTATCCGCTACTCGCTGTTCATGATCGAAGCCCTATGGATGGCCCACATGGCGGCGCCGAGGCCCAACACTGACAACCCCAGGCTGTCGAACACCGGAACGGGAATCTGCATGCCGGCAAACTGCGGCAGCGTGCGCGGAACCGCAATCAAAATCCCCGCGATCGCCTCGCCGGCGATCAGCCCCGAGCCGATCAAAACGCCGTTATGCAGCGCCCCTTTCGACCGCCGCTTCAGCAGCGAGGAAATGACGCCGCCCAGGAAAATCGGAACCATCAACGCCAGCGGCAGGTAAATGCCCACGGCCACGGGCATGACGTGCGCGCGGAAACGGCTTCCCGCGCGTTCCAGAAACGTATCCAGGATCAGCAGCGCGACGGCGATCCCAGCGCCGATCCAAACCATGTTCCAGGGCAAATCCGTACTGCCGAACATCGCCTCGGCGATCGACGCGAACAACGTGGCCTGCGGGGCGCGCAGCGCTCCGGGCGCATCCGTGCCGATGCCGTAAGCGTTGTGCAAAAGCGTCAGAATCGGCGCGATGGCGAACGCCGGAACGATCACGCCGACAAACTGCGCGATCTGCTGCTTGCGCGGCGCCGCGCCGACAAGGTGGCCGGTCTTCAAATCTTGCGACGTATCGCCGGCCGTCGCCGCCGCGCAACAGACCACGCCCGCAACGCCGAGCGCCCCCAGGATGCCGCCTGCCCCGGTCATGCCCAGCAGCAGCAGCACGCCCGCCGAGAACATCAGCGCGCAGATCGTCATCCCCGAGATGGGGTTGTTCGACGAGCCGACCAGTCCGCAGATATAGCTGGCCACGGCCACGAAGAAGAAGGCGGCGATCAGCATCGCCAGTCCCGCGGTCAGCGCAATCGAGAACGAGCCGGTGACCGCGCGGTAGAGAACGAACGTGCCGCAGGCGGCGGCGAAAAAGATGAACGCGCTCGCCGAGAGCGGGATGTCGCGGTCCGCGCCGGAGGACGTCTTCGCCAGACTGCCGCCCAACTGCCCCAAGGCCCGCCGCACGCCGGAGCGAATCTTCCACATCGACGACAAGCCGCCGACAATCATCGCGCCGACTCCCATGTATCGAATCTGACTGCTCCATGCCCCCCAGGCGGCGTCGAGCGCGGAGCCTTCGGGCGCCGGGTGACTCAAATAGTAAATCGGGATAGCGATCCCCCAGGCGATCAAGCTGCCGCCGAGCACCTGAATCCCGATTTCGATGCCGACGATAACGCCCACGCCCAACAGCGCAACCGACACGTCCGAGCCCATGTAGAGCACTGCGCTTCCCGCGCGCCAGGCGTACTCGACGGTTCCGCGGAAAATGGCGAACAAGCCTATGCACGACTTGAAAGCCAGCCCTCCGACCAAAGCCGCGGCGATGCGCGCCAGCGAGCTTCCGCCTTCCTCTCCCGCCTCGAGCACCCGCGCGCAAGCAACCCCTTCGGGGTAAATGAGCTCCTTGCTCTCGACGATCAGCGTCCGCCGCAACGGAATCATGAGCAGCACGCCCAGCACGCCGCCGAGCGCGCCGATCATCGTCGTCTGCCAGTAGTCGAAGCCGCTCCAGACGCCGGTGATAATCATCGCGGGAACGGTGAAAATGATCCCCGCGGCGACCGATTCGCCGGCGGAAGCCATGGTTTGCACGATGTTGTTTTCCAGAATGCTGCCGCGGCGCAGAAGGCCGCGCAGCACGCCCATCGAAACGATGGCGGCCGGGATGCTCCCCGAGACCGTCATACCCGCGTACAGGCCGAGGTAGGTGTTGGCGGCGGTCAGCACCGTGCCGATCAGCAGGCCCAGGAGCAAAGCCTGACCTGAAAACTCGGGCGCGGAGCGCGCGCCGCCGTTTGCAGACATAGGGCATATTGTAGTTGCTTGCCGCCCGGCGTACGACACTATGAGCATGGCTGAACAGAGCAGCGGCCGTGATGCTCCCTTTGCCGGCCCCCATTTTGAGAATCGCCGAAGAGCAGTATCCGCGGCTGACACGGCCCCTGCCGTTGCGCTACTTTATGGCGATGGCGTTTAGGAACAGCATTCGCAACTTAGCTTGGACGGCCGCCGCAGCGCAGCTATTCATCCTGCTCGGCAGTTCGCACATCCTCGCCGAGACCCGCAACCACAAGGGCGACGTCTCGGACGTCCGCGTCGTGCGGCGCGTCGAACAACACCCCTACGCTTGGCGCGTCTGGCAACCCTTCATCATCCAAGGGGAGCGTGAGCGCGAGCTCATCGTTGCTTACGGCGCGATGGTCAACGGCAAAAAAGACATGGGCGACATTCTGGCCGCCATCTCGCGCGACGACGGCGATACCTGGTCGGAGCCGGTCCCGATATTCAATCACCGCGAGCGGCAGGGCGCCGTGCAATTCGCGTACGCCAATCCCGTGCTCTACCGCGCGCCCGGGCAGGATGTCGTCTGGTGTTTTGCGATGCGCTGCCCCATCTCCTTCGAGAAGAGCCCGGAATCGCAGCTTGCCGGCGCCTTTACCGCCGACGGCGGCTGGAGCTGGACGCAGGTCGAGCTGAACATGAAATACACCGGCCCGCTGATTACCAACGCGGGTCTGGCGCAGACCGAGATCGACGGCCGGAAAGTCTTCCTGCTGCCGGCTCATCGCAACACGCTGCAAAACGATCCGCGGGGGACGCGCGACCACTTCATCCTTTCGAGCACGAGCCTGCTCGAGTGGAAGCTCGAAGCGTATATCCCCCAGCCGACCCTGGCTCGCGTGTTTCTCCATGAGGGCAACATGGCCCCGGGCGACAACCCCGGCGAACTCAAGATCGTGATGCGCACCGCGGACTACGACAACGCCGCCCTGACCACGAATCCTCCGCGCGCCTATTCGAGCGTCAGCGCCGACGGCGGCCGTACCTGGAGCGCCGCCAAGGAGGAGCCGGACTTGCACAACGCCAAGTCGAAGGCCTACTTCGGTCAGGCGACCGACGGCGCGCACATCTACGTTTACAACGACGGTCCGGCCCAAAGCGAAGGCGGACGCATGGCGCTGCGCTACAAGACCAAAGCTCCCGGCGGCGCTTGGAGCGAACAGAAGACCTTCTACGATGCGGGCATCAAGAACTCGTACCCGACGCTGATCGAGGTCGCGCCCGGCGACTTCCGGGCGGTGTGGGACAGCGGAACCGCTACCAGGCCGCGCACGCACATCCATTTCGGAAAGCTCAAGCTGAAGCCGTGATCCCGCTGCAGCCAAGGCCTGCGTCAAAAGTGGTTAAGTGCTTGTACGACAGCTAGTTACGTGAGTTCTGCGGCTGTACGCGGCCACATGGCTTGCGACAATTCGTCACATGGTTTGCGACGGCGCGCCACCTGCATCGAGTTAGTGGCCAGTGAAAGGAAAAACGGCAGCGCGCGCCGCCGTTTGCAGACATGCGGCCTATTGTATCGACGGCATCTATTCCAATCGGAAGAGGAGCCCGGAGGGGGCAAGCCGGTTTTGTGGTAGTCTGTCGGGGCGTATGACTCGTCGGGAACTACTATTCGGGGGCGTCGCCGCCGCCGGCGGCTGCGGGGCGCCGAACAAACCGGCCGCGCGGAAGCGGCCCAATATCCTGTTCGCTATTTCCGACGACCAGTCCTACATGCATACAAGCGCATACGGCGATCCGGTCGTGAAAACGCCGGCGTTCGACCGGGTCGCGCACGAGGGCATTTTGTTCACGCAGTCGTACACGGCGTGCCCATCGTGTACTCCGTCGCGCTCGGCGGTGCTGACGGGGCGGCAAATTTGGGAAATCGGCGAGGCGGGCGTTCTCTACGGAACGCTGCGCCCGGAGAATCCTTTGTTCACCCACCGGCTGACCGATGCCGGATATCACGTCGGGTTTGTCGGCAAGCCTTGGGCTCCGGGAGACTGGCGGGCAGGCGGTTTGAGCCGCCATCCGATCGGTAAGGAGTACGCCGGCCGCGCCGAGCCGGATCCTCCGCACGGGATCGATATCCGCGACTACGCGGCGAATTTCGCAGACTTCCTTGCAGAGCGGCCCGACGGCGCCCCCTTCTTTTTCTGGTTCGGCTGCACCGAGCCGCATCGCGACTACGAGGTCGGCATCGGCCAACGCAGCGGCTTGAGCATGGCCGACGTGCCGGTGCCTCCGTACTTGCCCGACGCGCCCGAAGCGCGCTCGGAAATCCTCGACTACTACTACGAGATCGAGCACTTCGACAAGCATCTCGGGCGGATGTTGGCCAAGCTGGAGGAGATCGGCGAACTCGACAATACGCTGATCGTCGTTACTTCCGACAACGGCATGCCTTTCTCGCGGACCAAGACCACGCTTTACGACAGCGGCGTGCGCATGCCGACGGCGATGCGTTGGGGAAACCGAGCTCCCGGAGGGCGGGTTGTCGATGACTTCACCGGCCATATCGATTTTGCGCCGACCTTCCTGGACGCCGCCGGACTCGACCCGATTGCGGAGCACAGCGGCAAAAGCCTGCTGCCCTTGCTGGAAACGAACCGGTCCGGACGGATTGAGGCCGCGCGTGACCACATCGTCACGGGTCTCGAACGCCATACCTATTGCCGTGAAAATGGAGCGACCTACCCGATCCGCGCTATTCGAACGCACGATTTCCTCTACATCCGCAATTTCGAGCCGGATCGTTGGCCGACGGGCGGGCCGGAGTTCATTTCGTCGAACAAAGCTCCGCACGGCGACATCGACGACGGACCGTTCAAGGACTTCATGCTGCGCGAGGGCACGCGGCTGGACTTTCCGCGGGAATTTCAGATGGGCTTCGGGAAACGCCCGCTGGAAGAGCTGTACGACTGCAACGCGGATCCGCATCAGATCGCGAACTTGGCGGACGACCCGGAATACGCCGAGGTCAAACACCGGCTATGGACGCGGCTGCAAAACTACCTGCAGGAAACGAACGACCCGCGGATTCGGGGCGAGGACCCTTGGCAGGCATATCCTTATCGACAGGTCGACGGTTTCGGGGCGACTTACAACGTTACCTTGTCGGACGAAGAGCGGGCCGCCGCGCGCGACCGCGGCAAGCATGCGGTCGGTCACGCCAAACCCGAAAAATAACAGGCGCGCGACAGCTCTCTTGCGGCAGAAACGGTGCTCAACCGAAGTTTCAGAGCTGATCGCGTATAAGTCACTGTTATTGAGAGAGTTATGCTGTTCTTTGGGTGTTCGTTCCGGCTACGCGACGCCGTCCGTAAGTCCTTCCGGCTAACATTCGGCCGGCCCGTTCCGGGGGCGGGTCAGTTGAGCTTCGGCGCACAAATCACTCGGCTTCCACGCTTCGTTTGCGGCCAATGGGAGCCAAACTGATCAGCCCGCCGACGATCGCTCCGGCGATGAATGAGGCGGGCATCATCCATTGAAAGGTCAGGCCTAAAATCTCGTAGTAGGCGACGCCAACCGCGACTGCAACGCTGCATACCGTGCCCGCGTGAGTCCCGAAGGCCGTGGCCCAAGGCACGAACATGGCCATGAAGAACAGCAGAAACAGCGGCGGCGCCAAGAGCGTGGCGATCTTGTAGCAGAGCTCCAGGATATTGCCTTCGATCTGTCCGATCAGCGTTCCCACAGCGACCACCGCAACGCCGATGGCCAGCGAGACGCATTTTGCCAAGCGGACGCGGCTGTCCTCCGAGCCCTTCTGCTTGCGAGAGAACCGGTCGATGAAGTCCGTAGTCACGACGGAACACGATGAGTTCAGGCCCGACGAGAGGCTCGACATGGCGGCAGAGAGAAGACCGGCGATGACCAGCCCGCTAATCCCGGCCGGCAATCCTTGGACGATATGCATTGCCAGCAGCTTGTCCGCATCTTCCAGGGCTGTTCGTCCCGCGGCAAGCATTTCCGGCCGAGACTGGAAATAGGCCAGCAGCGTCAAGCCGACGGCGGCCAAGAAAGGCCAAAGCACGAGGTTGCCCATCAACGCGGTGAAGAACATCCGCCGTGCAGCCGGCGCGTCCCGCGTCGCCAAGTAGCGTTGGATGGCCATCTGATCCGAGCCCGCGGTCGACACGAAAAACGTGAAGTACGAGAGCGCCGCTCCGACGAAGGTAAACCGCACTGCCGGGTCGTACCAGAAGACCGGACGCTGCCAGTGGGCGGGCCATTGCTTCGGCCACCACTGCCCTACTCCCCCCAGCTCCGCCGTGATCAGAGTGACCATCAGCACGGCGCCGCCTATGAGAATTGCCGTCTGGATGACGTCGGTAGTCACAACCGCCCGCAGGCCGCCCATCGAGGTATAGAGCACCGTCACCAGTCCCAGGGCGATGCAGATCCACGGCACGGCCGACGCATCCAGCCCGAGTACCGGAACGAGGACGACATCGGCCGTGGCGAACATCACCAGGGACATCCAGAAAAGCCGCAGGATGAGAAAAAAACACGATCCCAGAAGGCGTACGCTCAAACCGAGCCGTGTCTCGAGGATCTCGTATGCGCTGGTAACGCGCAGGCGCATGATGGCGGGAATCAGCAGCCGCCCGACGACCACGGCAATGAACGGAAGAGCGGCCAGTTGGGCCAGCACCATCGGCCCGTACTTGATCATCTCGCCGGGAACAGCCAGGTAGGTGATCGTGCTCAGCAGCGAAGCGAAAAGCGAGAGCCCGACCTTCGCGGGCGACATGTTGCGGCCGCCCAAAAGGTAGTCGTCCGTAGTGTTCGTGCGCCTGGCGTAGCGCCATCCAACGGCGAGCATGCCCACCGCGTACGCCGCAATCACGACCCAATCGAGAGAGGTCATGTCTACAGCAGCGCGAGCCGCCAGTGCAGCACGTTGGTCTTGTTCAACTCGTATGCGTGCGAGGCCTGGATGAGCAGGCGATTCGGCGTGTTCGGGTTCTTGGATCCCACGACGACGCTGTTCGAATACGCTCCAAGACCGGCCTCCCGCTTTCTCAGGTAGACGCCGTCATCCCAAGTGAGACCGTCTCGTGAAGAGTAAAGAACCATGTGCCCTTTTTCCTCGCCGAGACTGCCGCTTCGGCCGTGTAGAAAATAACAGCCGTCCATCGAGATGAGTTGCGGGTTGCGGATTTTCTTCGCAAAGTGCGCCGTCTTCGGCTCGGACCAGGTGCGGCCGCCGTCATCGCTTACCACGTAGTCGGACTCTCGTTCGTTGTTCCGGTTGTAAATATAGACAACGAGCTTTCCCGAAGCGAGCATCCCCATCGTTCCGTAGGATCTACCCGTTGTGTCAAAAGGAAGCTCGCTGCGCTTCGTGAAGGTCCGGCCTCCGTCCCGGCTCACGTAGAGCTCGTACACGTGCTCCTTCTTGTTGCCGAGGAAGTTGACGTCGTTCTCGTTCGCGAAGTGCAGCGCGAGGATCTCGCCGTTGTAATGCCGTGCGTCGTAGACCCTGCCCCGCTTGTCGCCCAGCTCAGCCGCCTTGCTCCAGGTGCGCCCGCCGTCGGAACTGACGATGTAGGTCGGCTGCTGAAAGTGCGACCACACGGTATCGGTCGAGATGTTACAGACGAGGAAGAACAAGACGATGTCGCCGTCGTCCGTCAGAACCGCTTTCTCGGCGAAGGCGGAGAGTTTCTTGGCGGCCGCCCCCCCTGCTTGACCCGCGTCGAACAAGCTCTTCGAGTAGGCCAGCGCTTCCGGTTCGCTCCACGTCTTGCCGCCGTCTGCCGAGCGCTTGTATTCCATCCATCCCACGGCTGAGTGTCCGCGGTTGTCGTCGTTGCAGTTCGGATAGAACGCGAGTACCTTGCCGTCCCGATATTCGACGAGCGCGTGCCCGAGATGTCCGCTTCTTCCCGCCTGGGAGTGATCGACGAAGAGAATTCCGTCGTTGGGCGGATTCTTCGGAGTGAGCCGGTAAGCGCACGCTGTGCTCTTGCTCGTCTCCTCGGCGCGGGACAAGCCGTTCAGCGCGAGGCTCGCCATGGGAGCGAATCGGGTCAGCCAAACTCGGCGCGTCGTATTCATGGGGCTTCACCGGACTGACTGTGGCGCATGCCGATGCAGTGAAATAGCGGCGCTGCGGTCTGTTCCAACATGCGGTACGGAATCGCGTTGTCCTCTTTCTTCCAGATCGAGCGGTGAGACTCCGGATCCGCTTGCTCTATCCGACAGTGGGCGTCCTCTGAGGCGAGTCGCGAGATCGCGCAGACTCTCTGGTCCAGGGCGTCGAGATCTTCAGAGCTGAGCCGGCGGGCCGCCTCCACGGCCGCGTACTGCTCCAACTGAATGCGGACATTGCAGCCTTCCCGCACCCCTTCGGCAGACAGGTCCGGGACGTAGGCGCCTTTGTGGGGGATCCGGGTGACGAGACCGGAGGCTGAGGAGACCCCGATCGGCTGAAAGAGAGCTGTAGGTGTCGAAGCCATCGGTAATCCGATGAATTAGGAAAGTCTGATTAATTGACCGTTGGGTAGACGGATAGAATAATAGCAGGAATGAGGGGGTAGGAGAGGATGCAGGGAGCGCTGAACAGACAAAGGACATTGGCGGAAGCAGGATTCGAGCGCTATGGCAAGGTGACCAAGCGGGAGCGATTTTTGGAACAGATGGACAGGGTAGTGCCGTGGGAGAAGCTCTGCGCGCTGGTCAAGCCGGTCTACCCGCAGCGTCAAGGGGCAGGGCGTCCGCCGGTGGGCGTGGAGCGGATGCTGCGCATCCACTTTCTCCAGCAGTGGTTCAATTTGTCGGATCCGGGAGTGGAGGAAGCGCTGTACGACTCCAACGCGATGCGGCGTTTTGCGGGCATCGACTTGTGCCGGGAGCCGGCGCCGGACGAGACGACGGTCTGCAAGTTTCGCCGGCTGCTGGAGAAGCACAAACTGGGGGCGGCGCTTTTCGGGGCGGTGAACGCACACTTGCAAGAGCAAGGGCTGAAGGTTAGCGGCGGGACGATTGTGGATGCGACGATCATCGACGCGCCGAGTTCGACGAAGAACAAGGAGAAGAAGCGGGACCCGGAGATGCGTCAGACGAAGAAGGGGAATCAGTGGTACTTCGGGATGAAGGCGCACATCGGAGTGGACGCCGAGACGAAGCTGATCCATTCCGTGGCGACGACGGCGGCGAACGTACATGACTCGCAGGTGATCGGCAAGTTGCTGCACGGCAACGAAGAGCGAGTGTGGGGAGATGCGGCCTATCAGGGGCAGGGGCAGGCGATTCGGCAGCAGGCTCCGCAGGCGCAGGACTGCACGCACCGGAAAGGAACCCGCCAAAGGCCGTTGAGCGCCGCGCAAAAGGAGCGCAACCGGGCCAAATCGAAGGTGCGCGCGAAGGTCGAGCATCCCTTTCAGGTGCTAAAACGGATTTTCGGTTTCAGCAAGGTGCGCTACCGCGGGCTGGAGAAGAACACTCAGCGGGTGTACGTCAATTGTGCTTTGGTCAATCTGTTCCTGGCCAGGCAGCACTGCTTGCCGCTTGCTGCGGCGTAATCTGCAGGGCGTAGTGTGTCCAATAGGCAAAAAGCGCCCTCAAAACCCTACTGCAGCCTGAAAAATAGCTGCCCATAGCTGGTTTCGGCCCCAGTATCGCCCACCCCCGCCTATTGCTTGCCCCGCTACCTACGCCTTGATCGCTCCCATACCCTAAAATTGCCTATTGTTCAGACCTTCCTTAGTTATCGATAATGGGTATCATGACTGACGACCGAATGCCTGTCAACGAGCGCTGGCTCAGAGGCCTGTCGTTGCCGGCGCTTGCCGCGGTGGGCGCTCTGGCCGTGTTGTCATGCGCGCCGCCGCCGCAGGCGAAACCGAACATCGTGGTCATCTTTGCCGACGACCTCGGCTACGGGGACCTCTCCAGCTACGGCGCGACCAAGATTCAGACGCCGAACAGCGACCGGCTCGCCCGCGAAGGAATGCGCTTTACCGACGCGCACTCCCCATCCGCCGTCTGCTCTCCCTCGCGCTACGCCCTGCTGACCGGACGCTATGCGTGGCGGACGTGGATGAAAAACTGGGTGCTGGACGAGCATATGCCGTTGCTGATCGCTGCGGACCGGTTGACCCTGCCGCAGATGCTCCAAGAACTCGGTTACGCCACCGGCGCGGTCGGCAAGTGGCACCTCGGGTGGGGCGACCAAGCGCCCGCGGACTTCAACGACGATTCCAAACGCGGCCCGCTCGACGTCGGCTTCGACCGGTTCTTCGGCGTGGCGTACAGCCATAACAGCTCGTTGATGCTGCAAAACTTCGTCCGCGACCGGCGCATCGTGGGCCTCGGGCCCGACGAGGACATCCGCACGTCCGAGGTGCAGGAGCGACTCGCGCGGCGGCTGGAAGATACCGCCGTCGATTTGAGCCGCGAGGCGGTCCGGTTCATTCACGACCACCGCGACGAGCCTTTCTTCCTCTACTACCCAACCACCAACATCCATTGGCCCCGGACGCCGAACGAGCGGTTCGAGGGCAACAGCCAAGCCGGCGTCTACGGCGACTTCGTGGCCGAGTTCGACTGGGCGGTAGGCGAGGTCCTGCGCACGTTGGATGAGCTTGGACTGGCCGAGAACACGCTCGTCGTGCTGACCAGCGACAACGGCGGCCGGCCTACTTCCGGGATGAACGGACACCGACCCAACGGCGACCTGCGAGGCATCAAGCGCCAGATCTGGGAAGGAGGGCATCGAGTTCCGCTCATTGTTCGCTGGCCGAGCGAGGTCGAGGCCGACTCCACCAGCGACGAAACCGTCTGCCTGACCGACCTGACGGCGACGCTGGCCGCCTACTTCGACTACGATTTGCCGGACGACGCGGCGGAGGACAGCGTCAATCTCTTGCCCGTATTACGGGGCGAAGCCTATTCGCGTCCCATTCGCGAAGCGACCGTGCATCACTCCGTGAGCGGCATGTTCGCAATCCGCCAGGGGAACTGGAAGCTGATCGAGGGTGACACGGACGGAGACTTCCGCAAAGGGCACAACGGGGCCGAAAAAGCCAAGAACCTGCCGATCAAGGATCCGGCGACGGGCAAGTTCCAGCCCTTTGCCTTCGACATCCTGGACTTCGATCAGGAGAACCCCATCTACCGGCTTTACAACCTGCGAGACGACCCTGCCGAAGCCGCCGACGTCGCCGCCGACCATCCGCAGAAGGTACGGGAGTTGGCTGGACTGCTCGACAGCTATCGCCAATCAGGGCGCAGCGTTCCCGCAAGGTGACGGCGCGCCAATCAACGCTCAAATTCCTTGGAAGAAATCAGGAGGAGACAAAATGTCTGAGATTCACGGAATCATTCCGCCGATGGTGACCCCGTTCGACGAGAGCGGGGATCTGGACGAGGCCGCTCATCGCGCGGAGGTGCGCCTCCTGGTCGAGGAAGTCGGCGTGCCGGGCGTCGCGGTGTGCGGCTCGACGGGAGAGGGACAGGCGGTTACCACCGACGAGACGCGGCGCATCACGGGAGCCACGGTGGAAGAAGCCGCCGGACGAGCGACGGTCATCACCGGGATCATCACGAACAGCACGCGGATGGCCGTCGAGCGCGGCAAGGCGGTGGCCGATCTCGGCGTCGCGGCGCTGCAGGTGACGCCGGTCCACTACCTGTTCCGTCCCGACGACGATTCCTCGCTGCGGCACTTCGACACGATCGCCCAGGCGACGGGCTTGCCCGTGCTCATCTACAACGTGGTGCCTTGGTCCTATCTTTCGCCCGACGCGCTGGCTCGCATCCTGCGCGAGACGGACGGGGTGATCGGGGTCAAGCAAAGCGCGGAGGACATGAAGTCCTTGGCGGACCTGCTTCTGCGCATCGACGAGATCGAAACCTCGAAGAACATTCGGATCCTGAGCGCGCTCGACGCCTTGCTCTATCCCTCGTTCCAGTTGGGCGCGCACGGTGCGATCGCGGCGATTCTGACGGCCGTGCCGCAAGCGTGCGTGGACTTGTGGAAGGCGGTCGAACAGGGCGACCACGCGCGGGCGCTGGACTTGCACAAGCGACTGCTGCCGCTGTGGGACGCGATGTGGGGGCCGAACCTCCCGGCGAGCGTCAAGACGGCGATGCGCATGCAGGGGCGCGACGGCGGACTGCCGCGCGCGCCGATGCCGGCGAGCTCCGAGCAGGTGACGCGGCGGATTGAGGACGCTCTAGCAAGCTTTCGAGCATAACGTTGCGAGCTCCAAGAGCCTGGCCGGTTGACCATAGTCCGCGAGAGAGAGAACGCTCGTTGAGGCCCGCCGTCCACTAGCTCGAAATTTCAGAGCTGATCGCGTGTAAGTCACTATTATTGAGAGAGTTATGCTGTTCTTTGGGTGTTCGTTCCGGCTACGCTTTGGGCGTTGTCCCCAGGAGTTCGAAACAGCGCTGCTGCACGGGCGTCGGCTGCGTCTGGATGGCGAAGGCGGCGCTGCCGGCGGCCTGCATCATATTCCAGCTACATACAGCCCTCAAACACGGCTAAACTCCTGCTCTTCAAGGACTTCGCCCGATTCAGGGCCTTGAAACTCCGGTCTAAAACCGTTTCGCCGAGTCGAGAAGGATCGTTACGGGGCCGCGGTTGGTCAGTTCGACATCCATCATGGCCTGGAATTGGCCGGTGGCGATTTTCAGCCCCTTGTTCTGCAAATACTGGACGTAAAGGCGGTATAGCGAGTCGGCGCGCTCGGGCCGGGCGGCCGCATCGAAGCTCGGACGGAGACCGCGGCGCACGTCGCCGTACAGAGTGAATTGGGAGACGACCAGAATTTCCGCGCAAGCGTCCTGGGCGGAACGGTTCATCTTGCCGGCTTCGTCTTCGAGAATGCGCAGCCCGGCGGTTTTGTCGGCAAGGTACGCGGCGTCGGATTCGCCGTCGTCTTTCGAGACGCCGAGGAAGACCAACAAACCCGCGCCGATTGCGCCGATCGTCTCACCGCCGACCGAGACCTGCGCCCGGCTCACGCGTTGAATGACGGCGCGCATGGACATCCCATTTTATCGGAACGATTGGCGCGGTTTCTAAAATCGGCAGTCAGGGCCGGTCCGGAGCGACGGAGGCCAAGAGGTCGAGCAACGCTTGGGAGACCTTTACCGATGCCTGTTTCTCCACCTGGTTGGTTCCCAGCCAAGTTTCGTAGCCGCCGAGCTCGTGCTGCTCGGGCGTCGGCAGGTATTTCTCCGCGCCGTTGGCCAGCTCGATGATGAACGTCGGCTGCAACGGGCTTTTGCGTTTCAGCTCCAATCCGATTTCGACGAACGTTTCGAAGGGCAGCGCGGCAATGCCCAAATCGCCGATACGGACGGCTTGCAGCTTGATATCGGTCGTGTCGGGGCCTTCCTGGAGGTCGACCGCCCAGCGGGCATAGATATGCGGCCGCGCGTAGTCGGCGGGAGAAACGTTTTCCAGCAGTTTTCGGGAGCGAGCGTACGCCTCGGGGGTCGGCTTGCGCAGAGCCAGCCTCAACTCGCGCTCGGCCATGGCCAATTCCGCCCGCGGTTCGTAGTCGATCGTTCGGCATGCCTCGGCGGCGGCAGCGGCGACTTTCCGGGCAACCTTGCGAACCTGCTCGAAAGGCTCCCGGGGGGAGCGCGGTTTGGTGAAGTCGATGTTATTGATATCGCCGCTGGCGCCGTTGGAGAGGATGCCGACGAAGCCTGCGGGAGCGTTCAGTTCTTGGGCTACCGCGGCGGCGAACTCGCCGAAGTAATCCGCCGAGACCCGGCCGGGCGGGATGCCTCCCACATAATGCAGGGAGTAATTGGCGAGCAGGGCGAGCGGCTCGCCCCCGGCGCTGCGAATCGAAAGGACGGCGACCTGCGGATCGGTCGGGCCTGCCGGACGTATCAGGTTCGGGTCGGCGCGCGGTGGATTCATGCGCACGCGGTCGGTTTCGCCGCCGTACGGGTCCGGGGGAATCGCGCCCTCTTTCATGAACCAGCGGCGGTTGAAAACCTCGTCGGGGACCGCGGTCAGCGCCCAGCCGATTGCAGCGGGTTCGAGGCGGGCATGGGCCCGCGCGACCGAGTCCGCGATCCCCTGGATCAGTTGTTCGGAATAGAGCGCCTCGTTCGCGGTATGAGCCTCGGCCTCCGGCCCGCGCAGTCCGACTCCCGGAGCAGGCGGCGGGGCGGTGTGGGTGTGGGTGGCGGCAATCAGCATCCGACTCGCCGGCATGCCGGTTGCTCTGCTTGCGCGGGATTTGGCTTCGTCGAGGACGGAGCGGGGAATGTAGCAGCTATCGACTACGGCGACGGCGAGTTGGATCGAACCGTCGTCGAGAACCAGCGCGCGCGAATGGAGCGGATCGTGCGCGCTGTCGGCGGGGCGGTAGCGGAACGAGCCGACCATAGGCAGCGGCCATATTGTCGGAGTCACATCGACGGCCGCCGCGCCGGCTCGGAACTCTTTCCGCGGCGAGCCGCCGCACGAAAGAATCGGCGCGCAGCACAGCAGTGCAAGAAAAGCGAGACGGCATCGCGCGTTAGCGGTCATCGGGCTCCTCCAGGAGCAGCGGTTTGGGGTTTTCGATCCGGCCCGGAGGGCGTTGCCCGGCGCCGGGGCGGCCGCGGTCGCCCAGGTCTTTGCGGGCTTCCTCGGCAAGCTCTTCGAGACGGGCGACGATGGCGGGGTTCTCGGCGGCAACGTCGCGCTCGCAACCGATATCGTCCACGACGTGGAACAGCAGCGGCCGGGGCGCCGCGCCTTTTTCGAGATGAGGATGGCGGTCGAAGCTCTCCAGCGCCACGAACAACTTCCAGGGGCCGCTGCGCACCGCCTGGAGTTGGTCGCGTTCGTAATAATAGAAAACCTCGTGGGGCGAACGGGCGCCTCTTTCGCCTAAAATCACCGGGGCGGCGTTGCGCCCGTCGATGCGGCGATCCGCCGGGAGTTCCGCGCCCGCCCAAACGGCCAGGGTAGGCAGCAGGTCCATGGTCGTTATCAACTCGTCGGAGACCGTATTCGCGGGGATTGTCCCCGGCTGCCACATGATGGCCGGCGCCCTGAAGGCGCCTTCGGCCGTTGTGTAACCGCGGCCGTAGAGGGGTTTATTGCTGCCGCGGACGGGCGAATCCGGGTCGCGGGCCAGCGGGGCGCCGTTGTCGGAAGTCCATATCACGAAGGTATTTTCGGCAAGGTCGAGCGCGACCAGCTTGTCGCGGATGCGGCCAGCCGACCAGTCGAGCTCTTCGACGGCATCGCCCCACGGCCCGTTGCGGCTCTTGCCGCGGAACGCCTCGCTCGCAAACGGAGCGGGCGTGCTGCCCGGCATGGCTTGCGGAAAGTACAGAAAGAACGGCTTGCGGCGGTTCTCTTCAATGAATCGGAGCGCGCGCTCGGTGTAGCGCTTCGTGAGCAGGTTGCGGTCGACCGGGGCTTCGACCACCGTCTCGTTCTCGACCAGGGGCAGGGGCGGCCAAGCGCCGCGCCCGAAACGGTTCCGGTTGCGAGCGCCGAGCGCCCGCGTCATGTCGTCGCTGTAGGGAATCCCGAAAAACGAATCGAAGCCCTGGCGGGTGGGCAGGAATTCGGGTTGATCGCCCAAGTGCCACTTGCCGACGATCGCAGTCACGTAGCCGCGCGTCTTGAGCGCTTCGGCGATGGTGATCTCGTCGGGGTGCAAGCCGTAGGGAGAAACCGGCCGCAAGACCTGATCGTCGCGGGGATTGCGGTGCATGCCGACGCGCTGCGCATACGCGCCCGTCATGAGACTGGCGCGCGACGGCGTGCAGACGCCGGCAGTCACGTAGAAGTGCGTGAACTTGCGCCCTTCGCGGGCCATGCGGTTGAGATGCGGCGTGCGGTGGAGCTTCGAGCCGAACGGCTCGATGTCGCCGTAACCCAGGTTGTCGCAGACGATCAAGACGAAGTTCGGCGGTTGCGCCGCGGCCGGGACAACGGCGGCCAACAAAAGCGCCAAGAGCTTCACGAGAACGCCTTCTCGATGACCGCGCCGCCGAAGTCGGTCAGCTTTTCGTGGCGGCCGCCGTGCAGATACCAGAGTCGATGCTGATCCAGTCCAAGCAGGTGCAGGATCGTCGCGTGGAAATCGCGCATCGAGCAGCGGTCTTCGACGGCGTGCAGTCCGAACTCGTCCGTCGCGCCGACGGCCCGGCCGCCCTTGACGCCGCCGCCGGCGAACCACATCGTGTAACCGTGGGGGTTGTGGTCGCGCCCGTTGCCGGATTCCGAGGTGGGCAGGCGGCCGAATTCCGCCCCCCAGACGACCAGCGTCTCGTCGAGCAGGCCGCGCTGCTTGAGGTCGCCCAGCAGAGCGGCGATGGGCCGGTCGGTGTGTCCGGCCATCTTTTCGTGGTTGGCCTTCAGGTGCTTATGGGCGTCCCATTGCATGCTGATCGGGCCGCCGCCGGAATAGATCTGGATGAAGCGAACGCCGCGTTCGACAAGTCTCCGCGCCAGCAAGAGGCGGGTTCCGAAGTCGCGGGTGCGGTCTTGCTCCAGGCCGTATTCGCGTTTGGTGCGGGCGCTTTCCGCGGCCAGATCGACGGCTTCCGGCGCGTGGGTTTGCATGCGGAAGGCCAACTCGTAGGAAGCGACGCGGGCCGCCATCTCGCTGTCGCGCTCGGCGCCGTCGAGTCGATTCATCTCCTGCAGAAAATCGAGCATGCGGCGCTGGCGGCGGGCGCTCATCGACTCGGGGCGCTTGAGATCGAGAATCGGGTTCGGCCCCGGGCGGAGCAGCGTCCCCTGATAGACCGACGGCAGGAAACCGGGGCTCCAACAGGAGGTTCCGCCCTCGGGAGTGCCCTCGGGCTGAGGCATGACGACATAGGCCGGAAGGTTCTCGGACTCCGAGCCCAGGCCGTAAGTTACCCAGGCGCCGATGCTGGGGTGCGTAGCGAACAGGCGGCCGTTGTGAACCTCGTACATTGCGGGCGCGTGAACCACGCTGCGGGTGAAGAACGAACGGACGAAGCAGATGTCGTCCACATGGCGGGCGACGTTGGGGAACAACTCCGAGACGGGCAGGCCGCTCCGGCCATGGCGCTTGAATTTCCACGGCGTTCCCAGAATGGGGGCGGAGCCGTCGGTGAACTGCCCCCCTACTTTGCCGAAGCTCTCGGGCATCGACTCGCCGGCCAGCCGGTTGAGCGCGGGCTTGGGATCGAAGGTGTCCATCGAGCTCGGCGCGCCGACGTTAAAGATGAAAATGACCGATTTGGCCCGCGCCTCGAAGTGAGGCGTCTTGGCGGCCAGGGGGTTATCGGCGCGCTTGGCCAAGCCGTCGCGTACGAGCAAGTGCTGCAGGGCCAAGGCGCCGAAGCCGTTGGCCGCGCCGCGCAAGACATCGCGGCGGGAGACTTTCGAGTGCAAGGCAAGATCCACGGCGCTATCCCCTATGGCCGATAGACGAACTCGTTGCGGTTGAGCATGGCTAAAGCATAATCTTCGAGCCGGGCTTGGCCGCCGGCCAGAAACCCTTCGGCCATGCGGCGCTCTTCGTTGCCCGGCTCGCGCGCCAAAGTCCATTGATAGGAGCGGTCGACCAAGCAGCGGATGTCGCCTTCGCATGCGGCTCGCAGCCGGCCGGCAAAAGCCCGCGACTCGCTTTGCATGAACCGGCCGTTCAGCATCGCAAGGGCCTGCAGGGCGTGGGTCGAACGCGAACGCACGGCGCACGACGTCATGGTGTCGGGCTGGTCGAAGTTGGCCAGAAACGGCAGTCGAACCGTGCGCCGGTTGAGCAGATAGAGGCTGCGGCGGCGGTGCTGGGTCTCGTCGGGCGTGACCGGCCACAGGTTGTCGGGCTCGGCTTCGGTGAAGATCAGATCGTAAACTTCCTGCTCGATGGGAACGCGCACCGGCTTGCCGCCCAGAGCGCGGTTCAGTCTGTCGGACGCCGCCAACACGCTGTCGCGAATCGTCTCGGCTTCGAGCCTCCTGCGGTTGGCCCGCCGGTAGAGCTCGTTGTCCGGGTCGGCATGGTTCCCCGCGGTCGCCTCCGCGGCCAGGCGGTAAGCGTTCGAGAGCACGATCATGCGGTCGACCGCCTTGACGCTCCAGCCCAGGGCGATGAACTTGCGCGCGAGAAAATCGAGCAGCTCGGGATGCGTAGGCGTTCCGCCAAGCAGGCCGAAGTTGTTGGGGTCGGGCACAAGGCCGCGGCCCATGCGGAATTCCCAGATGCGGTTGACCATGACGCGGGCGGTCAACGGATGATCGGGGGAAGTCAGCCAACGGGCAAGCGAAGCCCTGCGGCCGCGCGCAGCCTGCCCGACCTCGACGCCGAAAGAACCGAGCACGCTGAGGAAAGCCGGGGCGACAGGTTCCTGCTTGTGCCGGTAGTCGCCGATCTTGAGGATATGCGTCGCCGGCGCTGCGTCTCTGTTCGCGACGGCGAAAGCGGACGCGGCCGGGTCGGGGCGCTCGAGCTCGACCGCATGCAGGCTCTCGCGCAGCTTGCCGCGGAGGGCCTTGCGGTCGTCGGGAATCAACGCCACGACTTCGTACCACATGGGGGAGATCTGCTTGCGCGCCTCTTGCGCAAGCCGCTGCTGCTCGTCGCTGCGGTCTTCCTCGGGAATGCTCAGCGCGGCGCGGAACCGCGGTTCGAGGCCGGCTCGCTTGCTCTCCCTGGCTTTTTCGCGGTACGGCTCTTCGATCTGCTTGAGTTGCTTCTTAATCGGAGCCAGGCGCTCTTCGTGGGCCTTGACCGCCGCCTCGTAGCTCAGCAATTCGTCCACGGAAGCGGTGTTCAGATCCGCCAAGTCGGTCGCCGCGAAGAACGCTTGCAGGCGGTAGTAGTCGGCCTGCGCGATGGGGTCGAACTTGTGATCGTGGCAGCGGGCGCACTGGACGGTGAGTCCCAGGAAAACCTGGCCCACGCCGGCGGTCATCTCGGTCAGGATTTCCTGGCGGGCCTCTTCCTTGTCCTGGTTGCCGCCGACGATATGGCGCGGCCCGGCGCCGTTGAAGCCGGTCGCAACGAGGGCGTCGACGTCGCCCGGGAACAACTCGTCGCCGGCAAGCTGCTCCCGGATGAAGCGGTCGTAAGGCTTGTCGTCATTGAACGCGCGGACCACGTAATCGCGATAGCGCCAGGCATGTTCCCGGTAGCCGTCGCGCTCGAAGCCGTCAGTGTCGGCGTAGCGCGCGACATCCAGCCACTTCAGCGCCCAGCGCTCTCCGTAGTGGGGGGAAGCCAGCAGGCGCTCGACCAGGTTTTCATAAGCCCGCGGCGAGCGGTCGTCGAGGAATTGCGCGGCCTCGTCGGGCGTTGGGGGGAGTCCGACGAGATCGAGATAGACGCGCCGCAGCAGTTTTTCTCTTGGGGCAGCCGGCGCGGGCTGCAATCCGGCTTCTTTTAATTTGGCGAGGATGAACGCATCGACCGGCGTGCGCACCCACGGCGAGGTCGTTGCGGGCGGCTGCGGATCGGCGAGCGGCTGAAAGGCCCAGAAGCCGCGGCCGGATTCCAGACGCCGCTCCCAGTCCGACGCCGCGGCCGCCGGCAACGCGGCGAGCAACGCCAGGATGAGCGCGGCAAGCACGGTAACATTATGGCGCAGGGGGCCGGCCAAAGGATAGTGGATAGCAAGACTGCGGCGGCGCGGATTGCTTGCGGCACGAATGCCGTCGCGAGCGCCAACAGGCTCATCGGCCGCAGCGACGAGCGCTTGCCGTGACGATCGTCAGAAATCCGTATTTTCGATTCGCCGCCCGGATGTCTTCTTGAGTCATTCCGCCGCGGCGGATGTTACTCCACGGCGCCCATCACTCCACGGCTATGGTAACGCCGGCTTGGCTCGCTCGGCCGCCGATGGCGACGACCACCTCCGCCGCTGCGGACGGCTCGATCCCTTCCGGCACTTCGACGACGACCAAGTTTACGCCGACCAGCGCCGACGCCAGCCCCGAGAACAGCACGCCCTCCGCTCCGACCTCCACGCCGCCGATGCTCACCCGCGGGCGGTCGACCGTGCGCCGCAGCACGACGTTCGAGCCGTCGGCCAGGCAGACGCCTTCGGGCCCGCACGAGTTCTCTCCGTCGGGCAGTGGCGGCTGCACCGGCCCCAAGCCCGTGGCGTATATCTCCAGCACGTCTCCCGCTTGGGCCGGACGGCTCTCCCCGACCGCGCCCTGCGGCGCCGCCAGAACCCCCGCGCCCGCCAACAAAGCCGCCGCTTGGCCCGTCCCTGCGCCGGATACGGTGAAGACGCCCGGCGCATGGGCCGCCAGGAAGAAGCGCCGCGGATAGCTGCTGCCCTCGGCCGTCTCCACGACCACCGTCGCCAGCGCGGTTCCGCCCGCCTCCAGCGCGTCCAGGCCCAACAGGGACGGCAACTGCGCCTCGATGCGTTGCGGCCCTACAGAGAACAGCCGCGCTTCCAGTCCGCCGCCGGCGCCGCCGACGGCGAACCGCACCGTCGCCCCGTCCAGACTCGCCGGCAGCGGGAAGCCCGCGGCCTCGACCGACGCGCCCTCGGTGAAGTTTTCACCCTGCACGACGACCATCGAGCCCGGCGCCAGCGGCCGCGGCGGCGCGCCGAACAGCCCCCGCTCGCCCAACGCGCTCATGACCGCCGCGTTGACCGCCCCGCGCTCCGACACCGCCGGCCCTTCGGGCGGCAGCACTTCCAAGGCCACCCGCACCCGCCCGGTGAGGCGCTGCCCGGAGCGAATGTACACCCGCCCCTTATACATCCCTACGCGCAGCCCGGCCGGATCCACCGTGACTTCCACCGTCGTCTCTTCGTCTTCCGCCAAACTGCCGCTCGCCGGTTCTACCGCGATCCATCGCTGCGACGGTTGCGCCCGAAAGTTCGCATCTCCGTTCTCGGCGTATAAAAAGGCCGATTGCGTTGCCGGCGCGGCATCCTGTGGCAGCGTGAACGACAATTCGAACGTCCGCACGCGCACCGCCGGCTCCGGCGCCAGGGGCGGCGTGACCGGCGGCTCCGGCGGCTCGGGGGGCGCCGCCACCTTGCGGATGCGGTGGTTGTCGGTGTCGGCGATGTACAGGTTGCCCGCAGCGTCTACCACGAGGCCCGCCGGGGCGTTGAGTTGCGTCGCCGTCGCCTCCCCGCCGTCCCCGTCGTAGCCCGCCGTCCCGCTTCCGGCCACGGTGTCAATGTTGCCCGCAGCGTCCACCCGGCGGATGCGGTTGTTATTCGTGTCGGCGATGTACAGCACGCCGTCCGCGTCCAGCGCCACGCTCACCGGGCGGTCCAGCAGCGCGTCGACCGCCGCTCCGCCGTCTCCGCTGAAGCCGGCCGCGCCCGTGCCCGCCACGGTGACCAGAATCGGGGCGAATGCAGGCGACTGCGCGCGTACCGGCAGCCCGCTCTTGGCGTCCTCCGCCACCGCAGCCGCCGCAGCCTCCTCGGGAAACCCTACCCAGCGCACGCAGTTGTTGAACGTATCGGCAATGTACAGGTTGCCCGCAAACGTCACCCACACGTCGTAGGGGAAGTTGAGTTGCCCCGCCGTCGCCAGACCGCCCTCCCCGCCGTCGCCGGGCACGCCGTTGCCCGCGACCGTGGTAATAATCCCCGTGGCCGCATCCACCCGGCGGATGCGGTGGTTGGAAGTATCGGCGATGTACAGGTTGCCCTCTCCGTCCATGTCCACGTCGCGCGGGAAGTTGAGTTGGGCGTCCACGGCCGGTCCGCCGTCCCCGCCGTAACCGGGCGCGCCCGTCCCCGCCACGGTGACGATCGTGCCGTCGTCATTGAGCTTGCGGATGCGGTGATTGTTCGTATCGGCGATGTACAGGCTGCCCGCCGCCAGACCGCGCGGCGTGTTGAGTTGCGCCGCCGTGGCCGGTCCGTCGTCTCCGCCGAACCCGGCCGTGCCGTCGCCGGCCACTGTGCTGATCGTGCCCAAGGCGTCGATCTTGCGGATGCGGTGGTTGTCGGCGTCGGCAATGTACAGATTGCCCTCTCCGTCCCAGGCTATGCCCGAAGGGGAGTTGAGTTGCGCCTGTGCCGCCGGGCCGCCGTCTCCGCTGAATCCGGGATCGCCGTCGCCGCCGAGGGTCTCCACAGGCGTCTCCGGCTCGCTGACGGTGACCGTGGCCGTGTCGGTAGCGGTGGCGCTGTTGGCGTCGGTGACGGTCAGCGTGTAGGTGGTGGTGGAGGTCGGCGAGACGACGGTCGAGCCGGCGCCGGAGCCATCCAGGGTGACGGCGATGTTACCCGGATTGATGACCGCGCTGACGGCGTTGCTGGAGGCCACGGTGAGCGTGGAGTCCTGCCCTGCGGTGATCGTCGCCGGGTCGGCGGTGAGCGTGGCCGTAAGCGCGTCAGTGACGGTGACCGTGGCGGTGTCTGTAGCGGTAGCGCTGTTGTTGTCGGTGACGGTCAGCGTGTAGGTGGTGGTGGCGGTCGGGGTGACCTCGACCGAGCCGGCGCCGGAGTTGTCGAGGTTGACGGAGAGATTGCCGGGCTGAATGACCGCGCTTTGGGCGTTGGTGGAGGTCACGCGCAGCGTGGAAGACTGCCCCGCGGTGATCGTCGCCGGGTCGGCGGTCAACGTGGCCGTGGGCGCGTCGTTGTCCCCCGCAGTGACGGTGACGGTTACCGTGTCGGGCGTCGAGGCCGCGTTGCGGGCGTCGGTCACCGTCAGCGAGAAGACCAGTTGCTCGTCCGCCGCCAACTGCGTCGGCGCGGTGAAGCTCGGCGAGGCCGTGGTCGCCCCGCTCAGGGTCACCGTCTCCCCGGAGGTCTGCGTCCAGGCGTAGCTGAGCGCCTCCCCTTCGGGATCCGAACTGCCCGAACCGTCCAGGGTGACGGTTGCGCCTTCGGCTACGGTCTGATCCTCGCCGGCGTCGGCCGTGGGCGCTTCGTTGGCCCCTGCGGTGACGGTCACGGTCACCGTGTCCGCCGTCGAAGCCGCGTTGCGGGCGTCGGTCACGATCAGCGAGAAGACGAGCGTCGCGTCCGCCGCCAACTGCTCCGGCGCGGTAAACGTCGGCGCGGCCGTGGTCGCCCCGCTCAGGGTCACCGTCTCCCCGGAGGTCTGCGTCCAGGCGTAGCTGAGCGCCTCTTCCTCGGGATCCGAACTGCCCGAACCGTCCAGGGTGACGGTTGCGCCTTCGGCTACGGTCTGGTCGTCGCCGGCGTCGGCCGTCGGCGCTTCGTTGGCCCCTGCGGTGACGGTTATGGTTACCGTATCGGCCGTCGAAGCCAAGCCGCGGGCGTCGGTGACGGTCAGCGAGAAGACCAGTTGCTCGTCCGCCGTCAACTGCTCCGGCGCGGTAAAGCTTGGCGTGGCCGTGGTCGCCCCGCTCAGGGTGATCGTCTCCCCGGAGGTCTGCGTCCAGGCGTAGCTGAGCGCCTCCCCCTCGGGATCCGAACTGCCCGAACCGTCCAGGGTAACCGCTGCGCCTTCGGCTACGGTCTGGTTCTGGCCGGCGTCGGCGGTAGGCGCTTCGTTGGCCCCTGCGGTGACGGTTATGGTTACCGTATCGGCCGTCGAAGCCAAGCCGCGGGCGTCGGTGACGGTCAGCGAGAAGACCAGTTGCTCGTCCGCCGCCAACTGCTCCGGCGCGGTAAACGTCGGCGCGGCCGTGGTCGCCCCGCTCAGGGTCACCGTCTCCCCGGAGGTCTGCGTCCAGGCGTAAGTGAGCGCTTCGTCCTCCGGATCCGAACTGCCCGAACCGTCCAGGGTGACCGCAGCCCCTTCGGCTACGGTCTGATCCTCGCCGGCGTCGGCCGTCGGCGCTTCGTTGGCCCCTGCGGTGACGGTGACGGTTACCGTGTCGGGCGCCGAGGCCGCGTTGCGGGCGTCGGTCACGATCAGCGAAAAGACCAGTTGCTCGTCCGCCGTCAACTGCTCCGGCGCGGTAAACGTCGGCGCGGCCGTGGTCGCCCCGCTCAGGGTCACCGTCTCGCCGGAGGTCTGCGTCCAGGCGTAGCTGAGCGCCTCGTCCTCGGGGTCCGAACTGCCCGAACCGTCCAGGGTAACCGCAGCGCCTTCGGCTACGGTCTGGTTCTGGCCGGCGTCGGCGGTAGGCGCTTCGTTGGCCCCTGCGGTGACGGTTATGGTTACCGTGTCGGGCGCCGAGGCCGCGTTGCGGGCGTCGGTCACGATCAGCGAAAAGACCAGTTGCTCGTCCGCCGTCAACTGCTCCGGCGCGGTAAACGTCGGGCTTTCCGCCGTCGTATCGCTGAGGGTGACCGTCTCCCCGGAGGTCTGCGTCCAGGCGTAATCGAGCGCCTCATCCTCGGGATCCGAACTCCCCGAACCGTCCAGGGTGACGGTGGCCCCTTCGGCTACGGTCTGGTCGTCGCCGGCGTCGGCCGTCGGCGCTTCGTTGGCCCCTGCGGTGACGGTGACGGTTACCGTGTCGGGCGCCGAGGCCGCGTTGCGGGCGTCGGTCACGGTCAGCGAGAAGACCAGCACGGCGTCCGCCGTCAACTGCTCCGGCGCGGTGAACGTCGGGCTTGCCGCCGTCGTATCGCTCAGGGTGACCGTCTCCCCGGAGGTCTGCGTCCAGGCGTAAGTGAGCGCCTCCTCTTCAGGGTCCGAACTGCCCGAACCGTCCAGGGTGACGGTTGCGCCCTCGGCTACGGTCTGCGCAGCGCCGGCGTCGGCGGTAGGCGCTTCGTTGGTTCCTGCGGTGACGGTGACGGTTACCGTGTCGGGCGCCGAGGCCGCGTTGCGGGCGTCGGTCACGATCAGCGAGAAGACCAGTTGCTCGTTCGCCGTCAACTGCTCCGGCGCGGTAAACGTCGGGCTTTCCGCCGTCGTATCGCTGAGGGTGACCGTCTCGCCGGAGGTCTGCGACCAAGCGTAAGTGAGCGTCTCATCCTCGGGATCCGAACTGCCCGAACCGTCCAGGGTGACCGCAGCCCCTTCGGCTACGGTCTGCGCATCGCCGGCGTCGGCCGTCGGCGCTTCGTTGGCCCCTGCGGTGACGGTGACGGTTACCGTGTCGGGCGCCGAGGCCGCGTTGCGGGCGTCGGTCACGATCAGCGAGAAGACCAGTTGCTCGTTCGCCGTCAACTGCTCCGGCGCGGTAAACGTCGGGCTCTCCGCCGTCGTATCGTTGAGGGTGACCGTCTCCCCGGAGGTCTGCGTCCAGGCGTAGCTGAGCGCTTCGTCCTCGGGATCCGAACTCCCCGAACCGTCCAGGGTGACCGCAGCCCCTTCGGCTACGGTCTGATCCTCGCCGGCGTCGGCCGTCGGCGCTTCGTTGGCCCCTGCGGTGACGGTGACGGTTACCGTGTCGGGCGCCGAGGCCGCGTTGCGGGCGTCGGTCACGATCAGCGAAAAGACCAGTTGCTCGTTCGCCGTCAACTGCTCCGGCGCGGTAAACGTCGGGCTTTCCGCCGTCGTATCGCTGAGGGTGACCGTCTCGCCGGAGGTCTGCGACCAAGCGTAAGTGAGCGTCTCATCCTCGGGATCCGAACTGCCCGAACCGTCCAGGGTGACCGCAGCCCCTTCGGCTACGGTCTGCGCATCGCCGGCGTCGGCCGTCGGCGCTTCGTTGGCCCCTGCGGTGACGGTGACGGTTACCGTGTCGGGCGCCGAGGCCGCGTTGCGGGCGTCGGTCACGATCAGCGAGAAGACCAGTTGCTCGTTCGCCGTCAACTGCTCCGGCGCGGTAAACGTCGGGCTCTCCGCGGTCGTATCGTTGAGGGTGACCGTCTCCCCGGAGGTCTGCGTCCAGGCGTAGCTGAGCGCTTCGTCCTCGGGATCCGAACTCCCCGAACCGTCCAGGGTGACCGCAGCCCCTTCGGCTACGGTCTGCGCATCGCCGGCGTCGGCCGTCGGCGCTTCGTTGGCCCCTGCGGTGACGGTGACGGTTACCGTGTCGGGCGCCGAAGCCGCGTTGCGGGCGTCGGTCACGATCAGCGAGAAGACCAGTTGCTCGTCCGCCGCCAACTGCGTCGGCGCGGTAAACGTCGGCGCGGCCGTGGTCGCCCCGCTCAGGGTCACCGTCTCCCCGGAGGTCTGCGTCCAGGCGTAGCTGAGCGCCTCTTCCTCGGGGTCCGAACTGCCCGAACCGTCCAGGGTGACCGCAGCGCCTTCGGTTACGGTCTGATCCTCGCCGGCGTCGGCCGTCGGCGCTTCGTTGGCCCCTGCGGTGACGGTGACGGTTACCGTGTCGGGCGCCGAGGCCGCGTTGCGGGCGTCGGTCACGATCAGCGAAAAGACGAGCGTCGCGTTCGCGGTCAACTGCTCCGGCGCGGTAAACGTCGGAGAGGCCGTCGCCGCTCCGCTGAGGGTGACCGTCTCCCCGGAGGTCTGCGTCCAGGCGTAGGTGAGCGCCTCCTCCTCGGGATCCGAACTGCCCGAACCGTCCAGGGTAACCGCGGCGCCTTCGGCTACGGTCTGGTTCTGGCCGGCGTCGGCGGTAGGCGCTTCGTTGGCCCCTGCGGTGACGGTTATGGTTACCGTATCGGCCGTCGAAGCCGCGTTGCGGGCGTCGGTCACGATCAGCGAGAAGACCAGTTGCTCGTCCGCCGTCAACTGCTCCGGCGCGGTAAACGTCGGCGCGGCCGTGGTCGCCCCGCTCAGGGTCACCGTCTCCCCGGAGGTCTGCGTCCAGGCGTAGCTGAGCGCTTCGTCCTCGGGGTCCGAACTGCCCGAACCGTCCAGGGTGACGGTTGCGCCTTCGGCTACGGTCTGGTCGTCGCCGGCGTCGGCCGTCGGCGCTTCGTTGGCCCCTGCGGTGACGGTTACGGTCACCGTGTCGGGCGCCGAGGCCGCGTTGCGGGCGTCGGTCACGATCAGCGAAAAGACGAGCGTCGCGTTCGCCGTCAACTGCTCCGGCGCGGTAAACGTCGGGCTTTCCGCCGTCGTATCGCTGAGGGTGACCGTCTCGCCGGAGGTCTGCGACCAAGCGTAAGTGAGCGTCTCATCCTCGGGATCCGAACTGCCGGAACCGTCCAGGGTGACCGCAGCGCCTTCGGCTACGGTCTGGTCGTCGCCGGCGTCGGCCGTCGGCGCTTCGTTGGCCCCTGCGGTGACGGTGACGGTTACCGTGTCGGGCGTCGAAGCCAAGCCGCGGGCGTCGGTGACGGTCAGCGAGAAGACCAGTTGCTCGTCCGCCGCCAACTGCTCCGGCGCGGTAAACGTCGGGCTTTCCGCCGTCGTATCGCTCAGGGTGACCGTCTCCCCGGAGGTCTGCGTCCAGGCGTAATCGAGCGCCTCATCCTCGGGATCCGAACTGCCCGAACCGTCCAGGGTGACCGCAGCCCCTTCGGCTACGGTCTGCGCATCGCCGGCGTCGGCCGTCGGCGCTTCGTTGGCCCCTGCGGTGACGGTGACGGTTACCGTGTCGGGCGCCGAGGCCGCGTTGCGGGCGTCGGTCACGATCAGCGAGAAGACCAGTTGCTCGTCCGCCGCCAACTGCTCCGGCGCGGTAAACGTCGGCGCGGCCGTGGTCGCCCCGCTCAGGGTGACCGTCTCCCCGGAGGTCTGCGTCCAGGCGTAGCTGAGCGCTTCGTCCTCGGGATCCGAACTCCCCGAACCGTCCAGGGTGACGGTTGCCCCTTCGGCTACGGTCTGGTCGTCGCCGGCGTCGGCCGTCGGCGCTTCGTTGGCCCCTGCGGTGACGGTGACGGTTACCGTGTCGGGCGCCGAGGCCGCGTTGCGGGCGTCGGTCACGATCAGCGAAAAGACGAGCGTCGCGTTCGCGGTCAACTGCTCCGGCGCGGTAAACGTCGGCGCGGCCGTGGTCGCCCCGCTGAGGGTGACCGTCTCGCCAGAGGTCTGCGTCCAGGCGTAGCTGAGCGCCTCGTCCTCGGGGTCCGAACTGCCCGAACCGTCCAGGGTAACCGCAGCGCCTTCGGCTACGGTCTGGTTCTGGCCGGCGTCGGCGGTAGGCGCTTCGTTGGCCCCTGCGGTGACGGTTATGGTTACCGTATCGGGCGCCGAGGCCGCGTTGCGGGCGTCGGTCACGATCAGCGAAAAGACCAGTTGCTCGTCCGCCGTCAACTGCTCCGGCGCGGTAAACGTCGGGCTTTCCGCCGTCGTATCGCTGAGGGTCACCGTCTCCCCGGAGGTCTGCGTCCAGGCGTAATCGAGCGCCTCATCCTCGGGATCCGAACTCCCCGAACCGTCCAGGGTGACGGTGGCCCCTTCGGCTACGGTCTGCGCATCGCCGGCGTCGGCCGTCGGCGCTTCGTTGGCCCCTGCGGTGACGGTGACGGTTACCGTGTCGGGCGCCGAGGCCGCGTTGCGGGCGTCGGTCACGATCAGCGAAAAGACGAGCGTCGCGTTCGCGGTCAACTGCTCCGGCGCGGTAAACGTCGGCGCGGCCGTGGTCGCCCCGCTCAGGGTGACCGTCTCCCCGGAGGTCTGCGTCCAGGCGTAGCTGAGCGCCTCGTCCTCGGGGTCCGAACTCCCCGAACCGTCCAGGGTGACCGCAGCGCCTTCGGCTACGGTCTGGTCGTCGCCGGCGTCGGCCGTAGGCGCGTCGTTGCTTCCTGCGGTGACGGTCACGGTCACCGTGTCCGCCGTCGAAGTTGCGCTCCTGGCGTCGGTCACGGTCAGCGAGAAGACCAGCGTCGCGTCCGCCGCCAACTGCTCCGGCGCGGTAAACGTCGGCGCGGCCGTGGTCGCCCCGCTCAGGGCGACCGTCTCCCCAGAGGTCTGCGTCCAGGCGTAGCTGAGCGCCTCTTCCTCGGGGTCCGAACTGCCCGAACCGTCCAGGGTGACCGCAGCGCCTTCGGTTACGGTCTGATCCTCGCCGGCGTCGGCCGTCGGCGCTTCGTTGGCCCCTGCGGTGACGGTGACGGTTACCGTGTCGGGCGCCGAGGCCGCGTTGCGGGCGTCGGTCACGATCAGCGAAAAGACGAGCGTCGCGTTCGCCGTCAACTGCTCCGGCGCGGTAAACGTCGGGCTCTCCGCGGTCGTATCGTTGAGGGTGACCGTCTCCCCGGAGGTCTGCGTCCAGGCGTAGGTGAGCGCTTCGTCCTCGGGGTCCGAACTCCCCGAACCGTCCAGGGTGACGGTTGCCCCTTCGGCTCGGCTACGGTCTGGTCGTCGCCGGCGTCGGCCGTCGGCGCTTCGTTGGCCCCTGCGGTGACGGTGACGGTTACCGTGTCGGGCGCCGAGGCCGCGTTGCGGGCGTCGGTCACGATCAGCGAGAAGACCAGTTGCTCTCGTCCGCCGCCAACTGCGTCGGCGCGGTAAACGTCGGCGCGGCCGTGGTCGCCCCGCTCAGGGTCACCGTCTCCCCGGAGGTCTGCGTCCAGGCGTAATCGAGCGCCTCATCCTCGGGATCCGAACTGCCCGAACCGTCCAGGGTGACCGCGGCGCCTTCGGCTACGGTCTGCGCATCGCCGGCGTCGGCCGTCGGCGCGTCGTTGGCCCCTGCGGTGACGGTGACGGTTACCGTGTCGGGCGCCGAGGCCGCGTTGCGGGCGTCGGTCACGATCAGCGAGAAGACCAGTTGCTCGTTCGCCGCCAACTGCTCCGGCGCGGTAAACGTCGGGCTCTCCGCGGTCGTATCGTTGAGGGTGACCGTCTCCCCGGAGGTCTGCGTCCAGGCGTAGCTGAGCGCCTCGTCCTCGGGATCCGAACTGCCGGAACCGTCCAGGGTGACCGCAGCGCCTTCGGCCACGGTCTGGTCGTCGCCGGCGTCGGCCGTCGGCGCGTCGTTGCTTCCTGCGGTGACGGTCACGGTCACCGTGTCCGCCGTCGAAGCCGCGTTGCGGGCGTCGGTCACGATCAGCGAAAAGACCAGCGTCGCGTTCGCGGTCAACTGCTCCGGCGCGGTAAACGTCGGCGCGGCCGTGGTCGCCCCGCTCAGGGTCACCGTCTCCCCGGAGGTCTGCGTCCAGGCGTAGGTGAGCGCTTCGTCCTCGGGATCCGAACTCCCCGAACCGTCCAGGGTGACCGCAGCGCCTTCGGCTACGGTCTGATCCTCGCCGGCGTCGGCCGTCGGCGCTTCGTTGGCCCCTGCGGTGACGGTGACGGTTACCGTGTCGGGCGCCGAGGCCGCGTTGCGGGCGTCGGTCACGATCAGCGAAAAGACGAGCGTCGCGTTCGCCGTCAACTGCTCCGGCGCGATAAACGTCGGCGAGGCCGTGGTCGCCCCGCTCAGGGTCACCGTCTCCCCGGAGGTCTGCGTCCAGGCGTAAGTGAGCGCTTCGTCCTCGGGGTCCGAACTGCCCGAACCGTCCAGGGTGACCGCAGCCCCTTCGGCTACGGTCTGCGCATCGCCGGCGTCGGCCGTCGGCGCTTCGTTGGCCCCTGCGGTGACGGTGACGGTTACCGTGTCGGGCGCCGAGGCCGCGTTGCGGGCGTCGGTCACGATCAGCGAGAAGACCAGTTGCTCGTCCGCCGCCAACTGCGTCGGCGCGGTAAACGTCGGGCTCTCCGCCGTCGTATCGTTGAGGGTGACCGTCTCCCCGGAGGTCTGCGTCCAGGCGTAGGTGAGCGCTTCGTCCTCGGGATCCGAACTCCCCGAACCGTCCAGGGTGACCGCAGCGCCTTCGGCTACGGTCTGATCCTCGCCGGCGTCGGCCGTCGGCGCGTCGTTGGCCCCTGCGGTGACGGTTATGGTGACGGTGTCGGCGGTCGAAGCGGCGTTGCGGGCGTCGGTGACGGTGAGCGAGAAGACGAGCGAGGCGTCGGAGGTCAACTCGGTCGGGGCGGTGAAGGTCGGGCTTGCGGTGTTGGCTCCGCTCAAGGCGACGTTCTGGCCGGAGGTCTGGGTCCAGGCGTAGGTGAGCGTTTCGCCTTCGGGGTCGGAACTGCCCGAACCGTCGAGAGTGACGCTTGCGCCTTCGGCCACGGTTTGGTCGGGGCCGGCGTTAGCGGTAGGCGCGTCGTTGGTTCCGGCGGTGACGGTGACGGTGACGGTGTCGGCGGTGGAGGCTGCGTTGCGGGCGTCGGTGACGGTGAGCGAGAAGACGAGCCGTTCGTCGGCGGTCAACTGCGTTGGGGCGGTGAAGGTCGGGCTTGCCGCCGTCGCGTCGCTGAGCGAGACCGTCTCCCCGGAGGTCTGCGACCAGGCGTAGGTGAGCGCCTCCCCTTCGGGGTCCGAACTCCCCGAACCGTCCAGGGTGACGCTTGAGCCTTCGGCTACGGTCTGATCCTCGCCGGCGTCGGCCGTCGGCGCGTCGTTGCTTCCCGCAGTGACGGTGATCGTTACCGTGTCGGCCGCCGAAGCCTCGTTGCGGGCGTCGGTCACGATCAGCGAAAAGACGAGCGTCGCGTTCGCCGTCAACTGCTCCGGCGCGGTAAACGTCGGCGCGGCCGTGGTCGCCCCGCTCAGGGTGACCGTCTCCCCAGAGGTCTGCGTCCAGGCGTAGGTGAGCGCTTCGTCCTCGGGATCCGAACTCCCCGAACCGTCCAGGGTGACCGCAGCGCCTTCGGCTACGGTCTGATCCTCGCCGGCGTCGGCCGTCGGCGCTTCGTTGGCCCCTGCGGTGACGGTGACGGTTACCGTGTCGGGCGCCGAGGCCGCGTTGCGGGCGTCGGTCACGATCAGCGAAAAGACGAGCGTCGCGTTCGCCGCCAACTGCTCCGGCGCGGTAAACGTCGGGCTCTCCGCGGTCGTATCGTTGAGGGTGACCGTCTCCCCGGAGGTCTGCGTCCAGGCGTAGCTGAGCGCCTCCTCCTCGGGATCCGAACTCCCCGAACCGTCCAGGGTGACCGCAGCGCCTTCGGCTACGGTCTGGTCGTCGCCGGCGTCGGCCGTCGGCGCTTCGTTGGCCCCTGCGGTGACGGTTATGGTTACCGTATCGGCCGTCGAAGCCGCGTTGCGGGCGTCGGTCACGATCAGCGAGAAGACCAGTTGCTCGTCCGCCGCCAACTGCTCCGGCGCGGTAAACGTCGGCGCGGCCGTGGTCGCCCCGCTCAGGGTCACCGTCTCCCCGGAGGTCTGCGTCCAGGCGTAATCGAGCGCCTCATCCTCGGGATCCGTACTCCCCGAACCGTCCAGGGTGACGGTGGCCCCTTCGGCTACGGTCTGGTCGTCGCCGGCGTCGGCCGTCGGCGCGTCGTTGCTTCCCGCAGTGACGGTGATCGTTACCGTGTCGGGCGCCGAGGCCGCGTTGCGGGCGTCGGTCACGATCAGCGAAAAGACGAGCGTCGCGTCCGCCGCCAACTGCTCCGGCGCGATAAACGTCGGGCTCTCCGCGGTCGTATCGTTGAGGGTGACCGTCTCCCCGGAGGTCTGCGTCCAGGCGTAGCTGAGCGCCTCTTCCTCGGGGTCCGAACTGCCCGAACCGTCCAGGGTGACCGCAGCGCCTTCGGTTACGGTCTGATCCTCGCCGGCGTCGGCCGTCGGCGCTTCGTTGGCCCCTGCGGTGACGGTGACGGTTACCGTGTCGGGCGCCGAGGCCGCGTTGCGGGCGTCGGTCACGATCAGCGAAAAGACGAGCGTCGCGTTCGCCGTCAACTGCTCCGGCGCGGTAAACGTCGGGCTTTCCGCCGTCGTATCGCTCAGGGTGACCGTCTCCCCGGAGGTCTGCGACCAGGCGTAGGTGAGCGCCTCCCCTTCGGGATCCGAGCTTCCCGAACCGTCCAGGGTGACGCTTGCCCCTTCGGCTACTGTCTGCGCATCGCCGGCGTCGGCCGTGGGCGCGTCGTTGGTTCCTGCGGTGACGGTCACGGTCACCGTGTCCGCCGTCGAAGCCGCGTTGCGGGCGTCGGTCACGATCAGCGAAAAGACGAGCGTCGCGTTCGCCGTCAACTGCTCCGGCGCGGTAAACGTCGGCGCGGCCGTGGTCGCCCCGCTCAGGGTCACCGTCTCCCCGGAGGTCTGCGTCCAGGCGTAGCTGAGCGCCTCCTCCTCGGGATCCGAACTGCCCGAACCGTCCAGGGTAACCGCGGCGCCTTCGGCTACGGTCTGGTTCTGGCCGGCGTCGGCGGTAGGCGCTTCGTTGGCCCCTGCGGTGACGGTTATGGTTACCGTATCGGCCGTCGAAGCCAAGCCGCGGGCGTCGGTGACGGTCAGCGAGAAGACCAGTTGCTCGTCCGCCGTCAACTGCTCCGGCGCGGTAAACGTCGGGCTCTCCGCGGTCGTATCGTTGAGGGTGACCGTCTCCCCGGAGGTCTGCGTCCAGGCGTAGGTGAGCGCTTCGTCCTCGGGATCCGAACTGCCCGAACCGTTCAGCGTGACGGTGGCGCCTTCGGTTACGGTCTGGTCGTCGCCGGCGTCGGCGGTGGGCTCGTCGTTGCTTCCCGCAGTGACGGTGATCGTTACCGTGTCGGCCGCCGAAGCCGCGTTGCGGGCGTCGGTCACCGTCAGCGAGAAGACCAGTTGCTCGTTCGCCGCCAACTGCTCTGGCGCGGTAAACGTCGGGCTCTCCGCGGTCGTATCGTTGAGGGTGACCGTCTCCCCGGAGGTCTGCGTCCAGGCGTAGGTGAGCGCTTCGTCCTCGGGATCCGAACTCCCCGAACCGTCCAGGGTGACGGTGGCGCCTTCGGTTACGGTCTGGTCGTCGCCGGCGTCGGCGGTGGGCTCGTCGTTGCTTCCCGCAGTGACGGTGATCGTTACCGTGTCGGCCGCCGAAGCCGCGTTGCGGGCGTCGGTCACCGTCAGCGAGAAGACCAGTTGCTCGTCCGCCGCCAACTGCGTCGGCGCGGTGAAGGTCGGCGCGGCCGCCGTCGTATCGCTCAGGGTCACCGTCTCCCCGGAGGTCTGCGTCCAGGCGTAAGTGAGCGCTTCTCCTTCGGGGTCGGTTCCCGAACCGTTCAGCGTGACGGTGGCGCCTTCGGCTACGGTCTGGTCGTCGCCGGCTTCGGCGGTCGGCTCGTCGTTGCTTCCCGCGGTGACGGTGATCGTTACCGTGTCGGCCGCCGAAGCCGCGTTGCGGGCGTCGGTGACGGTCAGCGAGAAGACCAGCACGGCGTCCGCCGTCAACTGCTCCGGCGCGGTGAACGTCGGGCTTGCCGCCGTCGTATCGCTCAGGGTGACCGTCTCCCCGGAGGTCTGCGTCCAGGCGTAAGTGAGCGCCTCCTCTTCAGGGTCCGAACTGCCCGAACCGTCCAGGGTGACGGTTGCGCCCTCGGCTACGGTCTGCGCAGCGCCGGCGTCGGCGGTAGGCGCTTCGTTGGTTCCTGCGGTGACGGTGACGGTCACCGTGTCCGCCGCCGAGGCCGCGTTGCGGGCGTCGGTGACGATCAGCGAGAAGACCAGTTGCTCGTCCGCCGCCAACTGCGTCGGCGCGGTAAACGTCGGCGCGGCCGTGGTCGCCCCGCTCAGGGTCACCGTCTCCCCGGAGGTCTGCGTCCAGGCGTAATCGAGCGCCTCATCCTCGGGATCCGAACTCCCCGAACCGTCCAGGGTGACGGTGGCCCCTTCGGCTACGGTCTGGTCGGGGCCGGCGTTGGCCGTCGGCGCTTCGTTGGCCCCTGCGGTGACGGTGACGGTTACCGTGTCGGGCGCCGAGGCCGCGTTGCGGGCGTCGGTCACGATCAGCGAGAAGACCAGTTGCTCGTTCGCCGTCAACTGCTCCGGCGCGGTGAACGTCGGGCTTGCCGCCGTCGTATCGCTCAAGGTCACCGTCTCCCCGGAGGTCTGCGTCCAGGCGTAGGTGAGCGCTTCGTCCTCGGGGTCCGAACTCCCCGAACCGTCCAGGGTGACGCTTGCGCCTTCGGCTACGGTCTGATCCTCGCCGGCGTCGGCGGTAGGCGCGTCGTTGCTTCCTGCGGTGACGGTCACGGTCACCGTGTCCGCCGTCGAAGCCGCGTTGCGGGCGTCGGTCACGATCAGCGAAAAGACGAGCGTCGCGTCGGCGGTCAACTGCTCCGGCGCGGTAAACGTCGGGCTTTCCGCCGTCGTATCGCTCAAGGTCACCGTCTCCCCGGAGGTCTGCGTCCAGGCGTAGGTGAGCGCTTCGTCCTCGGGGTCCGAACTGCCCGAACCGTCCAGGGTGACGCTTGCCCCTTCGGCTACGGTCTGCGCCTCGCCGGCGTCGGCCGTCGGCGCGTCGTTGCTTCCTGCGGTGACGGTCACGGTCACCGTGTCCGCCGCCGAAGCCGCGTTGCGGGCGTCGGTCACCGTCAGCGAGAAGACCAGCGTCGCGTCGGCGGTCAACTGCTCCGGCGCGGTAAACGTCGGGCTTTCCGCCGTCGTATCGCTCAGGGTGACCGTCTCCCCGGAGGTCTGCGACCAGGCGTAGGTGAGCGCCTCCCCTTCGGGATCCGAGCTTCCCGAACCGTCCAGGGTGACGCTTGCCCCTTCGGCTACTGTCTGCGCATCGCCGGCGTCGGCCGTGGGCGCGTCGTTGGTTCCTGCGGTGACGGTCACGGTCACCGTGTCCGCCGTCGAAGCCGCGTTGCGGGCGTCGGTCACCGTCAGCGAGAAGACCAGTTGCTCGTCCGCCGCCAACTGCTCCGGCGCGGTAAACGTCGGCGCGGCCGTGGTCGCCCCGCTCAGGGTCACCGTCTCCCCGGAGGTCTGCGTCCAGGCGTAATCGAGCGCCTCATCCTCGGGATCCGTACTCCCCGAACCGTCCAGGGTGACGGTGGCCCCTTCGGCTACGGTCTGGTCGTCGCCGGCGTCGGCCGTCGGCGCGTCGTTGGCCCCTGCAGTGACGGTGATCGTTACCGTGTCGGCCGCCGAAGCCGCGCTGCGGGCGTCGGTCACCGTCAGCGAGAAGACCAGCACGGCGTCCTCCGTCAACTGCTCCGGCGCGGTGAAGGTCGGGCTTGCCGCCGTCGTATCGCTCAAGGTCACCGTCTCCCCGGAGGTCTGCGTCCAGGCGTAAGTGAGCGCTTCTCCTTCGGGATCCGTACTGCCCGAACCGTTCAGCGTGACGGTGGCGCCTTCGGCTACGGTCTGGGGATCGCCGGCTTCGGCCGTAGGCGCGTCGTTGCTTCCCGCAGTGACGGTGATCGTTACCGTGTCGGCCGCCGAAGCCTCGTTGCGGGCGTCGGTCACCGTCAGCGAGAAGACCAGCACGGCGTCCTCCGTCAACTGCTCCGGCGCGGTGAAGGTCGGGCTTGCCGCCGTCGCGTCGCTGAGCGAGACCGTCTCCCCGGAGGTCTGCGACCAGGCGTAGGTAAGCGTCTCGCCTTCGGGGTCGGAACTGCCCGAACCGTCCAGGGTGACGCTTGCCCCTTCGGCTACGGTCTGCGCATCGCCGGCGTCGGCCGTGGGCGCGTCGTTGCTCCCTGCGGTGACGGTGACGGTCACCGTGTCCGCCGTTGAAGCCGCGTTGCGGGCGTCGGTCACCGTCAGCGAGAAGACCAGTTGCTCGTTCGCCGCCAACTGCGTCGGCGCGGTAAACGTCGGGCTTGCCGCCGTCGTATCGCTGAGGGTGACCGTCTCCCCGGAGGTCTGCGTCCAAGCGTAGGTGAGCGCCTCCCCTTCGGGATCCGAGCTGCCCGAACCGTCCAGGGTGACGCTTGCCCCTTCGGCTACTGTCTGCGCATCGCCGGCGTCGGCCGTGGGCGCGTCGTTGGTTCCTGCGGTGACGGTGACGGTCACCGTGTCCGCCGTCGAAGCCGCGTTGCGGGCGTCGGTCACGGTCAGCGAGACGTCGACCAGTTGCTCGTTCGCCGCCAACTGCGTCGGCGCGGTAAACGTCGGGCTTTCCGCCGTCGTATCGCTGAGGGTGACCGTCTCCCCGGAGGTCTGCGTCCAAGCGTAAGTGAGCGTCTCCCCTTCGGGATCCGAGCTGCCCGAACCGTCCAGGGTGACGCTTGCCCCTTCGGCTACGGTCTGCGCCTCGCCGGCGTCGGCGGTGGGCGCGTCGTTGGCCCCTGCGGTGACGGTTATGGTTACGGTGTCGGCCGTCGAAGCCTCGCTGCGGGCGTCGGTCACCGTCAGCGAGAAGACGAGCGTCGCGTCCGCCGCCAACTGCGTCGGCGCGGTAAACGTCGGCGCGGCCGTAGTCGCCCCGCTCAAAGTCACCGACTCCCCGGAGGTCTGCGACCAGGCGTAGGTGAGCGCCTCCCCTTCGGGATCCGTACTGCCCGAACCGTCCAGAGTGACGCTTGCGCCTTCGGCTACGGTCTGGTCCTCGCCGGCGTCGGCCGTCGGCGCGTCGTTGGTTCCCGCGGTGACGGTTACGGTTACGGTGTCGGCCGTCGAAGCCGCGCTGCGGGCGTCGGTCACCGTCAGCGAGAAGACCAGTTGCTCGTTCGCCGCCAACTGCGTCGGCGCGGTAAACGTCGGCGAGGCCGTGGTCGCTCCGCTCAGGGTGACCGTCTCCCCGGAGGTCTGCGTCCAGGCGTAAGTGAGCGCCTCCTCCTCGGGATCCGAACTGCCCGAACCGTCCAGGGTGACGGTTGCCCCTTCGGCTACGGTCTGCGCCTCGCCGGCGTCGGCGGTGGGCGCGTCGTTGGTTCCTGCGGTGACGGTGACAGTCACCGTGTCCGCCGTCGAAGCCAAGCCGCGGGCGTCAGTCACGGTCAGCGAGAAGACCAGCACGGCGTCGGCGACCAACTGCGTCGGCGCGGTAAACGTCGGCGCGGCCGTGGTCGCCCCGCTCAGGGTCACCGTCTCCCCGGAGGTCTGCGTCCAGGCGTAGGTGAGCGTCTCCTCCTCCGGATCCGTACTCCCCGAACCGTCCAGGGTGACCGCGGCGCCCTCGGCTACGGTCTGGTCGTCGCCGGCGTCGGCGGTGGGCGCGTCGTTGGCCCCCGCGGTGACGGTGACGGTCACCGTGTCCGCAGCGGAAGCCTCGTTGCGGGCGTCGGTCACGATCAGCGAGAAGACCAGTTGCTCGTCCGCCGCCAACTGCGTCGGCGCGGTAAACGTCGGCGCGGCCGTGGTCGCCCCGCTCAGGGTGACCGTCTCCCCGGAGGTCTGCGTCCAGGCGTAGGTGAGCGCCTCCCCTTCGGGATCCGAGCTTCCCGAACCGTCCAGGGTGACGCTTGCGCCTTCGGCTACGGTTTGGGGATCGCCGGCTTCGGCCGTAGGCGCTTCGTTGACGGTGACCGTCGCCGTGGCGGTAGCGGTGGCGCTGTTGGCGTCGGTGACGGTAAGGAGGTAGACGGTGGTCACAATCGGGGAGACGTCGATCGAGCCGGCGCCCGTGTTGTCGAGAGAGACGGTATGGTTGCCCGGCTGAATGACCGCGCTGACGGCGTTGGTCGAAGCGACGGTGAGCGTGGAGGACTGACCTGCGGTGATGGTCTCCGGGTCGGCGGTGAGCGTGGCCGTGGGCGCGGGGGTGACGGTGACCGTGGCCTTAGCCTCAACGCTGAAGCCGTTGGCGTCGGTGACGGTGAGGGTGTACTCGGTGGTCGTTATCGGGGAAACGTTGACCGAGCCGGCGCCCGTATTGTCGAGAGTGACGGTATGGCTGCCCGGCTGAATGACCGCGCTGACGGCGTTGGTCGAAGCGACGGTGAGCGTGGAAGACTGCCCTGCGGTGACGGTCAGCGGGGCAGCGGTGAGCGTAGCGGTGGGGGCGGGAGTGACGGTGACAACGGCCATAGCGGTATCGGTGGCGTTGTCGGCGTCGGTGACGGTGAGGGTGTAGGTGGTGGTCGTTGTCGGGGAGACGTCGATCGAGCCGGCGCCTGTGTTGTCGAGAGAGACGGTATGGTTGCCCGGCTGAATGACCGCGCTGACGGCGTTGGTCGAAGCGACGGTGAGCGTGGAGGACTGACCTGCGGTGATGGTCTCCGGGTCGGCGGTGAGCGTGGCCGTGGGCGCGGGGGTGACGGTGACCGTGGCCTTAGCCTCAACGCTGAAGCCGTTGGCGTCGGTGACGGTGAGGGTGTACTCGGTGGTCGTTATCGGGGAAACGTTGACCGAGCCGGCGCCCGTATTGTCGAGAGTGACGGTATGGCTGCCCGGCTGAATGACCGCGCTGACGGCGTTGGTCGAAGCGACGGTGAGCGTGGAAGACTGCCCTGCGGTGACGGTCAGCGGGGCAGCGGTGAGCGTAGCGGTGGGGGCGGGAGTGACGGTGACAACGGCCATAGCGGTATCGGTGGCGTTGTCGGCGTCGGTGACGGTGAGGGTGTAGGTGGTGGTCGTTGTCGGGGGAGACGTCGATCGAGCCGGCGCCTGTGTTGTCGAGAGTAACGGAGAGGCTGCCGGGATTGATGACCGCGCTGACGGCGTTGACCGAAGCGACGGTGAGCGTGGAAGACTGCCCCGCGGTGATGGTCGCCGGGGCGGCGGTGAGGGTGGCGGTGGGACCGGGGGTGACGGTGGCCGTAAAGTCCACCTTGCGGATACGGTGGTTGAAGGAATCGGCGATGTACAGATTGCCGTCCCCGTCCACCGCCACGCCTTGGCGAGAGCTCAACTGCGCTGCGGTGGCCGCTGCGCCGTCTCCGCTGAACCCGTACGACCCGTTCCCCGCGACCGTGGAGATGAAGCCCGTGACGGCGTCGACCTTGCGGATGCGGAGGTTGTTCGTATCGACGATGTACAGGTTGCCGTCCCCGTCCACCGCCACGTCGTAGGGGGTCCAAAGCTGCGCCGCGACGGCCGGGCCACCGTCTCCATCGAACCCATAAGTCCCGTCACCCGCCACTGTGGAAATCTTGTTCGTAGCGGCGTCCACCTTGCGGATGCGGCTGTTGTTCGTATCGGCGATGTAGAGGTTGCCCGACCCGTCCACCGCCACGCCGTAGGGGTAGCTTAGCTGCGCAGCGGTCGCCGCGCCGCCGTCTCCGCTGTCCCCTCCGTACCTGCTTCCCGCGACGGTGGAGATGAAGTCCGTATCTGCGTCCACCTTGCGGATGCGGTGGTTGTCGGTATCGGCGATGTACACGTTGCCCGACCCGTCCACCGCCACGCCTCGGGGTCTCCCGAGCCGCGCTGCGGTCGCCGCGCCGCCGTCTCCGCCGGACCCGCCTCCAGCGACCGTGGAGATGTTGTCATCGGTACCGACCATGCGGATGCGGCTGTTGTTCGTATCGGCGATGTAGAGGTTGCCCGACCCGTCCACCGCCACGCCGGTGGGGAAGTTCAACTGCGCTGCATCGGCCGCTGCGCCGTCTCCGTCGAATCCGGCCGTCCCGTCCCCCGCGACCGTGGAGATGTTGCCGTCCGCGTCCACCTTGCGGATGCGGTGGTTGTCGGTATCGGCGATGTACACGTTGCCCGACCCGTCCACCGCCACGCCGGAGGGAGTGGTTAGCCGCGCCTGCGTCGCCGGGCCGCCGTCCTCGCCGCCGGACGAGGCTCCCGCCGCGGTGGAGATGTTTTTCGAAGAGGCGTCCACCTTGCGGATGCGGTGGTTGTCCGTATCGGCGATGTAGAGGTTGCCGTCCCCGTCCACCGCCACGCCGGTGGGGAAGTTCAACTGCGCTGCATCGGCCGCTGCGCCGTCTCCGCCGAACCCTCCCGCTCCGTTCCCCGCGACGGTGGAGATGAAGTCCGTATCGGCGTCGACCTTGCGGATGCGGTGGGAGGAGCTGTCGGCGATGTAGAGGTTGCCGTCCCCGTCCACCGCCACGCCTCGGGGGCTCCGGAGCCGCGCTGCGGTGGCCGCCGCGCCGTCGCCGCTGTGGCCGTACGACCCGTTCCCCGCGACGGTGGAGATGAAGTCCGTATCTGCATCGACCTTGCGGATGCGGCGGTTGTTGGTATCGGCGATGTAGAGGTTGCCGTCCCCGTCCACCGCCACGCCGTAGGGGGAGTACAACTGCGCTGCGGTGGCCGCTGCGCCGTCTCCGCCGAATCCGGCAGTCCCGTTCCCCGCGACGGTGGAGATGTCGCCGTCGGCGTCCACCTTGCGGATGAGACTGTTGTTCGTATCGGCGATGTAGAGGTTGCCGTCCCCGTCCATCGCCACACCTTGGGGGGAGTACAACTGCGCTGCGGTGGCCGCTGCGCCGTCTCCGCCGAACCCGTAAGTCCCGTCCCCCGCGACGGTGGAGATGAAGTCCGTATCTGCGTCCACCTTGCGGATGCGGTGGTTGCTCGTATCGGCGATGTACAGGTTGCCGTCCCCCCGTCCACCGCCACGCCGTAGGGGTTCCAAAGCTGCGCTGCGGTGGCCGCTGCGCCGTCGCCGCCGAATCCGGCAGTCCCGTTCCCCGCGACGGTGGAGATGTCGCCGTCCGCGTCGACCTTGCGGATGCGGTGGTTGTCGCGATCGGCGATGTACACGTTGCCCGACCCGTCCACCGCCACGCCGTAGGGGGTGCGGAGCCACGCTGCGACGGCCGCCGCGCCGTCTCCCCCGAAATTCCCGGGGCCCGCCACCGTGTCGATCACCCCCGGATCGGGGGGCGTGGGAGTAGGGCCGTCGCTGACGGTGACCGTGGCCGTATCGATGGCTTGCCCGCCGTTGACGTTGGTGACGGTGAGGGCGTAGGTGATGGTCTGCGTCGGGGAGACGGTGACCGAGCCGGCGCCCGTGTTGTCGAGAGTGACGAAGATGTTGCCGGGCTGGATGACCGCGCTGACGGCGTTGGTGGAAGCCACGGTGAGCGTCGAGGACTGCCCTGCGGCGATCGTCGTCGGGTCGGCGGTGAGCGTGGCGGTGGTGACGAGGACGGTGACCGTGGCCGTATCGGTAGCGACGGCGCCGTCGGCGGCGGTGACGGTGAGGGTGTAGGTGGTGGTGACGGTGGGCGAGACGGAGGTCGAGCCGAAGGCGTCGACTGAGCCGATGCCGTTGTTGATGGTCACGGTGGCTCCGCTGCTCGAGTTCCAGTCGAGCCAGGAAGACTGCCCCGCGGTGATCGTCGTCGGGTCGGCGATGAGCAGAGCAGCGGGGAGGGGAGTGGCCGTAAAGTCCACCTTGCGGATGCGGTGGTTGACCGTATCGGCGACGTAGAGGTTGCCGTCCCCGTCCACCGCCACGCCTCCGGGGTACGCAAGCTGCGCTGCGGTGGCCGCGATGCCGTCCCCCGAAAACACTCCTCCCCCCGCCACCGTGGAGATGATGCCGCCCGTAGAGGCGTCGACCTTGCGGATGCGGCGGTTGTTGGAATCGGCGATGTAGAGGTTGCCGTCCCCGTCCACCGCCACGCTGGAGGGGAAGTTCAGTTGCGCTGCAGTAGCCGCCCCGCCGTCCCCAAACGACGATCCCCCCCCGCGACCGTGGAGATGAAGCCCGTAGCCGCGTCCACCTTGCGGATGCGGCTGTTGAGGACATCGGCGATGTACAGGTTGCCCGACCCGTCCACCGCCACGCTGGAGGGGCTATTCAGTTGTGCTGCAGTCGCCGCTGCGCCGTCGCCGCCGTAGCCGGCAGTCCCGTCCCCCGCGACGGTGGAGATGAAGTCCGTATCTGCGTCCACCTTGCGGATGCGGTGGTTGTCCCTATCGGCGATGTACAGGTTGCCCGACCCGTCCACCGCCACGCCGGAGGGGAAGTTCAGTTGCGCTGCAGTGGCCGCTGCGCCGTCGCCGCTGTAGCCGCTCATCCCGGTTCCTGCGACCGTGGTGATGTTGCCGTCGGTACCGATTTTGCGGATGCGGTGGTTGTTCCTATCGGCGATGTACAGGTTGCCCGACCCGTCCACCGCCATGTCGGAGGGGGAAGTGAGCCGCGCCGCGGTGGCTGGGCCGTCGTCCCCGCCGCCGGACGAGGCTCCCGCCGCGGTGGAGATGAAGTCCGTATCTGCGTCCACCTTGCGGATGCGGTGGTTGCCCCTATCGGCGATGTACAGGTTGCCCGACCCGTCCACCGCCACGCCGGAGGGGGAGCTCAACCGCGCCGCAGTGGCCGCCCCGCCGTCCCCGCTGTCCCCTCTGTACCTGCTTCCCGCGACGGTGGAGATGAAGTCCGTATCTGCGTCCACCTTGCGGATGCGGTGGTTGTCGGTATCGGCGATGTACAGGTTGCCCGACCCGTCCACCGCCACGCCTCGGGGGTAGTTCAACCGCGCTGCAGTGGCCGCCCCGCCGTCCCCGCTGTCCCCTCTGTACCTGCTTCCCGCGACTGTGGAGATGAAGTCCGTATCTGCGTCCACCTTGCGGATGCGGTGGTTGTTCCTATCGGCGATGTAGAGGTTGCCGTCCCCGTCCACCGCCACGCCGGAGGGGAAGATCAACCGCGCCGCAGTGGCCGCCCCGCCGTCCCCCAACGACGATCCTCCCCCCGCCACCGTGGAGATGTCGCCGTCGGTATCGACCTTGCGGATGCGGTGGTTGTCGGTATCGGCGATGTACAGGTTGCCGTCCCCGTCCACCGCCACGCCGGAGGGGAAGATCAACTGCGCCGCAGTGGCCGCCCCGCCGTCTCCGCTGAACCCTGCCGTCCCGTCTCCTGCGACCGTGGAGATGTCGCCGTCGACGTCCACCTTGCGGATGCGGTGGTTGTCGGTATCGGCGATGTACAGGTTGCCCGACCCGTCCACCGCCACGCCGGAGGGGGAGTTCAACTGCGCCGCAGTGGCCGCCGCGCCGTCTCCGCCGAACCCTGCCGTCCCGTCTCCCGCGACCGTGGAGATGTCGCCGTCGGCGTCCACCTTGCGGATGCGGTGGTTGTCGGTATCGGCGATGTACAGGTTGCCCGACCCGTCCACCGCCACGCCGCTGGGGGTGCGGAGCCACGCTGCGTCGGCCGCCGCGCCGTCTCCCCCGAAATTCCCGGGACCCGCTACCGTGGCGATCGCCCCCGGGTCGGGGGCGGAGGCGTCGCTGACGCCGACCGTGGCCGTATCGGTGGCTTGCCCGCCGCCGGAGTCGGTGACTGTGAGGGTGTAGATAGTGGTGGCCGTCGGGGAGACGACGACCGAGCCGGCGCCCGTGTTGTCGAGAGTGACGGAGAGGTTGCCGGGGTTGATCACCGCGCTTTGGGCGTCGGTCGAGACGGCGAGGGTGGAGGACTGCCCCGTGGCGATCGTCGTCGGGGAGGCGGTGAGCGTAGCGGTGGGGGCGGGATTGACGGTGACCGTGGCCGTATCGTTGACGGTTAGCCAAGAGTTGCGTCTGCCGTAGGCGGTGAGGGTGTAGGTGGTGGTGGTCGTCGGGGAGACGATGACCAAGCCGACGCCCGCGTTGCCGAAAGCGACGGAGAGGTTGCCGGGATTGATGACTGCGCTGCTGACGCTGGTGGCAGCGACGACGAGGGCGGAAGGCTGCCCTGCGACGATCGTCGTCGGGTCGGCGGTGAGCGCGGCGGTGACGACGTAGACCGTGTCCGTAGCGCTGACGCTGAAGCCGTTGGCGTCGGTGACGGTGAGCCGGGCGTAGCTACTGTCATAGTTGGAGATAGGGACGGTAATGTTGCCGGGATCGATGACCGCGCTTTGGGCGTTGGTGACATTGACGGATAGATCGACTCTGCTGCCTGGGGTGATCTCCTCGGGGGAGGCGCTGAGCCAAGCCGTGGGCGCGGGAATGACGGTGACGGCGGCCGTATCGGTAGCCGTGTCGCTGTTGGCGGCGGTGACGGTCAGCGTGTAGGTGGTGGTTGTTGTCGGGGAGACGGTGACCGAACCCGCGCCGGAAGAGTCCAGCGTGACGGAGAGGTCGCCGGGACTGATCGTGGCGCTTGCGGCGTTGGAGGAGGCCACGGTGAGCGTGGAGGACTGGCCGGCGGTGATGGTCGTCGGATCGGCTGTGAGCGAGGCTACAGGGTCGGCGGTGACGGTGACCGTGGCCGTAGCGGTGGCGGTGGCGCCGTCGTCGGCGGTGACGGTCAGCGTGTAGGTGGTGGTTGTTGTCGGGGAGACGGTGACCGAACCCGCGCCGGAAGAGTCCAGCGTGACGGAGAGGTCGCCGGGATTGATCGTGGCGCTTGCGGCGTTGCGGGAGGCCACGGTGAGCGTGGAAGACTGCCCTGCGGCGATCACCCTCGGGTCGGCGGTGAGCGTGGCGCCGACCGGCGGGATGAACTTGTAGATGAGGTGGGTGGACCAACTGGCGATGTACAGGTTGCCCAAACCGTCCAGCGCCACTTTGTTTTGGTATCCGCTGCGACCCAAATCCACGTTGACGGCCGGGGGGCAATTTTGGGCGGTGTTAGTGGTCCGGTCCGGGGTTGGCTCGCGACCGTGGAGATGTTGCCCGTAACGGCGTCCACCTTGCGGATGCTGGCGGAGTGCTGGTCGGCTGGAGTGGCGATGTACAGGTTGCCCGATCCGTCCAGCGCCACGCCGGTGGGGGCGTACAACGGCGCCGCGGTCGCCGCCCCGCCGTCCCCCGTGCATCCCCGGCGACTATTGCTGCTGTTCCCCGCGACGGTGGAGATGAAGTCCGTATCTGCGTCCACCTTGCGGATGCGGTGGTTGGAGGTATCGGCGATGTAGAGGTTGCCGTCCCCGTCCACCGCCACGTCGGAGGGGCTCCTAAGCTGCGCTGCATCGGCCGCTGCGCCGTCGCCGCTGAACCCTGTCGTTCCGTTCCCCGCGACGGTGGAGATGAAGCCCGTATCTGCGTCGACCTTGCGGATGCGGTGGTTGTCCCTATCGGCGATGTAGAGGTTGCCGTCCCAGTCCACCGCCACGCCGTTGGGAGAGTTCAACTGCGCCATATCGGCCGCTGCGCCGTCGCCACCGAATCCGGCAGTCCCGTCCCCCGCGACCGTGGAGATGAAGTTCGTATCTGCGTCCACCATGCGGATGCGGTTGTTGCTGCTATCGGCGATGTACAGGTTGCCGTCCCTGTCCACCGCCACGCCGTAGGGGTTGTTCAGTTGCGCCGAGGCAGCCGCTGCGCCGTCCCCGTCGAATCCGGCAGTCCCGTCCCCCGCGACGGTGGAGATGTCGCCGTCGGTATCGACCTTGCGGATGCGGTTGTTGCTGCTATCGGCGATGTACAGGTTGCCGTCCCCGTCCACCGCCACGCCAGAAGGGGAGTTCAACCGCGCCGAGGCAGCCGCTGCGCCGTCGCCGCTGTAGCCGCTGCTTCCGGTTCCCGCCACCGTCTCGCTGGTCCAGTCGGGCGTGGTCTGCGCCCAGGCCGCGCCGGCCATCGCCGCCCCAAGCGCGGCGATGGCCGCTACGCGGCCGGTGGAGAGTGGAGAGTGAAGAGTGAAGAACAAAACCGCCGGCCGGCGGAGCGGAGAAGGCCAACAAGAGAGCGGCGAACCCGGAGCGCCCCGAGCGCGCTACTCCTTATTGTTGGCGGGTTGGCGGGTTGGCGGGTTGGCGGGTTGGCGGGTTGGCGGGTTGGCGGGTTGGCGGGTTGGCGGGTTGGCGGGTTGGCGGGTTGGCGGGTTGGCGGGTTGGCGGGTTGGCCCTTCCTTATTATACACGAGCGGCAAGAGCCAAGAGCATTTGCAAGCAAATCCGCCCCTGCTTCAAAAAAATTTCCGCCGGCCAAGTCAACGGGCGCTATCTTATACCAAACCGCGCTTCGAAGTCAACAGCCCGAATGGCCTCATCGGAAGTGAAATGTGAAGGGTGAAAAGAGAGCGTAGGAGCGAAAACGGCCCGAGCGCGCTACTCCTTATATACACGGACTGACGGACGGGGCGAGTTTCATCGCGCCGCGGCGCGCACGGGAAGCTCGACGGTGCTACAATTCTGAGTCGCGGCCGCCGGGAAGCGGCGCGCATCGTTTACCGTCATTGTCGAGGGGAGAAACAAATTCAATGAATACCAAAGCCTTGGTCGCGGAATTCGTAGGGACATTCACGCTGATCTTCATCGGCGCCGGCGCCGCGCAAATCAGCAACAATCTGGTGGCCGTCGCCTTCGCGCACGGCCTGGTCGTACTGGCGTTCGCCTATTCGTACGGCCATATTTCCGGCACGCACATCAATCCGGCAGTGACGATCGGGTTGTTGGCCGGCGGGAAGATCAAGGCCGGCGACGCGGTCGGCTACATCATTTGCCAGCTTATCGGCGGCATTTTGGGAGCTTCGGCCTTGGCCTTCGTGCTGGGCGGTCAGGCCGGCGCCCTGGGCGCCACCGTTCCGGCGGAAGGAGTCGGCGCGGCGCAAACGTTCGTGCTCGAGATGCTCTTGACGTTCCTGCTGGTCAATACGATCTACCACACCGCCGTCAGCGGCAAGGCCGGCAACTTCGCCCCCATCGCCATCGGGCTCACGCTGGCGTTCTGCATCATGATGGGCGGCCCGCTCACGGGCGCGTCGCTCAATCCGGCGCGCTCGCTGGGGCCGGCGCTTTTCAGCGAAGCGCCGAACGCGCTGTCCACTCTGTGGATTTACTGCATCGCCTGCCCGCTGGGCGGCGTCCTGGCGGCGTTGCTCTACAAGTTCCTCGCGGACGAGGAGTAGGGCGGACGGCGCGGTCGATCCGGCGTCCCCGGGAGCGCGGCGGGCGGCGCGCCTAAACTGAAAGCAGAGCCATGTCGAGCTTCGTTCCCGCGGCGCAGTTGCGCGTGAAGCCGATCGTGCCCGCTCACGCCAAGACGCGGCTGAATCCGGCCGGCGAGCGACCGCCGTGGCTGAAAGCGCCGGCGCCGGGCGGCGAAAACTACCGCTTCTTGAAGCGGACGGTCGCGGAACTGGGGCTGCATACCGTGTGCGAAAGCGCGGCCTGCCCGAACATCGGCGATTGCTGGAACCGCCGGACCGCGACTTTCATGATCCTGGGCAAAGTCTGTACGCGGCGCTGCGGATTTTGCGCGGTGCAGAAAGGCGCGCCCGGCAAAGTCGATTACGACGAGCCGCGGCGCGTTGCCGAGGCGGTCGCGCGCATGGGGCTGCGCTATGCGGTGGTTACCAGCGTCAACCGCGACGACCGCAAAGACGGCGGCGCCGAGTTGTTCGCCTTGACCATCGCCGCGATCCGGCGCCGCGTTCCCGGCTGCCGGGTCGAAACGCTCGTGCCCGACTTCCAGGGCTCCCACGCGGCAATGGACATTGTGCTCGCGGCGCGTCCGGACGTGCTGAACCACAACACGGAAACCGTGCCGCGGCTTTATCGGACGGCGCGCATCGGCTCGGACTACTTCCGCTCGCTCGATATGCTGCGCTACGCCAAGTCGGCGGCGCCGGAGATCCCCACGAAATCCGGCATCATGCTGGGCTTGGGGGAAAGCGGCGACGAGGTGCGCCGGCTCATGCGCGATCTCAGAGCGCGCCTCGTGGACATTTTTACGATCGGGCAATACCTGCGGCCTTCGCCCGATCATCTGGCGATCCAAAAATTCTATAGCCCCGAGGAGTTCGACGCTTTCCGTCGATTCGGCGAGAGCTTGGGGTTCCGCCGTGTCGAGGCCGGCGCGCTCGTGCGCAGCTCGTACCACGCAGACGCGGGAGGGGCCGCCGCGTTGGAAGCTGTTGGTTGAGCGGCGTCGATCCCATGCATGGAATCCGCCATTCGGCGTCTCGCCGATAGGACGTCCCCAACAAGGCCGAAGCCGCGCGAAAGCCCGCCACAGCCGACCTTCCGTCCACGCCCTGTCGCCCGGCCGGCGAGCATACCGGCGATCGGTTGACGAACTTGGCGGACAGCTCAGACAAGCTGCTTCGCGCCCCGGATCACATCGGCAATGCTGACGATCCCCACACCCGGGCCACGCGGAACGCGCAGCTTCCCGCCGGCGATCTCCAGCTTTGGATGAAACCAGTCCCGATAGCGCTCAATGTTGCGTTTGTACTCCTGATAGAGTCCGATGTTTTTCGTGCGCGACGCGAACTGCAGCATGTAAACGAAGCCGAAACCACCCGAAATGTGGACCGTCGTCGGCATGTCCGCCAACTCGGCCATCGCCGCGACGCGCGCCGAGCGGATCATTCCGCCGTAGTAGTGCAAGTCGGGCTGGACGATGTCGACGCCGCGGTTGGCGATCATCCACCGGAAGCGCCGCTCGCTGAATTCCTGCTCGCCTCCCGAGACCGGGATCGCCAGCGCGTCCGTCACTTTCTTCGTGTCTTCGAGGCGGTCGAACGGACAGGGCTCTTCGAAATAAACCGCGCCGACATCTTCAAGCAGCCTGCCGATGCGAATCGCCGGCTCCGGGTCGTAGGAACTGTTGGAATCGCCGTGCAGGTCGATGGAATCTCCGAGCGTTTCTCGGGCAAGCTCGATCAGGCGCTCCGACCGACCGGGCGAGGCGTCCCGGTTGCGGCTCATTCGTCCGCCGAGGCGGAATTTCACGGCCTTGGCGCCGGTCTCTTCAATGAGAGACTGCAAATACTCAACTTCTTCCTCGGGCGTCGTATCGCGATTTCCGCTGGCGACGTAGAAATCGATCTCGCTTCGCAGCACGGGGCCCATCAGTTCACCGATCGACTTGCCGGCGATGCGGCCGAGCATATCCAGGATGGCGAACTCGACCCATGCCTGAGGCGACCAGAAGGCCAACCCCTGGAGCTTGTAGTTGCTGCCGTGCCGGTATAGTTCGAACAGCAGATCGGATTCGATCGTGCGCGCGTCTTTGCCGAGCATGAACGGGACGATGCGCTGCTGCAAGATTGGCGCCAAGTAGCCGCGTCCGTTGGTGACCGAGAGTCCTTCGGCCCCTTCTTTCGAACGGACGTGAACGAACTGATCGCGGCCGCGCTGAAGAAGTCGAATCGAGTCGATGGTGACGGGAGAATCGACGCCGCTCAGGTCGAGAACCGAGCGATTCGCCGCGCGGTCGAGCGCTTCAACGGAAACCGAGCGCGGGCTCGTCGGCGAAGACTCCCTGCCGCACGCGGAGAGGGCGGCCGCGCCGGCGGCGTAGCGCAGCATTCGGCGCCGACCGATCATCATAGGCGGCATCGTAGCCTAATCCGAATTTACCGCGCAACTCGCCGATTCTCGTTTGAATCGGCGCGCGCGGCCAGATGATCTGTGCGTTTTTGTGACAGATGGTTTGTGCGGCCTCGGGGCTGCACTTTCGCGCACGGTGGGTGATATCTAGTCGTCGGGATACATCTCGGCCAGATCGGCGGCGGTGAGACGGCCTTCTTCCGGCCAATCTTTGGGGACGAAGGGCAAATCCGGCCGGTAGTCAAAGTGCGACGAGGCCATCTTGGCGTAATGGTGCTCGGTCTGCGGCGGCGCCAGCCCCTGCGCCTCGGCCTCCTGCTGCCGTTTAAACAGGGCTTCGCCCTCTGCTATGTCGGCGCGCTGCTGGGGCGTCAGCCCCGGCGCGTACCGCATGCGGTTGGCGGATCTGTCCTCGTCGTCGGGTAGTTGCTCCATATGTACCTTCAGTGTAGCGCCGTCCTCGTCGATTCCGGTGACGCGGAACCGCGTGCCGGACTTGAACAGCACCTCGTTCTCGCGGGGGTACTGAGAGTAAGGCTTGATCGCCGGAGCGCCGGGCGCAGCGGTGATGGTGAACTTCATATTCCCGCCGAAGCTTGGATAGTGGCCGCTCGGATTGCGGAACGAGCTGCTGGTGAACGGCATCTCCGTGACCACTCGGCCGTCGCGGTAGCGGTATTTGGCGGCGTCGCGTCCGCTGAGCAGATTCCCGTCGTCATCCATCCATTTCAAACTGTTGTAGTTGGTTCCGCGCTGCAATTTCGTTCGCTCGCCGGGGTCGCCCCGCTCTACGCTTTTCTTCGGCGCGCAGGATTAGCCGAGTTCGTCTTTACCGCGAGCGAGAGCGTCGCGCAGGACTTCGCGGCGCCAATCGTGCAATTCCTGCTCGGCCGGATCGACGGTGGAGCCGTCTTCGTTGACCCGGACGAAAAGGGTTTCCTCGGAGGCCCAGCGCGCGCGGGTCTGCGGCGAAATCGTATCCATTTGCTCGTCGGCCATAGTCTTATTTTACCGCAGGCGGCTCGGCCATGACGGTCACATGCCGCATTTTTTGGCCGTTATGCGTGATCCGGGAGACCCTGACGACGCGCAGCTTGTGGCCCGGCGTCAGGGTCACCTCGCGCTCGCCGGCGTTCCAGACCAGCCCTCGCGCCCCCGGCATGGTGTGTACCTCGATCATCCCCTCCTCGGCAAAGGCGAACGCCCTGCTCACCGAGGTCGACGTGGATAGCGCCCCGTCGATATTCACCACGTCCCCGACTTTGGATTTGAGCAGTCGCTTCTCGGCGCCGATGCCCCGCCAGAGAACCCGCCGGCCGACCGGCCGCGCGAGGCGCTCCATTTCGGCGACTACGGCCGCCTGCCGCCCCGTCAGCTTTTTCTTCTCGGCCAGGCGGCGATTGATCTCGCGGTATCCATCCGCGAGGTAGTCGCCGGCGGCGCCGAGGCCGCCATGCAGATAGAGCGCCTCGGCTTCATGCGCCCGGATTCCGCCCGCGAACCCCACCTTGCGGTCCGCCGCCCAAATCTCCGCGTAGTCTTTCTGGCTGGACGGCGCCCCGGACGGCAGCCAGTACTGCCGCACTCGCTCGCCGAGATGTCGCCGCACCTCATCCACGCGCGCGGCCGCATCCCCCACGTTGTACGACCAGCCCGCATCGACGCCGTCCGGAACCTTGCGCCACTCTCCGTCGCGCCAGCGCCGGTAATTCTTCCACTCGACTTTGGGCCTTTCGGACGGCTTCCAGCCGCGGCGCTGCATCATGCGCTCGCTCAACTGGATGACCCGGCAGCGGCACTCCCATCCGTTGGGCGGGTAGTGCGTCTTCCACCAGGGATCGTCCACCGGCAAAATCGTCCCATGCCAAGCGGCATGCTCGGGGCGTGTGAGGGAGTCCTGCACCGCCGTATAGCGCAGGTAGGGGAAGCGGTCTTTGACGCGCTGGATGCGCACCCATGCGCCGGCCGCGTAGGAGACGCGCAGATTGGTCTCGAAAATTCGCAGCAGCCGCTCCGGACTGCCGAGTTGCGCCAGGACGCGCTTCCCGGTCTTGGGGTCCGTGACCTCTTTGCGCCCCCACCAGCCGCGCTCTTCCAGCAGCGGCTGCAAGTCTTTTTGGAATTTCTCGAAAGTCGTACCCTCGGCCAGCGCCTGATCCACGGCCGAGCGGATATCGGCGAGCAGGTCGAGATCCATTGCCTTGGCCACGGTGAAGCCCGCGGCGTGCTCCGATTTCCAGACATCCTGCCAGGAAAACCCGAGCTGGTACCCCTTCGCGCGGAAAGCCTCGATAGCCTCGACCGGCGCCAAGCCGGGATCGACGACCGCCACTAGCCGCCCCCGGCTGCCCCGTCGAGCAGCGCCGCGAAGCTACCCTCGGCCAGCGCCTGATCCACGGCCGAGCGGATATCGGCGAGCAGGTCGAGATCCATTGCCTTGGCCACGGTGAAGCCCGCGGCGTGCTCCGATTTCCAGACATCCTGCCAGGAAAACCCGAGCTGGGTGATCGTTACCGCCACTAGACGCCCCCGGCTGCCCCGTCGAGCAGCGCCGCGAAGCGCGCCCGCGCCACCGCTACGGCCGTGTGCTCCGACGCCGTCCGCTCGGCCAGAGCGTCGAGCCGCTCGCGCAGATCGTCCAGGCTTTCAGCCTCGGTTGCCGCCTCCCGGATCGCCTCGATCTGCGGCTCGACGACCGTGCGCCAGTCGTCCAGCGCCTCCGCCGCCAAGTCCGCCGCAGCATCCCGCCGCGCCGCCGCAGCGGCCGCGAGCGCCGCATTCGCCGCGGCCTCCGGGGGCTGCGCCGCCCTCGGAGCCGCCAGCAGCGCCGCCCCCTCTTCAGGGTCCGGCAACCCCAGCCGATCCCGCACCACCGACGCCTGCACCGGCAGTCCCAGCGGAACCAGCCGCTCCAGCGCCTGCGTCAGCGCCGCCGTGTCTTCCGGCTCGGCCACCGGCAGCATCAGCCGCGGCAGGGCAACCTCGGCCCCGAAGTTCAGCCGCACGAACGGCGTCACCAGATCGCGGTTGAGCGTCGCCGCCAACTGCCGCGCGTCCGAAGCCAGGATGTCCCCGCGCACCGCGTCATGCACCTGCGCCTGCGCCCGTGAAGAGCCGTCGTCGGTGGTCATCGTCTGCCCCAGCACCGCTTTGCTGATCTGGCTGTCCACGTACTGCGCCAGATCGCGGAAGACCTCCGCGCCGCTCCCCGCCCCCGAAGACGCCTGCTCGAACTCGACGCGCATCGACTCCGGCATCACCGCCGCCGCGTCCGTGCCCAGATTGGCCACCGCCCCGATCAGCGTCTCGATGTCGCTCTCCGTCGCTCCCGGCCCGTAGCGCCCCAGGCGCAGCGGCATGCCGTACACCTCGGCGAACGCCGTCCAGTCCGTCAGCGCGTACGCCTTGATCAGATACGCCGCCGCCGCCAGCCGCGCCAAGCCGGCCCGCGCCGGCAGCCCCGAACGCAGCCGCGGCACGTGGACGATCCACTTCGCCGGCTCCAGCGGTACGCCGAGGTAGCTGTCCGCCTCGTCGAGCAGGCGCAGCGTGCGCCCGTCCTCGATGTCCCAGCGGAACCAGCGCGGATCGCGCCACTCGTAGCGCTCCGGCGTCCAGCGCCGGCCCCGCCGCCAGACGATCTCGATCGCGGCGAAGCCCTTGCCCAGCGCGTCCAGGCAGTCCTCGACCAGCGCCGGAAACTGCGGCCCGGCGACCAGCTCGCGCACGGCGTCGGCGAGCTCGACGTCGGCGGCCGCATCCGAAGCCGCCTCGACCTCCGGCTCCAACCCCGACACCGCCCGCTTGCGCACCCCCAGCACGGCGGCGTAATGCGGGTCGCGCTCCTCCATCTCTTCGGCCAGCGTCAGGTAATCGCGGTGCTCGCCGCGATCGGCGCTGCGCAGCACGGCCGTCAGCCGGTCTGGCGTCAGCCCGTAGGCGATCGACTCGGTGCGCCAGACCTGGCGCACCCCGGTCAAATGCGGCCGCGCGTGCTCGCCCGTCAGGCCGCGCCGGCGCACCGGCATCCCCGTCGCCGGATCGATGATCCGCGGCGCGCGGTCATGCCCCGTCATCGCCACGTCCGATCGATCCACCACACCCCGAGCGAGAGCAATCCGGCGGGCGCAGCCACGATACCGATTACCAGCGCCACGCCCTCCCACGTGAGTGGGGGGCAGAACATGGCGTAGCCGCATATCGCGCCGATGACGGCCCCAACCGCCCCACCCAGGATGTCGTACTGCCTGATCACCACGCCCCCCGCCGCCATCCGCCCGTGGCCCGCACCAGCCGCTGCGTACCCACGTCGCCGCGCCGATCCGCGCGTCGCCGCTGGTCCCGCCCGCGCGGGACCGGCCGGTAATCGTAGACCTCCGCGCCGGTCGAGGCGGCGTACAGCGCCAGGGCCAGCGCCCAGGCGCGGTCGGCGTGCGACCGCGACGCCGACGCCTCACTCGCGTCCACATCGAAGCGCACATTGCCCGCCGGCGTCGTCACCCGCCGCAGTGAGTGCAGATCCGCCCGCAGCGGCGCCTCGCCTGCCGGGATGCGCAGCCGCCGATCCTCCATGCGCTCCTTGAGCAGCGCGGCCAGGTGCTGCTTGACCGGCCCGGTGAACAGCACCCCCTCGACCCGCGCAGACCCATGATCGGCCTGCGCCTGCTCGACGACCGCCTCGCCCATCCCCGTCTGATCCATGGCGATGCGCAGCGGACGGTACGCCATGACCATCTCGCGCAGCGCCTGCCGCTGCGCCGCGAAAGACGCCCGGCGCATCTCGCAGATATCTCGCAGCCATAGCACATCTCCTACCTGCTCGACGGCCACGATCACGGTCAGATCCTGCCGGCGGGCGATGTCCATGCCGAGCCAGGCATGCCCGCCGCCGTAGAGCCCGGGGTCGCCGGCGTCCGCGTGCTCGCACGCCGCGATCAACTCGTAGGGCAGCCATGCGCTCGCCTCGTCCAGCCACTGCAGTTCGTACTCCTGCGCCCAGGCGTCCGGGTCGGCCAGCCCGGCGCGCAGCGTCTCGACGTCCCGCGGCAGCCCTTCCCGCACCGCCCGGTGAATATCCACCACGTGCCGCGACCAGACCTCCCCCGCTTCGCCGGCGGCGCTCATCAGCTCGTAAAATTTATTCCCCTTGCCGTTCGGCGTCGAGACCACGCGCAGCTTGTGTCCGGCGGAGATGACCGGAAACAGCGCCGTCCAGATCTTGCGGCTGTCGGCGTGATGGGCGAACTCGTCGAGCAGCACGTTGGCGCTGTAGCCCCGCGCCGTCTCCGGGTTCGCCGGCAGCGCGCTGATCCGCGACCCGCCCGGCAGCGTGACCTCCAGCGCCAGACCCAGCGGGCCGGACATCATCCGCCGCCCGCCGGAAATCAGCACCGCCAGCCGCGCTCTCATCGCCGCGCTCATTTTTTCTCCCCATTTCCGCGGCCGTGTAGCAGGAAATGGTGGATCAGGGCCAGCGTCTCGCGCGCAGCCTCCGTGCCGCCCTCGAGCCGGCTCAGCCGCCCATCCATCGCATCCATGCGCCGGTGCAGGCGCAGCATGTCCTCATGCGTCGGTCCGCCCCGCGACTCCTGCGAGCTGACCCGGTCGGCCAGGCCGGACAGATCGGTCGCCAGCCCGCTGAGCTGCTCGTCGACCCGCGCCCGCCAGTCGGCCGACCGGCGCATGTCGTGCGTCGCCCGCTGCCACAGCGCAGCCAGTCCCGCGGTGATTGGCACGAAAACCGCCAAGGCGGTGACCACGTGGCCCAGATCGATGTCAGTCATCCCGCCGGTCGTCCTCCTCGATCTCCAGCAGCACGGCCCACAGCCGTGGCGCGAGGCGATAGACCAGCCACACCGCAGTGCCCAGGCCGGCCAGCCACGACAGCCAATCGGCGACCGACTTCACCGGCGAGCCGCCGGCAGCCACATCCCAGACCTCGCGCGTCGAGATCGCCGCCCACGACACTCCCGCCGGCAGAGCCAACTCCCACCAGCCGCGCAGCGGCGGCCACCAGCGCTTGCGCTCGCCGACCCAAGCCAGCCAGAGCATCGGCAGGTACACCCCGGCCGAGGCGAAATAATGGATCACGGCCCGCTCGGCGATATGCGCCCAATCGATCATCGGCGTTTCTCCGCCGAGGCGGCGAGCGAGCGGTCGCCGAACCACCAGACCACGGCCGTAGTAGGGGCCGCGACCACCGACCGCGCCAGATGCTGCCCCGTGATCGCCGCCTCGGTCGGCGGCAGCACGGCGGCGAGGTCCCGCCAGATGACGATCACCGCCGCGAGCAGCAGCAGCGTCAGCATGGGCCGCATCAACGCCCGCACGGCCTGCACCCATCCGGGCAGCCCCGGCGCCGCGCCGGCGGCCGCGTCGTGGGCGATCGAGGCGCGCAGGCCGTCCCACGATCCGGCGGCCGCGGCCAGGGCGATCTCCTGTTCGGTCTCTTCGGCGGCGGCCGCCCGCTGGCGGTCGAGCAGCGCCAGCTCGTGCGCCTGCTCGGTCAGCCGGCGCTTGTGCTCGGCCTTGGCCTGGATATGCCGGGCGCCGACCCCGACCACGGAGCCGATCAGCCCCAGCACGCCGCCCGAAGCGGCGTCGGCAATAGTCATCATGTCCACGTCGTCATCCTCCTCATTGGCCGCCTGCGCTCCACATCTCCAGCGTCCTTCTGCCGCCGCTGAACCAGCGCACCGGCGGCTGCGGCGTTGTCTTGCTCTCCGCTCGTCCCGGGCCGCTCGTCCCGGGCCGCTCTTCCCGGGCCGCGTCAGCGGCCGAGAACTGGGACCGGGACCGCCTGGAGCGGCTGCACACCGATATGCAGGCGGCGATGCTGGCCATGCGCACGCGGGCCTGGCGCATCCGGAGCGGCGTGTTGGAGCGCCGCTATCGCGGCAAAATCTGAGGAGGCAAGATGAATTCGAGGGGGGGCGAGGCGCGATGAGTCGAGCAGACCCGCGACTCGCATCCGGGGCAACCTGCCGCGTGTGTGGCTGCTCGGAATACGATGCCTGCTGGGACATCCTCGACGGCGGCCCATGCCGGTGGGTCGCGCCCGACCTTTGCAGCGCCTGCGCGGCGGCGGGCGTTTTGCTATCCACTATTCACTGGCGCGCCGGAGGCGCGACCATGACCGACGAGCAGCGCGAGATAACGGCGCGGATCGACGCCTGCCTGCGAAACGGCTGGACCTGCCGGCTGACCCCGGGGCATGTCTCGGCGATAGCCTGCGACATCGATACCTGGGTCGATCGAGGGCTGCCCGAGGCCGCGGCGATGCGTATCTATCGCGCGGCGAAGCGCGCCCGCGGGGCGCGGCTGAACGTCGAGGAGATGCGCGACATTGACCTCGCGGCCGATAGCCGGAGCGAAGCGCCCGCAAAGGAGACGAGATGACGAACTACGACGACATTCCGCGCGACCCGAAGACGGGCGCGATCCAGGCTGACGAGGTGGAATTCCCCGTGCGGTTCCGGCTGCTGAGGCCGATCGAGACGACGGGGGGCAAGCGCGAGGAGCTGGAGATGCGCGAGCCGACGGTTCTCGATCTGGAGACGAGTAACCGCGAGAAGACCGACTTCGCGCGGACCGTGGCTTTGCTGGCGAATTTGGTGGAGTTGAGTCCCGACGAATTGCGGCGGATGGGCACGCGGGACTACTCGCGGCTGGCCGGGGCGGTGGCGGCTTTTTTGTGATGCGGCCGGCGGACTGGCGCGGCGTTGTCGCCGATCTGGCCGCCGTCAATCACTGGGGGCTAAATGAAATCGAGCGTATCCCGTTCGGCAAGCTGCTCGCCTACCGGGCGCTGGCCGTCGAGCGGGCCAAGGCGCTGTTCGGCGGGGGCGCCGCGGCGGGCCGCGCGCACTGAGCGATGGTCGTCGATGAGGGCGGCGAAGAGTCTGACGACGCCGGCCAAGACGAGCACCGCGGCGCCGACGACGATGAAGGAGAGGGGGAGGCTGAGGGCGTACAAAGCGGCCAGCACGGCGAAGACGATCGGCGGCGTGGCGTCCGCCGGCCAGTCGTAGCGAAAATGCCAGGCCGCCCACAGCAGTGGGGGCAGGGGGAGAATGAGGATCGACTGCCAGAGCCAGCGGAGATCGGAGTCCACGGATAGAGCATAGCATGGCCGAGTTAAAGACAGCGATCGCGTCTTATCCAACACAAGATGAGCCTGAAGGGAGAGCCGATTCCAACACAAGATGAGCCTGAAGAGGTTGGAGGGGGATAGGTAGGAGCGGGGCAAGCTGTGGGCGATGGGAGTCGCCATGCAGCAAGTCGAGAGGTTGAGTTTGGAGCAGATCGAGGCCTTCCTGGCCGGCAGTGAGAGCATCGCGTTTCGGGCGGAGAGCCGGGCTGCGAGGTATCGCTTGTTCGAAGCCGTGTTATGCAAACACCACTAGGCCGAGCAGGGCCGCGCGGCGAAGGGTCTGTTGCGGCGCTTCTTGCAGAAGCTGAGCGGGCTGAGCCGGGCCCAGACGACGCGGCTGAGCGGGCAGTTTCTAGGCGAGCGCACGGTGCGCCCGACAGTCTACCGGCGGCGGCGTTTCCCGACGCTCTACACGCGGGCGGACATCGTGCTGTTGGCGCGCGTGGACGAGGCTCACCGGCAGTTGTCGGGGCCGGCCACTTGCGCCATCTTGCGCCGTGAGTTCGCCCTCCACGGGCGACGCGAGTTCGCCCGCTTGGCCCGGCTGTCGGTGGCCTACCTGTACAATCTGCGGCGCAGCCGTCTCTACCGCCGGCGGCGCCTGCGCCTGGAGAAGACCCGCGCGACACCGACGGCCATCGGCGAACGCCGCCAACCGCGCCCCGCAGGGCGTCCGGGCTACCTGCGCGTGGACACCGTGCATTCGCCCGAACAGGACGGCGCAAAGGGCGCCTACACCATCAACTTGGTCGACGCAGTGACGCAATGGCAAGTACTTGGCTGCGTCGAACGGATCAGCGAGCACTACCTCGCGCCGGCGCTCGCAGAACTCTTGGAACAGTTCCCCTTCCTCGTGCGCGGCTTTCATTCCGACAACGGCAGTGAGTACATCAACCACAGGACAGCAGCCTTGCTGGAGAAGCTGCGCATCGAGTTCACCAAGTCACGCTCGCGGCGCAGCAACGACAACGCCCTGGTGGAGTCGAAGAACGGTTCGGTGGTGCGTAAGTGGATGGGCTACCGCTTTCTGCCCTCGGCGGCCACGGCCCAGATTCAGGCTTTCTACCGGGAGTGGCTCAACCCCTACGTGAACTATCATCGACCGAGCGCTTTCGCCGTGCTGCGGCCCGACCGCAAGGGCAAGCTGCGCAAGGTCTATCAGCACTGGCGCACACCGTTGGAGGCGCTCGCAGCATTGCCCCCCGAACAGCGCGGACTGCGCGCGGCGGTGACCCTGGCCGAGTTGCAAGCGCAGGCTCAAGCGTACTCGGACACGGACTTCGCCGAGCAACTGCAAGTCCGCTTGTGCGATTTGCAGCACAGTTGCGAGAACCTCGCTCTGCCGTGGTGAGCGCGCGGCAACGGCGCCCCGCTTACGCGCTCTCCGCCGACAGAGGGGAGCGGCGGCCCGGGCCGCCGCTCCCCTCTGTCGGCCCTCTCGTCTCCTCTGCTACACTGCCCTCACCCACAGTTCCCCTGCTCCTCTTCAGGCTCATCTTTCGATTGGAATAGAGGATCGTCATCGAGGCGGTGGATAAATTCAGCCGCCGGGCCAAGCAGATCGGCGGGGCGTCGAAAGGTCTGGGCAAGAACGCCGAGGCGCTGGCCAAGCAGATGCGCGGCCTGGACGACCGGGGCAAGGCGATCCGGGCGTGGCAGGAGAACAAGGCGGCGATCGGCGAGTACGCCGGAAAAATCGAGACGGCGCAAAAGGCCGTCGAAAGGCACCGCAAGCGCATGGCGGCGGCGGGCGTCTCGACGAAGAAAACGGCGCGGGCGAATCAGCAACTGAGCAAGTCACAGGCGGAGATCACGGCGGCCTGGGAGCGGGCGCGGGTCCAACTGCAGCGGGTGCGGACCGGGCATAAGCGCGTGACCGAGGCCGAGGCAGCGGGCCGCCGGACGCTGAAGGATTACGGGTACGACCTGCAGCGGATCGGCGACATCGCGCGGCAGACGGCCGCCGAACACGAAAGACTCGCCGGCAAGATGGAGCGGCTGGACGCGCGGGCGAAGCGGGTCAGCGCGGCGCGCGGGAAATTCACCGAACGAATGCAGGGGCTGACACGGACGGCCCTGGTGGCCGGCGAGGCGAGTCGGGTGGTGGGCTCCGTGGTGCGCGCGGCAATGACGCCGATCGAGCGGCTGCGGGAATTCCAGTCGGCGCGCGGGGAATTGGCGTCGCTGTTTGTCGGCGCGGACGGGGTGGTGGACAGGGCTGCGGTGGAGCTTATCGCCGGGCGCGCGCGCGAGGCGTCGCGGCGGACGGTGGACCTCGACCCCGACGAGTATCTGCGTGCGGCGTACCAGACCAAGAGCGGGATCGCCGGCCTAGATGAGCAGGGCGTGGCCGACATTACCGACTTGGCGGCGCTTACGGCGCGGGCGACGAAGGCCGGCACGATGGAGACCGCCGACCTGTTTAGGGCCGCTTACACGCGGTTTAAGGAGCGTTTATACGGCGATTTAACGACGGGCGAATTTGGCACGGTGTTCTCGGCGCAGTTGGCGCAGGCGGTGCAGCAGTTCGCCACGGACGGCCCGAAGATGGCGCAGGCGATGATCTCGGCGGGCAACGACATGACGCTGGCGGGCGTGGGGCTGTCGGATCAGATGACGGTGCTGGGCATGCTGCAGGGCACGGAGCAGGCGGGGACGGCGGGGACGGCGATGCTGGCGCTGAGCAATGCGGCGGCGCAGGCGCAAGAGGCATTCGACAAGGGCACTCGCGATATCCGCATCCTGGACGAGGCGGGTAATTTGCGACGGCTGCCGGATCTGCTCGACGAGCTGCAGCGGGCTTACGGCGACGAGGTCGACCAGATCGAGCGGCGGGAGATCCAGCAGGCGTTCGGGCGGGAAGAAGCGGTGCGGTTTTTCTCGGCGCTGTGGGGGAGGGGCGAGGAGTTTCGCAAGGCGGCGGCAAAACAGGAAGAGGCCGCCGAGAATGCGCTGGACGGGGCGAATCTGGCGATGCTGATGGCGCGGGCGCGCGACGGCGATGCGACCGCGCGGATGGCGCTGCTGCGGCAGCGCTGGGACGATCTGATGCTGACCGTCGGGGAGCGGCTGATCCCGACCTTGGACGGGCTGACGGCCAAAATCCAGTGGGTTGTCGACGGGCTGCAGGGGTTGATCGACTGGCTGCCGTCGTGGGCGACTACGGGCGGCGCGGCGGTTGCCGGGTTCGTGGCGGCGGTGGGCGCCGCCGTCGTGGGGATCGGGCTGGCCGTGCAGGTTACGCGCGTGGCGTTTTCCGGGCTGCAGCTGGGTGTGATCGAGTTGCGGGAGGCGGCGCGGTGGGCTGCCGCGGCGCTGCGGGGGGTGCCCGCCGCCGGCGGGGGCGGGGGAGCCGGCGGGGGAACCACGATATTGGGCCCGGACGGGTCGCCGGCCAAGCCGAAGCCGGCGGGGGGTAAGCCGGGCGGTCTCCGGCGCGGCGGGCGCGCGGGAGGCGCGATCAAGGGCTTGGCCGGGCGCGTGCCCTGGGGCCGGTTCGGCGGCGCGGGGCGGCTGGCCGGCATGCTGGGCAAGGGGAGCCTGGCGGGCGTCGGCATCGGGGCGCTGAGCGCCCTGCCGACGCTGCTCTCCGATGAGGCGAGCGGCGCCGAGAAAGGGCGCACCGGCGGCGGGCTGCTGGGCAGCATCGCGGGCGCCGCCGGAGCCGGCGCGCTGGCCGGTACGGTGATTCCGGGCATCGGCAATCTGGCCGGGCTGGCTATCGGGGCTGCCGGGGGCGCCATCGGCTATTGGCTTGGCGGCGAGATCGGCAGCGGTATCGGCGGCGCGCTGGACTCCGATGAGGCCGAGGGCGCGGCGGCGGAGGCGGCTGCGGCGGCGGCGGCTTCGCGCGGGGGGGCGCTGCCGGCGGCCGCGGCCGCGGCGGGGCTGCTGGCGCTGCCGGCGGCCGGGGCCGGCCTGCAGGCGCCGGTCGTTCAGGCGGCGCCGGTCGTCCAGGCGGCGGCGTTGCCGGCGGCGGCGCCGGTCGTGCAGGGGCTGCCGGAGATTTTGGGCGGCGCGCCGGAGGGGGAGCGGCCCGGGGTGCGCGGGAATCGATATGGTCGTCGTCGTCCGGGGCCTGTGCCGGCGGCGCCGGTGCGCATCGATCGCCTGGATCGCGGCGTCCACTTGCACGGCAACCTGGTCATCCACCAGCAGCCGGGCGAAGACCCGCAAGAGTTGGCCGAGCGCGTCCTCGCCGAGATCGAGCGGCGGCGGGGGGTGATCGCGCGGGAGGCGCTGTACGATGCGGATTGAGGCCGGCGGGTAAATGCCTGAGTACCTGATGGCGCTGGGGGACTACCGCTTCTCGGGGCGGACGGCGGCCTACGACGAGCTGGAGCGCTCGACGGCCTACCGCTGGCAAGCACAGGATCGCCTCGGGGAGCGTCCGGCGCAGCAGTATCTCGGCATCGGCGCCGAGGAGATATCGTTGCGCGGGGTGATCTACCCGCATCACCGCGGCGGGCTGGGGCAGATCGAAGCCATGCGCAGCGAAGCCGGTCGCGGCGAGCCGCTGATGCTGACCGGCGCCGACGGCTATGTGCGCGGCAAGTGGTGCATCGCGCGCATCGAGGAGAGCCAGCGGCTGTTCCACGTCGACGGCAGCCCGCGACAGGTGGAGTTCCGGCTGCGCCTCGTGCGCTACGGCGCGGACGGCGGCGCCGACTTGGGCGGCGATACCGTCACCGCGTCCGCTCCGCAGTCGATCCCGCTGGAGATGGCCGCCGTGGGCGACAGCCTGAGCGGGGCCGAGGAGAGTCTGGCCGGCGTGACGGAAGATTTGGCGCGGGTCGCGGCGCCGGCCGAAACAGCGGTCGCCGGCGCGGCCGTGCGCACGGCGCAAGCCGCGGTTGCCGGGGCGCAATCCGCCCTGGGGCAGGCGACGGCGCAGGCGCGGGTCTTTCCCCTTGCCAAGACGCTGCGCGCCGCGCAAGAGGGCGCCGCGGAGGCGCTGTCCGAGTTGGGCGACGCGCGGGCGGCGCTGAGCGGCCTGCCGGCGCAAGAGGCGGTCGGCGGCGCGCTCGCGGGGCTTGCCTCCGCCGATACGGCGCTGCGCGCGGCGCGCGGCGGCTTGGGCCGCGTGCTGACCCAGGCTGAAGCCGCGGCCGCGGCAAGCACGGCGGCGCCGAACTGGATACCGCGGCCCGGAGGCGCTGCGTGACCTACTACCGCAGCGTGGACGGCGACCGGCTGGATGTCGTGTGCAGCCGGCATTACGGGGCGCAGTCCGGGGTCGTCGAGGCCGTGCTCGCAGCCAATCCGGGGCTGGCCGACTACGGCCCCATCCTGCCCGCCGGGCTGACGCTCGCGCTGCCGGAATTGGCGCCACCGCTGCGGGCCGTCGCCGTCGTCGATGTCTGGGATTGAGCGATGACCCCGGACTGGAACGTCAGCGTCGTAGACGGGCGCGATATCACCGACGCGCTGCGCGGGCGCCTGCTCAGCTTGCGCGTCACGCTGGCGGTCGACCGCGCCGACGCGCTCGAACTGCGCATCGACGACCGTCCGCCCCGGACGCGGCGGCCGGCACACGGGTCGGTGCTGGCCGTCGAGCTCGGCTACGAGTCGAGCGGGCGGGCCGCGATGGGCCGCTACACCATCGACGAGGTCGAGCTTGCGGGGCCGCCGGCGAGCGTCGCCGTGCGCGCGCGGGCCGTCGATCTGCGCGCCTCGCTCAAGGGGCGCAAAACCCGCTCCTGGGACGCAGTGACCATCGCCGAGCTGGTCGAGGACGTCGCCGAAGAGCACTACCTGAAGGCGCGCATCTCGGAGGCCATCCGCTCAATCGCGGCGACGCGGCATATCGACCAGACCGACGAGTCCGACATGCACCTGCTCACCCGCCTCGGCGAGCAGTACGACGCAATAGCCAAGCAGGCCGGCGAATACCTGATGTTCGTCCGCCGCGGTGAAGAGACGAGCGCGACGGGGCTGCCGCTGCAGGCGATCAGCATCACGCCGGCGGCGGTGCGCGATTACCGCGTCACCCTGGCCGATCGCCCCAGCTACGCGCGGGTCGAGGCGCACTGGCACGATGTGCAGGCCGCGCGGCGGGTCGTCGTCTCAGCCGAGGGCGGCGCGGGCGAGGCGGTCTACGCCCTGCCCGGCAACTACGCCGACGCCGAGACGGCGCGGCAGGCGGCGCAGGCCAAGCTCGCCGCCCTCAACCGCGGCACAGGCGCGCTGAGCCTCACACTGACGCCGGGCAACCCGCGCGTCCGCGCCGAAACGCCGCTGAGACTGAGCGGCTTCCGCGAGGGAATCGACGGGGAGTGGAGCGCTACCCGCGTCCTCCATGAGTTGAACGCCGGCGGTTACAGCACACGGATCGACGCCGCGACGGCGTTACAACCCTGACGCCAAAGCGCACAAAGCATCTGGCCGTTTACAGCCGGCGCGCCTCCGGCATGCCGTTTGCGCCGAAGATCGTTCCGTCCAAAGGTTTTTGCCGCTTGCGGAGCCCGCCCGCAGGCGTCAACGGTTCCCGTAGTTCTTTTCGTAGTACGAGCGGTACTCGCCGGAGCGGACATTTTCCACCCAAGCGCGGTTGTTGCGGTACCAAGCGACCGTGAGCGCCAGCCCCAAGTCGAAATCGACCTGGGGTTTCCAGCCGGTCTCGGTTTCGATTTTGGCGCTGCTCAGGGCGTAGCGGCGGTCGTGGCCCGGGCGGTCGGCGACCGCGGTCATCAGCGATTCCGGCTTGCCTACGGCCTGCAGCAGGCGCTTGACGACCTCGCGGTTCGACAGCGCGCAATTGCCGCCGACGTTGTAAATCTCGCCGGCGCGGCCGCGGTCGATCGCGGCGTGGACGGCGCGGCAGTGGTCTTCGACGAACAACCAGTCGCGGACTTGCCGCCCGTCGCCGTAGATCGGCAGCGGCTTGTCGTCGAACGCGTTGGAGATCATCAACGGAATCAGCTTTTCCGGGAACTGGTAGGGGCCGTAGTTGTTCGACGCCCGCGTGACGATTACGGGCAGACCGAAAGTCGTGTAGTAGGAAAGCGCGAGCAGATCGGCGCCGGCTTTCGAAGACGAATACGGACTGGAGGCGACGAGCGGATAGCTTTCGTCGGCTTCGGCAGGCGGCTCGATGCTGCCGTAAACCTCGTCGGTGGAGATATGCAGGAAACGCTGCGGCCCGAAACTCGCGGGCGGCTTCGAGCAAGACGCCCGTGCCCATGAAATTGGTCGCCATCGCCTCCGCCGGCGAGAGAATGCTGCGGTCCACGTGGGACTCCGCGGCGAAATGGACGACAACATCCGGGCGAAAGCGCTCGAAGCCGGCGCGAACGGCGGCGCTGTCGCGGATATCGACGCGCTCGAAGCGATAATTCGGCCTGCCGGCGGCCGCGGCGAGATTTTCCAGGTTGCCCGCGTAGGTCAGGGCGTCGAGCGCCCAAAATTTCCGCTTCGCCGAGCGTATCGAGCGTCAAGCGCACGAAAGCCGAGCCGATGAAGCCGGCCGCGCCTGTGACCAGATACCTCACTTATGCTGCGTTTCCCAATCGTAGGCGAGGGCCTCGTGGTTATAGGGGATGCGGCCCTCGTCTGCGGGGTCGTAGTGTTTGTCGGTAACGTAAATGAGCATTCCCGGCTCGCGGCCGATCACCTTATAGCCGTGCGCAACGCCCGGCGGAATCAATATCCGCCAGGGCCGCAGATCGCCGACATAGAACGTGTTGCGGACGCCGAAAGTCGGCGAGCCTTCCCGCAGGTCGACGAGAGCGACCTGGAACATTCCCTTGACCGGCGCCCACAGATCGGTCTGGCGCAGGTGGTAGTGAAACGCCTTGATCGTTTGCGGATAGCTCAGCGCGGCCGATATCTGTGTCGATTCCGGAGGGAACCGCTCGGCCAACCCTTGCCCCATGCGCGCAACTTCCAGAAAACAGCCGCGGTCGTCGGGCCATAGAGGATAAGGTTCAATGCGCACGCCGTCGATCGACCCGCCGTCGTCGGGCTGCAGGATGACCTTGCCGATACCGCGCCGGCAGTCGGGAAGCCGGGCGGCAATGCCGCCCTCGGATTTCAAGAGCCCGCCGGCGCCCGGCCCTGTCGTCAAAACGCTCACTGTTATTCCATGTTGGGCGCGGCGGCGGCCCGCGGTCAAGCAGATTCGAAGCGCGGCGCGGTCTAGGCCGCAACCGGCTCGGCTCGGCGGGTCTTCCAGAGCTCGACGTAAGGTTCGAGGTCGCGCATCATCGCGGCGAACTGCGGAAACGTCAGCGACTGGGCGCCGTCGCTCCAGGCGCGTTCCGGATCCGGGTGGATTTCGACCATGATGCCGTCGGCGCCGACCGCGGCGGCGGCGCGGGTCAGCGGCGGAATCAAGTCGCGTTTCCCGGTCGCGTGCGCGGGGTCGAGAATGACCGGAAGGTGGGTCATCTCGTTCAGCACCGGGACGGCGTTGATGTCGAGGGTGTTGCGCGTTGCGTTCTCGAAGGTGCGGATTCCGCGCTCGCACAAAATGACGTTGGCGTTGCCGTGCGAGACGATGTATTCCGCGGAAAGCAGCAGCTCCTTGATCGTCGTGCTCAAGCCGCGCTTGAGCAAAACCGGGCGGTTCGTGGAGGCGCCGATTTCCTTCAGCAGCGGGGAAATTCTGCACGTTGCGTGCGCCGACCTGCAGCACGTCGGCGTACTCGGCGACGAGATTGACGTTGGCCACCGTCATGACTTCGGTGACGACCTTGAGGCCCGCCGAGTCCGCGGCGTTGCGCAACAGTTTCAAGCCCGCTTCTTCGAGGCCCTGGAAGCTGTAGGGACTCGAGCGCGGCTTGTAGGCGCCTCCGCGCAGGAACTTTGCGCCCGCAGCGGCTACCGTCTCGGCGCAGGCGTTGATTTGCTGCTCGGTTTCGACCGAGCAAGGCCCCGCGCAGACCGCGAACTCGCTGCCGCCAACCGAGGCGTCGCCGACCGCGACGACGGTGCGCTCTTGCCTGACCTGCTTGCTGACAAGTTTGTAGGGCGCGGAAATCGGCACCGCGCTCTCGACGCCTTCGGCCGAACGCATCGCTTCGATGCCGTGCGTGACGTCTTCGACGCCGACGGCGGCGATGACTACCCGCTCGTCGCCTTGAATCGAGCGAACTTGGAAACCCATATCTTCGATTCGGTTGCAGACCCGCTCGATCTGCTCTTTCGTTGCCCCAAGCTTCATCGAAACAATCATGTCCCCACCTGTGATCTTTCGCGTAAAGAAGAAAAACCCACCCTGCTGTCGAGTGGGCCGACCGGCATTGACTTGCTGGGTGTTACGCCGCTCGGCCGGGATTATCGCCCGTAAATCGGAACCATCGGCAGTAAGCGTAACACAGCATCGGCGTTGTGTAATTGTCTGTTCTACCACGTTCAACAACGCGTGTCCAGCGGAAACGCCGTTGCGCGGAGTTTTTCGCACAAAACCGGCGCCGGCGAAAGAGAACCGCCGGCTGCGCGGCAAAGCGCCCTTGACTCTATACCTGACTATAGGGTCTATAATAGGATTTCAGGCTTCGGAGAGAACATATGCCGCTGAAAATCGGGCAGGTAGCGCAGCGCGCCGCCATCGGCGTCGAAACCTTGCGCTTTTACGAGACGCGGGGTTTGGTGTATCCGGCCGGGAGAACCGCGGCGGGTTACCGCTACTACGATGCGACGATCTTCGAGCGCCTGGAGTTCATTCGCAAGTCTCAGGCGGTCGGGTTCTCTCTCGACGAGATTGCCCGGATCATCGACGAAGCCGGCCGGGGCAAGAAGCCCTGCGAGGAAGTTCGGCGGTTGGTCGCCGAGCGTCTGGAGGCGCTGGACCGCAAGCTCGCCGAGTTGAAGCGCTATCGGCGCGAGCTGCGCCGGACTCTGGACGCCTGGGAGCGGGAAGGCGAGAGCGGCGGCGAGATCTGCGGTCTGATCGAATCTTTGGATCCGAGCCGTTTCCATCCGCCGAGCCGGGGAGCGCGTCGATGACCACTCCGGCAGCCGTCGAACGCATTCGCCTGGGCATCCAGGGCATGACCTGCCGGGGCTGCGCCGACAGGGTCGGCGCAGGGCTCCGCTCCGTACCCGGGGTACGCAGCGTTCGGGTCGATCTGGAGGGGGGCGCAGCGGACATCGCGTTCGAACCGGGGAAAGCCGGACTTGCGGACCTGAAGCAGGCGGCGGCCGCCGCGGGCTACCGGGTCGGACCCGCGTCCGGGAATGCCGCGAACGGACTGGTATCCATTGGCGGCCCGCCTCCCGCGCGCAGCCCTGAACTCGACCGAGAAGACTGGATCGTCGAAGGCATGACTTGCGCC
>CBDCCP010000001.1:0-2555597 GCA_965214915.1 Bryobacterales bacterium | reverse complement strand
CTGATGGTCACCGCGCCGGTAGGCGCGTCGTTGACGTTCGCCACCGCCGCCGTGGCGGCCGAGGTTAGCGACTCGGCCGTACCGCCGTCGTCGGTCCAGCTCACCGTGACCGTGATCGCCGCCCCCACGTCGGCCTGCTCCAGTACGTAGGTGGAGCCGACGGCGCCGGTAATGTCGGTTCCGTCGCGCTTCCACTGGTAGCTGAAGGTCAGCGTGTCAGGGCCGTCCGGGTCGGTGATCGTGTCGGTCACCGCCGTCAGCGTCTCTCCCTGGGTCGCCGTGCCGTCGATGGTCACCGCGCCGGTCGGCGCGTCGTTGATGTCGGCCACCTCCGCGGTGGCGGCCGAGGTGAGCGACTCGGCCGTGCCGCCGTCGTCGGTCCAGCTCACCGTGACCGTGATCGCCGCCCCCACGTCGGCCTGCTCCAGTACGTAGGTCACGCCGGTCGCGCTGGGGATGGCGGTTCCGTCGCGCTTCCACTGGTAGCTGAAGGTCAGCGCGTCGGGGCCGTCCGGGTCGGCGATGGTGTCGGTCACCGCCGTCAGTGTCTCTCCCTGGGTCGCCGTGCCGTCGATGGTCACCGATCCGGTAGGCGCGTCGTTGATGTCGGCCACCTCCGCCGTGGCGTCCGAGGTCAGCGACTCGGCCGCGCCGCCGTCGTCGGTCCAGCTCACCGTGACCGTGATCGCCGCCCCCACGTCGGCCTGCGTCAGTACGTAGGTCGCGCCGGTCGCGCCGGGGATGGCGGCGCCGTCGCGCTTCCACTGGTAGCTGAAGGTTCCCAGACCGTCCGCGTCGGCGATGCCGGAGGTGTCCGCCGTCAGCGTCTCTCCCTGGGTCGCCGTGCCGCTGATGGTCACCGCGCCGGTCGGCGCGTCGTTGACGTTCGCCACCTCCGCTGTGGCGGCCGAGGTCAGCGACTCGGCCGCGCCGCCGTCGTCGGTCCAGCTCACCGTGACCGTGATCGCCGCCCCCACGTCGGCCTGCGTCAGTACGTAGGTCGCGCCGGTCGCGCCGGGGATGGCGGTTCCGTCGCGCTTCCACTGGTAGCTGAAGGTCAGCGTGTCAGGGCCGTCCGGGTCGGCGATCGTGGTGGTCACCGCCGTCAGCGTCTCTCCCTGGGTCGCCGTGCCGTCGATGGTCACCGCGCCGGTCGGCGCGTCGTTGATGTCGGCCACCTCCGCCGTGGCGGTCGAGGTCAGCGACTCGGCCGCGCCGCCGTCGTCGGTCCAGCTCACCGTGACCGTGATCGCCGCCCCCACGTCGGCCTGCGTCAGTACGTAGGTCGCGCCGGTCGCGCCGGGGATGGCGGCGCCGTCGCGCTTCCACTGGTAGCTGAAGGTTCCCAGACCGTCCGCGTCGGCGATGCCGGAGGTGTCCGCCGTCAGCGTCTCTCCCTGGGTCGCCGTGCCGCTGATGGTCACCGCGCCGGTCGGCGCGTTGTTGGCGGTGACGGTGACCGTGGCCGTGTCTGTAGCGGTGGCGCCGTTGGCGTCGGTGACGGTGAGGGTGTACTCGGTGGTTTGCGTGGGGGAGACGCCGACCGAGCCGCCGGCTGCCGGGGTGACCGTGCCTACGTTGTTGTCGATCTCCGCGGTGACGCCGTTGGCGGAGAACCAAGTGAGGACGGCGGACCGGCCGGCGGCGATCGTGGCGGGCGTGGCGGTCAGAGCGATCGGCGGCGGGCCGACCCTGCGGATGCGTAAGTTGTTAAAGTCGGCGATGTAGAGATTGCCCGACCCGTCCACCGCCACGCCGGAGGGGTTGTGCAACTGCGCAGCGTCAGCCGGGCCGCCGTCCCCGCTGAATCCTTCCGTGCCGCTTCCCGCGAACGTGGAAATGTTCTTCGTGACGGCGTCAACCCTGCGAATGCGCTGGTTACTCCGATCGGCGATGTAGAGGTTGCCCGACCCGTCCACCGCCACGCCGGAGGGGCTGTCCAACCGCGCAGCGTCAGCCGCGGCGTCGTCCCCGTCGAACCCGCCGTTGCCGAACCCGGCCGCCCCGCTTCCCGCGACCGTGGAAATGTTCTTCGTGACGGCGTCGACCTTGCGGATGCGCTGATTGTTCCAATCGGCGATGTAGAGGTTGCCCGACCCGTCCACCGCCACGCCTAAGGGGCTGTTCAACCGCGCTGCGTCAGCCGCGCTGCCATCCCCGCTGAACCCGGCCGCGCCGCTTCCCGCGAACGTGGAAATGTACTTCGTGGCGGCGTCGACCTTGCGGATGCGGTGTTGCGGATGCGGTGGTTGTCCGCATCGGCGATATAGAGGTTGCCCGCCCCGTCCACCGCCACGCCAAAGGGGCCGTTCAACCGCGCTGCGGTCGCCGGGCCGCCGTCCCCGCTGAACCCTGCCGCGCCGCTTCCCGCGACCGTAGAAATGTCTCCCGTGGCGGCGTCGACCTTGCGGATGCGGTGGTTGTCGGTATCGGCGATGAAGAGGTTGCCCGACCCGTCCACCGCCACGCCAAAGGGTCCGTCCAACAGCGCTGCGTCAGCCGGGCCGCCGTCCCCGTCGAACCCGCCATTGCCGGGCCCGGCCGCCCCGCTTCCCGCGACCGTGGAAATGTTCCCCGAGGCGGCGTCGATCTTGCGAATGCGGTGGTTGCCCCAATCGGCGATGTAGAGATTGCCCGCCCCGTCCGCCGCCACGCCAAAGGGGCCCCACAACAGCGCTGCGTCAGCCGCGTGGCTGTCCCCGCCGAACCCTACCCTGCCGCTTCCCGCGACCGTGGAAATGTTCCCCGCAGCCGGGTCGGTGACGATGACGACGGCCGTGGCCGTAGCGGCGGCGGCGTTGGAGTCGGTGACGGTGAGGGTGTAGGTCGTGGTCTCCGTCGGCGAGACGCTGACCGAACCGGCGCCGGAGGCGTCGAGGGGGACGGAGAGGTTGCCGGGCTCAATGACCGCGCTGACGGCGTTGGTGGAGGCCACGGCGAGGGTGGAGGACCCGCCGCCGGCGATCATCGTCGGCGTGGCGGTGAGCGTGGCCGCGAGGACGCCGGTGACGGTGACCGTGGCCGTAGCGGTAGCGACGGCGCCGTTGGCGCCGGTGACGATTAGGGAAACTCTGAACAAGCAGGCTATTGACTGGGATAATAAGGGGAGAGCAGCGGGCACGGGGAATAAGGGGGAGAGCGATGGCGCAGCGGACGTTTGCAGAATTGGAGTACGAGGGGAAGAAGAAGCAGACGAGGCGGGAGAAGTTTCTGGCACGGATGGAGGACTTGATTCCGTGGGAGCGCATGGAGGAGCGCATCCGCCCGTACTACCCCCAAGCGGGGCGGGGGCGGCGACCGTACGCGTTGGCGGTGATGCTGCGCGTGCATTGCGTGCAGTTGTTTTACAACGTGAGCGATCCGGGGATGGAGGACATGCTGTACGAGATCGAGTCGGTGCGGCGCTTCGTGGGCTTGCGTTTGGGGGATGCGCTGCCGGACGAGACGACGATTTTGAACTTTCGGCATCTGTTGGAGCGGCACGAGTTGGGCGGGAAGCTGATGGCGGAGATCAACGCGCACTTGGCGGAGCAAGGCTTGCGGCTGCGGGAGGGGACGATTCTGGACGCGACGATCATCGCGGCGCCGAGTTCGACGAAGAACAAGAAGCGGAGTCGCGACCCACAGATGCATCAGACCAAGAAGGGGAATCAATGGTATTTCGGGATGAAGGCGCATATCGGCGTGGACGCCGAGACGGGGCTGACGCATAGCGTGGCGGCGACGGCGGCGAACGTGGCGGATGTGACCCAAGGGCATGAGTTGCTGCACGGCGGGGAGCGGGAGGTGTGCGCGGATGCGGGTTACCAGGGGATCGACAAGCGCGCGGAGCATCGGGGGCGTAAGGTGCGCTGGCAAGTGGCCTTGAAGGCTGGGCAGCGGCGGCGCTTGGCGGCGGGCAGCGCGGAGGCGCGGGCGGAGCGGCGCAAGGCAGAGGTGCGGGCCAAGGTGGAGCACCCGTTTCTGTACGTGAAGCGGCACTTTGGCTACGCCAAGGTGCGCTATCGCGGCTTGGCCAAGAACCGGGAGCGGATCAGTCTGCTGTTGGGCTTCGCCAATCTGCTGCTTGCCGGGCGCTACGCGACGGCCTGAGCGCCACAATACAGGAGTCGTGCGTCCATGCCGGCGCCAAGCCGCAGAAGCGGAGTCGAAGCCGTCGCTGCGGGGTCAAAAATTGGCGTTGCGAAGTCAAAATCGGCAGGATTCAGCCGCAAAATTCGCCGGCAGCCCGGCTGCAACCGCTCCTTACGGACAACTTCAACCAGCCAACGCGCCAAAACCACTTTATTCAGACTTTCCTTAGGGTGTAGGCGGTGGTGGCGTCCGGCGAGACGCTGACCGAGCCGGCGCCGGAGGCGTCGAGGGGGACGGAGAGGTTGCCCGGGTGGATGGTTGCGCTTTGGGCGTTGGTCGAAGCCACGCGCAGCGTCGCAGACTGACCGCCGGCGATGGTCGCCGGGTCGGCGGTGAGCGTGGCCGTGGGCGCGGTAACGGTGAGCGTAGCCGTATCGGTGACGGCGACGCCGTTGGAGTCGGTGACGGTGAGGGTGTAGGTTGTGGTCTCCGTCGGCGAGACGCCGATCGAACCGGCGCCGGAGGGGTCGAGATCGACGATGTATTCGCCCGGCCGGATCACCGCGCCGATGGCGTTGGTCGAAGTCACGCGCAGCGTCGCAGACCGGCCGCGGGCGATGGTCGTCGGATCGGCGGCGAGCGTGGCCGTGGGCGCGGGGGTGACGGTGACCGTGGCCGTGTCTGTAACGGTGACGCCGTTGGAGTCGGTGACGGTCAGCGTGTAGGTCGTGGTGGCGTTCGGCGAGACGCTGACCGAGCCGACGCCGGAGGGGTTGAGGGCGACCGGGTCCGCGCCGTTGTCGATCTCCGCGCTTTGGGCGTTGGTGGTGACCACGTTGAGGGTGGCGGACCGGCCGGCGGTGATCCTCGGCGGGACGGCGATGAGCGTGGCCGTGGCGTCGGAGACGGTGACCGTGACCGCGGCTGAAGCGGTGACCTTGGCGGCGTCGGTGACGATGAGGGTGTAGGTTGTGGTCTCCGTCGGAAAGACGTCGATCGAACCGGCGCCGGAGGCGTCGAGGGGGACCTCGCCCACGCCGTTGTCGATCTCCGCGCTCACGGCGCCGGCCGCAACCAAGGTGAGCGTTGCCGATTGGCCGCTCATGATCGAAGCGGGCGCGGCGGTCAGTGAAGGCCAATCGATGAACTGCCGAATATGGGGATAGATCGTCGAAAAGCTCGCGTAATAGTCGTAATTGTCTACCGGGCAGACGGCCTCTTCTATTGTTGCCGGTCCAAAGGAGAGCGCCCCGATCACGGTTTCGGAGTCGCTGAAGAGGGCGGATCCGGAAGAGCCGCCTTCGGTGTAGCCTCGCTTCTGCCGGGCGCCGATGAAACTGTTGGGAAGACCGGCGATATTCGAAACGATCCGGCTGAAGGCGATCCGCTTGAAGGAGTCCCACAAGCGGTTCCCGGGATGATGAATGCCGGTCACCGGCGCGTCGTCCGGTTGAGGTCCGGCGTCCCATCCCTGAAACACGACGCCGTCCGGCAACGGGCCGGTGAGCTGCAGCAGCGTCATATCGCCGTCGGGATCGGGGTCCTGCGAGGCGCCGATGAGACCCTCGCCCATGGTCGCCAGCAGGCGCGCGCCGCTGGTTCTCGTTTCAACGTTTCGATCGGGCGGCGCCGCGTCGCAGGCCGACCTCTGATAAAACCACCAGGCAAGCACGGTCCGCGCTACTTCATCGGTATCCACGCAATGGCCGGCGGTGAGGAAATAAGGGGTTGCGTCTTGCTGCCGATTGTTGAGCAGCGTGCCCGAGCAAATCAAGGAGGCGCCGTTCTCCTCGAACGAGATCTGCGCAACGCCCGCCGCGGAACTCGACCATTCGGAGTAGCAGGCCACGTCCGGGTGACAGTCCTCGCGCATTCCCACATACCCCGTAACCGTGCCTTCGGCGACGATGCCCGTGCTGTAAAGAGCCAGCGAGACGAAATAGGTTCCGGCTTGCAGAGGCGGATCGGAGTAGCGGGTAATGCCGATCCATTCGTCGCCGGAAAGTCTGCGGGAACGGTGGTCGAAGACCAAGTCACCGAGGTCCGTAACGTCGTTGTCTTCTTCGAAACGAACGAGGAGGGCCATGTCCACGGCGGGGTTGTCGGAGGCCGTGGCGAAGGTTACATAGGCGGCGCCCTCGGGGACCTCCAACTGGAACGAGAAATCCCCGTGGAAAAGCGTCGGCCCGGTAACCGGCCCCAGGCTGAAGTCGGCGGCTTGCCCGGGCACGAGCGTGCGGGCCGCATTTTTGGGCGGAGAAGGCGATTTGCCCGATAGGCTCCGCGCTTTTACGACCCCGGATTTTTCGATGGGTTTTTCGATAGGTCTTTCCGTTTTGGACTTTGGCCCGGCGGCTTGCGCCGGCGGGCTGCCGCCCCCGGCTCGGCCGGGGCCGCCCCAGATATGGCTGACGGCGGCGATGCGGAACGGCACGGCCTCCGCCGGCGGCGCCGCCGGATCGGGCAGATACTCGATCGTCGCGCTTTCGCCGAAAACGATATCGCTCCAGAAGTCTCCGTCGCCGTACATGCCGCGGCCGCTGTACGGTCCGGCAACCTGTCCGTCCGGCGCATGGATCCAGACGCTGCCCGTTCCGGCGTCGAAGTCCTGGAAGTGGATGCGCAGCGCGCGGGCCTCGGGAGAGGTTGTTTTCAGCCGCCAGAGCCGTCCGACCGCGGTCGTTTGCCATGCTCCCGCGACGGTCGTTTCGGCCGCCTCGCCGGAGAAGCTCGGCACGGCCGTCTCCGCCGGCAACGAACGGTGAACTCCGATGGGCGTCCGGCCCTGTTGCGGCTGCAGCCGCTCCAACTCGGCGGGAGCCAACGGCGGCAGAACCGCGGCGGCCGGCTCCGGCAGACTCAGGCCCCGGCTTGGCGGCAGAACCGCGGCCGCGCGCTCGGCCTGCGCCGCCTTGGACCGCCGGCTGCCGTCGAAAGTCAACGACCCGATTCGTTGGCCTCGGGCCGCCGGCGCCATCAGGGCCAACGTCAGGAGAAAGAAAACGCCCCAGCGCCCGGGCCGCCGCGGATTCACCGCGCTTTCCACGCAGAAGGTTGTGCGCAAAAGACGAGATCGCGACTGTCGTTGCCGTCTCAATCTCATCCACGGAATCGGAGGATATTCCCACGGATTCCATATCCGCGGCAATCGGCGAATGCGGCGGTTGTCGGTACCGGCCTCCTCCTGCGCCATGTCCTCGGCGGTTTACTACAGAGACCAATGTAGCCTACGGCGAAAGCCGCGCAGTCGCGCGGTCGGCGTTACGCGCTTTGTTTACAAAGTTTTAACATCCTCGGCTCGACATGCCAAGCGGCGAAAGCCGCGCGGCCGGAGCTACGCGCCGCGGGCGCGATGCAGCGTCGCCCGGCTGCTCAAGGATAATGGATGAAGGGGCGGCGGCCCCCTATGCGATGAACGCGGCGCTGATCATCCCCGCGCTGAACGAGGAGGAGGCGATCGGCCAGGTGCTGGACGAGATTCCGGACGGGCTGTTCGCGGCCGTGATCGTTGCCGACAACGGTTCGAGCGACCGCACGGCGGCGACGGCCCGGGCCCGCGGCGCGCGGGTCGTCAGCGAACCGGCGCGGGGGTACGGCAATGCCTGCCTGCGGGCGATCGAAGCATTGCCGCGCGACATCGAAATCGCCGTGTTCATGGACGCGGACGGCAGCGACTCTCCGGCGGACGCCGAGCGGCTGCTGCGCCCGGTCTGCGAAGGCCGCGCCGACCTGGTATTGGGCTCGCGGGTAATGGGCGCCGGCGAGCCGGGCGCCATGCGCGCCCACCAAAGGCTCGGCAACTTCGCAGCGCTCTCGCTTTTACGCATGATTTGCGGCCACCGCTACAGCGACCTCGGGCCGTTCCGCGCCATTCGCGTCGACCGGCTGCGCGAGCTGGAGATGCGCGACCGCAACTACGGCTGGACGATCGAAATGCAGATTAAAGCCCTGCGGCGCGGCCTCAGAGTGATCGAGGTTCCCGTGGCCTGCCGCCGCCGACGGGCGGGCGAGAGCAAAATCAGCGGGACGCTGTGGGGCAGCCTGGCCGCCGGAGCGAAGATACTCTGGGCCGTCGCGCGGTTTTCTTTCTCCTCGTAGGGCGCGGCGCTTGCGCGGCGGCAGGGGCGCCTCGCGGCAGAAACGTGAAGCGGCCCGCAGTTGCCCGTTAAAAGAAAACCCCAACCAGGACTTGCGCTTGGTTCAGGACTGTCGAGTCCCCATAAGCCGGGTCCCGAGACCGCCAACGCGTGTAGCGCGCCGTGAGCGCGAGCCTGACGCGCCGCAACGCAAACTCAACCCCCGCTCCGACGGTTACCCCCCAAACGGGGTAATCGAACTTCGGCAGGCGGAACGAAGGCCCAAACTCGACGAACGCCGGCGGTCAATCGACCCTGCCGCTCCGCGCGGCGACGATCTCCTCTTGCGCCGCATCGTCTTTCGCGCGGCGCTCGCTCACCAGTTGCTCGATGCCGACGAGATCGGTAGGGTAGCGGCCCGTGTAGCAGGAATAGCAGTAAGAGCCTTCGCTGTCCGCAACCGACTCGCGCAAGCCCGCCATCGAGAGATAGGCCAGGGAATCCGCGCCGGTGTAGCGGCGAATCTCCTCGATGGTCATGTTGTTGGCAATAAGCTCGTCGCGGTCGGGGGTATCGACTCCGTAATAGCAAGGCGAAATCGTAGGCGGGCACGAAATCCGCAGGTGGACTTCCGCCGCCCCGGCGTCGCGCATGATGCCGACGATCTTGCGGCTCGTCGTGCCGCGGACCAGCGAATCGTCCACCAGAACGACGCGCTTGCCCGCCACGAGATGCCGCACCGGGTTGAGCTTCAACTTGACCCCGAAATTGCGGATGGACTGCTTCGGCTCGATAAACGTGCGCCCGACGTAATGGTTGCGGATCAAGCAGTGGCGGAAGGGGATGCCCGACTCGTCGGCGTAGCCGATCGCCGCGGCGACGCCGGAATCCGGCACGGGGGCCACGCAGTCCGCCTCGACCGGGCTTTCGCGGGCGAGGATGCGCCCCAAGGCTTCGCGCGATTCCTGCACCGCGCGGCCGAAGACCGTCGAATCCGGACGCGAGAAATAGACGTGCTCGAAAATGCACTGCGATTGCTTGAGCGGCGGCGCGAACCGCTGCCGAATCATGCCTTCGCCGCCGACCGTAATCATTTCGCCCGGACGAACCTGATCGACGTATTTGGCGCCAATCAGGTCGAACGCGCAGGTTTCCGAGGCGAAGACGTGAACTTCGCGGCCCTCGTAAGTCATGCGGCCGTAAGCCAACGGCCGGAAGCCGCGCTGGTCGCGGGCCACGATGATGCGGTCTTTGGCCAGCAGCGCCAGGGAAAACGCGCCTTCGAGGCGCAGCAGCGATTCGCGCAGCGCATGGCGCAAGTTCGGCTCCCGCGAGCGCGCCATCAGATGAGGGATCACTTCGGTGTCGCTGGTCGCCTGAAAGATCGACCCGGAGATCTCAAGCTCGTAACGCAGGCTGTGGCCGTTGGTCAAATTGCCGTTGTGCGCGACCGCCAAGGCGCCCTTGTTGCACTCGACGTAGAAGGGCTGCGCATTCAGACGTCCGCCGTCGCCCGCAGTCGAATAGCGGGTGTGGCCGATGGCCATGTGTCCGCGGAGCTCCCGCAATTGCGCTTCGCCGAAAATCTCGTTGATCAGGCCGGTCGCCTTGTGCGAGAAAACTCTCGCGCCGTCGCTGGAACAGATTCCGGCGCTCTCCTGGCCGCGGTGCTGCAGCGCATAGAGGCCCAAATAGGCGAGGTTCGCGGCTTCGGGGTGGCCGAAGACGGCAAAGACGCCGCATTCGTCGTGGAAACGGTCGCCGCCGTCGCCGGTGCCGCCTTGCAGGCTCATGAAATCTCCAACATGCGTTCGAGCGCAGTGTCCCACACTGCGTGCAACTCGGCGACCGGAGCGCGGAACGCCTCGGACCCGTTGATCTCCACCACGATCGCATCGGCGATCGTCTCGCCGACGACGGGCGCTTCGATACCGTAACGGCCGGCGATGCGCAGCACGGCGTCCGCCGCGCCGGCGGACGCGGACGCCAGCACCCGCGAAGGCGCCTCGTGAAAGAGCGTAACATGCGCCGGCCGATCGGTCTCGACGGCCAGCCGCGCGCCCACTTTCGCGGGCCCGAAACAGCATTCGGCCAAAGCGACGGCCAGCCCGCCGTCGCTGAGATCGTGCGCCGATTCGAACAGACCCGCCTGCGCGGCCTCGCGGACGGCGGCCTGCACGGCGGATTCGTAGTCGAGATCCAAAGCCGGGGGCAGCCCCCACGTTTGTCCGATCACGGTCGCGGCGTACTGGCTGGAGCCGAAGCGGCGCTCGAGTTGCTCGTCTCCGCCGGGAAGCAGCCCGCCCAAAAGGATCAGCTTGCGGCCCGGATGCAAAAACCGAGCGCCGACCGGCGCATCGACGCGCTCGACGATCCCGACGACGCCCATCACCGGGGCGGGATCGATGCTCTCGCCGAGCGTTTCGTTGTAGAGACTGACGTTCCCGCCGGTGATCGGCGTTCCGAAATGGGCGCATGCCTCGGCCATGCCTTCGATCGATTCGACGATCTGCGCCATGATCTCCGGCTTCTCGGGGTTGCCGAAGTTCAGATTGTTCGTCGCGCCGACGGGTTTCGCGCCGACGACGGCCAGGTTGCGGCAACACTCGGCAACCAGCAGCTTGGCGCCCAGGCGCGGGTCGAGCGAACAATAGCGGGCGTTGCCGTCGAGCGACATCGCCAGCGAGACGCCGGCCTCCTTGAGGCGGATCACCGCCGCGTCGCCGCCGGGGCCGGCGGTCGTGTTCGTGCGCACCTGGTAGTCGTACTGCTCCCAAATCCAGCGCTTCGAGCACAGGTCGGGCGAAGCGAGCAGCTTGCGCAAGGCGCCGCGGAGGCCGCCGCCCGCCGGCGCGGAGACTTGCGGCCCGTCGAGCGGGGCAGCGCGCCGCGGGGTCGTGTGCGGGCGGTCGTACAGCGGCGCGGCGTCGGTCAGAAAGGAATTCTCCAGCAGCGCGACCACCTTGCCGTGATTCTTGACGGTGAGGTTGCCGTCGGCGGTGACGGCGCCGACCTCGACCGCGTCCAATCCCCATTTTTCGAACGCCTCGAAAACTTCCCGCTCGCGGCCGCGCTCGGCGACGAGCAGCATGCGTTCCTGCGATTCCGAGAGCATGATCTCGTAAGGAGTCATGCCCTTTTCGCGCTGCGGAACGTGCTTGAGATCGATTTCTATGCCGACGCCGCCGCGGCCGCCCATTTCCGCCGTCGAGCAGGTCAGCCCCGCGGCGCCCATGTCCTGAATCCCCAGCACCGCCCCCGTAGCCATAGCTTCGAGACAGGCTTCGAGCAGGAGCTTTTCGAGGAAAGGGTCGCCCACCTGAACGTTGGGCCGCTTGGCCTCGGAGTCCTCGTCGAACTCGGCCGAAGCCATCGAAGCGCCCTGGATGCCGTCCCGTCCGGTCTTCGCGCCGACGTAGATCACCGGGTTGCCGACGCCTTTGGCCGCTCCCAGGAAAATCGAATCCTTGGGGAAGACGCCCAAGGCGAATACGTTGACCAGCGGGTTGCCGCTGAAGCTGTCGGCGAAGACGCATTCCCCGCCCACGGTCGGCACGCCGAAGCAGTTGCCGTAGTGTGCGATGCCGCCGACGACGCCCTTGAGAATGTGCCGATTGCGAACGCCGGCCCGCGGGTCGTCGAGCGGACCGAAACGCAGCGCGTCCATCACCGCCACCGGCCGGGCGCCCATGGTGAAAATGTCGCGCAGAATCCCGCCGACGCCGGTCGCCGCTCCCTGGAACGGCTCGATGTAGCTGGGGTGATTGTGCGACTCGATCTTGAAAGCCGCCGCCCATCCGTCGCCGATATCGACGATGCCTGCGTTTTCTCCGGGGCCGACCAGAATCCCGGCGCCCTTGGTCGGCAGTTTCTTGAGATGGAGCCGCGAGCTTTTATAGGAGCAATGCTCGCTCCACATCACGCCGATAATGCCGAGCTCGGTGAGCGTCGGCGCGCGTCCGAGACGCGCGGTCACGCGGGCGTACTCCTGGCGTGTGAGCCCGTGCTCGAGCGCGGCGGATTCGGAAACTTCTGCAACCATTGCGACTAAAAAGCGGGAACCGCCGCGGCGACAAGCGATTGGAAGACAGTCAGGCCGTCCGTCGAACCCATAGCCGGATCGCAGGCCCGCTCGGGATGGGGCATCATGCCCAAGACGTTGCGCCCTTCGTTGAGAATGCCGGCAATGCCGCGCGCGGAGCCGTTGGGGTTCTCGCCGCGGTAACGGAAAGCCACGCGGCCGTCGGCCTCGAGCCGGTCGAGAGTGCGGTCGTCGGCAAAATAGCAGCCTTCGCCGTGGGCGATCGGCACGGCCAGCGCGCTTTCAGGGTTGCAGCGGTTGGTAAACGGCGAGTCGATTGTCTCCACCCCGAGCCGAACCGTCTTGCAGACGAAGCGCAGGTTGCGGTTGCGCAGCAGCGCGCCGGGCAGCAGCCCCGCTTCCAGCAAGATCTGAAACCCGTTGCAGACTCCCATGACCAGCCCGCCAGAGTCCGCGAAGCGCTTCACCGAACGCATCACCGGCGAGAAACGAGCGATGGCGCCGCAACGCAAGTAGTCGCCGTAAGAAAACCCGCCGGGCAGGAAAACGACATCGACGCCGCACAGGTCTTCGGAGCGGTGCCAGATCTCGACGACTTCTTGGGAAAGATTGCGCGACAGGGCATAAACCGCGTCGTGATCGCAGTTCGAGCCGGGGAAAATGACGACGCCGAATTTCATTCGGGGCGATGGGGAAAATGTCGACCGACCCCTGTAGTGTACCATCGTGGAAGCGCGCTTTCGGGCCCGCCGGAGCGCGCCCGCAGCCATTCGATGCTCGACATTGGAGCCAAAGCGCCCGCGATTGACGGCGTCGAGTTCTCGCGGCCGACGCTGCTCGCCTTCTTCGAGACCGACTGCCCGGCTTGCCACTTGACTCTGCTCTATCTCAACGCGCTGCAAGCCGCGGTGGGAGCGGATGCCGATATCCTGGCGATCTCACAGGATTCCGCCTGCCCGACCGAAGCGCTGGCGAAGGCTCTGCCCATCGAGATTCCCATCCATATCGACCGCGGCTTGACCGCCAGCCGCGCCTACGATCCGCTGGCGGCGCCGACGCTGTTCCTGGTGGACCGCAAGCGGCGCATCGCCGCCGGATCGACGGCGTTCGACAAGGCCGAGTTGAACGGCATCGCCCGGCAGCTTTGCGAGCTCGCGGGCGTCCCCGTCACGGCGCCGGCGGCGGCTCACGACGGAAACCCGCAATCGAAACCCGGCTGCGTATCGCGCCACCGGGAGCCCGAATCGAGCACGGACGGTCCTGTTCCGGTCAACGTCCATGCCAAACGCGGGCAACGCGCCGGCCGCGTCGCGCTGGCCGATTCCGAAGACCCCTACGAGTATTGTTACGAGCACGGCTTCGCCGACCCGCTGCCGGTCGTGCCGCCGACGGTCGAGCGGGTCGAGCGGATGCTCGCGGCGGCCGACCGGCCGCCCGATGAAATCGTTGCCTTCATACCGCCGAACTTCGGCGCGGCGACGGTCGAGAAAATAGCCGCCAACGCGGTCATGGCCGGTTGCAAGCCGGAGACGATGCGCGTGCTCGTTCCGTTGACGCGCGCCCTGTGCGACGAGCGGCTCGACATCCACGGCGTCCAGGGGACGACTCATTTCGCCGCGCCGCTGGTGGTCGTCAACGGCCCCGTCCGCGGGCGCCTCGGCTTCGCTGCGGGCAGCAACGTGTTCTCGAACGTCGCCCGCGCGAACTCGACGCTCGGTCGGGCGCTGCAACTGATGCTGCGCAACCTGGGCGGCGCGATTCCCGGCGAGATCGACATGTCCACGCTCGGCAATCCGGGCAAGTTCAGCTCCGTCATCGCCGAGAACGAAGAGGCCAGCCCGTGGGCGCCGCTATGCGCCGACTTCGGCATCGATCCCCGGCGCAGCGCTTTGACGCTTTATTGCTGCGAGCCGCCGCGGGGCGTCAGCGAGCATACGGCCCGCTCCGCCGGCGTGCTGTTGCGGGCATTCTGCCCCGTCCTGGCCAATCTCTGGAGCCGCCGCGTCTGCCGCACGCCGGAAGCGCTGGTAGTCATCGGCCCCGAGCACGCCGCGACGCTCAAGCGCAGCGGCTTCTCGAAAAACGATGTCATCGACTATCTCTACGAGAACACCGGCATCCCGCTCTCAGAATACGACGGCGACGGCGGCGAGGGCGCGAAGATGACGATGCGCTACGAAGAGTGCGTCATCCGCGGCGTGCGCTGCTATCGGAAGTTCAAGGGGCCGGAATCGATTCGGGTGGTCGTCGCGGGAGGCCCCGCCGGAAAATTTTCCGCCATTCTCGGCTCTTGGCAGACGGGCAAGCGCGGCAGCCAAATGGTCAGTTATCCGATCGACGGCGAATAGGGAAGGAGCAAACGTCATGTCAACAATCCTGGTCAATCCGTTCGACGAGCGCGTACGCCCGAAGGCGAACCCTGCGCCGCGTCTCGACACGCTGGAGGGCAAGAGGCTGGCGCTGCTCGATATCAACAAGCCCGGCGGCGCCGTATTTTTCGACCGCCTGGAGACGCTGCTGACCGAACGGTACGGGGTAGCAAGCATTCTGCGCATTGCCAAGCCCACGTTCGCCAAGCCCGCGCCCGACGAAGTGCTGGCGAAAATCCGCGAGGCGCAGGTCCACGCGGCGGTCGAGGCGTTGGCCGATTGAGGCTCCTGCACCACGTGCAGTTTGCACGATTCGACACGGCTCGAAGCCCTGGGCATCCCCACGGCGCCGGTCGCGACCGACCTCTTCCGCACAGCCGCGCGGGCGCAAGCCGCCGGCCTGGGCCGGCCCGATTACGACGCGGTGTACGTTGCGCATCCGATCCAGGATCGAACCCCTGAAGAAATCCGGCTGCTGGCGGACGGCGCCGTCGAGGAGATCGCGCGCAGGCTGACCGCGGCCTGATCCGGGCGTTTTACCCGCCGACTCTTGAAAAGCTTCGGCGCGCCTTGCCGCCGGAGTCGCAGGCACGGGACAGGGAAGGCGCCGCGGGCTTCGGGTAGAATCTGGAATGGCAGATCGGGCCGGGCATGAACCGGGATTCGGCATGAAAGCGCCAAATACGGAAACATCGCAGTCGCAACACAAGATCCTGGTCGTCGACGACGAGCCCGATCTCGAGCGCCTCATTCTGCAGCGCATGCGCCGGGATATCCGCGCCGGCCGCTACGGTTTCGTTTTCGCCCGCAATGGAGTCGAGGCGCTCGATCTGCTGGCCCAAAGCCATGATATCGACATGGTGCTGTCGGATATCAACATGCCGCAAATGGACGGCCTCACGCTGCTCGCGCAAATCCCGAGCGTCGACCCCAACATTCGCGCCGTGATCGTTTCGGCTTACGGGGACATGAAGAACATCCGTACGGCCATGAACCGCGGCGCGTTCGACTTCATTACCAAGCCCATCGACTTCGAGGACCTGCGCGTGACTATTACGCGCACGCTGAGCAATCTGACCGTGTGGCGCGAGGCCCTTGCCTCGCGCGACAAACTCGTCGCGCTGGAGAAAGAGCTCGTCATCGCGAGACAGATGCAACAGTCGATCCTGCCCGCCGTATTCCCCAGCGGCGACGGCTACGAGGTATTTGCGGACATGCAACCCGCGCGCGCCGTGGGAGGCGATTTCTATGACGTGCTGCGCCTCGAGGACGGGCGTCTCGGCTTGGCCATCGCCGACGTCTCCGACAAAGGGGTGCCGGCCGCCCTTTTCATGATGTCCAGCCGCACTCTGCTCAAAGGCGCCGCCATCGGCTGCCGCGACCCGGGCGGGGTGCTGCAGGAAGTCAACGGCCTGCTCCACGCGGACAACGACGCCATGATGTTCGTAACCCTTTTCTACGCGATTTTCGACCCCGAGAGCGGCGAGCTCGCGTACGCCAACGGCGGCCACAACTCCCCGCTCCTCGTCCATGCCGACGGCAGCTCGGAGCTGCTCCCTCCGACCGGGGGGATCGCCGCAGGCGTGGCGCCCGATCTCTACTACCGTTCCCGCACAGTGAGACTCTCCCCGGGCGATACCGTCGTGCTTTACACCGACGGCGTCACCGAGGCGATGAACCCCGCTGACGAAGAGTTCGGGATCGAGCGTCTGCGCCGGGTGTTCGCCGAAGGGCCGCGCTCGGACGCTCAGCAAGCGAATGCGGCTATTTTTCGAGCGGTGAGCGGGTTCGCGGAAGACACTCCCCAGTCCGATGACATTACTTGCTTGACCCTCCGCTACAATGGAGCCGGGATGTGAACAGGAAATTGGTTTTGCGGGTTGAACCGCAATTGACCGCGCTGGGGAAGGTCGATGCCGCGGCTAAGGAGTTCGGCCGCGCGGAGAACTGGTCTGCCGAGCTCGCTTTTCAGGTCCGCCTTGTTCTCGAGGAGGTGGTCGTTAACATCGTCAAGCACGGATACGGCAATGGAGAGCATGACGGCGGACGGCGCGGAATCGATATCTCCATGTCATCGGAAGCAGGCAATCTGACGGTGGAGATCACGGACGACGGCCAGAGTTTCAATCCGCTGACGGACAGCCCCGAGCCCGATCTGGACGCGTCGCTCGAAGACAGGCCAGTGGGGGGGCTGGGCCTGCATCTGGTGCGCACCCTGATAGACACGATGCGCTACCGGCGCAGCAACGGCAGAAACCGCTTGACTCTGGTCAAGCGGACGGGTGGATGATGCGCGCGCGCGGCCTGCCTGCCGTCCTGGTTTTCGCGGCGCTTTGCGCCGCCCCGGATATCCGTGCTGACGAGGCCGGGGTTTTCGAGGAGCGCATTCTTTTCGGTCAGTCGGCGGCATTCAGCGGCCCCGCCGCGGATCTGGGCAAGGAGCTCAGACTCGGCATCGAGGCGGCGTTTCAAGAGGCAAACAAGCGCGGCGGCGTCCACGGACGGAAGCTCGAGCTGGTCTCTCTCGATGACGCCTACGAGCCGGAACTCGCCATCGCCAACACGCGCAAGCTGATCGACGAAGAACAGGTATTCGCTCTGATCGGCGCCGTCGGCACGCCGACGTCGCGCTCGGCAACCCCGATCGCCGCGCGCGCGGGCGTGCCCTATATCGCGCCCTTCACCGGCGCGGCCTTTCTGCGGGACGCCAAATGGTGGAACGTGATCAACCTGCGCGCCTCGTACGATCAGGAGACCGAGGAAATCGTCGACCGCCTGACCGACGACCTGGACATCGAACGCATCGCCATCCTGTACCAGGACGATTCCTTCGGCCGCGCGGGCTACCGCGGCGTGCAGCAGGCGCTGGAGCGGCGCAAGATGGAGCCGGTAGCAATGGGGTCGTACGTGCGCAACACGACGGCCGTGAAGACGGCCCTGTTCGACCTGCGCGCCGGGAACCCCGAGGCCATCGTTCTGGTCGGGGCCTACAAACCGGTCGCGACTCTGATCTCGTGGGCGCGGCTCATGGATTTCAATCCCGTTTTCGTTACCATCTCCTTCGTGGGCAGCTATGCCCTGGCCAAGGAGTTGGGTCCGGCCGGATCCGGAATTTTCGTTACCCAGGTAGTGCCTTTTCCGACGGCTTCTCTGCCCGTTGTCTCCGCCTACCGCCGGGCGCTGGCAGCCCGCGCGCCCAAGTCCTCTCCCGGCTTTGTCTCCTTGGAGGGCTATTTAGCCGGACGACTGGCGATCGTCGGCTTGGAGCGCAGCGGCCGGGAGCCGGACCGGGATCGGTTCGTCGAAAACCTGCGCCGCATGGAGGGCATCGACCTCGACGGGTTCCGGCTGCGTTACGGCGAAGACGACAACCAGGGGTCGGACGCTGTCTTTCTCACGATGATCGACGCCGACGGACGCTATCGACCGATCCGCACGCTGGCGGCCGCAATGGAGCCGTGACCGCTCTGCTGAAACGTCTGCTGCGGGTGCGCCTGCGCATCGCCGAGCAACTCTATATCGGACTCGGCGGGGCAGTCGCCCTCACCGTAAGCGCCAGTCTGGTCGCCTGGATCTCCTTCAACCGCATGGGCGCCGCCCAAAGCCAGGTGAACGAGGGCAGCGTGCCGGAGATGGCGGCCGCCTTCGGGATCGCTCAGCAGATCGGCGCCCTCGTGGCCGCGGCCCCGCGCCTGACGGCCGCCGCGACGCCGGAAGAGCTTGCCCAAGTCACCGTGGAAATCAGCACGGAACGCAGCGCTTTCGAAGCGCGCCTGGCCGCTCTGGCGCAGAGCGGCGAAGCAGGGCGGCGCTTCAACCGCATTCTCGCCGACGGCAGGGCTTTGATGTCGAACATCGATTCCATCGAGGACTCGGTCGCCGAACGATTCCGCCTGGCCGACAACAGCGAAGCCCTACGCATCGAATTGGGGCAGTTGCAAAGCGCGTTGGTGGGCATCCTGGTCCCCGCCATCGACAATCAATTCTTTTATGCGATGACCGGTTACCGCGATCTTGGAGAGGGGCCTGCGCCCCGCGGGCTGCATTTTCGGGAAGACGAGGTCAACCGCTACCGCCATCTGACCGAATTGCACGCGGACGCCACCATTGCCACGCAACTCGTGGCAAGCGCCTTCAATCTCTCGGACATGCCCCTGCTCGAACCTTTGCGGGAACGATTCGAAGCGGCCGCGGGCAGGATCGACCGGCGCCTTGCGGCTCTCGGCGAGACTCCGTTGGCCAAAGAAACCGCCCCGCGGTTCGCCCGTCTGGTCGAAGTGTGTCTCGGCGAGCAGGGGGGCTTCGATCTGCGCGAGCAGGAACTCGAGCTCGCGGATCAGCAGCGCCGTCTGCTCATACGGAACCGGGAGCTCGCGCTCGATCTCGTCGCCGAAGTCGAGGGCCTGGTGAGCGCCGCCCGCGAGAGCGCGGAGGCGGCAACGCAAGCGTCCTCCGACACGATCCGCACCGGACGGAATCTGCTGCTCGCGCTGAACGCGGTCAGCATCGCCGGAGCGGTGTTGATCGCCTGGTTGTTCGTCGGCCGCGTGTTGCTGCGCCGCCTCGCGCTGCTCTCGGCCTGGATGCGCCGCATGGCGGGGGGCGACTTGCGCGCCAAGGTAGAAATCGGAGGCCGCGACGAAGTCGCGGACATGGCCGCGGCTCTCGAAATCTTCCGCCGTCAGGCGCTGGAAGCCCAACGCCTGAACCTTGTCGAAAAGCTGGCCGAAGAGCTGCGCGGCAAGAACGCCGAACTCGAGACCGTGCTGGCGGATCTACGCCGCGCCCAGGATCAGATCGTCGCGCAAGAAAAACTGGCGGCGCTCGGCGAGCTCACTGCCGGCGTGGCCCACGAAATCAAGAACCCGCTGAACTTCGTGAAGAACTTCTCCGAGGTCTCGGGCGAGCTGCTGGAGGAATTGCAGGAGACGCTGCAGCAAGCGGGGGAGCGGTTGACCGAAGATCGGCGCGAGGAAGTGCGCGAGATCTGCACGGACCTGACCGAGAACCTCGCCTGCATCCGCCAGCACGGCGACCGCGCCGACCGCATCGTACACGACATGCTCATGATGGGCCGGGATTCCGGGCGCCGCATGGAAGCCGACATCAACACCTTGGTCAAGGATAACGCTCTGCTCGCCTTCCACAGCGCGCGGGCGACCGATTCGGACTTTCGCCTCGATATTCAGGAAGACTTCGACCCGCAGGTGGGCCTGGTCGAAGTCGTTCCGCAGGAAATCGGCCGCGTTATCCTGAACATGGTCAGCAACTCCTGCCACGCCGTCGACGAAAAGCGGCGCGCAGCCGGCGGCCCCGAGAACGGCGGCGCGGCGCCCTACGAACCCACGCTGCGGCTGACAACCCGGCGCGTAGGAAACCGCATCGAAATCCGCGTCCGGGACAACGGAAACGGCATCCCCCCAGAGGCCGTCGACAAGATATTCAATCCCTTCTTCACGACCAAACCCACGGAGCGGGGCGCGGGGCTTGGACTTTCGATGTCCAACGACATCGTGCGCAAGCACGGCGGAACCATCCGCGTCGAGTCCGAGCCCGGCAGCTTCACCGAAATGACCGTTGACCTGCCCGCGGAGGCGCCGGCAGCGGCGCAGGCTTGACGGCTACGCCGCGCTGCCGGCATCCGAACCGCCCACCGCGGCGAGCGCCTCGGCCGTGGAGGAATGGATCGAAATGATCTTGTCGAAGCCGCTGATCTCAAAAACCGCTTGAACCGTATCCGTGAGCGAGCAGATAGCGAATGCCGCATCGCGATTCTGCAGCTTCTTGGCGATTACCAGCAGGGCCCGAAGACCGGCGCTGCTGATATAAGAAAGGGCTTCGAAATCGATCACGACAGCGCGGTCGCTCTCGCCGATTGCAGCCTTCAAAGCCTTTTCGAAGTCGCGCGCGTTGCCCCCGTCGATGCGTGACCAAGCTTTCGCCACCAGTACGCCGTCCATTCGTTCGATGTTGATTTCCATCTCTCTCGCCTCCTTGCTCGTTGTGCGCCGACAAGCATTGAAAACTCTTTGCCTGTAGGGTTAGATTCTAGCTGAAGAATACTGAAACATTCTACACACTTCCGTGAAGCCGCTCGACGGGGCGAGCCGCTTCAGGCGAGGCCGCGCGGGCAGCGACACAATCAATAAAGTCATAGCGCCCGGCCGCTGTCATGGGATAAGGGGAACAGGTCCGTGTTCGAGGGTTTTCCATGACAAGCGGCGCCACAATCGCAACGCTCGCCGCGCGGTTCTGTGCAGTTTCCGCAGTCGCCGCATCTTTGGCCCCGGCCGGCAACCTTCCTCAAACCGCCGCCGAATCGACTTCGCCGAACAGGATTCGGCGGTACATCGACAATACGACGCCGAGTTTTCTGTCGCTCTCCGGCGAGTTCCGCTTCCGCTTCGAGAGCCGTCAAGGTCTGGGCTACCGTGCAGGAAACAATGACAGTTACGGCTTGCCGCGGACCCGCGTCGATATCGGCATCGAGCCGGCGCCGTGGCTGCGGTTCGGTTTTCAGGGCCAGGACGCACGCGCCCCGGGCATCCGCGAAGGCCTTGCCAACAGCGGAGTTTTTTGCGACGCGTTCGACGTCCGCCAGGCATATGTCCAACTCGGCGAAGACCAATCGCCGGTCAGCCTTACCGTCGGGCGGCAGTTGCCGGCGCTCGGGGACCAGCGCTTGGTCGGCGCGCTGGATTGGGCCAATACATCGCGGGCGTTCGATGCCGTCAAGCTGCAGTTCCAGGGCGCCGGCGCCAAGATCGGCGATGAGCTCAACGTCACGTTCACGGTTCCGCTGACATCCGTTCTTACCCTGGGCGGCGGCAGCGGCTACATGATCCCCGGACCGTTCCTGAAGGCCAATACCCCGAGACACGGGAACACGTTTTCGTTTTTCTTTTTCACATACAAGTTCTAAGTTCGGACGCAAGTCCGCCGCCGTTGTCCTTGAGCGCAGCCCGGCGCTCAGCCATAATGGAAAGTTCGGGTTCCAACTCGGGGCCGGCCCCGGGGGCGGATCGCGTCAAGGAGCAGGCATCCTGCCGACCCGCCGTTTTTTCGGGGCAATGCGCATGAGTTTGATTGAAGGCCCGCGCCGGTCGAGCGCGCGGGCGATCCCAAGCACCAGGAGGAAAACACTATGGCACTACGACCTTTAGGCAACCGCGTCGTGGTCGAACGCGTGGAAGAAGAAGAGCAGGTTTCGGGGGGCATCATCATTCCCGATTCCGCGAAAGAGAAAGGCCAATCGGCGAAGGTCATCGCCGTGGGCCCGGGCTCCAAGAAAGACGACGGCGGGGTCGTGCCCCTCGACGTCAGCGTCGGCGACACCGTGTTGATCGGCAAATACGCCGGCAACGACGTCACTGTCGACGGCAACGACTACGTGATCATGACCGAGGACGAAATCCTCGGCGTCCTCGAAAGCTAAACGCGAAGGCGAAAACATGGCAGGCAAGCAAATCGTTTACGGCAAAGACTCGCGCCAAGCCATCCTGGCGGGCGTCAACAAGTTGACCGACACAGTCAAGGTCACGCTCGGCCCCAAGGGCCGCAACGTCGTCCTCGAAAAGAAGTTCGGCGGCCCGACCGTCACCAAAGACGGCGTGACCGTCGCCAAAGAAGTCGAGCTCGAAGACAAGCTCGAGAACATGGGCGCCCAGATGGTGCGCGAAGTCGCTTCGAAGACGTCCGACGTCGCCGGCGACGGCACCACCACGGCCACGGTGCTGGCGCAAGCCATCTACAGCGGCGGCGTGAAGAGCGTGGCCGCCGGGGCCAACCCGATGGCCGTCAAGCGCGGCATCGAAGCCGCTACGTCAAAAGTCGTCGACGCCATCCACGACCTCGCGCGCCCGGTCGAGACCCAAGCCGTGGCGCAGGTAGCGGCGATCTCGGCGAACAACGACGCGGCGATCGGCGAGATCATCGCCGAGGCGATGGCCAAGGTAGGCAAGGACGGGGTGATTACCGTCGAGGAAGGCAAGACGATCGACACCGAGCTGGACGTGGTGGAGGGCATGCAGTTCGACCGCGGCTACGCCTCGCCCTACTTCGTCACCGATCAGGACTCGATGGAGTGCGTGCTGGAAAACGCGCTGCTGCTGATTCACGAGAAGAAGATCAGCAACATGAAAGACCTGCTGCCGGTGCTGGAGAACGTTTCGCGTTCGGGGCGGCCGCTGCTGATCATCTCCGAGGAGACCGAGGGCGAGGCTTTGGCCACTTTGGTGGTGAACAAGCTGCGCGGGGTTCTCAACGTGGCGGCGGTGAAGGCGCCGGGCTTCGGCGACCGGCGCAAGGCGATGCTGGAAGACATCGCCATCTTGACCGGGGGCAAGGCGATCATGGAAGAGACGGGGATCAAGCTGGAAGGGGTTCAGCTTGAAGACCTGGGCAGCGCGAAGCGCGTGGTGATCGACAAGGACAACACGACGATCGTGGAAGGCGGGGGCAGCACGGAAGCGATCCAGGGGCGGGTCAAGCAACTGCGGGCGCAGATCGAGGAGACGACGTCGGACTACGATCGGGAGAAGCTGCAAGAACGGCTGGCGAAGCTGGTCGGAGGCGTGGCGGTGATCAAGGTTGGAGCGGCGACGGAGACGGAGATGAAGGAGAAGAAGGCGCGCGTGGAGGACGCCATGCACGCCACCCGCGCCGCAGTCGAGGAAGGCATCGTTCCCGGCGGCGGCGTGACGCTGGTGCGCGCTGCCGCGGCGCTCGCCGATTTGAGGCCCGACGACGAAGACGAGCGCACGGGCGTCAACATCGTCAAGGCCGCCCTCGAAGCTCCGTTGCGCTGGATCGCGCAAAACGCAGGTCAAGAAGGCGCGATCGTGTGCGAGAGGGTGCGCTCCAGCGAAGGCGCTAACGGCTACAACGCCCAGAGCGGAGAGTATTGCGACCTGGTCGCCGACGGCGTGATCGATCCGGCCAAGGTCACGCGCACGGCTCTGCAGAACGCCGCTTCGATCGCCGGTCTGATGCTGACTACGGAAGCGACGGTCCACGAGTTGCCCGAGCAGAAAGAGGCGGCGGGTTCGCCTGCGGGGTAAGACTGCCGATTCCTCGGCTTTTCGGCTGAGAACGAAGCCGGGGCCGCCGGCCCCGGTTTTTTCATGCGAGCAAGTTTGTAGATAATAGAGTTTGTCCGTTCGTTCGGCGTTCTGCGGTGGGGCTGTCTTGGCGCTCTTTGTCGGCGCCCCCTGGCTGGCGGCTCAGTCCACTGCCGGCGCCGATAGTTTCGATTTTCGGGACTCTCTTCCCGACTGGCTGGAGATTCGCCCCGAAGCCCGCGTCCGCTACGAGGGCCGGTCGGGCAATGCGTTCGAAATCGATGTTGCCAACAGCCTGCAGACGCGCTACTTCCTCGGGGTCGGCCTGCGGCCGCACCGCCGCTTCCGCGTCTTCGTTAAAGGAATGGACGCGCGCATGCCGACCGCCGAGCGCGAGCAAGTCACGGAACGTTACCGCGACGCATTCGACATGCGCGAGGCGTACGTGGAGATCGGCGATCCCGACAAAGACCCGTTTCGAGTCATCGCCGGGCGTCAGCTTCTGATCTACGGCTCGCAGCGGTTCGTCTCGCATGCGAACTGGAGCAACTCCCAGCGCGCCTTCGATGCGGTGCGTTTGCGTTTCGAAAACGAGACGGTCAGGATCGACGGCTTTACCGGCTCGGTCGTCAACGATGCCCCCGATCTGCCCGACCGCTCCGACTACGGCGACGGCTTCCACGGCGTCTACTCCACCTGGAAACGCGTGGTTCCGGGCGCCGAGGTCGATGTTTACCTGCTATACCGCACCAAGCGCCGCGTAACCGACGAGCTGGGACGCAGCGGCGACAGCGATCTGTGGGCCCCGGGCCTGCGCATCGCCGGCAAGACCCCGGTGGGCGCGGATTACGAAGTCGAGGCTTTAATCCAGCGCGGCCGGATGGCCCAAGCGCCCATCTCGGCGTGGTCCACATTCGTCGAGGTCGGCCGGCGCTTCAATGGGTCGCCGGCAAAGCCGCGCCTCTTTGCGCTCTATCAGTACGCTTCGGGCGACGCCGACCCGACCGACGGAAAATTCGGAACCCACGACCAGTTTTTCCCGGCGAATCACCGCCACCGCGGACTGGTTGACGTAATCGGCTACCGCAATCTCGAGGATTTCGGCGGCGGCGTCGAGGCCGCCCCGAGCGGCAAGCTGTCGCTGCGCTTGCAAATCGATTCGTACCGCTTGGCGAACCGCCATGACGCCCACTACACTTTCGGCGGCAAAGCCCTCGTTCCCCGCGTTGCCGGCGGCGCGCGCAGCCGCCAAATCGGCTACGAATGCGACTTCTCGGGATCGTACCGGCTCAACGCGGTCGTCACGCTCTCGGCCGGAGTCGGGCGTCTCTTCCGCGGCGATTTTCTGAAGCTGCACTCGAACATCGAGTCCTCAACGTTCGCTTACGCGGGTTTCGAGTTGCAGCCGTGACCATCCGCCCGGCGAGCGGCGCCTGCTCTTTCGCGCTTTTCGCGGAAAATCCCTGCGTCAGCCGACGCTCAGCCAGGCAAGAATCGCGGCAAGAGCCAACCCGGCTGCGGTCTGCATGCCGGCGTCGATCCAATCGAGCGATGCGCTCGTCCGCCGGCGCGCGGCGAACTCTTGCTCCAGCAGAGCGCGCGCCCGAACGCGGTCGAACCGTGCAAGTTCCGCCCGCGAGCCGCCGCGCGCCAGCGCTTGCATCCATTGCCTGCCCTGCTCGTCGTTCATAACGAAAACTCCGGCGTCAAACCCGATTTTACGACGGCGTCGCGAAGCCTCCGGCGCGATCGATACAAGAGCACCTTGACGCTGCCGGGCTTCACATTCAGCACCTTGGCAATCTCCTCGTGGCTCATCTCCTCGACATAGGCCAGCCACAGCAAGGCGCCGTCGCGGGGTTTCAGCAGACGAAACACGCGCTCGAAGCCGCTCTCGGCGGCAGGCGCGGCAACCGGCTCGCGCTCGAACCGGAGCAGTAGCCGCGACCGCCGTTCGCGGCGCACGGAATCGATCAGCCGCGAGTGCGCGGCGCGGTAAAGCCAACTCTTCGCTTCCTGTGGAGAGCCCGCCGCGATCGGCGATCGGAGCAGCCCCACGAAAATATCTTGAACCAAGTCGGCGGCGAGAGCCGGATTGCCCGTCCGCCGCTCCAGGTATTGCAGCAGACGCGGCCCGACCGTCTCGTAGAGCCGTCCGATTTCCTCGCGCGGCAATCGGTCGGCGGCCACCGTCAGCGGTCCTTGATCAAGCCGAGCTTTTTCGAGAGATAGAGCGAGAAGCCCAAGCCGGCGAAAATGCCTGTCGCCAGCGCGCCGTTAATCACCGCGGGAACCACGAAATCCTTCTCCCCACCGAAGAACGCCATCCCCGTAAAGCCGATCGACAATGCCGCCATGACGCATCCGCCGATTACCAAGCCGGCGGCGTATCGGCGCGGATCGCCGTTCGAATGAACGGCGAGCTGGTCGACAAGCGCGCGCCCTCCCTCCGAGGCGAGGAAGCGCGTCATCTCATCGCCCGAGGAAAACTTGTTCAGCAAAGCGAGCTGGACATCGCGCTGGGCGTCCATGCGCTGCCGTTTGATCCGCAGAACGAGAAGGGCGATTGCCCACATAAAAAGCAGTCCTGCAAACGGTATGATGCTCGTGATCTCAAATTCCATCCGAACCTCCTTGACGGCCTTCTTTGCCGGAATCCAATACTGAAACGACCGGCCGGGCGCGGAGGTTAACAGGGCGCGGCAAAAACTGCGGGGCGGTCAATCCACGCCGTCGAAGAGTTGGCTGCTCAAGTATCGTTCGCCGGCGTCGGGCAGAATGGCGACGATGGTCTTGCCCTCGAACTCGGGTTCGTTGGCCAGACGGCAGGCGACGGCGACAGCGGCGCCGCAGGAGATGCCGCTGAGCAGCCCCTCTTCCCCGGCCAGGCGTCTGGCGTATTCCAGCGCTTCTTCGTCGCTGCAGCTTTCGATGCGGTCGACCATTTCCAGATCGAGCGTGTCGGGTATGAAGCCCGCGCCGATTCCCTGGATCGCGGTCTGGCCGGGCTGCATCGGTTTGCCGGCCAAGTGCTGCGCGATCACCGGGCTGCTTTCGGGCTCGACGCCTACGGTGACGATTTGTTTTTTCTTGCGCAGCTTGAAATAACGCGCGACGCCGCTGACGGTCCCCCCGGTGCCGATTCCGGCAACGAGGACATCGATATTGCCGTCGGTGTCGTTCCAGATTTCGGGGCCGGTGGTTTCGACGTGGATGCGCGGGTTGGCGGGATTTTTGAACTGTTCGAGATGGATGTAGCGGTCGGGATTGGCGGCGGCAAGCTGCTCGGCGCGCACAACCGCGCCGTACATGCCGTCGTCGCCGGGCGTGAGCTCGATCTTCGCTCCCAGCATCTTGAGCACGCGGCGGCGTTCGACGCTGTAGCTGGCGGGCATGACGATGGTGATCGGGTAGCCGCGGGCGGCGGCAACGAAAGCCAGCGCGATGCCGGTGTTGCCGCTGGTCGCCTCGACGAGATCCATGCCGGGGCGGAGTCGGCCGCTTTTTTCGGCGTCCCAGATCATCGACGCGCCGATGCGGCATTTGACGGAGTAGGCGGGATTACGGCCCTCCACCTTGCCCAGGACGACGGCCTTGGCGCCGCCGGGGACGCGGTTGAGACGCACCAGCGGCGTGTTGCCGATGGCCAGGGAATTGTCGTCGAAAATGCGCGCCAAGGTTCTAGATCTCCCAGTTTACGACGCGCCGGGCGCGCTTCTGCTTCCAGCGTTCGACAAGGTCGGCGAAGGTCGTGCGGTCGATGACGCTCGAAAGCGCGCGCTCGGCCCGCGTCCACAACTCGGGAAACGGCGAGTCGGGGGATTCGTTCTCGATCGGCTTACGCGAAAGCTGCACGGGGCCGTCGATGACGCGCAGCACGGCGCCCACGGTAATTTGATCGGCGGGACGGGCCAAAAAGTAGCCGCCGTCGGCGCCGCGCTTGGAGCCGAGGAACCCGCTCTGCTTGAGTTGGGACAAAATCAGCTCGAGAAATTTCTGCGGAATCTTTTGCCGTTCGGCGATCTTGGCGATCTTGGTGGGGTCGGGAGCGTTGCGGCAGGCAAGATCGAAGACCGCCCGGAGCGCGTATTCGCCTTTGACGGAGACATCCATGACAAATCCCTACCAGTTTACTAGGGAATCGTTTGCCGGGGAATCGCAGCGAAAGCTTCGCGGGACCGGTCTTAACTATTCACTATCCACTCTTCCCCAGTTCTTCGATCAAGGCCGGAACGACTTCGAAGAGGTCGGCCACAACGCCGTAGTCGGCGATCTCGAAGATCGGCGCGCCTTCGTCCTTATTGATGGCGACGATGGTTTTGGCGCCTTTCATGCCGACGACGTGCTGGATGGCGCCGGAGATGCCCAACGCAAGATAGAGGTTCGGCGAGACGGTCTGGCCGGAACTGCCGATCTGGCGCGCCAGCGGCAGCCAGCCGTTGTCGCAGATCGGCCGCGAGGCGGCCAACTCGCCTCCGATCGCCCGGGCCAGATCTGCGGCGAGCGGAATGTTCTCCGGATCTTTGATGCCGCGGCCGACCGACACGATGATGTCGGCGGCCGTCAGATCGACGGCGCCCTTCGCTTCCTGGAACGGAGCTTCGGGCCGCGTGCGGATTTGCGCCGGATCGATAGCGACTTCCAAATTGCGGATCGGCGCCGGGGCGTTGCCCTCGGCCAGAGCATCGGCGCGGAATACGCCGGACTGTATCGAGGCAAAATACGGGGCGCCGCCCGCGAGCGTCACGTCGGCATTGAGCTTTCCCTGGAAAAGCTGGCGGACAAAGACCGGCTTGCAGGCGGCGACGGCAATGCCGACCGCGTCGCTGAGGAACGCCTTGCCGAGGCCGGCGGTCAGCTTGGGCGCGAAGTCGCGCACTTGGTAGGTGTGCGGGAACAGGACCAGAGTCGGGTTCAACTGCTCGACGGCCTGGCGAACGGCGGCGGCAAAGCCGTCGGGCGTATAAGCGGCCAGCGCCGGGTCGTCGATGACGACCACTTCGGACACCGGCTTGGCGGCGGCCTCGGCGGCCAACCCTTCGACCTCCGATCCGATTACGGCGACTTGCAGCGGGCAGCCGAGCGCGACGGCGGCTTCCGCTCCGGCGGCAATCGCTTCGAACGACATGTTGTGCCAAACGCCGCCCGTCTGCTCGCTGACGACTAGAACGCTCATAGCACCCTCGCTTCGAATTTCAGCTTTTCGATCAATGCGGCGGCCGCCTCTTTGCCGCCGCCGGCGATGAATTGCGTCTGCTTCGTTTTCTGCGGAAGATACAGGCGGCGGATCGTCTGGCCGACGGCCATGTCGATTCCGAGTTCGCCGGCCGTGTACGTGACCAACGGTTTCCTCCTGGCCCTCTTGATGCCCATCAAGGTTGCGTAACGGACCTTGTTGATGCCGCTCTGGATGGTCAGCAGCGCAGGCAGCGGCATCGAAACGTTCTGGAACCAGCCTGCTTCGAGCTCGCGCTTGACGCGCAGCCTGCCGTCCTCGGCTTGGACTTCCATAATGATCGTGGCGTGCGGCAGGTTCAGCAACTCGGCCAGGATGACGCCGGTCTGGCCGAAGCCGAAATCGTCGGACTGCAAGCCGGTGAGCACCAGATCGTGTGCTTCCCGGCCGACGGCCGCCGCCAGCGCGCGGGCGATGCACAGCGCGTCGGCTTGCGCGAAGCGGTCGTCTGCGATGAGAATGCCGCGGTCCGCGCCTTTGGCCAGCGCTTCGCGGATGGTCGAGGCCGCGCGCGCCGGTCCGGCCGAGACCGCGATGACCTCGCCGCCGTGCTTCTCCTTGAGGCGCAGGGCTTCTTCCAGGGCGAAGGCGTCGGGCTCGTTCATTTCGAAATTGAGGTCTTCGTCCTCAATCCATTGACGATCGGCGGCTATGCGCAGCACCGAGTCGCGCGAGCCGACTTGTTTCAGGCATACGAAGATGTTCATGGGCGGGGAAAGGGCGGCGCCGCGAGGCTGCGCCAACGAACGATTCTATCAATTCCACTGCGCAGGCCGGTCCGCTTGCGCTCCGGCGCAGCGCAAAGGGTTCGGCGCGCCCGGTGGAAGTTGAACTACTTGAGTTGGGAGCGCAGCGAGCTGTTCGATCCTGCCAAGTATCCGGGCGAGTTCCACAACGCGATCGACGACCCGGGCAACGCGGGGATCGTCAAGGAGCTGACCGCGATTGCCGAGCGCAACTACCGGAGTAAGAACCGATTCGCCCGAGCAGTGCATTTCCTTAAATTTTTTGCAAATTCTTGAACTTTTTTCAAGAAATCCTCGACATTAGAGGGGGCTCGGCAAAAAATTGAATTGAGGAATGCGCCCATGAGTCCCAGCGATCGCTCGTGGTGAGAATGATGGCCCGTGCTAACTCCGCGGGCCGTTTTCGTTTGACGGGATCGGTCATGGGAATTGCAGCGGTCTTCAGCGACGGCGGGCGCCGCGGCAAAATTCTGCCTGCGACCATGGCGGAATCCGAAATCGACTACGGGAAGCCGTCCCGCACCCCGTGCGAGCCGGACGAGCTTTCTGACGGCCTACTGAGAAATGAAACAAGGAGCATAGCGATGAGACTCTCGACCCGCCTGTTTCTGCGATCGTTTTTTCTTGACCGCCGCCGGTTCAATAGCGCTGTTCGGCGAAGTATGCGTAGTCCAAATCAAGATGGTCAATCACAACCGCTACGTTTACGACAGCGATGAGGAGTGCGGCGGTAATTTCCCTCAACACAGTGTTCCCTTTGGGAATTGGGGGGCCGGCTCGAACGTTGGAAGCGCGTACGACGGCCATCAGTTCCAGGGCTGGTATGCCGAGGACGGCTGGGAGCAGTGGAATAGCTGCGCGGCGGATTACGTGAAACCGGATTTGAACTGCGAGCGGCTCAACTTTCCCGATTCCGCGGGCGTCTATCCCTATCCGGCGAACGGCTATCCCTTCAGCGATCCCTTCACCTGGAACGACTCCGTTCCGCCTTACGGAACCAGCGCCTGCGTGGATCAAATTTCCGACAGCGGACTCGCCAATCACTACGGAACGGCCACGCGGCGCATCCCGGTCACCAACCCCGAGGACTCCGACTGCGACGGAATCATGGACACCGGAGGATGCCTCGACCTGGATGGACGAACTCTCACGGTCCAGGATAACTACATGACTCTGTATGAGTTGGATCATTCCAACTTGGGCATTAACGATGATCTCGTTCAATCCCTGTATTTTGCGGATGTGTCGGTGACGTTGGCCTGCACCGTGGAGGGGTGCTCGGCCGTCGGGGACGACGACCACGACGGCTGGATCGATAACGTCAACGAGCGAGCCAACTCTGCTTACGTGTGGCCCGTCAAGTATCAAGACGACTGGGACGTGGTTTGCTACGCGAGCGGCGCCAATGTGCCTTGCAAGAGGGCGGACGCCACGATTCGGGTCGGGGGCGTCACTTCGTTTTACAACGGAGACCTCTGCGACTGGGCCTGCGCGACCGATCCTTCGTGCGAGTAACAGTGCGCCGGCAAGGAGGGCATGCTGAGATGCAACCGCGCCGGCCGGCGGCAGGGAGCGTATGCCGGTGGAGACAGGCGGTTGTCCTGTCGCTGTGCGTTTGCCTGCCGGCGGCCTGCAGCATGCGTGTTGCTCGGGATCAGGTCATCCCGCCCGTCAGCGCTGCGGAGACCGAGCGGTTGCGCGATCTGCTCGGCGGCAAACGAATCGATGCCTCCTTCGCGGACGGCTCCCGCCTGCGGGGCCGGGTCAAGGAGGTTCAGGACGGCTTCCTGACGGTAAACGTCAACCGGAGCGCCGGCCCCAATGCGCCGCTGCGCGGACTTCAGGACATCCCCACGGAGCGGCTCTCCGCCGTGCGGTTTACCCGGTATAGAGGGCACAAGAGAGTCCTTCTCGGAACGGTGTTTTCTCTAGGCGGCCTAGGCCTTGGAGCAGGAGCCCAAACCATGGTCAACGAAAACGAGGTGACTGCGACTTCGGCAGCGGCGTGGATTGGGGTTTGGAGCGGAATGACGGCGCTCGGCTACCTGTGGGGGAAGAAGAAGGACAAGCAGAACGTCACCTTGGTGATCCAACAACCGGAAGCATCCGGAGGTCCCTGAAATGAGCAGCGCCGCCTTGAGCAAAGTGTTGCTGCCGGGGTTCTTGTTGACCGGCTTCGCGGTTTCCGGCAACGCCGCCGACGCCGTGATCGTTGCCGAGTTGATCGACGCGGAGACCCTGCTCGGAACGCCCGGGGAAGTCGCCTTGACCTCGAATCGGAAGGGCAATCTGGTTTCGCGGCACGCGAAATCCGATGCCGGCGGCCGGGTCGAGTTCGGACAATTGGCCGCCGGGGAGTGGCGCCTGACGACGAAGGTTGCGGGCTATGCCGCCGAGCATGCCGGCGTCCGGGTCGGCGTGGGGGAGACGCGCCGGGTGAGCCTGTACCTGAAGCAAGGGAAGTTGCTCAGCGGCAGGGTCTCCGATGCGGCAGGAAAGCCGGTTACGCGGGCGCTGGACGCGCAGAATTAGCAGGGGTGGGAGCCGGTCTGCGCCGCCGCCCCAGCGAATCTCTCTGTCGGGAAATCTGTGGGACGGCAAGCTGTTGGCGGAGCATTTGCGCCGTCGCTGCGGGGCTGCCGCTTTGCCGCAAAGAATTCGGCGCGCCTGCGGATTGCTAGTTTTCGCGGTAGCGCCGAAAGATCAAAGCGCCGTTGGTGCCGCCGAAGCCGAATGAGTTCGTCAGCGCGTACTCGATTTCCATCGGGCGCGCCTGCCCCGGCACGTAGTCGAGATCGCAGCCTTCGCCGGGCGTTTCAAGATTGATCGTCGGCGGCGCGGTCTGGTCGCGAATCGCCAATACGGCGATTCCGGCTTCGAGGCCGCCGGCGCCGCCCAATAGATGCCCGGTCATCGACTTGGTGGAGCTCACGCCTATCGACTTGGCGCGGTCGCCGAACACCGCCTCCACGGCCTGCGATTCGATGCGGTCGCCGAGAGGCGTCGAGGTGCCGTGCGCGTTGATGTATTGGATATCGGACGGATCGATGGCGGCGTCTTCGAGCGCGCTGCGCATAACGCGCCGCGCGCCGTCGCCGTCCTCGGCGGGCGAGGTGATATGAAACGCATCGCCGCTCATGCCGTACCCGACCAGCTCGGCAACGATCTCCGCGCCGCGGCGACGCGCGAATTCCAATTCTTCCAAAACAAGGATGCCGGCGCCTTCGCCGATGACGAAGCCGTCGCGGTCGACATCCCAGGGGCGGCAGGCGCGTCCGGGATCGTCGTTGCGCGTCGACAGCGCCTTCATGTTGCCGAAGCCGGCGACGCTCATCGGCGTAATCGCAGCTTCGGACCCGCCGCAAATCATGGCGTCGGCGTCGCCGCGCTGGATCAGACGGTAGGAGTCGCCGATCGCATGGGCGCCGCTGGTGCAGGCGGTCGCGGTGGCCGAATTGGGGCCTTTTGCGCCCCAGCGGATCGAAACGTGGCCCGAGGCCAAGTTGACGATCGACGCGGGAATGAAGAAGGGCGATATCCTGCGCGGGCCGCCTTTAATGAGCTTCAGATGCTCGCGCTCGATCACATCGAAGCCGCCGATGCCGCTGCCGACGTAAACGCCGATACGGGCCGCGTTTCCGGGGGTCGCCTCAAGCCCGGACATCTTCATCGCAAACTCGCTCGAGGCGAGAGCGAAAAAGATGAAGCGCCCCATCTTGCGCAGGTCTTTTTTGTCCACGAAATCGAGCGGGTCGAAGCCTTCGACCTCGCCGGCGATGCGGCAGCCGAACCCTTCCGTGTCAAAATGGGTGATGCGCCGGATGCCGTTGCGCCCAGCGCATAAGCCCGTCCACGACTCTTCCGTGCCCAGCCCGACCGGAGAGGACAGGCCGATACCGGTAACAACGACTCTTTTAGACAAAGACTGCCCCGACTCTTTCAGATAAGCCGCCCCGCTTTCACTGTTTTTTTACTTTGATGTACTCGACCGCATCGCCGACGGTACGGATCTTTTCCGCGTCTTCATCAGGAATCTCGATACCGAACTCCTCTTCGAAACCCATGATCAACTCGACGACGTCGAGGGAATCGGCATTGAGCGACTCCTGGAAGGACGCTTCCAGGGTCACTTCCGACTCCTCGACGCTCAACTGCTCGCAAATAATCTCGACAATTTTCTGATGGATGTCCATACACCCTCCCCCTGTGAAGTTACGACAAACCTCTGATTCTACCCAGCCTTCCGCGCCCGTGCAATACGAGGCCGATCGAACGATTCGAGGATTGCCTCAGAGCGTCAGCACGTAGGCGATGACGTTGTCTTTCTCTTCGTCGCTCATCAGCTTCTCGAAAGCGGGCATGCCGCCGCCGCCTTTGTTGAGGTTCTCGAGCAGATTGTCGTAGGTCGTGTCCTTGCCGCTGGGCAGCTTGCCGTCCTTGACGCCGGCCAGGCCGGGGCCGATCTTTTTTTCTTTGTTGTCGGCGTTGTGGCAGACCAGGCACTTCGTATCGAAGACTTCCTTGCCCGCGCCGGCGTCGCCGTCGCCGTCGCCCGCGAAAGCAAAGGGAGCGGCCGGGCTCAAAGCGGCTGCGATGAATGCCGTAACGAATAAGCGGTTGCGCAACATGGTTTCCGATAACCCTCCGAACCCGATAGTTTACCGCAACCGCCGGTTCGTTGACAGCGCTTCGAGAGATTCCTTAGCATCGAAACAGGGGCATATCCGTGGCCAGAATTATCATTCCCACGCCGTTGCGGCAGTTCGCCGGCGGCAACGATTCCGTCGATGTCGAGGCGGCGAACGTCGGCGAAGCGCTGGCGAAGCTCGTCGAGACGCACCCCGAGATCGAGAAGAATCTTTTCAACAGCGAGGGAAAGCTGCGCAGCTTCGTCAACATCTACGTGAGCGACGAAGATATCCGCTATCTCGACAGGGAAGCGACCGCGGTGGGCGACGACGATACGATCAGCATCGTGCCTTCCATCGCCGGGGGCTCCGCGAACGGCTTGCCCGATCTTTCGAACGCAGAAATCATGCGCTACAGCCGCCACCTCATCCTCCCCGAGGTGGGCATCGAAGGGCAGCGCAAGTTGAAAGGGGCAAAGGTCTTGATGGTCGGCACAGGCGGCCTGGGAGCGCCCTTGGGACTTTATCTGGCCGCGGCCGGCATCGGCAAGATCGGCATCGTCGATTTCGACGTGGTGGACGAGACCAACCTGCAGCGGCAAGTGATCCACGGCTCGAAAGACGTGGGGCGCCCAAAAATCGATTCCGCCGCCGAGAGCATGAAAGACATCAACCCCTACCTCGAAATCGCCAAGTACGAAACCGCGCTGACCAGCGCCAACGCGCTCGACATCATCGCCGGCTACGACGTGGTCGTCGACGGCACGGACAACTTCCCGACCCGCTATCTGGTCAACGACGCCTGCGTGCTGCTGGGCAAGCCGAACGCTTACGGCTCGATCTTTCGCTTCGAGGGGCAGGCGACGGTTTTTCACCATGAGAACGGCCCCTGTTACCGCTGCCTGTACCCCGAGCCGCCTCCTCCGGGCCTGGTGCCGAGTTGCGCCGAAGGCGGGGTTCTGGGCATTCTGCCGGCGGTGATCGGCAGCATTCAGGCCACCGAGACGGTGAAGATCGTCCTGGGCAGAGGAGAGTCGTTGAGCGGCCGTCTGGTGCTCTACGACGCGCTCAACATGAAGTTCCGCGAGTTGAAGCTGCGGCGGAATCCCGCCTGCCCGGTCTGCGGCGACAACCCGACGGTCAAGGAGTTGATCGACTATCAACAATTCTGCGGCATTCCGCAGCAGGCCGCGGCGCAAGCGGCGGAAGAAAAGCTGCCCGAGATTACTCCGGCCGCGCTGAAGGCGCGGATGGACGCCGCCGACGGCGTGTTCGTGCTCGACGTGCGCGAGCCGCACGAATACGCGATCGCCAGCATCCCGGGAACCACGCTGATTCCGCTGGGCGAGTTGAACAAGCGCGTCGGCGAGTTGGACGCGACGGCCGACATCGTCATCCACTGCAAGAGCGGCATGCGCAGCGGCAAGGCTCAGCGGTTGTTGAAGGACATGGGCTTCAGCCGGGTGACGAACCTGGCGGGCGGCATCCTGCGCTGGAGCGACGACGTGGACCCGACGGTGCCGAAGTATTAGCGGATTTCCCCGCCGGCAAACCGGTCGATCCCCTGCAATCGCTTGCCGAGGATATCGCGGCGCGGCTTGCAACTCGGATTTCACCGACGGCGGATGGGAGCGGATGCCGTGCTCGGCAATCGAAGCTGCCGGCGTCACGTCCGAGAATGCGCTTGCCGGCCGGCGGCGTCACCGCGACCGGCGTACCGGCCAATTCGGGTGCTCGACGTGCTCGCGGGCCATGACCGCCTCGATCTCGCGCACCACCTCCGGGCGGCTGCGCGCAACGTCGTACTTTTCGGCCGCGTCGCGCGAGACGTCGTAGAGTTCAAGCGGCCCGCTGAACATCGGTTTGCGCACGCCCTTCCATTGCCGCAGGCGCACGGCCTGGGCCGAACCGCCTTCGTAGAACTCCCAATACAGGTATTCGTGCGCGCGCTGGGCGTTCGGCTTGCCGACCAGGGTCGGGACGAAACTGATCGAATCCGCATTCGCCGGAACTTCCGCTCCGCCGAGCTCAGCGGCCGTGGCCATCAGGTCGCCGAAATACCCGACGTGCTCCGAAACCCGGCCGGGCTGGATCGAGCCGGGCCACCACGCCAGAAACGGCACGCGAATGCCGCCCTCGTACAGGTCACGCTTGATGCCGCGCAACGGGCCGGACGGGTTGAAGCGAAGCAGGTCGTGGCCCGCCTCGTTGTGCGGTCCGTTGTCGGACGAGAACATGACGAGAGTCCTTTCGGCGATCCCGAGATCGGCCAGGCGGTCCAGCAGCCGCCCGACGTCGCGGTCCATGCGTCCGATCATTGCAGCCTGCCCCTTGTCCTGGTCAGGCCACGGCTCGTTGGCGTAGATCCCGTAATCCGGCGCCTCGGCGCCGTCTCCGGTGGCGCGCGTCGCTTCGTTGTTGGCATGGGGAATCGTCAGCGCCAAATAGAGAAAGAACGGCCCGTCCCGGTGGTTCTCGATCCAATCGAGCGCTTCGGCCGCGATTAAGTCGTGCGAATATTCCCTGCGTTCGGTGGCCCAGCCGCCGCGGAATCCGCCGTATGCGCGCGGCGCGCGTTCCACCGTGTTGTTCAGCGGCGCCTTTTCCAGGCCGCTCCAGAGGAACTCCGGGTAGTAGTTGTGCGCATGCACCTGGTTCAGGTATCCGAAGAAGGCCTCGAAGCCCTGCTTGAGCGGATGCCCTTCGTTGCCGACTTCGCCCAGGCCCCATTTGCCGAACAGAGCCGTCGCATACCCGGCCTCGCGCAGGATCTCCGCCACGGTCACGTCCTCGTCGCGCAAGGACTGAGCGCTCATGTCGGGCCCCGGCGCGTTGCCCCTGACATGCGTGTGGCCCAGGTGCCGGCCGGTCATCAGCACGCTCCGCGAGGGGGCGCAGACCGTTGCGCCGGCGTAGAACTGCGTGAACCGCAGACCTTCGGCGGCCATGCGGTCCAGGCGCGGCGTCCGGACGATCCGCTGTCCGTACGATCCGAGATCGCCGTAGCCGAGGTCGTCGGCGAGGATGAAAACAATGTTGGGCCGGTCCGCGCCGGCTGCTCGGGCCGCGAGGCCCGCCGCCAGCACAGCCGCCGCGAAGCCTGCCGCCAGTCCAATACGATGCATCGCTGCCTCCGCGGAACCCGATTTTAGCGCCCGCTCCCGGGCGGGCCCCACTGCGTTGCTTCGAGAAACGCCAGCAGATCCGCCAGTTCTCCCCGGCTGAGCTGTTCGTCAAGCCCGGAAGGCATCACCGAAACCGTGCCGGGCCGGACCTCCTGGATGTCGGCGCGGAAGACCCGCGCCTGCTCGTCGGCGTTGACGGCCAGCAACAGATGGTCGTCGGTCTCTTCGAGGGGAACGCCGGTGAGAGTCTCCTGCTCGGTGACGACCACGATGGGTTCGTAGCTGCGCACGAAACTCGCGTTCGGGAAAACGATGGCCTCCAGCAGGTCTCTGCGGGTGCGGATCTGCCCGATGCGAGTCAGGTCCGGGCCGATCCTGCCTCCCTGGTGGCCGATGGCGTGGCAGGCGAGGCAAGCCGCGGCGTCGCTGTTAAAGACGGCCTGTCCGCGGCGGACATCGCCGTCGCCGAGCGCAGCGAGCATGCCGTCGAGCGCCGCGCCCTGTTCGGCCAGACCGGCGACCCGGCCTTCCAGCAACGCGTCGAGGCGCTCGCGGACCGGTTCGGGATAGGCTTGACCCGCTGTCTGCAGAACGTCGGCGCGGAGATTGGCCAGCCCCTTGGACCGAGTCAGACCCGCTACGAACGATTCCCCCAGTTCCGCGTCGCCGGCCTTGCCGAACGCCTGGACCAGCAGCGGAAGCTCCATCGGCCCGGCTGCGGGCAGGATCTGCGCAAGTTCCAGGAGCTGTTCGCGGGACAACTGAACCTTAGCGATCACGCGCGCCGCGGCTCCTCGCGCCTTGACCGGCGCGGAGGCCGGGACCTGGCTCTTGGCGAGTTCGAACAGTGCGGGCTCCAACCCGTCGAGCGCCTCAAGCGCCGCTTCCAAGGCCAGGACACGCGCCTCCGGGAGGCGCGCCTCGTCGCGGGCCGCGGCCAACAGCGCCCGCTCCAGGAGCGGATCGCCCTTCTCCGGACGGGGCAGCGCCCGAGCGGCGCGCAGGGCCGCCGGGAGCGTTTCCGGGGCTTGCAGGGCGGAACCGATGGCCGCCGCCCAGCCCGCCGGCGGGTCCTCGAGGGGAGCCGCCGCCATGACTGCCAGAGCCGCGCGGCGAGCCGGCGCCGACCCTCCGCCCGCCGCCGCGCGGGCGAGCAGGTCCTGAACTTCGCGTGTCGCCGCGAACCTCCCCAGTTGCGCCTCGAGTGCCGCGGAATCGCCGCCGCGGAACCGCGCCAGGCGCCTGCTCAGATAGCCGGCCAGATGGCCCCCCCACTCGGGATGGCGCCCCGCGATCCACTCGGCGGCCTCGGCCACCGCGGCATCCGCAGAGGGCAGCCTGGCCAGAACCTCGGCAGGCGCGAGCGCGCCGGGGCGCATCTGGTCGAGCGCGATCATCGCCGCCCGCTCGCTCCGCGGCGAGGCCGACGAAAGACCGTGGCGCGTACGGACGGGATCGGCGATCTCGATCAGCGCGTAGACGAGAGAATGAGTCAGAACCTCGTCGTCGGTCGCCGCCGCCTCCGCCAGCAGGCTTCCGACCGCCCCGCTCCAACCGATCCGCCCGAGGGCCTCGGCTGCGACGCGCTTGACCGCTGCGGACGGTTGGGCCAACTGCTTCAGCACGGCCGCGCCTGCCGCAGCGTCGCGATGAAGGGCGATCGAGTGCAAGGCGGCTTGGCGCACGCCCGGGGCGGGATCGGCGAGAGCCTCGCGCACCGCGGAGCGCGCCGCTGCCGATTCGATTCTCGTCAGCGCCCAAACGGAATTGCGCCGGGCCTCGGCCGACTCGCCGGCGCGGAGCGCCCGGCGCAGAGCGTCGACCGCGCCCGCCCCGGCGAGTTCCGCGATCGCCCTCTTGCGGACCGCCGGACGGTCCGCGCCGAGCAGCCCCGTCAGCCGGTCCGCTCCCAGGCCCTCCCAGTCCAGTTGCCGACCCAGGGGATCCGCGGGCGCTTCGGCGCCGGTCTTGCGGATGCGGTAGATAGCGCCCAGCACGTCCGGCTTGGTCAACTGCGCAGTGGGGCAGCAGAGCTTGTACCAGCCTCCGGTGTTCACGACGAGCAGGCTGCCGTCGGCGTCCTCCATGACGTCGGTCGGATGGAAGTCCCGGTCGTCCGAGACCAGAAAGTCGGCGTCTTCGGTCACGAAGCTCGCGCCTTGGGGGACAAGCCTGTGCGCGGTGACCTTGCGCAGGTTGAACGACGTCGCGAACAGCCGGCCCCGGTAGTCCTCGCCGAACGCCGCGGATTCGTAGCGGGCCAAGCCGACGGGCGCAGATCCGCCCAGGTGCGTCATGATCGAGAGATAGCCTCCCGTCGTCGGATGCCCGTCCGTTACGCCGTGGGCCTTGCCGTACACTCCTCCGTAAACGGCGTGCAGCAAGCCGTCCCGGCGGCCCAACTGCGGATGAACGAGGAACGTCGCGGTGAGCAGCCGCTCGCCCTCGGCCGTGAAGGCCAGCTCGACCGGGTTGTTCATCCCGCCGGTCAGGACGGGCTCGACGGGACCGCCCGAGACCCTGCGCCTGAAGATATGCGCGGCGCGGGTCACGAAGGGATCGCGGCCCGGGCGTTCGTAAACCTGTTCGGCGAACGCTCCCTTGGTCCAGTAGATCCAGCCGTCGAGACCGAGATACGGGCCGTGAAGATCGTTGGCGCACGGCGTCAGGGTCTTGGCGTCGAACCACTCCTCCCGCCGGTCGGCGACTCCATCCGAGTCGGTGTCCGTGAGCTTCCAGATGCTCGGCGGGGCCGCGACGTAAACGGAACCGTCGTGCCACAGGACGCCCTCCGGAAACATCATCTTGTCGGCGAATACCGTCCGCCTGTCGTAGCGGCCGTCGCCGTCCACGTCCTCCAGGCGCAGTATGCTGTGCGGCCTCTCCTCGAGCTGCCGCCGCACGTCGTCGTTGGACCCGGACGACTCGGCGACGTAGAGGCGTCCTTCGTCGTCCCGGTCGACGATCATCGGGCGCTCGACCAGCGGCGGCCCGGCGGCCAGTTCGATTGTGAAACCCTCGGGCACGGCGATGCCTTCGGCCGCATCCGTTCCCCAGAAACCGCAACCGCCGAGAGCGAGCGGCGCAAGCAAAATCGAAACGTCTCGTAAACGCATGCAACTTCCCTTTTGTCGCGCGCCGCCGCGCGGCCGGCGCCGCGAAGCTTCGGGCAGCGATGCCCGGGACGCGGCCGGGTCCGAGCGCCCGCCGCGGCGCGGTCCGGTTCATTCTAGCGCTATCCCGGCGCGGAGCGGGTGGGAGACGGCTGCGAACCTTGCTTTCACGAAGCCCGTGTCGTGCGCCCCTGCGCTTAGCGCATTGAATTCGTACGAGGCGGAGGCGACGACCGCAGACGGCGGCAACGCCGCGGCGCTTGCGATCATGGTAGCGAGGCCCTTGCGGGCCGTGGACGGACATGCCGGACGACTTTCCCCTGCAAACGCTTGCCGAGGATGCCGCGGCGCGGGCGAAGGCGCTGGGGGCGGACGCCGCCGAGTGCATGGTCAGCGAAGGGGCGCGGTTCTCGGTTCGCGTTCGGCTGGGCGAAGTCGAAAAGCTGACGGACTCGGGCTCGAAGGGCATCGGCATTCGCGTGCTGCGCGGCAAATCGAGCGGCTCGGCCTACAGCTCGGATTTCACCGATGCCGGATTGGAGCGGATGCTGCGCTCGGCAATGGAGGCGGCCGGCGTCACGGCGGAGGATGCGTTCGCCGGCTTGCCCGACGAGGCGGATCTGGGCAGCGCCGGCGGCGATCTGCGGCTTTTCGATTCGGCGGCGCTCGAGTTGAGCTCCGCGGCGAAGATCGACCTCGCCAGGCGATGCGAGCAAGCGGCGCTGGACGCCGACCCGGCAATTGCCAACTCGGAAGGGGCGGTCTTTTCGTCGGGTTGGACGTATTGGGGATTGGCCAATTCGCTCGGGTTTTCGGGCGGCTACCGCACGGCAAGCTGCTCGCTCGGGGCGGCGCCGGTAGCCGAGTCGAACGGCCTGAAAGAGCATGGTTCGTGGTACGAAGTCGGTCGGCGCCCGGAGGCGTTGGGCAGCGCCGAAGAGATCGGGCGGAGGGCGGCCGAGCGGGCCGTGCGGCGCTTGCATCCGCGCAAGACGCGTACGATGGAGGCGCCGGTGGTGTTCGAGTCGGGCGCGGCCAGGTCACTGTTGGGGCACTTGTCGGCGGCTGTCAGCGGCAGCGCGGTTTACCGCAGGTCGTCCTTCCTGGCGGGCCGGCTCGGCGAGACGGTCGCCGCGCCGCAGGTTACGGTTTTCGACGATGCTTTGACCCCGGGCGGGTTCGGCAGTTCGCCGTTCGACGACGAGGGGGTGCGCGGGCGCAAGACGGCCGTCGTCGCGGAGGGTCGCCTGGAAAGCTGGCTGCTGAACAGCTATGCGGCCAGGAAGCTCGCGCTGCGCACGACGGGGAATGCCGCGCGCGGCTTGGCCGGCGCAGCCGGCATCGGGCAGGGCAATTTCGAGATCGTCCCCGGCGGCGCGGCGCCCGAAGAGATGATCGCTTCGGTAAAAGACGGACTTTACGTTACCGATCTGATCGGCTTCGGCGTCAATCTTGTGACGGGCGATTATTCGCGGGGCGCTTCTGGGTTCCGCATCGAAAACGGACGGCTGACGCATCCGGTCTCGGAAGTCACGATCGGCGGCAATCTGGCGGACATGCTGCGCGGGATCGAGACGATCGGGAACGATCCGGACCGCCGCGGGGCGACCGTCGCGCCTACCGTCAAGATCGCCAAAATGACGATTGCCGGACAATAAGGAACATGCTCGAGACGGAAAAGCAGATCAAGGGCGGCGGATTGAAGCCGATTCCGATTTTGATCGCGGCGGCGGTGTTCGCGGCGTTGGCGGCGGTCGGCTACCGCCAATGGAAGGCCGCCGCGGAAGCCGTTCCCGCGGAGCCGGTGCTGACGGACGAGGCGCGGGCTTACCTGCCTAAACTGGACTTGCACGACGTCGAGATGGCCGCTGCCGAGAGCGCTCTGGGCCACACCCTGGTCGAGATCACCGGGACGATCGGGAACCTGGGCGAGAAACCGATTCGCAGCGTGAAGCTCAACTGCGTGTTTTACGAAATCAACGGCATCGAGCTGGACCGCGCGCCGGCGGCGATCGTGCCTTCGAACGTCGGGCTGCCTCCCGGCGAGAAGCGGCAATTCCGATTGGCCTTCGACGCGATTCCCGAGGGTTGGAATCAGACGATGCCCAATCTGTTCATCGCCGAGATCGTCTTCGACGAACCGCTCCCGTAACGGCCCGGGGTTGCTATCCGCTCTCCACGAGCCGGGGCCGATCACCGCGGCGCTTGTGACCGATCCCTATTATCGAGGAGGCATCTAGCCACGCCTTTCGCCTCGTCCAGGCTGTCTACGAAATGGTCCTTCGGAACACGCTGGAACACGTTGAGGGCGTGCAAAACACCGGCAACCGGCTCCGAGAGACTCGTTACGATGCATGAAGTGTCTTCTTCCGCGGCCACGTCGATGAGTTGCTCCATGACCAGCGCTACGGTGTCGTCGATGTAGGCGGCGTCGGAAAAGTCGAAAATTATCACTTCGTGCTCCCGAATGTCCAATTCAATCGCGTGCGCCAGCGCACGTGCGGAGGCGACTGAAAAGCGTCCGCTCGAGCAACGGCGCGGAGACGACGCTGTCCAGCTCCAGTCATTCGAAAACACGCGCTCGCCAGAGCCCGGCGGCAATGAACCCGAGCGCGGCGGCGGTAAGCAGATCGACGAAGACAGTCAGCACAAGGGTGATCGGCATCGCCGCGCGGTAACCGTAGTCGATATGCCGGAGGCGGGCAAGGAAACGCCGGTCGATGGCATCCCAGCCGATCTTCGCCAGAATGCCGGCAAGAACGGCGCGCAGGACGCCGGCCGGCGCAGTGCGGCCCCCGGCGCTGATGTTGAGCACGGTAAACGGGGTAAACCCGGCACCCGGCAAGCCGGCGACCGGACCGAGTCCCGAAGCGAGACCGAAGCCGAACGCGACTGGAAGCGCCACCGCGACCGTCGCAACGGCGCCGAAAACGTCTCCGCCGAAGGTCTCGAAACTGAACCGGCCGCGCAGCGGCGCGCCGCCTCGGAAGGGTGTTCGCGTCCGCCCGGCCCGGCCCGGCGCCGCTGCGCCGGATCCGCTCATGGCCGGCCGTCCCGCTCAGAGTGTAGGCGATCTCCCTTCCCCACTACCCGCCGGCCGCGCAAGCGGCCTACACTATCCACTATGGGCGTTGTGCTCTCACGATCGGCGCTTGTCGAGTTGCGGCGGCAATGGCGCAGCGAAGGAGCCGTCGTTGTCTTCACCAACGGTTGCTTCGATCTGCTGCATCCCGGTCATGTGCGGCTGCTCGAGCGGGCCGGCACGCACGGCGACAAGCTGATTGTGGCGGTCAACGGCGACGCCGGCGTGCGCGGATTGAAGGGGCCGGGCCGCCCCGTTTTGCCCGAGGCGGAGCGAGCGGCGACGCTGGCCGCTCTGGCGGCCGTCGATGCCGTGACCGTCTTCGACGAAGAAACGCCGTGTGCGCTGCTCGAAGCTCTGCTGCCGGACGTTCTGGTGAAAGGCGCCGACTGGTCGCACTGGATCGCCGGACGCGAGATCGTGGAGACGGCGGGAGGACGTGTGTTTCCGATTCCGGTCGAGCCCGGATATTCGACGACTGACGTCGTGAAGAATATCCTTGAAATCCATTCGGTTTGATACATCCGGCGCTGCGAGATTTTTTCGACTGCCTGGGACGGCATCCGGCGTTCGTCGAGTTGCTGGCCGCCGTTCGCGGGGCGGAGCCCGGCAAGGTCAATCTCTCCGGGCTGACGGCGGCGGCGCAAGCCATTTACATCGTATTGCTGCAGAAGCGGACCGACCGGCCCGTGGTTTTGCTGGTCGATACGAACAGCGCGGCGGAGACGCTGAACGAGACCGTCTCGGCGGTATTCGAGCAGTTGCCAAGCTCCTCCGGGCGCGGGGCGCCTTGCGTCCTGCCGGCTCATGACGTGACGCCTTTCGAGGGCTTTTCGCCGCACGCCGAGATCAGCGAGAAACGCGGCATCGCCCTCTGGCGCATGGCCGAGGGGACGGCCTCGATTGTGACCGCCCCCATAGGAGCGGCTCTGCTGAAGACGGCGCCGGGCGATTTCTACAAACATCTGACTTGGCAGATCGAGGTCGGCGACGAGTTTTTCCTGGAAGACCTGGAGAGCGGCTTGGCTTCGGCAGGTTACACGCGACAGGAACCGGTCGAGATGGTCGGGCAGTTTTCGGTGCGCGGCGGAATTCTCGATGTCTTTTCGCCCGAGGCTCCCTACCCGGTACGCATCGAATTGTTCGGCGATCAGGTGGAGTCGATCCGCGAGTTCGCCCCGGAAACGCAGAGATCCGTGCGCAGTCTGGACGAAGCGTTGCTGCTGCCGCTGAGCGACTATCCGGCGACGGCCGGTTCGGACGGCCAGGCGGCGGGATGGGAGTTTTCCGCAGCGTCCGGCGAAGCCCGGCGGCATTGCTTGGCGGACATGCTTTCCGACGCGATTGTGGTTTGGAACGAACCGGACGCGCTGCGGCGGGAAGCCGAAAAGCTTTGGGAACGCCTGGAACAGGCGGCCGCGCGCGTCGCGGGCGATGCAAGCGCTTACTACCTGGGGCTCGACCGGCTGCAGGCGGCCGCCGAGCGCTGCGATCAGGTGATTCTCGACCGCTTGGGGATCGCTTCCCCGGCAGTCGGCGGCGAGGACGGACCGCTGCACATCCGCAGCCAAGCGGCGCCGCGGTTCCAAAGCAACATTGCGCACTGCATGCGGGAGCTGAAGGCCCGCGTCAGCGAAGGATCGCGGGTGCTCGTAACGGCGGGATCGCTGGGCGATCTGGAGCGGCTGGCGGATATTTTCAACGAGTTCGGCATCCCTTATCAGTTGGGTTTGCAAGAGCGCCCGCGGGGCATGAGCCCTTATCTCGAAGAGCGCTCGTATCTGGCGGGGCCGATCGCTTCGGTCGTTCTGATCCAGGCGGCGATCGCCGAAGGGTGCGTGCTGCCGGATTCGCAGGCGGCGGTTTACGGCGCCGAAGACATTTTCGGCCGCTCGGAGCTGGTCGCCAAGCCGCGCCGTCAGGCAGGCGCCGCGGCGGCGTTTCTATCGAATCTGGAGGACCTCAAGGAGGGCGATCACGTGGTGCATACGCAGCACGGCATCGGCCGCTTCCTGGGCTTGCGGCAGATCGAGCATGACGGGCGGGCGGACGATTTCATGCTGCTCGAATACGCGGGATCGTCGAAGCTCTACGTCCCGCTTGCGCGGCTCGATCTGGTGCAGAAGCACCACGGCGCGGGAGGGCCGAAGCCCCAACTCGACCGGCTGGGCGGCCGCACCTGGGAAAAGACGAAGAGCAGGGTCAAGGCGCGGCTGCGCGACATGGCCGAGGAACTGCTCAAGCTCTACGCCCAGCGCGCGATGACCAAAGGATTTCCGTTTTCGCCCGACAGCAATTGGCAGCGGGAGTTCGAGGACGCCTTCCCCTACAAGCCGACGCCGGATCAGGCCGCCGCCGCGAACGACGTCAAACGCGATATGGAGTCGGAGCAGGTAATGGACCGACTGATCTGCGGCGACGTCGGGTTCGGCAAGACCGAAGTGGCCATGCGCGCGGCGTTCAAGGCGCTGGGCGACGACAAACAGGTTGCGCTGCTGACGCCGACGACGGTGCTCAGCTTTCAGCACTACGAAACCTTCAAGCAGCGGTTCGCGGCGTTTCCGGTCGAGATCGAAATGCTGAACCGCTTTCGCAGCCCCAAAGAACAGAAGGCGATCGTCGAGCGGGTGAAGGCAGGCAAGATCGACATCCTGATCGGCACGCACCGCATCCTTTCCAAAGATGTCGAGTTCAGCGACCTGGGCTTGCTGATCGTCGACGAAGAGCAGCGCTTCGGAGTGCGCCACAAAGAACGGCTGAAGCACATCCGCGAGAACGTCGACGTGCTGACGCTGACCGCGACGCCGATTCCGCGCACGCTGCACATGTCGCTGACGGGGCTGCGGGACATTTCGATCATTCAGACGCCGCCGAAAGACCGCCTGGCCATTCAAACGGTGGTGGCGTCGTACTCCGACCGCGTCGTGCATGCGGCGATTCGCCGGGAGACGGCGCGCGGCGGGCAGGTTTACTTCATTCACAACCGCGTCGAATCGATTTACGCGGCGGCCGCGGCGCTGCAGGAAGCATTGCCGGAGGCGCGCATAGGCGTCGGTCACGGGCAGATGGGCGAGAAAGAGCTGGAGCGGTCGATGCTCGGCTTCATGCAGCACGAGTTCGACGTGCTGGTGGCGACGACGATCGTGGAGAACGGTCTCGATATCCCGGCGGCGAATACGATCGTCATCGAACGCAGCGATTTGTACGGGCTATCGGCGCTGTATCAGCTCAGGGGGCGGGTGGGGCGCTCGAACCGGCGGGCCTATGCCTACTTGCTGGTTCCCCCCAACAGGGAGCTGACCGAGATCGCGCGCAAGCGGCTGGCCACGCTGAAAGAGTTCAGCGAGCTCGGCTCCGGCTTCAAGGTCGCCGCGCTCGACCTGGAGTTGCGGGGCGCAGGCAATCTGCTGGGCGGCGAGCAGAGCGGACAAATCGCGGCGGTAGGGTTCGAGACCTACACGCAACTGCTGGAGGAGGAAGTCAAGAAGCTCAAAGGCGAGAAAGTCGAGGCGGCGGTGCGCACCAACCTCAAGCTGCAATTGGACGTGCATATTCCAACGGACTACATTGCGGACGAAACGCAGCGGCTGCAGGCGTATAAGCGTCTGGCGGAGGTTGGCGGCGAGGAAGAGCGCGACGCGGCGGCAAGCGAGCTGAAAGACCGTTATGGGCCGTTGCCGGCGGCGGTGCGCAACCTGCTCGACTATTCGCTCGTGAAGAGCCGGGCGGAGGCGCTGCGGATCGCCTCGATCGAACGGCAGGCGAATCGACTGACGATGCGCTTCCGCGAGGATTCGAAGATCGACCCGCGCAGCTTGATGCGTTTCGTCGCGGCGAAAAAAGGGACGAGCTTCTCGCCGGACGGACGGTTCGAATGGGCGGGCTTCGACTACAACGAAGTCGAGGCGCTGCACCGCATCAGGGGGTTGTTGAAGCGGCTGGCGGCGTAGCCGTCCTCTCGGGCGCTTCAAAGGCCGTTTGAAGGGCGCTTAAACGGCGTTTAACCCCCTCTTCCAGAGCTTCGCGCGCCCCCGCCTTACTCCCCACTCCCCATTGACCGCTAGCCGCGCAAGCGGCTGTAGCCTTGCTGCTTGTATTTCTCCAGCAAGGTCTTCAGCTTCTCGACGATGTCGGGATGCTCGTTGTAAACATTGTTGTCTTCGTGGCGGTCGGCTTCGATGTCGTAGAGTTGACCCGGCGGGTCGCCGGGCTTGGGGCCGTCCCATTGCGTGGCGCCGGCGCCCGAGGCGCCGGGGCCTTGGCCGTCGATGAACTTCCACTTGCCCTGGCGGATGGCGAAGGTCCCGTCGACGGAGTGATGCACGGTGGCTTCGCGGATCGGGCCGTCGTCTTCGCCGAGCAGGGCCGGGAGCATGCTCACGCTGTCTTCCGCGGCGTCTGCCGGCAGGTCGATATCCAGGATGTCGGCGGCGGTCGCCATCAGATCGGTCAGGCAGAGGGTTTGATCGCTTGTCGAGCCGGCCGCCACCCGCGCGGGCCAGCGCGCGATGAAGGGTTCGCGGTGACCGCCTTCCCAGGCGTCGCGCTTCTTGCCCCGCTGGCTGGGATGGTTGGCGTGATGGTCGAACTCGGCGATGTGGCCGGGATCCCATTCGGCGCCGTTATCGCTCGAAACGATGAAGAGCGTGTTTTCGGCGACGCCTTTGCGTTCGAGCGCAGCCATGATCTGGCCCACCTGGGCGTCGACCTGCACGACGAAATCGCCATATTTGCCCGCTTGGCTCTTGCCGATGAACTCTTCGGTCGGCACCCACGGCCAGTGCGGAGCAGGCAGCGGGTAATAGAGAAAGAACGGCCGGTCGGGATCGTTGACGGCGCGGTCTTCGATGTACTGCACGGCGTGCTCGGTGAGATTGGGCAGCACATCGAAAAAGTCGAACCCTTCCGCCGCCTCTCCGGGGCGCCAGAACACGGGGCCGTCGCTGCGTCCGGGTTCGTGCGCGACGGCCGGTTTCACGCAGCGGTTGTTTTCGAGATAGACGTACGGCGCCATATCCAGCGACGCCGGGATGATGTAGGAATAGGCGAAGCCCTGCGTCGCCGGGCCGTTCGAGACCGGCTTGGAGTAGTCGATTTCGAGTCCGTCGGGCTTGGCGAAGTCGCTCGCGCCCTGAAAGGCGTTGGCGGTGTTGGCCTCGACCCAGGTTTCCGGCTCGGAGAGAGTCGCCCAGTCGAGGCCGAGGTGCCATTTGCCCACCACGCCGGTGTGATAGCCGTTATCGCGGAGCATTTCCGCGATGGTCAGGCGTTCGGGCTCGATCAGCGCCTTCGAGTAACCGGAGAGCACGCCCTGCTTGAGTCGCGAGCGCCAGGCGTAGCGGCCGGTAACCACGCCGTACCGAGTCGGCGTGCAGACGGCGGAACCCGAGTGCGCATCGCTGAAACGCATGCCCTGGGCGGCGAGGCGGTCCATGTTGGGAGTCGGGATTTTGGATGCGCCGTTGTAGCAGCCCAAATCGCCGTAGCCCATGTCGTCGGCCATCAGAAAAATGATGTTGGGTTTCCCGGCAGCAACGGACTCGGGAGGAGCCGCGGCGCAGCCGTAGGCGGCGAGGCCGGCCGCTCCGGCGGCGCATTGCTTGAGGAAGTCTCGGCGGTTAGCGGCGATCATAACGGATTAGCTGAATTGTAGCTCACCGGGCGATGCCGGCGAAGACGTGCTCGGCGGCGCCGAAAATGTTCCGAGCGGACTTGACCGCTGCCGCTTGAACCCCTAGAATCGAAACTGGGGCAATAACGGCGGACGCCGCTCGTCCGGTCCGCTGTTGTTCGTCCGAAGAGAAAAGAGAAACGCTGACGTTTAGAATTGCGTAATAAGAACGCAGGAGTAAGAGGGATCGCATGAATCGGAATCGTATGCTTCGTCAAACGGTGCGGTGTCTCGCCGCTTTTATCCTGACGGCGCTGCTCGCGCCGCTGGGCGCGCAGCAAGCGCCGAAGAAGCTTTCGGCGAAGGAAGAGAAGCGCCGGCTCAACCAGCTTCGCAAGGAGTTGCGCGGGCCGTTCAAGCGCTGGCTCGACGAAGACGTCAAGTACATCATCACCGGCGAGGAACGCAAGGCGTTCATTCAAATGAGCACAGACGACGAGCGCGAGAACTTCATCGAGCAGTTCTGGCTGCGCCGCGACCCGACGCCGGACTCGATGGAAAACGAGTACAAGGAAGAGCACTACCGCCGGATCGCTTACGCCAACGAACGCTACGCTTCGGGCATCCCGGGCTGGAGAACCGACCGGGGCCGCATCTATATTGCCTACGGCCCCGCGGACGAGATCGAGTCGCACCCGTCGGGCGGGCAGTATCAGCGGCCTTACGACGAGGGCGGCGGGTTCACCTCGACTTACCCGTTCGAGATTTGGCGCTACCGCTGGATCGAAGGCATCGGCAGCGACATTTTGCTGGAGTTCGTCGATCCGACGATGACCGGCGAATACCGCCTGACAATGGACCCCTCGGAAAAAGACGCTCTGCTCTATGTGCCGGGCGCCGGCCTGACGTTGGCGGAGGAAATGGGGCTTTCAACGAAAGCCGACCGCTTCCGGCGCACCGACGGCACGCGCATGGGCACGCCGATCGGCGGGGCGCAGTCGATCCGCTACAACCAGTTCGAGCGGTTGCAGCTTTACGCCAATATCTTCAAGCCGCCGGCCGTCAAGTTCAAGGATCTGGAAGCGGTCATCAACTCGACGATCGAATACAACACCCTAGCCTTCGACGTGGATATCCACTTCGTCCGCGTGACCAACAGCTCGGTTCTGACGGGCATCACCGTGATGCTCAAGAACAAGGACCTGGTTTTCAAGGAAGAAGACGGCTTGCACAAGGCCGTGGCCAATATCTTCGGGCGGTTGACGACGATGACGCGGCGCGTGCATACGACGTTCGAGGATACGGTGAGCGTGCAAACCACCGCCGAGCGTTTGCAGCAAGAGGGCGACCGCGCTTCGATTTACAACAAATCCGAGCCGCTGGCGCCGGGCATGTACCGGCTGGAATTGGTGGTGAAAGACCTGGTCGGCGAGACGATGGGAACATACCGCACGGCGGTGCGCGTGCCCGAATACGACGATGAGGCGCTGGCGGCGAGCTCGCTGATCCTGGCCGACAAGATCGAGCGCGTTCCGGTGCGTTCGCTGGGCGCGGGGCAATTCGTGATCGGCAGCTCGAAAGTCCGCCCGCGGCTCAACGACGAGTTCAAGCGCAACGAAAAAATGGGCATTTATATGCAGGTTTACAACCTCGGCCGGCACGAAGAAACGCAAAAGCCGCAGGGACAGATCACCTATCAGATCGCGCGCCTGGATAACCCGGACGAGCTGCTGCTCGACTTCAGCGAGGACGTGAACGACATCCGGGGCGCTTCGGTGCGGCAAGTCGTGATCGAGAAACTGCTGCCCCTCAGCAGCCTGGAGCCCGGCGAGTACCGCCTGAACCTGCAGGTGAACGACGGCATCAAGAACGAATCGCTCAACCCGACCGCAACGTTCAAGGTGCTATAAGGAATTTCGTACATGCGGCTTTCCATCGAACGCGGCAAAGCGGCCTTCCAGAGGGGATTGCTGCCGCTGTTGTCCGCGGGACTGGCCGTTGCCTGCTTCACGGCTCCGGCGGCGCGCGCGCAGTTGCACGGCAGCCTCGGCGGGCTGGTCAGCAATCACGCGGGCATTCCGCAAATGGGGGCGCTGGTCACGCTGCTGACCCCGGACGGGAGCGAGGCGCGCAAGATTTACAGCAATTCCGACGGGTCGTTCGAGTTTTCGGATCTGATTCCCGGCGTTTACGGGATTCGAGTGGCGCTGGCGCAGTTTGCGCCGGCGGCGCGCAACGGTCTTGCCGTCAAGGCCGGCAGTCGGACCTATCTCGACGTGAATCTTCGCGGGTTGTTCGCGAGCCTGCAACTCAACTATGCCGCCGGCAGCGAGATCCGCGACATGACGGACCGCTGGAAATGGATCTTGCGGGCGAACTATTCGCGCCGCAACGTGCTGCGCTTTGCGCCGGACGACGCCGGTTTCGACGAGCGCGACCGCGTGTTGCGGCGCTTGAACGGAACTTTCGCCGATACTCATGCCTACGCGCAATTGAGCACGGGCTTGGGGATGCGGCCCTCGGGCTTGGCCAACCGATCCGACCTGGGCAGCGCATTTGCCGTGGCCACTTCGCTGTTCGGCAACCACGATCTGACGGTCAGCGGCAACATGGGCGCGCCCAGCGCGTCGGCGGCGCGGCCGACTACGGCATTCCGCACGACTTACACCCACGACATCGGCGCGGCGACGCCGGAAGTGGCCTTGACCGTTCGCCAGATGCAGGCGTCTTCGGCAGCGGCAAGCGGCATTTTCGGATTCGGCCAGGGCGCGCAGGCGGCGCCTCGATTGGAAACGATTTCTCTCGAGCTCGGCGACAGCGTCGCCATCGGCGAAGCGACGCGGATCGAGTACGGCATGCTCTATGAAGCGGTCAACTTCGTCGACCGCCTGGAGTTCCTCAGCCCGTACGCGAAGGTGGTTCACGAGGTTTCGCCGCAGCGCGAGATCGCCTTGAGCTACGCCTCGGGAGTTCCGCCCGCGGCGGTCTCCTCGCCGGCGCGGGGCGAAGCTCTTCGCGGCCAAGTGGACAGCCTGGGCATGTTCCCGCGGATCGCGCTGCGCGGCGGGCGGCCGACGGTGCAGCGCGCCCAGCATATCGAGATCGCCTACCGCGAGCGTTTCGGCAAGAACATGGTCGAGGCCGCTGTTTTCCAGGATTCCATCAACGACGTTGCGCTGGCCGCAAAGGTTCCGGACGGCATGTTCGCCGACGGCAACATCGTTCCCGACCTGTTTTCCCGCACCGCGACGCTGAACGGCGGAGCCTACCGGGCTCCCGGGGTGCGCGTCTCCTACGCGCGGAAGCTCCGCGACCGCCTGCAGGCCGCGCTCGGCTACGGCCTGACCGGCGTTTTGACGCCGACGAGCAGCCGGATGGAGACAGCCTCGGCGGAAGAGTTGCGCAGCCTGCTGGATTCCAGGGGCGCGCACATGGTGGTCGCCTCGGTTTCGGTCGATCTGCCGCGCAGCGATACCCATGTAACCGGATCGCACCGTTGGGTGAGCAGGCAGTCGGTGATTCCGGGCGATCTCTACAACGATTTTGCGGCGCAGTCGGATCCGGGGCTGAACGTGCGCATCCGTCAAACGCTGCCTTTCGGCGGCGGTCTGCCGGGCAAGTTCGAAGCCAGCGCGGACTTCCGCAACCTGCTCAAGTCGGGCTATGTCCCGCTGCAGGCGATGGACGGGCGTATGCTCTATTTGCTGCAAGCCATCCGCAGCTACCGCGCAGCGCTCAGCTTCATTTATTGACCGCGGGTGTTTTTCGCATTCCAAGCCGGGGGGAACCATGAAAAGTCGTCGTGAATTCGCGCGCCGTCTGAGCGCGGCCGCTCTGGCCTTTCCCGCCGTCTTGCGGGCAAAGAAAGAATGGACTTCCTTGCGGGTCGTGGTGCAGGACGAAAAGGGCCGTCCGGTGCCGCGGGCCTCGGTGATCATCCGCGAGCTGAAAGGCAAGCAACTCAAAAAGATCGGAACTGTTTTCGAGCTCAAGACGAGCCTCGAAGGAAGCGCGCCGGCTCCGCCGTTGCCGCGCGGACACGTCATGGTGCAAGTGATCAGCAAAGGATTCAAGACTCACGGAGAGCGGGTCGAGCTTTCCGAATTGGAGCAGACCCTCACAATCAAGCTCGAACCCCCGCAGGCGCAGCACTCGATACACAAGAAGTAAACCCCGCCGCGAAGCGCTCGACCGGCGCGACGGCCGCGAGCGAGAATCGAGAAACGGAAATCCCATGCGTCTTTTTGCAGCACTGGAATTGAACTCGAAGGTGATCGCCAACCTCACGGAATTGGTGCATCGGCTTCAACCGATTTCGCCGGTCAAGTGGGTTCATCCGCAGAACATGCACGTCACGCTGAAATACATCGGCGAGTGGAACGAACATCGACTGGACGACTTGATCCAGGCTCTTAAGGAAGTCAAGATCAAGGTTACGGTCAGCGTGCCGTTGGCGGGGCTGGGCTATTTCCCTTCCGTGCGCAACCCGCGCGTCTTCTGGGTAGGGGCTGAAAATACGCCGCCTTTGCGTCAACTGGCGAGCACCGTGGATGCGGCGCTGTCCCCGCTGGGCGTCACGCCGGAAGTGCGGCCCTTTGCTCCGCACCTGACTCTCGGCCGCATGCAAGCGGGGCGCGACCTGACCGAGATGCACGAGGCGATCGAAGAACTGCCCAGCCGCGATTTCGGCTCCATTACGCCGGATCGGTTTGTGCTCTTCGAGAGCACGTTGACTCCGGACGGGGCGATCTACCGCAAGGTTGAGGAGTTTCCCTTCCTGACCGGCGCCGGGGGAGAATAAATCGGAGGCTCCGGCTCCCGCCGGGCGGCCGGCAATCACCAACCGGTTGCGCGGCCGGCATTCTCTTTTTCGAGGTATTCGATCAAGGGCTCGAAATAATCGAGCATCGCCCGGGTCGAAATTTCTTCGCCGGTCTTCTCTTTGATGACCTCGCGCCAATCGCGGGTCGCGCCCAGACTGAGCAACTCCCACAAGAAATCGCCGACTTCCTTGTTTCCGTAGTAATTGCAGTCGCGCGGATCTTGCTTGAGGATGTTCCTGGCGATGTAGGTGTGCAGTTGGTACTTGATGACGAAGGCCATCGCGTAATCGTAGTACTGCGCCGGATCGTCGGAAATGTGCGTTTTCGTACAGGCGTCGCAAAATTCCTCGCCGCGCGCGGCCGGCGGCTCGACCCCCTGATAACGGCCGGCGTACTCCCACCAGGTCTTGTTGAACGCGTCGATAGGGAGGTTCTTCTCGTAGAGATCGCGCTCGAAAAACGACATCGTTCCGGCTGAGAAAGGGATAAAGACGACGGCCTGATCGAGAGCTTCGTCGAGCAGCCAGGCGATCTCGTCGATTTCCGCATCGTCGTCGAGCAGGCCGATCTCTCTGAGGTAAGCGGGCCGGCGCGCGGCGATGCCGATCAGATCGCCGACGGCCTCGTGGAAAGCGCGGTTCGCCCCGCCGCGCAGCGTCAGCGGGACATCGGCCCCGGTGTAGGCAAGGTAGTAGTAGATGTGGCCCAGTTCGTGGTGCGAGGTCTCGAACCAGCGCCAGTTGCTTTCGACGCTCATCAGCGAGCGGACATCCATGCCGAGGTCCATGTGCCAGGCCGACGCATGCGTGTTTTTCTTGCGCTCGGAGTCGGCGGCGACAGGGTAAAGATCGGATTTCGCATAGAAGGACTCAGGAAGCGGCGGCATGCCCAGCGAGGTGTAGAACGCTTCGGCCTGCTCGACAATCCACTCGGGGGTTTTGCCTTTGACGAGCTCGTCGAGATCCACGCCGGACGCGAGGCCGGGCCAGGCTTGCGCCCAGCGGTTGCCGATCCAATGGGCGGGTATCTTTTCCGGCGGCTGCCGGCCGTAGCGCTCGGCGAGTCGATGTTTCGCCCAGGTGTGGACCTGGCGGTAAAGCGGCCTTAAATCTTCGTTGAAGCGCTCCATCATGGCCATCATTTCTTCGACGGTCATGCCGTAATCGGCGACTTGCAAGGCGAAAAACGAGTCGTAGCCCATCTCTTGGGCGAGTCGGTTGCGCAGGTCGCGCAACTCGGCAAGGCCCTCTTTGAGCGCAGGGCCGGTCTGCTTGGAAACTTCCCAGATATGCCGCCGCTCGGCTTCGTCCCGCGAGTTGACCAGAATGTTATCGATCTCGTTGGCGGTGACCGTCTTGCGGCAGCGCTCGCCCGCGCGGTCGGCGCAGAACTCGAACGAGTCCAGCACCGCTCCCTGACGGGCTTCGGCGGCGACGCGGGCATCGACGATTTCGGGGATGGTCCCCGGGTATTGCGCCGCAGCCAGCAGTATCTTTTCGATCTGCCGGACGGTAACGGGGTCGAGACGGTCTTGCTGCGCCAGCAGCGCCCTGGCGGTTTCGATGACCCATACGTTGCCGTCGAACGCCGCCATGGAACGCTCCGCGCCGATGCGCTCGCCGATGTGGGCGTCGTTCACGTCGGTCATCGATTTCCAATAGGCTTCGGAAGTGATGGCGTAGAGCGGGGCGAGGATGTTCTCGTAGATATCCAGGAACTCCTCGGCTCGTTGCTGGGCGGACGGGCCGCCGCAAGACACAAGGAGAAAACAGGCGGCGAGAGCGCGCAGAGCTTTCATGGGTTCATTCTACGGCAGCGGGAGCGCTTGGGCGCAGGATCGCCGCACGGCGGGCGCCCGCGCCGCGCGGACCGAGCAGACTCCGCGGCCCCGCTCCGCCGGAACCCGCATTTTCAGGGCTGCGCGTCTTCTTCCGCCTCAACGTGCCAGACGATCTGCTGCATATCGGTTTTCGGCGGCGGCGGCCAATGATGCCCGCGCTGGCTCGACAGGCCGCGGTTCGCGCCCGGGCGGAAGCGGCGGTTGGGGCGGCCTTGCAGACGCCCGTCCGCCGCCCAGGCTTCGTCGCCTCCGTAAAGTCGGGCGATCAGAGCGGCGGTAAGCTCTTCGAGAACCGCGGCATGGGCCGCGTTGCCGGCCAGATCGCGCAACTCGTGCGGGTCGGCCTCGACGTCGAACAGTTGCCGCCGATTGCCGCCCGCGTAGTAAATGAGCTTGTAGCGCCCGCAGCGGATCATGCGCGTGGCGTGGTCGTCCTCGCCGACCTCCCCGTAGAGCAGATCGCGCCGCTCTTCGCCGACCAGCGACAGGCCCTCGACCGAAGCGGGGACGTCAATTCCCGCCAGATCGAGCAGAGTGGGCATGATGTCCTGCCAGCCGGCGATGCGCTCGTCGGTGCGGCCCGAGCCCGTCCGCTTGCAGCCCGCTGCGCCGATCAGGATCAGCGGCACGTTCGCCGACGGTTCGTAAAACAGCTTCTTGGCCCACATGCCGTGGTTGCCGAGCATGTCGCCGTGATCGGAGGTGAAGCAGATAACCGTGTTGTCGAGCAGGTCTTCTTCGCGCAGCGTGCCGGCGACGACGCGGAGCTGATGGTCGATATGGGTGCACAACGCATAGAACGCCTTGCGCGCGGCGCGGATATGGCGCGGCGTCATGTGCGCGGCGCGGGCGCGGACCGCCTGCAGCGAGTAGGGCAAGTCGCCGGACGCCCATTCGGCGCAGAGCGGCTCGCCGGCGTCGCTGTCGGCGTACATGTCGAGATAGGTCCGCAGCGGAACCAGCGGCGGGTGCGGGTGGCGGTAGGAGAGAAACCAGAACGCCGGCTTGCCGCGCTCGCGGCGCTTGATCGTGCGCACCATCTGCTGAGTCGCCCAATTCGTAGCGTGCGTATCCTCGGGCAGATGCCACGGGCGGGTGTTGTAGTCGTTGTTGCTCATGCCGTGGTCGAACTGCCTTCCGGGAAAGCCGCGGTCGCCCAGGAACATCTCGTAGTCGTCGATGACGCCGTATTGCGTGCGGCCTTCCTCATCGAGGATCACGTCGTCGAAGCCGATGCGGCTGCGCTGCGGATAGACGTGCAGCTTGCCGACGGCGTACGCCTGGTAGCCTGCGTCGCGGAACGTTTGCGCCAGGGTCGGCAAGTCGGGCATCGGCTTGGTCTCGCCGAAATCGCGGTCGCCGTGCCTGCGCGGGCTGACGCCGGTCATCAGCGTGCGGCGCGCGGGAATGCAGACCGGGCATTCGCTGTAGCAGTTCGTGAAGCGCACGCCGCTGCGGGCGAACTCGTCGAGGGTCGGCGTCAGGATCGACGGATGCCCGGCCGCGCCCAGCAGCGCGGCGGGCCAATGGTCGGTCGTAATCAACAGGACATTCGGTTGTCGGGGCATCGTTTCCTTGTCAGCGGGGGAAACCCCGGCCGCCGGGGACGGCGCTGGCGGAAGCTAGTGGGAGTCGAACCCACCCTTGACGCATAACGCCAAACAACGGTTTTGAAGACCGCGCCCGACACCGGCCGAGATTAGCTTCCGCGCCAACGATTCTACCAGCCGGAGCCGCGCGGCCGAGAAGCCGCCCGCAGGCATCACGCCGCGAGTCGTTCGATCTTGCGGCGCAGGTCGGTCTCCGCTTCGAGCGAAGCTACCGCTGTTCCGGCTACGTTGGTCAGCCGGGCGAGATCGAGACGGGGAATCTCCTGCTGGTTGTCGAACACGATGACGGATTCGAAAGAAAAGTTGTGCAGCAGGAAATGCGACAGCATGATTGTGGTCAGGCGCGCCTTGTCGCGGTTGGGAACGCCGTAGAGGAGCACCGGCGTTCCTTCCCGGCCTTCAATCCGGTAATCGACCGGGTAGTTGTTTCCGTTCGGAACATCCGGCGGTATGTAGTCCGACTCGATCTTTTCCTCGTCAACCATCGAGAACAGCAAGGCCTTCAGGTCTTCGTAAAACGTCGAGGCTACCCGTCCGCGGCTGAGAAAGGTCAGATCGTAGATTTTCGTTATCGCCTGACCGAACCGGAAAAGAGAATCGGCGATTCGGTCCGGCGGAGACTCGACAGAGAAGACGCCCTCGTTTTCCTCGATCCCGGCTTCGCGGACGATCTGCTCGCGTAACATGGCGCGCGTGCCGTCGAAATAGGCGTCCACGTCATGTTCATAGCTGATGTGCATCAGCGTATGCCCGCGATCGCTCAATATGACGCCGCCGGTCGAAGTTTCAGAAAGATAGATGGGGTAATGGTCGCCGTCCGGGAAGGTGAAAGGCGTATCGAGCATGAGCACGCCGTCATCGCGTCTGTGGATGCGGACGTTCGCGCACAGCTTCTCACACAATGCCTTTTCCAGACGCTCTCGGTCAAGGGGCATCGAACAAACTCCGTTCATCGTGCTTGGTAGTCAGTCCCTGGACGCCGCAGTCTTCGACGAGGCAGGCGAGCGCGCCTTCCAGGGTCTTGTACCGTTCCGTTTCCTCGGCATAGCTGTCGATTTTCCTGCCTGCGGCAAGCGCCTCGGCCGTGGCGCGATGAATATGGCAGCGGTAGAAGATGGAGCCGTGGCGATGGCTCGACCCGTTGTAGCGAATAAGGCTGAGATGTTTCCCTCCCTTTTGGACCAATGCGAGACCGCAGGAAAAATCCATCTCGTCGTCCAGATTCTGCCGCAGATAGATACGGTACTGCGCGCCGTCTTCGGATACGGCAGTATAATTCCGCTGCTTGTGGCGGCCGTGTTTGTCGTGCCAGCGGACCCCAGGATTCGTAACCCGTTTCGGTGCCGAACGCAGACCTTCGAGGTCGTCATTAGACAGAAGGAGGTCGGTCATGGCGCGGCCACTTCAAATCCCTCAACGGCTTGACTCTCCCCCCATACATCTGTAATATCTGGTCTTCAGAATCGCATAGATTCAGACTTACTCCTCATCTCTTGCCGGGACCGAACAGTTAGGCAGGTTCCACGGGCTGACCGGGATCGTCTCTCACAGGCGCTTTGCCGGGCGGCCAGAGAAGCCTCATACCCCGCAGCAAAAGAAGCGCTAGACCGGCTCGTTGTTGATCTTCGGAAAGACCAGAGGGCAACTGAGTGACTGTGTTGCCAGCCTTCTGGTTTGCTACCGCAACCACGAGCAGTTGCAGGTGGCGCTCCTGCAGCACGCGCAACACGCCCGCCGGCGCTGCGCCGATCACGTCAGAGTCGAGCGTCGCCGCGAGATCGTCGATTGCGCCATCGGCTGCGGGTTCGAGCAGCGGATCGTATTCCAGATCTTGGATCTTGTGCAGGCGCTGGCGGAATACGTCGTTCAGCGGCCACAGCAACTCGATGGCCCGCCGGCCACTAATCCGCACTGGCGGCGATTCTTTCCATCCGTCGCCGAGACAACAGCGAAAGAACGCTTCTGCGAGTTCGAAACTCCCCATTTCCATGACCGCCGAGAAAGTGTAGCAAAAACAATCGCATGACCAATGCGATGCCTATCAAATCCATCTGCGTCGGCAGGTGCTACCGCTGCAAGATGGGCGATCTCGCCGGGCTTGCCGAGTCGGTCCGCTCGGTGGGTCTGCTGCAGCCGGTGGTGGTTGCTCCGGACGGGCGGCCTGTTCACAGGGCGATCTCTGCGTCCGGGTCGCCTGCGGCCAGGGCGTTCATCCAGGCGAGGCAGAGGTCGCGGGAGCGGTAGCGGCGGTACGCCTGGATTTCCTGACGCTCGACGATGGGGAAAGTCGAGAAAACGCGGCGCGCGTCGTCGCGGCCGGTAACGCCGTAGAGGTGGAAGAAGACGGCGTCGAGCTTGGCGCGCAGGCGCAAGCGGCGGTCCTCGTTCCAGCGGAAGGGCGGCTTCACGACTCCGTATTCGTCCACGTAACCCATATCACGGGCGAAAGGGGCCATGTCGCGGGCGGTGTAGGTAAGTTCCAGCACGGCCCCGCGGACGATCTCCCCGGCCGTTTTCGGGCCGAAACGAACGGCCTCGTAACGCTCCGGCGGGACGACGGGCAACTGCTCGATAATGAACCAGTTAAGGTTCTGTCCTTGAACTTTCTGGCGCACAACATAATCGAGCGGAAGAGCGTTGAGATTGGCGACCATAACCGCGACGACGGTAGCGGTTGGTCCGTGACTTCCATTTTCAATGAGGAGCGGAAGAGAATTGCCGGCTCCAACACCGGGAATTAACGCCGCGATCATTGAGCGGATATTGGTCGGTGCAGTCACATGCTTGAATGCAAGCAGGTACGGCGCTTCCGGGAACGACGTTTCGTTTTTCAACACCCAAAACTGCGGGTCGGGCATCCAGTCCGGGTTACGGAGTTGCGTCAGGGTAGCCGGCTCGGGCTGCGCGGGCCGATGCACATTCTCGGGGTTGACGACGACTTTCGCGGCGCGGTGGTTGAACGCCTGCGCCATCTTGCCCTCGTAGAGCGGGACCCACTCGCCCGCCGGACTGTTGTAGCGGTTGCCGCCGACGGGCCAGGCGCCTTCTTTTTCCTCGAGTTCCTCGCGCGTGCGGAAGAGGCCGGAATCGTTGGTCATGTGAAACATGGTTGAGTACTTCACCGGCCACGCCTTCTCCTCCTTGCCCGACGAACGGTCGACCAACACAGGCAAGCGGCCGTAGATCGCCGTGGTCAACTCGGCGTCGCGGCGCGTGCGGAAGATCGGCGCTGTGCCGGTGTTGGGGTTGACGCGGGCAAAGTCCGCCGCCGTCAGCGGGAAGCGGCGCTGGGGGTCGTTGAGCTCGGACACGTCCTGAAGGAAGAAGGCGCATTGCGCCGCGTCGGGCATTGGGGACGGGCTTGCCACGAAGACGCAGAACTTGAAGCGGCTGTCCACGTCCGGGAAAAAGGGCGGCGCGTCGTAGCGCGTGCGGCGGTTCTCGAAATCGTAGAGCGCGCGCAGCCGTCCTTGCGTCGCCACGCCCTTGAAGAACCGCGCCGCCATCTTGTCGGAGGCGATGCCCGACGGCGTGAGCAGCCCGACCATGCCGTCCGGCTTGACCAGCGCCAGGGCGCGCTCGACGAACAGCGAATAAAGGTTCACGTCGCCGCCGGACAGCAAAGGGTAGTCGCCGCCCTTCCGCGCCATGCGCACGGCGGCCGCCGTCCGTTCGTTGGCGGCGGCGAAATCGTCCGCGAGCGGGTCGGCCGCCCTCGTCAGATCGGCAATCATGCGCTTGCGGTCGGAGGCGCGCCGGGCCATAGCGATCTCACGCCGCCGCGCCGCGAACCATTCGACCTGCTGCAGCTTCATCCGGTCCCAGGGCGGATTGCCGATCACGGCGTCGAAGCCGCCGCGCAATCGAGCGCTTTCCCACTCCGACCACACCCCGGGAAACGCCGCCTGCCAGTTGAGAAAGCATTCCTCGGCGGCGAGAGTCCGCGCTCTCGCCAACAATCCGGCGAACCGCTCGCCCTCCGGCCCTTCCTGCAAGACCTCGGCTTTTCCCAGAGCGATGTCGATGGGGTCGCCGAACGCGCCCATCAAATAGGAACCGAGCGCCGCCTTGTCTTCCCGCTCGCGGACGTTCAGCCAGTCGAAGGCGTGGATCAGGGAGAGAAAGGCGTTCAACGGCGCCGTCATTTCCTCGACCTCGGCGAAGACGTCGGCGGAGCGGTGCGCCTCGGCAATCTCGGCGTCGGTCAGCCCCTCGACGATCTGCATGGGCGCCGCCGAACGAGCGGCCCGGTTCAGCGGCCCGCGCAGGAAAAGCGCCCCCCCGCGGTTTTCCGCCTTGTCGATGCCGCTGCGCACCCAGGAGCCGAACAGGCTGTCGCCGCAACGGAGGTGGTGATCGAGGAAGCTCAGGGGCGCGCCGACCGTGAAGGTATGCAGCCAGAGCGCGACCTTGGCCAACTCCACTGCCATGGGGTTCTTGTCGACGCCGTAAACGCAGCGTTTGAGCGTCATGCGCCGGACGATATGGCGGTCGTCGAGTTGCTCGTCGTCGACGGTCCAGCCGCGTTCCTCGGCGTTGGCCGCAATCGTATTGCGGATGACGTCGATCCGTTCGGTCAAGGGCGAGACGTAGCCGTCGCAGGCGGCCTCCGCCTCGGCCACGGCCGCGAGCGCGCGGTCGGCGAGATGGTCCACAAGGTTGACCAGGAAGTGCCCGGAACCCATGGCCGGGTCGCAGATTTTCAATTCCAGCAGCTTCTCGGCCGGGTCGAGCCGACGCAACCGGCCTATCCCGCTTTCCGCGGGCAGGCGGCCCGCCTCAAACTCCGCAATCTTGGAGTCGAAAGCGTCCTTGCGCGCCCGGGCCAGGGGCCCGATCGTTTCCTCGAGAATCAGGCCGACCAGATCGTCGGGCGTGTAGTAGCTGCCCGAGCTCTTGCGGGCGAAGGCGTTCGGGCGCACTGCGATCTTGCCGCCGCTGCGGACGATTTCGTGTTCGAGAAGGCGCTCGTAGATCGATCCGAGTTGCTGCACGCCGAGATCGCGGTAGTTGATGTAGCGGCGGCCGTCGGGCGTCCGCTCGAAAGAGAGCGCGTCGATGACATCGGCCATGATCCGGTCGCCGAGCCGGATAGCGGCGAGAAGCGGCGTCCGCGCGCGGTCGAAAAGCCCGCCGTTGTAAGGCGGCAGGCCGATCGAGGCGTCGCCCTCGTCGATGGCCCGGCAAAGGTCGTCGACAGCGGACCAATAGCGTGCGGCGGTCTCGGAAAATACGTCGTTGCGGTTCTTGCGCCGCATGACGTCGCCGCGCACCTTCTCGCGCAGAGCGTAATCGTCGTAGCGCGCGTCGCGTACCGGCAGCAGCCCGCGGTCCTCGGCATAGAGGATGAACAGCAGACGGTAGAGCAGGATCAGAGCGGCCTCGCGCACCTCGGGCAACGGCGCATCCGGCGCTGCGGCGGCGATGGCTGCGGCAAGATCCGGGAAAACTTCATCGAAAACCAGATCGGAAAGGTCGGCGGCGACGCGCTGTTCGTAAAGCCGGCTTTCTTCCATGGCGCGGCGATGGAACGTGCGCGGATCGACCGTACCGGGAAGGAACGCCTCGCGCCGGAAGATCAACGCGAACACCGCCAGCCAATGGCGGCGAGCGCGCTCTTCGAGAGCGAACAGGCCGTCGTTGCGCCCGGGAAGGTCGAGCACGGCCGCGAGATCGATCTCGAAGAACTGTTGCGAAACCGAGCGGGCGCCGGAGAAATAGAGCCGCCAGCGCGCGCCGTTGGTGAGGATGCCCCAGCGCAGCTTGCCCGCCGTCAGATCGTCCGCGCGCCGCAGATAACGGAGCATCTGCGTCGAAGGCGCGGTTTCCTCGCCGCGCCGCCCGGAACGGCGGTCGAGCGGGCGCAGCCAGCGCTTGGACTCGAAGATCGCCTTGCCGAGAGCGTAGCGTTCCGATTCCTTGACGAGCCGGTTGGCGCGGTCTTTCGCCCCATCGTCCGCGAATAAAAGACCGTCGGGCACATCTTCCCGGCCGCGGGCGCTGAGGTTCTGTTGCCGCAGGCTCGCCGTCCAGCCGAGGCGTTCGAGGACGGGCCGGATCAGATCGTCCTCGGTTTGGCTTTCGTTCGGCGATTGCGCGAGCGGGAACCGCTCGAAGACCGCCCGCAGATCGCTTTCCAGAGCGTCGAGCGCCTCGTGGTCGAGGTTCCTCCAGTCCGTCGATTCGGCGACGGTTTCGCGCAGGAAATCGGCGGCGAACAGACTGCCCCGAAAGATGTTTCCACTGCTCACGCGCCGGTTTGCCTAGGTGATGTGGGCGCCTTGGGTCTCCACGTACACCGAGTAGAGGCTTTGGCTTGCCGTCATGAAGAGGCGGTTGCGCTTGGCGCCGCCGAAGCAGACGTTCGAGCAGATCTCGGGCAGCTTGATCAGGCCGATGCGGGCGCCGTCCGGTGAAAAGACGTGTACGCCGTCGTAGCCGTCGCCTACCCAGCCGGCCGACGACCAGATGTTGCCGTCGATGTCGCAGCGGATGCCGTCGGCGTTGCCGGCTTGGTCGAAGCCCTCCATCTTCATCGAGACGAAGCGCTTGCCGCCGGTCAGCTTGCGCCCGCCGGCCACATTCCAGACCTTGATTTCGCGTTCCGCTTCGGGGTAGTGCGAGGCGCCGGTGTCGGCAATGTACAGCTTCTTGTAGTCGGGCGAGAAGCAAAGGCCGTTGGGCTTGTAGATTTCATCGGTGACGAGCTCCATCTTGCCGCTTTGCCCGTCGATGCGATAGACGGCTTCCTTGATTTCGAGCGGGGCTTTGTTGCCTTCGTAGTTCATCAGCGAGCCGTAGCCGGGATCGGTGAACCAGATGTTGCCGTCGGGATCGACGACGACATCGTTCGGCGCGTTGAGGCGCTTGCCCTTCCACTCGTCGGCGAGAACGGTGACGGAGCCGTTGTGCTCGTAGCGCACCAGGCGGCGGTTGCCGTGCTCGCAGGAGAGTTGGCGGCCCCGCCAATCGAAAGTGTTGCCGTTGGAGTTGCCCGAAGGGTGGCGGAACGTGCTGACGTGGCCGTCTTCCTCAAGCCAGCGAAGCTGCACGTTGTTGGGAATGTCGGAGTAAACCAGGTAACGGCCGACGGCGTTCCAAGCCGGACCCTCGGCCCACAGCGTGCCGACGTGCAGGCGCTGAATCGGAGTGTTGCCAAGCTTGTATTTGTCGAAGCGCTTGTCGAGCGAGACGATGTCGGGGTCGGGATAACGGGTCGGGGTCACGTTGGTCCAGTCGCGCTGCGCCCGGGCGGCAAGCGGGACGGCGGCCGAGGCCGCGGCGGCGCGCAGGAAAGAACGGCGGTTCAGGTCGGGGTTTTGCATGGCGAAAGAGACTTTAGCAGACCTGGGCGGCGGTTCCGCAACCCAAGCTGAAAACGCCTCGCAAAGCCGTCCCAATCCAACTGACCGGTTACACTGATGGCGTCATGCGCCTGCTCCTTCCTTTACTGTGCCTGCCGCTTCTGCTCCCGGCGCAAATACCCGAGCGCGACAGCCGCGAGACGAACATCCGCCACACGGACACGCACTACGCCATGCGCGATTACACCCGCGCCGAGTGGGAAGGGCATGCGGCGTTTCTCCGCAAGCGGATTCTTTTTTCGGCGGGGCTGCTGCCGGCGCCCGAAAAGACGCCGTTGCATCCGCGGATCGGCGGCAAGACCGTCCATGAGGACTACTCCGTCGAGAACGTTTTGCTGGAAACGTATCCGGGTTATTATCTCGGCGGAAATCTTTACCGCCCGGCGGGGAAGACGGGGCCGTTTCCGGCGGTTGTTTCGCCGCACGGGCACTGGCGTTACGGGCGTTTCGAGAACTCCGAAATCGGCTCGGTTCCGGCGCGCGCGGTCAATCTGGCCCGGCAGGGCTACGTCGTCTTCACCTACGACATGGTGGGCTGGAACGACACGATGCAACTCCCGCACGGGTTCGCCGGGCCGCGGGAGGAACTGTGGCTCATTGGCGCCCTGGGAGTGCAACTTTGGAACAGCATCCGTGTCGTCGATTACCTGGAATCGTTGGCCGAAGTGGATGCAAGCCGCATCGCCGCCACCGGAGCCTCCGGCGGCGGAACGCAGACGTTTCTGCTGGCGGCGGTCGACGAGCGCATCCGTTACGCCGCGCCGGTCAACATGGTGTCGTTCATCATGCAGGGCGGCTCGCGCTGCGAGAACGCGCCGCTGCTGCGGATCGATACGCACAACGTGGAATTCGCGGCGTTGTTCGCGCCGAAGCCGATGATGCTGGTAGCGGCGACGGGAGATTGGACGGTAAACACCCCGCGGGAGGAATTTCCGGCGGTGCAGGCAATCTACCGCCTGTTCGACGCAGCGGCGAACGTCGAGTCGGAACAGTTCGACTCGCCGCACAACTATCATCGGGACAGCCGCGAGGCGGTTTACCGCTTCTTCGGCAAGCACGTTCTCGGGGACGCCGACGCGTCCCGTTTCAAGGAAAGCCCGGCGCGGCCCGACGGGGTGACGGCGCTGCTCAACCTGTTCAACCGGGAGTTGCCGGAGAACGCGGTCGGCCTCGACGAGTTCGTGCGGCAGAGAATCGCGGCCGCCGAGGCCGATACCGCCGTCCTTTTCCCTAACAATCCGCGGGCGCTCGAGCGGGCGGAGCGGGAGTTTCGGCAGCGGCTTCAACTGGCGCTGTTGACTGAAAACCCCGAGGATGAGGAAATCGTATCTGTAACCGAGGCGGACGGCCTGCTGGCGATCGGCCGCAAGAGCGCCGGCGACCGCATTCCCGCAAAGTTCTGGAACGAAGGCGGCGGCGGAACGCCGACTCTCACGGTCTTTCCGGGCGGTCATGCCGAGGCGTCAAGCTCCGAGTTGGGTCGGGCGTTGATCGCGGCGGGCGGGCCGCTGCTGGCCATCGATGCTCTTCAGACCGGCGCGGCGGCCGCTCCGCGCGATATCGCCGGCGCGGGCGACGACGCCGAGAAGTATTTTCGCGTTTTCAATCGAACCGACGACGCCAACCGCGTTCAGGACGTGCTCACGGCGCTCGCCTTCCTGCGCAAGAAAACAGGCGCGGAAACGGTCAACGTAGCGGGCTCGGGGCGGGCCGGTTTGTGGGTTGCTTTGGCCGCCGCGTTGGACGAGGGGCCGCTGCAAGTCGCCGCCGACCTCGACGGGTTCGACGCTGCCGACGACGCGGCGTATGTCGAAGCTCTCTCGATTCCGGGGCTGCGGCGGGCCGGCGACTTCCGCGCGGCGGCCGTTCTGCTTTCCGGGCGGCGGGCGTTCCTGCACAATGCCCACGACGCATTCCCATCGGGTTGGTGCGAGGCGGCGTTCGACGCCGCGGGCAACGCCGGCGGGCTCGCGCTGACGAGCGGCGCGGCCGAACCGCGGCGGATCGTCGATTGGCTGCAGGGACGCTGAAAACGCCGGGTGCGAAACTAGAACCCTATGCCCTACGATGAGGCCGCCAACCGCGGGCGCATCGCCAAGCTGCGCGCCAAAGGCGTGGATGTCTGGGGGCCGGAGCGCGTGTACGTTGGCGCCGGCGTCAACCTCGGCTGGATCGAGCCCGGCGCTGAAATCCGCCAGGCGACGCTCGACGGCAGTTCCCTGCGAATCGGACGAGGGGCGAAGATCGGAGCGTCCGGGCACGCGCTGGTCGAAGACTGCCAGATCGGACGCGGCGCAATGCTGGGCGCGGGGAGCTACCAGGGCGCAACGCTGCTCGAGGGCGCGCGCGTACGCGGATTCGCCGAATTGCGTCCGGGCACGCTACTCGAAGAAGAGGTCGACGCGGCGCATTCGGTCGCTTTCAAGAACACGATTCTGACGGCCGGCTGCGTTGCCGGTTCGCTGATCAACTTCTGCGACATTTTCATGAGCGGCGGAACGTCGCGCGCCGATCACTCGGAAATCGGTTCCGGGGCGGTTCACTTCAACTTCGACCCGCGCGGCGACAAATGGGGCAGCTTGATCGGCGATGCGCGGGGATTGCTGCTGCGCTCGGCGCCGGTGTTCGTCGGCGGACAATGCGGGATCGTCGGGCCGGTCCATATCGATTTCGGCACGGTGACCGCCGCGGGCTCCATCGTACGCAAAGACGTGGGCGCGGACGTTGTCTATTTCAAAAATGCGGGGAACGCCGAGATACCGGGGTTCGACCGTGAGGTCTATGCCGGCCTGAAACGCAAATTCCTGACCACGGCGAAGTTGATCGGCAACCTGTGGGCTTTCGACCGTTGGTACGAAACCGTCCGCCTGCCGCACGCCGCCGAACATGAGAAGCCGTTTTACGAGGCGGCTCGCGCGCAGGCCGCGGTTCATCGCGGAGAACGCATCAAGCGTCTGGGAAAAATCGTCGAGAAGCTCCCGCGGTCCGCCGCGAAATTGACTGCCGGCGGCGATTCCAAGCTCGATGCGTGCCTGCCGGAACACCGCCTGTTGATGGACCGCTGGCCGGCCATGGCGGAGCTGCTGTCCGCGAAACCCGATGTGCCGGAGCCGCCAGAGGCTTTCGTCGACGGCTACGGCGAAGCGCGGGCGGCGGGCCGGAATCATGCGGCGGCAACACGGAGTTGCGCAGCGGGCGCCGCCGAAACAGCCGCGTGGCTGCAGCGCATTGCCGAACAGGCGCCACAAAAGACCGCAGCGATGTTTTTGTCGGACGCAAAGCCTTGACAACTCCCTTGTCCGGGGGTATAAAGAAATTGCCTTTCGAGGCGGAAACTTTCGATAAGGAGGTTAACCATAGAACCACCGATCGCGAATGGGCGGTCACGCAGAAAAACTGAGGCGCAATGGGGATTCGAATCGATTCTTCGTTGACTGGCGGCAAACCGAAATCCTCGCAAGACATGCGAGCCGGGGCGTAAAGCCCGCCGGTCGTCAGGAGCTTCAGCACAGGCGTGGCCGCTCTTTCCTTTTTGCGCTCGGCTTGACTGCGGACACGGCGGTCCGTCAGTCTGAGACATCGTGAAACAGCGCATCCCGACTGCCGTTTTCTCTGCCGCCGTCCTGCTTGCATCGTGCGGCGGCGCTCCTCCCGAAACCGAAGACGAACGCCCCAATATCGTCCTGATCATGACCGACGATCAGGGCTGGGCGCAGCTCGGCGTCCACGGGGACGAGATTCTGCGCACGCCGCACCTCGACAAGCTGGCCGGCGAGAGCGTGGAGATGACCCGCTTCTACGTGTCGCCGGTTTGCGCGCCCACGCGGGCGGCGCTGATGACCGGACGCTACAACTACCGCACCGGCGTCGTCGATACCTATCTGGGCCGGGCGATGATGGACCCGGCCGAAATCACCATTGCCGAAATGCTGGGCGCAGCCGGTTACCGGACGGGCATTTTCGGCAAATGGCACCTCGGCGACAACTATCCGCAGCGCGCGGTCGACCAGGGCTTTCAGGAATCCGTGGTGCATAAGGGCGGCGGCATCGGACAGCCGTCGGACCCGCCCGGTTCGGACTACTTCGACCCGATCCTGTTCCACAACGGCGAGCAGAAGCAGTACTCGGGCTACTGCACCGATGTGTACTTCGACGAGGCGATCCGCTGGATCGGCGGCGGGGACGGGCAGCCGTTCTTCGCCTATATTCCGACCAATGCGCCGCACTCTCCGTATCTCGTGCCGGATTCCTACCGCGAGCCCTACGCCGCGCAAGGCCTGAGCGACAAGGACGCGCGCATCTACGGGATGATCGAGAACATCGACGACAACGCCGGCAAGCTGCTCGCTCATCTGGAGCGAACGGGGCAGGCCGAAAACACGATTTTCATTTTCATGACCGACAACGGCCCGACGACGCGGCTGCATCATGCGGGGCTGCGGGCGCAGAAGGGAAGCGTTTACGAAAACGGCATCCGGGCGCCGTTTTTCTTCCGCTGGCCCGCCCGCCTGGCGCCGCGCAAAGTCGACAGTCTCGCGGCCCATATCGACATCGCGCCTACGCTGCTGGCCGCGGCAGGGGCCGCCGCTCCCGAGGGCCGGCGTTTCGACGGCATCGACATCATGCCGCAGCTCGCGGGCAAGGCCGCGGCCCGGCCGGAGCGAACCTACTACGTGCAGGCCCACCGCGGCGACGAGCCGCAGCTCTATCGGGCTTTCGCCGCGGTAACCCAGCGCTACAAGCTGACGCAGCCTTTAAGCTTCAGCGCTCCCCCGCCCGCGGACGCCGAGATGGAGCTCTACGACTTGATCGCCGACCCGGGGGAAGAAAACAATCTCGCCGGCGAAAAGCCCGAGATCGTCGCGCGCATGAAGGCCGGCTACGAAGCTTGGTTTGCCGCTGTCGCCCCTCCGGGCGGCTACCGCGCCGTCAGATTTTCGATCGGCAGCGAGCGGCAGCCGGCCGTCACGCTGACGCGGCAGGATTGGCGCATGAAGACTGCCGACGGCTGGGGCCGCAAGGACAAGGTCATTGGCGCATGGGAGGCGCATTGCGAGTCCGCGGGGCCGTACGACGTCACGCTCACGTTCGCCGAACCCGCGGCGAAAGCAGGCCGCGCGGAGATCGCTTTCGGCGATTTCGACGCCGACGCTCCGGTCGCGGCGGGCGCCGGGCAAGTCAAGTTCGAGGGAGTAAGGCTGACGCCGGGCGAGGGATCTTTCGAAGCTCGATTGGTCATCGATGGAGAAGCCCGCGGCGTCTGGTTCGTCGATATCGTCAAGCGGTGATTGCCGCCGGCCGGCCGTCTTGCCCGCGTCAGGTGTTGATCGAGCCGCCGTCCACGGCGATGGTCTGCCCCGTGACGAAATCGCTGTCGGACGAGGCGAGAAAAAGCAACGCTCCGATCAGGTCTTCGGGGTATCCGTGGCGCTTGAGCGCGCGGCTCGCCAAAACTTTTTCCTGAGCCTGCTCGACGTGGGCGCGGTTCTGCACGATGCTGTCGCTGAGAATCAGGCCCGGCGCCAGGGTGTTGACGCAAATGCTGTGTTCGCCGAGCTCGCGCGACAACGCCCGCGTAAGCGACAGGAGCGCGCCCTTCGAGACGATGTAGTGCAGCATCAGCGGCGGTTGGCCCTTGTACGCTGAAGCGGAAGAGACGTTGACGATCTTGCCCGAACCCTGCGCGATCATCCGCGGGCTGACGTGCTTCGCCATCAAAAAGCTGCCGCGCACGTTGACGGCCATGATCCTGTCCCACAGACCGGCGTCGATATCCTGGAACTTGACGGGCGGCAGCGTAGAGTAAATCGCCGCGTTGTTGACCAGGATGTCGATGCGCTCGAAGCGGGCGGCCGCCGCGGATACGAGCGAGCATACCGATTTCTCGTCGCTGACGTCGGCGGCGCGATACAACGCTTCGCCCCCGGACCGCCGGATCTCATCGGCAAGCGCGGCGCCGTCGGCGATGTCGGCGATCACAACGCGCGCCCCCTCGGCCGCCAGCGCGCGGCAATAGACCGCGCCCAGCCCCTTCGCGCCGCCGGTGACGATTGCCGTTTTGCGGTCCAGCTTGCCCATCTCCCCAGTTATCCGTCAGCCCATGTTAGTGGATTCAAACGGCGCGGCGGAATCCCCGGACGCCGGCCGGCGCCTGGGGGAAGATAGACAACGAGAGTCATGCAACAGAGAAGCCACGAGATTCAAGTTTCCACGCGCGGCAAGGGCCTTTACGAAATTACCGCGCCCGTTATCGGCTGGGCGTCCTCATGCGGTCTGCGCGAAGGTCTTCTGACGGTCTTTATCCGGCATACTTCCGCCTCGCTGACCGTCCAGGAGAACGCCGACCCCGATGTCCGCCATGACCTCGAGGGGTATTTCAGCCGCATCGTCCCGGAAGACGACCCGCACTACCGCCACACACTCGAAGGCCCCGACGACATGCCGGCCCACGTGCGCGCGGCGCTGACGCAGACGCAATTGACGATTCCCGTCTCCGGCGGCAGGCCGGTTCTCGGCGTCTGGCAAGGAATCTATGTTTTCGAGCACCGGCGGTCCGCACGCCGCCGCCGCGTTTTCTTGCACCTGCTCGGTGAATAGTTGTCAAGGCCCCGACTAACAGGCTCCCGGGCTTGTGCTCGGGTCGCCTCAGTAACCCGCTTCTCTTAGATGCCGCACCGCCGGCACGATCACCGGGCTTTCTTTCGAGGCGTCATAGGGGTACAACGCCACCTAGCCGGCGGCGCCAAACTCAATCGGCAACTCCCGGTATTCGGGAGGCGTATCCTCGACAAGCCTGCCCTTCCGGGGATGCTGCTCGAGCCGCTCGATAACCGCGGCGGCTCGACGGGCTGCTTGCGGGCTCTTCGGGCGCAGGAATTCATGCAGCGGCTCCAAGTCGCGCAGCGCGGCAGGGGCTAATCTCACTTGTGCTCGCGGCATTCCGGGGCGGTCGTCTCGGAATTTTCGCCCCAGGTAGCGAGCCACGCCGGCACATCTTCCGCGGACGCATACATACCGGTTTCTTGGCATTCCCGCCATGCAGCGAGCGCGTCCTTGGGGAACGCTTCGCGTTTTTCTTCGCGCTCGACGTATTCGCGAATGGCCTCGCGCATCATCCAGTGCGGGGTGCGCTGCTTGGACTCCGCCAAGCGCTTCATGCGTTCTTTTATGTCCGGTTGATTTTCACGGCCACGGAAACGGTTGAGGCGCTCCTGGCGCTTACAAGTAATGCCACAGCAAGAAAGCGGCAGAGAGCAATGGGAGACAACCTGGGCCTCCGGCCGAAACTCCCAAGGAGATGCCTGCCTGCGCCCGGCGCTAACGCAAACGCGGTTGACGCTCCCCGGCGCCGTGTATTATAGATGGCGCTGCCTGTGTGCGGGGAGCCGGCGCCGCAATGCATCGAGCCGCTCTTCCCTGCGGCCGGCGTTCCACAACGACCGCGAATCCTGAATTCACCGAATATGTCAGCGATACGATTCGAGACGCGGGCGGCGCAGCCGTCCGACGCTTCGTTGCGAACGGCTGCCGGGGGCGTGGAATGCCTTGCGCGCCAAGAGCAGCCGTTGCTGGCTCCTTGCGAGCAGCCGCCGTTCGAGATCGTCAATCCGGCGGGCTCGGCCCCCGTGCTGTTTACCTGCGATCACGCCTCGCATGCCGTTCCCCAAGCACTGGGCAATCTGGGGCTCGGCCCGGAGGAGCTCCAGCGCCATATCGGCTGGGACCCCGGCGCGGCCGCGATCGTGCGCGGGCTGTCCGCGAGATTCGACGCCCCGGCCGTGCTTTCCCGCTATTCGCGGCTGGTGATCGACTGCAACCGCAGGCCGGGGCACGAGACATCGATTCCGGCCGTCAGCGACGGCGCCGTCGTCCCCGGCAACCTCGGATTGAGCGCCCGGGAGGCGGCCCGCCGCGCGGAGGCTCTGTTCTACCCGTATCACCGCGCCATCGACGAAACCCTCGACGGCATACGCAAGCGCGGGCGGACGCCGGCTTACTTGGCGATTCACAGCTTCACGCCCAAGCTGAACGGCGGCCCTGTGCGCCCCTGGCATGTCAGCGTTCTCTGGGACTGCGACCCGCGCATCGCCGTGCCCTTGCTGGAGGGGCTGCGCCGGCGCCCGGGGCTCACGGTCGGCGACAACGAGCCGTATTCCGGCCGCGATCATTACGACTATTCGAACGACTTCCACGCCAACGCCGCGAGGCTGCCCAACGCGCTGATCGAGGTGCGCTCCGACCTGATCGCCGATGCGGCGGGCGTCGCGCGCTACACCGCGCTCCTGGCGGACGTCCTGGCGGACAACGCTCTCTACCGCGAGGCGCGTTGAATGGCGCCGCGGGAACCGAGCTTCACCATTGGCGTCGAGGAAGAATATCTGCTGGTCGACCGCCGCTCGCGGAACCTGGTCAGCGAACCGCCGGCCGCGCTGATCGAGGAGTGCGCGTCGCTCTCACTCGCCGGCCAGGTCAGCCCGGAGTTCCTGCAAGCCCAGATCGAGGTCGATACCACGGTCTGCGATTCCATCGACGGGGTGCGCGCCGATCTCTCCCACCTGCGCCGTACCGTAGCGGTCGTCTCCGGCAAGCACGGCCTCGCTCCGATCGCCGCCTCTACGCATCCCTTCGCGCTATGGCGGGAGCAGAAGCACACCGACAAGGAGCGCTACCGCATCCTGCATCGGGATATGCAGGCCGCCGCCCGGCGGCTGATGATCGGCGGCATGCACGTCCATGTCGGAATCGAGGACGACGACCTGCGCATCGACATCCTCAACCAGGCAGCCTATTTCCTGCCGCACCTGCTGGCGCTGAGCACGTCCTCCCCGTTTTGGGAGGGCATCGAGACCGGCCTCCACTCCTACCGTCTGTGCGTTTTCGACGAGCTGCCGCGCACGGGGCTGCCGGAACGCTTCGAAAGTTACGGAGAGTACAAGCGGACGATCGACCTGATGATCGCGGCGGGCCTGCTCGAGGACGCCACGAAGCTGTGGTGGGACGTGCGGCCCAGCGCCCGCTTTCCGACCATCGAGATGCGCATCACCGACGTCTGCACGCGGCTCGAGGACGCGCTGTGCTGCGCGGCCATTTTCCGCTGCATCTGCCGCATGCTCTACAGGCTGAGGCGTCAAAACCAGCGCTGGCGGATCTACGCTCCGCTGCTGGTGCATGAAAACCGCTGGCGCGCCCAGCGTTACGGCCTCGACGAGGGCATGGTGGACTTCGGACGCGGGGAGATCGTCCCTTTCGCCGCGTTGACCGAGGAACTTCTCGAAATCCTCCGCGAGGACGCGGAACACTTCGGCTGCGTCCGCGAGGTCGAGCATGCGCTCACGATCATCGAGCGCGGCGCCGGATCGCACAGCCAACAGCGGACATACCGCGACGCTCTGCGGGCCGGCGCAAGCGAGCGGGAAGCCCTGCGGCAGGTAGTCGACATGCTGATCGAACAAACCGTCGACAGTTGCGGCGCAAGCGGCTCGTGAACCGGGCGCGGGGCGAATCCCGTCAGCCGCGATTGATAACATGGTTTGGGTATTATGTTTCCGGCCAAGCCACTTCGCCCCAGGCCTCTTCCCAAGACAATGCCGGCGGGCATCGGGCGTTCGAGCAGCGGCGGCGCGGCGGGATGGGTCTTCGTTTCGGCGCTGCTGTTGCCCGCAGCGCTCGGCGGTCTCCTCACGGCGCAGTTCGACGCCCATCGCGGACGCATCGTCGGGACCGTCCTGGGACCCGACGGGGGCGTCATCCCGGACGCCGAGATCCATGTGGAAAGCGTCGATAGCGGCATCTCGCGAGTGGTGCGCAGCGATGCGCTGGGCCGCTTCCAGGCAGGCCCGCTGAGCCCCGGCCGGTACTCGGCCGTTGCTTCCAGCCCCGATTTCGCGCCGGCCGCGGTCACCGGCATCGTCGTCAACGTGGGCAGCGCGGTGCGCGTGGACATCCGCCTGGCCCTGGAGCGGCTGCACAGCGAGATCGATGTCGCCGCCCCGCTGGTCGACGCCATGCTGCCCGCGTCCGGCAACGTCGTCGCAAGCGATGTCTTCGGCAACCTGCCGATCAACGGGCGGCGCTTCCACGACTTCGCGGTGCTGACTCCTTCGGTGCAAGCCACGCGCACCACGGGCCACCTCTCCTTCGGCGCGCAGCGCGGCATCTACACCAACGTGACCGTCGACGGCGCGGACTACAACCAAGCGTTTTTCGGCGGCATTCAGGGCGGCGAGCGGGCGACCTTCATCATCACCGTTCCCCAAAGCGCCGTACAGGAATTCCAGGCGGTCACCTCCGGCTTTACCGCGGAGTACGGCCGCACCACGTCCGGCGTAGTCAACGTCTCGACCAAGTCGGGCGGCAACGAACTGCGCGGCGATGCGTTCTATCAGATCCGTCATCCGGATTTGGGGGTCAGCGACCCCTTCGGCGCCAAGGTGCTGGAGAAACTGCAGCAGTTCGGCGGTTCCGTCGGAGGCCCGCTGATCCCCAACCGCAGTTTCTGGTTCTTCGCGGTCGAGCGTCAGAACGCCGACACTCCGCGCTATGTGGAATTCCCCTTGCTGGACGCCGCGAACCGCAAGAGCGGAGCGGAAGCCTACGACTATCTGCTGAGCCTGGAGCAGCCTTTCGAATCGACTAACGACGCCTGGGCGCTGACTCCCCGGCTGGACTTCCAGCTCGACGACTCCAACCAGTTGATGACGCGCTACAACTTCAGCACGGCGAAAGCCGTCAACAGCGTCGGGGTGGACACCGCCACGACCCGCGCCCGGACCACGAACTCGCTGGACTACAACGGCACGGAAGAGGATTCCATCCACTTTCTGACCGTGCAATGGACGAGCCTGCCGACGCCCAACATAGTCAACCAACTACGCTTCACGGCGACCCGCGAGCAGCGCCCGCGCGAGCCCAACGCCAGGCGTCCGACCGTGCGCACGACATTGGGCGCGTTCGGAGGAAGCCCGTTCCTGCCGACCACCGAGACCGACTTCCGGCCGTTGCTCAGCAACAGTCTGATGATTCACTCCGGCGCGCACGACTTCAAGGTCGGAGTCGAGGCCGACTATATCTGGATCGACGACATCTTCGGACGGAACCAGTTCGGGACGTTCATCCTGTTTCCCACGGACCCCGACCGCATCCTGGACGCCCTTACCCCGGGGGGCGCGGTGGCCAACCGCTTCGACGCGCCGGGGCAGTATTTCCGCCAAATGGGCAACACGATCGGGATCCAGCAACTGGGTCATGCGGCGCTGTATTTGCAGGATTCCTGGCGGCCCGTCCCCGGACTCACGGTGGATCTCGGTTTTCGCTGGGCCGCCCAGTTCAATCAGTCTCCGCAATTGGGTAACGACGAGCTCATCGCGCGGGTGCGCGGCGTCGATTTCCCGTTCGGCGCGCTCAACCCGGCTCATCTTCCGGACGACAGGCGCCAATGGATGCCGCGGCTGGGATTCGCCTACAGCCCGGGCCGCGGCTCGGGGCGGACGGTGTTTCGCGGCAGCCTGGGCGCCTTCCACGCCGTCACGCCCCCGGTCTTCTTCAACGCCGCCACCAAATCGTATCGGCGCCCCCCCTTCAATCTCTCGGTCGGGCTGCCCACCGCCCACGACACCGTGTACCGGCAGTTTCTGGCCGCAGGGATCGACCTCAACGCCTATCCGCTCGACGAGCTTCCAGTGTTTTCGCCCGAGGAAATCGCCCGGGTACTGGGCGGCGACCCGCTGCAGGGAGCGGCGCCGCAAACCGTCTCGCCGAATTTCCGCAATCCCCGCGCCGTGAAATTCACGCTCGGACTGGAGCGCCGGTTGACCGACAGGACGGTGGCCGGCGCGCAATGGATGTACAACAAAACGTCGCGGCTGCACGGCCTGAGGGACTATAACCTGCCCCCCGCTTTCGTGCGGCCGGACGACCCCACGCAAATTCCCTACTACGATGTCGGCCGGCGGCCCTCGCCAGCGCTCAGCGGCGTCCATGTTATCGAATCGCTGGGCCGCGCAAGCTACAACGGCGTTACCGCCAACTGGAAATATCTCGGCGACACGACGCGCTTGATCGCCCACTACACCTATGCGCGGGCCTGGTCGAGCGACATCAACGAGGGCTATTTCTGGGGGCCTCTCTACACGGACCACGCCCGCCCGCAAGACGCGCACGGCCCCGCCGATCTGGACATGCGCCACCAAGTCACCGCCCACGCCGTCGTGGACCTGCCCGGCAACTTCACCTGGTCGGCGATCCTGCGGGCTGCGAGCGCTCCGCCGTTGAATCCTTCCTCGGGCTTGGATCTCAACGGAGACCTCTACAACACCGACCGCGCGCTCATGGCGCCGGGCCGTTACTTCGGGCGCAATGCGTTCCGCAACCGCGGCATGCGCAATGTCGACATGCGCCTGCTGCGGCGGTTTTCCCTGTCGGAGCGGGTCAACGCGCAACTCTCGGTCGAGTTGTTCAACGTCTTCGATTTCGACAACGTCGAGTACGGCGGCTTCAACCTGCTGTACGGGCCGGGGATCGACCTGGAGACGGGCGCGCCGGCCGGCCCCAGCCCCGCGTGGCGCAGGCTGCGCGCGGAGGACGGCAGCTACGACCGCAACAACAAGCAGATCCCCGGCGTCGGACCGCTGCAACTCCAGATCGGCGCACGGTTTTTTTTCTGAGCATTCCCTTGGAGCCGGGGCGAGGCGCCGAGACGCCTGCCCCCTGCGCGGACTTTATCATTCGTCTGCGGGCGGCCCGGCGGCGAAAATTTCGTCGAGAACCGTGACCGCCTCGTCCACATGCCCGCGTTCGACGATATACGGCGGCAGAAAGCGCAAAATATTCCCCGCCGTGCAGTTCATCAACAGCCCCTTCTCCTGCGCCGGCGGCACGACCCACATGCCCGCAACGGTCAACTCCAGGCCGACCATCAACCCTTTGCCGCGCGTGCGGGTCACGAAGTCGTACTTCGCGGCAAGCGCGCGCAGCCGTTCGTGGAAATAGCCGCCGACGTCGCGGATGTGCGGCAACAGATCGGGCAGCATCGACAGAAATTCGACCGCCGCGCGGCAAGCCAGCGCACCGCCGCCGAACGTCGAGCCGTGCATGCCGGCCGAGAATACCGCAGCCGCCTTCTCGTTGCACATGACGGCCCCCAGCGGCAGCCCTGCGGCGATGGGCTTGGCAACGGTCAGCACGTCGGGCGTGAAGTCCTTGCCCCAGTGATGAAATACGAAAAATTCGCCGGTCCGGCCGAGACCGCATTGGATCTCGTCGTAAATCAAAAGCGCATCGTGCCGTGCGGCAAGCTCCTTGGCCTTCGCGCCGAACGCCGCATCGACCTCGACAATGCCCCCTTCGCCAAGAACCGGCTCGAAGAACACGGCCGCCGTATTGTCGTTGACGGCCGCTTCCAGCGCGGCTATGTCGTTGACGTCGATGTAGCGAACGCCCGGCATCAGCGGCTCGAACGGCTCGCGGTACTTCGGCTGTCCGGTCACGGCGATCGCGCCGAGGGTGCGCCCGGCGAACGAGTTGTGCAGCGCGACGATCTCGTACTTGCCGGCGCTCTTCGAGCGGCCGTAGCCCTTGCCGATCTTCAGCGCGGCTTCGACGGCCTCGGCGCCGCTGTTGCAGAAGAACGCGCGCTGCAAACCGCTCATCGCCGCCAGCTTTTGGGCCACGGGCCCCTGATAGGGGTGGTAATAAAGGTTCGAGCAGTGAACCAGCGTATCGAGCTGCTCTTTGAGCGCGGCGTTCAGGCGCGGGTGCGCATGCCCCAGCGCATTGACGCCGATTCCGGAGATGAAATCGAGATAACGCTTGCCCGAGAGGTCGTAAATATAAACGCCCGCGGCGCGCGCGGCGCGCAGCGTATTCTCGCCGCGGCCGTAGTTTTGAACGACGTATCGACTTTCAAGATCGATGAGCGCCCGCTCCTCGGGCGCAACGGCAATTTCATTTGACATATTCGGCTCCTAAGGTAACATCGGCGCCGCGCCAAGCGGACGGGCCGCGGCGCCTGATTCAAAAAATTCGGGGGAAACGGCCGGTTGATACCGGAGAGCCGCGGTCAGGCAGGAGATGCGTCAGCAGCCGCGCCGCGGCTCACTCTACGGCGCAGGCGTCGTTTCGCGGAATCGGCGACAATGACGGGCCGAGGTTTCACGACTCTTCCAGTATAGCGCGACGGGCCGCGTTACGCTGGAGGATCGACTCGTCATGCCAAGAATCCTGGTTACCAACGACGACGGCATCGATGCGCCCGGGATCGCGGCCCTGGAAAATGCGCTCGCGGCCGTCGGCGAGATCTACACGGTCGCCCCGTTGATCGAGCAAAGCGGGGCCGGCCGCCGCATCACGCTCCACCGGCCGTTCCGCTATGAAAACCGCGGGAGGAACCGCTTCGCGGTGGACGGCTCTCCCGCCGACTGCGCCATGATGGCGCTGACGCTGTTACTCGAAGAACCGCCCGACCTGGTGATTTCGGGCATCAACAACGGCCCCAACCTCGGCGAGAACGCGTTCTACTCGGGCACGGTCGCGGGCGCGGCCGAAGGCGCGAAATACGGCATCGCCTCGATTGCCGTGTCGGTCAACCGGCGGCGGGATATCGACTACGCCCCCGCGGCGCGCTTCGCCGCGGAACTCGCTGCGAAAGTTCTTGCCGAGGGACTGCCCCAAGGCGTTGCTCTGAACGTGAACGTGCCGCACCCGACCTACGACGGCATCGAAATCACCCATCAGTCCAAAAAGATCTCGCGCAACCTGATGGTCGAGGCGCGCGACCCGTACGGGCGGCTGTATTACTGGATGTACGAGGAAGTTCCCCTCGAGAATGCCGAAGCCGGCAGCGATTACGCCGCCGTCCGCGACGGCAAGATCTCGATCACGCCGCTGCGCTTCGACAACACCGCCCACGACCTGCTCGACAAGCTCCGCTTCTAGCAGCAGTCCGTGCTGAAAGCGCCGTGGTCGGCGCGACGGACTCCTGCTGTGTTTTACCGGCCCGCGCAAGCGGCGACGAAGCCGACGGCCGCAAATGTGTCTTTCCGGCCGACCGCGCAAGCGGCGCCGCCCAAAGGGTTACGCGCTCTGGCCGGCCTGCCGGGCAAAGGGCATGGCGCTGAGTCCCTCGATCGCCTGCGTGATCCTGCATCGCTCCCGGGGCGCGCTAACGCCGCCTGCGTGTTGCCGCGGGACGGCGGTCTTGCCATCCACTATTCACTATCCACCATCCACTGCCCGCGCAAGCGGGCTGCTACGCCAGCACGGGCTCGACCACGTTGCCGTGGACGTCGGTCAGGCGGAAGCGCCGCCCCTGGAACTTGTACGTCAGCTTGGTGTGGTCGACGCCCATCAGGCGCAGCAGCGTGGCCTGCAGGTCATGCACATGCACCGGGTTCTCGACGATGTTGTAGCTGAACTCGTCCGTCGCGCCGTAGGTTACGCCCGGCTTGACGCCGCCGCCGGCCATCCAGACGGTGAACGCCCGCGGATGATGGTCGCGCCCGTAGTTGTCAGCGGTCATCGTCCCCTGGCAATAAACCGTGCGCCCGAACTCGCCGCCCCAGACGACGAGAGTATCCTCGAGCAGGCCGCGCTGCTTGAGGTCGGCGACCAGCGCCGCCGAGGCCCGGTCGGTGTCTTTCGCCTGCCGCCGAATGCCCTTCGGCAAGCTGCCGTGCTGATCCCAGCCGCGGTGGTAAAGCTGGATGAAGCGCACGCCCCGCTCGGCCAGCCGCCGCGCCATCAGGCAGTTGTAGGCATAGGTTCCGGGCTTGCGGGCTTCCTCGCCGTAAAGCGCGAATACCGCGTCGGGCTCGCCCGACAGGTCGGTCAGCTCGGGGACCGAGCGCTGCATCTTGAAGGCCATTTCGTACTGGGCGATGCGCGTAGCGATCTCCGGGTCGCCGAACTCGTCGAGATGCATGCGGTTGAGCGCGCCGAGCGCATCGAGGTACTCGCGCCGCTGGGCGCGGGAAAACCCCTTCGGGTCCGAAAGGTAAAGCACCGGGTCGCCGACCGAGCGGAACTTGACGCCCTGATAGCGGGTGGGCAGAAAGCCGGAACCCCACAGCCGATCGTAAATCGGTTGGCCGCCCGTGCCTTGCGTAATCATCACCACGAACCCCGGCAGGTCGCTGCTCTCGCTGCCCAATCCGTAGCTGAGCCACGCGCCCATGCTGGGCCGCCCCGCGATCTGCGAGCCGGTTTGAAAAAACGTCACGGCCGGGTCGTGGTTGATCGCTTCGGTGTGCAGCGAGCGGATGAAGCACAAGTCGTCGGCGATTTTCGCCGTGTGCGGCAGAAGCTCGCTAATCCAGGCCCCCGACTGCCCGTGCCGGCGGAACCCGAAAGCCGACTCCACCAAGGGAAAGCTGGTCTGCCCGGCGGTCATCGTCGTCAGCCGCTGGCCCTTGCGGATCGACTCGGGCAAGTCCTGCCCGCGAAGCTTCTTGAGCCCCGGTTTGGGGTCGAACGTCTCGAGTTGCGACGGTCCGCCCGACTGAAAAAGGTAGACGATGCGCTTGGCCTTCGGCGCGAAGTGGGGCAGGCCGGGCAAGCCCCCCGGCGAAGTTTCCGCCGCCTCGAGATCGCGGCCGAGCAGGTGGGCCAGGGCCATCGAGCCGACGCCCACGGCCGTTTTGCCGAAGAAATGGCGCCGGGTCAGCGCCTCGCGTCCGCCACTCGAAATGTTCATTGTTTCGTCACCGTCTCGTCCAGATTGAGCACCAGGCCGGCCAAGCCGGCGTAGGCCGCCAACTCGCGGGCGTCGAGCGAATCGTCCCATGCAGAATCGCCTGCGCCGAGCAGAGCTTCGGCTGCATCGAGATCGCCGGCGTAACGTTCGATGAAGGAGTCGAGCGTCTTCGCCAGCACGCCCACTTCGGGGCCGCGGGCCGGCCGGCCGAGCGCCAACGCGTAGGCGGTCTGGATGCGCTCTTCCGGCGTATCGCCGCCCTCGCGCAGCAAGCGCTCGGCGAAATGCCGCGCGGCCTCGACGAAGGTCACGTCGTTCATCAGGTTCAACGCCTGCAAGGGGGTGTTGGTGCGGGCGGCGTGAACCGTGCAGACCTCGCGGTCGGAGGCGTCGAAGTTCATCATCAAGGGCGGCGCCACCGTGCGCTTCCAATAGGTGTACAAACTGCGGCGGTAGAGTCCTTTGCCGCTGTCGGCCCGGTATTTGTTGGCGGACACCTCGCTCCACAGACCCGGCGGCTGGTAGGGTTTCACCGACGGGCCGCCTACCTTTTCGACCAGCAACCCCGATACGGCCAAGGCCTGGTCGCGGATCGCGCCGGCCGCCAGCCGCAGGCGCGGCCCGCGCGCCAGCAAGCGGTTCTGCGGATCGCGTTCGAGCAGCTCGGGCGTCACCCGCGAGGACTGGCGGTAAGTATTGCTCAGTGCGATTGTCTTGAAAAGCCGCTTGATATCCCAGCCCGAGTCCATGAAATCGACCGCCAGCCAGTCGAGGAGTTCCCGGTTGACCGGGGCTTCGCCCTGCGATCCGAAATCGTCCACTGTCTTGACCGGTCCGACGCCGAAAAGCATCTGCCAGAAACGGTTGACCGTGACGCGCGCCGTGAGCGGATTGGAGCGGTCGACGAGCCATCGCGCCAACTCCAGGCGGTCGCGCGGGGCCGCGGCGCCGGGCGCGGCGAGCGCCGCCGGAATCCCCGGCTCGACTTTCTCGCCGGGGGCGTCGTACAGGCCGCGGTCGAGCACGTGCGCCTGCCGCTTCGGCCCTTCTTTCATGACCATCACGGTCGGAATCGCCTCGTAATACTCGTCTCTCGCTTTGCGCGCCTCGGCCCACTCGTCCCGCAGGCGGCGCGCCGCGGCCGAGGCGCCCTGTTCGAGAAACGCCATGCGCAGCTTCGCTTCCTGCGCCGCGCCGCGTTTGCTTTTGGCCGTGCGCGCCAAGACGCCGAGGCTCTCGGCTACGGCCAGCGACCGCGCTTCGTCCGCCGTCAACTCCCGCCCGTAAACGCGCACCTCGTCGATGCGCCCGGCGAAGCGGTTGTCGAGACCGCCGCCGCCGCCGATCTTGAGCGGCGCGTTGCTGCGCGACGGCCAGTCCAGATTGTCGAAGAGAATCTCGACCTCCTGCTCGACTCCGTCCACATAGACGTGTACGCCCTTGCTTTTCCGCTTGCCGTCGTAGGTCAGCGCGACATGCTGCCAGCGGCCGACCGCGATGTCGTTTTTCGTTTCGAGGCGCAGGCTCAGATCCGTCCAGCGCTGCGACATGTGCCACCACAGTTTCCCCCCGCGGAGGAAGAGTCCCCAGCCGCTGCCGATCGGGTTTTCGGTCATGGAAGAAACAATCGCGCCGTCCTTTTTCTTCGTCGGATAGATCCAGGCGGAAACGCTCATCGGCTCGAGATAGCTGTAGTTGCCGACCGCGCCGCCGTCGATATAGCGCGTCCCGTCGAATTTCACCGCGCGGCCGAAACGCCCTTTGCCGAAGATTGTTTCGACCGGGTCGGGCGCGGTCTTGCCGTCCACCGAGCCGCCTGTAAAAGAGTCGAGCGCGTATGCGCCGTTCAGCGGGAAATAAGCGGCCAGCCCCCGACTCGGCGTCCAGTTCCGTTGCGCCGACTTGCGCAGCCCGGCCTCCCACTCCGCCTGTTCCGCCTCGATCCGGCCGGCAAGCGCCTCGAACTTCCTGCGCGCCGCTTCCAACCGCGCGTCGAGCGCGGCCAGCTTCGCTTCCTGTTCCGGCAGCGGCGCCTTGATCAAGGGGTCTTCATTGCCGAAATTCCAGACCATTCCTTTTTCTTCGACGTTATTGAAGTAGGCGAAAAGTTGGTAGAACTCCTTTTGCGTCAGCGGATCGAATTTATGGTCGTGGCAGCGGGCGCAGCCGACCGTGAGCCCCAGCCACACCGTGGCCGTGGTCTCCGCGCGGTCGGCAACGTACTCGACGCGGAACTCCTCGTTGACCGATCCGCCCTCGGCCGTGGTGCGGTGATTGCGGTTGAAGCCGCTGGCGACGATCTGGCTGCGCGTTGCGCCGGGCAAGAGGTCGCCGGCCAGTTGCTCGATCGTGAAGCGGTCGAACGGCATGTTGCGGTTCAGCGCGTCGATCACCCAATCGCGCCAACGCCACATCGAGCGGGGGCCGTCGGTCTGGTAGCCGTTGGTATCGGCGTAGCGGGCGGCGTCCAACCAGGCCGCCGCCAGATGCTCGCCGAACCGCGGCGATTGCAGCAGGCGGTCCACGACTTTCTCGAAGGCGTTGGGATCGCGGTCGCCGACAAACGCCTCCACTTCTTCGGGCGCCGGCGGCAAGCCGGTCAGATCCAGAGACGCGCGGCGAATGAGCGTTCGCCGGTCGGCCGGCGGCGAGGGCTCGAGACCTTCCTCTTTCAAGCGCGCCAGCACCAGGCGGTCGATGGGATTGCGCGCCCACTGCGGCCGCTCGACGGCGGGCAGATCGGGTCTCTGCGGAGGGATGAACGACCAGTGCCTTTCCCACTCCGCGCTCTGCTCGATCCAGAGCCGCAGCGTTTCGATCTCCGCATCGCTGAGCGGGTCGCGGCCTGCATAGGCGGGCGGCATGCGAAAAACCGGATCGCTCGAAGTCACCCGCTGTAGTAAAACGCTCTCCTCGGGCTTGCCGCGCACGATCGCCCGACCGCCGCCGGCCAAGGGCAGGAACGCCCCCTGCTCCCGGTCGAAACGCACGTTCGTCTTGCGCTGGTTTTTGTCCGGACCGTGGCAGGCGTAGCAGCGGTCCGAGAGAATCGGCCGTACGTCGCGGTTGAACGTGACTTTCCGCGGCCCGTCTCCGCCCGCGGGCGCCGCCGCAAGCGCGAGCGGAATCAGCAAGATCGGCCAAGCAGGACGAGTCACTCCAATGATTTTATAACGACCGGGAAACCGAAACGTCTTGCGCAGCGTCTTTGCTTAACATATGTTAACCTGTCGCCGTTGCATCCGCAGCGGTGGGCATCGTGCGCGTGAAGACTGCCGGCGAGCGGCGGGGGTTTGCGGTTTCGAACCAGGAACTTCGGGTTACCCTGAGGTCGCTGCAATGAGTCGAACGGGAAGCCGCGGGAGGCTCTTCGGCAAGACCGCGGCCAACGGGCTTGCGCTCCTGCTGCTGCTGTCCATCCTGCCGGACTGCGCCGCAAGGCACATGCCCTACTGGTCGAGGGTGCAAGCCGTGGCCCCCCGAACCAAGACCGAAGTGCAGTTGTATAAGGACGAAGCTCCCCCGGGAAGCCGGAAGATCAAAGGCCGCTTCCTCGCGGCCACGATCGACTCCGTCACGCTGGCTCTCAAGGACGGGCAAACCCGCACCCTCCGCAAGCAGGCCGTGCGTAAGGTGCTGACCCGACGGCCGTTTCAGAAACGAACCCCGGGATGGGTCGCCTTGGGAGTTGCCTCCGTGCTAACGGAACTCGCCCTGCACATCGACCTGCCACCCACTGCCCTAGAGAGGCTTGGGGGACATGCCCTGTTCACCCTGCCAACCGCTGCCGCATTTTTTTACGGATCGCGGATGGGAGGGATTTACGAAGTTCCGCCCAAGCACAGGCCGGGACAAGGGGACAAGGATAACCCCTGATGCCGACCGCTTTCCAGGCGATCGGCCGCGGATCGGCTTCCGCCTCGCGCAAGTCGAGGTCCTTGGCGGTTTGCAAATTCGTGCGCGTGAAGACTGCCGACAAGCAGCGGGGGATCGCGGTTGCGAACCGGGAACTTCGGGTTACCCTGAGGTCGCTGCAATGAGTCGAACGGGAAGCCGCGGGAGGCTCTTCGGCAAGACCGCGGCCAACGGGCTTGCGCTCCTGCTGCTGCTATCCATCCTGCCGGACTGCGCCGCAAGGCACATGCCCTACTGGTCGAGGGTGCAAGCCGTCGCCCCCCGAACCAAAACCGAGGTGCAGTTGTATAAGGACGAAGCTCCCCCGGGAAGCCGGAAGATCAAAGGCCGCTTCCTCGCGGCCACGACCGACTCCGTCACGCTGGCGCTCAAGAACGGCCGGACTCGAACCCTGCAAAAAACCGCCGTGCGCAAGGTTTTAATTCGCCGCCCGTTCGCGAAACGCTGGCCCGGATGGGTCGCCTTGGCGATTCCTCTCACGCTACTGGAACTGCACTTCAACAAGGAGCGTCCCTCTGCCTCGGAAAGGCTTAAGTGGCATGCCGTGTTCACCCTGCCGGCTGCCGCCGCATTTTTCTACGGTTCGCGGATGGGAGGGATTTACGAAGTTCCGCCCAAACACAGGCCGGGACAAGGGGACAAGGATAACCCCTGAGGCCGACCGCTTTCCAGGCGATCGGCCGCGGATCGGCTTCCGCCTCGCGCAAGTCGAGGGCCTTGGCGGTTTGCAAATAGGCGATGAACAGCCCACAAGCGGCTAAACTTAGACTGCTAGACTATACTGATAGGAGAAACGAGGCGCCGATCATGCAAGAACCCCTACCGCGCAACGCCCATGCCGCCGCCGAGCCGGCGGCGCCCCTGGAGTCTCCAGCGCGGCCCGAGATCGTGCCTCAACAGGGTCCGGCTCTCCCGCCCCCGACGCCTTGGCTGAAGATTTTCCTCGGTCTGCTGGCGTCGGCGGGCCTCGGCGTGCTGCTGTGGAGCCTCGCCAACACGTCGCGCAATGAGTTGGCGGCGCGCGGGGTCTCCGCTCAGATCCGCACGGCGGTGGCGACATCGGGCACGCTGGCATCGACCCTGCGCGTCGGCGGCACGATCGAGACGCGCGATTATGCCGCGATCCGAGCGCCTCGCATGCGCGGCCCCCGCGACGCGGGCTCGCAGCAGCTCACGCTGGCGAAGCTGGCCGCGCCCGGCAGCATCGTCGCTCCCGGCGCTGTGGTCGCGGAATTCGAGTTGAAATGGCTTGAAGACCACATCGACGATCGGATATCCGTACAAACCCAATCCGAGGCGAATGTCGAAAAGCGCCGCGCCGAGATCATGGTTCTCCGCGAGACCGACCGGCAAGCGCGAACCACCGCCAAAGCGGAATACGAAAAAGCCGTCCTGGACGTGCGCACCTCCGAGGTCAGGTCCGAGATCGAGGCGGAAATCCTCAAGAACATGGCCGAGGAAGCCAACGTTACCTGGAAGCAGCTCGAAGAAGAGGGCCGCATGATGGAAGGCGTCCACCGCGCCGACTTGCGCACCTTCGAGATCCAAGTTGACGAGGACCGCTTGCACACCGAGCGGCATCAACGCGACTACGAACGGCTGAGCATCGAAACGCCCGTCGGCGGCCTCGTGGTTCTCGAGACGATGTACAAGGGCAACGGACAGTTCGATCAGGCGTCTCCCGGCGACCGGGTTTACCCCGGCGCGCTCTTCATGCGCGTCGTGGATGTCTCTCAAATGGTGCTCAATGCATCGGTGAACCAAGTGGACGCTCAAGCGGTGCGCATCGGCCAAAAAGCCAAGGTCTTTCTGGATGCCTACCCCGGCATGGAATTGACCGGCCGCATCTTCAGCGTCGGGGCTATCGCTACCTCGGGCGGCGGCGCGAAGTTCAGGCGAAGCGGCCCGAGCAGCTACATGAAGAACATCCCGGTATTGATCGCTCTCGAAGAGCAGGACGAACGCGTGCTGCCCGATCTTTCCGCCAGCGCCGATATCATGCTGTCGGCTGCGCCGGCCGAAGTGATCGTGCCGCGCAGCGCCCTGCGCAATGTCGACGGCCAAACCGTCGTGTACGTCCGCGACGGAGAGAGCTTCGCCGAGCGCAAAGTGGTGGTCGAGGGCCAAAACGACACCCATGCCGCAATTCGCTCGGGCCTCAAAGCGGGCGAAAACGTTTTGCTGAGCGAATTGCCCGCAATCGGCTGACCGCCGGAAAAGGACGGCAAGCAGCCGGTTACGGCCTGAGCAGTCGGCTCACGGTGTCGGGCGTCAGTTCTCTCCGCTCGTCCGCCAATTCGTACAGTTCCCGGCTGGGGCGGGTCTTGGGCGAGTTCCAACTCCCGTGCCACAGGGTCACGAGAACGCCTTCGTTCTTCACTGCTTGAATCGCCGGCACGAGGTCGCTGTCGCCGGTGAAAACAGCAACGGCATCGATCTTGCCCTTGGCTGCGAAGAGGGCCATATCGACGCCCATCGTGCAATCGACCTGCTTCTGCTGAAAAATCGGATTTCCTCTATCGTCGTTGCCACCGTACGCGAGCTTGCCAAGCCTGACCTCGAACCGGGGAAGATGCGAAAGAGCGGCCGTGAAGCGACGCTTCTGGCGGTATCGCGACTGTTCCTCGGGAGTTGGCGGGTCGCTTCGATAGGGCAGGCAGTGATAGTAGTAGGCCCTCAGAAGCTCTTCCGGCTCGCACATGGCATGGGCAAGCTTTGCATAGTCGATTCTGGCTCCATCGTGGTCGTACTCCAGCACCTTGTCAAGATACCCACCGTCGATGAAGACCGCTGGAATTCTCATGACCGCGGCTACCAAACAAAAATGGCCCGTGGAGTTAGCACGGGCCATAATTCTTCGCACGGGTGCACGCAGGGACCCGTGGGTGCATTCTTAAATTCGATTTTCGGCCGAATCTCTCCCCATGTCAAGGGCCGCTGTAAAAAAATTTCACAAAAACTGCGCGGATCGGGCGAATCGGCTCTTACCCCCGGTAGTTCCGCTCGGCAATCGCGGTCAATTCCTTGACGATCCCCGCGTTGCCCGGGTCGTCGATCGCGTTATGGAACTCGCCCGGATCCTTCGCCAGATCGAACAGTTCGCTGCGCTCCCAGCTCAGGTAATTCAGTTTCCACTCGCCGCTGCGCACCATCAAGATCGGAGGCTTGCCCACGAATCGGTTGTCCGCCGTAAAGACCCTGCGGCAGAAGTAGTACTCCGCGTAAGCGGTTTCTTTTGCGGCAAAGCGGCCGCCCCGCGCCGACGCCGCAAAAGACCTGCCGTCGAGGCCTTGCGGCGCCGGGAACCCGCACAACTCGGCCAAGGTCGGAAAGAGATCGACCTGCTCGACGATGTGCCGGCGAAGCTTTCCGGCTTCCATGCGCTCGGGCATGCGCACGATCAGCGGCACGTTCACCGATTGCTCGTACATGTTGTGCTTCGTCCACATGCGGTGCGCGCCGGCCATCTCGCCGTGGTCGGAGGTATAGACGACCACGGTGTTCTTGTCGAGGCCGAGCTCGCGCAAGGTGTCGAACACGCGGCCGACATTGGCGTCCATCTGGCTGACGTTGCCGTAGTAGCCGCGGATGGCCTGGTGAAGCTGCTCGTCGGTCTGCCCGTACCAGCCGCGCTCTTTGGCCCGCACCAGATGGCCGTGAAAACCGCCTTCGAGCTCGCGGTCGGAACGCTCGGGCAAGCGCAGCCGCATCCCTTCGTAGAGATCCCAATACTTGCGGTGGGGCACGAGCGGCGTATGCGGCATGAAGAACGACGCCCACAAACAAAACGGCTTATCGCTGTGCGCCCGCAGGAAGCGAACCGCTTCCTCGGCATAGTGCGTATCGCGGAAGAGCCGCTCGGACATCTTCGACGGCCGCCCGACGGTTCCGCCGCCCTCGCCTTGATCCTTGCGCAGGGACTGCAACTCTTGCTTCGTCAGACGCGCCGCATGGTCGCTCGCGTTGATGCGGTGGTCGAAGCCGTGCCGGCGCGATTCGTCCACGAAGTGCATTTTGCCGATCGCCGCCGTCGCGTAACCCCGGTCCTTGAAGAAATGCCCCACGGTGCGAGCCTCGTTCGGTAAGGGGTCCTGCAGGATCTTGGCCCCGTGCTTGCTGGGGTAAACGCCGGTGACGATCGATCCCCGCGACGGAACGCACACCGGCGATTGGCAGTAGGCATGGTCGAAGCGGACGCCGTCCGCCGCGATCTCGTCGATATGCGGCGTGCGGACTTGATCGTGGCCGTAGCACCCCGCGGCGGCGGTCTGGTGCTGGTCGGAGCATAGAAACAGCAGGTTGGCCTGCTGCGTCTTCGAGAACGCGAAGAACGGCCCGGTCGAGGCGGCCGTCAATACTTTGACTGCAATGCGGCGATTCACGCCGACACTATAGCAGCGGGGCCGAAAGCATCTATGCTAAAAATCGTTCTCCATGCGGCGATTGTTGCTTTTTCTCTGCACCTGGGCCGCCGCGCTCGCCGCACAGGTTCCCGACCCGAGCGACTTCGCCGGATTTCCGATCGGCTCCGACGGAAACCTTGTCCGCTGGGAGCGCATCGTCGAATACTTCGAGACCGCCGCGGCCGCAAGCGACCGCGTTGTGGTGGAAGAGCTCGGCAAATCCACCAACGGGAACCCGTTTATCCTGGCGACAATCTCCGCGCCGCGCAACCTCGCGCGCCTCGAAGAGATCAAACGCAATCAATGGCGCATCGCGCATCCGGACGAGCTCGGCGGAGAGGACGCCGCGCGCCTGGCGCGGGAATCGCCCATCGTCGTCCTCGTAACCTGCAATATCCACGCCACCGAAATCGGATCGTCGCAGATGGCGCTGGAGCTTGTCCACCGGCTGGCGGTCGAGACATCCGACTGGACGCGGAACGTGCTCGACAACGTCGTTTTCCTGCTTGTGCCGTCGTTCAATCCTGACGGTCAGATCATCGTTACCGATTGGAACAACCGGGTGCGGGGAACGAAATACGCCTGGGCGCCGCTGCCCTGGCTCTATCACCCGTATGCGGGACACGACAACAACCGTGACGCAGTTTTCATGACTCAGGTCGAAAGCCGCTACGTCAACGCGATTCTCTTCAAAGAATGGTTTCCGCAAATCTATCTGGACGAGCACCAGCAGGGCAATTCCGGAATGCGCGTCTTCGTGCCGCCGTTCCGCAACCCGATCAACCCCAACGTCGATCCGACGATCTGGGCGGAGATCGGGCAGATCGGCTTCGCCATGTACGACGCCTTGCACCGCGCCGGAATCCGCGGCGTCGGCTACGACCAGAAATACACCGCGTGGTGGCAGGGCGGATTCCTGCGCGGCGCCTGGTTCCACAACATCGCCGGCATCCTGAGCGAGGTCGCCGGCGCCAATCTGGGCAGCCCCGTCTATCAGCGGCAAGCCGAGCTCGGCAAGCCTCTCGAGAATCCGCCGAGCCGCGCCGACTGGTACGAAGAGCGCAAGAAAAACCCGAATGCGCCGATGCCCCCTCCCCGCGACGTGATGCCGCGCTACAACTACCCGCTGCCGTGGCTCGGCGGCAAGTGGACCCTGCGCGATATCATCGACGCCGAGTTGGCGCTCACCTGCGCGCTGCTCGAGACGGCGGCTAACCAAAGGACGCGCTTCATCCAGAACCACATCCACATGGGCCGCTCCGCCATCGAGCGCGGCAAGACCGAAGCGCCCTACGCCTACGTGATCCCGGCCGAGCAGCACGACCCCGCAGCAGCCCGCCGCATGGTCGAAATGCTGCACGATGCGGGCGTCGCCATCGAGCGCGCCAAGGGCGGTTTCCGCATCGGCGGGCGCCGGTATCGAGCCGGCAGCTACGTCATCCGCATGGCGCAGCCCTTCCGCGCCTACGCGAAAGACCTGCTCGAACCCCAGCGGCATCCCGACCCGCGGGCAATGCCCGCCGGCGCAATGAACGAGCGGCCCTACGACATGACGGCCTGGACTCTGCCGCTCCAAATGGGCGTCGCGGCGGTTCGTGTCGAAGACGCGTTTCAAACCTCGCTGAAGAAAATCGACGCCTTCGCGCCGTTGCGGGGCGTCTTCCGCGGTCAGGCGGACGCAGCGGGGCACGTCGTTCGGCCCGAGCCCAACAACAAGGTCCGCCTGACCAACCGTCTGTTGAATGCAGGAGCGGCGGTCTCATGGTTGACATCCCCGACCGACGCGGGCGGCGGAAAATCGCCCCCCGGCGCGCTGTGGATCGAAGGCGTCGAAGAAATCCGGCTGGCCGGCATGATCGACGAGCTCGGCCTCGATGCGCAGGGGCTGAAGCGGGCGCCGAAAGCCGCGATGCTCCGCCTGCGCAAGCCCCGCGCGGCGCTCTACCGGCCCTACACCGCTTCGATAGACGAGGGCTGGTCCCGCTATCTGCTGGAGGAATATGAGTTTTCCTTCACCTCCATCGGCAACGCCGCTATTCGCGCCGGAAAGCTCAACGCTCAGTGGGACGCGATTATCCTGCCGGGCGACCGCGGCGCCAAGTCGATTGCCGCGGGACGCGCAGCGCCGACGCCGCCCGAGTTCGCCGGCGGACTTGGCGGCAAGGGCCGGCGCGCGCTCCGCGAGTTCGTATCCGCCGGCGGCACGCTCATTGCCTTGGGCGATTCCACCGAGTACGCTCTGCAAGTCTTCGAGTTGCCGCTGCGCAACGCCCTCGCGGATCTCAAGCCCAAACAATTTTCCGCGCCGGGCGCGTTCCTGCGCATGCGCGTCGACCGCGGCCACCCGATCGCCTACGGAATCGCCGAAGAAGCCGTCGCCGTCTTCAAAGACAACGCGGCTTTCGCGCCCGCTCCGGGATTCGGCTATACCGCTCTGCGCGTGATCGCGCGCTACCCCAACGCCGATCTCCTGCAAAGCGGCTGGATGCGGGGCGAAAAACACCTCCACAACCGCATCGCGGCCGCCGAAGTGAAATACCACAGCGGACGCATTGTGCTCATCGGCTTCCAGCCTCAATTCCGCGCCCAGTCTCACGGAACATTCAAGCTGCTCTTCAATGCGATCCACTATGCCGCGGCCAAGTTAGTGGATAGTAGATAGCAAGACCGCCCCGGTTGACTTGCGCGACGCCGCCGCTTTACGATAGATGCAGCCAGACTGGCGAAAGGAGGTGATTCAGTACGATGAGTGATTCCAGCACTAGTAGTAGTTCTCTGAATGGTGAGGTGGCCGAAGGCTAAGGCTACCGTACGAACGTTCCGATTCCCCGAATTGCCAGTGAGGGGACGCCGCTCCCGTGGACCGGCGCCCACCATTTGAGGACAATTCTACTGACGCAAAGAGATTCGGCGCGCCGCCGCCGATCCGCCCCCGCCGGCGAACCGAACCGGCGGGGGTTTTCCATTCAGATTATGTATCTGCTCGGCATTGAAACCTCGTGCGACGAAACGGCCGCGGCCGTTGTCGAGGACGGCCCGCGCATGCTGTCGAACGTGATCTCGTCGCAATTCGACACCCACGCCAAGTACGGCGGAGTCGTGCCCGAGCTGGCTTCGCGCGAGCACCTGCGCGCGATCGTCCCGGTGGTCCGCGAAGCCCTGGACCGCGCCGGCATCGGCTACCGCGATCTCGACGCGGTCGGCGTGACCTACGGCCCGGGACTCATCGGCTCGCTGCTGGTCGGGTTGACCTACGCCAAAGGGTTGGCCGTTTCGCTGGGCGTCCCGCTGATCGGCGTGAACCATATCGAGGGCCACATCCACGCCGTTGTCCTGGAGCAGCGCGGCAAAGGCGTGGAAATCGAATTTCCGGCCCTGACGCTGGTCGTCAGCGGCGGCCACAGCCACTTGTTTCTTGCCCGCCGAACCGAGCGGGACGCGTACTCCTACAAACTGATCGGGCGCACGCGCGACGATGCCGCCGGCGAGTCGTTCGACAAGGTCGCCAAGCTGCTCGGTTTCGGCTATCCCGGCGGCCCGCTCATCGACAAGCTCGCGCCCTACGGCGACCCGCAAGCGATCAAGCTGCCTTCGTCGCGGATGAAGGGCAACCGGCTCGACATGAGTTTTTCCGGTCTCAAGACCGCAGTGCTGCGCTTTGTCAGAGCTGCCGATCTGGATGCCGAAATCGCCGAACGCAAGAAATTCCTTGGCGGCCCGCGGCTTACCATCGAGCAGGCCCGCGCCTCGGCCGGCGAGACGACGCTGAATTTGCTGGCGGCCTTCCAGTACCGCGTCATCGAAGAGTTGCTGCGGCGGGCGGTCGATGCCGCGCGCAAAGAGAACGCCGCATCGATCGTTGTCTCCGGCGGAGTGGCGGCGAACTCCGGACTGCGCAAGCGATTCTCATCGCTGCCCTATCCGGTGTATTTCCCAACCCCGGCGCTCTCGACCGACAACGCCGCCATGATCGCCGCCGCCGCCTATCCGCGGTTCCTGCGCGGCTCGTTCGACGGCGCAGACCTGGCGGCGCAGCCGTCGCTCAGCTTGGCGTAGCCGGTTTCCCCGCGCTTGACAGTACTTGGCAAAAGTCACGCAGGCGGCGTTACGCGCCCGGGAACCGACGCAGTACCGTGTAGGCAGCGCCGTGCTCTCCGTGCGGCAAGCAAGCAAGGGCGCGTAACCTTTTGGGCGGTGGGCATTTGCGGCCGTCGGCTTCGTCGTCCGTTGCGCGGGCCGGAAAGACGAGCGACCGCAGGAGCCCGCCGCGCCGCCCACGCCACTTTCACCACGGACTGTTGAGCTTGCGCGGCGAATGCGGCAGTCCGTTAAAATTATGTATGGTTATCGATCCGCTGCCCGAAGCTCTCACGTTCGACGACGTTCTTCTCCTTCCCGCCTACAGCGAAATCCTGCCGACCGAAACCGATGTTCGGACGCGCATCACCACCAAGGTCGAGTTGAATATCCCGCTGGTAAGCGCCGCGATGGATACCGTGTCGGAGTCCCGGTTGGCCATCGCGCTTGCCCGGCAGGGGGGCCTTGGGTTCATCCACCGCAACATGCCGATCGCGCGCCAAGCGGAAGAAGTCGACCGCGTGAAACGCAGCGAATCGGGGATGATCGTCGACCCGATCACCATCTCGCCCGACAGCAAGATTTCCGACGCGCTCGAACTCATGGGCCACTATCGCATCTCGGGCGTCCCGGTTACCGACAACGGCAAGCTGGTGGGCATTCTGACCAACCGCGACCTGCGCTTCGAGACCCGCCGCGATCTTGCCGTCAAAGAGGTCATGACCAAGGAGAATCTGGTCACGGTCGCCGTGGGCACGACCCTCGAAGAGGCCGAAAAGCTCCTGCACAAGCACCGCATCGAAAAGTTGCTGGTCGTGGACGACGACTATCGTCTCAAAGGTCTGATCACCGTCAAAGACATCCAGAAGAAACGTAAGTACCCGAACGCCGCCAAAGACGAGCAGGGCCGGTTGCTGGTCGGCGCCGCGGTAGGCGCTTCCGGCGACTTTGTCGAGCGGGCCAAGGAACTCTGGAAGAAAAAAGTGGACGTGCTCGCAATCGACACCGCTCATGGGCATACCCGCGGCGTTTTCGAAGCGGTCAAGACGCTGCGCCGGGAGCTTCCCGACGCCCAGATCGTCGCCGGCAACATCGCCACGGGCGCAGCCGTGCGCGACCTGATCGAGCTCGGCGTCGATGGGCTGAAAGTAGGCATCGGTCCCGGTTCGATTTGCACCACCCGCATCGTTTCGGGCGCCGGCGTGCCGCAGATCAGCGCCGTCGCCGAATGCGTCAGGGCCGCCGAGAGTTCCGGCGTGCCGATCACTTCGGACGGCGGCATCAAGTATTCCGGCGACATCTCGAAAGCAATTGCCGCCGGCGCGCATACGGTCATGATCGGCAGCCTGCTCGCCGGCACGGAGGAAAGCCCCGGGGAAACGGTGCTTTACCAGGGCCGCACATACAAGACCTATCGCGGCATGGGCTCGATCGGGGCGATGCAGCAAGGCAGCGACCGTTACGCGCAGGTTGCGTCGAGCGGCAAGCTCGTGCCTGAAGGCGTGGAAGGCCGCGTCCCGCACAAGGGCCAGTTGGCTGACCTGGTCCATCAGTTGGTCGGCGGAGTCCGCGCGGGCATGGGCTATTGCGGCTGCAGGACGATCGACGAAATGCGCACGAAGACCCGCTTCATCAAGACCTCGCCGGCCGGTCTGCGGGAAGGCCACGTCCACGACGTGCTGATTACGACCGAGGCGCCCAATTACCAGGTCGAGCACTGATTTTCGGCCATGCTCTCCGCATCCCCCGGCCCACGCGCCGGATTCTTTCGCGGGGTCGCCGCAGCGGTTTTTCTGGCGGGTTGCTCCTTGCCCGAGCCTTCGCCCCTGGAACGGCTGTACGGCCGTCTCGACAGCGGCGGTCTCGTTTACTTCCACGCCGATTTCGACCGTCTTTCCGCATCGCCTGCGTTGCGCGGGTTCGTCGAAGCAATCGGCGGCGGCGCATTCGAGGCGCTACAGCCGGAGCTCGCCGCCGGCGCCGTCATGCCGGCGAAGACGCAACTCGTCGTCCGCACCCGGTCCGCCTATACGGGGACTCTCGCGGCTCTCGGCTCGGCAAGCATAGAGAGACTCGAAGACCGTCTGGTGCTGGTCAATCTGGATAGCCGCCGGCCGCTCGCGGCTCCGCCGAAGGAGAGCCTGCCGCTGCCGGCAATCGACGAGTCCGCCGCCGTACAGATACGTTTCCGCCCGCCGGCCCTGTACGCATTGGCCGAGCGCGCCCCGCAGGGCTTCAACCTCAACTTCATCGCTAAAGCTCTGGAAAATGCGCAAACGGCCTCTGTGACCCTGCCGGCGGGGAGCTCGTACGACATTCGCCTGACCCTCGCTGCCGGCGGCGCCGCGCGGGCCGCGGCGCTGCGGGAATCGCTATCCGCAAGCCTGCAATTCGTCGAGGCCGTGACCCGCACGGCGGATCGGTCGAGCGTCTGGCTGCCGGCAATCGAGGGTTGCTCGATAGAACTCGACGAAACGGCTGTGCGGCTATCGCTGCCGCTTGCGGACGGTATTCTAAGCGATCTGCAGGGCCGGCTCAGTCGGCCAGGGCCAGACCGTTGATGCGGTCGGCGTTCTTTTGCAGATATTTGTAGGGATTGACGGGGGTGCCTTTATAGCGGACTTCGTAATGCACGTGCTTGCCGGTGGCGCGTCCCGTGCTTCCGGTGCGTCCGATCACTTCGCCGCGACGGACGATCTGGCCCGGCCGCGCATATATTTGCATCATGTGGCCGTAGATGGTCGAAAGCCCGTTGCGGCCGTGATCGATCTTTACGCAGCGGCCCAATGCTCCGGCCCAGCCCGCTTTCACGACGCGGCCGTCGGCGGCCGCGACAACCGGTTGACCGCCGGCCGCGCTGAGGTCGATCCCGGAATGGAAATATCCTTCGCCGTTGAAGGGATCGCTGCGGGTTCCGAAACTGCTGCTGATCCGCCCTTTTACCGGCCAGATCGACGGCGTGGTGTTCGCCAACCATGACCACATCGATTCGTCGGTCCGACCGTCCAGCCGTACTTCCTGCAGCATGTCGAATTGATTCATCGACTGCGTGAAAAGCAGAGCGGCGTCGCCTTCGTTGCCGCTAGTCGGTTCGACCGGCTTTCTCTGAATGCCGAAAGCAACCGAAACCTCATTGGCCAAGCTGCCCATCGAGGCCAGTTGGACTTCCCGCTCTTCGACCGTCGCTTGCAGTCGGTCGTATTCGCGCTGCAGCGCCTTGTTCTCGGCGCGAAGCTTGTTGAACTCCTGCACCTTGTGGAACATCCGCCAGTAACTCGCAGTAATCCCGATGCCGGCGATCAACGCGAACAAAATGCCGGCTGCGGCGAGATGCGCGAAATAGTGCGGGATGCGAAGACGCTTGATCCGTCCGTGAACAGGGTGCCCGACCACCACGATAAAATGGTTTTTACTCATTCGAACCGAATGTACGTCAACCAGCCCAAGACAACGCTGGAAAGGCAGCGGTCAAAGTTGACTGTACAACATATACGTCGAAGCTTTCAACGAAGGTAGCAAGCAGGCCATACGCCTGTCAACAAGGCGCCTATCGGCCTGCGGGCGGATATTTTGAGCACAGCGACCGAAAACCATGATAGTGAAGAACGACTCATCCGGTCGATTCAGTCGATTTGGGGCGGTTGCCGCAGCGATACGGTCGTGCTCGCCGGGGGAGACGATTGCGCGATCGCCCGCCCGGTCGGCCGCGGCGAGGAGTTGCTGCTGACGACCGATCAAATCATCGAGAACCAACACTTCATCAGAGGCAGGCATCCATTCGGGATGCTGGGGCATAAGGCGCTGGTGCGATCGTTGAGCGATATCGCGGCGATGGGCGGGCGTCCGCTTTACTTTCTCTTGTCTCTGGCTCTTCCGCAGTGGAGCATCGGCCGCGCTTTGCGAGAGTTCATGCGGGGGATGAGAGCGGCCGCCGACGAGCATCGGCTCGACGGGTTCGCGCTGATCGGCGGAGACGTCGCCCGCTCCGATCTCTTTGCGGCGAATGTGACCGCGGCCGGCGTGGCGCCGCAGGCAAGCGCCCTCAGACGCAGCGGCGCCCGCCCGGGAGACCGGGTGTACGTATCCGGGCGGCTCGGGGGCTCGCTGCTCGGACTCAGGCGTCTGCCGGCGGGCAAAGTCGATATGCGCAACCGCGCCGTCCGCAGGCACTGCCGGCCGACCGCCCGCCTTGCGCTGGGCGCTTTCATCCGCGAGCGGGGCGGGACGGCGGCGATCGACTTGAGCGACGGACTTTCGACCGACGCCTTACGCTTGGCCAACGCCGGCGGCGTCGCGCTGCGCATCGACTCCGCGCGCATCCCGCTCTTCCGGGGCGCAACGGTCGCAGACGCGCTCGCCTCGGGAGAGGAATACGAGCTGCTTTTCACCGCGCCCTCTCAAGCAAAGATGCCGGCCTGTTACGACGGCCTCGAATTGACTCGCATCGGAACTGTCGAGAGCGGCAAAGGCGTACTGCTTGAAAGGGCCGGAGAGACGACCGCCCTCGAACCGAGCGGCTTCGATCATTTCGCCGCGAGACGGACGCCCCCGTAAAGCCGGCGGTGCGCTCAGACTCGTTCCAGGCTGCGCTCCAGATTGCGTTCGATCTTTTGATTGATTCCGCCCTTTTCGAGTTCGACCGCAACGCGGATGGCGTTCTTGATCGCGTTGGCGTTCGAGCGGCCGTGGCAGATGATGACGCCGCCCTTGACGCCGAGCATCGGCGCCCCGCCGTATTCGGTATAGTCGAGGCGCTTGCGGAAATCGTCGAACGCGCCTTTCGCCAAACCGTAACCGATCTGCCGCACCACCGTCGCTTCCAGCGACTCGCGCAGCATCGACTTGATGGCCGCGACAAGCCCTTCGCTCACTTTCAGGGCGACATTCCCGGTGAATCCGTCGCAGACAATCACGTCGGCGTTGCCCGAATAGAGGTCGTGCCCCTCGACGTTGCCGATGAAGTTGAGCGGCTGCTGCTTCAACAACGGACCCGCTTCACCGGTCAATTCATTGCCCTTGTGCTCTTCTTCGCCGATCGAAAGAAGGCCCACGCGGGGATTCTCGCAGCCGAACAGGACGCGCGAATAAACGTCGCCCATCACCGCGAACTGGACCAGCATGTCCGCGGTGCAATCGACGTTCGCGCCAACGTCGAGCAGCAGCGTCCAGGCGCCTTGCAAGGTGGGAAACGCTTGGGCGACGGCCGGCCGATAGACTCCCGGGATGCGGCCCATCACAGTCAATGCCGTCGCCATCACCGCGCCGGTGTTGCCGGCGGAGATCAGGCCCCGCGCGCGACCCTTGCGCACCTGTTCGGCCCCAACGTGAATCGAGCTGCCCCGCTTCGAGCGCAGCGCCCGAGCGGGATTATCGTTCATCGTTACGGTTTTCGCGGCATGGACGACCTCGACGGCGGCCGGAACGGGGCCGTGCTTGCGCAACTCCTTTATGAGATCGTCTTCGCGTCCGACGAGCAGCACCCTCGCGCCGTACTCGCGCGCCGCCTGCAACGCGCCCTCGACTTCCGCGGATGGAGCGTCGTCGCCACCCATCGCGTCGACGGCAATGGTAATCGCTTCGGGCACGAGATTCTATGGTAAGGAATCGCTCGGGCTATTCGGTTTCGACTTCGATCACTTCGCGGCCTTTGTAGTAGCCGCAGTCTTTGCAAACGCGGTGCGGCATCACGTCCGCGCCGCACTGGGAGCAAATCGACGTCGGCTTTTTCACCAGATGGTCGTGGGCGCGCCGCTTGCCGGTGCGCGCCTTGGAATGTCTGCGTTTCGGATTCGGCATGATTCGTCTAGCAATCCTCGATTTCTAATTTTCAAAACTCATGTGCCGCAACGTGTCCCAACGGGGGTCGACAAATTCTTGGCGGCAGTTGCAGCCCGTCCGATTCCGGTTCGCGCCGCACAACGGACACATTCCCTTGCAGTCTTCGCCGCACAAGCTGCGCATCGGCAGCCACAGAAGCAATTGCTCGCGAACGACATCGATTAAAGCGACCCCGTTTTCTTCATAGAATCCGACTTCGGCGTCGTCGCGGCCGATCTGCTGCTCCTCGTTGCGGGCGATCGTTTCCATCGGATGGAAGAACAACTCGAACTCGGCGTCGAATTCCTTTCGCAAGCTCTCCAGACAGCGCGCGCATTCGTTTCGGACATCTACCGCAATCGATCCGCGGACACGGACAACGCGCGCCCCCTGCTTGTCGAGCAACTCCGCCTTGCCGCCGGCCCGCAAGTCGCCCGCCTGCGACCAGTTGTCGGGCAGCGCGATCAGCCCGGGAGCGAATACCGCATCGAAATGGAGAGGTTTGCGCTCCAACTCTCCAACATCGATGAACACGGCGCCGCCCACACGGGAAACCTTCCTCCGCCCATTATAAACGGGAACCGCCGGCTAGCGCCTGTCCCGTTCTTTCAATCGGGCGGCCTTGCCTTTGAGCTTGCGCAGGTAATACAGCTTGGCCCGGCGGACCTGATTGCGCTTGACCACCTCGATTTTTTCGATCGCGGGCGAGTGCAGCGGGAAGATGCGCTCGACTCCCTGACTGAAGCTGATCTTGCGCACGGTGATCGTTTCCTTGATCCCCGAATTGTTGCGGGCGATCAAAATCCCCTCGAAGACCTGGATGCGCTCCTTCTCGCCTTCTTTGATCTTGACGTGAACCCTGAGTTGATCTCCCGGCTCGACATGCGCGATTTCGGGCTTGCGGTGCAACTGTTCGACTTTTTCCAACATGGCGTTCTGCATCGGTCTTTCCTCCGTAATGTCCTGATGGACGCAACTTCTTGTATCTGCGCGGCTCAGGCGAACCGCCGGCCCTCCAGCAGGTCCGGGCGGTTGCGCCGCGTTTTCGTCAACGCCGCTTGACGGCGCCACTCCGCGATCCGCTCGTGGCGTCCGCTCAACAGAATTGGGGGCACATCCCATGTTTCCCCTTCGACTTCGAAACTCGCCGGGCGGGTATAGTGCGGGAAGTCGAGGATGCCGACTCGGCCCGCTTCGTCCGGCGTGAACGATTCCCTCTCGGTCGAGGACGCGTTGCCCACCACTCCCGGCAGGAGTCTGGCGACGCTGTCCACGACCATGCCCGCGGCCCATTCGCCGCCCGCAAGCACGAAATTTCCAACCGAAAGCTCCTCGTCCATCAAGCGCTCGGCTACTCGCTCGTCGACGCCCTCGTAACGCCCGCAAACCAGCACAAGCTCTTCGTACCCGGCCAGCCGCTTGGCCGCCGCCTGGTCGAACAGCGGCCCCTGAGCGGAGAGCAAAACCTTTCTGGCGCCTGCCGCCTCGAGGCCGCGAAGCGCCGCGTATATCGGCTCGATTTTGAGCACCATCCCTTCGTCGCCGCCGAACGGCCGATCGTCCACCGTTCGATGGCGGTCCGCGGCCCAGTCCCGCAGATCGTGGACCCGGATGTCCAGCAGCCCCGCCCGTTGGGCGCGGGAGACGATGCCGCACGAAAACGGACCCTCGAAAAATTGCGGAAAAATCGTGACGAGGCGAATCCTCATTTCAGGTCTTCAACTCCTCCAATCCTTCCGGCAAGCGCACCCGGATGCGTCTTGCCGCGGTATCGACATCGAGGCAGATGTCGTTCGCGAACGGCACGAGCAGTTCCTTGCCCTGCTCGTCGATGACCGAAAACAGCAGCGCTCCTCCAGGTTCGTAGATGTCGCGGACCGCGCCCAACTCGCGCCCCGAGCCGTCTTCGATCATGCGGCACCCGATCAAATCGTCGTAAAAGTACTCGCCTTCCGGCGCTTCGCCCAACTCCTCCCGCGGGACGCGAACCTCGGCGCCCCTGAACGGCTCGGCCGCGGAAATCGAATCCACGCCCGCGAATTTCAGAATGAGCCGGCCGTTGTGCTCCCAAGCGTTTTCGATCGCGAAATCGCGCTCGGCTCGATCGGCGAAAACAACGCGCACCCTTTTATCGGGCGCAAACCGAAGCGCGCTGTCGGCTCGATTCTCAGCGGCGACCTCGCCCTTGTTGCCGCGCGGGCGGACGATGCGAGCGATGCTGACGTACTTTTCTTCCTCCTTCATGGCCAAACGCGGAGCCGTGCTCCGCCCGATCCGTCGACAATTCCGCCCCGCTAGTCGTCTTCCAGGATTTCCAGCGTGTAGCGGCGGTCGAGTTTCATGCTCACCGCGCCGAGCAGCGTCCGGATGGACTTCGCCGTGCGGCCCTTCTTGCCAATCACTTTCCCGATGTCGGCGGAATCCACCGACAACTCGACGACTCGCGAGTGCCGGCCTTCGAATGCCTCGACAACAACGTCGTCCGGCTTGTCCACCAGAGCCTTGGCGATAACCTCGACCAACTCGACGACAGCCTCGGTGTCCTGATCCATCGCGGCGCTCCTTCGACAACCCCGGCGGCGTTATTCCGCCGCTTCCTCGGGTTTTTCTTCGCCGGAAGCCTCGGCATTCTCGCCCGCCTCTTCTTCGACGGGCGCCGGAGCCATCTCGGCGCGCATCTCGCTGGCAGTCTTCTCGATCTGCTGCGGCTCGTACGCTTTCTTCGCCTCGGGCGCCGTCGCGCCGTGCTCGTCGAAGTATCGGATCAGGCGCTTCACCGTGTCGGAAGGCTGCGCGCCCACGCCCAGCCAATAGGCGATGCGCTCGCGCTTGAGCGCCAGCTCGATCGGGTCGGGCCGCGGATTATAGTGCCCGACGATCTCGATGCTCTTGCTGTCGCGCGGACGGCGGCTGTCCGTCACGATCACGCGATAGCTGGGTCTTTTCTTGGCTCCCGTACGGGTCAAACGAATCGCAACCATAATTCTTCAGTCTTCTTTCCTTCTTGATTTCGAGCGTCAGCGGCCCAACAGACCTTTGAAGCCCATGCCGGCCGGCGCCGGCCCCCGCGGGCCGTACCCGCGTCTCTTTCCTTTGCGTTTCCTGCGTTTCTTCGATCCCGCGCCGCCCGTGGCGATGCCGCGCATCATCGCCCGCGCCTGGCGGTACTGCTTCAAAAGTTGGTTGACCTGCTGCACCGTCGTGCCGCTGCCTTTGGCGATGCGGCGCCTCCGGCTGCCGTTCAGCAGGTCGGCGTTGGCCCGCTCCTTGGCGGTCATCGAGTTGATGATCGCCTCGGTGCGGACGAGTTCCTTGGGATCGATATCGGCGTTCTGGAGTTCCTTGAACGGCCCGACGCTCGGCAGCATGTCCATGATCGATTGCAACGAGCCGAGCTTCTTGACCTGCCGGAGTTGCTGCCGAAAATCCTCGAGCGAGAAGTCGTCCTCGAGCATCTTGCGCTGCATGTCGAGCGCCTGCTTTTCGTCGATGTTCTCTTCGACCTTCTCGATCAGCGAGAGCATGTCGCCCATGCCGAGCAGCCGGGAAACGATGCGCTCGGGGTGAAACACCTCGAACGCGCTCGGCTTCTCGCCGGTTCCCAGGAATTTCAGCGGCTTGCCGGTCACCTCCCGGATCGACAGCGATGCGCCGCCGCGGGCGTCGCCGTCCATCTTCGTCAGGATGACGCCGCTGACGCCCAGCCGGTTGTTGAACTCCGACGCGGATTTGACGGCGTCCTGCCCAGTCATCGCATCCGCGACGAACAGGATTTCCTTCGGCTCGAAGCGTTTTTTAAGCTGTTCGAGCTCGACCATCAACGCGTCGTCGATGTGCAGCCGGCCGGCGGTATCGATGAGAACGACGTCGCGGCCGGTCTGTTTCGCTTCGCGGAATGCGCCGACGGCCAGCTCCAACGGGGTCGTCTCGCCCGCGGCGCCTTCGTAGATCGGCTGCTTGATCTGCCCGGCGACGATCTTGAGCTGGTCCCGCGCCGCGGGGCGGTAAACGTCCACCGAAACCAGCAGCGGTTTGTGCCCGTGCTTCGACAGCCACAGCGCCAGCTTGCCGCTGGATGTCGTCTTGCCGGAACCCTGCAGGCCGACGATCATGTAAACCGTCGGCGGCGTGGAGGCGTAGCGCACTTTCGATTCGGTCGAACCGAGCATCGCCGTCAACTCGTCCTTGACGATCTTGATGACCTGCTCCGTCGGCGAGAGCGCGGTCAGCACTTCCGTGCCCAGGGACTTTTCGCGGATATTGGCGATGAGCCGCTTGACGACCTTGAAATGGACGTCGGCTTCGAGCAGGGCGAGACGGATCTCCTTGAGAGCATCGTGGATGTTCTCTTCCGTCAGTTTGCCCTGGCCGCGCAGGTTCTTGAACGTGCGCTGAAGCTTCTCGGTTAAGTTCTCGAACATCGGAATGCCGCCGCCCGGCCCGCGCCGCGCGCCGCGCGCCGCCTGCAAGTCTTACAGTCCTTCGGGTTGGATCGCCCCCGCCGCAACGCCCCGGCGGACGCCGGAGGCACACGCCCGCCCCGCCAACACTACTTACCTATTCTACGTTGCAAGCCGCCCGAACGCAACTCTCGCGCCGGCAGTCCTTCAGCCCTTCAGTCTCGTCTGCCGATCGGATGAGACTCCCTGAGGGTTACGCTAAGCTACAAGCATATGCAATCCCGGATTGCCGGCTACAACGTCAGGCTCCAGGCATGGTTCCGCAGGGACGGTCGGGAGTGGTTCGCTTGGTGTCCGGCCGTCGACGTCATGACCCAGGCCCGCACGATGAAGCAGGCTCGAGAATCGCTCAGAGAGGCCGTTGAGCTTTGGTTCGAGTCGTGTATCGAACGAGACGCGCTCGGCAAGGCATTGCAGGAATTGGGTTTCAACGAGCTCTCGCTTGGCGAAGCGCCTCCCGACGGGGCCGAGACCGTCGCCGTGATCAAGCAACCGGCTACACAACCCGCCGCATGCGCGTCCATGTCGTTTTCTATCGACTCCGACAAAAGCTCCGACTGCATCGAGGGGATCATCCCCGCCTACATCGCCGCCCGGCAGCTAGGAGAAGCTGTCCGTGCGCGCGGTTAAATGGAAAGAACTCGTCAAGCTTTGCGAAGGAGAAGGCTGCGAGTTCGACCGGCAAAGGGACGATCACTACATCATGACGAAGCCGGAGATGGCCCGTCCGATAGTGATTCCTCGAAGGAACAATCTCAAAGAAGACATAGTGCTTTCGATTGGGCGGACGCTCGGCTTGAACCGGAAACAGATGCTGGAACGATTAGCCTCCGAGAAGAATAAAGCCGGCCGGCGGCGACCCTGAGTGTCGGCCACGGTCGTTCCTTTGGAAGGTCCGCGAAAGATAGGGGATGGAACCGGCGAGCAGGTACAATGGCCGGGGAGAACGTTTTTGTGACTCTTGGACCGGGGGCAGCGGCGTCACGAACGATAGCGACAACCGCCATTACAATCCTGGCGCTCGGCGGATGCATCGTCCCGGGTTTGACGGATGTCGCAGTTACCGCCGACTGCGCGGATTGGAATACGGAAGAGTATTTCCGGGCAGCGACTGGAAAGGATGCGGCCGTCTGCCTGCAGGCAGGCGCAAACCCCAACGCCCGAAATGAGTATGGCTGGACTCCCTTGCACCTCGCAGCCGAATTCAACGAGAATCCCGCCGTCATCGAGGCTCTGCTGGATGCCGGCGCAGATCCCAAAGCGCAGGATGAGCTTGGCTGGACTCCCTTGCATTTTGCCGCCGCAGCCAATGAGGGCTCTGCTGTCGTCTCGGCGCTCGTAGCCTCCGGCGCGAATCCCAACGTGCAGAGCAAGGTCAAAGGCATGTTTGCGATTCCTTGGCTTATGCCTGGCGTCCCCGCTGATCCGGGGGATAACATTATCGGTAACATCTCCCTGCCCTCTCTTCGCGACATTCCCCTGCATCGTGTCGCCGCATTATCGAATGAGGAACCCGCTTTCATCCCGGAGATACTGAACTGGTTGGATTCCGATGCACAGGATGAGAATGGCTTGACTCCCTTACACCTTGCGGCATTATCCAACAGGAACTCCGCTGTCATCGTCGCACTGCTGAATGCCGGCGCATATCTTGGAGCACAGGGTGGCATGACTCCCTTGCACTTTGCCGCTGCACGCAACGAAAATCCTGCCGTCATCGAGGCGCTGCTGGATGCCGGCGCGAACCCCGATGCACAATACGAGGATGTCTTCACCCCCTTATTCCTTGCGGCATTATCCAACGAGAACCCCACTGTCATCGTTAAGCTTGTAGCCGTCAGCACAGACCCCAAGATGCGAACCAAGGAGGGCAAAACACTTCTCCTGCGCGGCGCAGTCACCAACAAGAACCCTGCAGTCATTAAGGCGCTCGTGGATGTTGGCGCGGACCCCAAAGCGCGGGACGAAAATGGCAAATCCTCCCTGCATCTTGCGGCTGAAAACAACGCGAGCCTTGCAGTCATTAAGGCGCTCCTGGATGTTGGCGCAGACCCCAAGGCTCGAACCAAGGACGGCCAAACGCCCTTGCATTTTGCGGGTCAACACAACGAGAATCCTGCCGTCATCACCGCGCTGTTGGTTGCCGGCGCAGACCTCACGGCGCGGGATGAGAATGGCATGACTCCTCTGCATGAGGCTGCTTCCGACAACGAGAACCCTGCCGTCATCGCCGCGCTGCTGGATGTCGGCGCGGACCTCACGGCGCAGAACGAAGATGGCTACTCCCCTTTGCATTGCGCGGCCAGATATAATGCACATCCCATCCTGGTCGCCACGCTCGTAAGCGCCGGCGCGGATCTCAACGCGCGAGACAGGCATGGATTCACTCCCCTGCATAGCGCGGCTTTTCTCCACAACACCCCTGCCGTCATCAAAGCGCTCGTGGATGCCGGAGCAGACCTTGAGGCGCGAGACAAAGAAGGCAAATCCCCCCTGCACCTTGCGGCTGAAACCAACCTTGCCATTGCTATGTTCAGAATGAGTAATCACATGGCCCACGGCAGCTTCGCTACCATCAACGCGCTGCTGGATGCTGGCGCAGATCCCAAGGCGCAGGACAATGCTGGCAAGATACCTTGGGACTACGCCAAGGACAACAAAGATCTCGAGGGTTCCGATGTCTATTGGCGGTTACACGACGCACGATTTTGACGAGTTGCCGCTGAAGCCGCTCGCTCCATTGCCCCCGCCGTCTCATATGTCCTGAACCCGCACACGAGCGACAATGACGACCGCCCTGGGATCCGATTGCGCGAAGTGGAACTCAAAGGAGTACTTCCAGGAGGCTTCGGTAAAAGATGTAACCGCCTGTCTGCAGTCGGGTGCGGATCCCACCGCGCGGGATGAGCACGGCTGCACCCCCTTGCATTATGCGGCTTGGCTCAACGAGCACCCCACCGTTATCGATTCACTCGCGGCCGCTGGCGCGGACATAGAAGCACGGGATGATATCGGCAAGACCCCTCTGCATTATGCGGCTACATCCAACAAAAGCTCCGCCATCATCGTGGCGCTTGTAGTCGCTGGTGCGGACATCGAGGCACGGGACAAGTATGGCCGTACTTCCCTGTATGTTGCGGCTGCATCCAACAAGCACCCCGCCGTTATCAGTGCGCTTGCGGCCGCCGGCGCGAACCTTGAGGCACGGGCGAACCTTGAGGCACGGGACAAGTATGGCTGGACTTCCCTGCATGTTGCGGCTGCATCCAACAAGCACCCCGCCGTTATCAGTGCTCTTGCGGCCGCCGGCGCGAACCTTGAGGCGCGGGACAAGCTTGGCTGGACTCCACTGCATACTGTGGCCGCGTCGAATTCAGACGCACGATCCAGGGGGCATGGAAAAAGCATTCCGCCGTCATCGGTGCGCTTGTAGCCGCCGGTGCGGACATCGAGGCGCGGGACAAGTATGGCGTGACTCCCTTGCATGTTGCGGCCGGATTGAACGAGAATCCTGCCGTCATCACGGCGCTTGTGGCCGCTGGCGCAGACCTTGAGGCGCGGGACAGGTATGGCGTGACTCCCCTGCATGTTGCGGCTGAATCCAACAAGAATCCTGCCATCATTGGTGCGCTAGTGGATGCCGGCGCGAATCCCAACGCACGGGGCAAGTATGACTGGACACCCTTGCACCTTGCAGCTCGATTGAACAAGAGTCTTGCTGTCATCGGTGCGCTCCTGGATGCCGGCGCAGCTCCCAAGGTGCGGGACGAAGTCTGTAAGACGCCCTGGGACTACGCCAAGGACCGAGAGCCGCTCAAGGACTCAGACGTCTACCGGCGGTTGATGGTGCCGCCGCAAACGATGGCGACGACCACGACCAAGAAAATCAAAATCTGGTGGCGGAACATGTTGATGGCGCCGCTGCGAACGATATCGACGACCACACTTGCCGCCGATTGCGCGGATTGGAACTCGGAGAAGTACTTCCAGGAGGCTTCGGTAAAAGATGTAACCGCCTGTCTGCAGTCGGGTGCGGATCCCAACGCGCGGGGTGAGCACAGCTACACCCCCCTGCATTTTGCGGCCGTATTCAACGAGAACCCTGCTGTCATCAAGGTGCTCGCGGCCGCTGGCGCAGACCCTAATGCGCGAGACGGGGATGGCAAGACTCCTCTGCACCTTGCGGCTGAATCCAATAAAAACCCCTCTGTCATCGATGCGCTCGCAACCGCAGGAGCAGACTCTAATGCGCGGGAGGAGTATGGTCGAACGCCATTGTATCTTGCGGCTGAATCCAATGATTATCCCGCCATCATCGTGGCGCTCCTGAATGCTGGAGCGGACCTCGAAGCGCGGGACGAGCATGACCGGACCTCCCTGCATTGGGCTGCTGAATCCAACGGGAACCCTGCCGTCGTAAAGGCACTTGTGGATGCCGGGGCAGATATCGAGGCGCGGGACGAGACTGGCGAGACGCCCCTACATCGGGTAGCTATGTACGTAAACAATTCCGCCATGACCGTACTGCTTCTGGACGCGGGCGCGGACATCGAGGCGCGGGATAAGTTTGGCAATACGCCCCTGCATTGGGCGGCAGGATCCACTGAGAACCCTGCCGTGATTGCGGCGCTCCTGGATGCCGGGGCAGATATCGAGGCGCGGGACGAGACTGGCGAGACGCCCCTACATCGAGCGGCTCTGTACAATAAAAACCCCGCCGTGGTCACGGCACTTCTGGCCGAGGGAGCGAATCTCGTTGCTCGGGACGAGAAGGGCCGGACGCCGTTGCATCTTGCGGCTCGGTCCAGTGAGCACCCCGCCATGGTCGCAGCATTCCTAGGGGCGGGAGCGAATCTCGATGCTCGGGACGAGTACGGCACGACGCCGCTGCATCTTGCGGCTGGATCCAATGAGAATTCTGCCGTGGTTGCGGTGCTCCTGGAGGCGGGCGTGAACATCGAGGCGCGGGATATGTTTGGCTGGACTCCTCTACATTATGCGACTGCATCCAATAAGAACCCCTCCGTGACTGTCGCGCTCCTGGATGCCGGTGCGAACCCCAAGGCGCGGGATGAGATTGATAAGACGCCTTGGGACGTCGCCAAATATAACGAGCCGCTCAAGGAATCGGACGCCTACCGGCGATTGATGGCTCCGCCGCGAACAAAAGAGACAACCACCCTTACGGCCGACTGCACGGACTGGAATTCGAAGGAGTATTTCCAGACTGCGACGGTCGAGGATGTGGCTAACTGCATTGCGTCTGGGGCAGACATCGAGGCAAGGGGCAAGGATGGCTGGACTCCCCTGCATTTTGCGGCTAGGTTCAACGAGAATCCCGCCGTCATCGCGACGCTCCTGGCCGCGGGCGCGAACACTGCGGTGCGGGACGAATATGATGAAACGCCCCTGTATTGGGCTGCTCAGTCCACAGAGAACCCCGCCGTGATTGCGACACTCCTGGATGCGGGCGCGGACATCGAGGCGCGGGATGAACTTGGCCGAATGCCGCTGCATTTTGCGGCTAGGTTCAACGAGAATTCCAATGTGACTGTGACGCTCCTGGATGCCGGGGCAAACATTGAGGCACGGGACGAACTTGGCCGAACACCCCTGCATTGGGCGGTTATGTCCACCAAAAATTCCGCCGGGGTCGGAGTGCTTCTGGACGCTGGCGCAGACATGGAGGCGCGAGACAATATCGGACTAACACCCCTGCATTATGCGGCTAGGTTCAACAAGCTTGGCTGGACTCCCCTGGAGCCGACGGGCAGGCACACCGAGGATTTCGCTCTGACAGTGCTTCTGGATGCAGGCGCAGACATTGAGGCACGGGACGATATCGGCAAGACGCCCCTACATTGGGCGGCTCAGTCCAACGAGAACCCTGTCGTCATCAAGGCGCTCCTGGATGCAGGCGCGGACACCGACGCGCGGACTAAGATTGGCGGCATGCTCCCCCTACACCTTGCGGCTGAGTCCAACACGAATTCCGCCGTGATCGCCGCTCTCGTGGATGCCGGAGCGGACCCCAAGGCACGGGACGGAGCCGACAAGATACCCTGGGACTACGCCAAGGGTAGAGATATTCTCATAGAAACCCTTAAATATCATGAGTTTAGAGAATACTTAACCCGGGCTACTCCAAAGACAGAGAGCTGCCCATGAAACTCGGGCGCCTACCAGAGGTTGAACGACGGTATCTGATGTGGTTTTCAGTTAGCGCAGGAGCTTTGGGCTTCATCCAGTAAACGCCGCCCGCACAAGACGTTTTGTCACGCTTATACTTAGGGGCGATGGCAACACGAACGATAGCGACAACCGCCCTTGCAATACTGGTGCTCGGCGGATGCAACACCCCGGTTTCGACGGATGCCGATTGCGCGGACTGGAATACGAAAGAGTACTTCTGGGCAGCGATGGTAAAAGATGTGACCGCCTGCCTGCAGTCGGGTGCGGACCTCAACGCGCGGAGCAAGCACGGCCGGACTCTCCTGCATCTTGCGGCTAGTTCTAACGAGAATCCCGCCGTCCTCACAGTACTCCTGGATGTCGGCGCGGAGCTCAAGGCGCAAGATGGGGCCGGCAAGATACCCTGGGACTACGCCAAAGACAACGAGGCGCTCAAGGTATCCAACGCCTATTGGCGGTTGAACGACGCTCGATTTTGATGCGCTGCTGCTGAAGCTGCCCGCTCCGTTGCTCGCGCTCTTCGCTTGGCGGTAAAGCGACTGGCGCTCAACGCCGGAAAAAAATTCCTCAAAGCCTTGTCTTGTGAGTCGGCATAAGGTATAGTGAACCTAGATACGGTACAGTGTGCCTCATAGCGGTACAGATTTTCAGATACATCAGGCTGAGGCTGGTGCCGAGTCGCAGTCAATGGAAAGAAAGGAGGCAAAGTATGGCGATACAGAATTTCACGAACCCCAGGCTGAAGCGATTCTTCAAAGATGGCGACCCGCGACGGATTTCACCAATGCATGTCAGGAAGATTAAAACGATCCTGACCAGGCTGGACGATGCGGCTAGGCCGGAACAGATGGATTTTCCCGGTTACCGTCTTCGTCGTCTGAAAGGCGACCGGCAGGGTTTCTGGGCTGTGTGGGTATCCAAGAATTGGCGCATCGTGTTCCGCTTCGAAGACGGCGATGCTCGGGATGTGGATCTGATCGACTAACACCTAACATTTATAAATACCTGTAGGAATTACGAGCTGCCCTTATTGGGGGGATATTTACTATGACTATGACTACGACTACGATCGACATCGACGACACCGAATTCAAGGAGGAACTGAAAGACCCGAGAGAAGCTTGGCTGCGGCGGAATCCTCCCCATCCAGGGGACCACATCCGTTACGAATGGATCGTCGACGGGATGACCGTCGGAGAAGCCGCGGCCAAGCTGGGCGTGGCGCGGCATACGCTCTCAAGGGTTCTCAACGGCAAGGCCGGCATCTCGCTGCAAATGGCTCTGAAGTTGGAAGATGCGGGGTGGTCGGACGCGGAAAGCTGGGTTCGGTTGCAGGGCAGGTACGACTTGGCCCAGGCGCGCAAACGCCGCAATTCGGCAAAGCCGCGTACGGCAACCTCGAAGAGTTGAGACGATCTTCCGCGCGTAGGCCGCCATCGTCCGTGAGGGGCATGCACAAGCCCTTCCGCGCCCGCCCTTCCTGTATTTGCCTTTCAACGAGGCGCTATATCGTGTGCCCGTACGGTTTCCGGACGCAGCCGGCGCGAATGCAACCGCCGTCATCCGCTGTGCGGTTGACGATGCGTTTCCCTGTTCGATGGCGTATAGTGACGATGTTCATGAATACCAGACAAAGAAACGCTTTCCTTCGCGGCATGGGGAGCGTGATGGACATCTATCCATCCGAAGATATCTACGAGCGGAGCATCCCAAAGGAAACGGTCGAGGAGCGCTTGCGCAAAATCTGGTCGCGCGTGGGAGACCACATTCGCTTCGGGATCGGGGTTGTCGGTGAAGAAGCGGCGTCGAACGCGATCAACAGGCCGTCGGCAAAGCGTCGGCCAAAGGCCGTGCCCCCGTCGGATTCAGTCAGCAGAGGAATTCAATTTTCCGGCCCGCTTCCGCCTCCCGAAGCCCTGCAAAGGTACGAAAACATCCTACCTGGAGCGGGAGACCGCATCATTCGCATGGCCGAGATACAGCAGAAGCACACTCATGAGGAGGCCATGACCGCGGCCAAGGATGTCGAAGCTTATATGCGGCGCGGACAGACTTGCGGGGTCATTGTCGCGCCGGCTGCTTTCGCCACGGCGGCTTGGCTTGGCCATCTGGGTCACTCTACCACTGCGGCTATCGTCGGCGGGGGAGCGGTCGTGGGGCTGGTTTCGGTTTTCATTACGGGCAAACGGGGGCCGAAGGGCGCTCCGCCGGACTGAGACCGCCCCCCGAAGCAAAGCCGCCTGGGAGCCGTCCAAGCGGTCGTTGAGGCGAAATTGCGCGTTGCGGGCGGTGAAGCCGGCCGGCGCCTGTACTATTGAACGATGACGACGCGAGCGACGGCGCCGGCCGCCGACTGCGCGGACTGGAACTCGGAGAAGTACTTCCGAGCAGCCACTATCGCGGATGTGGAAGCCTGCCTGAAGGCGGGTGCGGACCCCGACGCGCGGGACGAGAACGGCGTTACCCCCCTGCATTTTGCGGCGGCATACAACGAGAACCCGGCCGTCATCGCCGCGCTCCTGGCCGCCGGCGCAGACATCGCAGCACTGGACGAGGACGGCGATTCCCCCCTGCATGGCGCGGCCCGCTACAACGGGAACCCCGCTGTCATCGACGCGCTTCTGAATGCCGGCGCAGACATCGACGCCCGGGACGAGGACGGCAGCCCCCCGCTGCATCAGGCGGCTGAATACAACGAGAATCCCGCCATCGTCAAAGCGCTTCTGAATGCCGGAGCGGACATTAACGCCCGGGACAAGAACGGCTGTGGCGCCTTGCATCATGCGGTCGGCGGCGGCAAGAACCCCGCCGTCATCACGGCGCTCATGGACGCCGGCGCAAAATTCGAGGATCGGGACGGGATCGGCAATACTCTTTTGCATTTCGCGGCTACATGCAACAGGAACCCCGCCATCATCACGCTGCTCCTGGATGCCGGCGCAGATATCCACGCGCGGGACAAGTTCGGCTGGCCTCCCTTGCAGCGCGCGGCCGTTTCCAACGAGAATCCCGCCATTATCGGGGTGCTTGTAGCTGCCGGAGCAGACCCTAACGCGCGGCACAAGAACGGCGTCACCATCCTGCATTGCGCGGCCGGAGCCAACAAGAACCCCGCAGTCATCACGGCGCTCGTGGAAGCCGGCGCGGATTTCAAAGCGCGGGACAGGCGCGGCTGCACACTGCTGCACCATGCGGCTTCGTTCAACGAAGACCCCAATTTCATCACGGCGATTGCCGCCGCCGGCGCGGACCCCAACGCACGGGACAAGGACGGTCTGCGCCCCCTGCGCCATGCGGCCCAGAACAACGAGAACCCTGACGTCATCGCGGCGCTCGCAGCCGCCGGCGCAGACCCCAACGCGCGGGACAAGCAAGGCCGGCGCCCCCTGCATCATGCCGTCATGAACAACAGAAATTCCGCTGTCATCACGGCGCTGCTGGATGCCGGCGCGGACCCCAAGGCGCGAGACAGGCGCGGACGCCTCCCCTTACATCAGACGAGCTACATCCAATGAGAATCCCTATACTGCCGGCGAGCCCGCGCCCCTAAAAATCCGGGTCGTCGGCCGAGGGGCCGTACATGCCCGGGATGGGGATGTCGTTCAGGCGCAGGTACACGCCCAACTGCGCGCGGTGGTGGATGATGTGGTTCAGGATCATGCTCTTCAGCACGGCGATGCGCGGCATGGTGAACAGGGTATTGCCGCCCGCCAGCAGCGACCACGGTACCGTCAAAGCGTCGTCGGCGGCGCCCCCGACCGCTTCTTTCGCCGCGGCCACGTTCTTGTCGAACACGGCCAGGACCTCGTCCCGGGTCTTGGGGACGAAGGGCTCCCAGGCGGGGCCGCCGACAGGTTGGATGTCCAACTCGGGAGCGTTGACGGTCGGCACGCTCCAACCGGGCATGTCGGCAATGTGTCCGGCCAGAAAGCCGAGCTTCATCGACTTCTCGTGCGGCGCGAAATCGAACTTGTCCTCGGGAACCAACGCCAGCATTTTGCGGGTGTTCGCCATCTCGTGGTCGAACTCTCCAAGAAAGGATTGCGCAATCGACATGCCGCGTATTGTAGCAGAGGCCGCCAGGTGGCCCCGCGGCTAAAAGATCACTGCGAAGCGGCCCTGCCACAATTGCGCGGAGTCGCCGGCGCCGGAGAAAACGTGGCCCCGGAATTCGAACTTGAAGCCAAGCCGCCCCCAGGGGGACAGGTTTGCTCCAAGACCGAAATTGAAGCCGTTTCCGGCATCGCCGCGCAACAGCTTCGAGTAGCCGCCGAACGTGTAGGGATCGACGGGGCCGGGCGTTGGGAAGTGCCGATAGAAGCTGAGCGAGGCAAGGGTGTTGGTCTCGTCGATGTCGCGGATGTTCTTGAACGATCCGAGTACGCCCAATTCCGCGCCGATGCCGAGCAGCATGGGAAGGGCCAGTTCCCCGCCTGCGCCGGCGTGAAGCAAGCCTTCGTTTACGCCGACCCCGCCCACTCCGGGCGCGGCGAAGGCATAACCGTGCGTGCGCTGCGCGGATGCGGTTTCGACGGAGAAAAACAGAACGACGGCGGCCGCCGCCAACAGTAGGGGGAAAATCTTCATGCAGCGCCTCGCGCTTCCGCCATCGTAGCAGCACGCCCCCACCCGCCCCCGGGAGGGGGGATCACAGCGGGATGTTTCCGTGCTTCTTGCGCGGCGTCGTATCCGCCTTGTTCTCCAGCATCTCCAGAGCGGAGATGAGCTTGCGCCGCGTGTCGCGGGGCGCGATCACCTCATCGATCCACCCTTTCTCGGCCGCCTTGTAAGGATTCGCGAACTGCGTCTTGAACTCCTCGATTTTTTCCGCCCGAAATGCTTCGGGATCGTCCGCCGCCGCCAACTCGCGCCTGTAGAGAATGTTCACGGCGCCCTCGGGCCCCATCACCGCGATCTCGGCCGTCGGGTAGGCGAAGTTGACATCGGTCCGGATGTGCTTCGAACCCATCACGCAATACGCTCCCCCGTAGGCCTTGCGCGTGATGACCGTGATTTTCGGCGTCGTGGCCTCGCAAAACGCATAGAGCAGCTTCGCCCCGTGCTTGATGATGCCGCCGTACTCCTGCCGCGTTCCGGGCAGGAATCCGGGCACGTCCTCGAAGGTGACAATCGGAATGTTGAAGGCGTCGCAGAAACGCACGAAACGCGCCCCTTTGAGCGATGCGTCGATATCCAGGCAGCCGGCCAGGACCGCCGGTTGATTGGCCACGATCCCGACCGACCGGCCGGCCAGCCGCGCAAAGCCGACCACGATGTTCTTGGCGAAGTGCTCCTGCACCTCGAAAAAATACTTGTCATCGACGACGGCCGAGACGATCTCCTTGATGTCGTAGGGGGCTTTCGCCTCGGCCGGCACAATCGAATCCAATCTCGCCTCGGCGCGGTCGACGGGGTCGCCGGAATCGCGGAGCGGAGCGTCGTCCAGATTGTTCGACGGCAGGAACGAAAGCAACTCGCGGATCATCTGCAGGCAGTGCGTATCGTCCGCCGCCAGAAAGTGCGCTACCCCGCTGGTCTCGTTGTGGGTATGCGCCCCGCCCAACTCTTCCTTGGAGACTTCTTCCTGCGTGACCGTCTTGATCACGTCCGGACCGGTGACGAACATATAGCTGGTCTTGTCGACCATGAATACGAAGTCGGTAATCGCCGGCGAATAAACCGCCCCCCCCGCGCACGGCCCCATGACGGCCGATATCTGGGGAACCACGCCGCTGGCCAGCGTGTTGCGCAGAAAGATGTCCGCGTAACCGGCCAGCGACGCCACGCCTTCCTGAATCCGCGCTCCCCCGGAATCGTTCAAGCCGATCAGCGGCGCCCCGTTCTTCAGCGCCATGTCCATCACTTTGCAGACTTTCCCGGCGTTTTCGAGGGAAAGGGAGCCGCCGAAAACGGTGAAGTCGTGCGAAAAGACGTAAACCAGCCGGCCGTCGATCCGCCCGTATCCCGTCACGAAGCCGTCGCCCGGTATCTTCTGCGCGTCCATGCCGAAGTCGGCGCAGTCGTGGACGACCAGCCGGTCCAACTCCTGGAAGCTGCCCTCGTCGAGCAACAGGTCCAACCGCTCGCGCGCCGCAAGCTTCCCCGCCTTGTGTTGGCGCGCGGCGCGCGCGGGGCCGCCGCCCGCCAGCGCCGCCGCATTTCTTCGCTCAAGCTCCGCGCGTTTCTCGTCCAACGTCATGAATCCCCAAACTTATCACGGCGCCGCGAAAAACGGGCTACTGCGAAATCGGCTACTCTGTTGACGGTACGCGCAAATGACGCAAATGAAACGACTCATCCAGCGGCTTCTAGCGGGCGCCTGTCTGTCCGCTTGCTCGCTGCTTTGTCAGCAGATCACCCACGGGCCGATTCTCGGCCGCCTGGGCTCGACCGAAATCGGCGTTTGGGCGCGCACCGCGCGCCCCGGCGAATTCAGCGTCCGCTACGGAACCGACCCCGACCGGCTCAACCGGCAGTCGCCGCCCATACGCACCGCCCTCGACCACGACAACGCCTCCTGGGCCCACATCACCGGCCTCGAGCCCGATACCAGGTATTACTACGCGGTCGACGGCGACCCCGGCCCGCGTCCCCGCGCGGACTTGCGCGGAGACTTCCGCACCCTGCCCGACCGGACGACCCGCCTCCACCCCAGGCACAACCCCGAGGGCCTGTTCAACTTCAGCTTCGAGTACGGCTGCGGCAACAACCAGCCGTCCGACCCCTCGCTGCCGGGCTTCGGAACCATGCTGCGCGAGATCGAGCGGAAAATCGACTTCGCCATCCTCGACGGCGACTGGCTCTACGAAGAGATGCGCGACTACCCGCCGGTGGACTGGCGGCGGCAAACCGGGGCCGCGCGGCTGCCGCGCATCGTCGCGCTCGCCCCGACCATCGTCGGCGTTTGGGAAAACTACAAGCTCTATCTTTCCCGCGGCAGGAATCTGGCCGCTTGGCACCGCGAGGTCCCGTCGTTTTTCATGTTCGACGACCACGAAATGCTCAACGACATGAACGGCGCGGGCACGCCGGGGCTGCGCCACCGCCGCCCCGCCTTCCGCGACATCGGCACGCGCGCCTGGTACGACTACCTGGGATGGTCGAACCCGGTCGGCTGGAAGCAGGACATCCATTTCGGACGCGCCGCGCTCAAACGGGGCGACGACACGCTCGTGGACAACGATGCCGACTTCCGCGAACTGAAGCTCGAAGAAGCCGGCACGCTGACCGTCCACTGGGGCACGCCCGACGCCGGAGTCAACCGCGCCGCTCTCGACCGCGCCGGCGGCGACCCCAACGCCGGCGTTTACGCCATCGAAGAAACCCTCGACCGCAACCGCCTGCGCATCTCGCCCGCCCCTCGGGCCGACAGCGAGGTCTCCTACTCCATCGGACGTTTCTCGCACTTCCGCCAAAAAATCGCCAACGTCGAGTTTTTCTACGTCGATACGCGCAGCCACAGGCAAATGCACGACATCGACAACCCGTTCGATCCCAACGTCTCGATCCTGGGCAAACGCCAGAAGAAGTGGCTCAAGGAGGCCATGCGCGGCAGCGGCGCCGACTTCCTCTTCATCGTCTCTTCCGTCAACCTGATGGTGCCGCACATCCGCGCCGGTCAGGAAAAGGGCAACAAAGACGAGGCTTGGACGGCGGTCGCCGCCGAGCGCAACGAGCTGATCGATTTCTGGGACTCGCTCGGCAAGCCCGTATTCGTGCTCACCGGCGATCTGCACAACAGCTTCGCCATCAAGATCACCGATCGGGTCTGGGAATTCGCCTCCGGCCCGCACAACTCCGGCAACCATATCCTGGAAGAAGAAAACGACCGCCCCACCAACGGCCTGTTCGAATCGCGGGGGAAGACGGTCGATATCCGCTGGTCGTCGTTCATTCCCAACGCAGCCGGCAAGGGCAACAGGCGGCCCATCTACGCCGTAGTCAACATCAACAACGTCTTCCGCATCCCCAACCCGCGCGGCAAGGAGTTCTGGGCCGCCTACGCGCGCCCGCAGGCGGTCTTTCAGTATTACGACGGACTGACCGGCGATCTGCTCTACGCCGAAACGATCCAGGCCGCAAAGTAGGCTGGAGAATCCGCATTGCTGGAAGTTCTTTTCTGGATCTTTGCTTCTCTTGCCGTTCTTGCCGCAGTCGTCTCGGTAAAAACCGGCCGGGCTTACCTGGAGTACGTCCAGGAGCGCATGGCGGGCCTGGACGAACCCGATCCCGATCCCTATACCCCCAAAGCGACGCTGATTCTTCCCGTCAAGGGGATCGATCACGACCTCGCCGCCAATCTGCGCTCGCTGGGAACCCAGGACTATCCCGACTACGAATTGATCGTCGCCTGCCGCAGTGAATCCGACCCGGCCGTCCCCGCGGCGCGCATGACGCTCGGCGAAAACTTCCGCTTGGTCGTGTCCGGCGAGCCGCCCCCCGGAGTCGGCGAAAAAGTTCACAACCTCATCGCTGCCGTCAACGCCGCTCGGCGCGAGTCGGAGGTCTTCGTCTTCGCCGACTCCGACGGGCAGGTCCGCGCCGATTGGCTGCGGCGCCTCGTCGCGCCGCTCGAGGAGGAAGCCCTGGGCGCAACCACCGCCTTCCGTTGGCATTTCCCCGAGAAAGGCGGTTTCTGGCCCCTACTGCGCAGCGTCTGGGACTCGGCCATCGCCGGCAGCATGAGCGCCAAGGACAAGAACTTCGCCTGGGGGGGCGGCATGGCGATCCACCGCGAGGCGTTCGACTCCGCCCGAGTCGCGGACTTCTGGCAAGGAACGGTCAGCGACGACTGCCGTCTCCAGGAGGCGCTGAAGGAAGCCGGCCGGGGCGTCCGCTTCATCCCCGAAGCGATGGTGGCTACTACCGGTCAATGCAGCGCCGGGGAATTTCTGGACTGGGCCGCGCGCCAACTGGTCATCACCAAGGTTTACCGCTTCGATCTCTGGCTGCCCGCTTTCATCGGACACATTGTTTATTGCGGAGCGATGCTCCTTTCGCTCGTCCAACTGGCCGCGGGCAACCTGCTCGGCCTCGGCATTCTGATAATCGTTCTGGTCTCCGGCATGGCCAAGGGGGGCATGAGAGGCTACGCCGCGGCATTGATGTTCCCCGACCGCGAAGACTGGCTCGCGGCGAACGGCTGGGCATACTTCTGGTTGACCCCGGTCGCCACCTGGGTATGGCTCTACAGCCTCGTCCGCTCGAGCCTCACCCGCCGCATTGCATGGCGGGGTTACGTTTACAACCTCAACGGCAAAGACAAGATCGAGCGGGTCGCCGGCGATGTCCTTGCCGGGACGCCGGAATAGAATTCCGCTTTCCGGGAACCGATCGAGACCTGCCGGTGTCTATAGTTACGCCAAGCCGGAATGGAAGGTTGTTCGCAAGCCGTCCGGCTGGTACGCTAAAACCGAGCGAAAGCACAAAGAGGCAAGGAGAAGCGAGTGCCGGAACTGAAACTCGACGCTGTCCAAGCGGATCCCGATTCCGCCCTCGTTCGCGGCCTCAAATGCGGCTCGGCGGGCAGTTTCGAGCAACTGCTCGAACGCTACCAGAACTCGATTTATTCTTTCGTCTATCGCTTGCTGGACGATCCCAACGAAGCGCCCGACGTGACGCAAGAAGTTTTCCTGAAGGTATTTCGCAAGATCGGGGAGTTCCGCGAGGATTCGAGCCTGAAGACTTGGCTTTACCGCATTGCGGTCCATGAAGCATCGAATCGGCGGCGCTGGTTCGCGCGGCATCGCCTCCGCGAGGTCGCCAACGGCGCCCATGCCGGCAACGAAGGCCGTGATTGGGAGTTGCCGGCCTCCGCGGCCGAGACGCCGTTCGATTCGGTGCAGCGCCGGGAAGTGCGCATGGCTTTGGAATACGGGCTGCGCCAACTCGATGAGCGCCTGCGTCAGGCCGTGGTCCTACGCGATATCGAAGGTCTAGGCTACAACGAAATCGCCGCGATGCTGGGGATTGCCCCCGGCACGGTGAAATCCCGCATCTTGCGCGGAAGAGAAGCCCTCAAGAAGAGATTGCAGCACCGACTGCCCGCCCTCGCGCCGGAGGGGTGGTCGCTGCAGACGGAATAGCGCCATGATCTGTTACTGGACACAAAACCGAATCTCGAAGTACCTGGAAGGCGAGTTGAGCCGCCCGGAAACATTTATCCTGCGAACGCACCTTGCGGAGTGTCCGCGGTGCCTGGGAATTTATGAACGCCTGGATCCGATCGGCTCGATGATCCGCGGCGTTGCCGTTCCGTCGCCGCCGCTGCATCTGGGAGTGCAGATCCGCTCGGCCGTTTCCATCGAATTGGCGCGGCGGGCGGAGCCGAACCGGCAGTGGAGCCTGTTCAGGATGCGCATCGGCGATTTGATGCGGCCCTTGGCCGTGCCGGCGATCGGCGGCGTGCTGTCGGCTCTGCTGTTGGTGACCGCGCTGCTTTCGGCCTTGTGGATGACGCCGAGCGTGTATGCGGACGACATCCCCGTCAAGTTCCTGAGCAACGCCTTCCTCTCGGAGCCGGTGATGAAGATGCGCTCGCCGTATCCGGTGGATCGGGACTTCACGATTTTGGCCTACATCAATGCCGACGGCGAGGTTTACGATTTCGAAGTGGCCGAGGACGAGTTGCTGGACGCGCGCTCCCGCGGGCAAATCGGGAATGCGCTGCTGATGAGTCAGTTCGAGCCGGCAATGAACTTCGGACAACCGATGCCGGGGAAAATCGTCATCCTGTTTCAACGCATCGAGAACGAGCCGGTTGCGTAGCCCGCCGCACGATCGCGGCGGACCGGCCGGCTATTGCCGCGCGGCGGCCGCGATGAGTATCAGTTCGTCTTGACGCGGATGGAGGCGCTCGGCGCCGTCCGCGGTAATCACGACATCTTCTTCCAGGCCGATGTTGATCTCGCCGGCGGCGGGTCCGTATTGGGCGTAGAGTATCGGCTCGACGGCGAAAGTCTGGCCGACCTCCATTTTGAGAAAAACCGTCGATCCGTAGCGTTCCGGCCAATCGGGTCCGAGCAGCGGTCCCACGTCGTGGACGGCGAAGCCGATTGCGTGGCCGGTGCCGTGCGGGGGCTCGTCGTAACCGGCCGCGGTCAACGTTCCGCGGCCGATGGCGTCGATTGCGTTTCCGGAGGCGCCGGGCTTCATCGCGGCGATCTGGCGGTCGGCGGCGAGGCGGGCCGTGTCCCACATTTTTTGCAATTCGGCGGGCGGCGCTTTCTCGTTGGGGCGGAGGATGTACGCCGTGCGCTGAATGTCGGTCGAATAGCCTTTGTAGGTAATGCCGAAGTCGATGCGCACGAGATCGCCTTCGCGGATGACGCGGTCGCTGGGTTCGGCGTGGCCGCGGGCGGGTCCGGCGACGACGCTGATGAAGGGAACCGTGGCGCCGATTTCCGCGGTCCGCCGCTGGAGATAGTCCGCGATGTCGTTTTCGGTCGTTCGACCGGGCCGGATTACTTGCGCTGAGAGCGATTCGCGGATGATCTTGTCGGTGTAGAGCGCGGCTTCGCGCAGGATGGCGACTTCGCCGGGCAGCCGCCGCCCGCGGAACGATGCGGCCAACGGCTCGGAGGAGACGAACTTCCCAGCGTGTTCCGGCCCTAATGTTTCCACCAGGTAGGCCCTCATGCCGGCGGTCAGGCCGTCTGCGATGGGCATGTCGCGGGAGATGTTGACGGCAATCCTCGCAGGATTCAAGGCATCGACCGCGCGTTTCAAATGCGGTTTGACGCCCTCGCTTTTGTAGCCGACGATTGCGTCGTAGATGCCGCTCTCCTGCAGCGGCGTGACATCGTAACTGGCGGCAATGGCGGTTTTGCGCAGGCCGCCGCCGGTTCGGGCGAAGAGCAAGGCCATGCGCGCTACCGCCGAGCCGCCGGCCAGATCCGCGGCCAGGGGGTCTTTGGCTTCCTCGCGGGTGAAGACCAGCCAGAGATCGACATCGTGGGTTTCCATCGCCGAGGGCAACAACGAATCGATGCGCTGCCGCAGAACGGCGGGATCGATGGCGGGGTCGGCGCCGAACAGCGCGCAGGCCGCCGCCGCAAGAATCGAAATCCGGAATAGGGGCATTGCGTTTCAAGAGTAGCGCGTCGGTTACCCTGAAACCGATGGCCACGCTAGTCGAGCGCGACCGCGCGCATCTTTGGCATCCGTTCACGCAGGCGAAGACTGCGCCCGATCCGTTGCCGATCGTGCGCGCGAGCGGAGTGCATCTGTTCACCGAGGACGGCAGGCGGCTGCTGGACGGCATCTCCTCGTGGTGGGTGAACGTTCACGGCCATAGCAACCCGCGGGTCAATCGGGCGCTCCAGCGTCAGGCCGAGAAGCTGGAGCACGTGATCTTCGCCGGGTTTACGCATCCGCCGGCGGTTGAGTTGGCGGAACGGCTGTGCGCTCTTTTGCCCGAGCGGCTGAATCGGGTGTTTTATTCCGACAACGGCTCGACGGCGGTCGAAGTGGCGTTGAAGATGGCCTATCAATATTGGACCAACCGCGGCGACGACCGGCGGCGGACTTTCATCGCTCTCGAGCATGCCTATCACGGCGACACCGTAGGCGCGATGTCGGTAAGCCACGACTCGCTTTTCACTTCGTCGTATGCGCCGCTGCTGTTTCGGGTCGAACGGGTAAGCGTGCCGGCGGATTACCGCGCGTCGCTGGATCCGGCGAACGACGGCTCGGCGAGCGAGCCCCTTGCCGAGCTGGAAACGCTGCTTGAAGAGCGGGGCAGAGAAATCGCGGCGATCGTCGTGGAGCCGATGCTGCAGGCGGCGGGGGGCATGATCGTTTGGAAAGCGGAATTTCTGCGCAAGCTGCGGGCGCTCTGCAACCGCCACGGCTTGCTGCTGATTGCCGACGAAGTGCTCACCGGGTTCGGGCGCACGGGCCGCATGTTCGCCTGCGAGCACGGCCCCATCGAACCCGATATCGCCTGCTTCTCGAAGGGGTTGACGGCGGGATACTTGCCGCTCTCCGTGACGGTCGCCGCCGAAGACGTGTACGAGGCGTTCTGGAGCGACGACCGCCGCAAAACGTTTTTCCACGGGCACTCTTTCACGGCTAACCCGCTCGGCTGCGCGGTTGCGCTCGAAGGGTTGGACATCTTCGCCGAAGAGGGAGTTCTCGAACGCATTCGCCGTCTCGAAGCGCAGGTGCGCAAGGCGTTGCTGAAGTACGTCGGGCGCCCGTATGTGCAAGACGTGCGTCAGATCGGCGGCGTCGGCATCTTGGAGTTGGCGCAGAGCGACTCGGGATATCTGGCCGATGTCGGCCCCCGGCTGGCGCGGGCGTTTCTCGAGAGGAATCTGTTGCTGCGGCCGCTCGGCAGCGTGCTCTACTTCATGCCGCCGTATGCGATTACCGACGACGAGGCGGCCTGGGCGCTCGGCCAAATCGACGAAGTGCTCGAGGAAACGTTCGAACGTCCGGGATAGGCGCCGGTCAACCGGCGCGGCGGTACAGCGAAAGACGATTCGAGCCGACGTCGACCGTGCGGAACTTGCGCATGTCGCCGTAGGCTTCGGCCAATTCCAGCGACCGGGCGTGTTGCGCGGCAACCGTCTCGTGATCTTTTTCGGCGAGGGCGGTCAACGTGTCTTCGTACGCCCGGGCGTCGGCGTAGGGCGGCGTGACGAAATAGATATCGGCCGCGATTGCGGGCAGAACGCGCTCGACCGCCGCCGTGAGCACCTCCGCATCCGCTCCCAGACTCGCAAGATTTTTACGGATGACGGCCGCTGCTTTGGGGTTGCTTTCGACGAAGACGGCCCGGCCGGCGCCGCGGCTTAGCGCCTCGATCCCGACCGCGCCCGTGCCGGCGAACAAGTCGGCCACGGCGCGGCCTGCGATGCGGCCCTGCAGGATGTTGAAGAGGGTCTCGCGCATGCGCTCGGGCATGGGGCGGGTCGCGCTCCCGTCGAGAGAGGCGAGCTTGCGGCGGCGGTATTTCCCGGCGATCACGCGCATGGGGTGACTGCTACGTCCAGCTTAATGCGCCCGCCGGGCGCCTGCTGCAGGATTACGCCGCTATGCGGCGTAGCGGGCGAGCGCCTTGGCGTCGAACGAGAGGCCCAGCCCCGGCGCAGCGGACAAAACAATCTCCCCGTCTTCGACGAGCGGCTCCTGCTCGAACATCGGGAACGTCCACGGCATGTGCTCGACGGTCAGCCCGTTGGGCGCGGCCGCAACCGCATGCGCCTGGATCTCGGGCGAGAGGTGACTCACGGCTGGAACGTTCATCGCCTCGGCCATGTGGGCGATCTTCATCCAACCCGTGACGCCGGCGGAGCGGAACACATCGACCATGGCGATGTCGATCGAGCCGCGCTGGAGCATGTGGGCGAAGGGCGCCATGCCGTAGTGGTACTCGCCGGAAGCGATCGGCGTGTCGAGCGCGGCGGCGATGCGCGCCATGCCGTCGTAGTCCTCGAAATGAATCGGGTCTTCGAGCCAGTAGAGGTCGTAGGCTTCCATCGTGCGCCCGACGCGGATCGCGCGGTTGACGTCCCAACCGAGATTGATATCGACCATGAGATCGATCTCGGGGCCGACGGCCTGGCGCAAGACCTTCAGGCGCTCGACCTCGGCAGCCGCAGATTTCTGGGCGCCGATGCGGAATTTCATCGCGCGGAAGCCCTGCTCGACCAAGCGGGGACCGGTCGCGGCAAGCTCGGCGAGGCCGTGATTGCGCCAGAGCCAACCGCTGGCGTAACAGGGAACGCGGTTGCGCAATCCGCCGAGCAGCTTCCATAGCGGCTGCGCATGGACTTTGCCCGCGATGTCCCACAGGGCGATATCGATCGCCGCAACCGCGCGGGTGACCAAGCCGGCGGGAGACCCGAATCCGCCCTGCCGCAGCAAGTCTTCGCAGACGGCCTCGCGGGCGAGCGGGTCGCGGCCGACGGCGAGACCGGCCAGGCCGTCGAGAGCGGCCTTGAGCGCGGGCAGCATCACCACCGGGACGAATCCCGCGTAGCCGATGCCCACAACGCCGGCATCGGTGCGCAGTTCCAGCGTAACGAAGTTGGCCACGACCTCTCCGGGGCTGTTGGCGATGGGCGCAGGAGCCGCAGTGAGGTCGATCGCTCGGGTTTCGAAGGCGGTGAGTTTCATAGCGTGCGTTATGCGGCGTTGTCCATGAAGTGGTAGCAAACCATATGGCAGACGATCATATGGGCGTCTTCGATGCGGCCCATGTGGTCTGCGTCAACATGGATGCTCAGGTCGACGGCGGGGCGCAGGCGGCCGCCGTCCTTGCCGCTGAGCCCGACGGTGTAGCAGCCGGCCGCATTGGCGTAGTCGATGGCGCGGACAACGTTTTCGGAGTTTCCGCTGGCGCTGATCGCCATGACGACGTCGCCGGGGTCGGCGAAGTTCTTCAGCGGTTCTTCGAATACGACCTCGTAGCCCACGTCGTTGGAATAAGCGGTCAGGGTCGGAACCTGCTCGCTCAAAGCCATGATCTTGAAGCGCTTGCGCCGCCCGTAACTGGCGCCCTTCACGATGTCGCAGGCGAAGTGATTGGCGCTCGCCGCGCTGCCGCCGTTGCCGAAGACGAAGATCTGGCGGTTCTCGTCCCGCGCCTTGGCAAACACGCCGATGAGCTCTTCGACGCGCGCCAGATCGAGAGTATCGAGCGCGTGCAGCAGATCGGACTTGTATTGCTTCGAGAACACCTTGCCTCTATTCTCCCACGGCAACGGAATCCGCGGCGGCGAGGACTTCGTCCGCAGAGGCGGCGCCCGTGCCGGGCTTGGTCACCGTGACGCCGGCCACCATCGCCCCGAAGCGCACGGCGGTCTCCATGCCGGCGCCGGCGCACAAGGCCAGAGCGAGCCCCGCGCCGAAGCTGTCGCCCGCCCCGCAGGTATCGACCGCTTTGCCTGCCGCGAAGGCCGGAATGAGCCGCTCGCCGCGGTCGTCGATCAGCCGGATTCCCTTCCCGCCCTGCGTTACGATCAGCGGTCGAGCGCCGACGACCCGCCGCAGACGCGGATAGTCGATTTCGCCAAACAAACGCAGGCAGGCCCGCTCGGCCTCGGATTCGTTGGGCTTGACGATGACGTTGCGGAATTCGTGAATCCGGTTGCGCGAGTCGGCAACGATCGTCTTGCCGGGATGCCGCGCGGCGATAGAGCCGACAGCCGCGCGCAGGGCCGGCGTCACAACGCCCCCCCGGTCGGTCTCGGCCTGATCGGCAACGAGAATCGCATCGTAATCGCCGTGAACGGCGGAGAGATTGGCGATCAGCCGCCGTTCGATCTCGCGCGGCAACGGCTTCGTGTTGACGAAGTCCGTCCGCGGCTTGTCCTCGACGCCCGTTGCGCAGTCGATCAGCTTGGTGTAGGTGAACGTCTGCATCTCCCCGCATTCGACCAGCAGGCTGGAGTCCACCTTGCGGGCGTCGAGGGCTCTCTTCAACTCGAAACCGAAGCCGTCGCGGCCGATGGCGCCGAGCGCCGCAACGCGGCCCGCGCCGAGCGACGCCAGGTTGTTGGCGACCGTGCCGCCCGCGCCGGGAGTCGCTTCGCTGTGGACAACGCCCGTGCGGGGGATGCCGGTTTCGCGCGACGGCTCCGCCAGCGCCGGGTCGTAACGGCACCAGAGGTCGAGACAGATATCCCCGACGACCAGCACGCGCGCCGCCTTGAAACCGGCGATCAAGGCGGCCCAACTCATGCGCTATCCGCTCCGCGGTTTGTGCGCGAGCACCGCGCGGCGCAGCGCCGGGAAAGCGATGCGGTGGTCCCCGCGGATATAGACGCTTTGCCCTCCGTCGGCAACGGTGCGCACAAGGATTGTCTTGTGCGGGCGGAAGTAATAGCCCGGATCGCTCTTCGGCAACTCGCTGTGAATATCGCCTTGAATCGGCACCAGATCGAAAACCGCAGTGCTGAAATTGGCGATGCGGCGGCCTTCCTGCCGCGCGACGTTGCGGGCCATCGACAACGCTTTCAGATAAACCTCGGGCCCCATGACGGCGGAGCCGAAGCTGACCATAACGCCGTCTTCCAAGTTTTCGACGGCTCTCGTGAAGATCAGAAAATCGCGGTAGCTTGCCTGCCCATAGGCGCCGCCGTCGCAGTTGGGATGCTCGTGCGTAATGTCGTAGCCCATGCCGACGTGAACCGTTACGGGGATGCCGAGCTCGTAGGCGGCGGCCAGAATGCTGACCTCCCGGTGCGGCAGATTTTCTTCGAGTATCTTGCGCCCGAAGCCTTCGCCGAGACCCAGGCCGCGCTCGGCGGCATAGACGGCCCAGTCGTTCAGAACGCCGGTTCGATCCCACAGACCGAACTCGCCCGTCCGAATATAGCGGGCGACGCTTTCGGTGGTGGCGCCGATCGAGGCCAGCTCAAAGTCATGGATGGCTCCTGCGCCGTTCATCGCCACATGGCTAAAGACGCCGCGCCGGAGCAAATCGATCAGATGACGCGAGACGCCGCACTTGATGACGTGCGCGCCCATCATCAAGATGCCCGCAGCCTCCCCGCGGGCGGCTAATCGCGAGGCGACCGTTTGCAAATCGCCGCGAGACGCCGCGTCGATTTCGCCGGGGTTGTCGTCGAGCTGGAGCAGATACCCCAGGCTCATGTCGTGGTCGCGCTCGACAAGCGGGCGGACATGGAGCCTGGAGCGGTCAAAGATAAGGTATTTCGAGGGCATCGTGGTTTTCTTGCCGCCCGCGGCCGCCCTTTCCAAGAGAGCGCGGCGTTTATTGCGGGAACAACGCGCCTATCAATTCATTGTGCGCGTTGAAGTTGGGAACAATCCAGTCGGCGCCGACGCCGATCAGCCGCATGCGCTTGACCGCATCGACGGCGGCGCAGTCGGGCTCGTCGCTGGCCACGCCGACGGCGACTCCCCCGACTCGCTTGACCGCTTCGATTTCGACGAAGCCGTCGCCGAAGCCAACGAACTCCTCGCCCTTGAAATCGCTTTCGCGGATGATCTTTTCGACCAGGATCTTCTTCGAGAAATTCTTGTAATCGTCGAGCGCGCCGAACATGCCGCCGTCGAAGTAGCGGTCCACGCCCAGCAGCCTCGCTTCTTCGCGCATGAAAGGCTGGTCGGTTCCGCTCGCCAGAAACATCGTCAGGCCGCGCCCGCTCAACTCTTCGAGCAGCCGCCGCGCGCCCGGAACCATCATCTCGTCGGGAGCGGCGCGGCCTTCCCGCAGATTTTCGCGGCGATGCTTGATTTTCTCCAGGAGCAGGCCGAGGTAGATGTGCTTGTACTCCAGAGGGTCCCTCGGCGCCCCGCCGCGCGCAGTGATATTTTCGGCGAACTCGATCATCTGATAGATCGTCTGGCGGCCGGTCAGACGCCCCACGTACTCTTCGACAACGGCGGTCAACTCCGCCTCCGACTCGCCGCTGCCGAGAGCCGACAACTCCTCCACCATCATCGCCGTCATGACGTCGAACCAGCCGGTTCGAATCAGAGAGATGGTGCCGTCGAAATCGAAGACGGCGACGCGCGCGGCGGCGGCGTGCGCCTCGGGGTTGAGGGTTTCCACAGCGGTCGAGGGCAATTACCAGTTCTACCAAACCGCGGCGGGTTGTCGTTGCCTTGCAGGCTTACAATGGCCGTACCGTGCGCTTGCTCCCCTGCGTTGCTCTTCTTGCAGTCTTCTCCTGCGGCAGGCGCCGGCGCCGTTGCTGTTCGACGACCACGGCAAAGCAGCGGCCGCGCAGCAACGCCCCCTCGGAGGTCCCGCCGCGCGCCGTTCGCCGGCGGCGTTGGCCAAGGCGGGCCGCAAACGAACCGACGACGACCTGCCGGCGCCCAGCTTTCGGACGCTGCTCACCCACCTGGGGACGCTGACCGCGAACACGATGCAGGTCGACGACGGGGGAACTACTTTCACGCTGCAGACGCAGCCGACGCCGCTGCGGCAGCGCTGCTTCGAACTGTTGGGCGCAACCCCACGCATGTAGCCGCCACCGAACACCCCCCAAGTCACGCAAGTACCTCAACAACAGTGGCTTATGCGCGATCAACTCTGAAACTTCCGGTTAGTAGGATGTCGGACTTGGCGGCTGTGGTTGAAAGGGACTCTGCCGCGATTTGCTAGACTCGCGGGGGCATGCCGATGCTGCGTCTCTGTGTTCCCTTGCTGCTGCTTTGGACTTCCTGTTCGAGCGATTCCCCGACGGCGGGCTCCGGCCGTGGGTCGGCGGCGTCCGCGCGGTCGAACGCCGCCCTGATCGAAGCCGCATTCCGCGGGGATGCCGACAGCGTCGAGGCGCTGCTGGCCGAAGCCGACATCGACGCGGTGGACGAGGTTGGGCGGACGGCGCTGATGATGGCGGCCTACGACGGCCACGCGGGCACCGTCCGGCTGCTGTGCGAGAAAAAGGCCGACCCCAACAAGCAGGACATCAATCGGCGGACGGCGCTGATGTACGCCGCGTCCGGGCCGAACGCGCCCACGGTCGAAATCCTGCTGGCGCACGGCGCCGAGGTCAACGTAACCGACGGCGAAGAGGGTTGGACCGCGTTGATGTTCGCGGCAGCCGAGGGCCACGCCGATATCGTCCGCCTGCTGCTCGACCGCGGGGCGTCGCCGGAGATCAGCGATATCGACGGCGAGACCGCTCTGACCTTCGCCGCCCAGAACGGACACGCGGCCGTCGTCGCGCTGCTCGAACGCCGCTAAGCCGCCGCAACGGCTTGCCTTGCTAGCCGCTATCCACCGGCCGCGCCGGCGGCCTTGGCCTTGCGGTGGACCGCCATGATCGTCATGTCGTCGGCTTGCGGCGCGTCCTGGCAGAATCGCTGCACCTGCTCGGTAATGGTTTCGATCAGCTTCGCCGGCGGGAGACCCCGGTGCGCGGCGGCAAGCTCGCGCAGGCGTTCCTCGCCAAACTCTTCGAATTGGCAGTTCATCGCTTCGCTGTAGCCGTCGCTGTAAACCAGCAGGGTGTCGCCGGGTCTCATGCTCACTTGCGCGCGCCGGTAGGAGAACTGCGGCATGACGCTGAGCACGGGGCCGCCGACTTCGAGCAGCATCGGCCCGCGCTTAGCGGAGACCAGGATCGGGGGATTGTGTCCGGCATTGCTGTAATCCAGAGTGTGGGTTGCGGCGTCGAGCACGGCGTAGAACATGGTGACGAACTTGTCCGCGTCGGTGCTCTCGTAGAGCATGCGGTTCGAGTGCTCCACGCATTTGCCCGCATCCGGCGCCAGGCGGCTCTGGCCGCGGATGGTTGCCTGCACGTTGGCCATCAGCAGCGAGGCCGTAATGCCCTTGCCTGAAACGTCCGCCAGGCAGAACCCCCAGCGCCCGTCGGCGAGCTCCAAAAAATCGAAATAGTCGCCGCCTACGCGCAGCGCGGGCTGCGATTGCCCGGCAACCTCGTAGCCGGCGATCGCGGGCGGCGCCTTGGGCAGCAGCCGCATCTGAATGTCGCGCGCCAGTTGCAGCTCTTTCTGGAGGTCCGCCAAGGCTTTTTCCTCTTCGGCCAGCCGCGCGTTTTCGACGACCTGCGCCGATTGCGCCGCGATGATGCTCAGCAGCCGCCGGTCGCCCGCGTTGAAAACCGCGCCGTCTTTCTTGTTGAACACGTTGAGCACGCCGATCATGCGCCCCTTCAAGCGCAGCGGGACGCAGAGCAGCGAGTGAATCCTGCGCGCCTCTTCGGGAACCCGAAACCGTCCGTCGGTTGCGAAGTCGTTGACGATCAACGGCTCCTGGTTCTTGAGCATCCAACCGGTGATTTGATCGCCGAGGCGGTAGGGAATGACCTCGACCTCGGTATGCGCCTTGCGCACCATCGTTTTCAGCGCGGCGCCTTCGGCCTGGTTGTTGAACAGCAGCGCCGCGCCCTGCTCGACGTTGAGATGCTTGACGCACTTCTGGACGATCAGATCGACGATGCGGTCGAGCGAGGAAGTGGACGAGACCGCCGAGGCGACCTCGTTGAGAATCGAGAGCTCTTCGACGGCGCTCTTGAGCCGCGCGTTCTCCGCTTCGAGGCGCTTGATGCGAAATTCAGCGTCCATTGCCGGCGCCCGGGTTCCGGCAGGCCGCGGGAACCCGATACAACCATGCTAGTCGGTTCGCTGCTCCTCCGGCGCGTCGTAGATCGGTTTTCCGGTCATGCCGAAATGAACGGCGGCCCAAACGGGAGCAATGGTGAGCAGGCTCAGAATACCCAGTGTGGCGGCTGCGTCTTCCGCATCGACTCCCCTGATGAGGGCGAGATCGATCGCCGCCATTCCGCCGGCGGCGACCCCTGCCGGCCAACGTTGGCGCGCCGGGCGACGGACGGACACTCTGCGCACGGCGCGTTTCTCGAACGCGGCGGTTTTGCCGTCGGACAAGACAATGGCGACGCTGTCGGCGCCGGCCGAGGCGAAACGGCCGAGAACCACCCTGGGGCGCCCCTTCGGGGTTTCGTTCTTGTAAAGCCGCACCCAGACCTTTGTTCCGGGTTCGACCTCCCGGACCCGCGACCAATCGCTCTTGATCCTCGCGCCGGCCGCGGCCGTCTGGCAGAGCATCCCGGCGGCGAGCAGAAGCGGCAGCGCCCGCATGTTCCTTGCCGCGAGAGTCATGGCCGCCCCCTGTGCTTTGGCGGCACGTTGTAAATGCCTCCCATCTGCGAACCGAAGAAAAATGCGATCCCGATCGGGACTGTGAACAGTCCGTGGGCGCCGGCCCTGAGTCCCGCGCTGTAGGGGTCGCCTATTCCCGAGAGCGTTTCCAGTATGGCCGCGGTGACCCCCATGGCGATCCATCCCGGCGCGCGTTTCGAGAACGGGCGACGCACCAGCACCTAGTACGAGGGTGATGGATTCGGCCGTAGCCGACTCGAAGCGGCCCTTGACCGTCAGGTCTTGCGCGCGGGCTTCACCCTCGTAGAGCAGCACAGCGACGCGCCTTCCGGCCTCCACCGCCTGCACCCTGGACCAGTCGGACTTGACCTTGGCCGCCGCCGGCAAACCGGCCGCCAACAGCAGAACCGCGGCCCGGCGCAGGCATCCGTTCCTCGTCATCGTGCGTCTCCGCCGGTTGCTTGCTTGTCCATGCGAAGCTTCTCCCTATGCTTGGGCGGCACGTTGTAAATGCCTTTCATCTGCGAACCGAAGAAAGCCACAGCCGTGGGCGGAATAATGAACGATCCCGTTAGAGCTACCGCTCCCGGTTTCATATCTTGCATCAAGATCACCAGGGTTTGCCACAACCCGGCGGAGATGCCCAAGGCGGCCCATCCGGGCCAGCGCTTCGCGAGCGGACGGCGAACCAGGACCTTGCGCACGGCCCGCTTTTCGATGGTGCGCGTTAGACCGTCCGGCAACGCCAGGGTGATGGATTCGGCCGCGGCGGATTCGAAGCGGCCTTTGATCTTGCCGGCTCCCGGAGGGGCTTCGTCCGCGTAAAGCAACACCGTGGTCGGTCTTCCGGCCTCTATCGCCCGCACCCTGGACCAGTCGGCCTTGACCCCGGCCGCCGCCGGCAAAACGGCCGCCAACAGCAGAACCGCAAGCCGGCGCGGGCATCCGTTCCTCGTCATCGTGAGCCTCCTTCCGCTGCTTGCCGCGGCATTCATTGCAGCGCCCTCAACGTCAGGCGCAATTCCTGGTTGGTCACGGCGATCGCGCGTTGCTCGAGCGATTCGGCGGGAGTCTTGGCGCGCACGATGATGCGGCCCGGAGGCACTCCCGAGAACCGGACGTTGCCGAGAGACGATGTCACGGCCCGTTGGCGGAAAGACTTGTGATGCAGCCACGACCCCTTCGCTTCGGCAGAAATGCCCGCGGGGTCCGCGAGCAGCGTCACCGCAACGCCGGAAAATGGGGAGTCGTCTTTATCGACGAGGTTCACTACGACGGAAGCGCCCGGCTCGCCGAGCACGATGTCTTCCATTTTGGAGTTTGCCGCCAGCTTTATCCGCTGCGAAGCTGCCGCCACGTAATTAGGGGCGTGGACATCAATGTAGAAGGGGACATCGACGCCGACGTCGCGGAGTTGCAAGCGGCCGTTCGCCGTCGGTGCGGGCATCTTGATCGAACGAGACGCGCCGGACGGGTTTGCCGGGTTCGTGGTAGCGCACCTGCACAGCGGCGTCCGGCACGCCGTCGCCGTCGGTGTTGACCACTCGTCCTTGGACGTCCCGGCCCAAGGGAAACACGAAGTTGAGCGGGAAAATTCCCGTGGCGCCGGGCGGGATCAATCTCTCGCGAGGAGGATGACCGGGAGCCTCGGCATAGACCACAATTCCTGCCGTAGCGTCGCTTGCGATGCGGAAAGCGCCGGTTGAATCGACTTGGTGATCGGTGACGATCATTTGCCGGCCTTGTTGGGAAGACGGTGATCGTTCCACTGAGGAACGTCCCATTTATGTTCCGAAGCGTACCGGCAATTTCAACGGGCGCTGCCGCCGCCGCGGCCACGAACAGGGAAACCACGAAGAATTTCTTGAAATGGATGGTTGCGCGTTGCATGGCGGTGTTTCCTTTCTTTTCTTGTTAGTTGTTGCGTTGCTTCTTGGGCACGTCATAGATCGGTTTTCTGGTCATGCCGAAATAAAAGGCTGCCCAAACGGGAGCAATGGTGAGCAAATCCAGAATGCCGATGAAGGTGGATACTTCTTCGTGATCGGAACCCTCGAATTGGCTGGCGATGACGGTGTGGTTGAGCGCCAGCATTCCGCCGGCTGCGGCCCATGCCGGCCAACGTTGGCTTGCCGGACGGCGGACGGACACTCTATGCACGGCGCGTTTCTCGAAGGTGACGCTGTCGCCGTCGGAGAGCATGAGAGTGATGGTGTCGGGGCCGGCCGAGGCGAAACGGCCGTGGACGACCTTGGGCTGGCCTTTCGGGACTTCGCTCTGATAACGCCGAACCCAGGTACGCATTCCGGGCTGCACGTTCCTGACTTTAGACCAGTCGTTTTTGACCGCGGCGGCCTCGGCCACCGGACCGAGGGCGAGCATCCCGGCGAGCAGAAGCGGAATCGGTCGCATATTTTTTGTTGCGAGAATCATGATTGTCTTCTCCGTGGCGTCTCCGATTACCGCCATTGGCAGCTCGATTGCAAGAATGCCGATACCTTCATGCGCATCTCGGCTTCGACCACAGCGCTGGAGGACGTGGAGCTTGTCGTTCCAACCCAACTCGAAACGCTTTCGGAACAACTGTGTTGACCGCAACCGGTTATAGACACTGTGGTTTGTGGGAAATACAACGTTTCAATAAGCGAATCCGGATCCCCCAAGTCGAGTTCGTAAAGAGTCATGAAGTTGTTTGACTGACTCCACGATGTAGGAACAGAATGGTCGGCACAGCCGTCGCTGGACGGCTCGAATTCTTCTCCGCTGCAGTCAACGGGTACTCGGAATTGGCGCTGTCCATGCGAGGCGATTCCGAGCGAAGAACGCTGTGTCGTGAAGTTGTTGTCGTTGTAGTACATCCAGTTTCCCGGCAAGTAGTCCGGGTGCGTGGTGCAGCTGTTCCATTGCCAGTTTGGTACGCTCGGATCAGTAGCTTTTGTCCCTCTCTTCCATCCTGGGAATTGATCGCCATCCGATTTGTGGCCGTAATTCGAGGTCACGCCCCAGTTTCCGAACGGCGCGCTATGGGGCCAAAACCCTTGACCGGGACACTCACCGGTAATCGCGCCGGCGACGGTGCGGTTGCGAGTTTCGCCGGCGTATTCAACAACGCAGAATTCCTGCTGCTGGGCGAGAAGATCGCCCGCGGCAATGAGCAGCAACGCCGGCAGCAAGAACATCCAACAGATGCGTTTCATGATCGAGTCTCCTTTCGTCGAGGGACCGAGTGAGAACGCCCGACCTCCGGCGCGGGGCGGCAAGAGCGGCGCATCCGCCGCTTCCGTGCTGTTTCCGCCAATCCGAAGCCGGGCATGATTTTTTGTCCCTCTACCCCTATAACGCCCGGAACGGCCTCCGCCTTACATTTTTTTCGAAACTTTTTTCGACGGAGGGAGATTACGTCTCGCGGACTATTCTTCGGGCCGCTCCGGACCGGGAGGGTTTTTGGGTTGCAGGCGGGCGTCGATGCGTTTCTGGAGCATGGCGACGGCGCGGTGCAAGCGGACGGAGACATCGGATCGGGAGATGTGGAGCCGCTCGGCGGTCTGCTCGATGGAAAGCTCTCCGTAGAGGCGCAACTCCATGACCTGGCGGTAGATTTCGGGCAGCACGGCGATCGTTTCGCGGAGCAGGCGGGGGGGCCGCCGACATGGGTCTCGATCTCTTGCAGGACTTTGATCCAACTCTCTTGCAGGACATCTTTGGCGAGAGCGTCGTCGCGGGCGATGAGAGCGGCCAGGGGGAAGAAGCGCCAGGAGCAGCAGGCGATCCACTCTGCCGTTTCCTTGCCTTCGCGCAGAGGACACGACCTGGCGGCGCGCTCGAGTCCGGCGGTAGGAAGAATGGGGAACGGTTCGGGTTGCGGCATGGGTTCAGGAAAGCGGCTCGATCAACTCCAGCAGGACGCCGCCGGCATCCTTGGGGTGGACGAAGACATAGCGGTAGTTTTCGGCTCCGATGCGGATTTCGTCGGTGACGAGGCGGCGGCCCGAGCGGCGCACCGCGGCGGCCGCGGCGTCGAGGTCGTCCACCTCTACGGCGATATGGTGGATGCCCTCGCCGCGCTTTTCGAGGAAGCGGGCGAGCGACGAATCCGCGGCGGCGGGCTGCAGCAGTTCGATGCGCGGCCCGCCCGCCGGCAGCATGGCGACCTCGACTCCCTCATGCTCAACCACGACCCGGCGGAGCGGCGCGATGCCCAGGACATCGCGGTAGAGCTCCAACGAGCGCTCGATGGAGCGAACGGCAATGCCGATGTGATCGATCTTCATTTCCCGCCTCCCGCGGTTGCTTGCGCAACGACCCGCCGGACGAACTCGTAGGGATTCAGCTTCCCGGCGGCGACATCCGCAGCGGCCCGGTCGAGCGCCTCGCCGGCCAACGGCCCGCCGCCGAGGGAGTCTAACAAGCCCTCGGAGATGCGTTCGAGCAGCCGCCGGCGCCAGTATGCTTTCGCCGCGTCGTGCCGGCGGGGCGCGTTCAGCAGCGTTGCCGCGAGGTCCGCGATGCCGCCGCCTTCGGTTGCGACCGTGCGCACGATGCGCGGCTGCGGCCGTCCCGCGGGCAGCAGCGACAGCATCGCGCGGAGTTGCCCCTCCAGCCGCTCCGCGCCGGGCTGATCGGCCTTGTTGACGGCGAATACGTCGGCGATCTCCATGATGCCCGCCTTCGCCGCCTGGATATCGTCGCCCAGCGCAGGCGTCAGGACGACGCAAACGACATCGGCAAGCTGCACGACATCGACCTCGGCCTGGCCGACTCCGACCGTCTCGACGATGACCACGCCGTACCCGGCGGCTTCGAGCACGCCGATCGCATCGCCGACCGCCGGCGCCAAGCCGCCTAGCGCGCCGCGGGTCGCCATGGAACGGATGAAGACCCCCGCGTCGCCGCAGTGCCCCTGCATGCGCACGCGGTCGCCAAGCACCGCCCCCGCCGCTGAAAGGGCTGGTCGGATCGACGGCCAGCACCGCTACGGTACGGCCGCCGGAGCGCAAATGCCGCGCCATTCGATCGACAAGGGTGCTCTTGCCCACTCCCGGCGCGCCGGTAACGCCGATCCGCCGCGCCGGCTTGGCCCCGGCAAACAATTCAGCGAGCAGGGCGTCGGCCCGCGGCCCGCGGTTCTCGACCTCGCTGAGGACCCGGGCGAGCGCACGGGGGGAACCCGCCCGCACCTGCTGCGCGATCCCCTGGATTTGCCCGCTCACCCGATATTTCCGCAGCTCGGGCAGCGCGCCGCCCGCGATTCACGATTGTAGCGGAGCGGCGCGCGCCCGAGAGACCGCGGCGCGAAGGCTAAAATCGGTGCAGCGCCCGATGCGCCTGCTGCGCCCGATTTACTCGATGGTCTTGGCCGGCTTGCCGCTTGCATTGGCCTGCGGCGGCAAAGGCCCGTACGACACCGACCCTACGGAACCGGCCGAGGCCGCCGCCAAGCTGGTTCTGGTCGACGGGTTTCGCGCGGAGCTCTTCGCCGCCGAGCCGCACGTTGTCGATCCCGTCGAAATCTGTTTCGACGAAGCCGGCGGCATCTATGTTGCCGAAATGCTGGACTACCCCTTCGATCCCGAGGAGGGCAATCCGCCGCGCAGCCGCATTCGTTTCCTCGAAGACGCCGACGGCGACGGCAAGATCGACAAGGCGACCGTCTTCGCCGACCGCCTGCTGCAAGTCACCAGCGTTCTGCCCTGGAAAGGAGGGGTCTTCGCCGCCTCCGCCCCCGACATTCTCTATTTGCAAGACACCGACGGCGACCGCATCGCCGATACGAAAGAAGTCTTCTACACCGGGTTCCAGTCGCGCGAGGTTTCTTCCGAAAGCCGCGTCACGAACCTGCGTTACGGGATCGACAACTGGATCTACGCGGCAAACAACGGCCGCCCCGGAGAGATTCGCTCGCCCAAGTTCCCGGACAAGCCGAGCGTCTCGGTGCGCGGTTACGATTTTCGGTTCAACCCCGTCACGGGCGATTTCGCCCCGGCCGCGGGGCCGACGCAGTTCGGCATGAGCTTCGACGAGTGGGGCAATCGTTTCGTCACGCAGAACACCGTACACTTGCGCCACGCCGTTCTGCCCGCCCGCTACATTCTGCGCAACCCGGCGTACGCGCCCGGCTCGATGCTGCATTACACGCCCGACGACGACCCGCGCAACAGCCGCCTCTTTCCGTTGACCCGGCCGCAGCAGTGGCGCGTCGAGCGCACCGCCGCCCGCCAGGAACGCTACGACGCCACGCGGCCGGGCCGCCAAGAGCTTATCGGCGGACATTTCACCGCCGCGACAGGCACGACCGTCTATGTCGGCGACGCCTTCGGCGAGGAATACATCGGCAACGTTTTCGTTGCCGATGCGAACGCCGGAATCGTCCGCCGTGAATTGCTGTTCGACGACGGCCCCACCTTCCGCTCCGAACCGCGACCGGCGGACCGCGAGTTCCTGGCCGCCCGGGATCCCTGGTTCCGCCCGGTCAACCTGGCCAACGCTCCCGACGGCAATCTCTACGCGCTCGATTTCTACCGCGAGTACATCGAGGAGCCGGCCTCGATTCCGCAATCCATCCAGGAGCGCCTGCAACTCGATTTTTACCGCGGTAACAACCGCGGCAGGATCTACCGCATCGTCAAGACGCCGCCGGCCGCGCGCCGGGTTTTGAACTCCGGGCTGCATGGCGCAGCAGCAGCCGAGCTGGTCGCCGCGCTCGAGCACGAAAACGGATGGCGCCGCCTCACGGCGCAAAGGCTGCTCGTCGAACGGGGGGGATCGTAACGCCGCCGCCGCGCTCGGGACGCTGGCGCGCGGCGGCGCATCGCCGCAGGCCAGGCTGCATGCGCTGTGGACGCTGCACGGCATCGGCGCGCTCGCCGCCGGCGATGTCCGCCGCGCCATGCGCGACGAGCGCGCGGCGGTCCGCGCTCACGCCGTCCGGCTGGCGGAGGGTTTTCTGCCGGAGCTTGCGGGCCCGCTCGCCGCGCTGCGCTCCGACCCCGACGCCAAGGTCCGCTTCCAGGTTGCGCTCAGCATCGGACAGGTCTCAGGGGCAACCGCGGTTATTGCCGAGATGGCCGCCAATCACGCAGCCGATCCGTGGTTCCGCGAAGCCTTGCTGACTTCGCTGAACGGCAACGGCGCGGACGTGCTGGCGCGGCCGGCGGCGCGGCGCCGCTCGTTCTTCTCCGGTCCCGATGGCGGAACGCCGTTCATCGAGGGACTGGCCGCCCAGGTCGGGCGCGGGCAAGACCCGGAAAAGATCGCCCGCTTGGCAACGATCTTGGCGACAAGTCCGCACTTCCGGCAGGCTCGCCGGTTGACCGCCGGGCTGCGGGGGCTGGCCCGCGGGTTGTCCGTGGAGGGCAAGCGCGCCGCTCTGGAGTTCGAGAACGCCGACCGCGTTTTCCGGCGTTGGCTGAGCAGCGGCGACGAGACCGTGCGCGAGACGGCGGCCGAACTCGCGCAATACTTCCATCTGCCGAAACGCATCGAGACATCGCTTGCCGCGGCGGGCGACCCGGAACTGGTCACGGTGTGGCGGGCTGCGGCGGTGCGCCTGCTGCGCGGCGCGGATTTCGACGCGGCCGCGCCCGTGCTCTCCCGTATCCTGTCCGCGCCCGAAGCCCCCGAATTGCATCGGGAGGCTATCGCCGCGCTGGCCGTGTTCGATTCGCCTCGGGTTGCGGACATCGTCATCGACGGCTGGCCAGGCTACGGTCCGCTGGCCCGCGAGTCGGCGGTTCGCGTTCTTCTCGGACGCCGGGAACGCGCGGCGAAATTGATCGCCGCCGTGGAAAGGGGCGTCATTCCGCCCAGCGCGATCGACCCCATCCATAGAATTCGGCTGCGGGAGTATCCCGACGAAGAGACGCAAGCGCGGGCGCGGGCCGTTTTCGCGGCAGGCGCGAGCAACCGGGCCGCCGTGGTGGGGCGCTTCGTCGGAGCTTTGCGCAGGCGCGGCGACGTAGCCCGCGGCCATGACGTCTTCGAGCGCCATTGCGCGAAATGCCACGTGCCGCAAGGCAGCCGCGGGCGCATCGGCCCCGATTTGGCCGGAATCAGCAACAAGACGCGCGAAGAATTGCTGACGCACATCCTCGATCCGAGCTTCGAAATCCAACCGAACTACACGAACTACATCGTCATCGACCGCGGCGGGCGCATTTACGACGGCTTGCTGGCAGGCGAATCCGCGACCGCGGTTACGCTGCGCGGCGAGCACGGCAACGTAACCATCCACAGAGCGCATGTCGCGGAAATGCGGGCGTCGGCCGTCTCGCTCATGCCCGAGGGTTTCGAAAACGATCTCTCGCGCCGCGACTTGGCGGATGTCATTGCTTACCTCCGCGCGGGTTTGTAACGCTCTTCGCTCATGGGACGCCTTTCAGGAAGTATCGGCTTGGAGTGTTCCCTGCAATCCTGCGCGGCGCTGCTACTCCTGACGGCAAGCGCCGCCGGCCCCCAGACCCGGCCGGCGGACAGCATCGTCGCGGCGTTCGACGACTCGCCGCCGCCGGCCGTCGCTTTCATCGTCGATACGCCCGAACCGTTTCTCTATAAGGGATTGGTCTGGCGCGGTTTCAGCGTGATTCAAAGCGATCACGACTCGCTGGCGAAGTTCCCGCAGAGCGGGTACGCGCGCGGCGCCGTCTCGGGAACGTTTGCAGCCGTGGCCGCCGGCCGGGCGTTCGCCGAAAGTACGATCGAGAAATACGGGGGCGGCGCATTCATTTTCCACGGCATGCACCTGACGGCCGCCTGGCGGACGGGCCTCGTGGCGACCCTGGAAGGTTTGCGCGGCGGCGAAGTCGTGTTCTCCAAACAACTGCCGGTAAGCCCGACGGAAACCGTTGCGCTGAGCGGCGCCTGGGAGATCGACATGCTGCGTATCCGCGCTTCCGGAGGGAACAATGCAGGCGCTTGTCCGCCCGCTTCTTGCCACCCCGGCCCCGAGCTGGTTATCGACGACTTCGCATTTTCTCCGGACGCAGCGGGGCCGAGTCGGGAAATGATCGTCTCCGGCGGCGAACCCCTCGAGCCGGCGGACGCCCCCCAGGCGATCGCCTCCGCGGACATGGATGCAGGCGCGAAAGTCTTGCATCCGCAAGCGCCCGACGCCCCCGAGCCCCAAATCGAACCGGAGGCGGAGCGGCAGCCGCCGACCCCGCTTATACCCGAGCTCCCGCTTGTGACCGAGGCAACGCCCGCCGCCGAAGCGGTAAAACCGTCCGCAGTTTCCGCCGAAAGCGCGGGGCCGCCGCCGCCCGCCCGCTTGAGCGGCGCTTGCGGTCTCGATCCGTACTTTGGCGTGCAGGTCGGAGCTTTCGCTAGTGAGAGCAATGCCCGCCGTCTGCAAATCGCGCTCGGCCAAACTTACGCCAACGTCCAAATCTACCGGCGTCGGCACGCGCGGAACGCGCTTCATCACCTCATCGTCGGCTGTAGCGAAGAGCAAAGCGAGGCTGCTGCGTTGCGCAGAACGCTCTTGGCCGAGGGAACGAAAGGGTTTGTGGTCGAAGTCGGCGGCGACTTTGCGCTTTCCGCGGACGCCGCAGGGCCGGATCGGGAAACGGCCTCCTCCGGAGAAGGACCCATCGAGCCGCTGCGCGCCCCTCCGGCAATCGCCGAGGATACGGCCTCCAAAGCACAAGCTGCGTATCCGCAAGAGTCCGAAGTCCCTGGGCCGCAAGTCGAACCGGAAGCAGAGCGGCAGTCTCCGGCCTTGCTTGTAGCGGAAGCAAGGCCTGCAGCCGAAGCGGCGCCTGCAGCCGAAGCGGCGCCTGCAGCCGAAGCGGCGCCTGCAGCCGAAGCGGCGCCTGTGACCGAAGCAAGGCCCGTAGCCGAAGCAACGCCTGTGACCGAAGCGGCGCCTGTAGCGGAAGCAAGGCTTGCAGCCGAAGCGGCGCCTGTGACCGAAGCAAGGCCTGTAGCCGAAGCGGCGCCTGTAGCCGAAGCGGCGCCTGTAGCCGAGACGGTAAAACAACCGCCCAAACCCTCGCCCGAAATCGCGGGGCCGCCGCCGCCCGCCCGCTTGGGCGGCGCTTGCGGTCTCGATCCGTATTTCGGCGTGCAGGTCGGCGCCTTCGCTAGAGAGAGCAATGCCCGCCGTCTGGAAAACGAGCTTGGACAAACGTACGGCGTCGTCCAAATCTACCGGCGGCGGCACGAGCAGCGCGTGCTTCACCACCTCGTCGTCGGTTGCAGCGAAGAGCGGAGCGGGGCCGCCGTGCTGCGTAGAACGCTATCTGCCGAGGGAATGAAAGGACTTGTAGTCAAGGTCGGCAGCGAAGCGTTCGGCGAGCCGCTGTAGTCCATCCGGGCGCCGCAGGCCCAACGCCCCGTTGACGCCGCCGCTACGCTTCCGCGAACAGCTTGCGAAGCTTGGCGACCTCGCCCGGTTTGCTGTCTGCGATGTTCTCCGTTTCCAACGGGTCCGCCTCGCGGTCGAAAAGCGCCGTCCGTTCGAAGAATCCTTCGATCAGCTTGTAGCGGCGGTCTTGCACCATGCGGAACCGCCCCGCCGCGGCTTGGCTGGTTTTCAAGGCCGAGCGCGCGTAGTCCCGATGCTCGCCGCGGCCGGCCTCGAGCAGCGGACGCAGCGAGCGGCTCTCCATTTCCTGCGGAACCGCCAGGCCGGCGTAGTCGAGGAACGTGGCCGCAAGATCCATCAGGCTGACCAGGGAATCGCTCTTCGCGCTCTGCGCGATTCCCGGCCCGGCCGCTACCAGCGGCGCCCCGGCGGACGCCTGGTGCGGAACGGATTTGCCCCAGCGGTCGTGATCGCCCAGCATCTCGCCGTGGTCGCTCGAATAGACCACGATCGTGTTGTCGAGATCGCCGCGCCCGCGCAGGCGGTCTTGGTAGATTCCCAGCCAACGGTCGATATTTTCGATCATCGCCGAGTAGTTCTGCCGGATGCGGATGTGCCGCTCGGGCGGAAAGGGTCCCGAGTAATGGTGAGGCTGCGGGAAACCGTCGATTACGCGGTCGGGGCCGCGGTATTGCCGTTCCATTCGCTCGGTGATATCCATCGGCGGATGCGGGCCGTTGAAATTGACGATCAGGAACCAGGGGCTGTCCTCAGGCGCCCGGTCGAGCAGCTCCAACCCGCTGCGCGCGGTGTAATTGTCGAGGTAGTGCTCGTCGTCGAGGGGGCACGGTTCCGTCATTCCCCACCAGTTTTTCTCCCGCGGTTCGGCGCGCCGGGCGATATCGTCGGCGCAGATACGGTCGAGGGGAGGGTCCAGCGAAGCGAGGTAGGCATAGTAGGGCTCTTTCGGGCCCGGATTGCCGCCGAAATATCCGCCGCCCTTGCCGGCGGTGATGCGCATGTCCGAAAAGCCCCACTCCTCCATGTTTTTGCGGCCGTCGAGGGTGCGGCCGGCAGAACCTTTGTGCAGGTCGATTTTGCCGCAGGCCATGGTGTGGTAGCCGCTTTCCCGCAAATGCTTGTAGCAGGTCGTCTTCTCCGGCGGATACGGATCGCGGTTGACCGCGACGCCGCAATTCTCGTACTCCATGCCGGACGCAAGGCAGGAACGAGAGGGGCCGCAGACCGGCGAGGCGACGATCGCCTGGGTGAAATCGACGCCGCGCGCGGCCAAGCGGTCGATGTTCGGCGTCGGGATTGGAATTTCGGGATTGCGGCCGAGCCAGTCCGCGCGGTGCTGGTCGGAGAGCAGGAAGAGCAGATTCGGACGCTTCGCGGCGCGCGGCCCCGGCAGGGGAGAACCGCCGCAGGCGGCGAGCGCTGCGGCCGCAGCGCCGGCGAGAACGTCTCGCCGGGAGATCGGATCGTTTCGACTCTGCATGGGATTCTCTCCGCTCGGGCGGCAAGGTCAGTATACTGGGTGCGTCAGTCCGGCGGGCGGCGCGGCCGCTCGACGGGCGGAGGCGGCAGATGAGAAGCGTGCGGCGTTCGCGGCAAGGGTTCGTTATTTTGTGGGCTGTAGCGGCGGCATTGACCAATAGCGGGACAGCGTCCGCAGGAAGCGTCGAGATTCGCATCGAGCGGCTTCTGGATGCGCCCATTATCACGCCCGAGACCCATCCCAGCATCGGGCCCAACATCCAGGGGCCCTCGCTGATCCGTGTCCCCGACTGGGTCGAGAATCCGCTCGGCAAATACTACCTCTACTTCGCCGACCACAAAGGGAGCTACATCCGCTTGGCTTATGCCGACGACCTGCTCGGCCCGTGGAAGGCGCATGCGCCCGGCAGCCTGCAGATCGCCGATACGCATTTCCCAGCGGAGCCGCCGCCGATCCCGCCGGGCGCTCTGGAAGCCGCCGCGGCCAAAAGAGCCGGCGCCGCGGACGGCGGCGCCAAGCTGCCGCATTCCCTCGCCAAAGAACTCACCGCTCCGCATATCGCCTCGCCGGATGTCCACGTTGACCAGAAAGAGCGGCGCATCGTCATGTATTTCCACGGGCTGGACGGCTTCGCTTCCCAACTCTCTCGCGTCGCGCTTTCGCCGGACGGCATCCATTTCAAGGGGCTGCCGGAGAAAATCGGACGCACTTACTTCCGCGTCTTCCATCACCAGGGAATGACCTACGCGCTGGCGATGCCCGGCCGACTCTACCGCTCGCAAGACGGTCTGACGGCCTTCGAGCAAGGGCCGTTGCTGTTCAACCCCCGCATGCGGCACTCAGCGCTGCTGAAGCGCGGAGATCTGCTTTATGTCTTTTGGACCCAGGTCGGCGACGCGCCCGAGAGCATCCTGCTCAGCACGATTGATCTTGCCCCGCCGTGGACGGAATGGAGCGCATCCGAGCCGCGCGTCGTGCTCCGCCCCGAGCGCGATTGGGAAGGCGCCGGCCAACCCGTCGAACCCTCGCTGCGCAGCGTGGCCTACGGCAAGGTGAACCAGTTGCGCGATCCGGCGATCTTCGAGGAAAACGGCCGGATCTATCTGCTCTACGCGGTGGCCGGAGAAAGTGGAATCGCTATCGCCGAAGTCCACTTGGGCGGCTGAGCGCCCCGCCGCCGGCGATCACGGTCTCCGCCGCGCCGGACGGCTCTCCTCGTTGTATCCACTCACGGCCGGGGCTCTCCTGGCAGCAGATCCGCAAGATCGGCCAAGGCGACCCGGCCCTCATCGTCAGCGGAAGCTTGGCGAAACAGCGGCTCCCAGCGAAGCGCGGCTTCGCGAGACCTCTCTTGCAACGAAATCCAACCGTCGCCGTCGGTATCGAGCGCGGCCAGCCGCCACCGATCGAAATCGAAATTCTCGGGCGGAAGTTCGCGGTATGTGAATATCGTCGGCACATGCAGCACTCCCGGGGAGTTGCCATGCTCGATGACCGCGGAAAAGATCGGCCCCAAGAGCAGCGCGGCCGTAAGCAGCCCGTTCGTGAACCGCGCCGAGCCGAACGGCGAGTCGTCGAGCAGGCGAAAGGCCGGCGCGCCCTCTGTCTCGGCCGCGGCCAGGGCCGGGTTCGGACGAACCGCCCATTGTCTGATCAACGACCGAACGGCATCCCAGATGAGTCTGTACGGCATACGGGACTTCACCTCCCGATCGAAAATCCACAACATTTCGCTGCAGTACTCTTCGCGAAACCTGCGCGGGTGGAGACGCAGCAAAGCGCAGTAAATCGCCCGCCGGATCATGCCCTGCTCTCCCCTGCGCGCCGCCACCGCAACTTGGCCTCCCGAACGATTCCTTCCAACCGCCGAACCTCCGCCGCCAAAACCTTATGGCCCGACGCGGTGAGTCGATAGTATTTCCTCCGCGGATCCGCGCCTTGCGGCTTTGCCGCCGACTCCTTCACAAGTCCCTGCCCCGCCAGCCGCTGCAGGTTGTCGTACAGCGTGCCCGGCCCCAAATCGTACCGGCCGGCGGTCTGACGGCGAACCTCCTGCATAATCCCGTATCCGTGAAGATCTTCTCCGGAAAGCGCCAGCAGAATCTGTAAAGCCGCCGGCGCAAGCGGCAGAAACGAACTCGGTTCAGGCGTCATCGGTCTCTGTCAACTATATCGGAATCCGACTGAGTTGTCAAGAAAAAATTTCCCTGTAGACTTTCGGGGCGAGGTCCGAAGCGGTGGAGCAGCGCCGCCGGCTACCGTTTTCCGCGCGGGTCGCGGATGAATCCGTCGCGGTTGGGCATTTTCACTTGGGGCAGCGTTTCCGCGTCCATCGTCTCGTCTTCGCCGACTATGCCGTTCAAATACAGGATGTAGGCGGTCACGGCATAGAGCTGGTCGGCGGTCAACGTTCCCGGCCGTTCGAACGGCATCGCTCGGCGGGTGTAGTCGAACAAGGTCGTGGCGTAGGGCCAGAAGCTGCCGACGTTGCGCACCGTTTTCTCGCCGATCAGTTGCTCCGGCTTGCCGACGAAGCCGACCTGGTCGCCGCCGGCGCCGGCTTCGCCGTGGCATTCCTTGCAGCGGACTTCGTAAACCTGCGCGCCCTCGCGGGCGGCGCCGGCGCCGGGCGGCAGTCCCTTGCCGTCGGGACCGATGGTGATGTCCCAGGCCGCAACCTCGTCATGGCCGGCGCTGCGCCCCAGGCTGTATTGCTGCGCCGAAAGGACGCCCGTCGCGAGCGCCAGGGCCGCTGCCCATAGGGTTGCCCGCCGCCGGCGCGCTTCAAGCTTGCGCATTGCTCACGCTCCCGTCGGCGGCGACTTTCCAGCCCTTGATGCGGTTGCAATGATAGGCGGACTTGCGTCCTCTTTCGGCAATCAAGTCCGCGAGCGTCGGCTGGACATAGCCCGTTTCGTCGCGGCAGCGGGACAGCAACACGGCCTCTTCGCCCGCCCATTGCCAGTCAAGCGTGAAACGGGTAAAAGCCTTGGTGGGCGCCGGCTCCTGGAGCTTGGCTTCCGTCCAGGAGCCGCCGCCGTCGGTCGAGACTTCGACTCGGTCGATCTTTCCCCGGCCGGACCAGGCAAGCCCGCTAATCTCGCGATAGCCGTGCGCGCCGAGCGTTTGCCCGCCGGACGGCGAGGTAATCACCGATTTGGCGTCCATCTCCAGGGTGAATATCCAGGCCTTGCCGTCTTCCATCAACTCGGTGTACTTGGAAGTTTCGTCCTTGACGTATTGCGGCCCCTCGGTGAGCTTGATGCGGCGCAGCCATTTGACGTTGGCGTTGCCTTCCCAGCCGGGCAGCACCAGCCGCAGCGGGTAGCCCTGCTCGGGGCGCAGCGCTTCCCCGTTCTGCCCGTAGGCGACCAGCGCATCGTCGAGCGCTTTCTCCAGCGTCACGCTGCGCTGCATCTTGCAGGCGTCAGCGCCCTCGGCGAGCAGCCACTTCGCACCGGCTTGGACTCCGGCTTCGGCCAGCAGGATTTTGAGCGGAACGCCGGTCCATTCGCTGCAACTGGCCAAGCCGTGGCTGAGCTGCACTGTGGGCGCTCCGGCCGGCGACCACTCGCCGCCGCTGTTGCCCGAGCATTCGATGAAGTGTGGCTGCGAGACCGAGGGCAGCCGCTTGATGTCTTCCACGGAGAAAACGAGCGGCCGCTCGACCAGTCCGTGAATCAACAGTTTGTGCTCGGCGGGGTCGATCGCCGGGACGCCCGCATGATGGCGCTCGAAGTGCAGCGCGGAAGGCGTGATCGTGCCGTACGAGTCGGCTAGCGGCGTCCGGGAAGAGGACGCCTCGGGCGTCTGCGTCTCGCGGATTGCGCGGGCCGCGGTTTCATGCGGACTTCTTGAACCGTAGCGGCGGACCGGCTCGCCCAGCAGGCTGGGCTGCTGCTGCTCGGCCTGCGGCGCGGACTCTTGCGTCCGGCAGGCGCCGAGCGCCGTTCCGAGCAAGGCTCCGGCTCCGAGAAAGGCGCGGCGGCTGGAAGCATCTTTCGGCACGGTAAAACAATTCTACCCCGTAGGCGGTTCATTATGCGCGGGGACGGCGCCCTGAAAATTTTTCATTCGATTCGCTGCCGGCTCCAACCCCTGTCCCTGATCCTTCCCAGCAGCGCCGTGAGCTTCGCGGCTATATCCGGGCGCTTCTCGTAGAGATTCGTTCGCTCTCCGAGATCTGCGGCGAGGTTGTAGAGTTGCGCCGGCGGCCGGCCGGGGTCGAACTCGCGATCGTCCGCGCCGATGCCTCCTCCCCCTTGCGTCAGCAACAGCTTCCAGTCCCCTTGTCGAACGGCGAACTTGCCGCCGTTGCTGTCATGCACGATCGTGTCGCGGACCGCGCTTTGAGGCGCTCCCTCCGCCAGCGCAGAGAGGTAGCTGAAGCTGTCTTCGGCGGCCGTCAGCGGCAGCGGCTTTTCAATCAGCTCGGAGACGGTGGCGATGGTGTCCGTCAAGGCGACCAGTCGGTCGGAAACAGCCCCCGGTTTGACGGTTCCCGGCCAACGAACCAGCAGCGGAACGCGGTGGCCGCCCTCGTAAACCTCGGTCTTCTGTCCGCGCAGCGGGCCGTTGGCCTTGTGGCCGCTGTAATCGACGGTGTCGGCCGGTCGGTGCCCCATTTGCACGCCGCCGTTGTCGCTGGAGAAGAACACGAGCGTGTCGCCGGTCAGCCCCAGGTCGTCCAACGTGTCCAGGATGCGGCCCACCGACCAATCGAGCTCGAGGATAAAGTTGCCGTAAACGCCGATCTCGCTTTTGCCCGCGAAACGCTCATTGGGCCTGAGCGGCGAATGTACGTTGCGCTGCGCGAAGTACAGAAAAAATCGTTCCTGTCGATTGGCCCGTAGCCATTCGACCGCTTTTTCGGTGAGGTGAACCGCCAGGTCTTCGTGCCGGTAGAGGGCGTCTTCACCGCCGGTGAACAGGTGCCGGGGAGTGAGGTTGAAACGTTCGAGGAACGAGCTGCGCCCGACCAGCCGCTCGTCGCGGACGATGCGCATCGGCGAGTCTTGGCGCAGTCCGACGACGCGGTGGTTCTCGATGTAAACGTGCGGGAACTGGCCGACATGGGGGATGCCGTAGAAGTAATCGAAGCCCGTCTCGAGCGGGCCGGGCTTGAGCGGGGCGTTGTAGTCCGGGCCGAGGTTGCCGAGCCATCCCGACTGCCCCGGAGCGCCAAAGCCGAGGTGCCACTTGCCCACGCAGCCCGTGGCGTAGCCTGCGGAGCGCAGCAGCTTCGGCAGCGTCATGCGCTCCGTATCGATCAACAGCGGGTCGTCGGACCAGACGCAGCGGCTCTTCGCCCATGTCCGCCAGGCGTAACGGCCGGTCAGCAGGCTGTAGCGCGTAGGCGTACAGACCGAATGCGGCGAATGCGCGTCGGTGAAGCGCATGCCCTCGTCGGCCAGCCGGTCGATGTTGGGAGTTTGCACCTTCGTCGCGCCGTAACAGCTCAGGTCGCCGTAGCCCAGATCGTCGGCCAGGATGAAAACGATGTTCGGCAGAGCGCCGCGGGCAACCCCGAGCGGCAGGCCGAGCAATAGCAGGCAGCAGGCAATGCGGAGCGGCATGCCGACAAGATAGCAGAGGCCGGACTACGGCTGCTCTCCGCCGTGAATCCTTGAAACGTTCGTAAAAGCCCGTTAAACGACGCTTCAATGCTCTTGAAACGGTCTTTGAAGATCGCCCAATGCAGGTGTCCGACGGTCGTGAATCGAGCGCCGGGTTACGCCGCCCGTCGTGCTACAACGATAAATTGCATGTCCGATGCTTCTCTGTTCGCTGTCTGCGACGCCGTTTCTTTTACTTTTCGCGGCGAAACGATTGACGGCCACATTGCCGGCAAGCAGCGCCGGGTCGCTATCGTTGTTGGCGCGGACGAACGCGAGTACCGCGTCCCTTGGCCTCTGCTATCCCCACGGGACGGCGCCGAGCCGCGGCGCGTGACCACGCAGAACGACAAGCTCAAGTCGCATTTTCGGCCCGAGGACAGGGTCGCCTTCAAGCACGGGCATCGGGTTCTCCACGGCGTCATCGCCCGGCTGGGCCCCAAGCGCGCTGTGGTCGTGTGCGACGACGGCCAGGAATTCCGGGCGCCCTACGGGATACTGGAAGCGGTTTCGCCACAGGCCGGACGCAATGACGAACAGCGGCTCGCCGCCGTCGCCAAGGAAGCGGAACGCCTCATCGTCCTTCACGGCCTCGCCGGCTGGAGCCTGCAATTCGACGACGCATCCCGGCGGGCGGGCAGTTGCAATTACACGGCCAAGACCATCGGCCTGACGCGCCTCTATTGCCTGACGGTCTCGGAGGAACAGGTTCGGAATACGATCCTGCATGAAATCGCCCATGCCCTTGTCGGGCCCGAGCACAACCACGACGGCGTCTGGAAAGCGCAGGCGCGGGCGATCGGCTGCACGGGCGACCGCTGCCACACATTCGAATTCGCTCCGCCGCGCTATATCGTTTCATGCCCTCGCTGCGGCTGGTTGCAAAAAGCGAACTCGCGCCGCCGCGGGGCGGCGTGCAAGACCTGCCGCCGGCCGGTTTCCTACGCGACCTTCACGCAGGAAGCCTGGGACCGAGCCGTAGCCGCGAACCGTCTTCCCCCGCGGCGCGGCCGCGCCGCTCGGTCACGCGTTCGCAGGCATTGAGTTCGCTTTCTTTGGAGGCGCGTCCGCGGCGCAGAACGCCCATGCCGGCGCAGTCTTCATGACCGCGCCGCCGCGCCGGGCTATCCTGGAATTCGATGTCCACATTAGCCGAATATGTCCGATCGAACGGCGGGCGGTTCGAAAACGAGTTGTTCGAATTTCTGCGCATTCCGAGCATCAGCACCCTTCCCGAGCATCGGACGGATATGGCTCGCGCCGCTGCGTTCGTCGCCGGCAAGCTGGCGGCCGCCGGCCTCGAAAACGTGGAGGTCATCGAGAACGGCGCGGGCCGGCCGTTGGTTTACGGCGAGCGGCTTCACGCTCAAGGGAAGCCGACGGTGCTTTTTTACGGGCATTACGACGTGCAGCCGGTCGACCCGCTCGAGCTTTGGGAATCGCCGCCGTTCGAGCCGACCGTGCGCAAGGGCAGCGTGTACGCGCGCGGCGCGGCGGATGACAAGGGACAGTTCTACGCGCACGTCAAGGCGGTCGAGGCGCTGCGCGCGGCGCATGGGGAGTTGCCCGTCAACGTCAAATTTCTGATCGAGGGCGAGGAAGAAGTCGGCGGTGAGGCGATTGAGACTTATCTGGCGGCAAACGGCGAAAAGCTGCAAGCCGATGTCGCTCTGGTGTCGGACACCGCCATGTATGCGCCCGGCGTGCCGACCGTCTGCACCGGCTTGCGGGGCATGGTCTATATGGAGTGGCAAGCCCGCGGGGCCGCTCGCGATCTGCATTCGGGGCTTTACGGCGGCGTCGCTCCGAATCCGCTGTTCGGGCTGATCGAGGTACTGGCGCAGTGCAAAGACGCCGAGGGCCGAGTGCTCATCCCCGGTTTCTACGACGATGTCGAAGCGCCGTCTGCGAAAGAGAGGGCAAGCTGGGCGAGTCTGCCGTTCGATGAGGCCGCTTACCTCCGTGACGAAGTCGGCGCCGCCGCGTTGGTCGGCGAGCCGGGCTTCTCGGTGTTCGAGCGCATCGGTGCGCGTCCGACCTTCGAGGTCCACGGCCTGCCCGGCGGCTTTACGGGTCCGGGGGCGAAGACGGTGATCCCTGCGACCGCCGCGGCGAAGGTCAGCGCGCGGCTCGTGCCGCATCAGGACCCCGCCAAAATCCTCGCCGGCATCGAGGCTTTCGTCGCGAGCCGCGCCCCGCAAGGCGTCGCGATCGAGATTTGCGAGATACATTCGGCGCCGGCGAGCCTGACGGACCCCGATCATCCGGCGATCGCCAAGGCGGCGCAGGCACTCAGCGGCGTGTGGGGCCGCGAAACGGCGTATGTCCGCTCGGGCGGATCGATTCCCATCGTGGGCGAATTCCAGAAACGGCTCGGCATTCCGACGATCCTGATGGGCTTTGGCCTGCCCGATGACGGGCTGCACTCCCCGAACGAAAAATTCAGCCTCGAAAACTTTCACAAAGGCATTCTGGCGACGGCCAGGTTCCTGGAGCTTCTACGGGCGTGAGCGCTGTCGAGCGCAATCGACTGGCCTCCGCATTGGCCTATGTGGTCGCTCTTGCGCCCTTCTCGATCGATACCTATCTGCCGGCGATCCCCCGCATCGCACGCGAGTTCGCCTCGGACATCCAACTCGTCGAGGCGTCGATCAGCACGTTTCTGATCGGGCTGGCGATCGGACAGCTCATCGGCGCGCCGATGTCCGACCGCATCGGCCGCCGCCCGACCGCTTTTCGGGGCTTGACCGTTTTCGTGCTCGCCGGAGCGGGGATTTTCGCCTGCCGATCGGCCGAGCAACTGCTTGCCTTGCGGTTTGTGCAAGCGGTCGGCGCAGGCTTGACGATCGTCAACTCGGCCGCCGTCGTCAGCGACCTTTTCAGGCCGCAGGACGTCGCGCGGATGTTCAATACGATCGCCTTGATTCTGATGACGGCGCCGTTGGCTGCGCCCGCGGTCGGCGCGGTGCTGCTCGAGTTGCTCGGTTGGCGGTCGGTGTTCGCCTTTCTGGTTCTTTACGGCGTCGGCGCGGCGGTCATCTTTGCGCGGTTGATTCCCGAAACCGTAAAGGTCGAGAGAAGCTCCGACGGTTTCGCCTCAATCGCGGGCGCCGCCGTCCGCTCGTTCGGATTGGTGCTCTCGAGCGGCCGGGCAATGGGCTTTACGCTTTGCGGCGGCTTTGCGGCCGGCTGCATGTTCGTCTATTTGCAGGACTCGGCATTCGTTTACATGGATACGCTGGGCGTCTCCGCTGCGCTGTTCCCGGTGGTTTTCGGCGCGAACATCGCTACGATGATCGCTTTCAACCGCTTGAACCGGGTGCTGCTGAAGACCCGCGAGCCGCAGCGGATTGCGTTCTTCGGCTGCATCGTTCAGGTTTCGATGTGCCTGCTGTTTCTGGCTTCGGCGCTGTGGATGGAGCCTTCCCTTGCCGTCGTGATGCCGCCGATCATGTTCGGCGTCGGCTGCGTAACGCTCGTCATCGGCAACTGCATGGCCTGTTTTTTGTCGCATTTCCCGGAAAATCGGGGGGTGGCCTCCGGCGTTGCCGGCAGCATCCAGTTTGCGCTGGGCGGAACGCTGGGGTCCACGGTCGGCATCGTGCATGACGGGACGCTGGTCACGACTTCCGCGGGGATGCTGCTGAGCGCCTGCACGGCGCTGGCGTTTCTGGTCGGGCTTGCGCGGAGGCCGGCCGCCTCCTAAGCCAGAACCGCCTTCACTACCTTGGCGGGATCGACGCCCGTCAGCTTGGCGTCGAGTCCTTGGTGCCGGTAGGTAAAGCGCTCGTGGTCGATGCCGAACAGGTGCAGGATGGTCGCCTGGTAGTCGCGGATATGCACCGGGTCTTTGACGATGTTGTACGAGAACTCGTCGGTCTCGCCGTAAACCGTTCCGCCCTTCACGCCGCCGCCGGCCATCCACAGGCTGTAGCAGCGCGGGTGGTGGTCGCGCCCGTAGTTGTCCGGCGTGAGCTCGCCCTGCGAGTAGATCGTGCGCCCGAATTCGCCGCCCCAGATGACCAGCGTGTCTTCGAACAGGCCGCGTTCCTTGAGATCTTGCACCAGCGCCCAAGCGGCGTTGTCCACGTCGCGCGCTTGGTGAGGGAGCACCAGAGGCGCGTTATTGTGAACGTCCCAGCCGCGGTGGTAAATCTGCACGAACCGCGTGCCCCGTTCGATCAGCCGCCGCGCCATCAAGGCGGCGTTTTGGAATTTGCCGGGCTTGCGGGCCTCGTCGCCCCAGCGTTTCCAGGTGCTTTCGGGTTCGTTGGAGAGGTCGCTCATTTCCGGCACGGAAGTTTGCATGCGGAAGGCCATCTCGTACTGCTCGATGCGCGCCAGCGTCGAGGGGTCGCCGATGCGCTCGTGCTGCATCCGATTGAGCTCGGAAAGACCGTTGAGCATCTCGCGGCGCACCCTTTGCGGGACGCCGTCGGGGTTGTTGACGTAGAGCACCGGTTCGGCGCCGGCGCGCAGGGCGACTCCGGCGTATTCGGGCGACAGGAATCCGGCGCTCCAGAGCTTGGCGGAAATGGCCTGCTGCCCCGACTTCGGATGGCTCTTGACCGCGTTCATCACGACGAACGTCGGCAGGTCGCGGTTCATCGTGCCGAGGCCGTAAGCAATCCAGGAGCCGATGCAGGGGCGGCCCGGAATCTCGCGGCCGGTCTGGATAAACGTGATGGCCGGCTCGTGGTTGATGGCGTCGGTGTTCATCGAGCGGATGATGGCGAGATCATCGACCATTTCCGCGGTTTTCGGCAGCAACTCGGAGATCCACGCGCCGCTTTGGCCGTGTTGCTTGAACTTGAACACCGACGGCGCGATGGGAAAGCGCGACTGCCCCGAAGTCATCGTGGTCAGACGCTGCCCCTGGCGGATCGAGTCGGGCAGGTCTTTGTCGTACCAATTTTTCATGGCCGGCTTGTAGTCGAGCAGGTCCATTTGCGGCGGCGCGCCCATCATGTGCAGGTAGATGCAGCGCTTGGCCTTCGGCGCGAAATGCGGCAGATGGGGCAGCCCCCCGGCAACGCGCTCGGAAGGCGTTTTGGCGGCGGCCTCCTCGCCGAGCATGGAGGCCAGGACAAGCCCGCCGATGCCGTTGGCGCCGCGGCGGAAAAACTGCCGGCGCGTTTCGATGCGGATCGCTTCTTCCAGGGGGTGCATGGCTATTTATTCAAGACCTCGTCCAAGTTCATTATCTGGTTCGCCAACATGGCGTAGGCGGCGGATTCGGCCGGCGGAAGCTCCGGGTCCGGTTGCGACTCGCCCGTCGCCAGGATATCGCGGGCGTCGCTTTCGTTGGCGCCGTAGTAGGCGAGCAGCTTTTCGAAGCTGCGTTTCGCGGCGCCGGCTTCGCTGCGGTTGAAATCGCGCGACAGCAGGCGGGTTGTCATGAAACCGAGCCGGGAGTCGAAATCGCCGCCCGCTTGCTTCATGGCCGACTGCGCGAGATGACGCGCGGCTTCGACGAATTGCACGTCGTTCATCGTGACCAGCGCCTGCAGCGGCGTGTTGGTGCGCTCGCGGCGGACGATCGAGTGCTCGCGCGTCGGGGCGTTGAAGACCTGCATCGACGCCGGCGGAGCGGCCCGTTTCCAGAAGGTATAGAGGCTGCGGCGGTAAAGCTTCTCGCCGCTGTCGCGTTCGTACTTCTTGGTATTGCTGGAGGGCATGGCCACCGAAGACCAGACGCCGTCGGGCTGATAGGGCTTTACGCTCGGGCCGCCGATTTTCCGTACCAGCAGACCGCTTGCCGCGAGCGCGATGTCGCGGATCGTCTCGCCGTCCATGCGGAAGCGGGGGCCGCGCGCGAGCAAGCGGTTTTCCGGGTCCTTCTCCAACTTCTCGGGGGTTGCCTGCGCCGATTGCCGGTAGGTCGATGACAGCAGCATCGTCTTGATCAGGCGCTTGACATCCCACCCGGATTCCCGAAAATCGACCGCCAGCCAATCGAGCAGCTTGGGATGCGACGGCGGCTCGCCCTGCGCGCCGAAATCGTCGCTGGTGCGCACGAGTCCGGTTCCGAAGATCTCCTGCCAATAGCGGTTGACGGCGACGCGGGCGGTCAGAGGGTTCGCGTCAGCGACGATCCATTTGGCAAGGCCAAGCCGGTTTTTGGGGAACTCATCCGACATCGGGGGCAGAAAACCCGGCGTGTCGGCGGTGACGCGGTCCCGCCGCTGGTCGTACATGCCGCGGAACAGGACATGCGCCTCGGGGGCCTTCCCGGGCGTCTCTTGCATAACGTGGGTCACCGCGCCGCGCCGTCGAATCTCGCGGATTTCACGTTCCATCGCGGCCCGCTGGGAAGCGAGACGTTTGTGCTTCGCATCGTTCAAAGTCAGATAGCGCAGTCGCATGAGTTCTCTTTGCTCGGCGGTCAACTCGTCGGGCGGCACGGTCCGGGCGGCGTCGAGCAGCGCCCAATTGGCGATGACCTTGGCTTCTTCCACGGAAAGCACGCGGTTGAAAATACGGAAATCGGCAATCGCTCCGCCGCTGAAATAACGAAACTTGTACGAGTCTTCCTCATCGCCGCCGATATAACCCCGGCCGAGGAAAATCGGCCGATCGTTCGCGATCTCGCCCTTGAGCTTGGTGAAGTATTCGCCGCCCTGCACGGGCAACTCGGCGCCGTTGACGTAAAAACTCAATCCCGCGCGCTCGGCCGAGCCGTCGTAAGTCACCGCGATGTGCGTCCAGGCGCCGGTTTCGAGGCGCCGTTGATTGTTGGGCCCCAGCGAAATCGTCGAAGCTTTGCCGTCTTCGACCCCTTTCATGCGGAAGTTGATCTGGCGGTCGTTGAGGGTGATCGACCAGCCGCGCATCTTGTCCTCGGGATCCGTCTGGCCGGCGACGATGAAGTCGCCGTCGCGCTCGTCGGGGTGGTAAACCCACAGGGTCATCGAAAACGGCTTGCCGCGCTCGATGCCCGACGGCGGCAATTCCACGACGCCTTCTGCTCCGAAATGGAACGCCGCCATGTTCGCCGCCGGCCCCTCGCCGGGTTCGACCCCGGACGGCAGCGTCAACGGCGTGCTTGCGCCTCTGTGCCTAACTTGCGCCGGGTCGGCCGCCATCGTTTCCGCCTTGGCGTCGAGCGGCGCGGTCAGCGCACGGTAGCGGCGCTTGGCGACCCATGCGTCGAATTTCCCGTTCGGAGCGTCGAGGGCGTTGGCCAGCGCGGCCTCGGCGGTCCGCGCCTTGTCCACCAACTTCAGGTAGCGGCTGCGCTCTTCCCTGCGCGGAACGATCATGATCGGCGGCGTATCGGAGACGTTGCCGTCCATCACGTACTGCGTGGTGTTCCGAAAGAACGCCGTCAGCCGATAGAAGTCTTTTTGCGTGACGGGATCGAATTTGTGATCGTGGCAGGTGGCGCAGCCGACCGTCAGTCCCAGAAATACGGCGCCGGTGGTGTCGGCGCGGTCCTTGGCGTAAATGACTTCGAATTCTTCGGGGATTACGCCGCCTTCGTTCGTCGTGGCGTTGCAGCGGTGGAACCCGGAAGCGATGAGCTGGTCGAGCGAAGGATCGGGAAACAGGTCGCCGGCGATCTGTTCGACGGTAAATCGGTCGAAGGGAAGATTGCGGTTGTAGGCGTTGATGACCCAGTCGCGGTAAGGCCACATCTCGCGGTAGTTGTCGATATGGATGCCGTGGGTATCGGCGTACCGCGCCGCGTCCAGCCAGTAGCGCGCGCGGTGCTCGCCGTAGCTGGGCAGGGCGAGCAGGCGGCCGAGATAGCGCTCGTAGGCGCCGGGGGCCTTGTCGTCGAGGAACGCCTGCAAATGACTCGGCTCGGGCGGCAGTCCGGTGATGTCGAACGCGGCGCGGCGGGCCAGCGCGGAGCGGTCGGCCTCGGCGGCCGGGGTCAGCCCCTCGGCTTGCAGCCGGGCGAGGATGAAGTTGTCGATCGGATTGGCCGCCCATGTTCCATCGCCGGCTGGGGGAACCTCTGGCCGAACCGGCGGCTCGAACGACCAGTGCCCCGTCCATTCGGCGCCCTGGTCGATCCAGGCGCGCAGCTTGTCGATCTGTTCGGGCTCGAGCTTCTTGTGCGAGTACTCGGGCGGCATCCGGCGCGCCGCGTCGCGGTGCGTGATGCGCTGGTAAAGCAGGCTCGCCTGAGCGTCGCCGGGCACGACCGGTCTGCCGTTTTCACGCGCGGCGAAAGCGCCGTCCTTGAGGTCGAGACGCAGGTCGGCGAGCCGCGTCGCGGGGTCGGGGCCGTGACATTGGAAGCAAGCGTCGGAGAGCAACGGGCGGACTTCGGTCTGAAAATCGACCCGCGCGGCCGGAGGCTCGGCAAGCGCCGGCGCGACTGTTAGGAGCGCAACGAAAGCGGTGGAGCGGAATCCGGACAAATTCATCCCACCGCGATTATACTACCGCGCTCGCGCGCTACCGGCGGTTGCGCGCCGCATGCGGGCATATTTTGCAGCGATTCGAGCTATTCCCGTTTTTTGAGGCGCCGCGCCCTCCGCCTCATGTCTCTGCGCTCGTCTTCGATCTCTTTGGCGAACTCTTCCGCCCGCTTCTTCAACTCCGCGTTCTCGGATTCAACGTAGGGCTTGGTCCATTGTTCGGCCCGCTCGATCAGCGCCAGGCGGATTTTCGGATCGTCGACTCGCTTCCGGCTGAAGACAAGCGACATGTCGAGCAGAATTTTCGCCGTCGCGAATCGCGCGTCATCGTTGGAAATTGTGACCGGACCGGCGTCGAAGGCGGTTTTCGCCGCCTCGGCGAACTCCGCGCCTTCGCCGAAGCCGCAGAATTCCGTAGCGGCAAGCACGATGCCGCGCAGAACGGTGCGCTCGGAGGCGGTTTCGACTTGTTCTATGGCGACATTCTGGCCTTCGCGTATGCCTTCGATGACCGGGGGCACGGTTGCAACGGCCGGCGGAAACGGAAACTGGCAGACCACGTCGTTCGTTCCCCACGTCTGGTCGAGATCGCCGAGCGATTCCGTCAGCTCGATGGCGAACTGGCGCGCCTCGCGGTTGATCTGCTGCAGCAGAGGCTCATAGGTCGGGCGCAGCTTGGGACTCTCTTCAATGGCCGCGCGGTAAGCGTCGCCGACTTCCATGTAGCCGCGCGAGAGACCCATCAGCAGGACCGTGCGCCAGACGCGCGCGCGTTCGTTGAGAGGGGTCTCGCGGGAGGCCACATTGTCGAGCTCGGCCGACATTTTCGAAAACTCCCCGCGGTCGTAGTAGAAACTGGCGTTGTCCCAGTGCCACTCGGGCGAACCGCCTTTCGGCGCGACAGGCCCGCCGTTGCAGCCCGCCAGCCCCACGAGGACGGCAACCGGCGCCAAACAGAAAATCATTCGGGAAATTGACACTTTAAGAACCTCATGCCTCCAGCGATGCCTATCGCGACGGTTGCCGCGACGCGGACCCGCGCTCGCCGATCGAAAACCGGCGCGGCAACGTTTCCACGCCGGTGGGACTCCTTCATCTTAGCGGATTCGCGCCGGCTGAACTTTCGACGGCTAAAATCGTAGGAGCCATGCTGTTGCGGTTGTTGCCGATTCTGCTTGCCTTGTCGGGCTCTTGTTTCCGATGGAGACGAGGCCGGGCGCAAAGGTTGCGGTTGTTGCCGATTCTGCTTGCCTTGTCGGGGGCGTCCTGCACCCGTTGGAATCCGGTTCCGGCGGAGGGCTTCGCCGTTGCCGAGGGTCTCGAAATGACTCTCTGGGCCGCGGAGCCGCTGCTGGTCAACCCGACCAACTTCGATATCGACGAGCGCGGGCGTATCTGGTTCATCGAATCGGTGAACTACCGCAGCGATCTCAAGCGCAAGCCGAAGAACGACCCGGAGGGAGACCGTATCGTGATCCTCGAGGATACGGACGGAGACGGCCGCGCGGATTCGCGCAAAATTTTCGACCAGCAGCCGGAAATGCTGGCGCCGCTGGGGATATCGGTATTCGGCAACAAGGTGCTGGTCTCGCAATCGCCCGACCTGATCGTTTACACCAAGGACGAGAACGACAACATCGTCGGCAAGCAGACGCTGTTGACCGGCTGGGGCGGCATCGACCACGATCACGGCTTGCACGCGGTCTTGTTCGGACACGACGGGCGCTATTACTTCAACTCGGGAGACCAGGGCTTTTCGACCACGGACAAGTCGGGCAAGCAGCGCCGCAGCAGCCGTGAAGGCCCGTATTACGCCGCGACCGTACAGCGCATGAACCCCGACGGAGGCGATTTCACAGTGCTGGCGCACAATGCGCGCAATCCATATGAGATCGCCATTGACTCGTTCGGCTCGATCTGGCAAACCGACAACGACGACGACGGGAACAAGTGGACGCGCCTGCTCTACGTAGTCGAAGGCGCCAACTACGGCTACTGGGGCCCCGGCGGCCGGCGCTGGCGCGAGGACAAGGGAACGCATTTCCATATGGAGCGCCCCGGGACGATGCCGTTCGTGGCGCGGACGGGGCCGGGCTCGCCGGCCGGTCTGACGTTTTACGAAGGCGACCTGCTGCCGGAAAAATACCGCGGGCAGTTGCTGCACGCCGAGCCGGGCAAGCGGTTGATTCAGACCTTTTTCATCGAGCCGTCCGGCGCCGGATACACGATGCGGCACGAGAACACGGTCGCGACTACGAACCCCGACTTCCGGCCCAGCGACATCGCAGTCGCTCCCGACGGCTCCGTCTTCATCGCGGACTGGAACGATCCCGTGGTCGGCGGGCACAACATGCAGGACATCGAGCAGGGGCGCATCTACCGCTTGGCTCCCGCAGGGCATGTCTGGGCGGCTCCGCAACTCGACCTCGAGACGGATGAAGGTCTCGCAGCGGCATTCAGCTCGCCGAACCAGGCAACGCGGGTGCGCGCTTATCAAGAGTTGCAACTGCGCGGCCGCGACGCCAAAGAAATGCTGCTGGCGATCTGGCGCAGCCCTTATGTAACGATTCGAGCGCGCGCGCTGTGGCTTGCGGCCGGGATGGGCGCCGAGGGCGAGGCCGCTCTGGACGAAGCGCTTAGCGATGCGGACCCCGAGTTCCGTGTTCTCGGGCTGCGCGTGGCGCACTGGCGCCGCATGGACGCCGTCAGCCGCGCCAAGGCCCTGACGCGCGATCCTTCGCCACAAGTGCGCCGTGAAGTAGCGCTCCTGCTGGGCGATCTCGATCCTGCCGATAGGGTCGCGCCCTGGCTGGAATTGGCCGAAGGGTACGACGGAGAAGACCGCTGGTATCTCGAAACGCTTCGCGTCGCCGCCGCCGGAGCGGAAGACCGCATTTTTGCGGCGCTTCGCGCGCGGAATCCCGACTGGAACTCCGCTGTCGCCGATCTCTACTGGGTGCTCCAGGCGCCGAGCTCGATACCGTATCTGAGGCAAGTCCTGCGCAACCGTTCTCTTCCCTTGGAGCAGCGGGCCGAAGCATTGGAGGCGTTGGGTTGGCAGCCGGCTGCAGAGGCGGCGATGACGGTTGCCGCGCTGGCCGGCAACCCGTCCGTCGAGCCGGAGTTGCGCAAGCGCGGACTCTATTTCCTGGGCAAGCAACTCTACAGCGAATGGAGCGGCCACCGCCGGAACGCCGCGGTGCTCGCCGCGGTCAACCGCGCGCTTGAAGCCCCCGACACGCGGCAGGAAGCGCTCGGGCTGGCAACCCTCCTGGCGGACCCGGCGTTCGGCCCGCGCCTGCTGCAGCTTGCACGGGACGACAAGTTGGATGAGACTTCCAAGAAATCGGCGTTGGAGGCTCTCGGCGCGGTCGGCGGCGATGCGTATCTCCCCGTATTGCGCGAAGCGGCGCTCGCCGGGCCGGACGCCGTCCGCATTGCAGCCATAAACGGCTTGGGCGCGGCGCGCCCCGCGGATCTGGACGCAACGTTGAAGCAAGTCGTGCTATCCGCGGCGGCCAACGAGGTCCGCAGCGCGGCATTGCGGGTTTTGGGACGCCGCGCGTCGGGCTTGCATGCGATCCTCGATATGGAAGAATCGCTGGACTTGCCCGCTGAGTTAAGGACGGTGGCGGCGGGCATCGTTCATGCCAGCCGCGACGCGGCGGTTCGCGAACGCGCCGCCGCGGTTCTCCCCGCGCCGGCGAGCAGGAACAACCGCTCGCTTGTTCGCGCGCGGGCCATTGTCGAGGCGGTTGGGGACATCGAGCGCGGCCGCGCGGTCTTCAACCGCAAAGACGGCGCGGACTGCGCGAAGTGCCACTCGCTCGAACACGGCGAGGAACTGATCGGGCCGAGCCTCGCGGCCATCGGCTCCAAATATGCCAAGGAGGGCTTGTTCGATTCGATCCTCAACCCCAGCGCGGGCATCGCCCCCGAGTATTATTCGTGGGCGCTCGACACGACAACCTACGGGCTCGTGACCGGCATCCTGGCGGAAGACTCCGGCGAGCGGGTCGTTGTGCGCACGGAAACCGGCGACGAGATTCGCCTGGAGCCTTCCGAAATTTTGGAGCGCCGCCAAAGCAGGCTGTCGATCATGCCCGAGGACCTGGTCAACGCGATGACCGAGCAGGAATTGATCGACCTGCTCGAATTCCTGGCGACTCTGCGGGAAGAGACGGCGGCCGCCCACTAGCCCAAGTTTGCCAAGTTGACCGGCCATTTTACGGATTTGGGCGGTATTTGAGGGAATTTTTGTTCTTGACTTATTGATTCTAAAGGGTATGGGCTTCAGAAAATGAAGTGTAGCGCCATAATTTTGTAGAATGTATCGAAAAATAGACGCCGCCCCGGTGTTGTGGGCGTCATGTTCATCCGGCGCCCCCAAACCCGGCGCGCCGAGGGCGGAAAACCCTACTTCTCCCAGCGCCTCGTGCCTGCCGAGCGCGTCGGAAACAACGTCTGTCAGCGCCCCCTCCTCAACTTCGGCGCCGTTTCGACATCCCCCAGCCACAATGGCCGCGGTTGTGTGCTTGGCGTGGCATTCGGGGTGATTCGGGCAGCCTGACAGCTTCCCCGCAAGGGCAGCTAAACCAATTCGATATTCACCCGCCGCCCGACTATCGCCGCCGCTCGTTGCAGGCTGGAGAGCGTGATATCGTCGTTCGGGTCGAGTAGGCGATCCGCCTGGGTTTGGCTCGTCTTGAGCAATGCGGCCATCTTGTTCTTGGAGAGATTCTTCTTCATGGGATCGGCAAGCTGCCGGGCGGTAACCTCCTTGATGGCCTGCGTTTCGTCGCAGCCGCCCTCCTGCTTGAGAAAATTATCGAGGCTCGATCCCGTGCGCTCCTTGCTCATCGTTCCAACTCCTGCCGGCGCTTGCGCGCCGTTGCCTGCGGTCTTGCTCTCCACCGGCCCGCGCCGGCGGCTTTGCCGCGCTGCTTCCGGCCCCGGTCAACCGCGGAGGAACGTGGAGATGGCGATGAAAATGCTGAGCAAGGTGAACCCGATCCCGATCGTCCAGCGTAGCGAGGACATCTCGCGCTGGATCGCATCGATGTGGGCGTTGGTCGTGTCAAAACCGGCGTTCACCCGAGCTTCCAGCCCGTCGATGCGGGCGTCGGTCGTGTCAAAGCGGGCGGTCATTCGGGTTTCCAGTCCCTCGATGTCTTTACGGATGTTCTCCCCGGCGGCGCTGCGGATGTCCTCGAGCGCCTCATGAACCGTGATGGGGTCCTGCTCGATCTTGGCGAAGAGGCGCAGCAAGGCGCCGTGTTTCGGCGGTTCGGTTGGGGTCATGATTGTGCCTCCCATGGTTTATATTCCCATCCTTTCCGGCAACCGTGAGTCTATTCCAAATCCATCCGGATCTTCTTGATCAGATTCGGCAGGTAGGCGCGAAACTTGCCGTGGACTGCGGGATCGCTCTGCGGCAGCGCCTCGATTTCGCGCAGCGCCGGCTTGGCGCGGCCGTCCATATAATCGAGCGCATTGAGCGCCGGCATGGCGATGAAGATGCCGTGTTCCTCGGCGTTGGCGTAGAGTAACAGGACCTCCAGCGCCCGGCGCGCGTCGGCGTCGGAGCCGTAGCGCCCCAAGGCCTCGGCGGCGGCGATGCTCACATACGGCGACGCATCTTCCAGAGCGGCGCGGAGTTGCGGGGCCAGCGCCCGGACTCCGGCTCTTTCGCGCATCAAACAGCCCATCGCGGCCCAGTAGCGCACGGCGTTGTCGCCGTCGCCGAGGCCGCGTCTGAGGTGCGGCAGCGCATCGTCATCCAGGGACGACGCCCGCTCGGCCATAGTCATCACGCGGCGCAGCGGGAAGCGCATATCGTCGTGGCCCATGTCGTACGGCGTCGCCGCCCCCGCTCTCTCGTGGATCTCGCCCTCGGGCAGAAAGCCTGTGTCGCGGATGCGCAACGACCAGGCCCGGCGCGCCTCGCGGAACCGCGCCACGACGCTCCCGTATTGGGGCAGAGACGCCAGATTGACCGTCTCGTCGGGGTCTTTCTCCAGATCGTAGAGCTCTTCCGCCGGCTTCGTTTCCCAGAAATGGGTCATCGGCGCTGCGAGCTTGCCCGCGGTGTAGAGCTTGTGCCAGACCGCGGTGGTCGGCGTCTGGAACATGTAATCGATGTACTGCCCGTATATCTTGTGCGGCTTGAAATTGCGGATGTAGATGTAGCGCTTGTCGCGCACCGCCCGCACCATGTCGTAGCGCTCGTCCATCCGCCCGCGGAACGCATAGCCGTAGGGCTGCTCCGGCGCTGCGTATGCGCCCGCGAAAGCATGGCCCTGGTAGAACGCCGGCGGCTCGATGCCGGCCAGGCTCAGCACGGTAGGCGCCAGGTCGATGAACCCGACCAGGCGGTCGCTCTCGCCTCCGGCCTGGTAGTCCTTCGGTCGCAGGCTCTTGAACTTCTCCGGGATGTAGAGCATCATCGGCACGTTCAGCCCCGAGTTGTACGTCCAGCGCTTGCCGCGCGGCATGCCGGGCCCGTGATCGCCCCAGTAGAGAATCACCGTGTCGTCTTCGAGGCCGTCTTCCTTGAGTTGGGCGAGAACCTTGCCGGCCATCTTGTCCATCTCGGTCATCTTGTCGTAATACTGCGCCCAGTCGCGGCGGCTTTCGGGCGTATCGGGGTGGTACGCCGGAATGCGTACTTTTGCCGGGTCATGCTCCGGCGTGTGCGGGCGCTTGCGAATTTGCGACTCGTGCGTGATCGTGAAGTTGAAAACCGCGAAGAACGGCTGCCCCGCGGCGCGCTTGCGCCAATGCGCCTCGCGGCTCGACTCGTCCCACACCCGCCCCGGCTTTTCGAGGTTGTAGTCTTCCTTCGCGTTGTTCGAAACGTAATAGCCGGCCTCGCGCAGATACTGCGGAAACATCTTCATGTAGCCCGGCAGCCGCGCGAGCGAGCGCATATGCTGCGACCCGGTCGAGGGGGGGTACAAGCCCGAAATGATCGTCGTCCTGGCCGGGGCGCAAACGGGGGCCGTCGACCAGGCGTTGCGGTAGATCGCGCCTTTGCGGCCGACGGCGTCAAGGTTGGGCGTGTCGGCGTACTCGTCGCCGTATACCCCCAGGTGCGGCCCGTTGTCCTCGGAGCTGATCCAGAGAATGTTCGGGCGGTCCGCCGCGGCCGACGCGCAGGCGGACGCAAGGATGAGAAAGCAGAACCGACGCATGGTCCACACGAGTATAGCGCCGCGCCTCCGGCTGCCGCGCGGAGCGCAGTTGCCCGGCCGGACGCGCTCCGCGCTGCGCTACAATCGAAATTTAACGGGGCGAGGTTGAACCGGGATCGCAGACATGCATGCGGACCGTCGTGAGCGGTTCCATCCCGCGCATGAACCTTGCGGATCCCGGCTCCCCGGCAAAGCAAACAGCCCGGGTGGTCTCCCAACCGGAATCTACCGCCGTCTGCCATGTTGAACACCGCGCCGCCGCCCGCCACACGCGATTTGCTGCCCGAGGACACCGCCCTCCGCCGGCGTCTCGAGTCGAGCTTTATCCGCACCGCCGAAGCCTACGGATTCGAGGAGATCGCGACGCCCATGTTCGAGCGCGCCGATCTTTTCGCCGCCCGTTCCGGAGCCGAGATCAAGAGCTCGCTGCTTACCTTCCATTGCGACCATGAGGAATACGCGCTGCGGCCGGAAATGACGGCGCCGGCTTGCCGCCTGGCCGCTTCGGGAGCGCTTGCCGGCCGGCCCGCGCCGCACAAGCTCTTCTATGTCGCGCCGTGTTTTCGCTACTGCCGCCCGCACTCGGGGCGTTACCGCGAATTTACTCAGGCCGGCCTGGAGTGCATCGGCGAAGCCGGTCCCGGCGTGGATGCCGAAATCATCGCCGCGGCTTGCCGCTTCCTGCGCTCGGTGGGCATTGCAGACTTTTCGCTCAAGATCGGCACGGTCGGCATTTTCCGCGAGTTGCTGCCCGAGGAGTTGAGCGCCGACGAGCGGGCCGCGGTCATCGGCCACCTCGACCGTCTGCTCGGCATCGACGAACGCTGCGCCGCTCTGGCGGCGACCGGCAGCCGGGGACTTTTCGATCAACTGAAAATCGACCGCAGCGATTTCGCCGCGATGCAGGCCCAAGCCGACTACGAAGGCGAGTACGCGATTGAAGACCGCCCGACGCCGACGGCGGAGGAATTGGCCGGCCGGTTTCCGCGCGAGGCGGCGGCTACGCTCCGGCGCGTATGGAACGTCGAAGGGTACCTCGACGACAAGACCGCCGATCTGTTGATCCGCGTCAGCCGCATTCGCGGCGCGAGGGACGAGGTTGCCGCGCAAGCCGCCGAATTGCTTCCGGGCGCCGGCGCGGGCGGGGCTCTGAACAATCTCCTCGCGGTGTGCCGGCTGCTGGAATCTTACGGCGTCGGCCGCCCCCAGGTCGTGCTCGGCATCGCCCGCGGCCTGACTTTCTACACCGGCGTTGTTTTCGAGATTTCCGCGAACGGTCGAAAATACTGCGGCGGCGGACGCTACGACAATCTGCTCGAGTTGTTCGGCGGCGAGCGCATCCCTTCGACGGGGTGCGCTTTCCGCTTCGATACGCTTTTCGACGCCGCCGCGGCCGAAGACGCGCAGCCGCAGCCGGGCGTCGTGCTGGAGCCGGCCGCCGCAGCCGACTTGGCGAAAACCGTCAGTTTGGCCGAGGGTCTCCGCGACCGCGGCCTGCGCGTGGGCGCCGCCGGAGCCGCGGTCGCAACCGTCGCGGGCGGCCGGGTGCGGCTGGCCGACGGAACCGAGGTCGACGCGGCGGTTGACGCGTTGGCCGCCGCCGTTACCCGCACGCGGATGCCGGCGGCGCCGAGGGAAAGATCATGAGCCGCGTAAGATTCGCCATCCCCAAGGGAAGCTTCGAGAAAAAGGCGCGCGCGTTTTTCGAGCGGGCGGGCATCGATCCCCAAGGCTACGCCGACGGCAGCCGCGGCTACCGCCCGGAGTTCGGCATCGAAGGCGTGGATGTCAAGACGATGCGGCCGCAGGAAATCCCCTACATGCTGCAGGCCGGCTTCTTCGATCTCGGCGTCTCGGGCATCGACTGGTACCGCGAGAGCGAAGTGCAGGCCAATGTCGAAGACATCGCCGATCTCGGCTTCGGGCGCGTCGATATCGTCCTTTGCGTATCCAGGGATTGGGACGACGTCAACTCCGCCGCCGACTTGTTCGCGAAATACGTCGACTCCACCGGAACCCATCCGCTGCGCATCTGGACCGAATACCTGAATCTGACCGAAGCCCTCGTGCGGCAACACACCGACCTGGAGCCGTCGCTCTACAGCCCCTATTCCAGGTTGAGCGTCGAGCGCCGCGGCTCTTCGCCGGTGGCCATCTTTCATTCGTTCGGCGCGACCGAGTCGAAGCCTCCCGAGGATGGGGAAGCGATTGTCGACAACACCGAGACCGGAAGCACAATCCGCGCCAACGGCCTGAAGATTATTCACAAGGTCTTGGAAGGCTCCACCGCTCACCTTCTGGCCAACCGGCGCGCCTTGCGCAACCGCGAGAAACGTGCGGCGATTGACCGCGTCCGCGGGATTTTGGCCGCCGCCGCCCCGCTCCGCGTCGAGGAAGAACCGGTTTTCGGACACCTGTAACAACCCGCCGGCGCGGTCTTACTCTCTACTCTCCACTCTCCGCTCGGCGCTAGACATCTCTCCGGCCTTCTCCACCGCGCGCAGCAACGCCCCGGCCTTGTTCATCGTCTCGTCCCATTCGCGCTCGGGCACGGAATCGGCGACGATCCCCGCGCCGACCTGCAAGTACGCTTTCCCTTTGCGCGTCATCATCGTGCGAATGGCGATCGCCGAGTTCAGATTCCCCGAGAAATCGAGGTACAGAACGGCGCCCGAATAGACGCCGCGTTTGGTCGGCTCGAGCTCGGCGATGATCTCCATCGCCCGCACCTTCGGCGCGCCGGAGACCGTTCCGGCCGGGAAGCAGGCCGCCAGCGTATCGAAGGCGTCCTTGTCGGCGCGCAACTTGCCCAACACGCTGGAGACGATATGCATCACGTGCGAGTAGTATTCGACGGTCTTGAACTCAGGCACGCGGACGGAGCCGTATTCCGCTACCCGTCCGACATCGTTGCGGCCCAGATCGACCAGCATGACGTGCTCGGCGAGCTCCTTTTCGTCGGCCAGCATGTCCGCCGCCAGCGCCCGGTCTTCTTCGGCCGTCTTGCCGCGCGGCCGCGTGCCCGCGATCGGACGATACTCGATATCGCGGCCTTCCACCTTGACGAGAATTTCGGGCGAGCTGCCGACTATCGCCGCATCGCCGAGCTGCAGATAGAACAGATACGGCGAGGGATTGACGGTGCGCAGCGCCCGATAAATCTGAAAGGGATGGACGCCCGGCCTCATCTCCAAGCGCTGCGAAAGCACGACTTGAAAGATGTCGCCGGCGAGGATATATTCCTTGGCCTTCTCGACCGCCGCGCAGAAACGTTGCTTGCCGATGTTCGATACGAGCTTCAGGGGTTTCGACCGCGGCGCGTTTTTCGGCAGCACAACCGGTTTGGCGAGCGCCCGCTCCATTTTTTCGATCTCGCGGCAGGCTTGGCGGTAGCCTTGCCGCAAGTTCGCCCGATCGTCGATGCGAACATTGGCGATCGCGTAAATCTGATGCCTCACGCGGTCGAAAACCAACACCGACGTGAAGAACATGAAGACCGCGTCGGGCGCCTTCACGTCGTCTTTCTTGAACTTCGGCACGCGCGGTTCGAGCAGTTGAATCAGATCGTAGCCCGCGTAACCGACGGCCCCGGCGCAAAAGGGCGGCAACTCGTCCGCGCCCGCGGGCCGAAACTCGGCGGCGAGCTCTTTCAAGACAGCGAAGATATTCGCCTGTCTGTGGGAGACGTCCCGCCCGCGCCGTATCTCGACGCGGGAGCCTCGCGCGGTCACGATCGCAAAGGGATCGGCGCCGATATAGGTGTAGCGGCCGATGGTTTCCCCGCCTTCGACGCTTTCGAGCAGGAACGCATACTTCTTCCGCCTGGCGAGCTTCAGGTACGCGGAAACCGGCGTTTCGAGATCGGCCGTCAGAACCTTCCAGACGGGAACGATGTTCCCTTCCTTCGCAAGTTGCGCAAAGGATGCGAATTCCGGCGCGAAGCTCACTCCTTCACTGTAAGCGTTCCAGCACGGCGTTCCGCATCAGCGCGCGCGGCGCCTCGGCGCCGGTCCAAAGCTGGAACTGCGCCGCCGCCTGCTCGACGAACATTTCGAGGCCGCCGATCGTCGTTCGGCCCTCGTCTTTCGCATGTTTCAACAGCGCCGTCTCCAGCGGGTTGTACACCATGTCGAAAACAACGTCCGCAGGGATGCGGCCGGGAAAGAGATTGCCGTTGGATTTGGGATACATGCCAACGGGAGTCGCCTGCACCAGAACGTCGAAATAATCGCCGTCGAGCTTGGAAAACTCGATTGACGGCACGTCGACCGCGCGGGCCAACCGCTTGACCTTCTGGGGATTGCGCCCCGTAATCACGACTTCCGCGCCCCGATCCTTCAGCGCGAAGACCGCGGCCCGCGCCGCGCCGCCGTTGCCGGCGACCAGCACGCGCGAACGGTTGAGCCTGACTTTCTTCGCCAGCGGCGCCGTCACCCCGACCGCGTCCGTATTCGTCCCCCACAGCTTGCCCCGCTTGCGGAAGACGGTGTTGACCGCCCCGATGCCGCGCGCCAACAGATCGACGCCGTCGAGGCGGCGCATCACCTTCTGTTTGTGCGGGATCGTCACGCTGAGTCCGGCGATGGGCAACTCGGCGACGCATTTGAAAAAATCCCCGATATAGCCGGGCTCCACCAGAAAGGGCAGGTAAACGGCGTCGATGCGGTTGGCCTTGAACGCCCGGTTGTGCAGCGCCGGAGACATCGAATGGCCGACCGGCTTGGCCATGATCCCGTAAATGGCCGTGTCCGGCGTCCGCTGCTGGACTCTGTACAACTGCCGCAGGGTCGAAGCGGAGAACTGGCCCGGCGCGGTCGGCGCGGCCCGCAGCGCTTTCCCCGTTCTGCCGTTCAGCGTCGAGAGATCGTCCGGCGCCGCGAAGGTGAACGCCGAGCCCCTGGAGAGCGCAAGCAAGCGGGTCATCGCGCCGACCTCGCTCATGGCGACGAACACCACCGGCGGATCGACCCCGGCAAGCGACAGCAGTTTGAGATTGTCGCTCGGACGCGACGCATGAGTCGCAATCTTGTACAACTCCGCCGGGAATTTCCGCAGGCGCTTCAACGTCGTCCTGAGGGCGCGCGTGCATTCGAAGTTGTGATACGAAATCATCCGCAGCGCCCTGCCTTGAAATTCTTCGACGATCGCCGGCTGCGCCTCAGCGCTTTCGATCTCGATATCCACCAGAACCGCGCCGGCCTCGACGGACGCCGCGAGCGCCACCCTTTGACGGGCGATCGATCCCCGAAATTCGCCGCCGTTCTGCTTGCGCCTGCAAGTCGCCAAAATAACCGCGTCGGGATTCCGGTACAGAATCCTCGGGATCAATTTCGCTCCTTTCATGGGGTCGGCGAGCATGTCCAGACGCAGTTCGAGGAAACAGGCGCCGCGGTCGCAGGAAGCAATCGCAGCTTCTTCCAATCGAGAGGGATCGGGCAGACCGAGGGCTACGCAGATTTTAGGTAGGGCACGGACGGAAATCATCGGAGAAGCCGCGGCTGCACCGTCAGGTTATCACGGCGACGCCAAGTTCTCGTCCGCGCCGGAAATTCGTTTGCGCGGCCCCGCCGGAGCGCCGGCTCGTTTCCCCGCGCCCCGCCTGCATCTTGCGCGAAACTGGTTAGCTATGATTCCACGCTACACGCTGCCCGAGCTGGGCCGTATCTGGTCCGATGAAAACAAGTACCGGCAATGGCTCAGGGTCGAAATCGCCGCCTCGGAAACCCTCGCCGAATTGGGCGAGGTTCCGGCGGAAGCCGCGCAAGCCCTGCGCCGATGCGCCGACTTCGATACCGCCCGAATCGATGCGATCGAAGCCGAGGTTCGCCACGACATCATCGCCTTTACGACCGCGGTCGCCGAGAAAATGGCCGCGGCCGGCCAAGCCGAGCATTCCCGTTGGCTGCACTTCGGCCTCACCTCGAACGACGTGGTCGATACCGCTCAGGCTTTGTTGATCCAACAGGCTTCCGAGCCGATCGCCGCCAAGCTCGGCGGCTTGCGGCAAGCGCTCGGCGACCGCGCGCACGAGTTCAAAGACACGGTCATTGTCGGCCGCACCCACGGCGTCCATGCCGAGCCGACGACGTTCGGACTCAAGCTGGCCAACTGGTACAGCGAGATCGGCCGCCATATCGAGCGCTTCGACGCCGCCCGCGAACAGATGCGCGTCGGCAAAATCTCCGGAGCGGTAGGGACTCTGGCGCACACCAGTCCGCAAGCGGAAGAGCGGATATGCGCCAAGCTCGGACTCGCGGCGGCCGCGATTTCCTCGCAGGTCATTCAACGCGACCGCCACGCTCACTACGTCTCGACATTGGCCAACATCGCCGCCACCCTGGAAAAAATCGCCGTCGAAGTCCGCCACCTGCAGCGCACCGAGGTGCGCGAAGCCCAAGAGTATTTCTCCAAATCCCAAAAAGGCAGCTCGGCGATGCCGCACAAGAAGAACCCGATCGTTTCCGAGCAGATCGCGGGCTTGGCCCGCGTCGTCCGCGGCAATGCCGTCGCCGCTTTCGAGAACGTCGCGCTCTGGCACGAGCGCGATATCTCGCACAGCTCGGTCGAGCGCATTATCCTGGCCGATTCGACGACGCTTGTGGACTATCTGCTCGCGAAAACTACCGATCTGGTGCGGAAACTGCTCGTTTACCCTGAACGGATGAAGAAAAACCTCGAGTCGAACGGCGGACTTGTCTATTCCGGACAACTGCTCCTGGAACTGAGCTCCAAAGGGGTGCTGCGTGAAACGGCTTACCGCTGGGTCCAGCGAAACGCGCTCAAGGCATGGGAAGACGATGGAAATTTCCGGGCGCTGGTCGAGCAGGATGCCGACATTCAAGGCGTTTTATCCGCGGAAGACTACGACCGCGCGTTCTCGCTCAAGCGTCAGTTGCGTAATGTCGATTACATTTTCGGGCGCGTTTTCGGACGGGAATAAGAGTAATTCCGGTAGGCGGCAGCGTCTGTTGCGGAGCGTTCATTGCCGCCGAGCGGCAAGTAGGCCCTGCCGAAGGGCTTTCTTGGAGATCGTGGTCACCGGCAGCCGGCTCAAGCGTTCGGCGGATATCCAGCGGTACCCCCGCGGCCGGCCGCAGTGCAACGCGGCTTCGTAAACGCTGCCGCGGAATAGCCGATCCGTTATCGAGTGCTTGAATTCGCCGATTTTCTTGCCGATCGCCACTCCGAGAGCCTCGAAATATGCTTCATGGCCGCCTGTCCCGCAGGCGGAGGGAAGCTCCCAGAAGCCGGGCATGATTGCGGCGTCTTGCGGGCGCTGCGTCATCAGCAGGCTGCCGCCGCGGCGAACGATGGCGACCGCCAACTCGACGCGCCTGATGCTCGGGCGAACCGATTTGTACGGCAATGCGCCCGCGGCGCCCTCCGCCAAGCCCCGGCACTCCCGCGCCAAAGGACAGGCGCCGCACTGCGGTGACCTGGGAGTGCAGACGGTAGCGCCGAGTTCCATCAAGGCCTGATTGAAAAGGCCCCGCTCGCCGGGCTTCGCCGCGTCCATCAACTCTTGGGCGCGGCCGGCCAGAGCGCGTTTCACGACCCCCTTGGCGATGTCTCGGCGGTCATTCGCAAACCGGGTGAGCAGCCGCATTACATTGCCGTCGAGCACTGCGAACGGCAAATCGAACGCGATGCTGGCAACGGCGGCGGCGGTGTACCCGCCTACCCCGTCGAGCCGGCGGATCGACTCGTAGTCGCGAGGAAATTCCCCGCCGCATTCGCCGGCGATCTTTGTTGCGGCGCGCTGCAGCAGTCTCGCGCGGCGGTAGTAACCCAATCCCGCCCACGCTTGCAGCAACTCCTGCTCCGGGGCGGCGGCCAATGCCTCGATGTTCGGATACCGCTCGAAGAACCGTTCGTAATACGGGACGACGGCTTCGACCCGCGTTTGCTGCAGCATGATTTCCGCGACCCAGATGCGGTAGGGATCGGAAGTCCGCCGCCAGGGAAGGTCGCGCGCGGCGCCCGCGTACCAGCGGAGCAAGCGCCGAACGAACGCTCGGTCCGTCGATTGCATGGAATCCCGGAAAAGTATGAGCAGAGAGCGCGGCGGTTCAAAACCCGAAAGGCCGCCGCAAGAAGCGGCGGCCCTATTGAGAACGAAATTCCGCAGTCGATTTACATAACCGCCGACCTGATTTTCAACGTCAGGTCCTTTCCCGACCCGCCAGCTTCGGCGTCGAGCCGAACCTTCGAGCCGACCTTATCCTTGACATGGTCGAGGCCGTCGACAATCTTGTAGATTTTCTTGTCGATGTCGTTGATGAACACAATCGGCTCGCCCGCCTCGACACAAGACCGCGAACACTTCGCATGTCCTTCGCTTGGCGCGTTTCCCGCGCGGGCGCACTTCTCGTCCGCGACGTAGCCGATAAACTCCGTCGCCGACAAGACCCCCGCACCCAGCCCGAGAGCTAGAAATAGAGCCGCCGGTTTCAAAGGAAACTGTCAGTCAGTCGCTTCGACGCTCTCGATCGAGCTGATCTTGCCGTCGGCGATCATGCCCTTGATCGTAACTTTCGCGCCTGCGTGCTCTTTGACCTTGTCCTGTTCGGCTATCTCGTATATTTTGCCGTCGGCGTCAACCAACACGGCAGCCTCGCCGCCGCCGATGCAGCCCTTGGCGCATCCGGCATGGCCCGCGCCCGCCTTGCCCGCCTTGGCGCATTTGGCGTCCGTCACGAAGCCCGTGGCCGAACCCGCGAAGCAAAGCGCGGCAGTCACCAGCGTCAGAATGGCGATGGTCAGGATTTTTTTCATTTTGTGTCCTCCTCAAGGCCGACTTCACGGCCTGAATGCATCAATGGTAGCGACCGAAACCGCAAGTGTCAACAGCGAATCGCTATTAAAATCAGTAACCGTTCGCGGAAAGCACCTTGACCAGCTCCTCGACCGCATCGGCGCTGCGCTTCAACGCCGCCTCTTCTTCGGCTTCCAAATCCAGCTCGTAGATGCGCTCGATGCCGTTCGCGCCCAATTTACACGGCACGCCGACGAAGATGCCGCTGCGGCCGTATTCGCCCTCGAGCAGCGCCGCGCACGGCAAAACCTTCTTCTTGTCCTTGAGGATCGACGCCACCATCTCGACCACGGCCGACGACGGCGCATAGAACGCGCTGCCGGTCTTGAGGTGCTTCACGATTTCGGCGCCGCCCTTGCGCGTGCGGTCGACAATCGCCGCGAGCTCGTCCTGGGGGATCAGCTTCGTAATGGGGATGCCGGCGACGCTTGTATAGCGCACCAACGGAACCATCGTGTCGCCGTGGCCGCCCAAGACGAACGCCGTGACATTCTCCACCGAAACATCCGCGGCCTCGGCCAGAAACGTGCGGAACCGCGCCGTGTCCAACACGCCCGCCATGCCGATGACGCGGTTTTTCGAAAAGCCCGAAACCTTGTTGGCGACATGGCACATCGCGTCCAGCGGATTCGAAACCACGATCAGAATCGCGTTCGGAGAGTATTTCGCCGCCGGCTCGATGCAGGCTTTGACGATCGACGCATTCTTCAACAGCAGGTCGTCGCGGCTCATGCCCGGCTTGCGCGGGAAACCGGCGGTCATGACGACGATGTCGGAGTTCGCCGTATCTTCGTAGCTGTTCGTGCCGGCGACTTTGACGTCGGTTCCTTCCACGGGACACGATTCCAGAATGTCGAGCCCCTTGCCCTGCGGCACGCCTTCGACGATATCCACCAGCACGACATCGGCCAATTCCTTGTCGGCCAGGCGCAGAGCGCAACTCGCCCCCACGTTGCCCGCTCCGATTACCGTAACTTTCTTTCTCATTTTTCTGTCTCTCCTCGCTCGAAAACAGCGGCCTAAGCCATGTTGCGGACAATCTCCTGTCCGAATCGGCGCGTACCGACTTTCGTTGCGCCTTCCATCTGGCGGTGCAGGTCGTAGGTAACGGTTTTGTTGGCGATCGTTTTCGTAATTCCCGTTTCGATCGCTTCGGCCGCCTCGGTCCAACCCATGTGCCGCAACATCATCACGCCGGACAGGATCACGCTCGAAGGATTGATCACGTCCTTATCGGCGTACTTGGGCGCCGTGCCGTGGGTCGCTTCGAATACCGCCTGCTCGTCGCCGACGTTCGCGCCCGGAGCGAGACCCAGGCCGCCCGTCTGCGCGGCGCAGGCATCGGAAATATAGTCGCCGTTCAAGTTCGTCGTGGCGATTACGTCGTATTCGTCCGGACGCAGCAGCAACTGCTGAAACATCGCGTCGGCAATGCGGTCCTTGACAAGAATTTTGCCTGCGGGAACCGCGCCGTCTCCGCCGCCGGCCCAGACTTCATCCTCGGTCACGCATGCGCCGCGGAACTCTTCCTTGACCAACTCGTAGCCCCAATCGCGGAACGCGCCTTCGGTGAATTTCTGGATATTGCCCTTGTGAACGAGCGTCACCGATTTGCGCTTGTTGTCGATCGCGTAGCGGACCGCCGCGCGCACCAGCCGCTTGGAGCCCGAGATCGAAATCGGCTTGATGCCGACGCCCGAATCGGGCAGGATATTGCGGCCCATCTCGCCGTTCAAGAACTCGATGACCTTCTTGACATCGGCCGTGCCCTGCTCCCATTCGATGCCGGCGTAAACGTCTTCGGTGTTCTCCCTGAAAATGACGACGTCCAGCTTCTCGGGATTCTTCATCGGCGAAGGCACGCCCGGGTACCACTTCACGGGGCGGATGCAGGAATACAACGTCAGCAGTTGCCGCAACGCGACGTTCAAGCTGCGGATGCCGCCGCCGACCGGCGTCGTCAACGGTCCCTTGATGGCGATCCGCAACTCGCGAACCGCGTCGACGGTTCCTTGCGGCAGCCATTCGCCGAATTTGTTGAAAGCCTTCTCGCCGGCAAAAATCTCGTACCAGACGATCTTCCGCGAGCCGCCGTAGGCTTTCTCGACCGCAGCGTCGAACACGGCTTGCGACGCTTTCCAGATATCGCGGCCGGTGCCGTCGCCCTCGATAAAAGGGATAATCGGATTGTCGGCAACGATGAACCGCCCCCCTTCCACCCGCACGCGCGCGCCTTCGGCGGGGACAGGAATGCCGTTGAACTCTTGCATGGCTTCTCTCGGTTGGATGGAGGCAATCCGTTCTTCGGCAGAACCGAACCGCCCCGGGCAGGAACCCAAAGCTTACGCCCTTAGGCTAAACTAAAACTTTACCACTTTGCGGCTCCGGGTTCTATCCTTCCCGGCCGCTTCCCGTCTAAATCGACAGCCGTGAACAAAAGCCAAGCCAAGACTGCCGCAGCCCCGAAAGTTTCAGAGAAGAAGCGCGACGCTGAACCGCAGCGCGGATTCGTAGCCGAGTGGACGGTCACCATCCTGCTCCTGCTTTTCGGCACCACCACGCTGGTCCAAGCGTTCGTCATTCCAACCGGCTCGATGGAAGATTCGCTGTTGATCGGCGACCATCTTCTGGTCGATAAGCTCGCTTACGCTCCGCAAGGCCCCATCAGCAAGTATTTGCTGCCCTATCAGGAGGTCGAGCGCGGCGACATCATCGTTTTCCGGTATCCGATCGACTTGAACCAGACATTCGTCAAACGCGTGGTCGGCGTGCCGGGCGACCGTCTCAAAGTCGTCGACAAGCAGCTCTGGGTGAACGGCGCCGTTCTCGACGAACCGTACGTCGTACACAAGAGCGACTATATCGACGCCTACCGCGATAATTTTCCCGCGCCGCCCAGAAGCATGCAGGTCTATCAGTCGGCGGTGGACATGTTGGAAAACCATGTCCGCAACGGCGAAATCGTCGTGCCCGAAGGCAACTATTTCGCCATGGGCGACAATCGCGACCTCTCTCTCGACAGCCGCTACTGGGGATTCGTTCCGCGTGACCACATCATCGGCAAGCCGCTGATTATCTACTGGTCGTACGATGCGCCGACATCGCACCTGCAGGATGCCGGCGTATCGCTCGCGCATCTCAGAGACCTGGCGCTGAATTTTTTCCCCAAGACCCGCTGGAAGCGGACATTCCAACTCATTCACTCTTACGACTGGTCCGACCTCGACGCGCCGCAGCAATGAGCCGCTCGAAGCTGCCGGACCGTTTCCATGCCGTCATCCTGGCCGGGGGACGGGGCGCTCGTTTCTGGCCCCGCAGCCGCAAGCGTACGCCGAAGCAACTGCTGCCGGTCGTGGGCGGCTCGACTCTGCTCCAACAAACGGTAAACCGCTTGCGCGGCCTCGTGCCGCCCGAGCGGGTCTGGGTTTACACCAACGGCCTGCTGCGCCCCGCCGTCATGCGGCAACTGCCGGACGTGCCGGCGGAACAGATCGTCGCCGAGCCGGCCCGGCGCAACACCGCACCCTGCATCGGCCTCGCGGCGAGGATGCTGCTGCGCCGGGATCCCGATGCGGTAATGGGGGTTTTCCCTTCGGATCACCTGATCGAGAACGAGCGCGCGTACCGCGCAATTCTCAAGCGGGCCGCCGCGGCGGCCGCGTCCGACAAACTGCTCGTGCTGGGGATCGAACCGCGCTGGGCCGAAACCGGCTACGGTTACATCGAGTTCCCCCAGGGGACGGCCGCAGGCGCCGAAATCCCTGTCGACGTGATCCGTTTTCATGAGAAGCCCAAGCCGCAGGACGCGGAACGATTCGTCCGCGCCGGAAATTTTTTCTGGAACAGCGGGCAGTTCGTCTGGCGCGCCCGGGCGCTGTCGGACGCCCTGGAGCAATTCCTCCCGTCGACTTCCAGGACGATCGACAGGATCGTCAGCGCATCCCCCAAAGATTTCGACGAGTCTCTTGCAGCGCATTACGCGGCCTGCGAGGATATCTCCGTCGATTACGGCATCCTCGAAAAATCCGGGAATATCGCCGGTTTCGCCACCGCCGGCCTGGGCTGGAACGATGTCGGCAGTTGGCAGGCGCTTTACAGTCTGCTGCCCAAGGACAAGGACGGCAACGCCGCCCGCACCCCCGCGTTCTTCCAAAAGGCGGCGGGCAATTTCATCGACGCTCCGGGCAAATGCGCGGCGCTGTTGGGCGTCAACGACCTGATCGTCGTGGACACCCCGGACGCCCTGCTGATCTGTCCGCGCAGCGAGGCGCAAAAGGTCTCCGCCGTAGTCGAGGCGCTGGAAGCGTCCGGGCGCCGCGATCTGCTATGACCCTTTGCGTTGAAGCGGCCCGTTGCGCGACACTCTTTCAAGCGATGCAGGAAACCATGAACCGTCGCAACTTCCTGCGCCTTGCCGGCGCCGCCGCGCTTGCCGGGTGCTCCGCGGCGGACCCGGAATCCGGCGGCCGCCCCAACATCGTCATCGTCATGGCCGACGATATGGGCTTTTCCGATATCGGCCCGTACGGCGGCGAAATCGACACCCCTACGCTCGATTATCTGGCCGCGAACGGGCTGCGCTTCACGCAGTTCTACAACACCGCGCGCTGCTGCCCTACTCGCGCGGCATTGCTTACGGGAATCTATCAGCATCAGGCCGGCGTCGGCCACATGATCGGCGATATGGGCCGGCCGGCCTATCGGGGCTACCTCAACGACCGTTGCGTGACCATCGCCGAGGCGCTCAAGCCCGCCGGCTATACAACGCTGATGTCCGGCAAATGGCATGTCGGCGAAGAGCGCCCCCATTGGCCCGTCGACCGCGGATTCGAAGAGTATTTCGGGCTGATCAGCGGCGGTTCGAACTACTTCAAACTCGACGGCGCGCGCACGATGGCTCTCGGCAACGAGCCGTGGACCCCTCCCGACGACGGCTCGTTCTACATGACCGACGCCATCGCCGACCACGCCGTCGAATTTCTCGACAAGCACGGCGGCAAGGAAAATCCCTTCCTGCTTTATTTGCCGTTCACGGCGCCGCATTGGCCGCTGCACGCCAAGTCCGCAGACATCGCGAAGTACAAGGGCAAGTACGCCCTGGGCTGGGACGCGCTGCGCGAGCAGCGTTACGCCCGCGAGCTCGAGATGGGCCTGATCGACGAAAAGTGGAAGCTCAGCCCCCGCGACCCGGACGTGCCGGCGTGGGAGGACGTCGACAACAAGCCGCTGTGGGAGCGCCGCATGGAGGTGTACGCGGCAATGATCGACTGCATGGATCAAGGCATCGGCCGCGTCGTCGACAAGATCCGCAGCCTCGGCAAGCTCGACAACACTCTGATCCTGTTTCTGGCCGACAACGGCGGCTGCCACGAAAGCGCCGATATCGAGCAGGGCTCGCCGCGCAATACCTGGGGCGACCCAAACGCCATGCCGGGCGGGCCGGATTCATTCGACGGCTACGACCGGCCATGGGCGAACGCCAGCAACACGCCTTTCCGCATGTTCAAAAGCTGGGTCCACGAGGGGGGCATTGCGACGCCCCTGATCTGCCATTGGCCGGCCGGCATCGAGCAGCCGAAAGGCTCGATCACCGACGAGCCGGGCCACCTGATCGACCTGATGGCGACATGCCTCGATCTGGCCGGCGCCGAATACCCCGCAACCTTCAACGGCAAGCCCATCACGCCTCTCGAAGGTAAGAGCCTGCGCCCGATCTTCGAAAGCGGCAAGCGCGAAGGGCACGAAGCCATTTTCTGGGATCATCAGGGCAACCGCGCCGTGCGCATGGGCAAGTGGAAGCTGGTGTCGCTTTACAACCGCAGCGCCGGCGGCTATGCGCCGTGGGAACTCTACGACCTCGAAGCCGACCGCAGCGAGCTCAACGATCTGGCGGCCGGCAACCCCGAGCGCGCCGCCGCCATGGAAGCAGCCTGGACGGCTTGGGCCGAGAAAGTGGGCTGGGTTCCCTGGAACGAGCTCACTTCATAGAAACCCGCCTCCGCCCACGGCGCCGCGCCGCTTACACCCGCTACAGGCTCGCCTTGATCTTGCGGATGAGCGCGCTTTCGGGGAGCTTTTTGTAGAACGGATCCAGTGGATAACAGCCCGAAACGAGACCGTTGCGCGGGCCCGTAGTGCAGTCGCTGAACGTCCGGCAAATCCGCTTCGAACGCACGACCCCGTCACGCAGCACATCGGCGGGGAAAGTAGGATAGGCCACCACCATCCGGCCCAAGCCGACGGCGTCCACCCGCCCCGAGCGTACCGCCCACTGTGCGACATGCGGCAGGAACTCCTGGAAGTAGGTGTATCCGGTACCCACCAGAATCATGTTCGGAAATCTCTTCTTGAGCTCCGCCGCCGCTTGAATGTGCCGAGCGCAGCCGACCAGAGGATCTTCGGGCGGTTGATAGCCGTCCGAGGGCGGGAACAACGCGGGCCGCAGCACGTGAGGGTTGTAATAAGGACTTCCGGCGGTAACGTTGAGCATGCGGATATCGAGCCGCTCGAGCAACTCGACGAACCGCACCGTGTCGGTCAGATCGTACTCGATCGGGTTGTTTGGATTTGCTCCGAACCCGTGCCGGTAGGGGAGCGATCCTGCAAAATCCTCGGGAATGCCGACGCCGAGCTTCTTCCCGCCGCCCTGGTTCGGGTCGGGGCGGAAGGGGACAAAGTCGAAAGCGCTCAGCCGCACTCCGATCTTCAGACGCGCGGTAGCCGCCCGAATCCCTTCGACGACCTCACGCAGGAACCGCGTGCGGTTCTCGAACGATCCCCCGTAGGGGCCGGGCCGGGTGACCGCGCTGAGGAACTCGTGTCCGAGATAGCCGTGGCAATGCTTCACATCCACGAATTCCGCGCCGCAACGCTCCGCAATCCGTCCCGCCGCAATGAATCGGTCGATAATCCTCTTGACTTCGTCATCCGTCAGAACGGGGTGATCGTCGGCCAAGCCGAATTTGTGGTCGAGCAGCGGGTGGCGGTACAGGATTTTCGGCGCGGGTCCCGCCTGCGTCGGCCTGGAGAACCGTCCGGAGTGCGTCAGTTGGAACCCCGTGAGCAGATCGTCCGCGGCCCCGAATGCCTCTCGATGGGTCTTTAGTAATTCGTCGTGCAGCGACTTCAGCGACTCCTCGGTCGATTCGTCGATCAACAACTGCCGCGGATTCGCGCGGCCCTCGGGGAGTACCGCCATCGCCTCGCCGCCCCAGATCCATTTGGCGCCGCTGACCGCGTAATTCCGCCACCGCCGCCGCACCAGCTCGCTGACCCGGCCGTCCGCCTCGCCGTCCCAGCCTTCCATGGGGTGGATGACCCAGCGGTTGGCCAGCCGCCGCCCTTGCACGTCGATCGGCTGCGCCAAGGGCGACGCAGGGGCCGTTTCGATCGCGTCTTCCGCCTCGACCGCCAGCCCCAACTCCGCGCAATGGGCGCGGAATTTATCGACGGACTGCATCCTGGCAATGCGCGGGTAAGCCATACGATCGTTCAGCGGAATCCCCCAGTATAGATTGCCTGCGCGGAGCGGCCGCCGCGGCCGGTTGCCAAATCCAGACCGGGCGCGCTAGGCTAATCGGCAGATAGGGAATTGCAAGCAGAATGGCTGAGAAGGCAAACCTCTACCGGGCCGAGTATCTCGGCAGCGGCACATTCAGGATCACCAAGCCGAAACGGAACAAGGCAAAGCTCAAGGAAACGCGAGCCAAGCGAAGAGACCGCAAAGCGCGGCGCAACTGAACCGCCGCCGCGAAGCGCTCCGGACTGCGGTGCAAAGGCCCTGTAAATCTTGTTTAACGGGCGTTTAACCGGCGTTTTATGGGCAGCCGCGGGAAGACCGGCCGTATCGCGGCGCGTTTTCGGATCGGCGGTCGCGTGCAAGGAGTCGGGTTCCGCTACTTTGCGCTGCGGCAAGCCCGCGGGATCGGCGTCGGCGGATGGGTGAGAAATCTTCCCGACGGCCGGGTAGAAGCCCATGCCGAAGGCCCCGAGTCCGCAGTCAGGCAATTCGCGGCCGCGCTGCGGCAAGGCCCGTCTTTGTCGAGGGTGAACGAGGTGACGGAGTTCGCCGCGCCCGGCGAAGGCGCGGCAACCTTCGAGATCCGCTACTGATCCGCATTTTTTATCGCCCCGCGCCGCTCGGGGCAAGACCGCCCTACCGGCGTCTGCGAACCCCGCTACGACCTTGGGCGTTTTAGTGGAAATCGAACTGTTCCGGTTTTAATCCGGCGTCTCCTCGAACCAGCACGTTCGCCTTGAACGTTTCCTCGAGCTCCCGCAGATAGGAATTCGAGCGGGACTTCAGAACCTTGGCGACCTCGGGATACACCCGCAAGACGACATCTTTGGCCTCTTCGGCATCGAGCGCCAGCTTGCGGGACTCGTTGAGAATCTCGGAGATGACCGTGGGCGCCGACTTCACGATCCCCGAACCCGAGCAAGTCGGGCAGGGCGTACACAGCGCCCGCTCCAACGACTGCTTGACCCGTTTGCGGGTAATCGCCACGAGGCCGAAGTCGTTGAACGGCAGCGCCTTCGCGGGCGCCCGGTCGCGGCGCAAGGCAGCCTCGAGCGTTTGATAAACGCCGCGGCGGTTTTTATGGTCTTCCATGTCGATGAAATCGACAATGACGATGCCGCCGAGATCCCGTAACCGCATCTGGCGGACGACTTCCTCGGCCGCTTCCATGTTGGTCTGGACGATGGTGTCTTCCAGGCGGTCGGACTTGCCCACGTATTTACCCGTGTTGACGTCGATGGCGACAAGCGCTTCGGTTTGGGTGATGACCAGATAGCCGCCCGATTTCAGCCAGACCTTCGGCCGCAGCGCTTTTTCCAGCTCTTGAGAGATGTTGAACTGGTCATAGATCGGCATGGACCGCGTGTAGAACTTCACGCGGTCCAGCAAATCCGGCTGAAAGCGCTCGACGAAGCGCAGGACACGCTCGTACTCTTCTTCGCCGTCAACCCATATGGTCTTGTAACTTTGGCCCAACTGGTCGCGCATCACGCGCTCGACAACATCGAGATCGTGATAAAGCAAAGCCGGCGCCCGGCGTTTTTCGGCTTTTTCCAGAATGCCCCGCCATTGCTTGTAGAGAAAGTCGAGGTCGGCCTGCAATTCCTCTTCCGACGCCCCTCGGCCCGCGGTTCGCACGATAAAACCGCCCGGCTTGCCCTCGGCGTGAGTTTTGACGATCCGGCGCAAGCGGGCGCGCTCGGCATCGGAGCGGATTCTCTTTGAGACGCCGTTATGGTTTACGGTCGGCATGTAAACCATGAAACGTCCCGGCAACGCTATGTGCGAGGTGATGCGGGCGCCCTTCTTGCCCAGCGGCTCCTTGGCGATTTGAACGATCAGCTCCTGTCCGGATTCGAGCAGATCTTTGATGTTCGGCAGCGCATCGGAGTCGGGCAAAGAAGTCTGCGCCTCGTCCGCCGGGCTTTCCGCGCCGTTCTCGGCGCTTTGCTCTTCGTTCGCCGTCCCCGGCGGTTGCGCATCGCGAGATCCGCGGCGGCGTCCGCGCCGGGAGCGCCGCTGGAAACGCGAGGAGTCCGGCGGACTAGCAACGGCGGCAGCCGCTTGGGGAGCTTCCCCGGCGTCTTCGGTTGAATCCGGCTGCGGTTGCCCGTCAGCAGCCGTTGCGGCCGCGGCAAGCTCCATATCTTCGTCTTCAGCCTGTAACGCGGAGTCGTCCGCGTCCCGTTCTTCCGCGGCATCGCCGCCGTCGGTCGGACCGTCTTCCGTTGCGCCGCCGGCAGCCGCCGCCGGCTCGTCGATTTCGTCATCGACTTCGTCGTCGTACTCGATTTCGTCGTCCAGTTCGTCCGTGTCGTCTAAAGCATCGCTCTCGGCATCTTCGCCGAGAGCGGCGATTTTTTCTTCGGCATCGTCGGCTGCGCTGCCGCTTCGGGCGTCTTCGCCGTTCTCTCCGGCGGCCGCGAGATCTTCGTTTTCAACGTCAAAGCCGCCGGTTTCGTCGTTTGCCGCGGGCGCTTCATCGGCCGCGTCGTATTTCGACAGCGATTCCCCGGGCAGCACTTCGAAAACCGAATCGTCGCCGGCCTCGGTTTCCGGCGGCGCCGCGCGGTTTTCACCGGCGGCGTCCTCTGTCCGCTCGGCTTCGCCGCCGTGAATCCGCTCGCGGTCGCGGCGGCCGCGGCGGCGGCCACGGCGGCGCCCCGCACGGCGGCCCGCGGACCGCTCGGATTCTTCGGAACCCCCGCCGTCCGCGCCCGCTGCTTCCGTCTCGTCCTCGTCCGGGTCGCCGGCGGCGGATGCGGCTTCGAGCCGCCCCGCATCGCGGCGCTTCGAGTTCGGGCGCCTGTTGCGCCGCCGGGCGGCGGCCGGGCGGCCGTTGCGCTCCGGCGATTCCTCGTCCGCGGCTTCGGCAGGATCCGGATCGTCTCCGTTCTCCAACTCGGCCGTCTGGTCCAGCACGTCCGAAACGTACAAGAACGCGTCCCGCGCGAGCCCGAGCTTGACGAATGCCGACTGCATCCCCGGCAACACGCGGGATACGCGGCCTTTGTAGATGCTTCCGGCGATGGCTTGGTTCGAACGCCGCTCTACATAAATTTCAACCAGGCGATCGTCCTCGAGGATCGCCAACTTTGTTTCGTGTCGATTCGAAGAAACGACCAATTCTTTCGACATGGAGCCTGTCTCAAGGGAAGGAGATACCGCCTCCGAGCTCGCTTCGAGGGGTTGCCGGACGATTCAGGCATCAGTTCACTCTGCCGGATTCGTTGCGGCGCCGGATGCGGCCTTGCGGGCCGGCTGTCCGCCGCCGAATTTGTCTTTTCACAGCCTCCAAGCGTGCGGAGCGCCCGCAACAAGGTCCGGCGCTCATACGCTTCCGCCCGGCATGCGCTGTTTCCAAGGGAACCGCCCCGCGCCTTCTCGGCCGCGGATTCCAAATCCTTCCCTATACCTTTCTCTGGTTGCGCGGGCGCATTCGCCGAATGTCCCGGTCGGATTCCGGCGGCCGGCCCGCAAAGTTCGATCAATTCGTAAAGCGGCGGAGCCGCACGTTGTTGACGAGGCCCAACAGCATCAGGAATGCCAGGGCGCTCGATCCTCCATAACTCATCAGGGGCAGCGGCATGCCGGTCACCGGCATTTTGTTCACGACCATCCCGACGTTTACCAGCAATTGAAACAGCAACAGAGCCGCGACGCTCATCGCGATCAGCATTCCGGCGGCATCCGAAGCCTTCCTTGCGTTATGCACGATTCTCATCATCAGGGCAAAGTACAACGCCATCGCGAAGAAGACGCCGACAAAGCCGCTTTCTTCCGCAAACGCGGCAAACACAAAATCCGTATGGGGGATAGGCAGGAACCGCAACTGGGTCTGTGTCCCGCGCGCAAAACCTTGTCCCCATACTCCGCCGGCGCCTACCGCGATCCTGGACTGCAACGGCTGGTAGCCGGCGCCTCGCAGATCGTCTTCCGGATGCATGAAGGCGGTGATGCGCTCCCGCTGGTAGGGCTTGAGCGCCCACCAGCCGGCCGGCACGGCCAACATCAGGGCCAAAACGGCGGCAGCCGCGTGTTTCCAGCGAATCCCCGACAAAAAGATACCCATGCCGAGCAACGGCGCGTAGCTCAACGCGGTGCTCATATCGGGCTGGCGCTGCACCAACAAGGCCGGCACGGCAAAAATTGCAGCAACGTACAAAACCTCGCGGAGTCGTATCCTTCCGGTCGTGAGATTTCCGAGATAGCGGGCTACTACCAATACTAGCACCACTTTCACGAACTCCGAGACCTGAAGCGACAGTCCTCCGGGCAACGCAAGCCAGCGTCGCGAACCGTTGACCGGGTCCGCGAAGAGCAGCAAGCCGACCAGCAGGACAACGGCAACTCCGTAGAAAACAGCCGCCTGATCGACCAACCAGCGGTAATCGATCCAGGACATTGCCAAAAACAAAAGCGCGCCCAGACCCAGCCAGAGCAACTGTTTGAACCATGCGTCCTGCCAGGGAGTCGCCAGCGTGGCGCTGTAGATTTCGAGAACGCCCAGCGCCGCAATCAGGGCGGTCGCCCCGATCAACACCCAGTCGAAGTTATGAAAGGGAAGCTCCTGTCTGGGCAACGGTCTGAGACTCATTGCGGCCGCTCCGCCAGACGCGCCAACGTCGGATACGTTCCGGTCAATTGGCGCTTCTTTTTGTCGAAGTACGCCTTGATGACGTCCCGCGCAACCGGAGCGGCGAAATAGCTGTGCGCGCCGTTCTCCAACAAGACCGCGACCACGATTTCCGGCTCGCTGCACGGCGCGTAGCCCACAAACCACGCGTCGTCTTCGAATTCGGCGCGGTTATACTTCAGTCTTGTCCGATTGGAAACACGCTGCGCCGTGCCTGTCTTCCCGCAGACATCGACCTCGGCCAGCCGCGCGCGCGCGCCCGTTCCGCCGGCGTTGACTACGCCCCACAGCAATTGCCGGATAATCCTCGAGTGCCAGGGCGCGACCGGCGCGCGGCGGGTCTCCGGCTCTACGCGGCCATTGCGAAGCTCCGCCGGTTGACTGGAAGAGACGAGGCGCGGGCGGCGCCAGACTCCGCCCATCGCCAGTCCGCCGATTGCGTGGGCAACCTGCAGCGGAGTCACCGTGAGCGCGCCTTGTCCGATGACCAACGAGATCGTCTCCCCCGCATACCAGCGCTCGCGGAACAGACGCACCTTCCAACCGATGCTGGGAACGATCCCCTCGGCTTCGTCGGGCAGGTCGATCAGCGTCTTCGCGCCCAGGCCCGCGCGGCGGGCGTATTCGGCAATGACATCCACGCCGAGTCGCTTGCCCAATTCGTAAAAATAGATGTCGCAGGACTGAATCATGGCTTCGTTCAAGCCGACCGAGCCGTGGCCGCGGCGGGCATGACAATGGAATCTGTGGCCGAAATACGTCCTGCTGCCTGTGCAAGTCGTGCGGAACGTGCTGTTCGCCAAGCCATTCTCCAGAGCGGCCAGAGCAACGATGGGCTTGAAGACCGAGCCGGGCGCCCATTGCCCCTGCACCGCTCGATTCAGCAGAGGCTTCGCCGGGTCTTCCAGCAAGCGTTTCCATTCCTTGCCTTCAATGCCGTCAACGAATGCATTCGTCGAAAAGACGGGCGCGCTGGCCATTGCCAGCACTTCGCCGTTGCGGGGGTCGAGCGCCACCACGGCGCCGCGGTAGCCGTCGAGGCCCATCTCGGCAACGGCTTGCAAATCGAGGTCGACGGTAAGCCGCAAGCTGCGGCCCGGCCGAGCTTCGACGGCTTCGATAACGCCTTGACTGCGGCCGCGGTTGTCGACCAGTATCCGCCGCCGGCCGTCCTTGCCCGCGAGCAGATCGTTGTACTGCCGCTCGATGCCGGTTTTGCCGACCTTGTCGCCGGGGCTGTGCAGAGAGAACTTGCGCATGTTCAACTCGGCCCTGCTGATCTCGCCGACATAGCCGACGACATGCGCCGCGACGCCCTCCGCCGAATAGAACCTGCGCTGCGACTTCACGATGTCGATTTCCCGAAACTGCGCGCGATGCGCTTCCAGGAACGCCATGTCCGCTATCGACAGGTTTTCTTTCAAGACGATGCGGTCGAGCGCAAGGTCGCGCGAGGCTTCCCCGATCCGCTCTTGCAAGAGGTCGAGCGGCAGGTTGAGGCCCGCCGCAATGGCCGGAAAGTTCGCGGAATACGCCTTGCCGGGGGCAAGCATCGCCGAGAAGCTCGGCACATTGTTGACAATCAGACGACCGTCGCGGTCGAGGATTTCCCCGCGCGGCGCCGGTATCGGCAGCGCCTTCACGCTGTTCTGCTCCGCCTTCTGCGCGTAGATTCCCGACTTCTTCACCTGGAGTTGCCAGAAGCCGCTCAGCAACCACAGAAAAACAGCCGCCGCCATGTATTGAAAAAGTGCAATCTCAACGTTCCTCGGCCGTCGCAACGGTTTTTCGCCGAGAGTCATCGCGTCCTCTTGAGCTTGTCGAAGAGCGGGTAAAGCAGCAAGCCGACAACGGCATGGACCGCCGCCCAAGCAGTCCAGCCGAGCGGATCGAAGGGGACGCCGCCGCCCAGCAATCCGTTTCGAATCGTGAGCAGCAACGCCTGGTGCAAGAGGAACGACAGAGCGAGAATCGCGCTGCGCATGCCGGGGTACTCGACATTGACGTAAAGACGCATGGAAGAAGCCGCATACCCGACGAGGGTTCCGGCAAGTCCGAATACGCCCAAGGGGCCGTGAGTCAGAGCATCCTGCGCCCAGCCTATCCCCGTCCCCGCCAGCATGCCCGTCCCCACGCCGCGCCCCGCAACCGCCAGGAACACCACAACGATCAAGGGCAGATTCACTTGCGAGAACGGCGTTGCCCGCATGGGAAGAAAGCCCTGGATCGTCAACGCCGCCGCGGCCAGCGCGAAGCCCGCGCCCGGATACATCCCCGCGCGCTTCTGCGGCAGGCGTCCTGCCGGCAAAAGGATCGGCGAAGCGCGCATTACAACCGCCCCTTCTCCCGCCCTTCCGCAGCGAATTCGGAAACCTCTGGATCGGGGCTTGCCGGCGGCTGTGCGCCGGGTTCGAAATTGAAATCGGGGGGCGGCATGGTCATGCTGCCGACTCGCGCGCCCTGCGCGTCCAGGATATCCCGGTACCGTTGCTTGACGCGGTCCGCGTCGACCGTCGCGGCCGACGGCTCCCTCAAGCCGGTCGCCGACAGCGTCGGGTTGGAATCCGTCGCATCTTGCCGCCCGGAAGCCGTCAGGACGCCGGGCGCGTCCGGCGCCGCTTCGCCGGGCAACTCCAGGTGGACGCCCCGGGTCACGATCAACGCCTCCTCTACGAGGTCCGGCGGCGCAAACAGCTCGACGTCGATGTTCTGGAACGTCACGCCCGGCGCAACCCGCGCAACCCTGCCGACCGGCAATCCCCGGGGGAACACCCGGTCGTCGCCGGATGTGTACACCAGTTCGCCCGGCGCCACTTTCGTCTCCGGCAGGATGTAGTCGATCATGCAGGTCCGTCCGCCTGTTCCTTTGAGCACGCCGCGGGCGAGGCTGTCCGCCAGCACGATTCCGGCCGCCGATTCCGTGTCGTTGATCAACAAGACCAGGCACACCGATGCGTAGCTCGCCTGCACCTTGCCCACGATTCCGTCCGCGGCAATGACCGCCATGCCGGGGCGAATGCCGTGCTTCTCTCCCCGGTCCAGAAACAACTCTTTCGATAACGGATTCGACCCGCCCGCGACGGCGCGCGCGAGCACGGTCTGCGATGCCGATTCGCGCTGGTAGGCAGCCAGCTCGGCTTCGCGTCCGAATCTTCTCACGTTTTGACGCAGCCACTGGTTTTCCAAACGCAGCCGCGCCATTTCCGCCTCGGTCTCCCGGTCTCGTTCGACCTTGTCGGCAAGCCGGAAGTAGCGGCTCCAAGCGCCTGAAACCGTCTCGTCGATATGTTGCAAGCCCTTCTTGACCGGCGCCGCCGCATTGACCGCCCAGTGACGCGGCAGCGATATGTCCCGATTAGTGCGGACTTGATAGCCCAACACGATCAACTGCGCGCACACCAGCACCGCAAGCATGACGCTGTCGCAATGACGCCTGTGCGGGAGCTTCGACAATTCGTCTTCTCAGCCGTTCCTTTCCATCCGTCAGTGCATGGTTTTGTGCGCCGGCATCGGTCAATCGATCGAGATCTGCTGCAACAACTGCATATCGTCCAATATCTTGCCGGTACCCTTGACAACCGCTGCAAGCGGGTCTCCGGCGACCGATACCGGCAGGCCGGTCCTTTCGCGGATGTTATGGTCCAGGCCGCGCAAGAGTCCGCCGCCGCCGCTGAGCACGATTCCTCGGTCGCTGATATCGGCGCTCAATTCGGGGGGAGTTCTTTCGAGCGCTTCGCGGATGGCGCTGACAATGGTGTCGACGCAATCCGCCAATGCTTCGCGGATCTCGGTGTCGGTGATCTTTACCATTCGCGGCATGCCCTCGATCCGGCTCCTGCCCTTGATTTCCATCGTCATCGGCTTGTCGTTCTGATAGGCGGAGCCGACTTCGATCTTCACCCGCTCGGCGGTGCGCTCGCCGATAAACAGATCGTACTTGTCTTTCAGATAGGCGATGACCGCCTCGTCCATCGCATTGCCCGCGGTCCGCACGGAGACGGAGTACACAATGCCCGACAACGAAATAACGGCGATGTCGGTCGTGCCGCCGCCGATATCGACGATCATGCTGCCGGAAGGCTCGGTGATCGGCAGACCCGCGCCGATTGCGGCGACCATCGCCTGTTCGACCAGGTAAACTTCGCTCGCGTTGGCCTGAAAAGCAGCGTCCATAACCGCGCGGCGTTCGACCGGCGTAGTCCTGCTGGGTACGCCGATCACGACTTGGGGATGGACCAGCAGCTTGCGGTCGTGAGCTTTATGGATGAAGTAGGTCAACATCCGCTCGGTCACTTGAAAATCGGCGATGACGCCGTCCCGCATCGGCCGCACCGCAGTGATATTGCCGGGCGTGCGCCCGACCATTTCCTTGGCTTCTTCGCCGACGGCCAGGATGCTGTTATTTTTTGTGTTGATCGCGACGATCGAAGGCTCGTCGATAACCACGCCCACCCCGGCAACATGGACGAGAGTGTTCGCGGTGCCCAGGTCAATCGCCAAGTCGCGCGAGAAAAGACCGACCAGCGAACGAAAACCGATTCTCTTCCGCAAGTTCATACCTACAGACGCACACAAGAAACGTACCGTTCAGACCGCAGGACTGTCTGCGGGAGGGCCGACGGCGGGCAATCAAGCAACAACGAACAACGGCTCAGCGGCGAATATTGTAGCAGCATTCCCGGCGCTTTGCGCGCGCCTGGCGTGCGCCCGCACACAAAATTGCAGCCGGCGCCGCTCGGCCAGCGCCGCCGCGCCGTCATGACTTCGGGTTGGCGACGAACCGGTAGCCGACGCCGCGCACCGTTACGAGATGCCTGGGCCGCGAGGGCTCCGGCTCGATATAGCGTCTGAGACGCACGATAAAGTTGTCGATTGCCCGCGTATCGGTATCCTCCCGAACGCCCCAGACCTCGGAAAGCAAGTCTTTTCGAGACACCGCGGCTCCTTCGTTTTCGATCAGAAAGCGAAACAAATCGGTCTCCATCAGAGTGAGCTCGCGGGTTTCGCCGTCGACCGTGAGTTGTTGGCGATCGAAGTCGATCGTCCGCCCGTCGAAAGAATAGCTGCGCGGTCTGGACGATCCGCCGGCCGGCCCGCCGTCTTCTTTCATCCAGCGGCGGCGGCGCAGCAAGCCGTGAATGCGCGCCAGCAGCACCGGCAACTCGAACGGCTTCGGCAAGTAGTCGTCGGCTCCCGCCGAGAAGCCCTGGACGATGTCCGCCGGCCGGCCGCGCGCCGTCAGCATGATGACCGGAATGAAATGCCCGCCGCCGCGCAACTCGGCGACGACATCGAAGCCGCTCTTGCCGGGCAGCATGACATCCAGAAGCACCAGGTCGAAGGCGCCGCCCGAGCGCAACAGATGCAGAGCCGCCTCGCCGGTATCCACCACGGTCGCCTGGAAACCTTCGGCCTCCAGATTGAAGCGCAGCCCCGCCGCGAGATGCTCTTCGTCCTCGACTACCAGTATGTTGCTCATGTCGACGGCGCCAGCGGAAGCTCGATCGTAAACGTGCTGCCGCGGCCCGACCCCTCGCTTTCCCCGTATGCCTTGCCGCCGTGGCGCTTGGCGACCGAGCGGACAATAAACAGCCCCAGACCGGCGCCCTTGACGCGCAGCGTTCCCGGTATGCGGTAGAAACGCTTGAAGATCTGCTTCAACTCCGCGCGGGCAATGCCGATTCCTTCGTCCTGTACGCGAACCGCGACGCGTTCGGCGCCGATTTTGGCGATGCCAATGCGCACCTTGACCTGCTTGCCGGAGTAACGAATCGAATTGTCGAGCAGGTTCATAACCGCCGCGCGCAGTTCCTCGGCGTCCCCGACAACGACCGCCGACTCTCCCTCGGGCAGGGCGCAGCGGTAGCTCAAGGCGTCTTCGGCAAGATGATGCCGCCGGTCGGCCGCTTCGATGCAGTCGCGCACCAACGCCGGCAGGTCCACCGGCGCGCGGCGCCGCTTGCGGCGTGCGCCCGCCGCGCCGGCGGTCAGCACCTGCTCGATCGTGCCCTGCAGCCGCGCGGCGTCCTGGAGCATGGTCTCGTAAAACTCCCGTCGTTGCCCGTCGTCGAGCTTGCGCGATTGCAGCGTCTCCAGATACAGCCTGATCGAAGCGACGGGCGTCTTCAATTCGTGCGTGACGGCGTTGATGAAGGCGTCATGCTGCTCGTTCCTGCGGATCTCGCGAACCAGAAAAATCGTGTTGAGCACCAGACCGGCGATCAGCAGGGCGAAAGAAACCGCGCCCACCAGCACCATGACGCCCGTCCGCCAGTTGGCCACCACCCAGGTGATGTTGAGGGTAAGCGCCAGCGCGACGAGACAGACGCCGAGAACGATCCAGAAAGCGACGGAACGCTTGCGGTGCCCCGGGAGTTGCACAGATCCTCATCATAATTTGCGAAGACGCGCAACGAGAGCGGAATCGAACAGCGGCGGTAATTTTTTTCTTGCAAAACTTGACAATGATAAACTCATATAATATATTTTGAGTAAGTGAGGAAATCTTAGAATAATGCTCCCAAGGCAAGCGGCAGGCAAACCGGCGGGCCGCGGAAAGCGTATCCCTCGGACTTCCCCATGACTTGAAATCGCTACCCCAACCAGGAGGCAACCCATGAGCTTGATTCGCTACACACCACAGTTTGGATTGAAGCCGTTCTTCGCGGACTTCGATCGCGTCATGGACCACTTTTTCCACGACGCCGGGGCATCCGCCCCCGCCGCCGAACGAACCTGGTCGCCGGCCGTCGACATCGTCGAGGACGACAAGCAGTTCGTGCTGACGGCCGACTTGCCGGACGTCAATCAAAAGGACATCGACGTGCGCGTGGACGACGGCGCGTTGACCCTGCGGGCCGAGCGGAAGCTGGAGTCCGATGAGTCGAAAGACAAATTCCGACGGATCGAGCGCAGCTACGGCGCGTTCGTCCGCCGCTTCTCGCTGCCGCCGACGATCGACAGCGACGGGATCGACGCCAGGTACAAGAACGGCGTGCTGCGTCTGACGCTGCCGAAGGCTGAAGTCAAGGAGACGGGGCGCACCATTGCCGTGAAATAAGCGCGGCCTGACCGAGCGGGGGGGGACGGCAGTCCGGCCGCCCCCTTCGCGCGGACGGCGATACGGCGCGATGGGCAGCCGGGAAATGGAGGCATCATGAATCGCTTCGACAAATTCACGCAGAAAGCGCAGCAGGCGGTGCAGGCGGCGCAAGCGCTGGCCGCCGAGGCGAGCCACCAGGCCATACAGCCGATCCACTTGCTGGCGGCGCTCGTCGAGGAGAAAGACGGCGTCGCGCCGGCTGTTTTGTCCAGGCTGGGCATCTCCCCCGGCGTGGTCGCGGAGGATGCGCGGAAAAAATTCGCGGAAATTCCATCCGTCCGCGGCGTGCAGGGCGGCACGCATATCGACTCCGCCCTGGAACAGGCGTTTGCCCAAGCGTTCCGCGAAGCCGAGCGGTTCAAGGACGAGTTCGTCTCGACCGAGCACCTGTTGCTTGCCGTCGGCCGCTCGACACGGGATGCCGCCGGCAAGCTGCTGCACGATATCGGCGCCTCGCCCGAGGCAATTTTGCAGGCGCTGGCCGCCGTGCGCGGCTCCCAGCGCGTGACCGACCCCAACCCTGAAGAAAAATACCAGGCGCTGGAACGCTACGCCCTCGACCTCACCGAAGAAGCGCGAAAAGGCAATCTCGACCCGGTTATCGGCCGCGACGAAGAGATTCGCCGGGTCATCCAGGTGCTCTCGCGGCGGACGAAAAACAACCCTGTCCTGATCGGCGAGCCGGGCGTCGGCAAAACCGCCATAGCCGAGGGTCTCGCCCAGCGCATCGTCAGCGGCGACGTTCCCGAAACGCTGAAAAACAAGCGTCTGGTCTCGCTCGATTTGACGTCGCTGGTGGCGGGCGCGAAATTCCGGGGCGAATTCGAAGACCGGCTGAAGGCGGTGCTCAAGGAAATCGAAGACTCCGACGGCGCTATCGTCTGCTTCATCGACGAGTTGCATACGCTCGTCGGCGCGGGTTCGGCGGAAGGCTCCATCGACGCCGCGAACATGCTCAAGCCGATGCTGGCGCGCGGCCGGCTGCGCTGCATCGGCGCTACGACGCTGGGCGAGTACCGCAAGTACATCGAGAAGGATTCGGCGCTGGAAAGGCGCTTCCAAACTGTGCTGGTGGATCAGCCCGGCGTCGAGGACACGATCGCCATTCTGCGCGGCCTGAAGGAAACTTACGAAATTCACCACTCGGTGCGATTCCGCGATACGGCGCTGGTTGCCGCCGCCACGCTCTCGCACCGCTACATCAGCGACCGTTTTCTGCCCGACAAGGCCATCGATCTGATGGACGAGGCCGGCGCGACCCTGCGCATGCAGATCGATTCCGTCCCCGTGGAGGTCGACCGCACGGAACGCAGGATCACGCAACTCGAGATCGAGCGTCAGGCGCTGCAGAAGGAAAAGGACCGCGGCTCGCGGGAGCGCCTCGGCGCCATCGAAAACGATCTCGAGCGGCTCCGCGCCGAGGCCGCTCTTGCCCGCAGCCGTTGGGAAAAGGAGAAGAATCTCATCCACTCCGTGCGGCAGCTCAAGGAGCGCCAGGAGCAGTTGCGCGCCGAGGAAGAAGAGGCCGCGCGCAGCGGCGATCTATCCCGCGCCGCCGAGATCCGTTACGGCCGGTTGGTCGAGATCGAGAAAGAACTGGACGTAGCCACGCGCCGCCTCGAGGAAGAACATGCGGAAAGCGCGCTGTTGCGCGGCGAGGTCACCGAAGAAGACATTGCCAGGATTGTCGCCAAATGGACCGGCATTCCCGTCGCGCGCATGCTCGAAGGCGAGATCCAAAAGCTGGTTCACATGGAAGAGCGCTTGCAGCAGCGGGTCATCGGTCAGGACGAAGCGGTCGAGTTGGTCGCCAACGCGGTCCGGCGCAGCCGCGCCGGCCTCAGCGACCCGAAACGGCCGATCGGGACCTTCGTGTTCCTGGGGCCGACGGGCGTCGGCAAAACCGAGCTCGCGCGCAGCCTGGCGCAATTCCTGTTCGACGACGAGCAAGCGATGGTGCGTATCGACATGTCCGAGTACATGGAGAAGCACGCGGTTGCGCGGATGATCGGAGCGCCTCCGGGATACGTGGGCTACGAGGAGGGCGGCCAACTGACCGAGCACGTGCGCCGCAAGCCTTACTCGGTCGTCTTGCTCGACGAGATCGAGAAAGCGCATCCGGACGTCTTCAACGTGCTGCTGCAAGTGCTCGACGACGGGCGCCTGACCGACGGCAAGGGCCGCACGGTGAACTTCAACAATACCGTTATCATCATGACGTCGAACATCGGTTCGCGCGAGATTCAAAAGAGCGGGTCGATCGGCTTTTCGCTTACCCACGACCGCCGCGAGCACGAGGACATTCGGCAAAAGCTGCTCGATGAGCTGGGGCGGCGCTTCCGTCCGGAATTCTTGAACCGCATCGACGACATCATCGTCTTCAACAAGTTGAACCGCCAGCATCTCGGAGCGATCGTCGACTTGCAACTTGCCGCTCTCGAACGGATGCTCGGCGAGAAGAATATGCGCCTGGAAGTATCCGCCGGCGCCAAGGAGCTTCTGCTGGCCTCCGGCTACGACGAGCAATTCGGCGCGCGTCCGTTGAAGCGGGCCATCCAGAGGTTGATTCAAGACCCCCTCGCTTTGCGCATTCTGGATGGCGAGTTCGGCGAAGGCGATACGGTGTGCGCGGACCGCGACGGAGAAAAAATGAGCTTTGCGAAAAAGCCCGCCGCGGCGCCCGCCATTACGCCCGAAGCCGCGCCCCCCGCCGGCGTGATACGTTAAACGATGGGGGATGTCTGCAGGAAACTCATCGATCCCGATACGGGTTTTGGTCGCCAAGCCCGGCCTCGACGGTCACGACCGCGGCGCCAAGGTCATCGCCAGAGCGTTGCGCGACGCCGGTATGGAGGTCGTCTATACCGGGCTGCGCCAGACTCCCGAACAGATCGTCAACGCAGCGCTGCAAGAGGACGTTGAATTCATCGGTCTTTCGATCCTCTCCGGAGCGCATACGGTGATTTTGCCGCGCGTGATGGAGTTGCTGGAGCAAAACGAGATGACCGACGTGCGGGTGGTCGTCGGCGGCATCATTCCCGACGAAGATCTGCCGGCGCTTCAAGAAATGGGCGTCGCCCGCGTTTTCCGGCCGGGAGCCTCGCTCGCATCGATCGTCGATTTTTTGCGCGAGAACCGGCCCGAGCGCGCGATCGCCTAATGTCCGGCGGGCGAGAAGCGCGATGACGCCGCGGCTCGCGGGGATCCGCATCTATCCGATCAAGTCACTCGACCCGGTTGCGCTGGCGTCCATTCGCGTTGTCGGCGGCGCCGGCTTGGCGGGCGATCGGGAGTTCGCTGCGGTCGATGCCAGCGGCGCCTTCGCCAACGCCAAGCGGCTGGGCGAGCGTATCCTGCAGATTCGCGCCCGGTACGGACCGGCGGCGGGGGCCGTCCGACTGTCGGCAAGCGGTTCCGAGACGGCGGCGTTTTCACTTCCCGATCAGGCGCAAGCAATCGCCGATTGGTTGACCGTGCGGCTCGGGCAATCCGTTACCTTGCAGCGCAGCCGGCGGCAAGGCTTCCCCGACGACCCAACGGCGTCCGGGCCGACGGTCGTCGGCAGCGCAACGATCGAAACCGTTGTCGATTGGTTCGCCTTGGACCCGGAAGAGGTTCGCCGCCGTTTCCGCGCCAATCTGGAGATCGACGGCCTCGCCCCATTCGAGGAAGACCGCCTGTTTGCAACCCGAGACCGCCCGGTTCGATTCCGCATCGGCGACGTCGAATTCCAGGGCGTCAATCCCTGCGCGCGCTGCTCCGTGCCGAGCCGGGATTCGCTGAGCGGCGTAATTCGCGATCCGCAATTCGCCCGAAGGTTCGCCAAGCTGCGCCGGCGGAGCCTCCCCGAGGGAATCGAGCGGTCGGCTTTCGACCACTACTACCGGCTGGCGGTGAACACCAGGATACCGGACAGTCAACATGGAAAACTCCTGTCGCTGGGCGACCCGCTCAGGCCGCTTGCACGGCCGGTCAACAGTGGATAGTGGATAGTAAGACCCGGCAAGCATGAAAGTTCTCTTCATCGGCGACATCGTGGGCCGGCCGGGGCGGCGCATCGTCCGGGAGACTCTCCACAAGATCGTCGCCGAGGAAGACATCGACCTGGTCATCGCCAACTGCGAAAACGCCGCGGCGGGTTTCGGCGTCACCGCCGCAATCGCCGAGGGTCTGTTCGGCGAGGGAATTCACGTTCTGACCTCCGGGAACCACATTTGGGACAAGAAAGAAATTGTTCCCTATCTCGATCGGGAGCCGCGGATTTTGCGCCCGGCGAACTACCCCGACGCCCCCGGAGCCGGGTTTTACATCGGCCGGACCGACTCCGCCGTGCGCTTCGCAGTGATCAATCTGCAGGGGCGCGTCTATATGCCGAGCATCGAATGCCCGTTCCGCACTGCCGACCGATTGCTCGAAGAGTTGGACGGAGCGATCAAAGTTCGATTCGTGGATTTTCACGCCGAGGTCACCAGCGAAAAAGTTGCCCTGGGCTGGCGCCTCGACGGTCGGGTCAGCGCCGTTGTCGGCACGCACACGCACGTGCCCACGGCCGACGAGCGCATCTTGCCGGGCGGGACCGCTTATATCACCGACGCCGGCATGACCGGCCCGATGAACTCGGTCATCGGCATGGATAAAGAAGCCTCGATCGCGCGCTTTTTAAGTGGCCGCCCCGAGAGATTTCAACCCGCGGCAGGGGCAATTCGCCTGCATGCCGTCGTGGTGGCGATCGATGAATCGACGGGGCGGGCGACCTCGATCCGCCGCCGCCGCGAAGACTTGGCTTAGCCGGGAAGAGCCCGCGCCGCCCGCCGCTTATAATTACGGTTTGGAGCGGGATCTCAAAAAAACGCTGCTGCGCAAGACCGGCAAGGCGGTCGTCGACTTCGATATGATCCGCGCCGGCGACCGCATCGCGGTAGGCGTTTCGGGCGGCAAGGATTCGCTGGCGCTGCTCGACGCCTTGCGCTTTTTGCGGGAGCGCTCCCCGGTAGCGTTCGAGCTCCGCGCTTTCACCGTCGAACAGGGCAAATTCGTCCGCCCTGTCGAACCCCTGCGCGAGTACATGGCCGAGAGGGGCGTCGAGTGGAGCTATTACCGCGACCGAGCTTCGTTCCGCTTGCTCGACGAGCGGCCCGATCACGGCTGCGACCTGTGCAGCCGCTACCGCCGCCGCGCCTCCTACGAGATCGCGTCCAAGCTCGGCTGCAACGTCGTGGCGCTGGGCCACACCGCCGACGATTTCTGCGAATCGCTGCTGCGCAATATCATGTTCACCGGACGGCTCAGCGCGCTTCCGGCCGTGACGCGCTCGCGGTCGGGAGATTTCCGTTTGATTCGTCCGCTGGTCTATGTGTCCGAAGAGATTACCCGCGGCTACGCCCGACAGAATCGGATTCCCCTTACGCCGTGCGTCTGCTCGTTCAAGTCCGGCACGGTGCGCGAGACCCTGCGCGATTTTCTCGACCGGCTCAAGGACAGGAATCCGCATCTGACGGAGACCATGCTGGCGGCGATGGGGCGCATCGATGCCGAGCGTCTGCTCGATCGGCGCTTGCTCGACCCTGCCGCCGCGGCCGCCGGCGAAGCGCCGGCCGTCCCGGGAAAACGAGACGGTTTTCCGGTTTTGCAATCTCCCTGTAACGATGCTGTTGTCGAATGGTAGAGTAGGCCGCATGGCGCATTCCGCACCGCTCCCGGCGCGGGCCGCTGTATAATCGTCTGTCGGCCCGGCGATAGAGTTCTCGCGCACGGAGTAGTTTCCAATCCCGGACAACGCGACATCCCTATGAGTTCCGAACCGGCCCAACGCCCGGGAACCGCCGATGCCGCAGCGGCGGGGAATCTGGCGCGCGCGGCGGCTGTCGCCGCTCTGCTGTTTGTTTTCTTGATGGGCGTCCGCGGTTTGGGCGACGGCTTTACGCTGCTCGGCCGAGACTTGCTCGACTCGTTCTTCAGCGCGACCGCGAATCCTTTTATCGCTCTGATGGTCGGGCTGCTGGCGACGACGCTGGTGCAAAGCTCGTCGGTCACCACGTCGATGGTGGTGGGCCTGGTGGCGGCCCCGGAGAACCCGCTGCCCTTGGCGAACGCGGTGCCCATGGTGATGGGCGCCAACATCGGCACGACCGTCACCAACACCCTCGTCTCGCTGGCGCAGGTCGGCCGCCCCGATGAGTTTCGCCGGGCGTTCTCGGTGGCGACCTGCCACGATTTCTTCAACTACATGGCAGTGATTGTTCTGCTGCCTCTGGAGATGGCGACGGGGCTGCTGCGCAAGACGGCGGCCGCGTTGGCCGCCGGACTGGCCGGCGGCGGCTCCGGCCTGCAGTTCGACAATCCGCTCAAAGCTGCGCTCAAGGCGGCGCTGGCGCCGATCCAGAGCTTGCTCCAGGCGCTTACGGATTCGCAAGCCGCTCAGGGAGGGTTGCTGATCCTGGTCAGCGGCGTCCTGATCTTCACGGCGTTGCTGCGCATTGTGAAGGTGCTGCGGGCGACCATGCTGGCCAAGGCCGAGTCTTCGGTCGAGAGGGTGCTGGGCCGCTCGGCGGTCGTCGCCATCGGCGTGGGCGCCTTGGTCACCGCCATGGTCCAATCGAGCTCCATCACGACTTCGCTGCTCGTGCCGCTCGCGGGCGCCGGTCTGATTACTTTGGAGCAGGCCTTTCCGGTCACGCTGGGGGCGAACCTGGGAACCACGATCACCGCGCTGATGGCGTCGCTGGCCGTAGCGGGCCCCAACGCGGAAGCGGGGGTGGTCATCGCTCTCACCCATCTGATGTTCAACTTGACTGGAACGGTCCTGATCTATCCCGTCAAGGCCGTGCGCCGGATTCCGCTGCAGGCGGCGCGCAAGCTGGGAGACGTTGCCGTGCGTTCCAAAGCGGCGGCGGTCGGCTATGTCGCGCTGCTGTTCTACGCCGTCCCCGCGCTGTTTGCGTTCTTGCGTTAGCGGGCAACCGGCGCGCTGCGTCCGGAGGCAACGAACTGTTCCAGCTTGGCCTTGAGCTCCTTGGCGATTTCCGGTTGCTCGAAGTATAGATTCGTCGTTTCGCCGGGGTCGTCGTCGAGGTTGTAAAGCTGTCCCGGCGCGTCGGGCGCGGTGTCTTCCAAGGCATACGGGGCAAGGTATTCGCGGCTGTAGTCGTTGCCGCCCGAACCCCGATGATCGAGGTATTTCCACGGTCCCCGGCGAATCGCCAGCTCCAGCCGATTGGTCTGATGCAGCGTGTATTCGCGCACCGGCGCCGCGCCGCCGTCGCCCAGCAGCACGTCGTGGAAATCGTAGCTGTCTTCGGCCGCCGATGCGGGCAGATCGAAACCGACCAGCGACGCCGCCGTCGCCATCACGTCGGTCAAACAGAAGGTTTGGCCGGTCGCGCCGCCGGCGGCGATCTTGCCCGGCCAGCGGGCAATCAGCGGAACGCGGTGCCCGCCTTCCCACTGGTCGCGCTTCACGCCGCGCCAGGGACGCGCCCCGTCGTGGCCGTAGTCGTTGCGCATGAAATACGCCGAGGCAACCTCGGGGCCGTTGTCGCTGGTGAACAGCACCAGCGTGTTCTCGGCCAGGCCAAGCTCGTCGAGCGTCGCCAACAGCCGCCCGACGATGTGATCCATCTCGAAAATGAAGTCGCCGTGAGGGCCGGCGTCCGTCTTGCCCTGAAACGCATCTGCAGGGAACGACGGCAGATGCACGGCTTGCATCGAATGGAACAGGAAGAACGGCTTCTCGGGCTGCGCGGCCGCATGGCTCTTGAGAAACTCGATGCTTTTTTCAAGGAAGACCAGATCGACTTCTTCCAGGTCGTAGTCGGGGGCGATCATCCCCGGCCGGTTGTCGTTGGCGTACGGGTGCTTGGGCAGCGGCCCGCGGTCGAGGACTCGTTCGGGCGGCGCCGGCACGCGATCGCCGTCGATCCAGGCGTAGAGCCAATCGGTCGTGGGGCAGGCGACGGTTCCATAGAAGCGGTCGAAGCCGCGGTGAAGCGGCCCGTCGGGGATCGGTTTCGAGAAATCGACGCGGCGGACGCGTTCGACGCCGGCGCGCGCGCGCCGCTCGCGGGTTTCCGCGGGTAATTCGATTGCGTAAACCGGTTTTCCTTCCGCCGTCAGAAACGTCATGCCGATGTGCCACTTGCCGTGGAGCGCCGTCGTATAGCCCGACCGGCGCAGCATCTCGGGCAAGGTCAGCCGGCCTTCCTCGATCAGCGCCGGCCCTTCCACGCCGGTGAAAACCCCGGCCATGCCCGTGCGGAACGCCATCCGGCCGGTCATGATGCTGTAGCGCGTCGGCGTGCATACGGTGGACGGGCTGTGCGCGTCCGTGAAGCGCAGGCCTTGCGCGGCGAGTCGGTCCAGATGCGGCGTGGGAACTTTCGACTCGGGGTTGTAGGCGCCTACGTCGCCGTATCCGAGGTCGTCGGCCAGGATCAACAGGATGTTCGGGCGCAGCGGCGCGGACGACGGGGGCGCATCGCCGCAGCCCCCGGCCAACAGCGCGAGCGGCAACGCCCAGCCGCCGCGCGCGGCGGCCGGCGATGCGGGAGCGCGAAGCAGGGAATGCAAGGTTTTACGCCTTCGTCGCGACCGCTCAAGCAACCGCCGGCTGCGTTTCGACTACTTCTTCGAGATCGGGGTCGAAATACAGAACCTTCCCTTGACGGAAAGCCATGACGCTCATCGAGATCGTCACCTGCGCCCGATACGCCGTGTCGGCGTCGAGATTGGGCTTCTCGCGCGTCCGCATGCATTCGAGAAAATTCTTCATGTGCGCGTCCCGTCCCTTGTCCTCGACCTTGATCTGAATTTTCTCGGCGCCGTATTTGCGCACGAAATCTTCCTTGAAAATCCGCTCGGCTTCGACGGTAATGTATTCGGTGCGGCCTTCGAACCGGCCGTGCTCGACCATGACGATCGTTCCCTCATGCCCCCGGATCAAGCCCGGTATATGGTGCGAATTGGCCATCGAGGCGCTCAGAATCAACGAGTGGCCCCTGGCGAAGTCGGCCATCAGATTGAACGTATCGGGCACCTCGCGGTCGCCGGGAGCGTTGAAAACGTATTTCCCGCCCGCCGCGGTGACGCGATAGGGGAACTGGGGCCGGCCCCAGCAGATATTCAACGGCGCGACGACGTGGTAGAAGAGGTCGGTGGCGATGCCGCCGGAGTAGTCCCAGTATTTACGGAAGCGGAAGAAGCGGTGCGGGTCCCACTCGCGTTTCGGCGACGGACCCTGCCACATGTCCCAATCGACATAGTTGACGCCTTGGCCGTGCGGCCCGGCGTCGGGTTCGATCACCCAGCCTCTGCCGCGTTCGGGCGTCCAATTCCACTCGCCGCGCAGCGAGTTGCGGTGATACGAGCCCTGGCTCGAGATCAACTTGCCGATCATGCCGTCGGCGAGCGCCTTGCGGGCTTTCCACCACTGATCGGCCGAAGTGGTTTGCGAGCCGACCTGTAAGACGCCGCCGGTTTCCTTGACCTTTGCCGCGACCGCTTTCGCTTCTTCGATGGTGTGCGTCATCGGCTTTTCGAGATAGACGTCCTTACCGGCTTCGAGCGCCGCGAGGGCCATCGTTCCGTGCCAATGATCGGGGGTGGCGATGACCACCGCGTCGATGGCCGGACGGGCGAGGATTTCGCGATAGTCGAGCGTCGCAAATTCGGCTTTCGAGTTTTCCTGCGCCAGCCGCTTGCGCTTTTCGTAAACGTCGCAGACCGCGTCGATACGGAAGTTCTGCCCGCCTTCGATCATCGCCAGCATCAGGCGCTGCAAGCTGCTGCCGCGCCCGCCGACGCCGATCTGCGCAACGCTGATGCGGTCGTTGGCGCCGGGGATGCGCCGCCTGGAAGCGGCGGTTTGTCCGGCGGCCGGTTTTGCCGCGGCAAGACTTGCCGCCGAGGCCGCGGCTGCAGCGCCGCCGAGAAACGTCCGCCGATCGATTTTTTTACTTGGGGGCATGATTTTCACCATCGGAAATTCTAACAGACCGGATTATTCCGCGCCGGGCTGAATATCCGCGGCCGCCGGCAAACCGAAAGCGCCCTTTGCCGCGCGCGCCGCGGCAACCACAGCCTGCGCGAATACGTCCGCAGCCGCCGCGCCGATCACGCCGGTCAGTCGGGAGTCGGCGGCCGGCCCGCCCGTTCCCAGGGCGAAGATCGTGTCGCCGTCCGCGGGCATGTGCGCCGGACGCACGGCGCGCGCCAAGCCGTCGTGCGCCATCTGTGCGGCTTTCGCGGCCGCGGCCTTCGTCCAGGTCACGTTGGCCGCGACGACGCCGATCGTCGTGTTCCTCCCCACGCCGCCTTTGAAGGCCCGCCCCGAGCGCAGCCACTGCATCGAATCGATAAAGCCGTCCCCGCTTTCGTTACGGGCGCCGGAGACAATCGTCCCGTTTGCGGGGTCGACCACGTCGCCCAGCGCGTTCACGGCGGCCAGCGCGCCGACAACGATCCCCTGCGGCAACTCCAGCATCGCCGAACCCAGCCCGCCTTTCATCGCGCGCCGCATGCCCAGCATTTTGCCCACCGTCGCCCCGGCGCCGGCGCCGACGTTGCCCATTGCCACCGGGGCGCCCGAAGCCGCCCGCGCGGCCGCCGCGCCCGATTCCGCCGTGGGGCGAATCTTCGGGTCGCCCACCCCCAGGTCGAACAGCACCGCCGCCGAGACGATCGGAATGACTTGGCCGCCGAACGCATAGCCGATCCCTTCGCCTTCGAGATAGCGCATCACCCCGTCTGCGGCGGCCAGTCCGAAGGCGCTGCCCCCGCAAAGCACGACCGCATGAATCTTGTCGACGGACATCTCGGGCCGCAGAAGCTCGGTCTCGCGGGCGCCCGGCGCGCCGCCGCGCACATCGACGCCGGCGACGGCGCCGCTTTCGCTGAGAATCGCCGTGCAGCCGGTCGATCCCGATCGGTGCGTCCAGTGGCCGACCTCGATGCCCGGAACGTTGGTGATCGAACGGTTGTCCTCCGCGCGGGCGGCAGCGGCGGCCAGAGACAAGGCTCCTGCTGCAATGAGTTCGCGTCTTGAAACCGTAGCGAAGTCTCGCATGGCGTCGTCTGCGTTGCAGTGTTCAGAGTAGCGCAGACAGGCAGCGGCGCCGGTTCGCAAAGCCCTCGGCCGGACTCGCTATAATCGTTGCCTGCAATGCGTCTGCCCAAATTGGTCCGAATCCGTCAAAATCTGCCCGACCGCGGTCTCGCCGACGTTTACCGAGCGGTTCGCGGCGAGATGGAATCCGCCTCCTGGACGCGCGCCGTCAAACCCGGCAGCCGTATCGCCGTCGGCGTCGGCAGCCGCGGCATTGCCAACATCGACGTCATCGTGAAAGCGGTCGTCGATTTCTGGAGAGCGCGCCAGGTCAACCCTTTCATCATCCCGGTCATGGGCAGCCACGGCGGCGGCACGCCCGAGGGGCAGCGCGCCGTCCTCGCCCATTACGGCATTAGCGCAGAGACCATGGGCGCGCCGGTGGTCAGCTCGCTCGACGTCGTCAAGATCGGCCGGACGCCCGAAGGCATCGATGTCTCGCTCGACAAGGAAGCCTACGAAGCCGACGGCGTCATGCTCTGCAGCCGCGTCAAGTGGCATACCGGTTTCGAAGGCAAGCTCGAAAGCGGCGTCCACAAGATGATGGCTATCGGCCTGGGCAAGTGGGAAGGCGCCAAGCGCTACCACACCTGGGCGGTGAGGCTGGGGCTCGAGGCGGTCTTGCGCAAAGTCGGCAAGGCGATGCTCGATACCGGCAAGATGCTCGGCGGGCTCGCCATCCTCGAAGACGCGCATCACAACACCGCGGAAGTCCATGCGCTGGGCGCCGCAGGCATGGTTCCGCGCGAGGAGGAACTGCTCGCGCGGGTCAAATCCTGGAAAGCCAACATCCCGGTCAAAGAACTGGATTTGCTGATCGTCGACGAAATCGGCAAGAACATCTCCGGCTCCGGGATGGACACCAAAGTCGTCAACCGTTCGGCGCTGGGGCGCAACTGCTGGCCGGGCCTGCCCTCCATCCAACGCATCTACGCCCGCAGCCTGACGCCGCACGGAGGCGGCAACGCGATCGGCATCGGCTTGTGCGACGTCATCCACGACCGCCTGTACAACAGCGTCGATTTCGAAAAGACCTGGATCAACTCCTTCACCGCGTCCAGCACCGTCGGCGCGATGTGCCCGCCGCACTTTGCGACCGACCGGGAATGCCTGAAAAAAATCCTGTCCACCTGCGGCCGCATGGATACGGCGCAATGCGCCGTCGCCTGGATTCGCAACACGATGGAGTTGACCGAAATGCTGGTGAGCGAGAATTTGCTGGACGAGTTGCGCGCCAATCCGCAAATCGAGGTCGTCTCCGCGCCGAGGCCGTTCGCCTTCGACGCCGAGGGGCAGTTTGCGGTAGAGAGTGAAGAGGCGTTCCCTGCGGTTCCGCTGCCCACTGCCGGGCTCGGACTTTCTCAGCGCCGGTTTACTCGCACAGCGCACTGAAAAACTCTCAACTCAGGCAACCGCGACCTCGACGCGGCTCACGTACGCCTCCTTGTACAGCCGTTGCCGAACCTCCGCATCGGACGCCGTTTCGAAAAACAACTCCAACGCCTCCTGCAGGTTGTTGCGCGCTTCATCTATAGTTCCGCCCTGGCCGGCGATATCCAGATCCGGGCAAAGCGAGACGTAGCCGTCACCCTCGCGTTGGATGATTATCGTTAATTGTTTGGCCATCCCGATCCCTTGTGTTCCAACGCGTTCCTCAACGAGTCGATGTTCCGCAGGGCGTCGCCAAGCCGCTTCGCGCGCGACGATGCGTCGACCGCCTTTTCGGCGCCGGCGGCCGGCGCCGCCCACGGGGTTTTCACAGCGGCCTGTTCGCCGGCGCGTTATTGCCGGATATCGGCGAACCCGTTAAACTGGGATTGGGTTTCGTCCGCTGCTCATGGAAACAATCAAAGCCGGGCCGATGTCGCGGCTCGAAGCCCTCACTCTTATCGCGGACGATCTCCGGCGCGTCGAGAAGATCATCGGGACGGATACCGTCTGCTCGGTCGACGCCGTCACGGCGATCGGCCGGCATCTGCACTCGAGCGGGGGCAAGCGCCTCCGCCCGGCGCTCCTGCTGCTCGCGGCCGGAGCCTGCGGCGCCGACCGGGAAGCCGCGGTGCGCATGGGCGCCGTGATGGAAATCATCCATACGGCGACGCTGGTCCACGATGACGTGATCGATGAGGCGGAAGTCCGCCGCGGACGCCCCTCGACCAATCAGGAATGGGGCAATCAAATCAGCGTTCTGGCGGGCGATTGGCTGTACATGCAAGCCTTCAGTCTCGCCGTGCGCGAGCGGAACTTCTATATCCTCGATCTGCTGATCGATCTGACCCAGATGATGGTCGAGGGCGAGTTGATCCAATCGGAAATGATCGGACGCATTGACGTCACCGAGCAGCAGCACCAGGATCTGATCCACCGCAAGACGGCCTGTCTGTTTTCGGTTTGCACCCGCCTCGGCGCGATTCTCGCCGGCAAGGGCGAAGAAGTCGAGCAGCGGCTGCGCACTTACGGTTGGAATCTCGGCATGGCCTTTCAACTGATCGACGACGTGCTCGATTTCGAAGCGAGCGAAATCGTGCTGGGCAAGCCCGTCGGCAATGACTTGAAAGAAGGTAAGATCACGCTTCCGTTGATCCTCGCGCTTCGCTCCTGCACCGGCGCCGAGCGGCATGAAATCGAGACGGTCGTGTGCGAGGGCGGTTATGCCGCGGTGCCGGCGGCCCGCGTGCTTGAAATCGTCACCGAGTACGGCGCCATCGGCGAAGTCCGCCGCCATGCTGCGGACTACTGCGAAGCAGCCGTCAACAGCCTCGAGGCGATCCCCGACACCCCTTATAAGAGAGCCTTGGCGTCGGCCGCCGACTGGATCGTCAACCGCGAGAGTTGACGGAGCGCGGCGGGAGCGCCGTCGCCGCGCTCCGTCCCCGGAGCCGGCGAGGCTATTGCAGGGAACAATGGTCCAGGTTGACTTTCGCCTGCAAGCCCAAGACTTTTTCCTTGACCGTTACGGAGTCCCCTTTTCGCAAATCGCTTAAAGAATCGGGTTGCTCGAACCAGCATGTAACGGTGGAGAACATTCCTTCATTGGCGAGACCGATACATCCCTCGCCGGCCAAAGTTTCGATATGGATAACTCTCCCCGAAACAGCGACAATCTTTCCCTTGTACATCGCATCCGCCTCGACCGCGTTGGCGTCGTACCGGAAGTAAAGATCGTCCGCGGACAACGCGTAGCTTGGGGCTTGGGATTGGACATCTTATCTTGCGAAGCTCGGCTGCCGGTCGTCGGGCGGCGTCTCGATCCGCATGGGTATCGGCGCCTCTGTTGCGGCGCGCAACCCGCACCAGCGCGGTGGACGCCGCCACCACAGCAGCCACAAGCGCAGCTTCATAACTCTGTTATAGCCGGCCCGCCGCGCTGCCGCCGCGGACTGCTAACCCCAGAGCTCATGTATGGGGGCGTAGATTTCTTCTTCGCTCACCGGCACATAGTAGAAGCCGCGTCCCAGCGGATCGTCGGTGCGGACGGTCGTCCAGTCGATTCCCAGAGCGGAATAAATCGTCGCCTCGACGTCTTCCGGACGAATATCGCGCAGCATCGACCACCCGGGGTCGACCGTGAACGAACCCGGCCCGCGGCCGCCCGCATCGTTGGTCGCCCCGATGACCGTGCCGCCTTTGACGCCTCCTCCCGCAAAGACGTAGAACATTTGCAGGTAATGGTCGCGGCCTTGACGGCCGCTGGAGAGTCTTCCCGGCGTGCGCCCGAACTCGCCGCAAACGACGACGAGCGTCTCGTCGAGCTTGCCCGCAGCCTCCAGGTCTTCGATCAGCGCGGCGAACGCGGGGTCGAACTCGGCCGTCTGGTTGTAGATGTTTCGTTCCGGCGCCGGCTCGTTGACGTAGATCGCGCCGTGGTGGTCCCAGCCGGTTGAGGTAACCTGAATAAAGCGCGCGCCTTGGTCGGCTTCGATCGCCTTGCGCGCCGTGAGCACGGCGTTGCCGAACCGCGTACTGCCGTAGCGGGCGCTTTCTTCCTCGGTGTAGCTGAAGGCTTGCGTCACTGTCGGATTGAACATCAGCCGGCGGGCGTGGTCGTAGAGTATGCCCATATCGGCGGCCGGCCGGCCGAACGGCGATTCGGCGCCGCGCAGGGCGCCGTCCATTTGTTGCAGCAGCTCCCAGCGGGCGTCGAAACGCTGCTGTCCTCCCGGGTGATTCGAGTTCGCCAGCCCCACGCCTGTCGGCACGGTCTTGAAGGGGCCGTATGCGACGGGGAAGTAGCCCGCGCCCGGCGCCGACCTGGAATTCAACGCAATGAACGTCGGGAACACTTGATCCGGGCGCCGCTCCGGCTCTTTCTCGATGGCCACCACACTGCCGATATGGGGAGCGATGCGGCCCGCCGCCGAGGTCGGATCGCGACCGATCTGCATCCACGTTTGCGCCAGCGAATGCGCGCGCGCCCAAGCCAGCCCCGAACGGACGATCGCGATCTTGTCCATTACGCGCGACGTGTTGCCGAGCAGGCCCATCGGAAGGGTCACGCCGTTGAAAGTCTCCGGCGCGAAGTCGGCCGGGGTCACGCCCGCCAGCGGCTTGAAGTCGAAGGTGTCCACATGGCTCGGCGCGCCTTGGAGAAACAGAAAGATGGCGCTCTTTGCCGTTCCCTTCGGCGCGGCGGAGCCCACTGCCCGCGCTTCGCTCGGCGCGAACGCATTCGCCAGGTAGAACCCGCTGACCCCGCTCAAGACATTGCGAAAAAATTGCCGCCGCGTGGCATGCGGGCGGGCAAAAAAGGAGCGGTGCTCGTGCGGGTACTTCTTGAGAAGCCTTTCAAAACGTTCGCGTTGGCTCATCCCGCGTCTCCTCCGCCTTAGTAGTTGAAGTAAAAATCGGTCTTGTTGAACATCGCCCACATCAGATTCGACGCCTGCGCCGCCCGGGGGCCCTGGCCGAGCGTCTGCACGCCGAAGCTCAACTCCTCGTCGCTGGGCATGCGACTCAAGACGCGCAGGTAGAGGGATGTCACCAGCGCGTCGTCCGGTTGATCGAGCAATGCCGACAGGGCGCCGGCGTTGCTCCTTACGCGGCGCGAGACGAGTTGGCTGTTCATCAGTTGCAGCGCCTGCAGCGGACTGCCCACCCTCGACCGCGGCGTCCCGTCGCGGTCGCCGCGCAGGAAGGCGTCGAGGAATGTCCGCGCCTGGAATGCGTTTGCGTTACGCCCCTGCGGCACGGCGTCCACGTCGGAAAATTGCACCGCAAAATTCACGCTGGGTATGGTCCGGGAGACACGGTAGGTCACGGGAATTCCGCCGGCGGCAACGATCGCGTCGTGGATCTGCTCGGCGGGCAAGCGCTTGACGTTATGCCGCACGAAGTATCTTTCGTGTGTGGGGTTGAACGCGCCGTCGTACCGCGAGGACAATTGGTAGGTCCGCGATGTCGCGATCTCGCGCATCAGCCACTTCAGATCGTGGCCGTTTTCCCGGAAACCGGCGGCCAGCCATTCGAGCAGTTCCGGGTGGGAAGGCTGGATATCCCAGGCCCCGGTCGGAGGATTTGCCGGGTCGAGCCGCGCCAAGTCGAATTGATCCGCCGGCTCGACGATTCCGCGCGAGAAAAACTCCTTCCAGATGTAATTGACGATCGCGCGGGCGAACTGCGGGTCCGCGGTGAGGTACAGACCGTATTGCTCGCGCAGCGAAAGACTTGGCGAAACCGTCCCCTTGGCATTGGAAGCAAAGGGATAGTCCGGGGCGACGAAACGCGAATTGTGCAGGCGGTCCGGTCGATTTCCGCCTTCGGTCTGCCCCAGATAATCCCCGGCCAGATCGACCAGTTGGCCGTTTTGCCGCGCTTGCTGCCGGCTTCCGGGAGGGAGATCTGCAATGTAGTAATAGTTCGCATTGGCGCGGCGCCCGTTGGCCGGATTGGTCGGCAGCGTGCGCGCCCGCACGCGCCATAACTGATAGCGCTGGATGTCGGAAAAGAACGCCGCCATTTGCCAGCCTTCGAGACGTTTGGCGGCGGCCCCCCAAACGCTGAGCGCGTCGAGGTGGCCGGCGCCGTCGTGACAGAGGACGCAGTCCATCTGGCCGAGACCCAGAAAGTCCCTGGCCGTGAAAAACGCCAGCGAATCGTAGGTGTCCTGGACCGGCCCGCCCGTGGTGCGTCCGCCGACGATATAACCTACCGGCGAAGCCTTTACGGGGTTGCCGACGTAATCGTTATAGACCCGTTGGAAGTGCGCAAAGCTGGAGTAGGTCTCCGGGTAGGAGCGGCCGTTTATATTTCCCGTCGGGTAGTTCCGGCCGTCGCTGAATCCGACGGCGGCGATCATTTCTCGCGCCATGCGGTCGTACGACTTGTTCTGCCGCAGCGACTCCAAAAGGAAAAGGTGGAAGGAATCGCGCCCGTTCGGATAGCGGTTGACCTGGGCCGTCAGCCGCGTGTTTTTGAAGAGATCGCCGAAGAACAGCGCCCAACGGTCGGCCCACTGTGGGGTTGCGAGCAACCGCTCGACGGCTTGCGCCCGTTTGTCCGGCGAGGCGTCGCTCAAGAAAGCCGTAATTTCTTGCGGCGTTGGAATCCGGCCGGTCAGGTCCAATGTCACGCGGCGCAAGAACTCGGCATCCGTCGTCAATTCCGCCGGCGGCACGCCCGCCGCCGCCGCTTTGCGCTGGATGCACTCGTCGATTCCGTTGCAGGGGCCGGTGGGGGGAGGCGCGTTGGCGATGCGGAACAAGTCGCCGCGTGTCCGCGGACCCGGGCTTCTGGTGAGGCCGATCGCCCGCATCACGTTGTCGGTCAGCGCGGCGCGCTGCTTCATCCGGCTCCAATCCCCGGCCATGCCCGCGCCCAGATACTTTTCGCGGTCGGCGCCGAAATACGCGCAGGCGCCGTGTTCGGGGAAGGAGCCTTCGCCGGCTTCGACTTCGACGATTTCTACCGAACCGACGTCCGCCGCCAAAACAGCGGTCGGGGGCGCGGCGGCCGCGAGAAACAATACGCCTACCGGAACCGACAATATGGCCCTCCTCGTTGCGATCATTACGAATTCCCCCGTCTACCGTCGCTCGGCCTTGGCGATGAAAATGCCCCGCTCCGGGCGCGGCCCGCTCTCTGCTCCGTCCGATACATTGCGTAAGACCCTCACCGCCGCCCTAAAGTTTCGCGCCTGACGATAATAATTTCGGGCATGTCCACCTCCATCACGCCCTATGCGCCGCCGCCTGCAGTCTATAGTAATTGAGTCGGTCTCAGCTTAAGGAAACTCTGAACAAGCAGGCTATTGACTGGGATAATAAGGGGAGAGCAGCGGGCACGGGGAATAAGGGGGAGAGCGATGGCGCAGCGGACGTTTGCAGAATTGGAGTACGAGGGGAAGAAGAAGCAGACGAGGCGGGAGAAGTTTCTGGCACGGATGGAGGACTTGATTCCGTGGGAGCGCATGGAGGAGCGCATCCGCCCGTACTACCCCCAAGCGGGGCGGGGGCGGCGACCGTACGCGTTGGCGGTGATGCTGCGCGTGCATTGCGTGCAGTTGTTTTACAACGTGAGCGATCCGGGGATGGAGGACATGCTGTACGAGATCGAGTCGGTGCGGCGCTTCGTGGGCTTGCGTTTGGGGGATGCGCTGCCGGACGAGACGACGATTTTGAACTTTCGGCATCTGTTGGAGCGGCACGAGTTGGGCGGGGTTCTGCTGGCGGAGATCAACGCGCACTTGGCGGAGCAAGGCTTGCGGCTGCGGGAGGGGACGATTCTGGAGGCGACGATCATCGCGGCGCCGAGTTCGACGAAGAACAAGAAGCGGAGTCGCGACCCACAGATGCAGCAGACGAAGAAGGGGAATCAATGGTATTTCGGGATGAAGGCGCATATCGGCGTGGACGCCGAGACGGGGCTGACGCATAGCGTGGCGGCGACGGCGGCGAACGTGGCGGATGTGACCCAAGGGCATGAGTTGCTGCACGGCGGGGAGCGGGAGGTGTGCGCGGATGCGGGTTACCAGGGGATCGACAAGCGCGCGGAGCATCGGGGGCGTAAGGTGCGCTGGCAAGTGGCCTTGAAGGCTGGGCAGCGGCGGCGCTTGGCGGCGGGCAGCGCGGAGGCGCGGGCGGAGCGGCGCAAGGCAGAGGTGCGGGCCAAGGTGGAGCACCCGTTTCTGTACGTGAAGCGGCACTTTGGCTACGCCAAGGCGCCTATCGCGGCTTGGCCAAGAACCGGGAGCGGATCAGTCTGCTGTTGGGCTTCGCCAATCTGCTGCTTGCCGGGCGCTACGCGACGGCCTGAGCGCCACAATACAGGAGTCGTGCGTCCATGCCGGCGCCAAGCCGCAGAAGCGGAGTCGAAGCCGTCGCTGCGGGGTCAAAAATTGGCGTTGCGAAGTCAAAATCGGCAGGATTCAGCCGCAAAATTCGCCGGCAGCCCGGCTGCAACCGCTCCTTACGGACAACTTCAACCAGCCAACGCGCCAAAACCACTTTATTCAGACTTTCCTTAATGTAAGCGACGGCGCCTTCATTTGTAAAATCCTTTGTAAAAAACCGAGATTGCGCCCCCGGCCCGTCGTCCTGGAAATATAGGAAGCCGCCCAGTACGACGCCATCGCCGAAGCCGCCGCCACTCCGTGGGCTATTGCGAAGCCGCCGGCAACAGCCTCGATGCGATCCCCGACACCGCCTTTAAGAGAGCCCCGGCCTCGGCTGCCGACCGGATCGTCAACCGTGACTGCTAGCCCCAGAGCTCATGCACGGGGGCGTAGGCTTCTTCCTCGCTCAGCGGCACGTAGTAGAAGCCGCGTCCCAGCGGGTCGTCGGTGCGGACGGTCGTCCAATCGATACCCAGAGTGGAGTAAATCGTCGCCTCGACGTCCTCGGGACGAATATCGCGCAGCATCGACCAGCCGGGGTCGATCGTAAACGAACCCGGCCCGCGCCCGCCTGTATCGTTGGTTGCTCCGACGACCGTGCCGCCTTTGACGCCTCCACCGGCAAAGACATAGAACATTTGCTGATAATGATCGCGGCCCTCACGGCCGCTGGAGAGTTGTCCCGGCGTGCGCCCGAACTCGCCGCACACGACGACGAGCGTCTCGTCGAGCTTGCCCGCAGCCTCCAGGTCTTCGATCAGCGCGGCGAACGCCGGATCGAACTCGGCCGTCTGATTGTAGATGTTTCGTTCCGGCGCCGGCTCGTTGACGTAGATCGCGCCGTGGTGGTCCCAGCCGGTTGAGGTAACCTGAATAAAGCGCGCGCCTTGGTCGGCTTCGATCGCCTTGCGCGCCGTGAGCACGGCGTTGCCGAACCGCGTACTGCCGTAGCGGGCGCTTTCTTCCTCGGTGTAGCTGAAGGCTTGCGTCACTGTCGGATTGAACATCAGCCGGCGGGCGTGGTCGTAGAGTATGCCCATATCGGCGGCCGGCCGGCCGAACGGCGATTCGGCGCCGCGCAGGGCGCCGTCCATTTGTTGCAGCAGTTCCCAGCGAGCGTCGAAACGCCGCCGCCCGGCCGGGTGATCCGCATCCGCCAACCCCACGCCGGTCGGTTCCGTCTTGAAGGGACCGTAAGCGATGGGGAAGTAACCGGCGCCCGGCGCCGACGCGGAATTCAGCGCGATAAACGTCGGGAACACTTGATCCGGGCGCCGCTCCGGCTCTTTCTCGATGGCCACCACACTGCCGATATGGGGAGCGATGCGGCCCGCCGCCGAGGTCGGATCGCGACCGATCTGCATCCACGTTTGCGCCAGCGAATGCGCGCGCGCCCAAGCCAGCCCCGAACGGACGATCGCGATCTTGTCCATTACGCGCGACGTGTTGCCGAGCAGGCCCATCGGAAGGGTCACGCCGTTGAAAGTCTCCGGCGCGAAGTCGGCCGGGGTCACGCCCGCCAGCGGCTTGAAGTCGAAGGTGTCCACATGGCTCGGCGCGCCTTGGAGAAACAGAAAGATGGCGCTCTTTGCCGTTCCCTTCGGCGCGGCGGAGCCCACTGCCCGCGCTTCGCTCGGCGCGAACGCATTCGCCAGGTAGAACCCGCTGACCCCGCTCAAGACATTGCGGAAGAATTGCCGGCGCGTGGCATGTGGGCGGGCAAAGAAGGAACGGTGCTCGTGCGGATACTTCTTGAGAAGCCTTTCGAAACGCTCGCGTTGGCTCATCCCGCGCCTCCTCCGCCTTAGTAGTTGAAGTAAAAATCGGTCTTGTTGAACATCGCCCACATCAGATTCGACGCCTGCGGCGCCCGGGGGCCGTTGTTCAGCGTTTGCACGCCGAAGCGCAATTCTTCGGCGGTAGGCATGCGGCTCAGAACGCGCAGGTAGAGGGATGTCACCAGCGCGTCGTCCGGTCGATCGAGCAATGCCGCCAGGGCGCCGCCGGCGGCGCTCCTCACGCGGAGCGACACCAGCCGGCTGTTCATCAGTTGCAGCGCCTGCAGCGAACTTACCGCCCCCGACCGCGGCGTTTGCTCGCGGTCGCCGCGTAGAAAGGCGTCAAGGAATCTCAGGGTGCGGCGATATATGACGCGTCCATCCGGCACGGCAACTACGTCGGGAAATTGCATCGCAAAATTCAAGGCGGTGAATGTGCGGCGGGAGGCGCGGTAGGTCACCGAAATTCCGCCGGCGGCAACGATCGCGTCGTGAATCTGCTCGGCGGTCAAGCGCTTGACGTTATGCCGTACGAAATACCTTTCGTGCGTGGGGTTGAACGCGCCGTCGAACCGCGAAGACAGTTGATAGGTCCGGGATGTCGCTATCGCGCGCATCAGCCATTTGAGATCGTGGCCGTTTTCCCGGAAACCGGCGGCCAGCCATTCAAGCAGCTCCGGGTGGGAAGGCTGGATATTCCAGGGGGCAGCCGGAGGATTCGCAGGGTCGAGCCGCGTCGGATCGAATTGATCCGTCGGCTCGACGATTCCGCGCGAGAAAAACTCCTTCCAGATGTAATTGACGATCGCTCGCGAGAACTGCGGATCCGCAGTGAGGTGCAGACCCAGTTGCTCGCGCAACGGAAGGCTTGGCGAGACCGTCGCCTTGACGCTCGACTCGAATGGATACTCGGGCTCGACGAAGCGCGAGTCGTGCAGGCGGTCCGGTCGATTGCCGCCCTCGGTTTGCCCCAGATAATCCCCGGCCTGATCGACGACTCGACCGTTCCGCCGCACGACCTGCCGGCTTCCGGGCGCGATATCCGAAATGTAGTAATAATGCGCCCTGACGCGCCGCCCGTTCGGGTCGTTCGGCAACAAGCGGTACGGCACGTCCCAATCCTGATAGCGCGGGAGGTCGGAGAAAAACGCCGCCATTCGCCAGCCCTCGAGACGTTTGGCGGCGGCCCCCCAAACGCTGAGCGCGTCGAGACGGCCGGCGCCGTCGTGGCAGAGGACGCAGTCCATCTGGGCAAGGCCCAAAAAGTCCCGAGCCGCGAAAAACGCCAGCGAATCGTAAGTGTCCTGGACCGGACCGCCCGTGGTGCGCCCGCCGACGATATAACCTACCGGCGAAGCCGTTACGGGGTTCCCGGCGTAATCGTCGTAGACCTGTTGGAAGCGCTCGTAGCTGGGGTAGCCGTCCGCGTAGGAGCGGACGTTGTTGCTTGCCGTCGGATAGTTCCGGCCGTCGCTGAATCCGACGGCGGCGATCATCTCTCGCGCCATTCGGTCGTAAGGCTTGTTCTGCCGCAGCGACTCCAAAAGGAAGAGGTGGAAGGAATCGCGTCCGTTCGGATAGCGGTTGACCTGAGCTGTCACCCGCGTATTCTTGAAGAGATCGCCGAAGAACATCGTCCAACGATCGGCCCACTGCGGAGTTTGGAGCAACCGCTCGACGGCTTGCGTTCGTTTGTCCGGCGAGGCGTCGCTCAAGAACGCCGTAACCTCTTGCGGCGTGGGAATCCGGCCGGTCAGGTCCAATGTGACGCGGCGCAAGAACTCGGCATCCGTTGTCAGCTCGGCCATGGGGACGCCGGCCGCCGCGGCTTTGCGCTGGATGCATTCGTCGATCCCCGCGCAGGGTCCGCTGGGCGGCGGCGCGTTGGCGATGCGGAACAAGTCGCCGCGCGTCCGCGGCCTCGATCTCGTGAAGCCGATCGCTTGCATCACGTTGTGGGTCAACGCGGCGCGCTGCTTCATCCGGCTCAAATCCATAGCCAAGCCGACGCCCAGATATTTTTCGCGGTCGGCGCCGAAATACGCACAGGAGTCATGTTTGGGAAAGGAGCCGTCACCGGCCTCGACTTCGACGATTTCTACCGCGCCTCCCTCCGCCGTCAACGCGACCGGCTGAGACGCGACGGTCGCCGCGAGGAACAATGCCGATATCGGAACCGGCAGGAGTGTCTTCCAACTTTCGATCATTTCGAACCCTCTTGCTGCTCTACAATCCCTGCTGCCAATAACATTCATCCTCGATCTTGTTGCATCGAAGGCCCCTCTCGAAAATGAATCGATCCGCTCTGTCCCGGCCGGCGCCCACAACTTATGGCAATGGCCCCGATCTTGGTTTAATGTAAGCAACCGCGCTTTGCATTTGTAAAGTAAAAATTTTTGTAAGATCGAAATTGCGCCCCCGGCCCGAAGCCCCTGAGGCGCCGTCCGGGCATCCGTCTCCGCGACCCAGACTTCATCGTCATCGGAAAGACCACAGCTATGAAAAAAGAGATTCCCGGCTGCCTGCTCCTTTTGTTCGCCGGGGTTGCCCTCGGCCAACAACTCGACGACTCGTCGCTCGCGGGCGACTACGGTTTCATCCAGATGGCCGCGGACGTGGACGGCGACGGCGCGCTGGCGGCCGTGCGTACGATCGGCGGCGTCCTGTCGTTCGACGGAACGGGCGGATTTACGTTCGACGCGCAGTCCGGAATGGACGCAGGGGCGCTGCAGGCCGCAGCGGGCAGCGGGAGCTACGCAGTCGCATCGTCCGGTCTGCTGACGCTGACCAATCCGCTGGACGGCGCAATCTTCATAAACGCCCGCGTCGGCGCGGGCGCCGAAGCTTTGACCGGCTCGACAACCGAAGCCCAAAGCACGACCGAGGATTTTTTTGCCGCCGTAAAATTGCCCTCCGGCGCAACCGACGCGCTGGCTGCCGGGGATTACATCGCGTCTTACCTGTCGGTTCCGGGCGGCTCCGCCTCCCAAGCGAGCTCGGCGCTGATCGAGTTTTCGAGCGACGCCGCCGGCGCGCTGACGGCGATGCAGGCGAGCGGGCACAGCGCCGCCTCCGACGATCGACCCGTATCGGAGAGCGTGGACGGCTCCACATACTCGCTGACGGCGAACGGAAGCGGCGCGCTCGCGGTCGGCGCGGGTTCGACGCTCATCGCCGGCGGGTTCGATATTTTCGTTTCCGAAACCGGCAACTATATGCTTGGCCATTCGAACGCCGCGGGCGGACGCTCGATCTTCACTGCCGTGCGCCGCTTCGGGAACAGCGCGAGCGACGCCGATTTCGCCGGGAACTTCTGGTTCGCGGAGTTCAATCTCGAGCTGGACCGCGACAAGTACGTGGCCGGAGTAGGCGGCATACGGGCCGACGGCGCGGGGCTCGCCCCCACCGCGCGGCGAACCCATGAGGCGACGGCGGCGGGCTTCGGCGTATTCGACGACGCACTGCTCCTTTTTTCGGCGGTCGATCCCGGCGGCGCGGGCCGGTTCGGACTTCTGGAAGACCAGGAAGGAAACAATTTCGGCATCGGAGCGCCGTCAGTGACATCCGCGGAATTGACTCCGAACGGTTTTGTCGGCGCCCAGGTCAACAACCGCCGCCTGGTTCGGGTGCATGGAATTCTGTTCGGCGTACGCATGCCGGACGTTCAACCCGAGGGAGAGGTCTTCCTCATCCCGCAAGGCGTGATCAACGCAGGCGCGTTCGCGCCGCCTACATACCCGGTTTCGCCCGGTGCGCTGCTGTCGCTATTCGGCGCTGGTCTGGCGCCGATGACGGCGCTCGCCGATGGAACGCCGCTGCCGACGTCGCTGGCCGGAGTTTCGGTCACCGTCAACGGCGTCCCGGCGCCGCTGTTCTTCGTCTCGGCCGGACAGATCAACCTGCAAACGCCGTTTTCCCTGAACGCAGACCGGGCAGCCATTATGGTGACCAACAACGGCGTCCCGTCGAACGAGGCGCTTGTTCCCGTTTCCGCGACGAGCCCGGGCGTCTTCTCGGTGAATCAGAACGGCCTCGGCCACGGAATTATTACTCACGCGGACTACACTCTGGTTAGCGAAAGCAGCCCGGCGGCCCCCGGCGAGCACATCGTCATTTTTCTCACCGGCCTTGGAGCGGTGGACCCCGCTTTCCCGGACGGCGCGCCCGCCCCCGGCGCGGAGCCGTTCGCGCGCACGGTCGATCGGGCGGTATCCGTCGAATTCGGCGGCGAGGCCGGGACCGTATTCTATTCCGGCGCGGCGCCTGGTTTCGTCGGCCTCTACCAACTCAACGTGCAGGCGCCCGACACGATATTCATCGGCCCGGCGATTCCGCTGGCCATCTCCACAAGCAACGCATTCATCGACTACGTGGACATCGCCATCGGCCTGTAACGCATGAAATAATCGGAATGAACCCGTACCTGCCGGCGGCTGCGGACAGGCTGCAGCGTGATACAGTAATGACAACCAGGGCGCGGGGTCGCTGTGTGCGTCCCGGCACATTGACGGGCGCGGTTCGGGAGCCTTATGCATCCGGGCAGGTCGATTGTGCGTCCTACCAGCAGGTGAAGCCGGAGATGCGTGAAAACCCATTTCTCATCCGGCGGCTGATAGGCTTGGCCGCCGCGCTCGCCATGGGACTTGGCCAAGGGCCGGCCGCCTTCGCGCAATCCAATGTCCTGGACCCCCGCAGCATCGCTCCCTTCGTTCCCACCCCGTGGGAAGCAGTCGATCGCATGTTGGAGATCGCCGCCGTCACCGAGAACGATATCGTTTACGATCTCGGTTCCGGAGACGGCCGTATTCTTGTCCGAGCGGCGAAGAATTTCGGAGCGCGCGCCGTCGGGTTCGAGATCAACCGCGAGCTCGTCAGAGAAACCGAATCCGCCATCCAGGCCGCCGGAGTGGAAAGCCTCGCGGAAATCTACGAGAAAAACATCTTCGACGCCGATCTCAGTCCGGCCACCGTCATCACGGTATATGTGCTCGGCTCGTCTTACATGCAGCTCAAGCCGAAATTCGAGCTCGATCTTCGGCCCGGCACCCGCCTGGTGTCGTATCGCTCAGGCATTCCGGGATGGAAAGCGGTCAAGACGGAGACGATTTCGACAAGCGGCAAGGAGCAGAAAATCTACCTTTATATCCTCGGGCGGCATTATTAGTGGAGAGTGGCGAGTGAAGAGCAAGGCCGCGGCGCGGTCCGCTCGCGCTGCGGAGTAACGTGAGAGGTTCGCAGCGGCCGCAGGAGCCTGCCGCGCTTTCCACGAGACTTTCGCTGCGGACTGCCGGTCGAAAAAGATTGCCCCGGCGCGAACTGCTGTAGCAATATGCTGGATTTTTCTGAAACTCGGGTGACGGTCTCCGCAACCGACCGGGAAGAGGCGCTTTACTGGTTGGCTTTGCACCTGCTGCCGGACCTCGGCGCCCGCAACGCGCTCAAGCTCATCCAGGCATTCGGCGGCCCGCCGGCCGTCTTTCACGCCTCCGTCTCCGAGCTCCGTTCCGTCGGCATCCGCATTGCGGTCGCCGAATCCATACACGCCGGCATTTCCTTCGATGCCGCGGCGGATGAGTTGCGGAAAATCGAGGGCGCCGGCGTCCGCATGGTCTGCTACGGACGCGACTCCTATCCCGCCAGGCTTGCGGAAATCGCAGACCCGCCGATATTGCTTTACGCGCTGGGCGATATCGACCTGCTGGGAAGCCACCAAATCGGAATTGTCGGCACAAGACGGCCGACCCAGTACGGGCGGGCGGCCGCCGAGCGGCTGAGCAAAGATCTCGCGCTGGAGGGGCTGACGATCACCAGCGGCATGGCCAGGGGCATCGATTCGCAAGCGCACGCCGGCGCGCTCGAAGCCGGCGGAAAGACTGTCGCGGTGTTGGGCACGGGCGTGGACGTGGCGTACCCCCGCGAAAACAAGAAACTCTGGCGGTCTATCGTCGAGCAAGGGTTGGTTCTCTCGGAATTTCCGATGGGGTCGACCGGCTTCCCGCAAAACTTCCCGATTCGCAACCGCATCATCAGCGGCCTCAGCCACGGCATTCTCATCGTCGAAGGCGCTCAATACAGCGGATCGCTGATCACCGCGAGGCTGGCCATGGAGCAGAACCGTGAGGTGCTCGCGGTTCCCGGCAGCATTTTCTCGAAATCGAGCTGGGGGCCGAATCTATTGATCAAAGACGGCGCGAAATTGGTCCAGGAAGCCGGCGACGTGATCGAGGAACTGCCTCACGATGCGCGGCGGAGCTTGCGCTCGGGCAAGACCGCGGCGGCGCCGGCCGCAGAGGCCCAACAATCGCTTTTCCACGCGGCTTCCCCCCTTGCGGACAAGATACTGCCCTTGCTCCGGGTGGACGAGGCGATACAAGTGGACGACTTGATTCGCAATCTCGACGACGCCAAGCCCGCCGACGTGCTGGCGGCGTTAAGCGAGCTGGAGCTTTTCGGCGCCGTGCGGCAGTTGCCGGGCAAATCGTTCGTGCGGATATGGACAAGTTGACGCGCGCGTCCGCCGCGCGCGTCCGAAGCTGTTATATAGAAGAGATACATGGCCGCGGCACCCAATAGGCGGAAACGAACGCTGGTGATTGTCGAGTCGCCCACCAAGGCGCGCACGATCACCAAGTTCCTGGGGAAAGACTACGTCGTCAAAGCTTCGAACGGACATATCCGCGACCTGCCGAGCAGCGCCTCGGAGATACCGCCCAAGTTGAAGAAAGAGCCGTGGGCGCGCATGGGAGTCAACATCGAGAAGGACTTCCAACCGCTCTACGTCGTCCCTGCCGAAAAGAAAGATCAAGTCAAGGAGTTGCGCGCGGCCATAAGAAGCGCCGACCGCATTTACTTCGCGACCGATGAAGACCGCGAAGGCGAGTCGATCAGTTGGCACTTGCTGGAAGCGCTCAAACCCAAGATTCCCGTCAAGCGGCTGGTCTTTCACGAGATTACGAAAGACGCCATCCGGCATTCGCTGGATTCTCCTCGCGATATCGACGAAAACCTGGTTCGCGCGCAGGAAACCCGGCGCGTGGTCGACCGCTTGTTCGGTTACGAAGTCAGCCCGCTGCTCTGGAAGAAGATGGCGCCGAGACTGAGCGCGGGCCGGGTGCAAAGCGTCGCGGTGCGTCTGCTCGTCGAGCGCGAGCGGGCGCGCATCCGCTTCACCGAAGCCTCGTTCTGGGGCATGAAAGCAGTCTTTGCGAAAGAGGGCGAGGCGTTCGAGGCCGATCTGACCCATGTCGGCGGCAAGCGCGCCGCGGTCGGAAAAGACTTCGATCCCGACACCGGCCGGCTCAAGAGCCAAGATGTCGTGCGCCTTGACGCCGCTGCCGCCCGCGAGTTGGAGCAGCGGGTCCGCGAGGCGCCGGCCCGCGTCTGCTCTGTCGAGAAAAAGGCTTACTCCGCCTCGCCGCAGGCGCCGTTCGTAACCAGCACGCTGCAGCAGGAGGCCAATCGCAAGCTGCGTTTCTCGGCGCGTCATACCATGAGCGTCGCCCAGCAGCTTTATGAGAACGGTTTCATCACTTACATGCGCACCGATTCGACCATGCTGTCGAACGAAGCGAAGGCGGCGGCGCGCTCCTTGATCGAGCGGGAGTTCGGCAAGGAGTACCTTTCCGAAGAAATCCGCTACTACCGCACGAAGGTCAAGAACGCCCAAGAAGCGCATGAAGCGATTCGGCCGGCCGGCGAAGAATTTCGGCCTGTCGGCGAAGTCCGCCGCCAACTCGGCCCTGCAGCCGCCAAGCTGTACGAAATGATCTGGCGGCGCACCATTGCCAGCCAGATGCGGGACTCCCGCGGCACGAATTCCGTGGTTACGGTCGACGCGGGCGAAGCCCGCTTCCGCGCCGCCGGCAAGACGATCGAGTTTGCCGGCTTCCTCAAGGCATACGCGGCGGGGGCGGAAGACGGGGAAGCGCAACCGGGCGGCAAAGAACGGATACTGCCGGCCATGGCCGCGGGCGACGGCCTCGAATCCCGCTCGGCCGAGGCGTCCGAACGCCGCACGCAAGCGCCCCCGCGCTTCACCGAAGGCAGCTTGATTCGCGAGCTCGAGCGCTTGGGGATCGGACGTCCCAGCACTTGGGCGACGATCGTCGATCTCGTGCTTTCTCGTTCGTATGCGTTCAAAAAGAGCGGCGCGCTGGCGCCCACATTTACGGCGATGGCCGTGGTCGGGCTGCTCGAAAATCACTTCACGCGCCTGATGAACTACGCCTTTACGGCGAAGCTCGAAGACCAGCTCGATGCGATCGCCCGCGGCAAGCTGGCCCGCATCGACTACCTGAAGGGCTTTTACTATGGCGACGGCCATGCCGGGCTCCAGGCGCTCGTGCGCGCCGGCGAGTCGGTCATCGACCCGCGCATTGTCTGCGGCGTGAAGATCGGCAAGACGCCGCAAGGCGCCGAGCTCGAGGTGCGCATTGGCCGCTACGGTCCGTTCCTGACCGACGGGGAAAACCGCGCCAGGCTCCCGGACATGATGGCCCCGGACGAGTTGACGGCGGAGAAAGCGGCGGAGTTGATCGAGGCCGCCCGCAGGGGGCCGGAGCCCATCGGCTCGGATCCGCAAACCAATCTGCCGGTCTATCTCAAGAACGGACGCTTCGGCGCCTATGTGCAGCTTGGCGACGGCAACGACGAGCAAAAGCCGCGGATGGCGTCGCTGCCCGCAGGCAAGAAGCCTGAGACCGTGGACCTCGGCTACGCGCTCAAGCTGCTGACGCTGCCCCGCACGCTCGGCGCGCACCCCCGACGACAAGAAAGATGTAGTCGCCGCCAACGGACGGTTCGGGTTTTACGTCAAATGGGGCAGCGAGATCCGCTCGATTCCCAGGGACATGAGCGATCCGCTGGACATTACGCTCGACCGGGCCCTTGAGCTGCTGCGGCAGCCCAAAGGCCGGAACCGTGCGGCTGCCCGAATCGAAACGCTCAAACAGGTGGGCAAGCACCCGGTAACGGAAAAGGATGTCAAGGTGCTTTCGGGCCGCTTCGGCCCCTATATCACCGACGGCGAAATCAACGCTTCCCTGCCGCTCGGTCTGAAGCCCGAGGAGATCACGATGGACGATGCCGTCGGGTTGCTGCAAGCGCGCGCCGAACGCCTCGCGGCCGGCGCCGGGAGCAAGCGCCCGCGGAAGAAAGCTGCGAAGAAAAAGCAGGCGGCCGCGAAAAGGCCGTCCAAGAAAAAAGCGGCCGCGGCAGCCTCGAACGGCGCAGTCTGAGCGCCGCAGCCGGATACGGAACAATCGTCCGTGAACGTACTCGCCTTCGACACGACGAACCGCCGCGGCAGTCTGGCGATTTGGCTGGGCGGCCTGCTCGTGGAAACCGTATCGGTTGAGGCGCCGGACGGATTCGGCAGCGTGCTTTATCGACGGATCGACGAATTGCTGGCCCGCAACGGCGCGGCTTTGGCCGAGATGGACGGTTTCGCCGCGGCGGCCGGCCCCGGGTCGTTCACCGGAATCCGCGTCGGCTTGGCCGCGGCCAAGGCGCTGGGCGAAATTCACGCCAAGCCGGTGGTTGCCGTATCGAATCTCAAAGCGATTGCCGCAGCCGGGCGGGGCGGGTTGCGGGTCCCGCTGCTCGACGCGCGCCGCGGCGGCGAAGTTTTCGCGGCCGGTTACGACAGCGGCTTGGCGCAAGTTTTCCCCGAGACGGCGTGCGGCTGCCAAGGGCTGATGGAGCGGCTGAAAAGCCGCGATCCGACTTACCTGGCCGTCGACCCGGCGGTCTTCGCGTCCGGCGGGCCGGCCGAGCTTGTCGGGCGCAACGCGCCCCATGCCGTCGTCGACGCCGCCCTGGCCGCCTCGATCGCCGGGATCGCCGCTGGGGAGCTGACCGCCGGCCGCGGCCTCGACCCGGAACGCATCGACGCCAACTATATTCGCCGTCCCGACGCGGAAACGAATTGGAAAGGCCCTTAGGGAGACTCTGAACAAGCAGGCTATTGACTGGGATAATAAGGGGAGAGCAGCGGGCACGGGGAATAAGGGGGAGAGCGATGGCGCAGCGGACGTTTGCAGAATTGGAGTACGAGGGGAAGAAGAAGCAGACGAGGCGGGAGAAGTTTCTGGCACGGATGGAGGACTTGATTCCGTGGGAGCGCTTGGAGGAGCGCATCCGCCCGTACTACCCCCAAGCGGGGCGGGGGCGGCGACCGTACGCGTTGGCGGTGATGCTGCGCGTGCATTGCGTGCAGTTGTTTTACAACGTGAGCGATCCGGGGATGGAGGACATGCTGTACGAGATCGAGTCGGTGCGGCGCTTCGTGGGCTTGCGTTTGGGGGATGCGCTGCCGGACGAGACGACGATTTTGAACTTTCGGCATCTGTTGGAGCGGCACGAGTTGGGCGGGAAGCTGATGGCGGAGATCAACGCGCACTTGGCGGAGCAAGGCTTGCGGCTGCGGGAGGGGACGATTCTGGACGCGACGATCATCGCGGCGCCGAGTTCGACGAAGAACAAGAAGCGGAGTCGCGACCCGCAGATGCGGCAGACGAAGAAGGGGAATCAGTGGTATTTCGGGATGAAGGCGCATATCGGCGTGGACGCCGAGACGGGGCTGACGCATAGCGTGGCGGCGACGGCGGCGAACGTGGCGGATGTGACCCAAGGGCATGAGTTGCTGCATGGCGGGGAGCGGGAGGTGTGCGCGGATGCGGGTTACCAGGGGATCGACAAGCGCGCGGAGCATCGGGGGCGTAAGGTGCGCTGGCAAGTGGCCTTGAAGGCTGGGCAGCGGCGGCGCTTGGCGGCGGGCAGCGCGGAGGCGCGGGCGGAGCGGCGCAAGGCAGAGGTGCGGGCCAAGGTGGAGCACCCGTTTCTGTACGTGAAGCGGCACTTTGGCTACGCCAAGGCGCCTATCGCGGCTTGGCCAAGAACCGGGAGCGGATCAGTCTGCTGTTGGGCTTCGCCAATCTGCTGCTTGCCGGGCGCTACGCGACGGCCTGAGCGCCACAATACAGGAGTCGTGCGTCCATGCCGGCGCCAAGCCGCAGAAGCGGAGTCGAAGCCGTCGCTGCGGGGTCAAAAATTGGCGTTGCGAAGTCAAAATCGGCAGGATTCAGCCGCAAAATTCGCCGGCAGCCCGGCTGCAACCGCTCCTTACGGACAACTTCAACCAGCCAACGCGCCAAAACCACTTTATTCAGACTTTCCTTAGCGGCCGGCGATCTTGCTATTCACTACTCACCGGCCGCGCGGCGGCTTCGGCGCGTTCGGCGAAGACCGCGCCGCCGCTGTCGAGCCATTGCGAGAACCCTACGGCGCCGTTCGCGGTCAGGCAGGCGATCGCCGCGTTCATGGTCACCCGCAGCGCGCTGCCGGCGGGCGTATGGGGATAGCTGAAAGCGCCCTGCTCGTTGCCCTCGGCGTCGATGGCCGTCACCCGCAGACCCGGCATATCGCGGGCGGGGATCAGGTTGCCGAGCTCGTCCCGCGCCACGGCATCCACCGCGCCCTCCAGCAGCGCCTCGATCTGCCCGCCTTCGGTCTCGAAATAGAGCACCTCGGGTTGGTCGTCCCCGGGCGGCGTCAGACGCACGCGGGCAGCGATGGCCGCGGAGCCTGTGCCCGCGGCGATGCGCAGCCCCGACTCGCTGCCCGGCGGTCCGGCGGTCACAACCGTGCCGTCGGCCAGCAGGATACGGGTCCCGGCGCGGACGAAACCCTCGTCGTCGATGATGCCGGTCAACTCCAAGAGCCGCTTCTCGCCGGTGGCGCCGCGCAGGGCGCTTACGCGGTGTTCCGCCGTCAGATCGGCGTGCCGCTCGATGGCGCTTTCCGCGCGCACCAGCAGCGATTGACGGAAGTCGATATGACCCGCGCCGAAGCGGATGACCTGCCGCCCGTCCGCATCGCGCGTGCGTTCGGGCAAGGCGGTGATGCCGCCGCCCACCATGTCGTAAGCCTCTTGCGCCGCTTTGAGCCAGATGCCCGAGAAGGGGTTGCCGATCCCCAGCATGTTGAAGCTCAGCCTGCCCCCCGAAAAGATCTCGACGGCGGCGACCAGATCCGGTTCATAGCCCATCGGGACCTGCCCGTCGGAATAGCTCAACGGATTGAAATCGGTGTAGAAACCGTAATTGACGCGCTTGACCGGAAAATCGGCCAGCGTTTGCCGGGCCGCTTCGCAGGCCGCGGCGGTCAAGCCGTCCTCGCCCGCCGGGCCGCCGCATCCGTCCGGCGGACAGTCCATGTAGATTCCGGCGCCGACCAGGAGCGGCACGCCCTGCCCCGAGACGCGCTTGACGAAGGCCGCCTTGGGATGCCAGAACCTCGTTTCGGGATGGACCGCGGGATAGTAGATGTAGCTTTCGCCGAACGTCCCCGCCACGTCAACCATGTCCCGGCCGTTAAACGCGGCCCGGGGATCGCGGCCCCACTCCGGCATGCGCTCCCCGTCCGCCGCGGGCGGCCGGCCCGAGAACAACTGGTTGCCCGTCATGTCCATGCCGAACACGTAAATCGAACCGGCGCGCCAGCGCGGATCGTTTTCCATCAGCAGCGCGGCGAAGTAGCCCTTGGACTCAACCTCCAGGGCGGCGCAGCGGACGAACTCCTGCAATCCGTCAAGCGACGGCTCGGCCGCCAGCGCTTCGGCGTTGACTTGCGCGGCGTGACAGGTTCCGGGGAAGTCGCGGCGGTAGATGCCCGCGCCGATCGCGGCATCGTTCCCGTCCCAGTCGATGCGCGCCACGTAGCTGGCCTTCGGCTCAGTCAGGCCGTTCTCCGGGTTGCGGAACTCGTAATAGACCCAGCCGCTGTCGACGATTTGCAAAGTACGCTGAAATTCATCGAGGAGGTCCGTGCCGAAGCCGTCGGTGAGGTCGCCCCAAGGCGTCCCCTCGCGGCTCGGATCCGGGGGAAAGACCAAAGCGCGGGACTGCCCGCCGCCGGCCAGGCTATCGACGAACACATAGAACTGACCGCTTTTCCAGCGCGCATCCTCGTGAAAGGCGCGGTACGCCTCCGCGAAACCCATCTCCTGCGCGTATTCATGAGCGCACTGGACGAAGGTCTCGACATCAGCCGTGGAACGAATGGCGCCGGCGGAAACCGATTTCTCCGCGCATGACGCCGAAGCCGCGGCGGCGGCTTGCGCGAACGTCCCCGCAAGCAACAAGGCAAAAACCGGAGGAGTGGGCATGTAACCGCGCATCTACCGAATTATCGCAAGCGCGGCAGCGCGCCATCAACTTCGCCGCCGCAGTCTTGCTATTTACTATCCACTGGATTGCTAAGCTGTTAGCGAAATGAAAAAATTGATCCTTGCCGCCGTTTTCTGCGGCCTCCCGCTGGCGGCCCAGCCGAAGACCGTCAAGGCCGATGTCGAGCGCTGGATGAGCGAGCTCTCCAACTGGGGCCGCTGGGGCGACGACGACGAGCGCGGCGCCTACAACCTGATCACGCCGAAAAAACGCCTGGAAGCAGTCAAGCTCGTCTGGGAAGGCATTTCCGTCTCGCTGGCCCGCGATGTCGAAAAGGAAGAGGCCGACGACAATCCGCGCCCGTTCCGGCATTCGATGAACAACGTCGGACTCGACAATCCGGGGCAGTTCGTTTCCGATACGTATGCAGTCAGCTATCACGGCTACGCTCACTCGCACATGGATTCGCTTTGCCATATGGCCTACAACGGCAAGTCCTACAACGGCTTCCCGCAGGCCGACGTAACGGCCGACGGCGCGCCGAAACTCGCCGTCACCAACTACAAAGAGGGTATTTTCACCCGCGGCGTGCTGATGGACATTCCCCGCCTCAAGGGCGTCGAGTTTCTTGAGCCCGGCACGCCGATCTACCCCGAAGACCTCGACGCCTGGGAGAAAAAAGCGGGAGTCGAGGTCAAGCCCGGCGATGTCGTGCTCATCCGCACCGGCCGCTGGGCCCTGCGGGACAAAAACGGCCCCTGGGCGGCGTCGAAGAAATCCGCCGGACTGCACGCTTCGTGCGCCAAGTGGTTGAAAGAGCGAGACGCCGCCATCCTCGGCAGCGACGCCGCCAGCGACGTGATGCCGTCGGGCGTGGAGGGCGTCAACCAGCCGATCCACCAGTTGGCGCTGGTCGCCATGGGCATGCCCATCTTCGACAATATCGATCTGGAAGCCGTCGGCAAGCAGGCCGCGCGCCTCAACCGCTGGGAATTTCTGGTCACCGCCGCTCCCATGGCCGTGGGCAAAGGCACCGGCAGCCCTTTCAACCCCATCGCAACGTTTTAGCAAGACGGACCGCCCCGGCATGGCGCGGGGCTGGTAAATTACTTGATGATTGGCTGGCGCAATGCAAGACAGTTCATTGCGGGCGCTTGTTTTGCTGCTGGCGGCCGCTTTCGCCGGCGCTCCGGCAGGCGCGGAAAGTCCGGCCAAGGGGCGCTTCCTGGTCGCCGACCGCAGCTTGCGCGGGTCCAACTTCGCCGAGACGGTGGTGCTGCTGATCCGATACGACCCGAGCGGCGCAATGGGGCTGGTTATCAATCGGCAGACGCCGATTCAGGCCGCCAAGCTCTTGCCGGATATCTCCGTCTTGGAGCGCCGCGGCGGACGGGCTTATGTCGGCGGCCCGGTGGAGACCTATAAGATTTTTTTGCTCCTGCGCGCCGACAGCCGGCCGGACGGGGCAATACCCGTAGTCGATGACGTTTATTTTGCGAACAACCTCGACCCGGTAGCCGGACGGACCGCGCCGGAATCCGGCAGTTTTCGCGTCTATGCCGGATATGCCGGCTGGGGACCGGGTCAGTTGGACGCCGAGCTTGCCCGGGGCGCATGGCATATTTTGCCGGGAGAGGCGGAAGCGGTATTCGACGCCAACCCGGAAGGGCTTTGGGAGCGGTTGATTCGGCGCACGGAATTTCGCATCGCCCGCCGCGGCCCCTCCCCTCGAAAAGCAGTCATTCGAATCCGGCGCATACAGGACATTACTACTCCGGCGCTGCATCGCCCGGTTATTCATTGACAAAATCCGGCTTGCCGGATACGGTTAGTTGTGTCCGGGGTGGAACGGCCGGGCCGACTTGACTGCTTTCGCCCGCGGCGGCAAAGGATGGGGGAAGGCATGTCATTCCACAAGGGTACTTTTGCAACTGCGCTTGCCGTATTCGTCTTTGCGGCAGGGGCGGCAGGCCAAGCCAACTTGGCCACCGTCACCGGAGTCGTCACGGACTCCGGCGACGCGGTGATCCCGGGCGCGACGGTCGGCATCCGCAACACCGGCACTAAGGAAACTCTGAACAAGCAGGCTATTGACTGGGATAATAAGGGGAGAGCAGCGGGCACGGGGAATAAGGGGGAGAGCGATGGCGCAGCGGACGTTTGCAGAATTGGAGTACGAGGGGAAGAAGAAGCAGACGAGGCGGGAGAAGTTTCTGGCACGGATGGAGGACTTGATTCCGTGGGAGCGCTTGGAGGAGCGCATCCGCCCGTACTACCCCCAAGCGGGGCGGGGGCGGCGACCGTACGCGTTGGCGGTGATGCTGCGCGTGCATTGCGTGCAGTTGTTTTACAACGTGAGCGATCCGGGGATGGAGGACATGCTGTACGAGATCGAGTCGGTGCGGCGCTTCGTGGGCTTGCGTTTGGGGGATGCGCTGCCGGACGAGACGACGATTTTGAACTTTCGGCATCTGTTGGAGCGGCACGAGTTGGGCGGGAAGCTGATGGCGGAGATCAACGCGCACTTGGCGGAGCAAGGCTTGCGGCTGCGGGAGGGGACGATTCTGGACGCGACGATCATCGCGGCGCCGAGTTCGACGAAGAACAAGAAGCGGAGTCGCGACCCACAGATGCATCAGACCAAGAAGGGGAATCAATGGTATTTCGGGATGAAGGCGCATATCGGCGTGGACGCCGAGACGGGGCTGACGCATAGCGTGGCGGCGACGGCGGCGAACGTGGCGGATGTGACCCAAGGGCATGAGTTGCTGCACGGCGGGGAGCGGGAGGTGTGCGCGGATGCGGGTTACCAGGGGATCGACAAGCGCGCGGAGCATCGGGGGCGTAAGGTGCGCTGGCAAGTGGCCTTGAAGGCTGGGCAGCGGCGGCGCTTGGCGGCGGGCAGCGCGGAGGCGCGGGCGGAGCGGCGCAAGGCAGAGGTGCGGGCCAAGGTGGAGCACCCGTTTCTGTACGTGAAGCGGCACTTTGGCTACGCCAAGGTGCGCTATCGCGGCTTGGCCAAGAACCGGGAGCGGATCAGTCTGCTGTTGGGCTTCGCCAATCTGCTGCTTGCCGGGCGCTACGCGACGGCCTGAGCGCCACAATACAGGAGTCGTGCGTCCATGCCGGCGCCAAGCCGCAGAAGCGGAGTCGAAGCCGTCGCTGCGGGGTCAAAAATTGGCGTTGCGAAGTCAAAATCGGCAGGATTCAGCCGCAAAATTCGCCGGCAGCCCGGCTGCAACCGCTCCTTACGGACAACTTCAACCAGCCAACGCGCCAAAACCACTTTATTCAGACTTTCCTTAGGGTATTGGGCGGCCAACAGATAATCGATTCCGCGTTCGAATGCCTCGCGGTATCCGGCCTCGCCGACGGCCTGCGCCATCAGGGCGAGAAAGCGCATCGGCCTCGTCGTGGCGTCGTTGTCGATCGTGGCCGGCCCCGGCGCTCCAGCCGAGGGCGGCCACGCAGCCAGATCCGTGTTCTTGGGCCAACCTCCCTGCGGCGACTGGTATTGGATGACATTGTCCGCGACGGCGCGCGCCTCGACTGAGGCATACCACTCCGGCGCCTGCCGGAGGATGTCTTCGCTCCATGCGACCTGAGCGGCAGTAACGGAGACGCTAGCCGCGGACAGCAGGACTACGAGCGCCGCTCGTATCATTCCTTTCATGAGCGGCAACGTCAATAAAAACGCCAGTCGGGCGGAGTTCATAGGAGCGCCGGCGATGCGGAGGTTACTCGTCGCCCCGGCCTGGGGCCGCGGTTTCCATCTGGGGGTCCCGGCGCGGGGCGGCGTAACCGAGGTCGAGTTTCCGGCGCGTACTCGAGCAGCCGCCTTGGGTGCGAACTCGCTCATTCGGCTATGTTGGCGGTCGGGAGTCCGCCGGGCCAAGTTCTCCCTTCGACTCTCGGGAGTCTGCGACGTCAGACTTCTCACTTCCGACGCAACTGTACGTCCAGCTTGGCAGCCTCTAATCGGAATTTCCATTTGGGGTTCCCGACTGGCCGTCAGTATACACGTGATCGCCTCCACATTTTAGCGGCGGTCATGTTGCGCCTGACGGCAAAGCGGCGCGCATTGCCGCCGGTCAAGGGGTTCCACTATGCTATCGGCATGTTGCGGGTCATTGCCGCTGCGATCGTGTTGCTGTGGGGGGCATGCGGCCAAGCCGACGGCCCTTACCCCTCCCGAGAGATCAAGTTGATCGTGCAAGCCTCGCCGGGAGGAACCTCCGACACGGTTTCGCGGGTGATGGCCGGCCTTGCCGAGGAAGATCTGGGGGCGCCCATCGTTTGCGAGAACAAGCCCGGCGCCAGCGGAGCGTTGGCCTTTTCGTACGTCGCCCGCCGCCCCGCTGACGGCTACACCATCGGCCACGCGCCGGTGGAGATCGCGGTGGTGCGCTCGCTGGGTTACGCGGATATCGGACCGTCGGACGTTTCGCTGATCTGCATGGTCTCGAAGACCGCTCCGGCATTGGTCGTGCGCGCGGACTCGCCCTGGAAAACGTTCGAGGAATTCGTCGCCGGCGCGAGGCGGGAGCCCGGCCGCATCGTCATGGCCAATTCGGGCATCGGGTCGATCTGGCACTTCAACGTCTTGTTGCTGGAGCAGGGCTCCGGCGCGCGGTTCACGCACTTGCCTTACGCGGGCTCTTCCGGGGCGCTGGTGTCGCTGATCGGCGGGCATTCCGACGCCGCGGTCGCCGGCGTGGGCGAGGTCGTTGCGCACGTGCAGTCGGGGAGCCTGCGGCCGCTCGCCGTGTTCGACGCCGGCCGCTCCGGCGTTTTCCCCGACGTGCCGACAACGCACGAGTTGGGTTACAGGATCGGGGCGCCGGCCTGGAGCGGATTTTTCGGACCCGCCGGATTGCCCGAGCAGGCCGTGACCAAGTTGGCGTCCGCTTTCAAGAGAGCGTTCCAGACCCCTGAATGGGAGAAGCTGTGCGCCGAACGCGGCATGGAAGCACTCTATCTCGACCATGAAGAGTTCGAGCGGTTCGCGCTGGAGCAGCAGAAGTTCTTCAGCGACGCCATTCCCAAGCTCGTGCGCCTGGGGGCCGGCTGAATGGATCGCTCGGATGGCATAGCCGCGGCGGCGTTTGCCGCTCTCGGGGCGTACCTGGTCGTTAGCGGAGGCGGTTTCCCGGCAGGCGCAAGCGGCCTGCCCGGCGCGGGTTTTTTCCCGCAGACGATCGGCGCGCTCATGGTCTTCTTGGCGCTCGGCTTGCTCTTCAAGGCGCGGCAGCGCGGCGGAGCCGCCGGGTTCGCTTTCGCCAACGCAGCGCAGACCGCCGGCGCCGCAGGGATGCTGCTGGTCTATCTTGCCCTTTGGGGAACGGGCTTTTTCCCGCTGCGGACCGCTTTGTTTCTGACCTTGCTCTTGAAATTCCTGGGGCAGCGGTGGCGCTCCGCGGCGGGAGCTTCGCTCGTGCTGACGGCTCTGGCGACCGCCGCTTTCCAGTACGGATTGAATGTTTCGTTGGAGTAGGAGGAGCGACGCTTGGGCGCTGAACTGCTTGCCGGGCTGACGGCCGTACTGGATTGGGAAGTGCTGGGCTTCCTGACCGCCGGCGTGACGCTGGGCGCAATTTTCGGGGCGCTGCCCGGACTGACCGCGACCATGGGCGTCGCGGTCTTGACCCCACTGACCTTCTGGGTTTCCGCCGAGCAGGGGCTGGCCATGCTGCTGGGCATTTACTGCGGCGCCATCCCGGCGGGCGGCATCCCCGCGATCCTCATCAACGTTCCCGGAACGCCGGCCTCGATCGCAACATCCTGGGACGGCTATGCCATGGCCCGCAAAGGCCAAGCGGGGCTGGCGCTCGGCGTCAACGCGTTGCTGTCGACGGTCGGGCAACTCACGAGCATTTTGTTCCTGGCGCTGCTGGCGTTCCCGATCGCCGGATTCGCCTTGAAATTCGGGCCGGCCGAGTACTTCGGCCTGGCGCTGTTCGGCATCAGCCTGATGGCGGGCATCTCCAGAGACCAGGTGCTCAAAGGCTTGCTGGCCGGAACGTTGGGCCTCTCCCTGGCCCTCGTCGGACTCGACCCGATGACAGCCTATCCGCGCTATACCTTCGGCATGTCGGAGTTCCTCGACGGCATTTCGTTCGTGCCCGTCATGATCGGGCTGTTCGGGCTGGCCGAGGTGTTCGTGCAGATTTCGGAGCGCCACTCGATCCGCGAGTTGCCGGCCGGGGCATTGGGGCGCATCCTGCCGCGCCGCGACGAGTGGAAGAAGATGCTGCCGTCGATGATGAGCGGCGCCGGACTGGGCACGATCGTGGGCGCGATCCCGGCGTCCGGCGGCGACATCGGCTCTGTAATCGCTTGGGAACAGGCCCGCCGGATTTCACCGGACAAGGAAGAGTTCGGCAAGGGCTCTCTGCGCGGGCTCGCCGCGAGTTGCGCCGCCTGCAACGGAGCGATCGGCGGCGCCATGACGACCATGCTGACTCTGGGCATCCCGGGCGACGCCGTATCGGCCATCCTGATCGGGGCGCTGTTAATCCACGGCATCCAGCCCGGGCCGCTGCTGTTCCAGAACAATCGCGCCTTCGTATTTTCCATCGTGTTCCTGCTGGTCTTCGCCTCGCTGCTCATCATGGCGATCGGCTTGCTCGGAGCCAGACCGCTGGCCGGCATCCTGCGCATTCCCTCCCCCTGGCTGTGGGCAGGGATCGTCTTGTTCGGAACGGTCGGGGCTTACGCGCTCAACAACGCAGTCGTCGATATCTGGGTCATGTTCGCCGCGGGCATCGCCGGATTTCTTTTCCGCAAGGCGCGGATACCGCTCGGGCCGCTGGTGTTGGGCTTGATCCTCGGCCCCATGATGGAGGCCAATCTGCGGCGGGCGCTGATTATCGGCCGCGGCGACTGGAGCAGCATTCTGACGCGGCCGATCCTGTTGTTTTTCCTGACTGCCGCGGTGCTCTTGCCGGTTTTGCCGTTGATCCGCTCGAAGCTGTTCAAGCGAAAGGCGTGACGCCTCATTCTTGCAGCCCGGAAAGGCGGCGCCACATCGCCGTCAACTCTTCCAGGCTCAATTGCTGCGCCCTCAGCTTCCCGCAGGGGTCGGTCGCCAGAGCCTCCGCCGCGAAGCGCCCGGACAGGTTGTTGCGCAGCATCTTGCGCGGCGCTCGGAAGCAGTCGCCGAGAAAATCGAGCAGCCCGGCAGGGGGCGGTTGCTCGTCGATGGACATGGAAATCACGGCCGAGCTCACCTTGGGCCGCGGACGGAAAGCGTCCGGCGGCACGACGAAGAGCTTTTGCGGAGCGCCGCAAAGCCGGGCGAGGCAACTCAAATAGCCGTAGTCCCGGCTCCCCGGCCCGGCGACGAGGCGGTCGGCGACTTCTTCCTGGATTAAAAAGACGCACCGCCCGCACGCCTCCCGCGCCGCCCATACCTTGCGCAAGATCGGAGAGGTAATGTAGTACGGCAGGTTGCCGACAACCGCGATCCGTTGCGCTGTCCGCGCCCGGATCAGCCCCGGCAAATCCACGCGCAGCACGTCGCCGTGAATGACCTCGAGCCGCTCGGAGCGGCCGCAGCGGCCGGGCAGCGCCGCGGCGAGCTCGGCGTCCAGCTCGATGGCCACGACCCGCCGGGCCCGAGCCGACAGGCGTTTCGTCAACGCGCCCGGCCCCGGGCCGATCTCGATTGCCAGGTCGCAGCCCTCCGGGACGGCGGCGGCGATCCGGTTCAGAACGCCGCCGTCCACGAGAAAGTGCTGCCCCAGCTTGGGCTTTTTCGGCAACACGCCAGTTTAACGAGTCACGGACCGCTAAGATGGAATTTTCCGGTTCGTTACGACGCGAGAGTTCCTCTAGCGGGGAGTTGGCATTGGCTGATACTGAGAGTTGCACAAGCGAACTCAAAATCGAAATCCCTTGGGTAGAAGTTGAGAAAGAGTCCGACAAGGCGCTCAAAAGCCTGTCGAAGGGCGTCCACGTGCCCGGCTTCCGCAAGGGAAAGGCGCCCAAGTCGGTCTTGCAGCTCCGTTTCCAGGAAGAAATCAAGCTCGAAGTCCTGGACCGTCTGGCGCCGAAGTATTTCTGGGAGCAGGCCGAAGCGAAAAGTCTCAAAGTCGTCGGGGATCCCGATATCGCCGAGCTTCGCTTCGAAAGGAACGAGCCGGTCAGGTTCAGGGCAATCTTCGAGGTTTTTCCGGAATACGAGTTGGGAACGTATCATCGGCTCCAAGTGCCCTATCTTGAGCCCGCCGTCGAGGACTCCGACGTGGATGCGGAATTGGAGCGCCTGCGGGAGATGCAGGCAAGCCATCGCAATCTCGACCCCCGTCCGCTCGAGAACGGCGATATTGCCGTGCTGTCGTTGAAGAGCGAGCCGGTGGACGATGCGCCGGCAATCGATCAGGACGAGACGACTCTGACCGTCGGCGCCGACGAGACCCTGCCGGATTTCAGCGCTGCGCTGCGCGGCAAGAGCCCGCAAGACGAGGTCGATTTCGAGGTGGCTTACCCCGCTGATTTTGCCAACGAGAGATTGGCTGGCAAGCGCATCCCGTTTCACGCCAAGATCCTCGGCATCCGCAAGAAGGAATTGCCCGATCTCGACGACGACTTCGCCAACGATGTCGATGAGCGGTTCAAGACGCTTGACGATCTCAAAACCCAAATTCGCGAGGGCGCGCTCGACATGCGCCGCAGAGCCGCGGCGCAGCAGGCCAAAGACATGCTGGTCGATCGATTGGTCGAGGCGCATGATTTCCCTCTTCCGAAAAAGCTGGTCGATGGACGGGTCGCCTCCCGGCTGGAGAACGCCATGCATTCCCTGGCGCAACGGGGAGTCGACATCAAAAATCCCGACCTCGACTGGAAAAAGTTTGCCGAGGCGGAACGCCCGCGCGCCGAACGCGACGTCAAGGCGAGTCTGCTGCTCGGACGGATCGCCGAGGTCGAGAACATCCAAGCGGACGATGCCGAAATAGACGCCGAAATCGAACGCTACGCCCAACAGAACCAACTCACGATCGGCGGCGCGCGCAAGAAACTGACGGAGGAGGGCGCCCTTGATCGGATGCGCACGTTCTACCGCAACGAGAAGGTGTTGAACTTTTTATTCGATGAGGCGGAAAAAATCGATCCTCCCGAAGAAGAGCCCGCGGAAACGAAAAACGCCGCGGAGGAAAGCGAAGAATAAGTCCATGGCGAAGATTCACGAAGCGTATGCAGGGCTTGTCCCGATGGTGGTCGAGCAGACCAGCCGCGGCGAGCGGGCCTACGACATCTACTCGCGGCTGCTGCGCGACAACATCATCTTCGTCGGCTATCCGATCGACGACACGATCGCCAATTTGATCACCGCCCAGATGCTGTTTCTCGAAGCCGAAAACCCGGAGCGGGATATCTGGCTTTACATCAATTCGCCCGGAGGATCGATTACGGCCGGCATGGCGATTTACGACACGATGCAGTTCGTGCGGCCGGATATTACCACAGTCTGCATCGGACAGGCCGCGTCGATGGCGGCCGTGCTGATGGCGGCCGGGGCCAAAGGCAAGCGCTACGCGCTGCCGAATTCGAGATTTCTGTTGCATCAGCCGTCGATGTCGGGCTTGGCGGGGCAGGCAACCGATATCGACATCCACGCCAGAGAAATTCTGCGTATGCGCGAGAACCTCAACGCGATTCTGGCAAGCCACACAAAACGGCCGGTCGAGAGAATCGAGCGGGATGTCGAGCGCGATTTTATTCTCGAGGCCGATCAGGCCAAGGAATACGGCATCATCGACGAAATCATCACGAAGAAAGAGGCGGCGTAAAGCCCGCTGCGCAGCCGGTGAATAATGGTTAGCAAGGACGCTGCGCAGAGCAGCGAGGCGCCGTGGTCGGCTGTGCGCGTTTGATACCCTACTGCGCATGAAAGCTTGGCAAGTCACCCATTACGGCGAACCTGAGGAAATGTCCTATACGGATGTCGCCGCGCCGTCGCCGGGCGCGGGCCAAGCGCTCATCCGCAATCGCGCCTGCGGTCTCAATTTCTTCGATTTGCTGCAGTGCCAAGGCAAGTATCAGGCCAAACCGTCCTTCCCCTTCACGATCGGCGCGGAAGTCTCAGGGATAGTGGAAGCCGTTGGGCCCGACGTGCAAGGCATCGCCGCGGGAGACCGCGTGGTTGCGCTGCCGCGCGGCGGCGGCTTCGCCGAGTACACGGCGACCGACGCCGCGCGGATCTTCGCGATTCCCGCAAACATGCCGTTCGAGCAGGCCGCCGCCATGCCGGTGGTCTATCAAACGTCGTATTTCGCGCTCGCCCACCGCGCCAAGCTGCAAGCCGGCGAGTGGCTGCTGGTTCATGCCGGCGCCAGCGGCGTCGGCGTCTCCGCCATTCAACTCGGCAAGACGATGGGCGCTCGCATTATCGCCACGGCGGGCAGCCAACGCAAGCTCGACTTCTGCCGCAAGCACGGAGCGGATCACGCGATCGACTACCGCGACGGCTCCTGGATCGAAACGGTAAAGGCGCTCACCGCCAAGCGCGGCGTCGATGTCATCTACGATCCGGTGGGCGGCGACGTGTTCGATCTGTCGACGAAAGTGATCGCGCCCGGAGGCCGCTTGCTGACCATCGGCTTCGCCAGCGGGCGCATCCCCTCGCTTGCCGCCAATCGCGCGCTGCTCAAGAACATGGCGCTGGTCGGCGCCTTCTGGGGGCGCCACTGCCAAGAAAACCCCGGCTACATGGAATCGTTGCACGGCATCCTCATCGAGCTTTTCAAGGACGGCAAGATCGATCCGCCTGTGGGCGCGTCCTACCCTCTGGCAGAGGCGCCCCAGGGCATCCGCGACCTGGCCGATCGCAAGGTTACCGGCAAGGCCGTGCTGACGATAGGCTGAAGGCCGCTGCGCGGGGCGGCAAGCCGCCGCGGCAACGGCTGCTCCGTTAAACTCATTCCAAGAGGCGCCCCATGGATTCGAACCGCCTGCCGACGTTCTTTCCGGCCGGCATCCTCGCTTTATGCATGGCGACCGCCGGCGCCGCAACGAAAAACTCGAATCCGCCGCGCGAAGCCCCCGCGGCGGAACCGGCGCCGGCCGCCGCTGCTCCGCAACCCGCCTCCGCGGAAGCGGGCGCCGCGGCGTCCGCGAGCGGCGAGCGCACCGCGCTCAACCTGCTGGGCGAGGTCGACGCCGCACAGGGCGAAGCGCGGCGCAACGAGAACGTGCGTCTGACGCTGATCGACAACAACGTGCTCAAGGAGCTCAACACCCGCATCGGCACGACCGCGACCATCGTTCCCGAGTTCCGCATCGAGCACGGCTATTTCGGCAAGGAGTTCGGCGGCAGCGTCGGCGGCGGGCCGCACGCCGCCGCGGCGAAGGTAAGCGCGCTCCACGGCGAGCTTTTTTGGGGGCATAACAACAGCGTTTTCAGCGCCCGCTCGTTCTTCCAGGTCGGCGGCGTGCAGCCCGCGCGCACGAACGACTACGGATTCAAGGCCGGCTTGCCGCTGGGCAAAAAAACCGGCCTGACCGTCGACGCCGGCCAGCGCCGCCTGCGCGGCCAGGTCAACGGCAACGTGCTCGTCCCCGCTGCGAACGAGCGCGCGCCCACGGCCGCCGATCCCGCCCGGCGGACCATCGTCGAGCGCATCCTCGGGGCGTTTCCCAACGAATTGCCCAACCGCACCGACATCAACCCGCGGGCGCTCAACACCAACGCCCGGCAGAACATCGACAACGACCGCTTCGCCGTTACGCTCGACCGCGCGCTCGGCGCCGACGACCGCCTGACGGCGCGCTACGGACTGACGCTGCAGAACGTCGAGGCTTTTCAGCTTGTCGGCGGCCAGAATCCCGACACCGTCACCCGCAGCCACCGCTCGCGGCTGACCTGGAGCCGGCAATGGAATCCGCGCACCGTCACCGATTTTTCCGTCGGCTTCGACCGCGTCGGGTCGCTGCTCGTTCCGGACGAGACCTCGCTGGGCGAATTTTTCTTGTTTGCGCGGATTCTCGAGTCGATCGGGCCGAACGGCAGCATCCCTATCGACCGGGCGCAGAACCTGTTCCGTTACGCCGGAGCTCTCGAAAAAACCGGCGGGGCGCACGCGCTGACGCTGGGCTTCGACATGCTGCGGCGTCAGATCAACGGCTCGGAAAGCAACGAGCAGAGAGGGAAATTCCGCTTCCGCCCGGACTTCGGCCGTCCGCTGATCGAGAACGTCCTGGCCGGGACGCCCAGCACCTACATCGTCGCCGTGGGCAACGCGCATCGCGGTTTCCGCAATTGGGATTTGAAGTTCTTCGCCGGCGACAAATGGCAGGTCGGCCCGCGTCTCTCGCTCAGCGCCGGACTGCGCTTCGAGCCGGTGACGGTTCCCTTCGAGGTGAACGGCATCGGCGAAATTCCGTACGACTGCGATTGCAACAATTTCGCGCCCCGCTTCGGGCTGGCCTACCGCGCCAACGAGCGCTGGGGCGTTTTCCGCCTCGCCTACGGCCTGCACTACGGCGCGATCTTCCCGGCAACGTTCATGCAGACGCGCTTCAATCCTCCGCAAGTGATTACGCTCGACGCGCGCGCCCCGAATCTGGCGGACCCGTTCAGCGGCATCGATCTCGAAAACATCGATCCCAGTACCCGCAGCGCATTCTTCCGACTCGACCCCGAGTTGTCCACGCCTTATTCGCACCAGTACAACTTCACTTGGCAAACAAAGCCGTACCGTGATTGGACGCTAGAGCTGGGCTATGTCGGCAGCCGCTCGCACCGCCTGCTGCAAACCCGTTGGAACAACCGGGCGCGGCCGGTCGAAGGCGTCGATCTGGTGGTGAGAACCGTGAACCAGCGCCGCCCGGACCCGCGCTTCTTCGACATCCAGTACACGCTGAACGGCTCGATCGGCTACTACGACGCCGCAAAAGCGACCCTGCGCATCCCGCGGCAGGCCGGCTTGTCGTTCGAGGCTTCGTACTGGTTCGGCAAGGCGCTGGATCTGGGCGCCGACTACACCAATACGGCGTTCGGCCGGGACGCGCGCAACTCGCGCAGCCCCAACGAGCTCGAAGTGTGGGACGCCATGAAAGCGGTCAGCGACTTCGATCAACCGCACGCTGCCCTGTGGCGGGTGAACTATCGGCTGCCGGGCGCGCGGGCCGGCCGCGGTTGGCTGAAAATCCTGGGCGGCTGGCAGTTGAGCTCCATCGTGCTGTTGAAGTCCGGCACGCCTTTCTCTGTGCGCTCAGGCTCGGACGCGCCCGGCTTCGGCAACGCCGACGGCCAGACGAGCGACCGCCCCAACCTGACCGACCCCGCGATTCTGGGCGCGAGCGTCGACCATCCCGACACTGCCGCCGGTAGCTTGCCGCGGGCGGCTTTTAGCTTCATGGCCCCCACCGACTTCAGCGGCAACCTGGGCCGCAATGCTTTCCGCAAAGACGGCATTTTCAACGTCAATGCGGCGGTCTCGCGGCGCTTTGCGCTGGGCGGCGACCGCTCCCTGCTCTTCCGCGCGGAGTCTCTGAACTTCACCAACCACCCGCAATTCGCCGAACCCGGAACGGAACTGGCCGCCGGCAACTTCGCCCAGATCACCAACACGCTCAACGACGGCCGCACCTTCCGCCTGCTGCTGCGCTTCCTGTTCTAGCGCGGGGGGAACAGCCGCCGGCAGCGGTCTTATTGCAAAACGCGCCATGAAGGCAAGCAGCGCCGGAGCCGCTGCTATCGAGACAAGGACGCCTGGAAAAGGAAGCTCCATGGACGGAGGCTCACTGTTGCCGGCGGATCGTGAGGAACGGCCCTGCGGGGGTCGAGACGCCCTGCACAGTTGCGACGACAGGCGCGTCGCCGTCGGGCAGGGCAGGCGGCACGCGCACTACGAATTGATAAAGGCCGGCGCAGCAGGGCGCTACGCCCGCGTAAAAGACGTCCGCCAGCATACCGGCGAAGGCAAACGCAACCTCGCTTACGAGAAGAGGCAGTGCGTTCGGTACGGCCCCGGCCGGAATTTCGCCTGCTTCCAACGGCGGCTCGGTCGCCCCGAAGCCGGTTCCGAACAGAGCGACAATCTCGCCGGGTTCGGCCGGGGTCAACTCGACGCCGGGAATCAGCCCGGGAGCCCCGGCCAATTCGGTTCCGTCGCCGTGCAGCGCCACGATCGGATTACGTCCGCCAGTGTCGATCGTGAAGTTGAAGAAGGCCGGCGAGACGGCGGCGACGGCGGCCGGCGCCGCCGGGCTGCGCTGCTCGTCCTGCGCGCCGCAGCCGCGGATGACCTCGACCGGCGCCGGTCCCGGCGTCAAGTCGTGCGGGGCCTGGGCGTTGATCTGATTCGCGAAAACGGCGAACAGCGGCGCGCGCTTGCCGTCGATCTCCAGGCAGGTAGCGGCAAGGTTGGCGGCAATCCTGCCCTCAGAGTCCAGCGCGGGGTTCGCCTCCCGCGTCCCCTCCGGCGCGAACTCTTGTCCGTAAACAGAAACGATGGCGTTGGGGGAAATGCGGCTTACGACAGGGGCGCCGGTAGAGAGCACAACCCCGCCTGAAGAGATCCGCGGGTGAGCAGCGGGTTCCCGAGGGCGCTCCGCCTTGCGGATGCGGTGATTGCCGCTGTCGGCAATATAGAAGTTGCCGGCGCTGTCCACCGCCACGCCGAGGGGAGAAGCGATCCGCGCCTCGGTCGCCGGGCCGCCGTCCCCGCCGTCCCCGTATTCCCCGGTTCCCGCAACCGTGGTAATGACCCCTGCGGCGTCAACTCTGCGGATGCGGTGGTTGCGCGTATCGGCAATATAGAAATTGCCCGCACTATCCACCGCTACGCCCTCAGGCAAGGCTAGCTGCGCAGCGGCAGCCGGGCCGCCGTCCCCGCCGTCCCCGTATTCCCCGGCACCCGCGACCGTGGCAATCGTTCCCGCGGCGTCGATCCTGCGGATGCGGTGGTTTTCGATATCGGCGATGTACAGGTTGCCGGCTGCATCCGGCGCCACGCCTGAGGGGCCGTTTAGCTGCGCCGCGATCGCCGGGCCGCCGTCCCCGCTGTATCCGCCCGCGCCGGTTCCCGCGACGGTGACAATCGTTCCCGCAGCATCGATCCTGCGGATGCGGTGGTTGAAGAAATCGGCGATGTAGAGATTGCCGGCTGCATCCGGCGCCACGCCTGAGGGGCCGTTTAGCTGCGCCGCGATCGCCGGGCCGCCGTCCCCGCTGTATCCGCCTGCGCCGGTTCCCGCGACGGTGACAATCGTTCCCGCGGCGTCGACCTTGCGGATGCGGTGGTTTTCGGTATCGGCGATGTACAGGTTGCCGTCCCCGTCCAACGCCACTCCGCGGGCAGAGTCCAACCGCGCCGCGGTCGCCGGACCGTCGTCTCCACTGTATCCGCCCTCCCCGGTTCCCGCGATAGTGGTAATCGTTCCCGCGGCGTCAACCTTGCGGATGCGATGGTTGCCGGCATCGGCGATATAGAAGTTGCCCGCTCCGTCCACCGCCACGCCGGAGGGGGAGAACAGCGACGCCGCGGTCGCCGGTCTGCCGTCCCCCAATTCCCCTCCCGCAACCGTGGCAATCAGCCCCGCAGCGTCGATCTTGCGGATGCGGTGGTTCGCGGCATCGGCGATGTAGAGGTTGCCCGCTCCGTCCACCGCCACGCCGCGGGGGGAGTCCAGCCGCGCCTCGACTGCCGGTCTGCCGTCCCCGCCGTATCCGTCTGCGCCGGTTCCTGCAACCGTCGTAATCGTTCTCGCGGCGTCGATCTTGCGGATGCGGTGGTTGCCGGCATCGGCGATGTAGAGGTCGCCCGCTGCATCCAGCGCTACGCCAATGGGTATGTTCAGTTGCGCCTCGGCCGCCGAGCCGTTGTCTCCGCTGTATCCGTCCGCGCCGGTTCCCGCGACCGTGGTAATCGTTCCCGCGGCATCGACTCTACGGACGCGGTGATTGCCGGCATCGGCGATATAGAGGCTGCCGGCCCCGTCCACTGCCATGCCGGAGGGGCCGTTTAGTTGCGCCTCGGCCGCCGAGCCGCCGTCCCCGCCGAACCCGCCGCCGAACAACCCGTCTCCGCCGGTTCCCGCGATGGTGGTAATCGTTCCCGCAGCGTCAACCTTGCGGACGCGGTGGTTGAAGAAATCGGCGATGTAGAGGTTGCCCGCCCCGTCCGCCGCCACACTGGAGGGTCCGTTCAGCCGCGCCTCGGCCGCCGGGCCGCCGTCCCCGCCGAATCCGCCGCCGAACAACCCGTCTCCGCCGGTTCCCGCGACCGTGGTAATCGTTCCCGCAGCGTCAACCTTGCGGATGCGGTGGTTGAAAAAATCGGCGATGTAGAGGTTGCCGGCCCCGTCCACCGCCACGCCGGAAGGTCCGTTCAGCCGCGCCTCGGCCGCCGGGCCGCCGTCCCCGCCGAATCCACCGCCGAACAACTCGTCTCCGCCGGTTCCCGCGATGGTGGTAATCGTTCCCGCGGCGTCGATCTTGCGGACGCGGTGGTTGAAGAAATCGGCGATGTAGAGGTTGCCGCCCCCGTCCGTCGCCACGCCATAGGGAAGTCTTAGCTGCGCCTCGGCCGCCGGGCCGCTGTCGCCGATATCCCCTGTTCCCGCGACCGTTTCGATGGTCCATTCGGCCGCGGTCTGCCCTGGAGCAACCACCGCCGGCAGCGCGGCGCAGACCACAAGCCGGAGGAAGAACCGTGCAGTAGTGGAGAGTGGAAAGTGAAGATCGGCGAGCAAGGCCGCCACGCGGCGCTTACATTCCCTTGCGGCATTCAATTGACGGTCCCCACTGTCAGGCCGGCGGATTGACATCACCTCCTCACGATAAGGGGCGGCCTTGGAAGAATCAAGACGCCCTGCACGGTTGCGATGACGTCGGGATACGCGCTGCGAATCGATAAAGGCCCGCGTAGTATCCGCGTAGTAAACGTCAGCCGGCAAAACTGCGGCGCCGCCGGAGGTAAACGAGACTTGGTTGGCGATAGGGGCCGCCCATCCGGAATACGGCAGGCTTCCAACGGCGGCTCGGTCGCCCTGAAACCGGCTCCGTACAGGGTGACGTATTCGCCCGGCTCGGCCGCCGCGAATCAGGGGCCGGCGACGGCGTAGGTTTCGCCCGCTTGCGTCGGCAGGACTTGCAGTTCGTCCCCTCCGGCGATGCGGATACGGCATTCCTTGCCCAGCTTCGACAGGATCGATGCGCTCCGCAGCGTTCCGTCTGCCCAGTCCATCGAAACTTCGAAGCCGCCGCGCGCTTTCAGGCCCTTGACCGAGCCGCGGCTCCAGGCGGCGGGCAAGGCGGGCAGCAGGTGCAACTCGCCGCCGTGGGATTGCAGCAGCATCTCGGCAATCGCGGCGGTTCCGCCGAAGTTGCCGTCGATTTGAAACGGCGGATGAGTATCGAAGAGGTTGTCGAGCGTCGATTTGGCCAGCAGCAGCTTGAGATTCTCGTAAGCTTTCTCGGCGTCTTCAAGCCGGACCCAGAGGTTGATCAGCCAAGCGCGGCTCCAGCCGGTATGGCCGCCGCCGTGGGCCAGACGATGCTCGATGGATTTGCGCACGGCGGCGGCAAGCTCAGGCGTCCCCCGCAAGGTGAACTGCTCTCCCGGGTGCAGGCCGAACGCATGCGAGATATGGCGGTGGCCGGGGTTTTGCTCCTCGAGCTCTTCGGGCCACTCCATCAACCGGCCGTCGCTGCCGATGCGGGGGCCGGCCAGCCGCCCGAGCTTTTCCCTCACCTCCGCCGTGAAGCCGTCTTCGATGTCCAATACGGCGGCGGCGGAGAGGACGTTGGTGAAAAGGTCCCATATAATCTGCTGCTCCATCGCCGGGCCCATGGTCATGCGCGCGGTTTGCCCGTCGGCGGTGAGAAAGGCGTTCTCGGGAGAAGTCGCGGGGCCGCTGACGAGCTTGCCGGTTGCGGGGTTCTCGACCAGCCAGTCCAGGAAGAACTCGGCGGCTTCTTTCAGGATCGGCCAGGCGCGGCGCCGCAGAAACTCCTTGTCGCCGTTGAAGAGGTAAGACTCCCAGAGATGCCGCGCGGTCCAGGCGGCGCCTGTGGGCCACATGCCGTACTGGGCGCGGCCGATCGGGCTGGTCCACCACCAGGCGTCGGTTGTATGGTGGGCCACGAAGCCTCGCGCGTTGTAAACGTCCCTGGCGGTCTTGCGGCCGCGCGCGCGGAGATTGTCGAGCAGGTCCCACAGAGGCTCCTGGAGCTCGGACAGATTGGTTACGTCCGCCGGCCAATAGTTCATCTGAACGTTGATGTTGATGTGGTAGTCGGCATTCCAGGGGGCGTCGATATGGTGGCTCCAGATGCCCTGCAGGTTGGCCGGCATGGCGCCCGGGCGCGAGGAAGCCATCAGCAGATAGCGCCCGTACTGGAAATACGCGGCCAGCAGGTCGGGGTCGTCCGCGCCCGCGCGCACGGCCCGCAGCCGCGCGTCGGTGGGCTTGCTGCGTTCGCTCCGGCCACCCAGATCGAGCGAGACGCGGCGGAACAGCGCGCGATGGTCTGCGAGGTGGCTTTTCCTGAGCTCGGCGTAGCCGACGCCCGCCGCGGCCGCGAGTTGCTGCACAGCCGCTGCCGACGGCTCGCGGCCGCGGTAGTCCGTCGCAGCGGCCAGGATCAGCGTTGCCGAATCGGCATTCTCGATGACCAGAGAGGCGCCGTCGACGCGAACCGACCCGCCGTCGGCAAGCGCTTGCAGCCGCGCTTCGAAACGGACGCCGGGATGTTTTCCGCCGTGGCTTGCGCGGCCGCGCAAAACCAGCTCGGCGCCCGCGGCCGTCGTCGCAGCGTCCGCAACCCGGTCCAGGCGGATCCGGCGCGAGATCAGGCCCGGCCGGTCGGCGGCGATGCGCACGACGAGGACCTGATGCGGCGCGCTCGAAAAGACCTCGCGGCTGAACGTTGCGCCCCGTTCGGTCCACTGCGCGCGGGCGATGCCTGTGTCGAGGTCCAACTCGCGACGGTAGTTGCGCGGGCTTTGGGGCGGGTCGGAATCGATCCGCAGGTCGCCGAGAGTCTGATATCCCCGGGGATAAATTCTCTCGCTCAGGATTTTTTCCTCGATCATGCGCTCGGCTTCGACGTACTCGCCGTCAAACAGCATTTGCCGGATCTCGGGGAGATGCCTGTAGGCGCCCTCGGTGTCGCGCTCAACGGGCGAGCCGGCCCAGACCGTGTCTTCATTGAGTTGGATGCGCTCGTCCTCGATGCGTCCGAAGACCATTGCGCCGAGGCGTCCGTTGCCGACGGGAAGGGCCTCGGTCCATTGCCCGGCCGGCCGGTCGTACCACAGCAGCGGCTCGGCCAACGCGGGAAAGACCGGAAGCAGTGCAAGCGCGAGGAATCTCATGGCCGGTTCTGAGTATAACCGCGGGTCGCTGCGCAGCCGATGGCTTGTCGCCGCAGCGGCTGGCGTATCTTCGCGCCCTGCCGTAGCAGACATTGACATGAAGGCAGCATGTTTTCATACTTATAACATGAAAACAATGATTCAGATTCGTAACGTTCCGGTATTGCTGCACAGACGGCTGAAAGCCCGAGCCGCTCTCGAGGGAATCTCGATGTCGCATTATGTCTTGCGAGAAATCGAGAGATCGCTTGAGCGTCCGAGCCGGCAGGAGTTGCTCGCGGCTATCCGCGCCCAGCCGGAGATCGTATTGGATCGGACGCCTGCCGAAGTACTGCGCGAAGAACGGAATTTGCGTTGATCGTTCTGGATGCTTCCGGCGCCGTCGAACTCTTACTGAATACAGCGTCGGGCAAAAGGCTCGCCGCGCGCTTGGCCGACAATGCCGAGGTCGTTCACGCACCGCATCTCATAGACGTGGAGATCGCCCAGGTGTTGCGTCGCTATGCGGCGTGGGGAACGCTGGACGAGCGGTCGGCGGCGCTGGCGCTCCATCGCTGGCGCAGCTTCGATGTCGAGCGCTATCCGCATGAGCCTTTCCTCGACCGAGTCTGGCGACTCCGCGCCAACGTCAGCGCATACGACGCCGTTTACTTGGCGTTGGCGGAAGCGTTGCCTGCGGTGCTTGTGACCGGCGACCGCAAGCTGGCCGGCGCGCCGGGAGTCAAGGTCGCAATCGAGTTGATATAGCAGCGAACAGAGCGGACCGTCGTCAGAGTCGGAAAGCGCCGGCCCGCGGGCGCAACGTGAGCTCCACTTGCAACTCTTCGCCGCCGCGGACGATGGTGAGCTTGACGGTATCGCCGGCCAGTTTCAGGGCAAGCGCTTCGCTGAGCGCGCCTTTGGCGGCGATCGGCTGACCGTCGACGGCGACGATGAAATCGCCGCCCCAGGGAATCCGGTAATTGCCGGCGGTGATTTCGCCGCGGGCGCCGCGCAACCCCTTCTCGGCGGCGACCGAGCCCCGCGCAACGTCGGTAATCAGGTGCCCGGCGGAAGGCAGCTTCAGCCGCCCCCGAGCGAAGCGGGACGGCACGAAAAAGCCTTCGATGCCGATTTCCTCCGGCGGTTCGGCGCCGCCCTTGACGAAACGCAACAGCGGTTGCGCGCGGCTGATCGGCATAGCGAATCCGATGCCGATATTCCCGCTGGGGCCGTAGATCGCGGTGTTGATGCCGATGACGTTGCCGCTGGAGTCGAGCAGCGGGCCGCCGCTGTTGCCGGGGTTGATCGCCGCGTCCGTCTGAATGAGATCGCGCAAAACGCCCGAGCGGTCTTGGATCGACCGGCCGACCGAGCTGACTACGCCCGTGGTGAACGTGCCTTCGAGTCCGAAAGGGTTGCCGATGGCGAGCACCTTCTGGCCGACCCGCACGTTGTCGGATTTGCCGAGGGTCAAATACGGCAGGGGGGTTCCGGCTCGGATTTTTATCAGCGCGAGGTCGTTCGGCGGATCGACGGCCAGAACCTTCGCCCGATATTGCGGGCTGTCGGCCTCCTCGGCCAGCAGCGTGACTTCGAGTTGAGCGCTTCCCTTGACGACATGATAGTTCGTCAGGATGTGCCCCTCGGCGTCGACCAGAAACCCCGAGCCGCTGGATTCCTGCGGGTAGATTTCCAGGAACCAGTTGCGGTGCAAAACCATGCTGGTGATATGCACCGTCGCCGGGTAAGACTTGTCGTAGATGGCGATGTTCGACAATTCTTCGGGGGTGAGCGTCGAATCGGCTTCGGTCCAAAGAAGCTCGCCGGGCTGGAGCGGCGAGACGCCGCCGGCGCCGAATGGAAACAGATCGGGCGCGGTCGTCCAGACGACGAATGCCGCTGCGAAGAGCATCGCCAGGAGCGCCTGGCGCCAGCCATGAGAATCGGTTGCGCGCATTGCCGTCAACGAACTTCCGCCCGGCCGCCGCGGGCTTCGTCCCTCAACTTATGGTAGACGTTGCGGACGCGGGTCAGGGTTGCTGCTTTGCCGCCGGAGGTGTCGATTACAAAGTCGGCGTAGGGCAGCTTTTTTTCGAGCGGCATTTGGCGGGCCAAGCGGGCCTCGGCTTCCGCGGCCGAGGCGCCCTCGCGCGCGGCGAACCGGGCGATTTGCATCTCGCGCGGACAGGTGGCCACGATCAGCCGGTCGTAGCGCTTGTAGCTGCCGCTTTCGATCATGATGGCCGCTTCGACGACCGCCACGGCGCCGGGATCGTCGGCCCCGACTTCGGCGAAGAACTGCTGCTGCCCGGCGAACACATGCGGGTGGACCAGCGCGTTCAACCGTTCGAGCTTTGCCGGGTCGTTGAACACGATTGCCGCCAGCTTGCCGCGGTCGATCGTATTGTCGGCGGCGAGAATTTCTTTGCCGAACGCCTCGACCACAGCGGCATACGCCTCGCCGGCGGGCATCAGCGCCGCGTGGCCGAGCTTATCGGCGTGGAGGACGCGGGCGCCCAAGCGCTCCAGCTCGGCGGCGATAAAGCTTTTGCCGCTCGCCAAGCCGCCGGTCAGTCCGACTTTCAGCATCCGACAGCGAATTCGCCGGCGGACTCGCCGGGCGCTGGATCAGGAGAAGTGGCTGGCCGGGAAGGATTCGAACCTCCATAGCGGGCGTCAAAGGCCCGTGTCCTACCGTTAGACGACCGGCCATCCATGCGTCTTCGACTCAGATTAACACGCCGATTTGCCGCTGTTTACTCGCCCTGTCGAACGATCCGGCCGAACTGATTGCCGCCGACGTCGCCGTGCCACCAGGCGCCGGCGTAATGGTCTCTGTAAAAGAGCACGCGGGCGGTAAAAGTTCCCAGCCCCGGAATGCTGACATCCGTCAGACTGACCATCGGCGTATCTCCGGCCCACAGGAGTTTGACCGGAACCGGCAGGGTTACATCGCGGTCGCCGTATTGAATGCGCGAATGGAAAGCCCAGATGTCGCCGCCGACCTTGACGACTTTCTCGATCTCGTAGCGTTCGGCGCGGAGCTTGCCCTCTTCGCGTCCGGCGATGGTGAAACTTCCTTCGAGGACGACTCCCCGCATGGACTCGGCAAAGGCTTCTTCACGGGCCTGCTGCTCGGCGGCGTCGGGAGGCGGAGCCGCGGAACAGCCGCAAAAAATCAGGAACGCAGGAATCGCCAGTCGCATGAATACTACGGTACGCATTTTCGGCGCCGGACGCCAGTCCGCGGCAGCGCGGAAACCGCTGGAATCGGTTGCGGTTACTCGTCGCTCTTGCCGGCCAGGGCGAGACTCAAGAAAACGTCTTCGAAAGGCTCGTCGGGCATGCCCGCCGCGGCTCGGATTTCCGCCGGCGCGCCCTCCGCGACGACCGCGCCTTCGCGCAAAATGAGGCAGCGTTCGCAGACGCGTTCGACAAAGCTCATCAGGTGCGAGCTGAGAACGACGGTCGAACCCTCGGCGCGCAGCCGCTCGAGCCGCAACCGCACCAAGCGCATGCTCTCGGCGTCGAGTCCGTTCAGCGGCTCGTCGAGCAGCAAAAGCGGCGGATTGCCCAGCCACGCGGCGATGATGCCGATTTTCTTGCGCATGCCGAACGAGTATTCGCGGATCAAAGAATCGGCTTTGCCGGTCAGCGCGAAATAAGCCAAGTCGGCGTCGATCTGCGCGGAGGCGTCGATTCCCTTGATTCCCGCCACGAATTCCAGGAACTCCCGGCCGGTGAGGAGATCGTAGAGAATCAGTTCCTCGGGCAAATAGCCGATCTTGCGCTTCGCTTCGATGGGCTCGCGCCGCGGGTTCGTTCCGGCCACGGTTACGCTGCCCGCGTCCGGCCGCACCAAACCCAAAACGGCTTTGAATACAGTCGTTTTGCCCGCGCCGTTAGCGCCCAGCAGGCCGCATATCTCCTTGTCGGCGGTGAACGAGACTCCGTTGACGGCAACGGTGTCTCCGAAGCGCTTGGTCAAGCCTTCGATCGCTAATGCCGGCGCGCTCAAAGCGGCGGCCCTCCGACGCGGGCGGCCGTTTGCCGCGCGCGGTTGGCGAGAGCATGGAGCGCGTAGGCGTGCAGCAGCACGACCCACGGCGCGTATTCCCAAAAGAGAACGTACGATCCGGCGAAGCCGAAACCGAGCAGTCCCGCCAGCGTCAGCCCCAGCGCCGGGCGGTCGACCGCCTCGAACATGAGCAGCACGACAGCGGACGACACGGTGAGGGCGACGACCGGCGCCTGCGCCGCCAAGACCGCGAAGTTCTCGCCGGGCAGCGCAGCGAGCATGGGCAGCGCAACCAACGCCGGCGGAAGCGAGACGAACGACGCATACCGGACTTTCGTTTTCCAGATAGAGTCCGCTTGGACAGGCGAGGAGCGTTCGAGCCAGAACCGGGGGATTTGCCAACGAAGCAGTAGCGGCGCGAGGGAGCTCAGCGCCAGCGCGGCAAGCGCGCAGCCGGCGAGAACGATTGCAGCGCTCCAGCGGGCGCCGGCGCTGTCGCGCAGGTCCCAGGCCAAGGCCAAAGCGGCGAGCGCCCCCGCCGCGGCGAAAAACACCGCTGGCGAGAAGAAGCGCCGGGTCAACAGCAGATCGCGTAAAAGCTGCGAGCGAATTGCGCCCGGGCGGCGGGGCGCCGCGAGACTGCCGCGCCGCCTTCGAGACATGGATTGCCTGGAACCCGCTGCAAGCTCCAGCGGCTGTCCGCCGCTCAAACTTCGGGCCGCTGCCCAAGCCAGCGCCGCGGCCAGGGCTGCGGGAAGAGCCGTCCAGGCGCCGGCGGCCGCCGCGGTCAGACCGAGACCCAGAACCGCCGCGGCGGTCTTACCCTGGAAGCGGTAAACCGAAACGAGCGCGAGTTGCAGCCCCGCCGCTAACGCCGAAAAAGCGTACGGCGCCGGCCCGCGCAGATGGTCGGGCGACCACGCGGCGAGAAGCAGGGCGGCGAAAACCGCGTTGCGAAAAAAACAGACCGCGAAAGCAACGTGGAAACGCGCTGACGCAGGAACCGGCAGCGCGTCGAGACAGGCCGCCGCGGCGCGCGCCGGAGCGATCTCCCTGAGCGTACTCGGCCAAAAAGCCGCGGTCCATGCCGCGAGTCCGAACGCGGTCAAGACAACCTGCTCGACGAACGACCGGCTGGACCACAGAACCGTTTCCGCGAGTAAGGCGCCGGCCGGCCGGATCGTATAGAAGACCCCTCCAAAAATCATCGGCGCCAGCACGAACAACGTAAAGAAACGGTCCCGCAGCAGGCGCAAGAACATCCGCAGGCGGTATCGAAGCAGGAAGAGCGTCACGGGCTGACGGGTCGAACCCTCATGGTAACGGCTGCAAAATCTTCAGCGCGGAATCAGTCGGCGAACGCCTCGATCAAATCGCCCGTTGCGTGTAAAAGGGCCAGCTTCGCCTTATCGAGCGCATACCTGGATTCATAAAGCCGCTGCCAGGCCGCGGACTCGATCACCCGGGCGCGCTCGAGCGGGTCGACCGCCAGGCGGCCCTCTTCGAACTGCGCCAGCAGAACGCCGAGATTTTCCCGAGCGTAGTCGAGCTCCAGGCGCGCCAGCTTGGTCCGGCTCTCGGCCTCGCGCACATTTTCATATGCGCGCAGACTTTCGATTTCGATGTCGGCCTGCCTGACTTTGCGCTGGAGCTCGAGGCCGCGGGCTTCCAGCCTGGCTTTTGCCCTGCGTTCGGCGACGCCCTTGCCCGCGAACAGCGGCGCCTGAAATGAAATGCCGGCCTGCCAGTTATGACTCTGGAAACGATTGAAAAATTCATCGTAGTTGTTGAACTTGGCGAGCAGCGCATACTGCGCGACGAGATCGAGCTTGGGGTAACGGCCGCCGGCCGCGGCTTTTTCCTGAAAACCCTTCGAGCGGAGCCGAGCTTCGAGCGCTGCAATGTCGGGGTGGTTTTCGACGGCGCGCCGCTGCGCTTCAGCGCGGTCGCCGGGAAGTTCGATCGGTTGCAGCGAATCGTCCGCGGCTGGGCGCAGCCGAACGTCGGGTCCGAGATCCAAACGCCGGCGGAGGTCGGCTTCCAACAAGTCGAATTGCGCTTGCCCCGCGCGCAGCCGCTCTTCGGCCCTTGCCTTGTCGAGGCGGGCGCGGGTCAGCGCCGCCGGGATTTCGCGTCCTTCTTCGATGCGGGCCGCTGTCGCGTCCTCGATGCGGCGAAAACGGCCGATCTGCCGCTGCAAAAGATCGATGCTGCGCGCTGCGAGCTCCAGGTCCAAATAGAGGGCGCCTACCCTGTGGACGGCGTTCGCGCGCTTCGCCTCGGCAGAGTGGGCGGCAGCCGCGGAGAGTTCCCGCGCTTGCCGGATGCGCTGTTTGCGGCCCGCGTCGAACAACGGCTGCAGTGCCGTGACTTGCGCAACCGACGGCGCGGCGCCGGCAATGCTTTGGGGAATGCCGTCCGTATAGCCCAACCCCGAGCCGGCAAACAGTTGCGGCGCGCGCTCGGCGCGCGCCAGCGCGGCATCGCGGTCGGCCTGCTCGACTTCGAGTTGCGCGAGACGTGATTCGGGGCTCTGGCGGGCCGCCAGTCGAATCGCCTCGCGCAATGTGATTTCCCGCGAGACCTGTCCGGGCAACGGCGCGGGCGGTAGGCAGAGAACGGTTGCAAACACGAAGAGCGGTCTAGTCATGACGAAGAGCCTCTACAGGGTCGAGTTTCGATGCGCGGGCGGCCGGGAGCAGGCCGAAAACGCAGCCGACCGCGGCAGCGGAGACGACCGCGATAGCCACGGAAGCCGCGGAAATGCGAATCGGGAGTTGCGGCCACAGGCGCGCTGCGAGAAGGGGAAGTCCCACGCCCAGGATTGCGCCCAAGAACCCGCCGATCGACGAGAGCGCGGCGGCTTCCGCGAGAAACTGCCGACGGATGTCGCGGCGCGCCGCGCCGACCGCCATGCGCAGGCCGATTTCGGCAGTGCGTTCGCTCACCGAAATCAGCAGGATGTTCATGATGAAAACTCCGCTGACCGCGAGCGTGACCGCCGCAATGAGAATCATCACCACAGTGAGCGCCGAGGCTATCTGCCCGGCGGCCGCGAGCACGCCCGCCAGATTGTCGACGCGGTAGAGAGAGCCCGGACGATGCCGTGACTCCAGGGTTTCCCGCACCAGCGCCGCCGCCCGCTCGACCTGCTCGCGCGAGCGGACCGAAACGTATAACGGATCGACGCGCTCAACCGGTTGGAAATAACGCATCACGGTGATCGGAATGAGCACCGAATCGGCCGCAACCTCCGATTGGCCGAAGGTTTCGACACCTTCGGCAAAGACGCCTACGACGCGGAAATCGAGATCGTGGACTTTCAGGGTTTTGCCGACGGCTTCATCCGCCGAGCCGTAGAGTTGCTCGGCGGTTGCGGGGGTCAGCAGGCAGACCTTGGCGCGGGAAAGCAGGTCGCCGGAATCCAGAAAGCGCCCGGCAAGTACGCGAAGATTGCGCACGACGCGGTACTCGGCGCTCGACCCCAGCACGCGGATCTGCCGCGGTCGGCCGTCGACGGAGACCCAGTCCCAAGTGCTCATGACGCCCGCGGCGGCTTCCACGAGGCCGCCCAGCCGGTCGCGCACGGCGTCGATATCGGCGAGGTCGATGTAGTCGGCTTCCGCAGGGGAGACGTTTCCGCCGGCTTCGTAATAGGCGTAGATCAAATTCGAGCCGACGCCCTCGATCCGGGAGATCACGAAGTCGCGGCCGGTCAGCGCCGCCGTCACGACAACGATCAGCGAGGCCACGGCGACCGTCATGCTCAGGCCGGTGAGCAGCGAGCGCAGGCGCTGCCGCCGCAGCTCGGCAAGCGCGAAGCGCAGAGTCTCCGCAAACGGGACGGCCCCTTGACGCCTCATATTTCCTTCAGCAGCTTGCGAACATTCGAGTAAGGCTCAGCGTCCGGGGCCGCAAGCGGCGTCTCCAGGTAGCGCCGGAGGAGTTCGCGGGCCTCGTCGTACCCGGATTCCCGTTTTCCTCGGATCGACGCCTTGGCGCGGGCGAGCCAGACGGATGGATTGTCGGGCTCGCGCCGGAGAGCGGCGTCGAAAAGCTCGTCCGCTGCTTCGAACCGTCCGCGGCGGGCAAGGAAAGAGGCGTGGCCAAGCAAGTGTCCGACGGCGTCGGGCTCCAGATCGCGGGCTCTTTCGAGCGCCGCCTCCGCCGCGTTGAAGTTTTTCTTCGATTCGTAGTAAACGGCCCAGGCGCGCGCGCCTTCGGCCGGGTCGCCGGCTTCGATTTGCCGCGCGATCTCGAACGCCTTCGGCAAGCTGCCGACGACGATAGCGGGAGCCTCGATGTAATAGCGTAACAGCGACTCCAGAGCGTCGCCGTTTTTGGCGTCGAGTTCGACGGCGCGTTGGAAAGAGGCGCGGGCCTTGCGAGCCAAGCCGTAGGAAGAAAGTATCTTCAGGCCGCTGTTGGTTTCCGCGCGGCGACCGTAAGCGCGGCCCAGCCAGACATGGTAGTCGGCGTTGCCGGGGTCGGCGCGGACTGCCTGCTCGAACGCCTTCTGGGCCTTCTTGTAGTCTTCCGCCATGTAGCGCTCGATGCCGTTTTCGTACGCGGTTGCGGCCGCATCCGCGGCTTGCGACGGCCCCGGAACGAGCAGGAACAGAACGAACAGGAAGGCAAGAGCCGGCGACGGTCTATTCATTGCCAACCTCCGGAGACACGGGCCGCCCTTGCGCGAGCTCGGCCGCGCCCGGCAGCAGCACGATATCCGCATCCGTCAGGCCGGCGGCGATTTCGATAAAATCAGGGCTTTGCAAGCCCAGATCGACCGCCCTCTGCGATGCTTTGCCGCCGGCGGCAATCCAGACGAACGGTTTTCCCCGCTCCCGCCCGACGGCGTTTCTGGGTACGCTGAGGGCATTGTCGGCCGCGCCCGTTTCGACCCGCACGCTGACCGTGAGATTGGGGATCAAGCGGCCGTCGGAATTTTCGACGATGCAGGACACTTCACCGACCCGGCGCGTCTCCAACTCGATGACTTCGACGGCCGGAGCTTCGATCGTACACGGCCAGGAAGCGCCGGGGTAGGCATCCGCGGCGAGAACCGCCTTGCTGCCCCGCGCAACGCGGCCAAGTTCCGGTTCGTCGATGAAGATCGCCGCCCGCAGCCGTTGCGGCGAGCCGATGCGAGCGATCGGATCGCCCGCGCGCACATAATCTCCGCTGCCGACCGCCAACGCATAAACGACGCCCGCCGTCGGGGCGCGGATTTCGAGGGCGTCCGCGCGTTCGTCCGCTTGCCGCAGGACGGCCTCGGCCTCGCGGACCGCTGCGCCGAGCCCCTTGCGCCGCTCTTCCGAAACCGGCCCGTGCAGCTTCGCTTCCAGCGAAGCGATGTCGAATCGTGAAGCGGCGGCCGCGGCTTGCAACTCGTCCAGCTCGCTCCGCGCGGCGGCTTGCCTGTCGATCAGCCTCTTTACCCGGTCGATCGCGGCGCTCAGCCGCTTGCTCTCATTACGGGCGGATTCGAGCCGCGCCTCCAAATCGGCCCGTTCCGCCGGGGCCGGGCCTTGCTCGAAGCCGGCCAGTTCCGCGCGCGCGGCGTCCAGCTTCGCTTGGGCCTGCGCGCGCATCGCGCGTTCCCCGGAATCCGCCAAGCGCGCCAATACTTCGCCGGCCCGCACTTTCCCCCCTTTCTCCACGCGAAGCTCGGCGACGCGGCCCGACGTTTCGGCATGAACAGCGGTCCGCTCCGGCAGGCGCAGCCGCCCGTTGGTCACCAGATAGCTGACCAGATCGCGGCGCTCGGGCTTGACGGCGGCGACCGCGGGCGCGCTGTCGGAGCAGGCCGGCGAAACAAGCGCCGCGAGCAACGGCGCTGCGGTTATGAAAGCCCTGAGCATTCCTGGCAAGCGCCCGTTACGAGCCGGTCTTTGCCGCCGGAGGATCGTGCGAAAAATCCCAAACCCTTAAATCCGATTCGCCCGGAGTGAAGTCGATCAGTGCGTATTCGCCGGGCGGCAGGTCTTCCACCGGCCAAATTTTATACACGAGCGGCGCCAATTGCTGGCGAAAAATCTCGACCTCCTCTTGATTCTCGAATTGCTCGGTCGATTGGGGAATGGTTTGAATCGTCTGCACCACTCTTCGTTTGCGTTTCTTTTCCGGCTTGACGCGCACGATGCCGAACCGCGAAAACCGCTCGAGCCGCATGTAAAAGATCGGTCTGGGAGCCGCGGTGACCAATTCGGCGCCGAGTCCTTCCAGCGCCAGGGTCTCCTTGTCGGCAACGATGGGCACAGGCGAAAGGATTTTCAGAGCGGTTCGCTTCTTGCTGCGGTTAATCGCCAGCACGGCCTGCGGCAAGGGAACGATCTCGTTCCCCCGCAGGTGATAGACGCCGTCGTCGAGCGGCACGCGATGCAGCTCGGTTTGCGCCCGCCGCTCGGCTCTGCGCTCCCGCTCGGTCTCTTCCTTGCGCGCCCGAGCGGCTTCCTGCATACGCTTGTTGACCTCGCGGGTGCGCTCGATATCGACCAAATCCTTGGGAATCTCTTCCCACTGGCCGCGCTCGACGCTGAAATAACGGATGCGGTCGCCTTCGCTCTTGTATTCGCGAATGACGATCTTGCCGCCGTCGATGAGATAGAGCGCGATCCGCTGGGCATCGAGCGGGGCCGCGAAGCTCGCGAGGACGACCGCAACTGCGAGAACCTTGGCGCGCATTGCAGGGTGAAACGGGCGATGCCGGCCCCCCTTATAGTAGCGTCACGGGCTGCGCGCAGGTTTCGCTGACGCCCCGCCGCGACGCCGAACGCCTATTCCGGCATGGCAAAGCAGTACAGCGCCGACTTCGTGCGAATGAACAACCGCCCGTCGGCAATGGCCGGCGTGGCGTGAATCTCGTCCTGCATGTCGTTCGTGCGGATCACTTCCCACTCGGCCCCGGGCGCGATGACTGAAACCTTGCCGGCCTCGTCGGCGGCGAAAATCTTGCCGTCCGCCGCGACCGGCGAGGCGAAGTAACGGTCCATCGCCTCCCGCAGCCGCCCCTGCTTGAGAACCCTTCCGTCCGCCGCGTCGAGCGCGGTGAAGACGCCGGCGTCTTTCGACAGGTAAACGATGCCGTCGTAGAGCAGAGGCGAGGGCACGTTCGGCAGACTCTTGTAGTGGCTCCACTGCACGGCGCCCGCGGTCATATCGCCCTTTCCGCCGAGCTTGATCTTGCGCATCGCGTTGACGACTTTCTTTTTGCGGCGGTGGTGCTCCCAGTCGCGCTCCTCCATGAAGCCCGTCAGGTCGAGGTCGAAGCTGCCCAGGCTCTTCGCCACCTTGCGGCCGAGCGCCGGCAGCAACTCTTCCCGCGACAGCTTGCCGTCTTTGTCGCCGTCGTACCGGTCGAGAGCTTCCGCAAAAGGCGGAACCTCTTCCTGCAGGCCGAGATCGGCGTTGCCCGCCCAGCCGAGAACGTATGCGTAGTCCCCGTCGATTACCGGCGTCGGCTTCAATTGCCAGGTCAGCGACTGGACGAACCAGACCTTCTCGCCCGATGCCGCGTCGAAGGCGGCAAGCTCGTAAGAACCTGCAACCACAACCTGCAAGCCGCCGTCCGCCGGCTCATACAAAACGGGCGTCGAAAACCCGCGCAACGAATACGGACGCTCGTTTCTCCAGACGATCTCGCCGCTCTTCGCGTCGGCGGCGTACATGTACGACCCCGTTTCCGAGTCGCAGACCTGAATCACCTTGCCGTCGGCGTAAATCGGCGAAGCGGCCAACCCCATCGGATTGTTGAAGGGGCCTTGCTCGATGCGCCACAACTCGTTGCCGTCCGGGCCGTAGGCGGCCATGCCGAAGTCCTGGAAGAAAACGAATGCGTTGGCGCCGTCGGTGGCCGCGCTGGGCGCCGCCGGGTTGTTCGGTTTGCGCAGGCTGCCCCGGCGCGTCCGCACAATCTCTCGCCGCCATTTGACCCGGCCCGATTGGCGGTCGAGCGCGATCGTGAACAGCTTGTCCCCCTCGAAACCGGTGACGAAAATGCTTTCTCTGCCGAAAACCGGGGAGGAGTTGCCGTCCGGCAACGGCGTTTTCCAGACGACGTTCGTCTCGGGGCCGAACTCGACGGGGATATTCGCGCCGCTTGCAACCCCGGTCCCGTTCGGGCCGCGGAAGCGGTTCCACTCCGCCGCGGCATCGAAAGCCGCGGGCAGCAGCAGCGTTGCGAGAAGCAGTGTGCGTAGATTCATAGCCGGCAGGACTTCCGCCCGGCGCCGCGGCCGGACTCATAGTTTTATTTTCGCAGCGAGTCGATCATTTTATGAAATGCGGCTTCGGCCGCGGCGGCCGTCTCGCGCGGAGCGGTGAGCTTGAAAAAGATCGGCGCATCGGGACCGCGCGCAATCACGGCCAACATGCGGTAGCCGGGCTTCTCGACGGCTTGGCGGGCCATCGGAAACGGCTTGAAAAGATACGTGCCTGCGACGTCGAGCGTCGTGACTTCGATCCCGTTGACCGTCCGCTGCGTCCGCTTCGCGTCCGCGGCGCGCAGCGGCCGGCCGTCCGCTCCGAGAAATTGCCCGAGCCAACGCTGGATGTTCGCTTCGACGCCGCCGCCTTGGCCGGGGCCGAAATAATAGACGGCGCACTCGCCGTCTCCGCCGGCGCCCGGCACGACGAAGTTCGCCGTCCTCATGGGTTTGGGCTGCGACTCCCAGCCGGACGGGGCGTCGAAGCGCAGCCCCCCGGCTTCCTGCGCCGCCGATTGTCCCGCCGACGCCAAGCAAAACAGGAGCAACAGCCACGGGGCGAAGCGCAACCCGACAACTCGCGGGGCCGGCGCCCGTTTCCTGCTTATAATCATTTCCGGTCCATTATAAGCCGCGCCGCGCCGGCCCGCTCCGGTATGCTGGAAAATCGAATGCCCGCCGCCGCAACAACGGAGCGGTCCGCCGCGGAAGCCGCCGTGCTCGACTGCGTTCGGGGATTGTTGACGGAGCTCGGTTCCGGGCAGGCCGCAAGCCGCGCCGCGCTCGATTCGACGCTTGACGGCGACCTCGGCCTGGGCAGTCTCGAACGGGTCGAGTTGCTGGTGCGCGTCGAGAAGGCCGTTGGCGTCCGCCTGCCCGACAGAGTCGCCCAATCCGCCGAAACGCCCGGCGAATGGGCGGCGGCCGTCATGGAGGCCGAGTGCGCCGGCGGGCCGCGGACGCGCTTTCCGATCGTCCAGCCGGCGCGGGAAGCCGCGCCTCCTCCGGCCGACGCCGTCACCTTCACCGAGGCGCTCCGCAGACAGGTCGAGCGCGATCCCTCCCGGGTGCAAATCCATCTGCTCGACCGGGACCGCGGCGAGGACATCGGCTACGGCCGTCTTTACGAGCGCGCGGCGGAAGTCGCCGGCGGCCTGACGGCATCGGGGCTGAAACCGGGCGAGACGGTAGCCGTCATGCTGCCGACTTGCGCCGATTTCTTTTATGCTTTTCTCGGCGCGATGCTGGCCGGCGGCATCGCCGTGCCCATCTATCCGCCGGCGCGACCGAGTCAGATCGAGGAATATGTCCGCCGCCAGACGTTGATTCTGCGCAACGCGGGGGCAAGGTTCCTCATCTCGTTCGACCGCGTGCGGGCCATCTCGAAGGTGATGGAGCTCAATCTGCCCGCGCTGCGGGAAGTCACGACGGTCGCGGAGCTTGCCGGCCGCGGCCGGGCTGCGAACGGAGTCCCCGCGAATCCTTCCGAGATCTTCTTCATCCAATACACTTCGGGCAGCACAGGAAATCCCAAAGGCGTTACGCTGACCCACGCCAACGTGCTCGCCAACGTGCGCGGCATCGGTTGGGCGGTCGAGGCCGCTCCGGACGACGTCGTTGTAAGCTGGCTGCCGCTCTACCACGACATGGGGCTGATCGGCTCGTGGCTGTTCAGCCTTTACTACGGCTTCCCCATCACAGTGTTGTCGCCGCTCGATTTCCTCTCGCGGCCCGAGCGCTGGCTGTGGGCGCTGAGCGACTCCGGGGGAACGCTCTGCCCGGCTCCCAATTTTTCATACGAGATCTGCGCGCGGAAGATCGGCGACGAAGCCCTGGAAGGCGTCGATTTGTCGCCGTGGCGCGTAGTCATCAGCGGCGGCGAGCCCGTGCTGCCGGCAACGCTCGAGCGTTTCACCGAGCGCTTCCGCCCCTGGGGCTTCGACCCGCGCGGATTCCTGCCTTGCTACGGGCTGGCCGAATCGTCGGTAGCGCTGACTTTCCCGCCGCTGGGGCGCGGCCCGCTGATCGACGCCGTCGAGCGCGCCGCGTTCGAGCGCGAAGGGCGCGCCGTCCCCGTGAACGGCGCCGCGCCGCAGGGCGCCCTGCGGTTCGTCGCCAACGGCGCCCCCTTGCCCGATCATCGCCTGCGCGTCGTCGACGCCGCAGGCAACGATCTGCCGGAGCGCGTGCGTGGCCGAGTGATCTTCCAAGGACCTTCCCGCACCCCGGGCTATTTCCGCAACCCGGAAGCCACGAGAGCGGCCATCGACTCCGAGGGTTGGATGGACACGGGCGATCTGGGCTACTTCGCCGACGGCGAGATCTACATTACGGGCCGCCTCAAGGACTGCATCGTCAAATCCGGCCACAACATCATTCCCCAAGACGTCGAGATGGCCGCCTGGGAGGCCGCAGGAGTGCGCAAGGGCTGCGTCGCCGCCTTCGGAACGGTCGATCCGGGCAGCGGCACCGAAAAGCTGGTCCTGGTCGCCGAGACGCGCCTGAACGACCCCGGCGAACGCCGCCGCACAGCCGAGCGCATCGTCAATTGCGTCGCCCAAAAAATCGGACTGCCGCCCGATGACGTCGTGCTGGTTGCTCCGGAAACCGTGCCGAAAACCTCAAGCGGAAAAATCCGGCGGGCCGAAACCCGGCGCATGTACGAAGCAAGCGAGCTCGCCGGCAGGAAACGCGCCGCGCCGTGGATGCAAGTCGTCAAGCTGCGGCTGGAAACCGCCCGCGCCTGGGCCGCGGCGGTCGGCCGGCGGGCGGCGGCGCGGGCGAAGGCGGCAACGCTGTTCGCTCTGCAATCGGCGGTTGCGCTGACTTTCGGTTTGGCCGCCCGCCTGATGCCGGCGCCCGCGGCGGCCTCGAAAGTCATTCGTTTCGCAGCCGGCCGGCTAGCCGCCCTGTCGGGGGTTCCCGCCGGGACCGCGCTCCGCTCGGACTCGCCGTGCGTTTGGCCGGCCATACGCGCCGACCGCCTCGATCCCCTGTTGCTTGCCGCGAGCATCCGTTCGCCGTTCGTATTCGCCGATGCCCGGGGCTTCGCCGACCTCCCCGCGCCGTATGCGTTCATGCTCGATCCGCTGGCAGCCGATCCGCAAGGGGGATTGCAAGACTGCATCCGCGCCGCGCTCGACGCCGGCGTCTCCGTCGTCGTCCTCGCCGACAACCCGCCCGGCGAAACCGTTCCCCGCAGCCGCTTCCGCCTGGAAGCGTTCGCGGCGGCTAAAGCCGCGGGCGCCCCCGTCGTCCCGCTAAAGATCGCCCGCAACGCAGCGGGGCGCCTCGAACTCAACGTTGCCGAGTCGATCCGAGTCACCGCCGGCGTACATGAAGCGCGCGACGCGGCGCGCGCAAGCCTGCTGCGAACCTGACCCGCGCCGCCGGCTTGCGCTTCACCGGCCACTCGGCGACTCTCTCGAACGAACATGGAGTCGAGATGCGCGGTCAGCGCTAGAATGACAATCGCTCGGAGTCGATGAGGGGCGCGGAGCAGGCTTGGCTGGTTTATGACGGCGAGTGCCTTCTCTGCAAGAACTATGCGCGCTACCTTGACGTCAGAAACGCCGTTGGCGAGTTCGTTCTCGTCAATTCCCGCGAAGACGGGCCGCTGGTTCAGGAGATAAGAGAGCTGCCTTACGATTTGAACGACGGCATGGTGCTGAAGCTGCACGGACGTTATTATTTCGGCAGCGACGCCCTGCATATACTGGCGCTGCTGTCCGGCAAGCGGGGCGTTTTCAACGCGGCGAACCGGATCATGTTCGGTTTGCCCGTTGCGGCAAGGCTGGGCTATCCGCTGCTGAAACTCGGCCGGCGGTTGTTATTGAAGTTGAAGGGCGCGCCGCCGATTAAATAACTATCTCGAACAGCGGGGCCTATCGGAATCCCTACTCCACCCAGATCGGCGAGCTCCAGGCCACCTGACCGTCGTTCTGCAGCACGCGGACATAGTAGTAATTCGAGCCGGCCTCGAAATCCTTGTCCGTGAACTGCAAGCTGTATTCCTCGGCATTGGGGTGATGCGTGTAAAGAATCCCCTCGTTCTTCACGATCACGAACTGCTTGATCTTATCCGTCCCGATCGCCTTGATCTTCAATTGCGGGGCTCGATTCGAGCGCACGATGTCGCCCATGATATACGTGTTGCCGTTTTCGTCGGACGCCTGAAAGTCGAGTACGATGTTGTCGGTCGCGCCGTAGGCGTGGCGCGCCTTCAGCGCCGCGAACATCGCTTCGCGCGTAAAATCCTCGGCAAGAATCATCGCGTAGGAAATGTGCGTCGACCAGTGGTCGGACGAAGCCTGCACGCCGATCTTGTAGCCTTTGCGCAGCGCGTCCCACCAGTAGCCGATCGGATTGAAGCCCGAGCGCTGCTCGCGCAATTTTTGCGGCGAGGCGGCGAGCGGCGCGCCCATGTATTCGTAGCTGGCGCGGTAGCCCTGGAATATCTCCACTAGAGGCTCGACCTCGGGATCGTTGTTGAACCAGTCCGTGCCCTGCGCGGTGCCCGAGCTGTGCGGCATCGAGATGCCGTCGTTCTCATGCAGGTAGGCATAGAGTTTTTCGGCGCGCTCCTCGCCCCGCCGCTCGGCCTCCGGGATCGGCAGCGGCCGCGTGCCCCGCTTGGCGAAGATCACGTTACGGTGGCCGTTCGGGAAATTCAAAGACCGTTCGGAACCGAACATCGGCGTGAACGTTCCCGGCAGATGGAAGAGGTCCGCCAGCTTCTCGTCCTGCCACCAGGTAAATTCCTGGTCGTAACCCAATTGGTGGTCGGTGGGCACGATGTAGTCGAACGCCACAACATCGAGAGCGTAGCGGTAAACCTCGATCAGCGAGCCGTCGTATTTGAAATCCGCCGAGACGTCGGTATGACGGTGCATGTCGCCGCGGTAAATCTTGTATTTTTTGGCGCTGGCGGCGATCGCATGCGCGCGAATTGTCTTGACGTTTTCCGCTTCGTAGGGATGGATCGGCGCAGCCTCGGCAAACGGCTCGACATAGGGTTGGAAGTTGCCCGCGGCGTAGTCGGGAGCGCCTGCGGCCTTGCCCAGATCGGCCGCATAGATCTCGGCATTGCGCGGGGTCATGTCGCGGAAGGGGCGATTGTCCGTCATCCAGGCGGCATAAAGGCTTCCGCCGCCCGCGCGGACCAGCGCCGGCCGTTTTTCGATGGAGCCCTGGCTGTGGTTGAGCGGCGCCGGCGTTGACCACGCTTTGCCGTCGAAGCGGGTGATGAAGGTTTCCCACATCAGCTTCGAGCCGATGGAGTGGGCTCTTTGCCGCGTCCAATGCCGGAACAGCATCGTCAGCGCGCCCGTCGCGTCGAATGCGAGTTGCGGATTCTCGAAATTCGGATAGAGGCGGTAAACGTAGAACGGCTCCAGGTCCGCTTTCGGCTCGACCCACGAGCCGCCGTCGCGCTTGACGACCTGGATCGAACGTTCCTGGTGCAGCGGCACGGACAGCGGCGGCGTAATCAGATAGCCCTGATCCTTGCCCCAGTTCACGCCGGACTCGTCCCAGGCAAGCCACGGCGCGCCGGCATTGTCCACGGCGACATTGGCGTGAGCTTGAAAGCGCTCGCTGCGGGTGACCTGTTCGACGGCGCCCAGCTTTCCGTTGGCGTATGCGCGGTAAAAAACGTCGTAGTTGCCGGCGTCGTAACTGTCCCAGACGATATGCGCCTCGCCGTCGGGGCCGCTGGCGATCTGCGGCTCCCAGTCGTTGGCGTCCGACTCGCTGACGCGCAGCGGCTCGCCCCATGCTCCGTTGTCGTAAACCCGCAGGTAAATGTCGCTTTGCGTCTTGCCTGCCGCGCCTTGAAAGCTCTGCCAGACCACGAAGACCTTGCCGTCCGCCGAAGCCGCCCGATGGAACGTGTTCGAGCCGCCGCCGCTGATTTTTTGCGGGGCGCTCCAGGAGCCGCCGCCCCGCAAGCGCCCCCACAGGTCCCAGCGGGTTCCGTCGCGCAGGCTCCAGAAAACCCATGCTTTGCCCGCGCCGGGCGAGGCCGGCGAAACCCGCCAGATGTCGCCGGGTCCGGTCACTTCCTCGACATCGCCCCAAACGCCGTTCTCGCGCACGCGCCAAAGCACGCGGTCCCCGCGATCGCGGTAAGCAACCCACGCCGCGGCCAAGGCATGATCCGAGAGCCGGACGAGCGCCGCCTCGTCGTCTTCGTACTCTTCGCTCGAGAGTTTCTCCACCGCGGGAGTCAGCGCCGCCGTCGCCCGGCCGTCGAGGAAGCTCTTGGCCTCGTCAGTAAGCTCGCTCAGCCGAAACGAAAAATTGCCTTGCCGGGTCTTGACCGCGACCCGAGCCGATCCGCCGCCGCGAACCGTTGCGAACAGCCCGACGGGGGAATACTGCGTCGGCGGCAATTCCGCCGGGCTCATCTCGTTGTAATTGACGCGCGGGAACCCGCGGATACGCTCCTCGCGGGTAGAGGCAACCCATTTGTTGCTCCCGGTCAACCGGTCGGCTTCCGAGAAATGCCGCTCTTCGAGCGCCGTGAGATCGCCGCCGGAAACGGCGATCGAGCCGCTCCAATCCTCGACCGCCTCGGCTTTCTCGCCCAAGCCGAGATAGACGGTCGCGGTCTCCGGCTGCGCGGCGGCCGCCGCCGGAACAAGAACCAAGAGGATTCGAAAGATTCTCATGCTGCGGCGATTATAAGCCACCGGCGCGCCTGATACAGTGTTCCTCGCACGATTTTCAACGTATGAACCTGCCTGACCCCAGAAACGCCGACATTCTCGTCCATGTCAACGGCGAGCTCAAGCCCCGCGCCGAGGCCAAAATTTCGGTCTTCGACAGCGCGGTTCAGGGCGGCGACGCCGTATGGGAGGGTCTGCGCGTTTACGACGGAAAAGTCGCCGATTTGGATCGTCACCTGGACCGCCTCTTCGCCTCCGCGCATGCCCTGGCGTTCGCCGGCGCGCCCGGCCGCGGGGAAATCAAGCGGGCGATCTTCGAAACGCTCAAAGCCAACGGCATGAACGACGGCGTACACATCAGGCTCACCCTGACGCGCGGCGAGAAAGTCACCTCCGGAATGAGTCCCCACTGGAACCGGTCCGGCTGCACGTTGATCGTTCTGGCCGAATGGAAGGCGCCGGTTTACGACCCGAGCGGGATTCGGCTGATCACTTCTTCGATACGCCGCAACGCGCCGCAGTGCCTCGACTCGAAGATCCACCACAACAATCTGCTCAACAACATTCTGGCGAAGATCGAAGCCAACGTCGCCGGCGTCGACGATGCGCTGATGCTCGACATTCACGGCTTCGTCGCGGAGACCAACGCAACGAACGTGTTCCTGGTTCGCGGCGGGGTTCTCTACACCCCTCATGCCGATAGCTGTCTGCCCGGCATCACCCGCGGCGCGGTCATCGAGCTTGCGCGGGCGAACCGCATCGAATCGGTCGAGAAAAACCTGTCGCTGACGGAGGTTTATACGGCTGACGAAGCGTTCGCTACCGGAACCATGGGCGAGCTTTCCCCGGTCATCGAGGTGGATGGACGGCGCATCGGCTGCGGCGAGCGGGGTCCGCTGACTGAACGCCTGCAAGCGCTCCATGCAAGTTGGGTTCGCGAGCGCGGCGAGCCCATCCTGTAGCGCCGCCGATTCACGGAAGCGGGGGCGGCGGGAGCGCCCGCGCCCAAGGACGACGCGGCGCGCCGCCCGCTCCGTCATCAGGGGGAAACGGCGGTTCGGCCGTCTCGCCGGCCCGCGCCGACAGCGCTTCCGCCGCGAGGTCGAACGCTTCGCCCGGCAACGCGGCAGCCTCGAGATCGAGCGTCTCGGCGGCAAGCCAGGGTTTGTCGGCGGCGTGGTCGTACGTGCCGAGTATGAGCACCGGCGTCCCCTGTTTTGCGATCCGCTGCCCGCGTTGTTCGAGTTTCCAGGAGTCGCCCCAGTCGTACATCCATTGCGCGTCGCGGCCAAGCATGCGCACGCATCCGTGACTGGCGGGCAAGCCCGGCAGCTCGTATTCGTGGAAGGAGTGCCCGCGCTTGTTGCCGAAGTTGAAGTACCATTTCAAGAACCAATTGCGGTTGACCGTGCTGCGCCAGCCCCGCGAGCGCCAGTTGAGGTGAAACAGTCCGCCCGGCGTCTGGCTGCCGGCCGCCCCGGTGCTCACCGGCCCCCAGCGAACCAGGCGTCCGTCTTCATACGCCGCGAACGCTTGCAGCTTTTTGCTGACGACGACCGCCTTCGGAAAATACGCCGCCCAAGTAAAGCGCCGGGGCAGCGGGCTGTAGGCGATCTCGGGCAGATCCCAGCGGTCGGGAACCACGATCTTTTCCAGCGCGGCGATGCGGCCGCGGTCGATCCGATTCAGCTTTTCGAGCAACTCCAACTGCGCGGCGTCGAAGCGGCACTCGAGTTGCTCCCGGTCGCCGGAAACCCATTCCAGATGAAATTCCGGCGATGGAAGCGGCTCGCCGAAGCCGCCCAATTCCCCGCGCAGCGGCGCGCCGAGGACGAGAAGCAATGCAACCCAAGCGCCGATTCGAATCTGCGGGAACCTCGGCATGACCGACTCCTTCCGTATTTGTTACGTTTTTCGCCCGGACTGCGTTTCTCCCCGGCGGCATATACGCGCCGGGAGTGTAGAATGGTGGCGACGGCCGTCAGGCGCGTCAAGGAGGATTGCAATGTCGTCTCTAAAGGATTCCCGCCGGAGTTTCTTCAAAGGCATGTTCGGCAGCGCCATGGCGGCTGCGCTCGCGCAGCGGGCCGTTGCTCAGCAAAACGAAAGCGGACTGCCCACCCGACGGCTCGGCCGCACGGACGAGCAGGTTTCGATCCTTTGCCTGGGCGGCTGGCACATCGGCGCCGTCGAAAACAAGGACGAGGCCGTCAAGATCATGCATGCGGCGATCGATGAAGGCATGACCTTCTTCGACAACGCCTGGGATTACCACGACGGCGGCTCGGAAGAAATCATGGGCCGCGCCCTGGCCCAAGACGGAAAGCGCGACAAGGTTTTCCTGATGACCAAAAACTGCGAGCGCGACTACGAGGGATCGAAACGCTGCCTCGACGAAAGCCTGAAACGGCTCAAAACCGACCGCATCGACCTGTGGCAGTTCCACGAGATGGTTTACGACTCCGACCCGGATTGGGTTTTCGAGAAGGGCGGCATGAAAGCGGCCCTGGAGGCGCAGAAGGCCGGGAAGGTGCGCTACATCGGCTTCACCGGCCACAAAGACCCGCGCATTCACCTGAAAATGCTCAACAAGGGCTACGACTGGGCCGGCGCGCAAATGCCGATCAACGTCATGGACGCCCACTACCGCAGCTTCCAGAAGGAAGTCGTGCCGGTCTGCCTGGCCCGCGACGTCGGCGTCATCGGCATGAAGAGCCTGGGCGGCGGCTCGCCGCGAGGCAAGATCCCCAGCGAGACCGACATCTCCTACGAGCAGTGCCGCCGGTATGCGCTGAGCCTGCCCGTAGCGACATTGGTCGTCGGCATCCTGTCGATGGAAGAGTTGCGGGCCGAAATCGAGATCGCGCGCAACTTCGAACCGATGAACGACGGGCAGAAGGCGGCAGTCGTGGCGCAAGCCGCCGCAGAGGGCGGCGACGGACGCCACGAGTTGTTCAAGTCCACGCAGAGATTTGACGGACCCCACCACCGCAAGCAGCACGGGTTCGCGGTTTAAGCGCTGTAGGCCGGTCCGGCGCGTTCATGAGCGTCCCGCAGTGGAGAGTCTCGCTGCACGGCGGCCACAGCGGGGAGTTCTGCGAGCACGCCCGCGGCTCATTGCGGGAAACGATCGAGGCCGCCGTTGCGGCCGGCTACCGCGCATACGGCGTAAGCGAGCATGCGCCGCGCCTCGAAGAGCGGTTCCTCTACGACTCGGAGCGCGAAAAAGGCTACGACGCGGCGCGTTTGCAGCGGGACTTCGAGGCATATGCCGCCGAGGTTCGCCGTCTCGCAGCCGAATACGCCGAGCGCATTACCGTTCTTTGCGGGTTCGAAGCGGAAGTCGTGCCGGCCGCGGGCTACCGGGAGGCGATGCTCGAACTCCGGCGCCGGCACGCATTCGACTACATGGTCGGCTCGGTCCATCACGTGAATGAACTCCCGATCGACGGAACCAAGGAAGATTTCGACGCCGCCGTCGAATCGTGCGGCGGTCTCGAAGCCCTGTGCGCGGCTTACTACGAACTGGTAGCGGAGATGATCGCCGCCTTGCAGCCGCAAGTTGTCGGCCACCTCGATCTACATCGCCGCAACGCTCCGCATACCGCGGATCTGCAAGCGCCGAAGGTGCGCAAGGCCGCCGGCCGCGCTCTCGAAGCGGCCCGCGAATACGGCGCGATCCTCGATCTCAACACGGCGGGCCGGCGCAAGCGACTGGGCGGGCCGTATCCCGCGCCGCGGCTGCTGCGGCGGGCCGCCGAGATGGGCATACCCTTCTGCTTCGGCGACGACAGCCACGGCCCAAGCGAAGTCGGCGCCGGCATAGACGAGGCGCGAGCTTACCTGATCGAGAACGGCGTTACGTCGGTCGATGTTCTTGTCCGCAGCGATCCTTCCGATCCGGGCGGCGCCGTTTGCCGCAAAACGGTTCCCCTGCAAGCGTAGTACAATCGAATAAGCGGGCTTTCGGCCGCAACGCGCGAGCCGACACGAAAACGCATTGACCGGCGAGGCCTTCGCGCGTCCGATTATCCGACGCCGTTTGCGCCGCCGCGGTCAGTGCTCGGAGGACGATTCCGATGTTGAAGCTGTTCCAAAATCAAGGGAAAACCTTGCGCTGGGTGATGGGCGCGCTTTTGTTCTTGATCGCCGGTTCGATGGTGATTACTCTCGTGCCGAGCGTATTCAGCACCCAGCAAAGCGGGGCGGACGCCCAGGTTCTGGTCGAAGTCGGAGATCGCGCAGTGACCATAGCGGACCTCGACGCCGGTATTCGCCGGTATGTGCGCACAGGCGATGTCCCCCCCGAGTCACTGGCTTTTTTCGCTAACAATACGGTTGAAAACCTGATCGGCAGGCGGGTGCTGATAAACGAGGCCGACGAGTTGGGCCTGATCCCCAGCGAGGAGGAACTCGCGCAGTGGATGCGCGATCAACTCTCGGATTTGCTGTTCCCCGACGGCAAATTCGTTGGGGAGGCGGCGTATCGGGGGTTCGTGCAGCAGCAGTTCCAGAAGACGATTCCCGAGTTCGAGGCGGACCTCCTGGAAGAGATCGCCATCGAGACGCGGTTGAAGCGCTTGGTCACCGATAGCGTCAGCGTCAGCGACGACGAGGTCAAGAGGGTCTTCCATCAGCGCAACGACACGGCTCAGGTCGAGTGGGCCGCAGTGGAGCGCGACGATCTACGCTCCGCGGTTGCCGTTACCGACGAGAAGCTGGCCGCATACTTCGAGGCCAACAAGTTGCGCTACCGCAAGCAGGAAGAGCGCGCCTGCAAGCTGATCGAGATCGGCGCGAACTACGCCACCGACGACATCGACCTGTCGGAAACCGAGATCGAGCTCTACTACGCCGAAAACCAGTACCGCTTCGAAAACCCCGAGCGCTACCAAGCCCGCCATATCCTTTTCTCGACGATGGAAAAATCCGAGGAGGAAGCCGAAGAGGCGTGGCGGAAAGCGGAAGAGGTGTTGCAGCAGCTTCGCGACGGCGGCGACTTCGAAGCGCTGGCCGCCGAACACTCCGAAGACCCCGCCAACGCCGACTCCGGCGGCGATCTCGGCTGGATTACGCAGGGAATGATGGTTCCCGAATTCGAGCAGGCCATGTTCGCGCTCGAAGTCGGGGAATTGAGTTCCGAGCCGATCAAGACCGAATTCGGCTACCACCTGATCCGCGTCGAGGCGAAGGATGCCGGCACGGTCAAGCCGCTCGACGAGGTACGCGAACGCATCCGCGAAGACTTGATTATCGAGCGTTCGCAAAGTACGCGCCTCGATCTGATGGACAACGCTCTCGCCGCCGCTCAGGAACACGGGGTCGAGCTCGAAAAGGCCGGGGCCGCCGTCAATTTGCCGGTGCAGGCGTTCGAGCCTTTCAGCCGGGCGTCTCTGCCTCCCGACTTGCCCAAAGCGTCGCTGCTGGTCAGAGCCATCTTCGAAGAAGCCGCGGAAGAGATATTTACCGTTACCCAGGACGGCGCGCTGTACATCGGCGTCGTGACCGGCGTCACGCCCGCGCGGGACGGCGCGCTCGAGGAATTCCGCAGCGAGGTCCGCGAGAACTATATCGACGACGAAGCGTCGAAGCTGGCGCGGGCGAAAGCCGAAGAGCTTGCCCAAAAGGCCCGCGAGAACGGCGGCAATCTCGCCGCCGCAGCGCGCGCGCTGCGGCTCAAAACATCGAAATCGGAGTTCGTGAAGCGCTCGGACTCGATCGAGGGCGTCGGCCGGGTAGAGACGCTGGGGCCGGAAGCTTTCGAGAAAGTCGATGGATCGGTGATCGGCCCCGTCGGCTCGGGCAGCCGTTTCGTCGTTTACCGCTCCCTCGCCCTCAACGCCGCGGACGAGAGCGCCCTGGAAGACGAAGGCGAGACGATCCGCCAGTCGCAACTCGACCTCAAGCGCGACCGGATTTTCGATTACTTCCGCGCGCAGAAATTGAAGGAGTACGCCGACAGCGGGCGCATCGTCCGCTATGAGCCGCGGATTCAAGAGTATCTGCGTTTCCTCCGCTCGCGAGGCTAGCCGGCGCCGAGCAAAGTATTCTTCGCAACATGCGCATACAGAAACTTGTCCGCATCCGTCAGAACTTTCCCGACCGCCGCCTCGCGGACGTCGCCGCCTCCGTTCGCCATGAAATGGAAGCGGCCGACTGGGCCAACCGGGTTCCGCGCGGCAGCCGCATCGCGGTCGGCGTCGGCAGCCGCGGCATTCGCAACATCGCGGTCATCGTCAAGGCGGTCGTGGACTACTGGAAGTCCCGCGGCGTCAGTCCGTTCATCGTTCCCGTGATGGGCAGCCACGGCGCGGCCACGGCCGAGGGCCAGGCCGCCGTTCTCGCGCACTACGGCATTACCGAGGCGTCCATGGCCGCTCCGGTCGTGAGCTCGCTCGATGTCGTCCGCGTCGGGCGAACCGGCGAAGGAATCGACGTTTCGATGGACCGCAACGCCTTCGAGAGCGACGGCGTCATGCTCTGCAGCCGCGTCAAGTGGCACACCGACTTCGAAGGCGCGCTCGAAAGCGGCATTCACAAAATGATGGCGATCGGCCTGGGCAAGTGGGAAGGCGCCAAACGCTATCACTGCTGGGCGCTGCGCATCGGCATGGAGGCGGTCATCCGGCGCGTCGGCGAAGTCGTCATGAATACCGGCAAGATGCTCGGCGGACTGGCCATCATGGAGGACGCCCATCACAACACGGCGGAAGTGTACGCGCTCGGCGTCGAAGGCATGGCCGAGCGCGAAGCCGAGTTGCTTGCCCGCGTGAAATCCTGGAAAGCGAACATTCCGGTCGAGCGCTTGGACTTCTTGATTCTCGACGAGATCGGCAAAGAAGTCAGCGGCGCCGGAATGGACACCAAGGTGGTCAACCGCGCGGTGAACCTCGGCCCCAATTGCTGGAGCGGCGTGCCCAAGATCGGCCGCATTTTTGTCCGCGGGTTGTCCGCTTTGAGTTACGGAAACGCGGTCGGCATGGGCATGGCCGACGTGGCCAACGATCGTCTGCTCGAGAACCTGAACCTCGAAGCGACCTGGGTGAACAGTCTCACGGCTTCCACCACGCAGCCGGGATTCACGCCGATCCATTTCCCGACCGATAAGGAGTGCCTGGAGCGCGTGCTGCCCACCTGCGGGCGCCTCGACACGCGCGATTGCTCGATCGCCTGGATCCGTAACACGATGAAGCTGGGCGACCTCATGGTCAGCGAAAACCTGTTGCCGGAGTTGCGCCGCAATCCCGCCATCGAGATTCTCGGCGAAGCCCAAGAGCCGCCCTTCGACGATGGCGGCAACCTCGTCAGCGTGTTCGCCGCCGCGGCGGCGCATTGAGCGCCCGGCAAGATTGGCTTGAGCGGCAGCCCCATGGACCTGTTCCAAGTCGTGTTCCTGGCTTTGCTCCAGGCGCTGACCGAATTTCTTCCGGTTAGCAGCACTGCCCATCTCGTGCTGGCGCCCTGGCTGTTGGGCTGGCAGGATTTCGGCCTGCCTTTCGACGTCGCTCTGCACGTCGGGACGCTGCTTGCGGTGCTGGCCTATTTCGCCAAGACCTGGATCCGCTTGCTCGGGCTCGCCGCGGGCCGGCGCGTGCTCGTTCCGCAAAGCGGCCATCCGGATGCCGCTCTCTACGAGAATCCGCGGCTCTTCGCCTACCTCGCGGCAGCCACGGTTCCGGCGGCCGTTGCGGGGTTCGCGCTGAAGAGCATGGTGGAAACGACGCTGCGCAATCCGCTTGTGATCGGCGTCATGTTGATTGCAGTGGGCCTTTGCATCTGGTGGATCGAGCGCCGCGGCCAAGGGCGGCGCGGCCTGGACTCGCTCTCCTTCCGCGACGCCATGCTCGTCGGATGCGCCCAAGCGCTGGCTCTCGTACCCGGTACTTCCCGCTCCGGCGCCACCATCGCGGCGGGCCTGTTTCTGGGCATGAGCCGTTCCTCGGCGGCGCGGTTTTCGTTTCTGCTCTCCAGCCCGGTCATCCTTGGCGCGGGGCTGAAAACCGCCTACGATGCGCTGCAGGGAGATTCGCTGACGGCGGAGAATCTGCTGCCGCTGGCGGTCGGAATCATGGTCAGCGCAACCGCCGGATATGCCGTGATCGCGGCCTTCTTGAAATACTTGCAGACTTCGACCCTGATTCCGTTTGTGTATTACCGCCTGGGGTTTGGCATACTGGTTATTATTCTTGCGTACTCTTCCGCTTCGCTCCCGGCAGCCTTTTCGGCTGAATAAGAGCGAGGGGAACGATGAAAAAACTCCTGGCCGAAAACCCGCGATTCAAGGAACCGATAGGGTTTTTGTTGATTCTTGCGGCGGTTGGAGCGGCGCTGAGCCTGGCCTCGTATTCGCCTCTCGATCCCTCTTTCAACGTCGCTTCCGCCGATCCGACCGCGCGCAATCTTGTCGGCCTGCCCGGCGCCTATCTGGCCGACTTCATGCTGCAATGCTTCGGACTGGCTGCCTTCCTGCTGCCCGCCGGGCTGGCGATCGCCGGTTGGCGTTGGCTGCGCTCGATCGAGACCCGCTTCCTCGCCATGCGGCTCTGCGGCGCCGCCTTGTTCGGCGCCGCGTCCTGTTACGCCCTGTCGCTGCTGCCGCTCGGAACCCTCTGGGAGGGCGCGGTTCTCCCGGGCGGGGTTATCGGCTCGATCCTGGCCGAGCGCTCTCTGGCCGTCCTGAATATCGGCGGCTCCGTGCTGCTGCTGCTGGCCGTTTCGGCCGTGGCGTTCTACCTTATGACCACTTTCCAACTCGAAGCCGCAGCCGAGAAATTCAAGAAGGCAAAAGAAAAATTCAGGGCTGCCCGCGCCGCGAAGTCCCCCCCGGCGGAATCGGCTGTGGCGGAACCGGTTGAGCCGGAGCAGGCTGCGTTGGAGCCGGACGCGCCGGCGGCAGACGATCCGGAAACCTGGCCGGCATTTGCCGAAGCGGACGCCGAGGAACCGGCCGAGGCCGCCGGCGCCGAAGAGGAAGACCTGCCGCCGATCGTTCCCTACGAAAACGGGAGCGCTGCCGAGGCGGCAAGCGAAAGCTTCGCGCAAGCCTTCGACGACGGCGGCGGGGACGCCGCAGCGGAGGACGCGGAACATCCGCCGTGGGACGAAGACCCCGCGGAGCTTGAAACGGCCGACGACTTGGAGGAACCCCCGGAACCCGTTTCCTACACGATCCCGACCACCGTGCTGCTCAACCCGCCCTTCGAGAGGGAAGCGTACAACCCCAACCAGTTGCACGAGGTCTCGCGTCAGATCGTCGAAAAGTTCGACGAGTTCGGGGTGAGGGGTTCCGTGACGCAGATCAATCCCGGCCCGGTGGTGACGACGTTCGAGTTCAAGCCCGACCGCGGCATCAAGCTCAGCAAGGTCATCAACCTTTCCGAAGATCTTTGCCTCGCTCTCGAATGCGAGTCGATCCTCGTCGAGCGCATCCCCGGCAAGTCCACGGTGGGCATCGAGGTTCCCAACAAGCACCGCGAAATCATCGGCCTGAAAGAAGTGCTGGATTCCCCGGAATTCCGCGATTCGAAGTCGATTCTCACCGTCGCGCTGGGCAAAGACATCAACGGCAAGATTCACGTCGCGGACCTGACCAAGATGCCCCACGTGCTTGTCGCCGGCTCGACCGGCTCGGGCAAAAGCGTGCTGATCAACTGCCTCGTCATGTCGGTCCTGCTGCGCGCGACCCCTGACGACGTGCGTTTCATCATGGTCGATCCGAAGACCGTCGAGCTCGGCCTCTACTACGACATTCCACATCTGCTGACGCCCGTCATCACCGATATGAAGAAGGCGACGAACGCTCTCAAGAACGCCACCCGCGAAATGGAGCGGCGCTTGAAGCTGCTCGCCGAGCACGGCGTGCGCAATATCGATCAGTTCAATCGCAAGATCGAAAAAATACAGCAGAACTATGCGCGCGGCAACCCCGATCTCGCCGCCGAGCTGAAGCGTCTGCCGTACATCGTCGTCATCGTCGACGAGTTGGCCGACCTGATGATGCTCGAAGGGCGGACCGTCGAAGAGTCGATCACGCGCCTGGCTCAAATGGCGCGAGCGGTCGGAATCCATCTGGTGCTGGCCACCCAGCGGCCGAGCGTCGACGTGATTACCGGACTGATCAAGGCCAATGTGCCCGCCCGCATCTCTTTCCGCCTCGCGACACGCGTCGACTCGCGCACCATTCTCGATTCCATAGGCGCCGAATCGCTGCTGGGCCGAGGCGACATGCTTTACTTGCCCCCGGGAACCGCGCGCATGCGCCGCCTGCACGGACCGTGGGTTACCGAGGACGAGACGCAAGCCGTGGTCAACGAATGGAAGCGGCAATCCAGGCCCGATTACGAAATCGAATACCTGACGACGCCCGACGAAGAAGGCGAAAACTCGCCCGACGGCGATGCGGACTTCGACGATCCCGTTTACGAAGACGCCCTCCGCCTGATCCTCGAGCAAGGCAAGGCTTCGACCTCGATCTTGCAGCGGCGGCTGCGCCTCGGCTACGGCCGCGCGGCCAGAATCCTTGACGCGATGGAGCGCGACGGGGTGATCGGGCCCAGCGACGGCAGCCGTCCGCGCGAAGTGTTGAAGCGTCCGGACTGGTTGACCGAGACGGAAAATCGATAGGCGCGGCGGGCTGCTCCCCACCGAGACGGCGGCGGCCTTGCGAGAACCCCGCTACGCGGCGGCGCGCCGTTCGGCGGATTCCGCAAGCATCTGCTTCACTTCGAGGACGACCGGCGCTTCGGCGCGGGGCTGATTCCGGCGCTTGCGGGCTTGGGCAAGGTCCCACTTCAACTGAAGCCTTAGCCACGAGTCCGCTGTCGACCATCCGAGGGCTTCGAGCTTCAAGGCCAAGTCGATAGTTACCGGGCCGCGTTCGTTCAGGACACGGGAGAGGTTGCCCCGGCTAACTCCGATCTTGGCCGCGGCTTCCCCGACAGTCATTCCCGGCTGGTCTTCCGGGAAGTCGGGATCTGCGTCGACATAGCCATCCTTCAACAACCTGCCGGGATGCAGCGGGTTTAGATTCATGTAGGCGGTCTCACTGGTTCCGATAATCATGTTCCGCTCCCTTACTTAATGGTAGTCCACAAGGTCAACATCGTAGGCGTTCCCTTGCGCGTCAACGCGGAATGTTACTCTCCAGTTTCCGGTAACTCGAACCGTCCAAACTCCCTTGTCGCTACCCTTCAACTCATGCAGTTGAAAACCCTGGCGTTCTCGCAAGTCCCGCAGCGGAGCGCCATTGTGTAGCAGCGTCAAAATCTGTTCGATTTTTCGGAGTTGTTGACGCTGTAGTCGGCGCGCGTCGTTCTTCTCGAAGAACCGCTTGAGCGCGCTGCTCTTGAATCCCGTTACCGCCACAAGATTTTTGCCGCGGGACTCGTCTGTTTAAATTGCGGCTAACCGGCTTTCTCCAGCAGACCGACTCGCAGATCGTGGTCTTCGACCATCTTCCGCGTCACGACGAACTGCTTGACGCGCCTGAACGAGGGCAGGTAGTACATCAGATCGAGCATCAACTCTTCCATAATCATGCGCAAGCCGCGGGCGCCGACTTTGCGCTCCAGAGCCAGTTGCGCGATCGCTTCGAGAGCTTCCCGCTCGAACACCAGCTCCACGCTCTCGTACTCGAACAGTTTTTGATACTGCTTGAGCAGCGAATTTTTCGGAGTCGTCAAAACTTCGACCAACGCCGCTTCGTCAAGGTCGCCGAGAACCGCCGCTACCGGAAGGCGTCCGACGAATTCGGGAATGAACCCGTGGCGGATGAGATCCTGGGGCTGCACCTGACCCAACAGTCCCAAATCCCGCTCCCTGCCGCCCGCCGCGCCCGGCTGCCCGCCCTGTTCGGCGGCGTCGGCGGTGCGGAAGCCGATGACGCGCTCGTCGACGCGCTTGGCGATTACTTTTTCGAGTCCGACGAAGGCGCCCCCGCAAATGAACAAGACGTTCGTGGTATCGACAAGCGTGAACTCCTGGTGCGGGTGTTTCCGCCCGCCTTGGGGCGGCACGTTGGCCGTGGTTCCTTCCAGGATTTTCAGCAGCGCCTGCTGCACGCCTTCGCCCGATACGTCGCGCGTGATCGACGGGTTCTCGTCTTTGCGGGTGACTTTATCGATTTCGTCGATGTAGATGATGCCTTGCTGCGCGCGGTTGACGTCTCCGTCGGCGGATTGCAGCAGCTTGAGCACGATGTTCTCGACGTCTTCGCCGACGTATCCGGCCTCGGTCAACGTCGTGGCGTCGGTCAGCGCGAACGGCACGTCGAGAATTTTCGCCAGCGTCTGCGCCAGCAACGTCTTGCCCGTGCCCGTCGGGCCGATCAGCAGGATATTCGATTTCTGCAGCTCGACTTCGTTCGCCGCGGCCGCCGGCGGGCGGCGCTGCCTCATGAAAACGCGCTTGTAATGGTTATAGACCGCGACGGAGAGTTTTTTCTTGGCCGCGTCCTGGCCGACTACGTATTGATCGAGCCTTTCCTTGAGTTCCTGCGGTTTCGGCAGATGGAATGCCGCCGCGTTGGATTTCTCCGGGCGGTCTTCTTCGAGGATCGAGTTGCAAACCGCAACGCACTCATCGCAAATATAGGATTTCGGATAGTCGCCGGGCGTCGAGATCAGCTTGCCGACGACCTCCTGGTTCTTGTGGCAGAACGAGCATCGGAGCATCTGATCCATGCGGCTTCGTTTCACCCGGCAACCCCCCGAGAGCTCATTGCGTTCACTCCATTGCCGCCCGGTTCTTCAATGCCCCGGCGCATGGCCGGGCGCGAGAAGCAACCTGCCGCCTTTCGCCATCTTACCAAAACGGACCGCGCGCCAACGCATACCGCAAAATAGTATCCATCTCCAAATTACCGTAGATCGAGCGCCGCGGGTTTTCGCGCCCGCGGCTCGAGGCCCGCGGCCCGCTGATAAACTGGTCTCCCGATGACGCCGAGCGAGTTGCAGGCCGCGGCCGATGAGTTCGAGGCCCGCGGCTTCTGGATCGCGCGCCGCCTGCTCTGCGCCGGCGAAGCCGCCTTGCTGAGCCGCATCGCGCGCCGGGATCGCGGGCTGGCCGCGCAAGCGTACGGCCGCGACGACGGCGAAGGCCGCAGCGCGCGCCTGGCTGTGGTCAATACCTTGCCGCGAGACACGATCTACGCGGCGATCGTGCGCTCGGAAAAGCTCGTCCGGCCGGTCGAGCGTTTTCTCGGCGGCGAGGTTTACCATTACCACCACAAGATGATCCTGAAGGAAGCGCGCTCCGGCGGCGCCTGGAACTGGCATCAGGACTACGGGTACTGGTACGAAAACGGCTGCCTGTTTCCCTGGATGACGAGTTGCATGATAGCCGTCGACCGCGGGGCGAAGGAAAACGGCTGCTTGCAGGCGCTCGCAGGCTCGCACCGCGCGGGCCGCATCGATCACCTCAGGCAAGGCAATCAAACCAGCGCCGATCCCGAGCGCGTCGAGCGGATCGAGCAGCGTTGCCCGCGCGTCTATTGCGAGCTCGAGCCGGGCGATGGGCTGTTCTTTCACTGCAACCTCCTGCACCGCTCCGACCGCAACGACAGCGGCGAGTCCCGCCGGGCGTTGATTTGCTGCTACAACTCCGCCCGCAACGATCCCTACAAAAAACACCATCACCCCAACTATTCGCCGCTCGACGTGTGGCCTCACGAGCGCGTCAGGGAGGTGGGCGAAGCGCAGTGGCGGCGGCTGAACGCCGCAGGGCCGGAAAATCGGCTATGAGTTGCGCCTCTTGCAGGCATCCAGGATCAGCCTCAGGGCGCGCCCGACGGCGGCGGGGTCGTCCAGTCGATAACGAGCCGCCGAGTCGGCGCCGCGCGGCCCGACGAAAACCGTGACCGAGTCGTCGGGCAATGCCGCGAACGCGCTCTCGTCGGTCGTATCGTCGCCGAAATAAAACGCCAAGCCGCCTTCTTCCGCAAGCAGCCACTTCGCTGCCGCTCCTTTGTCGATGCCGTCGCGCGGCGTAATATCGAACACCATCTTACCCGCCGACAGGCGCAAACGCGGACTGTCCGCAAGCACCCTGAGGACGGTTGCGGCCACCCGTCCGTGTAGCCGGGGATGCACGTTCCGATAATGCGCCGCGGCGCTGACCTGCTTGTTTTCGACGGCGAACCCCGGAATGTCCGCAAGCGCCGCCGACAGTTCTTCACAGGCTTCGGCGACGGCCGCGGCGCAGCTCGCATCGACCTCGACGCGGTCGCTGCCGGGCCTCATCCTTTGGCGCCCGTGGCTGCCGAAGTAATGCGCTTGGGCAATGCCGACCAGCCGGCGGACATCCGCAACCGCGCGGCCGCTGACGAAAGCCGGCGTGATCCGCGGGCAGCGCGCTAATTCCTCGAGCGCCGCTTGCGTCGCGGCGGGGATTCGCGCATCCTCGGGACGCGCTACGATCGGCGCCAGCGTGCCGTCCACATCGAGCATGAGCAGCAGCCTGTCCGCCTTGTCGATGCGCTCAGCAAGCAGCGTCCAGGCTTCAAAAAGCTCTTTCATCGCGGATTCCGGTCGAGAGCGGAAAGCTCTTCGAGGATGGCGCCTATCCAACCGAAAACGTTGTTTTCGCGGACGCGCCGGCGCAGCCGCCGCATTTCCGTCCGCGGCTTGCCGCGGGCGGCCGCGCTCAGCTCGTAAAGTTTTCGGGCGAACTCGTCGGTAGCGAACGGATTGAACGTTTCCGCGCCGGGAAGCTCCCACGCCGCGCCGGTGAACTCGCTGAGCAGCAGCCGGCCGCGTTCGTCGTTCCGCGCCGCCAGGAATTCCTTCGCCACCAGGTTCATCCCGTCGTCGAGCGAGCTGACGACGCAGACATCGGCGAGCCGGTAGAGCGCCAACACCTGCTCGTAGGGCAGATGCTCGGCAAGGGTAACTACCGGGCGCCAACGGTCGTTGCCGTATTTTTTGTTGATCCGCCTTTCGTAACGCTTCATATCCCGGTGCAGAGCTTTGTACGCCGGGATATTCGTGCGGCTCGGTGAGCCGGCATAGAGAAATACGAGCTTGCCGCGCATATCGGGATAGGTTTCGAGCAGCGCTTCGACCGCCTGCAAGCGTTCGATGACGCCCTTGCTGTAATCGATGCGGTCCAACCCCAAGACGACGAATTTCCCTTGCAGTCCGAAGCGCTCGCGCAGCTTGCGCACGGCGGCGTCGCAGGCGGCGCCGCGCGCCGCCGTCTTGTCGAAATCGATCGAGATCGGAAAATGCCTGACCCGCGTCTCTCGATTCTTGTGCCGCAGCACGCCCGGCGCGGCCTGTTCGCAGCCAAGTTGCCGCGCCGCGCCGTCGCTGAACCGCTCGACGTACGCCGGCACGTGGAAGCCGAGCAAATCGTTGCCCAGCAGCCCGTCGAGAATCTCCCTCCTCCACGGACAAACGCGCAACACGCCTTCGAGCGGCCAGGGAATGTGCCAGAACTGCGCGCAGACCGCTTGCGGGCAACGCTCCCGCACAAGCCGCGGCAGCAGAGCGAAGTGATAGTCCTGAATGAAAACCGTCGCGGCGCGGCGGCCGACGACTCTTGCCACGGCGTCGGCGAACTTTCGGTTGACGGCCTGGTACGCGGCCCAGTGCGCCTCGCGGAAGACGGGCTTGGTGAAAGCGTTGTGGCACAGAGGCCACAGCGCCTGGTTCGCGAAACCGTTGTAGTAGCCGTTGTTTTCCCGCGCGCTCAGCCAGACCCGTTGCAGCGTGTAGCTGGGGTCGTCCGGCGGCACGCGCGCCCGGTCGTGCTCGTCCACGGTTGCCCGGTCCGCCGCGCCCGAGCCGTGCGCAACCCACACGCCGCCGACGGCCTGCATCACCGGATGCAGAGCCAGCGTCAAGCCGCCGGCGGCGAACTTGGCCTGAATTCCGCCCGCGGGGTCGTAGGAATGGACGAACGGCTCGCGGTTCGAGACGCTGACAAACAACTGGTCGCGGAAGTTTTTACGAACGAACGTCTGGAGTTGGCGGCGGGTGCGGATCGGTCGGGAAGAAACCATGCAGGGGGTTCCCGAATTGTATCGCGGCTCGAAGACGCGCCGGCGCGGCCGGCGCTTGGCGCGCCGTCGAGGGACTACGCGGCGGCGGTAGCTTCCGATTCCGCAAGCATCCGGTTCGCTTCTCGAACGATGGGCGCTTCAGTGAGCGGTTGGTTCCGGCGCGGGCGGGCCATGAGCCCGCATTCCGCGGTTCTATACGGGAGAATCGCGTAGTAGCGGCGCTCTCCGTACGCCCGCCAACCCCGCTCGAAGAGCTTTCACGCGGTCGGACCTGCTTCGGCGGTAACCCATCGCGGCGGTATTGCATTCCGGAAATCCCCGTACCTGCGCCGGTGTCTTGGGCGAACCCGGTCCGCTGGACAAAATCGTCCTCCGATGTTCCCCGCATCCCCCTCTAATCCTCACGCCGGCAGGCGCGTTTCTCTTGGGACAAGGCATGTAGTTTTTTGTGGAAGATAGCGCGGGGACAGCGGCGCCGGCGCCGCAGCGGGAAGCGGCCTACAGGCACATCGGGAGCGTACCGGCGCGTTTTGGCTACTGGCGGCTGGGCAAGGCGGAACGGGGTTTGCTGCGCCGCTACTTGCAGCGCACGACGGGCCTGAGCCGGGCGCAGTTGGCGCGGCTGATCGCGCGCTACCTGGCGCAGGGGCGTTCGCGATCGACGGCGGGGCCGGCCAAGCCCTTCGTGCGACGCTATACACGGGAGGATATCCTGCTGCCGGCGGAAACGGACGAAGTGCATGGGGACGAAGTGCATGGAAGATTATCCGGGCCGGCCACGCGCAAGCTCTGCGAGCGCGCCTGGAAAGTGTTCGGCGACGTTCGTTTCGAACGTTTGGCCGGCAGCTCCAACGGGCGCTTGTACAACCTGCGACAGACGCGCATCTACGCCCGCAAGTATGTCGCGCCGCAGCGCACGCGGCCCGTCGCCGTGGCCCTCGGCGAGCGGCGCCGCCCGCGGCCTCCCCGGTCCCCGCGACCGTGGCAATCGTTCCCGATGTGTCCACCTTGCGAATGCGGTGGTTGCCTCTATCGGCGATGTAGAGGTTGCCCGCACCGCTGCCTTTGCTTATGGATGGCGCCTATGCCGACCAACGGACACGTCAGTTGGCCTTGGATTCCGCTTGGACTCCCGTCGTCCCACCCCTTCGCAGGCGCTTGCAACCCTGGGAATATGACCGGATGCTCTATCGTCGCCGCAAGGAGATCGAAAGACTCTTTCGCCGACTCAAGGGCTTCCGCCGTATCTTCTCCCGCTTCGATAAACTGGACGTGACGTTGCTCGGTTTTTTGCATTGCGCCCTCATCGCGGAGGCCCTACGTTAGTGTTCACACGCCCTGACCCAAGGCGCGATCGGCGTCAACGGCGCAGCCATGGCGCCGGTACACGTGCGCCGGAGGCGACGCACTAAGCCGACTATAAATCCAGGATCCGCCTGAGCCCGGAATCGACGCGAGCCATAAGTTTCCGGGAAACTTGCCCGACCCGAGCGGAGAGATAGGATTCGTCGAGAGTCACGATCTGAATGACGTTGGCGACGGAGTCCTTCGGGAGCCCTGTGCTCGTCGCTGGAAGCAGGACGTTCCCGGGAGCGTCGAGTAACCGTGTGTTCGACGTGAGGATAACACCAAGGATTGTTCTCAACCTGCTTCGATTGAAAGCATCGGTTTGGACGATGAGGACGGGGTGGCGAAAACCAGGCTCCGATCCTCGCGGAACATCCAGATCCGCCCACCACACCTCGCGGCGCGCAACTACCATTTGCTAGGGTTGACGCTTCGAGCCTGGGCGGCCCTCAACGTCGGATCGAGGCCGCTCGGTTCATCGGAGAAAACTTCGTTGAGCTTGGACGTCACATCTTCGTCACGGTGTTTCGCCAAGTATTCAGAAACTGCTGTGGCGTACAATTCGCTCCTCGATACTCCTTGCCGCTTCGCCAACTCGTTAGCCGATACGAACAGTTCGTCCGGCAGTGAGATTGCTGTTTTCATGCCGCGACCATACCAGCGTGCATCGCTTCCAGGTCTATTTTTGTTATTCAAACTACGACCGCTATACTTGGCCAACGCTCTCATTCAACAGGATCTTCTCTGGCCCCCCCCATCCCCTCCCCAGGTCTGCTTGACACATGGATACTGCTATATCTCGTTAACGCTAACTGCGGGCATGCGCTGCAATGAAAGGTATGGAGATCGCCCAAGAGCAATACCGTCGTATCGAGGCTGTGCTACCCCGCCGGCGTGGGAACGTGAGCCGGCCCAATCTGACGGTTCGCAAGCCATCGAGAAATCCCGCGGCGGATGGAGCGCCAAGATTCATCCGGTTGCCGCAGATGCTCGAACGGCGATAACCTTCGCGCTCTCGCCCGGCCCGGCCCATGACGCTCCGTACGGTCGCCATTTGCTGGGCGGCCTGGAGCCGTTACCCGTACCGCTGCCTGCGGGAACGCGTGGCCGCCGGGCAACGGCGGCGGCAAGCGGCCCGAACGCAACGCCTTATCCCGCGGCGGTATTGTCGATCAGGCGGGTCTCGCCCGCCCAGGCCGCCGCGGCGATGCGCACGGGGCCGGCGATGCGCTCGACCCGCTGCAGCGAGTCGGGGTCGACGATTTCGAAATACTCGAGCCGCAACAGGGGCTCTCGGTCGAACCGCCGCTGCGCGGCGCTGCGCAGCGCCGCGGTATCCCGCTCTCCCGCGGCAACGGCGCGGCGGGCGGCCTGCAAAGCCCGCGGCAGCGCCGCCGCCGCCGCCCGCTGCTCCGCCGTAAGGTTCCTGTTGCGCGAGCTCAGCGCCAAGCCATCGGGTTCGCGCACCGTTTCTACGGGCACGATCTCGGCCGGCATGTTCGTATCCTCGACCATGCGCCGGATGACGGCGAGTTGCTGATAATCCTTTTCCCCGAAGTAGGCGCGGTCCGGCGCGACGATGTGCAGCAGCTTCATGACGACGGTCGTCACGCCGCGGAAGTGGCCCGGCCGGAACGCTCCGCACAGCACGTCGGTCAGACCCTCGACCTCCACGAACGTAGTTGCCCGCCGGGGATACATTTCGGTCTCCGGCGGAACGAACAGGACATCGACGCCGCACCGCCGGCAGACCGCGAGATCGTCTTCGAGCGAGCGCGGATAGCGCTCGAGATCCGCTCGTTCGTCGAACTGAATCGGGTTGACGAACAGCGTCGCGACAACGAAGCCGCAGTCCGCTCGCGCGCGGTCGAGGAGCGCCGCGTGGCCGGCGTGCAGCGCCCCCATCGTCGGCACGCAGCCGATCGATTTTCCTTCCGCGCGGGCGTCCCGAACCCGCGCCCGCAAGCCGCTTATCGACTTAACCTGCAGCGTCGCCATCGCCCGTCAGTGGGAATCAGCGGGAAATCGAATCGCCTTTCCGGCTCTTCGCGGCGGCGGGGTAGTCGCCGCGGCGCACCTCGCGCGCGTAGGCCTCGGCCGCCTCGGTCATTTGCCTGCCGAGTTGCGCGTATTGCTTGACGAAGCCGGGCACGAACTCGTCGTACAAGCCGAAAGCATCGTGGCTGACCAGCACTTGGCCGTCGCAGTACGGCCCGGCGCCGATGCCGATCGTCGGAATCTCGAGAGCGCCGCTTACTTCCGCGGCCAAGTCTTCGGGGATCGCCTCGAGAACGACCGCGAACACGCCCGCGGCCTCGAGCGCGCGCGCGTCGGTTAGCAAACGAGCCGCCTCCCGCGGATGCTTCGCCTGCTTGCGGAACCCGCCGATCTGATGGACCGCTTGCGGCGTCAAACCCAGGTGGCCCATCACCGGGATGCCCGACTCGACGAGGCGCTGCGCGACTTCGAGCACGGCGTGTCCGCCCTCGATCTTCACCGCCGCCGCGCCGCCCTGCTGGATCAGCCGAGCCGCGTTGCTCAGCGCCGTCGGGACGCTCGTTTGGTAGGTCATGAACGGCATATCGGCCACAACCAGCGCGCGCTGCGCGCCCCGCGCCGCGGCCGCCGCGTGGTGGACCATCATGTCGAGCGTCACCGGCACGGTGGTCTCGTGGCCGAGAACGACCATCCCCAGGGAATCGCCGACCAGCAGCACGTCGATGCCCGCGCGGTCGAGCAGGCGCGCCATCGTGAAGTCGTAGGCCGTCAGCATGGCGATCTTTTCGCCCCGCCGTTTCATGCGCCGCAAATCCGGCGCGCGCACCGCTTGGATGGTCTTGTTCATCATGAATCCGTTCGGGGAAGCAGCATGGCCTCGATGCGCGCGGCTTGTTCCGCCGGCAGCCCTCTGCGCCGCGCGAGGCCGGCCAGTTGCCGCCCGAGCGCGCGGTAAACGGCGTCCGCGTTGGCCGGCGCCGCGCGCAAGGATTCCAGATGGCTCTCGACCGTCGGAATATCGCCTCGCTCGATCGGCCCGGTTAAAGCGGCTTCGGGACCCATTGTCAGGGCGTTCTCGGCGCTCGCGAGGACGAGCGGCGCAAGGGCTTGCAATGCCGATTCGCGCTCCATTCCCGCCTGCTCCATCAGCATAACAGCAACGTCAACGAGTCCGATGGCGTAGTTGCCGGCGACGACGGCCGCCGCATGATACAGCGCAAGATTTTTTTCGGCGACGACAATGGGCGCGCCGGAAAGCTCCGCGCAAAGCTCGAGCGCCCATTCGAGCGCGGCGCCCGTCCCACAGATGCCGAACGCGGCGCCGGGCAGGCGCTCCACCGCCCGCTCGGGCGAGGCGAACGTTTGCAGTGGATGGAAAGTCGCGCAGGAAACCCCTTGCTCGGGCAAAGGGGCGAGCGCGGACGGCCCCAACGAGCCGCACGTATGCAGCGCCGCGGCGACGCGGCCGCCGCTCAGTTTGGCCGCCGCAGCGCCGATTGCGGCATCCGGCACGGCCACGATGACATGGCTGCAGCGCTTCGCCAATTCTTCGACCGCCGTCGGTCGGGCGCCGCCGCCGATGAACGCGGCCGCCCGCGCGGCGCCGCTCGGAGACGCGATCCGGATTTCATGACGGCGCCCCAACAGCGCCCCCAAAGCCCGGCCGACGCGGCCCGCGCCGACGATGCCGATGGTTCTGCTCTCCACTCGCCGCTCTCTTCCGCCGCGGCTATAATCGGGCGCAATGACTTCCGCCCCCGCAGACAAACACCCTCGCGGACTCTACGTTCTCTTCGCAACCGAAATGTGGGAGCGGTTCAGCTTCTATTCGATGCTCTCGCTCTTCACTCTCTACCTTCAAGATACCGCTCAGGGATTCGGCTGGTCCGACGCCGAGGCCACCAGCCTGTACTCCTGGTATCTGACGGCCGTTTACTTCACCCCGCTGATCGGCGGGATGCTTGCCGACCGTTACCTCGGCTACCGCCGCTCCGTCATGATCGGCGGCGTTTTCTTCGTCGCCGGCCACTTCCTGCTCTCTTTCCACTCCCTCACCGTCGTTTACACCGCCCTGGTCTGTCTGGTCATCGGCAACGGATTCTTCAAGCCGAACGTCACGACGATGGTCGGCAACCTCTACTCCGCCGGCGGCAGCCTCAAAGACCGGGCCTACCTCATCTTCTATTTCGGCATCAACGTAGGCGCTTTCGCCGCCGGTCTGACGATGGAGCTCTTCAAGCAACTCTACGGCTATCACGCCGCTTTCGCCGTGGCGGGATTCGGCATGTTGATTTCAGTGGCCACGCTGTGGTTCTTCCGTAGTCACGTCGCAGGGGCGGATCGGAAACCAAGCGCCGAAGGAGCGGGCGCCGCGGCGAACGGCAAGCTCGAGGCGGTTCCCGAATCGCGCCGCATCATGGCGCTCATCGTTATCTTCCTGATCGTGATCGTGTTCTGGATGGCCTTTCATCAGAACGGATCGACGCTCACCTACTGGGCGAACGACAACACGGATTGGAACGTCTCGGGCACAATCTCGAATTCGATCAACCCTTTTTGGATCCTGGTGCTGACGTTTCCGCTTATTGCGGCTTGGCGCTGGATGGCCGCCCGCGGCAGCGAACCCTCCACGCCGACGAAAATGTGCTTCGGCATGGCGCTCACCGGGCTTTCGTTTTTCGTCCTTTACTGGGCCGCCAAGATCGGCGAGGCGAGCGTCGCCGGCGATGACATCTACGCCTTTCGCGTATCGCCGGCCTGGCTGATCTCGTCTTACGCCGTCGTCACGCTGGGCGAGCTTTTGCTCTCGCCGATGGGTCTTTCGCTGGTATCGAAAGTGGCCCCCTACCGCTTGCGCGGCATGATGATGGGCGGTTGGTTCGTCGCCACGGCCATCGGCAACAAGTTGACCGCGATCGGCGTTTACTGGAGCGAATGGCCGCACTCGACGTTTTTCGCCGTGCTTGGCGTGATGTGCTTCGGGATGGCGGTGGTTCTCGCGTTGCTGCTCAGGCCGCTGAAGAAAGTCATGCCCGGGGTCTGAGCTCCGCAACGGCTACGCCGCGCTCGAACCGAATCTTGCGGTCCGAAGCCGCGCCGGCGCGTTCGCCCGGCAGCAGCACGCCGACCAGATTCAGCGGGTCGGCGGCGTGGACAATCACCGCTTCCCCGTCCTCCTCCGCGCGGCGGGTCGCGCGCAGCAGATCGACGGCGTCGGGCAAGGCGAATTGCTCGCCCACGAACGCCGCGACGAAACGGCCGCCGCGGATTTCGCCGCGCGCCTCCATCCGCCGCAGGACCTGCAGCAGGTCGCGCCACGCCGGGGCCAGGGGCTCGCGCTTGAGCGCGTCGCGGAACAGCACGCCCCAGCGGTCCAACAGCCGCCTTGCCCGCTCCTCGACCTCGGTCTCGGTTGGCGCATCGCCGCCGCGCAGGATCGCCCAGCGGCCCGCCGCGTGCCGCGGACGGGCGGTGCGCCCGCGTCCTTCGCCGCGGCGCCGTTTGGGGTCCATCAGGGAGCGCAGGTTCTCGAAGGAATCGGCAGTGGCCAGACCGGCTGCGACCAGTTCCCAAAGCCCGTCCTCGACCTCGCTGGCGAGCCGTCCCGTGCGCCGGCGCAAATCGTCGAAGAACGACGCGCCTGCGGCCTCCAGCGCCTCCAGAATCTCGCGGGCGGGATGCGAAAGCCGCTCCGCCGGAACATCCGGCTGCGTCCCGGTTTGCCATACCTCCAGGCTCTCTCGCGGCAGCAGCGCAATCGGCGCGGCTTTCGTCGGACGAACGCGGCGGCCCTGCTCGCCGCCGTCGGCGGCAAAAGCCGGATGCGGCGAAAACCGCCCCCAGGCCACTTCGCCGGAAAGGCAGAGGCGGTCGAGCATCTCCGGCTTGTAGTGGGCCGTGCGGGCCGGCAGGATGTGCGCTTCCCATGCCGCCGCGGGCGCTTCCACGCCTTGCAATTGCCGGATCGCTTGAAACAGGCCGTCCACGCCGTGCAGCCGCGCGCCGAGGCCGACGTGCTGCCAGCGGAATAGAAAGCGCATGTAGTCGCCGGTCGAGACCGGCTCGATCTCGCGCCGCAGCCTGCCCAGAGTCAGGTGATGAATGCGCGCCAGGACCCGCCGGTTGCACCACTCGGTTGCGCCGGCGGGCAGATCGGGCCGAAACCGGCCGCGCAGGATTTGCCCCTCGGCCTCGAGTTGGGCGAGCGCCGCGCCGACCGTATCCGCCGGCAGCAGCAGCAACCGCTCCAACTCCGCGGCTTTCCTGGGGCCGAGGCTGTCCAGCCAGCCGCGCAGGATTTCCGCCGCCGCGCCGGCGCGCGACTCGGGCAGCGCCCGCGGCGGCGCGACCGCCGGCAACGGATCGGCGGGCGCCGCGCCGGGATAGGCCGCTCGCGCCAACGCCATGCGCTCGGCGGCGGCCCACAGAGTTCCCGCCGCCGATGCCAGCGCCGCCGCCCGCCGCTCGCGGCGAAGCTGCTCGAACTCAGCCGCCCATTCCTCCCGCGCCGGCAGCACGATCAACGACAACAGCGCGTCGTGCAGTTCCTCGGCGTCGCGGACGACGGGGAAAACCGCCTGCTCGGTCTCTTCGATAGCCGCTTGGTCCAGCGACCCGGAACCGTCCAACCACTCGGGCGCCAACCCCCGCCGCATCTGCACCGCGCGGGCGCGCCGTTCCTCCAGCGGCGCCGGATCGAGAAAGGCGTACGGATTGGCGTTCAGGATTTCGTGCGAGAACGGCGACGACTCGGGCGTCTCGCGCGCTGTCGTGCGGATCTTGCCGCTCTCGATGCCGCGCACGATCTCCGTCAGTCCGTCCAGATCCATGGCCTCATGCAGGCAGTTGTCGATCGTCTCTTTGACCAGTGGGTGATCGGGGATGCGGATCTCCCCCGACAGGTTCTCCGCGCAGGCCGCCTGATCGGGGAACACCGCCGCCAGCAGATCGTCCGTGCGCATACGCAGAATCGGCGGCGGCGTTTTTTTCCCGCCCGAGAAACGCAGCGCCGCCAGAGAGCGCTGCGCGTTCCAGCGCCAGCGGACGCCGAACATCGGCGCATCCAGCAGCGCCTGCGTCAACACGTGTTCCAACGTCCGCGGCGTCAGGAACGAGAACACCGTTTCGAGTGGAAACGAATGCTGCTCCGTGAGCGAAATATTCAGTCCGTCGTCGGTTGCGGAGGCTTGCAGCTCCAGATTGAACGAGCGGCAGAACCGCTTGCGCAAGGCAAGCCCCCAGGCGCGGTTAATGCGCGCGCCGAAGGGGGCGTGGATCACCAATTGCATCCCGCCCGATTCGTCGAAAAACCGTTCCGCGACGATCCGCCTGGTCGTCGGCAGCACGCCCAAAAAACCTTCGCCGGCGCGCACGTAATCGATTGCCGTCTCCGCGCCTCCGCGGTCGAGGCCGCATTCGGCGGTCAGCAATGCGCGGGCCTCGTCGTCGCCGGCCCGGGAGATGTCCTCGCGGATGTCCGACACGGCCTGCGAAAGCTCGGCCGTCCGCCCCGGCGCCTCGCCGCGCCAGAAGGGGATCGTCGGCGCCGCGCCCTGCGCGTCTTCGACGCGGACCTGACCCCGCTCCACGCGCCGGATCCTCCACGACGCGGCGCCCAGCAAAAATACGTCGCCGCGCATCGACTCGACGGCGAAGTCTTCGTCGAGCAGCCCGACGACCTTGCCCTCGGGCTCGACCACGACCTGGAACTGCGCGTTGTCGGGAATCGCCCCGCCCGACGTAATCGCCGCCATGCGCGCGTTTCTGCGCGGCCGCAGGCGGCCGTGTACGCGGTCCCGGTGCAGATACGCGCCGCTGCGGCCGCGCGCCGCGGCGATCCCTTCGGAGAGCATGGCGACAATCGCGTCGAAGCTCGCGCGCGCCAGCCGGCGGTAGGGATACGCCCGCCTCGCCCAGTCGTAAAGCTCTGTCTCGCCGCGCCCTTCCTCACGGTCGCCGGCGCCCAACTCCGCGACCAACTGCTGCGCCAGGATGTCCAGCGGCGCCTCCGGGATTTCCAACCGGTCGAGAACGCCGCGGCGGATGGAGCGGACCAGCGCCGCCAACTCGATCGCCTCGTCGCGCGTGGTGGCGAAGAACCGCCCTTTCGGCGTTGCGCCGATCCAGTGCCCCGAGCGGCCGACGCGCTGCAGGGCAACGGCGATCGCCCGCGGCGAGCCGATCTGGCACACCAGGTCCACCGTGCCCACATCGATTCCCAACTCCAGCGAAGCCGTGGCCACGACGGCCTTGAGCCGGCCCTCTTTCAGCCTCTGCTCGGCGTCGAGACGCAGCTTGCGGGCCAGACTGCCGTGGTGGGCCAGGACCACGTCTTCGCCGAGCCGCTCCTCCAGCGCGTGCGTGACGCGCTCGGCGAGGCGCCGGGTATTGACGAATACCAGCGTCGTGCGATGCCCGCGGATCAACTCGGCGATACGGTCGTGCGTCTCGTCCCAGACTTCGTGCGAAGCAACCGGCCCCAGCTCGTCCCGCGGCGTCTCGACCGCCAGATCCAACTCCCGCCGATGCCCGAACTGGAGAATGCGGCCGCCGCCGCTCTCGAACCGCCGGCTCAAAAACGCCGCGACCTGCTCGATCGGCTTGACCGTCGCCGAAAGGCCGATGCGCTGCAGCCCGCCGGGGGCCGCGATCGACTCGAGCCGCTCCAGCGACAAGGCCAGGTGCGCGCCGCGCTTGTCGCCGGCCGCCGCATGGATCTCGTCGACAATCACCGTCCGCGCGTCCCGCAAGATTTCGCGGCTGCGCTTGGCGGTCAGCAAAATGAACAGCGACTCCGGCGTCGTCACCAGGATGTGCGGCGGGCGCTCGACCATCCGCCGCCGCTCCCATGCCTTCGTATCGCCGGTGCGCACCGCCGTGCGGATTTCAGGCAAGCGAACGCCGCGCCGCGCGGCCAACGCGGCGATCTCGGCCAGCGGCCCGGCGAGATTTTTCTGGATGTCGTTGCTCAGCGCCTTCAGCGGCGAAACGTACACGACGCGCGTTCGATCCGGCAGATCTTCGGTTCGCGCCAGGCGGACGAGCCGGTCGAGACAGATCAGAAACGCCGCCAAGGTCTTGCCCGATCCCGTCGGCGCGGAGAGCAATACGTCCCTGCCGGCCCGAATTTCCGGCCAACCGGCCTGCTGGGGTTCGGTCGGCCGCTCGAAGCGCCCCGCAAACCACTCGGCGACGAGCGGATCGAAATCGCGCAAAGGCATCGCGGAAGCCTCAGTTTAACAGTCCGCAGCGAAAGATCCCGTGGGCGGCGCGGCGAGCTCCTGCGGTGTTTTACCGGCCCGCGCAAGCGGCGCCGCCCAAAGGATTACGCGCCCTTGCCGGGCAGATCGCACGGCGCTGAGTTCTTTGAGAGCCTGCTCGATACTGCACCGGTTCCCGGGCGCGTAACGAAGCTTGCCTGACTTTTGCCACGGGCTGCCGGCGCGGGGAGTTGACAAGCGGTCGGCGGTTTTTGCTAAAGTAGCTCTCTTGCGGCGCACGCAGGCATTTTGAGGAGACCGTTTCCGGTTCTCTCGCGGTAGCGGCGACTCATAGCAGAAGCGCATCTTTTTCATGGGCAGTTCGAAGGGGGTAAGGTGCGCGCAAGCGGCGGCAGACACACGATTGACAGCAGTTGACATATCCGTTATAATGAAAAATTCCAATCCGCCAATCCGCCAAATTCAGAGAAAAGTCTGGGCATCCGCGGCTTTTCCCTCCCGCGGCGCCCGGGGAATGCCGCGAGTTCCACGTCCGTTAACCGAATAGTCAGCCGCGGCAAATTCGCGCCCGGAAATTGAGAGAAATTCCCCCTGGTTTTCCATGCCTTTCCATCTTTTTACGCTCTACGTTCGAACTGTTGCGGCTCTTCGCTTGCGCCGCTCCGCGCAGCGCTCTCGCTCTCCACTAATCCTCAAGATTTTCGCGTCGGCCGTCCTTGGCGTCCTGTTCGGCGGAGGTACGGCGTTCGCGGACGGCGGAACGCATACGGTGACTACCGGTCAATCCACCCTTTCCTTGCTCGAGTCAGCGCCGCGTCAGACGTGGCGGCAGGATTCCTGGAGGGTGCGGATGCAACTCGACCGAGCCCCCGGAGATAAGTATGTCTGCTTCAATTGGCGGATCGTCCACGGGACGACCGATGACAGCGACTTCGACGGCAGCCTCTCCGGGTTCAGAACCTTCGACTTCGCAGATACGACCGCAAACGTCCGCTCCCCGTCAGCGACGACTCGGACGACGAGCCGGACGAGACATTCACCTTCGAGATCGTCTCGGTCGGCCAGTCATCGTCCGATTCCCCCGGCAGTTGCAGCCCGAATTCCCACTACGCGATCGGTTCGCCATCGAGCGTCGCGGTGACGATCCGCAACGACGATGGGAGCGATGGGAACAGCGCGCCGGTGTTCGACCCGAACGCGGACTACACGCCGGAGGTGGCGGAGAACACGACGGCGGTCTTGACGCTGTCGGCGACCGACGCGGACAACGACGAAATCACCTATTCCATCCAGGGCGGGGCGGACGACGGCAAATTCACCCTCACGGGCGCGGCGCTCGCCTTCACGAGCGACCCGGACTACGAGAACCCCGCGGACGCCGACTCGAACAACGAGTACGTCGTGGTGGTGCGGGCCGGCGACGGCACGAAGAACACCGACCAGACGATCGTTGTCAGCGTGACCAACGAGTTGGAGACGCTGACGCTTTCGGGGGCGGCGACGGCGACGGAGGGCGGGACGGACGTGGCCGTGACGGCGGAGCTGGACGCGGCCGCGCCCGCGGGCGGCGTGACCGTAACGTTCGACACGCCGACGGGGACGGCGACGCAGGGTGCGAGCGCGGACTACACGCTGTCGGCCACGAGTTGCGACATCGCCGCGGGCGCGACCTCATGCAGCATCGCCGTGACCGTCGTGGACGACAGCGACGGCCACACCATCACCATCGCCGCCAACGACACGCCGGCCAGGTATACGGTGACCCTGGACCAGACCTCCTGGTCCTGGTCGGAGGCCGCGCCGGTGGCTTACAACTCGGATGCCTGGAAGGTGAGGTTGAGCGCCACCGAGGCGCCGTCGGACCGTTACGTCTGTTACAAGTGGCGGATCGTCCACGGGACGACCGATGGCGACGACTTCAGCGGCGACACGTCCGGGGTGGAGGCCTTCGGCTTCGGGGAGACGTCCGGCCTGGTCGTCCTCCGCGTCAATAACGATTCGCTTGACGAGGGGGACGAGGCGTTCACCTTCGAGATCACCTCGGTCGGCTATTCGAACACCGATCGCCCCAGCAACTGCTCTTCGCATTCCACCTATGGGGTCGGCTCGCCGTCGAGCGCTACGGTAACGATCACGGACGACGACGCGGCGCCAACGAACGAAGCGCCGACGGGGGCGGTCACCATCACCGGCACGGCGACCCAGGGAGAGACGCTGACGGCGGACACGTCGGGCATCGGCGACCCGGACGGGCTGGGGACCTTCAGCTACCAGTGGAAGCGCGACGGAACCGACATCCCCAATGCGACGGCGGCGACCTACGTGCTGACGCAGGCCGACGTGGGGGCGGCGATCACGGTGACGGTGAGTTGGACCGATGATGGCAACACGGAGGAGTCGCTGACCTCGGAGGCCACGGCGGTGGTGACCAACGTGAACGACGCGCCGACCGGCGCGGTGACCATCACCGGCACGCCGACCCAGGGGCAGACGCTGACGGCGGTGACCGCCAGCATCGCCGACCCGGACGGCCCCGCCACGCTGACCTTCAGCTTCCAGTGGAAGCGCGTCGGAACCGACATCTCCGGCGCCACCGCCGCTGCCTACATGCTGACGCAGGCCGACGTGGGAGCGGCGATCACGGTCACGGTGAGCTGGACCGACGACGGCGGCGCGGCCGAGTCGCTGACCTCGGCCGCCACGGCGGCGGTGGCCGACACCAACGACGCGCCGACCGGCGCGGTGACCATCACCGGCACGGCGACCCAGGGAGAGACGCTGACGGCGGTGACCGACACCATCGCCGACCCGGACGGTCTGGGGACCTTCAGCTACCAGTGGAAGCGCGACGGAACCGACATCCCCGGCGCCACCGGCTCCACTTACGTACTGGCGCAGGCCGACGTGGGGGCGGCGATCACGGTCACGGTGAGCTGGACCGACGACGGGGGCGCGGCCGAGTCGCTGACCTCGGCCCCCACGGCGGCGGTGACCAACACCAACGACGACCCGACCGGATCGGTGACCGTCAGCGGCACGCCGACCCAGGGGCAGACCCTGACGGCGGTGACCACCACCATCGCCGACCCGGACGGCCCCGCCACGCTCACCTTCAGCTACCAGTGGAAGCGCGGCGGAACCGACATCTCCAGCGCCACCGGCTCCACCTACGTACTGGCGCAGGACGACGTGGGGGCGGCGATCACGGTCACGGTGAGTTGGACCGACGACGGCGGCGCGGCCGAGTCGCTGACCTCGGCCGCCACGGCGGCGGTGGCCAACGTCAACGACGCGCCGACCGGCGCGGTGACCATCAGCGGCACGCCGACCCAGGGGCAGACCCTGACGGCGGTGACCGACACCATCGCCGACCCGGACGGCCCCGCCACGCTCACCTTCAGCTACCAGTGGAAGCGCGTCGGAACCGACATCTCCGGCGCCACCGGCTCCACCTACTTACTGGCGCAGGACGACGTGGGGGCGGCGATCACGGTCACGGTGAGTTGGACCGACAACGGCAACACGGTCGAGTCGCTCACCTCGACCGCCACGGCGGCGGTGGCCAACGTCAACGACACGCCGACCGGCGCGGTGACCATCAGCGGCACGCCGACCCAGGGGCAGACCCTGACGGCGGTGACCGCCACCATCGCCGACCCGGACGGCCCCGCCGCGCTCACCTTCAGCTACCAGTGGAAGCGCGTCGGAACCGACATCTCCAGCGCCACCGCCTCCACCTACGTACTGACGCAGGCCGACGTGGGGGCGGCGATCACGGTGACGGTGAGCTGGACCGACGACGGCGGCGCGGCCGAGTCGCTGACCTCGGCCGCCACGGCGGCGGTGGCCAACGTCAACGACGCGCCGACCGGCGCGGTGACCATCAGCGGCACGCCGACCCAGGGGCAGACCCTGACGGCGGTGACCGCCACCATCGCCGACCCGGACGGCCCCAACACGCTCACCTTCAGCTACCAGTGGAAGCGCGTCGGAACCGACATCTCCGGCGCCACCGGCTCCACCTACGTACTGACGCAGGACGACGTGGGGGCGGCGATCACGGTCACGGTGAGTTGGACCGACAACGGCAACACGGTCGAGTCGCTCACCTCGACCGCCACGGCGGCGGTGGCCAACGTCAACGACACGCCGACCGGCGCGGTGACCATCAGCGGCACGCCGACCCAGGGGCAGACCCTGACGGCGGTGACCGCCACCATCGCCGACCCGGACGGCCCCAACACGCTGACCTTCAGTTTCCAGTGGAAGCGCGACGGAACCGACATCTCCGGCGCCACCGCCTCCACCTACACGCTGACGCAGGACGACGTGGGGGCGGCGATCACGGTCACGGTGAGTTGGACCGACAACGGCAACACGGTCGAGTCGCTCACCTCGACCGCCACGGCCACGGTGACCAACACCAACGACGAGCCGACCGGCGCGGTGACCATCAGCGGCACGGCGACCCAGGGAGAGACGCTGACGGCGGACACCTCCGGCATCGCCGACCCGGACGGGCTGGGGACCTTCAGCTACCAGTGGGAGCGCGACGGAACCGACATCTCCGGCGCCACCGGCGCGACCTACATACTGACGCAGGACGACGTGGGGGCGGCGGTCACGGTCACGGTGAACTGGACCGACGACGGCGGCGCGGCCGAGTCGCTGACCTCGGCCGCCACGGCGGCGGTGACCAACACCAACGACCCGCCGACCGGATCGGTGACCATCAGCGGCACGGCGACCCAGGGAGAGACCCTGACGGCGGTGACCGCCACCATCGCCGACCCGGACGGCCCCAACACGCTCACCTTCAGCTTCCAGTGGAAGCGCGACGGAACCGACATTACCGGCGCCACCGGCGCGACCTACACGCTGACGCAGGACGACGTGGGAGCGGCGATCACGGTCACGGTGAACTGGACCGACGACGGCGGCGCGGCCGAGTCGCTGACCTCGGCCCCCACGACGGCGGTGACCAACACCAACGACGAGCCGACCGGATCGGTGACCATCGGCGGCACGGCGACCCAGGGAGAGACCCTGACGGCGGTGACCTCCACCATCGCCGACCCGGACGGCCCCGCCACGCTGACCTTCAGCTTCCAGTGGAAGCGCGACGGAGCCGACATCCCCACCGCCACCGGCGCGACCTACGTACTGACGCAGGACGACGTGGGAGCGGCGATCACGGTCACGGTGAGCTGGACCGACGGCGGCAACACGGTCGAGTCGCTGACCTCGGCCGCCACGGCGGAGGTGACCGACGCCAACGACCCGCCGACCGGCGCGGTGACCGTCAGCGGCACGGCGACCCAGGGAGAGACCCTGACGGCGGTGACCTCCACCATCGCCGACCCGGACGGCCCCGCCACGCTGACCTTCAGCTTCCAGTGGAAGCGCGACGGAGCCGACATCCCCACCGCCACCGGCGCGACCTACGTACTGACGCAGGACGACGTGGGAGCGGCGATCACGGTCACGGTGAGCTGGACCGACGGCGGCAACACGGTCGAGTCGCTGACCTCGGCCGCCACGGCGGAGGTGACCGACGCCAACGACCCGCCGACCGGCGCGGTGACCATCAGCGGCACGGCGACCCAGGGACAGACGCTGACGGCGGTGACCGCCACCATCGCCGACCCGGACGGCCCCGACGCGCTGACCTTCAGCTTCCAGTGGAAGCGCGACGGAACCGACATCTCCGGCGCCACCGGCGCGACCTACGTACTGGCGCAGGACGACGTGGGAGCGGCGATCACGGTCACGGTGAGCTGGACCGACGACGGCAACACGGCCGAGTCGCTCACCTCGGCCCCCACGGCGGAGGTGGCCAACGCCAACGACGCGCCCACCGGATCGGTGACCATCAGCGGCACGGCGACCCAGGGAGAGACCCTGACGGCGGTGACCTCCACCATCGCCGACCCGGACGGCCCCGCCACGCTGACCTTCAGCTTCCAGTGGAAGCGCGGCGGAAGCGACATCTCCGGCGCCACCGGCTCCACCTACGTACTGACGCAGGCCGACGTGGGAGCAGAGATCACGGTCACGGTGAGTTGGACCGACGGCGGCAACACGGCCGAGTCGCTGACCTCGGCCCCCACGGCGGCGGTGACCAACACCAACGACGCGCCGACCGGATCAGTGACCATCAGCGGCACGGCGACCCAGGGAGAGACCCTGACGGCGGTGACCTCCACCATCGCCGACCCGGACGGCCCCGACGCGCTGACCTTCAGCTTCCAGTGGAAGCGCGACGGAACCGCCATTACCGGCGCCACCGGCGCCACCTACGTACTGGCGCAGGACGACGTGGGGGCGGCGATCACGGTCACGGTGAGCTGGACCGACGGCGGCAACACGGCCGAGTCGCTGACCTCGGCCCCCACGGCGGAGGTGACCGGCGCCAACGACCCGCCGACCGGCGCGGTGACCATCAGCGGCGCGCCGACCCAGGGAGAGACCCTGACGGCGGTGACCACCACCATCGCCGACCCGGACGGCCCCGCCACGCTGACCTTCAGCTTCCAGTGGAAGCGCGACGGAACCGCCATCTCCGGCGCCACCGACGCCACCTATACGCTGACGCAGGCCGACGTGGGGGCGGCGATCACGGTCACGGTGAGCTGGACCGACGACGGCGGTACGGCCGAGTCGCTCACTTCGGACGCCACGGCGACGGTGACCGGCGCCAACGACGCGCCTACGGCTGACGCCGGCGACGCGCAGACCGTAGCCGAGGGCAAAACGGCCACCCTGGACGGCTCGGGGAGCTCGGACCCGGAGAACGAGACGCTCTCCTACGCCTGGACGCAGAGCTCCGGGACGACGGTCACCCTGAACGGAGCGACCACGGCCGCTCCGACGTTCACCGCGCCCACGCAGTTGGCCGACGACGAAACGCTCGTCTTCTCGCTGATCGTGACCGACGCCCGGGGCGCGGCTTCGGCGCCGGACACGGTGACCGTTACCGTCACCGCGGCGGACCTGACGCCGTCCTTCTCCCCGGCATCCGTTGACTACGCCTGGACGACCGGCAGGGACATCGGCTCGGTACAGTTGCCGGCGGCCTCCGGCGGCAACGGCGAGTTGAACTACGCGCTCGCGGACCAGGCGGATATCCCCGCCGGCGTGAGCTACGCCGACGCCACGCGCACCTTCAGCGGCGCGCCCACGGCGGCCGGCACGGCCACCCTCACCCTGACCGCCACCGACTCCGACGCTTCCGACCCGGACAGCGCCGAGTTGACCGTCAACATCACCGTCAGCGAGCCGCCGCCGCCCGATGAGCGGACGATCGACACGGTGGCGGGGGACGGAACGCCGGGGTTCAGCGGGGACGGCCGCACGGCGACCGAAGCGCAATTCAACACCCCCAGCGGCGTAGCGCTGGACGCGCAGGGCAACCTGTACATCGCCGATACCTACAACCACCGCGTGCGCAAGGTCGACGCCGCCACGGGCGCCATCGACACGGTCGCGGGGGATGAACTGAACTCCCCCGCCGACGTAGCCATAGACGGGGCGGACAACTTGTACATTGCCGATACGGGGAACAACCGCATCCTCATCGTCGATACCGCAGGCGCCGTCGTCGACACGGTGACGGGGACGGAAGCCTCGGGGCCGCTGAGCATGCCCAGCGGCGTAGCGCCGGCCGCAGACGGCAACCTGTACATCGCCGATACGGGGAACAACCGCATCCTCATCGTCGATACTGCGGGCGCCATCGTCGACACGGTGACGGGGACGGAAGCCTCGGGGCCGCTGAGCATGCCCTCCGGCGTAGCGCCGGCCGCAGACGGTAACCTGTACATCGCCGATACCGGCAATCACCGCATCCTCATCGTCGATGCCGCGGGCGCCATCGACACTGTCGCGGGGACGGGAACACAAGGGTTCGACGGGGACGGCGGCCCGGCGGTCGAGGCGCAACTCAACGCCCCTTCCGGCGTGGCCGTGGACGCGGAGGGCGCCTATCTGTACATCGCCGATACGGGCAACCAGCGCATCCGCAAGGTGGACGCCGAGGGCGCCATCGACACGGTGGCGGGGACGGGAACGCCGGGGTACGACGAGGACGGCGGCCCGGCGGTCGCGGCGCAACTCAACGCTCCTGTCGGCGTGGCGGTGGACGCAGAGGGCAACGTGTACATCGCCGATGCGGGCAACCACCGCATCCGCAAGGTCGGCCAAGCTCCCGACGAGACGGTTCCGCCCGTCGGGCCTCGTCCGGAGCCGGAATTGCCGGCGGTGCGCGCGCGGACGTTCGAGTTGTCGTTCACGCTGGCGCAGGACGCCGAACCGGCGGCGCAACAGGTCGTGCTGTACGCCGAGAACGGCGCGGCGAACTTCCGCGCGCAGCCCGGCCCCCAGTGGATCGGGGCGGAGCCGGCAAGCGGCCGCTTGGAGGAGGACGAAGAGACGACGATTACGGTCACTGTGGATCCGGCCGGGCTGCGCGTGGGAGCGTATCGCGGGCGGCTGTACATCCGTTCGGAGGGGCGTCTCACGGGGCGGGTGTGGATAGCCTTGGAAGTGCTGCCGCCGGTGGGTCCGGCGGTGGCCGAGCGCGGCGTGTTCAACGCGGCGGTGCAGAGCGCCTTGGGCGCGCGGACGAATCCGTTCAGCGCGGTGCGGCTGCTGCCGGTGGCGCCGGGTTCGATGGTGGCGGTGTCGGGCGAGAACTTCACCGGCGGCGAGTCGTTTGAGGCGGGGGGCTTCCCGCTGCCTGTGAGTCTGGGCGGGGTCAAGGTGAAGTTCGACGGACTGGAGGCGCGGCTGTTTGCGGTCAGTCCGCAGCGTATCGAGGCGCAGTTGCCCTCCCTGCTGAACCTGGAAGCGCTGGCGGGCGGCGGAACCGCTCTGGCGACGGTGGTGGTGGAGACGGCGGAGGGCGGCAGCTACGCGCGGCGCTTCGTTACAGCCGCGCAAGCGCCGGGCATCTTTACGGCGTCGGGCGAGGGGCGGGGCCAGGGGGCGGTGCTGTTGGCGGGCGCGGGAGCGTTGGCGGCGCCGCGCGGCTACGCTGCGGAGAGCCGGCCTGCGCGGGCGGGAGAGGTGTTGGAGATTTACGCTACGGGCTTGGGGCCGATGTATCCGCCGGTTGCCGACGGGGAGAACTCGTGCGGGCCTGAGGGGGTCTGCTTGGCGGACGGCGCGAACTTGGTGTTGCGGCGCACGGTCGAGCGGCCGCGGGTGAGCATCGGCGGCGTGGAGGTCGCGGAGGAGGCTGTGCTGTTTGCGGGCTTGGCGCCGGCGCTGGCGGCGGTGAACCTGGTGGTGGTGGAGGTTCCGGAAGGGATCGAGCCGTCCGCCGCGGCAGAGGCGCTCATCTCCATCGGCGGCAGAACCAGCCAACCCGGCGTCACCATCGCCGTTGAGTAACGGGAGCCGTCGAGTAAGGAGCGCCGTCGAGTCGCAGTGTTTTGCCGGCCCGCGCGCCTTTTGCCGCGGATTCTTGGCAGTACTTGGCTGCGTCGAGCGGATCAGCGAACAGCACATGGCCCCGCTGCTTGCCTAGCTGCCGGCGCAGTTCCTTTTTCCTGTCCGCGGCTTCCATTCCGACAACGGCAGCGAGTACATCAAGCACACTACGGCGCGGCTGTTGGAGAAGTTGCGCATCGAGTTCACCAAGTCCCGGGCGCGGCGCTCCTACGGCAACGCCCTGGTCGAGCCCAAGAACGGGGCGGTGGCGCCAAGTGGATGGGCTAGCGCTTCCTGCCCGCGGCGGCCACGGCTCAAATCCACGTCTTCTATCGCGACTGGCTCAACCTCTACCTCAACTTCCACCGGCCCTGCGCTTTCCCCTCCTGGCAGCCTGATCCCCGGGGCAAGCTGCGCAAGGTCTACCGCTGCCGGCGCACCCCCTACCAGACGCTGCTCGCCTTGCCCGCTGCGCCCCAGCGTCTCCCTCGCAGCGATCCAGACGCGGGCTACGGCGCTGCCTTCGCCGAGCAACTGCACAGCCGCTTGCGCACGCTCCAACGCACCTGCAAAGACCTCGCTTTGCCCTGGTGAGAGCGCTTCCGCCTCCCCCTTCCCGCGCCCCGTTGGCGGGGCTGCAGCTTCCCGCCAACTCCTCCCGCCCGGCCTCTGCTACGCGACTTCTACCCGCACTTCCCACTCCCCGATATTAAAAGCTCATCTTTCGATTGGAATAGAGGCGCTCAGCCGTAAGCTGTGCTTCGGATCCGGCGATTGACCGGGGCTGCCGCCGGCGCTAGACTATTGCAGGTGGGATTTCGGCATCCGGGCCGTTTCCCATTCGAGGAAACGACGGGATGCCCCATGGCGCCCCCAGGAGGTAAAAACAAAATGACGCGACATACGGCGTATGCGCCGCTCATCCTGGCATTGCTTGCTGCGATGCCCGTTCTCGGTCAGCAGGACCAGGGGAATATCACCGGCACGATCACCGACTCGACAGGCGCGGTGATTCCCGGGGCGAACGTTACGGCGCGCAACATGGATACGAACGTAACGATCTCGTCAGGCTCGAACGAAGCCGGCACTTACGTCGTCGGTCCGCTGAAGATCGGCGCCTATGAGATTTCGGTCGAGAGCGACGGCTTCAAGAAATCGGTGCGCTCGGGCGTCGAAATTCACGCCGGCGACCGCATCGGCATCGACTTTCAACTCGAGGTCGGCGAATTGGTGGAAGTGGTCACCGTCGAGGGGACGACGCCCGTGCTCAAGACCGAGAACGCGACCCTCGACTACACCGTCGAGCGCAAGCAGCTCGAGGAGTTTCCGCTGAACGGACGCAGCTATCAGTCGCTCGCTCTGTTGAGCGCCGGCGTGGCGCCCGAAATCGGCGGCCGCGACCGCGGCCCGCTGGGCACCTCGTCGTTCGGCAACGGCATCAGCGTCAACGGCCAGCCGGCTCTGCAAAACAACTACCTGATCGACGGCGTGGACAACAACTCCACCGTGATGGGACTGCAAGACCGCAAATCGCAGGCCGTGATCCCCTCTCTGGACGCGGTGCAGGAGATGAAGGTGCAGACGTCGAACTACTCGGCGGAGTACGGGCGCAACGCCGGCGGCGTGATCAACGTTTCGATCCGCGGCGGCACGAACGAGTTCCACGGCAGCGCATACGAGTTCGTGCGCAACGACCTTTTCGACGCGCGCCCGACCTTCGGCCGCAACGACCGCGACGGCGACGGCAAGGCCGATCCTGCCGTGCTGCGCCAGAATCAGTTCGGCGGAACGTTCGGCGGCCCGGTCGTCCGCAACAAGGCGTTTTTCTTCGGCAGCGTCGAAGCTTGGCGCGTGCGCCGCGCGCAGAACGACCTGAACATCGTGCCCACCGCCGCGGAGCGCGCCGGCGACTTCAGTCAGACCCGCGGCCTGAGCCAACTGATCGACCCCAACAGCTCCAGCGTCGTCGCCGAGCGCACGCCGTTCGCCAACAAAACCGTGCCGATGGCGGTGCAGGATCCGGTCGGCTCCGCGCTGGCGCAGATCTACCCCAACCCGAACCTCTCCGACCCGGCCACGCGCAACAACTTCACCAGCGGCGAGCCGTGGTTCACCGACCGCAATCAGTACGATTTCCGCTACGACCAGACGTTCTCGACGAAAGACAGCCTGTTCGTGCGCTACAGCACCTACACCTTCGACCAGAACCGCGGCGCGCCGCTGCCCGGCCTGGCGCGCGGCGGCTCGGGCAACGACCGCGCCCGCGACGACAACGGCGGCAACCACCTGGTCATCTCCGAGACGCACGTCTTCAATCCGAACGTCGTCAACGAGTTCCGCTTCGGGCGCAAGTTTCTCGGCGTCAACAAGAACATCGATTCGGACGTGCCGCTGGCCGACGCGGCTGCGCAGTTCGGCATCCAGGGCGTCGACACGTCGCCCAATCTGTTCGGCCTGCCCCGTTTCGTCATGGCCGGGAACCTGGGGTTCATCGGTCTCGGCGGCTCGGGCTTCCAGCCGAACATCAAAGACACCTGGACGTACCAGTTCCTCGATAACCTGACGATCATCAAGGGCAACCACAGCTTCAAGATCGGCGCGGACGTCCGCTACGACACGACCGACATCGAAGGCTCGCAGAACGCCCGCGGCATCCACAACTTCAACGGCAAATTCAGCGGCGTCAGCATGGGCGACTTTTTGCTCGGCTGGCTCAACAACGCCACCAAGAGCACCCAGGTGTTGAACACGCAGCTTTTCCGCAGCTACATGTTTTTCGTACAGGACGACTGGAAGATCAGCCCCTCGTTCACGCTGAATCTGGGGATCCGCTACGAGCTGACCTCGCCGTGGTACGACGAGCAGAACCGCATGAACAAGCTGTCGATCGACGCCGACACCTACGGGCAGACGATTCTGGCCGGCCAGAACGGGGACGACTGGTCGTCCCGCGCTCTGGTCAACACCGACACCAACAATTTCGCCCCGCGCGTCGGCTTTGCCTGGCAGCCCGGCGCGAAGTGGACGTTCCGCGGCGGCGGCGGCGTATTTTACGGCGGACAGCAGGGGCTGGGCGCTTCAGCCCGCATGTTGGCGAACTTCCCGCTGGTCGCCGAGGTTAGGCGCACGTCGAGCCGCCAAGCGCCGGCATTCCTGCTCCGAGACGGGTTCCCGGCCGATTTTCTCGGCGACCTCAGCGACCCCGACAACCGGCCGCGGAACCTGAACCTGCGGCACTGGTCGACGCACTTCCCGTTGCCGACCACTTACCAGTGGAACTTCAGCGTGCAGCGGCAGTTGGCCGACGATCTGGGCCTCACCGTGGCCTACGTCGGCTCGTCTTCGAATTTTCTGCTGGGCAACTACAACGAGAACGCGGCCACGCGCGGCCCGGCGGGCAGCGAGCCCTCGCGGCGCCGGCACTTCGAGGACGTCGGGCAGCTCCTCTACCGCACGCCCTACGGCTCGGCCAACTACAACGGGCTCAACGCCACCCTGGCCAAGCGCTTCTCCCAGGGCAACCTGTGGACGATCGCTTACACCTGGGGGCACGGCATCGGCAACATCCCCGAGCAGTTCGTCGGCGGCGAGACCGGCGTGCAGGATCCGACCTGCTTCTCCTGCCAGCGCGGCTCCAATTCGAGCGACGTGCGCCAACGCCTGGCCACCAGTTACTTGATCGAACTTCCCTTCGGCCGCGGCAAGAAGTTCATGGACCGCGGCGGCGCGCTGAACGCCCTGCTCGGCGGCTGGCAGTTCAGCGGCATGCTGCAGGCGCAGACAGGCCAGTACTACAACGTGACCTGGCCGCAAGCGTTCTCGAACCTGGGAACGCAGACCGGCACTTGGCGCCCGCACGTGGTCGGCGAGCACAAGGTCGCCAACCCCAATCCGGACGGCTGGTACAACCCCGACGCATTCGCGCTTCCGCGGGACGCAAGCGGCATGGCGGAATTCGGCAACGTCGGACGCAACAGCATGCAGGAGCCCGGAATCTTCAACTGGGACATCGGCCTGCAGAAGACGTTCCAGCCGACCGAGCGGTTCGAAGTCCGCTTCCGCTGGGAGGTCTTCAACCTGACCAATCACCCCAGCTACGGGACCCCGAACCGCAACGCGAGCGCGCCGGCGGCGGGCACGATCCGTTCGACGACCACAGTTCCCAGGCAGATGCAGTTCGGCCTGCGCATCGCGTTTTAAGCGCTTCTACCGATCGGCGGCGGGCTCGCCCTCGATCGGGCTCGCGCCTGACCCGCGCCCGATAGACGGGCGGCGCACTGCATGGGCCGCCCGGCCGGGGACCGTGCGGGCAATCCAGGCGCGCCGGCAATAGGGTCAATGTTGGTTTTTTATTTCAACATTTTGGTAATGTGCTTTGCCAAAGTCTCTTTGACTTCTACATGACGGGGCACAGGCTGAGATACTTTTGTGTCTGGATTTTGATACCAGTCATGACTTTCTCCCTGACGAATGAGCACACAGCCTAGAGCCTTTAACTTGTGTATCAAGTCTTCATTCAGGATATCCCTGTAGATATCGATGAGGTTTTCTTCCAATTCCTTTATGGTTTCCCCCTGGGCCCAGTAATCGGGATAATCTTCAAGGTGTCCGATGAACATCCGATTTTCTTGCCAGAAAAAGAACTTTGGTCCTTTCATCGGTTCGTTTCCTTGCGTTTGTCGTCATCGTTCAAACATTCTGTGAACGAATGCCGAAACCGTAAAATTCCTTCCCGCGAGAGAGTCGATTGAAGAAGGATCGACATCATTGTCACCAAACGGCAGGAACAAGTCAACATCCTCTCTTGCACGCAGCGCAGGTTCGCAGGCCGGCGCACGCGAAAGAACGAACGCCCCCATGCCTGAAGGCCATGCGAACGAAGTCGGCCCGCAACTCGTCTTTGGATCTTGTCCGCCCTAGTGTCCGCGCGTGTCATGGGCGGGATGCGGCGCTTTCAGGCATCAGCCAAGCACCAGCGCAACCGCGGGATTGAATCCCGGGGCGCATCCTTCTCGGGCGGCCTGCGCAGACCTGAGGGCCAAGCCAATGGGCATACTCATACACCGGCGTCTCGATAGTGCGCACAGGCCGGCGCCTTCGCAACGAGAAAGAGACGCCCTTCGACCTCGATAGGGTAGCCAACTGCTCAATCAGTGTCTCATTCCACACGTCGTCAGGCATCGTCAGCCTCGGACGCTACAGGCTCCATGACAGTATATTTATCGGGGAGTCGCGCACGATGAAGGTGACTGAGGCCACTGTCAAGCTGGTCTGGGACGGGTTGGTCTGCACGGATCGCATGAGTCGCTACTACGGGTATCTTGTGCATCGGCTGAAGACGAGAATCGTTTGGCTCAACACGATTGCGGCGTTCTCCGCTTTCGGCGCCGTATGGGCGTTGCTACAGGACGCTCCGCGCGGGGTAACCGGGGGGCTTGCCGCAACGGTTGCATTCCTGAATCTATGGATCGCATTCCGTGAATATCATGGAGGCGCCTCGCGCAGCGTCGATTTGCACCGGCAACTGTCGCGCCTATTAGCCGAGTGGGAGGAATTGTGGGCGGATGTTTACAAGAAGGACGACGACGAAATCCGCGCCCGTTGGCGGGTCCTCAAAGAAAAGCAGGAGTCGATCGTGGAACGAGCGCCGAGCGATATCCCGTATAACCGGTCGCTGGTCGAGAAGAGCGAGTGTGAAGTTTATGCGTACAGGGCGGAGGCTCATGCCGCCCGGTAAACTGTCTCCCCAGGGACGGGACGATTCGCTGAAGGGAGAATGACCTCCGCCGACTAAGCCTCCGCCTCCTCCTCCACCCAAGAAGTGAAGAGCCGTGGTCCGCGCAATTGGGGCTCTGGAGAGTCATGCTCCCGGCCGGGTTCCCTGGCGGATACCCGCACTGCATAGGCGTTCAGTCCCGGCATTCGATAAATTGGATTGAGGTTGTAAGGAGCATACTTTGCAGATGCATTCTTAGTGGGGGAGAACATTGACGGATTCGAGGCGGCGCGCCATCGCAAACCATGTGACAAACCGTCTCAATTGAAGTGGCCGCGTACAGCGACAGCGCAAGCAATCCGGTTGGCGATTCCGCTGCGCCTGAACACTTTCACCATCGCTGCGACCACGCGTAGGGGCAATCAGAACCGTGCGTCGTTCAACCGCCAGTAGGCATCTGAATCCTTGAGCGCCTCGTTGTCCTTGGCGTAGTCCCAGGGCGTCTTGTCTTTCTTGTCCCGCGCTTTGGGGTCCGCTCCGGCTTCCAGGAGCACCGTGATGATGGCGGGGTTCTCGTTAGATTCAGCCGCTTCATGCAAGGGTGTCGTGCTAAACACCCTGTCCCGTGCGTTGGGATCCGCTCCGGCTTCCAGGAGCGCGGTGATGACAGCAGGGTTCTCGTTGAATGAAGCCGCAAAATGCAGGGTCGTGCCCATCGCGTTCGATGCGCTGGGGTTCGCTCCGGCATTCAGGAGCGCGGTGATGACGGCGGGGTTCTCGTTGAAGCTAGCCGCTTTGTGCAGGGGTGCCACGCCATCCTCGTTCCGTATGTTGGGGTCCGTTCCGGCATCCAAGAGCGCGGATGATAACGGCTGGGTTCTCGTTGCGTTCAGCCGCTTCATGCAAGGGGGTATAGCCATACTCGTCCCGCGCGTTGAGGTCCGCTCCGGCATCCAGGAGCACAGCGATGACGGCGGGGTTTTCGTTGAATACAACCGCCTCGTGCAGGGGGGGCACCGCCATACCCGTGCGCGTTGAGGTCCGCTCCGGCATCCAGGAGCACAGCGATGACGGCGGGGTTTTTGTTGAATGCAGCCGCTTCATGCAAGGGGGCGCCATACCCGTCCCACGCATTGGGGTCCGCGCCCGACTGCAGGCAGTCTGTCACATCTTTTATCGTCGCCGTCTCGAAGTACTTTTGTGAGTTCCAGTCTGCGCAATCGGCATCCGTCGGAACCGGGGTGTTGCATCCTCCGAGCGCCAGAATCGCAAGGGCAGTCGTCGCTGCCGTTCGCGGCATCGCCATTCCTTCAAGTATATGCGCCGCAAAGCATCTTGCGCGTCTGCCGTCCGTCTAAACGGTTTGCAATCTTACGGCAACCGGAAGGCGATGACGGTAAGCTGCCGGTGCAGGGTGCGAAGCTCCAACGGACATGCGTTCCGGGTCTCCTTGGCCGTGGGAGCTTGGATGTCAAACTGAAAGGAAAGCGAGTTATGGAATCCGTATCGATCATGGAAAAAGGAAGTAAGTTTCGCTGTCAGCGACTGACACATGGCGCACGAGGGGATGTCGCCAAGCGACTCACCGACTTGGCTGAACTGTGTGGCGTCAAGGTGTCAGCAGACGACTATTGGATGCCGAAGGGGTTCTGCCTACCCGAGGAAGCACAGTTGCACAAACCGCCGTTTCCCTTGCCGAAGGATCATCACAAAGTGCTGCGCGACTGGTGGTTGAAGAATTACCGCGGCAATCGGTCGACGCCGAATTGGGATATTGCCAGCACTTGCACCGTCCACAAGAAAAAGGGACTGCTCCTGGTTGAGGCCAAGGCGCACGACAAAGAGCCCCACGACCCTAATAGGGATAAATGCAACGCCAAAGATGTCGAAAATTTCAAGAAGATTGGAAGGGAAATTCAGGAGGCCAACTCCAACCTTACCGATCAAACGAAGCTTCAGTGGGCGTTGTCGCATGATCGGTGTTACCAAATGTCCAACCGATTTGCTTGATCCTGGAAGCTGACAACGCTCGGTTATCCGGTGATTCTCGTCTATCTTGGATTCCTCAACGCCGAAGAGATGCGCGACAGGGGAACACCTTTCGACAGCCATGCTCGGTGGGAATCTTATGTGAAGTCATATGGTCAGTCGAAGTCGCATGGCCGGACGGTGGTTCCCGAGGGGATATGGAACAACCCGCGGACCATTCACGGCCAACTGTTCGTCCCGTGTATCCGTTCACTCGAAATACCGCACCAATCGCCGATGAAAGATTGCTGACGGGGCATTGCAACGTTCCGTTGGCGACCGAAGACGTCCGCATTGAGACCCGCCTGCGATCGCTTTTCAGCCGCGGTAGCCGAGGACCAGCAGCGTCAGGTCGTCGTTTTGCCGCGCGCCCTGAGTAAATTCCTGTATCTCTTGCAGCAGGGCGTCGAAAAGCTGCCGCGGGCCGGCTTGCGCATGCTCGCCCGCGACCCGGCGCAGGCGCTCTTCTCCGAACTGCGCGCGCGACCAGTTGTTCGCCTCCGAAACGCCGTCGCTGTAGATGACCAGCTTGTCGCCGGCGGACAGGCGGCACTCGCTTTCCTCGAACGCCGCGTCGGCAAACAAGCCGAGCGGGAAGCTCTTCGGCTGCAGCCGGCGGATGGAGCCGTCGTTGCCCACCAGCAGCGTGGGGCAGTGACCCGCGTTCACCCATTTCGCGCGGCCGTCGGCGTCAACCGTGACGGCGAACGCGGTGGCGAAGCGGGCGTGACGGGAGCGCGCGCAGATGTAGCGGTTGATGCGTCCGACAACCTCCGAGAGCCTGGAATCGGCGTCCGCGCCTGCGAAGAACGCTCCCTGCAGAAGCGACGCCAGCAGAGCGGCGGCAACACCCTTGCCCGACACGTCGGCCAGCACCGCCCCCCAACGCTCGGGAGAAATTTGCATGACGTCGTAGTAGTCGCCGCCCACCTGAAAGCATGCCTCGCTGCGGCCCGCCGCCGTCAGCCAGCCTTCCGCCGGCAACTCGGCCGGAAGCAGCGCTTGCTGGATGTCGCGCGCGAAGCGGAGCTCCTGCTCAAGGCGGTGCTTGTCGCGCTGCGCTTCGAGCAGGCGCGCATTTTCGAGCACGGTGGAGATCTCGATGGCCAACGACTGCAGGAGCTCGCGGTTGCCCTCGGCAAGGTTCGCGTCCGGACCGCGTTTGTCCAGGTAGAGCGCGCCCAGCGTGTCGTCCTTTGCCGAGATCAGGCTGGTCTCGTGCTCCTGCCCGATGCGAATCTTGACCAACGGCACGTAGAGCACGCTGCGGGGTTCCGGCGCCGCGGCGCTGTTTGCGGGATCGGCCGTATCGTCCAGAGAGCGGTCGGCCGGCATGGTGAGCAGATCGCGTCTTTTGCGCAGCGCGTCCGCGATCGACGACCGCGGCACGCGCAACTCCGACGGCTCGAGGGGCGCGCCTTGCTTATCCCGCGCGGCGCGGATTTCCAACTCTTCGCCCGCGCCCTTGAGCAGCAGAAACGCCCGGTCGGCGCCGGTTACGGTCAACGCCGCATCGACGGCGGCCTCCAGCACGTCGTCGACGGTTCCCGACGATTCCAGCGCGCGAGCGACGTCCAGCACCGCCGAGAGCCGCCCCAGGTTTCCGGTGCGGTCCGGCGCTTGCGGCATGGACGCGACTTTTTTGAGCAGCGGCGCCGAAACCTCGCGTTCGCGGCCGACGGTAATCTCGAACGAGTCGTCGATTCCGAAACAAATAAGATCTCCGGCGCGGAGACGGGCGCGGCGGGTCTTCTCGCCGTTGACCTGCAAGCCGTGGCGGCTCTTGCGGTCTTCGATGAAATAGACGCCGTCCTCGAACAATATCTGTGCGTGGGCGCGGGAGATGCGGTTGTCGCGCAACACCAAGTCGCACCCCGGCAGCCTGCCGATGCGGAACGGACTGCGGGAGACCCGCACCTCGGCGGTTTCGCCCGCAGGGGACTTCACCGTGAGCAGCAACCCCTCCGGGGAAGGAGACCCTGCGGTTGCGGACGGAAGGGACGCCATGACGGCGAAGGGTCCTAAGCCCGTTTGGCCTGCCGCTTATCGGCGAGGCCGCGGGCATCTTCCGGGCCCACGTCCTTGTACAGATCTCCCTGTTGGCAATCGGCGCAGTACCCGCCCACCTCGGTGCGGGCGACTTCGACCTTGAAGCCGAACTGCGTTTCGATCTGCTGCTTGATTTGCTGCAGGGGGTTGCCGAAGTATTCCATCACCGACCCGCAGCCGAGGCATACCAAGTGCGCGTGTTCGCGCTTCAGGCGCGTCTCGTAGTAATGGTGGTCGCTTTCGTAATGCATCAGGTCGAGCTCGTCGACCAGACCCTCTTCCTTCAGCAGCTTGAGAGTGCGATAGACCGTAACGCGATTGATCTTGGGATCGCGCTCTTTGGCCAACTCGTAAAGCTGATCCGCGTTCAGATGCCGGTGGGAATTGTGGATGATTTCGAAAAGCAATTCGCGCTGACGCGTGAGGCGGATGCCGTGGCGGCGAAGCGGTTCGCGAAGACTGGAGGCAGAAGCCGGCACGATACGAAAACCTATTTATGTTAGCACGGCGTTCATTCTGCGGCGAGGAAGTACACTAAGAGAAGTCGGGCCGTGGCGCAGCTTGGTAGCGCGCTTCCTTGGGGTGGAAGAGGTCCCGAGTTCAAATCTCGGCGGCCCGACCAGTTTTTGGTATTGTCCGGGACGCGGCCTATTCCGGCGACGCAACCGGTCTTTCGAGCAATTCCAGCGCGTATTGCGCGTCGCGGTCGCCGGGCGCGAGCTTGACGGCTTCGCGCAGTTCGGCGATCGCTCCCGGCCGGTCGCCCGCGTGCGATTTCACAAGTCCGAGATTCTTGTGCAGGGTCGCCCTGATCTTGCATGCGCCGCAAACTTCAAGAGCTTGCCCCAATTGGTCGAGCGCGCGGCTCCAATCACGCTGCTCCACCGCGGCCGAGGCGAAGTTCGAAAGCACGCGGGCGCGGTTGACGCGGGCTTGCGCGGCTTTGATCTCGCGCAGCCTGGCGCTTTCGCGGCTTGCCTCGCCGCGGGCGCCCCGAGCGAAAAGAACGCGCGTGAGCATGTACCGCGCCTGCGTGTCGGCCGGGTCGATGCGCACCGCTTCTTTGAGTCGGGCGAGCGCCTGCTCCGCTTGGCCGAGGGCGAGCAGCGCCTGGGCCGACTCGCGCAGGGCGGGGACGTTTTGGGGATCGATCTCCAACGCGCGCGTCAACTGCGTCAAGGCGCCCGCCGGATTTTCCAGTGCGTTCTCGGACGCTCCGAGCAAGACTCTTGCCGCAACGTGGGCCGGGTCGATTTCGCACGCCCGCAGGAGAGCTTTCCGCGCCTCCTCGTTGCGGCGCAGCTCGCGCAGCGCGCGGCCCAGGCTGTAGTGGGCTTGGGCCGCCGAAGGATCGAGAGCGGCGGCGCGCTCCAGATGCGGCAAGGCTTCGTCGTGGCGCGCGCGATCCGCCAGCGCCGCGCCCAGGCTCAAATGCGCCCGGGCGGACCGCGGCTCGATTACCGCCAGTTGCTCGAAGACGGCGATCGCGTCGTCGAACCGCTGCAAGCGCGTGAGCGTCATCCCCAGGGCGGCGAGCACGTTGGGGTTTTGCGGCTCGCTGCGGCGGGCGGCGGCCAGAATGCGCTCCGCTTCGGCGAAACGCTCTTGGGAGGCCAGCGTCAGGGCCAGGTTGACTTGCGCGACCGTCGATTGCGGCGCGACCCTCAGCGCCTGCCGGAAGCGGCGCTCGGCCTCGGCAAATGCTCCTTTCTCTTGCTCGAGAACGCCCAGGTCGATGAGCGCCGGGACGAGATCCGGTTGGTGCGCGATGGCGGTCTCGAGTTCGCCCGCGGCCTCGCTGCGTAGTCCGGCGCGGATCAGAACGGACGCCAAGCGGTAGCGCAACGGCGCGTTGCCGGGCGAGTCGGCCAGCAGCCGGCGGTAGATTTCCGCCGCTTTGGCGAACTTCCCCTGCCGGGTCAGATTCGCGGCAAGCTCCATTGACGGCTGTTGCGGCTGCAACTCGGCCAGAAGCCGCCGCGCTTCTTCCAGGGAAGGGTCGAGCTTTAGCGCCTGTTCCAACGACTCTCGCGCCGCGGCGGGTCGGTCCTGGCGGGCCAGGACGATGCCCAAGCTCAGGCGGGCTTGGGCGGAGTCGGGGAATTGCGCAGCGGCGGCGCGCAAGACCTCGATCGCCGCCGCGCCCTCTTCCAGGGCATACAGCGTTTCCGCCAGCGAGAAGCGCAGGGGAAGGTCATCGGGCTCCAGCGCGACCGCGCGGCGCAGCAGATCCGCCGCCTCGGACTCGCGGCCCAAGGCTCGCAGCGTGAGCGAGACGTTTTCCAGCGCGGTTGCGGACCGGGGATTGACGGCGGCCGCCGCTTGAAAAGACGCCAGCGCGCAGTCGAGCTTGCCGTTCCGCTCGAACCACTTGGCCAATCTCGCATGCGCGGCTTCGCTAGGGCGCTCGGCCGCGGCCGCCATAAGCTCGCGCGGCCCGCGGCATTCCGCGGCGCGGACTTCGGCAAGCGAGCACAGGCAGAAAAAAGCTGCACCGGCCCCCAACCGCATGCGTCGCGCCATTGCTCGTATTCTAACGGCGGGCGCGCCGGTCTTTACGAACCGGCGCCGCGGCCGGGACAGTCTGCCCCGGCCGCTTGGAAAACCGGCTCTCCGCGCTCGGCCTTAGAAAATGATCTTCGCGCCGAGTTGGATTTCCCTCGGCGGAACCTGAACGTTGGTCACCAGCCCGAACCGCGGATTCGCCAGATTGAACTGCGGCGCTTCGAACATCGTCGAGTTGAAGGCGTTGAAGGTCTCCAACCGGATTTCGAATTGAGCCCGTTCGGTGATGGGAAAACGGCGGAAAAGCGACAAGTCGAAGCGGTAAACCGCGTCGGGCCGCAGGGTATTGCGCCCCATGTTGCCGAAGGTGAAATTGCTCGGCGCGGCGAACGCATCCGGGTTGATCCACTGTTCGGGAGTGGGGTTGCTCTTGCGTGGGTCGCCCACGAGATTCGGCCGCAAGTAAGTACCCGCGTTGAAGATGTTGGCCAAGTCGCCGGGGACGACTACGTTGTAGGGCAGGCCTTGGCGGAAGTTGATCAGCCCGTTGAACTGCCAGCCGCTGATAACCGCGTTCAGGCCGGGGCTGCCGGTATCCATGGCGCCCTTGCCGAACGGCAACTCGTACACGTAGCTCATCACGAAGTTGTGCGTGATGTCGTTTGCCGAAACGCTGCGTTGGGAGTTCAGATCGTATTCGTTCTGGATGGAGCAGCCCTCGGTTCCGAAGAATCCCGAGCAACCGATATCGATCGACTTGCCGTAGGTATAGGCGATGGTCGCCGCCAGTCCGTCGCTGAAGCTGCGTTTCAGCGAAAACTGGAGCGAGTTGTAATTGTTCCGTCCGATGGATTTCTCGAAGAACGTGGGGCGCATGTAGGGGAACCTCATGCGGTCTTGCGGGTCTCCCGGGCCGGGAGTTACGGCCGTATTGCGCCGCCCGCCGAGAGACAGGTCGCGGCCGCCGGAACCGACGTAGTTGAGCTCGACTACGGTAGCGTCGGCAAGCTGATGCTGTACGCCGAAATTCCACTGCATCGAGTAAGCCTGCTGGAATTCCGGGTCGACAAACCACCACTGGGTATTAAACGGGGTCGGCGCGGGAACGTCCGACTGTCCCAGCGAGGAGTCGAACGCGCCCACTCCCGGGAACAGGTTGCTGGCCGTGGGCGAGTTCAGATTCCCGAAGCGGGTCACCGAAACGTCGGGCCAGTTTCCGCCGATGCCGCGGGCGCTCTGGTAGATGCCGGCCCAGTTGTCGTAAACGATGCCGCCGGAGGTGCGGATCGTCGTCTTGTCGCTGATGCGGTAGGCGATGCCGACGCGGGGGCCGAACATGTTGCCGCGGCCGGGGATCAGCGTGCCGCCGTTGACCGAGAACACGTTCTGGGGCAGGCTGCCGTCCGCGGTCGGAATGCACGGCGCGCCGCCGACCTGGGCGCAAGGCCCCGGAGTCAGCAGGATGCCGTATTGTCCGGTGTCGGTGTTGGCGTTGCCGGTGAAGATGTTGCCGTCCTCTTCGGTGCCGTATTGCGGAACCCAGGCGCGGTCGAAGCGCACGCCCAGGTTGACCGTCAGCTTCTGGCTGACCTTCCAGGAGTCCTGCACGAAGATTCCGAGGTTCCCGGCGAAACGCAGCGATTCGAGAATGTTGCGGCGGCTCGATCTGTTCACGGCGTTGAGCAGCAGCGAGGCGATGGAGTCGCCGGTAGTCGCGGTATTTTGCAGATCGGCCGTCTCGAACTGGGCGAACGCCGAACCGTGCGACGCCTGTGTGCGGCGCATCGTGGCCTTCATGAAGTCAACGCCGACCTTGAACGTATGGTTGCCCACGATCTTGGAAAAGTTGCCTTTCAACTGCCAGTTGTCCGCGGGGCGGTTGGTGGCGATAATCGGCGTGCCGCCGAAGTAGGCGTCGGCGGAAATGCCAGACAGCACGGGGCCGTCGCGGTACTGCAAAATCCCGGAGGGGATGCCTACCTGCTGCGCCACGGCCTCTGCGTCGATATCGAGAAATTCGCGGTCCGACGGGATGTTGCTGTAAGACCGTCCAAACTGCACCTGGAAGGTCGACGTGGGATCGACGATATGCACCCAACTGGCCGCCATGTTCACCGCTTGCTGGCCGCGCGCCAGGACCAGCCCTTCGCGGCCGCCGGTGTTGTTGTTGCGCTGGTCGAGTTGGCTAAAACGGAACCAGACCATATCTTTCGCGCTGAAGTGGTGATCGACTTTCACCTGCCATTCTTCCTGGTCGATCGTATTGTTGCGCGTATCCACGGCGTTGAAGTCCGGCCGCGCCGTCTGCTTCGGCTGCGGCAGGTTGGTCAGGCGCAGGTAGTCGACCATGTTCTGACTGATGCGGTCGGAGGGAATTCTGTTATTGGCGAACTGGTCGCGGACGAAGACGCCGCCCTCGCCCACTCTGGTGGACGCCGGATCGAAGATATCGCGGCCTGCATCCTGGAAGTCGCCGCCGAGCATGGCCGCGCTGGGCACGTTGTAGAACTGCTGCGCCGGACGGGTGAAGCGGTAGCCTTGAAACGCGCCGAAGAAGAACGTTTTGTTGCGCACGATCGGCCCTCCCGCCGTGGCGCCGTACTGGTGCTGCTTGAAGGGGTTGACCTCCGCCAGATTGAACTGCCGAGCGTTGAAGGCGTCGTTCTTGTGGAAGTACCAGACCGTTCCGTGCAGCTCGTTGGTGCCCGATTTGGTCACCACGTTCACCGTTCCGCCCGAGCCCATCGCCGTTTCGGCTTGGTCGTTGTGCGACTGCACCTTGAATTCCTGAATGGCGTCCAGGATCGGCGGAACGGCGTAGGCGTTGCCGAAGGTCTCGAAATTGGCCACGCCGTCGAGCATGAACACGTTGGTGCGGTTGTTCTGGCCGTTGACCGACGGGTTCGCCGCCTCGCCTACCGGACGGGTATAGCTGAGCGACTGACTGCCCCGCGGCCGCACCATGACGGTGCCCGGGTTGAGCATCAACATCTGGGTGAAGTTGCGTCCGTTCAGCGGCAAGTCCCGTACCTGCTTCTCTTCGACCTGCTGGCCGAGCTCGGCGGAGGAACTCTGCAATTGAACCGCCGCCGCCTGAACCTCGACGGTTTCGGTAACGGCGCCGACCTCGAGGGCGAAATCGAGCGTCGTCTGTTGGTTTACGGTCAATGTAAATTCCTCCAAGCGCTGGGTGGAAAACCCCTCGGCGGAGGCTTGCAGCGTGTACCGCCCGACCTGGATATTCTGGAAGCGGTAAAGTCCGGTTGCCGTAGTCTCCGAGCGCGTAACGATGCCCGTTTCCACGTTCGTCAAGGTGAGCTCGGCGCCCGGGATGACCGACCCTTGCGGATCGGTCACGGTGCCGTTGATGCCGGCGGTGGATACCTGGCCGCGGCAAAGTACGGGCGCCAGCAACAGCAATGCCGCCGTTGCGGCCGAAAAAACCGATTTCTTCATGATGATCTCCCGATGGTTTTCATGGTTTGCGCGGCGCCGCCGGGGGCTGGTTGCGGCGGGCGTCGCGCAGGCGTCGCATCCGTGCGAGTATGGAACCGCCTAAAGTACCACATCCGGCAACGCAATGGCCTGTGCGGGATCAGGACATATGAGACGGCGGGGGAATACCGAAGCTGTGGTTATGAAGGTACTGGATAGGGGAGCGGGAGTCAAGGGCGTCATGGGGGCGGTGGTGGTTGTAGCGGTGGGCGAAGGCGTCGATCAGGGGGTTGAGTTGCTGGAGGCGGTGGGGCAGGGAGTAGACGGAGTAGAACTCGTAGCGCCAGGTGGCTTGCATGCGCTCGACGCGGCCGTTGAGTTGGGGGCTTCGGGGAGGCAGGACGTAGAGGTCGATGCGGCGCTGTTGGCAGGCGTTCTCGAAGTCTTTCTGGAACTCGGAACCGCCGTCGACCTGGATGGCGCGGATGGGGAAGGGGGCGGATTGAACGAGTTTGTCGAGGAAGCGAGCGGCGGAAGCGGAGGTGGCCTGGGAGGCGGCCATAGCAGCGGTCCAGCGGGAGTAGCGATCGAGGGCGGTGAAGTGTTTGATGGTCTTGCCGGGCAGCAGAGTGAGCGAGAGGGTGTCGATCTGGACGGCCTCGCCGGGCGCTTTGGCGGGCAGCGCGGCGCGTAAGCGGCGCGCATAGGGGCGGCGGGCGCGGCGGGTTCGGCCGGGCGGGCGGCGGAAGACGAAGACGGGTTGCAGGCGTCCGCGGCGCACCAGGCGGGCCAGGATGCGCCCGACGGTGCTGTCGGAGAGGGCATGGCCCTCGGCGCGCAACAGCGGGCCGAGCTTGCGTTTGCCCCACACCGGGTTGTCTTCCCGCAGGGCTTCGACGCGCTCCACCAGCGCTGGACTCCAGCGCGGCCGGCACAGCTTGCGGGGCCGTCGGGAACGCAGTTCAGGCTGCTTGCGCCAGCGATAGAGCGTGGCGCGGGATACGCCCACCGCGTCCGCCGCCGCCTGCGCGCTCAGCCCCTGCGCCCTGGCCTCGCGCCAGCGCCGCACCGCGTCGCGCCGGCTCTCCAGGGCCGCATCGACTTTTCCCTCTCCCAACTGCGCCGCAACGCGGGCACTGCTGATAACCTGTCTCGGTAGGCCAAAAACCTGCATGGGGTTCTCCTTTCGCTCGTTGGGTTGTTCTTCTACGAGCTTCGGAGAACCCCACCTGCGGAGGCAACCCCTGGCCGGCCGCCCCCCCTGTCGATCCGGCCGGGCTCCACCTCGAAGAGCGGGCCATCGCCCTCTATGAGCGGTGTACGCGGCGGGACGGAACCCGTCAAGGGTACGCTACGCCGCGCCCTGGCGGGCGCGCCCTTGACTGAACCCGCCCCGCCGCAAAAACTATGACCCGGTAGGAGGGCGATGGCCCTCTGACGCCGGCTCGCGGCGTCTCACATCTATCTGAACCGGCACATGGCCGCGCGCGGCTTTCGGCTATCTCAGGTCTTCGACGGCCCCAGCAGGATGCCTGCCCAGCGCGTATCGGGGTTGCTCTCGAGGGCGATTTTGACGGTGATCGTCAGCGGGATGGAGAGCAGCATGCCGACGGTCCCCAACAGCCAGCCCCAGAACACCAGCGAGAGAAAAACCACCAGCGGCGAGAGGCCCAGCCCTTCGCCCATGAATTTGGGCTCGACGAAGTTGCCTATGACGACGTTGACGGCAACATAGCCGCCGGCCGCGAGCAGCGCGGCGCCCGCGCCGTATTGGATAAAAGCCAATAAAACCGCCGGAACCGCGGCAATGATGGAGCCGATGTTGGGGATGTAATTGAACAGGAACGCAAACAGCCCCCAAAGGATCGGGAAGTCGACTCCGAGGAACCACAGCCACAACGTGACAACCAAGCCGGTGAGCAGGGACACGGCCGTCTTGATTGCTAGATAGTGCTTGACGCTGCTTGCGAATGCGCCGAACCCGCTGAAGGTCGAGTGGGCGTTGCCGAACGCGGCGTCGAGCTTGGCGCGGAAACCCGATGCTTCCAGCAGGATGAAGATGACCGTGAGCAGGATCAGCAGCATGTTCGTCAGAAAACTGCCGATTTCCTTGAGGGCATTGCCGGCGATATCCATGGCTGCGGCAGGGTCGACGACATCCCCCAGGGCGTCGAGAGAGACGTCGATGCCGTAACGCTCCAGGCCGAGTTGCTCGATCCAGGCCGCGGGTTCTGCGATCTCGGCCCGAAGACGCTGCTGGTAGGCGGGCAGGCGCTGGGAGAAGTCGTCGATGGAAGCGCTTACGATGCCGCCGATCAGACCGCCGACGCCAAGCACTCCCGAGATCACCAACAGAACGGCGGCCGCCGTCGGAACCTTGCGCCCGGTCAGCCAGAAGACGAGCGGCGCGCAAAGGACCGCGATGAAAATCGAAAGCAGGAACGGGACGACGAGGGCGGCGGCGGCGCGGATCCCCGCGATGAGAATCACGAGAGCCGCTGCGGCCACGATTCCGTTCACCGTTCGCAAGCGGTCTTGGGGCATAAGCGGCGCACTTCAAGCCTAGCAGCCCACTTGCGCGGGCAGTGGATAGTGGATAGCAAGACCGCCGTCCCGCGGCAACACGCAGGCGGCGTTAGCGCGGGCCGGAAAGACAGTCGGGGGCGATCTCCCGGATCGCCTCCCTCCTCACTTCTCGCCGAACCGCTTGCGCGGGCCGGGAAAACACCACGGGAGCCCGCCGCGCCGCCCACGGGACTTTCGCCGCGGGACTGCTCGCAAGTCCCGCGCGCTGCGGCGGTATCGGGTACACTATTCCCTTCCACATCGGGGGAGGATCATGGAAGAAACTCAGAAGCCGTTTTACGGCCCTTGGATCGTTGCGGCGTGTTTCGTCACGTTCGGCTTGTCGACCGGATTTCCGTACTACAACATTGCCTTTTTCTTCGACTACTTCCGCGACGGGCACGGTTGGAGCGAACAACTGGTGACGACCGGCGCGCCGATCGCCGTTCTGCTGTCGATTTGGGTGGGGCCGGTGATCGTGCCCAAGGTCAGTCCGAAAAAGTTGATTCTGATCGGCACGGGCCTGACGTTCCTGGCGTTTCAGTGGTTCTCGCGGCTGAGCGGGAACGTCTATGAGTACTACGGGGCGTGGTGCCTGTATATGTTCGGGTACTTCCTGGCGGGGCCGATTCCGCATCAGGTCATCATTTCGAATTGGTACAAGAAGAAACGCGGCAGCGCGATGGGCATCGCCTACGTCGGCGTCGCCGTGGTGGGGGCGTTGGGCAACCAGTTGGCGCCCCGGCTTGCGGCCCGGATGGAATACACCGAGGCGCTGCACTACCTCAGTTTTCTGCTGTTGATTGCCTGGCCGCTGGCGCTTTTCGCGCTCAAGGACAAGCCGCAAGACATGGGGCAATTGCCGGACGGCGTGGCTCGCGCCGCTGAGCCGGCAGTCGAGCCCGCGCCGCATGAGCAGGGCGAACCGCGGAGTTTCGCCTATCTGGCCGGCAAACCGGCGTTCTGGTTTCTGCTGGTCGGCAGCGCGGCTTCGATCGGGTCGATTGCGGCGGTCAACTTCCTGATGAAATTCGTTTTCGAGGAACAGGGGTTCGTCGAGCAAGCCCAGCGCGATGCGATCTGGGCGAGCGCCTCGACTTCGTATCTACTGTCGAGCATCGCCGGCCGCTTGCTGGCGGGCTATCTTTCGGACAGACTGCCGCGCAAGTACGTCATGCTGGCGACATACATGGTTGTCGCCGCGGCGATTCCGCTGCTGTTCCTGGTCACCCCCGAGCAGTCGGGCATGGTCTATGTGTTCGCCATTGTTTTCGGCTTCGCGATGGGGGCGGATTACATGCTGATTCCGTTGATGACCGCCGACGTCTTCGGCTTGGCGACCTTGGGCAAGGCGATGTCGGCGATTCTGCCGAGCGATACGATTACCCAGTTCTGGACGCCCCGCGTGATTGCTTCGCTGGCGGCGAACTGGGGCGGCTATGGGAAAGCCCTGTGGGCAGTGTTCGGACTGGCGGCGTTCGGGGCCGCGGCCATCGCCATGCTGCCCAAGCGGGGACTGCGAAAGGCGGGGTAGCGGCGGTGCGAGCAGGCGCGGCAAGCTCCTGCGTCCGGCGGTCTGCGGCCGCCTTGGCGGAATGCTGGAATCCGGGCGTGACCCCGGAATTGCTTTCGATCTTCGGCGTTGCGGTTGCGTTGTCTATCCAACTGTGGCGCGGGCAGCGAGAGAACCGCGAAGCCCCAAAAGAGACCCGCAACGCGATCGCCGCCCTACGGGAAAGCACGACGCGCGATATCGCGGAACTGCGGGAAGCACGGGCCGTGACATTGCGGAATTGCGGGAGCGCATGGCGCGGCTCGAAGGACTGTTCGCGGGATTTACTCAGCGAGGAAAACCCGAAGCGTGATCGTTCAGATTTGAACCGCTTCAGTCCCGGATTCCGCAGCTAAGCGCGGCGGATCGCGTCGATCGTTACCGGTTCGACGGGGACGTCGTCGTGCCGGCCCATCCGCCCGGTGCGCACTTGGCGGATCGCGTCGACCACCTCGAGGCCCTCGATGACTTTGCCGAAAACGCAGTATCCCCAACCCTGCGGAGTCTTCGAGCGGTGATTCAGGAAGCCGTTGGTGGCGACGGCGTTGATGAAAAATTGCGCCGTCGCGCTGTGCGGATCCGATGTGCGCGCCATGGCGATCGTGCCGCGGTCGTTGGCCAAGCCGTTGTCGGCTTCGTTGGGGATCGGGCCGCGGGTCGCTTTTTCGCGCATGTCGGCATTCATGCCGCCGCCCTGGACCATGAAATTGGAGATGACGCGATGGAAGATCGTACCGTCGTAGTGCCCGCTGTCGACGTACTGCAAAAAATTCGCGACGGTTTGGGGCGCTTTTTCGGCGTTGAGCTCGATCTTGATGACGCCCTTCGACGTGTCGAGCGAAACTACGGATCGGTTGCTTGTCGGCATGGTTCTGGTTTCCGGCGGCGCTAATCGGCGCGGCGGACGGACTCGATGAGCACGTCCGACGTAGGCACGTTGGCGTGTCCGCGGGCGTTTCCGGTGGAGACTTTAGCGATGGCTTCGACCGTATCGGAGCCCGCGATGACTTTGCCGAAAACGCAGTACCCCCAGCCGTCTCTGGCCTGATCGCGGTCGAGCGCTTGGTTCGTAACGTGGTTGATGAAGAACTGCGCGGTCGCGCTGTGGGGGGCCGAGGTGCGCGCCATGGCGATGGTGTAGCGCAGGTTCGAGAGTCCGTTGGCCGACTCGTTCTGAATCGGTTCGCGCGTGGGCTTTTCTCTCATGCCGGGATCGAATCCGCCGCCCTGAATCATGAAGCGGGGCATGACCCGGTGAAAGATGGTGCCGTCGTAAAACTTGTCGTCGACGTATTGCAGGAAGTTCTCGACCGTTTCGGGCGCCCTGTCGGGGTAAAGCTCGATGGTCATGTCGCCGTGGCTGGTGGCCATCACCACCTTGGGCGGGCCGGCGGGCTTGGGCGCCGGTTCGGGTTCGGGCGGCGGGGCCTCTTGCACTTCCGGTTCGGGCTCCGGCTCGGGTTCGGGCTCCGGCTCGGGCGGGGGGGCGACCTTGGCGGCGGGCTCCGGCTCGCTGATTTCCGGCGGGGCGTCCGAGCTGCCGCAGCCGGGCATCCAGACCAAGCCCGCGATGAGAGCGGCGAGAGACAGAACAAAGAGCAATGTGCGAAGCATGGCGTTCGGGTTCCTTCCGCGCGGGCGTAAGCGCGCTTGAAACGAGAGAACTCCAGTTTACCGGATGTTCGGCAACTCGTGGCGAAAGTTGCGCGGACTTGTCTGTTTCAACTGCTCTCGCGGGCTTCGAGAGGCGTTACGGACTCGGTAGCCGGCAGGCGCGGCGGCGGTTTGCAAGAATCGGCCGCACGCCGCGGTTGAAGGCGGCTTTCCGCGGCCCGTCTCCGCCCGCGGGCGCCGCCGGGATCGGCAAGATAGGCCAAGCGGGAGGAGACGCTCCAGGGATTTTATACCGATCGCGAAACCCAAACGCCTGGCGCAGCGTATTTGCTTAACATGTGCTAATCCGTGTTAACCTGTTGCGTTGCATGCGCAGCGGCGAGGTAGCGAGAGGAGGTCTTCCAGTTGTTTTGAACCAGGAACTTCGGGTTACCCTGAGGTCGCTGCAATGAGTCGCACGGGGAACCGCGGGAGGCTCTTCGGCAAGACCGCGGCCAACGGGCTTGCGCTCCTGCTGCTGCTATCCATCCTGCCGGACTGCGCCGCAAAGCACATGCCCTACTGGTCGAGGGTGCAAGCCGTGGCCCCCCGAACCAAGACCGAGGCGCAGTTGTATAAGAACGAAGCTCCCCCGGGAAACCGGAAGATCAAAGGCCGCTTTCTCGCGGCCCCGGCCGACTCCCTCACGCTGGCGCTCAAGAACGGCCGGACTCGAACCCTGCAAAAAACCGCCGTGCGCAAGGTTTTAATTCGCCGCCCGTTCGCGAAACGCTGGCCCGGATGGGTCGCCTTGGCGATTCCTCTCACGCTACTGGAACTGCACTTCAACAAGGAGCGTCCCTCTGCCTCGGAAAGGCTTAAGTGGCATGCCGTGTTCACCCTGCCGGCTGCAGCCGCTTTTTTCTACGGATCGCGGATGAAAGGGATTTACGAAGTTCCGCCCAAACACAGGCCGGGACAAGGGGACAAGGATAACCCCTGATGCCGGCCGCTTGCCGGACGATTGGTCGCAGGTCGGCCTCCGTCCCGCCTGAGTCGAGGGTCTTGGCGGTTTGCCAATAGGCGAGGGACAGCCCCGGCGGCCAAGCATAGACCGCTACGTTTCCGGCGGCCGCGCGTCGGCGACCGAGGTCAGGTATAGCGGCTGCGCTTTTTTGACGGTCGCCGGCTCCAGCAACTCATTCGTAGCCCGCAGCAGATCTTTGCGGGTGATCAGGCCGCGCAGCCGGCCGTTGGCGACGACCGGCAAGCGCCGGTGCGTGCCTTCGCGGAAGATGTTCGCGATGCTGAAAATGTCGGCGTCTTCGGGAACCGTCCGGGCGCCGGAGTCCATGAAAGTTTCCGTGGCTGTGAAAGATGCCGCCCGATCGCTTTCGGCGAAGCGGTTTACCAATCCTTTCATGACGCGCAGCACGTCTTTACGGCTGATCTGACCGACGACCAGATCCCCCCGCAAGACGGGCAAGCGGCGATACGGCGTTTCCAGAAAGCGCTTGACGATAGAGCGCAGATCGAGCGATTCGTCGATGGTGCGCTTGCGGTCGGTATCCATGAACGCCTTGACCTGCGTCGTCGGCAAGCTGTCGTAGGCGGCGCCGATCAGCACGTCCATGCTGGATTTCTCCGAAAAAACGCCCTGGTAGCAGCCGTCGCTGTCGACGACGGGAGCGCCTGAAACACGCTTGGCCAGCAGCAGGCTGACGGCTTCGAAAACGTCCATTTCCGGCGGCAACAGCATCAAGTTTCGGGTCATGACGTTCGCGCTGACCGGCTCCCCGGCCCGGAAGTGCTCGGCCCAGGATGCGCTTCCAGAGTAGGTCATCAGCGCGTTCAGACAGCAGCGCTCGGTGAATATGCCCTGGTAGGCGCCGTCGGGGGCCGTGACGGGCGCCCCTTTGACGTTGGCTTGCAGCAGATTGCGGACGCTGGCGAGCACCGGAGTTTGCGGCTGCAGGGTTACGAGGTTTGTAACCATGATTTCCCGCGCCAGTCTCGGCTTGAACAAGTTGTAGCTCACCACGATTCACCTCCTTTCGTTCAAGCGGCGCCGGCGAGGCCGCGGCTGCCGGCGCCGCAGCCGGGGGTTTTTACAATCTGCGTTGCACAGATTATCCTTCCGATCGGAGTGGTTGTCAATCGCCGATCCCGCGCGGCTGGTTTAGCATGGATGAATTGCCGGGATCGGGAACGAACGATGAAGGCCGGGAAGCGGCGCAGCCGGATGCATCTTTGCCACGTTCGACAAGGGGGACGGAGTGAGCACTGAACAATTTCTTTCCGCCGGCGCGCGCAGGATGCGTTCGTCGCTGATCCGGCAATTGACCGGATTGGTCAATCGGCCCGACGTGATTTCGTTCGCCGCGGGGTCGCCGAACGCGGCGACATTCCCGCACGAGCGGTTCACAGAGATTTACAACGACTTGGCGGACCGGGAGGGGGGACGCATTTTTCAGTACTCCGTGACGCGGGGGAATGCGCAACTGATTCATGCCGTGTGCAGCCGCAGCCGAGAGATCAAGTCCATTGCGGCTTCGCCCGAGGAAACGATTCTCGTGAGCGGTTCGCAGCAGGGGCTCGATTTCGTCGGGCGCGTGCTGCTGGACCCCGGCGACGCCGCGTTCGTGGAGATGCCGAGCTTCATCGGCGCTACGGCGGCGTTCGGGAATCTCGGCGCGCGGCTGTTCGGCGTGTACTGCGATGAAGACGGCATGGACATCGACCACTTGGCTTGGCAGGCCGCCGCCGCCCGCAAAGAGGGGCTGACGCCTAAGTTCGCCTACGTGATTCCGAATTTTCAGAACCCTTCGGGGCGGGTTTGGTCCCAAGCGCGGCGGCGGGAGCTTTACGAGTCGGCGGCTCGCGAAAATTTCCTGATTTTCGAAGACGACGCTTACGGCGAGCTCTATTTCGACGATGCCGCCCCCGCGGAGTTGCTGCCGGTCAAAGCGCCCGACGAAGACGGCCGGGTGATCTACATGTCGACTTTCTCGAAGATCCTGGCCCCGGGGTTGCGCGTGGCCTGGATTCACGGCCCCGCAGAGATCGTGCGCAGAATCGAGTTCTGCAAGGAAACGGGAGATCTCTGCACGGCGACGCTCAGCCAGCGCATCGCGCTCGAATTCCTGCGCCGCGGCGAGATGCCGGCGCAGGCGGACCGCGTGCGCGCTTTCTACGCGGGCAAGGCGGCCAAGATGCAGTCTGCGATGGCGGCGCACTTCGACGGGCCGGCGCAATGGACCCGCCCCCGCGGCGGCTTGTTTCTTTGGGTGCGGCTGCTTGCCGCGGTCGACACGCTGCCGCTGCTGCACGAGAGCGTCGACCGCGACAAGGTGGCCTTCATCCCCGGAGCGCCGTTTTTCGTCGATGGATCCGGTTCGAACACTCTGCGGCTTTCTTTTTCGAACGTAAGCGACGAAAATATAGAGCTAGGCCTTTCGCGCCTGAGCCGCCGGATTCGGGAACGCCAACCCTGACAAGCTGCGCGCGGGGAAGCCGGGGCGGCTCCCTGCGTGTTCCGTTGTTTGTCCGGCTCTTGCGGCTGCGCTGCTTCCATGCCTTATCCGAACGACCTCGCCGATCAGATTGCCAGCCGCATCGAAGGAGAGACGCGCTTCGACGCCTATTCGAAGATTCTCTATTCGACCGACGCCTCGGTTTGGCAGATCGAACCGATCGGCGCCGTGATCCCCAGGCATCACGGCGACGTGAAGGAATTGTTGAGCCTGTGCGCGCGTTACAAGGTTCCGATTCTGCCGCGCGGCGGCGCGACCAGCTTGTCGGGGCAGACGGTCGGCGAGGCGGTTCATATCGACTTCGCCAAGTACATGAACGGCATCCTCGAGACGAATATCGAGGAAGGGTGGGTGCGCATTCAGCCCGGCGTTGTCCAAGATCAACTGGCGCGACATCTGAAGCCGCACGGCCGGCAGTTCGGGCCGAATACGTCGTCGTCGAGCCGGGGAACGATCGGCGGGATGATCGGCAACAACTCGGCCGGCTCCCACTCGATCCTTCACGGCAAGACGATCGATCACATATTGGAGCTGCGCTGCGTGTTCGCCGATGGAACGGACGCCTGGCTGCGGCCTTTGGAGAACGGCCGATTGGAGGCATTGGGACGCGGCGGCGGAACCGCCGGCAGGCTGTACCGCGAGTTGCCCGCTCTGGGCGCAAAGTACCGCGATGAGGTGCTGCGGAAATTCCCGAAAATCCTGCGGCGGGTAAGCGGCTACAACCTCGATGAGCTGGTGGTCAACGGGGACCGGTTCGGCGCGGGATATTCGAGTCGGCCGGGGCCGCTGAACCTGTCGCGGGTCGTCGTGGGCTGCGAAGGCACTCTTGCGGTTGTCACCGAGGCCAAGGTGCGCATCGTGCCGCTGCCCAAAGCGAAGGGCATCTTGGTAGTGCATTACAAATCCGTGTTCGACGCCGTCGACTCCGCGCAGGAGATCGTCGCCACCGGGCCTTCGGCGGCGGAATTGATCGACGACTTCATCCTCAACAACGCGCTGACCAATCCGACGTTCCAGAACAAGCTCGACTTCGTGGAAAAAGGCGCGCAGGCGTTGATGGTGGTCGAGTATTACGGCGAAAGCGAAGCGGAGGTCGCCGCGAAGCTCGACCGTCTGCGCAGAATCCTGAGCGCGAAGAATCACGGTTTCGGCTACATCGCAGTCACCGATCCGGCAAAGCAAGCCGATATATGGAGCGTGCGCAAAGAAGCGCTGGGCATCTTGATGTCGGTGAAAGGCGATCACAAGCCGATCGCCTTTGTCGAAGACCCGGCTGTGCCGATCGAGAAGATGGGGCCGTTCCTCAAAGGGTTCCGCGGCATTCTCGAAAAGCACGACGCGCACGGCGGCTACTACGGCCACGTCTCGGTCGGCTGTCTGCACGTGCGGCCGATGGTGAACATGAAAGAGCGCTCCGAGGTGCGCAAGATGGCGGCCATCGCCGACGAAGTGTTCGGCCTGGTGATGGACCACGGCGGCTCGATGTCGGGCGAGCACGGCGACGGCATCGCCCGCAGCAAGTACAACCGCTGGCTGTTCGGCGACAAAGTTTATCGCGGTTTCCTGGAGCTCAAGAACGTTTTCGATCCCGACAACATCCTCAATCCCGGCAAGGTCGTCAATGCGCCCGAGCTGACCGAAAACCTGCGCTGGGGCGGAGATTACCGCACGATTCCGATCGAGACGAAGCTCGATTTTTCGAAAGAGGGCGGCTTTGCGCGGGCGGTCGAGATGTGCAACGGAGCGGGCGTTTGCCGCAAGCGCGCCGCCGGCACGATGTGCCCTTCGTACCACGCCACGATGGACGAGGAGCACTCGACGCGCGGCCGGGCCAACGCCCTGCGGGCGGCGATGTCGGGCAAGCTGCCGCCGGAAGAGTTCGCCTCGAAGCGCATGTACGACGTGCTCGACCTTTGCCTGGAGTGCAAGGCGTGCAAGAAAGAGTGCCCGTCGAACGTCGATCTGGCGAAGATCAAGTACGAATGGCTGGCGCACTACTACGCCGAGCACGGCGCGCCGTTGCGGGCGAAGGCGTTCGGCCATGTCGAGAAACTCTACCGCTGGGGCTGCAAGGCGCCCGGCTTGGCGAATTGGGGTTTGTCGCTCAAGCCGGTGAAGTGGCTGCACGAGAAAATCCTGCATGTGGACCGTCGCCGCAGCCTGCCGCCATTCGCCGCCGAGACCTTCGGCCGTTGGTTCGCTTCGCGGCGGCCGGGGCCGCGATCGGGCAGGAACGGCTCCGTCGTTCTCTTCGACGATTGCTTTTTGAATTACATCTATCCCCAGGTCGGCCGGGCGGCCGTCGAGGTCTTGGAGGCCGCGGGGTTCGCCGTGCATCTTGCGGCAAAGAAATGCTGCGGACGCCCGATGCTCTCCAAAGGGCTGATCGAAGACGCCCGCGAGGCGGCCCGCCATAACGTCAAGGAATTCGCGCGCTACGCCGACGCCGGCGTTCCGGTGGTCGGCTGCGAGCCGAGCTGCCTGCTGACGTTTCGAGACGAGTACGCGGAGCTGGTCCCGGGCGAGGCGCCCCGCAAGGTTGCGGCGAACGCTTGGATGCTCGACGAGTTCCTGGTGAAGCTCGCCGCCGAAAATCGACTCGATTTACCCTGGAAGGCCGGCGCGGGCAAGGCGCTTTTTCACGGCCATTGCCACCAGAAGGCGCACATCGGCTCCAAGCCGAGCCTCGATGCGCTGCGGCTGGCGCCGGGCCGTACGGTCGAGGAAATCGACTCGGGCTGCTGCGGCATGGCCGGCTCGTTCGGTTTCGAGAAGGGGCACTACGAGATTTCCGAAAAGATCGGCGCAGAGCGGCTGTTCCCGGCCGTGGAGGCGGCGGAAAGCGAGACCGAAATTGCCGTCAGCGGCGTTTCCTGCCGCCAGCAAATCGACCATTTCACCAGCCGCAGCCCGCGCCACGTGGTCGAGATCTTGAGGGACGCGATTGAAGGCCCCGCATGAGGCGGGGCGCTTCCAAGTTGTCCACGACCCGGCCCGTCTCGCTGCAAGTCGGGTTGTTCGCCTTGCTCATCAGTTTTTTCTGGAGCGGCAATATCGTCGCCATCAAATTCGGACTGAGCACGATCCCGCCTTTCTGGAGCGCGTTCTGGCGGATGGGCGTCGGCGCCGCCGTCGTGGCCTGCTGGACGCGGGCGCGCTCCAAGCCGGTTCGTCTGGAGCGTAAGCATTACCGGCCGATGTTGGCGATGACGATCCTTTTCGCGGCGCAGATCGCGATTTTCAACCTGGGGGTGGACTTCACCTCGCCCGCCTACGCCGTGATCCTGCTCAATGCCAATCCGGTGATGGTCAATCTGATCAGCCATTTTTTCATGGCTGACGACCGCTTGACATGGCAGCGGTTGTGCGGCCTGGCGGCGGCATTCAGCGGCATTGCCTACGTCGTGCTGGGCCGCCCGGACGCTGCGCTCGCGCCGAATCCCTTGTTGGGCAACTTGCTGATGCTGTTGTCCGCCTTGCTGCTGGCGATTCGTCTGGTTTATACGCAACACTTGGTGCGGGGCATGGATCCGCTCCGCCTCGTCGTCTGGCAGATGTTTCTGAGTCTGCCGATCTTCCTTTCGTTGGCCGTTGCGTTCGAGGAGCCTTTGCTGAAGCCGTTGAGCTACGAACCGGTGCTGGCCATCGCCTATCAAGCGGTGGTCGTGGCCGGATTTTGCTTCGTTGCCTGGACCGTGCTGCTGCAAAGGCACAGCGCGGGCAACCTGGCGATGTTCGGCTTCAGCGTGCCGATTTTCGGCGTGGTGCTGGCGAGCATCCTGTTCGGCGAGGCGATTACCGGGCGCCTGGCCGCCGGCGCAGCGGCGGTTGCGTTGGGCATCTCGATCGTCATGCGCTCCAATCGTTCGGTCGCGAGGCGGGCCGAGGCGCGGACATGACGGCGGCGGCCCCGACATTCAGGAAGCTCAGCCCGAAGGCGGCCCTCGTTGCGCTGACCATGTCGGCAATGTGGGGCTTGAACATCGTCGGGATCAAAGTGGCGCTGGAGGCGTTTCCGCCGGTCTGGAGCGCGTTCTGGCGGTTGTTATTGGGCTGGCCCGTGCTGTGGCTGTGGGCGTATTTCGGAGGGGTTTCGCTGCGGCCGAAACCACACGAGCGGCGTCCGCTGGCAATTCTCGGGGTCTTCTTCGGATTTCAGATTATCTTGCTGAACGTCAGCATCGATCTTACTTCAGCGGCGTTTGCGGCGGTGCTGCTGAACGCCGCGCCGGTTTTCATCAACGTCATTTCGCACCGTTTCGTGCCCGGCGACCGGCTTTCGCCAACACGGACGGCCGGCTTGGCCATAGCCTTTCTGGGCGTTGTGATCGTGCTGTTAGGCAAGCCCGACGCATCGCTGGCGCCGTATCCGACGCTGGGTAATATCCTGGCTACCGCGACTGCGGCCGTAATCGCCGGACGCATGGTTTACACGCAGCGCTTGGTGCAGAACATCGAGCCGACCAAGACGATCTTTTGGCAAATCGGCTTTTCGCTGCCGGTATTTCTCGTTTGCGCGGGCATCGCCGAGCCGCTGACAGTGGGACCGTTGACGATGCGAGTGATTGCCGCGTGGCTGTACTGCTCGTTGCTCGTGACGGGCGTCGCCTTCATGTTGTGGGTGCGGTTGCTGCAGGCGCACTCGCCCGGGTTGCTGGCGGTATTCGTGTTTCCGACGCCGATTTTCGGCGTGCTCTTCAGCGCAATGATCTACGGCGAGACGCCGCCGCCGGAGTTGCTGATCGGGGTTGCGGCAGTGGCCGTCGGAATTTTGCTGGTAACGCTGGAAAAACGCCGTGAGAGCTTGGGCGCGGCGCCGGCGAAACTTTCAGGCCGTTGGGTGAGACGACGGCGCGGCGCCCTGTCAGCGGCTCCCGTCCGAGCCGCTTCCGGCAAGCGCGTCGTCGAGTAAACGCGCCCTTTCTTTGAGCTTCTTCTTGCCGACGTTCGTCCGCGGATCCTGCTTGTTGCCCTGTCGCCAATGCTGGAGCAGTCCCGTAGATTGCACAGCCTGAACGAAGGCCCGCCGCTCGCGGGGATCGCGCAGAGGATTTTTCTCCAGACGAACGCGCGCCAAGTCGAGGATTTCGGCCTCCGACAGTCTCTGGATATTCAGGCGCCAGCGTCCTTCCGGCTCACCTTGTATTGGATAAAACGGAGTTCTGAGCGAGTTGCGCGATGTGTTACGCTCAAACGCAGAATGTCGTTCAGGAAGCTTACCCGCGAACGACTTCGTTATCGGGTAGGGGCGGTTGGGCTCACGTTCTCGATCGTCCTTGCGCTTTCTTGCAAGCCGACGCCCGAAGCGCCCGCGAGATCCGAAGAGACGGAGCAGAGCGACGTGACCGCCGTCACTGCGCTCGTCGAGAAGTATATCCAATCGATCAACGACGCCGATCTTGCGCTCGCAAGCGAGGTCTGGCTGACATCGGATCGAGTCTCGTTCATTTACCCAAGAGGCCATCAGACGGGATGGGAAGCGATCACGGAGAACTTTTACGGAAAAACCATGAGGGACATGTTCTCGAAACGGAACTTGATGGCGCGTGATATCGCGGTCAACTTGTTTGGCGATACCGCAGTTGTGGAATTCAAGTGGACATTCGACGCGACGCGTCGAAAAGATGAGGTCGAGATTCAGCAAACGGGCCGAGAATCCCAAGTTTATCGTCGGACTGACGACGAGCGATGGCAACTCGTTCATATCCATTATTCCGGCCCTCCGATCGCGGCAGGGGAATAGTTTCGGACGACATGACGTTCTGGCGGCCGAACGGACGTTTACAGGTGCATAAAGCCTTACGGCGCAAGGCCTTCCGCGCGATGTCGGCGAGGGGGGAAGGGGCCGGCCGGCATAAATGAAATGATCGGCGCGGCGCAGCGGGCGGCCAGGCGGGCGGCGTGGGCGAATAGACCGGGCGGAGCTCTCGAAGCACGCGCGCAGCACACCCCGAGATCGCGAGTTTTTGTCGATGCTTGACGTAAATCGAATCAAAGATATTCTGCCGCATCGCTATCCGATGCTGCTGGTCGACCGCATTCTGGAGATCGACGAAAAGCGGGTGGTGGGCCTCAAGAACGTCACGGCGAACGAACATTTCTTCGAGGGGCATTTCCCCGGTTTTCCCGTGATGCCGGGAGTATTGATCGTGGAGGCGATGGCGCAATGCGGCGGAGTCCTGGCGCTGCGCGGCATTGCCGACCGCGCCGACAAGCTGGTGTTCTTTGCTTCGATCGACGAATGCCGTTTCCGCTCTCCGGTGACGCCGGGCGATCAACTGCGCCTGGAGCTGGACGTGCTGCGTAGGCGCGCCGGCGTAATCAAGATGAAGGGCCGGGCTTTTGTCGGGGATCGGTTGGCGGCCGAGGCCGTGCTGATGTGTACCATCGCCGATCGGCCCGACGCCGGCCGGGCTGCGCGATGAAAATTCACCCCGGCGCGCAGGTCTCCCCCGCTGCCCGTATCGACGACAGCGCCGAGATCGGTCCGTTCTGCGTTGTGGGGCCGGACGTGACCATCGGCCCCGGCACGCGGTTGATCGCGCATGTCTTCGCCGACGGCCCGCTGACCATCGGCGCGGAGAACGTTTTCTATCCGTACTCCACCGTGGGCGCGGCGCCGCAGGATCTGAAATACCGCGGGGAACGCTCGGAAACCCGCATCGGCGACCGCAATCGAATTCGAGAATTCTGCACCATTCACCGCGGTACGGAAGACGGCGGCGGCTTGACTCGGGTCGGCGACGACAACTTGCTGCAGGCTTACGCCCACGTCGCGCATGACTGCATCGTGGGGTCTCACTGCATTCTTTCGCACGGGGCGACATTGGGCGGACACGTGACTGTCGAAGACTACGCGGTAGTCGGGGCGCACTGCGGAGTCCACCAGTTTTGCGTCGTCGGCGGGCATTCCTACATCGGCGGCTACAGCGTCATCACGCAAGACGTTTTGCCCTTCGCCCTCGTGGTCACCGAGCGCGGCGCGAAGACTTTCGGCGTGAACAAAGTGGGGCTGGAGCGCCGCGGTTTCTCCAAGGCGGAAGTCCAGGCGCTGCACAAGGCGTTTCGCATCCTGACCAAGTCGGGGTTGAATATCGATCAGGCGGTGGAGCGCATCCAGGCCGAGACGCCCGAGGGCGAGCATCTGAGGCGCGTGCTGGAGTTTATCGGCAATTCGCAGCGGGGATTCGTGAAATGAAGTACGGCTTGATCGCCGGGGGCGGTAGTTTTCCGCTGATGGTGTTGGAGTCGGCGCGTCGGGAAGGCCATCGCATCGTTACCGCGGCCATCAAGGAGGAAGCGTCTCCGGAAGTCGAAGAACGCTCGGATCGATGCCACTGGATTTCACTGGGCCAACTCTCGAAGCTGATTGAAATCTTTCACCAAGCCGGGGTCAGCGAGGCGGTGATGGCGGGCCGCGTCCGGCACAAGCAGATTTTTTCCGCGATCCGGCCCGACTGGCGGCTGCTGAAACTGCTGGGGTCGTTGCGCAGCAAGAACACCGACTCGCTGCTGGGGGCGGTGGCGAACGTGCTCGAGGATGAAGGAATCAAGCTGCTCGACTCGACATTCCTGCTGGGGCATTACCTCGCCGGGAAAGGCCCCAACGCCAAGCGCGGCCCCTCGAAAGAAGAGGCGGCGAACATCGAGTACGGCTTGGGCGTTGCCCATGCGCTGGCGGGATTCGACATAGGACAGAGCGTCGTGATTTGCGAGCAGGCGTGCGTGGCGGTCGAAGCAATGGAGGGAACGGACGCGGCATTGCTGCGAGCGGGCGATTTGGCGAACGGACGGAAGTTGACGCTGGTAAAGGCAGCGAAACCCAACCAGGACATGCGTTTCGACGTGCCGGTGATCGGGCCGCGGACGATCCGCAAGATGCGGCAGGTCGGGGCTACGGCGGTGTCTGTCACCGCCGGCAAGACCCTTTTGCTGGAAAAAGACGAGTTGCTGCGCAAATCGGACGCCGCGGGCATTGCGGTCATCGGGTCTTGATGGGAGCCGACTTATTCCTCAGCGAGAGTCGATACGATTTCCGCGGCGGTTGCGCGGGCGCGCTCGAACTCGTTGGGGCCGTAGCTGATCGCGCCCACGCGGGGATGCCCCCCGCCCCCGTAACTCTCGCATAGATCGGCAAGATTGCGGCGGGGCTCGGACGCGGCCCAAGGGTTCGAGCCGACTGAAATCTTCGCGCGGAATCCGCAGTCGAGCACGGAGACCGTGTAGGTGCTCTCGGGAAAGAGGTAGTAAGGAACGAATTTGTTGTAGCCGGCGAGCTGCGTATCGATCAGGTCGAACCACACGACCCCGCCGCGGCACTCCGCGCGCTCGCGGATCACGTCGATGGATTGCAGATGGCGCTCGAAAAGCTCGTCGAACACAGCCGAGTATTCGGGGCGCCCAACGATATCCTCGAACGATTCCGTTTCCAGCAGCGGGATGATGTCGCCGGTTACGTTCTTCTCCGCGGACTCGAATATCAAGGTCAGCTTCATCGCGGCGTGCGGCATTTCGATCGCGGCTTTCGCGCTTGCGTACTGTGCGCCGTCGATAATGTCGGCCCAGTGAATCAGCCGATCGAGGTGCGAGCTGTCGAAGCCGAATTTTTCTTTCAGAATGTCGGCAATGAACTTCGTGCAGGACTTGTAGCCGGCGTCGTAGAACTTCCGCCCGGAGGTGTCGCGCCGGAAATGCTCGGCGTCGGCTGCGGATAGGAAAGCGCTCTGGTGGTGGTCGAACCACCAGGTGACCCGGTCGCTCGGCGAGTATTTGAAATCGACGATGGCGTTTTCGTCCGCGTCGAACAAGCTCTCGTCGAACAGTTGGTCGGCCCGGTGGAAGAGGCCGGTACGGACGATATGCGCTCCGGGCGCCAGACTGCGGCTTACAAAACTGGAAAACAGGGCGGCGGAGCAAGCGCCGTCGAAACAGCGGTCGTGATAGAAAACGCGAACCTGCATTCCCGGGGAAGCCCAATAGCATCGCGCATTTCAGGTTAAAGTTCAACCGCTGCGGACTACCCTGCGCCGCAGCGGTTTGAATCGTATTTCGGCGCGGTGCGATAATGAGACTTCGGCTTTCGGGCCGAGTCATGGAGGATCATCACGATGAGAGCTGACTGGGTGGCAAAACGGCAAAACGACTCGGTTCGGACGCAGTTGTTCTACGCGCGGCAGGGCGCAACGACGGAAGAAATGATCTACGTCGCGAAGCGCGAAGGACTGCCGCCCGAGGACATCCGCGACGAAGTGGCCCGCGGGCGCATGATTATCCCCGCCAACATCAACCATCCGAACCTCGAGCCGATGTGCATCGGGGTCGCCTCGAAGTGCAAGATCAACTCCAACATCGGCAACTCGGCGACGACGTCGAATATCGACGAAGAGCTTGAAAAATTGCGCTACTCGATCAAGTACGGCGCCGATACGGTGATGGATCTCTCGACCGGCGGCAACATCCCGCGCATCCGTGAGGCGATCATTCGCGAGTCGCCGGTGCCCATCGGCACGGTGCCGATCTACGAGGCGTTGACGCGCGTTAACGGCAGGATCGACGACTTGACTTGGCCCATCATGCGCGACGTGATCGAAGAGCAGGCCGAGCAGGGCGTAGATTACATGACGATCCACGCCGGAGTGTTGATCCAGCACGTTCCGCTGGCCGTCAAGCGCGTGACCGGCATCGTCAGCCGCGGCGGCTCGCTTTTGGCGGAGTGGATGGTGAAGCGCCACCGGCAGAATTTGCTTTACGAGAACTTCGAGGAAATTTGCAAGATTTTTCAGAAATACGACGTCAGCTTTTCGCTGGGCGACGGGCTGCGGCCCGGGTCGATCGCCGACGCCTCGGACGCCGCGCAATTCGCCGAGCTCGAAACTCTGGGCGAGTTGACGAAGAAAGCTTGGGAATACGATGTTCAGGTCATGATCGAAGGGCCGGGGCACATCCCCCTCGACGAGATCGAGATGCAAGTCGATAAAGAGCGGGAAATGTGCCACGAAGCGCCGTTCTATACCCTGGGTCCGCTGGTCACGGATATCGCTCCGGGCTACGATCACATCACGTCGGCGATCGGGGCGGCGATGATCGGCTGGCACGGCGCGGCGATGCTTTGCTACGTCACGCCCAAGGAACACCTTGGATTGCCCAACAAAGAAGACGTGAAGCAGGGGCTGATTGCCTACAAAATCGCGGCGCACGCGGCGGATGTGGCCCGCCACCGCGCGGGCGCGCGGGCTTGGGACGACGCGCTTTCGAAGGCGCGCTTCGAGTTCGACTGGAACCGGCAGTTCGAGTTGGCGCTCGACCCGGAAACGGCGCGCGGGATGCACGACGAGACACTGCCCGAGGAGGGCTACAAGGAAGCGAAATTCTGCTCCATGTGCGGGCCGAATTTCTGCTCGATGAATATCTCTGACGAGTTGGCGTCGTTCAGCGAGGAAGACGCGGCGCAAGTGCTGGCGCAGAGCCGGCCCGCGGCGCAGCCGCTGGTATCGCTCGCGGGGGACTGAGTTTTCGTTCCGTAACGCGCGAATGCCACAGGGGAAGAGCCGCTTTCCTTTTGGGACTATACTGAAGCGACCCATCAGGCGGCAGGACTACATCCAGAGCGATCCGTCCATCCTGATAGGCAAGCCGGTGATTCGCGGCGCCCGGCTATCTGTGGAGTTCCTGCTCGGTCCGATGGCGGAAGGGTGGACTGAACAGCAAATTCTGGAAAATTATCCGCATCTGTCCCGAGAGGCGCTGCGGGCGCTGTTTGCCTTCGCTGCGGAATGTGCAGGGATGAACCGGTCTACGCCGTCAGTGGCGAGCCAACGGCTTGAAACTGCTTGCCAATGAGAACGTACCGCCGACAAGCGTTCGTGCTCTGCGGGATGTCGGACAGGATGTTGCCGCAAGAACTGAAGAGTCCCCTTCACTACAGCGGACCGCGGCGGGGCTTGAAGGTTATCGAGGGGAGCTTTCCCGCCGGTAGACGGACTCGCCGCCCAACACGGTCTCCATGACCTCGATCTCGCGGATTTCGTCTTCGGGGCAGGTCAGAATGTCGCGGTCGATGACGGCGAAGTCGGCGTATTTGCCGGGCTCGAGCGATCCCTTGACATCTTCGTCGAAAGAAAGATAAGCCGCGTTGAGGGTCCACATTCTCAGCGCCTGTTCCCGCGTGATCTTTTGTTCGGGGTTGTAAACCACGCCGTCGGCCGCCCGGCGGGTGACGGCCATCCAGATGCCGAAAAACGGGTTGTAGGGGTTGATGGCTTCGCGGGAGTCGAACTTGACCATGTGGTCGGAGCCGCCGGCAACGACGACCCCGGCGTCGAAGAGAGATTTGTAAGGATGAAAAAACGCCATGCGTTCGGGGCCGAGGACTTGCGACAGGGCCGGGCCGTCGTAATGGTGCCAGGCGGGCTGCATATCCAGCACGACGCCCAGCTTCTTGGCGCGCCGGATCGCTTCTCCATTAGGAAAGTTGGCGTGGGTCAAGGTAAAGCGGCGGTTTTGGAGCGGGTGTTTGCGGTTGACGGTTCCGTAGACCGTGAGCAGAATGTCGGTCGAGCCGCCTCCGGTAGTGTGGGCCGTCATCTGCCAGCCGCGCTCGGCGGCGAGCTCGGCGATCGCGGTAATCTTCTCAAGCGGAACGCGCAGCACGCCTCGATAATCGGGATCGCTGTAGCCGTAAACGGCGGTGTTCTCGCCGTAGGGGCTGCGCAGATACGCCGTGCCGAGCAGGATGCCCCCGTCCAGGAAAATCTTGAGCGAGCCGATGCGGAATCGTTCGTCGCCGAAGCCGGTAACCGGGCCGATGCTGGCGATGTCGGCAAGTACGTCGGGCAGAGGCCGCTCGGCGTTGACGGTGCGCGTGACGTAGCTGCGCACGGTAAGCTCCCCGTCTCTCCATAGGGTTTGGTAGGCGCGCAGGCCGTCGGCGTTCTGGCTGCGGTCGATGACGCTGGTGAGGCCGACCCGGTTGTAGGCCCTTTGCATGGCGCGCAGCGCTCTTACGCGGTCGGCATGGGTGCGCCTTTCGACCGCCGACAACCCGGCAACAAGCTGGCGCGCGCCGATAATCAGGCCGGTGGGTTCGCCGTCCCGGTTGCGAATGACCTTTCCGTTTTCGGGGTCGGGCGTTTGCGCCGAGACGCCCGCCGCCCGCAGCGCCGCGGAATTGAGCGCCGCCGTGTAGCCGTTGTCGAACATCACCGCCCGGCCGCCCGAGTAGCGGTCGATCTCCCAGCGGGTCGGGTAGCGCCGATCGGTCAGGCGGGTGGAGTAGAGCTTGGGCACGATGAGCAAGCCCTCGGTCGTTTTCAGTTTTTGCTCGACATGCGCCTGCAAGTCCGCGAAATTGCGCATGAGCGGAAGCGCGCCGCCGCTTTCGGCAAGCGCCGCGGCGATCGGATGCACGTGGCTGTCGATGAGCCCGGGGACGACCGTTTTCCCCTGAAGGTCGATCTGCCTGGTGCGCGGGCCGGTTTTTCTGCCCGTGACCTGCGTCGTGCCGACATCCAGGATGCGCCCGTCGGCGACGGTCATGGATTCGACAACGGGGCGTTCGGGCCACATGGTGACGATCTTGCCGTTGTAGTAGATGGCGTCCGCCGGGCCGGCGGGAATCTCGCGCCGCGGCGGGACGTGCTGGGCCGTTGCGGGGCCGGCGGCAGGCAGCAACAGCGCCGCCGCCAATGCCGGCAAGAGCCGGCGGCGCCGATTGAAGCGCAAGGTCATGCAGGCATCATAACCCAGTGTCGTGAAGCGCCTTGTAACAGTCCGTAATGAAAGTCCCGCAGGCGGCGCTACCAGGTCGGGTCGCCGGGCCGGCCGACGGTGGGTTCGCCGTCGAGATAGCCGAGCGAGGCCAGGAAACGGTCGGCGCGCCAGACCGTGCCGGTGTAGGAAATACGGCTCCGCGAATAATTGAAGAAGCCGTGCGGGCGGTCTGCGAAGGGGATCAGCTCGCAGCGGTTGCCGGCCTTTTTCATGGCGGCGGCAAAGCGCTCGACGTTCTCGTAAGGCACGGTGGTGTCGGCCGTCCCATGGAAAACGATTGTCGGCGGCAGGCCGGAGCGGACATGATGCACGGGAGAAGCATCGACCGTCCGATTGCCCAGCTTCTCCGCGCCGTAACCCTTTTCTGTCGTGTCGATCACAGGATTGAAGAGCGCCAAAGCGTTGGGCGCGGAACTGACCGCGAGGTCTTCGCCCTCCTCATCGAGGCCGTCGAGCACTCCGGCGGCCGCCGCGACGTGGCCGCCGGCCGACCCGCCGCCTGCGGCAATCCGGTTCGGGTCGACGCCCAACTCGCCGGCGTGTTGGCGAATCCAGCGGATCGCCGACTTGCCGTCGGCGATGCACTCGAAAGGCGAGGTTCCGTGGCTGTTTTTCGTGCGGTATTGCGCGCTGACCGCAACCATTCCCCGCGACGCAAAGTAACGGCTGTGCGGGTAAAACTGCGCCGGCGAGCCGCCTACCCAGCCGCCGCCGAAAAAGAAGACGATCGCCGGGCGCTTGTCGCCGGCGCTCCAACCTTCAGGAAGAAAAACGTTGAGCTCCAACGGGTCTTTATCGAATTGCTTGAAGACGATCTCTTTGTCAGGCTTGAAGTCGCGGTCTTGGGCGGGCAGTATGCCGCTGCCGCCGATGCATGCGGCTGAAAGGGCGGCGAGAATGCGAAGTTTCATCGCTAAAGAGTTTAGCAACCGCAGCGAGATTTACGATCCGGCTGCCGATTATTCGTAATCGACCGTAAAGCGGGCGCCCGGCTCGTCGGGCAAAACGTTGATCGAGTGGCTGATTTCGGTCTGGACCGCCGCGCCCGCTTTCGTGCGAATGTCGATTTGCGTTTGCATTTGCATGACTTCACGCAGGTCGTCGACCGCGATGCGCACGGTCTTGCCGTCGGGCAGGAGCTTTGCGGAGCGAACGGTCATTGTCTCCGTGCCTTGCTCGCCGTCGAGCTTCCACAAGTCGGAGCCGTAGCGGCTGAGCCACTTGTAATTCCAGCGGCGAACCCGGTAGTTGCCGATATCCTCGGCGGACTCGCGGTCCAGCTCGTGCAGGAAAGTCACGTCGATGCCCTTGCGACTGACGTGCAGCTCGCTGGGCAGCAACACGGGCTTGCCGGTGTAGCGGGTGCGGAAGAAGCCGCCGACCGCCTTGCGTTTCGTGCCCCAGCCGTAGAGGCCGGCGAGGTACAGGTTGCCGTCTTTCGGGCGGAAGTCGGGGCGCATCAGACCGGTGTCGTAGTCCACGGGCATTTCGACCGCGCCGCCTTGAATTTTGCCGTCGGCCTTTTCCATCAGCATGAGAAAGATCTTGCCGCGGCCGAAGGTCGAGTGAACCAGGTAGCCCTTGAAGGGTCCCCAGCGGTCGTTATCCACCCAGGCTTGACCGGCGCCGGAGTTATCGACGGAGATCGGCAGCCAGGCGATGGGGTTGTCGTAGTCCTTGCGGGCGGCATCGACGCCGCCGCCCCACATGTAGCCGTGGAAGCTGCCGGGCGAGCAGAAATTGACGCGCGTCGAAGGAATCCAATGGCCCTCCTGATCCGATGTCGTAATTTCGCCGTTGGGACCGACCGCCACGCCGTTGGGGACGCGAAAGCCGCGGCAAACCACTTCCAGGTTCTTGCCTTCGGAGTCGAGTTTCATGATCGTGCCGTGATGGTCGACTTTCGAGGGCAAAGCATGGCGCGCCGCCTTGGCGAAGTAGAAATTGCCGTCCGCGCCGCGGTCGAGATCGAGCGTGAACTCGTGGAAATGGTGCGTGGCGTGGAAATCGTTGTTGAAGTTCTCGTAGAAATCGGCCTCGCCGTCGTTGTTGAGGTCGTGCAGGATGGTGATCTGATTGCGGTCGAGGACATAGACCTTGCCGTCGACCACTTCGACGCCCTGCGGCTGATGGAGACCCACGGCGAAGCGCCGCCAAGTCAGCTCGTCGAGGTCTTCGTCGACGCCGTCGACGATCCAGACGTCGCCCGACCAAGTCGTCACCGCGGCGCGGTCGTCGTCGAAGAAATCGAAGTCTCCCGGCCGGAACCACGACTGCCACGGGTTTTCGAATGGCAGCGCGATCTCGTCGACGGCCCACGGACCGGAATCGTCGCCGAGCTTGCCTTTGGTCTTGACCGTCTTGCGGTAGCGGCTGGGGCCGCCTCGGGTGTAGGGTTCGAGGCGCTCGGCTCGGGGAGCGTTGCGCAGGGCGCCGGCGAAGGCGCCCATGCGGTCGCGGCCGATTGCGCCGAAGTAGAGCGTAAAGCGCTGCTCGTCGTTGGAAGCCGGGATGCGCAGCCTGACTTGGCCCGCGGCGGAAAGGTCCCATTTCGCTTTCTTGCCGATGCCAGCGACGCCGACGGCCGTGCCTTCGCCCGGCGCCGTTTGCAGATAAACGACATGTTCCGCCGCTGCGCCCTTGCCGGGCGTCGTCTTCTTGATCGAAAGCTGCTCGGCCAAAGCGCCTTTCGCGCCGGCGACCGCCAGCAGCAGCGCTTCTTTCGTCGGTCCGATCTCGATGGTTCGGCTCAGCAGATCGAGGCCCCAGTCGCGGCTGATCCCCGGCATCTCGAGCACGTTCGCCTTGCCGACGGTGTAGCTCAAGACGACCTTGTCGCCGTACATGTAGAGGCCGCGGTACTTGGCCCAGTCGGCGGGCAGCGGGCCGAAGCCGGCGGCGCGCGGATCGGCAAAGCTTCCGTCGCGCGCCCAGCCCGGGGCTACCGGCGTCTCGAACGTCGGCGCCGCGGAAAGGTGAGGGTGGGGACCGTGCTTCCAGTCGTAAACCGTGCCGGTCAAAACGAGCGGGCCGTTCGTCCAACCGGCCGACAGGCGCAGCAACTCGGTGTCGAAAACCACTCCCGCTTCGCGTTTGTCGTCCAGCAGGATGGCGTGGGCCTTGTAGGTAACGTTGTCGTCGGGGCCTTTGTCGGCGCGCGGGTCTTCGGGTTCCCGGACGGTGACGGCGGCGGAGATTACCGGGCCGTAGTCCATGTGCAGCCAAGGCTGCTCGGCCTTCCGCGTGCTGTTGTCGAAACGTTCCGCGGCGAACGGCGTTCCCTGATCGATCCAGGCGCGCAGCACGCCGATCTCCTCAGCGGAAAGCCGGCCGCCGGCGGGGGGCATGATCAGGTTTTCTTCGAGTCCGGCGACAATATGGATCAGGCGGCTTGCGGCGCTGTCGCGGCTGACGATCGCGGGCGTCCCGGAGTAGCCGCCGCGCACCGCGTCTTTCTTGCGCCAGAGGCTGTAGCCGTTCATCACCACGTCGTCGCCGTGGCACATGTAGCAGCGCTGCTTGAAGATCGGATCGACGTCTCTGAGGAAGTCGATTTCCCGCTCGACCGCGGGCGGCAGCTTGGAAATATCCACCGGCCCGGGAGCGGCGGCGGCAACTGCGAAACAAACGGGCAGGAAGAATATCTTGCGCATCGGGCAGGTTCTCTACAGGGAACTATTGTAGGGCTTTCGCGGCGCTGCCGAAGACGCGCCGTTCGGGTTTCATGCGCCGAGAGCTGCGGCCAGTTGCACGAAGTCGTCGACCGCGAGATCGGGCTGCAGCTTCGATTCCTCATACGGCAGCCGATAGCGGTTGACGAACGCCCCGCGGAAGCCGCAGGCGCGCGCGCCGAGGATGTCGAACGAATGCGCCGCGACCATCATGATCTCGCCCGGGTCGCAGGCGAGCTCGGCTGCGGCCATGCGGTAAACGGAGGGGTGCGGCTTGAAGCGCCCGACCCGTTCGACCGAGAGGCAACCGGCGAACGGCGCGCCGATGTTGTTCGCGGTCAAACGGTCGATAAGCCGCTGGTTGCCGTTCGACAAGGCGACGAGCTTGTAGCGCTTGCCGAGCCGCCGCAGACCGATGCGCGCGTCTTCGAAGGGCTGCAGAGACTCGAAAACAGCGACGATTTCTTCGGGCTCGCCTGCGGCGAACTGCACGCCGTGGCGCCGCAAGGTGAACAGCAGAGCGCGGCGGGCTGTTTCGAGGTACCCGGCGTGTCCTAGCATGAGAATGGTGTCCTGGTGCTGTTCGAGGCGCTGGCGGGCTCGCCAATCGGCCCAGAACCTTTCCGGGTCGATATTGGAGTTCTTGGAGGCGAGGTACTTTGCCATGACCGGAACGATCCCGCCGGTCAGATCCAATACGGTGCCGAAGATGTCGAACGTCAAGGTATGCACGCGCTGCAGCGGATGGCCCATGCAGCCGATGGTAGCGAACGGCTAATGGCAAAGCGACCGCGGAAATCGCCGCCGAAGAAACGCAACCCGGTTGCGAAAGCGGCGAAGCGCTCCGGCGCCGGACCGATGAAAGACAAGCGCGAGGTCTCGCGGCAGGAACGCAAAGCGCGCGACCGCGGCGCGGACTACGATTAATTCCAGCGCCCCGCGCCGGCGATCTTACTCTCCGCTCTCCGCTCTCCACTCTCCACTAGCCGCGCAGCGGCCTTCCGCTGCGCCGCCCTTGGTGACTTGCAGCAGCGTGTGCAACGCCCGGCGGGCGATGTCGGCCCAGGAACTCGAGGGGTCGAGTTGGAGATAACGCCGCCAGTGCTTCGCCGCATCCATCGGCCGGCCCAGCCGCTCCTGAACGAGGGCCATGTTGTAATAGGCGTCGGCGTAGGCGTCGTCCAGCGAGATTGCCGCGTTGTAATGGTCCGCGGCTTCCTCGAGACTGCCCGTCTCCTCGCAGACGTTGCCCAGGTTGAAATGCGCCAGAGCGTAGCCGGGGAACGCTTGCAGCGCTTGGCGATAGCAGTATTCGGCTTCGCGGAGGTCTCTTTCGCGGTAATGGACGCTGCCGATGTTGATCCATGCGCCGGCGGCGGCGGGGTTCAGATCCAGAGCTTTGCGGTAGGCTTCCAGAATCGCTTCGCGCGGCTCGCCTCGCTCTTCGCGTTCGAGGCCCCGCTGAAACCAGGATTCGGTTTCTTCCATAAAGCGGGCGGCGCTCTCCGGTCGCCGGGGGGCCTCGAAGACAGCCACGGAGCGCAGATTCGAGACTTCGAAATTGAACAGCATCTGGCCCGTCAGCGCTTCCATCTTTCCGCCCGGAAGCTCGACGGCCACCTTCCTGCCGTCGGAGACGATTTTCAACTCCCAGAGCGGCCGGTCGATGCCGGAAAGTTTTTCGCGCAGCGAGCGGAGCGCCTGCTCGATGCGCTCGGTCGGAATGCGGTTTTCACGGAGTTTCTGTAGAGTCTTCAGCGCGATGAGATCGACGAACTCGAATTGCTGTTGCGGCTCGCAGAGACCTGCGCGCTCCCAGGAGCGCAGACGGTTCTCGTTGATCTTGAGGATGCGGCGAACTTCGGCTCGCGAATACGCCGTTTTCGACTCCACGCGGAAATTTTAGCGCAGGCGGAGAAGGAGCGAACGTCGAAGAAAGAGCGCTGCGGAAAGTCAGTCTTCGAGGACCTTTGCCGCGAGCGCGCCGCCGACCGCGCAGAACCCCACGGCGACGACGCACTGCACGGCGAGGCCGAAGAGCAAAACTACTGCCAGCAGTGCGGGGTTTTCCAGCAACCTCGCGATCTCTTCGCCGCCGCCGAGTTGCCCGGCCTGCTGTTTCAGCGCTTCCATGATTTCATCCTGTCCGGCCAGGAGCAGGCTCAGCGACTGGATGATTAACGAGATGACAAAGCTCAGCAGTCCCGTCAAGGCGCCGAGCCCGGTCCCTTTCGAGACGGCCGGGGTCGCGCCGATGCGCCGGCGCAAGCCGAAGACGGTGAGAAAGCCGGCCAGCGGATACCAGAGGAAGCAGAGGAAACCGGCCAGCGGAATCGACGAAAGGAACGCCGCCAAGCCGGCGGGGAAAACCGCGGCGCGGATATGCTCTACTTTGGCGATCTCGAATTTATCGGCGCTGCTCGACCCTTGGCTTGCGCCGGGGGGCGGGGGGTCGGGTTCGACGCTGGGGATCGTTCCCGTAGGCCGGCCGCATCTGGGGCAGAAGCCGGCGCCCGGCGGCAGAGCTGCGCCGCAAGTGCAGAAGTCATCCATGCCGGCGCCTTTCGCATCGCGCTCCGGCAAACCATTCAGTTGCTGCGTACAATTTTGTAATTCTCAAGAAACAAAGACTTCATCGTACCGTCATGAGGATACGGTGCTACACTGAAAATAGAGATTAGTATAGGCCATCGAGGCCTGAAGAAGTGTTGGCGCCCTCCTTGGTGGGATCCTCCCGCGTTTTTTCGTCCCCGAGATTCCAGGCCTCTTTTCTGAAAGGAACAACGTTGTGAAGAATATTTTTGTCGGCAATCTGCCATACTCGGCCACCGAGGACCAGTTGCAAAGCCTTTTCGAGCAATACGGCGGGGTCTCTCGGGTCAAGATCATCACGGACCGCGAGACCGGCCGCTCGCGTGGCTTCGGCTTCGTCGAAATGGATAACGACGAAGAAGGAGACCGCGCGATCGAAGCCACCAACGGGGCGGACCTGGCCGGTCGGTCGTTGAACGTGAACGAGGCCCGTCCGCGCCGCGACAACTTCGGCGGCGGCGGCGGCGGCCGCGGCCGCTGGTAAGCGCCCGGTTCGGAAATCGGCCGGTCGCGCGGGCGGCCGGCGCCCGTTGTCTCAAGCGCTGCCGGCTCCGGGCTGACAGCGCCGCGCAACCGGCTTATCCGGCCGCGTTGCGCACAATCGCGAGGATTTTTTCTCCGTACTTCCTGGCGAGCGCCGGGCCGATCCCCGGCGCCGCCAGCAACTCCGCTTCGTTCCCGGGCTGCCGCTCGGCCAAGGCCAGGAGCGTCCGGTCCGGAAAAATTCGAAAAGCAGGCACGCCGGACTTGCGCGCTTCGCTGAGCCTCCACGCGCGGAGCGCGGCGATCAGCACTTCGTTGGCGCCGCGGCGCTGCGGCAAGTCGATGGCGAATTCGGCTTGACGCTTGCGCGGGCTTCGCGCCGGCGCCTGCCGGGAACCCTGTTTCTTGGCGGCCGTCTTGCGTTTCTTGCGGGGCGGTTGCGGAGCTTCAGCGTCGAGAGTCACAAAGCGCCCGGGCGCTTCTTCGAGCTCGCGTCCTTCGCGGGTCAAGGCAATTCTCCTGAATTCGATCACGCGGCCGTCTTTTTCGAATGAGTCGTCGGAGACGACGAGGAATCCGGCTCTGGCCAGTCCGCCGATCAGGCGGTCGTAAGCTTTGCGCTCGATGCCGGAACCCTCGAAGAGATCGCGGAACACTTTGCCCAGGGATTGATTGTCCCGCCGGCGCAACTCGCCGACGATCTTGTCCAGCGCCGCCTTTTCGGAGGCGTCGGGCTCGCGGATCCGCCGGACCAGAGAGTCTTCGGGCCGGCAAATGTCGCACTGCCCGCAAGGCTTGCGCGAGTCTTCCTGATCTCCGAAGTGGCCGACCAGGTCGAGCATGCGGCAGTGGAACGATTCGGTATAGCGCGTTACCGACTCGAGTTGCGCCAGCTTGTGCTCGCGTTGGCGCAGATACGGCGCGCGCCAGCCGGCATCGCCGCGCGCTACGTTTTCCTCGGAATCGACCAGCGCGCCGCCATGGATCCAGAGTTTCTCCAGCGCCTTTTCGAAAACGCCCTCTTTGCCGTCGAAGCCGCTTTCCAAATCGGGCCGCGGCGCCGGATTTTCGCCGAGCGCGTCGTAGAGCTTCTGCATGTCATCGACCGGGGGGTAGTCGCGGTCGAGAAGGAACTCGTGGGTGCGCCGGTCGCCCCAGGAATACATCAGCACGGCTTTCGACGGCAGGCCGTCGCGTCCGGCGCGGCCGATTTCCTGGTAGTAGCCCTCGATCGTTGCGGGCAGGCCGGTATGCGCGACGGTGCGCACGTCGGGTTTGTCGATGCCCATGCCGAAGGCGATGGTGGCGACGATGATTTCGCTCCGCCCGATGAGAAAATCGGCTTGCGCCCGCTCTCTGGCGTCCGCCGTCATGCCGGCGTGGTAAGCGGCGGCCGGCAGGTGGGCCTGCAATTCCCGAGCTTGCGCTTCGGCGGCTTTGCGCGTCGGGGCATAGACGATGGCCGGGCGGCGGCCGCGTTCGTCGAGCAGCTTGAGCAGCGCCGGCGGCCGTTGCGAGGGCGTCAATTCGACAATCTCGATGGCGATGTTTTCGCGCCGGAAGCCGTGGATCGAGAGCAGGCAGTTTTGCAGTCCGAGTTGATCGACGATGTCTTCCTGGACTTTGGGGGTTGCCGTCGCCGTCAGGGCAATAACCGGCGCCGGGCGCAGGCTCGGCAGCCGTTCGCCGAGCTTGCGGTACTCGGGGCGGAAGTCGTGGCCCCATTGGGAAATGCAGTGAGCCTCGTCGATTGCGATCAGCGCCGGCGGGGTCTTCGCCAGCATCTCAGGGAAACCCGCAACGCTTAGCCGCTCGGGCGCGATGAAAAGAAAATCGAGATTGCCGTCGAGGTAGTCGCGGCAGACTTGGCGCGACTGCTCGCGGCTGCGTCCCGAATGGATGCGCTCGGCGCGAAAGTCCTGTTCTTGCAGCTTGGCGACCTGGTCCTCCATCAGCGCAATGAGCGGGCTGACAACCAGCGTCGCGCCGCCGCGGGCGATGCCGGGCAGTTGATAGCAGAGCGATTTCCCGGCGCCCGTGGGCATGACCAGCAGGACATCGCGGCCTGCCGTCACCTCGCGGCAAACGTCTTCCTGGTGCGGCCGAAAGCTCTTGAAACCGAAGGATTCCTGCAGCGTTTGCAGCAGGCGGGCGGGCGTAGCGGGATTCCCTTCGGCGGCCGGCGGCCGAGCGGAAGCCGAGGAATGGACTTGTTTTTCGATGGGCGTTTTGCCGAACGCGGCTTCGGCTTGCCGGGCGTCGCGGCCGGTCCGGGAACGCGGGGAAAGCGGCGCGGCGCTCATTGCCAGAGAGGGCGCCTCCAACCGTGCGCCGTCCGCGCCGGCCTTTTTCTGCGCGTCCTTCGCGCCGTCCGCGGCCTGCTTTGCGCTCGCTTTCTTTGTCCCGACTACGGCGCGGACGTACTCTTCGATGCCCGACATGAAAGCTTCGAAGTCGCCTTCGCCGCGCTCGATGCGCTTGAGCTTGGCCTCCCATTCGCCGGTCATCGCCGGACTCTTGACATCGGGGTGAACAATCTCGATGAGTCCGATACCCTTGTCCGCGGCGGCGAGAGCTTTCTTTTCGCGGACGGCGTAGCCGCGTTTGAGCAGGGTTTCGATGATCGCGGCGCGGGTGGCCGGCGTTCCCAGCCCGCGTTCTTTCATGGCGTCCGAGAGTTCTCGATCGTCGAGGGCGCCGCCGGCCGATTCCATGGCGGTCAGCAGCGCGGCCTCGGTCAGGCGCTTGGGCGGACGGGTCGTTTTGCGCCGCGCTTCGGCGTCTTTTACCGTTACGGGCTGTTGGGCTTCCAGGCCGCCGGGCAGCATCGGCTCTTCGTCTTTCTTGCGCTGTCGGGCGGTCTGCACGTCGAGCGCTTTCCAACCCGGCTGCTCGATGGACGCGCCGGTGGAGAGATAGCGGTCGGTTTCGCCGTCCAGGGCGACTTCCGTGATGACCGTGGTGACCGCGCGGATCAGGTCTTTGTGCCAAGCCTGGAGCAGGCGGCGGCAGACGAGATCGTAGATTTTGCCTTCGTCGGAGCGCGCGTCGAGCGCGGCGGCCGCGTTTCCGGTGGGAATGATGGCGTGGTGATCGGTGACCTTGGCGTCATTGACGTAACGCTTGCCGAGCGGCTTGACGCCGGTTCCTTCGGCGATGAGCTCGGCGTAGGGCGGGGAAACCGCCTCGACGATTTTGGGCAATTGGCCGCCGATTTCTGACGACAAGCAGCGGCTGTCAGTTCGCGGGTAAGTAATCAGCTTGTGGGATTCGTAGAGTTTCTGGGCCGACTCGAGCGTTTGCTTCGCGCTGAATCCGTAAAGTCGGTTGGCATGGCGCTGGAGCTCCGTCAAATCGTAGAGCAGCGGCGGCGCGGCCCGCTTCTTTTCTTTCTTGACGGAATGAATCCTCGCGGAACCCTTGCGCGCCCGCTCGGCGATCCGGGCGGCGTCTTCGCCGTCGGCCGGGAGCCGGGTTTTGCGCTCGCCTTTTTCCAGCCGGAAGTACGCGCCTTTGTATTCCTTGTCTGCGGCGGCGGCGAAAACGGCCTCGACCTCGAAGTAGTCCTCGGGAACGAAGTTACGGATGGCCAACTCGCGCTCGACGAGGATCGCCAGCGTCGGCGTTTGCACGCGGCCTACGGACAGGTTGCGGTCATAATCGAGGCTGTAGGCTCGCGAGAGGTTCATGCCGACCAGCCAATCGGCCCGGCTGCGGGCGCGGGCGGCGGCGGCCAACGGCTCGTAGTCCTCGGCCGGTTTCAGGTTGGCGAAGCCTTGGCGGATGGCGGAGGGCGTGAGCGACGAGATCCACAAGCGGTCGACGGGTTTGGTGGAGCCGGCCTTCTCGTAGATGTAGCGGAAGATCAACTCGCCTTCGCGTCCGGCGTCGGTGGCGCAAACGACGCGCTCGACCTTGGGACTGTTGAGAATCTTGCGGATCGTCTCGAACTGATCGGCGGTTTGCTCGTAAACGATCAGCGGCCACTCGTTCGGAAGCATCGGTAGCGCTTCGCGCCGCCAGCGCTCCCATTCGCGATTGATCCGATGCGGCTCGCCGAGGGCGACCAGATGGCCGACGGCCCAGGTGACGATGAAATGCGCGCCGTGGAGATACCCCGCGCCCCGCTTGGAGGCGCCGAGAACCTTGGCGATATCCCGCGCGACGGATGGTTTTTCGGCGATTACGGCTCGCAATCGGGTTGGCGCTGGGGCCGCTTGCGCGGCCGTGGATAGTGGATGGCGGCTAGGGGACAGCAAGACCGCTACTCGTCGAGAGACTGCGGGGAGGGATCGCGGCGTTGAGCGCGGGCCGGCGCCGTCAAGAGCCGTTCGGCGTTCGCCGGAGAGCGCAAGAGATGCGCCGTCTCCAGCAGCCCGCCAAGCTCTTCGACGGCGATCGAGGCGACCTCTTCGGCGCCGCGGCGGCGGACGATCGCGACCTCGCGGTTGGCCGTGACTTCGTCGCAGAGCGCCGCAAGATTTGCGCGGGCGCGGGTATATGTCGTTTGGATTGCCATAGCGGTTTCCTGCTGAACGGTCCGTAGTGGAAATGCCGTACGCCGACGCTTTTACTATCCACTATTCACTATCCGCTTATCTACTGCCCGCCGTCCTCGCGGAAAAAATGACAAATCGAGTTGGCGTAGTAGCGCAGCGCCCTGAGGTCGCTCGGGTTCGCCTGGAACAGTCCGTCGGACTTCACCACCATGCGCCGCAGCGTCAGCATGCGCAGTCCCGCGCTCACAGCGTAGTCGCGGTCCGCCCGCGGAATATGGACGTATGCGCCGCGGCGCTCCAGGTCGTCGATCAGGCGTTGGGCCTGCGCTTTGATCTCGAGCTCGCTCATGGCGAGCGTCGGATTGCGCGTGAAGACGGTCGCCACGAGCGGCGCAGGCAGCACCGGGATCGCCTCAGCGATCGCGTCGAGCAGATCGTCGCCGAGCCGCCCGATGGCCTTGAATCGCGCTTCCGAATCCATGCCGGCGAAAGCGAGACCGCGCTCGCCGGCGTAGGAGCGCATCGAGATCGGTTTTCCGAAGTTCACGCAGGCGTAGCCGAAACGAAACCAGCGCCGCCGGAGCATCAGGCCGACGTTGCGGCCGGCCCAAGCCAGCGCCCGGGCCACGATGGACGCCTTGCTGCGCTCTGCGGACTGCGCATCGAGCTCGCTGAGCAGGAAGCGGTCCTCGAGCACGCGATCGTAGTTGATGCCGACCGGAATGAATACGAGGTCTCGCTCGCCCTGTGGATCGAACGCGGACACCATGTAGTTGATCAGGCCGAGCTTGGGCCGCCTCAGGCGGCCGTCGCGGCTCAGGCCGCCTTCCGGGTACACCGCTTGCGTCACGCCGGCCGCGGTCGCGTACTGCACGTACCGCGACAGCACTTGCCGGTAGAGGGGGTTGCCGGAATTCCGGCGCACGAAAAACGCTCCCAGCGCTCGAATCAGCGAGCGCAACGGCCAGACGTACGCCCATTCGCCGACGGCGTAGCTCAGGGCGCAGCGGTTCACCGCCATGTACGACACGATGATGTAGTCCATGTTGCTGCGGTGATTCATCACGAACACGATGCTCGCATTGGGGGCGACCTTCGACAGTCCTTCCTCGTCGACGTAGCCCAGCCGCACGCGATAGAGGCACTGGGCGGTCCGGCGCGCGACAAAATGCCCAAGACGGAAATACGCATAGGCGTTGAACGCAGGCACGATCTCGCGCGCGTACTGTTCGACCTTGCGAAGCAGGGCGTCCCTGGGAACGCCCGTGCCGTCCGCCGCCGCCTGAACGGCCGCGATCACCTTCGGGTCGTACGCCAGCCGCTCGATGAGCGCCCTGCGCTTCGTTTGGTGGAACGCCGGGATCGGCGCCTGCAGCCGCGTGTTCAATTCGTGAATCGCACGGTTCATGCGCCGCCTGACCGCCCAGCGCGCCGCCGGCAGGATCATTCGGTCGAGCGCTGCCCACAGCGCGAGCGCGCCGGCGATGACGGCCAGCCAAGCGGGAATGGGGATCGGTTCCGTCATGGCTGCCGGGAATTGTGGATCGGCAATCCCTGCTCAGCGGCGGCCAACGGCTGCTGTTGCGTGGCGCAGTGGAGCGCGCCGAGGCCCCAGACCATATCGACGCAGTGTATCCCGCAGACCTCGCGGCCGGGAAAGCACTCGGCCAGGATAGCGAGAGCGGCACGGTCGTTGGGATCGTTGAAGGTCGGCGCCAGGACTACGCCGTTGGCGATATAGAAGTTGGCGTAGCTCGCCGGCAGGCGGACTCCCGCGAAGTAGAGCGGACGCGGCATCGGCAGCTCGACGACTTCGAGCGGACGGCCGTCTCGATCGGTCATCGCGCGCAGGCGCTTCAGGTTTTCTTTCAAAGGCGCGTAGTTTTCGTCTTTGGGGTTCGTCTCGATGGCGGCGGCGACCGTTCGCGGCCCGACGAACCGGGCGATGTCGTCGATATGGCCGTGGGTGTCGTCGCCCGCGATTCCCCTGTTGAGCCAGAGAACTTTGCGGGCGCCCAGATAGTTCTCGAAAATCCGCTCCATATCGCCGCGGCCGAGGCCGGGATTGCGCGCTTGGCGTCCGGCGGAGAGCAGGCATTCTTCCGTGGCCAGCAGGGCGCCCAAGCCGTTGCCGTCGATTGCGCCGCCTTCCATGACGACGGGCTTTCCCCGCGCCCGCGGGGTCAGCGGCGCGGCGGCGGCGCGCGCCGCGATGACTTTTCCCAGAGCGGCGTCGCGGCGCCAGTCGGAATACTTGGCCCATGCGTTGAAGCGCCAGCAGACCGCGCCCAGGCTCTCGCCGCCGGTGACGAAAGTGGGGCCGGAGTCGCGCGCCCACGAGCGGTCGGTGGGCTGGATCGTGAACTGCACGCGGTCGATAGCGACTCCCGCGCGGCTCAGCAAGCGTTTGGCGGCCGCGCCCGCCCGGGCGTCATGCACGACCAGGCAAACCGTTTCATGGCGGTGCAGGAGGCGGACGATTTCAACATAGACCCAGCGCGCCGCGGCGAGCTTCCCGGGCCAGTCGCGGGCGTTGCGCGGAAAAACGAGCCAGGTCGCCGCGTGGGGCTCCCACTCGGCGGGCATGCGCCATCGGGGCTGCTTGCGGGCGGTCAATCGATGACTCGCTTGGTCAGGTCGGCGTAGGCGTCGATGCGGCGGTCGCGCAGGAACGGCCAATTGCGGCGGGTGCGCTCGATGTCCCCCAGATTGCAGCCGGCGAGAAGCACGCCGGGCTCGCCGTCCGCCTCGGCGAGGACTTCGCCCAGCGGCCCGCAGACGAAAGAGCGCCCCCAGAACTCGATGCCCTCGTAATCCGCCGGCCGTCCGGGCGAGTTTTCCAGCGGCTTCTCGAGGCCGGCGCGGTTGATTGCGGCGACGAATACGCCGTTGGCGACGGCGTGCGCGCGCTGTATGGTTCGCCAGGCGTCGTGTTGCCGCTTGCCCCACTCGCGTTTCTCGCCGGGATGCCGGCCGATCGCCGTGGGATAGGCCAGGATTTCGGCGCCGGCCAGAGCGGCGAGCCGGGCCGCTTCGGGATACCACTGATCCCAGCAGATCAGCGGCGCGATGCGTCCGAAGGGCGTTGGGAAGACCCGAAAACCGAGGTCGCCCGGCGTGAAGTAGAACTTCTCGTAGTAGAGCGGGTCGTCGGGGACATGCATCTTGCGGTAGATGCCCAGCAGGCCGCCGTCGACGTTCACGACGACCGCGGAGTTGTGATAGACGCCGGCGCTGCGGCGCTCGAAAACGGAGCCGACGACGACCACTCCGTGCCGCTTCGCCGCGCGGGAGAGCGTTTCGACGGTGGGGCCCGGAATCGTTTCCGCCAAGTCGAAGCGGTCGGCGTTCTCTTCCTGGCAGAAGTAGTGCGAGCGGAAAAGCTCCGGCAGACAGACGATTTGCGCGCCCCGGCGGGCGGCCTCGGCGATATGCTCTACCGCCGCCGCGAGGTTGCGCTCGGGCGCGGCGCCGCAGGCCATTTGCACCAGCCCGAGGACGGTCTCCTGCCCCGCTGCGCCCATCCTGCAATCCATCTTTTCAGAGATGGGAAAGGGCGGTCAATGTACGCGGTCGGTCGGTCGGCGAGGCGCGCGGCTGTCGGTTGCGGTCGCGTCCGGCTTGGCGTCGATGTTCCGGGGCTCCCGCCGGTTTTCCTTCACGTTCTCGGTGACGGCTGTCATCAGGTGGGGATGATGCTGCAGCGCTTTGGCCTCCGCGCGCCGGCGGGCCTCGCGCAGCGCCGAGCGGGGGCGCGCCAGCAGATGCATCTTATGCACGATCCGATGAACGCGCGCCGCCATCCGCTGTCTGACGGGCGCAGACAACCCCTTCGGCCGCGCGATGCGGTCCGCCATCACGCGCCACACGCTGCGCTGCGCCTGGCGCCGCAGCGTGTCGCGAGGGGTGTTGAGCCGTTCGATGGACTCCGCCAGCCAACGCGCGGCCGCGGCGCCGCCCGGGACGGCGCGCTCGTCCGGCAGGAACCAGCCCAATACGCTCCGCGCCGCAGTCAGCTCGTCGGCATGGCGCGCGAAGGCGCGCTCCACCGCCGGCCAATCGATCCGCTCCCGATCGGCCGCCGCCAGCAGATAGAGGCGATAGGCGTAACGCAGATCGAGCACGCGCGCGCGGTAGTAGTCGTGGTCGCCGAGCATGTCGTGGGCGACGTACTGGACGACTTTCCACGACGCCGTCAACTGCCAGGCGCGCAGGGACGGATGGGATTCCGGGGCGGCGGCGCGCTCCCGGGCCGCGGCGCCCGCCGCCGGCAGCGGAGCGTCGCCCAGGCTGCGGTGCAACTCGACGGTCACGCCGCCCGGACCGACCAGGGACGGGGCGTGCTTCTCCGTCTGCGTCATCCGCCGCGCGGACGCGTCCAAGACCTCGATCTCCCGATAGCCGCGCGCGCAGAGCGCTCTCCAAGCCTCATCCACCGCCGGGGCCGGCAGCAGCACGTCCAGGTCCATCATCCAGCGCCGGCCGTGCAACTCGGCCGGCTCGCGCCATAGCTCCGCCGCGCCCTTGAACAGCAGCGGCTCGATGCCGCGCTCGTTGAGGAAGGCGACCAGCCGCGCCAACTCGGCCTCGAGCGCGGCGTGGCGCCGCCGGCTGCCCTCGATCAGCCACCGGCAGTAAGCGTCCAGGGAATCGCCGGCGGCGGAGACGCCCTGCGGATGCCGCACGACGGCGTGGGCCAGCGCCGGCCCCAGCCAGAAACGGTGAGCCAGCTCGAACAGATCCGGCCAGTCGATCTGCGCGGGCGGCGGGAAGTCACCCCAAAGCGCCGGGCGCTCCAGGGTCGCCAGCGCGCGGCACAAGCGGCGCAGCCGAGCTTCCGTTACCGGCTGCACAATGCCTCCGCCTGCTCTTCCATCCAGGCGACGACGCTGTCGCAGGCGCCGTAGCGAATGCCGAAGGCCGGCAGCGCCGCCAAGTGGTCGATGAAGTCGACGGTATCTTGCGCGCAGCCGATCCGCCGTTGCCGATAGCCGTCGCGGGTCAGGGCGAACACGACGTCGGGCAGGGCCAGCGGCTCTACGGCCAACGCCTCGCCCGGCGCGAACCGAGGCGCGGCCAGCGCCGCGGGAACCGGGCGTTCGCCGGCCGGGACGCGTTCTTTCGCCGCGCCGCGCGCCGGCGGCCGGTACAGGACGAACCGGCGCCCGTCCAGGCGCTCCAGCACCGGCAGGCCGGCGGGGTCCACGCCGGCGGCCCGCCAGGCGCCCTCCTTGAGGGCCAGGGGCACGCCGGTGGGCAGCGGCCGGAATGCTGCGTCGAAGGCGACGACGTCGTCCGACCAACAGACGCCGCCGCGGTCGATCAGCGCCTTCGCCAGGGTCGTCTTGCCGGCGCCGGACGGCGCCGGCAGCAGCCAGTCGACGCCGCGGAAGCGCACCGCCCCGGCGTGGCACAGGAAGCGATACGTCAACGCCTCGTACGCCGCATCGAACGCCGCTCCCACCACCGCTCCCGCGAGTTGCCGGAGGTTCGCGCAGAAGACGACCTGTTCCTCCGGCAAGACGACTTCCCAACCGTCCCCTCCGCGCGACTTTACCGTCAGCTCCACCGTAGGGGGCCGCGCCGGGGCCTCTTGGTCCGCCGCCTGCCGCAGCAGGCGCGCCGCCCGGGCCGTATCGCGGGCCGGGCCGTGGAACGCCACCTTCGCTACGGCCGGCGAAATCACGAAGGACTCGACTCGCCGGGGGACGGGGCGGCGTCCCGTCCGCGCCGCCCCCGTTCCCGCGGAGCGGGGCCGGAACGGCAGGTCGGGCAGCGGGCGCGAGGGGTCGGCCAAGATCGCCGCATTGCCGCGGGCGATGTCCAGGTCGGCGCCGGCGTCGACGCCCTGCGCCTCCGGCGACCCGGCGGCGAGCGCCTGCAGCAGGCGCCAGGAGATCGGGTCCAGCAGCGTCAGCGATTGGCGGCGGCGGCAGAACACCAGCGCCCCCGTCAGGCGCCGGGCGGGACCGCGCAGCCGGGGCGGAGGCCTCCCACGCCACCAGATGCGGGAAGGCGGGCACATCCCTTCCGCGGCGCTCAGAGAGGATCGGCATCTTCATGCGCGGGCAGCGACGCTGTCGCCGGCCCCGGGACGCGCCGCCGCCGGACCGACAACGCGCATACGGCGCGACTGTTCCGGCAGCGTCAGGGAATGCCGGTAACGCGCCAAGTGGAGCCGCCGCTTATCGGCGCGGCGGATAACCCACTCCCCATAATAGTAAACAGATTTCGGCGTTGACTCGCAACTGCCTTCCGCTTTGGCGCCTCGGCCGCCGCGAGCGAGGACCGGCGCGCAGCCGTCCCCGGGATTCCCAAGTTAAATCGCTGTACGATACAACGATGCTATGGCGATAACGGGGTTCAAGAGCAAGGCGCTTGAGCGGTTCTTCGAGAAGAACGACGCGCGCCGGATACAGCGCCAACAACTCGTAAAGATCGAACGGATATTGAACGCCTTGAAGGATGGCGCGCCGCTGCAAGACTTGGGACAGCATCGGGGTTATCGACTCCACGAGTTGACCGGGGACAGGTCGGGAGTTTGGACCGTTCGAGTTAGCGGCAACCGGAGAATCACGTTCCGCGTCGACGCCTACGGAAACGCCTACGATGTCGACCTTGTGGACTACCATTAGGAAGGGGACGGAACAATGATTATCGGAACCAGTGAGAACGCCTACATGGCGCTCAATCCGCTGCACCCCGGCGTGCATTTGAAAGCCCAAATCTTTCGGGACCCGGATTTTCCCGAAGATCATCCGGGAATGACGGTCGGGGAAGCCGCCGCCAAGATCGGAGTAAGCCGCGTCAACCTCTCCCGCGTCCTGAACGAACGCGGCCCGGTAACTATCGACTTGGCGTTGAAGCTCGAAGCTATCGGCTGGTCAACCGCCGACTCTTGGCTACGCCGTCAACTGAATTGGGACCTTGCGCAAGCCCGCAAGCGCCGAAATCAGCCCCGCGCCGAAGCGCCCGCCGTCCTCGAAGAGAAACGCTTGCATGCGCAATCCGCCGAACGGCGCGCCGCCGCCGCGTAGCTCCTCGCCGGCGCGCCAAGCGCCGCGCAATCTCCCGTGATGAGCAGCCCTCGACCGCCGCGTCTCGGTCCCGCGCTTCGTACCGCCGCGCCTTGACCTGTAGCGTTTGACGCTTCCGTTGCAACTCCGGGGAATGGTCGTAAGGTCGGTTTCGGGCGTTTGGAGACCAGCCCGCCCGATAACGTTCAAGCGAATATCTCGTCCCGTTCGTCGTCCGCCGGCCGGCGCCTGCGCGCAACCTCGGCTCAAAGCGCCCCCGCGGCGCAGGACTTCGCGGAACCCGCCCACGAACACGCTTCGTTGCGCGGCGCGACCGTTCCGGCAGCGTCAGGGAACTCCGCTAACTAGCCATCTGTCGGGTAGGCCTGGGACAGTGACCGGCGCCGCTATAAAACCGTCGGGCCGGGTAAAGGCGTCCGTATAAGTTACGCCGTCGTATTCCGCGCTCTGGGCGTCGCTGGATACGATGAACCTGTTGCCATTGGTCGTCGAACAGGACTGGCTCGCAAAGACGTTCAAGCCATTGTAGCAGTCTCCCAAGCTGGTGACCTGCGCCTGGGCGCGCCGCGGCGACATCAAGGCGTACATGGCCGCGGGCGTGACCAAGGCCAACTTGCCGTACTGCTCGATGAAGCGCCGCCGCGCGGCATCCGCCGGCGCCTGTTCCCGCAGCGTCTCGGCCGGGGTCATGATATTCCCCTCCTCGGGGGTAGATTGGGGGGGGGGTAGATTGCGTTTCGTTTATGCATCGACTTCTCGTTGTTCTTTTCTCTCGTGTTCGGCGCCGGGACTGCCGGCGTCAACCGGCGCCACCGCCAGAGAAGACAAGCTTAGCGAGTTTCGGCAGTCGACATTTGCAGTTATAGGCGGCGATCAAGGTCCATCTCCGCCCATCTCAGGAGATTTAACAATATCTTTACGTCTTTACGCCGCTTGCAGTTGCAGGCCGGGGCGACCAAGCTCCATGCTGCGGAAACCCTCTCCAGCTTCGTTGAGCGGCTCGACAGTTCCGGCAGCGTCAGGAAACCTCGGTAATTCGCCAGTTGTCGGCGCCAGGTATCCTCTCGGCGCGGAAACCGTTCAAGCCGAGAATATACTCGGCGCTAGCTACGCCGCCACCGTATGCCGCCCACCCACTCGATAGGACCTCGAACAGGTCGTTGTCACCGCCGACGCCTGGAATGTCAACCGTGCAGGACCGGCCCGGCGAGATTTCCAGGCCCACGATGCAGGCCGTCACCCCATTACTGGTGACTTGCGCCTGGGCGCGCCGCGGCGACATCAAGGCGTACATTGCCGCAGGCGTGGCCAAGGCCAGCTTGCCGTACTGCTCGATGAAGCTCCGCCGCGCGGCATCCGCCGGCGCCGATTCCCGCGGCATCTCGGACGGGGTCATAACATTCCCCTGCTCGGGGGGTAGACTGCGTTTCGTTTGCGCATCGACTTCTCCTTGGTTTTCTCTCGTGGGTTTTCTTTCGTGCTTGTCGTCAGGGCCGGCGCCGCCAACCGCTTCACCGACACCGCATATTCTCACACGACCTTATCGAATCTTACATATCTTGACATATGTTAATTACTCTACGGCCGCCGCGATCGAGGGCCGGCGCGCAGCCGCCTTAGCTCTTCTCTTGCATCGCCGGCTACGCTGCGCGGGACGGTGGAAGAAGGGCAATGGCCGCCCGGGCGAACGGGCTGCTACAATCCGCCCCATGAATCGACGGGAGTTCTTGCAGACCGGGTCGGCCCTGGCGGGCGCTGCCGCGGCCGGATGCGGCCGTTCCGAACAGCGGCGGGCGGAGCGGCCCAACGTCCTGCTGCTCTACACCGACGAGCATTCGCACTGGACGCTGGGCGCGTACGGCGGCAAGGTCGTCGGCACGCCGCATCTCGATTCGATCGGCCGCGAGGGAGCGGTCTTCAACAATTTTTTCGTCAACAGCGCGGTATGCACGCCGTCGCGCGGCTGCTTGATGACGGGGCGCTATCCGCATCGGCACGGCGCCTATCGGAACTACGTCGAGCTCAGGCGCGATAACGTCACCATCGCCGAATTGTTCCGCAGAGCCGGCTATGAGACCGGCATGGCGGGGAAATGGCATCTCGACGGCACGGCGAAGCCGGGATGGATGAGCGTCGAGCGCTCGATGGGCTTCGACGATTGCCGATGGATGTACAACACCGGCCATTGGAAGCGCGTTGTCGAACGTCCGGCGGGCTGGCCGCAGAACCGCTCGACGGCGCGCCAGGGCAAGCGCCCGATGACGCCGAGCGAGCCCGACGGCATGCCGGACGTCGACTACGACGTCGCTGCCGAGGGCGAGTTCTTCACCGACTGGCTCGCCGACAAGTGCATCGAATTCATCCGCCGGCCGCGCAGCAGTCCCTTTTTCTATTACTTGAGCATCCCCGATCCGCATACGCCGTACAGCGTTGCGCCGCCTTACGACACGATGTTCCGCCCCGAGGATATGGAGCCCCCGGCAACGTTGTTCGAGAAGAATCTGCCCGATTGGGCGGAGAAAGCCAGGAACGCGAAACTTGCCGCCGAGAAAGCGGCAGGTCCGTTCGACCCGAAACGAGTGGAGGTCTTTCAGCGGCGCATGGCCCAATACTGCGGCATGATCCGCTGCATCGACGACAACGTCGGGCGCATCCTGGCCGCGCTGCGCGAGCAGGGCCAACTCGACAACACCATCGTTCTGTTCACCTCCGATCACGGGAACTACATGGGCGAGCACGGCCTCTACAACAAGAACCAGCTTTACGAGACGGCGCACCACGTCGCCATGCTGGCGCGCTATCCGGCCAAGATCGCGGCGGGCACGGTGGTTGACGATGTGGTCGCAACGGTCGATTTTCTGCCCGCGGTCTGCCGCCTGGCCGGCGTAAGCGCCTCCGGCATGGAAGAGGGGAACGGCATGTTCGACGGCTCGGCCGGGAACCGCGCCTGGATTCATCACAGCTCGCTGCGGCGCGCCGGGGCGTTCACCCCGGATTGGGAGTTTGCGCTGGTGAGAAACGGAGACGGCATCTTGTTCGACCGCCGCAACGACCCGCAGCAAACGAACAACCTGTTCGACGACCCGGCTCATGCCGCCGTTGTCAAGAGCCTGCGCGCCGAGGTAACGGAGCATTGCCGCGAAGTCGAGGGGCCGGAGATGGAGTGGCTGGCCTAGCCGCCCCCGCCCGGAAATGCAGGCTAGAATAGCCTCAGGTTGTCGAAACGCGGGCATCTGATCTCGCTGATCGCCTCGGGGCTGGTCCTGCTGGCGTTGATCGGTCTGTCTTTCTGGCAGACCTCGCTGGATTTCGGCGACTTCCGGCCCGAGACCGCCACCGATACGTTTGTCCTCTGGGGCGTGTCGACTTTTGTCGTCATCGGCACGATCACGCTGGCCTTCGTGGTCGCCCGCAACCTGCTCAAGGTTTACATCGAGCGCCGCCAGAACAAGCTCGGCTCGCACATCAAGACCAAGCTCGTCGTTGCGGCGCTGGCGCTTTCGGTGGCGCCCCTGGCCGTACACGTCGCCTATTCCATCGTCCTGCTCAACCGCAACGTGGACAAATGGTTCAGCCAACCCACGATCGAGGTGCTGCGCGCATCGCAGGCGGTGGCGGCGCATGCCAACGACGTGATTTTGCGCAAGACGCAAAACGATGTCGAGGCGCTGGCCGCAAATCCGGCGGCCGCCGCGGCGTTGGCCGACGGCAAGGCGGCGGCGGAATTGCATCGTCTGGCGCGGCAGGTCAACGCGGAATATCTGGCCTTGCTGCCGCCCGGGTCGCGGCAGCCCGCGGTCGAGATTTTTCAGGGCGGCATCGTGGACGGTCCGGCGCACTGGCGGGTCTTGCAGCCCGGCGGCGGCCGGACTTCGGGAATCGACTTCGACATGGTGTTCGCCGCCGCGCCGGTCTATAAGCAAGACGTCGAGGTCGGCACGGCCTTGATCGCCTGGAGCATTCCGGACGATATCTTGCGCCGGCAGGCTCTGATGCAAGAGCAGTTCGTCATTTGGCAGGGACTCGAGGGCGAACGCCCGCTGGTATGGCGGTCGTACGCCTGGATACTGGCGTTGATCACGCTGTTCATTGCCTTTGTCGCGGTATGGCTGGCGCTGTTAGCCTCGAAGCAAATCATTCGTCCGATCGAGGCGTTGGTCACGGCGACCGGCGAATTCGCCGGCGGCCATCTCGACTACCGCGTGAAGACGCCGGCGATGGACGAGTTGGCCGGCCTGGTCGAATCGTTCAACAAAATGGGCCGGACGCTGGAGATGAAAACGGACCAGCTCACGCGCAGCAACCGGGAACTGGCGTTGGCCAACACGGAGCTCGACGCGCGCCGGCGGTTTATCGACGCTATCCTCGAGAGCATTACGCCCGGAGTGATCTCCGTATCGGACGACGGCGAAATTCTGAAATTCAACGAATCGGCGGCGCAAATTTTTGCGCCGAAGCCGGTCTCGCGTTCGACCGACATCCGCGATTTGTTTTCGGGAGCGGACCGCTCCGCCTTCGAGCATACGCTCAAGCGCGCCCGACGCACCGGCATCGCCAACCGCGATTTCGAGCTCGAACGCTTGGGCCGCATCGTGCATCTGAGCATGACGGTATCGTCGCTCGAGTCCGAAGCGTCCGCTCACGGCTTTGTCGTGGTGTTCGAAGATACGACGGAAATCGTTCGCGCGCAGCGGTCGGCGGCCTGGCAGGAAGTTGCGCAGCGGTTGGCGCATGAGATCAAGAACCCGCTCACGCCGATCGTCTTGGCCGCGGAGCGCATCGACCGCCTGCTGGCGCGCTACAACGAAGCGCTCGACGCGGACGAGCGGAATGCCGTGCGCAAGCGTCTGGATCAATCGACAAGCACGATCGCGCGCGAGGCGCAGTCGTTGAAAACCCTGGTCAACGAGTTTTCCGATCTGGCGCGTTTCCCCGCGCTGCGGCCCGAAGGCGCCGACCTCAACGCCGTCGTGCGCGATGCCGTCGGCGTCTTCGACGGGCGCCTGCCGGGCGTGAAGCTGCGCGTGGACACAACGGCGGAACTGCCCGATGCGCTGATCGACCCCGAGCCCATCAAGCGGGTCATCGTGAATCTGATCGACAACGCCGCCGAGGCGGTCGAAGGCTGCTGGGTCAAGGAAATCGTGGTTTCGACCGGCGCCGGTCTCGATACGGACGCCGTCGAATTGGTCGTCGCCGACTCCGGCCCGGGGATTTCCGCCGAAGACAAGCAAAAACTCTTCCTGCCCTATTTCTCGACCAAGGAACGCGGGACGGGCCTCGGCCTGCCGATCGTGAGGCGCATCGTCACGGATCACCGCGGCTCCATTCGCGTGGAAGACAACCGGCCGACCGGCTCGCGCTTCATCGTCGAGTTGCCGGCGGTGGGCAGCGGGGTTGCTTACAGCAAGGGAGTCGCCGCTTGAGCCCGCGATCGAAAGGCTGCATTCTCGTTGTCGACGACGAGCCCGGCATCCGCGAAACGCTGACCGGCATTCTCGAAGACGAGGGTTACGAAGTCGAATCCGTGGCCAGCGGCGAGGCTTGCCTCGAACGTCTGGCGGCGCGCGTGTTCCCGGTTGTCTTGTTGGACATCTGGCTGCCCGGCATCGACGGTCTGGAGACGCTCGAACGCATCGCCAAGCTGTCCCCGGCGTGTGCGGCGGTGGTCATCGTGATTTCCGGACACGGCAATATCGAAACGGCGGTTCGCGCGACGAAGCTCGGGGCCTTCGATTTTCTCGAAAAGCCGCTCTCGATCGCCAAGGTGACGGTCGCCGTGCGCAATGCCCTGGAGCACCGGCGGTTGTGGGTGCGCAACCGGGAGTTCGAGGCCGAGGCGCGCCTGAAGCACCGCATTCTGGGCGACTCGATTCCGATGAAGGCGCTGCGCCAACAGATCGACTTGATGGCGCCGACCAACGGCCGCGTGCTGATCTTCGGCGAAAGCGGCAGCGGCAAGGAGTTGGTGGCGCGCGCGCTTCACGCCAAGAGCAATCGGTCGCAGGGAAGCTTTGTGGAGGTGAACTGCGCAGCCATTCCCGAAGAGTTGATCGAAAGCGAATTGTTCGGACACGTGAAAGGGTCGCTCGCCGGCGCCGGCGAAGACAAGATCGGCAAGTTCCAGCAAGCCGACGGCGGCTCTCTGTTCCTCGACGAGGTCGGCGACATGAGCCTGAAAACGCAGGCCAAGGTGATGCGCGCGCTCGAAGAGCAGCGCTTCGAGCCGGTCGGGTCGGGGCGCGCCGTGCAAGTCGACGTCAGGGTCATCGCGGCCACCAATAAAGACATCGAGGGCGAGATCGAACGCGGCAATTTCCGCGAGGATCTTTTCTACCGCCTCAACGTCGTTCCGTTCTACGTGCCGCCGCTGCGCGAGCGCGTCGAGGATATCCCGGTGCTCGCGCAGCATTTTTTCGACGAATTCGCGCGGGCTTACGGGCGCCGCGCCTGCCGCCTGCCGCCGGAAGCTCTCGAACCGCTGCTCGAGCAGCCTTGGCCGGGAAACGTCCGCGAGTTGCGCAACCTGATGGAGCGCATCGTCATCATGAACCCGCAAGGGCCGATCGGCGCGGCGCAGATTCCACTGTTGGAGCGCCGCGGGCGCGGTTCCCGCGCGACGGCGGGCTTCACCAGTCTCGAGGAAGCGCGCAAAGCTTACGAGCGGGACTACGTTCTGCGCACGCTCGAATCGACGGCCTGGAACGTAACCCGCGCCGCGTCCGCGCTGGGCCTCGAACGCAGTCATCTCTACCGCAAGATGAAGGCCCTGGGAATCCGCGCCGACAACGGCAGGGATTAGCGGGCCGTTAACCCCGGCGCGGCGGAGTCGTTTCCAACTCTGAAATGAGTATCCATGTGTCGCCCAGGCATCGACTGGGGTTCCGGCGGCCGGAGACGGTTCTGTTGAATCAGGGCGTTGGCCCAGATGACAAGCTTTCGCCTCACGAAGGCGAGGGCGAGCTTAGGCGGTTTGCCGCGTGGCGGCGCTTTTTGCTGAGATTCGGGTTATGTATGGTCCCCGCAATTGCTGGGGCAATACGGCCAGGAAGAAGCGGAGCCGTCAAGCCCCGTTGACCAAGCAGTCTTGGAAACCGGGCTTGTTGGCGCTATCGGCAAACGCGGGATCGGGAGCCGTAAACCGAACCCGCCACTCTTTGCCGCCTGCTTTCGTTGGTGAAGATGGCAGCGACGAGGGATACCGTCCGCCGAACTTCAACGACTTTCTGACTTCGAGCTCCACCGAGCGGGATCATTGCAGCAACTGCTTTGTCACGCTGTACATCCCGACTTTCGTTTCGATCGGCCGGTAGCCTTTCACCGGAAGTTTCAGGGCTGATCGGGTATAAGTCACTGCTGTAGTGGGGGTTATGTCTTTCTCGGGTGTTTGGTTCTGGCTACACTTTGGGCGTCACTCCCAGCAGTTGGAAACAGCGCTGTTGCAGGGGCGTGGGCTGCGTCTGGATAGTGAAGTTGGCGCCGGCGGCGGCCTGCATGGTGTTGGCGGTCAGCGTCCCCAGGTCGGCGAGTAGCGAGCGGAAGCTATGCACCGGCAGATCGTCGGCGGTGCGCTTGCGGCCGGCCTTGGCCGCTGCCGCCGGCGAGCGGCGCGCGGGGGCGAGCGGCGAAGGGCGTTGCTGCTCGGCTGCGGCCGGGTCGTGGTCGTCGAACAGCAGGGGCGCCAGCTTTTGGCGCATGTGCCACTCGACGTAGTAGGCCAGCATGCACAGCAGCACGTGCGCCCGCACGCGGTCCGCCCGCCGGTGGTGGATCGGGCGCACCTTCAGGTTCACCGACTTGAGACTGCGAAAGGCCCGCTCCACCTGCGCCAGGTTCTTGTAGGCGCGCACTGTCTGGGCGGCATCGAACCGCTCGGGGGCGACGTTGGAGCGGACGATGTAGAGCCCGTCGAGTTGCTGCTCGGCCGCGATCTTGTCTTCATCCCGGCGATAGCTGAACGTGTCGTCGGTGATGGTGGTGACGAAGTGCTTGGCGACCTTGTGGCGGTTAAGCACCTTGCCGACCCGCAGGCCGATGGCCGCCGCGCCGCGCAACGGCCGGTTCTTCCGTCGAGTCGCCGTGGCGATGGGCGCCAGGTCCTGCTCGGTGGCGGCCAGCAGTTCCTGCCGCTTGCGCTGGCGCTGGGCGGCCAGCAGGGGATTGCGGCACACGACCAGTCGCTCGCCGGGGAACTCCTCGCTGCTGATCTCGGCCAGGTTGCGCTCGTCGAACAACGAGGGCGCCACCGCGCCGGCGGCCAGCAGCTTGCGCAGCGTCGGCGCGCGCAGCGTGGTGATCCAGCGCAGCCCGTCGACGCCCTGCAGGTCCTGGCGGATGCGCGCCGCGGTGAGCATGCCGCGGTCGCCCACCAGCACCACCCGTGCGAGTCCGAAGCGGTTGCGGATCTTGTCCACTTGGCTGGCCACCGTCTGCGGATCGCCGGTCGAGCCGGCGAAGACTTCCACCGCCACCGGGCAGCCGGCGGCCGTGCATAACAGACCGAAGACGATCTGCAACGTGCCCGGCTTGCCGTCGCGGCTGTGTCCCCGTTGGGCCAAGGGGCAGTGGGTTCCCTCCAGGTAGCTGGAGGTCAGGTCGTAGAGCAGCAGGGTGTGCTCCTGTAGATGGCGCTTGGCCAGCCGCTGCTCGATGCCCGCCTGCCGCTCCAGCAGCCAGTCCATCGCCTGATACAGTTCGTGCTGGTTGACGTCGCCGAGGCCGAGCGCCGCGCCCAGGGTCGACACCGCGCTCTCGGGCGTCAGGGCGCGGGCGGTGGCCAGCTTCGACTGCGCGTCGATGACGCGGGCGGCGAGCAGGGCCACGGCCAAGTCGCGGGTGCGGCTGGGGCGGCGGGCGAGCAAGGTGGGCAGGGCGAGTTGCTGCAGCGAGCCCACGACGGCGGCGACATGGCCGTGGGGCAGGCTGCGCAGGCAGGTGAAGGCCTCGTCGGCAGGGACGAGGCGCTCGCCGCGCAGGACCCGGCGCAGCGTCTCGATGGCGGCGGGGGGCAGCTTGGAGAGGTTGGCGAGGGTGCGTTTTTTGACGCGGCCGCGGTCGCGGTAGGACTCGCGGAGGAGGATGGCTGGGGGCGAGTTGCGGTTGGGCACGCGCTCTATGTACATGGATACAATTATAGCAGGTATATCAAACGAAAACAAGGTAATAAATAATGAAAAACAGCAATATACATGGCTACAAATCGCCTCTTACACCACACCTCGACACCACCAAAACCCTTTGCAATCTATGCGTTAGGGGGAAATGAAGCCCTGAAACTTCCGTTTCACAGCGACTTCCAGGTCATAGTCGTACAAGCCGCGGTTGATGACGAACAACAGGCCCTCTTTATCGGTCTCGATCACCCGCGCCTCGACCATGGAACGGTACTCGTCGGGGACGCCCTTCAGGACGATATCCGGCTGAACGCTCCGGCCGATGAAGGCCCCCACGAAGTTTCTTAAATCTTGGTGCAGCATCGTGGCATGCGTCCTGCCCAGTGGGAAACCGAATAGCAATACGTTGCCGCCGTATTCAGTCGGAGCGACAACGGCGGGCTTGGCGTCCAGGCCGTAGGTCAATAAAACCTTTTGCCCCGCGGCGTCCAACAGCAGCCGCTCATGGGCGCCAAAGCCGGCGAACCGGCCCTGCTCGGCTCCGGGTTCCCGGCCGGTCCCGCGGAGGTCCCACCCATTGAACCAGTAGTTCGGCTTTTCGTGGCCGACGATCCGCACTCCGAACTGCTCGCCAACCGACTTGGCCGCATCCATATCTTGGACCGGCAGCTCGACAATAGCCCGTTTACCGGATCCGGCGTACTGCCGGATGGCCCCTGCCAGATCGGCGTCGATGTAAGTATACGGGAAGATCATCGCATCGTAGGGGCAGTTGGCGGGGTCGAACTCATCCAACACGACGGCGGCTTCATATCCCAGTGCGCTGAGCATCGAATAATTGCCGTACATTGCTTGTTGGAGGTCGTAGCCCAATTCACTACTGTGAACTGCATGATCCCGCTTCAGAAAGATGCCCACACTGGGAGCGATGCTCCTTCCGCGTTCGAGGATATCTCGGTGCTCACCCAGTTCGGCGATGCCCTTTTTCAATGTCAGACGTCTTTCGGTATCGTAGGCGCCCACGCCGATAATGGCGTTGATCCAGGGTTCCGGACCGTTCAGCAACGGGTCCCAGCGATAGAAAATGACGCCTTTCATGTTGTGGGCCAGGGCAGCGTTCAGTTCCAGCGTCATCTGCTTGCCGTTGTAGAGTGTGTCGCGCCCACCGAGAATGAATGGGCCGCCTTGGAATTCGGCGATCCACAGATCTTTTCCCGGTCCGAGGGCCTTCATCATCGCCAATTGGACGGACTTGCCCTGTGTGTGTTCCCCCGAAGCGGCGTAGTGGCTGGCGGACATCAGGTCGTAGCTGCGCAGGTTCCACCAGTCCTGCGCTGTGCGGCTAATGCTGAACGCATTCGTAGGGTTATACGTAATCGGTAGTTCGGGCACGTGTTTGCGGACAATGTCTCGTAGCTCGTTGAGATAGCGGTTGAGCTCAGCGGTCAGAAATGCCCGCCAGTAGCGGTATGCCTCGATGTTTTCAGAACGCTGCTTGGGGGGCGCCACGTCATTCAAGGCCGCGAACGACGCGCCGAACCGTCGGTTGTACTGCTCCACGCCGCCGAATTCCGTCTCGACAGCGCGGCGATAGGCAGCCATCGTGTTGTCACAGCGGCAGTCGCGGAAAGACGGTTCATTGTGAACGTCCCAGGCAATGACGGCGGGATGGTCTTTGAACCGCCGGGCGCACTGTTCGAAAAACCGATTGCGCTGAGTGCGAAACGCGGGATGGTGAATACAGGCTCGGGGCCAGCGGTAGTCCAGCTCATCGCGCGGGATCTTTTCGCCGTCCGCCATGACCATCTTCGAGTCGGGGTGCTTCCTGACGAACTCATTGGACACATAGAACATGGCGCTGCCAAACTCCACTTTGATGTCGAGTTCTTGGCAGATGTCGAGCAGCGTCGCAATGTCGTCTATGTCGGAATCCAGTCCGACGCGGATACGGATCAGGTTGAAACCGGTATCCTTGATCATCCGCAGGTCGCGGCGCCAGTCCTTTTCGCCCTTGGGAATCCATTCCGGTCGGTCCGCCATCATGCCGCCGAAGGGATACTCGTAATGCACGCCGATCCAAATCTCCGCCAAGGACGCAACAGGCAAGAACAGGAGAAAAATCACAGTTAACCAACAGACCGCGAATCGTTTCATGTGTCTTCTCTCTCCTTGAGTCGCTTCTCGCGAGAAACCTGCTCACAGCGGCCGGCTGCGTCCCTCATCCTTGATCTTTCGCAAAAGGCCCCTGAGGCGCTCCACAATTTCCGGGCGCCGGTCGTAGAGGTTGTTCCTCTCCCCAATGTCCTTCTCCATGTCGTACAGTTGACCTTTGGGAGCTCCGGGGGCAGGTTTCTTCTCCCGTGCTCTGTTGTGCGCATACCCGAAACTGCCCTGACCATCGATGAACTTCCACTTCCCCTCGCGGACGGCAAGCTTCCCCGTGCCGCCGGCCGTCATGACCAGCGAGGGACGCAGAGGTTCCGGCGACTCTTTTCCAAGCAAAGCCGGCAACACGTTGAAGCTGTCAGGTCCGGCTTCCGGCGGCAACTCTTGTCCGATCAATGCCGCGAACGTAGCCGGCATGTCGTTCAGGCTGATCGTTTCCGCTGAGCGTGCGCCCGACTTGATCTTGCCCGGCCATCGCGCAAGGAACGGGACTCGGTGACCGCCTTCATAGAGATCGCCCTTGCGGCCTTTGAGCACAGGGCCCATGGGCCGGTGACCTTCCTCGAAGGTCGGCGACGCCCCGTTGTCACTGGTGAAAATGACGAGTGTGTTCTCCGTCAACCCGAGACGGTCCAGCGCCGTCAGCACTTCGCCCACCGACCAGTCCAACTCGTGAATGCAGTCTCCCCGCGCGCCGACCGGACTCGTTCCTTTGAAACGGGGGTTCGGTTTATTCGGTATGTGCGGTTGATGCGCCGCGTAGTACAAGAAAAACGGCTGCTTCTTCTTCGCCAGTTTCTCTAATTGGTCAACCGTCTTGGCGGTTAGTCGATCCACGAGATCCTCATCTCTCCAGCGCGCTCCCTCGCCCCCCTCCATACTTCCGTTGTTCGTCGATTCCATCTTGCCGATTGGGCTGTCCTTACGGAGTCCGTCGACACGGCGGTTCTCCACCAGCACGTACGGCGGGAAGCTGTTGGCAACGGGAATCCCGTAGAAGTAGTCGAAGCCAACCTCCAGCGGGCCGGGCTTCAGTTCCCCGTTCCAGTTCGGCCCCCCTTTCCTGCTCCTCCAAAAATTCGGCGGGCCCTCTCGGTCCCGAGCAAAGTCGTCCTCGCGGCCGAAACCCAAGTGCCATTTCCCGACGATCGAGGTGTAGTATCCGGCGGAGTTCAGCAGAGAAGCCACCGTCATCCGACCCTCCTCGATCAACAACGGCCCATCCGTGCTCAGGGCGCTGTACTTCAGCCATGTCCGCCAGCTATAACGACCGGTCAGCAGTCCGTATCGAGTAGGCGTGCAGGTAGAGGCTTCTGCGTGAGCGTCGGTAAAGAGCATGCCCTGTGAGGCCAGGCTGTCGATGTGCGGAGTCCGGAGCTTCGTCGCGCCGTAAGAGCTGAGGTCTCCGTATCCCAAGTCGTCGGCGAGGATCAGCACAATATTGGGTTTGTCGGAGGCCGCCCCGCGCGTGGCGGCCGACGCCGGCAGCGCGCCTGCGAACGCCAGCCCGACGACAGCTCTTCGGGTGAACTTAACAAAGGCCCCGCTCATAGGTCGCCCCTGTGCCGGCTTCGTCGCCTCCGCCGGCCGGCATTTTCGGTTCGTCGCGCTGCCTATTGAAGGAATCCATAGCGGAGTGTCGTATTCATGTCTTGTCGTTCTTGGCCGCGGCCGATCCCGAGGCGCCCGGGCCCCAGCGATAGTAAATCTCTTCACCGCCGATGGCCTTGAGGGCTCGCTTGAATGGGTTATTGATTGGCCCGAACCGCAGTTGCTGTTCGAACCTTTCCACAGTCTGTTGCAGGGGCTCGACGGCGGGCCGGAGTTTTTCGTTTGCTTCCGGCGGCTGCGAATCGAGCACGCAGCCGGCCCGGATCCGAGCATCGACGCTGGGATGATTCAATGCCTCGATCAAGACCGGCAGTCCTTCCTCGTAACGCCCCAGGTTGAACAGGCCCTCGGCCGCGGTAATGCGCACACTGACCGACTCATCGCGCAAGGCCTCCTCCAAAACCGGCTCCACGCTCGCAATAGTTTCCGGGCCGGCGGATTGGCAGGCTACCGCCAGGCCGAGCACCGCCCAGAAGCGGACTGCCGAGTCGAGATCTTGAGTCCGGGCAATCAATTCGGGAATCGCCCCCTGCCCCTCAAGCTGCAGGTTGGCGGTCTCGAGAATCCGCTCGTAGTTCTCCAGCGACTGTCCGAGAGCCCAGAGCGATGCTTTTCCCTTTTCGCGCTCGAGCATTTCCGCCTCGTCGAGAAGGCCGAGGTCACGCGTTTCCAGCATCCAGGCGTGGAGTCGGCCGCGCATCCGTTGGAGAACGTCCTCGTATTGGGGATCGGCGGCTACGTTTCTGACCATGTGCGGGTCGCCTTCCGAGTCGTAGAGCTCTTCGATCGGTTTGAAGCGCATGGCGAGCATTTCCTGAGGGCCGGTGAGTTGCCCCCGGCGGGCCAGCTCAACCCATTTTTGAACGACGACCGCGCCAAACTCGAAGTCCTCGTATGGTTTGAATGGAAGGTGCGCGTAAAAATTTCGCTGGTAACGAAACCGTCGGTCGCGAACGCTGCGGACCATTTCAGAGCGGGTATCGAGCCGGTCGCGCATGCCGAACGCGTAGCCCCTATATGCAACATCGCCTTTGCGTTTGGAAAACAGCGGCCTGCCATGCATGGAATCGGGCGGATCGACGCCCGCCAAAGACAAAGCGGAAGGGCCCAGATCCATCAACGTCACCAACCCGTCGATCGCCGAACCCGGGGCAGCGGGCGCAAGATGTCGATACTTCTTGGGGAAACGCGCAATCAGCGGCACGTGGAGGCCCTGCTCCCAGGCCGTATGCTTGCCGCGCGGCATGCCCACGCCGTGATCGGACCAGACAAAGACAATCGTATCTTCCCAGAGGCCGTCTTCCTTGAGCTGCTCAAGCAGATCGCCTGCGCGATAGTCGACCTGCGTGACCGCATCGTAATAGCGCGCCCAAGCCCTGCGAAACTCCGGCACATCGGGGTGATAAGGAGGAATCGGAGCCTTTTTCGGGTCGTGAAAATCCTCCGGTTGGAGTCGATGCAATCGTTCCTCGACAACTCGGTCTTCAGGAATCTTCGTGATGCTGGAATGGCACTCCGTGAGATTGAAGACGGCGAAAAACGGCTGGTCGTTATCGGGTCGATTGCGCCAATGGGCTTTATCGCCGCTCTCGTGCCAGTCGTCGCCTGCCATGTTGTAATCCCTCTTGCGGTTGTTGCTTGTGTAATAGCCGGCTTCGCGCAGAAGGTTCGGGAGCATCTGCGAAAACTCCGGCGGCCGCGTATTGCTGCGGTGATGCATGCTTCCCAGGGAATTGGGATACATGCCGGTGATCACGCTCGACCGTGACGGAGAGCACACCGGGGACACCGCATAAGCCTTGTCGTAGCGGATGCCTTCCGCGGCGAGGCTGTCGAAAACCGGCGTGCGGGCATACTCGTCTCCGTAAGAGCCCATCATCGGCGTGATGTCTTCGAGTGAAATCCAGAGAATATTCGGCCTTGCCGCCGGCGCCGCTCCACATCCGGTGATGACGCACAGGAATGAAAGCGCCGCCAATAGGCGCATTCCAATTGAGCTATTCATTCGTCGTCCTTGGTTTTCGAGCTTTCCGCTGCGCCGGCGCCTTGGCCGGCGGAGCGCGGGTCGATGATAAATCATCGGCTGCGTCCTTCCGTTTTGATCTTGTGCAGCAACTGCTGCAGTCTTTGGGCGATCTCCGGGCGCCGGGCGTAAACGTCCGTCTTCTCCCCAAGGTCCCGGGCCAAGTTGTACAGTTGTGGGGGCTCCCCTGGTTTCGCTTTCTCGTCCCGATACCCGCCGCCGCCTTGGCCGGCGATCAGCTTCCACGGCCCTTCGCGAATCGCGAGCATCCCGCTGCCGCCGCTCTGCATGACCCTGGGACGACGAAGCGGCTCTGCCGGCTTCCGTCCGAGCAGAGCGGGCAACACATTGAAGCTGTCAGGTCCGGCTTCGGGCGGCAACTCCTGTCCCGCCAATGCCGCGAACGTAGCCAACATGTCGCTCAGGCCGATCGTTTCCTCCGAGCGCGCGCCGGGCTCGATCTTTCCCGGCCAGCGGGCAAGGAAGGGGACCCGGTGGCCGCCTTCCCAGATATCGCCCTTGCCGCCGCGCAGAACGGGGCCGTTGGTACGATGCCGGAGCGCTCCCGGCGCCGCGCCTTCTCCCCTGTAGGCGGCGCCCCTCAGGGCTGCGCTTGAGGTCGGGTTCGCCAGCGCGCCGTTGTCACTCGAGAAGATCACCAGCGTGCTTGCGGCCAACCCGAGACGATCCAGAGCGTCCAGCGCCTCGCCCACCGACCAGTCCAATTCTTGGATGAAGTCGCCATATACGCCGAATCGACTGGCGCCCTTGAAGCGGTCATTCGGGGTGAAAGGTCTGTGCGGCTGGTGCGGGCTGTAGTAGAGGAAGAACGGCTGCTCCCGTTTCGCGAGTTTCTCCAACTGAGAGACCGTTTTGGCGGTGAGCTCCAGCGCCAGCTCGTTATCTTTCCAGCGAGCGGTTTTCCCGCCGCGCATCTTGCCCAAGTACGAAGATTCCATTCGGCCGATCGGGTCGCCCTGCTCCAGCCCGACCACGCGGTGGTTCTCCACAAAGACGTACGGGGGGTAACTGTTGACAATGGGGATCCCGTAGTAGTAATCGAAGCCGACTTCCAGCGGTCCGGGCTTTAGCTCGCCATTCCAGTCGGGGCCGCCTTTCCTGCTCCGCCAGGAATTCGGCTCGCCCTGACCTTCGCGGTTTTTGGCGTAATCGTCCTCGCGGCCGAAGCCCAGGTGCCACTTCCCAATATGGGCGGTATAGTAGCCGGCCGATTGCAGCACAGAAGCCACCGTCGGCCGGTTCTCCTCGATTAACAGCGGCGCATCCGAGCTCAGGGCGCTTCGCGTCAGCCACGTCCGCCAGCAATAGCGCCCTGTCAGGAAGCTGTATCGAGTGGGGGTGCAAACCGAGGACGAGCTATGGGCGTCGGTGAAAAGCACGCCTTCGTCGGCTAAACGATCGATGTTCGGCGTCTGGATTGCCGTCGCCCCGTAGGAACTGAGGTCCCCGTAGCCGAGGTCGTCCGCCAAGATGAAGAGAATGTTCGGTCGAGACGGCGTTCCCTGCGCGCCCAGGGACACTGACAAAGCCCCCGCCAGCATCGCCGGCAGTGCGGCCCGGAAAAGTCCCGGTCGATTCCGTTGGCTGCCGCTTAAAGCCTCCATTCCGGATATCTCCTCGGACCCGCCTGCCTAGAAATCGTACCGTAGGGCGAGTTGGACCACGCGCGATCCTCCGGCCCCCGTAATTCTTCCAAAAGCCGGAGACCTCAGGTTCCCATTCGGATTCCCGAAATTCGGACGGTTCAACAGGTCGTAAAACTCACCGCGGAACTCGACGGCGTGACCTTCCTGCGGCAAGAGAAAGCGCTTCTGAATGGCAAGGGTGGTCACAATATCGCCCGGGCCTGTGATGATGTTGCGCCCCGCGTTCCCAAATTGGCCTTCCTTGCCGGGCCCGGCGTTGCGGGTGAAAGCGTCCGTGTTGAAGTATCGGGCAATCGTCTCGCCCCGGGAGCGCCCGCCCGGAAGCTCCCACTCGCCGACCACGTCCGGGCGCTGGGGCCCCAGGTTCCTTCCCGCGCCGACGAGGGCGAAGTCTCTGCCCGATACGACGCCGAATGGAGCGCCGCTGAGGAGACGGACGATTCCCGACAACCGCCAGCCGCCCGCAACCGCGTTCAGCGCCGGATGCCAGCCGCCGCCGAGCTTTTGGCCGCGGCCAAACGGCAGATCCCAAATCCCATTGAGTGAAAAGATGTGCTTCTGGTCAAAATCGGACCGGGCTCTCTCGCCCGCGTGGGGGTCGAAGGGATTCTGGGGGCCGGTCTGCCCGGGCACTGAGCGCGACCGGTCATCGAGGGACTTGCCGAACGAATAAGACCCCTGCAACGTGTAGCCGCGAGAAAACCGCTTTTGGACCAATATTTGCAGGGCGTTGTAATTCGAGTTTCCGTCAGCGTGAAGCGACGACACCGAACCGTAGAAGTCGGTGAGAAACTGGCGGCGTTGTTGAACGTTCCTGGCCGTTGCGCCCGGCTGCCACAGAGCCATATTCGCCTCGCGGGGATAGTTGAGCTTGTGGGCGTTCTTGCCAACATAGGCCACCTGGAGAAACCAACTGTCAGCTAGCTGCTGCTGGATATTGAGATTCCACTGCTGCACGTAAGCGTCGCGAAAGTCCGGGCTGATGGCGTACTGACGAACCGGGTTCGAGTAGTTGAACGTATCCTGCGAGTATGGGAATGGGTCGGACGACTCGCTCCACGGGTCGCTGAAGCTAGGCGGAGCCGCAAGGAAGACCGACAACAGGAAAGGCTGGCTCGCGTGCGATACAGCCGATTGATTGTAGCCGATATAGGCGTAAAAAACCCCGTACGCGGCGCGTACCGAGGTTCTTCCGTTTCCGAACACGTCCCACGCCAGGCCGATTCGAGGCGCCAGATTGTTCTTGTCGGTATCCACGAGGCCCCGGGCTACGCCCGGATCGCCCGGATATACCGTCCCGGGCGCCGCTTCCGGAAATACCTGCGATTGCTGGCAGTTCCCAAAACAGGGCGCAGCAGGACGGATCGTCGACTGAAAGTCGAACTTCTGAGCCCACGGCGGCTGTATTTCCTTTTCTTGACCACCGCAATGCCCGGCGCCATGCACCAGTACAACGGGCAGGAAGCCGTAGCCGTGGGCGCGTGCAGCGCCTTGGGCGCCGCCGACTACATCACGAGCACCCACCGCGGGCATGGACACACGCTCGCAAAAGGAGCCGACCCGAATCGCGCCATGGCTGAGATGTTCGCCAAGGACACGGGCCTGTGCCGCGGCATGGGCGGCTCGATGCACATCGCGGATTTCCAGGTGGGAATGCTCGGCGCCAACGGCATCGTCGGCGGCGGATTGCCGATTGCAACCGGGGCGGCGCTCGCTGCGCAGATGCGCGGAACGGGCCAGGTGGCCGCAGCCTTCATGGGCGATGCCGCGGCCAACGAGGGAAGCTTCCATGAATCTCTGAATCTAGCGGCAGTGTGGAAACTCCCCGTCGTGTTCGTTGTCGAGAACAACTTCTACGGGTACAGCGTCAAGTTCAGCGAAGCATTCCCTACCGAGCACATCGCGACTCGCGCCGGCGCCTATGGGCTGCCGGGCAAGATTGTCGACGGCCAAGACGTGCTGGCGGTTTACGAAACCTGCCGGGAGGCGGTGCAAAGAGCGCGCGAGGGCCGCGGGCCGAGCTTGATCGAGTGCAAGACCTACCGCTATAAGGGGCATGCCCGCTTCGACCCGGCCGCCTATAGGCCAAAGCCGGAAGAAAAGGAATGGAAGAAGCGGGATCCGATTAACTCGTGGGCGGCGAGGTTGACGCAGTCCGGCCTTGCCGGCGAAGCGGAGCTCAAGGCAATCAAGCTGGGCGTCCGAAAGGAAGTGGGGGCAGCGGTTGCATTTGCTGAAGAGTCAGCGCAGCCTGACCCCGGCCTCTGCCTGTCTTTGGTGTTCGCCAAGGAAGAACAGGAGGTTCGGAAATAGGATGTACGAGTCCATTGCTGTTGCTCTCAACAGAACGCTTGCCGACGAGATGCGGCGCGACCCGACAGTATTTTGCCTCGGGGAGGATGTTGGCGCTCTCGGCGGGGCCTACCAAGTGACCAAGGGGCTTCTCGAGGAGTTTGGACGTTCCCGGGTTCGCGACACCCCATGTTCGGAAATTGCGATCGTCGGCGTCAGCATCGGTGCGGCTGTTGCGGGGATGCGGCCGGTTGCCGAGCTCCAGTTCGCGGATTTCATCTTCTGCGCCATGGACCAGGTGGTGAATCAAGCCGCGAAACTTCGCATGATGTTTGGCGGCCAAGCCAGTGTGCCGATCGTCATTCGCGCTCCACAGGGAGCTACAGGACGCGCAGCGCAGCACAGTCAGTCCGTGGAAGCGTACTTCATGCATACGCCGGGCATCAAGGTCGTCCTTCCGAGCGATCCCTACGACGCCCGCGGCTTGCTGGCCGCAGCCATCCGCGACGACAATCCGGTGCTGTTTCTCGAACACAAGTTGCTTTACGGAAGTGCGTCGGCAGGCGGAAAGGCCAAGAGCGCGACGGGGGCTCTGACTACGCTGCGGCCGGCTCCGGAAGAAGACTACACGATTCCTCTCGGTGTAGCGGAGATCAAGCGGGAGGGTCGAGATGTCACCGTGGCGGCAACCCAGTACATGCTGCACCTCGCTCTGCGCGTTGCCGATCGAATGGCGGAAGAAGGAATCGGCCTCGAAGTGATTGACCCGCGGACGGCGGCGCCCTTGGATACGGAGACGATCGCCCGTTCGGTGCGCAAGACCGGCCGGCTGGTCGTCGCCAGCGAAGACGTTCTTACCTGTGGCTTGGCCAGTGAGGTCGTCGCCCGCATCGTGGACTGCTGTTACGACTCGCTACACGCGGCGCCTCAGAGAGTCAGCGCCGCGGATACCCCGATCCCGTTTGCCCCGGAGTCGGAGAAATTCGTGCTGCCCAGCGAGGAGAAGATCGCTTCCGCTGTGCGGCGCACGCTGCACACGCGGGCGACAACATGAAACAAGGCGATCGAATGCTTGCAGATATCGTCATGCCGAAAATGGGCGACGCCTCCGCGGACGCCTGGGTCGAGGAGTGGAACAAGTCTGTTGGCGACACAGTCGAGATGGGAGAAGCGATCTGCGTTGTAGCGATCGACAAGGCTTCTTTCGAGTTCGAATCGCCCTATGACGGGACGCTCGCTGAAATCCTTGTCCAACCCGAGAAAGCGGTTGCTCCGGGCACGCCGATCGGACGGATAAAAGTAACCCCCGATACCGAGTAGCAGGGAGGGAGAATCGATGGACCCGAATCCTCTGGCGGGCCTGATCATTATCTTTGCAAGCGGCGTCGTCAACGCCTCGTTTCCCTTGCCGATGAAGTACGCCCGGGCTTGGGAGTGGGAGAACATTTGGTTCGTCTTCTCCCTGCTGGCCTTGTTGGCGCTTCCGGTTGGCGCAGCGACTTGGGCGATTCCCCATCTTTCCGATGTCTACGCCTCTCTTCCCGCCGGAGACCTCTTGCCCGGCGCCGTGTTCGGACTGCTCTGGGGCTTCGCGCAAACATCGTTCGGCATCGCCGTGCCGATGGTCGGCATGGCCATGGCCTTCGCAATCGTGGCTGGGATGTGTGCAGTGCTGGGCAGTCTCATACCGATGATGGTATTTCACCCAGGAGACCTGCTTGATCTGAGAGGTATCGCCCTCATCTCGAGCGGCGCCGTACTGGCGGCGGGTTTGGCGTTCTACGTGCGCGCGGCGCGCGAGCGGGACAGCGCGAGTTCCGATACGCCGGCAGGCGCGGCGTCTCCGAACTATCGAAAAGGCTTGGCTTTGTGTCTGTTCACCGGCGCTACAGCCCCGATGATCAACCTTGGGTTCGCCTTTAGCGGAAAGATCTCTGCACAGGCAGTGGCCCACGGAGCATCGGAGCAAAGCGCGACCCTCGCAATTTGGGTCGTGGTATTAGGGGCGGCGGCCATTCCAAATCTGCTGTACCCCGCCTTCCTTCTGGTTCGTAACGGAAGTCACGCTCAATTTTCTCAGGCTCCCCTGCACGGGGGACTAATGGCCTTGGCGATGGGTGTGCTATGGGCGGCCGGCACTCTTGGCTACGGCTGGGGCGCGGCGACCATGGGCGCGTACGGCACGTCGATAGGCTACGCAGTCTATGTTGTTGCGCTCGTACTCTGGTCTACTATCGCCGGCCTGTTCACAGGCGAATGGCGAGAAGCGGGGCCGCAGACGATGCGGCGCATGAAAGTAGGGTTGGCATTGATTGTAGCGGCCGTGCTGATCGTCAGCGCCACCGGCTTGGCATGAGCTCTTGCCGGGCAGGTTGAAACCGCTGCGGGAATCGCTTCGACGACGTCAACCGGCAACAGACCGCCGGCGCCAATCGCGCGGCCCAAGGCTCGGCCGCGGGAGTATTGCCGCGTCGTCGGGAGTAGTTTGGCGCTGGTTTCCAGCGAACCCAAGCCCCGCGCACGGCCGAAGCGGCTGCGAGCCCCGGAGTGTGCGGGCGAGGTGGATTGAAACTGCGCAAGCGCCGCCGAGTCTAGTGGGGCGGCCAACGTCTGCAGGAAAAGCCTGGCGGCTGCGTGATTGGGGATCTGGTTCGACAAAGACAAGTTTGAGTTGGGGCCGTTTCTCCGGTTCGGAAGCTCTCCCGGAAATCGGCCGGAAAAAAGAAGGAACGGCCCGCGTTTCGTGTCGCTCCCAAGGGAAGCTTCAAAAAACCGAACGTCATCGACGAGGTCGCCGAAGCCTTGTTCGGCATCGGGAAACCGCCTGTGGGCAAGTGATCGAAGAGTGGGTCTGAACGAGTCCGCTGGACGCGGACCTTTCGTTTCCGGTACGCTCTACGGGATGCCGAACGCTATGCATACCTCCGGGGTCGGCCGCCGCATGAACCCCGGTTCGGACGTGCGGCTTCCCGTAGGCATGCGCGTCCGTTGGGTTCTTTTCTTGTGGAGCGGCTGTCTCCTGTACGCGGTCGTTCGCTACAACGTCTTCAAGGGCGTCGAGTGGATCCACCTGCCGCTTTACATCGTGAACAAGTCGTTCGCTCTGAGCGGCGTGACGTTTCTGGCGCTGTCGTATCTAGTCGGCAAGCTGTTCGATCCCTACCCCGGCGATTCGCGGCGGCGGCGGGCGATGGCCAAATTTTTCGGGCTGACGGGGTTTGCGCTGATCTCGATGCACATCTTCATGGGCTTCGTGATGCTGTCACCGGCCTACTACGAGAAGTTTTTTCACGAATCCGGCAAGATGAATCTGACCGGGGAGTTGACTTTTCTCTTCGGAGTGCTGGCGATCGGCTGCTTGTTTTTCCCCGCCGTGACGACGCTGCCATACATGTACGAAGCTCTGGGCGGGCAGCGTTGGCTGCGCGCCCAGCGGATGGGCTACTGGGCGCTCGCGCTGGCTTGCGGCCACACTTTCGCGATGGGCTACAAGGGCTGGTTCGATCTTTCGACTTGGCCGGGGTCGCTTCCGCCGATTACTCTGCTCGGTTTCCTGGCGGCGCTGCTGGCGGTGGCGGTCAAGCTCTGGCTGCTCGCGCGGGGACGCGGCAACTCTGCTTGACGCCGGCTGCACGGATTTTGCCGCGGGCGCTAAAGCCGAGCGGCCAGCGCGGCGATGAGCGTTGCGCGGTCGGCGATGCGCTCGACGAGGATGCTCTCGTGCAGGGCATGCGCGCCCTCGCCGACGGCGCCCAGGCCGTCGAGAGTCGGAATCCCCAGCGCGGCCGTCGTATTGCCGTCCGACCCGCCGCCAACCGACGCCTCTCCCAGGTCGATGCCCATTTCGTTGGATATCTCCCTGGCGATTGCGTAAAGGCGGACGACATCCGCGGTGCGTTCGAGAGGCGGGCGCTTCAAGCCGCCTGAAACGTGCAGAGCACAGCGCTCGTCGCAAGGCGCCAACGAAACGAACCGCCGTTCGAGATCGAGCGCCTGGGCTTGCCGCGGGGCGCGGACATCCACCTGGACCCACGCTTCTTCCGCAACGACGTTCGACGCCGTTCCTCCTTGGACCACCCCGGGATTCACGGTGACGCCTTCCGCGAGATCGGTCCATGACGCAATGCGCTCGATCTGCCGGGCCGCCTCGACCACGGCGCTCGCCCCGGCCGCGAAGTCGAGGCCCGCGTGCGCAGCGCGGCCGCGCACATGGATACAGAAGACGCCGCCTCCTTTGCGGGAGGTTTTCAGCTTGCCGTCGAGTCCGGCGCTGGGCTCGGCGACGAGCACGGCAGCGCTGCGCCGGGCTTCGGCTTCGGTAAAGGGCTTCGAGGCGGGACTGCCGATCTCTTCATCCGAGTTGAGTTGAACCACGAACCGCCGCTTGGCTCTGACGCCGAGATCGCGCAGGGCTTTTGCCGCGAAAACAAAGTACGCGACGCCGGCCTTCATATCGAATACGCCGGGGCCCCACAGGCGTCCATTCTCCTCGCGCCACGGCATGCATTCGAGCGTGCCGATTTCCCAAACCGTATCGAGGTGCCCGAGTCCCAGGACCTGGCCCTCGCCTCTTGTGGGGATGTCGAACGCGATGCGCAAATGGTCCCCGTGCTCCGCTTGCGGGTAACGGGTAACGTCGGCAATGCCGCCGGCGGCCTCGGCCACGTAGTCGACCGCGCGGTCGACCGCGGCTTTGTCTGCGGTGGGCGATTCGATTTTCACCAGCGCGCGGATGCAGTCGACGATCTCGCGCCTGCGGGAGCGCATGTACTCGAAGATCCGTTGCGTGGACATACCCTGCGCGTTGCTCATAAGTCCTTGTGTTATCATGAACCGGCCCAAGGGACGGCGCAATGAGCGGCCTTGGCGATCGCCTTCATGAGCCTTGCTACTTTTGCCCGCCACGTTCTGACGAACTTCCAATCGACGGCCGCAATCGTTCCCAGCTCCCGCTATCTCGCGCGCGCGATGGTCGAGCCGCTGCGCTGGAAAAGCGCCGAAGTAGTGATCGAGCTCGGGCCGGGGACAGGCGCGATGACGCGGGAGTTGCTGAGCTTCCTGCCGCAGGACGTCCTGCTGCTGGCCTTCGAGATCAATCCGGATTTTGTCCGTTATCTGCGCGGCGCCATCGACGACGACCGCTTGCAGATCGTGGAAGGGAGCGCCGAAACCGCCGCCGGCGAATTGAGCAGACGCGGCATCGAGCGCGTAGACGGCGTGGTGTCGTCACTGGGCATCACGCTGATGGATCAGCCGCTGATCGATTCGGTTTTTTGCGGGCTCGCGCCGTTTCTCGATGAAAGCAGCACGATGACGCAGTATCAGTATCTTTCGAGCGTCCGCTGGGAGGACGCCCGGCCGGTGAACTTCAACGTGCGTTCCGTGCTCGACCGCTATTTCCAAATTGTTAACTCGAATATCATTTGGCGCAATATCCCGCCCGCCGTCGTTCATGAGTGTCTGGGGTTCCGCGCGCCGGCTGCCGGCGGCATCGGGGCGACGCAGCCTTTTACGCTATATTCGCAGCCGCGGGCCGGTCCCATCGGTTCGGACTTCCCATAATCCCGTTTCGCGGAGGTCGAGAACTTTTGAACATGGATGTCAATTGGATCGATGCCGCAATCGGCGGGATACTGCTCCTCTCGGTGTTCGGCGCGGCGCTCAACGGCGTTACCCGCGAAGTTCTCAGGATCGCCGCGCTGATCATGGGAATCTTCTTGGCGATGTGGTGGTACGACCGTGTCGCCCTGGAGTTGCAGCCCTACATCGACGAGCCGCGATTGGCCGCCTGCGCGGCGTTTTTATTGATTTTCACAGGCTGCCTGATTGCCGGCGCCGTCTTTGCCTGGAGCCTCGTCAAGGTTTGGGGCATCGTCGGGCTGCGCTGGTTCGACAGGCTGCTCGGGGCCGCGTTCGGATTGGTTCGGGGCCTGCTCATCGCGGCGGCGGTTTTGCTCGCCGTCATCGCCTTCCAGCCGTTCCCCGGCGCCGCGCGGACGGTTGCAGAGTCGAAGCTGGCGCCCTGGGTGCTGCACGCGGCCCGCGCTGCGGCTGCCGCGGCCCCGCAGGATTTTCAAGATGCGTTTGCAAACGGGTTCGACCGCGTTCGCGAGGTTTGGACCGGCGGCCGCTCGCAACCGGACGCCGACCCGAGGTGAAAAACGAAATTCCATGCGCTATTCAGGAAAACTTCCGCGCCGGTCGCTGCTGCTGCTTGCCGCGTTGCCGGTCTGCGCCCGGGACAAGAAGAACCGGCAGCCCGGCGCCGTTATCTTCGGAACGGTATTCCAGGAGTCGGGCCTTGCGCTGCCCGGCGCGAATATCCTGGCTTACAACGAGGCTTCCCCGAAGAAAAAATACAGGGGGGCGACCAACTACCGCGGCGAATACCGCATCCGCGTGCCCGCCGGCGAGGCGACGTATGTAGTCGGCGCTTCGGCGCGGAAATTCGAAAAAGGGCGGCGCACGGTCAAAATTTACGACATGGAGCAGGCAACCGCCAACCTCATCTTGAAACCCAAAAAATGACCGCGCCGTCGAATAAGAGAATTAAGATAGGAGGAGCCATGATCCTGTCCCGCCGCCGCCTGTTGGCGCTGTTGCCGGCCTTCGGTCTGACGGCGTCGCGCGCTTACTCTCAGTTTCCGGGCTTCGGCAAGAAAAAGCCCAAGGAAAAACCCACCCGGTCGGTCAAAGGCCAAGTGATGGACGAAGCCGAAGACGGTCTGCGCGCGGTCGTCCAACTGAAGAACGTGAAAACGCTGGCCGTCAAGTCGTTCCATACCAACGACAACGGGGACTTCTACTTCCACGGCCTCGACTTGAATGTCGACTACGAGTTGAAAGCGATCGCCGCGGGAAAAGAATCGAAGACGCGGACGATCTCGACCTTCGACGAGCGCACCGAATTGATTTACAATTTCAAGCTCAAGTCGGTAAGTTAGCGGCCCGTGGTGAAAGTCCCGTGGAAGGCGCGGCGGGCTTGCTCTTCACTCGCCGCTCTCCACTCGCCGCCGGCCGCCTGGATTCCGATCCTGATTGTTGCGCTCGGCTGTTCGTCCGACCCCCAGCGCCCGGGCTTTGTGGAAACTCAGGCGGACTGGACGCCCGCTGCGCTGGTGTCAACGGAGCGTCCTACGGCGTTGCTGTTCTGGGCGCCGTGGTGCGAGGAATGTGTGGAGCTCATGCCCGCGTTCGACCGTCTCGCCGAGCAGCGCGGCAAGACCGCGGCGATGGCTGCGGTTTGCATCGTGGAAGCCGGCGACGACCTCGCGGCGCTTGACCTGACGGAGGCGGCGCATGTCGCGCATTACGCCTGGAAGCGGCCGCTGAGCGCCGCCCTGGAGGAGATCGGCGCCGCCGGCTTGCCGGCCCTGTTGGTGTTCGACAGCCAAGGCCGGCCGCTCCACCGCATTGCTTCTTCCGATCTCGACGGCGATCTTGGAATCCCGGACATGACCGACGCTCTTGACGCGGTAACGCCGTAAGCCGCGCCGCGGAAATTGTCAAGACCCCTCGACCGTGCGGGAGTCGGGGTTACCATAAGGGAAACTTTTCAGGCGGAGGCGGAGTCTATCGCCATAGGAGTCCGCTTCCGGGGGAGGCAACGAAAATGCGCGAACGAGGACCGACAATGCGGCGTCTTGGAGCGATGCTTTTAGCGGCGGCCTGTGTCGGGGCAGCCATTCTTGCCGCGCAAGTTTCCGGTCCTGTCGGCTCGCGGCCGCCGCGGCCGCTTCCCGACTCGACTCGAAGACCGGGCAACGTTCCCGGCCCCGGCGGCGTGCCGGACTCGCCGATCGACCTGCCCCGCGTGCCGACCCGCGCTCCAAACCGGGTTCCTGAAGACCAGCCGATATTTTCTGCCGATACGAATGTCGTTACGGTCGACATTGCCGTTGTCGACAGCAAGGGCCAATTCATTCCGGGCCTGCCGGCCGGCAATTTCCAGATACTCGAAGACGGCGTGCCGCAAAAGATCGTCGGCGTCGGCCAGACCGAGGCGCCGGCGACGGTCGCTCTGCTGGTCGAATTCAGCAACCGTTGGCAGCAGTACTGGTCAGAGACGTGGTACCAGACGCTGACGGCGACATACGGTTTCGTCGAGACGCTCCGGCCCGAAGATTGGGTCGCCGTGATTGCCTACGATCTGCGGCCCGAAATTCTGGCCGATTTTACGCAGAACCGGCGCGAAATCTACGAGGCGCTGCAACGCATGCGCATCGCCGCCTACTCTGAATCGAATCTTTTCGACGCGCTCACCGACACAGTGCAGCGCATGCAGGGAATCGAGGGCCGCAAGGCCGTCGTGCTGCTCTCGAGCGGCGAGGATACCTTCAGCAAGCTGAATTACGGCCAAGCGCGCAAGATCGTGCAGGAGGCGGGCGTCACCGTTCACGCCATCGGCCTGGGGCAAATGCTCAAGGAGTTGCTGGACGCTTACGGCTACGTCGGCGGCGCGACCCGCATCGGCTGGCTGCAGGCCGACAACCAACTGCGCACATTCGCCAACGAGACGGGCGGATTCGCCTTCTTCCCGCGCTTCTACGGCCAATTCGGGACGATCTTTCAGAGCCTGAACTACCTCATGCGCAATCAGTACACCGCGACCTATCAGCCGTCGAACACCAAGCGCGACGGCACGTTCCGCAAGATCGAAGTCCGACTCATCGACCCGAAGACGAACAAGGAGTTGCGCATCACGAACCAGAAGAACAAGCGGGTCAAGTACAGGATCGTCGCGCGCAAGGGCTATACCGCCCCGCGGGAAGTGGAGTAGCGGCCCGCGGCGGCGGTCTTGCCGGCCGTTATTCGCTGTCCGCTGTTCGCCGGACGCGCAAGCGGCTTGGCGAGGCACATATCGGCGGATTTGTCAAGCACTCGATTTTCTTTGTTTCAATACAGTTACAAACTTGTTGACGCTTTATGACGCGGTTGATACCTTGGCGAGTGCTTTGGCCGCCGCAGAAAAACAAAACGCTTGCCGACTTCTGCTGATCGACGACAACCCTCACGGGCTGGCGGCGCGCAAGAGCCTGCTTGCCGACAGGGGCTACGCGGTCACGACCGCGCAGAGCGGCGAGGAAGGCGTGCGCTGCTTCGAATCGACCTTCGCCGGCGAACCGTTCGATCTGGTAGTGACCGATTACCGCATGCCGGGCATTCAAGGAGAGGATGTCGCTCGCTTGGTGAAGGCGGCGGACCCGAATCTGCCGGTCATCATCCTGTCGGGGTATGCGGTTGTATTGGCGCTGACTCCCGAATCGACGGGCGCGGACATCGTCCTGGCCAAAGGCCCGCGCGAGCAGCACGAGCTTGTGCAGGCGGTCGAGTCGCTGCTGCCCTTGAGTCTGCTGCCTCAGTCCAAGAAGCCTGCTTTCGAGCGGAAGTCCGCAACCGGCTTTCCATACTCTGGACGCCGCCGTCGGACCGGCTCTGCGTAACCCGCTAAAATCGTTGCCTGGAGAGGTCTCAAATCCCATGGCGGCGACGAAAATTACCTGGCTCGGACATTCCAGCTTTCATCTCGAGATTGCGGGCGGCCCCGCGGTCTTGATCGACCCTTGGTTCGACGGCAACCCGTCGTACCCCGAGGGCTACGCGCTCGACCGCGTCGATTTGATGCTCATCACCCACGGGCACGCAGACCACATCGGCAACGTGCTGGCCGTCGCTGAAAAATTCAAGCCCGAGATCGTGGCCAACTACGAGATTTATCAATGGCTCGAAGCGAAAGGCGCGGCGAACGTGACAGGCATGAACAAGGGCGGCTGCCACCACACTCTGGGCGTACGGGTCTCGATGACGCAAGCGCAGCACAGCAGCTCGATCTTCGAAGACGGCCGCATCGTCTATGCGGGCGAGCCGGCCGGCTTCGTCGTCAAGCAGCCGGACGGACGGGCTTTCTATCACGCCGGCGACACCAACGTATTCAGCGACATGCAGTTGATCAAGCGGCTGTACGACCCCGAGCTGGCGTTCCTGCCGATCGGCGATCTTTTTACGATGGGGCCGAAGGAAGCCGCCCTGGCCTGCGAGTTTCTTCAGCCGAAGACGGTGATTCCGATGCACTACGGCACGTTCCCCGTGCTGACCGGGACGCCCGCCAAGCTCCGCGAGGCGCTCGGCGGCGGCTCGGCCGTCGAAGTCGCGGCGCTCGAGCCCGGCGAAGTTTTCGAGTGGTAGCTCCCACATGGTTCAATGGATGCCATGGTTCGAACGCTGCCTGTATATTTGCTGCTCGCCATGTCTCTGGCCGCTCAAGACGCAGCGATTCGCCCGTTCACGATCCGGGTCTCCGATGAAGCGCTCGCGGACCTGCGCAATCGTTTGAGCCGCGCCCGTTTCCCCGATCAGATTCCAGATTCCGCTTGGGACTACGGCGCCGATACGGCCTACATGCGCGAGTTGGTCGAGTACTGGCGGACAAGCTACGACTGGCGCAAGCACGAGGCCGAGCTCAATGAGTTGCCGCATTTCAAGACCGAAATCGACGGCCTTGCCATGCATTTCGTACACGTCAAGTCGAAAGAACCGGATGCGTTGCCGCTGATCGTCACTCACGGCTGGCCGGGGTCGGTGTACGAGTTCATGCAAGTCGTCGGGCCGTTGACCGATCCCGCCGCGCACGGAGGCGACGCGCAGGACGCTTTTGACCTGGTGTTGCCGTCGATGCCCGGATACGGCTTTTCCGGCAAGACCGCGGAGCGCGGCTACAGCGTCGACCGCGTTGCGGGCGTCATGGCCAAATTGATGGCGCGGCTCGGCTATGAGCGCTACGGCGCGCAAGGCGGCGATTGGGGCGCGAGTGTTTCAACCTGGTTGGGCGCTCGCGACAAGGAGCATGTTGCGGGCATTCACCTCAACATGGTCGGCGGCGGGCCTCCGGCCGGCATGAAAGACCCCGAGCAGGGCATTCCGCAATGGGAGCTCGAGCGTTGGCGCGAGCGGGCCGCGTGGTGGTCGGGCGAAAACGCCTACGGCAACATTCAAGGGACCAAACCGCTGACGCTGGCCTACGGCCTCAACGATTCTCCGGCAGGGCTGGCGGCATGGATCGTTGAGAAATTCCGCGCCTGGAGCGATTGCGGCGGCGACGTGGAGTCGCGGTTTACCAAGGATCAACTCCTCACCAATGTGATGATCTACTGGGTTACCGAAACGATGCCTTCCGCGGTGCGCCTCTATTACGAGTCGCGCCGCAACCGGCCCGAGCGCCCGCGAGTCGAGACGCCGACCGCGGTCGCCGTCTTTCCCGGCGAGATCTTCTTCTCGCCGCGCAAGTGGGTCGAGACGCGCTACAACGTCCGCCAATGGACCGACATGCCGCGCGGCGGACATTTCGCCGCCATGGAAGAGCCGCAGCTTTTCGTCGCCGACGTGCGCAAGTTTTTCCGAACCGTTCGCCGGCCGTGAATGCTGCGCCGCTCGCGCGCCGGACGCGCTCTTGGCGCAGGCGGTCAAGCGCAGCGGGGCGGCCCGTCCGCTTGCGACAGGCCCTCGTAAGTCTCGTCCTGCGCGGCTTCCGTCGTGACGGGCAGGCCGCGGGGCCGCCACCCCGGGTAGGCGATGCCGCCCCAAGGGTCGGGTTCGCCCATGAAACCGCCGCGCATATCGACGACATTGGAAAACCCGTTCGCCGTCAGGATTTGAGCCGCCTTCATCGAGCGGCCGCCTTTGAGGCAGGCGGTAATGATCTTGGCGTCTTTCCCCAGGGCTTTCTCGCAAACGCTGACGAAGTCTCCGTTGGGCTGCATGCCCGCCGGCGTGCGGTGCAGCAGCGGGATGTTCTTGGCGCCCGGAGCATGGCCGGCTTCGAACTCCGGAATCGAGCGCACGTCGAGATAAACGTACTCCTTGTCGGAGTCGAGCAATTCCTTGGCTTCTTCGGGCGAGATGCGTTTGAGGTTCATGGCTTTCTTCACCCTGACGCTCCGCCGGGGCGCTTGTCAAGCGCGGCAGTTGCCCGCGGGCAGCGGTCTCGCTATCATCGGCGTTTCGCCGCGTATGGCCGCAAAACCTGAAATTTCGGTCGTCGTGCCCGTCCATAACGAGCAGGACGACGTCGCCGAGCTCGCGCGCCTGCTGATGGAAGTTCTCGGACCCGACGACGAGATTGTCTTCGTCGATGACGGCAGCGCCGACGCAACTTGGCAGGAACTCGAAAAGCTGCATCGGCCGGGCCGCGTCCGGCTGGTCAAGCTGCGCGCCAATTTCGGCAAGGCCGCCGCTCTGATGGCCGGTTTTGCGCGGACCCGCGGCGAGGTCGTGTTCACGATGGACGGCGACCTGCAAGACGACCCCGGCGAGATTCCGCGGTTCCTGGCTAAGCTGAACGAGGGCTTCGATCTGGTTTCCGGCTGGAAAAAGAAGCGCCGCGACCCGCGCAGCAAAGTCGTCGCCTCGCGCCTTTTCAACGTCTGCGCGCGCAGCTTGACGCGGGTGAACCTGCACGACATGAATTGCGGCTTCAAGTGCTACCGCGGGGAGTTGGCGCGCAGCTTGCGCATCTACGGTGAGTTGCACCGCTTCATTCCGGCGCTCGCTGCTTGGCAAGGGTACCGCGTCGGCGAGATCGAGGTGCGCCACCGCGCCCGCCGGCACGGGCGATCGAAATACGGCTTCAGCCGGCTTTTCAAGGGCTTTTTCGACCTGATCACCGTGTTGCTCGTGACGCGCTTCGCAGACCGGCCGGCGCATGCCTTCGGCTTCGCCGCTCTGGGCTGCGCACTGGCCGCCCTGGGGCCGGCCGCCGGTTGGATTGCTTTCCCGCGAATGACGCCTCTCGGCGGATTGGCCCTTTTCTTCGCGCTGAGCGCCGTCGTTCTCTTCGCCGCCGGCTGGGCCGCGGAAATTGCGGTCGCCAATGCGCCGCGGGAGCGGGCCGCGCCGCGCTTCGACATCGAGGAAACCCGTGAATAAACGGCTCGGCGCCGCCGTCAAGCTGGCCGTTCCGCTCATCGTCGCGTTCTTCATCGGACGCTTGATTTACGGCAACTGGCTGCAGGTGCGCAGCGAGCCGTGGCAGTTCGAGGCCGGTTATTGGGTCTTGTCGTTCGTGCTGGCTGCGGGATGGTTTCTGGCGCGTCCATTGGGCTGGATGGTCGTGATCGACTGTTTCGGACACTCCATTCCGTTCGGCGAAATTTACCGTGTTTACCGCAAGTCGGAGTTAAGCCGTTACGTGCCGGGGGGCGTTTGGCAGTTCGCCAGCCGCATCTATCTGACCCGCCGCTACGGGGTGGAGCCCTCGGCCTGCCTGGCCGCGACGCTGGTGGATATGACGCTGGCCGCGCTGGCCTCGATGGTTCCGGCGGTCTGGGCGATCGCCGCGGCGCTGCCGCAGCTTGGAGAATACCAGCGCGGTGTCTTGCTGGCCTTCCCGTTGCTGTCGTTCGCCGTCGTTCATCCGCGGGTGTTGAACGCCTGGGCCGGATTCCTGTCGCGGCTGCTGAAGCAGCCTTATACGCCCCTGCGCATCGGCGCGGCGAAGTTGTTCGGGGTATGGGCGATGTATCTCGCCGCCTGGGTCGGGTTGACGGCGGCGATGGCCTTCTTCGCCCGTTCCCTGCTGCCGGCCGCCGGCGCTTCGTTTGCTTTCATCGCCGGCAGCTATGCGCTGGCTTGGCTGACCGCGCTGTTGACGATGGTCGCGCCGGCGGGGATGGGCATCCGCGAGGGAGTTCTGGGGCTGCTGCTCGGCCGCGCGTTCGCGGCCGGAACCGGGCTGACGCTTGCCGTCGCCATGCGCCTGTGGCTGGTCGCGATGGAGCTCGTCTGGTGGGCGGCGGGGCGCTGGTTCCCCCGCGGCCCGGACGCTTAGCGGCCCGCGGCAAAAATCACGCGGGCGGCGCGGCGCGCCTCAGCGTTGAGCCGGTATCGCGCCGGCGGGGTAGAATCATTCCATTCCATGCTCGGCGGAGTTGCACGGGAACCTTCCTTTACATGAGCGAGAAACATCCGCGCCGTCATGCGACGAAGTTTGCGGGCCGCAACCATGACCGAAGTGCCGGAAACGAGGCGTCCGCCGGAGAAAGCATCTTTCGCGACCCTGCCTTCATGTCTAACCGCGGGGCTCCGGTGCATCGCTGGGTTCCCTGGGTCGCCGGGTTTTCAAAGGATTTCGTAGAGGACGCCCTGGACCGCTTTACAAGCGGCCCCGGCGTCGTTCTCGATCCATTCGCGGGCGTCGGAACCACTTTGATCGAAGCCGACCTTGCCGGACACGAAGCCATCGGCTTCGAGATCAATCCCTATGCCGCCTTCGCCTCGCAGACCAAGCTGCAAGCGCACAGGGTGGATCTCGACCGGCTGCGGGCTGCGGTCGGCGAGTTCCGGGCGTTCGGGCGCAGGGCGCTTACCGAAGGAATCCTGCCGCGCGGGGCCCCTCCGGCCGGCTTTCGCACGCGCTCTCCCTTTTACAGTCCGCACGTGCTGCGGAAAGTCCTGCTGGCCTTGGATTTCATCAACAAGCAGGAAGATGCGCGGATTGCGGACATGTTCCGCCTTGCTTTCGCGGCAACGATGGTGGATTATTCCAACTACTCCTACGAACCCAGCCTGGGGCGTAAGGCAAGCGTAGGCCGCCCGGAAGTCCAAGACTATCCCGTTATCGAGACGCTGGCCGCAAAGACCGCTCAAATGGCGGACGACGCGGATTGGTACCGCAAAAAGCGGAGCGGGAGCGGGCGCCCCGACGGGCGCATCCATTCGAAATCCTTTTTCCATGGATACGAAGCCGTGGCGGAGGGAAGCGTGGACCTGCTGGTCACCTCCCCGCCCTATTTGAACAACTACCATTACAACCGGAATACCCGCCCGCATCTCTATTGGCTTGGCTTGTGCCAAACCCCCGGCGATCTGAAGCGGTTGGAAACGCTGAACTTCGGAACCTATTGGCAGAATGCCCGGGAGCAGGAGCATGTCGAGCTCGATCCGACCATTGGCGACGAAGAAATCCACCGGACGCTGGCCGAGGTGCGCGGCAAGAATCCCGATAAAGGGATCTACGGCGGGGCAGGATGGGCGAACTATGCGGCGCTGTACTTCAACGACTGCGTCAAGTTCGTCACGGGCGCCAAGTGGCGCCTGCGGCCCGGCGCAACGGCGTTGATCGTCATCGGCAACAGCATTCTGCAAGGAGTACACGTCCCCACGGACCGCTTCCTGGCGAAGATCGCGGAAGCGCACGGGCTCCAAGTTGCGGGCATCCACATCCCGCGCGGCGCGCGGGTGGGAAACAGCATCGTCAACTCCAGCGTACGCGCGGGGAAAACGGCGAACGGATACGGTCTTTACGAGTCCGTCGTGGAACTGCGCCGCCCGTGACAGTCGAACGACCGCCGGCAGCGGCAATCCGTCTCAATCCAAGTGTCCGCGCTCGCGGGCAGGCGGTTACTCGTTCAACTCTTTGACGGCGATGTTGCGGAAGCGGTGCTCGAGTCCGGGCCGGCAACGCTTGCCGCCGTGGACTTGTAAAGCGATCATCCCCTCGGTCGCGCCGCCCGGAAGACGATTCGCCGTGTCTTGGAAAGCGGTGATCGGAACGCCGTTCAGCCAGACCTCGATCTTGGGGGCTTCGTTTACGATGCGCGCCCGAAGCGAGTTCCAGTCGTTCTTTTTCCAGACTTTTTCCCACCCTTCCGAGGCTTTGCGTTGGACGCCGGAGAGCCGCTCGCCGTAGATGCCTCCCATGTTGCCGCCCTCGAGATAGTCCAGCATGACCTGATAGGCCTGCCCGTTGTCGTTCGAGCGCAAGAACAGGCCGCCGTCGCAGCCGAAATCCGGTTTGATCTCCAAATAAATTTCGAAATCTCCGTACTGCTCGTCGCTGAGCAGGATTCCCCCGTTGCCCTCGCGGTCCTGTTTGCCGATCACCGCGTTTTCGAACACGCGCCATTCTTTCGTGTCGCCGTGGTGGTTGGTCAAGCTGACGCGCCAACCGGCGAGATTGCGCCCGTTGAAGATCGCTTGAAAGCCGTCGGGGATTTGCGCCTGCAGGCAGGCGGCCGCGGCAAGGGGGAGAATGAAGAAGCGCCCCATTGGGGCGTAGCATAACATAGGGTGGCGGACGCCGGAACTTTCGTAACATCGGGTTTGCCGTCCGTGCTTGCGAAGGAGAATGGTGCAGCAAATGTCGGGATACTACAGCGAGGACGATCTGCCTCGATTCGGCGAGATGGGCAAAAACGCTCCCGAACTCTGGGAGAAGTTCAGCGCATGGTACGGCGCGGTATTCGCGGAGGGCGCTCTGAGCCAACGCGAGAAGTGCCTGATTGCGCTGGCGGTCGCGCACGCGGTGCAATGCCCTTACTGCATCGACGCCTACACACAAGAGAGCCTGGAGAAGGGATCCAATTTGGAGCAGATGACGGAAGCGGTTCACGTGGCCTCGGCCATCAAGGGCGGCGCGGCGCTGGTTCACGGCTTGCAGATGCGCAATATCGCTGAAGCATTGAGCATGTAGGCGGTCATGGGCACGAGTCTCGTCAGCGCGCGGCAGCCCCCATCTCCGGCTGAGGGGCAACTGTGCGTCTTGAACAACGGCGTCGGTCAAAGCCCGCAACGGCCGTTCGACGACGCCTTGGCCGCAAACGGGCTGCATCCCCTGACGGCAACCGGCATCGAAATCTTTCAAGTCAACGTCGGCAAGCTGTGCAACCAGACCTGCAAGCATTGCCACGTCGATGCCGGACCCGACCGCACGGAAGAGAACATGGCCCACGAGACGTTCGAACTGTGTCTCGACGCGATCCGGCGGCTCGACCGCCCGAAAGTCGATATCACGGGCGGCGCCCCGGAGCTCAACCCGAACTTTCGCTGGTTCGTCGAGCAGGTGCGGAGCCTTGGCTGCGCTGTGATGGACCGTTGCAATCTCACCATCCTCACTCTGCGCTCGCAGAGCGATCTTGCCGAGTTCCTGGCTCGGAACCGGGTCGAGGTGATCGCCAGCCTGCCGTATTTCTCCGCCGACCGGACGGATGCCCAACGGGGCGGCGGCATTTTCGAAAAATCAATCGAGGCGCTGCAAAAGCTGAATGGCCTGGGCTATGGGCAGCCCGGCTCCGGCTTGGTTCTCAACTTGGTCTATAACCCGACTGGGGCGTTCCTCCCTCCCCCGCAGCAAGCGATCGAGGCGGACTTCCGGCGCGAGTTGAAAAAACGCCACGGCATCGTCTTTCAATCTCTCTACACCATTACCAACATGCCGATCAGCCGTTTTCTGGAATTCCTGATTCGCAGCGGCAATTACGAGCGCTACATGAACAAGCTCATTGCGGCTTACAACCCGGCCGCAGCCGCCGGCGTGATGTGTAGGAATACGCTTTCCGTAGGCTGGGACGGGTCGCTCTACGATTGCGATTTCAACCAGATGCTGGAATTGGGAACGGGCTTCGGCGCGCCCCGGCATATCCGCGACTTCGATCCCGCCGAGCTTGCCCGTCGGCGCATCGTAACCGGGCAGCATTGTTACGGCTGCACGGCCGGGGCGGGGTCGAGTTGCGGCGGGACAACCGCCGGCGCGGCCAGTGGATAGTGAATAGTGGATAGCAAGCCCGTCGCGCCTTCCACGGGACTTTCACCGCCGGCTGCTACGTCCGCACCCGCAGGAACAAATACGCGCCGCCGAGCGCGAAGATCAAGCAGGGCGCCCAAGCCGCCATGAGCGGCGTAAGCTGCCCGCTGCGGCCCAGTTGTTCCGCCAATGCATTCAGCGCGTAGTATCCGATCGTCAACCCGAGGCTGAAGGCAATGGGCGTCATGGCGCCCTGCCGGCCGGTCAGTATGGCGAACGGCGCCGCCAGAAGAGCCATGCTGAAAGCGAACAACGGAAAGGCAAGTTTCTTGTGCAGGCGGACCTGCAGCCGGATCGTGTCGAAGCCGCCTTGCGTCAGGTCGACGATATACGCCTGGAGTTGCCGCCAGTTCATTTGCTGGTCGTGGCGGTCCTCTTTCAGGAAGTAATCGGGCGGTTCTACGATGTCGGGGAATTCCCGGCTGTCGAACTGTTCGAAGCGCGTAGGATGGATGCCGTCCAACTCGCGCAGCCAGCCCCGCTCGAATACCCAGACGCCGCGAGCGGCGCTCCAGTAAGCGCGTTCGGCGGCGATGTGCCGCCGCAACTCGAAGGGCTCCTCGCGCAAGTCGTAAACGCTGATGCCGGAGAACGTCACGGCGTTCGAATCGAACGCGCGGTGGTAGAAAATGCGATTGCGCAGGCCGAACGTCCATTGGCGGTCGGGCCGCAAGTACGTGCGCGCCGGGCGGCCCTTGATTTCGTCGCGGATGGCGTCCTGGCGGCGGTTCGTTTGCGGAAGGTAGTAGTGGTCGAGGGCGAAAAGGCCGCCGCCCAACAGCAAGACGAAAATCAGCACCGGCGAAGCCAGCCGGTAGAGACTCACTCCCGAGGCTCGAAATGCCGTCAATTCATGGCGCTTTGCCAGCAGTCCGAAACAAATCAGCGTCGCCACCATTACCGCCAACGGGGCCGTGTTGTAGATCAGGAACGGCGTCAGGTAGTAGATGTAGGGGACGAACCGGCCCAACTTGTCGCGAGCGAGCATGTCCGTCAGAAGCTCGAAAAAGCTGAAGACGAACCAGATGGCGATGAACGCCGCGGTGAAGACCGCCAGATGGAACAGGAAGCTGCGCAGCACGTAGCGGTCGACGATGCGTAGAACGGGGTCGCTGAGCGACTCGGGCGGCGCCGCGCCGTTATTGTTGGGGGCGGCCGGGGCGCCGTTCCGCTCCCGCCGTCGGGCAAGCGTTTTTATAAACCGGTCGCGGGCCGCCGACAGCCGGGACGCCACGACTGCGATCCAGTCTCGGCGGTTGGGCGCATCGAGGCGCGCGAGCAAGACGAGCCCGGCCAAGCCGAACGCCGCGTTGGCCGCCCAGGCCGCAAGCGCCGGGCCGACGACGCCCTGCTTGGCCAGCGCCGTGCCGGCCAACTGAATCATCCAATAGATGAAAACCAGCGCGAGCGCCGTCACGACCCCGCCGGAGCGGCCCGACCGGCGGCTGGAAACGGCCAGCGGTATGCCCGCCAGCGGCAATACCAGACAGGCCAACGGGAGCGCCAAGCGTTGCTGGAATTGAATGCCGGCTTGCGGGTCTTCCTCCGTCCTTGCCGCCGCGGCCAACTCCGACGTCGCCATTTTGTCGTACCGTTTCGCTCCCGGGTCGAAGCGGCTCGGGCGCGCTTCCAACACCTGATCGGTGCTCTCCGAGCGGAAACCGTGGTACTGCTTCGGATCGAACGACTGCTCGTAGGTCGTCGTCATCGGGAAGCGCACCTGGATACGGTTCTCGGGCCGGGGAATGACGAAAGCCTCCGAAGCCAGCGTGATGCGCGGCCCGTCGACCGCCGCGTCGACGCCGGCGAACGAGCCCCGGCGCTCGGGAGCGCGCATGTCGGCCAGGAAGATGCCTTTCCAGTGAATACCCTCGCCGGGGAGCACGTCTTGCACGCGAATGACGCGGTCGGGAAAGTCCTCGATGAAAACGCGCGGCCTGACTTCGGCGCCGGCCAAGGGCACGCGGAAAGATTCGGCGATGCGCACCTGCTCCCGCAGCGACCACGGCGTGAGCCATAGCGTCGTGGCCGCGCAGACGGCCATTCCCAAGACCGCGAAAACTCCGACCGGCCGGACAATGCGCAGTCCGGGAATACCGGCTGAGCGCATCGCGACGATCTCGTTGTCGGCCGACAGACGCCCGAGCGCGAGCAAAATCCCCACCAGGACGCCGATCGGAATCGTAAACGGAAAGGACTGCGGAATCGTCAAGGCGAACAACCGCAGGACATCCCCGGCGGCGGCGCCCGGGCCGACCAACAAGGCCATTACCGGACCAACGCTCTGCAGAAAGAGCGCCAGCGTAAAGAGCAGCGTGCCGATCGACGACGCGATGACGACTTCACGAAAGACGTATCGATAGAGAATGCTCACGGCGGCGCCGGGACAAGATTTTCATTATCGCAGTGCGCCGCGCGGGCGCTCGCCCGATATTGACCGCCCGCAGCCGCTCGGCTACGATAAAAGCTATCCGGGGCGCTATCGTCTAAGGGTTAGGACAGGGCCCTCTCAAGGCTCAGATCGGGGTTCGAATCCCCGTAGCGCTACCATGTTTGCCGGCGCATTCAATCGGCGGAATATCGGATTCGCCGTCGGCCTGATCGGGTTCGCGGCGATTCTACTGCTGCCGCGGCCCGGCGGGATGGAGCCGGTTGCCCAACGCACCGCCGCGGTCGCCTTCCTGATGGCCTCCTGGTGGATCAGCGAAGCCGCCCACATCGCGGTGACGGCGCTGCTGCCGCTCGTGCTGTTTCCGGCGCTCGACATCCTGTCCAGCCGCGCCGTGTCGGCGCACTATGCGAATCACATCATCTTCCTGTTCCTCGGCGGTTTTATCATCGCCATCGCGATGGAAAAGTGGAACCTTCACCGCCGCATCGCCCTGGCCACGATCGCGCGCGTCGGTTCGAAGCCGCGCTCCCTGCTGCTGGGTTTCATGATTGCCGCGGCATTCCTCTCGATGTGGATTTCGAATACCGCCACCACGATGATGCTGTTGCCGATCGCGATGGCCGTCGTGAACCAATTGGCCGAGATGGCGGAAATCGCGGGTGTCGATACGCAGGAGGAAACAAAGTCGCTGGCGCGGAAAAATTTCGGGCTCGTGCTGTTGCTGGGCATCGCCTACGCGGCGAGCGTCGGCGGGATCGGCACGATCGTCGGCTCGCCGACGACGGTTGCATTCCTGGGTTTTGCCTCGGAGAATTTCCCCGAGCTGCCCCAGATCGGCTTTGTCCCCTGGTCGGCCGTCTGCATCCCGATCGTGGCGGTTTTCCTGCCGCTGACGTGGATTTATCTCTGCCGTTTCGGCGCCGATCTGCCTCTTTCCGCGATCGAGTTTCGCGGTAGCCAAAGCGTCATCCAAGATGAATTGCGGCGTCTCGGCCCCATCGCGCCCGTCGAGCGTCTGGTGCTGATGGTTTCGGCGGCGACGGGGCTGCTCTGGATCACGCGCAGCCCGCTCGACCTCGAGTGGTTCACTCTGCCGGGATGGTCCGGGCTGCTTCCGGATTCCTCGGACGTTCATGACTCGACGGTCGCCATAGGGATGGCGGTGCTGCTGTTTCTGTTGCCGGCCGATCTGTTGGGGCGGGGTTCGGCGGACGGTTTTGCGATGGACTGGAAGACGGCGGCGGAGCGCATGCCCTGGGGGATCGTGTTTCTCATCGGCGGCGGATTCGCGCTTGCGGCAGGCATCTCCGAAAGCGGCTTGGCGGCATGGATCGGCTTGCAACTGGGTGCGCTGAAGGGCACGCCCGTATGGCTTCTGGTGCTCGTCACCTGCCTGCTGTCGACGGCCCTCACCGAGGCGACGTCGAATGTCGCTACCGTCTTGATGTTCTCGCCGATCGTCGCCGCGATGGCCGTCGAGATCGGCGTTCATCCCTATCTGTTGCTCATACCGGTGGCGGTCATGGCCTCGTTCGCTTTCACGCTTCCGGTGGCGACGCCGCCGAATGCGATCGTTTTCTCCAGCGGCTGGATCACCATTCCCAAGATGTTCCGCGCCGGAATCGTGCTCGACTTGCTCGGTTTGGCCGTGGCGCCCTTGATGGTTTATCTCCTCGGCGCAAAGATGTTCGGCTTCGGCTGATTGACCTTTGGGCGGACGCCTCGTAAAATAAGAACGGTTGCCTAGGTAGCTCAGGTGGTAGAGCGCGGCCCTGAAAAGGCCGGCGTCGGCGGTTCAACTCCGTCCCTAGGCACCACCCTCATTGTGAAGCCCCGTTCCGTCGCGGGGTTTTTTCGGCTCGCATTGACTTGAGCCCCTCTTTCCCGCTACGATGAGCGCGGCGTTTCGGGGACGCCGCCGTGTCCGCGGGAAGGACCGAGTCCACCCCGAGCCGATTTGAATAAAAACCGTTCTTTCGAGGAACTCTTTTCTGCCCGCGAGCGCGGACACCGGGCGCAGCCGCTGACGCCGCCGGCGTAGCCAAGGAAGGAGTTTCGTCATGAGCAAGCGCCTGCCCACCCGCGCGCTTCCCGCCAAACCCGATCTCAAGCAACTGAAGCGCCAAGCGAAGGAGTTGCTGCGCGCCTTTCGTTCCGGCGACGCCGCCGCGGCCGCGGAGGTTGCCGCGCATTACCGGGGCGCCGCAACCGATGCTTTCGCGCTCCGCCACGCCCAACTCGTGTTGGCGCGCAGCTACGGTTTCGATAGTTGGCCCAAGCTGAAGGCTTATGTCTCCGGCGTCACGATAGAGCGGCTGGCCGCAGCCGTGCGGGCGGACGATGCGCAAAGCGTGGAGGCGATGCTCCGCGCCCGCCCGGAATTGGTCAACATGTGCCTTTCCGAAACCGATGAGCACAGGCCGCTGCACTTTGCCGTGCTCGGCCGCTCGCCGCGGATGACGCGGCTGCTGATGCGGCGCGGCGCCGATGCCCACGAAGGGATATACCCGCATCGAGCGGCGACAACGGCGATGACGCTGGCCCGCGAGCGCGGCTACGACGAGATCGTCGCGATCATTCGCGAGGAAGAGCGGCGGCGCGGCGCGGCGCGATCCGCGGACGATGCGCCCGTCCGGCTCACTCGGGCTATACTCGGCGGCGATGACGCCGCGGCCGCCGCCATGCTCGCCGGCGACCCCGCGCTGGTCGAGGCGCCGAACCGCAGGGGTTGGCCGCCGTTGCACGTTGCGGCCGCAATGGGCGCCGCCGCGATCGTCCGCGAGCTCCTGGAGCGCAAAGCCGACCCCAACCGGCCGGGCCCCGACGGCCGCTCTCCGCTCGACTGCGCCGTGGGAGGGGGTTGGGGAAACGCCGTAGAGCCGAAAAAATTCGCCGCCGCGGCGAAGCTGCTGCTCGAACGCGGCGCTGCGCTTACCGTCCGCGCCGCCGTCGCCTTGGGCGACGCCGCGCGGCTGCGCGGGCTCCACGCCGCAGGGTCGCTCGTCAATCCGATCGAATATGGGGGCGGGCTGCTGACGATAGCCGTGCGGCACGACCGTATCGACATGCTCGAGCTGCTGCTGGATTTGGGGCTCGACCCCGACGAGCGCATGGCTTTCGAGGAATTGGAGGGTTCGGTGCAGAGTTGGGGCATGCCGTTGCGCAGCGCCGCCGGAGCGGGAAAATTCGCGGCGGCGAAGCTGCTGCTCGAACGCGGCGCCGATCCGAATGGCCAGGTTTACGCCAGCGGTACGCCCGTGTTTGCCGCCTACGGCCGGCGCGACCGGGAGATGATCCGCTTGCTGCAAAGCTATGGCGGGCGGGCCGACGCCGTGACCCTGGCGCACTACCGGGAGACCGAGCCGGCCAGGCTGATGCTCGCCGCCGCGGACGCGGGAACGCTGCCCGAGGGAACCGCCACAAAGGCCGAGCTCGTGGAAGATATCCTCTGGAGCGCGGCCTGCGGCGGCGACCCCGAGATCGTGCGCATGGCTCTCCAGCGCACCGATTGGGCCCGCAGCGACTCGCGCTGGCGGCGCATCCTGGCCCAGCCGACCCGCTTCTGGAATCACATGCGCGGCCCTTGGGCGCATGCCGATCTCGACCGCGGGACGTATCTGCGTTGCTTTCAACTCGTGCTCGAGCGCTGCGACGTGAACGTCCCCGGACGCTTCGGCAATTCCATCCTGCACAAGATCGCCGCCTCGCGCGATCACCTGACGTCCGACGAGCGGATTGCCTTCGCCAACGCGGCGCTCGACGCCGGCGCAAGACTGGACTGCCGCGACGATCTGTTGCAAAGCACGCCGCTGGGCTGGGCCTGCCGCTGGGGCCGTGTCGAATTGGTGGAGCTGCTGTTAAGCCGCGGCGCGGACGCGGACGAAGCAGACGCCGAACCCTGGGCTACCCCTCAGGCGTGGGCGCAGAAAATGGGCCGCGCCGACGTGACGGCTATCCTCCTCCGCCACCGCAACGAAGCGCCGCGAAACGCGGAAGAGCGCCGGCGCCGATAGATCGGGACGCGCCCGCAGGCCGTGGGTCAACAGAGCGTTGGGAACCCACAGATACAAGTGCGCGGTATCGTTGGCGATCGAGCCTACCGGCAATTCCTCGACCTCCTCAAACGACAGCGTGCGATAGCGTGCAAGACGGCGGCGCGCGGGCGCCATCTTCCCGGTCCTGTTCTGAAACCGCCGCGGCGGATCGGCCGGCACGGTCACAAACCTTCTCCCGCCGACCTCATGCAGCAGATCGTCCGCCGGGGTCATTCATTCATCGTCTACGTACAGCTTCTTCAAGATTCCAAAGACCAGGATGGGACAGCCCGCGCCGCCCCGCCTGCGATGCGCGGCAGCAACTTGCTCATGTGCGTTGTCGACGCGTCGTATGATTTTGCAGGATAACGCACTCGTAGCGCGAAGCGGTTCGAGGGGAAACGGATTTGCGCTTGCACGGCTCGACCGCGATCCGGTCTTTTTCTGCGGATTCGTTTCTCTGCGCATAAGACTCGCGCCCCGAAGAAGACGCGTTCCCGATATACTGTTTCCGTTATGTCCGATTCACGCCGCAGCTTTGTCAAAGGATCGTTGGGAGCGACCGTCATGTCCGCCCTTGCCGGGCCGGCCGTTGCCCAAAAAGATTCGGGGAACGGCATCCCCACGCGGCGCTTGGGCCGCACCGGCGAGCAGGTCTCGATCCTCTGCATCGGCGGCGCGCATCTCGGCCGCGCGGCGCAGGACGACGGCGAAAAGGCCGGCCTCAAGCTCGCCCACGCCGCGCTCGACAACGGCGTTTCTTTCTGGGACAACGCCTACGTGTACCTCGACGGCTATGCCGAAGAGTTCATGGGCAGGGCGCTCAAGGGACGCCGGGACAAAGTTTTTCTGATGACCAAGAATTCCGGCCGCGACTACAAGTTCTCGCAAGAGTGCCTGGAAACCAGCCTGCGGCGTTTGCAGACCGATTACCTCGATTTATGGCAATTCCACGAGACCAACTACGACAACGACCCTGACTGGGTATTCGAGAAGGGCGGGCTGAAGTTCGCCCTCGAAGCGCAGAAGGCGGGCAAGGTGCGCTACATCGGTTTCACCGGGCACAAGCACCCACGCATCCATACCAAGATGCTGAACAAGGGCTACGACTGGGCCACGGCGCAGATGCCAATCAACCCGATGGACTACTTCTACAGATCGTTTCAGCGCGAAGTCGTGCCGCTTTGCGCGGCGAAAGACGTCGGCGTGCTGGGCATGAAGTGCCTGGGCGGCGGCCGCCGCGTCGCCGAGATACCCTCGACGACGAAAGTCACGGCGGAAATGTGCGTCCGCTGGGCGCTGAGCCTACCGATTTCGTCACTCGTCCGCGGATATCTCACGATGGATCAACTCATGGCCGACGTAAAGATCGCCCGCGGCTTCAAGCCGCTGGAGGAGGCCGAGCGCAAGCGGATCATGGCGCTGGCCGCGCCGGAGGCCGGCGACGGACGCCACGAGTGGTTCAAATCGACTCAGTTCTACGACGGACCGGTTTACCGCAAGATGCACGGCTTCGCCGTAGATGGATAGTGGGCGGCCGAACCGGCTACAATTGAGAATTCCTTGTTCGCCCCATAGGAATGCGCCATAGCGGGCGGCCCGCTCGGCAGGATTACCCGATTTTCATGGCTAAGAGTCTTTTCGGCACCGACGGCATTCGCGGCCGAGCCAGCGAGCCGCCGCTAGACGAAGCGACGACGTTCGCCGTCGGCGCCGCGCTCGCCGAGCGTCTCGCACAGACGAAAAAGCCGTCGGTGTTGATCGGCGCGGACCCGCGGGAGTCGAGCGCGGGCATCGCACAAACTCTCGCCGCCGGACTCCAATCCGGCGGCGTGGCAGTGCATTACGCCGGCGTGATCCCCACCCCCGGCGTCGCCTACGCGACGGAACGGGGAAGTTTCTCGTCCGGGGTGATGATATCGGCCTCGCACAACCCTTTCGAAGACAACGGGATCAAGGTGTTTGGGCCGTTCGGGTACAAAATGCCCGACGAACAGGAAGCCGAGACCGAAGAAGCGGTTTCCCGACTGCTTGCGGGACGCTTGCAGCCTTCGCAGCTCGAGCTCGCGAGCGATCCGCAAATCGCCCGCAGCTATGTCCGTCACCTGATCGACGTCGCCGCCTCCGGCCCGGGATCGGCGGGGCTGCGGGTCGTCGTCGACTGCGCCAACGGCGCGGCGTCGGCGCTCGCTCCGCCGGTGTTCGAGGCTCTGGGCATCGAAGCGGAGTTCCTTGCCAATCGGCCGGACGGCCGGAACATCAACCGCAACTGCGGCTCGCTGCACATGGATGCGCTCGCCCAACGCGTTGTGGAAAGCGCGGCAGATCTCGGCATTGCCTTCGATGGAGACGCCGACCGTTGCCTGCTCGTCGACGAAAAAGGCCGGCGCCTCAACGGCGACAATATCTTGCTCGCGGTCGGAGTCCAGATGAGGCAACGCGGACAACTGCACGAAAACAGGGTGGTTGCGACGGTGATGTCAAACATCGGGCTCGAAAAGGCTCTGGAAGGCGAAGGCATCGCGCTCTCCCGGACGCCCGTGGGCGATAAGCACGTTCTCGAGGAGATGCTGCGCTGCGGCGCCGCCCTGGGAGGCGAGCAATCGGGGCACGTGATTTTCGGCGACCACGCCACAACCGGCGACGGGCTGCTGACGGCGTTGACCATGTTGGGGGTCGCCGCCGAGCGGCGCGAATCGTTCAGCGTCCTCAGGCAGCGTCTCAAAGTGTTTCCGCAAAGGCTCGTCAACATCCGGGTCAAGGAGCGGAAACCGCTCCAGCAAATCCCCGCGCTGCAGCAAGCCGTCGCCGCAAGCGAGTTGGAGCTGGCCGGAAGCGGGCGCGTCCTGGTGCGCTATTCCGGAACGGAGCCGCTCGTTCGGGTCATGGTCGAAGCCGAACGCGCGGAGGACGTAGCGCGGCATTCCGCTAAGCTCGCCGGACTATTCGAGAAGCGCCTGGGAGTGTGAGCCGGACGCTCCGGCGCGGTCTGCAGGGCGGCCTCGCGGTTACCGGCTACAAGCCCTCCAACCGATCGGCGGCGATCGATTGGTCGATGAGCATCACGGGAATATCGTCGTCAATGCGGTAAACGGTCCTGCCGTCGGTGGTGATAAGGCCCTCGGAGAACGGCTTCTCTACGGCGTCGCCGCCGGCATACTCGACCTTTCCAGCCGCGATCAGGGAATTCAGTCTGGAGAGCTGGTCCTCGCTCATCATCTCGACGGGAACCTTCGACTGCGGGCAACAAAGGATTTCAAGCAATTCCTGACTGATGGGCACGCAATCCCTCCGCTTCGTATGCATCCATCTTAGCGGACATTACGGACGGCATCGAGGGGCCCGGCGCGCCGTTTTCTTCTGCGGGGTCTCTCCCGGCCCTCTGTCCGTGCGAAACTGAGTGCTCGTGCTCAACCGGCGGCAGTTTCTGGGCGCCGCGGCCGCCGCCGTGTTCCCGGCGGCGGCCGCGGATGAGTTGTTGGCGGTCCGACTCTGTTTCGCGGCGGACGCGGACAAGCTGCGCCAAGCTATTCCCGTTCCGCTGCAGCCGTCCGAGCCGGGGCGCGTAATCGTCGAATTCCGCAACGGAGCAGCGGGGGCGCATTGTCAGCTCGCCGCGCTTGTCGATCTCCGGGGCGAGGAGCACTTGCTTCCGCTGGCCGTCTGGGCCGCGAATCCGTTTACGTTGCGAACCGTCCGCGAAGCTCGCGGCTTACCGGCGTTTGCCGGCGATGTAGAAATTGGCGGCGGCGCCTTCAGCCTGCGGATTGCAGGAACCGAGATGTTTCATGCACAGGTCGGCGGCGAAGTCGAGTCGGCCCCCGCTGCGGATCGACTCCCAGTCCTGACTTACCGCTATTTATTGCAGCCGGATTGGCGGAAGGGCCCCCTCGATACGGACGCGCCGGTCGAGTTATGGCGTCTTTCCGACGGCTCGAACGCAGGTTGGGAAACGCTCCCGACCGATGCGGTAACCACAGCCGGAACATTCGACGGAGCGTTTTCCCTCCTCGGCGTTTCCAAGCTGGTTGCCGTTGCCGGCCGGCGGGAACGGTTGGCGGACACGCAACCGATTCAAGAGTTCGTGGAGGCGGTTCCCGCTGCGGCGTTCGAGCCGTTTGCGTTTCGGGCCTATTCCGCCGATGCCTTGGGACTTGTTCCGCCAACGTCGGGGCGCATTCGCGCACGGGTCGAAGCGGGGGCGGTCGAGGCTTACCGCGGCCGGCGGGAAACCGTTGTCGAAGGCGTCACGATCGTCGAGGTCGAAGTCAGCGTCAACCGCGAGCGGCACGCCGCATTGCTCCCGCCCGGCTGTCAAGCGGCGCTCAGACCGTCGCTGAAGCTGTTTGCCGTTCGCGGCCTGGACGACCCCGCGTTGGACGAGGCATGGCTGCTGGCGTACTGCCTACTCGACAACCGCGCTGTCTGGTACGCCGTGTCGCACCTGAAGCCGTCGCCGGCGGGCGCGGAGTTCGGACGGGAAATTTTCGGTTACCCGACAAAGGCCGGCCAAGTGGACTCGTTCGTCAGTCCGCTCGGCTTCGGGGCCACTCTCCGGCGCCGCGGCCGCGTTCTTGTGCATACCGAAGGCGGCTTCGAAGGCTTCTCGACCGGCACGTCGCTGGCGCAGATGGAAGTCGCCGCTTTGCGTCTGCGCCCCGAGTTCCACGATTCCCCGCGGGCGGGCGAACTGATCGTTCAATCCTGGTATTACCAGGGTCTGCGGAAACGCGTTGCCCCGCGGACCCTGCAGTTCGACTTTCCGCTGCCGCCTGCCGGGTCCGCGAACGCCGATCTGGATGCCTGGCACGAGTTCGGGCCGGCGCGGATCGCCGCTGTTTCGATCATCGACGGCGGCGCGCTGCAGCGTACGCCCGCCCGCGCCGCGGCGCAGGTTGACGCCATCGCTCCGTATTATCGCGACCGCTGCGACGGCAGGCTGCCGTGGGAGCCGCCGCCTTCGGCCGCGAGCGCCAAGCGACGCACCTGACGCCCCGGAGCGGACTTGTGAAATTGCGCATGTAAAATCATATGAAGTAACGAAAAATAACTTGTAACCGCTCCGCTCGCGCTTTAAACTGACTACGAGCTTCACAGTGCAACGTGGCGCTACTTCCTGGGCGTGCCCGGGATACTGTTGCAGGGTCGGGCATCGCGATGAAATGCCGGGGGGGGGGCTTTTTGTACGCGGCCGGCCTCGCTTGCCGCCGGCAACCGCGAGTCGGGCCTTCCCGGGGTTGCCGCTCAAAGCAATCGACAAAAAAGTACGCCCGCCTCGGCGCGCCGGTTCTTGACCGTTGCGGACTCGTCTGCGCAGCACGCGCCGCCGCCGGCCCGGCCGGCTGGATGGATAGTAACCGTACCGCCGAGTCTTCGGACTCGGCGCCTACAATTCCCGAAAAACTTTCCGCTCGACTTGGACGGCGGGGCGGAAGCTGCGATGCGGAACGGAATCCCGCGCCGCATCCGGGGCGCTTGACCGCTTTTTCACAGACAGGAAAGGTCTCGGGCAGAGCGCCTTGGACCGCTGGAAAGGGCTCCTTCGCGGCAGCCCGAAAGGAAAGAGGGACACCAATGCGCATAGGATTATTGGCTGTTTGTCTGACGCCGGCACTATTGTTGTTCTCTACGACGGCGGCGCGGGCCCAGGTCACGACGGCGACGTTGTACGGGACTGTGCAGGATGCTTCGGGAGCGGTGATTCCGGGCGGCGAGGCGACCATCGTAAACGACGATACCGGGCTTGTGTACACGGCCTCCGTGGGAGCGGACGGCGGTTTCGTGTTCAACGTCCTGCCGGTCGGAACGTACACTCTCGAAATCGAATCCGACGGTTTCAAAACGTACCGGAGCACCGGCATCACCCTGATTGCGTCGCAGGTCGTGCGCCAGATGCACACGCTTGAAATCGGCAGCCTGAGCGAGACCGTTACGGTCGAGGGCCGGCCTCCCCTGGTCAATACCGAGGCTTCCGAGCAGCGCGAGAGCTTGAACGCATTGAAGGTCAGCGAGTTGCCGCTGGCGCGCCGCAACGTGACGCAAATCCTGAAGCTCTCCAGCGGAGTGGACGTGGGCGGAGGGAGCCTGCGCATCAATGGAATCGGCAAAAGCGGAACCGGCATAACCGTCAACGGCACAGACGCCAACTCGAATCCCTCGGAAGGCCGTTCGATGCAGCAGTACGGCGGGCGCAACTACATGGACGTCATGAGCATCGAAGCCGTCGACGAAGTGCAGGTCATGCGCGGCATCATGAAGGCCGAAAACGGAGGCGTGGTCAGCGGGACGATCAACCTGATCAGCAAGCAAGGCACGAACGCCTTCCACGGCAGCGTGTTCGAGAACTACCGCTCGCACGTATTTAACGCGCGCAATCCGTTTCAGACGAACATCAACGCGGACGGTTCCCAGGTTTCGAAGAACCGCGAGGTATTCAATCAATTCGGAGGTTCGTTCGGCGGGCCGGTCATGCAGAACAAGCTGTTCTTCTTCGCTACCTACGAAGGTTACCGCGAGACCGCCTCGCAGCGCGTGAGCGGAACCGTTCCCAGCCCGGCGCTGCGCACGACAATCCTCAACGCGCTTCCCTTCCAGGAGACGAAGATGTTGATGGACACCATTCCGGAGCCGACGTTGCTGCTCGATGAGAACCGCGGGCGGGTCGAAACGGTCGGCGGCCGCCAAAGAACGGAGAACCACGTCATCGCCAGAGCGGATTACCGCCTCACCGACACCGGCAACTTGTCGTTCACGTACACGCGGAATCGTCCTTTCGGTCTCGATCCCCGATATAACCTCAACGGCGCCAACGACCGGGAATACACCTACGTGCAAGACCGCTACAACGCGCAGTTCACGAAGAGCGGCGTGACCTGGGTGTCCGAAACGCGTTTCGGCTACAACTTCGCCGACATGGAAAGGCTCGACAACATCTTCACGCTGCAAGACCCCGACAGGCAGGAGACCATCGATTGGCAGAACCGCATCCCGCGGCTGCGGCTGCGCAATGTCGGCGGAACGATCACCTTGGGCAGCGGCGAGGTGTGGTTGATGGAGGGCACCACGACCACCTTCGACCAGAAGCTCACGCTGAACAAGGGCAAGCATACGATCAAGTTCGGCGGGCGGTTCGTGCATTACGGCGGTGCGCGAACGAATCCCGAAAATCCGCAGTACGAGTTCCTCAACGTCGAGGAAATGCAGGCCAATCGGATCAACGGGGCGGTGATCTCCTTCGGCTCGAACGGCCCGCACTCGTCTCGAATGTACGAGATCGGCGGCTTTGTCCAGGATGACTGGCGGGTGAACCGGAAGCTGACGCTGAACCTCGGACTGCGCTACGACTTCTACTCCAACAACACGGTGAAACCGACCGGCGCCATCGACGTCACGAACAAGAATCTGGAGCTTCCTCCGGGAGCGGATTTCACCAACTTCGCCTTCGGCCCCCGCCGCCCCACGGACAGACCGATCGAGCACGACGGCTGGGTGAACCTCGGCCCGCGGGCGGGGTTCGCCTACCGTGTGGACGATGAGGGAAGAACCGTTGTCCGCGGCGGAGTCGGCGTCATGTTCGCCGCCCAGGTGCCGGCGCTGCTGCGGCAAAGCGTCGCCGGACCGGACATTCCCTTCCGCGTCAGGTATAGCGCCAACGAAGCGAACCGGCTGGGGGTGCAGTACCCCTTCAGCAACGAAGAGATCATTCCGATCGCGCTGCAGGATATCCAGGAGAGCGGGAACGAACTCGTCTTCTCGCTGATCACGCCGGACCTGCAGAATCCGTACACGATCAACTACCAATTCAACATCCAACGGCAACTTGCCGGGGATCTGATGTGGGAAATCGGATACGTGGGAACGCGGGGCGTGAAGTTCCCGATGCACAGGCGCTTCAACTTGCCCGACCGGCAGACCGGAATCCGGCCCAACCCCACCCTCATCCCCGGCGGCCCCTATTTCGTGGACATGGGGGAGAGCGTGATGAACCACTCTTTGCAGACATCGATGCGCAAGCGCTTCTCGCGCAACCTGTCGTTCGACATTCACTACACCTGGGGCAAGACGATCGCGTTCACCGGGGGCGATGTCGGCGTGTACTACGGAACGGATGCGACCAGCGGAATCCAGGACTTCTTCAATCTGGCCATCGAGCGCGGCAATCCCGGATTCGATACGACGCACCGGGCCGTAGCCGATTTGATCTACGAGCTTCCCCGGTTCAACGGTTTCAGCGCTCCGCTGCGAGGCATTCTCGGCGGATGGCAGATCGCCGGCATTTATTCCGGGACGACCGGCGAGCCCGTCACGATCAGGCAGGGCTGCTCGCAGTCCTGGCAATGCCGATCGGACTACATCGGCGGCAATATCAAGGCTCCGCAAGGGACGACTTTCGGCGCCCCGCGGGTCGGTTCGCATCAGGACGTTCGCTTTCTCAATCCGGACGCCTTCGCCAGGGTGGAGGAAGTCAGAGGCATTGCCCAGCGGCCGGGGAATGCCGGCAACGGCCTGGTCCGCGGTCCGGGCCGATGGACCGTGGATTTTTCCCTGTCGAAGAACTTCAGATTGAAGGAATCCGTACGGCTTCAGATCCGGGCGGACATGTTCAATGCCCTCAATCGTGTCAATCTCCAATCGCTGAATGGGAACGTGGAAAATTCCGACTTCGGAACTCTCGATTCAGCCGGAGCGATGCGTCAGATGCAGATGGGGGTGCGCATCACGTTCTAGGCGCCTCGGGGCTGCTGCTATGTCTGGCGCGATGCAGGGCATGACGAACACTGTTCGCAAGCTGACGGCGTTCTTCGCGGCCGCGGCCCCGATCTGCGCCCAAATCGCCCCGCGGGCGGTTCTGGAGCAGTACTGTTTTGCGTGTCACAACTCGACCGTCTCCAGCGGCGGGTTGGCTCTCGACCGGCTCGACCCCGCCCATCCGGGCAACGCCCCGCAGGCGTGGGAGTCGGTGGTGCGCAAGCTCAAGCACCGTTCCATGCCTCCACGGGGCATGCCGCGCCCCGACGAGACGGCATACGACGCCGTCGTCCGCAATCTGATCGAGCTCCTGGACGACCACGCCGCAAAACATCCCCACCCGGGCCGCGAGAGCGCCTTCCGCCGCCTGAACCGGGCCGAGTATCGCAACGCGGTTCGCGATATTCTCGCGCTCGATGTCGATGTTCGGTCGTTGCTGCCGCGCGACGAGAGCCGTTACGGATTCGACAACAACACAACCGAGCTGTCGCCCACGCTGCTCGAGCGTTATCTCGCGGCGGCGAAAAAAATCGGCCGGTTGGCGGTCGGGACGCCTCCCCGTTCGCCAAGCGGCGAACTGATCGTCCTTCCCGTGGATCTGACCCAGGAAGCGCATTTCAGCGAGTTGCCTTTCGGCACCAGGGGCGGGACGGTCGTGAAAAACACGTTTCCGGTCGACGCCGAGTACGACATCCGCATCACTCTCAGCCGCGACCGCAACGAGCACGTCGAGGGACTCCACGACCCGCACGATGTGGAGCTGCTGTTGGACGGCCGGCCTATCCGGCGGTTCACCGTGACCCCGCCCGAGAAACGCGATCACGCCTCTGTCGACGAACATCTGACCGCGCGCATTCCGGTCGGCGCCGGACCCCGCGAAATCGGCGTCGCGTTTCTCAAGAAGTCGTCCGCGCTGATCGAGACGCAGCGCCAACCTTACTTGGCGCGGTTCAATATGGACCGCCACCCGCGCATGCAGCCGGCGGTGTACTCAATCTCGATTGTCGGCCCGTACAACGCCGCGGGCCCGGGCGACACTCCCAGCCGGCGGCGAATTTTCTCCTGCCGTCCGAGCTCGACTTCCGGCGAAGAAGAGTGCGCCAAGGAAATCCTCTCGCGGTTGACCCGCCGGGCCTACCGCCGCCCGCTAAGCGCCGCGGATCTGGAGAAACCGCTTGAGTTTTACCGTGAGGGGCGCGAGCGCGGCGGCTTTGAAACCGGCATCGAAACCGCGTTGCGCGCCCTGCTGGCGAGTCCTCGGTTCCTGTTTCGTACCGAGCGGGACCCGGCCGGCAACGGAGGACGGCCGTACAGGATCTCGCCGTACGAACTGGCCTCGCGGCTGTCGTTCTTCTTGTGGAGCAGCATCCCCGACGACGAGTTGCTGCAAGCGGCGGACGCGGACGGCCTGAGGGACGAAGGCGCGCTTGAGCGGCAGGTCCGACGCATGCTGCGCGACGCGCGCTCGCAGGCGCTGGTCGATAATTTTGCCGGACAGTGGCTGCAGCTGCGAAATCTGGATTCTCTGACCCCCGACCGGCGGCTCTTTGCCGACTTCGACGACAATCTGCGCAAGTCATTGCGGCGCGAGACGGAATTGTTGTTCCAGACGATCCTGCGCGAAGACCGCAGCATCGTCGAGCTGCTCAGCGCCGACTACACGTTTCTGAACGAGCGCCTGGCCAAGCACTACGGCATGCGGCATATCTACGGCGATCGTTTTCGCCGAGTCGCCTTGGGCGCCGACGGCGCCCGGGGCGGTTTGCTCACGCACGGCAGTATTCTTGCCGTGACATCCTATGCCAATCGGACTTCGCCGGTGCTGCGCGGGAAATGGGTTTTGACAAACATCCTCGGCGCCCCGCCCCCGCCGCCCCCGCCGGAGGCGCCGCCGCTTCGCGAACGGACTCCCTCGGCGAAGCCGCTCACGTTGCGGGAGCGGATCGCGGAACACCGCGCCAACCCGGCCTGCGCCGGCTGCCACGACATCATCGACCCGGTCGGCTTCGCGCTTGAGAATTACGACGCCGTCGGCCGCTGGCGGACTCGGGACGGAGAGGCCCCGGTGGATGCCTCGGGAACTCTTCCCGACGGAACCCGATTCCACGGACCGGCCGGGTTGCGCAAAGCTCTCCTGGAGCGGTCCGATCTGTTCGCCTCGACCGTGGCGGAGAAGCTGCTGATCTACGCTTTGGGGCGGGGACTCGAGTACTACGACGCCCCTGCCGTCCGCAAAATTGTCCGCGATGCGGCGCAGGACGACTACCGCTTTTCGTCCTTGATAATGGGAGTCGTCCGCAGCACGCCGTTTCAAATGAGGAATCCGCAATGATCGTTACGAAGCAACATCTTCCCCGCCGAACGCTGCTGCGAGGGATGGGCGCAACGGTAGCGCTCCCCCTGCTCGATGCAATGGTTCCCGCAATGACCGCGCAGGCGAAGACTGCGGCGGCCCCCGTGCGCAGGCTGGGCTACGTCTATATCCCCATGGGCGCCAACCTCGACCGCTGGACCCCGCCCGGCGGCAGCGGCCGGCTGGCCCAAATGTCGCCCATCCTCGAATCCTTGCAGCCGTTCAAGGCCGGACTCACCGTGGTCACGAATCTCGAAAACAAGAACGCCTACTCCGCCGGCAATCACGCTACGGCTAACTCGGGGTTTCTGAGCGCCGCGAAAGCCAAGATGACCGAAGGCGCCGACTACGAGTTGGCGACAACGGTGGACCAAATCGCCGCCAAACGCATCGGCGGCCAAACCGCGCTGCCGTCGCTCGAGTTGTCGATGGATATCCAGACGAATGTCGGCAATTGCGACAACGGGTTCGCCTGCGTTTACCAAAACAATCTTTCCTGGTCTTCGCCGACAACTCCGCTGCCCGCGATCGCGCATCCGAGAATCGCCTTCGAACGCCTGTTCGGCGACGGCGGAGCGCCCGCGGAGCGCCGCGCCGAGCTTCGTGTCGACAACAGCATCCTCGATTGGGTCGGCGAAGACCTGACGCGCCTGAAAAAAAAGTTGAGTCCCGCGGACAACAGGACGGTCGATGAGTACCTCGACACGGTGCGCGAGGTCGACAGACGCATCCAACAAGCGGAGAGGAGAATCGAGGATGCGCCGCTGCCGGACCTCGACCGGCCGATCGGCGTCCCCCCGGCCTACGCGGACCATGCCCGCTTGATGTTCGACTTGCAGGCGCTGGCGCTTCAAGGCGACATCACGCGCGTGATTACCTTTCAATTGGCTCGGGAGACGAGCAACCGCACTTATCCGGAAATCGGCGTCCCCGATCCGCACCACCCCACTTCGCATCACGCCAACGATCCGCTCAAGCTTGAGAAACTGGCCAAGATCAACGCCTTCCATGTCTCGCTGTTCGGGTATTACCTCGAGAAGCTCTCCTCCACGCCCGACGGGGACGGTTCGCTTCTCGATCATTGCGTTTTGCTTTGCGGCAGCGGCATGGGCAACCCCGACATTCACGATCACCTGAATCTGCCGATTCTGGTCGCCGGAGGGGCGGCGGGCCGACTCCGGGGCGGCCGGCATATCGAGTACAAGGAGCCGGCGCCGCTCGCCAATTTGCACCTGACGCTGCTCGACAAGGTCGGCGTGCGGCTGGACTCTTTCGGCGACAGCACCGGCCGCATTGAAGAGCTCGTTCTCTAAACATGCGCCGATTCCGACAAATTCCGATCCTTTGCGCGGCTTGGGGCGCCGCTGTTACGCTGTTGCCCCCGGCCGTCTCCGGCGCAGAGCTGGTTGAAGCTGCTCGAGCGAACGATTCCGCCGCAGTGAGCGCGCTGCTCGAAGCAGGCGCCGACGTCAAGGCGCAAGCCCCCGACGGCGCCACGGCGCTGCACTGGGCGGCGCATTGGGACGACCCGGCCGCGGCGCGGGCGCTCATCGCGGCCGGAGCCGCGACCGGCGCCGCCAATCGCTACCGGGTAACGCCGCTGATGCTTGCTGCCGCGAACGGCAGCGCGGCGATGATCGAGACGCTCATCGCGGCCGGCGCCGATCCGAACGCCGCCCTGCCGGCCGGCGAAACCGTCTTGATGAGCGCAGCGCGGACCGGCAAGCCCGCAGCCATGCGCATGCTCCTCGGCCATGGCGCTGCCGTCAATGCTCGAGAGAAGTGGCGCGGACAAACCGCGCTAATGTGGGCGGCCGGGGAAGGTCACGTCGAGGCCGTAAAGGCTTTGCTCGACGCCGGCGCGGACATTGGCGCAAAGTCCTACGCGGGGTTCTCGGCGCTGCTGTTTGCCGTTCGTCAGGGCCATATCGGCGCCGCGCGCGCTTTGCTCGATGCCGGCGCGGACGTCAACGACTCGCTGCCGAAGCGCCGCCGCGGCGGCCGGTGGGCCGAAAACAGTCCGGACGACGAACCTGAGGCGGGGGCAAGCGCTCTCGAAATCGCAGTATCGAACGCTCACTTCGAGCTTGCCGCTCTGCTGCTCGAAAGAGGCGCCGACCCGAACGCCGCGGGCCCGGGCTGGACTCCCCTGCACACCGTGAGCTGGGTGCGCAAGCCCGGCGTGGGCAGTAACGATCCTGCCCCCGCCGGCTCCGGGAACATGAGCAGCCTCGAGATCGTTCGCAAGCTTGCCGCGTACGGCGCCGACGTCGACTTTCGCATGACCGCGGCAACCAGCCCCGGCAGGCACAGTTTGAACACCCTGGGCGCGACGCCGTTTCTGGCCGCGGCGCGCACGGCCGATGTCGAGCTGATGCGGCTTCTTCACGATTTGGGCGCCGATCCCGCCATCCCCAACGAAGACGGCACGACGCCGCTGATGGTTGCCGCGGGCGTCGGCGTGCGCGCCCCCGACGAGGATGCCGGCACAGCGGACGAGGTCGTCGAAGCCGTCAAAATTGCACTCGCGCTGGGCGGCAATCCAAACACGGTTGACGGACGCGGCAACACGCCCATGCACGGCGCGGCTTACAAGCATGTCCCCGGAGCGGTGCGCGCGTTGGTCGAGGCAGGCGCCAGGGTTGAGGTTTGGAACCGCAAGAACGATCTCGGATGGACTCCGCTGCGCATTGCCGCGGGCGTTCATCGCGGCATGAACTTTCGTTTTTCCCCGGAAACCGCCGCCGCCATCCGTGAAGCGATGGAAGCTGCCGGCGTCTCGACCGAGATTGAACCCGAAGCGTTCATCAGCGGCGCCACGAGGTAGTTGTCCGTCGTGAACCGTTTTCGGATTCCATGCCTGCTTGCCGCATCCTGTCTTGGCGCGGGGCCGGCGTTAACGGCGCAGCCCTCGTTCCGCAAGCTCGCCGACATAACCTTCGCGGAGGTCGGCGGCCGCGAGTTGCTGCTGGACATCTACTTGCCCCAAACGTCGAGACGGCCTCCGCTGATCGTGTACGTTCACGGCGGGGCCTGGCGCAGCGGATCCAAGGACTCGATGCCGCTGACCGCACTGCTGGACGAAGGGTACGCGGTCGCAAGCGTGGAATACAGGCTCTCTTCGGAGGCGCGTTTCCCTGCGCAGGCGCATGACATCAAAGCGGCGATCCGCTTTCTTCGCGCCAAGCAGGACCAATACCCTTACGACGCCCGCAAGATCGCGATTGCGGGCTCATCCGCCGGAGGACATCTGGCCGCGTTGGTCGGCGTTACAAACGGCAGCCGGGAACTCGAAGGAACGGTGGGCAGGCATCTCGACCGATCTTCGGACGTGCAGGCTATCGTCTCTTACTTCGGAGCGGCCAACCTGCTGACGATTCTCCAGCAGTCCACGCCGCGCGGGCTGGGCGTTCGCATTCCGGCGTTGCAACTCTTGCTCGGCGCGCAACCCGAGGAAGACCCGGAGTTGGCCCGATTGGCCAGTCCGGTGTTTCACGTTGACAAGTCCGACCCCGCGCTCCTCCTGCTGCACGGCGATCAAGATTCTCGAATGCCGATCAACCAATCGCATGAGCTGCATGGAAAATACAAGAGTTTCGGACTGGCGGTGAGCTTTCAGGTTGTGCATGGGGCCGCGCACGGCGGCCGGAAGTTCTACGATGAGCCGTGTACGCGCGCCGTCAGCGCCTTTCTCGCTGCGCACGGGCGCTGAAGACGCGGGGACGCCCGAGCGGCTTTCCATCACGGTTTCCATGGTTCCAAGGAACTCGGCTGAGTCGTGGCGTCATGGCAACTACCCTTGCTCGCCGTACTGCCCGCGCAGCCGCCGCAACTCGGCTTTCAATTCGGTTTCGAGGTCGGCCATGCCCGGCTGGCCGTACAGGTTGCGCAACTCGTGCGGGTCTTCGCGCAGGTCGAAAAGCTCCCAGTAGCCTCCTTCTTCGCCGTAGTATTCGATGAGCTTGTAGCGGTCGGTGCGCACGCCGCGGTTGGGGCCGACGCGGTGCGGGGTCCAAAACCGAAAGCTGGGGTCGGTCATCTGCTCGCGGGCCATTTCGCGGAACGCCCACGAGTTTTCGTAGTAGCTGTACAGCACCGAAGTCCGCCAATCGTCCGGGGGATCGCCTTCCATCAGCGGCCGCAGGCTGGTTCCCTGCATGCGCTCCGGCAGCGGAACTCCGGCAAAGTCGAGGATCGTCGGAGCGATGTCGATGTTGAGCGCCGGGCGGTCAGCAACGAGGCCGGCATGGCCCAGCCGCGGATAGCGGGCCAGCAGCGGGATGCGCAGCGACGGTTCGTACATGAACCGCTTGTCGTACCAGCCGTGCTCGCCCAGAAAATAGCCGTTGTCGGCGGTGTAGATGACCAGCGTATCTTCCGCCAGTCCCGCAGCGTCGAGGTAATCGAGCACTATGCCGAGATTCTCGTCGACGCCGTAAACCGCGCGGTGATGGTCTTTCACGAACCGTTGGAAAATCCATTCCCGCTTGGCGGCCGGGCTGAGATTTGCGGGCAGGTCGTCGTAGTCTCCGGCCAGGCTGACTTCGAAGCGCATGTCCTCGGCCTCCCCGGCGACCCGGCGGGTGGCGTAGTCGTCGTCGTACGTTTGCGGGTGCGGCCAGGCGATGTCGTTGTACAAATTCGCGTGGCGCGGCGCGGGAGTGAACGGCCGATGCGGCGCCTTGTGCTGATAGACGAGGCAGAAGGGACCGTCCTGCCGGCGCCGCAGGAAGTCCAGCGCGAAGTCGGTGGTGATGTCGGTGACGTAACCGGAGTGTTTCTCGGTCTCGTCGCCGACGACGAAATCCGGATCGAAATAGACTCCCTGTCCGGGGAGGATTTTCCATTCGTCGAATCCCTTCGGTTCCTGACGCAGATGCCATTTGCCGACGATACCCGTTTGGTAACCCGCCTCCCGCAGCAACTCCGGGAACGTGGGCAGCGTCGGGTCGAGCCCTTCCACCGCGTCGGCCTTTTCGGAATTGCCGCGGATGCCGTGTACGTGGGAATAGCAACCGGTCAAGACGCTTGCCCGGGAAGGAGCGCAGAGCGAATTCGTGCAGTAGGCATTGGCGAATCGTACGCCCTCGGCCGCGAGGCGGTCCATATGGGGCGTTTCGAGGAGCGGGTGGCCGGCGCAGCTCATCTGCGCGTGCTGCTGGTCGTCGGTCATGACGAACAAGATGTTCGGCCGCGGGTAGTTTCCGGCGGAGCCGCCGCAGCGGGTGAGCAACGCGGCAGCGGTTCCGCTGAGCGTTTGCAGCGCCTGACGCCTCGAGGGTCGATTGGATTTCTTCATGAAATGCTCCTTGCCATTTCAGGATGGGGGCCCCTGCCACGGCGGCGGCTTTTTCTCAAAGTAGGAGGCGATGCCGGCCTGCGCTTCGGCTGACGCTCGGCGCGAGGCGATCGCTTCCGCCGTGCGCGAGCGAACGGCCGCGTCGATCGGCGAACCGGAAATATCCGCCACAAGCCGCTTGCTGGCCGCGAGCGCCTCGGGGCCGCCGCGGGCCAGACGGACGGCAAACCGCGCTACCGCCGCATCGAGCTCGCCGGCTGCTACGACTTCATCGACCAGTCCGCAGGCCTTGGCGGACGCGGCGTCGAGGCGCTCGGAGGTCAGCATGCAGCGCCGCGCCGCGCGCGGCCCCATGGCCTCGATCAGATAAGGGCCGATGAGCGCGGCGATCAGACCTAGACGGACCTCGGTCAACCGAAAGAACGCTTCCGTCGAGGCGACGGCGATGTCGCAAGCGGCGATCAAACCGACTCCGCCGCCGATCGCCGCGCCTTGGACGCGGGCGACGGTCGGCTTGGGAGAAGAGTGCAGCAGGTGGAGCAACTTGGCGAATCGGCCGGCGTCCGCCCGATTCTCGGCAGGGGTGAAATCGGCCATCCGGCGCATGTAATGCAGGTCTGCGCCGGCGCTGAAGCTCGCTCCGGCGGCGGCCAAAACAATCACGCGGACGGACGCATCAGCGGCCGCCTCTTCCAGCCGGGCGCTCAACTCGGCGATGGCCCTCTCGTCGAGAGCGTTGTGCAGCTTGGGGCGGTTGAGCGTGAGCGTTGCCGCGCCCGCATTGTTTGCGTACGAAACCGACTCGTCGGACATTGCTTGGGAATCATAGCGCAAGACCGCTGCCGACCCAAATCGATTGTCCAACCGGCGCAATCCAATTGGCCGCTTACCGCCGCGGACCGGTTCGAAAACCGCCGGGCGTCAGCGGCGCACGGGCGCCGAGACGTCGATCGTCTTCGGCGGCAGGCACGATTTGTCGTCGCAGGCCTGGAACCGAAATTTGCCTTTCAACTCCGACAGACCGATTTCCGCCGCCGGCGCCTGGAAGCGCGTCCGAATCACAATGCGCGAGGAGTAAACCGACAGCGGCTTTTGGGAGAAAGAGGGCTTGATCTCTTGCGCTTGCGGGTAGTCGATGGAGGCGACAACGAGCGGCGCTGCGTCCCAACTTAGTTTTGTCGGGATCAGGTAGTCTTCGAGCGGCCGGTTGGAGTTGATGTGGTAGCCCTTGCGGATGCGCACCGAGACGGGAACCTCAACGGCGGCGCCCGGCGTCAGCGCCACTGCCGGAATGGGTTCGATGGATGCCGCCGAAAATCCCTTGAATTGGCCGAGCCCCGCCGCGATGACGAAGCTCAGACCGCAGGCGCATAAGGTCAACTTCCCGGCGAGGCTCGCCCAGTCACAACAGCCGCTGGATCTCGTTTTCATACTCGTCCTTGCTGACCAAGCCGGTGTGGCGAGTCACGATTTCACCCTTCTTGTTGACGATGAAGCTCGTCGGCAGCGCCACGACGCCGCCGAATTCTTCGGCCGTCGCGTCATCGCCCAGCAAGATCGGGAAGTTGGGTTTCAACTCCGCCGCGAAGGGACGGACGACTTCCCAGCCGTCTTCGTCGAGCGAAACGGCCAACACCGTGAAGCCTCGATCTTTGTACTTGCGCTGAAAGTCGATGAACCAGGGCATTTCGATCTTGCAGGGGCCGCACCACGTGGCCCAGAAATTGAGCAGCACGACCCGGCCTTCGACATCCGCCTGGGTGAATTCCTTGCCGTTCATGTCCTTGAGGCTGAAGTCGGGAAGCTGTATCGTTTCGCCGCCCGCGGCGGCTTCCGCCGCGACGTTCGGGGAACCGCCGCCGGACGTGCCGCAGGCGGCCGCCAGGACAACGGCGCACAACGTAAGACGCAACAGTTTGTTCGGCATGTGATGGTCTCTCCCTCGCTCGTCCGTGCGGACTCTTGTTCAGTATAGCGGCAGCCGCGCGGGTCAGCCGCTGTCGCTCGAGGTTTCCGCTACGGTGACGCTCAGCCGGCCGCGATGAAGCCTGACGCCCAGCCGGTCGCCCGGGGCTGCCTGTCGATTGTCCCGTACCAGCTCGCCGGCTTGCGTCCGCACGATTGCGTAACCGCGCTCGAGAATCGCCAGCGGACTGAGTGCGCCAAGGCTGCCGTCGAGAGCGGCGAGCCGCGCCGCGAGGCGTTCCAGACGGCGCAGTTGCAACGGGGCCGGCCGTTGCGCCAGCGATTCGAGCCGTTGGCGTTGGCGCGCCAGGCCGACGCGCAGGTCGAGCGTTGCCAGTTTGCGGTCTTGTGCGGCGAGACGCTCGCGCGCCGTACGCAGGCGCGCAGCGGTCGCGCTCCTCAGCGTTCGTTCGGCGTCGTCCAGGCGTTGCCGGGATTCGGCCAAGCGGCGGCGCATGCTTGCCGCGCCCCGTTCGAGACCGGCCTCCAGCATCTTCCCGCCCAGAGTTGCGATGCGGTAGCGCAGGGCGCGGGCTCCGCGCTGCTCGAGGCCGCTCAGGGCTTGCAATATCCCTTGAATATCGGGCACGGCGAGTTCCGCCGCGGCCGATGGAGTCGGCGCGCGGACATCGGCTACAAAGTCGGCGATCGTGAAATCCGTTTGGTGCCCGACGGCGGAAATGACGGGCGTCGAGCAGGCGGCGATGGCGCGCGCAACCTTTTCTTCGTTGAAGGCCCACAGGTCTTCGAGCGAGCCGCCGCCGCGCGCGGCGATGACGACCTGCGCCCAGGGGTTCTCGCTGAAGTAGCGGATGCCCCGGGCAATGTCGGCGGCCGCTTCGTCTCCCTGGACGCGGGCGGGGTACAGCCGAATGTTCGCCGCCGGGAAGCGGCGTTCAATGACGCGGATCAGATCGGCGATGACCGCTCCGGCCGGCGACGTAACGATGCCGATGCGCGTCGGCGCCGCCGGAAGCTCGCGTTTGCGCTCATCGTCGAACAGACCCTCGGCCGCGAGCTTTTTCTTGAGTTGCTCGAAAGCCAGTTGCAAGGCGCCGACGCCTTGCGGCTCGATAGCCTCGACATAGAGCTGGTACTCTCCGCGGGCTTCGTAAACGCCGACGCGCCCGCGGGCGATGACCGCGATCCCGTCTCGCGGCTTGATCTTGAGATACATCGCGTCCTGGCGAAAACAAACGCACCGCAACTGCGCGCGGTCGTCTTTGAGCGTGAAATACCAATGTCCGCTCGGCGCTCTGCGAGCATTCGATATCTCGCCCGAAACCCAGGCGTCGGGAAAGGCGTCCTCGAGTAATTCGCGGACGACAGCCGTCAAGTCGGCCACGCTGTAGATGCGCCGGTCGCTTGCAAAGTCGAGTTGTGTTTGCTCCATGGATCAAGCCGATTCGGCGCGTCCGGTTCGACGGAAGACGAAAAACGCGATCAAGGCGCCGCCGGCGACTCCGACAATGGCCAGTAGATCGAGATAGGCTTTGAAGCCCGCATTCAGATCGGGCGTGAATCCTCGCATCAGCAGCCCCGATTGCGCATGCGTCCAGGCGACGAGCAAGCCCGACAGGCTGGTGACAGCCAGCGCCAGCCGCAGGTGGAGATTTTTCTCGCTCGTGGCGGTCTTTGCGAGCCAGATTGCGCCGATTCCATATCCGGCCGCAGCCGCCAGGACGTTTTTCAGGAAGAAACCGTTCAAGTATTCCTCGCGTACGACCGCGCTCAGTGAATAGCCGAGCCCCAGAGCCAGGAACAGCGCGTAATAAACGCCGAAATAAAGCGCGATTGCAGCGGCCAGACGCCGCGGCGCAGCGCCCGCCAGCGCAGCCGAGAGAACCGCCAGGAACCAGACTGCGGTCAACGTCGCGGCGGGGCCGCGGTCGCGGCGCTCGGCCTGCAGCGCGGCCTCGCGGTCGGGAAGCCGGGCCGCCAGGCATTCCTGCTGTTCACGCTCGCGTTGACGGATGGCCTGCAGGCGTTCCGGCGGGGCGTTCAGGGTTTCCGCCAACACGCGGCCCTGGTTGTTCGCCGGCATCGGCAGCCCGAGCAGCGCGCCGACGGTCGGCGCGAGATCCACGAGCAGACCGTCCGCCCTGCCGCCCGCGCGGATTCCCGCGCCCGCCAAAACCACCGGAGCGGCGATGACTTCAGGCTCTGATCCCCCGTGGCCGCCCTGTCCCCGCCGGTCGATGTGCCCGTGATCGGATACGGCGGCGAAAGTGGTTGTCGCTAAGTCGAAGTGGGAGACGATTTGCCCGAGACAGTCGTCGACGGCCGCCGTCACGACGCGGTAGCCGTCGGAATCGCCGCCGAAATCGTGGCCGGCTTCGTCGCCGGCGGTCAGGCCCACGACGGTGAAATTCGACGGTTTCTTGGCAAGAAACGCAAGCGCCCGAGCGCAAATGTCTTGCTGCCATGCGCTCAATTCCTGTGGAGAACGTCCACCGCGCAGTTCTTTTTCGAAGCCCTTGTAATCGTCGCCGAGAATGTCGCCGAACGCCCGTTTCCAAAAACTCGAACCGAATGCAGCGACGCTCAGATTATGGCGCTTGGCAAGTGAAAAGATCGACTGGATGGGGGGCGGACTGAACAGGGCGTTGTTGGTGACGCCGCTGATTTCCGGCCACGCGCCGGTGACCATCGTCGCCCGCGCCGGATTGGACAAAGACGGCATGCCCACGCGCAGCGACCCTGACGAACCGCGCGCGGCCAGCCGTTGCAGATGCTCCAGATCGGCGGCCCTGTCCACACGGAGACCGTCCAGAACGATCAGCACCAGCTTCTCGGTCAGCGGCCGCCCCGCCGGGAAAACCGCATCGTAGGCGTAAGGCGTGCGGTAATTCGTGACGCTCTTCCAGGCGGCGTCGGCCACGAAGACGCTTGCCGCTCCCAGCGCCGCAAGATAGACGACTGACGCCGCGGCGCCGATGCGGTTTGACACAATGCGATTTTATCAATCCGCCCCGGCGGAAGCTCTGTACGCAGGCCGCTTGCCTTGGAGCGCGGGCGTTTGCTGCAATAATTGAACCTATGGCTGTAGCGTCGGATCTAGAACAATTCGTCGGGCGGGCGCCCGATCGCTTAACGCTCGCCGAGCGCGAGGCCGTCGTCGGCAAAGTCATCGCCATGGAAATCTATTCCCCTCAAAATTTGGCGCTGCAGCGCATTGAAGCTATGGCCGATTCGGTGGAAGAGTGCGTCGCGCAACTACGGCGGCGCGAGCGCGACCCGCTCAACTATGAGTTCACGCGGATGAACCCGCCCATGTTGTCGCGCTAGTAGGGGACTATGAAGATTTTGCTCACTGGCGGAGCCGGCTTTATCGGTTCCCATGTTGCCGATGCCTACCTTGCCGCCGGTCACGACGTGGTGATCGCAGACAACTTGCTGAGTGGGAACGCCGACCATGTTCCCGGCGGCGCCCGACTGCAACGGATCGACATAGCCGAGCCCGAGTTCGATCTCCTAATGGAGAGAGAGCGTCCGGACGTCGTGAATCACCACGCCGCCCAGATGAGCGTCAGCGTTTCGGCGCGCGACCCGGTACTGGACGCCCGCATCAACTGCGTAGGGCTGCTCAATGTGCTCCAAAGTTGTGTCAGGCGCGGCGTCGGGCGCTTCGTCATGATCTCCAGCGGCGGCGCCATCTACGGCGATGTCTGCCGGCGCCCGACCCCCGAGGATGTGACGCCGCAGCCTCTGTCTCCCTACGCCATCCACAAACTTGCCGGTGAACGCTATCTGGAGTTCTACCGGCGGGAATACGGCCTCTCGTCGATTACGCTGCGTTACGGCAACGTCTATGGACCGCGCCAGGATCCGCACGGAGAAGCCGGCGTGGTAGCTATTTTCGTCGGCAAACTGCTGCGCGGGGAACGCCCGACGATCTTCGCTTACCCCGAACAGTCCGCGGGGATGAGCCGCGATTACGTGTACGTCGAGGACGTGGTGCGGGCCAACCTGCGCGCCATCGAGAGCGATGCGGTGGGGGCCTTCAACATCGCCGGCGGCGTGCCGGTGCGCACTGGAGAATTGTTCGACGCCGTGCAGGCGGCGTGCGGCACGAACCTGACGGCGGTCGCGGGGCCGGCGCGGCCCAGCGAGATCAAAGAAAACTGGCTGGACGTGTCGCGCGCGGAGCGCGTGCTCGGCTGGCGTCCCGAAGTGTCATTGGCTGACGGGCTCGCGCGTACGGTAGCGTACTTCCGCGGGCGGCTTGATGGACATCTGAGATGATTCCTCGCTTCTCCCTGCCGGTTGCGGGCACGGGTTCACGATTGCGGCCGCTGGGTTACATGTGCTTCATCGAGCTGGATTGTGTGTCATGAGGAGTTGCTGCGGGAACGGCGAGGACATTGTTCAGACACCTGGATAGGGGAACTCATGTGACGATTGCGCTGCCGGAATCGTGCGTGTATGCTCGCGGTGTTTGACGGTATAAATAATGGCATGGATTTCGGCCTTGTGCTCATCGTTCTGTCTCTTGGCGCGCTGGTTTTGATCGTCGCCGGTGGTTACGGCGCGAGTTGCAAAGCATGTAAGCCGAAGGCGCCCCGGCGACCGCGTAACGGCGAGTCCGCTTCCGAGACGCTCAAGAGTCGGTGAAGATCTGCGCCGGCAGCGCAAGGCAGACCTTCGCAATTGCGTCCGCGATCGCCTTGTCCAGGGCTTGGAATGTCGGCTCGTCCAGCTTTTCCTGGATGGTTTGGAAAAGCGCCCTTTCTTCCTTGCGAATGTGGCGCTCGAGATCGCTGCCGAGTCGGCGCAGCGCGGCAATGAGATCGGCGCCGCCGAGGTCCGCCAGATTCTCGAAGGCGCGTCGAAGCGAGCGATGCTCCATGGTCAACTCGTCCGGCAGAGCGAGCTCTGGGAGGCGCCGCCGAATCGCCGGAAACAACACCGCCTCCTCGACCTCGAAGTGTCCCTTGAGCATTAGGGAGTACGTTTGCAGCGCCCGGACGCGCAGCCGGCGGGCGGCGGCAACGGTCGCTTCTTTCTTGAAACCGCGGTCGATGAAGACGCAGAGCGCGAGCGCATCGTGGTGCTGATGCGACAACGGGATCAGCGCAGGATGCCGCTTCATGCTCCGGTCCGCCTATTCGCCGCCGAGTTGCTCCGGCTTGTAGCCGCCCTTGCGCTGGAAGTACAAGAAAAACATGCCGAAGAAGACTACCAGCGCCGCCGGCAGCACGGAAACGTACTGAAAGGCCGCCGCCGCTCCTTCGTTTTCGTACCACCCGCCCATGATCGGCAAGACAAATGCAATGGCCAGGTTGCCGGTGCCGCCCATCAGCGCGAGCGCCACCGGACCGCCCTTGGGGAAAAGCTCCGACGTGACGCCCAGCATAGTCGGCCAGAAGTATGTCTTGCCGACGCCGAACAGCGTCGCCGCCGCGAACGCCCCGAACATCGTGCTGACGGAGCCCAGCGAGTACAGACCTGCGGCCGCGAGAACGGCGGAAATGGTCATCAGGCCGAAGGGGGAGAACTTGTGCGCCAAGGGGCCGCCGAAGAAGCGCAATACGAACATGATGCCCGCCGTATAGACGAGGATCAGGATGCCCTGCATGCCCGTCAGATTGGTAATCAACGACGGGACCCATTGGTCGGGGCCCAGTTCGGTGGCTGAGGTCAACCACATGCAGATCCACAAGCAGATGAACGATGGGCGGAACAACTCGAGCACCATGTCCCGGTTGCTGACGCCCGCGCTGACCCTTTCCGTTGCAGGAAACCGCTGCCCGCGGATCAGGAACAGATAGACGACGGCGACGATCGGGATCGTCAGCAGCTTGATGCGCCAGCCGAGGGTAGCCGTCGCCGGTCCGACACCGCCGTCCAGCCCCATGATCTTCGTGATGCAAAACGCGAGCAGGCCGCCGACGATCAGGCCGCCGGGCCACCAGGCGTGCAGCACGTTCATGCGGTGGGTCTTGTCCTCCGGGAAAAGCGTCGAGCAAAGCGGGTTGATTACGCCCTCGACCAGGCCCTGCGCCAGACCGAGAGTGAGCATCGCGCACCAGAGCAGGATCGTGATCGGATTGCCGAACAGGGACTCGATCGGCCCCTCCGGGAATGGGGCGCTGACGATCGCTAGGATCGCGCCCACATAGAAAAGACCGGAAATCGTCAGCAGCCGCCGCATCCCGAAGAGATCCACGAGAGAGCCGCCGATGAGGATCGACAGCGTGAAGCCCAGGAACGCAGGGCTGAGCAGTTGGCCCAACTGCTCCTTGTTCAATTGGAAGTCGTTGCCCAGCGCGTCGAGCACGTCGCCGCGGATGGAAAACACCATGGAGGTGGTGACCAATGCGACGCAACTGGCGATAAACAGACGGTTCCGGTTCATGCTGCCCCCAACCCGAGTTGATTTTACGATTGGCTAGAGTAACACAACTCCCTGGGTAAAAAGGCCGCGCCGCCGGCTTTTTTGCGGCTTGGAGCGGCAGAGTGAGATTATGAAAGATCGCGGGTCGCGGCAAGCCGCGCGCGAAGGCGGACGGGAATCTTCAATTCCCGTTCGGGTATTCGGAAGGGGATTGTATGAACTCGTTCGGCGCCAAAGACACGCTTACCGCGGGAGGGCGGAGCGCGGCGATATACCGGCTGCCCGCCCTGGTCGGAGACCCGGCGGCGCGCCTGCCGTTCTCGCTCAAGATCCTGCTGGAAAATCTGCTGCGGAACGAGGACGGCGTCACGGTTTCCAACTCCGATATCCGCGCCTTGCTCGACTGGGAGCCGACGGCCGCGCCGAGCGTCGAGATCGCCTACCGCCCGGCGCGGGTGTTGATGCAAGACTTTACGGGCGTTCCCGCCCTGGTCGACCTCGCCGCCATGCGCGAAGCCATGCAGCGCATGGGCGGCGATCCGGCGAAGATCAATCCGCTGCAGCCCGCCGAGTTGGTGATCGATCACTCGGTGCAGGTGGACAACTTCGGATCGTCCGCTGCGCTCGCCCTGAACAGCGAAATCGAGTACCTGCGCAACGGCGAACGCTATCAATTTCTCAAGTGGGGGCAGAGCGCGTTCGACAATTTCAAAGTCGTTCCTCCCGAGACGGGCATCGTCCATCAGGTGAATCTCGAGTTCCTGGCCCGCGTTGCTTTTGCGCACCGCACGAACGGGGAGGCGTACGTCTGTCCCGACACGCTGGTCGGCACCGATTCCCACACGACCATGATTAACGGGCTCGGCGTGCTCGGCTGGGGCGTCGGCGGCATCGAAGCCGAGGCGGCCATGTTGGGGCAGCCCATATCGATGCTGATCCCGCAAGTGGTGGGCTTCAAGTTGACGGGCAGGCTGTCGGAAGGCGCGACGGCCACCGACCTGGTGTTGACGGTCGTCGAGATGCTGCGCGCGAAGGGCGTCGTCGGCAAGTTCGTGGAATTCTTCGGGGACGGACTCGACGAGTTGCCCTTGGCCGACCGCGCCACCATTGCCAACATGGCGCCGGAGTACGGCGCAACGTGCGGTCTGTTCCCGATCGACAACGAAACGCTCGGCTACCTGCGGCTGTCGGGGCGCTCGGAAGAGCAAATCGAGCTGGTGGAATCCTATGCCCGGGCGCAAGGCTTTTTCCGCACCGCCGGCGCGCCCGAAGCCGAGTACTCCGACACCCTCGCGCTCGACATGGGCGATGTCGTGCCTTCGATTGCCGGTCCGAAGCGCCCGCAGGATCGAGTCGCCCTGACCGAGGCGGCAAGCTCGTTCGCGTCGATGCTGAAGGAATCGACGACGGGCCGCTCGAACGCCGCGGTCAAGGCCGTCGTGAACGGCGCCGCATGCGAACTCCGCCACGGAGCGGTGGTGATCGCCGCCATCACGAGCTGCACGAACACCTCGAACCCGGCGGTGATGCTCGGCGCCGGCCTGGTGGCGAAAAAAGCGGTCGAGAAAGGCTTGCAGGTCAAGCCCTGGGTGAAGACGAGCCTTGCTCCCGGCTCGAAGGTCGTGACCGAATACCTGGAGAAATCGGGCTTGAGCCGATATCTCGACAAGCTCGGCTTCAACCTCGTCGGCTACGGCTGCACGACCTGCATCGGCAACTCCGGCCCCCTTCCCGCGGAGATTTCCGCCGCTATTCGCAGCGGCGATCTGGTCGTTGCGTCGGTGCTTTCGGGAAATCGCAATTTCGAGGGGCGGGTGCATGCCGAGGTCAGAACGAACTATCTCGCTTCGCCGCCGCTCGTCGTCGCCTATGCGCTCGCCGGCCGCATGGACTGCGACATCACGACGGAACCGCTGGGCGCCGACCGCGCAGGCAATCCGGTTTTTTTGCGGGACATCTGGCCGTCGCAAAAAGAAATCCACGATACGATCGCCGCTTCGGTCGGCTCGGAAATGTTCCGGCAATCCTATGCGAGCGTCTATGCGGGCAGCGAGCGCTGGGCCGCGCTGGCCGCGCCGCAGTCCGACCTGTTCGCCTGGGACGACGACTCGCGCTACGTTCGCCGGCCGCCGTATTTCGCGGCTATGAAACCCGATCCCGGCGAGGCGCCCGACATCGCCGGCGCCCGCGCCTTGGTCATGCTCGGCGACAGCGTCACCACCGATCACATTTCCCCCGCGGGCGCGATCAAGGCAGACAGCCCGGCGGGGCGCTATCTGCAGGAGCACGGAATCGCGCCCGCGGATTTCAACTCGTACGGCTCCCGGCGCGGCAACCACGAAGTCATGATGCGCGGAACCTTCGCCAACGTCAGGCTGCGCAACCAACTTGCGCCGGGCACGGAAGGCGGCTGGACGGAGCATCTTCCCGACGGCGCGCGGATGACAATCTACGACGCTTCCGTAAAATACCGCGAAGAAGGCGTGCCGCTGATCGTGCTGGCCGGCAAGGAATACGGGGCGGGATCCTCCCGCGACTGGGCGGCCAAAGGCCCGTTGCTGCTGGGCGTACGCGCCGTCATCGCCGTCGGCTACGAACGCATCCACCGCTCGAACCTGGTGGGCATGGGCGTGCTTCCGCTGCAGTTCAAGCAGGGCGACAACGCCGCGGCGCTCGGACTGACCGGGCGCGAAAGATTCGACATCGCGGGTCTCGGCGGCGGCGCCGCGAAAACCGTCGCCGTCACCGCCGCGAAGGACGACGGCGGAGCGCCCGTAACGTTCGAAGCGGTTGTGCGCATCGATACGCCGCAAGAAGTGGAGTATTACCGCAACGGCGGGATCCTGCAGTATGTGTTGAGGCGGATGGTTCGCGGATAGACCTTCCGGCGAACCGGCCCCAAGGGATGGCTGCCGATGGCTGCCTGGCAAGATAATCTGCGCATTATTCTGGTGGCCTCGCGGAATTCGCTGAATATCGGCGCCGCGGCGCGGGCGATGTACAACTTCGGTTTCCGCGATCTATGGCTGGTGCGCCCTTATGTCGAAGCCTTCCAGGATGCGCGCTCGGCGGCCGGCGCGGCGGAAGTTTTGCAGCAGGCGCAGGTAGCCGGCGACATGGCCGCGGCTCTGGGCGGAGCGGATCTGGTCGTCGCCGGCTCGGGCCTCGAGCGCCGCAAGCAGCGGCACGTGCAGCGGCAGTTGCCGGCGGGCGCGGCGGCGCTGCGCACGCATCTCGAAGAGCGCAAGGCGGCGCTCGTCTTCGGCTCGGAGAAATCCGGGCTGACCAGGGAAGACCTGACTTTCTGCGATTGGGTGATGACGATCCCCACCCGCGACGAATGTCCGTCGATGAATCTGGGCCAGGCGGTCGCCGTGTGCTGTTACGAAATCGCCAGGAACGCCAAGCCCGCGCCGCAACTGAAAACGCCGGCAAGCGTCAGCGCCGCGGACCGCGAGCGCATCCTGCAAATGCTGCTGCCCGTGCTCGAAGAATCGGGTTTCCTGCACGAGGGCGGCGCCGCAACGCAAACCATGACGCTGCGCAGGTTCGTCAATCGCCTGCGGCTGGCCCCCGAAGACGCTCGCATGCTGCAGGGCATCTTGCGTCAGGTGGACTGGAAGTTGAGACAGCCGCGGCCCGGTAGCTGAAAGGTTTTCCGCGCACCCGTTACAATCGGAACAGGCCGCCGGGCCGGGGCGTGGCGCAGTCTGGTAGCGCGCCTGCTTTGGGAGCAGGAAGCCGGGGGTTCGAATCCCTCCGCCCCGACCACCGTCGCCAACCGGCTGCCGGCGCGCTCTTCCGCGCCCTGCGCCACGCCGATGTGGAGGCTGAGTCGGCCTACGCCGCCGTCGAGGAAGTCCGCGGCATGGCCGGCCACAACGTAGTCGTCGAGATCAGCGCCCGCATCGATACTCTCCGGAAGGCGCTCTGGCCGCTTATCATCGCCTTATCCGCCACGCTGCTCAGCGCGGTCGGCGGCGGCCTGTTCGTATTGCTTAAACGGAAGTTTCAGGGCTTCATTTCCCCCTAACGCATAGATTGCAAAGGGTTTTGGTGGTGTCGAGGTGTGGTGTAAGAGGCGATTTGTAGCCATGTATATTGCTGTTTTTCATTATTTATTACCTTGTTTTCGTTTGATATACCTGCTATAATTGTATCCATGTACATAGAGCGCGTGCCCAACCGCAACTCGCCCCCAGCCATCCTCCTCCGCGAGTCCTACCGCGACCGCGGCCGCGTCAAAAAACGCACCCTCGCCAACCTCTCCAAGCTGCCCCCCGCCGCCATCGAGACGCTGCGCCGGGTCCTGCGCGGCGAGCGCCTCGTCCCTGCCGACGAGGCCTTCACCTGCCTGCGCAGCCTGCCCCACGGCCATGTCGCCGCCGTCGTGGGCTCGCTGCAGCAACTCGCCCTGCCCACCTTGCTCGCCCGCCGCCCCAGCCGCACCCGCGACTTGGCCGTGGCCCTGCTCGCCGCCCGCGTCATCGACGCGCAGTCGAAGCTGGCCACCGCCCGCGCCCTGGCGCCCGAGAGCGCGGTGTCGACCCTGGGCGCGGCGCTCGGCCTCGGCGACGTCAACCAGCACGAACTGTATCAGGCGATGGACTGGCTGCTGGAGCGGCAGGCGGGCATCGAGCAGCGGCTGGCCAAGCGCCATCTACAGGAGCACACCCTGCTGCTCTACGACCTGACCTCCAGCTACCTGGAGGGAACCCACTGCCCCTTGGCCCAACGGGGACACAGCCGCGACGGCAAGCCGGGCACGTTGCAGATCGTCTTCGGTCTGTTATGCACGGCCGCCGGCTGCCCGGTGGCGGTGGAAGTCTTCGCCGGCTCGACCGGCGATCCGCAGACGGTGGCCAGCCAAGTGGACAAGATCCGCAACCGCTTCGGACTCGCACGGGTGGTGCTGGTGGGCGACCGCGGCATGCTCACCGCGGCGCGCATCCGCCAGGACCTGCAGGGCGTCGACGGGCTGCGCTGGATCACCACGCTGCGCGCGCCGACGATGCGCAAGCTGCTGGCCGCCGGCGCGGTGGCGCCCTCGTTGTTCGACGAGCGCAACCTGGCCGAGATCAGCAGCGAGGAGTTCCCCGGCGAGCGACTGGTCGTGTGCCGCAATCCCCTGCTGGCCGCCCAGCGCCAGCGCAAGCGGCAGGAACTGCTGGCCGCCACCGAGCAGGACCTGGCGCCCATCGCCACGGCGACTCGACGGAAGAACCGGCCGTTGCGCGGCGCGGCGGCCATCGGCCTGCGGGTCGGCAAGGTGCTTAACCGCCACAAGGTCGCCAAGCACTTCGTCACCACCATCACCGACGACACGTTCAGCTATCGCCGGGATGAAGACAAGATCGCGGCCGAGCAGCAACTCGACGGGCTCTACATCGTCCGCTCCAACGTCGCCCCCGAGCGGTTCGATGCCGCCCAGACAGTGCGCGCCTACAAGAACCTGGCGCAGGTGGAGCGGGCCTTTCGCAGTCTCAAGTCGGTGAACCTGAAGGTGCGCCCGATCCACCACCGGCGGGCGGACCGCGTGCGGGCGCACGTGCTGCTGTGCATGCTGGCCTACTACGTCGAGTGGCACATGCGCCAAAAGCTGGCGCCCCTGCTGTTCGACGACCACGACCCGGCCGCAGCCGAGCAGCAACGCCCTTCGCCGCTCGCCCCCGCGCGCCGCTCGCCGGCGGCAGCGGCCAAGGCCGGCCGCAAGCGCACCGCCGACGATCTGCCGGTGCATAGCTTCCGCTCGCTACTCGCCGACCTGGGGACGCTGACCGCCAACACCATGCAGGCCGCCGCCGGCGCCAACTTCACTATCCAGACGCAGCCCACGCCCCTGCAACAGCGCTGTTTCCAACTGCTGGGAGTGACGCCCAAAGTGTAGCCAGAACCAAACACCCGAGAAAGACATAACCCCCACTACAGCAGTGACTTATACCCGATCAGCCCTGAAACTTCCGTTTAAAAGTTGACCGTTCCTATGGGTGGTTCTTGCAGCGCCGGCGGCATCCCGCGGTGAGAGCGCCCTTGCGGCGAGGATGGTCAATTGCGCGTCCAACTCGATGCGCAGAATTGTCCGCCGATCATTTCTCCATTCCCCTTGCCGGCTCTTGGGGCTTGTCTTTCGATTGGAATAGAGGAGGGATCCGGCTCTCTAGGGAATCCAGTCAGAAGTTCTTATACAGTATGTTTTGAGTGATTCGAGGATTTGATCAGCGGTTTTGGTCCAGACAAAGGGCTTGGGGTCCTGGTTGTAAACGGCGAGGTATTCGCGGATCGCTTGCTCCAGCGCTTGTGTGCTGCGATGGGTTCCACGCCGAATCTGCCGGCGCGTGATTTCCGCGAACCAGCGTTCGACTTGGTTGATCCAGGAGGCGCTGGTGGGTGTGAAGTGCAGTTGGAAACGCGGACGGCGAGCCAGCCAATTGTGGATCATCGCCGTCTTGTGCGTGCCGTAGTTGTCCAGCACGAGATGGATGTCGAGTTGCTGCGGAACCGTTTGGTCAATGAGCGCCAGGAATTTCTTGAATTCCAGTGCGCGATGCTTGCGGAAACACTTGCCGAGCACCTCGCCGGTGGCCGTGTTCAAGGCTGCGAACAGGGAGGTCGTTCCGTTCCGCTTGTAGTCATGCGTCCGCTGCTCGGGCAGTCCCGGACGCATCGGCAGCACGGGCTGGGTGCGATCCAGCGCCTGGATTTGCGCTTTCTCGTCCACGCACAGCACCACCGCCCGTTCGGGCGGATGCAGGTACAAGCCGACGATATCGCGCACTTTTTGGACGAACAACGCAAGCCGTCGCAGCCCTGATGCAGGAACCGCCGCCGCCACTTGCCCACCGTGGCCCGCGTCGTGCCCAACGCGCTCGCCACGGCTCGATCGCTCTTGCCCTCGGCGCTTTGCAATATAATGCGCGCCCGCAGAGCCGGCGCTTGCGCTGTCTTCCGCCGCCGCAGCCGGCCTTGCAACTCTTTGCGCTGCTCCTGCGAAACCTCTGGAATCTCCCGTGTATAATGATTCGGCATGATCCGCCCCCTCCCTCGTTGACCGTACCGCAAACTTGTTCTACTGGTCAATAACTTCTGGTGTGGGATACTGGCGGATTATTCACTGTGACGATTCTCTGGATGCTGAACACCAGCCCGACAAGGAGGAAGTGGCTCCAGTCAGCTACGAACGGTCCGGAAGAAAACAGGAGGGAGATGACCGAATAGGCGCCTATCGCTCCGGCCACGGCGACGGTGAGACCGGAGAGAATCGTCGTCGGCGCGTGCAACAAGACGCGCATGGTGCGTGTCACCGACCGCAGCACCAGCCCGTAGAACAGGATGGACAGAATAAAGCCGGGATATCCGAAGAACACGAGAACGTTCAGAAACTGGTTGTGCGGCACCATGGACAAGATACTTGCTTTCTTCCGGGGTTCCAGCTCTGCGCTCACGTGTGACATGGTTGGAGCGTACACGCCCGTTCCTAGCGGATGGTCCAAAGCGTATCGGAACGCCGTGATTGCCATGTGTATCCGCATTTCGGCCGACCGGTTCAGAATCTCGCCGATGCGCGGGTTCACATTCAGCCCTGCAGCGGACAGAGCGTGGGCGACACGCGTCGCGGTTAGCCGCTCCTGCATGGCGCGCGCGTCGTAAATCGCGTCCGGCGTGGACTGTCGGTAGCCGCCCACGGAGGGCGTGAAATCCCGCCACGGCAGCCACATCCCATAGGCGGGCGACAGCAGGCGGAACTGGTAGCCGGCGACGATGCCTGTCAGGTCACCGGGCTCGCGCCAAGCCAGCGTGAGGCCGCCGTCGCGCACGGCATTGGCGGATATCTCGGCGCTCGCCGGGCCGTATCCGTATTCGTTCTGGGCGCGCAGTTGCGCCGTGCATTCCTGCCTTGAGTCCTGCCGCCCCGGGATCCGACACGTGATAATGTGGCGGATGATTGGGCGGCCATTGCTGTTGGCAGGGCCGTCGCTGTCGGCGAAAACCTCAATGATCGGGCCTTTGCTACTTAGGGTAGGAACGAAGTCCAGCCACGGCGTCCACTGCGCGTCGCCACGCCGCAGGCGGAACTGGTAGCCGGTGACGCCCGGATCGTCGGGGTCGATCCAGGTCAGGATCAAGGCGCCCTCGCGCCCTGCCACAGCGGCAATCCAGTTCTCCACGCCGTATTCCTGGCCGAACCGCGCGCGTAGTTGCACCTCGTAGCGCTTCTGCGAATTCACCCCCCCAATCGTGTGGCCGATGATCGGGCGGTCGCCCCGGCCGGCAAGCCGGCCGGGGCCTGCGGCAAGGCCTTCCAGGGTCGAGTTGTAAACAGTACGCGTATGCTCGTAGGAGAGCACAGCGGAGCTACCCTCTATCAGTGAGGCCCGATTACCGGCCGAGGCCGTGAGCTCCGAGAGGCGGAAAACCACCCGCACGTCCGTCGCGAACACATTGGACACCCTGTACTCGCCCCAGTTCGCGGCATCTGCTTCGACACGAACCGTGCTTCCCGGCCGCACAACCGCCAGATCTGTTCGCTCCGACTCATCCGCCTCGGCAACGAGCAGCCGTCTCGTTCCGGATGTGGCCGACGCGTCGATCTCCCACGTGATGGCATCGCGCGTGTTCAGTTGCCACTCTCCGTCCGCGTCGACGCGGGCCCCTCCCGCCACGAATCGAGTCAGCGGCACGGATCTTGACTCTGTGGGTAGATTGAGTACGCCGTGGTCGGCGCCGGGACCGTCAACGACCTGGCTGCCGATGTGCAGAAAGGTAATGAAATCTCGCCACGGCCGCCACTCCGTTTCCCCGGCCGCCCGCAGCCGGAACTGATAGCCGGTGATGTCCGGGTCGTTGGGATCGTCCCAGATCAGCGTCAAGCGGCCGTCGTTCTCCGCCTTGGCGGCAATCTCGACCGCGTCCCCAAATCCGCGGTCGTTCCGTGCGCGCAGTTGTACCGTATACACCAGTCCGGCGGTAATCCCTGCAATCGCATGGGCTTTGACCGCGCGGTCACTACGGTCAGCGAGTCTGTGGCTGCCTGCGAGGAGACCGTCGACCGCCGCCGGACGGTCGCTATCCAAGAGGCTGACGACGTCCCGGACCGCAAATACGGGGTTGAAAAATGCGAGCAGCCAGATTGCCATCAACGGCACGATGAAGAGCAGACGCCGGCGACGACGCGGCGCTCTCAGAGACGACAAGGCGATGGCGCCGGCGCTGACGAGCACACCGAGGAGGGCGGAGCGGGTGGCGTTGACAACGAGCGCCGTCATCATGGTCATCAACGCGACGAACAGGGCGGCTCTGCAGGTTTTTCCGGGCGCGCTGCCGTTCCCGAAGGAGTCGTACAGGAGGGCGGCGAAGGACAGAAGGATGCCGACAGCGACTTGCCCAGCGAAGATTTGCGTGTTCAGGGCGAGCCCGGCCATTCTGCCCTTGGTGAAGACGTCACTCAGCTTGTCCATGCTCACGTCGGCAAGATGCAGCCACATGGTCAGGAAAGGATCGCCGACAAGGAGCACGGCGAAGCCGAACAGCGCGGATACGACAGTCGCCACGATGGTCGCCAGCAGCATGAGCTTGACCCGGTAAATACTGTCCACGGACAGGTACGCCGCGAACAGCACACCGACGCCCAGCGCCATCCGCCCCAACCGTGTCGGATCGAGCGTATCGGTGCGCAGATAGACCGCCAGCATCCATGCCGCCAGCAACGCCGACACCGCTATCGCCGGAATTACCGGGAGCAAGTCATTGCGGAAGTCCTCGACGACGGCGGGAACGCCAGTGGAGCGTTTCCATGACGATGCAGCACGCGACGCGAGATGAAACAGCAACAGGAAGACCGCCATACCAGCGAGCACGACGTTCGGCCCCCCGAGCGGCAGCGGAGTGCTGGCGAACCACGCCTGAGCGAAGATGGTCATCATCAACAGGACGAAGATCAGCCCCGCCAAATCCTGACGGGAATGGAAGAACCGGCGCACTGCCCGCCGTGCCGCCGAGTTGGCTGCTGGTGACTCGGTGGCCATTATTGGTATGCGGCTTCCGGTGGAGCCGGCGCAACGGGCGCAACGTGATTCAGCAGTTCCAGGTACCGCTCCATCGCCGCAGCCACGGAGTAGTGGTTTGCCCTGGCGATCAGATGCTCCGGGGCGACCGGACGATCGAGCGTTTCCCGTATCGCCCGCGCCAGCGATCGCCAGTCGCCCACGGGCACCAAGCGTCCCCACTTGCCGCCTTCCAGTATCTCTCGTGGACCGTTGGGGCAGTCCGTGCTGATCACGGACGTGCCGCACGCCATGGCTTCGACCAGCACGATGGCCAGCCCTTCGCAAACGGAAGAGAGCACGAATACCCGCGCCTTTGCCATGTAGGCGAACGGGTTGGGCCTGAATCCGGCAAAATCGACGTGCGCCCGGATACCCAGCTCGCGGGCGAGGGTCGTCAGGCTGTTCAGGTCCGGCCCTTCGCCGAGCACCACCAGCCGCGCGGGACGCGACTTCAGCACCTCCGCGAAGGCTCGGAGCAGCGTCGGCTGGTCCTTTTGTGGGATGAACAGCCGGCCGGCGGTGAGAATCACCGGTGTCCGCGGGTCGCCGAACCAGGGATGCTCCAGCGGCAGCTTGGCTTGTTCGGCGAGGGCGGGAGACACCACCGGATTCGGGATGACCGATATCAGGCCGCCCGCCCGCGGAGCCGCGCGCTTCAGGTCTTCGGCCACGCCGAATGAGACGGCGACAATCGCGTCAGCGGCAGGCAACAGCCATTTCAGGAGGTGGTTGGCCGTGCGGAACGTGATCCCTCTGCCCTGACCCTCGACCGTGTACGTGCTGTGCTGGCTCACGATCAGACGCAGATGTCGGGCAAAGAGCTTCTTCGTGACCAGAGCCGTCAGGTTCCCGAACGTCAAGGCGGAAAGCAGCACGGACGGTCGATCGCGCCGGATGTAGCGGACCAGCGCGGGCAGACAGGTCAGTGTCTTCCAGGAGTTCAGATTGATCAAGCGGACATCCTCCGGAACCGATTCCCAGAGCGCCCCACCGCTGCGGGTGACCACCAGGTCGACGACGCATCCGCGCCGCGCCAACTGCCGCGCGACCTCCAGCACGACGCGCTCGGCGCCGCCGCCGGCGAGTGAGGGCACGAAGAGCGCGATCCTCCAGCCGGCACCGGTCCACGCCGGCCTCACCGCTATCTCACGCTCGCGTTCCGGTTGAAGGCCGGGGAGATCGCCGGGTCTGAACACGCACTGCGGGACTGCCATTACAGCGGCCATTATACACTTACCCAAGCGCCGGGATTTATTCGGCGTATTCGGCATGACCCTCCTTATGGCGGCTGCGACGCCCGATGGCGACAGCGAACGCGACGACCGCCGCGGCAAGCACCATTTGATAGACGGTGTACGCCCACGCGGCGCCCGCCACGCCGTGCGTGGGCACTAGGAGCAGCAGCGTGGACAGTTGTGCGGCAAGAGCGACGGCCGTCCAGATCAGCGAGGGCCACGCACGGCCCGTCGCCGCCGGCAGGACCCGCAGTGCGGCGACGCTGACGATCGCGAAGGCGCCGGGGATCATGATGAGGAGCGGCTCGACGGCCTCCTCGAAGTCCGGGCCGAGCGCCATGCGCACGACCGGGCGGTGCAGGACGATCAGCAGTCCGTAGATCGCTATAGCCAGCGTCACCGCCGCCATCGTGAACCGGCGGGACAGCCTCCGCACCGCAACGCCATCCGAGGCGTACCACCGGCGGCTGTAGTCGGCCTGTACGCTCAGGGACAGCGGTTCCGCCGGTGTGGTCGTCACGTCGATCAGGCGCCGCGCCGCCCGGTAGATCCCGGCCTGTACCGGGCCGATCAGCGCGCCCAACAGCAGCACGTCGAGATGCCCGTACAACGCCCCCACCTTGGTTTGACTGAACGAAACCAGTTGAAACCGAACGACGTCCCGCGGGACCCTGACCGACCATCCGTGGAGGAAGCGCGGCAGCCGGTCCCGCCCGGCGGACATCGCCGCCGCGGCGAACAGCCCGGTCCCGGTGACGGCCGCTCCGGCGACGATGGCCCACGACACCGGCATCAATCCGCCGCCGGTCCGCCACACGGCGAGCAGCGCCGCGGCGCGAACCAAGGCGCCCGCCGCCACGGCCGTCAACCCCAGGGGCAGCCGATCCGCGAGCCGCAACGCCGCCAGGCATTCCCGATGCGTCGCCATCAGCAGGCCGGCCAGTCCGCACGCCAGCATGACGCCGGCATGCGCCTGCGCCACGCCGACCAATTCGCCGGCCGTCAACGTGAACGCCGCGAACAGCGCATAGGCCACGAGCGCCAGCCCCTGGACGGAGACGAAGGCCATCCGCAGCGTGGCGGCGGTGGCGGCGTGGTGTCCGGCCGTCATGCTGCGGATCACGAAGGCGGTAATCACATCGTCGCCGGACACCCGCATGAAGGCGTAGAAAATGGCCGATGTGCTGGTAACAATGGCCAGCACGCCGAAGTCCTTCGGCCCCAGGATGCGTGCGGAGAGTGCAAGCATCGCGACGCCGCTGAGCAATTGGGCCAAGGTCACGGCGCCCATCCAGAACGTGTGCCGCGCCACGCGCGCCGCGGACGCCGAGCCTGAACGCAGGGAAGCGACGTTCACGCACCCTCCAGAAGGGGAACAATCGCATCCAGGCGTCGCTGCATCGTGAAGCGCCTGGCGTAGTGCTTGCACGCCGCGCTGCTCATCGCTTCGTACCGGCGCGGATCTCCGACGATGCGGCGCATGGCGTCCGCCATCCGATACGGCCGGCCATGTTCGATCAGCACGCCGTCGACGACCAGGTCTGGGATGGCCCGGTAGTCCGTGGAGATCACGACGCGCCCGTAGGCCATGTCTTCGATGATCGACACCGGTTGACCTTCGGCGAGATAGCCCGGATATTTCACCAGGGGGTAGGAAAAGGGCTGCCTGATGTGGCCTAAAACATTTACGCACAAAACGTTAGCGCCACAGAAGACAAGCAGCCCTCCGCTTACAGAGTGTAGCCAATCCAGCTTCTCGGTTGCCAAGCATTTTCGGCGCCAGGTGAGCGCCCGGTTTGACGGCGGGGCGATCGGTTCCGACGGCGGCGCCAGAGGTTCCCGCGCTCACTCGCCGCAGAGCAAGGCGAACCGGAAGAGCGCCACTGCCCAACGAACAAGCCAACGGACGCTGAGGTGTCTTGCCGCCCCGCACAACGGCTCGCCCGAAGGGTTACGAACTGCTCGACCCGCCCGGCAGAAATCAAAATCCCGAGTTCCGTTAACGTCTGTTCTCTATCGCATCGCTCTATGGCGCCTACCCTGCCCACCGGACTCTTGCCGTACCCTGTTAGTGTTAACACGCCCCAGCTCCAAGGCCGAAACGAGCAGGGCGGGCCGCTCGCGCCCGATGTAGCGGACCAGCGCGGGAAGACAGGTCGGGGTCTTCCAGGATTTCAGGTCGATAAGCCGAACGTCCTCCGAGACCGCTCCCCAGAGCGCGCCGCCGCTGCGGGTGACCGCCAGATCGACGGCGAACCCGCGCCGGGTCAACCCTCGCGCGATTTCAAGCAAAGCGCGTTCGGCGCCGCCGCCGGCGAGCGAAGGCACGGAACAGCGCGACTCGCCGGCCTGCGCTTGCCCGCGCCGAGACGTTGTCCGGCGCGCCTTCGCGCCGCACATTTACGAAATCCGTTCGGTAACCGCTACTCATGCATATTTCAGTAGAGGAACGATCGCGTCGAGATGTCGTTGCAGCGTAAAGCGTCTCTCGTAACGTTCCACCGCCGCTTGGCTCATCGCCTCGTAGCGGTCGGGTTCGGCGACAATTCGCCGGACGGCGTCGGCGATCCGGTCCGGCCGACCGTACTCGATCAGCATGCCGGTGACGCCGTCGATCACCATGTCCGGTATGGCTCGGTAGTCCGTGGCAATCACGACGCAGCCGTAGGCCATGGCTTCGACGATCGAAACGGGTTGCCCCTCAGTAAAATAGCAGGTCGGCAGAAGGAAAAAATCACCGGCTTCGAGCAAACGCCGTTTTTCTTCGCCGACGACCGGCCCCGCGTAGCGAACGACGCTCTCCAGGCGGTTGGCCGCGACGTACTTATGGAATCTCGTTTCCGCCTCCGCCGCCGACATCGGCACGGGATCGTCGGGGGACGACAGGAAGCGGCCCGCGAAGACGGCTTCCAGCGGAATCGCCGTCGTCTTCCGTAGAATCGCCGCGGCTTCCAGCACATCGAAGTAGCCCTTGGACTGGATCAGGTTGGACAGAAACAGGAGCCGCACGGGCCGCTCCCGACTCAAGCGCCGCCTTCGCCGCGCGGCGTTCGGGATAAAGGGCGGACCGTTCGGTACGACCGCGATGCGCTCCTTGAGCGTCGGATCGAAGTCGAACATGCCTCTGAACTGCTCGCTCAGGACAATGATCCGGCAGGTGCGCCGCAGAGTATGGCGGATCAGGAACCGCAAGAACCGCGGCTGCGCGCGGTAGAAGACATCGTAATTCCCCCCTTTCACATGGATGACGACGCGGCAAGCGCACAGCCGGGCGCTCCAGATCATCGGCATGTCCCGCATGAAGCCTGCTCTAGACCGGGAGACCGTGATGTATACGCGGCGGTAAAGCGCGATCAGCCCGACCGCGAAACGGACAAAAGCAAGCAGCGTTTCCATCGACCGCCTCAGGGTCAATCGTCCGAGAGAAGAGGGATTCTTTCCTTGGATGTTCACGGTCCGGCAATGGTGGCCGCGGTCGCGGAGCGCGCCGCACAACGTCTCGAATGATAGCGCTTGGCCGTGTTCCGGGGGCGGGAGCGGACCGACCATGAGAAAACGAGCCGCCGGCCCAGCCATGGGAGAGTTCGTCTCGTTCATGGGCAAAGACACGGTTAACGGGACCGGTCGTTTGCGGCCTCTCGCGCGGCAGGCGCCGGAAGCCGGAGGATTGCTTCCACTTCGTCACAGAACCGGTTGCGCAGGGCGTCTTGCGAGTAGCGGCGCCGGACCAGTTCCTGCGCGGACCGGCCCATCTTCTCGAGACGCTCGCGAGGGGCGCGCCGGATATCCCGCAGCGCCTCCACGGCGCCGTCCACGTCCCCATGGGCGACGCGCCAGCCGATGTCATGCTCGCCCATAATGTCGCCGGCATGGCAGCGGGCCGGACCGAGCAGCAGGATGGGACGCCCTGCCGCCATCGCGCCATAGATCTTGCACGGATGCGAGATGCCGACCATCGCGTTGCCGACGGACACCAGGTGTACGTCGGCGGCGGCGAGGGAATAGCGCAGCGTCTCCAAGGGCTGGTACGGCAGGGAGCGGATGTTGCGGGGGCGCTCCCGCTCGATAGCCGCTTCGATCTCCCGCTTGCCGAGACCGCCGCCGACGAAGAGGAACTCGAGACCGTCCTCGTCCTGTAGCCGCAGCGCGGCTTGCAGCAGCGTATCCAACGGGTGGGCCGGACTATGGTTGCCGCTGTACATGACGACGCGGCGGTTTTCCTCGATGTGTTCCTGGCGCCAGGGGTTGTCGGCGTGCTCGACCCGCGCGCCGCTGTCGTTGTGCGGCCACGGCGGCATGACGGCGGTCTTCGCCGCCACGGCCGGCTTGCGCCGTACGCGCTCGGCCATGAAGCGGTCGAGGACGACGATGCGCTTGGCGCGACCGAGGAGCCGGCGGTTCAGCCGGTTCATCAGGCGCGCCGGGAGGGCGCCCTTGCGCAACATGCCCATCTCGATCGCCAGATCCGGGTTCAGATCGTGAAGCCAATAGCAGATCGGGACCCCGCGCAGCCACGAGAGGACGAGGGCGGCGAGAGGGCACAGAGGGGGCGTCGTGCTCACCAGGACGACGTCGGGTTTCCGCGAAAAAACTCCGCGGACACAGGCTTGCGCCACGAAAGCCAGCGCGCCGGCCACCCGAACGAAGATGTTGCCCTTGCCGAACGAGCTCAGCGGGAGGCGCCGGATCTCGACCCCGTCCCGCGTCTCCCGCGAAGGGTACTTCCGGCTCGGGACCTCGTAGCCCCGGTCGGCCGCGAGCACCCGCACCTCGTGGCCCCGGCCGGCCAACGCCGCGGCGGCGCTGTGCAGGTGCTGGCCGGTGGTGGACGGATCCGGCACGTAGGGCTGGGTCAGGATCAGGATGCGGGCCACGAGGCTTTAACCGTACTTTTTCACGTACTCGTCGTGGATCCAGCGGTAGGTGCGCTCCATGCCGTCCCGCAGCGGGACCGAAGGCTCCCACCCGAGCGCCCGCCGGATCGCCTCGTTGTCGCTGTTGCGGCCGTTCACGCCCTTGGGGGCGTCGAGCTTGTAACGCCGCTCGAGCTTCACGCCGGCGATGTCCTCGACCGTGTCCACGAGCCCGTCGATGGTCGTCAACTCGCTCGAGCCGAGATTGACGGGTTCGAGGATGTCGCTGTTCATGATGTCCTGCGTGCCCTTCAGGCAATCGTCAATGTACATGAAAGACCGGGTCTGCTTGCCGTCGCCCCAGATCTCGATAGCGAGGTTGCCGCTGCGCTTGGCCTGGACCACCTTGCGGCATATCGCGGCGGGCGCCTTTTCCCTGCCGCCCTCCCAGGTTCCGTGCGGGCCGTACACGTTGTGGTAGCGGGCCACTCGGGTGCGCAGCCCGAAATCCTCCCGGAAGTGGCGGCACATCCGCTCGGAAAACAGCTTCTCCCAACCGTAGCCGTCTTCGGGCATGGCCGGGTAGGCGTCTTCCTCCCGCAGGGGAACTGCGTCTTCGCTCTTCTGCTTGTCGGCATTGTACACGCAGGCGGAAGAGGAGTAAAAGAACGACTCGAGTCCGTGCTCCCTGGCCGCTAGCAGCATATGCGTGTTGATCAGCACCGAGAGCATGCACAGCGCCTTGTTGTTCTCGATGAAGCCCATGCCGCCCATGTCGGCGGCGAGCTGGTAGCACTCGGTCATCCCTTCGCAGGCCGCCATGCAGTCGTCGAGTCCCTGAAGATCGGCGACAACGTTCTCGGCGCCCTCGTGGACCCGGTTCCAGTCGCCCATGGGCTTGCGGTCCACGCAACGGACCTCGTGGCCCCGCTTCAGCAACGCCTCGACGAGGCGCCCGCCGATAAACCCCCCGCCGCCGGCGACCACAATCTTCCTGCTCATATCTTGCCCCGGCAATCGGGTGGATGGTTGCAGGCTGTCATGGGCTTTGTAGGAAGTCATCATCCCAGGCGGCGATGCGTCCGATGCGCAGGCTGCCTTTGCGGGGAGGCGCCTGCATCGGGCTGAGACAGGCTGCCGCCGCGGCGCTTGTGTGTAAAACTTGCCAGCTTGTCCATAATGCCCGCTTGACAGCCCCGGGGAAATAATGGCTATTATACCAATATATACTCTGGGGCCGAACACGCAGGCGGCCTTACGCGCCGGCCCGGCGCCGTCTTCCAAAAATAACCGTACCCGGTCCAGCGTCTTGGGCGCTTTCGGTTCGAGATGCAAGATCGTTCCCGCATTCCCCTTCAACTCATCTCTCGTTAGACGAGACAAGACCGTACTAAAAGCGCTCGAAATGCTATCCTCATGAATGGGGCTGCGGTCGACAGCCGAAAGATGAGCCGGCGGCTGTACGGTCCGGAGCGTTCTGACGAAGGCGCGCTGCGCAATGGCGCGCTGCGCAATGCGGCGGCGGTTCACGCCGTTTGCGGCAAGCCTGTGCATTTCCTATTGCTGCACAGACGCTGCGGACAACGTCATACATGAAAAAAACTGCATGTTCCTGGAATGGGAGACCTCACGGATGAACACCGGCCGCATTTTGATCACTGGTTCGGAGGGGTTGGTCGGCACAGCCCTTCGCGCGGCGCTTGCAACCGCAGGGTGGACGGTCGCAGGACTGGATTTGCAGGGTTCGCGCAGCGCAGCAGGCGACGTGCGGGACAGGGACTGCGTCCGCGCCGCGGCCGCGGGCTGCGACGGCATCGTCCATCTCGCGGCAGTCTCCCGTGTCGTGTGGGGCGAGCGCGATCCGCAGACCTGTTGGGAAACCAACGTCAACGGGCTGCATAACGTCATCGAGGCGGCAGAGCGCGCGGCGCAGCAACCTTGGCTCCTTTTCTCCAGCAGCCGCGAAGTCTATGGGCAGCCCGACAGATTGCCCGTCGCCGAGGATGCCCCGTTGCGGCCCGTCAATATCTACGGGCGCTCGAAAGCCGAGGGCGAGCGGCTCGTGCGGGCAGCCCGAAACCGGGGCTTGCGGGCTGCGGTCGTCAGGCTTTCCAATGTTTACGGGAGTCCGCGCGACCATGCGGACCGCGTTGTCCCGGCATTCGCCCGAGCCGCTGCGCAGGGCGGCGTCCTCCATGTGGAAGGCGCCGGGCATACTTTCGACTTCACCCATCTCGACGACACGATTCGCGGCATCGTTGCGCTCATAGGCGTGTTGGCGAAGGAGCCGCCGCCGCCGATACACTTGCTCACCGGACGGCCATACACACTGGGTCAACTGGCGGCGCTGGCGGTGGAGATCACCGGTACGGAGGCGATCATCCGGGAGGCGGCGCCGCGTTCGTTCGACGTATCCCACTTCCACGGCGACCCGACGCGGGCCCGGAAACTACTCGGCTGGGAGCCGCGCGTGGATATCCGGCAGGGCCTCGAGCGCCTGATCCGTGACTTCCGCGCCGAACCCGGCGCTGCCGAAGATGCGCGCGCCGCGCCGTCCGGAAGCGGTATGGCGGTAGCGGAGAGTGTCTGATCGAGGCGGGAGATTGAGGCAAGGTCTGTATCCGGCGGCCGTTGGGACGCACTCCTCGGCCAAACTCGCGGCGTCCCCAAGCCTGAAGAACCCTCGCCGCTGCATGGCCCGCTGACAGCCGGCGGTCATGCCGGGCGGGGGCTTCGACGCCAAGCGCCGGGTAGAGCGACAGGAGCCCGCGATGGCCGGAAGTACGCCGAAGAAAAATCGTGCGTGTATCCTCCACGTCCATATTTTCTACCAGACGCGGGCATGGGCATTGTCCGCTCGGTTGCCGCGGAGCTCACATCCGGCACAGTGCGCGCAGGTCTGCGGCGATGGATTCAAACCAGTGTGCGCTGCGGAAATCTTCCCCGCGCCGTCGTGCGCCCTCGCAGAGACGCCGGTACAGGGCCGGGTCTTCCCGCAAGCGCTCGATGGCCGCCTGCACCGCCGCCGCCGAGCGGGGCTCCACCAGCAACCCGTTCTCCTCATGCCCGACCAGTTCGGGAACGCCGCCCCACTTGGCGGCAACGACCGGCAGGCCGCACTGAAAGGCCTCGACGATGACGGCTGCATAGCCCTCGGCGCGGAAATAGCTGGGGTATATCAGCAGATCGTGTTCGACCATCGTCCGGGGCACCTCTTCCGGCTTCAGAACGCCGCCGTAGCTCGCCTGCGGATGACCCTCGAACAACGAAAGGTCCGTGTCCGACACCCGCGGCCCGTAAACATTGAGATGACAATCCCCGGGCAGGTTACGGCAGGCCTCAAGAGCTTCGGCCAGCCCCTTGTCCATGTCCAGACGGGCAACGAAAATCAGCCGGTCGGGTATCTCGCGCCTGACCGTAGGCGGCGCCTCGATGTCCCGCGAACAGGGGAACCAGCGGAAATTGGCCGGGTTTTCAAAGTTCCGAATGAGTTCCAGCGTCTCTACGTACACCAGCGCGCTATGCAAGTAGGTGCGGTCAGCCAGCCGGCGGGCCAAAGCGCCGAAGTTTCGATACACCTGACTGAAATTGGCTCCGGAAAAGCGCAGCACCATGGGCCGGCGCGCCAACTTGCAAAGCGCCCAGACCGATGACGCCAGAACCGTTGCCGACCAGGAAGCAATGAAGAGAAAAACTATCTGCGAGCGCCGGAGCCTCCTCACAAGACCCCACATCACCCGCAGGTACCGCGCAAGGCGAACAGCCTGAATTATCCAGCGCGGCCGATTGGTTACGCTCCCCGAGGTGTCGAGCGCTTCCAACTCAAAACCCCGCTGACCCAGTTCATAAACCAATTTCTCGGCCAGCACCCTGTTCCCCCCGATCACGTTGGCGGCGGAGGTCCCCGAGCCCAGCGGAGCAATGAGCAGGATTTTCGTCACGTCGATCGCCATTGATGACCAAGCAGGGATCGGCCGGCCGCCCACAAGAAACTTGCGTCGCTGCGGCGCGGCAACCAGATCGGCAACCAAGCCATGCGGGTCGTTTTTCTGAATACGATGGCGAAAAAGAGGCAGCGGCAGATCATGCCGGAGGTCATGGCCCAAGCGGCCGCTTCGACGCCGAGCGCCGGGTAGAGCAACAGGAGCGCGCCGAGATTCACGCATACGCCGAGGCCGACCGCCCACGAGCAGACCTCCGGGCGGTTGACGCCCTTGAAATGCGTCAGGAAAATGCCCATGCAGGCGTATGCAAGGATGCCGGGAGCCATGATCCAGAGCAGCGGAACCGCCGGCAGGAAGGCGGCCGACAGCAGGAACCGAACCAGCGGCGTACCGATCGCCAGCACGACGAGGAGGGCGGCCGCGGTAACTCCGCAAACGAGGCGCAAGCAGAGAGCGGTCAGGTCGGGGTTATTTCTACCGGCGATACGAGGCAGCAGCGCGTTGCCCACCGAGTGGGAGATCATGGCGAACCCAAGCATGAGCGAGCTTGCGGCCGCGAACAGCCCCATATCGGACTCGCCGGCGATGGACCCGAGAACGAGAATGCCTATGTGCGGCTCGACCGCTTCCCCGATGCGCGCGATATGGTATCGCAAGCCGTAGCCAAGCACGCGGGCGATACTGGACCGGGACGGCAGTTCAATGGCTAGCCCGCAATGCCGCCGCAGATCCCGCAGACAGACGGCGATCATGACCAGATGACCGGCGGCAAACGACGCGACGGCGCCGTCGACCCCCAGGTCCAGGCCCCAGACAAGCGCCGCGATCGCCAGCACGTTCACCGCCGCCCGCAACAGCGAAAAGACCGCCAGCCGGCCAAAGCGCCTGAGCGCGGCGAGTTGATGCTCGATCGCCGTCGAGAAGGCCATGAGCGGAATCAAGATCAGCGCCAGGTGAAACGAGCGCATATCCGCTTTTTGAAAGAAGGCGATGTTGCCGTGGATCAGCGGGACCGCCGGCGCGATAGCCAATCCTCCGCCGACGAGGCTGATCGCCAGCGCGGAGGACACGCCCTGCGACACGCTTGTTTGTCCGGCCATGACGAAATACTGCGCGCCCTGTTGGGCGCCGGGCGTGAAGAGCAGGCCGAGCATAGTCCCGAACGCAACGCAGGCGGCATAGCTGCCCCGTCCTGCGGGAAGAAGCAGCCAGGCAAGCCCCCCCTGGATCAGCAGAGAAAGCAGGACAAGGCCAACCCGGCTCGCGAACAGGATGGCGACATCCTGTTCGCCGGTTGTGTCCGGACCGCGCAGCGTATGCCTCGTTCCCGGAGTCGATTGGAGCATGGCGCATCCGGCCGCCCTAGCGTCCGGAAACCGTTGTCTTCCGATCCGCCCGCTTGCGGTCGGAAGCGGCAACCGCTCTGGCCTGACCTAGCCGGAGCGGAAAGAAGAAACCGACTCCCCAACTCACGTGCATGGCGGCGAGCGCCGCCGGGAGAAGGATCGCGGCGGGCTCGCGCCAGCGGATGCCGGTGGCCAGAGAGCAGATCGCCAGGACGAGAAGGTAGGCGAGCGCCGGCGGGGCCGCCCACGAAAAGGCTCCGGTCAGGGCCAAATACACCAAGGCGGCCAAACTCGGCGTCACCAGCGCGCCGATAAGATGTCGCGGCAGCATCGCACGCGGGTGCCGCAGGATCACTTTCCGTTTCCAGCGGCCATTGTCGAAATACTGCCGGGCGAGCGCCCGCAACGTGGAGCGGGGCCGGTAAACGACCTCGAGCGCGGGATCGAACCACACCGTATGCCCGTGTTCCCGCAGCCGCCAGTTGAGTTCGTAGTCTTCGCCGCGAACCAGGGATGCATCGACTCCTCCGCCCACTTCGTCCAACGCTTTACGCCGGAAAGCGCCCAGGAAAACGGTATCGACGGGTCCCTCGGGGCCGCCAAGCCGGTAGCGGGCGCGGCCCGCTCCGAGCACCGTGGTCATCGCCAGCGCCACCGCCCGCTCGAAGAACGTGGTCCCAACCGGCCGTTGCCGTCCGCCCACATTGGCCGCCCCAGTTCTCTCCAGCGTTTCGACGGCGCGGCGCAGATACCCGGGCGGCAAAACCGCATGGGCATCGCAGCGCACGAGAACTTCTCCTGCCGCCACGCTCGCTGCCGCGTTAATGCCGGCCCCGGCGAGACGATTCGGATTGGGAATCAGCCGCACCGACGGGTACAACCGGCGCACCAACTCGGACGTGGCCGGGGTGTCGGATCCGTCGGCGACGAGCACCTCCACCGCACACGGATACTCCTGGGACAACACGGAGTCAAGAGCCGCCCCAATAGTCTCCTCAGCGTTACGGGCCGGGACGATAACCGATACGCTCGGAACGTGGAGACTGGCAGACCCGGTAGTTTTTTCTGCCACAGTCTCCGGTAATTATAAGCAGATATCGGGCTTCGGCGTCAAGCGCATTGGAAGCTGAAGCAGCCTCGTCCCGACATCCGAAAGGATTTCTCCCGCCCGCTACAATCGGAACAGGCCGCCGGCGCGGGGCGTGGCGCAGTCCGGCAGCGCGCCTGCTTTGGGCGCAGGAAGCCGGGGGGGCGAATCCCTCCGCCCCGACCACCGTTCCAACGGATTGCGGGCGCCCCAAACCGGAGCTGCGAGCGGCTATACTCACAGCGAAGATGGCCCCCAAATTGCTGGCGCTGCTGCTTTGTACGATGCCGGTCCTGCCGGCGGAGGTCGCCGGCATTCGCATTCTGGAGCGGTCGCCGGTGCTGAACGGCGCCGGGTTCGGCAAGGCCGGCCCCTACGAACGAGTGATTGCCAAGGCGCATTTCGAGGTCGATCCCGATGCCGCGGCCAACGCGGCCGTTCACGATCTCGGAGCGGCGCCGCGCAACGCGCAAGGGCGCGTCGAGTTCTCGGCGGACGTTTACATCCTCAAGCCGACGGCGCCGGAGCGGGGGTCGGGAACGATCCTGCTCGAAGTATCGAATCGCGGCGGCAAGAGCTTGCTGCGGTTCAACCGCGCCGAGAGACCGGGAGCGCGCGATCCCCGGTCCTCGGCGGATTTCGGCGACGGCTTCCTCTTCAAGCGGGGCTATACGCTCGTCTGGGTGGGCTGGCAGTTCGATCTCGTGGAACGGGAGCACGCTTTGCGCCTGGAGGCTCCGGCGGCTCAAGGAGTGGAAGGCCGGACCCGCTCGCACTTCAGCCCGTCGGCGCCCGCGGCGAGCTTCTCCGTTGCCGGCCGCGGGCACAGGCCCTATCCGGCCGCGGATTTGTCGGACCCCGGCGCCAAGCTCATTGTCAGGAATTATCCCGACGGGCCGGGCCGCGAGATTCCGCGCAAGCGCTGGCGGTTTCTGGATGCGCAGACGGCGGCGCTCGATGGAGGCTTCGCCGCGGGCAAGACCTACGACGTCGTTTACCGCGCCAAGAACCCCGGCATTGCCGGTCTGGGCGCGGCGGCGATCCGCGATTTCGTTTCCCTGCTGAAATTCGGCAGCGAGCGGAACTTGGGGGAATTGGGCAATCTCCACGCCGATCTCGATCGTGCGATCGCCTTCGGCTCCTCGCAAAGCGGGCGTTTTCTGCGGGCGTTCCTATACGCAGGCTTCAATGCCGATGAGCGCGGGCGCCGCGTTTTCGACGGCGTGTGGCCGCACATCGCCGGCGCCGCGCGGGGGAGCTTCACCCACCGGTTCGCGCAGCCGACACGGCAAGACCCCTATTACACGGTCGAGATTTTCCCCTTCCGCGGCTTGCCGGACAAAGACCCGCACAGCGGAGAAAGCGGCGGCATCCTTGCCCGGGCCGAGAAAGACGGCGTGACGCCGAAAGTCGTCTATACGTTGACTTCGAGCGAATACTGGAACCGCTCGGCTTCGCTGCTGCATACGACGCTGGACGGAAAAGCTGATGCGCCGTTGGCCGAATCGACGCGGCTGTACTATTTTGCCGGGACGCAGCACGGTTCCGGGTCCGTGCCTCCGCGAGCGTCCGCGGAGTTGGCCTACCCGCTGAACGCCAACGCCCATGCGCCGCTGCTCCGGGCGCTCCTCGTCGGGTTGGAGGAATGGCTGACAAAAGGCCGCGAACCGCCTGCGTCGAAGTATCCGGCGATCGGCGAATTGACCGCTCTCGAGAGCTTGCGTTTCCCGCCGGTTCCCGGCCCGGGACCGCCGGGACATCAGCGCCGGGCGATGCGGCTCGACTTCGGGCCGCAGTTCAGGCAGAAAGGAATCGTCGCGTTTCAACCGCCCCGCGTGGTCGGCCCGCCTTACCCGGCCAAGCTTCCCCGGCTCGACCGGGACGGCAACGAGCTGGGCGGCATCCGTCTGCCCGCGGTCGCCGCGCCCCTGGCGACGTTCACGGGCTGGAACCGGTTCAAGGAAAGCGTGTCCGAGGCGGATCACAACCCCGGAAACGCCGGCGCGACGATCCCCTTTGCCTGGACCGAGGCGGAGCGTCTGGAGCGGGGCGATCCGCGGCTTGCGGTCGAAGAGCGCTATGCAAGCCGCGCAGCGTACCGCAAGCAGACCGCAGCCGCAGCCCGGGCGCTTATTGGCGAGGGCTATTTACTGGAAGAGGATGCGCCGCTCGCGGTCGAGCGCGCGCTCTCGCTGTGGGACTACCTGGAGAGCGCCGCGGCCGGCCGCAGCGGCAGAGGGAACGACAAATGAGACCGACCGCGATAATCCTGCCGATACTGATCGTCGCCGCTGCGGCCGCCGCGCCGCCTCACCTGGTGATCTTTCTGGCCGACGACCTCGGGGGGCTGGACACGAGCGTTTACGGCTCCAAAGACGCACGCACGCCCAATCTCGAACGCCTGGCGGCGATGGGCATGACCTTCGACAACGCTTTCGTCGCTTCGCCGGCCTGTGCGCCTAGTCGGGCGGCGCTGCTGACCGGACTGATGCCGGCGCGCAACGGGGCGGAGGCGAACCACACCTACCCCAAACCGGGCGTTCCGTTCCTGACCGCCGCGCTGAAACGCCTGGGTTACGAAATCGCCTCCTTCGGCAAAGTAGCCCACGGTGAGAACAAGCCCGAATACGGGTTCGACCACTACTCTCGACCGCGCGTGAACCTCGCCGATCATGCGGCCGAATACTTCGCGCAGCGCCGGTCCGCCGCTCCGCTCTGCCTGCTGGTCGGAGACCGCCGGCCGCACGTGCCCTGGACCGCGGAGAGCGTCTACGACCCGGACGAGGTCGGCCTGCCTCCGTACTTCATCGACTCGCCCGCAACCCGCAAGCACCGCGCGCGTTACTTCTCGGATATTACGGGACTCGACGAGGAGTTGGGCAAGATCATGGACATCGCCCGGAAAAGATTGGGCGAGAACGTCGTCTATGCGTTCAGCAGCGACCACGGCGGGCAGTGGCCGTTCGGCAAGTGGAACCTTTACGAGGCCGGTATCCGCGTGCCGCTGATCGTGGCCTGGCCGGGGAAGATCGAACCGGGCGCCCGCACCGACGCCATGGTGAGCTGGGTCGACATCCTGCCGACGCTGATCGACCTTGCGGGAGGAGAAGCGCCGGCGGACACGGACGGACGGTCGTTCGCCGGAGTTCTGACCGGACACAGCCGGGAACACCGCACCGAGATCTTCGCCACGCACAGCGGCGACGGCGTTTACAACGTTTACCCGATGCGCAGCATCCGCACCGCAAGGTTCAAATACATCCGCAACCTCCTGCCCGGCCACTACCACACGAACCATTCGGACATCCTGCGCAAAGACGTCGCCGGCGCTTATTGGGATTCCTGGGACAAGGCGGCGGAGACCGACCCCGCGGCGGCGGAAATCGTGCGGCGTTACTACCTGCGGCCGGCCGAGGAACTGTACGATCTTCAAGCGGACCCTCTGGAGCAAAACAACTTGGCGGCTCATGCGGATTATGCGGAGCGGCTGCAAGAACTGAGTGGGCGGCTCGATCGCTGGATGGAACGGCAAGGCGACCGCAAGACGGTATTCAACACTCCCTACCCGGCGTCGGGGCCGAAACCGACGGCGGAGACCGTCGGCCGCAAGTAAGGGAATTTCCGTCTGCCGGACGCATCAAACCGGCTGGTATTCCGGTTCCTTCCAAGGCCGGTCGATGCGCCAGGACGACAAATTTTCGATCCACAGCTCGCGTTTGGCGCGCATCGTCTCCAGCGTCCCGCCGTGCTCGGCCGAGCCGGCCAGATTGGTCGTCTCCCGCGGGTCGGAGGCCAGATCGTACATTTCTTCGTAAACGGGCTCGGCCTCGGGAAACACGAAATACTTCCAATCTCCGCTGCGCACGCCTTCGCTTTTCGGAACTCGCGGGTGCTCGAACAGGTGCTCGTAAAACCATTCCTGCCGCCAGGACGGGCTTTCGCCGCGCACCAGAGGCATCAGATCCCGGCCGTTGAGCGATTGCGGAACGTCCAATCCCGCGGCGCTCAAAATCGTGGGCGAGACATCGATGTTGAGCGCCGTCTCGTCCCGCACCGTGCCGGCCGTCTGCGGCAACCGCGGATCGCGGACGATCATCGGCGTGCGAATCGATTCCTCGTGCATGTACCACTTGCCGGCCCAGCCCCGCTCGCCGAGGAAGAAACCGTTGTCGCCGGTAAAAACGACCACGGTATTGTCGAGTTGGCCCATCTGCTCGATCTTGTCGAGCATGCGGCCGATCTGCACGTCGACGCCGTAAATCAACGCATAGTAGCGCCTGACCGACTCCTGCCACTTCTCGGTCGTTCCGAAGCGGCGCTCCCAGCGAATGCGGCTCTCCGTGTCGGCCTTGAGAAATTCGGGCAGCCCATCGTAGTACTTGCCGTCCATGTGCGCGAACGGCGGAATTTCCACCCCGGCGAACAAGTCGTCGTAAAGCGGGTCGTTGATGAAATAAGGCGCGACGTTGTCTTGCACGTGCGGCGCCTTGAAGCTGACCGAAAGATTCCAGGGCCGGTCCTGCGGCGAGCCGTCGAGGAACTCCAGGCACTGGTTGCCCAGATACTCGCTCATGTGCTCGCGCCCCTCGACCAGATAGCGGCCTTGTCCGGGGAATCCCTTGAAATAGTCGTACCGTCGCGCCGCGTCGTCGATATCGCCCGCACCGCCCACGCCGTATTTGCCGACGAACCCGGTGCGATAGCCGGCATTGCGCAGCCGCACCGGATAGCTCAGCTCATGCTGCTCGGCGCTCAACGGCGTGCGGAAGCCGTGAATGCCGTGGCAGCGGGCATACAGACCGGTGAAGAACGAGGCCCGCGAGACTGCGCAAATCGAGGTCGTCACAAAATTGTTTTGAAAGCGCACGCCCTCGCGCGCGAGCCGGTCCATGTTGGGCGTCTTGATGATCGAGTTGCCGGCTGCGCCGAGCATGTCCCAGCGCTGGTCATCGGTCAAAAGGAACAGGATATTCGGCTGCCGCGGCGGCTCTTCGCCGCAGTGCAGCCCGGCGGCCGCCGCCCCGCCGAGGGCGGTCAGAATTTCGCGTCGTGTCAGCGTCATCGAGATGTAGAGTAGCAGGCCCGGCATGGGAACGCTACAGAAGAAACGCCAACTCTCCGCCGGCGCGCGCCGGTGCTACCCTAAGCACTGAGTTCGAGATGCGTCGCCCCCATCAGCGGCTTCTGCCGGCCCTTGCGGCTCTTTGCCTGTTCGTTTCTGCCGCAGGCGCGCAATTTTCCCCGCCTGCGCAGCAGTCTTCCCGGCCTGCGCAGCAGCCGGACGGCCCGCCGCAAGCGGGTCCGGTCGAAATCCTTCCGCTCGCCGAAGTCGAGAAGGGCATGGAGGCAGTCGCCTGGACGGTGTTCGAAGGCGCAGCCGCCGAGCCGGTTCCCGTCGAGATCTTGGGAAAGCTCAAAAACGCTTGGGGGCCGAAGCAGGATATCATCCTCGCCAAGCTGGGCGGACGGGCCTTGCGCACCAACGTGGCCGCCGGAATGAGCGGCAGCCCCGTCTATCACGACGGCAAGCTCCTGGGCGCCGTCGCCTTGCGCTTCTCGACGTTCTCGCCCGACGCGGTTGCCGGCATCACGCCCATCGAGCTCATGCTTGAAATCGACGAGCAGGACCGCTCGCTGCCGACCCGCTCCGCGTCAAGCTTCCCCGCCGCCCCTCGACCCGGCGGGAGCGAACCCGCCGAGGCGGACCTTGCGCGGCAGGTTTGGGACGCCCGCGGAGCGCGGCTTCCCGACGACGGTTACGCCGCCGCCATCGAGACGCCGCTCGCGTTCTCCGGGGTGGCCAAGCCCGTGCTCGACCTCTTCGGGGGGTATTTCCGGCAATCGGGAATCGTTGCGGTGCAGGGCGGGGCGGTCGGCGGCTCGGCCTCAAGCGCGAATGCTTCCGCCGGGACCATGAATCCCGGCGAGTCGCTCGCGGCGGTGCTCATGAGCGGCGACATGTCGGCTGTCGGCCTGGGAACGGTCAGCTATAACGACGGCAAGCGCGTGCTCGGTTTCGGCCACGCCATGTTCAATACGGGTCCCGTCGAGATGCCCATGGCCACGGCGGATGTCCTGCTCGTGCTGGCTTCGCAGTTCGCCCCCGCAAAAATTTCCAATGCCGTCCATATCGTCGGCGCCTTGCGCCAGGACCGCCACTCGGGAATCATGGGCGTGCTCGGCGAGAGCGCGCGGATGATTCCGGTCGAAATCGCGGTGCGCAATTTCTCCCCCGACGACAAGGTCTCCGGTCGAAAAAACTACGAAATCTCGATCTTCCGCAACCGTCAATGGACGCCGCAACTGCTGATGCTCGCCGTGTACAGCGCGATTTTCAATGTCAACGAAGTGGCCCGGGAGACCACTTACCGCCTTGACGCCGCGGCGCTGTTCGAAGACGCGCCGGCGCTCAAGCTGCACACGCTGCAAGCCGCAACCTCCGGCCCGGCGCCGCCGCCGTTGCAACTTGCGGCTACCCTTGCCCGGAAAATCAGTCAGGTCCTCAGCAATCCGCTCGACATGCCCGAGGTGGACAGGATCCGCGTCGACATCGACCTGCTGCCCGGACGCCGCACTGCGGCCGTCGAGCACGTCCGGCTCGACCGCTTCGTTGCCAAACCCGGCGATACCGTCGCCGGCAAGGTCTTTATCCGCCCGTACCGGGGCAGCCGCGTCGAAAGGGAGTTTTCGTTGCCGATCCCAGCGGGCGCCGCGAAGGGGCAACTCACGGTAACCGTGGGCAACGCGGCCCTGTTCAACCGCGTCCTCCAGGCCGCATCGGCGCGCAATGACCTGATGACGCTGCGCGACACCGTGTCGCTGCTCAACCGCGAGCGCGCCAACGACGCCGTCTATATCACGCTCAGCCGCCGCGGCCCAACGGCCCACGTGGATGACCAGTCCATGCCCAATATTCCGGTTTCGCTGCTCAACGTCATGCGCTCCGGCATCGGCCGCCGCCTGTCGATCGCGCCGGAGACGCCGCTCGCCGAAGTCTCCATTCCCTTCGACGCAATCATCGAGGGGACGCAGACGCTGACGCTGGAAATCCAGTGAGAAATCTCAAAGCAATTGCGGCGGTCCTCAGTTTGGCCGTTGCGCTCTGCCCGGCGCCCGCGGCGGAAAAGACGCGCTCCTGGCGCCAGATCTCCGGCGCCGATTTCGCGAAGGGCGACGCCGACCGCATCGCCGTCGGCAGCGACGGCGTCTTGACCCTCGCTCCCAGGATCGTAGAGCTGTTCGCAACGCCGGACGCCTATCTGGGCGCCATTGCAACGGATTCCAAGAGCAACATCTTTGTCTCGGGCGGGCCGGACGCCCGCGTCTTTCGCATCCCGGCAGACGTCGGCGGCGAATCCGCAGGCGAGATATTCTTCGAAGCCGACGCCGTCGACATCCGCGCCCTGGCCTTCGACGCAAACGACAACCTCTACGCCGCCGTATCGCCCGAAGCCAAGGTTTACCGCATCGCTCCCGACGGGGAAGCCGGCGTGATCTACGCCCCCGACTGCAACTACATTTGGGCGATGGCTTTCGATTCGCAGCAGCGCCTCTACCTGGCGACCGGCGACAAAGGCGAGATCCACCGCATCGACGTCGACGGCGAAGGCGGCGTGTATTTCGAGACCGGCGAAACGCATGTCCGCTCGCTGGCGATCGACGAAGACGACAACCTGATCGTGGGAACCGACCCCGGCGGGCTGCTGATGCGCATCGCGGACCGCGGCGAGTCGCCTGCTCAAGGGTTCGTGCTCTATCAATCCCCGCGCGCCGAGATCACCGCTATCGTTCACGGCCGGGACGGCGTCGTCTATGCCGCCGGCGTAGGCGACCGCACGCCGCCGGGCCGGAGAACGACGCGGAGCGCGCCCACCGTGCGGCAGGCGGCGCCGCCAACCCAAAACCCGTCCGCCGCCGCCCGGCAGCCAACGTCCGCAATCCAATCGACACGCACAACTCCCGCGGCCTTGCTCTCCCGCGTCGTCGGCGGCAGCAGCATTTACGCCATCGCGCCCGACGGCGAGCCGCGGAAAATCTGGGACTCGCCGCAGGCCATCGTTTACTCCCTGGGTCTGGACGCCGGAGGCCGCCTGCTGGCCGGAACCGGAGACGCAGGCCGGCTCATGCGCATCGACAGCGACACGCGCTCGACGATCCTGACGACGCGCGATTCGAAGCAGATCACCGCTCTCGCCTCGTCCAACGGGCGCATCGTCGCCGCCTCCAGCAACGCCGGTACCGTCTTCGCGGTCGGCCCGGAACTCGCAGACGAGGGCGTTTTCGAGTCCGAGGTTCACGACGCAACCGGCTTCTCTCGATTCGGCCGGGTCGAATGGAAAGGCGCCGGAGACGTTGCGCTGTACGTCCGCAGCGGCAACCTGAAATCCCCCGAGCGCAATTGGTCCGCGTGGCATGCCGCGCCCGCTCCCGACGGCGGGGTCACGGGAGTCCCGGGAGCGCGTTTCGTCCAATGGAAAGCCGCGCTCCGCGCCAAGAACGGCGCCGCGCCCGAGTTGCGCTCCACAACGCTCTATTACCAACCCAAAAACAGCGCGCCGCGGGTCGCGGCGGTGGAGACCACGCCGCCTCACTACCGTTTCCCGATCCGCCCCCCGAATGCGCGATCGGCGAACATCACGCTGCCGCCTCTGGGCGCCAATCCGAGCGGGAGCCGCCCCTCCCCGACAAGCCGCCCAACGCTGCAATCCATGGCGCCCGCGCGGGGGCACATCGGCGTTCGCTGGAACGCCGAGGACGCCAACAAAGACACGCTCCGGGCCCGCCTCGAAATCCAAGGCGAGACCGAATCTACCTGGATCCTCATCGAGGAAAAGATCGAGGCCGCGCATCACAGTTGGGACTCCACCTCCTTCGCCGACGGCTGGTACCGCGCCCGCGTCACGGTAAGCGACGAGCTTTCCAATCCGGGACCCGAAGCCCTGAGCGGCTCGAAAATCAGCGAGCCTTTTCTGATCGACAACTCCGCCCCGGTCGTAACGCAGTTCGCTGCGTCGGTCGCGGACGGGCGCCTGAGGATAGCCTTCAGCGCCAAAGACGCGGCATCGAAAATCGCCGCGGCGGAATACTCGCTGAACGGCGGGGACTGGAAATTGCTCGCCCCCGTAAACGGCCTTTACGATGCATCCGAGCTCGATTTCGACTTCGACGCGGGTCCGGCCGCGGCGGGGCAGCATGTTGCGGCAGTGAGAGTCCGCGACAGCCAGGGCAATCTGACGGCCGCCAAGACCGCGGTTGTTTCCGAGGACTGACGCGCCTCCCCGTCACTCGACGATTGCGGAATAAACCAGAGCGGCGAATTTCTGCCGCAGCTTCAAGCGGCCTGCCGGGCGCGCCTGCACCATCAGCACGCCGATCAATTCTTCGGCGGGGTCGATCCAGAACACGGTGCCCTGAGACCCGCCCCAATAGTACGAGCCGGCGGAATAGGGGAACCCGATCTTGGCGCGGTCGAGGACCACGGCGAAGCCCAGACCGAAGCCCAGGCCGGGAGCGTACGAGGTTCCTTCCTCGAGATGGTTCTCTGCGATCAGACCGATTGTTCGCGGCCCCAGCAGCCGCTTGCCGTCGAGCTCGCCGCCGTTGAGCAGCATTTGGCAGAACCGCCAGTAGTCGGCCGCGGTCGTGTGCAGGCCGCTTGCGCCGGAGATGAACGTCCGCGCCTCGGCGGCCGCGGCGGGTTCGCGCGAAAGGCGCGCCGGGTCGTCTTTGCCGTTCACTACGAGCACGGCCCGGCGGCGCTGCTTAGCGGCGGGGGGCCAGTAATGCGTGTCGGTCATTCCCAGCGGGTCGAGTATGCGCTGCTGCAGGAAACGGTCGAGCCTTTGTCCGGATACGCGCTCGACCAGGTAGCCGAGTACGTCGAGGGAATCGCCGTAAATCCATTTGGCGCCCGGCTGCGCTTGCAGGGGCAGCTTCACGAAGTCCTCCATGTAAGCGTCCATGGTCGGGAAGGCGTATCTCTCGGCGCGTCCTCGCGGGTCGTTCACTCCCGACGTATGCGTAAACAGATGGCGGACGGTCATCTGCCGCTCCGCGGGCGCGAGCTTGCCGGAATCCGTCGGCGCCATGCGTTCCTTGAACTCCGGCAGGCGCTCGGCAACGGGGCCGTCCAGCGTGATGCGGCCCTCTTCGAACAACAGCAGCGCGGCCGCCGCAGTCAGCGGCTTGGTCATCGAGGCGATATCGAAGATGGCGTCGAGAGGCATTGCCTCTTGCACACTCATGCCGCGGTTGCCGATCGCCCGATGGTGGACGACCTTGCCCCTACGGGCGACGAGGGTGACGAATCCGGCCGCCTGCCCGTCGTCGACCATGCCTTGCAACCAGGTTTCGATGCGGCGCAGCCGCTCGGAAGACATGCCGGCCGACTCGGGATCGGCGCGCGGAACCGCGCCGGCAGCGGCGAGCAGCGGGCAGGCTGCAATCAGAAAAACAAGCAGAAATCGACGGCGCATAACAGCGGCCCCTTGCGGCAGCCGTGACTGACTATACCACCGTGCGCCGGCAGCCGGCGGAGGCGATCACGCCGTCAAGTGGTCGAGCAAGCCGTAAAACTCGGGGAAGGATACCGCCGCCGCCTCGGCGTTGGCCATGCGCGACGGCCCTTCGGCGGCGAGCGCGGCAACCGTGAAGGCCATGGCGATGCGGTGGTCGCCGAACGAGTCCAGCGCGGCGCCCCGCAGCCTGCTGTTGCCCGCAATGTCCATGCCGGCGGCGGCGGTCGTCACCTTGGCGCCCATGCGGCGCAGGTTTTCGGCCGTCGTCGCGATGCGGTCGCTTTCCTTGACGCGCAACTCGGCCGCGTCGCGGATGCGGAGGCCGTCGCGGGAAACCGCCCCCAGCACCGCCAGCAGCGGCGCTTCATCGATCACCGCGGCCGTGACGGGGCCCGCGATCTCGCCGCCGAGCAGCCGCCCGCCGCCGTGAACGACCAGAGAACCCGTCTCCTCCCCCTCGGCCTCATCGCGGCGGACGACGATGCGGCCGCCCATCTGCTTGAGAACGTCGAGCACGGCGGTGCGTGTCGGGTTGAGTCCGACGCCCTCGATGCGTAGGTTCGATTCGGGCAGCAGCAGAGCGGCGGCAATGAAAAACGCGGCCGAGGAAAGATCTGCAGGCACGCGCAGCGCCTGCGCCGTCAGCCGCGGATTGCCGGCCACCGCAACGGCGCCCCCCTGAACGGATACAGCGGCCCCGAACTGCCGCAGCGCGATTTCGGAATGGTTGCGGGTCGGCGCGGGTTCGACCGCGGTCGTTACGCCGTCGGCGAACAGGCCCGCAAACAGCACTGCGGTCTTGACTTGCGCGCTGGCCATCGGCAACTCGTAACGGATCGGCCGCAGCGCGCCGCCGCGGATAACCAGCGGCGGGAGCCCCCCCTCGCGAGCGCGGATCGTTGCCCCCATCCGCTCCAGGGGACGGATGACGCGCTGCATCGGCCGCCGCGACAAGGACGCATCGCCGCCGATGGTCGTCTCGAAAGGCTGTCCGGCAAGAATGCCCGATAGCAGCCGCATGGTCGTTCCCGAATTGCCGGCATCGAGCGGCGCGGCCGCCGGGCGCAGGCCCCTGAGGCCGACGCCGTCGATCGTAACGGTCGCGCCGTCGCGCCCGCAGCGGACGCCCATCGCGCCCAGGCAGCCCAAGGTCGAGGCGCAGTCGGCGCCGGTCGAATAATTGGCGATCGCGCTGCGCCCCTCGGCAAGCGCGGCCAACAGCGCATAGCGGTGAGAAATGGATTTGTCTCCGGGCAGCGCGATCGTCCCGGCGACCCGCCGCGCGGGTTGAATCTCGCGATCCATGAACCTTCCATTCTAGGGCGGCGGATTCGGGCGCCGGCGGCCGCTTGCAGCCGGGGAGAAGGCGTCCTAAAAACGCATGCCGGTGAAACCGCCGTCGACGAAAACCTCGCTGCAAGTGACGAAGCTGCCGGCGTTGCCCGACAACAGCAGCAGCGCGGCGCCCACCAGCTCGCGCGGCTCGCCGAAACGCGCCATGGGCGTCTGCTCCATGATTTTACGTACGCGCTCGGGCTGAAGAATCTTTCTGTTCTGCTCGGCCGGGAAGAATCCGGGATTGAGCGAGTTGACCCTCACGCCCTGCGCCGCGTACTCGCGGCCGACGTTTTTGGTCAGGTTGTTGACCGCGGCTTTTGATGCGGAATAGGCAAAGACGCGGGAAAGCGGCAAGTGCGCGGTCACGCTGCCGATGTTCAGAATCGCCCCGCCCTGCTTCTGCGCGGCCATGACGGGCGCGAAAATCTGGCAGCCCAGATGGGTCGCCCGCAGGTTGGTGTCGATCACTCTTTGCCAGTCGTCGTCGTCGATCTCGGCATAGGGAACGGCCGAGTTGACTCCCGCGCAATTGACCAGCATCTCCACGCGGCCGTGCTGCGCCAAGACGGCGTCTTTGAGCGCGGTCATCGACTCGCGCAAGGTGACGTCGACGGCGGCGAATTCGGCCGTTCCGCCGAGCGCCGCGATGGCGGCGGCGCGCTCCCGGCCGCGTTCCGCGGAGCGGCCCGCAACGACAACGTGGGCGCCGGCTTGCGCAATGCCTGCGCAAAGCGCCCCCCCCAAAACGCCGGTGCCGCCGATCACAACGGCAACCTTGCCGTCAAGACCGAAAAGCTCGTGGAGATATTCTTTCGACTGCAACCCGTTATTGTAGGCTCTCCCGCCGCCGGGAGCCTTAGAGTAAGAACTGGTCTTGCGAACGAAGGTTGCACGATTCGTCGAACGCCGCCGGCTGCTCTCTTCCAACGACCGCATCGGCGCGGCGGTTTCCGGAGGCGCCGATTCGGTCGCCCTGCTGTATGTGCTGCGGGAATTGTTTCCCGAGGGGCGGCTGGGCGTCGTCCACTTCAACCACTGTTTGCGCGGCGCGGAATCGGAGCAGGACGAAGTCTTCGTGCGCGACTTGGCCCGCCGCCTCGGCCTGTGCGTCTCCGTGCGCAGGCAGGACGCCTCGCGCCGCGCCGGCGGACGCGCCGAAAATCTCGAAAAAGCTGCGCGGGACTGCCGCTATCGCTTCTTTTGCGAATTGCTGGCGGCGGGCGAGTACGACAAGATCGCCACAGCGCATACGCGTTCCGACCAGGCGGAAACCGTGCTGTTCCGCTTGCTGCGGGGGGCGGCCGGCCCCGGATTGAGCGCCGTTCGACCGCTGCGGAACGGAGCGATCGTGCGGCCCATGCTCGACGTTTCGCGCGACGAAGCGAGGGTTTACCTGACGGCGCAAGGCATCTCCTGGCGCGAGGATTCGAGCAACAACGATTTGGCGTTCTCGCGCAATCGGCTGCGCCGCGGACTGCTGCCGCAACTCAAGCGCGAGTGGAATCCGCAGATTGAACGGACGCTGGCAAAAACGGCCGATTGGAATTACGAGGAGCAACTGTTCTGGGAAGCGCGAACGGACGCGCTCGTTGAAACCTGCGCGGACCGCGGACCGCTCGGCCGCTTGCTGCGGACGCCTGCGATGCGCAAGCTGCATCCGGCGGAACAGCGGCGATTGCTGCGGCGATTGCTTGCGGAGTCGTCTCCCCGGGCGGGTGCGGTCGGCTTCGATGCCGTAGAAGCCGTTCGCGGCTTGATTCGCTCGGAAGAAGGATCGGGGCGGGTCGACTTGCCGGGATTGCGCGCGGAGCGGTCCTTCGATCTGATCCTTCTGCGGCAACCGGCAGAGACCGCGGCAAGCTTCGATGTTCCTCTGCGCGTCCCCGGTCGAACCGAGGCGCCCGGAACCGCCGCTATCCGCATCGAAACGCAAGTTCTCGGACCGCCCGCGGGCAAAGAGCGCTATAATGCAAGCGAGCGGGGGTTTCTCGACTGGGAGCGCGTGCCGAAGCCGCTGCGTTTAAGAAACCGGCGTCCGGGCGACCGTTACAGGCCGGCGGGGAGAACTGCCGCCAAAAAGCTCAAACGACTTTTCCAGGAGAACCGTATCCATTCGTGGAGACGGGCCGACTGGCCGGTGATTGCGGCATCCGAGGACGACGGCCGGAACGAGGTCATCGTCTGGACCCGCGCTTTCGGCCCCGCCGCCGAATTCGCGGCCGGAGCGGAGAGCCGCAACCGGCTGTCTATTCGGGAGCTCGACCGCCCGGACGAAGAAAAGAGTATCGAACCGCCGCTTTAAGGCGTCTATAGTCTTTAGGGGCGCGAGTCAAGGGAATCGAACATTGTGAATTCCACATTCAAAACCGCCGTTTTCTGGATCGTCATGCTCTGCACTGCGATTCTGCTCTGGAAGGTCGTCAACGCGAACGCAGGCGAGAAAGTCGAGAACTTTCCGTTCACGCGGTTCATGACCGAGATCGAGCAGGGCAACGTTCAAGAAGTCACCATCACGGGGCAGCAGGTCGAAGGGCGCACCGCGGGCGAGAAGTTCCGCTCGGTGATTCCCAAGGACTATCCGAAAATCTATGACCAACTGACGGCGCAGAACGTGAAAGTCGATCTGGAAGATCCGGCGACGCTGAATTTCTGGACCGTGATCTGGCAGGTCTCGCCGTTCATCCTGATCATCGCCTTCTGGATTTTCATGATGCGGCAGATGCAGGCCGGCGGGAACAAGGCGCTCAGCTTCGGCAAGAGCCGCGCCCGGCTGCTGACGAATCAGCAGAAGAAAGTGACCTTCAAGGATGTCGCGGGCGTCGAGGAGGCCAAGGAAGAGCTGCAGGAGATTATCGAGTTCCTCCGCGAGCCGCAGAAGTTTCAGAAGCTGGGCGGACGGATTCCCAAGGGCGTTTTGCTGATCGGCCCTCCGGGCACGGGCAAGACCCTGCTGGCCCGCGCGGTTGCGGGCGAGGCGAACGTTCCGTTCTTCTCGATTTCGGGCTCCGACTTCGTGGAGATGTTCGTCGGCGTCGGCGCCAGCCGCGTCCGCGACCTGTTCGAGCAGGGCAAGAAGAGCGCGCCGTGCATCATCTTCATCGACGAGATCGACGCCGTGGGCCGCCATCGCGGCGCCGGCCTGGGGGGCGGGCACGACGAGCGCGAGCAGACGCTCAATCAGTTGCTGGTCGAGATGGACGGCTTCGATTCCAACGAGGGCGTCATTTTGATGGCCGCCACCAACCGCCCCGACGTGCTCGACCCGGCGCTGCTGCGGCCGGGGCGTTTCGACCGGCGGGTGGTCGTCGCGCGGCCGGACGTGCGCGGACGCCAGGGCATTCTGCAAGTCCATACCCAAAAGATTCCTCTGGCCGACGACGTGGACCTGTCGGTGCTTGCCCGCGGAACCCCCGGCTTCTCGGGCGCCGATCTGGCCAACTTGACCAACGAGTCCGCGCTGTTCGCCGCGCGCCAGAACCGCAAGGTCGTCACCATGTCCGACTTCGAGCTGGCCAAGGACAAGGTCATGATGGGCGCCGAGCGGCGTTCGATGATCCTCACCGACGAGGAGAAGAAAAACACCGCTTACCACGAAGCCGGGCACGCGGTTGTGGCCGCCCTGCTCGAACAGGCCGACCCCTTGCATAAAGTCACCATCATTCCGCGCGGTCAGGCGCTGGGCGTAACGATGCAATTGCCCGTCGACGACAAGCACACTTACACGCAGGCATACCTGCGCGATCAGCTCGCCATCCTGATGGGCGGGCGCATCGCCGAGGAAATTTTCATGGACCACATGACCACCGGCGCCGGCAACGACATCGAGCGCGCCACCGCCATGGCGCGGCAGATGGTCTGCGAGTGGGGCATGAGCAACATGGGTCCGGCTCACCTTCGGCAAGCACGAAGAGCAGGTCTTCCTGGGACGCGAGATCGGCCGGCAGCGCGACTATTCCGAAGCGACGGCGATTCGCATCGACGCCGAAGTGCGCGGCTTGGTCTCGGAAAGCTACGACCGCGCCAAGCAGTTGATCGCCGATCATTCGGACGGGCTGATCCGCATCGCGGAAGCCTTGCTGGAAAGGGAAGTGCTCGACGGCGAGCAAGTCACGGCGCTGCTCGAAGGCCGCGACTTGGCGCCCCTCGACACGCGGCCGCCCGCGTTGGACGATGAAGGCACGCCCGAAGAATCGACCGGCGCCGCCGCCGAGCCGGAGTCGAGCCCGCCGCTGCCGGGGCTCGAAGGCGGCGAGCCGGCGCCGGCGTAGGGAGGCCTTTGCTAAGTTACAGGCATGAGTTTGGAGCTCATCGGTATCTTAGTGGCTATAGTCGGTGGGGCGTCCGCTGTCGCCGGATTGACCCTCTCCGGGCAAAGGGAAACACGGGCGCATCTGCGGCGAATCGAAGCGCAGCAGGTCGAGATGCAAGCCGAGATGCGGGAAGAAGGCGCACGACTGCGCGAGCGCATGGCCCGTCTCGAAGGACTGCTCGAAGGCTTGCGGAAATCGGTTGCGGGTAGAGTGCGGACGTAATACGGCAGTCTTTCCCGCAGCGGGGTCGATTCAAGTTATCGGCGAAACGAAACCGTCCGGCTTGACGGCCAGAATCGAACAGCGAATCTTTGAAAAAAACGCGCTCCGCAGTGCTGCCGATCAGCATCCCGGCAACGCCGCCGCGGACGACGCTGCCCATGACGATCAGATCGCTGCGGTTGTTGCGCGTAAACTCCGTAATGACGCGCGCCGGATCGCCTTCGAGCCAGACGCATCTGCTCCTTCTTCACGCGGCCATCGAGCGACTCCACGAATCCGTCGAACTCCTCGCGGGCTTTTTCGCGCACCGCGGCCCGGTAGCGCACGACCGTCCGTTCGGGAAGCCCCCCGCGACCGGCGCCGAACGCCTGCCAAACGTGCAGAACGCTCAACTCGGCTCCTTCGATGTCGGCCAACAGCGCGGCCGTTTCCACGATCTTGCGGTTCAACGCGCGGCCGGTTTCTTCGTCGACGAACGGATCGACCGCGGCGACGATGCGCCGTAGTCCGCGGCGGCGCGAAGGCTTCTCGATCCAAACCGGCGCCGGACACATTCGCAACAGCTTCATCGCGGTGGACCCGAACAAGGGAGTGAGTCCGCCGGAGTCGGCCGTTTTCATTACGAGGTCGAACGGCGACTGCTGCGCAGCGCGGATCACTTCCATGTACGGCTTGCCGTAGCGCACCATCATGGTTATCCGCAAGCCTTCGGCGATAAGCGGCGCAGCCGTTTCTTGCAGATGGGCCTCCGTCTCGGCCTTGAACGCTTCCGCCAGTTCCGCGTGAGCCTCGATCGACTGTCGCAGCAGCAGCGGTAATTCCTCCGCGACGGCCAGCAGCGTCAGGCCGGCGCCGCTATGCCGCGCCAGGACCGCGGCGCGGTCGAGCGCCGCATGCTTGTCATTGCGGGTCGTGACGTAAACAAGAATCTTTTTAATGTCCGCCGCAGCCATTGTTTTTATGGTACTCCCTGCCATGATTGCGGAGCGCCGCGGTTCGGGCAACGGGGCGGCTCAGTCGCCGCGCTCGGCGGACGCGACCAGCGATGGGCGGTTGAACAGGGCCGTCGAAACTACCCCTTCAAGACGCGACAGGCGGGCGTCCAACCCGCTCACTTCGCGGCGCAGATCGGTGAACTCGGCCCGCATCTGACGTTGACCGTTCAGGATCAAGCCGGCGAGCGCAATGCCGACTGTCAGAATGCTGATGATCTCGGGCGTCATATCTCAATTGTACGCGCCTTCCCGATTCGCCGGAGGCGGCCGCGCGGCAAGCGGGCGGCTCAGTCGCCGCGCTCGGCGGACGCAACCAGAGACGGGCGGTTGAAGAGGGCTGTCGAAACCACCCCTTCCAGGCGCGACAGGCGGGCGTCCAACCCGCTCACCTCGCGGCGCAGATCGCTGAACTCGGCTCGTAGTTGCTCCATTTCCCGCCGCAGTTGCCGCTGGCCGCTCAGGATTATCCCGGCCAGCGTAATGCCCACTCCCAGGATGCTGATAATCTCGAGCGTCATGCCCTTACTTGTAAACGCCTCCCCGAATTCGCGGATGAGGAGCGGATCAGTACAAATGTACAAGAAAGCCCCGCCGGGGTAACCGGCGGGGCTTTGGGTTGTTCCGTTCGAGAACGGAAAGGTTCTAAAAGCGCCAGCGCAAACCCAATTGGATCTGGCGAGGATCGACGCTCTGGCGCGTGATCTGGTTGGTGTTGCCGCGCTGCAGGCGCTCTTCCGGCAGAGCGAAGTTCACGGTGTTAGGCACGTTGAAAAACTCCGTGCGGAATTCAACCGAGTGCCGTTCGTTGACCCGAAACTCCTTCTGGATGGCAATGTCGATGGAAACGATGCCGTCCGCATCGGTAATGTACGCGCCGGCGCTGCCGAACGTGTACTGTTGCGGTATCTCGAACGCGCTTTCGTTGAACCAGCCGTCCGGGGTCTTCGGCCCCGCGTTAGGATCGCCGACCAAGTTCGGACGCTGGCGCGAGCGGCCGGTGTTGGCGACATCCCTGTTAAGGCGAACGTTGATCGGAGGACCGGTCTCGAAGCGGGTAATGCCTTCGAGCGACCAGCCTCCGAGGATGGCGTCGGCGGCCCCGCCCGATATCGGCGCCGAACTGCCGCCCGCGGCCGAAAGGCAATTCATAGACATAGGCGAAGTTGAAGACTTGGCGAGTGTCCCAACTCGACCGCGAGTAATCGAGATGGCGGTTGAAGGGATCCTGCACCTTGACCTCAGCCAGCGAAGACTGGCCGTCGAGGGCCTTCTGCCACGTGTAGTTCATGTTGAACTGCAAGCCGCGGCTGAAGCGCTTGAGCAGCTTGACCTGCAAGGCGTTGTAGGTACCGTTGTACTGGTTCGAGCCGCCGTCGAGGTCGCCGAAGCTGGGCAGCAGGCGGCGCGGCTGCACGTCGCCCGGCCCCGGCCGCAGGGCGTTGTTGAACGGCGAGTAACCGATCTGCTTGCGGCTGCCGGAACCGACGTAGCCGACGTCGAGGGTCATGTTCGTCCATGACCTGGCGCTGAATCGTGAAGTTCCACTGCATCGAGTAAGGCGAGCGGTTGGTCGGCTGCTGCGGCCAGCCGCCGATCGCGGCGGTCGAGGAAAACGGCGGGCCTTCGTCGGTGATCGGGAAGTCGGGCACAGCGCCGCGGTTCGGACTGAACACCTGCTGCACGGTGAAGGGCCAAAACTTGCGCAGGTCCTGCAACTCCTGCACGAAGGTCGAGTTGTAGAACATGCCGAAACCGCTGCGCAAGACCGTCTTGTCGTTGAGGCGGTAGGCGATGCCCAGGCGCGGCGCGAAATCGTTCCTGTCGGAGCCGACCAGGGCGCGGCCCCAACCGCCTATATTCGCAGGCAGGCCGGTCTGGAAAGTATCCAAGGGCGCCGGCACGCGGCCGTCCGGAGGCGCGGGCTGCGGGTTTTCGGCCGCCCACAGCAGCGTCCCGAAGTATTCGCCGCTGGTTTCGTCGCGGCGCACCCACAGGTTGCCGAGACGGTCGGTGGTGTCATAGGGGCGGCTGCCGAACTGGTACATCAGACCGAGGTTGACGGTCAGCTTTTGGCTGACGCGCCAGTCGTCTTGCAGGTGGCCGATCATGAAGTGCCCGATGCCGTTGGTCAGCGTGTTGCCTTGGCCGCGGCGGATTTCCGTCGGATAGCCGAGCAACGCGTCGGCCATCGGGAAGCCAGTGTTATCCAGATCCGGGAATGAGGTGATCTGTCCGTTGAAATTGGCGTTGCCGTTCATCGGGTTTGTCGTATTGGTGTAGAAGCGGCGGCGGTGGTACTGCCAGCCGACCTTGAAGTTGTGCCGGCCCTTGACGAACGAGAGGTTCTGAGAAAACTGGTAAACCTCGTCGCCGGTCACCGTGCCCCCGCCCTGGCCGGCGCGATAGGCGCCGAAGGCGATGCTGACCAGCGGATCCTGGAAAACGTCGCGCTGGTACATCTGCAATCCGGTCTGGTCGAGAAAGTCGCCGCGGGTCAGGCCGGATGAAATTTCGGTGATGCTGGGGTTGTCGGGCTGGTTGGCGCCGAAGGTGGTCGTCAAGACGGTCGTCGCGCCGAACACGTGGTTCCAGGTTCCGCCGTAGTTGAAAACGTCGAACCCGCTGTTCCTGCTGAAAAGCGGGTTGGCGTCGGGCCGGGCGAGAGCCGCGTTCTGGTTGCTGAAGCGGAAGAAGAACGTGTCGTTGGCGTCCATGTTGTAATCCCAGCGCCAATGGAACTGATCGCGGTCGTTCTCTTGGCCGCGGTTGTTCACGAAGTTGTTGGTGTCGCGGCCGGGTATATTCGGCGCGTCGGGGTTGGTCAAGCGGATCGCCGTCGAGACCGTCGGAATCTGCTGCGCCGGCAGGATTGTGTTGTTCAGAAACGGCTCGCCCGTAAAGGGGTCGTATATCTTATTCGTGCTCTCGATACGCGAGAAATCGCCCCGGCGGAAATCCTCCGGCGGCGTCGAGAACAGCGTGGTGTTGCCGCGGCGGCGGCGGAACGATTCCCACGAAACGAACCAGAACATCTTGTCGCTGAGGCCGGGGATCGGGCCGCCGACCGCGGCGCCGAACTGGTTGAGGTTGAACGGAACCTTCGGCTGTTCGTTGCGGTTGGCGAAGAACTCGTTGGCGTCGAGGTTGTCGTTGCGGAAGAACTCGTAAACGGTGCCGTGAATCTCGTTCGTGCCCGACTTGAGCACCATGCTGACGTTCGCGCCGGCCGAGCGGGCGAACTCCGAGCCGGTGTTCGTGGCGACCTTGAACTCCTGGATGGCGTCCATCGGCGGCGAAATGCCCGGCGAGTTCATCATCTGCATGTTGGAGTCGACGCCGTCGAGGGTGTAGTTGTTGTCCTGCGGCCGCCCGCCGTTGACGGAATACAGTTGCGTGCCCGATTCGCCGGTGCCGCGCGACTGGCTGCGGCGGCGCGAGCTGGTGCCGGGCATGAGCAGGATCAACTTGGTGAAGTTGCGCTGGTTGACGGGCAGGCGCTGCAATTCTCTCTCGTTGACGACGCCGCCGACGGACGCTTCCTGCGTTTGCATGATCGGCGCGGCGCCGGTGACTTCGATCGTCTCGGTCACTTCGCCGAGCTCCATGACGAAGTCGACTTCGAGCACGTCGGCGACCTGCAGCACGACGTCGTCGCGGACCTGGGTTTTGAATCCGGCCGACTCGGCCCTGACGGTGTAGGCCGCCGGGTTCAGCGGGAACACGCGGAACTGGCCGGCTTCGTTGGACTCGACGACGCGCTCGATCCCCGTGCCCTGGTTGGTCACGGTAATCGCCGCGCCGGGAATCGCCGCGCCCGACGGGTCGGTGACGTCGCCGACGATCGTGGCTTGAGTCTGCGCCAACGCGCCCGACGGCGCGAGCAGCAGCAGACCCAGAACAGTCAGGGCAAGGCCGCCCATCCTGGAAACGGTCATCATGATTTCTATCCTCCTGAAACTTTGTCCTGTTTGTATGCGAGTGAGGAATAGCCCGACTGAGCCGGAAAGGCGAGAGCGGACACGCAACCCCTGCGAAACGGACGTTACCTACCATACCGCATTTGGATGTAAAGTGTCAATAAGCCTTGCAACTTCTTTTCCTTTTACTTTTACTTTTTGCCGCCGCTGCTTCGCCCGCGGGCGCGCAAGGCGTGGCCAGCTCGGGCTCGAAGCCGGCGCCAACCGTCAAGGCGTCGGGGCTGCCCTGGGACGCGCAATTCACCGACATCGCCGCCGAGGCGGGCCTCGACCTGCGCTTCACCTACGGCGGCGAGACCGCGAAAAACTACATCATCGAGTCGAACGGCTCGGGCGCCGCGTTTCTGGACTACGACGGCGACGGCCGCCTCGACATCTTTCTGGTGAACGGCTCGACGCTGGAAGGCTTCGGCGACGGCAACGCGCCGACCAACCGGCTCTACCGCAACCGCGGCGGCGCGAAGTTCGAAGACGCAACGGCGGCCGCGGGTCTGGCGCGCTCCGGATGGGGCAGCGCGGTTTGCGCCGGCGATTACGACAACGACGGCGCGCTCGACCTGTTCGTCGCCTACTGGGGGCCGGACGCGCTCTACCGCAACGACGGCGAAGGCCGCTTCGAGGAAGTCGCGGCCGCGGCCGGCGTCGCGGGGGGCGGCAAGCAGTGGAGTTCCGGCTGCACGTTCGTCGATTACGATAGCGACGGCCTGCTCGACCTGCTGGTGACGCAGTACCAGCAGTTCGACCCGGCGACGGCGTCCCCGCCGGGAAAAGCCTCCAACTGCGAATGGAAGGGCATGCCGGTTTACTGCGGCCCGCGCGGGCTGCCCTTCGGCAACGTAACCTTGTACCGCAACGAAGGCGACGGGACGTTCCGCGACGTCAGCGCGGCCTCCGGCGTGCGCGGCGTCGAGAACTATTACGCCTTTACGGCGGCCGCGGCGGACTTCGACGGCGACGGCCAACAGGACATCTACATCGCCTGCGATTCGACTCCGAGCATCTTCTTTCTCAACAACGGCGACGGCACGTTCACCGATTTCGCCACCGAAACCGGGCTGGCCTTCAACGAGCACGGCTTCGAGCAGGGCGGCATGGGCATCGGCGTCGGCGACTTCGACCGCGACGGCCGGCTGGACCTGATCAAGACTAACTTCGCGGGCGATTATCCGAACGTCTATCACCAGCAGGAAGGCGGCTTTTTCGAGGACATCGTGGTGCGCGCGGGCTTGGCGGCCAATCCGCAATACGTCGGCTGGGGCGTCGAATACGCGGACCTGGACAACGACGGCCTGCAAGACGTTTTCCAGGCCAACGGACACGTTTACCCGGAGCTCGACCGGCAGTCGAAGGTAAACGAAACGTACCGGCAATCGAATCTGGTTTACCGCAACCTCGGCGGCGGGCGCTTCGAAGACGTAACCGCCCTCAGCGGCCCGGGCCTCGAAATCGAAAAATCGAGCCGCGGGGCGGCATTCGGGGATTTCGACGACGACGGGGACGTGGACGTAGTGGTGATGAACATGGCCGATACGGCGACGTTGCTGCGCAACGACCTCGACAACGGCAACCATTGGGTGCGGGTCGAGTTGCGCGGAACGAAGTCGAACCGGGCGGCGATCGGCGCCGCGGTGACGGTCGAGGCCGGAGGCGTCCGCCAGACCGAGGCCGTGCTGAGTCAGTCGAGCTACGTCTCGCACAACGATCTGCGCGTACACTTCGGCCTGGGCGCGGCCGAGCGGGTGGACGGCATCGCGGTGCGCTGGCCGTCCGGGGACGTGGAGCGGTTTCCCGGGGCGGCGGGCGGCCGCACGCTGCTGCTGGTCGAAGGCTCCGGAGAGGTTGCGGCCTTGCCATGACCGCGCGCGCGGGCAGATGCGGGGCCGCCGGCGCCCTTCTGGCGCTGCTCCTTCCGGCGCTGCCGGCCCAGAACGTCGAGGCCCTGCTCGCCGGCGAGAGCGACCCGGCCGCGCTCACCGACGCCGGGCGGCAACTCGCCGGCCAAGGTCGAGTAGAGGACGCCGCGAAGCTCTGGCTCAAGGCGGCGGAGCTGGCGCCCGACTACTTCCCGGCGCTTTTCAACCTGGGTTTCATGCACCACTCCGGCGGGCGTCCGCAAGAGGCGGCGCGCTGGCTGGCCAAGGCCGCCGAGGCCGACCCGCGCGACTTCAACGCGCGCTATCTGCTGGGACTGGCGCAACGGGAAAACGGCGACCGCGAGGCGGCGCTCCGCGCCTGGCGCGCGGCGCTGGCGATCCGGCCCGCCCACTTCAAGCTGATGCAGGCGATGGCGGTCGAATACGCGAAAGGCCGCTACCACAAAGAGGCCGCCGAGCTTTCGCGCCGAGCGCTCGACCTCCAGCCCGAGAACGAAAACCTTTACTACCTCACGCTGAGCGCGTACCAGCAGGCGGGCGATTACGACAGCGGCTTGAAGCTCGCCGCGCGGGCCGCCGCGAAATATCCGCAATCCGCGCGCGCGAATTTCGAGTACGCCTGGCACCTGCAAAAGGACGGACGCTTCGACGAGGGGCTGCCGCTGCTGCGCAAGGCGATGGCGCTCGACCCCGGCTACGAAGAGCCTTTTTTCTTCTACGGGGATTGGCTGGTGAAACAGGCGCGGCACGAAGAAGCGTTAGAGCCTCTCGAAAAAGCCGTCGCCATCCGCGGCGATTACATCGCGGCGCGCATGAGCCTGGCGCGGGCGCTGATGGGGCTCAAGCGCTGGGAGCCGGCCGTCGAGGCGCTGCGCCAGGCGGCGCGCATCGAGCCGCGCCATCCGCAGCCGCGCCTGCTGCTTTCGCAGGCGTACTTCCGCCTCGGCGAGCGCAAGAAGGCGAGCGCCGAGAAAGAACTTTCCCTGAAGCTGCGCCGGCAGAATCCAACTTTTCTCGAAGCGGTTCAAACACGCCCCTTTCCCGATTGACCGCGGTTCCCGTACGCTGGAAAGGCGCGCTCCGGCAGAACTCATGCAGCTCTCGGTGGTGATTCCCGTCTATAACGAGGTTGCGACGATCCGCGAAATCGTCCGCCGCGTGCAGGCCGTGGACGTGTCGAAAGAACTGATCCTGGTTGACGATTTCTCGACCGACGGCTGCAGGGAAGCGCTGGCGGAGATCGCCGCGGAAGCCGCAAACGTCAAGGTTTTCTTTCACGAACGGAATTGCGGCAAGGGCCGGGCGCTGCGCACCGGTTTCGATCATGCCGCGGGCGATTTCGTCATCGTGCAGGACGCCGATCTCGAATACGATCCGCAGGACTACCCCAAGCTGCTGCAACCCCTGCTCTCGGGGCAAGCGGACGTCGTGTTCGGCTCCCGCTTCCTCACGACCGAACAGCGCCGGGTCCTATACTTCTGGCACTCGGTGGGAAACCGTTTTCTCACGCTGTTCTCGAATATGGCGACGAATCTGAACCTGACCGACATGGAGACGTGCTACAAGATCTTCCGGCGCGAGTTGCTGCAGTCCATCGAGCTGGAAGAAGACCGCTTCGGCTTCGAGCCCGAAATTACTTCCAAGATCGCCAAGGCCGGCGCGCGCGTTTACGAGGTGGGCATTTCATACCACGGCCGCACCTACGGCGAGGGGAAGAAGATCGGCGCCAAGGATGGTTTGCGGGCGTTGTGGTGTATCGTGAAGTACCGTTTGAAGCCCCTCGGGAGGAAGTAGAATTGGCGCCGCGGATCGCCGGCATCGTTGCGGTTGCGCTCTCGGCGGCGCTCGCCGCGGAACGGAGCGGGCCGACGCCGGAAGTCGGCGAAATCGTCAAGCGGGCCTTTTTCCGCGAGCAAGCCAACGAGACCGCGGCCCGCGAGTACGCCTTCCATTTCCGCGAGGAGCGGCGCAGTCTCGACCGCGAAGGAGAGACCAAGAGCGCGGAGTCGAAAACTTTCGACGTGACTTTTGTCTTCGAAGAGGAACACGAACGGTTGATCGCCGTCAACGATAAGCCGCTCGACTCCCGCAGAGACGCCGGGGAACGGCGCGATCTCGAGCGGCGCATCGCAAAAATAGAGCGGCTGACTCCGGCGCAACGCCGCAAGCGGGCCGAGAAAATCGAGCGCGAGCGCGAGGAGGAACGCGCCCGCACAGCCGAGTTGCGCCACCTCTTCGCCTTCAGCCTCGCCGGCGAAGAGACTGTGAACGGCAGGGCAACCTGGGTGATTCGCGCCGAGCCCCGCCCGGACTATCGGCCCCGGCGCCAGCGCTCCAAATTCCTGCAAAAGGTGCGCGCCGTATTCTGGATCGCCAAGGAAGATTACAGTTGGGTCAAGCTCGAGGCCGAAACTCTCGACGCCGCCCCATTCGGCATGTTTCTGTTCCGGCTGGCAAAGGGCTCGACGTTCAGCATACGGCGGAGGAAGCTGGAAGACGGCCCGTGGGTGAAAGACGGCTTCCGCGTGCGCGCCGACGTGCGGGCGGGCCTGCTGCTCACGCTGCGCCGCGAAATCCTCGGCAGCTACGGCAACTACCGGAAGCTCGCGGCGGAAGCGGAGCCGGCAACGGCCGGCAGCCCGCCGTAGGTCCCGCCGGAGCCGCGATCGACTCGGCGGGAAGCAAGGGTCTATACTCATAGCGGAGGAACTTGGGCCGGCAACCAGGGTAAGAGATATGGAGAAAAGAACACTTGCGTTTCAGTTCGATGAAGCTGCCTACGAGCACATCCAAAAGGTCAAGAAAGACCGCGGGTACAGCACCGAGGGAGAAGTCGTCGGCGACTCGCTGAGAATCCAGGAGGCCCTGCAATCCGAAGAGAAACAGGGATTCAATCAGATCCTGGTGCGCAATCCCCGGACGCGCGAGACGAGGATTCTGACCTTCCCGGGGAGATAAGGCCCCGGTAGGCAGCCAAAAGTAGTCAGGCGAACGCGGAGACCGATTGGGAATGCCTCAGTTGAACGAGTCCAACGCCGGTCAGCCCCCAGAACCGGAGAAGATTCCCCAACCTATTCCTTGGGAGACCCTGAACTACCAGTCCCGGCCCGACCCTGAAAAAGCGGCTCGGAGGAGCATCGCCGGTTGGTTCATATTGGTTTTTGTTGCTGTCGTTGCGGGTCAGTACGCTCTGGTGGCATGGTTCACGTTTGCCGGCAATGCGGACGGGCTGGTCCACATCGAAAAGCTGTTCAGCGCCGTGCTGCCGGTTGTGTCCGGCTTGGTGGGCGCGGCGGCAACGTACTATTTCACCAGGGAACGAACCTAACCCCTGCCGCCGCCCGCCGCGGCTGCACGACTTCATCCTCCGCCGCGGTTATTCTGGAACTTCATGAAGCTCGATTGGTTCGACAAACGGCCGATCGCAATCGTTCTGGCGGTAACGGCTCTTTTTTACTGGAAGCTGTTTTTCTCCGACCAGTTCACGTTTCTCGATTCGCCCGATCACGTCTATCAAATCCTGCCCTGGTATCAAGTGCAGGCGTCGCAATGGAACGACGGCGTGTTTCCGTTGTGGGACCCTTACGTTTGGGCGGGCCAAACGCTTGTCGGGCAGATGCAGCCCGGCGCGATGTTTCCGCTGAATTGGCCGTTATTTCTTGCCCCGCTCAAAAACGGCTTTATCAATCTCAAGTTCATTCATTGGCATTACGCCGCGATGCACCTGCTCGCGGCGCTGTTCATGTACGGGCTGCTGCGGGAGTTGGGGCGCAGCCGCTATGCGTCGGTTTTCGGCGGCGTCGCCTTCGCCTGCGGCGGCTACATCGGCGCAGGCGGCCGGCCGCAGATGCTGCACGGCGCAATCTGGCTGCCGTTGGTTTTCCTGCTGTTTCATCGGGTCGAGCGCGCGCAGTCCGGCGCGGAACGATTGCCCTACGCCGTGCTCTGCGGCGGCGCAATCGGGTTCGCCCTGCTCAGCGGCCACCACCAGACCCCCATTTTCATGCTGCTCGGCCTTACGGGGTTGTTTTTGTTCTTCGCCTGGCGGCGGCGGGCTTCCCGCGCCTGCCTCTCCCGTTGGTGCGGCTGGTACTTCTTGATCGCGGGAGTCGCATTCCTGGCAGCCGCGATGCAATTGCTGCCGATGCTCGAATACGCCGAACGGTCCGTTCGTTGGGTCGGCGCCGACAATCCGCTCGGCATCGACGACAAGCTGCCCTACTACGTGATGCATCAGTGGCGCGCCCAGCCGATTACGTGGCTCGGCGCGGTCGTTCCCGGCCTGCATCTCAACGTCAACGTTTTCGTCGGATTCGCCTGCCTGGGGCTGGCCGTTCTCGGGACCGCTCTCGCCTGGAAGCAGCGCTGGACGCCCGTATATGCCGCGTTGGGTCTCGCCGCGTTGAGCTACTCGGCCGCGCACCTGTCCATTTTGCACGGGTGGGCGTACGCTTTCGTACCCTTCGCGGACAAGGCGCGCAGCGCTTCCCATGCCATCTATATCCAGCAGTTTGCGTTGCTCGTCCTGGCGGCTCACGGAATCGACCGGCTGCTCGAAGCAGGGCCGGACGATACGGATTGCCGGCGGTGGACAGCCCGCGTTCAGCGGGTCTTGCTCGGTTTCGGCGCCATATTCCTCGCGGCTCTCTATTTTCAGGCGGCCGGCGGCAAAATGGACGCCGCCCCCGGCGATCAGTTTGCGCTGGCAGCCGTATCGGCGTTTCTCTTCGCCGCTCTTCTGCAGGCTTGGCGGCGGTCTTCCCTGGGAACGCCCGCTTTGAAAACGGCTCTGCTGCTGTTAATGGTCCATGAGACGGCCTCGGCGCAGATCTGGCACATCAAGCCCCGGGACGACCGCAATCAGATCGGTTTTTTGACGGAATTGCAGGAGTTTCAGGGCGTTTACCGGTTTCTCCAGGAGCAGGAGAGGCCCTTCAGGTCGGAGTTGCGCCATGACCGCTCGATGAGCTTGTCCGCCTGGTACGGCGTCGAGGCGTCCGACGGCTTTACCGCATCGCTGACGAACGATATCCGCGCGTTCATGGCCGCCTGGCCGTCCTACGACGAGGGCCGGTTGAAGCTGAACACGAAATACACCATCGCGCAGAAACCGACGCGGGACGGCCAGATCGAGGTTTACGCCGACCCGCATACCGCCTGGCGGGTTTACCTCAACCCGAATCACAGCCCGCGGGCGTGGCTGGAGCATACGGCGGACAACATCGAAACGGACGCTGCCGGCGCTTTCGCCCCCGGCGGCTGCGGCGGCGCCGGCAGCATCGAGTACACGCTCGTCTCCGCGCAAACGGCGCTGGTCCACGCAACGTCTCCCTGCGCTGCGTATCTGGTCGTCGCCGACCCCTACTACCCCGGTTGGACGGCGACGAACCGCGGCAAGCCGACTCCGATACTCCGCGCTTACGGGGGCGTGCGGGCGGTGATGCTGCCCGCCGGCGAGAATCTCGTAGAGTTCGCCTACCGCCCGCGCAGCGTCTATGCCGGCGCAATCCTTAGCGGCATCGGGTTTTCGCTGTGCTGCGGCGCGGCGGGCGCACTGGCGCGGCGGCGGCGCTTGAAGAGCCGCGCGTCCGGCGCTACGATGAAGGAATAGACGCCGACCGGCTCCGGACCGGTGGGAGCGGCCCCGCAACAGTCTCAGAACAGGCCCGCGGGTTGGGGTATGCAGCATGTATCTGACAGATGAATTCCGCTTGAAAGTCGGCTTGGCCGAGCAGCTCAAGGGCGGCGTCATCATGGACGTCACCAACGCCGAGCAGGCAAGGATCGCGCAAAACGCCGGCGCCGCCGCCGTCATGGCTCTGGAGCGCGTCCCGGCCGACATCCGCAAGGAAGGCGGCGTCGCGCGCATGGCGAACATCGCCGTCATCCGCGAAATCATGGAAACGGTCACCATTCCGGTCATGGCCAAGGCGCGCATCGGCCATTTCGCCGAGGCGATGGTGCTGGAAGCGCTGCACGTGGACTACATCGACGAAAGCGAGGTGCTCACCCCCGCCGACGAAGAGCACCACATCGACAAGCGCGGCTTCAAGACGCCCTTCGTCTGCGGCGCGCGGAATCTGGGCGAGGCGCTGCGGCGCATCGGCGAGGGAGCGGCGATGATCCGCACCAAAGGCGAAGCGGGTTCGGGGAACATCGTCGAGGCCGTACGGCACATGCGCGCGATCCAAAGGGAAATGAAGCAGCTCACCGTGACGGGCAAAGACGAATTGCCCGCGGCGGCCAAGGAACTGCAATCGCCGCTCGAGCTCGTCGAGTGGACGGCCGCGCACGGCAAACTGCCGGTTCCAAACTTTTCCGCCGGAGGGATCGCCACGCCCGCGGACGCCGCGCTGGTAATGAGCCTCGGCGCCGAGGCGGCGTTCGTCGGCTCGGGAATTTTCAAATCGGAAGATCCGGAACGGCGCGCCGCCGCGGTCGTCAAGGCGACTACGTTTTACAGCGATCCCGACAAGCTGCTCGAGGCCTGCATGGATCTCGGCGAACCCATGCCGGGCCTCGAAATCGGCAAGATCGCCGCGGACGACCTGCTGCAAACCCGCGGCTGGTAGCCCGCGGCGTCGAAGCGGCATTCTGTCATGAAAATCGGAGTGCTGGCTCTGCAGGGCGACTTCGAGGCCCACGGACGCCGCTTGGCTGAGCTCGGCGCGGCGCCGGTCGATGTGCGCTATGCCCGGCAACTCGACGAGATCGACGGCCTCATCCTGCCCGGCGGCGAAAGCACCGTGAACCTGCTGCTGCTCGAAGGCGAGGGACTGTGGGAGCCGCTGCGCCGGTTCGCCGCGGCAAAGCCCGTCTTGGGCACTTGCGCCGGCGCGATCCTTCTGGCGCGGGAGGTTACCGGCCCGTCTCAGCGCTCGCTGGGGGCGATGGATTTCGCAGTCGAGCGCAATGCCTACGGCAGACAGATCCACAGCTCGATCCGGCGGGTGGAGCCCGAGAGGTCGTTTACCGCGCGGACGCGGCCCGGCGCGCTCGAAGCGGTGCTCATCCGGGCGCCCATCGTCCGCTCCGTCGGCCCGCAAGTCGAAGTCTTGATCCGCGACGGAGAAAATCCGCTCATGGTGGAGCAAGGCCGGAGCCTGGCCGCGACGTTCCATGCGGAGTTGACGGACGATACCCGCGTCCACGAGCTCTTTCTGGCAAAAATCGGGCGGCCCTGAGATCCGTCTGCGAGATTGCTAACATACACACGGAGATGCCGTTTCTGCGCTCGCTGATCGGACAAGCCATACGCCAGGCGGCGAACAACCCGCGGGTTCGCGAGACGGCGAAGCAGGTCTTCGAGGACGAAGTGAAGCCGTTGGCCAAAGACGCTTGGGAAAAAGCGAAGCCGGAAGTCGCGGTGGCGAAAGACAAGGCCGTACAGCGCGCCGCCCGCTTCGCGGCCCGCGTCAAGAAGGAATACAACGAAAGAACGTCGGGATGAACGGCCCCGGGCCGCCGGAGACGCCATGATTTCTCGCCGCAAGCTGTTCGCCGGCGTCGCCGCCTCATCCGCGGTCGCCTCCTCCGCGCAGCGCCCGAAGTTCATCGCCGTCTCGTCGAGCAACGGCTTGGACTGCACGGCCAAGGCCGTCGAACTGATGAAGGCGGGCGGGGATACGCTCGACGCCGCCATTGCCGGCGTCAACATCCAGGAACTCGACCCTGAGGATACGAGCGTGGGTTACGGCGGCCTGCCCAATGAAGAAGGCGACGTGGAGCTCGATTCCTGCGTGATGCACGGCCCTACCCGGCGCTGCGGCGCGGTGGCCTCGATCCGCGGGATCAAGACCCCTTCGAAGATCGCCAAGCTGGTCATGGAGCGGAGCGATCACGTCATGCTGGTCGGCGAGGGCGCAACCCGGTTCGCCGAGGCGCACGGCTACCGGGTGGAAAACCTGCTGACCGACAAAGCCCGCTTGGCCTGGCTCACGTGGAAAGAGTCGCTTGGCGGAGACTGGGGCCCGGGACTCGATGCGCCTCCCGCCGCCGGCAGAGCCCTTCTGGAGCGCATCCCCGGCGCCCGGCCCGAATGGCTCGCCTGGGCCCGCGAGACGGCCGCTCATCCGCCGACGGGCACGATCACCTGTCTCACACTCAGTGACAAAGGCGAAATGTCCGGCTGCACGACTACAAGCGGCCTGGCCTGGAAGATTCCGGGCCGCGTCGGCGACTCGCCGATCATCGGCGCGGGGGTTTACTGCGATCAGGATGTCGGCGCCGCCGGCTCAACCGGCCGCGGCGAAGAAAACATCCGCGTCTGCGGCGCGCACACGGTAGTCGAAAACATGCGCCGCGGCATGGAGCCGGCCGAAGCCTGCCTCGATGCGCTGCGCCGCGTAGCGAGGAACTACGACAACGACCGCGTCCGGCTGAGCGAGATCGGACTGTCGTTCTACGCTCTCAGAAAGGACGGCGCATATGCGGGCGCTTCGCTTTGGGACCGCGGACGCAGCGACTCCCGGAGGCGCTCGCGTTTCACCGTCAACACCGGCGGCAAGAGCCGCTCGGCAGACAGCGTTGCTCTGTTCGAGCGCTAGTTGCCGGGCCGCGCGGGCAACCTGACGCGACGGTCGGCTTAGTATCCGACAGACTTGTCGACGACGTGGGTCAGCGGCTCGCCGCGGGCGAAGCGGCCGACGTTGCCGGCGATGACGCTGAGTCGGCGGTCGTCCGACGCTTTCGCCTCCGAGGCGACGTGCGGGGGTGATGACGACGTTGCCGAAGCCCCACAACGCGTCGCCCTTCGGCAACGGTTCCGGATCGGTCACGTCGAGCCCGGCGCCGGCCAGCTTTTGCGAGTCGAGCGCTTTGACCAGCGCTCCCTTGTCGTACAATCTTCCCCTCGAAACGGCGATGAAATAAGCGCCCCGTTTCATCAAGTCGAACTGCTTCGCGGCGATCATGCGCTCGCTCTGCGGGGTTAGCGGCGCGGCAACGAAAACCACGTCGGCGCGCGGCAGCACCTCGTCCAGCCGGTCGGGCGGAACGATCGTGGGGAAAAAATTCGACACCGGGATGTCTTTCGGGTCGACGCCGATGACGTTCATGCCGAAGCCGCGGGCGCGCTGTGCGATCTGGGTGCCGATGCCGCCGGCGCCGACAATCACGGCGGTCTTGCCCGGCAACTCGGTCATGCCCTGGGGAGACTGTCCGCGCGGCCGCCAATTCTGCTCCCCGCGCTCGGGGATGTATTCGTAAAGTCCGCGCGTCAACGCGAGCAGCATGGCAAAAGCATGATCGGCGATCGTCGGACCCTGCACGACCTTGCAGTTCGTCAACTCCACGTCGCTTTTCATGAACTCGGGCCAAAAGCTGTAGGCTTCGACGCCGGCGCTCGTCGCTTGCACCCATTTGAGTTTCGCGGCCTTGGCGAACTGTTCTTTATTGATGCCGCCGATGACGGCGTCGGCATCGACGATCTCGCGCTCGAAGGCTTCCCTCGAGCGGGCCATCACGACGTCGGCGTCTTTTCCTGCGGCCCGCTTGTAAAGCCTGGCTGCGTTGTCGTCGTAGGCAAAGCCTCCGGAGAGCGCCCGCACCACGATCTTCTTATCGGCCGCCGCCGCAAGCGCGGCGCAGCCCAACAGGAGAATTAGAATTCGTTTCATGGTTTCCATCCTCAGAGTGATTAGTGATCCGCTCAATTGTAAACCGCGCGGCCACCTGAATGTCCAGGCGCTATTTTAGAAATCGGGCAGCGACCGGAATGCCGCCGGCCGGAATCTACATCTCCGTTCCGTTCTGCGCCCAGAAGTGTACGTACTGCAATTTCGCTTCCGGGGTCTTTCCCCGGGAATGGATTGGCGTTTATCTCGAAGGCGTATCGGGCGAGTTGGAAGGCCCGGCGGCCCCGCGCGAAGCAGAGACGCTTTACCTCGGCGGAGGCAGCCCGAGCATGCTTTCCACGGAGCAGTTCGCGGCGCTTGCCGCCAAGCTGCCGGCACGGGAATGGGCGGAGGCCACGATCGAAGTCGCCCCCGGGGACGCCGACGAGCCGCGGGTGCGCGCCTGGGCGCAGGCCGGCATCGGCCGCGCCAGTCTCGGCGTGCAGTCGTTCGCTCCCGAGGTGGCCCGCGCGGCCGGCCGGCGCCATACTCCGCAAACGGTCGAAGCGGATATCGCGCGGCTGCGCCGACGCGGCATCGGCAACATTTCGGTCGATCTCATCGCCGGCTTGGCGCATCAAACCCGTCGGACATGGGAAGAATCGCTGTCGTGGGTCGGGCGCCTCGAAGTCGATCACGCGTCGGTTTACATGCTGGAGGCGGATGACGAGAGCCGTCTGGGGGCGGAATTGCGCGCGGGCGGCAAGCGTTACGGGGCCGGCGCGGTTCCCGACGACGAGCGCATTGCCGAGTTTTATCTGCGCGCGGTCGAGCGCCTGGGCGAGTTGGGCTTCGAGCGCTACGAGGTCTCCAACTTCGCCCGCGCCGGGAAACAGTCGCGCCACAACCTGAAGTATTGGCGCATGGAGCCGTATTTCGGCTGCGGCAGCGACGCCCATTCCTTCGACGGCGAGCGGCGTTGGGCCAATGTCGAAACCGCCCGGGAATACATCTCGCGCGCCCGCGCGGGCCTTTCTCCGCGGAAATCGATCGAGACTCTTTCCGCGCGGCAGCGGCTGGAAGAGCGGATTCTCACCGGCCTGCGGACGGCCGCCGGCGTCGCCTTGAGCGAAGACGAACGGAAGCTGCTTGCGCCCGAAGACGGCGCAAGCTTCGCGGCGGGGCGGCTGCTGGTCGAGGGGCGAACGCTGCGCCTGTCGGACGAGGGATTCTTGTTCGCCGACGCAGTCGTGTCCGAGCTTCTGACCTGATCGGACGCTCTCAGGTTTCGAAAAAATCCTCCACGTCTTCTATGGAGGTCGTAAACGTGTAATCGGGAAGGCTGTCGAAAAAAATCCGCCCGTAAGCTTGCTTCAGGATGCGACTGTCGAGCAGCGCGAGCAGTCCGCGGTCGGATGCGCTGCGGATCAGCCGTCCGAAGCCCTGCTTCAGCGCCAACACCGCGGACGGTATCTGATACTCCGCGAAAGGCTTGCCGCCGTCCTGGCGGATCTTGCGGATACGGGCCTCGACGACCGGGTCCGAGGGCACGGCGAACGGCAGCTTATCGATGATGACGGCGCTCAGCGCTTCGCCGGGAACGTCGACTCCCTGCCAGAAGCTCGCCGTCGCGAACAAAACGCTGTTCGGGGTGCTGCGGAATTCTTCGAGCAATGCCGAATGCGGCGCCTGCCCCTGCATCAGGCACGGAAACTCCAACGAAAACGAGAGTTGCCGGTGAAAGATGCGCATCTGTTGATGGCTCGTAAACAGCACGAAAGCCCGGCCGCGGCTGCAACGCAGCAGCCGCGCCGTTGCGGCGGCGGCGCGCGCGACGAATTGGGGATCGCGCGGGGCGGGCAGATGCTCGGGCACGTAGAACAGCGTTTGCCCGCTGTAGTCGAAATGCCCGGGAACCAGCAATTCCCGCGGCGCATCCAGGCCGAGCCGCGTCCGCGCGAACTCGAAGCCGCCGTTCACCGCCAGCGTGGCCGAGGTCATGACAACGCTGTCCACCGCGGCGAAAAGCCGCTCGGCCAGGATTGCGGAAACATCGATCGGCGTTGCCTGCAAGAAAACTCCCCGCCCGCGCCTTTCGATCCAGTAAACGAAGACCGACTCATCGCCCTCGAGAATCATGCGCAAGGCGCCGTCGAGCTCCACGGCCCGGCTCTCCAGCGGGAGGACCTCGTCGGTGCGCTCGCGCACGAGCTCCAATCGACTGCCGACCGCTTGGACCGCGGCCGACAGCCCCGAGTATTCCCGTTCGTGCTTTTCGGCGAACTGCGCCCGATTTTGAAAACCGCGGCGGCCCTGAACGCCGTCGAACAAAGCGAAAAACTCCTCGGCCCGGGCGCGCAGCGCGTTTACCGCGCGGTCCAGCTCGTCCGAGCCGAAACCGCCTTGGATCGCAACCGCTTGGATGTCGCGGGCGAGCTCGTCGAAGCGGTAGTTGCTGATTTGGACGCCGAAGTGCTGTCCGGCGACGTTTTCTATCTCATGGGCCTCGTCGAAGACAACGATCTGGTGCTGGGGCAGGATGGCGCCGAAATCGTTTTCCTTCAATGCCAAGTCGGCGAAGAACAGGTGGTGGTTGACGATGACGATGTCGGCTTCGCGCGCCCGCCGATGCATTTGGGTGATGAAGCAGCGGTCGAATTGGTCACACTTCTGTCCGCTGCAAAGCTCGCGGCGGGCATCGAGCTTGGGCCAGAGGCTGCTGTCGGCCGGCAATTTCCGCAACTCGGCCCGGTCGCCGGTCTCGGTTTCCGGCTCCCACTCCCGGATTACCGCGAATTCCGTGATCTCTTCGAGACCTTCGAGGACGGGGCGTTTTTCCGCCTCGTACAATTTCTGCCGGCAAAGAAAGTTCGCGCGGCCTTTCATGTATGCGACGCGCAGCTTGCGTCCCAGCGCCCGTTCCAGGAAAGGAACGTCCTTCTGGAAGAGTTGCTCCTGCAGGTTTTTGGTTCCGGTCGAGATGACCGCCCGCCGCCCGGCGGCGATCAACGGGACCAGGTAGGCCAAGGTCTTGCCCGTCCCGGTGCCGGCCTCGACGATGAGATGACGCTGTTCGCCGATGGCGGCCTCGACCTCTTGCGCCATGTCGAGTTGGCCGGGGCGATATTCCCACTTCCCAAGATGCTTGGCCAGCAAGCCGCCTCTGCGGAAGAATTCGCGAACGCTCGGCGTCGAGGGAGAAGAAGCCAAAGGAAATCTTACCGTCAGGCGGCTTCGGCGGCCGACCGGTCCGCCAAGCCGGCGTGCGAACGCGCCCGCAGACTCTGGCGGTATCCCTGCAACAGCCCGACCGCCGTGGCGATGACCAACGGACCGACGACCAGCCCGACGAGGCCGAAGGCTTTGGCCCCGCCCAGCAGGCTCACCAGGACAAGCAGCCCGTTGAGTTGCGAGCGGCCGGCAATCAGAATCGGACGCAGCACGTTGTCGATGCCGCTGATTACAAACGTCCCCAGCAAGAGCAGCAGTATCCCGCGGCCGGTCTCGCCCGCGGCCAGCAGACTGACCGCGGCGGGCAACCAGACCAGGTAGGGGCCGATGATGGGCAAAAACGCCAAGAACCCGCAGACCACGCCCCAGAACAGCGGCGTCGGGATGCCGAGGGACCAGAAAACGATGCCGCTCGCCAAGCCTTGGCAGAAGGCGACTGCCAAGCCGCTGGAAACGGTAACGCCGACCAGCTCGCCGACCTGGCGGAACATGAGGTCGCGGTGATCCCCGCCCATCGGCGAAACGTCGCGGATCAAGCGTACGATATTCGGGCCGTCGCGAAACAGGTAGAACATGGCGAACAACATCACGATCAGGTCGAACGCCCAGGAGGCAACATCTCCCGCCAAGCGCGCCGACTGCTCCGCCAAGAAGCTCCTGACGTTGCGCACGGCGGCGTCCACCGTCGATTCGATGTCGGTCGACGGAATGGCCAGACTTTCGAGAAACTGCGTTACGATTTCCGGGACCCGCGGCAGCCAGTCGACGGAACGAACCGCGGCCAAAGCCTCGCTTACAAACGCCGGAATGAGCCAGGTCGCGGGACCGACGAGCAGCAAAATCACCGCCAGGACACTCAGCAAGGCGGCGAGATTCGACCGCTGCAGGCGTTTTTCGAGCTTCGCGTGCCAGGGAAAAAGGAAAATCGTCAGCACTGCAGCCCAAGTAAGCGCCGTCAAGAAGGGCTGAACAACCCAAAACAGGAGATAAACAAGCACGCCGACCAAGATCCACGACAAGATCTCTTGCTGCAGCCGCCGATTCCCGCCGGACAGTACCGCCACTCAACCTGAGTATACCGGCAGCCCCGTTTCCGGACGGTTAAGCCGTCTTGTCCGCGCACATCTCAAGGAACAACCGCTCGTATCGATCGGCCACGCGCTCCCAGTCGTAACGCGCCTTGGCTTCGCTCGCGGAGGCTTCTTTCAGGCAGCGGAGCGCGTCGGGAGCCGCAGCAGCAACCGATTCGATGCGCGCGGCCAATTCCTTCTCGTTCTTGGCGTAGGCGATTCCCGAGGCGCCGGCCGCCTCGTTGTTCTCCGGCGTATCGAGATAGAGCACGACGCAGCCGCGCCCCATCGCCTCGATCAAAGCCGGATGCGTGCCGCCGACCTCCGTAGCGTGGATATACGCCAGGCATTGCGATTGCAATTCCGCATAACCCTTGCCGTAAATTGCGCCCGGAAACACGATCCTGGGGTCCGTCGTGCCGCGCACCGCGCGGATGTACTCCTGCGCGTACGGCGCGTCGCCGACCATGACGAGTTTTTGCCTGCAACGCGTACGCTCGAACGCTCTCACGACCAGGTCGGCGTTGTTCTCGGGCTCCATGCGGCTGACGTAAAGAAAGTAGCCGCCCGGCTCCAGGCCGAGATCGTCGAGCGCGGCAGTCGATTCCACCGGCGATGTCTCGGCGCCATAGGCGATGCATCGCGTGTCGATTCCGTAGCGCTCGCGATAGTAGCGCTCGATCACCCGCGCGTCGCTGACGACAACGTTGGGACAGAGCGTCGCCAACCGTTCCGAGAGCAGATACCAGGCGCGCGCCGGTGTATTCCATTTCCTGCGTTTGCGCTCGAGGCCGTCCACGTTCAACGCCGTGGGGATGCCGATCGAGCGCGGCCAGAAGGTGAAGACGGCATTCGCTCCGTTACAGAAAAGGGCGGCGTCGCAGTCCTGAAACAGCAGGTGCAGCGTCGAGACGAGCGTATGCGCGGGCGTGTCCGCATACTTGTGCGAAACGGTGGGCAGCACGACGCGGCGGACTCCGCGATAGCTTTCGGCGTCGGTTTGGGAAATGTTCGAGCGGCAGTAAACGGTGACATCGTGACCGCGAGCCGCGAGGCGAACCGACAACTCTTCGGCGAAAGTCTCGAACCCGCCGTAATTCGCCGGAATGCCGCGCGTCCCCAGAAGAGCGATCTTCATTTCGGGGCGGCGTTCACGGCCGGTCGGTGACAACCTCCCGCGCGCTCGGACGGCGCTGAACGGAAGCTTCCAGCGGCCGGCTTACGGGAGTAAAACGGAACCAGCTCGCCATCTGCGTGTCGTCGGCGCGCCGCCGAGATTGTATCCAGCGGCGCTTACGCAAGATGTTGCCGATATCGCGCCACAGATAGTAAAACGCCCGCAGCGACGATTGCTCGACTATCACGCAGTAGGCGACAACACCCAGATCGCGGATTGTGATCGGCAGGAAATTGCGGAAATACAGGTTCGGCGTGATGTTCTTGATGCGCATCAGGAAACGATTCTTCACCGAGTGCATGTTGATTTCCGCCGACAACTGCCGGCGCATTCCGGGGCGCAGCTTGCGCACGTGGTATCCCGTCGCGTTGGGATCGTAAATGCACTTCCAACCGAGCAGTTGCGCGCGCCAAGCTACATCGGCATCCTCGCGGTAGGCGAAGAAGTCCGAATCGAAGAACTCGCCTTCGACTGAGATGTCGTCGATCATCTCGCGGCGGTAACAGGCGGCTGCGGCAGTGGCGCCGAATACGTATTCATGGTTGCGGTAGTGCCCGTTGCTGGTCTCCAAGCATCCCCGATCCATATGCCGCAGCATGGGATTGAAGTAGATTCCGGTCGAATCCACTTGCTGCCGCCGGGGGATCTCGAAGCTCGCATCGACGAGCAGCAATTTACCGCAGACCGTGCCGCCGCCGGGGTCGAGATCCGCAGTCGCCATCAGACTGTCGACAAAGTTCGGCAAAAGCATGACGTCGGGATTGAGCGTCAACACCCAATCGCCGCGCGACAAAGCGATCGCCTGGTTCTGAGCGCCCGCGAAACCGATATTTTCTTCGTTGTAAACGACGGTGCAGCGGTCTTCGAAACGCTCGATGATGTCGGGCGTGCCGTCCGTCGATGCGTTGTCGATGATGATGACTTCGAGCTCAGGGTAGCGCTGGTCGAGAACCGACTCGAGGCAGCGCCGAATAAAGCGCCCGCTGTTGTAGGTCACCAGAGTGACGGAAACCAAAGGTCTTTTCATGGTCCGCTCAATTCAACTCAGCGTTGAAGTCTCCGAATTTTCGTTGCGGGCCGGGGAAGCGTCGTTCGGAAATCCATTCCGCGGACGCCGGAACATCTCTCCGTGAGCAATAGACCCGGAAAGATATCTACCGCCGAACATGAGACAAAACCGGCGGAGGGCGAAACCAGACAACACGGCCGGACGCAGGCGGCGATACGTTGCCGTCGAATAGTGCTTCTCGGCAAACCTCAATAAATTACCATACCAAAACCGCTGTCTAGCCTGCACCGGCAGCGTCCCGACGGAATGGGCGCCGACGTGCCGGGCAACCGCCTTGGGCGTGTAGCGTATCTCGCCGCCGGCCCGGCGCAGCCGCAGGCACAAATCGACATCTTCGAACCAGACCGGGTGGAATCTCTCGTCCATTCCGCCGACGGCTTCGAAGGCGGCGCGGCGAACGAGCAGGAACGCTCCGGCGGGCTGACCGATTTGCTGCTCGATTGCGGGATCGATGTCGAGCAGGCGGTAGCGGCGGTTTACGGGATTCCGCGGCCACAGTCGGTTCACGCCCAACACCTCGAGCGCCAGGGCCGCCGGCGTGGGCAGCGAGCGGGCAAAAAAACCGATCTGCGGCGCGCCGTCCGCGCCCTGCAGCAAGCCCCCGACCGCCGCTACGTTTTCTTTGCGGCAGCAATCGACCATCGCTTCGAGGCCGGTCAGCAACTCGCAATCGGGGTTCAGCAAGAGCAGGTACGGAGCGGAAGTCGCGGCAACGCCCTGGTTGACGGCGCCGGCAAATCCCCGATTCCTGGAGTTGACGATCAACTCGGCCTGAGGCGCCGCCTGCGCCACGATTTCCTGCAGCGCGCGCTCTGCCGCGTTGTCCACGACGACGATCTGCTCTACCTTGCCTTTGAGCGAGCGCAGACAGGCGCCGATTGCGGCCGCGGAACGGTAGGCAACGATGACAGCGGCGATCGGAGAGCTCACGCCGCCCTCCGGACCGGCGGAAAAGCCAGTCGGAAGTACCACTTCCAGTAAGTGTCCCACCCCGCGCGGCTCTGGATGCCGCCGATTTCGGCTTCGGACTCCTCAAGCACGGACGCCAACCGGCTGCCGCCCGTCCTCAAGGGGGCGCCGGAGCGCCGTACGGAGGGCGCGGCGCGCAAGCCGCCCGCAACGCCGCGCAGCCACGCGCTTGGCTGCCCCCTGGAAAACGCCAGCGCGGCCCACAGCAGTTGCGCAGCCAGAATCGGCAGCCCGAATCGAAGAAACAGCCGGGCCGAGTAGTACTTCGCCAACAGCAGTATCTGATGGCGGGTGATCCAGGCTACGCTTCGCTCGCTCCAAGCGCCCGTCGTTGCGCTTCCGCGATGGAAAGCCACGGCTCCGGGCGCATAGATTCCCGGCAGTCCGGCGGCGGCGGCGCGCATCCCCAGATCGACATCTTCCAGATAAGCGTAAAAGGACTCCTCCAGAGGCCCTACCCGGTCGAAGAATTCCCGCCGGAACAGAGCGGCGGTCGCCGAGGGAAAGTACGTTTCGCGCGGGCTGTCGAATGCCGGGCCGTCGGCTTTGCCGTTCCCCAGACGCCAAGCCGTTCCGCCGCGGCAGACTGCGTCGCCGGCGCCGTCAACACGGCCGGGAGAGGCGGCGTCGAGCATTTTTCCGGTTGCAAACCAAGCGTCTTTGCGCAAGGCGGAATCGAGCAATTCACGCAGCCAGCGCGGCGTCAGTTCGACATCGTTATTGAGCAACACGATGTAGTCGCCTGCCGCCGCCGCGATCCCTCTGTTGAGCGCGCGGCTGACGCCCTCGTTTGCGGCAAGCGCAATCACGCGGGCGCCGTTGCGCTCAGCCACCGCGCGCGAATCGTCCTGCGAAGCGTTATCCACGACGAGAACTTCGGTGGACACTCCGGGCGGAAGCGCTTGCGCATGCACCGAACGCAGCACCCGCTCCAACAGGTCCGCCCGGTTCCAATGCGGTATGACGAGAGAAACCGTCATGTAGGGTCAAGCGCCGCAGCCGGCGGACACAGTGCGGACGCGCGCATTCGTTTACTATAATCCGGGGCCGCGGGCAACGCGGTCGAAGTCTTCGCATTCGCCTTGGAATGCCCCCAATGCTCGACATCGATTGGATCCGCTCGCAGTTTCCCGCGCTGCGTCTGAAGGTGGGAACACAGCCGGCTGTTTTTTTCGACGCGCCGGGCGGAACCCAGGTTCCGCAACGCGTGGTCGATGCGGTCGCGGACTCGCTGATTTTCGCGAACGCGAACCTGCACGGCGCCTTCAAGACCAGCTACGACTGCGAGCGCATCGTGAGCGAGGCCCATCGAGCGGTGGCCGACTTTCTCGGCTGCGACTCTCGCGAAGTCGTTTTCGGGCCGAACATGACGACGCTTACCTTCGCCCTCAGCCGCTCGATCGCGCGCGATCTTTCGGCGGGCGACGAGATCATCGTGACCAAGCTCGACCACGACGCCAACCACGCTCCCTGGAAGGCGCTTTGCGAACGGGGAATCGTGCTCCGCGAGGTCGAATTTCACACGGAAGACTGCACTCTCGACCTTGACGATTTTCAGTCGAAACTGAGCTCGAAGACAAAACTCGTAGCCGTCGGCTACGCCTCGAACGCCGTCGGCACGATCAACGATATCGCAGCCCTGACCCGCCAGGCCCGCGCCGCGGGAGCGCTGACGTTCCTCGACGCCGTGCATTATGCGCCGCACGGACCGCTCGACGTGCGCCGGCTCGACTGCGACTTTCTCGTTTGCTCGGCCTATAAATTCTTCGGGCCGCACCAAGGCTTGCTGTACGGCAAAGCGGAGCGTCTCGAGCGCCTGCGGCCGTACAAGGTGCGGCCGGCCGGCGAGGGCATCCCGGATCGCTTCGAGACCGGGACGCAAAACCACGAAGCGATGGCCGGGCTGACCGCGGCGGTCGATTACCTGGCCGAACTCGGCCGCCGAACGGATTCCGCGTCGGCGGAGCGCCCGCGGCGAGAGCAAATCGCCGCGGCGATGCAAGCTGTCCGCGCCTACGAACGCGGCTTGGCGGCAACGCTCGTGAAGGGGCTGCTCGACATTCCGGGCTTGCGGTTCTTCGGCATCCGCGAACCCGAGCGCTTCGACCGGCGCACGCCGACCGTTGCCGTGCGCATCGACGGCATCCATCCCCGCCGCATCGCCGAACGCCTTGGCCGGCAGGGGTTTTTCGTCTGGGACGGGAACTACTATGCGCTCAACGTGACTGAGACCTTGGGCGTGGAGGCGGACGGCGGCATGGCGCGCATCGGTCTGGTCCACTACAACACCGCCGAGGAAGTCGAGCGGTTTCTCGCAGCGCTCAACGGAATCGCCGGGGCTTCGTTGTGATCGCTAAAAGTCCGGCAGGTTGCGCATCATCGACGAGGTATCGCCGCCGCCGGCCAATGCCGCCGAATCGAGCACGCGCCGCGACGGGTCGTGAATCGTTCCGATGTAGCGCATGCCTGTCCGCGTACCGCCCATCAAGATCACGATATAGGAGCGCGAGCCGTACCAAAGGGCTTGAAACTGCAACTCCTCCTCTTCTTGGGTGAGCCACTGCTCCTGCTCGGGAGCGGCCATTTTGATCACGATGTCGTGGTAACCGTCGGTTGACGCCAACGAGAGATAGAGCTGATCGGCTGTCGTCGTGTCGGGCCTGAAGAAATACTCGAACGGATTCTGGAAGTCGACGACGACAGCAACGAAACCGATCAAGGCCATCGTCAACCCGAGGCTCAAGGCGATGCCCAGCAGCTTGAAAGTCTTGGCGTCGGAACCTTTGACGAACTCATTGCGAGGCGGCTCCGGCGGCGGAGCCGCCATCGGCCCCTGCCGGACAGCCGGCGTTTCGGGCATGTTGACCACAACCTTGCGGTACGGAACCACCGATCCCGCCTTGAACTCCAACTCGCGCAGAAGCCCCAGGATCAGGACCGGCGAATCGGAACTGCTGACTTCGCCGAGATGATTGCGGGGGATCCACAGTTCCCGGCCCGAAGTATCGTTGCGGATTAAAATTTCAGACCATGTTTCCCGTTCCAACGTCCATTCGTTGTGCTCGATTCCGCGAATCGCGGGGTACAGCGAGAAACGCCGCCCCGTGAGCTCGTCGAGTACCGATTGTTGCGACTCCGCGGCCATGCTCCACTCGAAGTATAGCGACTGCAACCGCTCTCATCCCTTGCGCTGAAGCAGGACGCGGAACGTCTCGCCCATTCCGAAGAGCAAGGTCTTGAGTTGCATGCGCAGCCGTATGGAAGCGTCTTCGGTATCGGCGTCGAGGGCGTAAGCGAAGTTATCCTTTTCGCCGATGCGCGCCAGAAACTCTCGTTGCGGCGAGAAGCCGAGAGTTTCCCAGCCAAGTTCTTCGCCGCGCTCGATCAGGGCGGTGAAATTGACGTGGGCCGTGATGTCGCGCTCCCCCGGCTCGAGCAAAACGTCGGGGTCGGCGCGATGGTTCTTGTAGCCCATCAGCGACCCCTGAGGAAACCTCCCCGCCGCGATCTCGCCGCGCGTGTAGCCGTAGTCGATGCTCAAAACGAACCCGCGTTGCAGCACGCGGTCGATGCGCTCCAATTGCTCCATGGCCCGCTCGCAACTCTCGATGCGGTTGCCGACCGGGCAGGCAGGCAGTCCGGCGCGGGATTGCCGTTCGCTCCCAACCTCCCAGACGAAACGCTCTCCGCGTCGGCCGACGCGCCGTTCAACCCATCCATCGCTCCGTCTCTCGATCGAATCGACCGGCAGCGCATCGAAGAACTCGTTGGAAAAAACGACGCCGACGACGGGTTCTTCGGGCCATTGACTTTCCCTTTCGACACATGTCCAGCGAACGCCGGGCAGACAGCGCCGGGCGACCTCTGCCGTCTCGCCGCGGCCCGGCCCCAGTTCGACTACGCAGAACTCCGCGGGGGCGCCCAGCTCCTGCCGCCGGCGGTCGATCTGTTGCGCGATCAGTCTGCCGAAAACCGGCTGGAGTTGCGAGTTGGTATAGAAGTCGCCTGCGCGGCCGAAGGCGTTGCAGCCGCGGCGGTAGTAACCGAGCTCGGGGTGGTACAACGCCAACTCCATGAACCGGCTGAACGACAGCGGCCCGTCCCGCTCGATTTCTTCGCGGATGATTGCTGCAAGCGGCAAGACAGTAAGAGAAAGTCTAACGGCGCAGCTCATAGGGCGCGTCGGGGTTGTCGATGCTCTGCGGGGTATAGACGAACATCTCTACGAAGTAGTCATGAAGTCCTTCGAAGATCATGCGCTGCAGCGTCCAGGCGAACTGCGGGTGCTCCAGGTCGCGCGGATGAATCTCAAGGTAGTAGGTATGGATGTCGGCAGGCTTGTCCTTCAGATCGATCACGAGCTCGAGCCGGCCGGCCGCGGTCTCCCGCGCGCCGAAGCTCAGCAGCGGGTGGACGTACTTTTTCAGCTCCGCCTCGATCTTCGCCAGCGCCTCGGCGTTTGCACTCATTGACGGCAGAATAGCAGTCCGGGGCAAAAGTCACGCAGGCGGCGTTACGCGCCCGGGAAGCGATGTAGGGGCGGGTTTGAAACCCGCCCCTACAGGGACGAGGCGCGGCCGCGGGCGGGCAAAACACCGCAGGAGCCTGCCGCGCCGCCCACGGGACTTTCACCACGGACTGCCGGCAGCGCGCGCCCGGCGGCGTCCTACGGAGAACCGCTTCCCTTTTGATAGCATTTGCCAATGCTGCGGTCTGAGCAGACAGCGGACAGTCGTCTGAGAATCGACGCCAAGCTGCTCGTGATCTGCATGGCAATGCTTGCGGCCGCGGCGGGCTGGCTGATTCTGACGCGCCCGGTGCATCGCATCGCCGGCGATTTCATGCAGCGGGAAGATGTCGGCGTTGTCGACGATTGGCTGCTGAACCAACTCCAAAACCCGATCGCCGAACAGCGCGCGCGGGCCTATCTTGCGCTTGCCCGAATCGAAGGTCCGGCGGCCCTCGATCGCTTGGTTGCGGCGCTTGGCGACTCGGCGCCTTCCGTCCGCGCGCAGGCCGCATTCGGCATCGGCCACGTGCTCGACGTCCGCGGCCCCCACGGGGGCCGCAGCTTTCCCGCGGCCGAGCAGGGTCTCGCCGGCGTTCTCCACGACGATGACCGGCGCGTGGCGGCCTATGCCGTCGAAGCTCTAGGCAAGATTCAAGCCGCGGAGACCGCCTCGCAGATCACGCAGACCGCGGCGCCGATCGTGGTGACGATGACGGCGCTGATTCGCATGGGCGCTGCCGATCGATCCGATTTTATCGCCGAGTACCTCGAATCCGACGACCAAGACAGCCGCTGGGCGGCGGCTCTCGCGGTCGCCGAATTGAATCTCGAATGGTCGCCGCCGATCGGCGGGAGGCTGCTGAAACTGCTTCGCGACCCCAACGAATTCGTGCGCGCGGCGGCCCTGCGCGCGGCCGCCGCCGGAACGCCGACTCGGGAGTTGCTCGAGGCCGTTGCCGGCAATGCGCAGCACCGCGACAGCAAGGTGCGTTACGAAGCCGAACAGGCGCTGGCCGCCCTGTCGGGGGCCGCAACTCCGCGGCTGCCCGCCGGCGAGCCGCGGCTGCAGGCCCGGGCGGCGGCCCGCGCTCCACAAGCGCTGTACGCACGGGACGACTACCAACGCATCGCCAGGACTCTCGGCGCCGCCCTGCGCATGGAGACCTCCCGCGGCGGCTTCGATGTCGAGCTCGACTATGAAAACGCTCCGCTCACGGCCGAGTATTTTCGCCGCCAAGCGGAAGCCGGCGCTCTGGACGGCGCCCGCTTCGCGACGGTCGCGCCGAACGGTTACATCGTCGCCGACGCCCGTCTCGGCTCCGTTCGCTCGGAGATCAACTCGCAGCCGTTTTTGCGTGGGAGCCTGGGCCTGTTGCGGGCGGGCGCGGTCTCTTCGCCGGGAGAGTTCTTCTTCTGCCTCACGGCCCTGCCCTTGGCCGACAGCCGCTATGTCAATTTCGGCCGCCTGGCATCGGGAGACAAACTGCTCGACGGCATCGCCGCGGGCACGATCATTCGCTCGATCCGGCAGATTCGTTGAGGCATCGCCGGCCCCGGCGCGCGGTCTGACAAACGCAATTAAAATTCCTTGCCCCCGAGCATCGTGACTTTGCTATAGTATGCGCGGACTGTTTTTCCAAGGAAGGAAAGACCGCTTTGTTGCAACAACCGAAAGAAACCCTAGCAAAGGAAGGTGTCTGGTGAGTTCGAACAAACCCATTGACGGGTCCGTTGAAGGCTCAGGCGCCGAGCAGCGCAAAGGCTTTTCACGCCGTACCTTTATCGAAGGTATCGGCCTGGGAGCCGGAGCGGTCGGCTCGGTCGTCGTCACCGATGGAGCTCAGGCTGCGCATCATGAGCCCGTCGGCCCCGATCCGGTATCCATCACGCTCAATATCAACGGCAAGAATCATGAGTTGAAAGTGGAGCCCCGCGTCACTTTGATCGACGCGCTCCGCAATCAGCTCGACTACACCGGCGCCAAAAAGGTCTGTGACCGCGCGACCTGCGGCGCCTGCACGGTCATGCTCGACGGCTCGCCCGTTTACGCATGCACCACGTTCGCGATCGAGGCCCAAGGCCGCAAGATCGAAACCATCGAAGGCGTCTCGACCGGCGACACAATGCACCCCGTGCAACAGTATTTCGTCGAGCACGACGCCCAGCAGTGCGGATTCTGCACGCCCGGGTTCGTCATGGCCGGCAAGGCGATTGTCGATAAGAACCCGCGGCCGTCGATGTCCGAAGTCGAAGACGGGCTGTGCGGCAACATTTGCCGTTGCGGCACCTATGTCGGCGTACGTCAGGCCGTTTACGACGCGGCCGGAAAGGGGAGTGCATAATGGCGACGAAATACGATTGGCCGGCAGTCGAAGACCGCAGCCTGATCGGCAAACGGCACGACCGCGTCGACGGGCCGGACAAAGCCCGCGGCGCGGCCAAGTATTCCTATGACCGCAACTTGGACGGCATGTTGGTCGCGCGCCTGGTGACATCCGATGTTCCGCACGGCCGCATCATCGGCATCGACACCAGCCGGGCCGAAAAGGTCAAGGGGTACAAGGGGCACGTCAACATCCTCAACCCGGGCGATGAAGTTCAATGGGCCGGCAAAGAAATCCTGGCGATCGCCGCCGACACCGAAGAGCACGCCCGCGACGCCGCCCATGCCGTGGCCGTACACATCGAAAAGCTCGATCACTGGGTCAAGGAAGAGGACGTCAAGAAGGCCGGCGAGGCCAACCGCGTCAAGCCCGCCAAGGACGACGCCAAAGGCCCGGACCTGGCCGCGGCCTGGGAGAGCGCCGAGGCGACCCACGAAGGCTACTACGGCCTGGGCGTCATCACGCACTGCTGCCTGGAGCCGCACGGCCAGGTCGTCGATTGGACCGGCGACGACATCAAGGTCTATGCCTCGACGCAGGCCGTGGCGCGCATCCCCGCGGATCTGGCCAAGGGGCTCTCGCGCGACGAATCGATCGGCAAGGTCGAAGCAGGCCAAGTCGAGGTTATCACCCCCTACATGGGCGGCGGCTTCGGGTCGAAATTCAACATCGACACTTGGGGCATCGCCTGCGCGCAACTGTCGAAGAAAACCGGCAAGCCCGTCAAGCTGATGCTCGACCGCAACGAAGAAGTCACGGTCGCCGGCAGCCGTCCGTCCGACTACGGCAACGTCAAGGTCGGCGCCAAGAAAGACGGCACGATCGTGGCTTACGAGTCGGAGACCTGGTCGACCGGCGGCATCGCCGGCCGCGGCTCCCCGCCGCTGCCTTACATCTTCGATAACGACGACAAGCTGGCGCAGAAAATCCGCCACCTCAACGTCTCGACCAACATCGGCCCGGCCCGCGCCTGGCGCGCTCCCAATCACCCGCAGGCCGCCGTCTTGACGATGTGCCCGCTGGAAGATCTGGCCGCCAAGCTCGACATGGACCCGGTCGAGTTCTTCAAGAAGAACGCCGATCTGACCGCCCGCCCCGAAGTCTATCGCTACGAGATCGACAAGTGCGCGGAAATGATCGACTGGAAGAACAAGTGGCGCAAACGCGGCGACTCGGGTTCCGGCCCGGTCAAGCGCGGCCTCGGCATGTCGCTGCATACCTGGGGCGGCCGTCCCCACGACTCGACGTGCGAAGTGCGCATCGAGCCCGACGGCGGCGTCTCGGTCAACATGGCCAGCCAGGATCTGGGCGTCGGCACCTACACCACGCTGTCGGTGATCGCCGCCGAGACGCTGGGCCTCGACATCCCGGATATCCGCATCAACATCGGCAACTCGAAGCTGCCGATTTCCGGCGCTTCGGGCGGATCGACCACCGTGGGCGGGACCACCGCTTCCACGCGCCGCGCTGCCGTCAACGCGCTCGAAGAGCTCAAGGGCGTGGTTGCCGAGTCGCTCGGCGTCGAAGCGGAAGACCTGGTTGCGGAAGATCACAAGATCTTCTCGAAGTCCGATTCCTCGAAATCGCTCTCGTGGGCCGACGCCTGCAAGAAGCTGGGCAACCGCACGATCACGGGCCAGGGCAAGCAACCCGACCGCAACGGCGGCAAGCTCAACGACTCGGGCGTGGGCGGCGTGCAGATGGCCGATGTTTCGGTCGATACCGAAACGGGCATCGTCACGATCAACAAGATCGCGGCGGTGCAGGACGTCGGCTTGGTGATCTGTCTCAAGCAGAGCGAGAGTCAGGTTTACGGCGCGCTGATTCAAGGCGTTGCCTGGGCGCTCTACGAAGAGTCGATCTACGACCAGACCAGCGGCAAGATGCTCAACGCCGACATGGAGTTTTACAAGCTCTCCGGCGCCGGCGACATCGGCGAGCTCGAAGTCCACATGGTGCAGAACAAATACGATGACCGCGGAGTGATCGGCATTGGCGAACCGCCGGCGATCTCGCCCGGCGCGGCCATCTCGAACGCCGTCGCCAATGCGATCGGCGTCCGCGTACCAACGTTACCGCTTACGCCGGACCGCGTATTGGCGGCCTTGGCCGATGCGTAAGGGAGGTGGGGAACAATGAGAAATTTCGAATATCTTGCTCCTACTCAAGTCAAGGCGGCCGCGCAGGCGCTCAGCGAGCACGAGGGGGTCACCGCCGTGCTGGCGGGCGGCACCGATCTGCTCTCGCTGATGAAACAGCGCGTCGCCAACCCGCAGCGCGTGGTCGGCTTGCGCGGCATCCGCGAATTGCAGGGCATCGCCAAGCAGGGCGGCGGCCTGCGCATCGGCGCCATGGCCACGGTCCAAGACCTGCTCGAGGCGAAGGCGGCCGGTTCGTACACGGCGTTGATTCAGGCGGCGAAGGGCATCACCTCGCCGCAGATCCGCGCGATGGGCACGGTTGTCGGCGATCTGCTGCAGCGCCCGCGCTGCTGGTACTACCGCAACGGCTACGGCCTGCTGGCCATGCACGAAGGCAAATCGCTGGCGCCCAACGGCGAGAACCGCTATCACGCGATCCTCGGCAACAAGGGGCCGGCGTACTTCGTGAGCGCTTCGAGCTTCGCTCCGGCGTTGATCGCGCTGGGCGCGAAGGTCACCGTAGCCGACGCCGAGGGCGAGCGTCAGATGCCGGTCGAAGACCTGTTCCGCATTCCCGGTTCGGAGGGTGAACGCGAGAACACGCTGAAACCCAACGAAATCGTCACCGAGATTCTCGTGCCGAGCGTTTCGGGCTGGAAAACCGCGACCTACGAAGTGCGCCAGCGGCGCCTGCTCGATTGGCCTCTGGCAGCCGCGTCGGTAGCCTGCCGGATGAGCGGCAGCAACATCCGCGACGCCCGCGTGGTGATGGGGCACGTGGCGCCGATTCCGTGGCGTTCGTCCGAAGCCGAAACCGCCCTCACGGGCAAAGGCTTGAGCGACGGCAACGCGGAAGCGGCGGGCAAGGCGGCCGTCGCGGCGGCTACGCCTCTCAGCCAGAACAAAGCCAAGGTGCAGTTGGCCAGCGTCGCCGTCAAGCGCGCGGTCATGCTCGCCAGCGGCTAAAGGGCTGCCTGAGACGAAACCCCGACCGGGCGCGGACTTTTTTTGAGGTCCGCGCCCGGCTCGTATCCGCGGGCGCATGTGCGTCTGCCGGTCGATTCATGCGCGAAATTCCTTCCGAGAGGGCGTAAAAATGTCCCGTAACCGAGGCGCCGGCCTGAAGATCCTGACGAACCGCTGCACCGACATCCGCTGGAAGGGCATGTATATCGATGCCGACGACGACCCCAGCGTTCCGCTGTCGAACACGCGCATTTACTGGTGCGACCGTACGCAAAACCCGGTAGGCCCCGACGGCGATATCGTGGACGAAGACACCTGCACCGCGTCGCGCAAGTGCTACGAAGCGCTGTAACGAAAATCTAGCCGTCGAAGCCGCCCGCTTGCTCGAAAGCGTGGCCCAGATCGAACATCGTCTGTTCCCGGAAGTGATTCGTCAGAATCTGCATGCCGATCGGCAGCCCGTCGGAGCTTTTCCCGCAGGGGACGCTCATGCCGGCGATCCCCGCCAAGCTGGCCGTAAGGGTATAGATGTCCGCGAGGTACATTTGCAGCGGGTCGTCGGCCTTCTCGCCGATCTTGAACGCCGGGAACGGCGACACCGGCCCGACAATGGCGTCCACTTTCTCGAACGCCGCCGCAAAGTCCCCGGCGATCAGGGCGCGCACCTGCTGCGCCTTGCGGTAATAGGCGTCGTAGTAGCCGGCGCTCAGCACATAGGTTCCGAGGATGATGCGGCGAGTGACCTCGGCGCCGAAGCCCTCGGCTCGGGAGTTGCGGTACATGTCGGCGAGAGTCTCCACGCGCTCCGAGCGCCGCGAATACCTCGCGCCGTCGTAGCGGGCCAGGTTGGAAGACGCCTCCGCCGTGCAAATCAGATAGTAGCCGGCGACGGCGTATTCGGTATGCGGCAGGCTGATAGAAACAATTTCGCAGCCGAGGCTTTGCAGCTTGTCGATGCCGGCTTCGATCTTCGCGCCCACCTCGGCCTGCAGGCCCTCGGCAAAATATTCCTTGGGAACCCCGATCCGCAGGCCCGCGACATCCGACTTCAACTCTGTCGCGTAATCGGGCGCCGGAACCGCCGCCGAGGTCGAGTCGTTCGGGTCGCGGCCGGCGATGACGCCGAGCAGCGCCGCTGAATCCTTGACCGTCCGCGAAAAAGGCCCGATGTGGTCGAGCGAGCTGGCGAATGCGACCAGTCCGAAGCGCGACACCCGCCCGTAAGTCGGCATTACGCCGACGGTTCCGCAAAACGACGCCGGCTGCCTGATCGAGCCGCCGGTATCCGAACCCAGCGCAATGGGCGTATGCCCGGCAGCCACGGCGGCGGCCGAGCCGCCGCTCGACCCTCCGGGCACGCGATCGGGAGCAGCCGGATTGCGCACCGGATAAAATGCCGAATTTTCGTTCGACGAGCCCATCGCGAACTCGTCGCAATTGGTCTTGCCGATGATTACGGCGCCCGCTGCTTCGATCGCCTTGACCGCCGTCGCGCTATAGGAAGCGACATAGTTCTCCAGCATCCGCGAGGCGCAAGTGGTCTTGAGCCCCTCGGTCATGATCACGTCCTTGACCGCGGTCGGAACCCCCGCCAGCGCGCTGACTTCCTCTCCGGCAGCCAGTTTGCGATCGACGGCGCCGGCATCGCGCAGGGCCTTCTCTTCGCAGAAGCTCAGAAATATGCCGGAAGATTCGTTCTCGGCCCGCGCCGCCCGCAGCCCTTCCTGCGCCAGCTCGCGCGCGCTGAACCGTTTGCTTTTCAGACCCTCGCGGATCGAGTCGATAGTGAGCTCGCGGTAGTTGTCCATGACTTGCCGCCCGCGCTAGCGCTCGATCACTCGAGGCACCTTGAAATGGCCGGCGCCGGCCAAGGGGGCGGACTGCAACGCCTTGTCCGCGTCGTAGCTGGCCCCGAGAGCGTCCTCCCGCAGCGTATCCGCGCCGCCGGCTTCGTACAACACCTGCGCCATCGGCTCGACTTGGGAAGTATCCAGCTCGTTGAGCTTGTCGACGTATTCGAGAATCTGCTCCATGTCCGCCGCGTATCGTTTGACGTCTTCGTCGCTGAGGCTCAAGTTGGCGAGCCCTGCGATGTAGCGCACTTCTTTTTCGGTGATTTTCATAACGGATGCCGTCTTTGCGAAGGGAGCGCGGGGAAGCGCAGAGCTATTCGCCCCCGGCGCGGCCGCGGGCTTGCGAAACCGCCCGGCCGAATGCCGACCGCGCCTGGCCCGGCCGGCGCCGCTCCGGCAGCATCGGCTTCAGTTCGATGCTGCGCACGGTCGAGCGGGCGATCTCCTTGCGCAGGCGCTCGATAATGCTGCCGCGGATCGCTTCGATCTGCCCCCGCCAGACCTCGTCATCGACCTCGACGACCAGCGTCTCGCCTTTCAACCTCACCAGTCTCGTATGGCCGGCGACGCGGCGGCCCACCGCCTCGGGCCAGTAGGCGCGGACAAGCTCCCATTCTTCGCGGCCACAGTCGGCCCCGCGGCGGTAAAGGTCGGGAAGAATGTCTTTCGCCTGCTTCATCGGAACCCGCTCGACTATCCCAGTATATTACCCGTAAAGCTCCCCGCTCGGCTATACTGATGGGTTGGGGCGCCTTGAGCGGCCCCGTTGCGATGAAAGTTCACTCCTGGGACCGCTCCGAGCGCGAGGAACTGGGACCGCTGATCGTTCGCCGCGTTGTCCACAGCGAGCGCATGACCACGGCCCTGTTCGACCTCAAAAAGGGAGCGGTTGTTCCGCGCCACCGTCACGACAACGAGCAGATGAGCCATGTTCTCGCGGGAAGGGCGCTATACCAATTCGACGACCGCGAGGTTGCGGCGGGTCCCGGCGAGGTGGTGGAGATCAACTCCAATGAGCCGCATCGCGTCGAGGCGCTCGAAGACTCTTCCGTTATGGACGTTTTCCAACCTGTGAGAACGGATTGGCTCAAGGGCGGCGATACATATTTGCGAAACCCGTCCGAAGAGTAGCCGCGTAATAATCCGATAGGTATTCTTGTGTCATCGCCGCGGCGACCGCGGGCTGGGTTTGGCTGACAAATCGTTCCGGCATGGAGATTCATGGACTTAGGCATTCGTGATCGAACCGCTCTGGTAGCGGCATCCAGCGGCGGCATGGGCCGCGCCATCGCCAACGCCCTGGCCGAGGAGGGCTGCAAGGTAGCGGTGTGTTCCCGCAACGCCGGCAGGATCGCGACTGCCGCGGGGCATATCCGCAAGGCCCACGGGGTCGAGGTCTATCACGCGGCCGTCGACGTCAGCGATATCGGCGCGGTCGAAACCTTCGTTGCCGGCGCCCGCGAGGCATTGGGGCCGATCGACATCCTGGTGACCAACGCGGGCGGGCCGCCGGCCGGGAAATTCGACGATTTCGACGCCGGCGATTGGCGGAAAGCCTTCGATCTCAACTTCATGAGCACATGGGCGATGATCCGCAGCGTCCTGCCGGACATGCGCAAGCAACGCTGGGGCCGAGTCGTGACCCTCACTTCGACATCGGTGCGGCAGCCGATTGACGGGTTGATCCTGTCGAACGGCGTGCGCGCGGCCGTCACAGGCATGCTCAAGACTTTGTCCTCTGAGTTCGGCGCCGAAAACATCCTGTTCAACAACGTCGGCCCCGGACTGATCGCCACCGACCGGCTGTTCGGCATCGCCCGCAAGCGGGCCGCCGCGGCCGGCGTGAGCGAAGACGAGATGATGGCGAAACTGGCTCAGGGGCCCGCGCTGAAGCGCGTCGGCCGACCCGAGGAGTTCGCGGCGGTCGTCGCTTTCCTTTGCTCGGAGAAATCAAGCTACGTGACCGGCACAAGCCTCATGGTCGACGGCGGATTAGTGAAAGCGGTCTGACGGGATCCAAAATGCGTTCGATTAGCTGGAAATCTGTTTGGAAAATTTTTGCGTGCGCGGCGGTTGCGGCAAGCGTTTCGCCGGCCGCCGAGCCTCAATGGGTGACGCATCAAGGCGCCCGGCTGGTGATCGGCCAAGACAGCTTCACGCGCCAGAACCCTAACCCGAGCCGCGAGGTGATCGGTTCCGCCGCCGGCGTAGCAACCGCGGGCGATCGTCTCTTCATCGCCGAAGGCAACCGCGTCGGCGCTGGGCCGGTAAACAACCGGGCGCTCATCTACAACCAGTTGTCGGGCTTCCTTCCGCCGGTCGATGAGCAATTGCGCCAGGACACGACTTGCCCGGTCTGCGTCGGCCTGCCCGACGTCGTCCTGGGCCAGCCCGATTTCGACACCTTCACGTCTTCGACCGACGGCCTGAACAATCCCTCCGGCATCGCCAGCGACGGCATCCGCCTGGCGGTTGCCGACACCAACAACAACCGCGTGCTGCTTTGGAACGCGATCCCCGCCACCCACAACACGCCGCCGGACGTCGTGCTGGGTCAGCCGGACATGGCGGGCTTCGCGCCGGATACCTCACCCTCCGGAATGCGCGGCCCTCAGGGGCTCTGGTTGTCCGACGGAAAACTTTTCGTCGCCGACACGCAGAACAGCCGCGTGTTGATCTGGAACTCGATCCCCTCGGCAAACGGACAAGCCCCCGATATCGTGCTCGGCCAGCCGGATCTCAACTCGCGTCCGGAACCCGATCTCACGCAGTCGAACTACGAGCCCGACGCGCGCAACATGCTCGATCCGGTTTCGGTAACCGTCAACAACGGCAAGATGTTCGTTGCCGATCTAGGCTTCAACCGCATTCTGATTTTCCTTTCGATTCCGACCGCGAATCACGCCCCGGCCGATGTCGTCATCGGCCAACCGGATTTCACGTCCGATTTCGCGAACGATTCCGAAAACCTCTGCGAACCGATCGGGCCGCTGGACGACGACGGCAGCATCAGCGAGAACGAAACGCCGCCGACGAACGTCCCCCCGTTGTTCCCCTTGCCGCCGGTTCTGGGGGAAATCGACCCGGATGAGGTGTTTTACCCGCGCCGCTGCGAAAAAACGTTGAATTTTCCTCGTTTCGCGCTTTCCGACGGCGAGCGGCTGTTCGTCGCCGACAGCGGCAACGACCGCATCCTCGTCTATAACGAGATTCCGACCGAGAATGCCGCCGCGGCCGACATTGTGATCGGACAGCCCAACTTCGTGCAACTGACTGAGTCCGACGGTCCGGGCAGCGTGCGCTCGCCCACCGCGCTGGCGCACGACGGAACGAATCTCTACGTGGCCGATCCCTTCACGCGGCGCATCCTCGTTTTCACCCCCGGCGAGAACATGATCGCCCAGGAGGGGATTCGCAACGCCGCCGCCTACAGGATCAGCAGCGTCGGCTTCCTGGAGTTCGACGTCCCCGTGTTTTTCGACAACCCGGCCACCACGAATGTGAATGAATCCCAAGCCCCATTGAACGTTCCGGCCGGCGAGGAGATCGAACTGACTCTGGATCGTTCCAAACTTACTTATACAACCGTCGAAGGCGACACGAGCGAATCGGTGCGCGACAAATTCATCGAGATGATCAACAACGATCCCGACGTGCCCGTCATTGCCTCGCCCACTGTGGGTTTCGGAACGCATGCCACCGGCACGATCGAATTCAGCGGCTCGGCGCGGCCCGGCGATCTGGTGACTCTGAACATCAACGGCAGAGAGTATTCGTACACGGTTCCGGAGGGCGACGTTCCCGAGCGCTTCGTCGACCGCTTGAACTTCATCGTCGATCGCGCGAACGATCCCGAAGTGCTGGTCGACCGCAAGGTCGACGACATCAACACCCTGGAGCTGGTTCACAGAACGGTAGGCCCGGACGGCAACAGTCTGCCGTTTTCCATCTCGATCACCGAAGGCTCCCCGACAACCACCACGGTTTCGGGCGAAACGCTGTCCAACGGCTCCATCCAGTTCCGCGCCCAGCTCGTCGCCAAGAAGGAAGGCCCCACCGGGAACTTCACGCTCGTGCGCATTCAGAACACGGGCAGCGTCCTGGATGTGTCCACTTCCGGCTCCCGCTTGACCGGCGGCTCCGACGCCCGCGACCTTCCTCCCGGAACGATCGCCTCGATTTTCGGCGAAAACCTCGCCGGTGAAACGATTTATGCCGAACTGATCGACGACCGCCTGCCGACCGAGTTGGGCGGCGTGCAGGTGTACGCCAACGGCAAGCTGGCGCCGCTATACCTTGTTTCGCCGACGCAGATCAACTTCCAGATTCCCTGGGAGCTGGAAGGCACGGGGTTCAGCTTCTGGGTGCGGCGCGAAATGCCGGACGGCTCCGTCATGGCTTCGGCAGCGCGGGCGAATCAGTCGGTCCGCGCCGCTCCGGGATTATTCGCATACGCCGGGGAAGAACCGCGCCGCGCGGTTGCGGTCCATGCCGCGGGACCCGCCGAGGGCTCGGTCGCCGTGTCGATCCCGGATTCGACGCCGACGAACAACGACGACGAACCGCTGACTCAGGAAGGAACTTTCGGGCGAATTATCGTCAACGGACGGGAATACCTCTACACCTCTCCCGGAGGAGAAAACGCCGAGCAGGTCCGCGACAAATTCATCGAGACGATCAATGCCGGCGACGGCGACCCGGAAGTGGTTGCCTCGGCGCGCACCCTCGGCTTCTTCTCGGCGCGCGCGGACCTGACCTTCGACGGCGAGCCCAAGGTCGGCGACACGGTCACGGTTACGATCCGCGACCGTTCGTATCAGTACAGCCTGACGCAGGTCGATATCGACGCCGGGAATCCGTTAATTCGAATGCGCAACATTCTGGTGCGCTCGGTCAACGCCGGCCGCGGCGACCCGGAAGTCACGGCGCGGGTCTTGCAGATCTTCGGCCAATCCACGATGCAGATCGTCGCCCGCTCTCTCGGCGACGACGGCAACGACATTCCATTCGATTTCAGCGTTACCCCGGACGATGCGGGAATTACGGTCGTGAGCAACCGCGAAAACGGTTTTCTCGAGGGCGGCCAGACGCCGCCCGTCGTCGTGCTCACGGCGCGGGAAGCCGGCCGCCAGGGCAACGACATCACCTACGCCGCGGAAGGAACGCCGGTTCAGCCCGACGACCCGACGACAACCAATGTCAACGAATCGCTGCAGGGCATCGAATTGACGCTGACGGCAAGAGGAACGAATCTATGCTGCGGCAACGAGCCGTTCTCGCCGATTACGGACGAAAACCCGGTCATTCCGGGCGAGATGATCGTCGTCTTCGGTTCCGGCCTCGGGCTCACGGACGCGCAAAACCTGGTGCATACCGGTATGCCGGCGCCGATGGATCCGCCGATCAACGTGCCCCTGGTTGCCGACGACTTTGTCTCGTCGCTCTTCGGCGGCCGTACGGCGCAACTGGAATTCGCCGGTCTGATGCCGGGGGTCGTCGGCGTTTACCAGATCAACCTCAGGACGAACACCGACCTGGCCGACAATCCGGAGACGCCGCTGACCATCGCGCAAGTGCTGTTCGTCAGCAACACCGTCACGCTGCCGGTCAAGAACCTCTCGCCGCGCGACCCGCCGGACTTCTAGTGTGGCGTCTCGGACATACGCCCATAGGCGGTTTGCCGAGCCTGCGGGCTTCGCTGCGCTGTGACATCTTGTCGGCGGCATTGAACGGTCACGATGCGCGCCAAAGCCGAAGCGATGTGCAATCCGCGATGTGGCTGAAATCCCGGTCGGTCGACAGCATGACAAGTTTGTGGCCGATGCAAAGCTGGGCGAGCAGCGCATCGATGGTTCCGACCTGAATGCCGCGGCCGCGGCATTCGTTGCGTAGTCGGGCCGCAGCGATATGGTCGCCGCGCGTCGGCACAATCATGGCAATGTCCGCGAAGCGGTCGATAATCCGCGCACCGCCGCGCGGCCCGCGGAAGCCCTGCAACAATTCCTGAAGCACCAAGCCGGTCGTGTAAACCGTCTCGCCGCCGCCGAGCGCCTCCCGCAGACGCCGCACCGCGGAGACTTCCGGCGGCGAATCCCGTCTGAGCGCCAGAGACCAGACGCTGGTATCCACGAATAGGCTCACTTACGGGTCCGCTCGCGCTTGTAGTCGTAATCGCCGTCCCAATCGAGTTTCCCGAACAGATCGAGCAGCCGTTCCTGTCCCCGGCGCGCGATGAATTCTCGCAAAGCGCGGTTGACGGTGGCCTTCTTGGTCTTCTCGCCACCGATTGCCAATGCCTTATCGAGCAGTTCCGGATCTATCGCTAGGTTCGTCGGCATTGTGTTATTCTACACACATCGTATAATACATGCTCTGTCCCGCCGTCACGCTGCCGGTCAAGAACCTCTCGCCGCGCGACCCGCCGGACTTCTAGGATGCAATCGGACAGTTGGATTGCAATATTCGGTCATTGGATTTGCGACGAGGTTTAGTCGAAAAGGCGGCCGGGGACTTGCCATACTGTTCACTTGACCGTTGACGAACACGCTTGGCGGCGCTGGTTCACAGCGTCCGCGTTCCTGGCTTCGGTTGCCGGGTTCGTATCGATCGCCGCGTCCCATGTTTGCCTCGGGCTCTCCGCGGCGCTCCTTCTTCTGCGGCGAGAAGCCGTGCGGATGCCGCCGATCGGTCTGCCCCTGTTGGCGTTCATGGCCTGGACGCTGATCTCCGCCGCCGCGTCGTCCGACCCCGCCGCCGCCGGCCCGCAACTCAAGAAGTTTTTCGTTTTTCTCATGGTTCCCGTCGTGGCCGGCGCGTTTCGAACCGCCGGCAGCGCCAGAAAGCTTGCCGAAGCCTGGTTCGTCATCGCCTCGGTCGCGGTTTCCGCGGGAGTGTTCCAGTTCGTGCGCGCGGCGCTGCGCATTTCCGCTTCCGGCCGGGATTTTACAGAGGCTTACGTTACCGACCGCATCACGGGTTTTTTCAGCCACTGGATGACATTCAGTCAAGCTGTGTTGCTGGTTTTCATTGCGCTTGTGAGCTACCTTGTCTTCGCCAAGCGCCGCCCGGGGTTCGGCGTATGGCTGCTCTCGGCGGGATGGCTTGCGGCAGGGTTGACGCTCAGCTACACGCGCAGCGTCTGGCTGGCGCTTGTCGCCGTCGGTCTGTATTTCATCGCGGTCTGCAAGCCGCGGGCGCTGTTGCTGGTTCCGCCGGCATTGGCCGCGGGGTTTTATCTGGCGCCGCAATCGATACAACAACGAGCGGCTTCGATCAACATCGAGGCCAACCCGGCGCGCATCGTCATGTGGCGAACCGGACTGCGCATGATTGCAGCGCATCCCCTGTTCGGCGTCGGCCCGCAGCAAGTCGGCCCGCGTTTCCACGAATTCCAACCCGCCGACGTGACCGAGCTGCCCCCCGCCTACTACGAGCACCTGCACAACGTCTATATCCACTACGCGGCCGAGCGCGGGATTCCGGCGGCGCTCATCGTCTTGTGGCTGTTTGCGAAGATCGTCCGCGATCTGACCCGGGCGCTGCGTTCGCGGCCTCGGCTGCGTGACGACCGGCGGTTCCTGCTGCACGCCGGCATCGCCGGGACGCTGGCGGTCGCGACGGTGAGCTGCTTCGACGTCTCGTTGGGCGACAGCGAGGTGCTGGGCGCCTATCTGGGGCTGGTTGCGATCGCCTACAACGGCGTCGCTGCCCCGGAATCGAATCTGCAAAGGCAACGCGGGGCAGGCGATCAGCGTCTGTAGGTTAATGGGTCGGACGACGGATATCATGGCGGAAACCTCGAAAACACGATCGAGCGGCGGCGGCGCGGCAGTTCGTAGCCGCTTGGCCGCGGCCGCACTCCTGCTTCTCTTCGCGCCTGCGCTCCCGGCTCAGGAGACGCCTGTCTTCGAAGCGGAGACGGCATTGATGGAAGTCGAGGCGCGCGTAACCGACGGCAAGGGCCGCGCGGCGCCGGGCCTCGCGAAAGAAGACTTCGAGTTGTTCGAGAACGGCCGGCGGCAGGCGATTGCAACCTTCGAATTCGTGCCGGGCGAGCTCGCGCCGGGCAAGCCGGGGGAAATTGCCTCTCCCGATTTGCTCCCGGGGACGCCCCGCGCGGCGGCGCGCGACGACTTGCGGCGGAGCAGCTTCATCTACATCGCCACGCGCGGCCGCCGCGAAGACCGCATGCAAATCTTCAACGCGGTCAAAGACTTCATCGACGAAAACCTGCGTCCGGGCGTGTTCGTCTCGCTCGAAGGCTCGGCTTTTACCTCGCGCAAGAGCGAACTGTACCGTGAGCTCGATGAGATGCTCAACCGCGGCGCCGGACGCGGGAACGGCGGCGGCAGCTTCGTGGACACGCTGTCAGTCGATTTGGCCCGCGATATCGAGTACAACGGAGAGATCGACCAATTGCTCGCCGAGGCCAACGAAGACTTCGATGAGCAGATCGAAGAGATCGGTGACCGCGCGGCGTTTTACCGCCGCCTGCGGATGTACGAATACATCGACCTGATCCGGGCGCTGGAAATCTACCCCGGCAAAAAACTCGTCGTGCTCTTCGCCTCCGGCCTGCCGGTGGACGAAGAAAATCTCGACATCATGAAGGTCCTCGAAGACGAAGCGACGCGGGCGCGGGTCCGCTTCTACGTTTCCGACGTCAGCCGTTTAAGCGCCGCGCCTCCCGGCGGCGATGCCGAGAGCAAAGGGAATTTCGACTCGCTCTTCGGCGACGCGCTCAACAACGGTTTCGCCGCCGCGGCGCAGCAGCGCCAGGATAACCAGGACGGCCTCTTCGAGCTGGCGCGCCGTACGGGCGGCCGCGCGGTGCTGAACAGCAACGATTTCGGAGAGGTCTTCGACGTTGTGAACCGGGAGAGCGGCGATTACTACCTGCTCGGCTACTATCCGGAGGACAGCGAACAGCGCGGCCGGCTGCGCCGCCTCCGCGTGCAGGTCAAACGCAAGGGGTTGAAAGTCAGCCATCAGCGGGGCTACTACGAAGAGCGCCCGTTCGAGCGCATGTCGCAGTCCGAACGGAATCTGCGCATCCACCAGGCGCTGCTTTTCGACACTCCCTACACGGACCTTCCCATCCAGGTCGGATACGAGTATTTCCGCGATTCGAAGGGCAGGCCGACCTTGGCCTACAGCGTCGGACTCCACACCAGCGATCTTCCCGCCGCCTCGACGAAAAAAGGCCGTACGCTGAAGCTGACGGTGGTTGCTCGCGCAGACCCCGGTCAGGACGAACGCGCGCAGGGCGTCCGGCCGTTCATCGACGAGGGGAGCTTTCGGATGACTCTGCCCGACGCGGAGTTCGAGCGGCTGAGCAGCGACCCGGTCGCCTTTCTGCATTACGGTTCGCAGATGCCGCTGGAGCCGGGCCTCTACGATTGGAAAGTGGTTGTGCGCGATGACAATTCCGGTTCGCTCGGCAGTTTTCAGACCCGTTTGCGCATCCCTGAAGTTAGCAACGTCCTCGGCGCCAGCTCACTGCTGCTTACGGGGCGCATCGAAGACACCGCGGCAAGCAAGGAAAAGAAAGCCGTAAAGAACGCCCTCGAAGATGTCCTTGAAGTCGCCGGGAGCCGATTTTACACGTCTGCGCAGAGGGTGTTTCGGACCGGCGACGCGATCTATCTGCTTTATGACGTTTACAATCCGGGCGGCCCCTCGCTAGCCGATCCGCCCGCGCCGAAGCTGGCTCTCTATCACGAGCGCGAACGGGTCGAGCGTCTGCCCGCCAAGGGCCATCAGACCGTTGCTCAGCCTGAATCCGGCAGGATCCGTTACTTGGCCGCCTTGGCCACCGACGAGCTCGCTCCCGGCAATTACACGGTGGCCGCGATGCTGCCTTCCGCTTCGGAGACGCACCCTGTGATCTATCGCAAGTTCGAGATCGTCGCCGCCGACCGCAACTGACGGCATGCGCCGCAGCCGGCGGCCGCCGGATAGAATGGATGGCTGGCAATGCAATACTCTCTCAGCGGCGATTCCTTGGCGGACGCCTCAGCCGATGCGGTTGTCGGTTTCGTATTCGAAGAACCGGATTCCGGCGAAGCGCAGCGGTGGGATGCGCTCACCGGCGGCTTGGCGGGCGAGCTATTCGCGCGCGGCGAGTTCAAGGGCAAGCTGCACACCACGACGCGGATTCACCGTCCGGCAGGCATGAAGGCCGGTCAATTGCTGCTCGTCGGCTGCGGCCCGCGGGAAAAATTTTCGAGCGTCCTCCTGCGCGAGTGCGCCGGCGTCGCCGGCCGAACGCTGCGGACCTGCGGCGCGCGCAGGGCAGCGATCCAGGCGCGCGGCGAAGATGCCGTCCGCGCGGTCGTCGAGGGATTTTCGGCGGCCCTCTACGAGCCCGATTCTTACAAAACCGGCGGCGACCGGTCTTCCGTCTCGATCGAATCGACGGCGGTTCTGGCGTCTTCCGAGCAGCGAGACGCGCTCGACCGAGCCGTTGCCGCCGCCGAGGGCCAAAACTTCGCGCGCGAGCTGGCCAACGAGCCCGGCAACATCCTTCCTCCGCGCGTTCTGGCGGAACGCGCGCGCGCCATGGCCGCGCGGGCGGGGCTCGAATGCGAAATTCTCGAGGAGGATCGCATCCGGGAATTGAAAATGGGCGCCCTGCTAGGGGTCGCCCAGGGCAGCGCGGAGCCGCCGGCAGTCGTCGTGCTCCGCTACCGCCCGGACGGGCCGCAAGGCGCCGGCGGCGTTCACCTGGGGCTCGTCGGCAAGGCGGTCACCTTCGACACCGGCGGCATTTCGATCAAGCCTTCCGCCGAGATGGACCGCATGAAATACGACATGGCCGGCGGCGCCGCGGCGATCGGCGCCATGCAGGCGATCGCCGCGCTCCAACCGCCCGCGCCGGTCACGGCGGTGATTCCATCCGTGGAGAACATGCCCGGCGGCGGCGCGCAGCGCCCTGGCGATGTCGTCACAACGATGTCGGGCAAGACCGTGGAAGTGCTGAATACCGACGCCGAGGGCCGGCTGATTCTCGCCGACGCGCTCACCTACGCGCAACGGCAAGGCTGCACCCGTCTTGTCGATGCGGCAACGCTTACGGGCGCGGTGGTGGTCGCCTTGGGTTACGAAAATTCGGGAGTTTTTTCGAACGACAACGCCTGGCGGGAGCGTCTGCTGGCGGCGGCCGCGGCCGCGGGCGAAAAGATGTGGCCGATGCCCCTCGACGACGCCTATGCAGCGTTGCTCAAGAGCCCCATCGCCGACATGGCCAACATCGGTCCGCGCTGGGGCGGAGCGGTCACCGCGGCAGCCTTCCTGAAGCGCTTCGCCGATCCGCTTCCCTGGGTTCACCTCGACATCGCCGGCACGGCGTGGTACGAGGAACAAAAACCGTACGCGGCGAAGGGGCCGAGCGGCGTCGCCGTGCGCACGCTTGTCGAGTTGGCGCTCAACGCCGCGAAGACATCCTGACCCGCGCGGAATCGAATGGAAAATGCGGTTACCATTGACTGCGGACGATTCATGACGCGACGCAACCTGCTGCTCGCCGCCGCCGCGGCTGCCGCCAAGGGAGCCCCTATGCCCAAACAGAAACTCGGCCTCGACCTTTTCAGCTTGCGCTCCCAAGGCTGGAGCGCATTCGAGTTGCTGGACTTCGCCAAGAAACACGGGGCTTCCTCGGCGCATTTCTCCGAGCCGCGTTTCCTGGGCAGCCTCGAGACCGATCATCTCAAGCGAGTCCGCGCGCACGCCGACAAGCTCGGCCTCGCGGTGGAAGTCGGCTTCGGCTCCATCTGCCCGACTTCCACGCGCTTCGCGGCCGACGAGGGGACCGCGCAAGAGCAACTGCTAAGAATGTTCCAAGTCGCGCGCATCCTCGGCTCGCCCTTCGTACGCTGCTATCTCGGCAGCGCCGACGACCGCAAGAGCGGCATCCCTTTCGAAAAGCACATTGAAAACACGATCGCCGCATGCAAGTCGGTCCGCGACCACGACGGCCGCCGCGGCATCAAGATTGCCGTCGAAAACCACGCCGGCGACCTGCAGGCCCTGCAACTGAAGCAGCTTATCGAAGAGGCGGGCAAAGATTATGTCGGAGCGCTGCTGGATCCGGGCAACGCCGCTTGGACCCTTGAAGATCCGCACCACACGCTGGAGGTCCTGGCGCCTTACGCGCTGACGACGGGCATCCGCGACTCGCGCATCTGGCATGACGGCGACGCCATCGCCGTCATGTGGACGCCGCTGGGCAAGGGGAACGTCGATATCGACCGCTGGGCAAGGCGCTTCGGCGAGTTGCGCCCCGACCTGCCGTTTTCGCTCGAGGTCATCAACACCGCCTCGCCACGAAAATTCGCCGTCCGCGACCCGCAGTTTTGGGAGCATTACCGCGATGTCCCCGCCTGGGTTTACGCAGGATTCGCAGCGCGAGCGCGCCGCGGCAAGCCGTACGCGGCGCCCGACGGGGACCCGGTCGAACGGCAACGACGCGACGTAGCCGCCGACATGGCCTACAGCCGCAGGCTGCTGGGGCTCGACTGACCCGGCGGGCGCAAGCGACCCGGCCCCCTGTCCCGCGGCAACTCCGATATACTGCTTGCGATGACTCAACGAATCGGCGCCCTTCTTCTTGCTCTGGCCTTTGCCGCTCTAGGCGGGGAGCTTCCGCGCGCGGCTCCCGAATCGGTCGGCCTCTCGTCCGAGCGGCTTGCCCGCATTACTCAGGCGATGAAAGACGACGTCTCCTCGGGGCAACTCGCCGGAGCGCTCGCCGCCGTTGCCCGCAAAGGCAAAATCGCTTATTGGCAAAAAGTCGGCATGGCCGATCGGGAAGCCGGCAGAGCGCTCCGGGACGACGACATCTTCCGCATCTACTCGATGACCAAGCCGGTCGTCGGCGTCGGTTTGATGATGCTCTACGAAGAGGGCAAGTTCCGGCTTGCCGATCCGGTCAAGCGGCATCTTCCTGAAATGGCCGGCGTGGAGGCGCTCATCGACGGCCAATCGCGCAAGCCCCGCCGCGAAATGACGGTGCAAGACCTCATGCGCCACACCGCCGGACTGACCTATGGGCTTTTCGGCAACAGCCCGGTGGACAAGCTGTACGTGGAATCCGGGGTGCTTTCCGGCAACCGCTCGATCGCCGAGTTCATGACCAAGCTGGGCAAGCTTCCGCTCAAGCACCAGCCGGGCACGACCTGGGACTACAGCGTCGCCGTCGATGTCCAAGGGCGGCTGATCGAAGTCCTTTCCGGCATGGACCTCGACAAATACCTCGAAGAACGCATCTTCAAGCCGCTCGACATGAAAGACACCGCGTTCCGCGTTGCGCCGGACAAGAAACAGCGTTTCGCCCAGCTCTATCTCCGCGCGAAGGACGGGAAATCCATCCGGGCCGCGCCGGCGGGCCGCTCGGCCGGATACTTCGATTACGAAAGCAAGTGGTTTTCCGGCGGCGGCGGGCTGACCTCGACCGCGCGCGACTACCTGCGATTCGCGCAGATGCTGCTCAACGGCGGCAAGCTCGACGATGTACGCTTGCTCAGCCGCAAGACGGTCGCGCTCATGACGATGAACCACCTCGAAGGGCTGCAGGTGGGTTCGCGGATTCTCCGCCCCGGCTACGGCTTCGGCCTCGACTTCGCGGTCCATGTCGATCCGACGAAAAGCGGCCTCAACGGCTCGGTCGGCGAGTACAACTGGGAAGGCTTGGCGGGGACGCTGTTCTGGGTCGATCCCGAAGAGGAAATGATCGGCCTGTACATGATTCAGATGCTGCCGCCGCGCATCGGCGACCACCGCTTGAAGTTCAAACGCCTGGCCTATCAGGCCATCGCCGATTAGCGGCTCTCCTCTATTCCGCGGCGTACCGCGCGCCCAGTTGCCTGGCGACCGGGTCGCCGATTGCGGCGCCCCACGAAGCGAGCATCCCGGCCAATTCCCTGACCTTGGCCGCATGCGCCGGATCGGCAATCAGATTGTTCCGCTCGGCAGGGTCGGCGGACAAGTTGTAGAGCTCGTCCATCCGCGGCATTCGAGGACGGTTGAAACGGCGCACGATCAGCTTCCACTCGCCGAACCGCGCCATGCGTTCGTCGTGGGGTCCGCCGTCGACGCCCGGCTGCGTGCGGTTCTGCTGAAAAACGGGTTCCTTCCAACCGACGTCGCCCGATAGAATTTCTTGAATCCGGCTCTTGCCCTGCAAGCGCTGCGGAATGTCCAGACCCGCGGCTTCAAGCATCGTCGGCATCAGATCGAGCGTCGAGGCGCCGCCTTCGTAAACGACGCCGGCGGGGAGCCGAGCCGGATAACGGACGATCATGGGCACGCGGGCGCTTTCTTCGTAGCCGACGCGCTTGTTGCTGCTTAGCGGCCGCTTGCGAAACGTCTCGCCGTGGTCGGATGTAAAGACGACCATCGTATTGCGGGCCAGATCGAGCTCTTCCAGTTTTTCGAGCAGGCGGCCGATGTAAGCGTCCAGCGCCGAGCACGCCGCGTAGTATTCCATGAATTCCAAATCCCGGCCCTGGTAAAGAGCATGAAACTCTGCGGGCGCTTCGTAGGGCGTATGCGGCGGATAGTAAGAGATTTCCAGAAAGAACGGTCTGCCGCGGTTTGCTTCCAGGAAGGCGATCGCTTGCTCGGTTTCGACCTCGGAACGGTACGGCGACTCGTATTTCTCTCCCATCCAGTGCGGGCGCAGCGAATTGTAGCCGCCCCAAACGTCGAACAGGCCCGGGTCGCCCTCGCCGAGATGCCACTTGCCGATATATGCCGTGTAATAGCCCGCCGCGCGGAACAATTCCGGGTAGTTGGGGCGCAATGCGTACTCCGGCAAGGCGAAAACCGACTCGAACCCATAGACGTTGTCGTCGAGCCGGTGCGTCGTGGGATAGACCCCGGTCAGCAACGAGGCGCGGGACGGCGTGCAAACCGCCTGGGCAACGTAGGCGTTCGCAAACCGCACGCCTTGCGCGGCGAGGCGATCGAGATGCGGCGTATGCACGAACGCATTGCCGTCCGCCCCAACGGCGTCGCCGCGCCACTGATCGGCAAGGATGAACAGAAAATTCGGCCGGGGCTCGGCCGCGGCGGGCGGCTGCTCCGGCCCGCACTGCAAAGAGAGGCACGCGGCAAAAACGATCGGCCCCGTCAATAACGTTCGTCGGTTCATCCTTTGGAACCCTAACAAACCGCCGGACTCCGGGTAAACTCTTGGCAGTTGCTTTTTCGCGGCCGCGATGGATTTCGATTCGGGCTCCACGGGCGACAGTAGGACAACAGGTCGGGCGCCGGTTCGTCTTCGACAGGGGTGCGCCCGCGATTCTTTTTTTGCTCTGGTTGTTGTCTCGGCGCTGTTGGCCGCGGCGGGCGGATGCGCCGGCCGGCCGGCTGCCGAACCGTCGATTCCGGAGATCGATGTCTCGGCCCTCGGCGGCCGTGCGCGGGCGTTGCTCGAAGAACGCCTTGCTGCCGTGCGGAACAGTCCCGAAGACGCCGAAGACGCGGGCCGAGCGGCAATGGCGCTGCATGCTTTCGAGTTCGGCGAGGCCGCCCTCGAGCTGTATCGACGGGCTTCGACGACCGCTCCGGACGAGTTCCGATGGCGTTATCTGCACGGCCTTGCGGCAAGCGATCTCGGACTTCTTGCCGAGGCCGAAAGCGAATATCGTTCCGCTGTGCATTTCGACGCCGCGCAACCCTACGTTTGGCTGCGTCTGGCCGCGGTCGTGCTCGAAGCGGGGAGACCGGCCGACGCCCTCCAGCTCTACGACCGCCTCGCGTCAAGCGGGCCTGCCTCGATGGCCGTCCATTACGGCCGGGGCCGCGCGTTGGCCCGTCTGGGCCGGGGCGCGGAAGCCGTCGCGGCGCTGGAGCAGGCGGCCACACTCGCCGCCGGCTACCGCCCCCTGTACTATCAACTGGCGCTGGGACTGCGCAGCGTCGGCCGCGAAGACGAAGCTGCGCAGTTTCTGGCGCTGTACGAGCGTTTGCAGCCAAGCTTGCAGCCGCCCTTCGCCGACCCCCTCTTACGGCAGGTCGAAGAGTTGCGGGAGGGTTCGTATTTGCACCATCTGAATCGCGGGATGCGGCTCGAAGCCGTCGGACGCCCGCAAGAAGCCTTGCCGGAGTACTTGCGGGCGGTCAACGCCGACCCCGCGCGAGTTCATGCCCGCGTAAACCTGATCGGCGTTTATGGGAAGCTTGGCCGCCGTGCGGAGGCGGAGAATGCCTATCGCGAAGCGCTTGCGGCCGTCCCCGACAGCGCGGAGGCGCATTTCAACTACGGCGTCCTGTTGTCGCAACTAAGCGAGTACGGCAAGGCGGAAGCCGCCTACCGCCGCGCGCTCGAAGTGAATCCCTATCTGGCGGATGCGCGCGTCAACCTTGGCGACGCGCTGGAGCGGCAGGGCCGGAGGCAGGCCGCCGGCGAGCACTACCGCCGCGTCCTGCGGCACAACCCCGGCTACCTCCTGGCGCGCTTCCGCCTCGGAACGATGCTCTACGGGCAGGGCCGGGGAGCGGAAGCGCTGGAGCACCTTCGCGCCGCGGTCGCGGTCGAATCCGCCGACGAGCAGACAGCGCAGTATCTGATCGTGCTGGCGCGCGCCGAGCAGGCAATGGGCCGCGATCGGGAAGCGGCGCAGCATGTCTCCCGGGCGCGGCGGCTGGCGCGCCGATTCGGCCGCGCGGACATCCTGGCAATCCTTGACCGCGAGTTTCCTTCCCGCGAGTAGCTTCCTCGCATCCGCCTGCGCGGTCAAAAGTACAGCTTCAGCCCGAATTGAATGTGCCGCGGAATCCGCTGCAGCGTGATCGTTGAGGCGGCGGAACGGATCTTGCCGACATTCGCGCTGCCGATATTCGTCGTCGGGTTGTTGAATTGGGGCGTGTTCGTGAGGTTGAAGAACTCGGCGCGGAACTGCAGCCGGCGCTGCTGGTCTTCGCTGAAGAAGAATTCCTTGAAGATCGAGAAGTCCAGGTTTTTGGTGCCCGGCCCGAACAGGATGTTGCGTCCGGCGTTCCCAAACATTTGAGGCCCCGGCCTGACGAAGGCGTCCACGTCGAAAAATCTCTCGAGAGTCTGTTGGCCGCGGGGCAGGCGGCCGTCCGCGATGCGGTCCGGATAGGAAGTGCAGCAATTGAGCGTGTTGGGCGAAGTCACCCGCATGGGGAAGCCGTCGTACATGGACAAGATGCCGTTGATTTGCCATCCGCCCACCACGTGATTGAGACCGCCCCGAACCTTGAACGGCAGGTCGTACATGAAGCTGGTCGCCAAGCGGCGCGGCGCGCTGAATCCCGTCGGTCCGCGGTCGCGCCTGATGTTGCGGATATCCGTCGGCGTTCCGAATTGGGAATCCCCGTTGCCGATCGCCTTTGCCCAGGTATAGCTCACCAAATAGCCCAAGCCGCCGCGAAAACGGCGTTCCGCGGAAAGCTGCAAGCTGTGGAAGTTGGAATCGTAGCGGCTCTGGATCTGACGAATCGCACCGAATGCCGGAAAATCCCTGCGCGCCGCCACCGGCCCGGTTCCGGGCACGGGCTGATTGATGTCGGTCTGGCCTTGCAGCTTGGTTCCCTTGCTGCCGACATAGGCAATCGTGAGGGATGTGTTGCCCAATTGCTGCTGGATCGTTGCGTTCCATTGCTGGGTATAAGGAATGACCGTGTCGAGGTCGATGGAGCGCAAGGTTCCTGCGACGACGCCGAGCGCGGGCCGGTCAAAGCCCATCGACACCGGCCGCGCTCCGGCGAAATCGAACTGGTTGTTGTTGAAGTTCGAGCTGATGACTTCGGGCGGATTGGCGCCGAGGTTGCGCGTCGTGTCGAGTTGTCCGGTCGAGTAATACAGGCCGTAGCCCACCCGAAAGACGGTTCTGGGAGCAACCTTGTAGGCAATCCCGAAGCGTGGGGAGAAGTTGTTGTGATCGCCCGGATGCCCCGATCTCCAGGGTACGACTCCCGTGCCGACCTGCACCACGGTCCCCTCCGAGCGCACGAAATTGTGCTGGCGGTTGTTGACCTCGGTCCAGGGCCAGCCGAGGAAGTTGTCGTAGCGCACGCCGAGGTTCAGCGTCAGCTTGTCGTTGACCTTGTAGGTGTCCTGCAGATGGAAAGCGATCTCCGACCGCCGATAGCCGCGGGTGCCCGTCACGAAGCGGATGAAGCCGCCGGCCGGCCGGCCCAGCAGGACATCCGCGGGGCCGAGACCGGTACCCGCCCGCGAGTCCGGATTCACGGTGTAGTTGTTGCCGAACGTCATCGTGCCGCGCAGGGCGTTCGATTGCAGCGCGTTGTAGCGCAAGCGCCGTAACTCCCCGCCGAACTTGATGCTGTGGCGGCCGCTGATGATGCTGAAGGTATCGCTGAGTTGAATGTTGTCGCTGACGATCACCGCCGGCGAGAAACCGTTGCCGCCAAGACTGCGGAAACCGGCAATCCGGATGATCGCCAAGCCGGAGGTCAACTCGTCCCCTGCTACGTTGGATCCGGGTATGCCCAGCTCGTCGCTTACATTGCGGCCGAAATTCGGATTGAACGAGCGCAGATTCAGCCGGGTCCAGCCCGCGCGCAATTCGTTGATCTTGGTCGGAGACACCAGGTGGGTATCGCTGACCACGACTTGATCGACGGGCTGGTCGGCCGGGCCGGGCACGCCCGGTCCGGCGCCCACCGCGGGGGCGGGCAGGAAGCTCGGCTCGATCAGGTCGTCGTCGCTGTAGCTGTAGCGCACGAACATGTTGTTGTTGTCGGAAAGAATGTGGTCGATCTTGATGTCGAACCGTTCCCCGTCGATGCTGCGCACCGGGTTCGAAAGATAATTGTTCGTGGTCTCCGCGTTGCGGTTCGGCAGCGGGTAGATATTGAGGATGTTGAGGCCGACCGGATCGTGCATGCCCATGGGAATCGCGTCGTTGGGGAAACGGTCGCGGACATAGCCGCCGTCTTCGAGGCGCCGCTGCGTCGTGGGATCGTAGATGTCGAAGGGCGACTGCGAGAAATCGCCCAAGCGGAAATCCGCTATCGGCACGCTGCTGATGAGGGTTTGCGCCTGGCGCACGCGCTGCCCTTCGAAATTGGCGAAGAAAAACGTCTTGTGATCAGCCGCTCCGGGGAACACGGGGCCGCCCAGGAAGGCGCCGAATTGGTTCTGCTTGAACGGCGGAATCGGCTCATCCGCCCGGTCGAAGAAATTTTTCGCGTCGAGCTTGGCGTTCCTCAGGAAGTCGTAGGCGCCGCCGTGAAACTCGCGCGTGCCCGACTTGTAGGTCAAGTTCACCGTAGCGCCGCCGCCGCGGCCGAACTGCGCGTCAGCCCCCGATGTCTCGCTGCGGAACTCCTGAATGGCGTCGATCGACGGGAAGATCAGAATGCCCAGGCCGTTATGGTTTTCCGAGTTGCTGATGCCCTCGATCAAATAGTTGTTGTCGTTGGAGCGGCTGCCGTTGACCGAAGCGTTCGAGACGCCGCGCTTGCGCGTGATCGGGCTGCCCTGGGACTGCGTGTCCGCCGGCTGGGCTCCTGCGCCGAGCAGAATGAGTTGCGCCCAGTTGCGGCCGTTCAGCGGCAGATCCTTGATCGCCTTCTCCGTCCTGAGATTGGAGAGAGTCGCCGATTCGGTCTGCAGCAGCGGGGCGACGTCGAGGACCTCGACGACTTCCGTCACGACGCCCAGATTGAGCTCGAAATCGACGACGGCGCGCTGATTGACCTCGAGTTGAAAGCGCTTGGCCGCGGGTTCGAACCCTTCCGCGCGCACTTCCACGGTGAACGCGCCCGGACGCAGGGGCGGCGACACGTAGATGCCCTGAGCGCCGCTGGAAGTCTCGATGCGCAACCCGGTGCCGACACTCTCGACGATGACGGCTGCGCCGGGGATGACCGCCCCGGTCGCGTCGCGAACGGTGCCCGTCACCGTCCCCGCGTCGACCTGCCCGAATGCCGCGGCGGCGCAGGCGGCGGCCAGCGTTGCCGCGCGAAACAGCTTATTCATCTCAACCCTCCCGAACACTCCCCCGCCTTCCGGTCGGGAATCGGTTCTACCACACACCCGTTGCGGAGGGCAGTCTGTTTGCGTCCGACTTGATCTTAAGGGCCGGTTCGCCTCCGGTCAAGCGATTTTTTGCGGCACGGCCTGCCGGAGCGCCGCGCATGCGGCCTTGAAGGCGTCTCCCCGTCGGCTACGGGACTTTCACTACAGCCTGCTAAGCCACGCGCCCCTCGAGGGGCGAGCTCGCGCTGGCGTAAAGCTTTTTCGGCATGCGGCCCGCCTCATACGCCAAACGTCCTGCTTCGACCGCGAGCTTCATGGCCGCGGCCATCTTTTCGGAGTCGTCGGCCAGGGCGATGGCCGTGTTCATCAGCACGCCGTCCGCGCCGAGTTCCATGGCGACCGCCGCGTCCGACGCCGTGCCCACGCCCGCATCGACAATCAGCGGAACCTCGGCGATCTTTTCCCGCAGGATGCGCAGGTTCGCCGGATTTTGCACGCCCATGCCGGAACCGATCGGCGCGGCCAGCGGCATGACCGCCGCGGCGCCGGCGTCGATCAGCTTGCGCGCGGCGATGAGATCGTCGTTGGTGTAGGGCAACACGACGAAGCCCTCTTTCACCAGAACGCGCGTGGCTTCCAACAGGCCCTCGTTATCGGGGAACAAGGTATCGGGGTCGCCGATGACTTCCAGCTTGATCCAGTTCGACAAGCCGACTTCGCGAGCCAGACGGGCGGTGCGAACCGCTTCGTCCGCGCTATAGCAGGCAGCCGTGTTGGGCAAGATGAACATGCGCTCGCGGTCGATGTAGTCGAGCAGCGATTCTTTCGACTTGTCGGTGAGGTTTACGCGGCGGACGGCCACGGTCACCATGTCCGCGCCGCTCAATTCGTGGCAGCGCTTCATCTCGGGGAAATTGCGGTATTTCCCGGTGCCTACAATCAGCCGCGAGGAGAATTCGCGGTCAGCGATGCGGAGACTCATACAAAAATAGTAACCCCGTGAGCCGTCCCGTTCTTACTCGCGCCGGCTGCCGTCAACGCCGTGCGCCCAAGTACTCGTCGCGGGTCTTCTTCGATTCGAAATAATGCGTCGCGCCGTCGATTTCAGCGGCAACGGCAGCAGCGGGGTCGATGTAGGTTCCCGTTTGCGGATCCTTCACGAGCTTCCCGACAAAGTCGGCCTTGGAGCTTTCCGCGGACGACGGCGCGGTCGATTTCCTATTGCCCCCGCCCATGGTCCGCGAGACAGCGCGGGCGATGTCGCGGACAATGCTGCGAACGATCGCCAAGGCGACAACCGCGGCAATCATCATCAAGATCGTACGCAAGCTCCGGCCCTCCTTCCAGTTGCGAAGGGCGCCGGCTTTGGCCGGCGCCCTTCAAGTTCCGTCGATCTGCAGCGAAAACTCCGGTCAAGACTTTTTCTTTTTCTTCTTGGGGTTCTCGAACGTGGTTTCGAGGGTGCCGGAAAGACTCTGCACCATAGCTTGCGCGCTCGCGGCATACGGCCCGGAGGGCTGCAATTCCAGGTACTTCTGATAGGCTTCGACCGTACCCGGCGCAGGAACGATGGAGCCGTCTTCCTTCATCGTCGCGGTGCCGACCAACGCCGTCGCAAGCTGGTAGTAGGCGTCGGCGTGGTCGGGCTGAACCTCCGTCGCCTTGCGGAAAGCGTCAATCGCCCCCTGCACATTCCCGCTGTTGACCATCACGGCGCCGAGGTTGAAGTAGTACTTGCCGCCGTTCTCGGGGTCCAACTCGGCCGCGGTCTGCAACTCGGCCTTGCCTTCCTCGGCCTGCCCCGCCCTGATCAAGGCGAGTCCGAGGTTGTTGTGATACGCCGCATCGGGCTTCAAGGCCAGCGCTTGGCGGTAGGCGTCGATGCCCGCTTCGCGGGCTGCCGTGCGCGCGTCGCCCGTCTTCGTTCCGGCAAGATTCGAATACGCATCGGCAAGGTTCGCCCAGACGACATCCTGCTCGGGGTCGATCTCCGACGCCTTCTTCAAATGCGTCACCGCGACGGCGTAGTCCTTCAGTCGAAGAGCCTCCATGCCGGCATTGAAGGCCGCGTTCAACTCCTTGTTCTTGGTAAGCTGCTGCTGACGCTCCTTCAGCGCCTTCTCGTACTCCTTGCGCTGCTTCTCGCTCATGGCGGCAAGTTGATCTTTCGAAGGCCCCGCGCCGGACGCCTGCCGGGCTTGCTGCTCCTTGCGGATCTCGGCCAAGTCGAAATCCAAAGGCTTGTCTTCGCCCATCTTGATCGGATAGCCGTTGATCCTTTGAACTTCCTTGCCGTCGATCTCAAGGCGAACGATGTATTGTCCAAGCGGCAGGCCGGCATGGAAATAGTCGCCCTTTTTCTTGGTCTTGACCTTGTAGTTGCCTCTGACGCCCTGACGCTCCAGATAGACCATGGCGTCCTTGACAGGTTGGCCGTTTTCGTCGGTGACCCTGCCGCGGACCGCCCCTGTCTGCGCAAACGCGGCCGCGGTCAGCACGAGCGGAGCCGCCGCCGCAAACACGATTCGAAATATCTTCACTTTCATGGAAAATCCCTCCAACTACTTTCCCAAGGTAAGCATACAACATTTTGGCGACGCTGTGAAGGACTACGTTTCCCGATATCGCCGCCGAAAAAAATTCGACTCCGCCGCCCGCAAATTTCGACGATTCGGGGCCGTTCCGTCTCTCGGTTAAACTGCGGGCATCGACCGCAACGCTCATAGGGTGTAAACTTCTTGGGAGCCTTCTTCGTTATGGCGAGGCGAGGACTGCTCCATGCGAAAAAACAATCCGGTCGTAACTGGGAGGGGGTCTTCAGTGGGTAACGGGATGAAACGATTCGTCCTTGCCGCTCTGGTCGGCATGGTTTGGGTTTTCCGGGTTCCTCTCGCGGGCGCCGTCGAAGACGCGCTGCGGCTGGAGCGGGAAGGCCGCATACGGGAAGCCCGCATCGAGCTGGCCCGGTCGGTCGAGCGAGCGCCCGACGACGCGCAAGCCCGCATCGCGTGGGCCGAATTTCTCGATCGCCACGGCGGCGCCGGCGTTGTCGAAGCCTATGCGCAGGCAGTCGAGAGACTGCCGCAGAGCGAGTCGGGAAAGCGCCGGGAGATGCTCCGCCGCCTGGTTACGGCGGCGCTGCTCGCCGGGGATAGGGACGCCGCGGGGAACGCGCTCGACCGGTTGCGCGGCGCAGACCCGTCGATCTGGCCGAACGCGGAGAGCGCGCTGCGGGCGCCTCAAGCGTTCGCAAGCGCGGCCGGCAACCACGTCGTCGTTCCCGGCGTGCTGAATTCGTTTCTGCGCATGGCCGCCCTCTCGACGGATCTGCGGCTCGATGAGTTGCTCCCGGCTCTGGCCCAAAACATCGTCACCGGCGGTTACCGGGCAACGGGCGGCCCCGCGGGCATGGAGCCCACCGAGTATCTGAAGCTGATCATGCAGTACCTGTCGCAGGCCCGCGAGCTGGAGCAGTTCGCCGGCGCGGACAACTCGATCGACGTGCCCGCGTGCGAGTCGCTGGAAACCGCTCAACTTCTCAAAATCCTCGGCTTCCGCTTGCGGGGCGAATGCGGCGCCGGGGCCGTTCTCGAAACCGTCAACCCCTCGCGCGCCTTCCTGTCGATCGACTCCGCGTTTCCGCTGGCCGACCTGGAAGCCGCCTATCAGCGCGACGATGCGTTCCGCCTCGATTACCGCCCCAGCCGGCTCCCGATCCTGTTCGACCGCGATTATTGGCTCGCCGGCGCCAAGAAAGCCGACGGCGACTTTCTCGATATCTTCCTCGGCGACCCGGGTCTGGCCAGGCTCTATGTCGCCATGAGCAGACTCCACCGCCCCACAGCCGAGGCGCTGAAGGCGGTGTCGCCGGTGGACCGTCTGAAAGACTACGCCAACGTTCTCGATTTTTTCGGAGCAGCCTTCGAGGTCGAGAGCGGCCGCGCCGTCGTGCCCGGCGGAGAGAGGGCCAAAGCCGTCTGGGAGAAATTGACGGGGCAGTCCACCGCCGACGGCGGCAGGTTTTTTCAGCGCTTGATCGAACTCGACGACGGCTGGATGGCGGCTTTCTACGACGCCGTGGCGCGCACCGACGGCCCGGCCCGCGCCTACCTGACGGAACCGCAGCGGATCGAGCGCTTTTACGCCGCGGTCCGCGGAAAAATCACCAGCCCCGGGCCCGCGAGGCCGATCTTCCGCGCCAATGCGGAGTTGCTGCTGCTGGCCACGCGGCTCCACTTCGACAGCGACGGAAACCCGTACATCCCCGGCGGCATCGAGTCCTGGAAAAACCTTTTCGTTAAACATCCGCACGGCAAGTACGACGGCAGACTGACCCGCTCGGCGAATACCTGGAGCGCAGCGGACGACGTTATCGAAGCGATGTTCGCGCTATGCCGCAAGGCCATCGAAAACGAGCCGCTCAAGATTTTTCTGGCCGTCTCGAATATCGACCGCCGGCGCTCCGCTCCGCTGGCCCCGGCGACCGTGGAACGCCTGATCCTCGCGTTTCCCGTACACGGCGAACAGTTCGCGCTTTACAACGATTCGCCGAACCTGAGCGACGCAGCGATTACGGCGCACCTCGACGCCATGCCGCGGCTGGACAAAATCAACTCTTACGTTCGCCGCGCGGACGCCACGGGCGCCTTCCAGGCGCTGATCGGACTCTGGCAGGTTCTCCGCCGCAACGGCGCGATCCCCGAGGCGAAAGCCGACGAGTCCTTACGGGCAATTCTGGCGCCGTTCGCGCAAGTCGGCAATCAGCAGGCCGTATTCGAAACCGGACGCAACGGCGTTCTCGCCCTGTTGCGCGCCGCCGGACACGAAGCGGCCGAAGCTCCCCAGGAAGTTTTGATCGAGCTGCTGGCAGGCGACCCCGGTCCGGGCGAAGACGTCGTCCACCGCGAGCTCGTCGACCGCATGAACCGCTTGTTGAATCTGCAAAGGCTGATTCCGCTCAAGACGCTGTTCGATTTGGCCGATCACCTCGAGCGCGTCTCGCGCGGCGAGGCGTTCAACGTCGCCATGGCCAACCGATTGGCCGCCAACATCTCCGAAATTCGCCTGCCCTACGCCACGCTTTCGTCGGCCGAGTCCAACACACTGGTGCAAGGGCACTGGGTCGAACGCCACATCCGCAATCAGCGAACATTGAATCTGCGGCGCGCGGTCGATCGAGCGCAAGAGAATCCGGCGCAACTGCTCGAGATTCGCGGCGACTTGGCGCCGATGCTGCGCGACTCCCTGGTCGGACTGCTCTACGCTTTTTATTCCCCTCCGGGCGCGGAAATCATCCAGGCCAACCCGCTGTTCATACGCAGCCACGATTTTCTCGGCCCCGAAGCGCGGCGCGGCTGGTCCCGAGCGCGCACCCAGGGCTTCGGTTGGCCCAACAGCGGGGGCGGACGCATCGTCGGCTCATTGATGACGCTGCCGTACGGTCTTGCTTCCGCCGAGCAGAACTTCATGATCCCCACCGAGCGCCAAGCGCTCATCTGGCAAGACCTCGCCCCGCAAATGCTGCTCGGCGCGACGGTTCCGCGATGGTGGAAAATCGATCCGGCGGAACTGCAATTCGTCGGCCTCCATCTGCGGCTCGGCAAGCTGCTGCTCGCTCGCTCGGCGCTCGACCCCGACGCGCTCGGCGAAGTCATGGGGCATCTCCGGCGGCGCGTCGAGCCGAGCCGATTGTGGAAAATCCGCGATGCCTTCCGCACCGGCGCGGTCCGTGACGGCGCCGCCGTCGTCACGCCGGCGGAATTGTTCGCTCTGGCCAAGCGCGTGCGGGAGTCGAACCGCGGCTTGGCGGCCGACGCCGGCGGCCCGCACCTGGAGGCGATCGAGCGGCTTGCCGCCCGCGACCCGTCGCGATTCAACTACGACCGCGTGGCGCGACTTTTCGGCATGCCGCATCCGCGGCTGGCGCGGTCGTACAGCCTCGAACTGCTGAATCTTCCGCTCTTCCCGACGATGATGGGCTATTCCAGCCGCATCCTGGCCGAAAGCTGGGAATCGAACAACCTTTTCTGGGCGGCGCTGGCCGACGAGCTGCACATCGCGCCGGCTCAACTGAATCTGCTGATTCCCGAATGGACGCAGCGTTCGCTGGAGCGAATTTTTGCCACCCATCTCGATGACTGGCCGGCCCTCTGGCGGTCGCTGCGATTGATCGCAGATGAGGTCCGCGAACAGCAGCGACCGCGTCTCGAACAGGAAATACAAGCGGCGCTTGCGTCCAATTAAGAGAAAACGAAGGGATACCGCACATGACCCGAACGCAACTCCGTATCGCCAAGCTCTTTCTGGCGGCAATTCCGCTCGGCTTCATGCTTCCCCAGGCGACAGGCCAACAAACCGACCTGACCGACGAGCCGACCGCCATATTCGAAGTCGAAGTCGATCTGGTCATGCTGAACGTTGCGGTGACCGACCGCCGCGGGCGCTATATCACAAACCTCAAGCCCGAAGATTTCCGCATCCGCGAAGACGGCATCGAGCAAACCATTGCCTCGTTCGGCGAAGGCAATGCGGCGCCGCGGCAGATCTCGCAACTGCGCACCCGCAGCAGGACCGCGCCCGAAGCGGACGTGCGCAGCGCGGTCGACGACGCCATCGGCGGCTCTCTCGCAGGCGCCAACGTTTTCGTGCTGTTCGACACGAGCAACTTCATGTACCGCTCGTTCGTTTACGCCGAGGACGCCATCGCGGACTTCATCCGCGGCCTCGATGGCGCGGACTCCGTCGCCTTCTACGGCTTCAGCCGCAACCTGACGCGGCACACCGTATTGACGGCCGCGCACGGCGACGCGCTCAGAGGTTTGCGGCGCTCGGTCGCCGGCGACGAGACGGCTCTTTACAACTCGCTGCTGCTGACCCTGCGCGACGCAGCCAAGGTGTCCGGACGAAAAGTCATCATCGTTTTCTCGAACGGCCCTGACAACGCCAGCACCATCGCGCCCGACGATGTCGGAGCGATCGCCGAAGACGAGGGCATCCCGATCTACGTCATCAGCACCAAGGAATTGAACAAAGACCCGATTTCCAGCAACGCCTTCCGCCGCATCACGCAACGCACCGGAGGCAAGGCATACTTTGCGAAGACTTGGCAGCGCCAATCGGAGGCATTCGTCCAAATCCGCGAGGAGTTGGCCAACTCCTACACGATCACCTACTATCCGCAGCCGAACCCGAATCGAGGCTGGCGCAGCATCAGCGTAGAACTGGGGGGCGAAGAACACGCGCGCCACCGCATCAGGACGCGCGCCGGCTACAGGCCGAAACTGTAAGCGGACCGCTCGTCGCATCCGCCTCTTCGGCCGCGTGCAACACTTGAGAAAGGTTGCAGCCCAGTGGCCGAAATCATGGCCGAAGCGATTGTCAAGCTCCTGCGCGAAAACGGCTACGAAGCCTATTTTGTGGGCGGCTGCGTGCGCGACCGGCTGCTGGGCCGCAGGATCGAAGATTACGATGTGGCGACAAGCGCCGTCCCCGAGCAGGTTACGGCGTTGTTCCCCGGCGCGAAGACCGTGGGCGCCCGCTTCGGCGTCGTGCGCATACCCCACGGCAACGGCTTCGCGGAAGTCGCGACCTACCGCACCGACCGTGCTTACCGCGACGGCCGCCGCCCGTCGGGCGTGACGTTTGCAACGAGCGCGGAAGAGGACGTCCGTCGCCGCGACTTCACGATCAACGCAATGCTGCGCGACCCGTTCAGCGGCGAAATCCTCGATTTCGTCGGCGGACGCGCCGACCTCGACAAGCGGCTGGTCCGCGCCATCGGCTCGCCGGATCAACGGTTCCGGGAAGACCATCTGCGCATGCTCCGTGCGGTGCGCTTCGCCGCAGGACTCGCATTCGACATCGAAAGCGAAACCATGCGGTCGATCCAGGCCCACGCAGGAGAGATCGACCGAACAGCCCCCGAGCGCGTGCGCGGCGAGTTGAGCCGCATCCTCACCGAGGGCGGCGCGCGCCGGGGCTTCGAACTTCTCGACGAATCGGGGCTGCTGCGGCACATTCTGCCGGAGGTCGCCGCCCTGCAGGGCGTCAGGCAGCCGCCCCAATTTCACCCCGAAGGCGATGTTTGGACACACACCCTGACGATGCTCGAAGGTTTCGCCGAGCCGCCGGCAACGCTTGCCTGGGGGGCGTTGCTGCACGACGTAGGCAAACCCGACACGTTCACTGAAACCGACCGTATTCGCTTTAACGGCCACGTCGCGCGCGGGGTCGAGATCGCCGGGCGGATTTGCAAGCGCCTGCGTTTTTCCAACGCCGACACGGAGCGGATTTCGGCCCTGGTCGCCAACCACATGAAGTTCATGGAAGTGAGCCGCATGCGGCCCGCCAAGCTCAAGCGTTTCCTCTGGCAGCCGCGCTTCGACGAGCACCTCGAGCTCCATCGGCAGGATTGCCTGGCAAGCCACGGCAACCTTGCAAACTACGACTTCGCCCGCAAGAAGCTGGACGAGCTCGACCGGGAACAACCCGCTCCGCCGCCGCCGTTGATCAGCGGCAACGATCTCAAGAAAGCAGGCTACACGCCCGGTCCGTTGTTCGGCGAGATCCTATCCGCGGTTGAAGAAGAGCACCTGAACGGCCGGTTGACGGACAAGGAATCGGCGCTGCAGTTCGTCCGCCGGCAGTTCGACCCATCAGGCTGAAAGCCCCAAGAGCCGGTCGACCCGCCGGCCAATGTCCGCAAGATATTCCCGGTCGCCGCCGCGCAACTCGACCGTTGCCTCGCCGGCGTAACCGACTTCCGCGAAAGCTTTGCGCACCTCGGGCCAGTTCACGTCGCCCTCGCCCAGGTTCACAAACCCCTTTTGCCGCGAATAATCCTTCAAGTGAACTTTGACGATCCGCGCGCCCACGGTTCGTATCCAGTGCTCGGGAACTCCGTAATGAACGATATTGCCAACGTCGAAGTATGCCTTGACGAGAGGGTGGTTGAACTCGTCGACGTACTGGGCAAAGTCCCGCGGCGTCAACAAAAACTTGTTCCAGACCTCCTCGACCGCGACGATCACGTCGTTTGCTTCGGCCTCGGGGATCAGCTTGCGAATCTGTTGCTGCGAGCGCTCCCAGGCTTGCTCGTAGGTCGTGTCCGCGCGGACGACAGCCGGAACCAGCAGCACCGTATCGGCGCCGTAAAGTTTCGCTTGACGCATTGAAGCGCGGATGCCGCGCACGCAAGCATCGACTTGCTCCGGGTCGGGACTCGAAAGCGGGTCCCGCCAGTGCGACATGTTCATCACCGAATGGATGCGCAGCCCGGCTTTGTCGGCCGCGTCCTTGATCCGCCGCGCCTCGGCATCGTCCTCGACCGTCCGCGCCTCCATCGCATGAAAGCCGATATCGACCGCGAGCTTGAACTGCTCCAGGTACGACAACTCCTTGGGGAGCATGCTGATCAAAATCGCGCGCTCGATCTTTCCCCCGGCGGCGTTCGCGTTCGCCGCGGCGAAACCGGCCGCTGCGGCCATCCACTCTCTGCGGTTCATGTCCATAGGCTATCACTTCGGCGGCGGAAGTCAACCCGCGGTCGTGCGGTTCATCAGGCGCGGCTGACTGTCGTCGTAGTCGTACTCCGCGTAGTGCATCACGCAACGGTTGTCCCACATCACAACGTCGCCCGCGCGCCAGCGGCACCGATAGATATTGGCTGCGACGGTTGCGCGGGCGGCGAGCTCGTCGATCAAGGGCCGGCTCTGCTCGCGGCTCATGCCGGCGAAGCGCGTGGTGAAGTACGGATTCACATACAGCGCGGGCCGCCCGGTTTCCGGGTGCAGCCGCACAACCGGATGCTCCGCCGGTTGGGGAATCGAGTCGATCGGACGCGCATCGCTGCCTTTCGCGCGCTTGGCGCGCTCGGCCAACTTCTCGCTCGAATGGAACGCGCTCAGCCCTTCCAGCCGCGCTTTCATGTCCGCCGGCAGCCGGTCGTAGGCTGCGTACATGTTCGCAAACAACGTGTCGCCGACCCCCTCCGTCACGCGCAGGGCATAAAGGATCGACGCCTTGGGCGGCGCGGCGGCAAAGGAAATATCGGAGTGCCAGAAATCGTTTCGGGCTCCCGGACGCCCGGGTTTGTTTTCCAACACGAGCACTTGGGGAAATCCTTTTCGATGAACGCGGGTTCCCAAAGGATGCGGCCGCGCCGGCCCGAACCTTTCGGTGAAGGCCACTTGCTGCGCGGGCGTAATCGTCTGCCCGCGAAAAACGATCGTCAAATGCTCCAGGAAAGCCGCATGAATCCGCGCGAAGTCCGCGTCGTCGAGCTTCCCAAGCGAGACGCCCGATATTTCCGCTCCCAGCGCCGCATGCAACAGCCGAACTTCAATCACAACCGAATGCGCCCGGCAATGCAATTCCGAGAATCAAGCAAGACAGCGGCGCAGACTCTCGACGCCGCGGGCCGCGAGAACGGCCAAGGCAATGCCCGCGACGTTGACGGCGGCGTCCGCCATGCTCGCAAAGCGCTGCGGCTGCAAGCTCTGCGCCGCCTCCAGCGCTATGCCGAGCAGCGTCAAGCCCGCTGCGATCCGCAATTCGAATCGCGGCGCTCGGTACGCGGGGTAGCTTACCGCCATCAGCGCGAAGTAAGAGGCTATATGTTTCCATTTATCGAAAACTTCAACCAGCGGATCGTGTTGCGGCGGCGCCAGCGATACCGTGCAAACAGCGATCACGCCGCTCCAGAAAACGAGCTTCCAGAAAACCTCTCCCTTCAACATCTCGAACCGACAACGCCGCGGCTGCAACACCCGATAGGATACAGCTTCCGCTCTATAATCGCATGGCCGACTTAGGCGGGAGGCGCCCGGACAGGGGCGGTGGTAAGCTTTTGAGCACGGCTGCCGCCGACGGAGCACCGACATGACCCGATTCCAACTTGCGCTTGCGACCGCGACCGCAACGATATTTTCGATCGAAACTCTTCAGGCCCTAGACTGCGCGGCTTTGACGGATCTCGATCTTCCCGGCATCCGCATCGACCGGGCGGCAACATCCCCGGGCGAGGAAGCCCGACCCGAAAACCTGCCTGAGGGCGTGCCGTCGAGACTGTCGAAGGCCGTCGTGCCCCATTGCCGAGCCGAAGGGGTAATCGGCGACGAGATTCGTTTCGAGCTGCTGCTCCCCGACGATTGGAACGGCAAATTCCTCATGGGCGGCGGCGGCGGTTTCGTCGGCAGCTTGGGGTTCCAGGGGCGTTTCTCGGTCAACCGCGGCTATGCAACGGTCGCCACCGACACCGGCCACCGGGCGCCCGGCATCCGCGCCGATTGGGCCCGCAACCACCTCGAACGCCAAGTCAACTACGGCTACCTGGGCGTCCATCGCACGGCCGAGGCGGCCAAGGCAATCATCCGTTCCTACTACGGCGCCGGCGCAAGGCATTCCTACTTCTACGGCTGCTCCAACGGAGGCCGCCAGGCAATGATGGAGGCCCAACGGTACCCGCAGGACTTCGACGGCATCGTCGCCGGCGCGCCGGCCCACGACTTCACGGGCGTCATGGCCGCCTTCGCCTACAACATCCAGCGCATCTTCCCGGATCCGAGCGACGTCGAGAATCCCGTCATCACGGCCGATAACCGCAAGCTGCTGCAATCGACCATCCTCGAGCAATGCGACAAGCTCGACGGCGTCGAAGACGGCGTGCTGAACGACCCGCGAGAGTGCGGGTTCCGCCTGTCGAGCTTGCCGCTCTGCCCCGGCGGCAGCGCCGCGCCGCATTGCCTGACGGTTGCGCAAAGAGAAGCCATCGCCGCGGTCTATGCGGGGCCGCGCAACCAGGACGGCCAAATCTATCCCGGTTTCCCGCTCGGCGGCGAAGCCGAAGGCCCCGCTTGGCAAGGTTGGATCACCGGCCCGAGCCCCAATCTCTTGAAGGCTTACGGCGAACCGAGCTCGCAGTTCGGCTTCGCCACGCAGGGGTTCAAGTATCTGGTGTTCGACGACCCGGAATGGAACTACGCAAGCTACGATTTCGCGGCGTTCGAGCGCGATTCCGAAAAACTCGCGTCGATCGCCGACGCGACCGATACCGACCTTTCCGGATTCAAAGCCGCGGGCGGCAAGCTGATCCTCTGGCACGGTTGGGTGGACGCCGCGCTGACCGCGTATGCGTCGATCGACTATTTCGAGGCCGTCGAAAAATCCGACCCGAACGTTCGCGACTACTTCCGCCTCTTCATGATGCCCGGCGTTTTCCACTGCGCCGGAGGCCCCGGCCCCGACCGCGTCGATTGGCTTTCCGCCATCGAAGACTGGGTGGAAGAGGGCAATCCCCCCGAGCAGCCGCCGGCGTCGCGCGTCATCGACGGCAAGCTGCAAAAGACCCGGCCGCTCTGCGTCCACCCGGAACGCGCGGTTTACAAGGGCAGCGGAAGCCCGAACGACGCCGCGAGCTTCGCCTGCAAGGCCCCGCCCGAGCCGTTAAAGAACGTCACCGCCCTGTAACAACACGAGGCGAAAATCAATGTAGAATAAAGCCCCGGCGGGCAGGGCCGAAGTGAAGCTGAGCAAGCAAAACATCGTTTGGGCCGCGGCCGGAATCCTGTTCGCTCTCGCCAGCGCCGCGATTCACTACCAGGTGAAAGTCGAGATGGCCGGGGATAGGCGTTCGGCCCGCGGCAAACTTGGAGACATTCAGGTAGGGAACGAATCGCCGGACTTTTCAGCCGCCGACCTGCAAGGGCGGAGCGTCGCGCTTGCGGAACTCCGCACGCGCAAGGCGATTGTATTGGACTTCTGGGCGACGTGGTGCGGACCCTGCATGAGGGCGCTGCCGGATTTGCAGGAATTGCACGAGGAGTTCCGCGAGCGCGGCGTGGAGATTGTCGCCGTCAACCTGGGCGAGGATCTCGAGCGCGTACGCGAATTCGTAGAGCGGAACGAATACACCTTCCGCGTGGTAACGGACCGGGACAGCGTCATCGGCAGTCGATTCGGGGTGAGCGCCATCCCCACGACGGTAGTGATCGACACGGACGGCCGCATCGAGTCGATCCGGATCGGGTACAGCCCAACGCACAAGGCGAGGCTGCGACAGATGCTTGAGCGTTTGCTCAAGGAGAGCGTCTCCGCCGGGTCGGACGCCATGTAGAGGAGAGCCTTTGAGCGTCATCCGCACCGAAAACTTGGGCAAGACCTACAAGGGAGGCACGGTCGCCCTCATCGGTCTCGATCTCGAAGTCCATGCGGGTGAGGCGTTCGGCTTCCTGGGGCCCAACGGGGCCGGCAAGTCCACGACGATTCAACTCCTGCTGAATCTTATACGCCCCAGCACCGGCGCCGCCTTTCTGTTCGACCGGCCCGTCACCTGCGCGCAGGTCCGGCAGAGGCTCGGATATTTGCCCGAGACCGTGAACCTGCATAGCTATTACAGCGGCCAAGGCGCGCTCGAGTTCTACGCCCGGCTGCTCGGCAGCGAACCGGCGGAGCGTTCGCGGCGGGCCGCGGAAATGCTGGAGCGCGTCGGCCTGTCGAACGCCGGCGGACAAAAGGTCTCGCAGTACTCCAAGGGAATGCTGCAGCGTCTGGGGCTGGCGCAGGCATTGCTCAACGATCCCGATCTCCTGATCCTCGACGAACCCACGTCCAATCTCGACCCGGTTGCCCGCAGGAGCTTCCGTGACATCCTGCTGGAACTCAAGGCGAGCGGGAAGACGGTCTTCGTCTGCTCGCATATCCTCTCCGAAGTCGAATCGGTATGCGACCGGGTAGCCATTCTGCAACACGGCAGACTGAACCGGATAGGAACGCCGGCAGAGTTGTCGCGCGCCAAAGGATGCCGGATCGTGGTGAGGAATCTGCCGCCAAAAGCCGTGGAGGCGTTAGCCCCTTCCAAGGCGCGGTTGACGCTGGAAGGAGCGCAAGCCGTCATTGAATGCGACGACAATGCGGTGCGCCGCGAGGTCGAGCAGGCGCTGAGCAACTGCGGGGCGGAGGTCGAACGAGTGGAAACGCAGACGCAGTCCCTGGAGGAGATATTTTTCGGCTCGATAGAACGCGAGGGGGCGGCATGAAAACCGTGCTGACGATCGCCGCCGACAGCATCCGCGCTTTGCTGCACAGGCGTCTGCCTGCGGCGCTCATGCTGGCCATGTTGGGCCTGACTATCGTCTTCTCGGCCTCGGTTTCCGAAGTGCAAGATCGGCTGCGGCAGACTATGGAAAGGGCTTTAGAAAGGGCCGCCGAGGCAAAGCCGGATGAAGTGGACGAGGAATCTATCGAGCGAATGCGTCAGCAAATGGATACGGTGGATTCTATGTTCCTGGCGGGATTCTACTGGTTCACCGCCCTCGGCGGCACATTGGTAGCGCTGGCCGTTTGCTCCATCGCCGCGGCGGCCGACATTCGCAACGGGACAGTTTCCATGATTCTGGCCAAGCCTGTGTCGCGAACGCAGTTTCTACTGGGCAAATACTGCGGCGCCGTTGCGGTGCTGTGCGGCTATGCGGCGCTGACCGGCATAGCTCTGGCAATTTTCACAACTGTAAACGGGTTGGAAGCGTCCTCGGCGGCGCGTTACGCCCCTTGGCTCATATTCTGCCAAAGTCTTATGGCCGGATCCGCCGCCCTGTTTCTGTCGCTTCTGATGCATCCGCTTATCGCCGCAGTCGCGGCCTACTTCGCCAGCGCCAGCTTTTTTTCGGCGCCCAACCCGCTCTACTTCATTCTGCCGAGCTACGACCGATTCAGCGTTTTCTCGCATATCATTAATGGGCGGCTGATCGCGCTGGAAGACATCGTCATGCTCACGCTTTACGCTTTCGACGTGACGGCGATCTTCCTGCTTCTCGCGCTGTGGAGGTTTCGTTCCAAGGAACTCCTGTAAGCCGGCCTACTTCGCTTCCGAAAGCAGCTCGGCAGGCTCCCAGGCCGGCGTCGCTCCGGCTCTGCCGGCGACCAGCGCCCCGGCGCGGTTCGCAAAATCGCCGATCCGCCCGGCGTCCCAGCGAAGGGCCAGCCCGTGCAAAAACGCCGCGGCGAAGGCGTCTCCCGCGCCGACGGTATCGACTACGCGAATCCGCCGCCCCGGCCGCTCCGCGTAGCGGCCGTCCAGCAGCAGCGCGCACCCCCGCTCGCCGCGGGTCACGCAGACGCCGCGCCAACCGAAACGCTCCGCCCCCGCGCGGCAAAAGCGCTCCAGGGAACCGCCGGCGAAACCCAGCGCCCCGCCCAACTCGGCCGCCTCGGCATCGTTCAGCTTGACCACGTCGGCCAGCCCCAGCAACTCCTCGACCAGGTCCGGGCGCCAGCAGCCGCGCCGGAGATTGACATCGTAGAAACGCCCCGCGGCGGGATTCGCATCCAGCAGCCGCCGCGTCAACCGGCGGGCCGCCTCGCCGGTCTGCTGCAGCGTTCCGAAATAGACCCAATCCGTCCGCGCGGCCGCCAGCGCAGCGATCTCTTCGTCCGACAAAAAAGGAAAATCGTAAGCCGCGGGCCGGCGGATCGAATAGCCGGGCTGCCCCCCGCAACCGATGGCGACATCGACAACGCCGGTCTCCTGTCCGGGCGCGTGCTTGATCAGAGAGGTCGAAAGCCCGTGCCGCGCCGCCTGCTCCAGCGCCCGCTTGCCGCGCGCGTCGCCGCCCACCGCGCTGACAAACGAAACATCGTGCCCAAGCCGCGCCGCATGCACGGCAAAATTGAAAGGCGCCCCGCCCAGATGCTCTTTACCTGCAATCAGATCCCAGAGAATCTCGCCGATGGCGACGATCTTCATAGCGGCCTACCGGCGCCGGCGGCATCAGAAATCAATGGAAATTTTCAAAATCTGACCGATCGGCAGCACGTTCAACTCAACTACGTGACGGCCCTGAAGCGGCTCCTCGCCCGGCGTATAGACGAATCGAATCTTGCCGCGCCCGTCCGCCTCAATCCGTTCCGGCAACTCAACCTGCATTCCCGGAGGCAAGCGGCCATGCACGCTCAGCGTGAGCGGACCCACAGCCTGATTCCGGACGGAAATCGCCTGCTCGCCGGGCTCGCTCCCGGACATGCGCAACTCCGTACGGTCGGCGTGGAACATGTTCTTGAGCGAATCCAGCGTCGGACGAACAGACGCGCCCGGAAGCAATCCTCCGCTATGCGAAGCGCCTGGGCTCGAAGAGCTTTTCATCGGCCCAAAAGGCGTCTGGATCGACCCATCCGGAGACCTGCGCGGCCCGAAGCGCATGAACCAGTCGCCGTCCCGCCAGCGCCACTCGCTGTTTATCGGAATGTCGAAAGGCTTGTGTCCCATCATGGGGACGGTCATCTTGCACGTTACGAACACCCGGGCGGACTTGAAATCTTCGGTAAACTCCAGGCTCTTGATGTCGAAACCGAAAATACGGCTTTTCTGGATGCCGTAGAAGATATCGCGCGATTCTTCCAACACGATCGCCTCGGCGTCCCTGAATTTTCCGGCTTGAAAAAACCCGTAGAATGCGCTGACTCTTGCCGCGAGCGATTCTTTAACGGCGTCGGGCGCCGAGGCGCTGTACTCGTTGCGCGGCGCCGCTTTTTCAGCGGCCGCGGCGCAGACGGCAAACAGCAGCGCCAATACGCTGCGGCTCAACAGGGCGCGGGTTCCGATGCTCATGCCAGTAACTGCCATTATAAGGCCGCCGCGCGTCCGGTATGCTTGCCCGCCGGATCGTCGAACAACCGGCGGGCCGTCGCGGCGAAAGTGCCGAACGCCACCCGGCCGAAGAGCACGAAAGACACTCTTTGCAGCGAAGTTCGCTCTTCTTGCAGGAACCGGGCGGCGGCGCGGAGAGCAATCTCGGCGGCGGCAGCCATTGGATACCTGTAAACGCCGGTACCGATCGACGGCAGGGTCAGGGAGCCTGCGCTGCGCTCGCTCGCCAACTCCAGGCATCGCCGGTAGCAAGACTCGAGAAGTTCCGGCTCGCCCAGCGTTCCGTCTCGATAAATCGGGCCGACCGCGTGGATCACCCAGCGGCCGGGCAATTTACCGGCGCCGGTCACCACGGCATCGCCGGTTGCGCAGCGGCCGATCGCGCGTCGGACGGCGTCGAGCTCGCGCATGATCGCCGGGCCGCCGGCCCGGTGAATCGCGCCGTCAACGCCGCCTCCGCCAGCGAGCCGGGCGTTTGCGGCATTGCCGATGGCGTCGGCGGGGATTTGCGTGATGTCCCCCTCGAGCAATGCGACGACAGCGTTGCCGAATGTGAATTCCATATCGTCCGAAGAGCGATGCCGGCGACGCACCATCATATCAGCCGGTCTTTACAAGTTTTTCATGCGGTCGCCGCCGAAGAGGAAATAACCCGCCGCGAGAATCAGGGTCGAGCCGTTAAAGCCCATGACCCGCGAGGCGCCGAGCTTATCCGCGATCAAGCCCGAGGCCAGATTGCCGACAGGCATCGCTCCGCGAAACGCCGTGTTGTAAACACTCATGACGCGCCCGCGCATCTGTTCATCGACGTTGAGCTGGACAAGCGAGTTCATCATCGCGAATACGGCCAGAAGAGCCCCGCCGGAGACCAGCAGAAGCGCGGCGCCGACATAGAGATTGTCCGTCAGGGCGAAAAGCAGCACCGCGGCCCCCAACAGGATTTGCATGCGCAGAGAGCGGCGGCCCTTTCCCGGAGCGTTGCCGAGCCGAGCCACAACGAGCGCGCCGAGCACCGCGCCCAAGCTGACGATTGCCGTGAGCACGCTGAAGCCGCGGGCGTCAAGCCCGAACGTGTCCCGCGCGAACACCGGCAGAAGCGTCAGCAGCGGCACGCCGCAAAACGCAGTGACAACCGACAGCAGCATCAACGAGCGCATCGGCGGATTGACTGCTACCGAGCGCAGTCCCTCAACGAGGCTGCTCAGCATGTTCGCGTTCCCCGGCTTAGGCACAAACCGCACCCGCACGATCAGCAGCGAGAAAATCACTGCCAGAAAACTCAGGCCGTTGACAAAAAAGCAGATCGTAGGCCCAAGGTACTTGAACGCGGCGCCCCCGATCGGACGCCCGATCACCCCGGCCAAATTGAACTGGATCGATATCAAGGCGATCGCATTCGGCAGGTGTCTCCTCGGCACCAGAGAGGGAATAATCGCCTGGTACGCCGGGCCGCCGAACGCCTGCCCCAAACCGGCGGCGAACGCCGCCGCCATGATGTGCCAAACCGCGATTCGCTCGGTGAAAAACAACAGCGCAAGCGCCAGCGCCGCCATCATTTGCATGACCTGGGAGCCGATCAACAAATGCCGGCGGTCCATGCGGTCGGCCAGCACGCCGCCGAAAACCGAGAACAACAAAATCGGCATCCCGTTGAGAAACGCCGTCAGCCCCAGCAGCCCCGATCGCTCGGTCTGGGTGTAGATGTACCAACTCTCGGCTACCTGCTGCACGAAAAACCCCGTGGTGGAGGTAAACGCCCCGAACCACATCCAGCGAAAATTTCTGTACCGGAACGCCCGAAAAGTCTGTACGAGAAGTCCGAGTTTGGGTTGTTCGGGCAAGGGAATGCCTGGGGTGAACGCAGCCGCCGGAACCTCTATTTTCCCACACGCCGCCCGGCGCCCCGGGATTTTACCGGCCGGGCGGCTTTTCAGCGGCTACGGCCGCACGACATGCAGTAAACTTTTGGGCATGGCAAAACGCGAAATACCCGTTGAAGAAATGAGCGCGCTCGTCGGTCAAGAAGTAGCGGTCGGCGACTGGATCGAAATCAGCCAGGAGCGCATCGATCAGTTTGCCGACGCCACCGAAGATCACCAGTGGATTCACATCGACACCGAGCGGGCAGCCAAGGAATCCCCTTTCAAAACAACCATCGGCCACGGCTTCCTGAGCCTCTCGATGCTGTCGAAGATGTCGTACGAGACGGTGCGCGTGAAGGGCAAGTTCAAGATGGGCATCAACTACGGCCTGAACCGCGTTCGCTTTCCGGCGCCGGTTCCGGCGGGTTCGAAGCTACGGGGTCGGTTCACGGTGCAAGCCTTCGACGAGCACGACTGGGGCGTCCAGACAACTTGGGGCGTCACGGTCGAGCTCGCAGGCTCGCCGAAACCGTGCGTAGCCGCCGAGTGGGTGACCCGCGCTTATTACTGACCGTTCGCCGCCCTCCTCGGATGAGCCGTTATGCGTTACCGTCTTGACATGATCCGTTTCCTGTTGGCCGGACTCGCCGCTTTTCTTCCTCTCGCCGCGCAGGCCGAGAATGCCTGCTTGCGCATACGCTTCGGCCTGACCGACGCCGCGCCCCGCTCCTGGAACGGCTCCGTGCGGGTCTCCGGCGGCGCCGTCACGATGCTGCAAAGCTGGCGTCCGAGAAAAACCGACCGCATCGAAGGAACGGCTTGGCAACTCGAAACCACGGCGGGAACGAAATTCCGCTACCGCGCCTGGGAACCGGAGCCGTCCACTCCCGTCCCCGACTACGTCAACGCCGCGGGGCTGATTCTGACGATCGAAACCGAGGCCGACGCCAAGATCGACATAGCCACCGTCAACGGCGATTTCTCGTTTCGTCTCAGCGAGATGCCACAGCAGGGAGCGCTGCGTTTCCTTGACGGCGGCGCCGTCGTCGAGCGGGCCGCCCCGCCCGAGCGGATCACCAGCGGCCCGGCGCAAAACGATTTCCCCGACTTGATCTCCGACGGAGCGGGCGGGTTCTGGACAACCTGGATTGCCTATGAGGGAGATGGCAATGCCGTCATGGCCCGCCGCGGCAAGCCCGGCTCGTGGTCCGAACCCGTTCTCTTGAGCGCTCCCCGCAGCGACGTTTACCAAGCGCGTCTCGGCCGCGACGGCGACCCGAACAGCAAGATTCCGGGAGACATGGGCATCTGGGTCGTCTGGTCGGATCAAGTCGAGGGCAACTTCGATCTCTACGCCCGGCGTTTCGACGGCAACCAATGGGCCCGCGTCGAACGGCTCACCTCGGATCCCGGGCCGGACATCCATCACGTAACGGCCGCCGACGCCAAGGGGCGGCTGTGGCTGGTCTGGCAGGGCTTCCGCGGCGGGCGGTCGCAGATCCTCGCCCGCCGCTTCAACGGGGTCCAATGGTCGCGGGAGGAACGTGTTTCGACATCCGCAAACGACGACTGGAGCCCCGCCGTCGCCGCGGACTCCCAAGGCAACGTCTATGTCGGTTGGGACACCTACGACAAAGGCAATTACGACATCGTTATGCGCCGCTACGACGGCGAGACCTGGTCCGACACGATTCCCATTGCCGACTCGCTGCGCTACGAAGCCTACGTCAGCCTGATCTGCGACGCCGAGGACCGTCTATGGGCGGCCTGGAACGAAAGCGACATGCAATGGGGCAAGGATACCGGCCTGCTGGTGCGGCGTCCCGCAGCGCAGCTTTATCAATCGCGCTGGATGCGGGCAGCGGCCTACGCCGGCGGCGAGTGGCGCCGGCCGGCAGCCGCTCTCGAGGCGTCGTTGCCGGCCGAGCTGCGAAACTTCAACGACCTGCCGACAATCACCACCGATCGGCAAGGACGCCCGGCGGTCGTCTTCCGCCACCGCCTTCTGCGCCAGCGCGAAGTGCCCTTTACCGCCGCAGCGCACCGCGCCTCGTGGGAAACGTACGTCACGGCGCTCGCAGGCGCGGACTGGACCCATCCGCTGCCCATCCCCGCAACAGGCGGCCGCTCCGATCATCTCACGCGCATCGCCCGCGACGGCCGGGGGCGTCTCTTCGCCGCCTGGGCCACCGATCAGCGCAACTATGACGATTACCTTTTTCAGAAAGCGGATGTCTATTTCGCCGCCGTGCCCAGCCTCGGCGGCGGCGCGAATCCCCCGCAACTCGAACCGCTGCAGAGCCTCGAAGCCCTGAGAATCTTCACCCGCCACCCCAACGAAGCGGAGAATCTGGCCCGCATCCGCAATTACAAAATCGAGTCCGAGGGCAAGACCTACCGCATCTTTCGCGGCGACACGCATCGCCACACGGAATGGTCGGCGGACGGCAACAACGACGGCTCCATAACGGACACCTATCGTTACGCGCTCAACGCGGCCGAGCTCGATTACCTCGGCTTAAGCGAGCACCACAACAACGGCGGCCCGAATATCGAATACATCAACTGGCTGCTGGGCCAACGGGTCGATGTTTACACCGTCCCCGGACGCTTCGCCCCGATCTACGGCTACGAACGCGGCGTCGGCTACCCCAACGGCCACCGCAACATCTTCTTCTCCGAGCGGGGGAACCCCACCTTCCCCGATCAGCCGGCCGAAAGGCAGACCTCGAGCGGTCAAGTCGGTCTCTTCGACTACCTCAAGAAATACAACGGCATCTCCATTCCCCACACGCCGGCGACCAACATGGGCACCGACTGGCGCGATGACGGCGGCGACTCCGAGCCGCTGGTCGAGATTTATCAGGGGGACAGGGTCTCGGCCGAATACGAAGGGGCTCCGAAAGCCGCTTCGGCCGGCGACGAAACCTCGCACGCCGGAGGCTTCCGCCCCGCGGGCTACGTCTGGAACGCGTGGGCGAAAGGCTACAAGCTCGGCGTGCAGGCAAGCTCCGACCATCTCTCGACGCACGTCTCCTACTCCTGCACCATCGCCGAAGAGCTCACGCGCGAGGGATTGCTCGACGCGATGCGCAAGCGCCATAACTACGGCGCTACCGACAACATCGTTCTCGACTACCGCCTTCAGGCGGACGGCAAGGAATACATTCAAGGCGATATCGCCAAGATTTCCTCAGGGAAACCCAAATTGATCGTGAAAATAATCGGAACGGCCCCGATCCGCCAGATCGACATCATTCGCGGTCAAGAGTTCATTCATACCGTTCAGAACCAGGACTCCGAGATCGACATCGCTTTCATCGACAACGACGCGCCGGCCGGCGATGCCTACTACTATGTGCGCGTCCTGCAGGCGAACGAGCAAATCGCCTGGTCCAGCCCGATCTGGATCGAGGCGCGCTAACAACCCGCGGCAAAAGTCACGCGGGCCGCGAGTGTGATACTTTGCCCTGAGAATGGCTGAACGCAAATTCCTGGGGATAACCGTTCTCCCCGAATACATTCAGAGCGAAGGCGTGGCAGGCGTGCTCGACAACCTGGAGCGCATCGGCGCCAACGCGGTCGCAACTTCTCCGTACCTGATGGAGGAGGCCGACAAAGAAACCGGCCAACGCGAGCCGCCCGCCGACGCCGACGCCGGCGACGTGCGCCTGCTCGACCGCCCGCTGTTCGGCAAGCGCGAAGTCTGGGTGCGCACCGCCCCCAGCTTTGTCCCCGACCGTTCGCTCTACCGGGGCCTGCGCTACCGGCCGGCCGAGCCGACCGCGCTCACGCGCAGCCAAGGACACATCCTCGACGACTTCATCGCCGCCGCCCGCAGGCGTAACATCAAGGTTTATTTTCAAATTCAGGCGGCCATCCCGCCCGGCTACCGCGTCCAGTTCGGAGGGCCGGTCGCCGAAGACCGCGCCCTGCTGCCCAACGGCGCAATCCCGGAAAAGCGTCTGGCGAAAAACGGCAGCTTGGCCGGCCCCCAAATCCTTGGCTACGAGCATGCCCTGATCCGCGACATCGTTCAAAACTATCCCGATCTCGACGGCATCCGTTACGACTGGCCCGAATACCCGCCCTACTTCCTGGACTCCGCTTTCCTCGATTTCTCCTACCACGCCGAGAAAGCCGCCGAGCGCATGGGTTTCAATTTCAGGCGCATGCGCCGCGACGCCGGCGCGCTCTACAACAAAATTCACGGCGGCCTCAGCGACGCCGACCTCAGGCCCTGGGCCGAGGATGCCGACGGCGGACGCTATCGTTTGCTGCGCTTGCTGTCGGATTATCCCGGCGTCGGTTCCTGGCTGCGCTTCAAGGCGCGCTTGGTGGAAGAAATGATCGCCGGCTTCCGGCGCGTCATGAACCAAGCCGGCGCCGCGCGGATGGAATTGCTGCCGAACGCCTTTCCGCCGCCCTTCACGATTTTCTCGGGGATGGATTTCACCCGCGTCGCACGGTTCTCGACGGCCATCAGTTGCAAGCTCTACACGATGCACTGGCCGATGATCCTGCGTTTCTACGGCGACCAGATATTGGAAGCCAATCCCGGACTTTCCAGTCGCCTGCTGGCCAAGGCATTGGCGAACCTGCTCGATATCGCCGACGACGGCGGCCTGGAAACCGTCGAGGATTACGCATACCCGCCGCCGGATGTCCCGCACCCGGTCGGCCCGCTGGCTCAGGCCCGCAAGATCGCCCAGGCCCAACGCGACGCCGGAGACACGCCCGTTTACGTGCTGGCGCACGGATACGGCCCGTTGGACGATTTCCGCAAGCGGCTGGAAATCGCCCGCGACGCCGGCCGGCACGGCTACTGGGTCAACCGTTACGCCTACCTGAGCGACGACAAGCTCGAGATCGTTCGACAGGTCGGGGTCTGAACCGCCCCAACCTCAACTCTCGCCATGAAACACGCAACGGAGAGGCCGGCCGGGACGACAGTCGAGGCTGCTGTCGCCAATCCCCCGAAAAAAGCCGCTGCGCCGCATGCGGAAGAAGCCATGCTGCACTGCCCGAATTGCTCGCAGCGTCTCGAAGAGCTCAAGTGCAAGCTCTTCTGCCGCAGGTGCGGCTACTACATGAGTTGCGCCGACTACTACTAGGGCATGTTAACGCTAATTGTTGGCATTGTGCTACAATTAGGGTATGGAGATCACACCAGAGCAATACCGTCGGATCGAGGCCGTGCTGCCCCGCCAGCGGGGGAACGTGAGCCTGCCCAATCTGACGGTTTTGAATGCCATCTTATATGTCGCGGAACACGGCTGCAAGTGGCGTGGCCTGCCCAAACGCTTCGGCAACTGGCACACCATCTACACGCGGATGAATCGCTGGGCGAAGAAGGGCGTGCTCGATGCCGTGTTTGAGAAACTCCAGCGCGAGCAACTGATCCGGATCAAAGTCGAAGCTGTTGCTCTGGACTCGACCATCGTGAAAGTCCACCCTGACGGTACGGGCGCGTTAAAAAAAACGGCCCGCAGGCCATCGGGAAATCCCGCGGCGGATGGAGCGCCAAGATTCATCTGGTTGCCGCAGATGCTCGCCCGGCGATAACTTTCGCGCTCTCGCCCGGCCAAGCGCATGACGCCCCTTATGGCCGCCTTCTGCTAGGGAAAGTCTGAATAAAGTGGTTTTGGCGCGTTGGCTGGTTGAAGTTGTCCGTAAGGAGCGGTTGCAGCCGGGCTGCCGGCGAATTTTGCGGCTGAATCCTGCCGATTTTGACTGCGCAACGCCAATTTTTGACCCCGCAGCGACGGCTTCGACTCCGCTTCTGCGGCTTGGCGCCGGCATGGACGCACGACTCCTGTATTGTGGCGCTCAGGCCGTCGCGTAGCGCCCGGCAAGCAGCAGATTGGCGAAGCCCAACAGCAGACTGATCCGCTCCCGGTTCTTGGCCAAGCCGCGATAGCGCACCTTGGCGTAGCCAAAGTGCCGCTTCACGTACAGAAACGGGTGCTCCACCTTGGCCCGCACCTCTGCCTTGCGCCGCTCCGCCCGCGCCTCCGCGCTGCCCGCCGCCAAGCGCCGCCGCTGCCCAGCCTTCAAGGCCACTTGCCAGCGCACCTTACGCCCCCGATGCTCCGCGCGCTTGTCGATCCCCTGGTAACCCGCATCCGCGCACACCTCCCGCTCCCCGCCGTGCAGCAACTCATGCCCTTGGGTCACATCCGCCACGTTCGCCGCCGTCGCCGCCACGCTATGCGTCAGCCCCGTCTCGGCGTCCACGCCGATATGCGCCTTCATCCCGAAATACCATTGATTCCCCTTCTTGGTCTGATGCATCTGTGGGTCGCGACTCCGCTTCTTGTTCTTCGTCGAACTCGGCGCCGCGATGATCGTCGCGTCCAGAATCGTCCCCTCCCGCAGCCGCAAGCCTTGCTCCGCCAAGTGCGCGTTGATCTCCGCCATCAGCTTCCCGCCCAACTCGTGCCGCTCCAACAGATGCCGAAAGTTCAAAATCGTCGTCTCGTCCGGCAGCGCATCCCCCAAACGCAAGCCCACGAAGCGCCGCACCGACTCGATCTCGTACAGCATGTCCTCCATCCCCGGATCGCTCACGTTGTAAAACAACTGCACGCAATGCACGCGCAGCATCACCGCCAACTCGTACGGTCGCCGCCCCCGCCCCGCTTGGGGGTAGTACGGGCGGATGCGCTCCTCCAAGCGCTCCCACGGAATCAAGTCCTCCATCCGTGCCAGAAACTTCTCCCGCCTCGTCTGCTTCTTCTTCCCCTCGTACTCCAATTCTGCAAACGTCCGCTGCGCCATCGCTCTCCCCCTTATTCCCCGTGCCCGCTGCTCTCCCCTTATTATCCCAGTCAATAGCCTGCTTGTTCAGAGTTTCCCTAGGCGGCCTGGGACCCTTACCCGCACCGTTGCCTTTGCTCATGGACGGCGCCCATGCCGACCCTCGGACCCGCCAGTTGGCCTTGGATTTCGGTTGGACTCCTGTCGTCCCACCTCCTCGCAGACGCTTGGAACCCTGGCAATATGACCGCTTGCTCTATTGTCGCCGCAATGAGATCGAGAGACTGTTTCACCGCCTCAAGGGCTTCCGCCGCATCTTCTCCCGCTTCGACAAACTGGACATGATGTTCCTCGGCTTTCTGCATTTTGCCCTCATCGTCGAGGCCCTACATTAGTGTTAACACACCCTGGACGGGACGGGTAATGGGAATCGCTCGGTCGAGTTATGAATACATTTGTACAACCTATCTCAAAATCATATTCCGCGGCATTCGAGCTACGAGGCGAAAATCGAATGTGTTGAGAATAAAAGGGTTGCTCTTATAGTTGATTGGCTTTCAGTTCAAGGCTTTTAATTTGAGATAGGTTCTAGAATCTGGTCCGCACAACCCCAAAAGTTTAACTTCAATCCAATCCATCAATTGCCGGGACTGAACGGCTGGCGCATAGAAAAGGCCGGTTGCCCTGAATCCAGGGCGGGAACATTACATCAGGAGCCGGATTGTCTGATGACCAGGTAGTCGCCGGCCACGATCCGCGAGGAGCGCAGGCTGTTCCATTGCTTCAACTCGGCGACCGAGACATCGAAACGGCGCGCGATGATGTCGAGCGTGTCGCCGCGGCGGATTTTGTAGCGGTTGCCGGATGGACTCGACGATCGCAGGGCCAGCTTTTGACCCACATCGATCCTCGATCCGCGGATGCCGTTCCTGGCGCGCAGGTCGCTGACGCTGACGCCTAGCTTTTCGGCTATGTGCCCGAGGGTGTCTCCCGAGCGAACCGTGTAAACGGTTTCTTCGCCTCGCTGCGGCGGGGATTTCGGGGCGGGCTTCGGCGCGGCGGGAGCGGCGGCGACCGCGGCGCTTCGGCTTGAAGGCGGGCGCACCGTCAAGTACTTGCCGGCGGTGATGCGGCTTCCGCGCATGTTATTCCACCGGCGCAAATCATTGACAGTGACGCCGAATCGCTGGGCGATCGCGCTCAGCGAATCGCCGCTGCGAATGCGGTATTGGCCGGGGCCGGCTGCGGGTTGAGGCCGCGCGGGAATCGACGCGGACGCGGCGCGGGTCGGCGTTGCCGGCGCCGGCGCGCCCCGGCCCGGGACCTTCAACGTCTGCCCAACCCGAATCATCGAGCTGCGCAAGCCGTTCCAGGATTTGAGTTGCGTCACGCTGACGCCGTAGCGGCCGGCAATCTTGCCCAGCGTGTCGCCGCTGCGCACGCGATACCGGCCCGACGGGGCGGCGGCCGAAGACGATGCCTGCACGGACGCCGGCGCGCCGACGCCTTCGGGGCGGACAATCAGATATCTCCCAGCCCGGATGCGTGTGCTGGCCAAACTGTTCCAGGCCCTGAGTTGAGCGACGCTCGTGCCGAAGCGCTGCGCGATGCCGCCGAGGGTATCGCCGCGCGCGATGCGATAGCGCCCCGTACCGGGCTCGAGCAAGCCTCCGGCTCGTCCGCCGCCGTAATAGCGGTAAGAGGCGAGCCGTGTCACGGCCGGTACGGTCAAGGTGAGGCCGTCGAGCGGGGCGCCGGGCTCAAGCTCGTTCAACTCGGCCAACGTTTCCGCCTTGACGCGGAAGCGTTTGGCAACGGCTTCGAGCGTCTCGCCGCTTTGCGAGCGGTAGCGGCGCCAGTTGAGGCGTTTGTCGGGTGGGACGAGCGCGATCTCTTGCAGGAACCGCTCGCGGACGCCCTGCGGCAGATTCAAATCGTAACTGTAGGGCGGGGTGGCCGAACGGAGCAACGCCGGGTTGAGATCTTTTATGGCTTCGGTCGATACGCCGGCAATGTCGGCGATCAACGCGAAGCTGATCTCGGAGTCGGTTGCGACCGTATCGATCTCCAGAGTCGGAGCGGCGTCGATCTCGCCGATATCGAACAGGTCGAGGTTTTTCCCGACATACGTCATGGCCATGATGATCGGGACGTAATTGCGCGTCTGACTCGGCAGCAGGCGCCTGCGGGAAAGCTCCCAGTAGTCGCGGCTGCCGGCGCGCGCGATGGCGCGCGCGACCCGGTTCGGGCCGCAGTTGTAGGCGGCCATCGCCAGACTCCAGTCCTCGAACTCGATGTAGAGATCTTTGAGGTGCTTTGCCGACGCGCGCGTCGCGCGCTCGACCGCGTAGCGCAGATCGACGTAGCGGTCTTGCTTGAGACCGTACTGCTTGCCGCGCGAAGACATGAACTGCCACATGCCCGTGGCCCGCGCGTAGGAACGGGCCTTCGGGCGAAATCCGGATTCGGCCATCGCCAGATAAAACATCTCGGCCGGAACGTCTTCTTCCTCGAGAATGCGGTCGATCAACTCGCGGTAGGCGTTGCCGCGGCCCAGAGAGGCGCGCATCGTCTCTTTGCCGCGGCGGGTTTTCGTGAAATAGTTGATCAACTTTTCGACTTGGCTGTGGAGCGCGAGGGGCAGTTCCGAAGGCGTTTGCCGCAGGCGTTCTTCGTCGCTCAACGCAACGGGAGCCTCGGGTATGGCCGCCTCGGTCAACTCGTCGAGCAGCGCCATCTCCTCGGGATCGACCGCCGGTTGATTGGCGTCGCCGAGCGGCGGCGGCTCGCGCAGAGCTTCAAGCTCGATTGCGGCAAGCTGCCGCTCGCGGTCGAAGAGTTGTTGCTCGTACTCGAATAATTCCGGCGCGGGCGGGCTTGCAGCCTCAACAAGGGGTTCGGACGCCGGCAGCGGCGGGGGCGGATTGTCGGCCAGCGGACCGCGGGAATCGGCGCAAGACCACCCGATCAATATCGCGGTCAGAAGTCCCGCTGACCGGCGGCGGCTCATTGGCGAAAAGGCCATGGACAGCAAATTATCGGCGTGAAAAGGAAACGGCCGGCTACGGCCGCCGCCCCGACCGAAATGAAACCATGATACTAGCGAAACGTTTGACGGAAAATCAACAAGGCGCAAGCGAAGAAAATTCGAATTCCGCGCAGAAATCGCCGCGGACGGAACGATTTAACGGCGCGCGCCGCGAATATCGATGCGGAATTTGTACAACGTCTTTCCGGCCGTGACGTAGAGCGTCTTCAGATCGCCGCCGCCGAATGCGCAGTCGGTGACGGCGCCGTCGGGAATGGGAACGAATTCTTTGAGCGCGCCGGGTGCGGCTGCCGCCTTCTACGAGTCCGGCCGGGAGAATCTCGACAGAGACCTGGACCCCGGAACAGGCGTCAGGGAATCGACGCGCGCGATGAGGGGCGCCGGAATTGCCTTGGGCGCTGACCTGCGCTTCCCGACAAGATTCCGCGTTGGCGCTGTAAATTCGAGGTTAAATCACTGCTGCATGCGCCCCGGCGCGTTGACTGGGATCGGCCCAACCGTGACGATTAGTGTGACGCCAAGTATCGATAGCATGTTGCCTGCCGAGTGCAAACCGACCGGACAAATAGCATCGCCATGCAGTTGAGTTCGCCAAAGTCCATCTATGCCCCGATGCGTTTAGCGAGGATTGCGGCCCGGCATCCCGATCTCGGGCGCCGGACGCCGCAAAGCCCGCCCGCGCCGGTTCGGCGGATTCCGGCTCTCGTACCGGCCATTCGGCGCATGGCGGCGCGCTACTTCCTCGTTCTCGTTGCCTGGTCGTTAGTAAACGTCTCGGCGCCGGCTCCTTCTGCGTGGTCGGGGCGGGCAGGCCTCCTCTGGGCGCAGGAGGCGCCACAGCGTGACGGAAGACGGGCGCGTCGGGAATTCACGGGGACCTTTCGAACCGAAACGCCCGACCGCCTTTACGACATCGTCCTCGGCAATCCAACAGACACATCGGTCACCGCCAGCGTCCTGGCCTATTCGCCGCTCGAAGGCTACATCGAGTTCGGCCCTCGGCAAGGCGATTACACGGCGCGCTCGGGTCGCCTTCGCCTCGAGTCCAGGAAGCCGAGAGAAGTGATTCTAGCCGGCCTCGTTGCGGACTCGCGGTACTTCTACCGCTGGCGAAGCAGGGCTGGTCGCGCGGACGCCTTTGAGGCGTCGGACGAGTTCACGTTCCGTACAGGGCGGGCGGAAGGCGACGCATTCGTGTTCACTGTACAGTCCGATTCCCACTTGGACGGGCGGACGGATCCGCGTCTCTACGAGGCGTCCCTGCGAAACGCCCGGTCCGCCGGCCCGGACTTCCACATCGACCTGGGCGACACGTTCATGACCGACCAGCGGCGCGCGGACTACCGGGAGGCTCTGCCGCAGTATCTCGCTCAAAGGTATTACTTCGGTTTGATCGGTACGGGCGCGCCGGTCTTTCTCGTGTCAGGCAACCACGATGGCGAGGGCAGCAAAAGGGGCGCGATGGGAGAATGGGCCCGCGAACAGCGCCGCGCCTACTTTGCGACGCCTTCGGACGGTGTCGCCGACCAGGGAAACTACTACGCGTGGGAATGGGGCGATGCGCTCTTCGTCGGTTTGGATCCTTTCTGGGCAACGCCCCGCGTTCGCCCAGGCGGCGACTACTGGGCGCGCACGCTTGGCGCGGAGCAGTACCGCTGGCTTACCAAGACGTTGAGGACGAGCCGGGCCAAGTTCAAATTCGTCTTCATTCATCACCTCGTAGGCGGCATCAACCAAGCGGCGCGGGGCGGAGTCGCCGCCGCCGGCCTGTTCGAGTGGGGAGGCCACGGATTCGATGGCAAGTACGAGTTCGACGAGCGCAGGCCGGGGTGGGGCAAGCCGATTCACCAGTTGCTTGTCGAGACAGGCGTGACGATCGTGTTCCATGGCCATGACCATGTGTTTGCGAAAGAAGAACTCGATGACGTCGTGTATCTGTTAGTTCCCCAGCCAGGGTTGGACCGCTACGGAGCGCCGCGCTTGGTCGGCGGGCGCTACGAGAATGGCGACATCGTCGGCGGGCCGGGACATGTGCGCGTCAGCGTCTCCCCGGACGCAGCGCTTGTCGAACTCGTTCAGTCCCGCCTCGAGCGGGTCGAAGAAGGAAACGGACGGATAACATATTCGTACCGCGCCCGTCCGCGGTGCATCGGTGAATGCCAATGAACGTTCGCCGGACTGCGGATTCCGGTTCTCCGGCGGTCTCGCGCTCGAGAGAGCCGGAGGCCGCGGAGCCGACCGCGTCCCCGCGAACCGAGCGACCAAGGATTGTATTGTTTTTTGCCTTGGCTTTGGCGGCTGCGGGCGCCGCCGAGAGATCGCGGAACGCCTTCGAGTTCGACCCGCAGATCGTAGCGCGCTCCTTCCGAGCGTTCGCCGGCGACGTGAACGTGCGCTGGGACGAGGAGTACTTCTATGTCGAGTCCAACTCCCTGCCGCGACACAGAATGATGGTCGGGATCCGCGCTTGGAATCGCCAAGTCCCGATTCCCCAGCCCTACCTCGGAGACAACGCTTTTCGGTTTCCCTTGCGGCCGCGCTTCGCCAAGAATCCGGTATCTGGAAAGGAATCGCTATTCCGCGGAGCGATCGCCGTTGCGGCGAATGGCATTCCCGTCTTCAACCCGATCAAGCAGGATGGGCGCACGGACACTTATCTTGCCGGTGAACTTGACGAGTTCGGGGGCCATGCAGGCAGAGCCGACGATTACCACTACCACATAGCCCCGGTTCACCTCGCCGACCGGGTCGGCGCGGGATTGCCTCTGGCCTGGGCCCTCGACGGATTTCCAATCCTCGGATACGTCGAGCCCGACGGAGCCGAAGCGCAGGGCCTCGACTGGTTGAACGGTCACTCCCGATCCGGCGGCGCGTACCACTACCACGCGACTCGGGCATACCCTTGGGTGAACGGCGGGTTCCGCGGCGAGATCGAGGTGCGCAACGGCGAAGTCGCGATACAGCCGCGCACGCGGGGGATTCGGCCGTTCACGAGGCCGCTTAGGGGGGCCACGGTCACTGGCTTCGAACATCGTGACAAGGGCGCCTACCGGCTGGAGTTCGACCTGCGCGGTCAAATGCACTCGGTCAGCTACAGGTTATTGCCGGGCGGCGGCGCGGAGTTCATCTTCACGGATGGAGGGGGAAAGAGCCGCACTGAAACCTACGCCGGCAGGCCTCGAGTCAGAGGCGGGGAGCGAATGCTCAGGCAGGGCCGCCGGCAGCAAGATCGAGGATTCCGTCCAGATCGAGAAGGCGCCCCGAGAAATTGAACCCGGCAAAACCGGTGAGGGCTATAGATTGACGACCGGGACTTGCAAGCGCGTTCGGCACAAAGAGGGGCGAGAAGCGCTACCACCGGCAGAAACTGCCCGAGTTGTATGCGTTCAAGGTTTCACCCGTAGCGGCTATCTGAAGGCCCGACTCGGCGCAGCCCGGACGAGCCGCTTTGCATCGGCAGCGATTGGAGTAGCGCCCTGCGGGACTGCTAATCCAAGCCTTCCCCTGCTTTCCAAAGCAGACCCCGCGGGGACTGCCGATTCGGGCAAGATGCTGCACACGCCCATACCGCCATGGGCGCTACGGCTTCGATAGCGCTTGAAATGAATCGCCTCTTCACAGCACTCCTACTCCCAGTCATCGCCATCGCAGTAACCGAGGGCGCCAATGTCGTCCTGATAGTCTCTGACGATCAGGGCTACGCGGACACGCGAGTTGCCCGGTCTGCGCCCCGGACCGCGCCGTCATCAATGCCTCGCCCTTGGCGGATCGGCGGAATCAGCCTGTCTCCGCGTTTCGAGTGGGAATCATCAGAGAACCTGTGCGCTGCATCATGGCGAGACGCTTGGCAGAGGTTCGAGCTGAATCGAATCGAGCACTTCCCTGCCTCGCGCGAACGGCCGAGTCCCTCGCCATTCCTGAAGAGCGCAGGCGAGCTTCTTGAACGGCCTCGTGTAGGGGTGTGGAGAGAGGTAGTGCCGCGCGAGCGTGTGCCCTCTGAGGATCCACATGACCCGCTCATAGTTCTCGGGAATCTCTGCGGGGACCGATTCGACACCGTCCTCCTTCCTGAAGACGACCGTGACATTCCCACCGTCGGGCGACAACTCGGTGCGCTGCACGCAGAATCCTGCCCGTCTTCCGAGATGCTCCAGGCTGGACGGATTGAAGTTGTAGAGGTGAGCTTGATGAAAGCGATGGCTCGGCGATTGGCAGGTCGCCTCCACATTGGGAACTTCGATCACCAACGAACCATCGGGCTGGAGCCATTCCCTGACGTGCTTCAGCACCAGCGAGGGAGCAGCCATGTGCTCCAGGACATGATGGAGAGTCACCATTTGGCAGCACTCCGACGGCAGTCCGATCTCCCGCACAAAGCCAACGTGAACCGTGATTCCCAGTTCCTCTTCCGAGTACCGGGCATAGCCATCATCGGGTTGGACGCCCTGGGCATCGAAACCTAGACGCCGCAACAGGTAGACGAATTCTCCGCTCCCCGACCCTACGTCGACAACCATAGAGCTCGGCGCCAGGAGACCGTTCAGGCATCGGATTCGTTCGGCGGCAACCCGGCCGCCGCGGTAGACGTGCCTGAGTGTCGGCGCGTACAGCCCCTTGTATCGCAAGCGGTACTCGTTGGAATAGAACCTCCGCAGGGACTCTTCCCGAGGAATAGGGTCTGTGTACACCAAGCCGCATCGCCGACAAATGACCGTTCGCAGAGGGCGCCCCATGCCTGTCCGTTGCAGAAAGTTCATCTACGCTGCGTGAATTGCACAGGTCGCACGGGGACTGAGGCACGGAATCGATGCGGGGACGCGCTGCCCGAGATCCTTTGGCGGGCCGCTGCCTCATCAGCTCACTTCGGTTAGGCATTGGCTCTGACGGGCCGCTTTCGCCGCGGGCGGTCGCTGAAATAGAGGCGGCCCTTGCCGTCGAAGGCGACTTCGTTGGGTTGGTTGAGCCTTTTCCCCTCGAATCGCTCGGCCGGCGCTTCGATCTCGCCGGTAGTCATGTCGGTGAAATAGACGTTGCCCTCGCGGTCGACGGTCGGGCCTTCGGCGAATGCCGTCGTTGTTGCGCTCTGCAGCTCTTTGCGGCCGATCGGCAGTTCCGGTTGCGCAGCGGATTGCCGGCCGCCCGCGCCGCTGTCGAAGGAACAGGAGCACGCGGCGCACAGTAAGCACAGTAATAAGCACAGTGCTAAAATGGCAAGCTCGATTCGGCGGATCATTGCGCCTCCCCCCGAGAAGACACTAACACGTTGGAAAAAACCTATGACCGATAATGCAGCGCCCCTGGTTTCCGTTGTGATGGGCAGCACGTCCGACTGGGCGGCGATGAAAGCCTGCGCCGAAACTCTCCAGAGCTTCGGCGTGCCGCATGAGTGCAAAGTCATGTCGGCCCACCGCACGCCGGAGCTCACCACTTCGTACATCTCCGCCGCCGAAGGACGGGGCACGAAAGTCATCATCGCGGCGGCGGGCGGCGCCGCGCATCTGGCCGGAGTCTGCGCGGCGCACACCGTTTTGCCGGTTCTCGGGGTACCCATGCCCAGCGTTCTCGACGGCGTGGATTCGCTGCTTTCGACCGTACAGATGCCGGGCGGGATTCCCGTCGCCACGTTCGCCATCGGACGCGCCGGGGCGAAGAACGCGGCGCTGAAGGCGGTGGCCATCCTGGCGCTCTCCGACGCGGCGCTCAAGCGCAAGCTCAAGGACTTCCGTCAAGCACAAGCGGAGAAGGTGCGCAACGCGGTCCTGGACTGACGCCCTGCGGCCGGTGTCGCAATCAGGCCGGGTATTCTGCTAACATTGCCCGCCAGTATGGAACTTCATCCGCTCGTAGTGTTGCTGATCGCGATTGCGGTCGTTTTCACGCTCATCATCCGCCTGAAGATCAACGCTTTTATCGCCTTGATCACGGCTGCCATGACGGTGGGCGTACTTTCCCCGAAGGTCCCGCTGGGGGAGGTGATGCCCTCGGTCGCGACTGAGTTCGGCGGGGTTTGCGCGGGCATCGCCATTGTCATCGCGCTCGCGGCTTTGATCGGCCAATGCCTGATGGAGAGCGGCGCGGCGGACAAGATCGTGCGGGTGTTCGTCAGAGCTTTCGGCGAAAAGCGTTCCTCGCTGTCGTTTGCTGTCGAGCGGATACGTGCTTTCGGTGCCGGTGTTTTTCGACACGGTGTTCTACCTGTTGGTGCCCTTGGCGCGGGCCATGCGCATCCGCATGGGCAAGAACTACCTGCTTTTTCTGATGGCCATCTCGGCCGGGGGCGCGGTGACGCATTCGATGGTTCCGCCGACGCCGGGGCCGCTGGCGATGGCCGCGACGCTGGATATCGATCTGGGAACGATGATCCTCGTGGGCGCGATTATCGCCCTACCCATGTCGCTCGTCGGCTGGGCGTACGGCGTGCTGCGCGACAAGCAACTGCACATCCCCTTGCGGGAGACGCCCGGGCTGACGCTCGACGAGCTCGAAGACCTAGCCGGACAGGGAGAGGAAAAGCTGCCGAGCTTTTTCATGGCGATGCTGCCCATTGTCTTGCCCGTACTGTTCATCGCCTCGAATACGGCGGTCGGGGCGTTAGGCGTCGAAGGCGGCTTGCAGCAGTTCACCGCCTTCATCGGCAATCCCAATTTCGCGCTGTTGATTTCGGCGGCCCGTCTCTCTCTACCTGGTGGCGAGCCAAAAAGGCTATTCGCTGGCGGAGTTGTCGAAACCGGTCGAGACGGCGTTCGCCAGCGGCGGCCTGATCATCCTGATTACCGCCGGCGGCGGATCGTTCGGCAAGATGCTGGTCAAGGCCGACGTGGGCAAGACGATCGGCGAGATGTCGCAAGAGTTCGGCGTTCCGGTGCTGCTGTTGAGCTTTCTGCTGGGCACTTTGCTCAAGGTCGCGCAGGGGCTCCGGCACGGTTGCGATGATTACCGTCTCGACGATCATGGCGCCGTTGATTATGGACACGCCTCCGGGATTCCATCCCGTCTATGTAGCTTGCGCGATCGGCTCCGGATCGCTGGTCGGTTCGTGGATGAACGATTCCGGCTTCTGGGTTTACAAACAGATGTCGGGCTTGACCGAGATCGAGGCGCTGCAGAGTTGGACTCCTCTGCTGGCGATCATGGGCGTGGTCGGTTTACGTCGTCACTCAGGCAGCGGCGGTCCTGATGCCGCTGACGTAGTTGGCGGCAAGCATGGATTTTGCCCAACTGGCGCTGGTCACGGCCGCGGCCGCGGCCGCCGGGTTTCTGAACATCCTGGCCGGCGGCGGTTCGTTGCTGACCATGTCGGCGCTGATGCTGCTCGGCATGGACGGCGCGGCGGCCAACGGCTCGAACCGCGTCGCCGTTTGCGCACAAAACGTTTCGGCAATCATGGCCTTTCGGCGCGGGGGGCTCAAGGACTTGCGGTTGAGTCTTACGCTGGCGCTGTGCGCGCTGCCCGGAGCGGCGGCGGGGGCGGTTTTCGGGGCGCGGCTGGCGAGCGGCTACAACTACATCCTGGCCGGCATCATGATCGCCGTGATGATCTTGATGGCGGCGCCCTCCGCGAGCACGGGCGGGGGGGCGGATAAACCCCGCCATCTCGTCCTCGGACATGTGCTGATGCTCGGAGCGGGCGCTTACGGCGGATTCATACAAGCGGGGGGTCGGCTTCATTCTCATGCCGATTCTGCACAAGGTGATGGGGCTGGATCTAGTGCGGACGAATATGCACAAGGTTTTTATCGTGCTGGTCTATATGCCCGTTTCGCTTGCGGCCTACGCGCTCAACGGCAAGGTCGACTGGTGGGCGGGAGCGGTATTGGCGACAGGAATGAGCATCGGCGGATGGATCGGCGCCCACCTCAGCCTGGGAAAAGGCGAGAAATTGATTCGGCCGGTGCTGTATGCGAGCCTGGCCGTGATGGCGATTCGGCTGCTGCAGGGAGCTTGACGCATTCGGCGCGGAGCGGCGCTCCCGCGGGGTCTCCGCCCCGGAACCGACCCCACGATTGGGGCCGAATCCGCTAGAATAAATAGTTCCCCCTTCCTGAATCGTGGCCGAAGAACTCTCGAACAAACCCCGAACAGTTGCCCCTCGACGGCAGCGACGCCGACAACGTCAACATCATCCCGATCGACATCGAGAACGAGATGCGCAAATCGTATCTCGACTATGCGATGTCGGTTATCGTGGGCCGCGCGCTCCCCGACGTGCGCGACGGCCTGAAGCCCGTGCAACGCCGCATTTTGTACGGCATGCGGGAAGAGGGCCTGCGCTCCAACCGCCCTCCGCGGAAGGCGGCCAGGATCGTCGGTCAGGTCATGGGCAAGTTCCATCCCCACGGGGATGCGTCGATCTACGACACGCTCGTGCGCATGGCGCAGGATTTTTCCATGCGCTATCCGCTGGTTGACGGCCAAGGCAACTTCGGCTCGATCGACGGCGATCCGCCGGCGGCGATGCGCTACACCGAAGCGCGTCTGGCTTCTTACGGCGAGGCTCTGCTCGAAGACATCGACATGGGCACGGTCGATTTTCGGCCGAACTACGACGACTCCGCGGAAGAGCCCGAGTATCTGCCGGCGGCGGCTCCGCATCTGCTCGTCAACGGCTCGAACGGCATTGCGGTCGGCATGGCGACGAACATCCCGCCACACAACTTGGGCGAGGTCATCGACGCGACAATCCAGCTTATCCGCCATCCCCGGACCAAGTTCGAACGCATTATCGAGATCGTGCGAGGGCCGGATTTTCCGACCGGGGGCATCCTATGCGGCCGCGCCGGGGCGTTGTCGGCCTACAAGACCGGCCGCGGCCATATCGTGGTCCGCGCAAAAACCGATACCGAACAGATCGGCAAAGATCGCTACGCGATCATCGTCACGGAAATCCCGTTCCAGGTGAACAAGGCGCGCCTGATCAAGAAGGCCGCCGATCTCGTCAATCAGAAAAAAATCGAGGGCATCAGCGACATCCGCGACGAAAGCGACCGCCGCGGCATGCGCATCGTTTTCGAGTTGAAGCGAGGCGAGGAACCCGAGGTCATCCTCAACAACCTTTACAAGCAGACCGACTTGCAGCAGGGTTCGGGCATCATCATGCTGGCGATCGTCGACGGCCGGCCGCGCGAGCTCGGTCTGATCGACTATCTCAAGCTGTTTATCGCCCACCGTCAGGACATCGTGCGGCGACGCACCAACCACCTGCTGCGCAAGGCCCGCGACCGTGAGCACATTTTGCTGGGCTTCGAGAAAGCGCTGCAGCGCATCGACGACGTGATTGCGTTGATCCGCGCATCCGCCAACCCGGAGCAGGCGCGCCGCTGCCTGACGGGCGAGATCGAGATCGACTACAGGGAATACATACGCAGCGAGGCGCCCGCTACATATATGCTGCCGTTCGATTTCACCGAGCGCCAAGCCCAGGCAATCATCGAACTGCAACTCCAGCGGCTGACCGGCATGGAGCGGCAGAAGATTCTTAACGAGTTGGCCGAGATTCAAGAGAAGATCCGCGGCTACCTGGAGATTCTCGAATCCGAGGACGTGCTCAACAGCGTCGTCATCGGCGAGTTGCGCAACGTCAAAAAAAAGTTCGGCGACGTACGGCGCACCGAGGTCGGCGAAGAAGTCGGCGATATCTCGATGGAAGATCTGATCGCCGACGAACCCATGGTCGTCACGGTGACCAAGAACAGCTATGTCAAGCGCACTTCGCTGGATACCTACCGCAAGCAGTCGCGCGGCGGCCGCGGCCGCATCGGCATGGGCACGCGCGACAACGATTTCGTCGAGCACCTGTTTGTCGGCTCTACGCACTCGTACATCCTGGTGTTCACCAACCTGGGCCGGGTTTACTGGCTCAAGATCTATAACATCCCCGACGTCGGCAGCACGGGGCGCGGCCGCAATATCGTCAACGTCATCGACCTGAAGCCGGAAGAAACGGTGCAGGCATTCCGCCCTGTGAAGAGCTTCGACGCCGACAAGTTCATTGTGATGGCCACGAAGAACGGCATCGTCAAAAAGTGCTCGCTCGAAGTATTCTCGCGGCCGATGGCGCGGGGGATCATTGCGATTGGACTGGATGAAGGCGACGAACTGGTTTCGGCCCGGCTGCTGGAGGGGGGGCAGGAAATCTTCCTGGCCACGCGCAACGGCCAAGCGATTCGTTTCGAGCACGACAAGGCGCGGGCAATGGGACGCCCGGCGCGGGGCGTGCGCGGCATCAATCTGGCCGCGGAAGACGAGGTAATCGGCTTGCTGTGCGTCGATGAGGAAGACCTGATCCTGACGATCAACGAGAAAGGCTACGGCAAACGAACCAAGTTGGGACGTTACCGCCTGACCAACCGCGGCGTCAAAGGCGTCATCAACACCAAAATTACGAAGAAAAACGGCCCGGCGGTGGTCATCATGAAGGTCACCGACGACGACGACCTGATGATTATCACGCGCAACGGCAAGATCATCCGCCTCGGATCGGACAAGATCCGCGCCACGGGCCGCAGCGCGCTAGGCGTCCGACTGGTGAATCTGGAAGAAGACGATACGGTCGCCGCGGCGGCGGTAGCGCCGAAAACCGACGCGATCGACGAGGAAATCGGCGAAGATCCCGGCGAGCAGCCGAACAGGCAGGAGACTTTGCCGATTCAATAGCCGGTTCGGCCGCTCTAATTTTGGCGGCCCCAGTGCATATCGGCGAAATCGAGATAGCGCAGCCAGTCGTATTCGGTGACATCGTGCTTCCCTTTGCGGACGTGGTACCCGACGGTATTCATGATCGGCTCTTCGACAGCAGGCCGCTCGCTGACGCCCAGGCCCTTTTCTCCGAGCAACTCGTAAATCGCGCCGGCCTGCATCGCGGACAGGAACTCGCCGTTCGGATCGGCCCACAGGTCTTCCTCGGCGCTGGCGACATAGAGCGGCCGGGGAGCAATCAACGCCAGAAGCATATGTTGATCGACGGGGAGCGCGTCTTCGTTGTCGTTGTAGCCGGTGAAGTTGTCGTTGAACCAGTGCGGGAACGATGTATTGATGCGCTTGACCGTTTCGCCGAAACGCCGCCGGCTCAGCGCCGCTCCGCCGCAGCCCGAGTCGTTCGAGATGACGATTGCAAACCGCTCGTCCGCCGCGCCGGCCCACAAGGCGGCCTTGCCCAAGCGGGAGTGGCCCATGAGAGCGACGCGCCCACTGTCGATGTCCGCGTCCGTTTCGAGGTAGTCCAGAGCACGGCTCAGCCCCCAGGCCCAGGCGGCGAGGCTGCCCCAGGAGTCGGGACTCCCTGACCCGTCGAGCGCATGCACGCCGTTTTCGAACCCGTCATCGAAGTCGGGGTCGATGTCGCCGTAGTAAACGGTCGCCAAGCCGTAGCCGCGTTGCAGAATCTTGTCGACGGCCCAGCGACCGGCGCTCGTTCCTCGGGAGGCTTCGGTGGCGCGGTGGTCGACTACGCCGGCGCCTTGGGCGCGCATCCAGCTTTTCGAAAGACGGATGGCCGGGTCGTGGCGGATCGTATGGTTGCCGCTGAAGTTCGGCGCCAGAAAGACGGGCGCGGGCTTGGACATCCCGGACGGCAGGTAGAGCAGCAACTCCATGCGCGGGCCTTGCTTGCCGGCGGTAAAATAGACCGCGGCTTGCTTGCGGCGCGCTTTGCCGTCCAGAGCGTTGTCGTCTTGCTCCAGCAATTCGAAATGCATCTCCTGGGGCCGCGCCGGACCCCGCCCGTAAACGTGTTCCTCGAATAAAGCCAGTACTTCGGCGCGGCGGCGGTTTGTCCAGTCGGCGGCCGAGCGGACGGGCTTGCCGTCGTTGAACGTGAGCGAATCCGGCAACTCATACGGCGAGACCTTCGACTCGTCGTAGTTGAAGCCCGGGCGCTGGGCGAAAACCGCGGCTGCAAGCAGCGCCGCCGCGGCGAAAAGGACGGCTGGGAATCGCATCGCTACCAGTGTAGTGGACGGCGGCCCGTTACTCCGGCAGCGGACGACGCAGGGAAATTCGTTGACAAGCAATTTCGCTCTTGGGTATATTAAGCTAACCCGCTGTATTTTCAGAGCAGTAGCGCTTCGAAACCGGAAATCCGACAGCGGTAGTTCCACGGGATCGAGGATATCGATCCCGCGGTTTCGCAGAGTTTTGGTGAATTATACGCGGCAGCAGGCGGGCGCGTCGGGACGAAGCAGCCGTCGCCGGTTTATCGGAAAGCCGGCTTAACGTACGCTTCGTTCTCTTCGCGAGTCGTTTGGCGCCGCCTGGAGGATTGCAATGCAAGGCGGCGCGGATCGGACTCGCGAGAGTACGCTGAATCGAACGGACGACCGGGCGGAGCAATCGGCGGCCCACGGACAGCAGGCGGAAACGAGCGAACCGGCAGCGGAACCGCAACCCGAACAAGAAGCGTCTGCGCAAGCCGCCTCTGCCGCGCCGGCTGCCGGAAACCGCACGGAAGAACCCGCTCCCTATGCGTCCGCGGCGCCGCGGGAAGCGATGCCGCCTCCGCTGCCCGCCCCCGAGCTTCCCTATCGGCCGGCCGCGTCGACGCTGCAAGAGAAACCGTTCACGGAAGCAGCCGCCGGCCCCGCGGGCGCATCGGAGCCGGCGGCTGCTCCCATACAGCCAAGCGTCTCAGGGATTCCCGGCCCCCCTATGCCGGGCCTGCCGGACGCATCGGCAGGAGCTGCAGACGAGACCGACGACGAATCGATCGGCTTCGAGGAACCGGTCGAGCGCTTCTCATCCGACACTCTGGAGATTCGTCCGGGAACGCGCAGAGCCGGGCGCGTCGTCAGCATCGAGCAGAACGGCATCCTGGTCGCATTCGGCGCCAAGATCGAGGGGCTCGTTCCTCTGGACGATTTCCGCGATGCCGAAGGCAACATCACCGCGCAACCGGACCAGCAAATCGAGGTTATCTTCGAACGATTCGGCGATCCCGGCGAGTACGCGGTTCTCTCTTATCGCGACGCCGCCGAGGATGAAGCTTGGCGAAAGATCGAGGCCGCATACGAGGCTCGGACTCCGCTTGAAGCCAAAGTCGTAGAACGCGTCAAAGGAGGACTGCGCGTAGATATCGGAGTCCCGGCTTTTCTGCCCGGCTCACAGGTCGATACCCGCCCGGTCCACGACCTGGAGCCTCTGATTGGCCGGGAAATCAAGGTTCTGGTCGTCAAAGTCAACCGGCGCCGCGCGAACGTCGTGGTTTCGCGCCGGGAAATGCTCGCGGCGGAGTTTCAGGCGCTGAAGCAGGAAACGCTCGGCAAGCTCAAGGAGGGCGAGCCGATCACCGGCCGCGTCAAGAACGTCACGTCTTACGGAGTGTTTGTCGATCTCGGCGGAATCGACGGCTTGATCCACATGACCGACATTTCGTACGGGCGAGTAAAAGATCCCGCGGAGATTCTGAAGCCGGGGAGCGAAGTGACTGCCCGCGTTCTACGCTTCGACGCCGAAAAAGAGCGCGTGTCGCTCAGCATCAAGCACATGCAGCCCGACCCGTGGGAAGGCATCGAGCAGCGCTACGCGAGAGGCGACCAGGTCAAAGGCCGCGTCGCGAGCATCACCGATTACGGCGCGTTCGTCGAATTGGAGCCGGACGTCGAGGGCTTGATCCACATCACCGAGATGACCTGGTCGCGGCGGTTGCGGCATCCGTCGAAAGCGGTGAAAGTCGGCGAAGAGGTCGCCTGCGTTGTGCTTAAGGTGAGCTTGGACGACCGGCGCATTGCGTTGAGCTTGAAACAACTCAATCCCGACCCTTGGCAGTCGCTCGGCGAGGAATTCCAGGTCGGCAAAATCGTGGAAGGCCGTGTTCGGAACGTGACCACTTACGGCGCTTTCGTTGAGATCCGCGAAGGCATCGACGGGTTGGCGCATGTTTCGGACCTGACTTGGGACAACAACGTCAAGAATCCGAAAGAGATCGTCCGCAAGGGGCAGGAAATCAAGACGGTCATCCTGCACGTGGATCGCAAGAACCGCCGTCTTTCTCTGGGCCTCAAGCAACTCGAGCCCGACGCCTGGGATTCTTTCCTCAGCGAAAACGCGGCGGGAGACAAGGTTCCGGGCCTGGTGACGCGGATCGCGAAATTCGGGGCGTTCGTGGAAGTGGCGCCGGGAGTCGAAGGACTGTGCCACAACTCACAAATTCCGCGGAAAGCCCGCAAGGGCGGACAAGCGCTTCAGGTCGGCAAACGCTATCCCTTCGAAATCCTGCGCGTAAACGAATTGGACCGCAAGATCGGACTGCGCTGCGAAAGCGCCGTGCCGCTTGCCGTCGAGTCGAACGGGCCGGCGGAGGGCGCGGCCGAAACCAGCTAAAATACTGATAAAATGGAATTTGGAATCATTCACCGATGACCAAAGCCGATCTAGTCGAAGAAGTGGCCCAAGTAGCAGAAGTTACCCACAAGGATGCCCACGTCATCGTCGACACCGTCTTCAAGAGTGTCGTGGACTCGTTAAAGAGCGGCAACAAGGTCGAGATCAGAGGCTTCGGCAGTTTCCGTACCCGCCGGCGAAGGGGACGCATCGCGCGCAACCCGAAATCCGGCGACAAAGTGCTGGTGCCGCCGAAAATGATTCCGTTCTTCAAGCCCAGCAAAGAGTTGCGGGATGTCGTAAACGGCGGCCCGCCGCCGCCGGCAACTCCGCTGGACCGCAAAGGCTGATCCGGTTTTTCTCCGCGATGGATCGTCTTTGGACGCCGTGGCGCTACCGCTACGTCACGACTGGTGCGGGCACGAAACGCGAGGAATGCGTGTTCTGCCGCATCCTTGGCTCGGCAAGCAGCGACCGCGAAAATTTGATCGTGTGCCGCGCTAAGGATAACTTCGTGATTCTCAATCGCTTTCCTTACGCCAGCGGGCACTCGATGGTCATTCCTTACGCCCACTTGGACACGCTGGCGGCGCTGCCGACCCCGACTTTGCAGGAGATGGCGGCGCTTACGCAAAAGTTGGAAGGCGTGCTGCGCTCGCTCTACAAACCCGACGGTATGAACATCGGCATGAATGTCGGACGAGCGGCCGGCGCCGGCGTCGCGGGGCACGTCCACATGCATGCCGTACCGCGCTGGATAGGCGATACCAACTTCGCCAGCGTGATCGGCGAAACGCGCATCGTTCCCGAAGAGCTGGACGCGACCTGGCAGCGGTTGGCGGCGGCGTTTCGGTAAGTCCGGGTACGTTTGAAAAGAAGGCGTTTCGGGCGCGCGGATATAATGCCGGTATGGAAGCACAGAGCGTCTTGTTGCTGCGGGCCGCGCTGGCGCTCTATTCCATCGGGCTGGGCCATGCTCTCTACAGCGTCATCAAACAGAGCCACAAAATCTTTCTTCCGGCGCTTTATGCGTTCGGCGCGGGCGCCGCGGCGCATTTCGTTTCGATGGTCATGCTGGGAACCGCGCAAGCGCGCTGCCCGGTTCAAACGCTGCAGCAAATGTCATCGATGACGGCGTTTTCGATAACGGTCGTTTTTCTGGCCGCGTATTGGCGTTTCAAATACGAAAGCCTCGCGGTGTTCGTGTTCCCCATCGTGTTCGTGCTGACTCTGGTGGGCTCTCTCGGCGACTCGCCTCTCGCCGTAGACCGATCGCTGAACCGCTGGTGGTTGTCCGTACACGTTGTGCTTTTCCTTTTCGGCTACGCGGCGCTGTTTCTGACTTGCGTTGCGGGCGTGATGTATATCATTCAAGAGCGCGAGTTGAAATCGAAGAGGCCGCGCGCCTTTTACTACCGGTTGCCGCCGCTAGGGAAACTCGATGAGATCGGCTACCAAGCGCTGGCGGTGGGGTTCGTGCTGGTAACGCTCGGGTTGATCGCCGCTTCGATCTGGGCGTTTGCGGAATGGGGCGCGAACTGGATCGTCGACCCGACGATCGCGCTGGCCTTTTTAACCTGGGCGATATATCTGGCGATGGTGTTCAGTCGACTGGCGATCGGCTGGCGCGGACGCAAGGGCGCCTATTTTTCGATTGCGGGCTTCGGTTGCGCCGCGTTGACTTGGGTGATCAACAGCGGCATGCATTCGTTCATGAGCCGATGAGTGTCCTTGTTTTCGGCCTGAGTCACAAGACCGCTCCGGTCGAGGTGCGCGAGCGGTTTGCATTTCCCGATGAGCGGGCGTGCGCCGTGGCGCAGGAGCTGACCCGGCAGTCGGCTCTGAACGAAGCAATGGTGCTTTCGACCTGCAACCGAGTCGAGTTTCTTGTGCGCGGAGAGGAATGCGATCCGCAAGCCGAGCTCCTCGCCTACTTGCGGGAATCGCTGGAGACAACGCTGGCGCAGGCGGAAGAATCCTTTTACAGCCACGCCGGCCGCGGCGCGATCCGTCATCTCTTCCGTGTGGCCTCCAGTCTCGACTCGATGGTGGTCGGGGAGCCTCAGATCCTGGGGCAGGTGAAAGACGCATACCAGCGGGCCAAAGACGCGGGCACGCTTTTCGGCCCGCTGGACCAACTGGTTTCAAGCGCGTTCCGCGTCGCGCGGCGCGTGCGGAACGAAACCGGAATCGGCGAGATGGCGATTTCGGTCAGCTATGTCGCAGTCGAATTGGCCAAGAAAATTTTCGGCGAAATGGAAGGGCGTTCGGTGCTGCTGATCGGCGCGGGCGAAATGGCCGAGAACGCAGCCCTTCATCTGCAGAGCGGGGGGGGTCTCGAAACTCTATGTCATGAACCGAACGCATGAACGCGCGGCATCGCTGGCGAAGCGGTTCAACGGTTCGGCTATGAAATTCGACCGCTTGCTCGAATTGCTGCAGCATGTCGATATCGTGATTGCATCGACGGGCGCGCCGGGATACCTTCTGTCGAAAGACACGGCGCGCGGCGTCATCGCCTCGCGAAAGAACAAGCCGATCTTCCTCGTCGATATCGCCGTGCCGCGAGACATCGATCCTGCCATCAACGCCGTGGACAACATGTTCGTTTACGATATCGACGATCTGGAGCAAGTCGCCGCGGCGAATCTCAGACAGCGCCGCCACGAAGCCGAAATCGCCGAGAGGATCATTGACGACGAGGTCGAGAAGATGCTGCAGCGTTTCCGCACGCACGAAGTCTCGCCGACGATCGTTTCGCTCAACCGAAAGCTGGAAGCCATCCGGCAAGGCGAGTTAGAGCGTTTCCGCGGCAAGCTGAGCGGGCTCACCCGCGAGCAGGAAGAGGCCGTCGAAGCGCTGACTCGCGGCATGATGAATAAGGTGGCCCACCGCCCGATCGTCGAGATGAAACGCAGCGCCGCCGACCCGAAAGAGTCCGGCTCTATCGACCGCATTCGGCGGGCGTTCGGCCTCGACGACTAAATGAATCGGCGGAAATTCACAATCGGCGCGCGCGGGTCGAAGCTGGCGCTCTGGCAAGCGCGCTGGATCGAGGCGCGGCTGCGCGAGCTCGGGTTCGCTGCCGCCTTGCAGGTCATCAAAACCGCGGGCGACAAAATCAGCGATGCGCCACTTGCCAAAGTCGCAGCCGGCGCAGGACTCAAAGGCGTCTTCACCAAGGAAATCGAAGAAGCGCTACTGGACGGCCGCATCGATTTGGCTGTGCATAGCCTGAAGGATCTGCCAACGGAGATCGACCGGCGGTTGACGATAGGCTGCATCCCCGAGCGCGCCGACCCGCGCGATGCGCTTGTGGGAAAAACGCTCGCCGAGCTCGAGTCCGGAGATCGTGTCGGAACCGGCTCGCTGCGCCGCTCCGCCCAATTCAAGCAACTCAAGCCGGATGTTGTGATCGAAGGCATCCGGGGCAATGTGGATACGCGGCTGCGAAAACTCGACGAAGGGCGTTACGATGCCGTTTTGTTGGCGGCGGCGGGCTTGCGCCGACTGGGACTCGAAGCGCGTATCGCCGAGATATTGGAGCCCGGCGTCATGACGCCGGCGGTCGGCCAGGGCGCCTTGGCCGTCGAGATCCGCTCCGGCGACAAGCGCGCGCAGGCGGCCCTGACGCCCCTGCGCGACCGGGAAACGGCGGCCGCGGTTACCGCGGAACGGGCGCTGCTGCACACCCTTGGAGGCGGCTGCCAAGTCCCCTTGGGCGGTTACGGGCGGGTCTCGGACGGCCGGCTCACGCTGGACGCCGCGGCGTTCTCCGACAAAGGCGGCATGATTCGCGTTTCCGCCTCGGGCCGCGTTGACGAAGCGGAGGCGGTCGGCGCAGCCGCGGCGGCGAAACTGAGAGCGCAGGGCGCGGCGCTGTAAGGTTGCCGCGGAACGGGTTACGCGGCGGCTTTGAACTGTCCTTCGAAGAACTCCTCGACCGCGGCGCAGGCTTCTTCTTGCGAATGAACTCGGTAGATCGCTTTCCGCAGCTTGGCCCCATTGCGGACGCCGCGGGTAAAGTAGGCCGCGAACTGCTTCATCTTGCCGAGCGGGTCGCCGGAGATCTTGCCGCCGTCGCGCGCCAACCTCCGGTAGTAGTCGCGAATCAGCCGATAGCGGTCGGCCTCGGTCGGCCGGTCGTAGCGTCCCGTTGCGATATATTGCCGGATTTGCCGAAAGATCCAGGGGTTCGAGGAAGCCGCGCGGCCGATCATCACGCCGTCGCAGCCGGTGCGCCGGAACATCCGCAGGCAATCCTCGGGCGAAAACACGTCGCCGTTGCCGACGACCGGAATGCCAACCGCCTGCTTCAGGGCGGCAATGCAGTCCCAATCGGCTTCGCCGGCATAACCTTGCGCTCTGGTGCGGCCGTGGACCGCGATGCCCTGCAAGCCGCAGTCCTCGGCGAGACGGCCCATTTGCTCGTAAACGAGGCTGTCTTCGTCCCAGCCGGTGCGGATCTTGCAGGTAAAGGGGATGGCGACCGCGGCGCGAACGGCTTTGAGGATTTTTTCGGCGAGCGGCAGATCGCGTAACAGCCCCGAGCCGCCGTTGCACTTGACGACTTTCTTCACCGGGCAACCGAAGTTCAGATCGACGCCGTCGAAGCCGGCGTCTTCGACGACGCGGGCGGCGTCGGCCAACACCTCGGGAACCGAGCCGAAAAGCTGCGCGACAATCGGATGCTCGTCAGGTTCGTAGTGCAGATAGTTGAACGGCCGGCGCCCATTCTTCGGGGCCGGGCCGGCGCGATGCGCGACGACGCCGTGCGAGTTCGTGAACTCCGTCATAATCAGCCCGCAACCGCCCAAGCTGCGGATGACGCGTCGAAAAACGGTATCCGTCAAACCGGCCATCGGGGCGAGGATCACGGCGGGTTCGATTTCGAGCGAACCGAAGCGCAACCGATCGGGAATTGCCATTCTATTGCGATTTTAACCGCTGCTGCGGGCAACGCCGCGGCAGGCCCGCCAATCGAGCGGCAGGGTCGTCGCTGCTCCGACGCCCCGATGCGCGCAAAACCCGTATAATTCTAAATGCGGGACATGTTCCGGCGTACTCCGGCAGCCACAGCCCGGGGTTCTGAATGCCGGTCTGCCGCAAAAATGCGGGTGGAGACGCGTCGATCATGGGGTTGAAAATCATTGAGAAGCTCGAAGCCGAGATCCGACAGTTGGATTACGAGTTGCACAACGAGTTGCCCAAAGAAATCCAGCAGGCGCGGGAACTCGGGGACCTCAGCGAAAACGCGGAATACTCGGCCGCCAAAGAGCGCCAGAGCCTCGTGGGCTCCCGCATGGCGCAACTCACCGAGCGCTTGGCCAAGCTCAAAATGATCGATCTGTCGAAGATTCCAAACGACGCGGCCGGGCTCGGTTCGACGGTGGTCGTTTACGATGTCGGCGGAGACAGGGAGATCACCTACGAGTTGGTGACCTCGGAAGAAGCGGATGCGCCCGCCGGCAAAATTTCCACCACGTCGCCGATCGGACGTTCGCTAATGGGCAAACGAGACGGCGACGTCGCAGAGGCCCGAACTCCGGGCGGAATCAAGGAATTCGAGATCTTGAGTCTGGTTACGATTCACGATCGGGAATGAACGAGCAAGATGTCGTTTACCAAATCCATCGGCAAGGGCGCCGGCTACATTCTGATCCGGCTGGTGCGCATGCTGACCCTCAGCGGCGTTCATCCCAACGTGCTGACCCTGATCGGCCTGGTTGTCAACGGCGTCGCGGCCTGGATTTTATCCCGAGGCGAATTCCTTTACGCGGGCCTCGTAATTCTGGGCGCCGCGGTGTTCGACCTTACCGACGGCGCGGTGGCCCGAAACGCCAACAAGGTGACGCGCTTCGGAGGTTTTCTCGATTCCGTAATGGACCGCTACTCGGATCTCATCCTGCTGACGGGCTTGCTCGTTTATTACGCCGGCATCAACCGCTTCGGGTACATCGTCCTCACAGCGGTGGCGATGATCGGCACGGTTCTTGTCAGCTACAGCCGGTCGCGGGCCGAGAATGTGATCGAGTCGTGCAAAGTCGGGTTTCTCGAGCGGCCGGAACGGATCGTGTTGATCATTATCGGCGCCTTGTTCAACCGCATGGCGCCGGTTCTGTGGGTGCTGGCCGTGCTCTCCAACCTGACGGTCATTCACCGCATCGTCCATACCTGGCGCGAAACGCGTAAGCTGGACGATTTGCAGGATGCCGCAGCCGCCAAGCCGGCGGCCCCGAAGGAAAAAGCGGAAGCAGCCGGCACGGAGCTGCAAAAAGGCTATCGGTCGATCTGAGCGCCGCGGCGCGGCCTGCGGCGCGACAGCCGACGCATTTACCTTGATAGACTGGATATTTTGGGGTGTGGCGCCGCTTTTTCCGCGGCTTGGCCGCGCGGATATCCGACAGGCGTGGGTTGGAGTTTTGTCCGGGCCGTTCAGACTAATCGGGCTGATGATCGCGGCGTTGGCGGCGCCGTCGCTTGCCCCTGCTTGGCAAGATAGCTGGGAAGCCGCGATTGCTTCCGGCCGCAGGGCGTTGGCCGTCCGCGATTTCGAGCAGGCCGAAACGCAACTCGAACAGGCCCTCGAGCGAGCCCGCGGGTTTGCGGAAAACGATCCCAGGCGGGTCCGCTCGCTCATGGAGCTGGCCAAGCTGCACCGCGCGCGCGGCGACTACGCGCGGCCCGAAACGCTGTACCGCGAAGCGGACCCGATCGCCCGCCGGGCATGGGGACCCGAAAGCGTGGAGTACGCGGGCATGCTCAATGAGATCGGGCGCTATTACCATGCCCGGCGCAAGTACGAGTTGGCCGAGCAATTCTACAAGCAGGGTTTCGGCATCCGTACGCGGCTGCTCGGCCGGGAACATGCCGACGTTGCCGCCAGCATCAACAATCTGGCGGTTCTGTACGAGAACCAGGTGCGCTACCGGAAAGCGGAAGTTTACTACCAAACCGCGCTCGACATCCGCGAAAAGACCCTGGGGAGCGATCACATCGATACGATTCTGACCCTGGAGCACTTTTCCCGGCTGCTGCACAAGTTGTCGCGGTCCGACGAAGCCGAAGCATTGGCCCGGCGCGCCCGCGCCTACCGCGAAGCCCGCTTCGCGCAGACGGCCGCCGTGGATCTCGGAGAGATCCCGACCGGCCGAGGCATGCGCCCCGCCGAGCTCGTCGAACGCACCGAACCCGTTTACACCGACGAAGCGCGCATCGCCCGGCAAGAAGGCAGCGTGCTGCTCGATGTCGAGATCGACGACGAAGGGCGGGCCAGAAACTTCCGCGTTGTCCGGCAACTCGGGCTGGGCCTGGACGAAATGGCGGTCGAAGCGGTAAAGCAGTGGCGGTTTCGGCCGGCGCGAGTGCGCGGCCGGCGGGCGCCCTCCCGCGCGCGCCTCGAAATCGCTTTCCGGCTGATGTAGCCGTTGCGCTATACAGGCTGCGTAACCATGGGTCAAGTTACCAATCCGGAGCTATCCGATCCCATCGGACCGCAGGGCGGTTCGTTGCCGAAACCTGACGGGACTGCCGGCCGCGGGCGCCGTGTCAGCAGCGAGATCGTGACCATGCTCAGCGTGGGCATCGCCTTGGCCGGGCTGTCGATTATGCTCTGGGGCAACACGAATACTCGTATCGACCGGCTGGAAGATAAGGTCGACAATCGCCTTGATCGGGTGGAAAGCAAACTCGACGCCAAAGCTCGATAGCATCGTCGCTTCCCGGTGGCGCCGCAACCGGCGCATCCAGCGTTTCTTGTGCTCGTTCCCCGCTCAGGGCAGTCAAAAAACCGACGATGCCTGGAGCCACAGGCCCGGTTGAAGTAGACCCGAAGCTCGTCAATCTCCGTCCTGACCTTGGCAATATCCGTCTTGGTCGCAACGCCCGCGCCGACGGTCTTGACAGCAGTGGCGACTATTGCTTCGGCAGAGGCTCAGCCCCCTATGCAAAAGGGTCTCTTTCCCTTGCGGGAAAGAGACCCTGAGTCGATTGTCGCAGGCCGTTGCGCCGGCTATTGCAGCAGGCAGGCGCCGGCGCAGTAGTCTTCTTCCGCGCCGAAGAAGGTCCACTCCTCCAGCCAGTTGTCTTCGCAGAAGGCGCCAATGCACTGCGCGCTTGTGTCGAAGAATCCGTCCGAGCCCTTCGCGGCGCCCGCGCCGATCACAGCGGCGGGAGAGCCTTCCAGCGGCCGCGGGTCCGGGTTGCCTTCGTAGCGCACGTTGCGCAGCATCGGAGCGACACCCTGACAATCGAGCGCGACATCCGGGCCGTCGCCCTTGACGACTCCGTTCATGATGCAGTTCTCGATGCTGCTCGTGCCGTTGACAAACAGATCGTCAGACGTGTCGCGAACGTCCACGGCGTCGCCGCCAACGTTTGCCACGATCACGTTCCGAGCCGTGACGGCGGCGCCGACGCGAATCCTCATGCCGTCCCCGGAGGCGCCGCCGCCGATGATGGTCACGTTATTCAGTACCGGGTGGGAGCGCGGCGTCCTGTCGAATCCCTGGCTGTCGTTGTCGGCCTCGATTCCGTTGTCGCCTTCGGCATCCTGCAAGACGAACAGGTTCTGCACCCGCCCGCGCCAGCCGAACGCCCAGTCGAGGGAATCGTCCTTGGCGCCGTCGGAGACGCAATTCTTGCAGTCCGCCGTACCGCCGAAGAACTCGATGCCGTCGTCCTCGCCCTCGTGGGCTTGAATGTTCTCGATTACGGTTCCCGAGCCGATGCCGTGAAAACCGAAGGCGTTGGGCTGCGTTTCAGGATTGAAATCGACGCCCGCGAACTCGACCCGCAGATAGCGCAGAACGCCGCTGGAATCCGCGTCGTCATCGCCGCCGTATGCCGGGCGGTCTTCGGGGAGCACGCCTTCCGCGAAGTCGGTTCCGCGCGTCATACTGGCGTTGCCGAGCACAATAAGGCCCGCCCAGCAGCCCGAGAACCGCTCGCCTACTGGAGCGTCGCAAGTCATCACGATCGGCGCCTCGCGGCGGCCGTCGGCCATGATCTTGGCGCCTTTCTCGACGACCAGAACCGCATTCTGGCCGCTGGCCTTGATCAACGTGCCGGGCTCGATCGTCAGCGTGGCGCCCGGGTTGACGAATACCTGGTGCCGAATCGTGTAGATCGTATCGTTGCTCCACGTCGTATCCGAGGAGATATTCACGTCCTGGCTGCCCGCGCCCAACTCAACCACGTTTTCGGGGGCGACCACGACGAACTTGGCCCACGCCTTGCGGATCACCTGGCTGGTGTCGATGCTGCGCAGCTCGCCGACGAAATGCCACAGACCCGGCTCAGGAACGGGACCGGCCCATATAGCCTGTTTCTCGGTTTCCGGGATCTTCGTCGGAATAAAATTCCCCCCGCTGCCGCCTAGAAAGTCCCTGACCTCGTCGGTCAGCGCCAAATCGAAGGCCCCCGGCGAGAAATATTTCCTCTCGCCCGTCTCGATGTTCTCCAGATAGACGAACAGCGTGTACAGGTTGTTGTCGCCCATCGGATTCAAGGTTGCGTACAACTGCATCTGTTGCCCTGCGGCGTAGCCGAGATCGTTCGTCCAGAGATAGGCTTTCGCCGCTGTATTCTGCAGCAGCACGTCGGCCAGATCCCGGCCGGCGCCGCCGCTCGCCGCCCGGGCGCCGGACGCGGTCAGCGCCAGGATCAGGCTCGCGAACGTAACGGTGATTTTTCTTTGCATTGCTTGTTGTCTCCTCATCAATCAAAACACTCGGAAACTGGTTCCGATCGTGAAAGAGCGGCCCATGTAGTACCTGTGGTAGGTCAAGCCGCCGATAGTCCATCTCCAACGGGCGTCGCCGAGATTCTCGACGGCCGCCCGGAGCTTCCAACGATCCTCGCCCTTGAGCGTGTACTCGTAAACGAGGTCCATCGTCGCCATGCCGTCCTGGATCAGGTCGGGCAGCCCGAAAGCGCCCACGTCCGTAATCCGGTTGGAAAAGTAGTTCAGATAAAACCGCGCCGTGCTGCGCGCCTTGGGGCGCGACCACTCGGCGATGACATTGGCCACATAGCGGGACTGCCCTTGCATGGGGCGCTGCAGGGAAGTCAGAATTTGCCTGCTCCCGCTAAGATCGATATTCGAATCCACCAAGGTGAAATTCGAGGAAATTGCAAACTCCCGCAGCTTGGGCGAGAGAAAATTCAGACCCCGCCGGAATTCGGCCTCGAACCCGTAATTCTTTGCCGCCCGCGCGTTGGTGAAGGTGCGCAACAGGGTTACGGCCGCGGTCATCGTCTGCTCGATCGGCGTTTCGAAATCCTTGTAAAAGAAGCTCGCCGCCAGCAACTGGTTGCCGCCCGGAAAATACTCCCAGCGGAAGTCGTAGTTGGCGATGCTCGTCTGCTGCAAATCGGGGTTGCCGATCGTCTGCAGCCCGCCGACGACGTTCAGGAAGCCGAACCGCGCCAACTCGCGGAAATCGGGCCGGGAAACGGTCTGACTGTAGCCGACCCGCAGGTTCTGCTTCGGCGATATCGAGTAGATCAGGTTCACCGCGGGAAGATAGTTCTTGGCCTCGAACGGCGCTTCCTCGCGGCCGGTAGCGGGGTTGAACTGGTCGAAGGTGGTGACGTTCTGGGTTATGTCTTCGACGCGCAGGCCGGAAATCAGCCGCCACTTGGCGCCGAAGTTCAACTCCACCATGCCGTAGTAGCCGAATACGTCGCGCACGCCGCGGTAGGCGTCGGTGATGCGGGTCGTCTCGTTCAGCTCGAAGGCCCGCGGGCGGATATTTTCTTCCCCGAACAGTTGGTTCGGCGGCAGCGTCAGATCGAGGCCCCTGCTGCCGCGCAGGTTGAAGCGGAAGCGGCGCGAGCGGAAATCGCGGCCCCTGCTCGCATAGTTGGCGCCGAACTTCACCGCCCCGCTGAACGAATCGCGGAAAAACGGAATCAGCATGTCCACGCTGGGATTCAGGATGGTCTCGTCGAGATCGTTGAACATGCGAAAGGCGCTCTGGCTGTCGTCGAAGAAGACGAACTCATCTCTCGACGGCGCATAGATTTGCAGACTCTCGCGCAGGTCGGGCTCGTTGCGGGCCGCCTTGGAGTAGGCCATCGACCAGGTCAAAACGCTGTTGCCCAGGCCCTTGAAGAGATGCTCCGATTCGATCTGCGAGTTCTGGATCGTTCTCTCGATGTAGCGCAGGCGCTGGTTGCGGATGTCCGTATTGAAATCCTGATAGTAGCCTTCGTAGTAGCGCGTGTTGTCGTCCGTATCGTGCGAATAGAAATTCCGCCAAGCCATCTTGTGCGCGGGCGAGAACTGGTACGAAAGGCTGAGCACGCCGCCGAGCCTTGCCGACTCCGTCGATTCGTCGTAATCGAACGCGCTCTGCAGCACCGGATCGCCGGCAACGCCCTGCGCGTACCCCGGAGGCGGGAAGTAGTAGTTGCGCTCCTGGTCGAAAATCGTCTGCAGCGAGTTGGAAAAGGTCAGCGCGCCGACCACGCCCAGCTTGCCGAACGTGTTCCCGGCAACGACGTTCCAACTCATCGAGGGCCGGCTCAGGTCGCGCGCCGAGCGTTCCCAGTTCGTCGAGAACTGCCTGCCGAGATCTTGCAGCTCGCCGCGGGAGAAGTTGAAGCGGTCCACCCGCGTATCGGAAGGAATCGCGGACGGCAAGCCGCGGCTTCCGTCGTCGAAGCCGAAAAAGTCCCTACCGCCGCCGGGATAGCTCAGATAAGGCTGTCCCTGCGTCCGGTCGTTGTAGCCGATCGAGTAGCTGACGCTGAACGTCGGCTTCGTCGGAAACTCGGTCGTCTCGACCTGCACCAAGCCGGCTGAAAACTCGCCCGGCAAGTCTGGGGAATAGGTTTTGAGCACCTTGATGTTGTTGATCAGGTTTGCGGGAAACAGGTCGAGCGGCACGACGCGGCGCTCCGGCTCGGTCGTCGCCAGCATCGCGTTGTTCAGCGTGGTGGCGCTGTAGCGCGGGTCGAGTCCGCGCACGTAAACGAAGTCGTTCATGGTGGTGACGCCGGTCACTTTTTCCAGCGCCTCGGCGGCGTCGGACGACGTGCCGCCCTTGATTTCCTCAGCGCTGATCGTGTCGGAGACGGTGGAAGAGAGCTTGCGCTCGACCAGCATCGCCTCCGCCGTGGCGACCGCCGGAGCGATCTCGGCGAAGACATCGACAACGGTTTTCTCGCTTGTGGAAGACATGACGGTGCTGCCGTCGATCATCTCGCCGGCAACGACCGCCAACCCCTCCACGGCAACCGCCTGGTAGTGCGGCGATTGGAAAGTCGCCGTATAGGTTCCCGGGGGAACCCCGTCGATCATGTAGCTGCCCTCGATCGTCGTGACCGCGGTTACCGTGGCTGGGCCGGTCAACTCGACCTGCACCTGCGGAATGGCGTTGCCGGTGGACGCATCGTAAACGAAGCCGAGAACCGTGCCCCCCGACTCCTGCGCGGAGAGGCTCGCCGCCGCGAGCAAAGCCGCCAGCGCCGCTGCCGCAGCAGTCTGCCGGTGAAAAAAACCTATATGCATGGAGTACTCCTGTGTGTCGGCGCCCCGCGACCGGTCGGCTCGCTACGGGGCCACGTGAACCGTTACTTCTCGATTGCTGCTCGGCCGCCCGCCCAGCGTGACGAGCAGCGGCAGCGGCCCGGCAACCCCGGCAACTTCAGGAACGTAAGGTTGGGCGGGAACCTGGAGATTAAGTTGCCACAAGCCCACGAACCCCGGCGCCAAGCCGCTCCAATGAACCGTTCCTTCCACGCCGCCGAAAAATGCCCGCGCGGGTTGCTCGCCCGTACTCAAGGGGTTCCCATCGGGAGCGGCGGGAGCGCCGTCCGCCGGCGTGTTATCGACCGGCCCGAGGCCGGTGCCGTAGACAATAATGACGCCGCCGCGCTCCGCTGGGCTGTCCGGACCGTTCAGCGAGCCGTCGGCATTAACGATTACGCCGAAAAGCGCCGGATCGGTTTCCGCCGCCACCAAAACTCCCTCTGCAACCACGTCGCCGCCGACGTTAACGGAAATCGGCACGGGCACGCCGACGGGAGTGGCCTGCGGAATCTGGAGATTGATTTGTCCTTCCGAAACGAAAATCAGCGGCGCCGGAGCGCCGCCCACGGTAACGCTTGCGCCGCCCAGCGCGGTGGGCAACGGCTGCGCCTCCGAGACCGCTCGAGGCGCCCCGGTGAAAGCTCCGTAAGCGGACGCCAAGGCGCCCGGCGCTACCGGAAAGCCGGCTCTCGAGCTCGCCGCGTTCACGATCACAACCTGGGCTTGCGCCGTCGCCGCGGCAAGCCCCGAGGCCGCAATGGCCATCGCGGCGGGAAGCAACAAACAGATCTTTTTCTTCATCGATTCAATTTCCTCGGTACGCCGCCTCGCTGGAGCGACTTTTTGAAATAGAAGCAAAACGCGAATCCGTCTCTTGAATCCTCGTGCCCGCAGCGGGCAATCGGCGCTCCGGACTTCCAACCCTATCGCGCGTGTTTTACACTGCGGTGACACACCGATGAATTCCCAATGAATCTCATGCGTTTTCGCGCAGTGTGTAGCCGAACCCGCGCAGCGCATGAATGAATTGCGGATGCGACGGGTCAGGCTCCAGCTTCTTGCGCAATCTTCTGACGTGTACGTCGACCGTCCGGTCCATCACGTTGCAGGCGGGGCCCCAAACCGCATCCAGCAACTCCTCCCGATCGAAAACGCGGCCCGGCGAGCTGATCAACCGTTCCAGCAAGCGGAATTCGGTGGCCGTCAAGTTCACCGGTTCTCCATTCACGGCGACTTCGCGGCGGTCGCGGTCGAGCGTGATTGCGCCTACGCTGAGCAGCTCGCCGCGGACGCCGGTCTCGCGCAGCCGTACTTTTACGCGCATCAGCAACTCGCGAACCGAGAACGGCTTGACCACGTAGTCGTTGCCGCCTATCTCCAAGCCGCGGATGCGGTCCGACTCTTGAGTGCGCGCCGTCAAGAAGATGATCGGGGTGGTCTTCAGTCTCGAATCCCGCCGAAGCTGCTTGCAGATATCGAACCCGTCCACGCCGGGAAGCATGACGTCCAGGACAATCAGATCCGGTTGCCGGCTGCGACAGAGATCGACGGCGCCATTGCCCGTCTGCGTGCCGCTGAACTCGAATCCATCCTGCTCGAATGCGTACCGCAGCAGATGGTAGAGGTCCGCATCGTCTTCAATCAGAGTGATCTTGGCCTTCATCGCCGTCCGTGCTTTCAAGTTAACCGGCAGCCCGTTACGGAGAGGTTACGGCCCGTTGAAAAGCTTGTGAATCGACGGTTCGAGGCGGAATCGAATAGCGCCCGCGGCCCGGCGGAGGCCGGTCACTTCGTTTGAAAGGCTTCGCTGCGAATGACTTGAACGATCAAATCCCGGAAGCCGTAGCCTTGCGTTGGCTCGGCGTCGACGACCCGCCGCACGATGCGCTCGTCCCCGGCGGACAGCGGCGAGCGGCCCGTGGCGTACTCCAGCAGCTTGGTAGTCAGACAGGCCGTGAAAAGTTGCGGCCGCGCGAGCAGGTAGCGCTTGATATCGTCCGGGCCGTCGAGACGGGCGCCATCCGGCAGCACGCCGGCCGTTTCCACCGGCTGGCCGTCTTGCCCTTCGGTCTCGCTGTAGTAGGCTGACCGCCAACCGCCGACGGCGTCGTAGTTTTCCAGCGCAAGGCCCAGCGGATCGATATCGGCGTGGCACACGGCGCAGGACTCCTCCTGCTGGTGCGCCGCCAGGATTTCGCGAACCGTCTTCGCCTGCGAGATATCGACGACGAGAGCGGGCACGTCGGCCGGCGGGGGCGGAGGCGGCGTTCCGAAAAGGTTCTCGAGCACCCAGACGCCACGTAAGATCGGCGACGACTCCACGCCGTCGCCGGTCGAGGCGAGCACCCCGGAAAGGCCCAGCACGCCGCCGCGTTGCGCGACGTGGGCGGGAACCTCCGCGCCTAGCGAACTCAGGTCCAGCCGCTCGGGCTCGGGCCAACGCAGGCTCTGACGCTGGTCGGCTTCCAGTCTGCGCAAATCCACCTCGTTTCCGGGGATGCCCCAAGCGATGCGCATCGGTTCGTTGGCGTAGGTGAAATCCGAATCGATGAAGGTCCGAATCGAGCGGTTCCGCTGCAGTATCTCGTCGAAAAACATCTCCGTGGAGCGCACCATGCCGTAACGAATCAGCTCGCTCCAGACGTGGCGGTTGTCGCACACCATCACGGATTGGGCTTTGCGGTTGCCGAGCCATTGGCCGCTGAAGTGTTTCACGAACTGCTGCGCTTTGGGATCGCGGATCATGCGCGCGACCTGGCCGCCGAGCACATCCGGGTCCGCCAGAAGATTGCGCGCAGCCAGGTCCAGCAACTCGGCGTCGGGCATCGTGCTCCACAGGAAATACGACATACGGGAAGCCAGACCGTAAGCGTCCAGCAGGCCTTCCCGCGATTCTCGATAGAGAAACTGCGGCGAGGTCAGGATCCGGCGGATGCCGTAATGCATGCCATACTCGGCAAGCGGGGCCGCGGCCATGTGGCGCAGAACGCCGGCCGTCAAATCCCGCTTTTCGGAATCCATCAACGGCCGGCGGAAAGCGCGCTCCGCCAGCGGGAGCAAAACCGAGTCTGCGTATGCGGCGTCCGGGGCAGGCTTGCGGTTTTTGAGAAACGCTTCCTGCCGCGGCAACGGTCGAACCGGACCGCTGACGATCATCCGCTCGAAGCGGATCGTGGGCTCGGTCGATGCCTGCGATTCCTCCAGATACGTCTTGAGCAGCCGCCTCAGATCTGCGGTGTTCCCCGGCTCGCGCCGCAGTTCCGGGGGGTGCTGTTTCTGCAGTCGGTTTTCGCAATAGAGGTGAAAGTTCTCGCCCTTTTCGAGCGGAACGTCCACTTCCAGAAATTGCGGCTCGCCGTTGACGACATCCAGCGACGCAACACGCGGCAGATCGACGCGGATGGCGCGTTTGGGCAAGTTGTAATCGCTGAAGTTGAGCGTGTAAAAGCCCAGCCGCAAGGGCCTGCCGTCGGCCCCGCGCTCCGCCTCCGCGCTGACTTTCAGCCGCACGCGGTAGATGCCCGATTCGTGCGCGGCGAATGCTTTATCCCACAAAGCGCCGGACCAGCCGGCGATATTGACCCCGGTGAAATAGAGGCCGGAGGCGTCGCCTTCCCGGATCCAAAAAGGAGTGCGGGAGGGGTCCTGCCCGATGCTTCCGCGCGCCGACTCGGAACGAATGCGGCGGACATCGGGAAGAGGAACCATGCGGTCGGCAATATCGGTCGCCACCAGCAAGTAGGCGTCCAGCAACGCCGGGGTAAAGAACATGCCTTGCGCAATCGTGTCGAAACGCAAGCTGTTGGCGTCTTCGGGAAACGTCGGCGGCAGGCGGATTTCGCGGATATCGAAAAGATCGCGAAGGGTGTTGAGATATTCGATTCGATGCAGTCGGCGGATCAACGTTCCGCCGGCTTTCGCGGCGCCATCGAGCGCCGCGCGGAACCTTTCGCGCTCGTCCGGCGTCGGATGCCGCGGCGCCTTCGGCGGCGGCATGACGCCGCGGGCCACGTAATCCAGCGCGCGCCGCCGCTGCTCTTGCGCGTCCGGGCCGGTCGGTTCGCGGAAAACGGCGGCGATGCGGAAACCCGCCTGGGGGCTGTCCGTCCCGTGGCACGCAACGCAATACTCGTTGACGAACCGTCGGCTGAACGCTTCCGCATTCTCCGGCTCAGCGGCGGCAAGCGGGCCGATGGCGGCAGCGGCGGCAATGGCGGTCCGACGGAAAAAATCGTTCATGTCAGAACGCTGTTCAAGTCCGATTGGCTCGTGCCGAAGCTGTCGATCTCGAACCCGAGCTGCTGCAGGACGGTCACGTAAAGGTCGCAAGCCATCTCGTTTTTCAAGGCGCCCTCGCTGCAGGAAACGTGGCGCCGATGCTTGAGTCCGCCGCCGGCGACAAGCAGCGGATAGTTCGTCCGCCGGTGAGCGGCGGCGTCGCCCATCGCGCTGCCTATCAGCGTGACGGTCGAATCGAGCAGGCTTCCGCCGTCGGGGTCGGGACTGTCTTTCAAAGATTTCAGGAACCGCGCCGCGCCTTCCATGTGCCTACGTTCGATGGCCAGCAGCCCATCGATTTTTTCCTGCTTGTTGCCGTGGTGCGAGAGGCGGTGATAGCCCTCGCTCATCAATTTCCCGTGAATCGCAAGGGCGCGGTCGGTAATCGGAATCGTCAGCGAGATAACCCGCGTGGAGTCGTTTTTGACGGCGAGGGCCATGAGATCCCACATCAAGTCCTCGTTATCGAGCAGGAACGAGCCGTCGACATTTTCTTCCACGGGCAGCGCGAACTTCGCGGGGGGCTTGGGGAAAGGTTTGTCCAACCAGTCGCGCCGGCGCTTCAGCTTCCCTTCGACATCGCGAATGGATGAGAAATACTCATCGAGCTTCCGCCGGTCGTCCGCGTTGACCTTGCCGCTCAGGCCGTTCGCCTCCGCGGTGAGCTCGTCCAGCAGGCTTTTTCCCGATTCGAGCAGGTAGGTTTGCTTTCTCAGGGCAACGGAGCCGGCGCCGAAAACGCGCGCGTATAAAACGCTGGGGCGCAACGTGACGGGCAAGGGAACCCCGGACGGCGTGAATGACAGGGACGCCTTCTGCTGCGCTTCCCCGCAACACAACTGCAGCGACTCGTAGCGCGTGTCCTTGCCCAGCGCCGGCGCGGCGAATTGATCGAGGGACACGCCGCGGACGACGTGGCCGATATAGAGCGTGTAAACCAGTTCGTGCCCGTTGCCCGTCGGCCCCCTGTGATCCAGGCCGGATATGGTGGTGAAATCCGCGCCGAGCCCCGCAGCATCGAGCGGCTGTATGAGTTGCGGGGCTCCGCCGTCCGCAAAAAACTCGGGCTTATAGAAACCGAGCTGGGTTCCCACGCAAACGAGACGCTTGGCTTTCGCCGCCGCGCGCCGCTCTTTCGCCCGCAGGCCTCCGGGCAGCGACGGCAAAAAAGGAAGAGCGAGGCCGTAAGAAGCCCCGCGAAGGAACTGCCTGCGGTCTTGAGTAAACTTGCGGCGCATCTGGAGTCCTCTCGGGCCGGCGTGTCCGGCACCGTCAGCATAGCCGAGACGCGGCTGCGGCGCAAGGGTTTGTGCGCATACCGGGTTCGCGGAACGGACAGCCCGGCGTGGGACAATGAAGGGACATCCTCGGAAAATCCTGGGCGGCTAGCTCAGTTGGTCAGAGCGCCTGCCTTACAAGCAGGAGGCCGTCGGTTCGAGTCCGACGCCGCCCACCATAATTTCGGAGTTCCATAACAACAAAGAAGGGTATCGACAACCCCGACAGAGCGAAGCGGCGCCAACTGCTACAGTAATCTCGTGGCGGTCCGCGAGCGTCGGCGCCGTCTGACAAGGAGGATCTTCGATGCCTGTAACCATCCCCGAGCGGCCTGCCGGCGCCCTCTTCCGCGCCCTGCGCAACGCCGATGTGGAGGCTGAATCGGCCTACGAGGCCGTCGAGGAAGTCCGCGATATGGCCGGCCACAATGTCGTCGCCGAACTTAACGCGCGCATCGACCGCAGCGAAGCCGAACTCGGCGCGCGCATCGACCGCAGCGAAACCGAACTCGGCGCGCGCATCGACCGCAGCGAAACCGAACTCGGCGCGCGCATCGACCACAGCGAAACCGAACTCGGCGCGCGCATCGATGCCTTGGGCTCCCGCGTCGATGCTCTGGCAGCCCGCATCGATACCCTTCAAAAGGTGCTCTGGCCACTTGTCATCGCCATATCCGCTGCGCTGCTCAGCGCGGTCGGCGGCGGCCTGTTCGCGCTCTTCAAGAGTTGACCGCCGCCGCGGGCCCTTCTCTCAGAGCCGCCGGTATCCCACGGCGCACTTGCCGTCTCCTTCAGTTCATCTTCTGCGGGCGCAAGATTTCAAGGCCCCTGTATGCGCGCCGCGCCGGCTTCTTCGGGCGCATCGGCCGCAGGACCTTACCGGTTCGCCTCGCGGGCGCGCTGTTCGAAGACCGCGCGGGCCTGGCTGAACTGCCCAAGGACATGTTCGCGTTCGCGGTCGGAGCGCCATCCGGGATGCTCCCGGGCCTGCTTTGCGATGTCGTCGATCCAGCGGACGAAATACCGCGCGTCCTCCGCCGACCGAATCGGCTGCTCGCCGCAGTAAACATAGACTGGGCCCGTCTCGGCGTGCAGGCGGCTATCGTCGATCGGAAAGACCGGCTCCTCCGTCGTGGCGCGCAGGGTGTACCAGCCGCTGCGCTCTACCGGAATCCGCGTGCGAAGCTCCCCCGAACGTCCCCCCTCGCGGACCGGGATCTCCTCCAGAACCTCTCCATTCCGGATCAACTCGAGCCTCCCGACCGGAAACGCCGTTTCCATCCGCGCGTACACTTCGACGGTCCCGCCTTCGGCCGGCAATCGAATCTCGCCCCCGGCAATCTCGCCGTTGATGGTGAGTTGCACCAGCGGCCCGTTGGTGAAAAACGTGCGGCCGTCGCGGACCGCTTCGACCCAGCGGTCCCATGTGAGACGGTCGCCAAGATAGGCGTACATCCGCGCCGCGCCGATCGCAGGCGTGCGGTGGAGATTGCTGATCGAGTCCTCCCCGCCCGAAGCCGTGACCCTGAACCCGCAGTTCAGAGCGCGATGCCAGACGCGCGCGGTGTGCCGGGAGTGCCTTGCGCTGGTCATCACCTCCAAATACGTGACGCCGCCCAGGGCGAGGTCGACGGGAAAACCGCGCGCCCCTGCGTATCCGACCGAAGGCGGATCGCTGCCGTACGGGTGGACGTAGCCCCCCAGCGCCCCCTGATCGCGCGCCATGCGGAAGATGTCGGTGTTGCTCGGATAGAGGCTCTCGATGGCGGTGCCCTCGTAGCCGGTGGTGTACGGCGAAAGAAGGCGCTTCGTAAGGTTGATGAAGTTAATGTGCCCGTAGAACGGAGGGCGGTATTCCTGACCCCAGGCCAGGATTCGCTGCGGAGTCGATCGAACCCGGTCGAAAGCGCCGTTGAAGTATTGGTGGTCGAAGATGCGGTTGTCCTTGTTGGCGATCTTCTCGCCGACCACGTCCAGATCCTCGGCGGCCGCCATGAACAGCAAGTTCTCCGGCGTGTTGTGCAGGTTGCCGCCGTAGTTCATATGCACGTGGTCGCTGCCGCTGTACCAGCCCCGGGCCTTATAGTCGGTGAACCGTTCGAGAGGCAGGCGGAGCGAGGTCACGGCGCCGGCTTCGACCTCGACGGCGGCCGCGACAGGCTCGCGCTCGAATCCTTTCGCCGCCATGATCGAGACCTGCCCGGTCGGCAAGTCGAGCGAAAACTCCCCCTTTGTATGGAAGAAGTCCAGGTGCAGGGCGCGCGCAGCGACCCGCTGGTACGCTCCAGGCGGAGCGTAGGCCTTGCCATCCGATGCCCGCAGAAGAATCCGCGCTTCCGTGGGCTGCCCGGTGTCCGCATCGGTGACGACGACCCGCAGCGTCCCATGCGGTCGGCGATACACGCGCCGGCGAATCTCGACCGCCCGCTCTTCGCCGCCGAAGGTCTTCAGCAGCCGCAAATCCGTCACTCCGCGCCGGTTCGAGACATAGACGATCCACTCCCCGTCCGGCGACCAACGCGGCTCGAAGTGGTCCCACTCTCCAAACGTGAGCTGATAGGGCTCGCCGCCCTTGACCGGGAGCACGTACAGGTTGTTGTACTGGCTCCCGCGGTGCGAGCTGTAAACGATGCGCGCGCCGTCGGGAGACCACTGCGGGCGCGTGCGGTAGAGCGTTTCCTCGCGCAAGATTTGCTCGGCCCGCGACATCGCGTCCGGCGCGACCGGCGTGCGCCAGAGGGCGCCCGACCCCAACGGGATTCCTCGATTCGAAACCAGGATCATTTCCTTGCCGTCGGGAGACAGGGTCGGTTGGATGTGCAGGTCCTGGCTGCCGAAATAGAGCCGCGAGTTGGCGTAGGCGTTGTCTTCGGTCAACCGCACCGGCTCCCCGGGCGCCCCGTTCCGCAGCGGCATCGCGTAGAGGTTGTACCAGCCGTCGGGGTCGGTCGAGACGTAGAGAATGCGGGAACCGTCGGGCGACCACACGGGATCCAATTGAACATGCTCGTTGCGGGTGAGCGCGGCGCTCTCGCCGGTCGTGGTGTCGAGCAGCATCAGGTTGATGCTGCGGTAGCGGTCGTCGGCGGTGTAAACGATCCAACGTCCGTCCGGGGACCATATGGGAGAGGAATCGTAAGTGGCGTTGGCGGTCAACTGGTAGGCAACGTCTTCGCCGATGCGGATCTTCCAGATCGATCCTGCCATGCTGAAAGCGATCCACTCGCCGTCGGGCGAGAAACAGGGGCGCCAAGGCGTGCCGGCGGCCGGCGGCAAGTAGTAGTTGTGCATGTAGTTGCCGCCTGTGCGCGCCTGCGGATAGGCCGTGCGTTGAAGCGCCTCGCTGCGGCTGCCTAGAAGCGCGTCCTGGATGGCGCGCTCAATGATCGGCTGACCGCTAAGAGGCGCGGCGGCCCCCAAGACGGCCATCGCCAGGACCGCCGTACCGGCATTCTCGCGTCGTTGCAGCCAACCCATCTTGGAAACCTCCCGCCATTCAGTTTCGCGCAACTCTGCTGCGAATGCCACTGACAGAGGAAAACTCTATCCAGGCCAATACCCGGGCCTTCCTCTCCCGCCCATTCCCCCAACATAAAAGGCTCACATCTCTCGTGGGACAAGACTTCAAGCGCCGTTGTCGCGGGCCGCGTCGATGTGCAGCCGCAGCCCGATGGCGCTAAAAGCCGCGTCCATCCGGTCGAGCCGGAACTTGTGCCGCAAATCCAGCGCACGGTCGACTTGCTGCATGCGCCGGCCCAACCGATGGGCGAGCTCCGCTTATCGCGCCGCCTCGACGATGCGATGCGTCATGCCGGCCGCGAGACCGGGCAGACTCTGGCGCAGGCCGCTCGGCCAGCGAATCTCGACATCCGCAGCTTTTGCCCGCCCGAGACCGAAATGGAGGCGCAGATCGCTTTGCGACAGGTAACTGCCGCCGCTGCGCACGGAATCGACTTGACTGCGCCCGCCGGCCGTGACGCGCAGGCGTGCGCCGATCGCGCTGCGGTTCGACTGCACGCCCTCGAGCTGCAGGGCAATCCAGGAGTTCTCGGGCTCCCCTTCGAATCGGATCAGAGCGGGCGGCTCGTTCTGGCTGTTGATCAGCGCTTCGACCCGTCCGTCGTTGTCGTAGTCCCCGAGGGCCAAGCCGCGGGCGGCGCGCGGTTGCGCAACGCCGGGGCCCGCTTCTTTTCCAGCATCCTCGAAGCGCCCGCCGCCGCGGTTGCGGTAGAGGATCGACCGCTGCCGGTAGCGGATGTCGGTCTCGAGGCCGGTCACTTCGGGGAAGACGTGTCCGTTGACGAGCAGCAGGTCTTTCCAACCGTCATTGTCCACGTCGAAGAAACCGGCGCCCCAGCCGACATAGCGCGTGTTCCGGCCGACGCCGGCGGCGAGCGTCGCCTCGTCGAAGTCGCCCGCGCCGCGGTTGCGGTAAAGCGTGGAGCGCTCGTCGGAAAAGTTCGTGCGAAAGATGTCGACCGCGGCGTCGCCGTCGTAGTCGCCGGCGGCGACCCCCATACCGGAGAGCGCCCGGCCGTCGGCATCGAGCGCCGCGCCGCGGAACAGAGCTTCGTCCTCGAACTTGCCGCCGCCCCGGTTGATATACAGCAGCGACGGGGTGCGGTCGCAGGCAACGTAGAGGTCGGTCCGCCCGTCGTTGTTCCAATCGCCGGTGACGACGCCGAGCGCATAGTTCCGAGCCGGAGCGGCGATCCCGGACTCTACCGAAACGTCGGCGAAGCGGCCTTCGCCGTCGTTGCGGTAGAGCAGATTGCGGTCGAAGGGCAGGCCGCGCGGGCCGCAGGCAACGGGAATGCTGCGGTAGTAGCAGTAGGGGTTGGCGCCGGGGCGCGGCGTCGTCTCGAAGTCGAACTTCAGGTAGTTGGCCACAAACAGGTCGAGGTCGCCGTCGTTGTCGTAGTCGAGAAAGGCGCAGCCTGTGTTATAGCGAACCCGATCTTGCAGCAGCCCGGCGGACGCGGCTGCGTCCTCGAAGCGTTCGCCGGCGAGGTTGCGGTAGAGCCGATTGCGGCCCCAATAGGTGACCAGAAAATCGGTGTAGCCGTCGTTGTCGTAATCGCCCGCGCAAACGCCTTGGCCCCAGCCCTCGCTCTTAAGCCCGACGGCGGCGGTGACATCGGCGAAGCGGCCCTCGTCGTTGCGGTACAGGCGGTTGACGCCGCCCTCGCCGGACACGAGAAAGGCATCGAGATCGCCGTCGTTGTCGTAGTCGATCCAGGCCGCGCCGCTGCCGGTGGTTTCGAGAATCCAGGTCTTCGCTTCGTCGCCGCCGTTGGGGAAGACGTGCGTCAAACCGACGTCGGCGGCCACGTTGACCGACTGCGCCGCAGCCGCGGCAGCGAGCCCGAGCGCCGCAAGCAGCCGGGTCACTGTTGGGGAAGCTCTCCTATCCGCCGGAGAAAATCCGTGAACTCGCCCTCTGGAGGCCGTTGCAACTCATCGAGACGCCTTTTGACCTCGAGCGCTTCGGCCTCGCGGCCCGCGTTGCGGTAGGCCAGCATCAGGTTGTAGTGCGCGGATTCGCTTTGCGGCGCCAACTCTACTGCCCGTTCGAGCAACTCGACCGCGCGCGGATAGTTCTTCTGTGCGGACAGCGCACGGCCCAGCGCGACCAGCGCCTCGGGAAAGCCGGGGTCCAGTCGCACGGCGTTTTCGAGGCGCTCCCGAGCCTCCTCATGTTTTCCCTCGACTTCGAGGATCTGCGCAATCTGATACTCCGCGACCGCGTCGTTGGGATTCAACCGCAACTCGGCTTCGAACTCGCGGCGGGCCGCCTGCAACGCTTCGGGCGCGTGCGATTCCATCAACAGCGCGCGCCCCAGCCGATAGTGCAGATTGATCGCCTGAGGGTTTTTTTCGACCGCCCGGCGGTACTCCGCCACCGCTTCGGAGAATTGGCCGCGTATCTCGAAAATTTCGGCCGACAACTGATTGACTCGAAACGAAGCCGGCGCCCGGTCGAACATCCGCTCGACGGCGCCGTTCCAAGCCTTCAGATGCAGGCGGGCGGTCTCGTAGAGCACGTCGCCGTCAGCGGGGAATTCGCTTGCCAGCAGGTTCAGGAAGGTCAGCGCGTCGGCGAAGCTTTTTTCGGCAATGCGGCAGCGGGCCAAGGCAAGCCCGGCGAGGCGCCTGACCTGCGGGTCGGTTTTTTCGTTGAAATCGTCGAATGCGGCCTGCAAACCTTCGGCGGCTTGGCTGCAGCGCCCGGTCGCAGCCCGCGCCAAGGCCGCGAAAGCGCGGGCGCGCTTGTCCGCCAAACCCTCCAGCGCGGCCTCGGCCTCGGTATAGCGGCCCTTCTCGAAAAGCTCGACGCCTTGCAGCACGGACTGCGCCTGAACGGAGGCCGCCGCCAATGCCGGCAGCGCAAGCAGCGCAACTCGACTAATGGCCGGCATCGTCCATCACCAGATCGAGGCCGCCGAAACGGCCGCGGCGCTTGCCCTCAAGGTAGCGGAAACGCAACAGCGGCGGATCGCCCGGCGCCAGCCTTGCCTCGGGCTGGAGCCGCTGCGACGAGGTCACGCCGATCGTCAGCACGCGCCCGGAGCGGGCGACGCGCTCGACCGCCCGGTCCACGGGAGCGGCGGCGGTCGCCGCGAACAGACAGAGCAACCCGGCAAGCTTCATGGCTGCGTCAATTCCTCCAATGCTTTGCGGCCTGTTTCGCTTTCGGGAACCGCGGCCAGCAACTGCTCCAGCACGCCCCGCGCCCGCGGGCGGTCTCCCGCCCGGACATGGATGCGCGCCAAGTTGATATAGAGCATTTCCTCGCGCGGGGCGACCCGCAGCCCGTAGCGCAGCGCGGCCCGCGCTTCGTCCGGGAGGCCCATTTGAATATAGAGCACCGCCAGATTGTTGATCGCCGAAGCATTGTCGCGCTGCGCCTCGATCGCCTTCTGGAACAGCGCCTTCGCTTCGTCGCGGCGGCCTTGCTTGGCGAGCAGCAATCCCAGGCGGTCGGCGGTGTCGGAGTCGCCCGGGTCGATGTCGAGCGCTTTGCGGTACATGCGCTCGGCGGCGGCCGGGTCTCCGAGGCGCGCGTAGGCCAGTCCGGCGTTGGCCGGCGCAAACGAAAAATCGGGATCGATCTCGATCGCTTTCGCGAACCGTTCCAGCGCCGCCTCGTTATCGCCTTCCTCCAGGGAAAGGGCGCCGAGGTTATTCCACAGTTCCGGAGAGTCTTGGCGCAAGCGCGCGGCGCGTTCCAGATGCATTTTCGCCTCGGGAAGCTTCTTCGCTCCCAGATGAATTTGCCCCACCGCCAGCAAGGTCTTGAAGTTTTCGGGATCGCGGCGGATCACCTCTTCAAGATAAGGCAATGCCTGTTGCGGGTACCCGGCCCCGAAAAAAGCCGCGCCGTGCCGGAAGTAATTGCGCGCGGGCGGCGCGGCGTAGAACCCCGCAAACAGCAGCGCCCGCGCCGGCGCTTCGCCGGCCGCCGCCAGATCGCGGACTGCATCGCCGCCCGAGGGCAGACCCGGGTACAGCTTCACCGCGCGGGAGTCCGCGTCGAGCAACAGCGTCAGGGGCAGCGACAGGCCGACCCGGTAGTCGAAAATATAGCGGCGGAACAAGGCGTACCAAGCCGCCGTTTGCGGCTCCTCCGTCTGGAGATCGACGACTTGCCAGGGAACGGCCGCTGGGGGCGGCGGCCGCTCGCCGGCCGCGAGGCAGACGAATCCCGGGCCGGGACGTTTTTCCGGCAACGGCAACGGGTCGAGCAGCCAGGTCGGCTCGAACGTTTCCTTGTTGACGGCCTCGAGCGCCGTTACGCCCCGCGGCCAAGGCCGGGGCGCGAACGGCCGCTTCGAGGCGATCCCCGACCCCTCGACGATCTCGTAAAGATATTCGGCTTCGAGATCGTCGAGTGTCTCGACTGCTCCCGACGGCCAGCGAATCGTTGCCCGCGCGCGCTTTGCCTTGCCCAACCCGAAGTGCAGCCGCTTGGTGTGCTGGCAGAGGTACCCCGAACCGGCGTTCAGCCCTTGCGACGCCGAGCCGCCTTCGAAGGCGAGCGTGACCCAAGCGCCGATTGCGTCTCGATTCGAGCGTACCCCGCGCAGGCTGAGCGCCAGGGCGCGGTTCGCGCCGAACGAGCGGTTGCGCAGCGCGCGCGCCTGCGGCGCGAGGCGGCTTTTGAGCAGCAAATCCAGCCGGCCGTCGCCGTCCAGATCCGTCGCCGCGAACGCACGGCTGTCTTCCGCGAAATCGAGGCCCGAGACGCCGGAAAAGTCGAAATAGCGGCCGCCGCGGCGGGCGTAGAACACGTTGGGCTCGCGGCCGTTCCAGGATTTGTCTTCGCGCACGAACTGGTTGAGCGCATTCCAGCCGGCCTCGTAGAGTTTCGACGGCGAGGCGTCGGGACCCGACCGGGCCGCGACGCGGCGCCAGAAGAAACCCTCCAGATCCTCCGCCGCGCCGTTGGTGAGCATCCCCGCGGCGACGTAGAGTTCCGGCAGGCCGTCGCAATCGAAATCCAGGCCCTCTCCGGCCCACGACCAGCGGCCCATCTCGACTTGCTCTTGCGCGCCCGTTTCCTCGAAAGTTCCGTCGCCGCGGTTGCGGTAGAGCGAGTTTCCCTTGGCGTGCCGCCGGAATTCCTCGCCGAGGCCGCTCTCGGCAACGAGCGGGAACGCCGGGTCCGCGGCGACGCGCTGTCCGGCCGCCGTCCACATGTTGGTGACGTAGAGATCGGGACGGCCGTCGCCGTCGTAGTCCAGCCAGCTTGCGCTCATGCCGGGTCCGAGGTCCTGCGCCCCGCTCTCCGCGGCGACGTCGCGGAAGCGCTCGCCGTCGAATTTGTACAGGTTGTTGCGGCCGAAGTCGTTGGCCACGTAGAGCTCGGGCCGACCGTCGCCGTCGTAATCGCACCAGGCGGCGGCGAAGCTGTAGCGGTCGTTGTTGCGGTCGAGGCCCACCCGCGCCGTAACGTCTTCGAACGACCCTGCGCCGTCTTTGGCGAGCCGATTGCGGAACAGAAAATTCGGCGGGCCGCCCGTCGAATCGTGATACGGCGCCGGGTAATTGTATTGATCCTCGCTCTGAAAGTAAATGTAGGTACACAGGTAAAGATCGACGCGGCCGTCGCCGTCGTAGTCGGCCGCGGCCATGCCGGTGAACGCGCCGCGCGGCGGCCGGGCAAAGCGGAATGCGTCCGTTTTGAGCTCGAAGCGGCCGCCGCCGCGGTTGAGAAAGTAGAGCGGCCGCCCGGCCAAGACGACCAGGTCTTGCAGCCCGGCGTTGCGGAAGTCGGCGAACAGCGCGCTCGAGCAGTTGTCGAGCAGGCCGACGCCGGCGCTTGCGGTGATGTCGCGCATCGCGCCGTCAGGGCCGCGGCGGTAGAGACGGTTGGGCAGGCCCCCCGGTTGACAGACGTAGATCTCGTCGAAGCCGTCGTTGTCGATGTCGCCGACGGCGATGCCGTTCTGGCCGTAAACGTCGATGCCGCAGGCCGAATCGAGGCGCGAGCGCCAGTAAGGGACGCCGCGCAAGAGCTGCTCCCGAAACGAGTCCGCCCGGCCGAACAGCCCGGCCGTGGCATCCTCGAAGAGCTCCCGCGCGGAGAGCGTACGGGTTTCGCCGAGGGGGTCGAACGACTCCGCCCGCCCCCCGCGCCAACCGATGCGCCAATGCCCGACGCGGTATTCGAGGCGGCCGGCGACCCGCGAGGCGATTTCGTAGTACACGCGGGTCCCGGCAAGGGGAAAGAACCGCGCGGCGCGGACCTCTCCCAAGGAATCGACCCAACGGGCAAGAGCCGCAGAAAACTCATCCGCGCCGAGCGTTTGCGCGGCGTAACGGGCGGTCTCGGCGTCATCCGCGGCGGGCTCGTAGGCCGCGGGGTTCGGGTCGCCGCCGCGGAAGCCGTCCGCGAGCGGCAGGCCCCGGGTATCGAGCAGCTTGTCCAGAACGGACGCAACCGCGGCTGCGCGTTTCTCGCTCGCGAACTCGTCGTTTTGGGGGTCGATCAACGGCCGCAGCTTTTCGAACTCCGGCGTTGCGGCGAAGCGCGTCGGGAAAGGCGTCTGCTGCGTCTCGGCGGCCGCGGGCGGCGCCCAACGCAGCGCCCCGGCCGCTGCGGCGGCCGCCAAAAAACGGCGCCGGGTTAGCCTGCTCAGATGCTCAGCCATTGCGCCGCGGTTGCGAACACCTCTTCGAGGCGAATCGGCTTGTCGGCTTGCAGCAGCGGAAAATCCGCCGGGCCGATCGCCAGCAAGGCGTCCATGCCCTCGCCCACGAACAGGTAGGCGGTGTTGCGGCGGTACTCTACATATTTCTCGCACTCCCGCCAGATGTATTCGTAGAAAATCTCCAGATCGACGTACGATCCGAGCATGTCGGCCTGGGTCGGAATCGGGTTCGTCTCTTCCTGATCGGAGTAAATCAGCAGGCTCGAGAACGGCTTGACCTTGTTGCGGATGCCGAACGCCACGCACACGAGCGCAGGACGGGCGCGGCGAATCGCCTGCACCGCCGCCCATTCCACGAACGTGTTGTTGATCAGCAGCGTTCCGTTGCCGTTCAGCAAGACCGACTGCAAGAAATCGCGCAGCGCCGGGTCGCCGCCCGCCGCCCGCTTCAGCGCTCCCGGGTTCATGCGCTGCAAGCGCTCGCCAAGCTGCCGGGGCCCCGGAACCTGCTCGCGGGTCACCATTTCGTTGACCTGCTCCATGAGAATCTCGCGCAGGTCGGCCAAGCGGCTGTAGCTCAGGCCCGTCCAGCCGGAGATGGACTCCGCCAGGCGGTGCAGGGAGTCTTCGGCCTCAACCACCCAGGCGCCGTAGGGGTCTTCCGCCTGCGCCGCGCCGAAGCGGTCGAACAAGGCCGCGGCGCGCGCGGCGCGCGGCGCCCCGCTCAACATGCGCGCAAGATAGTCTTCCGGCGCGTCGGTTTCGTCGAGCGCCAGATTCACCAGCTTGCCTTTTCCCTGCAGGCGGCGCCACATGCGGTCCGGGCCCATCGGCAACTCCGAGGGCGAGACGACAATGACCAGCCGCGGACGGCCGCTGCGGGCAACCTCGGCGTCGAGCAGGGGGTCGATGCGCCCGAAGATATCCGCGATCGCTTGGCGCCATTCGGCCAGATGGCGGTTGCGCTGCAGGAAATCGACGTGCTCGAGGGTGAATTCCCTGGTGTTCCAAGTGCGGCGGTCGACGCCCATCTTCTCCTCGACCGCGCGCAGCGGAGCGAAAAGCCGCGCGACCGCTTGGGCGTCCGAGCGGGCGAGCATGCCGAACAGCCGCTCGAAATAATCGCGCTCGGCCGGGAAGAGCTTGTTCCAATCCTCGATGCGGTCGAAGGAATACGCCGCGAAGGTCGGCGGCAGACGGTCGAAGAGGCCGTCATCGATCAGCGTTTGCAGCTTGCGGCTGACCTTCGCCATCGCCCGCCCTCAAATCAATTCCGCAATCGGCTTGCCGGCGGTCTCGCCGAGCTTCACGCCGAGCAGCTCCGCCGCCGTGGCGCAAACGTCCACGTGGGCGATCGGCCGGTCGGTTTCGCCCTTCGCCGCGCCCGCGCCGAGAGCCAGCATCCACACGTTGCGGCACGAGGGGTCGCCGCTGCGGTGGTTCAGAAAGCCGTTCGCCGTGTCGGCGTCGCCGTCGCGGCCCAACTCGGGGAGCACCAGCATGAGCGTCCGATCCTTGTAGCTCGGATTCGTCTGCGCTTCGTCCCACAACATGCCGCAAAGGCGGTCGGTTTTGGTAATCGCCTGCAGGTAAAGCGAGTAAGCGCCCCAGTGGGCGACGTCCATGTCCCAGAAGTTGACCAGCATCAGGCGCGGCGCGAACTCGCGCATCACCTCGCGGGCGACGAAGAAGGTCAGCTCGTCGCCGGAATTGGGCGCCTCGGGGCCGTGGATGTATTCGACCAGGCTGCGCGTAAGCGTGTCTTTGATTTGGCGGTCGAGCCGGCGGCCGCCCTTGAATATCGTCCAGCCGATGCCCTCGTAGCCGGCGTTGAGAATGTTCTCCAGGCGGCGCAGAACGTTGTCGCGGTCGGCGACGCCCGCCGCCGGGGCGCGGGCGACGACGCCGGAGACGGCTTCGAGCAGCAATTGCTTGGGAAGCACGACGTTCGCGCCGAAGGGCTCGCCGAAATCCCGGCTGCGGCCCGCGCCCATCGTGGCGAAGCTCTTGTTGGTGCAGATCGCCCAGGCGTCCGTCGGCGCGGCTCCGCTGGCCTTGCGGTAGCGCTCGAACAGCGTGGGGCTCGCCGCGCGGCCGAAGCCGAAATCGTCCACGCGCTGCCAGTTGCCGGTGACGATCGACGAGGTGGAATTGTAGTGCGAAAGAACTCCCGAGTTGACGCAGGTTTTGAAAAAATGCCCCTCGGGCCGCAGCGCCCGCAGGCGGGGGATGTTGCGCGCGCCCTCGGGCGCGAACGTCTCGGCGTAGCGCACGCCGCCGCCGAAGGTGACCAGAATAATCTTCAGTTCGCCGCCGGCCCGCGGCTCGATCTCCTGCGCGCGCAGGCGCCAAGGCAAAAGCCGGTCGGCGATGGCCAAGCCCGACAGGCGCAGGAATTGGCGCTTCGAGAGCGAGAACACTTTCTATATGGTAATGCCCCAGCGCGTTCGCTCGGCAGGCGGCGGCCTGGAAGCGGCGCGATTAGCGGCGGAGCCGCCCGACCCGTGACTCGTGACCCTGTACGCGCCGGCGCATTGGGGCGTCGCCGTATCGCAATTTGGGCGTCCGCCTACAGTCAGCAAACAGTATATCTGCGATATACGCAAGCGCGTCGAGGCGGCGGTTGCCGCCGATCTTTGGGATTTAGCTGTCGGGCAGCCTGGAGGCTGCCTTGAGAACCGACAATAAGGCGAAAAACGCCGCGCAGGTTGCGTATTTACAGGCAAGAGAGAACTTGGTTATACAGGGGCTTGCGGAAGGGGAGCGGCAATGTCTCCGCAAGCAACGGCCTATCGGGATAGACTCCCGGGGTCGTATAGTCATCGAGCAAAAAAACGCGGCGACGCCGGCGGCCGCCAAACACAGCACGACGCTGCAACGGCTGTCACGCAAGCTTGTGCAGCACGGTTGGGCGAACGGCCTAGCGCTCAAGCCCCCAGGCCGGGGCCGCCGCATCGCCGCAGCCGCGGCGGAAATCCCCTGCGGTGGTGTTTCTACCGCGCTTCCTGATTTGCACGACGTTGCCGCACAGCGCCGTGCAAGGCAACGAGTACAGCCGTCAAAACGGAACCCTGCAGTTGAGCATGCCGGCGCCCCGCGCCGTAGGCCTACCCTACGGCGTCTAGCCCCGGCTCATCTTGATGTACCTGACCACCGGCGCGGCGCGGAACAAAGCGCGGCGCTTCCATCTCGGGGCAAGTTGGAGAGACTTCCTCGAACGCACGGAGATTGCCTGTAACGGCGGGACGCGGGGTCCCTTCACGCGGCCCGCGATCAGATGCGCCGCCTGTGCGCGACGACGTTTATGTATCACGACGTACGGCAGGACGCCGGGCGCAACATCGTGGTGATCGATCAATGGTTGCGCTCCGAAGACACGCTGACCGTCACGCTTAGCGAGTCGTTCTTCAACCTCTGCCGGCAAGCGGTCGCGCCCCTCGATACGACCATCGTGCGCAGCCTGCGCCGGTCCACGCTTTCGCTGGACCTGCACGCCTGGTTGACCTACCGCGTATCCACACTGGAGCGCGACACGCTGATTCCCTGGAGTCTCTGCACGCGCAGTTCGGCGCGGACTACGCGCACCCGCGGAATTTCCGTTGGAAGTTTCGCAAGAGCCTTCGGACAGTGCCGGCCAAGTGGCCGGACGCACGCGCCGAGGCGCACGAACGGGGCCTGCTGCTGCGGCCATGCGCCCCGTCCATCGCCAAGTGGATCGAACGGCGGAGGCAGAAGGCCGCATGACGCAGGAACCGGATCGCTGCTGGGTATGCGGCGACGCTTTCGCACCGCACGGGCTGGCGGTGAGGCAACCGAGCGGTCCTTTGTTGCGGTTTTGCTTGCGCAACGACGCCGGCGAGATCGTTGCCGAGTTGTGCGCCGATTGCGCCGCCGAAGTCCAATTCGTAGCCGAAGACTTCGTACAAGCCTGCGCCCTTGCCGCCGGCGAAGAAGGGCGGGAGGTGGCGATGAAGCGCGTCGCCGAAACCATCGCCGAAATGGTTGCGGAAATACAGGCCGAAGCCGATAAAGCCGGCGAGATCGCGGCAGTGAGGCAAGCGCCGTGATCTATCGCCGGCGAAACAGGCGCTTGCGGTTGGTTACAGCAATGGTGACGGAGGCGGTTATCGTGTTGTTGCTCTTGATGCTGTTTCTGTTGGCGATGTTGCTGTCCGCTGCGATAACCGTCGAAGGCGCCCCGGACGGCGTTACCCTGCTCCTGGCGGCAATGCTGTTGCTGCTCGGTTACCTGGGGGTGAACCCGGCATAGGAGGCGCGGCGCTGCACGCCGAAAAGAGAAGTGCTTTAATGATGGCTGGAGAAACGACATGGGAACGCTTGCCCCCAGCCCCGAAATACAACAGGACCGCCAGCCGAACAGCCTCTACGAGCGCGACTTCTACTCTTGGTCCATCAAGCAGGCCGAAGCGCTGAAGCGCCGCGACTTCAACGCTATCGACTGGGAGAACGTAAGTGAGGAGATCAAGGACTTGGGATTAGGCCAGAGAAACGAATGGAGGAACTATTGCGCCCGGGCGATCCAGCACCTGTTGAAGATACAGTACTGGGACTACCCGCACAAGGGCGTACTGCTGCATTGGGAGGCTGAAGTGATGGTCTTCCGCCAGCACATGGCCATTCTCATCGCAGCAAACCCGGGCATGAAGGGCCGGTACGCCCAATCGTTCGCCGACGCATGGAAGCTCGGGCGCTCCATGGCCGTCAAAAGTTTCCAAGACTACGACATTAAGTATCGCCCTGCCGCGGCCAAAAACACATACCGCAACTGGGACCGCCTCCTACCCGAGAAGTGCCCGTACCGGCTTGAGCACGTCGCAGCCTGCGACCCCGAAACCGACCAGGAACCGCGCAAAGATATTTGGCCTCCCTCCGTGGCGGGGATTCTCAACTCCCAGGTCGAACGAAACCACCCCATTCTCCCCAACTACACGTGGCGCCGCAGCCCCTCCCGCAGCGGCGGCTGGAGCCGCTGAAAGACGTCTGGCCGTCCGCCGTAGCGAAGGTTCTCAACGACCGGCTCGCATGGGATTGTCTCGTTCTCCCCAACGAGCAGCATCGCTTACGCTTTAACTGACGATCCCGAGCCAAAACACTAGCGCCCGTCCGCTGAAACGGTGGCGCTCGTCCTTATTTCTTCCCGTAGTTCCCTAAAACTCGAGATCTCCGTGGTTCTTCTTACGGTCTTAATCCTGTAGATCCCTGTAGGACCACGCGCGCGAAGATTGGACCTGAAAGGTCTGTAGAGGTCCCTACAAAGGCGAAAATCCGCGGCAAAAGCGACCGCCCCACAACGAGCGCGCCTGCCGGCGCTGAGAAAAACTTGCCTTGACGGGCGGAGGCGGGCTTATAACGGGCTTGTGAGGAGGACGTTACTCATGACCCACGCCTACCGCCTTGGGCTGTTGTTCGCCGGTCTGTACGCCGGCGGTCTGCTCGCTCACCGCCGGGATCCCGAGATGCTGCGCATCGTGCTCAACTCCGAGCGCTATCGGCCCCGTTACGACCCGGCCAAAGCGCCCGAGCAGTCGCGCACGGTGAAGTTGGTCTGATGCGCAACCTGGCCTGGCTCAGGCCGAACAAGCGTATCGGGCGGCGCCGTCGCTGGCCGGCGAGATTCCCTACTGGGCCTGGATCGACGAGCGCGCCTGTCCGGCGACGAGCGACGAGTTGGTCACGCTGGCGGCACTCGAACCTTACGAAGCGACGGGCCGCCCGGCGAACTACCTGGACCTGACCGCGGGGCGCTGGGTGAAGCTGCTCTCGACTACGCCGCCGGATACGCGGCTGTATCTGTACCTGTTGCGCCGGCCTGCGGGCGGCGCGGAGTTCCCGGCCGGGTACGCCGGCGACGGGCCGCGGGCGGAGTTGGCACGGCGGGCCTTGGCCGAGCGGAGGGACTTTCTGGCGCCGCGCCTACCAGTCAGTACTCTGTAATTTCGCCGCCGGAGATTTTCCTGCGGACGTTCTTGCCGAGGTCCAGCGGATGATCGTAGCCGGCCAGTATCTCGCCGCTCGGCGAGTAGTAGGGGCCGATGTCGCAGGCCATCGATCCTTCGCCTTTCTCGACAAAGGTGATTTTGGTAATGAGCTTGGCCGATTTGTAGCCGTATTTCGAGGGGTCGATCAGCCGCAGCGGCGCGCCGTGTCGGTCGCTGAGCGGCTCGCCGTTCATGCGCAACGCCATGAGCACGCTGGGCGCGGTCATCTCTTCCAGCGACATGTACTCGTACCATTTGTCGTGGCAATCGATGCGCACCGCCGTCGCCCCGGCGCGGGGCTTCACTTCCTCGAGCAACTCGCCGAAGCGGAAGCCGCCCCACGTCGCCCGCGCCGACCAGCACTGCACGCACTTCAGGCGGGAGCTTTGCTCGACCTGTTCGTAGCGGTCGAGGTCGGCTGTGGAGAACTCGCGCGGGCGCTCGACGAGGCCCGCGACCCGCAGGCAGTACGTCGCCCGCTCGATAGGCGGCACGGGGTTGTACCACATGATGCGGAACCCGTACCGGTCGGGCGTGTCGCTGGGCAGCAGCAGTTGCCGCTCCGCGCCCGCCACCCCGGCGGCCGCGCCCATCGCGGCCAGGAACCGTCTTCGTTTCATTGCCGCTCCTCCCCGGTATTTATTGTACTACCGCCAGGCCGGTTCGGGCTTGCCCGGACGGCTTCGCCCGGATTGGGAGACTTATGCCGCCGCGGCGGCAGCGTCCGCTTCGGCAAGCAGTTCGTTCTTGCGCCGAACGGCGGGCGCGGCGGAAAGGGGGCGATTCAGCCGCTTGCGGGCTTGGGCGAGATCATAACGGGTCTGCATCTCAAGCCACAGATCGGCGGTCACCCAGCCCAACGCTTCCATTTTCAGCGCCAAGTCGAGCGTGACGGGTCCGCGTCCGTGAAGTACGCGAAAGAACCTGTAGCGGCTCACGCCCAATTTGCGGGCCGCTTCGCTCACGCTCATGCCGGGATAGTCGTCCGACGCTTCCAGACAAGCTGCAATATGCCGTCCCGGGCGCCAGGGGTTCCGCACCATCCAATCGCTTTCTTTCGCTCCTGCAATCATCGTCTCCCCCTTCAATCCCCGTAATGCATGGTCGGGTCGATATCATAGGCGTCGCTGCCGGCGATGCGGAAAGTGATGCGCAGCCGCGCCGACACTTTCACGCTCCATTCGCCCTTGCGGGCGCCCTTCAGCGGATGCAATCGGTAAGTTGCCAAGCACAATGCTCCCAGAGGATCGGAGGTTTGCAGCGCGTCCAGGATATCTCCAATCCGCGCCAAGTGCTCTTGGGGCAGTTTGCGAGCGTCTTGCTTTTCTCAAAACCGCTTGAGTGCATTGCTCTTGAACCCCCGTACAGCCACTATGGTCGCTGTATATCCTCAATGCAAAGATAACAAACAGGCCGATTGCATTGGGCGCCGCACCGCGCCATTGCCGCCGCTCCGAAATTATTACAATCCCGCCGGTCGGCAGGCTCGAGGCGCCATTCACGCCGCTTTGGGCTTGGGCTGCTTGCGCCGCTTGCGCGCTTGGGCCAAGTCGTAGTCGCCCTGCAGCCTGACCCAAAAATCCGCGGTTCCCCAGCCCTGCTTTTCGAGTTTCAACGCCAATGCCGGCGACACCCCGCCGCACCCGTTGACGACGCGCGAAAGATGGGCGCGCGAAACTCCGAGCGCCGCCGCCGCTTCGCCTACAGTCATGTCTTCCTCGAAACGGTCCTGGATATGCTCGCCGGGATGGAATGGATTCAGCCGCAGCCACGCATCGCCGGCAACGGACAAACCGGGCGCGTTTTCGGTCTGTTCCATATGCTCCAGGATTCGCCGATTCCATTCTTCTTCGGTCGGTTCCCTCATCGGTTCTTCGTCCATTGCTTTCTTCTTCCGCTAATGGTAGTCGAGCAAATCCGCGTCATAGACATTGCCGCCCTCGAATCGGAACATAATGCGCCAGTTACCGGTAACGCATATCGACCAATAACCTTTGCGTCCGCCTCGCAGTGGATGCAACCGCCCGCGCCCAATGTCTGCGGGGCTCGCAGCCCGATCTATGTTGCTGCGGCAGCCTCCGCCCGTCCTGTTTCTCGAAAAACTGCTTCAACCCGCCGTGCTTGAATCTCCGAATCGCCACTACGGTTGCTGCAGATCCTCGATGCAAAGATAACAAACAGGCGGTACGTTGCCCGCTCGATCGGCGGCGCGAGGTTGTGCCGCATGATGCGGAACCCGTAGCGGTCGGGAACGTCGCTGGGCAACAGGAGCTTCCGCTCGGCGCCTGTCGCCGCTCCGGCGGCGGCGCCCATCGCGGCCAAAAACCGTCGTCGTCTCATCGACGCCTCTTCGGATTCATTGTACTACCGCCGGGCTGAACAGGCTCGGTCTTGCCTGCCTTTCTCGCAGTCGAGCGCCTCAACCCGAGGCGTTCAACCCGCGCCTGCATCCGGCGGCGCTCCAGCCGATGGCTTCGAGCCTCATGCCCGGATAATCTTCGTAGGCGTCTATAAAGCCGCGCTTGAGCAGACCGTCCGGATGCTGCGGATTCAGCCGCATCCAAGCGTTCTCGCTCACTCCAACAATCATGTTCTATTTTTGCCCCCCGGCGAGTTCTTGCCCGGATGAGACGAGAATCCCGACCGCTCGATCCGATTCAGCGAGACAATGCTTCCAAACGATCACGCACCGGGAGTGCTTCGTCCCGTGAACCCCTCGAACAACCCTTCGAGCCGCGCCATGCGTTCTCGAAGGTCGCCGATAGCCTGCATGGTCGCCTGCTGCGTCCGCGAAATCTGGACAGATAGCGATACTGCTGCGATGAGAATCGAGATGAGAATCGAGATGAATTCCGCTGTCATTACCTGTCAGCCTTGAGTCGCTATATTATGGCAGTCCCATTGACGGCGCCCATGTCGGGTCTCGTTTGCGCCGCGCTTACGGGATTGCCGTTGACTGCCGGGAAGCAGGCGGCTCCGCGGAGGCTGCGTTCTCGACCAGTTGGATGACCGTCGCGCCGCGGTCGGCGCGCCCCCCGAGCTTCCAGAGGTAAATCGGAAGCGCAAAAACCAAGGCTGTCATTCCCAACACAAACGGAGTGTTGCCTTGCCCGCGTTCCCCCACGGCGCCCGTTATTCCCGCTACGAGAGCATACCCCCCGAGACCGCCGAGAACTCGCTTGTTCTTGCGGTCCGTCCGGTAGGTGATGCGAATCTCGCGGATGTCTTCCCGGGCGAGAGTCGTCCCGCGCTTGAGCGTCAGGCCGGCAGCGTCCGCAGCGGCAAGCTTTCCATTCACTTGCTCGCCCGATTGCAGCAGAACCCGAATCGGCTGGCGGACGCCGTCCTCCGCCAGCATGTTCCGCGCCTGCGCCCAATCGGCCCGGACCTCGATAACCTTGGCCGGACTTGCCGGAACCATGAGCAGCGCGCTCGAAACCAAAGCAACAATCCGTCTCATAGATGTTCCCTCCGTTCTGAGGATCCTCCCGTGCGATGAAAAGCAAGCCCGACCGAATGGCTGTCGCGAGCACGCGGCAGGCGTCAAGGCAGCCAGCGGTCTCAAAACGGTCCCGGATATGATCGCCGGTCATTCACGCACTGCGAAATGGTTCTGCCGGAATAGTTCCGGCGTCAGTCATGACATAGGCACACTTCGTGGAAATCACAGATTTCAAATGAATTCACCATGTTGTTACAATCTTCCGTACCGCCCCCTCCACAGGCAGGTGTTTGCCCAGACGGGCAAGTGCAGAGGTATTCTGGGGGGCCGTCATAGCCGGGACCGATACAACCGTAGGTAGAGTCGCAATAGGTTCCAGTTGCACACCATACCCCAGCAGTCTGGGCCGGTGGCAAACCATTGACCAAAATAGTCACAACACACAATGCGAAAATAAGGTTTTTTACAAGTGTCATTTCAATCGCTCCTTTCAGGAATGCGGCATTCGCCACAATAGTCTGCGAGTTTGGCGAACATCGTTTCTTCCGTAGCCGGCGACAGGAAGCCCAACCACGCCTCTTCAATGTGGCCCTTTCCGTCAACGAACATCAGAAGAGGTGTTCTTACCGGAACGCCAATGTCGTTGGCCGGGGAAACGCTGACAATTTGATCGACATCGATACCTTCGCTCCCCAGATAGACATTGGCGGCGTCTGCGGTTTGCGGGAATACAGCAACGATTTGAACCCTGTCTCGGTGCTGGCTCCTCAATTCGCTAAGCCTGAGGTAGAGCGGCAGGCTCTTGCTGCAATAATCGCATTCGGTCGACAGCAGCAAGACGATGTTCAGAGCATTTTCCCGCCACTCGACGTCTTCGAGGTTCAAGCGCCGTGAAATCAATTCTTCGCCCGCGGAAGACACGCCGCGGCCAACCACGTTAACCCCATTCCGCGGTTCACCGAAGTACAAACGGACTAAAAGTACCGCGCAAACGATGACCGCAACACTTGAGAGAACCTCAAGAGCAGTTTTGAGGGTTTTCAACGTTACCGCTTTTCTCACTATGAGTTGAAGATAGCACTCCGAATCAGAACAGTCAATGGCTGTCGTGAAAAAAGGCCTCACGCTTGCGCAAGCGTGAGGCCCTGGTTTTGCAGAGACCGGTCCAGGCAGTCTCTACCGGTTTTAGAACATGAACCGCACCGCCAACTGAAGCTGGCGGTTCGACCCGGCGCGGGTGCCGGTGATTTGCCCGAAGGCGCCGGCGCCGTGCGTCGCGTTCGGACGGTTGAACTGCGGCGTGTTCGTCAGGTTGAACGACTCCAGGCGGAACTGGGCCTTCATGCCCTCGTTGATGCGGAAGTCCTTGAACAGCGAGAGGTCCACCGTTTTGGTGGGCGGGCCGATGTTGGAGTAGTTGCCGAGCAGGCCGATGGTGCCGGGCGCCGGGTCCATGAAAGCCGACGTGTCGAACCATTCCTCGGGGCTGCGCCCGCCCGGAGGGGCGGCGTTGGGATCCTTGCCCGGAACGGGGTCGGGGCGCTTGGTTCCGTTGCACGAACAGACCGCCCGGTTGGTGCCGACGCTGAAGTAGTTGCCCGTCTGCAGCGTCATGATGCCGTTGAGCTGCCAGCCGCCGGCGATGGTCCGCGCCGCCCCGACCAGGTTCTTGCCGATGGGCAACTGCCAGTTGCCGCTCAATACGAAGCGGTGGCGGACGTCGAAGCTGGCGTGGGCGTACTCCAGGGACTGGTGCGGCGTGCGGTTGCCCGGCCCGCCCGAGAGCGTCGTGCCGGTGTCGGCCAGCGCATGCCCCCAAGTATAGGCGGCCAGGAAGCCCAAGCCGTTGGAGAAGCGCCTGTCCCACTTCGCCGTCAGAGCGTGGTAGAGCGAGCGGGCGTTGCTGTTGGTGAAGCTGATGTTGGAGTCGCCCACGAACTTGAACGGGCGGCGGCTGAGCCTGTTGATGTTCGGACGTGGGTCATTGACCGGAAAGTTGCCGTTGTAGTTGTCGGTCAGGCGGTTGCCCTTCGAGCCGATGTAGGCAACCTCGAAGACCGAGTTCCAACCCATGTCCCTCTGGATGTTGAAATTCCACTTGTTGACCAGCGGCCAGCGGCGGCGGGTGTACACCGAGCGGAAGCTGATCGGCGCGTTGCCGGTGAACGAATCGAGGGGAAACCCGTCGGAGAAGCGGTCGATGAAGGGGTTGCGCGCGGCGTCGCGCGGCGGGTTGAAGCGAACCTCCTGGTTGAAGGGCACGTTCTCGCCGCGGTTGGGGTTGCCGCCTTCGTTCTCCTCGGCGCCGTAGAAGATGCCGTAACCTGCGCGGACGACCAAGCCCGGGCGCGCCTCGTAGGCGAAGCCGATGCGCGGGGCGATGTTGCTCTTGTCCCAGCCGGTCAGGTAGGTCGAGGCGACGCCGCGCTCCACGGCGATGCCGGGGAAGTCGGCGGCGAAGTTCGGCGGCAGGGGCGCGTCCTGGTCTTTGCCCTGGGGAATGACCAGCGTCGGCTGCGCGTGGTCGTGGCCGAACACGTCGAGGTGCGCCTGCCGGCCGAATTTCTCGCCGATCGGGCTGGTCACCTCGTAGCGGATGCCGATGTTGATGGTCAGCCGCGAAGATACCTTCCAGTCGTCCTGCCCGTAGAACGAGTAGGCGTCCTTGAACGACGAGATGAAGTTCGAGGTGGTGATGCGGCTGAAGCCGGGAACGCCGAGCAGCCACGAGGCCATGCCGTCGCCGGTGTCGTTGAAGCCGACCTGGTTGGTGTGGGATTGGCGGAAGTCCATGCGCCCGCGCGGCGAGGGGACCTGGAAGAAGGGGAAGCCGATCGGGCGGTACTCCGCGCCGAACTTGAAGGCGTGCGCGCCCTTGTTCCAAGAAACGTTCTGGATGAAGTCCCAGACGTTGCTGTATTCCTGCGTCGGCAGCCACTCCGAGCCGCCCACCGTCGAATAGCCCTGCGGGCCGATGCGCATCAGGCCGCCGTTGTTCGTAGTGAACGGATTGAGGCCGCCGATGCCGAGCGCCGAAAACGAATCGCTGTCGGCGTTGGCCTGCGTGCGCGTGGTGATCAGCCGCGAGTAGGCGACGCGCGATTCGGTAATCAACGCGGGCGACCAGATCTTGGTGTAGCTGATCATCGCGTTGCGGCTCTGGTTCTTCTCCTGCTCGCCCAGGAAGCCGCCGGCGTCGAGATCGCCGGGCAAGGGCGGGGACTGCACCTTCTCTTCCTCGATCCAGCTCACGCTGCCGAAGATGCTGTCGTTGTCGGAGATGCGGTGGTCGATGCGCACGTCGAACTGATCGACGTTGCGCGTCGCGTCGCGCTGGGTGAAGAAGTTCGAGCCCGGACGCTCGCCCGCGGAAGCGATCCTTTGGTTCGGCGACGGGTACTGGCCGATCAACTGCGCCGCGACGGGGTCGAACATGCTCGACGGAATCATGTTGTTGGGGAACGGATCGCGCACGTCCAGCATGCCGTTGACCTCGCGCTGCGTGAACGGGTCGAAGATCTGCCCGCGCATCACGGTGTTGCCCAGCTCGTCGGTGCCCAGCACGTCGCCGGTGATCAAGTTGGAGAAGTCGCCGCCGGCGAACCCCCCGCTGGGCACCGTCAGCGTGCTGGAGAGGCTGCCGTCCTCGATGCGCGTGCCCTGGTAGTCGGCGAACCAGAAGGTGCGGTCTTTGACCAGCGGGCCGCCGATGGCCAGCCCGTACTGGTCCTGCCCGAAGACGCCCTTTTCGTTGCCGGCGCGGTTGGCCTGCCAGGTGTTGGCGTTCATGGCGTCGTCCTGGACGAACCAGAAGGCCGTGCCGTGAACGTCGTTCGAGCCGGACTTGATGGTCACGTTGACCACGCCGCCGGCCGCGCGGCCGTACTCGGCGTTGTAGCCGTTGGTCAAAATCTGCATTTCGCCGATCGCCTCAACCGAGGGGCCGACGACGTAGGCGGTCTGGTTGATGAAGTCGATGACGTTGACGTTGTTGTCCACGCCGTTGAGCAGAAAGTTGTTCTGGCCGTTGGAGCGGACGCCGTTGGCCGAGAAGCCGCCGCCGGCTGCGTCGCGCGCGCCGGGCTCGGCCGGCACCACCGCGGGAACCGTGCGCGCCAGGAAGGCGAAACGACGCTGGCCGCCCAAGGGCAGCTCGCTGGTCTGACGGCTCTCGAGGTTGCCGCCCATCTGCGTGGTCTCGGTCTGCAGCGCCGGAGGCTGCGCGGTGACCTCGATCGTCTCGGTGACTTGCCCGATCTCGAGCACGAAGTTGGCCTGCACGCGGGACGAGGACTGCACCAGCACGCCGGTCTGCACGCCCTTCTTGAAGCCCGTCGTCTCGGCCGAGACGGTATAGCTGCCGGGCTTGATCAGGGGACGGATGAAGTTGCCCGCCCCGTCGGACTCCACAAGGTCGGTGACGCCCGTCGATTCCTCGACGATGGTGATGGTCGCCCCCGGAATGGCCGCGCCCGAGGGGTCGGTGACCGCGCCCAAAATCGTTCCCATGTCGCGCTGCGCCGACGCGGGCGCAACGAGGCAGAGGAGCAGAGTCGGCACGAGCAGCGCGAAATACACATTGCGCATAGCGATTTTTCTCTCCTTCGAAACTCGTTCTGAAACGGTGCAGAGGACCGGAACAAGGAAAGCCCCAATCCCCACCTCGCCCCAGTGTGGCAAACCGCCGGCAGCCAAGTCAACAAAAAATCGACCGGATGCAACGCATTGATTCAAAAAGATTTCGATATGGATTTACGGATTCCGCGGCGGGGAATCTATGAAAATCGGGATTCGGTTTGACCGAGTCGAGCAGCGGGCGGATAATAACGGCTGGTGACCGAAACGAAGCCTCTTTTTCGCGAAGTCGGAGGATGCGGGGACTCCGCCGGCCGCGGTCCGCGGCTTTCCCTTCTCCGACTCGGTTCTTTTTTGTTGCAATATCTTCCCCTTTGCGCGGCGCTTTCGGCGGCGCCGGCCGCGGCGCAATCTTCGGCCGGCTGGACGATCGACACCTTCGCGGGGAACGGACAGGCCGGCGGGGACCTTGGGGACGGCGGTCCGGCAGCCGAAGCGCGGCTGGGGACCCCCTACGGCGTGGCGGTCGACGCAGCGGGCAACGTCTTCATTGCCGCGGACAACCGCATAGGCAAGGTCGATTCGCGGGGATCATTACCACCATCGCGGGGGCCGGGCAGTTCGGGTACGGCGGAGACGGCGGGCCGGCAACCGAAGCGCGGCTGGGCAGTCCCGGAGGCGTAGCCGTGGATGGGGCGGGCAATGTTTACATCGCCGATACATCCAACCGGCGCATTCGCAGGGTCGATGCCGCCGGGATCATTACCACGGTCGCGGGGAGCGGCTTGCAGCTTTTCGTGGGCCTGGGGGACGGCGGTCCGGCAACCGAAGCGAATCTAAACCTCCCCGCAGGCGTGGCGCCGGACGGGGCAGGCAACCTTTACATCGCCGACACTCACTACAAACGCATTCGCAAGGTCGATACTGCAGGGATCATTACCACTATTGCGGGAACCGGGGAGTTCGGGTACGGCGGAGACGGCGGGCCGGCAACCGAGGCGCGGCTGAATTTCCCCGGAGGCGTGGCCGTGGACGGAGCGGGCAACCTCTACATCGCCGACACGAATAACCACCGCATCCGCAAGGTCGACGTCTCCGGCGTCATTACCATTACCACGGTCGCGGGGAACGGCGAGCAAGGGTTCAGCGGGGACGGCGGTCCGGCGACCGCTGCGCTGCTGAACCACCCCGCAGACGTAGCGCTGGACGCGGCGGGCAACCTCTATATCGCCGATAACGGCAACAGCCGCATTCGTAAGGTCAACCCGGCTGGAATCGTGACCACCATCGCGGGCAATGGGCAGTTCACCGGGGATCTCGGAGACGGCGGTCCGGCGGTCGAAGCGCGGCTGTTCTTTCCCTACGGCGTAGCAGCGGATAGAGCGGGCAACATCTATGTTGCCGATACCTTCAACCAGCGCGTTCGCATCCTGACGCCGCCTCCCGGGAACGCTCCCTCGATCTCCGCGGGCGGGGTCGCGCTCGCCAACGGAACTCCTCTCGTAAAGCGCATCTCCCCGAACGCCCTCGTTTCCGTCTTCGGGCAGGATTTCGCGCCGGAAGGAGCCCAGGCGCGGGGCCCCGGGCTCGACGCCGAGGGCAGGGTCGCCGCCAACCTCGCCGGCGTCTGCCTGGAGATCGGCGGCAAGCGCGCGCCGCTGTTCGCGGTCTTCTCCAATCAGATCAACGCCCAGGTTCCGCACGATCTGCCGCCGGGCCAGGCCGCGGTCGAGGTCGTCCGCGGCTGCGGCAGGAGCAACGAGCAACGCAGCGCGACGGAGACGGTTGGGGTCGCCGTCGTCGCGCCGGCGTTCTTCAACTTGGCGAGCAACCCCGACGGGCGCAACCCGGTCGCGGCGCTGCACGGCGGAGGCCCCGGCCTGGCCGGCGCGCCCGAACTCGGCGAGGCGTTTACCCCGGCCGAGCCGGGAGAGATCGTCAGCCTGTTCGGAACCGGCTTCGGGGAGACCGAGCCGCGCTTGGAGGCGGGCGAAATTCCAGGCGGGCAGGCCGGTCTTGCCAACGACGTTTCGTTTACCTTCGGCGGCATGGCGGTTCCGCCGGAGGATGTCTTCTACGCGGGCGCGGCGCCGTGCTGCGCGGGCCTCTACCAGTTCGCGGTGCGCGTACCGCCAGACCTGCCGGACGGCGACGCGCCCGTCACGGCGACTGTGCAGGGCGTTGCCACGCCTGCAGGACCGTTCCTCTCCGTCCGCCGGCGCTGAACCGGCGACCCCGCCAATCGGATCCGCTCATAGGCGCGCTCATGCCGCCGTGCGTTGTCGGTACTCGTTCAGCCGCTCTTGCGCCAAGTCGTAGGATGCTTGCCTGCGCATCCAGAAGGCCGCGTTGGACCAGCCCGCGGCTTCAAGCTTCAAGGCCATTGCGGGGGAGATGCCCGCCTTGCCGTCCAACACCCGAGATAGAGCCTGCTGCGCCAAGCCCAGTTCGCCGGCAGCTTCCGCGACGGTCAATCCGTTGAGCCAATCCCGGATGCTCTCTCCCGGATGCGGCGGATTTTTCATTGCCATGATTCCCTCTTCTTGATAATCGATCGGGCTTACATCCCAGGCGCCGCTAGTTCTCGAAGCGGAACACGACGCGCAAATTTGCCGACACTCGCACCGACCAGTAACCCGCCATGTCGCCCTTCAGCGGATGCAGGCGACGGCCGGGAGCAGCGATATCTTTCAGGTCGAGGGCGTCGTCCAGGTCGGCCAGCAGCAGCGCAATCCGCTTCGCATACTCTTGCGGCACGCCCCTCGCGTCGTCGCGTTTGTGCAACCGCCTGAGTCGGCCGTCCTTGAAACCCCTTATCGCCACTATTCATATTGCCCTTATGTCGGCCTCGAATTGCAATGGTAAAATGACGGACGAAGCGGCGACCGAAGCCGACAACGACAAGAGACCACGCGTGATCGACGCTACTCCGTCCCCGGAAACCGAAGCCATCGGGGAAATAGAAGGCCGCTTGCAGTACACAAGCATCCACGGGGATAGGAACGCGTTCCGCATCTATCCGGCCGTCGGGCGCGGCAGCGTCGCGTGCCTCTTTCCGCCCGACAAGCTCGAAGACGCCCGCAACGCCCTCGACCGCAGAATCAGGGTATCCGGCAAATTGACCTACCCGGCGGGGTCGGATTTCCCCAAATCCATAAGGGTTGACTCCATTAAGCGGCTTCCGAGCGACGACGAGCTTCCGGGCCTCATGGACCTCAGGGGGATCGCCCCCAATCTGACCGGCAATCTCTCTTCCGAAGAGTTCGTGCGGGGCCTGCGGAATGCCGATTGATTCGCCGGCCGCATGCCCAATGTCCGGATGAGAATCTACCGGCTTCTTCTCTGCGTTCCTACGCTTTTGAACGCCGCGGGCCCGCACTACCGCGATGTCGCCGCGGAGTGGGGGCTGACCCAAACCGTCACCTTCGGCAGCCCGACCGCCAACGATTTCATCCTGGAAACGACCGGCACGGGGGCGGCAATCTTCGACTTCGACGGCGACGGCGACAACGACGTCTTCGTGGTCAACGGCACGACGTTCGAGTTGGAGGACGCCGGCGAGAGTCCGCTGGCGCACCTTTACGAAAACGACGGGACGGGCCGCTTCCGGGAGGTCGCCGCGCAGGCCGGCTTGACCAAAACCGGCTGGGGGCAGGGCGTCTGCATCGGCGACTACGACAACGACGGCGCGCCCGACCTGTTCGTCACCTACTTCGGCTCGAATGCGCTCTACCGCAATCTGGGCGGCAAGTTCGAAGACGCGACGCGCCGGGCGAAGCTGCCCGCCGCGGGGCGGCGCTGGGGCGCGGGCTGCGCCTTCCTCGATTACGACCGCGACGGGTATCTGGATATTTTCGTCGCCAACTACGTCGATCTGGACCTCGAAAATACGCCCAAGCCCGGCTCGAGCGAGGAGTGCCGCTGGAAGGGGCTGCCCGTGATGTGCGGCCCGCGCGGGCTGCCTCGCGCGTTCAACGCGCTGTACCGCAACCGCGGCGACGGCGCGTTCGAGGACGTATCGCAGCAAGCCGGAATCCTTGCCCCCGGCGGACGCTACGGCCTCGGCGTCGTCAGCGCGGACTTCAATAACGACGGGCTGCCCGACATCTACGTCGCCTGCGACATGACCGCCAGCCTGCTCTACCAGAACAACGGCGACGGGACGTTTTCCGAGACGGGCGGCGAAACCGGCGTCGCCTACAACGTCAACGGCCAACTGCAAGCGGGCATGGGCGTCGCCGCCGCCGACTACGACGGCAACGGGTTCCTCGACATCGTGAAAACGAATTTCTCGGGAGATCTGCCCTCGCTCTACAACAACGAAGACGGCTTTTTCTTCGAAGATGTCTCGATGGGCGCGGGGCTGGGCGCCAACCAGTTGCTGGGCTGGGGCGTCGTATTCGTCGACGCCGACGAGGACTCCCGCCCCGACATCCTGATGGCCCACGGCCACGTTTACCCCGAGGTTGACGCGGCGTCGATCGGCGAGACCTACCGCCAGCCGATGCTGTTCTACCGCAACGCCGGCGGCGGCCGCTTCACGGATGGCGCCGCCGGCGCCGGAGAGACCCTGGCGCAAAAGCGCCCCTCGCGCGGCATGGCCTCGGGCGACCTGGACGGCGACGGACACCCCGAGATCGTGGTCGTCAATCTCAACGAGCCGCCGACGCTGCTGCGCAACACGGCGGAGTTGGCCAACGCGGCGGCAGTTGCGCTGATCGGCGTCAAGTCGAACCGCAGCGCTATCGGCGCGCGAGTGTCGGCGCGGTTTTCCGGCAAAACCGTGATCCAGGAAGTGCATGGCGGCGGCAGCTATTTTTCGCAGAACGACCTGACGCTGTACTTCGGCTTGGGCGCCGCCGAGCGCATCGAGCAGCTCGAGGTGCGCTGGCCAAACGGAAGAAAGCAGCGTTGGGCCGATCTCGCCGCGAACCGCCGCCATACCCTGACCGAAGGCAAACGCAAGGCGGCGTCAACCCCGCTGCGGCGCCGGGCCGCACGGCAGCCCGTTCGCCGGTAGCGTTCGGCGCCTAAAGCAATCCCATACAGAAACCGGCTTCCCGTGTTGACACACGATCCCGGTCAATGTATAAGCATTCCATAATCGGGTCGATCAAGCACAAAGGCTTGGCGCGGTTCTTCGAGCACGGCGACAAAAGCAAGATCCCCACCGACCAAGTGCGGAAAATCGAAGACATCCTGGAATCGCTGCGCAGCGCGGCAAAACCGGCCGACCTCGCCCTGCCCGAATACCGTCTGCACAAGCTCAAAGGCAACCGGCAAGGCCTCTGGAGCATGCGGGTGTCGCGCAACTGGCGCATCGTATTCCGTTTCGACGGGCGCTACGCTTACGATGTGGACTTGATCGACTACCACTAAGGATATGACACAAGGAGATAGATGGATATGGCAATGGAAACGGTGCATCCCGGACGAATCATCCAGACAGGGTGCTTGGGCGACAGCCTCAGTGTGACCGACGCGGCAAAGAAACTGGGCGTGTCGCGCAACATGCTGTGGCGGGTGGTCAACGGAGCCCGCGGCATCTCACCCGAAATGGCGCTCAAGCTGGAAGCGGCGGGCTGGTCCACCGCCGAATTCTGGCTGCGGATACAGACTGCCTACGATCTCGAGCAGGCGCGGCAGAAGCAAACCGCCGCATAGATGCGCCGAGCGATGGTTTTTGCCTCTCCGTACCGCAGACGGTGACTGCCTCGCCGATACTTTGGATTGGGCGGCGCCGGGCCGCGCAGCAGCCCGTTCGCCGATAACCCTGCAACTCGATCCGTAGCATACGGCCGTCGGACAGGCCGCACGACAAACGGTAGCCTGTACCATAGACAAGGCGGGCGCACATATGAAACGCAGAAACTTTCTCCAGGCCGCCGCGCTGACCGCGGCTTCGTCCCAGCGCGTCGCGGGCGCGAACGAGCGCGTGCGCATTGCGCTGATCGGCGCCGGCGGCCGCGGCAAAAGCGTCGCCCGGCAGATCGTCGAAGGCAGCTTGAACGTCGAATACTCCGTGTTCTGCGACCTCCTCGACTCGCAGGCCGAGCAGGCCAAGCAAGAGTTCGGCGGGACGGCCGCCACTTACCGCGACTTCCGCAAAGCGCTCGATCTGAAGGAAATCGACGCGGTGCATATCGCCACGCCCGACCATTGGCACGCCATCCCCGCGGTAATGGCCTGCCAAGCGGGCAAGCACGTCTATTGCGAGAAGCCGCTGACGCACAACATCGTCGAGGGGCAGGCGGTGGTCCGCGCGGCCCGCGAAAACAAAGGCAAGGTCTTCCTGACCGGCATGCAGCACCGCTCCCAGACGCACTTCATGGATATCGCCCGCATGGTCCGCGGCGGAGAGTTGCGCGACGTCCACTTCGTGCGCATCTGGAACTACGTCAACACAATGCCCTACGGCATTCCCGATACGCCCAACGAGCCGATTCCCGAGGGCCTCGATTGGGATATGTACATGGGCCCCGCCCCTTACCGGCCCTACAACCCGCGGCTGCATCTGCGCAGCTACCGCTACTTCAAAGACCTGGCGGGCGGGATGATTACCGATTTCGGCATTCACCGCTTCGACACCGTGCATCAGATCATGGACGTGGACAAGCCCTTCGCGATCGCCGCCGCGGGCGGACGCTTCGCCGTCGGCGGAATGGGCGAGCATCCGGACGTCTTGCAAGTCAGCTACGAATATCCCGGGTTCGTCGTCAGCTACGAGACGCTGAGCGCCAACGCGTTCGGCGCCGTCGGGCGGCTGACGCCCGGCATGCATCTGCACGGCGCCCGCGGCGAGGAAAACCGCCCCAACGGCATGGCCTTCTACGGCTCGAACGGAACGGTCGTCGCCGACCGCCTGGGATACGAAGTCCTGCCGGCCGGGCCCAAGCGAATCAACGAGTACGACCGCACGCCGCGGGTCGGCCCCAAGCTCGAGCGCAGCCGTGAGAACAACCCCGAGCCCACGCTGCTGCACGGCCAACATTTCATCCGCTGCATCCGCGAAGGCGAGAAGCCTCGCTGCGATGCCTTGGTCGGGCACCGCTCGAGCGCCGTCGCGCACCTGGGCAACATCGCCTACGAAATCGGCCGCAAGCTGCGCTGGGACGGCGAAAAAGAACGCTTCGACAACGATCCCGAAGCGCAAAAGCTGCTCGGACGCAAGGGCCGGGCGCCGTGGGACTTGATTACGACCGGATAAAATCGCCTACGCGGAGGACGGCATGACCAGACGACAGATCCTGCAAGCCGCGGCCGGAGCGGCGCTCGCCGCCCCGGCGCCGGCGGCGCCGCCCAAGATACTCAAGAACATGGGCTCGGCCGGCCCGGGCCTGCGCTTCCGCATCCGCGCGGCCGAAGCGGCGGGCAAGGAATGGGACATCGTCGAATACTGCCGGGGCAAGGGCCTCGGCGGCGCGCACACGCGGCTGCCCCGAGACCTCGACCCCGCCAAGCTCAAAAAGCTGCGCGGCCGGATCGAAAAATACGATATGCGGCTGACGGTAACCGTGCGCTCGCCGGCGGACGACGGCGACCTGCCGCGCTACGAAGCCGAGATCGCGGCGGCCGCGGAAATGGGCGGGCGCGTGGTCTGCGTCCACGACTATTTTTCGGGGCGGCGCTACGAACAGTTCAAGACGGCGGCCGAATTTCACGAATTCTTCGCCAAGTGCAAGACGGCCGTGCAGCGCGCCGAGCCGATCCTGCGCAAGCACAAAATGCCGCTCGCCATCGAGAATCATAAAGGCTGGCGGTCGGACGAGCTTGTCGCCTGGGTCGAGTCCACGGGCAGCGAATACGTCGGCGTCGGGCTCGATATGGTCAACAACGTTTCGCTGATCGAGACGCCGATGCAAACGGTCGAGACGCTTGCGCCGTATGCGCTGTTCGTCAGCTTCAGAGACATCGCCGTCGATTTTTACGAAGACGGGCTGCTGCTCTCTGAGGTTCCGCTCGGCGAAGGGCATTACGATCTGGCGGCGGTTGTCGCCATGCTCCAGAAACGCAAGCCGGACATGCTCTTCCAACTCGAGATCATCACCCGCGACCCGCTCAAGGTGCCGATCTTCACCGGCGACTACTGGAAAATCTACGACGAAAAAAGCCCCGTCCCGCCGCGCGACCTCGCCATGCTTCTCGACTGGGCGCGCAAGAACCCGCCGAAACATCCGCTGCCGCGGGTCAGCGGCCTGACCGCCGGGCAGCAGCTCGCGCTCGAAGACACGTACAACCAACGCTCCATCGACTACGCGCGGGCCAATCTGCCGCTGTAGGGCGCCGGCCATGTATCGATCCGCTCCCGCCGCGCTGACGGCATTGGCGGCCTGCGCGCTGAGCGGCTGCTCGTCGGGCCCGCAAGACAGCCGCAGCGCCGGCCGGGCGGTCGCCAACCTCGACATTTATCCCGGACTCGAGGCTACGCTGTTCGCCTCCGAGCCGATGCTGTCGAACCCCACCAACATCGACATCGACCACCGCGGGCGCGTCTGGGTCTGCGACGTCGTCAATTACCGCGAGCGCGCCCGCAACAACGACCGGCCCGCGGGCGACCGCATCCTGATCCTCGCCGACGAAGACGGCGACGGCGCCGCCGATTCCTCGAAGGTGTACTACCAGGGGCGCGACATCGACGCCGCGCTGGGCATCGCCGTGATGGGCAAGCGCACGATCGTCACCGCCGCCCCGAACGTGATCGTTTTCACCGACGAAGACGGCGACGACAAGCCCGACCGCAAGGAGTATCTGTTTACCAACTCCGGCGCGCCGCAGAACGACCATTCCACCCATTCGGTATTGTTCGGCCCCGACGGCAAGCTCTACTGGAACATGGGCAACGGCGGCCGCTACGTCGGAGACAAGGACGGCCGGCTCATGATCGACCGGGCGGGGAATCCGGTGCTTGACCGCAACTACGTCAATTTTCTCCGCGAAAACCCGGAAGTTGCCCGGCCCGACTTTACCCGCGGCTACGAAAACAGAGAAAGCCCCTACCGCGGCGGTATGGTCTTCCGCGCCAATCTCGACGGCAGCGATTTCGAGGTCCTGGGCCACAATTTTCGGAACAACTACGAGGTCGCAGTCGACTCGTTCGGAGATCTCTGGCAGTCGGACAACGACGACGACGGCAACTACGCCGTGCGCATCAACCATATTCTGGAATTCGGCAACTACGGATACCGCGACGAAATGACCGGAGCGGGCAACCAGGCGCCCCGCACGGGCCGCAGCGAAGAGATCCCGCAGCGCCATTGGCATCAAAACGACCCCGGCGTCGTGCCCAACCTGCTCGTCACGGGCGCCGGCTCGCCGACCGGCATCACCGTATACGAAGGGCGGCTGCTGCCGCGCGAGTTTTGGGGCCAGGTTCTTTACACCGATGCCGGGCCGGGCGTTTTGCGGGCCATTCCGACGAAACCCGACGGCGCCGGCTACAAGGCGGAGATGATCGACATTCTCAAGGGCGAGCGCGACAAGTGGGTGCGCCCGGTGGATGTCGCCGTCGCTCCCGACGGCTCGCTTTTTGTCAGCGACTGGTACGACCCGGTCATCGGCTGGAACCGCATGGAAGACGCGGGCCGCGGCCGCATCTTTCGGATCGCGCCGCCGGGCAGCCGCTACGAGCCGGGGGAACACGACTTCGCCACCGCCGCCGGCGCCGGCGAGGCCCTGAAAAGCCCGAACTATGCCGTGCGCTACCTGGCCTGGACGGCGCTTCATGAGAACCGCGAGGAAGCCGAGCCCGCTCTGGCGGAGATTTTCGACGGCGCCGGCGAGCCCCGCCTGCGCGCCCGGGCGCTCTGGCTGCTGGCGAAATTCGACGGGCGCGGCGAACATTACGTCGGCCGGGCGCTCGACGACGCGGACGAGAACATCCGCATCGTCGGGCTGCGCGCCGCGCGGCAGATCGGGCTGGATTTGACGCCTATCGTCGAGAGACTGGCCGCGGATCCTGCGCCGCGGGTCCGCCGCGAGTGCGCCGTCGCGCTGCGCGGGCTGCGCAGCCCCGAGGCGCCGGCCCTATGGGCCGAGCTCGCCGCGCGGCACGACGGCAAAGACCGCTGGTACCTGGAAGCGCTCGGCATCGCCGCGGACGGCCGCTGGAACGCCTGCCTGCGCGCCTGGCTGGACCGCGTCGGTCCGGCGTGGGACTCGCCCGCGGGCCGCGATATCGTTTGGCGCTCGCGGGCCGACGCAACGCCCGATTACCTGGCGCGCATCCTCCACGGCTCCCCGCTCGACGAGAAAGACGCCGCGCGCTATCTGCGCGCTTTCGATTTCCAGAAGGATTCCGCGGTCAAATCCCGCAACTTGCGCAGGCTCGCCTTCGGCCGTCCGGGCAGCCGGACGCCGGGCGACGTTTTCATCGCCTCCGAGGCTCTGTTGCGGCTGCCGGAAATCGACTTGGCGGCGAACCCCCGCATGCGCAAGGCGGTCGTCGAGCTGGTCGACCGGGCGCAAGGCACGGAGCAGTTCGCGCGCCTGGCGCAGAGGTACAAGCTCCGCGTGTACTATCCGGCGCTGATGGCGGCGGCGGCCGCAAACAAAGACAATCCACTGGGAATTGCCTCGGTGACGACGCTGCTCGAAGCGGACGCCGCCGTCGTCATCGAAGATTTCATCCGCAGCAACCCGAACGCCGCCGTCGATGCGGCAGCGGCGCTGGGCAACAGCCGCAGCGCCCGGGCCGTCCCCCTGCTCGAGAAAATCATGCTCGACGCAGCAGCGGCGCCGCCCCTGCGGGAACAGGCCGTCCGTTCGCTGGCGGGCATCCGCCAAGGCGCGGAAACGCTGATCGCCCTGGCCAAAGCGGGGGCATTCCCGGGAGACCTGCGCGAGACCGCGGGCGCCGCCATGACGCGCTCCATGCATGCGCGCATGAGAGCGGAGGCGGAACGGCTGTTCCCCCTGCCGCCCATGAAAAACAACGAGCCGCTGCCCGGCATGACCGAATTGTTGGTGCTGGTCGGCAACGCCGGGCGCGGCGCGGAGGTGTTCGAGTCCGCCACTTGCGCGGATTGCCACGTCGTCGCCGGCAAGGGCGTGAACTTCGGCCCGGAACTTTCGAAAATCGGCGACAAGTTGCCCAAAGCCGGACTCTACGAATCCATCCTCGACCCCAGCGCCGGCGTCTCTCCCGATTTCCGGCTGCAGCATTTCGAGTTGGCGGGCAACGAGCTCGTCTCGGGGATCGTCGTCAACGAAACCGCCGGCAGCGTGACCCTGCGCATGGAAGGCGGCGTGGTGGCGGACTACGCCAAGCAAGATATCCTGAGCCGCCGCGAGTCCTCCGTATCGGCGATGCCCGACGACCTGCAAGAGCAAATGTCGGTGGACGACCTCGTCGATCTCGTCGAATACCTGAGCAGTCTGCGCTGAACGGTCTCGCGCCGCTCGGATACACTGGAACATGATCCCAAGGCGCGCCGCGCCAAAGGGAATGAACCCATGCCCGCCGCTTCGTCCCAGGAACACAACCGCGCCCTGCTGGCCGCAAACGACCCTGAAATCTACGCCGCGCTGCGCGGCGAGGAAGCCCGACAAGCCTCCGGGATCGAGTTGATTCCCTCGGAAAACTACACCTATCCGGAGGTGTTGGCGGCGCTCGGCTCCGTCTTCACCAACAAATACTCCGAGGGCTACCCCGGCCGGCGCTACTACGGCGGGCAGGAGTTCACCGATGTCATCGAGCGCGTCGCCCGCAACCGCGCCAAGCGGATCTTCCGCTGCGAGCACGCCAACGTCCAGCCGCTCTCCGGCGCGCCGATGAACGCCGCCGTCTATCTGTGCATGCTCGAGCCGGGCGACACCGTGCTCGGCATGGATCTCTCCCACGGAGGCCATCTCACGCACGGCGCGCCCGTCTCGCACATGGGCAAGCTCTACAACTGGATCCGCTACAAGTCCGACCCGTCGAACCAGGGCCGGATCGACTTCGACGAGTTGCGCCAGACCGCCCGCGAGCACAAGCCGAAAATGATCGTCTGCGGCTACTCGTCGTATCCGCGCGACTACGACTACAGCGAATTCAAGCGCATCGCCGACGAGGTCGGCGCGCTGACGATGGCCGACGTCTCGCACATCGGAGGACTCATCGCCGGAGGCGTCATGAGCAACCCGTGCGACTACGGTTTCGACTTCGTCACCACGACCACACACAAATCGTTGCGCGGTCCGCGCGGCGGCATGATCCTCTGCAAGAAGGAATTCCGCCGGGAGATCGACAAATCCGTCTTCCCCGGAATGCAGGGCGGGCCGCACATGAACGCCGTCGCCGGCGCCGCGATCGCCCTGGGCAAGGCCCTCCAGCCCGAGTTCAAAACATACGCCCGGCAGACGCTCGACAACGCGCAAGCGCTGGCCAAGGCCTTGACGACCGGCGGCGCCGAGCTGGTCACCGGCGGCACCGAGAACCACATGATGGTCGTGGACTGCATCGCCAGCTTTGCGCTCGACGGCCGCGTTGCCGAAGAAGCGCTCGACCGGGTCTCCATTACCTGCAACAAGCAAGTCGTCCCCGACGACCCGAATCCCCCGCTGCGGCCCAGCGGCATCCGGCTCGGCACGCCGGCGGCAACCACGCGGGGCATGGGGCCGCCCGAGATGGAACGCCTCGGCGGCTGGATGCTAGACGCCCTGCGCAACCACGACGACGAGGCGGCCCTGGCCCGGATCAAGGCGGCGGTCGAGGACATGTGCCGCCGCTTCCCGGTTCCCGGGATTAGTGAAGAGTGAAGACCGCAGCGCGGCGAGTTGCGCGCGCGGCGGCGGCGCGTCGTTTTCGAGCTCTTCGATGCGGCGCTCGAGCGCTCCCGCCAGGCGCGGCGGGATGCGCGCGAAGCGCTGCTCGTCGGCTTCGTACTTCCGATAGACCTCTTTGAAAATTTCGAGCGCCCGCCGCTCATTGCCGGCGTCGAGATACATGGCGGCCATCTCAAGCTGCAACACATAGTTGCGGGGGTAGTCCCGGAGCAGCGAGTCCAGCATTTTCGCCGCCTCCAGCGGACGGCCCTCGCGCCGATGCACCAGCGCCATGAGAGTTCGGGCTTCATCGCGCGCGTGGTTGCCCTCGCGGGCAACGCGGGCGACCATCGCCTCGCCCCTGGCCTTGTTGCCGCGAACGCCGCCGATCGCGACCACCGCCCGAACCGCCCAGGGAAGACTGCCGACTACATATTCCTGCACGCCGGAAACCAGATCGGCATCCACGAATTGAGGATGGTATTTGCGCAGGCTGTTGCTGAATTTCTTCGCCCGCCTGCCGTTTCTCAGCGCTCGAAAATAGGCTTTGTCGACCATGAACTGGTAGTTCGCGCGAAGGGCGTAGTTGTGAGAGATGACGAACAAGGCGGCGCGGTCGTCCGGGGCCTCTTCGAGCCGGCCGGCGGCGAGCAGACGGCCCCGTTCGAGGTAGCCAAAAATTTTGTCCTTGACGCCCGGGTCGGGCTTCGGCTTCTTTCTCTGGAGAAATCGGTTGTCGCCCTTGAACGCGCTCGTCTCCAGCATTCCGAGTCGATTCAACTCCTTGTAGAGAATCGCCGTCGCGAGGTGATTGTAGATCGCCGGATCGTCCGGTTCAGCCTGGAGAGCTCTTTCGTAGGCGGCGACCGCCTCGTCATATTCGAGATTGAAGTAGTGGTCATGGCCTGCGGCGCGGTCGCTCGCCGCAGGCGCAGCGGCCGCCGCGGCCGCGAAAAAGACAAGACCCGCCGCAGGAATCCGCACTCTGACTCTCAGACGCCTGCTACCGAACGGCGATTACTTCCCTCAGGTTGTCGCGGCTCAAAAAAAATTTGGCCAATTTGAAATCCCGAAACAACGCTTCGAGATTCCGGTTGGTGAAAGTCGTCGGGATCGTCCGGCGGCAATGGACTGTCGCCTCCAAGCTGCCGTCCGGCTCGATCGCGTATCGGCAGACCGGAACTTTTTCGCCTTTCGGACGGCTGTGGAAGAAGCACAAGACGACTCCTCCGGGGCGAACGATTCCGGCAAGTCTTGCGATCGCATGATGAAGCAACTCGACATCGAGGAAATGCAAGGCGTCCCAAACCAGTATCCCGTCGAACATGCCGGCCTGAAACGACAGGTATTCATCGACGAACCGCTGCGCTGCGAGGTCGTCGAATCTTTTTTGCGGCATCTGCGCGAGTTCGTTGTCGAAGGTGCGCAACAGATCGACCGCGTGGACGCGGACGTCCTTTTCAGCCCAATAACGGGCATTGGAGTCGATCAGCCCCCCGAGATCGAATATCCGGCGACCCTCGGCGCTCGGAAGCTGGTTCAGGAAGTGGCGTAGGCTGTCGCTTTTCCGGCGGTAGGTTTGCGGCGCCGTTTCTTCGTCGGAGAGCGTCCTGCGGCGCACTTTGATGCGAGGCATGTCCGGCGCCGCTTCGAAGGCTTTCCCGTATATCGTCTGTTTCCGTTCCTTGAACACGAATCCGGCAACCTTCTCGACCGCCCTTTGCCCCGATCACCTCACGCCGGGCTTCGAAGTTGCGGGTTTCGGAGCGGCGGGCTTGGGGGCGGCGGCGGGCTTGGGATCGATCGCCGGCAGGCCGGCTTGGACCGGTTTTGCATTGCCGGCGGCCGCCTGCGTCCGTTTGGGTTTGGTGATGTCGATGCTGCCGCGGAAGACGGCGCCGTCTTCCATAACGATATTCCCGGCGACGATATCGCCTTCGAACGAACCCGTCTTGCGAATTTCGATGCGCTCCGCTACATGCACCTTCCCTTTCAGGCTGCCCAACAGAATGAGGGAACGCGTGTCGATGTCGGCTTGAACGTTGCCGTTCATGCCGATCGTCAGGCAGCCCTGCTCCAGCTTGACGACGCCTTCGACGATGCCGTCGAGATAAATGTCCTCTCTGCCTGTAATCTCGCCTTTGACGATCATCGAGTTGCCGATGCGCGTGCCGCTCGGCGAACTTGGAGCCTCGGGTTTGGGCGCCGGCCGCGCCGCGCTCTGCGCGGGCGCGGGGCGTTCCGGGGGCCTCAACGGCTGGCGAGCTCCGCTCGAAATCGAGGCGGGCCGCGCGGGCGAACGTTCTGGCTCTTCCCTGTCTTTTCTTCCCCACATGATAGATATTCGAAGGCTTCTCTCGAACAGCCTAGCAGATTACGCCCTATAGATATAACACGGGATCGGTAATCACTGCGCGCGGTCCGCTGGAGCCATGCCGCGGGCGCATAGCACCAACAGTCGGTGGGAAACGCCGCGTGAATGCAGTATGGTAGGGAATAGGGCGCCGCGGCGCTCGGAGACAAGGAAGCGGGCAGAACTTATGGCGGCTTCGACAGCCCATACCGGCGAGCGGGTCGGCGAGCGGATCGTTCCCGACAAGGTTGTCCGGGAGCTTTTTCACAAGATGCTCCAGTGCTACTACGTCGAGGAACGCTCCAAGACATTCGTCAAGCAAGGCAAAACCGCCTTCTACGCTTCCACCCGCGGGCACGAAAAAGTTCAGGTCGGCGTGCCGATGCTGATGCAACCGGGGCACGACTGGTTTTACACCTACTACCGCGAGAAGAGCGTCGCCGTGGCGCTGGGCATGCCTTACAAAGATATTTTCCTCGGCCTGCTGAACCGCGACGGCGACCCCAACTCGGGCGGCGTGAACATGCCGGAGCAATGGTCGTCGAAGAAGCTCAACCTCGTCGCCCAGAGCGCCTGCACGGGCACCCAGTATCTTCCCGCTGTCGGCATGGCGAAAGCGATGAAGCACGACGGCTCGGACGCCATCGTCTATGCCGCGTCGGGCGAGGGCGCAACGAGCCAGGGCGAATTTTTCGAAGCGCTGAATTGGGCCGCCCGGGAAAAGCTCCCGGTCCTTTTCGTGGTGCAGAACAACGGCTACGCAATCAGTGTGCCGCAGAAATATCAGACGGCTTCGAAAGTTCACCGCATCGCCGAGGGATTCGGACTGCCGGCGCTCAACCTCGACGGGACCTGGTTCGAGCCGATGTACCAGTTGCTGCCCGGGATCATCCAGGATATCCGCGAGGGAAAAGGTCCGGCGCTGATCGAGTTCAACGTGGTGCGGCTGGACCATCATTCGTCGTCGGACGATCAGCGCAAGTACCGCACCGCAGACGAAATCCGCACGGCGGTCGAGCGCGACCCCATCCTGCAGACCGAGCAGTATTTGCTGCAGAACGCGATCATGGGCGAGTCCGAGATCGAGTCGCTGCGCGCCGCGATCAAGGAAGAGGTCGACCGGGCGGCCGAAGAAGCCGACCGGCGCCCGTTTCCGCAAAATTACGACATCCTGGAGCACGTCTTCGCCAAAGAAAAACCCGCCGCCGAAGAGACGCAGCCGCATGCCGTCGGCGGCAAGGTCTCAATGGTGCAGGCGATCAACAACGGCTTGCGCGAAGAGATGCGGCGGAATCCGAAGATCGTGATGTGGGGCGAGGATATTCAGGACCCGAAGGGCGGCGTGTTCGGCGTCACCAAGGGCCTGACCGAGGAATTCGGCGAAGAGCGCTGCAAGAACGCGACGCTGGCGGAAGCATCGATCGTCGGCATCGCCGGCGGCATGGGCACGGCAGGCTACAAGCCGATTATCGAAATTCAGTTCGCGGACTACATCTGGCCCGGATTCATGCAGATGCGGGACGAGATCGCCCCGATGCGCTGGCGCAGCGACGGCGCCTGGGGGTGTCCGCTGGTTTGCCGCGTCGCGGTCGGCGGCTATATCAAAGGCGGCCCGTGGCACTCGGCGAATATCGAGAGCTACTATGCGCACGTGCCGGGCTGGCAGGTGGCCTACCCGAGTTGCGCGGAGGACGCCAAGGGCCTCATCAAAACCGCCGCCCGCATGGAAGACCCGGTGCTCTTCCTCGAGCACAAGGGCCTCTACCGCGCCATGCCGGCGCGTACGCCCGAGCCGGATGAGAATTACCTGATCCCGTTCGGCAAGGCGCGCAAGCGCCGCGAGGGCGCGGACCTGACGATCGTGACCTGGGGCTATACGACCCATCAATGCGAAGCCGTCGCCCGAGCGATGCAGGAAGAGCGTTCGGCGTCGGTCGAGATCATCGACCTGCGGACGATTATCCCTTGGGACAAAGAAGCGGTGTTCGCCAGCGTGCGCAAGACGAACCGCGTGCTGGTCGCGCACGAAGACACATTGACCATGGGCTTTGGCGCGGAAATCGCGGCGGCGGTCGCCGACGAATGTTTCGACGATCTGGACGCCCCGGTCGTTCGCCACGGCGCCAAGGACTGCTTTATTCCGTCCGCGCCAAACCTCGAGCGCGAAGCGCTGCCCTCGGAAGAGACGATCCGCGCGGCGGCCGAGCGCGTGCTGGCTTTCTAGCGCGGTATGCGTATGCAGCGGAGCCGGCCGATGTTGAGCTTGCGGTTGCCGGCGGCGACCATCCTGCTATTGTCGGCGGCGGCGTGCGGCGGCGATGCCGCGGCGCCCGGAAATCCAACCGAAAAGGTTTATCGGCCCGAGTTGCCGACTGCCGCTGTCACGCTGCCCGACGGCGCGGTCATCGAAGCCGAATTGGCCGTCACGCCGGAAGAGCAAAGCCGCGGGCTGATGTTCCGCGAGTACCTGCCGCCCGACAAGGGGATGCTCTTTGTGGCGTCAGCGCCGCGGCGGCGCGGGTTCTGGATGTACCAGTGCCTGATTCCGCTGGATCTGATCTGGCTCGACGGCAACCATGAGATTGTGCAGGTCGAGGCGGACGTCCCGCCCTGTATAGAAGTCGATGCGCGTAAATGCCCGACGTACGGCGGCGCCGTCGATTCGGTGTACGTGCTGGAGCTGGCCGCGGGCCAAGCGGCGGCGCACGGCTTGCAACCGGGCGACCGGATCGACTTTTAGCGCGGTTCGCTCCGTAACCGAACTCGCTTGAAATTCGCCTGTTCGGTAAGCGGGTGAATTGCGCCCGGCGCGAAGAGCCTATGTGGACGAAACGAATTGTTGCCATTGTGATCGGGTTGGGTCTCGTGTACCTGATCGGCTCGAAAGTTTACGAGGCCCAGCAACAGGCGTCCGCGCCGGCCAAGAAGAAGGGCGGCGGGCGCGTAGTCAATGTCGATCTGGCCGCTGCGCGCATCGGCGAAGTGCGGGAGGAGTTGCTGCTTACCGGCTCGCTCAAGCCCAAGGAAGTCGTCGACGTCAACGCCAAGGCGACGGGACGGGTGGAAAAGATTCATTTTCTGGTCGGGGACCTTGTCCGCGGAGGTCAGTTGATAGCGGAACTGGAAGACGACGAGCTCCTGCAGCAGGTCAAACGTTCCGAAGCGTCCATCGAGGTCTCGCAAGCCGGCGTGACCCAGCGCAAGGCAGAGCTTGCCAACACCAAGGCGAACCTGGACCGCGCGCGGCAGCTTTTCGAAGAAGAACTGCTCTCGCCCCAGGAGTATCAACAGCAACAGACTTCGCTCGAGGTGATGAGCGCGCAGGTTTCGCTCGCGGAAGCACAAGCAACACAAGCCGAAGCGGAGTTGAACGAGTTGAAGATCCGGCTGGAGCAAACCAAGATCTACGCCCCGATGTCGGGAGTGGTGGCCGAGCGCCAAGTCGACCCGGGCGCGCTGGTCAACCCCAACAACCCGATCGTGCGCATTGTCAACCTGTCGACGATGGTGACGCAAGGGAACGTTCCCGAGCGCAACATCGGCAAGCTGCGCATCGGCAATCAGACAAAGGTCGAGGTGGACGCCATCCCGGGCAAGGCGTTCAGCGGGCGCGTGGCCCGCATCGCGCCGGTGCTCGACGCGGCTACCCGCAGCGCGCTGATCGAAATCGACATCCCCAATCCGGACTTGATTTTGAAAGCGGAAATGTTCGCGCGCATCACCCTCGATTTGGGATCGGTGCGCGAAGCGACGTTGATCCCGCGCGACGGCTTGGTTTATCGGGGCCGGCAGCCCGGCGTGTACGTCGTCGAAGGCGACGGCAATCGGCCCGTGTTCCGCGCGATCGAGACCGGCATGACCCGCGAGGATCAAGTCGAGGTCTTGGCCAATCTCGACCCGGGAACGAAGATTGTCGGGCGCGGCGCGACGATGCTGCGGGACGGCGACCGGATTGCAACCGGCGGCGCGAGTAAGAAAGGCGGCGCCGGGAGCAAGGGCGGCGCAGGCAACAAGGACAGCAGTTCCGGCGGCGGCGCCCCAAAAAGTCCCGGCGGCGCGGCCAGCGGCAGCTAAAAGCGCCGCTGTGCGCGGGCGCCAACCCGCGCCGGCGGTACGATAACGATGATGCTATAGTGCTTCCATCCGCGCGGCATAGGGAATGAATTTACCCGGCTTTTCGATTCACCGGCCCGTCACCATCCTGATGACATGCCTGATCGCCATCCTGCTCGGTGGGATCGCGTTCGTCAATATCCCCGTAGATCTGATGCCCGAGACGGTCTATCCGACCATCAGCGTGCGGGCGGAGTACGAAGGCGTCGCGCCGGAAGAGATGGAAAATCTCGTAGTGCGGCCGCTCGAGGAAGCGTTCTCGGCCGCGCCCGGCGTCGAGCAGATCGTCAGTTCCGTTTACGAGGGCCTGTGCTACGTGCGCGTCGGCTTCGATTACGACGTCGACGTCGACGAGGCGGCGAACGAGTTGCGCGTGCGTCTCGACCGCGCGCGGCGCAACCTGCCCGAAGAGTTGGAGCCGCCGACGATGTACAAGTACGACTCGTCGCAGTACCCCATCATGTACATGACCGTATCGGCCGCGGACATGGACGCCAAGGAGTTGCGCCACTTCGTCGAAAAGCAGATTCAATACCGCCTCGAACGCGCTCCGGGCATCGCCGCCTTCAACGTCCGCGGCGGCTTGCGCCGCGAGATTCACGTCGATTTGAACCTGAAGAAGCTGCGCGCGCTCGATCTCTCGATTGCCCGTGTCGTTCAAATTCTGCGGCAGGAGAATATGAACCGCCCCGTCGGCCCGGTCGACGAGGGGCGTTTCGAGGTCCTGCTGCGCACGCGCGGCGAGTTCGAAAGCCTGGATGAAATCCGTAACGTCGTAATCACCACACGCAACGGCGTTCCGGTGCATATCCGCGACATCGCGACCGTCGAAGACAGCCACGAAGATTCCGACTACCTGGTCAGCGTGGACGGCCAGCCCGGCGTCCGGCTGTATGTCTATAAGCAGTCGGGGGCCAACACGGTCAAGGTGTCCGAGGCGCTGTGGAAGGAAGTCGACAAAATCCACAGGGCGTTTCCCAATATCACCATCGAAAAAACCCGCGACAGCGCCGATTTCATCCGCGCCTCGATCACGAATGTCCAGCGCGCAGCCATACAGGGCGGCGGCTTGGCGATCATCGTGCTGCTGTTTTTCCTGCGCAGCGTCTCCAGCACGCTGATTATCGGCGCGGCGATCCCGATTTCGGTGATTTCGACGTTCGCCCTGATGTACTTCAACGGCTTCACCTTGAACACAGTGTCGTTCGGCGGCTTGGCGCTGGGCGTCGGCATGCTGGTCGATAACGCCATCGTCGTTCTGGAGAACATTTACCGCCACCGCGAGGACGGCAAAGGCGTCTATCAAGCGTCGCTGGACGGCAGCAAGGAAGTGGCGATGGCGATTACGGCGTCAACGCTGACGACGGTCGCCGTGTTCGTGCCCGTGTTGTTTATCGGCGGCATGACGGCGCAAACCTTCAAACAGTTGGCCTATGTCGTCAGCTTCGCCTTGTTCTGCTCGCTGATCGTCGCGCTGACCGTCGTGCCCGCGCTTTGCTCGAAATTGATGGGGCGCCGCCAGGCGAGCGGGGCGTTGGCCGGGCTCGCCCGCTGGGCCGGCAACATCCAGGACGAGCTCGCCGAATTCTACGGCCGCATGGTCGCTTGGGCGCTCGACCGCAAGGCGTTGGTAACGCTCTGCGCGGCCTTGCTGTTTGCCGGCTCGATGTACCTGATTCCGCTGATCGGCGTCGAGCTCCAGCCCGAGGTGGACGAGGGCGAGATTCGCGTCAACGTCGAGCTCGAGCCCGGCACGCGCGTCGAGGTCACCGACAGCGTGATGCAGCAGTTGTGGCGCATCGCGACCGACTACGCCCCCGAGATCGCCACCTCGATGGTGAACTCCGGGGGCACGTCGAGCGGCTCCGGCGTCGGCGCCAATCGGGGAGAATTGCGCTTCAATCTCGTTCCGCAGGACCAACGCGCCCGCAGCGCGAAGGATATCGCCAACGAGCTGCGCCCCCTGCTGCAGGTCCAACCCGGAATGTTGGTGCGCACGCGCGTATCGAGCGGGATGTTCCGCCGCGGCCGCGGCGGCAACGACGACGGCGACCGCCTGTCGGTCGAAATCCGCGGGCACAACATCGAAACCGCGGCGCAGTTGGCAGAGACCATCCGCGAAAGGATGTCCACCGTCCCCGGCGTGGCCGAGGCGCAGATCAGCCAGCGCCCCGGAATGCCTGAAATGCTGGTCGAAGTCGACCGCATGAAGGCGGCCAACATGGGCCTCAACGTCTCGGACATCGCCACGACCCTCGAAACCGCGATCGGCGGCACGCGCAGTTCGATGTACCGCCAGGGCGGCGACGAATTCAACATTCTGGTCCGGCTCCGCGAGGAAGACCGCTTGAATCTGCAGGCCGTCGGGCAGGTGCCGCTCACGACGCCCGCGGGACGCACGATTCCGGCCGAAAGCGTGGTCGAGCTGCGCAGGCAGGAAGGCCCCACGTTCATCAGCCGCGTCGATGCGGAGCGCCGCCTCTACGTCACCGGCGCGGTCACGGACCGCGATCTTGGCAGCGTGATCGGCGACCTCGACGACGCGCTCGGCGGCATCCCGCTGCCGGAGGGGTTTTCGATCGAGTTCGGCGGCGAATACGAAGAGCAGCAGGAAGCTTTCCGCGATTTGCTGTTCGCCGCCATTCTGGCGCTGGTTCTGGTTTATATGGTCATGGCTTCGCAGTTCGAATCGCTGCGGGATCCGTTTTTGATTCTGTTCTCGGTGCCGCTGGCCGCGATCGGCGTCGTATTGGTGCTGCTGATTACCGAAACCACCTTCAACCAACAGGCGTTCCTGGGGATCATCGTCCTGGTCGGCATCGTCGTCAACAACGCGATCGTGCTGATCGATTACACCAATCTCTTGCGGCGCGCGCACAAGATCAACCTGCGCCGGGCGGTTGTGACGGCGGGCAGGCGGCGTTTGCGTCCCATTTTGATGACCACAATCACGACCGTGCTGGGGCTCGGACCGATGGCGCTCGGCTTGGGAGAAGGCGCCGAGTTGCAAGCGCCGATGGCGCGGGTGGTGATCGGCGGCCTGCTGACTTCCACGCTGATCACCTTGATTTTCATTCCGGTGATCTACACCGGCCTCGAAGAACGGGCCGAAAGGGCGCGGGAACGGAAACCGGCGGTAGAGCCGTTCGAACCCGCCGCGGGCGATTAGGACGCAACAGAGCCGGCAGCGCTCCCGCGGATTGACAATTGTTAATTGCTTCCGGCCTCGGGCGGGCGTCGTAACCCGCCGAAGCGCCGAACGTCCTTACTCATAAAGGAGGAAACGATGACCGATCGGAACATGGGCCGCCGCCAATTTCTGCGCACTTCGGCGTTGGGCGCCGCGGGGCTTGCCGCCGGCGCAGCCAAGGAGACCGCACCGACCTCGGAAACCCTCGTCGCGCAGTTCTACACGACTCTGAGCGAAGACCAGAAGCGCGTCATGCACTTCGACTTCGACGATCCCCTGCGCTCGCGCGTCGAGAACAACTGGCATGTTTCTTCCGCCCGCATCGGACAGTTTTTCAACCGCGATCAACAGGCGCTGATCCAGGACATTTTCTTCGGGATGCACAATCCCGAGTTCCACAAGCCGCTCGCGCAGCACTTGCGCGACGATGCCGGCGGGCTCGAGGGATACTCCGTCGGCTTGTTCGGCGAGCCCGGCAGCGGTAAATTCGAGTTCGTCGTTACCGGCCGCCACATGACCGCGCGCTGCGACGGCGACTCGGTGCAGGGCGCCGCGTTCGGCGGGCCGATTTTCTACGGTCACGAAGGCCAACGTTTTTTCGAATTGCCGACGCATCCCGGCAACGTGTACTGGTTCCAGGCGCTGCGCGCCAACGAGGTTTTTCAGGCCCTGGACGGCAAGCAGCGGGAAACGGCGCTGCGCGACCGCCTGCGGCGCGAAACGGGCACGGGAACTGTCGCCCTGCGCACCGACGCCGACGAGATCCTCGGCCTGCCGGTCGCCGACATGAGCCGCGATCAGCGCGAGCTGGTTGACAAGGTGCTCGAAGACCTGCTGTTGCCCTTCCGCGAGCAGGACCGCCTGGAAGCGATGAAATTGATTCGGGAAACCGGCGGAGTCGAGAGCCTCGAAATGTCGTTTTCCAAAGCGCAGGACCTGGGCAACGACGGCGTGTGGGACGTTTGGGAGCTCGAAAGCCCCAACATGGTGTGGCACTTCCGCGGTGCGCCGCACGTGCATACTTACGTCAACATCCAGCGGGAAGCCGGTTGGCAGCCGCCGGAAACATCCGGCGAGCGCCGCGGTTTCCGTCGGCGAGGGCGTTTCCGCCGCGGTTGATTTAACTTTTCGCGGAGTAACCATCCCGCCGCGAAGTTGCGCCCTAATGGAAGGTGGAGGTGCGCAATCGTGAGTCTTCCTGAATTTTCGATCAAACGTCCGGTGACGGTGCTGATGGCCGTCATGATCTGTCTGCTGCTCGGGGCGATCTCGTTCGTCGAGATCCCGGTCGATCTGATGCCCGAGATCGATTCGCCGACGCTGAGCATCACCACCGACTACGAGGGCGTGGCCCCCGAAGAAATCGAAACGCTGATCAGCCGCCCGATGGAGCAGATCGTCTCTTCGGCGCCCGGCGTCGAACGGGTCAGCTCCACGTCGAGCGAAGGCCGCTCCTCGGTGCGCGTGGAATTCGCCTACGGAACGGATATCGAAGTTGCCGCCGACGAGGTTCGCTCGCGCCTGGACCGCGGTCGCCGCGCGCTGCCGGACGATGTCGATCCGCCCACGATCTTCAAATTCGACGTCACCCAATTCCCGATCATGTTCGTCACGCTGGCCTCCGCCGAGATGGACGCCAAGGAGTTGCGCTCATTCGTCGAAAAATCGATTCTGTACCGGCTGGAGCGCGTCAAGGGCGTGGGCCAAGTGCGCGTCGGCGGCGGTCTGCGCCGCGAAATTCACGTCGATCTGAACCTCGAAAAGCTGCGCGCCCTGAATCTCTCCGTCGCGCAGGTCGTGAATACGATCCGGCAGGAAAACATGAATCGTCCGGTCGGACCGGTCAGGGAAGGCCGCTTCGACGTACTGCTGCGCACCAGCGGCGAGTTCGACTCGGTCAACCAGATTTTGAATGTCTCGTTGACCTCGCGGGACGGCGTGCCGGTCTATGTGCGCGATGTCGCCGAAGTGGAAGACTCCCACGAAGACATCCGGCACTATGTCGGCGTCAACGGCAAGCCGGCGCTGCGCCTGATTCTCTTCAAGCAATCCGGCTCGAACACGGTCAAGATCTCCCAGGCGGTCTGGGACGAAGTGGACACACTCCATAAGGACTACCCGCAAATCAAGATCGAAAAGACGATGGACACGGCGGACTTCATCAACTCCGCGATCAACAACGTCAAGGGCGCCGCCGGGGTGGGCGCGGTGTTGGCGGTGATGGTCCTGCTGTTCTTCCTGCGCAGCCTTTCGAGCACGATGATCATCGGCGTGGCGATCCCGATTTCGGTGATCTCGACATTCTCTTTGATGTACTTCAACGGCTTCACGTTGAACACGGTCTCGTTCGGCGGATTGGCGTTGGGCGTCGGCATGCTGGTCGACAACGCGATCGTCGTGCTCGAGAACATCTACCGGCACCGGGAGCAGGGCAAGAAACCGAAGGAAGCGGCCCTGATCGGCAGCAAAGAGGTGGCGATGGCCATCACGGCCTCGACATTCACCACGATCGCCGTGTTCGTCCCCGTGCTGTTCATGGGCGGATACTCGGCGCAAACCTTCAAGCAGTTGGCTTACGTGGTGTCGTTCGCGCTGCTGTGCTCGCTGGTGGTCGGCCTGACGGTGGTGCCGGCGCTCTGCTCCAGGTATCTGGGCAGCGGCCAAAGCGGTTTGCGCATCTTCAATCCGCTGGAAAAGGCCATGACGTCGCTCTCGGAATCGTACGGCCGCGGCATCCATTGGGCGCTGGGCAACCGCCTGCTGGTCACGGCCGCAGCCGCCGGCCTGTTCGGCGGCTCGGTTTGGCTTTCCGAATACGTCGGCGTAGAGCTCGAGCCACAGGTGGACGACGGGCAGATCCGCGTGAATGTCGAGCTCGAGTCCGGAACGCGCGCCGACGTAACCAAGGAAATCATCGACAAGATGGAAGCGCTGGTGACCGAGCGCGTGCCCGAAGCCGAGTACATCATGACCGAAGCGGGCAGCGACAGCCCGTTCCGCTCGATCGCTACGCACATCGGCGAACTGCGCATCACGCTGTCCGATCAATCCAAGCGCGACCGCAATGCTCGCGAGATCACCAACGAGCTCCGCCCCCTTTTGACCGGCATCGCGCCGGGCGTTCAGGTTCGCACCCGCATCTCGGGCGGCAGCTTCGGGCGGCGCCGGGGCGGCGGCAGCGGAGGAGGCGACAGGCTGCAGGTCGCCATCCGCGGCTACTCCCCGGAAACTACGCAAAACCTGGCGCTGCAAGCGCGGGACGCCATGCTCGGCGTGCCCGGAGTAGCCGAAGCCGAAGTCAGCCGCCGGCCGGGGACGCCGGAAATGCTGGTGCGCGTCGACCGCTTGAAGGCCGCGAGCGTCGGCATGTCGGTCGCCGAGGTCGCGGATACGTTGGAGACGGCCGTCGGCGGACGCCGCTCGTCTTTCTATCGGGAAGAAGGCGACGAATACGACATCGTCGTTCGCCTGCGCGAGGAAGACCGCCTCGAGCTCTCGCAGGTCGGGCGCATCCCGTTGCGCACGCCGCGCGGTGAGTTGATTCATGCCGAGGACGTGGTCCGGCTGCAGCGGCAGGAAGGCCCCGTCGAGATCAGTCGCGTCGACCAGGAGCGGATCGTATACGTTTCCGGGACGATCGCCGACCGCGACTTGGGGAGCATCATCAAAGACCTGGAAGTCGAGCTCGCCAAAATCAACCGCCCCGACGGCTACGAATTCCAGTTCGGCGGCGAATGGGAAGACCAGCAGGAAGCGTTCAACGATTTGCTGTTTGCGGCCATCCTCGCGCTGATTCTGGTTTACATGGTGATGGCCGCCCAGTTCGAATCCCTGCGGGATCCGTTCATCATCCTGTTCTCGATCCCGTTGGCCGCGGTCGGCGTGGTCACCATATTGGTCATCACCGGCACAACCTTCAATATGCAAGGCTTCCTGGGGGTCATCGTGCTGGTCGGCATCGTGGTCAACAATGCGATCGTGCTGATCGACTACACCAACCAGTTGCGCCGCGACCACGGTTTCGGCATCCGCGAAGCCGTATCGACCGCCGGCGAGCGCCGCTTGCGGCCGATCCTGATGACCACCGTGACCACCGTGCTGGGCTTGACGCCAATGGCGCTGGGAATCGGCGAGGGCTCGGAGCTGCAGGTGCCTATGGCTCGAGTCGTGATCGGCGGGCTGCTGACCTCGACGCTGATTACGTTGATCTTTATTCCTGTGGTTTACGCCACCTTGGAAGAGCTTACGGAGCGCGCCGCGCGCCGTCGCGAGAACGTGCTCGGCGAGTTCCAGCCGGTCGAGGGGGATTAACGGCCCGCCTCCCGCTCGTTGCCCAGCGGCTTGCCGAAGCCCCGCGGGACGCCTTCGAGGGCCAGCGCCGTCCAGCGGGCATCGAAGCGCTCCCATTCGGCCTCTTCCAGCTCGTCGGTATGGCTGACGGGAAACTCCATGGTTTCCAGCGGACACTCGAACCGATTGCGAATCGCGTAAACGGTCGCCGGCGGGACCACGATATCGCGCCGGCCGACGCCCAACAGCGTCGGGCTGCGAATCATGGGAGCGAAGTTCATCGAGTCGAAATAGCGCAGCGTATGGCGGATGGCCGCGGCATGGCGCGGCTGTCTCTCGCGGAAGCGCCGCACCTCGACAGCCGAGCCCGCTTGAACCAGTTCGTTGCGGCCGTCGTGCCAGCCGAAAGTGGGCGTGCCGATGGCCAGCAGATCGGCGCGCGGCGCGGCCGCCTGGGCCATGAGCGCCAAGGCTCCCGAGAAACTGAAGCCGCGGAACACCAGCGTGCTTGTCCGCCCGCGCGCCAAGTTGCGCCCGACGCGGGCGGCCTGGATGTAATCGCAGACGGCCCCGCGCAGGACGTGGGCTTCGGGCGATTCGAATCCGGTCAGCATAAAGCCCCACGGCGAGCGCCGCTCCAGGGCCTTGCGAGAGCGGCCGAAACCGCGGATGTCGACGCCGACCACGTTCAAGCCTTGCAGCGCCCACAACCATTGCACGCTGCAGCGCGAGTTGTAACCATGCCCATGAACGACCAACGGGCGCGGGCGCTCGTCTTTCCAAAAAAGCCGGTAGCCGGCAACCCGAACGCCGCCCCACGAGCGGAAGCGCATGTTGCGTAGCTCGAGTCGCCGGTAAGGCCGGCGCCGGTCCGGTTCGCTTTCGACCGCGGGATCAAGGGCGTCCAACTCGCAAACGGTGCGCCTCCAGAAGGATTCAAACGCCTCCGGCGTCGTCAGCGCGGGCCTCGTTTGCCGGATCGACTCGTTCAGAACGTCCTTCCGTTGGGGCGCTTCGGGAGGCCCCTCCTGCCGGCCCCGGCCGGCCGAAGAAGAAATTATTGATGCTGCCGATAGGCGCACGAGAACGTAAATTTCGGATGCTACCATACCGCTGCGGTTCGGGCTTTCGATTCTTCGGAAGGGCGTCATGAATACCCCCGTCGACTTGCTTCGCGAATCCGAATTTTTCAGTGTTTTCGAAGACGAAGACCTGTATGCGCTGTCGCGGAACGCCGTTCGTCTGAGTTTCAACAAAGGCGATCGGATCATCGAAGAGGGCCGCTTGGCGGACCGGTTTTACGTGATCGAGCGCGGCACGATCGCGCTCTCTTTCCTGGCGCCGGTCGATCCGGTGGAAATGGACCCCGTAGTCGGCGGCGCGCGCGCGCAGATCGCGATCCATACCATCAACCGGCCCGGCGTATTGATCGGCTGGTCGGCAATGGTCGAACCCAACCTCTACAGAGCCAGCGCGGAGGCCTGCGAGACTTCGCGCCTGCTGGCGTTCGAGCGCGAGTTCGTCGAAGAGTACTGCGAGCGCCGGCCGGAGTTCGGCTGGCGGTTTCTGAAACGAATTATGTGGGCGTTAGGCGACCGCATCGGCGCCAGCCGCCAGCAGCTTGCCCGCCGGCGGGGTTCGGCGGATGCGCGGCGCGTCCGCGCGGCCATCGCCGAACACGCATCGGGTTTGAGCATGAACTCGCCTTTGCACAAGGTTCCGTACTATCTCGAAGCGCGGCTGACGGCGGCCGATGCGTTCGAAATTCTCGAGCGCTTGGCGAAAATCGGCAGCGATATGGAGCAGCGCCTGGCCCGGCGGCTATTAGGCGGCTTGGTCGAGGCGCGGCGCGAGGGAGAGGCGTTTCGGCAATTGCAGCGAATCTACGACACGGTTGCCGAAGCGCCCGCGGGCGAACCGCCGGAGGAAATTCGACGCAAGTGCTGCGCGGAATTCGAGCGGCTGTATGCAATGACCGACTACCGCATCGAAGGATGGGAGAACCTGCCGGAAAAACCCGGATTCATCGTCTTGATGAATCATCTCTCCAACCACCCCGACAACACTCTGCCCAATCGGTTTCAGTTGACCCTCGACACGCATTTCGTCAGCGCGGTCATCCTCTACCGGCGCTACGATCAGGCGCCGGTGCGCGTGGTGCGGCAGGCGGAGCCCGACGAGTTCGGCCACCGCCGGTATTTCGACCGGCTCGGCTACATTACGGTCTCGCGCGGCCGGCCGGCCGGAACCCCGGAGCAATCCGCCCGGCTCGTTGCCGAACTGCGGGAACGGTTCGTCGCGGACGCCGCGGCCGTGCTGCAGTCGGGAGTCAATCTGGTGATCTGCCCCGAAGGCGGCTCGACCTCCACCGAGGCTTCGCCGATGGCTTTTCGGGCAGGCGCGTTCCGCATTGCCGAACACGCCCGAGAAGAACCCTGGATCGTGCCGGTCGCGGTCGCCAACTTCGACAAGCAGATCACGCGGACGCGGCTGGCCGCGAAGATCTTTCCGGCGTTCCGCTTGTCGGATGCGGCGCCCCGCGGGTCGGGGGACGCGGCGCTCTACGAATTCATCAACGGGCTGAGACGGCGCTACCGGTCGTATGTTGCGGAGGCCGTCATGCTTGCCGCCGCCGAGACCGAGGCTCAGGTCGCCTGACGCCGCGGTCCGCTCATCCGCCCGCTAGATATCGAGATTCTTGACGTTCAGCGCATTGTCGCCGATAAACTTGCGGCGGGCCTCGACGCTTTCGCCCATCAAGGTGGAAAATATCTCTTCGCTCTCAACCGCATCGTCGATGCGGACACGCAGTAGGCGGCGGCTTTCGGCGCTCATCGTCGTCGCCCAGAGCTGCTCGGAGTTCATTTCCCCAAGACCCTTGTAGCGTTGAATGGACGCATCCCGCATGGCCGTATCTTTCAGGTGATTCAGCAGAGACAGGGGGTCCTGAAGCGTTGCGGTCGCTTTTTTCCCCACGACAAGGAACGGCGGCTGGTTGTACTCGGAGAGTTGCTTCGAGAGCCTCCGCAGGCGCCGGTACTCCGGTTGCGCGGCGGCCTCGAGATCGATCAGGCGCTCGCCTTCCGTGCCTTCCTTGAAGCCGATCGCATAGGCCGAGTGCTCTTCGTCGGGAATCAGCCTGACCTCGAGACCGAGTTCCTGCATTTGCCTGACAAGCGCCGCGAGATGCGCCTTGTCTTGGAAATGATCTTTCGTATCGAGATCCAAAGCTGCGTCGGCTATAAAATTGACGACTTTCTTGTTGCGCAGGCGCCGCTCCAGGCGCAAAAACATCCGCTCGTAATCGTTCAGACTGGTCACGTAGTCGCGCAGGGCGGCTTTTTCGAGAATCCGCCCCGGGGTTCCGTTGCGCCCGTAGGCGAGCTTTACGCCGTCGGTTGCGATATGGATGACCTGCGCGGTCAGCTCGGAGTCGTCCTTGATGTAGGTTTCCTTCTTGCCGCGCTTGATGCGGTAGAGAGGCGGTTGGGCGATAAATACGCGCCCCGCGGAGATAAGCTCCCGCATCTGGCGGAAGAAGAACGTCAGCAGCAGTGTGCGGATATGCGAGCCGTCGACGTCTGCGTCGGTCATCAGGATGACTTTGTGATAACGCAGCTTGGAGAGGTCGAAATCGTTGGCGATGCCCGTGCCGAGGGCGGTAATCATCGCGCGGATTTCCTCATGCGAGAGCATCTTGTCGTAGCGCGCTTTTTCGACGTTGAGGATTTTTCCTTTAAGCGGCAAAATCGCCTGGTAGCGGCGGTCGCGGCCCTGCTTCGCCGTGCCGCCGGCCGACTCGCCCTCGACGATGAACAGCTCGGCGCGGCTGGGGTCGCGCTCCTGGCAATCGGCGAGCTTCCCGGGGAGGCCTGCGGAGTCGAGAGCGCCTTTCCGTCTCGTCAGATCGCGCGCCTTGCGGGCCGCCTCGCGCGCCCGAGAAGCATCGATCGCTTTGCCGACGATACGCTTGGCGACCGCTGGATGACGCTCGAAGTATTCGCCCAGATGCTCATTCACCGAAGCGACGATCTCGCCCTGAATGTCGCTGTTCAGCTTGCCTTTGGTCTGCCCCTCGAATTGGGGTTGGGGAAGCTTCACGCTGATAACCGCTGTCAGGCCTTCGCGCACATCGTCGCCGGAAAGATTGATCTTGGCGTTCTTGAAGAGGTTGGCGTTTTTGCTGTAGGCGTTAATGGTCCGCGTCAGCGCGGAGCGGAAACCAGACAGGTGCGTGCCGCCGTCAACGGTATTGATCGTATTGGCAAAAGAAAAGATATTCTCCTGGTAGCCGTCGTTGTACTGTAGGGCGACCTCGACTGCGACTTTGTCGCCGCTGAAATCCCGCTCGTCCTTGAAGTGAATCGGGTCGGGATGCAGGGCCGTCTTGCCGCGGTTCAGGTACGAGACGAACTCCGCAATGCCGCCCTCGAAATGGAACACTTGCAGCTCGCGCTCCGAGCGGTCGTCGACAAACACGATCTTGAGACCGCCGTTGAGGAAAGCCATCTCGCGAAGCCGCGCCGCCAGCACATCGTGCTTGAACTCGGTGACGGTAAAAATCTCGGTGTCGGGGACAAACGTGATTTTCGTTCCCGTCTTGCGGGTATTGCCGGTCTTCTGCAGCGCGGCCAAAGGCCGGCCCCGCGAGTATTCCTGCTCCCAGGTATGGCCGTCCCGCCAGATTTCGAGCTTCAGCGACTCGGCAAGCGCGTTGACGCAGCTTACGCCGACGCCGTGCAACCCCCCTGAGACCTTGTAGCTGTCGGCATCGAACTTGCCCCCGGCGTGGAGCTTGGTCATGACCACTTCCGCAGCCGAAATGCCCTCCTTGGCATGCATCGCAACCGGGATGCCGCGACCGTTGTCCGTGATGGTGACCGAATTGTCGATATGGATGTGAACGTGTATCTCGTCGCAATAACCGGCCAGGGCCTCGTCGACCGAGTTGTCCACGACTTCGTAAACGAGATGGTGGAGACCCATTTCGCCGGTCGAGCCGATGTACATCGCGGGGCGCTTGCGCACCCCCTCGAGGCCCTCGAGAACACGGATGCTGTCCGCCCCGTACTGCTTTTTTCGAATGTCCTTGCTTTCCGCCATGCGTGGTGTCGGAAGTCGCTTTCCTGCCCGCCGACTCAGACCCTCATGGGCATCACGACGTAGCGGTAGTCGTAACTGTCTTCGCCGGGGATGCTGAACTGCCCCGCGCTCTCCTCATCCTTGAACTGCATCTCGATGTTGCGAGAGCCGCCGGCCGCTCCCAGAAAGTCGAGCATATAGACCGAATTGAAGCCGACTTGAACGCGGGCGCCGTCGTAAACGATCGGCAGCGATTCCTCGCTCTCGCCGGCCTCGGATCCGGAAGCCGCGAGCTTCAACTGCCCTTCGTCCAATTCCAGCCGCACGGCGTGAGAACGGTCGTCGGCAAATTGCGAGACTCGGCGCACCGCCGCCATAAGCTCTTCGCGGCCGATTTCAATGGACGCGCCGGTCTCCCTCGGCAGTACCCGTTCGTAGTCCGGAAACTGCCCGGAGAGCTTACGCATAATCAACAACCGCTTGCCGCAACGGAAAAAGAGGTGATTCTCGTCCGAGGCAAAGTCAACCATGAGCGCGAGAGACTCGTCGCCCTGCGCCGCAAGCTTCTCCGCCAGCTTCAAGAGCTCGGCCAATGCTTTCTTGGGAATCAGGCCCCTGACCTCGCCGCTGATCCCGTCGAACTTGTGCGGCTTTTTGAAATACGCCATGCGGTGGCCGTCGGTCGCCACCATCACCAGCGATTCCTCGCGGATAATCAGAAGCGCTCCAGTCAGCGTATAGCGCGATTCCTCATCCGCAACCGCAAAGCTCGTCTTCGAAATGGCGTTGGTCAAGACCTGGGCCGGAATATGCGTCAGGACGCCCGGCGCCTCCGGCAATTCGGGGTAATTCTCTCCGGACATGCCCGCGATGCGGGTTCGCGAGCGGCCGCAAGTCAGATTTGCCGATTGGTTTTCCGAAACGCGGAGAGCGAGTTCCATATCGGGCAGCAGACTGACGTAATCCAGCAGCTTCCGCGCCGGCAGCGTCGTGGATCCGCCCGTCTTGACTGCGGCGGGACAAGAGCTCTGGATACTGATCTCCAGATCGGTAGCAGTCAGAACAACCTCCCCGTCACGGGCTTCGATGAGGATGTTGGACAAGACCGGGATGGTCGTTTTCCTCTCCACGGCCCCCTGTCCCACAGTAAGTTCCTCTACGAGGTCACTCGTTTTCAGGGTAAGTTCCATCGGTCGCGATCCTTTGTTCTTCGTCGTTTGTTCGGGGTCCGGCCCCTACTTGCCGCTTGTTGCCTATAGGATTATTATAGAACATGTACAGTAGTTCCTGAGGATATGTGGAAAACGGCTGTTGACGGTTAGTTTTCAATGACTTGCAGGTATTGTTACCTGTGAAAAGAGTTGTACTTGTCCACAGCCGGCCGGCCGGGGCAAAGCATCCACAGTCATACACAGTCAGGTCCTGACCGTACTGTGGAACGAACCATTATACCGCATTGAATCTATCGGTTAGCTTGTTGATTTGGGCCTCGAGATCCGCATTGCGGCGGCGCTCGTCAGCGACTTTCTTGATCGCATGGAGCACGGTCGTATGGTGCTTTCCGCCGAATGCCCGTCCGATCTCGGGGAGCGACGCGGAGGTGAGCTTTCTGCACAGATACATGGCGATTTGGCGCGGCCCCGCTATGGCCCGCGTGTTTGTGCGCTCGCGGAGCTGAGCGGTTCGAAGCCGGTAGTGTGCGGCGACAACCTGTTGGATGTTGGCGATGGTGGCCGTTCGTTCGTTTTCTGCAAGCGCGGCTTTCAACGACTGGCGCGCCATGGCCGTCGTGATGCCGGCGGTTCCCGATATGGAGGCGATGGCCATCAGCCGGATGAGGGCTCCCTCTAGCTCGCGGATGTTGGAATTGAAGTGAGTCGCCATGAAGTTGAGCACGTTGCTCGGCAACTCGGCGCCGGCCTCCTCCGCATTGCGGCCGAGGATTGCCATTTTGGTCTCGAGGTCGGGCGGCTGGATGTCGGCGATGAGTCCCCATGAAAACCGGGACTTGAGCCGCTCGACCAAGCCCTTGACTGCGTTCGGCGCTGAATCGCTGGATATGACGATCTGCTTGCCGTTGTTGTGCAGGGTGTTGAACGTGTGAAAGAACTCTTCCTGCGTGCGCTCGCGTGCGCCCAGCGTCTGGATATCGTCGATCAGCAGCACGTCGGCAGTACGGAAGCGCTCGTGGAACGTCCGCATGCGGTCGTAGCGGATGGAGTTAATCATGTCATTCATGAACTCTTCCGCCGAGACGTAGATGACCTTCATTTGCGGGGATATTACGTGGATGCGGCTGCCGACCGCCTGCATCAAGTGGGTCTTGCCCATGCCGACGTCGGCGTAAAGGTACAGGGGGTTGTAAACTTTGGCTGGATTGTCGGCAACGGCGCGGGCGGCCGCGTGAGCGAATTCGTTGCAGGAGCCGACGACGAACCTGTCGAACGTGTATTTCTCGTTGAATTGCTGGCCGTTGGGCTGAAAGTCGAAGGCGTGTTGAGCCGGCGCCGCCGTCCGTGCGTCCACAGTAACCGCGACCGAATGGAACCCTAGATCGAGTTGCGACGAGACTGCCAGGATACTCGGCAGGTATTCGGTTTCCAGCCAGGACTTGACATTCTCGTTCGGCGCCGCCAAGCGCAGGCGCCCGCCGGCGTCGATCTCAAGGAAGCGAACCGGCTCCAACCAGTTTTTGTAACTTTCCCGGCTTGTCCTGTCGCGCATCTGCGCAAGGACGCAACCCCATGCGTTCATCCTCAACTCCAGATTCGTCCCCAGCAGAATTATTTTCGATTTTCGGCCGAATTGACTTTGATTTTCGGCCGAATTGACTTTGATTTTCGGCCGAATTGACTTTGATTTTCGGCCGAATTTCTTTCGGCCTCTAGGTGATGGTAACACCTCGGAGCGGTGTGTGGGGAAGTTTGGGCAAACAAAAACGCTCTATGGGAAATTTGTTTCGTTTGGCATAACAGAGCTTTTGCTTACACTCCGAAAACAGATTCAGTACAGAGTGTTGTATTGGTTCTTGCAGCGCTTACGAAACAATCGGGAACAAATGCGCTTTTTTTTCCAGCGGCAAAACCTCGTTTAGAGAACCTTGACGGTAACCTTCAAGATCGAGTGTAACGTATTTGAAACCAAGGCGCTTGAAGCTTTTCGCGAGAATGCCGGCCATCTCGGGGTCAAGGGCTTTGGGCAGTTCGTCCCTGCCGACCTCGATACGGACCAACTCTCCGTGGTAGCGCACTCTATAAACTCGGAACCCGAGCTCGGCGAGGGTTTCTTCGCCGGCCTCCACGAGCTTGACGTTTTCCCGCGTGACTGCCGTGCCGTAGGGTATGCGCGAGCTCAGGCAGGCGGCGGCGGGGCGGTCCCAAGTGGGCAGGTTTTCGCGTCGCGAGAGCTCGCGGATTTCAGACTTGGCGAGCTCGGCCTCGAGCAGGGGGGCGCGCACGGCATGTTCCGCGGCGGCGCGGTGACCGGGGCGGAAGTCTCCGGTGTCGTCTTTGTTGACGCCGTAGGCGATTGTGGACACGCCGAGCTCCGCGCCGACTTCCTCGAGCCGGCGGAATAATTCGTCCTTGCAGTGGAAGCAGCGGTTCGGATCGTTCCTGATGTAGTCGGGATTCTCGAACTCGTGCGTCTCGACGTAGCGGTGACGGATGCCGAAGCGCGCGACGAATTCCTCCGCGTCGCGTTTGTGCGACTCGGGGATGGAGGCCGAATCGGCAGTGACGGCGATCGCTTCCGAGCCCAGGACCTTGTTAGCCGCCCAAGCCAGATAGGCCGAATCGGTTCCGCCGGAGTAAGCGACCATCACTCGGCCCATGTCTGCCAGCAGCCCGAACAGCTTCCGTTCCTTACGGTCAATCTCCTGGCGATGGATTGAATGCGCCACGCGAAAGTCATTATAGCCTGGAACGGTCCCGCTGATACAATTGAGATTCGCCTTATGGCCCGCAAAAGACGTGTTTGCGCCGTCAGCTATCTCAACACCGCGCCGCTTGTCTGGGGCATGTCGCGCGGACCGCAACAGGGCATTTTCGATCTGAGCTTCGAGTTGCCTTCCGTCTGCGCGGACCGGTTGCGGGCGGGGTCCGTCGATGTCGGTTTGATCCCCGTGATTGAGCTTGCGCGGCAGCCCGATACGGTAGTCGTGCCGGGATGCTCCATCGCCTGCGCCGGATTCGTGCGCAGCATCCTGCTCGTTGCCAAGAAGCCGTTCGACGAGATCGAGTCGTTTGCGGCGGATAACGGCTCGCGGACGTCCGCAGTCCTGGCGCAGATTATCGCGGCGCGCAAATACGGGCGGCGGCCGCTGGTCCGCCCGTATCCCCCGCGGCTGGACGAAATGCTCGAGTCGGCCGATGCGGCGTTGGTTATCGGCAATCCGGCGCTGCGCCTCGATCCGCAGATGGACAGTTGGCGCGGCCGGCCGGTGCATGTGTACGACTTGGGGGCCGAGTGGAGCGAGATGACCGCGCTGCCCATGGTGTTTGCGGTTTGGGCGGCGCGGCTGCCCGCGGCGGACGACGCTCTGGCCGAGGCGCTTAACGCGTCGGCGGCTTATGGCCGGGCGCGCATCGACGAGATCGTCCGCGTCGAGAGCGAGCGCCTCGAGTTTCCGCCCGAATTGGTGAGGACTTACCTGACGGAACGCATCCGCTTCGATTTGGGAGAGCGCGAATGCGCCGCGATGCGGCTTTACCTGCACTTTGCCGCCGAATTGGGTTTGGCGGCGCCGCGCCCCGAGATCCCCTTTCTCGCCCGCCGGGAGGCAGCGGTTTAGAAGGCGCCGACGATGACCAAAACCCAAGCGCTTGAGTATTTTGCAAGCGACGATCTGATCGGCGTCGGCATGGCGGCTGACGCGCTGCGCGAGAAACTGCATCCGCACGGCATCGCCAGCTACATCATCGACCGCAACATCAACCACACCAACGAATGCACCGAGTACTGCAGCTTCTGCGCCTTTTACCGGCCGATGGGTCACAAGGAAGGCTATGTTCTGCCGTTTGAGACGATCGCCGAGAAAATCCAAGAGACCGTCGACCTCGGCGGCTCCGGCGTGCTCATGCAGGGCGGCGTCAATCCGAATTTGAAGATCGAGTACTTCGAAGATTTGTTCAGCCGCCTGAAGCAACGCTTTCCGGCGGTGCAGTTGCACTGCCTGTCGGCGCCCGAGATCCTCACCATCGCCGAGGTGAGCGGTCTTTCGATTCGAGACACGCTGCTGCGGCTGCGCGATGCGGGAATGGACTCCATGCCCGGCGCCGGCGCCGAAATTCTCGATGACGAGGTGCGCGTGCGCATTGCCCGCTTGAAGTGCCGGACGCAAGACTGGATCGACGTTCACCGCGCCGCGCACGCCATCGGCATGAACACGACGGCGACGATGATGTTCGGCTGCGGCGAGACCATCGAGCACCGCGTCAATCACTTGGAGACGATTCGGCGGCTGCAGGAGGAGACCGGCGGGTTTACGGCGTTCATTCCGTGGCCGTTTCAGCCGGACAACACGCCGCTCGGCAGCAAGGTCCCCGAAGAGGCGACCGCTTGCGAGTTTCTCAAGACGCTGGCGATTTCCCGGCTCTACCTCGACAACATCTTGAACATTCAGACGTCGTGGGTGACGCAAGGCTTGAAAGTCTGTCAATTGGGGCTGCGCTTCGGCGGCAACGACGTCGGCAGCGTGATGCTGGAAGAAAACGTCGTGCGCCAAGCGGGCGCCAGTCACAGCGCAACCGAGGAAGACCTGCGGCGCATGATCCGCGAGGCGGGTTTCGTGCCCAAGCAGCGCGATACGCTGTACCGCACCTACTATCTGAACTGAAAGCCCTGCGCAGCGGTCTTGCTATCCACTAACTTCAACTTTTCTTCTTTTTCCCGGTGAAGCGGACGATGGAATCGTCCTCGAGATTGAGCCGTTCTCCCTTGAGGCCGGACCTCGAAACCTCGGCGGTCCACTCGTACTCGATGTTGTTTTCGGTTGTGCTGAACTCGAAGTCGGGCCCGACGATCAACCCGTAATCGATCTCAATCGTGGTTCCGTCCGGCAGAGTGGCCGTGCCGGTAACGTCGCCTTGGTCTTCGGCAAGCGTAAAAAGGTAAGTTCGGGCGCCGACCTTGATCTCCCATCGGCCGTCGATGGGAGATTTCTTCTGCGCCGCGGCGAACGGCGCGGCCAGCGCGAGCAGGCAGAGCCAGGAAAAAAATTCGAAAACGCATCGGGAACCTCCTCATATCCAAGCATAAGACGCCGAGCCCGGCATTGTCGGTTTCCGAACGGCTCGGGAAAATCGGGCCGGGGCGTCTGTGACACAATACCGTTTGTCATGAATCGACCGCATTCGCTGGGGCGAACCCTCTTGTTTCTCGCGCTCGCGGGGCTGTCGGCGGCCGGGCTGCCCGCGGCGAACAACCCCGAGCGCGTGGAATGGTTCCGCGATCTGGGCCTGGGCCTTTTTATCCACTGGAGCCTCGACAGCCAGGTGACCGCGGTGATCAGCCATTCGATGGTCGGGGCGGACAAGGAGTATCTCGAGCGCTATGTCAGCGAGTTGCCGCGGTCGTTCAACCCCAAGAAGTTCGATCCGCGAGAGTGGGCCCGCGTGGCGCGCCTTGCCGGGTTTCGCTACGTGGTTTTCACGGCGAAGCACCATTCCGGCTTTTGCATGTTCGACACCGAGACAACCGACTTCAACATCATGAACACCCCCTATGCGCGTGACGTGACCAGGGAGTTGTTCGACGCCTTCCGCGCGGAGGGCATCGCCATCGGTTGGTATTTCTCGCCGGACGATTTTCATTACCTCTACCGCTCGGGGACGCTCATCAGCCGCCTGCGGCCGGAAGTTCTTCCCCCGAACAACGCCGGCCTGCTTGCGCTCAACTTGGCGCAAGAGGAAGAGTTGATGACGAATTACGGCAAGATCGATGTCGTATTTTTCGATCCGCCGACGGGCTCGCCCATCGCGCGCGACCGCCTTGTGCAAGAGATGAAGGAGATTGTCTGGCGACTCGACCCCGACACCGTAATCACCCGCGGCGAGATCGAGACGCCCGAGCAGTACACCCCCGGCGTGCCCCTGGACGAGGCCTGGGAGGGCAACATGACCATGGGCGCGCAGTGGCAGTACCGCGGCACGAACGAACGCTACAAATCGGGCGCGACCCTGATTGAGACGTGGATCGAGACGCGCGCCAAGGGCGGGAATTTCCTGTTGAACATCGGCCCGAAGCCCGACGGCGAGCTGCCCATCGAGCAGGAAGCGCGCATGCGCGAGATGGGCTTGTGGCGGCTGGTCAACGAAGAGGCGGTGCTGGCGGTGCGCCCCTGGGTCATCACCAACGAGGGCGATATCTGGTTCACCAAGGCCAAAGACGCCGACACGGTCTACGCCTTTGTCACCAACGCGGATTGGACCTGGGGCGCCCGGAAGACGTTTACGCTGAAGTCGGTCAAGGCTACGGCGGACACGACCGTGCGAGTGCTCGGGCAGAACGAGGTCGTCCTCGAGTACCGCCCTGACGTAACCCCGAAGACGGAGTTCGAGCAGACCGCCGCCGGGCTGCGCATCACGGCGTTCCGCGCCCAAAGACTCTACAACGACCGCCGGTGGCCGAATCCGGTTGTGCTCAAGATTACGCACGCCGAGGCGGGCCTGCGGCCTCCGGTCGTGGTTACGAGCTCCGCTGCTGCTTGGGGCGCGCGGGGCGCAACTCTGTCGGCCGAGTTGAAAGATCTCGGCGATGCGTCGAGCGTCGTGGTCGGGTTCGAGTACCGCAGGAAAAAAAGCACTGCGCAAATGTACGAGCCGGACGACGAGTGGAAAGCCGTCGGCAAGAAAAAGCAGAGCCTCTCCGCGCCGGGCCGGTTTTCGGCGGTTCTGGCGAAGGTCGATGCCCGCCGCGATTGGGAATACCGCGCGGTAGCCGAACATCCCAAGGTGACGTTGTACGGCATGACGGCGACGTTGCCGGCGCGTTAGCCCCTCCCTGGAAAGATGCGGCGTTTGGCATTAACTTTTCTTGCGGGGGCGGCGGTATTGGGCGCGCAGCGCTTCCATACCGCGGTCGGGGTTACCGAGCAGGGCAGCCCTATCCGCGCCGCAGTCGCTTGGCAGGCTTTGCAGTTCGAGTCGCCGAAGCCTGTCGTGCTGCTGGTCGGCGGACTGGACGGCGCCCCCCAATCTACAAATGTCGTCAACGAATTTCTGCACGGCAATCTCGCCGGGGAAGACTTCGCCGTTTCGGCGATTCCCAACGCATTGCCCGACGGTCCTTTTTTGTCGGGCCGCGCAGCAGTCTTACCGGCCCGCGCAGCGGTCTTGCCGGCCCGCGCAGCGGTTGGCGGCGATTTTCCGCCCGAAGGGGCCGCATACGGCGGGCGGAACCCGGAAGCGCGCTATCTTTGGCGGTTCATCGGCATGCATGCGCCCGATTTGGTCGTGGAAGTTCGCGGCTCGGCAGGAGGCGGCGGACTGACCAAGGCGCTGGCGACCGGCAACGCGCCCGCCGGGGTCGGCGTCGTGCCTGTGCGCGAGTTTATGTTTGCGGATGCGGAAGAAAACGTCCCGCAACTCCTGCTCCGCCAGATCCGCGCGGCGCTCGCCGAATTGGCCGGCGGCCGCCGGCCGTCCGCCGCGCGCGAGGAAATGCGCCGGCGGCTGCGGCGCGGGCCCGTCGAGATTGCCGAGCAGTTGGAAGCGGCATACGGCCGGCGACTCGACCAGGTCGCATACATCCCGGCGCTCGCGCTAATGGGGCGCCTGCGTCTGGACGACCTTACCGGATCGAGCAGCCGTCTGGCGGACGTGGAGGCAATCGCCGCGCCGTATCTGTCGGGAACGCCGACGATGGGCGAGCGCGTCTCGGGCAGCGTCCTCTCCGGGCATCTCCTGTTCGGCGATCTGTACGAGTACACGGGCAAGCCGGCGTATCTTGACTTGGTTCGCAAGGCGGCGGACTTCGGGTTCAACGCCGATGGGTCGCCGAAGCGCTCCATGCCGTTCCACAACGAGATGAGCGATTCGGTTTTCATGGGCTGCGCCATCCTCGCCCGCGCGGGCCGGCTGACCGGAGAGGCGCGTTATTTTCGGATGGCGCTACGCCACCTGCGCTTCATGCAGCGCCTGGATCTGCGCGAAGACGGCCTGTACCGCCACTCGCCGCTCGACGAGGCGGCTTGGGGGCGCGGCAATGGCTTTCCGGCGTTGGGGCTCGCGCTGGCGCTGTCCGACTGGCCGGCGGACCGGCCGGAGCGAAAAGCAGTGCGCGCAGCCTTTCGGCAGCATATGACGGCGCTTGTGCGCCGGCAGGACGAAACCGGCGCCTGGCGTCAGGTGATCGACCGTGCCGAGAGTTACCGTGAGTTCACGGCGACGGCGATGATTGGTTTCGCGCTCACGCGGGGGCTGCGGCGCGGCTGGCTGGACCGGCGGAAGTTCGAATCGGCGGCCGACCGGGCGTGGTATGCCCTGAAAACCAGGATTGCGCCGGACGCCTCGCTTGTCGATGTCTGCCGCAGCACCGGCAAGCAGCCGAGCTTGCGGGCGTACTTCGACCGCGAGGCGATTCTGGGGCGGGACGACCGCGGCGGAGCGATGGCGCTGCTGGCCGCGACCGAGCGCGCCTACTGGCAGCGGGAGCGTTAGCCCGCGGCATCGTTACTCAAGGGCGGCAGGCTCCCCGCCGCCGGCGCGCGAGCGCTTCATCGCCAGAATCATGCGGACGGCTTCCGCCGAGTCTTCCGGACGGCAAATGTCGGGCGGGCGGCCTGCCGCGCAGGCGTCGACGAAGGCCTGAAGTTCCGCGGCGAATCCATCGGCGGCAGGCAAGGCAACGTCCATCTGTTTGCCGTCGGCGCGATGGAGCCGCAGGCCGGATTTCTGCGAGGTGAAATCCAGCGTCCCACCGTCGCAAACGATCGTGAACTCCATCGAGAAGGGGTAACTTTCGGCATGGCGCCAGCCCCCGCTGACGATGACCGGGACGGCGTCGCCGTAGTCCAGTTGCGCCTCTACGAAGTCGATGCCGCCGGCGAGGTCTTCGTAGCCGACGGCGCGAATCGCTTGTGGCCTGCCGAACAGGTGTTGGCAGAAATCGAAATCGTGGATCAGCAAATCCATCGCGCCGCCGCCGCTGCGCGCGGGGTCTTGGAGCCAGCGGCCCCAGGCCGGAGCGGCGCATTTTCGCCGAAATTCCGCCGCCCGTATCGGTCCCAGCTCGCCGGACAGGGCCAGCCTGCGCGCCGCCGCGTACTCCGGGAAAAAGCGGAGCACCTGCGCGACCATCAAGACGCGCCCGGCCTCCTTCGCGGCCGCGATCATGGCGGCGCAGTCCTCCGCCGTCAGCGCCATGGGTTTTTCGACCAGGACGTGCTTGCCGGCCTCCAATGCCTGAATCGCCAGCGGCGCGTGGAGATGCGTGGGCGTGCAGAGGTCGACGGCCTCGACGCCCGGGTCGGCGATCAACTCGCCGGCCGCCGCGTAGCGCGCCGCCGCAGAAAAATCGTACTTGCCGCCGCCGCGGTCGAGATTGCCGCTGATGGCCGAGAGATCGCCGCCGAGTTTTTTGGGGTCGGAGCTCGCTACGGCCGCCAACTCGAAGCCCGCCACCTTTTGGTAGGCCTCGAGATGCGTGCTGCCCATGAACCCCAGTCCCACTACGCCGATTCTCATTTGCGCGTCCTCCCGCCTTTGCCTCAATATAACCGTTCACTCACCCGCCGCGCGTTCGCCGCGAGGAGAGGGCGGCGCGGTGACGACCGCCGCGGCGATGCGGTCGATCAGGCTGCGCACGTACGACGTGGAGATGCCGAAATTATTCGCGTAGATCGAAAAGGCGAATGCGCGTTCGTCGGCTGTGGCGGCGTAGCCCGAGAGCGCGGTGACGTGCGACATGGTGCCCGTCTTGGCGAGGATGCGGCCGCGCGCGGGAGTGCGGGAAAAGCGCCAATCGAGCGTACCGTCGCGGCCGGCTACGGGAAGGCTGTCGAGGTAGGTCTTGCGGTCCGGCGAGTTCCACATGTAGGCCAGCAGCTTCACCGTGCCGCTCGGAGTGACCAGGTTGTGCCGTGAGAGCCCCGACCCGTCGCGCAGGTAGTATTCGCCCGGAGCAAGGCCCGCTTCCTTGAGAAAATCGCGCATTTCCCGAATCGCCGACTGCACGCCGGCGATGTTGCGCTCGTGCAGCGCGGCCTCGCGCAGCAGCATTTCCGCGTGCAGGTTCTGGCTCTCTTTGTTGACAATGCGGATCGCTTCCTTCAGGGGCGGCGAGGCGTGCGTTGCGAAGACGAACTTGTACGGCCCGGCCCTGCGCGGCGCGGCGCGGTATGTGAGGTTGGCTACGCGGTCGGGGAGGAGGTGTTCGGAGCGGGTCTTGCCGGCGATTTCGATATCGAAGGCTTCGAGCTCCTTGCGCAGCGCGGCCGCGGCGTAACGCGCCGGGTCGCCGGCGGCCAACTCGAAAGTCCGCCCGCGCGAGCGCAGCGAAATTCCGCCGAACACCACCAACTCGGGCGGCGCGGAGCCGCGCCGGATGTCGAGTCCGGCGGCAACGGTGCGGGCGGCCGCGGTCGCCGTGCGGTTGACGAAGGAAAAATATGCGACCGGCGGCGTGCTGCGCACCCGCGCCGCCCTGCCCGCCGCGCTGCCGGGCGTCACATGCACCGCGATCAAGTTGTCGTTGAACGCCAGAGCGCTTACCGGGCTGCCGTAGTTCAAAAGCGTGTCCGCGTACGACCAGCCCGGCGGATACGGCTCCCAGACGTAGCGGGAATCGTCGCCTACGATGTCGCCGCGCACCTTGCGCAGGCCCGCTTCGTAGATTTGCCGCGCCAGGTTTTTCATCGGCGCCATTCTGTCCCCACCGTATTCGCGCCGGCGGTCATAAGGGATAATCCGCGCTGAGAGATTGGGATCGCCTCCGCCGACGATCCGCAGGTCGCCGTCGAGCGCCCCGTTTTCGTCCGGTTCCGCATCGGATACTACTGTTGTAGTGAATCGATAGTCGGGGCCCAGACGGCGCAGGGCCAGCGCCGTCGAAAACAGCTTGGCGTTGGAGGCGGGCAGAAAGAGCTTGTCGGCGTTGTGCTCGAAAACGGTTTCCCCGTTGCGCAGGTCGACAATCTCGATGCCCCAAAACGCCCGCCGGGCCGACGGCCGCTCGAGAATTGCTTCGATCTTGTCCGCAATGACTGTTTGCCGCGGTACGGCCTCCTGAGCTCCTACAACCGTAGGAGCCAGAATCGCCGCCGCGAGCAGCGCAATCGTGCCGGGAATCCGCAATTTGATGGACACTAGTTCAGCAGACGGGCCGCCTGCTTTGAAAAGTAGGTGAGGATCAGGTCGGCCCCGGCGCGCTTGATCGACGTGAGGCTCTCCATCACGGCGCTCTCTTCGTCGAGCCAGCCGTTGCGCGCGGCGGCCGTAATCATTGCAAATTCGCCGCTGACTTGATACGCGGCCGTGGGGACGTTGAATTCCGTCTTGGCGCGGCGGAGCACGTCCAGATAGGGCATGGCGGGTTTCACCATGACCAGGTCGGCCCCCTCTTCGATGTCGGCGGCGATTTCCTTGACCGCCTCCCGTTGGTTCGCCGGGTCCATCTGGTAGGAGCGGCGGTCGCCGAACCGCGGCGCCGAATCGGCGGCGTCGCGGAACGGTCCGTAGAACGCGGAGGCATACTTGGCGGCGTAAGAAAGGATCGGGGTCTTTTCGTATCCGTTCGCGTCCAGAGTCGAGCGAATGGCCGCCACCCGGCCGTCCATCATGTCGGACGGCGCGATGATGTCGGCGCCTGCCCGGGCCTGCGAGAGAGCGGTTTTCGCGAGCAACTCCAGACTCCGGTCGTTGTCCACGTCCCCATCGACCACGCGCCCGCAGTGGCCGTGGTCGGTGTACTCGCACATGCAGGTGTCGGCGATGACCAGAAGGCTCTTTACCTCGCGCTTGACGGCGCGGACGGCCTCTTGAACGATGCCGCGCTCGTCGAATCCGCCCGAGCCCACGGCGTCTTTACGCGGAGGAATTCCGAACAGGATCACTCCCGGAATGCCCAGCGACGCGGTCTCCCGGCATTCTTCGACCAGGTTGTCGATCGAGAGATTGAAGTTGCCGGGCATCGACGGAATTTCTCGCCGCACGTTCTCTCCCGGGCAAACGAACAGCGGGGAGATCAGATCCAGCGGCGAGAGCCGCGTTTCCCGCACGGCCTCGCGCAAGAGAGCGGAATAGCGGAGACGCCGCGGGCGCTGCGCCGGGAACGCCATGGGCTTATTGTAGCCGCCCGGAAAACGATTGACCGAACCCGATTCTGTTACCCTGAAGTGGATTCGGCGGCATCCGCCGTTCCGCTCTGCGGCAGGGCGGAAGCGGGCGCTGCGCCGCGTGAGGGAGCAATTGAGACGAAATGTCCGGCCACTCGAAATGGGCGACGATCAAACACAAGAAAGCCGCTACGGACGCCAAGCGCGGCAAGGTTTTTACGCGCCTCATTCGCGAGATACAGATCGCCGCGCGTGAAGGCGACCCCGACCCCGAGGCCAACCCGCGGCTGCGCACCGCGGTTGCGGCGGCGAAGGCCCAATCCATGCCCGCGGACAATATCAAGCGGGCGATTTTGCGCGGAAGCGGCCAACTTGAGGGAGAAACCCTCGAAGAGATCGCCTACGAGGGGTACGCGCCGGCGGGGGTTGCGGTGTTCATTGAGGCGGTGACGGACAACCGCAAGCGTACGGTGGCCGAGTTGCGCCACATCTTCTCGAAAAACGGCGGAAATTTGGGCGAGGCCGGCAGCGTCGCCTGGATTTTCAGCAAGCAGAGCCTGATCGTCGTCAACCGCTCGCAGGCCGAGGAAGAGCAGTTGATGGAATTGGCGCTGGGCGCCGGAGCCGAGGACCTCAGGGAAGAAGGACAGCATTGGGAAATTTATTCTTCTCCCGAAGCTCATACGGACGTTCTCGCCGCCCTGGAAGCCGCCGGCATTCCGGTCGAGTCCGCCGCCGTGACGCGCATTCCGTCGAGCACGGTGAAGGTGGCGGGCAAGCAGGCCGGTTCGGTAATTCGCATGATTGAAAAACTCGAAGAGCAGGACGACGTACAAGACGTCTTCGCCAATTTCGATATCGAAGAAAGCGAGCTGGAAGCGCTCGCGACCTGAGGCCGAAGTTGCGCATTCTGGGAATCGATTGCGGGTCGGAAATTACCGGGTTCGGCGTGATCGAAAGCGACGGCCGCAACCACCGTTCCATCGCCTACGGCGTCATCCGCACGAAGACGCAGGAGCAGTTTCCGCAAAGACTGCGCAGCATTGCGGACGGGCTGGACCGCGTGCTCTGCGAACATCGCCCGCAGGAAGTCGCGGTGGAAGGCGTGTTCCACGCCGTCAATGCGAAGACGGCGCTCAAGCTGGCGCACGTCCGCGGCGTCGCCCTCTTGAGCAGCGCCCGCGCCGGGTTGCGCATCGCCGAATACTCGCCTTTGGAAATCAAGACCGGCGTCGTCGGATACGGTCGGGCCGACAAGCGCCAAGTGCGCATGATGGTGCAATCGCTGCTCGGCCTGCGGGAAACGGTGAGTCCCCACGATGCATCCGACGCGCTGGCGGCGGCGATCTGCCATGCCAACGCCGTTGCCGCCCGCGGGGGAGGGCTCCGGGTTTGATTTTGCGCGGGCTCGTTTTGTTGACCGTGTGCGCCGCCGGCGTGTCTGCGCAAGACAGGATTGTGTTTTCCAGGGTTTTTCCCGGCTCTGTGCCGGAGCGTTTCGAGGCGTCGGTCGACCGCGAAGGACGCGTTATCTATACGGAGCCCGGCGAGGATCCTGTCGAATTCCAACTCGACGGCGAAGAGGCGGCGAAGCGCTTCGACCAAGCCGCGGCGCTGGATTTTTTTGCCGGGAAACTGGCCAGCGACCGCAAAAAAATCGCCTCGAGCGGCAGCAAGGTCTTGCGCTACGAGACGGACGAGGGCGTCAAAGGCGAAGCGGCGTTCGATTATTCCGAAGATGCGCTGGCGCGCGACTTGACCGGGTGGTTCGTCAAGTTGGCCGAAACGCAGCAGCACTTTTTCGAACTCGAACGGGTCGTGCGCTTCGACCGTCTGGGCATCAACCAAACGCTGATTCGCCTTGAAAACGCTTTCGAGCACGAACGGGTCATTGCCCCGGAGCGGTTCGTTCCGATTCTGACCAAGATTACCTTGCAGAAAAACGTCGTCCACATCGCGCGCGCGCGCGCGGCGGGGCTGCTGGAACGGATCGCAGCGCGGGAGCCTTAAGCGTCCTCGCTGACGATGATGTCGTAAATGCGGTCGAGGTCGTCTTGCGTTCTATAGGAGATCTTGATGTGCCCGCTTCTTCCGCCTCTGCTCTGATGGATCGTCACGGGCGTTCCGAGGGAGCGTTCGAGCTTGTCGACCGCAGCGGCCACATTGGGGTCGACCGCAGGTTTCTTTTTGGGAGCCGTCGGATTGGTTTGTTTTTTGACCAGCCGCTCCACTTCGCGCACCGACAGCTCTTGCGCTGCGGCGCGGTCGGCCAGCGCGAGTTGAGCGCCGCGGTCTTCAATCGACAAAAGCGCGCGCGCGTGCCCCATTTGCAGGCTGCCCCGGCGCAGCATGTCTTGGATTTCGTCGGGCAGGTTCAGCAGCCGCAAGTGGTTGGTGATGTTCGTCCGGCTCTTGCCCGTTCGCGCCGCCAATTCCTCATGGCTGAGACCGAGCTCGCGAATCATCTGCGCCAGAGCCGCCGCGATCTCGAGCGGATTGAGGTCTTCGCGCTGAATGTTCTCGACGAGGGCGGCCTCGAGGATTTTGTTGGGCTCGAGCTCCCTGACGATTGCCGGGACGGCGCTCAGGCCCGCAAGTTCCGCTGCCCGCCATCGCCTTTCCCCGACAATCAGCGAGTAGCGCGAACCGTTCGGCTGCACCAGGACGGGCTGCAGCAGCCCTTCGGCGCGAATCGATTGGGCGAGTTCTTTCAAGGAGTCCTCGTCGAATTCGGAGCGCGGCTGCGACGGGTTCGGATCGATCGCTGCGATCGGGATGCGCACTACGGCGTCGCCGGCTGCCTTTGACGCCGCCGCGTGCCGGTCTTTGGATTTCGCCGGGAGCAGCGCCCCCAACCCCTTGCCGAGAGCCTTGCGGTGTTTTGAGGAACTCGATTTTTCAGGCATGGAGACAATTTTCTACCGGGGGCGGCGATTTGCGCCCTGGGCGAGAATCTCGCGGGCAAGATTCAAATAGCTTGCGGCGCCCTTGGAACGCACGTCGTATTGGAAGATCGGTTTTCCGTGGCTCGGCGCCTCGGCAAGGCGGACGTTGCGCGGAATCGCCGTTTGAAAAACGTTGTCAGGAAAGAATTCGCGGAGTTCGGCGGCGACTTGGCGGGCCAGCACCGTGCGCTCGTCGTACATCGTCAGCAGCACGCCTTCGACCGCGAGTTGCGGATTCATGGTTTCTCTGACCGCTTCCATCGTGTTCATAAGAGAGGATATCCCTTCCAGCGCGAAATATTCGCATTGGATCGGAATGAGCACCGACGCGGCGGCGACCAAGGCGTTGAGGGTGAGCAAATCGAGAGCGGGCGGGCAGTCGAGCAAGATGTAGTCGTAGTCGCCGTCGACCGCCAGCAGCCGCTCGCGGAGCCTGTATTCTCGATTTTCGGCGGAGGCGAGCTCGACGTTGGCGCCGGCCAGGTCGGGGCTTGCGGGCAGCAGCGCCAAGCCGGAAAAATCCGTTGCCGTGAGAGCTTCCACGATGTCCGCATCGGCGGCGATCACGTTGTAGAGACTGGGTTGGCCGGAAGTCTTGTCGATGCCCAGACCCGTGGTGCTGTTCGCCTGCGGGTCGCAATCGACGAGCAGCACGCGGCAATCCGCGGCGGCAAGCGAGGCGGAGAGGTTGATGGCGGTCGTTGTCTTGCCGACGCCGCCTTTCTGGTTGGCGATTGCGATCCGTTTGGCCACGAGCAGGGCTTTGCTTCAGGCTAGGTTAGCGCAGAAGCCTCCGGCAACCCGGAGCGACCGTGCAGCGGCCTTTTGCCCCGCGCAAAGGGGACGTTTCACGTGGAACATGTTTCACGTGAAACCGATCCAGACCCGCCGGCGCTCCCCCCAGGGTAAATCGATCGGATCTTGCCACTGAAAATGGTTGCCGGGGGGGCGTTTCGTGCCCAGAATCGCGACCTGCCGGACGCGGGACTCCAAATCGCCGAATACCTTTTCGGGGGCGACCGCCCGCATCACGGCCCACTCGGAGCAGCCCGGCCAATCGGCCAGCCGGCAAGAGACAATGGAAACGTTTTCCAAAGATCGGGCCGCCTCGCTCAGGAAAGCAGCTTTTTTACGCACCGCTTCGATCAGATAGAAGTGCGTCTCCGGGCGCAGAATGGCCAGCGGAATGCCGGGGAAGCCCGCGCCGGAACCCACGTCGGCCGCGTCCGTCAACGGCGGCAGCCGCTTGTGCAGAAACAGCGATTCCCCGTAATGCCGGACCGCGGCCCCGGCGGCGTCGTGGACGGCGGTCAGATTGATCCGGCGGCTCCAATGCGCGAGCAGCGCGTAATGCCCGGCCAGCGCCGCGAACTGGCTTTCCGTCAAATCCAGGTCCAGATCGGCAATCACTCTTGCCAGCGCCCGCTCGAACTTCATCGGTCGAGGTGCAGATTGATGACGGCAATCGCCGCAGGGGTGATCCCCGGGATTCTGCCGGCTTGGCCGAGGGTTTGCGGCTTCACGCGCTCCATCTTCTCGACGACTTCGCGCGACAGCCCCGGCAGGCCGCGGTAGGCGAAGTCCGTGGGAATTTGACGCGCCTCCGCCCGCTTCAGGCGTTCCATTTGGCGCTGCTGCTGCTGGAGATAGCCCGCGTACTTCACTTCGGTCTCGATGGCTTTCCAGTGAGAGGGTCTGAGGATGGACGCGGCGCCCGCCGGAATCTCCGTCCGGACGTCGTCGATCGAGATTTCCGGCCGCCGCAGGATGCTGCTCAGCGTCAGGCGTCCCGCCGGGGCCGAGCGCATGGCCCGGTAAACGGGGCTTGCCAGCTCGGGTTTCCGCCGCTCCAGCAAATTCAGAATCCGCGAGCGCTCCTCCGACAACTGTAGAAATCGCTCCCAGTCGGCGTCGGCAATCGTCCCTAACTTGCGGGCGAGCGGCGTCAGGCGCCGGTCGGCATTGTCGATGCGCAAGTGGAGGCGGAACTCCGCGCGCGACGTAAAGATGCGGTAAGGTTCGTCCGCGCCTTTCGTCACCAGGTCGTCGATCAGGATGCCGATGTAGGCGTCCGTCCGCTTGAGCACGACCGGCTCCTCGCCCCCAACGGCGCGGGCCGCGTTGATGCCGGCCAGCAGACCTTGACCGGCCGCCTCTTCGTAACCGGTCGTGCCGTTGATCTGCCCGGCCAGATATAGCCCCCGGAGCTTCTTGGTTTCGAGCGTGTGCAGTAATTCGGTCGCGTCGACCGAGTCATATTCGATGGCGTACCCGGGGCGAATCATCTTTGCCCGGTCGAGGCCCGGAATGGAAGCGATCATCTTTTCCTGAATATCGATCGGCATGCTCGTGGACATGCCGTTGACGTAAACCTCGTTGGTATCCAGGCCTTCCGGCTCCAGGAAGAGTTGATGGCGCGGCTTGTCCGGGAACTTGACGATCTTGTCTTCGAGCGAAGGGCAGTAGCGCGGGCCCACGCCTTCGATCTGACCGCTGTAGAGTGGCGACCGCGCGATGTTTGCGGCGATCAGCTTGTGCGTCTCCGCGTTCGTGTAGGCGATGCGGCATTCGATCTGCTCGCGCTCGATCGCTTCCGTGCGGAACGAGAACGGCGTCGGCTGCGCATCGCCGGGCTGCGCCTCGAACGCCTTCCAGTCGATCGTCCGCCCGTCCAGCCGGGGAGGCGTTCCGGTTTTCAGGCGCTTGCAGCGGAAGCCCTTGCGGCGCAGCGCTTCGCCGAGCATCGCCGACGCCGGTTCGCCGCTGCGCCCGGCCGGATAGGTCCGCTCGCCGATATGCACGAGGCCGTTCAGGAAAGTGCCGGTGGTGACGATCACCGCTGCGGCGCCGATCCGCCGGCCGTCGAGCAGATCGACTCCGCGCACCCGCGTCCCGTCCAGCAGCAGGTCCACGACCTCGGCCTGCTTGATCACCAGATTCGGCTCGTCTTCGAGCATCCGGCGCATGACGATGCGGTATTCTTTCTTGTCGCACTGCGCCCGCGGCGACCACACCGCCGGCCCGCGGGACGTGTTCAAAAGGCGGAATTGGATCCCGGCGGCGTCGGCGACCTGCCCCATGACGCCGCCCAGCGCGTCGATCTCGCGCACCAGGTGGCCCTTGGCGATGCCGCCTATCGCCGGATTGCACGACATTTGGGCGATCAGGTCGAGATTGAGCGTAATCAGCGCGGCGCGGCGCCCCATGCGCGCGGCGATCGTCGCCGCCTCGCATCCGGCGTGCCCGGCGCCGACGACGACGACGTCGTACGCTTCGGACGGTTCTTCGAATCGTTTCACGGCGCGCCCGCTCTACTTGTTATTCTAGGCGTTCGCGGGCGCCCGCCCTTCTTGTTCTGAAAATGAAAGTTCTGGTCATCGGCGGCGGAGGCCGCGAGCATGCTCTGAGTTGGAAGATCGCGCAAAGCCGTGATGTCGAGCAGGTGTACTGCGCGCCGGGGAACGCCGGCATGGCGCTGGAAGCCTCGTGCGTTCCCGGAAACATCCTCGACCCGCGGGAAATGGCGTCTTTGGCGGAAACGCTGGGCGTGTCTTTTACGGTTGTCGGCCCGGAAGCGCCGCTCGTAGCGGGCGTCGTCGACGAATTCGAATCCCGCGGCCTGCCGGTCGTGGGCCCGTCTCGGGCCGCTGCGCAGCTCGAAGGAAGCAAGATTTTCACCAAGCTCTTCCTGAACGAGTGCAACATACCGACGGCGCCGTTCGCGGTCGTCGAAAGCGTCTCGGAAATCGATGCCCATATAGGCCGCTTCGGGTTCCCCGTGGCGCTGAAAGCGGACGGGCTGGCCGCCGGCAAGGGGGTCGTCATCGCCCACGACGAGGCCGAAGCCCGCGAACAGGCCCGCAAAATGCTCAGCGGGCAGTTGGTCGGCGACGCCGGGCGGCGCCTTCTGGTCGAACGTTTTCTGCGCGGGCGCGAGGTCAGCTTTATCGTTCTGAGCGACGGCGAACGATATTTCGAATACCCCGCTACGCAAGATCACAAGGCGGCCTTCGATAACGATGAAGGCCCCAACACCGGCGGGATGGGCGCCTATTGCGACGACGGCATCGTTTCCGGCGGCCTGCGCAGGCAAATCGTCGAAACGGTCGTGGAGCCCGCCCTGGCGGGCATGCGCCGGCGCGGGCGGGTTTTTCGGGGCTTTTTGTATTGCGGGCTGATGATCGGCGGCGAAGGGCCGCAGGTTCTCGAATTCAATGTGCGCATGGGAGACCCGGAAACGCAGCCGCTCGTGTACCGGCTGAACGGCGACTTCGCCGGACTTTTGCACAGCGCGGCGCGGAAAAGACTCGACCCGACACTTGTAGGAGTTGAGCGCGGCCCGACCGCCTGCGTGGTCATGGCCTCGCAGGGCTACCCGGGGAGCTACCGCAAAGGCTTCGTCATCGGCGGCTTGCGAGAGGCCGAGGCGGCAGGGGTGAAAGTCTTCCATGCGGGGACGCAACTCTCGCAGGGGGCGCCGGTAACCGCGGGCGGGCGCGTCCTCGGCGTAACGGCGCGGGGCGCGGATCTGCAATCGGCGCTGGACAACGCATACGCCGCGGTCGCAAAAATTCATTTCGAAGGCGCCCGCTGGCGCAGCGATATCGGATACAAAGGATTGAAACGCAATTTGTAAAAAATTTGTAAGGAAATTGCAAATAACGGCGGCGCAGCGGTATTGGATACAAAGAGTTGAAACACAACGGGCTAAAGAAAGTTATAATCTATTTATGGACATGCACAGAAGGGTAGAAGTAGAAGAAGAGCCAGGCAATGAACGATGTCCCCATACGACATTCGGTGGCTCCCGCCTGCATAGAGCGGCGCGTTTCGGGCTGTTCTTGGCGGCGGCGCTGTTTGCGGCCGACTCGGCGGCCGCCCAGTGTCTCAGAATCCAGGCCGTCGATCCTTTATCCGCCCCGATACAAAACGCTTCGGTCGCAATCGGGGATCGCGAGCAGCCGACGGACGACTCCGGCATCGCGGTTTTCTGCGAGCTGGGGGCGGGCCCGCACGAAATTGTTGTCAGCGCAGCGGACTTCGAGCCCAAACTCGAAACCGTGAACCGCTCCGAGGGGTTGGTCGTCATCCAATTGGAGCTGAGCGCCGTGAGCCAGGAAATCGTAGTTGTCGGCAGCCGGGCGCAGCCCCGCTCGGTCACCGAGACGATGGTGCCTGTGGACGTGGTGCTGTCCGACGACTTCATCGAGCAGGGCGGAACGGATCTCAGCGACAAGCTGCGCAACATCGTCCCCTCCTTCAACGTCAACACGCAGCCGATCAGCGACGCGGCCACGATCGTGCGCCCGGCGAACCTGCGCAACCTGGCGCCCGATCATACGCTGGTGCTGGTGAACGGCAAGCGCCGCCACCGCGCCGCGGTGATTACCTGGTTGGGCAACGGCGTGGCGGACGGCGCGCAGGGCCCGGATATTTCGGTCATCCCGGCGATCGCGCTGGAGCAAGTCGAAGTGCTGCGCGACGGCGCTTCGGCTCAATACGGCTCGGACGCCATTGCCGGCGTGCTCAATTTCCGGCTCAAGGACGCCCCTTCCGGAGGGAGCATGGAGCTGCGCACGGGGCGCTACGCCGCGGGCGACGGCCGCGCGCTCACCTTTGCCGGCAACGTCGGGCTGCCGCTAGGCGAGGGCGGGTTCGCCAACCTCAGTATCGAATACGGCAACGCTGGCCCCACTAGCCGCAGCGTGCAGCGCGACGACGCGAAGCTGCTGCTCGCCGCCGGCAATACGCATGTCCGCGCCCCGGCGCAGATTTGGGGTTCGCCCGAGATCGACAACGATGTCAAGTTCTGGGGCAATTTCGGGCGCTTGGTGGGCGAGACCACGCAAATTTACGCGCATACCAACTATGCGAGCAAAAGAGTAACCGGCGGTTTCTATTTCCGCAACCCCAACACGCGGGGATCGGTGTTCAGCGCCGACGGCGGCCGGACCCTGCTCATCGGCGACGCGCTGGATGCCCAGGACGGGATTTTGGACGGCTCCGCCAACTGCCCCACCGTCAGCGTTACCAACGGCTTGCCCGATCAAGACGCCTTGGGCCGGGTCTTCGACGATCCGAACTGCTTCTCGTTCCAGGAGATATTTCCCGGCGGCTTCACGCCGCAATTCGGCGGCGAGGTGCTCGACAAGTCCGTTGTGGCCGGAGTGCGCGGCCAGTTCCGCAACGGCGTCCTGTGGGACGCGAGCGTCATCGCCGGCTCCAACGAAGTGGACTTTTTTATCGTCAACACGGTCAATGCGTCGCTCGGCCCGGACACGCCGACCGAATTCGATCCCGGCCTCTACAGGCAGCAGGAACTGGGCTTCAACGTCGATCTCTCATATGCCGTCAGCGACATGCTCAACGTCGCCGGCGGCGCCGAGTGGCGCAACGAGACCTTCGGCATCGGCATCGGCCAACGGGAGTCGTATGAAATCGGCCCCTACGCCGCGCAGGGCTTCAGCTCGGCTTCCAACGGGTTCCCGGGATTCGGTCCGATCGCCGCCGGCGAGTGGAGCCGCAGCAACTATGCGGTTTACGGCGACGCCGAATTGCAGGGCCCCGGCGACTCGTGGTCGCTCGGCGCCGCGCTGCGGGGCGAGAACTTCGAGGACTTCGGCTCGACGATCAACTACAAGCTCGCCGGACGCTACCGCGTGGCCAAAAATTTAGCGTTGCGCGCCAGTTCGAGCAGCGGTTTCCGCGCGCCGACCCCCGGCCAGCAGAACGCTTTCAACGTATCGACCGAGTTCGATTTGCAGTTGATGGACCTGGTGAACAACGGCACCATTCCATCGACGTCGGAAGTCGCCAAGCTTCGCGGCGGCGAGCCGCTCACAGCCGAGAAGTCGCACAACTACACCGCGGGCGCGGTGCTCGGCAGCGGCCCGTTTGTCGTCACCGCGGACTATTTCCGCATCGACGTGTCGGACCGGCTGGCCATCACGCAGTTGTTCAGCCTCGCGCCCGAGGAAGTCGACGACCTCATCGCCGAAGGCGTGACGAGCGCCGGCAATCTGGCCAACTTCCGGTTTTTCACCAACGACTTCGATACCCGTAGTCACGGGATCGATGTGGTCGCTACCTACAAGCCCAGGGCGCTCGGCGGCAATACGGACTTCAGCTTCCTTTTCAACCACACCGAAACCGACGTGACGCAATTCAATCCGGAGACTCTGGACGCGACGCGCATTCGCGAGCTGGAAGAAGCCCTGCCGGAAACCCGCTGGAACTTCGCGGTCAAGCAAGCCGTGGGCAAGCTGCGGCTGCTGGGCCGCCTGAGCTTCTTCGACAGTTGGTTCGATTCCGAGGACGGTTCGAGTTACGACGGCGAATATATCCTCGACGTCGAGGCTTCATACCCCATAACGGAATCGTTCACGTTCACGCTCGGCGCCCAGAACGTGCTCAACAACTATCCGGCTGTAAACCCCAATGCTGCGGCGGGCGTCGGCAACCGTTACAGTCAGTTCACGCCGTTCGGGTTCAACGGCGCATACTACTACATGCGCCTGAACTACTCGTGGAAATCCGGGAGCTACTAGCGCCGGATGCAGAACTACAAACGTCGGAATTCTACAACTGTAGGAGAAGAAGCACTGTGAGAGTCGGACTTGTCGGCACTGGAGCGATTGCCCATAAGCACGGCGATAGCTACCGCGCGATAGGCTACCGGCTCGTCGGCTGCAGCAACCGCAGCCGGGAGAAAGGCGAGGCGTTTGCCGCGAAGTACGGCTGCGAGTTCTTCGCCGGCTACGAAGAGCTTTGCCGGCGGGACGACATCGACTATATCGATGTCTGCACTTTCCCCGACTCGCGCCTCGACATTTGCCGTGCGGCGGCGGCGAACGGCAAACACGTTCTGCTGCAGAAGCCGATGGCGCTCACCCTCGACGCTTGCCGGCGGATGATCGCCTTGTGCGAATCGGCCGGCCTGCGCCTCGGAGTGGTCAGCCAGCATCGCTTCGACGAGTGTAGTATTTTCCTGAAAAAAGCGATCGCGGACGGCCGCCTGGGCAAGCTGCTGCAGGTGGACGGTTACGTCAAGTGGCATCGTCCGCAGAGCTACTACGATCGTCCCGGCAAGGGTTCCTGGGCGGTGGAAGGCGGCGGCGCCCTGATCAATCAGGGCATACACACGGTCGATGTGATGCAGTATCTGGGCGGGCGGTTTTCCCAGGTCTTCGCCAACTGGCAACTCGGCGCCGCGCATGTCATGGAGGCGGAAGACATCGTGAACGCCGTCGTCGCCTACGCGAGCGGCGCAACCGGCGTGATTCAAGCGGCGACCGCCGTGCTGCCGGGATACCCGGAGAGGATCGAGTTGCACGGCTCGAAGGGATCGGCGGTCATTACCGGCGACCGACTGACCGCTTGGGACGTGGCGGGCGACCCCGGCGCCGACGCTCCGCTCGCCGCGGGAGTCGAGTCGGGCGCGGCCGATCCGATGGCCATTTCCATCGAAAACCTGAAACGTCAATTTCTCGACTTCGGCAAATCTATCGAAGAGGGGAGAGCGCCGCTGGTCGACGGAAAAGAAGGACTCCGCGCGCTGCAAATCGTGCTCGGCATATACGAGTCCGCGCGCGGGAACAGGCCCGTCAGGTTGACATAGCGTGTCTGCGCGGCCGGTCGGCCCGACGGATTTCCACTTGACCGGCGGGAGCGCCGCGCCAATCCACTACAATTGAAAGTGGGTCGAATTTCCGCGCCGCCCGCAACTTTTGCCGACGTAGCTCAGTAGGTTAGAGCGCCTGATTGTGGATCAGGAGGTCGATGGTTCGAATCCATCCGTCGGTACCAACCATCGTTTGAAAACGATCGCTAAGCAGTCTTGGCAGTTGCGGCTGCTCCGAAGATCTCTCGCAGCTTCAGCTTGCGGTAGGCGAAGATGCGTTCGATATCGCGTTTGACCGCCAACCAATGAACCGGGCCGCCGCCGGGGACGGCATAGCGCACGGAGTCCTCCGCGAGGGTCTGACCATCGACTTGGCGGAAGGCGTGTTCGTGAATCCACAGGCGGTAAGGCCCCTTGCGTTGCTCGTCCGTAAAGCGGTGCGGGGGGCGCCAAACCGTGATCTCGCTTTGCCATCGGATCGGAAAGCGGCGCACCTTGAGTTTGTAATCGATGCGCGCGCCCACATGCATAACGATAGGCTTGGGCGTCACGATGTGGAACTGGAGCCACGCGGGCGTAATCCTCTCCAGGTTGTGGGTGTCGGCGAAGAACGCAAACGTTTCCTCAAGCGGCCTGGGCAGCAGGACTGCGGCGTGGAGCCTGTAGATTTTCACGGCTTTGCTCAACGGACGGCCTCGGCCAGGGCGTCCGCCAAGTCGCCGAATTCGAACCGGAATCCGTTTGCGAGCGCCGCTTCCGGCACGACTCTCTGCGAGGCCAGCAGCACTTCGGCGAATTCGCCGAGCATCAGGCGAAGAGCGAAAGCGGGGGCGGGGAAGATGGCGGGCCGGCGCACCGCTTGGGCCAGCGCTCGCGTGAATTCCCGATTGGTCACCGGGTTCGCCGCGGCCCCGTTGATCGGGCCGTGCATTCCTTCGCGTTCCGCAACGTAAACGAACAGCCTGGCCAAGTCGGCGGCATGGATCCAGGGCATCCATTGCTTGCCGTTTCCAAGCGGTCCTCCGGCGCCCAGCTTGAAAACGGGCAGCATCTTTTTCAAAGCGCCGCCGGATTTGCCGAGCACGAGTCCGATGCGAATGGAGGCCGCGCGGATGCCGTGTTCCTCGACTTTCGCGGCTTCGGCCTCCCAGCCGCGGCAAACGTCGGCCAGAAAACCTTCCGCTGAGGCGGACTTCTCCGTCAGCATCTCGTCGCCCCGCGAGCCGTAGAAGCCGACGGCGGAGGCCGAGACGAGCGCTTTCGGCTTGGGGCGCAGCGGCGCGAGGCCGGCGACCAGATTGCGCGTGCCGACGATGCGGCTGTTGCGGATCGCGGCCTTCTTTTTCGCGCTCCAGCGGCCCTCTGCAACCGGCTCTCCGGCCAGATGGAAAACCGCGTCCACGCCCTCGAAAGCCTCGGGCGGCGGCGGTCCGGCGAGGGGATCCCACTGGAAAGCCTGCAATCCGGACAACTCGCTTGGCAGCGCGCCCGGATTTCTCGTCAGCGCCTTGGGCCGGTCGAGCAGGGAGCATAACCGCTTCCCGATAAACCCGGTAGCCCCGGTAACGAGGGCTCTCATGACATCGGGGCGGCTACCGGCCGCCCCGAGAGCGAACCCCGCCGCTGGAAGACGACGACGAGCGCGTCACGCCGCCGCTGGTGCGGGGCGCCGCGGGCGCCGGAGACGAAACGGACCGCGTCGGGGCCGAGTAACCGCCGCTGGACGAGGAGCGCGATACCGACCGGCTGGGGAACCCGCCGCCGAAGCCGCTGCTCCTCGATGAAGCAGAGGGGCGCGGGGTGTAGACGCTGCGCGCGCGACTCTGCGAACTCGAGCTGCGCGGGATGCTCGCCGTCCGCGTGCTGCGGCTTCGAGCGGACGGAGCCGTCGTGCTTACTCGCGACCGGCTGCGCGGGGTAAAGCCCCGCGAGCTCGAAATGCCGCCGGCATTTACGTTCGAGCGAGCGCCGAGCGCCGATGAGCGGGTCCGGGCGCTTGCAGCGCCGCTTCGAACCGATGCCCGCGATTGTGTCCGCGGCGCATAAGTCGGCCGTTGCGCCGAGCGTCCTGCTTGAGTCGCCCTGGTTGCGGCGGTCCTTGTGCCCGAGGGCGCCGAGCGGCCGAACCGGGACCAGGTTCCGGCAGAGGCCGCCGCTCGGCCCGAGCGTACGCTCGCTTGCGTTCTGCCCAAACGGGCGCCCGTGGAAGCGCTGCCGGCGCTGCGCAGCGAGCGGGACGTCGGCGCAGCGGCCGCATTCCCGGCGGGCGCGCGTGCGGCGGTTCGGATCCCGGGAGCGGGGGCTGCGCCGCGGGCCTGCGCGCCGGCGCGGGATATCGCGCCGCGCGAAGCCGGGGCTCTCCCCGCCGCCGCGGTCGTCGTCCGGGTTTGCACGGTTTCGCGGAAAGCGCGGACCGAGCTTTCGATTTGCGCGCGCTGCCGGTCGAAGGGAACCCGCGCCGCGCCGGTGCGCAGCGTCCGCGCCGCCGGCGCGCCGCCTGCTGCTGCGGTTGAAGTCCGCACGATCCTCCCCTGACTGCCGCGCGCCGGGACCACCGGAATCTGCCCTCGAATCGACGTGGCCCGCGCCAATTCGGCGCTGCGCAGCGTCCGCGGGTTGTTCACCAGACCCTGCGAGAAGCCCTGCGCGTCGACCACGGTCACGCCGTTGGGCGCGCGCGCATTGCGGTAGGTGTTGTGAATGTTGACGCTGTTGTCGACAACGACCGTGCGGTTGGTCCCGCCGCCGTAAAAGCCGCCGCCGTACCAAGGCGTATAGATCTCGCCGGGGCCCAGCGGGCACCAGCCGATGTTGCCGTACCCGTAGCCCAGTCCGAAGTTGAATCCGGAAAAACCGTTATAACCGAAAAACGTGACCAGAGCGGGGCGCCAGAAGTGGCGCCGATAGGGCGATCCCGGATACCAGCCCCAGCCGTAGCCTGCGTGGTGGTACCAGCGTCCCCAGTGGTACGGGGCCCAGCCCCAAGGCTCGGCGCCGACCCAGCTCCAGCCGTAGTAATCGAGCCAGGTCCAGCGGCCTTGGCGGTACGGAGCCCAGCCGCTTGCCGTACTATGCGGGAACCACGAATAGCCGTAGCCTGACACGTAGCGCCAATCGCCGTAGTCGTCGAGCGCTTCGGCGCCGTAGATGTCGCGGCTGACGTAGCGGTACGATTCCGATTTATTGAGGCGATTGTCGCGGGATTCGGCCCAACGGTCCCAATCGTCTTTCGGCTCCGCTTTCGCCAAGCGGAACTCGGGCCCTTCGGCGCCCTCGCGGACAATCATCGTTCTCCCGCTGCCGAGAGTTTCCAAACCGTTGACGGAGGCGACCTCGGCCGCGCCTTTGCGCACCGTCACGACGATTTCCCCCGGCCTCAGGTCGATGCGGTAGCGGCCGCTTTGCGCCGGACGCACCGCGACGAGAGGGGTTTCAATGTCCACGTCGGCTGCGCTGTCGCGCAACTCGCTGTAGCCGACGGAGCCGGTAGCGACACGAATTTGAAATTTGCGATTGCCTAGGGAAGCGAATTCGATCTCGCTGTTGCTGTTCAGCCGCACCAGATTGCCGTAGTCGAGTTGAATCTCGGCGCGCGAGCCGGGCCCGGTCATGACCGAATCGCCTTCGACAACAGGCTGATTGATGCGGGCGGCGACCCAATCTCCCGAATCGCCGCGCTTGGTCGTGACTTCGCCGCCGACCAAGCTGACGCGGGCCACGCCGAGCGCCGGGCCGCGGTCGGTCGATTGCGCCGAGAGTTGCAGCGGCAGCAGCGCCGCAACCGCGGTCAACGCGGCAGCGGCCGCAATGGCCGCGGGCGCCGGTCGTTTTGTTCGAGGTGTCATGGCATTCCTTCCAGCGAAGTATCGTCGGCTTATTAGATGTATGCGCCGCTCCGACGGTTGCCCGCCGTTTCGAGAATATCAACCGCGCAATGGTCCGTCAATCGTCTGAATGTGCGAAAACGAACCGTTGATAAGCAAGAGAGACCAGGATCAGCGACAGGGCGAGGCCGAGCAGCGAGGCTACACGGTAAAGATCCTCCAATTCGCCCAAATCGTAAAGAAACACTTTTCCGATCGTGGCCAGCAGAAAGAGCAAGCTGATCCAACGCAGAGAGCGGATGCGCGTGCGGAAGCCGACCGCGAGCAGCACGAGGGCGTAGAGCGCCCAGGCGAGCGACAGGGTGAGGTCCCGCGCCGCGGTTCGCTCGAAAGCGAAGTCGATTTGCCTGCCTATGGAGAAGACATCGAGGACGGTCAGGTTGATCCAGACAAAAATGACGAGAATGGCCGAGAGTCCGCACAAACCGGCGCCGAGCGGGCGGCCGGCGCGGTAGAGCCGCGCTTCCGATTCTCGAGCCCGCTCAACCTCGCTTCCGCGGAGACCGACCGCGCCGGCGATCAGAGCGGCGGCTGGAACGAGATAGGCGTACATCAACCAGTTCAGAACCGGCCGGCCCGAGCGCGGGTGGAAAGCCCACGCATCGGGGAGCAGCAAGCGGAGCGCGACCAGCGCCAACAGCGACAGCGCGAAGTATTTCAGGCCCGGATGGTCGAGCTTGCGCCACAGTTGGATCAGGACCGCTCCCTGCAAGGCCCAGCCGATCAACACCCATTCCTTTTGAAGCTGGAGGGGTATCGCGATGGCGACGAACGAGAGCGCGACGGCGGCGTACCATACGGTTCCGTGCTGCCGCGGCCTTTGTGAGACGTTTGGGAAATTGCGAAAGATCCGCAGCGCCGCTCCCGATACGGCGGCCAAGGCGAGAGGCAAGCCCGCGAGGTAGGCTTCCCCCAGGGCGCCCTTGAAAAATCCGTACGCCGCGCCGAAGCCGAACGGGCCGGCCAGCGCGGAAGCGCGCAAAGCCCAGCGATTTTCGCGCAACCCTGCAAAAAAAAGCGGCCATGCCGTGAAAAGCAAAACGCTTGCCAACATCAGCAGCAGGGGGCCGCCGGCCGGGGCGTCGTGCGACTGCTTGATTGCCCATGACCAGTGGACGGCGGCAACCAGGAACGCCGCCGCGCTCAATACGCCGCCGTTTTCAAGTTGTTCGGCGGCGATGGCGATGAGAATTCCCAGGAACAGCGCAATCGTCAGAAAGAACAGAGCCGGGACGTAGGGGTCGTTCGCCCTGAAGAAAAGTCCCGCCAATAGCGCTGCCGGAGCGAGCGCGCCCGCTCGCAGGAGCGCCCTTTGCCGGAGCCGGTCGGCGGTCAGACTTCCGGGCAAGAGCAGAGCGGCGGAATAAACCAGGCCGAGAATGTAGAGCCAACTCCGCGACGGCTCGCCGTCGAGCGGCAGGCGCGCGATGGCGGCTGCAAACCCCGCGCCGACGGCCAACGCCGCCGCCCAGGCGCCGCGGACGCGGGCGCGCAAATAGTCTTGTCGGAGCAGCAGCAGGCTCAGCACGGTCAGCGCGGTCAGCCATGCCGCGAACGCCGGCGGCATACGGTAGCTTTGCGTGGGGATCAATAGCAGAATCAGCCCTCCCGCGCTGCACAGCGCCGGAATGCCGAGCGAGCGCCCCTCTACTTCGCGGCCGCCGCGCCGGAACCACTCCCAGGGCCCGTGGAAAGCGGCGGCCAGGAGGATCGCCGCAAGGGAAAACTCCCACGAGCGCGCGGAGTCGAAGGTCGCTTGAGCCGCCCAGGCGGCCATGATGCCGATATCGGCGGCGGCGGCCAGGAACGGCAGGATTTCCATGCCGGGTTCGCGCCCCAGCCGGACGCTCGCCAGCGACAGGAGCGTGAGCAGCGCCGCGAGCGGGAAAAGGTGAGGGCTGAGCTCGGCCGAGGAGGCGAAATACGCCGTCAGACCGAGCGGCGTGGCGATACTCGCGATGCCGGTTAATTTTTCCAGCGCGCCGGGTTCGCGCCGCGCTGGGCTCACAGCCGTCAGGAAGTAGAAAGCGGCGAATACGCCGAGGATGGTCAAGCCCAGCCCGCTCTGTCCGACGCCCATGCGAGACAGAATCCAGAAGGCCTGGTAGAAGACGGTGGCCATCATGGCCAATGCCGAGACCAGCGGCCAATCGCGCGCGCGGGCCAGCGCGTACAGGCCGACGTTGAGTATTAACAGGTAAGAAAAAAGCGTTAGGGGCCGGTCTTGTCCCGTTGAGAGCAAAAGCGGGGTAAGAAAGCCCCCGATCAGCCCCAGGAGCGCAGTGCTCAGGGCGCGGCGGCGCCAGGAAAGGTAGCCGCAAGTCAGGGTGATCAGCGCCATCAGGACAAACGACGCGCCGTTGCCGATAAATCCGTAGATCACGTGCGCCGCCCAAGCTGCCGCGTAGAGAACGAAGATTCCTCCGCCCGCGAGCGCGTCGGCTTGCCGCGAATAGTTTTTTCTGCGCAGCCACTCCGAGCCGGCGACTGCGGCGGCTCCGGTGAGGAATCCCAGCACGACGCGAAGCTCGGGAGAGAGCAAACCCTTCTCGATCGAATACTGCAGGAAAAGCAAGGCTGCAAGGCCGAGAACGGCGGAACCGAGCAGCGAGGCGCCGCGCACGCCGACCCACTGCTCCCAGTCGATGAGCTTGGGCTTGCCGCGCGGCTGGGAAGGAGCGGGCGTAGGCGGCGGGAGATCGACAGGCGCTTGGGCCGCGGCCGGTTCTTCGACGGCCGGCGGAGCTTCCGGGACGGGTTCCGTTGCCGGGGCCGGCGCATGCTCAGGCGGCGGGGCCGCTGCGGGAGCCGCGCCTTCCAGAGCGGAGATCCGCCGCAGGAACGCTTTGCGGACCGCTTGAATTTCTTCCCTGAGGTCGGCGAGCCCGCGTTTGAGCATGCGGTTTTCCGCTTCGACGGAACGCAGCCGCAGCCATAAAATGACGGCAACAACCACACTTATAAGGAATCCCAACACGAGCAGGGCGCCTGCGTTATCTTAACGCATCGTTTTTTCGCCGGGAATTTCGTCGGTTTCGGGCCGCCCGCCGCAAGCCGCCCGATACAATAAAGCCGGCCGCGGAGAGGGAGGTTTTCGTATGAAGCGACGAGCGTTTATCGGTCAAGCCGGGCTCGGGGCCGCAGCGGTTTCCGCCATGCCCCAGGCGCCCGCGCCCATGGGCGACAAGCCGGCAATCAAAATTACCGACATCAAGACTTTTCTGGTCGGCACCACGCGGGCCGGCGCCGGCGGATCGGGAACCGGCAATATCCCGCGGGGGCGCAACTGGGTTTACGTGAAAGTCGAAACCGACCAGGGAATCGCGGGCATAGGCGAAGCCTACTCCGTCGGTCCGGACGAAGCGACCGTCAAGGTTATCGAAGACTACAAGCTCTGGCTCGTCGGGCAGGATCCGCGCAATATCCAGTTCCTATGGGATTTGATGTACAACACGACGCGCTTTCCGGGCGGCTCGGTGGTCAATGCGGCGATCAGCGGCATCGAGCATGCGCTGTGGGATATCGCCGGCAAGGCGGCTGGACTGCCCGCCTGGGCGCTGCTCGGCGGGCGCGTGCGCAACAAGGTGCGAACCTACCAGAGCATCGGCGGCTCGTCGCCCGAAGAAGCGGCGGAGAACGCGCAACGGTTGATCGCCGACCACGGTTACACCGCAGTCAATAAGTGTCGGTTCGTGTTCCGCCACAAAATATATCGGCTGAGCAGTCCTTATTGGGTGGCTTAATGTTAGAACAAGAGATTTGGAACGAGGTATCTTTACTCGTAAGGGAGGAGGATTTTTACAAACCAGCTCATCGTCAAATATACGCCGCCATTACGGACCTCAACAAAGGGGAGCAGCCCGCCGACTTGGTAACTGTAACCAACTGGTTAATGGAAAAAAAGGTTTTACACCGAGCAGGCGAGGCGGCCTACTTGGCCGAAATTATGGAACAAACTCCTAGCACGGCCAATGTGTTAACTTACGCACGCATTGTTAAAGAAAAATCTTTTTTACGTAATTTAATTCAGGTCACCAGCGATTTTGTAGAGCGTGCTTACCAGCAGGACTTTGCCGATCTTGAGAGCTTTACCAACGAGGTGGAGGCAGGGGTTTTTAAGCTCACAGAGTCGCAAGAATCGGGGGGGGGTTATTGAGGCACGCGACATTATTAAGTCGAGCCTTAAGCGCATTGAAGCTCTTTATGCCAATAAAAATTCGATAACGGGTGTGCCTTCGGGTTTTGAAGATTTGGACCGTATTACGGCGGGTTTTCAGCCTGGTGAGCTAACTATTTTGGCCGCACGTCCCTCTAAATTGAAGCTTTTTGAGGTGGCCGATAAATACAGGGCAACAACATCTGCTCCTGCTCACCGATACTCATTGTTCGTGTAAACATATCAACCAGTTCGAGCTCTTCTGGGTCGTCTATAATATCGGTACCATTAAATCGATTATTATCTGCGATAATCCCAACATCTTCTACATTCAGCATAGGTGATTGATTAGCAAGCTCTGCAAGGGGTTGCCATTTTGCCACCACACTTTGAATGGGTTGGGGGCTCATGACGTTTCCAAAAACTGGCATGTCTTTGAGGCCTACCATATGTCCCATTTCGTGCAAAATGCTTAGGTAAATTCTGTTAACAGCAAGGTAAAGCCCCCTGCCGTCCCCCAAATCTGTAAGCTTATGAGTGTTAACAATAACTTGACCAGGCACTGCCTGCTCTTCTTGGTAGGTATTAATATAAATATCACCACCACTAGTGAAACCATCAAGCCCAGGTCTACCAGAATTTTTAAAGTAAATGACGTTTTGATTATCGTGCAATGATTGTAAGTATAGGTCGTTTTCTACATTATCCCAAAAATTTTCCGGAAGCTGATACCTAAGAGGTACCTGATCTTTAACTCTGAAGAGTCGGTACCCCAGCCCAGCAGCAGCGTAAACAGTCGCATTCCATTTTTCAGCGGCAAGCTCAATAAGCTCTCGATACTGGTCTGCCCCTTCACCAAGGTATAGTGAGATGGTAGTAGGCACCACCCCTCCATCGAGTACGGTGTAATGAGTACAAAGCTTCCCATAACTCAAAACGTCATCACCCCTGACAGTGAGCTGAGCCTTTGCAACAAAGGGCATCAACAAAAATAAAAAAGCCACAGCCTTAAGGAAAGTCTGAATAAAGTGGTTTTGGCGCGTTGGCTGGTTGAAGTTGTCCGTAAGGAGCGGTTGCAGCCGGGCTGCCGGCGAATTTCCGTGCAGCAACTCATGCCCTTGGGTCACATCCGCCACGTTCGCCGCCGTCGCCGCCACGCTATGCGTCAGCCCCGTCTCGGCGTCCACGCCGATATGCGCCTTCATCCCGAAATACCATTGATTCCCCTTCTTGGTCTGATGCATCTGTGGGTCGCGACTCCGCTTCTTGTTCTTCGTCGAACTCGGCGCCGCGATGATCGTCGCCTCCAGAATCGTCCCCTCCCGCAGCCGCAAGCCTTGCTCCGCCAAGTGCGCGTTGATCTCCGCCATCAGCTTCCCGCCCAACTCGTGCCGCTCCAACAGATGCCGAAAGTTCAAAATCGTCGTCTCGTCCGGCAGCGCATCCCCCAAACGCAAGCCCACGAAGCGCCGCACCGACTCGATCTCGTACAGCATGTCCTCCATCCCCGGATCGCTCACGTTGTAAAACAACTGCACGCAATGCACGCGCAGCATCACCGCCAACGCGTACGGTCGCCGCCCCCGCCCCGCTTGGGGGTAGTACGGGCGGATGCGCTCCTCCAAGCGCTCCCACGGAATCAAGTCCTCCATCCGTGCCAGAAACTTCTCCCGCCTCGTCTGCTTCTTCTTCCCCTCGTACTCCAATTCTGCAAACGTCCGCTGCGCCATCGCTCTCCCCCTTATTCCAATAGCCTGCTTGTTCAGAGTTTCCTTAATTCGAAAACAAAACATACTAAACTCCTTGGTTATAATAAACTTCTTAAGCATAGTTATATTAGTTATATTCCGGCCTATATTTATATTGCCGATAAAGGCAGTTCAAAAGCATCTTTTCCTGCTCGCCGAGCTCCATTGTTCGCGTAAACCTATCTACCATTTTGAGCTCCTCCGGGTCGTCTATAAGATCTAAATTATAAAATCGCTTCGAATCCGCAACAATCCCTACATCTTCTAAGTCCAGCCCAGGTGAGCGACGAGCAAGCTCTGCAAAGGGCCGCCATTGTTCCACGACCTGATCATTTGCTCCGGGGCCCATAATGTTTCCTAAATTGGGAATATGGCGGAGACCCACAAGATGCCCAATTTCGTGCAAAATGACGCCGTAAACACGGCGAGTAGCAGTGTAGAGCCCCCTACCCTCCCCTAAATCCATAAGCTTGTGAATTATAACAATGGCTTTACCAGGCCCTCCATACTTTTCTTCCAAGTGCGGGTTAATATAAATATCACCACCACCAGCAACACCCGACACACCACCCCCAACTTTAAAGTAAATGGCGCTTTGATAATCGTTAAGTCCTTGTAAATATATATAGTAATTTATATATTCATAGAAATCGTCTTCAAGATAATACCTGTGGGGTGCCTCATCTGTAATTTTGATGAGCTGCTCAGGTCCTCCAGCAGCAAAAACAGCCGCATTCCATTTTTCAACGGCAAGCTCAATAAACTCTCGATACTTGTCTGCCCCTTCACCAAGGTATAGCAAACGGGTACGAGGAATCTCTCCTTCAGTGTAAGCGTACTTAGAACAAAGGTCCGCACGATTAACGTCATTTGGATTAACGTCACTTGGTAGCTCAGAGTCATTAGCTTTCACAACAAGAGGCACCAACAGCAGTAAAGAAGCCACAGTCTTGATTCGAAAGCAAGACATGACATCATAATAATAAACTCCGCTGTTCGGTGTCAACTACTTTTGCCGGTCGACGACAATTATTTTTGCCGGCGCGCTAGCCGTCACGCCCGAAGCCCCTGGGCAGGTCGACAGCCTCCAGTACCGACAGATCCAGATCGCAGACCTGCTCGAGCAACTCCGCGGTCGCGGACCCGGCGAGGGATTCCGGCAACGCGTCCCGCCACTCCTGGTACTGTTCCTGCAACTCCAGGAGCGTCTGCACCGCGTCGTTCCACTGCTGTGGCCGCGACCTCCGGTCTGCTGGCCGGCGGTACCGGATCCGGGATTCGGCGACCTTCCGCCGCTCCCGGTAACGTGCCTGCCGCTCCGCGTTCGTCAGCGCCATAGGACTAATACTGCACCGTTACGTAACGGACCGGAGGGGAAGCGGTCGGCCGAGCGTTCGAGGCGCAAGCGTGGCGACAGACCCCACCGCTCGGTTGCCGTCGGCATTGGTGTACGCGTGTGCGTTGGTCCGCGACAGCGGAGCGGCTCCCCGGCGTCGCACTTCCGGGCAGTCGAACGCGGGCCAGCCTTCCGGCTGGCCCGCAAGGGCTTCCCGCACGCTCGGCCACAGGCAGTCACCCGAAGGGCCGGAGCGTAGCGGAGGACTCGCGCAGCGGGTTGACGGCCTGTGGCCGAGCGTGCGCGAGGTAAACGTTCCGAGTGCAGCGAGGGCCTTCATAACCGCCAGCTCGCCGACGTCTCGGACCACACAGGTTTCAGGAAGCAGCGGGTCGACGGCGCCGCGGCAACAGCGGACCCGGCGGACGTCCACGACGTGCCGGCGGTGGTGATGGCGCCGGCGATGTCGGTCGCGACGGGTCCGTTCGATAGCTCGGCACGTCGAACTCGAGCACCACCGAGTGGTGTACCAGCCGGTCGATCGCCGCGGCGGTGGCCATCTGGTCGCGGAAGATCCGGTCCCACTGGCTGAACACCAGGTTGCTGGTCACCATCACCGAGCGCCGCTCGTAGCGCTCGGCCAGCAATGTGAACAGCACCTCGGCCTCGTCCGGGCTCTGCTGCACGTAGCCGAGATCATCGGCCAGAATCACCTCGAAGAGGTCGAGCTTGCGCAGCGCCCGCGGCAGGTCGAGGTCGCGTTTGGCGCCGAGCAGTTCCTGCACCAGGGCGTAGGCCGGCACGCACAACACGCTGTGGCCGGCTTCGACCAGCGCGTGCGCGACCGCGCACAACGCGTGGCTCTTGCCGACGCCCGGCAGACCGAAGGCGAGCACATTGGTCGCCGTTTCGAGGAACGCCCCGGTGGCCAGCGTCTTCAACTGCTGCACGACCGGGCCCGGCAACCTTCCGGTGTCGAGCGTCTCGAACGTCTTGCCGGGCGGCAGACGCGATGCTCGTCGCAATCGGGCAATCCGGCGCTGGCGACGCGCCTCGGCTTCGGCCTCGAACACTTCCAGCAACACCGGCAGCGCGTCGTGGTGGCCGGCCTGTGTCAGCCGCGGTACCAACTCCTCGGCCGCCGTCGTCAGGTTGAACTGCGTCAGCAGCGTCGTCACCTGCGTGCTCGGGGCCGTCATCCGTGCAGACCTCCGGTCAACAACGCGTCGTAACGCGTCAGGTCCGGGCGAGGGATGTGGACCACCGGCACGGTCGGGACCGGCGGACGCACCTCGGCCTGAACGCTGGCGTACTCGCACGTGTCGCCGGCGTCGAGGCGAGCCCGAAGCGTCGCCTCGACCCGCCGCTCGCTGGTCGTCGCCGCCAGGTGCAGCAGCCGCACATACTCGACGTCGGCCCGCTCGCCGTGCGTCCGACCCAGCGCGTCATACGCCGCCCGGAACGTCAGCGACGGGAACAGCTCCTCCCGGAAGCGATACCGCGCAAAGGCGCCCGGCTTGCGAACCAGGCTGCCGATGATGTGGCGGTAGTCGATCCGGTGGTCCGCCGCGCCCCGCAGCCGCGGCATCGTGCACAGCACCCGGCCGCCGTAGAGGACATCGACCGTCGACGGGTGCTGACGAGCCTCGACCGTGTGACCTATCAGGCGCGACGGCACCGAGTAGATTCGGCTGCCGATGCGAATCGTGCTCCACTTGCGCACTCTGCACTGGAAGGTCGTGTACTCCGGGATCCGCGCCGCCGGCAACGGTCGCAGATACGAACGCTCCTCGGCCAGCCGAGCCGCCGCCGGCCGGTTCCGCTCTTCGTCGACGACCGCACGCACGAAGCGCAGATACGCCGATTCGTCGACGAAGTCTCTGTCGCCCCGCAGCAGCAGCGCCTGCTCGATGGCCGTCTTCGTGCGGAAGTGCGCCTGCTCGGCGACCCCGTTCTCGTGCGGTTTCCCCGGCTGGATCCGCGACGAGTCCAGCCCGTAGTGGTCCAGAACCTGCCGGAAACGTGCCGTCAACTGGCGCCCGCCGCTGCGCTTCAGCTCGTGCGTCGCCGCCGACAGATTGTCGTGACGAAGCACCGCCGGCACCGCACCCAGTGTCCACAGCGCGCCCTGCAGGCCAGCCACCAGCGCCTCGAACGTCTCGCTCAGCGCCAGCCCCACATACGTCCACTTGCTGTAGCTCAGCACCCACTCGAACAACAGGTGCGGGAACCCAACGCCCCGGATCGTCACGCCCAGATCGCTCGTGTCGGTGAAGTCGAACGCCGCTTCCCGACCCGCAACCGCCACCTGCTCGAAGTACACCTCGCGGTCCGCACCGTACTGCACCCGCCAGTCGCGGACCCGCCGCTGCAGCGTCCGTAGCTGCCCCTCCTGAAAGCAACCCGGATGCCGCCGGCACAGCGCCTTGAACAGCGTCAGCACCTGCAGCCGGCCGTCGGCATCGACCACAAGCTGCGGCACCACCTCCGACTCCCACACGTCGGCGAACGGGTCCTCCCGCGTCCGCCACGTCCGCGGCGCCTTCGCCGTCGACGGCAACGCGCCGCTCTGCCACTGGCGCGCCGTCCGCTCGCTCATTCCCGCCGCCGCCGCGGCCGCCGCCAACGTCTTCCCCGACATCCGTTTCTCTCGCAATCGCCGAACCTGCGCATCCGTGACCAACCCGTCCTCCGCGAGGAAAACGGGCAGTCTCACACGACTCCGGGTGGGTCCACGAACCGGCCGATCGCGTCCTCGGCAACCGGCAAAAATAATTGTCGTCGATCATTGGTTATAATAAACCCTTTAGGTCTAGGTATAATAAACTCCGTAGCTATAGTTTCATCAGTTACAGTTTCATCAGCTCTTAGGGTGCATGTCCCAGCAATGTAGCAAATCTTCTGCGCCTTTAGCCCACATATTCAGCAAATAGCGTGCCCAGCACAAAAGCCCCCCACACGAGCTCTAAACAGGCCAGGGGCCTCACCACAGTGACAACACACGGCACCACCCGCGCTAAGCGGCACCCCCTTTGCGCACACGCAACCCCGACGCACCCGGTACCTAAAACACACTTGTCTAGAACACCTCGGCGGAAGCAGTGTACAGTATATTTTTGTAAGAATAGATGTCGCCGCACAACCCCGGCGACAACCGCATGCCCTACAACCGCGTCACGCGCATTGCCGGCGACCGCGTCAAGGCCGTTCGCGATGCAGTCGGGCCGGACGTGGACATCGCTGTCGATATCCACGCCCGTTACTTCGAGGTGCAGCGGGCAATCCGCGTCGCCAAGGAGATCGAACCTTACTATCCGTTTTGGCTGGAAGAGCCGATCCGCCCGGAGAACCCCGAAGCGATGAAGAAGCTCGCCGACCACGTGGATATCCCCTTGGCCAGCGGCGAGTGCAATTTCACGAAATACGAATTTCGCGACATCGTCAATCTGCAGGCCGTGGACATTGTCCAGCCGGACATTTGCGTTTGCGGCGGCGTGCTCGAGATGAAGAAGATCGCGGCGATGGCCGAGGCGCAGTACATGATGGTTGCGCCGCACAATCCGATGAGCCCGCTGGCCACGGCCGTGAACGTTCATTTTGCCGCCTCGACGCCGAACTTCCTGGTGCTCGAGTACAAAGCTCCCGTTGACGGAGCTTACAAAGACGTGCTGCAGGAGCCGCTGATGGTGCGGGAAGGGTACCTGGACATTCCCTCCAAGCCCGGATGGGGAGTGGAACTCAACGAGGAGGCGTTCCGGCATTACCCGCCGCGTCCGTGGAAACGCTCCACGGGTTACCGCGAAGACGGTTCCGTGGCGTTCATTTGACAGGCGGGACTCGCTAAACTAAGAGCATCGCCTTGATAGAAAAAATTCGGACGCTCGACGCCGCGGGCGCGCTTGCGCTCGTGCTCGTCGAGTTGGATGCCGACACGGGCACGGTCCACAAGCTCGCCGCCGACGGATTGCTGCATCTCGAAGCTCATGCCGGCGGCATTCCCGACCGCTTGCTGCCCGTGATTCGGCGCATCCCCGTGGGCAAGGGCATCGCCGGCCTTGCCGTCGAGCGCCGCGAGCCGGTGGACATGTGCAACCTGCAAACCGATGCGAGCGGCGACGCCAGGCCGGGCGCCAAAACGACGGGCGCGAAGGGCTCGATCTGCGTGCCGCTGATGAAAGACGGCAAGGCCGTGGGCGCTCTGGGCGTGGCGACGGCGCGCCAGCGGCAGTTCAGCGGCGAGGAAACGGCGCTGCTGATGAAGGTCGGCGCGGCGCTGGCCGATACGTTGTAACATTCGACGGCAGCCATGTCCGGTCTCGTCCATCTCGATCCTGCGGCCATTCCCGCCAATCCGTTGATCCGGCTCAACCCGGCGGATAACGTGGCGGTGGCGCGGGTGTCGCTTCCGGCTAATGCGCAGATTGAGTTCGAAGGGGCCTCGATCGGGATTCCCAAAGCCGTCGCTGCGGGTCATAAGGTGGCCGTTGCCCGGATTCCCGCAGGCGGCGCGGTTTTCAAGTACGGCGAAGATATCGGCCGCGCCGGCGCCGCGCTTGCGCCGGGAGACTGGGTTCACACGCACAATCTGCTGTTCGACGTAGCCGAGCGCGAATACGAGTTCGCCACGGCGCTGACCGACTTGCCGCAAACCCCTGTCCACCCCAGGAGCGCATTCCTCGGCTATCCGCGCGCGGACGGCCGCGCCGGCACGCGGAATTACGTTGTGATTGTCGGCGCCAGCAACTGTTCCGCGTACGCAACGCAGAAAATCGGGGACGCGTTCCAGTACGAATCGTTCGACGATTCCGGCATCGACGGCGTCATCGCCCTGCCCCACGAGGACGGCTGCGGCAAAGCCGAGGGGGCGGACGCGCAACTGCTGCGGCGCACGCTCGACGGCTTGGCCGATCATCCCAACGTCGCCGCCGCGGTCGTGGTCGGCCTGGGCTGCGAGGTCAACCAGATCGGCTACTACACGCGGCCTGAAGCGACGGGGAACGGGAGCGCCCCGCGCCGCGGCTTCACCCTGCAAGAGAGCGGAGGAACCCGCAGAGTCGTCGCCGACAGCGTCAAGGCCGTCTGGGAGTTGATCGACGAAGTGGGCAGGACGGAGCGCGTTCCCTGCCCGGCGTCGAAGCTGACCGTCTCGCTCGAGTGCGGCGGCTCGGACGGGTTTTCGGGAATTACCGCCAACCCCGGCGTCGGCTATTGCTCCGATCTCATCGTCAAGCAGGGCGGCACGGCCTGTCTGGGCGAAACGACGGAGATTTGGGGCGCCGAGCATCTGCTGACGCGCCGCGCGGTCAACCGCCAAGTCGGCCGGCGGCTGCTCGACATGCTCGACTGGTATTTCGACTATGTGGGCCGTTTCCGGGATGCGCCGACGTTCAACAGCAATCCGTCGCCGGGCAACCGCGCCGGCGGCATCTCGAACATCGCCGAAAAATCGCTGGGCGCCGTGGCCAAGGGCGGCTCCTCCAACCTGACCGCGGTTTACGACTACGCCGAGCGCATCGCGGAGCCGGGCTTCGTATTCATGAACAGCCCCGGCTACGATCCGCCTTCGGTGGCGGGCATGGTGGCGGGCGGCTGCAACGTCTGCCTGTTCACCACGGGACGGGGCAGTTGTTTCGGCTTTCCGACCGCGCCGGTAATCAAGGTCGCCTCCAACACCCCGATGGCCTCGCACATGAACGAAGACATGGACATCAACGCGGGCGCCGTGGCCGACGGCGAAGAGGACATCCCGTCTCTGGGCAAGCGCATGTACGAGTTCGTTCTCGACGTAGCTTCGGGCAAAAAGACCCACAGCGAGCGCCTGGGCCACCGCGAGTTCGTGACGTGGCGCATCGGCCCTACGCTATAAATCGATGCAGCGGCATGATCCGGGGCTGCGTCGTTTGCGGTTGCCGGCAACGGGCCGCTGTCAACGATCGCCGGCAATGTGAACCGACCAGTTTTCAGAGAGCGCCGCGTCGAGGCGCCGCGCGGCGCTTTGCGCATCGCTCACGATCCCTTGCCAGGGAAGGCCGGCGCTGACCGGCTTGCAGAGACGGATCTCCAAAGACTCCCGAATCACCGCTGACAGGCTGACGCCGCGTTTCCGGGCCTCTTTTCGCGCGGTCTGAGCGAGTTCGTCGGGTAACGAGATCGTGGTTCGCATGAGAATAGGCGTTACATGCCAATGTGCGATTCGATATTAACACAGTAGATCCAGCCTTCGAGGCAGGCTTGGGGAAGCTTGTCGGCGTTGGGCCGGCGGAATCGGTCGGGGTCTTGCGCCCAGGCCGCTGCCGCTACGGCGGCGATCACGGAGTCGAGACAGTCGTGGCTGGCGCGGCAACCCATTTCTACCGCGGACAAATTGGGCAAGAGAACGTCGGATTTGGCGTCAAGGCCGTCGAGGATGGCGGCGCGGCGTTGCAACGCGTCCAGCGCATCCCGTCTATTTTTGTACCCCGTGTGCTTTAAGCCGATGGCCTTCAGGAAGGCGCCCGGCATGGTTTCCAGCAATGTAACTGTGCCCTCTGGGTTTGACGGCGGGTCCAGCGGCGGCGCATGCCAGCGCGCCGGGTAGTCCTCATGGCAGCGGTGGAGCATCCCGATGCCGTAATAAGTCATGGGCAGCATATCGGGATTGAAGCGGTGTAAGGGAGAAAAACTTTCGCCATACGCTGCATCGCCGGTACGTTTGTGTTCTCCGAATTGGGAAACGAAGTTGTTTCTTTCCAAGGCGAATTGCTCTGCGCTCATTCCGGCTATTGTTTGCCAGACGGCGGGCATGGCTGCTTCCCCTGGTTTACAACGGGGATTCAGGTATGCAGCGAACGCGGCTGGAACGCCGAAGGGGAAATCGAGGGCGGCTACCGCTGGGGTCGGGACGGTTGCCAGCAGTTTGAACAGGTCTTGGCGGAGGACCGGCTGGACGCTATCGAACCACAGCTCTCCGTCCGGGGCGAGGCGTCCTCGGGCTGCCCAGGTGTTGCGGTCGTGCTTGGCGCCGCTGAAGTCTACGCCGATAATGGCGGTCATGGCGGTGTTCGGATTCCGTTCGGGGTATGAAAACCCGATTGTAAGCGCTGTGTGCCTGTCGCTACGTTTCGATGCGGAATCCATGCCGCGTTGGGCCGTCGGTTGAGGTGATGATTTCAATATCGCCCAGTTTGCGGCGCTGAACGCCGTAAAATCGGGTGAATGCGAACCGTGTCCGTCAACGCCATGTCGCGTGCTGAGCTCTCCGAACAGGTTCCCTACGGGCTCATCTTGTATTGGAAAAGACGGTGGAAAAAGACCGAAAGCGCGGGACCGGTACAATGAAAGCAGGTCTGCCGGGGTAGCTCAGTTGGTCAGAGCGACGGACTCATAACCCGTAGGTCGGCGGTTCAAATCCGCCCCCCGGTACCAAGGGCAGCGATGTCCGCGCGGCCGCGTTCTTGACGGCGCGCGTAATCCCTGACTTGGCGTTCGAATGCTCCGAGCGCCTCGGCGCTGTCGAGATCTTCGTCTTCAACGACCGGCAAGGACGCAAACCGGGCGGCCAAGGCCGCGGCGAACATGCCGCTTGCCGGCTCGCCGCGGTTGCGCACCGGGACGCCGCGCAGCCCGCAACTCGGGGAGCGAGCCTTGAGAATGAAGCCCCCGATTCCGTCGAGTTCTTCCAGGCGCTTGGCGGACCATGCCCGCATCGCCGCGGTATGGTCTTTGCCGGATTGCGTTCCGAGCAGCCGCAGCCCGTCCGGCGCCGCGGCCAACTCGACCGTCTCGCGCGGCACGCCCATGCCGGTCTCCACTTCGGGGCATACCGGCGACCACTCGACCCGCTCGGCGAAGTACTCGAGTATCCGACCGCGGCGCCGCCCGCTCCCGTCGTAGCGCACCGGCTCGCCGAGCAAACACGCCGAAATGCCGATGCGCGGCCGAGACACTGCGATCCCCCAGCTTCCCCAAGGTAGCAGACGGCCCGGCGGCGGAAGAGCGAGTAAACTGAGAAGCGCCGATGCGCTTGTCGTTGCCTGTAATGCTTCTCGCCGTTGCGGCATGCGCGGCAACCGCCGCCGCGGGCGCGGACGACGCGGCGGGGCCGATCGTAGTCCTACAAACGTCGAAGGGCGTAATCCGCATCGAGTTGTTTCCGGCCAAGGCGTCCAAGACCGTCGAGAATTTTCTAGCCTATGTGAACGCCGGTTTTTACGACGATACGGTTTTCCATCGGGTGATCGAAAACTTCGTCGTGCAGGGCGGAGGGTTTACGCCGGAGTTGGAGCTCAAGCCCGCCTTCAAGGCAGTCAAGATCGAAACGAAGAACGGACTGCGCAACCTGCGCGGGACAGTGGCGATGGCCCGCCAGTGGCAAAAGAATTCCGCCACGTCGCAATTTTTCATCAATCTCAAAGACAATGCCGATCTCAACCGCGGCGCGCGGCGCTTCGGCTACACCGTTTTCGGCCGCGTGATCGAAGGTATGGAAACGGTCGAGCGCATCTCGCGGGTGCAAACCAGCCGCCGGGGGCCGATGGAAGACGTCCCCATCCTTCCGGTTTTCCTGGAATCCGCCCGCGTCGAATCGGGACAATGACCGCTTGCGCGGTGGAATAGCGAGCAGAATCCGGAGCGGCTGCTTGCGCGGTCCGGTCCGCCGGCGCGGCGGAACAGCGGAAGTCAGTTCGCGGGCTCGCTCTTGCCCGCGGCCTGTTGGTCTCCGCTGTAGCTGCTGACGGGCAGGATCTCCGCGCCTTGCGGCGAGCGGAACTCGAACAGCTCGAGATCGAGAGGGGGGTTCAGGGTTTCGTTGCGGAAGCGAAAAACGTTGATCGAATCGTCCCGCCCATATACGGCGATCCGCCGCAGGCGGAAGTCGTCCGGGTCGTAGGCGAATTCCACGCGGGAGAAATATTCTCTGCCGGTGCGCCCCTCGGCAACGAGCGCGCTTTCGCCTTCGATCGTTTCGATGCGCAGGTTGCGGAACTGGCGCTTCAGCCGCATGCGGCCCAGCAGGAACGCCAGCGGCGCGCGCAGGTCGGCGGTCTCGTCGAGCTTCACTTGGCGCACCTGATTGGTGTAGGGGTTGTAGATGCGGAACATATCGCCGTCGCCGATGGCGATTTTTCCTTGCGGCTGCGTATAGTCCCAGCGCATTTTGCCCGGGCGCCGCAGGTAAAGAGTTCCCGCCTCGATCATGCGCCGCCTGCCGGCGTATTCCAGCGACTGCTCGAAATCGGAGCGCATCGTCGCCAGGCGGTTGTAGCGCAACTCGACAGCGGCAACCACGCGGTCCGCCGACTGGCCGTGCAGCGTAGCAGTGGTCAACCAGGCTGCGGCGAATGCCAGCGCGGCGTTGCGGATCATGGCGCAGTCCCTTCGTCCCGCAGCATCTTGCGGATGCCGCGCGTCGCCTGCCGGATGCGCTGTTCGTTCTCCACCAACGCGAATCGAACGTGGCCTTCGCCCGTCGGCCCGAATCCGATTCCGGGCGAAACCGCCACGAGACCGCGTTCGAGCACGAGTTTCGAAAACTCCAGCGACCCGGCCGACGAAAAGCGCTCCGGGATTTTCGCCCAGACGAACATCGTCGCCTGCGGCGGCGGCACGTCCCAGCCCGCTTTGGCCAGCCCGTCGATCAGCACGTCGCGGCGTTTTCGATGGTAAGCGGCGTTTTCGCGCGTGAATTTCTCGCATTCGCGCAAGCCGATAATTGCGGCGATCTGGATCGGTTGGAACGTGCCGTAGTCGAGGTAGCTCTTGATGCGTCTGAGCGCGCCGATCATTTTGGGATTGCCCAGGCAAAACCCGACTCTCCAGCCGGCCATGTTGTAGCTCTTCGACATCGAGAAGATTTCGACGCCGATCTCTTTCGCGCCGGGTATCTCCAGCAGCGACGGCGCGCGGTAGCCGTCGAAGGTAAGGTCGGCGTAGGCGAAGTCGTGGACGATCATCGTGCCGTGCTTGTGCGCCAGCGCGACGAGGGTCTCGAAGAAATCCCGTTGCACGCAGTGCGTCGTTGGGTTGTGCGGGAACGAGACCAGGATCATCGCCGGCTTCTTGCGGCCCGTCTTGTAGAGGTCTTCCAGGCGGTCGAGAAACTCCTCCGGCGAAGGCATCGGCAGCGCGATCTGCTCGCCTTCGGCCATGACGACGCCCCACTGATGGATGGGATACGACGGGTCGGGCATCGCCACCGGATCGCCGGGGCCGATCACGGCAAACGTCAGATGCGCCAGAGCGTCTTTGGCGCCCATGGTGACGATCGCTTCCGTTTCCATGTCGAGGCTGACGCCGTAATTCGCCTGATAACGCTTGCAGATTTCTTCGCGCAGCCGCGGGATGCCCCGCGAAAGCGAGTAGCGGTGGTTGCGCTTGTCGCGCGCGGCTTCGGCCAGCTTGCGGACGACAACCTCCGGCGTCGCGCCGTCCGGGTTGCCCATGCCCAAGTCGATCACATCGAGTCCGGCTCGGCGGGCCTTCGCGCGCATCTCGTTGATTACGGCGAAGACGTAGTCGGGGAGCTTGCCGATGCGATAAAAAGGTTCCTCGTCGAACAGCCCCATTCATCCCATCATAGACAGACGATGCATCGAGACCGATGGAAGGGGCGGACCGGCCGGCTTATTCGCCGGGTTGCAGATTGCCTTCGACGGTTGCCTGGATGCGTTCTCCCTTTTGCTTGACGGTCGCCAGGTTGTCCGCGATCGCCCCCGAGCGCAAGCCCCCGTTCTTGCTTGCGTTGTCGATGACGATTCCTGCGCCGCGCACGTCTTCGGCCAGCACGTTGCGAATGCGCAGACCGGAAAACATGCGATCGGCGGTCATGCTGTAGCGCAAGCCCGTCTCCGGCTGGGTTTCTCCGGAAATTACCAGATCGTCCACGAGGACGCGGTCGACATTTTCGAGCAGCACCGCTTCGCCGTTGCGCCCGCAGTCGTGAATCGTCACGCCGCGCAAGGTGACGTCGCTGCTCTGCCGCACGGACACGGGAGGCAGAGCCGGGCAGCCGTCGATTTTCACGTTCTCGATCAGCACGCCGCGCGTGTTGCGAATATCGAGCGGCGCGCGGGCGCCGTCGGGCCAGTCGCTGCCCGCCACGTTGCGGATGGTCAGCCCGTGATGGCCGAAATCGCGGTTCGCGGTGCGGATCGCCGCGGTCGTGTTCTTGACGTGTACGCCTTCGATGACGACGTTGCGGTTGATCTGCCCCGGCCTGTTGTGGTCTTGAACGTCGGCTCCATAGGCGCACGACTCGGCGTAGATATCCCGCACCGTGATGTATTCCGAGCCGTCCGACACCTCCACCGGGCCGCGCAGCTTCGAGCCGTACGAGCGGATGTTCTCCACGACCAAGTGGCGCACGTACAGACCTTCGTCGCCGGCGCCGCCGATCGAAACGACGTCGCGGACGGTGTTGCGAGCCGTCAGATTGCGCACGACGCCGTGCTCGATGTGGCCGAACTCGCGGACCGGCGTAATCATCACGCCGTCTTTCGCGCTGTTGTTCGTTTCCCCGTTCTCGATGACGAAGCGCCCGCGGCGGACCAGGATCAGCGGCGCGCGCCGCTCCTGCGGGACCGTGTCGGTGTTTCCTTCGAGCAGGAAATCGCGGATGCGGACGCCCTCGGCGAGCACCTCGATAATCGGCGTTTTGCCCAGGCCGGGCTTGAGCCGGGCGTTGAGGCCCGTAAGCGTGAGCGGCTTGTCGATCTTGATTGTCGCCTCGATCTCGAGTTGCGCGGTGCGGTCGGCAACGACCGTGCCGTAGGCCGGAGTTTCGTCCACGGCGCGCTGGAGATTGCCGTTGCGGACTTCGACAATCGACGAAGCCCAAGCCGTGGACGCCAGTACGAAAAGAATGGATTGCTTCACGGACATCAGTTTACCGCTGCGGCGCGAAGAAAGCGATCTGTGCAGCGGTGTTTATCGCAAGAAACGCGTTTGCCGCCGCTGCTCGCAGCGCTCCAGCGCCAACTCGATCAGGCGGTCCAGCAGCGCCGGGTAGGGAAGCCCCGAGACTTCCCAGAGCTTGGGGTACATGCTGATCGAGGTAAAGCCGGGCATGGTGTTGACCTCGTTCAGCAAGATTTGCCCGGTTGTGTTCTCCAGGAAAAAATCGACGCGGGCGAGTCCGGCGCATTCGACGGCCTGAAACGCCTCGATGGCCAAGCGTTGGATCGCGGCGGTCTGCTTCGCGCCGAGCGCGGCGGGTATCGCCAACTCGGCATCGTCGGTGACGTACTTGGTTTCATAGTCGTAGAACCCGCCCGGCGTAACGATTTCGCCGGGAAGCGACGCCTGGGGCGAGTCGTTGCCCAACACGGAACACTCGATCTCGCGGCCCGCGACTTCGGGTTCGACGACGATCTTGCGGTCGAACTCCGCCGCCAAATCGAGCGCCGCCGCCAATTCGCCGCGGTCGGTTGCCCGCGAGATGCCGACCGACGAGCCAAGATTCGCCGGTTTCACGAACAGCGGGTAGGGGAAACGCCGCTCGACCGCCTCGATATGGGCGCGGCGCTCCCCGCGGAGCAGACAGAGGTGCTCGACCGCCGGCAGACCGCGTTCGCGGAAGAGGCGCTTCATCACGTCTTTGTCCATGCCGCAGGCCGAACCCGGAATGCCCGAGCCCACGTAAGCCGCGCCGCCCAACTCCAGGAAACCCTGCACCGCGCCGTCTTCGCCGAACGTGCCGTGCAACACCGGGAAGACGACGTCGAAGCCCGTCGACGCGCCCGGCTGCAGCGAAAAATGCAGCTTCGTTTCCGTCGCAAGCGGCCCGCATTCCCCCGGCAGCAGCGCCGCCGAAGCCGCCGGATCGAGCCATTCCCCGCTCTTGGCGATACCCACCGGGATGACCGCGTAGCGCGAGCGGTCGAGGGCGGCGATGACGGATGCGGCCGAGCGAATGGACACCTCGTGCTCGCCGGAGCGCCCGCCGAACAACACCGCCACGCGAAGCTTAGACGCGCTCATCGGCGCGCCTTCGAATTGAGATTGTCAAACTAATAGGGTATGGCGAAACACACGATCGGCGCATTGCTCGCGGGCCGGGCCGGCTTGGGAACGGAAGTCGTCGTGCAAGGCTGGGTGCGCACGCGGCGCGATTCGAAGGCCGGTCTGTCGTTCCTCCAGGTTCACGACGGTTCCTGCTTCGACGTAATGCAGGTCGTCGCCGGGAACGATTTGCCGAACTATGCAAGCGAAATCTTGCACGCCGGCGCCGGCTGCGCGGTCGTTGTCCGCGGCAAGCTCGTCGCATCGCAGGGCCGGGGCCAGCGCTTCGAGATTCAAGCGGCCGCCGTCGAAGTCACGGGCTGGGTGGAAGACCCGGACACGTACCCGATTTCGCCCAAGCGCCACAGCTTCGAGTTTCTGCGCACCGTGGCCCATCTGCGGCCGCGCACCAATACCTTCGGCGCGATTGCGCGCGTCCGCGACTGTCTGGCGCACGCCATCCACCGTTTCTTCCGCGAGAACGGCTACTACTGGATTCATACGCCGATCGTTACGACCGCCGACACCGAGGGCGCGGGGGAATTGTTCCGCGTCAGCACGCTCGACTTGGCCAACCTGCCGCGGGACGCATCCAGCGCGGTCGATTTCAGTCAAGACTTTTTTGGGCGCGAAAGTTTCCTGACCGTTTCCGGACAACTCAACGTCGAGGCTTACTGTCTGGCGCTGACGAGGGTCTATACGTTCGGGCCGACTTTCCGCGCCGAGAACTCCAACACCAGCCGCCATCTGGCGGAGTTCTGGATGATCGAGCCCGAAACCGCCTTCGCCGACCTCGACGACAACGCCGTGCTCGCCGAAGCGCTGTTGAAGTTCATCTTCGGCGCTCTCCTCGAAGAGCGTCCCGACGACATGGCCTTTTTCCAGAAACGGATCGACGGCGGCTGCATCCGCCGGTTGGAGCAGGTCGTCGCCTCGTCCTTCGAGCGCATGACTTATACCGAGGCCGTGCGCGCTCTCTCGATGGCGAAGAAGAAATTCGAGTTTCCGGCGCGCTGGGGCGTCGATCTGCAATCCGAGCACGAGCGCTGGCTGACCGAGGAGCACGTAGGCCGTCCGATCGTCGTGACCAACTATCCGAAGGAGCTCAAGGCGTTCTACATGAGGCTCGACGACGACGAAAGAACCGTCGCCGCAATGGACGTGCTCGCGCCAGGCATCGGCGAGATCGCCGGCGGCAGTCAGCGCGAGGAGCGCTTGGACGTTCTGGACCGCCGCCTCGAGGAATGCGGCATGAACAAGCAAGACTACGGCTGGTACCGCGACCTGCGCCGCTACGGCTCTGTGCCGCACGCGGGATTCGGCCTCGGTTTCGAGCGCACGATCGGCTACGCGACCGGAATGGCCAACATCCGCGACGCAATTCCGTTTCCGCGGACGCCGGGCAACGCGGAGTTCTGAGCCGCAAGCGAATGGAGGCTGTTCGAGATGACGACGAAAATGCAGGGGCTTTACTGGCTGTTGCCGGCGCTGCTATTGCTGGCCGGCGCGCCGGCCGCCGCCAAGATCAGGCCGGATTGGTCCAAGGTGGGGGCAATCGAACCCGGCAGAGCAACTACCGTGCTGTTGTACAAGGATGCGGCGCCCGCAGGAAGCCGGAAGATCAAGGGCCGCTTCAGTTCGGCCACGGACGAGTCCATCACGCTCGCCATGCGGGACGGGCAATCGCGCACCTTGCAGAAAAGCGCCGTGCGCAAGGTGCTGATCCGCCGCCCGTTCGCGAAGCGATATCCGGGGTGGATTGCCGCCGGAGTGTCCGCCGCAATCATAGAACGGGGATTGAGCGACGAGTTGGACCCCGCCGCCCGCATTCTTCATGCAGCGGTCACGCTCCCCGTCGCCGCCGCCTTTTTCTACGGCGCGCGGACGGGCGGGGTTTACAATATGCCTCCCGGGTACGACAACTCCCCGTAGCGGCGCCGGCATCTCGGGCGTGGGCCGCTGCCGCAAACACCCCGGCTATGCGGGCCGCTCGAGAAACGCGGCATGAACAAGCAAGACTACGGCTGGTACCGCGACCTGCGCCGCTACGGCTCCGTGCCGCACGCGGAATTCGGCCTCGGCTTCGAACGCACGATCGGCTACGCGACCGACATGGCGAACATCCGCGACGCGATTCCGTTTCCGCGTACGCCGGGCAACGCGGAGTTCTGATTCTCCCGCGTCCCCATTGGGTGCGTTTATGTTGTCTGCAATACTGTCAAGGCCAGGGAGAATGTCATAAAAACGCTCTCATGGGCTGTACACGCGCTGCCTCTAACGCTCGTCTTGTTGGGTGCGCCCCTGATCTTGGGCAAAGTGAAGCCGAATGCCGTCTATGGATTCCGCACGCCCAAAACGCTGTCGAACGACGAGATATGGTACGCCGCCAATCGCACGGCCGGTTGGGATATGGTTTTGGCCGCGGTCGTTTGCGTCTGTCTCTGGTTTGCGCGCCCGTATGTGCCGGCGATGCGCGGCTTATCGGCCATTGCCTTTATAGCGCTCGTCCAGCCCCTGGCGCTGGCGGCCTTTATCGCGCACTCGTTTTGGCGGCTGCGGCAGATGTGACGCCGCCGCTGCCGTCCGCCGCTGCCGATCGCGTATAATCCCGTAAGCCATGCGCCGCCGGAACTTCCTCCGCGCGCTTCCCGCCGCGCCCGCCGCGTGGGGCTCGATGGGCGCCGCCGCTCTGCCGGAGGTCAAGATCACGCGCGTCCGCTTCTTCCGGGTCCGCGATTCGCGGCCGATCTTCAACCAGAGCAGCCACATCGTCACTGTCGAAACGGACGTTGGCCTCACCGGAATCGGCGAGGGCGGCTCGCCCGACACGGTCCGCCAACTGGGCGCGATGATCATCGGCGAGAACCCGTTCCGTACCGAACACCTCTGGCAGGTAATGTATCGCGGCTACTTTTACCCGCCCGGCCGGGAGAAGATCCACGCGCTGGGCGCCATTGACCTTGCCCTGTGGGACATCAAGGGCAAGGCGCTGGAGGTTCCCGTCTGGCAACTGCTGGGGGGCAAGACCCGGGAGTACGTCGAATGCTATTCGACGGGATTCCCCAACCAGGGCTCCCTGCGGGAAACCGCGGCCGCCTGCATCGAGGCCGGGTTCCGGGCGTTTCGCACCGGCAGCGCGGGGTCCGGCAGCGAAGGCCCCTACCGGCGCCGGCAAGCGGTCGACGAGACGGTCCGCAGGTGCGAAGAGATCCGCGCCGGCGTCGGCGACGAAGGGGACTGGGCCATCGACTACCACACCCGCTTCGACCTGCCGGACGCCGTACGGCTCTCGTCCCTGCTCGAACCCTTGCGTCCGATCTTTTGCGAAGACCTGGTGCGCTCGGAGAATCCCGAGGTTTACCGCACGCTGCGGCCGCTGGTGAGAGTTCCCATCGCGGTAGGAGAACACTTCGGCGACCGTTGGGACGCGAACGTGCTGATCGAGAACCGCCTGATCGACTACTCGCGGGTCTCGATCCCGAACTGCGGCGGCATCACCGAGTTTCTCAAGTTGGCGGCCCTGTGCGAAACCCACTACGTCGGGTTGATCCCGCATTTCACCGGCCCTGTGTCCGAGGCCGCTCTGGTGCATTGCTGCGCGGCGCTGTCCGGCCCGGCGATCATGGAGATGACCGGCGCCGGAGCAAAATCGCACCCTCATTTGCCGGTCCACTACGACTTCAGAAACGGGAAGATGTGGCCGAACGGCCGCGCCGGTCTGGGCGTGGAATTCGATGCCGGCCAAGCGGAGCTCGTCTTCGAGGAAACGGAACGCTCCCGGCCGATCCCGTTGCTCGAGCGGCCGGACGGGTCGGTCACCAACTGGTAGGAACGGCAGGCAGGCTGTTTGCGATGACGACGAAGATGCGCGGGCTGCGCTTGTTGCCGTCCGGCGCGCCGGGAGCCGCCAAGGTCAGGCCGGATTGGTACAAGGTGGGGGCGATACAACGTGCCGCCCTCGTACGACGACTCCCCGTAGCGGCGCCGGCGCCTCGGTCACGGACCGCCGTCGCAAACGCCCCGGCTATACGAGCCGCTTGAGAAACACGGGTGCGGGGCACACCCGAATCCCCTCGGGCGTAACGAAGTCCCGTTCACCCTGGGCGGTCACTTGCCAGGCCGCGCATTGCGGGAAGCGCTTTTTCCAGTAGCGCAAGCTCCGCTCCGGCCTGGATTCCGACCATTTGCACTCGACGGCGAGGATGGGCCGCGCCCTGTCGGTGACGATGAAATCCACCTCGCGCCCGTCGGTATCGCGGAAGAACCGCAGGTCGAGATCGCGCCCCTGCGTGTCTTGCTCGAAGTGGACCCATTTCAACAGGTGGCAGGCGATCAGGTTCTCGAACCGGGGGCCGTTGTCGGGGACGAGCGACCAATCGAAGTGGTAGTGCTTCTGCGCCTTCTTGATCGCCCGGATCCGCGGGCCGCCGAACGGCGAAATCCGAAACATGGCGTAAAGCCGCTCCAGAGCGGCAATCCAGGCGCCGACCGTCTTGTGACTCACCTGCAGGTCTTCCCGGAGCGCATTGAGCGACAGCAGCGATCCGACCAACTCGGGCAGGCGGATGGCGAGCAGCTCGAGGTTGCCCAGATCCTGGATGCGCTCCAGCCCGGCGACCTCCTCGCGGACGAGCAAGTTGCGATATTCGCGCGACCAGCGCCGCGCTGCCGTTGCCGAACCCGAGAAGAAAGGTTCGGGAAAGCCGCCCAACAGCAATAGTTGCGCGAAGTCGTCCGCGGAATCGATGCCCAGTTCGGTCGCCGACAACGGGTGCAGGCGCAGCAGGCGATACCGCCCCTGCAGCGAGTCGCCGGAATAGCGGTACAGTTCGAGGCGGGCGCTGCCGGTTACCAGAATTCGTTGGCCGGCGAGGCGGCCGTCGGACAGCCCTTTGAGCAAGTTCCTCCAGGCGCGGTATTTGTGGATCTCGTCGAAGAACCAGAGCGGGCCGGGCGGCAGTTCGCGGCGCAGAATTCTCTCCCGATGATCGGGGATATCCCAGTTCAGGTATCCGCTCCGCGCGCCGGGCAGCGACAGCCCCAGCGTCGTCTTCCCGACCTGCTTGGGGCCGGCAACGAAAGCCATCTTCACGGCGAGATCCGCTTCGACCTGTTCCCGCAGGTAACGCCGCTCCATCACACTTTGAATTCACAGACAGATTCACCCATAGGAAAATATATACGCGGACAATTTTGCCTGTGGGTGAAAACGTCTGCGTTTTGGCGAGCGGCTGCTTCCCTGCGGGTCTATGCCGGCAAGTCGAGCTTGGTGAGGAAGATCGGCAGTCCGGCCTTGTTGGCGTAGTCCGGGCGGTAGCGCTCGGTGTTGTACATCGTGGTCAGATCGACGCTGCGGGCTTTTGCTCCCGCCGCGGGAATCGGCGCATCGACGTAACGCCCCTGCTGGATCGCCGTCATCAGTCCCGAAGCGCCGTCGGCGATGCGCTCGACGGCCATGGTGGCGAAGGTCGTGGCCACCATCTTGTCGAGAAAGTCCGGCGCTCCGCCGCGCAGGTCGTAAGTCAGGTCGCTGACTACCGTGTCTTGCTTGGCGAGCCGCTTGACCTGTTGGCTGAGCGCTTCGGCGATGCTGACTTTCTTGCGATGGCCGTAGGCGTCGGGCTCGCCGTATTCCTCGACCTCTCGCCCGACCCACGTCGCGCCCTCGGAAAGAACCACCAGCGCGTAATTGCTCGGGTTGTTCTTCTTGTCGACGATCAGCAGGTCGATCAGCTTCTTGAGATCGAACTGGTGTTCGGGAATGCAGCAACGGATCGACGACACGTATGCCGTGTACAGCGCCGTGAAGCCGGCGTCGCGCCCGAAGATGCGGAAAATGCCGATGCGCTCGTGCGAGCCGATAGTTGTCCGTTGCCGCTGGATGTTGTCCACCGCCCGCGTAATCGCCGTCGAAAAACCGATGCAGTATTCCGTGTTCGGCACGTCGTTGTCCATCGTCTTGGGCACGCAGATGACCGGGAATTTCTCGTCGTGCAGCGTCCGCGCGTAGCTCAGCGTGTCGTCGCCGCCGATCGCGACGAGCGCATCCATGCCCAGCCGCTGCAGGTTCTCCAGGACCGCCGGCGTCAGATCGACGACGCCTGGGGCGACTTCCTTGAAGGAGCCCAGCTTGGGCCGCAGGTGATCGGGGACGTCCGGCGCCGTCATCCGCGACGGTTTCGTTCGCGAGGAGTGCAGGAAGGTTCCGCCGGTGCGGTCCACGGTGCGCGTGTTGATGCGGTTCAGCGGAAGGATGTATTCCGGGTCTTCGCCGTTGACCAGGTTGACGTGGGTCAGGCCTTTCCAGCCCCGGCGGATGCCGACCACTTCCACGTCGTGATGCGAACTGCCGTACACCACCGATTTGATGACGGCGTTGAGGCCGGGGACATCGCCGCCGCCGGTCAAGATGCCAATGCGTTTCGCTGCCATGCGCTGACTCTTCGTATTCGATCCTTAAGAAGATTCCGGGCTTGCCGGTCGATCCGCGCCCGTGAACGGCTCGCCCGACTTATCCATTTCCCAGCCCAGATGATTGATGTAGAACAACACGAGCGCTTCGCCGTGCCGCTCTCGAAACTCGTCGAAGACCTTCTGCCGCCAACCGTTTTTCAGCTTCTCGCCCGGGTTGGCGTCCTTGTCGAAGAAGCCGTTCGCGTCGTGGGGTATCTCCAGAAAATCGAGAACGCTGACGACGAAGTCGATGTTCGACACCAGGACCGCCTGGGCGAAATCGCGCGCCAAATCGCCGTCGCCGCCGGTAATCCGCTCCCACAGCTTCGGCGCCGCGCGGCGGAGCCGCTGTCGATTGAGCTTGCCGAGACGGCTGCGCACCTTGAAATTCTCGTAAACCGAAAAAGTCTTGAGAGCGCCCATCGATACGGCGCCCACGAGCGCATCGAACCGCGACTGCCCGAGTGCCCGGTACGCATCGGTCAGCTTCATTTTTCGGAGGATAACATAGCTGTCCCGGACGGCTTCAGCGCCTCGAATTCGAACGTCATCGCCTTGCCGCGCACGACGAAGCAGAGGTAGTGCTCCCAGAACTTGCGAAAGGCCCGCGAGCGGTTCACGGCGAACTCGAATCCCAGCAGCCGCCAGAGCCGCAGCAGCTTGACCCGCACCCGTTTCTCCCGCATGCGCCGCTGCGTGTAATAGCTGAAGCCGCCCTCTTCGGTGAAGCAGCGGAACGAAAACGAGTTGAGGTGCCGGCGGTGCGTCGGGTCGCAGAACGAGCTGAAGTCCGTGTAGTGCGGGGTTTCGACGATGACGGCGCCGCCCGCCCGCGTGACGCGGTGCGCTTCCTCAAGCGTCGCCACCGCGTCGGCAACGTGCTCGATCACGTGGATGAGATAGCAGGCGTCGAAGGCGTCGTCGCGGAAGGGCAGGCCGCCGCGGTCGATGTCGGCCCGAACGTCGGCCGCGGTATCGGGATTGCGGTCGATGCCCAGCGCTCCCGGGCGTTTGTTGCGCCCGCAGCCGACATCGAGCGCCCGCGGCGTTGCGGATTCGAAGGCCAAGCGAAGATTGTAGCGGCCTCTCCCCCAGCCGCCGCTACGCGGGAGCGCCGACCGCGGCCGTCTTTCGCCGGCTGCGGTATGCGGCCGCTGATCTGGCCGCCAACGTGGCGATCAAGCGCCAATTCTGGCCGATTGCCCGCAACCATTGCATGCGGCGCACTTGCGGGAAGTAGATGCCGCGAAAAGCAATCCGCGCAAACAGGTGCGTGAGCTGTTCGCCCAGCGGCTTGTCGGCGAGATAGGCGACGGCTTCGCGGTTGCGCCGGGGGCTGTACGACGAGCGCCAAGCGTGGTCGACTTCCCGGCCCGCTTCGTCGATGCTCATCTTGAGCGGCTTGTGGCACATCACGAAAGGCGCGAAATCCAGCCAATGCCGGGGCCGCTCCAGCCGTCCGCTCGCGAGCAGCCGATCGTAGAGCGGGGTCGAAGGGAAGGGCGTCAGTTGACCGAATACCGGCAGGCCCGGCGGCCAGGCGCGGATCTTTTCCAGAGTTCTCTCGGCCACACCCTTGGTGTCGTTGTCCATGCCGAAGATGAACGACGTGATGGCGTATATGCCGCGTTGCGCGAGCCGTTCCAAAACAACCCGATAGTTCGCCGGCTTGTTGAAACTCTTGTTGACGTCTTGCAAGTTCGCTTCGTCGATAGACTCCATCCCGATGAAAATCCAGCGGCCTCCGGATTGGGCGATGAGCTCGACGAGCTCTTCGTCCTCGAGCAGGTTGGCGCTGATCTGCGCCACCCAAGGGATTTGCGCGCCGGCGGCGATGATGTCGCGCAGAAGCGACTTGGTGCGCCGGCGGTTGATCGCAAAATTATCGTCCACGAAAAAGACGGCGAACTGGCCGCGTTCCTGGCGGGCGCGCTCTTTCAGCCGCAGCAACTCGCCCACGATGCTCTCGTTCGAGCGGAAGCGCAGCGAATCTCCGAAGAAACCGGTGACGGTGCAGAATTCACAGCCGTAGGGGCAGCCGCGGCCGGACTCGATGGGCACGACCCGGAACGATCCCCAGCCGCCGCCGGCCTTGCGCAGCAGCGGGCGGAACATCTTCGGCGCCAGATTGAACTGGGACAAATCCAGGTCGCCCCAACCGATTTCGGGGTAACGATCCAGGCTCGGCTTGCGCTCCCGCCCCTCGGCATCGACGGGCTCGTAGAGCTCTCGAAGCTGTCCGCGGGCGGCGTCTTCCACAATTTTCGGCCAAGTCTCGTCCGCTTCCCCGACGGCCACCGCGTCGGCGTGGCGCGGGCCGCCGTCCCGTCCGAGCGCCTCGTCGGGCAACTCGGTCACGTGCGGGCCGCCCATGACGACGGGGGTTCCGGTTGCGCGCACGGCGTCGGCTACGCGGTACGCGCGGGCGATCATGCGCGTCATCGCGCCGATGCCGACCAGACCGATGTCGTTCGCGCGCACGAAGTCGGCCAACTCCGACTCCGTCATCGGCTTGGCGTTGCCGTCGATCAACAAAACTTCATGTCCGGCCGGCGTCAGCTTCTGCAGAAGGAACATCCACAGATGCGGCATGAAATTGCGCGTGACGCCGTTGTCGGGGTTGTAGAGAAGGATTTTCATGGTTCGTCCGGTTTCTAGTAACCGAAACCTTGGCCCGAACCGGCTCCTGGCGAGAGAAACTTCGAGGTCAAGATGCGATTGCTCCACCAAGGATAGCCGTTTCGTCCGTCGAACGCAGCCGAATTCATCATTATTTACGTCGGCCGTCGGGACTCGAGGGCTAGAATCAGGCATAGATCGGCACATACAGCCCAAGTGTTTACGGGAATCGCATTGGCGGCGCTCTGCGCGGCCGCTCCGTTGGCGGCTCAAGCCGGCTCGGCGGCCGAGACCGCGAACTTCCGCATTGTTGCGGGCCCGGACGCGCCATTGGAGCGGGACGTCCTCGCCGCTGCGGCCGTCCATCTCGAGAACGTTCGCAGCCGCCTCGCCGCTGCGGGCCTGACGCCGCGCCGTCCGCTCGACGAGCCCTTGGATATTCTGCTGACGCCGACTATCGTCAGCATGCAGGCGTTGACCGGCGGATTCTCCGGCCCGCGTACGCGCGGACTGACCGTGCATGGAATCGACCGCAACCTGGTTTTGCTCGCTTGGCATGCTCCGGGAGATCCGCTCGCCGCGCTGGCGCACGAATACGCGCATCAACTCGACGATTCCGTCTGGCCGCTTTGGTTTGTCGAAGGGCGCGCCGAATTTCTCGCCCGGTATCCGTCCCGGGCGGCCCGCGGTCATTTGGCCCGCTTGGAGCGTCCCGAACGGATCGGGCTACAGGCCTTGCTTGCGGCTGAAGCAGTCAGTGCTTCCGCGCCGCCCGGCGCATTCTACGCTGAGGCATGGCTTGTCTTCGCCTGGTTGGCGGAACGCCGCGGCGATGTCGCAAGCATCCGGCCCGCGCACCTGTACGGCGCCATCGACGAGCTCGGAACGGATGCCGTCGAGACGGAGTTGAGGCAATACGCGGAACGCCTTGGCGCGGAATCGCGGGGGCTGCAACCGGCTGCCGAGACCCGGGGGTTCGACGTCAAAGTTCGCGGCCTGGAGCCTTGGGAACGCCCGTTGCTGGAAGCGGAGATCGCCATCGCGTTGCGGCGCCGGCAACGGGCGTCCGCCTTGCTTGCGGCATTGCTCCGGGAGCATCCGCAGGTTGCCCGGATTCACGCCGCCCGGGGGCTTGCCGCGATTGCCGCGAAGGACTACGATCAAGCGGAGGCGAGCCTCGCGCGGGCAATCGAGCTCGGCGACCGCCGGGCGGCGACCGCCTACCGCTATACCCTGATGCTGATGCGGCCGGGGGGCGACGCGGGCCAACGGGCGGCGGATGCCCTCGAGCACTCCCTGCGGGCGCGGGATCGCGCGCCCGGCGAGCCGCGCTATCAATTGGCCGTTGCGCAAGCGCGTATGCTTACCGGCGATTGGGAGCGCGCATTCGAAGAGCTCAACCGGCTGGCCGCATTCCCCGGTTGGGCGGAGCGGGCCGCGCGCGAGGCCGCCGAGGTGCGCCGGCGCCGCAACCGGCTGTTGGCCGCGCAAACGCCGCCGCCGCTCGCCCCCCAAGCCGCCCCCGCAGAGAGTTATTGGCCGCAAGCCTCCGCTCCCGAGCCGCTGCCCGCCGCGCCGCCCGAGCAGCCAAAACCCGCCCGCGGCTCCAAGTGGCCTCCGCCGGGCACGACGCTCGCTTACGGCCGCATCGGTTGGGTCGATTGCTCCGGCGGAGAACGCAAGATCGTCCTGAGCACGCCTCGGCTGAGGCTGGTGTTGCGCGAAAATCCCCGGCAGCCGCCGCGCTTGATCTTCCCGCCGCTGAAATGGAAGGTCTTGCCCTGCGGAACCTACGGCTGGACGGTCAATATCGCCTACAAGCCGCTGCGGGGCGCCGGCGAAGTCAAGGGCGAGGCGGTCGCCGTTTGGTTCTGAAGCTGCGCCGCCGGAAGACGCCGCACGCGGGCAAAGCGTTTCTTTGCGGTCGGAAAAGCGTATATTGAAGGGGCCATGCGTCCGGCGGCTTGCAGACCCTTCGCCCGCCCGCCGGAGGCGCTGTGCGCTCGAGGCGCGGCCCCTGCCCGGGGCGGCGCACGAGGGATCGGCTTGCTCGCAATCTTGCTGCTTTGGGCCGGCTCTTCACTCGGCGCAGCGGCCCGCCCCAACGTCGTGTTGATCGTGTCGGACGATCAGGGTTACGCGGACATCGGTTGCTACGACCATCCCAAGGAAGTCTCGACGCCGAATATCGATCGCCTGGCCGCCGAGGGAGCGCGGATGACCAACGGATACGCGAGTTGTCCGGTTTGCGCGCCGACCCGCGCCGGATTGCTCACCGGACGCTATCAGCAACGATTCGGCTTCTACACTGCTGCCGATTCGCGCGCCGGACTGCCCCGCTCCGAGGCGACCCTTGCCGATCTGCTCCGGCAGGCGGGCTACCGGACGGGCGTTTTCGGAAAATGGCATCTCGGGTACGAGCCGGCTTATCGGCCGCTCCAGCGGGGATTCGACGCCTTTTACGGCTTCCTCGGTCACGGAGGCCACGATTACTTCGAGCTGTCGATCTCCGATCCAATCCGCTCCATCTACCGAGACGGCGCGCCGGTGAGCGACACGGGCTACCTCACGCGCAACATCACGCGCGAAGCCGCGGCGTTCCTGGAAGCCAACGCCGGGCGGCCGTTTTTCGCCTACGTGCCCTACAACGCCGTCCACAACCCCTTGCAAGCGCCGGCGGAGTATGTCCGTCGCTTCTCGAACGCCGATCCGCAACGCAATACATACTTGGCCATGCTGTCGATCCTGGACGAAGGCGTCGGCGCTATCCTCGACACGCTCGACCGCCTGGGCATTGCGGACAACACGCTCGTGATCTTTTTTTCCGATAACGGCGGCGCCCGCGGAACAACGGCCGACAACGGCGCCCTGCGCGGCTTCAAGCACACGGTTTACGAGGGCGGAATCCGCGTGCCGTTCCTGCTGCGTTGGCCGGAACGCATCCCGGCCGGCTCGGTTTCCGACGAACCCGTCATCACCATCGACGCCTTCGCCACAGTGCTTGCCGCAGCCGAGGTCGATCCGCCCGCAGACCGCGCGATCGACGGGCGCGATATTGTTCCGGTCCTCGTCGGGGAGCGCACGCAACCGCTCCACGACGCGCTGTACTGGAATTGGGTTGATAAGGATTCCGCAGCGGGGTGGGCGGTCCGTATGGGCCGCTGGAAGCTATTGCGCGACAAGAACGGCCCCGAACTCTACGACCTTTCCGAGGATCCATCCGAAAAGCGCAACCGAATCGACGCACGGCCGGAGACGGCCGCGGCGCTTGCCGCCGCGTACCAAAACTGGCAGGCGCAACTCGCTCCGCGCATCCGCCGCCGGCGTTAGCAAGAGCGCCGTGCGCGGGGCGGCAAACGGGCGTCAGAGAATTCCGTATTTCTCGAATGCCTCGGCCGCGGACATGCCGTTCTCGATCGCCTTGCGTACCGTTTTCTCGCCGCGGGCCTTCTCCAGAGCATGGGCGAACGTCTCTTCCTCGGCTTCGTGCGGGACGATGCAAACGCCGTCAACGTCTCCGAAAACGATGTCTCCGGGGTTGACGCGGACCCCGTCTATCTCGACCGGCGAGCGAAAATCGATCACTTTCCCCCGCGGGCCCTGATCCTGCGCGTACGAGCCGTAGCCGAAGGTCGGGAAGCCGAGCGCGGCGATGTCGAGCGTGTCGCGGTAATAGCCGTTCAGCACGGCGCCCGCGGCCCCCAGGCGCTTGGCGCGCACGCTCATCAACTCGCCCCAAAGCGCATATCGCGGGGAGCCGCCGGCGCAAACGTAAACTTCGTCCTTCTTGAGATCGTCGAGCGCTTCCAGCATCAGGCCGAAGGGTTTCGACATCGGGCCGGAGCGCGCTGAAATCTCCTCGAACACGTCGGCTTCGAGCGCCGGCATTGCGCGGCCGATCGCTATCATGTCGTTGCGCAGCGGGCGGATGCGCGGCGGCAGGAATTGGCGGATGAGTCCGAGCTTGTCCATCGCGTCGCCGACCACCGCCGTAAAAAGCTCCCGTTTGGCCAAGCCAAACAACTCTTCGTCGCTGTTCCACGGCTTTGCGGTCATGATCCGGTCCTCACGGTCGCGGCGACATCCGAAGATCCGGCGCATGACGCCGGATTGTGTCCAGCGCCAAGCTCGCTCGCCGCACCCGCTCGCGCGACAGGGCGGTTGCAACGGACTCCAGATGCGTGCCGCTGGGGTAGATATCCGGGGCGTTCTTCAGTCCGAGCTTGACATAGAGCGGAGCGCCCGCGCGAATGAAATCGGGCGTCTCGTAATAACGGATGAAACCGCCGATATTGTCCGGGGCTTCGACATAGAGATCGATCGGCGCGTCGATCGCCGCGCGGATGCCCGCCAATTGCGGGAGCGTCAGATCCGAAGGGACGTTGATCGTCGTGGCGCCGAGATCTTCCAGCACGCGCGCCGCCGCCGGGTTCGCGGGCGCCATCATGACCGAAGTCTTGACGATCAGGCCGCCCGGCAAGTCCCCCCTGTGCTTCATCTCGCCGACAACGGCCAGCAGGCCGATATCCGAGACCAGCACGCTGCGGATTCCCAGCGCAACGGCGCGCTTGATGTCTTCGATCGCGTAAACCAACTGGTCGCTGCCGCGCAGGCTGAGACCGAGCGATTTTCCGGCCGCGGCATACGCTTGGGCGCCGATGTCGAAGGTCGCGCGCGGTCCGACGAAGAGATTAACCTCGATTTGCCGTTCGGCGCCGAGCGCGGCCATCTCGCGGATCTCGTCATCGGTGAGCAGCATGATCCCGCTGCCCTGGCTGATGCGGTGGACCGGCACATCGCGCGCGGCCGCTTCGTCGAGGACCGCGCGAAAGGCGTTCGGCCCCTCGGTGCTGGGGATTTCAATCCGATATTGCGCGCCGTCGGGAAACCGCTTCGCGGAAGCCGGCGCCGGCGAGGGGTCTTCCCGCGGCCGGCCCAGGTCGTGCAAAGTCTGCCGCGTTTCTTCCACCGCAGTTCCTATTTTGCCGCGGCCGTCACAACCAGGCCCGGGCGGTCCAGGTCGGAGAACATGATCTCGCTCGACATGCCCGCTTTCTCGAACTCCCTGCTTACCGCTTCGACCGCCGCGCTTTTGCCGGTTTCGTAGAAAACGAGGACCGCGGGTCCCGAGCCGCTCAGCGCGCAGCCCAGCAGGCCGTCCACGCGCAGGTTGAGAATGTTTTCCATGCCGGGGATCAGCGGCTGCCGGTACGGCTGATGGAGCCGGTCTCCGAAAGCTTCCGGGAAAGCATCGCGGCTGCCCGTCAGCAGCGCGGCCACCAGCAGCGTAGCCCGCTGCAAATTGAATACCGCGTCTTCGCGCGGGTACGTTGCCGGCAGCACCTCGCGCATGCGGGTAGTCGGCAGATCGAAGCCCGGACAGACCGTGGCCACCGAGAACGCGCGCGGGATTTCCAGACGGACCGCCCGCGTCACGCCGTCGGCGCCGATCGCGGCGGTTATGGCCGAGCCGAGCACGGCCGCCGCTACGTTATCGGGGTGGCCTTCGATGCGGGCCGCTTCGTCGAGCAGCCGGTGTTCGTCCCAATCGAGACCCAAAACCCGGTCGGCGATGGCCACGCCGGCGACCAGCGCCGCGGCGCTGGAGCCGAATCCCTTGCCCACAGGGATCTCGTTTTCGATCGACAGGTCGATCGGCGGCAGCTCCCGCCGCTGCGCCCGGGCCACCGTCAGGGCGGTTTGCCAGATCAGATTCGATGCATCGGTCGGGATCGAATCGACATCGCGGCCCGCGGCGCGAATGCGCAGCCGCTCGGCGGGCCGAAAGCGGCACGTCAGGTAAATCCGTAAAGCCAGCCCCAGCGTATCGAAGCCGGGTCCCAGATTCGCGCTGGACGCGGGGACGCGGACCACAGTCTGCGCGAACATGAAACCGGATTATATCCCAGCGGTTCGGCCCGGCGCGCGGGCAAGAGCCGCCGGGATGTTGGCGGAATCCTACCCGCCGGTCTTGTCTTGCAGTTCCGAGCGCCGCTTCAGGATGTCCGCCAGACGCTTCGCGATGCGTTCTTCCACCCCGCGGCCGGTGGGGAAGTAGTACCGCCTGCCCGCCAGCCGCTCGGGCAGGCAGGCCATGCCCGGCAGGGCGTCCGCGCGCTCGTGCGCATGCTCGTAACCTTGTCCGTAGCCCAGTTCGCTCATGAGCTTCGTAGGGGCGTTGCGCAGATGCAACGGCACGTCGGCGTCGGGCGCGCGCCGCACGTCGTCCTGCGCCGCGGCCAGCGCTTTGTACACCGCATCGGACTTGGGCGCCAAAGCCAGATACACGGCGGTTTGCGCCAGATAGAGATCGCCCTCCGGCTCGCCGGTGAAGCGAAAGGCGTCGACGGCGGCCATCGCCTGCTCCAGCGCCCGGGGGTCGGCAAGGCCGATGTCTTCGGCGGCAATGCGCGCCAGACGGCGACCGATGTAGAGGCGGTCTTCGCCTCCCTCGAACATGCGCGCCAGCCAGTACAGCGCCGCGTCGGGGTCGCTCGAACGAATGGATTTGTGCAATGCCGAGATCAGATTGAAGTGCTCTTCGCCGCTTTTGTCGTAGCGCGGCAGCTTGCGCTGCAAAGCGTCCTCGAGCAGCCGCTCGGTCACCGTCCCGTCCGACGCCGCCCCGACAACCGTTTCGAGCGTTTGCAGCGCGGCCCGCGCGTCTCCGCTCGAGGATCGCTGGGGGAACGGCGACTTCGCGCGCGCCGAGTCCCCGCTCGGCGTCGTCGAGCGCGGCTTGCAGCAAGCGGATCAACTCGCCGGCCTCCAGCGGGCGGAGAACATAAACTTTCGTCCGCGATAACAGCGCTGAGATCACTTCGAACGAAGGATTTTCGGTGGTTGCGCCGATGAGCACGATGTCGCCGTTTTCGACATAGGGCAAGAAGGCGTCCTGCTGCGCCTTGTTGAAGCGGTGGATCTCGTCGACGAAAACGATTGTTCGCCTTCCGGCGCGCCTGAGCCGCTCGGCGGCGGCCATCACCGCTTTGACGTCCTTGATGCTGCTCATCACGCCGCTGAAGGCGACGAACTCGCAGTGCGTCATGCGGGCGACGATGCGCGCCAGCGTGGTTTTGCCCACTCCCGGCGGCCCCCAGAGGACGATCGAGCCGAGCCGGTCGTTGTCGATTTGAAGCCGCAAGGGCTTGCCTTCGCCCAACAGGTGTTCCTGGCCGACGAACTCGGCGAGCGAGCGCGGGCGCATGCGGTCGGCGAGCGGCCGTCCCCGACCGGCGTTTTCGAGAGGACGCGCTTCGAACAGACCCATTGCTATCTGCGTTGGCGAGCGGCCTCGTACAGGATAACCGCCGCGGCTGCGGCTGCGTTCAGCGATTCCACGCGCTCGGTCGGCGCCGCGACGGTTGTCGCCGCGTTCAGCAGGGCGGGCGCGACCCCGTGCGCCTCGGAGCCGATGACGACTGCCGCGGGAGCGGAGAAGTCTGCCTTGTCGACCGCGACGTCTCCGTGCGCCGCCGCGGCATAGAGCTTTGCGTCCGCCTCCGCGGCCGCCGCCAGGAACTCTTCGCGTTCCACGCCGCACACGAACGGCAGGCGGAACAGCGAACCCGCCGCAGCGCGCAGCGTCTTGGGATGTGTCGGATTTACCGAGCCTTTCAGAAAGACCGCCCCGGAAGCGCCGAACGCCTCCGCCGAACGCACGATGGCGCCGGCGTTGCCCGCGTCGCGGACGGAATCGAGCACGACCGCGAGTCCGCCGAGCACGGTTTCGATGTTCGACCGCGGCAGCTTCACGAGAGTCAGCACGCCCTGGGGGCGGACGGTCGCCGCGCATTCGGCGAACAGCTTTTCGTCGAGAATGCGCAGCGTGACGTTCAAATGCGGCGGCAGCAGGCGCTCGATCTTCGGCTTGGCCGCTTGCGTGGCGAAGACGCCGCGGATATCGATCCCGGAGCGGACTGCTTCTTCGAGCAGGCGCGGCGACTCGGCCAGGGCGAACCCCTGCGGGGTGGTCGTTCCGCGCGCGGACGCCTTGCGCAACATTTTCACCAGCGGGTTGCCGCGGCTTGTAATCGTTTCGACGCGCACGAAAGCTTCTCAGAGTAGCAGTCCGGCGGGTTGCGGCAGGCCGCGGAGCAGCCCGTGGCAAAAGTCACTCGGGCGGCCCGAAGATGTCCGTTCGATGGGACCGCTGCATCTGGCCGGGATCGTTGCGGACATCCCAAGACGGTCGATAGGAGAAAGACGGATTCCCCGCGGCGGATCGTGGCGCGGTCAACCGAGCCGAGCATGGCAGCCGAGAGCGCGCCGGCCCAAGCGCCGGCAACCCCAACAGCAGCGCCGCAACCAGGAGCGCACGCTCAGCAAGGCCGGCCGGCGGCGCAAGCCATACGCGCCGCTATCGTCTTCTGAACCGAGCCGGCAGCGGCCCCATTGAAGCCGTATTGTGGATTCTCAATGAACCAGGCTTTCCGCTACCGGTTCGGTTCCGGGTAATAGGGTCCCCGGAATACGCGTACTCCGTCTTCTTGGCAACGAAACAGCGAGAAAGCCTCGGCAAACGCCGTGAGGCGAACAGGTTGACGGCACGCCGGCAGCCCTAGTAAAACCAAGCCGACGAAGGAAACCGCAAGCAACCTCATATACCCCCGCAGCGTAGCGCCGGCCCCCCGGCGCTACGGAAGAACCTCAGCACGGACCGAGACGAAAAACGGCCCCTGAGCCGTTGTTGAAAGCCGAACTGGACGCTAGAACCAGCCCCAGCCTAGCCAATACCAAAGCACGGCCCTAGCCACGCCGAACCAGAATATCGACCATAGAACCGTCTCTTTTACGGAAGGACGCCGCCACAGGTATTTTTTAATGTCGCCGAACGTCGTCATTGCTCCCCCCCTACCTTAGCAGATACTATCATCTCCGTCGTTGTGCGGGATCAGGACATATGAGACGGCGGGGGAATACCGAAGCTGTGGTTATGAAGGTACTGGATAGGGGAGCGGGAGTCAAGGGCGTCATGGGGGCGGTGGTGGTTGTAGCGGTGGGCGAAGGCGTCGATCAGGGGGTTGAGTTGCTGGAGGCGGTGGGGCAGGGAGTAGACGGAGTAGAACGCGTAGCGCCAGGTGGCTTGCATGCGCTCGACGCGGCCGTTGAGTTGGGGGCTTCGGGGAGGCAGGACGTAGAGGTCGATGCGGCGCTGTTGGCAGGCGTTCTCGAAGTCTTTCTGGAACTCGGAACCGCCGTCGACCTGGATGGCGCGGATGGGGAAGGGGGCGGATTGAACGAGTTTGTCGAGGAAGCGAGCGGCGGAAGCGGAGGTGGCCTGGGAGGCGGCCATAGCAGCGGTCCAGCGGGAGTAGCGATCGAGGGCGGTGAAGTGTTTGATGGTCTTGCCGGGCAGCAGAGTGAGCGAGAGGGTGTCGATCTGGACGGCCTCGCCGGGCGCTTTGGCGGGCAGCGCGGCGCGTAAGCGGCGCGCATAGGGGCGGCGGGCGCGGCGGGTTCGGCCGGGCGGGCGGCGGAAGACGAAGACGGGTTGCAGGCGTCCGCGGCGCACCAGGCGGGCCAGGATGCGCCCGACGGTGCTGTCGGAGAGGGCATGGCCCTCGGCGCGCAACAGCGGGCCGAGCTTGCGTTTGCCCCACACCGGGTTGTCTTCCCGCAGGGCTTCGACGCGCTCCACCAGCGCTGGACTCCAGCGCGGCCGGCACAGCTTGCGGGGCCGTCGGGAACGCAGTTCAGGCTGCTTGCGCCAGCGATAGAGCGTGGCGCGGGATACGCCCACCGCGTCCGCCGCCGCCTGCGCGCTCAGCCCCTGCGCCCTGGCCTCGCGCCAGCGCCGCACCGCGTCGCGCCGGCTCTCCAGGGCCGCATCGACTTTTCCCTCTCCCAACTGCGCCGCAACGCGGGCACTGCTGATAACCTGTCTCGGTAGGCCAAAAACCTGCATGGGGTTCTCCTTTCGCTCGTTGGGTTGTTCTTCTACGAGCTTCGGAGAACCCCACCTGCGGAGGCAACCCCTGGCCGGCCGCCCCCCCTGTCGATCCGGCCGGGCTCCACCTCGAAGAGCGGGCCATCGCCCTCTATGAGCGGTGTACGCGGCGGGACGGAACCCGTCAAGGGTACGCTACGCCGCGCCCTGGCGGGCGCGCCCTTGACTGAACCCGCCCCGCCGCAAAAACTATGACCCGGTAGGAGGGCGATGGCCCTCTGACGCCGGCTCGCGGCGTCTCACATCTATCTGAACCGGCACAGCCTTGCGGCTCCTCCACTGCGTTCCGGCTCTTCGAGTGACACGCCGGCCACCGGCGCGGTGTTGAGCGCTTACGGCCGAACGCGGGCGTCCGGCCCTCGACGGACCGGAGCCCACTACGTCCTCGAACCCGCCGCCGAACACGCCAGCCCCGAGCCGGGTACAGCCGATCCAGCGACGCCGGATCCGGGCAGCGGAACCGACAGCAAGCCTCATGCCACCGATCCAGATCGGGACGGCGGCGGTCACGGCGATCGCCGGGAATCAGCAGGCGGCGGTCGTGACGGAGATCAGGTACAGGATGGGAGTCGAGGTCACGGAGCGGGACGGGGACGGAGACGGGCAACCGAACGAGGCTGTGATCAGCCCTGCCGCCCGATCACAACAAGACGGAGGCCCGAACTTACACCAGATATGCCGCACGAGAGGTGTAAGCAGCCCCGGAGTCTCAAATTACACCCCCAGTCACACCTGAGCTTACAACCCCGCACCCGATAAGTCCTTGCATATCAACCACATCCCACCACAATACACCACCCCCACGTGCAGAGAAAAGGGACAGGGGGAAGGTAGGGGAGCGACCCTGCCGAAAACCTGTGGTTTTCGGATCCGGCAGGTGTTCCTCCGTCACACCTGCCGGGCCGGGTCGCTCCCCTCCCATGTATCCCTGCGGGAAGGCGTCCAACGCAGCGGCAGGGTACTCCGTCGACCCCTCGCTGACCCGTCCGATCTCGTTCCCACGCTCGTGATTGCCACGTCCCGCCCCAAGGCCATCCGACCGGACAGCACGCCCGGTGGCCCGTGGAACCCCGGCCGCAGTCGCGACCGACCCCGCGGACCAAGCGGGTTCCGGGGACAGTCTTGACGCCGGATCCGGGCCACGAGCCGCCGGCTTTTCCGTCCTGAGACACGAGTGCTATGCTGACAGCGAGGTCATGGCTGATTCCACGGTGCCAGCACAGGTCCCCTTGTTCTCGCGTCGGCAAGGCCGCCAGCAGGTGCCTGCACGCGGCGAGCGCTTCTCCCGCGGCAAGGCGTCTCTGCGCTTCGGCCTTGCGGAGGACTTCTACCCGGCGTGGCCGACTCCAACCTGCGTGATCTCGGACGGCCCGTACGGTGTTGATGGCTTCCCCGGCGATCGCCGCACCGCGGAGTCGTTGGCTGACTGGTACGAACCGCATGTCCGCGCGTGGAGCGCTCGTTCGACGCCAGCTACCACCTTGTGGTTCTGGAACACCGAGATCGGCTGGGCCAACGTCCATCCAGTACTTGCGGGTTACGGCTGGGAGTATCGCTGCTGCAACATATGGGACAAGGGTATCGGCCACATCGCTGGGAACGCCAACACCCAGACCTTGAGGAAGTTTCCGATCGTCACCGAGGTGTGCGTGCACTACGTCAAGGCCGCTCGGTTCACCGTCGGAGATCGTGACTTGACCATGCAGGAATGGCTGCGGTCGGAGTGGCGTAGAACTGGCCTGCCCTTGCGCGCGGCAAACGAGGCCTGCGGGGTGTTGAACGCTGCGACGCGCAAGTACCTGACCGGCGATCACCTGTGGTACTACCCGCCGGTCGAGGCGTTCGTGAAGCTGGTCGAGTACGCGAATGTGCATGGTCATCCGGTTGGGCGGCCCTTTTTCAGCGTGGATGGGCGGCGCCCCTTGTCCGGCCGCGAGTGGGCGGCGCTACGCGCGAAGTTCTCGTGCGCCGTTGGCGTCACGAACGTCTGGCGTGAACCTCAGGTTAGCGGCGCGGAGCGGATTCAGGGTTCACGCAACGGGATGAAGTACAAGTTCCGCAGCTTGCATGGCAGTCAGAAGCCGCTCCGGTTCATCGACCGGATCGTGCGAGCGTCGACGGACAGAGGCGATGTCGTTTGGGAGCCGTTCGGGGGCTTGTGTCCGGGTGCCGTCGTCTCGTTTCTCAGTGGCCGGGAGTACTACGCTGCCGAGACGGTCCCTGAGTTCTACGTCGCTGCTGCGGAGAGGCTGGCCGCAACGTGAACGGCGAACGTGCCCCCGGCGTTCCGGCCCCGCCGGAGCGAAATCTACCTCGCGGAGACTGGGAACACCGGGATCTGTACAACGGAGTCCGTGAAGCTGTCGCGTCTCTTCCCGTCTATTTCCGTACGGAGACGCACATTTCCGGCATCATGGCGACCGATCTGCACACGTTGAACACCGTGCTCGGTGCCACCATCGAAGAGCAGGTCGTTCGCACGTTGAACCTGACACGGAACACTTGGGATCCAAACGGCCGGTACGCGCTTTACAGCTTCGTCCGACAGGCGCAGACCTTTCCCGACGTTCTGCTGCGCCGGATCGGGGGCGACGACATCTTGATGGGCATCGAGCTCAAGGGATGGTACCTGCTCGCCAAGGAAGCGGAACCGAGTCTGAGGTTCCAGGTCACCGAGGACGCCTGCGCCGTTCAGGACCTCATCGTCGTGGTTCCGTGGGTCTTGGCCAACGTCATCAGCGGTTCGCCGATCCTCTTCGAGCCGTTCGTCGAATCCGCGCGATATGCGGCGGCCCATCGGAATCACCACTGGCAGCACGTGCGGCAGACGAGGCTGGACACCCGGATCGAGGTACCGGACGGAATACGGCCGTATCCACGGAAGTCCGATCAGATCCTCGACAGACCGAGGGCGGATGGGGGCGGGAACTTCGGACGATTGGCGCGGACCGGCATGATGGACGCGTACATGCAGAAGCTGGGCGACGTCCAACTGTGCGGTATCAACTCGAAGTACTGGCGAGAGTTCCTGAAGACCTTTCAAGAGGGCACGACCGACCAGCAGGCCCGCGCGGCTCTGGAGCGGTTGCGCCAGAGGGTCGAGGGCGCAACCGAGCTACCGCAGCCGACGGCGCAATCGGCGCTCACCATCCTTGGTGAGCTTGAAAGCCTGCTCAACTTGGCGGATTGACCCCAGATTGACCGCGATGTTCCTGCGCTACGCGGACCGACCAAGCGACCGTGACGGGGACGCCAGCGACGACGGCGCTTGGTTCTTGGCCCGTCCGTGGAGCGTGCTCTCGGTCCGCAGACGTAGCTGTGGACGGTACTGACGATGGAGGTCCGAGTGCTCAAGTGGGGACCAGTGATCCAGGCGGCGGGCTCTGTTCTGGCCGCAGGGATAATCGCGTGGGGCGCGATCAATGCAGCAGCTCGTTCCGATCCCAAGTTCGTGCGGGTCGGCGACCACGTCATCAACATCGACCACCTCGTCGAGATCGCGCGGCATGATGTCGGCGACGGCTGCAAGATCATCACCAGCAATAGCGGCAGCCGATTCGTGCAGTCGCCCGATGGGCACTCGTTCACACAACAGTTCGCCGGGCATGATGTGGATGGGGCGTCCTGCGACGTGCTGCTGCGACGTGCTGCGCGAGGCGCTCAGCGACTACGCGATCGACGGAAGGCCGTTTCCTCGTGCCGCGCTCCCGAGTTCGATAGCGTCGCGTAGCTCCACTCGCACGACCGCGCCAAGGTGAGTTCCGGGCTCGCGAGTCGTCCTCGGCCAGCTGTTACGGCCCGCTGAAATCCGTTTCAAAACGAGGGATGCAGCGAGGGGAACAGATACGCCCTAAACTCATAAGCTACATATTATCAGTAGTTTACATGATGGTAGCGTCGGAAGCCCTGGCTGCGATCCGCGCGACGGCTTGCCTCCGACGCCTCGACAAAGCGGGCCGCCGCGAGCGCGCGGCAACGGCCCGGACGTGGGGCCTCGTGGATATCGCCCTGTGCAGCGTCATGCGCGACGCTCTGTTGCGGCGCAGCGAGACCGCCGCCCTGACCTGGGGCGACATCACTGCGCAAGACGACGGCAGCGGGCGGCTGACCGTGCATCGTTCCAAAACCGATCGAGAGGCCGCCGGGTCGGTGCAGTACCTCGGCCGGCAAGCCATGGCCGACTTGGCTGCGCTACGGCCCGCCGGCGTCAAGCCCGGCGATCGGGTGTTCGGGCTGAGCGACTCGCAGATTCAGCGGCGCATCGCCGCCGCGGCGCGAGCGGCCGGCCTGGAAGGGCGCTTCAGCGGCCACAGCCCGCGGGTGGGCATGGCTCAGGATCTGGCCGCGAGCGGTGCCGCGCTGCCCGAGTTGATGCAGGCCGGCCGCTGGAGTTCCAGCGCCATGCCCGCGAGCTATATCCGCTGCCAAGCCGCCGGCCGCAACGCCGTCGCCAAATACTACGCCGACCGGGGGGAGTGACAGGCTCCGTCGCCTCCTCGGCAGACGCGTACGGACCCGGGGCGAGAGCTTGTCGCGCCCCATGGACGGGCTGGGAAGACGCCGCAGAGCCCGCCGCGCCGCCTATGCCGCTTTCATCACGGGCTGCTACACCTCGGTAAAATCCTGGGATGGCGCGCTGCGAGCGGCTTGCCGTCGATTTGCTGCGGCCCGACCCGTCGGTCGTCAAGCGGGCGGCCCGGGTTATCCGCGCCGGCGGCGTCGCGGCGGTCCCGACCGATACTTTGTACGGGCTCGCTGCGGATCCATTCAACCCGGCGGCGGTCAAAAAGCTGTTTCGTATCAAGCGCCGCCCTGCAAACATGCCGATCCTGCTGCTTGTCGACAGCCTGCAGCGCATGGAGGGGCTGGTCGAGCGGCCGCCGGCGGGTTTCCGCTTGCTTGCCGCGCGTTTCTGGCCGGGGCCGCTGACGATGATTTTGCCGGCCCGGCCGGGAGTTCCCGACGCGGTGACGGCGGGTTCGGGAACCGTTGCCGTCCGATTGCCGCGCAGCGCGCTGATTCGATCCCTGGTCCGCTTCTCACGCCGCCCGCTGACCGGGACCAGCGCGAATCTCTCCGGGAGCGCCGGCGGCCGCTCGGCGGACGAAGTATCCCGGCAGATCGGCGGCCTGCTCGATCTGCTGCTGGACGCGGGTCCGGCGAGGCGGTCGCTGCCGTCCACCATCGTCGATCTCTCGGGCGGCCCGCCGCGGGTCGTGCGTTCGGGCGCGGTTCCTGCGGATGCGGTTTTGCGGGCCGCGGCCCGCGGCGAATAAATCCGCCAAGCCGCGTACCTTCGGTTTGTTTTTCAGCGCCTAAATTTATGCAAGCCAAAGGAGGGCCTGAATTTTGATTACGAGAAGAACGTTCTGGATGAGCGCCGCGGCCGTCGCCGCGAGCGCCCGCTCGCTCCGCGCCGCCGGCGTGGACGGCAAGTGGGAAGCGACGATCGAGGGCCCGATGGGGCCGATGACGATGAAGTTCGACCTGAAAGCGGACGGCGATATGCTGAGCGGCACGATCGCCAACGAAATGATGGGAGAATCGGAGATCGCAGACGGCAAGATCGAGGGAGACAAGGTTTCTTTTGTCCAGGTCATGCGGCGCGGCGAGCGGGAAATCAGATTCAAATACGAGGGTACGGTCTCGGGCGACGCAATGGAGCTTACCCGTTCGATGGACCGCCCCGCCGGCGGCGCAGGGCAAGGCCAGGGCGGCGGAGGCGCCCGCCGGCAGCGCGGCGGCGGCCAGGGTCAAGGCGGCGGCCGAGGGCCGGGGAGCGGAAACCGCGGCCCCGGCGGGGGCGGACGGCCGGGCGGCGGCGGACAAGGCCAAGGCGGAAACCGCGGCGGCGGAGGCATGGGCCGCCCCGTGACCTTTACCGCCAAGCGCGTGCAGTAGCCGCAAAACGGCGCAAACTCTGCCGGGGCCGGCGCCCTCAGTCGGCGGCGCAAAAGCGGCAGACCTCGCTCTTCGAGCCGGTCTCGATGGCTACTTTTTCGCCTAGAAATTGAGGTTGGGTGTCGAGAACCCAGATGTCGAGCAGCGCTTTGGCGCGCGCGCCGTATTCCCGCAGGCGCGCATGCAGGCGCAGGAACGTTGTCGGGTCTTCGGCGGCATAGCCCACGACGTTGAGGCCGCGGCGGCGTCCGATATAGACGGCGCGCAGCAAATGAAATCGTTGAGAGACGACGGTAAAAGCGTCCTGCCCGAAGACTTTGTGCGCTCGAATCACCGAGTCGAGCGTTCGCAGCCCGGCGAAATCCAGGGTGATCCTGCTCTCGGGCACGCCCAGGTTGACCAAGTCGGTTTTCATGAAGCGGGGTTCGTTGTAGTAGGGGCTCGGGTTGGCGCCGCTGGCAATGAGCCGGCTGACTTTGCCCCGGTGGTAGAGATCGGCGGCGGCTTCGATGCGGGCGGTGTAGTAACCGTTCTTGCGGCCTGTGCCGGCGTACGGCGAAGTGCCCAATACGATGCCGACCCGGCGGTACGGCAGCGCATCGACGGAATCGAAAACGCGCCGCCGGGCCTGGCGTTCGATGTAGGCGTCCGCCGCGTAGATGCCGCCGATGAAGAGAACCGCGAGGGCGCAGACTGTGCGGCGGACGCGCCGCGTGAAGGCCCGCCGCGCCAGAGCGGACGCTCCGGCTCGAATACCGGCTGCGGCGTTACGCGGCACGGCCCTTATTCTTGCAGATGTTGCGGGAGAACGGAAAGGTTTTCGTTAGAATTGAGCCATGCGCATCGGGCCACTGGCGGCGGCGGCAGTGTTGGCGGCTTCGTGCGGCGGACCTGCGCCGCAGGGTTCGCCTGGCGAGAAGCCGAACTTCGTGGTTCTGCTGGCCGACGATCTGGGTTGGACGGACCTGGGTTGCTACGGCAGCGATCTTTACGAAACTCCCCATATCGACGCATTGGCCGGCGACGGCATGCGCTTTACGCACGGGTATGCCGCGTGTACCGTATGCTCGCCGACGCGCGCGGCGATTATGACGGGGATGTATCCCGGACGCACCCACGTGACGGATTTCATTACCGGCGGCGTGCGGCCCAAGGCGAAGCTGCGCATCCCCGACTGGACCATGCAATTGGACCACCGCCACACGAGCCTGGCCGAGGCGCTGCAGGCGGCGGGGTACCGCACGGCGCATGTCGGCAAGTGGCACTTGATGCCGCGCAACGAGCCGGACGCGATGATGGATTTCGTCCCCGAAAAACACGGTTTCGAGATCAATATCGGCGGCAACGAGTGGGGGGCGCCGGGCAGTTATTTCCATCCCTACAGCAATGCGCGGCGGAAGGTGGGGCCGCTGCCCGCGGGCGGCAAGGACGGCGATTACCTGACGGACCGCCTGACGGACGAAGCGCTCAAGATTCTCGAGGATTTCGGCGATGAGCCGTTCTTTCTGTACTTCGCCTACTACGCGGTTCACACGCCGCTTCAGGCGAAGCCGGAAGACATTGCCCGTTTCGAGCCGAAAGCGAAGGAGGACGGGCGGCACCGCAATGCGACCTATGCGGCCATGATCGCCGGCTTGGACCGCAGCGTCGGCAGGCTGCGGGCGAAGCTCGAAGAAACGGGCGCCGCCGAGCGCACGGTTATCGTCTTTACCGGCGACAACGGGGGCCTGGACCGCAAGGGCCCCGACGGCCGGATGGGGAATCCGACCGAGAACCATCCGCTGCGGGCGGGCAAAGGCTCGGCCTACGAGGGCGGCGTGCGCACGCCGACGATCTATTATTGGCCGGGCGTGACGCGGGCGGGGTCGGTGAGCGCCGAGCCCGTGATTTCGGCGGATATTTACCCGACGGTTCTGGATATTGCCGGCGTCGAGGGATCGCCCGAGCACAACGCTGACGTCGACGGCGTCAGCTTGGCGCCGCTGTTGCGGGACGGGTCGGCCCCGCTCGGCCGCGAGGCGTTGTATTGGCACTATCCGCACTATCATTCCGGAGGAGCGACTCCGCATTCGGCGATTCGCGCCGGCGATTGGCGACTGGTGGAGTTCTACGAGGATGACCGCGCCGAGCTTTACAACCTGAAGAGCGATGTCGGCGAGGAGCGCGACCTGGCGGCGGAAATGCCGGAAAAGACGAAAGAACTGGGACGGAAGCTGCATGCCTGGCGCGCTGCGGTCGGCGCCCAGGAACCGACGCCCAATCCGGACTACGATCCGGGCGCGAAATGACGGCCGGGTAACTCCCAAGAGAGCGATAGCGCCTTAATGAGCGGCTCGCGTTCGATGACGGGCAAGGTCGTATCGCATTACCGCATTCTGGAGCCTCTCGGCGAGGGCGGCATGGGCGTGGTGTACAAGGCCGAGGACACGCGGCTGAAGCGGACGGTGGCCTTGAAGTTTCTGTCGTCGGAAGTGACCGGCGGCGGGGAATACAAAGAGCGTTTTCTGCGCGAGGCGCAAGCGTCGGCCGCGCTGGATCACCCGAATATTTGCACCGTCTATGAGATCGACGAGGTTGAGGGGCAGACGTTTCTGTCGATGGCCTTTCTCGAAGGGGATGCGCTGGACCGCATCGTCGAAAAGGGGCCGCTGCCGCTCGACCGCGCGATTGCGATCACGGCGCAGGCGGCGGAGGCGCTTGCCGCGGCGCATGCCCAGGGCGTAGTCCACCGCGATGTCAAGTCGGCGAACATGATCGTTCGCGAGGACGCGGCGGGGCGGCCGGTGGTCAAGCTGATGGACTTCGGGCTGGCGCAAATGAGCGACCGCTCGAAGCTGACGCAGGTCGATACGCGGTTGGGAACGGTTGCCTACATGTCGCCCGAGCAGACGCAAGGCGGCGCGGTGGACCGACGCAGCGATCTCTGGTCTTTGGGCGTGGTGATCTACGAGATGGTCGCCGGGGAGTTGCCGTTCAAAGGCCACTACGACCAGGCCGTCATGTATTCGATTCTGAACGAGGAGCCTGCGCCGATCACTTCTTTGCGGGCGGGCGTTCCGATGGAGCTCGAATGGATCGTCGAAAAGTGCTTGGCCAAAAATGCGAACGACCGCTACCAGAACGCCCGCGAGCTGGTCGTCGATCTCGAACGGCTGCAGCGGCGGATCGATTCTGGAAAATCGATCGTGCAGCCGGCGGCGGCTGCAAGCAAGACGGCGGTCGCGGAGCTCGGAGCGCCGTTGCCGGCGGCTTTGGAGGCGGTTCAGAATGTCACGGACGCGGCAGCGCAAAACGCCGCCCGCTTGCGAATGCTGCGTCTGGAGCGGCGGGCGAAGGCGTTGGCCGCGGCGGCGGCAGTGCTTGCCGCCGCCTTGCTGGCGACCTGGGCGCTGCGGTTGGGGGCCGGGTTTTCGGAATTTCCCGGCGAGCCGCTGCGCAAGTTCTCGCTGCGGCCGGCGAACATTCTCGAGCACGGGCAAAGCATCGGGCACTTGGCGGTTTCTCCGGACGGCAGGCAGATCGCCTTTACAACCACCGGTTCGCGCGGGGCGCTGTGGCTGCAATCGCTGGACCGGCTGGAGCCCCGTCAAATCGAGGGCGCCGAGGGCGCCCGGTTCGTCTTTTGGTCTCCGGACAGCCTCTCCATCGGGTTTACGACCGACCGCGCCGTGAAGAAGGCGGCTTTGCGCGGCGGTTCCGTTACGACGCTTGCCGAAATCGGCGCAAGGTTTTTCGGGGGCGAGTTCGCCAGTTGGAGTCCGGACGGGAATTCTGTGGTTTTGGGCAGCGCCTGGGGGAGTCCCGTTGCGATTTCGGCGTTGGGCGGGACCCCGGAACCGCTGTTCGAACCCGCTCCGGGCGAGCGCCGCGGCTACATTCGTTTTCCGCAGATACTCGAAGATTCGCGCGGGCGGCGGGTGCTGCTTTATTCGCAGCGCACCCTGGACGGCGAAACGGTGACGATGCGCAGGCTGTCGGACGAAGGCGCCGGCAGCGCGATTCAATTGGTCGAGGGAAGCTTTCCGACTTATTCGAAAACCGGCCACGTCTTGTATCAGCCTTTGTCGGCCACAGCGGCCCTGTGGGCGCTGCCGGTTTCGCTGGATGAGATGCAGGCTGTCGGCGCAGCGTTTCCGATCGCCCAGGACGGCAGCGCGCCGTCGGTTGCGGAAGACGGAACGCTTGTCTATCTGGACAATCCGTTCGCAGGGCCGAAGCAATTGGTCTGGCTCGACCGCGCGGGCGAGCGGGTCGGCGCAATCGGCAAGCCGCAACCCTGGATCATGGCGCCGCGGGTGTCTCCCGACGGGGAGAAGCTGGTCGTCTCGGCAGGCGCCGCGCGGGTGCTGAATGTGTGGGTTCACGATGCTTCGCGTCCCGTGATGAACCGTTTGAGTTTCGAAGACGGCGAGGAGAATAACGCAATCTGGTCTCCCGATGGGACCCGCGTAGCGTTCACTCGGCGGGGCTCTCCCGATGTATTCGTTCAAAACATCGGCGGCGGCGCCGAGCCGCGGGTGATTTTTTCCGCTCTAGGGGATTTGCAGCCGCTCGACTGGTCGCGCAATGGGCAATTCATTTTATTCCGTATGCGCAGCCGTTCGGGTGGGCCGAGCCCCGGCGCCGGAAGGAAGGACGGGGCCGGGCAGGAACGCGGCGGCGCGGAAATTCCTGCCGGGATCGGTTATTTGCGGCAGATTCCCGGCGAGGAGCGCTGGGAGGCGCAGCAGTTCCTGGAGGCCGGGCGCTTTACCGCCGACGGCGCGGTGTTTTCCCCTAACGGCCGGTACGTGGCTTACGTGAGCAACGAATCCGGCGAGTTCGAGGTTTACGTGAAGCGCTTTCCGGCGACGGAAGAGCGCTGGCAGATTTCGACGGACGGCGGCGGCGAGCCGCGCTGGAATCCAAACGGGCGGGAATTGTTTTTCGTGCGCGACGAGACGCTTTACGCGGCCGCGGTCGGCACGCAGTCGAGTTTTACTGTCGGCGAGATCGTCCCGCTGTTTTCCCGCGCAAATTTGAGGCGGTCGCGGCGGTTTTCTTCGTATGACGTCGGCCCCGACGGGCGTTTTGCCGTGGTCAATCTGGCCGAAGGGCCGCCCCAGCCGGCAATCCGGGTTGTTCTCAATTGGTTTTCGGAGTTTCAGATCCAGTAGCTCCGCTGGAGCGTTGGGCGCCTTCGGCAGGCCGCGAGTTCCGCCGTATGTCGAAGCGCGCGCCGCATTTCGGTTATGCTTAAGCCCATGCGTTTCCCAGCTTCGTTTTTTCTCTGCTGTCTCATGCTGTCCGCTCAGGTCGATCGGCAGCGCTTGAACAATGCAGCCGCGGAGCCGCAGAGTTGGCTGACCTACAACGGAAGCTATATGAGCCAGCACCACAGCGGGCTCAAGGGAATCGATCTGGCGAACGTCAAAGACCTGGAGCTCCGCTGGGTTTACCAAGCGGCCTCCACGGACAAATTTCAGACGACCCCTCTGGTTGTGGACGGCGTGATGTATCTGACCGAGCCGCCGAACAAGCTGGTGGCGCTCGACCCGTCATCCGGCCGCGAATTCTGGGTTTACGAGCACCAGTTGCCGAGCCGCATCTATCCCTGTTGCGGGCGCGTCAACCGCGGCGCGGGGATGCTGGGGAATACGCTTTACTGGGGCACGCTCGACGCCAAACTGCTGGCGGTGGACGCCAAGACGGGCCTCAAGCAGTGGGAGACGACCGTCGTCGAGGATTACGAGCGCGGCTATTCCCTGACAGTCGCTCCCTTGATCGTCAAAGACAAGGTGATCGTCGGCACCGCGGGCGGCGAGTTCGGCATTCGCGGGTTTTTGGCCGCGTACGACGCGAAGACCGGCGAAGAAGTCTGGAAGTTCCATACGATTCCGGGTCCCGGCGAGCCGGGGCACGAGACCTGGGAAAACGACGCCTGGAAGACCGGGGGCGGCTCGATCTGGCTGACGGGTTCGTACGACCCGGACTTGAATTTGACGTACTGGGGGGTCGGCAATCCCTCGCCGGACTGGAATCCGGACGTGCGTCCGGGCGACAACCTCTACACCGACTCGGTGATTGCGCTCGATGCCGACAGCGGCGAGTTGAAGTGGCATTTTCAGTTCACGCCTCATGACGAGTGGGACTGGGACTCGGTGCAGATTCCGGTGTTGGCCGATCTCGAATGGCAAGGCGAGATGCGCAAGCTGATGCTGTGGGGCAACCGCAACGGCTTCTACTACGTGCTGGACCGCGAGACGGGGGAATTCCTGCTGGGCAAGCCGTTCGTCAAGCAGACCTGGGCCGCCGGGCTGGATGAGGACGGCCGTCCGGCGAAGATTCCCGGCAGGGGGCCCAGCAAGGACGGCACTTTGACCTGGCCGGGCGTTCAGGGCGGAACGAATTGGTACGCGCCTTCGTACAGCCCCGTGACCAACCTCTTCTATCTTGCGGCCTGGGAAGGGTACTACGGCATCTATTACAAGTGGGAACAAAAATACGAGCCCGGAAAACGCTATCTGGGCGGCGTCCCGCAAGGGGTGATTTCGTCGACCACGCGGAGGCGCTTTATGAGCTTCACCAAAGAAGACGGCTACGGCGCCGTGCGCGCGTTGAACCCGCTGACCGGCGAAAAGGTTTGGGAATTCGCCATGACCGACGTCAGCGACAGCGGACTGCTGACCACGGCCTCCAACGTTCTGTTTTCGGGGAGCCGGGAGGGTCATTTCTTCGCGCTCGATGCGCGCGACGGGAAATTGCTTTGGCAGCGCTATCTCGGAGGTCAGATCGCCGCATCGCCGATTACGTATGAAATCGACGGGAAACAATTTGTAAGCGTGGCTTCGGGACATGCCATTTTTACTTTTTCGCTGCCGCGGTAGCCTGTGATCCGGCGGGCGCGCTTGGATTCGCCCGAATCCTGTACCCTACGGAAAGAAAAGGGCGGGCGAATCGACTTTTGGCCCGCCCCGGGCGTCTATTCAGGCAGCGGATATCTGAATTCCCCATTTTTTATTTTTGTTGTTGCGCAAACATGTCGTGTGATACCATCTCGATAGTGCGGGCGGTCGCAGTCGGAGGGCTGTTGCTGTTCTCGGGCGTTGCTGGGGCCGAGCCTGTCGCATCGGGAGGCGAAGGTCTTGCGCGCTCGTATCTCGCACGGCGTTTGGAAGTCCGCGAGGACGCAGCGACCGGTAGGTTGATCCGTCAGGTTCGCTACCGTCGAGGCGCTTCGCCAAAGCCGGCGGCTGACAGTCGTCGCGGAGCAGACAGTTCGGTTGTCCAAGGTATTGATTTAGACCGTCTGATTCGCGACATCGGCAGCCGCTACGGCGTGGATCCCAAGCTGATCCATGCCGTGATTCGGCAGGAGAGCAATTACGACCCGTTTGCGGTTTCGCCGCAAGGCGCGCTGGGGTTGATGCAATTGCTGCCGTCCACGGCCGAGAGGTTTGGGGTGAAGGATGTTTTCGTTCCCGCCGAGAACATCCAAGGCGGAGTGAAATATCTCCGCTACTTGATGGACCGTTACCCGGGGCAAGCCGCGCTGGTTTTGGCGGCTTACAACGCGGGCGAGGGCGCGGTAGATCGGTATGGGGGCATCCCGCCGTACCGAGAAACTCAAGCCTATGTCGCCCGCATCAACAAGCGGTACGGCCCTTCAAGAGAAAGCGCGTTGTCGCCAGACGACGAGACGGGCCGCCGGAGGATCGTGGCGTCAGTCGCGCCCGAAGGCGTGATCGTTCTCGAAACGCGCTGAGTTGAGGTCCGCAAGGGCTTCGCCGCCGCCAACGGCGGCAGAGAGAGCGGGAAGTTGGCCGGAACTCGATTGAGTCTGCGTGCCGCGGCGTTGCTTGCGGCGTTCGTGTCTGCGGCGTCTCTCCAGGCGGCGACCAAGAAGGAACTCGCCGCCGCGCATTACCGCCAGGCGGCGGCGCTGCTCGACGATCTGCGAGCCGTCCCCGAGCTCGAGCTCGAGCTCGAGCAATACCGTTTGGTCATCGACGCCTTCCGCCGCGTCCACCGGACAACGCCGGTCAGCGGTTACTGCGACGATGCGCTCTACTACGTCGCCGAGGTTTATCGCGCGATGATCGATCGTTTCGGGGACGACCCGTACCGCGGCCAGGCGGTCGAAGCCTACCGCTACATGGCCCGGCAGTATCCGCAAAGCAAATGGAGCAAGCAGGCGCTGGCGGCTGCGGACGCGCTTGAAAACGGAGGGCCGGCGCCCAAGCGCCCGCCCTCGCCGGTTACGCAGCCGGCTCCCGCATCTCCCAGCGAACCCGCCGTCGTGCTGACGAAAGCCGCGTCGGCGCCCGCACCCAAGCATCCTCCGAGGACGCTCATCGAGCCGCCCCATCCGTCGCCGAAATCGCAAGGCGCGGCCGCGATAACCGACATCCGCCACCACAGCGGCGCCTACGGCACGCGCATCGTGCTGACTCTCGACCGCCAGGCGCCGATCAAATACGATCGCCTGCAGAAACCCGAGCGCCTGTACTTCGACTTGTTCGACACCCGCGTCGCGCGCCGGTTTATCAAGGGCGTCACGGTGAGCATCGACGACGAGCTCGTCAAAGCCGCCCGCCTGGCGCAGAATCGCCGCAGCAAGGCGCGCCTGGTGCTCGATCTCAAGCGCTCCGTGGCGATGGATCTGTTCTGGCTCGACAATCCGGCCAGGCTGGCCATCGACGTTCGCGACCCGAATGCGCCGCGAGTGCAGCGCGCCGAGCAAAGGCAACCGGCAAGCGAGCCGCTCGCCGCGAATCCGGAGAGCGATCTCGAGGCGCCGAAGCCCGCCGCGGCGACAGCTAGCGGCAAGCACAGTCTTATCCGAGCCTTGGGCCTGAAAATAAGCCGAATCGTTATCGATGCCGGGCACGGCGGCCACGATACCGGCTCCATCGGCCAGAGCGGCCTCCGCGAGAAAGAGGTCTCCCTGGCCATTGCGCAGCGCCTCGGCGACCTGCTCGAAGAGCGCCTCGACGCCGACGTCATCTACACGCGCACGACCGACGAATTCGTACCGCTGGAGGAGCGCACGCGCATCGCCAATTCCGAGCAAGCCGATCTGTTCATCTCGGTCCATTGCAACTCGGCGCGCAACCGCTCCGTGCGCGGCATCGAAACCTACTACCTCAATTTCACGACGGATTCCTGGGCGCTCAACGTCGCGTCGCGCGAAAACGCGGCTGCCGACAGGTCGGTCCACGAATTGCAGGATCTCGTGTCGAAAATCGCGCTGAAAGAAAAGATCGAGGAATCGAGAGAGTTTGCAACGAAGATCCAAAAGCAACTCCACAGCGGTCTTTCGCTGTATTCCGCCTCCGTGAAGAACCGGGGCATTCGCAAGGCCCCCTTCATGGTGCTGATCGGCGCGAAAATGCCGGCGGTCCTCGCCGAGATCGGTTTCATCAGCAACAAGACCGACGAGAAATTGATGAAAACCGGAGCTTACCGCGCCGAAGTCGCCGAGTATCTTTTCGAAGGGATTGTCTCCTACGCCGGCAGCCTGGGAACCGTCTCGATGAAGGGTTCAGAAGACGAAACGCCGAAGGCCGCGCGCCTCGATTAGCCGTCCCTGGCGCAAGCGCCGCGGGCGGTCTCCGGCGGTCGTTGCGAACGCGTTGCTCTACTCCGCCGCGCAAGCGGACCGGCCCGCGTCGGCGGTTAGTTCGGCTTCGATCCTCAGGAGCCTGTTGTATTTGGCAAGGCGCTCCGAACGCGTGATCGAGCCGATTTTGATCCGGCCGGCGCCCGAAGCCGCGGCCAAGTCGGCGAGGAACGAATCCTCGGTCTCGCCGGAACGCGCCGAGACGACAGCCTGGAAGCCGGCTTCCTTTGCGCGGTCGATGACTTGGAACGTTTCGGTCAGCGTGCCGATCTGATTCATCTTGACGAGCGCCGCGTTGGCTGCGCGTTCCCGCACTGCGCGCTCGAGACGCGCCGGGTTGGTGGCCAGGAAATCGTCGCCAATCAGCAGGCAGCGCTTGCCGAGCAGCTCGGTCGCCCGCCGCCAGCCAGCCCAGTCGTCCTGGTCGAGGGCGTCCTCGATCGCGACGATCGGAAATGTGTCGATCCAGCGGCGGTACAGGCGGATCAACTCATCGGCGCCGAGCGTCCTGCGCTCGCTGTCGAGACGGTACTTTCCGTTGCGGTAGAAATGCGACGAGGCGGCATCGACCGCAAGCGAAACCTGTGCGCCGAGGGCGTATCCCGCGGTCTCGACCGCGCGCGCCATGTATTCGAGCGCTGCTTCGTTCGACTGTAAATGAGGCCCCCAGCCGCCTTCGTCGGCAACGCCGGTCAGCGTGTAGCCGTCGCGGGCGAGGATTTCGCCCATCGCGCGGTGGATGCCAACGGCTGCTTCGAGCGCTTCGCCGAGGGAGGCGAAGCCGTGGGGAACGATCAGGAAATCCTGGAACTCGATTTGCCGGCCGGCGTGCAGGCCGCCCGAGAGGATGTTGATCATCGGAACCGGCAGCTTGGCCTTGCGTCCGGCCGCCAGACGGCGCCACAGGGGGACTCCGCGGGCTTGCGCGACCGCTCGGGCGACGGCGCAGGAAACGCCGAGCATCGCGTTCGCGCCGAGCTTCGCTTTGTTTTCGGTTCCGTCCAACTCGATCATGCGCCGGTCCACGTCGGCCTGGTTTTCGACCGGCCGGTTGCGCAGAGCGTCGCACAATGGCCCGTTGACCTGGGCGGCCGCTTTCGAGACGGCCCGGCCGCGATAGCCGCCGCCGGGTCCGTCGCGCAACTCCAAAGCCTCGTGGCGGCCGGTCGAAGCGCCCGAGGGAACCTGCGCGGCGGCCGTCGTTCCGTCGCAGAGACGAGCTTCGACTTCCAGCGTCGGGTTGCCGCGCGAGTCGAGGATTTGCAGTGCGGACAATCCGCTAAGCGTGAGCGTCATCCGAATTTGTGACGGCAACGTGCAATCGGATACGTTCCGGCGTTGCCGCAGCATCTAAAATGTTAACCGGAGGGGAAAGAAATGCCTGAAAAACCGACGATCACGCGGCGCTCTTTCGTGGCCGCGGCCGCGGCTGCAAGCGCCGGCTCGCGAGCGCTCACGGCCAAAAGCGCCGCCCGCGTCATCGGCGCCAACGAGCGACTGCACGTAGGCGTCATCGGCGCCGGAGGCAATGCCAACGGCCACATGCGCGCATTAAAGAAGCTGGCCGCGGACGATAACGTCGAGATCGCTGCCGTTTGCGACATCTACGACAAGCGCCGCGAGGCGGCGGCCGAGTTCACGGGCGGAAAACCGTACAAGGATTACCGCCGCCTGCTCGCCGACCCCGATCTCGACTACGTGACGATTTCGGTGCCCGAACATTGGCATGCGCAAATCACTCTCGACGCAGCCGACCAGGGCCTGCACATCTACTGCGAAAAACCGTTGACCTACTCGATCGAAGAAGGCGTGAAGGTTGTCGAGAAAATCAAACGGACGGGCGTCGTCTTGCAGTGCGGCATTCAGGGCATGTCGGACGATTCCTACGAGGCCGCCGCGCGCTGCATTCAGGACGGCAAGATCGGGCAGGTGGTCATGGCGCAGATCGATTACTCGCGCAACCACCGGGAGGACATGTGGGCGCGCGAGCCCGACCCCGATTGCCGCCCCGGCGTGAATCTCGACTGGAAAACTTTTCTGGGGAAAGCGAAAAAGCGCCCGTGGGAGCCCGACCGATTTTTCTCCTGGCGCCGCTACTGGGACTATTCGAGCGGAATCGCCACCGATCTGTTCGTCCATCGCTTGGCGCGCATCGTCAAAGCCTGCGGGTTGACCACGCCCAGCCGGGTCGTGGCGACCGGCGGCCAATACGTGTTCAACAAGACCGGCGCGGAGGTGCCCGACACGTTCAACGCGATGCTCGAGTACCCCGAGGGCGTCAACGTGCTGTTGGTCTCGACGATGGCCAACCAGGCCAAAATCCGCCATATGATCCGCGGGCGCAAAGGCACGATCGAATTCGGCAGGGAAGGGTTCGTCATCGAGCCGGAGGCGTTGTTCAAGGAAGAGGCCGAGCCCCACGAGCACAAGAAGAGCGGCGGCGAAGACATGGCGCTGCACCACCACAATCTGCACAACGCGATTCGCCAGGGCGAGGCGTTGAAATGCGATGTGGAATTGGGCTTCAACGTGTCGATGGCCTGTCAACTGGCGGTCGAGGCGTTCCGCAAGAAGAAGTCGCTCGGCTGGGACCGCCGGCGCCGGCGCGTCGTGAAAACTTAGGCAAGCGGCCGACCGTGAGCCGCGGCGAGACTGCGCTGCAACGAGAGGCGGACGTATGTTACTGTTTGCGGCATGTTGCGCGCAAACCGATACGGATTGATCTTCGCAGTCCTCGCCGCAGCCGGAGCGGCCGCGCAGACAAGCGGACTTACGAACCCCTACAGGATGGTGGACGGCTGGGCGAAGATGCCCGCAGGCCGGATTATGGGCGCCGTCGGCGGGGTCACGATCGATCCCGACGGCAAGCATGTCTGGGCGGTCGTCCGCTGCGACGCTACGGCGCTCGACCGCTTCGGGGACGAGTGCCTCGACTCGGATCTCGATCCCGTGCTCAAGTTCGACATGGACGGCAACGTGGTCGAGAGCTTCGGCGGCGGGATGTTCATCTGGCCCCACGGCATCGACGTAGCCCCCGACGGCAGTGTCTGGGTCACCGACGGCGCCCGTCCGCCGAAAGTTCCCCCCGGCGACAAGCGCGGGCATCGAGTCGTCAAGTTCAGCCCAACCGGCGAGGTGCTGATGGTTCTCGGAACGCCGGGCAAGGCGGGCGCCGGGCCGGATCGTCTCATGTCGCCGGCCGACGTGGTCGTCGCCGACAGCGGCGAGATCTTCGTGGCGGACGGCCATGTCGACGAGGGCAACAACCGCGTCGTGAAATTCAGTAAAGACGGCAAGTACATCAAGGAGTGGGGCAAGACGGGCCACAATCCGGGCGAGTTCCGCACGCTGCACGCGATCGCCATGGACTCCCGCGGCCGTATCTTCGTTGGCGACCGTTCCAACAACCGTATCCAGATCTTCGATCAGGAAGGCAAGTTCCTTGCCGAGTGGTCCCAATTCGGGCGACCGAGCGGCATCTTCATCGACGCCGAGGATCGAATTTACGTTGCGGATTCGGAGTCCGACAACGTTGAGAATCCCGGGTGGGAGATAGGCATCCGCATAGGCGACGCGCGCACGGGCTGGGTCGAGTCGTTCATTCTCTATCCGTGGAGCAACCCGCAGGAGACCAGGGGGCACGGCGCGGAGTTCGTGGCCGCCGACAGCGACGGCAATCTGTACGCCGGCGAGCCTCGCCCGCGCGTCCTGCGCAAGTACGTCCGCGTGCGTCCCTGAAGCGGCTCGGACTCGCCCGCGCGGCCCTTACGCGTCCGCTCTGTCATCCGGAGAAGCGGCGCGGTCGGGCCGTTGGACTTCGCGCAACTGGCGGAAAATTTCCTCGATCTCGCGCTCGTCCTCCTCTTTCAGCAATCTGACGGGCGCGGGCGGCAAAGGTTGGGCGTGCGCTCTGATCGGCGCCGTTTCGCCCCAGAATTCGCCGTACGGTTCGCCGTCGATCGTTGCCCAGCGCGCGTTGCGCCGAATTCTTTGCAGCAAGCGCTCCGCCGAGCGCACGTTTCCCGGGTGAATGAGACGGACCCGCCGTTCGTCATGGAGCGTCAGGCGGACGACCAGAGGCGAACGCCACCTCGTCGATTCGACAGCGGCGACTTCGTACCAGCGGATGGTTTCGCGGCCCGCCGACAGGCACACGTCGTTGACCTCGATGACCGGTCGGGTCCACAGAAAATACAGCAGCGCCGCGCTCAACGCGAACAAAGCCGCCGCGGTCAACGCCGGCGGAATGAAATAGCCGTAAATCATGCACGCCAGAGTCAACGCCGAAGCTGCGGCGCTTCCCAAGCGGTACTGGTCAAGGGGCGCGAAGCGTTCCATGGAGCGGCTCTCAGACATCAGACTAGCGATCCTTCGATGCGGCGTCAACATCAGCGGCATGTGAAAACCGGCTTGAATCAAGCTTCCGACTAAAATGGACTAAAATGATGGGGGAGTGGCGCTGATCAAGTTTCTTGCGGCAAGCTTTCTCGCTGCCGGCGCTCTCTGGCTCCCGCCGGGCGCTCTTGCACAGACGTTCCAGGGCGGCGTCCGAGGAAGAATTCAGGATGCCGACGGAGGCGTCATTCCCGGAGCCGCGGTGACGCTGCAGAACGAGGAAACCGGTGTTGGGCGCCGCACGGAATCCAATGCGGCCGGCGAGTACGCGTTCGCCAATCTCCAACCCGGAACGTACACGCTGCGCGCCGAGTCGGAGGGTTTCAACAGTTTTGTAAGCAAGGAGCTGCTCGTGGGCGTCTCCGCCTTCCTCGTGGTGGACGCCGCCCTGCAGGTCGGCGCCGTCGATGAGGTCGTGACGGTTACGGGGGAGACTCCGCTGGTGGAGAACGGGACGGCGTCCGTTTCTTCCACGATCGACCGCGCCCAAATCGAAGTGCTGCCCACCCCCGGCCGCAATGTTTTCATCATGGCCGTGAACACGCCCAACGTGGTGCATACCGGCAACCCGGTTTGGGTGAAGCAATCGGACCAAACGAACTCGTCCCTGCTCTCGCTGGGCGGCGGCCCGCTCCGAGGCAACAACTACACCGTGGACGGCGTCTCCATGACCGATTTGCGCAACCGCTCGGTGATCGTTCCCATCTTCGAAGCGATTCAGGAAATGAAGGTGCAAACGAACGCCTACGACGCCGAGATGGGCCGCACGGGCGGCGGCGTGTTCAATACGATTCACCGCAGCGGCGCGAACAAGTGGGCGGGCAGCGCCCTGTATCAGTTCCGGCCGGGCAAGCTGAACACGTTCTGGCGGAAACTGTCGTATTTCCAGCAGCAGGACTTCAACGCCGGCCTGATCGGCGGGCAAGACCTCGAAGAGGTTCCGTACAATCTGGCCGGCGGCTCGTTCGGCGGCCCGATTGCGAGGAACCGCACCTTTTTCTGGACAGCGGCGGAAGGCTACTCCGACAATGCCGTTTCGAATGCAACGATCGCCGTTCCCGGCGCCGCCGAGGCCGCGGGCGATTTTTCGCAGAGCGGAGGGACGATCTACAATCCCTTCGACCGGGATGCGAACGGCGACAGGCGCCCCTTTGCCGATAACCGCATCCCGGCCCATCTGATCGACCGCACGGGGTCGGCGTTGTCGCAAATGCTGGCGAGCCTCGGCCCCGGCGGCAACCTCTCGACCTCCGGGTCTCAGACGGTGCGCGCCTTCCAGGTCACCGGGAACGTCAATCACGCCTTCAACGATGACTGGCGGATTTCGGGGACCTATCTCCGTTACTTGTCACGCGAGCCGAGGTTCGGCCATTACCGGGATCTGCTGAACGCAGACAGCAGCCCGGACTTCGGCCTCGGCGCCGCCGCGCTCGACCGCAACGTCCATGCGCTGGCGGTCAACAACACCTTCCTGACGGGCCCCGCTTCGGTGCTCACGCTGCGCTACGGACAGACGTATTTCTACGATTCGTATGGGAACCCCGCATTCGGCAAGAACGACGTGCAGAGCCGTTTGGGAATCCACGGCGACTTTCTGGACCGGATCTACGCTCAGGAGGGTTACGAAGGGCAGTTTCCGCAGATCGCCGTTGCCGGTTTCGGCAACGGCGGCGTGACTCACGGTTCGCGGACCAGCGACAACGTCGAGTGGACATCGCGGGAGATCGGCGGAACGTTTGCGCAGTTCATCGGCAACCACACCCTGAAATACGGCGCGCAGTGGCGGCGCCTCGGGCTGCGCGCGGTATCCTACGGCCACGGCTTTACGCTGAACTTCGCCAGGAAGTTCACGCAGGGGCCGGACCCCGCCAATCCCGCCACCGGATCGGGCAGCGCCTTGGCCGATTTGCTATTGGGCATACCGGACGGCGGCGGCGCGACTCTCGCGGCGCCGGCCGACGTTTTCCTCGATTATTTCGGCGGCTTCATTCAGGACGACTGGAGAGCGTCTTCGCGGCTGGTGCTGAATCTCGGGCTGCGCCTCGAACACGAGACGGGCCTCTATGAGGACGGCGACGATTTCGCGGTCGGCTGGGATCGCGAAAACCCTTTCCCCATACAGGCCGCGGCGCCGGCCGAAATCGAGGAAGCCCTGCCGGGTTTCCCGTTGCGTGGCGGGCTGCTGTACGCCGGGATCGACGGCAACCCCACCCACCAGTGGGATCCCCCGGCGGTCAAGATCGGGCCGCGGCTGGGGTTCGCCTACAGCCTGACCCCGAAAACCGTCCTGCGCGGCGGTTATGCCGTCTTCTGGGCCCCGTACGCGATTCCGTCCGGAACCGGCGCTTCCGAAATCGGAACGTATGGATACTCGGCGGTGACCAACGTGGCGCGGAGCGTGGACGGCATTACCCCGCCGCAAGCCACCGCGTCCGATCCCTTCCCGAACGGGATCCTGCCGCCGACGGGAAACGCCCGCGGGCGCTTGCAGAACATCGCCGGGGACGTGTATTTCAACGAGCAATACCGCGAGTCTCCGGTCATCTGGAAATGGTCTCTGGACGCGCAGCGCGATCTCGGCAACGACACCGCGCTCAAGATCGGGTACGTAGGCAGCAGCGGAAAAGACCTGGCGATCGGCGGAACTTTCGACTCCGTTGTCAACATCAATCAACTTGGCGACCGGTATCTGGCGCTGGGCGATCGGCTGAACCGGCGCTATCCCAATCCGTTCTACGGCAATGCCGACTTCGGCGCCTTCGCGGCAAGCCCGACGCTGCCGCTCGGACAGTTGCTCCGCCCCTATCCTCACTTCCGCGACGTGTACGCCCGTCACGTCAGTTCCGGCAAATCGCTGTACAACTCGTTCAGATTCGAATTGGAAAAGCGGTTCCGCGGCAACTGGGGGGCGAAGATCAACTACACGTTCACGCACCACAAAGACAACATTTACGAGGCCAATACGTTGTTGGAAAGCTTGAGCGACACGGTTTACAACACCCCGGACGAATGCGCGTTCGCCAAATGCCCCGTGCTCGAAGAGGATTACTCCTATTCGCTGCTCCATGTGCCGCATATGACCAACCTGAATCTGATGTACGCGATTCCCGGCCGCAACAAGCTGCTCGGCGGCTGGACGGCATCCATGGCGACGATCTTGCGCAGCGGCTTCCCGCTCGCCGTTACCCAGAACGAGAATCCGCTGAGCGCCTATGGATTCAGTCGTCAGCGTCCGCAAAACGCCGGCGTTTCGGGCGGCGGCGACCCGGCCGGCAAGGCCGCCCGCTATGTCGCGGCGGGTTCGCTGGCGCCGACCCAAGGCTTGCGCCTGGGCGGCGCTCCGCGCACGACGGCGGCGGTGAGAAGCCCGGCGCTCGTCAACTGGGATTTTTCGTTCGAGAAATCCACGCTCCTCGGCGACAATGCAAGACTGATGCTCCGCCTGGAATTCATCAACCTTTTCAACAACGTCAACTGGCGCGGCCCGCGCACCGTGTACGGACTGGACAACTTCGGCGGCATCCCCGGGACCCGCGGGTTCCCTCGAACTTTTCAGATCATGACAAAGATCGCCTTCTAACGCGACCGGGTCGGACGCTGGGGACACTTGGTTTGGGACGGTTGGACATTCGATTTGCGACGGATCGGCCGAAAAGAAAACGGGCGCTCCCGGCCGGGAGCGCCCGTAACGTTGAAGTTGCTCTAAGCGGCTCGGCCTAGAAGATGAACTTCAGACCGAACTGAATGCGCCGCGGCTCGCCCGCGGTGACGATGCGGCCCGCCGCCGGCCTGCCGACCGATGTGTTCGGCCGCCCGAACACCGGCGTATTGGTGAAGTTGAACGACTCGAAGCGGAACTGGATGTAGTCGCCCTCCCAGGGCAGATCGAACTTGCGCGACAACGAGAAGTCGATCGCCTTCGTTCCAGGCCCCCAGATCAGGTTGCGGCCCGCGTTGTCGAGCACGCCCTCGCCGCCCGGGCCGATCGCGTCCGTGTTGAACCAGCGGTCGATGGTGCGCTGCGACTTGGGCAGGTTGATGTCGCCGATCACGTTGCCGCGGGTGGCGCCGCCGACGTTGGTCGTGTCCTGGTTGAACGAGTGGCTGTCCGGCGTCCCGCCCAGGAAATTGAAGATGCCGCCGACTTGCCAGCCGCCCAGAATCCAGGCGCCCGGCCCCTCGTTGAGCCAGCTCTTGCCGCGGCCGAAGGGCAGTTCCCAGACGACGCTGGTCACGTAGGCCAGCCGCCGGTCGAGCGAGGCGTTGCCGCGCTCGATCCCCTGGTTGTAAGTGAAGCGCTGCTGGGAGCTCGTGCCGGTCGTCAGGTTTTCGTTGACGACGTCGATGTTGTGCGCCCAGGTGAACGAGCTCAGGAAGGTGAAGCCGCCCGTGAAGCGCTTCTCGCCCTTGATCGTCAACGAGTTGTAGTTCTGGTTGAGGAAGGCCGCTCCGCGCAGCCCGACGGAGTTGAAGAAGGGCCGGATCCTGCGGTCCTGCCAGCGGGTCGTCGGATGCGGCGTCAAGGGGCGGTTGACGTTGATGGCGCCGTGAATCTGCGACGTCGAGGAGCCGTTATAACCGATCGTCAACAGCGAGTTGCCGGGCATCTCCCGCTGGATGTCGAAGAACCACTGGCCGGCGTAGAAGCTCGGCCAGGCGTCCTCGGTCTTGATGTTGACGTTCAAGCCGGCGCGCGGCAGGCCCGCCCGGGTCGAGGCCGGAAAGCCGTCCCGCGTGAAGAAGGTGCTGAAATCGCGCGGCTGATTGTTATCGAATTCGTTCGATTGCGGGGCGCCGGTGTTGAAGCGCGCCGCCTCGCCGCCGGTGTTGTCGTGCTCGCCGTAGAACAGGCCCGCGCCGACGCGCACGACGGTGCGGTCGTTGACGCGGTAGGCGATGCCGATGCGCGGCGCGAAGTTGTTCGTGTCGTTCCGGCAGGCGCAGTCCGAGCCGCTCTCCGGAGTGCGGAAGTGCGGCAGGTATTCCGCTTCGCCCCAGCCGCCCCGGTTCGCGGGAATGCGCTCGCCCGGGTCGATGGGCCGGCCGTTGGCTTCCCCGACGAAGCGCACGACGGTGCTGTTGAGCGTGTGATTCTGAGGATCGGGGAAGGTCGGCGTCAGGAAGAGCTCGTAGCGCAGGCCGAGATTCAGCGTCAGCCTGTTGGTGAGCTTCCAGTCGTCCTGAAAGAAGAAGCCGTAATAGGGGATGACCTGCTCCTCGCCGTTGGGCCAGCCCCAGCGGCCGTTTCTATTCCAGCCCAGCAGCCCGTCGGCCGCGGAGTTGCCCGTGGCGCCGCGGCTGGCCGGGTCGTTGGGCCTTTCGGCCGTGTAGTCGCCGGTGTACTGGAAGCGGCCGCGGCGGAAGCGCGACGGCGAGCGGGGAATCTGGGTCCTGCGGTACTCGACGCCCACCTTGAACGTGTGGCTGCCCTTGATCCAGGAAAAGTTATTGGCAAGCTGCAGGTTGTCCATCTTGTTCACGTTGGGCCAGAAGGCGCGCGGGCCGACGGAGGTGAAGCCGCTCAGAGTGGACAACGCGTAGCCGTGATCCAGCCCGTCGTCGATCGAGTCGCCCGGCGCGCCCAGCACGCCGAAGGTCTGGTTCAGGGGCTCGGTAAAGGGGATGTCGAAGCGCGTCGGGAAGAACGTGTAGCCGAAGCGCAGCTCGTTGAACATCGTCGTGCCGAGGGTCGTGCTGAGCGCGGACGCCCAGTTCTGTCCGGGCAGGTCGATCGTCTGGCCGTTGCCGCCGTTGGCGGGCAGCGGCAGGTTGCCGTTCTGCAGCACGAACTCGTCGCGGATCGAATAGCGCGCGAACCAGCGGTTGCTGTCGTTGATGTTGTAATCGAACTTCATGTCGTACTGGTTGTGGTCGATCGTATCGGCGGGAGCGTAGAAGAAGTTGTTGCGCTCGTGCTCCTTGCCGGGGATGTTCGGCGCGGGATAGTTGCCGAACAGCGCCGTCGAAACCGGGTCGAAGCGATCCATGGGGATCTGGAAGTTGGGGAACGCCTGCCGGGTCGCGGTCCGCCCCGAGCCTTCCAGCGTCAACGGATCGTAAATCTTGCGGTCGGGGTCCGGCTGGTTGGAGAAGTCGCCCATCAAGGCATCTCGGCTGGGCACCGAAGAGGTGAAGCTCTGGCCGGCGCGGTCTTTGGTGCCCTGGAAGCTGAAGAAGCCGAACAGCGTGTTCTTGATAATCGGGCCGCCGAACGTTCCGCCGTACTGATTGCGGCGCAGGGTGGGCTTCGTGGAGCCGACTCTGTTGGCGAAGAAGTTCGTTCCGTCGAGCTTGTCGTTACGGATGAACTCGTAAACCGAGCCGTGGAATTCGTTCGTGCCGGATTTGGTGCTGACCAGCACCTTGGCGCCCATGCGGTAGCCGTATTCGGCGGACATGTTGTTGGTCACGACCTTGAACTCGCCGACCGCGTCCACGGAAGGCTTGGTCGCCTGCGCCTGGAAGCCCAGCGCGCCGCCGGAGTTGCGCGACGAATTGTCCGCGCCGTCGAGCAGCACGTTCGTCTGCGCGGCGTGCATGCCCACGGCCAGGATGCCGCCCTCGCCGCCGCGCACGCCGTCGTGGCGCGTGCCCTTGCCCATCTCGCGGGAGGGCAGGACGCCGACGGAAAATTTCGCCAACTCAAGGTAGTTGCGGCCGTTGAGCGGCATTTCGAGAATGCGTTTGGAGTCGATGACCTGCCCGACCTCGGTCTTTTCCGACTGGATCAGGATGGCCGCGGCGCTGACCTCGACGGTCTCGGTCACGCTGCCGACGGCCATCGAGCAGTCGAGGCGCACGGTCTGCTGCACCTCGACGCGAATCTCGGGAAACTCCTGCGTGGAGAAACCCTCGGAGGCGCAAGTGACGGAGTACAATCCCGGATTGAGCGCGGGAACGGTGTAGAAGCCGACTTCGTTGGTCGATGTCGTGGACTCGGCGCCGGTGTCCAGGCTGACTACGGTGATCGAGGCCCCCGGGATGACGGCGCCCGTGTCGTCGCTGACGGCGCCTTGGATAGTGCCGGCGGTCTGCGCCAAGGCCAAGCCGGCCGCAAGCGCGCAGAGCAGTGCAAGCTGTAGCGTCTGTTTCATGAAATTTTCCCCCCTGATATGCGGGCGTTCCTCCCCGCAACGGCGGAGCGGAACTTGCGCTAAACGATTATAAGCTTTCGCTCCGGGTCCCGCAAGCGGCGCGGTTGTTAAACTTCTCGGACCGGGCGCAGCGGCTATACTGAGCGGCGGGTGCGCGTTCTCGCTGTCGGTTTTCTTGCGGTTCTGGTCGCCTGCCCCTTGTGGGGGCAGCCGATCTACCGCTTCGAGCCGATCCCGTTCGGGCCGCCGGCGCCGCAAGCCCGCATCGACGGGACCGCCGTGTACGATCCCCAAGGCCGGCGTCTGTACGTCTTCGGCGGCCGCGCCGGAACCAGGCGCAACGATCTCTGGGCCTATGCGTTCGACCGGGCCGCTTGGGTTGCGCTGCGGCCCGAGGGCGCCGCCCCGCCCGCGCGAGACGGCCACACGATGGTTTTCGACTCCGCGCGCCGCCGCCTGATCGTCTTCGGAGGACAAGCTGCGAGCTTCTTCAACGACGTGTGGGCGTATGAAATCGAAGCCGACCGCTGGACGCGGCTGCGTGGTTCCGGTCCTGCTCCGAACATCCGCTACGGGCATTCGGCGATCGCCGATCCGCGGCGCGATCGCATGGTGATCTCGCACGGGTTCACCGATGAGGGCCGTTTCGACGACACCTGGGCCTTCGACTTCGCTGCCGACAGGTGGACCGACATTTCGCCCGCAAGGCGTCCGCTGCGGCGCTGCCTGCACCGCGCCGCCTACGACCCGACGCGCGATCGGATGTTGCTTTACGGAGGCTGCGCCAGCGGCGCCGGGCCGTGCCCGCTCGACGATCTATGGTCGTTCGATTTGGCCGCGAACACATGGACGCAACTTGCCGGCGGCCCCCCGGGGCGCGAGTTCTACGGAGTCGGATTCGATGCCGAGATGGACCGCATGGTGATCTTCGGCGGCCGCCGCCACAGCGCCCGGCGCGGCGATGTCTGGATGTTCGACCCGGCAGCGAACGCATGGCAAGAGCCCGAGTTTTCAGGCCCCGGACCCTCGGCGCGCAGCCGCGTCGAAGGCGCCTTCGTCAACGGCATGGGGGTCGTGTTCTTCGGGGGCTCCGCGGCCGGCGGAAGCACGAATGAGCTTTGGCTCTTCTCCGCCGCTGCGGCGCCGGAGATCTCCGCCGAGGGCGTCGCGAACGCGTTCAACTTTGCCCGGGGCGGCGTCGCGCCGGGGGAGATCGTGTCGCTCTTCGTGCGCGGCGGAGGGCCGCGGCAGGGCGTCTCGGCGCAGTTCGGGCCGGACGGCCGGCTGCCGTTCGAGCTGGCCGGCGTGACCGTCGCCTGGAACGGCATGACCTCTCCGCTCTATTTCGTTTCCGCCGAGCAGATCAACGCGCAGGTCCCCTACGAGACGGCCGCGGAAACCGAGCTCGAACTGGTCGTCACGCATCGGGGGCTTGCCGGCGCGCCCGCAACGACGCCGGTGACGCCGACCAAGGCGGGATTGTTCCCGGTCGTTCTCAACCAGGACGGCACGGTGAACTCGGCAGCGAACCCGGCGGCGCCGGGAACGATCGCCATCTTTTTTCTTACCGGCCAAGGCGTTACCACGCCGCCAAGCGTGACCGGCGCGTTTCCCATGAACGGGTTCCCCGAGCCGGTTGCCGCGGTCGTTGTCGAAGTCGGCGGCGAGGCCCTGGAAATCCTGTTCAAGGGGCAAGCCCCGTTCACCGCCGGCGTGATGCAAATCAACGCGCGGCTGGGCTCGGCCGCCGGCGCGCTTGCGGTGCGGGTCCGCGTCGGCGACGCGGTCAGCCAAGAAGGGGTCGTTGTTTGGGCGGCGCGGTAGGGCGGCTCGGCGGTCTCCGCCGCGCTCCCTCTCAGTTCTTTCCGAACCGGAATCGCGGCGCGTCCGCTGCGCTCGTCAGTCCGTGACGGATCGCGTCCATAGACGACATGCGGGGTTCGCCGCCGCCGCCGTAGCGGTCGGCTGGATGCTTGTCGAGCTTGGCGCCGTGACAACCGGGGCGCTGGTTCCCGGCGCGTTTCGGGACCGGCAGCGGCTCTTGCACGAGTTTTTCGAACCGGACCCGGCGCTCGGCTTCCGCGCCAGAGCGAACCTCAGGAATTTCGAGATCCGCTGGTCCGAGACCGGCGAGCGGGCGGCCTACAGCACCGACTCGGAGGGTTTTCGCAATGTCGGCCGCGACGCAGCCGAAGCGCGCATCCTGTTCCTCGGGGACTCGTTTGCCTGGGGCGTCTGGCTGGAGCGCAAGCTGACGTTTCCCGATCTGCTGGAGCGTCGGCTGGGCGTTCCGGTCGCCAATTGGGGGCGCCAAAGCTACGGCATCGAGCAGTACGCGCTGCTGGCCGAGCGGTTTCTCGACGCCTACGATCCGCAGATCGTTGCGCTGTGCATTTACGCCAACGATCTGACGCAGCCGATCTCTCCAGAACAGTTGGCGGACTTTTACCATGCCTTCGGCTGGAGCGAGTTTCGGCGCTACCCGCTGCTGAAACGAACGGTTCTGTACCGGGCATGGGAGCGGCTGGCAAGCGCATATCGCGCGAGAGACGCGGCGCCGTCGCATCTGGACTTCGCGGAAGCCTCGAACGGACTGCGGCTCTACAGGGGGCTGGGAGCGCACCCCTACTATGAATCCGCAGGGTACGACAAGGCCGTCGAGGCCGAGTACGCGGACATGCTCAGCCGGATCGCGGCCGCCGGGGCGGCGCCGGTGGTCTTCCTGCTGCCCTCGAAGGAATCGGTTTACCTTCATCGCTATCGCGAGCTGTTCGACGAGGCGTATCTGGGCATCGAAGAGAGGGCGTATGCCCGGCTTCGCGGGATCGCGCAGGCGCGGGGCGCAGCCGCGCTCGATCTCACGCCGGCGTTCCGCAGCGCAGGCCGCGAGCCGCCGACTTACCTGCCGATCGATCCGCACTGGAACGCCGCCGGCCACGCGCTGGCCGCGAAGCACATGGCGGCGGCGCTCGAAGCGGCGCTCGCTCTGCGACAATGAAAAACCCGGAGGCGGAACCCCCATGACACACACGGCGCCGGTCGACTACCCGATCCACGACCTGCTCGCGGCGCGCTGGAGCCCTTACTCGTTCGACGGCCGGCCCGTCGGCGTCGAGGAATTGCGGTCGCTGTTCGAGGCCGCCCGCTGGGCGGCTTCCTCGTTCAATGAGCAGCCTTGGCGATTTTTTCTCGCGCCTCGGGAGAACGAAGCGGAGTTCGAGCGCATGCTGACGTGTCTGGTGGAGCCCAACCAAGTTTGGGCAAGGAACGCCGGCGCGCTCGCTCTGTCCGTTGCCTCTACGCGCTTCGCTCGCAACGGAAAGCCTAACCGCTGCGCCGCGCACGATGTCGGGGCGGCTTCGGCGCACCTGGTCTTCGAAGCAACCGCGCGCGGGCTTTGCGTCCACCAGATGGCGGGGATTCTACCCGACCGCGCAAGGCAGCTTTACGGGGTTCCCGACGGTTTCGAGGTGCTGACGGGCATCGCCGTCGGCTACCCGGCCGCGGCCCCGTTGCAAGCTTTTGCAGAGCGCGAAGCCGGGCCGCGCCGGCGCAAGCCGCAAGCCGAATTCCTGTTCGGCGGCCGCTGGGAAGAGGCGTTCTGAGCGGGCCATGCGCTTGCGTCAAGTCGTTCTCGTTGCGCGCGATCTCGATTCGGCGCAGGAGGATTTATTCGCCGTCCTCGGTTTGCGGGACGCTTTCCGCGATCCGGGAGTGGGCGCGTTCGGCCTGCGCAATATCGTGATACCGATCGGCGATACCTTTCTGGAGGTCGTCTCCCCGCAGCAGCCGGGCGCCGCCGCGGAACGCTTTCGCCGGCGCCTCGGCGGTGACGGCGGCTACATGCTGATCGTTCAGGTCGAGGACCTGGCGCGCGAGCGGCGGCGCGTCGAGGAGCTCGGCATCCGCATCGTCTGGACGGCCGAGTACGAGACGGCCTCGGCCATCCATCTGCACCCCAAAGACGTGGGCGGCGCGATTCTGTCGCTGGACGAGATGCGCCCGCCGGAGTCGTGGCGTTGGGCGGGGCCGGGCTGGCGGAGCCGCCGCGCCGCAGCGGCGCGAACGATAACCTCGGCGCAACTCGTTGCTTCCGATCCGGCGGGGCTGCGGCGGCGCTGGGCGCAAGTCCTCGGCGGCCGGCAGCCGCGCAACGCCGCGCTGGGATTCGAGTCCGACCCCGACGGGCGCGGCGACCGGGTCGGGGCGCTGGCGGTTCAGGCGGGCGATATCCGCAGCGTGCTTGCAACCGCGAAATCGCGCGGCCTGCCCGTCGAAGCAAACCGCGTTACGATTTGTGGAACGGAGTTTCGATTTCATGAGTGAATCCAGCCCTCTGCAAGTGTCGGTCGGAGACGGCGTCGCCGTCTTGACCATGAACCAGCCGCACAAGCTGAATGCCCTCAGCGCCGAGATGGCGCGCTTGGGCAAGCGGTATCTTGCCGAGTTCGCCGCCGACCCGCAGGTGCGGGCGGTCATCCTCACAGGGGCCGGACGGGCCTTTTGCGCGGGCGGCGACGTGGGCAACATGGCTGCCGACAAAGCGCCCAAGACGTTCGAGGAAAGACTGGACGGGCTGCGCGCCGGGCAGGAGTTTTCGTGGCAATTGCATTCCCTGCCCAAGCCGACCATCGCCGCGGTCAACGGATACGCCGTCGGCGCGGGGCTCGGCATCGCGCTTTCCTGCGATATCCGCATTGCCTCGGACAAAGCGAAATTCGGCACGGCGTACGCGCGGGTCGGTCTCGGCGGCGACTACGGCACGACCTGGCAGTTGACCCGCTTGGTCGGTCCGGCGAAGGCCAAGGAGATGTTTTTTCTGGCCGACAACCTGGACGCCGCGGAAGCCTATCGCCTGGGGCTGGCCAACCGCGTCGTCGCGCACGACCGGCTGCCGGCCGAGACGCGCGCAATGGCCGCGCGCATCGCGGCGGGGCCGGGGGTGAGCTACCGCTACATGAAAGAAAACGTCAATCTGGCGGTCAATGCGGACTTCCGCACGATTCTCGAACGCGAGGCGCTCACGCACCTGCGCTGCGCGCAAACCGACGACCACCGCGAAGGCGCCCGCGCGTTCGTCGAGAAGCGCAAGCCGAACTTCCAAGGGCGCTAGCGCGCGGCCGCCGGGAACCCGGAAGCGCTGCGGTTCGCAAGGGGATATGGGTGGACGCGATGATTCAGGCCGCAATCGGCCGGCGCCAAGCTCCCTGCCCTCGCCCGCGAAATTGAAGCTTGGCCGGAAGAAGAATAACCATGGCGCAACAGCGATCGAAACGAACCCGGCCCGGCAAGGGCGGCCGTCAGAACGGCGGACAGATCGGGTACGAGGCTCAACTCTGGCGCATGGCCGACGCGTTGCGCGGCAGCATGGACGCCGCCGAGTACAAGCACGTCGTGCTCGGCCTCATCTTCCTCAAGTACATCTCCGACGCCTTCGAGGAGATGCATGCCCGTCTCGAAGGCGAGCGAGCCCAGAACGCCGACCCGGAAGACCCCGACGAGTACCGCGCCGAAAACATCTTCTGGGTTCCGTCCGAGGCGCGCTGGGCGCATCTCCAGGCGCGGGCGCGGCAAGCCGACATCGGCCGGACCGTCGACGACGCCATGACCGCTGTCGAGCGCGACAACCCGGCGCTCAAGGGCGTGCTGCCCAAAGACTATGCCCGCCCGGCGCTCGACAAGCAGCGGCTCGGCCAACTCATCGACCTGATCGGCAACATCGCGGTAGGCGACGCGGACGCCCGCTCCAACGACGTGCTCGGCCGCGTTTACGAATACTTCCTGTCGCAGTTCGCAAGCGCCGAGGGCAAGAAAGGCGGCGAGTTCTACACGCCGCGCTGCGTGGTCAAGCTGCTGGTCGAGATGCTGGAGCCCTGGCGGGGCCGGGTTTACGATCCCTGCTGCGGCTCGTCCGGCATGTTCGTGCAGTCGGTCGCATTCATTCGCGCGCACGCCGGCGGCAACCGGAACGGCGGGAAGACGCCGCGAGGCGCCAAGGCCGACATCTCGATCTACGGCCAGGAGTCGAACTACACGACTTGGCGGCTGGCCAAGATGAACCTCGCCATTCGCGGCATAGACGGCCTGATCGCCCACGGCGACAGCTTCCACAACGACCGCCACCCCGACCTCAAGGCCGACTTCATCCTCGCCAATCCGCCGTTCAACGTCTCCGATTGGGGCGGCGAGCGCCTGACCGGCGACAAGCGCTGGCAATACGGCGTCCCGCCCAAGGGCAACGCCAACTTCGCCTGGGTGCAGCACATGGCGCATCACCTGGCGCCCGCCGGCGTCGCCGGCTTCGTGCTCGCCAACGGCTCGATGTCGTCGGGCCAGTCGGGCGAAGGCGCCATCCGCAAGAATCTGGTCGAAGCCGACCTGGTGGACTGCATGGTTGCGCTGCCCGGCCAACTCTTCTACTCGACCCAGATTCCCGTCTGCCTGTGGTTCCTGGCCCGCGGCCGCCGGAACGGCAAGTTCCGCAACCGCAGCGGCGATATCCTCTTCATCGACGCCCGCAAGCTGGGCCGCATGACCGACCGCACTCACCGCGAGCTGACGGATGCGGACATCGCCCGCATCGCCGATACCTACCACGCCTGGCGCGGCGAAGCCGGCGCGGGCGAATACGCCGGCGCGCCCGGCTTCTGCAAAAGCGCAACGTTGGAAGAGGTGCGCAAGCACGGCCACGTGCTGACCCCCGGCCGCTACGTCGGCGCGGAGCCGCAAGCGGACGACGGCGAGCCGTTCGAGGAGAAGATGCGGCGGCTCGCGGCGCAGTGGCGCGGGCAGCAGGCCGAGGCGCGGAAGCTGGACGCAGCCATCAAGGTCAATTTGGAGGCACTTGGTTTTGGAGGCGACCGATGACCTACAGCGAAGAAGAAATCAGACTCCAACTCAGCCTTGGTGAGGACAGCCGCTGGGAATTCAAGCAAATCGAGTTCGCCGGCAGCCGCCCCAGGAGTCCGAGGCGCGATGATTTGGCGGATGAGATCGCAGCGTTCGCCAATGCGGACGGCGGCGTGTTGCTCTGCGGCGTCACTGACTCAGGCGAGGTGCAGGGCATGTCTCGTGAACAGATTATCGAGTTGGATTCCGTTCTGGTCGAGGTGAGCTCCGACGCCATAAAACCAGCCGTTCGCATTCGCACCCATCACCGGCAACTGGATGGCAAGCGGTTGCTGCTGGTCGAGGCGCCGGAGGGCGAATCGCTGCACGACAGCCCGGGTGGGAGCTATGTTCGAGTGGGCGGCGCAAAGCGAAAGATGAACAGCGACGAGCGGCTGCGTCTGGCGCAACGGCGGGGACAGGCGCGTTTCCGCTCGTTCGACGAGCAAACCCTTCCAGGTACCGGATTCGGAACTCTGGATGAATCGCTCTGGAAGCCGCTGTTGACTGCCGAAGGCGCAGCAAATCCGGAGTCGGCGCTGGTGAAGCTGGCGCTCCTGGGGATCGACAAGGCCGGCGTGCCGCGCTCCACTGTAGCCGGGGTGTTGTTATGCACCCGAAATCCCGAACAGTGGCTTCCCAACGCATGCATTGCCGCGACCCGCTACCGGGGCAAGGACCGCGCCTCCGGCCAGATCGATGCACAGGAGATTACCGGCCCGCTGAACCGCCAAATCGCCGATGCGGTGGCCTTCGCCATAAGGAACATGCACGTTGCGGCGCGCAAGGAGCCGGCGCGCGTGGACCTTCCTCAGTACAGCGACAAGGCGCTGTTCGAAGCCGTGGTCAATGCCGTGGCGCATCGCGACTATTCGATGCGCGCCGGCAAAATCCGCCTGTCGATGTTCGAAGACCGCCTGGAAATTCAGTCGCCTGGCTCGCTGCCGAACAACCTGACCATCGACAGCATGGCGATGCGCCAGGCAACTCGCAACGAAGCCTTGACCTCGGCACTGGGACGAATGTCGGCGAGGGGCGTCCAAGGCTCGGAGGACAGGCGGTATTTCATGGAGCGCCGCGGAGACGGAGTTCCCATCATCCTGCGCGAAACCGAGGCGCTCAGCGGGAAACTGCCCGAATATCGACTGATCAATGCTTCGGAAGTCTGCCTCGTCATCCCTGCGGCGGCGCAGGAACAGAGCCCTGCCCACGCTGTCATCACCGTGCGATCCGCCGGCCAACCTTTGCCTGGCGCCGATCTGGTGACTCTTTTTCCGAACAAGACCTGGAAACGCGCGACCACGGACGAGGCCGGGGAGGCGTCCGTCGACCTGCACACGACGCATCTGCCCATGACGGTGTTCGCTGCCGCGCCCGGGTACGCAGCACACCTGGAACGGGAATGGATCCCCAGCCGGGGAGCGCTCGCGATAGAAGTCAAAACCCTACAGGAAGGCGGCAGCGTCGTCTTCTCCGAAGCGACCGGATACATTCCGGGACTCAGGGGCAGGCTGAATCCCATTCGCGACGCCCTTGACCGAACTTATCTCTACGCGTCCAACATTGCCATCAACGAGGGCGAGCAGCAACCGGTCCACTTCATCCCCGGTGAAGACCTGCGGTTAACCGATGCCGAAGGAACCAGACTTCTGGTGCGCATCGTCGCTATCGTCGGCCGCTCGGCTCTTGTGGAATATCGTCCCTATCCTGAGGCGAAAGAATGACAGTCCGCCATCGCAACGACACAGCGCACGACGATGGCGAAGCGGCCATGACCCTTTGGCCAGGCTTTGTCGCCGATGCCAAGGCGCTTGCCGGCGTGATCGAAGAGGCGGACGATGGTTGAAAGGCTGCATCTTTCGCCGAGGCATCGCGAGGAGATCGCGGCGTTGGTTCACAAGTATCTTTCCGGTGTCGAAGTCCGGGCTTATGGCAGCCCCGTCAATGGCCGGAGCCATGACGACGGCGAGCCGTTCGAGCAAAAGATGCGGCGGCTCGCCGCGCAGTGGCGCGGGCAGCAGGCCGAAGCGCAGAAGCTGGACGCAGCCATCGCCGCGAACCTCAAGGCGTTAGGATTTGGAGAGGATTGATGGCGGCGGTCCACTACCGCGAGGGGAGTTTCCCGCCCGATGCGCGCCTCGACTGGCCGAAGCTGGTTCCCCTGCTCGGTCCGGCGGCCGCGGCGGTGGCCCGCTACGACGGCATACTCTCCGCCGTGCCCAACCCCGACATTCTGCTCGCTCCCCTAAGAATTCAGGAGGCGGTGCTCTCTTCGCGCATCGAAGGCACGCATGCCACCATGGGCGAGGTGCTGGAGTTCGAAGCCGGACGGGAACCGATTCTGCCCGAACGCCGCGACGACATTCAGGAAATCCTCAACTACCGCCGCGCCATGCGGCATGCGGAAGAGATGTTGCAAGAGCTTCCCCTCTCGCAACGCGTCGTCCGCGCGGCGCACCGCATCCTGCTGTCCGGCGTGCGCGGCGCAGGCCAGTCGCTCGGCGATTACCGGCGCATCCCCAACTGGGTTGGCCCGCCCGGATGCGCCATCGACGAGGCTGAGTTCGTGCCCATCGGGGCCGAGAAGCTCCCCGAAGCGATGAGTGCTTGGGAGCGCTACATCCACAGCGAGGCTCCCGACCGGCTGGTGCAACTCGCCGTCCTGCATGTCGAGTTCGAAGCCCTGCACCCGTTCCTGGACGGCAACGGCCGTTTGGGGCGCATGCTGATTCCCTTGTTCCTCTGGCAAAGCGGACTCATCCGCAAGCCCGTGTTCTACATCAGCGCCTACTTCGAGGTCCGCCGCGATGCCTACTACGAGCGACTGCGCGCCGTCTCGCGCGACGACGACTGGACCGGCTGGTGTCGCTTCTTCCTGGACGCGGCGCGGAAGCAGGCCGAGGAAAATCTGACGAAAGCGAAAGCTATCCTCGATCTTTACGACGACATGAAACTCCGTGTGGCGAACCTGACCCGCTCCCGCTACGCTGTCCATGCCTTGGACTGGATATTCCGGACCCCGATCTTCAGCAGCAGCAGTTTTGCAGAGCGAGCAGGCATTCCGCCGCCAACGGCGAGGCGAGTCTTGGATGCCTTGCGCGAGGGCGAACTCCTGGAAGTGCTTGAAGGGGGAAGCGGTCGCCGACCCGTTATTTTCATATTCTCAGACCTACTGGACATCGCGGAGGGCAGAACTGTATTGAGGAATCGCGCGTGATGTCCAATGCTGTTTGTCGCTCATAAGTGAGCGACAAATCGACATCGGCGCTTACTGCGAGGGGCTGCGCGCCGTCTCGCGCAGCGACGACTGGACCGGTTGGAGCCGGTTCTTCCTGGAGGCGGTACGGCAGCAGGCCGAAGGAAACCTGAAGAAGGCAGAGGCCATCCTCGACCTGTACGACGACATGAAGCGCCGTGTCCCCGACTTGACCAACTCCCGCTATGCCGTCCACGCTCTGGATTGGATTTTCGAGCGCCCGATCTTCCGCAGCGCCGACTTCTCGGCCTCGGCCGGTTTTGCCCCGCGGACGGCGCGGCGGATACTCGACACGCTGCGCGAAGGGGGCGTGCTGCAGGTCGTCGATCCCGGCAGCGAACGGCCGTTCTCGTGTTTGCGGATCTTCTGAACGCAGCGGAAGGGAGAGAAGGTGTTTTAACGGCCACAGATGACCGATAACGCCGCTTGTCGGTCAAATTTCCACGAAAGTGGCCAACAAAACTGCTTGCCAGCCAAATTTCCGCGAAAGTGGCCGGCAAGGGTATCGCCGCGGTTCGTGAACGGCAGGCGCAAGGGCAGTATCCTGAAAGTGCTTGCGGAAAATCGCGCATGGCGGCCGGCGCTGTTTGTCGATCGTTTTCGAGAGAAAGTGAGCGGCAAACTATTTTGTCGATCATAAGTGAGCGACAAACCTGCTGCATCGTTCCCCGGGAGAGAGAAAGTGACGGTGAAAGACTTGATCCAATGCCTCGAGACCTACCCCAGCCACTTGCGCGTAGTCGTAAACGGTTATGAGGAAGGTTTCGACGATGCGGCGCCCGAACGGATTGCCGTCGTTGAAATCCAGTTGAATCGTGGAACGCACAACTGGCAGGGGCAACACCTGGAGCCCGACGCCCGCGGCGGAACCGCTCCCGGCAGCGAGGATATCGTGCCGGCCCTGGCCATTCTCCGCGCTTCCCATTGATCGGCCATCAAAGCAGCCGCAGAATCGGAGACGAGAGCCGTGATCGATTACGACAAGTTTCAAAAATCTCTCAAGCGTCTGGAGCGGCAGTATGCGAACTACCGCAACCCCGACGCCTCCCTGTCGGGGTTGAACCGGGAAGCCGTGGCCGAGTCGGTCATCCGACGTTTCGAGACCTGCTACGACTGTTTGTGGAAGGCGCTGAAACGGCGCATGATTATGACGGCAAAAAAGCCCGGGCGTGTCTGGAGATCATGGGCGATTTCATCGACGACGCCGTCGGCCTCTACCAGACCATGAGCGGGGAGCCGTGGGACTGAACATGGAGCCGGACCGGGCCATCGACATCGGCGCCGAGCAGCGCAAGACCGTTCTGGCGCTGCTGAAGAAACACCTGCCGAACACCGCAGCCTGGGCGTACGGCTCCCGCGTCAAATGGACTGCGCGCCCGCAGTCCGACCTGGACATGGTGGTGTTCGCCTCGCCGGAGCAAAATCGGCAGGTGTCGAACCTCAGGGAAGCCTTCGAGGAAAGCAATCTGCCCTTCCGGGTAGATCTGTTCGTGTGGGACGCCGTGCCCAAAAAGTTCCGCAAGCAAATCGAGGCCGAGCATGCGGTGCTGGCGGCGGGAAAGAAGCAATGTACCGGCAGGGGTTGGCGTACCGTGACCCTCGGCGACTGCGCCGTAATCAATGAATCCACATACTCGCCGAGGGAGGCATGGCCTTTTGTCAATTATCTCGACACGGGCAATATCACGCGGAATCGGATTTCCGAAATTCAGCATCTGACCGTCGGAAAAGACAAAGTGCCGAGCCGGGCGCGGCGGAAGGTTCAGCCGGGTGACATCGTGTATTCAACGGTTCGCCCCAATCAAAGGCATTACGGGTTACTGAAAAAGATTCCAGAGAACTTCCTGGCTTCGACGGGCTTTGCCGTCGTACGAGGGAAGAACGATTTTGCGCATACAGACTTTATTTATTGGTTCCTGGCGCAAGACCACATCGTCGAACAACTGCACACCATCGCAGAGCATAGTACATCGGCATACCCGTCTATCAGACCGGCCGACATTGAACGGCTGAGCATAGACCTGCCCCCTCTCCCCGAGCAACGCGCCATCGCTCGCATTCTGGGGGCACTGGACGACAAGATCGAGTTGAACCGGCGCATGAACGAGACGCTGGAGGCGATGGCGCGGGCGCTGTTCCGGTCGTGGTTCGTCAATTTCGACCCGGTCCGCGCCAAGATGGCGGGCCGCGACCCCAACCTGCCCCAACCCCTCGCCGACCTCTTCCCCAACCGCCTGGTAAACTCCGAACTCGGCGAGATACCGGAGGGGTGGGAAGTGAAGCCACTCGGAGAGTGCTTTAATCTTACGATGGGGCAGTCGCCACCGGGCAGCACCTACAACGACCGTAAGGATGGCTTACCCTTCTTTCAGGGTCGTACCGATTTCGGTTTTCGATTTCCTGAGAATCGGAAATTCTGCACGGCTCCAACTCGGATCGCTCAGCCTGGAGATACGCTTGTCAGCGTCAGGGCGCCCGTGGGAGACATCAACATGGCTCGGGAACAATGCTGCATTGGACGTGGTGTTGCCGCCCTCCGGCACAAGTCCGGTTCAAGTTCGTTCAGTTATTATTCGGCTTGGGCGGTACAAGCAAAAATCAGCATGTATGAGCATACTGGTACTGTGTTCGGGGCTATCAACCGGAAGCAGTTTGAAGCACTCCAGATGTTGGAACCGAGGCCGGAACTTATCGAAGCGTTCGACGCCCATGTTAACCCGATAGACATCCGTATCAGGGGCAACACATCCGAAGTCCATATACTCATGGCTTTGAGGAATACGTTGTTATCGGATGTCGTTTCCGGCAAGATACGCGTTTATGATGCCGCACGAGCCACTGAACCCGCGACATGACAACAGGATCGGACAAGCGTCCAGTGCGAATACGGAGTCAAATTGATCTAGATTCTCCTGAATCCTACAGAACATCTAGTCGGCAAAAACTTGCAAATTAGCAGTGAGGGTGTTTGAACCGACCAACGGAAGAATAATGTGAATGGCGAATTCTGACCTTACCCAAGCTGACGCGGACGCACTCATTGCGCTGAAGAAGCATCGGGTCGATGACACCGAATGGGACTACCCTGGCCTCGGGGGAATTATCACTGTTCCGTTGGTCTCGACCGACCGGCGCGAACAGTTCCTTCTTGACCTGCGCCGGGGGCGGGTCAATCTCGCCAAAGGGACCTACCAGAACCGTGGCCGGCAGGTTGTGGTCCTCGTAAGGCTGGACTTCGGCGGTGCGCCGCATCGCAATCCAGACGGAAAGAAGATCGGGTCGCCCCATCTCCACCTGTACCGAGAGGGATATGGCGACAAGTGGGCGTTTCCACCACCGGACGACAAGTTTACCGACTTGACTGACGCTTGGCAAACACTTGAAGACTTCATGCGGTTCTGCAACATCGTCGAGCCGCCCATCATCCGGCGAGGACTGTTTACATGATCGCAGAAGTGCAATCGCTGCTGGACCGGTACTGGATTTGGTTACGAGACGAAACAAGCCTTCGAGAAATCGGAGACTGGGTAGAAATCACCACCCCGTACTTGGATCGCCATAACGACTGCTTACAGATATACGCCAAGCGGGATAACGAAGGATTCGTGCTGACGGACGATGGTTACATTCTCGAGGACCTGGAGCAGTCTGGCTGCAAGATTGATAAAGACAAACGACAGACACTATTGAAGACAACGATCAACGGCTTCGGCGTACAGCTCAACGAAAACGAAAAGGCGCTTGAAGTACGGTCGTCGTTGGACAATTTCGCTCTGCGAAAACACAATCTCGTGCAGGCGATGCTCGCCGTCAACGATCTCTTTTATTTGGCATCGTCCACAATTGCATCCTTATTCTACGAAGACGTGGTTGCCTGGCTCGATCTCTCCGACGTTCGGTATACGCCCAATGTGAAGTTAGCGGGCAAGAGCGGCTACGATCATCGGTTCCATTTCGTCATACCGAAGTCGAGAGTTCGGCCGGAACGCGTGCTGCAGGCAATCAACCGCCCGAGCCGCGAAACCGCACAGACGATGGCTTTTTCCTGGATCGACACCAAGGAGGTGCGTTCTCCGGAATCCCGCGCCTACGCAATTCTGAACGACTCGGCCCAATCGGTAAAGAAGAATGTGCTGGATGCGATGCGCAGCTACAACGTGCATCCGGTCCTGTGGTCGGCCCGGGATGAAGCGCGGGAGGAACTCGCCGCATGACCGACACTCTGCTGACCGTACCCGACCAAAAAGAAGCCCTGTCCTGCGTCTATGCGCAAGCCGTGGCGACGCGGGCCGGTTACGTCACTACGCGCCCTGACCCGGATCGAGACAGCATCGATCTGCGAATCCAGGCCGGCGGCGCGATGCGGCCCGCGCTCGATTTGCAACTGAAGGCCACTGTCAATCTTGGCGAACCGAAGGATGGGCATTTGGCGTTTCCTCTGAAGCTCAAGAATTACAACGATCTGCGCATCGAGACCCAGACGCCGCGGCTGCTTGTGGCGCTCGATCTGCCGAAGAGCGAGCATCTGTGGATGACCATCACTGAGGATGAACTCATATTGAGGCATCGAGCTTACTGGCTTAATCTGAGAGGGCGCGAAGAAACAACCAACCGAGCGTCCGTCACCGTCCGGATTCCGACAACCAACCTTTTCAACGTCGAATAACCTGCGCGCGTTGATGGAACAGTCGAGGAAGGGAAAAATCCAATGAAAGCCGTCATCCGGGACCGGGAAGCTCTGCTTGCGGTTTCGCCCGCGGCATTGTCGGCCTACGCCCGCGACGCAGGCTGGGCCAAGGTCGAGCCCTACGGCGACCATTCCGACGTGTATAACGGCGGAGACTTGCCCGAAATCATTCTGCCGCGAACCCAACGATTAGGCGATTACGCCAACGTCGTATCGCAGCTCATTGAGATTTTTGCGAAGGCTGCCGAAATGGACGAGCTTTCTCTCTACCGCGATCTGGCTACGGCAGACCGCGATGTGATCCGCGTGCGGGCTGCCGACGACGGCAGCGACGGCAGCATTGCGGTGAGCGACGGGATCGCTCTTATGGGAGGCGCGTACGATATGCTCCTGGCCGCGGCTTGCTCGCTGCAGGATCCGCGCCCGCTCTATCACCGACCGGGCGCGAACAGAGAGGCCAACGACTATCTGCGACGGGTTCATCTGGGGCAGACCGAACAGGGTAGTTTCGTTGTCACTTTGTTGCCCCCTGTTGTGCCCCCGCGGATACAGCCTACCCTGCTACCGTCCATTGCGGAATGGGAGCTTGACGACGATCCTGTTGAGCGGCGGATGACAAAACGTTTAGCCGGCGCGCTTGCCGCTATTCGCGAGGCGACAGAAAGAACGGTAGGAGGAGACGCAGAAGCTTTCTTCGAAGCCGTGGCGCATGGAGTAAGCGCCAATCTGTGCGAGGCGCTGGGTAAGATGATTAAGCCGTTTCCGACACTGGATGTCAGTCTCGTTTGGGCTCGCACGCGCCCGATGCCAAAAGCGCGGGATGTCGTTCGTTTCGCCAAAGACGACGCTCCGATTCTGGAAGAAGCCGCGCGGTTGTTCCGTAACCGCGCGCCGCAGCCCAATATGCGCCTGTATGGCCTCGTGCGGAGATTGAAGCGCGACGGGAATGGGACGGAAGGGACGATTTTCCTGCAGACACACATTGACGGACAAAACCGGTCAGTTCTGGCCGTTCTGAATCGGTTCGATTACGAGCGGGCCATCCAGGCGCATAAAGAGGAGACATGGGTCGTCATGGATGGCGATCTTGAGCGAGCCGGTAGGCCTTGGCGCTTGCTGAACCCGTCCATTGTGGATGTCATTCTGCGTACGGATACGCCGGAGGATAGCGAATAACGGATACTGCGAAGTGGCGACCGAAAGCTGCCGGGGAATAAGTTTCCGATGCTGACCAAGCTGACAATCCGCAACTTCAAGCGGTTCGACGAGGTCGAAATCGAGCTGGGCAATCCCGTGGTTTTTGTCGGGCCGAACAATTCCGGCAAGACTTCGGCCATGCAGGCGCTGGCTCTTTGGGATACCGGCCTCAAACGCTGGAACGAGAAACGCTCGGGCAAGGCCGCGCCGGAAAAGCGCCCGGGGGTTACGGTCAACCGCAGAGATATCCTCGCCATTCCCGTTCCGAGCGCCGCCCTTCTGTGGCGCCGGCTGCATACGCGGGACGTGAAAAAAACCAAGACCGGGCAGCGAACGGACAACATCCGCATCGACGTGATCGTCGAGGGAATCGCCGCCGGGATCAAGTGGACCTGCGGATTGGAGTTCGACTACGCCAACGAAGAGTCTTTCTATTGCCGTCCGCTGAGAACGGGCAAAGGCAAGCCGCCGGAGCGGATGGCCGTGCCCTCCGCGGCCGGGTCGGCACGGATCGCCTTTCTTCCTCCGATGTCCGGTCTCGCGGCGACGGAAACCCGGCTGGACCAGGGCGCCGTAAACGTCCGGGTCGGCGAAGGGCGGACGGCCGAAGTGTTGCGCAATCTCTGCTTCCGCGTTCTGGAAGAGAGCCCCGACCACTGGCAGGAGTTGGCGGAGCGGATCGAATCCCTGTTCGGCGCCGCGCTCGACAAGCCGCGTTACGTGCAGGAGCGGGGAGAAATCGTCATGGGTTACCGCGAAGGCGGGGTCCGGCTCGATCTTTCCGCCGGCGGAAGGGGCTTGCAGCAAACCCTCTTGCTCTTGGCCTATATGTACGCCAACCCCGGATCGGTCATCCTGTTGGACGAACCCGATGCGCATCTCGAGATTCTCCGCCAGCGTGAAATCTACAAGCTGCTGAGCGACACGGCTGCGCAGAGCGGCAGCCAGGTTATCGCGGCCACTCATTCCGAAGTGCTGCTGAGCGAAGCTGCCGGAAAAGATTTGGTCGTGGCGTTCGTCGGCCGGCCGCACCGGATCAAGATCGGCAAGAGGAGTGAGGTTCGCCAAGCGCTCGCTGAGATCGGTTTCGACCAGTATTATCAGGGCGAGCAAAACGGATGGGTTCTATATCTCGAGGGTTCGACGGATTTGGCGGTATTGCAGGCTTTCGCCAGGCGTCTCGGTCATGATGAGGCGGTACGGGCGCTGGAGCGGCCTTTCGTGCGCTACGTCGGCAACCAACCGAAGGAGGCCCAAAAGCATTACTACGGCCTCAGGGAAGCGCTCCCCGAACTCCGGGGCGTAACTCTTTTTGACCGACTCGGGGGCGCGGTGCGGGAAGACGGCCCGTTGCGGCGCCTGGTGTGGGCGCGACGGGAGATCGAAAACTACTTTTGCACGCAGGCGGCGCTTGAAGCCTACGCGCTTGCGTCCGCGCCGGAAGACCAGCCCATGCCGCTGTTTACCAAGGCAGAGGCCGACAAGCGGCTGCAGGCGATGCACGAAGCCGTGACCGAGGTTCGCAAAGCCATGAAGACGCTGGGCAAAGGATCGCCATGGGATGCCGGATCGAAAGTGAGCGACGAATTCCTGACTCCCCTCTTCGCGGCTTATTTCCAAAAGCTCGGGCTGCCGAATCTCATGCGCAAGAAGAATTTTTACGAGCTCGCCGAATATATTCCGATAGACGAAATCGACCCCGAAGTCGGCGAAAAGCTCGACGCAATAGCGGGCGTGGCGAAAAGCGCAAGCGGCCCGCCCGCGCGATAAGGTATCGTGCGAATAACGGCGGCGCGCCGGAGCAGACCGCGGACAGCCGCCGCCGCTAACCCATGCCGCAGTTAGACCGCCTCACCGTCCGCGGCTTCAAGTCGATCCGCGCGCTCGAAGATTTCGAGTTGCGCAACTTGAACGTTCTGATCGGCGCCAACGGAGCCGGCAAGAGCAACTTCATCGACCTGTTCCGCATGTTGGCGGCCATGACCGAGGAGCGGTTGCAACTCTTCGTCAGTCGGCAGGGCGGCCCGGACGCCCTGTTGTTCGGCGGCCGCAAGCGGACGGAGCGCTTGGAGGCGGAGTTCGTCTTCGGCAGAAACGGCTACGAGTTCGTGCTCGAGCCGGAGGGAAAGCGGTTGATCTTCGCCCGCGAGGAGACGAAGTTCCTCAGACATGTTCACCCGCTCGGAAGCGGATATGAAGAGGCGCGTTTACCCGACATCGACGACGACGCTTTTGCGTCTTACGTTCGGCCGGCTCTCGCAGGTTGGCGCGTCTATCACTTTCACGACACCGGCCCCTCGGCAGCGGTGCGGAACGATCGGGCCTTGCGCGACAACCTGCGGCTCAAGCCGGACGCGGGCAATCTGGGGCCGTTCCTGCGGCTCCTGCGCGAGCGCCACGCCGACCACTATCGGCAGATCGTCGAAGCGGTGCGGCTTGCCGCCCCATTCTTCGGGGACTTCGTTTACCGCAAGGATCCGGGGGAGCGCGTGGAGTTGGAGTGGTCCGAGGCGGACGATGCGGATAGAGTGATCGGCCCACGCCAACTCTCGGACGGCACGCTGCGCTTCATCTGCTTGGCGACATTGCTTCTCCAGCCTACGCATCTGCAACCGGAATTGATCCTCATCGACGAGCCGGAGCTTGGCTTGCATCCCTACGCCTTGGCCGTGCTCGGCGCTCTGTTGCGGCAGGCCGGCGAGGAGCGTCAACTCATCGTCTCCACTCAGTCCGCCGAACTGATCGACGATTTGGAGCCGGAGGACGTGGTAGTGGTCAACCGCAAGAACGGCGCTTCGGTTTTCGAACGCCTGGAGTCGGACCGTCTGCAAGACTGGCTGGCGGACTACGCGCTGGGCGATTTGTGGAAGATGAACGTACTCGGAGGCCGGCCCGCGCGATGACGGAAGCGGTTGTCGTTTGCGAAGGGCAGACCGAGGAGACCTTTCTACGGGACGTGCTTGCTCCTGCGCTTTCCGTCAGGGAGATTTTCGTGCTGCCGAGAATCGTTCCAACGTCTTCGAAAGCGAAAGGCGGAGGGCTTGAACGCCAACGGGTGCTGTGGTTTCTTCGGAACACCCTCCGCGAGCGGCAGGATACCTACGTTACGACGTTCTTCGATCTATACGGTCTGAAACCCGATTTCCCCGGACAGGCCGACGCCGCCGGCATACCCGATCCACTTGCACGCGCCTCCATCATCGAAATGGAACTCGCCAAAGCCGTCGTGCAGGAGGCCAAGTGCCGCCCGGAACGGTTCCTTCCCCATGTTCAGCCTTACGAGTTCGAGTCGCTGCTGTTCTCGGATACGGGACGGTTTGGGGAAGAGAGGCCCGCGTGGAAGACGTTTATCGACCAACTTGAAACGGCGCGCCGCAAGGCCCGCAGCCCCGAGCACATCAACGACGGCCCGGACATTCACCCGTCGGCCCGTCTGCGGCGTCTTCTCCGCCCACGGTACGATAAGGCGCTCCACGGCTCGGCCGTATCCAAGCGCATCGGCCTCGACCGCATGCGCGCCGAATGCCGCCATTTCGACAAGTGGCTGTCGCGCGCGGAAGCTCTGCCGCCGTTGCGGTAAACGGAGTCGCTGATGGCCTTGCTGTCCGAGTCGGTTGTGGAGGAAGCCGCTCTCGATTGGTTTAGGGAGCTGGGCTACAACGTCATCGGCGGGCCGGACATGCCGCCCGGCCCCCATGCCCTGCGCGAGAGCTACGCGGACGTTGTTTTGCCGTCGGTCGTGCGCGGCGCCCTGGCGCGGCTCAATCCCGACCTGCCGCCCGAGGCTCTGGACGATGCGTTCGCCAAGCTGACTCGGCCGCAAGGGGCGGTTTTGGCCACCCGCAACCGCGCCTTCCATCGCATGCTCACGGACGGCGTGACGGTGGAGTACCGGGATGGCGGCGGCGCGCTTTGCTACGACCAGGCGCAGGTGCTGGATTTCGACGAGCCGGCGAACAACGACTGGCTGGCCGTCAATCAATTCACCGTCACCGAGAACAAACACACCCGCCGGCCCGATATCGTGCTGTTCGTCAACGGCCTGCCGTTGGGGTTGATCGAACTCAAGAATCCCACCGACGAGCAGGCGACGGTTTGGACCGCTTGGCGCCAGCTTCAGACCTACAAGGCGGAGTTGCCGGCGATGTTCTCCATGAACGCGGCGCTCATAATCTCGGACGGGGTTCGGGCGCGCATCGGCACGCTGACCGCCGGGCGGGAGTGGTTCAAGCCTTGGCGAACCATCGGCGGCGAGGAACTGGCGCCGGCGTTTCTTCCCGAGCTACAGGTGATGGTCGAGGGCGTGTGCGAGAAGCGTCGTTTCCTGGCGCTCGTCCGCGACTTCATCGTCTTCGAAGACGACGGCGCCGGCGTTCCGGTCAAGAAGATGGCCGGCTACCACCAGTTTCACGCAGTCGAGGCGGCGGCCGCCGAAACTCTGCGCGCGGCGGCGCTGCAGAGAGAGTCCGCGGACCGCGAATACGGCCGCAGGGCGGGCGGCAAAACGGGCGACCGGAGGATCGGCGTCGTCTGGCACACCCAGGGCTCCGGCAAGAGCCTGACCATGGCCTTCTACGCCGGGCGCATCGTCCGCGAGCCGGCGATGGAGAATCCGACCGTCGTCGTGCTGACCGACCGCAACGATCTCGACGACCAACTCTTTGCCGTCTTCGCCCGCTGCCGGAATCTGTTGCGCCAGCCGCCGGCGCAGGCGGCAAGCCGGGCGGACCTGCGCGCCAAGCTCGCCGTCTCCTCGGGCGGCGTGGTCTTCACCACCATTCAGAAGTTCTTTCCCGAGGAGAAGGGCGACCGGCTCCCGTTGCTCTCGGAGCGGCGCAATATCGTGGTCATCGCCGACGAGGCGCACCGCAGCCAGTACGACTTCGTCGACGGTTACGCGCGGCACATGCGCGACGCGCTGCCCCATGCCTCCTTCGTCGGCTTCACCGGCACGCCGATCGAGCTCCGGGACGCCAACACCCGCGCCGTGTTCGGCGACTATATCAGCATCTACGACATCCAGCGGGCGGTCGAGGACGGGGCTACCGTGCCCATCTACTACGAAAGCCGACTCGCCAAGCTGGCGCTGGACGAGGACGCGAAACCGACCATCGACCCGCAGTTCGAAGAGGCGACCGAAGGCGAGGAGATCGCCCGCAAGGAAAAGCTCAAGACCAAATGGGCGCAGCTCGAAGCGGTCGTCGGCGCCGAGCAGCGCCTGGCGCTCGTCGCCCGCGACATCGTTGCGCATTTCGAGCAGCGCCTCGCAGCCATGGAGGGCAAAGCGATGGTCGTCTGCATGAGCCGGCGCATCTGTATCGACCTCTACCGCGAGCTCGTGCGCCTGCGGCCCGACTGGCACAGCGAAGACGACGACAAGGGCCGTATCAAGGCGGTGATGACCGGCGCCGCGTCCGACCCGCCCGGCTGGCAGCAGCATATCCGCAACAAGCAACGGCGCGAAGCGCTGGCCAAGCGGTTCCGGGACGCAGACGATCCCCTCCGCGTCGTGCTGGTGCGGGACATGTGGCTGACCGGCTTCGACGCGCCCAGCCTGCACACCATGTACGCGGACAAGCCGATGCGCGGCCACGGGCTGATGCAGGCTATCGCCCGAGTCAATCGCGTGTTCAAGGACAAGCCCGGCGGCCTGGTGGTGGACTATCTGGGACTGGCTCACGAGTTGAAGCGAGCTCTGACTGCCTACACCGAGAGCGGCGGCGCCGGGAAGACTGCGCTGAACCAGGATGAGGCCGTCGCGGCGATGCTGGAAAAATACGAGATCTGCCGCGGCCTGTTCCACGGCTTCGATCGGATGCAGTGGATCGCCGGAGCGCCGGCGGAACGGTTGGCGCTGCTGCCTGCTGCGCAGGAGCACATCCTGGCCCAGGAGAACGGCAAAGAACGCTGTGTGAACGCCGTGCAGCGGTTATCCCAAGCGTTTGCTTTGGCTGTGCCCCACGAGGAGACGGTGCGTATTCGCGATGACGTCGGGTTCTTTCAGGCGGTGCAGGCGGTGTTGGCGAAACGCGCCGCCGGCGATGCGCGGCCCGAAGAAGATCTGGAGCATGCTATCCGCCAAATCGTCTCGCGCGCGGTGGCCTCCGAGGATGTCATCGACATTTTCTCCGCCGCCGGCCTGAAAAAACCCGATATCTCGATACTTTCCGACGAATTCCTGGCCGAGGTGCGCGGCATGCCGCAGCGTAACCTTGCCGTCGAACTGCTGCAAAAGCTGCTGAAGGGAGAGCTTGCCGTCCGCCGGCGCAAGAACGTCGTCCAGGCGCGCTCTTTCGCCGAGATGCTGGAGCGGACCGTCCGCCGCTACCGGAACCGCGCCGTCGAAGCCGCGCAGGTGATCGAGGAGTTGATCCAACTCGCCCGCGACATGCGCGAGGCGGACGCCCGCGGCGAGCAATTGGGGCTGTCGGAAGACGAGATCGCCTTCTACGACGCGCTGGAGACCAACGACAGCGCGGTGCGCGTGCTCGGCGACGAGACCCTGCGCGCCATCGCCCGCGAGTTGGTCGAGACCGTGCGCGGCAACGTCACCATCGACTGGACGCTGCGCGAGAACGTCCGCGCGCAGCTTCGCGTGCTGGTCAAGCGCATCCTGCGCAAGCACGGCTACCCGCCCGACAAGCAGGAGAAGGCGACGCGGACGGTGCTGGAACAGGCCGAGGCGCTGTCGGCCGGCTGGGCCGTCGGCGGCGCTTCCTGAAAACAGCCGCCGGCCGGCGGCTCTGCTACGCTTTTTGCGATGTCCCGCTTGCTTTGGGCGCTTGCTCTTGCGGCCGCCGCCGCTCCGGGGCGAGAAGCGATTCGAAAGGAACATGGAGGCGGGAAGCAATGATTCAAGCCGTTGCGGAACGGGCCGGCCAACTGGAGCGGATATGTCTCCGCTACCGGGTGCGGCGGCTCGAATTGTTCGGCTCGGCCGCAACTGGCCGGAGCTATTCGGAGGAGAGCGACCTGGACTTCATAGTCGAATTTCAGCCGGAGTCTTTCGACACCTACGCCGATGCCTATTTCGGCCTGCTGGAAGCCTTGGAGCAGCTTTTCGAACGGCCCGTGGACTTGGTGGTCGGCTCGGCCATCAAGAATCCATACTTCTTGCAAGCAATCGAACAGACCCGGACCCCGGTTTATGAAGCTTGAGACCAGGAAATATCTGTATGACATGCAGCGAGCCGCCGCGCTGCTGAAGGAATTCACTGCGGGGAAGACCTTTGTGGACTACGAGCGTGACGCCATGCTAAGCGCCGCAGTGGAACGCGAGTTGGCCATCATCGGCGAGGCCGTGACGCAGTTGGCCAAAGTCGACGAAACAACGGCTGCCCGGATTAGCGGCTACCGGCGCATCATCGCCTTTCGAAACGTTCTGATTCACGGCTACGCCGACGTGGACAATCGGCTGGTGTGGGATGTAGTCGGCGCCAAACTCCCAACACTCGCCCGCGAGATCGAAGCTTTGTTGAAGGAAGAATCGTAACGCAGGAACCAACTCGGCTGCGGGGCCGAGTTGCGGCGCATGGCCGATATCCCGCACGGCAACCGAAAGGCGGCCGGAGAGAACTGTTCCTGCCCCCGCGGCTCTGCTACGCTCTTTCCGATGTTTCGCCTGCTTTTGACGCTTTCTCTTGGGGCCGCCGCCGCGCTTGGCGCAGAGCGTCCCAATATCGTCGTCATCATGGCCGACGATATGGGCTATTCGGACGCCGGCTGCTACGGCGGCGAAATCGAGACGCCGAACCTCGACGGGCTCGCCGCGAACGGTCTGCGCTTCACGAACTTCTATAATGCTTCGCGCTGCTGTCCGACCCGCGCGTCGCTGCTGACCGGACTCTATCCGCACCAGGCGGGCGTGGGGCGCATGACCTTCAACCAGGGATCGCCGGGCTACGAGGGCCGCCTGAAGCCGCACGCCGTGACCATCGCCGAGGCGCTGCGGGCGGCCGGCTATTCGACGGCGATGGTCGGCAAGTGGCACCTGTCGCTGACCAAGCGCACCCCGAAAAACGCCGCCTGGGTCAGCCATCGCCTCGATCTCGGCCGGTTCTCCGACCCCCAAACCTATCCCGTCGGCCGCGGCTTCCAGGAACATTGGGGAACCATCTGGGGCGTCGTTGATTTCTTCGACCCGTTTTCGCTGGTGCATAACACGAAACCCGTCGAGTCCGTGCCGGACGGCTTTTATTACACCGACGCCCTCAACGACCGCGCAGCGGCGTTCGTCGAAAAGTACGGCAAGCTTGACCGGCCGTTCTTTCTCTACGTCGCCCATACCGCGCCGCACTGGCCGCTCCACGCGCTGCCCGAAGACATCGCGAAATACGAAAATACCTACGCCGTCGGCTGGGACCGCATCCGCGAAGCGCGTTATCGGCGGATGGTCGAACAAGGGCTGCTCGAAGCGGATACGGCGGTTCTATCGCCGCGCCACAACCGAGAGAAACGCTGGGAAGACAACCCCGACAAGCAGTGGGACGCGCGGGCCATGGCGGTACATGCGGCGATGGTCGACCGGCTCGACCGGGGCTTGGCGCGCATCGTCGCCAAGCTCAAGCAAATCAGGGAGTACGAAAACACCTTGATTTTCTTCCTGTCCGATAACGGCGCCAGTCCGGAGCAACCGTCGCGTTTCGGCCCCGGATTCGATCGCCCGTCGCATACGCGCGACGGCCGCGAGATTCCCTACGACACGGAGAAAAAGGTCATGCCCGGTCCGCAGCTTTCCTACAACGGCATCGGGCCGATGTGGGCCAACGCCGCCAATACCCCTTTCCGCTACTGGAAGAAAGAGCAATACGAGGGCGGCGCGGCCACGCCGTTCATCGTCCATTGGCCTGCCGGCCTGCAAACCGAGCCGGGAGCGATTACGCATCGACCGGGCCACGTGGTGGACATCATGGCCACGGCGCTCGACGTCGGCAAGGCGCGCGTTCCGCCCTATTTTCGCGGACGGGAGACAACGCCTGTCGAAGGCGAAAGTCTTGTCCCGGTTTTCGAGGGCATGGAGCGCGGCCCCGAGCGGGCGATATATTTCGAGCACTTTACGGCGCGGGGCGTCCGTAAGGGCAATTGGAAGCTCGTATCGCTTGCCGGCAAGCCGTGGGAGTTGTACGACTTGGCAAGCGACCGCACGGAAACCAGGAATCTGGCCGGGAGCGATCCCGAGCGCGTGAAGGAGCTTGCCGCCGATTTCGAGGCCTGGGCCGAACGCACCGGCGTCTATCCGCTGCCGGCCCGGCGATAGCCCGCAGCCCCTGAGTCGGCGCTTTTACCGTAGACTCCTAAATCAGATTCGCGCCGGTTTCCGCAACCATGTTCGAGGCGCGGCGCAGCGATTCGATCGTTCCGGCGTCGGTCCACCAGCCGTCGATCTCTCCCCAGGTCATCGTTCCTTCAGCGATGAATTGATTGTTGACGTCCGTAATCTCCAGTTCGCCGCGGGCGGAGCGCACCAAGCGCTTGATCTTGTCGAATACCGTGCCGTCGTACATGTAGATTCCGGTGACCGCATAGCTCGACTTCGGCGAGGCGGGCTTTTCCTCGATCGAAAGGATGCGATCGCCGTCGATTTGGGGAACGCCGAAACGTTCCGGATCGGACGTCTTTTTGAGCAGAATCTTTGCTCCGCGCTCTTGCCGCCGGAAATCTTGCGCGGCGGCGGCGATGTTTTTCTCGATGATGTTGTCGCCCAGGATGACGCAGATTTTTTCGCCCCGCGAAAAATGCCGGGACAATTCAAGCGCCTCGGCGATGCCGCCCTCGCCTTCCTGATAGGTGTAGTCGAGATGCTTGAGGCCGAAGTCCCTGCCGTTGCCCAATAGTCGTAAAAAATCGCCGGCATTGCGCCCGCCGGTAACGATCATGATGTCTTCGATTCCCGCATTGACAAGGGCCTGAATCGGATAATAGATCATGGGCTTGTCATAAACGGGCAGCAGGTGCTTGTTTACGATTCGGGTTAGAGGGTCGAGTCTGCTGCCCAGCCCTCCCGCCAATACGACGCCGCGCATGAAATTCGATTGTAACCGGGAAGGAGTTGCCGTAAGCGAAAGGAGCTAAGCTTGCGCGGAGAAGAACTCGGCGATGAGCCGTCTGAGAAGCCCCAGAGAGCCCAGAATCGCCACCAGATTCGGAACCGCCATCAAACCGTTCAATGTATCGGACAGGCTCCAGATCAGCGGCAGGCTGCCCACCGCGCCCAGGTACATGCAGCCGACCCAGGCCATGCGGTACGGCAACGCCGCCTTGGTCCCGAGCAGATAGGTAATCGCCGTCTCGCCGTAGTACACCCAACCCATCGCTGTGGAGAAGCCGAACAGAATGACCCCGACGCTGACGAACGAATCCCCCCACTCTCCCGGCAGCCCCATCTGAAACGCCTGCGCGGACAGCGAGGCGCCGGTCCCGCCGGAGGTCCAGGCGCCGGTCGAGAGCACGACGAACCCGGTGAGCATACAGACCACGAGGGTATCGACGAAGACGCCGAAGATGCCGTACGAGGCTTGCCGGACGGGGTGATCGGTGATGGCCGCGGCATGGACGATCGGGGCGCTGCCGAGTCCGGCCTCGTTGGAAAACAGCCCGCGGGCGATACCGAACTGCACCGCCTCGCGCACGCTCGCCCCGACAAAGGCGCCCACCGCCGCCTGTCCGCTGAAAGCGGACGACAGGATCAGATGGACGACGCCGGGCAACTCGCCGATGTTCTTCGCCACTACGTAAAGCGCAGCGGCGAAGTAAAGAAGGCACATCCCCGGCACCAGCACCTGGGCGACTTCGGCGATGCGCCGGATGCCGCCCAGCACGACCAAAGCGGCTAGCGACGCCAATATCAGGCCGGAAAGGTACGGCGGCGCCCGGAAGCTTGTTTGGGCGACGTCGGCGACCGAATTGGCTTGCGTCAGATTGCCGATGCCGAATCCGGCCAGCGCGGTGAATGCGGCGAAAGCCGCTCCGAGCCAGGGCAGCCGCAGGCCCCGCGCCAACACGTACATGGGGCCGCCGCGCATAATGCCCCCGGCGTCTTTTTCGCGGTAGTGCAAGGAGAGGGCGATTTCCGCAAATTTCGTCGCCATGCCGAACACGCCGGAGACGAACAACCAGAAAAGAACTCCCGGGCCGCCGGAAGCGATCGCCGTGGAGACCCCGGCGATGTTGCCGACGCCGACTGTCGCCGCCAGCGACGTTGACAATGCCTGGAACGGCGTCACCGTGCCCTCGCCCGCGGCCTTCGACCCCAGCCCGCCGAGAACCTGCCGAACGGCGAACGGAAAGCGAACGAATTGAATGCCCCGCGTCACGAAGGTGAGCAGGACGCCGACGCCGACCAAGGCGACGATCATCGGCGGACCCCACACAATGGAATTCGCCGCGCTGTTGATTGCGATGAGGGTTTCCATACAGGCGCCGCGGGCGGCGGACACGCTAGCATAACAGAGGAACTCGTGAACGTCCGACTGGCATTCGATAAGCAGGGCGCGGTTATCGCTCTTCCCGACGATCTCGACACGACGGTCCTGGAGCCCCGCTACGCCGCGGAACTGGCTGACGCGAACGCCGCTCTGGCGGCCGCCGTCGCGGCGCCGATCGGCTGTCCGCCGCTCGCGGAGTTGGCCCGCGGCAAGAGCAGCGCGGCGATAGCGGTTTGCGACATCACCCGGCCGGCGCCCAACAAGCTGGTGCTGCCGCATGTCTTGCGGGCTCTCGATGCCGGCGGGATACCGCCTGAGAACGTCACGATTCTGATCGCCACGGGCCTGCACAGGGAAGCCACGGCTAGGGAGCTCGATGAGATCGTGGGCGCCGACCTTGCGGCGCGCTACAGAGTCGATTCGCACCGGGCGAAAGAGATCGACGAGCAGACATTTCTGGGCGAGACCGCCGGAGGTACGCAGGCATTTGTCGACAGCCGCTTCGTCGAGGCGGATCTGCACATCACGCTGGGCTTCATCGAGCCGCACTTGATGGCGGGTTTTTCCGGCGGGCGCAAGCTGATTGCCATCGGGCTCGCGGGCGAGCGGACGATCAAGCGGCTGCACAGTCCGCTGTACATGCGCCACAAAAAGGTCGGCGAAGGCTCTTTCCCCGACAATCCGCTGCATCGCGAGTTGCTGGAGATCGCGGAAATGGCCGGCCACGACTTCATGATCGACGTGGCGCTGACCCGCACCCGGGGAATCGCCGCGGTCTTCGCCGGCGACCCAGTCGAGGCCCATGCCCAGGGCGTGGAGTTCGTACGGGAATCGACATTGGCCGAAATTGCCGAGCCCGCGGACGCGGTGATTACGACTTCGGGCGGCTATCCCTTGGACCTCACGTTTTATCAGGCGGTGAAGGGCATTACGGCGGCGACTCACATCGTCAAGCAAGGCGGGGAGATTCTGGTCATGGCCGCATGCCGCGAAGGGCTTGGCAGTCCGGAGTTCAGCAGGACGATGCGCAAGGCGGGCGCTTCGTCCCAGTTGCTCGACGCATTGGCCAAGCGGCCGGTCGAGGTCGATCAGTGGCAGGCCGAAAAACTGGCGATCGCCGCGCGTAAGGCGCGGCTGTCGTTCTGCGCGCCGGGAGTCGCCGCCGCAGACCGGGCGCTGTTCTGGGGGCCGGCTTTCGAGGATCCGCAGCAGGCAGTGGACAATCTGCTCGGCCGTCTGCCCGCCGCCGGCCGCGTCATCGTGATCCCGGAGGGCCCCTACGTCTTTTCGCAACTGTCGGGCGCGCTGCCGGCCGCGGCGTAGGGGAAATGGTGGACGGTATGGGACTTGAACCCACGACCTCCGCGTTGCGAACGCGGCGCTCTCCCAACTGAGCTAACCGCCCTTGAGGAACCTTTTCGATTATAGCAGTCGGCCCGCGGCCGCCGGAGCGACCCTGCGGATTCAAGCTCCGAACGCCGCGTCGTGCTGCGATTTCAGGTATTTGTAATCGCGTTCGATCGCGGCCATTTCTTTCTCGATCCGCTGTGCTGCGGTCGGCGCCTCGATCCTGTACTCGACGTGCAACGAGATCGGCCCGCTGAAGCCGGCGGCCTTGAGCATGCGGAAGAATTTGGGGTAATCGACCATCCCCTGCCCCAACGGACACATCCTCGCCTGCCACTTGCCACCCGTTTTTTCCCAGAAGAAATCCTTGCACGCCACCATCTTGAGGTTCGCTCGGACGCGGTGAAAGCCGATCTCCCAGCCCGCTTTGCCGCCTTCGATCGTAGCGTGGCAGGGATCGTAGTAGAAGCCCACGGCCGCGGGGTCGGTGTCACGCAAAACCCACCAGTGGTCCCACAGTGCGCTGCCGACGTATGCGCCGGAGTGATTGTGAAACCCGCCGACGATTCCGGCGTGCTGGGCGATCGCCGCCAAGCCTTCGACGTCGGATTTTACCTGATCGAGATAGCTTTCGAGCTTGGAGATGTCTTTGAATTTGTAGTAGCCGAGCTTGAAGAAGGGGATGCCCAGCTTTGCCGCGGCATAGAGCGTCGGGCGCGCCGCCGGATCGTTCCGAGACAGCAGCCCGGTTGTAATCATCGGAATCGAAACGCCCTCGGCGGCGAGGGCGTCATGGGCGCGCGGCAGATCGCGCACGACGTTCTCGGGCAGAACGTGGCCCCTGGGCCGCGTTGTCAGATCGACGCCCGGAAAGCCCATCTGCTTGAGCGTCTTGGCCATCTCCTTGTAGCCGAGATGCGGCAGGTGCTTCGAGAACAGGCACAGAGTCGGCTTCGCGGCCGGTTCCCGGCTGTCCGCGGCGGATGCGGCCGCGGCGCCGGCGGCAGCGGCGAGGATTTGACGGCGTGTGGAGTTCGGCATGGCTGTCCTCTATCTTACTGCCGGGGCATGCGGGTGGGCGTCCCTTGCAGCGCTCCTATCGGGCGCGGTATTCGTCGCGCAGCCTGCGCACTTCGTCGAGCATGTCGCCGGGCGCGTAGCGGTCGCGCATCTTCGGATAGGCCGCTTCGACTGCCTCGGCCCAGGCGGCCTTCGTTGCCGCGTCGGTAGGGATCACCTTGAGACCGTGCTCCTGCATTTTTACGATCGCCTCTTCGCCTTTCGAGCGGACGGCTTCTTGGATTTCGGCGCCCGCCCGGCGGGCCGACTCGATCATTTGCTCCTGTTGTTCCGGGGGGATGCGGTCCCAGGTTTTCTTGTCGATCAGGGTGGCGCCGACGATGGGCAGGAAACGTTCGCTGAGCATGTAATTTGCCGAGCCGAACCACTGATAGCCGGCGGCGACGAGCGGCGGGGCGGCGAACGCCTCGACCAGACGGGTCTCCAGGGCGGTCTGCAATTCGGTCAAGTCGAGAGGCACGACATTGAAGTCGAGCTCGGCGTAGAGCAGCAGCATATCTTCGTCGCCCTTGCCGGTGTAAAGCTTCATCTTGCGCACGTCGTCTACCGTCTTAAACGGTTTGACTGCAAAAAGATGAGCCCAGCCGGCTTCGCCCCAGTTCAGCACTTTGTAGTTTTTGGCTTCGATACGGGCTTCGAGCTTGGGCTCCATCTTTTCCCGCACGTAGTCGAACTCTTCCAGGGAGTCGAACGTGAGCGGGACCTGCAGCGCGCTGACGCCCTTGTCAACTTGGGCCATACCGGCGCCCGACATCAACGCGGCTTGTATCTGCCCAGAGCGCATCTTGCGCAGCATCGTCTCTTCGTCGCCGGTAACCCCTCCGGGATAGATCACCAGGTCGACGGCGCCGCCCGAGATTTCGCGCCAATCCTGCCGCATGCGGAGCAGGACTTCGTGCCAGACGCTGTTTTTCGGAGCAACGGTGCCGAGCTTGATTTTGAGACCGCGCCGCCGCTGGGCCGTAGCCAAGCTCCAGCCCCCCAAACCAATCGCGGCCGCTAAAAGCAGGGCGAAGAAACGAATCCTTGCGCTCATCCGATGTACCCCCGTTTAGAAAAACAAGTCGTCGATGCGAGATTGTAGCCAGCGGGCGCGCCGGTGCGCCAAGGCATTGACAAGACGGTAGTTTTCATATTGATCGGCATCCACGGCAAGAGCTTTTGCAATCATTGTTTCAAATAGAGCGCGGTCTTGAGCCGGAACGGCGACCGCCTCGGCGTAACTGAGGTAAAGGCCGGCCCGTTTGCCCGCGGAAAGCGCCAGCGCCCGCTCATAGCTCTCTTTCATAGACGCGGGATCGCCGCCGCCGGGTTTCGCCGCGTCGAGCGCCAAACGGATTTCGTGCAGCGAGCCCTCGTCCCATGCCGCGTCGAGCTCGAGAGCGCGGTCGACCATGGCTTCGACCTGGGGCAGCCGCACCACCATTTCCGGGTCGGTCGGGTCGATGCCGATCGACAGGCCCAGTGCCGCGCTTGCCCAATAGAGCAGGTCGATGTCCTTGGCCGTAACCCGCGCCGCGGCCGCTTCGGGGTCTTCGCCGAGTCGGCCGCTGTAGCCGGGATAGCGGCGGTCGAGCGCCCGCAGCGCGTAGTCGAGTGCGCGCAAATACAGTCGGCCGGCGCGCTCGCGGCCCGCTTTGCCCCGGTCGAAGTCTTCATCGAGCGCGACTTCCGCCGGGAAATCGACGTATGCCAAGGAGTAGAGCACGAATCCGCGCGCGGCGGTAAGCAGCAGGCCGCGGTGATGCGGGGTCTCGGCGAGCAGGCTTTCCATCAGCTTCAGACCGAACGGCAGAGCGCCCCCGACGAGCTCGACATCGGAGTCGGTCTCGTAAACCGAAGGCCCGGAGGCCAAGGCGTTGCCGACTTGGCGAACCGCGAATTTTTTGATGGAGCAGCCCGGCGAGGCCAAAATGACGGCCGCTGTCGGCAGCGCAAGGAATCTCGGAGACATGGTTCGATCTTTCAGTAAACCGCACTTGCGAGAGCGTGTCCGACTCCGGCGGCGTTCGCAACCCTGCTGCGTTTGGCGCCCGCGAGTTCCCGCGGAGAGTCGTATCGCTACAATAAGCGCACGATGACCAATGGAATTTCTCGGCGAGACATGATCCGCCGCTGCGCCGTTTCGGGCACAGGAGCCGCTCTGGCGGCGGCGCCCGCAGCCGCGGCGCAAGCGCCGGCGCCCCCCGAATACAGGAACTTTTTCGGCGACCTGCACAACCACAATCAGGTTGGCTACGCCCAAGGGACGTTGGAGCGCGCGTTCGAGATCGCCCGCAACCACCTGGATTTCTATGCTTTCACGCCGCATTCCTATTGGCCCGACGTCGGCGAATACGACGGCAAAATCGAGCACAAGTGGAAGAACGGATTCGCCGTCGCCAAGCACCGCTGGCCCGACGTCGTGCGCCATGCGCGCGAATACGACGAGCCGGGCTCGTTCGTCACGATCCTGGGGTACGAGCGCCACGGCGCGGCGGAGGGCGACTACCACATCCTGTTTCCCGATCTAAAAGGCGACTACGAGTTGATCGAAGACCTTGCAGAGCTACAGGCGTTCGCCAAGAAGAGAGGCTGCATCCTGGTTCCCCACCACCCGGCGAACCGGCTCGGCCACCGCGGGATCGCCTCGGCGAGCATCGATCCGCAGGTTTCTCCGTTCCTGGAAATCCATTCCGAATGGGGCTGCGCCGAGCACGACCGCGCGCCCCATCCTTATAAGCGCCACACCGAAGGCGGCCGCTGGACCCGGCACACGCTGCAGCACTACCTCAACGAAGGCCACCGTCTGGGCGTCATCGCCTCGACCGACGACCATTTGGGTTATCCGGGCGGCTATAGGGAAGGGCTGGCGGTGGTGAAGGCGGCCGAGTTGACCCGCGAGGCGCTGTTCGATGCGTTTCGCAATCGCCGCACCTATGCGGTCACGGGCGACCGCATCGAGCTCGATTTCTTCGTCAACGGCAAAATGATGGGGCAGGAATTGCCCTATGCCCGCAAGCGCGTCATTCGCGCGCACGTCCGCGGCTGGGACTTGGTCGACCGCGTCGAGGTGGTCAAGAACGGGCGCGTCATCCACCGCGATTTTCCGGTCGACCGCGAGCCGGCAGAGAGCAGTTGGTCGAACCCGGTGGCGCTGCGCTTCGAGTACGGTTGGGGGCCGTGGCCCGCGCTCGGCTGGGGCGGCACGGCGGACTGGGATTTCACGATAGACGTCCAAGGCGGCCGCATCGAGGGCTTCCACCCGTGCTTCACTTCGGGGCCGCTGGACGAATTCCGCCGCGACAGGATCGTAACGCACGACGAGCGCTCGATCCGCGTGCAGTCTTACACCGCGCTCAAGCAGATGGTCGACGACTATTCGCAAAAGGCGTTGGCGATGCGCATCCGCGGCGGCCCGGATACCCGCGTGACGGTGAGTTGCCTCAAGCCGACGAAGTGCTCGCTCACGCAAACCCTTGCCGAGTTGAACGAATCGAACGAGATGCTGTTCACGCGGCCGTTCCCCTGGGAATCGGCGATGCTGCACCGCGTGGTCTTTAACGAAAACTGGGAAACCTCGTTCGCCGTCGAGGACGAGGGCGACGGCTCGCAGACCGACTGGTACTACGTCAGGGTGTTCGAGGCGAACGGCGAACTGGCCTGGTCGAGCCCGGTATGGGTCGAGGGGGCGTAGGTTCTTATGCCGGGGATGGCGCCGTCCGACATGGGCGTATAAACGCTACAACCTGTCTTTTCCCTGGAAACTCCACCTTGGCTGCCGCGGCAGAGTCGGCGCCGCAGCGGCGGTTGGCGCTTCAGCCGACCAGTTGAAAACCAACCGACGAGAAGTGATGATCGAAAGCAAAGGCGGTATGGATGCGCTGTCGTTTCATCAGAACGAAACTCGTAGCATCCACGGCGGAGAGTTTATGCAGGTCTTGCCTTGCGAAGTACCGCCAGGCTTCGCGCATCTCGCCGGCCGTGCAGGTAAGCACGTCAAGGTCTGTCAGCTTGTCCAATGAATCCTTCCAAGTGAGCGCAACGTCGCGCCGCGCGTGTCGGTCGAGAAAAGTAACGGTCTCCAGAACGACCGGCACAGACGTATGCAGGCGCACGCGATGGTCGGTCATTTGCGCCCAGGCTTCGGCCGCTCTCTCATGCAGCGGGTCGCGGGAGAGCGCCAATGCGATCCAGGCGCCGGTATCGACGAACGCCGCTCACGATTTTTCATCCGTGCTCATCGTAGATCGCATCGTGCTCGACTGACGTTCGAGACGGCTTGCCGTCCCACAGAGCAACCGGTCCGCAGCCCGATGGACGAAGCCAAACACGCTGAATGGCTTCGCGTACAAGTCCGGCCACGCTTCGGCCCGAACGCCGTGCGGTTTCCCGCAACGTCTTCAAGTCCTCTTCCGCCAAGTAAATCTGAGTCTTGACCATATATGTCAAGGTATGGCCGCCGGCGACATACGTCAAGTGGAAAAAATAAGGGATAGGGGCGCCCGTGAAAGCCGCCGGAAACGCCGTGAATCGGTCGCTCCCGACATTCTCGCGGTCCGCTTTTTCGGACGCGCCCGATGCCCTCTATTTCCAATCGGAAGAGGAGCCTTTTATGTTGAGGGAGTGGGTGGGAGAGAAAGGCCCGGGTCGGACTCCGCGTAGAGTGCGCGCAGCGCTTTCCGCTCCGCCGGAACCGTGACCCGATCGAGAATCGTAAACTTGCGGGCCGGCTTGCGAAAGAGAACCGTGTCGATTTCCTGTGTCCGGGCGGGCGCCGCAAAAGCGGCAAGCCTGGCGACGGCGCAAGCAACCCGGTTCGCGATTCCGACACGCCTTAACACTTTCGCCATCGCCGCGACCACGCGTAGGGGGCAATCAGAACCGTGCGTCGTTGAGCGGCATCGACTTTGCTTCGTTGGAGTATTTCGACTGGAGCGCCGCCGACACTAGGAGATCGGATCGCGGCGGCGAGCGGCGCTGGATCGCGGACGGGAAGATTGGCGACCGCCTGTATACAGTGATTTTCACGATCCGCGATAAGAAACGCCGCATCATCACCATGTACCCAGCTAAAAAGAAAACCCAGGACGCCTACAATAAGAAGCGGGGCAGCCGCCTCGAGGAGTGACACGATGGCCTGGAAGTACGGTCAAGTGCCGGTAACCGACGAGGATATCGACGCCTCCATCGCCGCCGCCGAGGATGCGCTGTGGGCGGAGTCCGTGCGCGACACATCCCCAGTCCTCACAGAAGAAGAGTTGCGCGAGCAGTTGCCCGATATGTTCGGACGGCCCAAAGACAAAGCTGCGTAGTGGAGTTTCGTCCGCCGCCGTTTTTCTTCCACTTTTCACTTTCCACTATCCACTGTACTCGGGCACTGGCGCGCATCACCGCACGATCAGCGGGATCACAAACCATGTGGCCAATCGTTACAAATCAAGTGGCCGCGTACAGCCCGGACGCGCAGGCGATCCGATGCACCAAGGCCGCGCGGTTGGACCAGACGATTATCAGCCGTCCATCCGAGCGAAGCGCACGCGCCGTCCGCCGCGGCAGGCAACCTGGACGGGCACGGTCAGCCTGCGACTGCTTGGAGCGGCGCCGTCAACCCCTCGCGGGCCTCTGCGACTGCGGCGTTCACTACCGCGCGCAAGGCATCGGCGATGCTGTCGCCTTCGAGACGACGCAGCCTGAAGCGGTCGATCTGGCGGTCCGCGCCGGCGCCGTTACGGATAATCGCCGGCACGCGCCGCAGTTCCGCTTCGCAATCGAGAGCGCGGGCGTCGGCGGCCAAGTCTTCGACCAGCCGCCCCGCGAAGTCGTCGATGTCCACGCGTCCGCCAACCGCCGTGTCGCCGAAGAACGCGAGCACGCCGTAGCGCGATGCGAGCCACCGGTTCTCGGCGATGAACTCGGTCGGCGGCTCCGCCGGCAAGGCGCCTTGCGCATCCTGCCGGAGCAGCTTGCGGATCAACGAAGCGTACAGAGCGGCGATGGTCACGGCGTCCTCGAATCGGGTGCAAACGTCACAGATGCGCATCTCCACGGTGGGATAACGCGGCGAGGGGCGCATGTCCCACCACAATTCGCTGTCGTCTTCGATGAACTCCAAGGACCGGTAGTTCTCGACGAGGCGGTCGTAGTCGGCGCGGGAGAAAAGCGGCGGCGGCAGGCTGGTGCGGGGCAGCGCGCCGACCAGCGTCAGACGATAGGACTTGAAACCCGTTTCACGCCCGGCGTTGAACGGAGACGAGGCGGACAGCGCATGCAGCAGCGGCAGATAACGGCGCATGGCGGTCATCACCCGGATGCGCGAATCGGCGTCCCCGAAACCGGCGTGGATGTGCATGCCGCCGACCAGGAACCGGCGCACGCTTTCCTGGTAGGTGACCGCGAAGCGCCGATAACGCTCGCGGGGCGTGGTGGCCTGGGCGTGCCAGTCGGCGAACGGATGGGTCGAGGCGGCCAGCACCGCGGCGCCGCAACTTTGTGCGGCGTCGATAACGATCCGCCGCGTCTCGATGAGAGCTTGACGCAGGTCGGTCACCGAATCGCAGACCCGCGTGTTGGTCTCGATCTGCGAACGGCGGAACTCCCGCACCACCCGGTGCGGCCCGCTTGCTTCGTCGCAGGCGTCGAAGATCGCCGTGTCCGGATCGGCGATGAGATCGCAGGACTCGGGATCGACAAGGAAGAACTCTTCCTCGACGCCGAAGGTGATCGTCAGGTCATTGTTTCCCGGGGCGGTCACGAACTTCCTCGGAAAATACCGGTCGGGTCGAAATGAGCGCATGCTAACCCAGCCGATTGCGGCGCGCCCGCTCTAATGGATCGTAAATCTTTCAACTTGCGTACCGCAACGGCGCCGGAGCGGCGGTCAACCCCGCTTCCGCTCACAGGCCCAGCATGCGGCGGACGAACTTCGCGGGGGGCGAGCCGTAGGAGAGCGCCCTGTCGTGGTAGGCTTGCCAGTCCCTGATCTCGCCGTGCCGGGCAACCCAGGCGTCGCGCATGTCGTAGTGCTCGGCGGCCCCGACGAAATAAGTCGATAACTGCGCCGAGGTCAGGCGCGCGCGGGTCCATTTGCCGGCGGCTTCGCCGTCTTCCTGAAAACCCTCGTCCATCATCAGCGACATCGCTTCTTCCTCGGTCATCGAACCGGCGTGTATCTTCTGGTCGATAATCGCGTTGATGATGCCGCGGACCGCCATCTTGAGCATTTGCATTCTCACCTCGGGGCCGCCGTAGCCGTGCTCGCTCATCAGCCGCTCGGCATAGACCGCCCAGCCCTCGACGAACGTTCCGGAGGAGAAAATCCCTCGGATCAACGTCGGCGCCTGGAAGCGGTTCGCGTGCGCGAGTTGCAGATAGTGCCCAGGCATGGCCTCATGCACGGTGAGATTTTTGAGCATGTATGTGTTGTATTCGCGGTAGAGCGAGAGCTTGCGCTCCTCGCTCCATGCTTGCGGCGCGGGAGCGATGGCGTAAAACGTTTCTCCGCCTTTTTCGAGCGGCCCCGGCGAATCGCAGTAGGCGGTCGAAACGCCGCGCCGAAATTCCGGCATCAAGATGACCGATAGCGGCTCGTCGGGGACGCTTACGAGTTTTTTCTCGCGGATGAATGCGGTCGTCTCCGTCAGATCGCGCTCGGCGTCGCCGAAGATGCTTTCGCTGGTGGGATGCGTATCCGCCAATTCGTCGAGCACCGCGCGGATGACGGCCCCGCGGTCGGATACATCGCCGCCGGGATGCGATTGCTTATAGAGCGGCAAGGCCGTTGCGTACATCTCTTCGCGGCTCTCGGCCAGCTTTTTCTCGGCGCGCGCCAAAATCTCTTCCATCGAGAGGTCGGAGTGCAGCACGAAGGCCAGCTTCTTGCGGAATTTTTCTTCGCCGATGCGGAAATTGCCGTTCGAACGCGGCAGCAGGTCCTCTTCGAGCCATTTGCCGTATGCTTCGAGCGCCTCGATAGCGGTCTTGCGCGGGGCTTCCATTGCGGCCTTGAGCTGCGGAGCTTCTGCCAGGAAAGCGTCGAGTTGCTCGCCGATCAGCGCGATGGCGCCGGGATTCTGCAGGATCGCCGTTTCGGTGTGAATCCGGGGCGGGTTCTTCAGGTTGGCCTTGGCCGCTTCGAGCGCCGCGGGCACGTCTTCGAGGCGTTCGTTCAAGTTGCGCAAGCGTTCCTCGAGCGGCGCGAAGTCGCGCGCCAGCAGGCCGTAAACCGCGCCCCCGACGTTGTAGCGCATCGGGTTCCATTCCCACTCGCGCAACTCTTCCGAGGCCCAGATGCCGTAGCGGATCCGGTTGTCGAGAATCTCGTAGTCGACCGCGTTCGCCTCGCTGAGTCCGGCCGGATCGATCGCCTCGAGCTCGGCCAGGAATTTCTTGTCGAGCGCGACCGCTTTGGCCACGCCTGCGGCAGAATAGTCGTCGAGACGGTCGTCGTAGCGGTGGTCGCCCAACGACGTTGCGTATTCGGGGTTCATCTCCAGCAGCGCCTCGATATAGCGCTCGGCCAAAGCAACGAACGCGGCGTCTTGGGGCGGCGGGCCTGCGGCGCAGCCGCCGAGCACGAGCAACAAAACGAAAAGCGCGGGGCGCAAGGTCATGCGCTCATTTTAGAGCCTGTCGGGGCGGACGGAGCCGTTCTACAAATCGAGCGTTTCCGCATGCTCGGCGACGCTCCCGCGGTCGAGAGGAATTTCCATGTCGGCGGTCAGATGCTCATGCGCATCGAACCCGGCGAACAGGGCCATCTTGACCAGCGCGTACCGCTCGACTTCGTTCAATTCCCGCTCGTGCTCGCGCTGCCACTGCACAAACGCCTCGTCGGGCGCAAAGACGGTCACCGTAAACCGGGCCGCGCGGTCGGAGGTGCAATCGAAGACGTGCGCGTAGCCGGGCCGGCTGTTGCGCTCCGCCGCGCGAAAGCCCTCGTAAAAGTATTGGTAAACGTAGCCGCTGTCGGCCGCATAGACCTTTTCGCGGCGGACCTTGGGGCGTCCGCGCAACGGTTCGGCGGATGCCCTCTTGTCCCGCGCGAAAAGACCGCGAAGCTTGGCAAGCATGTCAGGAGCCGCGCAGGCGCTCTTCGCGGAAGGGATCGCCGTACATATGGTAGCCAAGCTCTTCCCAATAGCCCGCGCGGTCTTCCGCGGCGAACTCGAAGCCGCGCACCCACTTCGCGCTCTTCCAGGCGTAGAGGTGCGGAACGACCATGCGCAGAGGCGCGCCGTGCTCGGCCGTCAGCGGCTCGGGCTCGTGCTTGTCCGCCAGCAGCACGTCGTCGCGCAGCAAATCCGCGAGCGGCGTGTTGGTCGTGTACCCCCCCTCGGCATGCTGGATCACGAACTTCGCCTCGGGCTTGGGCCCGGCTCTCTCGACGAGCGTGCGAAAAAGCACGCCTTCCCACACGTTGTCGAATTTGCTCCAGGTCGTGACGCAGTGAAAATCCGTTTTGACGCGGACGCGCGGAAGCTGTTGGAACTCGGCCCAACTCAGCTTGAATGGCCGCTCGACGAGTCCGCTGACGCTCAAGTCCCAAGTCTCCGGGTCGAAGCCGGGGATTTCCCCCGCATGGAGCACCGGCCACTTCAGAGTCAGCGACTGACCCGGCGGCAGACGGCCCTCTTCGCGCCGTTGTTTTTCGAGCTTTTTGCGTTCGGTATGCAACGCCATCTTACTTTGTGGATGTTATCCGCTTGGTCCCATCCGCTCTACCCCCGCTCCAGCCGGCGATGGACAGTGCGAATCGGCGCCTCCGCTTCCTTAGCCGCGGCTTTCAGCGAATTAATAATGGCTTGGGCTTTGTCCTGATCGTAACGACAACGGCCGCGCCACGCGCTCATTATCGCATCGACAGTATAAACGGACGAGTTCCGATCGGGGTTTGGCGAATTGACCGCACGGGGCCGATATTCAGGCGCTTTTGACCGCTTCAGGCGTTCCTCTCTGAGTAAATTCCTCGAACAATCCTTCAAGCCGGGCCATGCGTTCCCGCAAGTCCGCAATATCGCGCCTGGTCTCTCTTTGGGCTTCGCGGTTCTCGCGTTGCCCGCGCCATTGCTGGACATATAGGGCAATCGCGGCGCCGAAAATCGCAATTAACTCCGGGGTCACGTTCATATCGTAACAGGACGGCAAGGCGTTTTGCGTTGCAGTGGATGAGACGGCGTCAATTTCCGGCGACCGGCGCGATCTGCCGGTCGTAGCGCAACTCTCCGCCTCGAATCCACAGGATTTCAGGGGCGCGCGGGGCGTCCGGGTAGCTGTCGGGAGTCTGTGCGTCCAGCGCCTCGAATATCTTGCGCAGCCGGGCGACGACTGCGGGGTGTTCCGCGGCAACGTCGCGCTGCTCGCCGCGGTCGGCTTGCATATCGAATAGCATCAGCGGCTTGGGCGCCGGCCCGGTAGTGAGGCCCGGACAATCTTCGGGCGTCGCCTGCTCGAACTGGGCGATGATCGTCAGGCCGTCGGGCGCGCGCGGATCTTTCCATCCGCCGGCGTCGTCGAGGCAGGTAAAGCCCCGCTGGGGCGGCCGCACGTGCAGCTTCCAACGGCCGGAGCGCAGCAGCTTCAATTGCTGCCCGCCCATGGCGAAAACGGCCTCGTGCGGAGATTTTTTCGTAGCGCCGGTTAACAGCGGCATCAGGTCGAGCCCGTCGATTTTCCGGTCGGCGGGGAGCTTGCCGCCCGCGGCGGCGACGATCGTCGCGAAAACGTCCACCGAAGCAACAACCTCGCCGGAGACCTGCCCCGCGGGTATTTTTCCCGGCTGCCAGGCGATCGCCGGTACGTGGATGCCGCCGTCGAAGTTCGATCCCTTCATTGCCCGCAAGCCGCCGTTATAGCCGCCGAACGTGGCGCCGTTGTCGGAGGTGAAGAACACGAAGGTGTTGCCGTCGAGATCGAGCTCGCGGAGCTTGGCGAGAATCCGTCCGACCGACCAGTCCAGTTCGCGCACGGCGTCGGAGTACAGATCGCCGGGCGTTTGCGGCGTGTAGAAGTCCTCGGAAGCGGCCAGAGGCTTGTGCGGCATCGCGTGCGGGAGGTAAAGGAAAAACGGCTTGTCCCGATTGCGCTCGATGAAGTCGAGCGAACGCCGGGTGTATTTCTTGGTCAATTCGGATTGGATGACCGGGTATTCGACGACCGTTTCGTTCTCGACAAGCTGCACCGGGCGCATGTCGTTGGAATAGAGAATGCCGTAGTATTCGTCGAAGCCCTGCTTGCGCGGCAGATATTTTTCGATGTGTCCGAGGTGCCACTTGCCGACCGCGGCCGTTGCGTATCCCAGCGGCTTGAGGGCTTCGGCGATGGTGATCTCCGACGGCGGCAGGCCGATCGCGTTGCGCCCGACGTCGGGGGACGGATTGCTCACCAGCGTCGTGCGAAAGGGGTAGCGGCCGGTCAGCAGGGTCCCGCGGGAGGGTCCGCAGAAGGGCATCGGTACGTAAAACTCCGTCAAGCGGATTCCTTCCGCGGCCATGCGGTCGAGATGCGGCGTCTTGTGAGCGGTGGCGCCGAATGCGGACAAGTCCCCATAGCCGAGGTCGTCGGCAAAAATCACGATGAAATTGGGCGCCGCTTGCCCCCACAGGGGAAGCGCCGACAGCAGCAGCAGACCGACTCGAAGGCTCATAGCGCCCTGAGTGTATAACAACTCCACAAGGGGCCGCGCGGACCGCCCCGGAAGCCGCGCTACCGTAAGGTTTATGTTTCACCGCCGTCTCGAGATTGCCGGCGCGGAACTCCGCCTGTTGGAGCCTCATCATTGCCAAACTGTATTCGCGAGGGTCGATTCCAACCGTGAAATGCTCCGCCAATGGCTGCCTTGGGTGGATGCAACACAGAGCGCAGCCGACACAAGCGCTTTCATCGAAGGGCAACTGCTGAAATTGGCGCGGCAGACGGAGATCACCGCCGGGATTTGGCTGAACGACGAATTTGCCGGCGTTATCGGAGTGTCCCTGGCGGCGGACGCTCCGACGGCGGAAATCGGCTATTGGCTGGGCGCGGGGTTTCAAGGCAAGGGTTTGATGACCGCGGCGGTCCGCGCGGTTACCGCGTACTTGTTCGAGGAACGCGGCATTCGCCGCATCGAGATTCGATGCTCGCCCGATAACCGCAAGAGCCGGGCGATTCCGGAGCGGATGGGCTTCGCGCTCGAAACCCATCCGCAGGATACCGACCGGAGCGCTGCTTGTGACGGCGACAGGGTCTATGCGCTCGCCGCCCCGAGAACTCCCTGTCCCGGCGGAGCCTGCCGGTAAAATAAGGGATTCGGATGTCCCTGACCGCATTCCTGAATCCCCAACAAAAGGAGGCCGTTCTCGAAACCGAGGGCCCTTTGCTGATTCTCGCCGGGGCGGGCAGCGGAAAGACCCGCGTCATCATCACCCGCATCGCCCACCTGATCCTCGACAAGAACGTTCCGCCGTACGCCGTGCTCGCGGTCACGTTCACCAACAAGGCCGCGCAGGAGATGCGCAGCCGCGTCGAGCTCGTCTTGCGCGAGAACGGCATGCCGCCGAGCGCGGCGCCTCTGGTCTCGACTTTCCACTCGTTTTGCGTGAAGCTGCTGCGTGCGCACGGCGACCCGTTGGCCGAGGTTCGCTCGGGCTTCACGCGCCGGTTCAGTATCTACGACGACAGCGATCAGTTGGCCGTCGTCAAAGGGCTGCTCCGCGAGTTGGGGCTCGACCAAAGCTTCATGAAGCCGCGCGCCGTTCTCTCGGCGGTCGGCAACGCCAAAAGCCGCGGCCGAACGCCCGAAGATTTCTACCGCGAAGCAACGTCGCCGCAGGCCGAAAAACTCGCCGTCATCTACGAAAAATACGAGGACGCGCTGCGCTCCGCGAATGCGCTGGATTTCGACGATCTGCTGCTCGAGTCGGTGCGCTTGCTGCGGCACAGTTCCGCCGTCCGCGAATGGGCCGTCTCGCGGTTCCGTTACGTGCTGGTCGATGAGTACCAGGACACGAATCGGGCGCAGTACGATTTGCTGCGCCTGCTGACGGAGGAACGCGGCAACGTTTGCGTCGTCGGCGACGAAGACCAGTCGATCTATTCCTGGCGCGGCGCGGACATCCGTAACATCCTCGATTTCGAAAAAGACTTTCCCGAAGCCAAAACCATTCGGCTGGAACAGAACTACCGCTCGACCGGGAAAATCCTCGAAGCGGCGGGCGCGGTGGTGAAACAGAACGTCCAGCGTAAGGGCAAGAAACTCTGGACGGCCGGCGAAGCCGGCGAGAAGATCGTTTTCTACCAGGCAAGGGACGCCGAAGAGGAGGCCCTGTACGTCGCCGACTATCTGAACCGCTATTTGAACGACTGCCCCGACGGGCGGGCGGCGGTGCTGTACCGCACCAATGCGCAATCGCGCCAGATGGAAGAGGCGCTGCGGCGCTATGACCGGGATTACCTCGTGGTCGGCGGCGTGTCGTTCTACGAGCGCGCGGAGGTCAAAGACCTGATCGCCTATCTGAAAGCGGCCGTCTCGCCGAACGATGCGGTGAGTCTGCAACGCATCGTCAACGTTCCGGCGCGCGGCATCGGCAAGACAACCGTCCAGCGCTTGCAGGCGCATGCCTACCAAAACCGTCTGACGCTAGGGGAAGCCATCGCCGCGGCGGGCGATCTGCCGCTCTCGGCGCGGGCGTCGGCCGCGCTGGGCAAGTTTCGCCGGCTGATGGACGAACTGCGCGAAAAAATCGACACGGATCCCGTCCATAGGGTTCTGCAGTGGGTGCTGGACGAAACCGGTTACCGCGCGATGCTCGAACGGGATCCTTCGGTCGAAGCCGCGGGGAGGCTGGAAAACATCAACGAGCTGCTCAACGCCGCTGCCGACGCGGACGAGCGCGGCGAGGATATCCACGCCTTCCTCGACCACGCCGCGCTGGTATCCGATTCCGACCGGATCGACCGGCGGGTTCAGATTCTGCTGATGACGCTGCATAACGCAAAAGGACTTGAGTTTCCGCTCGTTGCCCTGATCGGCATGGAAGAGTCGCTGTTTCCACACAGCCGGTCCGTACAGGACGAATCCGCGCTCGAAGAAGAGCGGCGGCTCTGTTACGTCGGCATGACCCGCGCCGAACGGCAGTTGGTGCTGACTTGCGCCAGGGAACGCAGGCGGTTCGGCGGGGGAGCGCCCGAGTGGACGGCGCCTTCGCGGTTTTTGAACGAGGTTCCCCCGAATCTTCTGGATGACCGGACGCTTGGGGGCCGCCAAGCCGGCCTTGGCGAGTTTTCGGACGAGGCCGAGGACGGCGTGGACCTGTTCTACGAGCGCGGTTACGTTCGCGCCGTTACGCAGAACAAGCTCGCCGACATCGAGATCGGCGGCGGAAAGACCTACGATTCGGTCGACGCCGTGGCCGGGTTTTTTAAGCAACAGGGCATTGCTCTCGATACGTCCAAGCCCGACCGAAATTCCGGGTCGACTTTGCGCAACCGCCGGCGCCCGGCGGCCAAGCCCGGGAGTCCGACCCCGCGCAGGCCGAAGCTCGGTCAATCCGCTGGCAGGCTGCGCGGCTCGGGGGGATTCGAACGCGGCGCGCAGGTGCGTCACGCCAAGTTCGGCTTAGGCACGGTGATGCGCCGCGAGGGCGAGGGCGAGAACGCCAAGCTGACGGTACACTTTCAGGGCTACGGCCTGAAAAAGCTGATCGTGAAATACGCAAATTTGCAGAAGGCGTGAGTTGCGGCCCGGAGGCCGGCAATCAGCGCTCGAGCCAGTTGCGCAGCGCGGCGTCTATTTCATCCCGCACGCGCCGAAAAACGGCCATACGCGCCTCATCGCCGCCTATCGCCGTCGCCGGATCTTCGAAGCGCCAATGGATCGCGTCAATGTTTCCGGGGAAAACGGGGCAACTTTCTTTGGCGTTGTCGCAAACCGTAATCACGCGGTCGATGCCCGCGTTCAAAAATTCATCGACATGTTGCGATTGCTGTTGCGAGATATCGATGCCGACTTCGCGCATGGCGCGCACGGCGTCGGGATTTACGCCGTGCGGCCGCGTTCCGGCGGAAAAAACGGCGTAACGCCCGCCGGCCATCGCGCGCAGCAGCCCCTCGGCCATCTGACTGCGGCATGAGTTTCCCGTGCAGAGGAACAGCACCTTCTCCTTCGGCGAAGCCGTCATCGAATACGAGTATAGGCGCCGTCCGGTGTCGAACGGATGACAAAAAGGCGGTACGGCTTGTTGCGGAACCCGTTCAACGGGCCGCTCGGCCGGCGGCAAAAATGCGCGGACGCCCCCAAGACTAAAAGAACAATTTCAGAGCCATCTGGATTTGCCGCTGCGTTCGTTGCAGCGTAGGTTCGCTGCCTGCGCGGGTGATGCGTCCGAACGCCCCCGTCCCAACCCTAACCCGCGCGCCGTTAGGGTTGTTGAACTGCGGCGTATTGAACGCATTGAAAAATTCCGCGCGGAACTGCAGCCGCACTTTCTCCGTTACCTGGAAGTGCTTGAAAATCGACAAGTCGATCTGCCGGGTTCCCGGCCCTTCGAGAATATTGACGCCCGCGTTGCCGTAGAGCCGAAATCCCGGGTCGGCGAAAGCATCCGTGTCGAACCAGCGCCACACCGTGCGCCGATCGTTGGGCAGGTTGCCGTCGCTCAGCCGGTCGGCGCGCACGCCGCCGACCCCGTTGTTCAAGGTGTTGCTGCCCGCGGCGACGCTGAATGGGAGGCCGCTATAGAGACTCACTCCCCCATTGAGCTGCCAACCGCCGACAAAATGGTTCAGCGCCGGGCTGATATTCCCGCCGGCGGCTTTGCCTCGTCCGAAAGGCAGTTCCCAGCCCCAGGTGGCGCGCAGATTCTGCCGCAGGTCGAAGCCGCAGTTTCCCTTGGCCAGCGCCAGGTTGTCGATAGGCGTGCCGCCTATGCTGCGGTCGTCGATACAGTGGCTGTAGGTATATGCGAGTTGATAGTGTCCTCCCGAGAAGCGCCGGACGAGCGTGGTTTGCAGCGAGTGGTAGGAGTAGTGGCCGCGGCTGTGATTGACGAGCACGGCGGCGTGCTCCGGCCAGCGGCGGCGGCTCGAGACGGCCCCGTCGCCGGGGACGGGCTGATTCAGATCGACGCCCTGCGCCAGCCCCGTTCCCTTGGAACCCACATAGGAGATCGTGATCTGCTGCCGTCCGGGAAGCCGCTGCTGCAGCGCCAGGTTCCATTGTTGAATGTAGGGCAGCTTGAAATCCTCGGCGATGCCGCGCCGGCGCTGATTGCGGGCATTCGGATCGCTGGTGCGCAGCGGGCCGTCCGCCAAGGTGCGCGCGGACGCGAATCGGTTCTGGTTGTTGACGACCGCGGTATTCACGAAGAAGGGCGGATTCGAGGCCAAGGTTCCCCCCAGAGCAATCGGAATCATCGAGTAGTAAACGCCGTACGCCGCGCGGACGACCGTCTCGCCGCTAACCCGAAACGCCAAGCCTGCCCGAGGGGCAAAATTGTTCAGATCCGTGCCGACGCCGCTGCCGCTGTCGATCGGCGCCGGGGCTCCCGCCGCGATGTCGAACTGCATCATGCGGTTGTTGACTTCCGACTGCGGATAATCGTCCGAAAATTCGTAGCGCATGCCGAGGTTGAGCGTAAGCCGAGGCGTGATTTTCCAGTCGTCCTGTACGTAAAAGCCCCAATCGCTGCGCCGCAGCCCGCGCGTGCCGACGATGCCGTTCAGGTCGATGCGGCGCGGCGCTCCGAGCAAAAGTTCCGCCGCTCCGAAACCGGTGTCGCGTCTTCGCGCCGGGTTGTTGGTGTAGAGCGGCGCGAATTGAAAACGGCCGCGGGGGCGTTGCGCCTGAAAAACATTCGTCTGCCGGCGAACGACCTCGAAGCCCGTCTTGAGCGAATGGTTTGCGCGGTTGACATCGAGATTGTCGCTGACCTGAAAGTTGTTGGACACGATCACGGCCGGGCGGAACTGAAAATCCCCCAGCCGGGCCATGCCCGTAATGTCCATCTGCGAAAGTCCGGTTGAAAACTCATCGACGTTGACATTGGGAATGCCCAGCGACTCGGCCACGTTGCGGCCTCCGTTGAGGCTGCTGCTGACCAGCGGCTGCCGCGAGAAACCCACTCGAATCTGGTTGACGGTGCGCGGCGAAATCACCTTCGTGTAGCTCGCCACCGCCTGCCAGAACGGCACTGCAATGCCGATGAACGGCGTGGCTTCCGGAGTCAGCACTTGACGACTGGAATCGACGAACTCCCAATGCGCCTTGGTCAAGCGGAAGAAGGCGCGCGAGCCGTCGCCGAAGTCGCGATCGACCTTGGCCGTGCCCTGATCGCCGTTTGTCGGTTGCGAAGACGTTGTCCCGAAATTCGTCGCCAGACCGGCGAGGTTCGCCTGCGGGTAAATATCGATCACGCCTTTGCCTTGCGGGCTGAAGCGGGCGGCCGGGATGCGATTGTCCGCGAACGGGTCGCGGACGGCAGGCCCCCCGTCCGGGTTCGCCCGCTGCGTCAACGGATCGAAGATCGTAACCGGCCTACCGGCGGAGAGCAACTGACCGAAGTCGCCGTCTTTCATGGGCTCGGTCGGCACTGTCGACAAGTGCGTGATGCCCTGTCTGCTGCGTTGGCCTTCGTACGACAGGAAGAAGAACGTCTTGGCTTCCTTGCCGCCCAGCGGCCCGCCGAAGGTCCCGCCGTAGAAGTTGCGCTTCAGCGGGGCTTTGGGCCCGCGCGCGAAAAAGTTGCGCGCGTCGAGCTTGTCGTTGCGCAGGAAGTGAAACAGCACGCCGTGGAACTCGTTGGTTCCCGACTTGTAACCCACATTGATGGTGGCGCCCGAGCGGCCGAAGCGCGCATCGGGGACGGATGTCTCGACGCGGTAGTGATCGATCGCTTCGACCTCGATGAAATTCATGAGCCCCTGGCCGTTGTGGTTGCTGTTGTTCTGTATCCCGTCGAGAGAGAAATTGTTGTCGCGGAAGTCGTTGCCGTTCACGCTGCTCGTCGTATTGCCGCGCGATTGCGACAGCGGCAACCCGCCGGCTTGCGATTGACCCGGCACGACCCCGGCGCTGAAGCGCAGCAACTCGGCGAAATTGCGGCTGTTCACCGGAAGTTCCTTGACCTCTCTCTCGGTTCGCAGGGTGCTGAGCGTCGTCGTTTCGGTCTGCAAGGTTTCCCCGACCTCTTCGACGGTAACGGACTCCGTCACCGCCCCGATCTGCAGCGTGAAATCGACAGCGAGCCGCTCGGAAAGGTGCAGCACAACCTCTTTCGCCGCTGTCAGAAATCCCTCCGACTGTACGGTGACCCGGTAGGTTCCCGGCCGCAGAGGCGGCGTGACGTACAAACCTGCCGCGTTCGTTTCCAGGTTGAGCCGGTAATTGGCGCCGGTGTTATGCACCATCACTTGGGAGGCGGGAATCACGGCCCCCGAATCGTCATAGACATACCCGGAAAGAACTCCCGTGTCGACCTGAGCCGTCAAGGGTCCGGAGGCAAAGATGAGAAAACCCGCGAGAGCCGCAAGGCGGACGGCTGGTGCGTTCATCGGAAAATCCTCCTTAGGGTGGAATTTGAATCTTGACTATCGCGCCACTCTTAAAATACTCCCTCCCGGGAGGGGGTCAATGATTTTCCGCCGCGTTTATTACTTTTCCCCTCTCTTTCCCGTGAAATTCGCCCGGCGAAAGAAATCCTCGGCCGCAGGTTCTCCCGCGCCCCCGCTTATCCTGGGTAAGCGCGCGGAATCGAGCACAACACAACAGCCGGTTGGCCGACGGCGGGATTCTTGTTGCGGCGCGGGGCTGCCGCGTTAGCGCAACGGCGAAGGCTTCGCCTCGGCCATAGCCGCGAGTTGGGCTTCGGCGTTGGAGGCAATGCTGCTGTTGGGGAAACGCTTCAACACGGCCTGAAATTCCTTGGCCGCATCGTCGCCGCGACTGAGATTCAACAAGGCCATGCCCTTCTTATAGTGGGCGTCGGCCATAACCAACTCTCCGGCAGAGTATTTCTCCAACACCAGATCGAAGTTCTTGGCGGCTTCGTCGTAGTTGCCGTCGGCGTAGTAAGTCTGGCCAATGAAGTATTGCGCTGCAGCCGCCCTCGAGTGCTCCGGGTACAGATCGAGGTAATCGCGGAACTGGTTGCGCGCGAGCTCGAGGTTGCCGCGAAGATAGGCGCTCATTCCGCCTTGGTAGATCGCTTCGCTCGCGTTGACGGGGCTGCCGTCGGATACTGCGCCCTCCTCGCCCTCTTCGAATGCCGGCGGGGGCAGAGTCGTCAGATGCGTCTTGATGTCATCGACTTCCTGCCGCAAGCGTTCGACCATGGCGTTGGTTTCTTCGGCGGCGGACCTGAGTCTGTCGAATCGGTCGGCGAGCGCATCGACCTTCGCCGCGGTCGAGTTCATCGGCCCGATGAGCGAGTCGCCCTGCTTGGATATATTCCGCTCGATGACAACAAGGGCGGCATTCAACTTGTCCTGCTTTTCCAGGTTTTGCTTGAGCAGGGCTTCGAGGCCGGCCAGCCGCGCGGAGTTTTGCCGGTCGAGTTGCTGCATCGAGTCTTGCAGCAAGGCCATGTCCCGCTGGAGTTGGACAAGCGCCCTGCTCTGCGCGGAAACGGGCGGCGGCTGGACGAGCAAAAGCAAGCCCGCGGCCGGCATAAGAAGCGTTCGCATGCTCGCCACGAGCTTCTTCGGGATATTCATCGGGCCACAGTCCTCAAACAAAGAAAGACGTTTCAGACATGCACTCGGTTGCGGTACGGAGCATCCACTTAAGGGCGCTTGAACCGCTGAACTTTCACCATAGCCGGGGAGGGCCGAGCGGCCCTCCCCGAAAAGAGTTTAGCGCGCCTTCCGCAGGCGGCTACTTGAGCGTCAGATGCGCGCGGCGGTTGCGCTGGTAACACGCTTCCGTCTGCTCGGTGCATTGCGGCCGCTCTTCGCCCAGGCTGATCGACGAAAGCTTGCTCGCCGGAACGCCCAGGTTGACGAGGAAATCGCGGGCGGCTTTGGTGCGGCGGTCGCCTAGCGCGAGGTTGTATTCCGTGGTGCCGCGCTCGTCGCAGTGGCCCTCGATCAGGAACGCCGCGGCCGAATACTCGTTGATGAGCTTCTTGAGCGCCGTTGCGTTGCCGCGCAGCGCAACTTCGGCGTCGGAGCGGATATCGCTCTTGTCGTAGTCGAAGAACGCGTCTTTGATCTCGCCGCCGTTGACCATGCCGGTGAACGCCTCGCGCAGGTCCGGCTTCGGCTTCGGCGGCGGCGGCGGGGGCGGCGGAGCGCGGACGGTAACTTCGGCGGCCGCTGTCGCTTCCTTGCCGTCCTTGTTCTTGACAGTGATGACGTATTCGGTCGTCCTCGTCGGAAAGACTTCGCGGGACCCACTGACGGCGACTGCGCCGATGCCTTGGTTGAGCGACGCGCTCACGGCGTTGGTCGAACTCCATTTGAGCGTTGCCGACTTTCCACGCTCGATCGAGCTCGGCTCGGCGGTAATGCTCACGCTGGCTTCAGGCGCCGGCTCGGGAGCCGGCGGGGGCGGGGGCGGCGGGGGCGACGGGGGCGGCTCCTTCTTGCAGCCTACGGCGAACAGCGCCAATAAAATGCTGAACAGAATCAGCGCAACTTGTTTTTTGCGTTGCATCAAATCTTACCTCTCGCTTCCAAGAATCTCCGGTCTCGTCAACTCATTCTTCGTTGCAGACCGGTTTATTGCAACGCCCATACCGGGGACTCGTTGACCCCCCGGCTGGTAAGTTGCTTCAATTGCGTGCCGTCCGCCCGCATCGTCCAGATCTGCGTTCCTGCTCCGCCTAATCGGTCGCTGGAAAAAACAATGTGCGTTCCGCTCGGCGCGAAGTAGGGGTGCTCGTTTCTCCCCGCGCTGTGCGTCAACTGCGTGTACTTCCTCGTGGCGACGTCGACCAGAAAGATATTATAGTTGCCAATCTCGTATCCGCGCGTCCAGGAGAAAACAATTCTCTCGCCCGCGGGATCCCATGCCGGCTGAACGGCGTCTCCTCCTCCTCCCGACAATCTTCGCCGATTTACCCCGTCAATGTCCATCACATAAACTTGCGGGGGGCCGGATGCGCCGGAAACAAATGCAATCTGCCTTCCGGTTTTAGGATTGATCGCCGGGTGAACGTCAATCGATCGAGAATACGATACCCTGCGCAGGTTGCCGCCGTCAAGGTCCGCCATGTAGATTTGGCTGAAGCCCGAGACCGACGAGGCGAAGGCGAGCGAGCGGTTGTCGGGCGTGAACGCCGGCGTCGTGTTGAGCGACGCTTCCTGGTTGTAGAAGGTGAGCCGCCGGCTGGTCTCCAGCGAATGCACGTAGATCTTGGGCAGCCCCTCGACATACGTCGTGAAGGCGATGCGCCTGCCGTCTTGCGAGACCGCCGGCGTGAGGCACAGATTCTTGTAATCCGTGAGCTTCCGCTTGTTGCTGCCGTCGTAGTCCATGGCCCAGATCTCTTTGAAACTGGAGCCTTCGTCGCGATGGACGTAGTAAATGCGGCTGCCCGCCAAGCCCGTGCCGAGGCCGAGGTTGCGCAGAATGTCGCGTGAGAAGTCGAAGGCCATGCCGCGGGCGCCGGCTTCGCTGACGGCCGCATAATAGCGCTTGCCGAATACGAAGGAAGCGGCCCGGGATTCCTGGGTCACGTCCGACACATAGCCCGACAACCGGAGACGGTCGTTGACCTTGTCGATCAGACCGTACGCCAGATAACGCGCTTGCACGGGCGCGTCGGCCCAACCGAGGAGCCAGAGTCCGCGGGCGCCGGGATCGTCAGGCAGCCTGTCGGCATCTATCTGCAGGTCCTCCGGTTTGCGCGGAGCGGTGCGCGGGTAAAAGCTTTTGGCCACCATGTCGAGCCGGCCGGAGGCTTCGAGCGCTTCCCACAATTCGTCGTTGAACTCGTCAACGGCTGCCGCGGCATCCACGGGGCCGCGGATGTCCGGCACGGCAATGCGCGGGTCGCGCTGCTCGTCGGTAAGCTCGATGACCGCGTCGGGCTGCTGCGCCGCAAGCGAAAACGCCAAGGAAAATGCATAGAGGAATCGGAATCTCATGGGGCGCCTGTCCTTTATTTCAACCGAAAATGCATTTCGATCATGATAGAGTCTCTGCCCAGCGCCGGCGGCAAGGGCCGCAAGGGATTGGCGTTGCCGACCGCGCGGTGGGCGGAATAATCCAGCGAGCGGTTTCCGCTCGTCTGCGTGACGCGTATGGAGTCGATCGTCCCGCTGCGTTGGATGCGGAACGAAACAACCACCGGCTTGCTCGAGGTCCCGGCTACCTGACCCAACGTCCGACGCCATTCCCGCGCAACCTTTTGCTGCAAAATTTGAGCATAGGCGCCGAAGCGCGAGCCGAACGGCCCCCCCTTCGCGCCGAAGCCGACGCCGGGGCCGCTTGGCGAACCGCTGTAAAGGGGGCTGTTGACCGCCGCGCCACGCGAGGAGTTGACCTGATTGGGCGCGGAGTCGCGGGCGCTGCGTTGGCCGACCGAGCGTTCCTGCTGCTGCTCGGCCTCGCGGCGGGCGGTTTCTTTGAGCGGGACCGCTTCAGGTTCGTCCGCGGCTTCCGGCGCTGCAAGTTCGGTCGCGCGCCGGCGCTCCTGGGGCGCGGGTACGGTATGCTCGCTGGGGTTGGCAACGGGGTTTTCTTCTTCGGCGCGGACGACGTTGATCGGCACGCCCTGCACCGCTACGATGCCGCTTCCGCCGCCTTCGTCCGGGCTGCCCAGATCGATCGGCGGATTGAGCGCGCCCCACAGGATCGAGGCGAACAGAATAGCGCCGTGGCACGACGCCGAGGCCAGCAGCGGCAGGCGCATCTCGCCCCTGGCGCGGAGCGGGCTGCGGCTTTCGCTCATGGCAGCAAGCGTTGCGGTTCAGCGGCGGCGTTCATCTGCGCGGCCTCGGGTTGCGCGCCAGCGGTTTCGTGACCACGTTGACGATCACTTCGTTGGAGCCGCACTCGGCGATGACGGGAGCGACGATTTCCCACGGCGTCGTTCTATGCGCGCGCAAGTAAACGCCGGGGGCGTCAGGGTTCTTTTCCTTCGCCCGTTCGGCGATATCGTAAACGCTGACCGGCTCGTCGCCGAAGAAAACTTCTCCCCTGGAGGTGATATTGACGTAGGCCAGGTCCTTCGACGTGGTGGCCACCTCGCGGGTGCGGGGGACATCGATCTCAAGGCCGAACTCCACCACGCCCGCCGTAATCATGAAGATGATCAGCAGCACCAGAACGACATCGACGAACGGGGTGACGTTGATCTCGGCAATTTGATCATCGGATGGATCGTTGTTGTTATGCTTTCCGAACGCCATCGCTTTCTCCGTAATCCCTTTCCGCAAGATTGAAGAACTCGAGGCCGAAATCGTTCATGCGCGTGCGGACCTCGCGCACCTGCCCCGAAAAAATGTTGAAGAAAATCAGCGCCGGGATCGCCGCAAACAGTCCGAAGGCCGTTGCGATCAGCGCTTCGGCAATGCCCGGGGCAACCGCCCGCAACGTCGCTCCGCCGGCCTGGCCCAATCCGCGGAAGGCTTCCAGCACGCCCCAGACGGTACCGAAGAGCCCGATGAACGGCGCCGACGAGGCGGTCGTCGCCAGCAGGCTCAAGCTGCGCCGCAGCCGCGAAGTTTCTTCGCTGGCGGCAAGAGCGAGCGCCCGTTCGATGGAATCGGGGTTCACGATGCGGCCGTAGGTGTTGACTTGGCGGGCGACTTCTTCATAGCCGTAATCGAAAACCGTCACCATGGGCGCCGGCCGATACTGCTCGCTGGCGGCATTCATGTCGGCCAGCTTCCCGACGCGGCGGAACGCCTTCAAAAAAGTCAGATTTTGCCTCACCGCGTTTTTGAGCGCCGAGTATTTCGAAAAGGCGACCGCCCAGGAAAGGACGGACATAACGATCAGGAGCAGTATCACGAACTGGCCGATCGGGCCGCTCTCGAGCAAAAGACTCAGCAGCGTGGATTGGTCGACAGCCGACGAGGCCAGCTCCGCCATGTCGGGCGCCGCCTCGACGGCTTCTTCGGCGGCGGCTTGCAACAAGAAGGCCGGGGGGGCAGAGAAGCTCACGTTCTTCCTCGCGGACCGGCGGACAGGCAGAGAGTTGGGGCAAGCTGAGTTTTTGAAACAAAAATTATCATTTTTGATTTAACTATTCTATCGGGATCCGAGCTCCTGCACCGCCCAACTGCTTGCAAATCGAAAAAAAAGGCGGTGCGCGCCGCCTATAGTGGAGTTTGCTCGGTGTGACGCGGCCGGTCCCGTAACCGTTGCGCCCCAGTCGAACGGCCGCGACCGTGCGCAGCGAACAGAGTTCGCAATCCTTGCTCATGCTACCGCAACCGACGGAGAATGCTGCAGGAACTCAATCGAAAGCTATGCCCTGGTTGACGTCGCCTTTACCTTTATTCTCTGCGGGCCGGCTTCGACGACTTTCTTGTCGGGTTTGCCTTCGCCGGCGTCGGTCGTAACGCACTTGCGCCCGGTCGGGTCCAGGAAGCGCAGCGGGTTGTCACGCACGTAGCCGTACAGGCTCCAACTCTGCGGGGCCGACGCGAACTGATCCGCGAACGGCGCATCGGGCGACACGAACCGTCCCAGGCGCGCCGAGTAGTATCTTGCCCCGAAATAATCGAGATTCGATTCCTCATCCCGTTCCTGACCTGTGAACTGCTGCGTCAAGGCGTCGCCCGTCCCGCTGTAGGCCCGTTCAGCCCCGAACCGATGCGTTCTGCGAAGGGGAAAAAGTCGCGGCACTCCGCTACCGTCTGGTCCTGCTTCGTCACCAGCCGCATCGATCCCAAGTGATCCTCCGTGCGGTAGAACGTCCCGCCGGCTCCTACCGCAGGCGCCACGCTCGAATACTCCGCCGCCAAGCGCCCGAAGGCGTCGTACACGTAAACCGTCGTCTCGCTCGTTCCGCCGATCCTCGTCTCCCGCTTCACCCGTTGTCCCAGCCCGTCGTAGGCGTACGCGTCCTGCTCCTGCAGCGAGGCCACGTTGTTGTCGTAACTCGTCGGCCGGTTCTCCCCGTCGGCAGCTCGAGCATATCGACACGCAGTATATGCCCAGCACAATTTTTCGAGTCATCATTATCAGTAACCATGGATGTGCCCTTTCCCCTACGAGGATTGAACCGGCAAGCTTGAAATTTTCTACGGTGAGCGGCAGCGGCGTATGTACGGCAGGCAAGAGCGGACGTTCACCTAAGATGCTTTGAAACAACTGATTCCATCCGCTATTGAGATCAAATAAAATTCCCAACTTGGATATATAGAGATTGCCTGTTTTCACTGTGTTTCTATTAGAATAGGATAGTCATTTATTGTAAGAATAAACCATCTAAATCGATTTTTTTCAAGAAATCCAATTGTTTCTGTTGTTTCCCAGATACTTCCAATAGCTTCTCCCATTATATCACTAAATTTCACAGGAATTCCATAATAACCTAACGCATCTCTAATTTCAGTCTGGGTGCTTACCATCCATTCGCTTCCAATTTCTATCTCTCGGGCGATTCCCTGTGAAGTATATGTTTCAGTTAAAACCCCTTCGAATGCAATTCGAGGCGGAGCTAAGGATTCGTCGTTATCATCAAGATTTTCCTTAAGAGCTCTTTCTTTTGCAGGAAGCCTTCCACTCATACCTCGATAGACAACCTTTTTTCCATTAGAAAAACATACTATAAGGCCGGTATGAGCACTGGCTTGGTCTTCACTTAAGAGTACAGCTACGTAGTCTAATTCTCTATCCCCATCCAGGTCAAGTCGAAGGTAGTACGGGTTCATAGAGTAATCAATTTTTAATCCATCGAAATTACTGGCCCTAAATGAGTTCCAACAATCCCTTAAAGGCTGCGGATGAACTTTTAATGTGTCTTCTCCAAGAAACTAAGTGCATTGTATTTAAAGAAAATATAAACAAAAATAAAATCTTTTTCCGGTAAATCATCGGAAATATTTTTGAAATCATTGCAATACTTATGGGATACTTATCTGGAAATGAACATGGTTCATGTGTTTTTCTTCGAGTTTATGTCGAGGAGCATAACGCTTATCAAAATTCCCAGGAGTACCTGTCAAAGCAGTTCCCAATCCGTGCTTGCTGAACGCTTTGAACAGGATGTTCATCCTTTCAGAATCCGCAGAACCCGACGCTAATTCTCCTCGAATAGGGTTGCCTTTCGGATTCATATACAGAATATCAATATTCCTTCCTCCTTTATGGCTCTGTCTGTCGAGGCCCTTCGCCGATACACCCGCCGCCGTCGAACCACCAGTCATCACTATGCGGAGGTCATCTGGATATTTGTCTCTATACTCCGATGTCGCATTGAACAAGGTGACAGCACGTGTTGGGGACAAGAAGTCTTCTCCCAAGTTGTTTTCCTTGACCTCAAAAGCCGAATCGATGTGGTCGCTGAGCGTCCTGGCGTTTATCAGCATGATTTGCTTGTCATCTACAACAACAGTCTTTGCCGCATACGGCGTTATGTCCGACTCGGACTTGCTGCCATACACCGTAATGCCTCCCTCGTCCACTACTGCCAGAGTATCGAAGCAATCGTTCGTACCCTCTGCGCACGCATCCGTCCAGGTAACCGATCCACCGCCGCTCCGGATCCAGGACAGCCCGTTAGGGTCGATGAACGCCAACGGATTGTTGATTGCATAGGCATAGCCGTTCCAACTCTGGGGAACCAACGGCTCCGCCCCGGCGTTGGCCGGGTCCACGCCGGTGAACCGCCCTAGGCGGGCCGAGTAGTACCTTGCCCCGAAGTAATCGAGGCTCGATTCCTTGTCGCGCTCTTTGCCCGTGAACTGCTGCGTCAAGGCGTCGCCCGTCCCGCCGTAGCAGGGGTCGCTGCGCCCGTTCAGCCCCGAACCGATGCGCTCTCCGAAGGGAAAGAAGTCGCGGCACTCCGCTACCGTCTGATCCTGCTTCGTCACCAGCCGCGTCGAACCCAGGTGATCCTCCGTGCGGTAGAACGTCTCGCCGGCTCCCACTACGGGCGCCACGCTCGAGTATTCCGCCGCTAACTGCCCGAAGGCGTCGTACACGTACACCGTCGTCTCGCTCGTTCCGCGGATCGTCGTCATGCGCTTGACCCGCTGCCCCAGCCCATCGTAGGCATAAGTCGCTTGCTCCTGCAGCGAGACCACGTTGTTGTCGTACGCCGTCAGCCGGTTCTCTCCGTCGTAGCTCAGCGTGCCCACGCCCGCCAATGACAACAAGTTGCCCGCTCCGTCGTACGTCCCCGCCGCGATGCGGTTCGTCGTTGTGCTGTATGCGCTCGTTGCCATCGGCGTCCCCGTCGGCAGCGTGTGCCCGCGCACTCCCGTCACCGCCCGGTTGCCGTATGTATCGTAATATAGCCCCGGCGCCAGACAGCGCTTGTCGGGCAGGCGTCCCCCGTCGGCGCCGTCCCGCCTTCCGCTACCAGTCCCAGGCGGTTCGCCCCGTCGTAGCGGTAGTACTGCGTCAGCGTCCCGCTCAGCCCCTCGCGGCCGATCGTCTGGCTCAGCACGTTGCCGTTGTTCGCTGTCGTCCCGTAGGCGAAGGCCAGCGACAGCTTCTGCGCGCCTCCCGCCGCCGTCCCCAAACGGATCGCCGTCGGCTGCAAGCGCGCGTTGTACCCCCGGCTCTCGTACAGCCCGTTGCCCAACTTCAGCGCCTTCATCCCGCCGTGCGGCGCGTAGCCGATCCCCGAGGCGTAGTCTTCCGCCCCCACCGTGGTCTTGCCCACCGTCTTGAGCCGCCCCGCCGCGTCGTACTGGTAGGCCACCTTCAACCCCGACGGATACGTCTGCGTCTGCAGCGTCCCGTCCGCATTGTAAGTATAGGAGAATGCCCGCGCCGCATCCCCGGAAGTCGTCTGCGCGCTCTCCTTCACTCGCCCCAAGGCGTCGTAACAGCCGTAGCTCGTCGTCGACACGCTCGTGCTCACCGAGGTCAAGCGCCCCTTGTTCTTGCAATTCGTCGTCGCTCCCGCATCGTAAGCGTAGGTTACGTCCGGCGTGGCGTCGAACCCCGTGTCTCCGCCGGAGTAAACCGTCGTCTTGATCCGGTTCAGCGCATCGTAAGTGTGCGTCGCCGTGCCTCCGCGGCCGTCCGTCTCGGTCAACACGTTGCCGTTGCCGTCGTAAGTGTAGCTGACCGTCCCGCTTTCGGGATTCGCCGCCGAGGTCAAGCGGCTCAACGCGTCGTAGGCAAACGTGCGCGTCTGCCCGCCCGTGCAGACCCCGCCGCTCACCGTAGCGTTCTGATGCACTTTGGTCAGGTTGTCCAGCACGTCGTATTCGTAGCAGGTGTGGACACTGTTCTCGCTGTTCTCCTGCAGCCGAATCAGCCGCCCCAAGCCGTCGTACGTACTCGTGCGCTCCGCCCCCGCCTGGTCGGTCACCGTCACCGTGTTGTTGCTGTAGGCCGTGGTCACCTTGCCCCTGCCGCTCGCGTTCGTCCCCCACGGCGCCGGCCTGCTGTCGCCCGCAAACGCCGCGACCTCCACCACCCGTCCGTTGCGGTCGTACTTCGTACGGCTCCAGCCCATCGTCTCCTCTGACGCGCTGTCGCTCTCGTGTGGATTCGACGCCAACTCGTAGCGGTTCGACCCGCTGTAACGGTACGCCCGCCGCACCTGAATCCCGCTCGTCTTGCTGCTCGCGGAAACCTTATCCGTATCGTTCGTCTGCTCCAGCCACAACCGCCCCAACGGGTCGTAACGGCTCACCGCCGCCCTCGATTCTACCGGAATGATTTTCGACGATTTCGTCGGCGACCAATCATATATGCAGTATACTTAGCCTTACGAGCCTGCCTTCACATAAAGGTCTGGAGAACTATTAAGATAGAGTTCAACAAAATCATTGAATGACTGAGCTATTACTTTCGGCTCCAGAGTTCCAACCAAAATCACGGGGTTTAGCGACACAATTCGATCAGTTAAATAGATCGCGTAGGCCCATGACCATTGTAGATAGTCTGCGAAAACAAAATATTGGTTTGGTTGGTCAACTTCTGGAAGGGGAACTTTCTCTTTTGTACATACATCCGGAACAGATTTAACAGAAGCAAGAGGCCAGAATAAGAATCCGTCCCATCCGTCATCTGACAAGCCATCGGCTACCAAAAAGTAGCGCTTTAAATCCCAAGGAAGGATCACTTCGTTATATTTTTCGAACTCGCTGAGACATATTTCCCGTACTCCCTTTCTAATAACTGAGCCATTCTCCTGCCACCGAGCAATTAATCTAGCCAAGACATCCTCTCTATCTTGCCCCCCAGTTACCATAGATCGAGTATCCTTTTCATTAGTTTTAGTTTGATACGTGGTGCGAGTTGTGTGTTCGCCGCTTTCACACCACCTTCGGCAAGTGCTGCCTCGTATTTTCTTAGCAGATCTTTAACGGCCCTTCTTGTAAGCCCCCTCCTCTTCATTGCTTGCACAGCGGCACGGGTCAGATTTTGAGCTTGTCGCCGCGTGATGGCTGCACCAGCTTGGCCAGTTCCCCACTTTATAATTGCTCTCCTACCGCCTTGTTGGTGAGATCGAATTGTAATGGCCCCAGTGTCGTCATACCACGGGCAACCGTTCCAGCGGTCGTAAATCCAGCACTGGTCGCCAACACCATTCCTCCGCCTGCAGAGGCGCTGGCGGCAATCGCAATTGGTACGAAACCCGTCACGAAATTCCAGGAACGATTACCAACCGAAAGCAACATCCGGGCTATTTCGGGGTGGATTTGCGGGTAAGCGTAAACCGTCGTTTGCTGTGAGCCGGCTTCGACGACCGCTTGACACATTTCGCCTTCGCCGTCATTCCCTACGCTGCCGTCATCGGTCTTAACGCACCGGCGCCCGGTCGGGTCCAGGAAGCGCAGCGGGTTGTTGCGGACATAGGCGTACAGATTCCAACTCTGCGGGGCCGACGCGAATTGATCGGCGAACGGCGCATCGGGCGACACGAACCGTCCCAAGCGGGCCGAGTAGTACCTTGCCCCAAAATAATCGAGACTCGATTCCTCGTCCCGTTCCTTGCCCGTGAACTGCTGCGCCAAGGCGTCGCCCGTCCCGCCGTAGCAGGGGTTGCTGCGCCCGTTCAGCCCCGAACCGATGCGTTCTCCGAAGGGGAAGAAGTCACGGCACTCAACAACGGACTTGTCTTGCTTCGTCACCAGCCGCGTCGATCCCAGGTGATCCTCCGTGCGGTAGAACGTCTCGCCGGCTCCTACCGCAGGCGCCATGCTCGAATACTCCGCCGCCAACCGCCCGAAGGCGTCGTACGCGTACACCGTCGTCTCGCTCGTTCCGCCGATCGTCGTCGTGCGCTTCACCCGCTGCCCCAGCCCGTCGTAAGCGTATGTCCCTTGTTCCTGGAGCGACGCCACGTTGTTGTCGTAACTCGTCAGCCGGTTCTCCCCGTCGTAGCTCAGCGCCCCCACGCCGGCCAGCGACAGCAGGTTGCCCGCCCCGTCGTAGCTCCCCGCCGCGATGCGGTTCGTCGTTGTGCTGAAAGCGCTCGTTGCCGTCGGCGTCCCCGTCGCCAGCGTATGCCCGCGCACTCCCGTCACCGCCCGGTTGCCGTAGGCGTCGTAATATAGCCCCGGCGCCACGCCGCGGTCGTCGGGCAGCCGTTTGTGCCCGTCGGCGCCGTCCCGCCTTCGCTTGCCAGGCCCAAACGGTTCGCCCCGTCGTAGCGGTAGTACTGGGTCAGCGTCCCGCTCAGCCCCTCGCGGCCGATCGTCTGGCTTAATACGTTGCCGTTGTTCGCCGTCGTCCCGTAGGCGAAGGCCAGCGACAGCTTGTTCGCCCTCTGCGTCCCGCTCGCCGCCGTCCCCAGCCGAATCGCCGTCGGCTGCAGCCGCGCGTTGTACGTCCGGCTCTCGTACAACCCGTTGCCCAGCTTCAGCGCCTTCATCCCGCCGTGCGGCGCGTAGCCGATCCCCGAGGCGTAGTCTTCCGCCCCCACCGTGGTCTTGCCCATCGTCTTCGGCCGCCCCGCCGCGTCGTACTGGTAGGCCACCTTCAACCCCGACGGGTACGTCTGCGTCTGCAGCGTCCCGTCCGCGTTGTAAGTATAGGCGAATGCCCGCGCCGCATCTCCGGAGGTCGTCTGCGCGCTCGCCTTCACCCGCCCAAAGGCGTCGTAACAGCCGTAGCTCGTCGTCGACACGCTTGTGCTCACCGAGGTCAAGCGCCCCTTGTTCTTGCAATTCGTCCATCGCTCCCGCATCGTAAGCGTAGGTCACGTCCGGCGTGGCGTCGAACCCCGTTCCGCCGCCGGAGTAAACCGTTTCTGTGATCCGGTTCAACTCGTCGTAGACGAATGCAGTGAGTTTCCTCAGAATATGATTTTGGCTAATTTCTAATCAGAATAGGTATGAATGAACCATCGGAATTGATCTCCTTGTATGAACCCACAGCTAAATGTTAACTCCCATACTGTCAAAATACCCTCTCCTTTTATTCTCTCTCTTTCCCCTGGAACAAAATCTAGAATAGGGGTCAAATTAAGCACCTCATCCTTCGAAAGAGGATGCCACCTTCCGCCCATCGGTATCGCCTGTGAAGAATCAATCTCCGTATATATTAAATTGTCCACCCATACCTTTACCTTTTCCAATACAGCATTTTTTGACTGTATATCTGAACATATGAGACACAATTATCGAGTGATTTTTGCTGACTGTTGAATTTAGTGTCGCTTCAGAAGTTTGACCTTCAATAAGTACTGCATCTTTCACTATTCCCCGTGTCTTATCGATACGATCTTTGTCTTCTGCGGAAATCGCTCTGTCCGCAATGCCGCGGTAAATCGTCTTCACGCCGTCTTCATGGCAGACCATGAGACCGCGGCGTTCCCAGCCGGAACTGTCCAATACGCTTATCACATACTCCATTTCACCATCCCCGTCAAGATCGACCCGAAGATAGTACGGATGCATGGAATAATCAATCGCCAGCGTCTTTTCATTATCCATACATTTGTATAAAGCCCCAGGGTGTAGCAACCAAACTTCGGAACTTCCTTCTTCGGCTATTAGTGGTGATATTGCGATCCACTGCATCGAACATATCAACAGAAAGTATAATCCTAACACAATTTTCTGAATTATTTTTACAACAATCATGGATATGTCCTTTGGAGGTGAAAATGATTACGATGCAAATATCGCATTCTTTCTCTGCTTTTTGTATATTGGGGCAAACGGAAGAGCTCCGGAGTGCCCGTCAAAATAGCACCTAGTCCGGCGTTTTGGCGTCCGAAGGCTTCGATCAGAAACTTCATCCTCACAGTATCCGCATTCGCCGAAGCCTGATCTCCTTGTAGCCAATGCCCCGTCGAACCGGGATACCGCAAATCCACTCTCCGCCCTCCGGTGTGGCTAGTACTCGGCCTCCGCGAGAGACCTTCTACTGACGACGCATTGGTCAACACCAGAGCGGAACTCCCTGGAAAACTGTTGCTGTATTCCGCTGCCACATTGAATATGGTGGCTCCGACATCCGGGGCTACGAATCTTTCCTCCAACACCTTCAATTCCCCCTCGACCAGCTCGATCTTGACTTCAAAAGCCGAATCGCTGTGCCCGCTGAGCCACGCAGCGTCTATCAAGCCTTTGTTCGCCGCATACGTCATCACGTCCGACTCAGACTTGCTGCCGTACACCGTAATACCTTCCTTGTTCGCCACCGCCAGCGTGTCGAAGCAGTTCGGATCGTTTGCGCACTCATCCGTCCAGGTAGCCGACCCGTCACCGCTCCTGATCCAGGACAGCCCGGTGGGATCGATGAACGCCAGCGGGTTGTTGTTCACATAGGCATAGCCATTCCAACTCTGGGGAACGAACGGACCCGCCCCGGCGTTGGCCGGGTCCACGCCGGTGAACCGCCCCAGGCGGGCCGAGTAGTACCTTGCCCCGAAGTAATCGAGGCTCGATTCCTTGTCGCGCTCCTGGCCCGTGAACTGCTGCGCCAAGGCGCCGCCCGTCCCGCCGTAGCAGGTGAGGCTGCGCCCGTTCAGCCCCGAACCGATGCGTTCTCCGAAGGGAAAGAAGTCACGGCACTCAACAACGGACTTGTCTTGCTTCGTCACCAGCCGCGTCGAACCCAGGTGATCCTCCGTGCGGTAGAACGTCCCGCCGGATCCCACTACGGGCGCCACGCTCGAGTATTCCGCCGCCAACTGCCCGAAAGCGTCGTACACGTAAACCGTCGTCTCGCTCGTTCCGCCGATCGTCGTCGTGCGCTTGACTCTCTGCCCCAGCCCGTCGTAGGCATACGCGCCCCGCTCCTGCAGCGACGCCACGTTGTTGTCGTAACTCGTCAGCCGGTTCTCTCCGTCGTAGCTCAGCGCGCCCACGCCCGCCAATGACAACAAGTTGCCCGCTCCGTCGTACGTCCCCGCCGCGATGCGGTTCGTCGTTGTGCTGTATGCGCTCGTCAAGGTCGGCGTCCCCGTCGGCAGCGTATGCCCGCGCACTCCCGTCACCGCCCGGTTGCCGTATGTATCGTACTATAGCCCCGGCGCCAGACAGCGCTTGTCGGGCAGGTGTCCCCCGTCGGCGTCGTCCCGCCTTCGCTGGCCAGACCCAAACGGTTCGCCCCATCGTAACGGTAGTACTGCGTCACCACCCCGCTCAACACTCCACCACCACGCTTGATCCTCTGGCCCAACACGTTACCGTTGGATTAGTTCGGATCAGCGTATGTATGAATAAACCAACGAAATCGCTTTCCTTCCATAAATCCAAAAGTGAATGTCAACTCGCATGTAGTTCCAATACCCTCCCCGGCTATTTCTTCTGCCTTACCGATAAGATTATTCTCAAAAGCCCAGTCAATAACCTCGCTTTTAGACAGTGGATACCATCTTCCACACATCGGTATTGCTTGTGAAGACGTAATCTCCGTGTATATTAATTGCCCCCCCATGCCGCCTTTTCCATAGCAGCACTTTTTAACGGTATATTCCCATATACGCATATAAGAGTAATTTTTGTCGACCATTGAATTCAGTGTTTTTTCAGATGTCTGCCCTTCAATGAGCACTGCGTCTTTCAATATTCCCTCCATCTTGCCGATACGCTCTTTTTCCTCAGCGGACATTTCTCTGTCCGCAATGCCACGATAGATGGTTTTCCTGCCGTCTTCATGGCAAACCATGAGGCCGCGGCGTTTCCATCCGGAATTGTCGAGCAAGCTTACGACATACTCCATTTTTCCATCCCCGTCAAGATCGACACGAAGGTAGTAGGGATGCATGGAATAATCAATCGCCAGCGGCTCACCCTTTATGCTTTTCATACCCTTCCCACTACACTTGTCTATGACCGAAGGATGCAGCAGCCAAACTTCGGAACCTATTTCTTCCTCGGCCACCAGCGGCGATATTGCGGCACACAGTATAAAAAATGCTGACAAGTAGTACATGTATAACGCGATTTTTCGAGTCATCTTTTCAATAATCATGGATATATCCTTTCTTCATGTAATCAAGCATATCGTCTTCGTGGAAAATACAAGTAAAACTCAGATAATGCCGTTTTGAAGATTTTATTCGATTCATTGTTACCACTTAGGCTTGCTTTCTTGGAGATGAAAATGATTTCGGTGAGCTTCCCTAAGCTTTATATGGTTGTTGTTATCTTTATTATATTGAAACGATCCGAAATTCGATGACTGGCCCGTCAAGGCATACCTTAAGCTAGCATTTTGGTCTCTAAATATCTCAAACAGGGAATTCATCCTTGCAGGATCCGCTGTCGACGATGCCTCAGGGTCTTGAATAAAATTCCCCTTTGAATCGAAATACCGGAAATCTAATCTCCGCCCCTCGGTGTGTGAAGTGCTCGGTGCCACCGAATGACCTGCAGCTGTTGATGCATTCGTTAAAAATAAAGCAGAACCCCCTGGAAATTTGCGGCTGAATGCCTCCGCTACATTGAACACGGCAGCTCCAACATCCGGAGCAACGAATCTTGCCTTTAAGCCCTCCTTTACTCCAAAAAGCGAATCACTGTGCTCACTGAGAGCCTTGGCGTCTATCAGACCGGCTTCATTCTTCTCATACTCCGTCACGTCCGACGCCGACGTGCTGCCGTACACCGTAATGCCTCCCTCATCCGCTACTGCCAGAGTATCGAAGCAGTCGTTCGTACCTTCTGCGCACGCATCCGTCCAGGTAACCGATCCACCGTTGCCCCTGATCCAGAACAGCCCGGTAGGGTCGATGAACGCCAACGGATTGTTGATCGCATAGGCATAGCCGTTCCAACTCTGGGGAACCAACGGATCCGCCCCGGCGTTGGCCGGGTCCACGCCGGTGAACCGCCCCAGGCGGGCCGAGTAGTACCTTGCCCCGAAGTAATCGAGGCTCGATTCCTTGTCGCGCTCCTGGCCCGTGAACTGCTGCGCCAAGGCGCCGCCCGTCCCGCCGTAGCAGGTGAGGCTGCGCCCGTTCAGCCCCGAACCGATGCGTTCTCCGAAGGGAAAGAAGTCACGGCACTCAACAACGGACTTGTCTTGCTTCGTCACCAGCCGCGTCGAACCCAGGTGATCCTCCGTGCGGTAGAACGTCCCGCCGGATCCCACTACGGGCGCCACGCTCGAGTATTCCGCCGCCAACTGCCCGAAAGCGTCGTACACGTAAACCGTCGTCTCGCTCGTTCCGCCGATCGTCGTCGTGCGCTTGACTCTCTGCCCCAGCCCGTCGTAGGCATACGCGCCCCGCTCCTGCAGCGACGCCACGTTGTTGTCGTAACTCGTCAGCCGGTTCTCTCCGTCGTAGCTCAGCGCGCCCACGCCCGCCAATGACAACAAGTTGCCCGCTCCGTCGTACGTCCCCGCCGCGATGCGGTTCGTCGTTGTGCTGTATGCGCTCGTCAAGGTCGGCGTCCCCGTCGGCAGCGTATGCCCGCGCACTCCCGTCACCGCCCGGTTGCCGTATGTATCGTACTATAGCCCCGGCGCCAGACAGCGCTTGTCGGGCAGGCGTTCCCCGTCGGCGCAGTTCCGCCTTCCGCCGCCAGCCCCAAACGGTTCGCCCCGTCGTAGCGGTAATTCTGCGTCACCATGAATCCCGGACGGGTAATCGTCTGGCTCAGCAGATTGCCGTTATTGCTCGTCGTTCCGTAGCTCAGACCCAACGACAGTTTCTGCGTGCCTCCCGCCGCCGTCCCCAGCCGGATCGCCGTCGGCTGCAAGCGCGCGTTGTACCCCTGGCTCTCGTACAACCCGTTGCCCAGCTTCAGCGCCTTCATCCCGCCGTGCGGCGCGTAGCCCGAAGCCTTAATTAACCAGTGCATAACGGCTCAGCGAAACTCCGGGGGCACGTTTTTTAACTGACTCTCAACATCCCATTCTTCAGGCTTTTCTGAAGCATCAAACCAAACCGCCCCTTTAGACAGCCACTTCCGGCGCCAGTTTTTGGCTGCGCCCACTGTCCAGTCGCCGTATCCGAACTCAACACCGCAGCACAGGCAAAATTCAAACAGTGGTGTTTTGCCATCGACTCCCCAAGGCGGATCTTCCAGAACCAGCCCACAGACCCGACAGATGTAACGATAATCAATCATTGACTTCGGAAATAGTCCAAATTCGTCGCATAGCCGTGTTTTGCAGTATCAGGCTTGAACAGCGTTCTCGGCACTCCATCCGCAGTCCTGACTGCGAAAGTATTCGAAAACGGATTGTACAACACCACGTCTCCGTTAGCTCTAATCTTAGTCAACGTTCCGATTGGAGGGTTATTCACAAAAGATTTTGCTTTTTTGACGTAATCTTCGCCGTCGTCCCCCACGCTGCCGTCATCGGTTGTTACACACCGGCGCCCCGTCAGGTCCAGGAAGCGCAGCGGGTTGTTGCGCACATAGCCGTACAGGCTCCAACTCTGCGGGGCCGAGGCGAATTGATCGGCGAACGGCGCATCGGACGACACGAACCGCCCCAGGCGGGCCGAGTAGTAGCGCGCTCCGAAGTAATCGAGGCTCGATTCCTTGTCGCGTTCCTGGCCCGTGAACTGCTGCGCCAAGGCGTCGTCCGGCCGCGCCGTAGCAGCCGGCGCTGCGCCCGTTCAACCCCGAGTCGATGCGCTCTCCGAAGGGGAAGAAGTCGCGGCACTCAACAACGGACTTGTCTTGCTTCGTCACCAAGCGCGTCGAACCCAGGTGATCCTCCGTGCGGTAGAACGTCTCGCCGGCTCCTACCGCAGGCGCCATGCTCGAATACTCCGCCGCCAACCGCCCGAAGGCGTCGTACACGTAAACCGTCGTCTCGCTCGTTCCGCCGATCGTCGTCGTGCGCTTCACCCGCTGCCCCAGCCCGTCGTAAGCGTATGTCCCTTGTTCCTGGAGCGACGCCACGTTGTTGTCGTAACTCGTCAGCCGGTTCTCCCCGTCGTAGCTCAGCGCCCCCACGCCGGCCAGCGACAGCAGGTTGCCCGCCCCGTCGTAGCTCCCCGCCGCGATGCGGTTCGTCGTTGTGCTGAAAGCGCTCGTTGCCGTCGGCGTCCCCGTCGCCGGCGTATGCCCGCGCACCCCCGTCACCGCTCGGTTGCCGTATGTATCGTAATATGGCCCCGGCGTCATGCGGCGTCCGCCGGGCAGCCGTCTGCCCCCGCCGGCGCCGTCACGTTCCCCGCGTGTGGTGCGCAAAGTCCGTTTTCGCCTTCAGCGTCCCGCTTGACGAACCTGCCCGCACCTCGCTGTAGTCCGCCGGCGACAGTAGCCGCGACGGCGTAACACCCCCCGACCGTAGTCGCCGTTCGACTGCCTGCAAATCGAAAAAAAGCGCTATGCATGCCGCCTATAATGGAGTTTGCTCGGCGTGACGCGGCCGGTCCCGTAACTGTTGCGCCTGCATTGAGCGGCCGCGGCCGTGTGCAGCGGACAGGGTTCGCAGCCTTTGCTCGTGCTGCCGCAACCGAAGGGGAATGCTGCAGGAACTCGATATCGAAAGCTATGCCGTAGTGGACAAGCTGCGGGTGCGCTTCCACGCCGGGTTGAATCTTCTCACCGGCGAAACGGGCAGCGGGAAGTCGATCGTCGTCGATTCCCTGGCGCTGCTTTTCGGAGCGCGGGCCGATGTCGGCGTCGTTCGCGCAGGGGCCAAGCGCGCGCGCATTTCCGGGGTATTCGATCCTCCGGCGGGAGACGAATTTCGAGCGTGGCTGGAGACCCGCGGCTTCGCAGCCGACGACGAATTGATCGTAGAGCGTCAAATCCTCGCCTCGTCGAAGAGCCGCGCCTACATCAACGGCTCCCCGGCTACGCTGAGCGCGCTGAAGGAATTGGCGCCCCGGCTCGGCGATATTCACGGGCAGCACGACCAGCAGGTGCTGTTTTCAGCGCGCGCGCAGATGAAAATGCTCGACGGATTCGCCGGAACGGTTGCGGCGGCCCGCGGCGTTGAGCAGGCTTACCGCGCCTGCCGCAATCTGGAGACGCAAATCCGGGAGTTGAAGGCCGGCGAGCAAGAGCGGCTGCGGCGGCTCGACCTGCTGCGGTTCCAGGCCGACGAGATCGGCCGGGCCGAGTTGCAGCCGGGCGAGGACGAAGAGTTGCAGCGGGAACGCAGCCGACTGCTGAATCTCAGTCAGTTAAGGCAATCGTGCGCGATGGCGTACGACGCGCTTTATGAAACGGATTTGGCGGCGTCGGCTCAATTGAAGACGGCGATCGGACAACTCGAAGCGATCGGTTCGTTCGACGAGTCGTTCGCGGATTGCGTCCAAAACCTCGAAACGGCGCGGGCGATCGTCGATGACGCCGCGTTCGAAGTAAGTAATTATCTGGACAAGCTCGAAGCGCAACCCGAACGCCAGGAACAGATCGAAGAACGGCTCGCTCTCATCGAAAAACTCAAGCGGAAGTACGGCGCGACTCTCGACGACGTCATTCGATACGGCGAAAAAGTCGGCAACGAGCTCGAGGCGCTCGAGGCCGGCGAGGCGACTCCGGCGGCGCTGGAAGAGCAGTTGGGAGCGGCAGGCGACGCCTACCGTGCGCAAGCGACGGCTCTCTCCAAACGACGGAGAGAGGCGGCCGAAAAGCTCGAGGCCGGGGTCGAGCGGGAATTGGCTGCGCTGGCAATGGAAAATGCGCGCTTCGCCGTCGGCTTCGAGCCGCTTGAGAGTTGGAATGCGGACGGCCTCGAGCGCATCGCGTTCCTGTTCTCCGCCAATCCCGGTCAGCCGGCGCGGCCTTTGAGCCGAGCGGCTTCCGGCGGCGAATTGTCGCGAGTTGCGCTTGCCTTGAAAACCTGCCTGCTCGGGACCGGCGGCGGCACGGAGACCTTGCGCACCCTGGTATTCGACGAAGTCGATTCCGGCGTCGGCGGGCGGGTCGCCGAGGCGATCGGCAAGCGCTTGAAAAAGCTGTCGAGCGGCAGCCAGTTGCTCTGCGTGACCCACCTGCCCCAAATCGCGGGTTTCGCGGACGCTCATTTCCACGTCGCAAAAATCGAGCGGCGGCAGCAGGCGTTCGCCTCGGTCAGCGAACTGTCGGACGCCCAGCGCATCGAGGAATTGGCGCGGATGCTTTCCGGTGCGGAAGTCACCGAAGCGGCGGTCGAGAACGCGCGGCAATTGGCCGCAAGCCGATAAACATGCAACCGGACTTCGCCATCGCAACCGCGCGCGAAGCGGGCCGCGCCATCCTGGAGATTTACAAACGCGGCTTCACGGTCGAAACCAAAGCGGATTCTTCGCCGGTGACCGCGGCCGACCTGGCCGCCCACCGGATCATCGTCCAGCGGCTCAGGGAAGAGTACCCGGACATTCCGGTTCTTTCGGAAGAAAGCGTCGACAGCGTTGCCTACGGCGACCGCGCGCAGTGGCGCCGTTATTGGCTTGTCGACCCGCTCGACGGGACCAAGGAGTTCATCAAGCGCAACGGCTGGTTTACGGTCAACATCGCTTATATGGAGGACAATCGTCCGCTTGCGGGGGTGGTGTACGCGCCCAGCATGGACTGGCTGTATTACGGGTCTTCCGGCGGCGGCGCTTTCAAGGTCGAAGGTGGCAACGAACCCGTTGCGCTGCGCCGCCCTCCTTTGCCTGCATCCGGCGTCTTGCGGGTTGTCGGCAGTCTTTCCCATCCTTCGCCGGAGATGGAAAGCTTCATTCGGGAGCGGCAGAAACATTACGACCGGGTGGAATTCGTCGCCGTGGGCAGCTCGCTGAAGATTTGCCTGGTGGCCGAGGGGGAAGCCGATATTTACCCGCGCTTCGGGCCGACGATGGAATGGGACACCGCCGCCGCCCATGCCGTGATCCGCGCCGCCGGCGGAACGCTCAAGGCTTACGGCTCGGACGAAGAATTGACCTATAACAAGAAAGACCTGCGCAACGGCTGGTTCATTGCCGCATAATCCCGGCGCGGTCGCCGCCGGCGTCGCCGGTTTCCTGCATCTTGGCGGCTAATTTTGCGCTCAGCCGGGCAACGATCTTGCGATTCGCGGGCAGGCGGATCGCATTGGTCGTCTCGTGCGGGTCGGCCCGTAGATCGTAGAGCTCGTCGCGCTCGGGATTCAGGAAGTCGCGGACGAGCTTCCAGCGCGGAGTGCGGTACATGCGCATGTGGGTGCGCGTCTGGTGTTTCGTCGAATATTCGCCGTAAAAATCGTTTTCCCAGTTTTTCGCCGTCCCGTCGAGAAGCGGCCGCAAGTCCCGGCCGCGGACAATTTTGTCCGCGGGGATTGCGCCGCCCGCGATGGCCACGACGGTGGGGAACCAATCGAGGTTCGAGACGGTCTCTTCAAGCACCGTTCCGGCGGGAACGACTCCGGGCCAGACCACCGCCGTCGGGACCTTGATGGAACGGTCCCACATGTTGGGGCGTTGGCCGTCCGGGATGTTCGCCGACGCGGGCGGGTTGCGGGTCAGGACGTAGTGTCCGTTGCCCTTGTGCCAGACGCCGTTGTGTCCCATGTTGTAGCCGTGGTCGCTGGAGTAGACGATCACGGTGTTTTCCGTGAGGCCGAGCTCGTCGAGCTTGGCCAGCACCCGCCCGAGGTTGCGATCGACGCCCTTCGTGCTGGCGAGATATTCGCGGGTCATGCGCTTGACGCGCTCGATGTCGAGGTAGGGAAAGTCCGGGTTGAAAATAATCGGATTGAGGTTGGCGAACGGCCGCCAGTCTTCTGGGGCGACCGGCAGCCAGCGCGTGTGCGGCGCCCGATAGTGCAATGACAGCAGGAACGGCCCGTCTTTTTCCTTTTCCAGGAACTCCAGGGCGTGATCGGTCAGAATATCCGTCGTCAAGCCTTCGAACTTCCGTTGCTTGCCTTCTTTTTCGAGGATCGGATCGACGGGAGTCGTCCCGCCGCCGCGAAAGCCCATGAAATAGTCGTAGCCATTTTTGGTGGGGTGGTGTTTGTCCAGCAGGCCGAGGTGCCATTTGCCCACCAGGCCGGTACGGTAACCCGCCTGCTGCACGAGCTCGGACCACATGACGACATTCGGGTCAACTCCGCCGTAAGGCTCGCGCTGCGGATTCAGCCAATCGGTTACGTCCAATTCCGATCCGTACCGGCTCGTCATCAGGGCGACGCGGGACGGGCTGCAGACAGGCGTCACGGTGAACGAGTTCTTGAGGTATGCGCCGCGCCGGAAAAGCTTGTCCATGTTCGGCGTGGAGGCATGCGGCGCTCCCGAAAGTCCGAGCGCCCACGGTGCTTGGTCGTCGGTATAGACAAACAGGATGTTGGGCCGGTCCGCGGCGCTCAAGGGCAGCGCGAACGCCAGGAAAATCATCGGGAGGCGCATAGCGAAACAGTATAGCCGCAGAGTGGAGTACCATGATTGCCGCGGAATCGGTCCGCCGAGCGCGAGAGGAGCCCGAATGTTTTGTCAGCAATGCGGCAAGCCGATTGACGCGGGAGTCCGCTACTGCCCGCACTGCGGCGCGAAGGTCTCGGAGCAAGCGCCGCCGCCGTCTGCGGCTCCGGGGAAGCAGCCGCCGGCCGTGGCGACGGCCAAGCCTCCGGTCGGGCAATATGCCGGGTTCGGGGTGCGGCTGGCGGCTTATTTTATCGACTTTCTGATCGTTCAGTTCGTGTCTTTCGCGATCTGTTTGCCCGTGGCGTTCGGTATGGGATTCTTAGCCTCGGACGGAGCCGTCGGCGTAGCCAAGGCGGGGATTACGGGTCTTGTCTTTATCACACTGTCCAGGGCATTGTTCTGGCTCTACGAGGCGCTGTCGATGAGCTCGCACTGGCAGGCAACCGTAGGCAAGAAAGCGCTCGGCATCGTCGTCACCGACGAAAACGGCGGGCGCATCTCGTTTCTGCGGGCCACCGGCCGACACTTCGGAAAATGGCTCTCCGAGTTGGTGTTGTGCGCCGGATACCTGATTCAGCCGTTCACGCCTCAGAGGCAGGCGCTGCACGACATCCTCGCCCGCACGCTGGCGGTCAAGCCTTAGCATCCGGTCCAGAGGGTTTCGTCGTCATAGAAATGCAGTAACATGATGGCCGGAGAAGACTGTCCGCCGAGCGCGAGGAGAACCCGATATGTTTTGTCAGGAATGCGGCAAGCCGATTGCCGCGGGAATCCGCTACTGTCCGCATTGCGGCGCGAACGTCTCGGGGCAAGCGTCGGCGCCGCCGCCTTCGGTCGCGGGAACGCCACCGGCAGCCGCCGGCCCGGCCCCGCCGGCCGCTCCTCCGGTCGGGCAATATGCAGGATTTTGGCTCCGCCTGGCCGCTTGCTTTATCGACGGGTTGATCCTGTGGACGGCGTCTTTGGTCATCCAGGCGCTGCTGGGGCTTGGCGTCGGACTCGGCGCCCCGCAGCGGCCGGCAGACTGGGTTGCGCTCTTTGGTCTCCTGGGGGTATCGGTCGTGACGAGCACGGTATGCACCTGGCTGTACGAGGCGCTGCTGACCAGCTCGCGCTGGCAGGCAACCGTGGGCAAGAAAGCGCTGGGCATCGTCGTCACGGATGAAAACGGCGGGCGCATTTCGTTTCCGCGGGCCACCGGCCGGCACTTCGGGAAATGGGTATCCGGGCTGCTGCTGTTCGCCGGATACCTGATTCAGCCGTTCACGCCCAAGAGACAGGCGCTGCACGACATCCTCGCCGGCACATTGGTGGTCAAGCCCTGATAGCCGGTGAATTGTGAATAGCGGATAGCAAGACCGTCGCGTTGCCTGCAGGTCGATGCCGGTTGCTGGTAACCTGTTGTTATGCGGCTCCAACCTATACACGGCATCTCTTCGCTTGCGCTTCTGGCGCTTGCTTTCACGGCGCTTTGCCCCACGCTCGGCGCCGAAGGCGGCCTGATGCATTGCTTTGTCTTCACGCCGCTCCCGGATGCCGGCGCGGCGGACTGGAAAGCGTTTTACGAAGCTACGGCGGAACTGCCCGAAAAAATCGACGGGCTCAACAAAGCTTGGGCGGGCAAGCTGCGGCGTCCGCTGCGGCAGTACGGACGGGACGGCGGAGAACCGAAGGTCCGCGAGTACGGCGTCTGCATGGAGTTGGCGGACGAGGCGGCGCTCGCAGTCTATGCCGAGCATCCGGCGCACACCGCGTGGGTGAAAGTCTATGCGAAGGTGCGGGAAGCGGGAACGCTGACTTACGACATTCTCGTCGAGTAGCCGAGCGGCCCGTGATCCTCTCGCCCGACGAGCCGCCGCGGTTAGCGGAGACGGAAGCCGGGCTTTGTTTTTCGCTGCGCCTGAGCGGCGCCGGAGATTCCGTTCGCTGGGCATGGCTCGCCGACACGCACATCGCCGGGGATGCGCAGGCCGAAGTCCGCGGGCAATATCCTCTGCTGGAGTTGCGGCGCATCGTTGCCGAAGTACACGCCGCGAATCCGCAAGGGGCGATCGTCAATGGGGATGTCGCCTGGTACGAGGGCGGCCGCGCGGATTACGAACGCTTTGCTCTCGCCGCCGCGCCGCTTCGCGCCGCCATGCCGCTCGTTCTCGGCGTCGGCAACCATGACCGCCGCGAGGGAATGCTGGAGATGGCCGGTTATCCAGACCGGCGCGGCTCAGGCCGCCTGACTACCGTTGTCGATCAGCCGCCGTTCCGTTTCATCGTTCTGGATTCGCAGAGCAGCCCGGAAGAAATCGGCGGCGCGCTCGGCTCCGCACAGTTGGCTTGGCTGAGCGCTATACTCTCGGAGCAGGAGACTGTAACCGTCTTGTTCGCGCATCACCCGGGAGTGTCCGCAAGCGAAGGGTGCGCCGATTTCGACGCGCTCCTGAACGTTGCGGCCGCGCATGCGCAGGTGAAGGCGATCGTTACCGGGCACGACCACGAATTCGGACTGACTCGATCCGACGGCATGCACCTGATCGCTCTGCCGGCGGCCGGGTTCACTTTCCGTCCACAGGCGCCGACCGCCTGGGTCGAAGCGTCGGTAAGCCTGGACGGCGCCTTGCTGAAGCTGCGCGCCGCCGGCGACAACCTTAGCGAGCATGCCTTGGCGTGGCGCCGCAAATGTCGATAGGCAGGTCTTGATTCCGGCAGCCGTTTCCAGATAGTATGTTCCATCGGAGCTTCATCATGATGAGATTCGTTCACTTTACCTTTGCCGCATTGCTCTTGAGCATGCCGGCGTCCGCGCAAGACGCGCCGCAAATCAGGAATGTCGAAATCGACAGCCAGTCGCCGGAAGGACAGGTGCTGACCGCGGCCGGCGTCGCCGAGGAGGCCGAGGAAAGAATTCCCATTCTCGAAGGGTTCATCAACGACTTTCCGGAAAGCGAGTTCCTCGGCTACGCGCTTCTCCAGTTGCAGAATCAGTACATCGGCCAACAGGATTGGGCCAAGGCCGTCGCCACCGGCAAACGTCTGTTGCAACTGGTTCCCGACGATGTGGAGGTTCGCCACAACGTCAATCAATCGCTCGTCCAGTCGCAGCAGTGGGGCGAGTTGTTGCCGATGCTGATCGAAACCCGCCCGTTCGCCGAGCGCGACGCCGCAACGCCCGCTCCGGAAGACCCGGACGAGGACGAGGAGATCGCGCATCAGAACACCGTGGATTACGCCAACGGCGTGGTGCAGTACCTGGAGTGGGCTATGAACGTCGGCGTGACCCAGCAGACCGATCCGGCCAAGAAAATCCAATGGATGGACGCCATGCGGGAGCACTATCCGGACAGCGACCACGCCAAGGGTCTCGAAGATCACTACGTCATCGCCTATCAGCAAATGGGCGACATGGCAGGCATGGCCGCGGCTATGAAAAAAGCTCTCGAGGTCAATCCGGCCAACGAGCAGTACATCCAGACTCTCGCCGAGTACGCGCTCAGCGTAAAAGACTACGAAGAGGCTAACGCCCGTTCGGAAGCGCTGATCGCGCTGATGGAAGAGAAGCCCGCGCCCGAAGGGACTGCGCCCGAGGATTGGGAGGCGACCAAGGCCAAGTTCACGGCCATGGGCAACTACATCATCGGCAACGGATATTTCCAGCAAGGCTCCTGGCGCACTGCGCGGAGCCACCTGCTGAAGACGGTCGACGCGATCAAGGCGGAAGGCGGCGAGCGTTACGGACTCCTCGCGTACATGTTGGGCTTCTGTTACGTGAAGCTCGACATCGCCGGAGACAACATCGCCAGAGCCACTTTCTGGATGAACGAAGCGGCGAAGACCCCCAACCCCACGCAGGAGCAGGCGAAACAGACCCTGGCCGCGATCGAAAAGGCGCAATAAAGCGGGAAGCACTTCAGGCGCGGCCCTCCAACAAGGCGCTCTCGACGCGTTGCAATACGCCGGCCAACGCCTCGGGGCGGTCGGCAATCAACCGCAGGGCGCATCGCCGGATGCGCTCTCGTGTCCGTTTGTCCTTGATGTACTCGACCGGCGACTTGCCGTCGATTCGGGCCAGAAGCAGGAAGGCCAGATGGCGAGTCGTATCCGCCTCGAATGCCGTGAGAGCTTCAGGCGGCAACACGGCCAAGGTCCGGTTGAACGCCGTCCGGGCAAGCTCGAAGTAGCGGCCCGCGAGCCGGGGCCGATGGAACGCCTTCAACAGAAAATGATTCGACAGGAACGCGGCGTCGTAGCTCGGGTCGCCGAAATGGGCGCACTCGAAGTCGATGACTGTCAAACCCGCTGCCGAGATCAGCAGGTTCTTCGGACTCCAGTCTCCATGAACCATAGCGTTCCGCCGGCCCTGCCGCGCGTCGACCCACTCATCGAGCGCGGGCCGGACGGCCGGATGCCGCCTGCCCAAGGTGCGGTAGTAAGGATCGGTTCGCAACTGATCGAACGCCCGCCGGTCGCCGAACCGCGCGGCCAGGTCGTCCCGCCCCCAGGTCTCACGGATCATCAGCCCCAGAGTGACGCCGGCCTGCCGCGCGGTCCCGCGGTCGCAGATGCCGGCGAGCAAGAGCGTCTTCCAGTCCGCCGCGTCAGGAGGCGCGGACTCCATGGCGTACAGGTAGTTCTTATCGTCCGCAAACAGGATTCGAGGAAGCCTGTTCTTGGGCAGCAGCGGAGTCAAGGCAAGAATCGCATCGCGTTCGCGGAAGATGCGCGCGCGGTCGGCCAACCATACGTCTTTGACTCTGAGTTGCGGCAGCGACTGCTTCAGAACGATGCGGGCGCGCCCTCCCGCGGCCCATACGCCCTCGACCAATACGACGGTATTGGAAACTCCTCCTCCCAACAGGCGGGCGCTTTCGACGCCGGCGAAACCGCCGCGCGCGGACAGATAGCCGCCGGCAGAGGCGGCGGTAAGCTCGAACGCCACTCAAGAATCAGCGCCCTGCGGCCGGTACGGGCACTTGCCGGTCGGGCTTCGGTTTGACCCGGATCAGGCTCCAGGGCCGCTGCCTTAAGTCGTCGGTCAGCAGTTCGATGTTTTCCGAGGCGATGCGGAAGTTCTCGATCGTCTCGTTGATGTTCTGCTCGTTGACGATGACCAGAGCGCGCACTTCCGCAACCGTCTCGCGCGCCTGCACAAGCGTCCGTTCCAGTTCCGCGAGATCTTTCTTGATCGGCTCGCGGGTTTCATCGACCGTTCGATTGACATTGCGCACCGTCTTGTCAGCGTCTTCGGCGACCTTTCGAAGCTCGGCGATGAGCTCCTCGACGTTTTCGAGCGTAGAGCCGATCTGAGAGGTAATGCGGTCGATCTTCGGCGACTGCTCTTCGATGAGCTTGTTGCCGTTCGCCAGCAGCTTTTTGATGTTTTCCTGATTGTCCTTGCCCGTGAGCGCATTCAGGTTGTGGAGCAGCTCATCGGCGTCGGCGACGACCAAATCCAGCTTCTCCTGAACGTCTCCCATCAACTCGACGGCCTTGTCGGCGACGTCGGCCACTTTATTCGTCAAGTCGGTGAAGGTCAACGCTTCGATCGACTCGATCGTTCCGCCGGGCTCGACCTTCGGCGCATCGATGGAGCCGGGCGTAATCTCGAGATAGTTTTGTCCCAGCGCGTTCAGGCTGGCGATCGTCGCCCGCGATTCGCGGTTGATCGGAACGTCGGTGCGCAGGTCGAAAATCACCTCGGTCTTGGTCGGATCGTCCGCCCACGGATGCACCGACCTGATGATTCCCGCCTTGCGTCCGCCGTAGCGCACCAAGCCGCCTTCATCGAGGCCGCCGATGTAGGCGAAATAGGTTTTGTACGGCGCCTTCTCGCCGGTCAATTGGATATTGGCCACCGACAAAAAAGCAACGACGAAGATCGTCAGAGCGACGATTACGAAGAGTCCGACTTTGGCTTCGCTGCTCATGATTCGAATCCCGTCAGGTAACTAGGGTCGTTTTTATCGAACCGGTCCGCGGCGCGGTCCACAAACCGGCGGATATGGGGATGCCGATGGTTGCGGATTTCGTTGACGGTCCCCACGGCCAATATCTCTCCCTGATAGAGCATACACATGCGGTCCGCGATAAGGTAGGCGCTTTGCATTTCGTGGGTGACGATCACGATGGTCATCCTGAAGGCTTTCTTGAGATGAAGAATGAGCTCGTCGATGCCCGCGGCGATGATCGGATCGAGTCCGGCGGAAGGTTCGTCGAACAGCAGAATCTCGGGGTCCATCGCCAGCGCGCGGGCAACCGACGCCCGTTTTCTCATGCCGCCTGAGAGTTCCGAGGGGTAAAGGTCCTCGACGCCGCTGAGACCTACTTGCTGCAGTTTCATCTTTGTCATCAACCGGATCGTCGGTTCCGCCAGATTGGTGTGCTCGCGCAGCGGCAGCGCAACATTGTCCCCAATGGTCATCGAGTTGAACATGGCTGCGCTTTGGAACGACACGCCCATAACCCGGCGAACGTTCTTCAACTCTTTTCGAGAAGCGGAGTAAATATCGACCCCTTTGACCAGAACCGTTCCCGACGAAGGCTTTCCCAATCCTTCGATGTGCCGCAGCAGGGTGCTTTTGCCCGAACCGGACGCTCCCAGAATGACCATCGTCTCACCCGGGTACACATCCAGATCGACGCCCCTCAGAACGTGTCTGTTCCCGTAATCGACAACGAGGTCGCGGACCGAAATAATCGGTTCGTTTCCCGACAGGTGCGGCAGCGCCTGCGAATCGGCGCCGTTGCCGCCGCGTGTCTGAAGATTCGGACTCATCGCCAGAAAAAGTAGAAAAACGCGGTGAACAGTAAATCCGCGAGGACGACCAGGAAAATCGATTTCACGACGGCGTTGGTCGTCGAGCGGCCGACGCCTTCCGGCCCCCCGGTCACGGTGAACCCTTCGAAACAGCCGACGTGGACGATGATCGTCCCGAAGGCAACCGCTTTCGCCATGCTGCTGACGATATCGCGCATCAGCAGAATCTCCGCGGTGCGTTTCAGATAGACGATCAGAGTCATGTCCAGGGTGTAGTAGGTGAAGATTCCGCCGGCGAGAATCCCGGAGAAAACGGCCACGACCGTCAAGCACGGCATCATCGCCATCATCGCCACGTATTTGGGCACGAGCACGAACTCGATCGGGTCGAGCGCCATGGTGCGCAAGGCGTCGATTTCCTCGGTGACGGCCATCGTGCCGATTTCCGCGGAGATCGACGAACCGGACCGCCCGATCACGACAATCGCCGCCACCAACGGGCCCAGCCCGCGGGTCATGCTGGTTCCCACCAGATTGATGACCACTTCCATTGCGCCGAATTTGCGCAACTCGGCGCCGCCCTGCAGGGCCATGATCAAGCCGGTGGCGCCGGAGATCAAACACACCACCGGCAGCGCTTGAACGCCGATGACCGCCATCTGCCGAACCGTCGTCTTCCAGCGCAGACGACTGCCCGTAAAGGGGTTGATCCGCCACGAGGAGACGAGCCCCCGCCAGAACTGAATCGTCAGCCCGCCGACATACTCGATCTTCTCGATGGTAGAGCGCCCGATGGATTCGAGAAGGGTCATGCGCGGCCCATGTTGCGACGCCGATTACGCCTGAAGGGCGTCTTTCTCCGTGGAATGAATTTCAAAAACGCTCAACAGCAAGGTGAGCTCGAGAACGCGCCGCGGACCTTCTCGCAAGCCGACCAAGATGAATCGCGCGCTGCGTTTCCTGGCTTCCTGCAGCCCCTCGACCAAGCTCGCGACGCCGGAACTGTCGATGTAATCGACCTTGGAAAGATTGACGATCACGCTCTTTTGACCGCGCTTCCTGAACAGGTCCAGCACGGTCTCGCGAAACGCCGGCGAGGAGTACAAGTCGATATCGCCGGCAATTTCAACGATCGAGCGGTCCGCATCCCTCTTCACGTTAACGTCCATGAATCTCTCTCGCTTCTTCCGGCGCAGGCCGCGCCGGCGTATCGAGCGTCTTGCTCAGACGAATGCAATTGCCGCCGCCGCGGCGGCGGTATTCGATGCGGTCCATGATCGTCCGCATTAGGTACAGCCCTCTGCCCCCCGACCGCAACTCGTCCGGCGGCGGCACGTCCCGGTCGAGCGGATTGAACGGAACGCCTTGATCGCGGATTTCGAATTCCAACTCGTTGTCATGGACGCTGCAACTTAAGCTTACGAACTTCGAATGATCGCCGCCGTATGCATGCTTCATCACGTTGCTCAGCGTCTCGTCGACCGCGACAACGATGGATTGGGTCTCCCGCTCGGCGATATCGAGCGCCGCGCAGAAATCCCGCACTACCGATCTTGCAAGCTGCAGCCAGCGCGGATGACTGGCAATCGTAATTTCCACTTCGCCGGGCATTTTAGTCCGGCAAGCACCGGCCTGCATCATGGAAGGATAGCAATTCGATAACGTGTTTCAGGGCCGATTGTATCACGCGCTTCCGAACGTCCCAAGGTCGTTTTCCGCTTTGCTATGGTGACGCAAGTGGCGGCTTCTCCGGCGAGACGGGCGGCCTTCGATGTGCTGCTGCGGGTCGAGAGGGACGCCGCCTATGCCGACGAGTTATTGCATTCGCCGTTGCTCGACCGCCTCGGCGCCCGCGCCCGCGCTTTGGTTACCGAACTCGCAATGGGCTGCCTGCGACGCCGCGGCGAACTGGACTTCCTGCTGGAAAAAAGACTGCGCAAGGCCGTCGAATCGCTGGATCTGGAAGTCCGCACGGCTTTGCGGCTGGGGGCTTATCAGTTGCGCTGCATGGACCGCATGCCGCCGGGGGCCGCCGTGTCGGATTCGGTCGAGTTGGTCAAGACGGCCCGCAAGCGCTCGGCAGCCGGTCTGGTCAACGCCGTTCTGCGCAATCTTCCCGCGCCGCCGTCCGCTGAAGACGGGGCGCGGCGCTCGCATCCCGATTGGCTGCGAACCCGCTGGGAGAAGCGGTTCGGGCGGCGCGCCTGCCAAAAATTGCTTGCCGCAAACATTTGCCGGCCGCCCGCTTACGTCCGCGTCGCTAAAGGCGCTGACCTTGCGAGCGTGGCGCAAGAATTGGCTGAAAAAGGATTGACGCTCGAGTCGACCGGCTTTGCCAACGGGTTTCGCGTGTCGGGCGGCAGCGTAGCGGATACAAGGGCGGTCCGCTCCGGCCGGTTGATTGTGCAGGATTTAAGCTCCCAACTGGTTGCCCCGCTGCTTTGCGTCAAGCCCGGACAAAGAGTTCTCGACCTCTGCGCCGCTCCCGGCGGAAAAGCCCGGCAACTCGCCGAAGAAGCCGGCTGTGCCGTCGCCTCCGACCGCAGCGTCCGGCGGCTGCGCACCCTGCGCCGACTGGGTTCGCGCGGCCTGTGGCTGCTCGTGCTCGACGCCGAGCGTCCCTTGCCGTTTCGCGCTGCCTTCAACCGCATCCTGGTGGACGCTCCCTGTTCGGGAACCGGCACGCTGGCCCGAAATCCCGAGATCAAATGGCGTCTGAAACCCGCCGATCTGAACGATCTCCAGGTGCGGCAGGCGCGGATTCTTCGCCGCGCGCTGGATGTCCTCGCGCCGAACGGCCGGCTCCTCTATGCGACCTGTTCGCTCGAACCCGAAGAAAACGAACAGGTCATCGAACAGGTTCTCGCCGAACGAACGGGGTGGACTTCCCGAAGAGCGCTCGACCGGCTGCCCGGACGCGATGCCGGCGACGGGTTTCAGGCTTGGCTAATCTGTCGAGATGCGGCTTGAACGCGGCGAACCGATCGTGCTGGCTGTCGCTTCGGCTGTCTTTCTCGGAACGATCGTCAGCCCCCCCTCGTTGCTCGACGACGTCGACGCAACGTATGCGCAAATCGCCCGCACGATGCTCGAGTCGGGCGATTGGGTGACCGCGCGCATCGACGGCGTCCCCTATTTCGACAAGCCCCCCGGTCAAGTTTGGGCCATCGCGGCCTCGTTCGCGGTTTTCGGCGTCCGCGATTGGGCGGCGCGGATGCCCATGGCCTTGGCGGCGATTTTGCTGTGCTGGCTGACGTATCGGCTTGGCCGTTGGGCGTTCGGAGCCGCTTGCGGGTCGCTCGCGGCTATCGGTCTTGCGACGTGCGCCGGTCTGTTTCTTTTCACCAGAGTGCGCATGCCCGATATCTTCGTTGCCTGTAGCACGATAGCCGCCCTATGGGCTTTCCTGGATGCTTTGGAAGGGCGCCGCGCGCCGCGAAAAGCTCCCGCCGTTGCGGCCGGAGCAGCCATCGGAACGGGCGTCCTGTTCAAGGGGCTGGTCGCCGTTGTGCTGCCCGTCGGCGCGTTGGCCGTTTATTTGGCCGTCAGCGGGGCATGGCGCTCCGCCGATGTCCGGCGGCGTCTGCGCCTCGGTTTGGCAGCGGGAACCGCGCTGCTGGTTGCGGCGCCTTGGCACTTGCTGGCGACTCTCCGCCACCCGCCGTATTTCGAGCTGAACCTGGCCGCCGAGGCCGGACAGTATCACGGCTTCTTCTGGCGCTACTTCGTCAACGAACACCTGCTGCGCTACTTGGGCCTGCGTTATCCGCAGGACTATGGCGCCGTGCCGTTGGCCGCGTTCTGGCTCGGCCATCTGATCTGGCTGTTCCCCTGGAGCGCGTATGCGCCGGCGGTGCGGGGGCTTGCCTTCGGCAGCGGGGACCGCGCTTCCCGCACGCGCCTGACGATGCTGTGCTGCTGCGGGTTTACGCTGCTGTTTTTTTCCGCTTCGACCTCTCAGGAATACTACACTTTGCCGGCCTACGCTCCGGCATTCCTGCTTTTGGCCTGCGGGGCGGAGCGCTCCGACCGCCGGCAGAGGCTCGGCGGCAAGATCGCGGGCGCGGCTTCGCTGCTCGCTCTCGCGGCCGCGGCCGGCGTTCTGCTTTCCGTTTGGAATCTGCCGGCGGAAGGCGACATCGCTTCGAGCCTGAGCAGCAATCCGGACGCCTACACGCTGTCGCTGGGGCATATGCACGATCTGACGATTGCATCGTTCGCTTATCTGCGCGGGCCCCTCATGCTCGCCGCCGGCGCATTGGCGGTCGGCTCGCTGGGGGGCCTGCTCCTACGGGGCCGCCGAGCCATGATCGCTCTCGTGTTGATGATGGTCGCGCTCGTCCACGCCGCGCGCTGGGCGATGGTTGCGTTCGATCCGTACTTGTCGTCGCGCCCGCTCGCCGACGCCTATCTCGCGGCGCCGCCCGGCGAGTTGATCCTGGACCGCGAGTACTATGCCTTTTCCTCGCTGGTTTTTTACACGAACCGCCGTGTGCTGTTGCTGAACGGCCGGAAAAACAATATCGAGTACGGATCGCACGCTCCCGGCGCCCCCAATGTGTTTCTGGACGACGCGCAGTTCGTCGAGCGCTGGCGGAGCGGGGGACGCCGCTACCTGGCAATCTTCGCGGAAGACGTTCCCCGCTTCGAAAAATTAGTGGGCGCTCGAGGGGTGGCGATCGTCGCCGAGAGCGGCGGCAAGGCGCTGCTGGCGAACGCAACGCGGCCTTAATAACGCGAAACCCGCGGGGAGCCTACGTCGCTCGCCATCGCCAGCGCGTCGAAGTTCATCGTCATGTGCTCATGGCGGACCTGGGCCATCTTCGCCTCGTCCCACAGGTTGTCGAATTCTCCCGGGTCGGTTTCCAGGTCGAACAGCTCTCCCAGCCCGTGGCCGTGATAGACGATCTGCTTGAAGCGCTCGCTGCGCACCATCGTGGCGAAGCTCTGCGTCCCGGCCAGCGCGCGATAGTACTCGCTGCGCACGAACTCGCGGTGGCGGTCGGGAGACGAGCCGCCCGTAAGAATCGAGGTCAGCGGCTTGCCCTGCATCGTCTCCGGCGCGGCGAGACCGGCTAATTCCAGCAGCGTCGGCGCCAAGTCGGTAAGCTCGACCAGCGCCCGGCTGCGCAGGCCCCGTTGGAACCGCCCCGGCCACGAGATGACTAGCGGCACGTGTACGAGACTTTCATAGAAACGGCAGCCTTTCAGCAGCAGCCCGTGATCGCCCAGAGTTTCGCCGTGGTCGCTGGTGAAAATCACCACGGTATTGTCGCGTTGCCCGCTGCTCTCCAGCGCGTCGAGCATGCGGCCGACGTTGTGATCGATCAGTTCGATCATGGCGTAGTATTTCGCCTGATAGGATTTGGCGTTCATCTCTTCCGGGCGCCGCGCCTCGCGCTGAAAATTGACGTTCTTGAGGCGCTCTTGAGCCGCCAAGTCGGACTCCCGGAAAAGCGGCCCCGGCATCTCCTCCTGCGGATAGTGATCGAGCCACTCCTGGGGCGGGTCGAACGGCGAATGCGGATCGAAACAGTTGAGGCTGAACAGCCACGGCCCCGAGCGCCGCTCGTTCATGAACTCGATCGCGCGGTCGGCGCACCAGGTCGTCTGATGGAATTCGCTGGGGATGTAGCCCAACTTTTTGTAGATCGATCCGTAGTCTTTGCCCTTGGACTTGAGCCAGTCGATGTAGGCATGACCTTGCGGCCAGTCGTCGTGCGGATGATGGCTCCAATGGAACACGCGGTAACCGTCGTCGGCGCGCGGCTCGATGCGGCCTTGCGCGCCCGAGAGATGGAACTTGCCGGCCAGTCCGCAGTCGTAGCCTGCCTCGGCGAGCGTTTTCGTGACCAGAGGGGCGGCGTGCTCCCAACGCTCGTTGCCGTTCATGCAGCCGTGGACGGCCGACGGGTACATGCCGGTCAGAAAGCCGGCCCGGCTTGGCGTGCAGATCGGCGACTGACAATAGGCGTTCTCGAACGCTGTGCCGCTTGCCGCGAGGCGGTCGATGTTCGGCGTGCGGATGTGCGCGTTGCCCAGCGCGCGTATCGTGTCCCAGCGCTGCTGGTCGGTGCAGATCCACAGGATATTGGGGCGCGCATCGGCTGCCTGGGCTTGCTGGGCGGCGAATCCGGCAGCGGCGGCGCCGACGAAACGGCGGCGGGTCAAGGAGTTGCTCATCGTCGGGCATTATCGCAGACGGCGGCGCATGCTCGGCGGGATATGCCTATCGGCTGCGAAAAAAGTCATGCGGCTCGAGCGCAACGATCTTCCACTTGCCTTTGCGCTTGGCAAACCGGAGCGACAAGCTTTCCTGCCGGGTCTCGACCGGCCCCGGACCGCGCAGCGGCGTCAGTTGCAGCAGCCAGTCCACCGTGACCGCCAAGCCGCCGCCCTCTTCCTCTCGCACCGGCCCGATCTCGACCGAAGAGGCAATCGTGCGTTGCGCCGCCAGCGCCCGGATCTGAACGCTCAGGTCGTCGAACCCGGCTGGCGAACGCGAGTCGAATTTGGATAGGAACAGCGCGGCGTTGTTCGCCTGCAGGGCGCGGCCGGCGTCGAGGATTACCAGACGGACGGCGGCCGCCTCGTCTTCCGCGCGAACCTGCCCCGGAACCGCGAACAATCCGCCCGACAACGCCGCAAGACAGGCAAAACGACCGGCCATGCGCTCTCGTTCGGCCTATGTCCGAAACGGGCTGCGGCTCATGGCGTAATCGACGGCCTCCTGCGGCGCCTCGTATTCGCTGTAGGAGGCGTTGCCGATGTAGCCCAGGTCTTCGATCCCCGCGGGGCTCGTGTAGTAGGCATCGACGATCAGCTTCCGCGCCCAATCGAAAAACCCCAGGCCGCGGCGGATATCCGCCGGTCTGCGCACGCCGTACATGGCGAACCGCTTGTAGTCGTTCGTGTCGAAAGCCGTATCCGCCGCGGTTTCGGCCGCGCCGGCTTTTACCAGCGCGTCGAGCATCGCCGTTTGAGCTTCATCGGAGGCATCGACGAAGCGCTTGCCATGCCGCTTCAGCATCGCGTGATCGAGCCATAGGATGCCGCCGCTGAAAATCGCCGCAAGCTCTTCGTTCTCGCTGCACAGCAGATCGATAAACTCCGGCGCGCCGCCCGCGCGCCCGCTGGGTCCGCCGGCGTCCGCCGGAATCACCAACTCCGAAAGTTTTTCCAGCGTCCGAAATTCATGCGCGTTGAAATACCGGACCGTATATTCGCCTTGCAGCGTTTTCTCCTCCGCGGCCTGACCATGGACCTCGTGAGCATCGGCCCGGTCGATGGTCCCCGTCAGCCCGGCGGCGGTGATGCCGAGGGCGATGCGCCGCAGGGCGTCGCGCCGCGACAACGCCTCGACGGAAACGAAATTGCGAGCAGTCCGTGGTGAAAGTCCCGTGGGCGGCGCGGCGGGATCCTGCGGTCGTTCGGCGAGGAGAGAGGAGGGAGGCGATCCGGGAGATCGTCCCCGACGAACGACGAAGCCGACGGCCGCAAATGTCCGCCGCCCGAAGGGTTGCGCGCCCTTGCCTGCCTGCCGGAAAAAAAGCATGGCGCCGAGTTCCTTGAGCGCCTGAGAAATACTGCATCGGCCCCAAGGCGCGTAACGCCGCCTGGGTGACTTTTGCCGCGGGCTGCTAGACATTGCCTTTCCTCATTTCCTCGGCCAGATACTCGGCCGTTCGCCAAGCGAGCGCGCTGATCGTCAAGGTCGGGTTCTTGTCCGGGTTGCTGACGAAGCTCGCCGCATCCGCCACGAAAAGATTTTTCACCTCATGGGACTGGCAGTACTTATTGAGCACCGAGCTGCCGGGATTGTCTCCCATGCGCGCCCCGCCGACTTCATGAATGATGGAGCCCGGAACCGAAATTCCTTCGCCTTCGCGGGCGGCGTTGTTCTGCCGCAGCCCTTTGCCGCCGCATGCCTCGATGAGAGCGGAGAAAGATTTCTCCATGTGGCGGGCCTGTTTCCATTCGTAATCGCTCCACTTGAAGTGGAACCGCGGTACGGGAATGCCCCACTTGTCCACGACGTCGGGATCGATATCCAGATAGCTCTGGTTGTTGGGGATCATTTCGCCGCGGCCCGAAAGCCCGATCGACGTGCCGTACTCCTGACGAATTTTCTCCTTGAGCTTCTTGCCGTAGCCGTATTTCCGCGCCGCCGCGTGGAACGACCCGGGGCGGGGCAGGCCGAAGCCGCCGCCGAACTCGATGTGATAGCCGCGCGGGAAGTCCAGCTTGTGATGCCGGTCGTACAGCCACCAGGGCGCATAGAGGTGCGCGCCGCCGAAGCCGCTCGTATCGTAGCGGGGCATATTTTCGAGGTACGGAATCGAGCCGCGCACGCCGTAGCCGACCGTATCCATCAAGTAGCGGCCGACCAGGCCCGAACCGTTGGCGATGCCGTTGGGAAACTGTTTGGATTTCGAGTTCAGCATCAGCCGCGCGGTCTCGCAAGCCGAGGCGGCCAGCACCACCGCCTTGCCGCGCACTCGTTTTTCCGTGCGCTCTTTTTTGTCGATATAGACCACGCCCGTTACGCGGTCGTTGTCGTCGATTTCGACCTCGCGCGCCATCGCGTCGGTAATCAGCGTCAGCTTGCCGGTCTCCAGCGCGGGAAAGACATCGACTTGCGACGCCGAGTAGTTCGAAGCCGTCAGGCAGCCCCGCCTGCATTCGCCGCAATAGTGACAGGCGGGCCGGCCGTTCTTCGGCTTCGTAATGACCGCCCGCCGGTTGGCGATGAAGGGCACGCCCAGCTTTTTGCCCGCTTTCTGCATGAGCAATTCATGCACCTTCGGCGGCGGCGGCGTTTCGAAAATCCCGTCGGGAGCGCTGGGAATGCCCTCGACCGTCCCTGTCACGCCAATGAATTTCTCGGCCCGGTCGTACCAGGGCGCAAGGTCTGCGTAGCCGATCGGCCAGTCCCAGCCGAGCCCGTCGCGCGAGTAGGGCTTGAAGTCCATGGCCGAGAAGCGGAACGACATCCGCCCGTAGTGATTCGTGCGCCCGCCCACGACCCGCGAGCGGAACCAGGTGAATCGACTGCCCTCGGCCACCGTATAGGGCTCGCCGTCAAGCTGCCAGCCGCCGCTTACGGTCGTGAAGAACCCGTAATCCGTGCCGCGCCCGAAGTATTGCGCGCCGCCTTTCTCGGCGGTTCGATGCCCGTAGTCGTAGGGCCACTTGTGCGTCTTGTAGTCTTTTTGCGGATCGATCGTCGGTCCGGCTTCGAGCAGGGCCACCTTGAGCCCCATCTCCGCCAGCACGCGGACAGTGGCGCCTCCGCCGGCGCCGGCGCCGACAACCACCGCGTCGTAGATAGTTTCAGCCATGCATCAACCTTTCAATGCCGGTATCATGATGGCACATCGCTTCCGCCGAAAAATGCGCCGGCTTGCCGCCAAGCCGGTATGTTCGGTTCCCGCCTATTGGACATCGACCGGAATGGGGTCGGGTCTTTTGTCGACGACGCCCTCGTAGGCCTCCGCGATCGAGATATGGTTTGCCGTGAGCGTATGTCCGGTGGCGCGGTCGAGATTGATGCGGGCGCTGATATAGGTATTTTGCGTGATGATCAGCGTCGTGCGCGCGTTGGCCAGATCGCGCTGCGCCTGCACGACCTGGAATATCGTCGAGGCGCCGAGGTTGAATTTTTTCTGCTCGGCTTCCAGCGTTCGCTGTTGCAATTCCTGGGACTTCAGCGCCGCCTTATAACGGGCGCGCGCCTGCTCGACCTGGATCAAAGCCGACTGCACTTCGCTGCGCACCGCGTTCTCCGCTTGCACCAGACGCACTTCCTGCTGGCGTTTTTCCAACAGCGAAGCGGTCATATCGGCCCGCGCCTGGCGGTTCTTCAGCGGGATGTTGACTTGCAGGCGGACCTGGTAATCGGGGAAGTTGCGGCGGAACAACTGTCCGGAGGCATTGCCCAAGCCGCCCAGGAAGAACGGCGAAACCCCCGCCGGCTGTCCGGGACTGGCGACAAAAAGATCGTTGACCTGCCCCGCCAGCGCATTGTTCGTCAGATCGACCGTAAGATCCGCGCTGGGCCGCATGCCGTTGCGCACGCCGATCAAACCCAACTCCGTGTTCTTCATGCGAATGCGGTTCTGCTGCATCTCGGCGCGGGAGACCACGGCTGTTTCCATGAGCGCCTCCAGCGGCTCCAGGACTTCCTCTTCCGGCACCTCGATGTCGTCGGTCGGGATGATCTCGGCGTACATCAGGGTAGGGCTGGCCATGCCGTTGACGCTCAGCGCGTCTTTGATCAGCGTTTCCTGCAGCCGGACCTCGGTCTCTGCGGCGGTAAGATCGGCTTCGCGGGCGGCGACTTCCGCCTCGGCGCGTACGATCTCGATGGGCGCCAGGGTGCCGATTTCAACGCGCCGCTTGTTGTCGTTGTAGAGCTTCTGCGCGAGCTGCAGGTTCTCCCGTTGGCTGTCCACCTGGGCCCTGAGTGTTACCAGCCCCCAATAAAGCGCCTCGACCCGCGTGACGATTTCTTCGACTTGCAGCTTGAACTGCAGATCGGAGATCTCGCGGTTGTTCTTGGCCACTTCGATGTTGCGGGTATTGACCGCCACGCCGAACCCTTGCAGCAACGGCTGCGTGACGCGCAAAGTCAGCGCGCTGACGAGCGACGGGTTGAAGTTGGTGCGCAGGTTGTTGGTGAGGCTGCGCGTGTTCGCCCAGACCAGCGCGGCGGTCGTGCCGGTCTTGAAACCCTGACGGACGCCCAACTGGGAGTTGCTGATCTCGCGGATCAGCGTATTCGTTCCAGTGACGAAGTTGCTGGTTTGCGGGTTGGAGAAGTGTCCCCAATCGATATTTCCGAACATGGCGGGGTCCATGTTGACCGACTGCGTTCCGAAGAACGTACTCGCATCGCCGACGCCCGCCGCTCCGCCGCCCCCGCCTGCGCCCCCGCCGCCGGCCCGCTGCGTAATGCCCGTGGCCTGGCCGCCCTGGCCGCCGCCGCCGCCGCCGCCGATTCCGGTCGAGAGAACGCTGATCTGGTTTTGAACGCCGCGCAACTGGGCGCCCGACTTGGCGCGCATGACATCGTTGCCGGCGCTCTGCGGTCCGTAGCGCGCCCAAGCCAGATCGAGGTTGTTCTCAATGGCCAGAGCCAAGGCGTCGGCCAGCGATAGATACAGTTTGGCGTCGTGGATCAGAAAGTCCAACCGCTCGGAATTCGCCAAGCTGATTTCCGGGACTGTGGGCGTTTTCAAGACGTTGACGATCGGCGGCCAGCCCGAAACGCCTTCGCTGTAGTCCACAGGCTTTCTGCGGAATGTCTGACCTGAAGCAAACGGTTGCAAGAACAGGGTCAGAGCCAAAGAAACCGAAACGCTGAGTGACCGGCTCGTCATGAATCGTCGATTTGCGCACACCACGGCCCGACAGACCCGCACGGCCGTTAAAACGACAAGGCGCACCGCTCGTGTAACTGGTTACTCAGGCGCTTGCCGACCGCGGGCGATTCATTTTCGAGAGGGGCCCTTCGATGCAACAAGATGAGGGGGACGGCGGCTCAATCGCCGCGCTCGGCGGACTCGACCAGTGACGGGCGGTTGAAGAGGGCTGTCGAAATTACTCCCTCCAGGCGGGACAGACGGGCATCCAACCCGCTCACTTCGCGGCGCAAATCGTTGAAATCGGCTCCCAGTTTATCCATGCGGGAGATCATCTCCGCCCGCAGTTGACGCTGGCTGTTCAGGATCAGTCCGGCCAGCGCAATACCTACCCCTACGATGCTGAACATTTCGGGTGTCATACCCTTATTGTACGCGATTGCCCGATGCGGAAACTGCCGTGCTGCAAGCCGGCGCATGGTTCTCCACTCCCAACCCTCGCTCCTTCAAAAAGAATCGGCTCCTGTTTGCCTGCGGCCGCCCTTCCGCCCATTTCGCAATCCGCGTTACTCTGGCCTCATTGCCTGCCGTATGAGGACCCTGAAGATCACTGTCGCATATGACGGCGCCGGTTTCAGCGGCTGGCAAATCCAGCCGGGGCGGAAAACGGTCCAGGGAACGCTCGAGGATGCTTTGGCCGCAATCGAGGGCAGCCGCGTCAAGGTCGCAGGCTCCGGGCGGACCGACTCCGGGGTTCACGCCCTGGGCCAGACGGCATCGTTCGCCCTGGCCAATCCGATCCCCGCGGCAAACCTCAAGAAGGCGTTGAACCGTATTCTGCCGCCGGCGGTGCGCATTGACGACGTTGTGGAAATGCCTGCTGGTTTTCACGCCAGACACGCGGCCGTCGCGAAGACTTACGAGTACCGCATTCACCGCGGGGAAACGTGTCCGCCGTTTGTTTACCCGTTTACCTATTGGTATCCGTTTCCTCTCGATGAGCAGGCGATGACGGCCGTCGCGCCGCTGTTCGCGGGGACGCGGGATTTTCGCTCTCTCGCTTCGAACGACCGCGCCGCGCGGCAGGGGGAACCCGAAAAATCCACCGTTCGAACGATCTTCTGCTCGCAGTTGACCCGCCGGGCCGACCTGCTCGTTTACCGCGTCCGCGGTTCCGGATTCCTCTACCGCATGGTGCGCAACATCGTAGGCGCGCTGCTCGCAGTCGGACGCGGCAAGCTGAAGTCCGCCGAGATACCGGCGCTTCTCGCCGCCCGAGACCGCGGCCTTGCGGGGATTACGGCGCCGGCCCGAGGACTTTTCCTGGTCGCAGTCGAATACGGCGACGAATGAGCCGCCGCTCAGTTCGTGCGCGACACGATGCGTTCGGCGATCCGGCGCAAGCCCCAAGCCGGCGACCCGAAATCCTCAATCGCGGCCAACGCGGCGTCGAGGCGTTCCCGCGCCCGGCGGCGCGATTCCTCAAGCCCGTAAAACGCGGGAAACGTCGCCTTCCCTTGCGCGGCGTCTTTGCCGGCGGTCTTGCCCAGTTCCTCGCTCGTGGAGACGACATCGAGCACGTCGTCGACAATCTGAAAGGCCAAGCCGATGTGCCGGCCGTATTCGCCGAGCGCTCGATAAGCGTCCGGCGCGGCGTTGCCGAAAAGAGCGCCGATGCGCACCGACGCCCGAATCAGCGCTCCGGTCTTCGCGCGGTGAATGTAGTGCAGTTGCTCGGCCGTAACGGATTTGCCTTCCGCTTCGAGGTCAGCGACCTGCCCGCCGATCATGCCCTCGACGGAACCGGCAGCCGCCGCGAGATCCGCAATCATGGCCGCGCGGTTCTCGGCCGCCAAGTCGAGTTCCGCAAGAATCTTGAACGCGGCTGTCAACAGGGCGTCGCCGGCCAAGATCGCCATCGCTTCGCCGTAAACCTTATGGCAGGTCGGCCTGCCTCGGCGGAAATCGTCGTTGTCGAGGGCGGGGAGATCGTCGTGGATCAGCGAGTACGCATGCACGCACTCCACGGCGCAGCCGGGCAGTTCCGCTCCGGTCTCCGTTCCCAGCGCCTCTGCCGCCGCGATCGCCAGCAGGGGCCGGATACGCTTGCCGCCCGCGAACAGACTGTAGCGCATCGCGGCATGAATCGTGCCGGGCTGCGTTGCCCCGGCGGGAATCAGCCGGTCGAGCGCAGCGTCCACTCGTTGCCGGCGCTCCGTGAGATATTCTTCGAAGGCCACTGAGGTCGAACGCAGCAAGGGCTTATCTATTCGTCGTCCAACTCGAACGGCTCAGGCTCGATCTCGCCGTCTTTGCGCAACAGAATCTCGACCTTCGTCTCCGCCTCCTGCAGTTGCTTGCGGCAGCCTTCGCTCAGTTTCATGCCCTTTTCGAACAACTCCAGAGACTTCTCGAGCGGCAGATCGCCGTCTTCGAGTTGACTGACGACTTCCTCGAGTTGTTGCAGCCCGTCCTCGAACGACGGGGCTTCTTTCTGTTTGTCGGCCATGGCTCCGGCGCCTTTCATTGTAGGCGAGGCTGTTGTGCAAACCACCTGCGCAAAGCGGGCGGAAGATGCGGGTCCGACCGCAAGCGGTCGAGATCGGCCGGCTCATCGACGTCGTACCACTCGCCCGCCTGGGCAACGCTGAGGGCGGCGTCATGCAGCGCCCGAACCGTCTGCGCGCGGGTCTCTCCGTCCGACCAGGCGACGCCGTCGAACATCCGCGCGTCCGTTCTGCGCGCGCCGATCAGATAGAAGCCGCCGTCCGCGCACGGCCCCAGAACGACATCGCAGCGGTCGAGCTCCTCGACCGCTGCCTCGATATTCGCGGCCGGGACCGTTGGACTGTCGCTGCCGACGATCAACGCCTTGCGGTATCCCTGCGCAAGCAACTCGTCGAGACACAGCCGGAGTTTCTCGCCAAGGTCCGCGCCGCGCTGGAGCCGCATCCGCTCGATTGCCGCGGAGCGCCCGAAGTCCGCGCCGCGAACGTCGCAGTACAAGAACGCGTCCGCCGCGGCGATGCGCTGCAGCTTGCCCCATGCCTCAAGGGCGCAAAGACGATGAAATTCCGCGGCGTCCTCGGCGGAAAGGCGAGCCGTGAGACGAGTCTTCACGCGCCCCGGCCGCGGCGCTTTGGCAAATAAGGCTATGGCCGTATCGCGCAGGGCAACTCCCCATTACCGATGCTACACTCAGCCGAGGGCCGGAGTGGCATGACTGAAAAAGTTGCCGGAGCCGATGCTCTGACCGCGATTCTCGTCGATGACGAGAAACTCGCCCGCCAGGAGTTGTCTTTCCTGCTCGACTCGTTCGAAGAAATCGAAGTCGTCGGCCAGGCATCGAACGGACCCGAGGCGCTGCAACAGATCGAAGCGCTCGACCCCGACATCGTTTTCATGGATGTCCAGATGCCGGGCCTGAACGGACTCGAAGTCGTGCGCGAGCTGGTCCGGCGGGGAGGCGCGCTGCCGCACATCATCTTCGCCACCGCCTACGACCAGTACGCGGTGCAAGCTTTCGAAGTCAACGCGGCCGATTACCTGCTCAAGCCGGTCGAAAAGCAGCGGCTGCAAAAATCGCTCGCTCGCGCGCGCATCCAGACGCCGGCGGAAGAAGTCGGGAAAATGCAGCGGTTGCTGTCCCACCTTCGCGATCAGGCTGCGCCGCCGTCCAAGGTGCTGATCAAGTCGAACAGCCGCCTGCTCCTCGTCGACGCGGCCGACATCATCTACGCCACCGTAAAAGACGGCGCCATCCGCGTGGTTGCCGCCCAGACCGGCGGCGAGAGCAACTACAAAACGCTCGACGACCTGCAATCGAATCTGGGCGAGCGCTCATTCTGGAGAGCCCACCGTTCCTACCTGGTAAACATCGACCGCATTAAAGAGGTCATCCCCTGGTTCAAATCCACTTACCAGTTGCGCATGAGCGACCCGGAGCAGACGGAAATCCCCGTCAGCCGCGGCCAAACCAAACGGCTTAAAGAACTGTTCCGCCTGTAGCTAACCGGCCGCGGCCTCGACCTCGATCGGCCCGGCTGTCTGCATGGCCGGCAGCCCCAATGCCTCTCGCAGCGCGGACTCCAGTTGGTTGCGCACGCCGGGGTTCTCTTTGAGGAATTTTTTGGTTTTCTCGCGGCCCTGGCCGATCCGCTCGCCGTTGTACGAATACCAGGCGCCGCTCTTTTGGACAAGCTTGTGCGCGACTCCCAGATCGAGCAGATCGCCTTCGAGGGAAACCCCCTCGCCGTACATGATGTCGAACTCGGCCTGTTTGAAAGGGGGCGCCACCTTGTTCTTCACAACCTTCACGCGGGTGCGGTTGCCCATGATCTGGTCGCCGTCCTTGATCGCGGCGATGCGGCGGATATCCACGCGCACGGAAGAGTAAAACTTCAGCGCCCGGCCGCCGGTCGTCGTCTCCGGGTTGCCGAACATCACGCCGATCTTCTCGCGAATTTGATTGATGAAAACGATGCAGCAGTTCGATCTGGACACTTGCCCGGTGAGCTTGCGCAGCGCCTGCGACATCAACCGCGCCTGCAGGCCGACGTGGCTGTCGCCCATCTCGCCTTCGAGCTCCGCGCGCGGAACCAGCGCGGCAACCGAATCGACCACCAGAATGTCGATGGCGGCCGAACGCACCAGCACGTCGGCGATCTGCAAAGCCTGCTCGCCGCTGTCGGGCTGAGAGATCAACAGGTTGTCCACGTTCACGCCCAACTTTTCCGCATAGGCCGGATCCATCGCATGCTCGGCGTCGATGAAAGCGGCCATCCCGCCCATCTTTTGCGCCTGCGCCACAGCCTGCAGCGCAAGGGTCGTCTTGCCGGACGACTCCGGGCCGAAAATCTCGATCATCCGTCCGCGCGGGAAGCCGCCGACGCCGAGCGCGAAGTCGATCGAGATGGCGCCGGTGGGAATCACCTCGAGCCCGAGCCCGGCATCGTGCTCTCCCATGCGCAGAATGGCGCCTTTCCCGTGATCCTTTTCGATTTGGCTGATCGCGGCTTCAAGATTCTTCAGACGGTCGCTATTCATGCAGATGCTCCTCGGATTCCGATTCTAACAGTCGATGTGGAAAATTCCGCGGCAGGCGCGGCAGCCTTGCCGCCCCGCGCAAGCGGCGTTTCAGTTGATTTCGTCGGGCAGCGGCGCGTAGTACCCTCGGCGCACGCGGACCATCGCGTTCTTCACCTGGGGCTTGACGCGCACTTTGTGGAAGCTGCCGTCGTTCACGAACTCGCTCGGCGAATACAGGATGAAATACTGGTGGCGCAACTCGTTGGCGATATTGGCGAACGACTGCTCCAGGTCGCGGGCCTGAAACGGGTGAAACGAGATGCCTCCGGTTTCCTGCGAAAAGCGGCGCAGCGTGCGGTCGCCGATTTCCGCTTTGCCGCTGCGGTTCGTCGAAATCGTATAGACCACGGCTTCGGCCTTGTGCGCCATCTCCAGGGAGTCTTCGCGGGTAACGGTGCTGTGGTTGTCCTCGCCGTCGCCGATGACCACCAGAGCGCGGCGGAACTGTTCTTTGGGCTGGTCTTCGGGCAGCTTGTCGCGGCAAGCGTAGTAGATGGCGTCGTAAAGCGCGGTCCCGCCGCCGGCCCGCAGGCTGCGCACGCCCGCGGCCAAGCGGTCGATATCGTTGGTGTAGTCCACGATCAATTCCGCCTGCGTGTCGAAGCTGACCAGGAACGCGCGGTCGGCATCCTCGGCCAGCACGCCGCGCAGAAACTCGATCGCCGCTTCCTGCTCGAACTTGAACCGCCCGCGAATCGAGTTGCTGGTGTCGAGCACGACGCCGATGCGCAGCGGCAGATCGCTCTCGCGAACGAACTCGCGAATCTCCTGCCGCTTGCCGTTGTCGAAGACCTCGAAATCTTCGCGGTCCAGGTCGGTGATGAAGCGGTTTTTCTTGTCCGTGACGGTGAACAGCAAGGGGACCCGCGCGACATCGACCTTGATGATGTCCGAGTCCGAGTACACCGGCGTCAATTCGGGCTTGCTGGTCTGCTGCGCCCATAAGGCGGCGCCGGCCAGCGCAGCCGCGAAGCCGATCGAAAACAGCCGGTTCATGCCTTGATTATAGCCCCAGGCTCTCCAGCAGGTTTTCGAACTCCCGCGGCAAGGGCGCCTCGAAGGCCATCGTTTCGCCGCTCGACGGATGTTCGAAAACGATCTGCCGGGCATGCAGGTAGAAGCGGTCAAGGGCGGGCAGGCCCGCGATGCCTTTCCGCGCTCCGTAGAGAGAGTCGCCGACCACCGGGTGGCCCGCCGCGGACAGGTGAACGCGAATCTGATGCGTCCGGCCGGTGTGAATGCGCACCTCGACCAGCGAGTACTCCGCGTTGCCGCGCAGCAGGCGCAAGTCGCTGGCGGCCTCTCTGCCGTTCGCGGAGACGGCCATTTTGACGCGGTTGCGCTTGTCTCGCCGAATGGGCGTCTCGAAACGCACCCACCAGCGGCCGCCGGCCATCAGCGGCCTGCCGTGACGCAGGATTTTGGGGTCGTCGTGGGGATTTTCGGCAACCGCTCCCTGTACGACCGCCCAGTATGTTTTGCGAATTTTCCTCGACTGGAATTGCTCTTGCAGCAGTCGGTGCGCGCGGTCGCGCTTGGCCGCCAGCAAGACCCCGCTCGTCCAGCGGTCCAGGCGGTGAACGATTCCCGGACGGAGCTCGCCCGACCCGCGCGACAAGCTCTCGAAACGGTGCAGCAGGGCGTTGACCAACGTTCCCGAAGCGGCGCCCGCCCCGGCGTGAACGACCATGCCCGCGGGCTTGTCGATTACGGCAAGGTCTTCATCTTCGTAGAGGATTTCGAGATCGATGGCTTCGGCTTCGGCCTTCAACGGCTCGAGCGGCGCGGGATCGATCTCGATCGTTTCGCCGCCGCGCAGCTTGAAAGCCCCGCGCAATTGCGCGTCTCCATCGACCCGCACCCGTCCGCCGCGGATCCAACTCTGCAGCCGCGCGCGGCTGACCTCAGGCAGGCGGGCGGCGGCGGCGCGGTCGAGGCGCATGCCCGCATCGCTCTCATCGGCCTTGAAGCGCATTGGCTATCAGCGTGCCACAAACGAGTTGAGGCGGGTCTCCCGACGAGCAACGTCTGGAACCCGGATCCGGTTTATACCGGCTCAGGGCCTCCTTACGCCTACAACACGCCGATAATGAAGACCGACGACCAGAAGCGGCACATCGGAACGACCGCCCGCGGCAGCGGTATCAAGATATTCGACGGGAGCGCCGAGTGGTATCAGGACCACGGCCACAGCGAGGAGTGACGACGATGAGAATTGCATTCACGCTTACGCTACTGTTTCTGGCGGCCGCCGGGACACGAGCGCAGGCGACCCAGATACTGAATCTTGCCAACCAAGCCGACGTGATCGTGCTGGGGGAGGCGATCGACGTGTCGCAAGCCGCGCCCTATACCGCCGCCTACAAGGTGCGCGCGGACTTCGTGCTCAAGGGCTCCGAGCCCGTCGGCTCGATCATCCGCGCCACGCTCGCGGGCATCGACAAAGCACTGGTCAGCGACGGCTCGGTGTACATCCCTTCCCCGCTGGAAGAGATGTACGGCCTGTGGTTCCTGAAACGGGAGGGCCAGAGCTACGTCAGCGTTCCTCGCGGGACGCGTATCTTCGGCATCGAGTGGGCCCTCGTTCGGCTGCCTAAGTCCTGGACCCCTCAGAGCGGCGCAGCGCTGGAGAGGCTGCTGTTCTCGGCTGCGCTGGAGAGTCGTCGACACAGCCTCTCCAGAGACGAGTTGATCCGCCGGGGCGAGGACATGTTCGGAGAAAGGCTGGCCATCAATTCCCTGCGCTACGCGGAGAGGTTCGGCTTCCGGGATCTGGCGCTGGAGTTCGTGGACGAGCTTCTCAAGTCACCTTCGAACGAGGAACGCAACTTCGGCACGCTCATAGGGGTCGGGATGATGTACGATTCCGCACTCGCCCGGCTGGAAACGGATCTGGAGGCGGTCCGCCTGAACCCGCGCATGATGGGGCACATCGTAGCCGCTCTGGAGAGTGGCTACACGCCGCGCGGCGCACAGGCCTTGGCGCGGCTCGACAGGCTTATCCATAAGGCTCAGCGGGCGCAGATACCCGGATTGGAGTTGGCGCTCGCCAAGGTGGTCCAAAAGGCCGTGCGCGAACTTCAATCCGGTGAACTGCTGCCGCTGGCAAGGAAGCTGCTCGACAGCCGGGACCCCGAGGCGGTTAGGATGGCGTCCAGCGCGTTCTATATGTACACCGTGTCGGTGGGCAAGGGAAGCGAGCGGCCCCTCTCCAATGAACAGACCAAGGCCCATATCGGTATGGACAGATCCATGTCGGCCGCTGTGAACGGCGAGTTTTGGAAGCAGTGGTGGGAAGAGAATCAGGCGGACATCGCGGCGCGGGCGGCGGAGCGGTAATACTCAAAGGGCCGGCGCGAATCTCCAAGGGAGATCGGAACAAGGGCAGGGCGGCATCAAGACCACGGCCGCAGCGAGAAGTGACGACGATGAGAATTGCTTCCACGCTCACGCTTTTGTTGCTGGCGGCTGCCGGGACACCAGCGCAGGCGACCCAGATCCTCGATCTGGCCAACCAGGCCGACGCAATCGTGCTGGGGGAAGCGATCGACGTGTCGCAAGCCGCGCCCTATACCGCCGCCTACAAGGTGCGCGCGGACTTCGTGCTCAAGGGCTCCGTGCCCGTCGGCTCGATCGTCGGCGCCACGCTCGCGGACATCGATAAGGGAATGGTCAGCGACGGCTCGGTGTACATCCCTTCCCCGCTGGAGGAGATGTACGGCCTGTGGTTCCTGAAACGGGAGGACCGGGGCTACGTCAGCGTTCCTCGCGCGGGGCGCATCTTCGGCATTCAGTGGGCCCTCGTCCGGCTGCCTAAGTTCTGGACCCCTCAGAGCGGCGCAGCGCTTGAGAGGCTGCTGTTCTCGGCTGTGCTGGAGAGTCGTCGACACAGCCTCTCCAGCGATGAGTTGATCCGCCGGGGCGAGGACAGGTTCGGAGAAAACCTAGCCGTCAATTCCCTGCGCTATGCAGATAGGTTCGGCTTCCGGGATCTCGCGCTGGAGTTCGTGGACGAGCTGCTCCGGTCCCCCTCGAACGAGGAGCGCAACTTGGGCACGCTCATAGGAGTCGGGATGGCGCACGATCCCGCTCTCGACCGGCTGGAAACGGAGCTGGAGGCGGTCCGCCTGAACCCGCGCACGATGCAGAGCGTCATAGCTGCTCTGGAGTCCGGCTACGCGCCGCGCGGCGCCCAGGGCTTGGCGCGGATCGACAGGCTTATTCGCAAGGCTCAGAGGGCGCAAGTGCCCGGACTGGAATTGGCGCTCGCCAAGGTGGTGCGCAAGATCAACGCCAGGGAGATGCTGCCGCCGGCAAGGAAACTGCTCGACAGTCGGGACCCCGAGGCAGTGAGGATAGCTTCCAACGCGTTTTATGTGTACAGCGTGTTAGCGGGCGAGGACGGCAGAATCCCCAGGAACGGTAAGAGCGGCCGGCGTCCCTTTGCCAATGAACGGACCAAGATCCACAACGGTCTGAAGGAATCCATGTCGGCCGCCGAGAACGCCGAGTTCTGGAAGCAGTGGTGGGAAGAGAATCAGGCGGACATCGCGGCGCGGGCAGCGGAGCGGTAATACTCAAAGGGCCGGCGCGAATCCAACTCTGAATCCGCGCGCGGCTGACCTCGGGCAGGCGGGCGCCCGCATCGCGGTCCAGGCGCATGCCTGCATCGCTTTCATCGGCCTCGAAGCGGACCGAGCCGGGGCGCCCCCAAAATGTTTGGATATTCCGGCGCGGGACTTGACAACGCGCGGATTTTTTATAATAATTCATTTTAATGAATAAAGATTCACTTTCGACCGCCGCTTTCCCGACGCTTGCCGCGGCGCACTTTCTCGACGACACGGATATTTCGGCCGGCGAGCTCAAGGCGCTTCTGGAGCTTGCGAGCGCGGTCAAGCGAGCGCCCGCCGACTACCGCCAGGCCCTTGCGGGCCGCTCCATCGCGCTGCTGTTCGAAAAACCTTCCCTGCGCACACGGATGACCTTCGAATTGGCGGCGCTGCAACTCGGCGCAGGGGCGGTTTTTCAGGATCATCGCGGCGAACGCATCGGCGAGCGCGAGCCGGCGCGCGACATGGCGCGCAACCTCGACCGCTGGTTCGACGCGATCGTCGCCCGCACGTTCTCCCACAAGACGCTGGAAGAGTTGGCGCGCTGGTCGTCCGTGCCGGTGATCAACGCGCTGAGCGGATCGTCGCATCCCTGTCAGGCCCTGGCCGATTTTCAGACGATCCACGAGCGTTTCGGAGAGCTCGAAGGCTTGAAAATCGCTTATATAGGCGACGGCAACAACGTCGCGCACTCGCTGCTGCTCTGCGCCGCGCGCCTGGGCGTCTCGTTTACGTTCAGCGGCGCGCGGGGCTTCGAGCCTGACTCGGCAACCATGCGCCGCGCGGCGGAGCTTGCCGCGGCCGGCGGCGCAACGATCGCCATCGAACCCGAGCCGAAGGCCGCGGCGCGCGGCGCCGCCGTGGTCTATACCGACATCTGGACCAGCATGGGCTGGGAACAGGAAACGCAACAGAGGCGCATCGCCTTCGCCGACTACCAGGTGACCGACGAACTGATGGCCGCCGCGCGCCCCGACGCGGTCTTCATGCACTGCCTGCCCGCGCTGCGCGGACAAGAAGTCAGCGACTCGGTGATCGAGTCCGCGCAGTCGGTAGTGTTCGACCAAGCCGAAAACCGGCTGCACGCGCAGAAGGCGCTGCTGCTGATGCTGCTCGGAGGAAGATAAAACCGCAAGCCCCGCGCCGCCGCCGCCCAGGCGCCGCGACAGGAGAGAACCGCAGATGACATCGAAGCCCCAAAAAATCGCGCTCGCCTACTCCGGCGGGCTGGACACCTCCATCATCATTCCTTGGCTCCGCGAGAACTACGGCTCTGTAGTCGTCGCCGTGTGCGGCGACATCGGACAAGGCCGAGACGAGCTCGAAGGCCTGGAACGCAAGGCGCTGGCGAGCGGCGCTGCGGAAGTTTACGTCGAAGACATGCGCGAGGAGTTCATCCGCGATTACGTCTGGCCGATGGCGCGCGCCGGCGCGGTTTACGAGCACAAGTACCTGCTGGGAACCTCGATCGCGCGGCCCCTGCTGGCCAAGCGCCAAGTCGAGATCGCGCTGCGCACCGGCTGCGACGCGCTCTCGCACGGCGCCACGGGCAAGGGCAACGATCAAGTCCGCTTCGAGTTGGCGTTCAAGGCTCTCGCGCCGCATCTGCCGGTGATCGCCCCCTGGCGCGAGTGGGACATCGTTTCCCGCGAAGACGCCGTGGACTACGCCCAAAAGCACAACGTCCCCATCCAGCAGAGCAAAGAGAAGATCTACAGCCGCGACGCCAACCTTTGGCACATTTCTCACGAAGGCGCCGAGCTCGAAGACCCGGCCAACTCTCCGAGCGGCAAGGTCTGGACTCTATCGACCGCCCCCGAGGAAGCGCCGGTGGCCGGGGTCGAAACCACGCTCGATTTCGAGCGCGGCGACCCGGTTGCAGTGGACGGCGAAAGACTTTCGCCTGCGGCGCTCGTCGCAAAGCTGAACGGCCTGGGCGGCGCACACGGCATCGGCCGCATCGACCTGGTCGAGAACCGCTTCGTAGGCATGAAGTCCCGCGGCTGCTACGAGACGCCCGGCGGCACGATCGTCATGGCCGCGCATCGCGAGCTCGAGGCGCTGACGCTCGACCGCGCCACGCAGCATTACAAGCAGAAGCTCGCTCTCGACTACGCCGAGCTGGTTTACGACGGCAAATGGTTCACTCCGTTGCGGGAGGCGCTCGACGGCTTTGTCGAGCGGACCCAGCGCTATGTCACGGGCCGGGTCAAGCTGCGGCTGCGGCAGGGCCGGATCGACGTTCTCAGCCGCACTTCGCCCCATTCGCTGTACGCGGCGGACATCGCCGGTTTCACCATGGGCGACGAGTACGACCAGCAGGACGCCGCGGGCTTTATCAACCTGGTCGGCTTGCCGATCCGGGTGCATGGCGTCGTGCGCCGGCGCGCCGCGGCCGCAAGAGGCGCGTCATGAAGCTCTGGGGGGGCCGCTTCGAAAGCGGTCCGGCGGAGTTGTTCGAGCGCTTCTCCGGCTCGCTGCGTTTCGACAAGCGCCTCTTCGAGGCGGACGTCGAAGGCTCGCGGGCGTTCGCCAACGAACTGCTCAGGGTCGGCATTCTCAGCGCAGACGAGCACGGCCGCATCCACGCCGGATTCGACGCGCTCCTGGAGCAATCCAAAGAACCGGGATTCTTCGACGCGGACGACGAAGACATTCACACGTTCGTCATCCGCAAGCTCGGCGAGGCCGCCGGCGGCGTTGCCGACAAGATCCATACCGGGCGCAGCCGCAACGAGCAGGTCGCCGCCGATTTCCGCATCTGGATGAAGCGCGAGATCCGCGCGGACCAACGGCGGCTCGAAGCCGTGATGGCCTCGCTGCTCGGTTTGGCGCGGCGGGTTCCCGACGCTCTGCTGCCCGGTTACACGCATTTGCGCCGGGCGCAGGGCGTCTTGTTCGCGCATTATCTGTTGGCCTATTTCGAGATGTTCGCCCGCGATTGGCGGCGGCTGGGGCAAGCACACGAGCGCGCGGACGTGCTGCCGCTCGGCAGCGGCGCGCTCGCCGGCAGCGGTTTCCCGTTCGACCGCGAACGCATGGCCGCCGAGCTGGGTTTCGCGGCGGTCTCGGCGAACAGCCTCGACGCCGTCTCCGACCGCGACTTCGCGCTGGACTTCCTCTACGCCGCGTCCGTCACGATGCTCCACGTCAGCCGGCTGGCGGAAGACTGGATACTCTACAGCAGCGAAGAGTTCGGTTTTCTCGAGCCTGGAGACGCCGTCAGCAGCGGGTCGAGCCTGATGCCGCAGAAACGCAATCCCGATGCGCTGGAATTGCTGCGCGGCAAGGCCGGGCGCGTTTGCGGGCATCTGCACGCCCTGATGCTGACCCTGAAGGGTCTGCCGCTGGCCTACAACCGGGACCTGCAAGAGGACAAGGAAGGCGTCTTCGACGCCGCCGATCAATTCGCGGCGTCGCTGGAGGTCCTCAAGCTCTGCGTGGACACCACCAACGTTCATCCCCGGCCGATGGAGCAAGCCGCCGAGGAGGGCTGGGTCGGCGCCGCGGCGCTGGCCGAGGCGCTGGCGCGCAAGGGCGTCCCCTTTCACCGCGCGCATCGCATCGTCGGCGGCATCGTGCTCGCCGGCATCGAGCAGGGCAAGCGCGCCGAGGACTGGAGCCTCGACGAGTTGCGGGCATTCGCGCCGGAGTTCGACGCCGAAGCGCAAGCGGCGCTGCGCCCGCGGGCCGCTCTCGAAAACCATGCGGTGCCCGGCGGAACCGCCCCGCGCTTCGTGGCGCAGGCGCTCGCGGCGGCGGCGGCCCGGCTGGACGAGATGCAGAAGCAAACCGCGGAGTGAGGCGGGCGTGCCTGTCAAGGAAGACCGCCGGCAACTGATTCTGGGGCTGATCCGCGCGCAGCCCGTCCGCACCCAGGACGAGCTCGCCGCCCAACTCGCCGAGCGCGGCATCGCAACCAGTCAGGTGACCCTCTCGCGCGATCTGCGCGAGCTCGGCGTCGTCAAGACGGCGGACGGCTATGAAGAAGTGCGGCGCATCGGCGCGGACCCCGCGGCCGCGGCCGACGCGGACGAGAACCTTCGCCGCGTGCTGGCCGATTTTCTCAAGAGCGCCGACGCGGCGGGCAACCTCGTCGTGCTGAAGACCGGTCCCGGCGGCGCCGGAGCCGTCGCCCTGGCCCTGGACGAAGCCGCCTGGCCTGAAATCGTGGGGACGATTGCCGGCGACGACACGATCTTCGCCGCGGCGCGAAACGCGAAAAGCGCGCAGCGGGTCCTGCGGCGCTTAACCGGCGTCAATGCAGGCGGCCCGGGTTAAGGCTCGGCATCGTGCGAACATAAGCCTTTTGCCGCTGCTTTGTCGGGAGCAACCGCCTGCCTGCCCCCCCCTCTTCCGGTGTGGATTGCCAAGAGAGAAACGACTTGCCTGCAAGAGGATTGAAATCGGTTTTCGGAGGCGCGGGAAAATGGATCGACATATTCGGTCCGGCTTTTTGCATCTGCTACTTTTTCTGGCTTGCAAGCATCGGCTTGAAAGCCTTTTTTACGCACGACGATGCGCTGAACCTTGTTCATCTGCACGGCTATTTCCATGTTTCTATCTTCGAGATCTTGCAGCAATCCCTCACTGTCGTCACCGGAGACTACAGACCGGTCGGCGGTCTGTTTTACCGGCTGATGTATGCCGTATTCGGTTTCGATCCATTTCCGTTCCGCGCCGCGGCATTCGCTCTCATGGGAGCAAACTTGGCGCTGGCGTACAGGCTTGTTCGAACTCTCTCCGGCTCGCGCCATGCCGCGCTGACAGCGGCGTTCCTGCTTAGCTACAACGCTTCTCTTATCGAGCTGTACCATAGCACAGGAACTATTTACGATATCCTGTGTTTCGGATTTTTTGTCAGCGCTTTTCAGATATACGTAAATTCTCGATCAACTGAAGGAAGCTTCAATATAAAACGTATTTCCTGTATATTGATTCTCTACGGATGTGCTCTCGGATCGAAGGAAATGGCTGTTATGTTTCCTGTTGTCCTTATTTTATATGAGCTTTTCTATCATTCGGATCAATTTCGTATCCGGAATGTTTTCGGGAGTTTGTTCAAGCCGCACTTTCTTGCGATTGCAGGTCTCGCGATCCTGACGGCGGCTTATGCCGCGGTCAAAACGACATCGGAGGCTTTCAGCGCGAATTCGCTTTACAGTCCGGATTTTTCTTTCGGTGTGTTTGCAGCCGCCCTGCAGCATTATTTGCCTCGGTGGCTGCACTTGACCCTTGACGAGACCGGCACGCTCGTCCTGATCGGGGCTGCAGGATCTATCGCTTGTTTGACTCGCTCCAAGGAGCTCATGTTCGGCGTCTGCTTCGTCATCGCAACCTTGTTGCCTGCGGCTTTTATTCCGCTTCGAGGAGGCTTCGTTTTTTATCTTCCTGCGTTGGGCTGCGCACTGTTTCTGGGCTCCGCCATCGCTCGCGCGACTGCAAGACTGTTCGCCATATGGACCAAAATATCTTCAATCGAACCGGGGCGCAGCAGAAACCGAATTCTCATGGCTTTGTGGAGCGTTCCTTTCTTAGCTCTGGCCACAGTGCTGACACCGATTCATCTATCCGGATCAAATGAAATCCCAGGTTTCTATTATTATGAAAAATCCTGGAAAATCATCTCATATTTACAGCGAGTTCACCCTGATTTTCCTGATGGATCGAGGATATATTTCGACGATGACCCCTATACTGAAACCGACTGGACGCTTCCGTTCATGATTCAGTTGGCATACGATAACCCGACCCTATCCGTAGCCCGCCGCAAGGTTATCGGCATCCCCTCCCCCTTGGGTTACGATTTTTGTTTTACGTTCAAGGAAGGCCAAGTCGAGTCCATCGAGCCGCCGCCGCGCCAGACTGTTTTCTCCGAAAACGTTGTGCAGATACGATTTCAGCCTGAAACCGTTAGGGCGGGCGAAGAAGTTTCGGTTCAAGTCGAAGAGTTTGCGGGGAAGGCGATCGATGTTTATTGGGAGTGGAAGCGGCGTCTCGGCAATGACGGTTTTCACACTTACGCCACCGGCGCGTCGGTGAACTGGTGCTCAGTTGACGAAAGCGGATTCTGCGCCGTGCGACTGCCGAAAGATTTTCCCCCGATCCGCCTCGCAATTTCATGCGCGCGCGAGGCGGACGCGCAAGGGGAATGGCATACGGCCCAGGGAATTTTGGATGTGACGCGCTGAACGCACAATGCGCGCAGCGGGTCGTGCGGCGCTTGACCGGCGCGGCGAAAACCCATGACCCGCGGCCCGCGCCGGCGGAGTTGCGATACTGGGGGCGCCGATGCTTCGCCCGGCAGCAATCTGTTTGTTGTGCGCCGCGGTTGCGGGCGCGCAGGCGCCCGAGTACAGCGTCGACGCGGTCTTCGATTCCCAACGCTCGATCGACCGTATCTTGGAGAAGGTCGACGCCGAGCGGGACGAGTGGATCGGCGAGCGGGATTTTCAGGCCATCGACGCCGAGCTCAGGGCGATTGCGCAGGCGGTGACCGGCGCCACAGAAAGCCGCGCCGCGCCGGACTTCTTGCGGGAAGCGGCGGAGAGCTTCGATTCGATCGACTTGGCCGAGTTCAAGATCGTGGGCACGCGCCGGACGGACGGCCTGGCGCTCATCGACGTTCGCCTGGAGTTGGGCGGACGGGGGCCGGACGGGCTGCTTTCCCTGCTGGGGCCGCTGCAGATGCAATGGGCGCCGCCGAACGAGGCGGCCGGAGGAGAATGGACGTTGGCCGGGGCGGCGCTCGGCAAGCTGCGCCGGGTCGCAGCAAGCCGCTTCCGCTTCACCGAAATCACGGAGGAAACCTTCGGCGGCATCCCGTCTTTCCAGTCCCAGCTTTCGCGGGATACGGATTACTGGCGGGGCAAGCTCGACGCCGCAATCGGGGTGTCGGTTTACGGCCACCAGGGCGTCTCTATCGGCGATGCGGACGGCGACGGGCTCGAGGACCTCTATATCGGCCAGCCCTCCGGACTGCCCAATCGGCTGTACCGCAACAACGGCGACGGCACGTTCAGCGACGCGACGCCGGAAGCGCTCGCCGTGCTCGACGAGACTTCGATGAGCCTGTTCGCCGACGTGGACAACGACGGCGATCAAGATCTGATCCTGATCGGTTCCGAGCCGATGCTGTTCCGCAACGGCGGCGGCGGGGAATTCGCCTTCGACCGGGAAGCGGGGCTGCGTCCGCCGGAAGACCGCGCGGGGATGTTCACCGGCGCCGCGTTGGCCGACTACGACAACGACGGCGACCTCGACCTTTACGTCTGCGCCTACGACTTCTGGCAGGCCGGCGCCGAGTACGCCGCGCCCACGCCTTATTACGACGCGACGAACGGCCCTCCGAATCTGCTCTTCCGCAACCGCGGCGACGGCAAGTTCGAGGAGGCGACCGCGGCCGCCGGGCTGATGCAGAACAACGACCGATTCAGCTTTGCTCCGGCCTGGGGCGACTACGACAACGACGGCGACCCGGATCTCTACGTCGCCAACGATTTCGGGCGCAACAACCTCTACCGCAATAACGGCGACGGGACGTTTACCGACGTCGCCGCCGCGGCGGGCGTCGAAGACCTGGCGGCCGGCATGTCCGCGGCTTGGGGCGATTACGACAACGACGGCGACCTCGACTTGCACACGGCCAACATGTGGTCGTCGGCCGGCCAGAGACTGACTTTCGCCGAGCGGTTCGCCGGCGTCGCGGCCGCGGACGATACGCGGCGAAAGTTCCAGCGCCAAGCGCGCGGGAATTCGCTGTTTCGCAATAACGGCGACGGCGCGTTCGCCGACGTGAGCGAGGAAGCCGGGGTGACGATGGGCCGTTGGGGCTGGGCGGCGGATTTCGTCGATCTCGACAACGACGGCCTGCTCGATTTGTTCGTCCAGAACGGCTATCTCACGGGCGAACGGCTCGACGACCTTTGAAGTTTCTTCTGGCGGCAGGTCGTGTCGCACAGCCCGCAGGAAGAAAGCGGGTCGAAGACTTACGACGGGGCTTGGCGGGCGATCAACCTGCTGGTGCGCGCGGACGGCTCGTGGAGCGGGCGCGAGCGCAACGTTTGCTACCGCAACCGGGGGGACGGGACGTTCGACGACATTTCGTTCGTCAGCGGTCTCGATCTGAAGGCGGACGGCCGCGCGTTCGTTCCGCTGGATCTCGATTTCGACGGCGACCTCGATTTGATCCTGAAAAACCGCAACGGCGTCGGCTTGCGCGCCTTCCGCAACGACGGTCCGGTCAGGGGCGGCCGCCGGGTCGAAGTGCGCTTGCAGGGCCGGAAGTCGAACCGCGATGCGGTCGGCGCGCGGGTGTGGGTCGAAACCGAGCGCAGGACCCTGATGCGCGAGGCGGTTTCAGGCGCCGGTTTTCTGTCGCAGCGTTCGCGGCGGCCGGGTTTCGGGCTCGCGGCCGGCGAGAGCGTGCGGAAACTGCGCGTCCGTTGGCCTGCGGGGACGGTGCAGGAATTTTCGGACGTGCCCGCCGCCGGGTTGCTGTCGATTGTCGAAGGAAAAGACCGCGTGACGGCCGGGAAACGAACCCGGCCCGTGCGGCGGCCTGCGGCTGACTCGTCGGCGGCTGATTTATCGGCGGGCGCGGGGACTGTATTGGCCGAACCGGTTCCGGCGCCGGCGTTCCGCCTGGAGTCGCTCGACGGGCGGATTGCCTTGGAAGATCTGGCCGGCTCGAAGACGCTGCTGAACTTTTGGGCGACCTGGTGTCCGCCTTGCCGTAGCGAGTTGCGGGAATTCGCCGAGCATGCGCGGGAGTTCGCCGCGGCCGGGATCGCCATCGTTGCGGTCTCGGTGGACGATCCGGCCGAGCGGGCGAAAGTGCGCGCGTTCGCCGCGGAGCTCGCTCTACCGTTCCCGGTGTTGTTTGCCGACGACGCTACGGTCAACGCTTACACGGTGCTGAACGAAAATCTGTTCGACCGGCGGCGGCCGCTGGCGATTCCGACCAGCTTTCTGCTGGACGAAGGCGGCAGGGTCGTCGCGGTTTATCGCGGCGAGACGCGGGCGGCCGAGATTTATCGGCCCCGGGACGAAAAGCCGGGGAATCTGCCCTTCAGCGGCAGATGGCTGCTCGCGGCGCCCCGGCGGGACTTCGTCGAGCTCGGCGCGTCGTTCGCGGAACGCAATTTGCCGGGGCCGGCGATCGCCATGTTCGAGGAGGCGGCGGCCCGCGGCGTCGAGACGCCGGGGTTGCTCAACAACTTCGCCGCGGCGCTCTTGCAGAGCGGCGAGAGCGAGCGGGCCGAGCGGTTGCTGCGGCGGTCGCTGGCGATTCGCCCGAATCAGGCGGACGCCCGCGTGAACCTGGCGGGCCGACTGCTGGCTCGGGAGGAAACCGGCGAAGCGGCGGCGATGCTCGAAGCTTCGTTGGCCGTCTTCCCCGACGATGCGGCGGCGTTGGACTTGCTGGGGTCGGCGCGCTTCGCGGCCGGCGACCTCGGCGCGGCGGAGACCGCTTACCGCCGCGGGCTGGAGGTTGCGCCCGAGAGCGCCAATCTGCACGAGAACCTGGGAGCGCTGCTCGCCGCGGCCGGGCGCTCGCGCGAAGCGATCGACGAGTTGGAGCAGGCCCGCAAGCTGGGCGCGGACTCGGCGCAACTGCACATGAATCTCGGCTCGCTCTACATGCAGGGCGGGATGTCGGCCAACGGCTTATTGGCATTTCGCCGCGCCGTGCGGGCCGATCCTACGGACTACGGCGCGAACTTGAACTTGGCGATGTATTACGCGCAGGCGGGGGACATGCGTCAGGTCTTGCAGTGGGCGCGCGCGGCGAAGGAAGCCGACCTCGAGCGCGCGGAGGCGCCGCTGCTCGAGGCCCGGGCCTTGATCGGCCTGGGGCAGCGGCTGGAAGCGGCCGCGGTTTTGCGGAGCGTTCTGGAGCGGCGCCCGGGTACGGCCGAGGCGGAAGCCTTGCTGCGGGAACTGGAATAAAGGAGAGCGGTCGGCGCCGGCAAGTCCACAGCCAACCGCATCACCGAGACTGCGGAGTAGTCCGCGGGACGAATCGCCACGGGATAAGAGCTTGCCGCAAGTATCTGCCTTTTGGTAGCATATTCGTTACCAATTGCCGATAATCGAAATCAGGGAGTACATTGATGCCAAGGGTCACAGCCCTTACGTCGAATGGTTCGACAGCCTCAGTCCACATGCGGCGGTCAAGGTGGCGACGGCCTTGGTTCGGATGGAGCAAGGAAACTTCTCCAACGTCAAGGGTGTCGGAGGCGGAGTCTTCGAATGCCGGATAGACTTCGGCCCGGCTACCGTTTCTATTTCGGGAAAGACTGGAATGAACCGGTCGTTCTTCTTGGCGGCGGAACGAAAAAGCGCCAACAGAAAGATATTGAAGCCGCTCGGAACCTTTGGCGAGAGTACAAGCGACGCAATCGAGGAGAGATATAGAACCATGTCTTTGACGCGAGACTTCAAAGAGACTATCCGAGCGCGGATCGAACGCGAGCCCGCTTTCCGCGAGGCGCTGCTCACGGAAGGGGTCGAATGCCTGCTTGCCGGAGACATCGACACCGGCAAGGCCGTGCTGCGCGATTACATCAACGCGACGATCGGTTTTCAGGAACTCGGCGGGTTGACCGACAAATCGCCGAAGAGCCTGATGCGCATGTTCGGCCCGAAAGGCAACCCCCAGGCCCATAATCTGTTCGAAATCATCGGTCGACTTCAGGAGCGCGAGGGGCTGCATCTCAAAGTTCAGGCGGTCAGATAACCCGTCGATTGAGAGCGCGCATTTCCGGGTCTAAAATCGAGGCATGTCCGCGGCGGGCGAGTTGCGCATTCTTCCTTTGCTGGCCAGCGCCACGGAGATCGTTTGCGCGCTGGGCTTCCGCGAGCGCATGGTCGGACGGTCGCATGAGTGCGATTTCCCGCCCGACGTGGCCGAGTTGCCGGTCGTTACCGCGCCGCGGTTCGCTGTCAACGGCGCGAGCCGCGAGATCGACGAGCGCGTCAAATCGCTTCTCGCCGAATCGGTCGTTGCCGACGCGCTGGGGGTCTATAGGGTCTTCCCGGAAAAACTGCGCGAGTTGCGGCCGACGCACATCGTCACCCAGACGCAGTGCGCCGTCTGCGCGGTGAGCTTGCGCGATGTCGAGGCCGCCGCGGCGCAAGCCGCCGGCTGCGAGGCGGCGATCGTTTCTCTGCAGCCGAACTCGCTTGCCGACGTGTGGGCCGATTTCATGCGCGTCGCGTCGGCCTTGGGGGACACCGAGGCCGGCGTGAAACTCATCGCGGAGTCGCAGGACCGCATGGCGGCGGTGGAGGCGAAGACCCGCGCGATCGCGCGGCCCCCCGGAGTTGCGGGGATCGAATGGGCGGATCCGTTGATGGCCTGGGGGAACTGGATGCCCGAGTTGACGCGCATGGCCGGCGGCCGCAGCCTGTTCGGCAAGGCCGGCATGCATTCGCCCCGGCTCGAATACGAGGAGTTGGCCGCGGCCGATCCGGACGCGATCGTTCTCAGCCTCTGCGGCTTCGACATCGAGCGCGCGCGGCAAGACCTCGCTCTGCTCGAAGCCCGGCCGGGTTGGCGCGCATTACGGGCCGTTCGCGCCGGACGGGTCTTTCTCACCGACGGCAATCGGTTTTTCAACCGGCCCGGTCCGCGGTTGGTGGAATCGCTTGAAATTCTGGCGGAGATACTGCATCCGGAGATGTTCTCGTTCGGGCGCGAGGGCCGCGGTTGGGTTCGGGCGGTTCTTTCATAGGACGGACGCCCGTCGCCGGCGGATGCGCGGTACGGACAGATAATTGTGGATAATCCTGTAAAGATTTTGTAAAGTCAAAGGACAAAATAATGCCAAAAGCGCGATTGCGGGTGCATGGTAAGCACATGCGTAAACAGGGGTGGAAATTTTTGTTCCAGGCCTGCCGGCCGCTGCGGAGCCGCGCCGCGTTGCTGGCAACGAGTTTGCTTGCGCTGTCGGCGCCGGCGCTTTGGGCCCAGTCCGGGGCGAGCAACCTCAGCGGGTTGGTCACCGACGCCACCGGAGGCGTCGTGCCCGGCGCCGAGATTACCGTTTCGAACATCGAGAACGGCTTGGAGAGGACTGCCGAGTCGGACTCCGCGGGGCGTTACCATTTCGCTCTGCTGCCGCCCGGCGTTTATATTCTGCTGGCGCAGAGCGAGGGCTTCGCCGATGTCGTCGCCGAGGGTTTGGAGGTGCGCGTCAACACGAACACGACTTTTCCGGTCGTCTTCGAGAGCGTGGCGGCCGTTACGGAGACGGTCACCATCTCCGCCGACGCCGCGCAATTGAACACCACCGATGCGTCGGTGGGCAACTCGTTCGGCACGAAGCCGATTCGTCAGTTGCCGCTCAACGCGCGCAATCCGGCCGGTCTGCTCTCGCTGCAGGCGGGGGTCACCTTCCTCAGCGCCGACCCGCTGGACGCCCGGCGGGCCGGGGACATCCGCAACGGCACGGTGAACGGCGCCCAGAGCGACCAATCGAACGTGACGCTCGACGGCGTCGACGTCAACGACCAGAACGGACGCCTGCCCTTCACCAGCGTGCTGCGCAATACACTGGACTCGATCCAGGAGTTCCGCGTGGTGACCACCACGGCGAACGCCGATCTGGGCCGTTCGGGGGGAGCGCAGGTTTCGTTGGTGACCAAGAGCGGCTCGAACGAGATCCACGGCTCGCTGTACGAGTTCCACCGCAACACGGCGACGGCGGCCAACGACTTCTTCAACAACAGCGCGGGCGTGGAGCGGGCCAAGCTCATTCGCAACGTCTTCGGGGGTTCCGTCGGCGGCCCGATCAAGCAGGATCGCGCCTTTTATTTCTTCAACTACGAAGGCCGCCGCGATGCGAGCGAAGGCAGCGCGGTGCGCACGGTTCCGACCGACTCGATGCGCAACGGCTTCGTCAAGTACAGAACCGTCGGCGGCGGCGTGCAGGAACTCGACCCGGCGTTCATTCGCGCCGAGATCGATCCGCTGAACACCGGCCCCAATGCCGCCACGCTCGACTATTTTCGGGCCTTTCCGGCGCCCAACGACTCCACCGTGGGCGACGGTCTGAACACGGCCGGATACCGCTTCACGGCCTCGACTCCGTTGATCTGGAACACGTACATCTCGAAGGTGGATTGGAACGCGGACCGCAACGGGGCGCACCGCATGTTCGTGCGCCTCAACTTCCAGAACGACAGTATCGGCGGGACGCCGCAATTTCCGGGGCAACCGCCGAACCGGGAGACGCAGGACACCAGCCGGGGAGTGGCGTTCGGCTACACCGGTTTGCTGGGGAGCGGCGTGGTGAGCACGTTCCGCTACGGCTTCACGGGGCAAAAGATCGATCTGACGGGCGTCCAGACGGGGGCGAGAGTGAGCCTCGGCGACAGCCTCATCGACAACCTCGAGGGCACGACGACGCCGCTGAACACCTACCTGCCGGCGCACACGGTGGCGGAGGACGTTTCGGTGATGCGCGGCCCGCATACGCTGCAATTCGGCGGAGTGTTCCGCTCGATCCGCAACCGCCGCCTGAATTTCGGCGCCGGTTATCACTTTGCGAAGCAGGCGGCTTGGGCTATGGACGACGCCCCCGCAATTTTCGACGGACCGCTTCCCGCGGCGCCCGCCAACCCGGGCATCTACCGGGAGACCATGGCCACCGCCCTGGGCATCATCAACCTATTCGAGGCGAACTACAACTACGACCTGGACGGCAACGCGCTGCCGGCGGCGGACCCCACGAGCCGGACTTACGGGAAGGAGGAGTTGGAACTCTACTTCCAGGACACTTGGCGGGTCAGGCCGGGCCTGACCGTCACGGCGGGCCTGCGCTGGTCGCTGATACCGCCGGTGAGGGAGGTGAACGGGCTCCAGGTCAGCATCGTGCCCCACCTCAGCGACTACATCGCTCTCCGCCAGCAACTGGCCGAGTCCGGCCGGCCCACGCGCGAAGCGGGCCCCATCGGCTACGTGGCGGCGGACAGCGCGCAAGGGGGGCCGCTGTGGGACACCCACGCGAAAAATTTCTCGCCGCGCATTGCCGTGGCCTTTTCGCCGCAGATCCGCGACGGCTTTCTGGGCAAGCTGTTCGGCGGGCCGGGAAAGACCTCGGTCCGCGCGGGCGCGGGCCTTTTCTACAGCGTTTTCGGCATGGGCATGATGCAGATGCTCGACCGCAATGCGTTCGGCCTCGCCAGCAGGGTGACCAAGCAGGACTTCACCGTGGCCGCGGCGCCGCGCTTCTCAGGGCTCTCGGACGTTCCCGCCGGGGGGCTGCTGCCTCCGCCTCCGGGAGGTCCCGGCACGCCGAGTCCGAGGGGGCTTACCTGGAGCCAGGGCGCCGACTCGAGGGTGCTGCCGCCGTACAGCATCAACCCGACCTTCTCGGTGGCGCGGGAGTTGGGCGGCGGCTTCCTGCTGGAGGTGGGCTACGTCGGCAGGCTCGGACGCAAGCTGCTCACCAACGACACCGCCGTGGCGCAGTACGCCAACTTCAAGGATCCCGCGTCCGGCCAATACCTGTTGGACGCGCTGCGGGAACTCGAGTCGATGTCGCGCGACGGCCGCCCCACTCAATCCGTGGGGCCGGTCGCGTTCTGGGAAAACGTGTACTCCGGCGCCGCCACGCCGGAATTGACGGCGACGCAGCGCGTGTACGACGTGCTGCGCAACACCGGCTCCGATACGGGCACGGCGGTTTACTACCTCGACTACACCTGCTCTCCGTTCTGCAGCGACCTGGGGGCGGGAGCGTTCATGAATCCTCAGTTCTGGGGATTCGACGCGCTGCGCTCGTTCGGCACTTCGACCTACCACTCGATGCAGGCGTCGCTGCGCAAGGCTTTCTCCAAAGGCTTCCAGTTCGACTTCAACTACACGCTCTCCAAATCCAGAGATTTGGTGTCCGTCGGTTCCCGGCGCAGCCTGGGCGATAGATTCGGCCAGATTCCCAGCGATACCTACTGGTCTGCGTTCAGCGTCATCAACTCCTGGGACCGGGAGTCGCAGCGGGCGGTCTCGGATTTCGACATGCGCCACCAAATGAACGCCAACTGGGTCGCGGAGTTGCCGTTCGGCCGGGGGAAACCCTTGCTCGCCGGCATGGGGCCGGCGGGACAGGCGCTGCTCGGCGGCTGGCAGGTGAGCGGCCTCTGGCGCTATACGTCAGGCCTTCCGCTCAGCGTGTTGAACGGTCTGGCCTGGCCGACGTGTTGGTGCTACCAGCACTTCGCCGAAGTCACCGGACCGATCCCGGAGCAAACCAACACGAAGAACGCGCGGCTGATCGGCGGCGGCACGGGGCCGAACGTCTTCAACGATCCGGCGTCCGCCCTGTCCTCGTTCCGGCAAGTCGTTGTCGGGGGCATCGGGGAGCGCAACAACTTACGCGGCGACGGGATATTTTCGATTGACCTGGCCCTCGGCAAGCGTTTCCAACTGCCTTTCGAGAATCACAGCGTGCAGTTTCGGGCCGAGGCGTTCAACCTGACCAACAGCGTCCGCTTCAACGCCGACGCATGGGAAACGCTGTCCCTCGCCTTCACGGGCGCCTTCGGCAACTACTCCCGAACGATGACCCCGCCGCGGGTCTTGCAGTTCGGCATACGCTACGAGTTTTAGCCGGTCCGCGGAAAAAGCGCCGCGGGAGGAGCGGCAGGTTTCTACGTCTGCGGTCTTGCTATCCGCCGGCCGCTGTTCACTATCCACCGGCCGCGCAAGCGGCCTGCAGCCTATCGTGAGCACGGCCTTTCCGGCAACTCTGCGGTTGGCCAAGCCGCGGATGTTTTGGGGCGTCTCTTCCAGCGGATAGGCCGCGGCCGAGGCGGACGCGATCGTTCTCAGCCTCTGCGGATTCGACCTCGAGCGCGCGCGGCAAGACCTCGCTCCGCTCGAAGCCCGGCCGGGCCGGCGCGACTTGCGGGCCGTCCGCTCGGGACGGGCTTTCTCAGCGACGGCAATCGGTTTTTCAACCGGCCCGGCCCGCGGTTGGTGGAATCGCTTGAAATTCTGGCGGAGATCCTGCATCCGGAGGTGTTTTCGTTCGGGCGCGAGGGCCGCGGTTGGGTTCGGACGGTTCTTTCATAGGACGGACGCCCGTCGCCGGCGGATGCGCGGTACGGACAAATAATTGTGGGTAATCCTGTAAAGATTTTGTAAAGCTTAAGGACGAAATTAACGACAAAAGCGCGACACGGGTGTATACTAAACCCGCTATGTCCAAACACAAACAGGAATCTTTGTTGATCTCCCGCTTGCCGCGGCAGAGCCGCGCCGCGCTTCTTGCAGCGATTCTGATTGCGCTGTCGGCGCCGGCGCTTCGGGCTCAATCCGGGGCGAGCAACCTCAGCGGACTGGTCACGGACGCCACCGGAGGCGTCGTGCCCGGCGCCGAGATCACCGTCTCGAACATCGAGAACGGATTGGAAAGGTCCGCCGCGGCGGACGAGGCGGGGCGCTACCATTTCGCCCTGCTCCCGCCCGGCACCTACATCCTGGTAGCACAGAGCGAGGGCTTTGCCGATGTCTTCGTCGAGGGGCTGGAGGTGCGCGTCAACACGAACACGACTTTCCCCGTCGTCTTCGAGAGCGTGGCGGCCGTCACGGAGACGGTCACCATTTCCGCCGACGCCGCGCAGTTGAACACCACCGATGCGTCGGTGGGCAACTCGTTCGGCACGAGGCCGATCCGCCAGTTGCCGCTCAACGCGCGCAATCCGGCCGGCCTGCTCTCGCTGCAGGCGGGGGTCACCTTTCTGAGCGCCGACCCCCTCGACGCCCGGCGCGGAAACGATATCCGCAACGGCTCGGTGAACGGCGCCCAGAGCAACCAGTCGAACGTGACGCTCGACGGGGTCGACGTCAACGACCAGAACGCGCTGCGGCCGTTCACCAGCGTTCTGCGCAACACCTTGGACTCGATCCAGGAGTTCCGTGTCGTGACGACGACGGCGAACGCCGATCTGGGCCGCACGTCCGGCGGGCAGGTTTCGTTGGTGACCAAGAGCGGCTCGAACGAGATCCACGGCTCGCTGTACGAGTTCCACCGCAACACGGTCACGGCGGCGAACGATTTCTTCAACAACAGCGCCGGGGTGGAGCGCGCGAAGCTCATCCGCAACGTCTTCGGCGGCTCCGTCGGCGGCCCCGTCAAGCGGGACCGCGCCTTTTATTTCTTCAACTACGAAGGCCGCCGGGACGCGAGCGAGGGCGGCGCCGTGCGAACCGTGCCGGGAGAGTCGATGCGCAACGGCTCGCTGCGCTACTTGACCGCAGACGGCAATGTTCAGCAACTCGACGCGGATTTCATTCGCTCCATCGATCCGCTGAACGTCGGCTCCAATGCCGCCACGCTCGACTATTTCCGCTCCTTTCCGGCGCCCAACGACTCCACAGTGGGAGACGGCTTGAACACGGCCGGCTACCGCTTCACGGCCTCGACCCCGCTGATTTGGAACACTTACATCACGAAAGTGGATTGGAACGCTGACCGCAACGGCGCGCACCGCATGTTCGTCCGCCTCAACTTCCAGAACGACAGCATCCTGGGATTGCCGCAATTTCCGGGGCTTCCTGCGAACAGGGAAACGAAAGACGCCAGCCGCGGGGTGGCGTTCGGCTATACCGCCCTGTTGGGCAGCCGTGTGGTCAGCACCTTCCGCTACGGCTTTACCGGGCAAAAAATCGATCAGACGGGGGTGCAGACAGCCTCGAGGGTGAGCCTCGGCGACAGCCTCTTCGACAATCCCCTAGGGAAACTCTGAACAAGCAGGCTATTGACTGGGATAATAAGGGGAGAGCAGCGGGCACGGGGAATAAGGGGGAGAGCGATGGCGCAGCGGACGTTTGCAGAATTGGAGTACGAGGGGAAGAAGAAGCAGACGAGGCGGGAGAAGTTTCTGGCACGGATGGAGGACTTGATTCCGTGGGAGCGCTTGGAGGAGCGCATCCGCCCGTACTACCCCCAAGCGGGGCGGGGGCGGCGACCGTACGAGTTGGCGGTGATGCTGCGCGTGCATTGCGTGCAGTTGTTTTACAACGTGAGCGATCCGGGGATGGAGGACATGCTGTACGAGATCGAGTCGGTGCGGCGCTTCGTGGGCTTGCGTTTGGGGGATGCGCTGCCGGACGAGACGACGATTTTGAACTTTCGGCATCTGTTGGAGCGGCACGAGTTGGGCGGGAAGCTGATGGCGGAGATCAACGCGCACTTGGCGGAGCAAGGCTTGCGGCTGCGGGAGGGGACGATTCTGGACGCGACGATCATCGCGGCGCCGAGTTCGACGAAGAACAAGAAGCGGAGTCGCGACCCACAGATGCATCAGACCAAGAAGGGGAATCAATGGTATTTCGGGATGAAGGCGCATATCGGCGTGGACGCCGAGACGGGGCTGACGCATAGCGTGGCGGCGACGGCGGCGAACGTGGCGGATGTGACCCAAGGGCATGAGTTGCTGCACGGCGGGGAGCGGGAGGTGTGCGCGGATGCGGGTTACCAGGGGATCGACAAGCGCGCGGAGCATCGGGGGCGTAAGGTGCGCTGGCAAGTGGCCTTGAAGGCTGGGCAGCGGCGGCGCTTGGCGGCGGGCAGCGCGGAGGCGCGGGCGGAGCGGCGCAAGGCAGAGGTGCGGGCCAAGGTGGAGCACCCGTTTCTGTACGTGAAGCGGCACTTTGGCTACGCCAAGGTGCGCTATCGCGGCTTGGCCAAGAACCGGGAGCGGATCAGTCTGCTGTTGGGCTTCGCCAATCTGCTGCTTGCCGGGCGCTACGCGACGGCCTGAGCGCCACAATACAGGAGTCGTGCGTCCATGCCGGCGCCAAGCCGCAGAAGCGGAGTCGAAGCCGTCGCTGCGGGGTCAAAAATTGGCGTTGCGAAGTCAAAATCGGCAGGATTCAGCCGCAAAATTCGCCGGCAGCCCGGCTGCAACCGCTCCTTACGGACAACTTCAACCAGCCAACGCGCCAAAACCACTTTATTCAGACTTTCCCTAGGCACGACAACCTCCTTGGACACCTATCTGCCGGTGCAGACCGTGGCGGAAGACGTTTCCGTGATGCGCGGTCCGCACACGATGCAATTCGGCGGGGTGTTCCGTTCGATCCGCAACCGCCGCGAAGCCTTCGGAACCGGCTATCATTTCGCCAAGCAGGCGGGCTGGGGCATTCAGGACTGGGACACGCTGGAGTCGCTCCTCCCCGCGGCGCCCGCCAACAGCGGAACCTTCCGGGAGTATATGGCGACTACCCTCGGCGTGATCAACTTTATTCAAGCCAACTACAACTTCGATCTCGGCGGAAACCCGTTGCCGGTGGAAGACCCGACGCGGCGAACGTACGGAAAAGAGGAACTGGAACTCTACTTCCAAGACACTTGGCGCGTCAAGCCGGGCCTGACCTTCACCGGCGGCTTGCGCTGGTCGTTGATTCCGCCGGTCCGGGAAGTGAACGGACAACAGGTCAGCATCACCCCCCGGCTTGGAGACTACATCGCGCTCCGTCAGGAGCTGGCCGAGGCCGGCCGCCCCACTCGCGAAGCGGGCTCGATCGGCTACGCGGCGGCCAATAGCGGACAGGGAGGGGCGCTCTGGGACACGAGGTATACGAATTTCTCGCCGCGCCTCGCCGTGGCTTTCTCGCCGCAAGCCCGAGACGGCTTGTTAGGCAAGCTGTTCGGCGGTCCCGGCAAGACTTCGGTCCGAGCCGGCGCGGGACTCTTCTACAACATTTTCGGGATGGGCATGATCCAGATGCTCGACCGCAACGCGTTCGGCCTCTCCACCAGCTTGACGCAGAGCAGCGGACGGCTCGCCACGGCGCCGCGCTTCTCGGGTCTCTCGGATATACCCGCTGCGGGACTGTCGCCGCCGCCGGGCGGGGGCCCGGCACGCCGCCGAATAGCGGCAGTTGGAGCCAGGGAATCGACGCCGCCGTGCAGGCGCCGTACAGCATCAATCCGACGCTCTTCGTTTCGCGGGAACTGGGCGGCGGATTCATCGCCGAAGTCGGCTATGTCGGCAGGCTCGGACGCAGGCTGCTCACCAACGACACCGCCGCGGCGCAGTACGCCAACTTCAGGGATCCTGCTTCGGGGCAGTACCTGGTGGATGCGCTCAGCGATTTCGAAATGCAAATCCGCGACGGCCGTCCGGTCTCCGCTATCGGCCCGGTCGCGTTTTGGGAGAACTTGTATTCGAATGCCGCCACGCCGGAAATGACGGCGACGCAGCGCGTTTACGAGGCTATTGGAAGCACGTCCCCCGATACAGGCACTGCGGTAGCGAACATCGACGGTCTCTGGGGCTGTAACCCGTTTTGCAGCGACTTCGGGCCGGGGGCGTTCATGAATCCTCAATTCTGGGCCTTCGATGCCTTGCGCTCGTTCGGGACCTCGACTTACCACTCCATGCAAGCGTCGTTGCGCAAGTCCTTCTCCAGCGGTTTCCAGTTCGACCTCAACTACACGCTTTCCGAGTCCCGGGACTTGGTGTCCGTTGGCGAGCGGCCCGCCGTGGGCGTAAGATTCGGCCAGCAACCTTCCGATACCTACTGGTCGACGCACAGCGTGATCAACTCTTGGAATCGAGAGGGGCAGCGGGCAGCCTCCGATTTCGACATGCGCCATCAAGCGAACGCCAATTGGGTCGTGGAGTTGCCGTTCGGCGAGGGCAAGCCGTTCTTGAACGGCGCCGGCTCGGCGGGGCAGGCAGTGCTGGGCGGCTGGCAGTTAAGCGGCCTCTTCCGCTATACGTCCGGCCTTCCGCTCAGCGTGACCAACGGTCTTGCCTGGCCGACGTGCTATTGCTACAGGCATTTTGCCGAAGTTGACGGAGCGATTCCGGAGCAGACGAATACCAAGAACGCGAGACTGATCGGCGGCGGCACGGGACCGAACGTATTCGGCAATCCGGAAGCCGCTCTGGCCTCGTTCAGGCAGGTGCTCCCCGGGGAGGTCGGGCAGCGCAACAACCTGCGGGGCCACGGCGTCTTCTCCATCGACATGGCGATCGGCAAGCGCTTTCAGATGCCTTTCGAGGGGCACAGCCTGCAATTTCGAGTGGAGGCGTTCAACCTGACGAACAGCGTCCGCTTCAACACCGCCGTGCTCGATACGCTCGATCTGTCAACCGGGTCCGCATCGTTCGGCAACTACAGCCTGCTGATGGTCCCGCCGCGGGTCATACAGTTCGGCATGCGCTACGAGTTTTAGCCGGTCCGCGAAGAAGGCGCCGCGGACGCCGGCGGTCTTGCTATCCACGGCCGCGCAAGCGGCTTGGGGGGTCTTGAACCGTCCGCCGCGGCTGCGCGACAATCGACCGTGGCCGAAAATTACGTCGCGATCGACTTGGGCGCGGGCAGCGGGCGCGTCGTCCTCGGCAACTTTGACGGCGAGCGGATTGCGCTGGAAGAGTTGCATCGTTTTGCGAACCCCGCGATCGAGGTGCTGGGGCATTTGCACTGGGACGCGCTGCGCCTTTTCAGCGAGATGAAAGAGGGCCTGCGCAAGGCCGCGGAGCGCAAGCCCGTCTCGCTCGGCGTGGACACCTGGGGCGTTGACTTTGCGCTGCTCGACCGCAACGGAGCGCTCATCGGCAATCCCTTTCACTATCGCGACAGGCGTACGAACGGCATGCCGGCGCGGGCGTTCGAGGTCGTCTCGCGCAAAGAGATCTTCGAGCATACCGGGTTGCAGTTCATGGAGTTCAACAGTCTCTATCAACTGCTGGCGATGAAGGGTTCGGCGGCGCTGGATGCGGCGCAGACGCTGCTGATGATGCCCGACCTTTTTCATTACTGGTTCACCGGCGTCCGCGCGTGCGAGTATTCCGACGCGACGACGACGCAGTTCTTCGACCCGCGGAAACGGGCGTGGGCAACGCCGCTGCTGGAGAAGTTGGGGTTGCCGGCGCAAATCTGCGCCGAGATCGTCGAGCCGGGAACGCGGATCGGAGAACTGCGCGGCGCAGTCGCCGCAGAGTGCGGCGCCGGCCCGATGCAGGTCGTCGCCCCGGCCTCCCACGACACGGGATCGGCGGTCGCCGCCGTGCCGGCGGAAGCGGGCGACTGGGCCTATCTCAGCTCCGGGACGTGGTCGCTGCTCGGGGTCGAAACTCCCGAGCCTTACGTGACTCCGGCGGTTCTCGAAAAAAATTTCACCAATGAAGGCGGCGTTTTCGGAACCACCCGCCTGTTGAAGAACATTTGCGGCATGTGGCTGCTCGAAGAGTGCCGCCGCGAGTGGTCGCGGCAGGGGGTCGCCACCGACTATGCGCAGCTTTGCCGGGATGCCGCGGCGTGTACGGCGTTCCGCTCGTTGATCGACGTGGACGATCCGGTCTTCATCGCGCCGGGGAACATGCCGGGACGCATCCGCGAGTGGTGCCTGCAGAGCGGCCAACCGGCGCCCGAGACGCCGGGTCAGTTCGCGCGGGCGATTTTCGAGAGCTTGGCGCTGAAATACCGGTCGGTGCTGGACGACCTGGCCGCGATTACCGGCAGGGCGCCGCGGACGTTGCACATCGTCGGCGGCGGCTCGCAAAACGCGCTGCTGTGCCAATACGCCGCCGACGCCGCGGGCATACCGGCGGTCGCCGGCCCGGTGGAGGCGACGGCGGCGGGGAACGTGCTGCTGCAGGCGATCGCCGCAGGACGGATCGCCGGCCACGCCGAGGCGCGCGAGGTAGCGCGCCGCTCGTTCGCGCCGACCCGCTACGAGCCGTCGCCGAACGGCCCCGACTGGGCCGAGGCGGCCGCGCGGCTCTGACCCGCCCGCGGCCGGATTGGGACGGTTTTTCCGATTCCAGGGTGTTGGGATTGCCGCTTGCCGCTTGCAGCTCGACTGAAGCCCGGCGCCGTGGAACGCATGGCTTGGGTTCGAGCTTGGAACCTTCATCTTTTCTTGTACTCTTCGCATATGCCGTCAATACCGGAACCGGCAATGGCGGATCCGTTTCGACTGGCCTGCCGGACAATCGGGATCGAGCAACGTCGAGATCGTGGATTATCACCCATAAAACAGAAGGAGGATTGCTCATGCTGAGACGAACCATCCACCCCGGTCGGGTTTTGAAGGACGAATTGGAGGAGTTGGGCGTAACGCCTACGGAATTTGCGCGCCAGATCAACGTGCCGGCCAATCGCGTAAGCCGGATCGTCAACGGCAAGCGCGCTATCACCGGCGACACGGCCCTGCGCTTGGGGCACTGGTTCGGCGTCGAACCGCAATTCTGGCTCAATCTGCAAGCGCATTTCGATCTTGTCTCGGCGGATAAGGAAAAGGGCGCTGCGATCCGCCTTCTGCCGACAAGGGCCGATATGCCGCTTCCGAGCGTCCGGCTGAATGTTTAACAAGGAATCCCGCGCGGGACAAGCGTTTTAAGAGCGCCCGCCGCGGCCGCGCGCCGGGTCGTCAGCCGGTCGAGTACTCGGAATCCGCCCAAGTGCTAACCTGCATTCCATGTCGGCATTGAACGTTGCCTTGATCGGGCAGGGCTTTATGGGCAAGGCGCATAGCAACGCTTACGCTCAGGTCGGCCACTTCTTTCCCGAATTGCGCAAGGTGCGCAGGAAGATCGTCTGCGGTCGCAACCGCGAGAGGCTCGCCGCATTCGCCAAGACCTGGGAGTGGGAGCGGGTCGAGACCGATTGGCGGCGCATCGTCGAACGGGACGACATCGATATCGTCGATATCTGCACGCCGAACGCTCTGCATGCCGAAATGGCCATAGCTGCGGCGGAGGCGGGCAAGATGGTGCTCTGCGAGAAGCCGCCGGCGAACAATGCCGCCGAGGCGGCGGCGATGGCGGAGGCGGCGAAGGGCGTCCCCAACATGGTTTGGTTCAACTACCGCCGCGTGCCCGCCGTCGAGTTGGCGCGGCAACTCGTTCACGAGGGCAAGTTGGGCCGTATCTTCCAGTACCGCGCAGCGTATTTGCAGGAATGGGGGAACGATTTTACGCGGCCCGCGGCTTGGCGGCTGTCCAAAGCAACGGCCGGTTCGGGGGCCAACGGCGATCTCAACTCGCACCTGATCGATACGGCGATGCTGCTGCTGGGGCCGATCCGCGAAGTCTCGGCGACGATGGAGACTTTCTTCGACGAGAAGCCCGACCCGGGCAGGCCGGGGAAAACGTACCCGGTCGACGTGGACGACGTCGTGCTGGCGCAGGCGCGCTTCGCCAACGGGACGCTGGCCACTTTCGAGGCGACGCGCTTCGCGGTGGGCTTCAGAAACGCAAACCGCTTCGAGGTACACGGCGAAAAGGGCATGTTGCGCTTCGACCTCGAGGAACTCAACCGCCTGCATTACGTCGATGCGACCGCCGAAAAGCGACTGCAGGGCACGAACACGATCCTGGTCACCGGCGCGGACCACCCCTACGCGGCGAAGATCTGGCGGCCGGGGCACTTGCTCGGATACGAGCATACGTTTATCGCCGCGCTGGCCGACTTCTTGGCCGGACTCGAAAGCGGCGAGCCGGCGCAGCCGACCTTGGACGATGCGCTGCAAGTACAGCGCGTGCTCGACGCGGTCGAAACTTCCGCGCGCGAGCGCCGCTGGGTCGAAACGGGGCTTTAGCGGTCCTTATCGCCGAAGGTTCGCAGAAAAACGTCGGCGTAGGCGCGGCCGGCGCGGAGCATGCCCTCGGTGTTGGCGTGAACGTTTCCGGGATGCCGCGGAAGATCGCGCAAGATGACGAAGTTCGAGACGGGAATGTAGCGGGGCGCGTCGGTTTGCGCTTTCATGACCGTAAGAGCGCCCGGGCGGGGCTTGTCGCTCTCGAATGTGAAATTGCTTAAATCGAGGCCGTCGAGGGAGTCGGGTATGGCGCCTTGGCGGTAGGTCCCGACCAGAAACGGCAGCCGCGGGGCGCCGAGGTCGCGGCGGACGGCGGCGACGAGGGCTTTGAGATTCTCGGCGTAGCGCTCGGCGGTTTTCATGGCGATCATGTCTTTGCCGCCCTGCAGCCAGAGGAAGCCGCGCAACTCGACGTCGCCCGCTTCTTTCGCGGCGAGCGCCTTGCCGATCAGTTCCTTGTAAAGGGAGCCTTTGCGAGCGTCGTTCGTCAGGTCGGCGTCGGCTGCGTTCCATTCGGGAGCCCAGGCCATGATGCCTGTGCCGCCGACGGCTTGCTTGACGATGCCGATGCGTTTGTCGGGCCAGGCTTCGGCGAGGGCGCGGGCGAAACCGATCTCGGGACCGAACGTATGCTCGGCGATGTTCCAGCCCTCGCGTTGCCTTTCGGACGGCTTTTTGAAGGGCTTGAGGTTCCGCCATTCGCCGCTCTCGAACATGAGCAGGCGGTTGTCGTGGCCGAAGCGGGCGACGCTGTCGAGCTCGAGGCTGTTGCCCCAGCCGACCATGTTCGACTGCCCGGAGAGGATGAACAGTTGCGTCGGGTCTGCGACGACCCGTTGGCCGTAAACTTCGATCCAATCGAGGCGCGAGCAGGCGGCGCTGCGCCCGCCGGGCATCAGGTCGGTAAAGCCGACCGCGTACACGCGGCTCAAATCGACGTTCTCGGCCCGGCGGGCTTCCGTGACGGTCTCGATGTCGAGCCGGCGCCAGCGCATTCCCGCAAGAGCGAACTCGTGGACGCGCCAATCGCTTGCGGCAGGGTCGCTTTCCTCGCTGACCAGCCACGCGCCATCGGCCAGGCCGACGACCAGGCGGAGGGCGCGGAAGCCCGCCTGCTTGCTGCGCCAGCGTACGGTCGCGGCGGTGGAAAGATCCATCGGGCCGCCGGACTTGAGCGACAGCGTGACCGCCCAGGTTCCCTGAGCGAGTCCGGACCAGACGTAGTGGGCGTCCCACTTGCGGGCGTCGTGGAAGCTTTTTTTGACGAGCCCGGCGCCCGGGCCGTGGACCGCCAGGGAGAGCTCGGGGTTGGCCACGTCGCGCTGCGTGAGGGGCAGCGCCGGCGGCGTTGCCGTCCAGTCCTCGCGGAAGATCAGCGGCGCTTGGCCGATGTCGCCGGCCGAGGCGGCCGAGGCGGCCGAGGCGATCAGGAGAAGTCCCGCGAGACGGCGTTTCATGGTGAACAGCATAGCGAAGGCTTGCCGAACCGTCGACGCCGGCCGCGCGGCGGCGCAGCCCTCGTTCCGGGTGCGTTACAATCGTGCCGCCATGGGCAAACATTCGTTCACTCTTTTGCTGCTCGCCTGCTCGGCGATCGCGGTCGTTTATGCGAACCGGCCGGCGGACAGGGCTGGCGCGGCGTTCGATCCCGCTTCGATGCGCATCGACTACCGGCCCGGCGGGTACATGCCGCCCGGATTTCCGACGCAAGGCGCGGTGAAGCTGCTGTCGTCTCCGGTGGTCGAGGCGGGCAAGCGCCGGCGCGTGCGCCTCGAGTACACGGTCGGCGAGGCCGGCGTCGCGCAGGGCGAGGCGCTCGAAATCTGGAAGCACTTCACCAGCGACGTCGAGGAGTTTCAGATCGACGACCCCGACGGCCCGGCCTACTTCGATCTCGAAACCACCGCCGCGGGCGCCGCGTTCACGAAGCGCATCTACACCAATTACGTGCAGCGCAACAAGATAAATGTTTTCCCCTACCGCAAGACTTTGGGCGCCGCTCTGACCGCGGGATCGCTGCAAAAGGGGGACAAGGTTTATTTCGACCTCGGCGGGCGGCGGGGAGTGCGCATGCAGCACTACGCGGAGAATCTGTTCAATTTCCGCGTGCTCATCGTCGGCGCCGATGAGCGCCCGCGCGATTACGGCGGCGATGCGTTCCTGAAAGTCACCGGCGGTCCGGCCAAGATGCTGCGGGTTTACGCGCCGGCTTTCGTGGGCGTGCGCGAGCCGTTTGCGGTCGAGGCCGTTCCGTCGGACGAATGGCAGTCGCTCGCCGGCAACTACCAGGGCCATGAGCTCGAATTCGTCGACGCCAAGCTGGGGGCGAGCGCATTCGAGTACGATCCGGCCCTGCTGCACTACGTTGCCCGCAACGTCATAGCCAACGACGAGGGCGTTTACCGCTTGGAGGTGCGCTCCAAAGACGGCGCGCTGCGCGGGGTCAGCAATCCGATCCGCGTCGAGGAGCACCCCAAACGCAGGGTTTATTACGGCGATCTTCACCAGCACACCTATTTGCACGACGGGCGCGGGGTTTACGAAGAGCTTTATCTGCATGCGCGGCGCAACGGCCTGCTCGATTTCGGCGCCCTGACGCCGCACCACATGCCCTTGAGCGTCACGGGGCCGAGCTACCACTTCGACAAGTTCAGAGACCCGCGCGACAACTGGCCGGACATGATGCGCGCCAACAAGCTGCTCAACGGCTGGAAAGATTTCGTCACCATCCTGGCCTACGAGTACAGCGTGGGGACGGCGGCCGGCGGGCACCACAACGTTTTCTATAGGGGGGACGAGGCGCGGACGACGATGCAGATCGAGCCCAACCGCAACCGGGCGGACATCGGCGAGATGATGGACATCCTCGAGCGCGCGGGCGCCCCGGCGATGGTGATCCCGCACGTAGGCGGCGGCCCGCCGAACTGGAAGCACAAATCGAATCCGCGCATCGAGCGGGGTTTCGAGATTGCTTCCGTTCACGGGGTATTCGAAGAGTCCTGGCAGAAGCATCTCGAAGCCGGGCTGCGGCTGAGCGCGACCGCGTCGAGCGACAACCATACGGTCGGCTTCGGCAATTCGTATCCGGGGCTGATCTACACCATGACCAACGCGCTCACCGGCGTTTACGCCTACGGGCGGTCCCGCGGCGATATCTGGGACGGCCTGCAGGAGCGGATGACTTTCGGCGTAACGGGAAACGAGCGCATCCTGATGGACTTCCACGTCAACGGCGAGCCGATGGGGGGCGAGTTGCCGAGCAGCCACTTCGAGACGGCCAGGATCCACGCCCATGTTGCGGGCACGGAGCCGCTGACCCGCGTCGATCTGCTGAAAAACTCAAAGGTCATCCACTCGGTCTATCCGTCGCGGAACCGCGGCTCGCTGGCGCGCATCCAGTGGGGCGACAACATTTACCAGCGGCGGGCCAATATCGGCTTGGGCGACGGCAAGCTTTCCGCCGACTCCGGGACGCTGCGGCTGCGCCGCGATTTGCACCGCGATCAGCAGTTCGAATCGATGCGGCAGGACGGCCGGAACATTACCTGGCGCACGGCGGCCACGTCGAACGACCGCGACGGCATGCTGGTCGATATTTCCGGCGTCTCGGGGTCGCTGCGCTTCGAGTTGGAAGACCCGCATCTGGGGACGATCGCGGCCGACATTCCGCTCGATGCGCTCAAGCGGGACGGCTATTACCGCCAAACGCTCACGGGAACCAAGCCGTTCGAGCACAGCTATCTGAAAATGATGGGCATCGACGTCGCCTTCGTGCTGGAATGCGAACTGGTGAACGCCGCGGGGCCGCTGGATATCGACTTGGATTACGAAGACCGCGAGGCCCCTCAGCCGGGGGATTACTACTATCTGCGCATGGAGCAACTCGACACGAACAAGGGTTGGGCCAGCCCGGTCTGGGTGAATTAGGCCCGCTGCGGCGCCCGCGGGAAAGAAGCTCAAATGCCCAGGCCGTGGGCGAGGCGGTCGAGATGCCAGTCGGTGTCGCCGAAGGCGTACTCGCAAGATTTCGCCCGCTTGAGATAGAGATGCAGGTCCTGCTCCCAGGTGAAGCCGATGCCGCCGTGGAGTTGAATGGCCTTCTTGGCGGCTTCGACGTAGGCCGCGTTGGCCGCGGCCTTGGCCATCGACGCGGCGCGCCCCAGGTTCTCCGGCTGCTCATCGGCCGCGGCTGCGGCGTAATAGACCGCGGTGCGCGCTTGTTCCAGGTCGATCAACATATCGGCGGCCTTGTGCTGGACCGCCTGGAACACGGCGACGGAGCGTCCGAACTGCTTGCGCTGCTTGATATAAGTCACGGTCTGGTCGAGCAGGTCCGCGGCTCCGCCCACCATTTCCGCGGCGAGCGCGATTGTCGCCTGGTCGATGACGGCCTGCAGATCGCCGATCGTCCCCTCGCCGATTTTTTCCGCGCCGCCCGCGCGGCAGGCGACCTCGAAAAGCGGCCGCGTGACGTCCATCGAGCCGAGATTGGCGACCGCGGCGTCTGCGGCAACCGTCAGCTCGACCGCGTTGCCGCCGGTGCGGTTGGCGCAGAGAATCAAGTCGGCGCCAGCGGCGTCGGGAACGTAACGCTTGGTTACGGCGCCGCCCGCGGGCGGCTCGAGCAGCATCAGCGTCCAGCCGGAACCGGGTTGATAGATTCCCAGGGTTGCGCGGATTTCTCCCTCGGCGATCTGCGGCAAGTACGCCTGCTTCGCTGCGGCGTTGCCGAGGCGTTGCAACGCCAGGGCGGCCAGCACGCCGCTGGAGAACAGACCGCCGGGGATGAGCCGCCGCCCGGCCTCTTCCATCAGCACCGCCAGGTCGAAGTTGCCCAGGCCCAGACCCTCGTACTCCTCGGCCACCAACAGCCCCGGCCAGCCGAGCTCGACGATTTTCGACCAGAAGGCGCCTGCCGCGGCCGCGCCGTCTTCGGCGTCGAGCATGCGGCGCAGTTCGGCCGTCGGCCATTCGCGGGTCAGAAAGTCGCGCGCGGAATTGCGCAGCAGCGTTTGTTCGTCGGTGAGGCGGAAATCCATGTGGGCGCTCCTTTATTTGCGCGACAGTCCCAAGATGCGTTCGGCTACGATGCCGCGCAGAATCTCGGAGGTGCCTCCCTCGATCGTGTTGCCGCGCGAGCGCAGGAAGCCGAATTGCCAGGTTTTCTCGAAATCGCCTTCCGCAATAAGCGGGGCGTCGGGGCCGAGCATGCTCAAGCCGAGCTCTTGCAGGCGCTGGTTGACTTCCGAGCCGACGATCTTTACCAGCGAGGACTCGAAGCCGAAAAGCTGCTCGGAGAGGCGCTCGCAGGTAAGGTTGAGGCATTCGCTGTCGAGATATGTCCGCGCGACCTCGCGCCGCAATTGCGGATCGACGGGTACATCGCGGCCTTTGATGGCGGAGAGCAGATTGCCGCATTGCTGCTGGAGGCGGACGCTGGTGGAGACGGAGATGTTGGCGCGTTCGCGCGTGAAAGTCTTCATCGCCACGATCCAGCCGTCGTTTTCTTCCCCTACCCGGTTGGCTTGCGGAACTCTTGCCTCGTCGAAGAAAACCTCGCCGAACTCGGCGTCGCCGGTGATTTGGCGCAGCGGCTTGACGCTCACGCCGGGAGTTTTCATGTCGACGATCAGGGCGGTGATGCCCTTGTGCCGGGGCGCATCGGGGGCGGTGCGCACGAGTAGAAAGATGAAGTCGGCGATGCGCGAGTTCGAGGTCCAGATTTTTTGTCCGGTGATGACGTAATCGTCTCCATCGGAGACGGCGCGCGTTTGCAGCCCCGCCAGGTCGGAACCGGCGTTGGGCTCGGAGAAACCCTGACACCAGATTTCTTCGGCGGAGAGGATGGGGGCAAGGTAGCGTTGCTTTTGCTCTTCGCTGCCGACGGCGATGAGCGTCGGGCCGACGATCATCAGGCCGATGCCGTTGATCGGCGCCGGCGTTTGGGCGCGAATGACCTCTTCGTTGTAAACGACCTGCTCGCGGAACGAGGCGCCTTGTCCGCCGTATTCCCGCGGCCAGTTCAAGCCCAGCCAGCCGGCATCGTAGAGTTTCTTTTGCCAGGCTTTGAGGGCGTCGACGTCGCGGCCGTCGATTTTCGGGGCGTTCGCGGAGAGCCAGGCGCGCAGCCGTTCGCGGAACGCGGCTTCCTCGGGGGTGTCTTGCAAGCGTGGCATGGCGATCCGCCATTGTACACGCTTGCGCCGGCCCGCGGCGAATTCCGCCCTGGAATCGCCGGACTGCTTACTGCGCCGCTTCCACGATCACGGTCTTCGACATGTTGTCGTGGAAGGTGAGCTTGCGTTCATCGACCAGGGCCCAGGCGAAACCGATGCCGCACGAGGCCGTGCTGACGATCATCCCCAGCACCCGCATCAGCCGCTGGGAGTCTGTCGGCTCCGCTCCGTCGAGCGCGGCGATTTCGAGCCGCGCCCATTGCATCCCTTGGGTGCGGCCGGTGAAGTAGATGAAAAGCAACAAATAGAAGCAGAGCAGGATGAAAAATACCAAGGCGGCGGTTTCAAAGCCGATTTCCGCGGTGGAATCGGGACGCAGGCGGCTCTTGAAGCCGATGAAGCCGGCAGCGAAGATTGCGGTAGCGGCGGCAATCAATACGCCGTCCAGGAGACACGCCAGGGCGCGCCGTTTGAGCGGCGCCGCTTGCGCGGCGCGGGGAGTTTCGGCGGGCATGGGCCGCAGGGGAAGAAGCGGAGCGGCCTGAGGCGCCGGGTTTCGCGGCAGCGGCAGCGGGAGTTGCCGGGACGCCGGCAAGGATGACGACACAGGGCGGCTGCGCGGCGGAAGATCGGCCCGCGGCCCCCGCTCGCTCGACCGTCCCGCCCCGCTCGGCGCCGGCGCGGCTTCCGGCGCGGGCGCCGGACGCAGCGAATCCGGCTTTTCAGCGCTTTTTGGAATGCGCGCGACGAACGCGGAACCGCCGTCGACAAGCTCGAACCGGCGGCCGCAATGCGTACAGCGGTGGTTGTCTTCTGAGTTTCGGTAGCCGCAGTGGGAGCAGCGCATGCGGGAAGGACTGGATTCCATTCTGAAGCAACGCCCCATCGGAAAGCAATGTTTGCGCTCATGCGCGAGGCATCGGTTGACCGGCCGGGGCGGCTGTGCTAGCTTGAGGGTTTCAGGGCCTTGTGGCGGTTCGGAGCAACTTGGCAGGCCCCCTCGTTCACCCGCGGATCGCGACTCTTTGAAATGCGTGCATCGAAGCGGGCGCCCCGGCACGAAACCCATGTCTCTTGCAATCGCTAACCGCTACGCCTCGGCCTTGGCCGATGTCGTCTCCCGGCCGGGTTCCGAGCTCGGCCCCGAGCAAGCTTTGCAGCAGCTCGAGTCCTTCGGAGCGGCTTTGCAAGCCTCGGCGGAGCTGCGCGGCGTTCTGCTTTCGCCGGCGGTGCGGCCGGCGGAAAAGCGGGCCTTGACGGCGCAGCTTTGCAGCCGGCTGGGGTGCTCGCAGAAGGTGCGCAACTTCGTTCAGGTGGTTGTCGATCACCGGCGCACGGGGTCGTTCGGCGAGATTGTGGACGCCTACCGCTCGTGGCTCGACCGGCGTCTCGGCGTGGCGCGGGTCGAAGTGCGTACGGCGCGGACGATGGACGCCGATCAGCAGGCCGCTCTCGAGAGGCGCTTCGCCGCGCTGACCGGCAAGACCGTCGCGGCGCAATATGTTGTCGATGCGGACGTGCTGGGGGGAAGCGTTGTCCGTGTCGGGTCCACGGTTTACGACGGCTCGCTGCGCGCCAAGCTGCGGGCGCTCGACCGCGCGATGCGCGCTGCCGGCTAGATCATCGCACAATTACAAGGGACGGTTTCCATGGCACAAATCAGCGCCGGTGAAATCTCGAAACTGATTCGAGACCGGATCGAGAACTACGAAGGCATCGTCGAGGTCGCCGAGGTCGGCTGGGTCATTTCGCTGGGCGACGGCATCGCCCGCCTGCACGGCCTGGAGAAGGTCATGGCCGGCGAGTTGCTCGCTTTTCCCGGCGGCGTGTCGGGCATTGCGATGAACCTGGAGGAAGATCAGGTCGGCGCGGTGCTGCTCGGCGATTTTTCCAACCTGAAGGAAGGCGACGAGGTCAAACGGACGGGGCGCATCATTTCGATTCCGGTCGGCGAGGCGATGATCGGCCGCGTGGTCAATGCCTTGGGCCAACCCATCGACGGCAAAGGTCCGATCGAGACGGCGCAGTACAATCCGGTCGAACGCATCGCGCCCGGCGTCATCGACCGCCGGCCGGTCAGCGAGCCGATGCAGACCGGTCTGAAGGCCATCGATTCGATGATTCCGATCGGCCGCGGGCAGCGCGAGCTGATTATCGGCGATCGGCAAACGGGCAAGACCGCCGTCGCGATCGACGCGATCCTCAACCAAAAGGGCGGCGACATGATCTGCGTCTATACCGCCATCGGCCAGAAGCGCTCGACGGTGGCGCAGGTCGTCAAGGTGCTCGAAGAAAACGGCGCGATGGATTACACGATCGTGGTCGCGGCGTCGGCGGCCGACCCGGCGTCGATGCAGTTCCTGGCGCCCTTTTCGAGCACGGCGATCGGCGAATATTTCCGCGATTCGAGCCGCCACGCGCTGTGCGTCTTCGACGACCTGTCGAAACACGCCGCGGCGTACCGCGAAATATCCCTGCTCTTGCGGCGTCCGCCGGGGCGGGAGGCGTTTCCGGGGGACGTTTTCTATCTGCACTCGCGCCTGCTGGAGCGCGCCGCCAAATTGAGCGACGCCCTGGGCGGCGGGTCGCTGACGGCGCTGCCGTTCATCGAGACGCAGGCGGGCGACGTTTCGGCTTATATCCCGACCAATGTGATCTCGATCACCGACGGGCAGATCTATTTGCAGGCCGACTTGTTCAACGCCAACGTGAGGCCGGCGGTTGACGTCGGCATCTCGGTCAGCCGCGTCGGCGGCAACGCGCAGATCAAGGCGATGAAGTCGATCGCCGGCACGCTGCGCCTGGAGTTGGCCCAGTACCGCGCGCTGGCCGCGTTCGCCCAATTCGGCTCCGACCTCGACAAAGCTTCGCAACGGCAGCTTCACCGCGGCGACCGCTTGGTGGAGTTGCTGAAGCAGAAGCAATACGCGCCGCTGCCGGTCGAGAAGCAGATCGCCATTATCTACGCGGGAACCAACGGCTACGTGGACGATCTCGAAGTTTCGCAGATCGCCGATTTCGAAGCGGGGCTTTACGACTACCTCGACCGTGAAGGCCCCGAGGGGGCGCTCGAGCAGATCCGCGTCAAGAAGAAGTTGGACGACGAGGCGACGGCGGCTTTGAAAAAGGCGATCGCCTCCTTCAAGGAGCGTTTCACGGCGAGAACCGCCCCGTTGGAGGCGGCGGCCGCCTAGCGGCGCCGCGCATTGGCGATGCCTTCACTGATCGACCTGCGCCGGCGCATCCGCTCGGTCAACAACACGCAGCAGATCACCAAGGCCATGAAAATGGTCTCGGCGGCGAAATTGCGGCGCGCGCAGCAGGCTGCGGTCAACGCACGCCCTTATGCGGCGCTGCTCGGCGAGATGTTGGGCAACGTTTTGAGCCGGGCGGGCGAGGACTCGGTTGCGGTCCGGCATCCGTTGCTCGCCCAGCGCGAGGTCAAGCGCATCCTGTTGTTGTTGCTCGCCGGCGACAAGGGGCTTTGCGGCGCGTTCAACAGCAACGTCGTCAAGGCCTCGCGGAAGTTTCTCGACGAGAACGGCGATAAGCAAGTCGAGCTCGGGTTGCTCGGACGCAAGGCCGTCGACTACTATTCGCGCCGGTCTTATCCGATCGTTGGCAAATGGGAGCTGATCTTCAAGAACGTCGAGCACGCCGCCGCCCAAGAGATTGCCGAGAAGGCGATGCAGCGCTTCAGCGGCGGCGAGGTCGATGCAGTTTACATTCTCTACAACCGCTTCAAGAACGTTCTGACCCAGGAAATCGCCCTGACGCCGCTGCTGCCGGTTTTGCCCTCCCAAGACAAGGGCGGCGGCGCTTCAACGGATTACGAATACGAGCAGCTTCCCGAGAAGCTGTTTGCCGCTCTGCTGCCGCAGCACGTCGTCACGCAGGTTCATCGAGCCATGCTCGACTCGGCCGCGGCCGAGCACGCCGCGCGCATGACGGCGATGGATGCGGCGACGCGGAACGCCGGCGAAGTGCTCGAAAAACTTACCTTGCGCCTCAACCGCGTCCGCCAGGCGAGCATCACCACGGAGATCATCGAAATCGTCTCGGGCGCGGCGGCTTTGGAATAGGAATCGCACAAGATGTCAGCTATCGGAAGAGTCATTCAGGTTGCCGGTCCGGCCGTCGACGTTCAATTCGCGGACAGGCATCTGCCGAAAATCTACAACGCTTTGCGCGTCACCAGCGAAGGCTACGATGTGCCGCAACCGGTGGACGTGGTTTGCGAGGTGCAGCAGCATCTCGGCGAAGGCCGCGTGCGCACCGTCGCCATGGAGCCGACCGACGGCATGGTGCGCGGCATGAAGGCCGAGGATACGGGCGAGCCGATTTCAGTGCCGGTGGGCCCTCAGGTGCTGGGGCGCGTGCTGAACGTGCTGGGCCGGCCGGTGGACGAGAAAGGCCCCGTCACGACGGAGAAAAGGTTTCCGATCCACCGCCCGGCGCCTTCCCTTGCCGAGCAGTCGACCGAAGCCGAGATGCTGGAGACGGGCATCAAAGTCATCGATCTGATCGAGCCCTATCTCAAGGGCGGCAAAATCGGTCTGTTCGGCGGCGCCGGCGTCGGCAAGACCGTCATCATCATGGAGTTGATCAACAACGTCGCGCTCCAGCACGGCGGCGTTTCGGTGTTCGCGGGCGTGGGCGAGCGCACCCGCGAGGGCAACGACCTTTGGCTCGAGATGCAGGATTCCGGCGTGGTCAACCCGGACGACTACACCAAGTCGAAGGCCGCGCTGATCTACGGGCAGATGACCGAGCCTCCGGGCGCGCGCCTGCGGGTCGGCCTGACGGGGCTGACCGTCGCCGAGTATTTCCGCGACGTCGAGGGGCAGGACACGCTGCTGTTCATCGACAACATTTTCCGCTTCACCCAGGCGGGCTCGGAAGTCTCGGCGCTGCTGGGCCGCATGCCCTCGGCGGTCGGCTACCAGCCGAACTTGGCGTCGGAAATGGGCGCGCTCGAAGAACGCATCACCTCGACGAAGAGCGGCTCGATCACCTCGGTGCAGGCCATCTACGTCCCGGCGGACGACTACACCGACCCGGCCCCCGCAACCACGTTCACCCACCTGGACGCGACGACGAACCTGTCGCGCGAAATCGCCTCGCTGGGCATTTATCCGGCGGTCGACCCGCTGGCCTCGACCTCGCGCATTCTCGACCCCTACGTCGTCGGCGAAGAGCACTACGGCGTCGCCCAGGCGGTCAAGGGCGTCTTGCAGCGCAACAAGGAGTTGCAGGACATCATCGCCATCCTGGGCGTCGAAGAGTTGTCGGAGGAAGACAAGCTGATCGTCGCTCGGGCGCGCAAGATCCAGCGCTTCCTCTCGCAGCCGTTCCACGTCGCCGAGCAGTTTACCGGCCTGGAGGGGCGCTACGTGAAGCTGGCCGATACGATCCGCGGGTTCAAGGGAATCGTCGAAGGCAGGCATGACGACATGCCCGAGCAGGCGTTCTACCTCGTCGGAACCATCGAAGAGGCGCAGGAGAAGGCCGCCCGGCTGCAGAAGGAAGCGGCCTAGCGGGTTCACGGCATGAGTAAACGGCTGATATTGGAAGTCGCGGTTCCCCAGCGGCAGGTCGTCCGCGAGGAGACGAGCATGGTGCAACTGCCGCTTTCCACCGGCTACAAGGGCGTTCTGCCGGGCCATGCGCCGATGATGGCGGAGGTCGGCGTCGGGGTTTTGACCTTCGAGACCGGCGCAGGCGACCGCTGCCTGGCGCTGAACGGGGGGGTCGTCGAAATCCTCCCCGAGCGCGTGCGGGTTCTGGCAACGACCGCCGAGCCCGCGCCCGAGATCGACCGCGAGCGCGCGCTGCGGGCGCTGGAGCGGGCCGACAGGCGCCTACAGCTCGAGAGCCTGGAAATCGACGCCGACCGCGCCCAGCGGGCGATAACCCGCGCGCGGGCCCGCCTGGCGGCCGCCGCCGGCGCGCAGTAGCTTGCCGACAATTTACATCCATTTAGCAAACGGCTGAACTCCGGGCGGGCGCTCCGGTGTGCCGGTTCAGATAGATGTGAGACGCCGCGAGCCGGCGTCAGAGGGCCATCGCCCTCCTACCGGGTCATAGTTTTTGCGGCGGGGCGGGTTCAGTCAAGGGCGCGCCCGCCAGGGCGCGGCGTAGCGTACCCTTGACGGGTTCCGTCCCGCCGCGTACACCGCTCATAGAGGGCGATGGCCCGCTCTTCGAGGTGGAGCCCGGCCGGATCGACAGGGGGGGCGGCCGGCCAGGGGTTGCCTCCGCAGGTGGGGTTCTCCGAAGCTCGTAGAAGAACAACCCAACGAGCGAAAGGAGAACCCCATGCAGGTTTTTGGCCTACCGAGACAGGTTATCAGCAGTGCCCGCGTTGCGGCGCAGTTGGGAGAGGGAAAAGTCGATGCGGCCCTGGAGAGCCGGCGCGACGCGGTGCGGCGCTGGCGCGAGGCCAGGGCGCAGGGGCTGAGCGCGCAGGCGGCGGCGGACGCGGTGGGCGTATCCCGCGCCACGCTCTATCGCTGGCGCAAGCAGCCTGAACTGCGTTCCCGACGGCCCCGCAAGCTGTGCCGGCCGCGCTGGAGTCCAGCGCTGGTGGAGCGCGTCGAAGCCCTGCGGGAAGACAACCCGGTGTGGGGCAAACGCAAGCTCGGCCCGCTGTTGCGCGCCGAGGGCCATGCCGTCTCCGACAGCACCGTCGGGCGCATCCTGGCCCGCCTGGTGCGCCGCGGACGCCTGCAACCCGTCTTCGTCTTCCGCCGCCCGCCCGGCCGAACCCGCCGCGCCCGCCGCCCCTATGCGCGCCGCTTACGCGCCGCGCTGCCCGCCAAAGCGCCCGGCGAGGCCGTCCAGATCGACACCCTCTCGCTCACTCTGCTGCCCGGCAAGACCATCAAACACTTCACCGCCCTCGATCGCTACTCCCGCTGGACCGCTGCTATGGCCGCCTCCCAGGCCACCTCCGCTTCCGCCGCTCGCTTCCTCGACAAACTCGTTCAATCCGCCCCCTTCCCCATCCGCGCCATCCAGGTCGACGGCGGTTCCGAGTTCCAGAAAGACTTCGAGAACGCCTGCCAACAGCGCCGCATCGACCTCTACGTCCTGCCTCCCCGAAGCCCCCAACTCAACGGCCGCGTCGAGCGCATGCAAGCCACCTGGCGCTACGCGTTCTACTCCGTCTACTCCCTGCCCCACCGCCTCCAGCAACTCAACCCCCTGATCGACGCCTTCGCCCACCGCTACAACCACCACCGCCCCCATGACGCCCTTGACTCCCGCTCCCCTATCCAGTACCTTCATAACCACAGCTTCGGTATTCCCCCGCCGTCTCATATGTCCTGATCCCGCACATCCGGTTGACATTGCCCCGCGCGGCGCATTACAATGCACAGCGTCATCGGGGCGGCACGGGCCGCTCGGGCGATATATTTGGGTTGCCGGCGCGGCGAAGTTTCCGCGGCGCCGGTCGAAAGAGGTTACGGGGTCAAAAAATTTGCATTTTCACCCTACGGACAAGAACAGACATTCCCATTGACCATTGAAACGAGGTGAATCGATGAATCGAAGTAGTCATGCGTCGAGCCGTCTGCTCTGGATCTTGGCGCTCGTTTCGCTGCTGCCCGCGCTCCTGTTCGGGCAGGGCTCCAACGGCATCATCAACGGCACGGTCAGCGACGCCACGGGCGCGGTGATCCCGGGCGCGCAGGTGACCATCGCCAACGCCGAGACCGGCGTCGCCAACACGGTCGAGAGCGGCATCAACGGGGCCTATACGCTGCCGTTGCCCGCCGGCCTGTACAACATTACCGTCGAGGCCGACGGCTTCAAGCAGGCCACCGTCAACGGGCTGCGCCTGAACGTGGCTTCGGAAGTTTCGTATAACTTCGCTCTGGAAATCGGAGCGCTGACCGAGGTCGTCGAGGTCACCGCCGAGCAGTTGCAGGTGCAGACGACCTCCGGCTCGGTGGGCGCGACCGTTCAGGTCGAGCAGATTCAGGAACTGCCGCTGCCCAACCGCGACATCTTCAATCTGGTGAACCTGGTTCCCGGCGCCTTCCGCTCGGAAGCGAACGGGTACATGTCGATCAGCGGCGGGCGCACGCGCTCGACCGGCTCGTATATCGACGGCATCAACAACACGCGCGGCGGCTTGGGCGTGCAGAACGTGGAAATGTCGCCGCCGGTGGACTCCATGCAGGAGTTCAAGGTCGAGGTCAACTCGATGGGCGCGAAATACGGCCGCAGCTCTGCGGGCGTCGTCACGGCGATCACCCGCAGCGGAACGAACGCTTGGCACGGCAGCCTCTACCACTTCATGCGCAACGACGCGTTCGACGCGGCCGGCTGGCAGAACGACTCCAAGCCGAAACTGCGCCGCAACAACGGCGGCGGCGCGATCGGCGGCCCGATCGCCAGGAACAAGACGTTTATCTTCTATAACCTCGACGTTTTCCGCCAGGCGCAGGGCGCGATCCGCACGCGCAGCGTCGGCCTGCCGGAGTGGCGCAACGGCGATTTCTCGACGGCGACGCAGAACCAGGGCGGCCAAGCCGTGCTGGTGCCGATCCACGACCCGGAAACCCGCGCCTCCGGGCCGCGGCACAACGCCCGCGATTCGGAGCAGTTCCCGAACAATACGATCCCCTCGTCGCGCTTCGACCCGGTGGCGGTCAAGGCCCTGGGCTTCCTGCCCAACCCCAACCGCACGCCGAACAATCTGAACAACAACTCGGGCAACTGGCGCGAGCAGACCTCGAACGACCGCAACCGCGACTACCATACGTTCAAGCTGGATCACACCTTCAACGACAAATACCGCAGCTTCCTGCGCATGATCCTGACTTCGCCCGACGACACGCTGACGGGCTACTCGCAGGGTTACGGGGTCGCCGACCAGAACGGCCTCGACATCCTCAACGTCCGTCAGAACTGGGGCTGGAGCCAGACCTACACCTTCTCGCCGACGTTCTTCGTGACGGGGCTGATCGGCTTCAACCGCGTCACGGTCGACCGCAAGTCGGGCGACTGCTGCGAGACGAACTACGCCCAGCAATTCGGCATTCCGGGGCTGGAGAAGGGCGGCGAGGTCTTCCCCCGTTTCAACATCCAGGGCGGCCGCGTGCCGGTGAATCAGATCGGCGCCGCGGGCAACGCCAACCGTTTCGCAGCCTTCACCAATTTCGACTTCGAGGCCAACTTCACCAAGGTCTCGGGCGACCACACGCTGACCTTCGGCGCCAAGTACACGTCCTTCCAGGGCAACGAAGTCAGCCGCCCGCAGCCCAGCGGCGCCTGGCGGACGACCGGCAACTTCACCCGTTTCCGCCCGTCGGACGGCGGGCGCGACCAGAACACCGGCATCAACGTCGCCGATTTTCTGCTGGGGCACATCTGGAATCTCGACACCCGCGTGGCGCCGGGCATCGGCAAGCGCATCAAGTACTACTCCGGCTACGTGCAGGACGACTGGAAGGTCAACCCGCGCCTGACCCTGAACCTCGGCTTGCGCTACGAGATCGAGACGCCGATCACCGAGGTCGGCGACCGCCACAACGGCTTCTGCCAGTTCTGCCCGCACCCGTTGGCCGGCCAGAACGGCATCCGCGAGAACGCCATCGGCAAGCTGCTCTTCCCCAACCGCGACGGCACGGGCAAGTACCTGTGGAACATGGACAAGAACAATCTCGCGCCCCGCTTCGGCTTCGCCCTGCGCCTGCGCGAAGACGATTCGCTGGTGCTGCGCGGCGGCTTCGGCATCTTCTTCGGCAACCCCTACGACCGCAACTCGATCCAGCCGGGCCGCGCCGGATTCGACAACATCTTCCGCTTCCGCGGCGGGATGCGCACATTCCTGCGCGACGGCGTTCCGGCCGGCGCGCTGGACGACATTCCGGAATCGGAGCTCAACGGCGGTTTCGGCTCGATCGGCACCCGCTTCCCCACTTCGACGGTTCAGTTCTGGGATCAGGCGCGCGAGATGCCCTACTCGCAGAACTTCAACCTGACGCTGCAAACCCGCTGGAAAGGCATCTTGTGGGACTTCGGCATAATCGGCAGCTTGGCCCGCCATCAGTCGATCAACAACATCAACATCAATCACATCCTCCCCGAGAACCTCGCGGCGGCCAACGCGCCGGGCGCCGACGAGGAGGACTACCGTCTCTGGACCGGCTTCACCGGCAGCCAGGACCAGATTCAGTTGATGTCGCCGAACTGGGGCGTCTCCAACTACTACGCGCTGACCTTCAAGTCGGAGAAGCGCTACCAGAACGGCCTCGGCTGGACGATCGCCTACACGCACACGCAGTGGATCGACAACATCCGCTTCATCGGCGACGCCGACACGTTCGGCGACAACGACAACCCGCAGAACATCTTCGACTTCGCCAACGAGCGCTCGAGCTCGGTCAACCGCCTGCCGCACCGCATCGTGATGGCGCCGATCTTCGATCTGCCCTTCGGCCGCGGCCGCAAGTGGGGCAGAAGCTGGAACAAGATCACGGACGCCGTGCTGGGCGGCTGGCAACTGGCCACGGTCGGCACGCTGCGCAGCGGCGGATACATGGGCGTCACGGTTGACGGCGGCCCGAACCTGCGCGGCGACATATCGGCCGGCATCACGCTGCGGCCGAATCTCACCGGTCAGTCCTTCTTGGCGGCCAACCAGGGACAGGCGGCGGAAAGCGTCATCGGCCTGAACTGGCTCAGCGAGGCCGCTTTCGAGGCTCCGGACCAATACACGCTCGGCAATGCGTCGCGCACGCTGCCGGGAATCCGCGGCCCCTGGCGCGGCAACTTCGACCTGATGCTGGCCAAGAACTTCTACTGGGGCGAGAACTGGCGCGCTCAGTTCCGCTGGGAGGCGTTCGACTTCACCAATACGCCGGCGTTCCAGATTCCCAACGGCTCGCTCGGCTCGGGCAACTTCGGCCTGGTCACCTCGACGCTGCCCAACAGCCGGCGCATCATGCAGTTGGGCCTGAGGATCACCTTCTAGGCGCAACAGGCGACAACCACACTCGAACAGCGGGCCCCGAGAAATCGGGGCCCGCTTTTTGTTCCGAATCGGCTCGGTTACCGGCGGCGCTTTGGGTTCAGCGGCTAGCGGGCGGCCCCTGCTGCCCGAATACACTGGGTCAGGTGGCGCTTCGGGGATTCAAGAGCGGCGCGCTCAAGCGGTTTTACGCCGATGACGATGCACGGAGGCTGCCACAAGGGCGCTTGAAGCGGATTGCCCGTATTTTGGATGTACTGAACAAACATCCATTTGAATTCCTGGCATCGCCGACTTATCGTATGCATCGGTTGAAGGGGAACCGTAAAGGTGAATGGAGCGTGAGGGTGTCGGGGAATCTGCGCATCACCTTCCGCGTCGAGAACGGCGACGCCTACGATGTCGATTAGGAAGACTATCGTTAGAAAGGAGTCATGCGATGAACGACGAGGAAAGAGAAAATGCGTGGTTGGTGTTGAACCCTCCGCACCCGGGCGGCATGATTAAGACCGGCTGGCTGGACGCTCTCGAAGAGTATCCGGGCATGAGCGTGAGCGCAGCGGCTGAGAAGCTGGGCGTGAGCCGCAGCACTCTTTCTCGCGTGGTAAACGAACGCGCCCCGATCACGCTGGACTTGGCGATGAAGATGGAAGCAGCGGGATGGGCTACCGCCGATGCGTGGATGGATCTTCAGACCAAGTACGACGTCGCTCAGGCGCGCAAGCGGCTGAATCGGCCTCGTGCGGCGGCCCCTGCTCTCCGGCACATTAAGCGATTGAAGACGGAAGCGGCGACGGAAACGGAAGTGGCGCAAGCGGCGTGAGAGGCTGAACGAAGCCGCTTTTATTCCGAGCCGGAAACGGCCTCCGCAGAGCGGGGCAAGCCGCGGGCAAGGCGCTACAATCGGCAGAGCTATGCCTCGCCTCGTTCCGATCGTTCTCGCGACGTTTCTCGCAGGCTGCGGCACGCAGTGGGACCCCGTTCTCGAAGGTCCGTTCCAAGTCCCGCCGGGGTTCGTCGTGGAGCGGATCGCCGGCGACGACGAAGTCGGCTCGCTGATTCAACTCACCTTCGACGCCGCGGGTCGGCTGGTCGTCTCGAAAGAGCGCAGCTACCCGACGAGGCTGCTCGACAACGACGGCGACGGCCTCTACGAGACGCAGCAGACGATCAGCGAAGAGGTGGAGAACTGCCAGGGAATCTGGTTCGACGGCCCTGTGCTCTACGCCGACTGTACGCATCCCGGCGACGGCGAAGCCTATCTCTTCAAGCTGACCGACCGGGACGGCGACGGCGCCGCCGAGGAGCGCGAAGCGGTCGTGCGCTATCTGGGGCGCATCGGCGAGCACGGTCCGCACGACATCCGCCGCGGGCCGGACGGCGTCCCCACCGTGATGCTGGGCAACCACACCTTCATTCCCGCCGAGCGCATCGCCGCCGACTCGCCGCTGAAGAACTACGGCGAAGCGCAGTTGCTCGAACGTTACATGGACGCGCGCGGCCATGCCGTGGGCCGCATGGCGCCGGGCGGCGCGCTGTTCCGCATCGAAAACGGGGGCGAAAGCTTTTCCCTGCTTTTCGGCGGGTTCCGCAACCCCTACAACCATGCCTACAACTACGCGGGCGAGGTCTTTACCTTCGACTCCGACATGGAGTGGGACATCGACCTGCCCTGGTACCGCGAGGTGCGCTCGGTCCACGGCGTGCCCGCCGCGGACTATGGCTGGCGCACCGGCTCGGGCAAATTCCCGCCCTACTACCTGGACTCGCTGCCGCCCGTCGACGACCTCGGCCGAGGCTCGCCGGTGGGCGTCGATTTCTACCACAGCTACGCCTACCCGGCCGCCTACTTCGACGGATTCCTGCAGGGCGACTGGTCGCGGGGCCGCGTGGTGCTGTCGAAGTTCCGCCGCGCGGGGGCGACCTACGAGTTGGCCGAGCCGGCAACGGATTTCATCTACGGCGAGCCGCTCAACGTCACCGACCTGGAAGTCGGCCCCGACGGCCTGGTCTATTTCACGATGGGCGGGCGCGGCACGCAGGGCGGCGTCTTCCGCGTGGCCTACAAGGGCTACGGAGCGAACCGCGCGCGGCTGCCCGACAGCAGCATCCTGGCGGTCGCGCGCCAGCCGCAGCCGCTGTCGGCGTTCAGCCACGCCTGGTTCCTCGAGACGCAGGCCGCGATGGGCGACGCCTGGGGCGCGGAGTTGACGGCGCTGGTCCGCGACGAGCAGGCGGAAGCAGCCGACCGCGCGCAGGCGCTGCACCTGTTGCAGCGCTACGGGCCGAAGCCGAACGCGGAGTTGATCCGCGCCGCCTACGCCTCGCCGGACGCCGCGCTGCGCGCGGCCGCGATCTACGTCGTCGGACAGCACGGCAGCGACCGCGCCAAGGCCATCGCCGCCAGGGGACTGCAAGACGCGGATCCGTTCGTGCGGAGGCGCGCGGCCGAGGCGTTGGCGCGCATGGGCGGCGCGGGGTTCGCCTCCACGGCCGACCTGTACCGCCTGTTGGCCGACGGCGACCGCTTCGTCCGCTGGGCCGGACGCGCGGCGCTGGAGGAAACCGACCGCAAGGAGTGGAAAGACCTCGTCATCGAGGAGCAAAACGCCGCAGCCGCCGCAACGGGGATGCTCGGCCTGGTGCGCACCGCCTCGCAGCCGATCGAACTCGAAGCGGTGTTCGAGAAATCGCTGTCGATGCTCAAGCGGCCCGGCCTGTCCGCCGCAGACGAGTTGGCCTTGCTGCGGGTCTTTCACCTCGCCTGCATCGAGGTCGAGGGCGGCTGCCGGCAGAGTCTGCGCGATCAAATCTACGAAACGGTCGCGCCGCGTTTCCCGGCGGACGACGAGCGCCTGAACCGCGAGTACGCGCGGACGATGGCCTATAGCGGCCGGCCCGAAGCGATCGGGAAAATCCTGAGCCAAATTCCCAACGGCGAGGAGAACCGGCAACTGCAAATCCACTATGTTTACTGCCTGCGGGAGATCGACAGCGGCTGGAGCGCCGAGCAGAAAAAGACGCTCGTCGCCTGGTTCCAGAAAGCGCGCGCCTGGCGCGGCGGGGCGAGCTTCCCCGGCTTCATCAACCGCATGTTCGAGTCGTCTCTGGCGTTCTTCAGCGAGGGAGAGAAGCAGGCCGCCTATGCGGCGATCCCCGAATACGCGCCGGTGGACGACGAAGAGTTGCTCGCGCAGTTGCGCCGCAGGGGAGGCCACACGCAGCCGAACGTGTATGCGCGCAAGCGCGGTATCCAAGGCTACAGCAAGCAGGAAATCTTCGAGTACATGATGTACGACCCGATGACCACGATCGCCAAGGCCGAAACCGGCGTGAAGATTTTCAACGACGCCTGCGCCAAATGCCACAAGTACGGCGACCTGGGCAAGGACTACGGCCCGGATCTGACGACCGTCGCCAACCGCTTCACCCGCCGCGACATGCTCGAAGCGGTGCTCTACCCCTCGAAGACGATATCCGACCAGTACGGCTCCTGGCGGATCGAAACGGCCGACGACGTTTATTCGGCGATGATCCTGGAAGAAGACGAGGAAAAGATCACGGTGCTGATTCCCGATCTCGACCGCCCGGTGGAGATCGCCCGCGCGAAGATCGTGGATTTGCGCGAGTCGGACGTATCGATCATGCCCGAGGACCTGCTCGACGCCTACGACATGCGCTCGGCGGCCGGACTGTTCCGTCTGCTCGAAGACGGCAAGGCCGCTGCGCGGCCGGCGGATAGCGAATAGCGGATAGCAAGACCGCTGCATGGGGCGGCGGTCTTCCCGATCGCCTCTCTCCCTGTCGAACCGCCGGTGCGGACCGGCAAGCGTCCCCCCTTCACGATTTCTCTCCCAGTTCGGACAGCAAACGGCGCCATGCTTCACGGTGTCGGTGCTCTCCGCGCGTATCGAGTTCTTCGCCTATTTCCTTCAGGAACTTCGTTCTCCATTCCTCGTCGAGCAAGACGAATGTCGTTCCGGCGAGCGTTTCGATATCGACTCGATAGACATTGAGGCCCGATGCCCACGTGCTCCGAATCCGAGTTTCTATTTCGTTTCGGTCCTGCTCCTTGATGCCCGGAACGGCAAATAAGAGGTTTGACAACCGATCCTCGGCCTCGTGCGCCTTCCTGACGGAAGCCCGCAAATCCGCCACCGTGAGTTCGTAATCTTTGACTTCGACCACAAGCGCGACTTTTTTGTCTCGGCCGTAACACACGATGTCTCCAGGCATGCCGCCTGCTGCATCGGCTTCGTTCAATCCTTGAGATTTCACGCTGGAGAACAGCGAAAAGGCATCTCCCAACGTACGCATCAAAGCGACGGAAGCCGCGAGTGGACGCAGTCCGCGGCTTGGCGTACCGAGAAACGATTTCAGCAGGCCGTCCAGATCGTTCATGCCGACCCGCTTCGGAATCGGGTACTTGAATTTCTGCCGTGCGAGCCTGCGCGCCAAGCTCCGCAGACAACGCCTGAAGATCTCCTCGATGGCTTCCGGCCGTTCGTTCTCCAATGGAACGAAGAAGTCCGCCAAGGCTTGCCACTGCGCCTTGTTCCTGAGATGAGACATACCGCTGTCGAGGCGGGCGCGGCGCAAAGGCTTACTCACATAGGGTTCCGCGCTGGTTCCCAAGACGTTATGGTTATCGGCAACCCAGGGAACGATTACCGCCGTGGAAAAACTCCGCGCATCCCACGCTCCCTTTTCGGATGAACTGCGTTGCAGGCACATCAGGCTGCGGGCGGGGTCCGCGGCCTTGCCGAGCAATTGAGTCACGAACGCATAGCGCAAAGAAACGATATTCGAGTTCACGAACCGGTCGATGTCCGGGTCAGGCTCCCCCTCTGCTTCTTCCAGGACGCGCTGCCACTCCGTATCCACCCACGCACGGACTTGTTCAGGACTCAACGAGCGGCGCTCCTAAAAGTTCAACCACAAGGACTCTTGGCGCGGCTTGCGCACCGAGTTGCAGAGACGCTCCGGGGCGTCCACGCGCCTCCAGTCTGCAAACAAGTCGTCATAAAGATCGGTTCGGTAGCCGGAAAGCACGGCCCGCCCGCGAATGCCCCCCAGCACCGCGGCGAGTTCCCGGTGCTGGTAGTCCGTCATCTCATAGCCGTAAGCGGCTGCATCGCCGCGCACGGAATGCACGTAGGGCGGATCGAGGTAGAACACGGTTTGCTCCGTGTCGTACCGCCGGATTACGTCAAGCGCGGGAGCGTTTTCGATTTGCACCCTCTGGAGGCGTTGGGCGATCTCGGAAAGACCCTCTACGGAGCCAAGCCAGCGGGAAACCGCTCCCGCCATCCCGGCTCGCGAAGTAAGCACGCAATGCGCCCAACGCCCTTCGCTGCTTGTTTGCGCCAATCCGGTACGCGTCTGCCGGGCGCGAACGTAGAACCGTCTCGCGCGCTCCAGTCGCGAGAGGTTGTTTGCGGGTTCGCAGGCCCGAATCAATTCCTCGCGGGAAAAGGGAGTCAGACCGATCGCCTTGATGAGCTCCGCTCCGTGATTACGGAGCGTCGCGAAGAAGTTGACCAGCTCGGAATCGATGTCATTGTAGGTTTCTACCGGATAGGGATGAAGGTTGATGAGGATGGCTGCCGATCCCCCGAAGACATCGCAAAAGTGCTTCGCATCAAGCGGAATGTGGGGGAAGAATGAAGTCCAGGTGACTGAATTTTCCCCCGTACCAGCCAAAGGCAATCAGCCGCTTGGAACGGCGGAACGAACTGTGGGGAGCCACGCGGCGGCCTGTTCCGCTCGCGTTGACTGTGGGAGGCTCCTCGATCATCGGCGAAACGCTCCGACCGCCAAGTCCCGATACCGGAACTGCTTCCCAACCATTCCCTGCGTAATAACGGTCATTCCAGATATGCCGCACTCAACCCCGTACGGTCCGTGCGCCTTGGGCCATGTTTGGTCATGTTCGCCAACCTGCCGTCAGCTTGTCAAGCATCGTTGTTTTCCTTTCCTCAACGCAGCTATCGAAACAAACGCGGCAACGAGAGCTTCTCTTTCCGCCATGCGCGGCGGCGCGCTCAGAAGACGTATTTCTCGGCTTCCAGCACGTGGGCCGCGATGCGGTCGCGGGCCGCCGGAAGGTTGGCGGGCGTAAAGCGCGTCAGCTTGGCCAGCGTCTTGGAGTATTGCTCGAGCTCGCCGCCCTCGGCGCAGGCGCCCACGATCAGCGCCGCGCGTTCGCCGACGGCGCCCATCGTCGCTTGCGCCAGCACGGTAACGATGTCGGCGGTCGTTTCGCCGCGTCCGGCAGCGGCCAGCTTTTCGGCGCGGAGCAGAGCGGACTCGGCCGCATACGTCTCGATGGCCATGTCGGCAATCGCGGCGGCGACTTCCTGCTGCTCTTCCAGCCCGGCTCCGAACCGCCGATAGGCCAGGCCCGCCATCGCCAGCGTTGCTTTTTTGGCGCGTCCGATCATGTCGCGTTGCGCGGGGAAGGGGCCGCCCGACGGGCGGGCGCCGCGCCCGCCCGCAAGCTCGAGCATGAGGTTCTGGACCGCGCTCTGCAAGTCCAGGCGGCCTTGACTCGCCCGCTTGAGCAGCATGCCGGTGATGAGCAGACGATTGATCTCGTTGGTTCCCTCGAATATGCGGTTGATGCGCGAGTCGCGGTAAGAGCGTTCGACCGCATAGTCCTGGTGGAATCCGTAGCCGCCGTGAATCTGCACGGCTTCGTCGACGGCGAAATCGAGGATCTCCGAAAGATACACCTTGGCGATCGAGCACTCGACCGCGTATTCCTCGATCGCCTTGAGAGCCGTCTTCGCAGCGCCCGGGGCGTCCCAGGAGAAACCTTCCAGGCGGGCGTCGATCATCCCGGAAGTGCGGTAAACCAGCGACTCGCCGGCGAACGTCTTGGCCGTCATGTCGGCCAGCTTTTGCCGAATGGCCCCGAAGTCGGCGATCGGCCGGCCGAACGCCTTGCGCTGATTGGCGTAGCGCGCCGCGTCGGCGATGACGTCTTTCGCGCCGCCCGAGCAAGAAGAACCGAGCTTCAAGCGGCCGAGGTTCAAGACATTGAAGGCGATGACGTGGCCGCGTCCGACCTCACCGAGCAGATTTTCGACGGGAACCTTGACGTTGTCGAGATACAGCGCCGTCGTCGAGCTGCCGTGGATGCCCATTTTGTGCTCCTCGGCGCCCGGGCGGACGCCTTCCCAGGAGCGTTCGACCAAAAAGGCGCTGAACTTCTCGCCGTCCACTTTGGCGAAAACCGTAAAAAGGTCCGCCCAGCCGCCGTTCGAGATCCACATCTTTTGTCCGTTGAGCAGGTAATGCCTGCCGTCGGGGGTAAGCTCCGCGCGCGTCAGGGAGGCGAGCGCGTCGCTGCCGGCCTGGGGCTCGCTGAGGCAGTACGCCCCCAGCAACTCGGCGGTCACGAGCTTGGGCAGGTATTTCCGCTTCTGCCGCTCCGTGCCGAAAAACACCAGCGGGAGCGTGCCGATGCCGGCGTGCGCGCCGTAGGTGGTCGAAAACGATGCGTAGCGCCCGACGCTCTCGTTGACCGCCATCTGGGTGGTGACGTCCATTTCGAGGCCGTCGTATTTTTCGGGGACGAGCACCGCCGGCAGCCCGAGCTCGCCGGCCTTTTCGACCAGGCCCCGCGCCACGCCTGGGGCTTTTTGCTCGTAATCCGGAATCGCCGGGATGACCTCTTCGCTCATGAAGCGGTCTGCCGTAGCGCCGGCCTGGCGCTGCTCTTCGCTGAAATCCTCGGGCGTGAACGTTTGCTCCGGCTTCGCGTCGTCGATCAAAAAACTGCCGCCGGGAGGCGCTGCAACGGGGGTTTCGAGGGGGGCAACGGTTGTCGACATGCTGAAATCCTTCCCTTGAAATTCTAGCAACCCGCGTCTTCGACGGGCTGGGCTACACTCTTGTACGCATCATGTGGAAAAAACCGTTTCTTGCGGCGTTGGCGGCTGCGCTCTTGCCGGCGCCCGCCGCCGCGCCGCCGCCGCCGCCTCCGAACATCGTGGTAGTTCTCGCGGACGATCTCGGCTACGGCGATCTCGGCTCTTACGGCCACCCGCTGATCCGCACCCCGAACCTCGACCGGATGGCCGCGGAGGGCCAGCGCTGGACTTCGTTCTACGCCTCTTCGAGCGTCTGCAACCCCAGCCGCGCGGCGCTGATGACCGGGCGCATGCCGATCCGCATTCACGGCGGCGGGCTGAACCGCTGGGCGAACGTTCCGGCGAGCGAGACGACGCTCGCCGAGATGCTGCGCGCAAGGGGCTACGCCACCGGCATGATCGGCAAATGGCACCTCGGCATGGACGAGGGAATGCATCCCAACGATCAGGGCTTCGACTATTTTTACGGCACGCCGGGCAGCAACGACGCGCCGCTCAAGCCGGGCATCGCGCGCACTTACCAAACGACCCGCGACGCCAAGAACGAGGATTACGACATTCCGCTCCTGCGGCAGCGGGAGACGCTGGAAAATCCGATCGATCAACCGCTGTTGACCCAGCGCTACGGCGACGAGGCCGCGAAATGGATCCGCGAGCACAAAGACGAGCGGTTTTTCCTTTACCTTGCGCACAACATGCCGCATGTGCCGATCTTCCGCTCGCCCGCTTTCGAGGGGCGCAGCGAAGCGGGCCTCTACGGCGACGTGATCGAGGAAATCGACTGGTCGGTGGGACGCATCCTCGAAGCCGTCGAAGAAGCGGGCATCGGCGGGCGGACGCTGATCTTTTTTTCGAGCGACAACGGGCCGTGGCGCACCTATTACGACCTGGGCGGGTCGGCGGGGCCTTTGCGGGACGGGAAAATGACCGCCTGGGAGGGCGGGTTTCGAGTTCCCGGCATTTTCTACTGGCCGGGAACGATCGAGCCCGACGTGATTACGGGCATCGGCGCGAACGTCGATCTGATGGCGACTTTCGCGGCGCTGACGGGCGCGCGGCTCGCGGCCGACCGCAAGTACGATTCGGTCGATCTGTCGCCGACCTTGCTGCACGGCGCGGCAAGCCCGCGCGACCGCTGGTTTTACTTCGGCCACCCGTCGGGCGAGCTATGGGCGGCCAGAGTCGGGCCGTACAAGATGCACATGGCAAGCTGGGAAACGATCGGGACCGAGCTTGTCGGCAAGCGCGGCTACGGCAACGAACGCAAGCACGACCCGCCGCTGCTCTTCAATTTGCACAGCGACGTCGGCGAGCAGTTCGATATTGCCGAGCGGAGCCCCGAGCGAGTGAAGGAGTTGCAGCAGGCCATCCGCTCCTTCCAGGCCTCGCTCCGTTAAACGCCGTTTAAACGTCCTTGAAATCCTCTTCAAGCCCCCTTTAAGCGCTTGTACGCAGGTCGAGCGCCAGGGCTTCCAGGGCCATCTGCTTCTGGATATTTCGGCGCTGCAGCTTCTCCAGGTCTGCGGTCTGCGCCCGGGCGCGCTCGACCCACTCGAACGTCGCGCGTTCGGCGAGCGGCTCCAGGTCGGCGCGAATGTCCGCGTGCGTCAAGCCGCCGCCGGCGCCGAGCTTGATGCGCAGCAAGTCGCGCAGCAGCGAATAGAGCATCTCGGCCGACAGATCGAGGCTTCCGCCGCCGCCCCGGGTAAAAGATTGCATTTCCCCGGCCAGGCGGGCGAACTCGACCGCGCCGAGCGCAGTTTGCAGCAGCGTGAGCATGGCCTCGCGGCGGCGGACAAACTCCTCGAGATCGAGCGCAACCGCCCGGCCCGGACTGCCGCCCGACCAGGCCGCGGCCCGCCCGCGTTCTTCGGGCGGGATTTCTTCGCGCGTCGCGAGGAAGCGTTCGATCTCGTCGGAGGCGAGCGGCGCGAAGTAGAAGGGGATGGCCCGCGAGCGGATGGTCGGCAACAACTCGTAAGGGTTCTCGGCAAGGAGGATAATCGTCAGCGCGGGCGCGGGCTCTTCGAGGGTCTTGAGCAGGGCGTTCGCGGCCTCGGCGTTCGCGCGGTCGGCGCGGTCGATGACGAAGACGCGGCGGCGGCCTTCCGACGGGTTGTAGCGCGCGGCTTGGCGCAGGCGCCTGGCCTGCTCGATCTGGATCATGCGCAGCGGTCCGTCGGGCGGGAAGATCAGGAAGTCCGGGTGCGTCGAAACGATCAGCGGGCTTTCGGAGCGCTTGGCCGCAGGGAGCTTGGCGCGTTCTTCGAGTTGCTTGCGGTATTCGCCGCGGAACAAGTCGGCGGCAAGGATGCGCAGACAGGCCGAGCATTCGCCGCAGGGCCGGGCCGGGCCGCGGTCGCAATTGATGCCCGCGGCGAGCATGCGGGCCAAAGTCGCCTTGCCGATCCCCGCCGGCCCGGCGAACAGCAGCGTCTGCGGCAGCCGGTTGGCGGCGGCCATGCGAAAGAGCGAATCCGCGATGCCGCGGTTGCCGAAGAAGCGCGGGGCGGGCATGGGGGCTAGGCGCGCGCGAGAGCGCGCAAGGCCGTCGCGGAGGCGGCGGCCGCGTCGATGCGGCGGGCGATGTCCTCGACCGATCCCGCGGCGTCGATGCGGCGCACGCGGCGCGGCTCGGCTTGGTGGATTGCGGCGTAGCCCTGCCGGACTTTTTCGTAAAACTCGATATCCTCCTGCTCCATACGGCCCTCATCGGCGCTGCGGGCGCCGTTCCGGCGGCGGGCGCGGGCGACTCCGACTTCGGGGTCGATGTCGAGCCAGAGCGTCAGATCGGGCTTGAGGCCCCGGCAGGCGACCTCTTCGACTTGGCGGACGGCCTCCAGCCCGAGTCCGCGGCCGTAACCCTGGTAGGCCGCAGTGGCGTCGGTGAAGCGGTCGGAAAGGACGACGCGGCCGGCTGCCAGCGCAGGTTCGATCACCTCGGCGATGTTTTGCGCGCGGGAGGCGAAATAGAGCAGCAGTTCGGGAATCGGCTGCAACTCGGCGTTGGCCGAATCGAGCAGTAGCGCTCGGATTTCGCGGCCCAAGCGCGTGCCGCCGGGTTCCTGCGCGATCACCGGCTCGACGCCCGCCGCGCGCAAGCGGGAGGCCATGCCCGCGAGCTGCGTCGTCTTGCCGCAACCGTCGATGCCCTCGAAGCTCAGAAAAATGCCGGGCGCGGCCAAACGCCGATTATAGCTTCACTTTCCCCGCATCGCCCAACCGTCCAAGATCATCGATTGACATCCGGACATTGCCCGCAGCATATTGTCGGCCATACCGTATCCGCCGTCGTCAATCAGCTTCCCAACGCGTTGAACCGCCTGCGCAAATTGTTTTGCCGAACCCGCCGCAAACGGCTCGACAGCCTCCGCATCCGGCGCGATATCGCAGCGGGACAATTCCCTCACGACCCGCTTGGCCTTGTCCATACCGCCACCGTTCGCGGCCGCCAGGGCTTCCGATTCGTATGTCCTGTAAGGTATTGATAATAAAAATACTTATTCCTTAATTGGACACTGGTTCCCCGCGCTGTGTCCCCCGTTCCGAAGCAGACGTTAGCGGACCGTATGCATTAGGCGCGGACGGACCTGGATCGAAATTCCCCATGCCGATGGGTGTCGCCATCGGCCCTTCCTCGCCAACCCTACGGCCACCTGACCGCTCGTGATAACATGGATTGGTGTTCGGCACTCACGCGATAGCCCGTGCGTTGGCCGGCGCTGACCTCACACCGGCAGGTTGACGCTATCACCGACGCCGTGCGGCAGGCGGCCGAATACGAAGCGTGGGACTTGGTGACTCGCGGCGACCTCTACCGCGCCCTTTTGCTCCAGACGGGCGTGCTCATTGGGGCCGGGATCGCTGTCCTGCGGTTGCTCGGCTGACTCAATTGCGCAGTGGGCGCTTCCGGGTTTCTCTCTGAAATTCCGCCCTAGGGCGTGTTAACACCAACGTAGAACCTCCACGATGAGAGGGAAATGCAAAAAGCTGAGAAACATCACGTCCAGTTTGTCGAAGTGGGAGAAAATACGGCGGAAGCCCTTGAGTGGGCGAAAGAGTCTCTCGATCTCATTCCGGAGGCGATAGAGTATATCGTCAGATTGGGCACGCTCACATTCCCCTGCCGGCGTGGCAACACGGTCTCGATCCTACTGACGGTACTGCTCTTGTGTGATCTCCATACTCCTACTTCCTAACATATTTTTGCCAATTAGCGTTAACGCTTCCCGGTTCACCGGCAGCGCCTGCGTGTGGCGCATGTGATCCTGCTGTGGGCCGAGTACCGGTCCGATGCGGCCGCACGGATTGTCCGCGGGATACTGCATAGCCACAGCCCACTCCACGATGGTCCTGACGCGCTGCGGGACACGCCGCGCCGTCGCCAGTCGGACGTGTCAGATGGCCCGTAGCGTTTCGATTAAGTCGGCGCTCGTCACCTCGGAGACGGGCGTTTTGCCGAGGCGCCGGAAGGCGAACCGCGTGAGGCTCGACATCCGGTCCTTGCTGAGCTTGGGTTGCGCCAGCCGGGCGGCCGCATCTGCGTCCAGACCTGCTCGGCTGCGGCGAAAGTGGGCATGCTCTTGATGTGTCGCTTCTCGGCGAGCGGGTCGCCCCCGGTGCGGGCGAGCCGGTGGTTGGCGAGGGCCGGGGGGAGCAGGTCTCCTTGAGCGGGACGAGCGGGAATCCGCCAAGTCCGAGTTCGCAGCGGCGCCGCGGATGACGAGCCGCTGGACCTAGTTCCGGGTATCGGAGGGCTGGACATCGATCGCCGCCTCTCCCCTTGGACGGGCTTGCCGTTCAGGGATGGAGACACCCGACGCCTGCCAAAAATTCCCGGCGCGGCCTTGAAAAAATATCCGGGCGGCCGGCTATGCGGCCAAAACGGCCCGCTCGACCTCGACCGCGCCTTCGCCGTTCAGGCGGAACAGCGTGAAATCCGCGGCTTGGCCCGGCTCAAGGTATCCCCGGCGGTTCTCAAGCCCCACGGCGGCGGCCGGATTCACGGTCGCCAGTCTGGTGGCGTCGAACAACGAGACGCCGGCGAAGCGCATCGCGTTGCCCACTCCGCAATCCATGCTCAGGGCCGAGCCCGCGAGCCGGCGCGAATCGGTGAGCTCGACGCGCCGGTTGGGCAGAAGCTCGACTTCCAGGCAGCCGAGGCGGTAGACGCCCGGCGGACAAAGAGCGGGCGCGACCGCATCGGTGACCAGGATCGCTTTTGCGACTCCCTTGGCGCGCAGGGCGATCTTGACCCAGGCGGGCGGCAAGTGGATGCCGTCCACGATCAGGCTCGCGTAGAGCTCGTCGCAGGCGAGCTGGTGGGTGATGTAATTGTCGTGGCGCGGCACCAGGGCGTGCGCGCCGTTGCCCAGATGCGTGCTGATCGCCGCGCCCGCCCGAACGGCGTCGGCGATCGCTTCCGCGCCGGCGTTGGTGTGCCCGATGGCAACCGCGGCGCCGTCTTCGACGATATGTTCGATGACTTGGCAAGCCCCCTCGTGCTCGGGGCTCAAGGTGACCAGACGAACGTGTCCGTCCGCCGCATCCTGAAAACGCTGGTATTCGTCGATGCCGGGGGCGCGGACATGCTCCTTGGGGTGCGCGCCGCGCGGGCCGTCGAGCGGCGAAATCCACGGCCCCTCGACGTGAAAGCCCGGCATGGCGCGGCCGTCGGCGAGGATCCGCTTTGCCTTGGCGAGGTTTCGCAGCGACCCCAGCATGTTCTCCCGCGAGCCGGTAATGACGGTCGGGTAGAAGCACGTAACCCCGGTTTCGCGCTGCGCCCCGATCGAGCGGGCGATTTCGTCGGGCGGCGTGTCGCCCCGGTTGTAGTCCACGCCGGCGAAGCCGTTGACCTGAATGTCGATCCAACCGGGCGAGACGTAGCGGTCCGCGGCTTCCGCCGCCGGTTCGACCCGTTCGATCGCACCGTTGCCGACGTGTATCGCGACCGACTCGCCGGTCGTGGGATGCCTGCCGCTGACTACCATCCGAGCAACCCCTATTATCGCGCGGCCCGAAAACCTGCGCGTTCGTTACAATTGTGTGCAGCGCGGGAGTTTCATGAGTCATCTGTTCGGATATTTCAGCATCGTCGTCCACCTTGCTTTGGGGCTGTTCTGCCTCGGGCTGGGTCTCGTCGGTCTGCTCGGCGACGGCGAAATGGATATCGATCTCCTGCCCTTCGAGCCGGAAAACACGGCGGCGGTTCTGGCCGGGGTCGGGCTGTTTGCGCTCGTTGCGGTTTTCATGGCGTTTGGCAGGAGCGGTTTTGCCCGCTCGCTGCTCGTGATCTGGTCTCTCGCGGTTACGGGGATTCTGATCGCGGCATTCTTCCGCGATTCTTACCGCTTCGACGGCATGGAGGGATTCCAAGGGTACGCAGCATACCTGGGAGTATCGCTGCTGGCACTGTTGGGAAGCCGGCTGCACTGGCGCAGGCGCCTGTCCCGGCGCGGCGGCAGGTTCGCTAAAGCCAAGAGGCAACTTTAGCGTAAGGCGCCAAGCCGTCTGTGTTGCCCACGGTCTGGATGGAATGCGCGGCCACCGCGTTTGCCAGCCGCGCCGCGCCCTCCAACCCCTCGCCGCGCGCCAGAGCGGCCAGGAATCCGCCGCAAAAGCAGTCCCCGGCGCCCGTGGTATCCACGACGGGCGCTTCGAACGCGGGCGAGGAGAAGCCGCCCCGCTCGTGAACGACGACGCAGCCTTGGCTGCCGGTCTTGACGATGACGGCGCCGGCGCCGCGGCTGCGCAAATGCTCCGCGATACGTTGCGGGTCGCTTGAGCCGGTCAGCCGCCGGCCTTCCAGAGTGTTGACGAAGAAGTAATCGATCAGGCCGCAGAGCGGATCGATGAACTCGGCCCACTGCCCTGCGGTGTCCCAATCGGTGTCGAGGCTGGTGATCAGACCGGCTGCTCGCGCGCGCCGGAGGAGCTCGGCGGCGTGCTTGCGCATGGCCGGCAGGCAAAATATGGACCCGTAATGGAAGAATGCGCAGCCCTCGACCGCCTCTCGCTCGAACGAGATGTCGGCAGGCGAGAAGACGCCGCAGGAGCCGGCAACGTGGAAGAACAAACGCTCGCCGCCGGAGTGGATCAGGCCGACGGTCGCGGCGGTCGGCTCCCGCGGGTGGACCGCCAGCCACGTCGTCTCGACCCCGCACTCTTCGAGCCGGGCGCGGGCGTATCTGCCGGGGGCGTCATCGCCCACCATGCCCGCGATGCGCGCCGGGACGCCCATCATCGCGGCGGCGCAGGCCGCGCCGGAAGCGTTGCCGCCCAGCCTCATGACGATCGAATCGACGCAGGTCGTGCTGCCCCATTCCGGCAGGCGGTCGGCCGGCCGCACCAGCGTATCCACCACGACGTTGCCAGTGACGTAAATCCCCGGGAAACCCACCGTAGTATCGTAAGACTTACCGACATGGAAGTGTTCGAGCAAGTTCAGAACGCCTTGCGCGCGGGAGACGCCGATGCGGGATTCGATCTGCTCATCGAGCGGTTTCGAGAGGAGAAGACGTATCCGTTGATCTTCGAGGCCCGGCTGATGAAGAAGCGGAGGGAACTGGGTCTGCCGTTGATCCAGACCGAGCCGTTTCGCGATCTCGACGAGAGCGTCCGCTCCTGCTACGAGCAGGCCACGGTCGAAGCCGCCAAAGAAGTGGGCGAGCTATTCCTCGCCGCCGGCGACGTGCAACGGGCTTGGCCTTATTTCCGCGCGGTCGGCGAGAAGGAAGCAGTGCGCGAAGCGATCGACGGCTTCGCGGCGGACGAGGGCGGCGAAACGCTCGACGGCGTGGTCGAAGTCGCGTACCACGAACAGGTACACCCTAAAAAAGGCTTCGAGTTGATCCTCAAGCACTACGGCATTTGCCGCGCGATCACGAATTTTTCGCAGTATCCGGCCGACGAAGGGCGCGCGGACTGTGCGCACTTGCTGGCCGAAACGCTATCTTCCGAGTTGGCCGCCAATCTCAAGTACGCGATCGAGCGGCAGCAGGGCGCCGCGCCCGAGAGCGGCGATCCGGCCGAGCTCGTGCGCGGCCGCGAGTGGCTGTTCGAGGGCAACGCTTACTACCTCGATACCTCGCACGTGTCCTCGCTGGTGCAGATGGCGCATTCCATCGAGCGGCCCGAGACGCTCGAATTGCTGCTCGGCCTGACCGAATACGGCAAGCGGCTGGGAGAGATGTACCAGTTTCCCGGCAATCCCCCGTTCGAGAACGTTTTCGAGGACTTCGGCATTTACATCCGCACGGTGCTGGGGCGGGACGTCGATGCCGGAATCGATCACTTCCGGGGCAAGATCGAGACCTGCGATCCGCAAATAGCCGGCACGGCCCCGGCGCAGGCCCTGGTCAACCTGCTGCTGAGAATCGGGCGTCCGGACGCGGCGGTCGACGTTGCGGTCGAGCATCTACAGGACGCCGACCCGCAGTTTCTGGCTTGCCCCAACGTCTTGCAGTTGTGTCAGATCGCGGGCGATTACCGGAGGCTGGCGGAACTGGCGCGGGAACGCAACGACCTGCTGAGCTTCGCCGCGGCGACCCTGCAATCGGCTTAGCGCCGGTCTTGCTATCCACTATTCACTATCCACCGGCCGCGTAAGCGGCCCCGGTTGCCCGGCGAAACGAAAATCGCCGAAGATGGGACGCACATGCCGGATCACATTCTTTCTCTCGACGAGGGCACGACCAGCGCCCGCGCAATCGTCTTCGACCGCGAAGCCCGCGAGACGGCCGTCGATCAACGTCCTTTCGTCAGCCGCTTCCCGCGCGGCGGCTGGGTCGAGCAGGACCCCGAGGAAATCTGGTTGACGCAACTCGCGGCCGCGAGGAACGCGGTCGAGAAAGCCGGCGTCGGATGGGGCGGGATCGCCGCGATCGGCATCACCAACCAGCGCGAGACCACCATTGTCTGGGACCGCGCGAGCGGCGAGCCCGTAGCGCCGGCGATCGTCTGGCAATGCCGCCGCACGGCCGGCGCCTGTCGGGAGATGGCGCAGGCCGGACATGCAGTCCGCATTGCCGAGCGCACCGGGTTGGTGCTCGACGCCTATTTCTCCGGCAGCAAGATCGCCTGGATTCTGGAAAACGTCCCCGACGCCCGCGCCCGCGCCGAAGCGGGCGAGTTGGCTTTCGGCACGGTCGATACCTGGCTGATCTACCGCTTGACCGGCGGGCGGGCTTTCGTCATCGACCGTACCAACGCCTCGCGCACGCTGCTGATGAATCTGCGCACGGGGGAATGGGACGACGACATGCTCTCGCTTTTCGGCGTGCCGCGGGCCATGCTGCCCGAGATTGTCCCTTCGAGCGGCACAGCGGCGGTCACCGATGCGCAAGCGCTCGGCGCGGAGATTCCCGTGGCGGGCATTGCCGGCGATCAGCAGGCCGCTTTGTTCGGTCAAGCGTGCTTCCGCCCCGGCTTGGTGAAAAACACCTACGGCACGGGCTGTTTCGCCTTGATGCATACCGGCGGCCAAGCCGCGGTTTCGCGCAACCGCCTGCTGGCGACGACCGCGGCGGCGGAAGCGGCGGCGCCGCGTTTCGCCCTCGAAGGCGCCGTCTTCGTCGCCGGGGCGGTCGTGCAATGGCTGCGCGACGAGATGGGGCTGATCGCCGGCGCCGCCGAATCGCGGCAGGTAGCCGAATCCGTGGAAGATACGGCGGGGGTTTATTTCGTTCCGGCATTCGTCGGCCTCGGAGCGCCGCATTGGAACGCGGACGCCCGGGGGATACTCACCGGACTGACCCGCGGCGCGAACCGCGCGCACATCGTCAGGGCTGCGCTGGAATCCATCGCCTATCAAACCTGCGAGTTGATCGAAGCGATGGAAGCCGACTCCGGAGAAGCTCTCAGTGAGTTGCGCGTCGACGGCGGCGCCGCCGCGAACGATTTTCTAATGCAGTTCCAGGCGGATATTCTCGGCGCGCCCGTCGTGCGTCCCGCTTATCTGGAAACCACGGCCCTGGGCGCGGCCTACCTCGCGGGGCTTGCCGCCGGCGTTTGGAGCGGCACGGACGAGCTCGAGCGGTTCCGGCAAATCGAGCGGACCTTCGAGCCGGCAATGGGCGGTTCGCGCCGAGAGGAACTCTACGCCGGCTGGAAAGAGGCCGTCGCCAGAGCGCTTTAACGGCCCGCTTGCGCGGGCAGTGGATAGTGAATAGTGGATAGCAAGACCGCCGTCCCGCGGCAACACGCGGGCGGCGTTACGCGCTCTGGAGTCGATGTAAGATCAGGCGAGTCCTCCGGAGCCGCAGGGATCAGTTTACGGCGAAGTAGTCCTCGAAAAGCTCCGGGAGGGGGGTTACGCCCAGTCCAGGCGCCTCCGGCAGGAACCAGCGGCCGCGCTCGAAGCGGATCGGCCGCTCCACGATCTCCGTCCGAAACGGGTTTTCGGTGCGGTCGCATTCGATCAGCTTGCGTTCCGGCGTGAGCGTGAACGGCTGCCGCGGCCGGGCCGCATAAAAGTGCAGGGCGGCGGCTTGGCCGACCGCCGAGCCCCAGGCATGCGGCGTAACGTGGATGCCCGTCAACGACGCCAACGCCGCGATCTTCATCGCCTCGGTAATTCCCCCGCAAGAGCAGATATCCGGCTGCGCGTAATCCAAGGCCCGCTTGCGGAACCATTTTTCGAAGCCGAACCGCGTATATTCGCACTCGCCGCCCGCGAGCGGGATCGTCACGGCCCGCTTGACTTCCAGATAGGCGTCCGGATCGAGCGGCGAAACGGGCTCCTCGAACCAGTGGATGTCGTACGGCTCGACCTTGCGGGCCAGCCTGACCGCCTCGACCGGCGCGTAGGCGTGGTTGGCGTCGATGGCCAGCTTGACCTCGGGGCCGACGACGCCGCGCAGGGCCGCCGTCAACTCGGCGTCGCGTTCGATCCCCTGGCCGACCTTCATTTTCATCGCTCGAAACCCGGCTTGCAGATAGCCGCGGGCTTCGCGTTCCCAGCGCTGCTCCAGAGGCTCGCCGCCGCCGAAATAAAAACCGGTGGCGTAGCACTCGATCGACTCCGCAGCCGCGCCGCCGAGCAGCCGGTAGAGCGGGGTTCCGGCCGCTTGCGCCTTGATATCCCACAGGGCGATGTCGAGCGCCGAAAGCGCGGCGATCAACGCGCCTTTGCGCCCGTAGTCGATCGAGCGCGCATAGAGCAGCTCCCACAGCGCCTCGGTATCGCGCGGGTCGCGCCCGAGCAGCAGCGGCCCGAAAAAATCTCTCACGGCTGCGAGCGTGAGAGCGGCCGGACCGTACGCCTCTCCCCAACCTGCGAGACCCGCGTCGGCGGAGATCCGCACCAGCATGGCTTCGCGTTGGCTGTAGCTGAATTGCGAGAAACCGAACGGCCGCTCGAGCGGCGCGCGCAAGTGGAAGGCGTCAATCGCGGAAATGCGCATGGTTTGATAGAATACCGCCTCGTCATGAAAGCTATTCGCATCCACGAACACGGCGGTCCGGAAGTCCTGCGATACGCCGATATCCCCGATCCGACTCCGCAACCGAATGAAGCGGTGGTCAAGATCGACGCCGCCGGAGTCAACTTCATCGACATCTATTTCCGCACGGGGTTGTATCCGACCGCGCTGCCCTTTACCAACGGTCAAGAGGGGGCGGGCACGGTCGTCGCCGTCGGCGCGGACGCCGGCGAGATCCAGGTAGGCGACCGCGTGGCCTACACCGGCGTCCAGGGCTCTTACGCCGAATACGCCGCCGTCCCCGCCGACCGTCTGGTTCGACTCCCCGGGGGACTCGACACGAAGACGGCGGCGGCCGTCATGCTGCAAGGGATGACCGTCCATTACCTGACGCATTCGACTTTCAAGCTGGGGCCGGGACACACCCTCTTGACCCATGCCGCCGCCGGGGGCGTCGGGCTATTTCTGGTGCAGGTCGCGAAAATGCTGGGGGCGCGCGTGATCGGCACGTGCTCGACCGAGGAGAAAGCGGCGCGGGCGCGAGCCGCCGGCGCCGACGAGGTGATCCTCTATACCGAGCAGGACTTCGAGGCCGAAACGAAGCGGCTGACCGGCGGCAAGGGCGTCGACGTGGTCTACGACTCGGTGGGCAAGGCGACTTGGGAAGGCAGCCTCAACTCGCTCAAGCCGCTGGGAACGATGGTTTCCTTCGGCAACGCCAGCGGTCCCGTAGCGCCGTTCTCTCCGCTCGAGTTGACCAAACGCGGATCGCTTTTCGTAACCCGGCCTTCGCTCTTCCACTACATCGCGAGCCGCGAAGATCTCGTCCGGCGGGCCGGAGACGTGCTGGGCTGGGTGCAATCCGGCAAGGTCAAGGTGCATATCGGCGAGGAATTCGCCCTTGCGCAAGCGGCCGAGGCGCAGACCAAGCTGGCCGCGCGGCAAACCACGGGCAAGCTGATGCTGATTCCTTGAGCCGCCGGCTTGCTTAACAGCCCGTGGCAAAAGTCACGCAGGCGGCGTTACGCGCCCAGGAACGGATGGAGTATGGGTGGGAGCTCGAGGAACTCGGCGCCGCATGCTCTGCCGAGTAGGCGGGCAAGGGCGCGTAACCCTTTGGGCGACGGGCATTTGCGGCCGTCGGCTTCGTCGTTCGTCGGGACCGATCTCCCGGATCGCCTCCCTCCTCACTTCTTGCCGAGCGGCCGCAGGAGCCCGCCGCGCCCCCCACAGGACTTTCACCACGAACTGTTAGGGTTTCAGGATGACCTTCGTCAAATTAGGCTCGCGGTTATAAAGCCGGTCGAACATCTCGGGGCCGTGTTCGAGCGGCGCCGACGCGCTCAGCATGGGCGCTGTGCGGATGCTTCCCCGAGCCATTAACTCCAGGCAGGCGGGGTAGTCGTTGGAAGACGCGCACGAGCCGAGCACGCTAATCTCGCGCGTGACCACGCTTTGCAGCCCGAAGCTTACGCTGGGGGCGACGTTGCCGATCAACGTCACCGTGCCGCCCTTGCGCACGCTCTCGACCGCCGTCGTTACGGTCGCCTCGACGCCGACGGCTTCCATGACGATATCGGCGCCCAGGCCGCTCGTTTTTTGGCGGATCAGCGCGGGAACGTCGGTATCCGCCGCCGCTTCGATGATTTCGTCCGCGCCGAGCCCGGCGGCCAATTCAAGCCGGTCGGCGGCCAGATCGACGGCGATGATTTTGCCGCAGCCCGCCGCGCGCAGCGCCTGAATGGTCAGCAGTCCGATCATGCCGGCGCCGATAACCGCGGCCGTATCTCCCAGCTTGACGGCGGTGCGGTTCACCGCATGCACGGCGACCGAGACGGGCTCGACCATAGCCGCTTCGTCGTAAGGCAGCGCGTCCGGCACGGGAAAAACGATGGATTCCGGCACCGCCACATATTCGGCGAACGCGCCGTGGCGGCGGTAGTCTGCGCAGGAGACGCCCAGCACCCTGCGGTCTGCGCACAAGTTGGGGCGGCCGCGGCGGCAAAACAGGCAGCGTCCGCACGAAATCATCGAGTCGAAAGTGACCCGCCGGCCGGGTTGGAAGCGGCGGGCGCGATTGCCGGCCGCGGCGATTTCGCCCGAGGCTTCATGGCCCATAATCAGCGGTGGGATGCGCCGGCCGGAACTGCCGTCGAACCCGTGGACATCGCTGCCGCAAATGCCGCAGGAACGGACCCTGACGAGAACTTCGTCCGCGGCGATTTCCGGTTCCGGAACGTCTTCGATAACGAGCTTTTTGTAATCTTCGAGGACAAGGGCTTTCATGGCGTTCGGGATATTGCCACTATAGCGAGCCCGCGGGCGGAGAAAGAGCCGGTCACGACAGGGCCCAGCGGATCGTGCGCAGGCTGTCGCCCAGGCGGGCGTTGACGCCCAGCGCCGCCGACGGCTCGTAGCCGCAGTGGACCATGCAGTGCTCGCAGCGCTTATCGTTGCCGCGGCCGTATTGCCGCCAGGGAGTGCGGCTCATAAGGTCTTCGAAACGCTCCCAATGCGCGTCGGTGAGCAGATAGCAAGGGCCTTTCCAGCCGCGCACGTTATAAGTCGGGTTGCCCCACGCCGTACACGGCAAATCGCGGTTCCCCTTGAGGAATTCGACGTAGGCGGGAGTCGCGTTCAATTTGAAGCGCCGGAAAAGTTCGTCGACGCCGCGGAATTTTTCGTGGATCTCCTCGCGGGTCAAGAAGATTTCGCGGTCGTCCACGGCCGAATAGCCGTATGCGGGCGAGAGCATGTGCCCATCGACGTCGAACTGCCGCAGATAAGCGAACAGTTCTTCGATCTCGCGCATATCCGTTTCGCGGTAAACGGTGGTGTTGGTGCATACCATATGGCCCGCGGACTTGGCGGCGCGGATGCCTTCCACGGCTTCCTCGAAAACCCCCTCCCGCTCGACCGCCATGTCGTGCGTTTCCTTCATGCCGTCGAGATGCACGTTGAAGAAAAAATGCGGGTCGGGCTGGAACTCGCGCAGCCGGTTGGGGATGAACATCCCGTTCGTACACAAGTAGATGTGGCGTTTGCGGGCGAGCGCCCCCGCGACGAGCTCGGCGATCCGGGGATACATCAGCGGCTCGCCGCCGCAGATGGAAACGACCGGCGCGCCGCACTCATCCATCGCCGCCAGGCATTTTTCGAGCGGAACGCGTTCGGCGATGGTCTCTTCGTACTCGCGAATGCGGCCGCAGCCGGTGCAGGTCAGGTTGCAGGCGTGAAGCGGCTCGAGCATCAGCACCAGCGGGAAACGCCGCTTGAGCATGGGATGGGGCGGCCCGCTTGCGGCCGGCGGTTGCGCCGCGTCGTTCCAGATCGGGAACGGCGTATCGTTGGGGCGGAACGGTTGGGGATCCCGCTGCCATTCCGGACGGGGAAAGAGCTTGTTTTTGGCGATATAGGCGCCCATGCGCAAGGCGCTGTCGAGCGGAAACCGCATCACGCGCCCCGGCGGCGGCGGTACTCGCCCAGCGCCATTAACGGGAAATACAAGGGGTAGAGATGATAGCGCAGGTAAAACACGCGAGGGAAGCCGGCGCCTGTGAAAAACGGCTCGCGCCACGAACCGTTTTCGTGCTGACGCTCGATCAGGTAGCGGATGCCGGACTCGACCGAGTCCGTCTCATAGTCGTCCGCGGCAAAGAGCGTCATCAGCGCCCAAGCGGTTTGCGAGGCCGTCGAGGGGCCTTCCGCCTTGCGCGTCGGATCGTCGTAGCTTGCGGCGGTCTCCCCCCAGCCGCCGTCCCGGTTTTGCACCGAACGGACCCACTCTCCGGCGCGGATCATATGGGCTTCGCGCGGGTCTTCGCCCGCCGCGCGCAACCCGCGCAAGGCGAAGCAGGTTCCGTAGAGATAATTTACGCCCCAGCGCCCGTACCAGCTTCCGTCTGCTTCCTGATTGCGGCGCAGGTAATCGACGCCGCGGCGAATCGCGGCGCGGCAGCGGTCCGGCGCGCGCCGGGAAAGCGCTTCGATCACCCGCCCGGTGATGTCGGCGCAGGTCGGGTCGAGCATCGCGTTGTGGTCGGCGAAAGGCACATGAGTCAGAATCTCGGCGTTGTTGTCCGCGTCGAACGCCGCCCAGCCCCCGTCCGAAGATTGCATCGCGGCCAGCCAATCGACGGCGCTGCGCTCCGCGCTGCGCTGCCGCGCGGCAGCGTTGCCTTCAACCAGGGAGAGCGCCAGCAGGACCTTCGCCGTATCGTCGGTGTCGGGGTAGAACTCGTTGGCGTGCTCGAAATACCAGCCTCCGGGTTCCGCTCGCGGTCTTTTCACCGACCAGTCGCCCTTTTTGCGGACTTGCTTGCCCACAAGCCAGTCCGCCGCGCGGGCAAGCGCCCAGCGGGCGGGTTCTTCGAGATCGTCCTTGGCCGACGCGATGGCGAAAACCGTCATTGCCGTATCCCAAACGGGCGAGTGGCACGGTTGCACTCGAAAACCCTCTTCGTCTTCGAGAATCAGCGCGTTGAAGCGTTCGATTTCTCTTTGCAGCCTGGGGTCGTCGAGAGCGAACCCGAGCTCGGTCAGGGCCATGATCGAGTTCATCATGGCTGGGTAGATGGCGCCCAGGCCGTCGGAGTCCTCCAGGCGGGCGAGCATCCACTCCGCCGCCGCGTCGACCGCTTTGCGGCGGTCCGCGCGAATGCCGGAAGCCTCCCAGAGCTTCAGGCCCTTATCGACCAGCAGGAAAAACTGCTTCCAGCTCAGCCGTTCCGCGAGCTCGGGCTCGACGCCGGAAAATATCTCCTCGATGTGAAAACCGCGCGGCACGGCCCGGAGCGCTTTCTTCGCGCTGAGGATCGACAGCGGCGCGAGGATGGCGCGGCTCCACGAGGACATGCCGTAAACGCTGAATCGATTGCTTTCCGGCAACAGGAAAATTTCAGGGGGGATCGAGGGGATCTTCGAGCGCGGGTACAGTCCGAAGTAGCTCAGATAAATCTTCGTGTAGCTGTTGGTCGCCTCGACTCCGCCGAGGCTGCGGATTACGGCCCGCGCGCGGCGCATTCTCCCGTCGTCTGCGTTGAAGCCCGCCAGCTTCAGCGCAAAGTATGCCTTGACCGAAGCGCTGACGTTGGCCGGGCCGCCCGCATAAACGCTCCAGCCGCCAGCGGACAATTGGCGTTCGAGGATGCGGCAACAAGCGGCATCCACGCGCCCGCGGGTGGGTGGGTTCCAGCAACCGTCCGCCGCGGGCGGATAGAGCCAGAGTTGCAGCGCCACATAGTCGGACTCCAGAGTGGTGTCGGCCTCAAGCTCGCCGACCCAGTAGCCGGCGACGTTCTGGCGATTGAAAAGATAACGGCAGACGCGGTCGACCGCCTCTTCGACAGCGGTTGCGAGATCGATCGTGCGGGTTCGCGCGATAGCGGGTTCCCCGCTCCATCGTGGGGCCGTGCTCATGAAACCGTGGCAATTTGCGCCAAGCGCCGATGGGCCGCCAACTGGGGCGGGAGCGGAAACTTTACGTCTTCTTCGATGACTTCGACCTCGTGGATGTTTTCGAAGTGGAAACCCCTAAGGCAGTCGATCACGCGCCGGACCAGAACTTCCGGCGCCGAGGCGCCGGCGGTAACCGCGACGTTGCGCACCCCTTCGAACCAGGCTTCGTCGATGTCGCGCTCATCGTCGATCAGGTAGCCGGGAACGCCGCCGTTGCGGCCGACCTCGACCAATCGCTGCGAATTCGAGCTGTTCCGCGAACCCACGACCAGCAGCAGGTCCGCCTTCGCGGCCGTGCGTTTGACCGCCTGCTGACGGTTCTCGGTCGCATAGCAGATGTCCTGCGCCGGCGGCGCCTGAATCTTGGGGAAACGACTGCGCAGAATGGCAATGATCGACTCGGCTTCGTCGAGGCTCAGCGTGGTCTGAGTCAGGTAAGCAACGCTGTCGAGATCGGAGACTTCCACCGTCTCCGCTTCTTGCGGGCAGGATACGACGATCGTCCGCTCGGGGGCCTCGCCCAAGGTGCCGATGACTTCGTCGTGCTCGCGGTGCCCGATCAGCAGGATCGTATTGTGCGCCTTGGCGAACTTGACGGCTTCGAGATGGACCTTGGTCACCAGGGGACAAGTGGCGTCAATCACCTCGAGGCCGCGCCGCGCGGCGTCCTCGCGCACAGCGGGGGCGACTCCATGCGCGCTGTAAACGACGCGCCCGTTCGCCGGAACCTCATCGAGCTCTTCCACGAACACGGCTCCGCGGCTTGCCAAGTCGTTGACGACATGGCGGTTGTGGACGATTTCCTTGCGTACGTGGATCGGCGGCCCGTAAACGTCGAGCGCCAATTCGACAATGTCGATCGCACGGACGACCCCGGCGCAAAAGCCTCGAGGCTTCAGCAGCAGAACCGATTTTTCGTTGCCGCCGGACATCGGAAATTTCAAGTATAGCCGATCGTTCGGCGCCGAATCAGGACGCCGTGCGCCGCTCAGGGTACGATGCGGCCCTTCGGTCCGAGCCGAAATGGCCTGCCCGCCCAAGTGACTTTTCGGCTTGCAAAGCTGGCGAACCAGGCCAGCAAGGCGCAGCAGTCGGCGACCGGAAGCAACAGGAGATGGGCCGCGGAGAGCCGCCGCCCGACGGTCCGCGCCGAGGCTCTTGCAGCGCACCCCCGCAGGACGAGCGCGGCCAATGCGGCGGGCCAAAGCGCTGCCGGGGCCGCGGCCATAGCAACGGGAGCCCAGACGGCGCCGAAGGTGAGGCCCAGTCCCAAATGACCTGCCGGGCGCTGCGCTCGAATCGTGCGCGACCAACGGAGTCGATGCGCCCATGCCTCGGCGAGGCCGTAATGGGGAAGATGGGTTGTCACCGCAGCGCGGCTCAGCGATACTCGGAGTCCGGCTTGCGAAAATTTTTCCCCCAGAATGTAGTCGTCGCCGATGAATTGCTTGAGCGAGCCGCACCCGCCGACTTTCTCGAAATCGTCTCGGCGAAAAGCCATCGCGGCGCCTAATGAGAAGCGCATACCCTGAACCGCCCGGGCCAGCACGACTTGGCCGGCGAACTCGGCGTCGATCCAGAGGGCTTCGAGCAGGGAAGCCGGTCCCGGCCCCGGCTCCGCGCCGTAAAGGCAGGTCACAAGCCCGACCCCGGGGCGTTCGAGCTCCGCCGCCAGTGCGTCGAGCCAGCCCGGCGGCGCCTCGATGTCGGCATCGCTGACAACCCAGATCCGATGGGAAGCGCGCTTCCCCAACGCTTCCAGCACGGCTATCTTGGGATTGACTGTGCAATCGGGTTTTGCGCAGACGACGGCTTCGATGCGGCGGTTCGGGAACTCGCGCTGGAGTCGGTGAACCGTGTTCCGCGCCGGCTCGTCTTCTTCGTCGACCCCGACCAGAATCTCAAATTCGGGGTAGTCCTGCGCGGCGTGGCTGCGCAGGTTTTTTGCGAAGTCCGCCCGCGCGCCGTATGCGGGCTTCAAGATCGAGACGGCCGCCCGCGGGCCTGCCGCGTCCGCGCCGCCTGCGGCCGTCCGGGCATGACGGTAACGCCGGCAGGCGGCGATTATCGCCAAGGAATAGCCGCACGAGGCGGCAAGAAGCGCGGCCAGGACGATCACCCGAGGTATGCTATTCGATTTTCATGGCGTCGCGCTGCGCGATCAGGCACAATTCAGCAGCCTTGAAGACGTGCTCCTGCGTCATCGCGTTTTCGGTTCCATGCAGGCAATCGAGAATCAATTGTCCGAAGTACGGGAAACCCACCGTGCCGTGCGTGCGGATGCGCCGCTCGCCCTTGTGGTTGACCAGATAGAGCTGGTCCGACTCGCCTTCGCGGGCGATATCGAGGTACTTGCGCAACTCCATGTAGCCGTCCGTGCCCAGAATAAAGGCGCGTCCGTCTCCCCAGGCGCCCAGGCCGTCGGGCGTGAACCAGTCGACGCGGAAATAGTTGGCGGCGCCGTTGTCGGCTATGAGCGAGGCGTCGCCGAAATCTTCGAGCTCGGGGAATGCCTTGTTGTTGTAGTTGGCCACCCGGCTCGAGGTCACTACGGCGTCTTTCGCTCCTGCATAGAACAGGAACTGCTCGATCTGGTGGCAGCCGATATCGCAGAGAATCCCTCCGTACTGCTCGAAATTGAAGAACCAGTCCGGGCGCGACGAAGCGTTGAGGCGGTGCGGCCCCAGGCCGATGACCTGGATGACGCGGCCGACCGCCCCGTCGGCGATGAGCTTTCCGGCGTAGACGGAGCACTCGCTGTGTAAGCGCTCGCTATAGTACACGGCGTATTTCCTGCCTGTTTCCGCGGCCTTTTTCTTCGCCTCGTCGAGTTGGTCGAGCGTGGTCATGGGCGTTTTGTCGGTGAAGTAGTGTTTGCCGTGCTCCATCGCCTCGCAGCCGAGGCCGCAGCGCAGATTCGGCACTGCCGCGGCGGCGACCAGTTGGACCTCGGAGTCGTCGAGCGCTTCCTGTTTGCTGCGGGCCGCTCTCGCTTGCGGGTAGGCGGCAACGAACTTCTTCACTTTCTCGGGGTCGGGGTCGTACACCCACTTGAGAGTTGCGCCGGCCTCGATGAGGCCGTTCGACATCCCGTATATATGCCCGTGATCGAGCGCCATCGCCGCGAAGCGGAACTCGCCGGGTTCGACGACCGGCCTCGATTTGCCCGTGGGCGCATAGTTCATGCCGTCGGCTTTTTGCATCGCTACCGATTGTCGCAAACCGGGCGCATATACTGGATACTTACCGACCGCGCTTTCGCGCGTCTGTTCGATTATGCAAGAAACCGTTCCGCAAGGCGCCGCCTGGAAGTCGTGGGTCGGCTGGGCGGCGGCCGCCGCGATGGCCTTTCTCTGGTTCGCCGCCGGCCTTTGGAAGCTGAGCGACATTTCGGGCTGGCAACTCAAGCTGACTCAGTTGCTCGTCCCGGTCAAGTGGAGCCTGGCCGGCACGATGGCCGTGGCGGTTGCGGAGGTCGCCGCCGGCGTCCTCCTGCTGCGGCCCGCGTGGCGGCGCTGGGGCGGGTATCTTTCGGCCGCTCTGCTGGTTGCCTTCATGGCCTATATGGCCGTCAACTACCAGACGCTGCGGGGCGAGGACTGTTCCTGCTTCCCCTGGCTGGAGCGCGCGGTCGGTCCGGCGTTCTTCTGGAGCGACGCCGCCATGCTGGCGCTCGCAGTTCTGGCGGCCTGGTTCGCCCCCAAGCCGGCGGCCCTGAAGAGCGCGGCCGGCGCCGTATGCGGCATCGTTCTCTTCGCCGGCGTCATGCTGGCGGTCGACCGCCTCGGGCCGTCGCCGGACGGCGACGTTCCGGCGGCGATTAGGGCGGACGGCGAGACCTACAGCCTGCTTGAAGGAAAGATCTTCCTGTATTTCTTCAACCCCAGTTGTCTGCACTGCCTCGATGCCGGGCAGAAAATGTCGCAGTACGAATGGAACTCCGCGTTTGTCGGGATCCCGACGCAGGACTTCGACTGGGGCCCCGGTTTCGTCGAGGACGCCGGCCTCAAGAACGTGAAGCTGTCGCCGGACTTGACGGTGTTGAAGGAAACGTTCCCCTTCGAAGACGTGCCCTACGGCGCGGTTCTCGAAGACGGGAAAATCCTGGAGCGCATCGTTTTCTGGGAAGAGCCCGAGTTGAGCGAAACTCTACGGGCCCACGGCTTTATCGATTGATTCTTGTCCGCGGCGGCAGCGGGGCGTCCATCGGGTAAGATTGCGGCGTGGCCCTCCCGGACGTCATTCCCTGCAAAGTCAGCGACGAGGCCGCAGGCTATCTCAACACGACGCCCGTGAACCGGGTCAACCTGACGGGCGCCGAGTTGGTCGAGAAGATTCTGGTCGTATGCGGTAAAAATCCGCAGCGGATCGCCCGCATCCTGACCCGCGGATCGCTGGTCAGCGGGGATTTGCGTTTCCGCTGGGCCGGAGTGGAAGCCGCGGCCGAAGAGGTCGCGGAGTTTCTGAAGAGATTCCCCGAAGACGATCCGAGCCGGACGTTCGACCCGGAGCAATGCCTGCGCATCGTCTTTCACGGGCCGCGGGGCCGGGTCGAATTGACCCGCGAGGCCGGCCGGCGGACCCGCGTGCTGAGGCGCAGGAATTTCTGGGACGAGGCGATGCCGCTGCTCGCTCGATTGCCGCCGCGCTACGAACGCTACTCTTATTCCGACGGCTGCGACATCTTTGCCGCGGATCTTTCCCGCGAAGCGGCCGCCGGCCTGCGCGGCCGCGCGAAGTTGCTCCGCTACACGATTCTCGAAGCTCAAATCGAAAACCTGGACGCTGCGAACGTCTCTTTTTATCAGCGCCGCTGAGTTGTCTAACCCGGGCGAACAACCGACTTCGTTCCGCGAACCGGGACGAATCGCCCGGCGCCGCGCTTTTTTCGACTTCAAAGCTATCCGGGGTCGTGCGGCATCGGCTAAGATAAGCAGCGGGAGGGTTTCATTCATGGAACGTAGAACATTTATGAAGAGCACGGCGGCAGCCGCCGCTGCTCCGGCGGCCGCGTTTGCCGCTCCTGGCAGCGTGCTCGGCGCCAACGACCGCATTCGCGCCGCCGTATTGGGCGTGAACGGCCGCGGCCAGAGCCACATGTACGGTCTGCAGCCGCTCAAGAACGTCGAGGTCACGACTTTCGTCGACCCCGATCTCAGCATCGCTGCGAAACGCGCGGGCGAGTTCGAGGCCAAGCACGGCCATAGGCCGAAGCTCGTTCAGGATTTGCGCGAGGTTCTCAACGACAAGGACATCGACGTCGTCACTATCGCCACGCCGAATCACTGGCACACGCTGGCCGCCGTCTGGGCCTGCCAGGCGGGTAAGGACGTTTACGTCGAAAAGCCGGCGACGCACGTTTACAACGAAGGCCTGAGCCTCATCGCCGCGGCGCGTAAATACAACCGCATCGTCCAGCACGGCGTGCAACTGCGCAGTTCGGAAGCGATTCGCGAGGCGGTCCAAAAGCTTCGCGACGGCGCGATCGGCGACGTTTACATGGGCCGCGTCAACATCTTCAAGTGGCGCCCGCCGCTCGAGGCCGCGCCGGACGAGAACCCGCCCAACGATCTCGATTACAACCTGTGGGTCGGCCCCGGAAAGTGGCGCCCGTATTCGCGGCGCCATGTCCACTACAACTGGCACTGGACCTGGGATTTCGGTAACGGCGAAATCGGCAACCAGGGCATCCATGAGACCGACATGCTGCAGTGGGGCCTGGGCGTGACGTTTCCGACGCAGATCGCCTCCATGGGCGGCAAGTACCTGTGGGACGATCACCGCGAGACGCCCGAGGCGCTCAGCACTACGATGAAGTTCGGCAACGAGAACAAGCTCGCCGAAATTTCCGTGCGCTTCTGGCACTCGAACCACGAAACCCGTTCGGCCAACGGCAACCTGTTTTACGGCTCGGACGGCTACATGGCGATTTCCGGCTACACCAAATGGGAAATTTTCCGCGGCCGCAAGCCCCAACTGGTCGAAAGCGGAGAAGCTCCGACGCGGCACTACGAAAACTTCATCAAAGCGGTGCGCAGCCGCAAAACCGAAGACCAGAACGGTCCGGTCGAGACGGCGCACTACGCGGCCGGTCTTGCCCACTTGGGCAACATCGCCTTCGAGCGCGGCGAGACGCTCGACTTCGACCCGCGCGCGCAACAGTTCACGAACGACAAGCGGGCGAACGCAATGCTCGGCAAAACCTACCGCAAGGGTTTCGAGACGCCGCCTCCCGATAAGGTCTAGCAGCCTGCGCCGTCGTCCGCAAATGAAAACGGGCCGCTCATCGGAGCGGCCCGTTTTCTTCTCCTTCCGAACGGCGTCCTACGAAGCTTTGCGGATGCGCGCGGGCGTAGCCGTCTTCGTCTCGCGCTTGACTTGCTTGCGCAGCCCGATTCGCGAGTTCAGCCGGGCGACCTGATCGGTGATGCAGATCGCGATGATCGGCTGATTCGATTCTTTTACCACGTTGACGATGCCGCGATCGGAATCCTCCAGGAAAACATTGTCGCCGTCGGTCAGCAAGTACAACTCCACGCCGTCCTTGCGTGGTCTGTAAAACGAGTCTCCGTGTACCTTTTGCAGGTACGAAAGGACTTTGCGGGTTTTCTGCAGCGAAATCCCCTTGCGGCGCAACTCGGTGATCAGGGCGACTTCGACGACTTCGCGCATACGGTAGAGGCGCCGGTGCCCCTTTTGCATCGGCGTGACGATGCCTTGCTCATCCCACCACTGAAGCTGTCGCAAGCTGACGCCCGTGATGATCGCAACTTCCACGCTGCTGAATATTTCAGGAGGCGTCGGGGCCTTCACAGGAGCGTTTCTTGCAGGCATTGGCGTTGCGATTGCTTCGTCGAAGTAAACTCAAGCACAAACTCAGAGATTATATGCGGTATTCCGGAGACGAACGGGAAAGAAAAAATTCCGGGCGCTAACCGCCTCCAACAAAGTGGACAATCTCAATTGTATCGCCGTCTTCGAGGACGGCGCCGGCCCAGTCGCTCCGCTTGACGATTTTGTGGTTGCGCTCCACAGCGACCGCCTCGGCATCGAGTCCGAGTTCGAAGATCAGGGTCTGAATCGTTGCGCCGTGCGCTGCAGGGCGCAACGAGCCGTTAACGACAACCGTGACGGCGGTCGGAACTGAGGGGCATTCCATCTCGACAGGCACAATTCGGATTATAGAAAACAACGAAGCCCGCGCTCTCCGCTCGCCCGGCCCGGCGGCCAACGCCGCGAGGCGCTACAATGGAAAATCGCGGCAGGCAGTTCGGGAATTGCAAGCAATGTCTTGTATGGTTGCCTGCCGCCACGATTCTTGAGGAGCCTTTACCCCGTCACATCGGTAGCCCGAAGCGGCGTCAGGTCGATCCCCCGAAATCAACCGCAACCGAAAAACAAACAGATTCATGGGGCTGCACAAAATCGACAAGGGGCTTGACCTGCCAATAGCAGGCGAGCCTCTACAGGCGATCGAATCGGCGGATGCTCCCAGCCATGCAGCCTTGCTGGCCGCAGACTATGCCGGCATGAAGCCGACCATGCTCGTCGCGGTCGGCGATGAGGTTCGCCGCGGCCGGCCGGTATTCGAGGACAAGAAAACGCCGGGCGTAATTTATACCGCTCCGGCCGGCGGCAGGGTCGCCGCGATCAACCGCGGCGACCGGCGGGCGTTTCAATCGCTGGTGATCGAACTCGACCGCGGCGAGCTCGCCGGGGGGAGCGACAGCGTCGCCTTTGACGCCTACAGCGGCAAGCATCCCGCGGAACTCTCGGGCGGCGAAGTCCGCAACCTGCTGGTGGAGTCGGGCCTTTGGACGGCATTCCGAACCCGGCCCTTCGGCAAGGTTCCGGCGGTCGACGCCAAGCCTCACTCGATCTTCGTCACGGCCATCGACAGCAATCCGCTCGCGCCCGACGTTGACGTGGCGCTGCGCGGGCGCGAGGAACGTTTCGCCCAAGGATTGGCGGCAGTCGGCAAGCTTGCCGAGCCCGCCGTCGTTTACGTTTGCAAGGCTCCCGGCAGCGCGGTCAGCACGCCCGCCGAGGGCAATTTCAGCGAAGAAACATTCAGCGGGCCGCATCCCAGCGGAACCGCGGGCGTTCACATTCATCTGCTGGACCCGGTGGACCTCAACAAGCAGGTTTGGCATGTCGATTATCAGGACGTCATCGCCATAGGCAGATTGTTCGGCAGCGGCGCGCTCGACGTGGAGCGCATCGTATCGCTGGCCGGCCCCGCCGTCGAACGGCCGCGGCTGCTGCGCACGCGCCTGGGCGCCTCGACCGCGTCGCTCACGAACCGCGAGCTCAAAAGCGGGGAATCGCGGATCGTCTCCGGCTCGGTGCTCTCCGGACGGAAGGCCTCGGGCGAGGTCTTCGGCTACTTGGGACGCTACCACTCGCAAATCTCGGTGCTCGCGGAGGCCCGCGGCCGGAATTTTCTAGGCTGGCTCTCGCCCGGCGCCGGCGCCTACTCGGCCGCCAACGTATTTCTCTCGAAACTGATGCCCGGCAAGAAATTCGGTTTCACAACCTCGGCGCACGGCTCCCGCCGGGCGATGGTGCCCATCGGCATGTACGAAAAAGTGATGCCGATGGACATCTTGCCCGCACCCTTGCTGCGGGCGCTGCTGGTTTCCGACGAGGAGCGGGCGCAGGAGCTCGGCGCATTGGAGCTGTGCGAGGAAGATGTGGCCCTGTGCTCGTTCGTTTCGCCCGGAAAGGCCGACTACGGACCGCTGCTGCGGCAAGTCCTGACCAAAATCGAGAAGGAAGGCTGACTCGGCAACCCGCCGCATTCAGAAACCGCAATCGCATGCGCGCATTTCTCGATTCCATAGGCAAAAAGTTCGAAGCGGGCGGCCCCTTCGAAAAACTCTATCCGCTGTACGAGGCGGCGGACACGTTTCTCTACACGCCCGGCGCGGTCACGCGCGGCGCGGCGCACGTCCGCGACGGCCTCGACCTCAAGCGGATCATGTTTACGGTCGTCTTCGCCCTGCTGCCCTGCGCGTTCATGGCCATGTACAACACCGGCTACCAAGCGCACTTGGCGATCGCCGCCGGCGCTCTTCCGCTCGATACCTGGCAAACCGGCGCGATGCACGCGCTTGGATTGGAAGCGTTCGACCCGAACGACCTGCCGGCATGCATGATTCACGGGGCGCTCTATTACCTGCCCGTGCTGCTCGTGACGTTCGCCGTCGGCGGCAATTGCGAGGCGTTGTTCGCGGTCGTTCGCAAGCACGAAATCAGCGAAGGCTTTCTAGTGACCGGGATGCTCTTTCCGCTGGTCTTGCCGCCCACGATTCCGCTCTGGCAGGCGGCGCTCGGCATTGCTTTCGGCGTGATTATCGGCAAGGAGATTTTCGGCGGCACCGGGATGAACATCCTCAACCCGGCGCTGACGTCGCGGGCGTTCCTCTTCTTCGGTTATCCGGCTTATATCTCGGGCGACCGCGTCTGGGTCGCAGCGGACACTTCCGTCGACGGCGCGAGCGGCGCAACCTGGCTGGCTAACGCCGCGGTCTCGGGTCCCGAGGCGCTGGCCTCCGCGGCAATCACCTGGCGGGATGCGTTTCTCGGTTTCATCCCCGGATCAATGGGCGAAACCTCGACGCTCGCCTGCTTGATCGGCGCGGCGGTGCTGATCGTTTCCGGCATCGGCTCGTGGCGCATCATGCTCAGCGTCGTCGTCGGGTCTTTTCTGATGGTGCAGGTCTTGAACGCCGTCGGCTCGACGACGAACCCGTTGATGAACGTGCCGTTCGCCTGGCACGCCGTCCTGGGCGGCTGGGCGTTCGGACTGGTGTTCATGGCGACCGACCCGGTTTCGGCGGCGCACACCGACACCGGCCGCTACATCTACGGGTTCTCGATCGGAATCCTGGCGATTCTGATCCGCGTAATCAACCCGGCGTACCCTGAAGGGATGATGCTCGCCATTCTATTCATGAACCTTTTTGCGGCGTTCATCGATCATCTCGTCGTGCGCGCCAACATCAAGCGCAGGAAGGCGCGGTATGCAGCATAGCGCTGTCTATACCGTCTTTTTTGCCGGCGCGGTGTGCATCGTCTGCGCGGTGCTGGTTTCGAGTTCGGCGGTTTCGCTCAGCGAGCGCCAGGATCTCAACGCTCTGCTCGACAAGCAGAAAAACGTCCTCTACGCGGCCGGCTTGGCCGATCCGGACGAACCGCTCAGCCGCGAGGAGCTTCTGCAGCGCTTCGCAAACATCCGGGCGGTCGTGATCGATCTGGCGACGGGCGAGGAGACGGATATCGATCCGACGACATTCGATCAAGCGAAAGCCGCCGCCGATCCGACGACAAGCCGCGAGGCCCCGGCGAACCGCTCGGCAATCAAGCGGGTTCCTCATCGTGCTCTGGTCTATCACGTGTTGGAGAACGGCGAAACGGCCATGTGCGTCATACCCGTCGAAGGCTACGGCCTGTGGTCGACTCTCTACGGTTTTCTGGCTATCGGACGCGACGGCAACACGATTCGGGGCCTGACTTTCTACCAACACGGCGAAACGCCCGGCCTCGGCGGCGAGGTCGACAATCCCAAATGGAAAGCCCTATGGCCCGGCCGCAGGGCCTATGACGAAGCCGGCAACCCGGCGATTCGAGTGGTCAAGGGCAACGCGGGGAATGCGCAAGAGGCGCCGCACCAGGTGGACGGGCTGTCCGGCGCGACGATCACCGGCAACGGCGTCAGCACGATGCTGGAGTTCTGGCTCGGCGAGCAGGGTTTCCGTAAATATCTTCGGAGATTTCGAGAGGGGCAGGCCTGATGGCGTCCGCGGTAAAAACCACGTTCCTCGATCCGCTTTTCGAGAACAACCCGATCGCGCTGCAAGTGCTGGGCATCTGCTCGGCTCTGGCGGTAACCACAAAGCTCGAGACCGCCGCGGTGATGTGTCTGGCGGTGATCAGCGTCCTGGCGCTGTCGAATCTGTCGATCAGCCTGCTGCGCAACTTCATCCCCGGCAACATCCGCATCATCGTGCAGTTGACGATCATCGCCTCGCTGGTGATCGTCACCGACCAGATCTTGAAGGCGTACCTCTTCGAGATCAGCAAGCAGCTTTCGGTGTTTGTCGGACTGATTATCACCAACTGCATCATCATGGGCCGGGCGGAAGCCTTCGCCATGCAGAACGGGCCGATCATGAGCCTGCTCGACGGCCTCGGCAACGGGCTTGGATACAGCGTCATCCTGATGGCGACGGCGTTTCTCCGCGAGTTGTTCAGCCAGGGCAAGCTCTTCGGGGCCACCGTTATGGCGACGGTCAACGATGGCGGCTGGTACGTTCCCAACGGATTGCTCGGCCTGTCCGCCGGCGCGTTCTTCATCATCGGGCTGTTTATCTGGGCGTTGCGCGCCTGGAAGTCCGATCAGGTCGAGGAAGAGGGTTAGAACGATGGAACAGTATCTGAACCTCGCGGTCAGGGCCGTCTTCGTCGAGAACATGGCCCTGGCTCTGTTTCTCGGCATGTGCTCGTTCCTGGCCTGCTCGAAGAAGGTGGCCACGGGCATCGGGCTCGGCGCCGCGGTCGTTTTCGTGCAGACCGTGACCGTGCCGATGAACAATCTGATCTACCACTACCTTTTAAGCGACGGCGCGCTGGCCTGGATCAGCCCCGATCTGGCGCAATACGACCTGTCGTTTCTCGGATTCCTGTGCTACATCGGGACCATCGCCGCGATGGTGCAAATCGTCGAGATGACGCTCGACCGCTACTTCCCCACGCTGTATGCGGCGCTCGGCGTGTTCCTGCCGCTCATCGCCGTCAACTGCGCCATTCTGGGCGGCTCGCTGCTGATGGTCAGGCGCGACTACACCTTGACCGAGAGCGCCGTGTTCGGGTTCGGTTCGGGCGTCGGCTGGGCGCTGGCGGTCATCGCCCTGGCTTCGATCCGCGAGCGGATGCGCTACAGCAACGTTCCCCAGGGCCTGCGCGGGCTGGGCATGACGTTTATCCTGACCGGCCTGATGGCCATCGGCTTCATGGCCTTCGGCGGGATTCAGCTATAGACCGAGACGCCGGGTTCAAGCATCATGGACACCATTTTTCTCGGAGTCTTCATGTTCACGATCGTCATCCTGACGCTCGTGGCCGTGCTGATGGCCGCGAAAAACAAGCTTGTGGACGGCGGCGAGGTCAACATCGCGATCAACGGCGACCCGGCCCATACGCTGACCGTACCCTCCGGCGGCACGCTGCTGGGCACACTGGCCAACAACAAAATCTTTATCCCGTCGGCCTGCGGCGGCAAAGGGAGTTGCGGAGTCTGCAAGTTGGACATAGTTTCCGGCGGCGGGGCGATGCTGCCCACCGAGACGAACCACATCACGCGCGGCGAGGCGCGCCGGGGCTGCCGTCTGTCCTGCCAGGTGAAAGTCAAAGGGGACATGGAGATTCGCGTCCCCGCCGAAGTGTTCTCGGTCAAACGCTGGATGTGCGTCGTCCGCTCCAACGACAACGTCGCCACGTTCATCAAGGAATTGATTCTTGAGTTGCCCGCGGGCGAAGCGGTTCCCTTCCGCGCGGGCGGTTACATCCAGATCGCCTGCCCGCCGCACGTCGTCGAGTACAAGGACATGGACATCGGCGGGGAGTACCGCGCGGACTGGGACAAGTTCAACTTATGGCAGTACGTCTCGAAGGTGGACGAGCCCGTGGAGCGGGCCTACTCGATGGCCAACTACCCCGAGGAGCGCGGCGTCATCATGTTGAACGTCCGCGTCGCCTCGCCGCCGCCGCGGGCGCCCAAGGGGACGCCTCCAGGCAAAATGTCGTCGTTCATCTTCAATTTGAAGCCCGGCGACAAGGTCGAGATTTCCGGGCCGTTCGGCGAATTCTTCGCCCGCGACACCGACGCCGAGATGGTTTTCATCGGCGGCGGCGCGGGCATGGCGCCGATGCGCTCGCACATCTTCGATCAATTCAAGCGGCTGGCCACGAAGCGCAAGGTGACCTTCTGGTACGGCGCGCGCAGTCTGCGCGAGGCATTCTATATCGACCATTTCGACGCCCTTGCCGCGGAGAATGAGAATTTCGAATGGCATCTGGCGCTGTCGGATCCGCTGCCCGAGGACAACTGGAAGGGCTACACCGGCTTCATCCACCAGGTTCTGCTCGACAACTACTTAAAAGATCACCCCGCGCCGGAAGACTGCGAATACTATATCTGCGGGCCGCCGCCGATGATGACGGCCTGCTTCAATATGCTCGACAGCCTGGGCGTCGAGCCCGAAAACATCCTCTTCGACGACTTCGGCGGGTAAGCGCCGCGGCGCGAAGAATCGCCCGCATTTCGTCCTGCTGCAGCGGCATCGGCGGCGGCGCTCCGGCAGCGCCGAGAGAAGGGCCGGGGGAAGATCGCGATACACTGAGTCCAGTGGCGGTTCGGGGATTCAAGAGCACCGCGCTCAAACAATTTTCCGAAAAGAACGACGGGCGAAAGCTGCCGCGAAAGTATTTGAATCGGATCGAAGATATCCTGTCGGCACTGAACGGCAGCAACCCGATCAGCGCGCTGGCTGGATATCGTCTGCATCCGCTGAAGGGCGACCGCAAGGGGCAATGGAGCGTGAGGGTGTCGGGGAACTGGAGGATAACCTTCCGGTTAGAGAACGGCAACGCTTACGATGTTGACTTGGAAGACTACCATTGGAAAGGAGTGAAGCGATGATTGTTGGACTGAAAGACGATGCTTGGCTGCGGGTTAACCCGCAGCATCCCGGGCGGGCGATTCGGACGCTGCACATGGAGAGTATCGAAGACGACGCGGCGGATATGACCGTTGGCGAAGCGGCTGCGAAGCTGGGAATTTCGCGGGTGTCATTGTCCCGTGTTATCAACGGACACGCACGGATCTCGCTCGATATGGCGTTGAAGCTGGAAGCTGCCGGATGGGGAGTCGCCGATAGTTGGATGGAGCTTCAAACCAAGTACGACATCGCTCAAGCCCGCAAGCGGCGGAATCGTCCCCACGAGTCGGCGCCGGCCATTCGGCATGTTGAACGATTGCAGGCGGAAGCAGCGGCATAATCCCCGAGATGCGGGTTTTCGGCGCAGAGAAGCGTCATGCGGCGTCGAAAGCGTCTCGGACGGGATGTTCGGCGGATAAGCGCCGCGGAACTTCCATGCCGATTCGCCGACGGCATCGCGCGGCGCTTGCCTTGGGGTCGGTCGTATGCGCGGCCTGCGTCCAAGCGCCGCCGGTCGCGCTGCACACGTTTCAAGGCGGCGCGATGGGGACGCGCTACAACGTCTCCATCGTTGCCGCCGAGCCGCTCGACAGAGAACGTCTGCGGGCCGCCGTCGAAGATCCGCTCAAGCGCGTGGACCGCGCGATGTCCACTTACCGGGACGATTCGGAGCTGTCTCGTTTCAACCGGCATGCATCGACCGAGCCGTTTCTGCTGAGCGCCGAGACTTTCGCCGTGTTCGCCGCCGCGCAGGCGGTCAGCGAGGCTTCCGGCGGCGCATTCGATATCACCGTCGGGCCGCTGGTCGAAGCGTGGGGCTTCGGCCCCGCGAAGCCGGGAGCGCCGCCCGCCGCGGAAACGATCGCGGCGCTGCGCGAGCGCAGCGGCTGGAAAAATCTCGTTCTGGACCCCGAACGGCGGTCCGTGCGCAAGAAGCTGCCCGGCATCGCCTGCGATCTGTCGGCAATCGCCAAGGGTCGCGCGGTGGACCTCGTATCGCAAGCCTTGGCGCGTCTCGGCCACGAAAACCACATGGTCGAAATCGGCGGGGAGGTCTGCGCGCACGGACTGAACAGCGAGGGAAAGCCTTGGCGCATCGGCATCGAAAGGCCGGACGCCAAGGGCCGCGGCGTGCAGCGCATCCTGCCGCTCAGCGGCAAGGCGATGGCCACTTCCGGCGACTACCGCAACTTCCGCGAGATCGACGGCAAGCGCTACGCGCATGCGATCGACCCGCGCAGCGGATTGCCGGCGGGGAGCCGCGCGGCTTCCGTCACGGTGCTCCATCGCAGCGCCATGTGGGCGGACGCCTACGCCACCGCCATGCTGGTGCTTGGGGAAACGGCCGGTCTCGCGTTCGCCGAGCGCGAAGGGCTGGCTGCGCTCTTTCTGCTGCGCCGCGAAGACGGAGGCTTCGACGAGCTTGCTTCTGCGGCCTTCGATGCGACAATAAGAGCAGAGCGGCCGTGATGCTGTTAGTCGTCCTCAGCACCGCACTCATTGCCGGCGCAATGGCCGTCATGGCCGTGGGCCTGATCTTCAAGAACCGCTGCCTGCGCGGTTCCTGCGGCGGCAGCGAAGTCTTCGACGCCGACGGCGAGCCGCTGACCTGCAGCGCCTGCCCCAAACGCAAGGAACGCGAACGCCTCCCCGCGTAAAAAATACCCGGCCTCCGGCCGCGCTTGACGCAGCCGAAGACCGGGTTTCTCCAAGCAGGCGCTCGGTCCCGAATTCGAATCAGCCGTTGGAGCCGGTGTATGTGCCGCCCGATACGACGAAGTCGGGGTACGCGCTCGAGCCGTGCTCGCTGTAGTCGAGGCCCGCGCGTTCTTCTTCTTCGCTGACCCGCAGGCCGACCGTCGCCTTCAAAATCTTGAACAGGACGAAAGCCGTGCCGAACGTCCAGACGAAGCAGGCCACGATGCCGGTCAACTGAATCCCGAGCTGACCGATCAAGCTGTACTCGGGATCGCCGGTGAACAGCGCCTCGTTCAAGAGAGCGCAAGCCAACGTTCCCCACACCCCGCAAAGGCCGTGGACGGAGATGGCGCCGACTGGATCGTCAACCTTCATCCGGTCGAAGAACAGCACGCCGCAGACCACTATGCATCCCGCGACCAAGCCGACGATGATCGCGCCCAGCGGCGTCACGATGTCGCAGGGCGCGGTGATGCCGACCAACCCGGCCAGCACGCCGTTGAGCGTCATGCCTATATCGGGTTTCTCGAACTTTCTCCAGGAAACGATCATCGCGGCCACGGCGCCGGCGCAAGCGGCGAGGAAGGTGTTGACGGCGATGCGCGCGATGGCGCCGTCCGCGGTCGTCGTCGAACCGGCATTGAATCCGAACCAGCCGAGAAACAGGATGAAGACGCCCAAGGCGGCCATCGTCATGCTATGGCCGGGGATCGGACGCGGCCGGCCTTTCGAATCGAACTTGCCGATCCGCGGCCCGACCACGATGGCCCCCGCCAGTGCCGCCCATGCGCCCACCGAGTGAACGACCGTCGAGCCGGCGAAGTCCAGAAAGCCCATGTTCGCCAGCCAGGCGCCCGATTGGTCGCTGAGCAGCAGCGTGCCCCAGGCCCAGTGACCGAAGACGGGATAAATGAGCGCCGAGATCACGATCGAATAGATCAGATAGCCTCTGAACTTGGTGCGCTCGGCCATCGCGCCGGAAACGATCGTCGCGGCGGTCGCGGCGAATACCACCTGGAACATCCAGAACGTGTATTCCCACTGTCCGTCGGCGGTTCCGTTGTCCGGCGAGAGAAAAAAGTGGTCGCCGCCGACATAGATTGCCGTGCTGGCGCCGAACATCAGCCCGAACCCGAGCGCCCAGTAGCTCAAGGCGCCGAGCGACATGTCGAGCATGTTCTTCATCATGATGTGCGCGGCGCTCTTCGCCCGTGTGAACCCCGATTCGACAAATGCAAAGCCGGCCTGCATCCAGAACACCAGGCAAGCGGCCAGCAGCGTCCACAAAATGTTGGCGTTCGTCTGCACCATCTCGATCGCGGCCTGCAAATCCTCGGCCGACGCTTCCTGCGCGGACAGCATCGGCGCGGCCAAAGCCGCCAGCGCGGCCGTCTTGGCCGGTTTGCCGAACGCCGCCTGCTTCATCATTTCCTTTGACATGCTTGACTCCTATCCCCTTCGCGTAAACTTGGGCAAACGCGCTTCTCCGTCCTTGCCTGCAATGGGCCGGCGGGGATGCGCGGATGCGCAATCGAACTTTTCTGTGAGAACCCGACATCCCGGTCGGGGGACGGAACGGGAACCGCTGACCGCTGAGGCGGCTACGGCCGAATTCCCTGCGCCGGCCCGACATCCCGGTCGGGGGGCAAGGCAACGAAAAGCGGCGGCGCGCAAAGCCCGTTCGAGCTTCAATGCGCGGGGCCGGCCGCTACGCCCGCTATCGAGAATCAATATATCGAAGGCGCGGCGCGGCGCGGAAGCAAATTGTTTCTATTGGGCCTATAAACAGATGGAGGGCGAGGCGCCGGGCGGCGCGCTAGGCTAAACGGAGAGGGGCAAATGTCCGAGACGCTCATCGCCGCGGCCATGAGCGGGGGAGTCGATTCCTCCGTTGCCGCCGGATTGCTCCGGCGGCGGGGCCAAGCCGTGGTCGGGATGACGATGCAGTTGTGGAACCGGCAGCGCATGCCGGAGTTGATTCCCGAAGGCGGGGGCTCGGGGCGTTGCTGCTCGCTCGACGACGTTTACGACGCCCGCTGGGCCGCGCAGCACATCGGGATTCCCTACTACGTGGTCGATTTCGAAGACCGCTTCGAGGAAGAGGTCGTCAAGCCGTTCGTGAACGATTACGTTTCCGGCCGCACGCCCATCCCCTGCACTCTCTGCAACAACTTCATCAAGTTCGACCGCTTCCTGGAGACGGCCGAGCGGATCGGCGCGGAGACGATCGCCACGGGCCACTACGCGCGCATCGCATACGACGAAGACTCAGGCCGTTACCTGCTGCTGTGCGGGGTCGACCGCTCGCGCGATCAGTCGTATTTTCTGTTCGGGCTGACTCAGGAGCAGTTGGCGCGGTCGCTGTTTCCGCTCGGCGGAATGCATAAGAGCGAGGTGCGCAAGCTGGCCGCGGAGTTGGGGCTGGGCATGGCCGACAAGCCTGAGAGCCGCGAGATATGCTTTGTTCCGAACGGCGACTACGCCGCGTTCATCGACCGTTATCTCGAAGAGCAGGGCTCCGGGCGGGCGGACGTCGGGGGCGAAATCGTGACGACCGACGGCAAGGTCGTGGGCGAGCACAACGGCATCCACCATTACACCGTCGGCCAGCGCCGCGGTTTGGGGATCGCTGCGGGCAAGCCGGTTTACGTGACCGAAATCCTGCCTGCGGAGCGCCGCGTGGTCGTCGGCGAGGGCGATCGGCTGCTGCGCAAGGAGTTCGCCGTGCGCAACGCCAACTGGATTGCCTTCGACGACCTCCGCGAGCCGGTGCGCGCCCAAATCAAGATCCGCCACCAATTCGCCCCCGCTTGGGGCGAGGCGCGCCCCGGCAGCGCCCCCGGCGAGGCCGTAATCGCCTTCGACGAGCCGCAGCGCGCCGTCACGCCCGGCCAAGCCGCCGTCCTCTACCGCGGCGAGCAAACGCTCGGCGGCGGCTGGATCGTTTGAACTGTAACCGTACACCCTGCCGATGTTGCAGGAAACGGCGCATTCGCCGCGGCAATCGCCCACAGTCAGCCGGATGCCCGGCCCGCCTTTTTCAAGTCGTTGTGCCGCACGGTCTCGAAGACAATCGTTTCCCCGGCTTGCAGGTTGAAGAAAGATCTCTCCGCCTGCTCGCGGCCTTGCAGCTAGATCTCACACGGAGCGCCGTCCGCGCGGCTTACGCCTCGGACAGCACGGCCGGGGCGTGCAGGTCCTGCAAGGAGCGTACCCGGGCGGCTTGCTCGCGCCGGGCGGCGATGCCGTTGGCGGCGGCGCGGGCGGCGCTCAGCGTCGTCATGCCGGGCACGCCGTGCTGAATCGCCGCGCTGCGGATCTTCTTTTCGTCCTCGAACGCATGCGGCCCCGCGGGCGTGTTGACGATCAGGTCGATCTTGCGATCGGCGAGCAAGTCGATCGCGTTGGGACGGCCTTCGTTCACCTTGAACACGGTCTTGCAGCGCAACCCGGCGGCGCGCAGCGAAGACGCCGTGCCGCGGGTGGCGAAGATATCGAACCCCAACTCGGCGAATTTGGCGGCCATCTCGATGCCTTGCCTTATCTGGCGGGAATTGACGCTGATGAATACCGCCCCCGCATCGGGCAGCGCCTGTCCGGCGCTCAACTGCGCCTTGGCGAACGCCTCGCCGAACGTCGAGCCGACGCCCATCACCTCGCCGGTCGAGCGCATCTCGGGACCCAGCAGCGGATCGACGCCGACAAACTTGTTGAACGGGAACACGGGAGACTTGACGCAGGTCTCGCAAACCGGCAACACGCCTTCCTGCAAACCGAAATCGGCGAGTTTGCGGCCCATCATCAGCCCCACGGCGGTCTTCGCCAAGGGCACGCCGGTCGCCTTGCTGACAAACGGCACGGTCCGCGAGGCGCGCGGATTGACCTCGATCACGAAGACCTTGCCGCGGCGGATCGCGTACTGCACGTTCATCAGTCCGACCACCTTCAGCGCCTTGGCCAGGCGCACCGTGTAGTCCCGAATCGTCGCCAGTTGATCGGGGGCGATCGACTGCGCCGGCAGCACGCAAGAGCTGTCGCCGGAATGGACGCCGGCTTCCTCGATATGCTCCATGATGCCGCCGATCACGACTTTCTCGCCGTCCGACAGCGCATCGACGTCCACTTCCGTCGCGTTTTCGAGGTAGCGGTCGATCAAGATCGGCCGATCTTGGGAATAGAGCACGGCGTCGCGCATGTACGCCTCGATCGTCGCGGCTTCGTAGGCGATGACCATGGCCCGGCCGCCGAGCACGTAGCTCGGCCGCACGAGCACGGGATAGCCGATGTCTCGCGCGGCTTCGAGCGCGCCCGCAAGAGTCGTCGCGGTCGCTCCTTGCGGCTGCGGAATGTCGAGCTCTTCGAGCAATTTGCCGAAACGGTCGCGGTCTTCCGCCAAGTCGATCGACTCGGGATCGGTGCCGACGATCGGCACGCCGTGCGTCTTCAGCGGGAGCGCCAGGGTCAGCGGCGTCTGTCCGCCGAACTGCACGATCACGCCGTCGGGTTTCTCGGTATCGAAAATGTTGAGCACGTTTTCGAGCGTCAACGGCTCGAAATACAGCCTGTCGCTCGTGTCGTAATCCGTGGAAACCGTTTCCGGGTTGCAATTGACCATGATCGACTCGCAACCCATCTCCTGCAGCGCGAACGAGGCGTGGCAGCAACAGTAGTCGAACTCGATTCCCTGTCCGATGCGGTTCGGGCCGGAACCGAGGATCATCACTTTTTTGCGGTCTGAGGGGTCGGCTTCGCACTCTTCCTCGTAAACCGCGTAGAGGTAGGGGGTAAAGCTCTCGAATTCCGCCGCGCAGGTGTCCACCCGCTTGAATACCGGCTGGATTCCCAGCTCTTTCCGCCGCTTGCGCACCGCCGTCTCGGTTACCCCCCACAAGCGGGCGAGCCGGTTGTCGGAGAGTCCGTACCGCTTGGCCCGCAGCAAATCGGACCCGCCCACGGTTTCGAGGCCCGCTGCGGCGAGCTTCGCTTGCTCGTCGACGACCGTTTTCACCTGTTCCAGGAACCAGCGGTCGATGCGCGTCATCTCCCAGGCTTCCTCGACCGAAAGCCCTGCGGAAAAAGCAAAGCGCAGGTAGTTGAGGCGGTCAGGGTTAGGGGTAATCAGGCGCTTTGGAATCAGCTCGGGGTCGTAAACTTCCGCGCCCGATTTCTTGCCGGTTTCAAGCGAGCGGATCGCTTTCCACAGCGCATGCTTGAACGTCGAGCCGATCGCCATGACCTCGCCGATCGACTTCATCTGCACGCCCAGGACCGGCTCCGAGCCGGGGAACTTCTCGAACTGCCACTTGGGAACCTTGACCACCACATAGTCGATCGACGGCTCGAAGCAGGCCGGCGTCTTGCGGGTGATGTCGTTGGGTATCTCGTCCAGCCGCAGACCCACGGCAAGCTTGGCGGCGATCTTGGCGATCGGAAAACCGGTGGCCTTCGAGGCCAGCGCCGAGCTGCGCGAAACGCGCGGATTCATCTCGATGACGATCATGCGCCCGGTGTCGGGGTGGACGGCGAATTGCACGTTCGAGCCGCCGGTATCGACGCCGATCTCCCGCAGGCAGGCGAGCGAGGCGTCGCGCATCATCTGGTATTCCCGGTCGGTGAGCGTTTGCGCCGGGGCGACGGTGATGGAGTCGCCGGTGTGGACGCCCATGGGGTCGAAATTCTCGATCGAGCAAATGACGATGGCGTTCCCCGCCAGATCGCGCATCACCTCCATCTCGAACTCTTTCCAGCCGAGAACGCTCTCTTCGACCAGCACCTCGTGAACCGGGGAGATGTCCAGCCCGCGGCCCAGCAGGGTGTGCATTTCCTCGGAGTTGTAAGCCAGCCCGCCGCCGGCCCCGCCCAGGGTGAAGCTGGGCCGCAGCACCACCGGGTAGCCGACCTCCGCTGCAAACTCGGCGCCGTCCTCTACGTTGTCCACCAGCCGCGAGCGGGGAACGTCCAGACCGATGCCGGTCATCGCCGCCTTGAACGCCTGGCGGTCCTCGGCTTTTTTGATCGCCGCCAGATTCGCCCCGATCAGCTCGACGCCGTACTTTTCGAGAATGCCGCTCTCGGCCAGCGCCACCGAAGCATTGAGGCCGGTCTGGCCGCCGACCGTCGATAACAATGCCTGCGGGCGTTCTGCGGCGATAATTTTTTCGAGATATTCGTTGTCGAGCGGCTCGATGTAGGTGCGCTCGGCCAACTCCGGATCGGTCATGATCGTCGCCGGATTGGAGTTGACCAGGACCGTTTCATAGCCCTCGTCGCGGAGCGCCTTGCAAGCCTGCGTCCCCGAGTAATCGAACTCGCAAGCCTGACCGATGACGATCGGCCCGGAGCCGATAATCATGATTTTGCGAATGTCGGTGCGCTTGGGCATGAGCTACCTCGGTCGGACGTTCCCAAGGCGCGGCGGGAAGCGGCCCGTCACGCCCTCTCCATCAAGCTACGGAACTCCGCAAACAGATACCGCGAATCGTGCGGCCCCGGCGCGGCTTCCGGGTGGTACTGCACGCAAAACAGCGGGTCCTTGCGGCTGCGGAAGCCCTCGACCGTGCGGTCGTTGAGATTCACGTGGGTCAATTCGATCTCCGCGGCGTCGAGCGAATCGGGGTCCAGCGCGAAGCCGTGGTTTTGCGAAGTGATCTCGACTTTGTTCGTGAGCGTGTTCAACACCGGATGATTGCAGCCGTGATGGCCGAACTTCAGCTTGTAGGTCTTGCCGCCGAGCGCCTGACCGAGAACCTGCAAGCCGAGGCAAATGCCGAAAATCGGCACTCGTCCGACGAGCCGCCGAATCTCGGCGGTCGGCCCTCGTAAGGGTTCCGGGTCGCCCGGACCGTTGGAAACGAATACCCCGTCCGGTTGCAAAGCCAGCACGTCGTCAGCCGAAGTCCCGGCGGGAACCACCGTAACCCGCGCCCCAAATGCAACGAGCTGCCGCAGGATATTGCGCTTGATGCCGAAATCGTAAGCCGCCACGTGGCGTCTACCCGGCGTTTCGGGAGTCAGGATTTCTGACGGCGAGCACGGTTCGACCCCGTCGGTCCACTCGTAGGCTTGCGCGGTCGAAACGCCCGTGGCGAGGTCTTGCCCGGCCATCTTGGGAATCCGGCGCGCCTTCTCGACGAGCTTCCGCGGCTCGCTTTCGAGAGACGAGATCACGCCCCGCAACGAGCCCTGCTCGCGGATATGACGCACCAGCGCCCGCGTGTCGATCTCCGCGATAATCGGGATGCCGCGCTTGGCGAGAAAGTCGTCCGCGCGTTCGTCGGCCCTCCAGTTGCTGGCGACCTGCGAAAATTCCCGGACTATCAGCCCTTCGATATACGGCTTCGTCGATTCGCTGTCTTCGGCATTCGCGCCGTAGTTGCCGATGTGCGGGTAGGTCAGGGCCACGATCTGCCCACTGTACGACGGATCGGTGAATATTTCCTGATAACCGGTCAACCCGGTGTTAAAGACGACTTCACCCGAGGATTCCGCGCGCGCTCCGACGCCTCGCCCCCGAAAGTAACGCCCGTCTTCGAGCGCCAGGATGGTTTCGAAACTCATCGACTGCCGGCCCCGCCTACTCCAGCACCCCGAAACGATCGGGAGGCCAATAGGAGAATACGGCTTTGCCCGTCACGTACGCGTGCGCGACCGTGCCCCAGGTACGGCTGTCGTTCGAGGTATTGCGGTGGTCGCCGAGGACATAGTATTCGCCGGCGGGGACTACGACCTGCGGGTAGGAGCCGCGGTCGCGATAGCCCTGCAACACATACGGCTCGCGGTAGAGCGATCCATTGAGATACACTTCGCCGCCGACAATTTCCACCGTGTCCCCCGGCAAGCCGATTACGCGCTTGATGTACGATTTCGAAGGGTCGATCGGGAACTTGAAGACCACCACGTCGCCGCGGTCGATGGCGTCGAAGTTGTAGAGAAACTTGTTGACGAAGATACGTTCTTCGTCCGCCAGGTGCGGCAACATGCTGGTGCCTTCCACTTTGACCGGCTGGTACAGAAAGACGATGACGATCGCGGCGATCGCGATCGAAACGAAGATGTCGCGCAGCCAAACCTGCAAGTCGAACCAAAACGGCGAACCAAAACGGGCGGCGCTCCGCGCGCCGGCCGCCGGCAGCGGCTCGGGGACGGCGTCATGCCCGGACGCCGAATCCGGTTCACGGCTCGAAACAGGCTCCATATACGGCTTCGACGAAGGGCGCCGGGCAGCAACCCTCTCCGTATTTGTAGCACGCAGCCTACAACCGCGACAAGCTGAAATCTTGTCCGAAGAAGGATGAGCCGAAGGAGCGGCATGGGGGATGCGGGGAACAGCGGGGGATGAATTTGCGCATCGATTCGGAGCCGCACAAGACCTTGGAACAGGCTCGGTCCGACGCCGAGGCTGCCCGCTTGGCCGACCCATGCCTCCGAGCGTCGGTAGGCAGCGGTTCGATCGGGATCGTTGATTGACCGCGCCTACGGGTCCGGAGGGGCGGCGGACGCCGCCGCCACCTGCGGAAAGACGGCGCGCCGGAACGCGGGCATTTCGAGCATCGGTTCGAACGCCTTCTCGTCGGCGATCTTCCTGCGCCGGACGTACCCCTCTTCCAGCGCTTTTCGAATGTAGAGCAGGGCCTTGTCGTAGAGCTCGACCTGGGCGTGGGCTTTGGCCATAAAGAAATAATATTTGCCGCGGTCGCCGACCGAGCGCTCCTGCAGCAGCGTGCCGTTCGAGCCGCGGTGCTCGAAGACGAGCGGGTCCAGTTGCAGCGCGGTCAGATAGGCTTTCGAAGCGTCTTTGAATTTGCCGCGCGCGAATAACGAAGTTCCGAGGTTGCTGTAGATCGAAGCGGAGTACGGAGTGATCTTCAGCGCCCGCTTGTAAGTCTGAGCGGCCTTCTTGTGGCGGCCTTCGGCGTGGTAAACCGTTCCCAGATTGTTGACCGCCTGACTGTACTTCTTGTCGAGCTTGAAGGCCCGCTCGTAGTGGCGGCGCGCGCAGCCGAAGTTCGTTTGCTGGTGGCAGGCGATCCCCAGCTTGTTGTGAATGCGGGCCGAGCCGGGTTTGTTTTCGAGCGCCTTGCCGTATGCTTCCTCGGCCTCGCGGTACATCTTGCGCGCCATGTAGATATCGGCGCGCTTTTCGAAATTCAACCTGGAGTCGGGAAGCTCGAAGCGGTCCGGCTCCTCGGTGCGGTCAATCAACTGACCCGAGACGACCGCGGCGCATGCCAACGCCGCCGGCAGGATCGCCGACATCCTTGGGAAGCCTGCCATCGCTCCCTTCCTCCTTGCTTCAAACGGGACTCGCCTCTCTTATTGAAGCATACGGCGGCGCGCTGTCCACTGCATGAATGCCGGTAAGCGCTACGCCGACGCTCACGATTGCGATCAATCCCGGACTCACCGCCTATTCATCGTACACCCACCCGGACCGAACGGGCGTCCAAGCACGAAATAACGGGATTGCGCGTTCCGCGAACGGAGTCAGCGCCAAGCCCGCGCCCGATATTCGGGCGGGTCGAGAGCGCCGGCCGCAACGGCGCTGCGCCGGCGGCTCCGCGCGCCGGCGGACGGCTCGCGCGCCGGCCCGTCCGCCGGCCTCACCGAGACCAGCCCCGACACGCCGGGCTCGCTCATGGTCACGCCGTAGAGGCATTCCGCAATTTCTATCGTCGTTTTGGAGTGCGTGATGACGATAAATTGGGTGCGGTCGCTCATTTCCCGCAACAACCGGCGGAAGCGGATGTTATTGGCCTCGTCCAGCGCCGCATCGACCTCGTCCAACACGCAGAAGGGACTGGGCCTGTACTGGAAGGTGGCCATCAACAGGGCCAGGGCGGTCAGCGACTTCTCGCCGCCGGAGAGCAGCGCGATGTTCTGCAGGCGTTTGCCGGGCGGCTGCGCGACGATGTCGATGCCCGACTCGTCAGGATTTTCCGCATCGGTCAGCCGCATTTCGCCCACGCCGCCGCCGAACAGCGTGGCAAACATCTTGCCGAAGTTTCGATTTACCGCGCGGAAAGCTTCTTCGAGCTTTTCGCGCGAAGCCGAATCGATCTCGCGGATCGTCTGCCGCGTATCCTCGACGGCCGCCAGCAGGTCGCGGTGCTGCGTTTCGAGGAATGTCCGGCGCTGCTCGATTGCTTCGTATTCCTCGCGCGCCAGGACGTTGACGGCTCCCAGCCGCTCGATTTTTTCCTTGAGCCGGCGGTATTCTTGCTCGGCCTCGCGCAGGTCGTCGTCGGTCGGGTCTTTGGACGCCAAGCGGGCAACCTCTTCGCTGGGCTTGCCGAGCTCGGCCCGGCAGGTTTCGTCGAGATGCTTCAGGTCCGCCTGAGCCTGAACCAGAGCCAACTGCTTGCCGGAAAGCTCCCGCCGCTGCAGTTCAACCGCCTCGCGCTGCTGCTTGAGCTCGCCGGCGAGCGCCGCGCTGCGTTCCCGCGAGGATTTGAGCTTCCCGGCCGTCTCGTTGACAATCTGCTGCAATGCCGCGCGGCGCGCCGCGCCGGTTTCGATTTGGGTGTTGAGGCTCTCGTTGTCGGCCAGCAGGCGCGCGCTCTCTTCCTCCCAGCGGTCGATTTGCCGCGCAACCTGCGCTTGCCGCTGCCGCTGCTCGCCACAGGCTCGGCGCGCCCGTTCCAGAGCCGCCGCCGCCGCTCGCCGCCGTTCTTCCAGCGCGGCCGCTTCGGCGCGCAACGCGGCTTGCCGCTCGCCGAGCGCCGCCAGCCGTTCGCGCCGCCGCCGCGCGCGGTCGGTCAACTCCGCCAGCCGCGCCTCCAGCTCCAGGCGTTCCTCATCGCATTGCGCGGCGGAAGCGGCGTGCTCTTCGTAGCGGCCGCTCGCCCGCGCCGACTCTTCCCGCAGTCGCTCGATCTCGCGGGCCGCCGCGGCCGCCGCCGTCTCCAGCAGACGCATCCGGTCGTCCGCCCGGCGCAACTCGTGCGCGGCGTCCAACGCGCCTTTTTCAAGCGTTTGCAACTCGCCCCGGACAGCCTCCAGACGCTCCGTTCGAGCCGCCGCCTCGGCCGCCGCCTCGGCCGCCGCCCGCGACGCGCCAGCGAACCGCCTCTCCGCGTCCGCGATCCTGGGCGTCAACTCGCGCAATTCGCGTTTCAAGGCAAGCGGGCCGGCGGACGTCTTCCCGCCCCCGCTCAACGTATGGCCGCGATAGCACGAGCCGTCCGGCATGAGGAAGTAATAGTCGGGGTACCGCGCCGCCAAGCGCTGCGCAACATCCGCGTTCTCGACGAGCCGGCAGCGGCGCAGCTTCGGCAGCAGAGCCGCCGCGGACGCCGCGAGCCCGTTCGTCAGCCGAACATGATCGGCCGGCCGGCCCGCAACCCCCTCTTCCGGCCCCGGACCGAGCGGCTCCTCGGGTACCGGTTGCTGCGGGTGGACCAGGAAAGTCGCGCGCCCTGCAACGTCGCTGCGCACCAGCCGGACACCCGCCCGAGCCTCGTCCCAGCCGCTGACGACGATATATTCCAACTCCTCGCGCAAAAACCCTTCGACGGCGCGTTCATAGCCGGCGTCGACCTCGATATAGTCCGCCAGAATCCCGAGCGGCTTGAAGCCTTCGACCGGCTTCCTGCCGACCGCGTCGAAAATGCCCTTGACCGATTCGGTCGTGTAGGCCCGGTGCGACAGGACTTCGTTGAGCGACTCCCGTCGAGCCGTCAGCCGCGAAACGTTTCCCCGAAGCCGGTCCGCTTCCTCGGCATGGCGTTGGCGCTGCAGTTCGAGAGATTCGATCGCCGTGCGCAACTCGCCGCGCTCGCGGACCGCCTGCTCGATGCGGCTTTGCTGCTCCTCGGCCTGCTCGGCGAGTTGCTTCCGACGCTCCCCGCACTGCCGCAACTCCGCGGCGGCGTCCGCCTCGCGCCGCCGCTCCTGCTCGGCCAGCCTGGCGTTGCCGGCCAGGAACTCCTCGAGTTTGCCAAGACGGCTGCGGGCTTCGGCGATGGCGTTCAAAAGCGCCACGGTCCGGGTGCGGCCCGCCTCTTCCTCCGACAGCAGCGCCTGGAGCGCCTGTTGCTCGGCTGCGATTTCAGAGTCCTTCGCCCGCAAGCTTTCTTTGACCGCGGCGGCGTCCGCCTGCGCATCCTGCGCGGCCTTTTCGCCTTCGCCAATCTCCTCGTGCAGGTTTTCCAGACGCCGGCCGATGTCGGCGATGTCAATTTCCGCTTGCTGCTTGCGCGCCGCGTTTTCCGCAGCCGTGCGGGCCTGCTGCTCGACGCGCGCCTTCAGCCGTTCCACATCGACGGTCAAGCGGGCAAGCTCCTCGCGCGAAGACTCGACCTGCGCCTCCCAGCGCTGCTCGTTGCCACGCTTCTCGGCCAGTTCCCGCTCCATCGCCTCGACTTGCGCATAACTCTTCCCGAAGGCGTCTTCCGCCGTTTTCGCCTCGGCCGCAAGACGTTTTCGATGCGCGTCCATGCGGCGGAAACGGCAGCCGGAGAGCCGCGCCAACGCCTCGCCGAGCAGCCCGCGGCATTCCTCGAAGCGCTCCGCTTTCGCCGCTTGGCGCTTGAGGGAATTGGACTGCCGAACGATTTCCTGCAGGATATCGTTGACGCGGTGGAGGTTCCGCCCGGCGTTTTCGAGCTTCAACTCCGCCAGTCTCTTCCGCGATTTGAACTTCGTGACCCCGGCGGCCTCTTCCATGAACGAGCGCCGATCGACCGGCCGCGCGCTCAAGATCTGCCCGATGCGCCCCTGCTCGATGATTGCGTAGTGATTCGGGCCGAGCCCCGTGCCCATGAAAAGATCGTGGACGTCGCGCAGGCGGACAGTCTTGCCGTTCAGCAGGTAACGGCTCTCCCCGCTCCGAAACAACTTGCGGGTAACCGTAATCTCACCCGGACGCCCGCCCCCGCGGGAGCGGCGCTCCGTTGCCGTTGCGCCGGCCGCGGGCCGGCTCTTCGAGGCCGGCATCGGGGTCGAGCAGCGTCAGCGTCACCGCCGCCAGTCCGGACGGCTTGCGGTTGCGCGAGCCGTTGAAAATCACGTCGTCCATGCGCCGGCTGCGCAGAGACTTCGCCGACTGCTCGCCGAGCACCCAACTGATTGCGTCGCCGATGTTCGATTTGCCGCAGCCGTTCGGCCCGACCACTGCTGCAATGCCGTTTCCGGTGAACCGCAGTTCCTCGCGGTCGCAGAAAGATTTGAAACCGAGCAACTCGACTTTTTTAAGCTTCAGCAACGAGCTCTACCCCGCACAGTCCCGGTGATGCGCCGAACGCCCGGAGATGGGGCGCGGGTTGGGCTGAGAAGGACTTTCAATCGGGCGTTGCACCGCGATCAGCGCCCCATCCGCAGGCGTAGCGTCATCGTCAGATTAACCCAAGCAAGTGGAACTTTGCAACAAGATTTTGTGGCATATCCTCAAGAAAATACTAGATATGGATGCCCATATCCACATATGTCGTTTATTGTCAATCGGTTAACATAGTATCTCGGAGCAAGCTTCATGCAATTTTTTTTCATTTCCCTCGCCGCCGCGCTATGGTTTTCGGCCTGCGGGCGCCCTGCCGAGTCTCCCCAAGCGCCCGCCGGGAGCCGCGCCTTCCTCGCGAACATCCGCCAACTGACCTTCGGCGGACAGAATGCCGAGGCTTACTGGTCGCCTGACGGCAGGAAGCTGGTGTTCCAGTCCACCCGCGACGACGCCGGGTGCGACCAGATTTATGTCATGAACGCCGACGGCTCCGACTTGCGGCGCGTCTCGACCGGCAAGGGCGTGACGACCTGCGGCTACTTTCTGAGCGACAACAAGAGCATCGTTTACGCTTCGACGCACTTGGCCGGCGATGCCTGCCCGCCGCGCCCGGACCGCAGCAAAGGCTACGTCTGGCCCGTCCACGCCGGCTACGACATCTTCCTGACGGACGAGCGGGGCGCCTCCCCCAGACGCCTGACCGACGCCGCGGGCTACGACGCCGAAGCCACCGTCAATTGGAGGACCGGCAAAATCGTTTACACCTCGAAGTCTTCGGGCGACCTCGAATTGTGGTCGATGAACCCCGATGGCTCAGGGAAGAAGCAGCTTACTTCCTCATTCGGTTACGACGGCGGGGCGTTCTACTCGCCCGACGGCGCGAAGCTGGTCTGGCGGGCCAACCACCCGGCGGAAGGCGAAGCCTCCGCCCGCTATGCCGAGTTGCTGGCCGACAATCTGACCGCGCCGATGAAAATGGAGCTTTTCATCGGCAATGCCGACGGCGGCGGCGCGAAGCGAATTACCGACTTCGGCTGCGCCAGCTTCGCCCCGCAGTTCACGCCCGACGGCAAGAGCATCGTCTTCTCGTCGAACAAAAACGACTGCGACAGCCGCGAGTTCGACCTGTTCCTGATCGACCTCGACGGCTCTAACCTGCGCCAAGTGACCGATTTCGGCGGCTTCACCTCGTTCGCCGAGTTTTCTCCCGACGGCAGGCAACTGGTCTTCAGCTCCGACCGCAACGCCAAGTCCCGCTACGAGTTCAACATCTTCGTTGCCGACTGGACACAGTGAGACACAGCGGCGGCCCGGCCGTTTTCGGTTGTCGATTTTCAGTGGCGGCTTTCAGTAACGGCACGCCGCGGGCTCTGACTTGACGTAATAACTCTTGTAGTTCGCCGCGCCGGGGTCCATGCAGCCCGCCAGGTTCAACAACTCGACTTTGCGGAACTCCACCGGATGACTTTCGCTCTGCAGCGAGATGTATCCGCCGTCGAGCAACTCGCCGTCCTGGACGGCTCCCGGGTTATGCCCCTCTACATTGCCGCCGCCGACTTGGGGCAGCTCGTATTCGAGAACCGTCTCGCCTGCGATCATGTGCCGGATGACCGCGCTGCCCAAAACCATCACCTCGGCCCGCACCCACTGCTCGCCGTGGTAGGTTTTCGATTGCGACTTCGTGCAGTGCCGGGTCTCCAGCCGTCCGTCGAACACGACGTGCGTGCCGGGCGTACACAAGTTCGCCGTCGTCCGCTCGCCTTCCCCCGTTCCGCCCAGTAGCTGAACCTCGATCGAAATCGGAAAGGTCTGGTCTTGGCCCATGCTTTCGGGGGGCGGCGAGTGCAGCATGACGCCGCTGTTGCGCACCGCCCAGCGCGGGCCGTCCTGCGCCTGCTCGCCGATGAACCGGTACTCGACCGCGAGGATGTAGTAGGAAAAGGGCTTCTCGTAGAAAATATGTCCGAAACGATTGTTGAAAGGCCCGTCGTACGCTTCGTAGCCGGTCTGTATGGCGCCGTTGCGGACACGGAAAGTATTGCCGAAGTTGTCCCCCGCCGCGTAGCCCCTGATCTTGGGGATCCAGCCGTCGAGATTCTTGCCGTTAAAGAGTTGGCTCCACTCTTCGCGGTCTTGCGCCTGCTCGGCGGGCTCCTGCGCGGCCGCCGGAACCGCGGTCGATAAAACGAGGGTTAGAACGAGGATGAAACAGCGCAACCGCATCTCTATCTCTATTTTCTCTATGCGAGTATAACGGCGCGGGCGTGAACTCTCGCTCGGCGTCAGTGAACGATCAGGCGCCGGCCGCCGTACAGCTTGCCGATTCTCCGGTTTGTAAGGTTGACTTCCACCTGATGAGCGGTGAGCGGTTCGTCCACGCTGCTCGGGTAGTAGCCGACAACGTACTCGGTCTGCGCCAGCGTAGCGAGCGACGTCAGAATTTTGTGGATGACCATGTTGTTGATGACGCTCAGGTCATAGCTGCGCCCGCCGGTCCGCAGGCCGATGTCGGCGAATTCTCTTTGACGCGATTCCTGCTCGCGGGCCTGCGATTGCCTCTGATTGCCCGCATTGGGATTGTTCCTCGACGGCTCCCGCAACTGCCACGGGGCGCCCGTATTCGGGCTGCTTTGCCGATGCGCCGAACCCCCTTGAAACGCCCGCTTGACAATTTGCCCGTGGCCCAACACCACGGGATAGATAGGGATGCCGAAAGCGTTCGCAGATTGCACGACCAAGTCCGTGCTGAGGTTGGTGGTGCTGAATCCGTCGGAGAAAACAACCATCATGCGCGATACGTTGCCGCCGCGGTTGGCCGCGTCGCGCACCGTTTGCATGATCGCCTCGTAAACGCGGCTGCAGCCCGCCTCGGCGGCGTAAGCGGCTTCGAGCGCGCGCTGCAACTTGGCGGGGTCGCGCGTCGGCCCGCTGAAGCGTTTCAAGTTGCAGGCGAAGCCATAGAGCGAAATCGAGACGTCTTCCCGCAGTCCGTCGAGCATGGCGCTGCGGATCGTGTGGATGTCGAGCAATCCGGGTTTCATCACGCTGTGGCTGACGTCGACCAGCAAGATGATCTCGGTGGGCACCGTGCGGCCTTTGTTGGGGTCTTCGCCTGGACCGGCGGGGCCTTCGACGAAAGCGATATTTTGCGCCACGCCGTCTTCGCGCAATTCGAAAGCATCGGCGTCGAGCCCGCCGACGGAGTTGTTTTTGCGGTACACATGCAAAGGCACGACCACGAGATTCGATTCGACAGAGATGATCAGGCCGGGGTCTTCTTCCGCTGGGCCGGGCGTCTGCCCGCCGTCCGGCGTCTGCCCGGCAGCCATCACGGCCGCCAGCAAGAATCCCGCTGCGATTCGCATATACATGGCGCTTAAAGTATCTCACCGGCGCCCCGCCGCGTCAATCTCCGGGTACAATATTTCCAATTTCCTATGAAACGTTTGTTACTTGCAGCACTTGCCGCGGCGGCCGGCGCCGCCCTTTGGATTTCGCAGGGAAGCGCTCAACGGGGCAACAGCGGCGACTATCTTTCGCCCGAGTTGCGCGAAGCCGTCGAAACGCTGAAGCGGGATGCGCGCGCCAACCCGACTTCGACGGCCAACGTCGAGCCGCGCTTCGACACGCTTTGGCAGTGGATCAACGCCTATTCGCTGACGGGCGGCCCGGTCCCGGTCAACGCCACGCTCGCGGTCGCCTCCGCTGCGCGCGCCTTGGGCGACTGGAAGCGCGGCGGCGAACCGCCGCCGGCCGGCGCCATGCGTTCTCTCGACGATTACATCTACGAGTTCAGCGTCAAGGACGAGCAGCCGCGAGCCCTGGGCAAGGCCGCGCTCAAGACCGCCGATACCGTTCGGGTCGGCTCTTATCAAACCATCGAGCAGATTTACACGGTCGGCGAGAAGCCCCTCGAGCCGGGAGCGAGAATCCTCGTCGCCCGCCAGCTCCAGGCCGACGGCGGACGCTTGCAATTCGACGATCCCGCGGGGGACAACTACCTCTCCGCGGCGACCTCGAACCCCGGCGTCAAGCTGGGCAAGACCACCGTGCCGCTGGGCGGAATGCACGGCGGGTTCCGCGCCCCGGCGCCCATGCCCACCTTCCTCGTCGAGCAAGGGACGCTGCGCGCCGGCGACACCGTGACCATCGTTTACGGCGACCGCTCCGGCGGCGGCGAAGGCTGGCGGCAACAGACGTTCGCCACCGATCAGGCCATGCTGCCGATCTACATCGACCACGACGGCGGAGGCCGCTTTCTGACGCCCGAATGGCCGTCCTACAGCATCGTCGGGGGCGAGGCCGAGGGCGTCAGCGCGGTCGCTCCGTCGATCGTCGAGCCCGGCGAGCCCTTCGCCCTTTCCATTCGCTGGGAAGATTTCGTTTACAACCGCGCTTCCGGCCGCATGCCCGCCGCCGAGGTCACGCTCAACGGCAAGCATTTCCGCAGCCTCGACGCCGGCGGCCCGGCGATTCGCATCGTCGAAGACATCGAGATCGAACAGGAGGGCGTTTACCGCTTCAAGGTGGCCGCGGCCGACGGCAAGATCGAGGCGCTCAGCAACCCCGTCTGGGTGCGCAAGAATCCGCCCTATCGGCTCTACTGGGGCGAGACGCACACGCACACCGGCATGGCCGAGGGGCAGGGTTCTCTCGACCGCTCCTACACTTTCGCCCGCGACGACGCCCGACTCGATTTCTCGGGACTCTCCGAGCACGGTATCTGGCTCACCGACGCCGAGTGGGAAGCCATGCGCCGCGCCGTCGTGCGTTACTCCGAACCCGGCAAGTTCGTTGCTTTCCTGGGGTACGAGTGGACCGTCCGCCGCCAATGGGGCGGCCATCACAACGTCTTCTTCCGCACGCCCCAGCGCCGCGAGCGGGTCGGCTCGCAGATCGCGCCGTCGTTGAGCAAGCTCTATCAGGGCTTGCGCGAGCGCTACGACACCAATGACGTCGTCATCATCCCGCATGCTCATCAGGCCGGCGACTGGCGCCAGAACGACCCGGACATGGAGAGCATGATCGAAATCATGTCGATGCACGGCACTTTCGAGTGGTTCGGAAACTACTATCTCCGCCGGGGTTACCGTGTCGGCTTTCTGGCGGCGTCCGACGACCACCGCTCGCGCCCCGGATACAGCTCCACGTCGAGCCGCCAGCCGGCTTCGTCGCTGAGCCAGTTCGGCGGATTGGCGGGAGTCCTGGCGCGCGAAAAAACCGCCGACGCCATTTTCGAAGGCTTGAAGCAGCGCCGCGGCTACGCGGTCACCAACGCGCAGCGCATCATCCTCGATCTGGAGATGAACGGAGTCGGCATGGGCCGCCGCGCGCCGTTTGCCGGCGACCGCCGCCTGCGGGCGCGCGCCATCGGCACGGCTCCCATTACCGCTCTGCACGTCGTCAAGAACGGGCGCACGGTTTACACGAAACGCGCCGCGCCTGCCGATCTCGGCGGCAAAACCCGACTGCTGGTTGGTTTCGAGTCCGCTTCCCAGCCGTACTTCCGCGACAATCCCCGCGGCTACCGCACGTGGAGCGGGACCCTGACCGTCAGCGGAGCCAAGCTCGCGGGCATGCGCCAAATGTTCGACAACCGCCATAAGGAATGGGCGAAAACCGATCCGAACGACTCCGGCAAGGTCGCCTTCTCAACCGGGACCCGCGGGCGGGCGGACAACCTCCTGCTCGAGCTCGAAGGCGCGACTCCGTCGACCAGGATCGCGATCGAGCTCGAACCGTCTCAGGAGTGGGGCAAGTCGCCCGTGCCCGTAAGACCGACGCGGAAACTCCCGGCCCAAACTCTGGAATTCACGCTGAACCGATTGAGCGGAGGTTACGCCGCCATCGACGCCTCGATCGGAAAGGATAAGGACGCGGTCAGCTTTCAATTGATAGGCGGCGAGCAGCCGCTGGAATATGAGCTCGAATACGTCGACCGGGACGAGGCGCAGCCGGGCGACTACTACTATGTGCGCGCCGATCAACTCAACGGCGCCCGCGCCTGGTCGTCCCCCATCTGGGTGGGAGGCGAAGACAGGCGCTGACATATAGGAGAAGTTCGAACAAGGCGGCAGATGGCGTGTAGGCCGCTCGATGCTGCCCGTGACGAGCGGCAGTTGTGCTCGTTTGGCTCAGTACGCTGAACAGAGCATTTCTCTATTGGGAAATGCTTGCAAGCGTTACTGCAGAGCGATCAGCGGGGCGATAACCAGGGCCACGATCGACATCAATTTGATCAGGATGTTCATCGAGGGGCCGGAGGTGTCTTTGAAGGGATCGCCGACGGTGTCGCCGACAACCGCGGCTTTGTGTCCGGCCGAGCCCTTGCCTTCGCCGGAGACTTCGCCTTGCTCGATCGACTTCTTGGCGTTGTCCCATGCGCCGCCGGCATTGGCCATGAACAGGGCCAGGAGCACGCCCGTAACCGTTGCGCCGGCCAGGGCGCCGCTCAAGGCGGCCGGGCCGAGCGCGAAGCCGATGAGCACGGGCGCGGTTACAGTGACGACGCCGGGCATGACCATTTCCTTGAGCGCCGCCGCCGTGGCGATATCCACGCAGCGCGCCGGGTCGGACCTCACGCCCTCTACGCCGTCGAGCAGCCCTTTGATTTCCCGGAACTGACGACGGATCTCGTCGATCATTTTCTCCGCGGCGCGGCCGACGGCGCTCATCGTCTGAGCCGCGATGACAAAAGGTAGGAGAGCGCCGAGAAACAATCCGATGACGACATGAGCATCGTTGAGGGGAATGTCGATGGGGGGCAGGCCGGCCGTTCCGCGCGCGCTGTCGACCGCCTGCGTATATGCCGAAAACAGAGCCAACGCCGCGAGCGCCGCGGAGCCGATGGCGAATCCCTTGCCCATCGCTGCGGTCGTGTTGCCCAGGGAATCCAACTTGTCGGTCACCGCCCGCACTTCGGGGCCCAGTCCAGACATCTCGGAGATGCCCCCGGCGTTATCGGCGATCGGGCCGTAGGCGTCGACGCTCATGGTGATCCCGACGGTCGCCAGCATGCCTACCGCGGCGATGCCGATGCCGTACAAGCCCGCGGTTTCGTTGGCGATGTAGGTCGCGGCGCAAATGATCAGAACGGGCGGCGCGCAACTGCGGAATCCCACCGCCAGGCCCTCGATGATGTTCGTGGCGTAGCCCATGCGCGAAGCGTTGGCGATATCCGACACCGGGCGCATCGAAGTGAAGTATTCGGTGATATAGCCGATAGCCGTACCGGCCAGCGTGCCGGCGAAGAGCGCCCAGAACACGTTGGTCGATATCCCCAGGTAAACCACGACGGCGTGGCCGCCCAGAAGCAGGAGCACGGCGGCGCCCCATGTCGAGTAGCGCAGGGCGGCGGCCGGTCCGATGGTTTTCAGGAATTGGATCGACAGGATTCCCAGCAAGGAAGCGGCCATGCCGACGCCGGCCAGGACCATAGGCAGCGCCATCAACGAAGCCCGCAAGGCATCGCCCGACAGAGCGCCGGCCAGAAAGTCCAGCTTGTCGCCGGCGAGGGTTGCGGCGATCGCCAGGGTGGCGATCATCGAGCCGACGTACGACTCGAAGATGTCGGCGCCCATTCCGGCGACGTCGCCGACGTTGTCGCCGACGTTATCGGCGATCACGCCTGGATTGCGCGGATCGTCTTCGGGAATCCCGGCTTCGACCTTGCCGACGAGATCGGCGCCGACGTCGGCCGCCTTGGTGTAAATGCCGCCTCCGACGCGGGCGAAGAGCGCGGTCGAGCTGGCGCCCATCGCAAACCCGTTCAGGTAAACCGCGTTTTCAACGCCGGCGTAGTACTGTGCGAACACCCCGACGCCCAGCAAGCCCAAGCCCGCCACTGCCAAGCCCATCACCGCGCCGCCGCTGAAGGCGACGCTTAGAGCGGCGGCGATGCCGTTCGCGCGGGCCGCCTCGGTAGTGCGCGTATTGGCCAGCGTCGCCGCCTGCATGCCGAAAAAGCCGGCCAGAAGCGAGCAAACGGCCCCGGAAGTGAAGCAGAGCGAAGTCTCGATATTCAGTTGCCAGCCGATCAACAACGCGGCCAGGACGACAAAAACAGTGAGGATGCGGTATTCCCGGTAGAGAAAGGCCATCGTGCCTACGCGGATCAGCCCGGCGATCTCCTGCATCCGGCTGTTGCCGGGCGAGCGCCGGCCCATCGCTACGAATATGAAAAGTGACGCCGCCAAGCCGACGGCTCCGACAAAGGGAGTAAGTCCTAATGCGTTTACCATGAAACTCTACGGCGGGGTCGATCCATCTTGGGATTCTCTTGCTTGCGGTGCGCTGCTTGGCGGAATAACGGCCTGACCGGCGAGGGTCGGGCCGAACGTGGCCGTGTAAAGCCTGTATCGCGATGTGCAAACGCCACGATAAGCGGCTAATCACAAACTAGCATGACTCGAAGTTCATTTCCCGCGTTTTTTGAGGCGGCGTCTAAAATTGTGTTTCGCCGGCCGGCGCCGGGCTTCCCGCGGCCGGGCGTCGGCTCGCCGTTGGCATACCATTGGGAGATCGGCTGCACATGATCATTGGACTGACGGGCGCGAACGGGTCGGGCAAGACGGTCGGCGCGGATCACCTGCGCAAAAAGGGGTTCGAATTCCATTCGCTTTCGGACGAAATCCGCGAAGAGCTGGCCCGTTTGAAACTGGAGCCGAATCGGGAGAATCTGATTGCGCAGGGCAACCGCCTGCGCGCCGAATTCGGCCCGGCCGTGCTGGCCGAGCGCATCAAGCGCAAGCTGCGGCCCGACCGGCACTATGCGATCGACTCGATCCGCAATCCGTACGAGGTGGATTCCCTGCGCGAGACGGGGGCGTTCCGGCTGCTTCATCTCGAGGCGCCGCGCGCAGTGCGGTTCGCACGCGTTTGCGCCCGCGGCGGCGAGCGGGCCCCCGCTTCGTTTGAGGAATTCGTCGAGCAGGAAGAACGCGAGATGGAAGGCGGCGGCGCGGCGCATCAGCAATTGCGCGCGACTTGGCGCAAGGCGGACGAAACGATCGTGAACGCCGGCTCGATCGAGGAGTTGACGGCGAACATCGACAGGATCGTCGGCGGTTGGCTGATGCATGCGAAGCGCCCCGGCTGGGACGAGTACTTCATGCAGATCGCAAGGATCGCCGCGCTGCGCTCGAACTGCATGAAGCGCAAGGTTGCGGCGGTTATCGTCAAAGACAGGCGGATCATCTCAACCGGGTACAACGGCACGCCGCGCGGCGTGAAGAACTGCAATGAAGGCGGCTGCCCGCGCTGCAATTCCTTCGCGGACAGCGGGACCGCCCTGGGCGACTGCCTCTGCTCCCACGCGGAAGAGAACGCCATCGTGCAGGCCGCGTATCACGGCATCAGCGTGAGGGAAGCCACGCTCTACACCACGTTTTCGCCCTGCTTGATCTGTACGAAGATCGTCATCAACGCCGGAATCGTAGAGGTGGTTTACAACCTGGATTATCCGCTGAACGAAGTCGCCCGCGCCCTGCTGGCGGAAGCCGGCGTGAAAATGCGGCAGATCCATCTCAGCTAGACGCAGGGAGCGGCATGACGCGCGCCGCGGTTCCGGCTGTGTTACTCTTGCACCGCGCTTATGGCCGACCATGCGAAGGCGCCGCCGCCCGCGGAGCAACCCTACCCCCCGGAACGTTACTGCTGGTACGTCGTTTCGGTCTTGATGGTCATCTACATCTTCTCGTTTACCGATCGTCAGATTCTGAGCTTGATGGTCGATGACCTCAAGGAAGGACTCGATCTCGAATACGACTGGCAGGCCGGCGTTTTGATGGGGCCGGCCTTCGGCGTCTGTTACGCGCTGTTCGGCGTGCTCTTCGGCCGCTTGGCCGACAGCCGCGGCCGCAAGGGCTTGATTGCTTTCGGTCTGACGGTGTGGAGCCTGCTCACCGCGGGATGCGGCTTTGCCCGCAATTTCATTCAGATGGCGCTGCTGCGGGTGGGCGTCGGCATCGGCGAAGCGACCCTTTCTCCCAGCGCTTACTCGATCATCGCGGACTGTTTTCGCAAAGAACGCATCGGCACGGCCATCGGTTTCTACACGATGGGCATCTATTTCGGCGCGGGGGCCGCGTACCTGGTCGGCGGGCCCGCGGTCGATTACGTCCGCAAGACCTTGCCCTGGCAGTTGCCCGTTTTTGGGGAGGTGGCCCCTTGGCAAAAGGTTTTCCTCATGGTCGGCTTGCCCGGGCTGCTGATGCTTCCCGTTCTGCTGCTGACGGTCAAGGAGCCTGCGCGCCGCGGGCTGCTGCGGTCGAGCGCGGGCAAGGGGTCGATCGCCGTGCCGTTCTCGCAGGTTGCGGCCTACTTTCGGCTGAACTGGAAGACGATGTTCTGTCACAACATGGGTTTCGCCATGCTGTCGTTTTCGAACTACGGCACCGGCGCCTGGGTGCCGTCGATGTTCAAGCGGGTGCATGAATGGGACGCCGCCCAGTTCGGCCTGGTTTACGGCACGGTCGTGTTCGTCGCCGGGTCGCTGGGCATTTTTACCGGCGGCTGGTTCGCCGACATCCTGCGGCGGAGGGGCAGCAGCGACGCCAAGATGCGCATCGGCTTCATTGCCTCGTGGATCTGGTTCCCGTTCGGAATCGTTTATCCCTTGGTGGGCAACGCCTGGGTGGCCATGGCGTTTCTGGTCGGCTCGGTCTATACATCGTCCATGCCGCACGGAGTCGCGCCGGCCGCGATGCAGGAAATCATGCCCAACAATATGCGCGGGCAGGCTTCGGCCATCTACCTGCTCATCGTGAACTTTATCGGCCTGGGGGTCGGCCCGCTGCTGACCGGCGCGCTCACCGACTACGTGTTCAGCGAGCAGAGCTACGGGATCGAAGGCGTGCGCTATTCGCTGCTGTCGCTGACGCTGGTCGCGCACGCGGTTTCCACTGTTCTGCTGTGGAAAGGCATGTCCTATTACAAGCAGAGCCTGAAACGGTTGGAGGAGTTGACGGCCTGAGCAGACCATGGCGAAAATGCCGTGGGAGGTGCGGCGGGCCGCATTACAATGGTTGTACCGGCGCGGTGGCTGCCGGCTGAACGGCCGAATCGCGAAAACCGGATCGGCAGGCAAGACAATGGAAAGAAAGACGGCGTCCGCGTTACAAGCCGAGTTCATTGGTTTGTGGGGTTCGAGGGAGTCCGATCCGATTGCCGTTTCGCCGATTCCGGCGGTGAATGTCGCCTCTGTGCCTCAGCGCAGCCCTCTCCGTTATCCCGGCGGGAAGACATGGCTGATTCCTCACATTCGGGCTTGGCTCAAGAATATCGACCCGCAGCCCCGCCTTCTCATCGAGCCGTTTGTCGGAGGCGGGATCGTTTCGCTGACGGCCTTGATGGAAGGGCTGGCGGAACGCTGTCTTATGGCGGAACTGGATCGCGACGTGGCCGCCCTTTGGCATGCCTGCCTGCGTCACGGTCCCAAGCTCTGCGAGAAAGTTTTGCGTTTCGAACCTACGCGGGAGGCTGTGAACGCGATTTCCCGTCAATACCCGCGCGATGTGATCGAGCACGGTTTCCGGACTCTTGTTTTGAACCGCACGCGGCGGGGCGGCATTCTCGCGCCCGGCGCGTCGCTGAGCCGTGCGGGAGAAAACGGCAAGGGAGTCGCTTCACGCTGGTATCCTGAGACCATCGTCAGCCGCCTGCATGAGATCATGAAGTACGCGGACCGCATCGGCTTTTGCGAAACGGACGGCATGAAGTTGCTGGATACGCTACTAGGCGGTTGGAGCCGCGAAGCGGTCGTTTTCCTGGATCCGCCCTATACCGCCGGCGGCAAGCGGGCCGGCCAACGGCTTTACGCCCACAGCGAAATCGATCATGCGCGACTGTTCGCAATGCTTGACGCCGGCAGGATGGATTTTCTAATGACCTATGACAGGGCGCCCGAGATATTGCGTTTGGTCCGAAAACACGAATTCCATGCCGTACAAGTAACCATGAAAAACACGCATCACGCCCGAATACCCGAACTGGTGATTACCCGCTGGCCGGTGTTTGTCCATTGACTGCCCGTTACGGCATCGCGGAATGGTACGGGCAACCGTTCCTCAATCTCTCGCCCGACGCGCGACGCCGGCTCGCGGCGACCGCGGCAGGACAGGATCGCAAAGTTCCGCCCTGCCCGTTCCAGAAGGACAGTCCGCCGTGCCGCAAGCGCGGCGGTGTATGTTCTCTCCATCGTTATGAGAAAGGTCAGGACGGGCGGCTCGGTTCGCCTCTGGGCGGTCCGGCTATCGTTTGTCCGGCGCGGTTCGAAGAGAAGCAGTTGCTGGTGAGTTGGCTTGCCGAGATCGTCGGTTTTTCGCCGGATGAGGCGATGACGGCTCGTGAAGTGCCTTTCATGCGCGGGACCGGCACGGACAAACCGGCAGGGAAAATCGACCTTGTTGTCGCCAAGACAGCCAACGGCAGACTCCAGTGGTATGGATTGGAAATCCAGGCCGTTTATTTTTCGGGTAAAGGCATGCAGTCCGAGTTTGTGGGCTTACAGGATGATCGTCATCCCAAGCCGCCTTTTCCAGATGCGGTCCGCCGGCCGGATTGGCGCTCTTCAAGCGCGAAACGTCTCCTGCCGCAGTTACAGGTCAAGGTTCCGACTCTGCGGCGTTGGGCGTCGAAGATGGCCGTTGCGGTGGACCGCCCGTTTTTCGAGTCGATCGGCGGCCCCAGCCCAGCCCCAAGCCGTGATCTGAACGACGGCGATATCATCTGGATGGTTCCGGAACTCACGCGTCAAGCCGACGGGCGCTATCGGCTTTCACGGGGGCATTGGGAAGTTCTTACCTTGGAAGAAGCCGGCAAGAAGCTCCTCGCGGCCGAGACCGTGCGGCGCGAGGCATTCGAGCGGGAACTGCAAGGCAAGCTCGAACCGCTCGGCTGACAACGGCCGCCGCGCCCTATGATGAACACATGAGCGCAGACCGCTTCCGCGAGCCGGCCGTTTCGCTGAGCCGTATTTACACCAGGAGCGGGGACGGCGGCGAAACCAACCTGGTCAACGGCCGCCGGGTGGCCAAAGACGACCCCAAGGTCGAAGCCTACGGGACGGTGGATGAGCTCAACTGCCTCGTCGGGGCGGCGCTGGCGACGCTTCGCGAGCTCGTTCCCGCTCATGCGGAGCTGGCGCGGTTGGAGGCGGCGCTTTTGCGGGTGCAGCACGAGTTGTTCAATCTGGGTTCGCAGCTTGCCACCGACCCGCACGCTCTCGGCGGGCAACAGCCCCGCATCGGCAGCGTCGAAATCGAACGGCTCGAGCATGAGATCGACGCAATGAACGCCGATTTGCCCGACCTGCCGTCGTTCGTGCTGCCCGGCGGCTCGCGGCTGAACGCGGAACTGCATCTCAGCCGCGCGGTCTGCCGGCGGGCCGAGCGCCGGGTCGCCGCCTTGGCGCGGCAGGAAGACGCCGCCGACCCGCGCCGCTATCTCAATCGGCTTTCGGACGCCTTTTTCGTCTGGAGCCGCTGGGCCTGCCTGCAGATGGGCGCGGAAGAGACGCTCTGGCAGCCGAACCGGCAGTGAAACGGTCCGCCCCTGCCGTTAGGGGATAATATCCCCGATGCTCAATCGACGCTATTTCCTGGCCGCGGCCGCCGGAGCGGGCGCCGCGGCATGCACGAACGGCAGCGGCAAGCGCGTTGTCGGCGTGGTGCCGAAGGGAACCAACCACATCTTCTGGCAAACCGTTCACGCCGGCGCGCTCAAGGCCGGGGAAGAATTCGACCTTGAGATTCTATGGAACGCTCCGCAAATGGAAATCGATTCCAGCCGGCAGATTTCCATCGTCGAAAACCTGATCACGCGGCAGGTCAGCGGCATCGTGCTGGCGCCGGTGGACGAGGAGGCGCTGGTGACCGTTGTCGAGCGGGCGGTTGCAAGCGGCATCCCGGTGTCGATTTTCGATTCCGCGATCAAGACCGACAAGATCATCAGTTTCGTCGTTACCGACAACTATCTGGGCGGCGTGATGGCCGCCGAGCGGATGGGCGAGATACTCGCAGGCAAAGGGCAGGTCGGCGTCATCGGGTTTATGCCCGGCAGCGCGTCCACGATGAAGCGCGAGGCGGGGTTCGTCGAGACGATCGCGGAAAAATTTCCGGGCATCGAAGTCGTCGGCGTCAAGTTCAACATGGCCGACCGCGCCAAGGCGTTGGCCGAGGCCGAGAATCTGCTGACCGCGTATCCTGACCTGGCGGGCTTTTTCGCCGACAACGAATCGAGCCTGGACGGGACGGTGCAAGCCGTCAAGCAGCGCGGCTTGACGGGCAAGGTAAAAATTGTCGGCTTCGACGCCTCGGACACGCTGGTAGCGGACATGAAGGCCGGCGTCATCGATTCGATCGTCGTGCAAGACCCGTTCAAGATGGGCTACGAGAGCACCAAGCAGTTGGTGATTTACCTCGACGGCGGCCGACCGGCCGCGCATATGGATTCGGGGGCGTATTTGCTTACCCCGCAGAACATCGATACGCCCGAGATGCAGGCGGTGGTGTTTCCCGATATCGAGAAGTGGCTCGGCCGGCCGGCCGGCGGCCATTGACGTGAGCGAGACCGCAGCCGCGAGCGACCGGCTCTTCATGCGCGAGGCGCTGGAGTTGGCCGCCGCGGCCGAAGCCGCCGGCGAAGTGCCCGTAGGCGCGCTGGTCGTCTGCGGCGGGGAGGTCGTCGGCCGCGGCGCGAATCGGCCGATCGCCTCCGGCGATCCGACCGCCCATGCGGAGATCGTCGCGCTGCGCGAAGCCGCGCGGCGTCTCGGCGGCTATCGCCTGACGGGCGCGACTTTGTACTGTACGCTCGAGCCGTGCGCCATGTGCGCGGGGGCGCTGGTAGCCGCCCGCGTCGAACGGCTTGTCTTCGGAACGCGCGATCTGCGTTTCGGCGCCGTCCGCAGCAAGTTCCGCATTGCCGATTCGGACCTGCTCAACCATCGGTTGAAAATTACGGAAGGCGTGATGGCCGAGGAGTGCGTTCGCCGGCTGCAAGCGTTCTTTCAGGCCCTCCGGCGCCGCGCCGGACTACTTGATCTGGACGATTAGCGAGCGGAACGGCTCGCTGCCGACGTTCACGAGCTTCGGCGCGTTCTCGCCCTTGTCATGCCAGATCACGTCGCCGCCCTTGCGCGTGCGCACGATCTTCTCGCCGGTTTCGGCGTCGATTCTCTCGTACTTGGCGTCGTTCAAAAACACGATCACCTGATCGGCCGGACGCACATAGGGAACGCGTTCGCCGCCGGGAGGAATCGAGCGGTCGATGACCTCCACGCGCGGATTTTCAAGCACCGTCCGCCGCGTCGGCGCCTCCCGGGCATGGATCGACTGCATGGCGGCGGCAGTGGCGAGCGATGAAATCACGGCGGCGCAAACGATGTTTCTCATGGACAAGAGTTTGCCATAGAAACGACCGGCGGCGCCGGCCGAGCGCAGGAATGGAGACGGCGCGGGCGCTACAATGCTTGCGTGAAGCCGACGCGCCGCGAATGGGCCGCATGCCTCGCCGGGACCGTGCTTGCCTGCCGTTCCAGCGCCCCGACCGAAACGAGCGCCGAACCGGCGGCGCCGGCCAAAGACGGCGCAGAGGACGTGCTCAGCCGCTCCTATGTGCTGGATCTGCACTGCGACACCCCGATGTTGATGCGGGCGGAGAGCTACGACCTCGGCATCGAGCACGATTACGCGCAGGTCGATATCCCGCGTATGCGCAAAGGCGGCGTGACGGGGGTCTTTTTCTCGATTTATACCAGCGCCGTCCGCAATACGGAGCCGGAAGCGTCAGCCAAGGCTTTCGAGATCATCGAAATGGTGCGGCGCGAGACTGCGCGCTTTCCCCAAGACCTGCTGCCGGCAACCTCCGCGGCCGACATCGTGAAGGCCAAGGAGGCGGGCAAGATCGCCGTCCTGATGGGAGTGGAAGGCGGTCACATGCTCAACGGGTCGCTCGACGCGCTGCGCGAGCTTTACCGCCGGGGGAGCCGCTATTTGACGCTGACGCACAGCCGCGACACGGCTTGGGCCGGCTCGTCGGGAAGTCAAGCCAATAAGGGGCTGAGCGAGTTCGGGCGCGAGGTCGTCGCGGAAATGAACCGCTTGGGGATGATGATCGACATCTCGCACGTTTCGGACAAAACCTTTTTCGACGTGATGGAGACGACCCGGGCGCCGGTGATGGCCTCGCACTCCTCGGCCCGCGCGTTGGCGTCGCATGGGCGCAACATGACCGATGCGATGATCCGCGCGGTTGCCGAGCAAGGCGGCGTGGCGCATATCAACTACTACAACGCCTTTTTGGACGATGACTACGCCGCGCGCAGCAGCAGGTGGAGCCGCGGCAACGAGAGCGAAGCCGACATCGTGCGCAGGCATAAGTCCGACCCGGCAGCGGCCCGCAAGGCGATTCGCGAGCGCTCGGCGGCCAAGCTGGCCGCGGTCGGCCGGCCGCCTCTCGCAGTGTTGCTGAATCACTTCGAGCACGCGGCCAATGTCGGCGGCGTCGAAGCCGTCGGCATGGGATCGGATTTCGACGGCGTCAACGACGAATTGCCCGCGGGCATGGAGGACATTTCGAAGATCCCCAACCTCGTCGACGGATTGTCCCAACGGGGCTTCAGCGACGACGACATCGAGAAAATCCTCGGCGGCAATACGCTGCGGCTGATGCGCGCCGTCGAAGCGGCCGGCGGCTGAGGTCGGCGACACAGCGCGTGCTATGATTTGCGCGCCATGCTGCGCCGCCGTTTCCTGTCGACCGTTTGGGCGGCGCCCGTCCTCGCCGCGCTGCGCCAGGAAAAAATAGACGAGGCCGAAGAGCTCGTCTCGAAACATGTATCGAGCGGGGCAGTGCATCGCGCCGTTCTCCATGTCCGCCGGGGAAATCGGACGCATCGGGGACGTTTCAATTTGCCCGCGGATCGCGCGGGGATTTTCTTGCTCGCTTCGATTTCCAAGCCGATGACGGCGGCCGGGGTCATGCTGCTCGCCGACCGGGGCGAGCTTGCCCTCGACGACAAGGCGCGGAAGTTCATACCCGAGTTTCGCGGGGGCGGCCGCGCGGACATTACGATCCGCCATTTGCTCACGCATACGTCGGGGCTGCCCGATCAGCTTCCCGAGAACGTCGCCATGCGCAAGCGCAACGCGCCGCTGTCGGAATTCGTCGAGCGGGCGCTGCGCACGCCGCTGCTGTTTCAACCGGGAGAGCGATACAAGTACCAGAGCATGGGGATTCTGCTGGCCGCGGAAATTTGCGAGCGCATCGCCGCGGCGCCGTTCCCGGAGTTCTTGTCGCGCGAGCTTTTCGCGCCGCTGGGCATGAAGCGCTCCGCTTTGGGCCTCGGGTCGATCGCTCTCGAAGACACCGAGCGCAGCCAAGTCGAAAAAGGTCCGCCGCACTCGGGACGCGGCAAGCCGGAGGCGGCGCACTGGGATTGGAACAGCCCCTATTGGCGCAACCTGGCTTCGCCGTGGGGCGGGGTTCACGCCACGGCCGCCGATGTCGCGCTGTTTTTCGAGGAGTTCCTGTATCCCGACAAGGCGCAGGCGCTGAAGCCGGCTACCGCCAAGCTGATGGTGGAAAATCACACCGCGGGGCTTGCGCAGCCCCGCGGCCTCGGTTTTGCGTTGGGCGCCGGCGCCGGCGCGCATTGCTCGGCCGAGACGTTCTGGCACGGCGGCGCCACGGGGACTCTCGCCTGGGCCGATCCGACAAAAAATCTGTCGTTCACGCTCCTGACGACTTTGCCCTCCAACGTCTCCAACAAGCTGCTGCTGAGACCCGCTTCGGACCTTGTTTCCGCAGCCGCTTGACCCTGCTCAAGACTTCGGAACCAGCGCGACGATGCGGCAAGGAGCGCCGGAGCCTTTGCCGATTTTCATCGGCAGGGCTATGACGGTCGCTCCGGTCGCCGGCAGCGCGTCGAGGTTGGCTAAGTTTTCGAGTCCCGGGATGCCCGCGGCGGCCAGGATCCGGTGCGTCCGAAAGTCCGTTGACGTTCCGGGGTCGAGGCTCGCCGTATCGATGCCGGCGGCGCCGATCTTGCGCTCGACGAGCCGGCGGGCCGCGTCCGGCGAGATGCCGGGGAAATGCAGATTGTCGGCCCGGCCCGGCGTGTCGTCTCCCATGTAGCTCTTGACATCGGGCCAACGGCTGCTCCAGCCGGTACGCACCAGCACGATGGAGCCTTCGGCTATGCGCCCGTGCGCCGCTTCGAAGGATTCGAAATCCGAGACGGCCGCCGCGTAATCGGGGTCGCGCTCGCAGCGCTCTGCAATGTCGATCACGAAGGCGGGGCCGGCGAGTTTTTCCAGTGGAATTTCGCCGACCGTCGGCTTGCCCTCGGCGAAATGAATCGGCGCGTCGAGATGCGTTCCCGAGTGTTCGCTCGAGGCGAAATCGTAGGAACTGTACCAGTAGCCGCCGGCGGAGATTCCCCAAGCGGTGCGCTCGTGCCGAAAAGGCGCGCCGGTCGGCCAGAAAATCGTCTCGTCGTCGTAGGCGTGGGAAAGATCGACCGGCTTGAAGCCGTCGAGAGGGTTTCGTTGAAAGGACGGCGGGGCGTCCGCGTCGCCGCAGCGCCAGAACGCAACCCAGAGGAGACTGCAAACGAAAATCCGATGGAGCGGCACGACCCCAGATTAACAGTCGCGGCGGCGCTGTTATCCATTACCCGCCGGCCGCGTCAGCCGCCCCTGACGAGAACGATATTGCCCGCCGCATCGTCCGCGCGGCTCCACCCCGGCGGGACGTAAACGCTGGTAAAAGTCGGCATCTCGGCAGGGGCCGTCAGATCGAGGCGGTCCTCGTCCGGCAGGCGGCCGACGGCCTGCACCCGCGCGGTGACCGCTTCGATCCCGCAATTTTCGTGGCGGTAACCGAAGCGGCGCCGATGGCGCTCATCGAAGTCGGCGATACGGTCGGCCGGCAGGTTGAGCTCGAACGACTGACCTTTGTAGCGGAGGTCGATGCTGCGAATCAAAGCGCAATTCTCGAAACCCTGCTCGGCGAGGTCGTGGCGGGCGCGCTCTTCGAGGATGGGGAAGACTCGCGCCGGGTCGTCCGCCAGCACGCTTTGCGAGTAATCGCGGACGCAATCCGCAACCAGCATGCCGAGCGCCGAAAGAACGCCTGCATGGGCCGGGACGACGACTTTGGTCATTTCCAGGCGGTCCGCCAAGTCGCATGCGTGGAGCGCTCCCGCGCCTCCGAAGCTGAGCAACGCGTATTCGCGGGGGTCGTGTCCGCGTTCGACCGAGATCGCGCGAATGGCCCGCTCCATGTTGGAGTTCGCTCCCGCGACGATAGCTTCGGCAAGTTGGCGCTCGGCAACGCCGGTAGTTTTTGCGTAGCGCCGAGTCCGCTCGATGTCGAGGGCCATCGCGCCGTCGAGGAATTTTTCGGGGTCGATGCGCCCCAGCAACAGATTGGCGTCGGTAACGGTCAAATCTTCGCCGGAACCGTAGCAGACCGGCCCCGGCGAGGCGCCTGCCGATCGCGGACCCACCCGCAGCGCCCCAGCGTCGTCGAAATAGGCGATCGAGCCGCCGCCGGCGCCGACGGTATGAATGTCGAGCATCGGCACGCGGACAGGGAAACCCACCGGCTCGGCTTCGGTGGTATAGCCGGCCGCGCCGTCGTAGAGCGAGACGTCGGTGGACGTTCCGCCCATGTCGAAGCTGATAAAACGGTCGATGCCGAGAGACTTGGCGACCGCGGCGGCGCCGACGAGTCCTCCCGCCGGGCCGGACAGTATCGTGCGCACTGCTTGGCGCGATGCTTCGCCGGCGGCAATGGAGCCGCCGTTGGACTGGAAGATGCGGAGCTTGGTTCGATGCAGCCCGCGCGACAGGCAGTCGATGTACCCCGCCATCAGCGGCGAAACGTAGGCGTTCACGACCGTGGTCGAGGCGCGCTCGTACTCGCGGTATTCGGGAAGAATCTCGCTCGACAGCGATACGCGCAAACCGGCCTCCCGCAAGGCTTTGCCGATGCGCGCTTCGTGCTCGGCGTTCGCGTAGCTGTGCAGCAGGCAGACCGCCACGGATTCGGCATTCGCCAGCGCGTCCGCTAGCTCGCGCAGAGTGGCCTCGGTCAGGGGCTTGTGAACCGCGCCATCGTGGAGCATGCGCTCCGCAACCCCGAATTTCGAGTCGTTGGAAACGAGCTTGGGCCGTCCGGGCGAGAACCAGTCGTAGAGATGGAGGCGGTTTTGGCGGGCCAGATCGAGGATATCCTCGAAGCCCTCCGTGGCGACGAAGGCGGTCTTCGCGCCTTTTCGTTCCAGCAGGGCGTTCGTCGCCACGGTGGAGCCGTGGACGAGTTCCCGCGGGCGACCGGCGGCCAGGCCTTGGAAAATGGCGCGGGCGGGATCATCGGGCGTCGAGCGGACCTTGCGCGTGACGATTCGCTTGCCGTCCCAGAAGACGAAGTCGGTAAAAGTGCCGCCCGTGTCGACCCCTGCGCGCATGGATTCTCAATTGTAGAGTCCCGGCAACTGCGAAGCCGCCCGATTGGGGCGCCGGCGCCGTTCGAGATCGAGCTTGCGGCAAGCGCGGCGGCGAACCTGACCGCGCCGCCGGTCAAGCCTTTTATTATCCACGAGTATTGTATACAATTACATGTGTAGTACAATTTTGCATGGCTTCAGCCGATCCCCAGATCGTCGGAATCCTCGAGCGGAGAGCCGCAGCGAGGACACAAGACGCTGCTGCAATACGGGCAATGAACGACCTGCGCGGATGGTCGGGCGCAGCGCGGACAGTAATCGCCCCGGTCGGTTTCTTGATCGCCTGAAGAAACCGTACGCAGTTCGATCGGAGAGCAGCAATCGCCGCAAATGAAAAGATGGCTTGAAGGCGCATCCGCTGTAGACATGCTTGTAGAGAATTCATCGTATCGAGCGGCGGCCGCCGTGTTGGCGGTTGCGCTTTGCATCGGCTGCGTGGCGCAAACCGAGCCGGCGCCGGCCCCGGAGCCGTATATCGCCCGCAACGACGTCGAGTTGACGGTTGATTTGACGCCGTCCGCGCCGGTGGCCGCCGCGCTCGATTTCGGAACTCCGGTACGGATCGTCGACAGCCGGCGCGCATTCGTCCGCTTGCGGACGCCGGACGGCCGAGAAGGCTGGGCTCCGAAATCCATGTTGATCGACCCGCAAACGCACCGCTGCATGGAGTTGCTGAAGGAGCGGGCGGCGGACTCCGCCGGCCAGGGCCGGGCGCATGCGCTGGATACGTTGAACGTTCACCTCGAACCGTACCGTTGGTCGCCGACGCTGTATCAATTGCGCAAGGACGAGAGCGTGGAGGTTCTCCGCAAGCAATCGGTGGCGCGGCTGCCCTATCGGCCCCGCCCGAACGAACGGCCGCCCGAACCGACGGGGCAGGATGACTGGCTCCTCGTGCGCCTCGCCAACGGATACCCCGGTTGGCTGTTGGCCGGCCGCACGTATTCGGGGATTCCCATCGAGGTTGCCCAGTATGCGGAAGGGCGCCGGATCGTCGCCTACTTCCCGATCGGCGAGGTGTACGACCCGACCGTCGGCGAGACCCGCAAGACCTGGCTCTGGGTGCAGGCCGCGCGGCGCAACCAGCCGCATGACTTCGATCGGCTCAGAGTGTTTCAGTGGAAAACAAGGCGCCGCGCCTACGCGACGATCAAGCTGGAGACCGGTTTCGAAGGGTATCTGCCGGTAAAGGTGACGCCGAGCCTGGAGACCGGGCAGGGAACGGGAGTCGGCTTCTCGATTCTGACGGCGAAAGATGAACGGCTGTTTCGGCGAACCTACGTGCATGTCCGCAACCGGGTTTACCGCGTCGGCGAGGAGCCGGCGGCCGAAATTCCCGAGTTGCCGACAATCGAACGCATCGAGCCGCCGGCGCCAGAGTCCGAACCGCCGGCGCTGCTGGAGCGGTTCAAGGGTTTTTTGACCCGCAAGGGGTTTGCTCTGCCCGCGCGGCAGCCGGCCGCCGCCGTCGCGGAGTCGCTCCGCGGCTCCGAGTAAGTCGCCTTTCCTCAAACGGTTACGTTCCGTACTGGTATATTCAAGCGATGTTGTCCCGCTTCATTCGGGCGTGCCGGCGGGAGCCCGTCGATCGGACGCCGGTGTGGTTCATGCGTCAAGCGGGCCGCTACATGCCGGAGTACCGCAAGATCCGCCGGAGCCACTCGATCCTGGAAATCTGCAAGACGCCGCGGCTTGCGGCCGAGGTGACGCAGCAGCCGATCGACGCGCTGGACGTCGATGCGGCGATTGTCTTTGCGGATATTCTTCTTCCGCTCGAGCCGATGGGCCTCAAGCTGGAGTTCGTGCAAGGCGACGGGCCGAAGATCGAAAACCCGATCCGCTCGTTGGCCGACGTTGCCCGCCTTGCGACAACGAATGCCGCCGATTTGGGCTATGTCGGAGAGGCGATCGCGCTGGTCAGGAAAAACCTGTCCGACCGCGTGCCGATTATCGGCTTCGTCGGCGCCCCGTTCACCCTGGCCAGCTACACGATCGAAGGCGGCGGCTCCCGCAACTACGCGGCAACGAAATATCTGATGTGGCGCGAACCGGCGGCTTGGCAAGGTTTGATGGAAGCCATCGTCCAGGCGGTTACGCCCTACGCGGCGTCGCAGGTGGTTAACGGAGCCGACGCGATCCAGGTATTCGACAGTTGGGCGGGCGCGCTCGCTCCCGACGATTACGAGCGGTATGTCCTGCCTTACTCGGAGATGTTGATTCGGCAGATCCAATCGACTTCCGTCCCTGTGATCCATTTTGGAACCGGCAACGGCGCTTTCCTGGAGCTGTTCCACTCCGCGGGCGGGGACGTGCTGGGCCTCGATTGGCGGGTCCGTCTGGATGAAGCCTGGGAGCGCATCGACGAGGAGGCCGCCGTTCAGGGCAACCTGGACCCTATCGCCTTGCTTGCTCCATTGCCCGCATTGCGCCGCAAGGTCGAGGACATCCTCTCGCGGGCGGGCGGCCGGCCGGGGCACATTTTCAATCTGGGGCATGGAATCGTTCCGCAGACGCCGGTGGACAACGTGAAGGCGGTTGTGGCCATGGTCCGCGATTACCGGCCGGCGAACGCGGCATGAAGCCGGTCGTCATTATCGGCGGGGGAATCTCAGGGCTTGCGGCGGCTTATTACCTCGGCCGCGCGGGCATTCCGTCCGTTTTGGTCGAAGCCGAAGCGCGGCTGGGAGGAGTGATTCGAACCGACCGCGTGAGCGGCTGTCTGGTCGAAGCGGGGCCGGACAGTTGGCTCGCGCGCAAGCCGTGGGCGCTCGATTTGGCGCGCGAGCTCGGTTTGGAGAACCAGGTGATCGGCTCGAACGACGACCGCCGCAAGACCTACATCGCGCGCCGCGGCGAATTGATCCCCGTACCGGAAGGCATGCAGTTGCTGGCGCCGGCGAAGCCGGCGGCGGTGGTTGCGTCGCGGCTGTTCGGCATCGGCACGAAGCTGCGCCTGGGCCTGGAGTGGTTCCGCCGGCCGGCGCACCATCCCGACCGCTCGGTCGCCGAATTCGTGCGCGACCACTTCGGCGAGGAGTGGAACGAGTACATCGCCCAGCCGCTGCTCGCCGGGGTGTACGGCGGCGCTCCCGAACAATTGTCGGTGGACTGCGTGCTGCCGGCGTTTGTGGAGTACGAGAGGCGCTACGGAAGCATCGTGCGCGGCGCTCTGAAGAATCGACCGGCCAAGGCGGAAGGGCCGCTGTTTCTGACGCTGAAAGACGGGCTGGGAACTCTGGTCGATGCGCTGCAAAGGGCGGTCGCCCCGGCGAGCCGTTTCGCGCGCGGGCGCGTCGTGCAAATCGAGCGGGCGGGCGGCGGTTGGAAGGTCGGGCTCGAAGACGGCGCGATCGAAGCCGGTCACGTCGTGGCCGCCGTCCCGGCGCACGAGGCCGCCAAGCTGCTGCGCCGCGCATGCGGCGAACTTGCCCAAGCCCTCGACGGCATTCCCTACAATTCCTCGATCGTCGCAGGACTGGTTTATCGGCGGCGCGGCTTCGACCATCCCTTGAACGGTTTCGGGATGCTGATTCCGCGGGCCGAAAGGCGCTCGCCGGCGGCCTGCACCTGGGTGGAGACGAAATTCGATCACCGCGCGTCGGACGAGGCAACGCTGCTGCGGGCGTTTTTCACCGGCGCGGCGGCGGACGAGTTGCTGAACGCAGCCGACGAAACGGTGCAGGCAACCGCCCATGCGGAGCTGATCTCTCTGATGCGCTACCGCGCCCGGCCGATTGCCTGTCGGATCGCCCGCCTGCCGCAATCCATGGCGCTGTACGTCGTGGGGCACGGCGCGCGGTTGGCAAGGATCGGCGAATTGTTGCAGCGCCTCCCTGGACTCCATCTGGGCGGCAACGGCTACGACGGGGTCGGCATTCCCGATTGCATTCGCCGCAGTCGGGCCATCGCGGCGGCTATCGCCGGGCGCGGCAGCGCGCAGGCGCCCAAATTGCGACAAAGTGACGCCTGAATGGCGATACCGCAAACTGGGCGCCCGCGTACAGGGACTTCTCTTTTTCGGTCATGCGGATTTTGTTTTTAGCCGCCTCCGCCTGCCGCCTGCCGGGCCGTTATTGCGGGGACTGCCGCATCGGCCCCGGCGATGTTTTTGCGAATGCGGTCCGACGCAAGCCATGGGTCGTGGGCATGAACTTTCCTGACGATCGCCACGAGCCGCTCTCGCCGCGACCGGTTCCAGGGTGCGTAATGCCGCTCCGTTGTCGCCACGCTGCTGTGGCCGAGCAGCACGCTGACATCGTGCATGGCCACGCCGGCAAGAAGCAGCTCCACGGCGAAGGTGTTGCGCAAGCGGTGGGGCCGGAAGTTCGCGACGCCGGCCCGGCGCGCGACGCGGTGCAAGCGGCTGCGCCAGTACTTCGCCGCCGTTTGGGGCTGCGCCGTTCCGCTCCAGAAGTAATATCGCTCGCTGACCGGCGGGAACCGCCTCAGCGCTTCGAGCACGCGCTCGGGCAGATGGGCCATAACGAGCTCCCCGCTCTTCGAGCGGCGCAAAGTCAGATGTCCGGCGGAGTCGACGGCGTCGCGGGAGAGCGTCACGGCGTCGAGAATCGCCAAACCCGAATAGCGCATGAGCAGGATGAGCGCCTGCTCCTTGGGCGTCTCGTCCGCGGCCGCCAAACAGGCGCGCATTTCGTCCCGCGACAGCGGCATGGTCGGCGGCTCTTCGTGCTTGGGCGGCTTGATGCCCGCCATGGGCGACGCGGGAATCCAACCCGCGCTTACGGCATGAAAAAAGAAAGCCTTCAATTGAATCACCCGAATCCGCTGCGTGCTTGGCTTGCAATTCCAGGATTCGCGCCAAGCGCGCATTTCCGCTTGGCTGAAGTCGCTCATCTCAGAGAGTTCGCGTTCGACGGCGTAGGCCTGCCATTTTCGGAATAGAGAGCGGTAGCCGTCCAGAGTGGCGCGGCGGAGATTCCTTGCCCCGAGGTCTCGGAGATAAGCTTCGCAGGCGTCATCGAGAGTCATTTTCATCAAGTAGAAAACAGCATAAACCAATGCGCGAAACTACGCAAGTCCCGTAGTTTGAAGCGGAAAAATTCCGGCCCATAAATCGGGTTTTCCTCAGAAAAGCGCCTGTGCATATAGCACATATCTCTAATGACCGAGGCCGGCGGCCTCGGCGTCGCCGCTGCGGGCTTGGCCCGGCTCGCGGGGCACGACCAGCGGCAGATAGCCGTAGAGTATGGAGGGGGAGCCGCCGACGCTGTCGGAGACCAGGGCGATGCCGTGCGCATACTGGAAGTTGCAGCGGGCCATCAAATAGCCCTGAAACTCCGGCGTGGGCGCGATGCTCTGCGCCGCGTTGCCCGCCGACAGCGTGAAGACCAACTGCCCGCCGCCGGCCACGGGCGCGGATCGCTGCGTGGCGGGCGCCGCCCCGCCGCCCAGCGTCGAGCCGTAGTAGTCGATGGCGCACGAGCCCGCTTGCGTCTCCGTGCCGAAGGCGTCTTGCGAGGTGTTGGCGATGACGATCCCCGTGCCGAAGCCCGCCCGGTTGGTCACGAACGGAAACAGCAGCGTCGTCGAGCAAGGCTCGATTACAATGACCTCCATTTCCTCGCCGCCGGCAACGAAGCGCGGCACGGGCGCCGCGGCGTCGGCCGCGGAGACATCGCTCTCCGGGGCGAAGCCCACCGTCACCCGGCCGCGGCCGATGCCCGTCTCGCCGCCGTCTTCGCCGCCCCAGGAGAACGTTAGCGGAACCTCGCAACTTTCGATAACGCCGCCGGCGCTCCCGGTGACCTCGTAAACGGCGGCCCCCGCGCCGGACGCCAGCGCCACCGCGGCGTTGCCGTCCTCGTCCGCAACGGGGGTGTCGGACGCCCCGGCGCCGTTGAAATCGAGGCCCCTTTGCAAGGCGAGCGTCAGCGAGGCGTCGGCGCAAGCGGGCGCGACCGGCAGCCGGACCGCGACCCCGGCGGGAATGTCCGCGAAGCGCAGCAGGAAGCGGATGCCTTGCGACGCCTCCCCCGCCGCCTCGAAAGCAGTTTCGAAACCTTCCCGGAGCTCGATGCCGGCGGTCTCGCCCTCTTCGTTCGCCGCGCACTGCAAGCCCGCCGCCGGGCCGTCGACCGCCTCGACCCGCAGTCCGGCGGTCGGGCGCGCAACGATCACCGTGCCGTCGATATCTACTGTGTCGGCATGCAACAACGGAAGAGAACCGAAGGAGACTGTCGCCGCGACCGGATTCCCGCCCGCGGCCGCGGCATTGACCCGAACGCCCGCGATCTCCATCCTCACGGTCGTGTTCCCGGTTACCGCCGGCTTGGTCAACGTGAACTCCAGGCGGCCGTCCACGATCCTGCCCGGAACCGACTGCACCGCCGCGCCGTCGTGCAGCACCGTCAGCACGGCTTCGCCGGCAAGCTTGTCTTCGCCGCCGTCGTGCCTGTTGGTCACGGCGACGCCGTTTCCCGGCGCGACGACCGCCTTGAAGTTCTCGATTTCCGCGGACGCGGCATCCCAGCAACTGAGGACGATCTCGCCCGCCAATTCGGCGATGCCTTCGGTGCGCACGAGCGGGGCTTCGGCGGAAACGATGCAGAGTTGCGCCCGCGCCGCGCCGCCGCCGAACGCCGCCAAGGCAAGCAACGCGGCGCAGGCGAGTAATTTTCTCCAATCCGTCATGGTGATTGCTGCCACGGCTGCCCCCCCGGTCGCGCCGTTGCTTGGCCCGTTGCGAAAGCGCGAGGGCCCGCACGAAATGCGGCGCCGGCAGGGTAGAGAAAAGCAAAAAAGCGGGGAAGGCCGTACGACCCTCCCCGCCGAGGTTGGTTATGACATGGCGTTCAACAAACGCCGTGGAACGAGCCTACTGACCCAGCATCTCGTGGGCGCCAGCAGCCACGCCGCGGTCGCCGTGCTGCACTGGCACCACCAAGGCCAGGTAGCTCTGCGCATAAGTCGGCACGCCGCCGGCCCCGTTGTTCAGAAAGGCCAAGCCGTGGCCGAACTGGAACTCGCAACGCGCCATCAGGTAGCCCTGGAAGCCGGGAGCTTCGGCGGACACCAGGAAGACCAACTGCTCACCGGCAGCAATAGTCCCGGAGGTCTGCTCGCTGGGCGCCGCCCCGCCGTCTTCCGTCGAGCCGTGGTAGTAGATGGTGCAGGAGCCGTCATGCGCCGCCGTGCCGAACGCATCTTCCGACGTGTTCGAGATGGCGATGCCGGTATCGTGGCCCGCCTGGTTGGTGACGAACGGGAACAGCAGCGTCGTCGAGCAGTTCTCGATAGTGATCGCTTCTACAGACGAGGAGCCCGTCTCTACGAAGCGCACCCCTCCCGGAATTAAGGGGGAATCGACACTGGCGTTCATTTTTTCGCTCACCGGCGCGAATCTCGCGCTCATCGTGCCTGTGCCGAGACTCACCGAGTCGCCCCAGGTGAACGTTACCGGAATATCGCATTTCTCAGTCGTACCATCGTCACTCTCGACAACCTCGTAAACAGCAGTGCCGGCGCCCGCAGCCAAGGGGACTTGTACATAGTTGTTGTCTGCGTCTTCGGGAATGGCCTTTTCGCCGATGCCAAAGCCGTCACGGTCGAGATCGGTCAATAAATGGAGCGTCAACGTGTTGTCGTTGCAGGTGAACTCGTTGCTCTCCGCGGTATGGCCGGGCCTCAGCCATACGTCAACTCCTGCGGGAATATCCTCGAACGACAAGAGCAAACGAGTCCCCGGCTCTTCTCCGGCAACCTCGTTGCTCAGGAAAGCGCTGGCAAAACCCTCCTCGACCCGGAGCTCGGCGGTGGTCCAATTGTCATTGCCATCCAGATCCCCGGAGCCGATGACCGTGCTCTTGGCGCAACTCACGCCCTCCACGGGACCCCCATCCCTTTTCGTTTTCAGCCCGGCCGCCGGACGCGCAATGATCGCGGTGGCGTCGCCCAAGATCGGAGCTCCCGTGGCCGCGACGGTCGCCGTGACGTTATCTCCCTCCGCAGCCCAGGCATTGATGCGAAGGCCTCGAATCACCATCCGAAACTTCCCGTCACTGGGAACCGCCGGCCTGTCGAACACGAACCGCACGCTGCTGTCGCTGATCAGCGTGCCGGTATCCGTTGCTACAGCGGGGATGGTGCTGAGGTTCCCATCTTCGGCGTACATCGACAGCACGACATCGTCGACGTTTTTGTCATCGGTATTGTCGATTGTGTTGGTGATCGGCACGCCGCCATTCACATCGAGGGTGACGTTGAAGTCCTCAAATGCGTCCACAGTCCCGCGGAAACAACTCACCAGGATTTCGTCCGTCAACTCGGTAATGCCCTCGGAGCGCACGGTCACGCCCGAATTCAAAGCGCTGACGCTGCAGAAGTCCTGCGCCTGCGCCGTACCGCCGCCGACCAGCGCCAAAGCCAGCGCCGCCGACAGCACAAAGAACTTTTTCAAGCTCGTCATTTTGATTGTTCTCCTTTTCCTTCCACAAACAACCGCACCTGCTCCAACGTCTTGTGCGTCTCCAACTCCAAATGCAAGATCATCCTCCGATGATTCCCACAGCCCTCTCTCGCCCCTTCAGGCTTGTCTCTCGTTGGAAACCGCCCCCCTCTTCAGGCTCATCTCTCGTTGGAAAAGGCTCGTGATACAAAATTTCGAGTCGGATGTTATCATGAAAAAAGGTCAGTCCGTCAGCCTATAAGGTGTAGCGCGGTCGTTGTGCCGCCCCTCCGCAGGTCTCTTCGTTCCCTTCTTGGCGCGGCTTGCCGCGCCGCGCAAACAGTCTTGCTATCCACTATCCACCGTTCATTCTCCGCCGGCCGCGCAGCGGCCCCGGCCTTCGCCGCGCTGCTGGCCGCCGCGGCTTGGGCGCAGCCCGCCGGCGAGCGGCTGATGACCACGGTCGCGGGGACCGCAGACCTGAGGGACGGCGGCGCGGCGATTCAAGCGTGGCTGAGATCCCCCTATGGCGCGGTGGTGGACGGGTCGGGCAACCTCTATATCGCCGACACGGGCAACCAGCGCATTCGCAAGGTGGATGCCGCCACGGGGAACATTTCCACGGTCGCAGGCGCCGGAGAGAAGGGATTCGGCGGGGACGGCGAGGCGGCAACCGCGGCGCAGTTCGCTGAACCCCGCGGCGTGGCGGTGGACGGGTCGGGCAACCTCTACATCGCCGATACGGAAAACCACCGCATTCGCAAGGTGGACGCCGCCACGGGGAACATTTCCACGATCGCGGGAGACGGGACGGCAGGGTTCGGCGGGGACGGCGGCCCGGCGGCTTCGGCGCAACTGAATCAACCCTATGACGTGGTAGTGGACGGCTCGGGCAACCTCTACATCGCCGATAGGAACAACCGCCGCATCCGCAAGGTGGACACAGCGGGCGACATCGGCACGGTCGCCGGAGGCGGGACGTCGACCGTGGAGGACGTGGCGGCGCTTGAAGCGCGGCTGGACGACCCCTTGGGCGTGGCGGTGGACAGTTCGGGTAACCTCTACATCGCCGCTACGCAAGACCACCGCATTCGCAAGGTCGACGCCGCCACGGGGAACATTGCCACGGTCGCGGGAAGCGGGACGCGCGGAATCTTTGGAGGCGGGTTCGGCGGGGACGGCGAGGCGGCAATCGCGGCGCAACTGTGGCAACCTTTTGACGTGGCGGTGGACGCGGCGGGCAATCTCTACATCGCCGATACCACCAATAACCGCATTCGCAAGGTGGACGCCGCCACGGGGAATATTTCCACGATCGCGGGGGACGGGACGGAAGCGTTCGGCGGGGACGGCGGCCCGGCGACCGCGGCGCAACTGTGGAAACCCGCCGGCATAGTAGTGGACGGTTCGGGCAACCTCTACATTGCCGATAGGGACAACCGGCGCATCCGCAAGATCGACACGTCGGGGACGATGAGCACGGTCGCCGGGACCGAGGATTACGGGGACGGCGGCCCGGCGGTTCAAGCGCGGCTGGACTTCCCCCGCGGCGTGGCGGTGGACGGGTCGGGCAATGTTTACATTGCCGATACCGCCAACCAACGCATTCGCAAGATGGACGCCGCCACGGGGAACTTTGCCACGATCACGGGAGACGGGACGGCAGGGTTCGGCGGGGACGGCGGCCCGGCTGTCGCGGCGCAGTTGAGCGACCCCAGAGACGTGGCGGTGGACGGGTTGGGCAACATCTACATCGCCGATAGCTCGAATGACCGCATTCGCAAGGTGGACGCCGCCACGGGGGACATCGGCACGGTCGCCGGGACCGGAGAGTACGGGTTCAGCGGGGACGGCGGCCCGGCAACCGCGGCGCAGCTAGGCAGCCCCTCCGGCGTGGCGGTGGACGCGGCGGGCAACCTCTACATCGCCGATACCTGGAACAGCCGCATTCGCAAGGTGGACACAGCGGGAATAATTACCACGGTCGCGGGAAAAGGATTCGGGTTCGCCGCCACCAACGGGGACGGCGGCCCGGCGCTCCAGGCGTTGGTCAGGCAGCCCTACGACGTGGCGGTGGACGCGGCGGGCAACCTCTATATTGCCCATACTTTAGGCCCCCGCGTGCGCAAAGTGGACGCCGCTACGGGGTACATCGACACGGTCGCCGGGACCGACACGAACGGGGACGGCGGGGACGGCGGCCCAGCGGTCTCGGCGCAGTTAAACACTCCCCAAGGCGTGGCGGTGGACGGGTCGGGAAACATCTACATTGCCGATAGCGGCAACCACCGCATCCGCAAGGTGGACACGACGGGAACGATTAGCACGGTCGCGGGGACCGGGACAGCCGGGGACGGCGGGGACGGCGGCGCGGCGACCGCGGCGCAACTGAACAACCCCATCCGCGTAGCGGCGGACGCGGCGGGCAATCTCTACATTGCCGATCTTTTCAATCACCGCATTCGCCGGGCCGGTCTGCCGCCCACGGCTGCGCTGAGCGCCAACCCTGCCGAGATCACCAGCGGCCAGTCCACCACCCTCACCTGGACTTCGAGCAACGCCGTCAGCGCCCGGATCGACAACGGCGTCGGCGCGGTTAGCCCTGCGGCCGGCGGCTCGACAAGCGTCTCGCCGACCGCCACCACCACTTACGCCCTGACCGTCAGCGCCGCCGACGGGCGGACGGCTCAGGCCTCCGTCACCATCACCGTTACCGCCCCGCCCGCGGCTGCGCTGAGCGCCGACCCGCCGACGATCACCAGCGGCCAGTCGTCAACGCTGCGGGTAGCTTCGAGCAACGCCGTCAGCGCGGTCATTCAGCCGGGCAACCTCACCGTCTCTCTCGATCCATCCGGCGCGGGTTCGGTCAGCGTCTCCCCGGAGACCACCACCGAGTACACCCTCACCGTCACCGACGCCAACAATGCTGTCGCCATCGCTACGGCCACCATCACCGTTACCGCCCCGCCCACGGCTGTGCTGACCGCTACGGACACCACCATCACCAGCGGCCAATCGACCACCCTGGAGTGGACTTCGAGCAACGCCGTCAGCGCCCGGATCGACAACGGCGTCGGCACGGTCTCTCCCCCCTCCGCAGGCTCGACAACCGTCTCGCCGACGAGCACCACTACCTACACCCTGACCGTCACCGACTCGAACGGCGCGCAGGCTGCCGCCTCCGTCACCATCACCGTTACCGCCCCGCCCACGGCCGTGCTGACCGCTACGGACGCCACCATCACCAGCGGCCAATCGACCACCCTGGAGTGGACTTCGAGCAACGCCGTCAGCGCCCGGATCGACAACGGCGTCGGCACGGTCTCTCCCCCCTCCGCAGGCTCGACAACCGTCTCGCCGACGAGCACCACTACCTACACCCTGACCGTCACCGACGCCAACGGCGCGCAGGCTGCCGCTACGACTACGGTTACCGTGACCGCTCCGCCCACGGCTGCGCTGAGCGCCAACCCCGCCGAGATCGCCGGCGGAGAGTCCACCACCCTCACCTGGACTTCGACCAACGCCGTCAGCGCCCGGATCGACAACGGCGTCGGCGCGGTTAGCCCTGCGGCGGGAGGCTCGACAAGCGTCTCGCCAACCGCCACCACCACCTACACCCTGACCGTTACCGACGCCAACGGCGCTGTCGCCCAAGCCGGCGCCACGGTCACCGTCGCCGACTCCGGCCCACCGCCCACGGCTGCGCTGAGCGCCAACCCCACACAGATCACCAGCGGCCAGTCCACCACCCTCACCTGGACTGCGAGCAACGCCGTCAGCGCCCGGATCGACAACGGCGTCGGCGCGGTTAGCCCTGCGGCCGGCGGCTCGACAAGCGTCTCGCCGACCGCCACCACCACTTACACCCTGACCGTCAGCGCCGCCGACGGGCGGACGGCGCAGGCCTCCGTCACCATCACCGTTACCGCCCCGCCCGCGGCTGTGCTGAGCGCCGACCCGCCGACGATCACCAGCGGCCAGTCGTCAACGCTGCGGGTAGCTTCGAGCAACGCCGTCAGCGCGGTCATTCAGCCGGGCAACCTCACCGTCTCTCTCGATCCATCCGGCGCGGGTTCGGTCAGCGTCTCCCCGGAGACCACCACCGAGTACACCCTCACCGTCACCGACGCCAACGGCGCGCAGGCTGCCGCTACGACTACGGTTACCGTTACCGCCCCGCCCACGGCTGCGCTGAGCGCCAACCCCGCCGAGATCGCCGGCGGAGAGTCCACCACCCTCACCTGGACTGCGAGCAACGCCGTCAGCGCCCGGATCGATAACGGCGTCGGCGCGGTTAGCCCTGCGGCCGGCGGCTCGACAAGCGTCTCGCCGACCGCCACCACCACCTACACCCTGACCGTTACCGACGCCAACGGCGCTGTCGCCCAAGCCGGCGCCACGGTCACCGTCGCCGACTCCGGCCCGCCGCCCACGGCTGCGCTGAGCGCCAACCCCACACAGATCGCCAGCGGCCAGTCCACCACCCTCACCTGGACTGCGAGCAACGCCGTCAGCGCCCGGATCGACAACGGCGTCGGCGCGGTTAGCCCTGCGGCCGGCGGCTCGACAAGCGTCTCGCCGACCGCGACCACCACTTACACCCTCACCGTCAGCGCCGCCGACGGGCGGACGGCCCAGGCCTCCGTCACGGTCACCGTCGACGACGGCGATCCCCCGCCTGCCGTCACCCTGTCGGCCAACCCCGCTGCGATCGCCGAGGGCGAGTCGTCCACGCTCATCTGGACTTCGACCCACGCAACCAGCGCCGCGATCGATCAGGGCATCGGCCCGGTTGCGCTCAGCGGGGCGCGCCAAGTCTCGCCGACGCGAACCACCGCCTACACCATCACAGTGCGTAACAGCGCCGGCATGACGGCCGCCGCCACCGTCTCCGTCACCGTTACCGGGCCGCCCGAAGAGCCTCAGCTTCCCGTTGTGCGGGCGCGGACTATCGAATTGTCGTTTGTCCTGCCGCAGGATGCTGCGCCGGCTGCCCAACCGGTCGTCTTGTACGCCGAGAACGGCGCGGCGGACTTCCGCGCGCAGCCCGGCCCCAACTGGCTCGCGGCAGAGCCGGCAAGCGGCAGCTTGGCCGAGGACGAAGAGACGACGATTGCGGTCACGGTGGATCCGGCCGGGCTGCCCGTGGAGAGGCGCCGCGGGCTGCTGTACATTCGCTCCGGGGGGCGCATCACGGATCGGGTGCGGGTGGTCCTGGAAGTGCTGCCGCCGTTGGGGCCGGCGGTGCAGGAGGCGGTGAACGCGGCGGCGATGAGCGCCTCCGGCGAGCCGGGGCTGTTCGGCCCGACGTTGCTGCCGCTGGCGCCGGGTTCGATGGTTGCGCTGCGGGGCGAGAACTTGCTGGATAGAAGCTTTGCAGAGGACGAGTTCATCGTGTCGGGGAGTTTTCCTCTGCCGGCGAACCTGGACGGCGTGCGGGTGAGCTTCGACGGCGTGGCAGCGCGGCTGTTCGCGGCGGGGCCGCAGCGCATCTACGCGCAGTTGCCGTCCGCGCTGGTCATGGACGCCCTGGCCCAAGGCTTGGCGACGGCGACGGTGACGGTGGAGACGGCCGCGGGAGAGAGTTATCCGCGGCGCTTCCCCATAGGCGCGCATGGGCCGGGGATTTTCACGCTGTCGGGGCAAGGAACGGGCCAGGCGGCGGTGGTTCTGGCGGGCACGACGGTGTTGGCGGCGGCGCCCGGATTCGACGGGGAGATCCAAGTTGGAGCAGCCTGGGGAGATGGTCGATATCTACACCACGAGCCGGCCGGCGCGGGCGGGAGAGATCGTGGAGATTTACGCCACGGGGCTGGGGGCGGTGGAGCCGCCGATAGCCGACGGGGCGAACTCGTGCGAGCCGGAGAGTGTCTGTGCGGCGGACTTCTCGAACGTGGTGTTGCGGCACACCGTGGAGCGGCCGCGGGTATGGATCGGGGGCGTGGAAGCAGCCGAGGAGGACATCTTGTTCTCGGGGCTGGCGCCGACGCTGGCGGCGATGAACATGGTCGTGGTGAAGGTTCCGCCAGGGATCACGCCGTCCAACGCGGCCGAGGCGATCATCTCCATCGGCGGCAGAACCAGCCAACCCGGCGTCACCATCGCCGTGGAATAGTAGCCGCGGGTCACGAGTCGCGGGCCGCGAGTCATGGCGCCGCCGGGCGATAATGTTGCCGATGTCTTTTCCTTTCGCCACCCTCGCGCTCTCAACCTGTCTCGCCGCCGCTCCCGCCTTCGCGGCGCCGAACATCGTGCTCTTGTTCGCCGACGATCTGGGCTACGGCGATCTCGGCGTCAACGGCAATCCGACGATCCGCACCGAGAACCTCGACCGCATGGCCGCGCAAGGGCTGCGCATGACCTCGTTCTACTCGGCGCCTTCGTGCGTCCCGGCGCGGATACAGTTGCTGCTTGGCCGCTATCCGAGCCGCGTAACGCTCGGCGGCACGAGTTCGGGCGGCGCAGGCGGCATTCCCGACGGCGAAACGACGCTCGCGCAAGCGTTGCGGGCGGTCGGCTACCGGACGGCTATGGCGGGCAAATGGCATCTCGGCTACGCGCGGGAGGAATTTCTGCCGACGGGCCGCGGCTTCGACCAATGGTTCGGGTTGCCGTATTCCAACGACATGCAGCCCCCTTGGGTAAAAACCGACGTTCCGCTATGGCTCTACCGCAATGCCGAGCGCATCGAGCATCCGGTGGATCAAGACCGGCTGACGACGCGCTACACCGAGAACGCGGTCGAGTTCATTGCCCGGCAGGACGACGCTCCGTTCTTCCTATATCTGGCGTACAGCATGCCGCACTTGCCGCTGCATACGGCGGACCGGTTTCGCGGGCGGTCGCGCGGCGGTCTGTACGGGGACGTGATCGAGACCATCGACTGGTCGGTCGGCGAGATCATGCGGGCGCTCTACGAAGCGCGGAAAGTCGAAGACACCATTGTGATCTTCACCAGCGACAACGGCCCTTGGTTGAATCTGCCCCCGCGTATGCTGGCCGGCGGCGTCGAGCCCTGGCATGCCGGTTCGCCGGGGCCTTTCCGCGGAGCGAAGCACACGACATACGAGGGCGGCGTGCGCGTGCCGCTGATCGTGCGCTGGCCGGGAAAAATCCCCGAGGGCGGCGTGTCGGCCGAAATGGCGGCCACGCTCGATCTTTACAGCACGCTGATCCAGGCCGGCGGCGGCGCCGACCCCCAGCGGGACGGCTACGATCTGATGCCGCTGTGGACCGGCGCGTCCGCGAAGTCGCCGCGCAACGAGTTCCTTTATCACCGCGGGCGGGAAGTGCAAGGGATCCGCGCCGGCAATTGGAAGCTGCGCACCGTTGACGGCGATGAACTGTTCGACCTGGAGATCGACCCCTCGGAGCGCTACAACCGCGCGGCGGCGTTTCCCGCAGTCGTTGCCGACTTGAAAGCCCGCATGAAACGGTACGTAAACGGCCTTTAAGCGGCTTTTGAGCGGGCGCACTAATCTTCGAGGAGGCGGACCGCAATGCCGGCGGCGGCAAGAATCCGTTTCAGCCCGTTGGAAGTATAGGTTTCGTAGTGGAAGATCGAGGCGGCCAGAGCGGCATCCGCCCGGCCTTCCGTCAAGACTTTGACGAAATCGCGGGGTTCCCCTCCTCCGCCGCTGGCGATGACGGGAATTTTCGTGGCCGCGGAGACGGCGCGGGTGAGCGCGCAGTCGAACCCGCGCTGCGTCCCGTCGGAGTCCATCGAGGTGAGCAGAATTTCGCCGGCGCCCTTGGCCTCGGCTTGCTCGGCCCACTCCAATGCGTCGATGCCGGTGTCGCGGCGGCCGCCGTAGGTGAAAACGTTCCATCGGGACGGGCTGGAGCGGCGGGCGTCGAGCGCGATGACGGTTGCTTGCGCGCCGAATTCGTTGGAGAGCTCCGTCAGCAGCTCGGGGCGCTCGACGGCTGCGGTGTTGACGGAAACCTTATCGGCGCCGGCGGTGAGAATCTTGCGCGCGTCGGGCACGCCGCGGATGCCTCCGCCGACGGTGAGCGGGATGAAGACCTTGCGCGCGGTGCGCTCGACGACGTCGATCATGATGTCGCGGCGGTCGCTCGACGCGGTGATGTCCAGAAAGACCAGCTCATCGGCGCCGTCCCGGTTGTAGCGTTCGGAAAGCTCGACGGGGTCGCCGGCGTCGCGCAGCCCCACAAAATTGACGCCCTTGACGACGCGTCCGGCCTTGACGTCGAGGCAGGGGATGATGCGCTTGGTCAACACGCCAAGAAATTCCTCAATATCCGTTGGCCGACCGGCCCCGATTTTTCCGGGTGGAACTGCACGGCGAAAATGTTGTCGTCTTCCAGCGCGGCGCAAAAAGTCGTGCCCGCGTAGGCGCACAGCGCGGCGGCGCGCCCGCCGGCCGTTTCGCGCGGGACATAGTAGCTGTTGGCGAAATAGACGTACGGCTCGTCTCCGAGGCCGTCGAGCAAACGCGGGCTGCCCTGCTTCTGGAGCGAGTTCCAGCCCATCTGCGGCACGCGCGTGTCCGCCGGGAACCGAGTCACCCGGCCCGGAAATACGGCAAGCCCCCGCTCGGTAGCTTCCTCGCTGGTTTCGAACAGGGCCTGAAAGCCGAGACAGATGCCCAGAAACGGCGTTCCCGAAGCGATCCGTCCGCGCAGCGTCCCGCGCACGCCGAGGGCGTCGAGCGAACGCAGCATCTGACCGTAGTGGCCGACCCCGGGCAGAACGATCTTGTCGGCCTTGCGCAGGCCGTCGGAGTCGTTGACAATGGCGAACGGCTCGCCGATGGCGGCGAGCGCGTTCTCCACCGAGCGGAGGTTCCCGGCGCCGTAATCGAAGATCGCAATCATGACTGCATTTCCGCGGGCCGCGGCAGCGGTTTATCCGCCGCGCGCGGCTCCTTTCTCCAGCAGGCCCTTGGTGCTCGGGAGTTGATCCTTGAGCCTCGGGTCGGTCGCGCAGGCGAAGCGCATCGCCTTCGCCCAGCACTTGAAGATCGCCTCGATCTTGTGGTGGTTCGAGCGGCCGTACAGGATGCGCGCGTGCAGGTTCGCTCCGCAATGCGCCGTGAAGCCGTCGAAGAAATCGTGCAAAAGCTCCGTCTGCAAATCGCCGACCGTCCTGAAACGAGTGGGAGCGTGATAGACCAACGCCGGACGGCCGCTCAAGTCGACGGCGACTACGGCGAGCGTCTCATCCATCGGCATGACGAAGTATCCCGCGCGGTTGATGCCGATCTTGTCGCCCAAGGCTTCCGCGAACGCCCGGCCCAAGGCGATGCCGCAGTCTTCGACGGTGTGATGCTGATCGACATCGAGATCGCCCGCGGCGTCGAGCTTCAGATCGAACGCGCCGTGCCTGGCGAATAGCTCGAGCATGTGGTCCAGGAAGCGGATGCCGGTCGAGATTTCGTAACGGCCCTTGCCGTCGATGTCGAGCTCGACGCGGATTTGCGTTTCCTTCGTGTTGCGCTCGATCTTTGCCGTCCGCCGGCCGGTCATCGGAGGAGCCTCTCGATATCGTTGACCGTATCGATCACGGCAACCGCGCCCAGCTCGCGGAACAGCCGCGCCGTATCTTCGGCGCGCGGAGCGCTCGGATGCGCGATGCCGACAAAACGCACTCCCGCCCCGTTCGCGGCCTTGCAATCGTCGATGTTGTCGCCGACCATCGTCAGCGCTGCGCCGGGCGCCTGCTGCAGAATGTTCAGCAGCCCGTCGGGCGCGGGCTTGAGGTTGGCGCACTGTTCGTTGGTCATGATCGGATCGAAAAGAATCTCGGGGCAGAACCGGCGCAGCGAGTGCGCCGCCGCGGGCATGCCGCGCCCGGTGAAGATAGCCAGCCGATGGGTCTTGCTCAGGCGTTCGAGCAGACCGTCTTTCACCAGCCAGCGTTCGTTGAGGATCATGCCGTCCGCGTTTTTGCCCCAGTAGAGATTTCGGCCGTACCGGCGCACTTCGTCGAGGGATGCATCTACTCCCGCCTCGCGGACATAAAGCATGGCGATTTCGGAGTTGTCGTTGTAGCCGCCTTCGTTCTTGATGCGGACGACGTCTTCGGGCGCGATCTCGATTCCCGTGAAGTGGCGCACGGTTTCGATGAGCGCGAGGCGGAACGTCCGGGTCGGATCGACCAGCACGCCGTCCATGTCGAAAACCACCATCGGAGCGCTCATCGGCCGAGGACCTCCTTCAGCGCCGCGAGAAATTTTATCGTTTGCTCCAGCGTGCCCACGGTAACTCTTACGGCGCCGGCGACGCTTTGCGTCCGGCTGCGCAGCAGAATGCCGTCTTCGCGGAGCGCCGCGCAGACAGCATCGGCCCGTTCGCCGAGATTCATCAGAACGAAATTGGCGTTCGACGGCCGGAAGTCGATGCCCAATTCTTCCAGCGTTCCGCAGAGCAATGCCCTGGCCTCCAGCACCTGGGCAACGTAGTCGGCGACATAGGCCCGGTCGTCGATTGCGGCCAAGGCGCACTCGACCGCGAGCGAATTGACGCTGTACGGCGATTGCCCCTTGCGCGCCTGCGCGATGTTTTCCGCGCTCGAAACGAGGCAGCCGACGCGCAGACCGGCCATGCCATAAGCTTTCGAAAACGTCCGGCTGACGAACAGATTGGGGTAGCGCGGCAGCAGATCGAGCGCCGTTACGCCGTGAAATTCGAAGTAGGCTTCGTCGATCAGCACCGCCCGATCGTCCGCCGCTTGCAGCACGGTTTCGATGCCGCCGAGCGGCAGGGCGTCGCCGGTTGGGTTGTTCGGGCTGGCGATCGCGATGAGCCGGGTGCGCGGGCCGATTGCGGCGAGAAGCTCATCCAGAGGAAACTCCAACTCCGGCAGCCGGTAGTCGATCCGCCGCGGAACGCCCGAGGCGACTTCGGTATAGAATTGAAACATTCTGAACGTCGGCCACGGCATCAGCACCTCATCGCCGGGATCGACGTAAGTGTGAACGACGCTGTCGATGAGCTCGTCGGTGCCGTCACCGAACATGACCTGCGCGCCGCTTACTCCGAGAAACTCGCCGACCTTTTGCCGGGCCTGCTCGTATTGGGGGTAGGTGGCGACGAATCCGCGGGTGGCGGCGCGGTGGATCGCCTCGATGACCCGCGGCGAGCAGCCGACGGTGTTCTCGTTGAAGTCGAGGCGAAGCTTGCCGCGGCGGTTCCCTGTAGGCGGCCTGTAGGGCGCCATCTTGCGGATGGCCTCGCGGGGCTGGGGACGGCTAGCCATCGGTACGCATCTCGATCGACCGCGCGTGGGCTTCGAGACCCTCGGCGCGGGCCAAAGTTGCGGCTGCGGGCGCGATGCCGCGCAGTCCCGTTTCGCTGAGCTTTTGAACGGAGATGATCTTTATGTAGTCAAGCACGCTCAGACCTCCGCGAAGCCGGGCCGCGCCGCTTGTCGGCAGCACGTGATTGGGGCCCGAAGCGTAATCGCCGGCGGCCTCGGGGCTCCATGCCCCGATAAAGACGCTGCCGGCGTGCGCGATGCGGTCGAGGGGAACCGCCTCGCTTACTGCAAGGTGTTCCGGCGCGAAGCGGTTGGCGATCTCGCATGCCTCATCGATCGAGCGCGTAACCACCACCGCGCTGTTTTTGCGTATGGCGGCGGCGGCGACGCTGCGCGTGGGCAGGCTTTGCAACTGAACGCCGATCTGCTCGGCCACGGCCTGCGCGAGGGAGGGTTTCGGCGTCAGCAGAATCGCCGCCGCATCGACGTCGTGCTCGGCCTGCGCCAACATGTCGGCGGCGAGGATGCGGGGATCGCCGTCGTCGAAAATCAGCAGAATCTCCGTCGGCCCGGCGACAAAATCGATGCCGACTTCGCCGGCCAGCAGCTTTTTTGCCGCGGCGACATAGACGTTGCCCGGGCCGACAATGCGGTCGACCTTGGGAACGGTCTGTGTGCCCAGGGCGAAAGCGGCGATCGCCTGCGCCCCGCCCATGCGGAAAACATTTTCGACCCCGAGCCGCGACGCCGCGCCCAGGGTCGCTGCCGGCGGATCGGGCGAGGCGATCGCAATCGCGCCCACGCCCGCCACTTGCGCCGGGACAACCGTCATCATCACCGTCGAGGGCAGCGGATAGCGGCCTCCGGGGATGTAGGCCCCAATCGCTTCGAGCGGCTTTACCAACTGCCCCAGCTCGATGCCGCTGCCGGCGCTTGTCATCCACGATTCGGGAAGCTGCATTTCGGCAAAGCGGCGGATGCGCTGCGACGCGGTATCGACCGAGCGCAGGAAATCGGCGGACAGCGCCCGCTCGGCTTCGCGCAACTCCTCTGCCGCAACCCGCAAGCTCCGGCCGGCAAGCCCGTCGAGTCTCCGGGCATAGCGCAGCAAGGCCCGGTCGCCGTGTTTGCGTACGTCTTCGATGATGGGCGCGACCGCGGCTTCGGCCTCGTCCAGGCGTCGGGAGCGCCGCTGGAAAAGCGCTTCCAGAGCCTTGCGGTCGCGGCTGTGAATGATGCGCAGCATGAGAGCGGACCGTCTCGGAGCGGACTATTTGTAAACGGCCTTGGGGTCGTAGGAGGGGCTTTCGAATTGCCTCCACTCGCCGTTGTCGAGGCGGCGGTAGAAGCAACTGCGAAATCCATTATGGCAAACGCCGGGGCCGAGCGGCTCGGCCTTGACGAGCAGCGTATCGCGGTCGCAATCGACCTGAATATCCTTGACGAGCAGATAGTGCCCGGAACTGCCGCCCTTGGTCCACAACTCGTTCCGCGAACGGCTGAAGAACGTGATTCTGCCGGTCTCGACCGTTTGGGCGAACGCCTCTTCGTTCATGAATCCGACCATGAGCACGCGTTGGTCGGCGTGATCCTGAACGACGGCGGGCAGCAGTCCGTCGAGTTTCGAGAAATCCAACCGCATGTCCGTTCCTCCGCAGACGCTTCCTGAAAATAAAAAACCCGTACGGCCGGGGCCGACGGGCGATTCGCTCTGTTGTACAGTGTGCTTGCTAGCCGCGCGAAGCCCGCCGGTTGCCCTGCCCGTGACGAGCATGGCGGCGATGTCGGCGGCGAGCGGCGCGAGTCACTGAATTCACAGCATAGCACGCGGAATTCCGGCGATGGAGACGCTCGACGTACGAACCCGCGAAGAGTGGCGGAACTGGCTGCAAGAGAACCACGATTCCGTATCCGCGATCTGGCTCGTTTTTCACAAGCGCGCCTCCGGCGTCGTCTCTCTCGATTACAACGCCGCCGTCGAGGAGGGGCTGTGCTTCGGCTGGATCGACAGCCTCATCAAGAACCTCGACGATACCCGCTACGCGAGGAAGTTTACGCCGCGCAAGCCGGATAGCAAGTGGTCGACGATCAACCGGCGGCGCTATGCGGATATGAAGTCCCGCGGGCTGCTGGCCGCGCCCGGACTGGAGCGCGCCCCGACCGAGCGCAGCGGAGACGCGCCGCCGCGGACGGCTTTTGCAACCACGCCGGCCTATATCGAGGAGCGATTGAAGACCAACCCCAACGCCTGGCGGCATTTCGAGCGCCTGGCGCCATCGTACCGGCGCGCCTACGTCGGCTGGATCGATTCGGCCAAGCGGGAAGAAACGAAACAGCGGCGGCTGCGGGAAGCGCTCGACATGTTAGCCGCAGGCAAAACGCTCGGTCTGAAGTGACGGCTTGCGGAGCAAGCCCGCTACGACAGGCGCCTGACCGCGCCCGATCAGTGGACGCTCCAGCTTCGCCATGCCCTGCCCTTGCACCGTATCTCGCTGGACGATGCGGCCGGCACGGATCTCTATATCTCCGAGCGGACGGGCGAGGCGGCGATGAAGACGACGCGCAGCGGCCGCCGCTGGGCTTACCCGGGGGCCGTGCTGCACTGGCTGTATTTCACGCCGTTTCGGAAGCATGCCGATCTTTGGGTCGGCGCCGTCATCGGGCTGTCGATCGCCGGATGCGCGGCGTCTCTGTCGGGGCTCGTCTGGGGCATCTGGAGGTTCTCCGTCAAAGCGCGGTACCGCATCAAGGGGGTTCACTCCCGCTCGCCCTATACGGGATGGATGCGTTGGCGCCACTACGCGGGCTTGGCTTTCGGCCTGACGACCTTTACCTGGATGCTGAGCGGGCGCCTCTCGCTGGACCCCTGGAATTGGCGTCCGGGCACGGCGCCGACGGACGAACAGCGCGAGGCCCTGTCGGGCGGACCGCTGCGCTTGGACGCGATCACGCCGGAGCGGATGCGCGCGGGGCTCGCCGGCATCCGCGCCTCGTTCGTTCCCAAAGAGCTCGCAGCCATGCAGTTCCGCTCGGAACCGCATCTGGTTGCCTACCGGCCGGCTGCGGACGGACGGGGCGCGGCGTCCCTCGCCGTTTCCGCATTGGCGCCCGAAAGAGGCCCCTTCGAGCGGTTCTCCCGCGAGGACCTGCAGGCGGCCGCCCGCTCCGCGATGCCGGAGAACGATGTCACGGATGCCGTCTGGCTGCAAGAGTACGACGATTACTATTACGACCGAAGCGGGGCGCTGCCGGCGCTGCGCATCCGCTACGACGATCCGGCGGAGACCTGGCTGTACATCGACCCGGGTCGGGCCGAGATATTACGCAAGGAAGAGCGGCTCACGCGACTGAACCGCTGGCTTTATCACGGACTGCACAATCTGGACTTCCGCTTTCTCTATTACCGCCGGCCGCTCTGGGATATCGTGCCGATCGTGCTCAGCCTGGGCGGAATTTTTCTGGCCGTCAGCTCCGCGGCGCAGGGATGGCGGCGCCTGCGCCGGCATGGCCGGCGGTTGACGGGTCGTTGACCGCCCCCGCTAACCCGCATCGGACAGAAGAGCTTTGCGCAAGTTGCCGCCGCATTCCTGGAGCCGTTTTTCGGCCTGGGCGCGGTCCAAGCGCAGCTTCTGCATCAAAACGGCGACTCGGACCTGCCGCCCCGAATCTTCGACGGCCCGCGCCGCCTCTTCGGGGCCGCAGCCGGTCACGGCCTCGACGATTCTGCGGGCGCGGCCGGCGAGCTTGGCGTTCTTGATCTGAAGATTCACCATCAGATTGCCCAAGACGTAGCCCATACGCACCATGAGTCCGGTCGAGAGCATGTTGAGCGTCAGCTTTTGCGCCGTGCCGCTCTTCATGCGGGTCGAGCCGGCGATCACCTCGGGGCCCACGGCGGGCGTGATCGGAAACCGCGCGCGCCGTTCGAGCGGAGAACCGGGATTGCAGCTCAAACCGACGGTAACGGCGCCGAGGGCGTTGGCGAACTCGACGGCGCCCAATACATAGGGCGCGGCGCCTCCGGCGGAGATGCCCACCAGAACGTCGCCGGCCGAGAACCCTCTTGCCTGCAGGTCGCGAACGGCGTCTTGCGGATGGTCTTCGGCGCCTTCGACCGAGCGCAACAGGGCCTCCGGCCCCCCGGCGATCACGCCTTGGACCCGATCTTCGGCCACGCCGTAGGTCGGCGGGCATTCGGCGGCATCGAGCACGCCCAGGCGACCGCTCGTGCCGGCGCCGATGTAGAACAGCCGCCCGCCGCGTTCGTAGCGCTCCACGACCGCATCGAGGGCCCTGGCGATTCGCGGGATCTGCTCTCCGACGGCTGCCGCGGCGGCGGCGTCTTCACCGTTGATAATCCGCAACAGGTCTTCGCCGGACGCCTCGTCGATGGCCGCCGAAGCCGGATTCGCCTGCTCGGTCAGTCGGGTTCGGTCGTCCATTTTCAAATCGTGCGCACGCCGACATTTTCGGCCGCCGGATAGACATCAATTCGTGATGAGACGGTTCGCGTCCATGCCGCCGCAGCCGTCTTTGTGGAACGGCCGGGCGCAGCCGCCCGTGTAGCAGGTCACGCCGCTGTAACCGGCCGGATTGACGAAGGCCACCCACTCCTCCACCTTGGCGCGGACGGCCGCGGCATCGGCGTCCTGCCTGGCGATCATGTAGTTGCTCAGTCCCCAGATGGTCCTGGAAACGTTGCAGGGGCAGCAGCAGGTGTAGGCCGAATTGTCGCTGCAACAGGGCGCCGGAATCGCTTCGAGCGCCGCTTTCTTGATCTGCTCCTGCTCCGGCGTCAGCTTGACGGCGCGCTCCCACTCCATGAATTCGCGGGACTGCGCTTCGACGTCGCTGAAACGAATTTCGGCCGAAAGATTGCACCCGCCGAGGACGGTTGCCGAGGCTCCGGCGGTCAGACCCAAAACGAACTCGCGGCGCGTGCTTCGCATAGATTTTAGATTAGCGGATTCGGCAAAGTACGCATGCAGCGGCGAGAGATCGCTATCCTGTCGGCAGCGGAGACATGTATGGAAAACGGAAACGGCCGCAATCGCGTCGGCATGGTGACGGGAGCAGGCAGCGGCGTCGGCCGCAGCGCGGCATTGGCCTTGCTTGAGGACGGCTATGCGGTCGTGCTCGTCGGACGGCGGCCCGCGGCGCTGGAAGAGACGAAGAGCTTAGCGGGAAACCTGGGGACGAATGCGCTCGCCGTTCCGGCCGATGTCGGCGACCCGCAGGCGGTTGCCGGGGTTTTCGCGCGCATCAGGCAGCGCTTCGGCCGCCTCGACGTGCTGTTCAACAACGCCGGACGCGGCGCCCCGCCGGTTCCGCTCGAGGATTTGAGCTTCGAGACGTGGCAGTCGGTGGTCGATGTGAATCTGACCGGCATGTTCCTATGCACGCAGCAGGCTTTCCGGCTGATGAAAGAGCAGGACCCGAAAGGCGGCCGCATCATCAATAACGGTTCGATCTCGGCGCATGCGCCGCGCCCGCATTCGCTGCCGTACACGGCGACGAAACATGCCGTCACGGGCCTGACAAAATCCGCCGCGCTGGACGGCAGGCCCTTCGATATCGCCTGCGGCCAAATCGATATCGGCAATGCGGCCACGCCGATGACGGCGCGCATGGCCGACGGGGTAGCGCAGGCGAACGGGACCGTCGCCCCGGAGCCGACCATCGACGCCGGCCACGTCGCCCGCGCAGTAGTTTACATGGCGAATCTGCCGCTGGACGCGAACGTCTTGACGATGACGGTGATGGCCACCCGGATGCCGTTTGTAGGGCGCGGATAGCGGAGCCGCCGGCGCTTCTCCGTGAGACAATCGCAGCTTGTACCGCATGTTTGCATGCCGGGCCGCCCCGGCAATCGGCTTGGCCGCGCTTCTGTTGTCCGCGGCGCCGAAGGAATTCAGCGACCCGGCGCCGCCGCAAGTCAACGAGCCTGACGGACGCGCTCCGCTCAAGCCGCGGCCGAATCCGCTGGTCACCTTTCATCGCGCGGCCAAGCCGCTCGCGAAAAAAACCGAGGCCGGCGCTTGGGCCGATTTTCTGGGACCGCAGCACAACGCGACTTCAAGGGAGACCAACATCCTGCAGTCGTTCGGTAGCGGGGGGCCGGCGCTCGTTTGGGAAATGGCCAAGGGAACCGGCTACAGCTCGCCGGCGATTCAGGGAGACTATTTGATCTATTTCCACCGGCAAGCGTCGCAGGAAGTGGTCGAAGCGCTCCATCCGGAAACGGGCAAGCGCTATTGGCGCTACGCCTATCCGACCGATTTCGAGGACCGCTACGGATATAACAACGGGCCGCGCGCGAGTCCCGTGATCGCCGGCGAGCGCGTTTACACATACAGCGCCCAAGGGGCGCTGCATTGCCTGCGGTTAGCGACCGGGCAGGTGTTGTGGCGGCGCGACATCGCCGCGGAGTTCAAGGTTCCGCAGGACTTCTTCGGCGTCGCCAGCACCCCACTGGTCGAGGGAGACAAGCTCATCGTCAACGTCGGCGCGCCCGGCGGGCCGACCGTCGCGGCCTTCGACTTGCTGACCGGCAAGATGGTTTGGGGCGCGGGCGAGGAATGGGGGCCGAGCTATGCTTCGCCGACGCCCGCGACAGTCCGCGGGAAGCGCCGCGTATTTGTCCTGGCGGGCGGCGAAAGCAGTCCGCCGACGGGCGGGCTGCTGGTTATCGACCCCGCCGGCGGCGCGCTGGATTTCACCTTTCCCTGGCGCAGCCGCAGCTACGAATCGGTGAATGCCTCGTCCCCCGTCATCGCCGCCAACCGCGTGCTCGTCTCGGCGACTTACCGCACCGGCGCGGCGCTGCTCGAGCTCAAGCCCGACGGCGGCTACGCCCAGCTTTGGCAAAACAAGGATTTCGATCTGCACTGGACGACCGCGATCCATAAGGACGGTTATTTTTACGCGTTTTCCGGACGCAACGAGCCGGACGCCAAGCTGACCTGCGTCGACGCGGCGAGCGGGGAAACGGTTTGGAGCGAAGTCCTGGAGTGGAGGGAGACGGTCGAGGTCAACGGCGAGCCGCGCGCGATTTCCGGCAGCCCGCTGCGCGGCAACCTGTTGCTCGTCGAGGGCAAATTTCTCGCGCTGGGCGAACACGGACACCTGTTATGGCTCGACCTGTCGCCGCAAGGCCCGCAAGTGCTCGCGCGCTCGCGCTTGTTCCTGGCGCGCGAGACCTGGAGCCCGCCGGCGCTCAGCCGCGGGCTGCTGTACGTCAATCAGAATTCCCGATCCTTGGCGCCGCGCACGGGCCCGCGGTTGCTTTGCTACGACCTGCGGCGGCCTTGACAGCCGGCCGAAAGTCTCCCACGGGCTCGACGAGGCTCAGATCTTCATCGAGGATGCTGCGGCTGCGCCTGAAGAGATCGTCCAAAACCGGCGCGATCCGGTCGACGCGGCCGCCGGTGACCGGCAAGTCCAACCCTCGTGCTGCTTGCCGCCAATTTCTCGCTTCGCCGCCGCCCTGCATTTCCAGTTTTTCACGTTAACATCGTCTACAATGCAGATGTATAGCGATGTCTGAAACTCTGGCGCGCCTCTTTCGGCAAACGGTCTCCTACGATTCTCCAAGCGCGATTCTGACCAAAGCGGACGGCAAATACGGCCCCATTTCGGCGCAAGAGTTGCAGCGGCGGGTCTGCCGCCTGCAATTCGCCTTGTTGGATATGGGCCTCGAGCGCGGCTCTCCTTGCGCGCTGCTGTCGGAAAACCGCTGGGAATGGGCGGTGGCGGACTTCGCCATGATGACGGCCGGCATCGTCAGCGTGCCGATCTACCCGACGCTGACGGCCGAGCAGATACAGTATCTTCTCGGACATGCGGAAGCGCGCACGATTCTGCTTTCCAGCGCCGAGCAACTCGAAAAGATCGTAGCAGTATGGCCGAACCTCCCGCTTTTGGAGCGCGCGGTCGTATTCGACCGTATCGATACGGACGACGAGCGCATCCATTCGCTGGACGCATTGATCGGCGGCGAGCCGCTGAGCAGCCAGGATCGGGAACGTTTCGAAGCCTCCATAAGCGCGGTCGAGCCGAGCGACTTGGCGAGCATCATCTATACGTCGGGCACGACGGGCGTTCCCAAGGGCGTCATGCTGTCGCACGGCAACTTCGCGACGAACGTTCGCGACGCGCCGATCGAAGTCGACCAGCAGGATGTATGCCTTTCGTTCCTGCCTCTTTGCCACGTCGCCGAACGCATAGCCGACTACATTTATTTCGAGGGGGGCGCGACCGTCGCCTACGCCGAATCGCTCGAAACCGTTCCACTGAACATGCAGGAAGTCCGGCCGACCGTGGCCGTCGGGGTTCCGCGTTTCTTCGAGAAGGTCTATGCGCGGGTGATGGCCGCGATGGAGCAAGCGCCGCCGTTGCGCCGCAAGATGTTCGAGTGGGCGGTCTCGGTAGGGAAAGAAGCGACTCCGGCCAAGCTTGCCGGCAAGTCTCCGGGCGGCGGCCTGCGCTGGAAGCTTCTGCTCGCCGAAAAATTGGTGTTCAAAAAGCTGCGCGGTCGCCTGGGCGGACGCATGCGGCTGTTCGTTTCCGGCGCCGCGCCGCTCGCCCGTCATCTGGCGGAGTTCTTCTACGCCGTCGGCCTGCCCATCTGCGAAGCGTACGGCCTCACCGAGACCTCGCCGGTGGTTTCGGGCAATACGCTCGAGAACCTGAAGCTCGGCACCGTCGGCCGGACGATTCCCAACGTCGAAGTCAAAATTGCCGAAGACGGCGAGATACTCGTCCGCGGCCCGAATGTCATGCAGGGCTACTACAAGATGGAGCAACAGACCGCTGCCGTCATGAGCGGCGACTGGTTCCACACCGGCGACATCGGCAACATCGACGACGAGGGCTATCTGTCCATTACCGACCGCAAAAAAGATCTTTTGAAGACCTCGGGCGGCAAATATATCGCCCCGGCGCCCATCGAGAACCGGCTCAAGATCAGCGCCTTCATTGCCGCGGCGGTGGTCATCGCCGAGCGGCGCAACTTCCCGAGCGCGTTGATCGTTCCGGACTTCGAGAAGCTGCGCAGTTGGGCGCAAGCCGAGGACCTTGCTTTCGCCAACGACCAAGCTCTCGCCGCAGACCCCAAGGCGCAGGAACGCATCATGGAAGATGTCGCCAAGCTCTGCGCCGATCTGCCGCGCTATGAGCAAATCAAGAAAATCGCCGTCCTCGACCGCGAATTCACGATCGCAGACGGAGAGATCACGCCGACGATGAAGGTGCGCCGCCGGGCCGTGGAATCCCGCTACGCACGGCAGATCGAGTCCATGTATGCGTAACCGCGGGAGACGGTCCCTGCGTCGCAAGAGTTGGAGAGACCGCCCCATGATTCGCCCGCCGCGTCATGCCTTCCTGCTTCTGCCGGCCGCGGCTTTCCTGGCGGGGCCGCTGTTCGCCGAGGACGCTTTCCCACTGCGCGCGGTCGAGTTCGAGGGCAACCGACACTTCTCCTCGGAAGCCCTTGCGGAGGTTACCCGGCTGGAAATCGGCGCCCCGGCGCGCAAGAGCGACTTCAATGCCGCGTTGCGGCATCTGAGCGAAACGGGCGTGTTCGAGCGCCTGGAGTATAAGTACGGGCCGCTCGACGGCGGTTACCGCGTGACGTTCGTCGTCGAGGAGACGCCGGAGCTCTTCCCCGTGCGCTTCGACGGATTCGATGCGCCGGACGAGGAAATTCGGCGGATGCTTGCCGCCAAGGTTCCTTTGTTCGGCGACCGCGTCCCGCCCACCGGCCCTATGGTCTCGACGATCGGGAACGCTTTGCAGAACTGGTGGAAACAGCGCGGGAACGACAGCAAGGTCGAAGGGCGCCTGGTTCCCTCCGGCGACGAGCGCTTCGAGATGCTCTTCGGCCCCCGGCGCGAAACAAGCAACATCGCATTCGTCCGTTTCAGCAACGCGGGCAGTCTTTCGGCCCTCGAGTTGCAGCGCAAGTTCAATCAGGTCGCCATGGGCGAAGCGTACAGCGAAGCCCGGCTCAGAGAACTGCTCCATCACAACGTGCGTCCGCTCTATGCCGAAGCCGGCTATATGAACGTGAAGTTCTGCCCCTGCGCAACCGAGCCCGACCCGGATACGGAAGGCCTGCTCGTGCAGGTTCGCGTCGAGCAGGGAGAAATCTACAAGATCGGCGAAGTGACTTGGCCGCAGCCGATGCCGGTCGACCCCCGAAACCTGAGCAAAGTCAACCGGATTATCTCCGGCGTCACGGTCAATATGACCGGCGCTTACGACACGATGGCGGCCATCGCCGAGAGCATGAAACGCCAGGGCTTCATGAAAGCCCAAGCGACGTTCGAGACCGCTATCGACCATGAAGCGAAGCTGGTCCACTTCGATATTTCCATCGCGCCCGGCGCGCAATATACGTTTTCGCGGCTTATCGTTCGGGGTCTCGACATTCTTTCCGAGCCGACTATCCGCAAGCGCTGGGGAATGCAAGCGGGCGCGCCCTTCGATATCCGTTATCCGGCGTATTTTCTGGAGCGCGTCAAGGCCGACGCCATGTTCGAAAACCTGAAGGGCGCGAACTGGCATATGGATATCGACGAGACCAGGAAAACGGTCGACGTCGCGCTCGTCTTCAGCGGAACCGAGCGCCGCAAGGGGCCGGCGCCGATCGTCGAAAAGCCCGAGACCCCGTTTTAGGATTCTCGCCAAAATGAATTAACCGTTTTCGTCGGATCTGGGTAGCAAGCTGTAGTTCCACTCACCATGAAACGCGTCCCGTTTGATGGACAGCCTGTCCATCTGTTCGTCTGTGACCGCCCGACCGGTTGGGTAGTCGGCCTCGTCCAACTCCGACCGGATGGCCAAACCGCCCTGCGTAGTCGTACCGCCGATCAGGTTCACCACGACCTCGTGACTCACCAGCGGCCGGCCCCGCCAGTTCTCCGTGATGTGGCAGAACATCCGGTGCTCGATCTTGTTCCACTTGCTGGTCCCCGGCGGGAAGTGGCATACCGAGATCCGCAACCCAAGCGCGTCGGCCAGCTTCTGCAACTCGAACTTCCACAGCCGGCTGCGGCTGCTGTTCGAGCCGCCCCCGTCGGCCGTGAGCAGCAATCGCGTGGCCGACGGATACACCTGACGTCCCATTTGCAGCCACCAGCGCCGAACCGTCTCCACGGCGAACTCCGCCGTGTCGTGGTCAACGCCGACGCTTACCCAGCCCGTGTTCGCCGTCAGGTCGTAGACCCCGTAAGGGATCGCCTTGCCGAGTTCCCGATCGATGAAGTCATGGACCTTCACTTCCTCGGGCTGGCCCTTCGGACGCCATTCCCGGCCGCCGTTGCGGTATCGGCCAACCAACTCCTTCTTCTTCGTGTCGATCGAGGCCACCGGCTGGCCCAGGCGTTGAAACGCCCGCACGCGACGGGCGATGCGCCGGAATTGCGCATCCCGATCCGGATGCTGGCGGCCTTCGAGCGTCTTGCGGTTGGCCTGCAAGCTATAGCCCAATTCGTGCAGCAGCCGATTCACCGTGCGCTCGCTGACCCGATGGCCTTCAGCCCCCAATTGCTCCGCCAAGCGCGCCGCGCTGCTGCATGTCCAGCGCAACGGTCCCTGCGGGTCGCCCCGGGTGAACGGGTCGACCAGATGCTCCAACGCCTTGACAAGACCCGGGTCGCGCTCGGTCACCGCCTTGCGACCGCCGCCCGGGGCACGAATCCGCGCACCGCCCGCCCGCGGTGCCGGCGGCGTGGCCGAATCCAGTTCCCTCACGCCTGCCCGCACCGTGCCGCGCGACAGCCCGGTCGCCTCGGCAACCCGTGTAATTCCGCCGCGGCCAATGGCGCGGGCTTCCGCCGCGGCCCAGAGGCGTCGCGTGCGTTCGTCCAACAGCGGACCCAACACGTTGAACTTGCCTTGCACCGCTTGCGTTACGGCGTTCATGACGCCGAGCATAGCAGAGCAGCCCGCGGCGGAAGCGCCTTTTGGCGGAAGCAGCGGTTACGGAAAAAGCGGCGCGGCTCCGCAACGCAGCAAGGCGGCGGCAATTCCCCGGCGCCGGATTACAATGAAAATTCCCCGGCGCCTCGAAGAAGCCGGCCCTGTTTCCCCTCGAAAGCAAATGTCTCTGGAAGACCGTCTTTTTCAACAGCGCTGCGACAAGCTGAGCGAGATCGAACAGTTGGGGTACGAGCGCTACCCGCGCAAGTACGCGTTCACCCACACCGTCGGGCAGATCCGCGAGAGTTACGACTCTATGGACGCCGAAACCCTCGAAGCGCAAAGACCGCAGGCGCGCATTGGCGGGCGGCTGATGACCAAGCGCCGGCAGGGCAAGGCCGGTTTCGCCCATCTCAAGCAGGGCGGATTGCAGTTGCAAATCTACATTCGCCGCGACGAGGTCTCCGCAAAGGATTTCGAACTATACAAAAAACTCGATCCGGGCGACATCGTCGGCGTCTCGGGCCGGCTGTTCCGCACCAGAACGAACGAGTTGACCCTGCGCGTCGAAGAGTTGCAATTCCTTGCCAAAAGCATTTTGCCCCTGCCGGAAAAATTCCACGGCCTGCAGGATGTCGAAACCCGCTGCCGCCGGCGCTATCTCGATCTCGTCGCCAACGACTTCGTCCGCGAGACCTTCGCCGCGCGCGACAAAATCAACCGGTCGCTGCGCGACTCGTTCGCCCGCCGGGGCTACATTGAGGTCGAGACGCCGATGATGCAGCCGGTTTACGGCGGCGCTCTGGCGCGGCCGTTCGTCACGCGCCACAACGCGCTCGGCGTCGATCTCTACCTGCGCGTCGCCCCCGAGCTCTACCTGAAGCGCCTCGTCGTGGGCGGCCTCGACCGGGTTTACGAGATCAACCGCAATTTCCGCAACGAAGGGCTCTCCAGGCAGCACAACCCCGAGTTCACGATGCTCGAGTTCTACCAGGCTTACAGCGACTACCGCGATCTGATGGAGTTCAGCAAGGAACTCCTCGCCGAGACCGCGCAAGCCGCGCTCGACGGCGGCGCCGTCGCGGAATTCGGCGGGAACAAGATCGACTTCGCCAACTTGAACCGGCTGACGCTGGCCGAAACCGTCGTCGAGTATTGGCCGGACGGGGCAACGCGGCCGACCGTGGACGCTCTTGGCGACATCGGCAAGCTCCGCGAGTTGGCCGCCGTCCACAATGCGCAGGCCGAGAGCAAGCTCGATTTCAGCGGCGCCGTCTCGCCGGGAAAAGCTCTGCTGGAGCTGTTCGAAGCCGCCTGCGAGCAGCGCATTATCCAACCGACCGCGGTTTACGACTACCCGGTGGAAGCATCCCCGCTGTCGAAGCGCAAGCCCGGCAACCCCGACTGGGTCGAGCGCTTCGAAATTTTCTGCGGCGGGATGGAGATCGCCAACGGCTATTCCGAGTTGAACGATCCGCAGGAGCAACGCGTCCGTTTCGAAGAGCAAGTCGCTTTGCGGGAAAGCGGAGACGGCGAAGCTCACGGCATGGACGAGGATTACCTGCGCGCGCTCTGCTACGGCATGCCGCCCACCGCCGGCGAGGGCATCGGCATCGACCGCCTGACGATGATCCTCACCGATTCTCCGACCATCCGCGACGTGATCTTGTTCCCGCTGCTGCGCCCGGAGGGGGAAATCGGCATCGCCGAGCGCCTGCGCAAAGCCGGTGGAGAGTGAGGAGTGGAGAGCAAGACCGCCGTCGAAAATTCCCTCTCAACGTTTCGGCGGCGGGGAGCGTATTGCATTGGTAGAGAGTCCAGGCAGTGCCCGTTTCGACCGAGTTCTGGACAGCGGCCCCCGGCAATGGGGTCGAAGAGTCGCAGACCGATGTCCAGGCGCTCATCCGGCAAGCCCGGGCCGGAAACGCGGCGGCGTTCGAGCGGATCGTAATTTTACATGAACGCCGCGTATTCCGCGTCGCGGCAGCCATGCTGCGCAACAGGGAAGACGCCGGAGACGCAACGCAGGAGGTCTTCCTGAAGCTTCATCGAGGCTTGGCCTCGTTCCGCCCGGGAAACGACTTTCTGCCTTGGCTCTACCGCATCGCGATGAACGTCTGCCGCGACATCCAGAGAAAGCGGCGCTCCGCGCCGGCATCTCCGCGCGCGCCGCAAGACCTGCCCGAATCGGCCGCTTCCGGGCCCGACCCCTACGAAAAAGTTCTCTTCAATGAAAGACGCGCCATCCTGCTCGACGCTCTCGACCGCTTGCCGCGCAAAGAGCGGGCCGCCCTCGTGCTGCGCGACATCGAAGGACTCTCGGCCGCCGAAGCGGGCGCGGCGCTGGGTTCGTCCGCAAGCTCCGTGCGCTCGCAGGCCAGCCGCGCCCGGGCGAAAGTTCGGACTTTTGTGCGGAAGAGGCTGAAGCCGTCATGAGTTGCAGCGAATTTCTCCAGAAAGCCGCGGATCTCGTAGAGGGCGCGCTGCCGCCGTCCGCCGCCGAGTCTTTGCAGAGCCATATGACGGGCTGCAACTCATGCGCGGAAGCCGCGCGGCAACTGCAAGCGGTCCGCGCCGACCTGCGCTGGGCCGTCGATTCGTCGATCGACCCGGCGGCGCTGGCCGATATCCGCATGTCCGTTCTGCAGCGTCTGAGCGCTCCCGCCGCGCCCGGCTTTTGGACGGCGTGGAGGCTGCGCGCCGCCCTGGCCCTCGCGGGCGCAGCGTTTTTCGCCGCTGTTTGGATCGCCCGGCATGCGGACGACAGAGCGCCGGCGCCGCAAACCGCGGCGGTCACGCCCGTGAAACCGCCCGCTGTTGCGCAACCCGCTCCCGCGATCCAAACGTCTGCGGCTTTGCAGTCCCGTCCCGCCGCCCCGCCCGAACGTCCGGAACCCCCGCCGGCGCAGCCGGCGGCGATCGAGGTCTTTGCACGGAACGCGCCTCCTGAAGCCGAGGACGGCGACGGTGGAGTGATTCTGAAGCTGCCTTCGTCCAACCCGGACGTGATTCTCTATTGGCTCAGCGATGAACAAGGAGGTTCGTGATGCCGCCGCTGCGATTTTCGTTCGCAACAATTCTGATCCTGTCTCAAGCGCTGGTTCTCAACCCTGCCCGGTCGAGCGCCCAGACGCCGGAAGAGAGCAAAATCGTCAAGCGCGTGATTCCGGTCCGGCATATCGACCCGGCCGCCGTCGGGAACTCGCTGCGTAGATGGGTCAGCGAGATGATTGCCAGCAAGGAACTCGGGGTGATTACGGTCATCGGCCGAGCCGGAGACGTAGCCGAAGTCGAAGCGGCGATCCGCTCCCTCGACGTGCCGCCCGCGGACGATCCGGAGGCCAATGTCGAGCTCACCGTCCACTTCCTGGGCGTGACGGACGAAGAGCATACGGAAGAGCTTCCCGACGGATTGGACGCCGTTGTCGAACAACTCAGACCGCGGTTTCCCTACCCCGGCTATCGACTGCTCGATACGCTCCTCGCGCGCATTCGCGTGGGCCGGTCTGTGGAAGTCAGCGGCGTCGAACCCGATCCGCAAGGCGGAGGCCGGTCCGTCCGCCCGATGATCTATCAGTTCCGAACGAATCTGGTCGGGGTCAGCGGCTCGGCCGGCCCCAAGACCATACACTTGCAGAATCTTCGCGCGGGGTTTCGGACGCCGGTGCTCACTGCCGGCGACAACGCTTACAACTATGCGGATCTCGGGGTCAACACCGATATCGACGTGCCGGAAGGCAAGCTGATCGTCGTGGGCAAAACCGGCATGCAAGGCAAAGCCCGCGGCATGTTCGTCATCCTGCAAGCCCGAGTGGACGATAGTGGAGAGTAAGACCGCTTCCCCGCGCCGCCGCCTTTATTCGGCGATGGCGTACAGGTGCGACCGCGTCATGACGTAAAGCGTTCCGTTCGCCGCTACCGGCGTCGAATAGATGGTGTTGCCGAAGTTGATTTCCGAAAGCGTCTCCATCTCCCGGCCGGCCTTGAGCACCGAAAGGTCCCCGTCTTCGTCGCCGATCATGACCTTGCCGTCGACCACGTAGGGGGAGCCCCAAACCGCCGCCAGCATGTCGTACTCCCACAGCAGCTTGCCCGAGTCGAGATCGAGCGCATGCAGGAAGCCGGAGAAATTCGCGGCGTAAACGATGCCGCCGTCGATGGCGACGGTTGAAATGGTGCGGCGAAACGGATGATGCCAGACTACGGCGCTCTCGGTCACGTCGCCGGAGCCGCTGCCGTCGACCGCCCACAGGTGGCCCACGCCTTCGCCGTGCTCGGGGTCTTGGCCGACTGCGATGTAAACGACGCCGTCGTGGACTACCGGCGTGGCGATGATGTTGTTGCGGTCGCCGCGCCCCTGTTTCCATTCGGAATCCTTCGGGTTGGCGTCGAATTTCCAGATCGACTCGCCGTTTTCGGGAACGAAGCTACGCAGCCAGCCGTCGCCGCCCGCGAAGATCACCTGTTTCTTGCCGCCGATTTCGGCGTAGGCGGGGGACGACCATTGGCCGTGCAGGATATTGCGTCCCGGCGAGCGGTCTTCCCACAGAATTTCACCGGTCAGGCGGTCGATCGCCAGAAAGCTGGGCGCCCGCGGCGAGGGGATGTTCACGTGGCTCTCGTCCACGCCGTTCGAGGTATTGACGAACAGCATGTCGTCCACGATCAAAGGCGAGGTCGCCGCCATGTTGTGCGGGAACACGCCCAGGTCGTCGTACATGTTGAGGCTCCAGACAATGTCGCCGTCGGTCTCGGAGGTATGCTCCTCGTCCTTGTACGGGCCGTCGTTCTCGCCGTCCATGAAGCCTTCGGCGTCGAGCGCCAGAACCTCCGCCCGGTTGGAGACGTAATAGACCATGCCGTCTTTGACCGCGGGCGAAGAGCAGACGCCCTGCTCCGGCCAATCGTTCACCCGGCCCGCCGCGAGCTTCGGATGCGTGATCTGCCAGAGGAATTTGCCGTCGGCCTCGTTGAAGACCATGACCACGCCGCGGTCGCCGTCTTGCTCGGGATCGCGCAGCAACTCGTTGTTCGTCCCCAGATAAACCTTGCCTTCGGCGATGACCGGGTTGCCGTAGGACTGCGAACCGATCTCGGCCACCCACTTGACGTTCGTTTTGTCTTTGACGTCCCAAGTGCGCGGAATGCCCGCTTCGCCGGAGACCATGTTGCGGTCCGCATCGCCGCCCCACATCGGCCAATCGGCGGCGGACAGCGGGGCGGCGAGCGTCGCGGCAAGCGCAACGGAGAGCAAGAGATTAGCGGTGGGCATAAGATTCGATCCCTTTTCGGTTGGATGTTTGCGGGTCAGCCGCCGAAAGGCGTAACTTTCAGGTTGTCGTAGTAGATGTCGGCGGAGGAATAGCCGTAGATGCCGGGGCTGCCGCGGCTGTGTCCGATCGGATCGACGGCTTCGATGGTCCACGCCTCGGGCTCCGGCTTGCCCTTCTCCCAGACTTTGCCGCGAATTGCAGTGCTGCCGTCTTCGGCGGGCTCGACGCGCAGCTTGATGCGGTACCAGACATCGGGGTCCCACGGAAAATCGATTTCTTTCGAGAAACGCTCCAGCTCGGACAGCCAGGTGCGGATCATCAGCGTTTGGGCGTTGCCCATCAGAGCCAGCGTATAACGGTGCGAGACGATGCCGACGTCGGCCATGCGCCGGCGGGCTTCCTTGGACATCACCTCGGCCTCGACCTCGTAATTCTTCTGGCGCGTATCGCCGACATAGACCGTCGTGCGCCAACTGCGCGGGTTGCCCGACGGCTTGTGCAGCATCTTCTCGCCGTCCGTTTCGGCAATCTGGAAACGGCCCCGAGCCGCCGACCAGCCGTCGGGAACGCTCTTCAACTCGTAGCGCGAGAAGTCTTCGCTGAACCCTGACGCCGGCCGCACGGCGACACGGGCGATTCCCTTCAGTCCGCCGTCCGTAGCGACGACGTGCCCGCCCTGGGGAAAATCGCTGCTTGCCGCGAACAACCCCGAGCCGCTCACGCTGCCTTTGAGCGCGCCTTCGATCGACCACTGCGCCGCGGCCTCGCCGATTGCGCGGCCCTTGGCGTCGAACGCGCGCGCGGTGAACTGCACCTTGCCGCCGGGCCGCAAGTTGATCTCGGCGGGCGTTACCTGCAAGAGCGCAGCCGCGGCCCCCGCCGGCGCTTTCGCCGGGGCGCTCGAAACGACGCGCGCCGCTTCTCCGCCGGCCTTTTCGCCCGCCCCCTTCTTGCCGATGCAGTAAAGGTCGTTGTTGGTGACGAAATACACCCGCCCCGCGGCAATCGCCGGCGAGCCGTTGATCTGCGTGGCGCTGTCGTCGGGATTCTTGAACTCGTCCAGGTCGAGCTTCTCGGGCCGGTTGCGTCCGTTGAGCTTGAAAATGTGGAACTTGCCGTCCACGTCGGAAACGTACAGCTTGCCGTCGCCGATCACGGGCGAAGCTTTCTGCGCGATGCCCAGATTCTCCAGCCAAAGCTGCTCGCCGGTCTTGCCGTCGAAGGCGACGAGATTGGCCGAATTGTCGACGTGATACAGGATGCCGTCATGGATCGCCGGCGAAGCGTAGCCGCCGGTAAATCCGTCGAGCATCCACAACTGCCGCGGCATGCCGTCGGATACGGACGCGGCGTCGAGCGCCACCAGCCTGCCCATGGCCGTGCTCTCGTCGATGTTCTCTTCGCTGTGCGAGGCGTAAACGATGCTGCCGTCGACCACGACCGACGAGTTGATGCCGCGCTTCGACATCGGAAACGCCCAGACCTTCTTGCCTGTGGCGACCTGCAAGGCATAGACGCCGCCGTCTCCGTTGCCCGCGATCAGCAGGCGCTCGCCGTCGATTTCGCGCACGACCGGCGCGGAATAAGTCGTATCGTAGGGGGCGTTGCCGGGCGTCGCCAGCCAGACCGTCTCGCCGGTCCTTTTATCGAGAGCGTAAAAGCGGTGGCGCGGGATGAAGGTCGAGCCCCAGCCGGCCGAGAGGAAGCTGACGATCAACAGATCGCCGTCGAGCACGCCGCTCACCGTGCGCCCGCCGAAACCCGAAATGCGCCCGATCTCCTGCGTGGTGGCGCGTTCCCAAAGCACGTTGCCGGCGGGGTCGAAGGCGATCACCATCCCTTCGACGCCGTGCGCGTAAATATTGCCCGTCGCCGGGTCGCCGACGAGACTCGCCCAGCCCACGCGGTGGTGCGGAATATCGGTTTGGAAGACGTTGAACCGGTATTCCCAAACCTCCTCCCCGGTATCCGCGTTCAGGCAGACGACCTGCTCTTGCCACTTGGTCACGTCGTCCGGCTCCGCGAGCCGGATCACGCAGACACGCTCGTCAAGGACGATCGGAGTCGCGCGGCTGCCGTAAGGCGCTTTCCACAGCAGATTCTCGCCATCGGGCGACCATGTTGCGGGCAGCCCGCTTTCGCTGGAGACGCCGTCGGCATTCAGGCCCCGCCAATTCGGCCATTCGGCGCCCTGCAGCGCCTGCGCCCCAAGAGCGGCCGCTAGCAGGCAGACGAGAAAACGAGGGCTGCTGATGCGGCCGGTGGATAGTGGATAGTGGATAGTGGATAGCAAAGAACCGCCGGGCCTGCGCCGCGGGCCGTGAGCATGAAAAGCATCGAAACCCTTGCGGAGACCGCTCATGGTCGTTCATTTTATCAGAGGCCGCGGCGCGCGCCGCCGTTCCTTCCGTTAGCATGAAAAGCGTCAGCGGAGATCGCTCATGAAAGCTTACCAAGCAGTTGCGGCGGCCTGCGCCGCCGTCGTCTTTGCCGCGTCCTGCACAACGGGCCCGGCGGACGCCCCGCCCATTTTCCCCTATGCCCACGAAGTTCACGAGTTCGAGAACGGCTTGCGCCTGGTCGCCGTCGATTCCGGATACCCCAACATCGTCTCGCTCTACATCGTCGTCAACGTCGGCTCGCGCAACGAAGTCGAGCCCGGACGCTCCGGGTTCGCCCACCTCTTCGAGCACATGATGTTCCGCGGTACCGAGAAAAACCCTCCCGAGGCGTGGCAAGCCGTGATGGAGGCAGCCGGCGCGTCCACCAACGCCTACACTTCGGATGACCGCACCGTATATCACGCTACGTTTTCGAAAGAAGACCTGGAGCGCATCCTCGAGCTCGAGGCCGACCGCTTCCAAAACCTCAAGTACAGCGAAGAGGCGTTCAAAACCGAAACCCGCGCGGTGCTGAGCGAATACAACAAGAATTTCTCAAACCCCTTCCGCAAGCTGGACGAGGGCATGCGCGCTGCGATCTTCACCGCCCACACCTACAAGCACAGCACCATGGGCTTCGTTGAAGACGTGGAAAACATGCCGGCGATGTACGCTTACGGACTCCGGTTCTTCGACCGCTACTACCGCCCCGAGTACGCCACGATCATTGTCGTCGGGGACGTCGATTTCGCAGCCGCGCGGGCCATGGTCGAAAAGCATTGGGGGCAATGGGAGCGCGGCGGCTATCGGGCCGACATCCCGGTCGAGCCGCCGCCGGCCGAATCGAAACGGGTCGATCTCGACTTCCAGGCGCCGACGCTGCCCCTGCTGGCCGTCTCTTTCCTCGGCCCGGCTTACGACGACGAAGCGATCGATTCCGCCGTAATGGATGTCATCTCCTTCCACTCTTTCGACGAAAATTCCGTTCTTTACAAAAAACTCGTCATCGAAGAGCAGAAGGTCGATGCGGTCATGCCGAACTACCCGGACCACCGCGACCCATACCCGTTCTCGGTGATCGCGCGGATCAAGGACGAAGCCGACATCGACTATGTGGAGGGGCAAATTCTGGAGACGTTCGAGCGCCTCAAGAATACGCCCGTCCCGGAGGACGAGCTGGAGGCGGTCAAGTCTCACCTGCGCTACCGCTTCGCGCTGGACATGGACAGCACCGAGGCCATCGCCCGAACTCTGGCCCATTACCTGAGCCTGCGCCCCACTCCCGAGACGGTCAACAAGCGCTACGGCCTGTATGCGCGCGTCACGCCCGACGACATTCAGGCGGTAGCCCGGAAATACTTCGTCGAGAGCGCCCGAACCGTCTCCGTGCTGACGCATCGAACCGACAAGAAAGGGAACAGCGATGACTGACTGCAAGCGCGGCCGACTCTTTGCCCATGCAGCGCTCCGCGCGGCGGCAGCCGCGGCGCTCGCCTGTGCGTCCGCTGCGAGCGCCGCCGGGCCGGAGATGCTGCTCCAGCCCGGCGAGTCGCCGCTGGTGACCTTGCGCCTCGTCTTCCGCACAGGCGCCGCCTCCGACCCGGCCGGCAAGGAAGGCGCGGCCGCGCTGACCGCCGCGATGCTCAGCGGCGGCGGCAGCCGGCAAATGAGCTACGACGACATCCTCGACACATTCTTCCCGATGGCCGCCGGAGTCTCCGCCCAAGTCGACAAAGAGATGACGGTCTTCAGCGGCGCGACCCATGCGGAAAACCTCGACGACTACTACGCAATTCTGCGCGGAATGCTCCTCGATCCCGGTTGGCGCGAAAACGATTTCGACCGGCTCAAAGACAAGACCCTCAACGATTTGCGGGTCCGGCTTCGCGCCAACAACGAAGAAGAGCTGGGCAAGGAATACCTTTACCTCAAGATCTACGAAGACCACCCCTACGGCCATCAAAACTCCGGCACGGCGCGCTCGCTGGAAGCCATGTCGCTCGAAGACGTCAGAGCCTTCTACGCAGCCAATTACCGGCGGGGCAATCTCACCATCGGCCTGGCGGGCGGCTACCCCGCGGACTTTCCCGAGCGGGTGCGGAAAGACTTCGAGGCCCTCGCCGACGGCGCCCCCGCGGAACCCGCGCTGCCCGAGCCCGAGGCCCCCGCCAAGCTGCGCGTCCACATCGTCCAGAAAGACACGCGCTCCACGCTCATCTCGCTGGGCTTCCCGATCGCAGTCAGCCGCGGCCACCCCGACTGGCCGGCGCTCAAGCTCATGCAGTCCTATTTCGGGCAGCACCGCTCCAGCAAGAGCCGCCTCTATCAACGCATACGCGAAATCCGCGGCATGAACTACGGCGACTATGCCTATATCGAATATTTTCCCCGCGGCATGTTCCTCACGCAGCCCGAGCCGAACTTGGCCCGCCGGCAGCAGATTTTCCAGATCTGGATTCGCCCCGTGGTGCCCGAGAACGGGCTTTTCGCGCTCAAGACCGCTCTCTACGAGCTCGACAAGCTGATCCGCCGGGGCATTCCCGAAAAGAATTTTGCGGCGACGGTCGAATTCCTGCGCAAGTACGTCAATCTGCTCACCCAGACCCAGTCGGACGCGCTCGGCTACGCGCTCGACGCCGCCTACTACGGCCTGCCCGATTTCAACGGCTGGATCAAGCGGCAGCTCGCCGGCTTGACTCGAGACGGGGTGAATCGCGCCATCGCAAAACATCTGCGGGCAACCGGCCTCGACGTGGTCGTGATTACCAAGGATGCCCAGGCGATGCGCCGGATGCTGCGGACCGGCGCCCGCGCGAAACCGCTCTACGCCTCGCCCCCGCCCGCAGACATCCTTGCCGAGGACAAGGCAATCGCCGACTATAAGCTCGATATCGGCTCGGTCGCCATCGTGCCCGCCGCGACGGTCTTCGAGGAATAGCCCGACTCCCCAATAAGTCTCCGGTCGGCCTCCAACCGCGGCTCTTTGCTATCCACTATCTACTGGCGCGCGTCAGCGCGCCCGATTACTCGACGGCAATGGTGACGCCGGATTGGCTTTTCCTGCCGCCGACGGCGATCACGACCTCCGCCGCGGCGGAGGGTTCGATCCCTTGCGGCACTTCTACGACCACCACGTTCACTGCCGCCAGCGCCGGCGCCAAGCCCGAGAACAGCACGCCCTCCGCGGCGATCTCCACGCCGCCGATGCTCACCCGCGGGCGCTCCAGCGTATGCCGCAGCACGACGTTCGAGAGGTCCTCCAGGCAGACGCCGTCCGGCGCGCACGAGTTCATCCCGTTGGCTATCGGCGGCTCTACCGCTCCCAGCCCCGTGGCGTAAATCTCCAGCATGTCTCCGGCCTGCGCCGGGCGGCTCTCTGCGCCTGCGCCCCGCGGCGCCGCAAGCGTCGTCGTTTCCGCGAACAACGCCATCGCCTGGCCCGTTCCCTCGCCCGCCGCCGTGAAGACGCCCGGAGCGTACGCGGCCGCGAAGAACCGCCGCGGATAGCTGCTCGTCTCGGCTGTCTCCACGACCACTGTCGCCAGCGCAATTCCGCCCGCCTCCAGAGACGACTCCATGCCCAGCGCGGAGGGCAACTGCGCCTCGATGCGCTGCGGCCCCACCGCCGACAGCGGCGCCGCCATGCCGTCGAACTTCACCGTCACCCCGCCCAGGCTCGTCGGCAGCGGAAAGCCCTCGGCTTCGACCGTTTCTCCGGAGGTAAAGTTCTCGCCCCGCACGGCGACCAGCGAGCCCGGCGCCACGGGCAGCAATTGCGGGCCGAACAGTCCCGGATTGCCCAAGGCGCTCATCACGGCGGCGTTCACCACGCCGCGCTCCGACACCGCCGGCCCTTCAGGCGGCAGCACTTGCAGCCCGACCCGCACCCGCGCCGTAATCCGCCCCCCGGAGCGGATGTACAAACGCCCGCTGTGCGCGCCCACGCGCACCCCCGCCGGATTTACCGTGACCTCGACCGTCGTCTCCTCGTCCTCGGCCAAGTTGCCGCGCGCCGGCGACGCCGCTATCCAGCCGTGCGAGGGCTGCGCCCGGAAGTTCGCCGTTCCATTCTCGGCGTACAACACGACCTCCTGTGCGGCCGGCGCGGCGTCCTGCGGCAGCACGAACGACAACGTGAAAGTCCGCGACCGCACCGCGGGAGACGGCGCCACGACGCGAGGCGCGGGCGGCGGGGGCGGCGGGCTGACTTTGCGGATGCGGTGGTTGCTCCTATCGACGATGTAGAGGTTGCCCGATCCGTCCAGCGCCACGCTGGAGGGAGCGTTCAGCCGCGCCTCTGCCAACGGGCCGCCGTCCCCGCCGTAGCCGCCGAACAGCCCGCTTCTTGACAGCGTGGTGATGACGCCCGCGGCGTCCACCTTGCGGATGCAGTGGTTGTTGGTATCGGCAATGTAGAGGTTGCCGGCGCCATCCAGCGCCACGCCTCGGGGGCTTTTTAGCTGCGCCGCGGTCGCCGGGCCGCCGTCCCCGCTGAAGCCGCTCGTCCCGTTTCCCGCCACCGTGGTGATGACGTCCGTGGTGAAGTCGACCTTGCGGATACTGTGGTTGTCGGTGTCGGCAATGTAGAGGTTGCCCGAACCGTCCACCGCCACGCTATAGGGGTTGTTCAGCCGCGCCTGAAGCGCCGGGCCGCCGTCCCCGATGGGGCCTTGCTGCGCCCCGCTTCCCACCACCGTGGCGATGTCGCCCGCGGCGTCCACCTTGCGGATGCGGCGGTTGCCGGTGTCGGCAATGTAGAGGTTGCCCGAACCGTCCAGCGCCACGCCTCGGGGAGCGTTCAGCTTTGCCGAAGTCGCCGGGCCGCCGTCCCCGCTGAAGCCGGTCGGCCCGCTTCCCGCCACCGTGGTGATGTTGCCCGCGGCATCGACCTTGCGGATGCGGCGGTTGTTTCGATCGGCGATGTAGAAATTGCCCGAACCGTCCAGCGCCACGCTATGGGGAAAGCTCAGCCGCGCCCCAACCGCTGCTGTGTCGGCCGCGCGGAAGCCGTTATCCACAGTTCCCGCCACCGTGGCGATGTTGCCTGCGGTGTCCATCTTGCGGATGCGGTGGTTGTTGGTATCGGCGATGTAGAGGTTGCCGGCGCCGTCCACCACCGCGTTTTCGGGAAGGTTCAGCCGCGCCTCAACCGCCGGGCCGTCGTCTGCGTAATCCCCGGTTCCCGCCACCGTGGTGATGATGCCCGCAGCGTCGACCTTGCGGATGCGGTGGTTCCAAAGATCGGCGATGTAGAGGTTGCCGGCGCCGTCCACCGCCACGTCCAGGGGGTTGTTCAGCACCGGCTGAATCGCCGCCTTCTGGTTGTTGACCTCGCGGAAGCCGGCCCACCGTCCCGCCGCCGTGGTGATGACGCCGTCGGCGTCCACCTTGCGGACGCGGTGATTGTTGTTATCGGCGATGTAGAGGTTGCCGGCGCCGTCCACCGCCACGCCTTGGGGGTTCTTGAGCTTCGCCGCGGTCGCCGGGCCGTTGTCCCCGCCGAGGCCGCTCGTCCCGGTTCCCGCCACGGTGTCGATGACGCCCGCGGCGTCCACCTTGCGGATGCGGTGGTTGTTGGTGTCGGCGATGTAGAGGTTGCCGACGCCGTCCACCGCCACGCCTCGGGGGTTCTTGAGCTTCGCCGCGATCGCTTGGTTGTTGTCCCCGCTGAAGCCGCTCGTCCCGGTTCCCGCCACCGTGGTGATGACGCCGTCGGCGTCCACCTTGCGGACGCGGTGATTGTTGTTATCGGCGATGTAGAGGTTGCCGGCGCCGTCCACCGCCACGCCTTGGGGGCCCCTTAGCTGCGCCGCGGTCGCCGGACCGCCGTCCCCGCTGAAGCCGGCCGTCCCGGTTCCCGCCGCGGTGGTGATGACGCCGTCGGCGTCCACCTTGCGGATGCGGTGGCCGCTGCTATCGGCGATGTAGAGGTTGCCGGCGCCGTCCAGCACCGCATCATAGGGGCTCCATAGCCGCGCCGCGATCGCCGGGCCGCCGTCCCCGCCGTAGCAACACTCCCCGATTCCCGCCACTGTGGTGATGACGCCGTCGGCGTCCACCTTGCGGATGCGGCGGTTGTCTCTATCGACGATGTAGATGTTGCCGTCCCCGTCCACCGCCACGCCGGTGGGGCCTCTGAGCCACGCCGCGGTCGCCGGGCCGCCGTCCCCGCTGTAACTCCCGGGACCCGCGGCCGTCTCGATGACCCAGTTGGCCGCGGGCTGCGCCCAGGCCGCGGCGGCCAGCAGCGCGGTGAGGGCCGCTGGGGCCGCTGTGCGGCCAGTGGAAAGTGAAGAGCAAAACTGCCGGGCGGCGGAGCGAAGAAACGTGGGAAGAAGAGACGGACGGATCGGTTTCATTTTTTACACCTCATTGTTTGCTCGAACTTGTCGATATCGCATTTCATTGCCGGCGGACGGCAAGGAACGGTCCCTCGGGGGTCGCAACCCCCTGCACGGCAGCGACGACGGACGCGTCGCCATCCGGGATGTCGGCCGGCACGCGCACCGTGAATTGATAAAGGCCGGCGCAGCACGGAGCCGCGCCCGCATACAAAACGTCCTCCGCGGGAACCTCGATGCCGCCCAAGGCGAACGTAACCGCGCCGGCAAGCAAAGCCGCCGCCCCTGGAATTTGGCCCGTCTCCAAGGCCGGCTCGGTCGCCCCGAAGCCGGTTCCGTACAGGGTGACGTACTCGCCCGGCTCGGCCGGGGTCAACTCCACTCCGGGAACCGCTCCGGGCGCTCCGGCCAGGGCCGGGCCGCCGCCGTGCAGGGCTACGATCGGGTTGCGCCCTGCGGGGTCGAGCGAGAAGTTGAAGAACGCCGGCGAGACGGCGACTGCCGCGGCCGTGACTGCCGGGCCGCGTTGCTCGTTCTCTGCGCCGCAGTTGCGAATCACCGCGGCGGGAACCAGCCCCGGCGTCAAGTCATGCGGCGCCTGGGCGTTGATTTGCGTGGGGAAGACGGCGAACAGCGGCGCGCGCTTGCCGTCGATCTCCAGGCAGGCAGCGGCGAGATTGGCGGCGATCCTGCCTGTGGCGTCCAGCGCGGGGCTCGCCGCCTGCGTCCCTTCGGGAGCAAAATCCCGGCCGAAAACGGAAACGATGGCGTTGGGGGAGATGCTCTCGACAGTGGGCGCTCCCGTGGCGAGCACGACTCCGCCCGAGGAGATCACGGGCGTCCCCGCGGGGGGAGGCGGCGTTACCTTGCGAATGCGGTGGTTGCTGGTATCGGCGATGTACAGGTTGTCCTCGCCGTCCAGCGCCACGCCGACGGGGAAGCGCAGCCGCGCCTGAAGCGCCGGGCCGCCATCCCCGCCGTAGCCTTGCTGCCCGCTTCCCGCCGCCGTGGAAATGACGCCCGCCGTATCCACCTTGCGGATGCGCTGGTTGCTGGTATCGACAATGTAGAGGTTGCCCGCGCTGTCCAGCGCCACGCCTTGGGGATTGTTCAGCCGCGCCTGAAGCGCCGGGCCGCCGTCCCCGCTGAAGCCGGCCGTCCCGTTTCCCGCGACCGTGGAGATGACGCCCGCGGCGTCCACCCTGCGCACGCGGCGGTTGTTTCGATCGGCGATGTAGAGGTTGCCCGCGCCGTCCGCCGCCACGCCGGAGGGAAAGTTCAGCCGCGCCTGAAGCGCCGGGCCGCCGTCCCCGCCGAAGCCGGCCGTCCCGTTTCCCGCGACCGTGGAGATGATGCCCGCGGCGTCCACTTTGCGGATGCGCTGGTTGTTTCGATCGGCGATGTAGAGGTTGCCCGCGCTGTCCAGCGCCACGCCGACGGGGAAGCTCAGCCGCGCCTCTTCCGCCGGGCCGCCGTCCCCCGCGAAGCCGCCCGCCCCGCTTCCCGCTGCCGTGGAGATGACGCCCGCGGCGTCCACTTTGCGGATGCGCTGGTTGTTTCGATCGGCGATGTAGAGGTTGCCGGCAGCGTCCACCGCCGCGCCGGAGGGAGAGTTCAGTCGCGCCTGAAGCGCCGGGCCGCCGTCCCCGTCAAAGCCGCTCTCCCCGCTTCCCGCCACCGTGGTGATGGCGCCCATGGCGTCGATCTTGCGGACGCGGTGGTGCTCCCTGTCGGCGATGTAGAGGTTGCCCGCAGCGTCCGCCGCCGCGCCGGAGGGAAAGTTCAGCCGCGCCTGAAGCGCCGGGCCGCCGTCCCCGGGCTGCCCGCTTCCCGCCACCGTGGCGATGGCGCCCGTAGTTTCGAAGTCGATCTTGCGGACGCGCTGATTGTTGGTATCGGCGATGTAGAGATTGCCGGCGCCGTCCGCCGCCACGCCCAGGGGGCTGTTCAGCCACGCCTGATCCGGCGCGCCGCCATCCCCGCGGAAGCCGGAAAACCGTCCCGCTACCGTGCTGATCACGCCCGCGGCGTTCACTTTGCGGATGCGGTGGTTGCCGCTGTCGGCGATGTAGAGGTTGCCGGCAGCGTCCACCGCCACGCCTTGGGGGCTCCGCAGTTGCGCCGCGGTCGCCGCGCCGTTGTCCCCGCTGAAGCCCTGCTCCCCGGTTCCCGCCGCGGTGTCGATGACGCCCGCGGCGTCCACTTTGCGGATGCGGTGGTTGTCCTGATCGGCGATGTAAAGGTTGCCTGCGCCGTCCACCGCTACGCTGCGGGGGTTCCGCAGCCGCGCCGCTGCGGCCGGGCCCCCGTCTCCGCCGAAGCCGCTCGTCCCGCTTCCCGCCACCGTGGTGATGACGCCGGCAGTGTCCACTTTGCGGATGCGCTGGTTGTTTCGATCGGCGATGTAGAGGTTGCCGGCGGCGTCCAGCGCCACGCTCTGGGGATTCCACAACTGCGCCGCGGCGGCCGGGCCGCCGTCCCCGCTGTAGCCGCTCGTCCCGCTTCCCGCCACCGTGGTGATGACGCCGGTAGTGTCCACTTTGCGGATGCGCTGGTTGTTTCGATCGGCGATGTAGAGGTTGCCGGCGGCGTCCAGCGCCACGCTTTGGGGATTCCACAACTGCGCCGCGGCGGCCGGGCCGCCGTCCCCGCTGTAGCAACACCCCCCATTTCCCGCGACCGTGGCGATTTTGCCCGAGGCGGCGTCGACCTTGCGGACGCGGCGGTTTTCGCGATCGGCGATGTAGAGGTTGCCCGCAGCGTCCACCGCCACGTCGGCGGGGCTCCTGAACCACGCCGCGGCGGCCGGGCCGCCGTCTCCGCTGAAACTCCCGGGACCTGCGGCCGTCTCGATGAACCAGTCGGCCGCGGGCTGCGCCCAAGCCGCGGCGGCCGTCGCCACCCAAAGCGCGGCGAAGGCTGCTGCGCGGCTGGTGGAAAGTGGAAAGTGAAAAGTGGAGAGCGAGGAGCAAAACCGCTGCGCGGCGGAGCGGAAACTCCTTAGTGCTGGCCTTTTCTTATTATACCGCCCTTCTTTCACTGCTGCAAACGAAACGAACGCCGCCGCCGCGGCTTGCTCGAATCCTTGCGGCGAAAAAAATTCGCTGCGCTCGATCATCGAAAAACACCTCCGTTCCGCCTGCGGCAGCCTAACCGTACCGCCGCCCGTCCAGGTTTGTCGCCATCGAATTTCCTTGTCGGCGATTTTTGTCCGTCGGGGCCGCGGAGCGGCAACCGGAGCGGAGCTCGACGCATGACCGATCCGCTCGACTTCACTGCCGGCGGACGGCAAGGAACGGCCCCTCGGGGGTCGCCACCCCCTGCACGGCGGCGATGACCGAGGCGGCGCCGTCCGGGACATCGGCCGGCACGCGCACCGTGAATTGATAAAGGCCGGCGCAGCACGGAGACGCGCCCGCATACAAAACGTCCCGCGCAGGAACCTCGATGCCGCCAAAGGAGAACGTAACCGCGTTGGCGAGAAGAGCCGCCGCTCCTGGAATCTGGCCCGTCTCCAAGGCAGGCTCGGTCGGCCCGAAGCCGGTCCCGAACAGGGTGACGTACTCGCCCGGCCGGGCCGGGGTAAGCTCGACGCCGGGAATCGATCCGGGTTGCCCGGCCAGGGCGGGGCCGCCGCCATGCACGGCGACGATCGGGTTGCGCCCGTCGGAGTTGTTGGCGAAGTTGAAGAACGCCGGCGAGACGGCGGCGGCCTCCACCGTTACCGCCGGGCCGCTTTGCTCTTCGCTCGTGCCGCAGCCGCGGATGACCGCGGCCGGAACCTGCCCCGGCGTCAAGTCATGCGGCGTCTGGGCGTTGATCTGTGTGGGGAAGACGGCGAACAGCGGCGCGCGCTTGCCGCCGATCTCCAGGCAGGTAGCGGCGAGATTGGCGCCGACCCTGCCCGCGCCGGCCGGCGCGGGGTTCGCCGCCTGCGTCCCTTGCGGCGCGAAATCCTGTCCGAAAACGGAAACGACGGCATTGGGGGAGATGCGGGCCACGACGGGGGTTCCGGTGGCGAGCGCCACCCCGCCCGCAGAAATCCGGGGAGTCCCTTCGGGGAGCGGCGGCGTCAAGCGGCGGATGCGGTGGTTCCAACCATCGGCGATGTAGAGGTTGCCCGCCCCGTCCAGCGCCGCGTCATAGGGGTTGTTCAGCCGCGCCGCGGTGGCCAAGCCGCCGTCCCCGCCGTAGCCGCCTCCCCCGCTTCCCGCCACCGTAGCGATGACGCCCGCAGCGTCGACCTTGCGGATGCGCAGGTTGGTCCTGTCGGCGATGTAGAGGTTGCCCGCCCCATCCAGCGCCACGCCTTCGGGGCGGTTCAGCCGCGCCGCGGCAGCCGCGCCGCCGTCCCCGCTGTAGCCGGCCGTCCCGCTTCCCGCCACCGTGGAGATGACGCCCGCAGCGTCGACCTTGCGCACGCGATGGTTGTTCTTATCGGCGATGTAAAGGTTGCCCGCCCCATCCGCCTCCATGTCTTCGGGGCTGTTCAACTGCGCCGCGGCAGCCGGGCCGCCGTCCCCGCTGTAGCCGGCCGTCCCGTTTCCCGCCACCGTGAAGATGACGCCCGCAGCGTCGACCTTGCGGATGCGATGGCTGTTCTTATCGGCGATGTAGAGGTTGCCCGCTCCGTCCAGCGCCACGCCTTCGGGCCAGCGCAGCCGCGCCGCGGTCGCCGGGCCGCCGTCCCCGCTGTAGCCGTACCTCCCGCTTCCCGCCACCGTGGCGATGATGCCCGCGGCGTCGACCTTGCGCACGCGGTTGTTGAGCCTGTCGGCGATGTAGAGGTTGCCCGCCCCGTCCAGCGCCACGCCTTCGGGGTTGTATAGCCGCGCCGCGGCAGCCCGGCCGCCGTCCCCGTTATAGCCGCTCTCCCCGGTTCCCGCCACCGTGGCGATAACGCCGGCGGCGTTGACCTTGCGCACGCGATGGTTGCCTGTATCGGCGATGTAGAGGTTGCCCGCCCCGTCCACTGCCACGCGAGTGGGGAAGACCAGCCGCGCCGCGGTCGCCGGGCCGCCGTCCCCGAAGCCTGCAGCCCCGGTTCCCGCCGCCGTGACGATGACGCCGTCCGCGGCGTTGACCTTGCGGACGCGATGGTTGAGCCTGTCGGCGATGTAGAGGTTGCCCGCCGCGTCCACCGCCACGTCAACGGGATCGTTTAGCCGCGCCGCGGTCGCCGGGCCGCCGTCCCCGCCGTAGCCGACTCCCCCGCTTCCCGCCACTGTGGTGATGACGCCCGCGGCGTCGACCTTGCGGATGCGCCGGTTGTTCGTATCGACGATGTAGAGGTTGCCCGCCGCGTCCACCGCCACGCTGGAGAAGAGGCTTAGCCGCGCCGCGACGGCCGGGCCGCCGTCCCCGCTGTAGCCGCCGACCCCGGTTCCCGCCACCGTGGTGATGATGCCCGCGGCGTCGACCTTGCGCACGCGCCGGTTGAGCCTGTCGGCGATGTAGAGGTTGCCCGCTGCGTCCACCGCCACGTCAATGGGATCGTATAGCCGCGCCGCGATAGCCGGGCCGCCGTCCCCGCTGTAGCCGTACCCGGTTCCCGCCACCGTGGAGATGACGCCCGCGGCGTCGACCTTGCGGATGGCGTCGTTCAAAGTATCGGCGATGTAGAGGTTGCCCGCCGCGTCCACCGCCACGCCGGAGGGGTTGTATAGCTGCGCCGCGACAGCCGGGCCGCCGTCCCCGCTGAAGTCTGCAACCCCGGTTCCCGCCACCGTGGTGATGATGCCCGCGGCGTCCACCTTGCGCACGCGGTGGTTGGTCCTGTCGGCGATGTAGAGGTTGCCCGCCGCGTCCACCGCCACGCCGGAGGGGTTGTATAGCTGCGCCGCGACAGCCGGGCCGCCGTCCCCGCCGAAGCCGCCAACCCCGGTTCCCGCCACCGTGGTGATGACGCCCGCGGCGTCGACCTTGCGCACGCGCCGGTTGACCCTGTCGGCGATGTAGAGGTTGCCCGCCGCGTCCACCGCCACGCTTTCGGGGCTGCGCAGCCATGCTTCGGTTGCCGCGCCGCCGTCCCCTCTGAAATTTCCGGGACCCGCGACCGTCTCGATGATCCAGTCGGCCGCGGGCTGCGCCCAGGCCGCGGCGGCCGTCGCCGCCCAAAGCGCTGCGACGGCCGCCGCGCGGCCGGTGGAATAGTGAATAGTGGATAGCAAGACCGCTTGCGCGGAGCGGAGAAAGGCGCGAAGCAGGGAGAGAGAAAATCGGCGGCGCGCTTCTTTCGCCTCCTCTGCTGCGCCGCCCTCACCCACGGTTCTACTGTTCTCCTTCACTGCCGGCGGACGGCAAGGAACGGCCCCTCGGGGGTCGCCACCCCCTGCACGGCGGCGGTGACGGACGCGTCGCCGTCCGGGACGTCAGCCGGCACGCGCACCGTGAATTGATAAAGGCCGGCGCAGCACGGAGACGCGCCCGCATACAAAACGTCCTCCGCAGAAACCTCGATGCCGCCAAAGGCGAACGTAACCGCGCCGGCGAGCGGAACCGCCGCCCCGGGAATTTGGCCCGTCTCCAAGGCCGGCTCGGTCGCTCCGAAGCCGGTTCCGTACAGGGTGACGTACTCGCCCGGCTCGGCCGGGGTCAACTCCACTCCGGGAACCGCTCCGGGCGCTCCGGCCAGGGCGGGGCCGCCGCCGTGCAGGGCTACGATCGGGTTGCGCCCTGCGGGGTCGAGCGAGAAGTTGAAGAACGCCGGCGAGACGGCGGCGGCCTCGACCGTTACCGCCGGACCGGGTTGCGCGTCCTCTGCTTCGCAGCCGCGGATGACCGCGGCTTGAACCTGCCCCGGCGGCAAGTCATGCGGGGCCTGGGCGTTGATCTGCGTGGGGAAAACGGCGAACAGCGGCACGCGCTTGCCGCCGATCTCCAGGCAGGTAGCGGCGAGATTGGCGGCGACCCTGCCCGCGGCGTCCAGCGCGGGGCTCGCCTCCTGCGTCCCTTCCGCCGCGAAATCCTGTCCGAAAACGGAAACGATGGCGTTGGGGGAGATGCGCTCCACAGTGGGAGTTCCCGTGGCGAGCACGACCCCGCCCGAGGAGATCGTGGGCGCTTTCGCGGGCGGCGGCGGCGTCACCTTGCGGATGCGGTGGTTGAAAGTATCGGCAATGTAGAGGTTGCCGGCCCCGTCCAGCGCCGCGCCGGAGGGAATGTTCAGCCGCGCCTCTCCCGCCGGGCCGCCGTCCCCGGCGTAGCCGCCGAATACCCCTCTTCCCGCCACCGTGGAGACGATGCCCGCGGCGTCCACCTTGCGGATGCGCTGGTTGGTGGTGTCGGCGATGTAGAGGTTGCCCGCCCCGTCCGTCGCCACGGCTCGGGGATTGTTCAACCGCGCCTGATTCGCCGGACCGCCGTCCCCGGCGTAGCCGCGCTCCCCGCTTCCCGCCACCGTGGCGATGACGCCGCCGGCGTCCACCTTGCGGATGCGCTGGTTCCAGGTATCGGCGATGTAGAGATTGCCGGCGCCGTCCGTCGCCACGCTATAGGGGAAGTTCAACCGCGCCTGATTCGCCGGGCCGCCGTCCCCGCTGAAGCCTTGCTCCCCGGTTCCCGCCACCGTGGTAATGACGCCCGCGGCGTCCACCTTGCGGATGCGGCGGTCGTTTCTATCGGCGATGTAGAGATTGCCGGCGCCGTCCGTCGCCACGCCGGAGGGAAAGCTCAACTGCGCCTGAAGCGCCGGGCCGCCGTCTCCGCCGGAGCCGTACTCCCCGGTTCCCACCACCGTGGTGATGGCGCCCGCGGCGTCCACCTTGCGGATGCGGCGGCCGGCGGTATCGGCGATGTAGAGATTGCCGGCGCCGTCCGTCGCCACGCTATGGGGAAGGCTTAGCCGCGCCTGAAGCGCCGGGCCGCCTTCGTCCCCGGAGCGGTAGCCGTACTCCCCGGTTCCCGCCACCGTGGCGATGGCGCCCGAGGCGTCCACCTTGCGCACGCGGTGGTTGCCGGCATCGGCGATGTAGAGGTTGCCGGCGCCGTCCGTCGCCACGTTATGGGGAAAGTTCAGCCGCGCCTCTTCCGCCGCGCCGTCGTCCCCGATCTGCCCGCTTCCCGCTACCGTAGCGATGGCGCCCGTAGTTTCGAAGTCGGCCTTGCGGATGCGGTGGTTGTTGGTATCGGCGATGTAGAGGTTGCCGGCGGCGTCCAGCGCCACGCCTTGGGGGGTGTCCAGCAGCGCCTGATTCGCCGCGTCGCCATCCCCGCGGAAGCCCTTCCAACGTCCCGCCGCCGTGGCGATGACGCCCGCAGCGTTGACCTTGCGGACGAGGTGGTTGCCTGTATCGGCGATGTAGAGGTTGCCCGAACCGTCCACCGTCACGCCTTGGGGGCCCGCAGCCGCGCCGCGGTCGCTGCGGCGTCGTTCCCGCTGAGGCCGGCCGTCCCGTTTCCCGCCACCGTGGCGATGACGCCCGCGGCGTCCACCTTGCGGATGCAGTGGTTGTCCAGATCGGCGATGTAGAGGTTGCCCGAACCGTCCACTGCCACGCCTCGGGGGTTCCGGAGCTGCGCCGCGGTCGCCGGGCCGCCGTCCCCGCTGTAGCCGGCCGTCCCGTCTCCCGCTACCGTGGTGATGACGCCCGCGGCGTCCACTTTACGGATGCAGTGGTTGTTTCTATCGGCGATGTAGAGGTTGCCGGCGGCGTCCAGCGCCACGCCTTGGGGGTTGCGGAGTTGCGCCTCGGCCGCTGGGCCGCCGTCCCCGCCGAAGCCGGCCGTGCCGTCTCCCGCCACCGTGGTGATGACGCCCGAAGAGGCGTCCACCTTGCGGATGCGCTGGTTGTTTCTATCGGCGATGTAGAGGTTGCCGGCGGTGTCCAGCGCCACGTCATAGGGGTTCCGTAGCCGCGCCTCAGTCGCCGCGCCGCCGTCCCCGTTGTAGCAACACTGCCCGGTTCCCGCCACCGTGGTAATGTTGCCCGCGGCGTCCACCTTGCGGATGCGGCGGTTGTCTCGATCGGCGATGTAGAGGTTGCCCGAACCGTCCAGCGCCACGCCGGCGGGAGCCCTTAGCCAAGCCGCGGTCGCCGCGCCGTCGTCCCCGCTGAAATTCCCGGGACCCGCGACCGTCTCAATGATCCAGTCGTCCGCGGGCTGCGCCCAGGCAACCGCCGCCGGCAACGCGGCGAGGGCCGCAAGCTGGAATAGTGGAGAGCAATACCGCCGCGCGGAGCGGCGAAAGACGCAAAGAAGGGGAAAAGAAAACCGGCGGACCGGTCGCCGCGCCGCTCCGCTTCTGTCGATTACCGACAGGTCGACCTTTTTCATTTTTCACCTCATTGCTTGCTTGAACTTGACAACAAAAAATTCCGCGACGCCTCGCTCATCGAACGTTGCTGCCGCTTAAAGTAGCGCTGCCCGCCCGGCTTGTCAATTGTTTTTGAGGTTGTGAAGAGTAGAGATTACAGAATGTATTGGAAGCCGCAGTCCGGTGGACTCGACTCCCGCTGCTAGAACCACAGCCTTATCGCGTACTGGAAGATGCGCGGTCCGCCTTGGCGGCCGATGCTGCCGACCCGCGTGAAGAAGCCGCCGCCGGGGCCGTTGAACCGGCGGAAAGCGCCGCTCTCCACGAAGTTCGTGCGGTTGAACAGGTTGAAGCTTTCCAGCCGAAGCTGGAGAGCCATGCCTTCCCTCAAGGGGAAATTCTTCAACAGCGCCGCGTTCATGGAGAACAGGCCCGGACCGTCGAGGATGTTGCGTCCGGAGTTGCCCAGCGCAAATGCCCCGGGCGGACACGAGCGCAGCGCGGGATCTCGGCTGTCCAGGCACTCCGGCGCCGCCGCAAACGCCGACGTATCGTAGAACGGAAAGTCGACGCCGGCGATGCCCGGCTGCGAATGCTTGTCGATCGCGCCGTCGCGCAGGCGGTTCGGCCGCGGCGACTCGCCGAGGTGGGGGTTGACGAAGGCCGACGTGACGGTGAACGGGCCGCCCGAATAGGCCGTGCCCGTCCCGGAAAGCTGCCAGCCGCCCAGCAGAGCGTTGACCGCTCCTTTCCAACGCGTCCCATACTTTCGGCCGCGGCCGAAGGGCAGATTATAGGAGCCGACATAGGTAAAGACATGCTTGCGGTCCCAGGCCGAGCGCCCGCGCTCCAGGCGCAGGTTGCGCGCATCGAGAGCGCCGGCGAAGTCGGTCGCGCCCGATCCTTGCAGGCGCGAGGCGTCGTCGATCGTCTTCGACAGGGAATAGTTCAAGCGCCAGAAAAACCCTATGCGGCTGCGCTTGCGCCAGGAGACGTTGAACGCGTTGTAGATGGAGTTCGACCCCGTGTTGAAGAAATCGATCCGCCCGAAGCCGGCGATGGGGCGCGCCGCGAATGCGCTCCTGCCGAATACGCCTGCGGGCGCCGCCAGGAAGGGCTCCAGGCCGCGGTACTGTTGATTGAGGTCGAAAAGGCGAATCAGGTGCGTGCCCTTCGAGCCGCGGTAGTCCATCTCGACCGCCGTTCCGCCGAAAAGCTCGCGCTCGATGGTGAAACTCCACGATTGCAGGTACGACTGGCTCGGCTCGCGGGTGAAACCGCGGGCCTGGATGCCCACGCTCGATATGGCGCTGAGCGTCCGCCGGTTATCCGGCAGCGGGTTGCCCAGAGAAAGGAGGTTCGGATTGCTTGTCGATCCCGTGAAGACCTGATCGATCACGAAGGGGAACTGGTTCGACAGGTTGTTGCGGAACGGGTGCAAGATCGTCCCGGCCATGAAAATCCCGTATCCTGTGCGCACGACCGTCTTGTCGGTCAGGCGGTAGGCCAGGCCGACGCGGGGCGCGAAGTTGTTCCAGTCGGTCTTGATCACCGAGCGGCCGAAGCCGTGCTCGCCGGCGGTTGAAATCCGCCCCGCGAGATCGAAGTTTTCGGCCAGTTCGGCGAAGTCGTCGGGCAGGTTGCGGTCGCCGGCCAAGACCAGTTGATTCAACTCGGGCACGTAGCTGCCCAAGCGGTCGTTGACGTCCCAGGGCATGCGGTTGACTTCCCAGCGAACGCCGAGATTCAGCGTCAGCTTGCGCGCGACTTTCCAGTCGTCGTTGAAGAAGGCGCCCATTGCCTGCTGGCGCCACTCGGGGCGGTTGACGCCGGAACGGCGGCTGACCCAGGTCGCCCAACCCAGGTTCAGATCCGCGATCGGGTGGTTGGTGCGCCGCCCCTGGAAGCGGTAGTTGCCGCGCAGGTTGTGGAAACTGGGCTGATCGAAGAGCACGTAGTTGTAGTTGAACCCGTACTTGATGTTGTGGCCGCGGCGGATGTGGGTGAACTTGGCGCTGGTCTGCAAGTCCGTCGTAGCGATCTGCACGGGCTGCCAGTTGATCGTGCCGAGCGGAGAATGGGCAGCCACGTCGAACCGCGGCCAATCGTTCAATTCCGGCGTCTTGGCCAACTCTTCCGGCGGAACCAGGTTTTCCAGGCCGAGCTCGGAGGCGATGTCCTGACCGGCAAAAGCGCCGCGCTGCCGGGTTTTGTTGCCGGTGAAGCCGAAGCGCAATTCCATCAAGTCGCTCGCAGAAAACATGTGCGTGTAGTCCGCGCCCAGCAGATAGCTGTAGTCGTCGCTCGTGACGACGCCGTGCTCGGGCACGGAGCTGCCGAGGAAAGGGTTCCTGTTCTGCGGCCAACGCATCTGCGCGCGGACGGCCAGGGTGTTGTCTCCCAGCTTGTGATCGATCTTGCCGATGTAGCTTTCGAAGCTGTTGGTAGCCAAACCGTTGGCGCGGTAATTGAAGATGAATCGCTGCGTTCCCAACTCCATCCCCGGAGTGCCGGACGGGTAATGTTGCAACAGCCGCTGGGCAATCGGGTTGAGGCGCGACGCGGGCGCCATGTCGTTCGGGAAGCAGGCATGCCTCTGCCCGCGGTTGACGCGGGCGCTGTTGCAAGGGCCGGAAAGCAGCCGGTCGTGGATGACGAAACTGTCTTGCAGACCTTGCAGCACGGTCGGATCGGTCACGTCCAGGGCGTTATCCAAATCGAGCATGTCGATCGACTTGCTGAAATCTCCCTGCTTCTCCAATTCCGTGGGAACGTTGGCGAAACGAAAGACCCCCCGTTTGTAGCGCACCAACTCGGTGCTGAACATGAAAAAGGTCTTGTTCTTCTCGATGGGGCCGGTGACGGTCGCCGAAAACTGATTCCGGCGCAGCAGCGTCTTCTCTTCCGTCTCGAAGAAACCGCGCGCGTCGAGCGCCTCGTTGCGCATGAAGTGGCTCAGGTTGCCGTGAAGGTCGTTGGTGCCCGAACGCAGCGTCATGTTCAGGATGCCCCCGGCCATGCGCCCGTATTCGGCGGAATAGCCCGAAGTCTCCATCTTGAACTCCTGCAGCGAGTCGATGTTGGGCCGCACCTGCGCCGCCCCGTCTCGCGGGTTACGGTTGTCGAAACCGTCCACGTAAAAGTTCGTGTTCGTCGGACGCGCGCCGTTGACGGAGGCGAACGAACCCTCCGTGCTGCGTCCCGGAACGACTCCCGGCGTGAAAAACGCCAAATCGGTAAAGTCGCGGCCGTTGAGCGGCAACTCCTGGATCTCTTCCATCACGATCACGTCGCCCTTGATCGTGCCGCTCTCGGTGTTCAGCGTGACCAACTGCGCATCGACGGTGACCGACTCGGTAAGCTGACCGATCTGCAGCGCGACATCGATGCGCCGGTTGTCGCCGGTCTGCAGGACGATGCCCTGCTGGATGTATGTGGCGAATCCGTCGGACTGTACGGTGATCTCGTATTCGCCCGGATTCAGGCTCGGAATGGTGTAGTTGCCGACCTCGTCGGTCGAGATACTGCGTTCGATATTAGGGAAAGTCTGAATAAAGTGGTTTTGGCGCGTTGGCTGGTTGAAGTTGTCCGTAAGGAGCGGTTGCAGCCGGGCTGCCGGCGAATTTTGCGGCTGAATCCTGCCGATTTTGACTTCGCAACGCCAATTTTTGACCCCGCAGCGACGGCTTCGACTCCGCTTCTGCGGCTTGGCGCCGGCATGGACGCACGACTCCTGTATTGTGGCGCTCAGGCCGTCGCGTAGCGCCCGGCAAGCAGCAGATTGGCGAAGCCCAACAGCAGACTGATCCGCTCCCGGTTCTTGGCCAAGCCGCGATAGCGCACCTTGGCGTAGCCAAAGTGCCGCTTCACGTACAGAAACGGGTGCTCCACCTTGGCCCGCACCTCTGCCTTGCGCCGCTCCGCCCGCGCCTCCGCGCTGCCCGCCGCCAAGCGCCGCCGCTGCCCAGCCTTCAAGGCCACTTGCCAGCGCACCTTACGCCCCCGATGCTCCGCGCGCTTGTCGATCCCCTGGTAACCCGCATCCGCGCACACCTCCCGCTCCCCGCCGTGCAGCAACTCATGCCCTTGGGTCACATCCGCCACGTTCGCCGCCGTCGCCGCCACGCTATGCGTCAGCCCCGTCTCGGCGTCCACGCCGATATGCGCCTTCATCCCGAAATACCATTGATTCCCCTTCTTCGTCTGCTGCATCTGTGGGTCGCGACTCCGCTTCTTGTTCTTCGTCGAACTCGGCGCCGCGATGATCGTCGCGTCCAGAATCGTCCCCTCCCGCAGCCGCAAGCCTTGCTCCGCCAAGTGCGCGTTGATCTCCGCCATCAGCTTCCCGCCCAACTCGTGCCGCTCCAACAGATGCCGAAAGTTCAAAATCGTCGTCTCGTCCGGCAGCGCATCCCCCAAACGCAAGCCCACGAAGCGCCGCACCGACTCGATCTCGTACAGCATGTCCTCCATCCCCGGATCGCTCACGTTGTAAAACAACTGCACGCAATGCACGCGCAGCATCACCGCCAACGCGTACGGTCGCCGCCCCCGCCCCGCTTGGGGGTAGTACGGGCGGATGCGCTCCTCCAAGCGCTCCCACGGAATCAAGTCCTCCATCCGTGCCAGAAACTTCTCCCGCCTCGTCTGCTTCTTCTTCCCCTCGTACTCCAATTCTGCAAACGTCCGCTGCGCCATCGCTCTCCCCCTTATTCCCCGTGCCCGCTGCTCTCCCCTTATTATCCCAGTCAATAGCCTGCTTGTTCAGAGTTTCCCTAACGGCGGCTGGCCCCAGTATTTCCCCCTCCGTGAAGGCTACTACTCCCGGATCACCTACAACGACAACGCGATGGTCAATGTGCTGACGCTTCTGCGCAACACCGGCGCGGGCAAGGCGCCCTACAGCTTTGTCGACGAGTCCCGCCAAGCCAAGGCCGCCTCCGCCGTCGCCCGAGGGGCCGACCTGATCCTACGCACTCAGGTGAAGCAGGGGGGCAAACCCACCGCCTGGTGCGCCCAGCACGACGAAAACACGCTCGATCCCGCCTGGGCGCGCAACTACGAGCCGCCCTCGCTCTCCGGCAACGAAACCGTTGGCGTCGTTCGTTTCTTGATGGAAATTGAGCGTCCCGCCCCAGAGATCGTTGCAGCCATCGAAGGCGCCGTGGCGTGGCTCCAGTCCGTCAAGATCCGCGGGCTGCGCGTCGAGGAGTTCACCAGCGAGGCCGGCGAGCGCGACCGCCGCGCCGTGGCCGACCCAACTGCGCCGCTGCTTTGGGCGAGGTTCTACGAATTGGGCACGAACCGCCCGATCTTCATTGGACGCGATAAGGTCATCCGCTACGACTTCAATGAAATCGAACGCGAACGGCGCGTTGGCTACTCTTATCTTGGCGCCTGGCCGGCCAAGCTCCTCGTCGAGGACTACCCTCGCTGGCGCGCAAGACACAGACCGCGTTAGGCGTATCCCCACAAGGATTTCGACTGGAAGGCGTGACGAAAGGGCGCGCAGCGCCTCCCGCTTGAAGCGTTTTTTATAGCGATTGCCGCGAAGCCTTTTAGAGTGTTCACTTGCATCACAAAGAGAATGGAAGCGGGAATCGTTCGCGCCGTTCTGTTCGACTTCGACGGCACGTTGTGCGACAGCGAATATCTCCACCACGAGGCTTGGCTCGAAGCCGCCGCCGCTTGGGGCGCGGCGGTCGGCTGGGAGGAGTACGTGCAGCGCTTCGTCGGCATCAGCGACCGCAACGCCTGCAGAATCTTTCTCGAAAAAGCCGGTCTGCAGCCCACCGAAGCGCTCATCGAGGCCGGCTGCCTGCGCAAGCACCGCTGCTACCGCCGCCGCAGCCGGGTCGAACTGACCGTCGACGAGCGGGTAGTGGAGTGGATCCGCTCGACTGCGCCGCAGGCGCCTCTGGGCGTCGTGTCGTCCAGCGCGGTTCCGGATGTCGTGCCGACGCTTGAACGGCACGGCATCGCCGACCTGATGCAGTTTGTGATCTGCGGCGATCACGTCGCCCGGCTCAAGCCCGATCCCATGCCCTATCTCCTTGCCCTCGAAAAGCTCCGCGAGCGCGCGGGCGTCGCGCATGCCGGCGACTGCCTCGTGTTCGAGGACTCCGCCACGGGAGTCGCCTCGGCCTCCGCCGCGGGGATGACCGTGCATAGACTCGAGTCTCCCTCTCGGCTCGCGGAAGCGCTCGAGCAATGGGAACCGAAGATCGATGCCTTGCGGCGCCGTTGACGCGCGGCGGCGCCTCTTGGGAGAGAATGAAGGTCCATGGGCAGCAGCGTCCGCGATCCACTGGCGCCATTGGCCGGGACCGACGTTAGAGAACGGGTCTCGAAAATCTACGGGATCGACCATTGGGGCTTCGGATATTTCGGCATCAACGCCGCGGGCCGGCTGCAAGTCACCCCGCATAAGATCCCCAACCTGCCCATCGACGTCTTTGAGGTTGTCGAAAGCCTGGTTGCCGATCAGCATGCGCCGCCGTTCTTGTTGCGCTTCCCGCAGATTCTCGACGAGCGTCTGTCGGCTTTGCACCGGGCATTCGCTGACGCCATCGCCGAGTTCGAATACGCCGGCGCGCACGTCGGCGTCTATCCGGTCAAGGTCAACCAGAAGGCCGAAGTCGTCCAGCGGCTCGTCGAGTCGGGGCGCCCCTACAACTACGGCCTGGAAGTCGGCAGCAAAGCCGAGTTGGCGGCGGCGCTGGCCATGCCGCTGGCGGACGAGGCGTTGATCGTCTGCAACGGGCTCAAAGACAAGCTCTTTTTGCGCATGGCGCTCCTGGCCGAGAAACTTTGCCGCCGCACCGTCATCGTCGTCGAAGACATCGAAGAGCTCGAGACGGCGCTCGACCTCGGCGACAAGCTCGGCCTGCAGCCGGACTTGGGCATCCGCCTCAAACTCTACGCCCGCGGCAGCGGCAGGTGGGAGGAATCGGGCGGCGAGTTTGCCAAATTCGGCATGAGCATCGTTGCCCTGGTCAGCGCGCTCGACCTCATCGAGCGGCGCGGCGCGGCGCGGCGGCTCAAGATGCTGCACGTCCACATCGGCTCGCAGATCAATGACATTCGCCGCGCCAAGCAGGCTTTCAAAGAAGCCGCGCGCGTGTACGCCAAGACCCGCCGCATGGGTTTCGCGATCGACTATCTCAATGTCGGCGGCGGCCTTGGCGTGGACTACGACGGCTCCAAGACCGCCAGCGAGTTCTCGATGAATTACTCGGTTCAGGAATTCGCCAATGACGTGATCCATACCGTGGGCGAAGTCTGTTCCCAGGAAAAGGCCCCTCCTCCGACCATCGTGACCGAGTACGGCAGGGCGACGGCCGCCTACCATTCGCTGCTCGTCGCCGACGTGCGCAAGGTGCTCAAACCGGGTTGCGAAGGCAACTATGCCATCGAGGCGATCGAATCCGAATCCCCGCCCGTCATGGAGTTGCGCGACATCGCGGCTGAAATCAACGTCAAAAACTTCCGCGAGTACTACCACGATGCGCTCGAGCAACGGGCCGACCTCATCTCTCTCTTCGAGCTTGGGTATCTCGATCTCGAAGACAAGGCCAAGGGCGAGTGGTTGTTCTGGGATATCTGCCGCAAGGCCGCCCGACTCTCGCGTACGCTGAAGCAGCGCCCGGGAGGATTCGAGGATCTCGACCTTTTGCTCGCGTCGAAATATATCTGCAATTTCTCGATGTTTCAATCGTTGCCCGATTTTTGGGCGTTCGACCAGTTGTTCCCGATTCTGCCGATTCATCGGCTCAACGAGCTTCCTACCGAGCGCGGCGTGCTCTGCGACATTACCTGCGATTCCGACGGCTCCATCGACAACTTCGTCGATGTCAAACGAGTCAAAGAATCCCTGGAGCTCCACGCGCTGCGTCCGGGCCGGCCGTATTACCTCGGTTTCCTGATGCTGGGCGCGTACCAGGAGACCCTGGGCGACCTGCACAATCTCTTCGGCGCCGTCACCGCCGTAGACATAACGGTCGATGCCGGCGGGGTCGCCCGGATCGAGCGGATCGAGCGCGGCGACAACGTTCGCGACGTGCTCGCCGACACGGGACACGAAGCCGAGCAGCTTCGCGAGGCCGTCGCCCGGAGGCTTTCCGAACGCAAGCTACAGGGAGCGATCGGCGACGATGACGAGCACGATGTGCTGGCGACGTTTTCGCGGATCCTGGACGATTACACCTACCTGGATTGAGCGCCGCCGCGATCTTCCTCTTGTGCGGCGTCGGCTTCCCGCTTTCGGCGATGCGGGGCGATGTGCGTTTTAGAATGTCGGGCGCAGTTCAATGTTATGGATTTTTTTCAGCGGCAAAGCAGTGATGATGTCAGTGAGCGGATACTCTCGGTCGCCGGGGTAGAGTACCCACAAGCGTTCCAGCCCCAGGTCTTCGATAACGCCGTGCATGGACTTCGTCGTTCGCGGCGCGTCGGTACATTTGAACTCGAAGCCCCAGCGCCGGCCATGCCGTAGGAGCATTAGGTCCAATTCCGCACCGCGTTGGGTAGCGTAGAAAAAGGCGTCGCGCTCGCCATGCGCAAGAAGCGTCTGTTCCAGGGCAAACCCCTCCCAGCTTGCGCCGTAGCGCGGGTGGATCGGCAGGTCCCGGCGGTCTTCGAGACCCAGCAAGAAATGCAGGATTCCGCTGTCGCGCAGGAAAACCTTGGGAGATTTGACGATTCTCTTGCCCAAATTCTCGAACCACGGCGGTAATACGCGAATCATGAAGGCGCCCGCCAGTAGGTCGCGGTAACGGTTCACCGCCGTGACGCTCGCGTCCATCGAACGTCCCAGCTCAGAGGCGTTCCAGGTCTGCCCGTGATAATGCGCCAGCATCCGCCAGAAACGACCCAATGCCTCGGGAGACACTCTCGAATCCAGCCCCGGAACGTCCCGCTCCAGAAACGTGCGCGTAAACGACTGCATCCAGCGCGTCCATGCCGCATTCGACGATGCCAAATAGGCTCGCGGGAAACCGCCGCGCATCCAGAGCCGATCCTGATTTCGCGGACCCACCTCGCCAAGTGAAAAACCCCCGACATCCACGAAGAGGATTCGCCCCGCCAGCGTTTCGGAACCCCCCTCGATCAAGTCCAAGGAAGCGCTGCCCAACAAAAGAAAGACTGCTTTCCGGTTGCGGTCGTCGCAGAGCGGGCGCAGCACCTCGAACAGTCCCGGCATCCGCTGCACCTCGTCGAGGACAACCAGACCCTCGTATTGGCGGAGCAACCTCTCGGGAGTCGCAGATAGCGCTTCCCGCACGGCGGCGATCTCCAGATCGAAGACCGCCGACGGCTCCGGCCATGCGGACGCCACCTGTTCGGCCAGAGTTGTCTTGCCTACCTGCCGGGCGCCCAGCAAAGCCGCCGCTGGCGCTTCGGAGAGACTCTCAACTGTTGCCTTCAGCAAGCTGGACCGCACTATAGATTGTTGTATATCCATATTTTCAGAGTATAATATTCAACAATAAATATCCTCTGAATTTGTTGGCGCCCCTGGTTGGTCACAGCGATGACAATGAGGCGATGCTTCGGAGAGACTCTCGACTCCGGTTCCCTTGTGCGGCTGAGGCCGCCGAGCGCTCCGCGGGGCCGACCCGTTGCGGTTCCGTTTCAAAAGAGTGGCTTGCGGCCGCGGACTTTGCCGTCTAATCGGCGTCTTCTTCGCCGCTGCGGGCGCGCTTGGCCGCTTCGATAATTTTGGCGGCAAGCTCGTGGGGCACGTAATCGTAATGCCCCATCTCGATCGTGAATGAGCCCCTGCCCTGCGTAATCGACGTTAGATCGTTGGCGTAGGTCAGCATCTCGGCCATCGGCGCCTCGGCGCGGACGATCTGGTTGGCGCCTTTGGCGTCCATGCCCTGGATGCGTCCGCGGCGGCTATTGAGATCGCCCATCAGGTCTCCCGCGAAATCCATGGGGGCGACGACCTCCACTTTCATCACGGGTTCGAGCAGAGCCGGCTTGGCTTGGGCCATCGCCAGCTTGAAGGCTTTGCTGCCGGCCAACTTGAAAGCAAGCTCCGACGAGTCGACTTCGTGATACGAGCCGTCGTACAGCGTCACCTTGAAGTCCACCACCGGATAGCCCGCCAGGTAACCCTTCTCGGCGGCCTCGAGGATGCCCTTTTCCACGGCCGGGATGTACGTCCTAGGAATGGCCCCGCCGAAAATCTCATTGACGAACTCGAATTGCTGCCCGCGCTCGAGCGGCTCCACCTTGATTTTGCAATCGCCGAACTGACCGTGGCCGCCGGACTGTTTTTTGTGCCGTCCGTGAACGTCGGCCGTCCCGCGGATGGTTTCGCGGTACGGAATCTTGGGCGCCTTGAGTTCGACTTCGACGTTATAGCGTTTCTTCAGTTTGCTGCAAACGATGTCGAGATGCTGTTGGCCGTTGCCTGCCAGCAAGAACTCCTGCGTTTGCGGGTCGCGGTAGAAATTCAGCGCGAGGTCTTCCTCGAGAACCTTGGCGATCGCGCTGCTGAGACGGTCTTCGTCCTGCCGGGTCTTGGGTTGAATGGCGTACGAGATCGCCGGAACCGGGATATTCGCCTTGGGGAAAGTCGTCGGCGAGTCTTTGGCCCCCAGACTGTCGCCCGTGAGGGTTTCCTTGAGCTTCGCAACCACGCCGATGTCGCCGGCATGGAAGCGGGCGACATTCGTGAAGTCCTTGCCTTGGGCGACGCCGATGCGCGAGAATTTTTCGCCGGTCGAGCGCGTGTGGTTGTAAACCGCCGCATCGTTCTGCAAGACGCCCGAAACCACCTTGAAATAGGTCACCCGTCCGGCAAACGCGTCCGCCGCCGTCTTCCAGACGAACAGCGCAAGCGGGCCGCCGTCATCGACTTTGAGGGCGCCGTCTTCGGTTGCAATTTCGCCGCGGTCGATCGGCGACGGGGCGGCGCTCTTGAGGAAATCGAGCAGCCGGTCGATAGCGATGTTGTGCAAGGCGGAGCCGCACAGCACCGGAATGACCTCGCCTGCCGCAACGGCCTTTTTCAAACCCTCGACGATTTTGTCTTCGGGCAATGTGCCTTCGTCGAAGTACTCGTTCATCAAGTCTTCGTCGGTCTCGGCTACGGCTTCGATCAACTGCGTGCGCGCGTCTTCGACATCGCCGGCGATGTCCGCGGGGATGCCGCCGGCCGTTCCCTGGCCGTTGCCGCCCAGCTCGTAGGCATAGGTCTTCATGTGGATCAGGTCCACGACTCCCGCGAAGTTCTTCCCTTCGCCGACCGGGTGCTGCACCGGCACGGCCGTGACGCCGAAAATCTCTTTGACCTGATCGACCACGGCCGCGGCGGACGCACGATCTTTATGCATCTTGTTCGCGAAGATGATTTTCGGAATGCCGTAATCGTCGGCGAACCCCCAGGTTTTCTCGGTCTGCACTTCGATCCCGTTGACCGCGTCGACGACAATCAGCGCGGCATCGGCGGCCGACAGGGCGGCTTTCGCGTCGTTGATGAAGATGTTGTAGCCCGGGGTGTCGATCAAGTTGATCTTGACGCCGCCCCATTCCGCATAGGCCGGCACGGAGGATACGGAAACTTTTCGGCTGATTTCCTCTTCGTCGTAGTCGGTGACTGCGTTGCCTTCGTCGACGCTCGTGAGGCGGTTGGTTGCGCCCGCCGTATAGAGCAATGCCGACGCGAGCGTCGTCTTGCCGCAGTCGCCGTGGCCTACAATGCCAACGTTGCGTACATCCTTGCCTGTATATACTTTCATCCCGCATCGTCCTCGGATTTAGAGAGTTTCGCCCCCTGCGCAAGGCTTGTCGCCGCGCCCGCTGAGTCGTTGAAGCGTGAAGAGGCCGGTCAATGCAGTTTAATACACCCGGGGCGGCGCTGAAAAGCAGCGGGCGCCCGCCTGCGCGGCTTTTGCCGAGGGCTGCTGTTATGGCGCATGGTTGGCGAGCCACGCGTCGAACGCATGCCTGCGTCCGCCGGTGTAGTTGTAAGTGTCGAAGACCCAACCCCGGCCCAAGGCGCGGGGGTCGCCGTCGTCCCTGAGACGGCGTTCCAATTCGGCGCGCAGGCGTTTCTTGGTTTCGGCGTGGGCGGGGTCGTCGGCCAAGTTCTCGACGCAATCGCTGTCTTCGGGGATTTTGTACAGCTCTTCCGCTGGGCGTTTGCCGAACGACATGCGGTAATACTCGTCGAATCCGCGCAAAAGCTGGGACTTCGTCGGGCTGTCGTCGCAGTTGCGGTAACCGGTTTCGGGGTTGCCGGCGGGCCAGCGGTCGGGCTCGTAGTTGCGAACGTAGAGGAACTCGGGGGTGCGCAGCGCGCGCACGGGGTAGCCCCAGTCGTTGGGGCGGCCCAGATCGTGGCGCTCCTTGCCGATCAACATGCGGTTGCGCGTCTTGTCGACCAGGCCGGAATCTCCCGAGCGCAACACATCGGCAAAACTTTTGCCCGTCATCGAATCCGGAATGTCGATTCCGGCAAGCTCGAGGAAGGTCGGCGCGAAGTCGCGCACGTTGATGAAGTCGTCGATCTTGCGCCCGCCCGGCATCCCGCCCCAGCGCATCGCCAGGGGCAGGTGGAAACCGTACTCGTAGATCTGTCCCTTGACTCGCGGAAACGGCATGCCGTGGTCGGAGGTGACCAGCACCAGCGTGTTGTCGAGCTCGCCGATCCGTTCGAGCTTTTCGAGGATGCGGCCCAGATGCGTGTCGAACCATTCGCTCTCGACGGCATAATCGGCGAGATCGCGGCGGATGACCTCGTTATCGGGGTAGAACTTGGGGACATCGACATCTTTGTAAAGCTTGTCGCTGCGCTCGCCGGCGCCGTCTTCATAGGCGCGGTGCGGCTCGTGCGTGCCGAACCAGAAGCAGAACGGTTGGTCGCCGCCGCGGCTTTCGAGGAAGTGGTCGAAATTGCGAGCGTAGTCCTTGTTCGACATGTAGCGGAACTTGGGCGGCGCCGTGTGCTTGTCGTAATTCGGCCCCGCCGGGTTGCGCTCGAAACCGCCGGCCTCGTAATCGCCCGGCCCCCAGCCCTTGCCGGTATGGCCGACGTGGTAGCCGGCCTTTTCGAACAAGTCGGGGAAGACCGCCCACTTGGCCGGAAAGACGCCGAAATGGTTGGTTGCCTCCTCGAGCTGCCAACTGTTGCGTCCGGTCAGGATGCTTGCCCGACAGGGCGAGCATTTGGGGTTCGAGGTAAAGCAATTGGTAAACAAGACGCCCTCGGCGGCGACCCGGTCGAAGGCGGGCGTGCGGACCCAGGAGCAGCCGTAGGCGCCGGCGTGGGGCCAGCCCCAATCGTCGGCGATGGCGAAAAGGACGTTCGGCCGCTTGCCTTGGGCGGCCGCCCGCGGGGCCGCGGCGGCAGCCAGCGAAGCAAGCATCAGTTGGCGTCGGGTAAGGCTCATCACGAATATGATAGGGCAGCTTGGGAACTCGGGCGCGCGGCGCGGGCTAACTGCGCCGGGGGCGGTTCAGAAACGCCTCCATCAAGCGTCTCGGCTCGTCGGTAGCGTACGCTTGGGCGAAAGCGTCGATGCCGGCCTCGACCGCTTCGTCGAGGCGGGAGGTTTCCCATTTGCGGATCAGCGCCTTCTGCAGGCGCACCGCCTGCGGCCCGGCGGCAACGATCGCCTCGAGCCATCGCTCGACGGCGGCGTCGAGTTCCGACCGGGCGGTCAGCTTTTCGAGAAAGCCGCAGGACAGCGCCTCGGCGGCGTCGATGGTTCGGCCGGTCAGCAGCAGTTCGCGCGTCTTCCCCCAGCCGATCAGACGCGGCAGCAAGGCGGCTTCGATCACCGACGGAATGCCGACGCGCACCTCAGGCATGCCGAAGACCGCGCCCTCGGCGGCCGCGCGCATGTCGCAGCTTGCCGCAATCTCCATGCCGCCGCCCAGGCAGTAGCCCTCGATGCGCGCGATGACCGGAACCGGAGCTTCCCGTATCGCCAGACAGACTGCGTGCAGATCGCCGATGAAGCCGCGCGCGGAAGCGGGGTCGAGAGCCGCCATCTCGGCGATGTCCGCGCCCCCGATAAACGCGCGAACGCCGGCCCCGCTCAGCACCAGCGCGCGCACGTCCTCGCGCGCGCCCAATGCGCGGACGGCCTCGCCCAACTGCCGGCTCAACCGCCGGTCGAGGACGTTGAGCTTGGCCGGATTATCGATGGCGATGCGGCCGACAAGCGCGCCGCTGCTGCGCCGCGAAAGCTCCGTTCGAATGGCCGCGCCCGTCGTTGTCGCTCTATCGTTCATTCGTTCCGGCGGCGCGCGAAGGCGCGCAAGCCGATAGTATATTCGCCCGGAATTCTCCGGCAGGAAGACCGCGGCTACAATGACAGAGCGCGGCGGCGCAAGAGCGGAGCGATGGCGTGGAAAAGGCTTTGGATTTTCCCGTGGGGAGAGGCTTGGGAGCGATATCTGGAGTCTTCCTGGCAGCGCGCGTACTTGCGGTTCGCGCTTACGGCATATCCGCTCTGCCTGCTTGCCGCAGCAGCGGCCTGGGGTTCGGCGTTCGGCATCGACGATCTCGGGGAAAATTTGTACGGCCTGCTCGTTGTGTCGTGGATGCCGACGGCTTGGGCCGTGTGCTTGCTGAGTTTGTCGAGTTGTTACTACGGAGTCAAGCGCCTTGCCTCGAAAGGGAAGGCGTCTGCAGTAGAGATCGCGGCCTCTGCCGATCCGGTTTTGAGTCGAGCGGATATGGGGAAGGTCGAGGGTCCGCTGGGGTTGCGCTCCTATCCTCCCCGGCCTGTCGGTTACCTCGAGCGGCGGTGCCGTGAGTTCTTTCCGAGTATGGGCGTGTCCCTTCTTTTCATGCTGGGTTTCTCGACTGCGATTTCAGCGTTTGCGCCGATCGAATATGCCCGCCACCGGCCGTTGTACCGCGCCGCGCAGTGGGGAGACGCATCCGTAACCCGTGTTTTAGCAGCGGTTTTCGACGTCAACGAGCGCACCTCGTCGGGCTATACGCCCCTGTACCGTGCGGCGTTCAACGGCCGTGCGGACGTTACCCGCGTTTTGCTTGAAGCCGGCGCAGATCCCAATGCGCGATCCGAGCGCACGGGCTATACGCCCTTGTATCGCGCGGCGCGCGGCGGCCACACCGATGTTGTCCGCGCTCTGCTGGCGGCCGGCGCCGACCCCAATGCGCGAACCGGACGCACGGGTTCGAAGCCCCTGTACCGGGCGGCGCAACGCGGTCACGCGGATATTGTCCGCGCCCTGCTGGCGGCCGGCGCCGATCCCAATGTGCGGAACAACCGCACGGGCTCGACGCCGCTGTACTGGGCGGCGCTCAGAGGTCACGCCGATATTGCCCGCGCTCTGCTGGCGGCCGGCGCCGACGTCGATGTGCCGAACAAACGCACAGGCTCGACACCGTTGTACTGTGCGGCGCTCCATGGCCGCGCGGCAATTGTCCACGATTTGCTGGCGGCCGGCGCCGATCCCAATGCGGGGAACAACCGCGGCTCGACTCCCCTTGGGGCTGCACAATCCAGAAGCCATGCGGAAACGATAGCGCTGCTCGAAGCGGCCGGCGCAACCTCGCCGTCCGGGTTGCAATGACTTGCGGGTTCGGGCGTTTCCAAGATATGTTTTGCGCAAACCGCCGCCGGTGATAGAATGCTTGCGGGGAGTTTCCGCTTGTTCTCGATACGCAGTTGCTTGGTTCTCGCGGCGCTCTTGCCGCTGACTTGTCTGGCGGCCGATTCCGGGGAAGATCTGTTCCGCGAGGTCGTGCAGCCCACGCTCAAGCAGCAGTGCCTGGGCTGCCACGGCGAGGGGAACATCTTCGCCGAGCTCGACCTGCGCACGCGCGGCGGAGCCTTGAAGGGGGGGCTGCGCGGCGCGGCGGTCGTCGCCGGCGACCCCGATTCCGGGACGCTGATCGCCGCCCTGGAGCACGCGGGCGAGCTCCAGATGCCGCCCGGGGGCGCCGAGAAAAAGCTTCCCGCCGATACTGTGCGCGCATTCCGCGAGTGGGTCGCGGCCGGCGCGCCGTACGGCCCGGCCTTAACGGAAACGGCTTGGGATTACGCCGAAGAAGACCTGTGGGCCTTTCGCCCGCTCCGGAAAGAGGCGCCGCCCGAAGTTGCAGACACGGAGATGGAAATTCGCACGCCTGTCGATCGCTTCATCCTCGAAAAGCTGGCCGAAAAAAATCTGGAGCCCGGCCCGCAAGCGGATAAGCTGACGCTGCTGCGCCGCGTGACGTTCGACCTGACCGGACTGCCGCCTACCCCGCAGGAAGTGCGCGAGTTCCTCGACGACACGGACGCGGGAGCGTACAAGAAAGTCGTCGAACGTCTGCTCGCCTCGCCGCGCTACGGCGAGCGCTGGGGGCGCCATTGGCTCGACGTCACACGCTATGCCGATACGTCCGGCTACTCGAACGACTTCGAGCGCCCCACCGCTTGGCGGTACCGCGACTACGTCATCCGCAGCTTCAACAACGATAAGCCCTACGACCGTTTCATCCTCGAGCAGATCGCCGGCGACGAGATCTTTCCCGACGACCCGGAAGCGATCCTGGCCACCGGCTTTCTGCGCACGGGCCCCTGGGAGCACACCGGCATGGCCGTCGCGGCGGTCACCCGGCAATTGTTTCTGGACGACGTAACGCACCACGTCGGCCAGACGTTCCTCGGTCTCACGCTGGGCTGCGCGCGCTGCCACGACCACAAGTTCGACCCGATTCCGACGAAAGATTACTACCGCATGCAGGCGGCGTTCGCCACGACGGCCTTCGCCCGGCGGCCGCTGGATTTCCAGCCCTACGAGTCCACGGCCGGCTTCGCCGCGGGCAAGAAGTATTACAGCGACACGATCGCCGACCTCGACCGCCGTATGGATCTGATGCACGAGCGGGGGCGGGTGCGCTTGGCCGCGGCGAAAGGCGAAGAGGTTGCGGCCAAGGCTGCGAGCGGAGCCCTGCAGCGCTACCTCGACAAGGAAGAGGCCGAGACGCTCAAGCTCCTGCGCAAGCAAAAAACCCTGCACCAGGGCTCGGCGCAGCGTTTCGACCCGATTGCGACCGTGGTGAGCAGCGGTTTGGTCCAAGCCTGGAACGACGTCCCCTCCGGCGCCAACAGTTATATGAAGAAAGGCGATTACGCCAACGCGCAGACGCACGTTCTCGTCGGGGGCGATCTGCAAGCGCCGGGCGACCCCGTTTCGCCCGGCATGATCGAAGCCGTCGCCCGCTACTCCGATCTGCCCGCGGCGGACATTCCGCAGACCGTCTCCGGGCGGCGGCGGGCGCTGGCGGAATGGACGGCCGATGCGCGCAACCCGCTGACTGCGCGCGTGATGGTCAATCGTATCTGGCAGTATCATTTCAGCCGCGGCATCGCCGCCAACGCCAACAACTTCGGCAAGATGGGCAAAAAGCCGACCCATCCGCAACTGCTCGATTGGCTGGCCGGGTTCTTTATCGAGCAGGGCTGGAGCGTGAAGGCGGTCCACCGCGTAATTCTGCTGTCGGCGGCGTATCGGCGCTCGGCGGAGCACCCGGCGCCGGACGCGCTGCGGCAGGCCGACCCCGAAAACCTTTACCTGGCGCGCTTTTCGCCGCGGCGGCTGGAGGCCGAGGAAATCCGCGACAGCATGCTCGCGATCTCGGGAGAGATCAGCGACTCGACGGGCGGCCCGGGAACGTATCCACAGATCAACTCCGACGCAGCGCGCCAGCCGCGCCACGCCCAAGGCTCGCTGCGGCCCGCCTATCAACCGGCGCCGAAGCGGCGGGACAGAAACCGCCGTTCGATTTACAGCTTCCAGCAGCGCAGCCTGCTCGACCCCATGATCGAGGCGTTCAACGGCGCGAACCCCGATCTGACCTGCGAGCGCCGCGAGGCGTCAACCGTGCCCACGCAGGCGTTCACCCTGTTGAACGGCGAGCAATCGCACGATATGGCGCTGATTATGGCCCAGCGGGTCGAAGCCGAGGCGGATTCCCCCGCGCAGCGCATCGCGCGGGCGTTCGAGTTGGCTTACGGGCGCGCTCCGGCGGACGACGAACTCGCTCTCGCGCTTGAACATTACGAAAAGATGTGCAAGCATCATACTGCCCATCCGGCGCGGCCGCGCGGCGAGGAACCGACCATCATGGCGACGATTACAAGCGAGTTGACCGGCGAGAAGTACCAGTTCGTCCAACCGCGCCTGAAAGTCGATTACGAGCACAACCCGCACCCCAGCGAAGCGGCGCCCGAGACCCGCGCCTTGGCGGATATCGCCCTGGCGTTGTTCAACTCCAACGAGTTCGTTTACGTGTACTGAGGATGAACATGCGGCAAAAAGTTCATACGGCGCAACCTTCCCGCCGGGAGTTTCTCTACCACTCCGGCATGGGCCTGGGATCGCTCGCGCTGACGGCGATGCTCCACGGAGAGAAAGCCCGCGCGGGAGCGCTTTCGCCGAAGCGAGGCCACTTTCGGGCGAAGGCGAAAAGCTGCATCTTCCTGTTGATGGAGGGCGGCCCCAGCCATATCGACACCTTCGACCCCAAGCACAAGCTGATCGATCTGCACATGACGGAATTCGTCAAGGAGCGGACGAAGTTCGAAGCCTCGATGAATACCGGCCGGCGCTACTTCGTGCGCAGTCCGTTCGAATTCCAACGCGCCGGCAAGCTGGGCATCGAGATCAACAAGAAATTCCGGCATTTCGCCGACTGCGTGGACGACATCTGCTTTTACCGCGGATTGCAGGCCACGTCGGTCAATCACCCGACGGCGCTCTACCACCTCAACACCGGCAACCGTTTCGGCGGCGACCCGGCCATGGGCTCGTGGGTGACCTACGGGCTGGGGACGGAAAATCAAAACCTGCCGGGGTTCGTCGTGCTGCCCGATCTGGCCTACCCGCAAGGCGGCGCGGGGAACTGGTCGAACGGTTTCCTGCCGGCCCATTACCAGGGCACGCCGCTGCGCTCTCAGGGCGCTCCGGTGCTCGACATGAATCCGCCGGAATACGTCGCCCGGGAACAGCAGCGGGCGAATCTCGACTTTCTCGGCGAACTCAACCGCCGGCACATGGAACGCCGTCCGTCGCACGACGAGCTGGCCGCGCGCATCGAAAGCTACGAGCTCGCCTTTCGGATGCAGGCCGAAATGCCCGAAGCGATCGATATCGACGCGGAGCCCGAAGAGACGCGCGAGCTTTACGGATTGAACAGCGAAAACGCCGACGTCGTCTCTTTGGGCAGGCGCTGTCTTCTGGCGCGGCGTCTGGTGGAGCGCGGCGTGCGCTTCGTGCAGGTGATGGCCAGCGGCTGGGACTCGCACGATTACATCGAAAAAGCCCACGGCTCGCGCATGGACACCGTCGACCGGCCCATCGCCGGACTGCTCAAAGACCTCAAACGCAGCGGCCTGTTCGAAGAAACTCTGGTCGTCTGGGCAGGCGAGTTCGGGCGCTCGCCCGACAACGGCATCCGCGGCGTCGATAAAGCCTGGGGCCGCGACCACAATGCGCCCGCGATGGCCTTCTGGATGGCCGGCGGCGACGCTCCCCGAGGCAAAATCGTTGGCGCGACCGACGAAACCGGGCGGACCGCGGTCGAAACCGTGCATCCGATCAAGAACCTGCACGTGACGCTGCTGCGCCTGCTCGGTCTCGACGACGCCAAGCTCACCTACTTCGCCCAAGGCCGCGAAAAGCAACTCAGCCAAACCGGCGGCGAGACGATTCGCGAATTGATCGCCTGAACCCGGCTCTTGCCGCTGTCCGGTATGATGCAGTCATGCCGAACCGCCGCTCCTTCTTGAAAAGCGCTCTTGGCGCCGCGTTCCTGGCCGAAGCGCCACAGGCGGTGCGCGCCTACCCGCAGGCGCAGAGCAATCTGGGAAAGGTCAAGATCACCGCCGTCAAAACGGCGTCGGTCATGATCAAGTACCCGGCGCACCTGGTGAAGATCGAGACCGACTCCGGCGTTTACGGCATCGGCGAGGCGTACAACCGCCACGGCATCCTCGATCACATCCGCGGTCTCGAAGACTTGCTTCTCGGCGAAGACCCGCTGCAGGTCGACTATCTCGCCGTGAAAATGGCCGAGGCGCAACTCGGGCACGGTTCGTGGACCGGCTCGCTGGCCGGCGCGATCGGCGGCATCGAGAGCGCGCTCTGGGACTTGGCCGGAAAGATCCTCGGCGTCCCCGTTTACACGCTCTTAGGCGGAAAATTCCGCGACAAGATCCTGATTTACCACGACACCGGCTCGCCGAAAACGCCCGACCCCGCGGCTTGGGTCGAAGAGGCCGAGAAATCGCTCGACTACGGTTTCGCCGCCACCAAGTTCGACATGGATTGGGAAGGCCGCTCCATGACTATGGCCGGGCAGCCTTACCGCTACCGGCAGGAGCTTTGGAACCGCGCCATCACCACCGTCGAGATGGAGCAGTGGCGCAACATCCTGGTCGCCGTTCGCAAACGCCTCGGCGAGCACTACCCGCTGGGCATCGATCTGCATTTCAACTACAACTACGCCGACGCCCTGAAGTTTTCATACATGGTCGAGGATCTCAATCTGTGGTTCATCGAAGACCCGATCCCGCCGCAAAACGCCGACGCCATGGCGCGCTTCACGCAGGAGTGCAAAGTCCCGACCTGCACGGGAGAAAACCTCTACACGCGCCACTCGTTCCGGCCTTTCATCGAGAAGCAAGCCGCCGACATCATTCAGCCCGACCCGCAAAAATCGGGCGGACTGCTCGAGACCAAGCGCATCGCCGACTGGGCCGACCAGTACTACATCACCTTCGCCTGCCACAACATGTGTACGCCGGTCGGCACCGTGGCGAACGCGCACGCCTGCGCCGCGATCCGCTCCTTCGTAGCCCTGGAGTCGGATTCGGTGGAGCTCGAGCATTGGGACGACCTCATCCTCCGCGACGGGCCGTTCTATCGGAACGGCTACTATGTCCTCGACGACAAACCGGGCCTGGGCATCGAGCTCAACGAAGAAGTCTGCCGCCGCCATCTGGCGGAAGGCTCGACATACTTCGGCGGTTAGGCCGCTGCGCGGCCAGTGGATAGTGAATAGTGGATAGCAAGACCGCTGCACAGGCGGCAAGGCGCCGCCGGCTTACGGACGGGCCGGGGAAAGATCGCGCACGAAAATATCCTTGAAGCGCATCTTGCCCTCGCCGCCCGAATGCAACTGCAGCGCGATCGTTCCTTCTTCGGCGCCCGGAGAGGGGTATGTAAAATCCAACACGCGGATGCCGTTCAGATGGACGACGTAATGATTGCCCTCGACCGCGATCAACATGTCGTTCCAATCGTAGGGTCGGATTACCGTCTCGTATTGCGGAGACGGCCAAGCGATCCAGCCTTTGCCGTCGCCGTAGATCCCGCCGGTGTGCCGGCCTAGCGTACGATCGATTTCGATTTGCCGTCCGGCGACGATTTTCGGCGTATCGCCCTCGAACGCGGTATGGATATAGACGCCGCTGTTGCCGTCGGCCTCGCACTTGAAGCGAAGCGACAGATGGAAGTCGCGGTAAGATTTTTCAGTGACCAGATAGCCGTACTCGTCGGTAATTCCCTGGCCGAAGATGGCGCCGTCGACGACTTCCCACTTCTCCTTGCCGACCTTTTTCCAGCCGGACAGGTCTTTGCCGTTGAACAGCGACTGCCACTCGGCGCCGAGCGCGCGCGGGCGGTTCTGCGCCATGCCCGCGGAAACCAGCAGAAGAAAGGCGGCGGCCGCGCTCAACCAATGTTTCATTGCCTATTCATGCTATCAGCCCGCGGCTTACGTCAGTCGTTGCGCCGGGATTCCAGAATCCGGTAGGCGTCCCGCTTGCGCAGGCCGCGTTCCCGGGCCGCGCGCTTGATGGCGTCCATCCTGTCGACGCCTTCGCCGATCAACTCGTCGACTCGGGTTTCCAGAGGGGCGCGGCCGGCCGTTTCGGCGGCCTCCGCGCCGCCGATGAGCAGCACGATCTCGCCTTTCACCGCGGGGCGCCCTGCGATCTCGGCAACGAGATCCTCTGCCGTTCCCCGCAGGTACTCCTCGTGCAGCTTGGTCAATTCGCGGGCCAGCGCCAGCGGCCGCTCCCCGAGGATCGCGGCGATGTCCCGCAGGGAGTCGACGATTCTGTGCGGGGCTTCGTAGAGAACGACGGTAGCCGTCTCGGTTCGCAGCGCTTCCAGGGCGGCGCGGCGTTTCGCCTTGCGTGGCGGCAGGAAGCCTTCGAAGCGGAAGCGGTCGGTCGGCAGGCCCGAGGCCGCTAGAGCGGCCAGGGCGGCGCTCGCGCCGGGAATGGGCGCCACGCGGACGCCGGCCGCGGCGGCCGCCCGCGCCACGCGGAAACCGGGGTCGGAGATGCCGGGCGTGCCGGCGTCGGAGACGACCGCGATCGACTCCCCGCCTTGCGCCCGCTCGACCAGCTCGGCGGCGCGCGCCGCCTCGTTGCGGTCGCGGTAGCTGAGGAGCGGCTTGTCGATCTCGAAACGGCGCAACAAGCGGCCGGTATGGCGGGTGTCTTCGCAGGCGACGAGATCGACCTCGCGCAGTGTCCGCAACGCGCGCAGAGTGATGTCTTCCAGGTTGCCGATGGGAGTGGCGACCAGATAAATCACGCCCGCCATAGGTGCTGCTTCACACTATGGCACGGATGCCGGTCGGCGACGCCGCCGAGCGATTCCGTACACTGTGGAGACGCCCTCGGCGGCAGCGCCTGAAAGTACGCTCATGCCCCAACGCACGCGAACCAACGTCATCCTGATTCTTGCCGACGACATGGGCTACGGCGACTGCGGCGTTTTCAACGAGGGCGCTGTGAAAACGCCCCATCTCGACCGTCTTGTTGCCGAGGGAACGTGCTTCCGGCAGCACTATTCGGCGTCGCCGATCTGCGCGCCGGCGCGGGCCGCGCTGCTTACGGGGCGGTATCCGCATCGCACCGGCGCAATTACGCAGCATGAAATCCACGGGCTCGACCGCATCGCTCTGCGCGAGGTCACCATCGCCGACGCCTTCCGCGCAGCCGGTTACGCCACCGGCTTGGTCGGCAAGTGGCATAACGGAACGTTCGACCGGCGCTACGAGCCGAATGCGCGCGGCTTCGACGAGTTCACCGGCTTTTGCGGCGGTTGGAGCGATTATTACCGCTACCATCTGCGGCGCAACGATGCGCTCTCGCCTTCCGACGGGACGTATCTCACCGATCTGTTGACCGACGAAGCGCTCGACTTCATCCACCGCAAGCGGAACGCCCCGTTCTTCCTCTATCTGCCTTACAGCGCTCCGCACTCGCCGTTCCAGGCGGCGGCGGACCGCGTCGAGCATTACCGCTCCCAAGGCTTCAACCGTATCGTGGCGACGACCTACGCCATGATCGAGCGCATGGACGAAGGCATTGGCCGCATCCTCGAAAAACTCGACCGCGAGGGCTTGGCCGAGAACACCGTCGTTGCTTTCACCAGCGACAACGGGCCGGCGTTTTTCAATCCGCCCTACATGCTTGAAAAGGGCGAGGCGGTATTCAACGAGCGCTTCAACGCGGGGATGCGGGGCAGCAAGGGCTGGGTCAACGAAGGGGGCATCCGCGTGCCGATGGTCGCGCGCCTGCCGGGCGGCATCGCCTCGAATCGGTTTTGCGACGCGTTGACGCACTTTACCGATTGGATGCCGACTCTGCTGTCGCTGTGCGGCATCGAGCGCCCGTCCGGCCCGGCGGTGGACGGCCGCGATCTTGCGCCGTTGCTGCGCAGCGAGCCTTTCGAGGTCGAGCCGCGGCGGTTCTGGCAATGGAATTTTTACTTTCCCAACGTGGGAACGAATGCGGCGGTCCGCGACGGCGACTGGAAGCTGGTGCGGCCGCTGATTCGCGGCACGCGGTTTTTCAGCAACGATCTGTGCGCATCCGACGAAGACATCGCCCGCACTGCCGCCTTCGTCGAGGCGGACCTCAAGCACAAGGAAAACCCGGCGAGCATCGAACGCATCCTGCCCGCGCCGCGCCTGAAGCCGCAAGAGCCCGAGCCGCCGGAACTCTACAATGTGGCCGCAGACCCCGGGGAGGCGCACGATCTCGCGGCAGCGCATCCTGCCCGCGTGCGCCGGATGCTCCGGGATCTTGAAAACTGGTTCGAAGCGGTCGAGGCGGACCGCGCCGCGATCGCCCGCCCGGGCTGAGCGCCGTTAAGGAAAGTCTGAATAAAGTGGTTTTGGCGCGTTGGCTGGTTGAAGTTGTCCGTAAGGAGCGGTTGCAGCCGGGCTGCCGGCGAATTTTGCGGCTGAATCCTGCCGATTTTGACTTCGCAACGCCAATTTTTGACCCCGCAGCGACGGCTTCGACTCCGCTTCTGCGGCTTGGCGCCGGCATGGACGCACGACTCCTGTATTGTGGCGCTCAGGCCGTCGCGTAGCGCCCGGCAAGCAGCAGATTGGCGAAGCCCAACAGCAGACTGATCCGCTCCCGGTTCTTGGCCAAGCCGCGATAGCGCACCTTGGCGTAGCCAAAGTGCCGCTTCACGTACAGAAACGGGTGCTCCACCTTGGCCCGCACCTCTGCCTTGCGCCGCTCCGCCCGCGCCTCCGCGCTGCCCGCCGCCAAGCGCCGCCGCTGCCCAGCCTTCAAGGCCACTTGCCAGCGCACCTTACGCCCCCGATGCTCCGCGCGCTTGTCGATCCCCTGGTAACCCGCATCCGCGCACACCTCCCGCTCCCCGCCGTGCAGCAACTCATGCCCTTGGGTCACATCCGCCACGTTCGCCGCCGTCGCCGCCACGCTATGCGTCAGCCCCGTCTCGGCGTCCACGCCGATATGCGCCTTCATCCCGAAATACCATTGATTCCCCTTCTTGGTCTGATGCATCTGTGGGTCGCGACTCCGCTTCTTGTTCTTCGTCGAACTCGGCGCCGCGATGATCGTCGCGTCCAGAATCGTCCCCTCCCGCAGCCGCAAGCCTTGCTCCGCCAAGTGCGCGTTGATCTCCGCCATCAGCTTCCCGCCCAACTCGTGCCGCTCCAACAGATGCCGAAAGTTCAAAATCGTCGTCTCGTCCGGCAGCGCATCCCCCAAACGCAAGCCCACGAAGCGCCGCACCGACTCGATCTCGTACAGCATGTCCTCCATCCCCGGATCGCTCACGTTGTAAAACAACTGCACGCAATGCACGCGCAGCATCACCGCCAACGCGTACGGTCGCCGCCCCCGCCCCGCTTGGGGGTAGTACGGGCGGATGCGCTCCTCCATGCGCTCCCACGGAATCAAGTCCTCCATCCGTGCCAGAAACTTCTCCCGCCTCGTCTGCTTCTTCTTCCCCTCGTACTCCAATTCTGCAAACGTCCGCTGCGCCATCGCTCTCCCCCTTATTCCCCGTGCCCGCTGCTCTCCCCTTATTATCCCAGTCAATAGCCTGCTTGTTCAGAGTTTCCTTAACGCCGACTTGCTCGTGCCGTTACTCGACGGCAATGGTGACGCCGGGTTGGCTGGTTCTGCCGCCGATGGAGATGATCGCCTCCGCGGCGTTGGACGGTTCGATTCCTTCCGGCACTCTCGCCACCACCATGTTCATCGCCGCCAGCGTCGGCGCCAACCCCGAAAACAAGATGTCCTCATCGGCTACTTCCACGCCCCCGATCCATACCTGCGGCCGCTCCACGGTGTGCCGCAACACCACGTTCGAGAAGTCCGCCGCACAGACACTCTCCGGCTCGCACGAGTTCGCCCCGTCGGCTATCGGCGGCTCCACCGCCCCCAGCCCCGTGGCGTAAATCTCCACGATCTCCCCCGCCCGCGCCGGCCGGCTCGTAGTGTAGATATCGACCATCTCCCCAGGCTGCTCCAACTGGATCTCCCCGTCGAATCCGGGCGCCGCCGCCAACACCGTCGTGCCCGCCAGAACCACCGCCGCCTGGCCCGTTCCTTGCCCCGACAGCGTGAAGATCCCCGGCCCATGCGCGCCTATGGGGAAGCGCCGCGGATAACTCTCTCCCGCGGCCGTCTCCACCGTCACCGTCGCCGTCGCCATGCCTTGGGCCAGGGCCTCGCTGACCAGCGCGGACGGCAACTGCGCGTAGATGCGCTGCGGCCCCGCCGCGAACAGCCGCGCTGCCACGCCGTCGAAGCTCACCCGCACGCCGTCCAGGTTCGCCGGCAGAGGAAAACTCCCCGACACGATGAACTCGTCCTCTGCAAAGCTTCTATCCAGGAAGTTCTCGCCCCGCAGCGCAACCATCGAGCCCGGCGCCAGCGGCAGCAACGTCGGGCCGAACAGCCCCGGCTCGCCGGAGGCGCTCATCGCCGCCGCGTTCACCGCCTCATGCACCGCCGGCCCCAACGGCGGCAGCACTTCCAGGACCACCCGCACCCGATCCGTGATGCGCCCCCCGGAGCGAATGTACAGCAGCCCGCGGCGCCTCTCCACGGGCAGCCCGGCCGGATCCACCGTGACCGCAATCGTCGTCTCTTCGTCCTCGGCCAAGCTGCCGCTTGCCGGCTCTGCCGCGAGCCAGTTGGGGCCGGGCTGCGCGCGGAAGTCCGCCGCGCCGTTCTCGGCATACAGCACGACCGGTTGGGCAGCCGGCGCAGCATCCTGCGGCAGGACAAACGACAATTCGATAGTTCGCGCCCGCACAACGGGAAGCTGAGGCTCTTCGGGCGGCCCGGTAACGGTGACGGAGACAGTAGCGGCGGCCGTCATGCCGTCACTGTTACGCACTGTGATGGTGTAAGCGGTGGTTCGCGTCGGCGAGACTTGGCGCGCCCCGCTGAGCGCAACCGGGCCGATACCCTGATCGATCGCGGCGCTGGTTGCGTGGGTCGAAGTCCAGATGAGCGTGGACGACTCGCCCTCGGCGATCGCAGTGGGGTTCGCCGACAGGGTGACGGCAGGCGGGGGATCGCCGTCGTCGACGGTGACCGTGACGGAGGCCTGCGCCGTCCGCCCGTCGGCGGCGCTGACGGTCAGGGTGTAGGTGGTGGTGGCGGTCGGCGAGACGCTTGTCGAGCCGCCGGCCGCAGGGCTAACCGCGCCGACGCCGTTGTCGATCCGGGCGCTGACGGCGTTGCTCGCAGTCCAGGTGAGGGTGGAGGACTGGCCGCTGGCGATCTGTGTGGGGCTGGCGCTCAGCGCAGCCGTGGGCGGCGGGCCGGAGTCGGTGACGGTGACCGTGGCGCCGGCTTGGGCGACAGCGCCGTTGGCGTCGGTAACGGTCGGGGTGTAGGTGGTGGTGGCGGTCGGCGAGACGCTTGTCGAGCCGCCGGCCGCAGGGCTAACCGCGCCGACGCCGTTGTCGATCCGGGCGCTGACGGCGTTGCTCGCAGTCCAGGTGAGGGTGGAGGACTCTCCGCCGGCGATCTCGGTGGGGTTGGCGCTCAGCGCAGCCGTGGGCGGGGCGGTAACGGTGATGGTGGCCGTAGCGATGGCGACAGCATTGTTGGCGTCGGTGACGGTCAGGGTGTATTCGGTGGTGGTCTCCGGGGAGACGCTGACCGAACCCGCGCCGGATGGATCGAGAGAGACGGTGAGGTTGCCCGGCTGAATGACCGCGCTGACGGCGTTGCTCGCAGCTACCCGCAGCGTTGACGACTGGCCGCTGGTGATCGTCGGCGGGTCGGCGCTCAGCACAGCCGCGGGCGGGGCGGTAACGGTGATGGTGACGGAGGCCTGCGCCGTCCGCCCGTCGGCGGCGCTGACGGTCAGGGTGTAAGTGGTGGTGGCGGTCGGCGAGACGCTTGTCGAGCCTCCCGCCGCAGGGCTAACCGCGCCGACTCCGTTGTCGATCTCGGCGCTGACGGCGTTGCTCGCAGTCCAGGTGAGGGTGGTGGACTGGCCGCTGGTGATCTGTGTGGGGTTGGCGCTCAGCGCAGCCGTGGGCGGCGGGCCGGAGTCGGTGACGGTGACCGTGGCGCCGGCTTGGGCGACAGCGCCGTTGGCGTCGGTAACGGTCAGGGTGTAGGTGGTGGTGGCGGTCGGCGAGACGCTTGTCGAGCCGCCGGCCGCAGGGCTAACCGCGCCGACGCCGTTGTCGATCCGGGCGCTGACGGCGTTGGTCGAAGCCCACTCCAGGGTGGTCGATTGGCCGCTGGTGATGGTGGCGTCCGTAGCGGTCAACACAGCCGTGGGCGGGGCGGTAACGGTGATGGTGACGGAGGCGGCAGCCTGCGCGCCGTTGGCGTCGGTGACGGTCAGGGTGTAGGTAGTGCTGCTCGTCGGCGAGACGGTTGTCGAGCCTGCGGAGGGGGGAGAGACCGTGCCCACGCCGTTGTCGATCCGGGCGCTGACGGCGTTGGTCGAAGCCCAGGTGAGGGTGGTGGACTGTCCGCTGGTGATCTGTGTGGGGTTGGCGGTCAGCGCAGCCGTGGGCGGCGGGCTGACCCGGCGAATGCGGTCGTTGCCGCTATCGGCAATGTAGAGGTTGCCCGCCCCGTCCAGCGCCACGTCATGGGGACTGTCCAACTGCGCCCCGACCGCCGGATCGCCGTCTCCGTCGTACCCTTCCTCTCCGCTCCCCGCGACCGTGTCAATCTTCCCGTCGGCGTCGACCCAGCGGATGCGATGGTTGTCCCTATCGGCAATGTAGAGGTTGCCTGCCCCGTCCAGCGCCACGTCATGGGGACTGTCCAACTGCGCCTCGATCGCCGGACCGCCGTCTCCGTCGTACCCTTCCTCTCCGCTCCCCGCGACCGTGGTAATGATCCCGTCGGCGTCGACTTTGCGGATGCGGTGGTTGAAAGTATCGGCAATGTAGAGGTTGCCCGCCTCGTCCACAGTCATGCCGTGAGGGTGGGCCAGTTGCGCCGCAGTCGCCGACTCGCCGTCTCCGTCGTACCCTTGCTCTCCGCTCCCCGCGACCGTAGTAATGATCCCGTCGGCGTCGACCCGGCGAATGCGGTGGTTGTCCCTATCGGCAATGTAGAGGTTGCCCGCCCCGTCCAGCGCCACGTCAATGGGGTACTGCAACTGCGCCTGGAGCGCCGGCTCGCCGTCTCCGCCGTACCCTTGCTCCCCGTCCCCTGCGACCGTGTCGATGTTTCCCGCGGCGTCGACCCGGCGAACACGGTGGTTGATAAGATCGGCAATGTAGAGGTTGCCCGCCCCGTCTACCGCCGCGCCATAAGGGAAGTCCATCTGCGCTTCGGTCGCCTGCCGGCCGTCCCCGCTGAACCCTCTCGTCCCGTCCCCCGCGACCGTGGAAATGTTCCCCGCGATGTCGATCTTGCGAACGCGATAGTTTAAAGTATCGGCAATGTAGAGGTTGCCCGCCCCGTCCGTTGCTACGCCTCGGGGGGAGTTCAACTGCGCTGCAACCGCCGGACCGCCGTCTCCGGTCACTCCTCCCGCGACCGTGTCGATGTTCTTTGTGGCGGCGTCGACCCGGCGAATACGGTCGTTGCCGCTATCGGCAATGTAGAGGTTGCCCGCCCCATCGACCGCCACGCCACGGGAATCGGACAACTCTGCCGCGGTCGCCGGACCGCCGTCCCCGCCATACCCCTTCGTCCCGGTCCCCGCGATCGTGTCAATGATCCCCGTGACGGCGTCGACCCAGCGAACGCGCTGGTGGGAACGACTGACACTGTAGAGGTTGCCCGCCCCGTCCACCGCCACGCTCCAGGGGCGGCCCAGCCACGCCTCGATCGCCGGCTTGTCGTCTCCGCAGCACCCGTCCGACCCGTTCCCCGCGACCGTAGTAATCCACCCCATCGCGTCGATCTTGCGAATGCGCCTGTTGCCCCAATCGGCAATGTAGAGGTTGCCCGCCCCGTCCGCCGCCACGCCTACGGGGGAGTTCAACTGCGCCGCGATCGCCGGATCGTTGTCTCCGCCGTACCCCTCCTCCCCGTCCCCCGCGACCGTGGTAATGATCCCGTCGGCGTCGACTTTGCGGATGCGGTGGTTGCCGGTATCGGCAATATAGAGATTGCCCGACCCGTCCACCGCCACGTCGAGGGGAGAGTTCAGCAGCGCCTGAATCGCCTGCCGGCCGTCTCCGCCGTACCCCTCCTCTCCGGCCCCCTCGACCGTGGTCATCGTCCCTTCGGCGTCGACCTTGCGGATGCGGTGGTTGCCGGTATCGGCAATGTAGAGATTGCCCGACCCGTCCACCGCCACTCTACTGGGGAAGTTCAGTTGCCCCGCGCTCCCCGCGACCGTGTCGATTGTCCAGTCGGCAGCGGGCTGCGCCCCGGCCGCGGCGGCTAGTAACGCGGCGAGGCCGCTTACGCGGCCGCTGAATACTAAGACTGCTTGCGCGGCGCGGCAAAACCGAGAAATGCGTCAAGAGGCAACAAGAGACCGGCAGCGCGCTGTCTTCGCTTTCTTTCTTGGGTATTTTACATTATTTTCATTATTGGAAATATTTTTACGTTGCAAGGCTGAGAGCTGACCTTTTTCATCGAATAATTTCCAATAACGGTGCTGCCGACGACTGCGGTTTGCCGATTCGCCGTCTGCCCGCACTTTGCATCGAGCGCATCGAAAATATCCTGCTTCACCTCGGTCATCGCGATACGCCGCCCAAATCGCCGGCCGCCCGTTTTGTCACGCCCTCGGCGCGGATTGCGCCGGTGCTAGGATCACGGTAATGGCTGCCGCCGAGCGCCCGCAGTTGGTCATCGTCGGGCGCCCGAACGTCGGCAAGTCCACGCTTTTCAACCGTATTACCCGTTCGCGGCGCTCGATCACGGGCGACGAACCGGGCATCACGCGCGACCGCATCCGTCTGCCGGCGGCCTGGAACGGCAAGCCGTTCGAGGTCACCGACACGGGCGGCCTGACCTTCGGCGAAGAGGGCGTTTTTTCCGCAACTCGTCAGCAAGCAGGTCCGCGCCGCGGCCGCGGCGGCCGATCACGTGGTTTTTGTCATCGACGGCCGCAGCGAGTTGACGCCGGCCGACCGCGACCTTGCCGGGTTCCTGCGGCGCTTGGGGCGCGCGGTGACGGTCGCGGTCAACAAGTGCGATACGGAAGCTCTCGACGGCCTTGCCGGTTCGTTTTACGAGTTGGGCTTCGCCGACGTGGTCGGCGTTTCCGCGGAGCACGGCCGCGGCATCGAGCAATTGCTGCAAACGGCTACCAAGGAATTCCCGCGCGTCGAGGATTCCGGCGAAGAAGGCCGCCCCATCCGGGTGGCGATCATCGGGAGGCCGAACACCGGCAAATCAACGCTGTTGAATCGCCTTACGGGGCAGGGACGCGCCATCGTTTCCGCGGTTCCGGGGACCACCCGCGATGCGGTCGACGCCGCGGTCGTCCGCCGCGGCCGCCGTTTTGTTTTTGTGGACACCGCCGGAATCCGCCGCAAGGGCAAGACGACGCGCATGGCTGAGAAGCTCAGCGTGGTCATGGCGCGCCGCCATCTGCGCCTGGCCGATGCGGCGCTGCTGCTGGTCGAGCCGCTGGAAGGCGTCACCGCGCTCGACGCGAATATCGCCGGCTACGCGCATGAAGCCGGCAAGGCTTGCGTCATCGTCGTCAACAAGTGGGACTTGAGCGAAACCGCTCAGGCCGAGTTCCGCCGGCATGTCCGCGAGCAACTCAAGTTTCTCGACTATGCCCCAGTCGCGTTCGTCTCGGCGCTCACGGGCGAGCGCCTCGAAAATCTGTTTCCGCTCGTGTTGAAGGGCAATGCCGCCGCGCGGCGGCGCATCCCCACCGCCGAGTTGAACCGCTTTCTGGCCGAGGTCGATTTCGAGCGCGTAACCGTGCCGGGCTACCGCAAACCGAAGATCTCGTATGTCACGCAGGCCGGCGTCGCGCCGCCGACTTTCGTGTTTTTCACCAATCGGCCGGAGCCCTTCCACTTCGGGTTGGAGCGGTATCTGATCAATCGGCTGCGCGCCGCTTTCGGCTTCGAGGGGACGCCGATCGTCGTGCGCTCGAAGCTGAAACGTAAGTAAGTGGGGAGTGGAGAGCGACGCAAAAGACCGCTGCGCGGGGCGGCAAGAACTCAGAGACTGCTACAAGACGATGCCGAAGAAGCCCTTGAGCAGGTAGGCCGTGAGAATCGAGATGAGCAGGAACCAGACGACCCAATGCGTCGTCCACGAGCCGAAGCCGATTTCTCGCGCGGGGTACTGGATTTCGAGCCACTCGACTGCAGCGGATTCGTATCCGTCCTCGCCGGACGCCGGCAACAGCCGCTGCCACCAGGAGCCCGCCCGGCGTTGCGACACGTAGCCGAAACCGTCGCCGACGACGGCGCTTTTGCGCAACTCGCCGTGCTGCGACTGCAGAGTCAACTCGGCCGCGCCTGCGCCGACGGCCCTCACGCGCCAACTGACTTCGCCGGCGTACGGCGCGCGAACCGCGGCGGTTTCGACTGCAATGCCAGCGGAAGCCGTCAGGCGCGGCGCGGCGCCTGACAGGTCCATTTTGGCCGTTGCGAGCGCCGCTTCTCCCACCCGCAGCGGCCGGCGTCCGTAAACGGCGTCGAGATGGCCGTACAGGACGACCAAGGGCGCGGCCAAAACAAGCGCCGGTCTGAACATGTGCGCGATGTATTTGACATTGTTGAGGATCAGATCCTTCTGCGCCCGCAGCAACAGGCCGGGGTCGTCGCCGAAAAGGCGCATCTCCAGCAGGTGCGCCTGCATGCGTTTCTTGGCGCGTTCGACGGCGCGCTGATTCGACGTTTTCCCCACGACCCAGAGCATGGCGATGCCGATCAGGATCGACAGCAGCGCCAACCCAGGCATGGGGCCTAAGCGCTCGAATACACCGGCATAACCTGCAACGAGCGCGCGCAGCAGACCGTTGAGCAGATCGACGATCACGGTTTATTCGAGGTAGCCGAGACCTTGCAACTTCTGCATGATCTCTTCATCGGAGGCGCCGTCCTCGATTTGCGCGAGCTCTTTTTCGAGCACATGCTCGACGAACTCCTGCGGGGATGAATAACCGCCCGCCTCGGCGCAGCGCCGAACGCGTGCGAACAAGGCCGGTTCGAGTTTGATCGTAGGGGAGGAGCCGAACATGACGAACCTTCATGATAATCCGGCGGCGAGGCCGGTGAAGAGTGAAGAGCAACGCAAAGGACCGCTACAGGAGCCGGTCGGCGTTCCATGAGGCCGCCAGCGCTTCGACCGCGGCGGGGTCAACGGAAATGAGACAGGGGATCTCGCCTAGAACCCGGACTTGCCCATAAGTTTCGATTGCAAGACGATTTTCGGCGTTCGGCTCGCCGACCATCGCCACGCCGGCGACTTCCAGGCTGCGGCGGCGCAGGGCCTCGACGGTCAGCAGCGTGTGGTTGATCGTTCCCAGTCCCGAGCGCGCCGCGACCACAACCGGCAAGCCGACCGCTGCGATGAGGTCGGAGATCAGACGCCTATCGTTCAGCGGCACGAGGAGACCCCCGGCGCCTTCGACGACCCAGCAACGGTCGGGCGCCAGGCGATTCTTTATGGCGACCAATCGATCCAGGCGGATGCGGCGGCCGGCCAGCCGGGCCGACAGATGAGGGGACAGCGGCCGCTCCAGACGGATACCTTCGTTGCAGATTTCTTGAGGCGCGCAGCTTGCCAGCCTGGCGACCTCGGCCGTGTCGTCGTCTTCTTCGATGCCGGTCTGGACGGGCTTCCAGTAACCTACGGCGCGGCTGCGCCGCAGGGCGCTCACCAGGACGGCGGAGACGACGGTTTTGCCGACGCCGGTATCCGTGCCGGTTACGAAGACGCCGCGCACGCTGCGACCTCGCTCAGTTCTTTTTGGAGGATCGACGCGAAGCGGTCGACTTCGCCTGCGGTCAGCCTTGCATTGAGCGATACGCGCAGGCGGGCCGTTCCGGCGGGCACGGTCGGCGGACGAATGGCGCGGACATCGTAGCCGGCGCTCTGCAGGCGGGCGGCGGCTTCGACCGCGGCTTCGTTCCCGCCGAGCACGATGGGCAGGATCGGAGCATCGTCCGGCGGGATGTCCAGCCGTTGTCTGAGATTCCGGGCGAGGCTGCGCACCCGGCGGCGCAAGTCGGGTTCTTGCGCAACCAGGTCCAGCGCTTCGTCGATCGCTTCGGCCACGGCGGGCGGGGGCGCGGTGGAGAAAATGAACGGCCGGGCCGTTTGAATCAGGTAGTTCGTTGCCCAAGCGGGCCCGCACACGAACGCTCCGGCGACGCCCAACGCTTTGCCGGCGGTGTTGACCGAGAGCAAGACGCTCGCGGCGCAGCCCGACTCCTCGATCAAGCCGCTGCCGCTTGCGCCGAAGACTCCGACGGCATGAGCCTCGTCCACAATCAGCGAGAAGTCGTGTTTGGAGCGGAGCCGCGCGTAGTCGGCGAGCGGCGCGCGGTCGCCGTCCATGCCGAACAGGGATTCGGTGACGACGAACCGCCGGCCGGCGCAGGGTTCCCGGTCGAGGAGCCGCTCGAGCGCGGCGGAGTCGGCGTGGGGAAAGATGACGCGGCGGGCCTTCGACAGGCGGATGCCGTCGATAATGCTGGCGTGGTTCAGGGCGTCGGAGAAGACCAGGTCCCCTTCTTCGAGGAAAGTCGTCAGCATGCCCAGATTGGCCGCCCAGCCGGTGCTGAAGTAGAGCGCCGATTCGGCCCCTTTCCAGCGGGCGAAACGTTCCTCGACATGATGGAAGGCATCTCGGTGTCCTCGCAGCAGCCGCGACGCCGTGGAGCCGACGCCCAATTTCTCGACCGCCGCGGCGAATCGCCTCTTGAGGCGCGGATGATGCGCCAAGCCGAGGTAATCGTTGGATGAGAGGTCGATGCCCCGGGGCGGGGCGAGGGAGCGCGCAAGGCCGCTGCTCTCGAGCGCCGCCAGGCGGGATCGAATGCGCCTTTCGAGTGCGCCGTCCATCACGCTGCCGCCGGAGCGGGCGTCTCCGTTACGGGCTCGGCGCAGAGCCGCATGCCCATGCGGTTGAGCAAACGTTCGTCGTCGCCGATGCCCGGGTTGGGGGTGGTCAACAATTTTTCGCCCATGAAGATCGAATTGGCGCCCGCCAGGAAGCAGAGCGCCTGGCCTTCCTCCGACAATGAAAGGCGGCCTGCGGAGAGCCGCACCATCGAGCGCGGCATGAGTATGCGGGCGGTGGCGATCGTCCGCACGAATTCGATTGGATCGACGGCCGGCCGGTCGAACAGCGGGGCGCCCGCGACCCGGACGAGACTGTTGATGGGCACGCTTTCTGGGTGTGGGTCTTGGGTTGCGAGTTGCTGCAGCAGGCGCAGGCGGTCGTCGATGCTTTCGCCCATGCCGATGATGCCGCCGCAGCAGACGGTGACGCCGGCGTTGCGGACCCGCTCAAGGGTGTCGAGGCGGTCTTGGTAGGTGCGGGTGGTGACGATGCTGCCGTAGAATTCCGGGCTGGTGTCGAGGTTGTGGTTGTAGGCCGTCAGGCCGGCTTCGCCCAGGCGGTCGGCTTGCTCCTGGGTGAGCATTCCCAGCGTGCAGCAAGCTTCCAATCCCATCGCGCGCACGCCGCGCACCATCTCGACGACCCGGTCGAATTCCGCTCCTTGAGGCGCGTCCCGCCAAGCGGCGCCCATGCAAAAGCGGGTGGCGCCCGATTCCTTGGCCCGGCGGGCGCCGGCCAGCGTTTCGTCAATGCTTAAGAGCGCTTCTGCTTGGACGTCGGTTTTGTAGTGGGCCGATTGCGGGCAGTAGGCGCAGTCTTCCGGGCAATTGCCGGTCTTGATGCTCAACAGGACGCAGCCCTGGACCTCATCGGGGCGGTGATGGGCGCGGTGAACGGTCTGCGCCCGGTAAATCAAGTCGGGCAGCGGCAGAGCGTGAATCTCTCGAATTTCGTCCAGTGTCCAATCGTGGCGGATCATCTCGAACCATTATCGTATGCAACCAGGCTTGCGCCAGTAGATAGTGAATAGCGGATAGCAAAGAGCCTCCGGACGGCAAGACCGCGGGAGCCCGCCACGCCGCGCGGCGAGGAGCGAAGACGCAAGGCTATTCCGGCCAACCGAGGATGGCGTCTATCGTATTGCTTGCAATCGGGTGGTAGCCGGGGCGGGCCGCGCGATAGATTTCGAGTCCCCGCTGCTTGCCTCGCTCGGTTTTGGCCAATTCTTCGTAAAGCGGTTTGAGGAACTTGCGCCGGCCGACCGCGGTCAGGAATTTTGCCGTCGCCGGGTCGGCGGCGGCATAGTCGTTGCGCACCGACATGATCAGCCATTGGCACAGGATTTCGGAGTTCCCGGAAGCGGTCAGGCGGAACGCGCGGTCGAGCTCGGCCATGCGCCCGGCCGCAAGCTCGTCGGGAAGCGTTCGCAGGAAGTGCAGCCAGTGCTGCGTGGTCCAGCCGCCGGTAGGGAGCGCTTCCGCGGATACCGCCCCTTCGAGCCACTCCGCAGCGTGGGCTTCGATTTTCTCGAATGCGTCGGAGACGGGTTCGTGGCGGCGCTCGGGCAGGCCGGGCTTCTCGATCCATTCCTCGATGTCGATCTTTTTCGCAACGGCGGGCCGGGCGTGCAGCAGATTGGCTTGCAGATAGTCGGCGAAGTCCGCCGTAGTAATGCTCTGGAAGGCGAATTCGTCGAAGTAGTTCCGCAGGAACGGATCGAATGCCTCGCGGCCGACAAGTTTTTCCACGGTGCGCAGGAACATCGCGCCTTTGACGTAGGGGACTCCGGTAAAGCCTTCGTCGGGGTCGCGGCCGGCGAGGTCGACGTGCAGGATTTCGTCGCGGTCGTCGAGTGAGGCCATCTCCTCCTTGAGCCCCTCGATTTCGAGCACGGTTTCCATGGCGGCGCGTTCGGGGCCGTAAACGAGTTCCTGGATGCGTTCTTCCAGGTACATCGTGAATCCCTCGTTGAGCCAGAAGTCGCGCCAAGTGGCGTTGCTGACCAAGTTACCCGACCAGGAGTGCGCAAGCTCGTGCGCGATCAGGTTGACCAGGCTTTTGTCGCCTGCGATGACGGTGGGGGTGACGAAAGTCAGGCGCGGGTTTTCCATACCGCCGAATGGAAAACTGGGCGGCAGGACGAGGATATCGTAGCGTCCCCAACGGTAGGGGCCGTAGAGTTTCTCCACGGCCTTCATCATGCTCTCGGTGTCTTCGAATTCGGCGGCGGCGGCCTTGGCGACCGAGGGCTCGGCATAAATGCCGGTGCGCTCGCTCATCGGTTCGAAGACCAGGTCGCCGACCGCCAAGGCGATGAGATAGGACGGTATCGCCTGGGGCATCTCGAAGCGGTATTCGCCGCTCCGTCCGGCGCCGGATTCCATCTCCGCGCTCATCACCGCAAGAACGTCCTGGGGCGTTCGGATCGTCGCCGAATACGTGGCGCGAACCGCCGGCGTGTCCTGTAGGGGAATCCACGTGCGCGCATGGATGGCCTGCGATTGCGTGAAGAGAAACGGCGATTTCTTGCCGGCGGTTTGATGAGGTTCGAGCCACTGCAGACCGGTCGCGCCCGGGTCGGTCGCGTAATGCACCCGCACGCGGTCCGCTCCGTCGAGCCGGATTGTCAGCGGCGCGCCGAGAACCGGGTCCGCGTCTCCAAGCTCGAAAGAGGTTTCGCGGAAAGACCCACCGCCGGACGAGGTTTCGACCCGCTCGATCGTCAAAGTCTTCGTATCCAGTACCAGGCGGTCGGCGGCGCCTTCGAGTTGCAGCGCGGCGCTGCCCCGCAGCTTCCCGGACTCGAAATCTACATCGAGATCGAGGCCGACGTGCTTGACCCTTACGGCTTCGAAATTGGCGTAGGAATGATGGTCGGTTCGCGAATCGTCTTGGATGTCCGCCATTTCGGGGGGTATCGTACAGGAGAACGCCAGCGCTAACGGGATGAGGAATCGGCGCCGCATGGTTAAGACCATCATAGCGGCGGAAGCGGGCGGGCGGGACGGGAAGGCGGACAGGCGCCGCCCGCGTGGGGAATGCTACTCCCTGGTGATGAACTCGTCCAGATTGAGGACGGCGCGGCTGAGCCGGACCCACGCCTCGCGGTCGGACCGGCTGCGCATCTGCTGGCTCTCCCAGAAAGTTTGCGCCCGGTCGCGCTCGGCGGGGCTTGGATCGCGGCTGAGCGCGAGCCGCATCAGGCGGCTGTAGCGTTCGCCGAACGATTCCCCCGCTGCGGTCATCACGCGGCGCGCCAAGGCTTGGGCAGCTTCGACGAAAACTTCGTCGTTGAGCAGATTGAGCGCCTGGAGCGGCGTATTGGAGCGTTCGCGGCGGGAAACGCTGACCAGAGTCGAAGGCGAATCGAAATTGACCAACATGGGGTAGGGCGACGTGCGCCGAAAGAAAACGTACAGGCCGCGGCGGTAGCGCTCGGGCCCCAAGTCGGCGTTCCAGGCCTTCTTGGCGTAACTCAACTCTGAGATGCCGGACGGCTGAGGGGGAAAGACGCTCTTGCCGCCGACCTTGGGGTAGAGCAGGCCGCTGACCGCCAGGGCGTTGTCGCGCAGCAGCTCGGCGGAAAGGCGAAGGCGGTTTTGCCGCGCCAGCCAGGCGTTGCGGGGGTCGCGTTCGTCGAGCTGGGGGCGCGCGTGCGAAGATTGACGGTACGTTGCAGAGGTGACGATTAGCCGGATCATTGCCTTGCGGCTCCAATCCAGGCGGACGAATTCCGTCGCCAGCCAATCCAGGAGCGCGGGGTGCGAGGGCGGCTCGCCCTGCGTCCCGACATTTTCGGCGGTTGCGACGAGGCCGCGCCCGAAAAGCTCCTGCCAAATGCGGTTGACTTCGACGCGGGCGGTGAGCGGGTTGCGCTCCGAGGCGATCCATTCGGCCAGCCGCAGCCTGGCGGGTTTCGATGAGTTGCCGATTTCCGGCAGGATTGCCGGCGCCGCCGGGCTGACTTCAAGGCCCGGCGCGCGGTAGTCGCCGCGCAAGGCGATATGCGTCGCGACGGGTTCGTTCCGCTCGACCATGGTGTAGGCGAAGGCGCGCTCGGGCAGCGCGGCGCCAAGCTCGGCGAGCGCCTCGCGGGTTTTCTCGATGCGGTCTTTGACAGCTTCGTCTTTTTGAAAGTCCGGGCCGCCGCCGCGGAGAAACCAATCGGTGACTTTGTCGCGCTCGATTTCCGTGAGAACGTCCGGCGGCGCGCGCATCAGCCAGTCGGCGCGGTCGTTGGCGGCTCTCCATTCGGTGACGGAATGGTCCCAGTCGGTTCTTGCTCCGGGGTTGTCCATCGCTTCGACGATCCGGGCTTGCCACTTGGCCTGAAGCGCCGGGATGCCGTTTTCTTCGAGGAGGCGTTGCCGTTCGGCGCGGTAGGCGGGGTAAGCGCGCAGGTAGGGCCCAAGCTCACCCGGCAGGAGCGCCTCGATGTCGCGTTCCACGGAATTGTTGAAGAAGGCAAAAAGCTCGTAGAACTCTTGCTGCGAGAGCGGATCGTATTTGTGATCGTGGCATTGGGCGCAGCCGACGGTCAGCCCCAGCCAGGTGTTGGCCACCGTGCTCACGCGGTCGATGGTTTCCTCGAAACGCTTTTGGGCGTTGGTCACCCCGGCCTCGCGGTTTTTGATGCCGTTGCGTAGAAAGCCGGTGGCGACGCGCTGTTCGACGGAGGCGCCCGGCAAGAGGTCGCCTGCGATCTGTTCGACGGTAAAGCGGTCGAAGGGCATGTCGCGGTTGATCGCTTCGATGACCCATTGCCGCCAGCGCCAGGCATGCGGGCGGTGAGGGTCGCGCTCGTAGCCGTCGCTGTCGGCATAGCGCGCCAAGTCGAGCCAGGGGAGCGCCCAGCGCTCGCCGAAATGCGGGGAGTCAAGCAGTTGCTCGACTGTTTCCTCGTAGATTTTCGAGTCTCTGCCGTTGCCGTACGCGTCGCGCTGCTCAGGGGTCGGCGGCAGCCCGATGAGGTCGAAATACAAGCGGCGGACGAGCGTATTTTTATCGGCTTCGGGCGCCGGTTCGACGCCCTCGACCTCGAGCTTGGCTTGAATGAAGCGGTCGATCGGGTTGCTTGGGGTTTGCCGGCCTGCGAGCGCCGGCGGTTGGGGGCGCTTGGGGCGCTGGAATGCCCAGTGGGTTCGGGCTGTGCCGCCGGCAGCGGCTATGCGGGGAGCGTCGGGCCAAGCGGCCCCCGAGGCTATCCACTCGCGCAGAGCGGCGATCTCGCCCGGCGCCAGCGGGGCCCCCTCCGGCGGCATTCTGAAACCCGGTTTGTTGCTTGCAACCCGTGCGATGAGCTTTGAGGCGACGGGGTCGCCCGGCGCGATTACGGGGCCCGCGTAGCCGCCCTTGAGCGCCGCCGCCCGTTCGTCGAAGCGCAGGCCGTTCATCTGCTGCGAGGAACCGTGGCAGGCGTAGCAGCGGGTGTGGAAAATCGGTTCTATATCGCGGAAAAAATCGACGGCCGGATAAGCGGGGAACGCCGCAAACAGCCCGAAGGCGGCGATCGACCAAGGTTTCATGCCGCCATTATAGACAGCGGCCCGTTAGACGCTCGGCCTACCTGCGAACAAACGAGCGGGCAGCATGATAATTGATCGGAGAAGCTCGAAAACGCCGCCTACCACGATTCCCAGCAAACGGAAAGGAAGCAGCAGCAGCCAAACGATGGGATAGGCGATCAAAGCCAGAAGCGCAAGCGGCCAACACAGCACGAACAACAACAGCCAGAGCAGAAATGTAAACATTTTCCTACGCCTCCTTGTTCCCTCCGTATCCAACAGCGGAGTGTATCGAAGAGAAACCCCCGGCGCCGAAGAATCCGCGGCGCACGCAGCCTCCATTACTACATACGAGCGGACGGCTGCGTTCGTTCCCGCTTTCCGACATCGAAACGGCATCGGGAGCGGTCTCAGGGTTTGCTGTTGCCGACCCGGCCCTCCTGCAACTGTCCGAGCGCGGCGGCCCGCGCCTGCTTGCGCTTGAACTCCTCGGCGGTTTCCGCCGGATTCCAGTACCAGGGATGATCGACGTGCGCGCTTGCCATGACCGCTTCGATGCGTCTGACGATTTGAGGGTAGGCGCCGGCAAGATCGCGGTCCCCGTGGATGTCCTCCTCGATAAGGTACAGCTCGGTTTTGCGATCCGGGCTTTCGCGGTAGGCTTTCCAGGGTCCCATGCGGACGGCCTGCTCGCGGTCGGCGGCCCAGTAGAGCGGGCGGTCAACGGGGAAGTCGGCTGCGTTTCCTTGCAGCAGCGGGGTCAGGCTCTCGCCGTCGACGACGTGGGTCAGTTTTACGCCGGCGAGGTCGGCGAAGGTCGGCATCAGGTCGATCAGCCAGACGGGGACGCTCGAGACCGCGGCGGCGAATTTTTTCGGCTGGTGGACAAAGAACGGAACGCGGATGCCTCCTTCCAGCACCGAGAACTTGCCGCCCCGGAAGGGGCCTTTATTGCGGAAAAACGGGTCGTCCGGCCAGTTCGCCGAGGCGTTTCCCCGCGCCGTGTAGCCGCACATGGAGTAGCCGTTGTCGGAAGCGAAGACGATCAGGGTGTCGTCGTAAACGCCGAGTTGCTTGAGCAGCCCGACCAGTCGTCCGGCGAAGGCGTCGAGCCGCGCGACCATCGCCGCCCACTCCTTGTGAGCGGTAGTCGGGAAGTCGTCGCGCCGGTTGAAATCGCCGAGACTGTCGACGATCAGCGGTCCGTGCGGCAGTTGCGTCGCGAAGTAGAGAAAAAACGGATTGCTCCGGCGCCGCCCGACGAATTGCAGCGCGCGTTCTTCGATGACCGCTGCGGAGTAAACCGCTTTGGCGGGATCTGCGACTCCCGGCGGGATGAGCGCGCCGTCGGCGGTGTAATGCTTGCGGGTATCGCGGACTTCGGGCTTCGTGCGATTGTCGAGATACATGTGATCCATGTCGAAGCCGTCATTGCCCGGATAGTCGATTCTGCGGGAGTTTTCGTAGAGGTAGCGGGGGAAAAACGTATGCGCGCGGCGCTGGTCGTAGAAGCCGAACGCCATGTCGAAGCCCTGTTTGTCGGGAGTGCCCGGAGTGCCGGGCAGGCCGATTCCCCACTTGCCGAAGAAGCCCGTGGCATAGCCCGCCCGCTTGAGCGTCTCGGCCAGCGTGATGTCTTCGGGGTAGAGATGGTCTTGCCCGCGGGCGCTCCTGTTGCGTCGGATCGGCGCGTGGCCGGTGTGCAGGCCGGTCATCAGCGTGCCGCGCGAAGGGGCGCACTCGGGAGCGCCGGCGTAAGCTTGCGTGAAGCGGACGCCGGCGGCCGCCAATGCGTCGAGATGGGGCGTCTGGAACTTGTCCTGTCCCCAGACGCCGAGGTCGCGGAAGCTGAGATCGTCCGCCAGGATCAGAACGATATTCGGTTTGGAGCCGCTCAGAGTCGGCTGACCCGCCGCGGCGGCTGCCGACAGCAGAAGGAAGGCGGCGATGCGCTGCATGGCGACGCAAGTCAGCTTAGCACTCGGCGCCGGCGGACGGCGGATAGCAAAGACCGCTTGCGCGCGGGGGCTTGACACGCTTATCCGGCCGGCGCCATGCTAGCGCGCATATGCTCAGCCGCCGAGACTTCCTGGTTGGGGCCGCCGCCGGAGCCTGTGCCGGCGCCTGCGGATACCCGAAACTCCCCCGCCCCAACATTCTGGTGCTGATGCCGGATCAGTGGCGCGGCATGGATCTGGGCATCCTGGGCCACCCGGACGTGCATACGCCGAACATGGACCGCTTGGCGAGCGACGGCATCTTGTTGATGAACATGTCGGCAAATTGCCCGGTATGCTGCCCGGCCCGCGGCACGCTGCTCACGGGCCGTTACGGCCACCAGCACGGTGTCGACGTCAACGACGCGCCGCTGCCGGATGCGGAAATTACAATCGCCGAGACCGCCCGGGAGCACGGCTACCGAACCGGCTTCATCGGCAAATGGCATCTCGAAGGCGGCAAGCGGCTGCCGGGCTTCGTGCGGCCCGAGCGGCGGCAGGGGTTCGAGTTCTGGGCCGCCAACATCTGCTCGCACAACTACTGGAATATGCACTACTTCCGGGATTCCCCGGAGCCGATCGCGATGGACGGGTACTCGGCGAGCTTTTTCACCGATGAAGCCGTCTCTTTCATCACGGCCGATGCGGAAGCCCCGTTTCTGGCTTACGTGCAATGGGGGCCGCCGCACAACCCCTACGTCGCGCCGCCCGAATACATGAACATGTACGACCCCGATGCGCTGACCATGCGCGAAAACTGGAACGGAGGGGTCGAGCGGGCGCGGGGCCGCTACATCGGCGGCCGCAACGACATTGCCGGCTACTACGCGGCCATCACTTTTATCGACGATGAGGTCGGCCGCATCGTCGATGCGTTGAAGCAGGCCGGACGGTTCGAGAATACGATCATTTTCATTACGTCCGACCACGGCGACATGCTCGGCTCGCAGGGAACTTATCTCAAGCGGAAGCCGTGGGCGGAGTCGATCAACGTGCCCGGCATCGTGCATTATCCGGCCGGAGTCCGCGAGGGAGTCGAGACCAACATGCCCTTTTCCCATGTGGATGTCGTGCCGACCTTGTTGGGGTTGGCGCGCCTGCCGATTCCGCAAGGCGTGTCGGGACGCGATCTGTCGAGGCATATGTTCATCGCGGAGCAAGGCGGCGCGCCCGAAGAAACGGCCGCTGTCGAGTCCGTTTACTTGCAGAGCTATACCCCGGCGGAGCAGTCGCAATTTCCGGCTTGGCGCGGGGTGCGCACCGAGCGCTATACCTATGCGCGGCGCGAGCGCAACGCCTGGCTGCTCTACGACAACGAAAAGGACCCGTTCCAGAAAGACAATCTGGCCGGCAAGCCCGAGCATCGGGAGTTGCAAGCGAAGCTGGACGCGATGACGATGGATTGGTTCGAACGGACGGGCGATAGCTGGCGCGAGCGAAGCGATTTGCCTTACCGCTAGGGGGGCGCGCCGAATCCAGTGAATAGTGGATAGCAGCCGCGCCCGGTTTCGAACGGCCGGCGCCGCTCAGCGTGGCTTTTCACTCAAAAAACGGCGTTGACCGCGGGAATCCGTTGCGCTTCTTGCGGGGCTTTTGCTGGGGACTGCTAGAGTAGGTTGCTCCGGCCGCGCTTCGGCACGGTTCCAAGAACGACTCGTGAAGGCTTCGGTCTATCGCCGGCCGCTCACGGCGCTGGCATTGCTCGCGGCGGCGTTTTTCAACCCGGCGGCTTGGGACAACGACAGGCTGCTCGCGGGAATCCCGCTCAACCTGGTCTATCACTCGGGGCTATGCGTTGCCGCCGTGCTGGCCATGTGGGCGGTCGTGCGCAAGGCCTGGCCGGATTACCTGGACCGCGGCGAGTAGTCGAAACCGAACGCCCATGATCCTTACGGTAGTCGTTGTTTATCTCTCGCTGGTAACGTTCGTCGGCTTGGCCGGGCGCCGCCTTTTCCAAGGGACCGGCGAAGACTACTTCGTCGCCAGCCGTTCGATCGGGCCGGCGGTCTTGCTGCTGACGCTGGTCGGGACGAACATGACGGCGTTCACGATGCTGGGATTGTCGGGAGAAGCCTATAACCGCGGGGTCGTGGTCTTTGCCTTCGTGGGCTCGAGCTCGGCGCTTCTCGTTCCGTTTATTTTCTATTACCTGGGCACGCGCTGCTGGTGGCTGGGCAAGCGCCACGGGTATGTGACGCAGGTTCAACTTATCCGCGACCGCTATCGGTCCGGGGCGCTGGGAACGCTGTTGTTCATAGTGATCGTCCTGCTGATGCTGCCCTACATCCTGATCGGCGTGAAAGGCGGAGGCGATGCGCTGAACGCCATTACCGGCGGCGCAGACGGCGGCATTCCGCCGTGGGTCGGCAGTCTGGCCGTTTGCGCCGTGACGTTTCTCTACGTCACTTACGGCGGAATGCGCAGCACGTCGTGGGTGAACACGTTCCAGACGGCGGTCTTCATGACCGTTTCGGCGGCGGCGTTTTTCGCCATCCTGCACGAGTTCGGCGGCGTGGAAACGGCCATGCAGTCGCTTCGGGAACGGCACAGGGGATTGGTGGTGTTCGGCACGGACCCGTCCTCGCGGCTGCGCTTTCTTTCGTACTTTCTTATCCCGTTGTGTACGGGCGCGTTCCCGCATCTTTACGCCCATTGGCTGTCGGCCAAAGAGTCGCATACTTTCCGCACGGTGCTGGTTTTCTACCCGCTCTGTTTTCTGGCCGTGAATTTCCCGATTGTCATCCTCGGCATGGTCGGACGGTTAGCCTTCGAGCCTCCTCTCGACGGGCCGATCCTGGTGAAGTTGATCGTCGGCTATACGGGCGGCCTGCTGGCCGGTTGTCTTGCGGCGGGGGTCTTCGCGGCAATCATGTCGTCGCTCGACTCGCAGAGCCTTGCGCTGGGAGCGATGTTTACCGAGGATATCGTGCGCTATTACGGGTTCGACGATCGGCTGTCGGAAGGGCAGCAGGTTCTGTTCGGCAGAGTCTTCGTTGCGCTTTTTCTGGCCTCGGCCTTTGTTTGCTCGCTGCTTGTCGATCAGTCGATTTTCGCGCTCGGCACATGGTCGCTGACCGGCTTTGCGGGTTTGCTGCCTGTATTCGCAGCCTCGCTCTATTGGCGGCGGAGCGCCAAGGCCGGCGCGGCGGCCGCGATCGGCGCGGTCGCCGGGCTGTGGGCGTACTTTTTCGCCGACTCGCTCGGCGTGGACGGGCCGTACAGCATTGCCGGCTCGGGCTTGCTGCCGATTGCGGTAATCGTCCCGGCGTCGGCTGTTGTGATGATCCTCGTGTCCCTGCTGTCGCGGCCGCCGGAGGACATCGCCCGATTTTTCCCTGAAGATTGACGCGGGCCGCTGCGTTTACTGCTTCTCGACGAATTCAATGGGATGCGCGAGGTAAAAGACCACGCGGGTTTCCGAAGGGATGACGGCATCGGCGCCGCGCGTGGCCGCGACCGTTCCGCCGCCTGCTCCGGCGCCGCTGGCGGCGCCGATCGCAGTTCCCTTGCCGCCGCCGATGATTGCGCCTGCCGCGGCTCCGATGCCGGTCAGGATGCCGACCTTCGCGGCGTCTTTCTTGACCGTGGATTTCGCCGTATGCTCGTGAGGCGCAGTCGCTATCTCAAGTTTTTGTCCGTCCGCGGCGTGCAGGCGGACCAGCGCGAGCGATATGCCGGCGCGACCTTTGATGCGTCCGCCTTTGTGCGATTCCACAACCCGGCCATCGACCCGCGCGTATTTTTCCGCGATCGTCACGCCGTTCACGACCAAAGCCTCGTCCAGGCCGGCGACAAACGTATCGCCCACTTGGTGGCCGGCAGACGAAACGGTATCGATCAGCCATACCTTGAGCGGGTATCCGGATGGCAGGGAGACTTTTCGCGGCGCCGGCGGCGGAGCCGCGGGAGTCTCCGGTTGCAGGATTCTTGACGGCGCCCGCGCCGGCGCAGCGGCAGGTTCGGACGCTGTCTCGGCCGGCTGCGGCGCGGCCGCGCTCATGGGCATAGCCGCGGGCTTTGCCGCCGGCGGGGCGGCCGGCGCCGGCTTTCTCGGCGCCGGGGCCGGTCGCGGTTTCGCCCTCTGGGGGGCCGGCGCCGCAGGGGAAAGCTCCGCCGCCGGCGCGGCCGCAGGGATCGGTTCGACAGCGACCGTCTCTTCCGTGCCCTTCGACGCTTGCTGGAAAACGAGCGCGCCGAGCAACGCGGCGATTACGAACAGCAGAGCCAGAATTCCGATTTGTAGACCTTTCATGTCAACCTCCCCGGGCGCTTGTTGCTAAAGACGCGGCGAACCGCCTGAAAGTTGCGCGATATTCGTGGAACTTGAGGCCGGGGCGGATCGTACTCTATAGCGTCTCGTGGTCCGCGGCGAGCGGTGTGCGGCGTTCGCAGTCGTTGCTCCTCCCGCGGGAAGCGGATGTTCTTGCCGGGAAGGAAGAAAAGTTCCATGAAAACTCTGTCCGCGGCGGTTGCGGCTGCTGTTTTGCTCGCCTGCTCTCCGCTCGATCTTGAGGCCGATTCCTGCCGCTACGAGGCGGAACGCAATGCGTCCGTCGCTGCCGGGGACGCCGTTCGGGCCAGGATTGCCGCCGGACCCGGCAAGCTGCAGGTGCAGGGCCGCTCCGGCCTCGATGAAGTCCGTATTCGCGGCAAGGCGTGCGCTTCGCGCCAGGATGTGCTGGAGCGAATCGAATTGGCGGCGGAACGACGCGGCGACGAAATCGTGATCGAAGCGAAATCGTCCATGGCGGGAGGGCAATGGCGCCATGAGGCATCGCTCCATCTCGAGATCGATGTGCCGGAGACTTTGGCGCTGGAGATCGCAGACAACTCGGGCGACGTGGACGTGCGCGGCGTAGGGCCGCTGCGCTTGGAGGACCGTTCCGGCAACGTCCGCATCGCGGATATAGGAGGCGATCTGTCGGTCACCGACAGATCGGGAAAAATTGAGATCCAGGGCGTCCGCGGAAACGTGGAGTTGACGGACAGCTCGGGCGATATCTCGGTCGCCGATGTCGGCGGCGGCGTCAATGTCTGGGACAGCTCCGGAGATATGAATATTCGAAGAGTTGCCGGGGACGCAACCGTCCAACGCGACAGCTCCGGCGACATTACAGTAAGCCGGATCGAAGGGGATTTCACAGTCGAACGCGACGGCAGCGGGTCCGTCCACTACAAAGACATAGGCGGACGCGTCTCTGTCCCCGATTAAAATTCTCCCGACCGCTGAGCGGAATCCCATAGATTCGAAGCCCCGCCCCTTGCGCGCCGGGATCGAGCGCCTAACCGAATGTGCCCCAGCGGCGCGCGTCGACTGCTGAAAACCGAGGCGGACGCGCGGCCGCGTTGCCCTCGGAAGGTCAAAAAACGGCGCCACTGTATACTCGTAGCCGTCCCGGCAGAGCGAAGAGGGAGGCCCGCGATGAATCGACGTCACTTTGTGTTTTCCCTGGCCGCGGCAGGTCCGTTGCGGGCGGCCGCTCGCAAGCCGGTGAAAATCCGCCGCATCGTACTGACTCCCATTCAGGGCCGCTTTCACAAATTCGTCACCGTGAACGCCTACGACAAGGCGCCCAAGGGTCACACCTACGACACGACGCTCGTGCGCATCCAGACCGACCAGGGCGTCGAAGGCGTGGGCACGATGAGCTACGACCTTCCCGACGACGCCTTTCTCCAGGACATTCGGGCGCTGTTGGGAGCGGACCCGCTTGCGCTTTATGAGATGGAGGGCGGGCGGGTTGTCCGCCGCGCGGCGGCGCATGCGGCTTTGTTGCAGAAATACAAGCACCTCGACAGCGGGCTGTTCGACTTGATCGGCAAGCTGAAAGGCGTCCCTTGTTGGAAACTGCTCGGCGGCGCCGTCCGCGAAAAAATTGAGGTTTACGACGGCACGGCTCTTTTCAGCGATGTCTGGTTCCGCGACCGCGGCGTGCGCGCCGTAGTGGAAGAAGCCGAGGAAGCCGCGCGCATGGGTTATCTCGGGGTGAAGTTCAAGGTGGGCCGCGGCTGGCGCTGGATGGGCAAGGAGGAAGGCCTGCGGCGCGACATCGAAGTCATGCAGGCGGTGCGCCAAGCCGTCGGGCCGGAGTTCAAGATTCTTGCGGATGCGAATAACGGCTACGCAGGAGACTTCAAGCGGGCTTGGCGGTTTCTGGCGGAGACAAGCGGCGCGAACCTGTTCTGGATCGAGGAGATCTTTCGCGAGAACGTGGAAAATTACGCCCGGCTGCGCGAACGGATGGCCGAAGCCGGCCTCGCCACTCTGATCGCCGACGGGGAATCCGTCCGGGAAGTCGAAGCCTTCGATCCCTATTTGCAACCCCGCCGGCTTATCGACGTGCTGCAGATGGATATTCGGCGCGGCGGGTTTGTCGCCATTCGGGAAATGGCGCGCCGCGCGCGAGCCGCTGGGGCGGTCTGCGTGCCGCACAACTGGGGCTCGCAGATCGGACTGCTGATGGGGCTGCACGTCGCCAAGGCGGTCGAGAACGTGACGTTCGCCGAGGACGACCGCTCCACCTGCGATGCCGTCATCGCGGAGGGTTACGTTTTCCAGAACGGCTATTACAGCGTTCCCGACGCCCCGGGCCTGGGCATTCGGGTCAACGAGGACGTGTACCGCCAAAAGTACCGGGACAAAGAGATCGTGTCGGCGTAGCTGTTCAGTCCCGGCAAGAGCTGGGACTGAACAGCTACCGCTTGCGGTAGGGAATATCCGGCTCTTCCTTGGTAATGAACTCGAGCAGCGCGGGCCGCCCTTCCTTTGTGGAGCGGATGCCGCGCTCCAGAGCCGGGCGGATGTCGCGCGGCTGCTCGATTCGTTCGCTGTAGGCGCCCAATCCCTTGGCGACCGCGCTGTAATTGCCGCTGGTGAAGCGCGTGCCGTACTTCGCCGACGCTTTCGGAATGTAGCGGTCGTAGTTGCCCATCGCTGAGTTGTTCAAGAGCACGGTGAGGATCGGAATCTCTTCGCGAACAGCCGTCTCCAAGTCCATGCCGACCATCCCGAACGCCGTGTCGCCGCTGAAATTCACGACGAGCTTCTCGGGGCAGGCCAGCTTCGCGCCCATCGCCGCGCCGAGCGAGAAGCCGAGCTGCGTCGAGTGCCCCCAGCCGATGTAGCCGCGCGGCGTCACCGCCTCGTACAGCGGGACCAACTGATCGCGGGCCCCGCCCGACTCGTGCGTCACGATCGTGTCAGCCGCGTTCGTCGCGTTCATGAACTCCTTCATTACGCGGTAGGGATTCAGCGGCGTCTCATCGGAAGTCTGCTTCGGAACCCAGCGTTCCAGCCAGGGTTTCTTGACCGAGGCGACGTAGTCCTGCACGGCGGCCAATCCGGGGCGGCCCTTGCCGCCGGTCTGCGAGCTGATTTCCTCGGCGATCTGCGCCAGCACGAGCTTGGCGTCGCCGACCAGCCCCACGTCCGCCGCGCAGTCCTTGTTGATGTCCGCCGGATCGTTCGTCGCGTGAACGATCTTCGGCTGCCTGGGAATCGCCGAGCCGAAAATCGTTTTCGTCAAGCTCGTGCCAACGCCGAAAAGCGCGTCGCAACGGCCCAGATAGTCAGGAACCATAGCGGCTTCGGAGAGCGACCCCGTGCCCAGCGCCAGCGGGTGCGACTCGTCGAAAGCGCTCTTGCCCAGCAAAGTGGTCATCACCGGCGCCGCCAGCAACTCGGCGACCGCGGTCAGCTCGGCGCTCGCCCCCGCGTAAAGGACGCCTTGCCCGCAGCGGATCATCGGCCGTTCGGCGGCGAGCAGAAGCTTGACCGCCTCGCGCACCGCGGCCGGATCGGCAGCCGCGCGCAACGGCGCCACCGGCCGGTAGTCGAGGCCGCCGCGCAACTCGCCGGCGGCGATGTCGCGGGGAATCTCCACCAGAGCCGGCCCCGGCCGGCCGCTGCGCAGCGCGGTATAAGCCCGCCGCATGTGCTCGGCTGCCGCCCGCACGGTCGAGATGCGCGACGCATACTTGGTAACGCCGCGGAAATTCTCCACCGCGTCGAACGTCGGGTGGACGCCGGCGCGGTCGCGGCCCGGATGCCCCGGCAAAAAAAGGATCGGGCTCGAATCGGTCTTTGCCTGGGCGATGCCGGCGAACCCGTTCTCCGCTCCGGCGCTGTCCTGCACGGAAACGACGCCGATTTTCTTGCCGCACGACGCTCTGGAGAAACCGTCGGCCATGTTCTCGGCGACGCGCTCCTGGCGCGCCACGATCGGGCGGATGTCCTCGTCGGCAAGCGCTTCCAGCAAAGGCGTCAAGGGGAAGCAGAAGACCTGCTCGACCCCTTCGAGCTTCAGAATGCGGGCAATGGCCTGGGCTCCGGTCAAGGCGAAAACTCCTTCGGCGGTCTCCGATTTTAGCGGAACCGGCCGCCCGCCCCGGCTACTGCGCCGACGCAGCCGCGATCGCCGTCTGCGCGGCGGCCAGCTTGGCGATGGGCACGCGGTAAGGCGAGCAACTGACGTAGTTCAACCCGGCGTTGACGCAAAACGCTACCGACTTCGGATCGCCGCCGTGCTCGCCGCAGATGCCGACCTCGATATCGGGCCGCGTCCGGCGGCCTTTCTCCAGCGCGATCTCGATCAACTGGCCCACGCCGGAAGCGTCCAGCACCTGGAACGGATCTTCCTGCATGATGCCCTTGTCCAAATAATCGCCGATGAACGCCCCGGAATCGTCGCGGCTGAAGCCGAACGTCGTCTGCGTCAAGTCGTTCGTGCCGAAGCTGAAGAACTCGGCGTGCCGGGCGACCTCGTCGGCCGTCAGCGCCCCGCGCGGCACCTCGATCATCGTGCCGACCATATACTTCACGCGCTTGCCTTGGGCGGCGAACACCGCCTCGGCGGTATCGGTCACGATCTTCTTCTGGTTCTCGAGCTCCTTGTGATTGCCGACCAGAGGAATCATGACCTCGGGAATCGCTTCGACGCCTTGCTTCGCGCACTGCACGGCGGCCTCGAAGATCGCCTGCGCCTGCATTTGCGTGATCTCGGGGAAGGTGATGCCCAGCCGGCAGCCGCGGTGGCCGAGCATCGGGTTGAACTCGTGCAACTCTTCCACGCGCTCCAGCAGATCGGCAATCTCCTTCTGCTTTCCGTTATCTGCGCCCGCGGCGCGCAGCTCGGCGAGTTGCACCATCAGCTCCTCGCGCTTGGGCAGGAACTCGTGCAGCGGCGGATCGAGAGTGCGCACGATGACCGGATAGCCGTCCATCGTCTCGAACAGCGCCGCGAAGTCCGCGCGCTGCATCGGCAGCAGTTGCCGCAGCGCGGCCTTGCGCGCCTTCTCGTCCTGGGCCAGGATCATCTGCCGCACGTGGTCGATTCGCCCGTCCTCGAAGAACATGTGCTCGGTGCGGCACAGCCCGATTCCTTCCGCGCCGAACTTGCGCGCCGCGGCGGCGTCGCGCGGCGTCTCCGCGTTGGTGCGCACGCCGACCGTGCGGTAGCGGTTGACGTACTCCATGAACTGCGCAAACTCGCCCGAGCTCGGATCGGGGTCGATCGTCACGGCCTGCCCGGCAAACACTTCGCCGGTCGAGCCGTCGATCGAAATCCAGTCGCCTTCCTTGAGCGCGGCGCCCTTGCAGCCGACCGTGCCGTTTTTGTAGTTGACGTTCAACTCGCCGGCGCCGGCAACGCACGGAGCGCCCATGCCCCGCGCGACCACGGCCGCGTGAGAAGTCATGCCGCCACGCGAGGTGAGAATGCCTTTCGCGGCCTCCATGCCGTGGATGTCCTCCGGCGTCGTCTCGGCGCGGACCAAGACGACGGGATTGCCTTTCTCGGCTTCGGCCACGGCGTGGTCCGCGCTGAAAACAATGCGGCCCACGGCGGCGCCGGGCGATGCCGGCAGGCCCACGGTGAGCGTCTTCAGCGCGCTTTTCGAGCCAGGTTCGATCACCGGATGCAAAAGCTGGTCCAAGTGCTGCGGCTCGACGCGCGTCACGGCTTCTTTTGGGGAGATCAGCCCCTCATTGACCATGTCCACGGCAAACTTGACTGCCGCCGCGCCGGCCCGTTTCCCGTTGCGCGTTTGCAGCATGTAGAGCTTGCCCTCTTCGACGGTGAACTCGAAATCCTGCACGTCGCGGTAGTGCTTTTCGAGCCGCGCCGTGATCTCCCGCAATTCCCCGTATGCCGCCGGGAGAACGCTTTCCAACTCCGCAATCGGGCGCGGAGTGCGGATGCCCGCGACCACGTCCTCGCCCTGCGCGTTGATCAGAAACTCGCCGTAAAAAACCTTCTCGCCGGTCGCGGGGTCGCGCGTGAAGCCGACGCCCGTGGCCGACGTTTCGCCCAGGTTGCCGAAAACCATCGCCTGCACGTTGACCGCGGTGCCGAGGTCGTGCGGGATGTCGTTCATCTTGCGGTAGTAGTTCGCGCGCGGATTGTCCCAGGAGCGGAAGACCGCGTCGCGCGCCGCCTTGAGCTGCTCGTGAGCGTCCTGCGGGAAGTCGTCGCCGAGGCGCTTCCTGTAGTGCGCCTGGAACGCCTCGACCACTTCGGCAAGCTGATCGGCGGTGAGGTCCATATCGTTCTCGGCCCCGTACTTGTGCTTGATTTCTTCAAGGATTTCCTCGAATTCGCTTTTCGAGACTTCCATCACCACGTCGGCGAACATCATGATGAAGCGGCGGTAGCAATCCAGCACGAATTCCCGTTTGCCGCTGAGCGCGGCAAGGCCCTCGACCGCCTCGTCGTTGAGGCCCAGGTTGAGGATCGTATCCATCATCCCGGGCATCGAAAACTTTGCGCCCGAGCGCACCGAGAGCAGTAGCGGGTTGCGCGCGTCGCCGAGCTTCTTGCCCATGTCTTTTTCGAGTTGCGCCAGCGCTTCCGCCATCTGCTCCTCGACATCCTCGGGAACCTTGTTCCCGCCCGCGAGGTACATGTTGCAGACCTGCGTCGAAACCGTGAATCCCGGCGGCACCGGCGCACCGGCCAGCGCCATCTCGGCAAGGTTCGCGCCCTTGCCGCCAAGCGTGTCGCGCATGCTCCGATCGCCTTCGGTTTTCGAACCGCCGAATGAGTAAACCTGCTTTGCCATTCCTCTTCCCTATCCTTCTTGTCTGGTGATCGCTCCGTGATCGAGACTTGAGGCGCCGCCCGCGCAGCCGGCGCCGAAGACGGCGCGGGCCGCTGCAAACATTCGAGACAAACTTTTGAGCCGGAGTGTTTGGGCGGGGCGAGGCGTTGCCCGCGCTCCCAACCTCTTGGAACCGAACCTCTATCTTAACAGACAAGCCCGCGGCAAAAACCGCGCAGGCGGCGGGGAATGGAGAGCAAGACCGCTGTGCGGAGCGGCGCAAAGCGTTCGGAGCGTCCGCCGCCTGGGTAGCAGACCGGCGCCGGCCGGCATCGGCTGCATGGAGTGGGGCTGTGATAACCTTGGTTGTGCCGCAGGCTGCCGGGATTCGACGGCGCATCTGCAAGCCGGCGGCGGCGCGGTGAATGTAGAGCTTTGCGGTTTGCCCGCGGTACACGGACGGCTGTGATTCTGCGAGCGTTTTGCCCCTTTTTTCCACCCCGCCGGCTTGACTGTCCCCCGGAGTATCCCGGAGTATCCTCTTGATGCCGGCGCCGAAATATATTTTTGTCACCGGCGGAGTCGTATCTTCCCTGGGCAAAGGAATCGCGGCGGCCTCGATCGCCAATCTTCTGGAAAGCCGCGGCCTGCGCGTCACGCTGCAAAAACTCGATCCGTATCTCAACGTGGATCCGGGAACGATGAGCCCGTTCCAACACGGCGAGGTTTTCGTCACCGACGACGGCGCGGAAACCGATCTCGATTTGGGCCACTACGAGCGCTTCACCCATGCCGCGCTCAGCAAGGACAACAACGCCACCAGCGGCCGCATTTACGAGCGCATCCTGACGAAGGAACGCCGCGGCGATTACCTGGGCAAGACCGTGCAGGTCATCCCGCACGTTACTAACGAGATTCGGGCGCAGATCGACAAGGTTTCGACCGGCGATGTCGATGTCGTGCTGGTCGAAATCGGCGGCACGGTCGGCGATATCGAGTCGCTGCCGTTCATCGAGGCGATCCGCCAGATGCGCCACGACGTGGGCCGCGCCGGCTGCGTATTCGTTCATGTCACGCTGGTGCCTTATATCGCCGCGGCGGGCGAGCTCAAAACCAAACCGACCCAGCACAGCGTCAAGGAACTGCGGGCCTTGGGCATCCAGCCCGATATTCTGTTGTGCCGCACCGAGACCGATCTCTCGCGCGAGCTGCGCGAGAAAATCGCCCTTTTTTGTGACGTGGACAAGCGCGCCGTGATCGCCGCCCGCGATGTCGACACCGTTTATCAGGTGCCCGTCAACTTCGCTGAACAGGGCGTCGACGACATCGTGTTGGAGTTGTTGCGCCTGCAGGCCGGGCCGCGGAATCTCGAGCCGTGGAAAAAGATGGTCGAGGGGTTGCGCAACCCCGAGGACAAAGTCACGATCGGCATCGTCGGCAAGTACGTCGATTACGAGGATTCCTACAAAAGCCTCAAGGAAGCCTTGCTGCACGGCGGGCTGCCGCACGGTCTCAGGATCAAAATCGAGTGGATCGAGGCCGAGAGCATTACGCGGGAAACCGCCGCCCGGCAGCTTGACGAATGCGACGGCATTCTGGTGCCGGGCGGCTTCGGCATCCGCGGCATCGACGGCATGACCGAGGCGATCCGCTACGCCCGCGAGAACAAGGTTCCTTACTTCGGCATCTGTCTCGGCATGCAGACGATGGTCATCGAGTTCATGCGCAACGTCTGCGGCATTGCGCAGGCGCATTCGACCGAATTCGACCCGGCGGCGAAACACCGCGTGTTCTTCAAGCTGCGCGAGCTCAAGGGAGTGGAAGACCTGGGCGGCACGATGCGCCTGGGCGCCTGGCCCTGCCGGCTTGCGGCGGGCAGCTTCGCCCAGCGCGCCTACGACGCGCAGGAAATCAGCGAGCGCCACCGCCACCGTTACGAGTTCAACCGGCCCGCATACGAGCGCACGCTGACTGCCAACGGCATGCGCATTACGGGCGATACGCCCGACGGGGCCTACGTCGAAATCTGCGAGTTACCGGATCATCCCTGGTATCTCGGCTGTCAGTTCCACCCGGAATTCAAGTCGAAGCCCCTGGAGCCGCACCCCTTGTTCGAGGCTTTCATCGGCGCAAGCTACGAGTATCACAAGCGGCATTTCCGCACCGCCGCCGAGCAGGAGCAGAGGCAGTTCCTGCGGATGCGGTAGGGCGCGGCGCCGCTTTCGAGGAGAGCCATGCTGCAATTCGGACTCTTTGGGGCCGGCCGCATCGGCCGCATGCATGCGCGCAATCTTGCCGCCAATGCGCGGGTCCGGCTGGTTTCGATCTACGATGTCGCCGCTGCCGCGGCGAGCGAAGCGGCGTCGGAATGCGCAGCGTCGGCCGTCGATTCCGCAGAGGCGATTCTCAGCGACCCGTCTATCGATGCGGTCTTCATCGCTTCGGCGACCGACACCCACTGCGATCTGATCGAGCAGTCGGCGCGCGCCGGAAAGGCGGTTCTCTGCGAAAAGCCGATCCACCTTGACCTCAACCGCGTCAACGCCTGCCGCGAGGCGATTGCCGGCAGCGGCGTCCCAATCCAGATCGGCTTCAACCGCCGCTTCGATCCCGGCCATCTCGCCCTGCAGCGGGCAGTGCGCGCCGGCGAGATCGGAACTCTGGAAAAACTGATTCTCACCAGCCGCGACCCGGCGCCGCCGGGGCTCGATTATCTCAGCGTGTCGGGCGGTTTGTTCCGCGACATGGCGATCCACGATTTCGACCTCGCGAGATTCATCTTCGGCGAAGAGTTCACCGAGGTTACGGCCATGGGCAGCGTGCTGGTGGATGCGCGGATCGGCGCAATCGGCGATGTCGATACGGCCATGGTCACCATGAAAACGGCGTCCGGCGCCCTGTGCCACATCAACTGCTCGCGCCGCTGCGCATACGGTTACGACCAGCGGATCGAAGCGTTCGGCGCGAAGGGAATGCTCGTCTCGGCGAACCCGACGCCGACGAGTGTCGAACGCTGGGGCGGGTCCGCAACCGCGGCGAGGCCGCCGCTGCACCACTTCTTCATCGAGCGTTATGCCGATTCCTACGTTGCCGAGATCGATGCGTTCGTCGAAGCCGTCGAGCGGGGCGGGCAGCCCTCGCCGACATTCGAAGACGGCCGCCGGGCGCTCATCCTGGCTGAAGCCGCTGGCGAATCGGCGAAAACGGGCCGCGTCGTTTCCGTCGGCGGTTGACAGCCGTCAGTCCGTCCGCACCTTGGTCAGCGTTCGAATGTCCAGATCCGTCTTCGACTCCGCGGGCGGGATCGGCAGTTCCAACCTGGTCTCGACCGCCTGACAGCTTACGCTGTCGCAGATTTGCGCATGGATCGCCACGACCGCCGGACCCGCCCCGGTGCGCTTGACCTTGGCGGCCAGCAAGGCCGGGCCGTCGAAGCCCCAAGTGAACCAGCGCAGCTTCGGTTGCGAAAAGTCTTTGGGTTCCGACTGGAGCCAGGGGCCCGCCACTTCCAAGCCCCCCGAGACGGTCACTTGCGTATTTTCTTCGACGCCCAGCGACATCTTGCCGGCCAGCGCCTCCTTGGCGCGCTGCTTGTTGTCCATCGCATAGGTGTGCCAGCCGTCGGCGGTCTTGACCTCGACGACCAAGTAATCTCCGTCGAGCTTCGCGCGGTATGAGGCCAGCGGAAGGCCGTTGCGCGAGGCGTGAACCTCCGGCGTCCATTCGCCGCAGAAAGCCGGAACGGCGAGTAGAGCCGAGACCGCCAGGATACGCAGTGAAAACGTCATTTCCGAAAGCTCATTCTATCCGTCTTGAGCGCGGTCTCCATTCGTTTGCCGTTGCGGACGATTCGCAGGGTGTAGCGGTCGCCGGCCTGCTTGCGGAGCTTGAGGAAAAGCTCCGCGGTGTTCGCCAGTTCGTCCCGCGTCTCGCCGTCCACCGCGTACACGATGTCGCCGACGACGAGCTCGTGATTGCCGAGCAGCTCCGCGACCCGGTCGATGTAGGTCACGCGGCTGGCGAACCCGTCGGGATCGAGTCCGAGGTTGCTTTTTTCCGCGGCGGTCAAAGCCTCCGAGTCGAAGTAAACGCGCGGATCGACGCTCCAGTTGCGATAGGAGATATCGGTCAGCCACCAGAAATCGGGCAGGTCGATCTCGATCTCCACGCTCTTCCCGCCGCGGTCCGCTTGGAGTTGAAGTTTCTTCGCGCGGCGGTCGACGCGGTCGTACTCCCACTGCAGGTCGCCGAACGTCCATATGCGCTTGCCGTTGCAGTGGGTGATCGTATCGCCGGCCCGCATTCCGGCCGCGGCCGCCGCCTTCGTTGCTTCCGCCACGACAAGGCCCTTGGGGATATCGAGGCCGATGCCGATCGTGCGGATGTCGGGCGAGCGGAACATCTGTGAAAGCTTGTCGAGATTGCCGTCGATCTCCCGCTGCACGTTTTCGAGATCGCCGATCAGATGGCACTCGACGCAGCGCCCCGCGCCGATCGTCCTTTTATAGAGTTCCGGAATATCCCGCGGATACTGCGCCGCCGGCCGAGTCTTTTGGGCAATCTTTCCGGCTTGGTACAAACGGTGCTGCTCCAGCCCCTGCTCCAGCGCCAACTCGAGGCTTTCCAGATCGAGGTACGTCGTCGGCGAGCGCTGGTCACGGCCGCCGTAGCGCATGTAGATATGCTCGTCCGCGTTGAGAATGAAGAAATACAGCGTGTTGTAGCGGTCGTAATCGAACAGACCGATATCGATCCCGTTCATGCGCACGATGCGGGCGGTGACGTATTGCTTGAGCAAATCGCCGCGTTTCGTTCCTGCCTCGGTCAGCACAACCTGTGCGTCGAATTCACGACCGGCGCGTCAAGGAGCGCAGCGGAACTCGAGAAAGATGGGCTTTCCGGTCCGCCGGGCCTCCTCAAGGCCTTCTTCGTACGACGTGATCCAACCGACCGCTTCCTCAGCCGTTGCCGGCGTCGGGAGCAGCGAGATTGCGAGCGAGACTTGCAGCGCAAGGATTCCGGTTCGCATAGATAAGGACAGCAACCTGTTTTGACGTGTTTACGGGGCCGAAGGTAACTTCGCCTGACTGCGGTTCCGGGCGGTCAAGGAGGCTTGCAGAGCCCGGAGCAATTCGTCTTCCTCGGATTCGGCAACGGTGCGCAAGTCGATCAGCAGACAGCCCCGCTCGATCCTGGCGATCACCGGCGGATCGTTGGCCCGCAGCCGCCGCTCGATGCGCTGCGCCGATTCGCCGGCGCCCGGCTCGACCGCGATCACCGGCGAAGGCAAGGAGCGGAGCGGGGTCGAGCCTCCGCCGAGCAACGATTCGCCGTCGCAGACGGCAACCCCGGGCCGTTCCAGTTTTTCGACGAAAAGAGCAGCCCGCTCGCGCAGCTTGGCGGCCGGCGTGCGCATCATTCTTAGGACAGGAATGTTTTCCCGGTTGCCCCGAATATATTCCCGCAGAGTGGCTCCCAGCGCGGCGTAGGTCAATTTATCGACGCGCAAGGCGCGGAACAGGGGGTTCCGCCGAATGCGCCGCACGAGATCCGGCTTGCCGGCGACGATGCCGGCTTGCGGGCCGCCCAGCAGCTTGTCGCCGGAAAACGTCACCACGTCCACGCCGGCTTCGAGGCTCGCAGTAACCGGCGCCTCGTCGTCGATGCCGATCTCGCGCAGATCGTGGAGGCAGCCGCTGCCGAGATCTTCGACGAGGGGCAGCGAACTTTCGCGCGCGAGCTCGACCAGCTCGGCCAAGCTGGGACGGCCGGTGAACCCGATCTGCCGAAAATTGCTGGGATGAACCCGCATCAGGACGCGGGTCCGTTCGCTGACCGCGGCGCGGTAATCGTCGATTCGCGTCCGATTGGTGGTTCCGACTTCGCGCAAGACCGCGCCCGAGCGTTCGAGGATTTGGGGGATGCGGAATCCGTCGCCGATTTCGATCAGCTCGCCGCGGGAAACGATCGTTTCGCCGTCCTGTGAGAGTTCGTTCAGCACCAGCAGGATCGCCGCGGCATTGTTATTGACGACTATGGCGGGCGCGCCCAACAACTGCTCGAGCAACTCGCCCGCATGGATGTCGCGTTTTCCGCGCCCGCCCGCGGCCGGATCGTATTCCAGATTGGAATATCCGCTCGCCGTCTCGCGGATCGCCTGGATAGCCGAGGCGGCGAGCGGCGCGCGCCCCAGATTCGTATGCAGAATCACCCCGGAAGCGTTAATCACCCGGCGCAGCGAAGGCCGTATCAACCGGGCCAGCTTCGCCGCGACGCGGGCCTTGGCTTCGGCGAGGCCGTCGAGCCAGCCGGGCGCCGCGCCCGCGAGAATTGCGGCGCGCATTTCCGACAACGTATCCCGCGCGAGGGCCGCAACGCGTTCCCGCGGCAGCGCTTGCAGCCACTCCGCGCCTGTCTCGGATTGGAGCAGCGCGTCCACCGACGGCAGACTGCGCAGCACGATTTCCCGGTCGCTCATGGGCTTTGCGCCGTTCATTGTTCGGCGCCGGTAAAGGGTGCGGCCAGACCGTCCTCGGCGAATTTTTGGGTGACCGGGGAAGTGTCCCCTGCAGCCAGCGCGTTGCGATAATGCTCGACCGCCAACTCGCGATTGCCGAGGATATCTTCTATCCGGCCCATGTAGATGTGCGACATGGCGACCAGCCGCGCGCCGCCGCCGGCCGCTGCGGCCGCCGCGAAATGTTCCAGCGCCAGGTCCGGATCGGCTTCGTCCAGCGCCACCCGGCCCAGCCCGTAGCTGGCCTGCGCGTTGACGCCGCCCGCTTTCTCAAGGGCTTCCTCAAAAGTTTTGCGGGCGTTGTCGAGCTCTTCGAGTTGCAGCAGCCCTTCCGCCCGCGCCAGCAGCTTTTCCACTTCGGAAACTGCGGGCTTCGCCGCCGGCCGCGGCCGCGATACGGGCCGGCTGCGGCGTTCGGTGAAGCGCGCGTCCTGCAGTCTGGCCCCCTCGCGCTTGAGGTCGATGTCCTGAATCATGGAGTCGTAGTAGCGGCGCATCGACTTCGGCTGTTTTTCGTACTCGGCGAGTTTCTCGTAGAAATAGGGCGTCAAGATGAACCCCTCGCGCAGGCGCGCATCGACTCGGGCGAGCTTTTTCTCTTCCGTTTCGTAGCGCATGCGCGTCTCGACCGCATGAGCCAGCGATTTCGTCACGAGCAGTTGAAAGTTCGTCTTGTACGCCTCCTCCAGCGCCGGGGCGAACAGCGCGAACCGCGCCAGCACGTTCTTCTTGGCGACGACGTCGGCGTGGCGGATCGACAAGCGGTCGAGCAGGTGCAGCAGATACGCCGAGCGCAGCTCCTCGATGCGAATCTCCATCGAAGGGTGTACGACGACCTTCACGTCGCCGCCGTAAGCGCGCGTGTTGACGCTGCCGGGAGCGGCCAGCAAGTCGAAGTAAACCTGAAACCCGCGGGCTTCCCGGCTCGTGGGAGAAAGCCGCAGATAACCGTTCGTCTCGAAGACCATCCGCACCAGAGCGTCCTGGTAGCGCAGCATCTCGGCTTCGTATGCGGGCAGGTATTTCCGCCAGAGGCTTGCGATGTCCGCCTTTTCGTAAAACTCGCGCAGCAGCCCCGACAGTCCGCGGATCGCCCGGACATCCGCCGGCAGGTCCGTCGGCACTTCCGCCTTGAGATCGAAAAACGGCGGCTCCCCGCACATCAGCGCGAACGAGATGTACTGCGACAAATTGAGGTCGGGGTCTTCCAGGCGGTTCTGCTCGAAAAACGTCTTGAGGCGCGTTACGACCGTTGCGTCGAGCGCGCTCAGGTCATCGCGCAGCGCCTTGCGCGCCGGACTGTCGGACGCCGTGTTGAGCCCGTCGTCATAGCCCGCGACGTTGATCGCCGCCATGACGGCGAACATGCGCGCGTCGGCGTTCAACTGCTCGACTTCTTGCGCCGGCATTGGCCATGCTGCGGCGGCAAGCAGGGCGGCGGCCGGAATCCACTGCGGAACGGACATTGAATTTCAGTGTAGGCGAGCCGGAAAACCTGAGTCTATGGATGCGGAATACGCCCGTACCCGGGAGATTGTTGCTTATTTGCGGAACCGCTGCCCGCCGCCCGGTATGCCGCCCAATCCGCCTCCCCCGCTGCGGCGGCCTCTGCCGCGGCGGCCGCCCATGCCGGCTCCAAGCCCCGGCAGCGGCCGTTTGCGCTTGGCTCCGGCTCGCGCCATGCGCGCGACGGCCCGGCTGCGGTAGGCGTTCCACTCGTCCAATTCGTCCTTGAAGTCGGGGTCGAAGCGCTGGGGCTGCGCAAGCGGACCGCCGCCGATTTCGAGCGCTTTCGTCTTCGCTACCGTCCGGCTTTCATGACCCGAATGCACGACGGCGCGGCCTTTGTAAACGCGCAAGCGGGTCGGCCGGCCGGGGACGGCGTCGAAACGGTAGAGGCCCTTGCGCGCAAGCTCTACCCAAGCATCGCCGTAGGCCAGAGTCATCCCCTCTTTGTTCGAGGACGCCCGGCGGAAGTCGATGACGACGGAGCCGCCGATCAGCCGCAACTTGGCGGCTGAGATGTCATCGGAGAGCAGCCGCACCTCGGTCCGCCGGCCGCTGCGCGCGAATCCTTGCGGCGTCAGCAAGAGTTCGGCGCGGCCGTCTTCCGTTTGCAAGCTCTGCCCCGCGGAAAGCTGCGTGAATCCGGACGCCTTCGGCGCGAACGCTTCGCCGTCGATGCGGATTTCGCCTTCGGCGTGGTGAATGAGCCCCGCCCGCGCCGATACCGCCATCTGCGGCTGCGCCGGCGGGCAGACGGCAACGGCCAGCGCCGGAATCCCTACAAATCGCAAGTTCATTGCGGCTATCGTATTCTGACGCAAGGACGCGGGGCCAGGTAACGCCGCGGAACCCGTCGCACCGCCGCGCCGTTCCCCGCGGGGCTTCGATCGTGACAAAATCAGAATTCCGCCGTCTGCATCGGAATGATCCCGCAATCCACGCCTGTCGTTCAAGATCTGGTGCTTCTGGGCGGTGGGCATTCGCATGTCATCGTGCTCAAGCGCCTGGGGATGAAGCCCATCCCCGGAGTGCGCATCACCCTCGTCTGCCGCGACATGCATACGCCCTACTCGGGCATGCTCCCCGGACTGATCGCCGGCCACTACGCCTACGACGAGGCGCACATCGATCTCCGCCCTTTGGCCAACTTCGCCGGCGCTCGGCTTTTCCACGCCGGCGCGACCGCGCTCGACCCCGAGAAACGCCTCGTCTATTTCGCTGACCGCCCCCCGCTCGGCTACGATCTGCTGTCGCTCGACATCGGTTCGACACCGGGATTCGACAACGTTCCCGGGGCGCGGGAGTTCACCGTTCCGGTGAAGCCGATCAGTAATTTCCTGCCGCGCTGGCAAGCATTCGTCGGCCGGGTCTCGAGCGCCCGCGAACGCCCGCGCATCGCCGTGGTCGGAGCGGGCGCCGGCGGAGTCGAGTTGACGCTGGCCATCCAGCATCGCCTGCGCCGGTTGCTCGCCGCTGCCGGACGCGCGTTCGGCGAACCCGAGATGCACCTCTTCAGCCGGACCGCCGATATCCTGCCCACGCACAACGCCCGCGTCCGCCGCAAGTTGCATCGTCTGCTGCTGGAACGCGGCGTCAACGTTCATTGCGGAGCTCGCGTGTCGGAGGTGTCGCGGAACGGCCTGCGTACGGATTCCGGCTTGCAGGAAAGCTTCGACGAGATCGTTTGGGTTACCGGCGCGGCGGCCCCGCCGTGGCTGGCCGCATCCGGCTTGGCGACGAACGCCGACGGCTTTGCCGCGGTGGACGATTGCCTGCGCTCGCTCTCCCACGGCGATACCGTCTTCGCCGCCGGCGACATCGCCGCCGTCGTCAACCATGAGCGCGAAAAGGCCGGGGTTTTCGCGGTTCGCCAAGGGCCGCCGCTGGAACGCAACCTGCGCCGCGTCCTGGACGGCATGGCGCCGCGGCCCTTCCGCCCGCAGAAGACGTTCCTCAGTCTGATCGGCGCCGGCGATGAATACGCCGTCAGCTCGCGAGGCGCCTGGTCGGTCGAAGGCAAATGGGTTTGGATCTGGAAGGATTGGATCGACCGCCGCTTCATGGCCAAGTTCAGCGACCTGCCGGCAATGGATGAAGCTGGCGCCGCGCTTCCGTCCGAGGCGGCGGCCAACCGGGGAGCTTCTCAAGAGCGTTCGGCCTTTGCGATGCGCTGCAAGGGTTGCGGGTCGAAGCTCGGCGCGAGCGTGCTCGACCGCGTGCTTGCGGATATCGACCCGCTGCCGCGCTCCGACGTTCCGGCCGGAATGCGCTCGCGGGACGACGCCGCTCTCGTGGAAGTCCCGCCCGGCAAGGTGCAGGTGCAGTCCGTCGATTTTTTCCCCGCCATCGTCGACGACCCGTTCGTCTTCGGACGCCTTGCCGCCAACCACGCGCTCGGCGACATTTTCGCCATGGGCGCCGAGCCGCAATCCGCGCTGGCGGTGGCCGGAGTGCCGTTCGGCCCGCCGGAGAAGACCGAGGACCTGCTCCGCCAACTCCTGCTGGGGGCGAACCGAACCTTGCGCGAAGCCGGCGCGGCGCTGGCCGGCGGACATTCCAGCGAAACCCCTGAGCTCTCGCTCGGCTTTTCGGTTACCGGATTGGCCGAGCGCGGGCGGATACTGTCGAAAGGCGGCCTGCGCGCGGGCGATGCGCTGATCCTGACCAAGCCCATCGGGACGGGGACTTTGTTCGCGGCCGATGCCCGGCGGCGGGCAAAAGGCCGCTGGATCGAGGGCGCCTTGGCGGCCATGCTGCAATCGGCCAGCGCCGCCGCCGAAGAATTCCGCCGCCGCGGGGCGAGCGCCTGCACGGATATCACCGGCTTCGGACTCCTCGGCCACCTCGTGGAAATGCTGCGCGCGTCGGAGAAATCCGCCGAGCTCGTTTTGTCCGCCATACCGATCCTCGACGGGGCGGCCGCATGCGTCGAAGGAGGGATTTTCAGCTCGCTCCACCCGGAGAATCTCAAATTCGGGCAAGAGGTGACCAACGCGGAGCGATTCGCAGACGATCCCCTGTATTGGCTGCTGTTCGACCCGCAAACGGCGGGCGGCTTGCTGGCCGGGACGCCGCAAAACGAGGCTCGGCAGTGCGTTGAAGAGTTGCGGCGCCTAGGGTATGCGCAAGCGGCGATTGTCGGCCGCGTGACGGACGGCGGATCCGACGACGGCCTCGTAACCTTGCGCTGAGCATCCGCCTGTGAGCGGAAATCCGTCTATTGAAAAAACAGAGTCTGCGCGACGACTACCAGGGTGTGAGCGATCATTGCCGGGGCGATGCTGCCCGATCTTGCGTAAGCGCGCCCGCAGAACCAGCCCATGACGGCGGTCGTAGCGAAATACGGCAGGTTCGGGAAGCCGCCGCGCCCGAGGTGGACCGCTCCGAACAAGACCGCCGCCGCCGCCTGCGACAGCAACGGCCGGCCGCTGCGCTGCGCCAACAAATTCTGAACGACGCCGCGGAACAGGAATTCTTCGGCGAGCGCCGTCGTCAGGTAGATGCCCAGCAGCTTCCCGGCTGCTTCCAGAATCGCGCGGTCGGGATCGTCGAACCGCGGATTCCAGCGGGCGTAGCCCGTCCCCAGAGCCGCGGCGGCGATGAACGGCAATCCCAGTAGAAAATTCTCAAGCGCCGGCCGCCAGTCCCGCCGTTGCGGAACGAGACGGAACCCCGCGCCGGGCAGCTTGCGCAACTCCAGAAACACAAACAGGCCCAGCGGAATCAACATCAGCTTGCCCAGGGATTCCAGACGGTTCAGCGGATAGTTGAAACCCTGGTAAATGTCCCGCAAGAGCGGACTTAGCCCGCTGATCATGGGAAAGGCGATGACGGCCGCGGCGGCCGCGTCCTGCCATACGAGCTTGTGTTCCCGGGGTGGAAACACGACGTAGAGGAACGCCACGGTAGCGCACAACGCCGCGAGCTTCGCGGTCGAGCCAAGCGAGAAAACGCCGGTGGGCGCGGCATAGATGCAATAGGGAGCGACCGAGACAACGCACAAGGCCGCGGCGAGCCGCGCGCCCGGCAGCCGCGCCGCGATCTTGCCCCGAGTCCGCTCGAAGACCGCCGCCCAATAAAGCGAAATCTGCCACAGGAACGCGGCAACGACCGGCGCGCCGACCGCGGCGGGGATGTCATGCCTCTGTGCGAGAATGATGCCGGCGATGACCGACGCCAGATTCAGCGCGGCCAAGCTGAGCCAAAACGGCTTCAGGCCGACACCGGTTGTGCCGCCGGTCGTCAAGTTTCTCATGGTAGCTTTGCTTGCCGCCGCGGGCATGGCCGCCGATCGGCCTCCCCCGGGACTGATTGCGAAAATCGCGGAGCAGGGCAGCCTCTTCGAGGCCGAGCGCGCCAAATACACCTACCGGCAGTCGTTCAAGCTGTGGGAATACCGCAAGGGAACGCCGGCCGGGTTCTATCGCGAGGTCCGCGATATCGTCTTCACCGCCGGCGGCGAGCGCGACGAAAAATTTATCGAGGGCCCGCGGAACAACCTCAAGCGCCTGCGCCTCACCGCGGAGGATTTTCAGGATCTGCGCGAAATCAACCCCTTCGTCTTGACCGCGGACAACCTCTGGCGTTACGCCGTCAGGTACAAGGGCGTCGAGCCGCTCGACGGCATGGAATGCTACGTTTACCGGGTTGCGCCGCGCCAGATCCTCGACGGGCAGCGCTTCTTCGAAGGCGTCATCTGGGTCAGCATCGAGCACTCGCAAGTGGTTCGCGTTTCCGGGCGGCCGGTCCCGCAGCTTCACCGCATCGAGGACAGCAACCTGTTCCCCGGATTCACGACCTTCTACGAGCCGGTCGACGGCGAATTCTGGTTCCCGGTGAAGACGCTCGCCGACGATGTCCTGCCGTTCCCCTCCGGGGGCGTTCGCGTCCGGCACGAGATCGAATACACCGACTACAAGCGCTTCAGCGCCGAATCGACCGTCGCATTCGAAGAAATCGAAAGATGAGCCGCGCCGATTGCTCGGCTGTAACCTTCGTGTGCTAAAACGATGGCGGTATGCTGCTCGACCGCCGCTGTTTCCTCCGATCGCTTTGCGGCTCCGCCGCGGCTTCCCTCTGGAATTGCTCGCAACCCGAACCGCCCGCTTCCTCTCACGTATTCGTTCCTCATGTCGTGGGGGCCAACACGGCCATCGCCGGCTGGGGGTTCTTCGAGGTTGTCGAACTGCTCGCGGACATCGGCTACCGTTCGGTCGAAGTCCAGAACCTGATCGGCAAGCTCGACCCCGTCGAAGGAGAATTCCCGGGCTTCACGTTCGACAAAATCTCCGAGCAGGACAAGGAACGCATCCTCGCGGCCCTCAAGCCTTTCGACCATCTCACGGTGCATCTGCCCTACGCGGCGGATATGAACTACATCGCGCCCGCTGCCGATGAAGCCGTCGGCCGGCTCGGAACCGCGCTGGACGCCGCCGAATTCCTGGGCGCCAAGCTCGCCGTTCTGCACCCCCAACCCAGCGGCGCCGATCTCTACGCCAACTGGGACCTCGCCGTCGACCGCATCCGGGAGTGGGGATCGGTTGCGGCCGACAAGGGCTTCCGCATCGCCTGCGAGACCGCCATGCCGAACTCCGTCCCCGATCTGGTCCGCTTTCAGGAAGAGATCGGACACGACAATGTCGGCGTCACCCTGGACGTCGGCCACCAAGCCCGCTTCAAGGAGCTCGCGCACGTCGAGCCCGAGCAGCGCGGCTCGCCGGAAGCCGTCCAAGCCTACAACGACTTGAACATGCGCATCGTCGAAGCGCTCGGCGGCAAGCTGTTCCACGTGCATACCCACGACATCGAGCCCGACACATGGGCCGAGCACAAGCCGTTGATCCACGGCTTCATCGACTACCCGCGCCTCATCGCCAAGCTGCGCGAGGCGCGGTTCGGCGGCGTGCTCATGTTCGAAATTGGCGGCGACACCGAAAAAATGCCGGGTTGGCTGCGCGAGGGCAAGAGCAAGATGGATGCTTTCGCTGGCGCCGCTTAACCGGAAGTTTCAGAGTTGATCGCGCATAAGCCACTGTTGTTGAGTTACTTGCGTGACTTGGGGGTGTTCGGTGGCGGCTACATGCGTGGGGTTGCGCCCAACAGTTCGAAGCAGCGCTGCCGTAGCGGCGTCGGCTGCGTCTGCAGCGCGAAAGTAGTTCCCCCTCGTCGACCTGCATCGTGTTCGCGGTCAGCGTCCCCAGGTGGGTGAGCAGCGTCCGAAAGCTGGGCGCCGGCAGGTCGTCGTCGGTTCGTTTGCGGCCCGCCTTGGCCAACGCCGCCGGCGAACGGCGCGTGGCGGGACCTCCGAGGGGCGTTGCTGCGCGGCCGCTGCCTTGCCGTGGTCGTCGAACAGCAACGGCGCCGGCGCCTGCCGCAGGCGCCATTCGACAGAGTAGGCCGGCATGCACAGCAGCACGTGGGCCCGCCCCCGGTGTGCCCGCCGGTGGTGAATCGGGGGCGCCTTCAGGTCAACCGCCTTGAGGCTGCGCAAGGCCCGCTCGACCTTCGCCAAGTACTTGTAGGCGCGCACCGTCGGCGCCGCGTCGAACTGTTTCGGCTCGACGTTGGAGCGGACGATGTAGAGTTCGTCGAGTTGCGCTTCGGCCGCGGTCTGCTCGTCATCCCGACAGAACGTGAACGTGTCGGCGGCGATCGTGGCGATGAAATGCTTGGCGACCTTGTGCCGGTTGAGCGCCTTAGCGACGCGGCGGCCGCCGGCAACTCCTGCCGTTTGCGGCGCCGTTCGGCGGCCGGCAGGGGATTGCGGCAGACGATCGGCCGCTCGCCGGGAAACTCGTCGCTGGTCACTTCGGCGATGTCCCGCTCGTCGAACAACGCCGGCGTCACCGTGCCGCCCGCCGGCAACTTGCGCATCGTCGACGCCCGCAGCGGCTGTGCCCGCGCCGGGCCCAGGGGCAGTGGGCGCCCTCCACGTAACTGGAGGTCAGCGCTTAAGGGCGGCAGCGTGTGCAGTCCGCGCCGCCTCAGGGCGCCGAGCACGGCGGCGACATGGCCGTGCGGCAGGCTGCGCACACAACTGAAGGCGTCTGCGGGGTTGACCGGCCGCTCCCCGCGGAGGACGCGGCGCAAGGCCTCGATGGCCCCGGCGGGCAGTTTGGAGGGGTTGGCGAGGGTACGCTTTTTGACCCGGCCGTGCTTGCGGTTGGGCGCGCGCTCGATAGACATAGCTACAAATCGCTGCTTGCGCCACGCTCAGAACCCCAAAACCTCTTTGCCTGCTATGAGTTAATTCAAAACGAGCCCTGAACTTCGGTCTAAGGCCGCCGTCCGGCTTGCGCTTGCAGCTCTCGAAAACGTTTCAGCGTTTGCCGCGCGGCGTCTTCTTCGCCCATCCTCCCGTAAACTTGCGACAGCGCCAACAGGGCCTTTGCATTCGCCGGCTTCAACTCGACCGCTCGGTTAAGCGACTCCGCGGCAGCTGCCCACTCTCCGCGCTTGCGCAGTACGACGCCGAGCTCGTAATGGACGGCGGCTTGCAGCGGATCCGCCGCGGCCGCTTGCCTCAGCGCCGCTTCGGCTTCTTCGATCTGCCCCAGGTCGTGCTGCAAGCTGCCCAGATGAAACGAGGGCCAGGGCGACTTTCGGCCTGAAGCTGCGTCTAACTCCATGGCGCGGCGGTAAGCGTCGGCGGCCTTCTCGTGCTCGCCCATGCCTTCGAAGCACTGGCCCAGACGGTCGTGCGCGGGCGCGAAGTCGGGCGCAAGCAGGATGACTTGCTCAAGCTGCTCCGCCGCTTGCCCGAACCATTGGTAGAAATAAAAAATTTCCGACAACGCGAAGCGGTAGTTCTTCTCGGCGGGATGCTTCTCGACCAGACGCTCCAGCTCGGCCCGCGCCCAGTAGCGGCGCTCGAGCCGCGAAAAGGCCGTCGCCAAAGCGAAACGGTCATCAGCGCTCAGGGTCTCGATACGGTCGGATCGCTTGAACGCGCGGGCGGCCGCGAACCAGCGTCCGGCCTGAAAGTGGGCGACGGCCAGCGCCCGCAGCAGGCCCGCGTCGCCGGGCTTGTCCTGCGCGGCGCGGTACAACGCGGCCTCGACCGTCCTCCAGTCGCCGGAAGACGCGGCCGCGGCTACTTCCTTGCGGACATCGCCGGCGATATCGAGAGCGCCGACCGACAACTCCAGCGTTTGCCCGGCTGCCGATACCGCCAGGAGAAGCAGCGCCGAAAGGCTGCGCAAAGCTACTCGCCCCCCGCGCATCCGTACATCCTGTAAGGATTGATCCGGCGGAACTTCTCGCAGAGAGCCCAGGCCGCCTGTGTGTTGCCTTCCGCGCGTTCCAGAAGCAAAAGCGGCTCGTAGGGGGCAAGGAACCATGGATCCGCCTCAATCGCCTTGGCAAACGCTTTTCGAGCGCCGGCGGCATCGTCGAGCGACAATCTCAAGCGGCCCAACTCGAACCAGGCGGAAGCATACCGCGGGTCGATATCCACCGCGGTGCGCAAAGCGGCCTCGGCGTCGTCGATTTCGTTGGCGGCAAGCTTGCGCGCGGCGATTTGAAACTGGGCGCGCGCGGCCGGCAGCGCAGCCAAGTGCGTGACGCTGATCGTCTCGCCCTGATACTTGCCCGCCCGCCGCAGCACGAGGGCGGGAATCCCCGCCGCCGCGGGCAGACCGCGAACCGGCGTCCGCGATACGCGGTAGCCCGCCGCGGAGGCGATCAACTCGCAGTCGCCGCCGGCCTGCATATCGGGGAAGCGGAACCGCCCCGCGCCGTCCGCGGCGACCGAGGCGATTGCCGACCCGGCGCAATGGAGCCGAACCTCGATGGGGCCGAGAAAGGGCATCCCGTCATCGGCAACGACGATGCCGGAGATTTCCCCCGCCCACGCGGCGCAGGCCGCCCAAGCCCAAACCGCAAACCGCATCGAAAACCGCCGCATCTGAAAACATAGTAACCGTGCCGCGAATTTCCGGTATCCGCCCGCAGGCGCTTGCCGCCGTGCTCCTTGCGCTGCCCCCGGGCGCAGCGGCGCAGCGCTTCGAAGACGTCACCGCGCAGGCCGGCATCGATTTCCGCCACGACAACTCCAAAACCCCTCGGAAGTATCTGCCCGAAACGATGGGCGGCGGCCTGGCGGTTCTGGACGTCGACGGCGACGGCTGGATGGATCTCTACTTCGTCAACGGCGCCAAGCTGAGCTTCCCTCACCCCGCAGGCTCGCCGCCCGATAAATCCGACCCGCGCTTCTGGAACCGGCTCTACCTCAACAACCGCGACGGCACATTCCGCGACGCTACCGAAGATTACGGGCTGCAAGGCCGCGGCTACGGCATGGGCGCGGCCGCCGGCGACTACGACAACGACGGCGACCCCGACCTGCTGGTCACCAACGCCGCTACCGGCGAGGCGCAGGCGGCGGTTCTTTACCGCAACGAAGAGGGGCGGCGGTTCACCGACGTTACGGCGCAGGCGGGCCTGCGCGCCTCAGGCTGGGCGACCAGCGCCGGCTTCTTCGACTACGACAACGACGGCGATCTGGATTTGCTCATCCTGCGCTACATGCAGTGGCGATTCGATGTCGATTACCGCTGCGGCCTGGAGACCAGTTACGGCCGCGCGTATTGCCACCCGGATTTATTCGATCCGGCAACCAATTACTTTTATCGCAACAACGGCGACGGGACATTTACCGACGCCGGCGAGACTTCGGGAATCGCCGCTCATCCCGGCAAAGGCCTGGGCGCCGCGTTCGCCGACTACGACGGCGACGGCTACCTGGACATCGCCGTCGCCAACGATTCGTTCCCCCAATTTCTGTTCCGCAACCGGGGAGACGGCTCGTTCAGCGAGGAAGCTCTGCTTGCAGGCATCGCTTACGACGACGACGGGGGCGAGTTTGCCGGGATGGGAACGGTCTTCGACGATCTCGACGACGACGGGCGTCCCGACCTCGCGACCACCACGCTGTCGCAAGAGCGTTACGCGCTTTTCTACAACGCCGGCGCAGGGGCTTTCGATTACGCCGCGGGCATGTCGGGGATCGGCGCCGCGACCCAGTTGTTTTCCGGTTGGGGCGTCGCCGTCCTTGACGCGGACCTCGACGGATCGAAGGAGTTGTTCTTCGCCAACGGCCACGTGATGGACAACATCGAGCAATCCCAGCCTCATCTTCGCTATTTGCAGCCCCCGCTGCTTTTCCGCCGCGAGGGCCGCAAGTTCTTCGATATCTCCCGGTTTTCCGGCGGCGTATTTGGAACCGCGCGAGCCGGCCGCGGCGCCGCGGCCATCGATTTCGACAACGACGGACGCATGGATATCGCCGTCTCGAACCTCGACGGACGACCGTACTTGGCGCGGAACGCCGGCCAAACCGACAACCGTTGGATCGGCCTGCAACTCATCGGCTGCCAGAGCAACCGCGACGGCATCGGGACGGCGGTCAAATTGACTCGGGCCGGCGGCAAGGCGCAGTACCGTACGGTCGTCCGCGGCGGAAGCTATCTGTCCTCGCGAGATCCTCGGATATTTTTCGGATTGGGCGAGAACCCGAAGGAAGTGCGCTTGGAACTGCGCTGGCCGAGCGGCCGCTCGCACATTCTGCAAGACCCCGCGCCGGACCGCCTGCACCGCATCGTCGAAGACCCCGACTGCGTCCGGCCCTGATATCTCAAACGATCCGGCCGTCTTTCATGCGCAGGATGCGATCCGTACAGTACTCTGCGGCCTCCGCATTGTGCGTAATCATGAGCACCGTCTGGCCCAACGAGCGATTGAGCTTCTTCAACGTATCGAGCACCGCGATCGAGTTCTGTGAATCGAGATTCCCGGTGGGCTCGTCCGCCAACAGAATGCGCGGCTCGTTGACGATCGCGCGGGCGATGGCGACGCGCTGCTGCTCGCCTCCGGAAAGCGCGTAGGGCTTGTGGCTCAGCCGGTGCGCCACGCCCAGAATCCCGAGCGCGTCTTTGAGCCGCTCGTCGTTTCCGTCCGCCTTCCCCGCGATGTGCCTGGCGATCTCGATATTCTCGGACGCGCTCAATGTCGGCAGCAGATTGAATTTCTGGAACACGAAGCCGACCATCGTCTTGCGCAGGTCGGTCCGTTCGGAATCGCTCAGGCGGCTGAGATTGCGGCCGTCGATGACAACCTTCCCGCTTGTCGGAGGCGTCAGTCCGCCGATGATGTGGAAAAGCGTCGATTTGCCCGAGCCCGAGGGGCCGAGAACGGCAAGGAACTCCCCCGACGCGACATGCAGGGTGATGCCCCGCAGGGCCGGGACATCGACGCCGCCCATGCGGTAAACCTTCTTGAGGTCTTCGACTTCGATTAACGGTCTGCCGGCCACGGCCGCTCCCTATTCATAAGCCAGCGCCTCGATGGGGTCTGCTTCCGCCGCTTTCCACGCCGGATACAGCGCCCCGATCACGGCGCCGACAACCGCCAGAAAAGCCGCCCAAACCATCCATTCGGGCAGCAGAATCACGGGAACCAAAGGAAACCGCGCCGCGACGGCTTCGCGGCCCAGGAAGCTCAATCCATAGCCCAACAAAATCCCGAACGCGCAAATCACGACGGTTTCCCGCATAACCACGCCGACGATATAAGTCTTCGACGCGCCCAGCGCCTTCAAAATTCCGATCTCGCGCGTCCGTTCGAGAATAGCCGTGTACATGGCCAGAAGCACGACGATAAACCCGATGACCAAGGCGATCGAAATGATCACATTGACGAACTGGTCTGACATCTGCCTGATATTCGTCGCCGCCAGCGCCAGGAAATCCTCCACCGAGATGACCGACAAGTTGGGCAGCAACGCTTTCAAGCGGTCGATCAGGCCGCGAACTTGCTCGGAATCTTCGAGCTTCACGTAAATCTGGCTGAACTTGCCCTGCCAGCCCTGCAACTCGCGCATGGTCTCAAGGGGAATGAAGATGCGCGACATCTTGCCCGTTTCGATGATGCCGGCAACCTCGAACTCGTGGTTCATCAGGGTCGTCTTGCCGCCGACTCCGAGCTGCTTCTGCTGCGCGTAAACTTCGTCGATCACGCATTCGTAGTCGGCGGCGTACGGCCGGCCCTCGAAAACAACGATGCCGCCGCTCATGCGCTCCAGCTCGGACCAATCGATGCCGGTGATCGTTTGCAGGTCGCCCGGCGTGAACACCGTCGAACCCATCGCGAAGGCGATTTCAGGGAAGCGCTGCATCAATACTTCCGGAAGCTTTTCCGAAATATCGGCGCTAGTGATGGTCGCCCCGCTGATCTGCGGGCGGATCAGGATATCGGCGCCTACTCCACGGGTACGGCGCTGCGATTCCCGCAGCAATCCCTCCGACACGCCCACCATCATCAGGATCATCATCACCTCGACAGCGACGGCCAGGATGGTCAACCCCGTCCGCACCGGACGATGAAACAGATTGCGGATAACCAAACGGTTAATCATTGCTCGCCTGGGCGGTCGTTGCGTCATCGGGTCCGCCGATGCGCTCCACCTGAATATCTTTGGGAAGATGCAAGACGAACGAAGTATCCGGCGCCGGTTCGTTCAGACCGGCCTTGAGTATCTGAATGTCGATCCGGTAGCCGTCCCGAGGCCGCTGGATTCGCGCCGTCCCGGGGTAGGGCAGGCCGTTCTCTTCCTGCCAGTCGCGATACCAGGCGTCGGTAGCGAGCTCGGCGTCCGGATCGAGAATCTGCAGACGGGCAAGCGACAGGTCGTCGCGGCTGAACCAATACTTGCGGCTGATCCTCGGCGGGCCGCCGCCGTTCCGGTCGACCAGGTGGACGATTTGATATCCTGCGCGGCCGTAGCTTTCCGTATCCATCAAGACGAGTTGATCCTCGCCGACAGGCTCGAACATGAGGGCCTCCAGGATGTGCTGCGGGCGGATGTTTTCGGCGCGGTCTTCCGACCGTTTGTCGAGCTTGTTGGCGCCTTCGTAAACACGGTTTTTCCAGGGTACGTACACCTGGTAGGTCAGGCCGTTGGAAACCATGTCGACCGCCTTGCTGATGCCGCCCGGCATCTGCGCCGTAGCGCGAATCCACCCCGGCCGGCGCGTGACCAAAGCCCCCCGCACTTCGCGGTGTTCGGTCTTCTCGTCGCGCTCGTCCGACTCGACCGTGAGTTGAATGTAGATCGTCGATTTCATCGATTCGATCGTCGCCAGGCGCTGAATTTTCTCGATCAGTTGCTGCCGGCCGGCGGTCTGCCGCACAGGCGGGGGCGTTATCTTGGTTGTGGTCGAAATCAAACCGCACCCAAGCGAGAATCCAAGACACAAAACAAGCGCGGCGACCGGAACCGAACGTTGGAATCGTGTGCTGAAGAAAGAAATCCCCGAAACTCTTTGCAAGCTTCGATTATATCAACTACGGCAACGAAACCCGCTCCAGCGGGGGCCGCCGGGCAGCGGCAAGGCAGGAATCTCAGGTGCGGTACTCGGCGTTGATCCGAATGTACTCTTCGGTGAAATCGCAGGTCCAGAAACGCGCCTTGCCCCGGCCCTTGCCGTCGATGCGGAAACGGATCGCCGATTCGTCTTCTTCCATCGTTTTCTGCACGGCCGCTTCGTCGAACGCGGCGCGAAGCCCTTTTGCGCAGACCAGGGTTCCGTTGATGGAGATATCGACCTGCGCCGGGTCGAAGGCAACGCCGGACTTGCCGGCGGCGGGAAGAATGCGCCCCCAATTGGGATCCGCGCCGGCGACCGCGGTCTTCACCAGGGGCGAATTGGCGATCGAGACGGCTATCTTTTTGGCGTCGCGGTCGTTGGCGGCGCCCTCGATGTCGATGCGCACCAGCTTCCGCGCCCCTTCGCCGTCGCGGACGACCGCCAGCGCCAAGCTCTGCGCAACCTCGTCCAAAGCCTGCTGCAACGCCGCCTGCCGACTCGGCTCGACGTTCATGCCGGATGCTCCGTTCGCCAGCAAATAGACCGTATCGTTGGTCGAAGTGTCCGAATCCACGGAAATGCAGTTGAAGCTCCGCTCGACCGCGGCGTTCAGCATCCATTGCAGGGCATCCGGCTCGACCGCCGCATCGGTAAAAACGAAGCTCAGCATCGTCGCCATGTCGGGCATAATCATTCCGGCGCCCTTGGCCATGCCGGCTATGCGGACGATGCCGTTCCCGGCCTCGACCTGCGCGTACGCGGTCTTGTGTACGGTGTCGGTGGTCATGATCGCGCGGGCGCAGTCCTCGAATCGCGCGGGCGAAAGGTCGTCCCATAAGCCGGGCAAGGCCCGCGGGATGGCGTTCTCGTCGATCGGCTCGCCGATGACGCCGGTCGACGCCAGCAGGATTTGTTCCTGCGGGACCTTCGCCAGCGCGGAAGCCGCTTGCGCCGTACCCTCGGCGACGGCCGCCATGTTGGGCGCGGCGCAGTTGGCGTTGCCGGCGTTGGCGACGACCGCGCGGGCAATGCCGCCGCTCTGCTTGAGATGGCGCGCGGTTACGGTTACGGGCGCGGCGCGTACGAAGTTCCGCGTGAACACGGCGGCCGCCGACGCCGGTTGATCGGAAACCATCAAGGCCAGATCGTCCGCGGGGTTGTTGCGGATGCCGGCATGCCCGGCCGCAAACCGGTAACCGAGGGGAATGCGCTCGTTCGTCCCGCCGCTCATGATCCCAGTATCTCTTGACCGCCCAGGCGGCAGCCGCGGGCAAAGTCCGCGCCGGAAATTCGTCTTTTGCCTTCGACCTGCACTTCCAGCAACTCCAGCCGGCCCGCCCCGCAGCCTACGAACAGCGAGCCGGCGTCGAGGGCCGTTTCGCCGGGGGCAAGGCCGCCCGCGAGGGACGGCCGAGCCGCATGGATCCGCAGCCGCTTGCCTCGAAATACGGTAAAGATTCCCGGCCAGGGATCGAACCCGCGAAGCCGGTTGTAGATCTGCCGGGAAGATTGCCTCCAATCGACCCTGCCGTCTTCGCGTTTCAGGATCGGCGCGTAAGTCGCTTTCGCGTGATCCTGGGGCACGCGCCGCACACGGCCCGTCTCCAGAGCGTCCAGGGTTTCCAGCAGCAGATCGGCGCCCATCTGCGCCAGGCGGGCGCTAAGCTCTGACGCCGTTTCGTCAGGACCGATAGGCGTTTCGCGCTGCAAAAGAATATCGCCCGCGTCGAGCTTCCCGGCAATCAGCATCGTCGAAACTCCGCTGATCGTCTCGCCGGAGGCAATCGCCCAAGGAACCGGCGCCGCGCCGCGATATCGCGGCAGCAATGACGAATGCACATTGACGCAACCGCGCCGCGGCAAGTCAATGATGCGCTGCGGGATGATCCGGCCGTACCCGACCACCGCAATCGCGTCGGGGTGCCGCTCGTCGATGTGCTCGAAAGCTTCCGCTGCTTTTATGCTTTCGGGTTGATACACCGCAAGCCCCAGCTCTTGAGCGCAGACCTTGACCGGCGGCGCGGCCGGCTTCATGCCCCGGCCGGCCGGGCGGTCGGGCTGCGTGATCACCGCAGTAACGTCATGATGCGCGGCAAGCAGCCGCAGCGACGGCGACGCGAAATCCGGGGCGCCCATGAAAATGACGCGCACCGAGCTAATCCCATTCGCCTTTTCTGCGCAGGCCGCGAATCTTCCGTTTGATCGACTCGCGTTTGAGCCGGCTGAGCCGGCTGAGGAACAGCACGCCGTCGAGATGGTCGTTTTCGTGGCAGATCGCGCGCGCCAACAGATCTTCGGCCTCGACCTCGACCCATTCGCCTTTCACGCCGCGCGCGCGCGCCTTGACGAAGCTGGGCCGTTTCACCTGCTCGCGGAAGCCGGGGATGGACAGGCAGCCCTCTTCGCCCACCTGAGTCCCCGCGGTCTCGGTGATCTCAGGGTTGACGAGGACCAGTTTTTCGTCCTCGTTTTCGCCGCAGGAACAATCGATGACCGTAAGCCGTTTCAACACGCCTACCTGCGGAGCGGCAAGCCCCACGCCCTTGGCGTCGTACATGGTCTCGAACATTTCAGCGACAAGTTTTTCGAGGCCCGGCGTCTCGAACTCGCCGTCGGCGACCGGAGCGCAAGGGGTTTCGAGCGCGGGGTCGCCGTATTTGAGGATTTTCATTGCCATGACTACCGGCCGAGACTCTTATTCTAACCGGCGTTTCGACTCCGCGCTTCGATTCCGCTTGCGCGGGACCCGAGCGATGTGCTGCACTAGTCAGTCTCTCTTCGTGTACGCGGAGAGGCGCAACGAGACCCCATGTCTGACGCAATCAAGTCCGGCGAAGGCGCGCCCGCGGCGGCAAAGCCGAGCGTCGCCCCCAAACCGGCCGGCGTTCCGCCGGCGCCCGCGGGCAGGGCAAAACCAGTTCCCAAAAAAGTTGTCAAGAAACCGGTCGTCATGGAGACGACGCCGTGGGAAAGCCCCCTCGTCGACGCGCTCAAGAGCCGCTTCGGCGGGAAAATTTCGCTTTACGGAACCTACCGCGGTCAAGATTTCATTGAAGCCGACGTCCTAGCCGTCTATGAGCTCGTCGAGTTCCTGAAGAACGAAGAAGCCTTCGACTATCTCGTCGATCTGACCGCCGTTCACTGGCCGAAGAAAGAGAAGCCCTTCGAGATCGTTTGGGTCCTCTATTCCTTCGATAAGAACGCGCGGATGCGCATCAAGGCGCCGCTCGCCGACGGCGGCAAGGCGCCGAGCGTCACAGCCCTCTACAATACGGCAAACTGGGCCGAGCGCGAAGTTTACGACATGTTCGGCATCGAGTTCGACAACCACCCGGATCTCAAGCGCATCCTCATGCCCGACGAATGGGAAGGGTTCCCGCTGCGCAAGGAATACGACATTATCCGGCAAGATGAGGACTGGGTTCGCGAGAACCTGAAGATTGAGAGCGCACAGTAATGTCCGAAACGATGTTGGCGCCGCCGCCGGCGCCCGAAGCGACCCTGCTCGACTCCAACGAGCTGGTCATCAACATGGGGCCGCAGCATCCCTCGACGCACGGCGTCTTGCGAGTGATCCTGAAGCTCGACGGCGAGACGGTTCTCGGCGCCGAGTGCGTCATCGGTTATCTGCACCGAGGCGTCGAAAAGATCGCCGAAAACCGCACCTACCAGCAGTTCGCGCCCTACGTCGACCGCATGGACTACGTCGCAGCCGTCTCCAACGGCCTCGGCTACTGCATGGCCGTCGAAAAACTGCTCGACGTAGAGATCCCCGAGCGCGCCCAGGCCGTCCGCGTCATCCTCGCCGAAATCAACCGCATCTCGTCGCACCTGCTGTGGCTGGGAACCCACGCGCTCGACATCGGCGCGATCACGCCCGTCTTTCTCTGCTTCCGCGAGCGCGAAGAGGCGCTGAAAATTTTCGAGAAATACTGCGGCGCGAGGCTTACGACTCACGCCTTCCGCATCGGCGGCTTGCAGTACGAAACCCATGACACCTTCGAGAAAGACTGCCTGGCCTTCTGCGACCTGATGGAAGAAAAGCTCAAGGAATACCACGCCCTGCTGACCGGCAACCGCATCTGGGTCAACCGCACCAAAGGCATCGGCATCCTGAATGCCGCCGACTGCAAGGACTACGGCGTAACCGGCCCCGTGCTGCGCGCCGCCGGCGAAAAGTGGGACATACGCAAAGCGCTGCCCTACAGCGGCTACGAAAAATACGATTTCGAAATCCCCACCGCCGAAAACGGCGACACGTTCGACCGCTACATGGTGCGCATGGAAGAAATGGTGCAATCCTGCCGCATAGTCCGCCAAGCCGTAGAAGGTCTTCCCGCCGGCCCGATCAAGGGCAAGGTCGGCAAGGTGATCAAGCCGCCGCCCGGCGAAGCCTATGTTTCCATCGAGGCGCCCAAGGGCGAGTTGGGGTACTATGTCGTCAGCGACGGCTCGCTGAATCCCTACCGCCTGCGCGTACGCCCGCCGTCCTTTGTCAATCTGGGAGCGCTCGACAAGATGTGCCGCGGTTCTCTGGTGGCCGATGTCGTAGCGATCATCGGCACCATCGACATCGTTCTGGGCGAGGTGGACAGGTAATCCGTCATGGAAGAATTTCTCTCGAGTCCCTATTTGCCGCCCCTCGTCGCCACGCTGGTCATCATTGCGCTGTTCCCGCTCGTAGCGGGTTACATGGTGCTCGCCGAGCGGAAAGTTCTCGCCGATCTGCAGGTCCGTCTGGGGCCGATGCGCGTCGGGCCTTACGGCGCGCTGCAACCGCTGGCCGACGCCCTGAAGCTGATGCTCAAAGAGGACATCATTCCATCCGGCGCCGACAAGTGGGTCTTCTGGATGGCGCCGGTTCTTTCCACGTTCACCGCGCTGTCGGCGTTCGCCGTGCTGCCGTTGAGCGACAAGTTCTACGTGGCCGACGTCAACATCGGCATCCTCTTCATTCTGGCGATGTCGTCGATCGGCGCTCTGGGGCTGATCCTGGGCGGCTGGTCCTCCAACTCGAAGTATTCGCTGATGGGCTCCCTGCGGGCCGCTGCTCAGATGGTCAGCTACGAAGTGCCGCTGGGCTTCGCCGCCGTGACGGGCATCATGTGCGCGGGCACGCTCTCCATGCAAGGCATTATTCAGGCCCAATACGAACGCGGCGTCTGGGGCGCGTTCGACAACTATCTGCTGATGCTCATCCCGACCGTGTTGTTCATCATTGCCGGCACGGCGGAGACGAACCGGGCGCCGTTCGATCTGCCGGAAGCCGAATCGGAAATCGTCGCCGGATTCCACACCGAATATTCGGGATTCCGCTTTGCTTTGTACTTTCTGGCCGAGTACGCCGCGATCTTCGTCATCAGCGGGATTTGCGTTACGTTGTTTTTCGGGGGCTGGCTGCGGCCGTTCCCCAACGTCGGCTTTTTGGAAACGCCGCTCAACGTCGGCCTGCCCGTCGCACTCTTCGGCGTCATCGCTCTGGCCTGCATCAAGGGCGCAACCAGGCAGATCATTGCCGGATTCAAGCTGGGCATGTTCGGCCTTGCGGGCGCGGCTCTGCTGCTGGCGGCCCTTTTCGCCGTCCCGGCGATCAATCCTCTGATCGTCGGCCTGTTCTGGTTTTTGGCCAAAGTAGCCGTATTGGTTTACATGTTCATCTGGTACCGCGGCACATTTCCCCGCTTCCGCTACGACCAGCTTATGGATGTCGGCTGGAAGTGGCTGATACCGGTGAGCATGGCCGGGCTGATTATCAACAGCATCGCTCAAATGCTCGCGCGGGGCTAAGATAGGAAGAGAAGCGATGGCCAATCTGCTCAACACTTTTTTGCTCACGGATCTGCTGAAGGGCCTCTGGACCACTTTCAAAAACCAGAAGCCCTCGCTCGTGGTAACCGAGCAGTATCCCCGGGAACGGCCGCCGGTCATGGAGCGCTACCGCGGGGCGCCGCGGCTGAACACCCACCCGGAAACCGCCGAGACGCTATGCATCTCCTGCAACCTGTGCGCTCTGGCTTGCCCGGAACAACTGATCGTCGTAACTTCCGAGCGCAACCCCGAAACTCGGCGCAAGGATCTCACCAACTTCACCTACGACACTTCGCGCTGCATGTTCTGCGGCCTCTGCGAAGACGCCTGCCCGGTCGACGCGCTGGAGCTTACCCAAGACTTCGAAATGGCGACCTTTACGCGAGAAGGTCAAATCTGGGACCGCCAGATGCTGGAGGAAGGACCGCTGCCGACCGAGTACCGCCACTAGCCGGATCGATACGCAAGCATCGGATTCGCAATATCCCGACGACAAAGCCCCGCGCAACCGAGCAATTGGTGTATGCTGTAGGACTTTGCCTCCCCCCGAATCCGAGGCTCGCCATGCGGCCGTTGCCCAATCATGTCGATTGACAGCATTCTTTTTTACCTCTTTGCGGTAATCATTCTCGGCAGCGCGATCATGACGATCACGCGCCGGAATGTCGTGCATTCGGCCATCTGGCTGATCGGCGCCCTGGTCGGCGTCGCCGGCCTCTATTTGCTGCAAGGCGCGGAATTCCTGGCCGGCGTGCAAATCATCGTCTATGTCGGCGGCATCACGGTCCTTTTCCTGTTCGTAATCATGCTGGTTCCGGTGCGAGAAGAGGCGCTGACGCACCGCTTCTCAAGCCAGAAGTGGATTGCCGTCTTCTGTTCCATCGTAGTGCTCGTGATCGTGCTGTCTTTCGTCGTACACGGCGCCGGCAGCCTGCAATTCCCCGAGAGGAGCGAGCCGCTCGAGCCGGGCTCTTTGACCAAAAACTCCGAAGAGGTCGGGTACGTGCTCTTCTCGGAGTACCTGCTGCCGTTCGAGTTGGCGTCGATCCTCTTGCTGGTGGCGATCGTCGGCGCGGTTGTGATGTCGAAAACGCGGAAAAGCGAGACGGAAGGCTAGGGCCCGGATGGAAGTCACCACAGCGCACTACCTCGTTCTGAGCACGCTGCTGCTCTTCATCGGCACGATCGGCATCCTGACGCGCCGCAACGTCATCGTCATCCTGATGTCGATCGAGTTGATCCTCAACGCCGTCAACATTAATCTCATCGCCTTCTCTTCCGCGCTCCAACAAATTCACGGACAAGTCTTCTCGATATTCGTGATCACCGACGCGGCCGCCGAGGCCGCCGTCGGACTCGGCATTCTGATCGCTCTGTTCCGCAACAAGGAAACGGTCCACGCCGACGAGATCGATCTGCTCCGCTGGTAGGAACTACAAGCCGATAGACCATGTTTTTCCTCGATAGCATTTGGCTCATCCCCATGTTCCCGTTGCTGGGAGCGGCGGTCATGCTGCTCTTCGGCCGGCGTCTTGAGCCGCAGCACTCCCAAGGACCGCCCGCAGACGACCACGCCGGCCACGGCGGCAGCCACGGGCAACCCGCCGGCCGAGCCTTGGTCAACATCCTCTGTCCCGGCATGGTTCTGGTCTCGTTCCTTTTCGCGCTCGGCGCGGTGTTTCAACTGCAAAACGTCGAAGGCCACAGCTACGAAGTCGTGAAATGGACCTGGCTCGCCGGACTCGACTCCATGACCGGCACGGGCCTGAGCGCATTTACCGCCGATTGGGGATTCCTCCTCGACGCGCTCAGCGCGGTCATGATTCTGGTCGTCACCGGGATCGGCTTTCTGATCCACGTCTATTCGGTCGGTTACATGGCCCACGACGGCGGCTACTACCGCTTCTTCGGGTTTCTCAACCTGTTTCTGTTTTTCATGCTCCTGCTGGTGATGGCGAACAACTACGTTCTGCTGTTCGTCGGCTGGGAGGGCGTCGGTTTCTGCAGTTGGGGGCTGATCGGATTCTACTTCCGCAAGCAATCCGCGCAAAACGCCGCGACCAAAGCGTTCCTGGTGAACCGCGTGGGCGACGCGGCTTTCGTCCTGGGCATGCTGCTGACCTTCACCACGCTGGGAACTCTGACCTTTACCGAGATCGGTCCGGCGCTGGAGGCAGGCGGTTTCCAACAAGAATCCTGGGGGCCGCTGAGCCTGCTCACGCTGTTTCTCTTCATCGGCGCTTGCGGCAAATCGGCGCAGCTTCCGCTGCACGTTTGGCTGCCGGACGCCATGGAGGGCCCCACCCCGGTTTCCGCGCTGATCCACGCCGCGACCATGGTCACGGCCGGCGTCTATCTGGTGGCCCGCTCCAGCGAGATCTACGCGCTGGCGCCGAACACGATGCTCATCGTCGCCATAGTCGGGGCCGTGACTGCGATATTCGCCGCGACCATCGGCCTGGTGCAGTACGACATCAAGAAAGTCCTGGCGTATTCGACGGTCTCGCAGTTGGGCTACATGTTCCTCGCCTGCGGCGTGGGGGCATTCTGGGTCGGCATTTTTCACCTCTACACTCACGCCTTCTTCAAAGCTCTGTTATTCCTTGGCTCCGGCTCGGTGATCCACGCCGTCGGCGGCGAGCAGGACATGCGCAAGATGGGCGCGCTCAAGGACAAAATACCAATTACCTACAAGACGATGCTGATCGGCGCCATCGCCATCGCCGGCGTGCCCGGCTTGGCCGGCTTCTTCTCGAAGGACGAAATCCTCTGGAAAACCTTCTCGTCCCACCACCCCGCGCTCTATGCGCTCGGGCTGATTACCGCCATGATGACGGCGTTCTACATGTTCCGCCTGATCTTCATGACGTTCCACGGCGACAACCGCGTCGCCCCGGGCGCGCACGTCCATGAATCGCCGCGGTCGATGACCGTGCCGCTAATCATTCTTGCCGCCGGCAGCATCCTGGCGGGATACGTCGGAACGCCGGTGGTGTTCGGCCCCATCCACGACATGCTGCCCAGTCTCGAACACTGGCTGAGCTCCGCCGTCGTCGTCGAGGAAGCCGGCGAGCATCACGCCGCGGCTCTCGAATGGGGCTTGATGGCCCTCTCGGTCGGCCTCGCTCTGCTCGCCATCTGGTACGCCATGAAAATCTTCAAGGCCGACAAGTACGAAGGCGAGCCCATGCACGGCATTCTCGGCAAAGGGTTACACCTCCTCTTTTTGCGGAAGTATTTCGTGGATGAGATTTACGACATCTTCGTGGTCAAAATGGGGGTCAAGAGAACCAGCTTGCAACTGATGCTATTCGATCTCCAGTTCATTGACGGCGCAGTCAACGGGGTCGGCGTGATGACGCGGATAACCTCCTTGCTCACCATGTTCTGGGACAAGTGGATCGTCGACGGCCTCGTCAACATCATCGGTTACGGCGTAAAATTCGTCTCCTATCCGATCCGCATGTTCCAAACGGGGATGGTTCAAAATTACGTCTTGCTGTTCGTGATCGGCCTCGGAGTCGTCGCGGGGTATTTCCTATTCGAATGAGATTGAGGGCGGCCCCGGCCGCCTCGAACGTTGAAAACCATGAGTGAACATATTCTGAGCATCATCTGGCTGACGCCCCTTATCGGCATGTTCGCCGTCATGTGCCTGCCGAAGGAAAACAAGCGCCTGATCCGCTATGTCGCCAACGGTTTCGCGATCCTGGGCGTCCTTGTGACCATTCCCCTGATCCGCGGGTTCGACACCGCCACCGCCGACTTTCAGTTCGTCGAGCGCATCGACTGGATTCCAACGATCGGAGCGCAATACTACCTGGGCGTCGACGGCTTCGGCTACATCATGATCCTGCTGACGGTTGTCGTCGGCTGGTTGTCGATCTGGTGCGGTTGGGCGTCGATTCAAAATCGAGTGAAAGAATACTACGCCTTCTTCCTGTTCTTGCAGGCAGGCATGCTCGGCGTCTTCATGGTCCTCGACCTTTTCCTGTTCTACGTTTTCTGGGAAATCATGCTCGTGCCGATGTACTTCATCATCGGCATCTGGGGCGGCGACCGCCGGCTCTACGCGGCCATCAAGTTCTTCCTGTACACCTTGGCCGGTTCGGTGCTGATGCTGCTGGCCCTGCTCACGGCGTACTTCAAGCACATCGAGCAGTTCGGCAACGCGAGCTTCGCCCTCGAAGACCTGCTGCGCGTCGCTGCTTTCTCGTCGCCCGATCTCCAGTTCTGGCTGTTCTGGGGATTCTTCGTCGCTCTCGCCATCAAAGTGCCGATGTTCCCATTCCACACTTGGCTGCCGGACGCCCATACCGAAGCGCCCACTGCGGGCTCCGTTATCCTGGCCGGCATCTTGCTGAAAATGGGCCTCTACGGCCTGGTCCGTTTCGCCATGCCGCTATTCCCCCAAGGCGCAAGCGACGACTTCACGGTGGGTTTGATCGCCGCTCTGTCAGTCATCGGCATCATCTACGGCGCTCTGGTCTCCCTGATGCAAAAGGATTGGAAAAAGCTCGTCGCCTATTCGTCGGTCAGTCACCTGGGTTTCTGCACCTTGGGTCTGATAGCGATGAACCCCAACGGAATCGCCGGCGGCATGCTGCAGGGCGTCAACCACGGCCTTTCGACATCGCTCTTGTTCCTCGCGGTCGGCGTGGTTTACGACCGGCGACACACCCGCGCCATCGCCGACTACGGCGGACTGGCCAACCGCATGCCGGTCTATACCGTTCTATTCGCGATCAGCATGTTCGCCTCCGCCGGCATGCCCGGCCTGAACGGCTTCATCGGCGAGTTTGCGATCTTGCGCGGCGCGTTCGAAGTCAGCATCTGGTGGGCCGCATTCGCCGCCCTGGGCATCGTCCTCGGCGCGGCATACCTGCTGTGGCTCTTCCAACGCGTCATGCTGGGGCCGATCACGAATCCCAAGAACGAAGACATCAAAGACATGAATCTTCGCGAGATACTCGTCATGGCGCCGTTGATCGCCGGCTGCTTCTGGATAGGCCTCTACCCCAAGCCCTGCTTCGAAATTCTGGAAGCCCCCACGGCGAAGCTTGTCGAGCGCCTCGACCCGGGCTACTTCAGTCGTAACGGGCTCGAAAACCCGCTCGACAAATACGAGCAACCCAAGACCGCCGCCCTGGTGAGAGAGTAATGGAAGAAATTCTATTCAGCGCCGCCGACTTCCACGTCCTCAAGCCCGCAATCCTGCTCTGCCTGTTCGGCTGCGGCATCCTGGTTACCGACGCATTCCTGATTCGAAACCGCGCGGACCGCTGGAAGAACGTAATCCCGGCCCTGGCGGCGCAGGTCGCCGTCGGCGCTTCGCTGGTCCAGCACCTCGGCGACGTGCGCTCGGCAGGCGCGTTCTCCGGCCTGAACGGTTCCATGCAGGTGGACGGCTTCGCCGTATTTTTCAATTGGATATTCGTCGTCGCCGCCTCGCTGGCAATCGTCATCTCGGCCCGCTACATGGATGCCGAAGGCGAGCACCGCGGCGAATTCTACGGGCTGATCCTGTTCGCGCAAGCCGGCATGTCCGTCATGGCGTCGGGCTACGACCTTGTCGTGCTGTTCATCGGACTCGAAACGATGGCCTTGAGCTTCTACGTGCTGGTCGGTTTCTTGCGCGACACGCGGCGCTCCAACGAAGCGGCTCTGAAATACCTGATCCTGGGGGCGTTCTCGAGCGGTCTGCTGGTTTATGGATTTTCCATCCTGTACGGAATTTCCGGCTCGACGAATCTGGGCGAGATCGCCAAGGCGGTCGCCGCGCGGCCGGAAGGCGACTTGGCGCTGTTCCTGGCTCTGATCACGTGCTCCGTAGGGCTGCTCTTCAAAATCTCAGCGGCGCCGTTCCATATGTGGGCGCCGGACGTTTACGAGGGCGCGCCGACCCCGACAACCGCATACGTCTCCGTTGCCTCGAAAGCCGCCTCCTTCGCCCTGATGCTCAGGATATTTCTCGTGGCCTTCGAGAGCGCCGCGGAGGCATGGACGCCTCTGCTCGGAGCCATCGCGCTGGTCACAATGACGATCGGCAACTTTGCCGCCGTCACCCAAACCAACATGAAACGCATGTTGGCCTACAGTTCCATCGCCCATGCCGGTTACATCCTGTTGGGGCTGGTCGCCGGCAACGAAACCGGGCTGCGCGGCATTGCGGTCTATCTCCTCGCCTACGTTTTCATGAACTATGGGGCGTTCGCGCTCGTGGCCGCCTTACGCCGCGAAGGCGAGGCAGCCGAGGACATCGACGACTTCAACGGTCTCTATCACCGGGCGCCGGGCTATACGATCCTGCTGGCAATCTTCATGCTGTCCTTGGCGGGCATACCCCCATTGGCCGGATTTTACGGCAAATACTTCATCTTCCTCGCCATTTTGCGCGAAGGCTACTACCTGGTCGCCATCCTCGCTGCGATCTACGTGGCGGTCTCGGCCTTCTACTACTTCCGGGTCGTCAGAGCCTGCTGGCTCTTGAAAGAAGGCGAGCAGCCCGCGCAGCTCGATATGAACTTCGGCACGCGCGCCGCCCTGGGCGCCTGCGCCTTGCTGACGCTGATTATCGGCATCTACCCGCAGCCCTTCATCGACCTGGCCGGCGAGTCGGTGCTGGCGGCGCTGCGCTAGCCGTACGGTCTCTGCTCGCTGCCCCGGTTGCCGCCAACAGAAAAGGCTCGGCTGTGCCGGTTCAGATAGATATGAGACGCAGCGAGCCGGCGTCAGAGGGCCGGCGCCCTCTTACCGGGTCATGGTTTTTGCGGCGGGGCGGGTTCAGTCAAGGGCGCGCCCGCTAGGGTGCGGCGTAGCGTATCCTTGACGGGTTCCGTCCCGCCGCATACAGCGCTCACAGAGGGCGATGGCTCGCTTCCTCAAGGAGGGGCCCGGCCGGATCGACAGGGGGCGGCCGGCCAGGGGGTTGCCCTCGCAGGCGGGGTTCTCCGCAGCTCGTAGAAGAACGCCAACGAGCGAAAGGAGAACCCCATGCAGGTTTTTGGCCTACCGCGACAGGTTATCAGCAGTGCTCGTGTTGCGGCGCAGTTGGGCGAGGGGCAAGTCGATGCGGCCGTGGAGAGCCGGCGCGACGCGGTGCGGCGCTGGCGCCAAGCCAGGGCGCAGGGGCTGAGCGCGCAGGCGGCGGCGGACGCGGTGGGCGTATCCCGCGCCACGCTCTATCGCTGGCGCAAGCGGCCCGAACTGCATTCCCGACGGTCCCGCAAGCTGTGCCGGCCGCGCTGGAGTCCGGCCCTGGTGGAGCGCGTCGAAGCTCTGCGGGAAGACAACCCGGTGTGGGGCAAGCGCAAGCTCGGCCCGCTGTTGCGCGCCGAGGGCCATGCCCTCTCCGACAGCACCGTCGGGCGCATCCTGGCCCGCTTGGTGCGCCGCGGACGCCTGCAACCCGTCTTCGTCTTCCGCCGCCCGCCCTGCCGAACCCGCCGCGCCTGCCGCCCCTACGCGCGCCGCTTGCGCGGCGCGCTGCCCGCCAAAGCGCCCGGCGAGGCCGTCCAGATCGACACCCTTTCGCTCACGCTGCTGCCCGGCAAGACCATCAAGCACTTCACCGCCCTCGATCGCTACTCCCGCTGGACCGCCGCCATGGCCGCCTCCCAGGCCACCTCCGCCTCCGCCGCTCGCTTCCTCGACAAACTCGTTCAATCCGCCCCCTTCCCCATCCGCGCCATCCAGGTCGATGGCGGTTCCGAGTTCCAGAAGCACTTCGAAAACGCCTGCCAACAGCGCCGCATCGACCTCTACGTCCTGCCTCCCCGCAGCCCCCAACTCAACGGCCGCGTCGAACGCATGCAAGCCACTTGGCGCTACGCGTTCTACTCCGTCTACTCCCTGCCCCACCGCCTCCAGCAACTCAACCCCCTGATCGACGCCTTCGCCCACCGCTACAACCACTTCCGCCCCCATGACGCCCTTGACTCCCGCTCCCCTATCCAGTACCTTCGTACCCACAGCTTCGACTTACCCCCGCCGTCTCATATGTCCTGATCCCGCACAATCGGTTGAGAGTCGACGCCGAAACCTGCTATGCTCCTGATGTTCGGGTGGCCGCGCCGGTTGGCCCCGGCGGCAAAAACCAGAGCAGAGAAAACAAGTAGCAATCGATGGACAAACAAAACGCAATCTACCCCCCCCCCCCGAAAATCCACCTTCCCCGAGAAGGGGAATATCATGACCCCGTCCGAGACGCCGCGGGAACCGGCGCCGGCGGATGCCGCGCGGCGGCAGTTCATTGAAAAGTACGGCCCGCTGGCCTTGGCGACGCCCGCGGCCGTGTACGCCCTCATGTCGCCCGGACGCGCCCAAGCGCAGATCGGCAGCGGACCGCTCATCAGCCAAGGCGCGTGCCAACTGGGCGTTCTGTACGTACCGGGCCAATACTGCGATATCCAAGGCACAACCACGAGTATCGCGGGCGTCCCTTTCCGCTTCTCGGTCCTGTGGAACGGGGAGGCAAGCTGGGAGAATCTGGATTCGGGCGAGACGTACACGTCGAGTTCAGAGGATACCGAAGTCCTGTGGCATCCCTACTTCAAAGCGCAACGGATACCCGGCAGCGGTTGGAACATCATCCAGGCGAGCTGATCGCGCGGAGTCGCTGAAAGGGCCGCCGGCGCGAGGAGACCGAAGCGCGCCGGCATCGCCCCCGCCCGCTGAACGGGCCGCGCCGAGAACGTCAAGGGGAAAACCGGCGGGTATGTCCGGCTCCATATTGCCGTCCGCCGGCCAATTCTGCTATCTTCAAGTTTGATGGCGTTGCGCCCGTCCGCCATCGCGTTAGGAGCCCCCTTAGAAATCATCGAACGCAGGAACTTACCGTGAAGTTTCGCCCGCCCACAGCGGCTCATACGGCGGCTTTTTCGTTGAGCGGATCGGTGCTCGGCGGATTGCTGATCGGCGCGCTGATCGGCGACCGCTGGGACTGGAACCCGGCTGCCGCGATTATCGGGCTTTTCCTGGGAATCGTCGTCGGATTCTATAACCTGGCCAAGGCTATCTGGACCAAGAAATGACAAGCGCCATCGTATGGGGGTTGACCGCGGGCTTGGCAACGCTGGCCGTTTCCGAAATCATTCTGCGCCAAGCCGGACCGATGCTGCGCCGCGCGTTCTGGAAAGCCCTGCTCGCCGGCGCGGCGGCGCGCGCCGTCTGGGTCCTGCTCGTGCTGGCGTTCGTGCTCTCGCGCGGCTTGGCGGAACCGCGGGCGTTCACCGCCTCACTGCTGCTTGGCTATCTTGCCGCGCAGGTCATCGAAGGCATGCGCTACCAAAGGTTTTTCGAACGGCAATGATGCGGCGATTACTCATAGCGCTGCCGGCGGCGGCGCTTGCCTATGGGGCCGAACAGGGCGAAGGTCACGAGGAGTCCCTGCCCGCGGTCATCATGCATCACATTTCGAACGGCGCGGTCGAGTACGGCTTTCTCGCTCCGTTCGCTCCGTTTTTGGAACAGTGGGGCATCTCGAAAGCAGTGCTCATGATGCTCGCCGCCTCGCTCATTCTTATCGTGCTGACGGGCGTCTTCCTGCGCGGACCGCGGGCCGCCGGCGCCGCCCCGAAGGGCATGGCCAACGCGCTCGAGGCGCTGGTCGTGTTCGTGAGAGACGAAATCGCTATCGGCAACATGGGCGAAAAGTGGGGGCGCCGGTTCACGCCGTTCCTGTTGACGCTGTTCTTCTTCATCCTGACCTGCAACCTGCTGGGGCTCGTCCCCGGCGGATTCACGGCGACGAGCAACCTCAACGTGACCGGCGCGCTGGCCGTCGTGGCGTTCTTTACGTTTATTGCCAGCGGCGTAGTCGCCCTGGGGCCCATCGGCTACGTCAAGCACATGGTTCCGCCCGGAACCCCCCTGGCCATCGCCCCGCTGGTCGTTCTTCTGGAAACGATCTCCATGTTCGTACGCCCGATCGCGTTGATGATCCGTCTCGGCGCGAATATGACCGCCGGACACATCGTGATCCTGATTATGCTCGGATTCATCTTTCTATTTCAAAGCGTCGCGGTGGCGGTCGTTTCCATTCCTCTGGCAGTGGCGATCACGCTGCTGGAGTTGATCGTCGCCTTCATCCAGGCATATGTCTTTACGCTGCTGACGGCTCTCTACGTAGGCATGGTCGTCCATTCTTCGCACTGATTTTTGAAGACACTTCCACTCTTCGCATCACCATCACTCACAAAGGAACCTTTACGATGAAATCCACCCACAAAATGCTATGGCTCACGACGCTTTTGCTCGCCGCGCCCGCTCTGGCCTCCGCTCAGGTGCTCGACAAGTATTCCGGCGCCGCTCTCGGCGCGGGCATCATCGTCATCGGCGCCGGCTTGGGCATCGGCAAGTTCACGGCTGCCGCCGTCGAGAGCATCGCCCGCCAACCGCAGGCCGCCGACGACATCAAAAGCGCGTTCACGTTGCCGCTGTTCCTGCTTGAAGGCGTCGCCGTCATCGGACTCGGCGTCTTGTTCGTCGCTCTGTTCTTCTAGCTCGGAACCGAGGGGCAATCACGATGGCGGGCGACAACCCACTGCTGAAATTCGAACCGGGTCTGATGTTCTGGACCGTGGTCACGTTCCTGTTTACGTTCGTCGCTCTGCGGTTGATTGCCTGGAAGCCGCTTTTGGGCGCTTTGGACGAGCGCGAGCAGCGCATCAAGGACTCTCTGGAGAAAGCGGAGCAGACCCAGCGCGAGGCCGAGCAGGCCATTGCCGAAAACAAAGCCCGCACGGAAGAGTCTCTGCGTCGATCGGAGGAACTGGTAGCCGCCGCGAAACAGGAGGCGGAGCAAGTCCGCGCCAAAATCGTGGACGAAGCGCGCGCCGAGTCGAAAAAAATCGTCGATCAGGGTCTGCGGCGGATCGAGGCCGAGCAGCGCGCAGCCGCCGCGGCGATCCGCAAAGAGACCGCGGCGATCGCCATCCAGGCCGCCGAGCGCATCCTCGAAAAAAATCTCGACGGCCCGGAGCAGCGGCGGCTCGTCGAAGATTTCCTGAGCGAGCTTCCCGACAGGCCGGTCCATTAGCAGGCCATGGCGAAACTCGCTGAATACGGATTCTGGAAGTCGCCCTTTACCTCCGACCTGGTCGTCAAGGAATCCGTCCGTCTCGGCGAACCGGCTCTCGACGGCGGCGATATCTATTGGCTTGAGGGGCGGCCAGCGGAAAAAGGGCGCTCCGTGCTGGTGCGCCGAACCCCCGACGGCTCCCGCGGCGATGTTTCGCCGGAGCCGTTCAACGTCCGCACCCGCGTACACGAGTACGGCGGCGGCGCCTACGCAGTGGACCGCGGAACCGTCTTCTTTTCGAACTTCAGCGATCAGCGAATCTACAAAATTTCACCCGGAAGCGAACCCGAACCCCTGACTCCCGAGCGGCTCTGGCGTTATGCCGACGCCGCGGTCGACCACGGGCGCGGACGCCTGGTAACGGTGCGCGAGGACCATTCCGACCCTTCCCGCGAACCTGTCAACGCCATCGCCGCGGTTTCGTTCCAACCGAACGCGGAGCAAAACATTCTTGTTTCCGGGGCGGATTTTTACTCCAACCCGCGTCTCAGCCCCGACGGCCGCCGCATGTGCTGGATCGAGTGGCGCCACCCGAACATGCCCTGGGACGGAACCGAACTCTGGATGGCCGAGTTCGCAACCGACGGCAGCCTCGCCGCCCGCCGGAAAGTCGCCGGAGGCCCGGAAGAGTCGATCTTTCAGCCCGAATGGTCGCCCTCGGGCGAGCTTTTCTTCGTCTCCGACCGGAACGGCTTCTGGAATCTCTACCGCGATTCTCCCTCCGGCGCCGCCGCGGTTCATGAGCTGGAAGCCGAGTTCGGCATGCCGCACTGGGTCTTTCGGATGTCCGCCTACGGCTTTACCGGCGACGGACGGCTGATCTGCACGTACACCCGATCGGGCCAATGGAGCTTGGCGCTCATCGATCCCGCCGGCGGCGGCCTCGAGCCGATTGAAACCCCTTACACCGACATCGACGGCTTGCAGGCAACGGGAAACACCGCCGTTTTCCGCGCAGCCTCGCCGAGCGAGCCTGCCGCCATCGTCAAGCTCGAGCTCTCCAGCGGCGAAACCGAGAGACTCCGCAGCTCGGCAACTTTAGACGACGGCCTGCGCCCTTATCTGTCCGCCCCCAAGCCGCTCTCGTTTCCGACTACCGGCGGCCGGACCGCCCACGCCTTCTATTACCCGCCTCGCAATCCCGACTTCGAAGCTCCGCAAGACGAGAAACCGCCCCTGATCGTGATGAGTCACGGCGGCCCGACCGGCGCCGCGTCGAGCGCCTTGTCGCTCTCCAAGCAATACTGGACCAGCCGCGGCTTCGCCGTCGTTGACGTCAACTATTCCGGAAGCTCCGGCTACGGACGCGCGTACCGCGAACGCCTCAACCGCAACTGGGGCATCGCCGATGTCGACGACTGCGCGAACGCCGCTCTCTACCTCGCCGGCCAAGGACTCGCCGACCGCGACCGCCTCATTATCAAAGGCGGCAGCGCCGGCGGCTACACCACCATGGCCTGCCTGGCATTCCGAGACGTCTTCGCAGCCGGAGCGAGCTACTACGGCGTCAGCGACCTGGAAGCGCTGGCTCGCGACACCCATAAATTCGAATCGCGCTATCTCGACAGTCTGGTCGGCCCCTATCCCGAAGCCAGAGATACCTACATCGAGCGCTCGCCTATCCACTCTGCCGGCAAGCTTTCCGCTCCCATGATCTTCTTCCAAGGGAGCGAAGACCGCGTCGTGCCGCCGGATCAAACCGAAAAGATGGTCGAGGCGCTGCGCGCCAAGGGCATCCCGGCAGCCTACCTGCTGTTCGAAGGCGAGCAGCACGGCTTCCGCAACGGCGACAACGTCAAACGCGTGCTGGACGCCGAACTCTACTTCTACGCAATCGTGCTGCTCAAGAAGGGCATCCGTTTCTAGCGCTCGCGCCCCTCGCGCCTCTTTCTGGACTGGATCCCCAGCCGCTGAATCTTCTGGTTCAAGGTCGATAGCGCCACGCGAAAAGCCTTGGCCGTCTCAGTCTGATTGAACCCGTGCTTCTCGAGTTGCGACTCGATCAGCTTGCGCTCGAACTCTTCCACGATCTCCGACAAGCTCGCCCCGGCAACCGGCTGAAACTTGCGTATCTCACGAGGAACGACCATGCCGTGCGCCGCCAGCAGCGACTCGGGAAATACCTCGGGCGGCAACTCGGCTCCCGTCGCCAAGACCACGGCCCGCTCGATCACGTTCTCCAACTCGCGCACGTTGCCCGGCCACTCGTGGTCCATCAGGATGCGCATCGCGTCAGTGGAAAACCTGAGCGTCGATGCGTTGTTTTCGTCCAGATAATCGTTCTTTTCCCGCCGGCAAAACATCGTCAGAAAGTGATCGACCAGCAGCGGGACATCGTCGCGCCGCTCGCGCAGAGGCGGAAGATTCACGCCGATTACGTTCAGGCGATAAAACAGGTCTTCCCGGAACCTGCCTTCGGTCACCGCGGCATCGAGATCTTCGTTGGTCGCTGCAATGATGCGCACGTCCACCCGAACCATCTCCGTCGAACCCACCGGCATGAACTCGCGCTCTTGAATCACACGCAGCAGCTTTGCCTGCGTGTCGACGCTGAGCGTGCTGACCTCGTCGAGAAAAATCGTCCCTTCATGCGCCAGATCGAAGCACCCCTTGCGATTCTGAACCGCCCCGGTAAACGCTCCTTTGACATGTCCGAACAATGTCGATTCCAGCAAATCCACCGGGATCGATCCCGAATTGACCGGCACGAACGGCTTCCCGGAGCGAGGCGAATTGGCATGAATCGCCTTCGCGATCAACTCCTTCCCCGTCCCGCTTTCCCCGCAAATCAGCACCGTCGAGCGGCTGGGCGCCACTTGAGCCACAAGCGAAAAGACGCGCTGCATCTCCTCGCTCTTGCCGACGATGTTCTCGAAGCTGTAGCGTTGCTGCAGTTCGCCGCGAAGCCGGGCATTCTCCTCTTCCAAGCGCCGCCGCGTCAGCGCCTGCTGAATCTCCAGCAGCAATTTTTCATTGCTCCAGGGCTTCGTCAGGAAATTGTCGGCCCCCAGCCGCAGGGCTTTGACCGCCGTTTCGACCGATCCATACGCAGTCAGCATGAGCACGGGCAAAGACTTGTCCATCTTGCGCAGCTCTTCCAAGACCTCCAGCCCCGAGCGATCGGGCAGCATCAAGTCCAGCAGCACCAGATCGTGCGGGAACCGCTCCGCGGCCCGGATTCCTTCGGCCCCTGTCGCCGCCGTAGAAACGGCATAGCGCTCGAGCGTCAAAAGCAGCTCGAGGCTGCCGCGAATATCCGCCTCGTCGTCGATGACCAATATCCGCCCGCGCCTGGGCGCATCGAAGGGCTGCCGGGAACCCGCGGATAAGAGATCAGGCATGAACCGGTTGTTCCGCCGCGGGCAAGGCAATCGTAAACGTCGTTCCCCGCCCCGGCGCGCTGTCCACCGCGATGGCGCCGGAGTGTTCTTGCACGATTCCGTAAGTAACCGCCAGCCCTAGGCCCGTACCGCGCTGCGGCCCCTTGGTCGTAAAGAACGGGTCGAAAATCCTTCGCTGCATCGCTTCGGAAATGCCGATGCCCGTATCGGAAATCCGAATCTCGACGCCCTCCCCGCCGGCGCTTTCATGAGTCTCCACCACAAGCGCGCCGCCGCGCGGCATCGCATCGCGCGCATTGAGGAACAGGTTCAGGAAAACCTGCTGCAATTTCCCTGCATTGGCCTGAACCGGAATCGCCGCAGCGAGCCGTTTCTCTACGCGCACTCCCGCTTTGCGAAGCTGCGGCGCAACCAGAACCAGCATGTCTTCGAGCACCCGGTTCACATTCGTCGGGGACGTCTCGCTGCCGGCAGTCCGCGAGAAATTGAGCAACGAATGGACAATCTCGCCGGCGCGGAAAGTCTGCGCCGTAATTTTCCCGAGCATCTCGGCCTCGCTGCTGTCCTGCTCGATCCGTTTGGCAAGCATCTGCGCATAACTGGAGATCACCGCTAACGGAGTATTCACTTCGTGAGCGACGCCGGCCGCGAGCAAGCCGATCGAGCTCAGCTTATCCGCTTGGGCCACCTGTTCCTCAAGCTCGACCCGCTCGGTCACGTCGTCGAAAATCACGAGGCGCCCGATCGGCTGGAAATCCTTGGCGACAAGAGGCGCGATGGCGATGTTGACCAACCGCTCCTGCTCGGCCGCAGCATCCGACGGACGGAACTCTTCGGGGAAATCTCCCGCCCGCAGTCGAAACTTGTAAACGTTCTGGATGCCCGTCTCGCCGCGGTGTTTCTCGAATTCCGCGATCAATGCCGGCGGCAGAAGCTCCTTGAGCTTGCGTCCTGCCGCCTGCGGGCGCGAAATGCCGAACACCAACTCAAGCTGCGTATTCCAGCTTTCCACGCGGTCATCCAGGTCGGCCGCCAAAATTCCCACCGAAAGCGACTCGACGATGTTCTCGTTATAGTCCTTGAGCTGCTGGTATTGCTCCGCCTTGCGTTCCAGGGAGCGGTACAGACGGGCATTTTCCAAGGCGATCGCAAAGTAGCCGGCCACGGTCTCGACCAAGGCCGCATCGTCGCCGGTCAAATAGCGGCCGGCGTTTGTGCGGCCCAAGGCCAGCCAAGCCGTCGTTCGGCCCCGCGCGCGGCAAGGCACGAAGTAGTTGCAATCGAGCGCCGCGAGCAGTTCGCGCAATCCGTCGGGCTGTTCGCTCCGCGCCTTCGGATCCTCGAAAAACACCGTGCCCGAAGCCTTCTCCGAAACCCCTTCGAGCAAATCCAACTGCGCGAGGCCGCCGGTTGGGAAACGCTCAAGCCCATGCTGCCGCAACAGACGAAAGCGGCCCGCGGAGCGCTCTGCATCCGAATCTGCGACGAACACCGCCAAGCGCTCGACGTCCAGCGTCTGGGTCAAGCGGTCGCAGACCGCCGAAATCATCTCTTGCAAATCGGCCGCCCGCGTCAACTCCGCGGCAAAGTCCGTCAGCGTCCGGCGGTAATCGTAGCGCTCCCGGTAGAAACGCCGGTCGAGCGTCTGTTGGATCCGATTGCGCAGCGGATGGAAAAGTACGGCGGCCGCAACCAACGACGCCAGCCAGGCAACGGGCGCGAGCGCCCGCGGCCCCGTCTCGAACAGCCCGCCGGCCAACAGGCTCCCCATGTAAAACACGATCATCAACACCGCTGCCACCAGTCCGTATGCGCTCGAACGCCGCGCGAACAGTTCGACATCCATCAGCCGGTATTTCACCAGCGCAAACGCAATGCCTAACGGAAGCAACGCCAACGAGAACACCGCAAACGCCGCGTTCGGCCCCGGCTCGTAGCCCAACGCAAACGGCGCGGCGTAGATCGAGCAGAACGGCAGCGCCGCTCCCAGCGCCCCATAGGCCAGCCACCGCCGCTGTTGCCGCAACGGCAACCCCTCTTCGGCCCGCGCCCCAACCCACACCGCCGCAGCGCCGGCAACGAAATTCAGGCCCATCAAAATCAGCGGCAGGGAGTCGAAAACGAACAACTGCTCAGTCGCCGAGCCGTCCGCAACCAGCCAACCCGAAGCCGCCAGATGGTGGCCGGCGCCAAGGCAGGCTGCAATGCCGTACGACAGCTTCGCCGCCCAGGCGAGACGCCTCTCCCCATGCGGAAACCGTAGGCAGAAATCCAGAAATATCGCCGGCGCCAGCAACAACGCCCAGACATCCAGCCAGTACACCAAACGGTCCAAGCCGTCCAACGCGCCGCTGAAGCTCAGACTGTAAAGCGCAAACGAAGCCAAGCAAAACGCATAAAACCGCGCGGCCTGCTTTCCGCTCTTGCGCCAATAAACCGCAAACCCGATCAGCCCGTAAATCCAGCCCAAGGCCGTGAGAAAGTAGCGCACCGCCGGCTGACCGCTGTACTCGGCCACGATAACGGCGCGATTGAACTCGGCGCCGTCACGCGAGAAAACGTATTCCACGCGATTCCAGACGCCGACCGCGGCGAGCGCCCTGGTCACATCGAGCGGCTCACCCATTGCCCGGCCGCCGATGGAAAGCAAAACGTCGCCCGGCCGCACCCCCACCCGTGCGGCCGGGCCTTGGGGATCGACCCGGGCGGCCTCAACGCCTGCATCCGCATCGACCCACACGACCCCGTCTTCCGGCACCCCGAAATGGCTGCGCTGCGCCTGATTGGCGAGCGACAACATGCCCAGAGCCAACCCCACGAAGGCCCCAAGCACGGTCCATTTCATCGATCGACGAGGTCTAACCATGTTCAGCAAACGGCCGCCGGCGCAAAAGACACACCTCGACCATACTGATCCACTCTTATTCGTAGCAAATACGGCGCCAAACCGAAAAGCCCGTGAAAAAGCCGTTTTCGATGCGTTTACAAGGGGTTTTCACGGCGCTAATCCCATTTAATGGATACTATGCTACGGAATTTCATATTTCGATGGAAATCCTGCTATGCTCTTCGGGAACTGCCGCCTTGCACTGAATCTCTTGCCCTACGTCGTTTTCTGTCTCCTGGTCATTGCGGCCGGCTGCGCCGCTTCCGTTGAGGGGCCTGCGTCCGTCCTGCGCTATGCGGTTGAGCGGGTCCACCGCGAGCCGATCGTTCGCGGCGCCGATGTTGCGGCCGCCGCTCTCAGCGGGCCGCAAGCGCGCCTCGACCATGTCCCTGGCGTCCTTCTTCACAACCACGTCTCGCCTCCCGATGTCTATGTTGACAAGGCCGGCAAGCACGGAGCAGTTTTCGAAACTGATGACCGTGCTTCGGTGACGGCGATTGATCGAGTCAACAGCAGTGCTTAAGGCGCGTCCGAGCTCGTGGCGACGTACAAGTTCGGCAAACGGGAAGCTCTGGACGTCTGGACCACTAAATTTTTCGAATTTTCGAAATTTCCGCATTTAGTTTGACAAGGGGTTGTCGAAATGGTTATCTCTTAACCTAATGGTTGCTCGGAGCGGTCAGTTGTTAATGGTGTCCTTGTAGGGGGGCGTCGTCTTCCAAGTCAGCCGCGGAAGAAGCCGGCGACGATGGCGGCGACCATGGGGGAGATCAGCACCCAAATGACGCGGTGTTCGGCATCAAGGCGGGCCACGAGCTTGGCTTCGAGAGCAGTGATGCCCGCGCGTATGTTCTGGCTGGCCATGTTGCGGATGCCTTCGGTCGCATTATAGGCGTCCCCGGGACCGAGGTCCGGGCGGGATCTTCATTGCTCACACCATCGAGGAATTAATTGCGGTCGTAAAAGCGGGCCGCAGACTACGACGCCGACGAGCCGGCGGCAAGGTCCGCTTTGGCGATCTGTTATGAACTAGCTGGATAGGGAGTGGCACGATGAAACGCAGACCTTTGTTCCCGTCGTTGCGTGAATTCCTGCGTTGGGAAGCCGTGTTTGCAATCCTGGGAGCTCTTTTCGGATCGCGAGACAACGGCTTAGGAGGGAGCGAGTGAAGATGGAACGGTTGAAAACTTTCAGAAAATGCGTGGCAGCGGTGGCGGTGGCGCTGAGCGGTGGCGAGGCAGTTGCGCAAAACCATGGGCTGCAAACTTTGCTGGATATGATGGAGTTGCAGGAAAAGAAACTGCAAGAGCCGGATATTACGGAGTGGAAGCATTCATACCCGCTCCATTTTGCGCTGCGCAGCAATGAATATGATCGCGCGATTGAGGTCATGCGCATGATGACGGACATGGAAGTAAAAGATCCATGGGGTAGAACCCCATTGAGCCTTGCAGCCGACGACGAGGCTGCCGCCGCGTATGACATGGCGCGGGCCCTTCTGCAATACGGCGCCGACCCCAACGGCAGGGACCGCGACGGATTGACCCCGCTGCACTATGCCGCCACCGCCGGAAACTTAGCGGTTGTGGAAATGTTGGTTGATCGTGGCGCGAAAATCGATGCCGTGATCGAGGACGGCAAAGACGAGAACACTACCCCGCTGTATTTGGCCTACAAGAAAGGGCGGACCCGCGTTATCGAGTTCCTGGAGAATCGCGGAGGCACGATCCCGGATGAGCAGCGAAAAGAATTGGAGATACAGGCAAAGACGGCGGCCCATTACGAAAGAATGACGGCGGCTGTGCCCAAGGGGATGACATCGGAACAGGAATCCAATTGGCGCCTGGAGCGATTCATGATGGCGCAGCGAATAGCCTTAGCAGAGAGCGGCCATTTGAGCCCTGAAATGCTTGAAGCGATGGACGTATTCTATGCGCATTATCTGGAAGGCCTGGAGGGGGAACGTCCTGCCGAAGTTTCTTATTCCGAGTGGCTTGTGAACAACCATATGCACGCCATAGAGGCTTCTCAGGCTGCGATAGAAAAGCTGCCTCAGCAGCAACCCTAATAGCATGATGTTTCGATTTTTATCTATGGGGACGGTCTTGCTGGGCACCTTGTTGCTTGTCCCGTCGAAGGGCGTGGCCCAGGGAAATGTTGTTTGTAGAATGACATGCAAGTCTAACGACGACTTTAGGAAAGCTGCATGTGATTCCGTTAAAGAAGGCATGTTATCACCGGGCGAAACGAGAAGCAGAATTAGAGACTGCGGTTCCTATGGCTGCCTGTAAACTTCTAAAAGTTTCCATATTGATAAAGGCTTGCGAGGAAGGTGTTAAAAGCGCAAGAGAGGCGATAAAGAAAGGGAAGGAAAAGGTTTGCGACAGTACGCAGAAAGAATGTTATAGGAAATCGGAAAGAAAATACCAAACGTGCCTGGAAGACGTGTGTGGCGGTGAGTCTTGCGATAGGGAATAAGAGTGACGGTACTAGGGCGTGTTAACACTAATTGACAAAAAGACGATAGGATAGGGGTATGGAGATCACACCAGAGCAGTACCGTCGGATCGAGGCCGTGTTGCCCCGCCAGCGGGGGAATGTGAGCGTGCCCAAGCTGACGGTTTTGAATGCCATCTTATATGTCGCGGAACAGGGCTGCAAGTGGCGCGGCCTGCCGCAACGCTTCGGCAACTGGCACACCATCTACACACGGATGAATCGTTGGGCCAAGAAGGGCGTGCTCGATGCCGTGTTTGAGAAACTTCAACGCGAGCAACTGATCCGCATCAAAGTCGCAGCTGTGGCTCTGGACTCGACCATCGTGAAAGTCCACCCTGACGGTACGGGCGCGTTAAAAAAAACGGTCCGCAGGCCATCGGGAAGTCGCGCGGCGGATGGAGCGCCAAGATTCATTTGGTTGCCGCAGATGCGCGCACGGCGATAACTTCGCACTCTCGCCCGGCCAAGCACATGACGCTGTTTATGGCCGCCATCTGCTAGGCGGCCTGGGACCCTTACCTGCACCGCTGCCTTTGCTTATGGACGGCGCTTATGCTGACCGGCAGACACGCCGGTTGGCCTTGGATTTCGGTTGGACTCCCGTTGTCCCGCCCCCTCGCGGGCGCTTGCAACCCTGGGCATACGACCGGATGCTCTATCGCCGCCGGAATGAGATCGAGAGACTCTTTCGCCGACTCAAGGGCTTCCGCCGTATTTTCTCCCGCTTCGACAAGCTGGACGTGATGTTGCTCAGCTTTTTGCATTTCGCTCTCATCGTGGAGGCTCTACGTTAGTGTTAACACGCCCTAGCTGCTTAGATATGCGGGACGCCTTCGTACCGCAGGGGTCTTCCTTGCGGCAAAAACTTGAATGCAGCTTCCTGGACTTGCGCAACGACATGACGCAAGCATCATGATCCATCGCCAGTGCAAGAGGCGCTGCGCCGAGCGGAAAACTGGGATGCGGCGCGGGCGATGGAGTGGTTGCGATGATCCGTGTAAGCTGCGGGGAGATCAGTCTGTCAAGCCGAGCACGGTGTTGAACACGCCGAGGGCGATCAGGGCGGCCAGCAGCGCGAGGACCGCTCCCATCATCCAGCGAGTCGTGCGGATATCAATGCGCATCTCAGTGCGCAAGGCTTCGATTTCGGAGGTGACGGCGCGGTATGTGAGAAACAGCCAAATTCAGGCGGTAGCAAGTGAAGATGAGAAAGATCGATTGGTTCTTGTATCTTCCACTGAGCGTTGTCACCGTGGGGGCATGGGTGATGCAGCAATTGTACTTGCTTGCCTCGTTCGTTGCCTTAAGGAAACTCTGAACAAGCAGGCTATGAACTGGGATAATAAGGGAGTGCAGCGGGCACGGGGAATAAGGGGGAGAGGGATGGTGCAACGGACGTTTGCAGAATTGGAGTACGAGGGGAAGAAGAAGCAGACGAGGCGGGAGAAGTTTCTGGCACGGATGGAGGACTTGATTCCGTGGGAGCGTTTGGCGGAGCGCATCCGCCCGTACTACCCCCAAGCGGGGCGGGGGCGGCGACCGTACGCGTTGGCGGTGATGCTGCGCGTGCATTACGTGCAGTTGTTTTCCAATGTGAGCGATCCAGGGATGGAGGACATGCTGTACGAGATCGAGTCGGTGCGGCGCTTCGTGGGCTTGCGTTTGGGGGATGCGCTGCCGGAGGAGACGACGATCTTGAACTTTCGGCATCTGTTGGAGCAGCACGAGTTGGGCGGGGTTCTGCTGACGGAGATCAACGCGCACTTGGCGGAGCAAGGCTTGCGGCTGCGGGAGGGGACGATTCTGGAGGCGACGATCATCGCGGCGCCGAGTTCGACGAAGAACAAGAAGAGGAGTCGAGACCCGCAGATGCGGCAGACGAAGAAGGGGAATCAGTGGTATTTCGGGATGAAGGCGCATATCGGCGTGGACGCTGAGACGGGGCTGGCGCATAGCGTGGCGGCGACGGCGGCGAACGTGGCGGATGTGACCCAAGGGCATGAGTTGCTGCACGGCGGGGAGCGGGAGGTGTGCGCGGATGCGGGTTACCAGGGGATCGACAAGCGCGCGGAGCATCGGGGGCGTAAGGTGCGCTGGCAAGTGGCCTTGAAGGCTGGGCAGCGGCGGCGCTTGGCGGCGGGCAGCGCGGAGGCGCGGGCGGAGCGGCGCAAGGCAGAGGTGCGGGCCAAGGTGGAGCATCCGTTTCTGTATGTGAAGCGGCACTTTGGCTACGCCAAGGCGCCTATCGCGGCTTGGCCAAGAACCGGGAGCGGATTCGTCTGCTGTTGGACTTCGCCAATCTGCTGCTCGCGGAGCGCTACGCGACGGCCTGAGCGCCACAATACAGGAGTCGTGCGTCCATGCCGGCGCCAAGCCGCAGAAGCGGAGTCGAAGCCGTCGCTGCGGGGTCAAAAATTGGCGTTGCGAAGTCAAAATCGGCAGGATTCAGCCGCAAAATTCGCTGGGAACCTGGCAACAACTGCTCATCACAGACAGCATCCACCAGCCAAAGCGCCAGAGACCACCTTATTCAGACTTTCCTTAACGCAACTGCTTTTCTGGCACCTTCATCTTTCCAGAGACAAGGCAGATTGAACTCCGCCCGGAACTCGACTGGGAACGCCCCGAAATCCACGACTCGTTCGTTTATGCGTCCGACGGACAGTTGTATCTGTTCTATACGGCGGGGCCGTCCGGCGAAGATTCCATCGGCTTGGCCCGCCTGCGCGCGTCCCCGCAATCTGCGGCCAAAGCGCCGTGAGAGGCGCGCCGGCGGTTCGTTGTCCGGCTCTCCACTTTTCACTTTCCACTATTTCTGTCGATTGCCGCCGGCGCGGTAAAGCCGGCGCGGACGCCGCGGCTCGACGCTTCGACCGCAAGCTCCACCCCGCCCCCGTAGCAGAGTTGCAGCCTCCTTCTGACGTTGCGCAGTCCGTGCCCCCCCGCGGCCGCGGCGTCCGGGCTCATGCCGGCGCCGTTATCGCTCACCTCGACCGCTACGCCGCCGCTGCGGCAGCGGGCGCGAACGGCGACCTCGCCGCCTTCCGGTTTCTCGCTGATGCCGTGCTTGACGGCGTTTTCCACCAAAGGCTGAATGGAAAGCGCCGGCACGCTGACCGGGCGGGCCTCTCGATCGATCTCGACCCGAACCGACAGCCTTTTCCCCAAGCGCAGCCGTTCGATATCGAGATAGGCCTGCACCACGCGCAGCTCTTCGTCGAGCGGGACCATTTGGCGTTTGCTGTCGAGCGCATAGCGAAAAATCTCGGCAAGGTTGACCAGGGTTTTCCGGGCGTCGGCCGCGGCCCGCGGAATGATGCCGTAAAGAGCGTTCAGCGCATTGAACAGAAAGTGGGGATTGATTTGCGCGCGGAGGGCTTGCAATTCGGTTTCCGAGAGCAGCCTCTGCTGTTCTTCGTGCCGCAGGTTTTCGATCCGTTCGTTGACCGCGGCCGCGAGCAGGTCGAGCGCGGACACGTCGTTGCTCAAATAGCGGCGGCCGCCCTCGCGCGGGCCCAGCAGCAGCGCGCGCGCCGCATGGGGCGAAACCCGAAAGACAACCGCGGCCTCCGCCCACAAATCGATTGTCGAGCGCAGCCGCTCCGCCTGCTGTCCGTGAAGAACATGCGCGCCGGGAGGCAGCGGCGCCTCTCCCGCAGCGAGCAGACGCCAGCGCCGGACGGAGAAAAAGCGGGCAATCCGCTCGGCCGCGGCCTCGAAGAGACCGGCCTCGCTATCGACGGGCATCGAGCGAATGCCGGCGGCGACCGCGCGGACGTCCCCCCGGCGGAAAAGAGCCGCCTCGATCCACCGCCGCAGCTTCCCGGCCGCGTAAGGATAGCCGAGGATCGCCGCGCAGGTGAGCGTTACGAAAACGACGAGGCGCACGGCGCCAGCATCCTGAAATTGAAGCAAGCCCAGTCGATTCCCCGCCGCGAGCAGAGCGGCGGCGAGACCGGCGGCGAGGCCGGCCGCGCCGACCACGCGCACGAATACATCGAGCAGCAGAAAACGGAAGTCCTGGAGCAGCACGAACAACGCTAACGGCATGCCCGCGTGATGCAACAGCAACTCGTGGCCCCATGACCCCGGACCGTGCTCCGCGCCGAAGTGTACGAACGACGCCGCAAGCAGAAATAGCGCCATCGCCGCGACCGTCCGCATCCCCGCGGCGCGTCGTCCGGAACGCCCGCGGGACAGCAAGACCGCGGCTACGACCGCCAAGGCGCCGAAGCCGAATGTAATGAGCCGGATGCCGAAGTCATGGCCGGCGATTCCCAAGCCGAACGCTTCCGCAAGATGGGACGCGGCGGCAAGTCCGCCAACCGCATACCCGCCGATGCGCAGTTGTGGATACTCGCGGCCCAGCGCAAGGTGCAGCAGGACGGAGGGCAGCAGGCTCAGCACCGTGAAGCTCAAGGACGCGACGAATTCGCTCAGCGCGCTGCTCGGCTCTCCCAGTACGACAATCAGAGAACCGAAGTTCCAAAACAAGGCCAGCGCCGCAGCCGCTCCAGGGGTCACGGTCTCCGTGCGGGGGCGCCGCATCGACGTGCGGGAAATCAACCAGAGGAAAGTGCCGAAAACGACGACTCCGGCAACATGCCCCATAGCGTTCATCAGAATCGGCAAATGCAGGACGGCATTCATAGGCGGCAGGGCGGCCGTCGGGCGACAGTCTCATTAGAGCACCGCTTGCCCGGCGCTCCGCCCGTATGGAAATCCAGGCCGTTCGTACGGAAAAGCAACCCGTTCACGGAAACTGTTTGGCTCGCCGCCCGCGGCGTCTGTATTGTTATCTTTAGGCGGCGGCAGTCTTTCTCTGCGCCGCCGCAGGGAAAGGGGTCGCCGCCCGTATGACGGAGCAGGCTTTACGCACGTTAATCGTCGACGACGAGCCCATTGCCCGCGCCGTTCTGGCGGAAGAGCTCGCCGATTTCGACGACATCGAAGTGATCGCAGAGGCCGGCAACGGCGAGACAGCCATACGCCATATCGAGGCGCTCGCGCCGGACCTGGTGCTGCTCGACATCCAAATGCCGGTCAAAGACGGTTTCGAGTTGGCGCGCAGCATCGCAGGCCCGCTGCCGGCGATCATTTTTGTGACCGCGTACAGCGAGCACGCCCTGCAAGCTTTCGAAGTCGGCGCGGTGGATTATTTGTTGAAACCGATCAACGTCGAGCGCTTGCGGCAAGCGTTGGATCGCGCCAAAGAATCGCGGCTCGGCCCGTCGGACAGCGCCGAGCGCGTGGCCAAGACCCTCAACGCCGAAGGCGCCTCCCGCGGACAGAGAAAATTGAAAATCGTCGGCCGCCGCGCCGCCGACACCTACTTGCTGAACCTCGACGAAGTTTACGCTTTCCAGGCGGACGGCGAGATCGTCTGGATCCTCACCGCCGACAAGAAATTCATGGCCGTGCAAACATTGCAGGGACTGGATAACCGCCTGCAAGGCACGCAATTTCAGCGCATTCATCGCTCCGCGCTGGTTAATACGGACAAGATTCGCAAGCTGGGCGCCCTGAGCAGCCGGCGCTGGTTGTTGACCCTCGCCAACGGCCTGCAATTCACGGTCAGCAAACGGCAATGCGCCGTAATCCGCGATCTTCTGCGCTAGACCGACGCCAACGGTCGGAGGCGCCGCCGCGGTCCGCTTGGACAGAGCTGGGGCGGAATCGCTACCCGCCGCCCTTTTTCCGAGCGCCTTTGCCGCTTCTCATTGCGCCCCCGCGGGACGCGGTCGAAGGCGGGACCAGACCCTTGAGGCGCATGTAAACGGCCATCGACCCATAGACTTCGTTGTTATGGGCGACATTTCCGTTGAGTGTCCCGAAGCGGCTGCGCGCACCCCGTCTGCCTTCTATCATCTCCGCGCCGTTGGCGTCCGTCAGCGAATTGTAAGCCTTGTCGCATTCCGCGAAAGACGCTTTGAGAGCGGCAACGAGGTCGGCCTTCGTCGTCAGGGCGCCGGCTCCGGCTTGCTTCGCCGCACCGTTATAGTTCGAGCAGATGCGCATCTGGGCGTCCGCGATGTGCGCCACGTGGCCGCCGAAGCTGCGGACTTCCTCGGTGGCCTTGAAAGCGTAGTGTTCTTCCGGCATCGTCTCGGCGGCGGCGATGAAAAATTGCTTGTTCCGCTGGTAGGCTTGCTTCGTCTCCGTTGCCAGCGGGTCCGCTTGGCCGAACGCCGGGATCGCGCTCAGAAAAATCACAGGGCAAAACAGTCGAACGAGTTTCTTCATGACGGGTTCCTCCGCTACGTCGAGGCGCTGCCGCCCTGCGTCAGGTTACGCCAACCGCGGCGCCGGCGGTCAATCCCGAGCGCCGCCTTTCTTGTGTTCCTCGTAAGCTTTTTGCGTCTCTTCGTTCGGGGGGTAAACGCCGTATATCGAGCGCCCCTCGAGCAACAGCTTGCGTTGAAAATTTTCAAAAGATTCCTTCGCGATGGCCTTGTCGAGCACTTCGTCGGCAAGCGCCGCGGGGATAACGAGAATGCCGTGACGCTCTCCAAGCAGCAGATCGCCGGGTCTTACCGTCACATTGCCGATGCGTACCGGAACTTGATAATCGACGCTCATCAGATAGGGCCTGACCGCTGCCGCCTGTCCCCGGCGCACATACGTCTGCAAATGCATGCCCGCCAATTCCGGCACGTCGCGCAGGCCGCCGTCGACGACCAACCCCGACCCGCCTCGAACGAGAAATCGCGTGGTCGTGACATCGCCGGACACCGCCGAGCGCGTGTCGCCCCCGGCAGCGAACACCAGCACGTCTCCCGGCTGCGCCTCCTCGGCGGAAACGTAATTGAGCTGCTTGCGGGAGGCATATATTTCCTCGCGCAGATCGGGCCTCGTGGGCAAATAGCGCATCGTCCGCGCTCTCCCGATCAAACGCCGGTCGGGATGCAGCGCGTCGAGCTCGTTGATAAAGCAGTGCTCGTAGCCCTTTGCGGCGAGTTGCGCCCAGACGGCTTCGAGCGGCGCCCGCGCCAGTTTGTCGAAGAGCACTTTGTCGGCAGGGCTCAACCGCTCCCGAACGTAAGGGTGGACCGCCCGCCGGGGCAACTCCAAATCGGGCTTGGCTTGCCCCCACAACCCCGTAGCAAGCAGGCAAAGGAACGGCAACCGGAACGGCATGGCGCGGCCTCCAGAGGAAAGATCCCGGCAGCAGTGTAGCGCATTGCAGCGGAGCCGCGGCTTAAAAACCTTTTGCTAAAATAGAACCTCAGGCCGCCGGCCATGTCGTCCGCAATCCCCGCCACTTCGAAAATTTCGTCCACGGAATTTGCCGCTCAATGCCGCGGGCAAATGATTCCGCTGAACAAGTGGCTGTCTTATTTTTCGGTCGTCCCTATGGATGACAGCGACCTGCAAAGGCTCGTTTACGATCCCGCTTCGGCCATGCCCGCAAAGCTCGCCGAGATCACTCCGCGGCTGCGCCTCGTCTTCGTACCGTTCTTGGAAAAACCGGCCGGCGGCAACGGCAGCGGGGCCGAAGGGCCGACCATTTCCTTTCAGGTCCCCGCCAAAATCGCGCGGATGCTCTCGGGACACTCCGACATCGACGGCGAGACCTTCATCTTCCTGTCGGTCCACGACGAAGAGATTATCGATGCGCATCACATCCTCTACCGGGAGCTCGCCAAGTTGATCGTCGACCGCGCGAGCAAAGCCTACTTCGCGCCCTTCCACGATCTGGTGCGCGAGGAAATCCGCGAGAACATCCACGGCGAAATCGACGAGCGCGCGTGGCGGCTGAAAAACGAGTTGTTGCGCAAGCAGAAAGATACGCGCCGCGAGACCAAGCTGCTGGCGGCCTATCGCCGGCAGGCGCTGGAAGACACGCTGATCCTTTACCTGCACGGTTTGTGCTGCGACATCGATGTCCCCGGCGGCCCCAAATATCTGGCCAGCGGCCGCATCCGCAAACGGCTGTTGTTGCTGAAAGAGTTTCTGCCGCCGCCCAGCGACGTGGCCCTGTTCCCGGAAGATCTGCCCGCGGCCGTGCAGTGACACTGCCCGCCATTACCAGCGAAGAACGGCTTGACAGCGTTCTCTCGACTCCCGGCCCTGCCGACATTGCTTTGATGGGTCGGCTGCAAGGCGATATTCTTGTCCTCGGCGCCGGCGGCAAAATGGGCCCGACTCTGGCCTGCTTGGCCAAGCGGGCGTCGGACGCCTGTTCGCCCCGAAAAATCATCGCCGCGTCCCGCTTCTCCGACCTCTCCGTCCGCCGCAAGCTCGCATCGTGGGGAATCGAAACCATCCAGGCGGATCTGCTCGACCGCGCAGCCGTGAATGCTCTTCCCGCCGCTCCGAACGTAGTTTTCATGGCGGGCCAAAAGTTCGGAACCGCCGGCGACCAAGCGCTTACTTGGGCCGTCAACACCCAGGCCCCGGCGCTCGCCGCCGAGAAATTCAGCAAATCCCGGATGGTTGTCTTTTCGACCGGCAACGTTTACCCTCTGACCGCAGTTGACAGCGGCGGGCCTGACGAGGAATCCCCCGTCGGGCCGGTCGGCGAGTATGCGCAATCGGCGCTCGGACGCGAGCGGGTGTTCGAGTATTTTTCAAGGCGGAACGGCGTCCCGACCGCCGTGATCCGCCTCAACTACGCCGTCGAGTTGCGCTACGGCGTTCTTCGCGATATCGGCGACAAGGTGTTTCACGGCCGGCCTGTCGACCTTGCGATGGGCTACGTCAACGTGATCTGGCAGCGGGACGCAAACTCGGCCGCCTTGCGCCTGCTCGCATACTGCAAATCGCCGCCCTTCGTTTTGAACGTCACCGGCTCCGAAACGCTCTCGGTGCGCAGCCTTGCGCAGCGGTTCGCCGAGCGTTTCGGGGTCGAAGCGCAATTCACGGGGACGGAAAGCCGAACCGCGCTGCTGAGCAATGCAGCGAAATACGCCGCAATCCTGGGCCGGCCCGAAACCGGAATCGACGAAATGATCGCTCGGGTCGCCCACTGGATTCGCCTCGGCGGAGCGACTCTCGGCAAGCCGACGCATTTCGAGGAACGCGGGGGCAATTTCTAATCCGCGCCGGCCGGCAGCGCGGCGCCCGCTCAGTGCTGCCGGGGTTGGCCGGCGATTGCAGCGCGGCAGCGCTGCGCCTCGCTGTGCGCGATGCGCATCGACGTTTCGAGATCGACGGCCAGTTGGCGCATATACCCCTTGAGCGTCGCCATGTTCCCGATGTTGCGGCCGCGCGCGGAATCCAGTAAATCCGCGATGGCGCCGTTGTAGTATTTGCGCACGCCGGCGGCCATCGAGTCGAGCAGCGAATCCGCGCGCTCGAGCCACAAGAACGTATCGACCGCATAGGAAAGCCGCTCCGGTTCGCGGCCCAGCGCCTGAGCCGCAAGCACTGTGCTTTCCAGGTCGGCGCGCAGAGTCTCGAGTTGCTCGATGTACGCCTCGGGAGCGCCGTCTTGGAGCCACTCCGCAGGCCGCAATTCGACCAGCACTTTCTGACCGGTTGCAACGTTCTTGACGATATCCTCGGTCATTTCCTTGATTTCCCAATGGGGGATCATTCCCTCATCCTGAGCCGCTCCGATTGGCAAAAAAACAAGCGTCGCTCCGACTGCGAGCAGGAAGGTTCTTGACCGAATCGTCATCCTGAAACTCATGGTAGCGGAGTTCGCCGGCAAGGCCGGCCCGCGGGTTTATCATGGAAATGCCATGTTTCGATCGATTTTCTGCGCCGCAGCGCTGATCCTGGGGCCGTGCGGGGCTTACGCGCAATCGCCGGAACGGATCGAGTTCTTCGAGAAGAACATTCGGCCGCTACTGGTCGAGAAATGCTACGCCTGCCATAGCGCCGGCACGATGGCGATGGGCGATCTGCGGCTCGATTCGAAGGCGGCGGTGCGCAAGGGCGGCAGCCGAGGCGCCGCCCTTGTCCCCTCCGACCCGGACGGCAGCCTCTTGATTCGGGCGGTCCGCTACCGCTCCCTCGATCTGCGCATGCCCCCCACGGGGAAATTGGCCGACGACGAGATTGCCGATCTCGAGGCCTGGGTGCGCATGGGCGCGCCCGACCCGCGCGCCGAAGGACGGCCGCCGCAAACCCCGCAAGAGAAAAACGACCTGGAGAGCGGCCGCCGGTTCTGGTCGTTCCAGCCGGTCCGCGATCCTGCGCCGCCGGCGGCGCGCAACCCGGCTTGGGTGCGCTCCGACGTCGACCGTTTCATCCTGGCCAAGCTCGAAGCCGAGCGCTTGCCCCCCGCCGCCGAGGCCGACCGCCGCACCTTGCTGCGCCGCGTAACGTTCGGTTTGACCGGCCTGCCGCCCACTCCCGAGGAAATCGACGCATTTCTGTCGGACACGTCTCCCCAAGCGTACGAAAAAGTCGTCGAGCGGCTTCTGGCCTCGCCGCACTACGGCGAGCGCTGGGGGCGCCATTGGCTCGATCTGGTCCGCTGGGCGGAAACGAACGGACACGAATTCGACAACAACAAGCTCGATTCCTGGCGCTACCGCGACTACGTGATCGACGCATTCAATTCCGACCTGCCGTACAACCAATTTCTCAAAGAGCAAATCGCCGGAGACCTGATGCCCCAACGCTTGGCGGCCGATGGAACCCACGCCGTCAACCCGATCGCGAGCGGCGTCTTCTGGCTTTGGGAAGTGCTCAATTCCCCGACCGATTCCGTTAAGGAAACTCTGAACAAGCAGGCTATTGACTGGGATAATAAGGGGAGAGCAGCGGGCACGGGGAATAAGGGGGAGAGCGATGGCGCAGCGGACGTTTGCAGAATTGGAGTACGAGGGGAAGAAGAAGCAGACGAGGCGGGAGAAGTTTCTGGCACGGATGGAGGACTTGATTCCGTGGGAGCGCTTGGAGGAGCGCATCCGCCCGTACTACCCCCAAGCGGGGCGGGGGCGGCGACCGTACGCGTTGGCGGTGATGCTGCGCGTGCATTGCGTGCAGTTGTTTTACAACGTGAGCGATCCGGGGATGGAGGACATGCTGTACGAGATCGAGTCGGTGCGGCGCTTCGTGGGCTTGCGTTTGGGGGATGCGCTGCCGGACGAGACGACGATTTTGAACTTTCGGCATCTGTTGGAGCGGCACGAGTTGGGCGGGAAGCTGATGGCGGAGATCAACGCGCACTTGGCGGAGCAAGGCTTGCGGCTGCGGGAGGGGACGATTCTGGACGCGACGATCATCGCGGCGCCGAGTTCGACGAAGAACAAGAAGCGGAGTCGCGACCCACAGATGCAGCAGACGAAGAAGGGGAATCAATGGTATTTCGGGATGAAGGCGCATATCGGCGTGGACGCCGAGACGGGGCTGACGCATAGCGTGGCGGCGACGGCGGCGAACGTGGCGGATGTGACCCAAGGGCATGAGTTGCTGCACGGCGGGGAGCGGGAGGTGTGCGCGGATGCGGGTTACCAGGGGATCGACAAGCGCGCGGAGCATCGGGGGCGTAAGGTGCGCTGGCAAGTGGCCTTGAAGGCTGGGCAGCGGCGGCGCTTGGCGGCGGGCAGCGCGGAGGCGCGGGCGGAGCGGCGCAAGGCAGAGGTGCGGGCCAAGGTGGAGCACCCGTTTCTGTACGTGAAGCGGCACTTTGGCTACGCCAAGGTGCGCTATCGCGGCTTGGCCAAGAACCGGGAGCGGATCAGTCTGCTGTTGGGCTTCGCCAATCTGCTGCTTGCCGGGCGCTACGCGACGGCCTGAGCGCCACAATACAGGAGTCGTGCGTCCATGCCGGCGCCAAGCCGCAGAAGCGGAGTCGAAGCCGTCGCTGCGGGGTCAAAAATTGGCGTTGCGAAGTCAAAATCGGCAGGATTCAGCCGCAAAATTCGCCGGCAGCCCGGCTGCAACCGCTCCTTACGGACAACTTCAACCAGCCAACGCGCCAAAACCACTTTATTCAGACTTTCCCTAAGGCGAGAGCCGATCAAATCGACAACCAGATCGACGTGATCGCCAAGGCGGCCCAGGGCCTGACCGTCGCCTGCGCCCGGTGCCACGATCACAAGTTCGACCCGATCCCGACGGCGGACTACTACTCCCTGTTCGGCATTTTCCAATCGACCCACATGAGCGAAAAGTGCATCGATTCGCCGCAGCGCGCCGTCCGCATCCAAGACGCCGACCGGATGATCGGCGATATCCAAAAGGACGTGCGCAGCCATCTGCAGCCCGCGCTCAAGCGCCTTGCCGCAACCGTCGCCGAGCGTTATTTGGCCGCGGCGCCCAAGATCGTCTCCACAGACGCGAGACCGAGCAAGCAGGTCGGCGCCTGCCCCGTTCCGCCGGACGCCGAGCCCGAAGACGCCGCCGAAGACGAGGAACTGCGGGCGCCGCTCGCCCCGTTCTCCAGTCAGTTTGCCGCGGAGAGCCATGCCGCCCCCGAAAGCCCGGAAGGAATGGCAGCCGAGATCAATTACGCGCTGACCGAACCGAGCCATCCGCTCTTCCTCTTTGCCAGGATGGCCGAGCCCGGCGCGGACGACTTCGCCGGCCGCCTCGACCGCATGCGCCGCGAAATGCGCGACTGGGCCGCCAAGGCCGACCGCAATCACCCGCTATGGAACGAGCGCGGCGACACGATCTATGAGGACTTCGACTCCGGCTACTCCCAGTGGCAAGTCTCGGGCGCGGCCTTCGGTGCGCAACCGATACGCATCGTCCCGCCGAACCTGAATCTCGCCGGCCATGCCGGCCAAGCGCTGGCAAGCTCGTTCGGGAATGGCGCGGATGCCCTCGTCGGAACGCTGACCACCGAAAAATTCCGCATGCCCGCGCGCTTCGTTCATGTGAGAATGGCCGGGGCCGGGTATTCCCCAAAAGACAAGGAAAACGCGAAGGTTCGCTTTACCGTAGTCGCCGACGAGCACAAGTCCGGCCACGCGATGGCCGACGGCAGCGGCCGCCTGCAGTGGAAAAGCCTGGCGATGACGAAGGAGCGCGGCCGTATCTGCTACCTCGAAATCGTCGACCGCGACCGCCGAGGCTCGGTAGCCGTCGAGCGCATCGTTTTCTCGAAAAACTGCGCGCCGCCGCCGATCGCCGGCAAGCCGGACAAGCGCATCCCGGCCTTCCTGGAACGCGGCGATATCCGCTCGCTGGAAGACCTCGCGCGGGCCTACCAACAGCTCGCCGAGAACCTGGCTGCGACGAAGAACCGGACGCCCGCCGACGAAACGCTGCTCGCCTCGTTGCTCGGCTTGAGACGCCTCGAGGATGCCGCGTCCGCCCTCGACGAACTCGAGACCCGCTGGATCGAGGAGCTCTTCTCCTACCGCGACCGCGCCGGGGAAAATATCCCGCCGTCGGTCTTCGCCATGACCAGCATGGATTACGAACCCGCCGACTCGCCGATACACATTCGCGGCAATCACAAAAACCCCGGCGAAATCGCGCCGCGCCGGTTCCTGCAAGCAGTCGCCGGCGACGACCAAAAGCCGTTCGCCAACGGCTCGGGACGGCTGGAGCTTGCCGCGCGGATCGCCGGCGACGACAATCCGCTCACGGCGCGAGTCATGGTCAACCGCATCTGGAAACATCACTTCGGCAAGGGCATCGTGGCCACCCCCGACAACTTCGGCGAAACGGGCGCGCGGCCCACCCACCCCGATCTTCTCGACCACCTCGCATCCCGCTTCATGCGCAGCGGCTGGTCGATCAAGGACTTGCAGCGGACAATCGTCCTCTCGAGCGCGTACCGTCAGAGCAGCGCGGCGTCCGCCGAGGCTCGGGAACGCGACCCTGCGAACCAATGGCTCTCCTACATGCCCGTGCGCCGCCTGGAGGCCGAGGCGATCCGCGATGCGGTGCTGGCCGTCGCGGGCACGCTCAACCGCAAAATCGGCGGCCCGAGCGTCATGCCCCATATCAGCGAATTCCAGGACGGGCGCGGCAAGCCCGAACCGGGCGGCCCGCTCGACGGCATGGGCCGCCGCAGCGTCTATATCCAGGTCAGGCGCAACTTCCTGACGCCGCTCCTGCTCGCCTTCGACTACCCGCTGCCGATTTCGACGATCGGACGGCGCGGCGTTTCCGCCGTACCCTCGCAGGCTCTGATGCTGCTCAATAACGAGTTCATCCAGACCCAGGCCGCTCGTTGGGCGCAAATGGAGATCGAGACCCGCGGCCGCACGAAAGCCCGTATCGGCGATATGTACGTGAGAGCGTTCGGGCGCGAACCGCTCCAAGAGGAAATGACGCGCATCCGCAGGTTTCTTGCCGGGCAGCGCCGCGCCCGCGGCCTCTCCCGCGCCGCCAACCGACGTGTCTGGACCGATCTCGCCCACGCCCTGCTCAACACTTCCGAGTTCATCTTCATCCGCTAGACTGGTAACGGTAACCCTGCATCCCGCGCAACGAGACTCGAACATGTTCCTCCGCCTGATCACGCTCGCTTCCCTGACAATCGCGGCCGCGTCCGCCGGCGAACCGCTCAATCGTCTGACCGAGACCGAAAAGCTCGCCGGATGGCAGTTGCTCTTCGACGGCGAGACAACCGCCGGCTGGGAAGGCTTCAACGACACGCCGTTCCCAACCCAGTCGTGGACCGTCGAGGACGGAACGCTGCGCACGCTCGCCGATCGCTCCGGCGGCGACCTCGTCACGATCAGTCAGTTCGAAAACTTCGAGCTCGTCTTCGATTGGAAGCTGGTCAAGGGCGGCAACAGCGGCGTCAAATATCTGGTGCAGAAAGCCTGGGCGGGGCCCGGCTACCGCCCGCACTTGAGCCGCGAGCGCAAGGCGCGGGCGCTGCTCGGCGCAACCGGACCCGAATACCAGTTGCTCGACGACACGACCCTGAATCGACGCCGGAAAGGCTGGGAATATTCAAGCTGCGGGTCGCTCTACCTGCTCTACAAACCCGGCCCCGACAAGCAGGTCAACCCGCCGGGTGAATGGAACCGCTCGCGTATCGTCGTCCGGGGGACTCACGGCGAGCACTGGCTCAACGGCAAGAAGCTGCTCGAATACGAGTTCAACTCGCCTGCAATGTTCGCCCGCATCGAGCAAACCAAGTTCAAGCGCGTGCCGGGGTTCGGCTTCAAGGGCGAGGGGCACATTGCCCTGACCCATCACAACCACCCCGTCTGGTACCGCAATATCAAGATCCGCACGCTCGAAGGCCCGCGCGCAACCGACTACCTGCCCGGCCGCCTTTTCGACCCCGAGGGCCTGATTCCGCCGCCGCCGAGGCCGCTGCCCCAACCGGGCGACCCCACCGCGCACTGAACCGACGCGGGAAAAGACGCCAAGCGGACGTTCGCAATCGATTCGCTATCTCGAAATTTTTGGCCGCCGAAGCCGGTTCGCCATAATGAACACCGAGGCGCAGGGGTCCGTCCGGCCCTCGAACGCTCCGCTGCGAAAGGCGAACGATGAAAAAACACATAGCGCTGGCTGTGCTGGCCGTAGCAATGCCGGGCGCGGCTCAGCAACGGGCGCCCAATCCATACGGCGCCGGGGAAGCATGGGGCGAGCTGCCCGCGGGGCGGTCATGGGGCTCCACCAGCGCGATCTATCCCCACCGCGGCCGGGACGGTTCGTTGACCGGAAAAATCTGGGTTGTCGAGCGTTGCGCAGGGAGCCACTGCCGGGGCAGCGACCTCGACCCGATCCTGCTGTTCGACGCCGACGGGAACCTCATGCGCAGCTTCGGGGCCGGGCTGTTCGTCTGGCCGCACGGCATCTTCGTCGACCACAAGGGCAACGTGTGGGTCGCCGACGCCGTCGATACGAATTGCCAGACGGGCCGCGAAAACGGCAAGGGCCACCAAGTCCACAAGTTCAGCCCTGACGGCGAGCTCCTGCTGAGCCTCGGCACGGCGGGCAAGGCCGGAGAGGACGAACGGACGTTCAGTTGTCCGTCCGACGTGCTGGTAACGCCGGACGGCGACATCTTCGTCGCGGACGGACACAATCACGGCCACGGCGGCAACAACCGCATCGTCAAGTTCACGCGCGACGGAAAGTTCGCCGCGGCCTGGGGCCGGGGAGGCCATGGACCGGGGGAATTCAGCGGCCTTCACGCCCTGGCCATGGACTCGCAAGGCCGCATCTTCGTCGGCGACCGCGCCAACCGCAGGATCCAGATTCTGGATCGGGAGGGCAACCATCTCGCCACGTGGGCGCAGTTCGGCTCGCCGAGCGGGATATACATCGACGAGAACGACACGATCTACGTGGCGGATTCCGATTCGGGATTCGACCCCGACGCGAGCGGCCGTCCCCGGAACCCGGGTTTCGAACGCGGCATCTACATCGGCGACGCTCGGACCGGGGAAGTCGAGGCGTTCATCCCCGACCCGCAGCCCGACCTCAGCAAAGTCACCAGCGGAGCCGAAGGCGTCGCCGCCTATGGCGACCGAGTCCTCGGCGCTCAGGTCGGCGGCTCCCGGGGCGTGTTGCAATACAGCATTTCCCAGTAGAGAAAAGACTCCGCTCTCGTTGGAGGAGACTCGTAGCGCCTGAGCACGTTTGGCATGAGCGCAACCGCGCAAACCCTTTGGCCGGCGGCTGCTCGATAACATGCCGCGCGGGGCTGCCCTTGAGATTTCAAGCCGCCGCGAAGGGGGACGCGAGATTCCGTTCCTCGCCCAAGAGAACGAATGAACGGTTTTCTGTCGGGCGCCAACGTGGTTTCGGAGACGACCGAAGCCGTGCCGGACTTGCGGGCGGCCGCATTCTTGACTGCCCGACACGATTTGCGGCTGCTCCTTCCGGGAAACAGCCGCAAACGGACAGTTGGTTTGGGGTGATTGGTCGTTTGGGTTGGGACGGCTTTGGCGCTGTCGGCGGCTACGCCTGATCCTCTTGCTTGCCGAACGGATTGATCACGCGCATGCCGTCGTAGTCCTGCCGGTCGCTCAGATCCTCGGAATACACTGCCTCGCAACCGCAGGCTCGCGCCGCGGCGAGAATCGCCCCATCACAGTACGACAGCCTGAAGCGTCGACTGAGCGAGACGCCTGCTCGAAACACTGCGAGCGTAATGTCCTGAACCGGGAATTCGCGAATAGACTCGATGAACCGGAGCGCCTGCGAATGGGTCAACGCCTCTGCGCGGCTGGGCCGCGTGACCTGCGCATAGAACTCCTGCAGTACCGTACCCAGTGAGCGCGCTCGGCCAAGCCTCGGCCGCGTGACCTGCGCATAGAACTCCTGCAGTACCTGAACGGAAAGGGCGAGGTCACCCTCCAGCAGCAGGTTCTGCGCCCGGCGGCGCTTCTCAGCCTCGCCGGCGGACGGGCTCACCGCGTATATCAGGACGTTAGTATCAACGAATCGCATCGCGTTCGTACAGGGTCTCTCGAACGAGATTGTCTGACGCCTTGAATCCGCCGCGAGTCGCGCAGATCTCTTCGAATACTTCGTGTAACAACCGGCGGCGGCGTTCGCGCTCCGTCTCCGTCCCTTGCTCGCCGGTCCCGTCGGCCTGATTTCGAACAAGACGTCCGAGAAAGCCGCGCACCAGCGCGGACACGGACGTGTCCAGTTCCGCCGCCCGGATGCGGGAACGCCGATAGGTTTCGTCGTCCACGGATACCGTGATATTCCTCATCGACACAACTCCACAGTTTCAGCGTACCACAGCACTGAAAAGACAGCCCACCGGCACGACCAAGAGCTTCCTTGTTGCCCCCACACACCTGTCTGCCGCGTCGCTGCCCTGTAAAATCCTCTTCGTTAGGGCCTGCCTCACGATTTTTTCATTTGGTAACGCGCCGCGGATGTCTGCCGCCTAAATACGAATACGGAGCTTACCTGCGGCCAGTCGAGGCCCCATCGCGGCACAAGCGCTCGACGGGGATCGCCTATGGAAGGAGAAAAGCATGCCTGCAGATACAACGCCTTGGGGTCTTGTTCGACAGAGGGCCGCAAAGTGGCTCCAGGCGACTAAACCCCAGCGGCTGAAGCGGACCACGATGGGACTGTTGGCTATGGTCTTGTTATCGAGCGTGACCTGCTACTGGCTTATATTCATCCGAGTCACAAACGGCGGGTTGACTTTCGAGAATAAATTGCAGATCCCCGAGCAGCTATTTGGAACCGTTGTGGACGGACGCCGGCAGTTGCGCCTGACCGTTGCCGAAGGGAGCCGAGAGTTCCTGCCAGGTAAACAAACACCGACAGCAGGCGTTAACGGCCCGTTTCTGGGACCGACGCTGCGACTGCGTCGAGGCGAAGATGTCGATCTAATCGTCCAGAACAACCTGGATGCAATGACGACAATGCATTGGCACGGAATGCACGTTCCCGCTCGCATGGACGGCACACCGCATCAGAAAATCAAGCCCGGAGAATCGTGGACTGCCGGCTTTCAGGTCGATCAACAGGCCGCTCCGCTGTGGTACCACCCGCATCCGCATGGCAACACGGGGCGGCAGGTCTACCGGGGAGTCGCCGGCCTTATGTGGATCGATGACGATAACAGTGATGCGCTGGACCTGCCAAAGACCTACGGCGTTGACGACATTCCACTCGTGATCCAAGACCGACAGTTCGACAACGACGGTGCGTTTCGCTTTGCTGTCAACCAAGGCGCCGTTTACGGAAACACCATGTTGATCAATGGAACCTGGAATCCATTTCTCCAGGTCGAGTCACGTCGGATTCGATTCAGACTGTTAAACGGCTCGAATGCGCGAATCTACTACATCGGCTTTGACGACAGCCGTGTGTTTCATCAGATCGCCACAGATGGCGGATTCCTCGAGGCGCCCCTCCAAACCAACCGCGTGATCCTTGCTCCCGGCGAGCGAGCCGAGATACTGGTTGACTTCAGCGATGGCGCCGAGGCGGTGCTGAAAAGCTACCCGGAAGCTGGATTGCTGGAGACGATCCAGTCGTTTTTCGGAGGAATCGGCACGGGGAACCTGCAATTGTTGAAGATCGTTCCCCAGTCGACAAATCGCGCATCGCACGCACTGCCGGAGCGCCTCAACACCATCTCCCGAATCGATGCCTCACAAGCCGCCAAAACCCGTCCGATGGTGTTGGCCGGGGTTGTACAGGGAGGACAAGGTAGAGGACGCGGTAGAGGACGCGGTGGTGGAGGAGGACCGTTGGGGCCGCCGATCAACGGCAAGATAATGGATATGGCGAGAATTGATGAGGTCGTGCGCTTGGGAGACATTGAGATTTGGGAAGTGCGCAATCGCGGAGATCAGCCCCACCCTTTCCACGTTCACTTGGTCCAATTTCAAATTCTCGATCGCAACGGCCAGCCGCCCACCGGCGCCGAACTCGGTTGGAAAGACACAGTCCTGGCGCCTCCCGGCGAGCTCGTTCGGATTATCATGCCCTTCGAGCGATATGCCGATCCTCAGATTCCATACATGTACCACTGCCACATCATGGAACATGAAGACAACGGGATGATGGGGCAGTTCCTGGTTGTGGAAGAGCCGGAACAACTCAGCAACCTTACGAAAAATCTGCCGGACAGGTAATGCCGGTTATCGGCCGAATCTCAACTGCCTCCCGTACTCTAGGCAAAGCCCCCGTGCATGCCTCCCCATCCACCCCGGCCGTGTCGATTGGAACGCGGTCGAACAGTACCGCGATCATCCTGAGACGATCTCTCGTAAGTACCCACCCAACGAAGAATTCCTCGCCTCGCGTGGCTCGATCATCCGGACGCCGCCCCTCCTATCTCATCGACGCCGCTCGCCCCGCCCAGTTCCGGCAGGCGCTCGTTTGGCAGACGGTCGTAGATTTTCCGATTCGTGTCCACAGGAAGCGGCGTGCGGTCCAGAGGACCTTGCCCTTCCATGCAGGAGTTTCCGATGCAATAATGATCTATACTAAATTAGTGCAACTTGATTGCCGGAGCCGTGAACAAGGATTCCAAACCCCAGCGAATCCGGACTGTCGCCGAGGCCGAGGCGCGTCTATCCGAAATCCGGCGTCTTGCCGAAGAGGAAAGGCCACAGCGTATCGGCGCCGGGAAGTCTTCCGTCATAGCGCCTGAGCGTGCGCGGCAGGCGCAAGCGCAACCGCGCAAACCCCTTGGTCAGTGGCTGCTCGACAACATGCCGCGCGGGGCTGCCCTTGAGATTCCATTCCTCACGCAAGAGGACAAGTAGGCAGTTTTCAGTGGTCGTGCTGCACGAACTGGAATCGCTTTGCGGCTGCGCGAATTTCCAGTGCAGCGGCTCAGGTGCAGCTATAACCCGATGCCTACCTCCGGCTTGTTGGGCGCATTTTCTTTGTCTCGCATGTTCTCAACGGCTCGCGAGATCGCAAGCCCTGCCGAAGTGACCACTAATACCTGCGATGGTATATCCACTTCGAGCAGAGATGGTTGATCTTCAGTTGCAACGACAATCATGCGTCCCGCCTTCTTTGTCTTTGCTGCCTTAAGCAAGGCTTCGGCAGCTTGACTCAACGTCTCTCCATGTCTCTGTACTCGGACTGGAATCGGTACTCCAGCGTATGTTTCCACAAGAAAAGCATCGATTCCGTTGTTTCGTTGAACCGGCGTATGCGGGACCCCAGTGAGTACTGAGAGTGCATTTCTGTTTGCGTTCTTGTATGATTCTATACCATTCTTCAAAAGACCGGACTCAGTCTTCACGGGATCGACCAGCCTGTGGCGCGTAATTTCTACGGCTTCCCTGGAAACATCGATGCCTCTGGCTTGCCGACCGAGCAGTCCAGCGGCAACAAGAGTTGTTCCACTGCCACAGAACGGGTCAAGCACCACATCGCCCTCGTCGGTTGATAGACGGATGATTCGTTCAAGAAGCAACACGGGTTTCTGTGTCGGATACCCTGTCCTCTCCTTTGCCTTGGGATTCAGAAAAGGAATTTCCCATACATCACTTAGCGGAACGCCGCGCTTTCTCCCGCCAAACAGTACCTCTCCATCACGGTCACGGGCATACACCGACTTGTTTGCAGCGTCGCGGCTGCGTCGCTGCAAAATCTGATCTACATTAGTGGTTGGGGAATAGTCAGTCAGAATCGTGTTGAACTTGAAATCACGGCTCTTGGAGTAGAAGAGGATTGTTTGATGGGCAGGGAGCAGTTTCCGTGCAGAATTTGACCATCGTTTGTAAGTCCAAATAATTTCGGCCTGGAAATTTTCCGTCCCAAAAACATCGTCAAGAATAAATCTGGCTATATGAGAGGCTGTTCTGTCGCAATGAAAAAAAATGGATGCAGTCGATTTGAGCACCCGATGTAGTTCGGCTATGCGCTCATGTAAGAAACAAGTGTAGTGAGAAATCGACTCCCACCGGTCGTCGAAAGAAAATTCTCTGGTACGGTCTCGCGTTGCCAGATTCTGCTTGCGCTGTGTAAAAAACGGTGGATCGAGATAAACCAAATCGATCGTAGCCTCTGCCCACTGGCGGAGGATGTTCAAACAATCTCCTTGATGTACTTCAGCGTCCATTCTGACTCGTATTCTCGTCGGCCAGTTCTTGGAAAATGGAGAGAAGATCGACATTCGTTCGATCTTTCACAAAGCGCCATGCGGCATTCCCAAAGTGATACTCTCCATCGAGTCCTTCGTATAGCGTCTGAAGCGTCTGCTGTATGCGGATTGCCTGGTCCCGGTTGGGGTAGTAAAACATGACTCGAATTGGGTGGAATCCGGCATTCTTGACTGCTTTGAGCCGGGCATGCTCCTTCGTGATATGGTCGCCATCTGTTGTGGCATCTCGCCATTTGATTTCAATAGCATCCGATTGCACAACACAATCAATCTCAAATGTTTTCGGGCGCTGTCCCTCCGTATTGGGTATCCGTTGGGAAGCAGACTCTGGATGCTTCGCTTTGAAACAAAGCTTGACGGCTTCTTCGACGAATGAACCTGCGTACTTATAGAGAAAACGTCCCTTGTTCTGGTAGATATCAATGAGCTCGCCCTCTTGGTCAGTGACGCCGAGAACCTTATAAATCAGATAATGCGATGTGTCGTCGGATTTCATTTTTGCAACCCGCGCGTCGACTTTCTCCTTGAGTTCAGAAGCGTACTGCGCTGCGAGTGCTTTGATTTCATCCGAAATGCCCATGGGCTGTGATCGGACCCGAGTCCCAACTGTGGATAGTGTACCTTAGGATCGATCATTCACGGCGGCGCGATCTGAAATTCCTGGAAGTCTCTACCGGCATATAGTGCGCAGTTCACGACCTTCGGCCCTGTGTGTCTGGGAAAGCTGACCGGGCTTGTTACGGGCGTGGCTGACACGGTCGAGCATGCGCGGAGCCGGCGTCGAAAACACCCGCCCCAGGCAGGTCGGGTCGGAAACGCCGGCAAATCGATCGCCAAACGCATGGCGGAGAGGGAGGGATTCGAACCCTCGTTAGAGTTTCCCCTAAACACGCTTTCCAAGCGTGCGCCTTCAGCCGCTCGGCCACCTCTCCGCGGCGCGCGACGCCCGGGCGGGCGTCATAGCGGCGGCAGCCCTCATTGTAGCGGCTTGCAGCGGCTGCCGTATGGACAACTCCGTTCCTTATGTCACAATGAGGTTTCCATGAGAACACTGCTGCGGTCCGCTCTTTTGATAGGCTCAACATCCATGCCGTTCCTTGCCGCGGGTCCGCCGACCGGCCCCGAAGTCGGGGCGACGATTCCCGCGTTCGAGGCGGTCGACCAGACCGGCGCGAAACGAACCTTCGAAAACCTCGCCGGCCCGAACGGCTTGCTGCTGCTGTTCCACCGCTCGGCCGACTGGTGACCGTTCTGCAAGGGCCAACTGGTTCAGTTGGAGCGCAAACGCGAAGAACTCGCGGCCAAAGGCGTCCGCGTCGCCGCCCTCAGCCACGACAACGTCGAGATTCTCAAGCACTTCGCCGCCAGGGCGGAGATCGGCTACCCGCTCCTCTCGGATCCCGATTCCGCGGTCATTCGCGCGTTCGGCATCCTCAACGAGACGATTCCCGAAACCCATCGGTTTTTCGGCGTGCCGGTCCCCGGCGAATACCTCATCGGCCCCGACCGGGTTGTCCGCGCAAAGTATTTCGAAGACAACTACCGCGACCGGTTTACCGCCGGCCGGGTCCTGGTGCGCACGCTGGGATCGGAGAGCGGCGCCGCGCGGCAAGCAACGGAAACGCCGCACCTGCGGATCGTCTCCTGGGCAAGCGACGCGGTCGTGCGGGGCGGTAACCGGTTCTCGCTGGTCCTGGACATCGACCTGAACCCGAAAATGCATGTCTATGCTCCGCAGGTCGAAGGCTACATCCCGATCGACTGGCAGGTCGAGGACGTTAGCGGCGTAACCCGCTACGACGTCGAATACCCCGAATCGAGGGAGCTTCATCTGCCCGCCATCGGCGAAACGGTTCCCGTTTACGAAGGTTCCTTCCGCCTGATGACCGATGTCATGATCGGGCAGCCCAACGAGATCGAGCACCTGCTCGACGCAAACGGACGCCTGACGCTGCGCGGGTCTCTCGAGTACCAGGCATGCGACGACAAGATCTGTTACTTGCCGGCTTCCGTGCCGCTGGAGTGGACGTTGGATTTCGAGCAGCACGACCGCCAACGGGCGCCGGAAGCGATACGCCGCTAGCGGCTCCTGCGCCGGCGGCGCCCGGCCCGAAGGTCGTCTGCTATAACAAAAGGCGGGCGTTATGTCTCAGGAAACCTCCGGCTGCAACACGATCGAAGGCGGGCTGAAAGCAGACGGTTTGCGCTTGGCGATTGTCGTCGCGCGGTTCAACGGCTTCATCACCGACCGGCTGCTCGCGGGCGCCGTTGACGCCGTCAGCCGCTCCGGCGGCGACGCGTCGGCGGTCGATGTCGTGCGCGTACCCGGTTCTCTGGAGATTCCGCTCGCCGCCCGGACGCTTGCCAAAAGCGGGAAGTACGACGCGGTCATCTGCCTCGGCGCGGTCATCCGCGGCGAAACGACGCACTTCGATCACGTTGCGCAAGGCGCCGCCCGCGGCATCGCCGACATCGGCAGGGACACGGGCGTGCCCGCCGTTTTCGGCGTTCTCACCTGCAATACCCTCGAACAGGCCATCGACCGCGCCGGGGCCAAAGGCGGCAACGCCGGTTTCCACGCCGCCATGAACGCGGTCGAGATGGCCAACCTGCTGAAGAAACTTCGCTGAACTTCCCGACCGCCTCTTCCCCCGGATTGCATGCCCTCCCGCCGCCGCTCCCGCGAACGCGCGCTGCAAATGGTCTTTCAGTGGGACGCCTCGGACGCCGCGCCCGAAAAGGTCGTCGCGGACTTTTTCGGGGGCCTCTCCTCCGACGACCTGCTCCCCTCGGAACCTGACCGCTTCGCCAGGAGGCTGTTCGAGGACGTCGTCAGCAACGTCGATCTGCTGGACGAACTCTTGCGCAAGCATGCCGCGAATTGGACCATGGAGCGCATGTCGGCCGTAAACCGCAATCTGCTGCGGCTGGCGGCGCAGGAATTGCGCGCCGGCGAAACAGCGCCGGCGGTCATCATCAACGAGGCGGTGGAAATCGGACGCCGCTTCGCCGGCGAAGACTCGACCCCGTTTATCAACGGGGTGCTCGAGGCGATTAAAAAAGAGCTCGGCCGGTAACTTCGGGCCGCGGCTGACCGTGTTCGGTCTTGGCAGGCAGTTCCGCCGGACAAGCTTTCCGGTAGTGCGGACAGGTCCAACAATGCCGGCCGACGTGCAACGGGAACTCCCGGCGGCGCTGCGCCTCGAAAAGATCGGCGGCTATGGCCCGGGCGCCGGCGAGAGCGTCCGCGCCGACATCGACCTCGTACGCCTCGGGCTCGCGCAAAAAGAAAAGGAACGCCTGATCGACCGCTTGCCCGGCGTCTGCGAGCGCCGCGGCGTAAAGCTGAACCTGAGGCTCGTAGCCGCGCGCGCGGGCGGCAATATCCCTTTGCGCAACCCGGTCCGTCTTGTAATCGACCAGAATGCGCCGGCCGTCTTCCTCGAAGAGCAAGTCGATCTGTCCCCGCAGGATGCGGTCGTCGAGCGCGAATAGAAAACTTTGCTCGAAGGACTTTCGTTCCGCGCGGGCGGCCCGCCGGCCAAGCGGATGCCCGCGGAATTTCTCAGCCGTTTCCTGCACTGCCGCGGACACGCCGTCCGCGGCCGGAGCGCCCGCCAGATACTCGTGTACGGCCCTCCCGAACGCCGCGGCGCCGCCTTTGTCCCGCTCGACAGGTTCGGCCGGTTGTTCGGATGTTGTCATGGGAATCGCAGTCTCTTCGAGGCCGATATAGCTCGACAGGAAGTACTTGCGCGGGCACTGCGCGAACACCGCAACCGAGCTGACGGCGGTGGCGATATCGGCGCTCGCCTCGGGCTCGCGGGGCCGCAGCAGCACAACAGGCGCCACCGGCGCTGCCGCAGGGCCGGCCCCGCTTGGCAACGGAGCGGGCCGGTTCGTCTGCCGGAGACCGTAAGCGGGGCGGCCCTGCTCTATCCTGCGGCGCTCGTTCGTCACCGTCCGATGGTCGATCCTGAAGCGCTCGAACAACAGCTTGCAGAAACCGCGCTTTTGCGGCTCTTTCCCAAAGGAACAACTGAGGATCAAATGCCGTTCGGCCCGTGTTGCCGCAACATAGAGCAAACGGTCGTTTTCTTCGCCGTCCCGCTGCTTCATTTCTCGTTCGACCGCCCGATGCGCGGGGTCTCCGATCGCCTTATCGTTCAAGGGGTTCCGCCATTTCACGCCGATGCCGCGTCGGGGCGAGAAAGTCAGCGGGGCCTCGGCGGCGGCGCGGCTGTGCTGCAATCCGGCCACGACGACGACCGGGAACTCCATGCCTTTCGCCGCATGCATGGAGAGCAGTTGGACCGCGTCTTGCGAGCGCATCGGCTCGCCGGCTTCGCTTTCCGCCGGCGCCGCGTTGAGCCGCTCGTCGAGCGCCGCGGAAACGGCATCGAAGCTCGCCCCGCCGGAGGCGAGGCCGCGGACGATGCGCAGCAACTTGTGAACATTCGCCAGGGCATGTTGCCCCCCGCCCGCGGATACGAGCCAATTGTCGTAGCCGCACTCGGACATGGCCTCGGCCAGCAGCCGGTCGGGCGCCGTCGTATCGCGGTCGGCGCGGTAACGGCGCAGGCGCTCGTCGAATTGGCGCAGAAGCTCCCCGTCGGCACCGCTGACAGGGACGAGCGCAAGCGCGTGGGACAGGTTCCTGCCCTCGGCCTTCAAGGCAAGCAGAGTTTCGTCTTCGATGCCGACGAACGCCGACTTCAGCACGGCGGCCAGACTGATTTCGTCGCGCGGGTTGCGCAGCGCCCGCAGAAACGCCGCGGCCTCTTGAACCTCGGGCGTCAAGTAGAAATTCTTCCCGGCATGGAGGCGGTAGGGTATCCGCCGGCGGCGCAACTCGGCGGCGAACCGCGTAACCAGATCCAGCGTCCGCAGCAGGATCGCGCAGTCTCCCCAGCCGATCTCGGCGCCGGGAAAAGATCCGTTGCGGCTCGCTTCCATCAACTCCTGCAGCCGGACGGCGCACCACCCGGCTTCCTGTTCCGCAGCCTTTTCGCCGGCCTGGGAGACGATGTGGATATCGACGCCCGGATCGGGCCTTGTGGGATAAGCGCGGCCCGGCAGCAGCCGGTGAGGCTCGATGCCGGAATCCTCGCCTCCGGGCAGCAGGCGGTGGACCGCGTCGAGGATTTCCGGGCGGCTGCGGAAATTCTCACGCAACGCGACAACCTTGCCGCCGCTCTTCTTGACCCGGCTGCGGTAGTCTCGGAACACCGTAGGGTCGGCGTGTCGAAACCCGTAGATCGACTGATTGATGTCGCCGACGGCGAAACATACCGGCGGCGCGTTCCCGTGGGCGGCGATGACCGCCTCGATCAGTTGCGCCTGCAGCGGATTCGTATCCTGGTACTCGTCGACGAGGATGTGCTTGTAGCGCAGCGCCGGCCCCGACTCGCCCCGCAAAAGTCGAATGGCCAGCCGCTGAAGGTCGCCGAAATCGACGGCGCCGCGCGCGCGCTTGCGTTGCTCGAAGCCGTCGAGAATGCGGACGGTTACGCCGAAAAGCCACTGCCGCGACGGCTCATGCATTCTCGCGGCCAACTCCGCAGCAAGATCCGGCAGCCATGCATCGCGAATCCGCTGGACCAATAGGCGCGTGTCCGCCGCCCGGGCGTCGCCCGGGTCGATGCCGCGAACGATGCGCGCCTGCGTTTCCAGATCGCCGGCGTCCGTCGCGGCCAGCGCCTCGGCGTCGGCGGCAAGCGCCGCGTCGTGCCTTAATGCGGCCAGTTCACGGAGATCGTCGATGAAATCGTCGAGCGGCAGCCGCGGCGACAGGTCTTCGACGAAAGGCTCGGCCCCGTGCGAGCGGATACGGCCCACCAGGGCCGACAACCAGCGGTGCGCCTTGGTCGGCTCGATGTTTTCGGCGCGTTCGTCGGAACCGCTGAACGCGCTTAGAAAAGCCTCGGTCTCTTGCGGGCCGCGCGCGAAAGCGTCGTCGAGAGCCGCGGCGATCGCCTGCTGCAACAGACGCTCGGAATCCACCGGTTCCAGGATTGTGAATTCCGGGTCGATTCCGGCGGTCAAAGCGTTCTCGCGCAGCAAACTCGCCGAAAATCCGTCGATCGTCTGAATTTGCGCTTCCTCGAATTGCTTTCTTGACTCATCCGAGATGTCTTCCGCGCCGACCAGCCGCGAGTGCATTTCATGCGCGGCTTTGATCGTGAACGTAATGGCGAGGATTTCTCTCGGAGCAACCCGGTAGATCTCGATCAGCCTTCTGACCCGCTCGACGAGAATCCGCGTCTTGCCCGAGCCGGGGCCGGCCGTGACCACGATGTTTTCGGATTGCGGGCCTCCGACGGCCTCTTCCTGCGACGGCGTGAGCTGCATGAAAATCAAGCGTCCGCTTCGTCCGCGCGCCGCGCGGCTTTCCAGTCGATGCGGCAGACTGTCTTGTACTCGCAGAGCCGCTTGCAAACGCCCGTGTCGCGGGGAGCGGCCTCGACCGCGCCGCCGCGCACCTCGCTGACGATCTTTGCGGCGGCAGCCCGAGCGCTTTCCACCAAAAGTTGCAATTCCCCCTCCGAGCGATAGGCGACCGAATCGTGCGGATACCCTTCGACGGCGCTCCAGCCCGCATAGCTTGTAACGCCCCGAACGCCGCACAGCGCCATGCCGCCAAGCCGCGCCCCGTGTTTTCGCTGCACTCCGAGGATATAAAGCGGGAGCTGCAATTGCTCGCCTTTCTCGTGTCCTTTGCGCAGCGATTTGACGCTGCCCGGGCTGGAATATTTGTAGTCGATCACGAAGCAGCGCTCCTCGCCGTCGATCTCATAGCGGTCGACCCGCCCGCAAATCAAGGCGGGCGGCTCAAGCCCGTCCAGCGCGTATTCGATGCTCGATTCGGTTTGCTCTTCGATTTTCTCTTTCGCCGGCGCAGCGGCCGCTTCCTGCGCGAAACGCTCCAGGTCCGCGCGCATGTTGCCGCGTATCAGCGCAGCTCGAAAATCGAGCCGCAGATGGGCCTGCGCCAAGGCGCGCTCCCATACGCTGTCCAGAATTTCCCTTATGGAACCGCCTTCCCGTATCCACCGACCGATCGTTTGGTGGACAATCGATCCGGACATCTGCGCCCCGAAACGGAATTCCGCCGCATCGGGCCGGCCCCGCAGCCGCAACGTACTTCCGGCAAAGTAGCGGTACGGACATTGCAGAAACGTGTCCAACCCCGAGGGGCTGAACTGCGGGTTCCGCTCGGCAACGGCCGCAAGGGCTTGTTCCTTCAATCCCTCCGCTCCGACCGGCGGCGGGACCCGCGCGGCGACCGGCGAAGACACGCGCATCGCCGGAGCTTCATCGCCCGCGCGGTTCAGAAAAAACGACCGCAACAGCGGATTGCCGGACTCGTCCGCCTGCGGATAGGTAATCACGAGCTTTTGCGTAGCCCGCGTCAGCGCCATGCGATAGAGAAATTTCTCTTCCGCGGCACGCTCCGCGGCGGTGCGCAAGGCGATGCCCCGCTTGGCCAACCGCGCCCGGTCGGCATCGGGGAAAAACACGTCTTGCGCCGGTTTGCGGGGAAACCAACCTTCCACAAGCCCGCAAACGAAGACGACCGGCAAGGCCCATTGACGCGCTTCATGCACCGAAAGAACATGAACAACGTCCCTGCGGTCGTCGGGCGTTGCCAGAGGCGTCGCCTCGAGCGTCTCGTCCAACCGCTCGATGAACGCGGCGAAGGCAATCGGTTCGTCCGCCGGCCCTGGGCCGAGCTCCGCGGCGGCGTCCAGGGCGGCGTCGAATAGCGCCTCGGCCCGCGCCCGCTCTTTCATCGCAAGCATGCGCTCGGGCGCGGCGGCGGGAACGGGTTTCATCCGCCGGAGAAGCGCGTTGCGCAACCCGCGAACGGCCTGCGCCCACTCCCGGCCGCTGCGCGTCTCTCGCGGCCACTCGCCGCAGGCCGCAAGACGGTCGAGCAATTTCAGAATCGGGGCGCGTTCGCCGGCTTCCGCCCGCAGAAGATCGAGGCCGGCGCCGGGAAGTTTTCGGCGCACCGCGAAGTCGAAAGCGTCGGTAAATCCGCCAACCGGCGACAAGGGGGAGCAAATCAACTCCAGCACGGCTTCGACAGGAAACCCATCGCCAACCGCCGCCAGCCAGCGGCGCAGATAGCGGACGACGCCGTGATCGGCGAGCTTGCGGTTGGAGAACATGCGGAACGGAATGCGCAAGGCGCCGAAAACTTCCTCGATCAACGGCGCATACTGCGACTGCGAGCGCAGCACGATGCCGAACTGCTGCAAGGGCCGCCCGTCAGCGAGAATCCGCCGGGCGATCTCCAGCGCTTCATCGCGGGGAGAAGCCGCGGCGACGATTTCCGGCGCCGGCGCCGGGCGGACCGCGTTCGGAAGAAACCGGCTCCCCATCGCCTGAAACGGATACGGCGCCAAGCCGTCCGGCAGCGTAATCACGATGGATTCGGACTGCTCGGCCAGCGCTTCGACGAAAGCCTGCTCCTGTTTCGTAAACCGAACGAACCCGTCAAGATAGACGCGCTTGACCGGCCCCAGCCCGCCGCGCCGAAACGCCGCGGCCGCTTGTGCGATCCGCTGGTTGCGGTGAACCGGGCCGGCTTCGGCAAGCATCTCCTCGTACCGGCGAAACACCGCCAAGAACGCCCGCTGCAAGCTGCTTTTCGCGAGCCTGTCGAGTTGGAGGTTATCGGCGCCGGCGGCCCAAAACTCTCGCATCGACTCCGCAATCCGCCGCCGCAACCCGAGCGAGGCTTCAAGGCCGGAAAACTCCGCCGGCGAAGCCTGCCGCAGCGCCTCCTTCAGCAGCCACGCCTCCATCGCCGGGGAAACCTCCCGCGCGCCGGGCGTCGCCGCCCGCACGACCTCCGCAATGGTCTTGACAAGGTTTCCGGGAACGACCAAGCCGCGCCGCGCCAGCGTGTGCAGCAAGTGCCGCGCCATGCTCGCCGTGGGGACAATCAGTTTCGATTCCGCCGCGCGGCCCTCGCGCACCGCGGCCTCGAGCGCTCCCAGCACAAAGTGGGTTTTCCCGCTCCCGGGTGGACCGATCAGCAGCACAGCGGAATACCGCGCCGCCCACGCCGCGAAAACACGGAGGCAGCGGGCTAACCGGTGATTTTACTTCAGGTCGTCCGAGCAGTCGATTATGGAACAATTGCGAATGGTATGTCCGCCGATTTGAAAGCCGTCCGCTTGACGAAACATTATCCGACGCCGGGCGAGCCGCTGGTCGTTCTTGAAGACCTTTCGCTGGAAATGTCCCGCGGCGAGGCATTGGCGGTGATGGGACCGTCCGGCTCGGGGAAAAGCACCCTTCTTTATATCCTTGGCTCTCTCGAGCGGCCTTCGAGCGGCTCGGTCGAAATCTCGGGAATCGACCCGTTCGCTCTCGACGCCGACGCCCTGGCGAAATTCCGCAATACCTGCATCGGCTTCGTCTTCCAGGACCACTATCTGCTGCCCCAATGCACTGCGCTGGAGAATGTGCTCATTCCCGCGATGGCGGGCGGCGCGGCCCCGGCGGCGGCGGAACGCGCCCGCTTCCTGCTCGAGCGCGTCGGCCTGGCCGAGCGCATGACGCACATACCCGCCGAGCTCTCCGGCGGCGAGCGCCAGCGCGTAGCGATTGCCCGCGCCCTGATCAATCGGCCCCCGGTGATCCTGGCCGACGAGCCCACGGGCAACCTCGACCGCCGCAGCGCCGAAACGATCGCCTCGCTCCTGCTCGATCTCTACCGCGAGGAGAACGTCCTGCTCATCGCCGTCACCCACAGCGCCGGCCTCGCCGCCCGCTTCCCGCGCCGCGCCGACCTCGTCGACGGCAAGCTGCAGTTCGCTTCCTGCTGATACCGCCTTCATCCGATACCGAGGACGCTGCAATACTTACGGCGGCCCACGACCCCTACGCTAGACTGGACGGTATAAAGCCGTCTTCATGCAACATGTCAACGTCCTCGGATTGATTCTGGCGGGAGGCAAGGGGGCGCGCCTGCACCCGCTTACCAAGGAACGCAGCAAGCCGGCGGTTCCTTTCGGCGGGAAGTACCGCATCATCGACTTCGTTCTCAGCAATTTCGTCAACTCGGGCATCTATTCCCTCTACGTCCTCACCCAATTCAAGAGCCAATCGCTGCTCCAACACATGGGCAAGGCATGGCAATTCTCGCAATTGCTGTCCGACCAATACATCCTGCCCGTGCCCGCCCAGATGCGAAAGAGCGAGAAGTGGTATCAGGGCACCTCCGACGCCGTTTATCAGAACATCCACCTCATCGAGCTTTCCCGCCCCGAGTTGGTGGCGGTCTTCGGCGCGGATCACATCTATTACATGGACATCCGGCAGATGATCGACTTTCACCTGAAAAAGGGCGCCAAGGGCGCCGTCGCCGCCCTGCCGATCCCCGTATCCGAGGCCGGGCGTTTCGGCACTATGGAAATCGACGCCGACTGGCGCATTGTCGGCTTCCACGAAAAAGTCAAGCGCCCGCCCGAAATCCCCGGGCGCCCCGGCTGGTGTCTGGCTTCGATGGGGAACTATATCTTCGAAACCGACGTATTGGTAAGCGAGCTGCGCCGCGACGCCGCCCGCCCCGAGAGCGACCACGACTTCGGCAAGAACATGCTGCCCGAGATGATTCAGGAAATGCCGATCTACGCCTACGACTTCCATTCCAACGTCGTTCCCGGCGAGTTGCCCCACAACCGCGGCTACTGGCGCGACGTCGGCACCATCGAAGCCTACTACGAGGCCAATATGGATCTGCGCTCCCCCAAGCCGGCTCTGAACCTTTACAACTACCAATGGCCGCTGCAAACCGCGGCCTACCCGGCCGGCCCGTCGCGGTACTCGGCCGACACCGAGGGAAACGTCGGCCGCGCCGTCGATTCGGTCGTCTCGGAAGGCAGCATCATTTACGGCGCCGAAGTCAACCGGTCGGTTCTGGGGCGCAAGGTGTTCGTCGACCGCGGCGCAACCGTGGAGGAATCCATCGTCATGGCGCGCTGCCACATCGGCGCGGGCGTGAAAATCCGCCGCGCGATCATCGACAAGAACGCGCGCATCCCCGCCGGCGCGCGCATCGGCTTCGACGAGCGGCAAGACCGCGAGCGCTACCACGTCTCCCCAAGCGGAATCGTCGTCGTCGAAGGCTTCCGCACGCCCATACCCACCACCCCCGTCGCCGTCTGAAAGGGAATCTTCCATGCCGATCGTCCTGATTCTATTGGTTTGCGTCTTCGCGCCGGTTCTGCGGGCGCAGCCCGAAGGCCCGCCGATTCCGGGCTTCGATATTGCCGCGATGGATGCTTCCGTCGACGCCTGCGACGATTTCTACCGCTTTGCCTGCGGAAGCTGGCTCGACGAAAATCCGGTTCCCGCCGACGAGCCCCGCTGGGGGCGCTTCAACGAGATCCGCGACCGCAACCTCTTCCTGTTGCGCGAAATCCTGGAAGAGGCCGGCAAGCCCGACGATGCCGGAGACGCCGTGCAGACCATGATCGGCGACTACTACGCCGCCTGCATGGACGAACCCGCTATCGAAGCCCGCGGCGCCGCCCCGCTCGAAGCGCTGCTCGACGCAGTCGACGCCCTGAGCTCCAAGACAGAGCTGCCCATGCTTACCGCCAAGCTGCATCGCCAGGGGATCGCGGCATTGTTTCGCTTCGGATCGACCGAGGACTTCAAAGACGCCACGCAAATCATCGCCGAAATCGACCAGGGCGGCATCTCGCTGCCGGACCGCGATTATTACCTTAAAACCGACGCGGACTCGAAAAAGCTGCTCGACAAATACGCCGCCCACATCGAAGCCATGTTCCGCTTGGCGGCAATCGACGATGCGCAGGCGAAAGCCCAAGTCGTGCTGCAAATGGAAACCGCTCTGGCCGAGGCTTCGATGGACCGCACGGCCCGCCGCAATCCCGACAACGTTTATCACATCAAGACCCTGGCCGAGCTCGACGCCCTTGCCGGCGCTTTCGCCTGGAAACGGTATTTCCAAGCGTCCGGCGCCCCCGCCTTCGACTCGCTCAACGTCAGCTCGCCGGGATTTTTCGAGGGCCTCAGCGGGCGCCTCGCCGCAACCGGCCTCGACGATCTGAAAACCTACCTTTCCTGGCAGATCGTCCGCGCCGGCGCTCCGCTGCTGCCGAAGCGCTTCGACGAGGAAAACTTCGAATTCTTCGGCAAGGCGCTGTTGGGACAGAAGGAGCAGACTCCCCGCTGGAAGCGCTGCGTCCGCCGGGCGGACAGGCATCTTGGAGAAGCCCTGGGGCAAGAGTACGTCCGCCGGCATTTTCCGGCCGAGGCGAAAGAGCGCATGCTCGAGTTGGTTCACGGCTTGGAGGCCGCGCTGGCCGAAGACATCGAAACGCTCGACTGGATGACCGGCGAAACCAAGGAACAGGCGCTCGTCAAGCTCAGGGGCATCTCCAACAAAATCGGCTACCCCGACGAATGGGTGATGAGCCCCCCGACGGTCAACGCTTACTATCACCCGCTGCACAACAACATCAACTTCCCCGCCGGCATCCTGCAGCCGCCTTTCTTCGACATGGCCCTCGACGACGCCGTGAACTACGGCGCGATCGGCGCCGTCATCGGCCACGAGTTGACGCACGGTTTCGACGACCAGGGCCGTCGCTTCGACGCCGCAGGCAACCTGCGCGACTGGTGGACCGAAGCCGACGCCAAGGCATTCGAAGAACGGGCGCAATGCTTCGTCGATCAATACGCCGGCTACACCGCCGTCGGCGATACCCGCCTGAACGGCAAGCTGACCCTGGGAGAGAACACGGCCGACAACGGCGGCCTGCGCATCGCTTACATGGCGCTGAAAGAGCAGTTGAAAAAAACCCGGTCGGCAAAATCGACGGCTTCACCCCCGAGCAGCGCCTGTTTCTGGGCTGGGCGCAAGTCTGGTGTCAAAACATGACGGACGAGTTCGCCAAGATGCAGGTGACCAGCGATCCGCACTCCACGGGGAGGTTCCGCGTCATCGGCGTGGTCTCCAATTCCCCCGAGTTCCGCGAGGCTTTCGACTGCCGCCCCGATCAAGCGATGGCGCGCGAAGAATCCTGCCGCGTGTGGTGAGCGCGGGCGGAGCCGCCGCGCCGGCGGTCTTGTTATCCGCTATCCACGGGCCGCGCAAGCAGCCTTCAGCCGAGACGCTTGTCGAACTCTGGGAGAAAGGCGGCCCACCCTTCCTCGTGGCCGTCCCGCGATTCTTCGTCGGGGAATCCTTTGTGCGTGAGTCGTAAATCGGTTCCCGTCCCGTTGCGGGCGAGCTCGACGGTAACGACCGTTTCCAGTCCCTTGGTCGCCCAGGTCAGCCAGGTCAATTCCACCAGCCTGTTTTCCTCCAGCCGCAAAAACCTCCCGTAATGCGGATGCCGTTCGCCCTCGGAGTGCGTTTCGAAGAAAAACGGCGCGCCGGCCTTCGCTTCCATGCGCAGCGTTCCCGGCACGGCGCACCAGACATCGAACCGCTCGGTCCAGGCGATGTAGAGTGTCTCGGGCGACGCCGCCATCGTGCGCTCGACCGTCAACTGAAATTCGCCCTTGGGTTTCATTGCCGCCCGCTGTAAGCAGCTTAGCGGACGTCAGCAGCCCACTGCCCTATTTTTGACAGACAAGACAAGCCCGTGGCAAAAGGCGCGCAGGCGGTCGAGTTGCGGCGGTGGCCGCCGGCCGGTTGGCGCGGGCGTCAGCGCAGGCGTCCCATTCCGGGGCTCGCGCCTTCGATCTCCATGAGCTCGGCCGCCAATTCGTTCCAGGTTCCGGCGGCGACGACCCGACCGCTCTTAAGCATGACAATCGTGTCGGCGCCCTCCAGCAAGGCCGTGCGATGGGCGATCACGACCACGGTCATGCGCCGGCGGAGCGAGTGCAGCGCGGTCAGGATGCGCCGCTCGGTCTGGACATCGACCTGACTCGTCGCCTCGTCGAGTACGAGCAGGGTCGGCTCGCGGATGAACGCCCGCGCCAGAGCGATCCGCTGGCGCTCGCCGCCGGAGAGCCGGGAGCCGCGGTCGCCGGCGACGGTGTCGAGTCCCTCGGGCAACGCCGCGACGAACTCCGCATCGGCCAGGCGCAGCGCCCGCCACAGATCGGCCTCCGACGCCTCCGGCCGCGCCCACTGCAGGTTCGCCCGGATGGTGTCGTGAAACAGATAGGGTTCCTGCGGGACGTAGGCGACCGACAGGCGCCAGCGGCGCAGGTTCGAGCCGGTCAGCGGCGCGCCGTCGACCAGCACGTCGCCGGCGGCGGGCTCGATCAGGCCGAGCAGGAGGTCCGCGAGCGTGGTCTTGCCGGCTCCGGACGGCCCGGCAATCGCCGTCAGCGTTCCTGCGGGCGCGTCCAGATCGACGTCCGCCAGCGCCGGCGCGCCGGCCGCGTTCGCGTAGGTGAACGAGACGTGACGCACGGCCATGCCTCGGCGCAGCGCCAGCGGCGGCTCGTCGCCGCCGGCCGGAGCCTCTGCGGCGTCCCGCAACTCCCGCTGGATGCTCTGCGCATGGGCGTAATCGGGCAGCACGTGCATAAGTTGTTGCGCGTGACTTTGCATGCGGGACAGCGCCGGCAACACGCGGACGAAGATCGCCGCCAGCATCAGCAGCTCGGGCAGCGTCAGCGCGGCGGTGGATGCCGCAAACCACGCGAACGTCGCGAGCGCCGCGGCGGCGCCCATGTCGATCGCTGTGCGCGCCGTGGATTTCGCCGCCGTAAACGCCAGGGCGCGCCGTCGCGCGGTCGCGGCCGCCTCGGCAAAGCGCCGGACGTGCGATTCTTCCGCACGGTAGCTCTTGGCGAGCTTCAGGCCGGCCAGAAAGTCCGCGGCAAGGCCGTGGAGCGCCCGGTGGGCGCTGACCAGATCCGCGCCGAGGACGCGCGAGCGCCGCACCAGCGGGTGGGTCAGCAGCAACAGCGTCCCGCCCACCAGTACCGCCAAGCCGCACACCGCGGGGGAGATCAGCCCGGCGAGCGCGGTCTGCACCAGCACCAGCACCGCCGCCGCGGTGAGATGCAGCATCTCGTAGGTGCTGCGGTCGATGCCGTTCATGCCGATCGTCAGCACGTGCTGCACGTCGGATTGGCGGCGGCCGAGGAGAAACTCCCACTTGGCCCGGGCGACGGCCGCATAAATCCGCTCGCGCACCCGCTCGACGAATCCGAGGGAGATGCCGGCCAGCAGGACGTCCCGTTGCCAGCCCAGCGCCGCGCGAACGGCCGCCAGCGCCAAGAACATCCCCAGCACGACCGGCAACGTCAACTCGACGCCGATGGCGCCGACCGCCAGCGCCACCGCCTCGACGACGAAACCTCGTTCCGCGGGTTGCCCGGCGATCCCGATGGCGCCCAGGAAGGGAATGAGCATGACGATGCCGAACGCCTCTGTGACGCCGGCGGCCAGCAGGAACAGCAGCGCCAGGAAGGTCCGGCGCGGGGCGTAAACGATCAGCGCGCGGGCAAATCGCCACATTTCGCCGACGCCGCGCGGCGGCCGACTCGATGAATCGGACAGCCGGGCGTCCGCACCGTCCGCCGCGGTCTGCTCACTCATGATAGGGGGCGTTGTCTGCGCTCCTTTGTAGGGGCGGGTTTCAAACCCGCCCCTACATCCGCCCCGTAATATATGCGGGCGCCCCGGGCGGCACCCGCCTTTCGAGCGGATTGCACGAAGGCGACAGCGTAAGTCAAAGTCAATTCCCTGGAATTCTTAGACGGACCTCGTCCACGGACCGGAGTCGCTGCAACCGCCTTTGTAGGGGCGGGTTTGAAACCCGCCCCTACGTTGTCTGCGCCGAACGGCGCCGGAGTCGATGCAGCCGCCGGGTTGAACTACTCCATTTCAATCTATCGCGCGATCGAAATCGATGTCAAAAGACGCTATACTGGACTGCGCTGTTGAAGCCGACCGCCGAGCAACGGGAAGGGATTCGGCATTGCATACCCGAAGAGCGTCCGCTCCCCGGCCGCGCCGACATGCAACTCCATCGCTGTAGATGGTAGCATCGGCTAAGTACTCGTGCCCGCCGCCGTGGACGACTCACGGCCGCGGGAACGACGGGTCGGGCAGGGAATGGACTTCACGGCGGAGCAAGTTGCGGCGCGATACGCGCAACTCCTTCCCCGGGAGGCGGAACCATGGGCCACCGACCGCGGATCGAGATCGAGACGATCGAGCGTCACGGCTAGAGACGGCGCAATGATCGACTCGCTGAAGCCGAAGCTGTGGCTGAGAGCGCCGGCCGCGCTTGCATCGGACCCGGTCGTCGCCCAAGATGTCGCGGGCGCAGGGAAATGACGCCTCGACCGACGCTCACGCGGTACAACGACTGGCGGCAAGTCGAGGTAGCGGCGCCCGAGGCGTTCACGCCTATTCTCCCCGTCAGCGTGGTCATCCCCTACTACAACGCCCCGGAAGCCTTGGCGCTGTTGCTGGCGTCGCTCGAAGGCCAGTCTTACCCGCGCGACCTCTTCGAGGTGATCGTCGTCGACGACGGGTCTCCGACACCCTTGGAGCGGCCCCGATCGACACCCCTAGACGTCAAGGTGGTGCGTCAGGATCGCCGCGGATTTGGGCAGACCAGGGCGCGCAACGCCGGATCTCGGGCCGCCGCCGGCGACATCCTGGTCTTTTTCGACGGCGACGTGATGGCCGAAGCCGGGTGCTTGGCGGCTCACGCCCGGTGGCACCATGCCGTCTCCGACGCCCTGACCGTGGGATTCCGCGCCCACGTACAGGTGGACGGCCTCGACGCCGACGCGATCCGGCGCCGGCCGGGGTCGCTGGAAGCGCTGTTCGCGGATCGGCCGGTGGAGCCGCCCTGGGTCGAACAGCATATGCGGGCGACGGGTGATCTGACCTCGAAGGACGACGATCCGTTTAGGCTGGTCGTCGGGGCGAACTTCGGGGTCGGCCGGGATTTCTATGCGCTGGTGGGCGGCGCCGAGGAGTCGTTTACGGAGTGGGTGCCGGATGACGTCGAGCTCGGCTACCGGATCTATACCCGAGGCGGGCTGCTGGTGCCGGCCCGGGACGCCCTCGTCTGGCACCAGGGTCTCGAGAAGGACATCTGGGAAGGCAAGCGGAAACGCGGCGAACCCCAGTACGCGAAGCTCGCCCATCTGGTCGCTCATCCCCGGTTCCGCCGTGCGTTGCCGGGCCGAACATTCACGGTGCCGCAATACGTGGTGACCATCGAGCGGGAAGGCCTTTCCGCGGACCGAGTCTTCGAGGTTATCGCCAAGGTGCTGGCCGACCGTATGCACGACTTGGTGGTAAGAGTCGGAATGCGGGAGGGTGATGACGGTTTCGCGTGGCTTCAGCAACAGTTCGATACGGACCCGCGGGTGCGCGTCGGGCCGGCCGGCTCCGCCCTCGACGAGTTTCCGGTCTCGCCGTTTCACGTGACGCTGCCTGCCTCCGCACCCTTCACCGTGAACTTGGTGCATCGTCTGCGCAGCGCGCTGGGCGCCGCAGTGACCGCGAGCTCGACCCTTCCCGGCGGCGCCACGGTGTCGATCACCCGGGCGTGGGCGCTGCATCGGGCGCGCCGCACGGGAAGGAACGCCGCGGACTTTGGCGACGCGGTGACGGTGTCCCCCCGGAAGCTCGGTCTTGTGAGCCACGGTCGAACTGGGATCATGGGCAAAGCCGTGCGTACGACGAGTTGGAACGAACGCTCGGTGCCGGAACGGCTGGGCGCGCACATCAGGAACGCGCACGGTCCCGGCGATGCATGGTGGATCCTGACGTGGCTGGCGCGCGGGTCTGCGACCCGGACGGCCCGATGGCTTCGTCGGCACCGGGGAACGCTTGCGGCGCTGCGCAAGGCTTCCTATCCGCTGGGCGTGGAGGTGGCCGCGCTAGGACCCGTGTCGAGAGCCGTGTTTGCGGCATCTCGCCGCGTGGCGACAACAGTAAAACGCCCGCGCCTCGATGTGGCGGCAGCCGATACCGCGCTCCACGCCGCGAATCTCGAGATTCCGTCGGTCGTGCTGTCGGAAGCTCCCCACCGCCTCTCGACGCCCGCCTTCGATCCGCTGACCAGCAATCCCGTTGGATGGATGCGCAACGTCGGCCACACGGTCGGGGCGCTGGGGCCGCTCGATCGCCTACCGCCCGGCATCGAGGCGGACCGCGTCATCCGTTCCGGCGACCGGCATCGTCTGCGCCAGCTCCACCATCTCGAGGACGTGCAGGCGTTCCACCCCGACGCGACCGCGCGGGCGGGCGCGCTGGCTCGGCTGGCCGCGCTCGGCGTGGTGGCGCATCTAGCGGACGACGACCGGCGGCTGGAACCGTTGCTGGGCGCCGAACTCTACGGGCTGATGACCGGCGACGTTCGGGACATCGGTCTCGCGGCGCGCGAACGCTTGAGCATCAGGATGCGCCGGGCCGCCCTCCGGGAACACTCGTTGTGCAGTCGAGCCCGGCAGCTTTGCGCGCAAGCGCTGCCCGATCCGCCGCCGCTCCCCCTGGTGTCGATCCTGCTGGCGACCCGGCGTCCCGAACGCCTGCCGTCGGCGCTGGCCGCCGTGGCGAGACAGACCTACCCCCGGCTGGAGCTGGTGCTGGCGCTCCACGGCGAGGGCTTCGTGGACGTTGAGCGGAGTGTCGACAGCCTGGCGTGTCCGAAGCAGGTCGTACGCGTCGACGCCCGCCGGCCGCTAGGCTCGGTGCTGAACATGGCGGCGACGGCGGCGAGCGGGACTTTGCTGACCAAGATGGACGACGACGACCTGTACGGCGCCGACCACGTCTGGGACCTCGTCCTGGCGCACGAGTACTCGCAGGCGCAGGTGGTGGGCAAGGGGGCGGAGTTCGTTTACCTGGCCCCCTCGGATCGTACCCTCCACTGTTTCAGCGGCGGCGGCGAGACGTATACGCATTACATAGCCGGCGGCGCGCTGCTGATTGCGAGCGAGGATCTTCACCGTCTGGGCGGGTGGCGGAGGATTCCCCAAGGTGTGGACGAGGCGCTGATCAAGGACGTCGCGCGGGCCGGCGGCCAAGTGTACCGGACCCACGGCGCCGGCTTCATGCTCGTGCGGCACGGCCGGCGCCACACTTGGGGCATATCCGACGACTATTTCCTCACGCTGGCCGACCGCGTCAGCCCCGGCTGGGATCCGGCTCTGGCCGACCTCGGGGATCTCGACCTGCCGCATCCGGCGTTGGACCGCGCCGCCTGCCCTGCATCCGCAATTCCGCCTGACGCCGGCTCATGAAGACACTCGCTAAAAAGCTACTCGCGCAAGTTCACCTGCATGAGCAGGCAGGCCGCATGTATCGGCGCCTGCAGCGGGCAGCGGGCAGCGGGCAGCGCGCATCGTGCGCCGCATCGACAGCCGCGTCGCGAAGCGCTACCTTACAGAAGCGCACGAGCCGAAACTGCACATCGGCTGTGGCAGCAACCTGCTCGACGGCTGGCTGAACTCGGATTTGCTGCCTCGCTCTGCGAACGTCATGCGTCTGGATGCGAAGCGCCGTTTTCCCTTCGCCGCCAATACCTTCGCCTACACATACAGCGAACATATGATCGGGAGTCTCTCTTTTTCGGAGGCTGCGGTCATGCTGGGCGAATGCCTTCGCGTACTTGCCCCGGGAGGCAAAGTGCGCATCACGACCTTGGACTTGGCATTTCTGATCGATCTGTACGGGCAGAAGCGCTCGGCACTCCAGGATCGTTACATTGAATGGCGATTACCATTTTACTTCAACAATTTCATCAAAGAGAGGGATGTCGAGTATACCAAGTGGGCTAGCACCAATGTGCCGACGGCTGGAATTGCAGGCTTTGCGATCAACAACCTCATGCGCGCGGGGAAGATTCAGTTCGTTTACGATGAGCCGATCCTGCGCAGGCTGCTTGAGAACGCCGGCTTCTCCAACATAGTAAGGTGCGATCGGAACCAGAGCGACGACGCGGCGCTTCGCTGCTTAGCGCACTCGAGGCTACGGATGCCGGAAGGTTTCTTGGCAATGGAATCGTTGACGCTGGAAGGGAGCAAGCCGCAGGAGGTGCGTGGATGAAAGTCTCGGCATCCATGAGCGCCATGAAGCGGGTATCCCGGCCGCATGTTTTGGCCGCGGCGGGCAAGCGGATGATGCGCTGGAGCTACTTGGACAGCCGATTTTTTGGGGATGTGCTCTATCGCAGTGGTCTCTCCGCGGCACTTAGCTTCCGTTACGCGGGTATCGGTTCGATTTTCTATTTCCACCGAGTCGTGCCCGATGTGTCGGCCTGTCTCAAGCGGGATCTGTATGTCAGTACAGGATTTCTTGGACGCTTTCTGACCGCGATACGCAAGGCCGGCGTCGAAGTGGTTTCCTTGAACGAGGCAGTCCGGCGCATCCAGGATCCAGACCAGAAGCGCAGGCGACGTTTTGTGGTCATTACCTTCGACGACGGATACGCCGACAACCTCACGCATGCCTTGCCGATATTGGAGAGGTTCGAAGCGCCGTTCACCGTATACGTCACGACGGACATGATCGAGCGTGGTGACACTTTGCAGTGGCTCGGTGGCCTAGGCTTGGAGCGTTTGTTCCTCGAGAACAACACAGTCGATGTGTTGCCCATGGGGAAGCGTTTCAGGACGGCATCGTTCAGGGAGAAGGCGGAGGCGCTCGCGCAGGTGGGATATTGGCTGGCAGCGGACAGGGAACGTGCGTCACTGCTGCGCGATGTCTTCGGCCGGTACGGTGTGTCCATGAGCGCAGTGACGAGCGCGGTCGGATTGTCGCGGGAGCAACTGCGTGCGCTCGGCCGTCACCCTTTGGCGACGGTCGGCGGCCACACCACCAGCCACCCCGAGTTGGCGAGACTCGACGAATCGGAGGCGTTCCTGGAAATTTCCGACAGCAAGGCTTTCCTCGAGGGTGTCTTGGGTGTCCCGGTCGATCATTTCGCCTATCCCTTCGGCGGTGCCGAGGCCTGTGGAGAGCGGGAAGCCGCCCTCGTCGTAAGGGCTGGCTTCAAGACGGCCGTAACGACCAGGATAGGTTGTCTGTTCCCGGAACATCGAGACCACTTGCTGCTCTTGCCGCGCTGCGCAGCAAACGGGCGCAGAATGTGGCTGAGCTTCATGCACGCCCAACGGCACGGGGCGCGACGTTGCATCGAAAGCCGTGGCGGATGTCCCGTGGTACGCTGTGGTATGTTGTAACGATGCATCGACCATCCAAAGTGGCCGTGCTCGTCTTTGACTTATCCTGCGGTAGCCAAGCTAGGGGTCAGGCCAACTTGGCCGGCGCGGGCATCCGGTCGACTTGCTGTTATTAAATTCCGCTGTACCGGTGCCGGACCAAGTGCCGTCCGCCGTCAACAGCGTCGATCTGCGGACCGAGCGCACAACGCGGTTTCTACGACCGCGTAATACGGAATGGAGATGAATTGAACAGAGTGCGCATATATATCATGGACAATCCCAGAAGGTGGTCTGAGGACGTGGGCAACCCTACCGGATGGCCAGCCTCAAAGCGAGTTTCAAACCCGCCGCTGCGATCGGACTGGGGGGGGAAGGCGCTTTGCCAACCGACTTTTGGCGACGGCTGCGCCAAGCTGCGATCCAGCGCATTTCGCGCTTCGGTCCCAAGACCTTGTGGATGGATCGACTGGTCGGTCTGTACAAATTTCTGGAGCACCACGGGAGACTCCCCGAAAAACGCCCACAAAGGTACAGCGATCACCTGTTCGCACTGAGAACCAGCGGCGCACTGTACGATCCGCTCCGCCAGTTCGTTACCGACAAGGAACATGTCAAGCTCTTTATCGCCCAGACGGTTGGTTCTCGTTACAACCTGAAGACATTCCATATCCTGCGGACAAAGCAGGAAGTGGATGCGTTGGTACTGGACAAATTTCCATGCATCCTGAAGCCGACGAGCGGGTCCGCCCGCACGTTCATCGGTATCTTCGGCAAAAGATCGTCGTGGAAGAATTTTTCAGCGAGGACGGCCGCACACAGCCTGACGATTACCGGATACACTGCTTCCATGGCCGCCCGCGATTCATCCAGGTGGATGCGGGTTCGTTCGCCGACGATACCCCGCCCTCTTACGGTTGGCATACTCGGCGCTTTTTCGACTTGAATTGGAACCCGATGCCGGTATCCATACGCTACCCGCGTGGCGAGCAAAACCATCCGAAACCGCCCATGCTTGCCAAAATGCTCGTTCTTGCGGCGCGATTGTCAGCGCCGTTCGACTTTATTCGCGTGGACCTGTACGCTACGCGGACCGAGGTCCGGGTGGGAGAATTGACCAACTTGCCTACAGGCGCGTTGAGGAAGGTTACGCCCCCGGAAGCCGAATTCCTTTTGGGCCGGTTCTTCGAACAGTCGTCCGTAGACTGAAACATGCGCCTTACCGACGTCACCGTCACGCTCTGGGTATGGAACGGCATTCCGCAGGTGCGCCATGTTGTCGGCGCCGTGGCCCGGCTCCTGGAACCGCAGCACGCCGATGGGCTTGGTCCACATCGTCACCGACAACGGGGCCGGCGGTCACGTTTTCCTGGGCTCGGCGCGCGGATCGATTTCGAGGCGATCACGTGCCGCCAAACCGCGGTGTTGTCGTGACGAACCGGCGATCGTCCCACGTCGCCCTGCTCGTTGGCAGTTTGTCCGGGGGAGGCCGGTCAAGAGTCATGGCCCTCTTGGCCGGCGCCTTGGCGCGCCGCGGGCATCGAGTTGACTTGTTGTTTTTCCACTCCCCCGGGCCGTATACGGATCAGGCGCCGGCGGCCGTCAACGTCGTCGATCTGCGGGCCGAACGCGGCCGGTGGCGATCGGTCCGTTTTCCGGCCGCCGATCCGGCGGGCTTCAGGATGTTGTTCTGGCGCACTTTGTTGATGCCCCGGCTATTTACTCACCCGCACAGAAGCGTTCGGGAGATTCTGGGGAACATGTTGCATCTCCTTGCCGTAACGCGGTATTTGCGCCATACTCGGCCGTCCGTTATCTACTCCGCTGGGGACATAGCCAACCTGCTTGCACTCGGGTCGCGGCGCCTCGCCGGCGCCGGAACGCGCGTCGTCATTTCCCCCCACAATCTCGCGTCGGCGCATCTGTCCAACCACACCGAACGCGTGGGAAAATGGCGCGCGAACGCCGCGTTGCGGCTGATGCGCCGCGCCTTTCTGCAGGCCGATGCGATCGTGAGCGTTTCCGACGGGGCCGGCGACGACTTGGCTTCCACGGCGCACATTCCGCGCGAGCAGGTTACGACCATCTACAACCCCGTCGTCACCCCCGACCTGCCGGCGCAAGCGAAGGCCCTGCTCGACGATCCGTGGTTCCGTCCGGGCGCTCCGCCGGTGATCCTCGGCGCGGGGCCGGTTGGTGGACCAGAAAGACTTTCCGACGCTGATCCGCGCCTTCGCCCGCGTGCGGCGGCGGCGAGACGTACACGCATTACATAGCCGGCGGCGCGCTGCTGATTGCGAGCGAGGTTGCTCGCCGAGGCTGTGCCGGTCGCTGACGAATCCGCGCCGCATCGACCGCTTGGTCGAGCGCGCAAGAGAGCTTGGGAGGAGGCGACTATCGCCGGCCCACGCCGTCGATTGGCCACTGCGCGGCCTCGGAAGGTGGATCAGTCGGCGCCCCGAAATCTATTTCTCGCATCTGTTCAGAAACATTCTCGCAATCGCTCCGTATTACTGGCCCGGCATCCTCTTCGAAACCTGTTACGCGAAACACCCGGAGGTGCGGCGAATTGGGAACGATACACCGAAAATGCGCGCGACCGGTCTTATCGAGATGGGCGGGCTGCCGGGGCTGTACGCGCCGCTGTTCGCTGACGCGCGGCAGGCAATAGACCAAGGGGTCGTGCCGGTGTACGTACTGAACCGGCGGTTGGACATGGCGAAGGTCGTGCCCGGAACCTTCATCCACTACTTGTTCGCGACGATTCCAGGGGATGAATGACGGTCTCACCGCGGGTGTAGGGGCGGGTTTCAAACCCGCCCCTACAAGAGGAGATCGGTGGCCGAATGTCCTCTGTCTTTGCTGTAGGCTGGGGGAGAGACCATGTATCGACCTCGACGAAAACGAGGCGCTGTCGCCTTCGTGCGATCCGCTCGAAGGGAGCTGGAGAAGTTACCTGCCTAGACGGTCGCCCGCATATATCATGGACAATCCCAGGATGTGGTCCGAGGACGCCGACAACCCTGCCCATCGGCAGATGTAGGGGCGGGTTTCAAACCCGCCCCTACAGAGGAGGACGCCATCGGCATGGTGCGGCAGAACAAACCGAGACGCAAGTCCATCCGGCTGCTGGGGCACGACTACTCAGCCCCGGGCGCCTATTTCTTCACGGCGTGTACTCGGCATCGCCTTCCGCTGTTCGGCCGGGTCGTCGCTGGCGAGATCGCGGCGAATCGTCTCGGGGCAGCCGTCGAAGACTGTTGGACAAAGCTGCCCGATCATTACGACAACATTGCCCTCGATGCGTTTACGCTCATGCCCAACCACGTCCATGGCCTGATCATTATCGTAGGGGCGGGTTTCAAACCCGCCCCTACCGGGCGGCATGGCGCGGCTGAAATCGTACGCGCGTTCAAGACATTCTCAGCCCGGAGAATCAATGAGCTGCGCGCGTCACCCGGGGCGCCCGTATGGCAGCGCGGGTTCTACGACCGCATAATACGCAGTGGGGATGAATTGAACAGGGCGCGCGCATATATCGAGAACAATCCCAGGATGTGGTCCGAGGACGCCGACAACCCTGCCAATCGGCGGATGTAGGAGCGGATTTCAAACCCGCCCCTACAGAGGAGGACGCCATCGGCGCGATGCGGGCGTCGAATGTGACGAACCGGCCTTGTTGTTCGACGGCCGGCGCCAACAGATAGACATCGGTGATCTGTTTGGAGCCGATGACCTGACGCCAGTCAGCAATGCCCGGCTGTAGAAGGCTGACTTTATCGGGCCAGAATTGATGATAGTCGGTCGCTGTCGCCTCATGGAGCCGCTGGGCAACAAGAGACGCCGGTAAGCTATTAGGGTACGCCGGGTGCGCCATCCAGCAAGGCGATCAGGACGTTCACATCCAGCAGCGCCCGCATCAATCGCCCATCTCTTCGCGCAGCCGGTCGATCAGTTCGTTGGTGACGACGACGCCACGTTTGGGGAACGGACGAAAGCCGAACTCGGCGCCGGGGTCTGTCGCTTGGCCCTCCAAGCCGTCCCCTTCCTCGGGAGACAGTGATTGCCGCAGCAGGTCCGAGACCACAGTCCCGGCTGATTTCGACTCGCGTCTTGCTACTTCCTTGACGGCAATCAGCAGGTCGTCGTCAATGTTCAAGGTAGTTCGCATGGTTGATTTCTAACCGGGAGACAGTTAAAAATACGATACTACAACACTATGCATCACACATCAATATCGGCGGCGAGGCTCTCAACGCGTTTTCGATGCGCATTACCGACGTCACCGTCACGCTCTGGGACCTCGCCGACATGCCCGTCCACCGCCTGATGGGTTCGTGCCGCAACAATTGTAGGGGCGGGTTTCAAACCAGCTCCTTGCGGATCGATTTCGAGACAATCGAGTGCCGGAAAACCGCGGTGTTGTCGCGATGAACCAGCGATCGTCCCATGTCGCCCTGCTCACCGCCGACTTGTCCGGCGGGGGCCAGGCAAGGGTTCAGGCCAACTTGGCCGGCGCCTTCGCCCGCCGCGGGCATCGGGTCGACTTGTTGTTTTTTTACTCCCCCGGGCCGTCTGCGCATCCCGTGCCGGCCGCCGTCAACGTCGTCGATCTGCGGGCCGAACGCGGCCGATGGCGATCGGCCCGTTTTCTGGCCGCCGATCCGGCGGCGGGCTTCAGGATGTTGCTCTGGCGCGCTTTGTTGACGCGCCGGCTGTTTACCCGCCCGCACAGAAGCATTCCGGCGGTTCTGAGGGTCATACTGCGTCTCCTTGCCGTGACGCGGCATTTGCGCCGTAATCGGCCGTCCGTTATCTATGCTGCCGGAGATCAGGCCAACATGTATGCGTTGTGCGCGCGGCGCCTCTCCGGCTCCGGAACGCGCGTCGTCATTTCCCACCATAACCTCGCGTCGGCGCACCTGTCCAATCATACCGAACGCGTGGGAAAATGGCGCGCGAACGCCGCGTTGCGGTTGATGAGCCGCGCCTTTCTGCAGGCCGACGCGATCGTGACCTGCTCCGACGGAGCGGGCGATGGCCTGTCGCGGACAGCGCGCATTCCGCGCGAGCGCATCGCCGCCATTTACAACCCCGTCGTCACCCCCGACCTGCCGGCGCTGGCGAAAGCCCCGCTCGACAACCCGTGGTTCCGTCCGGGCGCACCGCCGGTGATCCTCGGCGCCGGCCGGTTGGTGGACCAGAAAGATTTTCCGACGTTGATCCGCGCCTTTGCCCGCGTCCGTCGACAGCGGGCTGCGCGACTGGCGATTCTCGGCGAGGGAGAGCAGCGCGACGAGTTGGAGGTATTGGCGGCGGCGCTGGGCGTCGCGGAAGACGTGGCGTTGCCGGGCTTTGTCTCCAATCCCTTCGCCTGGATGTCCCGCGCCGGCGTGTTCGCCCTGTCGTCGAAGTCGGAGGGGCTGGGCAACGTCGTCATCGAGGCGTTGGCGTGCGGCTGCCCGGTGGTCGGCACGGATTGTCCCTTCGGCCCGTCCGAGATTCTCGAGGGGGGGAGGTTCGGCGCGCTCGTTTCCGTCGGCGACGACGCGGTGCTGGCGGCGGCGATTGTCGCCCCGCTCGACGACCCGCAGCCGCGGGAACGCCTGGTCGAGCGGGGAATGGGGTTCACGGCGGAGCGAGCCGCGGAGCGGTACGCCCAATTCATACCCGGAAACGAACCATGAGCACGATCCCGGTCGCCTTTCCGCTCACCGCAGCGAACGAACGCGCGCTGCTCGAAGACAATGCGGTCTGTCGCCCCGACTGGCCGGCGAAGAACGCTCGATGCCGGCGGCGCGCCGTCATCGCGTCAAAGGCCGTGGTCCCGATCGCGCGACGCCGCGGTTCGGGCCACGGGTTTCTCGGCATGGATCCGTCGAACGTCGACGCAACAGCAATCGACCTGTTTCCCGACAAGTATGCGCAGGCGCGGGCCGCCGGCGCCCTTGACGCATTGCCGTGCTATTGCGTGCGGCCCTGGACGCTGTCGGGGCTGGGCCTGTTCGGCGTTCAGTCCACGCGAACCGGAGGAATTCTCGTCTATACCGGCGGTTTCGCGCAATCTCCGGTCGTCGCCCGGGCGGTGGCGGCGGCCCTGACGGGCGAACGCCGGCCCAGGCGCCGGCTGTATCGCCCGGAACGCTGCACGGGTTTCCTGCGCCCGGCGGCTCCTGAAGGGCGGCGGGATGATTGACCTGTTGAAGCACGCGATGAGAACGCCGGCCGCGCTCGCGTCGAACCCGCTCGTCGCTAGGGACATCGCGGGCGCATTGTCGCGCGGGGCGTTCAACGACGCTTGGCGCATGGCGCGCACAGCCCGGCGGACGCCCGATCTCCGCACGGAGAAGATCGTCTCGCGCAAATATCGATTTCTCTGGATGAGCATCCCCAAGGCCGCGTCGCGGAGCATCATGGCGGCGTTGCGTAACGCGGATCCCGACGCCGAGGTCATGCGCGGCATGCGCATCCGCGACATTCACGCGACGTGTCCCGAAGCGAAGGACTACTACAGTTTCGCGTTCGTCAGGCATCCTTTCGCCAGAACGTTCTCGTGGTATCGGGAGGTTTTTTTTGCGCCCGGGATCTATGCGGAACAGTACCACCTCTACGAAGGGAAGAAAGACCGGCGCTTTTTCGACCCGGTAGCCGACCGAACCGTGTCCACCGGGTTTTCTCTCGACGAAGCGGCAAGTCCTCTCCACAAGGCTCAGAAAAGCCGGAGCTTTTTCGACGCATTCTACGGGCTGGAGGAAACGACCGGCTTCGACGACCTCTGCCGGTGGCTGCACACGCCGTACGGCTCGGACGCCTTCGCCGATCGGCACTTTCTCTCCCAGCATCTGCAGATACGCTTGGAAGACGGCCGCCTGCCCGATTTCGTCGGCCGCTTCGAGAACCTCGACGCGGATCTGAACTGGGTCGCGGGGCGCCTCGGCCTGCCGGCGCCGGCGTTGCCGATGTTGAATACGATGGCGGGCTGGCAGGCGACGCAGGACGCGCTGCAGGCCGCTCGATCGGCGGCGAACGACCGCCTGACCGAACGGAACAAGGCGTTGCTCCGAGCGCGGTACGCGGGCGACCTCGAACTGTGGCTGAAGGCGGGCGAACGGCGGTGACGGAATCTATTCGGCCAAGCGCTCCACGCGGCCGCGTAGCGTCGTTTGGCTGCGGCCGTTTTTTCTTCCGTTTTCCACTGTACGCGGGCGCTCGCAAACCATGAGGTAAACCGTCGTATTTCAAGCGGCCGCGTACCGCGGTCTATTTTTCGCCCGCGCCGGCGCAGACCGCCGGGTTGCGCTGCAGGTATTCGAGCAGGGCTTCGGCGGCCCAACGGTGGCCGTCGGCGTTCCAGTGATCGTCGTGAGCCCAGCGCGCATCCTCGGGATCGGCGCCTTGGCGCAAGATATAGTCGTACTGGTCGATGACGGGAATGCCCCGCGCCTCGGCCATGGTCTTCATGCGCTCGAATGCAGGATGGCCTCGGGTGCCCATCGTGTGTGTCGATAGGATGACCAGCGAGACGCCGTCGCGATCGGCGCGTTCCTTGAATTGGTCCAGGGCGAAAGCCATGAAATCCAGGGCTTCCTCGAAGACGGGCGGCAGGTCCTTGGCAGCGAACATCTCATCTATGCTCCCCCGCGTCGTAGGCTGCCAGCCGGCGAGCAGCGATGCATAGCGGGGGCGCAGGCTCAGCAGTTCCGCCCGCGCGATCATTACGGGATGGGGGTCGGGTGGAAACAAGGCGTTGATCTTGGCGTCCAACCAGTTGGCGAAGTAGGAAAACCAAGTCATGCGCCTCAAGACGCGCATGTACAGGGGGTAGGGATCCGGCAGCGGCAATCCGTACTGCCCATCGGGATGGGGCGGCCGCAGCCTGATGGTTCCGTTCGCGTTTCGTTCCGCGGAGACCCACGGAATCCGGTCCGGGTAGTGTCCAGAATACAACGAGTCCAGGAACGGGGAGTTGTCCGCGAAGTCGTTGAGGACGAAGACGAGCGCCAGCAGCTTGGGGCGCAGGCGCCGCGCGAATTCGTCGTAAAACGGCAGTTGGTTGAGTTGGCCGGTGCCGTTGCGCCCGAAAGCCGAGGCGGTGATGTCCAGATCGGGCAGTTTCCGGGCGGCAAGGTCTTCGAGCCGGACCTGGAATTTATCGGCGATAGGGACCTGACTCGCTTCTACAAAGGAATCGCCGACGATGGCGACGTGGCAGCTCGCTGCGGCGCGTTCGGGGCCGATGGGTTCGCGGTCGAGAAAGCCCAGGCTGTTGTTTCGCGAGACGATCCAGAAATCGAGCCTGTTCGTCCAGCGTATTTCCGCGTTAGGTTTGCCGATAAGTCCCACCTTCGGGAGGAAGCGCACGGGCCGGCTCGAGCCCATGAAAGGCGTCTTTATCCGCAACCAGATTTCAGCGGCGGACGCAATCAGGGTCAGACCGGCGGCGAGAAACAACGCGTTCCAGCTCAGCAGACGCAGACCGCGGCGAATCGCTTTCATCATCCATCCAGGATACAAGCCTTTTCCAACGAGAGATGAGCCTGAAGGGGCGAGAGAGCGGGATGTGGGAATCATCGGAGGGTGATCTTGCATTTGGAGTTGGAGACGCACAGGACGTTGGAGCAGGTGCGGTTGTTTGTGGAGGGCAGCGCGGGGACAGCGGCGCTGGCGCCACAGCGGGAAGCGGCCTACAGGCACATCGGGAGCGTGTTGGCGCGTTTTGGCTACTGGCGGCTGGGCAAGGCGGAGCGGGGTCTGCTGCGCCGCTACTTGCAGCGCACGACGGGCCTGAGCCGGGCGCAGTTGGCGCGGCTGATCGCGCGCTACCTGGCGCAGGGGGAGTTGCGCGATCGACGGCAGAGGCCGGCCAAGCCCTTCGTGCGACGCTATACACGGGAGGATATCGTGCTGCTGGCGGAAACGGACGAAGTGCATGGCAGGTTATCCGGGCCGGCCACGCGCAAGCTCTGCGAGCGCGCCTGGAAAGTGTTCGGCGACGTTCGTTTCGAGCGCCTGGCAGGCATCTCCAACGGGCACTTGTACAACCTGCGGCAGACGTGCATCTACACCCGCAAGTATGTCGCGCCGCAGCGCACGCGGCCCGTCGCGGTGGCCCTCGGCGAGCGCCGCCGCCCGCGCCCGCAAGGCCGGCCGGGCTTCCTGCGGGTCGACTCGGTGCATCAGGGAGATCGCGATAAAGTCAAAGGGGTCTATCACCTGAACCTGGTTGATGAAGTAACTCAGTACCAGTACATCGGCAGTTGCCAGAAGATCAGCGAGCGCTACCTGCTGCCGCTGCTGGAGGCGCTGTTGCAGAGCTTCCCTTTCTCCGTGCGCGGCTTCCACTCTGACAACGGTTCGGAATACGTCAACCACACAGTGGCCGCGCTACTGCAAAAACTGCACGTCGGAGAGTTCACCAAATCGCGCCCGCGGCGCAGCAACGACAATGCCCTGGTGGAGGCGAAGAACGGCGCAGTGGTGCGCAAACATCTGGGCTACGGGCACATCCCCGCCCGCCATGCCGGGCGCTTGGATAGCTTCAACCGCACCGTCTTGTCCCCCTACCTGAATTATCACCGGCCCTGCTTGTTCCCCAGCGAAACAGTCGATGCCAAGGGGCGGGTGCGCAAGCGCTACCGCCAACAGGACGTGATGACGCCTTATGAAAAACTCAAGTCGCTGCCCCAAGCGGAAAGCTACCTGCGCCCTGGGATAAGCTTCGTCATGCTCGATGCCGAGGCCAACGCGCTCAGCGACATGGCAGCTGCGCGCCGGCTCAACGAGGCGCGGGACGCGCTCTTCCGGCAGATCCGCGCCGCCGCTTGAGCATGCCCGCCCTCAGGCTCATCTCTCATTGGAAAGTGTTGCCGCCCCCCCACCGCGTTGACCCACAAGTGCGCGCTGCGCGCTGAGAAAAACGCTATACTCCAGTAGTTCCCACTCCTCCTCTCACTCTCCAGCTTCAGGCTCATCTTTATATTGGAAACAACTCTCTATTTGGAAAGGGAACTCCGCCTGCCGGACGACGCGGCCATCTTCGGGAATGAACCGGCTGGCCCCGATGCCGGGGATGCGCCGCACGCTTTATCGACCGTCCTCATGCGCCGGATGTTCACCGGCCGCCCCGGCGGCGGCGCACAAGGCGCCCGCGACGGCAGCGGCGGCCTCTTGCGGAGAGTATAGCGTACTGCGGCAGGCGCGCGCGCCGCGGCGATAACGGTCGAGGCGGCCGATGACTCCGTCGATGGCTTCGGCCAGTCGTGCGGCGTTCCCGACCGGGACCAGCTCTCCGTTGACGCCGGGTCGGACCATCTCCGGCAAGCCCCCGACGTCGGTCGCCACGACCGGCAGGCCGGCGCCCGCCGCCAGGGCCAACACGCCGCTCTGCGCGGCCCAGCGGTACGGCGTCACCACCAGGCTCGCGGTTTCCAAACAAGCCTTTAGGACGGCGTACGAATAGGGCGCCCACTGGCGCCAACAGCGTCCCTGAAAACCAAGCTCCGCCAGGCGGCCTTCGACCTCCGCGATCTCGCTCGGCCGGGTAGTCGACGACACCAGCAGCAGACGCCAGTCGGGGAGCCGGGCGTCGAGCACGGTCAGGCCGGCGAGCAGGTCTTGGAGCCCTGTTCCGGCCGCAGCAGGCATTTACGGCCGTCGGCTACGTCGTCCGCCGCGCCGCCCACGACGCTTTCACCGCGGCCTTGTCTGTTTAAACAGACAAGGCCGCCAACAAGGATCGACAGCCAGAGTGTCGACTTCTCGGCGACGGCTGAGGCCGCTCGTTTGGAAATGCGACAGATTTTGCATCATGGGATCGGATCATTGGTTTGGTTGTTTGCCTTGTTGAATTTGAATATCACTCCATCGTCCAACTCCACGACTACTTCCAGCCCCGGCAATGCGCGAAGGTCATCCAGGCCGAAGATATAGTCGCGGGACAAGTCGTACAACCAGACGATATGCGCTTCATCCGGGCCGTCTTCAAGCCTCCCTATCACATTCTGGATGGTGTGAGGGAGCGTCCGATACTTCCCGCGAACATGAACCTCGGTATCCAGCGCGAGCAAGGAATGCAACAGAGCGTAGCGGCCGCCGTAAACCTGTGTGTCCACCGGGTTCGCTCTCAGATACCTGATTGTCTCCAAATCGTCCCAATACGGGACATTATAGGTCTTGCCGTGGTATCCCGATTTCAGAGCAAAGACGGTGGCATTGAAGTTTCCTTGCACCGAGAGGCCGACATTCCCGAGGCAGCCGATCAGTACGAGGGAGGTTGAAATCCACTTGACAACGGACATCCAGCCCTCGGTCCGGATGCATAGAAATTTGTCCAGCAGGAACGCCGCGACCAAAAGCAGTGGTATATAGAGCGGCGCCAGGAACCGGGCATAGGACGGAGTGCTGGTCCGCAAGGGAGCGACCACTACTATGAATGTCAGGTACGCCAAGGCGAATGTCGCGAACGGGAGGGCCGGCCACCGGTTGAAGGACGGCTTCATGGTCGTCCGGTTCGCGGGACGAAGACATACCGTCCCGGCTCCCAGAACAACCAGTCCGGCGCGTTCAAGGGAATCATCGCCTTGTGAAACGCATTGATCGCCATGCCCAGTGAATCGGACAAGAGCCCCACCCACCCCCCCGATGAGATCGTTTTCACCAATGCGCCCGTTGAGACTTCCCTTACCGGTGCGCCGAAGACCGCTTGGTTGTACGCCAGCACAGCCGCCAAGGGAACCGACGAGATAGCGCCATAGGCGGCAGCGTGCTTCAGTCTGGCGGCGAGCGGCGACTCCCGGCGCAGAAGCAGCATGAGGACTCCCGTGAATATCACCGTAACCCCGGGGTACCGCGTTACCGCCGCCAGGGCGCTGAACCCGGCTGCCGATACCAGGGACGGCCAAACGGCTCGCCGGTTCAGGCAGGACTCCATCTGCATCAAGGCGAGGAGCGTGAACAGGATGAAGGTGGGTTCGGACAGGATGAATGAAAATAGATGACTGAGGGGAACAGAGGTCGTCACGACCACTGTGGCCCCAACCACAAGGAGGGGCGACCTGAGGGTCCGGCGCAGGTAGAGGCCGCTGGACAGGATAGCCAAGCCAAAGGCGAGGGCGTTGACGAGACGGCCCGCGTCCGCCGGCTCGATTCCGGCAAGCCCGAGGGCCGCCAAGCCAAAGGGGAAGAGGGGCGGCCACGGCAGGAGCCCGACGCCCCTGAAGTCTTGCAAGCCTTCTCCCGCAATGAGGTTTGCAGCTATGGACAGGTAACCTACGGAATCCGGATAGATTGCCGCCCCGTAGGTGGACGTGCGGACCAATATATGCGCCGCGCCCAGCACGGCGAGGGCGGCCAGGAGCAGGATAAGTCGGTCGAGGCCTATTCTCATGGCAGGGGATCCCGTACCCGGCGGCCCCGGCGCAGGCGTCCGAGTCCCCAACGGCACAACCATTTCACGAACCACCAACCTTCGCGCCACCCGTGGAGGTCCCGCGCCCGGTCGCGCAAGCGCTCCCACTTGGTGGGCCGGCCCGCCGGGTCCGTGCCGGAGGTCCACGCCGCGGCGCCGGCCTTGAGCTTCAGAGACGCAGGAGAGAGCGTCCGCGCATCGCCGAAGTCGGCCGGGCCGCCCCCCGCGCGGCGCGCCCGATGGAGCGCCCACGCGCGGGTGATCGACACCCGAGTTCCATCGGAAAGGAGCGCGGAGGCGGTGACCGCGCCTCTCAGCTTGGCGCGCAGGCGATACACCAGGTTCGGGGCGAACGCGGCGGAGGCCGGAAGCGTGACGTGGAACGCCGCCGCGGGAAACTCGTCGAGGGCGTCGCCGGTGGGAGCGACGCGCACGCGCGGGTCGGGACCGAACACGTCGCGGAGCCACGACAACCGCTCATCGCCCTCGTTCGCGGGCATTTCAATGCGCACCGTCAGGTCGTGTACGCGGTCGGCCAGGATCTTCGCCGCGGTCTCGATGACCTGCTCGGCCGGCAGTTGTCCGGCAGCGATGGTCACCACGTACTGGGGCACTGCATAGATGCGGCCGGGGGGGTTGCTGCGGAACCCGGGGTGGGCGATCAGGTGAGCCGCTTTCCCGTGCTGAATCCGCAGGCTCCGGTCCTTGGCGGCTCTTCCTTCGTCCCAACGACCCTGATGCCAAGCGGCATCTCGGACCGGAACCAATAGCCCGCCGCGGGTATACGCCCGGTAGCCGAACTCGATGTCCTCCATTCCCCAACGTGTGAACGATTCATCCATCCCGCCCAGCAACCGGTAGAAGCTCTTGTCGATCCCGAAGTTGCCCGAGAGCATCACCCCGAACAGGTCGTTGGCTCGCGACGTCAGGTCGTTAGTTCGGAGCATGTGGCCTTCGATCCAGTACGGCGGGTCCGTCGGCCGGTCCGAGAACAACTCCTGCAACGACCCGGGCCGGCGCCGGATCGTTTCCGCATCGATGCCGTCCATTGCCACACGGGCACAGGACCCCAGGGTCAGGGCGTCGGAAACGGCATGGCGCCACCGGGCATGCGCCGCCATCCAGCCTGCCTCGACCAGCACGTCGCTGTCGAGAAAGAGCAGGATGTCGTGGGCGGCAGCACGAGCGCCGGTGTTTCGCGCCCGGGACGCCCCGAACCCCCGGTGCTCCTGCCTCACCACCTTGACATCCAATGGCGTCGATCGGGGCAGCGTCAGCGGCGGCTGAGACCCGTCGTCGACAATCACCACCTCGAACAGGTGGCGCGGGTAGGTCTGGCCCTCGAGCGCCGCCAAGGTCCTGGCCAGCGTCTCGGCGGGAGTTTTGTAGGCCGGGACGATCACGCTGACCGGCATGACGGGCTTGAACGCCGCCGGCGGCTCCACTGCCACCTGACGCCAGTCGTTGTATCGAACGGACGCCGGCCGGGGGCTCATCCGGGAGACGGGAGCGGCGGGGTCGATCGGTTGCATTCACTCAACTCGCATCCGGACGCCGCGGCGCAGATGCCGGAGACCGAAACGGCACAACCACTTTACGAACCACCAACCCTCGCGCCACCCGTGGAGGTCCTGCGCCCGGTCGCGCAAGCGCTCCCACTTGGTGGGCCGGCCCGCCGGGTCCGTGCCGGAGGCCCACGCCGCGGCGCCGGCCTTGAGCTTCAGAGACGCGGGGGAGAGCGTCCGCGCATCGCCGAAATCGGCCGGGCCGCCCCCCGCGCGGCGCGCCCGATGGAGCGCCCACGCGCGGGTGATCGACACCCGGGTTCCGTCGGCAAGGAGCGAGGAGGCGGTGACCGCGCCTCTCAACTTGGCGCGCAGGCGATGCACCAGGTTCGGGGCGAACGCGGCGGAGGCCGGAAGCGTGACGTGGAACGCCGCCGCGGGAAACTCGTCGAGGGCGTCGCCTGCGGGAGCGACGCGCACGCGCGGGTCCGGACCGAACACGTCGCGGAGCCACGACAGCCGCTCATCGCCCTCGTTCGCGGGCATTTCAATGCGCACCGTCAGGTCGTGTACGCGGTCGGCCAGGATCTTCGCCGCGGTCTCGATGATCCGCTCGGCCGGCAGTTGTCCGGCAGCGATGGTCACCACGTACTGGGGCACTGCATAGATGCGGCCGGGGGTGTTGCTGCGGAACCCGGGGTGGGCGATCAGGTGAGCCGCTTTCCCGTGCTGAATCCGCAGGCTCCGGTCCTTGGCGGCTCTTCCTTCGTCCCAACGACCCTGATGCCAAGCGGCATCTCGGACCGGAACCAATAGCCCGCCGCGGGTATACGCCCGGTAGCTGAACTCGGTGTCCTCCACTCCCCAACGTGTGAACGATTCATCCATCCCGCCCAGCAACCGGTAGAAGTTCTTGCCGATTCCGAAACTGCCCCCCTGCATCGCCTGAAACACGTCGTCGGCCCGCGTCGTCAGATCGTTGGTTCGGAGCATCAGACCTTCGATCTGGGGCGGGTCCGTCGGCCGGTCCGAGAACAACTCCCGCAACGACCCGGGCCGGCGCCGGATCGTTTCCGCATCGATGCCGTCCATTGCCACACGGGCACAGGACCCCAGGGTCAGGGCGTCGGAAACGGCATGGCGCCACCGGGCATGCGCCGCCATCCAGCCTGCCTCGACCAGCACGTCGCTGTCGAGAAAGAGCAGGATGTCGCCGCCGGCCGCCCGCGCGCCGGTGTTCCGCGCCCTGGCCAACCCGAACCCGCGGCGCTCCTGACGCACCACCTTCACGTCCAGCGGCGTCGACCGGGGCCGCTCCAGCGGCGGCTGCGACCCGTCGTCGACAATGACCACCTCGAACAAATCGCGCGGGTAGGTCTGGCCCTCGAGCGCAGCCAGGGTCATCGCCAGCGTCTCGGCGGGAGTTTTGTAGGCCGGGACGATCACGCTGACCGGCATGACCGGCTTGAACGTCGCCGGCGGCTCCACCGCCGCCTGACGCCAGTCGTTGTATCGAACGGACGCCGGCTGGGGGCTCACCCCGGCGCCCTCCGCACGGGCCCAACCGACGATGCCCCAGACGCGCCGGGCGCCTTACAGTTCATGTTTCATCTGCCTTCGGTCACGAATGCCGTTCGTCGGTCCCAACCGACACAGACCTCAATCTTCCTTTCTACCAGAAAGGGAAGGTCCGATCAATATGCCGATCTGCAGGAGCTTCCCAAAAACGAGACCGTACAGTTATGGATAGCTTTCGAGGTTCCTCCGCGGTGTAAAGGGCCTCGTCATCCCTTGACAATCCGCGGCAAAAGTCACGCAAGCGTCGTTACGCGGGCCGGAAAGACACTGCAGGAGCCCGCCGCGCCGCCCACGGCGCCTTCGCCACGGACCGTTAACGGCGGATTGTCGGGAGCGTTTTCCGCGTCCGCGGTTATCCGGGCGTCTTCCTCGGGTGTGTTGTATGGGACCGGTTTCCAGGGCATCGATCACTCCTCGGGGTGTGGCGCCCGGCACGGCCGAACAAGCGCTGGAACGCTTCGATCGTCGCTTGCGCCGCAGCCTGCGGATGCGGCAGCGGGAATGCCTCGGCTGAGGCGTAGCCGTCGTAGCCGATTTCTTCGAGCGCCGCGGCGATCGGGCCGAAGTCCAAGTGGCCCATGCCGGCGGCCCGGCGGTTGGAATCAACGAAATGCACGTGCCCGATCGAGCCGCGCCCCGCGCGAATCGCGCCCGCGATGTCCGCTTCCTCGATGTTCATGTGGAACAGGTCGGCGAGCAGCTTGACGTTGCCGGCGTCGAGCGAGCGCAGCAACGCGGCGCCTTCCGCAACCGTATTGACCAGATTGGTCTCGTAGCGGTTGAGCGGTTCGTAGATAAGCGCGGTTCCCTTTTCGCCGGCGTGAGCGCCGAGCTCGTTCAGCGCCGCGGCGAGCAACTCCAGAGCAGCCGAATGAGAAACCTCTCCGCCCCAGCGGCCCTGCATCGAGCCGATAATCGCGGGGGCATTGCAGGCCGCGCCGAAATTGACGATTTTGCGCACGAAATCCGCCGCCTCGCGCCGCCGCCGCGCCTCGGGGTCGGTCAGGCTGAGCCCGTGGATGACCATGCCCGCGCCCGTGCCCACGGCCGCGACTTCGAGCCGATGCCTGTCCAGCAGACGCCGCAACTCGTCCAGGTCGACCGCAGCGGGGTAAGGCGCGAAAATCTCGACCGCATCGAAGCCCAGCTCGGCGGCGATGCGGCAAGCTGCGCCGAGGTCGTCCCAGAAGACGAACGGGCCGCCACGCGCCTCGGCGACCAGGCTGACGGTAACCGCCGAGCGGATCATGCTTCCTCGCCGACCTCGATGACGGCTTTGATCACGCCGGATTCCAGCCGCGTGTACGCGTCGAAGTTGTCGATTACGGCGTCGAACGCCGTGCGGTGCGTAATCCACGGGTTGGTGTCGATCGTGCCGTCTTCGATCAGTCCGATAATGCGCCTGAAATCGCTCGGCAAGGCATTGCGCGAGCCCTTGATGGTCATCTCGGGCCGATGCAGAGCCGGGTGAAGAAACGAAACCGCCTGCGTGGTGATGCCGACGTAAACGAGCGCGCCGGTGTGCGCGACATATTGCAGCGCGGCGCTCATCGAGCGGTTGCTGCCGGTCGCGTCGGTGACCACGCGGTACATGTCGCCGCCGGTCGCCTCGCGCATCTGCTCGATTTCGCCGCCGCCCTTGAAGACGACGGTGCGCTCGACTCCGTACCGCTCGCGGCAAAAGGCGAGCCGCGACTCGACCATGTCCATCACCGTGATTCTGGCGCCGGTCAGCCGCGTGAACTCGAGCGTCGCCAAGCCGATCGGGCCGGCGCCGACGATCAGGACGCGGTCGCCTTCTCGGGCGCCGCCGCGGTCGGTTGCGTGGCAGCCGATGCCCAGCGTTTCCACCAGGGCAAGTTGCTCGAACGAGAGCTTCGTCGAGGGGTGCAGCTTTTCCGCGCGGATCAGAAACCGGTCGCACAAGCCGCCGTCGATCATCACGCCGATGACTTCGAGCGCCTCACAGCAGTTGGGGCTGCCGTTGCGGCAGGCGAAGCAGGCGCCGCAGTTCATGTACGGCTCGACGCTGCAACGGTCGCCGGGCCGCACGTTGGCGACGCCCTCGCCCACTTCGAGAACCGTGACCCCGAGCTCGTGGCCGGGGATGCGCGGATAGCGGAAAAACGGCATCTTGCCCAGATACCCGCTGTAATCGGTGCCGCAAATGCCCATGCGCTCGGTGCGCACCAGCGCCTGCCCCGGGCCGGGCGGCCCCGGCTCGTCGATCTCGACGTGTTCGAAATGCCTCGGCTCCATCAGTCTAATCGCCCGCATCGCTTACCGCTCCTCCTCGCTATCCACTATTCACTATCCACTATCCACTATCCTTGTAGGGGAACGATCGTTTCCGGTTGGGAGGCTTGACCGATGGAAAAAATGAAAATTGCCGCATTCTGCACTGCGGCCCTGTGCGTTGCTGCTTTGGGCTGCGCAGCCCCGGAGACGGACCCCGCGCCGGTCGAGCGCGGTCCGCGCACGCAGCCCGGCACGGAGATGGGCTTCTACGCGCCGGCCCAGCACAATCTTTACGACGGCAAGTTCGTCATCTCCGGCGCGCGCATCTATCAAGTGGGGACGCTCAACGACGAGAGCCCGTGGGATCACATGGGCAACGACGGCTCGACGCTGCGCCCCGTCGAGGGCACGGCCGAAATCGACGTCAACGAAATCGACAACACGGGCGCGTTCCGGGCGGAACTGAAGCTGCCCGAAGGCGACTACGTCATGGAGCTCAAGGAGATCAAGGAGTTCTCGCCCTGCCAGGACGGCGGCATCGCGGCCTTCCTGTTCGAGCATGGCGACTCCGGCTGCGGCGACGCCAACTGGCCCAAGAGCGTCCTCTACGTAGCCGGCTGGGGCATGGGCTCGGCTACGCTCAACGGCGAGACGCTGTACGACGACTACGAAATCCATTTCATGGTGACCCAAGGCATGCGCAGCCGCGACCTGGTGGCGAACTACCCGCTGGAAGGCAAGAGCGGCGACGCCGGAGCGGTCAACCCCGCCTTGCAGCAACTCGATTTTTACATCCGCAGCCCCGAGCTGAACGAGGCGAACCACCCCAACCGCGAAGTCTTCGACCATTTCTTCGCCATGGAAGTGACCTGGAAATAAGGGGCGCTGCGCGCCCCCAGTGGAAAGTGGATGGTGGATAGTGAATAGTAAGACCGCTTGCCTTACAATAAGGGCGGTTTGACGCAGCCGATTCGATTCCTCTGCTTATCCCTTGTCGTCCCGCTGAGCTTGCTCGGAGCGGCAAAGATCGACTTCACGCGGGACGTGCGTCCGATTCTTTCGGACCGCTGCTTTTCGTGCCACGGACCCGATAAGGCGCAGCGCTTGAGCGGGCTGCGCTTCGACATCGAAAAAGACGCCTTCGCCGAGTTGGCCGGCGGCGGCCGGGCGATCGTCCCCGGCAAGCCCGAGGCAAGCGCGCTGATCGAACGGATCTCGAGCGCAGACCCGGCCCGCCGCATGCCGCCCGCGGCCATGGGGCACGATCCGCTGACGGACGAGCAGATCGCCGTGCTGACCGCCTGGGTGCGCGAAGGGGCGGCATGGGAGCGGCACTGGGCGTTCCTGCCGCCGCGCAAGGCGCCCGAACCGGCGACGGCTTCCGACTGGGGGAACCACGCCATCGACCGCTTCGTGCTCGCGCGTCTGGAGCAGGAAGGCCTGACGCCCTCCGCGCCCGCCGAACGGAGAACGCTGATCCGCCGCGCGGCGCTCGATCTTACCGGCCTGCCGCCGGCGCCGGAGGAGGTCAGGGCGTTCCTCGACGACCGCTCGCCCGACTCTTACGAAAAGGTTTTGGACCGTCTGCTGGCGTCGCCGCGCTACGCCGAGCGCATGGCTTACCGCTGGCTCGACGCGGCGCGCTACGCGGACACCAACGGCTACCAGAACGACCGCCCGCGCTACATGTGGCGCTGGCGCGACTGGGTGATCGAGGCGTTCGCCGGCAACATGCCGTTCGACCGCTTCACCGTCGAGCAACTGGCCGGCGACCTGCTGCCCAACCCGACCATGGCGCAAAGAATCGCCACCGGCTTCAACCGTAACCACCGCGGCAACGCCGAGAACGGCACCGACCCCGACGAGTATCAGGTGGAGTACGCCGTCGACCGGGTGGAGACGACGGCGACCGTCTGGCTGGGACTGACGATGGGCTGCGCGCGCTGCCACGATCACAAATACGACCCCGTCACGCAGAAAGAGTTCTACGAGTTCTACGCCTACTTCAACAACGTCTCCGACCGCGGGCGCTACTTCAAGTACGGCAACACGCCGCCGCTCGTGTCGGCGCCCACGGCCGCTCAGCAGAAGCAACTGGACTCCCTCGACGCGCGGATTCAAGAGGCGGAGCAGCGCTTGACCGCGCTCGAAGAGACCATCGCCCAAGGCATCGCTTCCGCCGCCCCCGCACAATTCCCCGCATGGATTTTCGAGGAGCGCATGGCCGCCCGACGCTCGTTCGACGGCGCCGACGGGGAAGGCAGGATCGGCGGGGGCGCGCGCCTGGACGGCGAGCGCCATTACGACCTGGGCGACGTCGGCGATTACGACTTCTACGACCCCTTCACCGTTTCCGCCTGGATCAAGCCCGAGGCGACGACGGGCGGCATCGTCGCCCGCTACCTGCCCGCGCCGAAGGGCTACGGCATTTTTCTGGCGAACGGCAAGCTGCAATTGCGCATCGACACCGCGAGCATCTCCGACCGCATGAGGATCGAATCGCTCGACGAGATTCCGTTGAACCGCTGGACCCACGTTGCCGGCGTTTACGACGGCACGCGCACGACCGACGGCATGAAGCTCTACATCGACGGCCGGCCCGCCGCCGCGCGCATGTTGATCGACGAATCGCTGAATCCCACGCGGGCCGCGGCGCCGCTGCGCATCGGCTTCGGGCCGGGCAAGAACGACCGCTTCCGCGGCGCGGTCGACGAGGCGCGGCTTTATTCCCGCGCGCTCGACGCGGCGCAAATCGGCGTGCTCGCGGTCGCGGAAACCCCGGCTCAAATCGCCGCGCTCGCCCCCGGCGAACGCAGCGCGGCGCAAGAACGCAAGCTCCGCTGGGCATACATGAGCGCCATAGCCCCCGCGACCGTCAGGGACGCCTGGAGCGGCCTGCAGCGCCTGCGCCTGGAGCGGGAGGACTTCGTCGCCACGCTGCCGACCGTAATGGTCATGGACGAGCGCGCCGACGTGCGCCCGACGCATATCCTCCATCGCGGGGCTTTCGACGCCCCCCGCGAGCGCGTCGACCCGGGCCTCCCGGCGGCGCTGCCGCCGTTGCCCGCGTCCCTGCCCAACAACCGACTCGGCCTGGCCCGCTGGCTTACCGACCCGTCGCATCCGCTCACCGCCCGCGTCACGGTCAACCGTTTCTGGCAAATGCTGTTCGGGCGGGGCCTCGTTTCCACGGTCGAGGATTTCGGCTCGCAGGGCGCCGCGCCGTCGCACCCCGAGTTGCTCGATTGGCTGGCTGTCGATTTCGTAGAAAACGGCTGGGACGTCAAGCGCCTGCTGAAGACGATCATGACCAGCGCCGTGTACCGTCAGTCGTCGAAGCAGACTGCCGAGGCGATTGCCCGCGATCCCGAAAATATCCTGCTGGCGCGGGCGCCGCGCCTGCGTCTGCCGGCCGAGTCTATCCGCGATCAGGCGCTGACCGTCGCCGGTCTGCTGAACCCGGAGATCGGCGGCCCTTCCGTCAAGCCTTACCAACCCTCCGGCCTCTGGAAGGAGTTGTCCAATTGGGGCGCGTACGAAAACGACCACGGCGGCAAGCTGTACCGGCGCAGCCTGTACACCTTCTGGAAACGCACGTTGGGGCCGCCGGCAATGCTGGCCTTCGACTCTGCCGACCGCGAATCGTGCGTCGTGCGCGAAGTGCGCACCAATACCCCCATTCAGGCGTTGAACCTGATGAACGACGTGACTTACGGCGAGGCCTCGCGGCTGTTCGCCGAGCGCATGATCCGCGAAGGCGGCGAGCGGGCGAACGCGCGCCTGGCCTACGGCTTCGAATTGGCTACGGCGCGGCGGCCCGCGGCGGCGGAAAGCCGCATCCTGCTGCGCGCCCTGCGCCGTTACGAAGACCGCTACCGCACGACCCCCGACGACGCCGAGAAATTTCTGGCGCAAGGCGAGCATCCGCGCGACGAGTCGATAGACGCCCCGGAATTGGCCGCCTACGCGGCGGTAGCCGGCATGATCCTCAACCTCGACGAAACCATCACCAGAGAATAAGCGCATGAAACCCGACACGAATCTCGAACTCACCCGCCGCCACTTCTTCTCCAGGTCGGCGCACGGGTTGGGCATCGCGGCGCTGGGCCATCTTCTCGCGGACGATCTGCCGGCGGCGGCCGGTCAGCCGGGTTTGCCGGAAATCCCGCACTTCGCCCCCAAGGCCAAACGCATCGTCTATCTGTTCCAGTCCGGCGGACCGTCGCAGATGGATCTATTCGATCCCAAGCCCGGCCTGGCGAAAATTCATGGGGAAGAGTTGCCCGACTCCGTGCGCAACGGCCAGCGCCTGACCGGCATGACCGCGGCGCAGACGAGCTTCCCCACGGCCGCATCGAAGTTTCGCTTTACGCGGCACGGACGCTCGGGTCAACAGTTCAGCGAGCTGCTCCCGCATACCGCCGGCATTGCCGACGACATCGCCGTCATCCGCTCGATGCATACCGAACAGATCAACCACGATCCGGCGATCACCTTCCTGCAGACCGGACATCAACTCGCCGGCCGCCCCAGCATGGGCGCCTGGCTAGCCTACGGCCTCGGCAGCGAGAGCAAGAATTTTCCGGCGTTCGTGGTGATGGTCTCGCAGGGCAGCGGCGGCCAGCCGCTCTACTCGCGGCTGTGGGGCAGCGGTTTTCTGCCGACCCGCTACCAGGGCGTCAAATTCCGCGCCGGGCGCGAGCCGGTGCTCTATCTCAACAACCCGGAGGGTTTTTCGCGGGACGACCGGCGGCATTACCTCGACGATCTCGCCGCGCTCAACCGCTTGCGCTACGCCGAATACGGCGACCCGACGATCGAAGCGCGCATCGAGCAGTACGAAATGGCCTATCGGATGCAGGCTTCGGTGCCCGAACTGACCGACCTTTCGTCCGAGCCGGAGCATGTTTTCGAGATGTACGGCCCCGACTCGCGCAAGCCCGGCAGTTTCGCGAGCAACTGCCTGCTGGCGCGGAGGCTGGTCGAGCGCGGCGTGCGCTGCGTCCAGCTCTTTCACCGCGGCTGGGATCATCACAACGCTCTGCCCAAGAGGCTCGCCGAGAAGTGCAAGCAGACCGATCGTGCTTCGGCGGCGCTGGTCAAAGACCTCAAGCAGCGCGGCATGTTGGAAGACACGCTGATCGTCTGGGGCGGCGAGTTCGGCCGCACGGTTTACTGCCAAGGCAAGCTGACGCGGGAGGTTTACGGGCGCGACCACCACCCGCGCTGCTTCTCGCTGTGGCTGGCCGGCGGCGGCGTCAAGGGCGGCGTGACCTACGGGGCGACGGACGATTTCTCCTACAACGTTGCCGAAAACCCGGTCAGCGTCCACGATCTGCACGCGACCTTGCTGCGCCTGCTGGGCGTCGATCACAAGAAGCTGACGTTCAAATACCAGGGGCGGCATTTTCGCTTGACCGACGTACACGGCAACGTCGTCAACGATCTGTTGGCGTAGGATCGGTGGTTTTGCTCTCCACTCTCCACTCTCCACTCTCCACTGACAAACCCATCGCTCTGGTCACCGGGGCGAGCCGCGGCATCGGCCGCGGCATCGCGGTCGAGCTGGCCAAGACCCACGCCGTGATCGGTACGTTCCGCGGCAACGCCGCAGCCGCGCGGACGCTGCGCGAGGAAACCGGCGCTGCAACCTTCCAAATGGATGTCGCCTCGGCGGCAGACCGCGCGGCGCTCATGCAGTTCGTCCGCGAACGGTACGGGCGCATCGACCTGCTGGTCAACAACGCCGGCATCGCCCCGCGCGAGCGCCGGGACATCCTGGAAGCCACGGAGGAAAGCTTTTCCGAAGTGCTCGACACAAACCTCAAGGGGCCTTATTTTCTGACCCAGGCGGCGGCGAACCTGATGCGCGGGCAGGGCGGCGGCGGGCGCATCGTGTTCATAACGTCGATCTCCGCGTACACATCCTCGACCGCGCGCGGCGAATACTGCGTCTCGAAGGCCGGGTTGAGCATGGCCGTCAAGCTGTTCGCCAACCGCCTGGCCGCGGACGGCATCGGCGTGTTCGAGATCCGCCCCGGCATCGTTCAAACGGACATGATCGCCGCTGTGCGCGGCAAATACGAGAAGCTGGCCGAAGAAGGGCTGCTGCCGCAGGGCCGCTTGGGAACCCCCGCGGACGTCGCCGCGGCGGCGCGCGCCATTGCCGACGGAAAACTCGACTATTCGACCGGCCAGGTCCTTGATGTGGACGGCGGCTTCCACCTGCGCACGCTGTAGGGGCCGCGCCCGCCGTCAGGGGATTTCGTAAACCTCGACGGCGGTCTCGATTTCCTCGCGGGGCAGCAGCGACGACCAGTAGGCGACGACCTCTTGCGCCCGCGGGCGGCCGGCGCCGAAGCCGGTTCCGGTCGGCGGGCCGTTCAGCACCAGCGGAATCAACTCGCGGGTGAAGCGCTCGACGTGGCCGCGCCTCTGCCCGCGAGCGCCGATGCGCACTTCGACTTCCTGCGGGTCGGCGTTTGGGGAAGCGAGCGCTCCGTGGCAAGCGTCGATACCGAAAAACTCGGTATGCATCTCGTCGAACTCGAGGCTGAGAGCGGCAACCCGCTCGCGCACGATGCGGTCGGCGGCCGCGGCCTTCTCCCGGGCGTCCGGCCAACTGAAAACGAGACTGCCGACCGCCTTGAACCCCGCCGAGTAGGTAATCGAGGTCTTCAGCGTAGGCGGCCGCGCGCCGCCGCGAACGCCCTCGACGGCCACGCGGTCGGGACCGTCTTCGCGCAGTCGGATGCTGGTGAAGTCCGCGCTGCAATCCGGCGTCAGATAGGCTTGGGGATCGCCCAATTCGTAGAGCAACTGTTCCTTGACGACGGCCGGGGTCACCCGCCCGCCGGTTCCGGCATGCTTGGTCACGACGAAATTGCCGTCGGGGCGCGCCTCGACGATGGGAAAGCCGATATTCGCCATGTCGGGTATCGATTGCCAATCGAGCGAGCAATTCCCGCCGGAGCATTGCGCGCCGCATTCAATAATGTGGCCCGCGATCGTGCCTGCGGCCATGCGGTCCCAATCGTCCGCCGGCCAGCCGAACTCGTGGATCATCGGCGCCAGCGTCAGCGCCGTATCGGTCGATCTGCCGGCAATGACGATGTTCGCGCCGGTCTGCAGCGCTTCGACGAGCGGAAACGCGCCGAGATAGACGTTCGCGCTCAAGATGCGTTCGCGGACGGTCTCGATGCCCGCGCCGCTGTCGAGATCGTCGAAGCGCACGCCGCGGGCCAGCATGGCGTCGAGCCGGTCGAAGATGTCGTCTCCCGACACGACGGCGACCTTCGCGCCGCGGACGCCGGCCTCTTTGGCGGCGGCAACGACGGCCCGCGCGCAGCTATGGGGGTTCACGCCGCCGGCGTTCGAGAGCATCTTGATGTCACGCTCGACGAGCTCCGGCAGCAAGCGCACGGCCAGCGGCACGACGTCCCGTGCGTAGCCGAGGTCGGGGTTGCGCGCCTTCTGCTTCTGCAGGATCGACATCGTAATCTCGGCCAGATAATCGAGCGTGAGGTAGTCGATCGGCCCGCCCGACACCTGCCGCAGCGGCGCCTCCAGCCAATCCCCCCAAAACCCCTGCCCGTTAGCGATGCGAATGAGCGGCTTCATGGCTAACAGGGTAGTTTAGTGGAAAGTGGTGAGTGGTGAGGGCGCGGGTCCGGCCGGATCATTCCCAGGATTGCCGATCATCGCGCCGCCTGCTCTATATTGTTTGTGAGTGGCCGGGGTCCGTACGAGAGCATCCGGACGGTTCGGCGGACCCTCCCTCTGACCACTCACCCCCTCTCGAAACAGCCTTTTCATAGGGGCTGTACAACACCGGCATAAGAGGAACGTGAATGATCGACGCAGACAAGAATCGAAGAGCCTTCGTTGAGAAGTTGGCCCGCGAGAACCGAGAATTCTATGGAACACAGGACGGGCGCGGCACGCTGCGCGCATTCGAGCTGACTTTCGAGCACCGTTGGATCTACCTTTTCGAGTTGGTCCAAAATGCGCTCGATGCGGGCGCGCGTTCCATTGCGCTGCGCCTCGCGGAAGACGGCGGCGCCTTGATCTTCCAGCACGACGGGAAGCTCCCGCTCGATGAAAAGGATATAGAGGGACTCTCGAAGATTTTCCGATCGACCAAGGGCGCTTCTTCGGTGGGCTTCATGGGAGTCGGCTTCAAGAGCGTTTTCGGGCGGTTTCGAGAGGCCCGGATATCCGGGTGGGATTGGAAATTCCGGTACAAGATAGACCAAATCGTGGGCAAGGAGTACGGAGACGTGCAACTGGACCTGCTGGGAGCGGTGGTTCCGATCTGGGACGACGCGATCGCAGCGCCCGACCCCGGATTCACGACCCGGTTCGAGATGCGCCGACTTGCAAATGCCGGGGCGGATCTGAAGTCCGATTTGGGGTATTTCCTCCCGGACCGTGATCGTACGCCCTTGGCCATCTTGGCGGCGTCCGGGCTGGAGCGCCTCGAAGTGAACGGTCGGGTGTGGGAATTAAGCGTCAGCGAGGAACCCGATGGGAGTCTGGAGGCGACAGCGGTCTCCGCAGGCGAGGACCGGCGCTGGCAACTTTTCCCCGTGCGATTCAAGCCTTCCAGAGAAGCTATCGCCCGTTTTCTCGAACACCGCCGGATACAGCCATCCGAGGACGAGCGCGAGCGAGTGTACGCCGAAGCGGCCCGGCCCCGCCGGGTGCTGGGAGTGCTGCCCCTGGACAACGACGGCAGTCCCGCGCCGCCAAAAAGAGGCCGCGTTTACGCCGCCTTGCCCACAGAGATTACCCTGCCTTTCGGCCTCCATATCAATGCCGACTGGCTGCTGAACATCTCGCGGACCGGACTCCGGGAGATTGAAGAAAACCCTTGGCAGCGGGATATCGCAGACCGGATTGCGGACGTGCTGGCGGGCTTCTTGAAATGGGTTGCGCGCTCGCGCTTGTATTCGGATGCAGCCGGGAAGGCTTTCTCGGCCCTGGCTTTGCCATCCTCCGACGATGCGAACAGACTCGAAATGCTCCTTGCGGAGGACCGCTGGCTGTCCAGGTTGCGCGACCGACTTGAAGACGCGGCTGTAATCCCCGCGTGGATCAAGCAGGTCGGCTCCTGGACATTCGCAAAACCGAGCGAGATCGTTGTTCCGCCGGCGCCTCTGGCGGAGGCGTTCAAACAGCAACCGGCCTTGCAGCCGGCCGTGCTCATGAAAGGGTTTGTGCTCCGCGGCGAGGTGCTTGGAACCAACGCGTATGAGTTGCTGAAACGGATCGGGCTTCTTACCGAGATGTCGCCGCAAGAATTGGAGCAATCGTGGAACGGCGGTCTGGAGTATTGGTGGGAGTCGCTTGCCCAAGGCGATTCGGACCGCCGCGGTCTTCTTTTCCGCCTCTGGAGCGCCGTCGCCGAGCTCGTGTCGCAGGCACGTTGGCAGGCGGTTGATCTCCCTTGCGTCCGAACTACTGCCGGCGTGTGGATTCCCGTAAACAAGGCGGCCTTTTTCAGCGAGCGGCTTCCTACGGAAAACGAGCCGGGAGGGCCTGAAGCACTCCGATTCATTCAGTCCTTTTTCCCGGACCGGGGCACCCTCATTCCGGGCGCCTGGATTAGTGAGCTGCGTCGGGGAGCGGCGAAAGACGGTTGGCGTGGAGGACCCTTGTCGCGGGCATGGGAGTGGATCGAAAACAACGGACATTCCATCAAGCTGCGTACAGTTGTCAAGGCCGCCGCGAAAGCCCTGGCAACATCGCCGAACCCGGACTGGCAAGTGCTCGTGCCGCTTGGACGCTGGGCTCTGCACCGAAAGCGCCCCGACTTGTTGACTCATGTGCTTGTCGAATCGAAAAACGGACTGAAAGGCATGCCGGTCAACAAGGCGCTCTTGGCCGACCCCTATGTCGAACACGGGAGAAGCCGGCAAATCCTGTTTCCCGCAATGCTTCCGATCTCAGCCGCCTATGTTCAACAGGCTCCAACGGACTTGCATACGCATGACTGGAGAGAATTCTTCGAGAAAGCCGGCGCTCAGGGTGGTCTCAAGGTAGTTCAATCCGCTGAGAAACAAGTACATAGCTGGGAGTACGCAAGCATAGCGGAATTTCTCGGTCTCGATCCCGACGAGATCAACGAGCGTATCCGTGGAGCCCACACGAGCAAGCTTTTGGATTTCGATATCGATCCAGGTCTCCCGGGGCCGGACTCCTCCGATGAAGTACGGGCGGCGCTCGCGCCCTGGCTGGAAGACGGCTTCAGCGCCCTGAGCAACGGTTGCAGGAAGGCTGAACACAAAGACTCCTACCACCGCTACTCCTCCCATTTTTCCAGTTCCGGAAAGCAGCTTAGCGCCTGGGCGGCGCGACTCTCCGAACTCGCTTGGGTCCCCTGCGGCGACGGCAAGCTCAGGCTTCCGAAGGATGTCCTTCCAGAGCGAGATCCGACGCGAGAGGAGGCGCCGGCGGCGAGGTTGTCGAGTGATCTTATCTCGGCGCTCAATCGGGAAGGAGTGAAATTCGGCGCCGCGATTCCCAAGGCCGCTCCACTGCGCAAGCTCTTGAAGCTGGGGTCTCGACTCGATGCGGAGAGACTCGCAAATCTTCTCCGCGAGTGCCGCGAACAGATCGAAACGGCTGAAGACTCGCGCCGCTTCGAACTTGCGGTGCGGCAACTTACCGTACCGTCGCGTGATGGCGGGCGTATCCCGCCCGATCGGATCGTTCAGCGAATTGGGGGGCGGTTCCGAGGATCCCTCGGCGGCTGGATCCTGCCGCTGGAACGTGTCGACGAAGCGCTGCGGAAGGAACTGGAACACCTCAAATTCAAATTCCCGGAGAACACCACGGGCGAGCAGGCGCTGGCCTACATCCGCGATATCTGGACGCGCGCGCGGTCGTCGCCCGAACGGCTGGCGAATGAAGTACGCGATGTTCTCCCGACCGCATATGCGTACTGTTTGGAGGATATGGATAACGACGATTCGCTGGCGAAGCGTTGGAAATACACCCTTCCCCAAGCGGCCGTTTTCTCCGAGCGGGAGTGGGTATTTCCGGCAGAGACGGATATCTATTTCGACGATATCGAAGACCGCAGATTTTTTCCCGGCCAAGCCAAGCTGCGAACCGCTACGGGCGGGCACTTGGGCGACTCCCTCAAGCAGCGGCGCCGCGCGGCTGACGCGCTTGGCTTGAAGCCGCTGTCGTCCACTGTGGAGATGGAGTGGAGCGAAGGCGACGAGCAGGCTGTGGACGATTGGATACACAGATTCGAGATCATCTGCCGGCTCCTTCGCCACGTTCGAAGCAGCGGACAAGCCGAGGGAAACGGCGCCGCCGGTACCGGAGGGAGGGAGTGGCGGCTGCGCCGCGTCGAAAGTCTCCATCTCGCGGTCAGCGTCGAAGGCGCGCCTTCCGAGAGCGTGCCCGTACACGCGCGCCTGCACGAGGGATCGCTGACCGTTGCCGGCCGTCCGGTCCAGTTCGGCGCCGACGCGGCCAAGGAGCTTCTGAGAACTCTCTCTTTCAGCCGGCGCGCCGACCTATCGGCGGATCTCACCGCAATGCTGACGGCGATCGATGACGCATCGGACTTCGCTCTGGCCGCGGACAAGTTCAGGCGCTCTTGCGCGCCGGATTTCGTTCTGCCGGATTGGGTTCGGCAGTTGCTCGGAGCGCCTGCGACTGCCTCCTCAGACTCGCCCAAAGCCGAACGAGAAACAGCGGTTGAGCCGGGGTTGTCTCAACCGTCCCCTGACACCGGCTCAGAATCGCAGGAAACTGAACGGGAAGCAGCGGTTGTGCCGGGATCGCCTCAACCCCGCTCGGACCCACTGGAACCTGAAGCAGAAGCGGTTGCTAAGCCGTGGACGCCCCAACCGTCTGCCGATGCTCGCTCGGACTCCGCTTCAAACCTCGGTTTACCGGACGGGGTTCCACATGAAGCGCCCGAAAAAGCCTCCGACGCGGGCGACGAGAAGCCGCGCGAAACCGAGAGCAAGAGCATGCCGAGCAATGAGACCGGCAGGGCGGATGCGCCGCGCGAAAAGACGCGCGACCCAAGCACGGGTGGCGGTTCCTATGACCGGAAGCGGGCTTTGGGGCAGTCGAGGGCCGCAGTGCAACGGGCGCTTACAGGGGAAATCGCCCCAAGTGGCGGGCAGGACGGAGATGCAAGTGAGGGGCTTGGGGACGAGATCTATCGCAAGGCCGCCGCGCAGTACGAGAAGGAACAAGGGCGCAAGCCTGAGCTTGGGGAGCCGCATCAGGCGGGCTGGGACCTGCACAGCGTCGATCCGCAGACCGGAGAGGAACGCCTGATCGAGGTGAAGGGCAAGAGCCGCCCATGGACCGAAAATGAGGTCGTGGAACTGAGCGGAGCGCAGGCGCGTAAAGCCTGGCAGACAGCAGCCGGCTGGTATCTTTACGTTGTCGAGCGAACGGATGATGACAGCTTCAATGTGCTGCCCATCGAAAATCCCGTTCGAAACGCCGGCAAGTGGATGCTCTGCGGCCAACCCTGGCGGGATGCCGCCGAGAAACCTCAACGCATTACGGCGCTTTGAAAGGGCGTTTCAAGGCGCGGTACTTGGACAGCGTCGCTCTTCGGCCCTTCCACCCCTGCCGGGCCGACGGCTGAGACAAGATAGGCACAGTCGCGTCCGGCGCGGCGGCGATCTCAGGAACCCGCAAGGGTTTGCGATCGACATTGGAGAGACGGATTTCCTTGCTCGGAACGCCGTTCCTGTAGACCGGCTCGCCGGGCGCTTCGACCAACCCCGCACGCGCGGGGATAGCCCCTGGATACTTTTCCCGGCAGCTTTCGCCGCCGCGATGTTATTCTTGGCCTCAGGGATTCCGACTTTTATAGACCCTGGCCTCTTCCGCAGTCACTTTGCCGTCTTTGTTCGTGTCCATCGGCATCCTGTTGGCTTTCATGGCGCGCATTTGTTTGCCCATATCGATCGTCTTCAAGCGAATGTGCTCAGGAGCCGCCGGCCGCGGCTGAACCTCGATGTTCTTGCGAAAAAAAGTATCCAGATCATCGGCTACTTGGAACACCGTTTTCAGCTTGTCGGTATGCTTGCCCCAGTAAAAGCCGTGCCACTCTCCCGGGTACAAGATCGCCTGCACCGGTCTGTCCACGGCAGCTAAACCCGACACAAAATTCCTGAACACGAGCCCGGCTTGGCCGCCGCGGTCGCCCTGCAGCAAGAAAATCGGGGTGCGCGCGCCGGCCATCTTGCGCCGAATGCCGGCTTGCAGCGCGGGCGTAAACTCCTCAAGCGGCACGTATGTCAGGTAATGGTTCAGCAAAACTCTTGTGGAACTGCGCTCCGGGTATACCCGCTTTGCGTTCTTTACGAATTCTTCCCGATTGACCAACACGCCCCTTTCGTCCGTCATCATCCAGAGCATTATCGCCGGCTCGCCTACGGCCACGGCCGAAACCTCCCCGGTTGTGGCAACGCCCAAACCGGGACTGCCGCCGCCGCTGGTGGCAAAAACGACAACGCTGTTCTCATCCACATGGGGCCGCGCTTTCAGCGTGTTTACCAAGGCGAGCACATCTTGAATCTGTTCCGGGTATTCCGATCCGTCCGTCAGGGCGCGCCGCGTGGAGTACACGACTGCGTACCCCTTGGCCAGCATGAGGCTCGCCGTCGCAATCTTCTCGACGCCGCGCATCTCCTCTTTGAGCCGGCTCATCGGGTACTGTCCTATGCCCCCGTGCATCAGAAGAATCGCGGGGAAAGACCCCTCGCCCGGCGGCGTGCGCATGACCGCGTAGGAGGTTTCGCTCACCCGAATCTCTTCAAGCGGACTGACCTCCTCGGAGAGCACAGGAACTCGTATCTTGTCTTTGCCGAACGGCCCGGCTGCTTCGCCGCCGGCCTAGGCGGGGGGAAGCCTGTCGGCCGCTAGCAATAACAGGAGCGATGCGCAGCCTGCTGTGCGCCAAATTGTATGTCTCATCATCCTCTCCTGCGGTCGATGCTTCTTCGGTTATCGAGGTTCGGCCTCTGCGCTTCCCGTCATGTCATCTCGACTCGCCCCGAACTTGGACGGCGGCGCTCTTCGGGCCTTCTACCCCCGCGGGGCCGACGGCGGAGACAAGATAGGTATAGTCGCGGCCGGGCGCGGCGTCGGTATCGAGGAAGCCCGCCTTGTCGGCCCGCGAGTAGCCAATCTGCATAGGCTTTACGGACAGGCGGCCGGCAACGCCCGGCGGCGGCCAGGTGAGCACCAGCGGGCGATTGCGGTAAATCTTGTAGCCCTCGACATCGCCGCCTACGGCATCCCAATCGAGTTGTACTCCGGCGGCCTCGAACTTGGCCTCCAGACCGCCGACCGCCGGGGGCGGAGCGTACGCCGGCAGCGTCGGGATCTCGACAAACGAGGCGCGCTCGGCGCTGAAATGCACCGTGATCGCGGCCGGCGTGAAAAAAGGCTTGAAGTCCGGGAAGGCGGCATTCGAGATCGCCAAGCCGATGCGCCGGCCCTTGCGGAAGAGATGCACGCCCGCCAGTCCCTCGTACTCGATCTCGTGGATATCGCCCGGCTTATTGCCGCGAACTGCATAAACTCCCTGAGCGGCGACTGTTTCCGTCCCGTCCGGGGCAATGTCGAGCAACTGCGTGTCGAACTGGAACTCGGGCGCGTCCGCTGAGGCGTACGCATGGATGCGGTAATGGCCGGCGAACTCGACGTCTTGCGTCAGCGGCGCGGATTGCAGCACGACCCGATCCGGCCGCCAGGAGGGCACGCCGCGGACCATCGCTTCGGCGTAGCCTCCGCGGCGAAGCCGAAGCACGTCCGGCGCGCCGACGATCTCGGGCACTCGCAAGGGCTTGTTATCGACGTCGGAAAACCTGATTTCCTTGCTCGCAACGTCGTTTTTATAAGTGAGTTCCCCGGCGCCCCCCGGGGATTCGACCAACTGCTTCCCGCCGCCGAAATAAAGGCGCCGCGGCGTGGAGGGGGGCGGCCACGCGTCGAACTGGCGATGCATCCATTCCCCAGGATTGACGGGGTTCTCCGTGTTGGGGATCGAATAGGTGACCGCCGGCTCGTCGAGGATGCCGTTTTCGATGCCGCGCAGCCAGTAGTCGAACCACATGCGCTTGCGCGCTTCGTCGTAGAAAATTTCCGCAGGAATCTCCGGGCTCCCGTGCCCCCCGGTCGTCAGCATCAGCGCTTTCGTCGCAGGAACCTGTCGATACAGGTCGATCATCGCTCGGGCCGGCACCGCACGGTCGAGCCAAGCCGAGCGCACCAGCAGCGGCGTCTTCAGGTCCGCGATATCGATCTCGGTAATGTTGTCCGCCCAGACGCGATCATGCCAGTTGGACGTCGCGTTGTTGTAGTCGTCGATCAACATCAATAATTGCTGCTTCATCTCCGCCGCTCTGTCCCCAATGAGTCCGCCCGCCTTCGAAGACATGTGATTGACGAAAACCCAGTGTTCCTGAACGCCGTTGACCGCCAAAGGCCGCTTGCGCCGCTCCAACGCGGAGTTCATGGGGATGGCCGTGCGCACGCCCGACTCTTCCAAAGCGATCAGCCAGCTTTGGAAACCGCCGTAGGAAGAACCCGAAAACCCGACGCGCTGCGGGTTGACGCCCGCGTTCTCGGCCATCCAGGCGATGAGACTCTGGATGTCCGGCGCCAGACGCCACTCGTCGGAGTAGCCTTCTCCCTCAGCGGCCCCGTGGCCGTAGGAACTGAAGGTCATCGCCACGTAGCCCTGCGACGCGTAGGCTTGCGCCTGTTCGGCATGACGTTCTTTGTCGCCCCCGCCGCCGTGAGCGAGAATGACGGCCGGCCAACCTCCCTGCGGAGCCGCGGCGCCCTCGGCGGCAAAGAGGGCGGTATCCAGCTTGAGACCGTCGAAGCTTTCGATAAAGCGGTCCGTGCGGACGACCTTGACGGGCAGCAGCGCGTCGCCGGCGGAACCCTGCGGCTCCCGGTCAGCCGAGGCGCAGGCCGCCAAGCCGAGCACGAGCAGGGCGGCTGTCCGCCGCTGTAGAGAAATTGCGTACTTCATGATTTCGACTCCCGGCAGAGGCGCGGCCTCCGCGGTTTTTCAACCGGCGTCATTATTGCATGCGGTTGCCGCCGGTCTGCGCGGGGGAAGGCCGTCCGGCTGCAAGCAACAGTAGGAGCGATGCGCGGCCCGCGGCGCGCTGGATCGCAGGCCTCAATATCTTCTCCTGCGGTCGATGCTTCTTCGGTTATCGAGGTTCGGCCTCTGCGCTTCTCGTCATGTCATCTCGGCTCACCCCGAACTTGGACGGCGGCGCTCTTCGGCCCTTCCACCCCTGCCGGGCCGACAGCGGAGACGAGATAGGTATAGTCGCGGCCGAGCGCGGCGTCGGTATCGAGGAAGCCCGCCTTGTCGGCCCGTGCGTAGCCAATCTGCGCAGGCTTCGTTGACAGGCGGCCGGCAACGCCCGGCGGCGGCCAGGTGAGCACCAGCGGGCGATTGCGATAAATCTTGTAGCCTTTGACATCGCCGCCGACGGCATCCCAATCGAGTTGCACTCCGGCGGTCTCGAACTTGACCTCCAGACCGCCGACCGCCGGGGGCCGAGCGTACGCCGGCAGCGTCGGGATCTCGACAAACGAGGCGCGCTCGGCGCTGAAATGCACCGTGATCGCGGCCGGCGTGAAAAAAGGCTTGAAATCCGGGAAGGCGGCATTCGAGATCGCCAAGCCGATGCGCCGGCCCTTGCGGAACAGGTGCGCACCCGCCAGTCCCTCGTACTCGATCTCGTGGATCTCGCCCGGCTTATTGCCGCGAACTCCGTAGACTCCCTGAGCGGCGACCGTTTCCGTCCCGTCCGCAGCAATGTCGAGCAACTGCGTGTTGAGCTGGAACTCTGGCGCGTCCGACGAGGCGTACGCATGGATGCGGTAATGTCCGGCGAACTCGACGTCTTCCGTCAGAGGATCGGATTGCAGCAAGACCCGATCCGGCTGCCAGGAGGGGACGCCGCGCACCAGCGCTTCGATGTAGCCTCTGCTGCGAAGCGGAAGAGCGTCCGGCGCGCCGACGAGCTCGGGAACTCGCAAAGGCTTGTCATCGACGTCGGAGAGCCTGATCTCCTTGCTCGGAACGTTGTTCTTGTATGCGAGTTCCCCGGCTACTCCCGGTGAGGCGACCAGTTGCTTCCCGCCGCCAAAATAAAGGCGCCGCGGCGTGGCAGGCGGCGGCCACGCGTCGAACTGGCGGTGCATCCATTCTCCCGGATTCACGGGGTTCTCCGTATGCGGGATCGAATAAGTCACCGCCGGCTCGTCGAGGATGCCGTTTTCGATGCCGCGCAGCCAGTAGTCGAACCACATGCCCTTGCGCGCTTCGTCGTAGAAAATTTCCGCGGGAATCTCCGGGCTGCGGTGGCCCCCGGTCGTCAGCATCAGCGCTTTCGTCGCAGGAACCTGTCGATACAGGTCGATCATGGCTCGGGCCGGCACCGCGGGGTCGAGCCAGGCCGAGCGCACCAGCACCGGCGTCTTCAGGTCCGCGATAGCGATCTCGGTAATGCTGTCCGCCCAGACCCGCTCATGCCAGTTGGACGTTGCGTTGTTGTAGTCGTCGATCAACATCGACAACTGCCGCTTCGTCTCCGCCGCTCTGTCCCCCCTGAGTCCGCCTGACTTCAAAACCATGTGGTTTATGAAAACCCAGTGTTCCTGAACGCCGTTGACCGTCAAAGGCCGCTTGCGCCGTTCCAGCGCGGAATTCATGGGGATAGCCGTGCGCACGCCCGATTCTTCCAAAGCGATCAGCCAGCTTTGGAAACCGCCGTGCGAAGATCCCGAAAACCCGACGCGCTGCGGGTTGACGCCCGCGTTCTTGGCCATCCAGGCGATGAGACTCTGGATGTCCGCTGCCAGACGCCATATGTCGGAGCCTTCTCCCTCGGAGGCTCCGTTGCCGTAGGAACTGAAGGTCATCGCTACGTAGCCCTGTGACGCATAGGCTTGAGCCTGTTCGGCATGGCGCTCTTTGTCGCCCCCGCCGCCGTGAGCGAGAACGATGGCCGGCCGGCCCCCCTGCGGCGCAGCGGCGCCCTCGGCGGCGAAGAGGGCGGTGTCCAGCTTGAGGCCGTCGAAGCTTTCGATAAAGCGGTCCGTGCGGACGACCTTGACGGGCAGCAACGCGTCGCCGGCGGAGACCTGCGGCTCCTCGGCAGCCGGGGCGCAGGCCGCCAAGCCGAGCACGAGCAGGGCGGCTGTCCGCCGCTGTAGAGGAACTCCGTATCTCATAGTTGCGGCTCGCGGGAGAGGCGTGGCCTCCACTGTTCTCCAGTCGGCATCCTTATCATATGCGGCCGCCGCCGTATCGGCGCGTTTTTTTGTTCACTGACGATACGGTAAAGGCGAACGAGTTCATCTCGCCCCGTTCCGCTCACCCGGCTGTCCCGCGGCATGTTTCGAGAAATTCGAGGGTTGTAGCGGTGGTTCTTTCCCAGGTGAACGCCCGCGCCCGCTCGCGGCCTGTCGCGGCGAGCCGCGCCGCCAGCCGTTCGTCTTCGAGAACGCGCTCGACCCCGCGACGCAGCGCATCGACATCCCGCGGATCGACCGTCAGGCCGGCGTCGCCGACGACTTCGGGCATCGCCGACCGGTTCGAGGCGACTACCGGCGCGCCTGCCGCCATCGCTTCCAGCAACGGCATGCCGAACCCCTCGTAAAGCGACGGGAAAACGAACGCCGAGGCCAGCCGATACAGAGCGGGCAGCAGCGGGCGCGGCACATAGCCTATCGAGCGTACGCCGCCGGCTTGTTCGATGCGCCGCCGAAGCTTACCGTTACGCCAGCCGTTCGGGCCGGCCAGCACCAGAGGAGTGCGTTGACGCATTGCCGGCGGCAAACCGCCGTATGCCGCAATGAGCCGCGAGAGGTTTTTGCGCGGTTCGACAGAGCCCACGGTTAAAATAAACCGGTCCGGCAGAGCGTAGGCCCGACGCACGGCCGTTTTTTGATCTTCCGAAGGGCTGAAAAAATCGGAAGCGACGCCGTGAGGGATCACGCGCACCTTGTCCGCAGCAATCCCACAATGCGCGACCAAATCAATCTTCACCGCCTCCGACGGCGCGATCGCGCCCGCCAACCTCGGCAGCGTGCGGGCCGCAAAGCGCTCGAAATAGCGGATATTGCTTGCGGTATGGCACTGCGGCATCAGCAACGGAGTCGGGTCGTGGACCGTCGACGTCAGCACGGGGCCTTCGGGGGAGGGCAGAAAGTGGGTAACGTGAAAAATATCCGCTCCGCGCACGGCAGCCGCCGCAAACGAAGCCTTCAAATAATTCGCCGCCAGCACGCAGCCAAGACCGAATAAAGTGGACCGGAGGGGATAATTCGAACGTTCGTTGTCGTTCTCCGGCAAGCCGCTCAAGAAGGGGAACAAACGGAACCGATGCGCCGCCGCGGCGGCCGGTAGCCGCTTCAGCAGTTCGTAGTGGTAATTCTTGACGCCCGCGCTGCGCATCAGCAACGGAGTGGCGTCGTAGAGGATGTTCAACGCCCGCGCTCCGCGGCCTACGCCCCGCCGGATTTATTGGCTCTATCGGATGCGGCCAACTCCGCTTCGAGACGCTTTATCTCGGCTGCCTGCCGCTCGACGGTCCATTCCAGTATTCCGAGCTTCTGGCCGATCACGATGTTATCGTCCTTTAGCGTCGAGACTTGAGCCGTAACGCTAAAAAACGTAAACAGAAACACTATCCCGGCGAGTAGGAGCAGCAAAACCGCGGCCTCGCGGACTTCCAGCAAGTCCGCGAGCCGGTTCATCATGAAGTCGGAAAGGCAAATCCCCAGCAGTAAGCATATTGCTCCCAACCAAGCCATCGAATACTCGACGCGAATATGCTCCCGGCGCAACGCGAGAACGATTTTCAGCAGCAGCAAGGCACAGAGAACCACGGTTGCGATGCGAATCGGCTCCATATCAGCCACCGCCCCGCCGCCCTGCGTGGAACCGGCGCTCGTACCTGATGACGTTCACGAAAACGCCTGACAAAACTTGAATCATGTAGCGCAGGGATGCCCATCTGCCAATAGTCGAACGGCCGGCTTGCCGCGGCCGCATCTTGACCGCTACCTCGCAAAAGCGCAGAGCCTTGCGCATCAACACCACGAGCGCTTCGATCTCAGGATATTCAAGCGGAAAACTGTGGCTGAAAACTTCGAGCGTCCGCCGGTTCACGGCAATAAACCCGGAGGTAGGGTCGCTCAAACGCCGGCCCAGAACCGGTATCAGTATCCAGGCGAAAATCATTCCCCCCGCCCGCCGCAGATACCGCGTCGGGTATCCGTTGTTTTCCAGGAACCGCGAGCCGGTAACCATATCGTAGTCGCCTTCCGACATTTTCTCAAGCATCTTGTGTATTTCGGTGGGAAGATGCTGGCCATCGGCATCGACCCGTACGACCCGCTCGAAACCGTGCTGGAAGGCAAATCGATAGCCGGTCTGAACCGCGCCTCCAAGACCCAAATGATAGGGCAAGCGCAAAAGCTCGACGCCGCAATCGAGCGCCACCTGCGCCGTCGCGTCGGTCGAACCGTCATCGATGACGACGACCGGAACGCGCGGATAAACCTCGCGGATAGATTGCAACGTTGCCCCAAGCGCATCCTGCTCGTTGTAAGCGGGAACGATAATCAACAGAGACTTGTCGGCGCCGAGCATAGGACGTGACGAATGGACTACTGCGTAGCGATTTTCCACGCCGAAACGGAATGCCGCCTCAGCAAGCGGAGAAAACTCCAAGCTCCCAGTGTAGTCCACGAGCGCAGCGAGCGGCGGGCGCGCCACAACCGGGGAAGAGCCAAAGCGGCCTGCCCATGCGCGGAGAAGACGATCCGCACCAGGCCGGCAAACCCTTGCTCGCGGCGGATATCCGCAGTCAAGCCGCGCCCGAAAACCGCTGCTGCGGCGTGAGCAAGATAGCGCCAAAGCGAAAACAGGGGAACAGCGGGCCAGATTGCCGGCGGGAAAGTCTTGACAACGGTATAGAGCCTGTTGCGTTCCACGTAGAACGCTTTCATCGGCGACGCCCGACCGTCCGACCGCGAGTAGTCGTGCTCGACTACCGCCGACGGAACGTAACGGCAGCGCCACCCCGCCAGCCTCCCCCGCAAGCCGAGGTCGCTGTCCTCGCAATAAAGAAAATACGAGCGGTCGAACCCGCCCACCTGCTCGATCATTTCCCGGCGGTACAGAGCCGCGCAGCCGCTGGGGAGCAGCACTTCGGCCGGCTCGGCGTACGACGCGGCCGGCTCGCCATTGCCCCGCTGCTTCGTGCTGCCGTCAGGGTAGATGTCCAAGCCGGCGGAATCGAGAATCGAGGGGGCGTCCGCCAGCCGAATCTGCGAGGCGCACATGCCGACCGTCGCCGGATCGGCATCCGCCGTTGACGCCAGTTCCCGCAGCCAGTCCGGCCGCGCATAGGCGTCGTCGTTGAGAGCGCAGACGTATTCCGACTGCGATGCCGTCAAGCCCTGATTGACCGCTTCTCCGAACCCGACGTTGCGCGGGTTCTCGATCACGACGATATCGGGCGGAGAGTGCAAATGCTTCGCGGCGCCGCTCCCGCTGTTGTCGACGATCACCGTAAGAAAATCGCGGAATGTCTGCGCCCGCAGGCAGGCAACCGCGCGCTCCAAACTCGGCCCGCCTCGCAGCGTCGGGACGATGACTGTCACCCGCGGGCGATGCAAGCTGGGATTTTATCATTCGCCACTGCGCGCGGCCTACTATGCGCGCTTGGCGTGTCCGTTCGCGCCGGCCAACCGCTGCATCCGGCGCCGGCTCTCGAGCCGTTCGAGCGCAGCCCGAAAGTACCCGGTCAACAATTCCACGCGTTCGATCTCGCCGGTCGATTCCAATAATTTTTGCTTGACATTCAGGGTCACGGACAGCCGGCCCGCGATTTGAAAGCTCAGCAGCGGATGGTTTGGCTCGAACGGATCCGGCGTCCCGCTTCGCGTCAGCTTGGCGTACTCCTCGGCCAACGCTATCAGGGCCTCGACCCGTCCGAGGCTCGCTTGCGCCGGCGAATCGTCTTCGAAATACTCGACGACTCCCTGGAGCGCCTCTTCGGAGCGGTCGAGCGAAAGGATGCGGAAGCGCCGCGTACCGCGGGCTTCGATATCGAAGCGCCCATCGTCGTACCGCCGGGTCACCTTGGAGACCCGCGCGCCGCACCCGGCGGCTTCCAACTTGCCGCCGCTGCTTTGCGCCACGCCGAACTCCGTTCCGCGCTCGACCGCGGCGCCGATCATCGTCCGGTAGCGCGGCTCGAAGATATGCAGCGGCAGGCGTTCATTCGGCAGCAGCACGACTTCCAGCGGAAACAACGGCAGAAGCGCTTTTTCGAGCATGTTACATTATGCTTTCTCTTTTGCCGGGCGGGCGATTTCCTGGAAACTTCTTGCAGTTCCGTGAAAAAACGATTTTGATTACAGGCGCCTCCTCGGGCATCGGCCGCGCCTGCGCCGCGCGGTTCGCTAAAGAAGGGGCGCGGCTGATCCTGACCGCGCGCCGCCGGGACGCGCTCGAGGCCGTCGCGGCGGAGATCGGCGGCGGCGCCGTGATCTCCGCCGATTTGACCGACGCGGACTCGCTCGCCTCGCTCTGCGATCGAATCTGCGCAAGTTGCCCCCGCGTGGACGGCATCGTTCACAGCGCCGGAGTCGGACTGTACGCGCCGTCCTACGACTCGCATCCCGACAAGGCGCGCCGCTTGATGGATCTCAATTTTCTGGCGCCCGTAGAGATCACGCGGCGGCTCCTGCCAAAGGTCCCCGACGGGGGCGCCGTGGTGACGATCAGCTCGGTCGCCGGTAAAATCCCGCTGCCCTGGCTGAACTTGTACTCGGCCTCGAAATACGCCCTCAATGCGTTTTCCGACGGTTTGCGCATGGAGCTCGCCGAGCGCCGCATCCGGGTGCTCAACGTCTGCCCCTGCTATGTGGAGACGCCTTTCCAGCAGAACGTCTTGCAGGGGCGCGTTCCCGCAAACCTGGCCGGCAACAGGAAGTTCAAAATCACCGCCGAGGAATGCGCCGAGGCGGTCGTCAACGGTCTGCGCAACGGCAAGCGGACCCTCGTCGTGCCAAGAATCGGCTGGTTGCTCGTTGTGGCGGCGCGGCTGTTTCCGGCAACCGTCCACGGCCGCATGGCGCAATATAAACCCCGGCGCGCGGATTGAGTCATCATAAAACTTCGCGGCTTCCGCCGGACATTCGCGGCAAGCGATGCACATCAAGCTGAAAGGCTCGCCCGGAATCTTCATCGTCGGATTCATGGGCTGCGGGAAATCGACGGCCGGCAAAGCGCTCAGCCGTGAAATAGGCTGGGAATTCGTCGACCTCGACGACGAAATCGAGCGCCGCGCCGGCAAGTCGATCCCGGCCATCTTCGACGAGGACGGCGAGGACGGATTTCGCGACCATGAGCATGAAGCGGTCAAGGAACAAGCGGGCCTCGTCTGCCGGGGGCGGCCGCGGGTCGTCGCCCTGGGCGGCGGGACGTTCGCCTTTGCCGGGAACCGCCGGGCGCTCGAAAACGCCGGCGTCTCGATTTGGCTCGACGCCGAGGCCGACACGCTCTGGCAACGGATTTCCGATCAGGATCACCGTCCGCTGGCCCGAGACCGCGAAGCCTTTGCCGCCTTGTTGGACTCCCGCCGGCCGGCGTACGCCCAAGCGGATTTTCGCGTGGACGCCGGCGGCTCGCCCGCAGAGACCCTCGCGCGAATCGCCGCGCTCGACCTGCTTTAATCCGGCGGCATTATGACGGAAGCGGTCATCCGAGCCGAGAACCTGGAGAAAACCTTTTATACGGGAGGCGGTCGTCTGACTGTTTTCTCCGCAGTCGATTTCGAGGCGCGCGCCGGCGAGAGCGTTGCCTTGGTGGGCGAATCCGGCGCCGGAAAATCGACGCTGCTGCACATCCTCGGCGCGCTCGACAATCCAACCGCGGGGGAAGTGTTCTTTCAGGGAACCGCGCTCTCCTCGCTGAGCGCAGACGAACTGGCGGCGTACCGCAACAGCGGCGTAGGGTACGTCTGGCAAAACTATTGCCTGCTGCCCGAGTTCACCGCGCAGGAGAACGTCGAGATGCCGCTCAGAATCCGGGGCGTCGAAGATTGTGCGCGGCCCGCGCGCCGCTGGATCGAACGAGTCGGCCTGGCCGCGCGGGCGACGAATCAACCCGGAGAGCTTTCCGGCGGCGAGCAGCAGCGCATCGCCATCGCCCGCGCGCTCGCCGGCGGCCCGCGCGTCCTGCTTGCCGACGAGCCGACCGGCAACCTCGACGCGCGCGCCGGCGCCGGCATCATGGAAATCCTGCTGTCACTCTCACGTCAAGAAGGCTTGGCCGCGGTCATCGCCACGCACAACCCCGCCTTCGCCGCTCGTTGCGACCGCGTGCTGCGGTTCGACGGCGGCAAGCTCAAGGAATGAGCGCAACGTCGTCTCTCCCGCCCGCGGCGGAATCCGTTACAATCCGGTCAACCCCGGAGGTGAAAGCTATGAGCTCTCTTCGATCGTGCGCCGTCCTGCTCTGCCTGTCCGTAGCGGCGGCCGCGCAGACGGTTTATTTCCCGGAGCCGGGAGAGCGCTGGCAGCGCCGCGCCCCCGCCCAAATCGGCATGAACGCCGAGCGTCTCGACGAGGCCGTCGCCTTCGCCAAAGCCAACGAATCCACCGCCCCGCGGGACCTCGAAGAGCAGCACTACTACTCTTTCGCCCGCGAGCCCTACGGCGAGCCGCTGGGGCCGTTCAAGACCCGAGGGGAGATGACCGGAGTAATCGTCCGCCGCGGCTATCTCGTCGCCGAGTGGGGCGAGCCCCGGCGCGTCGATATGACCTTCAGCGTCACCAAGAGCTTTCTCTCCACCACCGTCGGACTCGCTCTCCATCACGGCCTGATCGGCGGCGTTCACGACCGGGTCGGCCCTTATATGCCGACCGACCACTTCGATTCCGCGCACAACGCGAAGATCGCCTGGGATCATCTGCTGCGCCAGACCAGCGACTGGCAGGGGACGCTCTGGGGCAAGCCCGACTGGTCCGATCGGCCCCCCCGCGAGGGCGACTGGAAGAAGCATCGCGACCGCGAGCGGAACGAACCCGGCGCAGCCTACGAATACAACGACGTGCGCGTGAATCTGCTCGCGCTGGCGGCCCTGCACGTCTGGCGGCGGCCGCTGCCGCAGGTGCTGAAGGAATATGTCATGGACCCCATCGGCGCCTCGAATACGTGGCGCTGGTACGGCTACGAAAACTCATGGGTGACGCTCGACGGTCTGCAGGTGCAGTCGGTCAGCGGCGGGGGGCATTGGGGCGGCGGCATGTGGCTCAGCGCCCGCGATCAGGCCCGCTTCGGCTATTTCACGCTCAGGCAAGGCAACTGGAACGGCAAGCAGTTGCTGCCGTCCGACTGGTTCGCCATGGCCACAACGCCCACCGAGGCGCAACCCGGCTACGGCTTCATGAACTACTACCTGAACACCGGCCGCAAGTCGATGCCCAGCGCCCCGGAGAGCGCCTATTCGCACCGCGGCGCCGGCACGAACATGATCTACGTCGACCGCGAGAACGACCTCGTCGTCGTAGCCCGCTGGATCCAAGGCCGCGCCATCGACGGCTTGATCCGGCGCGTGTTGGCGGCGCTCGACTGACCGGCGCGGTCGCTCTACCGATCGATCTCTCTTTCGATATTCGCCAACTCGTCCGCCAACTGCTGCGCCTGCCGGCGCAAGGCGGACAGCCGCTCCGCAAGCGAGCGGACGCGCCCGTCCGCGCTCTCCCGGGCCGTCTCTTCGGCTGTCGCCGCCGCTTCCGCAATTGCCGAGGTCGTCTGCGGGCTTCCATCGCTCAGCTTGGCCAGAGCCTGCTCGAACGTATCCTCATAAACCAGTTGCTCGCCCATCGCCAACACGACTTTGCGCAACTGCGGCATGCGCGCCGTCTCGGCCTGGATGTAAATCGACTCGACGTAAAGGAAGTTGTCGCCCACCGGCAAGGCGATCATTTCGCCCCTGAGCACGCGCGAGCCCTGCTGGTTCCACAAGGTCAGATCTCTGGCGATCTGCTGCTCCTGGTTGATCTTGGCTTCGATCTGGTTCGGCCCGAAGGCCAACTCCTGTTTCGAGAGTTGATAGAAGATCAATTCCCCGAGCGCATCGCCGTCGCAGCGCGCCGCCATCCAGCCGTTCAGGTTGTCTTTGTTGCGCGGCGTGAAGGGCAGCATCAACAGGAATTCCGGCTCGGTCTGGTCCGGCAGCGTCGCCACGATATATGTCGGGCGCATCCGTTCGGCCGCTCCCGTGTCGCCCGCGAGGCTCTTGCCGACATCCCAGATATCTTCCTTGTTGTAGAAAACCGACGGATCGCGCATATGGAACGTGCGATAAATCTCGGCCTGAATATCGAACATCGTCTCCGGATAGCGGACGTGCTCCCGTATCGTCGGCGGCATCTCGGAGGACGGCTTGAACAACTCCGGGAAGAGATTGGCGTAAGCCAACACTATCGGGTCGCTCTCATCGAACAGGTACAGCGTCGTCGTGCCGTGGTAGGCGTCGACCGTCGCCTTGACCGCGTTGCGGATATAGTTGATCCTCTCCCCGAACAAGTTCACGCCCACCAACTGCGAGTACGGATGCACGTTCGATGTCGTGTACCCGTCCACGATCCAGACCAGGCGGCCTTCGGCGGTCATGACCAGATAGGGGTCCGCATCCCATTCGATGAACGCCGCCAGATGAGCCAGTCGTTGCTCCACGTTGCGGTGGATCATCATGCGGCTCGCGTCGTTGGTCAAGCCGGTGAACAGGATGTTGTACTCGCTCATGCTGACGGCGGCGGCCAGACGCATCAGGATCGAATCGATGGGGAAACCGCCCCGCCCGGAGTAATTCGACATGACGTTCTGGTTTTCTTCCGGGTAGTCGAACTCTTCCTGATCGGTGCCGACGAACACCGGGTCGTGGGTCAGCTCGCCGTAGTAGATTTCGGGCTGCTCGATCTTGATCTCCGGGACTTTGATGACCGGCGGCGCGTCCTGGATCAGCAATACCGGCAACCCTTGCGGGGTCGTGCGGTTGACCTCGGAGGCGACCACGCCGTAGCCGTGCGTATAAACGAAGTGGCGGTTGATCCAGTTGCGGGCTTCGCTCGACAGCGCATCGATGTCGATCTCGCGGGGCGACAGCATGACCTGCTTCACCTTGCCGTCGATGCGGTAGCGGTCGATATCCATGTCGGCGAAGCGGTAGTAGAGCCGCAGCGCCTGAATCTGGCCGATGGTGTCGGTGTACGCCTTTTCGTCCCACAGGCGGATGTTGTCGATCAGCGTAGCGTTCGCCTCGACGTCGAGCCCGCCGGCGTCGGCGAGCGAGAAAGGTCTTTCGGTTCCCGAGTCGATGCCGTACGCCCGGCGGGTCGCCTGGATGTGCCGGTCGATGTAGTCCAACTCCAGCTTGAGCTCGTTCGGGCGCACGTAGAGCGCCTGCACCGCCAGCGGGATAACCGCATGAGCGGCAATCGCGCCGCCGACCAGGATCGCCGCGGGCTTATAACGAGACAGTACAATCAGCGGAACCGCCAACAGCAGCGCGAAAACCACTATCCAACGCAACGGCAGCCGGTAAACCTCGTCGAGATAGTCGAGCCCCACCATGAACGAGTGGTCGTTCAACAGCAGTCCGTATTGACCGAGGAAGAACCAGGCCGCCCCTGCGAGCAGCGCGATCACGGCGATAGTTTTGGCGAAGCCGGTCCGCGTGGCGCCCTCGAGCAGCAGCGGCTGCGGGCCGAGGTCGAATTCTTCGATCGGCTGCCCCGTGCCGCGAAAACGCATCAAACGCTCGAAGATCTGCCAGCCGCGCCCCGTCGCCCAAAAAACCGCCGTGCCGAACAGCGCCAGCAGAAACAGGTACTTCACCAGCAGTTTCAAGAACGGCAGATCGAACAGATAAAACGTCAAGTCTCTGCCGAAAACCGGGTCCGCCCAATTCGCGGCCGTCGCCGCGATGCCGCGGGAGCCCACGTAGGCCATCACCGTCCACGATTCGATCGACGAACCGATGAAAACCACCGCGAGAAGCAACAGGCCAACCGGCGTCAGCTTGCGGTAGAGCGGATGGGAAGAAAGATCCGCTCCGGCGAACGCCGCGCCGCGCCCATGCGCCCAGAGCAGCGCGGCCCAGGCCAACAGCGAGGCCGCCGCCGCCGGAAAAATCTTGTAGAGCAGAATGCTGAACCAGGTCGGAACCTGCTCGACCTCCGACCACCACTGATACTCGATCACGAAATTGGCGATCCCCGTCGAGCCGGCAATTACCGCCAACAGCGCGGCGAAGATCAAAATCAGGCGAAACTGGGAGGGAGGCATCGTTCTTATAGGTTAGCCGCTTGTCGGCGGCCGCGGTAAAATAAACCCATGCCGATCTTCGAATACCGTTGCGCCGACTGCGATACCCGATTCGAGGCGCTCGTGATGGGCTCCGCAGTCGAGCCCCAGAGTTGCGATTGCGGCAGCGGCGCCATCGAGAAAGTTTATTCCTCGTTTTCCGCCCACGCCCACAACGGCGCGCCCGAAGCCTGCGCAACGCCCGCCGAGTGCCGCAGCGACATGGGCGGCTGCATGGGCGGCATGTGCGGCATGAACTGAACACGGCCCTTTGGGGGTTGACTCTCCGTTACAATTAAGGAGTTCTCAACTCACCTCAAGGGAAGGCGTCTCATGAAACCCCTCAAGCAATCGCCGGAAGTCACCCGTAGAAACTTCATGGCCGGCTCGACCAAAACCGCCGCAGCGGCGGCCGCCGGATTCCAAATCGTCCGCCCCGAAACGCTGCGCGGCCAGATCAAGGAAAAGATGACGGTCGGCCTCGTCGGCTGCGGCGGACGCGGCACGCGCGGCGTCGCCGAGGCTGTGCGCGGCAACCCGAACTACGAGCTCAAGGCCATGGGCGACATCTTCGAAGACCAACTCGAACGGTCCCTGCGCCGGCTGCGCGACTCCGAAGAGTTCGAGCCCGAGGTCCGCAAGCAGATTCAAGTCGATCCCGAAAACCGCTACATCGGCTTCGACGCCTACAAGAAAGTCATCGACTCCGGCGTCGATATCGTCTTTCTGCATACGCCTCCCGGCTGGCGGCCGCTGCACTTCGAGTACGCGGTCAACGCCGGCAAGCACATCTTCGCCGAGAAACCGCTGGCGACCGACTGCATGGGCGCGCAGAAGATGATCCGCCTGGCGAAGGAGTCCGAGGCGAAAAAGCTGACCGTCATGATCGGGGCGCAGCGCCGCTCGCAGAAAGAGTACGTCGACTCGGTCAAGCGCATCCAGGACGGCGAGATCGGCGACGTCGTCGCGACTTACGCCAACTGGGTTTCGGGTCCGGTCATCAAAGGCGCCGACTTCGAGGAAAAGCTCGAAACCGAAACCCTCGCCTGGCAGCAGCGCGCCTGGTATTCTCACGTCTGGATTTGCGGCGATCAGATCGTCGAGCAGCACTTGCACAACATCGACGTCATCAATTGGGTGATGGGCGACACGCACCCGGTCAGCGTCGTCGCCTCCGGCGGCGCGATCTGGCGCCCGCAGGAAAAGCTTTACGGCAACATCTACGACCACGTTTACGCTGACTTCGTATACGCCAACGGCGTGCGCATGACGAGCCACTGCCGTCAGTACCCCGAACGCAAGGTCCGCCGCGTCAACGAACTGGTCGTCGGCACGCGCGGCCGCTCGACGGTCCGCGACTTGGGCGCGCCGTCGAAAACCAGCCCCTACGTACAGGAGCACATCGACATGCTGGCCTCGATTCAAGGCTCCGGCCCGTATCAAAACCGCGCCCTGGCCGTGGCCTACTCGACGATGACCGCCATCATGGGCCGCGAGTCGGCCTACTCCGGGCTGGAGATCACCTGGGACATGGCCATGAACTCCAAGCAGAACCTGATCCCCGACAACCCGTCGTTGAACAAGACGTTCGCTATCCCGCCGCTGCCGCGCCCCGGAGAATACGAGTTCATTTAGAGCGGCATCGGGGCGGAGGCTCCGCGCCGCGCAAAGCGTCCGCCGGCATGTCGCGGCAGAGAGGCGAGGCCGTGCAGACTCCCAGGAAATTCGCCATTACGCCGGAACTGGACGAGATCGAACGGCTCGACCGTTTGATCGCCTTCCACCCAGCGCGCGCGACGGCGCCGGAAATCCTGTCGCCGCGGCAGATCGCCGAGTACAACGCGAACGGGTACTTGAGCGGCTTCCGCATCTTTTCGGACTTGGAAATCCGGGACATCCGCTCGCGGTTCGACATGCTGCTCGCGGAAGTCACGGCGGCGGGCGGCGACAGTTACTCCATCAGTTCGGCCCATCTCAAGTACGCCGATGCCTACGACTTGCTGACCGACAAGCGCATCGTCTCGTATGTCGGCGACCTGCTGGGCGAGAACGTGATCGGCTGGGGGGCGCACTATTTCTGCAAGATGCCCGGCGACGGCAAAAGCGTTTCGTGGCACCAGGACGCAAGCTATTGGCCGCTGACGCCGGCGCATACCGTCACCGTCTGGCTGGCCATCGACGACGCCGATGTCGAGAACGCCTGCATGCGCTTCATTCCGGGATCGCATCTGCGCGGCCGCATCGCCTTCGAGAAAAGCGCGGAGGATGAATCGAACGTGCTCAACCAGACCGTCTCCGACGCCGGCCGCTTCGGCGCTCCCGTGGACAACGCGCTGCAAGCCGGCGAGATCTCGCTGCACTCCGACCTGTTGCTGCACGGCTCGGACGCCAACCGATCGAACCGCCGCCGCTGCGGGTTGACGCTGCGCTATTGCCACGCCGCGGTGCGCGCCTACCTCGACTGGAACCTGAAGGGCGTGGTCGTGCGCGGCGGCGACCCGGACGGGCATTGGGCGAATCCGCCGCGGCCCGGCGCGTAGCAGTTCCCGCCTCGCGAACATTCCCGGCGAGTTCCGATTCGCTACACTGGTCAAACCTCATGTTCGGCGCGGAACTGCGAATTCCCCCTCTCGACCTGGTCATCATCGTCGCCTACATGCTCGGCATCCTGGCCGTCGGGATCCTGTCCACGCGGCGCCGCAAGATGACCGGCGAGGCGTACTTTCTCGCCGGACGCTCGCTCGGCTGGGTGATGATCGGCGCGGCCTTGTTCGCCTCGAACATCTCGACGATCCATCTGGTCGGACTGGCGGCATCGGGCTACAACGAGGGCTTGGTCTGGGGGAACTTCGAATGGGCGGCGGCGTTTACGCTGATCGCCCTGTCGTTGTTCTTCGCGCCCTTCTACTTCCGCAACAAGATCGAAACGCTGCCCGAGTACCTGGAGCGGCGCTTCAATCCCGCCGCGCGCTCCTTCCTGGCGTTCATGGCGATTCTGGGCGCGGTGTTCATCCACATCGGCATGAGTCTCTACGCCGGCGCCAAAGTGTTCGAGCAGTTCTTCGGCTTCGATGTGGTCATCTCGATCTTGATTATCTCGACCGTCACGGGCATCTACACCGTCCTGGGCGGCCTGCGGGCCGTGGTCGTCACCGAAACCGTCCAGACGGTAATTCTCATCGGCGGGTCGATCATGGTGACCGTCCTGGCGGTCATGGCGCTGCCCGAGCACGGCATCACGACCATGGCGGAGCTCAAGGCGGAACTGCGGCCGCGTCAGTTGAGCATGCTCTGGACCGACAACTCGGTCGGCCTCGCCTGGTACTCCGTGTTGCTCGGCTACCCTGTGCTCGGCATCTGGTACTGGTGTACCGACCAGACGATCGTGCAGCGCGTGCTGGCCGCGAAATCCGAGCGCGACGCGCAAATCGGCCCCTTGTTCGCGGGTTTCATCAAGATTCTGCCGATCTTCATCCTGGTGCTGCCGGGCGTCATCGGCTACGCGCTTTACCGCGAGGACATCGGCGCCGACGCGAACCAGGTATTGCCGACGTTGATTCAGCGGCTGGTGCCTACCGGGCTCAAGGGCCTGATCTCCGCCGGCCTGCTGGCCGCGCTGATGAGCACCATCGCCGCGGCGCTTAACAGTTGCGGCACGCTCTTCGCGGTGGATATCGTCGGCCGCCTCCGCCCGAACATCGCCGATGCGTCGCAAGTGCGCATCGGCCGCTGGAGCGCCGTTGCGGTCATGGCGCTGGCCATGCTCTGGTCGACGCAGGGCGACAAGTTCAGCAGCATTTTCGAGGCGGTTCAGGAGATCGGCGCGGCGCTGGCGCCGGCCATCACGACCGTATTCCTGTGGGGCGTGTTTTGGCGCAGGGGGACCGGTCAGGCCGCCGTCACGACGCTCGTCTTCGGTTTCACGATGGGCGCGGCGGCGTTCATCCTCGACTTCAAGGACGCGCAGGGCTTCAAGACGATCACCGACGGCTGGGGGATTCCCTTCATGCTGCAAGCCTTCTACATGACGGCGATCTGCAGCGTAGTCTTTGTCGCCGTAAGCAAAATGACCCCGCCTCCGCCGGCGGAAAAAATCGAAGGCCTGACCTGGGAGCAACCGCTGAGCGCCCTCACGCGCCGCTGGCAGGGCGCCGGCATGGACCCGCGGCGCCTTGCCGCCGCCCTGTTTGCGACGATCTCCCTGTTGTATTTGATCTTCCATTAAGCACAACGGAAACCGCCGCTCCCCAAACACGGCCGGCCCGCCGGACAATGAGGCCGGGCCTTACGGCCCGGAGATGTGCGCGTACGCCGCGCAGGAAACTGACCCTGCCAACGCTTCAATGAAGTCTGCATGCCTCGACTTGACATCGTCTGTCTTGACATTTAGAATTTTGTTGGCATTGTTAGTTTAGATGACCTTGAGCATCCCATGCAATCTATGTTCCAAAGGAGGCTTCTGAATGAATAAGAATCTTCGTCGCCGGCGCGTCAAGTACGTCGTAGCCCGTCTCGAAACTCAGGAAATCTCTGTCGAGATTTCCGACGACGACACGGCCTGCAACGCCGACCGGCATCAACCGCCCGGATACGAGAGCACCACGAACTGCGACGGGCAAACATCGGGAGACAGAGACCATGACGCTTGATCTGAAAACACTGCAAGACGCAGTCAACGGGACGGCCGCGGCGTTCCGCTGCGTCACCGACTACCAGCCGGCCGGAGGTCCCGGCGACAAAGTGTTCCCTCCGACATACGAAGGCGGGAAGTACGCCACGGAAGAGCGGCTCGATCCCGAAACCGGCGAGACTCGGCAGTGCGTGCTGCTGGACTCCGTGCAGTCGCAGGCCAACCGCATGGAACTGGCGCTGCTGGAAGCGCACCGCGCGGGAAAAATCGGGCTGCCGCTGCTGGCGGCGCATTTCGACCAGGAGGAATTGGCCAAGAAGTTCACGGTGACCAGCCTGGAAGCGCCGCACCGCGCCGCGGACGCGCTGTTCCGCGACAGCCTGCTCGAGGGCATGATTTTCCGCAAGTCGAGCAGGGGCCGCATCCTCGATACAGCAGACGTTCGCAACGCCGCCGGACTGTTCGGGCTCTGCCCTACCGCACTGGTATTCGGGTTGTGGGACTCGACCGGGCCGCGCGGCGGCTTGGGCGCCAAGTTCCAGCGGGCCGTGGTGTCGGAGATCGTAGGGTACAACGCGGTAGCTGGAAAGAAAACAGCAAGCCGCATCGACCCGGCCCAGGTCATGCTCGGCGCCGGCCCGCTGTACGAGCGCAAAGAGGCCGGTGACGACGTGCCGGATTGGACTTTGGACGAGCAATCGGGGATCAAAAAATTGGGCAAGGACAAGAAAGGCAAGCCGTCGGAAGCGAATCACGGCAACGTTACGCCGAGTATTCTGGACGGCGGCTTTACCTTGTCGCAAGCGCGGCAGACTACCACGCTGTCGCTCGCCGTCCTGCGCCGCCTGCGCTTTCCGCTGAACGGCGCCGCGGATTCCAACCCCGATATCGACCTTGCCGCGCGCACCGCGCTCGCCGCGTTGGGACTCGCCGCCGGGACCCTGGCGCGGATCGATACGGATCTGCGTTCCCGCTGCCAACTTTTCGCCGAGCAGGAACCCGTGTGGGAATTGCTCCACCGGCCCGGAAAAGCCCCGCAGGAGTTCAAGATATATCCCGACGATGCGCTCAGCCTGCTGGGCGAAGCAATCGCCAAGGCGAAGGCCGCCGGACTGCCCTGGGAAGGCGAAATCGAATTGACGCCGTCGTCCGAGTTGGTCGAGTTGGTTCGGCGCAGCCAGAAGTTGGCAAGCGATCCGGGAGCGGAGACAGGCTGATGTTCGCCCTCGGCATCCGCTATCTGAACGGCTGGTCGATGGCGGCCGCGGATGGAGCGCGCAAGGAACGCGCCGAATGGCCGCCGCACCCGGACCGGGCGTTCATGGCCCTGGCGGCGGCCTGGTTCGAAACCGGCGAGGACTCCGAAGAGGGCGCGACGCTGCGTTGGCTGGAGAGTTTGCCGCCTCCGGCCATCGCCGCCTCGGACGCCGTCCGGCGCGCCGCCTCGGACGCCGTCCGGCGCGCAGCCGTGGTCAGCTACGTGCCCGTCAACGACACGCAGGCCGGGCGCAAGATGCCCGCCGGCGGCAACCTGGGCAAGCTGAAGACCGCCGGGCTGACCCTGCTGCCGGAGCATCGGCCGCGTCAGCCCCGCGGGTTCCCTGTCGCCATACCCCGCGACCCGACCGTGCATTTCATCTGGCCGGATGCAAGCCTCGACGGGCGCCGCGCCGCTTTGGAACGCCTCGCCGCCAAGGTCACTCACGTCGGGCATTCCGCGTCCTTCGTTCAAGCCTGGGTAGAGGAAACGAGAACGCTCGCGGCAACCTGGGAACCGACCGAGGGCATAGCCGAACACCGCCTGCGGGTTCCTTCCGCCGGGCGGCTTGACGAACTTATCCAAGCCTGCAACCGCGGCGCATGGATCGAGTACCACGATCTCAAGGAAGAGATCGAGCGCGCCAAGGAAGACGCCAAGGCGATAAAGCATCCCCCAAGATCCGCCTGGGACGCATTCCCCGACGTCGTTTTGCTGGCCCGCGAACATGTGGTCAAGCGGCATCCGAAATATCCAGCGGCGAAGACGGGCGATGCCGTGTCCGCCGCGGATCTGGTCGATGAACTGGTTGATGAAGCCGGAATTGCTGCGGTTCGAAAATTGATCGACGAGAGCAGCGAAAGCCGGGCGCCTGTATTGGTCGCCGCGCATGCCTACGAGCGCGAGGGCGTCAACACGATCCCGTCCGTCTTGGGGAAGCTGTTCAGCGAGCAGCTTGGGATCGAGTTTGAAGCCGCTGTCATACAAGCCAACGTAGTGTCCCATACGGGCGCCGGCGGTTATGGCCGCCTTGCCCGTCAGGCCGGCTTCGAAGGCGACGTCGAAGCCGGCCGCGAGTATGTCATGGTGGACGACTTCATCGGCCAAGGCGGCACGCTGGCGAATCTGCGCGGCTGGATTCGGAAGCAGGGCGGCAAAGTCGTCGGCGCCGTGGCGCTGACGGGCAAGCCGTACTCTGCTAAACTGAAGCTATCGCAGGAGCAACTCGATGAACTCCGACAAAAACACGGCAGAGACTTCGAAAAATGGTGGCGGGAACATTTCGGCCACTCCTTCGATTGCCTTACTCAATCGGAGGCTCGGTACCTTGCCCGCTCCCCGGACGTTGACACCATACGAGCTCGACTTGCTGCGGCGGAGCAAGAAGGAAGTGGCTCAGGTCGCGCACGAAGTCTTCGCGAGCAAAAACGGCTCGTAAAGGAACTGCAAGCGCGTCTCGAAGACCGCTTTCCCCACGGCCGGCCGGTCAGTCTGCGCCCGGTTCCGAACCGCCGGCAGGGTTACGCTCGGCCGCGGAAGGCGGATGCCGTTGCAGAATCCGGCTCGGTTTTCGATCCGCGCCCGCTCGTTCTTGCCCTCGCAGGCAAGCGCGTCTCGCTGCCGGCGACGCTCAACCTCACCGCCGCTTTGCGTGGCGCCTTGATGAGCGCCTGCCCCGAGCAGCCTCCGCCGGAGTGGTTCAGCGGCCACAAACCCGGAGGCGGACCGACCGCCGAGCCGCATCTGGCGCTGTTCCCCCTGCCTTTCGTCGGGGACCGGCACGCAGACGGGCGGATCCTGGGGCTGGCGCTGGCCTTGCCGCGCAAGCTGGACCCGCAGGAAGCCAGCCGTTGCCTGGAAGCGTTCCTGCACGATGCGGACAGCGGACTGCCGCAGGAACACCGCTTGTTCCTCGGCCGCCTACTCGATTGCGCAATCGGGTTGGAGACTCGCGAACGCCCGCCGAAGAACCTCGATGCGGACACCTGGACCCGACCGTCGCGCGTTTGGGCGAGCGTGACGCCGGTGGTCTTGAACCGCCATTTCAAAGGCGGGGACAAATGGGAGCAGGCGGCGGAGAGCGTGAAGGAAACGTGCCTGCACATCGGGCTGCTGCGCCCGCGCGAAGTGCTTCTGCACTCGGTTTCGTTGGTCGAAGGCGCTCCGCACGCGCGGGAATATCCGCAACTGACCCGCAAAAGCGACGGCGGGCGGCAGAGCCACAGCCACGCGGTGGTCGTCTTCGACGAGCGGGTGCGCGGCCCCGTACTCATCGGAGCGGGCCGTTTCCGGGGATACGGACTCTGCCGCCCCATGGACGATCGAAGCAATGGCGGCGGCTGAACTGAGCGCAGCGGATTTCACCGATTTCTTCACCGCGTTGTGGGGCAGGCCGCCGTTCGCTTGGCAACGGGCCTTGGCGGACAGGGTAAACGAGTCGGGTTCGTGGCCCGAGGCGATCGCACTGCCGACGGCGTCCGGCAAGACTGCCTGCATGGATATCGCGGTGTTCGCTTTGGCCGCCCAGGCGTCCCTCCTGGAAGCCGGGCAGGCCGTCACGGCGCCCCGCCGTCTTTTCTTCGTAGTGGACCGCCGCGTCATCGTTGACGAGGCTTACGAGCGCGCCCGCCGCCTGGCCAAAAAACTGGAGAATGCCAAGAGCGGCATATTGCGCAGCGCCGCGGACAATCTGCGGCGGATTGCCTGCGGCGGAGGCTCCGGCTTCAGGGACGAGCGTCCGCTGTCCGCCCACGTCCTGCGCGGCGGCATGTACCGCTCGGAGTCCTGGGCGCGCAATCCACTGCAACCGGCGGTGGTAGCGTCGACCGTCGATCAGATCGGCTCGCGCCTGCTGTTCCGCGCCTACGGCCGGAGTGCCAACACGTGGCCGATATACGCGGGACTCATCGCCAACGACAGCCTGATCCTGCTCGACGAAGCGCATTGCGCGCAGCCGTTTCTGCAGACCCTGCAAGCGGTGCGGCGTTTCCGAACATGGGCGCAGGCTCCGCTGAAACGTTGTTTTCATCCCGTGGTCATGTCCGCCACGCCGCCGGCGGGTCTGAAAGACGTGTTCGGGGATCGCTCCGGCGAACGCCGCGACCCCGATCATCCGCTCGGCCGGCGCCAACTGGCGCGCAAACCTGCAACCTTGCGGGAGATCAAGAAAGCCAAGGGAAGCCGCGCGCCGGGCGTGTTGGCCAAAGCCCTGGCGGAGGCTGTGTCGGGGCAGATCAACGAGCAACGCCGCGCGGTCGTGGTCTTCGTCAACAGCGTCGCCGCGGCGCGGGAGACGTACCGGCTGTTGCAAGGCCGGGAAAATATCGAAGCCGTGCTGCTCACCGGCCGCATGCGTCCCGTGGACAAGGACGCCGTCGTTGAACGGCTGAAGCTTCTCCGCTCCGACCAATCCGCAAAACGCACGTTGCCAAAGCCCCATATCGTCGTCGCCACGCAGACCTTGGAAGTGGGCGCCGATCTCGACTTCGACGGACTCGTCACGGAGTGCGCGAGCCTTGATGCGCTGCGCCAGCGCTTCGGCCGCCTGAACCGCATGGGCCGGCCGATCGAGGCGCGCGCGGCGGTGCTCGTACGCGGCGACCGGACCGACGAGAAGCAGGACGATCCCATCTACGGCAAGGGATTGGCCAAGACCTGGACCTGGCTCAACGAGCACAGGGACGAAAAGGGGGCAGTGGATTTCGGCATCGCCCATCTCGAACGCCTGTTGCAAGACGATTCGTTGGTTGGGCTCCATGCGCCGTCCGTCGATGCTCCGGTAATGCTCCCGGCTCACGTCGATTGCTGGGCGCAGACGGCGCCGGCGCCGCAACCCTCGCCTGACCCGGCGCCGTTTCTGCGCGGACCCCGCGAAGGCGCGGCCGACGTGCAGATCTGTTGGCGCGCCGACCTCGATCCGGCGAACGAGCCGGCTGCGGCGCTGGATATCTTGCGCCTGTGTCCGCCGAGCAGCGGCGAAACTCTCCCCGTGCCCATCGGCGTATTCAAACGTTGGTTGGCCGCAACGGACATCGAAGACGACAGCGCGGACGTGGAAGGCGCCGCAGCGGACAGCGGCGCGAACAGCGAATATCCGCGCGCCGCGGAGCAGCCCATCGTCCGCTGGCGCGGCGCCGAGACGAAAGGCGAAGACATCACGGCGAACCCCGCCGACATCCGCCCCGGCGATGTCATCGTGATCCCGACCGGGCATCCCGGCCGCTGGGACCGGCTCGGCGACTTGCCGCCGGATTTCGCCGAGCCGGTCGAGGCGCTGGACGTGGGCGATCGGGCGTACCGGCTTGCCCGCGCCAAGCCCGTTCTCCGCCTGCATCCGAAGTTGGTGGAAGCCTGGCCGGATTCCCTTGCGGCCAAGGCCGCCGCCCGCGAGTTGTTGAACGACCTGGAACGGAAATACGAAGACGACCCGGAGGCCGTCGCCGGCGCGGTGCGCGGTCTGCTGCGAGGGCTTGCCAATCCGGCGGAGCCGTTTCCGGAACGCTGGTCGTGGCTGCCGCAGGCCGCGGGCGAACTCGATGCGGAGTTTACCGACTCCGCGCTCCGCCGGGAGAGCCGCGTGACCGGCAAACAAAGCCTGATCCTCGTCGGACGGCGGCGCATACCGGAGCTTACCCGTGAAGCCGACGCTTTCAGCGACGAAGACGATGCGGCCGCCTCCGGCATTGCGCAGCGCAACGGGCGCCCCATCCGACTTCGCGCGCATCTTGTCGGCGTCGCGGAACTTGCCCGCCGCTACGCCTTGGGCTGCGGCTTGCCGCCGGATCTGGTCGAAGCCGTCGCCCGCGCCGGACTGCTGCACGATCTCGGCAAGGCTGACCCGCGCTTTCAATGTCTTTTGCAAGGCGGCGCCCGCTGGTTGGGCGGCGAACCCCTCGCCAAATCCGCCGCAATGCCCCAGACCCGCGCCGCTTACGACCGCGCCCGCGCCGCCTGCGGATACCCGCAAGGCGGCAGGCACGAGTTGCTTTCGGTGCGTCTGGCCGAAAGCGCGCCGGATCTGCTGCCCGCAAGAGGCGACCTGCGCGACCTGACCCTCCACCTGATCGCCGCCCACCACGGCCGCTGCAGGCCGTTCGCCCCGGTGGTATGCGATGACCGCAACGAGACCGTGGATTTCGAGTTTCGCGGGCAGCGGATGCGCTGGTCCGGCCCCACCGGCCTGGAGCGTCTCGACTCCGGCATCGCGGACCGCTATTGGCGGCCGGCGCGGCGCTACGGCTGGTGGGGGCTGGCTTGGCTGGAAGCGCTGCTGCGGCTCGCCGATTGGCGGCGCAGCGAATGCGAGGAGACGCGCGGTGACGGCGAGTAACGCAAACCCGGGGATTTTGCTGACCGGACTCGACGGAGGCAATCCGCTCGGATTCCTTGCGGCCGTTGGAGCCGCCGTGGTCTCGCAGGACGCATTCCCGGAAACGCGCCTCGGCTGGAAGCTGACGGCGGGCGGCTGGAGGCCGTTGCTGCACGGTTGCGGCAAGGACGAACAGGAACTTGAGGACAAGCTCTTGGCCGCTTTGCAAAAGGCTCCCACGGCCGTCTTCGATATCGACAACCGGATGCCGTTCGAAGCCGACAGATTTTCCCGCGCCCTTGGCGATGCGCAGCGCCGCTCGTCCATGACCGATCGCCGAGACGCCGATTTGCTTTGCGGCTTTGGAACTGATCTATATCCCGATAAGGAAGGCAAATTCCAGGATTCGCGTTTTCGCATGGTGCGCAGCGGAGACGCGGCGGGTCAGGGGCTGCCTTTCTATGCCAAAGCGATCCGCAAAAAAACAACTCTCGACTGCATGCGGCGCGCTCTGTTCCGCGCCTGGGATTATCGCGACGAAGGCTACAGCCTGCGCTGGGATCCGATAGAAGATCGGCGTTACGCGCTGCGCTGGCGTGACCCGAGCAAGTCGAAGGCATCCGACGGTCCGGGAAGCATGTTGGCCGCCAACGCTCTGGCTGTCGAGGCGCTGCGCTGGTTCCCTACATTGCTGTCCTACGGGAAGCAAGCGCACACCACGGGTTTTCTGCGATCCGGCCGGCGTGAGATCTTCGTCTGGCCGATCTGGACACCGATGGTGAAGATGGACTCTCTGCGCTCGCTGCTTGCTTTATCCGATCTCGGTAAAGACCCTCTGCCCCGTTCCTCTCTTTCGCGAAGAGGGATCGCAGAGGTTTATTGCAGCCGGCGCGTCCCGCAGAACCAGTACTACAGTAATTTTCTGCCTGCCCAGCCGCTTTGATCCACGGGTCGTTACCGGCCGGGCGCCGGCCCCGGCCGCTCCTCGAATAAGGCGAACGTCATCAGCGCCTCGGCGACGTGAGTTGCGCCGCAATGCACTTCGACTCGGGCGGTCAGCACTCTCCGTCCGGCCCGCAGGATGTATGAGCGGGCGCGCAACTCGCCCTCGACCGCGGGTTCGAGGTAATTGATCTTGAGCTCGATCGTGGTTCCGCGCCGCTTGAGCGCCTTGGTGACCGCCACGCCGACGGCTGCATCGGCAAGAGTCGCCGTCACGCCGCCGTGAACGACGCCTGCGCCGTTCAGATGCTCGGGCTTGAGCGCAAGCCGCAGCGTGGCGCCGTCCTCGTGAAGTTCGACGATCTTCACGCCGAGGACCCGATTGAAGTTGCTGGCGCTGAACGGCACCTTTCAGTTTCGCGCAAGCGAGGCCCGCGCGCACGGCAAGCGGCAGTCGGTAACAATGGAAAGAGAAGCGTGCAGCGCCGTCTCGCATTTCCACTCCTGTTCTCGTTGTGCCTGCCGGCGGCGGCCGAGCGCCAAGCGGAGGAGCTGCTCAAGCGCGTGGGCGAGCTCTACCGCGGCGCCGTGAGCTACCGCTTTCTGGCCCAGGAACGGAAGGCGACCCAAGGAAGGGGCGCCTGGAAGACGACTCGCCGGGTTGTGATGACCGCGCGCGGCAACGAGGGGCGCCGGCGCGTCGATCTCGACGACGGCGTCAACGCCGGCATCGCGGTGGACGACGGCGTCAACCGCTGGGTGTATATCCCTCCGGACGGACAATACATGAAACGGCCTTCCAGCGGCCCTCCGCTCCCCGCCGTATCCGGTTTCGACTTCGGATCGCTTGCCAAGCGCTTCACCGGCCGCTACGCGATTGTCGGCGAGCGTATCGTCGAAGCAAAGATCGCGGGAACCGAGCCGCAGCCCGTGAACGGGGCCGCCGTCGATTGCTTTGTCGTGGACGCGGCGTACGGCCCTCCGCCGGGGCTGCGGGGCGGAAAGATCGAGCGGCGGTTCTGGATCGACCGGCAATCGCTGCTGATCGTTCGCGAGCGCTCGACGGCAGTCATGGAGACGCCGCAGACCGGAAGCTCCGTCGAAACGATCGAAGATATCCGTTTCGACATCGCGCATACCGGCAAACCCGTTCCCCGGGATGTCTTCCGCTTCACCCCGCCGCGCGGCGCGCGCTTGGTCGAGTCGTTCGGCGCAACCGACGGCATCTCGACCGGCGGACCGGCGCCGGATTTCACGTTGTCCGGCTTCGGCGGCCAATCCGTGCGGCTTTCTTCCCTGCAGGGCAAGGTCGTGCTGCTCGATTTCTGGGCGACCTGGTGCGCGCCGTGCCGCTACGACATGCCCTTTGTGCAGCAGTTGCACGAGGAGCTGCAACCGCGCGGCCTCGCAGTTTTCGGCGTCAATGGAGAAGGCGGCGCTGAAGCGGCGGACTACCTGCGCCGGTTCGGCTACACGTTTCCGAATTTGCTCGACCGCTCGCTGGCCGTCTCGCGGCTCTATCGAGTTCGCTCGATACCTACTTTCGTCGTCATTGACCGCCAAGGCAACCTTTCAAGCTACATGCAGGGGACCCGCAGCAAAGAGCAATTGCGCCTCGCCGTGATGAAGGCCGGTCTATAGAGCGTCCTTTCCCCGCAGTCCGAGATTCCCCATGCCATCCCCGCGCCCCAACAACTACATCCTGATCGTCTTCGATAGCTGCCGCTACGATTCGTTCGTCGCCGCGAACCCGAAAACCATCAAGAAGCTCGGCAGCCTCGAACAGCGCTGGTCGTACGCCTCGTGGACCGCGCCGTCCCACTACAACCTGCTAATGGGGCTGCTGCCGCACCAAAGTCCGCGGCAGGTTTACGCTTCGGAGTATTACAAGAAGGATTTCTTCAAGTTCAACGAGCGCCTCGGCGCCGCTGACATCGAGTTCAAGTCGCTCGTGCCGCAACTGTATTTCCCGACGTTTCTGCAACGGAAACTGAACTACCGCACGCACGCGATGGTTTCGCTGCCGGTGTTGAATCCGAAGACAATTCTCAATACCGGCTTCGACTCTTTTCGGCTGATGCCCCGCCACAACGACATGCGGGCGATGCTGCGCGAGATGCGCTTTCCCGAGGATCGGCCGTCGTTTTACATCCTCAATGTGGGCGAGACCCACTACCCGTATGCGCTGCCCGACGAGCCGCCGAACGAATGGCCCCGCGTCAGCGGCGTTCACGGCGTCTTCAAGCACCTTGACGATCACATCGTCGGCGGGAAGCTCGTTCCCGGCGTCGAGAAGTTTTTCGATCAGGCCAAGCTCGACCTGCTGCGCGACCGTCAAGTGAAGGCCGTCCGCTACCTCGACCGAGTGATCGAGGAGCTATTCGATCTCGTGCCGGAAAACACCTATATCACGGTCACCGCCGACCACGGCGAGCTTTTCGGCGAAGACGGCTACTTCGGCCACGGCCCCATTCAGCACGACAAGGTCTTCGAGGTGCCCTTCATCGAGGGTCGTATTCGATAACGCGTTACAGCGGCAGGATTTCTTCGCGCAGCGGATCGAACTTCAGCCGGCGCTTCTGCAAATAAGCGATGTTGCCCAAGTGCGACGCCTGCGCGGAGCGGTGACCGATCCAGACATCGCCGTTAGGCTTTTCGCGGCTCTTCACGCAGTCGATGAAATTGTCCACGTGATCCTGCGTCATGCTGCCGATAAAAGGCTGCACCACGGGCGGTTGATCGCGCTCCTTGGTGTACCACTCGTAGCGCTGGCGCGTAATCCACAGCCGGCCCTCGGTGCCCACGACCTCGACGCCCGCGCCGCGCAGACCCGGCGCCAGCGTGGCCTCGAAAGTCGCGGTCCACTCGGCAGGATAGTCGAGCAGGCAGTTGATCGTATCCGGGGCCGTGCGGCCGTCTTTGTAGTGGTAGATGCCGCCGGAGGCAACCGCCGCCACGGGGTTGTCCTGCTCCATGAACATATGGACGACATCGATCCAGTGGGTGAACAAGTCGGTAATCTGACCGCCGCCGTATTCCAGATATGCGCGGAAGTTGAAGTACTGTTTGGGGTCGTAGTCGCGCCACTTGACCGGACCCAGAAAGCGCCCCCAGTCGAGGTTCGAGGGCCGAGTCGCGTATTGCTCGGGATAGGGCCGCAGGTGGGCGCCGTTGCCGTACCACCACGTTCGAGCCAGCGTCACCTTGCCGATGGCGCCGGTGTCGAAGTATTTCTCCTTCGCCATCAGGTAGTGCTTGCCGGAGCGCTGCTGCATGCCCACCTGGCAAACGCGGCCGTTCATGCGCACGGCCTTGACGATCTGCGGCCCCTCTTCGATGCGCAGCGTCAGCGGCTTCTCGCAATAGATGTCCTTGCCGGCGTTGGCGGCGTCGATGGCGATGCCTGCGTGCCAGTGGTCGGGAGTCGCAATCAAGACCGCGTCGACGTCTTTCGCTTCGAGGAGCTTCTCGTGATATTTGTAGCCTTTCGCGTTCGGCGCGATCTCGGCGGCCTCGTCGATGCGGGCGCTGAAGACGTCGCAGAGCGCCGTCGGGTTGACGTTGGGATTCTGAATGAAGCTCCTGAAGACCGAGCGGCCGCGGCCGCCGCAGCCGATCAAACCCATGTTGACCTTTTCGTTTGCGCCGAGGATGCGGGCGTACGAAGCTGCGGTGAATGCGGCCGCGGAACGGAACCAATCGCGACGGTGTAGTTTCTTGGACATCGGCACAATATTAGCACGTTGGGCGTTATCGAGAAGACGCCTTTCGGGAAGATATATACTGAATCTCCGGCCGGCGCCGGCTCTCGCGGCGCCAACGTCCGATGCGGATCCGATGCGGAGAAGCCGCGATCCGATACAATGGCGGCTCCTGTCGCCGTCCATGCCGCTTCTCTCCTGAAATGATCCTTCCGTTTTCGTTAAACGCCTTCATTCGGGCCGGCCTGCTCGCGCTTGTCCTCCACTGCGTATCGCTTGCTCAGGACAACAAAACCGAGGAGGGTGTCGAGGAGGCCCCCGCCGAAGAGAGCGCAGAAAGCCGCGAGGGAAGCTCGGAGCGCACGGAGATCAATCTGCTGGGGGAGACATCCTCCGAGTCCGGCGAGAGCCGCCGCAACGAAAACGTCCAGTTCAATCTGGTCGACAACAACGCCCTCAAAGAGTTGAACATCCGCTTGGGCACGACGGCCACGATCGTCAATGAATTCAAGGTCGACGCCGGGTTCTTCGGGGCGGAGTTCGGCAAGCCGCCGACTCCCCCGATCCATGCGCCGGGCAACCGCGGCTCGGGCGTCCACGGCAACATTTTCTGGCGGCACAACAACAGCCTTTTCAGCGCGCGGTCGTTCTTTCAGGTAGGCGATGTCCAGCCGGCCCGCGAAAACTTCTACGGCGGGACGCTCGGCGCGCCGCTCTGGAAGGGCGGCTACGTGACGCTGAACGGCTCGCAGAACAAGATTCGGGGCAACGTCAACGGCAACGTCCTGGTGCCGCTCCCGGAAGAACGCATTCCCCTGACGACCGACCCCGCGCTGCGGCCGATCGTCCGCCAACTGCTGGACGCCTATCCGAATGTCGCCCCCAACCGGCCGGACATCGCCGAGCGGGCGCTCAACACCAACAGTCCGCAGAAGATCAACACCGATTCGGCGCGGGCGCAGATCGACCAGAGCCTGGGGAACAATGACAAGCTGACGTTCCGCTATGCCTTGACCGCCCAGAATGTCGATGCCTTCCAGCTTGTTGTCGGGCAGAACCCGGATACCGACACGAAATCCCATTCGGGCCGCATCACCTGGAATCGAAGCTGGAGCGCGGACACGGTTACGGACTTCTCGGCAGGGTTCGACCGCCTCGGATCTCTGCTGCTGCCCGCGGAGGGCGCCTTGGGGCCGGTATTCACCGGGAGGGCGCTGACGTCGCTGGGGCCGTTCCCGATCATTCCGCTGATCCGCGTGCAAAACAGATTCCGTTATGGCGGCACTGTGCGCAACGCGAAGAGCCGCGGCGAACTCACGGCGGGTTTTGCGTTGACCCGCCTGCAGTACAACGGCGAGGAACCCGACGGCGCGCGCGGGATTCTCCTGTTTCGACCGAATTTCGGCAACGACGCGATCACCAATCTCCGCTTGGGCCTGCCCAGCACTTTAGTCGCGTCGCTGGGCTCGACCTATCGAGGTTTCCGCAACTGGGCGAACAAGATTTTCTTGGGGTACCGCCGGCAGGCATCGAAAAATCTGACGCTGAATCTGGGCTTCCGCTACGAACCCGTTACGCGGCCACATGACGTCACCGGCCGCAGCGACCTCAACATGGATTCGGACAGGAACAATCTCGCCGGCTCGTTCGGGTTCGCCTACCGTCTTGGGGGCAAGCGGGGCGTGCTGCGCGGCGCCTACGGCATTCAATACGGCGATATTTTCCCCGTCACCTACGGACAAGACCGGCTCAACAAGCCGCACACGGTCACCACCATTTTCGTGAGGCCCGATCTGGCGAGCTATCGCGACAACCTCGATCCGTCCAAGCGCGACCCCGCGGCGCGGTCGAGCCTGATCGAGGTCGGCCCCGACCTGACCACGCCCTACTCGCATCAGTACAACTTCAGTTGGGAACGCGAGCTGGGCGCCGACTGGCGGCTGCAGCTCGGCTATGTCGGCAGCCGTTCGCACAAGCTGATCATTACCTATTTTCTGAACCGCGCAAGAGAGATTCCCGGGGTCGAGTCCAGCATCGCCAACATCAACCGGCGCCGCCCGCGAGAGGATATTTTCGAGCATCTCTTCATCCACAACGGCTCGCGCGGATATTACGACGCCGGCCGCGTTTCTCTCGTAGCGCCCAACTGGAAGGGCGTATCGCTGAACGCTTCGTACTGGTTCAGCAAAGCGATGGACATCGGCGGCACCTATACGAACACCGCGTCAGGCCCCGACGCCCGTAACGCGGTCAGCCAGACCGAGAGCGAATCCCACCGCGATCTGAAGGCATTGAGCGATTTCGACCAGCCCCACGCCTTTTTGCTGCAACTGGGCTACAGCACGCCGAAAAGCTCGAAAGGCTCTTCTCCGCTTCGAAAAATATTCGGCGGGTGGACGATCGCTACCGTGACCCTGCTGAAAACGGGCACTCCGTTTACCGTCGACTCCGGCTCGGACGGCCCCGGATTCGGCAACGTCGACAGCCGCAGCGGCGACCGGCCGATGCTGCTCGATCCCGCCATTCTCGGCAAGACGATCGGCGACCCGGACACCTCGGAAGAGCTGCTGCCGCGGTCGGCGTTCCGCTTCATCGACGCGCCGCTGGAGCAGGCGGGCAACCTCGGGCGCAACACCTTTCGCAAAGGGAAGGTGGCCAATGTCAACGCTTCGCTTGCGCGCCGATTCCCTTTGTCCGGCGACTGGAACATGGAGTTCCGCGCGGAGTCCATCAATTTCTTCAACACGCCGCAATTCGCCGAGCCGGGAAAAACATTGACCTCGCCCAACTTCGGACAAATCAACAACACGCTGAACGACGGCCGGACGTTCCGCTTGCAGTTGCGTTTCATGTGGTAGGCCGCCGCACGCGCCGCTACACGAGATCGGCGAACGAGCGCTTCAGTTTGTAGAACCAGGCGAACCCGACGACAAAAACCATCGCGCTGCCGAGCGTAAGCCAAGCCAGCGGCTCCCAGGCAGGAGCCGCCGCTTCCAGAAGGATGTCGCGGTACCCGCGGACGAGGACGAAAATCGGATTCAGTTCATAGACCCAGATCAAGCTCGCCGGCAACGCGCTTTCCGGGTAGCAGATCGGCGTAATGAAGAACCACACGGTCAGCACGAAGCCGATAATCTGACCGAGATCGCGGACAATCGCCCCGAGGCCGGCCAAAAACCAGCACAACCCCATCGTCAGTAAAATTTGAGGAACCAGCAGCAGCGGCAAGTATCCTGCCGTGAGCGGGGGCGTCTCGCCGAACGCCGCCATACCGGCCAGAAAGATCAGCACGCCGAAGAGTTGCGAGAACAAACCGGCGAAAACCAGATTGACCGGCAGGATTTCAACCGGGAACACCAGCTTCTTGACGAAGTTGGCATGCTCCGGGACGATGCCGGCCGAACGTCCCACGGCCTCGCTGAACGCGAGCCAGGGCAACATGCCGGCCAGAAAATACAAGACGAAATTGCCGGGACGGCCGCCCTCTCCGAAACGGGTGCGCAGGACGATATCGAAGACGAACCAGTAGGTGAGCATCAGCAGTAGGGGGTGAATGACGGTCCAGAACAGCCCGCCGTACGAACCCCGATAGCGGCCGACGATGTCCCGGCGCACCAGCGAGCGAATCAGCGAACGATGCTCAACAATCGTTCGCAGCGGGTAGCTGAACGCCCGAACGAAGCTGCGGAGGAAGCGCATCCAGGCCAATTTCCGCAAGCTCGTCAACCGCGCCGCGCGCGCGGCGGCGCCTGCAGCGGTGACGTCGGCCGCCGCCAACAAAAAATCGTTGCCGCGCTCGAACAGCCACTCCGCATCGTTGCGGATCGGCGAAACGTAGATCAGGTACGCGCCTTCGGCCGCGGGCAAGTCGACCTCCAGATCGACATCCAGTTCCTCGCCCGCCGCAACCTCGCCGCGGAGAGGCCGGCGCGGACCGTCGATAAGGAGCATTTCGGTCGAGGCATCGTAGATGCGGTAGCTGAGCGCGTCGCCGGCCGCCGCGCTCCAGGGGCCGTCCGTCCGGTTCGGGATCGCTCCGCGAACGCGAATCACGCAGAGCCTCCGACGTAAAGGGCTTGGGGGTAACGCTCCCGCACCGGCCCGACTTTGCGGCCAACCGCGTAGATAGCGTCGCCGCGCCATTGTTGCGGCAGATCGTAACGTTCCATGACGTGCTTGACCCACTCGTATTCCGCCGACTTCCGTTCCAGGTAGGGGCCGGTTTCAAAGCGGACCACCGCGAAACCCGCCGCCTCGAGAAGATGATGTACGTCGCGGGGAGCGAATTCGCGGGCGTGGCGCGGGTCGATCACGCCGTCCGCGTCCGGCTGCACGTACTGATGAAAAAACCCGGGATGGTAGCTCAACAGAACCGCCGCCACGGCGCGGTAGCTGCAGATATTGGGCGTCGATAGCACGAGATGCCCTCCCGGTCGAAGGATGCGGTTCACTTCGGCCATCAAATGCATCGGGTCGTCGTAGAGATGCTCGATCAACTCGCAGCAAAGCACCGTAGCGAACGAGCCGTCCTCGTAGGGGTAGGCGTCCCGCTCGGCGTCGAAGAGGTCGATTTCGCAGCGGAAGCGTTCTCCGCAAGCGCTGACGATTTCTCGAACGTCCGTCTTTCCGGGTCGTCCGAGATAACTGCCGCGCACTTCCCCGTATCCCAGCTTCGCAGCGAGCGCCGGAGTGATGTGCATGTAAGCGCCCATTTCCAGGATTCGATCGCCGCTCGTCCCCGAAGGCGTGATTTCCAAAGTGCGCACCAAGCGAGTAATGTGAGTCTCCACATAGGCCGCGTCGTCAACGCGGCCGCGGCTCCAGGAGCGGATATACTCGGCCAGTCGATCGGCGGCGGCGGGAGAAGCCGCGGCCGGGGGCTCGGGTGCGGCTTGCCGCGGCGCCGGCTCTTGCTTGCGCTCGGGGCTCGGCGGCGTCTTCGCCGCGGCTGCGGCGCCGGCTTGCGGTTCTCCCGGGCGGTTCTTGTCCGCAATCCAGTCGGCGATTTCTTTCGCCGCCCGGGGCCAGGAGCATTCGGCGGCGGCATAGTTGCGGGCCCGCTCGCCGAGGCTCCGTGCGACCTCCGGTCTCGTCGCGAGCAGATTGAGGTACTCGGTAAGCAGATCGATCTCAGCTTCTCCGACAGGAACCTTCAAGCATGTTCCCTCGGGCAGGTCGGCGAACGCGCCCGTGTTGGAGACAACGACCGCGCGGCCCAGTCCGAGCGCCCGCAGCAAGGCGCCGGAAGTTTCGCCGGCAGTAGGGTAGCGGAGGTTAAGACAGATATCCACCGCGCCGATGTACTGCTCGAACTCAGCGGCCGGCACGTAGCCTAAAACCAGCGCGTGTCCGCCGAGTCCGAGGCGGTCGATCAGCGCTCTTACCGGAAAATCCCGATGTTCCTCGCCCACCAGAATCATGCGGGCGCGCGGTTCCACGCGCACCAGCCGCTGCATCGCCCGCAGCGATTCCTCGATGCGTTTATACGGTTTGAGAAACCCGAAAATGCCGATCAGCGGCGTTTCCGGCTCGATGCCGAGCTTCGCGCGGTAAAGATTGCGGTTGACCTCGGGAATCCAGGCGCCGTGCGGAATCTTTTTAATGGGATGCTCCGCGCCGGCCTCGCGCACCCGGCGCACCATGAAATCGCTGTGGACGATCGTCGCTTTCGCGGACTCGATCACACGCCGGCTCAAGGCGACATTGTCGTAATCGGGGCCGATCTCGAGCTTGCGCACGCGTTCGGCGTAGGCTAACGCCTCGGGTCCGGCTTCGTACTCGACCTCGCGAAGGTATCCGTCCCAGTCTCCGCGCTTGATCGTGGCGGCGGCCACCAGATGATGCAGGTTGTATTCATGGAGCAGGTTAATTCCGGGATGTTGTAGAGCGGCGTCGTAAACATAGACGTGGTAAGGGTTGTTCCCAAACTGGTAGAGCGTTTCGTCGAATTGGTCCGGAGCGTATTCGCGGCAATCGCGAACGGCGATTCGCGGCGCCGCCGGGAAGCCGTCGGGCGCATAGCTGCCGTCGGTGAATACGGTGACATCGAGGCGCTCGGCCAAATGCGGCAGGAGCGCCTGCGAATAATCTGCAATCCCGGATTTGACCGGAGCGAGCGGAGTAAAAACCGCGAGTTTCATGATGGCGCGGGCAACCCGCCGGCGGGCCGCCTATTGCAACAACTTTAGCGAGAAAGTGCCGATGTCGAACGGCACGCGCACCAGCAGCGGCGTCCGCGCGGCATCCCTGGCAAAGTAAATCTCAAAGCTGTGCCGGGAGTCCGGCCCCATGACATCCACCAGGATCTTGTCGGCCTCTTGACGGCCGCGGGCCATCGGCAATTGCAGCGTCTCCGCAAACGTCAGGCTGACGAGATAACCGGCGCCGAAGTAGAGATCGTCCGGCGGAGGGATGCGGCCCATAGCCAAGCTCTGCCGCAGAAAGTATAGGAAGGCCAGGGCGTCCTTGGCGCACGGAGGCGCTTCGAGAGAGCTCTTGCCGCCGGGCCCGGCGGGAGTCATCGTTGTGCGCTCGACTCGATTCGCCTCTTGATCGAAGAGCAGCGTTTCGTTCGCGGTCTTCTTGCCGTGGCGGGTATTTTTCTTGAACTCCCGGGAGCAAAGCTCGGCGTTCGTCAAGGAGCGGTAGGAGTCGTCGATCTCGATGGTCGGCAGGCTTGCCTTCAGCATCAATTCGAAATCCCAGCCGTCCGAGCCGGCTTGCGCGCGGAACTCCGCTTCTCCGAGAGCCAGCCCGCTGGGCCAAGCCACCTCGTATCGCAGGCGCTCGCCACTGGGGAACGGCAGCGTTTCGGCAACTCCGAGACCGGTCGCCCACAAAGCCGCAAAAAGCCATAAGCAAATCACCGGACGGCCAATTCGCGCTCGCGCTGGAGCTTCTGCCGCTTCTCGGCAACGCGGTAATAGGTGTCGAGCGTCTTCGATGCCGTGTCCCGCCAGTCGAAACGCTTCGCCCTCTGGAGGCTTTTCCTCGCCATGCGTCCGGCAAGTTCGGCATCCAGCAGCAGATCGCGGATCGCCCGCATCTGCTCTCCGACGGAATCGGGACGAAACAGCAACGCCGCGCCGTCGACGACTTCCGGCAAGGCAGTCGCGTCGGAGCAAACCACCGGCCGGCCGCAGGCCATCGCCTCGACTGCGGGAAGACCGAAACCCTCGTACCACGACGGAAACACGAAGACGTCGGCTGCATTGTAAAGGGCGGGCAGCAACTCATCGTCGACAAATCCGGTAACGACGATGCGGTTGCCCACGCCGGAACGCCGGATTTCCGCAAGCACCCGCGGAGAAAACCATGTGTGCTTCCCGGCCAGCACCAGGTGGTGCTTCAGCGCAGGGTAATTCTTGACGAGTTGTCCGAACGCCCGAATCAGACCGATCTGATTCTTGCAGGGGCGCCAGTCGCCGACGTGCAATATGTACGGCTTGTCGATGCCCAGGGCCTGGTTCACCTTGAACATCGAGGTCTTCCGCTTGAGCGGACGGAACTGTTCTTGCGGCCCGTTGGGAGTGACGGCGATGTCCGCCGGGTCGAGCCCGTACGCCTTGGCGATGCGCCGTCTCGAAAACTCGCTTACCGTGATGACCTGCGCCGCTTTCCCCAAGGTGCGCTGCGTCGAAAGCCGCAACTGATTCGCGCGGAACTTTGAAAAGTATTCGGGATGGTCGAGGTAGCTCACGTCGTGAACGGTGACGACGACCGGCGTCGGACAAAAAAGCGGCGCTGTATATTGCACGTGCAAAAGATCCGCCGGGTTGTTCCTGAGTTGCAGGCTCAACTCCACGCCGAGCCGCACGAACGGATTCCGCGAGACGCGCGCCACGGCGAAGCTTTCCGGGACCCACGCCTCCGCCTCGGGAGTCGCGACGTACGCCGTGAACGCGGCATACCGGTCCAGACCCGCGTACTTGTGAATCAGGCTGCGGATATAGACTTCATTGCCCGTAACCCGCTGTCCGATTGTGTGTGCGTCTATACTGACTCGCAGAGGGGAAGACATACCATTCGATCAGCCGGCCGTTTTCGGCGCCGCTTCCGACCATATCTCGGCAAACGATCGATCCAAGGCTTTCCAGACGGCCGGCCACGAGCAGTGTTCCTCGAATGTCGCCCTGCCATTGCGGCCCAGACGTTCGGCCGCGCCCCGGTCGCTCAACAACCCGAGAATCGCCCTGACCCATCCGGCAGGACTGCGCACGATTTTCAAGTTTTCTCCGTCCCGCGCGGGTAAACCTTCGGCTCCGATCGGCGTGGAAACGACCGCACACGACGCCGCCCACGCTTCAATAATTTTAACACGAGTGCCGCTGCCCGCCAGCAGCGGCGCGACCGCTATTTTCGACTTCGCCAACTCCTCGACCGCATTTTGTATCGGACCCGTAACGTGAATGTTACGATCCTCACCTGCCCAGGCGCGGACACGTTCGGCATTCTTGCCGATAATGCGCCAAGTCAGCGCCGGGCGCCGCTCTTTGAGAATCGGCCAGACCTCCTTTCGGAAGTAGTTGAGCCCTTGAACATTGGGGTGATATTCGAGGTTGCCGGAGAAGGCGATGGAGGCTTCTTGCGCAGGCCCCTCGCGCGGGCGGCGCGGGTTGGCGCAAAAAGGAATCGCGTTCGGATAGACGATCGTTTTTGCATTGCGGTGTGACGTCCGTACCCGCGCCGCGTCGTCTTCTGAGGCGACGAGTATGCAGTCGAATTGAGGAAAGAATTTGCGTTCGACTTCCTTCGCCAGCGTGCAGAAGCGCATATGCGCCCAGCGCTCCGAGCGAAGCGCGAAAGCAGCGCAGCTTCGATGCAACTCCGATTCCACGTTGTGCAAATCCAATACGACCGTGCGGCAGCGCGGCCGCAACTCATCGATGAAGCAAGCGCACCACAGGTGTTCGACGATGCCGATGTCCCAATGACGGTTTGCCAGCAAACCCCGCAGCCGCCGCCTGCTGCTTGCGCCGCTGAAGCGGTCCATGAGCGGAAGCCTGCGCCGCAGGAGGCGAATGCCGTTGCGGACGACTTTAGCCGTCAGGGTTTTCGAATGGCGCGGCAAGGCGATGCTTGCCGCCGAGGCGCACAGCCCGCCGGGCAGCGCCCCGCCGCAAGCCGCGGAGCCCTCTTCGTGAAAACCGATCAGATCGACCGCAGAGCGCCCGGCCAAGTAGTGCAGCAGGCTGCCGGTGCGCATCGGGCCGCCGCCCTGCAGGGGATAAGGGCACTCCGGCGCGAGCAGCAGCGAACGATTGCCGTCCTTCACCACGCCTGAACCGCCTCCAAGTAGAGCTCGCGGGTCAAGCGGGCAGTGCGCCGCCAACTGAACTCGGCGGCGCGGGCGGCGCCGGCGGCGCGCAAACGGCCGGCGAGACTGGCGTCGCCCGTCACCGATAGAACGGCCTCGCAAAGGCGTTGCGGAGAATCGGCCGGCACATGGACGGCGCAGCCGCCCGCAACCTCGACCAGCGCCGGGTCCTGGGACGTAATCACGGGGACGCCCAAACTCATCGCTTCCACCACGGGCAGACCGAACCCCTCATACAGGCTAGGGTAAACGAGCGCCTTCGCCCCCGCGAGCCAAGCGGCCATCTCGGAATCGTCTGCCGGACGGACTTGCGTCAATCCCGGCTCGTCGAATGCCCCCGGCTCGGCCGGGCCGATCAGAACCAGGCCCAAGTCGGGCCGGCGTCTGCGGGCGAGGCGCCATGCTTCCACCAGCACTGCAATGTTCTTGCGCGAGCCATGATCGCCGAGATGCGCCACATAAGGTCCCGCCTGCATCCTCCGCAGCCCGGCCGGCCGCAACGGCGTCGAACCGTGGGGGATGCTTCGAATCCTCGTCTGCGACAGTCCGAAGCGGCTTGCAGCCTCGCGGCAAACCGCCTCGGTCGGCGTGAGAATACGCGCCGCCAAAGGCAACAGGTACGGCGTGCGGGCGCGGACGCGCTCCGAACCTTCAGGCCGAATAGCGCCCCGCCGCCAAGGCGAGAGATCGTGGAGGGTCAGGATCGACGGAACCACCGGGATGTAGGGAATGGAAAAATCCGTTCCGTGAAACACGTCCGCCCGCAGGCGCAGCAGCGTCAGCGGCAGTCCCAGGCTCCACCATTTGGCTCTGAAAAGCCGGGATCCCGGCGAAACGGCAAAGACGTTCCGCTGCGTCCGCAGTCGCTCGGGTAACTCGACCGCCCGGTCGCCGATCAGAAAAATTTCATCGCGCGGGTTTTCGCCGGCAAGCGCCAGCGCCAATTCGACGGTGTAGCGGCGAATGCCGCCGGAGGGCGGCAGCAGCGGAGCGGCGTCGAGGGCAATGCGCACGGTAGAGGCCTGGCGCTGGGCGCCGGGGCGGGGTCACGACCGGCTTCTGTATTTGCGAAGCAACTCGTACATTATGATCCCGCCGGCCACGGCGACATTCAGAGACTGCTTCATCCCCAGCATGGGAATGCGCACGAGAGCATCGCATTCGGCAGCCAGTTCCGGTTTGGTTCCTTCCACCTCGTTGCCGAAAATCACGGTCAACGGGAAACTCGGGCTCCACTCGAAAATATCTTCCGCGTGAGCCGATGTTTCGACCGCGGCCAGTCGATAGCCTTGGGCCTTGAGGGAACGAACCGCCGCTAAGGGATCGCGGTTGTATTCCCATTCGACCTGATGTTCGGCGCCGAGCGCGGTCTTGGCAATCCCCGGATGCGGGGGATGCCCGGTATAGCCGGTAAGCACGAGCTTCGAGACGCCCGCGCCGTCGGCATTGCGGAAAAAAGCCCCTACGTTGTAGGCGCTGCGCACCCGGTCGAGCACGACGACTACGGGAAGCCGCCCGCTCATCGGGAATCCGCGCCGCCGCGGCGGAAGTCCTTCATGTTGAGGCGCCAGCCGCCCCAGTAGGTATCCGGCTCGACGGTGAAGGCCATATCGAGGCGCGCGCCGACCCCGATGTCGGCGCCCTGCTCGGCCATGCGCCAGCCGATCGTGCTGAAAGTGCAATCGTCGTGCTCGACCCGCAGCTTGAGATGGCGGTCTTTGATCACCTTGGGCTGCGTTTTGACGACCACGTCCGGGGCGGAAAATACCGGTGCGGGGTTTCCCAGGCCGTGAGGTTGCAGTTGCCCAAGCTCCCCCATGGCGCGGTCGGTGATTTCTGCGAACGGCAGGTCGCCGTCGAGATCGAGCGACGGCACTAAATCTTCGGCGCTGAGAACGGTCGCCGCGTGATCGTTGAGCGCATCGCGCAAAGCCGCCACGCGGTCGGCCCGAATCTTGCAGCCGGCGGCTTGCCTGTGGCCGCCGAAGCGTTCGAAGATTTCCGCTGCCGATTCGAGACCCTCGAGCATGTGAAACGCGGAGATGCTGCGGGCCGAACCCGTCGCCATGCCGCTTTGCGGATCGACGCTCAGCACCAGGGTCGGACGATGGCAGCGTTCGGCGATCCGGCCGGCGACAATACCGATTACGCCGGGGTGCCAACCCTCGCCTGCAACGACGATGAAAGAAATCGCCTCGGCCGCAGGGAGACGGCCGAGGCGCTCGATAATTTCAGCCTCCACTTCGCTCTCGGTGCGGCGGCGTTCGCTGTTCAACTCGTCAAGTCGCTGCGCGATGTCTTCGGCTTCCCTTTCATCGCGGGTGGTCAGCAGCGTGACGATGTCTTTGGCATGGTCCATGCGGCCCGCGGCATTGATGCGCGGCGCGATGCGGAAGCCGACATCGCCGGTGGTGATCCTTGCCTTGTCCCGCAAACCGGAAACAGCGATCAAAGCTTTCAGACCCGGCGTCGCCGGGCGCCGCAGCCCGTCGAGGCCGATCCGGGCGAAGATGCGGTTCTCGCCTCGCAACGGGACCATGTCGGCGATCGTTCCGATGGCGACGATCTTCAGCATCGAAGCGAGAATCCTTCTTCGTTTCGAGTCTTCCCAGCCCGATTCGGCCAGCAAAGCCTGGATCAACTTGAAGACGATGCCGGCGCCGCAAAGGCGCTTTTCCGGATAGGCGCAGCCGGGTTGGTTAGGATTGAGCACGGCCAGCGCTCTGGGAATTTTCTCTTCCGGCAAGTGGTGGTCGGTAACGATCGTGTCGATTCCGAGCTCGCGGGCATGGTCCACAACCGCGCATTCGCGGATGCCGGTATCGACGCTGATCAACAACCGCACGTTGTCGCGCGCCGCATCCTCGACGACCTCCGAGCGCATCCCATAGCCCTCTTGAATGCGGTGCGGAACATGAAAGGCCGCGACGCCTCCAAGCAGCTCGATGGCCGTTTTCAGCAGGACGACGCTGGTCGTTCCGTCGACGTCGTAGTCGCCGTAAACGAGAATGCGCTCGCGGTTCGCAACCGCGCCGCGGATGCGCTCCACGGCGGCGCGCATGCCCAACATGCGGAACGGATCGTGAAGCGCCGAAAGGCTGGGCTGCAAGAAACCGGGGACGTCTTCAACGCCGCGCTGGGCGAGCAGCCGAGCCAGCAGGGGCGAAACGCGGTAGTCCGAACAGATCCTCTCGACCGCGGCGGATTCATGCTGCCGATAGACCCAGCGCTTCATAGCTCGGTCTGGATAAGCACGCTGCCGTCGACATCGAGATCGCGCGCCGCTGGAGTGACGATGGTGCGCTTGGCGATATAGATCTTGGCGCCTCCGGCAATCGCCTTGCGCACATCGTTCTCGCAAACGAACTGGACGGGGCGCACCGTTGGCGCCGGGGGCGGCGGCGAAACCGGTTCGGCAGCAACTCCCTGCGCAGCCGCCGGCGCCTTCCTATTCGCTAGAAAACGGTCCACAACGGAGACGACCGGCGAAGGATCCGCCGCTGGCGGCGGCGATACTCGCGGCGACAAGCCTCGATTCGCCAAATACTCGTCAACGCGGGAGACAATCCCTGCCGGCGCCGGGGACCTGACGCCGCCCTCTCCCGAAGACTCCCCGGCGAAGTATTTCCGGGCCTCGGGGCTGATAAACGCTTGCTCGGGAGAACGGACATGGCGGGCGATGCGCTTCACGTGCAGCAGATGCATCGGCCCCACGTTGTCGCCGGTCGAGTTGCCGGCGGCCGCGCCGCAGCCCAACGTCATCGCCGGGAAGACGCCGGTCGTGATGCCCGTCGAACCCTGCGGCGCCGGGGTGTTCACCAACACGCGGAACGCCGGCGCGCGGCGGCCGTACTCCATGATGTTCGCTTCATCGGCGGAGTGGATAACGCAGGTGTGCCCGCGTCCGCCGAAATTCAAGACATCCACGCAGGCATCGACCGCCTCGTCGAACGTCTTGACGAAATAAACCGAGAGCACCGGCGACAGCTTCTCCGCCGACAACGGGTAATCGCGGCCGACGCCCTTAATTTCAACGGTCAGAATGCGCGCGCCGTCCGACACCGAAAACCCGGCCAGCGAGGCAATCTTTTGCGGAGACTGACCGACGCAATCGGGATTGATGCGGAAGTCCTTTGTAAGCAGCAGCTTTTCCAGCCGGGCCGTTTCCTCATCGTTGCAGCGATGAGCGCCGTTGGCTGCGAGCGCGGCCCAGACCCGCTCGCGATGCCGCTCGCCGACTACGATTGTCTGCTCGCTCGAGCAAACGGTGCCGAAGTCGAACGATTTGCCGTCCACAACCAGCTCGATAGCCTTTTCGATATCCGCGGAATCGTCGATCAGCACGGCGACGTTGCCCGGCCCGACGCCGATGGCCGGCTTGCCGCTGGAATACGCCGCTCTGACGATGCCGGCCCCGCCGGTCGAAAGAATGACGCCCGTCCGCTTATGGCGCATCAACTCGTTCGTGCCTTGGACGGTGGCTTCGTTGACGCACTGCACGATGCCTTCCGGCGCGCCCGCGGCCTCGGCGGCTTCGGCCAGCACCCGCGCCGTCTCGCAAGTACACCTGCGGGCGCGCGGATGCGGGCTGAGCACAATCGCATTCCCCGCTTTCAATGCGATCAGGCACTTGTAGAACGCCGTCGAAGTCGGATTCGTCGTCGGCAGCACCGCGGCGACAACGCCTACCGGCACGGCGATTTCGGTGATGCCTTCCTCCGGCTTTTCGGCCAGCACGCCGATCGTTTTCAGCGGGGCGATCTTCTGGTGGAGCAGGTCGGAATTGAGCAGGTTCTTGGCGATCTTGTCCCTGACGTTGCCGTATCCGGTCTCCTCGACCGCCATGCGCGCCAAGCGCTCGGAGTTGGCGCGGGCCGCCGCCGCCATGCGCTCGACGATCGCGTCCACCTGTTCCTGGCTGTAGCCGGCGTATTGCAGAGACGCCCGGTAGGCCGCCTCGATTTTTGTGCGGACTTCCTGGACCGAGCGCAGATCGCTATCTTCGAGCATCCGCTTCGACTATTGGCCGTTCGGCTTCGGAAGAATCGGCTCAACGTCTCCGTGCGGAGCCGGAATGACGTGAACGCTGATCAATTCGCCTACCCGGCGGGCCGCCGCCGCGCCGGCGTCGGTGGCCGCTTTGACCGCGCCGACATCGCCGCGGCAGGTCACGGTGACGAATCCGGCGCCGATGTATTCCTTATCCTCAAGCGTTACGTTCGCGGCCTTGACCATCGCGTCGGCGGCCTCGATCGAGCCGATCAGGCCCTTTGTTTCAATCAGTCCCAAGGCTTGCATGAATCAATCCCTTTGAAAGCTGAAGGTAGCACAGTATGGGGGCGGGACTCAACAGACGAAGACCGCGGGCTGCCCGGAATAGAGAACCGGCGCCGCCGAACCCGTTAAGATAATTTTCTTGTGCCGCGTTTCCCGACTGTTGGCCGCATCCAACGTTTCTCTCCCGCGCTCGATGAACTGATCGCCCCCGGCGCCACGGTCGAGCGTCTCGAAGTCGGCTTCGCCTGGTCGGAAGGCCCGGTCTGGGACACCGCCGCCGGCCGGTTGCTGTTTTCCGACATCCCGCGCAACGCCGTTATCCAATGGAGCGAAGCCGCGGGCGCCCGCATCTGGATGCAGCCTTCCGGTTACACCGGCGTCGCCTACTACGGCAAGGAACCCGGCTCGAACGGCTTGACCTTCGACCGCGAGGGACGCCTGCACGCCTGCGAGCACGGCGACCGGCGCATCTCGCGGCTCGAACGCAACGGCGGCAAGAAGACGGTCGTCGACAGTTACCGGGGGAAACGGCTCAACAGCCCGAACGATCTGGTCTTTCACTCGAACGGCGGTCTCTACTTCACCGACCCGGCCTACGGCCTGCACCACCGCTACGAAGACCCCGACCGCGAGCTTCCATTCTGCGGCGTTTACCTCGTACGCCCCGGCGAACGCGAGCCGGCGCTGCTGACCGACGAGTTGCGCAACCCCAACGGCTTGGCCTTTACGCCGGACGAAAAGCATCTGTATGTCACGCAGTCCAATCCCGAGAGGGCGGTCGTGATGAAATATCCCGTCAACGAAGACGGCTCACTCGGCGCCGGCAAAATTTTCCAAGACCTTACCGCGTATGCGCCGGAGATGCCCGGCCTGCCCGACGGCATGAAAGTCGATCACAGCGGAAACGTGTTGACTACCGGCCCCGGCGGCGTTTGGGTTTTCAATCCCGAAGGCGCAACGCTCGGCAGGATCGAAACCGGCGAGCGGATCGCAAATCTGTGCTGGGGCGGCGACGGCTCGACGCTCTACCTGTGCTCTCACGGGTGGCTGTGCCGCCTGCGCACGCTCACCGCCGGGCCGATGCCGTCTGCGCAGTCCGCTTCAACGGCCTGAGGCCGTCCGTCTTGCCGCAACGGCCTCGATAAAGGCGCGGCAAAACGCCGGCAGGTCATCGGGAATGCGCGAAGTCACCAGCGGGCCGTCAACGACGACTTCCCGGTCCACGTAGTCGGCGCCGGCATGGATCACGTCGTCCTTGATCGAATGAAAGCAAGTGGCCCTGCGTCCTTTGAGAACGTTCGCCGAGCAGAGCAGCCAAGCGCCGTGGCAAATCGAGCCGACGGGCTTGTCGTCGCTTACCGCCTTGGCAACCAGCTCGGCAAAGGCTTGCTTGCGGCGCATGTAGTCGGGCGCCCAACCGCCGGGCACGACCACGGCGTCGAAATCGTCGGCCGACACGTCTTCGACCGCGGCCTCCGCCTTGACGGGATAGCCAAGCTTGCTCTTGTATGTCGCGCCGGCTTCCGCGCCGACGGCGGTGACTTCCGCGCCGGCCTCGCGCAGCCGCAGCAGGGGATACCAGACTTCAAGTTCCTGGTAATAGTTTTCGACAAGGACGGCGATCCGGCAGCCGCGCAATTCCATTGCGCTCAGTCCGCTTCCACGCCGACGGCTGCTTTCGCGGCGGGCGGTTCCGCAACGTATTTGTCGAGTATCCTGTAGAGCCCTTCCTCTTCGAAAACGCTCCTTTGGAGCGGGTTGTAGCCGTAGTCCTCGCGGATCACGCCGTCCCGATCGATGACGAAAAAGTGCGGCACGTCGAAAGTCGGATTGCCGGCGTCAACCTTGAGGTACGAAGCCGCCGCCTGGCCGCAATCGAACAGGATCGTGGTCGAAATCCGGTTCTTGATCATATAGCCCCGAACCGCGGTCTGGTTGTCGGGAGGGTTCACGATCGACAACACCTTTAGCCGCGGGCCGTACTTTTTTTCCGCCGCGCTCAAAACCTTCGAGAACGCCGTGCAGTGCGAACAGCCGACATTCATGATGTTGAGGACGACGACGCGGCCGCGGTAATCGGCGAGGTCGTGATACTTGAACTGGAGGTCGGGCAGGGTGAACCCCGGGGCGCGGCGGTTGGATAGAGAACCGGCCCCAAACGCTCCGGCGGAAAAACCCGCAAGCATTGCTACTGTAAGTAAGAAGCGTCCTTTCATAAAGGTCACTTTAACACAAGGAGTTCCGGATTCTGCGTCCCGGCGCACTTCTTCCGCAGACTGCCGGCGCATCCCTTTTCCCAGGATATTTTCCATGACGCCGCTACATCGGTTCACTCTCTCGATTGCGATTTTCGGCCTGCTCGGCTTGCCGTCTGCTCAGTCCGCCGGGGATGCCGACATCCTGGCCGCCGGGCTGCGCTCCTTCGAAGCGCGCTGCGGCGGCTGCCACGGCGGCGACGGCAAGGGCGGAGTGCGCGCTCCCGATATCGTGACGCCCGGGCTGGTCCCGCAGCGCAGCGCCGAGCAGATGGCCGAGTTGATTACCCAGGGTCTGCCCGATTTCGGGATGCCCGGCCTGCAAGTGCCCGAGCCGGAGCTGACGGCGTTGATCGCGTTTTACCGCACGCAGACCGCGCCCGCGAGCGAGGCGGTCGTCAGCGGCGACCCCAAGCAGGGCGAAGCGCTCTTCGGACGGCTCTGCGCGGGGTGCCACTTGCGCCGCGAAGGCATGCGCATGGCCGGCCCGGATTTGTCGGCAATCGGCGCACAGAAAACGCTCAACGAGTTGCGCGAGGCGGTCGCGTCGCCCGCCGCCTCGACGGCGAAAGGGTACGCGGCGGTCGATGTCGAGTTGGCCGACGGCGAGACCCTGCGCGGCTTCTCGCGCAACGCGAGCAACTACGACCTGCAGTTGCAGGGGCTTGACGGTAGGTGGCGCCTGCTGCAACGCGCGGAGTATCGAGCCGTCAGACAGGTGGGGAAATCGCTGATGCCGGCGATGGATCTGGAAGAGTCGGAAATCGACGATCTGACCGCCTACCTCGCCAAGCTCGACGGCTCGCAGCCCAAAGCGGCTAAAAAAGAACTTCCCGGAGCGCTCAGCTTCAAGCGCATCCTGGAGCCCGCCGAGGGCGAGTGGCCGACATACAACGGCGATATCAGCGGCAACCGCCACAGCCGCTTGAAGCAAATCCATACGCGGAACGTCGCGGAATTGGCGCCGGCATGGATTTTCCCCATCGCTGCGCCGCGCGACCTGGAGATGACGCCCATCGTCGTCGAAGGCGTGATGTACGCCACGACCGCGAACAAAATTCACGCGCTGGACGCGGCGCGGGGCCGCGAAATCTGGACCTATCGGCGGCCGCGGGTTCCCGGCGTGATGGGAGACGCCGGCCGCGGCGCGAACCGCGGCGTCGCAGTGCTGGGCGACAAGGTTTTTCTGGCGACCGACCACGCCCACATGATCGCCGTGGACCGGCTCTCGGGGCGGTTGCTCTGGGATAGCGAAATGGCCGACTACCGCTTGCACTACGGCGGAACTCTGGCGCCGTTGGTCGTCAAGGACAAGGTGATCGGCGGCGTCGGCGGCGGCGACGAGGGCATCCGCGGGTTTTTGGCCGCTTACGACGTCGAAACAGGCGAGGAAGCCTGGCGGTTCTGGACGGTTCCCCTGCCCGGCGAGCCGTTGGCGGAGACCTGGCAGGGCGGCGTGCTGCCCCGCGGCTGCGGGGCGACCTGGCTGACCGGCGCGTACGACGCCGAGCTCGACACGCTGTATTGGCCGGTGGGCAATCCGTGCCCCGACATGAACGGCGACGACCGCATCGGCGACAACCTCTACACCGATTCGATGCTGGCGCTCGACCCGGACAGCGGGGAATTGAAATGGCATTACCAGTACACGCCGCACGACGAGTTCGATTGGGACGCCAATCAAACGCCGCTGCTGCTCGATGTCGAATGGCGGGGGAAACCGCGCAAGGTGTTGGCCCACGCCAACCGCAACGGCTATTTCTACGTGCTCGACCGCGTTACGGGCGAGCTCTTGCGCGGCAAGGCATTCGTCGAAAAACTGACCTGGTCGAGCGGCATCGGCGGCGACGGACGCCCTGTGCTGATCCCGGGCAAGCGGCCCACGCCCGCGGGAAACATCGTCTGTCCGGGCCTTGCCGGCGCGACGAATTGGATGGCGCCGGCCTACCACCCCGGAACCGGCCTGTTCTACGTGCAAGCGACCGAGGGTTGCCAGATCTTCACCAAGCGCGAAGAGGCTTGGCAGCCCGGCAAGCAATACTTCGGCGGCACGGCGAAGAACGTGCCCGGCGAGCCGCCCAAGAAATACCTGCGCGCGCTCGACCTGGCGACCGGGGACGTTCGCTGGGACATCGAGCAGATCGGCGGCCGCGGCACCTGGAGCGGCGTGTTGACTACGGACGGCGGCCTGGTTTTCTACGGCGACGACAGCGGCGCTTTCGCCGCCGTGCAGGCAACGGACGGCGAGCCGCTGTGGAGCTTCCAGCTCAACGTTCAGTTCCGCGCATCGCCCATGACCTACAGCATCGACGGACGGCAATACGTGGCGGTCGCCGCCGGACGGAACGTAGTGGCTTTCGCGCTGCCACGCTGAGCGGCCCGCCGTAAAAGTCCCGCTGGGGCGCAGCAGGCCCCGGCGGTTTCTTGTCGACCCGCGCCGGCGGTCCTTGCGAACCCTCCGCGCTGCTCCGCCGCGCAAGCGGACCGGCCCGCGCGATGGGGCTTGGCGGGTTTCGGCGTCAACTGCCGACTGCTTTGGCCGCGGCGCGGCTCGGCAGTTCCCCCGGCGTCAGCAGTTACCGCTTTGCGACGAGAATTCTCCAGCGGTTGGTCGGCGCATTCACCAGATCTGCCTGGATCAGAATTTCATTGGTGTCGGGATGCCTCTCAGTGAAGTTCCCCGTCCTGGTGATCGCGGAGCCGAGGGGGGAGCCGAGGGCGGGGGAAGTTATGCGCACGCTCCCCACCGCTGTGACCTCGAATCTGGAGTCGTTGGGCTCATTGGCGCTGAAGTCGCAGCTCCCGCCCGGTATGTAATCCTGTCCTGGATTGCAGATGCCGTCGTAGACGGAGACGACTTGCGCCTGGGCGCGCCGCGGCGACATCAAGGCATACATGGCCGCGGGCGTCGCCAAGGCCAGCGGGCCGTACTTTTCAATGAACTGCCGCCGCGCGGCATCCGCCGGCGCCTGTTCCTGCGGCGTCTCGGACGGGGTCATGATATTCCCCTCCTCCCGCGGGGGGGGATTGCGTTTTGTTTGCGCATCGACTTCTCCTTGTTTTCTCTGCTCTCGTTTTTGCCGGCGCGGCCGCCTGAGCATTGATTGTGGCAAGTTTCGGCATCGACCGTCAACTGCTTTGGCGCAGTGCGGCGCGGCAGTTCCGGCGGCATCGGGAAACATTGATAATAAATGGGTTATCTATTCAGATGCTTTATTTCCCAATACGCCGGCATTTTGTAAATTTTATGTAAATTAAATGGTTTCAATCGGTTACAGGAACTGCATAGCCCAAGTCCAACAGACTTAGCAGTTGCCGGCCGTTTTTCCCGTTTTGCGGAAGACCAGGTAGGCGTTGAGGAACGGGTTCAGATCGCCGTCGAGCACGCGGTCGACATCGCCGGCTTCGAGGCGGCTGCGCAGATCTTTGACGAGACGGTACGGGGCCAGCACGTAATTGCGGATCTGACTGCCGAAATCGATCGCCGATTTCGAGGATTCGAGCTTATCGGCCTCGGCCTGCTTCTTGCGCATCTCGTGGTCGTATATCCGCGATTTCAGCATCTTCATCGCGGTGGCCTTGTTTTTGTGCTGCGAGCGCTCGTTTTGGCATTGCACGACGATGTTGGTCGGCAGATGGGTGATGCGCACCGCCGAGTCGGTCATGTTGACGTGCTGCCCGCCGGCGCCTCCCGCGCGGTAGGTGTCGATGCGCAGGTCGTCGGGCTTGATGTCGACCGTAATCTCGTCGTCGATCTCGGGGTAAACGAAGACGGAGGCGAACGAGGTGTGGCGGCGGGCGTTCGAATCGAACGGCGAAATGCGCACCAGCCGATGGACCCCGATTTCCGATTGCAGCAGACCGTATGCGTTCTCGCCCTTGACCGTGAACGCCGCCGACTTGATGCCGGCTTCCTCGCCCGGTTGCGTATCGCCGATCTCGGTTTTGAAGTTGTTGCGCTCGGCCCAGCGCAAGTACATGCGCAACAGCATCTCGGCCCAGTCCTGCGATTCGACGCCTCCCGCGCCCGGATGCAGGACGACGATGGCGTTGCGGCGGTCGTTCTCTCCGCCGAGCAGCGATGCCGTTTCGATGGCGTCCAGGCGGTCCGCGAGCGCTTTCATCTCGGCAGCGATCTCTTCCTCGACGGACTCGCCCTCGGCGGCGAGCTCGAAGAACGCCTCCAGGTCGGCAACCGCGCCCGCAAGCTCTTCATCGGCCTCGACGGCCGCGGTCAGGCGCTTGCGCTCGCGCAGCACGGCTTGGCTTTTGGCGCGGTCGTTCCAGAAGCCGGGGACCGTGATTTCCTGCTCGATTTTCTTTAATTGCTCTTTGCTCGCCGGGACGTCAAAGATACCCCCGGACCTGTCGCGCCCGATCGCGGACGGATTGGAATTCGCGCTGGAGCTCGTCGATCGTCATTTCCTTCGATTATCGCAAGCGGCGGCTGGCGGATGCGGCTACCGCCGCTGCGGCGGCTGCGAGCGTCAGCCACCAGAACCACTCGCCCCAGCGCACATAGCCCGTCCGGGCTGTTGCGTAGTCGAAATCGACGGTGAGAACGCCTTGCCGGTACGACGGCAGCCGCTCGCTCAGACGCCCGGCGGGGTCGATCGCGGTGGTGACGCCGTCGTTGGTGGCGCGCAGAATCCAGCGGCCGTTTTCGATGGCCCGCATGCGCGCGATCAGCAGATGTTGGCCGCGGGCGGCGCTGCGGCCGTACCAACTGTCGTTGGAAATGTTGACCAGCGCTTGCGCCCCGGCGGCAGTGAATTTTCTGATCGCCGCGGCGAAGACGGATTCGTAGCAGATGAACGTGCCTATTCCATGGCCGTTGACCGGAGCGACGACGACCTCGGTTCCCGGCTGAAACACGCCCGCCTGCATGGTTATCTTCTCGACAAAGTAATGAAACGGCCAAGGCACGAACTCGCCGAACGGCACCAGGCGGATTTTCGAGTAGCGCGCCAGCAGTTCGCCGCCGGGAGAAAGCACGGCGCTGCTGTTCCGCGGGCGGCTCCGGGCGCCGTGCTGGAAGTCGATCGTGTTGAATATGAAGTGCGCATCGGCCTCGCGGGCGACGCGCTGCATAAAGGATCGGGAGCCGGGGTCGTCGAAGTAGAACGCGGCTACAGGGTACTCGGGCCAGATCAAGAGCGTGGGTTTTTCATCGTTCGAATAGTTCGTCGAGAGCTCGAGCATGCGGGCCAGATGCTCGGTTCCTCGACGGGCGTTCCAGCTACCGGATTTCAATTCGTCCGGGTGAACGGCGGGCTGCACCAGGCGGGCTTTTTCGGCGCCTGCGCCGCGCTCGGGCAACGCCGGGAGGAAAGTCAACAACAGAAGCGGCGCGAGGGAAACGAGCGGTTGGAAGCGGCGCCGCACGACGGCTAGCGCGACGGCCGCGTTCACGGCGGCGAAGACGAACGAGGGGCCGTAAACTCCGGTCCAGGGGGCAAGCCGCGCGATTTGCGGGAGCGCGAAGTCGGGGGCGGCGTTGCCCAGCAGGGTCCAGGTGAAGCCGAGATACTGGTGGCTGCCCTCGAGCGCCGTCCAGAGCGCGGCGATTGCCGGGACCGCCCAGGGGCGTCCGAGCAGCGGGCCGGCAAGAGCGGCGAATGCGGCCGAGTGCAGTCCTTTGACGGCGGCGAACGCGGCGTAGAGCGCCGCGGCGGCCGGCGCGGCGATGCCGGCGTAGTCGCGCATCACCGGAAAAACCCAATAGCAGGCGCCGCCCCAGAAAACGACTCCCGACAGCCAGCCGAGCAACAGGCGGCGGCGCGGCGGCGCGCGGTCGAGCGCCGGCAAAAGGGGAACGAGGCAGACGGGCGCAAGCCATGTCAGAGACGCCCGGGGGGAAAACGAGGACTTGCAGCAGGCCCGCGAGCAGCGCTCCGGCGATGGGCAAGGCGCGGCGCGGCGCGGAGTCGGGGCTCATGCCTGTCCGGCGGCCCGTTCTTCCACGATGTCGGCCATGTAGGAGCTGCGCACGAACGGGCCGCTGAAGACGGCGCGGAAGCCGGCCGCTTCGCCGTATTCGCGGTAGCGCTCGAACACGTCCGGACGAACGAAGTCTTCCACCGGCAGACGGTTGCGTCTCGGCTGCAGATACTGGCCGATCGTCGCGACGTCGGCGCCGGCCCCGCGCAGATCGTCGAGCAGGCGCCGCACCTCGTCCTCGGTTTCGCCCAAGCCGACCATCAGGCCGGATTTGGTCAGCGTGCGCGGCGAGCGCCGCTTGGCGAAACGCAGCACTTCGAGCGACCGCGCGTAATCGGCCTGCGGGCGCACGCGACGGTAAAGCCGCGCGACGGTTTCCATATTGTGGTTGAAAACGTCGGGCGCGGCGTCGAGCACGCGGGCCGCGGCCTGGAGGTCGCCGCAGAAATCGGGAACGAGAACTTCGACTTGAGCCGCCGGCAGCGCGCGCTTGACCTCCCGCACCGTAGCTGCGAAGTGCGTGGAGCCGCCGTCGGGCAGGTCGTCGCGGTTGACGCTGGTGATCACGACGTAGCGCAGCCCCATGCGCGCGGCCATCGCGGCGACTTGCCGCGGCTCGCCGCGGTCGAGGGTTTCTCCCCGGCCTTGCGGCACGGCGCAGAAACCGCACGTCCGCGTACAGGTATTGCCCAGGATCATGAACGTCGCGGTCTTGCGGCCGAAGCACTCGTGAATGTTCGGGCAGCGTGCGGATTCGCAGACGGTGTGCAAGCCGCGCGCGCGCAACTCGACTTTCAACTCGTGCAGCCGCTGAAAGTCGGTCGCCGGCTTGCGCAGCCAAGCGGGCAGGCGCGGCGCGGGCCGCCGAGCGATGCGGACCAGTTGCATGGCTGAAGCTATCAGGGTAGCGCGGCGGGGCTGCGCGGACGCTCCGAACCTCTTGCATTGCTTCACCGCGCAAGCGGTCTTGCTATCCACTATCCATTGGCCGCGCCGGCGGCCCTGCTAGACTTGGCTGGTGGCGTCGCCGAGCAGTTCCGAGCACAAGCGCCGCGCCGCCGAGCGCGGGGCCGTAACGCTGGCGGTGGTTACCGTGAGCGATACGCGCAATGCCAAGACCGACGCCAATGGGGCCTATTTATCCCAGGCGGTCGAGCGTTCCGGAAATCGACTGCACTCCATTCGCATCGTCCCCGACGAACCCGAGCGGGTCGAGGCCGCTTTGCGCGCGCTGGCCGCCGAGGGTGAGGTTCAGGTCATCTTGTTTAACGGCGGAACAGGAATTTCCCGCAGGGACCGCACTTACGACGTCTTGAGCCGCCATCTCGAAAAAGAGTTGCCGGGGTTCGGCGAAATTTTCCGCATGCTGAGCTACGAGCAGGTTGGGGCGGCGGCGGTGCTGTCGCGCGCCGCGGCAGGCGTTTACCGCGGCAAGGTGGTGGTTTCGACGCCGGGATCGCCCGCGGCGGTGCGGCTGGCCTGGGAGAAGCTGTTGGAGCCGGAACTGGCGCATCTGGCCTGGGAAGCGGTGCGCTAGCTTCCCGTTATACTTGAGTCTCCGATGGGCCGCGCCGGGACATTGCTGACAGTCTTCCTGTTGGCGGCGTGCGGAAGCGTCACAGACGATCTCCCCGCGCAAATGCAGACGGCGGTCGAGGATTACCTGGCCGGCCGCGGCGGCTTGGCCGCGAACAATATGGAGGTGTCCGTCGATGCCGTGCGGGTCGACGGAAATCGGGCGCAGGTTGAAGTAACGATCGCGGCGTCGAACGATGCGGCGGCCGTAATGCAGATGGTTTACGAGCTGGAAAAAGCGCTCGGGCCGCTGGCGCGTGAAGCCTTCGCCTCCGGCCGGAGAAACGGCGCCGCCCGCGGCCGGCGGGTTGCCGCCCGGTCATCCGCCGCTTGACGCGCCGGACGCCGAGTTGCCGCCGGGCCACCCTCCTCTCGGAAAGGGCGAGCAGACGCCGAACTCCGGCAAGAACCTCGCGATGTAGCCTCGCCGCCCGCCGCTGAGGCAGCCGAGCGGCCGGAAAAAGACGCCATGAAACATTCCCAATCCCGCCAACTGTTCCGCCGGGCGCAAGAGCGGATTCCGGGCGGCGTGAACTCGCCCGCGCGGGCCTTCAGGTCCGTCGGCGGCGACCCGCCGTTCATTGCCTGCGCCGAGGGCGCCCGTCTGTGGGACGTCGATGGCAACGAGTACCTCGACTACGTAAGCTCGTGGGGCCCGATGCTGCTCGGCCACCGGCATCCGGCGGTGGTCGCGGCGCTCGAAGACGCGCTCGCCGGCGGAACCAGCTTCGGCGCGCCGACGGAGCGCGAAGTCGAGATGGCCGAGACGATCGCCGAGCTCGTTCCGTCGATGGAGATGGTTCGGCTGGTGAACTCCGGCACCGAGGCGACGATGAGCGCGCTGCGGGTCGCCCGCGGCTTTACCGGACGCGATCTGGCGGTCAAGTTCGAAGGGAACTATCACGGCCACGTCGATTCGCTGCTGGTGAAAGCGGGGTCGGGGCTGGCCACGTTGGGAATTTCCGATTCCGCGGGAGTGCCCGCGGGTTTCGCCGGAACGACGATTCCGCTGCCCTATAACTCCGTCGAAGCGGTCGAACGGACCTTCCGCGGGCAGGGCGAAAAGATCGCGGCCGTGATCGTCGAGCCGGTCGTGGGCAATATGGGCTGCGTCCCGCCGCAGCCTGGATTCCTGGAAGCGCTGCGCGGTCTCTGCTCGCAGTACGGCGCGGTGTTGATTTTCGACGAGGTGATGACCGGCTTCCGTACGGCGTTGGGCGGCGCGCAAGAGCGTTTCGGCGTTACGCCCGACATGACCACCTTGGGCAAGGTGATCGGCGGCGGGCTGCCCGTCGGAGCGTTCGGCGGGCGGCGCGAAATCATGGAGACGGCGGCGCCCCTCGGAGCCGTGTACCAGGCGGGCACGCTGTCGGGGAATCCGCTCGCGGTGGCGGCCGGACTGGCAACGCTGCGGCTGCTCCGCGGCAACCCGGATATCTACGAAAAACTCGAAGTCCTGGGAGCGCGGCTGCAAGGGGGCGTTGCCGCGGCCGCGGCCGATGCCGGCGCCGCCCTGACCGTCAACCGCGTCGGGTCGATGATCACATTTTTCTTCACCGGCCGGGACGTATTCGACTGGAGCGGGGCGTCGTCGAGCGACACCGGCAAATTCGCGAAATTTTTCCGCCTGATGCTGGAGTCGGGAATCTATCTGCCCTGCTCGCAGTTCGAGGCGGCGTTTCTTTCCGCGGCGATGACGCAAGAAGATATCGACAGTACGGTCGAGCGCGCCAAGCGGGCCTTTGCCGCTCTTTAGCCGCCCGTCTCGTTGCAGAAATCGAGACCCATCGACGGAGCGGGCGGCCCCTTATTCGACGGCCCCTTATTCGACGGCAATCGTGACGCCGGGTTGGCTCTTCCTGCCGCCGATGGAGATGAGCGCCTCCGCCGCGGCGGACGGCTCGATCCCTTGCGGGACTTCCACCACCACCAGGTTCACCGCCGCCAGCGCCGGCGCCAAGCCCGCAAACAGCACAGCCTCCTCTGCGTATCCGCGCGGCGCAGCCAACGCCCCCGCGCCCGCCAGCAGCACCGCACCCTGGCCCCGCCCCTCGCCCGACGCCGTAAAGATGCCCGGCGCCTGCGCGGCTGTAACGAAACGCCGCGCGTAGCTGCTGCCCTCCGCCGTCTCCACCACCACCGCCGGCCCCAACGGCGGCAGCATTTCCAAGGCTACCCGCGCCTCCCGCGTCGCTTCCGCCGCGGACCGTTACGGCAAGACCCGGCGCTCTGCGACCCACTCCAGGAACAAGTCGCGCAAGGTCTTTCCCGTCGGCTTGAAGTCGAGATTGCGGTCGGCCCATTGGCCGGCGACGAAGTCGTTGGTGACCAGCCGATACAGCTTGTTCGGAGCAAGGCCGCCGGCGACTTCCGCGGGCACGTCGGAACCCGCCACAATTGCTTCGACAACCTCGTTGTCGAAAGGCAGAATGTTCCACACGTGACGCGCGAGCATCGGTCCGGCGGGCATGGAGTCGCGGATGCCCCCGGAGTTCATGTAGGCCAGATCCGCGCCGGTCTTTTCGCGCAGCGCCTGTTCGATGGCGCGTTTCAGGCCGGGTTTGCGCAGGGTCTCGCGGCATTCGCCGATGGGCGTGTCAACGATTTCCGAGACGCGCGATTCCCAATCGTCGACGGCCAGCGCGGTCTCCGGGGCGGCTGCGAGGTTGTTCGCATCGATGGGGATGCGCTTCCATCGGTAGCTTGCGACACGCTTGGCTTGCGGGTCGAATGCGATGTCGAGGCGGCCGAGCTCGCGGCCATACGAGCGCATCTTGACGCAGATGCGTCCGCCGATCGCCAGAGGCTCCTCGCGGCCGCCGTGGTTGTGGCCGCCGATGAGAATGTCGACGTCGGGCAACTCGCGCAGAACGCGCTCGTCCTCGTCGTCGAACAGGTGTCCAAGCACGACGACCAAGTCGGCCTTGGCGTGCGCCTCGGCAACCACCGGACGCAGCGCTGCGATTAGCGGGGCGGCCCGCCACGGGCCGGTAAGCCCGGGTTTGAGCAGTCTCGCCAGACGGTCGGTCAGAGCGCCGATAACGGCGATTTCGATACCGCCGACTCGGCGGATCACGTAGGGTTCGACGAGGCGCCCGCCGGAGTCGTCGATGACGTTCGCGCTGACGATCGGCGCCGCCGAGACTGCGACGAATTCACGGATTTTTTCCCAGCCGTAGTCGAACTCGTGGTTGCCCAGGCAGTGAACGTCGATGCCCAGGAAGTTGCCCACCTCGAACGCGGGGACTCCTTCGAAAAGAGTCGATACCGGAGTGCCTTGCACCATGTCGCCCGCGTGGAGGACCAGCGCGTTCGGCGCTGCGGCCCGCTCTTTCTCGATTGCGGCGGCGACGTAGGCGAAGCCGCCCAATCCGTTGGCGTCCGGCAGCAGGCGCGCGTGGAGATCGTTGAGATGGAGGATCGTTACGGGCTGCGCCGCGGCGCAGCCCGCGGAAAAAGCTGCGGAAAAGACCGCTATGCAGCAGAGCAGCCGCCGGCGCGCCAGGCGGCCGAGGGCGCGGAATCGAACGATGCCGGCCATGCCCCACTATAATCGCGGATATCGGCATGTTGAAATCGGTTTATGAGTTTTTGCTTTCGCTCGGACTGAACGAAGGGCAAGCGTTATTCGGCCTCGAAGCCCTTGAAGTCGTCCTTGTAGCCGGCGCGGCCTGCCTGACCACCCCGCTCGTCAGACGCGCCTTGCTGGGCGCCGTCCACGCCTTCTCCAGGAACACCAAGACCGACTGGGACGACATTCTTGTCGAATGCCGCGTCTTTCACCGCTTGTCGTATCTGGCGCCGGCGGTGACGGTTCACATTCTCGCGCCCGCGGCGTTCGAGACATCCGCGATGGTCGTGTGGGCGCGGCGGCTCGTCGAAGTTTATGCCCTGATCGTTCTGCTCCTCACGGTTGACGCCGCCTTGAACGCGGCGAATCGGATTTACCAGCGGTTCGAGATTGCGCAGCGGATTCCCATCCTCGGCTATCTGCAGGTCGTCAAGATCGTGCTTTCGATCGGGGCCGCGATCGTCGCGATTTCGATTTTGATCGACCAATCGCCGCTGATTCTGCTTACCGGACTGGGCGCGATGACCGCCGTGCTGCTGTTGATCTTCAAGGACACGATTCTCGGGCTGGTCGCGGGCATTCAGTTGATCGGCAACGACATGGTCCGTCCGGGAGATTGGATCGAGATGCCCAAGTTCGGCGCGGACGGCGACGTTCTGGAGATCACCTTGAACACCGTCAAGGTGCAAAATTTCGACAAGACGATCACGACGATCCCTACCTACGCGTTGATTGCCGACAGCTTCAAGAATTGGCGGGGGATGTCGGAGTCGGACGGGCGGCGGATCAAGCGCTCGGTGCTGATCGACGTTGCCGGCGTGAAGTTCTGTACGCCGGAAATGATTGCGGAGTTCAAGAAGTACGCGGTGCTTCGCGACTACGTTCAGCGCAAGGAAAACGAGTTGGCGGAGCACAACAGGGCGTGCGGGCTGGACGATGCGGTCCTGGTCAACGGCCGGCGGATGACCAACCTGGGGACTTTCCGGCAGTACGTAGCGGGTTATTTACGGGCGCACCCGATGATCAACAAGGACATGACGTTTCTTATCCGGCAGTTGCAGCCGACCGAACTGGGGCTGCCGCTGGAGATTTACGTTTTCAGCGCGGACAAGGACTGGGTGAACTACGAAGCGATCCAGGCGGATATCTTCGATCATATTTTGGCGGTGCTGCCGTATTTCGGGTTGCGGGCTTTCCAGCGGCCCGCGGGGCACGATCTGGCTGCGCTTGCGCGGGCGGCTTCCTGAAAACGACTTTTTACTTGAAGTCGGCGGGCTTTACCGCGCGGTCGATCCAGTATTCGGGGGGATGGTTGTTGTATCGCGTGGGATTGTACTCGCCCACGATGTCCGCGTCGGCGCCGCCTGCCGGTATCCGGCCCTCCATGCCGAGCGCCCAATAGACGCCGTTGACGATCATGCGGCGGGTTCCGTCGGAAACGATGTCGGTGGAGGCGCCCATGGTCGTGGCGAAGACGCGCCCCGGCTTGCCTCCGGGGAGTTGGTAGGATTTGGTCCAGGCCACGGGCATCATCGGATTGTTTTTCTCGGCGACCGGAGGGCCGTCGTCGGGGCGCATGCCGTACATCGTGTCGCTTTCGTCGTATTCGCCCTTGCGGGCGACCACTTGGCCGTAAACGAGCGGCTGCGCATCGCCTGGCAGCGGCAGGCGGACGGTGTAAACGTCGCTGGGCCCCCAGATATCGCCGACGCCTCGCAAGATCGGGTGCTCGGCCGCGCCGGGGGCGATCACGCCCTTGGTGGCTTCGTGCTTGTGGCGGCCGTGGTGGGCGTACCAACGCTCGCCGATCACCAGACGACCGAAGCCGTCCCGCCATGCGGACTGCGGCCCGGTGTAGCCGTCGCCGTAGTGGCCGTAGGCGCCCCAGTCCGCTTCGGGGATGTCGGGCAAGGACAGGGAGTCGGGGTCTTCGGCCCTGCGGTATTGGCGCAGATAGGCGCTGACGGCGGGGTGGACATCTTTCGGAGGCGCAAAGGCGTGGGTTGCCGTGCGCAGTCCGACGACGGGCTTGCCGGCCTGGAGAAAACGGTCGATGGGGGCCATCTGGTCGTCGGGCAGGACGCGCCAGCGGGTGAGGATGACCATCAGATCGGCGCTGTCGAGCGCCTCGGTTCCCGGGATGTTGGTGTTGACGTGGGGGTTGACGATTCCCGTTTCGGGATCGACCGCGAACAGGACGGTGCAACGAAAGCCGTGGTGGGTCGCGAGGATTTTGGCAAGCTGCGGCAGAGCTTCTTCCGAGCGGTACTCCTCATCGCCGGAAACGAGAACGACATGCTTGCCCCGGCCCGGCCCGGCGGATCCTTCGTAGGTCAGGATGTGCGGCGAGGCGGGCGCTTCGGCGGCCGGCGGCGGCTCGGCCGGGGAGCAGAAGAGGAAGAATACGGCGGCAATGGCGATGGCGAGCAGGCGTTTCATGTCTGACTGTCAGTTTAGCGGAACCGGAACGCCCCTTTATGTATGCTGGAAGACTTCGAGTTTCGAGGAGGAGGAACGTTCGATGAGCAAGGAAACTGTCGCTTATACGCGGTTAGGCCGGATTCTGGCGCTGATGGATTTTTCCTGGGGGCGCACCCAGCGTATGCTTGACCGGATCGGCGAGCTCGACGCCTGGATGAATCGGTTTCGCCCCGGAGGGCCTCATGCGCTTTGGATTGCGGGCCATCTGGCCTATGTCGAAGCCGGGTCTCTGGCGCGCTATACCGGCGCGGAGCGCATGCTCGCTTCGTGGAAGGATTTATTCGGCAACGGGAGCGAGACCTTCGACGACGCGGCGCGCTACCCGGCCGTTGCGGAGGTGTCGGCCCGGTTGCAGGACGTGCGCGCGCGGTATCGGGAATACGTGGCCGGACTTGCGGATGCGGACCTGGATCGCGCGGACATTGCCAGCAATCGTTTGCCGGTTCAGGATCTGCATTCGCACATCGGCTTCATGATTTGGCACGACGGCCACCATGGGGCGCAATTGCAGGGGATCGTCAAGACGGCGGAAGAGGCGGACGCAGAGTAAGACTGCCGGGGATTCGCAGCCGGTTTGGAGCGGTTATTCAGGGTATAAAAACTTCGGATTGGACTCGGTTCAGCGCCGCCTCATAACGTAGAGGGAGGGGAGAACCCGAGGAAAGTGTCTGTGTCTGTTTTAGATCCTGCAATCGAGAGCCGGGCAAGCATCCCGGGAGAACCGGTCCAAGCCGAGGACGACGTTGAATTTCTTCATGAAGTGGGCAGTCTGTTGGCGTCGGCCGAGCCGCTCGGCATCGTGCTCGACCGCGTGGTGACCTTTATCAACGAGGTGATCGGCGCGGATTCGGTTTTCGTCTATGTGCTGGAAGGCGACGAGTTGGTGCTGAGCGCATCGAAGAATCCCAGGCCCGAGGTCATCGACCGGCTGAAATTGAAGCTCGGCGAGGGCATCACCGGCTGGGTGGCGCAGCACCGCAAGCCTGTCGCGGTTCCGCGCGATGCTTCGTCGGACCCGCGGTTTCAGGCGTTCAGCGAGCTGCCCGAAGACAGGTTCGAAGCGTTTCTGTCGGTTCCGGTCGTGGCGCGGGGCAAGCTCGTGGGGGTCATCAACCTCCAACACCGCATGCCGCACATGCATACGCGGCGCGAGATACAGATCGTTTCTATGGCGGGCTTTTTAGTCGGATCGGAGATCGAGCGGGCGCGGCTCGACTCGACGGTTTCGCATCTTGCGGATCAATTGGAGACGCGGAAGCTCGTCGAGCGCGCCAAGGGCGTGCTGCAGCGGGACCTGGGACTTAGCGAGGAAGAGGCGTATCTGACGCTGCAGCGGCAGAGCCGGCAGCGGCGTCTGACGATGAAGGAAGTGGCCGAAGCGATCGTGCTTTCGGATGAGGTGCGGCGCGGGCGCAAGACTGCGGGCGGCAACGCAGGATAGACGGAAAACCTCCTCAGGCGCTTGAGCGCCGCCGCTCCGCTGTCCGGGGATTTTCTCCCCAAACGGCGAACAACGACGCCGGTCGGAAACCCGCGGCGAGCTTACCAGAACTTGTTGCGGCGGGGGTCCTGCTCCGGATTTTCCTTGCGGAAGGTGTTCAGGAGCGAGCGGTGGAAGCTGCAAAGCTTGCCGTCCGGGGCCGGGTGGCCGCATTTGATGCAGACTCCCGTTTCGCCGCTGTTGCCGTTGCGATAGTCGTTGCCGCCATTCGCACGATTGTCGTTCGGGCCGCCGGCGTACCGATTTTTTCGACCGCCTTTTCGTTTTCCGGACTTACTGAATCTGCCGGGCCGTTTACCTGATTGTTCTCGCATATCCAGATTTTCAGTCGAGCCGCAGAATTGCCCGCTCGGGGCTGCGCCTCGTCGCTTTCTCGATTCGGCGGTTCTCGCGACTTCCGTCCAGGTTCGTCGGACCAGGAAAAGAGGCGCTTGAGAACCGTGAAAATTACCGTGCGGTCAGCCGCTTTGAACCTGCTCGCGGGCGGATAATCCGTCTATCCGGCGGCTGAAGTCTTAGCATATACCATATACCACCCCGTACACGAACTTCAACATCTGCAGCCGCCCGCGCGGCGTCCTTACTCCGCCGGGCCGGCGGCGCCCGCGGCGTGCTCGGCGTCGTACAACTCGACGATGGCGTTGGTAATGTTCACCTCGTTGACGGCGTAGAGCACGGGGCTCTGCGGATTCGAGATGTCCAGAACGATGGACAGGCCGTTGTCTTTGGAGTACTTGTCGATGACGGCCATCAACTTCGTTCCGACGGCATTGAACAACTCGTTTTGCGCTTGGTTGAACTCGCCGCGCGCGTCTTCCATATCGCGCTGCAGGTTGCGCTCCTTGGTCTGGATATCACGCGCCAAATTGCGGCGCGCCTCGTCGCTCATCGTATTGGCGCCTTTTTGCAGCCGGTCGCGCATCTCGGCGATGTTCCTGTTCTCCGCCTCCATTTTGTCGCGGGTCGGCTTGTACTGTTCTTCAAGGTCTTTGATCAGCTTTTGGCCCTCTTGCGTGCTCGCGATCGCCTGCTGCACATTGATGATGCCCATCTTCGTTTGGGCGACGGTGGGCAGGGCGACGGCGAGGATGCAGAGGCCGGCAAGGGCTTTGGGCAGGGCAGCGGGTCGCATGGTTCGAAACCTTCTTTCGCGTTAAGTTTTACGCTTCCAGATTAACACGCGGCTCGATTGTCGTCCCGGCCGCGGGATTAAAATCAGAACGTGCGGCTGATGGTGAAACGGAACATAGATCGCTTCTCAAAATAGGGATGCGCTATTCCGAAATCACGCACCGCTTCGAAAAATGCATTGCGGTTGGGAAACAGCGAACGGTCGGCGACGATCGGAGGCTGCAGGAACTGCTCGACGCGCGTGGGATTGTACGCCCAATAAAAACGGAACGGAGCGTTGACTACCGGCATCATGATTTGTAACTCGATGCCGGTGGAGCTGCGAATCTTTTCCGTGGCCGGAATAACATCGAGGACATCGGTGAACCCGGCCTGCGGGAACTTGGTGTTGAGATCGAGCGTGCGCGCGGGGTTCAGGCGGACCTGATTCTTGAGTAGAATCTTGTTGAAGCCGATATCGAAGAACGGCGCCAGGACGACCGGTCCGAAGAGCTTGATGCGGTACTCGAAGTTGTAAACGAAGCGGGAGTCGCCGCCAGGGAAGTTCAGGCGGTAAATGGGGACTTCGGTGGTTACCGGAACGCGCTGCTCGACGCCGTCCTCTTCTACGACCTGGGTGCGCCTGACGCCGTTGTCGTTCACGATGGGCACGGTGGCGATGTCGGGGATCCAGACCATGGGGATAATCGACCATATCTGGAATCCGCGAATATCGTTTTCGCCGCCCATGTAGGAGCGGTTGAAGGGCGGCGGGACCTTGCCGCCGTATCCGCTCAAAAACGAGAACAAGCCGCGCATGGCGATCGTGCGGCGCGCGCCGTGGGGCTTGAAGTACTTGGCTTCGACCGTCGGCTGAATGAAACTGGTGTTGCCGCCTAACCCGGCGATCGCAACCGAGGCAAACAGGCTTTTGCCCTTGGAGGGCGAGATCGGGTGATCGACGGTGTTGTAGAAGTATCCGGGAGTGATCTGGCTGGTCGTAATGCCCTCGAGCGAGTTCGGGCCGGAGACGTTTTCGAAAGCATAGTACTTGAACAGATTGTCCGCCGATTGGCTGAAGGTGATGACGCTCGATTTGCGGAAGCTGTAGTTGAGGCTCAGGCGGGCGAAACTCTTGCGCAGCGGGTAGCTGACGAAGGTCGTGAAGCCGGCGCTGTTTTGCCGGTAATTGAGGAGGTTGTCTCTGCCCAGTTGCTCGAAGAGCGGGATGAAGTTCTGACCGGTAAAGATGGAGGTTTCGCGGGCCTGATTGTAATTGAACCGGCTGGTAAAGACCGTGAAGCCGGCCTGAATCGGTTTGTCGAACAGATACGGCTCGGTGAAGCCGAATTGGATCACGCGCTCGCGGCTGCCGAGCTGCGTATCGAAAGAGAGGGTTTCGCCCAACCCGAGAAAGTTGTTGGTCGCGTACCCGAAGCCGATGAAGCTGCCGGCAAAACCCGAAACGCCGCCGTTGAGATTGATGGTGTTGCGTCCGCGTTCCTTGACTTTGAGCGTGAGATCGACCAGGCCCTCGCGGGTGTTGCGGCGGATATCGGTGTCGGTTTCCGGCCCCTCGGTCTTGATCGGATCGAAGTAGCCGAGCTGGTTGAGACGCAGCATGCTCAGGTCCCACAGGCGGGTATTGAACATGTCGCCCTCGTCGAGAAGCAGCTCGCGACGGATGACTTTGTCGCGGGTGGTGTCGTTACCCTCGAAATCGATGCGGCGCACGAAGAACTGCTTGCCTTCGTCGACGGCGAGGTTGAGGTCGATCAGCGGCGTGTCGTTCTCCTCGCGGAACTCGAAGCTCGGCTCGGCCACGAAGTCGATGTAGCCGAACTCGCCGTAGAGCTTCTTGAGGTTTTCCATGCCCTTGCGCAGTTTCTCCACGTCGAAGATGGCGCCCTCGGTCATCGCGAAGACAGGTCCGAGCACCTGATCGGGCACGCGGAAAAGCTCGACGTCGGTGAAGCTGAGCTTGCCCCGGCGGTATTGCTCGCCTTCGTCCAGAGTGACGTGGATGTCGGCCAGCTTGGCCTTCTTTTTCTTGAGCAGCGGAATCGGGAAGAGACTGCGGCCCTTCTGGTCGCGGGTTTCCAGATCGTGCTTGAGAACGGTCGCCCGAAAGTATCCCTTGGTCTGGTAGGCGTTGCGCAGGCGCTCTTTGTCTTCTTCCAGCTTACGGACATCGAAGGTCTTCTTGAAAAGATTCTCGAGCACGATGCTCTTGGGAATGCCGATCGGCTTGGTGTTTTTCATCGCCCGCCGCGCTTGCCTGACGGACATCACCTGGTTGCCGTCGAAGGTGACCTTGCCCACCTTGACCTTCGGGCCCTCGTCGATGTTGAAAACGACCTCGACCGACGACGGCGGAATCTGCCGCACCTCGGGCGTGACCTCGGCGTATTGGCGCCCGCGTTCGCCGAGCAGCTCCTTGAGCACGAAGGCGGCGATGTTGACCTTGGTGGGGTCGTAGCGCGACTCGACGCTGAGGCCGACTTTGCGTTCCTTGAACCGCTCGAGGATGTCGGAGATGGTCGCCGACTTGTTGCCTTCGTAGCGGATCGTCCTGACGATGCGGCGCTCGACGACCACGAAGCGGATGATTTTACCGATTTCGCCGTCTTCGACTTCCAGGCGAAGATCGTCGAAGTAGCCGGTATTCCACAGGACCATGAAGTCGCGGCGCAAGGTCTGCGGGTCGTAGAGGTCGCCGCGCTTGGTGAAGATGCGGGCCGCCAAGCTGTCGCGGGGGATGCGGCGGGTGCCGCGGAACGCGATGGCTTCGACAATGGCTTCGTCGGGGCGCTGCCGGACTTGCCGCTCGGTTTCGGCTTCGACTTCTTCGAACGGAGAGGCCGGGCGCTGCGGGCCCGTTTCCTCGGGAACTTCTTCGAACGGCGACGGCCTTTGCTGCGCTTGCGCCAGCAGGAAAGTGCGCGGCGCGGGGCGCGACGGCGCATGCGTTTCGTCCGGCGGCTGCTCTGTTTCCGTCCGGGCGGCCGCTGCGGCGACGCTTTGCTGCGCAAGGCTTGGGCCGGGAAGCCAAGCGGGCAGGGTCAGCACGAAAATAATCGAGGAGTAAAGAAATTGCCGGGCGAAATGCTGCATGTGGGGTTGCAACGCTGCCGGCCGTCGCGGGCCGGCGTGTCGAAGTTCAAGGTTTAGATACGCACGGTTTTCGCCGGGGGTTTCAGGCCCGTTGCGCCCCGACAGCGGGGATTCGGCCGCGTGGCGACGCCGGCGCGAACCCAGCTTGTTCATCGTCCTGAAACCGTCCATTCTATCGAACGCGCTGAATCGACGCGTACCCATCGAGCGCCGGTTGTTTGTAAAAATCCCAAGGAAGCGATTTGTCCGCGGTCAGGTTGGGATGGATGCGGTCAAGGCCGCCGCTGCGCCGGCCGGCTCACTCCGGCTTTTTGAACGCGATAACGAACTCTCCGAATCCTCCATCGTAGCTCAATTCCAGATGCTTGCGCTTGACTTTCGCGGGTATCTGAAAATACAGATACCCGGCGGCGTCATCGGTGGTTTCGAGCGGCAACTCGAGCCGGGCGAGCTGTCCGGCGAGAGTTGTGCCGCCGTTGCGCCGCTGCTCGAGCTCGATCGTCGTTTCGCCCGAGCGGACTCCGCCGATACCGCTGGCTTCGCTTTCCAAACGCCGCGGCCGCGAGTTCGTCCCTGGAGCGCCCCCGTAGATCGGCGTATTGACGGCGTCGCGGAAAACGTTTCCTCCGCCTCTTTCCGACACGCCCAGCGCCAGCACCGCGTCGCCCGCGATGCGGTCGGGAGACTGCGCTTCGGAGCTGTCGTTGTCGCGGCGGGAGCGCAGCAGAAAATCGTTTCGTCGGAGAACGACGCGCGTGCCGTAGAGCGGCCGGACTTTCATCTCGATGAGAATGTAGTCGCCGTCCAGCGAATGGCCCGCAATGCTTTCGATGCGCTTGACGTCCTGCACGATGCGCGCCTCGAATTCGACGTCGTCGAGTTTACGGGCGTACCAGTCCGGCAGCTTTGCCGCCAGGGTGAGGGCGGCGGTTGCGGCAAGTAAAAACAGGACTCGCGACGCCATCGGATTCACCAATAAGAATTATGGCACGGCTCGCGCCGGGTTGCGCTTGCCCGCCGGGGTTGAGAACCGCACGGTCGTCGGGTCAGACGCCCAGCGGCTCCTCGATCTCATCGTCCTCTTGTTTGCCGGGTTTCCATTTGCCGAGCGCTTCTTTGCCGCGTTCGAGGGCTTCGCGTCCCGATTCGGCGGCCTCGTCGGCGAAACGCCGCCCCTGTTGGTAAAACTCGCGGCCGCGCTCGGCGGCCAGACGGCCGGTTCTTTCCAAACTCTCGCGGCTCCTGCGGGTTGTTTCGCCCAGCGCCTCGCGGGTTTCTCGACCCGAGCGGGGAGCGTAAAGGATGGCGCCTACTGCTCCCACGGTCATGCCCGCGAGAAACCAAGCGAGATTGCTGCTTTCACGTTTGGCCATTGTCGGTCTCCTTAGCTTTTCAGTATATACCCCGACCGGCCGAGTTCCGCCGCGCCCGTTACGCCGGCGGCGTCGCCGAGTTGCGAGCGTCTCAAACGGAATTGCTGCGCGGCCGGCGGCGCCAATATCTTCCGCGCCGAGCTTTCCAATTCGGCTTGAAACAGATGCATTCTGCGCGCGACGGAGCCTCCGACGACGACCAGCGACGGATCGAGGATCGCGGCTATGGTTCCGATCGCGGCGCCGGCGGTTGCGCCGTAGGCTTTCCAGGCGGCTTTGGCTTTTTCGTCGCCCTGCTCCGCCAAGTCGCCGATTCGGTTGGCGTCGAGGCGCCGCGCGGATCCGGCAAGGCTTTCGTACCGGCGGACTACGCCGCCGCCGGAACATGCCGTGTCGTAGTCCGAGCCGTCAAGCGGACAGTAGGCGACTTCGCCGGCGTTGTGGCTGGCGCCCGAGAACACTTGTCCGTCGATGGCGATGCCGCAGCCGAAACCGGTGCCCAGCGTAATGCCCACAACGACCGCTTCGCCGCGGCCGGCGCCCTGCCGCGCTTCGCCCAGGGTAAAACAGGCGGCGTCGTTCTCCAGATATAAAGGAGCGCCGAGTTCCTCCTCCACGAATTTTCCGATTGGAAAACCGACCAGGCGCGGCAGCGAATCCTTGTCGAGCAGGACTTGGTTGCGCAGATCGAGCGGCCCCGTGCTGCCCATCCCCACGGCGGCCGGCGGGCCTTCCAGACTCGCCTCCGCGGCGGCCTGTTTGGCGGCGCGTTTCAAGTTCATGAGCGTGACGGCGGGCTTCATTTCGGCCATGGTCGGCAGCCGGGCGATCTTGCCGAGTCGATTGCCTTCCAGATCGAAAGCCGCGGCGGCAATTTTGGTGCCGCCAAGATCGATTCCGAGGATGTAGGGACTCGACATCGTATTCCGCCGTCGGAGGTCTCCGGCGCCGACAATCCCAGTCTATCGCCTCAATTCGCGGCAGAGGACAGCTACGGTTCCTTCCCGCTCAATTAGCTACTCATGGTCTGTAGATTCAGAGTCGTCATTTTTGGAAGAGTTGTTGCCTATCTGTGTTTCAAGGTAACAAGGGCAGTCGAACAACAAACGGCTTGGAGCGCCGAGTACGAATTTGAAGCTGATTCTTGCAGGCCGCATCCGCGCTTATCGAAAGTCCGAGCGCCTTTCTCAGGAAAAATTTGCCGAAATGTGCGGTCTTCACCGGACCTATGTGGGTTCGGTGGAAAGAGGGGAAAGGAACGTGACCCTGAGCACGCTGGAAATTTTTGCCGCCGTGCTCGACGTGAGCGTTCCGGAACTCCTGACCGATAGGGCGCTCAAGGATGAAGACCGATAGCGATGCCCTGAGTCGATATGTCGAAGCGATTCGGCGCAGCGACTTGACGATCTACGATCCCATTGAAATCGGCGATCCGGATCTCTGGATTCCAACGCCGGAATTGGAGGAGTTGCTGAATGCAGCGATAACGGGCATATCTCTTGCCGGCCTGCCGCTGCGGACACGCTCAAAGATCGTGAAGGAACACGTCTGCCGGGCGCTCGGTTATCCGGCGCCGCTCAGCTTTACCAAAACTCAGCCGCGTTTCCCAGGCCAGGTTTTCGACACCTATGTGCAGAAATCCAACAATTTGCAGATTTGGAATGAGGAACTTGCCCCTACGCGGCGCTATGCGATCTTCCGCATCGGGAAAGACGATGTCATTATCGGGGTAAGGGTGGTTACAGGGAACACCCTGTCACAACTGGATACTACCGGTACGCTAACTCAAAAGTATCAGGCGAGGGCGATCCCCAGTGAAGCGGAGTCGGAGCTTATCGCCGTCGAGAATACAGACCTGCTCCGACCCCTTGTACAGACTGAAGTCGCACTTGATCCTGTCGCAAGCCCAACCAGCCACCTTCGGAAAAGGCAACTCTTTTCTATTCGAGAGGTTTTTGAAAAGCTGTGAATACTTGTTGGCAAAGGTTTTCCGGATACAGGCTATGACCAGGAGCGCAACCGGGGCGCAGCGTTGCATCGGTTGGTGTGCCGGCAATTGGGCTACACCGACTATCGAGACCACGGGAAATTTCCGGATGTGCGCCATCAGCTTCCTGAAGTGAAGCTACAGACTTCACCTACGGTTGACCTCGGCTTGGTATGCCCGGATAGCGAAGAGATCCTCGATGTACCGAAGATCGGCAGCCGAAAGCTCTGAAATCGCGACGTGCGCTATGCCGTGTTTTATGCTGCAACGGATGAAAAAAACGTCACACTGACACACTTTTTTCTGACAACAGGTGAGAAGTTCTTTACACGGTTTACGCAATTCCAAGGAAAGATGTTGAATAGGAAGATACAGATTCCTTTACCGGTGGATTTCTTTGACGGCTAGGCCGAACGATTTCCAAACCATACCATCAAGTTCGTTTTGGATATGGACGGATTCGGGAGATGGGATGCATTCGTATAGCTGTTTGGTCTTATCAACGATTGCTCTGCTAAGGGGAGTTCGTGGATCGGGAAGCGGAAATTTTTCGACATACTGGGTAATGAATCGACGACGGCCCGAATAAAGTTTGTTGTGAAAGCGATGATCGTAGAACTGCTCGATGAAGGTCGAATTGCCGATAGCTGCTGCAAGCCATAACAAATCAGCATGCACGGAATTCTGACAGATAACCCAGTAGCAGTCGCCGTTGACTACGGATCCCTCCAGATCGATCCAAAACGTGGATTCTTCGGCAATATCGCGAAAAATTAGCTTGGGACAAGGCCAAGCTTCGGGGTCCTGAGGCACCCATATTTCGTACCACTTGCGGCCTGATTCGATAACGTACCGGCGGCTTTCAAGGGTATTTCGATGCGTGTTGAGATAGGCTTTGCTACGCGGATACTTCGCAAGATCGACGGCGTGACGGCGGCCATGTGAAACCTTGTGTGGGTAGAGTATACGGATTGGTCTCTGAGCAATAAGGGGCTTAAAACGACGGGCAATGCGGTGAGTTGTAAGCGGTTTGAGGAGTTCAGATCGTTCACTCTCGGGCATATTTTGCCAATCGTTGCGGATGAATGCCTTGTCGGCGCAGGTCTTGACGCCGACACGGATTTTGCCGATGTCGCGGAATGTGCCCCAACTATGGGTTTCTACTCTCGCCAACCAGGCGTCGGCAGCTTCCGTGGCAATGCGCCAGACGCCGTCGGACGCGCCGCTTGTATCCAACTTGCCCTGTTGGACCTTGAAATTTCGCCCATCGTCCACTCCGATGACGCCCTCCTCAACCAGAGCGCCGATCGGGTTGTGCGCATGTTGGCGCGGCGGTTCCGCAGTCTGGTAGATCGATGTGAATGCCGGGGTTTTCCCTTTGCTCCCGTTCTTTCCCTCGACGAGTAGCACAGCGGGTAAAACCGCAGCGTCGAAGAGCTTGGTGTCGCCTAAATCCCAGACGTGCCTGACGTTGAAATTCCGCAGCAGGGCTCGTCTGACAGAAGCCCCGGATCTGGTGGTCATGAAGCGGTTGGAGACTATGATTCCGGCAATGCCGCTATGCTTGAGTACATAAGACATGCCCAGAATGAACGCGTGATATAGGTCAACTCGACCGGTCAGTCCGAACTGCTCAGCCAGAAGCCGCGATTGTTCGGCTCCCATAATCTGGGTGCGGACATAGGGGGGATTGGCAATGATCAGGTCGTAAGTCTGGGGAACGACGGAGTGCAACAGACTGCTGCGGCCCCCGCGCCCAAAGTTTTCAAGCACGAATTCAAGAAAATTGTCCGGCTGGAAACGAAGCGAGGCGCTTGGGAATTGCTGTTCGATCCGGATTGCCGCGATACCGAGCGCCTTGCGGTCGGTCTCGAAACCGCAGACTTCGATGGTCATGCCCGGACGGACGGCCAAGCCCTCAAGCAGGCTGATGAGTAATTCTCCATGGCCGATTGCGGGATCGAGGACACGGAGGGGACGGTCGGCGGGGAATTCGCCGGCAATCTGGATAATTTTCCGTGCGACGAAATCGGCAAGGGCTTTGGGTGTGTAGGTGGCTCCGCCGGCTTTTTCCTCGGTGACAACGTGGGAGCGCTTTGTAAAACGCGGCCCCGTGCAGTGTGAGCTTCGCTCGAGCATGGCGGAGGATCCCTATCATAGCTTTGGGGCAGGAGCATCCAGGTTTTAGGGAATCAGTCCCGAGACGGCGCGGAAGCGGCGCCGCCGGCGTAATGCTTCAGATACGACAGCCATGCCGCGAGCCGGCCCGGAGCGTCGAAGTCCGCCTGCCAGTGGTCGACGAACCGGGCGATCCGCTGCTGTTCGCGGGCATGGAGAAACGCGGTAAAACGTTCCCCGTCGGGGCTGTCCGCAAGCCCGGCTTTGCGCATCAGGCGGGTCGTCGCGGCGCAATCGTTGATCTCGCCGAGATAGCCTTGCACCTTCCTGAGCTCGTCGATGCGGCGGTCGATGCTCGGGCCGTAGCAGGGCGCGAAGAGTTCCAGAGAATAGCGCAGCCGCTTGCCGCGCAGCCGCAGCTTGTGCAGAGAGCGCGCGGTCGGGCTCGCGCCGACGGCTTCGCGTCCGGCTTCGAAAAACCTTGCCGCCAGCCGCGGCAAGACGCGCTTGGCGTTTTCCGCGGCGGTGGCCGAGAGCTTCCAGCCGAGTTTCTTATCGCTGCCCGCCATCAGCTCAGGCCGAGCCTTCCCCGCCAGCGCGTCGAAAATCTTCTGACGCCGCCCCGCCGCAATTCCTGCTGCAGCGTCAAGGCATGCTGCCGGCGCTTCTCGGAGAGAGAGGCGGCCAGCGGCGAGACCGGCTCGATTCCGGCCTCGGTTGCCAATTCCAGCGCGATGTCGTAGTCGCGAACATCGCCGGCAGCTTTCAAGACTTTCTGGATTCGATCCCTGAAGTCTCGTAAATCTTTTTTGTCGAACAGCCGCGCGAAACAATCGAGCGCGGCCGACAACCGCCGGATGGAGACGCGCAGATCGTGAACGGCGTCCGGAACGGTCGACTGCCGCGCGACCCCGAGCTGAAACGCTGCGCGGTCAAAGCGCTTGGCCGTCTGACGTATCCCAAACAGCTTGAACGGCAGTTCCCCTTTGGTTTTCACTGGCAATCAGCATCGTACCGCCGGGCTCGGAATGTCAAATGACGAAGCGGGGATGGACGCAAGCGCAGCGGTCTTGCTAACCACTGTTCCCTGGCCGCGTCAGCAGCCTAAAACGGAACGTCGTCGTCGCTGACGCCCTGGCCGCCGAAGTCGTCGCCCTTGGCGGGAGCGGCCGCGGACGAACCGCCGGAAGCGCCCGCGCCGCGTGAAAAATCTCCGCCGCCGCTGTCGCGGCCGCCGAGCAGCATCAAGCCGAAGCTGTCCGCGACGACCTCGGTGCGGTAGCGCTTCTGACCGTTCTGATCTTCCCAACTGCGCGTCTGCAGCCGGCCTTCGACATAGACTTGGCGGCCCTTCGTCAGGTACTCGGCGATTTTTTCGGCGCGCCACAAGACGACGTCGTGCCAGTCGGTGGCGTCCTTCCACTCGCCGGTTTGGGGGTCTTTCGAACTGCGAGCGGTGGCCACGCTGAAATTGGTGACGGCTGTGCCACTCGGGGTATAGCGCGTCTCGGCGTCTTTGCCGAGGTTTCCGATTAACATGACTTTGTTGAGACCGCGTGCCATAGCAACCACGGTACAATCAATCACGCTTGGAATCAAGCGCTTGAACGGAATCTTTTCATGTTGCTCCGAGGCGCCGCAATTCTGCTCGCAAGCTCCGCCGCCGCGGCGGCCGCGGACGGCGCGACTCTGATGGTGGTGGAGAAGAAGGCCAACCAGGTCGGTTTTTACACCTCGGCCGGCGAGCGCGTCGCGGGCGTTGCAGTCGGCGAAACGCCGCATGAAATGGCGTTGTCCGCCGACGGCAGGCATGCTTACGTCTCCGACAACGGCGTGCTCTGGATGGATTACGACGGACCCGGCGGCAATACGATTTCGGTGATCGACATCGCCGCCCGCAAACGCATCGGCATCCTGCCGCTGGGCAAATTTCACCGCCCTCACGGGATCGGACTCGATCCGACTTCGAGCCGGGCGTTCATAACCTCAGAAAACCCGGACCGCCTCGTCCTGGTGGATCTCGACTCTCTGGCAGTGATCGGCGACTTCGACACCGGCGGCGCAGACCCGCACATGGTCACGTTCGACCGCCGCGGCGAGTGGGGATACGTATCGAATACGGCTTCGGGAACCGTCGGCGCCGTGCATGCGGTTACAGGCGAGCTCAAGACGATTCCGGTGGGCAAGGGGCCGCAGGGCAGCCTGCTTTCGCGCGACGGCTCGAAGCTCTGGGTGACTTGCCGCGACGACAACCGCATCGACATCGTGGACACGGCCTCCCAAAAGGTGATCGGCTCCATCGCTACGGGCGAGGGCGTCAACCGCGTCGCGGCGACGCCGGACGAGCGCCTGCTGGTGTATTCGGTTCAGCGGGGCGAATCCGTCGGTATCGCCGATGTCGCGGCTGGCAAGCAGATCGCCGACATCGCGCTCGGCGGGGCGCCGCTTTCGATCTCGCTCTCACGCGACGGCCAGTACGCCTTCGCGGGCGTGCAGGACAGCGATCAGATCTGGATCGTCTCCATTCCTCGGCGGAAAGTGGTTCAGGTCATCGATACGCCGCAGGGCGCCGGGCCGGACCCCGTTGTGGAAATTGGACAATATACGCCTCCCGGCGGCCGACAATAGAGTAAGCGGCCGGCAATCATGAACGAAGAGCAACTCAGAAACCTTTTGGAGGAAGTCCGCAACGGATCGCGCGGCGTCGATGCCGCGGTCGGCGAGTTGCGCCGCCTTCCATTCGAAGACCTGGGGTTCGCCAAGGTCGATCATCACCGCGCTCTGCGCCACGGGATGCCCGAGGTGATCCTGGGGCTGGGCAAGACGGTCGCCGAGGTCCGCTCGATCGCGGAAAAACTGCTGGAGAGGTCGTCGAACCTGCTGGTGACCCGCGCAAGCGAAGCGATGTTCGACGCGGTGCGCGCCCTCGACGACAAGGCGGAGTTCTTCCCGCGTGCGGCGGCGATTCGGGTTTGGGGCGATCGGCAGATTCTCGGCAAGGCGAAGATCGCAGTCGTGTGCGCGGGCACCAGCGACATTCCGGTCGCCGAGGAAGCGCAGGTTACCGCCGAGGTGATGGGCAATGAAGTCGATACGCTTTACGACGTCGGCGTCGCCGGCATCCATCGGCTGTTGTCGAACATGGAGCGCTTGAACGGGTCGCGGGTGGTGATCTGCTGCGCCGGGATGGAAGGAGCGCTGCCCAGCGCCGTCGGCGGCCTGGTGTCGGTTCCGGTGATCGCCGTTCCGACGAGCGTCGGCTACGGCGCCGGCTTCAACGGATTGTCGGCTCTGCTCGGCATGTTGAATTCCTGCGCGAGCAACGTGTCGGTCGTGAATATCGACAACGGCTTCGGCGCCGCCTACGTATCGACTCTGATCAACCGCATTTAGCCGGGCGCGGTATGCGAAACTGTCAGGATATGAAACGAACTTCCCTGACTGCCGTTGCTCTCGTCTCCCTGGTTCTGACTTTCGCCGGGCGCCTGCCGGCCCAGGACGGGAAACGGCGCATTCTCGCGCTGGGCGGGTCCGCAGGCTTCGCCCACGATTCGGTCTCGCACGCGATGTTCACCTTGGCCAAAATCGGCGAGCGCACCGGCCTTTTCGATGTGCGCTTCCACACCGACATGACGCTGGTAACGAAGAAGAAGCTACGGGGCAACCGCAAGAACCTCGATTATTTCGACGCGGTATTCTTCTACACGCAGGGCGACCTGCCGCTGGCGGACGATCAGAAAGCCGACCTGATGAGCTTCGTCAAGGAAGACGGCAAGGGCATCCTGGTCGGCCACAGCGGCACCGACTCTTTCCGCGAAAGCTGGCCCGAATACATCGACATGGTCGGCGGCGCCTTCAACCATCATCCCTGGCATCAGGAAGTGACCGTGCGGGTGGACGACCGCGCGCATCCGATCACGCGGCATTTCCCCAAAAAATTCAAAATTACGGACGAAATCTATCAACTCAACCATTACTCGCGCGACAAACTCCGCGTGCTGATGAGTCTCGACACTTCCAGCGTGGACATGACCAAAAAAAACGTGGAGCGGACGGACGGCGACTACGCGCTGGCCTGGGTGCGCGAGTTCGGCAAAGGCCGCGTGTTCAGTTGCGTGCTGGGTCACCGCGAATCGGTCTGGGACCGCGCCGACATGCAGCAGATGTGGCTGGAGGGCATCCGTTGGGTATTCGGCATTACCGACGGCGAAGCGGCCTCGCTTCCCCAAGCTTCGGAATAGCGCAACAATGGGCCGGCGCTCCTGAGGATCGGCCGGCGGCTTCGAATCATGACGGATGCAGCGCAGCCCGTAGTTCGCAAGGTCTGCGGCCTTACGCGGCCGGCGGACGCGCTGCACGCCGTCTCATGCGGCGCCAACGCGCTCGGCATGGTCTTCTACCCCGGCAGCCCGCGGGCGGTAAGCGCGCCGCGGGCGGCGGCGATTACCGCCCGCGTTCCGCGCAAAGTGCGGCGTGTCGGCGTGTTCGTCGACGAAGACCCCGAAACCATCGCGGACACGGTTGGGGCCGCGCGGCTGAACGTTGTCCAGTTGCACGGAACAGAGACGCCGCGGCGCTGCCGCCGGGTTCGCGAAAAGCTGCCGCCGGGCGTCGAGGTCTGGAAGGCGGTGCGCGTGGGCGCGGGTTTTCGCGCGTCCGCGCTGGCGGATTTCCACGTCGATGCGTTCCTGCTGGACACCGCGAAGGACGGCCTGTTCGGGGGCGCCGGCGAAACCTTCCCCTGGCCGTTGGCGCTCGAGGCCAAGCGCTACGGCAAGATCGTCGTTGCCGGCGGAATCGACGGCGCGAACGTCGCCGCGGCGGTGCGCCGGATCGCGCCCTGGGGCGTGGACGCGAGCTCGCGTCTGGAAAAAGAGCCCGGCGTCAAGGATCCAGAGAAAGTGCGCGCCTTTCTGCAAGCGGCCGCCGCGCCGGCGCCGGACGGCGCGTAGGGAAGCTGCCGTGACCGTCGCGCGCCGCTTTTTCTTCCTCACCGGGGATTTTCTTTCCGCGGTCGCTTCGGGCGCCGCGGCGGCAGCCGTTGCGGGCGCCGTCTTGCCCCAATCCTGGCCGGCGGCAATCGCGATGCCGCTCGGCATGTTCCTGGGCATGGCGGCGGCGTTCGCGGTCTCTCTGCCGTTTCAAGCGGCATTCGGCAGCTTCGAGGTGATGATGCCCTCGATGCTGGCCGGCATGGCGGCCGGCATGACCGGCGCGATGACCGTCGGGAGCGCAGGTCATGCCGCCGCGTTGGGAGCGGCCGCCGGCGCGGCGGCGTTCCTGTTCACCTGCCTGATGAACGCCCTGTTGCGGGGAAAAGCTTCCTGATGGACGAAGCCGCGCGCCAAAAGTGGAACCGGGCGGCCGCGACCTACGACCGCTTCTCCGCGCCGGCGTCCGAGCGCCGCTGGGCGGATTACAAGCGGGCGTTGTTCGCGCACATGTCCGGCAGAATCCTGTTTCTGGCGGTCGGGACGGGTCTCGATATCGCATTTTTCCCGCCCGGACAAAACATCGTCGGCATCGACATCAGCGAGAAAATGCTCGCACGGGCGAAGCTCCGGGCCGCCGCCTACGACGGCGCGCTCGAATTGCGGCAGATGGACGTGCATGAGCTGGATTTTCCGCCGGCGCATTTCGATCAAATTTATACGTCCTGCACGTTTTGTTCCGTGCCCCGCCCGGTCGAGGCCCTCAGGCAACTCCGGCGGGCGCTGCGGCCGGGCGGAGAGCTGCGCATGTTCGAGCACACCGGCAGCCGCTGGTTTCCGTTCCAGCCGATGCTGCACGCCATGAATCCGATCGCGCGGCGATTCGGCCCGGAAGTCAACCGGCCGACGGTCGAGAACGTCCGGGCGGCGGGTTTCCGGGTGTACAGAATCATGAACCACTACCTCGATATCGTCAAAAGCATCGAGGCGGGCTGTTAGAGCCGATCCCAAATCTTCGAGAACTCGTACAGACCCTTGCGGCCCATAATCCAGCGCGCGGCCTTCAGCGCTCCGCGCGCAAAGCCGACGCGGCTCCGCGCCGCGTGCGTCACGCGAATCGTATCGGCTTCCGAGTCGAACCCGATTTCATGGATTCCCGGCACATGGCCCACGCGGTTGGAGGCGACATCCACGGCCCTGGCGTAGCCGGCCTCGCGCATCGCGTCGAGCAAACGGAGCGCCGTACCCGACGGCGCATCCACCTTGAACTTGTGGTGCGCTTCGTAGAGAAACGCATCGTACTCTTCTTGCGCGGCGAGCGCTTGCGCCGCGGCTGCGACGATGCGGTAGAACGCATTCACGCCGACTGAAAAATTGGCCCCGTAAACCAGGGCTGCGTCGTGCCGCTCGACGGCGGCGCGGACGCGGCCTAACTCGTTCAGCCAGCCGGTAGTGCCGATTGCGGCGGGCGTCCGCATTTCGGCCAGCCGCACTGCGTTATCGGCGACGACCGAGGGAATCGAGAAGTCAACGGCAACGTCCACGCCGGCGAAGTTTTCAGCCGTCATCCCGGCGCCGTTTTCGTTGTTGAACTCATCGAGCTTGAGGGCTACTTCGAAGCTGTGCTCCGGCGCAAGCTCTTCGACCAGCCGCCCCATCCGGCCGTAACCGATCAGCGCCAGCTTCTTCTTGGGTTCATTCATCCCGGTTCGGTCCTCCGCCGTCGAAAAACGTTGCGTGCAACTTCGTTACTGCGGTTTCGATGTCGCCTTCGTCGATCACGAACCCTATGTTCAGGCGCGAGGCGCCGAGCGAAATCATGCGGACGCGGATGCCGTCGAGCGCGGCGAACACCTTGGCCGCGATGCCGGGAGTATAGCGGATGCCCTCGCCGACAACGCAAACGATGGCTTGGCCGCCGCTGGCCTCCACGTGCGCAAAGCGCCCGAGCTCGCGCAGGATTTGCGGCAAGCGGCGGGCTTTGTCCACGGTAAGCGACACGCTCACCTCCGAGGTGGAGACCATATCCACGGCCGTGCCGTATTTCTCGAACACGCTGAAAATCTCGGCGAGAAATCCATGCGCCATCAACATCCGCGTCGAACGAATGTCGATCAGCGTGATGTTTTCCTTGTAGGCGATGGACTTGACGACGCTCGCCGCGGCTTCGGCCTGCTTGACGATCAGCGTTCCCTCCGCTTGTGGACGCCGCGAGTTGAGCACGCGGATGGGAATGTCGTGCTCCATCGCCGGCAGCATGGTCGCGGGGTGCAGCACGCGGCCACCGAAATAGGCGAGCTCCGAAGCTTCGCCGAACGACATGACCTTCAAACTACGGGCCGCCGGTATGAGCGAAGGGTCGGCGGTCATCACGCCGTCGACGTCGGTCCAGATCTGGATTTCACGGGCGTCGAGGCCGGCGCCGACCAGGGCGGCCGAGTAATCGGAGCCGCCGCGGCCGAGCGTGGTCGTCTCGCCCGCGCGGTTCGCGGCGATAAAACCGCCAAGCACGGGAATCTTGCCCTGGGCAACAAGAGGCCGCACCGCGTTTGTCAAGCGGGTGCGGGTTTCGTCGAAGAGCGGCAGGACTTCCCCCTTCCGCTCATCGGTGACAACGACGTTTCGGGCATCGACGTGTACGCCCGCCAGCCGGTGATTGGCCAGAGCCTCGGTGACAATCAGGCTGGAGAGGCGTTCGCCGAAGGCCGCCGCGCGGTCGGTTGCCCGCCGCCCGAGCGATCCGCTGTCGGCGATGCGGGCAAGAACGCCCGAAAGCTCTTCGAAGTGCCCGTCGAGCAAGGCCCGGACCGCGCTCCGGCGACGTTCGGGACACGTTGCCTCCGCCAGGCGCTCGGTGTATCGGCGCCAAGCGTCGAACAGCCGCCGCATCCTTCCCGCGTCGCCGCCGGCGGCCGCATGGGCCATCGCCAGCAGCCTGTCGGTGGTCTTGCCGAGCGCGGAAACCAGGACTACCGGTTGCTGCGCCGCCCGTCCGCCGATAATTTTGGCAGAGCGGTTCACCGCTTGGGGGCCGGCGAGCGAGCTCCCGCCGAATTTCATTACGATCATGGCGCTTGGGAAACGGCCGGAGAGCCGGGCCTTTCTTGATTCTGTCCGACAGCGGGGCTGAAAGTCACCCGGCTTCGATTCGGGCGGACGCATCCGCAGCGCGATTTTGCCCGGACGCCGGCTGTGTTAGAGTAAAAGCGGTTCGTCGCGGACCGCCTGCATACGGAGAGGTGGCTGAGCGGCTGAAAGCAGCGGTTTGCTAAACCGTCGTAGGGTTATAAAGCTCTACCGGGGGTTCGAATCCCCCCCTCTCCGCCAGCCGCTTCATAGCGCCGAGCGTCAAAGAGTACACGGCGTTTATCGAACGCGATTCGCAAACCGGCCTCTATGCGGGCCATGTTCGCGGGCTCCCCGTCAATCAGCGGCCTGCGGCGAGGCAGCGGAACACTTCGCGGTAGAACTCGGGGTGCGACTGCCAGGTTTGGGCGCTCACGATCCTGCCGTCCCGGACGGCTTCGCTCGAAGCATACGTTGCGCCCGCCCTCTCGGCTTCCGAGCGCACATGCTCGTAGCAGGTCACCGTGCAGCCGGCGATCAAATCGGCCGCGACAAGGATCTGAATGCCGTGGCAGATCGAAAAGATCCATTTTTCTTGCCTGTCGAACTCCCGAACGATCTCCGTCACGCGCGGAATGTGGCGTAGGAACTCAGGCGCCCGTCCCCCCAGCAGCAGCACGGCCTCGTACTCATCGACGTTCACGTCGTCGAAGCCGACCTGCGCTTCGAGTCCGTAGCCTTGGCGCTCGATGTAGGTATCCCATCCCGGCTCGAAGTCGTGCATCACCAGATGCAGCCGGCGGGCCGACGGCGCGGCGACCACGGCTTCGTACTCGGCTTCGAGGAAGCGGTGGTAGGCGTAAAGCGCCTCATAGCTTTCGCCGGCGTCGCCGGTAACGATCAGAATCTTGTTGCTCATGGGCCGATTGTAAACAAGTCTCCCTGAGCCGCTGCTTACAACCCGCGCAGGAACGGGTTCGCCCGCCGCTCGCGGCCGATGGTCGTACACGGACCGTGGCCGCAGGTCACTTCCACGGAGTCGTCGAGCGTAAGCAGCTTGTCTTTGATCGAAGCGAATATCCGGCGCGAGTCTCCGCCGGGCAGATCGGTGCGTCCGATCGAGCCGTAAAACAGCGTATCTCCCGCGATCAGCCTGTTTTCTGACTCGACGAGCAGGCAGATGCTGCCCTGAGTGTGCCCCGGCGTGTGCAAGACCTGAAACTCGGTATCGGCAAGCTTGATGGCGTCGCCGTCCTTGACCGTGACATCGATCTCCGTTTTCTCGGGGTCGCGGATGCCGGTCCACGAGGCTTGCGTGTCCAGCATGTCGCGCAGAGCGATATCGTTTTCGTTCATATAGACGGGGGCGCCCGTTTTGGCTCTCAGCTTGGCCGCGCCGCCGATGTGGTCGATATGGGCGTGCGTGATGACGATCCCGGTTACGTGCAGGCCGTTCCGCTCCAGGACGGCTTCGATCCGGCCGATCTCGTCGCCGGGGTCGACCACGATGGCGCCGCCGGTGGATTCGTCGCCGAAGATCGAGCAGTTGCATTGCAAAGCCCCGACGGTCAGAACCTCGTGAATCATCGCTGGTATGCTAGCAGCTTTGTGGTGCAGGGTTACCGGGCGCTTCACGAAGGCGCCGCGCGGCTCGATATTTCCTCGCGCGGCCGGATACGAGCAACGGGCGAAGACCGCGTCCGGCTGCTGCATGCGATCGCCAGCAATGCGCTCGATAATCTGTCGCCGGGCCAAGGCGCGTATACGTTTTTTCTGAACTCGCAAGGCCGCATCCAATCCGACAGCCGGGTTTTCGTTGCCGAGGACCACGTCCTGCTCGACTGCGAGCCCGCTTGCCGCGAGCGCCTGCGGGAGCACCTGGAAAGCTTCATCATTATGGATGACGTCACCCTGAAGGACGTCACGGAAGATACCTGTGCGTTCGCCGTTGCCGGGCCGCGCTCGCCCGCGGCGGTTGGAGCTTTCTGCAGCGCGGCGCCGACCGGCGAGCTCGGCTTCATCGAGTCGAACGGTATTCGGATCACGCGCGTTTCTACGGCCGGCAACGAGGGTTTTTGGCTCAGCGCCGGCAACGAGAAGCGCGGCGCGATTCTGAGCCGGCTGGAGCGCAGCGGGGCGGTCGAGGCTTCTGAGGAAGACTTCGAGATTGTCCGCGTCGAGAACGGCGTCCCGCGCTACGGCATCGACTACGGCCCCGAAAACATTCCCCATGAAACCCAGCAGCTCAACGCGGTCTCGTTCGACAAGGGCTGCTATACGGGGCAGGAAATCGTCGAGCGGGTGCGCTCGCAAGGCCGGGTCAACCGCCTGTTGGTCGGGCTGCGCCTGAACGCTGCGAACCCGCCGGCAAATCTTGAAGTGCAATACGAGGGCCGCGTAGTCGGCAAGATGACGTCGCCGTTTTTTTCGCTTCGTTTCAACAAGGTCATGGGATTTGCTATCGTACGGCGCACAGCGGCCGTCCCCGGAACATGGGTCGCGGTCGGCGGAACGCCCGCCGTGGTCACCGACGTCTCAAGACAATGAAAGGAATCAAGCGGCGCGCCGGACGCTCCGGGCCGCCCGCGAACGGCTCGGCATGATCGATTCTTACGGGCTGACGCATGTCGGGCAAGTCCGCTCCCAAAACGAGGACAGCTTCGCCTCGGTTCCGGAAATCGGCTTCCATGTTGTCGCCGACGGCATGGGCGGCGCGCGGGGCGGCGAGCGCGCCTCGCAGATCGCCGTGCAAACGATGGTTGCGCGAATGAAGCGCGCCGGCGAAGAAGGAACGGTCGATACGCTGGCCGAGGCCGTCCGCCTCGCCAACCGCAATATCCGCTGGGAAGCCGAGCAGAACCCCGCTCTCAAGGGTATGGGAACGACAGTGGCCGCCGCGCTTGTCCGGCCGGGAAAAGCCTGTATCGTCAACGTCGGCGACAGCCGCGTTTACTTGCGAGCGGCAGGCCGGCTGCGCTGTCTCACCACCGACCATTCCTGGGTGAACGAAGTCGGCCGCGGGCTGGGGCTGAGTGAAAAGCAACTCGAAACACACCCGTTCCGCAACGTCTTGACGCAAGCGGTCGGCTGCGAAGAGGCGGTTTCCGTCGATTGCTTCGAAAGCGAGTTCGTTCCCGGCGACACTCTGCTGTTGTGCAGCGACGGTCTCCACGGCGTCGCCGGAGAAGCTGCTCTGGCCAAGGCCCTGGATGAGCATTCCGGCCTCAAGGAGCAAGCCGAAGCCCTGATCGCAGCGAGCCTTGCCAGAGGCGCTCCGGATAACGTCACCGTAGTTCTGGTTCGTCACCGCGACGCGAGCGTTCGCGGCAAGGGCGCCAAGCGTTGAATTTTCAGGGGACATGGCGCCTCGAGCGCTACGAGCATCGCCGCGCGGACGGGAGCTTGTGCCTTCCGCTCGGCGAAAACGCCCGGGGCCTGTTGCTATACACGCCCGACGGCTACATGTCCGGCCAGATTATGCGCCCGGAGAGGCCGCAGTTCCAAGGGGGCGCGCTTAGCGGCGGCTCCGCGGCCGAAATCCGGGCGGCATTGCTGGGCTATGTCGCCTATTTCGGCACGTACGCGGTCGATGAGAAGGCGGGAACCGTGACTCATGAAGTCGTAGGAAGCTGGTATCCCAACTTCGTCGGTTCGCGGCAGGTCCGTCATTACGAGTTCGAGGGTCCCGACCGGCTGCTGTTACGCACGCCGCCGCGCGCTTCCGGCAAGGAAACGCGAACGGGGCTGCTCGTCTGGGAACGCGCCGGCCGATCGTGTTAACCTGCGCCGGTGAGCCTCGAAACCGCGCGCGGATGGATCGACGAAGCCAAGCGCATCGTAGGCTTCACCGGCGCGGGCATCTCGACCGAATCCGGCATTCCCGATTTCCGCAGCCCCAACGGAGTCTGGTCGCGCAACCGCACGATCTACTTCGATGAGTTCGTCGCCAATGAGGCGGACCGCATCGAATACTGGCGGCAAAAGCTGCTGGCCTGGCCGGACATGCGCAAGGCGCAGCCGAACGCGGGCCATTATGCGTTCGCCGACCTTTATCGGCGGGGAAAGTTGCGCGCCTTGATTACGCAGAATATCGAGCGGCTCCACCAGAAATCGGGGCTTCCGCACGAGATCGTTCTCGAGCTCCACGGAACGACCACGGAAGCGGCGTGTCTGAGCTGCGGCGACCGCATCGGGTCCGACGAAGCCTGCGCGCGCGTCGAAGCCGGGGAAAAGGCGCCGCGCTGCCGTCTGTGCGGCGGGCTGCTGAAGCCGGCGACGATCTCATTCGGCCAGTCGATGCCGCTCGAAGCGATGCAGCGGGCGCAAGAGGCCGCCGAAAACTGCGACCTGTTCCTTGCGGTGGGATCCTCGCTCGTTGTGCAGCCGGCGGCGTCGTTTCCGGCCATAGCGAAACAGGCCGGCGCGCGGCTGATTATCGTCAACCGCGAAGCAACGCCTCTCGACAGCGCGGCCGACCTGGTGATTCACGATGAGATCGGCAAGGCATTGCCGGCAATAACAGGCGCAAATGCCCGAACTGCCTGAAGTGGAAACCATCGTCCGCGGTCTGGCCCCGCGCGTCGAAGGCAAGCGCATCGCCAACGTCGAATTCCTCTGGGCGCGCACGTGCGCGGGCGACGTGGACGCGACGATCGACAACCTGCGCGGGCAGCGCATCCGCAAGCTCGACCGCCACGGCAAGTACATCGTATTCCGCCTACAGAAGGGCCGCGAAGATTCCGTGCTGGTCATTCACCTGCGCATGACCGGCAACTTGCTCCTCGACGGCGAAACCGGGGCGTTCGTCCGCGCCTGGATGCAATTGGAAGCGGGGCCGCGAATCGTCTTTCACGACATTCGAAAATTCGGGCGCTGGCAATGGTCGCGGACGCTGCCGGCCCGGCTGCGCGAGCTCGGCCCCGAACCGCTGGAGATCGACGCGGACGAATTCATTGCCCGCTTGAAAGGCCGCGGCGCGCAACTGAAGGCGCTGCTGCTCAATCAGGAATTTTTGCGCGGGCTTGGCAATATCTACGTCGATGAGGCGCTGTTTCGGGCGCGGCTGCACCCCAAGCTCAACAGCGCGAGCCTGGGCCGCAAGCGCGCGCGGCGGCTGCATGCGGCAATCCAGGACGTTCTCAACGACGCCATCGCCGCCGGCGGCACGACGGTCAACAACTACGTCGACAGTCAAGGCGCGCAGGGCTATTTTCAATTGCAAGCCAACGTTTACGGCAAGACCGGCGAGGATTGCAAGGTCTGCGCGACGCCGCTGCGGCGGACGATCGTCGCCGGCCGCGGTACGCACTTCTGTCCGCGCTGCCAGCGGCGATAGGATGGATGCGCAGTGAAAATCGAGCGCATCCGCCTGCGGCAGATACGCATGCCGCTGGCGCATCACTTCGAAACGAGTTTCGGACGCACTTACGAGCGGCGCATCGTGCTGGTCGAAGTCGAGGACGGGGACGGCGCCGCAGGCTGGAGCGAGGTCACCTGCGGCGAGAACCCCTTCTACAACGAGGAGTGGGTGGACGCCGCGTGGATGATCCTGCGCGATTACGCCGCTCCCCGCGTGCTCCGCGTCGAGGTCGAGTCCGCCGCCGATATCGCGCCGCTGACCGCTCGCGTGCGCGGCCACCGCATGGCGCGTGGAGGACTGGAAGCCGCCTGCTGGGAACTCGAAGCACGCAAAAAAGGCATCCCGCTCTGGCGGCATATCGGCGGGACCCGCGGCGAAACTCAATCAGGCGTCTCCATCGGGATTCAAGATTCGCTCGAAGAATTGTTGGCGATGGTCGAAACCGCTCTGGCGGACGGCTATCGACGCATCAAGATCAAGATCAAACCCGGTTGGGATATCGCCGCGCTCGCCGCGGTCCGCGAGCGCTTTCCCGACACGCCGTTAATGGCCGATGCCAACTCCGCTTATACCCTCGCGGACCGCGAGCGTCTGCGGCGCCTCGATGCTTTCGGCCTGACGATGATCGAGCAGCCGCTCGCCCATGACGACATCATCGACCACGCCGAGCTCCAGAACTCCATTGAGACGCCTATCTGCCTCGACGAGTGCATCCGCACCGCGCGCCACGCCGAGCAGGCGATCCGCCTGGGAGCGTGCCGCATCGTCAACATCAAGCTGGGCCGGGTGGGCGGCTTTCGCGAGGCCCGCCGGGTCCATGACGTCTGCGCGGCCAACGGGATTCCGGTCTGGTGCGGCGGCATGCTCGAAGCCGGCATCGGCAGGGCGCACAATATCGCGCTGTCGATGCTGCCCAATTTCACGCTTCCCGGGGACGTGGCGGCTTCCAAACGCTATTGGGCGCGGGACATCGTCGCGCCCGCCGTCGAAGTGACGCCGCAAGGCGCAATCGCCGCCCCCAGCGGCCCCGGCTTGGGCTACGCATTGGACCACGGGCGCATCGAAGCCCTGACCGAACGCCGGGAAGAGTTGACTTGACCGCCGCCGAAAACGCGCCGCCCCGGCCGGGTAAAGCAGCGCTCTACGGCGCGGTCGCCGCCGCGGTGCTTTTCTGGACGTTGAACGGCCCGATCGGCAAGATCGGCTTCCGCTACTTCCCGCCCGTTCTTTTTTTCACGCTGCGCATCGTCATTGCCGGCCTGCTGATGAACGTCGTCCTGGCGCTTCGCTGCATCGGCTTGCGCTCGATTCGTCCCGAGGACCGGCTCAAGTTCCTGGCGCTGATGTTGTTCGGCCACGTCGGCAATCAACTCGGCTACCTGACCGGTTTGTCACGGACGAGCATCGCGCATTCTTCGATTATCTATGCGACTTTGCCGCTTACGATCCTGTTTCTGGCGATTCTGATCGGCCAGGAAAAGCTCAAAAAGCCGCGCCTGCTGGGAATGGCGATTTCTGCGGTCGGCGTCGTCATCCTGGGTTTCGACCGCGGCTCGCGCCTCCCCGGGACGGCGCCGACTTTCAGCGGCGATCTGCTGACGTTCGCCGCCACGGTGGGTTTCGCCTGCGTCACGGTTTTCGGCCGCGGCTTCCGCAAACGCTACCCGCCGGAGTTGTTTCTCGGCGCCGCGTACACGATGGGCGCTCTCACGGCCGGCCCTACGCTCATCTGGCCCGGCTGGGACTTCGATTTCTCCGCCGTTCCCGCCGCCGGCTGGCTGTCGCTTCTGTTCATGGCCGCGGGCTCGGCCGTAATCGCTTATTTGCTCTACTTCTGGGCGCTGGGCTATCTGGAAGCCTCGCGGGTGGCGAACGCCCAGTATCTCCAGCCGCCGCTTGCCGTGCTGATCGGCGCCGCGTTCATGGGCGAGCCCGTGACGGCCGCGCTTACGCTCGGCGGCGCGGTCGTCCTCGCCGGCGTTTACCTGGCCGAGCGGGCGTAGGGGCCGGCGCGCCGTTGCTAACATGGTGAGTTTGCGGAGGAACGGGAATGTTCGAGTTCAAGGGCGTGGATTTCATGGATTTCGACTCGCTGCTGAGCGAAGAAGAGTTGCTCGTCCGCCAGACCGCCCGCCAATTTGTCAACGACCGGTTCATCCCCGTAATCGACAAGCACTTCCGCGACGGTACGTTCCCGACGGAGTTGTCGGAGACGATCGCCGAGTTGGGGTTCTTCGGCGCCAATCTCCACGGTTACGGCTGCGCCGGCATGAGCGAGGTCGAGAACGGCCTGATCATGCAGGAGCTCGAGCGCGCCGACAGCGGACTGCGCAGCTTCATCTCGGTGCAGAGCAGCCTCTCGATGTTCTGCCTCCACCGCTACGGCAGCGAAGAGCAGAAGAACAAGTGGCTGCCGGAGTTGCAAAAGGCCAAAAAATTCGCCTGCTTCGGCTTGACCGAGCCCAACTTCGGCTCGAACCCCGCCGGAATGACGACGCGCGCCGTCCGCGACGGCGACAGCTACGTCCTCAACGGCGAAAAAACCTGGATCACCAACGGCACATTTGCGGACGTGGCGATTATCTGGGCGAAAGTCGACGGCGCCGACGACATCCGCGCCTTCCTGGTCGAAAAGGGCACGCCAGGCTTCACGGCGACCGACCTGCACAACAAGCTGTCGATGCGCGCCTCGATCACCTCGAGCCTCGGATTCAGCGACTGCCGGATTCCGGCCGCCAATGCGCTTCCGGGAGTCACCGGCTTGAAGGCCGCCCTGAGTTGCCTGTCGAACGCCCGCATGGGCATCGGCTGGGGAACGATCGGCGCGGCGATGGCCTGTTACGACTGTGCGCGGCAGTACACGACGATGCGCACGCAGTTCGACAACCGTCCGATCGCCTCGCACCAACTGGTGCAGAACGAGCTGGCCTTCATGATTACCGAGATCACGAAGGCGCAGTTTATGACCCTGCATGCCGCCCGCTTGAAAGACAAGGGCAAGCTGCACTTCAGCCACGTCTCGATGATCAAACGCAACAACGCGCAAATGGCGATCGAAATCGCCCGCCGCGCCCGCGATCTGCTGGGCGCGAACGGCATCACGGATGAATACCCGATCTTCCGCCACATGTGCAATCTGGAAACGGTGAAGACCTACGAGGGCACGCACAACATCCATACGCTGGTTCTCGGCGCGCGTGTTACCGGCGTGCCCGCATTCGTATAGAGTAAGGGGCGGCAGGACGATGCTCGCCGCGGCTCGCATCCTTTCGGCAATCGTTGTCGGAGCGGTTTTTCTCGGTCCGGCGTGGGCCGCCGTCGGCGGCGATTTTGCTCGCGCCGCGGCTGCCGCTGCGTTTTCGCCTTTCTGTCATCAAGAGCCGGCCCGGTCGTGGGCGCTGCTCGGAACGCAGCTTCCCGTTTGCATCCGTTGCCTCGGGTTTTATCTGGGAACGCTGGCGGCCTGCTGCCTGGGGCTTCGTTTCGAGAAGAAACGGCTGGCCGCCGCTGCCGCGTTGGCGGCGGCCGGTCTGGGGCTCGAATTCCTGCTGGGACAAACCGGCGGCGAGATCGTGCGCTTCACGACCACTCTGGCGCTTGCGGGCTTTCTCGCGCCGGCGCTGTGGTCGGAGACCGCCGCCGGCGCGTTGCAGCCCTCCCGCGGGACGGCGCTGTGACCAAGCTGCTCGCGGCGTTAACGGCGGGCCTCGCCGCCGCTCCGGGCCTCTTCTCCGCCGAGCGCTCGGGGCTGCTGGCGACCTACTCCGACGCGCGCCGCAGCGTTCGCGTCGAGACGCCCGACGCTGATTTTTTCCTCGACGCCGACGAGTCGCCACATCCGGGGATCGCCGCAGCGTTCGAGGCGGTCTGGCGCGGCAAGCTCACGGTGCTGCGCAACGGAGATTACTCGTTCGACGCAGGCGGCGCGCAAGTCTCGCTCGACGGAAAAGTCGCCGCGGACGCTCCCTTACGGCTCGCTGCGGGGTCGGTTCCGCTCGAGGTCCGCTACCGTCGGCCTGACGGCGAGGCGCAACTGCACTTGCTCTGGAAAGGCCCGGGGTTCGACTGGGAGCCGCTGCCGAACCGCTTGCTGTCCCACGACGAAAGCCTGTCGGAGGACGAAATTCTCGTGCTCAAGGGCCGCCGGCTGGCGGGCGAGCTGGGCTGCGTCAACTGCCACGCCTCCGCATCGACTTCGCTTGACAGGCGCTTGGCCCCCGATCTGAACGGGATTGGCGCGCGGCGCAACGAAGGCTGGCTCTTCGCCTGGATGGTTGACCCCCGCGCGGTGCGCGGCGATGCGGCGATGCCCCTGACGTTAACCGCGGCCGAGCGGCGCGATATCGCCCGTTATCTCACGACGCTTCAGGGCGCCGCCGCGCCCGCGTTGGACGCCAAGCTGCCCAGCCGCTATCGCGAGTTCGGCTCGACGCTCTTTCAGACGCTGGGCTGCGTCGCCTGCCATCACCGCGGCGGAGTATCGCTCGCCGGCGCCGGCTCGAAGATGCCGTTCGGCGAACTGGTCGCCTATTTGCAGGACCCCGCCCGTTACGATCCCGGCGGGCGCATGCCCGCGCTGTCGCTGGACCGCGAGGAAGCGACGGCCGTCGCGGCGCATCTGGATGAAGCCTTCGCCGACGAAAGGTATGCGCTGCCGGCCGCGGGCGGCGACGCCGCGAAGGGGAAGGCTCTGATGGCGTCAAGCGGGTGCTTGAACTGTCACGCCTTGGACATCGCTTCCGAATACGCGCAGCCGGCCTCGTTTGCGGAACTGCGCCCGCGGCGGGGCTGTCTGGCGGCTGAACCCGCCGGGCGCGTCCCGCGGTACCGCCTTGCGGTGGAACAGCGCGCGGCGCTGAATGCCTTTGTCGCGGACTTTTCCGCCTACCCGGACGTCAGCCGCGCGCCCGTCTTCGACCACGCAAGCCGCTTGCAGCGGCTGCGCTGCAATGCCTGCCACGAGTGGAACGGCGCTGCGCCAACGGCGCCTATCGCCGAATCCGCGCCTGTCTTGACCGGAGCCGGCGAAAAGCTCAGGAGTGATTGGCTGCGGCGGGCATTGACCGGCGGCCCGCGCGCGTTCGACTGGATCGAGCTGCGCATGCCCGCCTACCATCCCCGCAAAGCGGCGCGGCTCGTCGAAGGTTTCGCCAAAAGCGCGGGGCTGGAGCCGGGCGCGGGTCCGGCGCTCGCGCGGACGGCGTCGGCAACCACCGGACACGCCATGCTGGGCCTCGATTCCCAAAAGGGCGGGATGGCTTGCAATGGCTGCCACGGCTGGGGAAAGTTCGACCCGCTCGGCGAGCACGGCCCGCAATTGCTGACCGCCGGCCGGCGGCTGCGCTACCGCTGGTTTGCGCGCTGGATGCGCGATCCCGCCCGCATTCTCTCCGGCACTTCCATGCCCAATTACTTCGGCTCCCTGCCCGCGCCCGAGGCGGCGGAGAAGATCGACAACCTGTGGGCGGCGCTGCTCGACGCCAAGGCGGAAAACGCTCCCGCGGGATACGAGACGGCAAGCGCCCGGCTCGGCAGCGAAGAAATGCCGGTCCCCACCGACAAGCCGATCGTCGTCCGCTGGGATATGCCCGGCTCGTCTCCCGCCGCTATTTCGGTCGGATTCCCCGGCGGGTTGTCGTACTGCTTCGACGCCGGCGCCGTGCAACTGCTCTATGCCTGGCAAGGCGGCTTCGTCGATATCTCGCCCACGCTGTGGACGAAAAAGAACAAGGACACCAACCGCACCGAGACGGCGCGTTACGTGGGCGACATTTTTTATCGCTCGCAAGGTTATCCCCTACGGGTGGGGGAGACCGGCCGCATCCCCCAGAGGCGCTTCCGCGGTTACCGACTGGTGGACGGCGCGCCGCAGTTCCACTACCAAGTAGACGGCGTCGACGTTTACGAGACGCTCGTCGCGCGGGACGCCAAGCTGATCCGGCAATTCGAGTTTCCCCGAGTCGACAAGCCGATGTGGTTCGTCGAGGGCGGGGAAACCCGCGCGATCGCCCGCGGCGCGAACAAGACGCTCACGGTGGAGGTCGGCCCGTGAAAACGCCCGCGACGCTGCTCTTCGGTTGCGTTCTCGCCTGCGCATCCGCCCCGGGGCAGGTCCTGCCGTCCAGCTACAAGGTGGAAACGGTGCGCGGGCCGCGGGGCATTCATCCCGAGTTCTGCTCCATCGACTTCGCCCCCGACGGCAGGCTTTATGCGGCGTTCCGGCGCGGCTACATTTACTCGTTCGACCCGCAGTCGGAGCGCTGGCGCAAATTCGCCGAGGGTCTGCACACCCCGCTGGGCATCCTGGCGGGCGGCAAGGGCGAATTTTTCGTGGCGCAGGTCCCCGAGCTCACGCGCGTCGTCGATACGGACGGCGACGGCGCCGCAGACCTTTTCGAGACGATCAGCGACGGTTGGGGGCTTTCGGGGAATTATCACGAATACATCGCCGGGCCGGTCCGCGACCGGGAGGGGAACTTCTACGTCAGCCTGGGGCTGGCCTCGGGCAACGCCGACCCGCGCGAGCCGGTGCGCGGCGAGCTCAGCCGCAAGCCGCGCAGGGCCGCCGAGCGGCTCGCAGGCAAGGTCAACAGGATCGGCCACTACTCGCCGGTTCCCTACCGCGGCTGCGCCTTGAAAATCGACGCCGATTCCGGCGCCGTCTCGGTTTTCTCCTGCGGCTTTCGCCAGCCGAACGGCATCGTGATGAGTCCTGCAGGCGATATCTTCGCCGTGGACAATCAGGGCGGCTGGGTCGGCACGTCGCCGCTCCATCACGTCACGCGGAACGCCTTCCACGGACACCCGGCGTCGCTGCCCTGGCATCCGCATTTCCTCGGCGTCAATCCGGTCGAAGCCGACGTCGCCGAACTGGACGCGCGCCGCAAGAAGCCCGCGATCCTTTTCCCGCAGAACGACATGGGCGGCTCGAGCGCCCAGCCGCTTTTCGACCTGACGGACGGCGCGTTCGGCCCCTACGCGGGGCAGCTTTTCGTTGCCGAATGGACCTACCCGCGCATCTACCGCGTTTTTCTGGAAAAGGTTCAGGGCGAGTGGCAGGGCGCGGCGTTCCCGTTCATCGACGGCAACGGCCTGCGCATGGCCAACAACCGCCTGGCGTTTTCTCCTGACGGCAAGGCCCTCTATGTCGCCCAGACTTCGCGCATCTGGGGATCGACCGAAGGCTTGCAGCGGGTCGTGTACCAGGACCGGGTCCCGTTCGACATCCTGGCCATGAAGCTGACGGAAACGGGCTTCGCTCTGACCTTCACCAAACCGGCCGACCGCGCCACCGCCGGCGAGGCGTCGAACTACTCGTTTACGCACTACTACTATCGCTATCACGCGGCCTACGGCTCGCCGAAAACCGAGGTGACGCCTGTGGCGGTGCGCCGCGCCGTCGTATCGCCCGACGGCCTCGAAGTTTCGCTGACGCTCGACGAGCTGGTTCCGGGCCGCGTCTTCGACCTCAGACCGAGCGGCATCCTCTCCGCCGCCGGCGAGCCGCTGACAACCGGCATGGCCGCCTACACCCTGAACCGCCTGCGGTAAGGGGCCGGCCCTGCCGGATCGATGCGCCCTGGGCGCTCGACGGCCTCCACCGGCGCCAATCCCAAAGGACCCCGGACTTAGATAACGATGCCCTGGGATTTCTTGGCAATCCGGTCAATCTCCTTAACTGCTTCAAGAGCGTCTTCCGGAGAAATATGCGGCTTCAAATTTGTCACCCGCCTCGCCTTTTCGTCAGCCGAGGCGTCGTCTTTCCGTTGTTCGCCGACATATAAGGCCGTCCCCAAGCGTTCGAGATCGACAACTCCCTTGCCGCCGAGTTCGCCGGCTACGAAATCGATTCTGTTACCGTATTTTTCCAGTGTCTTGGGATAGAAACTTTGTATGTATTTGCTCTGATCCGTAGAGATAATCCGGGCTCCGTACGGCCGTTGCGTCTCGAGTTTCAGTAGTCCGTCGGCCCTAAGAGCCGTCAGCTCGTATCTCAAGTCGAATGAAAACGGACCATGTATGTAGAGGATGAAGTCATAGCCCATCGGAATTTTTGCCAGATGCTGCGCAAAATACGCTGCTTTCTGTATGTGGGTCTCGCCACACCAGCTTCCTCTGCTTTTCAACTCCTCGATCAGCCGCGTCAACAGCGCGGCTCTTCTCATCCTATCCGTCTTCTCCCTCCTGTTTAAGTTCGATAATCTTGCTGCGGTTGTCGTTCTGCCATTCCTTTGCCTCGTTAAAATACGACCGATCGGCAAAACAAAACAAGCATCACGCGAGGGGCCAGCCGCCGCGGGCGTCGATTTCGCGGTCGATGCGGGTCATGATGCGGGGCGTTTCGGCCAGCGCGGCGCAGATGCGGCGGTAACGGGCGATGTCGTCGAAAGACAGGACGCGGCCCTTGCGGTCCTTCAGCCACTTCTCCGCCGGGCGGTAGCCGCCGATGGCGAAGGCCCACGTCTCGGGCGCCACGCCCTCGAAATACTGTTCGGGGTTGATCCACACCCGGCCCGGCAGGCCGCCGTTCGGCGGCGCGTAGCGAATCTTGCTTACCAAGTTGCTGCCCGTGCATGGAAAGGCGGGCGCAGCCTCGCCTTCTGCTTCCATCAGATGCAAGGCGGCGAGGCGCTTGCCCAGACCGGCCAGAGCCGCGAACAGCGCCCGATCGCCGGTCAACGGGATGCGCGGAAAGTCCGATTTCAGGAAATCGGCGTAGCGGCGGCGGTATTCCGGGCTGTGCAGCACGGCGTAGATGTAGCGGAACACGTCCTTCGGGCCGAACGTGGCAGTGAAGTCGCCAGCGCCGTCGGGAAGGAACGCGAGGCCGACCGCGGAGGCGATCTGTGCGACGAACTCCCGGTCGAGGTTCGCTTTGCGCATCCCCTTCCCGTAGATATAGAGAGGAAAAAGATAATTGACTTCCTTGAGCGATACCGTGTGGTGCTGAGTAAGGGTTCGTGAGACGAAAACGTGCTCCCAGCCCCCGGCTATCTCGGTCGCCCTAGGCGTCGAGAGACCCAGATTCGGCCCGGCCAGCATATGGCGCATGACGTTCGGGCGCGGGCGGCAAATGAAGCCGCCGGCCCGTCCGGTGTAGTAGGTGAAGCGCACATCGAAAGGTCGATACAGGATAGGCGCGACGCTCCGATCCGCCTCGGGATGATCGAGAATATCCCGTTGCGCGTCCGCGACTTTCCAGTCGCTTGAGTCCTTACCGAGCGAAAAGACGTTTCTGGCATCCTCTGCGCCGCGCGAAACGAAGTCCGCAGCGGCAGATTGCATGTCTTCGGCAGTCCACTGAATCGCCAGCTTGTCGCGCGCCGTGACAATCCCGACCGAATTGACGGGAAAGATGGCGGTGATCGCCGCGCCCGCCTCGTATTCCTCACTCAATCTCTCGTCGCGCGGAACGAACAGATAGAGCGGCGGTTTCGGCGCAAGCTCCGCCCATTCGGTGGTCTCGACATCGTTGGCGGCGAGCCAACCGTATTTGCCGCCGTCCGGCCCCCCTTCGCGCTCGCCCCACAGATCGGCATGGCACACCCGCGCCGGGGCGGCGCCTGCAGCGGCCCGTTTGACAAACAGACCGATGGCGACGCCTTGCTGGATATCGAACGCGTTCTCGTCTTTCCCGCCCCCCGGAGCGCGTTCCTTTTTCTTTGCGTTGCCGTGCAGGTCGAGCAGATAGATCTCGTCGAAGGTCTGCATCAGACTCCGTCTCATGCCGCGGAAGGTCGGATTGTCGAGATAACTGTGGTTGGTGACGAAGCCGAGCACGCCCTCGCCGGTCCGTTCGATGCGCCATTGGGCGAAGCGGATGAACTTGACGTAATCGTCGTTCAGCCATTTCGGGTTGCGCTCGCCCAACGGCTGCCCGTCCACTGAAAAATAGCTGTCCGTTTTTCTTGCGCCGTCCAAACCTCGCAGCAGCCCCTTGATCCAGGCGCCCTTGTTGGCGGAGTGGCCGGAGTAGGGCGGGTTGCCGAGCACGACCATCACCGGCTTCTTGCGCTTCACGGCGTCCGCGCCCGCCGCTTCCTGGGCGATTTCGTGAGCGAACAGCGCGCCGGCGACGCTTTCGTGCGCTTCTTCCAGCGTGTTGGTGAGAAACACCCCGAGGCGTTGGCCGTCGGGCATCTTGAACCCGGCGTCCGTTCCACCGATTTCGAGGGCGAGCTTCAGGTGGCAGATCGCGTAGGGCGCCATCAGCAGCTCGAACCCGAACAGGCGCGGCAAAAGATGATCGCGGATATAGTCGGGCCAAGCGCCGCTGAGTCCCTTTTTCTCGATGGTCGAACGGATGGCGGCGACCGTTTCGCGCAGGAAGGTTCCCGTGCCCGCGGCGGGGTCGAGGATCAGCACGCGCGGGCTCGACTCCGCGGCTCCGTTGCGCGTCTCGACCGGGACGGTCGCGGTGTCAGCGAGCCCGTCGGGCAGGCCGAAGCGGCCGCGGAGCAGGCGGTCCACGCTGCGCACGATGTAGCCGACCACCGGCTCCGGCGTGTAATAGACGCCGCGCACCTCGCGCATTTGCGGGTCGTAGGCGGCCAGAAAGTCCTCGTAGAAATGCACCACCGGGTCTTCGCGCCGGGTGCGGCTGCCGAAATCGGCGAGCACCGCCGCGATGTCCGCCCGGTCCAGCACCTGCGCGAGATCGTCCACGATCCAGGCGATGCGAGGATCGATGCCGGGGCCGGCGATGCGCCCGAAGACGTCGCGCAGAAACGGCGTCGTTTGCGCGAAAACGGCGGATTGGCGCGTGAACGGCTCCCGCGCGCGCGTTTGCAGGCAGCGGGCCGTGAACAGGCCGTAAACGGCGGTCTGCGCCTGCAAGTCGGCGAATTGCTCGGGCGAGAGTCCGCCGATCAGCACGTCGCGATAGGCGGCCAGCAAACCGTGCAGCGGCCCCGACTGCGGCTTTCTTTCTTCTTGCCGGAGAATGCGCCCGACGGCGTCGCGCAGCAGCTTGGCCCTGGCCGCCATTGCCTTGGCGAGCTCGCGCGGGTTGGCGACCGACGACAAATCGGTCGCGAAGAACGCCTCGAACAACGCGGCGACCCGCGCGGCGCCGGTTTTGTCCAACGCGATCTTGCCTCGGCTGTCGAGACGCGCCAAGCGCGCCTCGTTGCGCAGCTCGCCCGCCGCGTACCAGCGGAACTGCAGATAGTCGGTCAGGATCAGGTTGGGCAGACCGTCGCGGTAGCGTTTCAGTTGCGCAGAGATTTCGACGCGGTCCAGGTTGGCGCCGACATCCTTGCACTCGATATGGCCTATCGCGAGGCCGCCCCGTTCGACGATGAAGTCGGGCGCGCCGCAGGCGACGGACTGGGGCTCGTTGATGGCGCGGACGGCGCCGCCCGCCAAATCTTGAACGAGCGTCTGGAACGCCGGCCGGTAGCTATGCTCGGTCGCCTGTCCGCTTGCATGCGTTTGCTCCAGTTCGCGGCAATAGGCGCGGAACGCGGCCGCCGAGGTCCGCTTCGTCACCAATTCCGCCTGCCTCCGCGCCGTTGCCGCATGGTTGCCTGAGCTTCCTATAATGACAGTCGAGAGCGGCTTGAACGGGGCGGCGGCCGTTTCCGCACATACGCGGCGGGGGCTGCGGCTTCATCGACGATCAGGCATCGAGAGTTTGAAGGCGGCGCCAGCGGTCCGTGAAGGTGGAAAAACAATGAACGCATGCATCGACGCGTCGCCGGACGACATCGCCGCCTTCTGCGGACGCTGGCAGGTCGCGGAATTGGCGCTGTTCGGTTCCGTGCTACGGGACGATTTCGGTCCCGAAAGCGATGTCGACGTATTGGTGCGCTTCCAGCCGGAGGCGCGGCGCACGCTTCTGGACATGACGCGCATGGAGGACGAGCTGAGCCGGATACTCGGTCGCCGGGCCGACCTGGTCGAACACGCAGCCGTCGAAGCGAGCCGCAACTACATCCGCCGCAAAGCCATCCTCCAATCGGCGCAGACGATCTATGTGGCGTGACGACGCCTATCTGCTCGACATGCTGCAAGCGGGGCGTGAAGCGGTGGAGTTCGCTGCCGGGCTGACCTTCCTTCAGTTCGAACAGAGCCGCCTGCACCAGAACGCGGTTCTGAAAGCGATAGAGATCGTCGGGGAGGCTGCGTCCCGCGTGAGCGACGGTACGAAAGAGGCACATCCGGAAATCCCGTGGCATGAGATCGTCGGCATGCGCAACCGCCTCGTTCATGCCTATTTCGCAGTTGACCTCGGTCTGGTCTGGCAGACGGTGCGGGAAGCGCTGCCGGCATCGATCGCCCAACTCGAACCGCTGCCGCCGCCGGATCCCGGGCAATAGCACGCGCGTCGATGGACTGCCTGTTCGTACTCGATACGACCTACCGCGGCGCCGGGCCGCATATTCAACCTGCGACCAAGCGGCATCCTCTCCGCCGCCGGCGAGCCGCTGACAACCGGCATGGCCGCCTACACCCTGAACCGTCTGCGGTAGGGGGCCGGCCGGCGCCGAACAGGCTGCGTCGGGTTATCCTGGTAGAGCTATGCGTCGGATCGCGACGACAAACCCGACAATATTGAATTGAAGGCATGGCCGCGATATGGATCGACTGCAGCGTTGAGAGCCTGAAGGCGGCGGCATTGAAATGACCGGCCAAGCGGCCGAACCGCGATCAAGCTTCGGCGGGCCGTGGACGCTGAAAAAGCTCGACATATTGGAAAGTTATCTCGATGCATACACGACGGCGTTGAAGAATCAATCGTTTGAACTCATGTACATCGATGCCTTTGCGGGCACAGGCCGCATTGTGTTGCCTGACCATGACGACGATGCCCGCAGCTTCGTGAGCGGCTCCGCCGAGCGGGCGGTCGGAATCGCCGACAAACCGTTCGACAGGTTGATCTTTGTCGAGAGAGACCGTGACCGCTGTCAAAAGTTGGACGCCCTGCGCGGGGCACACCCTGACAGAAAAATCAGGATCGTGAATTCCGATGCGAACGACTTTCTACGCAACCTTCATGAAGATTGGCAGCGCTGGCGCGGGGTTCTCTTTCTCGACCCGTTCGCCACGGAGGTCGAATGGGCGACGATCGAAACGATAGCGGACTTCAAGGCCTTGGACATCTGGATTCTTTTCCCGACATCCGCGGTCGCGCGGATGCTGCCGCAATCCAGAATGCCGGAAGCCAGCGAGAAGAAATGGGCCGACCGGTTGACAACAGTATTCGGCGGCGAGAGTTGGCGGGATCTCTACCAGGAAAGTTCACAGGGAAAACTTTTCGAAGACCGCGGATTCGAGAGAGAGCCGGGCGTCGACGGGCTTATTGGAATCTACAAGGAAAAACTGACTCGCTTACTCGACGACAGGTTTCTCCAGCAATCTCGGACCTTGCGGAATTCGAAGAATTCCGCGCTGTTTGAATTTCTGTTTTGCGTCGGCAATCCGAGGGGCATCGAACCTGCCAAACGCATTGCAAAACATATTTTGGATAGAATGTAGTCATGTCCACGCGCTCCAGGATCGAGTGGACAGAGACCACCTGGAACCCGGTGACCGGCTGCACGAAGATCAGTTCCGGGTGCAAGTTCTGCTATGCGGAGCGCATGTCCCTGAGGCTCCGCGCGATGGGCGTAGCCAAGTACGGGAACGGATTCTCGGTCGCATTGCACGAATCGTCTCTCGAAGAACCGTTGCAGTGGAAGAAGCCGCGCCTCGTCTTCGTCAATTCCATGTCCGATCTGTTTCACGAATCCGTGTCGGCGGCGTTCATCGCATCCGTGTTCACGGTCATGAATCGAGCGTCCCGACACACTTTTCAGGTATTGACCAAACGGCCGGACCGCGCCGCACTGCTCAGCGGCGGGCTGTGCTGGACGCCGAACATCTGGCTCGGCGCCAGCATCGAATCCGAAAGCCTGCTGGGGCGACTGGCGCTGCTCAAGGAAACCGGCGCCGGAACCAAGTTTTTGTCTCTTGAACCGCTGCTAGGCCCCCTACCGGATATGGATTTAGCGAACATCGATTGGGTCATTGTCGGCGGCGAGTCCGGACCGGGCGCCAGACCGATGCCGCCGGACTGGGTGCGGGAGATCCGCGACCGTTGCATACGTTCCGGGACGCCGTTCTTCTTCAAGCAATGGGGCGGCGTATTCAAGAAGAAGACAGGCCGGACGCTGGACGGCAGAACATGGGATCAAATGCCCGAACCTAAGTCTGCGCCGGTATGAATCCGCTTGATACGCCGACAGCGGCCGGGACCGGGGACAACCGGAGAGCCGAACGTTTGAAAATTGCGGGGCGGAACGGCGGCTGAGCGACGGCGGCAAATGAGCCTCGACCCCGTTCGCAATGGAGAGTCAGCGGCCGTTTGTGCCGGCGCTTGCCGCGGCTGCACGCGAGCGGCGATCTCTCGGCCTACCTCGATTTCGGCTCGGCGCAGCTCGTAGGTCTTTTGCAGGTTCAACCAGACCTGCGGCGTCGTCCCGAAATAGCGCGCCAGCCGAAGCGCGGTATCGGCGGTTACGCCCCGCCGGCCGTTCAGAATCGCAGTGACGCGGTTTGACGGCGCATCCAGCGCCTTCGCCAACGCATTGGCAGAGAGACCGAGCGTATCGAGTTCCGCTCGCAATATCTCGCCCGGGTGAACCGGCCGCATACCGTTCTTACGCTCATATTCTCAGCCCTCAACCCCGCCCTGCATCGCGTTGCGCACCGCCGTTTCCATCGCGGCGATCTCGGCGTCGTCCAATTCGGTGAAGTTGCGGCGTTTCTTTGCCGAAAGCCGGCCTTGATTCTGCATGCAGAGACGCACGAATAACGAGGCGCGGCGGTCCGGCATGTCCACGGTCGCGCGCACCGCTTCGAATGCCCGATCGAAGACCGCGACGAAATCGAGCTCTTCCTTGAGGTCGCGGCGAACGGTATCGGCCACGCGGTCGTACAGGTACTCGGCGAACCCGGTTGCGTCGAAATAGCGGTAGAGATCGGCGGTGTCGTTTTCGACGACGATTTCCCGCTCCGCCGTCCAATGCCAGCGGATGAATTCGAAGAGCGGCTGCGAGAAGGCTTCCAGCACTGCATCGTAGCTGCTCCGGTCGCGAAGAATGGCAGCGGAAACGGGAAAGATAACGCCGGGCGGGCTGTAGCCCCGTTTGGCCAGCACATGGTGTATCAGGAAGCGGTGGATGCGGCCGTTGCCGTCCTCGAAAGGGTGGATCAGAACGAAGGCGAAAGCAGAAACCGCCGCCGCTGCGACGGGATCGACGCCGCCATCGACAACGCGCTGCGTCATGGCCGTCCAGGCGTCCATGAGTGCGGGCGCGTCTTCGGGCCGCGGGCAGATGTAATGCACTTTCTCGCGATGCATGCCGACTGCCGTTCCCACGAAATTCTGGAGGCCGCGCCAGTCGGCAGCCGCGTAACGGGGGTCGACGATATTGCCCTGCAGGCGGATCAGCGCGGCCTTGTCGGCCGGGTCGAAAGCGGGCGCCGCCCGCAACGCGGCAACGAACCGCTCCGTGCGCATGGCGCTCGGGGTCTCGCTCTCGATGGCGAACGAAGAGCGCGTTTCTTCCGTGTAGAGATAGTTCACGGCCCGGGCGAGGATCGCCGGCTCATAGCTTCGGATCAGCGCGCGCGCCTCCTCGTCTATGCGCAGGCCCTGCCTCTCCATCAACCGCGGCGTGCGCCTGATCGAGGGGCACAGGCCGGGTACGCCGAGCAGATTGTCGGCCACGCGGTGGCGCCGAGAATTGCGGCGCGCGGCGACAAAGTGCTTGTTCGGATCCAGGGCTTCGACATAATTGCCGGAGCGGGCGTTCTCCAGGTCCAGCGTTCGACCGGTGAACATCTCGTAGAAAAACCAGGCGCGCCGACTGAACGCCCCCGTAGGTTCCGCCCGTACCCAGTTTTCGATGTCGGCGGCCTCGACCGCCTTGAAGGCGGCGGCCAGCACCCCGAGGTCCACGGGTTCCCGGCGCAGCGCAAAACGGAGGTGCGCTACGATCGACCCGTCCGCGGCATATGGCCGAGGGTATATCTCCACGGTTCGCGAGTCGCGCATTTCGGTCCGCCGCGCGCCGGCCGCGATGTAGCTCTCCACGAACGGCGGCGGAACCCCCAAACCCAACTCGCTTCTGAGCCAGGCTTGGCCGATAGGATGCCGTTCCCTGCCTGTTGCGGATTGTGCCATGCGGAATCGATTGTGCCCTGCCAAACGCTTACAATCGGCGGGTTCCCTCCAGTTTCTCTTACGAACCCCCGCGAAACCTCTCAAAACGCTTAGAATCGGCAGGATTCCTCCAGTTTCTCTTACGAACCCCTGCGAAACCTCTCAAAACGCTTATGATCGGCGGGTTCCCTCCAGTTTCTCTTACGAACCCCCGCGAAACCTCTCAAAACGCTTAGAATCGGCAGGATTCCTCCAGTTTCTCTTACGAACCCCTGCGAAACCTCTCAAAACGCTTACGATCGGCGGGTTCCCTCCAGTTTCTCTTACGAACCCCCGCGAAACCTCTCAAAACGCTTAGAATCGGCAGGATTCCTCCAGTTTCTCTTACGAACCCCTGCGAAACCTCTCAAAACGCTTACGATCGGCGGGTTCCCTCCAGTTTCTCTTACGAACCCCCGCAAAACCTCTCAAAACGCTTATGATCGGCGGGTTCCCTCCAGTTTCTCTTACGAACCCCGGCAAAGCCTCTCAAAACGCTTAGAATCGGCGGGATTCCTCCAGAAGAGATTACAATAAGCGGGGCAGCGGGTTGCCGCTGCGGGAATCGGTCACTTGATTCGGGATTGCCGGCCATTGGGTTTGAGCATGTTTTTCGGGTGGCGGGCCTGCCGCTTGCCGTTTGCCCTTGCGCTTCTGTGCGCGGCCGCCGCCGCGTCCGAGACGCTGGCGCTGCGCGGTACCGTGACGCCCGAGTTGCCGCGGGGCATCGCCATGATTTCCGCCGTCGCGCGGGCATTCTACGATGAGGCGCCGGTGCGCAACGGCGCGTTCGCCTTCAAGAAGTTGGAGCCGGGCGCGTACACCTTGACCGTCTTCGATCCGCAATGGGGGCCTACCAGCCGCACGGTGGAAGTCACGCGGAGTTTTGCCGACGATGCGGGGCGCATGGACATACAGGTCGTTCTCGAACGTTCGGAAGACGCCCGCCGCAGGAATCTGGAGAGGGAAAGCTCGGTATCGCTCGGCGACTTGGCGGTTTCGCCGAAGGCGCGCGCGGCTTTCAGGGCGGCGCGGCGGCGGCTGACCAAGGGCGACCGCGAGGGCAGCATCGCCCGGCTGCTGCAAGCGGTAGAGCTATCGCCGGGCTTCGTCGAAGCCTGGAACGAGTTGGGCACGCTCGCCTACAAGGCCGACGATTACGAGCAGGCCGAGGAATACTTCCGCGCCGCGCTGCGGCACGACCCGCAAGCCTTCGCCCCAATGGTCAACTTGGGCGGCGCCCTCCTGTCGCAGCAGCGCATCGACGACGCGCTGCCGTACAACCTGATGGCGCAGTCGATGCGCCCGAACGACGCTCTGGCCAACTCTCAGCTCGGCATGAATTTCTTTTACAAGCAGGAATTCGACAGGGCGCGCCGCCATCTCATCCGGGCGAAAGAAGCCGACCGGGGGCACTTTTCCCACCCGCAGTTCTTCCTGGCAGAGATCTACGTCAGAGAGGGGAAGCATCCAGCCGCTAGACGCGAGCTCGAAGAGTTGATGCGGCTGCACGCCGGAGCGCCCGCGGCCGAACTGGCCCGGCAGGCGCTTGCGCGGGTGAAGGATTGAGCGCCGGCTCAGATCTCGGAAGGCCCGCCGTAGTCTTTCCCCGTGAGGCTGTTCAGCACCGATTCCTGCCATTCGCGAAGCTGCCGCGCCAGATCGGCGGCGATCTCCGGCTGCGCCTCGATAAGGTTGGTCTTTTCGGCTTGGTTGGCGCGCAGGTCGAACAGTTCCTTGGCCGTTTCGTCTCCGCGTTCGCCGCCGATGACCAGCTTGTAGCGGTTGCCGAGTATCGCCCGCTCGCCGAGAAAATCTTCCTCGGCGATTTCCGGGTGATGAAAATTGCGGAAATTGCGCGTGAAGCGTCCGTCCATGATCTTCACCAGAGGAGTCGTGCCCTCCTGCAATTGCGGATCGATGTAGGGCTTGGGGTCGCCGGCGGTTTCGTGGCGCGTGTCGTAGGTCCAGAAGCAGATCGGACTCGGCCTCTCGGTCATTTCTCCGTCGAGCAGGGCTTGCAGGCCGATGCCGTCCAACGGGCGCTCCGGCGGCGGCGCCTCGGCCAACTCGCACAGCGTCGGCAGCATGTCGCTGGTCACGGCGTTCACGGCGGTCGCGCGGGGCTGCGTGATTTTCCGCGGCCATTCGATAATGCCCGGGACGCGCACGCCGCCTTCGTAAACGTTGCCTTTCCGGCCGCGAAACGGCGTGGTTGCGAGCCCGCTGGCAGGGATGCCGTTGTCGCCGCAGTACCAGAGCAGCGTGTTGTCCCGCAGACCTTCGTCCGCCAGATACGAGCGCAGCTTGCCGATCGCGCGGTCCATCGCCGTGATCTCGGCGTAGCGCTCGCGCAGCACGTCCCGCAGCGGGCGCTCGACGGGAAGGCCGGTATCCATTCCGGTCAGCCGCACCGTGCGCTCGGCGTACTCTTCCGGCAGGTCGTCGTAGAGCGCCAAGTCTTCGTCCAGTCCGCTGTACGGCTCGTGCGGCGAGCCGAACCAGACGACCGCGAGGAACGGCCGGCTGCTCGCGGCCGCGCCGCCGATGAAGCGGATCGCCTCGTCGATGACGATCTCCGAGCTTTCGCCCTCGAATTGCTCCGGCGGCCCGCCGTTGCGCGACAACTGCGGATTCATCTCGAAAAAGTTGTCGTGCGACACCCATTCGTCGAACCCCATCGCTCCGGGATTCAAGGGAGAGCCGGCTTTCACCGTGCCGACGTGCCATTTGCCAAAGTGCCCGCAAGCGTAGCCGGCCTTGCCGAGAATGTGCGCGATGGTGATCTCTTCCGGGCGCATCGACCAGTTGGGCGTGAACGTGCCGTAGCGATTGGGATGGCGGCCGGTCAACACGCTGCCCCGCGTCGGGGAACAAACCGGAGACGCCGAATAGAAATTGTCCATGCGCAGACCGGTCGCCGCCATCTCGTCGAGAACCGGCGTCTGCAGATGAGGATGCCCGTTATAGGCCGTCTCGTCCCAGGCGTGATCGTCTCCCATCAGCAGCACGACGTTGGGCCTTGGGTCGGCGGACTCGCGGGGTTCCGAAGAACAAGCGGCCGCGAAGGCGCCGGCAAGACCTGCCGTGCGTTCTACGAATTGCCGCCGCGTGATCGAACGATTCATAGGGTCAACTCCTTCATGCGCATTACTCGGCTCGGCAACAACTCGGGCCGGCCGGCGCGGACGCCACGATAGTAGCGCATCGCTTGGAACCGGCCTGCGAAATGTGCTATCCCGAATCTTTACGGGGAGCCCTCGCCATCCGTCGCGGCAATTTCAGCATCCGGCGCCTGCATCCGCCTATCGGCCGTTACTTCCGCAGCCGCCGCTTCCGGCGTCTTGCCCAAGCCTTCGGCATCACGGAAAGCTCCACCGTGCTCGATATCGGGGGCGCGGCGTACTACTGGAATTTCTTCGCGGTCGTTCCGCGGGTGGTGATCGTCAATCTGGAAAAACCGGAGTCCGCCGACCGCCGTTTCCAGTGGGTCGTCGCCGACGCGCGGCGCCTGCCTTTCCGCGACCGCGCGTTCGATTTGGCGTTCGCCAATTCCATCGTCGAACATATTCCCGGGCAGGAAAACCGCGTCGCCTTCGCCAAGGAGACCGCAAGAGTCGGTTGCGGCTACTACGTGCAGACGCCCTACCGCTGGTTCCCGGTCGAGCCGCATCTCTACACGCCGCTGATTCACTACCTGCCGAAGAGCCGGCAACGCCCGTTGCTGCGGAATTTCACCGTGTGGGGAATCTTGCAGCGCCCGACCCCCGAAGGCTGCGACGACTTCCTGCGCGATATCGACCTGTTGACGACCCGGCAACTAAGCGAGCTTTTTCCGCGCGCGGCGATCTGGAAGGAACGCTTCTGCGGCCTGCTGAAGTCGATCGCCGCCGTGCGCCCGCCGGCTTAACGGAGCTTTCCCGCGCTGACCAGATTGGCGAAGATGCGGTAGGCTCCGGGGACGCCCGCGGGCAACTGGCGGAACCACGAATAGCCGGTAAAAACGTAAGCGCCCTTGCCGTAGCGGGCGTAGAGCATGCCGCCCGCCTGGGACTCTTCGCCGGGATCGTTGGCGGCGGCGATCGGCTGGTAGCGCTCGTCCCAAGCGGACATGAAGTAGAGGCCCAGCTCTTGCACCCAGCCGGCGAAGTCTTCGGCGGTGATTTTGTTGGGGGCTTGCAGCAGGACGTGGTCGGGCGAGGGGAAGGTGACCTGCGCCGTCTCGTCGGTGACGCGGTTGCGCGACGGCGTGAGCGGATAGGGCGCCAGAGTCGGCGCCGCGCGGCGAGGGCCTCCGCGGCCGAAAGGCAGCGTGTTGTATTGCACGACCAGCGTTCCGCCGTCTTCGACGTAAGTGAGGACGCGCTCCTTCGCCGCGAGCAGGCCGGGCCGGGTGTTGAGCGCGCGGACTCCGCAAACGATCGCATCGTATCGGCTCAGGTTGCCGGACGCCAGATCGACGTCGGAGAGCAGCGTCACGCTTGCGCCGAGCTGCTCCAAGGCTTCGGGAATTTTGTCGCCCGCGCCCATGACGTAGCCGATCGACTGGGAGAGCATGCGCACGTCGATGCGTTCGACGCGCATTTCCGCCGGCGGGTAGGTCATCTGCGTGGCGATGTGATCGTACTCGATGGTTTGCATCCCGGCATCGATGGTCTTGCCGCCGACCTTGACCGATGCTCTGACCACCCCTCCGGAAGCGGTTGCCGGGGGCGTGAGCGCGAAGACCACCGTCTTCTCCTGACCGGCCCCGGCGAACTCGACTGCGATGGATTGGGGCGAAACGGCCCATCCGTCGGGAACGCTCAAGGCGACTTGCGCTGCCGGGACCGCGTCGTTGCCGATCAGGCGCACGGGAACCGCCGCCGCGGCGGCGCTGGTGAAGACCCGGTTTGCCTGCGCGAAGTTGACGGCAACCGCGGGGACGATCTGCACGCGCCGCGCCCTTTCGCCGAAGGAACGGTCGACCCAGCGGTAACGGACGGGCTTCGAGAAAGTCACTTCGACGCCTTCGGGGGTCTCGAAAACAAACGTTGCCGTCAGCGTCTCGGGAGCTTCCGGCGAACCGTCGGCCCGCTCGTAGAAGTCGCCCGCAGTCTTTTCCCGCAGCCAGGGCGGCTGCGAGTATTCGAGGTCTTCCGCCAACTTGAGATCGATCGTTTTTTCGACGATCCGGTTCAAAGGCAGCTCGGCCGTTGCCGGCACGTCCGCCTCGCCGGCGCCCGAGAGCTGCGCGGACTTCCATTTCCAGGCCGGCGGCGTTCGGCGCAAGACGCGGACGGCGATTGCCGCCGTCTTGCCGGGGACCAAATTCCAGCGCTCGGCCGCGGCGTCGATCCAGATGCCGGAGGCCAGTTCGATCGCTCGGCCAAGCTGCTTCTGCTTGTAAGCCAACTCCGGCCGGTTCAGAGCGCCAAGCTCGCGATGGGCTTCCAGCAGGAGGGGTAGCAACGCCTCGGGCCGCTTGGGGTCGTAAGCGGAGCGCGCTTCGGCCAACAGGCCGCCGATGCGCCGCGCTCCGTCGATGCGGTTCCAGGTGGCGTCGATGTCTTCGAACAAATCTTTCTCGGCGCGTTCGCCGGCTACGTAAGCGAAGAACGCGGGCACGCTGCCTTTGCGCTGCGAGGCGCCCATGGCCTGGCTGCGGTGCCGGCTGCGGCTTTCGCCGGCGATCTCCGCGTACGACTTGCCCAGGACCGGGTCGTAATCGCCGAGCTCGAGGCGGAGGCGGTCGGCCCGCTGCGCTTCGGCGGTTTCCATGCGGCGGTTGAACGTCGGCGTGTTGTAGTAATAGCGCCGCGCCTTCCAGGCCGGCAGGCCGAGCTCGGGGAACATGTTCGGGTCGGCGGCGGCCTCGTAGGCTTCGGGACCCGTCCAACCGACGGCGGTGTGCTGGCCGTGCCCGCCGCTGCCGGGTTTCGGCGGAAAGCGGGAGACGATGACGTCGGGACGGAACTGCCGGATGGTCCGCACCATATCCCGCAATAGGCGCTGCTTGCCCCATTTGGCGAGCGCTTCTTGGGGCGTCTTGCTGAAGCCGAAGTCTATCGCGCTGGCGAAGAATTGCTCGCCGCCGTCGATGCGGCGGGCTTCCAGCAACTCCTGCGTGCGGATCATGCCCAGCAGCGGGCCTTGCTCGACGCCGATCAGGTTCTGTCCGCCCTCGCCGCGCGTCGCGGAGAAGTAGCCGGTGCGGATGTGGCGGCCGCGCGCGAAATAGGCAATGACGGCGGTGTTCTCGTCGTCGGGGTGCGCGCCGAGCATCAGCAGGCTGCCGACCGTATTCAACCGGTCGAGCAACTCTTGCAACTCGGCCGCGCCCCGCAGAGGCGTCGGCCGGGCGCTCAGCGCGGCGGCCGTCGAGAGGAGCGCGATGAGTAATGCCCGCAACATGACGTTGTTTCCGAAGTTTACCTTGTCTGACGCTTGCGTGGGCGCGAGTTTTCCACGTTACGCTACTATCCGCTTAAGTGAAACAGATGCATCTGCCGTTCGAGTCCGTCGAGGAGATATTCCTGCGCGTGTTCCGCGCGGTGAATCCGCGGACCGACCCGCCCGAGATTGCGGTTCGATTCTATCCTTACGCGGGGTTGAAATCGACCATCCGCCTGGAAAAAGAGCGCCGCCGGATTCGGGTGCGTTTGAGCGACTTGCTCGAGGCGGCGCCGGCCAATGTGCAAGAGGCGATCGCGGGCATTCTGTTGGCGAAGCTCTACCGCAAACGCTTGCCGCGGCGGGCCGATGAAATTTACCGCGGTTGGATGAACAATCCGCAAACCAGACAGCGGTCGAGGGAAGCGCGGCGGCTGCGCGGACATAAGCGCATCGTTCCTCCGCGGGGAGAGCACCGCGATCTTGACGTTTTGTTCGTGGAGCTCAACCGGCGCTTTTTCGACGGCGGACTGCGCAAGCCGGCGCTCGGATGGAGCCCCGGAGAATCACGCCGTATGCTGGGGCATTACGACTCCGTCCACGACGCGATTGTGATCAGCCGCGTTTTCGACCGGCCCGACGCGCCGCGGCGCCTGCTCGAGTACGTGCTCTATCACGAGATGCTGCACGTGAAATATCCGGCTGAAATGCGCCGGCGGCGGCGCTGCGTTCACACTCCCGCGTTCCAAGCTGAGGAGCGCCGGTTTCCGGGTTTCGAAGAGGTCAAGCGCCTGCTTCAAGACTTGTGACGCCTGCCGCTTGGCCCAAAGATAGGGCGCGCGCGAGGCTAAAGCGCTTTTTGCAACGCTTCACCCAATGTGCCGACCTGCTCCGAACCGCTGCTGCCGGTATTCTGCTGCGATTGCGCGCTCGCCGCTTGACGGCGGCGCTGCGGCCGGCGCGCGGACCGACTCTGCTGTTGCGCTTTCTCGCCCTTTGGGTGGGCCGACTTGGCGCGCAGCAGCTTGCCGTCGATCGGCGCGCGGTTAAAGCGCCGGATGATGGCCTGCATTTCTTCTTCGTTCGGCGCTTCCACGAAGGCGTAACCCTTGGATTCCTGCGTTTCGAAATCCCGAATGACGCGTACTGCGTCACAAACCAAATCGCTGCTTTCCAACCAAGACTTGATGTCGTCGGCTGTCACCCACTCGGGCAGGTTCCCAAAATAAATGTTGTGGCCCATATGCTGACGAGGCACTCCTCTACTTTCTCAGATTTGTCTCCACACAAAACACCCCCGGCATGTGAAGAAGATACAAGGAGGGCGGCTGCTTCGACCGTCCCCAGTATATCACAGGGTCACAACGCTGCGAACCATGTCCGCAAAATTTCGAGCGCGGGTTTGCCTACGGGGCGGTGCGACGTGTCGAACGGCCCGCCGCGGCCGTGGGTCGGCCATTTCCACCAGTACATTCCGGCAGCGTAGGTTTCGCGGCTGAAGTGCTGAAACCAGAGATCGTAGCATTGCCTTTGGAGTGCGGCGTCGAGACCGCTCGAGTTTTCTTCCCAGGGTTTCGAGGCGGCGGTCTTGAGCGCGGGGAAGCCGACCTCGGTAAACAGAATCGGCTTGTCGAATCTTGCGGAGACCGCCTGAAGCCTGCGCCGCGCCGCGGCGATTTGCGCCGACCCGGCCGCGAGGCGCTCGTGCGGAAAGGATAATGGAAAGTAAAAATTCACGCCGATGTAATCGAGCCGGTCCCAAAACGTAATCCGCTCGAACTCGCCGTTCCAGTGTGCGGCGTACGTCACGGGGCCGCGGTAAACCCTGCGGACATCGGCAATGAGTCCGCGCCAACGGTTTTCATGGACGGTCAAGCCCGCAAGCTCGTTTCCGACCGCCAGCAGATCGACGCCGTGAAGCTCGGCGAAGCGGGCGAAATGCAGCAGCCAGCGGCGGTATTGCTCGAACCAGATATCGAGTTGCGATGCGTCGGGAAAGGCGATGTCGCCGTGAAAGCGACGTCCGCTCCAGAGGTGCGGCTTGAGCATTACTTTGAGCCCCGAAGCTTGGGCTGCGAGCAGGGAGCGCAGCAGCCGGTCGTCGGTTTCGTCGGTACTGAACCGGATAGTCGGCCGGTCGGGCGCCGCGGTAAAGGCGTAGGGGACCAGAGCAACGGCGTTGGCGCCGAGACCGCGAATTTTTTGCAGCTCGCGGGCGGCGGATTCCGAGCCGTAGCCCCAGTCGCCGCCTATCTCGTGCGAGAAGGAAATGCCCTTTTGATACGGCAACGGCGGCGGACTCCTTCCCATCCGCCCGGTCGGCTCGCGGCATTGGGGGATGCAGTCGGGGCACATGGCGAGCGCCTGCCCGAGTTCCCGGCGGTATAGAGCTTGCAGTTCGTCGACGCTGCGGCGGCTGACGAAGTTCTCGACCCAGGCGCCGGAAACCGCGTCCCGCGTCAGGGGCGAGAGATACGCTTGGTTGACGGCAAATATCTCGGCGGCCGGGTAGCGCCTCTCCTCGCAGGCGATGCGTGCGGCGTAGCCGCCGAGGTCGTTCCCGTAGAAATTCCCGACGGCGCGGCGGGCGATCGCCCGCGCCATCGCGTCGGACGCGGGCTCTCCCCAGGCGCCGCGCATGAGCATGATTGCTTCGGCGAGCGCGTCGTCGGGGCGATTGCCGGGTCCGGCGAGCGCTACGGGGCCGGAAGCGGACTGCAGGTAAAAGTTGCCCTGGTAACGCCGGTCGCGGGCGATCTGCTGGAAGGCCTGCCAAGTCTTGGCCACATGCGCCCGGACAGGCTTGCCGCGCGCGCGAATACCCAGGCGTTGGCGCAAGCGTTCGCTGCGCAGCGTTGCGGCGCGCAGCCACCGTTCGCGCTCCGGCGCGTCGAAGCGGCTTTCCTCGAAGAGCAATTGCCAATCCGTCGATTGCGCCTCGACCCAACGGACCGCCTCCCTCAGAGCCGCAGTCGAATCGAGCGTGATCGGCGCGAAGAACGCGGCCGCGCCGAGCGCGGCCGGCGCGGCGAAGGCGGCTTTGCCGCCCGCGGCCCCCCGCGGTTTCCACTGCCGGACCGCAAGCGTTGCGGCCGCCGCCAGGAACAGAGGCAGATGCTCGAGGCCGCTGCGCTGGAGGAAACGGCTGTCGGCGCGGGCCTGAGGCAAAGCGAGATAAAGGATTGCGCAGGGTATGAGGAACGCCGTCGGCGGGTAGAGCCGCATGCCGCGAACGGCGCGGCGCAACAGATAGAAGAGCGCTCCGGCCAACAGGGCGGCAACAAGCGCGCGCGGCAACTCGGCGCCGCCCCAAGGCAGTCCAGCGGCATTTGCCAGCGTATGCATGGAGCCTCGCCCGAGGCGGGCGTAAACCGCGAGTTCGCGGATGAGGGCCGCCGCAAACCAAAAGGCTGAAAAAGCCGCGGCCGGCGCGGCCGCCCGAGGAAGCCGCGGAACCGACCAAACTGTCAAAACAACCGCGGCTGCCGGGAGCAGCGGCTCCCCGATCGCTTGCAGCGCGTGAAGCGCCCACGGCGCATCGGAGGGCAGGGCGACGCCTCCGCCGAAGCTTCCGCGCACGACCTCGGCGTCCCCTAAGCGAACCAACGCCCAAGGTATGAAAGATTCCACGAGGCGCGCGATGCGCAGCGCCAGGCAGCCCGCCGCCAGTCCGACCGCGATCTCGAAAAATCGGTTTGCAGCTTGCCGGGTAAAAGAGTTCATGTCTGCGGGAGCTATAATTCGTGAGTGATGAAGCCGATCACTCGTCGCAGTTTGTTGACTTTGTCCGCGGCGGCGTCGCTGCAGGCCGGTTTGCGGTCTCGTCTCTCCGCGGCCGCGCGCGCGCGTTTTCGTCTGGCGGTCACCACCGATGAGATCGACGACGACCTGAGCGTTGCGGTGGAGTTCCTCAAGCGCTTTGGCCTCGAGTATTGCGAAATCCGCAGGTACTGGGGCAAGTACAACACCTCACAGCCGATCGAACGGGCGCGGGAAGCACGCAAAATCCTCGACGACGCCGGAATCCGCTTGGCGGTTCTCGACACTGGGTTCTTCAAGGTTCCGCCGCCGGATACCGCGACCGTCAAAGGCAAAGAGGCGCTCGATAAACAGTGGGCGTTACTGGACAAGGCGTTCGAGCGGGCCGGCGTCCTGGGGACGGATCTGATTCGCACGTTTGCTTTTACCCATCCCAAGGGCCATGAGCCGAACCCTGCGCGTTACCCCTGGATTTTTGAGCGCGTCGAGGAGTCGGCCGAACGCGCCCGCCAAGCGGGGTTCCGCCTGGCGCTCGAGAATGTCGGCAACAGCTACGTCGCGACTGCCGCTCATGCGGCCAAGCTGCTGCAGGCAGTCAAGCGCCCGGCGCTCGGCCTGACCTGGGACCCGAACAACTCGGCCGGCTCGGGCGACCCGGAACCCTACCCGGCGGGTTACAAGCTGCTGGACCCCAAGCGCATCCATCACGTGCATTTCCGCGATTACAAATATCGTCCCGACGGCGGCGCGGACTGGTGCGGCGTGGGCGACGGCGACTTCGATCATGTCGGACAACTGCGGGCTTTTTTGCAGGACGGCTATGCAGGCGCGATTTCGCTCGAGACCCATTTCGAGATCGACGGCAGCAAAGCCAAAGCCAGCGAGTATTCGCTGAAAGGCTTGCTGCAAGCCGTCGCGCGCGTTTAGCCGGCCGTATCCGCCTGAAGGTCTTTCGTCGTCTTTTGTCCCGCCGCGTTCGAACCGGAAGGTCGAGCAGGAGACAGCCGACGCCGAAAACGGCGGCTTTCCGAATCGTTCTTGGCCTCGGAATTTCTGTTTCTCCACGGGCCAGCCGGCGTAAAACGGCCTCTTGATATGATCGTAGCCGCGGGCTGCGTCCCGGCGTATGATTCAGACCTTGTTCAGCGCTCCACCGCCGGAGTCCGGGCTCTTCAACCGATTCAAAAAAGCGGTTTCCAAGACGCGGGACGCCCTGAGCGGGCAGATCGACGACATTTTCGAAGGCAAAACGGAGATCGACGCAGAGCTCCTCGACGACCTGGAGATGACGCTGATCGGGGCGGATGTTGGCGTTCGCACGACGAGCGAGATTATCGAGGACGTACGCGGAGAAATAGGCCGCGAAGAATGCGGCGACCCGCGCGCGCTCAAAGAGCGGATCGCCGGCCGCATGATGGAGATTCTGTGCGGTTCCGGGCAGCCGGCGGAAACAGCCGCGCAACCTCCCGAAGTGATCCTGGTCGTCGGCGTCAACGGGGTCGGCAAGACGACGACCATCGGCAAGCTCGCCCATCGGTTGACCCGTGACGGCCGCAAGGTGCTGCTTTGCGCGGGCGACACCTTTCGCGCGGCGGCGGCGGAACAGTTGTCGGTTTGGGGCGAGCGGACGGGCTGTCCGGTGATCCGGCAAAAGGCCGGGGCGGACCCCAGCGCGGTGTTGTTCGACGGCTTGCAGGCGGCGAAAGCGCGGGGCATCGACACGGTCATCGTCGATACCGCGGGCAGGCTGCACAACAAGGCCGGCTTGATGGCGGAACTGGAAAAGATGAAGCGCACGGCCGGGCGGATCGTGCCCGCGGCGCCGCATCAGGTCTTGCTGGTTCTCGACGCCGTGACGGGTCAGAACGGGTTGGAGCAGGCCCGCCGCTTTACCGACAGCGCCGGCGTAACCGGATTGGTATTGGCCAAGTTGGACGGCACGGCCAAGGGTGGTATCGTGGTTGCCGTCGCGCGGGAGTTGGGGTTGCCGATCCGCTGGGTAGGCATCGGCGAGAAAGCGGACGATCTCGTCGCGTTCGACCCCGAGAGTTTCGTGCGCTCGTTGTTCGAAGGATAAGCAGAGGGGATGACTGCCGCCGATCGGCACTGGCTTGGGGAGACGTTGGAATTGGCGCGGTGCGGCCGCGCGCTGGCGAGCCCGAATCCAATGGTCGGGGCGGTCGTCGTCGATAGCGCCGGCCGCAAAGTCGGCGAAGGTTTCTACACCTACGAGGGCCGCAAGCACGCCGAGATTCTGGCGTTGGAAGAGGCCGGCGGGGCCGCGCGCGGGGCCGCGGTCTATGTCTCGCTCGAGCCGTGCGGCATCCACGGCCGTACGCCGCCTTGCGCCGACGCGTTGGCGGCGGCGGGCGTTGCCCGGGTCGTCGCCGCGGCCCGCGATGAGAACCCTGAGGTCGATGGCGCGGGTTACGAGCGCCTGCGCGCCTGCGGGATCGAAGTGATCGAAGCCGACGGCGAAATCGCCGCCGAGGCGCGCCGGCTGAACGAAGCGTTCTTTCATTACGCGCGGAGCGGAAAACCGCTCGTCACGCTCAAAGCGGCCGTCACGCTCGACGGCAAGATCGCCGCGCCGGACGACAACACCGGTTGGATCACCAGCGCCGCCGCGCGCGCTCACGTGCAACAGGTGCGGCACGATCACGACGCGATTCTCACTGGAATCGGCACCGTGCAGGCCGACGATTGCCTGCTGACGGACCGCTCCGGCCTGCCCCGCCGCCGGCCGCTGCTGCGCATCGTGGCGGACTCGCTGCTGCGGCTGCCCGTGGACTCGCGGATCGTCGAATCGGCGGCAAACGATTTATTGATCGCCACCACTTCCGCCGCCCGGCAAGGCCGGCGCCGGCTTTTCGAATCGCTGAATATCTCCATGGAGGTTTTCGATGCGCCGGCGGGCAGGGTGGATCTGCCTGCGCTGGTCGAGTGGCTCGGCACACGGCGGATCACCTCGCTAATGATCGAGACGGGATCGAAGCTCAACTGGGGGGCGCTCGAAGGCGGAGTGGTCGATAAGCTGTTGCTCTACTACGCGCCCAAGATCCTCGGCGGCCTCGACTCGCTGCCGATGGTCGGCGGCGTCGGCCGGCGGACGCGGGCGGGGGCGCTGCTGCTTGAGAACTTGAAAATCTTGCCGGTCGCGAAAGACGAGTTTGCGGTTGAGGCTTACGTCGTGAAGCAGGCGCCGGCAATGCCTTAACCATGTTTACGGGGATCATCGAGGAAACGGGAACCGTCGCGGCGGTCCGGCGGCAGGCAGCGGGCGCGCGGGTCGTAGTGCGCGCGGACAAGGCGCTCGACGATCTGGAAATCGGCGGCAGCATCGCGGTGAACGGCTGCTGCCTGACGGCGGTAGAGCTCGAGGCGAAGACATTTGCGGCGGACTTGTCGCCGGAGACGCTGCAGCGCACGAATCTGGGCGGCCTGCGGGCGGGCTCGAAGGTGAACCTGGAGCGGCCGCTGCTGCCTTCCAGCCGACTGAGCGGGCACTTCGTGCAGGGGCATGTGGACGGCACGGGCGAGCTCGTGGCGTTGGACGCCGCGGGCGGCGGCAACTGGCTGTTGAAGATTCGGGCCCCCAGGGAGTTGCTGAAGTTCTTTGTGTTCAAGGGCAGCATCGCGGTTGACGGCATCAGCCTGACGATTGCCGCTTTGCAGGGCGACACGATCGGCATCGCGGTGATCCCCCATACCTATCGGCAGACGGCGCTGTCCGCGCTCAAGCCCGGCGCGCGGGTGAATCTTGAATGCGACATGATCGCCAAGCACGTCGAACGGCTGTTGCAGCCGCTCGACGCGGCGGCGGCCGGCCTGTCGGTCGACAAACTGCGGGAACAGGGCTGGTAGCGCTACAGCGAAGCGGGAATGCCTGCGCGGTAACCGGGGTAGAGCAGGTCGATCCCCAGCTTGCGGCGGATTTCGCCGCCGTCCACGCGGCGATTGGCGCGGCGCGTCTCGGAGAGCTCGCCGCGGCCGGCGGATGCAGGCAAGGGAATTCCGAGCAGTTCGGCGCAAAATGCGGCAATCTCGCGCGACGTACACGGCGAGTCGTCGGCCACCGGGTAGGCGCCGGTAAGATCGCTTTCGATGGCTGCCGCGGCGATGCGCGCCAGATCGTCCACGTGGATGCGCGAGACATAGTTTGCGCCTGCGCCCATGAGCTTGAACTCGCCGCGGCGCATGGCCTCTTGCACGCCGCGGCCGGGGCCGTAAATGGCCGCGGGGCGGAGAACCAGCGCGGGCCAAGGGCCGTTCAGAACGGCTTGTTCCGCTTGTGCGCGCAGGCGTTGCCGTTCAGTGGCCGGGGCGGCCGGCGTCGAGGCGTCCACGCGTTCGATATCGCCGTAAACGCCGGTCGTCGAAAGATAGACGACGCGCTTCGGCGCGCGGCCCAACGCCTCGACCAGACGCCGGGTCGGGTCTCCGTTGCGGAGCGTAGGCACGGAGAGCAATGCGACCGCGTCTTTCGCGTCGGGAAGCGCGCCGCGGCCGACCTCGAACTCGACGACGCAGACGCCTTGTTCGGCGAGCGCGCGCAGGCGGCCGGGGTCCCGGGTAGTTGCCGTTACGCTCCAGCCTTTTGCGGCCAGCAGCAGGGCAACGCGGCTTCCCGTGTAGCCGCAGCCTACGATTAACGCTTTTCGAGCCACGATTGCACCATTGCGCAAGCCCACTCCGCTGCTTCGGGAGCGTCGCCGAATCCTTCGAACCAACGGGTTTCCGGCTCGCGCCGGCGGAACCATGTCAACTGGCGTTTGGCGTAGCGGCGGGTTGCCTGCGCGGCGGCTGCGACGGCTTCAACCGGCGAGAGCTTGCCGTCGAGACAGTCCAGGCATTGGGCATAGCCGAGGGAACCGAATGCGCGCGCGTCTCGGCCGACGCCGCTTGCGAGCAAGCCTTCGACTTCTTCGAGCAGTCCTTGCGCGAACATCGCAGCGGCGCGCGCGTCGATTCTTGCGTACAGCATCTCGCGGGGGGGCGACAGGCCGAGAGTCAGCAAATCGTATCCCGCAAGCGATTCGCCGCCTTCCAGCCATTGCTCGGACATGGGCCGGCCGGCGCGCAGCGAGACTTCGACAGCGCGGATGAGCTTGGGCGTGTCGTTGGGGTGGATGCGCGCGGCCGCCTTGGGGTCGAGGCGGGCCAGCAGGCGGCTGAGATAGCCGGCGGGTTTGCCGGCCGCGCTCCGTTCGAGACGCTTGCGCAGGGAGGCGTCGCGGGTCGGTCCGGCAAAAAGGCCGCGGACCAGAGCCGAAAGGTAGAACCCGGCCCCGCCTACCAGGATCGCTGTCTTGTCCGCCCGCCTGAGCCGGTCGAGCACGGCGCGGGCCTCGCGGGCGTAGTCTCCCGCGGTGAACACGGCTTGCGGGTCGACGGCGTCGAGCAGATGGTGCGGGATGCCGCGGCGCTCCGCGGGCGGCAATTTGGCCGAGCCGATGTCGAAGCCGCGGTAAAGCTGCACGGCGTCGTAGTTGACGATCTCGGCCGCGAAGCGTTCGGCCAAGGCAAGGGCCAACGCGGTCTTGCCGGAAGCTGTCGGGCCTACGACGGCAATCAACGGGTGCAGGTTCGCGGCCATCTATGCGGTCGCGCCCGCGTCCATCTCGGGGAACCAGAGCCGCCTTGCGGTTTCGCCCAGTATCCGGCGGCGGGCTTCAACGGAGAGGGGCAGGCGGCTGCGGTAGATTTCCAGATGTTGGCCGTAGGTAAGCTGGGGAGCGTACTTTTCGGTGGGGAAGTGCGAACCCCAGCAGCAGCGTTCCGCGCCGAAGATGTCGATGACTTCGAGCACGGTTTCCCAGAAGCCGCTGCAGGGGAAACCGTCGGGGCAGCCTGTGGCGCCGTTGGCGATGAACGAAAGTTTGGCGTACAGGTTGCCGTGCTTGGCCAAGCGGCCCAACGCCGCCAAAGTCTCTTCGTTAGGCCCCCCGGAGCGCAGCCCCAGGCCGTGGTCGAGGGCAACCGGGAGGTTCGGGAAGGCGGCGAGCAGGGTTCCGATCTGCTCTTCCAACTCGTAGCCGCCGAGGACGTTGACGACGATGCCTTCATCGGCGGCGGTCTTCCACAGCGCGCGGACTCCGGGGTGGTCGAGTCGTTTCCCGCCGGCGGGAACGCTGCGCAGGCCGCGGACGTTGGAGTCGCGGGCGTAGGCCTTGAGCAATCGGGGGGAGCGTTCGTCTTCGGGGTCGAGCGTGCAAATGCCCGCGGTCCAGTGGGGATTCGCTTCGGCGGCGGCGCACAAGTAGCGATTGTCGAAACCGTAGAAGCCGCTGACTTGAACCAGCGTGACGCCGTGGACTTCGCGGCGCTCGACTGCAGCGAGCAGGCGCGCGAGCGAGCCGCTGCCCGCAGGCGGCCGCGACGGGTTTTCGCGCGGCGGAAAGGTTTTTTCGTCCGGCGAAAAAACGTGGGCATGCGTGTCGATGGTGAGCACGGCGGTTCAGACTTATTCTTTCATGAGCGACCCGGGCGCATCGGGCGGATGACGGCGGGTTACTTGGGGGGCAGAGAGCGCGCGAACTTCAGCGCGCGGTTCACCCAGGACGATAATTGCTCGTCGCCGGCGCAGCCTTCGGGTTCGACGTAAACCATGCTTTTGATCGGCTTGCCGGTGAAGTCCATGGGGCGCGTATGCGGCTCGCGGAGCGCCCTTGCGGCCCCGTTGTTGCCGAGCCGCAAGACGAGTCGGCCTTGCTGGACTCCGCAAGCCATGTGACCGTTGACCAGGAAGGCGAGGCCGCCGAACATCTTGCGTTCTGCGACGCCTCTGCGGCGCTTGAGGAGGGTCCGGATGCGGTCGGCCAGGGCTTCTTCGTAGGGCATCGGTCGTCGAAATTCTACTACGACGGAAAGGCCGCCTGTCGATGATTGGCGGCAACTTCGCGCTGCGGCCCGGCTATCCACCGGCCGCGCAGCGGCCTTGTGCAGCGGCCCTGCCGGACAGGGTGCGATTGTTCCATTGTCGTTTTACGTTTAACAAATCTATTAAATTTGTTAAACTGAATCGATTCCACGTCGCAACCCAGCGAAGCAACGAATCTTTTTCATGGACGGTGCGAGCAGAGCAAGGCGCGCGCAAGCGGCTGCGGACACGCGGTTGACCGCAGTTGGCGCTATGGACACGTCTGTTGTTAATGAGAAAAGGCCAACCGCCGACGATAAGGAGTGCGGGCAGCGCGTTTTCTGCCCGGCAGTCTCCTCTTTCCCCTTTTCCCAAGCCTCGTTTCCCACGGACAAAGGAGTCCGCGCCAAGCGCCGCGCTGCGGCGTGACGGCGTCCGGAAATCCGCCATGGAAAGCCGCTTCGCGCAGCGGTCTTGCTCTCCACCCTTCACTCTCCACTCGCCGCTCATCTTCGTAATCCTCGCCGCGCTGCTGTCGGCCGCGCCCGTCGGGGCGCAGCCCGCGGACGACTGGATCATCGAAACGGTTGCGGGAAGCACGGGGATCGGGGACGGCGGCTTGGCGACCGCGGCGCGGATATTCTTCCTCCAAACCTGGCTGTTTGACAGCGTCGTGGCGCAGAACACCCCAGACAGACCCCACTACCTGGGCGCGGCGCTGGACAGCGCGGGCAACATCTACATCGCCGATTCTCTCGACAACCGCATTCGCAAGGTGGACGCCGCCACGGGCAACATTTCGACGGTCGCGGGTGACGGGACGAGAGGGTTCGGCGGGGACGGCGGCCCGGCGACCGCAGCGCAGTTGAATGGCCCCAACAGCGTGGCGCTGGACGGGGCGGGCAACCTTTACATTGCCGAGAACCACAGCCACCGCATCCGCAGGGTGGACGCCGCCACGGGCTACATTTCCACAGTCGCGGGGAATGGAGCGCCAAGGTTCGGCGGGGACGGCGGCCTGGCCACCGCAGCGCAGCTACACTTTCCCTCCGGCGTGGCGCTGGACGGGGCAGGCAATCTCTACATTGCCGATAGCGGCAACTACCGCATCCGCAAAGTGGACGCCGCCACGGGGAACATTTCCACGGTCGCGGGTGACGGGACGAGCGGAGATGACGGAGACGGCGGCTTGGCGGTCGACGCGCGGCTAGCCCAGCCCGAAGGCATAGCGCTGGACGGGGCGGGCAACCTCTACATTGCCGATAGCGACAACCACCGCATCCGCAAGGTGGACGCCGATGGGTATATTTCCACGGTTGCGGGGGACGGGACGAGCGGGGATGACGGAGACGGCGGCTCGGCGATCGAGGCGCAGCTAAACCGCCCCATAGGCGTGGCGCTGGATGGGTCGGGCAACCTCTACATCGCCGATTACCTCAACAACCGCATTCGCAAGGTGGATGCCGCAACGGGCTACATTTCCACAGTTGCGGGTGACGGGGCGGGATCGTTCGGCGGGGACGGCGGCTTGGCGACCGCAGCGCAGCTACGCTTGCCCCATGACGTGGCGCTGGACGGGGCGGGCAACCTCTACATTGCCGATAGCGACAACCACCGCATCCGCAAAGTGGACAGCGCAACGGACAACATTTCCACAGTCGCAGGAGGGAGAACCGGCGATGGCGGCTTGGCGACCGCAGCGTCGCTGGATTTCCCCAAAGACATGGCTGTGGACGGATCGGGCAACCTCTACATTGCCGATACCGAGAACAACCGCATCCGCAAAGTGGACGCCGTAATGGGCAACATTTCCACGGTCGCGGGGGACGGGACGAACGGGGATGGCGGGGACAGCGGGGACGGCGACTTGGCGACCGCAGCGCAGCTAAGCCGACCCGCAGGCGTGGCGCTGGACGGATCGGGCAACCTCTACATCGCCGATTACGACAACGACCGCATCCGCAGGGTGGACGCCGCCACGGGCTACATTTCCACGGTCGCGGGGGGCGGGACGGGCGGGGACGGCGGCCCGGCGACCGCAGCGCAGTTGAATGGCCCCAACAGCGTGGCGCTGGACGGAGCGGGCAATCTCTACATCGCCGATGCCCACAACAACCGTATCCGCAAGGTGGACGCCGCCACGGGCTACATTTCCACGGTTGCGGGGGACGGGACGAGCGGGGATGACGGAGACGGCGGCTTGGCGATCGAGGCGCAGCTAGCCCAGCCCGAAGGCATAGCGCTGGACGGGGCGGGCAATCTCTACATTGCCGATAGCGACAACCACCGCATCCGCAAGGTGGACGCCGATGGGTACATTTCCACGGTTGCGGGAACAGGCGGGTCCGGATACAGCGGGGACGGCGGCTTGGCGGTCGACGCGCGGCTATATTTCCCCTCCAGCGTGGCGCTGGACGGATCGGGCAACCTCTACATTGCCGATAGCGGCAACTCCCGCATTCGCAAGGTGGACGCCGATGGGTACATTTCCACAGTCGCGGGAACAGGCGGGCACGGATACAGCGGGGACGGCATCTGGCCGTCAGAGGCGCAGCTATTCAGCCCCGCAGGCGTGGCGCTGGACGGGTCAGGCAACCTCTACATTGCCGATAGCGGCAACCACCGCATTCGCAAGGTCCGTCCCCCGCCCCCCGTCACCCTGGGCGCCGTACCCGCCACGATCACCAGCGGCCGGTCGGCCAAGCTTGTCTGGTCGTCGGCCAACGCCGTCAGCGCCGAAATCGACAACGGCATCGGCAGCGTTGGGCTTTCCGATTCGCGTAGCGTCTCGCCGACGATGACCACCACCTACACCCTGACCGTCACCGACTCCAACAACGTCACCGCCGCCGATACCGCCACGGTTACGGTTACGCCTGCCCCCGCGGCCACGCTCGTCGCCGATCCGCCGACGATCACCAGCGGCCAGTCGTCGACGCTGCAGGGAACCTCCGCCAACGCCGTCAGCGCGGTCATCCGGTCGGGCGACCTGGAGATCGCGGGGGTCGCCCTCGACCCCTCGGTCGTAAGCACGGTCCTCGTCCCCGTCTCCCCGACCGCGACCACCGAATACATCCTGACCGTCATCGACGCCAACAGCGAACATGACGCTACCTCCGTCACCATCACCGTTACCGCCCCGCCCACGGCTGTGCTGACCGCTACGGACGCCACCATCACCAGCGGCCAATCGACCACCCTGGAGTGGACTTCGACCAACGCCGTCAGCGCCCGGATCGACAACGGCGTCGGCACGGTCTCTCCCCCCTCCGCAGGCTCGACAACCGTCTCGCCGACGAGCACCACTACCTACACCCTGACCGTCACCGACGCCAACGGCGCGCAGGCTGCCGCCTCCGTCACTGTTACCGTTACCGCCCCGCCCACGGCTGTGTTGACCGCTACGGACGCCACCATCACCAGCGGCCAATCGACCACCCTGGAGTGGGCTTCGACCAACGCCGTCAGCGCCCGGATCGACAACGGCGTGGGCACGGTTAGCCCTGCGGCCGGCGGCTCGACAAGCGTCTCGCCGATGAGCACCACTACCTACACCCTGACCGTCACCGACTCGAACGGCGCGCAGGCTGCCGCCTCCGTCACCATCACCGTTACCGCCCCGCCCACGGCCGTGTTGACCGCTACGGACGCCACCATCACCAACGGCCAGTCGACCACCCTGGAGTGGACTTCGAGCAACGCCGTCAGCGCCCGGATCGACAACGGCGTCGGCACGGTCTCTCCCCCCTCCGCAGGCTCGACAACCGTCTCGCCGACGAGCACCACTACCTACACCCTGACCGTCACCGACTCGAACGGCGCGCAGGCTGCCGCCTCCGTCACCATCACCGTTACCGCCCCGCCCACGGCCGTGCTGACCGCTACGGACGCCACCATCACCAGCGGCCAATCGACCACCCTGGAGTGGACTTCGACCAACGCCGTCAGCGCCCGGATCGACAACGGCGTCGGCACGGTTACCCCTGCGGCCGCAGGCTCGACAAGCGTCTCGCCGACCGCCACCACCACTTACACCCTGACCGTCACCGACGCCAACGGCGCGCAGGCTGCCGCTACGACTACGGTTACCGTGACCGCTCCGCCCACGGCTGCGCTGAGCGCCAACCCCACCGAGATCGCCGGCGGAGAGTCCTCCACCCTCACCTGGACTGCGAGCAACGCCGTCAGCGCCCGGATCGACAACGGCGTCGGCGCGGTTAGCCCTGCGGCCGGCGGCTCGACAAGCGTCTCGCCGACCGCCACCACCACCTACACCCTGACCGTTACCGACGCCAACGGCGCTGTCGCCCAAGCCGGCGCCACGGTCACCGTCACCGACTCCGGCCCGCCGCCCACGGCTGCGCTGAGCGCCAACCCCACACAGATCACCAGCGGCCAGTCCACCACCCTCACCTGGACTGCGAGCAACGCCGTCAGCGCCGAGATCGACAACGGAGTCGGCGCGGTTAGCCCTGCGGCGGGAGGCTCGACAAGCGTCTCGCCGACCGCCACCACCACTTACACCCTGACCGTCAGCGCCGCCGACGGGCGGACGGCGCAGGCCTCCGTCACCATCACCGTTACCGCCCCGCCCGCGGCTGTGCTGAGCGCCGACCCGCCGACGATCACCAGCGGCCAGTCGTCAACGCTGCGGGTAGCTTCGAGCAACACCGTCAGCGCGGTCATTCAGCCGGGCAACCTCACCGTCTCTCTCGATCCATCCGGCGCGGGTTCGGTCAGCGTCTCCCCGGAGACCACCACCGAGTACACCCTCACCGTCACCGACGCCAACAATGCTGTCGCCATCGCTACGGCCACCATCACCGTGACCGCTCCGCCCACGGCTGCGCTGAGCGCCAACCCCGCCGAGATCGCCGGCGGAGAGTCCACCACCCTCACCTGGACTGCGAGCAACGCCGTCAGCGCCCGGATCGACAACGGCGTCGGCGCGGTTAGCCCTGCGGCCGGCGGCTCGACAAGCGTCTCGCCGACCGCCACCACCACCTACACCCTGACCGTTACCGACGCCAACGGCGCTGTCGCCCAAGCCGGCGCCACGGTCACCGTCACCGACTCCGGCCCGCCGCCCACGGCTGCGCTGAGCGCCAGCCCCACACAGATCACCAGCGGCCAGTCCTCCACCCTCACCTGGACTGCGAGCAACGCCGTCAGCGCCCGGATCGACAACGGCGTCGGCGCGGTTAGCCCTGCGGCCGGCGGCTCGACAAGCGTCTCGCCGACCGCCACCACCACTTACACCCTCACCGTCAGCGCCGCCGACGGGCGGACGGCCCAGGCCTCCGTCACGGTCACCGTCGACGACGGCGATCCCCCGCCTGCCGTCACCCTGTCGGCGAACCCCGCTGCGATCGCCGAGGGCGAGTCGTCCACGCTCATCTGGACTTCGACCCACGCAACCAGCGCCGCGATCGATCAGGGTATCGGCCCGGTTGCGCTCAGCGGGGCGCGCCAAGTCTCGCCGACGCGAACCACCGCTTACACCATCACAGTGCGTAACAGTGACGGCATGACGGCCGCCGCTACTGTCTCCGTCACCGTTACCGGGCCGCCCGAAGAGCCTCAGCTTCCCGTTGTGCGGGCGCGGACTATCGAATTGTCGTTTGTCCTGCCGCAGGATGCTGCGCCGGCTGCCCAACCGGTCGTGCTGTATGCCGAGAACGGCGCGGCGGACTTCCGCGCGCAGCCCGGCCCCAACTGGCTCGCGGCAGAGCCGGCAAGCGGCAGCTTGGCCGAGGACGAAGAGACGACGATTGCGGTCACGGTGGATCCGGCCGGGCTGCCCGTGGAGAGGCGCCGCGGGCTGCTGTACATTCGCTCCGGGGGGCGCATCACGGATCGGGTGCGGGTGGTCCTGGAAGTGCTGCCGCCGTTGGGGCCGGCGGTGCATGAGGCGGTGAACGCGGCGGCGATGAGCGCCTCCGGCGAGCCGGGGCTGTTCGGCCCGACGTTGCTGCCGCTGGCGCCGGGTTCGATGGTTGCGCTGCGGGGCGAGAACTTGCTGGATAGAAGCTTTGCAGAGGACGAGTTCATCGTGTCGGGGAGTTTTCCTCTGCCGGCGAACCTGGACGGCGTGCGGGTGAGCTTCGACGGCGTGGCAGCGCGGCTGTTCGCGGCGGGGCCGCAGCGCATCTACGCGCAGTTGCCGTCCGCGCTGGTCAGCGAGGCCCTAGCCCAAGGCTTGGCGACGGCGACAGTGACGGTGGAGACGGCCGCGGGAGAGAGTTATCCGCGGCGCTTCCCCATAGGCGCGCATGGGCCGGGGATCTTCACGCTGTCGGGGCAAGGAACGGGCCAGGCGGCGGTGGTTCTGGCGGGCACGACGGTGTTGGCGGCGGCGCCCGGATTCGACGGGGAGATCCAGTTGGAGCAGCCTGGGGAGATGGTCGATATCTACACCACGAGCCGGCCGGCGCGGGCGGGGGAGATCGTGGAGATTTACGCCACGGGGCTGGGGGCGGTGGAGCCGCCGATAGCCGACGGGGCGAACTCGTGCGAGCCGGAGAGTGTCTGTGCGGCGGACTTCTCGAACGTGGTGTTGCGGCACACCGTGGAGCGGCCGCAGGTATGGATCGGGGGCGTGGAAGTAGCCGATGAGGACATCTTGTTTTCGGGGTTGGCGCCGACGCTGGCGGCGATGAACATGGTGGTGGCGAGAGTGCCGGAAGGGATCGAACCGTCCAACGCCGCGGAGGCGATCATCTCCATCGGCGGCAGAACCAGCCAACCCGGCGTCACCATCGCCGTCGAGTAATAGTCGCGGGCCGCGCGGCCGCTGCGCGGGCCGGAAAGACAGCGGAGGGCGATCTCCCGGATCGCCTCCTTCCTCACTTCTCGCCGCGCCGCCCACGGCGCTTTCACCGCGAACTGTTAAAGTAGGCGCCTATGCCGCGGTACAACCCTTTCGACCTCACCGGTAAAGTCGCGCTGGTGACCGGCGCGAACTCGGGCATCGGTTTCGGGTTCGCCGAGGGACTGGCGCGGGCCGGCGCCGACCTCGCCATTTGGGGGCGGCGCGCGGAACGCAACGAAGAAGCCGCCGAGCAGCTCCGCGCCCACGGCGGCCGCGTGCTGCCCCTGACTTGCGATGTGAGCGACAAGCAACAGGTGGACGAGAGCTTCGCGCAGACGGTCGCGGCGCTCGGCCGCGTCGATTCGTGCTTCGCCAACGCGGGCATCGGCTCGCGGGGCACGCCTTTCGTCGAGATGACCGACCGGGAATGGCAAGAAATCTTCGCGGTCAACATGCACGGCGCGTTTTATACGCTGCAGGCCGCGGTGCGGCACATGGTCGAGCGCGGCGGCGGGGGTTCGCTCGTGGCCACAAGCAGTTCCTCGGCGATATTCGGCGCGCCGCGCTCGGAGCACTATGCGGCTACCAAGGCGGGCCTGATCTCGATCGTGCGGGCGCTCGCCGTCGAGCACGCCCGCCACGGCATCCGCGCCAACGCCGTTCTGCCGGGCTGGATCGAATCCGAGATGACGGCCCGCGTCATGGCCAACCCCAAATTCGTGGACCGCGTGCTGCCGCGGGTTCCTCAGCGGCGTTGGGGGACGGGCGCCGACTTCGCCGGAATCGCCGTCTATTTCGCCGGCGACGCCAGCGCGTATCACACCGGCGACTCGGTTGTGATCGACGGCGGATACGCCTGCTTCTGACGGGGTTGGCAGTCCGCGGCGAAAGCCCCGCGGTCGGTGCGGCGGGCTGTTACTCTTCGGTCACTTGCAACTCGGCGCGCAGGCGGGCCAGCTCCGTCTCCAACTCGGCGCGGGCTTGCGCGTGTTGCGGGTCTTCGTAAACGCTGTTCAACTCCAAAGGATCCGCCTGGAGGTCGAACATCTCCCATTCATCGACCGGCTTGTAGTAGTGGATCAGTTTGTAGCGTTCGTCCCGCACGCCGTAGTGGGGATAGACGTTGTGACTGCTCGGATACTCGTAATAGTGGTAGTAAACGGACTTCCGCCAGTTGCCGGGAACGCCGCCGCCGAGCACCGGCAGCAGGCTGCGGCCCTGCATGTCATCGGGAACGGGGATGCCCGCAAGGTCAAGGATTGTCGGGGCGAAATCGAGGTTGAGCGCCATGGCCTTGGTGCGGCTGCCGGGCTGAACCACCGGCGGGTAGCGCACGAGAAGGGGGACGCGCAACGGCTCTTCGTACATGAACCGTTTGTCGAACAGGCCGTGGTCGCCCACGAACATGCCGTTGTCGCTGGTATAGATCACGACGGTGTCCGCGGCGAGGTCCGCGGCGTCGAGATAGTCGAGCAAGCGCCCGACGTTGCCGTCGACGGAGGCGACGACTCGCATATAATCCTTGACGTATCGCTGATATATCCATTTTTTGCGTCCGAGAGCATCGAGCTCCCGCGGCGGCGGGCTGCCCCAGCGGGTGTAGCGATTGGCAAGCTCGGGTTCGAGATCGCTTTCCGCATCCTCGACGGCGCTCGCCCGGTTGCTGAAATCGTCGTTGAAATGCGGAGGCTCGGCGATGGTCTCGTTGGCGAACATCGAGCGGTGTTTTTCGTCCGGCTCCCAAGGGCCGTGCGGCGCTTTGTGATGGTAGAGCAGCAGGAACGGGCGCTCTTGGGGGCGGTTTTCGAGCCATTGGAGAACGAAATCCGTGATTAGATCGGTAACGTAGCCCTCATGTCTGACCCGCTTGCCCATCTCGATGAATTCGGGGTCGTGGTAGCGGCCCTGTCCGGGCAGCACTTTCCAGTAGTCGAATCCCGTGGGCTCGCTTTTGAGGTGCCACTTGCCGATCATGGCGGTTTCGTAGCCCGCTTCCTGCATCAGCTTGGGAAACGTTTGCTGCGAGCCGTCGAATGTATCGCGGTTGGAAAGCTGCCCGTTCTTGTGGCTGTATTTGCCGCTCAGCAGCACGGCGCGGCTCGGAGCGCAAAGCGAGTTGGTGACGAAGGCGTTCTCGAACAGCATCCCCCCGGCCGCGATGCGGTCGAGATTGGGGGTCGAGGCGATCCTGCTGCCGTATGCCGAAAGCATGTGGGCGGCATGATCGTCGGTCATGATATAGATGAAGTTCGGGCGGCTGCCGGCGCCGCAGCCGGCCAGCGCCAGGGCGGCGGCAATCCAAACGCAATTGAGCCGAGCCTCCATCGCGATTACATGCTAGCGCAGCGCGCCAAGCGAATTGTAGCTTAAAGATTTTACCGATGAAGCGGGTCACTCTGATTACCGACGGCTCGTGTCTGGGAAACCCCGGTCCGGGGGGCTGGGCCGCGATCTTGCGCTTCGGCGGCAGCAAGAAGGAGATCTCAGGCGGCGAGCCGGCGACTACCAACAACCGCATGGAGATGACCGCTGTGCTCGAAGGGCTGAACGCCCTCAAAGAACCCTGCGAGGTTGCCATTGAAATCGATTCGCAGTACGTCAAGAACGGCGTCACGCAGTGGATGGCCGGCTGGAAGCGCAAAGGCTGGAAAACGGTTTCCGGCCAACCGGTAAAGAACGAAGACCTGTGGTTGGAGCTCGACCGGGCGCTCGCCCGCCACACGGTCGCCTGGCGCTGGGTGAAAGGACATGCGGGCCACACCGACAATAACCGCTGCGACGAATTGGCGAGAGAGGCGGCGGGGCGCGCTTCGCGCGCCGGAGGATAGTGAATAGTGGGTAGCAAAATCATGTCTCTCAAGCTTTACAACAGTTTGACCCGCCGCCAAGAGACGTTCGAGCCGGCGGACGGCGAGACCGTGAAGATGTACTCCTGCGGTCCGACCGTCTATCACTACGCCCACATCGGGAACCTGCGGACGTTTACTTTTCAGGACATTCTGCGCCGGTACCTGCGTCGTTGCGGCTGGAAATTGCTGCACGTGATGAACATCACCGACGTTGACGACAAGATCATCAAGAGCGCCGGCGAGAAGGGGCTTTCTCTAGGCGAATACACGAAGAAATACGAGAAGGCGTTCTTCGAGGACGCCGCCGGTCTGCGGCTGGAGAAGCCCGAAAAGATCGTGCGCGCGACCGAGCACATCGACTCGATGCTTCGCCTCGTCGAGCGCATTGCCGAAAAGGGACATACTTACCGCAGCGGCGGCTCGACGTATTTCAAGATTGCGAGTTGGAACGAATACGGAAAGCTCTCGCGGCTCGACGTGCAAGGCATCAGGGCCGGCGCCCGCGTCGATCAGGACGAGTACGAGAAAGACGATGCCCGCGATTTCGCCCTTTGGAAAGCCTGCCGCGACGACGAGCCGCATTGGCAGGGGCCGTTCGGCCCCGGACGGCCGGGCTGGCACCTCGAGTGTTCGGCCATGGCGATGGAGTATTTGGGCGAAACGTTCGACATCCACACCGGCGGAGTCGATTTGCAGTTTCCGCATCACGAGAACGAGATCGCGCAGTCGGAAGCCGCAACCGGCAAGCAGTTCGTGCGCTTCTGGATTCATGCCGAGCATCTGCTTGTCGAAGGGCGCAAAATGTCGAAGTCGCTCGGCAATTTCTACACGCTGCGCGATCTGTTGGAGCAGGGTTTTTCCGCCGAGGCGGTGCGCTATCTGTTGTTCTCGACGCCGCACCGCAAGCAGTTGAACTTCACGCTGGACGGCTTGAAGGGCGCCGCGACGGCGATCGAGCGGCTGCGCAGCTTCAAGCGCCGCATCGCCGCCGGCGATTTTCCGGCCGCCGCATCGCCGGAGATGAGCGGGCGGGCCGCCGGCGCCCGCGAACAATTTTTCGCTGCGCTCGACGACGACCTCAACACCGCCCAGGCCCTGGGCGCCGTTTTCGAGTACATCCGTGAGTCGCATTCGGCGATCGACGGCGGAACGTTCGGACAGAGCAATGCTGCGGAAGCCGGCGGTCTCCTGGAGCTTTTCGATTCGATCTTCGACGTGCTCGAACCGCCGCGCAACGGCCGCTCGCCGGCCGAGGCGATCGAAGCGCGTATCGCCGAACGCGCGCGCGCCCGCGCCGCCCGCGATTTCGCTCGAGCGGACCGCATCCGCAGCGAGCTCGCCGCGCAGGGGGTGATTCTCGAGGACTCGCGCGACGGCACGATGTGGCGCTACACCGACTGATATTCCCGCGTTATTCGGCGGCCTTGCGGCGGTATTTCTTGTTGAACCGTTCGACGCGGCCCTCGGAGTCGACGAGTTTGCGCTTGCCGGTATAGAAAGGGTGCGAGTACGAGGAAATCGCCAAGTCGTAAAGCGGGTACTTTTTGCCGTCGATCTCGGTAGTCTTGTCGGTTTTGGCCGTCGAGCGGGTGATCCACTCGGTGTTGGTCGTCACGTCGCGGAACACGACCTCGCGGTAGTTGTCGGGATGGATGCCTTTCTTCACGGTACTGGTCCTTTGGGAGAGTTGGGGAGCGGCGCCGGACGGCCCCGCGTCCAGATTCCAATGTAGCAAACTCCCCTATGTTCCGAAACCCGGAGAGCCGCTGTCCGCTTGTCTCACGGACGGACTTCCAAAAGCGGCTATCGGACCTCGGGTCCCAAGCCGTCTCTCGGGTCGGGGTGGGCGTGACGCAGCAGCCTCTTTGCGGCGAGAGACGGCAATGACGAAACAAGCCCAATAATTACGCCCCGCAGATACCACGGCAACTCCGGCTGCCATAGATTCAGTATCCAGAAAATGCAAACCGCAACCGGGGCGGAAATCAGAACGTTCAGGACGTTCGCCACTTCCTCGATCCGCCGCCGGCGGGCATCCCGCGGGTTTTCGCGATTGAAAATGGACTCGATCATGCCTTGCGGCTTCCGGCCGCCCTCACTATAGCAATCGCCGCCGCGGAACTTGCCCGTTCGGGCCGTGACGATCCGATGCCGGCAGACAGGAAAACCTTGTCTCAGCCGGCGGCTGCGATCATGAAAGGGTTAGGTAAGCCGATGACGACGAAACAAACCCCAATGGGGCAGGAGATAGAGGCAGCATTGGGCGAGGTTCTTGCCCATCTGCGCGGCGAAGCGATTTGCCGTGCCGCATTATCGACGATCCCGCCGCAGAGCATATTCTTGCGCTGCGGAAACGTATGAAGTTGAGCCGCCGGAAGTTCGCGGGCCGATTCGGGTCTCGACGCGCGCGCAGTGCAGGAGTGGGAACAAGGGCGCCGTATTCCGGATCGCGCCGCCCGCGTCCTGTTGACCGTCATTGACCGCGACCCGGAGGCGGTCGTGCATGCGCTCAGCGAGCGAAGACCGTGAGCAAGGCATGAGAAGCAAACGGGAGGGGTTGCGGATCGCGCGCCGCGGCGCTCACCGCTTGCGGGGGTCGGCGTTCGGCGCGGGAGGCGGGTAAGGCGGCTGCGGGCCGTCCGGCCGGCTCGGATCGAACACGCCCGGGGGCGGCTCGCCGGGGGCGGCGCCGTAAGGCAGGGGCGTTCCGGTCGGCCGATAAGGGCTGTTCGGAGTCGGCTGGTAGGGACCGGCGCCGCTCGGCTGCGCGCCGTAGCCGTAGCCCGGCCGGCTCGCCGTTCCCGGCGCTTGGCCCCCCGGGAGGCCGAAGCCGCCGAAACGATTGTCTTCCAACGCCGGGGGGCGGGGAGCGGTTCTTGCTTGTCGCCCCGTCGGCGCGATTCCGCCGGTCATGCCCGGATGCAAACCGAGACCGCGGGCCCCGGCGCCCTGCGTCCGACCGGATGCAGGCGCGCCTGCGCCGCCTCCGGCAAGGCCCATGCCGCCGCCCATGTCTTTACGGTAGTCGTAAACGAACTCCCACTCGTTGTACATCTCACGGCCTTCGTAGGTCTTGACGCCGAAGTCCTCGACCGTCGAAGCCACCCCGGCGATGCCTTCTTGAAAGGCCGCCGCTCCACCGGGTCCTGCGCGGCCTCCGGAATTACCGAATGGCCCCCCGGGGCCGGGGCCTGCGCGGCCTCCGGAGTTACGGAGGTCGTCCCCGGCGACGCCGGCTGCTGGACTTTGCCCGTAATCCTGCAAACTCGCCAATCCTCCAGGCCGCGGAGTGGTCAGCAGCCGTTGGATGATGCTCGTCGCGCCCGCCCCGGCGCCCGGCGGGCCGAACGCGGTAGAAGCGCCGCCGCCGGCAACCGGCTGCCGGCCCGGCACGACCGGAAATCGTCCCGGCGTGGAGCCCGCCCCGTATCCCGGCAAGCCGCCCGGCGGTTGGACGCCGATGGGCGTCGACGGCTGAATGCCGCCGCCGCCGAAGCCCCGCTGCCCCCGGTTAGGGTCGAGGCCGGGCCGGCCGGGCTGCTGTTGCCCGAACGGGGCATTGGGGTCGGGCGGCCGCGGTCGATTCTCGTGCATCGGCATTTGGCTCGGCAACATGGTGCGGTAATCGGGCTGCCGCGGAATCGGTTGCCCGTCGGGGCCGACCGCCGGCTGCGCGCCCGCCACTTGGCCTCCCGGGCCGGGCTGCTGCGCGCCCACTGGAAATTCAAAACCCTGGTTGTAGCGGACTTGCTGCGTCTGGTCGGGCGCGGCGGACTGCCTCACAGCCCGCGCTCGAGCGCCGCCCTGGAACTGACCGGGAGGCGGCGGCAAGCCGGGTAGGGCGCCGCCGCGCTGGTTGGCAGGATACGCCGAGCCGCCGGACCCGAGGCCCGGCGAGTTGCCGAGCGGAAACCGAGCGGCGTCTTGTCGTTGCGTCGGGCCGCCGGCGCCGAAACCCGACGGCACGCCTGAGCGGTCGAACGGAGCCCCGAAGTCACCCTCTTGGAATTCGGCTTCCTCGGCCAAGTCGTAAATTACAGAATCCTTGAACCGTCCGTCGGCGCCTACATGGATCATGCGCCACTCGTCTTCGCCCGTAAGCGGGTCTTTGTAGCGCTTGCGCAAATAGCGCACGCCGTCCGTATCTTCGAGGTCGTCAAGCTCTTTCGGGTATTTCTTGTGCTCGCGGAAGTAGAGCTCGATGGCGCGTTGATATTGCTTGCCTCGATAAACGAGCGTCTCCTCTTTGACCCGCTGCGATTGAACCGCCATGCGCGGGATGGCCAGGGCCAGCGTCGCGAGCATGATTGCCGACGAAGCCAGCAGCGCAACCAGCACGTAGCCGCCCTGCGCATCCCGCCGCTGCATGGATCGCGGCATCGCCTTAACTAGGACCCGTGAGCGCAAGCGTCTGCTCCTGCTGAAACTGCAAGTCTTCGATCACGATGGAATCGAGGCCGATACGTTTGATCTTATACCGTTTTTGCAAAACCTCGCCCTCGCCGCCGATCACGATTTCTTCGCCGTCGAGCAAGAAACCGCGCCTGGAACCCGTGCCGGGCTTGCTCGCGAGGCCGTAGTATTTCCAGGTCAAGCGCGGCATCGCAGGCTTGCCGGGCTGCGGCGGCTCTTTTTTGGGTTTGGGCGTCTTTTGCTGTTTTGCGAGCTGTTCCTTCAGGCGCTGCTGCGCCGCCCGCGTTTCTTCTGCGGACGGCGGCGGCGGCGCCTTGCGCACGCCGAAATTGAAGATGTCGCGTTCGACCGCTTCGAAAGCCACGCCGCGGACTCCCGCGAGCAGATCGGTCCGCAGCGTAGGGTCGGCGGTTCTGGGGTCGGGCGGCGCTTCGGATTTCGAGCGGCCCATCTTGGGGCGGAAACGTTCGCCCCGGCGGAATGTTTTTCCCGTTTTTTCCTGTGTGGGCGCGGGCTGCGCCGCGGCCGGAGCGGACGCCGGCGCCGGCACGGCTGCGGCTTGGCCGTAGCTCGCAGTTTCGGGATCCTGGAAAAACTGATAGTAAACGACGCCGGCCAGCACGGCCAGCACGATGCCCAACCGCGTCAGGCTTTTCTTATCCGCGCCGAGCGTCATCTGCGCCATCTATAGATTCCTCACGAAGGTATCGACGCGCATGTTGATTTGCAGCTCGTTCGTGTCGCTGTCGGCCCGCGGAGACGCGCCGAGCGATCCGATAATGAAAAACAGTTCCGAGCGGTCGAGCGCGTTCAGCAGCTTGACCAGGTTTTCGTAGCGGCCGCGAAAGTTGGCGTTGATCGACAGGATGCCGTAATTGTCGCTGCCGTCGACCGATTCCACCTCGTATGCCGTCTCGCGCACCTCGACGCCCGACTCGCCGGCGGCGCCGCCGAGCTCGCTGAGCAGCACGGAAAACGCCGAGCGGCGGTTCAGCGTAATCTCACTGACGAGTTCCCGCCCCTCCGCGTCGGCTCGGTCGAGCCGTGCGGCAACTTTTTCGACGCCTGCCAGACGTTCCCGCCGCGATTCGATCTGCGCTTCCAGAGCGGCGATGCGCGCGCGCTGTTCGGTTTCGCGGTTCGACAGCGGCCTAACTGCGAACAGGTAGAAAGTCAGGTCGAACAAGGCCAGAACGGCAAGCGCGATGAGCGCGGTTTTCGGCTTGACCCGGTCGGTCCACGGGGCCGGCGGCGCTCCGCCGTTAGAGTTCCTGTTCATAGCTCACTGCCAATTGGTAGCGGAACGTGGGGTTGTTCTCAGTCGGCGGCGCGCTGCCGCGAACATTCGGATAGCCGAACAATGCGGAGTTTTCCAATGCGATCAGCAACTCGATAAAATCGTCCGGCGTCTTCGCGCCGACCGTCATATCGAGTTGAATCGTGCCGCCGTAGGCGACCTCCGGTCGAATCGTCACTGCCCGCACGTCGGGCGGCAGGACTTTTTCGAGATCGGCGAAGGTTTTCGTCCAGGAAATGCCCTTGCGCAGAAGGAGTTGATTCAAGAAGGCCGAGCGGTCGAGAATCTCCACTCCTTGCGGCGTATTCAACTTCGACGCCGCCTGCGCCTCGGCCCGGTTGATTTGGGCAAGCTCGAGTTGAAGTTGCTTCTCCCTGGCGATTAATTCCCGGGGCAAATCGTTGCTGCCGGCAAAAGTCCAAACCAGCCCGGCCAGCGCCAACGTCAAAGCGCCGCCGGCGATGCCGAGCAGCATCCAGGATGCGCGTTTGCCGCCGAACGGTTCCGCTGCCAGGTTGAGCTCGATGCGCATTGTTTCGATTCCTCGATTACGCGGCGTGCAGATACCCCTGGATTCCGGCGTCTTCCGCTCCCACGATGCCGTTCGCGCCCTGCAAGGCTTCTACCGGGCAGCCGAACTCGCGCGAAAAGCAGTCGACCGCGGGTTCGAGCGCCTCACCGAACCCGGCCAGCAGAAGCTTGGCGACAGACGAGCCGAGGCAGTCTTCGATATAAGCGAATGTCGGATACATATCCGCGACCAATTCGGGCAAGGTCGATTCCGCCGCTGCGTCGAGTCCGGCGGGAGCCTCCACGCCGCGGACCAGCCGCACGGCCTCTGCGTCGACCGCGGTCATGGTCATCGTGCTGCCGCCGAGCTTGGTCACGAGCGTCATTTCCTCGGCGGACACAAGGTTCAGCATCGCTGCCGCCGAGAGCGAGACAAAACCGAGATGCAGTCCAAGCGCGGCGAACAGTTGCTCCAGCGGCCGGACCGATTCCCCGGACGCCGCCGCAACCAGCACCGACGGGGCGCCGCGGGAGCTTTGAACCTGGTAGTCGATGCGAGCCGCGCCGATATCGAAGGGGACCGCCTTTTTCAATCGAAACTCGATCAGCGAGCGGAGCTCATTGGGTTTCGACGGCAGCGTGTCGAAATCCAGGACGGCAAGCCGCGAAGCGGCGTCGGGTAAAAAGACGGCCGCGGCCGGACGCGGAATCGGCGCCAGATCGACGAGCATTTCCTTGAAAAGGGCGCGCAGCGAGTCGGCATCGACGATCTTGATCTCGCTCGAAGAAATATCTACGCTGCCGGCCGGCCACTCGCGGCGGGCGCGCGCCGCCACTGCCGCCCCGGCTCGCCTGACGCCCGTCAGCGCCCCTTCGCCGATCTCGAAAACGAGCGGCGGCGGCGGGTCCGGCAGCAGCCTGTTGAGGATTTGCAGCATAGCGGAACAGTCAGTCGATGAAAGTAACCTTGTTGATCTCTTTCAATGTCGTGATGCCGCGGCGGACGCGGTCCACGGCCGAATCGCGCAACGTCTGCATCCCCTCTTCGCGGGCGGCCCGGGCCACCTCCGAGTTCGGGCGCTTGTCGAGAATCAACTCGCGGATGTGGTCCGACATGTCGAGCAACTCGTGAATCGCCGTTCGTCCGCGGAACCCGGTCCCCGAGCATTCGATGCAGCCCTCGCCCTCGGTAAATTCAAAATCGGCCCACTGCTGCAAAGGGAGATTCGATTGTTCGATCAACTCGGGCGGGTAGCGGCGTTTCACTTTGCAATGCTCGCAAATCAGGCGCACCAGGCGCTGGGCAAGGATACAGTTCAACGCGGAGACGAAATTGTACGCCTCGACGCCCATGTTGAGGAAGCGGCCGAGCACGTCAACCACGTTGTTGGCGTGAACGGTCGTGAACACCAAGTGCCCCGTCAACGCCGACTGAATGGCGATTTGCGCGGTGTCGGGGTCGCGGATTTCGCCGACCATGATCTTGTCCGGGTCGTGGCGCAGGATCGAGCGCAGACCGCGCGAAAAAGTCAGTCCTTTTTTCTCGTTGACCGGAATCTGCGTGATGCCGTGAAGCTGATACTCGACCGGATCCTCGATGGTGATGATCTTGTCTTCGTCGGTTTTGATGTCGCTCAGCGCCGCGTACAGCGTGGTCGTCTTGCCGGAACCGGTCGGCCCGGTGACGAGCACCATGCCGTACGGCTCGCGGATGTAGTGATCGAAGCGTTTCCGGTCGCGGTCGGAAAAGCCAACCACGTCAAGCGATAGCGAGGAGAATTTCTCGCTCATCGACTCTTTGTCGAGGACGCGGAGGACGCAGTCCTCACCATGCACCGTGGGCATGATCGAGACGCGGAAATCGATCTGCCGGCCCTTGTAGCGAACGCGGAAGCGGCCGTCCTGGGGAACCCGCCGCTCGGCGATATCGAGCTCGCTCATGACCTTGATGCGCGAAACGATCGTCTCGTGCCAGTCTTTCGAGATCGGCGGCATGGCGTAGTGCAAAACGCCGTCGATGCGGTACTTGATGGCGACTTCGGCGTTCCGCGTCTCGATATGAATGTCGCTGGCGCGCCGTTCGAGCGCGTTGAAGATCGTCGTGTCAACCAGACGGATGATCGGCGAGATGTCGGAATCGCCGGTCAGCTTGTCGATGGAGAGGGTTTCGTCGGCGTCTTCGGCGCGGACGACGTCGAGAACAAAACCCTCGGTGACTTCTTCGAGAACGCGTTGCGACTGTTCGGTCTTCTTGAGCAGATCGTTGATCTGCGACAGAGTCGAGACGTTGATGCGCAGCTTCTTGCCCAGCAGCAGGGAGATCTCGTCCAACTCCGGGAGTTGCCGCGGATCGGCAATGGCAATTTCCAGAGAGCCGTTCTCCTCCGTCATGGGGACGAAGTTGTAGCGGAACATCAAATCGACCGGGATCGATCGGAACAGTTCGCTGTCGATATGGACGTGATTGAGATCGATATAGCGGTAGCGGTAGCGGGCCGCGACTTCGCGCGCGTGCTGCTCCTCGTCTTCTCGGGAGATGCGGATGGGTTCGTTGATCGTCGCCATGCTCTGCGGGCCGCGGCCGCGGCGGCATCGGCCCCTGATAATTAAGGACGCCGCAACGTCCCGCGGCGTTCAATCTACTTTGCCTCCGGCCGGAGGCCCGTCGAACGGCGGCCGGGACCGGGGCTCTAAATCTGCTCGGCCAACGTAAAGATCGGCAAGTACAGCGAGACCAGCACGAAAGCGACGAAGATGCCCATGAAGATCATGATCGCCGGCTCGACGAGGCTCAGCAGCGCGGCCGTCTTGGTTTGCACCTCGTCGTCGAAGAACTCCGCCACGGAATTGAGCATCCGCGGGAGCGCCCCGGTCGTCTCGCCGACGTGAATCATCTCGACCGACAGGGAGGGGAAAATCCCGGTCTCGAACAGGCTCTTGGACAGCGGCTGCCCCTCGCGGACCTTCTCCCGCGTCTCGGCCATGGCGTCGCGGACCAGTTGCGAGCCGATCGATTCGCTCGTCGTCTCGAGCGTCTGCACCAAGGGGATTCCGCCCGCCAGCAAAGTGCTCATCAGGCGCGAGAGCTGCGCCACTTGATATTTGATCCAAATCTGCCCGAAAACGGGCGCGCGAAGCTTGAAGCGGTCGAGCGACCGGCGGGCCGTTTCCGTGCGCATGCCCCAAACCGCAACGGCTATCAGCGCGGCCAGCGAGCCGAAAATCGGCAGCGCGTTCTGCTGCGTGGTCACGCCGACGGCAACGAGAATCTGCGTCGCGTAAGGCAGGGCCGCGTCCATCGAATCGTAGAGCGCCGAGAACTCGGGCACGACGAACGCGACCAGGAACACGATCAGCGCCAGAACAAGACAGATCAAGGCCGTCGGGTAGATCAGGGAGACCAGAATCTTCTTGCGGATCGCCAGAGCCAGCTTTTGATAATTGACGTAGCGCTCGATGACTTCGTCCAGCGCGCCGGAACGCTCGCCGGCCAGCAGGGAAGTGGTGTAAATCGCCGGGAAAATCTTGCGTTTCCGAAACGCCTCCGAAAGCGGAGCGCCCGTCTGGACGTCTCGATGGACTGCCTCGATATGGGCGGCCAGCGTCTTGTTCTTGACATTCGCCGCGAGCAGATCGAGAGACTTGAGAATCGGCAGGCCGGCGCGGATCAGCGTCACGAACTGCTCGTTGAAGATGATGAACTGCTCCAGGTGGAGACGCCCCTTACGGGCGCCGATCTGAATCTCGGTCAGGGCGCGGCGCGGCTTGATCGAATAGATCAACATACCCCGCTCGACGTATCGTTCGCGGAGCTCGCTTGCGGAAGCCGCGCTATGCACCTCTTCGTGAACGCCGCCCTGGGGATCGGCGTACTTCAGGACGTATTCCCCCATTGCCTTCTCAAGCCCCTTGTCTTTTAGGCTACGACGCGGAGCGCGCCCGAAGCGTGCAGCGGCGTCCCTAAAACCCGATCCGCAATCCGAGTTGGATCTGCCGCGACGCCCCGGCAGCCTGAATCCGGCCGAAAGTCGGCTGGTCGGAAAAGTGCTGCGGCAGATCGAAGTTGGCGCGGTTCGTCAGGTTGAAAGCCTCGGCGCGCAAGTCGATAGTCGCTTTGTCGGCGATGCGCAGCGTGCGAACGATCGCCAGATCGAGGTTCGCCAAACCGGGACCGGTCAGGATATTGCGCCCCGCGTTGCCGAACGTCAGCGCCGCGGGCGTTACGAATGCGGACGTATTGAAAAAACGCTCCGGCGTTGCTTTGCCGGCGGCGGGATCCCCGACGACATCCGGCCTGTCCGCGCCGAAGATGCCTCCGGTATTGCCGGTGTTCGAGTTGTCCTCGCTCAGCCGGGGCGTGAACGGCCGGCCTGAACCGAAGGAGCCGATGGCCAGCAAGCGCCAGCCGCGCGCAGCCGCATGGCGAAACGGCAGATCGTAGGTTGTCGTGAAAACGAGGCGGCTCCTCTGGTCGAAGTTGGATAGGCCGCGTTCGGCGCGGAAATCGTGGCTGTTCTGCGGAAACGCCTGGTCGCCGCGCGAACTCAGGAAAGCCGAGGCGTCGTCGATCGACTTCGACCAGGTGAACGCGCCGGTGAAGCCCAATCCGCCGGCAAAGCGCCGCTCCAAGGAAAAGACGCCCGAGTGGTAAACCGATGACGCCGCCGATTCGAACAGCGCCACGTTGGCGAATCCCGCGATCGGCCGCCGCGAGTTGACGTCTCCCGCTCCGGGCGGAGGTTGATTCAGATCGCGCCGGCGCAGCAGCTTCGTTCCCTTCGAGCCGATATAAGACGCCCGCGCGACGACCTTGCCGCCCAGGGCTTTCTCGACGCCGGCGTTGAAATGCTGGGCGTAACCGGTGCGGAAATCCGGTTGGAGCGCGTTCACCGACGCCGGCGGCGCAAAGCCCTCACCGGGAAACGGATCGTCCAGGGTCAACAACCGCGCCGGCGACGGGAAGAAAATTCGCAGATCGAAGAACGGCGGGTTGAAGTAGAGGCCGGAGTTCGCTTCCAGGACGTGGACTTCGTGGTAAACCCCGTAGCCCGCCCGCATTACGAAGGTCTTGCCCGGATTCCAGCTCAATCCCACGCGCGGCGCGAAATTGTTGCGGTCGGGGACGTAGCCCGCGCGGCCGAGCGGCGCGGCCCCCGCGGGGACAAGCTGCCGGGCCGCCAAGTCGAACTGCATGAACCGGTCGTCCGCGTCAACGGCGGGGGAGTTGTACTCATAGCGCAGGCCGAGGTTCAGCGTCAGCCGGGCGGTGATTTTCCAGTCGTCCTGAAGGTAGCCGTTCCAAAAACTTGCGCGCTGCTTGAAGGGGTTGTCGACCGCGGTCCGAATGGCGAAGGTCGGCAAGCCGAGCAGCAAGTCGGCGACGGGATGCTGCGACACCGCTCCGAGAAAATTGAACTGCCCGCGCCCGAACAGGCCCTGGATGCCGTCAACCGTCACGCGGCGGTATTCGAAACCCCATTTATAGGCATGGCGCCGATCGACGTGGGCCATGTTGGCGACCAGGTGATGGGTGTTGTCCTCGCGCAGGATGGGCAGGGCAACGTCGTCGGCGAGGCTCGAGAAACCGGCGACGTTGATTGCGGGAAAGCCCGTAAAGCGCGGGTCGGCGGACAGCCCCGGAATGCCGAGCCCTCCGCCGATGTCGTGTCCGGCGTTCTGGTGCAGCACTTCGCGGCGCAGGCGGTTGAAGCCCCAGCGCGTCTCGAGAATCGTGAACGGGGTAAAGACGTGGGTGTTCGCCGCAACCAGATTTTGCCCGCGGTCGAGCGTAAAATTGCCGAACCCCGGAACATCGCTGTCGTCACCGAACGGATCGAGCGAGCGGGCGTGGCTGAGGTTGTAGCGGAACATCAGGGCGTCGCTGCCGCCGATGTAATGGTCGACTCGTCCGTACAATTGGTTCACCAGCCCGTCGCCGAGAGGGGTGGAAACGAAATTCTGAACGGGGTCGGCGCGGTTCGGATCGGGCCAGTACGCCGCCAGGCTGCGCCCTATGGCGCTTTGGCGCGCTGCGGGAACCGTGTTGCCGGGAAACGGCGCCTGAGTGAAAACGTCGATCGGCGGCGCGGGGGCCGCCGAAAAGTCGCCCGCGCGCATCGCCGGGGTCGGCACGGAAGCGGTGCGCGTCGCCGCGTCCTGGATCCGCGTCCCCTCGTACCCGCCGAAGAAGAACGTCTTGCGGCGGACGATCGGACCGCCGAGCGAAACGCCGAACTGGTTCCGCCGGAACGGCGGGATCGGCTGCCCGGCGGGGTCGAAGAAGTTGCGCGCGTCGAAGTTGTCGTTGCGGACGTATTCGTAAACCGAAGCATGGAGATCGTTCGTGCCCGAGCGGCTGACCACGTTGACCTGCGCGCCGGCGCTGCGGCCGAACTCCGCGCGATAGCTCGAAGCGTGCAGCCGGAATTCGCGCACCGAGTCGAGCGGCGGGCTGACCACGAGGCGGTTGATGTAGACGTCGTTGTTGTCCACCCCGTCGAGCAGGAAATTGTTGGAGACCTCGCGGGCGCCGTTGACGTGCAGGCCGCTGTCGTTCTGCGTCGAAAGCTCGGAGCCGGGCGCGTTCGCGTGTACGCCGCCCGAGAGCAGCGCCAACGGCAGGAACTCCCGCCGATTCAGCGGCAAGTGGGCGAGGCCCTCGCGGGGAATCACCGTCCCCGCCGAGGCCGTGCCGCTGTCGATAGCCGGGACGCCCGCTTCGACCTCGACTTGCGTCCGCAGCCGCTCGGGAGCCAGCGCGATGTCGACCGCCACGCGGCGGCCGACGTTCAGTTGCACCGACCGCGCGGCGGACTCGAGATTGGGCGCCCGGGCCGTGAGCTCGTATTCTCCGGGAACGACCGCGGGGAAAATGTAGCTCCCGTCGGCGGCCGCCGTCGTCGTCGAAACCCGGTCGGTTTCGACCTGCCGCAAGCGGACTTCCGCGCCCGCGACCGCGCCGCCCGAAGCGTCGACGGCCCGGCCGAGGATCGTCCCGGTAGGCGATTGCGCCGGCGCGCCGGCCGCAAGAATCAGCCGGAGGCCGACAACAAGAGCGAAGAGTCCCCGCCGCCGCATGAATTCCCAGTATAAAGACCGCTCCCGGCGCGAACGGAGCAAGGGCGGCTCTGTTACGCTGAATCGGCGATGCGAAAAATCTGCGCGTTCTCGCTCGCGGCGGTCGTGCTGACCGCTCCTGTGACCCGCGCCGAGACCCTCGTGATACGGGTCGGCTGGGAAGAGGCGCAAACGATGCTGGCGCGGGACGATTTCTTCCGCAAGATTCGAGTCGAGTTGCAATCGGACGAACGGCTGACGGGAAAGCTCGTCGGGACGAGCGGCGCGGGTCTGCAACTCAAGCAGCGCAAGGGCGAAACAACGATTGCGCGGGGAGACATCCGCACAATCCGCTTTGTTTACCGCAAGGCGGTCCGCAAAAAGAACCGCATCCTTGCCGTCGCGGCCGGCGCAGGCGCCGGCTTCGCGGGAGGCTTCTTGGCGTATTTTGCCTGCTGCTTTCGCGATGACAGCGGCGCCGATCATTCCGTGGGCGACTCGGTATTTTACGGCGTCTGGGCGGCGATTCAGTTTGGGTTTTACAGGCTCGGCCTGCGGGCCGACCGCAGGGCCGTACTGCTCGAACTGACCGAGACCGCGGCGGATTCCGCGCCACCGGCCCCTACGCAGGCGGAGGAGCCTCCCGCGGCCAAGAAGAAACCCCGGCAACAGCGGGCTAAAACCGGCGGGTCATCGCCTTGAAGCCGCCGGCGCCCGGCTTGCGTCGAACGGCCCCGGACGCCCCTGTCGAAAAAAGTTTTGAAAAACTTCGAAAAAAATGTGACGTGGGGCGCCTTCCGGTCGTAATAGGGGTAGAGGGACAAAAAATCATGCCCGGCTCCAGCACTGCGGAAACGGCTCCGAACGGTTTTCCTCCACGGCGGACGAACCCGCTCTTGCCGCCCCGCGCCGGAAACAGGGCATTCTCATCCGCTCCCTCGACGCAAGGAGATTCGATCATGAAAGCGAAATGGAGGAGTATGGCGCCAAGCCTCAAGACCGCCCTGTTGCTGCTAGCGGTCGGCGCCACAAGCTTATCCTCAACTCTGCGAGATCCAATATTCGGTGTTGAACAAGGATCGTTACGTCTACGGTCCGGTTGCCACTGAATGTGGAGGAGTTATCCACAGCGCGCCGTTTGGAAATTGGGGCGTAAAGACGGAATCCAGCGGTAAGAAAGATGGCCGCCAGTTCGAAGGCTGGTGTCACGGTCACTTTGCTTGTGATAACAACGGAGATTGTGGGTTTGTTTGCCTAGACGCATGGTACGAATGGAACTCATGCACAGTTCATGAGTGGTCGCCACCGAACACGACCCTCTACAACTACAACACAACACGCAACAAAAGTCCACAAGAGGCGAAAACCACCACGGCGACGGCAGTGCCGTTTTTAGTGTTTCGTGCCCCTACGATTCCGATGGCGACTCCGTTATCGACGCGGGTGGGTGCAAGGAAGCATTATCCGTAGGTTTCCCCGTCAGCGGCCACAGAATGGAGCTTTATGAGCTTGACCCAGCCACTCCCGACACCCATGTCGAAACGCTGTACTTTCCGAGCCTGTCCATAACCGCCGAGGATGCGGATTGCGATGATGTGGACTACTGCGACCAAAGCAGAGTCGGAGGATGGCAAAGCCCGTACAGTTGGAGTTCGAGTAAGACATCGGCAAAAGCCGCAATTATGATTCTCGAGGCTGAGTATTCCGATCCGGATCAGAATTGTTGTGACGGGCCGTTTAGCGATGGCTGCGAAGATCAGGAGTGACATTTGCGATGCGAAAAATCTGCACACTATTGCTTGTGGTGGTCTTGCTGGCCGTTCCTGCAGCCCGCGCCGAGACCCTCGTGATGCGGGTCGGCTGGGAAGAGGCGCGAACCATGTTGGCGCGGGACGATTTCTTCCGCAAGATCCGGGTCGAGTTGCAATCGGACGAGCGGCTGACGGGGAAACTCGTCGGGACGAGCGATGCGGGCCTGCGGATCCAACAATTGCGATCCGAAACGACGATTGCGCGGGAAGACATCCGCTCAGTCCGCTTTGTTTACCGCAAGACGACCCGCCAAAAGAATCGCGTCATTGCCCTCGCGGCCGGCGCCGGCGCCGGATTCGCAGGAGGTTTCTTGGCGTCGTTGTACTGCTGCTTTCGCGATGGAGGCAATAAATCCCTCGGCAAGCCGGTGTTTTTCGGCGTTTGGGCGGCGATTCAGGTTGCGACCTACAGGCTCGGCCTGCGGGCCGACCGCAGGGCCGTATTGCTCGAACTGACCGAGACCGCGGCGGATTCTTCGCCGCCGGACATCTTACCCACGGGGCAGGCTGCCCCAGACAAGGAGGAACAACCATGAAGAGAACATGCTTTCGAAACTGCGGCGCCTTGCTCATAGTGATGGGCTGTATCGTCGCGCCGCCGCTCGGCGCCGAGACCCTCGTTCTGACCGGGAGCGTGCGGACAACGGACGGCGAGCCGCTCGCCAGCAGAATTTCCATTCTCAGGGGACCGCCCGCGACCGGCATCGAAACTCTCGACACCGCGGCGGACGGGACCTTTTCCATCGAGACATCTTCCGACGGCATTCAAGCGATATCGGCTTCAGCCGACGGGTACGCTTCCCGCGAAGTTCTTCGCTCCGGCAGCGCGCCCTTCCCGCCGTTGCGTTTCGTTCTGTCCGAGTTGCGACAGATTCAAGGACGCGTGCGAGACCGCGCCGGCAACGCCCAACCCGGCGTGAACGTACAGGTCCGCTATCTCGACGCTCCCCGCCGTTTGCGCCTGGATGACGGTTGGCGGGCGGCGACCGACGAGAACGGCGCCTTCACCCTGGCCGCCGCAGCCGGCGGAGGAGGCCGCTTCGTGGTCGATGCGCTGCCGGGCGATTGGGTTCCGGCGTCGTCTTCGGTTTTGGGCTCGGGGGCCGTGGGCCATACCGGAGTCGTTGAAGACGAGTCGTACGCGAACGTTCTGGTCGAGTTGGAGGCGCGCGGCTCGCAAGTGACGGGGCAAGTGACTGCCATTGACGGCAGAGCCTTGGCGGATATCCTGGTGCGGGCCGTGGTGAAGGTTCAGACGCCGCGGGTCAACGAAGGAAACCTCCCCGGAACCGTGCCGACGCCCGGCGGCGGCGAGCGGCCTTTTCGGAACGAGCTGCGCAAGTACGCAAAGACCGACAGCGGCGGGAATTACAAGATGGAAGGCTTGCCGGCCGGCTCCCTGGCGGTCGTCGCGGGCAGACCCGGCTCCAGACCGCAAGTCCAAAGGTTTGCGTCCATCGAAGGCGGGCTTGTGACGGCCGATTTCGTGCTTCTCGATTAAGGGCGCTGTTTATAGAGACTATGCGACGCCGCGAGTATCCGGCTAAAACCGGCGGGTCATCGCCTCGAAGCCGTCTTTGCCCAGCTTCCGCCGCGCGGCCTCGGCGGCCTGGTCGCTGCCGAACGGCCCGACGACAACGCGGAACCAGTCGTTGCCCGGCGCTCGATAGACGGCGGCGGCGTACCCCCTCTGCTTGAGACGGCTTGCCAGCGCCTGCGCATCCTTGCCCATCCTTAACGCCGCGACCTGAAGGTGCAGCCCCTTGCCCGCCGCCTTCGGAGTCGGTTTGCGCGCGGCGGGTTTCGGCGGCGGAGGCTTCGGCTTGGCCGCCGATTTCACCGCGGCCGGTTTCGCTGGGGCGACCTTCGCCGCGGCCGGTTTCGGCTCGATTTCCGGCTCGGCGGCGACCTCGACCTTGGGAGGATCTTCGAACAGCGTCCGTGGCAGTATCCCTTTATCGGGATCGGACGTTTCGCTCAAGGCCGCCGATTGGGTCGGCCCGGCCCTCTCGCCCTGCCCGTAACCGATCGTGTATCCCCAGAAGAAAAACAGCGAAAAGAATACGGCGGCCGTAAAGAACAGGAACAGCAAGTGCTTATTGCCGACAACCAACTGGATTTCGTCTTGCCGCTTCCGACCCATGACGGCATTCTAGCGCAGCCAAAACACTTTTGCTACGAATTGTTTTCGTCTTGGCCGTTTTTATCGCCCTGCTCGGCAGCCCAGCGGGACAGGCCCGTAAAAATGTCGATCGGCAGCGGGAACACGACCGTTGTGTTCTTCTCGGTACCGATTTCCGTCAAGGTCTGCAAGTAGCGCAGCGTGATCGACGACGGTTGACTGCTGAGTTGCTCGGCCGCTCCGGTCAGTTTTTCCGCCGCTTGCATTTCGCCGGCGGCGTGGATGACCTTGGCGCGCCGTTCGCGCTCGGCTTCGGCCTGGCGGGCGATGGCGCGGATCATCTGTTCCGGCAGATCGACGTGCTTGACTTCGACGGCCTGCACTTTGATGCCCCACGGTCCGGTGTGGTCGTCGAGCGTTTCCTGCAAGCGGGCGTTGAGCTTCTCTCTTTGACTGAGCAACTCGTCCAGATCGGCTTCGCCGAGCACCGAGCGCAGCCGCGTCTGCGCCAGTTGCGAGGTCGCGTGGACGTAGTGCGAAACTTCGACGACCGCCTTGGCCGGGTCGACGACGCGGAAAAACACCACGGCGCTGACCTTGACCGTGACATTGTCTCGGGTCACGACGTCCTGCGAGGGGACTTCGAGCGTTTCGACGCGCAGCGACATGCGCACCATGCGGTCGATGGGAGCGAAGACCAGCACCAGCCCCGGGCCTTTGGGCCTGGGCATCAACCGCCCCAGGCGGAAGATGACTCCCCGCTCGTATTCGGCGAGGATTTTGATGCTGTTGATGAGATAGAGGGCAATGATGACCGGAACGATCAATCCAACAAAATCGAACATGTGTCAATTCCTTTCCTGCCGCACGGGCTCGACCCGCAGATGCATATCTTCGATCGCCACCACGCGCACTTTGCGGCCTTCTTCGATTTTTTCGTCCGCGTGGGCGTTCCACCATTCTCCATGCACGAAAACCTTTCCGTCAGCGGCGACGGCGGTCTTGGCGACGCCGATTTCGCCGATCATGGCGCTGTTGCCGCCGGCCTTCTTGTAGCGGAACGAGCGGATGGCCAACTGTAGCAGAAATACGCTGATCGCGGCGAACGGCAGCGTTACCGCAACCGCAGGCCCCCAGCCGATCTGCAACTCCGGAACGTCGGTTTCAATGAGGATCACCGCGCCCAGCACCATCGCAATCACGCCGCCGGTGGCGAGAATGCCGTTCGTCGGCGTCATCGCCTCGACCACGAAAAAGATGACCGCCAGCGCCAGCAGCATTGCGCCGGTCCAATTGATCGGCAGCACGGACAGGGCCATCAGGCCCAGAATCGCCAAGATGCCTCCCAGAACCCCCGGCAAGATCAATCCGGGGCTGGAAAACTCGATGTAGATGCCCAACAGCCCCAGCACGAGAACGACCAGGGCGACGCTGGGGTTGATCAACGGCAACAGAATCTTTTGGCGCAGGCTCATTTCCAGCGTGTAGGTCTGCGCTCCTTCGAGTTCGAGAACCTGCTCTTCGCCGTTGAGGCGCACGACGGTCCGGCCGTTCAGTTTGGCGATCAGGTCGTCCAGGTCTTTGGCGATCACCTCGATCAGGTTCGCTTCGAGCGCGTCTTCCTCGGTGAACGATTTGCTTTCGAGGACCGCCTGTTCGGCCAGCTCGCTGTTTCTGCCCCGCTTGTCGGTGATGGCCCGCAACGACGCGGCGGTGTCGTTCTCGACTTTCTGCTTCATCACCTCGTCCATTTCGCCGCCGATGGCCAAAACCGGATGCGCCGCGCCGGTATTGGTGCCCGGAGCCATGGCGGCGACATCCGCCGCCACCAGAATGATGAAGCCGGCCGACGCCGCATGGCCGCCGCTGGGGGTCACGTAGGTGACCACGGGCGCCGGCGAAGCAACGATCGCCTGCACGATCTCCTGAGTCGCCGTGAGCAGGCCGCCGGGCGTATTGATGCGCAAGATGACCGCGGCATCGCCGTCGCGGTCGGCTTTTTCCAAACCTTGGACGATGATCTCGGTCGTCAGCGGGTGAACAACCCTATCCAGATCGAGCAGCAGGATGCGCGGAGGCGCAGCGAACGCCGGAACCGCCGCGGCGGCCCCAAGCACCGCAAGGAGACCGAAAATTCGCCTGTGCCGCTGCATGGAACGGATCGGTCCTTAGTATAGACCCGAAGCCGCTCGGCGGCCATAATATTACAAAGGGCTGCGGCGCTTGGCCCTAACGCCATGCTCTGGCTGCTGCTGACAATTGGGACGATCGCCTTGGCCTGTGCCCTGCGCTGGGCGGTCGCGGCGGTCTGGACGGCGTTGATCAGCAACCGCTGGAACGCCCTCGACGGCCATGACCGGCGCCGCTGACGGCGAATATCCCGCCTGCCCGGACCGCTCTACGGCAATTCCAAGCGGGTCAGCGAGATACCGCCTCCGAAGCAAACGTCCACGTCGGAACCCGCGGTGCGTCTCCGCTGCCGATAACGGCCGGAGTAGGCGTATCCCCCGTTGGCCGACCGATACGCCAATTGCAAAGGAGAAGTATCGACGCGGCACTCGACTACAGGGGGCTGGGCCGGGCCCGGTTGCGGACACGGCAGGTTGACGTTCCAGAAAACTCCCGGCGGCGTCGGTCGCGCAAGGAGGTCCGCGAGAACCGGTCGAATCCAGCCGCTCGCGCGGCGCCAGTCGTCGGTCGTCAGCGGGCGGTCGTGGTAGCACGAGACGGCAACCGCCGGCAGGCCGTGTATCGCCGCTTCTCGGGCGGCGGCAACGGTACCCGAGTAATAGATATCGACCCCCAGGTTGCCGCCGGCATTGATGCCCGCCAGGACCCAGTCGATGCGCTCGTGAAAATCGTGCAGCGCCACGCGCACGCAATCCGCGGGCTGCGCGTCGACGACCACCTCGTTCTCGCTGCGCCGGGTGACCTGAAATTGCTGGTCGGTCGTGGTGGCGTGGCCTACCCCCGAGCGCTGATCCGCGGGCGCCACGGTCAACACTCCCGCGGCGCCGGCGATGCCGGCGGCGAGCGCTTGGAGCCCCGCCGCGCCGATGCCGTCGTCGTTGGTGAGCAGGAAACGAATCTCGGAGAGCGCCGGCACAAACCCATTTTCGCAAAGTAGCCGCTTGCGGCAGCGCCGCGGCAGGGTCGGGGAAGCCGCGCGGCTATGCGGGCGCAAGCTCCCGCGAGCGAAAATAGCGGATCGCAGGTTTGTCCCTTCTCTCGCTCGCGGGGAACGCCCGACTTTCCCGGCAAAACGGACAATTTTTCATTCAATCACAACAAACGCTGCGCAACCCCGACTTGCGTTCGCCATGCGCTGCGCGAAACCATAGATGCGCGCAATCTCGAAAGGAGACGCCACGATGGATCGACGCAACGCATTCAAATGGATTGCCGGCGCCGGACTTGCCGCGCTGCCCGCCGCTCAAGCCCGGCCCGCTCCGCAGGAGCGGCAAGCCCACCGCGGCCTGCCCGAGTTGAAAATCACCGACGTGAAAACGATTCTGACCGCGCCGCCCGGCCTGCCCCGCACGGTCATCGTCAAGATCGAGACCAGCGAGCCGGGCCTGCACGGCTACGGCTGCGCCACTTTCACCCAGCGCGCGAAAGCCGTGGTCACCGCGGTGGACGAGTTCCTGCGTCCGTTCCTCAAAGGCAAGAACCCCGACCACATCGAGGACATCTGGCAGACGATGTACGTCAGCTCGTACTGGCGGAACGGCCCTGTGCTCAACAACGCCATGAGCGGGGTCGATCAGGCGCTCTGGGACATCAAGGGCAAACGCGCCAACATGCCGGTCTATGCGCTGCTGGGCGGCAAGGCGCGCAACGGCGCCGACGTTTACCGCCACGCTTCCGGCTCGACTCCCGAAGAAGTCGAGGAAATGGCCCGCGGCTACATCGCGGAAGGCGTGCGGCATATCCGTATTCAGGTCGCCGTCGAAGGCAACGCCAACTACGGCGCGCGGTTCGCCGGCAACCGCGCGGACGGTTTCCTGGGCGCCCCGTCGGGAGGCGCGCACGGCGAACGCATGTACGAGCCGACCCCGTACCTGCTCAGCGTCCCCAAGCTCTTCGCACACATGCGCAAGAGTGTGGGCGAGCGCATCGAGTTGCTGCACGACGTCCATGAGCGCATTAGTAACGCGCAGGCGATGTGGCTGCTCAAGCGCGTCGAAGAATACAGGCCGTTTTTTATCGAGGACCCCGTCTCGCCCGAACAGATCGGCTACTTCCGCCACATGCGCTCGCAGACGACGACCGCCATTGCTATGGGCGAGTTGTTCAACTCGCCGCACGAGTTCACCGGTTTGATCGCCGAGCGCCTGATCGACTTCATCCGTGTCCACATCTCGCAGATTGGAGGTCTCACGCCGGCGCGCAAGCTCGCCGCGTTAGCCGAATGGTTCGGCGTGCGCACGGCTTGGCACGGACCGGGCGACACGTCTCCGGTCGGCCATTTGGCGAACATTGCCCTGGACGTGAGCTGCTACAACTTCGGCATTCAGGAGGGCCGCACTTGGCTCGACTCCGTGCAGGAGGTCTTTCAAGGCTGCCCGCGGCTCGAAAACGGGTTCTTTTTCCCCAACGAGGCGCCGGGATGGGGCATGGAGATCGACGAAGAGCTTGCCGCAAAATACGACGTCGACTCGCGTTACGACGAGCCGTTCGATTATCACTGGGGAACGACCCGCCGCCGCGACGGCTCGATTATTCGCCCCTGACGGCAAGGCGGCTTTTTATTGGATATAACCGAGACTCTTGAGAATCTCGGCATCGCGCTTCGTCAAGCGGGCCTCGCGCCGCTCGAGATCCGTGGACTCGTACCAGCGCTCGAACGAAGCGATCTCAAACTTGTAGCGGCGGTTGTCGGGGCTGAGCTCCTGCGGGTCGATCTCGAACGGATCCACGGTCAGATCGTGAATGCGGAACTGCTCGTTCCCCGGAACCCAAACTATCTTCACCGTGCCGTTGATTTTGCCCATCTTGAGCGGGAGGCCGTCGTTATTAATCCATATCCAGGAGAACCATTTCGGCGCGAACCCCTTTTTTCCCGAGAAAGCGACGTAATGCACCGTCCGCTGCGGCTGTCCGGCATTCTCGGCGATCGCTTGTATCTGGCTGCGCCCCGCGAACGAAACCGAGATTTCGGCCTGTTCGCGGTACTCCGGAACCGCCAGGTCGAGAATCGTCGGGGCTATATCCAATGTCGATACATTGTGCTCGACCACGGCGCCCGGCGCGATCGTTCCCGGCAGCTTCATGATCCAGGGAATGCGCACGACGCTTTCGGTCAGCCAGCGGCCATGGCCCACAAAACCGTGCTCTCCCAATCCTTCGCCGTGATCGGAGACGAGCACGACCAGCGTGTCGTTCGTTAGACCGTGCTCGTCGAAACGGTCAAGCAACTCCCCGATGTGTTTGTCGACATAACCGATTTCCGAGTCGTATTTGCGGACGCGCTGCGCCACCTCTTGCGAGTAGCGCTCCACTGCCGCGCTCGGTTCTCCGACTGCTTGCGGAGAGGCGAACTTTTCGCGAAGGTGATACGGTTCGTGCGGGTCGAAGTAGTGGACCCACATGAAGATGTTGCGCTCGTCCTTGTGCTCGTCGAGCCAGCGAACGGCTTTGGGGGTGACATCTTCCGCCCAGCGCATCGAATGCAGAAGCTGATAGTTGCGGTCGATATCTTCGTCGTAATGGTCGAAACGGCTGTTGAGATGCGTCAGCCGGCCGATCAAAGGCCATGCGCTGACGAACGCCGCGGAAGTATAACCGAACTTGCGCAGCACCTGGGGGAACATCACCCACTTCGAATTTTCCGGCACGGCTACGCCGTTGATGCGCGCTCCGTGTTCCTGCGGATAGCGCCCGGTAAAGATCGAAAAATGCGAGGGACCGGTCATCGGGATCGTCGCATACGCGCGGTCGAAGCGCGCTCCCTCGGCCGCCAAGCGGTCCATTCTGGGGCTGGTCTTGAGGTGATAGCCGTACGACGACAGGTGGTCGGCGCGTAAAGTATCCACTGTGATCAGCAGCACGTGGGGGCGATTGCCGGCGGCGGCAGAATCCGTCTGAGACAAATTCGCGTCAGGCGCCTGCTGCGCGGGCAGTAGAGCAGCCACCGCCGCCCCGGCCAAGGCAAGCCGTTTCCGCATCCTTGTAAGTGTAACGAGAACCCTCCGCGGCGGGCAATGCGCCGCGGAGCGCTTCCTGCTGTTTCCCGCGAATTAACGACGGACGACGACAAAGCGGGCGCTGCCGCGCCTGTTGAGCAACAGCAGAATCGGCTTGTCGCCGGCATCCGCCATCGCGTTGCGGAAATCCGCGGTCGATGCCGTCTCGCGGCGGTTCGCCTGCTCGATCACGTCGCCGCGTCGGATGCCGGCCTTGGCCGCCGGGCTGCCCGGCGTCACGCGGGACACGACGACCCCGCGGGTTTCCGGCCCGACCTGCAATTGCTCGGCGAGCTCGGGAGTCAGCGTCTGCACGCCGATGCCGATCGGCCCGGGCGCGGATTTGCCCATGCGTAATTCCGGCTTGCCGAACTCCGGATGCTCGCTGAGCTTGACGGCCAGTTTGCGCTCCCGCCCGTCTCGCAGCACGACCACCGCCGCCTCGCTGCCGGGAGCCTGCTCGGCGACCTTCAGGCTGAGCACCCGGGGATCCTCGACGGTCTCGCCGTTCAGCTTGCGAATGATGTCGCCCTGCCGCAGTCCGGCTTTGTCTGCGGGGCTTTCGGGCTCGACGCTCGTCACCAGCGCGCCGCCCGGCTCTCCCACGCCGAACGCTTCGGCCATGTCTTGGTCAACCGGTTGAATGCCGACGCCCATATAGCCGCGGCTCACGTGTCCGTCCGCGGCAAGCTGCTTCATGACGTGGTGCGCCATGTTGACCGGCACCGCGAAACCGACGCCTTGATTGCCGCCGCTGCTGCGGGAGATGATCGCCGTGTTGATGCCGATCAACTCGCCGCGAGCGTTGACCAGCGCGCCGCCGGAATTTCCGGGGTTGATCGCCGCGTCCGTCTGAATGAAGTTTTCGTAGCGCTCGATGCCGAGGTTGCCGCGCCCGGTTGCGCCGACAATGCCCATCGTCACCGTCTGTCCGATGCCGAACGGATTGCCCAAAGCGAGCACGATGTCGCCCACCTCGATGCTTTCCGAGTTGCCGAGAGCGATCTTCGGCAAGTCTTCCGCTGGAACTTTCAACAAAGCGATGTCGGTCTGCGGATCCGCGCCCACGACTTCCGCTTCGAACTTGCGCTTGTCCGTCAGATGGAGGGTGATTTTCCCCGCTCCTGCGATGACGTGGTGGTTGGTGACGACGTAACCGTCGGGACTGAGAATGACTCCCGAGCCGGCGCCGCGCCGCGGGCCGGGCATTTGCGGACGCGGGATCGGCCCGGGAGCGAAGAAATACGGCAGCGGCCAGACGGGGTCCGCTGTGAACGTCCGCTCGGTCGTGATGCTGACCACGGCGGGCAGAACCGCTTCCACCACCGGCGCAAACGTTCCCGCAGCCGGCAGCGATCGACTCGCCGTCGCGCGCGTCTTCGGCGCCAACTCCGGCAACCCGCTCGCTTCGCTCGCGAATCCGGGCTGCGGGTTCGTCATCCGCATTGTCAAGCCGCCGGCAGCCGTCAACGCCAGGAACGCCGCGGCGGCGGTCAACAGCCTCGTGGGGCGCAATTTTTGCATCGTGATTCTCCTTTCGCGCAAGAAAGCGCTTCTAACTTCCTTGGACGCGGAGAATGCGGGCAGGTCTCTAACGCCCCGGCGCTTTTGTGTGTTTGCTTACATAAGCTTCGAGCTCCGGGAAGAATTTTGCGAAGTCTGCCCCCAGTTCCTCATACTGATCGCGCAAGACCGAAACCGCGTCCCCGAGCGGATTGCTCCGCGTCAGGCGGCGCGAAATCCCTTTCAGCGCCCGGTCGATGTTCTCGACCTTGCGGTAAGAGCCGAGCCAATCGCCTTGCCGCATGAGCAGAACGACAAGCTGAAAACGCCCGCCGGGGTACACGTCACGGTAATCTTCGAGATTGCGGTAGCTGCTTCGGGCGAACTCCTCAAGCGCAACATCGCCGCGGTAGCGGCCCCAGTTTTTCGCCAGGAAATGATCGAAGAACAGGTCGAGCAGGATGTTGCCGTAGCGCCGGTAAGGCGGCGCCATCCGCCGCCGGGCCGCTTGCGCCACGGGATGCGCATCGGTAAAGACGTCGATGCGCTGATGCGCCCGAATGCCGTCGCGAATGCCTGGCGCGAAGCCGTCGATTTCGCGGCTGGCGACGAAATCCGCCAGAACCTGGCCGACCTGCGCCTGCGGATCGTCGCCGGCCAGATAAAGATGGGCGAGATAGTTCAAGTTCCCGGCGACGCCCCGCTGTCGGCGTCAGCGTCCGCGCACCCAGTCGAGAGCGAACCGCGCCACCGTCAGATATTTGACGTGCGTGCCGCGGTCCGTGGGAGTCCCATTTTCGTAGATGCAATACACCGCGCCGTGCGGACCGACCGCCAGATCGCTGTAGCCGCTCACGCCGGGCTCGATCGTCCGCTTGTGCGGCCACGTCTTCCCGTCGTCCTCGCTCAAGCGGATCGTGACATTTTGCCGTTTCCAGCTTCCCAGCGGGTTCTCGGCGCTGCGCGGCTCCGTGCTGTCCGGGTTGGCGAACAGGAGCGCGTTGCCTGCGCGGATCAGGCTGCCCATGCAAATCGGTTCCACCAGCGCCTCGTCGAAGCGGATCTCCGACCACCCCGCCGCGCCGTCCGGGCCGATGCTGACCGCGCGGCGGTGCTCCGGCGATTCGTGGCGGATGTTCAGCATCACGCTGCCGTCGGAAAGCTCGACCGCCAGGGTCTCGCTGGGATTTTTCAATTCCGGGTGGCGCACGACAACTTCGCCGCGCCGCCAAGTCGCGCCCGCGTCGTCGCTATAGATCGTCGATACGATCGAAGGGCGGTGGGCGTGGCCCGCGGTCCCGTCCGACAACCATACCGGGACGATCAACCGGCCGTTCGAGTGGCGAATGCCGTGGCCCGGCCCCGTGGCGATCACCATCCAGTCGTACTCTGACCGGAATTCCTCGAACGTAGCGGTGATATCGACCGGCGTGGAAAACGTCTCGCCGTCGTCTTCGCTACGCATGTAGTAGGCCCGAGCGTACTCGACGCAAAACAGAAAGTGCATGACGCCGAGCTCGCGGTCGACGATGGGGACGATGTTGTTGTAGGTCACCTCGCCGGGCTGCGCCAGATTCTGCGCCAACGCCGCCGGGTTCAACTCGATCTCGCCGTCGATATGGGCGATCCGTCGCGGTTCGTCCCAAGTCTTGCCGCCGTCGCGGCTGCGGCGCATCAGGATGTGCTGCGTTCCCCAATCGCCCCCCGCGTTCTTGCGCGCCTCGGCCATGGCCATCACCGTTCCCTGCGGAGAGACGGCAATAGCCGGCACGCGGTAGTGAGCGTAGCCGCCGACCTCGGCCTCGAAGAGGTTGACCTTCTCGATGCCGTTCGACGCCCCGCCGTCCTGCGGCATTCCGCCGCAACCCCAGAGCGCCGCCGTCAGCAATACAAGAATTCGTAGCACGGAGCAAAGTCTATCATGTACGGCTAACTGCCTCCGCGCATGGAATCCTCAGCCGTGGAAAGCGCAGCGGCTTCCAATACCCGCCGGGGGTTGCGCGCCCCGGCACGATGCTCGACCGAACCGGTCGGCTACCCGGTATGCGATAATCGAAATGCGAAGACGGTCGCCGGATTGGTCGGTTTCAGGGCAGACCTTCCGAGTTGGAATCTCATGATGTCTTTGCAACGCATTGCTTTTGCGGCCGGCTTGGCCGGACTGGGAGTCCTCCGGGCAGTTCCCGATCTTCCTGACGGAGCCGAGCGGGTGCGCAACGGCCTGATCGCGCTCTACGACTTCCGCTCCGACAGCGAAGACGTGGTACGGGACCGCTCTCCGTTCAAGGAGTCCGCCGACCTCAAGATCAGGTCAGCCGAAACCGTGCAGTGGGCAGAAGGGGCCCTCAAGGTCCTAAGCCCCTCCCGCATCCGCTCCACAGACCGCCCGGCGAAGATTTCCGACCTGGTCCGCGTCTCCGGCGAGATCACAGTGGAGGTCTGGATCGAACCGGTTGAGAATCATTCGGCCGGACCGGCCTGTATATTCGCCATGTCGAATGGCGCCGATCAGCGAAACTTCGAGCTGAGCCAGGACGGCGAGCTGTTTCTCGCGCGTTTCCGGACTTCCCGGACCGGACGCGCCGACCCGCCGCAACTGGATGCGCCGGCAACCGGCGATGGATCTGGATTAACGCATGTAGCGTTCACCCGGGATCGCAGCGGACAAGCCCGGATTTTTGTCAATGGCAAATTGGCGCGAGAGCTGCCGGCGCCGGGGGGCGTGCTGGACTGGGAGAAGACCAACCTGACCTTGGCCAACGACTCTCGGCAAAAGCGCCCCTGGCTGGGGACTTTCCACTTGCTGGCGATCTACGCACGCGACCTTGCGCCGGCCGAGATCGCAAGGAATTTCGAGGCCGGCCCGTCGGCGGGCCGCGCAGCGGCGAAACAGCCCCCAGGCGTCACCAGTATTTTCGAAGAGCGGATTGCGCCGCTTCTGGCGCGCCGCTGCCTGGACTGTCACGATTCGGCCGTAAGGCAAGGAGGCCTGGACCTCTCGCGCAGGGAATCGGCCTTGGCCGGCGGCGATCACGGCCCGGCCATTGTGCCGGGAGCTGCGAGCAAGAGCTTGCTGTGGGCCATGGTCACGGCGGACGCGATGCCGCAGAATCGCGCTCCGCTGTCCGATCGCGAGAAGCGAGCGCTGCGCGAATGGATTGACGCCGGCGCCGAGTGGCCGGACAAGCCGGTCGATGCGAAGGCCTACTCGGAGGACGACGCCTCGAGCGCCGACTGGATCCGCCGCCTGACCGCAAGCGAGTATCTCGAAACCATTCGCAGCCTGACCGGGATCGACATATCCGCGGAGGCGCGCGACCTGCTGCCCCCGGACCTTCGAGCGGACGGATTCAACAACACGGCCTACAACCTTACAGTTGACCTGGAGCACGTAGAGGTCTACGCGAGGCTTGCCGAGAAAACGGCCGCCCGCGCCGATGTGCGGGAGCTTGCCGGACCGGGCCTGACGTTCGGGATCGAGCAGGTCCGCAACATGGGCAGGCGAGTCCTCCGAGGTCCGGTTGAGGAAATCGAAGTCGGACTCTATCTGGCTCTTGGGGAATCAATCACCGAGTCCGGCGGGACCTTCGAGGAGGCTGCCCGCTACGTGCTGGAGGCCATGCTCCAATCGCCCAGGTTCCTGTATCGTGTCGAGCAGCAGCATGGCGACGGAACGGCTTGGCCGGCCGATCCGTACGAGCTCGCCTCACGGCTCAGCTACATCGTGTGGGGGGCTCCTCCCGACGACGATCTGCTGGACGCAGCCAAATCGGGCGACCTGTCCGAGGCTGCGGAAGTCCGGCGGCAAATGGAGCGATTGCTGGCGGATCCCCGCGCAGTCTCTCGTTCGAAGGAATTCATTGCGCAGTGGCTCGACCTGGACCGCCTGGCCAACCTGAATCCGAATCGGGAGATGTTTCCGCACTGGGACCCCCGTCTCGCCGCCGACATGCGAGCGGAAACGCTGGCTTTCTTCGAGGACTTGGCATGGCGGCGGAACCGTCCTCTGCGGGACCTGTTCAACGCCCGGTTCACCTACCTGACGCCCCGGCTGGCCAGGCACTACGGATTGAAGCCGGAAGGCGCCGGCCTCCGACGCTACGACCTGTCCGCCACGCCCAGCCGCGGCGGGCTGCTGACTCAAGGCGCGGTCCTGACGGTTGGCGGAGACGACGCGTCCATGGTTGCGCGGGGTCTTTTCTTGCTCACGGACCTGCTTTCCGGAGAAGTCGGCTCTCCGCCGCCGGGCCTCGATACAAGCCCGGTTCCGCCGGCTGCGGGCCGGTCGCGCCGGGCCATTGCGATGGACCGGGTGCAAAGCCCGGCTTGCGGCGGCTGCCACAGCCGATTCGAACCGCTCGCATTCGGGCTCGAGAAATTTGACGGGGTCGGCGGCTATAGCGAAGTCGACGAGCACGGCAACGCGCTGCGTGAGGATGGCGAGATCGTGTTTCCCGGCGCAGACAAGTCGGTCCCTTACGCAAGCGCTGCCGAGATGTTCGATCTGCTGGCGGCCAGCGACCAACTGCAGCTTACGATCGTTCGCAAGCTGGCCCAGTTCGCAATCGGCAGGCCGCTCACTGCGGCCGACGAGCCCGCCGTCGAGGAGATCCATCGGCAGATAGGAGATAGCGGCGGCGCCTACGGAGAACTGATCACTGCTATTGTAATGAGCGACTTGGTTCGATCGGTTCAGACCGAAATCATTCCGGGAAGCTGAAACGGCGCCCCGAACAGAGGCCGAGAGGAAGCAATGGAGATTCGAGGATTGACAAGGCGCACTGTTCTGCGCGGCGCGGGCGGCATCGTCGTCGGCCTGCCGCTTCTGGAGGAGATGCGCGCCGCCGAGGGGCCGCAGACGGTCCCTGTGCGAGCATTCAACGTATTCTTCGGGCTGGGGATTCCCGCCCCTCTGCAGACGGAGGGCTTCAATGGGGTACTGGAGCCGCTGGGGCCGCTGGCCGACAAGCTGCTGATCCTGCGCAACGTGGATCAAGTGCGCTGCGACGAATCCGGCATCAACGCTCATTTCGACGGATCTTCCGGCGCGTTCACGGCCGAGCCGCCCAACGGCGAGGCTATGGCGGGCGGACCTTCAATTGACCAGGTCGTGCGCAAAGCGGCCTACCCCGGCGGGCAGCCTCCGGGCATCGTGCCGACCCTGGCGGGCGGCACATACTTCCGCCGCAGCCGAGTCAGCCGCTACGTGCATAGCTACAACGACGACGGCGCCGTGGCCGCCGCCATGCAGGAGAAGCCGCGAGACCTCTTCGACCGCGTGTTCGGAACGCCGGCTCTTTCGGAAGGAGAACCCGATGAGCGGCGCGAGCGACTCCGGCGCAGCGTGCTCGATTCGGTGGTTGGCCAATACCAGCACTTCACGGGAATGAATTCCCCTCTGGGCGCCCGCTCGAAGGCCCGCTTGGCCGACCACCTGGACCGCATCCGTGAATTGGAGCAGCGGGCGTTTCAGTCCGGAGTTCGCCAGCCTGACGAGCCGCAACTGCCGCCGAGGTCCCGCATTGCGCACGGCGGCTACGCCGACCCCGGCGGCGAGGGAATCGACATGGAGTTGGACGAGTTGACCCGGGAGTGGCGCCTGATGGCGGACCTGTACGCCTTGGCGGTGGAGCTCGACCGCGTTCGATTCGGCTCGCTGACGTTTCTGGCTGCCGGGGAGCGCCTGCGGATCAAGGGCGATTACAAGTACGCGGGGCGGACCGTGTTCCAGTTCGACGACGCCGGCCAGCGCGACGCGTCGGGAGCGAAGGGTTGCAGCCACGAATGGTGGCACGACTACGAACCCGAGGCGCGCAATCCTCAGCTCAGGGCCCACGCGCACATGCACTTGCGGGAGGTCGCTTATTTCCTGCAGCGGCTGGACCAGGTCCGGGACGTTAACGGCAAGTCCGCGCTCGAGAATTCCATGGTGACGGTTTCTACGGAATCCGGCGACGGCCGCCACGCGGATGTCCGCCGCGAGCTGTCCGGCGTGTTCCACGCGATTTCCAGTGCGGGAGGCCGCTTCAAGTCCGGCCGGATCGTGGACGTCGGCGCCGAAGGGCTGGACGTGTACAACACAATGCTCGAGGCGATGGGAGCGTCCCGGCGTCTCGGTCCGCCGGACCGGGAATTCCGGCGAATCGACGGGATCCTGGCCTAAGGGTCTGTCAGGAAATGACTATATCGACTTGGTTAAGCTCCGGGGAGGATGCTGTAGTTCTACTCGACATGGAATTCGTCTCGACGTAGCCGCAATGCCGCCATTTGGCTGTCGGAAAGTTTGACTCCGAACAGGCAGCCGTTGCGATTGAATCCGTTGCGCGTCTCAAAGTCCGTCTTGGTTGTGACGGGTTTCAGACGAACCTTTACCGCATCGCCGCCATGGGCGCATCGATTTCTTCGAGATACGCCTGCAACCGCTTCTCCAGACGCCGCGCTACCTCGGGATTCTTCCTGCCGACATCCTGAGTCTCGCCGATGTCTTCCGACAGATCGAACAACTTGACCTCTGGCGATTCGTACCACTGGATCAGCTTCCAATTCCCCGCGCGGATCGCCGACGACGGCTTGCTGCCCTTATCCGTTTGATAGTGCGGGAAATGCCAGACCAGCTCGCCGCGCCGGCGGCGAACCGCCCCCTCGCCGCCGTTCTGCAGCAACCCCGTCAGGCTTCCCCCCTCGATGCGCGGCGGCAACTCCGCCTGCGCGCCGAGCAACTCGGCAATCGTCGGATAGAAATCCATGCCGGTAACGGGAACTCGGCTCACCACGCCCGCCTGCACGCCGGGGCCGCGCACGAACAAAGGCACGCGGATGCCGCCCTCCCAGAGCGACGCCTTCTGTCCGCGCAGGGGAGCGTTGGTCATCACCCGCGTGTCTCCGGAGTGGTGATACGAGCCGTTGTCGGAAGTGAAGATGACATACGTGTCGTCCGCCAGATCGAGCTCGTCGAGCGCTGCGAGCAGTCTGCCGACCGCCGCGTCGGTCTCGTGCGTCATCGCCGCATGAGCCGCGTGGTTGTGCCGCTTGCCCTTCGGCTTGCCTTCGAACTCGCGAATCGTCTTGTCGAAGGCGAAGATGCCCAGATGCACCGCGTAGTAGGAAACCTGCAGGAAGAACGGCTCGCCCGCTTGCTTGCGGTGGCGTAGAAAGTCGATGGCGCGCGTGGTGACGCTGACCGTGCGCTTGGGGTCGGGCGCCGCCGACCTGCCCTCGCGATTGCTCGTCGCCCCGCTGTGCTGGTCGTAGCCGTGCCGCCCGGGGCCGCCGCCGGCCAAATGCCACTTGCCGAAATGCCCCGTCGCGTATCCCGGCCGATGTTCCTTGATGAATTCCGCAAGGGTCGTCTCTCCATGCGGAATATGATCGATGTGTTGGGGCGGAATCATCGGCAAGCCTTCGTAATAGCGGCCGCTGCCGCGGTTGATGATGTCCGTCATCTTCAACTGCGCCGGAGACTTGCCGGTCTGGATCGCCAGCCGCGTGGGAGAGCAGTTGGGGTGGGGCGCATAGGCATCGGTGAAGCGCATGCCCTCGCGCGCGAGCCGCTCCAGATTGGGCGTCTCGTGGTAGTCCGACCGCGAGCCGGGGATATCCGGAGCCATCTGCACGGACGTTCCAACCCAGCTCATGTCGTCGGCCAGGATCAGCAGCACGTTCGGAGAGGCGAGCGCCGGCTCGGCGGACAAAACGAGCGGCAAGACGGCGAGCAGCGAATTCGAGCGTGGCATAGCTCTGCGATTGTCGCGCGGACAGCCGCCCGGAGGCAACCGCAGGGCGTCCGCGGAGCAAACGCCCGCCGCTGATACGATGAAATTTCCCGCGATGTCCGCCGCCGATCTGGTCTGTTTCAACCCCGACTGCCGCGAGCGCTGCGCAATCGACGCGGTTCTCTACACTTGCCCCCGCTGCGGCGCGCTGCTGGAAGTCGCCAACGATTATTCCGGGGCCGATCCCCAGACCCTGAAGGTTCTTTGGGACAAGCGCCGCGCGAGCCGCGCCAAGATCGACGTCAGCGGCGTATGGCGGTTCCGCGAAATGCTGCCGTTCGTCGAAGACCCGGCGCAAATTGTGACTCTTCCCGAAGGCAACACGCCGCTCTTCGATGCTCCAAAGGCCGCCGCATACGCCGGCATCGACCGCATCCAATTCAAGCACCAGGGCTACAATCCGACCGCTTCGTTCAAGGACAACGGCATGACCGCCGGCGCAACCCAGGCAGTCAGGCTCGGCATGAAGCGCGTCGCCTGCGTCTCTACCGGCAACACGTCCGCCTCGATGGCGGCCTACGCCGCGGCCGCCGGACTCCAGCCGATCGTCTTCATCCCGCGCGGCAACATCGCCTACGGCAAGCTGGCGCAGGCCCTGGAGTACGGCGCGCTGACGATCCAGGTCGAGGCGAACTTCGACCGCATACTGGCGCTGGTCCGCGAGCTCGCCGACGAATGCGGGATTTATCTGCTCAATTCGGTGAATCCCTTCCGCATCGAAGGCCAGAAGTCGATCGTCATCGAGCTGCTCGATCAACGGAGTTGGCGGGCGCCCGACTGGATTGTCTTGCCGGGCGGGAACCTGGGCAACGTTTCGGCGTTGGGCAAAGGGCTGCGCGAGCTCAAGCAGATCGGCCTGATCGACCGTCTGCCGCGAGTGGCGGTCGTCCAAGCCGAGGGCGCAGCGCCCTTCTACCGCTACTTTCAGAGCGGGGGCGAATACAGGCCGGCGCCCGAACCGGAAACCCTGGCCACCGCCATTCGCATCGGCGACCCGGTTTCATGGCCCAAGGCCGCCGGCGAAATCGCGGCAACCGCCGGAGTTGTGGAGGCGGTCACGGAGCAGCAGATCGCCGACGCCAAGGCCGTGATCGGACGCTGCGGCATCGGCTGCGAGCCCGCTTCTGCGGCCTCGCTGGCCGGGATCAAGAAACTGGTTGCCGCCGGCGCGATCGACCCCACCGCGGACATCGTAGCGATCCTGACCGGCCACCTGCTCAAGGACCCCGATTACGTTTACCGCTACCACACCGGCCGGCTCGAAACGCCTTCCGGCGGCAAGATCGCGTCCGCCTTCGGCAACGCGCCCGTGACCGCGCCCGACGACCGGGCGGAAATCGCTGCGTTGTTGGCGCGGTAGTTTTGCTATCCACTAATTCGTCACGGCGCCTTCGGCCGCCGAAGACACGAGCTTCGCGTATTTGGCGAAGACGCCGGTCTTGTAGCGCGGCTCGCGCGGCTCGATCGCCGCCAGGCGGGTTTTCAGCGTTTCCTCGTCGAGTTCGATTTCGAGCTTGCGCCGGCCGCAGTCGATGGCCACGATGTCGCCGTTTTCGACCGCCGCGATCGGGCCGCCGCGCGCCGCTTCGGGCGCGACGTGGCCGACCATCAGGCCGCGGGTCGCGCCGCTGAAACGGCCGTCCGTGAGCAGCGCCACAGATTCTCCCAACCCTGCGCCGACGATGGCCGCCGTCACGCCGAGCATCTCTCTCATGCCGGGTCCGCCCGCCGGCCCTTCGTAGCGGATGACGACCACGTCGCCGTCTTGGATCTTCCCGCTGGTGACCGCCTGCATCGCTTCTTCCTCGCATTCGAAGACCCTAGCCGGGCCGCGGTGGGCAAGATGCTTGCCGCCGGCGACCTTGACCACGCCGCCCTCGGGAGCGAGATTGCCCTTGAGAATGACCAGGCCGCCGGTTTCCTTGAGCGGATCGTCGAGCGCGTGGATGACGCCTTTCTTCTTGCCCTCTTCGGCATCCGCCGAAGCCTCGGCGAGCGTCTTGCCGGTGACGGTCATTTGCGCGCCGTCGGCGTAGCCCCCCGCGACCAGCCGTTGGGCGATAAGCTGAATGCCGCCCGCCTTGTCCACGTCGGCGGCGACGTACTGCCCGCCCGGCTTGAGATCGACGAGCAGCGGGGTGCGCTCGTTGACGGCGTTGAAGTCGTCGATCGACAGTTCGACCCCGCAGTCTTTGGCCATGGCCAGCAGGTGCAGCACCGCATTGGTCGAGCCGCCGGTGACGGCGACGCCGGCGATGGCGTTCTCGAACGCCTTGCGGGTCATGAAGTCGCGCGGCCGGCGGCCGGCCTTGAGCGCTTCCATGACCACCAGGCCGGCGCGGTAGCCGGCGTCGTTCTTGCGCGGGTCGACGGCCGGAATGCCCGCCGTGCCCAGCGGAGAGAGGCCGATGATTTCCATCACGGTGGCCATCGTGTTGGCGGTGTATTGGCCGCCGCAGGCGCCGGCGCCGGGGCAGGCATGATTCTCGATGTCGAGCAGCGCGGCATCGTCGATCTTACCCGCTGCGTGCGCTCCGACTGCTTCGAACACATCCTGGATGGTGATATCGACCCCGTTCACTTGACCGGGCAGAATCGAGCCGCCGTAGAGCAAGACCGAGGGAACATTGACTCGCGCCAAGCCCATCGCGCCGCCGGGGATCGTCTTATCGCAGGCAACGAGCGCAACCACGGCGTCGAACATGTAGCTGCGGGCGGCCAGCTCGATCGAATCGGCAATGAGCTCGCGGCTGACCAACGAACCCTTCATCCCTTCGGTGCCCATGGTTACGCCGTCGCTGATGGCGATCGTGTTGAACTCCATGGGCGTGCCGCCGGCCGCGCGCACGCCCTCTTTCACCTTCACGGCCAAGTCACGCAAGTTGTAGTTGCAGGGCATGGTCTCGATCCAGGTGTTGGCGATGCCGACAATCGGTTTGGCAAGGTCTTCGTCGGTGAAACCGATGGCCTTCAGCATCGAGCGCGCAGGGGCCCGGTCGCGGCCGTCGGTGATCGCGGCGCTGGCGTGTTTGAGTGGATGCGGCATGTTCTAGGGCAACCTCCGGGGAAACCGTCAGTTTAACTTAGCCCCGCGCAGAGGTCTTGTTATTCACTATCCGCCATCCACCATCCACTATCTTGAAATTGTGATCCGCGGCGTGCTCTTCGACCTGGACGGCGTTCTCTACAACGGCGAGGAGCCGATCGCCGGAGCGGCCGAAGCGGTGAGCGCGGTTCGCGAAATGGGCTTCGCTTCCCTGTTCGTGACCAACACCACTTCGCGGCCGCGGTCGGCGGTTGCCGCCAAGCTGGCGGCTTTCGGCATCGAAACGGAAACGGAGCGCATTCTGACGCCGCCCGTCGCCGCCGCCAACTGGATGCGGCGGAACGGGCTGGGTCCCGTTGCGCTCTTCGTTCCCGAAGCTACGAAAGCCGATTTCGCCGGCCTGCCGGAGGCGCCCGCCGATGCGCAGAGCGGAGCGCGGTACGTGGTCGTCGGCGATCTCGGCGCCGCTTGGGATTTCCAAACGCTCAATCGGGCATTCCGGCTGCTCTACAACAACGACGGCGCCCTCTTGATCGCCCTCGGCATGACGCGCTATTGGCGCGCGCCCGACGGCGTTTCGCTCGACGTCGCGCCGTTTGTTGCAGCGCTGGAGCATGCCGGCGGCAAGACGGCAACGGTGCTCGGCAAGCCGTCGAGAGAATTTTTCGCTGCTGCGGCGGCCCTGCTTGGCTGCGGCATGCGCGAACTGCTGATGGTGGGGGATGACATCCGGGCCGACATCGCAGGGGCGCAAGCCGCGGGGCTCAAGGCAGCGCTTGTCCGCACGGGGAAGTTCAGGCCGCGGGACCTCGAGGGGGCTGTCAAGCCCGACGCGGCGCTCGACTCGATCCGCGATCTGCCCGCGCTGCTTGCCGGCGCCGGGGTCGGAGTCGGCTAACCGCGGAAACCTTGCCCCGCGGGACGGCGATGTGTCAGACTGTGGGCGTAATGATCCAGATCGGCGGTTTTATCAGCCTCGCCCTTCTGATGATCGGCTTGTTCGCATGGCTGCGCCAGGATATCGCCAAACAGGGCGAAAGCTTGCGCCGGGATCTTTCCAAGCAGGGCGACAGGTTGGACAGATTGGAAGCCAAGGTGGAAGCGTTGGGCGAGAGCTTGCGCCGGGAAATGACCGAGCAGGGCGATAGAGTGAAATGGGATCTTGCCAAGCAAGGCGAACGGATCACTGCCCTGGAGCGCGGGCAAGCCGGGTTCAGCGAGCGCATGGCCAAGCTCGAAGGATTGCTCGAGGCGGTCACCGGACATCGCTACGCCGCCTGAGCCGCCTCGTTCTTTCCGGCCCGCGACTCGCAATCAGTGAGTATGATTCGACGGCAATGGCGATGCCGGCCGGCGTCCCGGCTCGCAGCGGTAGGCTGCAAGTCCGCCGATACAATGGAAGGCCGTGACGGACGCGCTGATAGGCCGGGATTTGGGAGAGTTGACGGCGCTGGCCGCATCGCTCGAGGAACCGGCTTACCGGGCGCGACAGATCTACCGCGGCATCTACCGCGAGAGACTGAGCGGCGTCGGCCAAATCTCGACGCTGCCCCGGAAACTCCGCGCAACGTTGGAAAGAGATTTTAGCAGCGGCTTGCCGACCGTGGAAAAACGGTTCGATTCGGCGGACGGCGCGAAGCGCTATCTGCTGCGGTTGGCGGACGGCAAAAGCGTCGAAGCGGTGTTCATCCCGGAAGCCGCCCGCGACACTTTATGCATTTCCACCCAGGTCGGCTGTCCGGTCGATTGCAAATTCTGCTTGACGGCGCAGATGGGCCTCGAACGGAACCTGACCTGCGGCGAGATCGTTGGCCAAGCGCTGACGCTCGCGCGCTTTCAGGCGCTGGAAGCGCGCAGCCGCGGGCTGAACATCGTGATGATGGGCATGGGAGAGCCGTTGCTGAACCTCAACGCCGTGATGAAAGCGACGCGCCTGCTGGCCGACCAGGAAGGCATCGCGATTTCCCAGCGGCGCATTACGGTTTCGACTTCGGGCATTGCTCCCAAAATCGAAGAGTTCGCCCGGCACGAGGTGCGGGCGAAGCTGGCGATTTCGCTGAACGCTTCCAACGAAGAGCAGCGCATGCGGTTGATGCCGATCACGAAGAAATACCGCCTTGGCGAATTGCTCGAAGTCTGCCGAAACTATCCGCTGCGCCCCTGGGAGTGGTTGATGTTCGAATACGTGCTGCTGAAGGGAGTCAACGATTCCGACCGCGACGCGCGCGACGTGGCGCGCTTGCTGGCGAACATCAAGTGCAAGCTCAATCTCATTGCCTTCAACCCCGGACCCGGCATCGCTTTCGAGACGCCTGGCGCAGAGCGCGTCGATGCGTTCCACAAAACGGTAATGGCGTCCATGCCGTGTTTCGTGCGGCAGCCGCGCGGTCGCGATATCTTTGCCGCCTGCGGCCAACTCAAACGAACGGCGCAGCCCTCATGAGCGTGAATCTTTGCCCGGGCTTGAGGCGGTGAGATGCTGCGCCGTTTATTGGAGCGGCTGCGGCGAAGGGCGGACCGCGGGTTGCCCCGGCATCTGCGGGAAGGCCGGCGGGGCGAGGACGCGGCATACGACTTCCTGAAGCGCCGCGGCTACCGCATCGTTTCGCGGAACTACCGCTCCCGCGAGGGCCGCGGCGAGATCGACCTTGTTGCCTGGGACGGCGGCGAGCTCGTCTTCGTCGAAGTCAAGACGCGCAAGAACAGCGACTTCGGCGGCCCCTTGGAAGCGGTCGACGGCGAGAAAAAAGAGCTGTTGATCCGCACGGCGCAGGAATACGCCCGTCGCGCGGGCGCCGCGCACGACTGCATCCGTTTCGATGTCGTCGGCGTCGTCGTGGAGCCCGAGGAGCGCGTCGAGTTGTGGAAGAACGCCTTTTCGGCGATCGGGCGGCGGGGCAGGCGGCGACTATAATCCCCGAATGGCTATCAAGACAACCGTTGTCGGCAGTTATCCGATTCCCCGCTGGCTTTACGGAGACACTTCGAAGGGCACGCTCAGCGACGCGATTTCCGTTGTGCTGCATACCCAGGAGTTGGCGGGGATCGACGTGGTCGCCGACGGCGAGTTGAACCGGTTCGACCCTTCCCACCCGGAAACCAACGGCATGATCGACTATTTCGTCAGCCGGTTATCCGGCGTCCGCACCGAGTATTCGATCGGCGATCTGGACGCTTTCAAGGCCGACCGGGGGATGAGCTTTCGCACGGCGCCCGCGGGCGTGGTAACCGGGGCAATCGGGGAAGGCGTGCTCAACCTGCCGGCCGATTACGATTTCGTGCGCGGCCTGACTCTGAAGCCGCTGAAATTCACCTGCACCGGCCCGCATATGCTGACCAAGACGCTGACCGACCGCCATTACGGCAGCCCCGAGAAGCTTTGCATGGCCCTTGCCGATGTCTTGCGGCGGCAACTCGAACGCATCCCCGCCGATATCGTGCAACTCGATGAGGCCAACATTACGGGGCATCCGGAAGAGGCCGAATGGGCCGCCGCCGCGCTGAACCATGTCCTTGACGGCATCGGTTCGACGCGCGGAGTCCACTTGTGCTTCGGCAACTATGGCGGACAGACGATCCAGAAAGGGTTTTGGAAGGCCCTGCTGCCGTTCCTCAACGCGCTCCATTGCGATCATTTCCTGCTGGAGTTCGCCCGGCGCGGGTACGACGAGCTGGCTGAGCTGCGGGAGATGAATCCCGCCGTCGGCTTGGGGCTGAGCGTCGTGGACATCAAGGACAACGGCGTCGAAAGCGCCGACCTGATCGCTTCGCGAATCGAGAACGCGGCGGCGGCGCTCGGCGAAGAACGCATCCACTACGTCAATCCCGATTGCGGTTTCTGGATGCTTTCGCGCAGCGTCGCCGACCGCAAAATGCGGGCGCTGAGCGCCGGCCGCGATTTGTTCTACGGACGTAAATAGCGCGACGACGCTTGCGCCCGCGCCGGAACGGTCCGGTCTGCGCCCCCTGGGTTTTTTATCATGGGAAAAGTGCCGGCGACGACAATCCAGAAAGCCGTGATCCTGGCCGCCGGACGCGGCACGCGCATGAAATCACTGACGGACGATTGCCCCAAGCCGATGCTGCCGCTCGACGGCCGGCCGATGCTGGCGCACCAGATCGAGCGGCTCGAATCGGTGGGCATCGAGAAAATTTGCGTCGTTGTCGGGTATAAAGCCGAGATGGTCAGGGAATACTTCGCGGCTCACCCGCCGCGGAAGGCCGCCCTCCGCTATGCGTTGCAAGAGACGCCGGACGGCACCGGCAGCGCCGCCCGGCTCGCAAAAGATTTCGCGGCGGGCGAACCGTTCCTGCTCACCTTTGGAGACATCATGGTCGACGCGTCGGTTTACGCGCAGCTTTTCGCGCTTGCCGGCGGAGCGGAAATGGTGCTGACGGTCAAGCGCGTCGACGATCCGTACCGGGGCGCCGCGGTTTACGTGAACGGCGGCCGGGTCGTCAAGATCGTCGAAAAGCCGCCGAAGGGCGCATCGACAACGAATCTCAACAACGCCGGAATCTACGTTTTCACCCCTCGCGTGTTCGAAAAACTCGCGCGGTTGAAACCCTCAGCGCGGGGCGAATACGATTTGACCGACGCGGTTCAAGAGGCCGTGGCCGCCGGCGAGCTTGTCCGTTGGTTTGCAATCGAGGGCTTCTGGCGCGATGTCGGCCGGCCGGAAGACCTCGCCCCCGCGGGCGCATTTGTCGCCGGCTGACCTACAGTTCTTGCTTTTTATCTATGAATCATTCGATTTTGACAGCGGCCGCGCAGGACGGCTTTCGCTCGATTGACATTGCCGAGGGGATTAAGCAGGCGGCCCTCGACCACTTGCGGGATTGGCTATGCACCGACAAGTTCGCCGGCTTGACCGCGTCCGGCGGCTACGGACCTCTGATTGAGTGGATGATCGATTCGAAAAGCTTCGATCTGCTGCTCGACAGCTTCTATCAGGTTATCCCCTTCGGTACGGGCGGACGCCGCGGACCCGTCGGCATCGGCCCCAACCGGATCAATCCCTACACCATCGCTTCGTCGATTCAAGGGCATGTCGAGCACCTGGGCCGGAAGCTGCCCGATGAGCGCAAGCTCAAGGTCGTCGTTGCCTACGATGTCCGCCAATTTAACGACCTGCGGGGCGTCTATCCGACGGACGTACACAACCCGCTAACGGGGCTCCGCTCGAAAGACCTGGCGCATATCGCGGCTTCCGTGTATTGCGCCGCGGGCGTCGTGGTTTACATGCTGCCCGACGAACCGGCCGATTACATTTCGACGCCTGAGCTTTCGTACCTGATTCGCCGGTACGGAGCGCACGGCGGCATCAACGTCAGCGCTTCACACAACCATCCCGACGACAACGGCGGCAAGTTTTACAATCGAGACGGCGGACAGGAGATTCCTCCGCACGACGAAGAGCTGGTGCGCATCGTCGAGACGGTCGGCGACGTGCGGAGCATTCCTTACGACGAGGCGCTGCGGTCGGGGCTGATACGCCCGATTACCGATGAGGACCGGCAAGCCTACATCGACCTGAACCTCGGTCTGCGCCTGCAGCGCGGCGCCGGCCCGGCGAAATTCGTCTTTACGGGGTTGCACGGTACGGGTCTCAATACCGTGGGCCGCTGCCTGCAGGAGATGGGCTACGCCGCGGGCGAAAAGTTTTTCGTCGTCGAAGAACAGCGGGAGTTCCGCGGCGACTTCAAAAACGTCATGTTCCGCAATCCCAACCCGGAACTGCCCGAATCCCTCGCCCTCGGCATCGCCCGCGCACAAGAAGTGGGGGCGGATTTACTGCTCGCCACCGATCCCGACGCCGACCGTCTGGGAGGGGCGGCGCCGGCGGGCGGGGGCTTCGCGTTCGTCAACGGCAACGAGTTCGCGATCCTTCTGACCCGTTTTCGGCTGGAGTCCCTCAAACGGGCCGGACGCCTGCCCGCGAGGCCGCTGGGCATCAAGACGCAGGTCACCACCGAGTTGCTCAGCCGCTTGATCGAAGCCTACGGCGGAGTCGTCATCGGCGACCTGCTGGTGGGCTTCAAATATATCGGGGACATCCTCGGGCGCCTCGAACGAAGCGGGCGTTTCAACGGCCTCGAAGCTTCCGCCGCCGACTTCGTTATCGGCGCGGAAGAAAGCCACGGCCTGCTGCTGACTCCCGAGATCCGCGACAAGGACGCCGCCGGAGCCGCGGTGGTGCTGGCCGAGCTGGTTTCCGAGCTCAGGGAACGAGGCGAGACGGTTTACGATTACTTGATCGACACCTACAAACGCTACGGCTATTTCCGCAACAGCGTGCGCTCGACGGTCATGCAGGGAGCGGCGGGGTCGGCGGACATCCGCAAGATTCAGCAATCTTTGCGCGACGAACCGCCCGCGGAGATAGCCGGCCGGAAAGTCTTGCAGGCGATCGACTACTGGGACGAGACGCGATTCGGACCGTTCGTCTCTGAGACGGATCGCAGCGGACGCAACCTGATTACATTCCTGCTCGAGGGCGGCATGAAAGCAACCATCCGCCCGTCGGGCACGGAACCCAAAAACAAGGTCTATCTGGAACTGGGCGCGGAGCCTCTCGGAGCGCATGCCGGCGAGCAGGCGTTCGAGGCTTTGCGGGCGAAAACCGACCGCGAAGTGCGCGATTTCTCCAACTCCTTCCTGGGGATGATGCTCTCGCTCATCGACGTGGAGTTGCCCGCTTACGCGCTCGAGATTTCCGACCTCGTTTCGCTGCCGAACAAGATCCACTTCGGCAAGACTTTCATCCCCGAGTTCGAGCGCCGGGCCGCCGCGGCGGTCGGGGGCCGCGCCGGCGAAAAAGCCGTCGGCGAGTGGGTCGACCGCAGTCTGGCGCCGTACGGCCCGGACGCCCGTTTTCTCGTGCAAAACGCCTTCAATGCCTACGCCGGCGCCCAAGCCGATTCGGAACGGCTCAGCGTGCAGAAGCGCATCTTCGCCGGCTGTTAGCGCAAGGCGCCGCGGTAAGCCGCTTCGACCGAGATGCCGTGCCGCTCGAGGACTTGCCCCGTTGCCCGATCCAATTCGTTGCGGGCGCGGATATATTCGTTAAGCGAGCCGATTTCATCGGTGCGGGCCGCTGCCAAGTCGCGCTGCACCTGCACAATTTGAAAAATCGAAGACGAGCCCAGCTCAAAGCGCTTGCGCTCGGCCTCGAGCATCTGCTCGCGAAGCTCGCGGGCTTGCTCCGAAATCTCGTGGCTTTCCCTGGCGCGGCTGAGCGATTCCACGGCCTGCGTTACCTCGAGCTTGATGTTGTTTTCCTCCTGGCGCAGTCGAATGTCGCTCTGCCTGAGCCGCAAGAGCTCACGCGTCATGTCGGCTTGCGCTTGGCGGTTTTTCAAGGGCACGTTCAAGCTCAGGAAGATGCCGTAATCCGGGAAGTTGCGCCGGAAAAGCTGCCCGACCGCCGTGCCGAAACCGCCGGTGAAAAAGGGATTCGGCGCGCCCACGCCGGGGATGCTGGCAATTTCGGGATTGACCTTCCCGGCCAAGGCGTTGTTGCGCATGAACGCGGTCACATCGAGCGAAGGCAGCATGGCGTTGCGGATGCCCTTGATGTTGATCCTGGAGTTCGTTTGCGTCATGCGCGTGCGGGTGATTTCGGGGCGGGAGCGGAGAGCCGTCACGACCAGATCCTGCACCGGTTCGACTTGCCTGCGTTCCGGGATCTCGATGCGCTCGGTGGGCACGATCTCGACGCCGAGCAGCGCCGCGGCGGTCGGGCCGAATTTAGAAATCGCGTTCTTAATCACGTTCTGCTGCCGGCGGATGTCGTTTTCGGCGTCGAGCAATTGCCGGCGATAATTTGTCGTCTCCGCTTCGACGCGGGTGATTTCAAAGCGCGGCTGCAAGCCGAGCTCCACTTGGCGCTTCGTGTTGCGCACCAAAAGCTCGGCAAGCTCGAGATCGGCCCGCCGCCCCGCGGCGATCTCGATGAACGTCACCAGGTCCCAATAGAGACTCTGCAGTTGGCTGACCGTCGCGATGACCTGAAGCTCGAACTGCGTATCCTGGATTTCTTGGTTGTTCTTGGCGATGCGGATGTTGCGGTTGTTGACCGCGCGCCCGAAGCCTTGCAGCAGACGCTGACTAATCGACACGGAGAGATCGCTCGTCAGCGTGGGGTTGAAGAGATTGCGCAGGTTGTTGTTTTCCGATCCGAATGCCGTGAAACCGGCGTTGAAAGTCGTGCCGCTCGTAAACCCTTGGGAAAAATTGAAATTGTACGAATCGATGTCCTGGATCAGCGTGTTGGTGCCTGTCACGAAGTCGCTGATTTGCGGATTGCTCGTGCGCGCGAAGGACATCGTCGATGAGATGGTCGGCTCGAGCGCGGTCACCTGGGCGCCGAAGAAAGATGCCGCGTTGCCGGTGCTTGCGCTGCCCGTGGCCTGCTCGGACGCGTTCATCGTGATGCCGCTGGCCTGCCCTCTCGGCCCGCCGGTCTGCGTGCCGGAAGACTGTACCGACTGCCCGGTCGAAAGCGTGCTGATCTGGGTCTGAACGCCGCTGAGCTGCGCGCCCGCCTTGGCGCGCAGGAGATCGGTATCCGCCTCCAGCCGCCCGTAGCGTCCGAGCTCGATGTCGAGGTTGTTCGCAAAGGCCAGCGCGATGAGATCTTGCAGCGAGAGGTAAAGCTTGCCGCCCCGAATCATGCCTTCCAGCGCGGCCGAATCGTCGAGGTTGACCGGCGCCATCTCGGGAGCCCGGTAAGTGTCGAGGCGCGGCCAGAACTTCGCGCCGCGGGAGTAGTCGATCGTTTGACTCCCCAGCCGCGACGCCAGGCAAAACGCAAGCACGGACGCTATGAGCACGGGAGCGAGGGGTTTGGACATTCGGACATCTCCTGATAAAAAAGCGCTTGCCAAGAGCGCGGTCCGTTCTCACGGTATGACGCGGCCATGACAAAAAGGCATCGGAACAATCCTTCCGGTGCCTCTCTGTAAAATACGTAAAAGAAGGGCGGATCGTTTCTGTTCAAAGCGAGCGCTCGGCCAGATCGCCCAGCAGCGGCAGCGAGTAACGCTGCTCGTGCGCGGCTTTGAAAAGCATGAAAATCCAAAGAGCCAAGACCGCCATTTGCAGTAAACCGCTGAGCGGCAGGAATTCTCCGAAAAAAAGCAGCTCGGTCCACAGGTCGGCGACATAGCGCACCAGCAGCCAGGTTACGAAGATATAGAGGCCCTGGTAGGCGTGAAAACGCACGTCGGGATGGTTGCGAAAGGTTTGCCCGGCAAGAACGATGATCGAGCCGATAAATCCCAGCCAGGGCACATAGCAGAGCATCGATGCGCCGCGCGGGCTCAGTCCGCCGCCGGAAGCGCCGGAGGGCGCCGTGGAAGGCTGCGGGCGGCCGCAACCGCGGCAGAAGCGGTCTGCGCCGAGCACTTCGTGTCCGCAATGGATGCAATAGGGCAAATCCGTTCGCTTTCTATTCGATGGTACGAAGCCGGCGGCGCAGTTGTTCCGCTGTTCCGCGCCGGGCGCGGAGGCCGTCGCCGTTTATACGCTTCCCATAGCGAATCTTACAGTGTCAAGACCTGGTGATCGACGCAGTCGGGGGTAATCGCTTGGGCAATGCGGTCGACGAAGTCCCCGCCGAATTTCGATAAAAAAGGCAACACGCCGTAAACTCGCTCCTGAAGGCTGCGGTTAGGGTACAGGAAACCGCTCAGGTAGGCGGCGTGGCGCTGAGCCGTTTCATTCCGCCGCAGGCTTTCTCTGGCGGTTTTGGCCTGGATTTTTTCGAGTTGATAGCGGATCTTGCCGGCCGACAGAGAAAAGCTCGCCTGCAGCGAGGGATCGAAACTCGACAGGCGCCGCTCCGTGCGCCGCATCGCGGTTTCGATTTCCTGCGCGCTCCTGGCGAACGCGCCGTGCAGCTCGGGAGGAACCAGCGAGGCGGCAATGCGCTCTTCGATCTCGGCCGCGGGCACAAAACATTCCGCGGGCGTCAGGCGGTAACGCTCCAGCAATTTAGCGGCTCTGCCGTCGAGAATGGTGAACGTCGCGCGCGGCAAGAACGCCGGCATGCGACCGAGCAGGGATTCGTACAAAACGGCGGACTGGCCGAGATAGGCCAACTCCGCCGGGCCGCCGATCAGCGCCGCGGTGGGCAGCAGAAAATCCTGCATGACCGGCCGCAACAGCGCGTTCGGTGAGAAAGCGGCGGGATTTTCGCGCAATCTGGCCAACAGATCGCCGGTCGAGTAGCGATCGGTTCCCGCCCGATAGGCGCCCCCGTGTTTTTTGAGCGCAACCCGGACGCCTTTTTCGAACAAGAAGAACAGAGACGTTTCGTCATCGACGTGGACTTGCCGATGGAAGCCCGCCCGCTCGAGTTCGCGTCCTCTGCCCAGCAGCTTGGCCGTCAGCTCGGGAGAGCGCTCGACCGCCTGCTCGATGAAAGGCGCTGCGAGACGCCGGATCTCGCGCTGCATGGGACACAGGAAAATCAGGCCGAACCGGCAGAGCAGTTTGCGGAACAACGCCAGAAACGCCTCGGCGAAGTAGGGCGCGTCCGCGTAGGCTTCGCGCGCCAGCGCCGCGGCTTCATCGGCGAAAGGGAAGCCCCTGACAAGCTCCTCGAGCGTAGCCAGGTCGGCGTCGGCGATCTTGTGCGTTCCGACCGCGGCGCCCGCGGCGCCCTCCGTGACCGCTCGCAGCTTTGCCGGGCCGCCGTCCCGGGAAAAGCCCCAGGCGTGATCGACTTCCGCGATGTCGTGGTCTTCGGTCGCCAGCCAGAACACCGGAACGGCGGGGGTTCCGCGCCGGGTCAGCTCCGCCGCGAAGCGGACCGCCGTCAACGCCTTGTAAACGGCGAAGACCGGACCGCCGAACAGGCCCACTTGCTGGCCGGTAGCGACGACTACCGTATCCGGCTTCTCGAGCCGGTCGAGATTGGCGGCGGTTTGCGGACCGCAGCCCTCGTTTTGGCGCCGCAGTTCGGCTGTCAGATCGGCGCGGAGCCGGGGGGCGAGCCGGATTTCGCGGGCGGCGGCCTCGGCGGAATCCAGGACGGGCGGGTAGCGGTAGAAGCCCTCGACCTCCTGGAACCGATAGAGCAGGCCGGCAAAGAGCGGCCGAATCCCCGGCAACTCGGTCTGACGAATACACACACCGTGGGGTTTATTCAAGAGGGGATGTTCCGTTTCAGGCCGGGGCGGCTGCTAGCCTCAGAGTATCAAACAACGAAAAGCGTCCGGCATACCGTCCGCCCGCGGCCGGCTGGTGAGCATGGGGTTTGCGGCCCCGTTCCCCGGCGCTAAACGTGGCCGCGCGCGTCGATCTTCCAGACTTGCCGGACGTACTCCCCGCGCACGCAGTACATGCGGTCGTAGAGGTTGACGTTGGGGTCGCAGTGCGGCACGACGAGTTCGATCTTGTCGCCGAGCTCGACTTCGCGCGCGGCGCTGGCAAGCGTCAGTTGCCCGTGCTCGTCGCCGCGGAAGGCGTATTCGAGTCCGCCCGGGTGCGCGACCCGCGGGCCGAAGTCGCGGTCGGTGGCGAACGCCTTCAGTCCGGCGTCCACGGTGGCGATGTCGTCGTGGTTCTTGCTGATTACGGTCGCCAGCACGACCAGCGCCGGTTGGAAGTCGCCGTACACGTCGCCGCTCTTGCCGCCGATCATGCTGTAGTCCACGTCCATCAGTGCGTAGGAGCCGACTTGCAGCTCGGTCATGCCGTCGAGCGCGGAGTCGATGTTGTAGGTGCCCGTGCTCGCACCCGACATGATCTCGGCCGGCATCCCTTTCTTGCGCATCGCGGCGAAGGATGCGAGCACCGGCGTCATGTACTTCTCCGAATGCGTCTTACGGTTCTCGAATCCCTTGACGTGCGACGACGCGCCGGAATAGCCGTGGACGCCTTTGAGATTGAGATGCGGCAGGCCGTCGATCTTCTCGGCGAGCGCAACGGCTTGCGGCCCCGGAGCGATGCCGGTTCGCCTCCCGACGGGGTCGATATCGACCATTACGTTCAGCTTGACGCCGGCCGCGCCGGCGGCCTCGTTGAGTTGCTCGGCGTGCAGCGGGTGATCCACAACGGACATGGTGTCGGGCTGTTTTCGGGTGAGCCGGATCAGGCGATGGATCTTGTTTGGGCCGACCAGCTCGGAGGTCAGCAGCAATCCTCCGACGCCGGCGGCGGCCATCGCCTCGCCTTCGCGGATCGTAGCGGCGCAAACGCCCAAGGCGCCCACGCCCAACTGGCGTTTGGCGATCTCCGAGCACTTGTGGGTCTTGGCGTGAGGCCGCAGGTCGAGGCCGGCCTGCCGGGCATGAACAGCCATGCGGGCAACGTTCGCCTCGAATGCATCGAGATCGAGGATCAACGACGGCGTCGGCAAATCAGCCTTGACCACGCCGTCTATGCCCGCGCCTTTCGCCAGCTTGCTTTCGATCTCAGCGAGGCTGTAAGCGTTCGCCTTCGGAATCATCATCGTCGGAGCCATCGCCATCCCTATGCCGGATCGGAGCCACTCTCTGCGGGTAGGTTGCATACCGCCCTCGCCAACCGCCGCTTTTGATGATAGCGCTTTCCGCTAAACTTGCAAATTCGGCATGAAACCAATCGCAGGACCTCTTGCGGCGCTGCTGACTCCTCGCACGGATTCCGGGGGAATCGATTTCGAAGCGCTCGAAAGCAACGCCGAGTATGCGCTGAGCCGAGGCATGCGCGGCGTGGTTCCGTGCGGCGGGACGGGCGAATACTTCGACTTGCCGGCGGATCAGCGCAAGCGAGCGGTCGGGCGGCTGGCCGCGGCGGTGCGAGGAAAGGGCCTGCTGATTGCCGGCATCGGCGGCGCCTCAGCCGGCGAGTCGATCGAGCTGGGGCGCCACGCTCTGGAGGCGGGCGCCGACGCCGTGCTCTTGCCAGCGCCCTACTTTTACCGCTACGAGGGCCGCGACTTGGCCGGCTTTTACCGCCAAGCCGCGCGTGTTATCGAAGGGCCGCTGCTGATTTACAACTTGGCTTCGTTCGTCAGTCCCGTACCCGCCGGCGTGGTTCTCGAGCTGATCGAGACGGAGGATAACATCGTCGGGGTGAAGGACTCGAGCGGCAGCTTGAAGCTGCTCGCAGAGCTGACCCGGCGCAAGGAGCTTGCGGCGGCGCGGGTGCTGGGCCATGACGCGGCGCTGGCGGCCGCGCTGCGGGACGGGTCGATCGACGCCGTGATTTCGGGACCGGCGAGCGTGATCCCCGAAGCCGCCGCGGCGCTGTTCGAGTCGGTGGGCGACCCGCGCAGGTTCGACCGGGCGGCCGCGTTGTATGCCGAGTTCGTGGAGCGTAACGAGCGGCTCCCCTACCCTTGGGGACTGAAGCATATTGCGCAGTGGCGCGGTCTTTTCAAGGCGCGCCTGCCGTTCGCGGCCTCGCCGGAGCGCCGCCGCCAACTGCGGGCGTTTCAGCGCTGGTTCGAGCAATGGCTCCCGCGCATGCAGCAATGCCGAGCGGGCGCGGAGGCAAGCTGAACTGCGGCGCGGGTCAGAGCGCTTCGCGGGCGCGCTGGACGAGAATGCTGGCCAGCGCGGGGTGTCCGTCGAGCGGCGGGGCCGCTTTCAAATCCAGACCGGGATGCCGGGCGCGGATGCCGTTCAGGATTTCCGGAAAATCGCGCGTCAGATGCAGCCCCATCGTCAGAAAGTACGGCGCGACCACGATGCGCCGGACGCCGGCGCCGGCCAAGGCGACAACCGCGCCTTCCAGAGTCGGCTCCGCGAGCTCGAGGAAAGCTGTGCTGTAGAACGCGAAGCCCCCCTCGTCAGCGGCTTTGCGGGCGACGCGCTCGACGGCCTCGTTGGCCGCGGCCACGCGCGAGCCGTGCGCAAACACCACCAAGCCGATCCGTTCGGAGTCCGCCACTTTTCCCGCCCGTGTTCGTTATACTAGGCGTCTTTCGAATGGACACCTTCATTATCGCCGCCTACTTCGCCGCCGTATTCGCCGTCGGGTTTTATCATTCGCGCAACAAAGACACGACGACGGAATACTTTTTGGCGGGCAAGCACATCGGTTGGTTCGCGGTGGGCGCAACGCTCTTCGCCACCAACATCGGCAGCGAGCACGTGGTCGGACTGGCCGGATCGGGAGCGTCCAGCGGGCTTGCCGTAGGCTGCTACGAGTGGTCGGCGAGCTTCTGCCTGCTGCTGCTCGGCTGGATCTTCATCCCGCAATATCTGCGCAGCGGCGTCTTCACCATGCCGGAGTATCTGGAGAAACGCTTCAGTCCGGGCTGTCGCTGGTACCTGACTACCGTATCGCTGCTGGCCTATGTGCTGACCAAGGTCTCGGTCGCTCTGTTCGCAGCGGGAATCCTGGCGCGGGAAATTTTCGGTTGGGACTACACCACGACCGCCATCCTGCTGGTCGTAGCGACAGGCGTTTACACCATCACCGGAGGACTGGCGGCGGTGATCTACACCGATTTGCTGCAAGCCTTCATCATGATCGCCGGCTCGGTGTTCCTGACCTGGCTCGGACTCGGCGAGGCCGGCGGCTTCGGGCAACTGCGCGAAACCTTGCCCGACGACTTCTTCCATCTCATCAAGGGTTTCAACCATCCCGAGTATCCGTGGCTGGGAACGACCCTGGGCACGCTCATCTTGGGCACGTGGTACTGGTGTACCGACCAGGTCATCGTGCAGAAGACGCTCAGCGCCCGCAACCTGACGCAAGCCCGCGGCGGCACGATATTCGCCGCGGCGCTGAAGATCCTGCCGGTGTTCATCCTTGTTCTTCCGGGGCTCATTGCGCGCTCGCTCTGGCCGCAGGAGGCGGCCGGCGATACGGCCTTTCCCTTGATGGTGAAACGCCTGCTGCCCGCGGGGTTTTCCGGTCTCATGGTGGCCGCGCTGCTCGCCGCCTTGATGTCGTCTCTCAGCAGCGTGCTGAACTCCTGTTCGACGCTGATTACGATGGATATTTACAAGAAACTGCGGCCCGACGCCGGCGAGAAGCGCCTGGTTTTCGTCGGGCGGATCGTTACGGGCCTCGTGGTCGTGCTGAGCATCCTGTGGATTCCGATGATCCGCTACCTGAGCAACGAGGTCTATCAGTACATGCAGAGCGTGCAGGCTTACATCGGCGCTCCGATCACTGCGACGTTTCTGGTCGGCATCATGTGGCGCAAGGCGACATCCCGGGCCGCGCTTGTCACGCTCATCGCAGGCGGCCTTGCCGGAGCGGGCAGGTTTTTGCTGGATATCCTGCACAAAGTTCACGGCGTGCAGTTGGGGCCGCTCGAGGGCTTGGCGGCAATTCCATTTTTGAACTACAGCGTCGGCGTGTTCTTCTGCTGCCTGCTGACGATGTACGCGGTAAGCAAGCTCGGCGAAGGCCCCATCGGCTCGCGCATAGCCGGATTGACTATCGACTGGTCGAGCCGCCAAGTTTCCGGCGCGGCAACCGCCTCGGACCGCCGCTTGGCGGCCTTGTCCGCGCTCGTGGGCCTCGCCGTGCTGTCGCTATGGCTCCATTTTCGATAGGGCTTTGGCCGTAGGCGGAAATTGCGGCTCGCGCCGGATTTGCGCGGCTTGCTCGAAGCCGTAAGCGATGCTTATCAGCTTGGGCTCGGCGTAGGCCGCGCCGAAGAAGGAAACGCCTACCGGCAAGCCGGCGATGAAGCCCGCCGGAACCGTGATGTGCGGATATCCGGCGCGGGCCGCGGGAGACGAGCTGCCGATGAAGCCGGAAAAATCGCCGTGAATCAGGTCGGTTACCCAGGCCGGCCCGGCGGTCGGGGCGAAAAGGGCGTCGAGGCGATGCTCTTGCAGGGTTGCGTCGATCGCCGCCCGCGAAAGCCCCTGGCTTTTCTTCAACGCTTCTCTGTAGGCCGGCTCGGTCAGCGGCCCTTTCTTCTGCGCCAGTTCCATCAAGTCCTGGCCGAAGTAGCGCAGTTCTTCGTCGCTGTGATCTCGGTTGAATTGGATGATCTCCTCAAGCGTTTTGACCTTTGCCGCCGGGCCGAGATTAGCGAGGTAGGAATTCAGCCCGGCTTTGAATTCGTACAACATGACTTCGAAGCCCGCGGCGCCCACTCCGTCGCCGACCGCCAATTCTTCGATCTCTACCAGCTCGGCGCCCGCGCTGCGCATTGCGTCCGCGGCGGAATCGAGGAGCGCATCCATCGTTTTCCTCCGGCCCCAATAACTGCGAATCGAGCCGATCCTGGCGCTGCGCAGCCCGGCGGGGTCGAGAAATTGGGTGTAGTCGGCGTAAGAGTAACCGTCACTGCTTGCAGTAATCGCATCGGCCGGATCGATGCCGGTCAGCGCCCCGAGCAGCGCCGCCGCGTCGGCAACGGTGCGGGCCATGGGGCCGGCGGTGTCTTGGGAATGCGCAATGGGGACGATCCCCGAACGCCCTACGAGACCTACGGTCGGCTTGATGCCTACGATTCCGTTTACCGACGCGGGGCAGACTATGGAGCCGTTGGTCTCCGTGCCGATCGCCAAGGCGGTGAGGTTTGCCGATACGGCGACCGCAGACCCGGAACTCGAGCCGCAGGGGTTGCGGTCAAGCGCGTAGGGATTCTTGGTCAAGCCGCCGCGGCCGCTCCAGCCGCTGGTGGAGTCTCTCGATCGAAAGTTGGCCCACTCGCTGAGATTCGTCTTGGCCAGGATGACCGCGCCCGCGGAGCGAAGACGCGCGGCAACCCACGAATCCCGTTTCACGCCGGAATCGACCAAGGCCAACGAGCCGGCCGTGGTCTGCATCTTGTCGGCCGTGTCGATGTTGTCTTTGAGCATGACCGGCACGCCGTGCAGGGGGCCGCGAATTTTACCCGCGGCGCGTTCGGCGTCGAGGCGGTCGGCGATGCTCAAGGCGTCGGGGTTGATCTCGATGACCGCATTGAGGGCTGGGCCTTGGCGGTCGATGGAAGCGATGCGCTGCAGGTAAAGCTCGCAGATCGAGCGCGCCGTCCAGCGGCCTTGCTCCATACCGTCGCCCAGTTCGGCGACGGTGATTTCGGCCAACTCGAAGCGGCGGTTGTCCGTCGTCGCCGCGGAGTCGTTGTCGCACGCCGCAGCGCTCGACCCGCCGGCGAGACATGCCGCTCTCATGAAGTCTCGCCGGCTCGGCATTCGCTTTGGCGTATGCATGACGGGCCTATGGTAGCGGAGACGGAGACAGTGAGCATGAAAGAGAAGGGCGTTCTCCGCCGGCTACAGCGGCCAGATCAGGCGCGCCAGCAGCGTGGCGATGGCGATGCCCGCGGCGGGCGGGTCGATGTGCGTGTCCCCATGCATGTGGACGATACGCGAAAATGCCTCGGCCGCGAAAGCGCCGGCGACGCCGAACAGCGCGCCGATATAAAGGTTTCCCGAGGCGATGGCCGCGGTCGCCGCGGGCAGGGCGATATGGTGCGTGACCGGGATCTTCAGGCCGAATTGGGCGAAGACGAGCGTCGCGGCGGCAATGCCGAACCCCAGGACGCCGCCCCCGCGCTCGACGCCGAGAACGCCGGCCATGTAGGCGGACAGCAGTCCGGCGCCAATGCCGATGGCGGCGGCTTGCGCCGGCGTCTCCTGATGGCGCACCCAGTGGAACGCTTCGTTCGGAGTAAAACTCTTTCCGATCAGCCCGGCGCTGCCGAACGCCAGGCGGGCGATCGCTGCCGAGACCACGACCGTCAGGGCGATCGTGTCGGTCAGCGGCCCCAATCCGACCGCTTGCCACAGCGCGTTGAGCAGGTAACCGAGCAGGCCGAACGCGCCCCCGACGAGAAGCACGTCCGTACGGTTGAGGCCCATCAGAGGGATGGAAATGTCTCGTCCGGTCTCCAGCAGCCCCTGCCTGTAGGCATAGGCTGTCGCCGCGGCTCCCCCGCCGAACGAAATGTGCGGGCCGAACACCGGGCCGAAAGCCACGTGCGTCAGAATGTCCGTCCCGCCGCCGGAGGCTGCCGCGGCTGTGCCGACCAGCACCAGAAGGCCGGTGAAGATAAACGCCGGCAAAGTTCCGACCGCGGCTCCAAAAAGGCCGCCGCCGAATGCCGCCGCTAACGCCGCCGCGTCGATTTCCATGGGAATCTACCGAATATAGCCCAGCCGCGTTGCATATTCGTTGCGGCGCGGGTCTGCGGTCAAGAGCCCAGCGGGAGGAAATACTGCGTTCCCCGCACCGGACGGCTCAGTTCGGCGAGCAACTCTTCCAGGTCCTTCGGCTTGTGAACGAAATCCACTTCGCTGGTGTCGACCACCAGGACGTCCGCCGCTTTGTAGCGGTCGAAAAAATGCTCGTAGGCGCGCACGGTCTCTTCCAGGTAGCGGTCCGATATCTTGGCTTCCGCGGCAATGTTCTTGCGCGCGATTCGCTCGCGGAGCACTTGCGGGGCAGCCTTCAAATAGACGACGAGATCGGGAGTCGGCAGCAGGTTTTTGAAGTGTTGATAGTAGGCGTCGTAGATCGACACCTCGGCGTCGTCGAGGTTGAGATAAGCGAACAGCTTGTCTTTCTCGAACAGGTAGTCAGCGACAACCCGGGTATTCGATTGCTCGATCGCGGCGCTGGAGAGTTGCTGAAAGCGGCTGATCAAGAAGTGCATCTGCGCCCGAAACGACGCGCCGGGCCGGCCGTTGTAAAAATCCTCCAGATGGGGGTTGTTTTCCGTATCGAACAGCGGACGAGCGTGGATGCGGTCCGCCAACGCGCGCGTCAGGCTGCTTTTGCCGACTCGTAACGGGCCTTCGATTGCGACGTAGTGTGCGGCGCTCATGCAGTCGATTCCTTCAAAAGCCCAGAGTAGCTTGCGGCCCGCCCGGGCGGCGGATCTGGAAATGGTCGAACGCCGGCAAGGCGCCGACGCGCCCGCGGGGCGTCCGATCCAAGAATCCCAATTGCATCAGATACGGCTCGTACACTTCTTCAATGGTACTGGCATCTTCGCCGACCGACGCCGCGATCGTATTCAGTCCCACGGGGCCGCCGCCGTATTTGGAGAGGATCGTGTCCATGATCTTGCGGTCGATCTCGTCCAGACCCAGCGGATCGACATCTAGCAGGTCGAGCGCCGTGCGGGCGACCTGCCGGTCGACGCGGCCGTCCGCCCGCACCTGCGCGTAATCGCGCACGCGGCGCAGCAGGCGGTTTGCGACGCGCGGGGCGCCTCTGGCCCGGCGCGCGATTTCTTGGGCCGCCTCGGCGTCGACCGTCACGTTGAGCAGCCTGGCGGAGCGGAATACGATGCCGGTCAAGTCGGCCGGCTCATAGGGATTGAGCCGAAGCGTCAGTCCGAAGCGCCCGCGCAGGGGAGCGCCGATCAGGCCCTGGCGGGTTGTCGCGCCGATGGCCGTGAACGGCGGCAGGGGAATCGAATGCGTTCGCGCCCCGGGTCCCGTGCCGACCATGAGATCGACGCGGTAATCCTCCAGCGCGGAGTACAGCATCTCCTCGACATCGGGCAGCAGGCGGTGGATCTCGTCGACGAAGAATACCTGCCGCTCGCGGAGCGTCGTCAGCGCCCCGGTCAGGTCGAGCTTTTTCTGGAGAACCGGGCCGGAAGTGTAGTCGATGCGGACCTCGAGTTCGTTGGAGATGATCGCGGCGAGAGTCGTTTTTCCCAGACCCGGCGGTCCGTAGAGCAGAACATGGTCCAGCGCCTCGCCTCGTTTGCGCGCCGCTTCGATGGCGATGGAGAGATTCTCTTTGAGCTTTGTTTGCCCGATGAACTCGGCGAGCGTCCGCGGGCGCAGCGCGATGTCGAACTGGGAATCGTCCTCGAAAGGTCCTGGCGAAAGAATGCGCTCCTCTGACATCGGTTGCCTGCAAGGCGGATCAGCGCTTGATCGACTCCAACGCGCGCCGGAACAGCGGCTCGAACTCCGCGGAAACTCCCGCTTCAAGAGCCTTGCGCACGCCTTTTTCGGCTGCGTCGCGCGTGCAGCCGAGGTTGACGAGCGCGGAAACGACATCGTTCTCCAAGAGCGTCGCCGGCGCTTGCGGCGCCGCTTCCAGGTCTTCGAAACCGCCGAGCTTGTCCTTCAATTCTAAGATAATCCTTTCGCTTGTTTTGCGCCCCACGCCGGGGATGCGGGAGAACTCTTTGGCGTTCTCCGCGCGGATCGCCTGGATCAGCGAATCGGGAGGCAGCCCGGAAAGGATCGTGACGGCAAGCCGCGGCCCTATGCCGGTCACCGAGATGAACTTTTGAAAAAGCTCTTTTTCGCGGAGGGTGTGAAAGCCGAACAAGGCCAGCGCGTCCTCGCGGACATGGGTGTGAACGTGCAGCGTGACGGCCTCGCCCGGGGCGCCGATCTCGGTGTAGGTCGAAACCGGGATGGCGACAAGATAGCCTACGCCGCCGGCGTCGACGATCACCGAGCCGGTCTGTTTTTCGAGCAGGGTTCCGCGCAGACAGGCGATCATAGCGAGACTGGGATTATATCCGGCGGCGCGGGAGCTGCTTGGAGAGGGCGTTGACCGGCTCCGCTATATCGATTGTCCGCGAGTCGTCGTCGTTGCAGCGCAGGCGGATTTCGATTCTCTCGCCCGGCAGCTCGCGGTCGAATTTCTCGCCCCACTCGACGATGACGACGGCCTCCTGTTCCCAGAGATCATCGAGACCCAGGGTTTCGAGCTCGGGGACGCGGTCGAGGCGGTAGAGGTCGATGTGATAGACCTTCGGATTTCCGCCGTACTCGTGGATCAACGAGAACGTCGGACTGAGCACCTCTTCCTCGGCAGCGGCGCCGAGGGCTTCGACGATGCCTTTGGCCAGCGTAGTTTTCCCCGCGCCCAGGTCGCCGATCAGCATAAGCAGCGCCGGCGGCTTGAGACGGGCGGCGATCTCGCGGCCGGCGGCCATCGTTTCCTCGGGCGATTGAGTCCGGACGGTCAAGTTTCGAGGGGCGCCGGCGTCCGCTGCAGATCCGCCTGCGGCGCTGCGCGGACCGCGCGGACGGCGGCGGGCAGAAACTCCAGTATGTCCGATGCGAGCATCGCTTGCTCGCCCCGCGCGCTTGCCGCGAGCTCGCCCGCGGCGCCGTGCAGATAGACCGCGGCGGCGGCGGTTCGCTCGATCGGCTCGGCGGGAAATTGCGCCAGCAGCCCCGCGATCATGCCGGTCAGAATGTCGCCGGAGCCGGCCGTCGCCATGCCGGGAGAGCCGGTCGGGTTGACGATCGCGTCTCCGTTGGGGGAGGCGATGAGCGTGCGGTTTCCCTTCAGCACGAGGAAGACTCGACTGGCCGCGGCGTATTCGCGCGCGATGGAGACGCGGCCGGACTGGATTTCGTGGACGCTGCGCCCCGTCAGGCGCGCCATTTCGCCCGGATGCGGGGTCAGCACGGTGGGGGCTTCGCGGGGCGGCAGCGCGGCGCCGCCGAGCGCGGTCAAGCCGTCGGCGTCGATGACCAGGGGCAAAGCGCATTCGCGGTAAACCCGCATCAGCAGGGCGCGGTTGGCGGCGGACACGCCCAGCCCCGGGCCGATTGCCGCGACGGTCTTGCGCGCCGTCCATGCGGGTCGCCAGGACTGCGGCGCCATCGAGCCGTCGGCGCTTTCTTCGGCCGGCTCGACCATCAGTTCCGGCATGGCGGAGACGATGGCGCCGGCGGCCCCGGCGGAGGTCGCCACCGTGGCCAGGCCGGCGCCGATGCGCAGCGCCGCGGCGGCGGTCATGCGGATGGCGCCCGGCTTGGAGCGCGAGCCTCCGATGGCCAGCACGTGGCCGTAATCGCCTTTGTGGCTGGAGCGTTCGCGGGCGGCCGTATACGGCTCGACGTCGGCCGCCTCCGCCAGCAGCAGCCGCAGGCCGGGCAAGCCGTCGACAACGGACCGCGCCGTGCCGATGGAAGCCGTCGAAAGGCGCCCCATGCGCTCGCAGGCGGGCGGAAAGACGTGCGCAACCTTCGGTGCGGTGAAGGTGACGGTGTAGTCCGCGGGCATCGCTTCGCCGCCGATCGCGCCGCTGTCCGAGACCGTTCCCGAAGGCAGGTCGGCGGCAACGATATGCGGCCTGGCGGGGGCGGCTCCGATGTCCGCGATAACGGCTGCAAGCAGTCCGCGGACGGGGCCTCTCAGGCCCGTGCCGAGCAGGGCGTCGACCAGGACGTTCGACGCCAACACATCGCCGCGAAGCGAGCGCCATTTCCCGATGTCGGTGACGATATCCGCCCGGAAATCGACGGCCTGCAGCATCCGCCAGTTGGCGGCGGCATCGCCGCGCAAGGAATCCGGATCGGCGAACAACACTACGCGCAACGCTGCGGGGAGCCGGCGGACCCACAACTGGCGCGCCGCGGCCAGACCGTCGCCGCCGTTGTTGCCCTTGCCGCAGAGAACCGTTACGCGTTGCTTCTCGAGCGGAGAGAAACGATGCGCCAGCAGGGAAACGACCGCGGCCGCGGCGTTTTCCATCAGGATGAGGCTCGGAATCCCGCGCTCGGCGACGGTCAGCCGATCGGCCTCGCGCATCTTGGCGGCTGTGAGAATGCGTTGCATCAGCTTTCGAGCTCGCGCTCGAGTTCTTCGAGCTTGCGCCGCTCGCCCACCGCAACCAGAACGTCTCCGGGCTCGATGCGCATCGTTCCGGGGGGGTCGAACCGCATCTCGCCGTTCGCTTTGGTCACGGCCAGAACGACGACCTCCAGGCGCTGCCGCAGATTCGACTCGGCGAGCGTCATAGCGGCGCTCGGACTCGACGGCGAGACCTTGACCTGGGCGATCTCGAGGTCCAGTTTCGAGCCTTCGAACGCCGAGGCGACATCCAGGAAGCTCAGAGCGTGCGGGCGGAGCAGGGCCTGAGCCAAGCGGTGGCCGATGAAGGTGTAGGGCGTAAACACCGTCTGCGCCCCGGCGCGCTTGAGCTTTTGCTCGGAGTCTTCGTTGGTCGCCCTGGCGGCAATCAACAAGTTGGGGTTCAGCACCCGCGCCGACAACGTGACGTAAACGTTTTCCGCGTCGTTGCCTATGGCCGCGACAAGCCCCTTGGCGCGGTGGATCGCCGCTTGCTCGAGCGTCGTATCCAAGGTGGCGTCGGCGACCAGCGCAGGCAGCCCCTGCTCCCGCGCCCAGGCGGCCCGCTCCTCGGATTGGTCGATGGTCATGCTCAGCGCGCCGTTGCGCTTCAGCTCCCGGACTACCCCGCGGCCGACGCGCCCGAGTCCGCAGACGATGTAATGGTCGGAAAGACGTTCGATTTTGCGCATCGCTTTTCTCTGACCGAAATAGTTTCCCAGCTCCAGTTGGATCAACAGGTCGCCCAAGACGCCGATCGCGATGAATACGACGGTGACTCCGCTGATAATCAGGATCGAGTTGAAAATCCGCCCCGCCTGGCTCAGTGGAATGATTTCACCATAGCCGACCGTCGTCAGCGTGATCAGCGCCATATAAAAGCTGTCGAACAACGGGCGGTCTTCGATCCAGGCGAACCCGATCATGCCCGCCAGAAGGACGGCCGCGAGCAACGCCACGATCAGCAAGATCGAGCGCGCGACGCCGTCCGAGTGGAATCTCCCGCTCACAACGTTCTCGCGACCAGCACCGTCATGTCGTCTTGCAGCGTCGGACTGTCGGTCCATTCGACGACTTCGGTCATGACGGCTGCAATGATCTCTTCCGCGGGCCGGTCGTCGTGGCGCAGGAGCAGCTCGCGCAGGCGTTTTTCGCCGAACTCTTCCCCGTACGCGTTTTCAGGCTCGGTTACGCCGTCGGTAAAGGCGACCAGCAAGTCCCCCGACTCGAGGGCGACGGCGCCGCACTCGTAAGTTGCGAACGGAAACGCTCCGACTACCATGCCATGAACGTCCAAGGGCTCGACCGCGCCTCGGCGAATCAACAACGGCGGCAGATGCCCGGCGTTGGCATAGCACAAGCGGCCGCTTTCCTCATCGTAAACGCTGAAGAACAAAGTCGAAAACTTATTCTCTGCGGTGTGTTGACAGAGTTGCTTGTTCGTTCGAGAGACCAGCGCGGCGACGGCGTGTTCGAGACGCCGCGGGTCGACCCAGGCAAGCGGCGAAAGCTGCGCGCGCACGGTCGAGTGCAGCGTCGCCATGACCAACGCTGCGGAGATGCCTTTTCCGGAAACGTCGCCGAAACTGATCGCGGCGCGGTCGTCGGCCAGACGCACGTAATCGAAGAAGTCGCCGGAGACGGAGCGGGCCGGGCGGCAGACCCCCAGCAACTCGAGCGATTCGAGTCGCGGCGGTTCCGGCGGAAAGAGCTTGGATTGCACCTCGCGGGCGATATCCAGTTCCGCCTCGAGTCTTTCGCGCTCTTTCGAATCTTCGAGCAAGCGCTCAATCGAGGCGGTCATCGTATTGAACGAGCGCGAAAGATCGCTGACCTGGTCCGTCCCTGCGATGGGGACGCGGTAGGCGAAGTCGCCTCGGTTGACATGCTGCGTGCCGACGTACAGATCGTGGACCGTTCGCGTCAGCGTGCGCGTGAGAGATACGGCCACGCCGAAGGAAATCAGCACGGCGGCCAAAAACGCCCCCAAAAGCCAGTAACCGAGGGAGAGAGCGAATTGGCTGAACGACTGCCCGGCAAAGATCATGCGCGCGACGGCGGACAGCCTTGTGCGCAATAGAAAAACGCCGTCGAGAACTTCGTTCGTCCGCCAGTCGAGCACCGGCGATCGGATCGGCCAGGCGACCTGCCAATCGAAGGGATGCGCCGGCGGGGGAACCTCGCCCGCAGACAGGACGCGGCCGGCCTCGCGCTCACGCCTGAACAGCCTCAGGAAATCCCAACGCGCGCCGTCCGTTCCGTCATTCAGACTTGCCGCCAGGATGCCCAGGCCGGGCAGCGCCTGTTTCATGTATTCGGGCCTCAGCGGGACGGCCAGCAGGACCCAGTCGCCGGAGGCGGCATCCGCGGCCAACGCCGTCAACAGATTTTCGCCGTCGCGCCGGACGGGTCCGGAATGGTCTGCGAGCTTGTCGGGAATCGCCGACGCCTGCACGCCCGGCGGCGCCGCCGATTCGACGCCGCTCACCTTTGCGCGAATCTCCAGTGACGGGAATTGCCGTTCGGCGAGTGTGGCGAACCTCTCCAGAAAATCGGCGTGCCGTTCCAACGGGGCGCCGCGCAGTTGCCAGAGCAGCGACTCTGCGGTGGCGTCGAGGCGTTCGGCGCGGAGGGCGACCTGGCTGGTGACCATGTACGCGGTCAACGGCCCGAACAGCACCGCCACGCCGCAGACCACCAGGAGCCAGCTTAGCGCCGCGGGCAATCCGCCGACAAAGAAGAACACCATGGCCATGCGATGGCGCACGCGCCAGAGAAATCGCCGCGCGGCCCACTTCGTGCCCAGAATCGCCCAGCGCATCAGCGCCAAGCCGCCCACGATGTAGAGCAGGCCCAGCAAGAATCGGCGCAAGTCGAAAATGAACGAGACGGAGGACTCGAGCGGCCACAGCCCGATGTAAAGAGCTGCGAGGATCAAGAGAACGATGTCGCTATTCCCCGACTTGCGGCGGATTTTTTCCACGAGAAGTTTCTATTCTAAATACGGCGGCTCCGATTCTTCGAACCCGCCGTTTCCGCAAACGCCCCCTGATATCATGGCCCTTATGAGACGGTTGCCGTTGGTTTTCACAGCGCTCGCAATCGCGGCCGCGCCGGCCGCGGCGAGCGACAACTGGCCGCAGTGGCGCGGTCCGCAGCGCAACGGCGTGAGCGGCGCAACCGGCCTCCCGGTTCGTTGGAGCACGACCGAAAACGTAATCTGGCGCACCAAGCTGCCCAGTTGGGCGGCGGCGACGCCGATTATCTGGGGCGATACCGTCTTCGTGACCTCGGCGGAAGAAGGCTCCAGCCTGAACCGGCCGAACTCGCGGCTGTTCGGCGGGGGCGGCGATGACCGCGACCGGCTCTATCTGATCGCGGTCAACCGCGCGACCGGGGCGGTTCGCTGGCAGCAGTCGATCGGGCGCGGGAACCGCATCGGCAACAAGCAGAACATGGCTTCGCCGTCGCCGGTCACCGACGGCGAGCGCGTCTGGGCGGTCAACGGCAACGGCGAGCTGCGCTGCTTCGACTTTTCCGGGCGCCAACTGTGGATGCGCGACTTGCAAAAGGATTACGGCAAGTTCGGCGTTCAGTTCGGCTACGCCTCGTCGCCGCTTCTCCACCAAGGCGTTCTCTATCTACAGAACCTGCAGGGGATGTTCACCGACGACCCTTCGTACGTTTTGGCCGTCGACGGCGCGTCCGGGAAAACGATCTGGAAAGTCGAGCGGCCGACCGACGCCCGCCACGAAACGCCCGATTCCTACTCGACGGCGACGTTGGCCGAGGTCGGCGGTGAATCGCTGCTCATCGTTGCGGGCGCCGGCTACGTTACCGGTCACGATCTGAAGACGGGCCGCGAGCGCTGGCGCGCCGGTGGGCTGAATCCGAACGACGCGACGAATTATCGGACGATCGCCTCGCCGCTCGTCGTCGGCGATATCGTGCTGGCGCCGTCCCGCAGAAGGCCCTTCATCGCCTTCCGCACCGACGGCGCGGGCGACGTCACCGATTCCAAGAAGCTCTGGGCAACCGATTACGGCCCCGACGTGCCGACCCCGACGAGCGACGGGGAACGGCTGTACATCATCGACGACAGGGGCGTCGCGCTCTGCTTGCGGGTTGGCGACGGCAGCATCGTTTGGGAGCGCACGCGCATTGAGCCGGGGACGTACAGCGCTTCGCCGCTGCTGGCCGACGGGAAGATTTACGCGGTCAACGAAGAAGGCGCGACGACCGTCTTGAAGGCCGGGGACGAGTTCGAGATCCTGGCCGTGAACCGGCTCGACGACTACACCCTGGCCTCGCCCGCCGCGGCCGGAAATCGCCTCTTCATCCGCACCGCCGAATACCTGTACTGCATTGGCAAGCCGTAACGCGGTCTTGCTTTCCACCCTTCACCGGCCGCACAAGCGGCCATACTGAAAGATTCGCCATGCCCGCAATTCGTCTGCTCGAGCGCCGCGCGTTGAGCGGCGAGGCCGTTCATTTGGTCTTCCAGGCGCAGTTTGCGCACGCCGCGGGCCAGTACCTGGCCCTCGGCGGCGGGAGCCGCAAGCGCTATTACTCGATCGCCTCCGCGCCGCGGGCCGACCGCACGATCGACTTGTGCGTGGACGTTCGGGGAGATTTCGGGCAATATCTCAACGCGCTGCCGCCGGGCGCGGAGGTCGAAGCCGAGGGGCCGGCCGGCAAGATGCGCCTGCTTAGCGCGGACAATGCGGCGCTTTATTTCGCTGCGGGCACAGGCATCGCGCCCGTCCGCGCCATTCTTCAGGCGCATCTCGCGGCGAACCCCGACGCCGACGCACGGCTCTTTTTCGGCGCGCGGCATGCGCAGAGCCTGTTCTATCGAGACGAGTTCGAATCCCTTGCCGAACGGCATCCAAACTTCGAGTTTCACCCGACGGTCAGCGGCGCAGACGCGGACTGGCGCGGGCGGCGCGGACGGGTATCCGCGCATCTCCAAGAAGCCTTGAACGGCCGCCAAGACCTGGACGTCTATTTCTGCGGGCAGCGCGAGATGGTCGAGCGCCTGAAAGCCGACCTGGCCGCCGCGGGCGTCCCCGACGAGCGCCAGTCTTACGAGCGGTATTAAAATAGAAACTGTCTTTCCTTTCCATCCGAGCAGGAGCGGGTTCGTAAACCGCCTCCGCAGTATTTTTTTCACCCATGTCCAACGTCCAAGTCACCCTGCCGGACGGCTCCAGCCGCGAAGTCGCCCAAGGCGCCACCGTGCTCGAAGTCGCCAAGCAAATCAGCCCCGGACTCGCCCGCGCGGCGCTCGTCGCCAAGCTCAACGGCTCGCTGGTCGACCTGGCTACCGAGTTGACCGCTGACGCCGACTTGCAGTTGCTGACCGACCGCGACCCCGAGGCGCTCGAAGTCTATCGCCATTCCTCGGCGCACCTGCTCGCCGCCGCGACACTCGAGCTCTATCCGGAGACCAAGCTCGGCGTCGGCCCGCCGACCGAGCAGGGCTTTTTCTACGACATGTACAGGGAGAAGCCCTTCACTCCCGACGATCTGCGCAAGATCGAGGCGCGGATGCAGCAGATCGTCAAGCAAGACCTCAAGAACGAACGGGTCCATATCCCGCGCGAAGAGGCGCTCGCCGCGTACAAGGAGCAGGGCGAGTTCATGAAGTGCGAGCTGATCGAGCAGAAGACCGACGACCCGCAGGTTTCGGTCTATAAGACCGGCGAGGCGTTCAGCGATTTCTGCCGCGGGCCGCACATTCCTTCGATGGGCCGCATCAAGGCGTTCAAGCTGCTGTCCGTCGCCGGAGCTTACTGGAAAGGGGACGAAAAACGGGAGCGGCTGCAACGCATCTACGGCACGTCGTTTTTCAACAAGAAAGACCTCAAGCAATACCTGCACGGACTGGAAGAGGCCAAGAAGCGCGACCACCGCAAGCTCGGCAAGCAACTCGACTTGTTCAGCATTCAGGAGGCCGCCGGGCCGGGGTTGATCTTCTGGCACCCCAAGGGAGGGACGGTGCGCCGCATCATGGAAGACTGGCTGCGCGACCAGCTCGTCTCCCGCGGCTACGGTCTGGTGACGACCCCCCACGTCGCGCGGCGCCATTTGTGGGAGACCTCGGGGCATACGGAGTATTACTCCGACGACATGTTCAAGCCGATGGAGTTGGACGACTCGCTCTACCAGCTCAAGCCGATGAACTGTCCGTTCCACATCCTGATCTACAAAGACAAGCTGCGCAGCTACCGCGACCTGCCCGTGCGGCTGGCGGAGCTGGGCACGGTTTACCGCTACGAGCGTTCGGGCGTGATGCACGGCCTGATGCGGGTGCGCGGCTTTACCCAGGACGACGCCCATATTTTCTGCACGCCCGAGCAGGTCAAGTCGGAGGTGATCGGCTGCGTCGATTTCGCTCTGGAAGTGTTGCGCGTTTTCGGCTTCGAAAAGTTTGCGGTGGAGCTCTCGACGTGGGACGGCGGCGCAAGCGGCAAGTACGCCGGAACCCCCGCGGAGTGGAAGCTTGCCGAGGACGGCCTCTTCGACACCTTGAAGGAGCGCGGCATCGAAGCCAAGGTCATGGCCGACGAGGCGGCGTTCTACGGCCCCAAGATCGACATCAAGCTGGTCGACGCCATCGGCCGCTCGTGGCAGCTCTCGACCGTGCAGTTCGACTTCAATCTTCCCCGGCGGTTCGGGCTGGAATACATCGGCGAAGACGGCAAGGCGCACCTGCCGATGATGGTTCACCGCGCGCTGTGGGGCTCGGTCGAACGCTTCTTCGGCGTGCTGATCGAGCATTACGCCGGGGCTTTCCCGCTTTGGCTGGCGCCGGCGCAGGTCAAGGCGCTGCCCATAACCGACGCGCAGAACGACTACGCGCGGGGGGTCGTCGAGCGGCTCGCAGCGGCCGGCGTCCGCGCGGAGCTCGATGGGCGCAGCGAGAAGATCGGCTTCAAGATCCGCGAAGCGCAGTTGGCCAAGGTTCCGTACATGCTGATCGTCGGCCCGCGCGAGGCGGAATCCGACCGCGTGGCGGTGCGCCACCGCAGCGCAGGCGATCTGGGGGCGGAGTCGGTGGAAGACTTCCTGGCGCGCATCCGGCCGGCGATCGCCAACCGCGACCCCCGCGCTTAGGCGGCCGGCGGCCGATGCAAGCGCCGGCAAGGCCCCGGTTTGCTCTTTCCGCTCCCGTTCGCAACTATCGAACATTCCGCTGTCCGGCGCGCGCCGCAACGGATGCATACAAGCTATCCCCGGCGCGCCGCCCAAGTTCGCCTCCGCGCTCTCGCGGCGACTCGGGTTGTGAGATAAAGGGACAGCGTGGCCGTGCCGCCCGACCTCCGACGCTTCCTGATTGCCCGTTGGGATCAGATTGGGTCCGGAAACCTTTCTGGAGTGCCGGAGGTACCGTTATAACGGATGAGGCCGCGATGCTTCTTTCGAGTGTGCCTACCCCGCGGACTTGCGATTCACCCAAGTGAGCGGGTTGACTTGTTCCTGTCGGTTGCGGACAATGATGTTGATTCTTCTTCAATCGACTCTCTCGTGCGGAGGAATCTCAGACTGTCCGGACGGTCCCTGGCTAGGCGCCCCCTTGTCGCGCCTAACCGGGCGGCCCACGCAATGTCCCAGCAGTCTATCGAGCAAGGGCATTTCGATTTTCGATTAGTCGAAGCGGCGTTAATACATCGCTTCGACTAATCATCTATTGGTTCGGCGATGACCGATTGGGACAACCTCGTCCGAGATGCACTGAGGGAACTCGGCGCCGACGCGGTAATGGCGCCCGGCGCGAAGCTTCGCCAGCAAATGGAGAAAATGGCGCCGGCAACGGGATTCGATGTTCCGGCACACCTGAAGTCCCACGAGCAGCCTTTCGGCGTCCTGGTGGGCCAAGCCGACGGCGTTGTCCTGCACAAACGCCCAGGAAGCGACATGCTGGTTGGACTGGAAGGGGCTGATCCGCCGGCGGAAAAGGCGTGCGCCCCCTCGGCCGGGCAGACAGGATCGACCAGACTGCGAAAAGACGTGTGGGAAGCATTCACGAGGCTGTCGCCGAACTTCGTCTATCTACCCGGCTCGGACCGTTTCGTTCCGACCGGTCAACAAGAAGGGCCGTCGATTCCCGTTCCCGATATTAAACTTGAAGGACTGATCCGAGATTGCCGCGACTTCATTGACGGGTTGGACTCCGCTGTGCAGCCATTGTTGCGGCGGGCGTTGGAACACACGGCGACTCCGCTAGCCAAGTTCCGCGACGCCCTGCAAGAAATGGGGTACCTGCATGCATGGACGTCGTGGCGTGTTGACATGCTCCGTAACCGTGTAATCGAATGGGCGAAAAAAAACCAAATTGAGCCTCGTAATTCGTGGTTTTCGCCGACCAGATCGAGCATGACTGCGCACCGGGCCTTGGAGCAGTTGATGCCGTACCTGACCACGGATGAAGTTCGGAGACTGCCGGTTCCTTTGCGCGCAATCGAAGCACTGTTTGCCGATCGGCTCAAGGATTGACGATTGCAGCCTCTCGCGCTAATCGCCGGCATACCCATGGGCGTCTTTCGCCGCGTCAGGCGGGAGCCGAAACGTACGGGATGGTCGATTCAGGTAATCCCTTCCAACGACGAAAAGAAACCTGATCTTGGTAACATCTGGACACAGGTGATGCAGCGCGCCGGCGACTCTGACGCCGACGGAGTTCATCTGCTTCTTGTCCACTATCGCGACGATGAGCATCCTTGCTTCGAGAGGGAAGCGTCGCGGTCTTATCGAGTGGCGTGGACTTCATCCGCGACATCGAAACAATATGGAACGGATGTGTTTGACGCGACGATCGAGGACCTTCTGGGTTTCGAAGATGTCTGGAGAAGCAAGATTCGGCCAACGTTAAACTCGCCGCTACTCCTTCCCGAGACGGCATTCTCGGCTCAACATTCGGTGGCGGCTATGTGGCGCCGCGCACGGAACGTGCGTAAAGGAGGGAAGGATGTCGTGCAACACGTCCAGGACGCAGTCCTGCGTTTTCGCGATCTCTACTTCAAGAAGCATGCTTGGCGGGATGAGAAGGGATTAACCTTTAGTCGAGGACCGAACCACGGCGGCTTGCACCTTCCCCCGTGGCGGCGCAAAAAACTCACGTTCAATCTGCCCAACGGGTTCCACTTTGACGTAAGACGCGGCGAACGACGCTCGTTTGATATCTGTGACGAACTTGGGCGCAAGCACAATTTCGAGAAATACACGAACATCGATCCACATGGGTACTTGCGCGGCGGCAGCTAAGAGGGATCGCAAAGGAAAAAAGTTGCGCTCCAGTATCCATCCAACCGACCCGCCCGGTAATCGAAGCCGCATCCCTGATACCAGCTTCTGTGTCGGCGAGCGGTTTCTCTGGAAATTCGATGACGGCCTCGATGGCCGGCAGCGGGAAGGCGGGGCCGTACACTCATCTTGTACTGAAAAGGCGGACTGTGAGATAAAGGGACAGTATGGCCGTGCCGCCCGACGCCTCGCCGAATAGCCGCCTACGCTCCTTGATCGCCCGTTTTGCGGGCACGATTGTGCGGGGGGGAGGCACTCTCCGCCCCGTTGCACAACGCGCCGTTCGCCCTGTTCCTCGGCGCCATCCTGGCCTACGGCGGCTTGTTCGCTTGGCGCATGCTCGACCGCTTCGATCTCATCAACCTGCTCCGCGACGTAAATGGTGACGATTCTTTCTACTACTTTCAAATCGCCCGGAACATGGCCGAGGGGAAGTTCTCGACCTTCGACGGCGGCATCACGCAAACCAACGGATATCATCCCCTCCGGCTGTTTCTGATCACGTCGTTCTACTGGGCATTCGACCCGGAACGGGCGTTGTTCGCCATCAAGGCGTTCGAGATCATGCTCGCTGCCGGCGGCGTAGCCTTCATTGTTCTGGCTGCCCGGCTGGCGCGCCTGCCCTGGATTCTGCTGTTCGCCGCGCTGCCGATGCTCTGCCGGCGGCATGTCTTCTTCGAAGGAATGGAAAGCGCAGCCGGGCTGTTCATGTTGAGTCTGCTCTTCCTGACCATGAGCCTTTTCGCGCGAAATCCGGCGCGGTGGACCTGGCCGCTGGCCGCCGCAGCCTTCGCCCTGCCTTGGGTGCGCCTGCTGGCTGACGGAAAACAAGCCGCGGCCTGGCGCGGCTGGGACAGTGAACGTTTCACGCTGGTCGTTCACCCGCTGGCCGGCGTCGCCGGAAAGCGTCTGCAACTGGAGTTATTCGACAACGAAATCGACGGCTGGGGCCACATCATGCTTGACCACGTCATGCTGGCGCGGCGCGAATAAGGCATCCGGCCTGGACTGAGACAGAGACGATGAGCGATTATCCGGCAGGGCTGACCGGCGACCCGCACCGGCCGGCACATACTTGGTGAAGGCCGTATCTGGGAAGGTAGCTTCGATACCGCCGGACAGGCGGGCGGCAGAGAGGCCGCGCCGTGAGCGGGGGAGTGAAAACGGCGCTGGTGATCGGCGCTACGGCGGACATCGGCCGCGCCATTGCGCGCAAGCCGGCGGACGCCGGTTATGCCTTGCAACTCGCGACCCGCGGCGCGGCAGCGGCGTGCCGGCCGGCGTCAGCTCGGTGGCGGGCGAGCGGGGGCGCGTTACGAACTACGTTTACGGCTCGGCCAAGGCGGGGTTCACCGCGTTCCTGTCCGGACTGCGCAACCGGCCGGCGCGTCCGGCGCGTGCGCATGCGCATGACCGACGGGATGGACCTGCCGCCGCTGCTGACCGCGGATCCGGAGGAAGCGGCCGCCAACCGCGAGGCGCGCGTCTGACAACCCTTTTCACTTTCGACCGGCAAACACGCCCGCGATCGTTTTCTGCAGGGCCAGGGCCGCGGCGCGCGGGTCGGGGGCGTCGCGGATCGGCCTCCCCACGACGATATGGTCGGCGCCGTTCAGGAACGCTTGGCGCGCGTCGACGGTGCGCTTCTGGTCGTCCGCCGGGCGGTTCTCGACCGGCCGGATGCCCGGCGTGACGACGACGAGCCTCGGCCCGAGATTTGCGCGCAGCGCCGGGACCTCCAGACCCGACGAAACGACGCCGTCGCAACCGATGTCCAGCGCCCTCTTTGCGCGCGCGAGCACCAGCTTCGCGGGATCGCAGTCGAATCCCAGGTCGTCGAGATCGCCGCGGTCGAGGCTGGTCAGCACGGTAACGGCCAGCACTTTCACGTCGCCCCTGTTGGCGCAGGCGGCTTGCAGCATGCCGTCGTTGCCGTGAACGCTGCAACAGGTCACGCCGCGCCCGCGCAGCCGGCTCACCGCCCGGCCCACCGTCGCCGGCACGTCGAAGAACTTCAGATCGACGAAAATCTTCTTGCCCCGCGCGGCGAGCTCGTCGATGAGCTCGAAATATCCCCCGGCCATGAAGAGCTCGAGGCCGAGCTTGTAGAACGTAACGCTGTCGCCGAGCGTTGCGACCAGCGAACGGGCGGCGCCGGCGCCTGGCGCGTCGAGGGCGAAAATGAGCCGGTCTTGGGGCGCGATGGGCTTTGTCGAAAGGGCCATGTCAGACCAGCGTAGCGGAGGCGGCTGACGCCGCCCGGTCGCGGGTCACGGGTCAAAAGTCACGAGTCGAAAAAACGCGCGACCCGCGGCTCGGAACTCGCGACAGCCGCGCACAGCGCGGTCTGCTACGCGGCGACGGCTTCCGATTCCGCTTGCATCCGCTCCACTTCTCGAACAATCGGCGCTTCGGAGAGCGGCCGATTCAAGCGCTTGCGCGCTTGCGCGATGTCCCACTTAAGCTGAAACTCCAGCCAGGAATCGGCGGTTCCCCACCCGATGGCTTCAAGCTTCATAGCCAAGGCGAGAGTTACCGGAGCGCGCTCGTTCAGGACGCGAGAGAGATTGACCCGGCTAACCCCGATCTTGACCGCCGCTTCCCCGACAGTCATTCCCGGCTGATCTTCCGGGAAGTCGGGATCTGCAATCACAAAGTCGTACTTCAACGACCTGCCGGGATGCAGCGGGTTCAGCCGCATGTAGTCGTTTTCACTTGTTCCAACAATCATGTTTGCTCCCTCTCCAATGGTAGTCGACCAAGTCGATATCGTAGGCGTTCCCGTGCTCGTCGACGCGGAACGCGATTCGCCGGTTGCCGGTAACTCGCACCGCCCAAACTCCCTTGTCGCTTCCCTTCAATGCGTGCAGTTGAAAACCGGGACGAGCGCGGAAGTCTTGCACGGGCCGGCTACCGTGCAGCAGCATCAGTATGCGTTCGATCTTTGCGAGTTGTCGATGTTGGAGCTTTCGCGCGTCTTGCTTCTCGAAGAACCGCTTGAGCGCGTTGCTCTTGAACCCCTTGATGGCCATAGCATGATTGCATCGTACAGCGATTTAGCCCGAGAATCCGGGGACAGCGGCGGCTGACGCCGCCCGGTCACGGGTCACGGGCCTTTTCGATTTGCGACTCGGAACTCGCCGCCGCCGCGCCCCAGCGCGGTCCGCTACGCGGCGGCGGCGCGCCGTTCGGCGGATTCGGCAAGCATCCTCTTCTCTGCAAGGACGGCGGGCGCGGCGGCGCGGGGCTGATTCCGGCGCTTGCGGGCTTGGGCAAGGTCCCACTTCAATTGAAAGTTCAACCAGCCGTCTGCGGTTCCCCAGCCGATGGCTTCGAGCTTCAACGCCAAGTCGAGAGTTACCGGGCCGCGTTCGTTCAGGACGCGGGAGAGGTTGCTCCGGCCTACCCCGATCTTGGCCGCGGCTTCCCCTACAGTCATTCCCGGCTGGTCTTCCGGAAAGTCGGGATCTCGAAAGACAAGGGCTTTCAGATGCTCTCCGGGATGCAGTGGGTTTAGCCGCATGTAGGCGTCCTCGTCAACTCCAACAATCATGTCCCGCTCCCTTCTAATGGTAGTCCACAAAATCAACATCGTAGGCGTTCCCGTGCTCGTCGACGCGGAACGTGATTCTCCAGTTGCCGGTAACTCGGACCGTCCAAACTCCCTTGTCGCTTCCGGTCAACTCGTGCAGTCGATAACCCCGATGTCTTGCAGCGGTTTCCCATCGTTCAAGGCTTCCAGTATTCGCGCGATCTTGTGGCGTTGTTGCGGAGGTATCCGGCTTGCGTCTTGCTTCTCGAAGAACCGCTTGAGCGCGTTGCTCTTGAACCCCTGGATGGCCGCAGCGTCATTGGACCATACAGCGATTTACCCTGAAAATCCGGGGCGGCGGCTCGGAACTCGCGACCGCCGCGCGCAGCGCGGGAGACAAAACAAAACAAGCGGCTCGTTTCGTTTCCGGCGCCGCGGCGCCCCCGGCTGGTGTACCATGAAGCCGACGCTTGCGCGGGCGGCGGGTATGCGCGCGCCGAGTTCCCGCGTCGATCGAGGAGGGAAGCCATGACATGCATGAAAAATAGTGGAGCGCTTGCCGGCATTGCGCCGGCGGCGCTGCTGTTCGTTGCCGCCGCCGCCACGCAGCCGGCATACGCTCAGGTGCTTTACGGCAGCATCGTCGGCAACGTGTCCGACGGAACGGGCGCGGTGATTCCCGGCGCTCAAATCACGATCACGCACGAGGAAACCGGCGCGGCGCGCTCGGGGGAGTCGAACGCCTCGGGCGTTTACACCTTCCCCACGCTGGCTACCGGCATGTATACGATCGAGGTCCGCTCGGAGGGCTTCCGCACGCATAACGAGACCGGCGTCACCGTCGGCGCCAACGACGTCACCCGCGTCGACGTCGACCTGCAGGTCGGCCAGGTCACCGAGACCGTCGAAGTCAGCGCGGAGGCCGTGCGCCTGCAGACCGACCGCGCCGAGGTGCGCGCCGAGGTCGACAAGCGCGACCTGCAGAACGTTCCCGTCCCCTTGGGCCGCAACTATCAAATGCTGCTGCAAACCATTCCCGGCTTCTCGCCGCCGCGCAACGCGCACTCGGTGCCGGCCAACCCGACGCGCGCGGTGCGCTTCTCGGTCAACGGCACCAGCGAGCAGAGCAACAACGTGCGCATCGACGGCGCTTCGAGCTACAACCCGAATCTGACCCACATGCAGGGCATCAACCCGGCGCTGGAGTCGATCGAGGTGGTCAACGTGGTGACCAACTCGTTCGACGCCGAGCAGGGTCTGGCCGGCGGGGCTTCGATCAACCTGCAGATCAAGAGCGGCACCAACCAATTGCACGGCTCGGCCTTCTGGTACCACAACAATCAGCGCTTCCAGGCGTTCCCTTACTTCAAGGGGAATCTGACGCGCAAGCCGAAGTTCATCTACAATCAGGCCGGAGCCACGGTTGGCGGGCCGATCAAGAAAAACAAGGCGTTCTACTTCTTCAGCTACGAGCGCACCGCCGAGCACTCGAACGCCACGAAACCGGTCAAGGTGCCCACCCTGGCCATGCGCCAAGGCGATTTTTCCGCCTCGCCGCGGCCGATCTTCGACCCGCTGTCGGCCGCCGTCGGCGACGAAGGCGCCCGCACGCAGTTTCCCGACAACATCATCCCCGAGTCGAGAATCTCGCGGGCCAGCCGCATCCTCGCCGACATGACCGACGATTGGCATCTGCCCAACCAGGCCGGCAGCGGACCGCTCGGCCTGAACCGCAACTATCTGGCGGGGATTACCTACGCTTTCGACCGCCATCAGGTGGACAGCAAGGCGAACTTCAACCTGAGCGAAAAATGGACGGCGTTCGCCCGCCTCAGCTTCTTCTATTACGACCAGAACAATCCGGCCGCTTTCGGCAACCTCTCCGGCGACTTCGTGCATCCGACGAACTTCCGCACCGACAACGGCTTCGGCCCGACCTACAGCGGCACGGTGTCGACGACCTACGTGGCCCGCCCGAACCTGATCTTCGACGCCTACGTGGGCACGATGCTGCTCGACAGCAACGCCTTCGCCGGCAATCTCGACCAGCGCATCGGGCTCGACGTGCTGGGCATTCCGGGCACCAACGGCGACGGCGTCCCCGGCGAGGCGGGCACCTTCTACGGAGGCATGCCGCGCATGCGCTTCGACGCCGGATTCGGCAACCTCGGCTACCGCGCGACCTCGCCCTTCATCGGCCACGACTTCCAGTATCAGATCGCGGTCAACGGCAACTGGACCAAGGGCAACCACGAAGTGCGCTTCGGCACCGACACCTTCCTGATCCACATCAACCAGGAAGTGGCCAACTTCCCCGGCGGCGACGCGCCGGCGGGCGGTTTCCGCTTCCGTTCGGCTACGACCAGCCGCCCCGGCACGGGCACGAACGACTACAATTCGATCGCCTCGTTCATGCTCGGCCTGTCGCGCGACTCGGCGCGCAATTTCCTTACGGGCAAGAACCTGCAAACGCGCTCGCGGCAGTATTCGTTCTACATCCGCGACCGCTGGCAGGTGCGCCCCGATCTGACGCTGTCTTACGGCACGCGCTGGGAGTATTTCCCCTTCCCGGTGCGCCCGGACCGCGGCCTGGAGCGGTTCGACATCGACAACAACATCATGTTCGTCTGCGGCATCGGCTCGGTGCCCCGCAACTGCGATCTGCCGCAAAGCAAGAGGCTGTTCGCGCCGCGGGTGGGCCTCGCCTGGCGCGCGACCGACACGTTCGTCGTGCGCGCCGGCTACGGGCTGACCTACGACCCGTTCAACCTTGGCCGCGATCTGCGCGGGAACCTGCCGACTCAGTTTTCGCAGCGCCTGCCGCTGCCCAACTCGCGCTCGTGGTCCACCACGCTCGACCAGGGTTTTCCGGACATCCCGCCGGTGCCGGTGGAAGAGCGGATCGAGATGCCGTTGACCGCCAACGTGGCCACGGCCGACGGCAATTACAACCGCGGCTACGTGCAGTCGTGGAACTTCACGCTCGAAAAGCAGGTCGGCTCGTGGATCGCCTCGGCGGGCTACGTGGCGACGCGCTCGGTGCGGCAAAGCTCGCGGCTGGAGGCCAACTGGAGCGACCTGGGAACCGGCAACCGCGGCCGGGTGCTGCGGCAGCGTTACGGGCGAACCGCCAATACGCTGTTCTGGGGCACGCTGGGGACGCCGAAATACGACTCGCTGCAGGTCAAGGTGGTGCGCCGCACGACCGGCGGGCACCAGTTCAATCTGGCCTACACCTGGGCGCACGGCCGCGGCTATGCCGCCGAGAGCTCGACGGCGCAGCCGCGCGTGCGGCATCCGCTCTACTACGGCAGGAACTACGGACCGTTGAACCAGGACATCCGCCACAACGTGGTGATCTCGAACGCCTACGAGCTGCCCTTCGGCAAGGGCAAGCGGTTCGCCCAGGACGGGCCGGCGGCCGCGGTTCTCGGCGGCTGGCAGATCAACGGCCTGGCTTCGCTGCGCACGGGCACTCCGATAACCCCCACCGCTCCGACCGGCTCGCTCAACAGCCAGGGATCGGGTCAGTTCGCCGACTGCCTTGCGGCGCCGCGCAAGCTCGGCTCGCTCGACGGCTGGTGGGACATCTCGACGTTCGCCGACCCCGACGAGACCGGCGGAACGCCCCGTTTCGGCACCTGCGGCTCAAACGTCCTGCGCGGCCCCGGCCTGATCAACGTCGATATGGGCATCTTTCGCAGATTCCAGATCACCGAGCGCGCCAGCATTCAATTCCGCGCCGAGGCTTTCAACGTCTCGAATACGCCCCACTTCGGCAACCCGTCCGCAAATGTCGCCAGCGCAAATTTCGGCGTTGTCACCAGCATGCAGAACACCGGGCGCGAGGGTCTGGATCAGCGCGTATTCCGTTTCGGCCTGCGCATCGGCTGGTGATCCCTGTCGGTCTTGCTTGTCCATTATCATGAGGTTGCCTTGCTGCGACGCCGTTTCATCCCGCTTCTCGTGGCCGCCGCCGGCGCCGCCGGCCTGAGCGCCGCCGCCGACGACGCCGGCCTGAGCGCCGCCGCCGACGACGCCGGCCTGAGCGCCGCCGCCGACGACGCCGGCAAGGTCCGTTTCTTCGAGGAGCGGGTGCGGCCGGTGCTGGCCGCGAACTGCCTGAAGTGCCATAACGACCAGGCAAAGATGAGCGGCCTCTCGCTGGCCTCGCGCGAAACCGCGATGCTCGGCGGCAGCCGCGGTTCGGCGGTGATTCCGGGCCAAGCGGACGAAAGTCTGCTCGTCCGCGCAATCCGGCGCAGGGGCGAGCTCAAAATGCCGCCCGCCGGGCCGCTGCAAGCGAACGACGTTGCCGCGCTGACCGAGTGGATACGTCAAGGCGCGGTTTGGGCAAGCGCGCCGCGCCGCGAGCGCGCCACGGCGGCGCACTGGTCGTTCCAGCCGGTGCGACGCCCCGCGCCGCCGAGCCTGCGCGACGCCTCGAAGACGCGCAACGCCATCGACTATTTCATCCAGGCCAAGCTCGAGGAGAAAGGCGTCGCTGCTTCGCCCGAGGCCGGCCGGCGCACGCTGATCCGCAGGCTGTCGCTCGATTTGACGGGGCTGCCGCCCACGCGGGAAGAAATCCGAGCGTTCCTCGACGACCGGCGCCCCGACGCCTACGAGCGCGTGGTCGAGCGCCTGTTGGCGTCGTCTCATTACGGCGAGCGCTGGGGGCGGCACTGGCTCGACGTCGCGCGCTACGCCGATTCGAACGGCTATTCGATCGACGGCGACCGCTCGATCTGGCGCTACCGCGATTGGGTGATCGACGCCTTGAACGCAGACATGCCCTTCGACCGCTTCGCGATCGAGCAAATCGCCGGCGATCTTCTGCCCAACCCGACGCAGGAGCAGTTGATCGCCACCGGCTTTCACCGCAACACGATGATCAATCAGGAAGGCGGCATCGACTACGAGCAGTACCGCGTCGAGGCCGTGGTCGACCGCGTCAGTACGACCGGGGCGGCTTTCCTGGGCTTGACGGTCGGTTGCGCGCGCTGCCACGACCACAAGTTCGACCCGATCTCGCAGCGCGAGTTCTACCGGTTGTTCTCGTTTTTCAACAACATCGACGAGTTGGGCGGCAACATCCCCGACGGCGAAGGCCCGGCCCTTCAGATGCAGCCTCTGCTGGAGTTCGGCAAGCCGGAGGATTTCGCCCGGCGGGAGGCGCTGGAACAGCAGATCGAGACGCTGGAAGCCGAGTTGCTGGAATACCAGAAAACGATCGAGAAAGATTGGGAATCGCGTTTCGAGCTTTCGGGGGACACCGTCGAAGAGCGCATCCCGGAGATTCTCAAGACGCCGATCGAAGAGCGGGCGACGATCGACCGCAACTTGCTCTCGCGCTTTTTCTCGAAAAAAGATCCGGCCTGGAAAGCCCGTCAGGACGGCATCCGGGCGCTGCGCGGCGCGCTGCCCAAGCTCGAATCGACCTTGATTATGCGCGAGCTGTCCGCGCCGCGCGAGTCGTACGTCCACGTCCAAGGGGACTTCACGCGCAAGGGAGAGGCGGTCGAACCGGGCACGCTCGCCGTGCTGCCCCCGATGAAGAAGGCGGACAACCCCAACCGGCTCGATCTGGCGCGCTGGCTCGTTTCCGCGGAGAACCCGATGACGCCGCGGGTGACGATGAACCGCCTGTGGCAGCGCTATTTCGGCGTGGGCATCGTCGAGACCGAGAACGATTTCGGCTCGCAGGGGACCGCGCCAAGCCACCCCGAACTGCTGGACTGGCTGGCTTCCGAGCTCGTGCGCCGCGATTGGAGCCTGAAGGCGATGCATCGGCTGATCGTGACCTCGGCCGCCTATCGGCGGTCGTCGGCCGCGCGTCCCGACGCGGCGAAAGTCGATCCGGGCAATCGGCTGCTGGCGCGGCAAAACCGCCTCCGCCTCGAAGCCGAGATTATCCGCGATGCCGGCCTGGCGGTCTCGGGCCTGCTGGCCCCGGCCGTCGGCGGGCCGAGCGTGTTCCCCCCGCAGCCCGCGGGCGCCGGGCAGTTTACGCAGGTGGACCGCAAGTGGAAAGCCGACGAAGGCGCGAACCGCTACCGCCGGGGGATGTACACCTTTTTCCGGCGTTCGGCGGCGTATCCGGGCCTGGCCTTGTTCGACGCGCCGGACGCGCAGGCGTCGACTACCCGGCGCAACCGCTCGAACACGCCGCTGCAGGCGTTGACGCTGCTCAACGACGAAGCTCAAACCGAATTTGCCGAAAATCTGGCGAAGAAAGTTCTGGCCGTCGAAGGCGACCGCATTCGCTTTGCCTTCGAGACCTGCCTGGCGCGGCCCCCGAACGAGGACGAACGGCAAAGAATGGGGCAGTATCTGGCGCGCATGGCAGACGCGTTCGCCACCGACGGCGGAGACGCCGCCGGCTCGCCGCAAGAGGCGGCCTGGCTGGCCGCCTCGCGCGTAATGCTCAACCTGGACGAGTTTGTGACCCGACAATGAACCTTGAAAAGAAACTGCTCCGGCAAACCACCCGCCGGCAACTGTTCGAGAATTGCGGAATCGGCGTCGGCAAAGCGGCGCTGACCTCGTTGTTCGTCGGCGACAAGCTGTTCGCCTCGCCGGCAGCGGGCCGCCATCACGCGCCCAAGGCCAAAAACGTCATCTACCTGTTCATGGCCGGCGCGCCGAGTCAGTTCGAGTTGTGGGAACGCAAGCCGGAACTGCAAAAACTGAGCGGCAAAGCCCTCCCGCCTTCGTTGCTGGAAGGCAAGCGGTTCGCCTTCATGGACTCGTTCGTCAAGTCGCCCCCGAAGTTGCTCGGCACCCGGCGTAAATTCGAGCGGCACGGCGAATCGGGCCAATGGGTTTCAGAATGCCTGCCGCATACCGCGCAGGTGGTCGACGAGCTCACCTTTGTCAGGTCGGCGCATACGGAAAACTTCAATCACGCGCCGGCCAAGATCATGATGAACACCGGCTCGCCGATCTTCGGGCGGCCGAGCATGGGCGCGTGGGTCAGTTACGGCATCGGCAGCGAATCGAAAGACCTGCCGGGTTTTGTCGTCTTGCAGTCCGGCCCGCGCGGCCCGCGCGGCGGGGCGATGAATTGGGCCAGCGGATTCCTGCCCACGTCGCACCAGGGGATTCCTTTCCTGAGCGGCGGCGCGCCGATTTTGAACATGTCGAATCCGCAGGGGTTCGACGAAAAACGCCAGGCGGCGACGCTCGACGCGATTCTCGATCTCAACCGCATGAACCTCGAGCAGTACGGCGACCCGGAAATCGAGACGCGCATTGCGGCCTACGAGATGGCGCACCGCATGCAGACCAGCGGCCCCGAGTTGATCGACTTCTCGACAGAGAGCCAGGCGACGCTCGACCTGTACGGCGCCAAGCCGGGCGAAAAATCGTTCGCCAACAACTGCCTGCTGGCGCGGCGGCTGGTGGAGCGCGGGGTGCGTTTCGTGCAGCTTTATCATTCGAGTTGGGATCACCACGGCGGCCCGGGCGAAAACCTCGACGAAAATCTGGACGAAGTCTGCCTCTCCGCCGATCGGGGCTGCGCGGCGCTGATCCGCGACCTGAAGCAGCGCGGCCTGCTCGACGATACGCTTGTCGTCTGGGGCGGAGAATTCGGGCGCACGCCGATGGGCGAGCAGCGCGACACGCTGGGCCGCAACCACCATATCGACGCCTTCACCATGTGGTTCGCCGGCGCCGGCGTGAAACCCGGGCAGAGCATCGGCGCAACCGACGAGATCGGCTTCTCGCCGGTGCAAGACCCTATCCACGTCCACGATATTCAGGCGACGATCCTGCACCTGCTGGGCATCGACCATACCAAGCTGACGTTCAAGTTCCGCGGCCGCGACTTCCGGTTGACGGACGTGGGCGGCAAGGTCATCGAGAAGCTCCTGGCCTGAACGCAGGCAAGCGTCGCAAGCAAGGCGGACGCAACCGCGAGCAAACCGTCTTGCTCTCCACTCTTCGCTCTTCCCCGGCTGGGCAGCGGCCCTACTGAAGCGTTTCAGTCTTGGCGCGCCCGCGCGCTGCGGCGGATAGTGAAGAGTAGCCGCAAGGCTCTGCGGCTCTTTGCCGTCGATGACGCATCCCGACTCCCCGCGCGGCGGCTACGCCGCGATGCTGGCCGCGGCCGCCCGCCTGGCCGTGTTGCAGACGCTGGCCGAGGCCGCCGAGTACCGGCACAACGAGCACGTCATCCACAGCGCGCTCGAAGTCTTCGGCATCGCGCCGGCGGCCGACGCGCTGCGCGCCCATCTCGCCTGGCTCGACGAGCAGGGCCTCATTGAAGTCGAGTATGTTGTCGCGCCGCGCGGCGGCGACCCCGGGCTGCGCACCGCGCGGCTGACCGAGCGCGGCGCCGATGTCGCCGCCGGACGGGCCCGCGTTTCCGGCGTAGCCCGCCCGCGCCCGGTCAGGAGAGCGGGAGGCGAATAAGTGGCCGTTCCCCCCATGCGGCGGATCCGCCGGGGCAGCTCGATCGGAAAACTTCCCGCCGACTTGCGCAAGATGCTCGATGAGTGGCTGAGCGGTACGGCCGTCACCCAAGCCGAGGCGGCGGCCAGGATCAACGGCTATCTCGCCGCCCGCGGCGAAACCGCCCGTATCAGCCGCTATGCCGTCGGCCGCTACGACCAGCGCCTGCGCCGCCTCGGGGAGCGGCTGCGCGAGTCGCGGCAGATCGCCGAGGCATGGATCGACAAGCTGGGCGCCGCGCCGCAGGGGAAGCTCGGGCTGTTGGTCAATGAGACTCTGCGCACGCTGGCTTTCGACATCTCCCTCAAGCTGCACGAAGGCGAGTTGAGCGAGGAATCTCTACCGCGCCTGATCGGGCAACTCAAGCAGTTGAGCACGGCCGTCCAAACACTCGAACGCACCGCCTCCGAAAACCTTAAGCGTCAAACCGAGATTGAACGCCGCGCCGCCGAGAACCTCGCGTCCGAAGCCGAAAAGCGGACGGCGGACGGCGGGCAGGCGGTCACGCCGGAGCGGCTGCGGGAGATCGTCCGGGATGTCTATGGCAGCGGATAACGCGCGCGGGTCTCAAGGAAAGAAAACCAACTTGACCAACAGGCCGATGATGAGCATTTGAAACATCGTGTTATAGCGCATCGCTACCTTGAGCCCGGCAATGTCCGCTCTGATCTCGGCCAAGTCTTTCGCCTTGAGCTCGGCGATGTCCTGCTTGGTGGCTAGATTTTCGCCGATGGGGATGGCGGCTGCCGCGGCCTTGGCCTTGTCCTCAGGAGCGCCCGCGCTGATGAGCGCTTCGTACACCTCGGCAACCATGATGCTCATACCTATGCTCCGTACACAACGATATCCTCAATTTAGCATAGATGCGGGCCGCGGGTCTTTTCGACTCGCGCCTCGTGACTCTCAAGGAAAGAAAACCAGCTTGACCAACAGGCCGACGATGAGCATTTGAAACATCGTGTTATAGCGCATCGCTACCTTGAGCCCGGCAATGTCCGTTCTGATCTCGGCCAAGTCTTTCGCCTTGAACTCGGCGATGTCTGCCTTGACCTCGGCCAGATCCTGTTTGGTGGCTAGATTCTCGGCGATGGGGCCGGCGGCTGCCGCGGCCCTGCCTTGTCCTCAGGAGCGCCCGCGCTGATGAGCGCTTCGTACACCTCGGCAACCATGATGCTCATACCTATGCTCCGTACACAAGCGACGCTTTCAATTTAACACAGATGCGCGCTGCGGATCTTTTCGACTCGCGGCTTTTGACTCTCAGGGAAGAAAACCAGCTTGACCAACAGGCCGACGACGAGCATTTGAAACATCGTGTTGCAGCGCATCGCCGTCTTTCGCCGCCGCCATGCCTACTCGAATTCGAGCTTGTTGCCGGCCGTCAACCCGCCGTCGACCGTTTGCACCGTGCCGGTGATCCAGCGGGACTCGTCCGAAGCCAGAAAAAGCGCGCAGGCGGCCACGTCGTCCGGTTCGCCGATGCGCCCCAGCGGATACATTTTCATGAGCTCCGCGAACCCGGCGGGGAATTTTCCCCAATGGCTCAGCGAGGCTTCGGTGGCGATCGTTCCGGGGCAGATGACGTTCGAGCGGATATTCGACCCGCCGTATTCGCCGGCGACCAGCCGCATCATGGCGATCAGGCCGCCCTTGGCCGCCGTGTAGGCGGTATCGCCGACGGTGCGCAGCGCGTTGACGCTGGAAATCGAGACGATGCTGCCCCCGCCGCGCCGTTGCATCGCGGGGATCGCGTGCTTCGTGCAAAGGAACGGCCCCTTGAGGCAAACGGCGATCGTGCGCTCCCAGGAGTCCTCGTCGAGCGCCGTAATCGTCGTGTCGTCGAATTTGGCGAAGGCGTTGTTCACCAGGATGTCGAGGCCGCCGAAGGTTTCGACGGCGCGGGCGACCATCGCCGCCGTCTCGGCGGACGAGCAGACATCCGCAACGTGCGCGGCAGCGGCGCCTCCCCGCTCGCGGATCGCGCGCGCCGCCGCCTCCGCCTTGGGCGCGGAGATATCGTTGACGACGACGGCGGCCCCTTCGGCGGCAAAGCGCCGCGCCGTGCATGAGCCTATCCCGCCGCCGGCGCCGGTGATCAGGGCGACCTTGCCCGCGAGTCTTCCGCTCATGATTCTGAAGTTACACTAAAACAGCGGGGAAGCGGTCGAGCAGCGGAGGAATGGCCGAGCGGTCGAAGGCGGCGGTCTTGAAAACCGTTGGGCTTGCAAGAGTCCCGGGGGTTCGAATCCCTCTTCCTCCGCCAATTCGTCCCAAACCGATTCTCCGAGAGCGTTCTGGGGCGGCTCCCGATGCCTTGTGGATCCCTCGTCATCGGGGGTTCTCTGAACGGCCCGGGGCAGGGCGGGTCACCGGTCCTGCGCCGCGGCGGTCTCGTCCAACCGGCCGGTTGCGACAGAGAAGACGGCTCACTTAGCCGGGTCGGAGAGGAAGTCGAAGCGCACGATCCTGTCGGGGTCGCTTGACCGGTAGCGCTGCACGAAGGCGTTGTCGATCGCCGCCTCCACGGTCCAGCCGTCGACAAGCTCATCGAGGGGCGGCTCCGGCGCGACGGCTGGATAACCGAGCGCCGGGAACTCACCGAAGAGCCGATCGAGAAAAGGAACCGCCAACTGCTCGTAGCGCTCTTCGTCGGACGCTCGCTCCGCCATGAGGCGGCCGAGCAGCGCCATGGGGGCCGGATAGAGACGGAAGCGGCCCGGCGCGAACCTGTCGACGGCCCAGATCGCATCGCTCGGAAACACGAAATGGATGCGGTCGCGCTGCCCGGCGCGGAGCATGCCGTGCAGCGTCATCTGGGCGTTCCGCAGCAGGCAAAACATATAATCGCCCCCGCTGAACACGACGCGCTCGGCGTCGACCGCTATGCGATGCTCCTGTCCCTCGCTCACGACCGCCAGATCGGGCCGACGGTCGTCGGTGTACCAGTACGGATAGTCGCGACTGACGAAATAGACGACCGGGCGACCGCGCGCCTTGAACTCGCGTATGAGCCGGTCGATTCCGGGTTTGGCCGTCGCGGTGTGGTCGAATCCGTCCAGATTGGCGTGACCGACGAAGAGCAGCTCTTCGCCGGCGATACGGTCGATCTCCGAGTGATGCGCGGCGGGCATCGGCGGCCTCGCAGCCGGCGCGACAGCGATCGACAGCGTTCGTTCGCCGGCGTCGCTACGTATATGCACCTCGGTTCGCCCGGGCGCCACGGCTTCCAGCCGCCAAGTGTCGACCACGCGGACCACTGCCGGGTCCTTGGGCGCGAGCCGGTAATCTTCGACTTGGCTTAGCGTGCCGTCTCGGCGTTGAAAGACCGAGTAGCGGATCTGTTCGCCCACCCGCAGATGCGAGTGCGCCGGGAAGATCTCGAGACGCGCGGGGGGCGCCTGTGCGCAGCCGGCAATGACGACCGCCGCGGCGGCGCAGCAAAAAACCATGCTGAGCTTTCGGCTCGTCATTGCCGCGATCAGCCTCCCCAATCATGCTACCGCGGGCGCCCGGGCGGCCCTGCGGTTAGCGGGAGAGGGCTGCCGGCCGGGGCGGTCGCGGCGCGTCGAAAAGCGTCAGGGCGAACGCCACGTCCGGCTCGATCCACTGCGCGCTGAGCGTGAACCCGGCGCTCTCCGCCAGGGCCGCGATGTCCTCCGGCCTGTATTTGTATGAGCTTTCGGTCCAGATCGCCTCGCCCTCAGCGAAGTGGATGCGGCAATCGCCGGCCGCGGCGAGGCGCACCGTCTGTTCGGCTTGACTGACCAGGTACGACTCGACGCGCGATTCCGCGGGATTCCAAACGACGCGGTGCGCGAACCGCTCGATGGCGAAGTCCGCCTCGAGCTCGCGGTTCAGACGCACCAGCAGATTGCGGTTGAACGCCGCCGTCACCCCGAGCGGGTCGTCGTAGGCAAGCAGCAGATCGCGCTCCGGCTTGACCAGATCGGCCCCGAGGAGCAGCGAGTCGCCCGGCCGCAGCACGCTTGCGATCTCGGCTAGAAAGCGGCGCGCCTCGTCCGCATCGAGGTTGCCGATGTTGGAGCCGAGGAACAGGGCCATCGCCGACCGCTGCGGGTCGAGCTCGGCGGCGGCGGCGCGCAGGCCGTCGGCGTAGGTTCCCCGATGCCCGCGCACAACCACCGACGGATAGCGCGCGGCGGCGCGGCGGGCGCGCTCGATCGCCGTCTCCGAGATGTCGATGAGATGCACCGTGGCCGCGCGGCGCTGCACAGCCAGCCCCGCGGCCAGGATCGCCAGCTTCTCTCCATTGCCGCCGCCGAGCTCGATCAGCGTCGCCGGAGTATCGAGCCGGGCGAGGATGGCGTCGCGCTCGCGGGCCAGCAGGGCGCGTTCGGCGCGCGTGAGCGGATACCAGGGAAGCTCGCAAATCGCCTCGAAAAGCTGCGACCCCAGCGCGTCGTAGAGATGCTTCGCCGGCAGCCGCTTCGGCCGGACGGTGAGCCCCGCGGCCGCGTCGCGGGCCAAGCCGCTTGCCGCCGTTGTGTTACCTTGCATTTCGGGCGCAGCGGAACGCCGCGTACGCATACGGATAGTGCGGCCGGAACCAGTTGCGGAAACTGCGGCGCAGGAGCGGGCGCGCGGTCGCCGGCGACGCTCCCTTGACGACATAATGCTCGCCGTCGAAGAAATCCGCGGAGTACTCGGGATAAGAAGCCATGGCCTCGAACCCCGGAAAGCCGTCGAACGGGGTGGATGTCCACTCCCAGCCGTTGCCCATGAGGTCATGCACGCCCCACGCGCTGACGCCGCCGGGGTACGATCCTACGGGCGCCGGCTCCCAGCGGCGGAAGTCGAAGTTTCCTCTGGTCTCATCGGGCTCCGCGTCGCCCCAGGGGTACTCCCGCTCGGAGTCGTCCGGCGCGCCGAAAGCCGCCCGATGATACTCGGCCTCGGTCGGCAGCCGCATCCCCCGCCAGCGCGCGAAGGCGGCCGCCTCGTCGTGCGTCACATAAACCGGCCAGGCGGGGGGCAGCGGCGCGCGCTCGAACATCCCGCGCCAGAACCAGCGGCCGTTCAGGCGCTCCCAGAACAGCGGGCGCCGGCGGCCGGCCTCGTTCTTGCGGCGCCACGCCGCGGGAGTCCACCAAGCGGGGCGCTCATAGCCGCCGGCTTCGACGAACTCGAGGAACGCGGCGTTGGTTACGTTGTGGACGTCGATCGTAAAGGCGGGAACGTCGACGACATGGGCCGGGAATTCGTTATCCCAACCGAAGGGGATGTCCTCGACGCGGGCGCCCAGCGTGGCCCGTCCCGCGGGGATGGCGACAGACGCCCGCGGCGGCGGCGGCGTCACGCCGGCCGGCGCGTATCCCTGCGGGCGTTTTTTCGACTCCGGATCGAGCCGGCGCCACATGTAGAGCAGCGTTTCCTGATGCATCGCCTCGTGCTCGAGTATGGTGAACACCCCCTGGCCGCGGCGCAGCACGGCGTTCCGCTCGCTTTCGATGTCGGCGGAGGCGAGCGCCGTCAGGACGGCCTCATCGGCCCGTTGCGCGTAGCGGCGAACGACGTCGCGCGGCGGCCATGCCGCTGCGTTCGAGGCCGCGGCGGCCGTCCGGTCGGCCGGATCGATCCCGCGCGCGAACAGCGTTTCGAGACCGCCGTCGATCCCTGGATGTCCGAGTCCTTTCTTCAGCAAGGCATTGACGGCGAAGGCGGGGATGTGGCCGTCGTAGAACACGACGGGATGCCTGAGCGGAATCGGGCGCTCATAGTAGGCTTGCGGCGCGAGCATGGCGAAGAGCGCCCGCGTCCGGGCCCGGTTGGCGCGGTAGTCCCGAATGACCTGCCGGCGGTCGACGACGCTTGCGCCTGCCGACTGCGGAGCAGGCATTGCGGACTCCCCTCCCCTCGGCATCGAATCCTTCGATCGTAGCAGAACGCCTCTCCGGCCCCAGCCGGTACGCGGCCGCGGCAAGCGGCGACGAGAGCGAGGCAGTCTCTATCCTGTGGGGCGACTGCAGCGACGAGCAGACGGCGTTGCAAGCGGCGCAAGTCACGCCCGCAAGCGCGCCGCGAGCGCCCTGTAGCAGCGCACCTGTCGATCCCCGCCCTGAAGTCCGTTGCAAACAGCTTGTCGCGCGCTTGCGCTCATCGCCGCCCTCCTACGGAACCCGGATCGGCGGGGTCAACCATTGCGGCAACCCCGCGGCTCACTCAATCGCGACGGTCACGGCGTTGGAAGCGATCCCGTCGGCCGTGACGATCAGGTCAACCTCGCCCGCGCCCGTCAGACTGCGCGGCAACGGACCGATGTTGACCTGGTCCAGGCCGGCAAACCCGTCGAGCGCCCCCGAGAACAGTATCGGCGTTTCCTCCCCTCCCACCGCTGCAGCGACCCGCTCGGCGCGGCGGAGCCCGGTCCCGAACAGGCTCAGGAACACCTTCTCTTCCTCGGGGCCCAGATCTATCGGCGCGGCAACGAACCGCCTGCCCGAAGCGTCGAAGGGGTTTGACGCTCGGCGGAAAACGTCCGGCGTCGACCGGGAACCGTCGGCGGCTACGCGAATCGCCGTGATGGCTCCCACGCCTTCGCCGGTTCCGTTGGCCGAGAAAAGCCCCGGCGCGACCGCATGGATCCTGATTTCCGACTGCGCCGTATTCCCAGCCAGCGTTACCCGCGCCGCCGCCCTCCCCGGAGGGATTTCGGCCGGCATCAGGAAATTGATCTGCCTCGGACCGACAAAGAACAGCGAAGCCAAGTGCATCACTCCCCCGCCGTCAACGATCTCGACGCGAATCCCGCCCAGCTCGGTCGGCAGCGGCAGCCCGCCGGCGACAATCGTTTCCCGAGCCAACCGCGAGCCGAACAAACTCACGATCGACTCGGGTGTGACGCGGTGAGTGAAGCTTGCCGCGTTTACGACCGCATCCTCCAGCGGAAGTTGAACGCTTCCGGCATGCTCGTAAATCCAGTCATAAATGGAAGATGTCCGGGTGAAGACCCCTGGATAGCCGGTTCTCGCCCCTCCTCCCATGGAAGTCGTTCCCACCTGACCCCATTCTCCGTCCGGGAGAGACACCACCAAGGGGCCGCCGCTGTCTCCAGACCAATGACCCTTCCCCTCCACACCGGCGCACAACGTGCGTTCATGGACGACATCGCTTTCCCAAAAGGAATTCTCCCGGCAATCTTCCGGGGTCATTAAGGGAATCTCTACTTCTCTCAGGACGCGGGGATAGCTGCCGTTCGATAGACGGCCCCAACCGATGACAGTGGCGGCAGCGCCGGAGGGAGCATGTTGAGCCTCTTCCCCCGGAGTCAGTATGTTGACCGGGCTCGCCGCAGCAGGCCGGAGAATCTCGACGAGAGCGGCATCGTTGCGGAAGCCCGCTCCGACATAGTCGTAATCCGGGTGGACGACTACCCGGCCGATTTCTTCTTCCTCTCTGGTGTTTTCACAAACCCCCTTGTCCCAGTCGTGCCCCAGGAAAACGGCAATGTCGCTCGGGTCGTCCACGGATCCGTCATGATCGACCAGACAGTGCGCAGCGGTGAGAATCCAGTTCGGGGCGACAAGGCTTCCGGTACAGAATTTTGTTGGAGTGTCTATGCGAACGACGAAGGGCCACCGGCCCGGGCCGACTACCCGGCCGCCGATGATCTGCGGGGGTTCGGGAAGTTCGGACTTGGCGGCGGCCGCGCTGCCCCGAGAGCGCACGGCAGCCGACTCCAGGTCGGCCAGGACGCGCACCCGGCGGCCGTCCTCACTCACTTCGAAGACGCGCTCCTGATCCGCAATGAACAAATGCCCGGCCATGAACAGGTTCCCGGCCGTCTCAAAGACCATACTCCCACGCGCGGACTCGCCCAGCAGATCGGGGAGATGAGAGAACAGCGTCAGCGTTCCGTTGCGTTCCAGCCGGTAGACGATTCCGTCGCCGCCCACAAAGTGCAGCCGGTTGTCGGCGTCGAACGCCAGCCCGTCCAGACTGCGTATGCCCGTCCTGAGAGCGGGCGCGCCGTCCGGGATCCGGGAGCCCCGATATCTGCCATTGCCTACGACCGCCGCGATCGTCGACCCGTCGGGGTCGATTTTGTGAATGCGGTAGTAGCTATCGGCCACATAAAGCGACCCGTCGAGGCCGACCGCCAGAGCGATAGGATATCTGAATTGCGCTTCGGCTGCGAGGCCTCCGTCGCTTGGGCAGCCGCGCTCTCCGTTGCCGGCGTGATGGAAAATCCGGCCGTTCTCTACCCGCCAGATACGACCGTCCTCTTGTAGGAGATACAACCTGCCCGAATTCGAATCGAATTCGATTCTACGCAGCCATCCCAGCGCAAACTCGGTGGCCGGCTCTCCGCCTGCTACATCGTCGCCCCAACTCCCGTTGCCAGCGACGGTGGCGATGATGCCGTTGGAATCCATCTTGCGGACCTTCCTAGAATCGGCGATGTAGACCTCGTTGGTCCGCGAGTCCACGGTAACACTGGACGGTCTATTCAACTTCGCGGCGACCGCGGGCCCTCCGTCACCGCCTGGGTCGTTAGAATCCCTCTGCTCACCAGTGCCTGCGAACACCGCAATATCCCCGTTGGGAGCGATCTTGAGAACTTGATGAAAATCATCAACACTAACGAAAATGTTGCCCTGAGTATCGATGGCAATGTCGTCGATACTGGCGCCCGACAGAGGTTGCGGCCAAGTCACCACGACCCAAAACGCAATGGCGGCGAACAGTCTCGATATGCGTATATTCTCAATGCGCAGCAGCGCTCTCTGCAGTGACGAATCGGAACATCCTGCGCGGCATGGAGCCGGGCCTTGGGAATCGGCGGGAAAAAACATGGCGGCCTCTCTCAATGTCCTGATTCTGAATCCATTCGTCAAAATAGTCCGTGTACCTTCTGCTGCGCAGTGGATTGCCCTAGCCATGTTAAAACTGTAAACAGATTCATTGCAAGCGCCGCGCGGGGCGGTACGGTCAGTTCCTCTTGTTTGCCGGCGGGATTCGCCTCTCTCGCCCTCCGCGCTTTTTTCAACGTCGCGTCCAAGGCGCGTGTCGCGATCGATACCGCATGAATCGGCGTTACCGATGAACGCGTTTCCGGAGTCGCGCTATCGTGCCGCATGGGTCGTCGGCCTCCAGGCAGCAACCGTACCGGGCGGTCGAAGGCCCCTTTGCAATCGGGGGGGCGGTTGGTTGGGGAGCGGCTCGACTTCGATGCGGGCGGCGTAGCCGAGACGCCGCCCAAGCACCCGGCCGTTGCCGGCGGGCGTCAACGCGCCCCTTGGAGCCGCATCGTATAGAATTGCCTTCGTAAATGCGTCTTCTTGCCATCGGGTTGGCCTTCCTTGGCGCGTTGCAAGCCCAGCAGTGGCCGCACTACGGCAACGACAAGGGCGGCAGCCGCTACTCGCCGCTCAGCCAGATCGACCGCGGCAACGTCGCCCGGCTCGAGCTCGCCTGGGAGTACGACACGGGCGACTTCTCCGACGGCAAGAGCCGCTATCCCACGCGTTCGGCCTTCGAGGTTACGCCGTTGACGATCGACGGCGCGCTTTACGTCTCGACGCCGATGCACCGCCTGTTGGCGGTCGATGCCCGCAACGGCGAATTGCTCTGGGCGTTCGACTCGAAATTCGACCGCAGCCGCCGATACAACCTGTTCACCAGCCGCGGGGTCGAGTACTGGAAGGAGGGGACGACCGAGCGCCTCGTGCTGGGCGATCAGAACGGCCGCATTTTTTCCATCGACCGCAAGACCGGCAAGCCCGACCCGGACTTCGGCGAAAACGGCATGCTCGACACCGCCCCCGACGCGCTGGGCGAGACGGACGGCCGTTACGGGTTCACTTCCCCGATTTCCGTCTGCAGGGGCGTCCTGGCGGTCGGCGGCTGGGTCGGCGACGGCCTGCCCCAAGGCCCCAGCGGGGACATCCGCGGTTACGACGCGCGCACGGGCGAGTTGCGCTGGCGCTTCCATACCGTGCCGCGTCCCGGCGAGTTCGGGCACGACACATGGGAAGGCGATTCCTGGAAAAACCGCGGCGGCGCGAATATGTGGTCGATGTCCAGCGTCGACGAAGACCTGGGGCTGGTGTACATTCCGCTGTCCTCGCCCTCTTACGACTATTACGGCGGAGACCGCCCCGGCGAAAACCTGTTCGGCGACAGCTTGGTCGCGTTGGATTGCCGCACGGGCAGCCGCCGCTGGCATTTTCAGACGATCCATCACAATCTGTGGGACTGGGATTTGCCGTCCCAGCCGTCTCTGGTGGAAGTCGAGCGCGGCGGAAAACCCGTCAAGGCCGTCGCCCAGGCGACCAAAACCGGTTTTCTGTTCCTCTTCGACCGCGCAACCGGCGAGCCGCTGTTCGAGATCGAAGAAAGGCCCGTCCCGGCGGGCGATATTCCCGGCGAATACTACCATCCGACCCAGCCCCACCCGGTCAAGCCTCCGCCGTTCGCGCGGCAGTCGATGACCCGCGACGAGATTACGACGGTCACGCCGGAATCGCGGGCCGAATGCCTGGAAGCGCTGCGGGACGCCGTAATCGAGGGGCCGTTGTTCCGGCCCATCGGCGAAAAGCTGCGGGTGATGTTTCCGGGCACCAATGGCGGCTCCAATTGGGGCGGCGGCGCGTTCGACCCCGAAACCGACACGTTCTACATCAATTCGATGGACGTGGCTTCGCTTTCGCAAAAAGTCTTCCGCGGAGAAGAAGCCGAAGTCCCCTGGCGCAACCGGGGCACGAAATGGGGGCGCTTGTGGGACTCCAACCTTTACCCCTGCCAGCAGCCGCCCTGGGGGCATCTCAGCGCAATCGATCTCAATACGGGCGAGTTCCGCTGGCGGGTCGTGCTCGGCGAATACGACGAGCTGACGAAACGGGGCGTCCCCAAAACCGGCGCATCGAACCTCGGCGGCCCGATCGTCACCAAAGGCGGCCTGGTCTTTATCGCCGCCACGAACGACCGCCGGTTCCGCGCCTTCGACAAGGACACGGGAGAGCAGCTTTGGGAATACGTCCTGCCCGCCAGCGCGCACGCCACGCCGATGACTTACGCCGTCGACGGCGCGCAGTACGTCGCGGTGGCCGTCGGCGGGGGCAACAAGTACAACCCGTCGAGCTACATGGCCAAGCTGATGGCCTTCCGGCTCCCCGGCAGGTGACGGCCGTTTCCCCGGCGCAGTATCTTGCAATATGGAAGCCGGCCGGTGCTATGCTGTAATCACGCTGAATTCGGCAAGTGAATTCTTCAATCCTGCCCGCGGGCTGAAAGGGGTGTCCAATGGAAGCTTATCGCCATCGAGCGGCCGGGATGCCCAGCGTGACGGGCGCCGCGCGGCTCGCCCTCGGGGTTCTCCTCTCGTTGCCGGCGGCCGCATTGGCGGCCGATGCGGAGGTCAGCCTGAAAACCAGGCCCGCGGAAACCTCTGCTGCGGAGGAGATGAGCCGCAGCGGCATCATCAAGGTCGATGTGGAGCTGGCCTTGGTCAACGTCATCGTGACCGATCCGATGGGCCGCATGGTGACCGGCCTCGACAAAGAGCACTTCAAGGTTTTAGAGGACAAAAAGCAGCAGGAGATCGTCCAGTTCGGCGCCGAAGACGCGGCGCTTTCGCTGGCCGTCGTGTTCGACGCCTCCGGCAGCATGGGCTACAAGATGAGCAAGGCGCGCGAAGCCGTCGCGCAATTCTTCAAGACCGCCAACCCGGAAGACGAGTTTTTCCTGGTGCAGTTCAACAGCCGGCCCGAAATGGTGACCGGATTCACCAAGAGTCTGGAAGAAATCCAGAACCGCCTGACCTTCGTGCAATCGAAGGGGCGGACGGCTCTGCTCGATGCGATTTACCTGGCTCTGAACCAGATGAAGCAAGCCAAGAACTCGCAGAAAGCGCTGCTGGTCATCTCCGACGGCGGCGATAATTCGAGCCGCTATACGCCGCGCGAGATCAAGCGGCTGGTGCGCGAGTCCGACGTGCAGATCTACGCGATAGGAATCTACGAGCCGTTCGCCAGCCGCGGTCGGACGCCGGAAGAAGCTTCGGGGCCGGGGCTGCTGACGGAGATCGCCGAGTCGACCGGCGGACGGCAGTTCGCGGTGCAAAACGTCAATGAGCTGCCCGACATCGCCGAGAAGATCGGCATCGAGCTCAGGAACCAGTACGTTCTGGGCTACGTCCCAACCAATAGCGCAAAAGACGGCAAATGGCGCCGGGTAAAAGTCGAGGTCACGAAGATTCGCGGCATGCCGGCGCTGCGTCCTTACCACCGGCACGGCTACTACGCGCCGGCGCGTTAGGGGCAGTCCGCGGCGCCGCCCGATGAGTTCATACGACAACGCCATAATGGTTATAGCGATGCCGAGGCGCCTGCGCACGATTCGATATTCGGTCCTGTGCCTGTGCGCCGGCGCAGTTGCCTGGGCTCAAGCGACGGGCAAGCCGGTTGTCGGCGGCGCGCCCGAAGCCGTTTCCGAGGTTGCCGGCGGCTGCGAGCCGGGCGTCACCTTTTGCGTCGAAACCGAAAAAGTCGTGCTCCACGCCACGGTCGTCGACCGCGAAGACCGGTTCATCACCGATTTGGCGCAAGACGCTTTTCGGGTTACGGAAGACGCCGTTCTGCAGTCGCTGACCTACTTCGCGCAGGAGGACGTTCCGGTCTCGATCGGCATCCTCATCGACAATTCCGGCAGCATGCGCAACAAGCGCCGCCAAGTGAATACCGCGGCGCTCGAGTTCGTGAAAGCGTCGAATGTCGAGGACGAGGTCTTCATCGTCAACTTCGACGACGAAGCCTACCTCGACCAGGATTTCACCAGCGACGTGCTGCGCTTGCAGGATGCGCTGCAGCGCATCGATTCGCGGGGCGGGACCGCTCTCTACGATGCGACCGGCATGTCGCTCGACCATCTCGTGGATAAGGGCAAGGCCGACATCAAGAAGCGGGCGCTGCTGATTATTTCCGACGGCGAGGACAACGCCAGCAACACGGACCTCGAAACGCTGGTGAGGAGGCTTCAGGAATCAGACGCCACGATCTACGCCATCGGGCTGCTTACCGACGAGGAACGGCGCGCCGCCAAGCGCGCGGAGCGGCATCTGCGCACGATCACGCGCGCGACCGGCGGGCCGGCCTATTTTCCGCAGAGCGTCGATGAAGTGGATTTTCTGGTCCGACGCATCGCCGCCGACATCCGCAATCAATACATTGTCGAGTACAGCCGGCCGCAGGGCAAGCCGGCGGGCTATCGGCGCATCAAAATCGAGCTCAAGGGCAAGGCCAAGCGCTACAACGTGCGCCACCGCCCCGGATATTACGTCAATTGATGTCCGCTGTTTCGATTTCGCCGCGAGAGCTTTTCGAGATTCTCGGATTCGTTTGGCAGGCCGGACGCGGTTATCGCTTACGGCCCTGGCGCAGCCCATACCTGCGTTGGCGGATCGAAACCTATTCCGGGCGCAAAGCGGAGGGCGTCGCGGCTGCGGATTTCCGGCGTTTCCTGTGGAGCGAGCGCCGCCGCCTCGCGCGCTATCTGCGCTGGACCGGCGCCATGCGCGCGCGTCAGGCAAGCGGTTGCAAGCGGACGCCTACTTTGCGATAACTTTGCATTGCGCCGCCGGGGGCCGACTTGCCGATGGTTACGTCCTCTCGGGAGCGGGTTTTGCGTTGCTTGCGGGAGGCGCGCCAAGCTTGAAACATTTCAGTAGGCGGCGCGCGCTGCGGTATTGTTCCGACCTTGCTTCGATGTAACCTAAGGGCAACTCGTGCGCGTACGGTCGATTTTCGCGGGCGTCCTGTTGCTGAGCTTCTCGGCGGGGGCCGGGTCCGCCCGACCGCGGGACGAGACCGCGCGGCTGATCGACCAGATCGAATACCTGATCTCCAACGAATCCAAGCTGCGCGTTTACGACTGGGTAGGATTTTCGGTCGATGGAGCGCGCGTCACCTTGTCGGGGACCGTCACCCGCCCGTCTTTGCGGCTGTCGCTCGAACGGGCGGTCGCCAAGCTCGAAGCGGTCGAGTCGGTGCGCAACGAAATCGAAGAATTTCCACACTCCGGCGACGACATCGGGATGCGCATCAACGCCTACTGGCGGATCTACGGCCATCCGGAAATCCGCCGTTATCTTTCCGGCGAGACGAAATTCAAGTCCAGGCTGCGCCGCTCGCAAGACGACGTGCAACGGGTCCTGCTGCAGCCGGTGCATATCCTGGTGCGCGGCGGCCACATCACGCTCGAGGGCGAAGTCGAGCGACTCAGCGACAAACGCACCGTCGAAGATCAGGCGCTGCAAGTGCTGGGCATCCTCAGCGTGACCAATAACGTGATCGTCACCGGCGCCGATACCAAGGAATTCAAGCCGGTCAACTTCGAAACGGACCCCTGGTGGACGGACGCCGGCTCGGTCGAAGAACCCGTCTTGCGCATCGAAAACGCTTCCGGCGGCGTACGGGTGCGCGTCACCAATTCGAACCGCGTGCGGGTGCGCAGAGCCGGGGCCACCCGCGAAGTTCGCGAAGGCGATACCGTCACGACGCAATTTCGGCGCAAGACGCGCATTCGAGCGCAGCCCCCGGACGGCGAGTTGATCGATCTCGATGTCGATTTGCCCTACGGCTACCGCTTGGAAGTCGAAACCGTCGACGGTCCGATCGCGCTTGAAGGCATGGTGCGCCGCGCGGCGTTGAAGACCGGCACGGGCGCGCTCAACATCGCCGCGCCCTGGAAGACGACCCGGCTGCAAGTCGCCTCGAAGTACCGTCCCGAGCGCGTTGACGTTCCCGATTCCTTGCGTTCGACGATCGTGCCGCCGCGGGAGAGTCCCGGCAACGCGGTGTGGACTCTGGCCGACTCGCATCCTCGGTCGCGGCCGCTTTACGGCAAGATTCGCATCGACGCGAATCGACCGGCGCGGCTGACCCTGCGGGAGGCGGAAGTCGATGCCGATTCGCCGGTGCGCATGCATTGGGACGCGCCCCGCGTGCTGGCAACCGTTTTCCGCAGTCCGTTGCGACGCAAGTTGATCCGGCAGGGGGACGGCGACTCGAAACCGGACCTGGGGACAATCGCCGCGGCGTCGGAGGCGCCGGTTTTCAGTTCCGACGTCAGGCTGGTCGATTTGACGGTATCCGTGGTGGATGCCGAAAATCGGCCGCTCACCGGTTTGCTGCCGGACGACTTCGAGGTGCTCGAGGACGGCGCCGAACAAGACATCAAGATCGTGCAGGGCGCCGAGGCGCCGTTCAATCTGGCGCTGCTGCTCGATTGCAGCACGAGCACTCTGATCGACCGCGAATCCATTGTCGAAGCCGCACGGCAGTTCACCATGGCCGCTCGCAGCGCCGACCGGGTTGCGGTGTACGTGCTCGCCGACAGCTACCTGCATGTCCTGTCGCCGTTGACGGACGACCACGAAGCGGTGCTGCGCAAGATCGAGGACATTCCTCAGCTTTCGGGGGGGACGCCGCTCTACGACGCCATGGTGCTCTCCTACGCTCACGAGTTGGCCAAGCGGCGCTGGGAGCGCAACGCCTTGATCGTCATCAGCGACGGCATGGACAACGACTTGCTGCCCAATTGGAATCGGTCGGTGCCTTCGACAGTGGCCTCCGAAGAGCTCGAGCGCGCCGCGGCGGAGATGAACGCCGTGATCTACCCGATTTTTCTGGAGCCCGAGCCGCCGGGCGTGCGCATCGAACGAAGCTGGCGGGAGAGATCGCGGCGCTTGGCGAATCGAGCGCGAGACAGGCTGACCCGCATCGCGGCGGCTTCGGGGGGGCGGTTGTTCAGCGCCGCATCGATCGGCGATCTGGACCCCGTTTACGAGGCAGTGGCGAACGAGTTGCGCAGCGTCTATACGCTGGGCTATTACCCCTCGAACCAGCAGTTCGACGGCGCCTGGCGGCGGATTCGGGTAAGCGTCGGCCGCGCCGACGCGCGGGTCAGAACGCGGCCCGGATACTACGGTTGGTGAGCGGGCGGGATATCCCCGGGCGGACTGACGGTCCGGCGGCGGCTCGTTATTTCTCGACGATCTTGACTATCACGTAGGTAATCGACTCGCCCTGCTCGAGCAGCCACTGATGCGAGACTTTCGCCGGAATGTTGATCATGTCCCCTTTGGCGATGCGATACCTCTTTCCGCCGCGAACTTTCGGACTGCGCCATTCTCCGGGCCGGCCGGGGACCTCCAGCTTGTCGACCATTTCGCCGCCAAGAAGCAGCGTTCCCGATCCTTCCAGCACGACGTAAAGATCGTTTTTGCGGTCGTGCGACTCGGCGTAGCTCTCGCCGCTGCGATGGATCACCGAGAAGTAATGGCCGCGGTGGCCGGCTTCGGGGAACGGCGACGGAACCGCGCTCGATACGCCCTGCAGATAAACCGCCTCGCGCGGGCGTTCCTCCAGGCTCTTCGCCAATTTGCCGTGATAGGCATCCAGAAAACCTTTGGGCAGATGCACGATGTCCGCCTCTTGGGCGCCCAAAAGCGGGGCAGTCAACAAAACGATCGCCAAGCTGAAAACGCGCACGAAACTCCTCCCTGTCCGCAAGCGGATTCTCGGTTTTAGCGGACTCGTTCATGGTAACGCTCTACAATGAGCGGGGCGCCCCGACCGGCGAGACAAAATGTTTCCACGCTTTTGCGACCGATCTCGTCTTTCCTGTGAGAGGCAGGCGATTGCGTGTTTTCCGTTGTCCTACCGCCGCCGGCAGCCGGGTCGATGATCGAGACTGAACCCGAGGTGAGGCTTGGCGGCGAAGCTCAAGCCGAAGCGGACGCCGCGTTCATCAAGGCGCACATGCGCCGCGTGTTTCGGCTGATCTACCGCGTGGTGAATAACGTCCCCGACGCGCAAGATCTCACGCAAGACACATTCGTCAAAGCGCTCAAGCGCCGGGAACAACTTCGGGACGACGCAAAATCGGGGCAGTGGATAAGCCGCATCGCCGTCAACACGGCGCTCGACTTCGTGCGCAAGCGCAAGCGGGTTGCGTTCGAGGAAATCGAGAAGGCGCCGGAGATGCCGGCGGAGACACCGGAGCAAGCGGTTCTTCGCGGCGAACGGCATGCCTACATCGAAGACGGGTTGCGCCTGCTGTCCGCGCGCGAGCGCGCCGCGTTGATTTTGCGCGACGTCGAGGGGCTTCCGGCGTCCGAAGTCGCCCGCTGCCTCGGTTGCTCTCCCGCAACGGTGCGCTCGCATATTGCGAACGCGCGGGTGAAATTCAAGAAATACGCGCAGAGGCGCCGGCCATGAAGATATTTGGCGCGCACCCCAACGAGCGGGACCTGGCTTTGTTCGCCGGCGGCGAACTGGGCCCTCTGTCGCGCTGGCGCATCGAGCGCCACCTGGAATCCTGCGCCTCGTGCAAGGCCGCGGCGGCGGAATACTTTCATCTTTCCGCCGAGTTGTCCGAGCTTGCGGAATTGCCGGATATCGATTGGCTCGCGCTCGCCCGTAACATTCAGGCTGCGGCGGCGCAAGCGGCCGCCGTCCGTCCGGCGCCGAGCCTCGCTCGGCTGTGGAAAATCGGCGCCGCGGCGGCCGCGGCGGCATGTTTGCTGCTGGCGGTTTGGGCCGTCCGCGAGGGCCGCCCCGCGGCGCCGCTCGGGCTTCAAGCAGAGACGGCGGCAATTGCAGACAAGGCCAACGCCCCCGCGCAGCACGACGTCTTGTCCACGGCCGCCTTCGACGAGTGGAGCAGCCCGGACGCGCAGATCACCGCCGACGGCCGCCTGAGCCTGCGCAGCTTCGACGCCGGTTCCGGAGCGATGACCATTACGGAGTATTACGCCCCATGAAACCGAGAAATTTCATCCGCTCGGGCGTAACCGCGGGTCTCGCGGCGGCTCTTTCCTTGACCGCGCTCCACGGCCAATACGACGACCCGAACCGCGCCGTCGCCGTTGCCGTGCCGGACGAGGTTCCGCTGGCGGTTGTCTCGACGGATTTCGAGGATTCCGAAATCAGTCCGCGCGGCGGCGCGCTGGTGATCGGCCTCGACGGGCAAGTCCTCCTGCGCAACGACGGCGCGGGCCGCATCCGCGGCATTACCGTTGCGGTTGCGGCGGCGGAAGCCGCTCTCGGCGGCCGCGCCGTCGTCGCCCAGGCCGGCCTGAACGTTCCGCCGGGCGAGACTTTCTCTCTAAGGCTCAATATGCGCTTGTTGAGGCCGCTGCCGGCCCCCGCCGGCGCGGTCGTGCGGGCAACCGTTGACGGCGTTCTTTACGACGACTTGACTTTCGCCGGCCCGAACCGCCTGGATTCCGAGCGGAAGATGGCCGTACGCGAGATCGAAGCGCGCCGCGACCGCGGGCATTTCCGGGCGATACTCGAAGCCGACGGAAGGGCCGGCATCGCGCGGGCGATGCAGCACAGTCTGCGGCGGCAAGCCGAGCGGCCGACCCTCGCGGCGCGTTTGGCGGGCCGCAGCGGCGCCGCGATTGCCGCTGCCGGCAAGCCCCGCGAGATCGAGCTGGCGATGGTCGGCTCCGCCGGCGCGCCTCTTGTATTGGACCGCGGCTCCGCCCTGGTCGCGGGCGCGTACTCCGAAGCTCCCGTGTTGCGTCTCGTCAATCGCGCGGACCGCCCCTTGCGCTCGTTCGAGTTGGGCTGGCTGATCCGCGCTGCGGACGGCGCCCGCTACGCGGTGGGTTCGGTTCCCATGGACGCCGCGCAACCGATCGCCGCGGGCGGCGCCTTCTCGAGCGGCGCCCGCCAACGATTTGCTTTCCGCCCGGCTCGGCCGGGCCCCGGAGCGGAAATCGAGGGCATGAGCGTGTACGTCCGGCACGCGCAGTTCTCCGACGGACATATCTGGATTCCGAGCCGCGCCGACCTGGAAGCGGCGGCCCTGTCGGACGTCATTCCGGTTTCCGCGGAAGAGCAGCGCCTGACCGGCATCTATCGCGAGCGCGGCGCCGCCGCGGTCGCCGAAGAGTTGCGCAAGTTCGAATAGCTCCGTCAATCCGGCAGCGCCGCGCGCCAGCCGGCTGCGAGTTGCCGCTCCAGAGCGGCAATGTCATCGCGGTAGCGGGCTTGACCGGCTGCATTCCGCGCCTCGGTCGGATCCGCTCGATGATCGTAGAGCTCTCTCGCCAGCACGGGTCCGGAGCGGCCCTCGCGCCACTCGACGTAGCGAAACCGGTCGGTGCGCAGGGCGTAGCCCATCGTGTCGCCTTCGCCGCGGTGCCTGTTCCCGGTTCGATCTCGCGGGAATTGACTGAAGGCGGCCTTTTTCCAAGCACGGCTCGGGTCGCTCATGAGCGGGGCGAAGCTGATTCCCTCAAGCCCCTCGGCAGCGGGCAGACCGCACAACTCCAGCAGAGTCGGATAAACATCGACGAACTCCACCAGGCCGTTCGCCACATTCGCCTTCTGCCCGGGATCACTGACAATGAGCGGCGCCCGCGTGGCCAACTCGTAGTTGTTGGATTTCGTCCAAAGTCCCTGCTCGCCCAGATGAAAACCGTGATCGCCCCAAAGCGCGACGACGGTGTTCTCGCGCAGGCCGAGACGCTCGAGCGCGGTCAATACCCGCCCGATCAGAGCGTCGATGTAGCTGACGCAAGCGTAATAGCCGTGCCGGAGCTGTTCGATCTTCCGCTCGGGAATCGGCCCTTCGAGCGGTACGTCGCGATAGGTTTCCAACTCGTTCCAAGTCCGCACGGCGGCCTCGGGCGCTTCTTCGGGATGCGTAGCCGGACTCGGCGCCGGAATCTGGTCGGGGTTGTACAAATCCCAATATTTCCTGGGGGCGCAAAACGGCAGATGGGGTTTGCGAAAGCCCACCCCGAGAAAGAACGGCTCGCCCACGCGCTGCAGGTTGGCCAGCGCGCGCACCGCTTCGTTGCAGACCAGGCCGTCGATGTAGGAATCGTCGGCAACGTCGGAGTCGTCGAACGAATCGCGCTTGAGCCCCCGGCCGCGCAGATTGCGCAGCGAGGCATAGCGTCGATCCGACGGCGGGCGCTGATCGTAGATCGGCGGATCGGTCCACGACGGCGGATCGGTGGACGGCCGCCCGTTGCCGTGGTAGATCTTGCCGATGCCGCGCGTCACGTAGCCGTTGTTCTTGAAATGCTGCGGCAGCGTTACCGCAGCGGGCAGGGTATCGCGGAAATGAGCCGCGAGGTCCCAGACGCCGATAGTGTCCGGGCGCCTGCCGGTCAGCAGCGATGCCCGCGAGGGATTGCACACGGCCTGCTGGCAGTACGCCCGTCGAAAAACGGTTCCCCGCGACGCCAGCCGATCGATGTTCGGCGTGAGCGCGGTCGGATCTCCGTAACAGCCCAGCGCGGGCCGCAAATCGTCGATCGCGATGAAGAGCACGTTCTTGCGCCGTCCCTGCGCCGCCAAAACCGGCGCCGCGCCCCAAGCCGTTAGAAATTCGCGTCTACTGAAACAGTCCATCCCATTTTGAATTTTAATGCGCTCGATTGCGGCTTTGCCGCGGGTTGGAATGCCCGGGCAAGAATTGATATACTCAGAACAGTCCTTGGGAAGGATTTCCGCCCCACGGGATAGATCGATTTCTCTCACGATTTTCAGGGGTTGGTTGCGCCATGGGTTTATTAGTCGGCATTCTGATCTGGTTCGTCTCGCTGGCGATGGCGATCCCGTTCGTTACGCAATGGTGGTGGATGCCGGACCCCATCACCGAGCTCGGACGCGAGATCGATCGGGCCTTCATGGCGACGCTGATCGGCACCGGCGTCATCTTTATCCTCGCTCAGGCCGCGCTGGGCTACGCTGTCTGGAAATTCGGGCGGCGGCCCGGCGCGCGCGCCAAGGACATGCACGGCAACAACAAGCTGGAAGCGACCTGGACGAGCGCCGCGGCCGTTATTTTCGTCGGCTTGGCGGTTGCCGGCTTTTCGGCGTGGGCCGAGGTGCGGTTCATCGACCAGCGCGCGGCCGACCCGACCCCGGACCGCACCGTGGTGGAAGTGACCGGCCAGCAGTTTGTCTGGAACATGCGTTACGCCGGAGAGGACAACAAATTCGGCCCCGTCGATTTCTTGAAGGCCGACGACGCCGGCGGCAACCCGGTCGGCGTGGACCGCGGCCATCCCGACGGCGCAGACGACATCATGGTTCCCGAGATGCGCGTCCCCGTGAACAAGGAAGTCGAGCTCATCTTGAAGTCGAAAGACGTTCTCCATAATTTCTTCGTGCCGGAGTTGCGCATCAAGCTCGACACGGTTCCCGGCCTGGTCGGCAAGCTGCGCTTTACTCCCGACACCGTGGGCAAGTATGAAATCGTGTGCTCCGAGCTTTGTGGCTTGGGCCACTACAAGATGCGCAGCTTCCTGCATGTGGTGAGCGAAGAAGATTACGACGCCTGGCTGCAGGAACAGGCCGAGTTCCTGTAAGGTTTCGGGGACTGCGTTAAGGATCTACATCAGCCATGACAGAAGTTGAACTTTCCCCTGAAGTTTCCGAATACACGGAAGTTCACCGGCACCCGGAACCGAAGAGTTTCATTTCGAAGTGGATCTTTTCGGTCGACCACAAGGTGATCGGCATCCAATATCTATTGCTGGCCGTCGTCGCGGCGTTCGTCGGCATGGGCCTCAGCCTGCTCGTGCGGTTGCGGCTCGTGTGGCCCGAGAGGTCGTTCGGCATTCTGGGCGACTTGTTTCCGGTGGGCGCCCCGGACGGAGTCATGACTCCCGAGTTCTACTTGGCGATGTTGACGATGCACGGCACGATCATGGTCTTCATGGTGCTGACCACCGCGCCGCAAGGCGGTTTCGGCAACTATTTCCTGCCGATTCAAATCGGCGCGGCGGACATGGCCTTCCCGCGGTTGAACATGCTGTCGTTCTGGACGACGTTCGTCTCGTTCAGCTTTCTGCTGGCGGCATTTTTCGTCGAAGGCGGCGCGCCCATGTCGGGTTGGACCGGCTATCCGCCGCTGAGCGCCGTGCCCGAGGCCGCCGTGCAGGGAATCGGACAGGATCTTTGGATCGCGTCGATCGCGTTTTTCTGTATCGCCTCGCTGCTGGCCGCCCTGAACTTCATCGTGACCACGCTCGATCTGCGGGCCAAGGGACTGACCATGATGCGCTTGCCCTTGACCGTCTGGACATGGTTCGTCACGGCGATCCTCGGCCTGCTCGCATTCGGCGTGCTGCTGGCGGCAGGCGTGCTGCTGCTGATGGACCGCAACCTGGGCACCAGCTTCTTCGTTCCCGGCGGCCTGGTTGTCTCCGACAAGGCCATCGACCACTCCGGCGGCTCTCCCATCCTGTGGCAGCACTTGTTCTGGTTCTTCGGCCACCCGGAAGTCTATATTGCGATCCTGCCCGGCATGGGCGTGACCTCGCACCTGCTGGCAACCTTCGCCCGCAAGCAGGTTTACGGTTACAGGGCGATGGTTTACGCCATCGCGGCTATCGGCGTCCTCGGCTTTGTCGTGTGGGGCCACCATATGTTCGTCAGCGGCATGAGCCCGTACTCGGCGTTCGTCTTCTCGGTGCTGACGATGTGCATCGGCGTTCCCTCCGCCATCAAAACGTTCAACTGGATCGGCACGCTGTGGGGCGGCCAGATAAGGTTTACCTCGCCGATGCTCTACTCGATCGGCTTCGTGTCGCTGTTCGTTTCCGGCGGCCTGTCCGGCATTTTCCTCGGCCAGCCGACGATCGACCTTTACTTCCACGACACGTATTTCGTCGTCGCCCACTTCCATCTGATCATGGGCGTCGCGGCGATCTTCGGCATGTTTGCCGGCCTGGCCTTCTGGTTCCCGAAAATGTTCGGGCGTCAGATGGACGAAGGTTTAGGCAAGATTCACTTCTGGTGTACGTTCTTCGGCGTTTACGCGATCTTCGGGCCGATGCACTACCTAGGCATGCTGCCGCACCCGCGGCGCTACGCCGAGTTCACCGGCGTCGATTACTTGGAGACGGGCGGCGCCGGGGAGCTGCACTACTTCATCACGATCGCGGCGATGTTCACCATCACCGTGCAATTCATTTTCCTGTTCAATTTCGTCAAGAGCATGTTCGCCGGAAAACCGTGTACGGAAGTCAACCCCTGGGAAGCGACAACGCTCGAATGGACGATTCCTTCCCCGCCTCCGCACGATAATTTCGGCGGCAAGGTTCCCCACGTTTACCGCGGCTCGTACGATTTCAGCTTGCCGGGCGCGAAGCGCGACTTCGCCATGCAGTGCAACGACGACAAGGCTGTTTACGGCAGCGCGGCAGCCGGAGATTAGGAGAGCAGCGCGCCGCGGCCGCCAACGCCGGACCAATGACCACGACGCTTACACCGACCGAAACTCAGCCCGCGCCGACTGCGAGCGGAAACGGGGCGTTCATCGGGCGCCCGCCGCGGTACGACGGCGGCGGACGCGGCCCGGCGCCCAACCGGGCTTTGATTCAGCGTTACAAGCTTGGCGTATGGGTAGGCGTCGGCGGCATCGTCATGTTTTTTGCCGCGCTGACAAGCGCGATGGTGGTCCGCAGCGGACTTTCGAATGACTGGAAGGCATTCGATGTCCCGCGAATTTTGTTCTTGAGCACGGCGCTTCTGCTGCTCTCGAGCTTCACGCTCGAAGGCGCGCGCCGGCGCATGATCGCGGCGGATTGGAGCGGCGTCCGCTTGTGGGTCAACGCGACCGCGGCGCTCGGTTTGGTTTTTCTGGCCTGTCAGTTCCTCGGTTGGCGGGCGCTCTCCGAACGCGGGCTTTTCCTGGCTTCGAACCCGGCGAACTCGTTTTATTACTTGCTCACCGCGGGCCACGGGCTCCATCTGCTGGGCGGCGTGCTGAGCTTGGGGTACGTCTGGCTGAGAGTCCGCGCGCCCAAGCGGTGGGCGACGCGCGAGGCGGTGATCGAGGCCGCAACGTTGTACTGGCATTTTATGGATGTCCTGTGGATTTACATCCTGGGACTGTTGGTGTTCTGGAGGTAATCGATGTCGGAAGCACATGCGGCCGCGGCCGAGCCGACATGGCAGGGGGGCGGCGCTCCCTTTGCCGTCGGGGTAAAAAAATTCGGCATGTGGCTGTTCATCGTCTCGGACTCCCTGACGTTTTCCGCCCTGTTGATCGCCTATAGCTATGTCCGCGCGGCGAACGACTGGCCCACGCCGTTCCATTTCTTCCCTTCGATCGTTTTCGCATCGGTGATGACGCTGGTGCTGCTGTCGAGCAGCTTGACCATGGTTTACGGCGTTTCTGCGGCGCACCACGGCGCGCGGCGGGCCGCCGTCAAATGGATTTGGGCCACGGCGGTCCTGGGGGCGGCTTTCGTGGCGCTCCACTCCTATGAGTGGATGCACCTGATGCGCGACGAAGGCATGTACCCGTGGGAGAACCGCTACGGCTCTCCGCTGTTCGGCGGCACGTTCTTCCTGATTACCGGGTTGCACATGTTTCACGTCATCACCGGCATTGTTTATCTCGCGGTCGTCGCGCTCGGCTACCGCCGCGGCAAATGGGCGCCCGAGGATGTCGAGGTCGCCGGCCTGTACTGGCACTTCGTGGATCTGGTTTGGATGTTCGTCTTCCCGTTGATTTATCTGTTGTCGACCAACGTGGACTAAGGACTGAAGATGATTGTTTCGTTAATTGGATATCTGTTTACTCTGGCGTTGGGAATTTGGGGAGTTGCAACGTCCGCGGAACTGGTCGCCGGCGGCGCGATGACGGCTTCCCTGGACAATTTGTTCCTGGCGCTTTTTTCCGCGTTGATGGCCGTGCTGTCGTTCGGCTACCTGGCTTGGCGCTTCAACCCGTCGAGACTCGCGCCCGCCGGCGCCCCCGCAGCGCACGGCGGCGCCGCGGTCGAGCGGTACGTTCTGCCCGAAGATCCTGCGTACGAAGACGCACACATACCGGTCTTCCTCAAAATATGGGCGGGTCTTCTGGCGCTAACCCTGATCGAGGTCGTTCTGGCCTACGTCCAGATCGCCGGCGTGCTCGTCATGCTGGCGATCCTGCTTGTCTTGTCGGTGATCAAAGCCGGCATGATTATGGGCTGGTTCATGCACCTGAAATTCGACCATCCCGTTTTTAGCTGGGTCGTGGTCGTGCCGGCCGCGGCCTGTATTTTGATCATGTGCGGTTATTTCTTCCCGGACAGCTTCCGGTTGCTGGAGTTGGGATTCTGATTCGATCGGGCAAATCCGGCCGCTTCTCGGCGCTCGCGCCGCGCGGGCTCGTTTGCGCCGCCGCCTTTTATTGCTTGCTGGCGGTTGCGCCGAGCGCGCAGGCGCAAGGCTGCTCGATGTGCCGCGAGACGGCGTCGTATCAGAAGGAGCGCGCCGTAAACGCCCTGAAAAACGGGATTGTGCTGCTGGCCATCCCCCCCTTGGCCATCATCGGCGGAATCGGCTGGGTGACCTACCGGCGCTGGAACGAATCCGGCGGGTCCGCATAGCGGACGCACAACCGGCTTCCCGCAGAGCGAGCCGCGTGCAGCTTTCACGGAATCCGACGCCGCGCGGCGGCGCTTTTCTTATCGTTGCTCTCGCTTTCCTTCCTTGCGGCATGGCCTCGGATATTCCCGTTTCCCGCTTCGCCCGATTGGCGCTCGACTGCGTTCACCGCGAGTATCCGAACAAGATCTCGCACACGCTCGCGAGCGACGCGGACATCGCGCCGCCGCGCGAGCTCACGCCCGCGTTCTACGGATGCTTGGACTGGCACTCGTCCGTTCACGGCCACTGGCTGCTGGCGCGGTTGACCCGCCTGCATGCGCACGAGGACTTCGTTCCGGAGGCTCGCGCCGCGTTGTCGAAGAGCCTCGCCAAGGAAAATATCGAAGCGGAGGCGCGCTACGTCAGCGGCGCCGGACGCAACACGTTCGAGCGCCCGTACGGACTTGCCTGGCTGCTGCAACTGGCCGCGGAGTTGCGCGCATGGGACGACCGCGAAGCCCGGCGCTGGAGCGCAGCGCTCGAACCGCTCGAAACCGTTGCGGCGGAACGCATTGCCGAATGGCTGCCCAAGCTGACCTACCCGATCCGCACCGGGGAGCATTCCCAAACCGCCTTTGCCTTCGGACTGATTCTGGACTGGGCGCGGATCGCGGGCAACGCTAACATGGCCGCCCTGTTGGAACGCCGCTCGCTGGAGTTGTACCGCGGCGACCGGGGCTGTCCGCTCGGATACGAACCGGGCGGACAGGATTTTCTTTCGCCCTGCCTGGCCGAGGCGGATCTCATGCGCCGGATTCTCCCCCCGGAGAAATTCGCGCTCTGGCTGACTGATTTCATGCCTTCGATCCCCGCAAGCGGTTCGCCGGATTGGTTGCCCGTTGCGCAAGTGAGCGACCGCGCCGACGGAAAGATCGCGCATCTCGACGGGCTCAACTTGAGTCGGGCGTGGATGCTCGAAGGGATGGCCGCGGGCTTGCCCGCAGACGACGCGCGCCGAGTTTCGCTCCGCGCGGCTGCGCGGACGCATCGAGAAGCGGGCTTGGCCGCCGTGACCGGCGAACACTACGAGGGCGGCCACTGGCTGGGCAGCTTCGCCGTGTATCTGATTACGCAGCGCGGGATATAGCAGCCGCCCCCGCGTCGGGCAAGCCGCCTAACGCAGAATCGGCCCGGAGGTCGCAGAGCCGTCCGCATTCAGGATCTGAAAATGGTGGATGCCGTGAGCGTTGGCGTCAACATGTTTCCAGACGATGTTTTTCCGGCGGTCGACCTCGAATAATTTGATCTCTCCCGCTGCGGCGTGATAACTCGTAAGCACCGTGTTGCCGTTGCCGAGCCGCTGTGCGCCGCAAGCGTCGTCATAGGGCTCGCCCGGCAAATCGTCGTTGGCGACGCTCCATACGACCCTGCCCTGGGGATCGATCTCGGCGGCCGTGTTGGCCAAGGTGAAAGTCGTCAAAGTATTGCCGTCGGGCAGGCGGATCGCCGTAAACGGCCAGTGCGGCGTATCGAACGACCAGACGATCTCGCCTTGCGGCGTATATTCGCGGAGTTGTTTTTCGCCCATTACCGGAACCAGGTAATTGCCGTTCGGCAGCTTGCGCGTCATGCGCGTTTGCAGGTGATGGTTCTCGGTCTGACACCCGATCGCGACTTCGTGCAGGATGCGGCCCGAGCGGTCTATTTCCAGGATTCGCGGATTGTCGCCGGCTTCCGTCAACAAGATGCACCCGCCGGCCAGCGGCTGCACGGTATTGACCTCCGCTTGCGTCCCGGGAAACTCGAAGACCGTATTCCCGGAGCGGTCGACCTCGATTGCCGCGCCGCCGCCGCCCTCGCCCGGACTCTTCGCCAGCAAAACGTTGCCGTTGGGCAGCACCCAGCCGTCGCGGGTCGCGGCGGCGTATTCCCATATCTTTTTGCCGCCGCCGTCGAGAATATAAGTTTCCTTGCCCGTAGCAAGGAACGAGCGCCCTGCGGCCGCTCGCGAAACGGCGGCGGCCCCGGCAAGGGCGAGGAAGCTTCGGCGGTTCATCCCACCGATGGTAACGCACCGACCGGCGCATGCGCTTTGGCAAACCTTGCCCGCACCCGTAACCAACTGTCAAAGCCAAATAGAAATGTCCGCTTTTCTGCCAAGTAGAGATGTCCGCATTGGGGTAAGTGTCTGGGCGGTTGCTGAGGGGTTGGGGACGGGGAGAGGGGGGAGCTGTGGACTGGGATTCGGAGGCGGTTTGGGTGCAGGGGGCGGCGGAGGGAGGGCGCGCGCGCCCGGAGCCGCCTCCTGCACGAGGATGGCTCTTCACGCTTCACGACAGGCCCTGCCGCTTCGCCTCGGCGAGCGCCACTGCCTCTCGTGCCATTTTCCTCCAGATATGCTTGCGGTGCGGTTTGCGTATCCGTCGAGCCTGCTCCTGCCGGACTCTCTGCACCGTCCGCTGCACGCTCTTCTCGTCGTCCACCGGCAGCGGCGGCGGCCCTTCCACTAACTGCTTCGCCGCCAACTCGCGCCCCTGGTGCAGCACTCTCAGCGGGCCGTCGTACAGCGCACAAACCGTCACCGCTGCGTAGCGCAAACGATACCCCTTGCCCTGTCCCTGAATGCCGTATTCACTGCCCTGAAACTTGAAAGTCAGGTTCTTCGACAGCCTGCGCACATGCTGGGGACAGAGGATCCGATCCAGTTCGGCAGCCTCCCACTCTACCGCCCGGTGGGCATCTTGCGCGTTCTGCGGAGCGCGCCCGAAGCGCGCGTTGTACTCCGCCATGTACTGCGGCACAAACGCGTTGGCCGCCTCGATGCCGCTCAAACCCCGTAGCCGAAACTCCCGCGGCAAGCGTGCTTGGAGCGTCTGGAAGGCCCGCTCCACACGCCCCTTGGCCTGCGGCGTGTGAGCATGAATAGACTGGATGTCGAGCGCCTCCAGCGCCCGTGTGAACTGCGTCCTCGCGCCCTCCTGTTCCGGCCGGTTGACCCGGAAAATCGAGTGCTTGTCCGAGTACAAGGCCACCGGCCTCCCGTGCCGCTCAAGATACCCCCGCAGCGTCTGCATGTAAGCCTGCGTTGTCTCCGCCGCCCACAAGCGCAGCGCCAACAAGCGGCTGGTCGCGTCGTCCACGAAGGCGATCAGGCAGCAGCGCTGCCCACGGCCTTCGAACCAGTCGTGCGCCGACCCGTCGATCTGCACTAACTCTCCCACGCATGGACGCCGCTCACGCGGCTGATGCACACGCCCGGACCGTCGCGCTTTCGGCTGCCACAGACCCTCCTCGATCAGCCATCCCCGCAGCGTCTCTACACTCAGCCGGTAACCGTGCTCCTCCCTAAGCTTCTCCTGCGCCAGCGTCGGCGGAAAGTCCGCGTAGCGCTGCTTCACCAACTCCATAATCCCGCGCCGCGTCTCCTCGGCGATCGCTCGGTTCGACCGCTTGCCCCGCCGCAACGACACCAGCCCCGCCGCTCCGTAGCGTTTGTAGCGCCCCGCTAAGCGCCGCACCTGCCGCACACACACCCCCAACTGCTCGGCTGCTTCCCGCTGCCGCAGCCGCCCGCCGACCACCGCTTGCATAACCCCCACTCGATCCGCTTCCTTCACGCTCAACCTTGCCTTCTCTCCTGAATCCACCCTGTGTCCCCTCCCCTCGAAAAGCGGACTCTTTAATCTGGTCCATACAGGACATTACTACTTGGGCGCTACACGCACCCGTAACCAACCCTCTTCCACGCTCCGCCTTTGCTACCTTGAAGAATGCGCCGCGGGTTGTCCCGAACTCCGCGGCGATCGCCACATGGCCCAAGCTCTCAATCCGTTGACGGCAATTCCGCGCCTGGACGACACGCAGGCCGGCAATTACTTCGTTTCGAACTACCCCCCGTTTTCAGTTTGGAGCGGAGAGCATGCCTCCGCGGCTGCGGCGAGACTGGGAAAAGCCGGCAGAGCGGAAACGCCGCTGGGACTTTACATTCATCTTCCGTTCTGCCGCAAACGTTGTAATTTCTGCTATTTCCGCGTTTACACCGACAAGAACCACAACGAGATCCAGCAGTATCTGCAGGCGTTGATCCAAGAGGCCCGGCTGGCTGCGCAGCAAGACTTCGTTGCCGGCCGAACTCTCGATTTCATCTACTTTGGCGGAGGTACGCCGTCGTATCTATCCGAAAAGCAGTTGACGTTCTTGATGAGCGGCTTGAAAGACGCGCTTCCCTGGGAGTCGCCCCAGGAAGTCGCCTTCGAGTGCGAGCCGGGCACCTTGAGCGAGCACAAGCTGGAGGCCATTCGCGGTTTCGGCGTCAACCGGCTCAGCCTCGGCGTCGAGAATTTCGACGACGACATCCTGCAGGCGAATAACCGCGCGCACCGCTCCAAGGAAATCTACAGGGCATGGGAATGGCTCGAGAAGACAGACTTCGCGCAAGTCAATCTCGATCTGATCGCCGGGATGGTGGGCGAAACCGATTCCAATTGGCGGCGCTGCATCGACGAGACCCTGCGCCTCCGACCCGAAGCGGTCACCGTCTATCAGATGGAGATACCCTACAACACGGCCATATTCAAGGAAATGCAGCAAAAGGGAAGCGCCGCCGCTCCCGTTGCGAACTGGGCGACCAAGCGCCGTTGGGTAGGCGAGGCATTCGAGGCATTCGAGGCGAGGGGTTATCAGATCGGCAGCGCCTACACCGCCGTCAAGGATTCTTCCACGATCCGCTTCGTCTATCGCGACCAACTCTGGAACGGAGCGGACATGCTCGCCCTCGGCGTCTCCTCTTTCGGACACCTGGACGGCGTTCACTATCAGAACGAAGCTCACATCGGCCCCTACATGGAAGCTGTCGGAAGCGGCCGGCTGCCGATTTCCAGAGCGCTGCCGGTCAGCGCGGAAGAGCGGATGATCCGGCAGTTCGTGCTCAACCTGAAGCTCGGCCGCTTGGATCCGCTTCCGTTCCGGGAGCGTTTCGGCGTCGACGTCATCGACCGTTGGCGTGGTCTGCTCGAGGCGTTTCAGGCGCAGGGCTTGCTGGCGTTCAGCAACGATCTCATCGAGTTGAGCCGTGACGGATTGCTCCAGATCGACCGTCTGCTTCACGCTTTCTTTCTTCCCGAGCACACGCAGATCCGCTACGTCTAATCCGTCTTCCATCCCCTATAGACCGCCAATGAGTACGAAACGCGTTCGGAACGGCTACGATGCCGTCATTCTCGGCGGCGGGCCGGCCGGTTCGACCGCGGCGGCCGTATTGGCTGAAAGAGGCCGGCGCGTCGTGGTGGTCGAACGGGAAAAATTTCCGCGTTACAAAGTCGGCGAGTCGCTGATCCCTTATTGCTACTTTCCGCTCAAGCGCATCGGGATGATCGAGAAGCTGCGCGAGTCGAGCTTCATCAAGAAGTACAGCGTGCAATTCGCGGCGCCCGACGGCCGCATCTCCACCCCGTTCTATTTTTTCCAGCACCTTGAGCACGAGGCTGCGCAGACCTGGCAAGTCGTCCGCAGCGAATTCGACGCCATGCTGCTGGACAACGCCGTGGAGAAAGGCGCCGATGTCCTGTTCGAAACCAACGCCAAGCGCTTGCTTATGGATGGCGGCCGCTGCCTCGGCCTCGAGGTGGAGCGGCACGGCGAGACGTTTCACCTGGAAGCCCCGATAACGATCGACTGCGGCGGCCGCCACGGCTTTGCCGCCACGCAGTTGGGCTGGATCGTCCCCGATCCGCAACTCAACAAGATCGCCGTCTGGAGTTACTTCAAAGGCGGTCTGCGGGACGAAGGCCGCGACGAAGGCGCAACGACCGTTGCCTATCTGCCCGAGAAGGGCTGGCTGTGGTACATTCCCCTGCCCGACGACATCGTCGGCGTCGGCGTCGTGGCCGGACGGGAATACCTTTACCGCGACGGCAAGAATTTGCAGGCCGTGCTCAACCGCGAAATCAACGCCAACCGGTGGACCGCCGAACACCTCGCCCCGGCCGAACGGATCGAGAGCATCCAGGTGACTGCCGAATATTCGTACCGCTCCCGTTATTGCGCAAGCGACGGACTCGTGCTGGCGGGAGACGCGTTCTCGTTTCTCGATCCGGTATTCTCATCGGGCGTGTTTCTTGCGTTGAAAAGCGGGGAACTGGCCGGCGACGCGGTCGACGCGGCGCTTCGGGACGGCGATACATCGGCCGGCCGATTCGCCGCGTACGGCGAGGAGCTCTGCTTCGGAATCGAGTCGATGCGCAAGCTGGTCTACGCCTTCTACGACACATCGTTCAGCTTCGGCCGCGTTCTCAGAAAGCACCCCGCTTGCAGGGCGACCTGACCGATTGCCTGATCGGAAACCTGTTCCGCGATTTCGGGCCGCTGTTCGCTGCGGTCGCGGAGTTCGCCGAAGTGCCCCAACCCCTGCCCTACGGCAAGGCCCCGTCCGGGCGTCGGCCGGTTGCCTTGGGGGCATAAGCCGCACTGGAGGAAATTTCTTCATGAGACTCGCGCAAATCCGCAACGGCGGCGGCTTCGAGGCGGCAATCGAAACGGCCGGCGGCTACCGTCCCATTCCCGGCCACACGACCGCTTCTTTGATCGCCGCGGCCGAGGCGGCGCAAAAACCGCTCGCCGACATTGCCGCCGAGGCCGCATCGCAAAGCGTAACGGCCGCCGCGCCGGCCGTTCCCATCCATGCAGCGGAAGTCTGGGCGTGCGGCTGCACCTACGCCCCCAGCGCGGACTTCCGCGACGGCGAGTTGGGCACGCGCGACGGGATGTATTCCTATGTCCACAAGATCGAGAACCGCCCGGAGATCTTTTTCAAGGGCACGGCGCGGGTCTGCGTCGGCCCCGGCGAAAAAATCGGCATCCGCAGAGACTCCACGTTTACGGCGCCGGAGCCGGAATTGGGCATCGTCATCGACTCGCGGGGAGAAATTGTGGCTTACACGCTCGGCAACGATGTTTCCGCCTGGGATATCGAGCGGGAAAACGCGCTTTATCTTCCCCAGTCGAAGGTTTACGACGCCTGCTGCGCCCTCGGCCCGGTTATCGTCACCCCCGACGAAATCGCCGATCCCTACGCCCTGCGAATAAGTTGTACGATCACACGCGGCGCGCGGACGACATTCGAGGGCTCCGTTTCCACCGGCAAGCTGAGGCGCAAGCTCGAGGATCTCATGCGTTACTTGACGGCGAGCAACCGCGTGCCGACGCCGACCGTAATCCTGACCGGCACAGGGATCATCGTGGAACAAGACGCCGCGCTGGCCGAGGGCGATGTCTGCTCGATCACGGCGCCCGAGATCGGAACGCTGGCGAACCCGGCGGCGCTTGTCTGACGAGACCCGCCGCGCCGGAGGAGTCGGACCCAGGGCGCAGCGAGTTACGCAACCAATAAACATAGAGACAAAGCGCTACAACCAGCGTCAGGCCTCCCACTCTCCACTGTATGCGGCCGCTGATTCGGCAGTCCGATTCAAGTGTCATTCTGTCGCAATCCATGTAGCAAGCTGTCGCAATTCAAGTGGCCGCGTGCAGCGGGAAACAACTTGGATATCCTGGAGACGGCGAGATGAATCAAGCGGCTTCGCAACCTACCGCAGCACCGAGGATCGAGTCTCTGAAGGTGCGGAACTTCCGCGCGCTGCGAGAGGTCGAAATCAAGAAATTGACCCCGATGACCGTGCTGCTCGGCCCCAACGGCAGCGGCAAATCTACGGTGTTCGATGTATTCGCCTTTCTCGCGGAGTGCTTCGAGACCGGCCTGCGGCGCGCCTGGGACAGGCGCGGGCGGGCCAGGGAACTCAAAACCCGCGGCGCCAAAGGGCCGGTGACCATCGAGCTCAAGTACCGTGAGCGGCCGAGAACGCCGCTTATTACGTATCGCTTGGCTGTGGATGAGCGCGACGGCGGGCCGGTGGTTGACCATGAATGGCTGAGTTGGAAACGCCGTAGCTACGGAGCGCCGTTCCATTTTCTCGAATACCGGAACGGTTTGGGCCGGGCGGTCAGCGGCGAAACGCCGGATGCCGAAGCCCAGAGACTGGAAATCCCGCTCCAAGCGCCCGATCTACTGGCGGTCAACGCGCTCGGTCAATTTCAGGAACATCCGCGCGTGGCGGCTCTGCGCGATTTCATCATGGGTTGGCACGTATCCTATCTCTCGGCGGACAGCGCGCGCGGACAGCCTGAAGCGGGGCCGCAAGAGCGGTTGACCGCAACCGGCGACAATCTCGCCAACGTCATCCAGTATTTGAGCGAACGGTATCCGCAGCGGCTTGAGCGCATCTTCGGCGCGTTGCGCAGGTGGGCGCCGCGTATTGAGCGCGTATTGACCGAAACCATGCCCGACGGCCGGTTGTTGCTGCAGATCGAGGATGCGCCGTTCAGCCGCCCGATTCTGGCGCGTTTTGCTTCCGACGGCACGTTGAAGATGTTGGCCTATCTGGTGCTGCTGTACGACCCGCAACCGCCTCCGTTCATCGGCGTCGAGGAACCGGAGAACTTTCTGCACCCGCGGTTGCTCCCCGAACTCGCGGAAGAATGCCGCGCAGCCTGCGAACGCACGCAATTACTCATCACCACACATTCGCCATTTTTCCTGGACACGCTTCGACCCAAGGAAGTGTGGATTCTGTGGCGCGACGAAGCCGGCCACACGCAAGCGCGACGAGCCGCCGACTTGGGCAACGTACCCGGGTTCATGCGTGAAGGGGCGCGACTCGGCGACCTGTGGATGGAAGGCCATTTCGGCGTGGGCGATCCACTGACCCAACATAACGCCCCGGCACGAAATTTCAGCGAACACAGCAAATGAGGGCGCGGCATCTGGAATTTCTGGTCGAAGAACCTTCGATGGAGGCTTTCCTGCAAGCGCTGCTGCCGCGTTTGCTTCCCGACGATTGCACACTCGCAATCCACCCCTATCGAGGCAAGCACGGTCTGTTGCGGAACTTGAACGGACGCCTGAGCGGTTATAAAAACTGGTTGCCTCCTGATTGGCGTCTTTTCGTGATGGTCGACCGCGACGGCGACGATTGCCGGGAGCTTAAGGCGAGTCTCGAAGATGCAGCGGTGCAGTCGGGCTTACGCACTCGCTCGCAAGCCGACGTCTGCTGGCAAGTGGTCAACCGCATTGTGATCGAAGAACTGGAAGCATGGTATTTCGGCGACTGGGAAGCCATGCGTAAAGCCTATTCGAGAGTGCCGCAGAGCATTCCGAACCGGGCGCGCTACCGGGATCCCGATGCAGTGCCCGGCGGGACTTGGGAGGCGTTCGAGCGCATTTTGCAGCGGCACGGATATTTTGAAACCGGACTGCGCAAAATCGAAGCGGCCCGGGCCATTGCCGCCCATATCGATCCGCAGCGCAATCGCTCGCACAGCTTCGCGGCATTCCGCGAAGTCCTCGCCGAGGCGGTCTCACAAGAAACCCGCCGGACAGCGGCAGGGAAGACCGCCCAGCCGCTCAGACATGCAGTGCGCAATTCTCCGGCGCGGCGGCGCCGGCCGCGCGGATGCAGTGCATCTGCGTCGATAGCAAGGCGTCGAGTTGCTTCTCGGGCGGCAGCAGGAGGTAAACGCCGTCGCCCGCCACTTGCACCGGGAAAACCTTCAGGGAATACGGCTCGCCCGACAGGCATTCGCCGCTCGCCAGCGAAAAGGGCTTTTTGTGCAGCGGGCAGGCGATTTTGGGGGCGCCGCCCGCGCTGTCCGCGATGCCCCGCGAGAGCACGAATGCGTTCTTGTGCGGACACATGTTCTGGCAGGCGTACCATTCCCCCCGGTCGGCGAGATTATAGACGGCGATCTGGGTATCGCCGTACTTGACGGCCGCGCCGCCGCCGGCCGGAAAATCGCCGACGCTGCCGACGCGCACCCAGTTCAGCTTGCGCGCCGGCCTGGCGGCGCCGTTGCGTTTCTCCTCCCCGAATGTCTTGCCGTTCAACAGCTTGATGCGGTCGAGCGGCACGCCGTTCTGGGGCCAGTCGGCCGGACTTGGTGATGCTCTCGTTCCAGAGCGAGGCGAAGATGGAGCTCGCCGCCGGCTTGCAGACCTCGCAGCCGCGGCCCTGGCCGTAATTGGCGATCAACTCGTCGAAGGTCTCGATCCGCTTGACCTTGACGATGTCGAGCAGTTCTTGCCGCGTGTATGCGAAGTGCTCGCAAAGATTTTTGTTGACGCTTCTGCCGGCTGCTGCGAGCTCGGCGTTGAGCAGGCCGGTTACGAGCGGAACGCAGCCGCCGCAGCCCGTGCCGGCCGCGGTTTCTTGCTTGACTTCGCCGAGCGTCGAGAGGCCCTGTTCGCGGATGGCGCGGCAGATTTCGCCTTTGGCGACGTTGTTGCAGGAACAGACCTGCGCCGCTTCGCCCAAGCCCGTTTCGCCGGTCGGCGCGCCGCCGCCCGCAACGCCGATCAGGTCCGCGGGTTCGACCGCCAGCGGCTCGCCGCTCTTGGCCAGCGCGGCCAGCGTTGCGTAATCGGCCGCGTCGCCTACGAGCACTCCGCCCAGCAGCTTCGAGCCGTCGGGGCTGAAGAGCAGCTTCTTGTAGGCGCCTGAGAAGGGGTCTTCGTAAGTCAGCGGGACGGCGCGGTCTTGCGGGGCTGCGTAGTCTCCGAAGCTCGCCACGTCCACGCCCATCAGCTTCAGCTTGGTCGAGAGATCCGCGCCGGTGAAGAGGCTGTCCTCGCCGGCGAATCGGCGGGCGGCGGTCTCCGCCATCTCCCAGCCGGGCGCGATCAGGCCATAGACCATGCCGCGGTGCAACGCCGCTTCGCCGATGGCGTAGATGCGCGGGTCGGAGGTTTGCAGCTTGTCGTTAACCACGACGACGACGCCGCGCTGGCCGAGGGCGATGTCTGCTCGATCACGGCGCTCGAGATCGGAACGCTGGCGAACCCGGCGGCGCTTGTCTGACGAGACCCGCCACGCCGGAGGAGTCGACAAACGGCTCGGCCGCCGGCAATCCTCGCGCGTGGAGAAACGGTTGCCCCGGCGCCGCGCCTGACTTCGCCTCTTGCGGATTCGCGCGCCCCCGATATTAAAGGCTCGTCTTGTGCCGGATAAGACACGCCTGCTGCCGGACGCAGGCGTTTCGCTACACTATTCCTCGAAGGCTGCAATGAGAAAGATGACGCGCCGCGAATTGGGCAAGACCGCCGCCTTGGCCGGAGCGCTGCAGGGGGGCTCCGCGCTGCGGGCCGCATCGGGGCTGGAAATGCGCTTGCTGGGCAAGACCGGCATGAAGGTTTCAGTGCTGGGCATCGGCACGGCGCCGCTCGGCGCCCCCAATGTGGCGCAAAAAGAGGTCGAGCGGGTCATCGACGCCGCAATCGACCAGGGCATCAACTACCTCGACACCGCTCCGATCTACCGTCAGGCGGAGCGCCGTCTCGGTCCCGCCCTGAAGGATAAGCGCGACAAGTTCGTGCTGGTCACCAAGGTCGAGGCGACCTCGAGTCAGGACGCGATCTGGCAGGTTCGAGAAAGCCTGCAGAAATGCCGGACCGACTACTTCGATCTCGTCCACATTCACAACGTGGGGCGCACCGACCGCTTCCCCAGTCTCGATATTCTGTTGGGCGAAGACGGCGCCTTGGCCGGTCTCGAGAAGCTCAAGAAAGACGGCGCGGTGCGCCATATCGGCATGACCTGTCACCTGCGCCCCAAGCGCGCCCTGCCCGTGATGCGTTCCGGCCGCGTCGAGGCCGTCATGTCGGCCGTGAATTTCATCGACCGCCACATCTACAATTTCGAGGAGACCGTCTTTGCCGAGGCCGCCGAGCGCGGCATGGGCATCGTGGCGATGAAGATACTGGGCGGCGCCAAGGGCGACGGCGCGATTCTTTCCGACCCGCAACACTACGAGCGGGCGGTGCGCTACGCTCTGGGCATTCCCGGTCTGTCCGTAGCGATCATGGGCATGAAATCGGTTGCCGAGCTGGAGCAAGCCGTGGCCACCGTAAAGGCGTACAAGCCGCTCGGACGGCAGGAGCTTTCCGAAGCCCTCGCGGACGGCAAGTCGATGGCCGCCGATCTCGGCGAGCACCGCGGCCCGGCGGTTTAGCGGCAAGCCGTCCGTCTCGGTCCGCTACATCTTGTACTGGCCCAAGTCTTCGTCGCCCAGGTTTTCGAGCCAGCGCCTGAGCTCTTCGCTGCTGGCTTTCTCGCTTACGGCCGCCGAGACCTTCGACGAGGCGATCACCTGTTCCTCGACATAGATCGGGCAATCCAGCCGCAAGGCCAGAGCCAGCGCGTCGCTGGGCCGGGAATCGATGGAGATCAACTCGCCCGCGCGTTCCAGCCAGATCACCGCGAAAAACGTGTCGTCCTGCAACTCGCTGACGACTACGCGCTGAATGCCGGCTTCGCATCCCGTCAGCAGATTTTTGACCAAGTCGTGCGTCATAGGCCGCGGCGTGGCGATCTTCTCGATTTCGAGCGCGATGGCGTTGGCTTCGTAAACCCCGACCCAGATCGGCAGCACCATGCTGTCGTCCAGGTCTTTGAGGATCACGATGGGCATGTTGGTGACGGGGTCCATCATCAGCCCACGAATTCTCATTTCCACTTCCGCCATCGTTTTCTCCTTTATTGCAAAATCCGAAAGCCGTTGAATGCCGGCGCGGTCTCCGCCGCGGTCAATACGCCCACGAGCGAGTTCGGTCCCGAGCCGGTCACTCGAACCTTGCAGTAAGCTCCGCGCAAGTCGCGGTTGCCGGCGAGGCGTTGAGGATCGCTGAAGTTGAGCACGCGGTTCTGCGTCGTTCGGCCGATCCACTGCCCGAATTTCTCGCGGCGGCCTGCGACGAGCGCTTCTTCTTCGCTGTCGATCGATTGCGCGTTGCGGCGTATTTGAATCCGTCGCTGCCGCTCTTGCAGAACCGCCAGACGGCGGCTCTTTTCTTCTTCGGGAACCTGCTCGAAACCGGCCGCCGGCGTACCTTTGCGCGGCGAGTATTTGAACGAGAAGAGCGAGCCGTACTCGACTTCGTCCAGCAGCGACAGCGTTTGCTCGAAGTCGGCTTCGGTCTCGCCCGGGAATCCGACGATCATGTCGGTGCTCAACTCGATGTTGCGCTTGGCGCCCTTGATCGTTTCGACGCAGCGCAAGTAGCGGTCGCGCGTGTAAGTCCGCCTCATGCGGTTCAGCACTGCGGTCGAGCCCGACTGCACCGGCAGGTGGACCTGGTTGCAGAGCGATTCGTTGCGGTCGATCGCCTCGACGATATCGCGGGTGAAGTCGCTTGGGTGAGACGTGGTGAAGCGCACCCGCCGAATGCCCGCAACGTTGCCCACTTCGTCGAGCAGCTTGGCGAAGCTCCAGCCCGCCTCGGAGGGGTCGCGGTAGCTGTTGACCGTCTGCCCCAGCAGCGTAATCTCGGTATAGCCGCGAGCCGCCAGCCCGCGGGCTTCGGCCATGATCGACCGGCTCGCGCGGCTGCGCTCCGGGCCGCGCGTAAAGGGCACCACGCAGTATGTGCAAGCTTTGTCGCAGCCCTCGACGATCGTGATGTAGGCGCTGTAAGGGTTGTCGCGCTCGGTCCGCGGGGCGTCGAATGTCTCGTCCGTGTCGATATCGAGTCCGGTGACGCGGGTTTCTCCGGTCTCGACACGGTCCATCAGAGCGGGCAGCGCGTTGTAGGAGGCCGAGCCGCAAACAAAGTCGACATGCGGCGCCCGTTTGAAAATATCCTGGCCGTTGTGCTGCGCGGCGCAGCCCAACACCCCGATCGTCTTGCCTGCCCGCCGGCGCTTCAAGCCCGCCAGCCGCGCAAAAACCTTCTGCTCGGCCTTATCGCGGATGCTGCAAGTGTTGTAGAGGACGAGCTCGGCGTCGTCGGGCGAAGGCGCCTGCTCGTAGCCGCGGGCGGTCAGAACGCCGCGAACTTTTTCGCTGTCATGCACGTTCATCTGACAGCCGAACGTTTCGATGTAAAAGGTTTTCGCCACCGGCCCGCTTCCGCCCAAGATCAAGCGTCAGTATAGCAACCGGTTTTCAGCCCCGGTCGGCGGCTGCCGGCGGCTTATCCCGAGCGGCGCCAACCGGCCCAGAATACCCCTGCAAGCGCCAACAAGACGACCGCCCCGACTCCCGTTTGGGGCAAGCTCGCGGCGGCCGGCGCAACCGGATCGGCCGCGACCAGGCGGCGGCCGGCGACGCTTTCTCCCGCACCGCGCTCGAATTCGCGCCGCAGCGCGGAGATCGACTCGAGGCGCCCGGCATTCGCCAGCCGCTGCTCGACGAACGCAGCGAAGCGGCGGTTGCCGGCCGTGCGGATATCGCCGGCGGCGCCGTGCCGCTCGACCGAATCGGCGTAGGCGGCCGCCAGCCGTTCGACGACGCCGGCCGAGGGTTCCCAGTAACCCTTGCGCGCCGCTTCGAGCATCACCGCGGCGATGTTCTGATAGGCAAACGGATTCTCTCTGTCGAACCACTGCGGCAAACCGAGCCCCAACGCGTCCTCGTGATAAATCTCGAAGGCCGTGTCCCAGACATACTCGTCGACGGCTTCGGGCTTGGTGACCTGCCAACCGAATAGATTGGTTGCGGTCTGCGAAATCTCGACCGCGCCCGAGAATCCTTCTTTCTGGAGGGCGCGAATCCATTTGGGATTCCAAAACTTGCCGCGCAAGCCGCGGGTCAACGCTTCGCGGAGCGTCTCCATGCGGGGAACGTCGGCATCGCGAACATCCGCCAGATAGGTTTCGGGAGACACGCCGGTCGTGTCCCGCACGGCCATCGTCATGCCGCCCAGGTATTCGAAATAGTGGTCCAGCGTCAGCGCGCCCACGACGTTGGTGGAGCGGCTCAACGTCACGGCGTCCGTGCGCTTGAGTTGTTGTTCATACGCGCCCGGCGCCGCGCCGCCCCACTCGAAGCCTTGGGTGTACACGGCGCCTGCGCGGGCCAGATACGCCGCGGTCAATCCGCTTGTATCGGAATACTCCCCGCTGCGCTCGATGCCCGCGACCAAGCCGGTTCCGTAGCCGCCGGCGGAATTGCTGAATATCCGCGCCCCGGCAAGCACGCGCGCATCGTCGGCGGCCATCCCGGCTCGTTTCAGGGCCGTCTCGGACTCGTCCGTATGCTCGGCGATGTAGTTCTCGCCGTCCCGGGCGGCGGCCGCCAGACGCACCGCCTTGTCCAGCAATTCCAGACGGTCGGGGAACGTGTCGCGGAAGAGCGAAGCCGCCTGGATCACAACATCGATGCGGGGCCGTCCGAGCTCCCGCATCGGGATCAATTCGACATCTTCGACGATGTTGCGGTGATCCCAGACGGGCCGCACGCCCAATAGATAGAGGATATGCGCCAGGTCCGTCCCGTATTGGCGGATCAATTCAGTATTCCAAAGCGTGAAACCGATCTTGCGCGGCCAACGGCCCAGTCGCTCGTTCTCGGCGGCGAGTTGCGCCCGGGCAAGCTCGACTCCGGTTTCCCACGCGGCGCGGGTCGGCGTCTCCGCGGGGTTGATGCCGTACAGATTACGCCCCGTGGGCAAGGCGCTTGGGTTGCGCAGCGGATCGCCGCCGCCGCCGGGGGTTACGTAACCGCCGGCGAGCGCTTCGAGCGTGCGCTCGATCTCTTCTCCCGTGCGCTCGAAGCTCGCGCGAATTTCTGCGGCTCGTTGTTTGGCCGTTGCCCCGCGGTCCGCCTCTTCGCCGATCATCGCGGCGATCATCGGCGCCAGCTCGTCGGACGTATTCGGCTCGCCGTGGACGTGCAGCCCGACCGGAATCCTGTCTTCGTCGATGAGATGAATGTGCAGCCGCAACTCGTCGATCCGCTGGTCGGAGGGCAGCGACTGCGACCAGTCGGCCCCAAGGTCTTTGTCCAAGCCTTTTTCGCGCGCGGCCCTGCCGATCCGTGCGCGCAGCGTTTCCTTCAGGGCGCCCTCGTCCTGGGAGAGAAATCGCCCGGTAGAACGGTAGAGTTCCGCCATCTCCGCCTCTTCCCGTCGAATTTCCGCCGCGGCAACCGGCGGAATCTGATGGCTGACCGTCACGGCCGATCCGCGCCGCTTGGCGATCAACGCCTCGCCGACGTTGTCCATCACATAGACGTAGAGGTTCGGCAACGGCCCCAGAGTGCGGTCGGACCAATCGTCCGCGAGTTGTCCGAGGGGTCTGCCGGGCAGGAATTCGTGCGTCCCGTGCGTGCCGTAGTTGAGCAGCGCGTCGGCTTTCCAGACCTCCCGCAGCCACCAGTAAACGGCGAGATATTGATGCGGCGGAGGGACGCGGTCGTTGTGCTGCAGCCTGGCGTCCATGCGGGCGCCGCGAACCGGCTGCGGCAGAACGATCACGTTCCCGTAATCGAGTTTGGGAACAACAAAGAACGTCTCGCCGTCCCGCTCAACCGTCATTAACTCGCCGGGCGGCGGTCCGAACGCTTCTTCGACCTCCAGCCGCATCGTTTCCGGCAAGGTCTCGAACCAATCGCGGTAGCCGCGGGCCGGAAGCAAGAGCACGCCCTCGCGGGAAGCCAGCCGCTCCAGGTCGCGCTCGCGGCCGAAGCTTACGTTGCGCCCTTTCTCCAACATTTCTTTGAGGAGTCCGCGCTCGTCGAGCGGGGCGTTGTCGACCCGGTAGCCGGCGCGCTTCATGGCGGTCAGAAAGCGCATCAGACTGCGGGGCACGTTCAAGCCGGCGGCCGTAATGCGGCCCTTGCCGATTCCGGAGACGTAGAAAACGGCGATCTTCTTTTCGCGGTTGGGGGTCTTCTTGAGACGCACCCAACGCCGCGCCCGCTCGACCATGCGGCCGATCCGCTCTTGTTGGAACGCCTCGAACCGGCGCCCGTACCAAGCGGCATCGAGGCCCTCGATCAGCGTCGGCTCGATGGCGCCGTCCATCTCGGGGACCATCGCGCCCATAATCAGGCCCGCGCCGCGAATGCCCGCGCGCGTTTGCCGGTATGCTTCGAAAGTCTCTCCCGTAAAGAGCAACGAGAGTCCGCGGAGCACCGGAACGTCAATTTGCTCGTCGAGCGTCTCCACGCCCTGAGCGCCCAACCACCAACGCCCATGCTTGCGGGAAACGACGATGTCCGGCCGATAGTCAACCGCGAAAGGCGCGGTCTGCGCCGTACCGAAAACGGCGGCTGCATTGAAGCCGCCGTTTTCGAACGCCCGGATCACGGCGTCGGTCGCCTGGTTCATGCCCAACCGCCAGCCGTCGGCAAAATCGATAAAAACCTTCGGCGCGCCGGGCTGCGCCCGCTGTGAAGCCTCGTACCAGCGTTCGTACTCGGCCGCGGAAGCGAACAGCGCGGCGGACGCCGGGTGATAGAAACCGTCATCGGGAGCCGGTTCGGGCGGGAGTTGAGGACAGTCCCGGTCAAGCCGCCGCGCCGCCGTCGTCCACAAGAGGCGGGTCATGTTTTCAACGCCGCCGAACCGCCAATAGTCGTCGATCCATTTTTCCTCGCCGTTGAAATCGGCGTTGCCCACCCCCAGGCGGGCGGTATCGTGAGCCGGCAGCACCACTACCCGCGAGCCGCTTTCCGCCGCCCGCGCCAGAGCGCGGCGGACCGGGCGGCTCAACGGGTCGGAACGCCGGCCGCTGACGTAAATCGCCGCGTAACGCGAGAAGTCCGGCTCGCCGAGCGCGGGATTATCAATTTCCTCCGGGAGACGGTAGGCATAACGCACTCCGCTGCGGCCCGCGGCCTCCGCGATCAGAAATCGATACATGCTCGGGAAGCCGAGGAACACGATGCGCGGACGGGTAAGCCAATACCCGCCCGCGGCGGCGGCGGCCAGCGCCAGCCCGGCGGCGAAGGCCGAGCGGCGGCCGGAAAAAGCCCGTGTCAACATGGGAATCCGCAGCGGACGAAGGGGTTCGACAATGCGCCTGAAGGAGCCGGCCCGACGGCGGCCCGCCCACTATTTTAGCGGTTTCTCTGCGCCCGGCTTCGGCGAAGCGAGCTTGGCCTCATACCAATCCACGTTGCGCGTCGCGTACATGACGGCCGCCAAGATCAGGAACAGCCCGAGCGACCCCGCCAAAAGCGCGTAGTCCTCGAGTTGCAGCAGCGCGTAAAGGCATCCGTAGAGGCCGGCCAGAACGCCCGCTACCGCAGCCGCCCGCCGCTGCGAGTCGAGCACGAAGCTTGTATAGAAAAATACCAGCCCGGCCACGAGAGCGGCGGCCAGGCTGTACGCAGTTGCAAATCCAAGCTGTTCGGCGAGCGCCAGCTCCAGCAGATAGAAAAGACACATTGCCGCTCCGATAAACAGATATTGGATCGGATGCAGCCGCGCGCCGCCCATTGCCTCGAAGAGCCAGATCGTGAGGAACGTCAGCCCCAGAAACAGAAGTTGGTATTTGAGGCTCCGCTCGGTCTGACGGTAGGAGTCCACCAGGGTCAGCAAGTCGAACCCGAACGCCGATTCCCGGATTGCCATGCCATGCTCGGTACGCGACCAGCTTTGCGGGTAGTTGCGCCCCAGATGAGGAATCCGCCATTCGGCCTCGAATCCGTCCGGGCCGATTGTCGAAGCTGCCGGCAGGTAAGCGCCCTGGAAGCTGGGGTCGGCCCAATCGGCCTTGATGGCTGCCTCGGTGCTCTTTCCCAGTGGAGCGAAGCGCAGCATGAAACTGCCCCTGAGATCGAACTCGGCCGCGAAGCTCAACTCGCGCGATTCCGCCGAAATCGAGACAGGAGAATGAAAACCGGGCAGTTCCGTCGCAAGCAGCCCCGTGCCCGGCTCGAAATGCAACTCCTTTCCGGACCAGTTCAACTGCGCCCGGTTTTGCACGGCGTGGACATCGGAGACTTCGAAGACAAGCTGCGCCTGCCGCCAATCGATGCGCTCCGGCTCGGTCTTCCAGGGACTGAAATCGGGAGCGGCGAACCCTCCTTCGAGTCTTATCGCGGAAGAGTACACCGGCGTCTCGAAGATGCCGCGCCGCCGAACCTCGGTTTCGAGGTCCGCGGCGATGCGCAGGTCTTCGGGCAAAAACGCCGCAACCGCCGCGCGCTCGCTGAAGCGGTCGTTGCCCGTCTCGGCATCCTTTTCGACAATGTCGTAGGTATAGGGAACGACCAGATAGGGGCCGAAGACTGCCTGCCCGCGGCCCCACTTCGCGGAAATATCGTCGACAGCCTCCTGGCGGGTCCGGCTACGTTCGCTAACGAGGCTGTCGATGAACACCACGGGGATCTGCAGCAAAATGACAAGAAAACCGACGACGAGCAAGCGCAGAAACGGCGATTGGGTCAGGGTTTCCCATGCGCCGTCCAGCGCGGGAGGGGTAGATGGATTCATGTTGCCGCTCCTCGTTGCGGACGCTCCAACGGGCCGCCCCGTCAAGGCGGCGCCTTCATTGTAGTCTGCAAAATGCGCCGCCCGGCCGATCCGGCGGCGCGGATTGGTACACTTGCAATTCGCTCATGCAGCCGGCAGCGCGTACGCACAAGCTTCAGGGGGAGGGGGCTTTCGAGGTGCTGGTACGCGCCCGCGCGCTCGAAGCGCAGGGCCGCGACATCGTTCACATGGAGATCGGCGAGCCGGATTTCCCCACGGCGGCGCATGTTATCGAGGCCGGCAAGCGGGCGTTGGACGCCGGATTCACCAAATACGGGCCGACCCAGGGAGACCCCGAGCTGCGCGAAGCCGTTGCTGAGCACATTGCCGCGACGCGGGGCATTCCCGTCGAAGAATCGCAAGTGGTGATTACGCCGGGCGCGAAGCCGATTCTCTTTTTCTCCATGCTGGCGCTGCTCGAGCCCGGCGACGAAGCGCTCTACCCCGACCCCGGCTTCCCGATCTACAAATCCGTGATCGGCTATTGCGGCGCGAAGCCCGTGCCGATTCCGCTTGTCGAGGAGCGCGGCTTTTCGTTCGATCTCGAATGCTTCCGCGACCGGCTGTCCGAGCGCACCAAAATGGTGATCCTCAATTCGCCGCAGAACCCCACGGGCGGGGCAATCCCGGCCGGCGATATCCGCGCCATCGCCGAGCTGGTCCGCGACCGCGACCTGATTGTTCTCTCGGACGAAATTTACAACCTCATCGCCTTCGACGAAAAACCGGCCTCGATCGCGGCGGTCGAAGGCATGGCGGAAAAGACCATCATCCTCGACGGCTTTTCCAAAGCTCACCGCATGACCGGCTGGCGCATCGGTTACGGCGTTTTTCCCAAGCGGCTTGTCGACGTCGTGTGTCTGCTGCAAGTCAATTCCGCTTCGCATACGGCAAGCTTCACCCAGCGCGCCGCGATCGAGGCGCTGCGCGGCCCGCAAGACGGCGTGCGCGAGATGGTCGAGGAATTCAGGCGGCGCAGGGATTTCATCGTGGACGCTTTCAACGCCATCCCAGGATTCCGCTGCGCAAAGCCCGGCGGCGCCTTCTACGCCTTTCCCAACATCGCCGCTACCGGACTCGGCTCGACCGCGATCGCCGAGCGCATCCTGCAGGAAGCGGGCGTGGCCTGCCTGGGCGGAAACGCTTTCGGCGAATACGGCGAGGGCTACCTGCGCTTCAGCTACGCTACGGCGCTCGAGCGCATCGAGACCGCCGTCGCGCGCATTCGCGAAATGATGGCCGCGGGAAAGTGAAGCGATTCAGCCGCCGGTCTCCGCAACGGGCAGCGCCCGCCGCGGTCTCGCTACCAGGGAAATCCCGATCAGCACGGCCGCGACGCCGGTCAACAGCCGCGGCGTAATGTTTTCGCCGAAAACGGCCGCGCTCATGAGTACGCCGCACAACGGCGTCACGAACGAAAACACCGAAATCGTTCCCGGCGTATGCTTGCGCAGGAGATAAATCCATAGCAGCAGGCCGGCGCCGCCGACCAGCAGTCCCTGATAGAGCAGCGCCAAAACCTGCTGCCAATCCAAGGGAACGCGCTCGCCCACTCCCTTGAAAACGACGCCTCCCGCCAGAAATGCCGGCAAGCAGGCCAGCATCTGCCAAAACGCCGCTTTTTCGGGCCGTATCTTCTGCACGAGCCGCTGAATATACACCGTGCGCACCGCCACCAGCAGCGCCGACAACAGCATCATGGCGTTGCCCAATGCCGGTTTGGGGGCCAGAGCTGGGTCCGGGTTCCCGAAAAACACCCAGGCGATGCCGCCGAACGCAATCGCCAAGCCCAGCGCCCGCGCCGCCGAAAGCCTGTCTTCCGGCACGAAAAAATGCGCGATCAGGTTGGCCATGATCGGATTCATATTGATGAGAACCACCGCGTACGCCGGCGAGGTGTAGTCGGCGCCCGTGTGCAGAATCGATATCTGTACGGTAAAGAGCGCGGCCAGCAGGGCCAGCCGGGGAACCTCCGCGCGCTCGGGCGTCAGCTCGCGGCGCCGCAACAACGACCACAGCCCGACGGCCGCGCAACTGACCGCCATGCGTCCGAACGCCGTCCACAAAGGCGGCAACGCGGTCAGCGCCGTTTTCAGAGCAACCTGGTTGCCGCCCCGAATCACCCCGACCGTCAGCGCAAGAAGCGCGGATTGCGCCCCGACAGGCTGGGCGGTCCTTGCGCTGCCGGGTTTCAAAGGGAATGCCGCAATCTCGGATCCACGGGTCAGGCGCGCGACCAGAGGTCCCGCAGGAAGCGCGTCCCCTCGATGGCGATGTCGTCCATCGAGGGCGCCAGGTCCCGCCAGATTGCCGTGGCCGCGGACAGGTCGGGGATGTGCGCATTGAACGACTCGATCGTCAGCCAGCGGTCGTAGCCGGTGTCTTTGATCGCCCGCAGCACATTGGGCCAATCGACATGACCGCTGCCGGGTATGCCGCGGTCGTTCTCGCAGGTATGCACGTGCATCAGGCGGTCGCCGCAGGCGCGGTAGGCCTCGGCGACGTCTTTGTCCTCGATATTCTGGTGGAAGGTATCGAGCAGAATCCCGATCCGCTCATGGCCGATCTCGCTGACGAACTTGACGGCATCGGCGGCGGTATTCAGAAAATACGTCTCGAACCGGTTGAGCGGCTCGACGCCCAGCGTAATGCCGGCATCGTCCAGGGCGGGGCCGAGCGCCTGGTGGAATTCGACGCCCCATTTCCATTCGTCTGCGGTGCGCCGGCGGCCGGGCAGATAGCCGACGGGCGCGTGCGTGGGGCCGGCGATCTGCTCGGCGCCGGCCTCGGCGGCGGTTTGGATCACGGTCTTCCAATGCTCAATGGTCCTGGCGCGAACCGCGGCGTCGCCGTCGATCGGATTCATGCCTTCGGGGTTGACCGAGCAGAAATGAACCGCAAGGTCTTCTTCCGCGCAGGTCTTGCGCACCGCCGCCGTATCGAGATCGGCGGGAACGAAAACGGGAATCTCTATGCCGTCGACGCCCGCTTCTTTCAGCGCTGCGAAGGGATACTTTTGCGGCTCGAAGGCCCCCGACCAAATCAGCGTGTTGACTCCGAACTTCATTTGCCGACACCTTGCCTTTCCACAACGAGCAGCTATTATGCCAGACCCTGGCGGCCGTCGTGCGGCCGGCGGGCGCGCGCCGACAGCACGCCGCTGTTCAAGCCCAGCGTATTCAGTCCGCCGAAAAACCGGGCGTGCTCGACTTTCATGCACTGATCCATGACGACCTCCAGACCCGCATCGAGCGCCCGCCGCGCCGCCTCTTCGTGGATCACGCCGAACTGCATCCACACCACCTTCGCGCCGCCGGCGATGGCCTCCTCGACGATCCCGGGGACGAAACGCGCGGGGCGGAAGATATCGACGACCTCGACCGGCGAGGCGATGTCTTTGAGCGAGGCATAGCAGCGCCGGCCCAGAATCTCGGCCGCCCGCGGATTCACGGGGATGATTTCGTAGCCCCGGTTTTTGAGATAAGTCGCCGCGAAATAGCTGGGCCGCATCGGATTCGCCGACAGGCCCACCATGGCAATGCTGCGGTACCGTCTGAGAATCCGCAGGCGCGCCCGCGGGTGAACCTCGAACTCGGTTCCGACAAGCGCAGAGTTGGCGCTCACTCCCCCTTGAGTAAGACTGCAAATCGGCTCCGCCATCACTGGTTATGGTATCGGCCGGCGCGTCATTCGCCGCTCACGCCCAAGCTGCGCTCGATCGAGGCCAATGCCTTCGACAGATCCGAGGGCTGCCGCAGCCGGTACTCTTTCCCCTTGACCGCGCGCACCACGTTGCCCATGGCGCCCTTCCAGGCCAGGCGCGAAGTGTCGAGGAAAGCGAACGCCGCCTCGGTCCGCCGCAAACGTTCGCGCATGAACTCGGAAACCTGCTGCCCGAAGTGGGTCTCCTGGCCCACGAAAACGACGGCGTCCGGCGGTTCGCCGACCAGCAGCTCAACGGAAAGCATGCTCTCGAAGTAGTCCATCTCCCGGCCTCTCCCAAGCTGATCGATGTCCACCGTCTGCGGATTCAGCTTGGCGAGCGTAGAGCGCATCGGCCGAAAGTCAATCGCGGGCGCGTAGTCCTGGCGGTGCAAAATCTGCTGATCCTCGAAACTGAACAGGACAACAGAAAACTCGTTGAAAACCCGGCTCCGCGCGAGTTGCCTCACCGTCGAGAAATGCGGGTGCAGGCGCAACAGACTCGGCCGCACGACCTGGCCGCGCCGCCGACGGATATCCATGCTGACGAAGATTTTCAGCCTCTTTGGCGTGGTCAGGCGCCCGCGGGCGACAGGCGGCTCGGGCCGGAACAGATAAACCGCGGATTCGATAATCTCGCCCGGCTTTAGCGCGAGGTTGACGGTTTTCTGGCCGCGCGACAGCGAAGCTCTGAGTTTCCGGGAGCCCGAGCACGACTGCCCGCGGTTGTCCTCAAGCCGCCAATCCACGCGATAACGTCCCTCGCCCATCGAAAACGACGGATTGACAATCATCTCGCCCTTGGCGTCGTCGGGGACCTCCTGCGTTGCGCCGAAACGGTCGAACAACTCCGCCGGGCGGCCCGGCGTGCCCTCGGTCGGGGTCACGGTAACCAGCATCTCGAACGACGGCTTTTGTCCGCGGTAATGCTTGACCGGCAGGCCGATCTGCAGGCCCGCGAAAAACCGAAATTCGAAGTCCAGGAACGGCCCGAAGGTTTCCGCGCTGCACTTCAGCTCGGGAAGCGGCTCGTAGGCCCGCGCGCCGCCGGCCGCGGCGAACAACAACGCCGCGGCCGGCAACGCCGCACGCATGGCGTTTCCAAACAGCCGCATCACGGGACGGGCTCCTCGCGGCGATCCATGGTCATCGTTTTCAGGATAGGCCACAACCGCGTTGCTACAATCAAGGCTTCGCCGGCGCGATTCTACGCTTCCCCCTAAAAGCCTTGCCGTCTTCGCATCCAACCCCCAAAGTGTGGCCTGCCGGCGAAGGGTCCTGGCAAATCCGACTGCCCTTGCCGTGGGCGTTAAACAGCGTCAACGTCTTTCTTTTCCGGCAATCCGGCGGCTATCTTTTGCTGGATACCGGGTTGAAAACCGACGAATCCCTGCTGTCGTTGGAAGCCGCTCTGGAAAGCCTCAACCTCGACTGGCGCGTCATCGCGCGAATTCTGATCAGTCACATGCATCCCGACCACGTCGGCGCGGCCGCCGAAATCCGCAGGCGCTCGGGAGCGCCGATCCGCATGCACCCGCTCGAGGCCGAAATGGTCAAGCCGCGCGGGCCCGACCATAAATTTTTCGAGCGGGCCGAACCCTACATGCATGCTCACGGCGTGCCCCAAGCGGACATCGACGCCATGCGCGAGGAAGCAGGCGGCGTGTCCGAGCGGATGGAGCGCTTCCTGGCGGACGAATCCATCGAGGGCGGCGACACGATCGAGTTCGTTGGAGGCACGCTGCATACCGTCATGGCGCCGGGGCATTCGCCGGCGATGATGTGCTTTCACTGCCCCGAGCAGCGCTTGCTTTTCTCCACGGACGCAATCCTGGAGCGGACGACTCCCAATATCGGCGTGCATTGGTTTTATCAAGGCAACCCTTTGGGCGAGTATTTGAATTCCCTGCGGACGCTCGAGATGCTGGACGTCGACAAGGTGCTTCCCTCCCACGGCCGTCCGTTCGAAGGGCACCGCGAGTGGATCGCCGGCGTGCGCGGCCACCACCGCAAGCGCTGCGCCCAGATACTGGCTGCGCTAGGGGACCGGCCGCTACCCGCCTACGAGATCGCCGGCGCCGTCTGGGGCGAAGAACGCCCGGCCGCCACGCGGCGTTTCGCCATGGCCGAGGCGCTCGCTCATCTCGAATACATGTCCCGCGAAGGCCGCGTCGAACGGCAGTCTCAAAACGGCGTCACGCTCTGGAAAGCGGCCGCGCCCGCCGCCGACTGAGACGCCCATGTCCGTTTTCCAAGTCATTGCCGACGGACCGCTGGACGAAGTCATCCTCCGGTTGGGCGCCGGCAAAGTCGAATGGCTCCCTTGGGAAGTCGCCCTCGAAGGCCGCGGGGAACCCGTGGACGGCATCTACACCTACGGGCATGTGCCGGTCGACGGCGCCATGCTCGACCGCCTCGACGGCGTGCGCGTCATCAGCAACTACGGCGTCGGAGTCGACCATATCGACGTTGCCGCCGCCGCGGCGCGGGGCATCCCCGTGGGCAACACGCCGGGCATCCTCGACGGCGCAACGGCGGACATGGCCTTTGCCCTGCTGCTTGCCGCGGCGAGACGCATGGCCGAGGGCGAACGCTACGCGCGCTCGCCGGAGTTCGTGCGCTACGACCCCGGGTTCATGCATGGACGCGAGGTTCATTCGAGCACGCTGGGCATCGTCGGGATGGGCAGCATCGGCTGCGAGATCGCCAAGCGCGCCCGCGGCTTCGATATGCGCATCCTCTATCACAACCGCCGGCGCCGGGCCGACGAGGCCGATTTCGGGGCAACCTACGTTTCCCTCGACGACTTGCTCCGCCGCTCGGACTACGTCGTGCTGGCGTGTCCGCTGACTGCGGAGACGCGCAACCTGATCGATGCGCAAGCTCTGGCCAAGATGAAGCCGTCTGCGTCCCTGGTGAACATCGCCCGCGGAGCGATCGTCGACACGCAAGCGCTCTACGAGGCGCTCAGGGATAAGCGCATCTTCAGCGCCGCCCTCGACGTTACGGAGCCCGAGCCGCTGCCCCGCGATCATCCACTGCTGGCGCTCGAGAACGTCACGATCATGCCCCATCTGGGCAGCGCCACGGTCGAAACGCGCGTGAAAATGGCGGAGCGTTCCGTAGAAAACCTGCTGCGCGGCCTGCGCGGCGAGCCGCTGCTGCACGAGGTCAAGGCCGGCCGGCGGCCAGTGAATAGTGGATAGTGGATAGCAAGACCGCCGGCGCAGGGCGGCGTTCTCACAAGCCGGGGCGCTCGACTGCAAGCAGCGCTTCGACTTCCCGCGCCAACTCCGCCTCGTCCATACGCCCCGGGTGGTAGAGCCGTACGATTCCCGAGCGGTCCGCCAGCACCAATGTAGGCGTCGAGCTGACGCCGAAGCGCACGAAATTCCTTTCGCTGATCGGCGCCGGCATCCATGCCGGCAGCGGATAGCGCCGGCTGTACGGCCCCTCGATATAAGCCAATTCCTCGGCGGGAGTTGCGTCTTCGCCTTTATCGATGTAGCCGTAGAGGCGCGTGGGGCCGACGATGCGCAGTCCGCGCGCGGCGTAGCGCTCATGGAGCCGTTCCAGAATCGGCTTCTGCTTTTTGCAGTCGCTGCACCAGTGCGCCCAGAAGAAGAACAGAGCGGGATGACCCCGCAACTGTTCCAGCGACGGCGGTTTCGCGCCCAAATACTGCGCCGAGTCCAATGCGGGCATCGGTTTGCCGGTCAAGTCGAGCAGGTTCAGGTTTTTGTTGATGCGGGTTTCGATCGAGGTCCCCGCGTACTTGCGGCTCTGTTCCTTCAGGTAGCCGACCGCGCGGCCGCGGTCGCCCGCGGCGGCGTAGAGCTTACCCAGGGTCTCGATCGCCGCTCCGAGCGCGATCGGCAGCGGCGCTTCGCCGTCAGCATCCAGCTCGCGGCTCTGCAGCAATGTTTCGCAGCCCGCGATGGTTTCGTTCGCGTAGGCTTCGGCAATCTCCCAATTGCCGCCGATTGCGCCGGCCCACCCGACCCACGACATCGCCGCCAGCCATTCCGGCGTGAGGACTTTTTGCCGCGGCCGCTGTGACTCGAACAGATCTTTGGCCGCAACCGGACGTTTGGCGAACGCCAGTTCGCGCAGGCGGTCGAGCGGCGGCGTTTGCCCCCATAAAGAAACGCCCGGCAATGCCAAGGCAAGCCCCAAGACGCAGACTTTGAGCCGCATTTCGTTACCGTATGCACGTCCCGACTGCATGAATCACGCCTCCGCGTACGCCGGCGAAAGCGCGCGCAGATGCGACACTACTTCCGTCAAGGCCGTTACCAGCGCGTCGATGTGCTCGCCGGTGGTTTGTCTGCCCAGGGAAAACCGCAGCGTCGATTTGGCCTGGTTGCGGTCGAGGCCGATTGCGGTGAGCACGTGAGACGGCTCGACGACGCCGCTCGAACAAGCTGCTCCGCTGGAAACCGCACAGCCGCGCAGATCGAGCGCAATCAGCAGCGCCTCGCCCTCGACATGATCGAACTGAATGCTCGAAGTATTCGGCACGCGCGGCGCGCTCCGGCCGTTCACCCGGCACTGGTCGATGCGCGCCAGAACTTCCGCTTCCAGGCGGTCCCGCAGGACGGCGAGCCGCGCGGCCTCCGCCTCCAGATTTTTTTCGACCAACGCGGCCGCCGCGCCCAACCCGACGATGCCCGGCACGTTTTCGGTGCCCGGGCGGCGGCCGCGCTCGTGGCGCCCTCCGTACTGCACGCTCTCCAGTTGCAGGCCCTTGCGGACGTAAAGCGCTCCAACGCCCTTGGGGCCGTAAAATTTGTGGGCGCTTAGACTGAAAAAATCGACGCCGAGTTGTTCGACGCGGGTCGGAATCTTGCCGCAGCTTTGCACGCCGTCCGTGTGCAAGGGGACGCCGGCTTCGCGGGCGATCCTGCCGATTTCGGCCAGCGGCTGAATGGCGCCCAATTCGTTGTTGGCGTGCATCACCGAAATCAGCGCCGTGTCGGGCCGCAGCGCCGCCCGCACGTCGCCGGGCGAGATCAAGCCGTCTCCGTCTGCTGGCAGGTAAGTGACTGCGGCGCCTTCACGCTCCAACTGCCGGCAGGCATGGAGAACCGCCGGATGCTCGATTTGGGTAGTGATCACGTGACGCCCGAGGCCGCGGACCGCGCGAACCGTGCCGAAGATCGCCAGGTTGTCGGCCTCGGTGCCGCCGCTGGTAAAAACCACGTCTTTCGCGGCGCAGCCCAGCAGCGAGGCCGTCTGCCGCCGCGCGCGGTCGACGCCCAGCCGGGCCTCCTGCCCGAAGCTGTGAATGCTGGACGCGTTGCCGTGCAAGTCCTGCAAATAGGGCAGCATTGCCTCCAGAACTTCCGGGGCAACGGGAGTCGTGGCGTTGTGGTCGAAGTAGTACCGCCGCATCGAAAAGCGCTGCTGTTTTCAAGTATATCCCGGCGCCAAATCGCCCGCCGGCCGTGCTATGCTGAATTGAATGGCACGGGTTTGCATAGTTACCGGGAAGGGCCCGATGACGGGCAACAACGTCTCTCACGCGCACAACAAGACGCGCAGGGTGTTCCATCCGAACGTTCACGACAAGCGTTTCTGGTCGCCGAGCCGCAAGCGCTGGGTCAAGCTGCGCGTCAGCGCCAAGGGCATCAAGATCATCAATCGCCGCGGCATCGACCGCGTCCTCGCCGATCTGGCCAAGCGCGGCGTCAAATTTTAACCGCAGGCGTCATAGCGGAAGCAGCCTGTCTCGTGGTCATTGACCATGCCGACCGCTTGCATGAACGCGTAGCAGATCGTCGAGCCCACAAAACGGAACCCGCGCCGTTTGAGTTCTTTGCTCATGCGCTCCGATTCTTTCGTCGTAGCCGGAATCTCCGCCAAGCTCTTCCAGGCATTGCGGATCGGCTTGCCGTCGACGAACCGCCACAGGTAAGCGTCCAAGCTGCCGAATTCCTGCTGCGCCGCCAACGCCGCCTGGGCGTTGCCCACCGCCGCGGCGACTTTGAGGCGGTTGCGGATAATCCCGGGATTTTCAAGCAGCCTTGCCTGTTCGGCCGCGGAGAAACGCGCCACCTTTTCGGGGTCGAACCCGGCGAAGGCTTGACGGTACGACTCGCGCTTGCGCAGGATCGTCAGCCAGTTCAGTCCGGCTTGCGCGCCTTCCAGAATCAGGAATTCGAAGAGCGTGCGGTCATCGTGAACGGGCACGCCCCATTCGCGGTCGTGATATTCGGCGAGCAGGGGGGCTGCGGCCCAAGCGCAGCGGATCCGTTGGGGCATGCCTACCGCGTCGTGACCCAGATCGGCGACGACCAGGCGACGTTATTGTCATCCTGCACCACGCGCACGTAGTAGAAATCTTCGCCCGGCCGCTTGTCGTTGTCGACGAAGGTGAAGCTCGTCTTCTGGGGAAGGTTCTGGCGGTTATGCAGGAACTCCTGATTCTTGACGATGTCGATTTGCCGCAGGTGCGTCGTTCCGATCACGTTGACGACCAACTCGAATCCGTCCTGGGCCGTTACGATATCGCCCTGCAAATACTCTTTGCCGCCGGTCCGCAAGCGATAGTCGAGGATGATGTTGTCCGTCGCGCCGTAGCTGTGGCGGCGTTTCATGGCGTCGAGCATGCCCTTGCGGGTGAACTCCTCCGCTATGGTGCAGGCGTACGAATAATGCGTCGAAAGGTGATCCGAAGCCGCCTGGACGCCGAGTTTGTAACCTTTCGCCCAGGCGTTCCAGACGTAGCCCGCCGGCTGGAAGCCGCCCACGTGCGACGACGGGTTCTCGCTGTTGGCGGCCAGCGGCGCGCCTTCGTACTCGGCGGAAACGCGGTCTCCCTGGAAGATTTCCACCAGCGGCTCGACATCCGGGTCGTTGTCCCGCCAGTCCGTGCCCATGCGCGTCGCCGGCGTGTGCGAGATGGCGATGCCGTCGTATTTCTTGAGGTAGTCGTAAAGCCGGCCCGCGCCTTTTTCGTGGCTGCGTTCTTCCGGCAGCATCGGCAGGGTCGGGTTGCCGCGCTTGGCGAACAGGATATTGCGGTGGCCGTCGGGGAAGCTGATCGAGCGCTCGTACCCGTAATACGGCTGGAACGCCCCGGAGACCGAGAACACATCGACCGTTTGCTGCAAGAGCCAGTTGATGTACTCGTTGTCGGGGCCGCCGAGGTGGTTGTGCTCACTGGCCAGGAGATAGTCGAGCGAAGCCGCGTCGATCGCATAGCGGTAGGTCTGAAGCAACGAGCCGTCGTTGTTGCCGTCCATCGAAAACTCGGTATGGCGGTGGGTGTCGCCGCGATAGATCTTGTAGGTCTTGCCGCCGGAGCGGATCTCGTATGCGCGCAGCCGCTCGAGGTCCGCGGTCTCGGTGGGCGCCAGGTCGTGGTAGTAGAGCGTCGGGGCCGCGCGCGCCGTCAGCGCCGGCGCGGCGGTTTTCCGCTCGAGATTGGGCAGCTTCGCGGCGTATACGTCCTCGTGGCTGTAGAGAAAGTCTTCGAAATCGCGGTTGTCCATCGCCCATGCGGCGAACAGATTGCCTTTGCCGTCCGGCGCGACGCCCCAGCGCACGTCCTGGCGGCTCTGGCTGAAGGGAAGCTCTAGGGGAACGGTCCAGCGGCCGCCGTCGAGCGTCGAGCCCCAGATTTCCCAGCAGGCCCGGTGCAGCGGCGTTTCGTCGGGCATGTCGCGCTGGCGGATCGTGCGGTGGCGGCCGAAAAGCCAGACCCTGCCCTGGCCGTCCAACGCAAGCTGCGGGAAATCGTTATGGCGGTCGTCCATATGCGCCGGCAGCGAGCTGTTGATGTCGGCAACCGGAACCCGCCACCCGCGGCCGTCCTGCACGGCGACCCTCATGCGGCGGTAGCGGTAAAGCAGCGTGCCCTCGACACTGAGCAGCGCGCCGGTGTCTTTCCCCCAGTTCATGCCGCTCTCGTTCCAGGCGGCCCATAGTCTGTTTTCTCTGTCCACCTGGAGCGAAACGTGCGCTTCGTAAAGCCGCGTGTCGGCGATCGGCTCGACCTCGCCCCATTGCGCGCCGTCCCAGGTGCGCAGCAAGACGTCGTAATCGCCTTTGTCGTAGCTGTCCCAGGCGACATGAATCTCGCCCTTGCGCCCGGCGGCGACCACCGGCTCCCAATCGTTCGCCGGCGACGTCGAAATTTTCTGCTCGTCTCCCCAGCGGCTGCCGTCGTGTCGCCGCGCGAAGATGTCGGCCTTACCGTTGCGAAACCCCTGCCAGACAAGCCACAAGCCGCCTTTGGAATCCGTCGCCAAGTTGTGGAAGGCGTCCGGCTGGGGGCTGTCGCTCAGGCGCATCACGGGCGTCAGCGACCCGCCCTTGAGCGCGCGCCCGTAGAGGTCGAAATTGCCGTCAACCTGATTTGCCCAGACGAACCAGGGATCGCCGGCCTTGTCCCGCCCCATCTTGACCAAGTAGGCGTCGCTCGGCCCCTCGGTAATTTCCTGCATCTCGCCCCAGGCGCCGCCGTCGAACCGCCGCGCCATTACGTGGTTCGCGCCCGCCTTGTAGGCAATCCAGGCGACCCAAATCTCGCCGTCGCCGCTGCCGAGAATGGCGGCGAAATCGTTTTCGTACTCGTCGCCGGTCAGCTTTTCCGCCGGCGCGACGCGCTCCACGACGGCATTGCCGTTCAGAAACGTCTTCGGCGCCGCCGCCGGAATGTCCCTTACATTGAACGAAAACCGCCCCTGCTCGGTGCGGATGTTGACGCGCGTCCCGGCTTCCGCCTCGACGTCGAGGACGATGCCGGGAGTCCAGTAGTATTCGACGACGCCCGTGTTGGGAATGATGTAGTAGGCCGGATACCTGTAGTTCACGCCTTTGTGCGTGGACAGCTTCCACTTGTTCAGCGCCTCGATGGCGTTCTCGGGCCGAGGGCGCCAGTCGCGCAGTTGGAGCAGCTCGCCGTTCGAGACCGTAACCGCCCCGTCCCATTTTGTCTGCGCGATATCGTTGAGCCCGAACCGCACGCGGAACGAGACGACGCCGTCCGCGGTCAAAGGCGTCTGCGCCCAAGCCGCCGCAACCGAGCCGAGTACGAGAAGAATCCGAGTCGTGAGTCTCATGACGCGGCAATTGTAGCAATTCGGCGACGCCGCCGGATACCTCGGCAAGCGGGGGGCGTGCGACTTAGCTCCAACGTGGTCCAGGTTTATTCGTGGACGGTTCGGCATGTACGCCCGGGAAGCGGTTGTTGATGGCGATGGCCAACTCCACGCCGTGGTTCCGCGTGTTGTCCGTAACTACCTTCTTGGCCCCCGTAGCCTGAACATACTCAAGCGTTTCATTGAAATCCGCATGATTGGATAACGCTACGCTGTAAGCCCGCTCCGAGTAAATCTTCAGCGGATGATCGGTATCCACCATGAACGCGCTGCAAGTAACGCTCGTACCTTCGATCCGTTCACTGCGGAAGCCGTCGCCCTTCGAATACAGCCGAACATAAGACCGTTCCTTCATGGCGGACCGGCCTCTCTCCGACTCGAGTGCATCAAGGTTCCCAGGCGCGAACCCGTGCTTGTGGTAAACCTCTACTTCCCGAATGAGCCGCTCAGTAGCCAAAATCGGAACCCCTACATTGTCCCCGATCACCTGTAAGACGCGCTCAATGGTTCCCCTGTGGGCGCGGATATGCACGGAACCATGCCGCAATCGCTCGCTTACGAGAGTGAATAGACACTCCTCCGCCTCTGCCTGGGTGTAGCGGCGTACGCTCCGAGGGCTCCCATAGGTGCTGTCCACGACGAGTTGATCGACCTCAATGACCTTATCGAGAGGCCAACCGAAGTCGCCCGAATAGCCGATTCGGAGGCCGTCCGGCAGCTCCAGCGCAACTTGGCACGAGCCGAGCATGTGGTTGGACGGCAAGAAAGACAGCTTTGCGCCGTCATCGAGCACGCGCCCACTCCCTCGCGCGACTCGGTGAAGGTTGTCACGAAACTCAAGATCCGCATTATGCTCCGCGACCAAGAGCGCATAGGTTTCCGGACTCATCAGTAAATCCTGCAGTCCCTTACTCTTGTCGAAATCGATCATGTGGTCATTGTGGATATGCGTCTGGACTCGGCAAGGATACCCCTCGACAAACCCGTCACACACGACTTTCGAACCGAGGCAGACGGCGCCACTTGCAAGAACGTCAACAATGAGGTCAGACATTCTCGATAGCCTTCGCGATGTGGTTCCGGAACCGCTCCTCGATGTTCTCCTTGCCGATACTGCTCATCGATGCGTTAAAACGCTCGTTTCCAACCAGAGTAAAAAATCGCTTGCCGAGCCGTCCGGATGCGCCCCGAATGTCAAGGCGTTCGACGCATGACTTCAAAATCGAATCCCGCTCTGCTTGTGTGAGCTTGCCGAGCGACTCCTCGACGTTCCGGTCGACAACCGAGCCGATGAAAACATAACGCCTCTCGATTGTCGGGCGCATGCCCAGGACTTCTTTCAGGCACTCGCCAACAGTCCGTCCCGACCGTTGCCGAAGTTGCACGACCTGCCGGACCTCTTTACTGTCGAGGCCGTCTGTTAGCACAGCTTCGGCGACGGAGCGCTGATCGTTCTCATTCGGGAGCCGCACCAACTCAACGGCTGCCGTAAAACCGATAGCGCCTTTGGGATTTCCCCAACCGATAAGATGCTGGATATCTTGAGGCAAATTGAGGATGCGTAAAAACCGCACGATCTGGCTTGTCCCGTCAAGATGCACCGCTTGAGCACATTCTCTGAGCGAAACCCCGGCTCTGCGGGCTTGGTCAAGCAGTAAGCCGACCTCAACAGGGGAAAGAGGACGCCCCCTCTTGTTCGTCCCATAGCCCACGGACATCCGCAGACGCCCAAGTTCCAAAGGGGTCAAACCGGCCAGCATCTACCCCTATGCCTCAACAGTCAATAAGCCGCGGCCGACTAACGCTTCTTCGATGAGCATAACCGTCGCTTCGTCCTGGCTGGTACATTCCTCTTTTGCAAATCGTTGGACAGCAGCGTGCGTGTCCTGTGTCACTGTCGCAATTATCTGAGTTACCTTTGACCCGGTTTTCGCATCTTCGATTACATCGTCTACTGGCTTTTCTGGATGCTCTTTGCGATCCTGGACGAGCTTCTTGCGTTGGACGCCGGACATCCGTTCCATTTCTTTGGCCAGCGTAATCGCCTCCTGAGGATCGGGGTTTCTATAATTTTCGACTGTAGCGGCGTCCTGTGCTTTTACGGCAACGTTGATGTCAATGCTGCCGTCATCGACCATTTTTTTCAACTCGGGCAACAGCCGTGGATACTTCACATGATCGCGCACTTCCCTATAAGGCAACCCCGTAGTTTCAACCACGGCCTTCATGTTTCCGTAGAGGTTGTACAAGAACATGATTGCATCCGTAAGCTCCTTTCCGGAGAGCTTGCGGCGAATCAGATTCTCGGTAAGCGAGATGGCCTTGGCTTCGCCTTCTGTAACACGCTCATCGAGAACGGCTGCCGAGATGCTTTCCCTTTCCAGCAGCTTATGGGCCAGAAACCGCCGTTGGCCCGTAAGGATCTCCCATTTGCCGGATTCCCGGGCGGGGCAGACAACAATTGGCTGAAGCAGTCCTTGCGCTTTGATGCTATTAGCTAAATCATCCAACCCCTTGCCAGGGGCTTGGGTTCGCACCTGCCCCTTGCCAATCACCAAGTCATCAAGCGGAATGTCCCGATACTCAACGATTTTTGCCATGTTTTTGGTTCTCTTCTGTTTTTTGTGGTGTTGGAAGGATGTCCCCGGCTGAGAGTTCCAAGATTCGCATCAACTCCTTCTTAGTGAAGCGGTGAGCGGTCGTCTCAGCGGACTCAATGATTTTATCGAACAGGTACCCTTTCCGTTCGAGTATCGCCGCAATATGTTCCTCGATCGAATCGGTCACCAGGAAACGAACAACATGCAACGGCTCGTTGCGTTCAAAACGGTGGGCTCGGTAGATCGCCTGGATCTCGACGGCAGGGTTCCACCACCTGTCGAACATTACGATATGCGTCGCCTCTCCCAGATTCAGGCCCACGCCGCCGGCCCGAAGGGAAACCAGCAACAGCCGCGGCGCCGGCCCGTTCTTGAATCGGCCCATGGCAGCCTGCCTCTCGGTAAATGACATGGATCCTGTCAGAAGATCGTGCGGAAAATCGATCCTACCAGAAGTCCACCGCAGCGTTTCAACGAACTGCGAGAATACGAGAATCCGAGCGGACTTCCCTGTGCTCTCGCTGACCGCCTTGAGAGCATCCAATTTCGATGAAGCATTCGCGGCTGCGTCGAAATTGCAGATGACCTTCAGCCGAGTGATGAGTCCAAGTAAGGCGGCGCTGTCGTCTTTGTCATCTGCGTGTGCGCTGACGGTCGCCGCGCGGTTCACCCACAACTCATCGTATCTTTCCCTCTGCGGAGCCGAGAGGTCGAGTTTCACGTCTTGAAGAATAACGGGCGGCAGTTCGGCTCGAACATCGGACTTCCGCCGCCGAAGCATCATCGATTCCAGCTTCAGCGACAGACGAGCTTTAGGAATGGACTGCCCGACCGATGGATCAAGGAAGCGAAGAATCGATGCGACATCCTCCTCGTCGTTCTCAAGGGGTGTGGCTGACAGTGCCCAGGCGCGCTTCCGCGGCAGAAGCCGGCAGGCCAGCGCCGTAGCGGAATCCCTGTTTTTGATTCGTTGAGCTTCATCGAGAACAACGAGATCGAAGGTGCTCGAGGGGATACTATACAGGCCGTCGTGTCGAATCTGCTCATAGGAACTCACAAGAACCGGGATCGGCAGCAGGTAAAACGCTTCCCGGTCGCGTGCGGTGCCCTGTATTCGTCGCACCGTCAGCGATGGCGCCCAAGTCTCAAGTTCCGCCATCCAATTCGTTGTCAGCGACGCGGGGGCGACGATCAAAGCCCGGCTTACTTCACTTTGTCCGTTCAAGAGGAGCGCCAGCGCGACCGCGGTCTGGACCGTTTTCCCCAAGCCCATCTCGTCGGCAAGCAAGGCGGAAGGGGAGCGGTACAGGAACGCAACCCCTTCCCACTGATAGTCATGGAGTCTCGCCGGGACACCAAGCTGATCCTCGGCTAGATGCCGCAGTTCCTGCGCATCAAGCATCAAACGAATGTCCAGACGCGCACCGCTCGCTTCACCATATCTCGCTGCCTCGCTTCAATATGGGCCGGGGTCCAATCATCGTAATCTTTCAACTCCCGCGTAATCGCAAGACTACTGTCTTCATAGCTCGCGCGCTTCTTGGCAAAGGCAGCGTTGTACTTCTCCCCGGGTTTATTGTCTGCTGGCCCCATCAGAGTCAGGTTTCCGATTCTCTGAACCCAATCGGCTCCATCGAAATCCTTGAAACCGGTCCAGCCGCCCCAATGCTGCGGAGATTTCGGCAAGATATGTTCGATAGTACAGAAGCGTTGGTTTAGCAACCGTACGTCGCCGTTGATACCAAGCAAGAACTGCTTTACCTTTCTATCTCCGTTCATTCTCGCCTCAATCATGGCATCTTTGAACCTGGAGTCATCCAGAACTCCGTACTCTGAGCGGTCACAACCTCGCAAAAAGGCGGCGAATTTTTCATCTGGAATGCTGTCTGAATATGCAATATCCCTAGCGTAATTGGAAAACTCTGTTTCGAAGTGCGACGGCTCAAACTTTGGAGCAACGAACGCTGTTCTCAGTACAAATGTCGTCAATCGGCTCAGGTTCTTGTTAACTAATTTTGCAATCGACCTTTTCCTACGACTGTCCGACTCACGGATATACCAAGTCAGTAGGGCAAAAACCAAAGGATGAGTGACCTTGTACCCTCGTAGTTCCCGGAGAAAGACTGCTAGATTTCTTGGTGATGTTTTGGTCCTGGAAGCGGTTTCGAATGCCTGAATGAACTCCGGATTCGGACTCGCTGCCGTTATTGTTCGGAAAAGATCCAAGGACTCCTTTAAGGTGATTTGCTTGGTCAAGAGGAATGCATAGTCCGCTGGAGACTTGTTTAGGCCGTGTTTTTTGTCCCTCTGCGTACGGATAGCCTCCCGCACGTCGCGATAGAAGTTATCCTTGCGGAGAAAGCCGAATCTGCATTGCAGGTGGCACCGCATGTATTCTGATGCTTTCACTGTGTTCGGAATCAATACACGAATTCTCTCTAGGCTCTCATGCACCGAAGTTCTTCTCTCGGAGTCTTCGGCTGCGTTGAAGTGCGAATACAGAAAATTGCGGATCAGGTCCAGGTCGTCAAGTTGCTTGCCTCGGCAATTGATCGTCTCGTATACCGCGTTCGGGTCGATGCGACGCGGAACCCACAGGCATGCCACTTCGAGCTTTTCGAGAAGGAAGTCGAAATACTGTTCCGACATTTCCAGGCTCATCGGAGAGAAGAAATTTTCGATCTCCGCCCAAGCCGCGGTGAGCATGCCGTTGGTTCCGATCGTGTTCCCGCGGATCATCTGGCGATATCGCATCTTGTCGTTCTGGGGAGGGGAAAGCCGAGGCGTGTAGTGTTCCGCGTCGTCCATAGTCCACGCGCTATTGGCGTCCAGGTCGAACAACATACGCAGCGCAAGCCCCTCCCGCTGAGAACCTTTCGCTTCGCGGGCGAATCGGCGGCATAGAGCGGCACAAATCAGCGATATCGTTACCATCCGTTGTTGGCCGTCGTTGATCTCCCACAGCCGGGGCTCGACTTCCACCAGCATGACCGCGCCCAGAAAATAGCAGGCGCGATCTTCCCTGATCGCATCGTCGATGTCACGGAGCAATGTCCGGACATCATCATTCGCCTTCCAATCGTAGTAACGCTGATGCCACGGAACCTGGAACCGGCCCTGGTGGAACAGGTCCGAAAACAACATTGCCTTGGCTTGGATGATGGTCTTCCGAGTGGTCAACCCAACGCTCCTCTGGATTCCGACGCAAAGACGTTGTGAAAGGCGGTACGGCAGTCTTCCTGAATCCGATCCCGGCGCCAGATATCCTCAATCACTTCGATCTCCGATATGGAGATCAGCTTCCGCCCCGTTTCTTTCTCCAGCGCATGCAGGCGGTTGAGGATCCGCTTGCGAACGTCGAGCGTGAACGGGCCCATGACCAGGGTTCCGTCCGCTCGGTATTTCGAGTTGCCGTCCCGGCGGACGCGCTGGCGGTTGGCGTCGTTTTCCCGCATCTCGATCAGCCATTCGCGGAAATCGAAAAGCCGCTCGAACATTTCCGCGTCTTCGTGGCCGGAATCGATCAGGCCCCGCAAGCTCCGGTCCTTATTGACCACAGTGCAGGTCCAGCAGCCGAACCGGGGTGAGGTCGTCCCGCATGAGGGGGCGTCGTCTTTGCTCAGCACCAGCGGGCATTCTCCCCCGCCGGCGTTGCGGTACAGCGTGATCAGGTTGTCGTGCGAGCCGCCCCAGGGCGGAGTGCGCTGCATCAAGGTCAACCAGACGTCATCGTCTTCGAATTCGGCGAGAGGCGCGAACATGCGGCAGCCTTTGATGGAGTCGTGAGGGTTCATCGCGGTTGCCGAGACGCCGCGCCTAGTCATGTTGCGGCGCCGGTTTTGCGACTCGCTTTTGCGCGTCCCCACCAAAAGCACGGCGCGCTTGTGCCTGCGCACCAACTGCTTGAGCAGCCGGCCGGTCGGTATGATTTTCATCCGGTCAGTACACCAACGGAAATTCCGCGTCGGGGGGATGTAGCCGCGGCCGATCACGTTGACCCAGAAAGTCTGGTCGATGTGAGGCTTTGTGATCTGTGTATCGAGCGGCAGTCGGTCCACTGCGGCGGCCTTGCCGATCGCAGTCAAGGTGGCTTTGAGATGCTGGATTATGAGCGGCGATTCGACGAGCGTGTCGTTGCCAACCACATAGACCTTGCGCCGGCGGCTGCTATGAGGCAGAGAGAGCAGCATTTCCCACGTCAGTTGCAGCAGCAGGGTCGAATCTTTCCCGCCGGAATACGCCACCACCCACGGGTCGCCGTGCCCGCGCAGGTATTCCTTGCGCAGAACGGCGGCGGCGGCGGCGAGGCGTTCGGCGGTGCGGACAATACCGCCGGCGCCGCTTGCGGCGTCTATCGACAGGAGAGTTTCGCTCATACGGTCACCGCCTGTTCGGCTGGGGGAGTCGGTTCGGCGGAGCCGCGGAGCGCCTGCCATTGCGGCGATAATCCACGCAAGGCATTGACGGATTGCCGCACACGCAGCGCGGCAAAGTCGACTTCCTTCGCGGTGGTGAAGCGCCCCAGGCTGAAGCGGACCGAGCAGCTAGCAAGATCGCCGGGCACGCCCAGTGCCCGTAAGACATGAGACGGCTCGATGCGGGCCGAAGTGCAAGCCGAGCCGGACGAAACGGCAACGTCTTTCATGGCCATCATCAGGGACTCGCTCTTGACGCAGGCGAAGGCAACGTTCGCAATTCCCGGCGCGCGTTGCGTTGCGTTGCCGTTGATGGATGCTTGCTCGATAGCTGTCAGACGATCGAGCAAGCGCCGGTCGAGCGCGGCGGCCGCCGCTGTATCGCGGTTGCGGCGTTCGCGCGCTAAACGCGCGGCCTCGCCCATGCCGACCAGTTGATGGGTTGCCAGAGTCCCCGAGCGGAGACCCCGCTCATGGCCGCCGCCGTGTATTTGCGGTGCGATGCGGATGCGGGACCGCCGGCGCGCGTACAAGGCGCCGGCACCCTTCGGCCCATACATCTTGTGGGCGCTGAGCGAAATCAAATCCGCCTGCATCGAACGCGTGTCGAGCGGCAGCCGCGCCGCGCTTTGCGCCGCGTCCACATGGAACGCAATCCCGCGGGAGCGCACGATGTCCCCGATCACCGCGATGTCGGTAATGGCGCCGACTTCGTTGTTCACATGCATCAGGGAGACGAGAATCGTGTCGTCTCTGAGCGCTTCCTCCACGCTTTCCGGTGCGATCAGCCCGTCCCGGCCGGGGCGCACATAGGTAACCTCGAATCCCTCGCGGGCCAGTTGAGAGCACGAATCCAGTACCGCCTTGTGCTCCAGGCTTGAAGTGACGAGATGCCTGCCCCGGTCGGAGCAGCCGTGCGCCGCGCCCTTGAGCGCCAGGTTGATCGACTCGGTGGCCCCCGATGTCCAGACGATTTCGGACGGGTCGGCATAGATAAGCGCGGCGACCTGTTCCCGCGCGCGCTCCACGGTCTCCTCGGCTTCGCGTCCGAAGCGATGCGTCCGCGACGCGGGGTTGCCGAAAATCCCATCGATCCCCAGGCAACGGGACATCGCCGCGATAACCTGAGGATCGACAGGCGTCGTTGCGGCATAGTCCAGGTAAACGGCATTCCCGGGTCCGTGCTCGCTTCGAATGCCGTTGCGGCTGCTCACTGAGGCGGTCCCTGTTCGCTGAACAGTTTACAGTTTACAAAACAGAGCCGGGGCTGGCCGGCAAGGTTCCCTATCCTGTTTGTCTGTGGCTGCAGCGACGATTCCGCGGTTTCGGACGGCGATTCGGAGGTTCCGGCTCTCCAGGCCCGTTGCTCTTGCTTGGGAGCACGGCTTGATCCGTTCCGGCGCGAGCGTGTTCGATTACGGCTGCGGACGCGGCGACGATATCCGCTATCTCCGCGAGCATGAGGTGGCAGCATCCGGCTGGGACCCGCACTACCGGCCGCAAGACCCGGTCGAAGCGGCGGACGTCGTCAACCTGGGCTATGTGCTGAACGTCATCGAAAACCCGGCGGAACGCGCGGATGTCCTGCGCAAGGCGCTGGCACTGGCCCGCCGGGTTCTCGTGGCCGCAGTTCGTGTGGACCGCGGGCCTCTTTCCGGAGAGGTGTTCGAGGACGGCTTGGTTACTGCACGCGGCGGCTTCCAAAAGGTCTATACGCAAGCGGAGTTTCGGGCTTACGTCGAGTCCGTGTGCGGCTGCAAGCCGGCCATGGCGGGGCTTGGGGTCGCCTATGTTTTCAAGGACCCGGTCCTGGAGCGGGAATATCTCGCGCGGGCTGCGCTCGGCCGTCCCGCGTTCGGCCGGCGTTTCACGATTGCGGAATTCGAGTCGTCGGAGTTGGGCGCCGAATACCTGAGCCTCGCGCGGAAGCTCGCCCGATTGCCCCGCCCGAGCGAATTTCCGCGATTTGCGGCGCTCGGCGAGCAGTTCGGCTCGCCGCAGCGGATTCGCAAGCTGGCAAGCGCCGTCCTGGACCCCGCCGAGATCGAAAGCCTGCGCCGGCAGAAACGCGAGGACTTCCTGGTTTATTACGGCGCCCTGCGTCTGCAAGGGCTGCGCGCGCCGCGGGCGGCGTTGCTGCCCGCGGCGACCCAGGCGGATATCCGCTCGCTCTGGCCGTCTTACAGCGCGGCGCGCGCCGAGGGCGAGCAGTTTCTGTTTTCGCTGGGAGACCCGCGGAAAACGGCGGCCGCGGCGCAGGCCGCTCCCGCGGGCAAGCTCGTTGCCGGCTCGCTCTATGCGCACCGCTCCGCCGAAGAACAACTTCCGGCACTGAACAGGCTGCAACTCTTCGCCGCCCGTCAGATCGTCGGCGATGTGGAGTGCGATGTGCTCAAGCTTTCGGCGGACGGAAAAAAAGTCAGCTTCCTGCGCTACCCCGGCTTCGACAAGGACGCCCACCCCTGCTTGCAGTCGTCTCTTGCGGTCTATCTGCCTCGCGCCGATTACGCCTTCAGGGACTTCTCGCATTCCGAAAACCCGCCGATTCTGCACCGCAAGGACGCCCTGGTCGACGAAACGTATCCGCTGCACCAGAAATTCGCGTCCCTGACACGCCAGGAAGAGAAACGCGCGCTGCTCTCCCGGCCCGACATCGGCCGCAAGAACGACTGGGAGAGGGTTCTGCGTCAAGCCGGGCTGGAAGTGCGCGGCCACCGCCTGTTTCGGAGAAAACCTTAGCCGCCCGGCAACGAAAGCCGCGGCCCGCTTGCCCTGTTCCCTGATACGATGGCTCGTAATGCCCGCTGCCGCCCGCGACGTTCGAAAAACCGTTTTGCCCAACGGGCTGCGGGTGGTGAGCGAATACATGCCGACCGTGCGCTCGGTTGCGGTAGGCGTGTGGCTGAACGCAGGGTCGCGCCACGAGTCCGAGTCCGAAACCGGCATCACCCACTTCACCGAACACATGGTGTTCAAAGGCACCGAAAACTTTTCCGCGCAAGAAATCGCCGTGTCAATCGATTCCTTGGGCGGTCACCTCGACGCCTTCACCTCGAAAGAGACCACCGCGTTCACGGCCAAGGTTCTGGACGAGCATTTGCCGCGGGCCTTCGACATCCTGTCCGACATGGCGCAGCGCCCGACGTTCGGCGAAGACGACATCGAACGCGAAAAAGGAGTTGTTCTCGAAGAGCTCAAGATGGACGAGGACAACCCCGACTATCTGATCGGAGACCTCTTCGCCGGCAGTTTTTGGCGCGGCCACGGCATGGGCCGTCCGATCATCGGCAATCGACGGACGATCGGCGCCTTTTCAAGACCGCAACTGCGCGGGTTTTTCGAGCGCGCCTTCCGGCCGGCCAATCTGCTGGTGACCGCGGCGGGCAACATGAAGCACGACCCGCTGGTCGAAGAAGTGCGCAAACGCTTTACCGGCAGCGCCGCCGAATCAGCCGCCAAGCAGGAAGAACCGCCGGCGCCGACTCCGCAAATCGTCCTGCGCGACAAGCCGTCTCTCGAACAGATTCACATGACGCTGGGCGTCGAGACGTTCTCCATTCGGGATGCGAAGCGCTATGCCGGTTTCGTGCTCAGCACCCTGCTGGGCGGAGGCTTCAGTTCCCGGCTGTTTCAGAAAATCCGCGAGGAAGCCGGCCTTGCCTACGCGGTCTATGCCGATCTCGGCCTCTATTCCGACACCGGCTGCCTGTCGGTCCACGCCGGAACCTCGCTCGATTCCCTGGGCCGCGTCATCGAGTACACGCTGCGCGAGTTCCGCGACTTGAAAGACAATCTCGTCCCCGAAACGGAGATCCGCCGCGCCAAAGACCAACTCAAGGGCAGTCTGATGCTCAGTCTGGAATCGACCGGCAGCCGCATGACGAACCTGGCCCGCCAGGAAACCTACCACGGCCGCTGTTTCTCGTTCGACGAAATCAACGACGCGGTCGAGAGCGTCACGCGGGGGCAAATCCGCGACTTGGCCAACGAATGGTTCCGGCAGGAACGCCTGGCCGCGGCGGTGCTCGGCAATCTGCAAGGTCTGGCCATTGACCGCGCGGAACTGGCCTGTTGATCCCGCAAGCCGCGCGGACGCTCTTCACTGCGTTGACAGTTTCCCGTAAGGCTCCTCGAAATACTTGTCGAAGATCCACGCGGGCTGCCAGCGGTCGCGCACGCGCTCGCTGCCGGTCAAGTCGATCTCCTTGGGCTTGGGGTTCGCAACGGTCAGCGGATGGTTGTCGCCGGCCTGCCGCTGAAGCCTCTGCATCAAGGCCGTCAACTGCTCGATCCTCTGTTTTTGCGCCGGATCGCCGGCAAGATTGTTCCTCTCGTGCGGGTCGTTCTCGAGGTCGAACAACTGCGTATGGTCGATCCGGGGATAACGGATCAACTTCCAGCGCTCGTCGCGGACCGCCTTCATCAAATCGCGGAACGAGGTGAAGACCGCGTCGCGGACTTTGGCCTTTTCGCCCTTCCAGATCGGCGACAAATCGCGGCCGTCGAGATCGCCGGGCGCTTGGACGCCCAGCAGCGAGCACAGCGTGGGGAAAACGTCCAGCAGATAGCTGAAGGCGCGCGTCTCTCGATTCTTCGGGATGCCGGGCCCCGAGAAGATCAACGGCGCGCCCATGGAATGCTCGTACAGATTCTGCTTGCCGAGCAAGCCGTGACTGCCGACGGCGAGGCCGTGGTCGGCGGCGTAAACGACGATCGTGTTCTTGGCGTGGCCCGTCGATTCCAGCTTGCGCAGGATGCGGCCGATCTGCCGGTCGAGATGCGTGATCAGACCGTAATACTCGGCAAGCTGATCGCTGACGATCTGCGGCGTGCGCGGCCAAGGCCCCAAGCTTTCGTCCCGGCCCTTCATATGACCGTTGTCGAACGGGTGCTGCGGGGCGAAGTTCGGCGGCAGCGGCGGGCGCCGCCGGTAATACATGCGGCGGTACCTCGGCGGCGGATTGCGCGGGTCGTGCGGCGCGGTGAAGGCAACGTAAGCGTAGAACGGCTTTTCGTCCTTGTAGTTGTGCAGAAACTCCATCGCCGCGTCGGCGAACAGGCGGCTCGAAAAGCGAATGCTCTCGCGCTGGGCGGTCAGCTTGCCGTCCGGGCCGAGGTCGACGATCGGCACTTTCGTGTGATTCGACATGCCGCCGAACATGACGTGCTTGCCCTGTTGAAAGCTTTTCAGCCACGAGGGGCGCTGGTTGTGCCACTTGCCGGTGGCGAACGTCGTATAGCCGTTTTGCCCCAATAATTGCGGCAGCGTCGTGTGGCCCTGCATATCCATCGGGATCTTGAAGAAGCTTTTGCCCGTGTTCAGCATGGCCCGGCTCGGAACGCAAACCGCGCCGCCTTGCGAGCCGAGGCAATAGTTGCGCCGGAAGCTGTAGCCGCCGGCGACCAGGCGGTCGAGGTTGGGCGTCTGGATATAGCGGTTGCCGTGAGCGCCGATCGTATCCGGCCGCTGGTCGTCGGCGAACAGGAAGAGAACATTGGGCCGGGCGGCCGCCAATGGCGCGGCAAGCAAGAGAGCGAAGGTCGCGTTGCGAAGCATCGGTCCGATTTTATCTTGCCGGGCCGGAGCCAACCGATCGAACCGCCTATGATTGCTATTACGAAACCATGAAACGCTTACTTTTCTTTCTTGCCGCGAGTTGCTGCCTGTTCGCCGCCGACAAGCCGAACATCCTGTTCATCATGTCCGACGACCACGCCGCGCACGCGCTCGGCGCCTACGGCGGACGCCTAGCCGTCCTCGACCCCACGCCTACGCTCGACCGCCTCGCGAACGAAGGGATGCTGTTCGAGAACGCCTTCTGCGCCAACTCGATCTGCACGCCCAGCCGGGCGACGCTGCTGACCGGCCAGTACAGCCACGTTAACCGCGTAACGACGCTCAGCGGACATCTCGAACCCGACCGCCAGTACGTGCCCAAGCTGATCGGCCAAGCCGGTTATCAGACGGCGATGGTCGGCAAGTGGCATCTCAAGAAGGAACCCGCCGCGTTCGACTACTACTGCGTCCTGCCGGGGCAGGGGTCGTACTTCAATCCGATCATGCGCGAGTCGGGCGGGCCGTGGCCGCGCAACGTGCGGCGTTTTTCCGCGTACGATTCGGCGCACTCGTCCGACGTCATCGCGCAAGCGTCGCTCGACTGGCTCAAGCGCCGCGACAAGACGCGGCCGTTCTTCCTGATGCACCACTTCAAGGCTCCGCACGACAATTTCGAGAATGCCGAACGTTACGACTTTCTGTATGAGGATACGGTCGTTCCCGAGCCGCCCAGCCTGTGGAAGACGCCCAATCACGGCTCGGAAGCTACCGCGGGCATGGGCACGTCAATCGGCAAGCGCAACGCCCGCCGCAACATGGGCCATCACATGTTCGTCGACCCCGCGCTCGGCGGCCGCGCCTACAAGCGCGCGGCTTACCAACGCTATTTGAAGAAATACCTGCGCACCGTGCGCGGCGTGGACGACGCTGTCGCGCGGCTGCTGCAGTACCTCGAAGACGAGGGCGAGATCGACAATACCGTCATTATTTACACCTCGGATCAGGGCTTCATGCTCGGCGAGCACGACTACATCGACAAGCGCTGGATGTACGAGGAATCGCTGCGCATTCCGCTGCTCGTGCGGCATCCCCCGACGGTTGCAGCCGGCTCGCGCTCGGAGGCGCTCGTCAACAACACCGACCTCGCGCCGACGCTGCTGGCCTTCGCCGGCATCGCGGCCCCGGACTTCATGCAGGGCCGCGGCCTGTCGGCGCTGCTGCGCGGCGAGACGCCCGCCGATTGGAGAAAGGCGACCTACTACCGCTATTGGATGCATATGGCGCACCACGACAACCCCGCGCATTACGGCATCCGCACCAAGGATTTCAAGCTGATCTTTTTCTACGGGCTGCCGCTCGACGCGCCCGGCGCCGCGGCTGCCGCAACCCAACCCGGATGGGAGCTTTACGACCTGCGCGAGGACCCGCACGAATTGGAGAACGTTTACGGCCGCCCCGCATATGCAAGCGTGACGCAGGAACTCAAGGCCGAGCTGCTGCGCCTCAAGGAAGAGATCGGCGATAACGACGAGAAATATCCCGAGTTGATGGCGGTCCGCGCGCGTTACTGGTAGCGCGCGGACCCGCAAGCGCGGCCTACCGGAGAGGCAGTCGGACGGCGCGGCCCTCGCGAATCGATTGCTTGGCTGCTTCCAGTATCTCCACTGCCTGGACGTTGATGTCGAGGGCGACGATGTGGTCGAGCGGCTTGCCGTTGACGACGCGGTCGATCATGTAACGGATCGGATCGTCGGTTTCGGGCGTGAGCGGCGCCGCCTCGATTCGCTCCGGCGGCTTGCGCCCTTCGCGGCGCTCGACGCCGTCGCGGTTCATGGAGAGGCTGCCCGACCGTCCGAACACTTCGAGTTCCTGGAAACCGCGCGGCAAGTCCCAACTGCCTTCGAAAATGCCCACGCCGTCGGGATAGGAGAGCACCATGACCGAGTTGTCCTCGACCTTGGGGAAGCGTTCGCGCTGCAGGCGGTTGACCGTCGCGTACACCGTATCGGGCAGGCCCTTGAACCACAGCGCCCAGACCGCGTTGTAGCAGCCGAAGTCGACCAGCGCGCCCGCGCCGTTGCGGATCGGATCCGTCAACCAGTCGAAGAAGTATTTTCCGCGCACGCCCCTGCCGCCCGGACCGCCGTGGCCCACGATGCCGTGCAAGCGCCAGACGTCGCCGACTTTACCCGCAGCCGCCTGGCGTCTGATTTCATGGTTGGTCGGCCACCAGGCCATCTGATAATTGGTCATGACCTTGACCTTGTGCTTGCGCGCGAGCTCCTGCATGGCCACGGCGTCGTCGTAGGCCGCGGCCAGGGGCTTTTCGAAAATCACGTGGATTCCGAGCGGCGCCATGTATTCCAGAATCTCGCGGTGCCGGTTGTTCTCGACGAACGCCCAGACGAGCTCAGGCTTTTGCCGGCTGACCAGCTCGCGGTAGTCGTCGGCGTAGTAAGCGTCAGGTCGATATTTTTTGGCTTCTTGCACGAGTTCCGGCTCGGATTCGGCAACGCCGACGAACTCGGCTTCGGCGACGTTGGCGACGTTTTGCAACTGCCGCCAACAATGCGAATGCCTGAGGCCGACGAAGCCGATCCGGGTTCGGGCGGCCAAAGGCGCCATGGAAATGACCAATACCAGTAATCCCGCGCTGCACGAACGTTTCACTGCCAACCCCCGAAAGAAATGAGAACCGCCCCTTATTGTGTCAAACCCGTTATAATGAAACTTCACATCCTGGAGGAGGGTGCGCAATGATTCAGTTGACTGAAACCGCCGTTTCGAAAGTACACGAGATTTTGGCCCAGCAAAGTCCGAAGCCCGAGGGCTTGCGTCTGTCGGTCGTCGGCGGCGGCTGCTCGGGTTTCCAATACTCGATGGCCTTCGAGAACAACCGCTTGCCGCTGGACAAGGTTTACGACTACGAAGGCCTGAAAGTCTTCGTCGATCAGGCCAGCCTGCTCTACCTCGACAACTGCCGCGTGGACTACGTCGAGACGATGGAGGGCGCGGGCTTCAAGTTCGACAATCCGAACGTGACCTCAACTTGCGGCTGCGGCAGTTCGTTCAACGCGTAGCTTGCGGAAATTTTCTCGGCTGCCCGGCGGGGGCCGTTCCCCGAGCGGCTGCGGTTCTCCTTCTGCGTCGACGCTTGCCGCACGGCCGCGGCAAGCCTGCCAAGGTGGATTAGCCTTAAGCCGCAAGCAGGATGGATCCCGGTGGACTCGACAGCGTCGAAGCTTGGCCGGAGACGGGAAACCCCGAACGCCGGAGAGTCGAATTCCTCAAGTGGAAGGAAGCGGCGCAAAAACTCGACAGAGGCGAAGATCGGGACTTCGCCGAGGCGCTCCCTGAATCGGCCGGCGGCCGCGCCATGCTCGCTTGCGTGTTCGGCGCGAGCCCGTTCCTCAGCAGTTGTCTGATCCGTGAGCCAAGCTTCTTGCGCAGGCTCTGGACGGAAGGTCCGGACCGGCGCATGCAGGAAATCTTCGCCGAGATCGAGGCGTTGCCGGCGGATGCGGGCGAAGAAGCCGCCCGCCGCGCCCTGCGCCAAGCGCGCCGGCGGACGGCGCTCGCCGTCGCGCTCGCGGACATCGCCGGCATCTGGGGCTTCGAAGCGGTCACCGGCGCGTTGTCCCGCTTCGCCGACGCGGCTTGCTCGGCGGCCTTGCGCGTGCTGCTGACGCGCCTCGCCTCTCGGGGCGCCCTTGCCCCCGCAGACCCTGAAAACCCGGCAGAGGGATCGGGATTGATTGTCCTCGGTCTGGGCAAGCTCGGCGGCCGGGAGCTCAATTACTCCTCGGACATCGACCTCATCTTGCTTTACGATCCGGACCGCGTCCCGGCGCAGAAGCCTTATGAGATTCAATCCCACTTCTTGCGCCTCGCCCGCTCCTTTATCGCGATGCTCTCCGAACGCACTTTGGACGGCATGGCGTTCCGGGTCGATCTGCGGCTCCGCCCGGACCCCATTTCCACTCCCCTGGCGATCTCGACGCAGTTCGCCGAGCGCTACTACGAAAATCGAGGGCAGACTTGGGAGCGCATAGCCTTGGTCAAGGCGCGTCCGGTAGCCGGCGATCTTCGCGCGGCGGAAGAGTTCCTCGAACGGCTCGCGCCCTTCGTCTGGCGGCGCAGCCTGGACTTCGCTGCAATGCGCGACCTGCACGACATGAAGAGGCGCATCGACGCGCAGCACGGCAACGGAACTATCGGCGCCCGGGGACATAACCTCAAGCTCGGGCGCGGCGGTATCCGCGAGATCGAGTTCTTCGCCCAGACTCACCAGTTGATCTGGGGCGGCAAAGACCGCCGGCTGCGAACGATTCCTACCTGCGATTCGCTGCGCGCGCTCACGGCGGCGGGCCATGTCCCCTCCGAGACAAGCGAAAGTCTCATCGAAGCCTACCGATTTCTGCGGCGCTGCGAGCACCGCGTGCAGATGGTTGCGGACAAGCAGACGCATGCGCTGCCCAAAAATGCGGCGGAGTTCGAGACGCTCGCGCGGTTTCTGGGGTACCGGGACGGGCAGACATTCACCCGCGATCTCATCGACTGCCTCCGGCAGGTGGAGCTCCAGTACGAATCGTTCTTCGAGTTCCCGTTTCCGGTCAAGGCGGACGGCAAAAGCGTATCTCCGACGCTCGCCGAGGGAGGCCGTTTGCGCCGCATGGGTTTCCGCAATCCGGGCGCCGCCGCGCGGATCGTCGAGAAGTGGCGGAGCGGGCGCTGCCCCGCCGCGCGGGCGCCGCGTTCCCGCGAGCTTTTGCAATCGCTCGCGTCGCCGCTGCTGATCGCCATGTGTGGAACAGCGGATCCGGACCTGGCCATCGAGCGGTTCGACCGCCTGTTCGACAATCTGCAGGACGGCCTCCAACTTTTCTCGCTCTTGCGAGCCAATCTCCAGGCGATGGAGAGCGTAGCCGAGATCATGGTTTCGGCGCCGACTGTCAACGAGCTCCTCGCGGCGCGCCCCATGCTCCTCGAAACGCTCGTCGACCCCGAGACGGATGCGCCGCCGCCGGGCCGAGCGGCCCTGAAAGCGGAGCTCGCCGCGCATCTGGAACCGGCGGACGGCTACGAAGACGCCCTCGACCGGCTTGCAGAATGGGTCGACCAGGCCCGCTTTCGGGTTTGCGCCCAGCTTCTTTTCCACAGCCTCGACCCTTTGCAGGCGCCGCGCCTGCTGAGCGACATCGCCGACTGCGCGCTTGCAGCGCTGCACGAGCGAACCGAGAAGGATTTTGCGGAGCGCTTCGGCCGCATCGCGGGAGCGGCTACGGCGCTCCTTGCCGTCGGCCGTCTCGCAAGCCGGTCGCTGACCGTCGCCTCCGGTCTGGAATTCGTGTTTCTTTACGACGCTCCCGAGGGCGCCGAATCCGACGGCCCGGAGAAGCTCGCGGCGCCGGCCTACTTCGATCGTTTCCTGACCCGCATGCTGTCCGGCCTCGGCGGCCGGCGCGGCATCTACAAGGCCGCAACGAGCTTTCCGCGGGACGAAAACGCCGGCGCCTCGGCAGCCGGGCTTGCCGCGTTTGAGCGCTTCCTCTCCGCGAGCGCCGGGCCTCGCGAGCGCATGGCCCTGACCCGCGCGCGGGCAGTGGCTTCCGCCGGTAGCCGCGCCGCGCGCCTGGAAGAGAGCATCCGCGGCGCTCCGCCGGAGGCGCTCGACTGGGAACGGCTCCGCCGCGGCCTTGCCGCATCGAGCGCGCCGGCCGAGGATGCGCCGCCGGCGCGCTGCCGCGCCGGTCTCGACGCCATCGAGGCGCTCACGCAATACCTGCTGCTGCGCGAGGCCCCGGACGTTGCGGCGGGCGGAACCCATGGAGAGACGATCCAAGCGCTGGCGGGAACGGGCGCGCTGCCCGGCGAGGATGCGCAGCGCCTGCTCGACGCCTGGGAGCTCTGGACGCGCATCCAAGCGCTGCAAAGCCTGATCGGCGAAGACACGGAAAGCCGCGACGCGCCCGCGAAGCTGAGACCGCTCTTTCTAAGCGCCGCCGGCGTGGATTCGTTCCAGGCTTTCGAGCTACGCATGCAGGCCGCGGCAAGCGCTGTCCAAGAGATCATCGCTTACGCGCCGGGCAGGTCGATGCCGGAACCGCACGCCTGAAGCCTATCGCGAAACTGTATTCCGCGGCAGGCGATCCATGCAGCGCAAGCCGGACGTACTGAAAATAAAAAGGGTGCTCTCATAGTCGATAGGGTCATGATCCAGGCTTGCCATTTCGAGACAGGTTCTCGCCGCTATCCCCTATTGGCCGTTCACTATTCACTGCGCCGCCAACGACGGCGGTCCGGCGGCGGTCTTGACCGCGCCAAAGCCCCGGCGGCATTTCTCCTCGCTCTTTCCCTTGCCGCGGCGCTGCTCGCCCTCCCGGCGTTCGCGCAGCCCGGTCCCGGACGGCAGGCCGACGGCAGCTCGATCCTGCCGACGGGGCAGCGCATTACGCCGTCCGGCGCGCAGGTGGCGCTGCGCAGTCTGCCGATGGCGTTGGAGGTCTCCCGCGACGGCAAGCATCTGCTCGTGCTCGAAGCCGGCTACGAGACCCCGTCGGTCAGCGTGATCGACCTCGCTTCCCGCCGGCTTGTCCAGCGCCTCGAGCTGCCCGACGCCTGGCTCGGCTTGACGCTCAACCGCCGCGGCGACAAAGCATTTGTCGGCGGCGGCGCGCGGGGCAGCGTTTTCGAGCTCTCGTTCGTCGAGGGGAAGCTGAAGCGGGAACGTGAATTCTCCCTCTTGCCCGGCGGCTTCCGCGGCCGGCCGACCTTGATCGGCGACGTTCTCTTCGATCCCGACGATCGACTGCTCTACGCCGCCGACGTGCTGGCCGGAACCGTTACCGTAATCAATACGCAGTCCGGTTTCGTGCTGGGCGATTTCAAGACCGGCGCCGCGCCATACCGCATGCGCCTCGCGCCCGACGGCAAGCATCTGTTGATCGGCCATTGGGCGGAAGCCTCGGTCGGCTTGTACAGCCTCGCGGACCGCCGGCTGATCGAGCGCATCCCGGTCGGCGAGCATCCGACGGATCTGGCAATCGCGCCGGGGACGGTCGAGGCGCTCGATCCGCAAGCTCCCGACGACGAAGCGCGCAGGTACCCCGCCCGGTTGATCGTTGCCTGCGCCTACACGGACAGCGTCTGGTCGCTCGGCGTCACCGCGCAAAACCGATTCGAGTTGATCCAGGTCGTTCCGGTTTCTCCCGGCCCGGCGTCGCCGGTCGGGTCGCTGCCGACGGCGCTCGCCCTTGGAGCGAACGGCGAATTGTACATTGCGAACTCGGGCAACAACAGCATCGTTGTGGCCGATATCTCCGAAGCGTTGATCGAAGTCGTCGGCGCCTTGCCCACGGGCTGGTTTCCGACCGCCGCGGCGGGATTGCCCGACGGCGGAGTCGCTTACCTGAGCGGCAAGGGCGATACCGAAAACGGCGGACTGGCCGGCATCCTTCCCGCGCTCAACTCTGAGCAGATCGGCTACCTGACGGCAGCGGCCGTGCGCAATCTGCCCGCGGACGCGGAGGCGCCGCCCGCCGTCCCCGGAGCGGTCAAGCACGTTGTGCTGATCTTTACCGACGCGCGCGGAGCGGCATGGCGGCGCCTCCGCGAGCGGTTCGCCTACCTGGCGGGATTCGTCGCCGCGGGCCGCGACGAATGGGCGCAACTGGCCTGGCTGAGCAGCGCGCATGAGACGGACTTTTTCGCCAAGCTCGGCCCGGCCGCCGCGGCGCGGCGCTTGCCCTTCGATTGGCTCGCAACGATTCCGCGGGCGGCCGCCCCCGCGGCGGGAACCCTGTGGTCGAACGCCGCCGCCGCCGGGCTCTCGACGGCGGTTTACGGCTTTCCCGGCGGGCGCAGCGTCGAGGAGCTATTAGCCGCAGCCGCCGAACGCCCGCCGACTCTGACGGTCGTCCGCCTGCGCGGTCCGGCCGAAGAGCAGGACCGCCGCCTCGGCTTGCTGCTCGAAACTTTCGAACGCGCGGCGGCGTTCGCCGAAACGGCCGTCTTCGCTGTTCCCCTCGCGCCGCGTCTCCAAGGAGCCGTTGTCGGCGGCGGCCCGGCGCGCCGCGAAGCGGTAATCGAAAAGTTCGTCTCGACGCCGTCGTTGGTGCGCAGCGTCGAGTGGCTGCTCGGACTCAATCCGCTGACTCAGTTCGACAGCGCGGCGCCCATCGTGGACGGGCTGTTTCCGACAGGGGCCGCATCCGCGCCCTAGGGAAAGTCTGATTAATTGACCGTTGGGTAGACGGATAGAATAATAGCAGGAATGAGGGGGTAGGAGAGGATGCAGGGAGCGCTGAACAGACAAAGGACATTGGCGGAAGCAGGATTCGAGCGCTATGGCAAGGTGACCAAGCGGGAGCGATTTTTGGAACAGATGGACAGGGTAGTGCCGTGGGAGAAGCTCTGCGCGCTGGTCAAGCCGGTCTACCCGCAGCGTCAAGGGGCAGGGCGTCCGCCGGTGGGCGTGGAGCGGATGCTGCGCATCCACTTTCTCCAGCAGTGGTTCAATTTGTCGGATCCGGGAGTGGAGGAAGCGCTGTACGACTCCAACGCGATGCGGCGTTTTGCGGGCATCGACTTGTGCCGGGAGCCGGCGCCGGACGAGACGACGGTCTGCAAGTTTCGCCGGCTGCTGGAGAAGCACAAACTGGGGGCGGCGCTTTTCGGGGCGGTGAACGCACACTTGCAAGAGCAAGGGCTGAAGGTTAGCGGCGGGACGATTGTGGATGCGACGATCATCGACGCGCCGAGTTCGACGAAGAACAAGGAGAAGAAGCGGGACCCGGAGATGCGTCAGACGAAGAAGGGGAATCAGTGGTACTTCGGGATGAAGGCGCACATCGGAGTGGACGCCGAGACGAAGCTGATCCATTCCGTGGCGACGACGGCGGCGAACGTACATGACTCGCAGGTGATCGGCAAGTTGCTGCACGGCAACGAAGAGCGAGTGTGGGGAGATGCGGCCTATCAGGGGCAGGGGCAGGCGATTCGGCAGCAGGCTCCGCAGGCGCAGGACTGCACGCACCGGAAAGGAACCCGCCAAAGGCCGTTGAGCGCCGCGCAAAAGGAGCGCAACCGGGCCAAATCGAAGGTGCGCGCGAAGGTCGAGCATCCCTTTCAGGTGCTGAAACGGATTTTCGGTTTCAGCAAGGTGCGCTACCGCGGGCTGGAGAAGAACACTCAGCGGGTGTACGTCAATTGTGCTTTGGTCAATCTGTTCCTGGCCAGGCAGCACTGCTTGCCGCTTGCTGCGGCGTAATCTGCAGGGCGTAGTGTGTCCAATAGGCAAAAAGCGCCCTCAAAACCCTACTGCAGCCTGAAAAATAGCTGCCCATAGCTGGTTTCGGCCCCAGTATCGCCCACCCCCGCCTATTGCTTGCCCCGCTACCTACGCCTTGATCGCTCCCATACCCTAAAATTGCCTATTGTTCAGACCTTCCCTAGAAGCGCCGCTGAAGCCGCCCGCATCTTTAAGCGAAACTAGAAGTTTCTACCCGTCGAGCGCCCATGAGCGAGCAGAAATTCCAACAAGCCAAACCGATTGTCGACTTTCCGGCGGCCGAGCGGGCCGTGATGCGATTTTGGGAAGAAAACCGCATTTTCGAGAAGAGTTTGAAGCTGCGTCAAGGCTCGCCGCAGTTCATCTTCAATGAAGGGCCGCCGACCGCCAACGGGCTGCCGCACAACGGCCACGTGCTTACGCGGGTGTTCAAGGACGTCTTCCTGCGCTACCGGACCATGGCCGGAAAGCATGTTCCGCGCAAGGCCGGCTGGGACACGCACGGCCTGCCGGTCGAAGTCGAAGTCGAAAAAGAGCTCGGCATCCACGGCAAGGAAGCGATCGAGCGGTACGGCGTGGAAAGATTCGTTCGCCAGTGCGTCGACTCGGTGTTCGCCTACACCGAGGAATGGGAGCGCATGACGGAGCGGGTCGGCTTCTGGGTCGATCTCTCCGACGCCTACGTCACGTTTCACAAGTCTTATGTCGAAAGCGTCTGGTGGGCGCTGTCGCGTCTTTTTGAAAAAGGGCTGCTTTACAAGGGGCGCAAAATCGTCTGGTGGTGGCCGCAGGGCGGCACGGCGCTCTCGGCGGGGGAGGTCGGGCTGGGCTACAAAACGGTCGAGGATCCGTCGGTCTATGTCGCGCTGCCGCTGGACGAGGATCCCGAGGTCTCGCTGCTGATCTGGACGACGACGCCGTGGACCTTGCCCGCCAATCAGTACGTGGCCGTCCGTCCCGAATACGACTACGTGCAAGTCAAAGACGGCGGGCGCAGCCTGATCCTGGCGGCCGCGCTGCGCGAGACGATTGCGCAAAAGCTGGGCCGCGCTCTGCCGGTCGAAAAGGAGATCAAGGGCGCCGGCCTGCTCGGCAAGCGCTACCGCCCGCCGTTCCGTTACTTCTACGATGCGCTCGCAGGCGCATCGGGAGAACTCAAAAACGGCGGGTCGGAGCCGTATCTCTGGAAGGTCCTGGCGGCCGATTTCGTCGAGCTCGCCGCCGGAACCGGTCTGGTGCATGAGGCGCCGGCGTTCGGCGAGGTGGACTATGACCTGCACAAGACGGTTGCCGAGCGGTACGTCGATCCCGAAGCGGTTCCGCTGCTCTGCCCGGTCGGGCCGGACGGCAAATTTACCGCAGAGGTCGCCGACGCCGCCGGCCAAGAGGTGAAGGCCGCCGACAGGCTGCTGATCCGGCTGATGCAGGAAAGCGGCGTTCTGGCGCATCGCGAAAACTACCGCCACGAATACCCGTTTTGCTGGCGCGCCGACGACGACCCGTTGATTCAGTACGCTCGGCCGGCCTGGTTCATCCGCACCACCGCCCGCAACAAGGAAGCGCTGGCCAACAACGACGCCGTCCATTGGCTGCCCGAGCACATCGGCGCGGGCCGATTCGGCGATTTCCTGCGCAACAACGTCGATTGGGCGCTCTCGCGGGAGCGCTATTGGGGCACGCCGCTCAACGTCTGGGTCAACGACGTTACCGGCAGGATGCAGGCGCCGGCTTCATGCGCCGAGATACTCGCGAAAAATCCGGCTGCATTCGACCGCTTCCGGCGCGCCAAGGAAGCGGACCCGACTTTGTCCGATCACCTGATAGTGCATAAGCCGTGGATCGATGAAGTCGTCTGGACCGAGCCCGGCGAAGAGGGCGTTTACCGCCGCGCGCCGGAAGTGATCGACTGCTGGTTCGACTCCGGCTGCATGCCCTTCGCGCAATACGGCTTTCCCCACCGGGGGCGCGAGGAGTTCGAAAGCCGTTTCCCGGCCGATTACATCACCGAAGCCATCGACCAGACCCGCGGCTGGTTTTATTCGCAGCTCATGGTCTCGACATTGGTTTTCGATGCCGCGACATGCCGCCATCTCGGGATCGAAACGCAGCGGTATCCGCATCCTTTCAAGACCTGCATCGTTCTGGGTTTCGTCAACGACCCTTACGGCAGCAAGGAATCCAAATCGAAGGGCAATTACACGCCGCCCGACGTTATCTTCGACCTTGTCGCCCAAGACTTCGCGGTAGTGAGCGGCGCGGCCTGCGGGCAACAAGTCCGCGCCGGCCAGGCAGCGATCGCCAAGGAAGACCTCGAGGCGCTGGATCTGAAGCCCGGAGAGACGGTAAAAATCTATCGGCCGGATGAGCCGGCGGCGGGAATCGAGTTGTCGATTCGACCCGGCAAACGCATGCCGCGCCGCGTGACGGCGTTGGCCGACGCAGACCGCGAAGCTCTGGGCGCGAAACTTGCCCGCGACGGCGCGGACACGGCGCCGAACGACGTGCGCCGCCTGCCCGCCGGCGAGCGCGTAACGATCGAGGCGGCGAGTCCGGCGCCCGGAGCGGACGCCTTCCGTTGGATGTTCTTGAGCGGCAATCAACCCTGGTCGGACAAACGGCATTCCCTGGCGAACGTCCGCGCCGCGCAGAAGGAATTCCCGCTCAAGCTGCGCAACGTCTATTCGTTCTTCACCATCTACGCCAACATCGACGGTTTCGACCCTGCGGCAATGCCCGGCAGGGCGCCGGCCGAACGCGCGCTGCTCGACCGCTGGATTCTCTCCGAGCTGGCCCTGCTGTCGCGGGCCGTCGCCGACAACATGGAAGCGTTCCGCGCTTATGAAGCGGCGGTCGAGCTCAACCGCTTTGTCGATGTCCTGTCGAATTGGTACTTGCGCCGCAGCCGCGCGCGGTATTGGAAGAGCGAATTCGACGACGACAAGCGCGACGCCTACGCAACTTTGTACGAGTGCCTGGTCGCCGTCGTCAAGCTGGCCGCGCCGTTCACGCCGTTCCTGGCGGAGGAGATCTACCGCAACATCGTCTGCGGCCCGGGCGGCGATTGCGTCGAGAGCGTCCACTTGTGCGGCCTGCCTCAGAGCGATGCGTCCGTCATCGACATGGCGCTGTCGGAAGAGATGGCGGCGGTGCGCAATATCGTTTCGCTGGGTTTGCGCGTGAGGACTACGCGCCGGCTTAAGGTCCGCCAACCGCTGCGCGGCGTCGAGGTCGTCTTGAGCGATCCGGCATTGCGCAGCCGCATCGCCCCTTACGCAAATCTGATTCGGGAAGAGCTCAACGTACACGAGGTGGCTTTCCTCGAAGGCGGCCGAGCGCACGTCGGCTACACGGCGAAGCCCAGCTTCCGGCGGCTCGGCCCGCGGCTCGGCAAGAAAATGAAGAGCGCCAAGCGGGTGTTCGCCGCCTTGGACGCTGCGGACTTGCGCGCGAAGCTGCTCGCGGACGGCTTTGCGGAAATCGATTTCGAAGGAGAAACGCTCAAGCTCGAACCGGCCGATGTCGAGGTCGCCGTGGAAGCGGTGGAGCACTTCGCCGCGGCCGGAGATGCGACGGCGGTCGTGGCCTTGAACACCGAACTCGACGATGCGCTGCGCGACGAAGGTCTTTACCGCGAGTTGCTGCACCACGTGCAGAATTTCCGCAAGGAGCTGAACATCGACTATGTGCGGCGCATCCATCTATCGGTTACGGGATCGGACCGGCTCGTCCGCGTGCTGCATGAAAACCGGGAGCATTTCATGCAGGAAACTCTATGCACCGGCCTGCTCGGCGCGAACTCCATTCCGCCGCGCGGCGAGTTGCGCGAGTTCTCGATTGCCGGAGAGCCCGCCCGCGTGGCGCTGATCCCCGTATAGGGAGCGTTCCGAGCCGCCCGGGCGGACGCGCTGATACAATTCGACAATACCCTTTGGAACCTCTGGAGAAACGACATGAAAAGATATACGGCGATGCTGGCCGCGATCGGCGCGGCGACGATGCCGGCCGACGGGTTGCGGGCCGATCGGCATGAGGAGCGGCAATACCTCGAGTTCCGCACTTATCGCCTCAGTTCCGCGGCTGAGTTGCCGCGGGTCGATGCGTACCTCGACAAGGCGCTCCTGCCGGCGCTCGAACGGCAAGGCATCGGCCCTGTGGGCGTCTTTGCGGACCAGGCTCCCGAAGGCGCGCCGAACGTTTACTTGTTGATCCCCTTCTCGTCGATCGACAAGTTCTCGGCAATGCAAGGCAAGCTGGACGCGGACGCGGCCTACCAAGCGGCTGCGGGGGAATACTTCAATGCGCCCAAGGACGAACCGCGCTTCTCACGCATCGATTCCGAGCTGTTGCTTTCCTTTCAAGCCTTTCCCCGCGCCCGCGTCCCGCACCAAAAGAAGCAGGACAAGCCGCGGCTCTTCGAATTGCGCAGCTATGAGAGCCACTCCGAAAAGGCAGGCGCGCTCAAGGTGGAAATGTTCAATGCCGGCGAAGTGCCGATTTTCCTCGATTGCGGCATTCAACCGGTCTTCATGGGCCGCGTGCTGGCCGGCCCGAAGATGCCGAATCTGACCTACATGACGGTCTACGACGACGAAGCCCAGCTCAAGGAAGCGTGGTCGAAGTTCGGCCCGCATCCGGACTGGAAAAAGCTGAGCGCCGTCGCCAAGTACAAGGGAACCGTCTCGAAAATCCATAAGAAGCTGCTGGCGCCCCGGCCTTATTCGGGCTTTTAGCCGGGCAGGGAACCGCCCCGCCTCTCCGGTGCGCTACGCAATTCCTCTTGCAATCCTGGCGGCGGCTGTCTCGTTCTTCGCTCCCTCCGCGGCGGGGCAAGAGGGCTGTCTCAAGATTCTGGTCGCCGATCCTTCGTCCGCGCCCGTATCGAACGCAAGCGCCACGATCGGGGATCGGCGGCAGCCGACGGACGACTCCGGCGTCGCGGCATTCTGCGGGCTTGGCGCCGGGCCGCACTCGATCGTCGTTTCGGCGCCGGATTTCGAGAACGCGGAACTAACCGCGCAGGGGTCGGAAGGCGTGGCCGCGGTCGTGCTGCAACTGGCCGTCGTCAGCGAGCAATTGGTCGTTGTCGGCAGCCGCTCGCAGCCGCGCACGGTCGCCGAGTCGATGGCGCCGATCGACGTGCTGCCGGTGCGGGACCTGCTCAGCCAGGGCGATACCGACGTGAGCAACCTGCTGCGCACGGCGATACCGTCCTACCACGTCAACATTCAGCCGATCAGCGACGCAGCGACGATCGTGCGTCCGGTGAACCTGCGCGGCATGGCGCCGGATCACATGCTGGTTCTGGTCAACGGCAAGCGCCGCCACCGTTCGGCGGTCATCAACTGGCTGGGCAACGGCGCGTCGGACGGCGCGCAGGGTCCGGATGTCGCGGTCATCCCGGCCATAGCGCTGCGGCAGGTCGAAGTCTTGCGCGACGGAGCGGCGGCGCAGTACGGCTCGGACGCCATCGCCGGCGTGCTTAACTTTTTGCTCAAGGACGATCCCTTCGGCGGCAGCGTTGAGTTTCGCACCGGAGGTTACGGATACGGCGACGGTTTCGGCTACACGGTCGCCGCCAACGCCGGGCTGCCGCTCGGCAAGACGGGATTCGCCAACCTGAGCCTGGAGTACGGCAACGCCGGCGCGACCAGCCGCACCGTTCAGCGCGACGACGCGGCGCTGCTTGCCGCGGCCGGCAACGCGCATGTCGGCGACCCCGCGCAGGTCTGGGGTTCGCCGGAGATCGACAACGATGTCAAGTTCTTCGGGAACTTCGGCTATCTGTTCGGCTCCGGAGCGCAGATTTACAGCCACGCCAACTTCGCCCGCAAAAGGGTGGAAGGCGGCTTCAATTTCCGCAATCCCAACACCCGCGGGGGAGTTTTCAGCCTCGACAGCGGCGAGACCCTGCTCATCGGAGACGCGCTCGACGCCCGGGACGGAGTCCTCGACGGCTCCGCGAACTGCCCCGCGGTCGCCGTAACCAACGGAACGCCCGACCGGGACGCTCTCGACCGGGTTTTCGCCGATCCCAACTGCTTTTCTTTTCAAGAATTGTTCCCCGGGGGATTTACCCCGCGGTTCGGAGGCGTCTCGCAGGACTCCTCATTTGTCGCCGGCGTGCGCGGGGCAACATCCGGCGGCCTCAACTGGGACGCGAGCGTCGGCGCCGGCGGCCACGAGGCGGACCTGTTCATCTTCAATACGGTCAACGCCTCGCTGGGGCCCGATACGCCGACATCCTTCAAGCCCGGCGCCAACAGACAGCAAGACATCAACCTCAACTTCGATCTTGCGTACAGGATCGGCCGGGTCAATCTCGCCGGGGGCGCCGAGTGGCGCAACGAAAAGTTCATCACCCGACTCGGGCAAAGAGAATCGTGGGTTGTCGGCCCCTTCGCTCCGCAGGGCTTCAGCTCCACGTCCAACGGCTTCCCCGGCTACGGCCCGCTCACGGCCGGGGAATGGGGCCGCTCCAACATCGCGGTCTACGGCGACGTGGAAATCGACAGCTATGACGAAAGGTGGACTCTCGGCGCCGCCCTCCGCTTCGAGGATTTCGAAGACTTCGGCGCCACGACCAACGGCAAGCTCTCCGGACGCCTGCGGATTGCCGGCCCTCTCGCCCTGCGCGCGGGCGTGAGCAGCGGGTTCCGCGCGCCGACGCCCGGACAGGCAAACGTGGTCAACGTGTCGAGCATATACGACGTGGAGCTTATGGAGATCGTCCATGACGGCACGATTCCGCCAAGCTTCGAGGCCGCCAAGCTGCGTGGAAGCGCGCCGCTCGACGCCGAGAAGTCAGTCAACTACACGGCCGGGGCAGTGCTTGGAGGCCGCCGCGGGAAAAGCGGCGGCGCGGCGTTCACCTTAACGGCGGATTACTTCCGCGTCGATATGTCCGACCGCCTGCTGCTGACGCAGCGTTTCTCGCTCACGCCCCAGGAAGTCGATTTGCTTCTTGCGGGAGGAGTCGAGAGCGCCCGCGATTTGCTGCATTTTCGGTTTTTCGCCAACGACTTTTCGACGACGACGCAGGGAGTCGATCTGGTCGCGGCCTACAGGCCGCCCGCTCTCGGCGGCAGCACGGCATTCAGCGTCGCCTTGAACCGCACCGACACCGCGGTGACCGATTTCAGCGCCGACAGACTCAACGCCCGCCGCATCCGCGAATTGGAAGAGGCCGTTCCCAGGACCCGTTGGACGTTGACCGGCGACCATTCCAAGGGGCCTTGGCGCCTGTTGGGCCGGCTTTATTCCTTCGGCGGCTGGTGGGACACGGAAGACCGGTTGTTCTTCAAGGGGAAACTCCTCGTCGATCTCGAGATATCCTACGCCGTCAACGATTCGACCACGATTGCGGTCGGCGGACAAAACCTGCTGAATACGTACCCGGATGAGAATCCCTTCGCCGCGGCGCGTTTGGGCAACCGTTACAGTCAGTTCACGCCGTTCGGCTTCAACGGCGGCTACTATTACATGCGCCTGAACTACCGCTGGAGCCGATAACCGCGCTCAAATTTCCGCCGGATCCAGCGGCATGCGGCGCCCGCGCGGCTCAGTTTTTGAGGATGTCGATCGAGCCGTTCACGGTCGAAAACGAAAAGCTCGCATTGCCGTCGCCGAGTTGCGCGTCGATGGATTTTTTGCCCCAGTGCCTGGCCTTGCGGACTTCCAGCGGAAAGTCGGTTTCGATGGCGCCGTGGAGGGTGCTTGCGCGGAATTTTCCGCTGACGCCGGGGGGCAGCGCGACCCGCAGCGAGCCGTTGACCGTCTTGAACGAACAGCTTTCGCCCGCCGCCGCGTCGGCGATGCCCGCGCGCACTGCGCCGTTGACCGTCTTGGCCGTGACCGCGCCTCCCGCGCCGCTGATATTCACTGCGCCGTTGACCGTTTCCGCTACGCTGCCGCCTTGCACGTTTTCGATCGTTATCCCCCCGTTGACCGATTTCGCCTCGACCGCCGCGCCGCGCGGGACGGTCAGCTCGTAGGCGACTTTGGCGTTGCCGCCCCAGCGCAACCAGCCGCGTTTGCTGTGTTTCGTTTCGATCCGCAGGCGTTGGATTTTACCGTCCTGCTCAGACGGCGAGGCGTCGATGGCGATCGTCACGGCTTGCAGCGCGTCGGCGTTGTCGGCGGTCTTGACGGCGTGCAGGGCGACCCGGTCGCCGTCCGCCGCCCGGATTTTAATCGAGCCGTTGATATTGGCTACGGCGACGCTGCCGCCTGCAGCGAGTTCGAAGGAGCGGTCGAAGTCTTCGCTGACCTTGGCGGCGAGCGGAGCGGCCGCCAAACAGAGGGCGGCGGCGAGCGCAAGCGCGGTTCGTTGGGCGTGAGGCATGGGGCGTCTCCTTTCAGCGCCGGTGTGCTGCATGGGAATACGAGGGGCGGACATGCTTTGTTCCCGCTCCATTGCAACGGACGCGCCGGAGCGCAATCGGTTAGCCTGAACAGCCCGCAAGACGCCCGCGATGCGAGACTATTCGGTAAGAGAATAGATTTCCCGCCGTGCCCTCCCGCGAAAGCGAAGCCTTGATTCTGCGCAGCTATCCGTTCCGCGAAGCCGACCTCGTCGTCAGCTTCTTCGCGCGCGACCGGGGCAAGCTGCGGGGCGTGGCGCGCGGAGTCCGCCGCCCCAAGAGCCGCTTCGGCTCGTCTCTCGAACGCCTGGCGCATTCCCGGCTTTTCTATGTGCAAAAGGACACGCTGGAGCTGGTGCGTCTCGAACGCGCGGAACTGCTGGCGCCGCCGGCGCTGCTGCGGGCGGACTATCCGACAAGCGCCGCCCTCGACTTGATCGCCGAGACGGCCGAGCGGCTCTTGCCCGAGCACGAGCCGAGCGACGCTCATTTTCGGCTGCTGCGCATCGTGGTCGAGGAATTCCGGCGGGGCATTCGGGAGCAGTTCCGGGACGGCGGCCCGCCGGACGGCAAGATCGCCGGCTGGGCGCAGCGGGCGCTGCTTTATTACCTGTTGTGGGCGGTGCGTCTCGGCGGCTGGCTGCCCGCGCTCGATCGCTGCATCGTCAGCGGCGAGTTCCTGCCGCCCGACCGCACGGTTTATTTCAGCCGCTCGCGGCCGGGCCTGTTCGACGCGCGCTACAAAGACGGCGGCGCCTGCGCCATGACGCCGGAGTCCCGTCGGCTCGCCGCGCGGATGCTGCGCGCCAAGCCGACCGAAATCGCCGTCGAGCGCCGCAGCGCCGCGGATTTGCAGCGTTTCCTGGTGCAGCGCGCGGAGGCGCAATGCGAAGGCCCGCTGCACAGCGCGGCCGCGTTGGAGGCGATCGCCTGACCATGCCGCCGCCGCCGCTCGGCTAAACTGAGAACCATGCCGGCCCTGCGCGTTGCCCGCCGCTTGCTCTGCGCCTCCTTGGCGGCCGCGCTGATTCTCGCCGCGCAAGCCGCTCTCGACTACGACCGCCTGCGGGACTTCCTCAAGTCGTCCCTCGAACAGGGGTTCAAAGACAAGCAGATCGCCAATTACCTGAAAACCCAAAAGCTGAAGTTCGCCCTGAGCGACAAGCTGATCGAGGAGTTCGTGGGTTGGGGCATCGGCCCCAGGACGCTGCAGGCGCTCGAAGCGCTGCAGCCGTCGACGGCCGGCCTGCCCGCGCCGCGCCTCGTTGCCGAAACCGGCCGGCGCACCCAGCAGCCGTCTCCGCCGTCCCTCGAAGAGCAGCGGCGCATCATCGCCGAGGCCCGCGCCAACGCCAAGGCCTATACCGCCGGCCTGCCGGATTACATGTGCCTGCAGCTTACCCGGCGCTACGTCGACCCCAGCGGCCTGGAAATGGATTGGCTCAAGTACGACGAGATCAAGACGCGCGTGGGCTATGTCGAGGGCAGGGAAAGCTACGAGCTGCTCAGCGTCAACGACCGCGCCTCGGGCAAGTCCTTCGAGCAACTCGACGGGGCCGTCAGCAGCGGCGAGTTCGGCTCTACCCTGGCCGGCCTTTTTTCCCTTCAGACCGACGCGCAATTTACCTGGGCGCGCCATTCGCTTTTGCGCGGGCGTCCGGTTTACGTCTTCAACGTGAAAGTGCCGCGCAGCCGCTCGAGTTGGTCGCTGACCTCTCACGGAGCCGCCGAGGGCCTGCCGGAGCGCACCATCCGCACGGCCTACGAGGGTCTCGTCTATATCGACAAGGAATCCGAGAGGGTGCTGCGCATCGTGATGGAGGCGCGCGAGATCCCCCGCGATTTTCCCATGCAGGAGGCCCGCTCGCGCCTCGACTACGACTTCATCGCCATCAGCGGCCAAGACTTCCTGCTGCCGCTCAAGGCGCAGGTCTTCATGCGCAGCGGAAAAATGCTCAGCCGCAACGAAGTCGAGTTTCGGCTTTACCGCAAGTTCACGGTCGAAGCGACAATTTCGTTCGAGGAGATCGAAGACATCGAGCCTCTGCCGGAGGAAGAGCCCGAAGCCCCCCGTTGATCCCCCGCGCGCGGCGGAGGCGATGGCAGGCGCGCCAGGACTCGAACCTGGGACCCTCTGCTTAGAAGGCAGATGCTCTATCCAACTGAGCTACGCGCCCGTCCCCCGAGCGGCGCCGAGCCGCTGTTGCCGCCGCGCCTTGCTCAGTCTAACAGGCGTCTTGCCCCGTCTTGTCCGTCGAGAGGCGGGGTTGGACGGGAGGGGCCCGCCTGCAGGCTATGCGATAAGATCGCAAAAGCGGTCGGAGCCGTTCTGCAGTCCTCGCCATGAGCCGCTCGTGGGAACCTATACGCGACTATGCCGCCGCGCCGGAAGCGCTTGCGCAAAACGAGTTGCGGACTCTGGAAAGCGTGTGGAAGGAGCAGCGCAGCCGGCTTGAAAGGCTGGACGAGTTCCAGCGGTTCAACGAACGGCTGAAGCGCGAGTGGGCCATCGAAACCGGCTTGATCGAGCGACTGTACGTCCTTGACCGCGGCATCACGCAACTGTTGATCGACCGCGGCATCGACGCTGCCTTGATCCCGCACGGCGCGGTGAGCGATCCCGAGGCCGTAGTTTCCATGATCGGCGATCACGAAGCGGCAGTGGACGGCATCTTCGATTTCGTGAAGGGTCGCCGCGTCTTGTCCGCCGGCTATATCAAGGAAATGCATGCCCTCATTACCTGCCACCAGGACACGGTGGAAGGCAGGGATCGATACGGAAAGAGAACCAGAGTTCCCTTGATCCACGGCGGCTACAAACTGCTGCCGAACAACCCTCAACGACCGAGCGGCGAACTGCACGAGTATTGTCCGCCGGAACAAGTTTCTTCAGAGATGGACCGTTTGATCGCCATGCATCGGGGGCATGTAGGCGTCCCGCCGGAAGTAGAAGCCGCATGGTTGCATCACCGGTTCGTGCAAATCCACCCGTTTCAGGACGGCAACGGGCGTGTTGCGCGAGCGCTCGCAACGTTGGTCTTGGTTAAGAGCGGTTGGTTTCCGCTGGTCGTGCGGGATCGGGAGCGCAGCGCATACCTCGATGCCTTGGAGGCTGCGGACGGCGGCAATCTTGAAAACCTAGTCCGGTATTTTGCGGGCATCCAGAAAGACGAGTTCGTCAAAGCGCTGAGCATCGCGCGGGACGTGCTGCAGTCCGCCCGGGCGGAAGATGCGATCCGCGCTGTGCGGAGAGATTTGCAGCGCAGAAGGGACGCTTTGTTAGACGAATGGCAGGCCGCGCGCGATACCGCGGACGCCCTCTGCGCAAGGGCCGCGCGGCGGCTGCAGGAAGTTGCGGAGACCATGCAGCGGGAGATGGAGGGGCTGTTCGAGGATGCGGCGTTCCTTGCGGACAGCGCCGGAAACGGCGATCCCAGAAGCGGCTATTACCGCTTCCAGATCGTAGAAACCGCGAAGAAGTTCCATTACTTCGCCAACACCCACGCCTACCGTTCCTGGGCGCGGCTGGTGATGAAGAACGCCAATCGGAGCGAGCTGCTGATCGCGTTCCACGGCATCGGGCATGAGTTTCAGGGCGTGCTCGCCTGCTCGGCGTGTTGGTTTCAACGGGTTGAAACCGAAGCAGGCGAACGCGAGATCGGCGGTATCGAACCGCTGGCCGAACGAGTGTTCCAGATCAACTACAAAGAACCCCTCGAACAGGCCGAAGAGCGCTTTCTGCCTTGGCTGGAGCAAAGCATCGTGCGGGCGATCGAGCTCTGGCGGACGGCGTCTCTTTGATTTCCCCTGTCCGGCAGGACGCATTGCAGCGCCGGCGGCGTACCGCCTGCCTGCCGCAAAAGTTACGGTTGCATTACAATGTGTGCGTGTTCTCCACTGGGGGAGAAGCAATGCTACGATTGCTGTTTCAAGGGTCGGGCGCCGGCGAAGCCTCGACGGGCGCCGGCCGCTTTTCAGCCCTCCGGTGGGGGGCGGTTGTGGGGTGTGTCATGCAGTGGATCACGAAGGAACGTTTCCGGGTTTGCTCGGCCGCTTTGGCCTTGTTTTTCGTCTGCGCGCCCGCGCTGCGCGCCCATGAAGTCGCCATCGCCATCACCTCGGCAGCCAGCTTTGCCGCCGGGCAGCCGCTGGCGCCGAACTCGATCGCCGCTGTCTTCGGGGCAGGGTTCGCGGAGCAAACGACAGTCGCTCCCCAGGGCGAGCTGCCGGAGGAGATCGACTCGGTCTCGGTCACGATCGAAGACAGCGCCGGAGTCGAGCACAAGGCGAAGCTCTTCATCGTTACAGAGAATCAGATCAACATCCTGATTCCCAACCTGCCCGCGGGCACGGCGCACATGCAGGCGATGCGCGGCGCCGAGACTTTGGCCGACGGGGAGTTCGAGGTCCGGCCCGTGAGTCCTGGACTGTTTTCCGCGGCGAGTAGCGGCGCGGGCCTCGCGGCCGCGGTCGCCGTGCGCGCGAATGCCGACGGGAGTCAAAGCTATGAGAACGTAGCGGTTTACAATGCCGAGCGCGGGGCGTGGGAGCCGATGCCGATCAACCTCGCCGCCGGCCAAGTCCATTTGAGCTTGTTCGGCACGGGCGTGCGCGGCGGCTCGGAGCTGGCGGCGGCGATCGACGGAGTTCCGGTCGACGTGGACTATCACGGCGCGCATGCGCAGTTCCCCGGTCTCGACCAAGTCAATATCGGCCCCCTGCCGCTCGTGTTGAGCGGCAGGCCGGTCGTCGATATCGTGCTGACCGTCGACGGGATCGATGCCAACAAGGTGCAGGTGGCGTTCTCCCTCGGCGGCGTCGGCGGGGCGGTCACTTTCAACAATCAGATCGTCCGCCTGTTCCAGGCGCATTGCCAGGCCTGCCACCGTCCGGGCCAAGTCGCTCCGTTCTCGCTCCTGGACTACGAATCCGCCGAGCCTTGGGCGCAGGCGATCAAGCTTTCGACGCAAGAGCGCCGTATGCCGCCCTGGAAACCGGTCCCGGGGCACGGCGAATTCATCGGCGAGCGCCGCCTGGACGACAACGAGATCGCCTTGATCGCGCGCTGGGTGGACGACGGGGCCCCGGAAGGCGATCCGGCCGACCTGCCGGCGCCGCTGGTCTTCAACGACGACTGGGTTCTCGGCGAGCCGGACATGATCCTGGATGTTCCTGAATACACGCCCGACCTGAACGGGGCGGACGACTACCGCTGCTTCAGCGTTCCCGTTCCGACGGACGAGACCAGAAGCATCGCCAAGGTCGAGGTGCTGCCCGGCAACCGCAAAATCGTCCATCACGTGATCTTGTTCGGCGATCCGACCGGCCAATCGGCGGCTCTTGAAGCCGCGGAAACCGGCGAGCGGCCGGGATATACGTGCTTCGGCGGGCCGGGATTCGAGGCTGACGGCGCGATTACGGGAGTGGAATCGTATATTCAGGGCGGCTGGGTGCCCGGTTACAGCCCGCAGGTACTGCCCGCAGGCTCCGGGTACTTCCTGCGGCCGAACGCGCGCATGGCGGTGCAGATCCACTATTTCCCCGACGGGACGCAGCAGACCGACCGGACCCGCATCGGCCTGCACTTCGCGGAAGAACAGACCGCTGAGAACGTGCTGGTTCTGCCGGTGATCAACAGCGATTTCATAATTCCGGCAGGGGCGAACAACCACGAAGTGACCGCCGAATTTCCCGATGCAGCGACCCGCGCGCTGTTCTCGGCGCTCAACGCCGGTCTGGGCGGCAGTCTCTTTCCGGTGGAGGTCGTCTCCGTGCTGCCGCACATGCACTTGCTCGGCAAAGAGATTCGCATGGACAGGATATCGGCCGACGGCGCGGAGACGCCGATGATCTATATCGACGACTGGGATTTCAACTGGCAGGACTTCTACACCTATAAGGAGCCTGTCCTCCTTGAGCTCACCGATACGCTCAGAGTGCGGGCCCGGTACGACAATTCCGCGTCCAACCCGCGGAACCCCAACAATCCGCCGCAGCCGGTCGGCTGGGGCGACAGGACCACCGACGAAATGTGCCTCGTCTTCTTCCTGGTGAAAATCCCGGATCTTTGCAGGCTGCCGTTGGGCTTTTGCGCAGGGCTGTGATCGACCCGCGCCGTATGCGCAGGAGGGCGTCGTGTTGCGCCGCGCCGCTCCCTGCGCGGATTGCCGCAGGCGGCGGAAGTTCGGTTAATCGCGCGGGGGATTGGTTGCGGGGGAGGGATTTGAACCCTCGACCTTTGGGTTATGAGCCCAACGAGCTACCAGACTGCTCCACCCCGCAACCTCAGGTTAGCACAACGGCAAGGCCGCATGCGCGGCCGGTGGATAGTGAATAGTGAATAGTGGATAGCAAGACCGCCGCCGCGGATTGCTAAACTAAAACAGTTATGCCCCACCCAATAACCCGCCGCACGTTCGTTTCTTCGTCCGCAATCGCCGCGCCGGCGCTGCTCTCCGCCCAATCTTCCGGCTCCAAGGTCAACGTCGGTTGGGTCGGACTGGGCAACCGCGGCGGCAAGCACATCCGCACCCTGATGAAGGTGTCCAAGGACGACGCCCAGGTTAAAGCCATCTGCGACACCTTCAGTCCGCGCCTGGCGAAAACGAAGGACGACGTCATCACCGACCAGGGTTCCGCGCCGGACACCTACGACGACTACTACAAGATGCTCGAAGACAAGTCCATCGACGCCGTCTTCATCATGACCCCCGAGCATCTGCACCACGAGATGGCGCTGGCCGCGCTCGACGCGGGCAAGCACGTGTATTGCGAAAAGCCCCTGTCGCACACCATCGAAGAGGGCGTCGATATCGTCAACGCCGTCAAGAAGACCGGCAAGAAATTCCAGGTCGGCACGCAGCGCCGCAGTTCCCGCGTCTATGCCAAGGCGCGCGAAATCTACGAGTCCGGCGTGCTGGGCAACGTTGTTTACGCACGAGCTTTCTGGTACCGCAACAGCCCGCTGACCAATCCGGCTTGGCGCTATGCGATTCCCGACGAGGCAACGCCTTCGAATACCGACTACGAACGTTTCCTGGGGCCCGCCCGCAACACGTCGTTCAACAAGCAGCGCTACTTCCAATGGCGCCTCTACTGGGATTATTCCGGCGGCATCTCCACCGACTTGCTCGTCCACCAGACCGACGCGCTGCACATGATTACCGGCCGGCACTATTGCGAGTCGGTCGTCTGCAACGGCGGCATCCACCACTGGATTCAGGACGACCGCGAGGTTCCCGACACCGTTACGGCCGCCTACGAGTACGACGACCATTTCCATATTTCCTATTCGGCCGCCTTCAGCACCTCGCACTACGGCTACGGCGAGCAGCTTTGCGGCAGCGAAGGCACGATGGAAATCATGCAAATGCGCTATCTCAACGTGTACCCCGAACAGGCCCGCGGCCTGCCCGAGAAGGTCTCCTCGCGGCCGGAAATGCACTTCGACGCGCGCAAGGATTTCAACGAAACCAACTCGACCAACGACCACATCAAGAACTTCATCGACGCCGTCGCGCACGGCGAGAAGCTGAACTGCCCCGTGGAGTTAGGCCACGAAGCGGCGATTACCGGCCACTTGGCCACGATGGCGCTGCGCAAGGAAAAGAAGGTTTTCTGGAACCAACGCGAGGGGACGCACCATTTCGGCTGACGGGGCGCGTCATTGCGGATAGTCGCCCGGGATGCGCCATTCCGGGGGCGCCTGGAACGATGAGCTCTCCCGCCCTTCGTTGTAAGGCGGCACCGCGTCCGCCGGCTGCAGGGCCCGGAATTCCTTGATTTTCGCGTACATCTCGGCAACTTTTTGCGGATGCTCGGCGGCGACGTCGCGTTCTTCGGCCATGTCTTCGTCGATGCGGAACAGCATCCGTTGCCGCTGCGCATCGTCCGCCGACTCGTCGCTGACCGCCGGCCCCAGCACGACGAGCTTCCACTCGTCGGTCATGTAGGAGATTTGCTCCGTATCCGGCCCGGCCTGCCCGATGTAGTTGAAAAGCCCGCGGTCGAGGCTTTGCCGCTCGCCGGTCAGGACGTCGAGGATGTCCACGCCGTCGAGCGGTTTTCCGCTGCGCGGGGCGGCAAGACCGCCGCTGCTTGGGACGCCGGCAATGCGCATCGCGGTGGGCAGGATGTCGATGTTGGCCAAGGGGACGTCGATTACGCCTCCGGGCGCAATTTTGCCCGGCCAGCGCGCCGCGGCCGCCACGCGGATGCCGCCCTCGAAAACCGAGGCCTTGGCGCCGCGCAAAGGGGCGTTTTCCCCGACTCCGCCCACGCCGCCGTTGTCTGAGGAGAACAGCACGAAGGTGGAATCGGCGATCCCCGCCTCGTCGAGCGCATCCAGAATGCGCCCGACGGCTTGGTCGAGCGCGTGGGTCATCGCCCCCAGGATGCGCCGGTTGGCCAGCCGGCGCTCGCCCCCTTCCGAAGGATTGACCCGAGTCGCCCCCGTCCAATTGCCTTTCGCCTCGGCGAGGTCGGCGTACAACGGCAGGTCTTCCTCTTTGGCCTGGAACGGGCTGTGTACGGCGTTGAAGGGGACGTAGCACAGGAACGGCGCATCGCCCGCCGCGCGCGTCTCGATGAAGCGGACGGCCGCAGCGGCGATCAGGTCGGTCGAGTAGCCTTCGTCGTAGCTCGACTCGTACCCGGCGTGCCAATCCAACTCGCCTTCGCGCTCGTGGGTAAAGTAGTCGACCGCGCCGTTGTAGTGGCCGTAAAACTCGGTGAATCCGCGCCGCAGCGGATGGTATTGCAGCCCGCCGTGCCCCAGGTGCCACTTGCCGAAGACGCCGCGATGCTCGTATCCGGCGGTGGCCAGCACGTCCGCCATCGTGACTTCGGAAGTATCCATTCCGCCCTCGCGCCACGGCGGATAAACCGCGCGCATGGCGCCGAAGCGAATCGGATAGCGGCCGGTCATCAGCCCCGCCCGCGTCGGCGAGCAGACCGGCGCGACGTAATAGCGGTTGAGTTGCGCGCCTTCGGCGGCGATGCGGTCGATGTTGGGCGTGGGAATGCCGCCGCCGTGAAAGCCGACATCCGTCCAGCCGAGATCGTCGGCGAGCAGGATGACGATGTTGGGCTTGGCGGCTTGCTCTTCCGGGCCGCCGCCGTTGGAGCAGGCAAGCGCCGGAAGCAGCGCGAGGAGCGCCGGATAACGCATGGCCTCTAGCATAGCTTGAGTTGCGGCCCCGAGCCGCGGGTCGGAAAATAGTGGCAAGTCTCTCCCGACCCGCGGCTTTCGCCCCGCGGCCCGCAACCGATGTTCTTACGCTGGAGCGCCTTGGCCGTTCTTTTGGCGGCGTTGATTCTCGCGCCGTTCGTCCTTTACGAGCAGGCGGTCGAGGAAGCGGTCGCAGGCTACATCGGTTCGGAACGGCCGGCGGCGGCGACGGCGCTCGTTCTCGCCGCGCTGCTGTGCGCCGACGTTTTGCTGCCGATTCCGTCGAGCCTGGTGGCGACCGCGGCGGGCTTTCTGCTGGGGTGGCCGCTCGGCGCGCTGGTGAACTGGCTCGGCCTGAATGCCGGCGCCGTTCTCGGTTACTGGATCGGCTCGACCGCCGGCCGCGCGGCGGTCCGCCGGTTTGTCGGCGAGCGCGGGCTGGAGCGCGCCGCCGGAGCGCATCGGCGCTGGGGGGACTGGTCGCTGATCGCCTCCCGCGCGGCGCCCGTGCTGGCCGAGGCGGCGGTCGTTTTCGCCGGCGCGGCGCGCATGCCGCGGACGCGGTTCGCCCTGCTGGTCGGGCTGTCCAATGCCGCGGTCGCGCTGGTCTATGCCTCCGTGGGCGCGTTCGCGCTCGAGACGCAAACGTTTCTCCCCGCTTTCGTCGGCGCTATCGCCCTGCCGGGATTGGCCATGCTGCTCACCCGCGCAAAGAAGGACGCCTGATGCGCTCCCGTTGCGGAACTCCGGGCGCGGCAAGAAAACGCTTGCCTGCCGGAACGCGCCGCATTATAAAAAGTAGTGGCGATTGACGGATTCAAGAGCAAGGCGCTGAAGCGGTTGGCGAGAAAAGGGCGACCGGCGCGGTCTGTCCCCCGAGAGCGTGACGCGGATCGCGACAATCCTTGACGGCCCAACGCCGATGAAGGATCTTTCGGCGCGCACCTACGGGCTGCATCCGCTAAAGGGCGACCGCAAGGGATACTTCGCCGTAACCGTCACCGGCAACCGGCGGATAACCTTCCGCTACGACGGCGAACACGCCTACGACGTTGACTTGGTTGACTATCACTAGAAGGGAGAAAACGATGATTGCCGGCATGAAGGATACGGATTGGCTGCGGCAAAACCCGCCGCATCCGGGGGGACTGTTCAAACGCAGCGTGATTGACGCTTGGGAAGACTACCCCGGCATGACGATCGGCGCTGCGGCGCGCAAGTTAGGCGTCCACCGTGTCACGCTGGATCGCGTCGTTCACGAAGAGCGGCCCATTACCGTGAACTTGGCGATGAAGATGGAAGCGGCCGGCTGGGCCACTGCCGACGCGTGGGTAGAGCTTCAAGCGAAGTACGACCTGGCGCAAGCCCGCAAGCGCTTGAACCAGCCCCTGGCGAAGGCCCCGGCCGTCCTGCGCGAGAAGCAGTTGGCCGAAGCGGCGCAGATTGCGGCGGAAGCGGCAGTTGCGGAAGCGGAAGCGGCGTAACCGGCGCCTGCTCCGCTGCGGGAGCGGCGCTCCGCCTGCGCCGGCCGGCGGCCGCTCGTCGAAGCCTTGCGGCACGGCAAGGAAAATGCTGAAAATGCTTGCCTGCCGGAACGCGCCGCATTATAAAAATAGTGGCGATTGAGGGATTCAAGAGCAAAGCGCTGAAGCGGTTGGCGAGAAAAGGCGACGGGCGCGGATTGCCCCCTGCGAGTCTGCGGCGGATAGCTGCAATTCCGGACACATTGGACGGCCTGAACCCGATGAAGACTCTTTCCCTGCGCACCTATCGGATGCATCCGCTAAAGGGCGACCGTAAGGGGTACTGGGGCGTAACCGTCACCGGCAACTGGCGGATCACCTTCCGCTACGACGGCGAACACGCTTACGATGTGGACTTGGTTGACTATCATTAGAAGGGGGATCGAACAATGACATTAGAAGGGAGGAAAACGATGATCGCCGGCATGAAGGATACAGATTGGCTGCGGTTGAACCCGCAGCATCCGGGGACGCATATCAAGGTTGGATGCTTGGATGCTTGCGACGACTACCCGGGCATGACCGTAGAAGCGGCGGCGGCGAAGTTGGGAGTCAGCCGCGTCACGCTGTCGCGCATCGTAAACGGGCATCGGCCCGTCACCGTGGAGCTAGCGATGAAACTCGAAGCGATCGGCTGGGGCGTGGCGGATAATTGGCTGGCCTATCAGACTCGTTGGGATCTCGCGCAAGCCCGCAAGCGCTTGAAACCAGCCCCTGGCGAAGGGCCCCGGCCGTCCTGCGCGAGAAGCAATTGGCCGAAGCGGCGCAGATTGCGGCGGAAGCGGCGTGACCGGCGTTCCTCCTGCGCCGGTCCGCGGCGGTTTGGTCGAACCTTGCGGCGCGGCAAGAAAACGCTTGCCTGCCGGAACGCGCCGCATTATAAAAAATAGTGGCGATTGAGGGATTCAAGAGCGGCAAGCTCAAGCGATTCTACGATAAGGGAGACGGGCGGAAGCTGCCGAAACAACACTTGGAGCGGATTGCCGATATCCTGAAGGCTCTGTCCGGCAGAAACCCGATGAAAGCCCTGGGGGGCGCCGATGTACCGTCTGCATCCGCTGAAGGGAAGCCGCAAAGGCGAATGGGCCGTGAAGGTGTCCGGGAATTTGCGCATCGTCTTCCGCATCGAGGACGGTAATGCCTACGATATCGATCTGACCGATTACCACTAGAAAGGAACGAGCGATGATTGTTGGAGCGAAGGAAGATGCTTGGCTGCGCTTGAACCCGCCGCATCCGGGCGGCATGTTCAAACGCGGCTGGCTGGATGGCGACGACGAGTATCCGGGCATGAGCGTGAGCGAAGCGGCGGCGAAGTTAGGCGTGAGCCGCGCCGTTCTTTCCCCGCGTGGTGAAACGGGCGCGCGCCCCGATCACGCTGGACTTGGCGCTGAAGATGGAGGCGGCTGGCTGGTCAACCGCCGACGTCTGGATGGAGTTTCAGACCGACTACGACCTGGCGCAAGCCCGCAAGCGCTTGAACCAGCCCCTGGCGAAGGCCCCGGCCGTCCTGCGCGAGAAGCAGTTGGCCGAAGCGGCGCAGATTGCCGGCGGAATCGGCAGTTGCGGAAGCGGCGTGACCGGCGCCTGCTCCGCTGCGGGAGCGGCGCTCCGCCTGCGCCGGCCGGCGGCCGCTCGTCGAACCTTGCGGCGCGGCAAGAAAACGCTTGCCTGCCGGAACGCGCCGCATTATAAAAAGTAGTGGCGGTTCGCGGATTCAAGAGCAAGGCGCTGAAGCGGTTTTTCGGAAACCGGCGACGCGAGGAAGTTGCCCGCGGCGAGCTTGAAGCGGATCGGTAGAATACTGGCGGCGTTGCGTGAGTCCGACCCGCTGGGAGCGCTGAGAGCGCCGGCTTACGGGCTGCATCCGCTGAAGGGCGACCGCAAGGGTGTCTGGAGCGTGACGGTGACCGGCAACTGGCGGATAACCTTCCGCTACGACGGGCGAACACGCCTACGATGTTGACTTGGATGACTATCACTAGAAAGGGGTCAAACAATGATTGCCGGAATGAAGAGCGACGATTGGTTGGCGCTGAACCCGTCCCATCCTGGAGAGTTCATCCGCGACGGCGTACTCGACGCCGTGGCCGACTACCCCGGCATGACCGTGAGCGAAGCAGGCGGCGAAGCTGGGGGATCGACCGTGCTGATTTTTCCCGCATCGTGAACGGGCGCGCCCCGGTTACGGTGGACGTGGCGATGAGAATGGAAGCGCTGGGCTGGGCGACCGCCGATGCTTGGATGGAACGACAGACGAAGTGGGACCTGGCGCAAGCCCGCAAGCGCTTGAACCAGCCCCTGGCGGCGGCCCCCGGCCGTGCGGGATATCGAACGCCTGGAGGCCGAAGCGGCGGCAGAAGCCGAAAAAAGCGGCGTGAGCGGCGTAAAAAATTGAAAAAATTCAGATTCCCCCCGAATTTTCCCCTTGACTGTTGCGTTGACAGGGGCGTTTGTTCTATGCTGGCTGTAATCGGGTCGTGAAAAAGTTTTGCGCCTCGGAAAAAAATTCAAAAAAATTCCTCCGGACTGTTGTTTTGTCCGGGGCGTTTGTTCTATGGTGGGGTAGTTGTAGTGAGTGGATGCCTCTCGTAGCGGCATCGTATCTTTCTTGTGGTTAGTTTTTTGTGAAAGGAAAAGGAGAACAATCAAAATGACGAGCTTGAAAAAGTTCTTTGTGCTGTCGGCGGCGCTGGCTTTGGCGCTGGTCGGCGGCGGTACGGCGCAGGCGCAGGACTTCTGCAGCGTCAGCGCTTTGAATTCGGGCGTGACCGTGCGCTCCGAGGGCATTACCGAGTTGACGGACGAAATCCTGGTGAGTTGTTTCCGCGGGACTGTGGACGCATTTGAGGACTTCAACGTCACCCTCGATGTGAATGGCGGCGTGCCGATCACCAACACAATCGACAATACCGATGACAAAAACGTCGACGATGTCGTGCTGTCGATGTACGCCGAAGATGGGAACCTCAGCACCATCCCCGCTGTAGCAACGGATACCGGCATGCTGATCAGCGACAGCAGCGTGCGGTTCGTGTTCGACAGGCCGGCGGTTCCCAGTGACGGGAAGTTTCGGATGGTGATTCGAGGCCTTCGCATCAATGCCTGGGCTGCGGAGGGAGATAACGTCACGGCGACCGTCGCGGCCACGGGAGCTCCGTTCTTGGGCGACGCCACCGCGATCATTGCGCGTCCGGCGGCCGGGCTGAAAACGAAGAGGAATGGGGATCCCGTGGAGGGTGTGAGTTGCGCCAACAGCACGGGCATCGGCTCCGGGGATCTGGATAACGATGACAATTGGACCACCACCGAGCTCCGGGTCGAGGAAGGTTTTACCAGCGCTTTCCTGAGCAACGAGGTTGCCAATCCGGGGCCGGGGACTCGTTTGCTCCTGTCGTTCGAGGATATTCCCGCAGGAGTTGACGTATGGCTGAGGCCCGGCCATACCGGCAGGGCCAACGAGCTCGCCTGCAACGACACCTCGCTGGAGCTCCAGTTGTTGACCGGTCTCGACCGTGACGGCTTCGGCATCGGCGAAAAGGCCATTCCCGAAGACGCAGACAACAACTATGTACAGGTCCCCCTGAGGGCGGGCGCCGGCACTGCTGTTTACGAGGTCGTCGAGAGTGACGATGGTACGACTGAGAAATGCGATATTCCGGTAACGTTCACCTGGACGAGCGCCTCGGTGGGTCTCGGCACGGGCACGATGAGCGCGAGCTTCGCGCCGGTGAGCGAAAGAATGAACGCCAGTGTCGATTCCCCCTTAATTCTTGGAGGGGTGCGCTTCGTACAGACGGGCTCGTCTGTGGAAGCGATCACTATCGAGGAGTGCTCGACGACGCTGCTGTTCCCGTTCGTCACTAACCAAGCGGGCCACGATACCGGCATTGCCATCTCGAACACGTCGGAGGACGCGTTCGGCACGTCGCCGCATGACGGCTCCTGCACCATCTACTACCACGGCTCGACGGAAGACGGCGGGGCGGCGCCCAGCGAGCAGACCTCCGGGACTATTGCTGCCGGTGAGCAGTTGGTCTTCCTGGTGTCCGCCGAAGCTCCCGGCTTCCAGGGCTACCTGATGGCGCGTTGCGAGTTCCAGTTCGGCCACGGCTTGGCCTTCCTGACCAACGGCGCCGGCGGCGTGCCGACTTACGCGCAGAGCTACCTGGCCTTGGTGGTTCCTGTGAGTCACGACGACCGCGGCGTGGCTGCTGGCGCCCACGAGATGCTGGGTCAGTAGGCTCGTTCCACGGCGTTTGTTGAACGCCATGTCATAACCAACCTCGGCGGGGAGGGTCGTACGGCCTTCCCCGCTTTTTTGCTTTTCTCTACCCTGCCGGCGCCGCATTTCGTGCGGGCCCTCGCGCTTTCGCAACGGGCCAAGCAACGGCGCGACCGGGGGGGCAGCCGTGGCAGCAATCACCATGACGGATTGGAGAAAATTACTCGCCTGCGCCGCGTTGCTTGCCTTGGCGGCGTTCGGCGGCGGCGCGGCGCGGGCGCAACTCTGCATCGTTTCCGCCGAAGCCCCGCTCGTGCGCACCGAAGGCATCGCCGAATTGGCGGGCGAGATCGTCCTCAGTTGCTGGGATGCCGCGTCCGCGGAAATCGAGAACTTCAAGGCGGTCGTCGCGCCGGGAAACGGCGTCGCCGTGACCAACAGGCACGACGGCGGCGAAGACAAGCTTGCCGGCGAAGCCGTGCTGACGGTGCTGCACGACGGCGCGGCGGTGCAGTCGGTTCCGGGCAGGATCGTGGACGGCCGCCTGGAGTTCACGTTGACCAAGCCGGCGGTAACCGGGAACACGACCGTGAGGATGGAGATCGCGGGCGTTCGGGTCAATGCCGCGGCCGCGGGCGGGAATCCGGTCGCGGCGACAGTCTCCTTCGGTTCTCTTCCGTTGTTGCATGCCGACACAGTAGATATCGACGGCACGGTGATCGTTGCGCGCCCGACCGCCGGACTGCGGGTCGAGGCGGTCGACGGCCCGGCGGCGGGCTTGCAGTGCGCGGCGAACGAAGAGGGCGAGACCGCCGGCATCGAGCTCCGGGAAGGTTTCGAAACTGCTTTCGAGGCGGCGGGGGAGGCGTCGCAAGGCATCCGCTTCCTGCTGCGCTTCGCGGACATTCCCGCCGGGGTCGCGGTCCGGCTGCCGGTCGCGCCCGCTTGCGCCGACGCCTCGCTGACGCTCGCCTTGCAAAGGGGCCTCGATTTCAACGGCGCCGGGGCGTCCGACACCCCCGTTGCGGACGAGGACGGCAACGCCGCGGTGGCGCTGGCGTCCGGCGCGGGGGCCGCCGTTTACGAGGTCACCGGGAGCGCCGGCGGCGTTATCGAAAGTTGCGAGGTTCCGCTAACGTTCTCCTGGGGCGGCGAAGACGGCGGCGAGACGGGCATCGGCCGCGGCCGGGTGACGGTGGGCTTCGCCCCGGAGAGCGATGTCTCCGCGGCCGACGCCGCGGCGCCCGTGCCGCGCTTCGTTGCCGGCGGCGAGGAAATGGAGGTCATTGTAATCGAGCCTTGCTCGACGACGCTGCTGTTTCCGTTCGTGACCAACCGGGCGGGCTTCGGCACGGGGATCGTCATCGCCAACACCTCGCAGGACGCCTTCGGCACGGAGACGCAAGCGGGCTCGTGCGCCATCGACTACTACGGCTCGACGCTGGGCGGCGGGGCGGCGCCCGCCACGCAGCAATCCGCGCCCGTGGCCGGCGGCGGGCAGTTGGTCTTCACGCTGTCGGCGGGCAACGCGGCGCAGAGCATCGCGCCCACGCCGGAGTTTCAGGGCTATTTGATGGCCCGCTGCAACTTCCAGTATGCGCACGGCATCGCCCTGGTCTCCGACAGCGTCGGCGGCGCGCCCTCGGTGATCTACGGCTATCTGCCGCTGGTCGTCCCCCGCCAGCCGGGCCGAACCCGCACCGGCGACGCCGAAGCCGCCGGCCTCGGCCAATAACCGCCGGCGGCGTTACATGCGCCTTTGCCGTACTTGCATCCGTCTCCGCGAACAGTAAAGGCGTGTACAGTGCATTGCGTGGTGGTTTGCGGCGGAATTCCCTTGAGCGTCCGCCCGGCATGGCATCGGTCCGCGGCGCATGACGGCGCCCTGTGCGGGATCAGGACATATGAGACGGCGGGGGAATACCGAAGCTGTGGTTATGAAGGTACTGGATAGGGGAGCGGGAGTCAAGGGCGTCATGGGGGCGGTGGTGGTTGTAGCGGTGGGCGAAGGCGTCGATCAGGGGGTTGAGTTGCTGGAGGCGGTGGGGCAGGGAGTAGACGGAGTAGAACGCGTAGCGCCAGGTGGCTTGCATGCGCTCGACGCGGCCGTTGAGTTGGGGGCTTCGGGGAGGCAGGACGTAGAGGTCGATGCGGCGCTGTTGGCAGGCGTTCTCGAAGTCTTTCTGGAACTCGGAACCGCCGTCGACCTGGATGGCGCGGATGGGGAAGGGGGCGGATTGAACGAGTTTGTCGAGGAAGCGAGCGGCGGAAGCGGAGGTGGCCTGGGAGGCGGCCATAGCAGCGGTCCAGCGGGAGTAGCGATCGAGGGCGGTGAAGTGTTTGATGGTCTTGCCGGGCAGCAGAGTGAGCGAGAGGGTGTCGATCTGGACGGCCTCGCCGGGCGCTTTGGCGGGCAGCGCGGCGCGTAAGCGGCGCGCATAGGGGCGGCGGGCGCGGCGGGTTCGGCCGGGCGGGCGGCGGAAGACGAAGACGGGTTGCAGGCGTCCGCGGCGCACCAGGCGGGCCAGGATGCGCCCGACGGTGCTGTCGGAGAGGGCATGGCCCTCGGCGCGCAACAGCGGGCCGAGCTTGCGTTTGCCCCACACCGGGTTGTCTTCCCGCAGGGCTTCGACGCGCTCCACCAGCGCTGGACTCCAGCGCGGCCGGCACAGCTTGCGGGGCCGTCGGGAACGCAGTTCAGGCTGCTTGCGCCAGCGATAGAGCGTGGCGCGGGATACGCCCACCGCGTCCGCCGCCGCCTGCGCGCTCAGCCCCTGCGCCCTGGCCTCGCGCCAGCGCCGCACCGCGTCGCGCCGGCTCTCCAGGGCCGCATCGACTTTTCCCTCTCCCAACTGCGCCGCAACGCGGGCACTGCTGATAACCTGTCTCGGTAGGCCAAAAACCTGCATGGGGTTCTCCTTTCGCTCGTTGGGTTGTTCTTCTACGAGCTTCGGAGAACCCCACCTGCGGAGGCAACCCCTGGCCGGCCGCCCCCCCTGTCGATCCGGCCGGGCTCCACCTCGAAGAGCGGGCCATCGCCCTCTATGAGCGGTGTACGCGGCGGGACGGAACCCGTCAAGGGTACGCTACGCCGCGCCCTGGCGGGCGCGCCCTTGACTGAACCCGCCCCGCCGCAAAAACTATGACCCGGTAGGAGGGCGATGGCCCTCTGACGCCGGCTCGCGGCGTCTCACATCTATCTGAACCGGCACACGCCCTTGGGACTTTTGCCGCGATCTGGTAGACTACCGGCATGATCGCAGAGGCGAGTCAGGAGGATGCACGGTGTCTGCTTCAACTGTGATTCCCGAGCCGCCCGTCGACGACATCTACCGTGCTTGGCGGGAAGCAGGAGTGGACCCCGATCTTGTACACGCGGCCGTCGAGCAAGTGCGCGCTCAAGCCGGGCGGAACGTCATCGTCGTTGTAGAAACGAGCTTTGCCGAGCTTAGCGCCAAGATCGACGCCCAGGGCGCCAAGATTGATGCCCAAGGCGAGCGCCTGGAAGCCAAGATCGACGCTCAAAGCGCCCGGATCGAGGTCTTGCAGCGCGTGATCCGGCCGCTCATCGGTATCCTCGCCACCGCGGTCCTCGGCCTGTTGTACGAGGCCGTCGCCAAGTAATCCTTCTGTGCGGGGCGCTTCGACCGCGGACTGTCAGGCGGAAGCAAGCTCGCCGCGGATTTTTCGTTTGGCGAATTTGCCGGAGGCGATGCGCGGCAGCGGCTCTTGGCGAAAATAGATGCGGCTGGGGACTTCGAAGCCGGCCAAGTGTTTTCTCAACTCTTCCTGAATCTCCGCCGCGCTCAACTCAACGCCGGGTTCGGGTACGACTACCGCCGCCAAGTCTTCGCCCAGCCTCTCGTCGGGGATGCCGACGGCCACCGCTTCGGCGACGCCGGCGCATTTGTAGAGCGCATCTTCGACGGCGCCGCAACTGATGTTCTCGCCGCCGCGGATGACGATATCCTTGATGCGGTCGACGAAGAACACGAAATCTTCTTCGTCGATATAGGCGATGTCGCCGGTCTTGAGCCAACCGTCTTCGAAAGCCAGCGCCGTGGCTTCGGGCTTGTTCCAGTAGCCGCGGATGACCGATGTGCCGCGGATCCAGACTTCGCCGGGCTCGCCTCTGCGGACATCGTTGCCATCGGGGCCGACGAAGCGCATGTCGAGCACCGCGGAGCAGCGGCCGCTGCTATTGGGGCGTCCGAGGTAATTCTGATTGCGGATGAGGGTGCCTATCGCGTTGGTCTCGGTCATGCCCCAACCGGTGCCGGGCATCGCGTTTTCCGTCGCTTCGACGGTCTCCAGCACCTGCCGCGCGGGGCGATGGGCGCCGCCGCCGCCGATGCTGAGCAGACTGGGCAGCGTCCGCCCCTGCTCCCGAGCGGCGCGGATGAGATCGCCGGTAATGGTCGGTACGGACGTAAAGTGTGTGACCTTTTCCTGCTCGATGGTGTCGAGAGCCTCCTCTACGCTCCACTTATGCATCAGGGTGAGGCGGCGGCCGGCCCGCAAGCCCCCGAGAAGGCAGACGTGGCTTGCAGTGACGTGGAAGAACGGGATCGAGACCAGCAGCCGGTATTGCGCCTCGGTCGGCTCGACCGGCGGCGTGATGTTGGCAAGCTTGCTCGCCACGCGGGCCTCGAGCTCCCAGGACAGCAGCGCGTGAAGAACGTTGCGGTGGGTGGAGATCGCTCCCTTCGGATGTCCGGTCGATCCCGACGTGTAAAGCATCATCGCGTCGTCGTCGGGGTCGGATGCGATCGCGGGCAATGCGCAGTCGTCGGGCGAGGCGATCGCTTCGTCGAAGAGCGCGATGCGCTCCGTCGGCGTTCGCGGCGTTCTGACGGCAATGGCGGGGATGCCCAGTTCGGGCAGACGGCGCTCGATTCTCTGCAGCCGTTCTTCGTCGATGAGCAGCGCCTTGGCGCCGCAGTCCCTGAGGCCGTACTCGATTTCCTCGCCGCTCCACCAGCCGTTGAACGCGACGCTCACTGCGCCGAGCGACATCGGCGCGAAGAACGAGACGGCCCACTCGGGGTAGTTGCGCATGCAGACCGCGACACGGTCGCTGCGCCCGACGTCGAACCGCTCGCGCAGAAAGCGGGCCAGCTTGGCGGTTCGGCGGCGAACCTCGTTGAAGCTGTACTCCTCGCCGCGGTAGCGAAGGTAGATCAGTTCGCCCCATTGTTCGGAGGCGGTCAGCAGGTCGATCACACTGCCGGGCGCGTTCTTGAAAACGCGGCAGACCCGGCCGCTGCGAACGGTTTGCTCGACGATTTCGTAGTCTTGCCCGGGAGCGGTGAGCTCGGCGACGGCTTGCCAGTGTTCGGCTGCGGACATGTTCGAAAAACGTTTTATTTTGGCATTTTCGGCCGGCGCGTTGTAGGGGCGGGTTTGAAACCCGCCCCTACCTACGCCTCGTCTTCGATCGGGTTGGCGAGCACTCCGATTCCCGAAATTTCGACTTCGATCCGATCGCCGGCTTTCATGAAGACCGGCGGCTTGCGCGCCTTGCCGACTCCTCCGGTCGTGCCGGTGGAGACCACGTCGCCGGGGCGCAGCGGAAAGATGACGGAGAGGTAGCGAATCAGGTAGGGGATGTCGAACAGCAAGTCGGAAGTGGGCGCGCGCTGCATGACCCGGCCGTTGAGGCGCGTTTCGAGCGTCAGCGCACCCGGGTCGGGGATCTCGTCGGCGGTGACGAGCCAAGGGCCGAACGCGCCCGAGCGCCAGAAGTTCTTTCCGGGCGTGAACTGGCGGGTGTGCGCTTGGAAGTCGCGGATGGAGCCGTCGTTGTAGCAACTGTAGCCCGCAACGTGGGCAAGGGCTTGCTCGCTCGGGATGTGGCGTCCCGGCTTGCCGACGACGAACGCCAGCTCGCCTTCGTAGTCGTATTGAGCCGACGCCTTGGGCCGGATCATGGCTTCGCCGTGGCCGACGTGGGAGTCGGCGCAGCGGACGAACAGCGCCGGGTACGCGGGCAGGGCGCGGCCCGTTTCCTCGATGTGGGTCTTGTAATTGAGACCGATGCATACGATGCGCCCCGGATCGAGCACGGGAGGCAGCAGCCGAACTTCGTCGAGGCCGAAATCCGGGTCGTGATCCGCAGCCGGCCCGCGAAGCTCGTCGAGGGCGCCGGCGCGGAGAACCGCGGCCAGAGTCGGCAGGCGCCCGCCAAGGCGGTGATGGAGGTCGACGACGCCTCCGTTGACGTAGGCGCCGTAGCTTGTCCGGCCGTTGTGCGTATAGCTGAGTAACTTCATCGACTTCCTATCGGTGGCGCGTTTCTATTCGAGCGCGCGGCTGAGAAACGCATCCGCGGAACCGAGAGAGTTGGCGGGATCGCTGAGCCGGTCCCAATCGACGGGGGCGCCGGCGGAGGCGCGCAAGACATCGATCAGCGGGCGGGCGGATGCGGAAGCTTCGCGGCAGGCTTGAGCAACGAGCGCCTGCGCCTTCTGCAGGGGCATGTGGGCGGCCAGCGCGTAGGCCGCGGCCTCGGCGAGCAGCAGGCCCCCCGCCGCGTCGATATTGCGCCGCATCCTCTCCGCCCGGACACTGAGCGTATCGCCGATGGTTTGGGCATGGCGCAGGGCGGTTCCGGTCAGAACCGTCATCTGCGGCAGCAGCAGCCACTCGGCGGTCCAGCCGGCGCCTCCCCGTTCGTGTTCCTGCAAGGCCGCCTGTTGCATGGAGGCCAGCAGACCGGCGTTCACCGTCGCCGCCGTGACGAGGATTTCGCTGAGCACGGGGTTGGACTTCTGCGGCATCGTGCTCGAGCCGCCGGCGCTGCCGTCATGGACCTCGGCTACTTCGTCTTGAGACAGCAGCGCGAGGTCGCGGCCGATCTTGCCGAGCGAGGCCGTCACCAACGCAAGCCAGGCAGCCGCCTCGCCGAAAGAGTCGCGCTGGGAGTGCCAGGGCATTGGGGGCAGAACCAGATCGAGTTCCTTCGCCAGAGCCTCGCTTACGGCGAGGCCGCGGCCGCCGAGCGCGGCGAGAGTTCCCGCCGCTCCGCCAAACTGCAAAACGAGCAGGCGCGGGCGCAACTCGGCCAGGCGCCGGCGGTGGCGCTTGAGCGGCGCGACCCACCCGGCGACCTTCAGACCGAAGGTAATCGGCACGGCTTGCCGCGAACGGGTGCGTCCGGCCATGACCGTTCCGCGATGCGCTGCGGCATGTTGCGAGAAGCGGGCGATGACTGCCTCCAGGCGCGCGTCGAGGCCGGCCAGGGCCTCGCGGAGGCGGATGACGAGCGCGCTGTCGATGACATCTTGCGAGGTTGCTCCCCAATGGACGTATTCGCCGCGTGGGCCCGCCGCGGCGCGCAATTGCTTGACCAGGGCCGTCACCGGGTGTCCGGCTTGCCGCACGGCTGCGCCAAGGGCGTCCCGGTCCGGCGTCAGGGAGCGCGCGGCGCCGGCAATGGCTTGAGCGCAGCCGGCGGGGATGACGCCGCAGCTCTCCTCGGCCCCGGCCAGGGCGACCTCGAATTGCAGCATGGCTTCAAGCGCCGCTCGATCGGTGAATAAGGCGCTTGTCTCCCGATCGGAGAGCAAATTGTCCAGCAGGCGCGCGCCGAACGGAGCCGAGGTCATGACGTTGCGTTCTCTAGCACTCCGCGGGGAAAGTCACGCAGGCACCGTTACGCGCCTGGGGCCGGTGCAGTACCGTGTGGGCGATCGAGCGGCGCGACATGGCGTATTCTACCGGATCGGCGGTTCAGGGCGCGTAACCCTTTGGGCGACGGGCATTTGCGGCCGTCGGCTTCGTCCTTCGTCGGGGACGATCTCCCGGATCGCCTCCCTCCTCTCTCCTCGCCGAACCGCTTGCGCGGGCCGGAAAGGCGCCGCAGGAGCCCGCCGCGCCGCCCACGCCACTTTCCCCACGGACTGCTTTAGGCGTCGAAGAATACGGTCTCCGCGCCGCCCTGGAGGCGGATGTCGAACTCGTAAACGGCGCAGTCGGGCGCATCGCGCCGCTGCCCTACCAGTGTTTCACGTCTCGCGGCGTCGACGCCGGACAAAACCGGATCGGTTGCGTTGTCCGGCTCGTCGGAAAAGTAAATGCGCGTGAAGAGGTGGCTTGGCAGGCCGCGGGCAAAGACCGCGAGGACGGCGTGAGGCGCCTGGGAATCGTCGACGCGGCCGGGTTTCACGGTGAGAAAACGGAACCGGCCTTCTGCGTCGGTGGCGCACCGGCCGAATCCGGCGAAGGCCCCCCGTTCGGCCGGGGCCCGGGGATAGCGGCCTTCGCTGTCGGCTTGCCAGAGGTCGATCAAAGCGTCGGGGACGGGCTCGCCCCGGCCGTCGTGTACGCGGCCCTCGATTCGAATGCGCTCGCCGGGCGCGCCGCCGCCGGCCAATGCGCTGCCGGCGATGGGTTGGAATCCGTAGCTTTCCGGCGCCAGAGCGATGGCGAAGAACGGGCCGACGGTCTGCGAGGGCGTTTGCTTGGGCATCGTCCTTTCCTAAGTTTCCAGGGGCGTGGCCTGCGGGCCGCGCAAAACGATGTCGAACTCGAAGCCCAGCGCCCGCTCCGGCTGCGTTTTCTCCAGCGAAAAGCGCGCGACGAGGCGTCGTCGGGCGGCTTCGTCCCGGACGCAGTGAAGCACGGGGTCCAGGTCGTGCAACGGGTCGCCGGGGAAGTACATCTGCGTCACCAGCCGAGTGACGAACGCGGCGCCGAACAGCGAAAAATGGATGTGCGCCGGCCGCCAGGCGTTCGGGTGATTCTTCCACGGGTAGGCGCCGGGGCGGATGGTGGTGAAGCGGTATGCGCCGTTATCGTCGGTCAGGCAGCGGCCCGCGCCGTAAAAGTTGGGGTCGAGCGGAGCATCGTGCCGGTCGGCGACGTGAACGTAGCGCCCCGCCGCGTTGGTCTGCCAGATTTCCACGAGGGCGCCGCGCACGGGGCGGCCGCTTTCTTCGAGCACGCGCCCGCTGACGGTGATGCGCTCGCCCAGCGCTTGGCCGTTGTTGGCGGCATTCTTGGTGAGGTCGTTGTCCAGCGCGCCGATCGAGCTTTCGCCGAAGACGGGGGCCGTCAGTTCCGTAATCGTATGCGCCAACGGGATCAACGGCCTGCTCGGCGCGCGGAACTCCGTCGAGCGGTAGGGGAGGTAGAGATAGGGCGGGTGGCTGCTCCAATCCCTGGGGTCGATTTTTGGGGCGGCTTCCTTGCCGGCGCTCATTGCGGATCGCCTCCGCGGGCGATGAGTCCCAGGTCTTCGTAAACTTCCCCGGCCGCGGCGAAAGCCCGGTTGGCGGCCGGGACGCCGGCGTAAACCGCGACGTGCAGCAGCGCCTCGGCCACTTCTTCCGGCGTCGCGCCCGTGTCGCGCGAGGCGCGAACGTGCATTTGGAGCTCTTCGCGGCAGCCCAGCGCGCCCAGCAGCGCTACGGTGATCAGGCTGCGCGTGCGGCGGTCGAGGTGGGGGCGGTCCCAGACTGCGCCCCAGGCCGATTCCGTAATGTAGCGCTGGAATGCCTCGTCGAAGCTCGTCTTGCGCGCCTGGGCGCGGTCGACATGGGCGTCGCCGAGCACTTCTCGGCGGACCTTCATGCCTCTATCGAATCGGTCGTCAGACAAGGTTGCGTTCCTCCGCGAAGTTGCTTATAAGCGATACAAGCCTGCCGGGGGCCTCGACGCAGGGCAGGTGGCCGGCGCCCTCGATCGTCTCGAAGCGCGAGCCGGGGATCAGAGCCGCCAGCGAACGGACCAGAGGAGGCGGCGTGGGCATGTCTTCGGAGCCGCAGACGCACATTGCCGGGACCCGCAGGCTCGCCGTCGATGCGCTCAGGTCGGCGTCGCGCAAGGCCGCGCAAGCGGCGATATAGCCCTCTTGCGGGACGCGGCTCAGCATATTCGCCCAGCCCGCCAGTCGATCCGGTCGCCGCCGGCGGTACGTTGCGCCGAACCAGCGTTCGAGGACCGTCTCCGCGATTGAGGCAAGGCCCGCCTCGCGGACCTGCCGGATGCGCGCATCCCAGATTTCCGGCGGGCCGATGACCGGCGCCGTGTCGCAGAGGATCAGCGCGCGGACGAGGCCGGGCCGCTGCGCCGCCAGTTGCTGCGCGATCATCCCCCCGATCGAAAGGCCGCAGACGATTGCCCGCTCGATCTTCAGCAAGTCAAGCAGGTCCGCCAGATCGGCGGCGTGGTCGGCGATGGAGCAGGCCGCGGGCCCGCTCGACAATCCGTGGCCCCGTTTGTCGTAACGCACGGCGTGAAAGCGGCCGCCGAGCGCGTCGACCGCCTCGTCCCAGATGCGGTAATCGGTTCCGAGCGAATTCGAGAAGACGAGCGCCGGAGCCGCGCGGGGGCCATCCCGGCGGTAGCTGAGAACGACGTTGTCGATGCGGGCGAATTCCATTCCGGCGGTTCCTGACAATTTAGCGCCTGTACGCGGCAAGGCGCAACGCGGCCCCGTTCGCCGCCGGCCCGCGGAAGCGCGGCCGCGTTACAGTGGCTCCATGCGCGCGGAGCTCAAGGCGGTTGCAATCGGGGCCGGCTACTTTTCCGATTTCCACTACGAAGCCTGGACGCGGATTCCCGAAGTCGCCCTGACCGCCGTCCACAACAGGACCGAGAGCAAAGCGCGCGAGAAGATGGCGGCCTACGGGATCGAGCGCTGTTACGCCGATTGGCGCGAGATGATCGACCGCGAGCGGCCGGATTTCGTCGATATCGTGACTCCGCCCGAGACCCACGCCGAGATTTGCGCCTACGCCGCCGAGCGGGGCGTACACATCGTTTGCCAGAAACCGCTTGCGCCGACGTTTGCCCAAAGCTGGCGGATTGTCGAGGCGACGCGCGGAGTGCGCTTCATGGTTCACGAGAACTTTCGCTGGCAGCCCTGGCACCGGCGCATCAAGGAAATTCAACGCCAAGGCTCGATCGGCGACTTCACCCACGTCTATTTCCGTATGCGCACCGGCGACGGCTGGGGGCCGGACGCCTATCTCTCGCGGCAGCCCTTTTTCCGCTCCTATCCCCGGCTGCTGATTTATGAAACGGGCGTTCACTTCATCGACACGTTCCGCTATCTGCTGGGCGAGGCGCGCGAGGTTTACGCCCATCTGCGGAGGCTGAACCCGGTCATCCGGGGCGAGGACGCCGGGCAGGTCTTTTTCAAGTTCGAGAACGGGGCGACGGCGATCCTCGACGCCAACCGCTATAACGAAGTCGAGTCCGGGAACCCGCGCTACACCTTCGGACGGATGCGAGTCGACGCTGCGGGCGGCCATTTGGAGCTGGATACGGAAGCGAAGCTGAGGCTCAAGCCGCTGGGCCGGGCCGCCGCGGACGTGGCGTATTCCCGCGAGAACAGGGGGTTCGCCGGCGATTGCGTGTACGCCTTGCAGCGGCATTTCACCGACTGCCTGCTGAGCGGCGAGCCCTTCGAGAGCACGGGCGAAGACTATCTGAAGACGCTTGCCGTGGTGGAGGCGGTTTACGAGTCGGCCGGCAAGGGCGAAGTCGTCCGGCTGTAGCGGCCGCGGTTCGGCGGAATCCCGCAAGCGGCCGGCAAGGTCGTCTTTTTCAGGCCGCGGCTTCCTTCAGACGCGCTTGCGCGAGATCGTAATTCGCTTGCAGGCGCAGCCAGTGTTCCGCGTTGCTCCAACCGAGGCGTTCCAAGGCTAGAGCCATTTCCGCCGAAACGCCGATGCGACCGTTTAGCACCCTTGAGAGCGTGTTCCGCGCCACGCCGATGTGGCCGGCGCACTCTGTCACAGTCCAACCCACATCGTTCAAGCTTTCGCGGATCAGTTCTCCAGGATGCACGGGATCGTACATAGGCATGATGCGGCTCCTTTCTAGTGGTAGTCGATCAAATTGACGTCTACCGCCTCTCCCTCGACAAAACGAAAAATAACGCGCCAATTGCCGGACACGCGCACACTCCAATAACCGCGGCGAGCGCCTTTCAACGGATGTAGCCGAAATCCAGGCCTGTCCATGTCTTGCGGCGAACGCGCCGCGTCTCAATTCGGTCAGTATGCGGCGGATTCGCGCCGTATGATTCGGGTTCAGCCGCCGAGTGTCGCCGTAATCGTACAGACGGCGTAAACCGGCATGCGCAACCTCCACACCGCATTTTAACTTGATACGCGCCGTGTTGCAAGCGGATGTGCGGGATCAGGACATATGAGACGGCGGGGGAATACCGAAGCTGTGGTTATGAAGGTACTGGATAGGGGAGCGGGAGTCAAGGGCGTCATGGGGGCGGTGGTGGTTGTAGCGGTGGGCGAAGGCGTCGATCAGGGGGTTGAGTTGCTGGAGGCGGTGGGGCAGGGAGTAGACGGAGTAGAACGCGTAGCGCCAGGTGGCTTGCATGCGCTCGACGCGGCCGTTGAGTTGGGGGCTTCGGGGAGGCAGGACGTAGAGGTCGATGCGGCGCTGTTGGCAGGCGTTCTCGAAGTCTTTCTGGAACTCGGAACCGCCGTCGACCTGGATGGCGCGGATGGGGAAGGGGGCGGATTGAACGAGTTTGTCGAGGAAGCGAGCGGCGGAAGCGGAGGTGGCCTGGGAGGCGGCCATAGCAGCGGTCCAGCGGGAGTAGCGATCGAGGGCGGTGAAGTGTTTGATGGTCTTGCCGGGCAGCAGAGTGAGCGAGAGGGTGTCGATCTGGACGGCCTCGCCGGGCGCTTTGGCGGGCAGCGCGGCGCGTAAGCGGCGCGCATAGGGGCGGCGGGCGCGGCGGGTTCGGCCGGGCGGGCGGCGGAAGACGAAGACGGGTTGCAGGCGTCCGCGGCGCACCAGGCGGGCCAGGATGCGCCCGACGGTGCTGTCGGAGAGGGCATGGCCCTCGGCGCGCAACAGCGGGCCGAGCTTGCGTTTGCCCCACACCGGGTTGTCTTCCCGCAGGGCTTCGACGCGCTCCACCAGCGCTGGACTCCAGCGCGGCCGGCACAGCTTGCGGGGCCGTCGGGAACGCAGTTCAGGCTGCTTGCGCCAGCGATAGAGCGTGGCGCGGGATACGCCCACCGCGTCCGCCGCCGCCTGCGCGCTCAGCCCCTGCGCCCTGGCCTCGCGCCAGCGCCGCACCGCGTCGCGCCGGCTCTCCAGGGCCGCATCGACTTTTCCCTCTCCCAACTGCGCCGCAACGCGGGCACTGCTGATAACCTGTCTCGGTAGGCCAAAAACCTGCATGGGGTTCTCCTTTCGCTCGTTGGGTTGTTCTTCTACGAGCTTCGGAGAACCCCACCTGCGGAGGCAACCCCTGGCCGGCCGCCCCCCCTGTCGATCCGGCCGGGCTCCACCTCGAAGAGCGGGCCATCGCCCTCTATGAGCGGTGTACGCGGCGGGACGGAACCCGTCAAGGGTACGCTACGCCGCGCCCTGGCGGGCGCGCCCTTGACTGAACCCGCCCCGCCGCAAAAACTATGACCCGGTAGGAGGGCGATGGCCCTCTGACGCCGGCTCGCGGCGTCTCACATCTATCTGAACCGGCACAGCAGGGCGGGAAAGAGCGCGGCGTAGCCGGGAGCGGCGGCCCGCTGCGGTCCGCGGGAGTCCCGCCTCAAAAAATTTTTCCGCGGGCTATTGACAGCCCGGTAATCGATTTGCTCTATATATTTATCGAGCGAGTGTGTTGAGGGGCGCGGGCCGGGAAGCCCGCGAGTTTTGGGCAATCCGGTTCGTTGGTTTCCAGGGCGCTCGAAATACGTTTCCCTCGATCCTTGAGGAGGAGGTTATCGATGAAGAAATCGCAATTCCGCTGCCTATGCGCAGCGTTTGTTCTATTGTGTGCGGCCCCGTTCGTCATGGCCCAGCAGGCCGATACGGCGCTGATCGTGGGGACGGTGTCGGACACCACGGGCGCCGTCATTCCCGGCGTGACCGTGACATTCAATCACGTCGAGACGGGCATTGTATCCACCACGGAGACCAACGCGAGCGGCAACTACCGCTCGAATCCGCTGCGCATCGGCGACTACATCGTCGTCGTCGAGGCGGACGGCTTCAAGGCGTACTCCGGGTCGGGCGTCACCCTGTCCATCGGCGACGTGCGCGAGTTGAACGTCGCCCTCGAGGTCGGCGCGGTGACCGAGGTTATCGAAGTCGAGGCGTCCGCGCCGCTCTTGCAGACCACCGAGAGCTCGGCGGGCACCGTGATCGAAAACCGCCAGATCGTCGACCTGCCGCTCAACGGCCGCGACTACTTGCAGCTCGCCGTGATCTCGGCGGGCACCGTCGTCTCCCGCGGCCAAGGCATTTCGATCGGCGGCCAGCGCGGCACCGAAATCAACTTCATGATCGACGGCATGGACAACAATAACCAGTCCATCGCCTCGCAGGGCGCGCAGAAAGAAACCGTCAAGCCGTCGGTGGACGCGGTGGCCGAGTTCAAGGTCATCACCAACGGCTTCTCCGCCGAATACGGCAAGTCGTCTTCGGGCATCGTCTCGCTGGCCATCAAGTCGGGCACGAACGACATCCACGGCACGGGCTTCTTCTTCATGCGTGACGAAGTAATGGACGCCAAGCCTTACTTCGCGCCCGGGGAGAAGGCGCAGTTCGGGCGCAAGCAGTACGGCTTCGCCGTCGGCGGCCCGATCAAGCGGAACAAATCGTTTCTGTTCGGAGACATGGAGTTGACCGACATCCGCGAGACGTCGACGTTCGTGCGGACGATTCCGACGGCGCTCCAACGGCAGGGCGATTTTTCGCAGATCGCCAACACAATCTACGATCCATTCGACGCACAGGGCAATAGCGCCACATGGCTTGACGGGGATGGTAACGCCGTGTCACAGAGAATGCCCTTTCCGAACCAAATCATTCCGGCGTCGCGGTTCGATCCGATCTCGTCGATCGCCAAAGACTTTTACCCCGATCCGCAGAACGACGATCTGACCCGGAACTATACACATCAGACGCCCCGCAACCAGGACTTCAGCAAGTGGGACATCCGTTGGGATCACAACCTGTCGGACAGGGACAATCTGTTCGCGCGCTGGAGCAGTCAGCAGCAGAACCGCGGCAGCACTCCGGCCCTGCCGGCGACCGCCAATTTCGGCTCGCTTTTTCCTGGGGGCAATTCTCTTGACGTAACCAGCAACAACACGGTGTTCGGCTGGAACCGCATCTGGAGCCCGTCGCTGATCTCGAACGTCCGCCTCGGCTGGAACTATCTCGACACCGACGCCGAAATCCACCCCGACGTTCCCGGCAACATCAATAAAGAGGTCGGCCTGCCCGGTTTCGACGAGAATCTGCGCGGCATGGCCATTTTCGAAATCGGCGGTTACCAGCAACTGGGCAACTCCAACTGGGCGCCCAACCTGATCCAGTCGCAAACGCGGCAGGTGTCGGTCGATAACACCTGGACGAAGGGCGATCACGCCATCAAGTTCGGCGCGCAGATTTTCTTCATGCAGACCGGCATCGTCAACCCGCAGTTGGCGCTCGGCAGGATGGCCTTCCCCAGGAACTACACGCGGGACGCTCCCTTGGGAGCGGGCGGCGACGGTTTCGCCGACTTCATGCTGGGCACCTCTTCAGGCATCCGCGGCTCGGACACGATCTACATGAACATGCGCTCGCCCTACCAGCACTTCTACGTGCAGGACGACTGGAAGGCCAGCGACAAGCTGACGTTCAACATCGGCGTGCGCTACGAGTACAATCCGCCGTTCCTGGAAACCCGCGACGGCATCGGTTTCTTCGACCCGGGCCCGCGCGGCTCGCCGGGCGAAATCAAGGTCGCCGGCGTGGACGGCGTCCCGCGCCGGCTCACCGACCCGGACACCACCAACTTCGGGCCGCGCCTGGGCATCGCCTACAAGATCAACGACAAGACGGTGATCCGCATGGCCTACGGCATCTTCTACGGCACCTTCTCCAACACCGGCGGCGGCGAGTACAAGGAAACCCAACCGCCCTTCCACTTCAAGGTGGGCCTGTCGGCCGCCCCCACCGACCCCACGCAGTATCCGTTCAAGGACGGCATGCCGCCGGGCACGATCAGCGCGGCGAACGCCGTGGCGGTCGAGATGTCGGGCTGGGAGCCGACCCCGGACTGGCCGATGGCGCAGAACTGGAACTTCAACGTCCAGTACTCGCTGCCCGGCGACACGCTGTGGGAAATCGGCTACTTCGGCAACAAGATGAACCACATGATGGGCCGCTGGGACGAGAACGTGCCGCGGCCGGGCGAGGCGGTCTGGGATCCTTACACGCAGAAGATGATCCCCCCGACGGGCGGCATCAACGAGCGGCGCCCTTGGCGCACGGCGTTCGTGCCCTCCACCAGCCGCGGCGACGTGCCGTACCCGGGCAGCGACCCGAACGGACAATGCACCCTGTCCGCGAAGTTGAGCGGGACGCCCAGTTCCTGCATCACCCTGGGACGGTCCAACATGCATTCGTTCCGCTGGAATTCGCTCTACCACGGGCTCCAGACCAAGCTCGAGAAGCGCTATTCGCAGGGCATGACCTACATCGTGTCCTACACGTGGTCGCACGCCATCGGCGACTGGCGCTCGATCCCCGGTTCGGGCGGCGCCCCGGGCGAGAACGCCCGCATCGTCAAGGACGTTCTCGACCTGAGCCACGAGCGCGGGCCGTCGCCTCAGGATATCCGCCACCGCCTGATCGGCAGCCTTGTTTACGAGTTGCCGTTCCTCAAGAGCGCCACCGGCGTCAAGAGGACGCTGCTCGGCGGCTGGTCGATCGGCAGCATCGTAACCTTGATGGGCGGGACCCCGGCCACGCCGGGCGTCCAGGGCGCGAGCCGGTCGAACATCAACGACCTCAATCACCTCGATCGTCCGGACGTGGTCGCCGGCCAGGATGTTCATCTTGACAATCCGGATCCCAGCCGCTGGTGGAACGCGGCGGCTTTGGCGCCCAACCAGCAGTTGGCCTTCGGCAACGCGGGCAAGGGCATCCTGCGCATTCCCGGCAGAGCGCAGTGGGATTTCTCGGCTTACAAGAGCTTCCAGTTCGGCGAGAAATACTCGGCGCAATTCCGCTTCGAGGCGTTCAACTTCACCAACACGCCGAACTTCGGCGCTCCGAATACCCGCGTGGGCAATGCCAACTTCGGCATTATCAGCGGCGCCAGCAACCCGCGCAACCTGCAGCTCGGCATCAAGTTCATCTTCTAGCCGAGCCCAGCGCTTAACCTCCAACCCGCCCGCTCCCGAGTTCCGGGGGCGGGCGGTTGTGTTTTAGTGGAGAGTGGAAAGTGGAAAGTGGAGAGTGGAGAACAAGGCCGCCGCGGACTAGCGGCGTCGCGCTGTCGGCGATAGCCACGCTGGCTTTGTCCTGCGGCGTGGCGCCGCCCCTGCCGCCGCTGCCGGCGCCCGCTCTCGACGAGTTCTCGCCGGCGGTGCGCGAGCGGATGCAGCCGGTTCTGGACAAGGCGCGGGCCGGGCCGGACAAGGCTTCTGCGGCCGGCGACTGGGGCCGCGTTCTCTACGCTTACGGGTTGCCTGAGGACGCGGCGCAAGCCTTCTCGAGAGCCCGCGCCCTCGAGCCCGAAGCGTTTGAATGGGCGTATTTTCTGGGGGTCGCGCAAGCGGATATGGGGCGCTTCGAGGATGCGGAAGAGGCGTTGCGCGCCGCCGCGGCGCTGCGGCCCGGCGATCTGCCCACGTCCCTGCGCTTGGCGGATTTGCTGGAAAAGTCCGGCGACGAGCAACAGGCGCTGGGCATGCTCGAAGACGCGCTGCAACAGGCGCCCGACGTTGCGGCGGCGCATTACCGGCTCGGCCGCCTATACGCCTCGCGCGACCGCGCCAAGTCGAGCGCCCATCTGGAACAGGCGCTGCGCCTCGAACCGGACTACCGCGAAGCGCATTACCTTCTGGCCAACGCCTATACCTTGGCGGGCCGCGTCGAGGACGCTCAAAGGCAACTCGATCTTTTCGAGCAGGCGGACCCGCAGCCGCGGCGGCACTATGCGGATCCGCTGCTCGATGCGCTGGATGCTCTCCGGGCGAGCGACGCGCGTACGCTCTACGAGCGGGGTCTCGCTCTGCAGAACGCCGGCGATTTGCAGCAGGCGCTCGCTCTTTACAACGCCGTGCTGGAGGTCGACCCCGATCATGCGCAGGTACACGTCAGTCTCATCGCCGTGCATGGCATGTTGGGCGATGTCCGGCAGGCCGTGCTGCACTTCGAGCGGGCGACCGCCCTGAACCCCGATATCGCCGAAGCGCACTACAACCTGGGGCTGGTGCGGCACTATGCCCGAGACTTCGAGGCCGCGGCCGCGGCCTTCTCCAAAGCCCTGGAGAGCAATCCGCTGGATGCGCAGGCGCACGGCAACCTGGGAGTCTCCCTGGAGCAGCTCGGGCGCGGCGCCGAAGCCGAAGAGCATTTCCGGCTTGCTCTGGAGCACGACCCCGCCGCCTCGACGGCCAACTTCCATCTGGGGCGGCGGCTTGCCGAGCGCGGGCGCTACCGCCAGGCGCTGCCCTATCTGCAGAAGGCGCTGGAGAGCGAAGGCGGGCAGCCGGCGCTGGAGGCATACGTTCTGGCCCTGACGCATCGGCAACTCGGCAACCGAGAACAGGCGCGCCAATACGGCGCTCTCGCCCTGGAACAGGCCCGCGCGGGCGGACAAGACGCGCTGGCGGCGCAAATCGCGGCGGAGCTGGGCCGCTGATCGTTTTCGAGTAAAATGAAGCGGTGGGGTCGCCTGCGCGGGCCGAAAGCATGAGTCTGATCGTCACCGAGGTTTACGAAGCCCTGTTGCTCGCCGGCGTTCCCGACGACAAGGCCAAGGCCGCGGCCGGGGCCATCCCCGCAGCGCGGGATATCGCAAGCAAAGACGACATCGCCGAGTTGAAACAGGGCATCGCCGAGTCGCAAGCGGCCGCACTGGAAAAAATCGCCAAGCTGCATGTGGCCACGCAGCAAGAAATTGCCGAGTCGCGGGCGGCCACGCAGCAAGAAATTGCCGAGTCGCGGGCGGCCACGCAGGAAAAGATCGCCGAGTCGCAAGCGGCCATGCAGGAAAAGATCGCCGAGTCGCAAGCGGCCATGCAGGAAAAGATCGCCGAGTCGCGGGCGGCCACGCAGGAAAAGATCGCCGAGTCGCAAGCGGCCACGCAGGAGAAGATCACTAATCTGCAGAGGTCCACGCAGCAGGATATCGCTAACCTGCAAGCGGTCACTTTGGAAAAGATCGCCAACCTGCAGAGGTCCACGCAGCAGGATATCGCTGAGTTGCAAGCGGTCACTTTGGAAAAGATCGCCAACCTGCAGAGGTCCACGCAGCAGGATATCGCTGAGTTGCGAGCGTCCACACAGGAAAAGATCGCCAAACTCGAAGCGTCCACGCAGCAGAGCATTATCAATCTGCAAGCGTCCACGCAGCAGAGTATCGCCGAGTCGCAAGCGGCTACGCAGGAAAAGATCGCCAAGTCGCAGCGGGATATCGCCGAGTTGCGGTCCTCTATGACGTTCATGAAATTCGTTTACGGCCCGGCAGTCGTCCTTCTCTTGCTTAAGCTGGTTTTCCTCCCGTAGGGATGAAGAGACGGTCCGCCCGCGTTTCCGCCGGCCTTTGTTTGCGAAGCTTCTTACTCGCGGCCCTCTTCCTGGCGGCCTGCGCCGCCCCCCGCGAAGAGGGAACGGAAACCCCTGCCGAGCGGCTGCTCTTTCGCGAGGCGGCGGCGGAGACCGGGCTCGTTTTCCATCACTTCGTCGGCGCTTCGGGGAAGTACTTCCTGCCGGAGATCATGGGGCCGGGCGTGGCGCTGTTGGATTGCGACGGGGACGGCGACCTGGACGTTTATTTTCCTCAGGGCGTCATGCTGGACAAGAGCGTTGCGGCCGAGGAATCGCTGTTTCCGCCCCGCATGGGCCTCGGCAACCGCCTCTTCGAGAACCGCATCGTCCCCGACGGGAAGCTCTCTTTTCGGGACGCGACGGAGCGGTCGGGTCTGGGTTTCACGGGCTACGGCATGGGCGCCGCCGCGGGCGACTACGACGGGGACGGCGACCCCGACCTTTATCTCACCAACCTCGGCCCCAACGCGTTGTTCCGCAACAACGGCGACGGGACATTCCGGCAGATCGAAGGGCCGCAGGACGACCGCTGGAGCACGTCGGCGGCATTCGTCGATTACGACTCGGACGGCGACCTCGACCTGTTCTTTACGAACTACGTCGATTTCACGGTACGCGGCAACAAGGACTGTTTCTCCCCCGCCGGGGCCAGGGACTATTGCCACCCGACGGTTTACAACCCAGTCCCGGACCGCCTGTTTCGCAATGACGGCGGCCGCTTCGTCGACGTTTCCCTCGCGGCGGGCCTCGGCGCGGCCTTCGGCAACGGCCTGGGCGTTACGGCGGCCGACTTCGACAACGACGGCAGGACGGATCTCTATGTCGCCAACGACGGCACGGACAACCAACTCTGGCTCAACCGGGGCGCCGGCCGATTCGAGAACCGGGCGCTGCTCGCTGGCGCGGCGGTCAACGCCGACGGCCGCGCCGAGGCGGGCATGGGCGTGCTCGCGGCCGATTTCGACCATGACGGCGACGAAGACCTGCTGCTGACCCACAACACCTCGGAAACGAACACGCTCTACTTGAACGACGGGAAAGGGCTGTTCCTCGACGCCACCAACCGCTTCGGACTGGGCGCCGCGAGTCTGCCCTATACCGGCTTCGGCTTGGCCTGGGCCGACTTCGACCGTGACGGCCGGCTCGATGTCTTTGTCGGCAACGGGGCCGTCACGGTGACGGAGACGCGGAACGGAATCCGTTATCCCTCCGCGCAGGACAACCAGTTTTTCAGGGGCGCTGCAGAGGGGTTCGTATTGGCCGCCGGCGCGCGCGTCTGGGGCGAACTGGAGCCTCTGCTCAGCCGCGGCGCGGCCGCGGGAGACCTCGACCTGGACGGCGACCGGGATGTCGTGGTCGCCAACAACAACGGCCCGGCCCGCCTGTATCTCAACCGCACCGAGGGCGGCCGCCGGCTGCGCGTCAAGCTTGTCGGGCGGCGCGCCAACCGCAACGGCCTCGGTGCGCGCGTCGGCCTCCGCCTGCGCGGCGGCGCGTATATTTGGCGCCGCGTGCAGCGGGACGGCAGCTACCTCAGCTCGAGCGAGGCGGCGGCGCACTTCGCGCCGGCCGGAGCCGACGAGATAGAGTCCATCGAAGTTCGCTGGCCGGGCGGCGCCCGCGAGACCTTTCCGCCGCCAGCGGGCATGACCGTGACTCTGGAAGAAGGAACGGGGCGGCCTTGATTGGGTCAGCGGCGCTCCCGCCTCACTCCTGATGGATGTCCCATCATTCGAAGCTCAATTGTTCGGCGGGCGGTTCAGGGAGATCGGCCACTCCTAAAACGTCGATTCCTGTTTCTTTGCCGTACCGCATCACGTCATTGTCGGTCGAGTAGATTCCATCGGCCCCGTTGACCTTGGCAACGGCGACGATTTGCCTGTCGAACTTGATCTTTTGCCACGCACTATCGGAGCCGCCCTTCTTGTCGCCTTTGGCTTTGGCGGCTATCGTCAATTGAGCGGCCTCGACAGCGACCCGTTGATCGAAATCGACTACTTTGAAAACCGACGACTTTTCGATATGCGCGAGATACCGGGGGCCATCATCCCCGGCGAGTACGAGAAACTCGCTCAGTGCAGGGGTAGGTATCAAAATCGTTTCTTTCTGCCGGTCGAGCCGATCGATTAACGCCTCTAATCGTTGCCGGGTGCGTTCAGCCGGCCGCCCGGTTTTCGGGTCCAGAGGAGGCCGCGCGGACGGCACGAGCAAAAGAGAGATAAACCCGGCATCGAAAAGCTTCACAAGGGAACTCTCTTCGCCGGATCAGCCTTTCCGCAACTCTTCCAATTCCATTAGCGGGTCGTCAATGTTCCTGAGGGCGCCGCCCATCGATCTCAGGCGCTCGACGGCGCCTCTGAGGTCATGTTCCTTCAGAACGTCGAAACGGACGATTGTGAATCTCTTCATTGCCCATTGCCCTTTGCCGTCTCGAAACCATGCGCCGTTCCCGAATACGCGCAACGGCGGGCCGAACAAGCATGGGGCAAGGGCGCAGGCTACTCGATGGTTCGCCTGACACACATGGATTATGTCCGCTTCCGCCTTCAGGTGTACCGGCACCATCTCCCCTTGACCGCCGACGCGGATCAATTGTCCGTCAATGCTCGCGTCTTGCCGAAACGGGCCGTATGCAAGCCGCTTGGGCTTTTTTCTACCCGGGAACGCAATCACTTTTCGTTGACGTTCTTCTTCTATCAGCGCGCCTGTGGCGTTGTCGCTCTCGAGCATCCCGTCGATTGTGCGGTATGCCTTGGCCACGTCTTCCGGGGCATCGGCCGTTGGCGCAACTTGGATGCGCGCCCGCACCTTGGGGGCCGCTTCCTTCTCGACATCCACGAGCGCAGCGGTGCTTCCGTTCTCCAATCCTGCGAAGTGGACCGCGGGCGCGGAACCGAACAGCCGGGCAATCTCGGCCAAATATTCGGCCAGCCGGGACATTGGGATGCTTTGAGGCGAAAACGCGTCAAGACGGAAGCGGTATCGACTGCGATTATCCATCGGCGCCATCCCCGCCGTGCGCGGCGTCAAGAACATTGTACCTAAGGCGACCACGGTCGTGACCCTGGAAGAGGGAACGGGGCGGCCTTGATTGGGTCAGCGGATCAAGCGAACAATTGTCGGAGCCAAGCGGCGAACCTCTCAGCAAGAGACCCGTCAACGTCCAATTCATGCGTTCCGATGGCCGCGCCCATGCGCCTGGGATTCTCTCGCGTCGCCAGCCAGGCGTAGAGCTTGGCTTTCAGCGTTTTGCCCGCCTTGAACCGGCGGTCCGGCTGCGGAATGCCGTCGATGTAGTCCTCGGACAGCGGCCATACCGGGTCGCACTGAGGGATCATCGCTTCCACGAAGTCCTCGAGTTCGCCGGGGCGTTCGTTGTCGGGCCACAGCCAGATGCCGATACGGGGACTGCCGGATAGAACCGTCCCGCCGGGGTCGGGGTTTGCGGGCGGCTCGAAACCCAGTTTTTCAAGGCGGGTTTTTAGCGCGTCCCAACGGCCCTGCGGGTTGTCGTTTGCATCCGCGAGGATACCGACAGCCTTTCTGCCGGATACCTTGATTTCCAGACCGATGGACTTGAGAAGCCCATCGATGCCGCCTTTATCCAGAATGTCGAATGACGGCATGGCATTGCTGCGGAGGCAGAGTTGTAGAACGACGTGCTTGTCGTCCCGCCCTTCCACGAGCAGCACGCGCTCCGGCTCGCGGTCGGCCATGCGGTTATCTCACTTCGATGCCTTGCTCGGCGGCGGTCCCGAGCTCGGCTTCCGAGTATTCGACTGCCCGCATCCCATCGCCGTCGCGCTCCAGACGGACGAGAACGCCTTCGGCCTCTTCATCCACCGCTGCCCGCGCGAAGCCCTTGACGCAATCCCAATTATGGGTCGTTGCCAGAACCTGCACGTTGCCCACATGCGCGCTGCGTAAGACCATGCGCCAGAAGTCGCGCTGCACGGAATAGTGGATGCCGTTCTCCGCTTCATCGATAAGCAGAAAGCCGTCTCGGCTATTAGCCAAGGCCAGGGCAACCCCGAACAAACGCACCGCGCCGTCGCCGAGGCTTTTCAGTGGAACCGGCTCCATGTTGCCCCGCAACCTCACGATCACGCGCCGGTGGCGCAGCCTGTCTTCACCGATTACCGCAATCCGTTCCAGGGCGTCACCGAGGATCAATTGTAGAGCCTCGATCGGCAGGTTTTCGCTGTCCGTCAATGCGATCCTGTCCCAGAACCGCGCCATGTCGCTGTTGCCGAGCAAGCCCGGCCCCAGCGATTCGCATTCCATTGAGGGCGGCCATTGGTCTTCGTCGGACAGCCTGTGCCATCTTCGAATCCCCCGACCGCGGCTCAACCGTATTTCGTCCGGAAAAATATCCAAGGGTAGCGACCATTCCTTGTTCCGGAACATAATTTTCAATACTTTCATCTTTCCGTTCGGAGAAAGCTCGGAGAACATTTTCTTCTGTGAACCGGGCAATGCGTCCGTAACGGATATGCCGATATCGAGGCAGTCCGTTGTATTCAGCGGACCGATCGAGATGGGATCATCCGCCGATAGCTTTCTTCCGTGAAAAAGAGCCGTAACGTCAGGAAACAATATTTCGTTGCCGTCTTCATCGAATGCGGTATCGAATTCCTCGCGGTCGTTCAGCAATCCCATCAGAACCGCGGGGCGCCCTCGCGCGGCATAGACGCGAACGGCGTCCAGCACCGTTGTCTTGCCGACGCCGTTTCTGCCTGCAAGCAGCGTTACCTGCCCCAAGCAGGGAATCGACAGGCGCTCGATACCCCGGAAGCCCTTTATCGACAGATCCTGAAGGTGCATGCGATTTCCTTACGGCGTTTCCACATCCCCCAGTGTATGCCCAACATGCCGGGCGCCTCAAACCAAAACCGCCCGCCCCCCGGAATGCCGGGAGCGGGCGGTTGGGTTGAGGTTTGCGTTACGCGCGGGTCAGAAGATGAACTTCAGACCGATCTGCATGTTGCGCGGGTTGAAGGCGCCGTTGATAACGCCGAAGTTGCGGTTGCCGAACGCAGTGTTCGGGCTGCCGAAGTTCGGAGTGTTGGTGAAGTTGAACGACTCGATGCGCAACTGCGCCGCGTATTTCTCGCCGAAGCGGAAGTTCTTGAACCCCGAGAAGTCCCACTGGGCGCGGCCGGGGAGTCGCAGGACGCCCTTGCCGGCGTTGCCGAAAGTCAAATCGTCCGGTCGCGTGAAGGCGGCGGGGTTGAACCACTGCGCCGGATCGGGGTTCGCCGCCTGCGGACTCACGCCCTCCACGACGTTCGGGCGGTCGCCGCCGCCGATGCGCGCCGGGTTGCCCTGCACGCCCGGCGTTGCCGGGGTGCCGCTCGTCAAGGTAACGATGCTGCCCAGCGACCAGCCGCCCAGCAGCGCGCGCTTGGCGCCCGTGGCGTTCTTGAGGAAGGGCAACTCCCAGACGTAGCTGCCCACGAAGCGGTGGCGCTGATCCTGCGGGGTCGGGCCGCGCTCGCGGGAGATGTCGAGAACGTCATGCACCAGGCGGGCGCTCTCGCCGGGGGCGCCGCCCGAGCCGGGGATCGCCCGCCAGTCGCCGATGGCATGCGACCACTGGTACGACAGGATGTAGGTCAGGCCCTTCGAATAGCGTTTCTCGACCTTGGTGTGGAAGCCGTGGTAGAGCGAATTCCAGCGGTTCGAGTGCGTGTTCTGGCGGCCCAGCGTGATGAAGCAGCCGCAGCCGGGCGAGAACGGCTCGTTCGAGACCGAGCCGGGGAACTGCACGTCGCCGCGGCTGGACGAAGGCACGTACACTCGTTTCCAGGGGCGGCGCTCGTTGACCGCGCTTCGGGGACCGAAAGTCCGGTTGAGCACCGGATCGTAAACCGACTCGCCCGGGCGGGGCGGGTTCTCGTCCCAGCGGCCCATCATGTGGTTCATCTTGTTGCCGAAGTAGCCGATCTCCCAGACCGCCTCGCCCGGCAGCGAGTACTGGATGTTGAAGTTCCAGTTCTGCGCCATCGGCCACGGCGGGTCCTCGTCCCAAGCGGACATTTCCACGCCTTTTGCGTTCGCCGCCGAGATCGTGCCCGGAGGCAGCGCCATGCGCAGGATGGGCTCGTCTCCCGCGGCTAACGTCGCCTTGAAGTGGAAGGGGGGCATGGTCTCCATGAACTCCCCGCCGCCGGTGTTGGTGATGTTGCCGTAGAAGATGCCGTAGGCGGCGCGCAGCACCGTTTTCTCGTTCAGCCGATAGGCCATGCCGAGGCGCGGAGCGAAATTGTTCTTGTCGTGGTCGATCATGGCCCTGTCGGCGCGCGAGCTGCCGGTCATGCCGGCGACCCGGATCGCCCCCTGCGAGCCGCGGTGGCCGCCGCGCTGGAACAGTCCGATGCCGTCGCGCGTCTCGATATAGGGGTAATTGTTCTCGTGTCTCAGGCCGAGGTTCAGCGTCAGCTTGTCGCTCACCTTCCAGTCGTCCTGAATGTAGGTGTGAATGAACGGCGAGCGCATGTTCATGTACACCGTGTTCGAGCCGAAGATTTCCCTGGGCAAGCCCAGCAGCAAGTCGCCGAGAGAGTCGCCGGTCTGACCGCCGCCGCCAGGCCCTTCGGTGAAGCGGCCGTCAAAGATGATCGTGCCCATGGTGCGCTGCGGGTTGTCGATGAAGCTTTGCAGCAGGAAGATCTGCGCGCCGAACTTGATCGCGTGGTTGCCTCGGGTCAGGGTGTTGTCGGCCGAGATCTGCCGCGTCTGCGACTGAATCAGGTTCGGCCGGAACGTGTTGTTGCCCAAGTTCCGGTAAGGACCCATGACCATCTCGGATACGCCGCGCAGGTTCTGGTTGAAGCCCTCCAGTCCGATGCGCGCGTTGATGTTGTCCGGCACGTCGAGGTGCGTTTCGATGTCGGTATCGATGTAGTTCCAGCCGAAGCGGAAGTTCGACACCAAGGCCGGACTCCAGATGCGGTTCCAGCCGACGACGGCGTTGTTGCTGGTGCGGTCTTGCGGGCCGCCGCGCGTCATCGAGCCGAACTGCGTCGCCGGAAGCTGCGGCGGAGCAATGATGACCTGTTGCTGGTAGCTCCAGCGGGCGAACAGATTGTCGGCGGCGCTGAGGTTGTGATCCCAGCGGATGTCCCACTTGTCGAAATCGTTGTTCCGCGGCGGCTGGAATACGAAATTCCGCTGCAGGTCGGAGGTTTGCGGATCGGGCCACCAGTCCTTGATGACGGCGGCGCGCGGGTCGAAACGGCTCATCGGAATCGTGTTGTTAGGGAAAGGCTCGCGGTCCGCAGCGCCCACCGCTTCGCCGTTAGTGAATGGATCGTACACGGTTTGTCCGAGATCGTTGAAATCGCCGTTGCGCATCGCCGGCGTCGGGACGGTGCTGACGAAAGTCGAAGACTCGCGAATGTCGGTGAGCTCCATGTCGCCGAACAGAAACGACTTGTTCTTCTTGATCGGCCCGCCGAGCGAAAAGCCGTACTGCTTGCGCCCGAACTGCGCCTTCTCCCCGGGCGCGAAGAAAGGCTTGGCGTCCAGCGTCTCGTCGCGCATGAAGTAGAAGGCCGTGCCGTGCAGATCGTTCGTGCCCGACTTGATGGCCAGCGAGACGATGCCCGACGACGAGCGGCCGTACTCGGCCGAGAAGCCGTTGGTGATGACCTTGAACTCGGCGATGCCGTCGACGTTGGGCTTGACGACCTCTTTCTGGCCGCCCTGCGAGGCGATGGACTGATTGTTGTTGTCCATGCCGTCGATCAGGAAGCTGGTTTCGGTGCCGCGCTGACCGCCGATCGAGACGCCTTGGCCGCGCGAGGCGACCACGCCCGCCGAGATCACGGCGAGTTGCAGATAGTCGCGGCCGTTGAGCGGCAGGTCGACGATCTGGCGGTTCTCGATGACGGTGCCGGCCGAAGCCTCGGTGGTTTGCAGCAGCGGCGCCGCCGCCTCGACCTCGATCACTTCCGTGACCGCGCCGACTTCGAGCGACACGTCCAACTGGCGCGTGTCGCCGATCGACAGATTGATGCCCGAACCCGAATAGGCTTTGAAGCCGTCGGCCTCGATGACCACCAGATAAAGCCCGATACGCAGCGGATTCGAGCGGTAGTTGCCGCTTTCGTTGGTTTCCGACGTATAGACGGTGCCCGTCTCGACGTGGTTGAACGTGACGGTCACGCCCGGGATGACGGCGCCGGTGGTGTCCGAGACCGTGCCGACGATCAGCGCCGTGTCGGCCTGCTGGGCGGCGGCGGGAAGCGCCAAGCCGAGCGCCAGCGCGAGGGCCGCATAAAAACAGCGATGCATATTCATGCTATGCATACCTCTTTCCTCAAAGTGTTGCCGCGTCCCCGGCTAGGAGCCGCGGGGCAGGATGAAACCCCTTCAAGCCTGCTTCAGCGAAATATTGTAGCACAGCGGGGAGGGGCCAATTTGAAATGTTTTCGTGATAAATTCCTTATTCAGGCGGAGCGGTTGAAAAATCGAGCCGGTCGAGTCGTGAAGATTGAAAGGGAACATCGAGATGACAGAGGAATATCGGCTCCGTCTTCAGATCAGGCGGGTAGAGAACGGCCAGCACTTGGCGACCTCGGACGATCTTCCCGGTCTGGTGGCGCAAGGGAGAACCGTGGCCGAAACGGTTGAAATCGCTCGCGACGTGGCCAGGAAGCTGATCGAATCCTATCGGGAACACGGCGACCCTCTGCCGAAGAGCTTGCAGGCCATGAGCGCGGAGCTCGTTGAGTTGGACGTTCCCGTAGGCGCTTGATGGGGCGGCCGGCGGGTTTTACTTATCGACAGACGGCGCGCAAGTTGCGGCGGCTGGGATTTACGGTTGAACGACAAGCGCGGGGAAGTCATGAGATTTGGCGGAACCCTCTTACTGGACGTCGAACCACTATTCCCAATCACCCAGGGGATTTGCCGGAAGGAACTTTGGCGGCGATTCTCAAGCAAGCGGATATAACCGCAGAAGAATTCCTTGGAGCGTAGGACAGGTTTGAACGAATTTCGATTCCAACTGAGCGACCGCTCCGCTCCAAGAGCCGTATTTTGTCGGCAGACCCCGTGAACAGGGTTGATTTTTCCAATATTCTTCCTATACTTAGACCAAGGAGGAATTCACGATGCCTCTGAACATCAAGGATGCCGAGACCCATGCGTTGGCGAAGCGGCTTGCAAGCCTGACCGGCGAGTCCATGACCAAGGCCGTCAAGCATGCCGTTCAGGAAAAACTGGAGCGGATAGAAAAAAGGCAAGGCGGAGCCGCGTTGGCCGACGAACTCGACTACATCGCTCTGCAATGCGCCGGCTTACCCAGGCGCGACATGCGCAGCGCCGAAGAGATCGTCGGTTACGACGAACACGGCCTGCCTTCATGATGGTCATCGACACATCGGCGCTTGTCGCCATTCTGGGCAACGAGCCGGAACGGCGCGTCTTCAATCAACGCATCGGGTCTGCCGCTAGAACATATATCAGCGCTGCAAGCCTGCTTGAAGCCCGCATCGTTCTGTTTGCCCGTTTCGGCGATCGGGCGGTTCTCGCCCTGGATGCTTTCCTTTTCAAAAGCGGCGCAACGGTCGTGGAGGTTTCTCCTCGTATCGCCGACATCGCTTTCGATGCCTTCCGGCGTTTCGGTAAAGGAACCGGCCATGGAGCAGCCTTGAATTATGGCGACTGTGTCTCTTATGCCTTGGCCAAGCATCTGGGCGCGCCGCTGCTATTCAAAGGCAATGACTTCTCCCAAACGGATATTCGGTCTGCCGGGGGTGAAGGGACAAGCGCAAGCGGACCGAACGGCCGCAATTCCATCTGAGGCGGCCGGAAGCTTTCAGGCGGAATCGAGCGCCGCGCGGACGAACGCCCCGAAGGCCGGCGGCAGTTCGCGGACGACCCCGCGGAGGCGTTGCGGCCCCTCACGCTTGGAGACAAGGCCGTGGCCGCCGCCGGCGACGACGCGCATTTCCGTCTTGGCCGGAATCAACTCCAGCGCGGCGGTCATCTCTTCGACCGTTCCGAAGTCGTCGCGCGCGCCGTGAACGAAGAACGACGGAACGCATAAACTCGGCAAGTGCGCGGCGCGCAGGTTTGCGGGCTTGCCGGGCGGGTGCAGCGGGTACGAAGTCAGCAACAGGGCGTCGGCTACGGCGGGGTCCGCGGCGGCAAGCATGGTTGCCTGGCGTCCGCCGTAGGACTGCCCTCCGAGGTAGAGGCGGCCGGCGAAGCGTTCGCGCATGAGCTCGGCGGCGGCGCAGAGTCCGGCGCGGTCGAGATGCGCTTGGGCCGGAGACGGCGGCCCTTGCGGCCGGCGTTGACGGTAGGGCAGGTCGATGCGCAAGACGCCGACTCCGCGGACGGAGAACTCTTCCGCGATGGCGACTAAGAGGGCCGAATCCCGATTGCCGCCGGCGCCGTGCGCAAAGACCAGGACATCCTGCCCGCCGGCGCCGGGCGGGTGGAGCATGCCTCTGACGGCGAATCCTTGGCCGGTCGGTCGGTCGATGAGCTCCGCGGTCACGGCTGCTCCTCACGGATTGTTACAAATCTTTACAATAGACTGACGCCGCGGCCCCGCCGCCGGCCCGCGTCGTTGCGAGGAAAGCCCTGTTGAGCCGCCGATTCGGCAAGCCCGCTTACCACTTCGAGGTGACGGATACGACGATGCGCGAGGCGGCGGAGCTTGCGCGGAACGGCTGCCCCGAAGGCGCGGTCGTGACCGCCGCGAGGCAGACCGCCGGCCGCGGGCGGCTGGGCAGGCGGTGGTTGTCCGAGCCGGACGGCGGGCTGTACCTTTCGCTCGTGCTGCGGCCGGACGTCGCCCCGGGCGCGGCGCCCCTGCTCACGCTCGCCGCCGGGCTGGGCGCGGCCGCGGCCGTGCGCGCGCTGACGGGCCTCGACTGCGATATCCGCTGGCCGAACGACATCATGATCCGCGGGCGGAAGTGCGCGGGCATTTTGGTCGAGATGGAGACGCAGGAAGACCGCGTTGCCCATGCGGTCGTCGGCGTCGGACTCAATCTGAACTACCGGCGGTTCGGCGCCGAGCTCGCCGATTCGGCGACTTCGCTGTTGCTGGAGACGGGGCGCCGCCACGAGGCCGGCGCCGTCTTGCAGCCGCTGCTGGATGCGCTCCGCGATTCTTACGAAATTTATCTGCAACAGGGCAAAGAGCCCATACTGGAGGCGTTCGCCAAGGCATCGAGCTATGTTTCCGGCCGGCGGGTGACGGTGACCGCAGGAGGCGGCCGCTCGGCGGACCGCCGCGGCGTCACCGCCGGACTCGACGCGAACGGTATGCTCTTGTTGAGGGACGACGCCGGCCGGGTCGAGCCGATCTTGGCCGGCAGCGTGCGTCTCGACGAGTCGGAACAGCGGGGCGATGCTGCTAGCGGTTGACATCGGCAACACGAACCTGACGCTGGGGCTGTTCGACGGCGCCGAGCGGCTGGCGGATTGGCGGCTCAAGACGGACCCCTCCCAGACCGTCGACGGCTGGGGAGTGCTCTTCCGCAATCTCTTCGCGCTCGGCTCGCTCGATATGGCCAAGGTGGACGGCATGATCGTGGCCTCGGTGGTGCCGCAGGCGGGCGCCGCGGTGGACGGCATGGCGGCGCGCCATCTCGGCCTGCGCCCGCTGCACGTCGATTCGAATACGCCGACGGGAATCGCGATCCGCGTCGATTACCCGGAGGAAGTGGGGGCGGACCGCATCGTGAACGCCGCGGCCGCGGCGGAAAAATACGGCTGCCCCTGCGTCGCGGTCGATTTCGGCACCGCGATCACGCTGGACGCCATCTCCGCGCGGCGGGAATATCTCGGGGGCGCAATCTGTCCGGGGATCGGCATTTCTTCCGAGGCGCTGTTCCGGCGCGCGGCGCGGCTGCCGCAAGTCGAATTACGCAAGCCCGACCGCGTGATCGGCTCGAACACCGTGGCGGGGCTGCGGTCCGGCTTGTACTACGGCATGCTGGGCATGATCGACGGCATCCTCGAAAAGATGATCGCGCAGTTGGGGCCTGCCGTCAGCGTCGTCGCGACGGGCGGCCAGGCGGAGGCGCTGGCGCCGGCTTCCGCATACATTCAGATCGTTGACGATTACCTGACGCTGGAAGGGTTGCGGCTGATCTGGGACCGCAACCGAGGCTGATTTCTCCGTCGATGCCCGCTCCCTACGGCCGGTCGCTTGCACTGGTTGCCGATCTATATCAATTGACGATGGCCTACGGCTATTGGCGCGAGGGGATCGCCGAGCGCGAGGCCGTCTTTCATCACTATTTTCGGCGGGCGCCCTTCGGCGGCGCGTTCGCCGTTGCTGCGGGATTGGCGACGGCCGTCGAATGGCTGCGCGAGTTGCGCTTCGGCCCCGACGACCGCGACTACTTGGCGGCGTTGACGGGAGCGGACGGCAAGCCGCTGTTCTCCGGCGAATTTCTGCGTTATCTGGCGGCGCTCGAGTTCCGTTGCGATATCGACGCCGCCGCGGAAGGGTCGCTCGTCTTTCCCCAAGAGCCGCTCGTGCGCGTGCGCGGGCCGTTGCTGCAATGTCAATTGATCGAGACGGCATTGCTCAACATCGTCAACTTTCAGACGCTGATCGCAACGAAAGCCGCGAGGGTCTGCCTGGCGGCGGACGGCGACCCGGTGTTGGAGTTCGGCCTGCGCCGCGCGCAGGGCATCGATGGCGGGCTGAGCGCGAGCCGAGCGGCCTACATCGGCGGCTGCGCGGCGACCTCGAACGTTCTCGCCGGCAAGCTCTACGGCATTCCGGTTCGGGGCACGCATGCGCACAGTTGGGTGATGGCCTTCGACAGCGAGGCGGAAGCTTTCGACGCCTACGCCCGCGCGATGCCCAACAACTGCGTGTTTCTGGTGGACACCTACGATACCCTCGCCGGGCTCGAGCACGCCGTTGCCGCCGGGAAAAAGCTCCGCGAGCGGGGTCATGAGACGGTAGGCGTCCGTCTCGATTCGGGCGATCTGGCCGCGCTTTCGGTCGAAGCCCGCCGCCTGTTGGACGAGGCGGGCTTGGGCAAGGCGGCGATTATCGCCTCGAACGATCTGGACGAGCGGCGCATCTTCACGCTCAAGGAGCGGGGCGCCCGCATCGACGTGTGGGGAGTGGGCACGCGCTTGGCGGTCGGCGCGGGAGAGGGCGCTCTCGGCGGGGTGTACAAGCTGTCCGCGCTGCGGGACGCGGCCGGCGCTTGGCGGGACAGGGTCAAGCGTTCCGAGGACGGTTCGAAGGAATCGACCCCCGGGATGCTGCAGGTCAGGCGGTACGTCTACGATACGCGCGCGGTTTTCGATCTGATCTACGACGAGCTGCAACCGCCCGGCGGCGTCTGGCGGGGAACGGACCCCGAAGCCCGGGCGCCGGACAGGCGCATCCCTCCGGATTGGGAATACGAAAACCTGCTCGCGCCGGCGCTGCGTCACGGGGCGCCGGTCGCTCCGCCCGTTCCGTTGGAAAAGTCGCGCGCGCGGCTGCAGTCGGAGCTTGCCCGGCTGCCCGGCCGATTCCTCTACCTCGAGGCCGTCGAGAAATTCCCTGTACTCTTCGAGCGCGGCCTGCTCGAGCGCCGCAAAAGAAGGGTGAAGGGTGAAGGGTGAAGGCGGCTATGCGTCGAGCTCGGGCATGTTCTCGCGGAAGATGCCGATGTCCTTGTCGCCGCGTCCGGAGAGGTTGACGATGAACGTCTGCCCTTGGGCGCCGGGGGCGCGCTCGATCGCCTCGGCGACGGCGTGGGCGGATTCCAGAGCGGGAATGATCCCTTCGAGCCGCGAGAGCGTCTTGGCCGCTTGGATGGCGTCGCTGTCGCTGCAGGAGGTATATTCGACGCGGCCCCGATCGCGCAGCCAGGCGTGCTCGGGGCCTATCGAGGCGTAATCCAGGCCGGCGGAAACCGAGTGCGTGAGCGCGATCTGGCCGTCGTCGTCCTGCAGAACGTAGCTGCGCGTTCCCTGCAGCACGCCCGGCAGTCCGCCGGCGAAACGGGCGGCGTGGTCGCCCAGGCCCGCGCCGCGGCCGCCGGCCTCGACGCCGACCATGCGCACGGACTCGTCGCCGAGGAAGGGATGGAACAAGCCGATGGAGTTGCTGCCGCCGCCGACGCAGGCAATCAGCAGGTCCGGCGGCTTGCCGTTGGAGATTGCCAGGTACTGCTCCCGCGCTTCGCGGCCGATCACGGACTGAAAATCGCGCACCATCATCGGGTAAGGGTGCGGCCCGAGCGCGGAGCCGAGCAAATAGTGGGTCGTCTCGAAATTGGCGGCCCAGTCGCGCATGGCTTCGGAGATGGCGTCCTTGAGCGTGCGGCTGCCGGTATCGACGCCGGCGACCCGGGCGCCGAGCAGCCGCATCCGAAAGACGTTGAGCGCTTGGCGGCGCATGTCTTCCAAACCCATATAGACGGTGCAGGGGAAGCCGAACAGAGCGCAGACCGTTGCCGTGGCGACGCCGTGCTGGCCGGCGCCGGTTTCGGCGATGATGCGGCTTTTGCCCATGCGGCGGGCGAGGATTGCCTGGCCGAGGCAGTTGTTGATCTTGTGCGCTCCGGTATGCAGCAGGTCTTCTCGCTTGAGGTAGATCGCCGCGCCGCCCAGATGCTCGCTCAGGCGTTTGGCGTGGTAGAGCGGCGTAGCCCGGCCGGCGAACTCCCGCAGCAACTCCTGCATTTCGCTCTGGAAGGCCGGATCGTCTTTGGCTTTCCGGTAGAACGCCTCGAGTCGGTCGAGCGGCGCCACGAGAATTTCAGGTACGTAACGGCCGCCGTATGCGCCGAAACGTCCGCGGGAATCGGGGAGCTTCCGCGTCGCCGAGTCAGTGGAGAACGGCGAGTGGAGAGTGGAGAGTGGAGAGACGGACGGCGCCATTACTTGCGCCCGAGCTTGCCGTCAACGGAAAACGGGCCGGGGCCGTTGGCCCACAGAAAGAGCAGCACGAAGCAGAAAATGACGGCGAGCTCGCCCCTGTTCATGATGGGCAGCAAGCTGTTGGTTCCATGCGCGATCCAGTATGCGGCGGCCATCGAGCCCGAGGCGATGAAGGCGGCGGGGCGCGTCCAGAGGCCGATCATGATCAGGATGCCGCCAAAAAACTCGATGGGGCCGGCGAGGGCGTGGATACTGAAGCTCAAGTCCGCTTCCTTGCCCAGGACTCCGAACAGTTTTTGCGCGCCGTGCGGGATGAACAGGAAGCCCATCACGATGCGCAGCGCGGCGTGCGTGATTCCCGCGTACTTCGAGCCGAAAGCCATTTTCATTTCTCCCCTCGAGCCGGCGGCGAGCCGCACGGCTGCAAACCACTGCCTCATGGTAGCGAATAGCGGATAGTGAATAGTGGATAGAATCAATAAGTGCTGCCGAGCGAGTCGTTTTCGATCGAGGGCCCTTAGCTCAGCGGTTAGAGCTGCGGACTCATAATCCGTCGGTCGTAGGTTCGAATCCTACAGGGCCCACCATTCTCTGCGAAAACGCCGCGCCGTTCGATCCCCGCCGTAAAAGCCCCCTGTAAAAGCCCCCCGTAAAAGCCGCTTAAACGCTTTTTGAAGGCCGTTTAAGGAGCGTTCGAGAAGCCCCGCTGCCGGCATGATTAACAGCCCGCGGCAAAAGTCACGCAGGCGGCGTTACGCGCCTTGGAGACGATGCAGTACCGTGTAGGCTTTCCAGGAGCTTGGCGCTGCGCGCTCCGCCCGGCAGGCCGGCAAGGGCGCGTAACCCTTCGGGCGGCGCCGCTGCGCGGGCCGGAAAGACTCCGCAGGAGCCCGCCGCGCCGCCCACGGGACTTTCACCACGGACTTGTCTACTAAACTGAAACAGGTGACGTTTCTCCGCCTCTCGCCCAGGACGCTATTGATCGCAGCCGTCACGCTTGACGTGGCCGGCGGCCTCTTGATTGTTTTTTCGCTCCCCGCCGGGGGGGCGCCGTTGTGGTTGGGCGTGGCTCTGATCGCAGTCGGCTCACTGGCAATGCGCGGCGGCCTCGGCCGCATGAACGCTGAACGGAGGGAGGAACCCGAGGCGCCCGCCGCAACCGCCGCCCGCGGAGAGGACATCGAATCCGAACTGAAAAAGCCCGCGCCGCGAGCCGTGAAACTGACGAAGCGGGGGAATCTCGCCGCCGGCGTCTGGATAGCGGCGATGCTGCCGGCGGGCGCGCTGACTTACCAGCACTTCAACCGGTTGCCTCCGCCGCGGATGAAGTCCATGCTGGCAGCCGAGGGAGAGTCGGCTGTGGCCACGATTCACCGCAAGGAGACACGCGCGGCCGCGACCGGCGAGACGCTGTATGCGATCGGCTACAACTTCAGCGACAAGTCGGGGGCCGCGGTGCGCTCGAGCGTAACTGTGCCGCACGCCGTATTCGACTCCCTTGCGGAAGGGGAGCGCCTCGAGGTGGTTTACTTTCCGCCCGATCCATCGCTCCATTACCTCCCCGAAATTACCTCGCCGGTTTCAACGCGCGTGGTCTGGTTGGCGCTGGGGGTTCTGGCCGCCGCCGCGGGTCTCGCCGAGGCGCAGCGGCGGGTTCACAAAAAGCTCGTTGCCGAAGGACGCGCTGTTCGCGGATTCGTGGCCGACGTGCGGCGCCGGGGCGGCGTCCGTTCGTTCCGGGTGAACTACGACGTTGCCGGGGAGCGCCACAGCATCGGCGCTTCGGAACGCAACGCCGGACTCGCAAACGGTCAAGCGGCGACCGTGCTCTACGACCCCCGCCGGACGGGTCGGGCGGTTGTTTACAGGTTGGCCCTCTATCGCGCAAGATAGCCTGCCGCGGACTTCGAGCCCGCAATCTGTTCGACAACAAAATTGCGAGCCCGAAACCGTACGGGTTGGATGTTCAGTTGGCCAGCAGGTAACGCAATTCCATCGCCCTTTGCGGATCGCGCCGCAGGGTATCCAGCGCCTTCGACTCGATTTGTCGGATGCGCTCCCGCGTCAGATCGAACGCTTTGCCGATCTCCTGCAAGGTATGCTCGTGGTCATAGCCGATGCCGAAGCGCATGCAAATCACTTCCTGCTCATTCTCGCTGAGCGTATTCAAGATGGCGGCCATATGGTCTTTGACATCGCCGTCGATCAGGCCCTGCATGGGCGAAGTCGCGTTCTTGTCCTCGAGCAGATCCTCGAGCGCCGACTCGGCCTCGCGGCCGACGCGGGTTTCGAGCGACACGGGCGTACGCGAGATCGAGCGCAGCGTCTCGACCTTGTGGATGTTGGCGTCGAGCCAGTCGGCAATCTCCGCGTTCGTCGGAGCGCGGCCCAAGTCCTTTTCGAGCAAGCGCGCCGCCCGCAGGAACTTGTTGAGCTGCTCGTTCATATGCACGGGGATGCGGATCGTCCTCGATTGGTCGGCCAGCGCCCTGGTGATCGCCTGGCGAATCCACCAAGTGGCGTAAGTCGAGAACTTGAAGCCGCGCCGGTAGTCGAACTTCTCGGCGGCGCGCGTCAAGCCGATATTGCCCTCCTGGATCAGATCCAACAGATGCAAGCCGCGGTTGACGTAGCGCTTGGCCACCGAGACGACGAGCCGCAGATTGGCTTCGACGAGCGCGCGCTTGGCGGCATCGGCCTCGCGGGAGCCGGCTTGCAGGTTCCTGAGAACCACGCGTACGCTTGCGCGCTTGAAGGGCATCCACTCGACGCCGAGATTTTTCTTGCGGGTCAGGCTCGGCGCGTCCCGCCGGAACTCTACGGCGAGCGAGCGCCAGATATCGGGATTCAAGGGCGTCTTGCGGACCTCGCGCGACAGCCGGATCAGTGCGCGGCCGAGCGCCCAGGAGAGCCGGCGGCGGCCCGCCTTGTCGGCGCGGCCCGCCTGGTCGAGCGCGGCTTTTGCCCGCTGCGCCTGGCCCAGCAGAGTCGAGACGCGGGTCAGCCGGCGGCGCAGCCTCTTGCCTGCCCGCGCGATCGCCTCCGCATCGTCGGCGGGTACGCCTCCGATATAGTTGCGCGCACTGTTGGGATTGGCGTTCAAGCGGTCGCGCAAGTCGATGAGCTTGCGCCACATCCACGGGCTCCGCGACAGAGCGCGCCGCATGCGCAACTCGCCGTGCTCCATCTGCATGGCCAGACGGACTTCGCCCGTCTTGTCGAGCAGCGGAACCTGACCCATTTCACTGAGGTACAGGCGAACGCTGTCTTCCGCCGGAGACGCCTCTTCTTGTTCCTGCGATTCGGCGAACTCCGGCAGACCGCCCGACCACGAAAACGGGTCGACACGCTCTTCAACCGAGCTCCTTACCGGCATCGCGTCGTCCATGACAGGCATCGTTGGACCAACCTCCCCTGTCCATACCTATATAGACGCAGCAGAGCGCCGATTTGTTGCGGAGAAACAACTTTTTGTCGCTCCCGCGGCTTGGCCGAATAAGCCGGCTCGGCCGTTTCGGGCTTGGCGGGAACCGGCGCCGCCCTATAATGAGACAGCGTGTTTTCTCCGGCTGCCAGGGCGAGTTTCGGAACAGCCCTGCTCGTGTTGACGGGAGCCGCCGCCTCGGTGGAGGATCCGCAGGAAGCGGATGCCCTGGGCAAGCAACTTACTCGATTCGTTGAGGTTTTCAATCTCCTCGAGCGCAAGCTGGCCGATCCGATCGATCCGGCCGAGGCCATTTACAAGGGCGCGATTCCAGGGATGCTGCGGACTCTGGACCCGCATTCGGCGTTTCTCGATCCGGGGCAGTTCGAGAGCTTGAAGGAAATGCAGCGCTCCACCGAAAAAGGGTTCGGCAGCGTAGTGAATCTGCTTCCCGGGAGAGTGATCGTGCTGCAGACTCTCGCGGGCAGCCCGTCGGCCCGCGCGGGCATCGCCCCGGGCGACGAGCTGGTGATACTCAACGGCCGCCCGCTGACTCAAATGCCCGTCGAGCAACTCGTCGCCGTCTTGTCGGAATCGCGCAGGGATCGAACGCAGTTGATGGTGAAGCGGCCGAATTTCACCCGGCTGATCCCGATGACGCTGATTCCGACGGAAATGGCGTCCCCCAGCGTTTCCAGGAACTTCTTCGTCGAGCCCGGATTGGCTTACGCCAAGGTCGTCAACTTCGAGGCGCCCACCGCTCGGGAACTGCACGAGGCGCTCGAGAACATGGGCGGCCGGAACTTGAAGGGCCTGATCCTCGACCTGCGCGGCAATCCCGGCGGGATTGTGGAGGCGGCGGTACAGGTCGCCGCGTTTTTTCTCGATGCGCGGGAACGCATCGTCTGGCTCGCGGGGCGTTCCGGCCCCAAGGAAGAGTTGACCGTTCCGGAGGGATACGAGCCGTATCGGTTCCCGCTGGCCGTGTTGATCGACGAGCGGACTACAAGCGCCGCCGAGTTGGTTGCGGGAGCCCTCCAAGACCACGGCAGAGCCGCGGTCATCGGGGAGCGCAGCTACGGGAAGGGGTTGGTGCAAAGCGTTTACGAGCTCGGGTCGAAGACCGGACTCGCGCTGACCACCGCTTACTATCTGACTCCCAACGAAAACCCGATCCAGCGCTCGCTGGGGAACTGCAGCGAATACCAGCTTGCGCCGTGCGACGATCGGCGTTCCGCGGACGAGCTGCGCGGCGGCATCAAGCCCGACAGGACGATATATCCGCCGCGGCTAAGCGGACTCGAGACGGTGCTGAAGGCAAGCAATTCTTTCCTCGAGTTCGCCCGCGACTATGTAGGGAAGCATCGGGGAATCGACGAAAGCTTCGAGCCCACGAACGAGATGCTCGACAACTTTCAACTCTATCTTTCCGAGCGGGGCATCCGTCCGACGGTATCGGAGTGGTCGACGGCGGTAGCCTTCATTCGCGCCAATCTGAAACAGGAAACGCTCAATCTGACGGTCGGGGTCGCCAAGGGAGATGAGGTCGAGCTTCGCCGCGACCCGGTCGTGAGGGCCGCCGCCGGCGCGCTGCGGGCGCGCTCGCTGCGCTGACGGCAACCTCAACGCCGGCGTCCGGACGCCCTGCCCAAGTCGATACACTACAAAGTCAGCGGCGATGAAACATTTTTTCAATTTGCTTTTCTTGGTTGCGCTCTGTCTGGTTTTTGCCGGCTGCGGACGGTCGAGCAAGAAGCGGGTCGGCGTGGTGCCGAAGGCGATTTCACATGCGTTTTGGCAAACGGTTCACGCCGGCGCGGTCGCGGCAGGCCGCGAGGCCGGCGTCGAGATCGAATGGAAGGGGCCGCCAGCGGAAACCGATTTCTCGCGGCAAATCGAAATAGTCGAAGCCATGATCAACTCGCGAATCGACGGCATTGTCTTGGCGCCGACCGAGGCGACATCCATGATCGGCGTCGTCGACCGCGCACAGCGCAACGGCATTCCCGTCACGATCTTCGACTCGGGGCTCGCTTCGGACAATTACCTCTCGTTTGTTTCGACAAACAACTACCAAGCGGGAGCGCTGGCCGCGCGGACGCTCGCCGAGCTTATCGCCGGCAAGGGGCAAATCGCCATCGTCAAGATGGTTCCGGGCGCTTCTTCGACAATGCAGCGGGAAGAGGGCTTCGAGGATACGATTGCGAAGGAGTTTCCGGACATCGAAATCGTCGATTTCAAATACTGCCGGTCCGACCCGGCGCAAGCCCTCGCGGTTACCGAAAACATGCTTACTGCGCACCCGGATCTCAATGGGCTGTTTGCCTCCGGCGAGCCGGCCACGATCGGCGCCGCCAAGGGACTGCGCAGCCGCAACCGGCACGACCGGGTCCGCTTTGTGGCGTTCGACTTTACCGACGCTCTCGAGGCCGACATCCGCGACGGCGTGATTCGCGCAACGATCGTGCAGGAGCCGTTCCAGATCGGTTATCGCGCCGTGATGACGGTCGTGACGGCGCTGAACGGCGAAACCCCGGATAAGCGGATCGACACGGATATCCGCGTTGTGACGGCGGCGAATATCGACAGCCCGGAGATCGCCGCTCTGCTACACCCGAACCTGGCCGAGTATCTCGATTAGATTCCTCGGCGGGCCGGCGTCAGGCGGCAAACGCCGCGCGCACCCGGCCGGCCGCCCAGGCCAGCTCTTCGCGCTCGACGATGAGCGGCGGGGCGATGCGGATCACCAGGTCGTGCGTTTCCTTGCAGAGCATGCCGAGCTCCTTGAGCCGCTCGCAGTACGAGCGGGCGGGGACGTCCAACTCGATGCCGACGAGCAGGCCGCGGCCGCGGATCTCCTTGATGTCGGGATGCTCGATCCGTTGCAATTCGGACAGAAACCAGGCGCCCAACTCGGCCGAGCGGCCGGCCAGGTTTTCATCCAGCAAGACCTGCAGCGCCGTACGGGCGACCGCGCAGCCCAGCGGGTTGCCGCCGTAGGTCGAGCCGTGGCTGCCGGGACTGAAAACGCCCAGCACGTCCTTTTGCGAGACGACCGCGGAAACAGGATAGAAGCCGCCGGACAGCGCCTTGCCCAGGATGTAAATGTCGGGCTTCACGTTCTCGTGATCGCAAGCGAACAGCTTGCCCGTGCGGCCCAATCCGGTCTGGATCTCGTCGGCGAGCAACAGCACGTTGTTGGCGCGGCAAATCTCGGCCGCTCGGGCCAGGTAGCCGTTTGGGGGAATCAAAATTCCGGCTTCGCACTGGATGGGCTCCACCAGAAACCCGCACGTGTTCCGCGTGACGGCGGCTTCCAGCGCCGCGGCGTCTCCGTAGGGGATGACTTTGAAGCCCGGCGTGAAGGGGCCGAAACCTTCGCGGCTGTCTGCGTCGGATGAGAACCCGACAATCGTCGTCGTGCGGCCGTGAAAATTGTTTTCGCAAACGACGATCTCGGCCCGGTCGGCGGGAATCCCTTTACGCATGTAGCCCCACCGCCGCGCCGCTTTGAGCGCCGTCTCGACCGCTTCGGCGCCGGTATTCATGGGCAGGACCATTTCCTGGCCGCAAAGCTCGGCGAGCTCCTTGCAGAACAGAGGCAATTGATCGTTGCGGAAGGCGCGGGAAGTCAACGTGACTTTCGACGCCTGCTCTTGCAGAGCTTGCAGGATACGGGGATGGCAGTGGCCCTGGTTGACCGCGGAATAGGCGCTCAGGCAGTCGAGATAGCAGTCTCCGTCAACGCTGTAAACCCATGAACCGGCCGCGCGGTCGATGACGACGTCGAGCGGGTGGTAGTTGTGAGCGCCCCATTGGTCTTCAATGTCGAGCAGCCGGCCGGCGCGGTCGGCTGTCTGCGTGTCGATCGAGGATTCTTCCACGGCGCAATTCCCTTAGCGCCTCAGGTTAGCATTAGCCCGCGCTGCGCGGCGGATGGGGACAGGCGGCCGAAGCGGCAGTTGCGCGTTCGGAGCCGAGCCCGCGGCTCGTTCAAGCCTCCCAAGGCGAGCTTGCCGTCAACTGAAAAGCGTGCCAGGAGTCGATACTGGCTCTCACGAATGCCGCCGCCGCTTGCGGATCGCCCTTGCGCATGGTATCGACGACGGCTTGGTGCTCTTCCGCGAGTGGTTTGTAGGCGACCTCCTGCACCGTACGGAGCCCGCCCAGAATGAACGCGATCGGAGCGATGCGCAGCGGTCGCATCGCCTGCACCAGAAACTCGTTTTCGGTCAGCTCCGCCAGCGTGGAATGAAAGCGTATGTCGGCTTCGTAGAACGTCGAAAGGTCGTTGTCGCCGGCCGACCTGCGCATGATCTCCACTTGGGACTCCAAGCTGTCGAGACTGCCCGGACCGCTTCGTCTAACGGCAAGATCCACAGCCATCGGCTCCAACTGCAGGCGAACCTCGAGCAGATTCCGCACGTCGCGGCCATCCAGACGACGGATCATGGTGTGGCGGTTGGACTCCTTGACGAGCAGGCCCTCGCTTACCAAGTCGAAAATCGCTTCCCTGACCGTGCTCTGCGCCACGCCGAGATCTTTGGCCACAGAACTCTCGACGAGGCGCGCGCCGGGCCCAAGCTTGCCCGTGAAGATAGTAGCGCGGACCTGATGAGCGACGGCCTCTCGCAAAGTCGGACGCGTAATCGGCTGAAAAACTCGTTCTGCCACGCCGTCACCCCCACAGGGCTATCGGTCGATTATTGCACACGTTAAGTTTCGCACGCCGCCCGGAATGCGGCTCCGGCAGCGGGTCACTCCCATATCTTGCTGAAAATAATGATGATTTGTCACGTTGCACGGGAGGATTCGACTCTTGTTGGCGGCGCAGCATCCGACAGGATCGCTCGATTATTCCATAATCGATTATAGATTTCAAATTTATCGTTTTTCGGATTGATTGGCAAGATCAACGGGGCATGGGTTCCAGAAAAAAGTCCGTGGGTCCCGTGCGCAACCAGAGGAGATCGGTTCCATGCAGAGTCAACATGCATGGAACAAGCGTACGGGGCGGCAGCGGCGCGCTCCGCCCGGAAGCTCCGCTCGTGCTATATTTTTACCGGCAGGCTTTAGCGGGAGTAGTTCAGTGGTAGAACGTCAGCTTCCCAAGCTGAATGTCGCGGGTTCGATCCCCGTCTCCCGCTCCATTTTTCCAGCAGTTTACAGCCCGCGCGGGAATGAGTCCTGCTACGGCTGCGGGCGCCGGAGCGGAATAACGCCGGAGCGGAATAAGCCGACGGTTCGCGCCGCCGGCCCCGCTGTAAGCGGGAACGCCGTTTTCTGCGGGATATCGGGATATGCCGTCGCTTACGGTTGTCCTCGGCGCGCCGCCGGCAGATGCTTGCTCAAGTTCGGGAAAATCCTTGGGCTGGGGCCGCTGCTGCACCACCCATTGATTGCGCATGTTGCGGGCACAGTTGCTTCGCCGTCACCGAGAGGCTGTGCAGGAGGGCGCTTTGTTGGCGCCAATCGCTGTCTGTCGCGTTGAGAATCGGCGCGTTCGCTACAATGGCGACTGCCAGAAATTTGCGGTCATCGGGGTCGAGTGTGTTTCTCGGCAGTTCAGCGAAGCCTTGTTGGCCGTCGTTCACGCATGTGATCCGGACAAGCGACACCCTTGACTGCGAGTACATGTGATCGAAAACATGCTTGAAGAAGGCGTCCCCTACTCCGGGTTCGCCCTTGAAGTTCAGGTTTTTCCTGTACTCTTCGAAAATCAGATCTTGATCGTCAAGAACCACCGTTCCATGTGACCGGACATCGCGGATCGCTTTGATGCAATCCAGTCGGCACGGTTTGTCGGCATGTGTATCGCGCCCGTTTGCAACGACCGGGACATTCGTGTCCACGACGACTTTGCCGCTCATTGGCCGCCGTTGATCTTGCGCTCCAGGCCGGCAATCCTGATCGCGGAAATCTCGCCCAACTCGTCGCCGAAGAAGTTGTCGGGCCAATTGCGGATCTCGCCCCATTCATTGAGCTCGAGATCGGCGAGAACCGCGGCGCCCTCAGCCATCGACGTGAAGTAGAGTTTGACGTCCTCCGGGGACGCCTCTCCTTCCGCCACGCGGCGCTGCAACCGCCGCAACAGATGCTCACTGTGGCTCTCCACGATGACCTGCACGTTGCGGGTGCGGGCCGCGGTGAGAATGGCGTCGGCCAAACCGCTCTGGGCGGAAGGATGCAGGTGGATTTCCGGCTGTTCCAGCAGAACGATGGAGCCTTCGGGAACGTAGTAGAGAAGAACGAGCGCAGGCAGAACCTGGGACACGCCGAAGCCCACGTCCGTCAACATCGCGTTGACGGCCGCGCGGTCTTTCTTGACACGGACAGTGTAGAGCTTCGCTCCCTCGGCGATCTCGGGGATATCGAACGAGTGGATCAGGCCGAGCTCGCCGAGCCAATGCTCAACCATGTCCTGGAACGGTTTGTATCGCTTGTGCGGCCCGAGATTCCGCCGTTCTCCGCCTGCCGTAGCCGCCAGAATCGCATCGACCGTGCGTTCCCCGCGCGGCCCGACATCCGCCGGACTCGAACCGGCCCAACGATACTCTCGGGCGGGACGCTCCCGGAGCGGCCCAAGGTAGAAAATGCCATCCATCAGGCGCTCGTATTCGACCTCGAAGTCGCTGAGGAAGTTCGCGTTCCAAAAAAACGCCCGAATTTGCTCTGGGAAAAGATGGGTTTTGACGGGGCCGGGCAGCGGCCAAGCCCGCCCGCGGTTGCGGGCAAACCGGAAGTCGGCGACGCCGCTTGCCGAAAGCTGAAATTCGGTCGATCCTTGACCCGCCGGCTCCAAGGCAAAAACCGCTTCCCCGAACTTATACATCAGGCGGTGGGCCCAGGGTTTCGAGCGCCTCAGCCCCACTCCGCATCCCGTTTGCAATCTTTGTGCTTGAAACAGAACGTCCGATCGCCGGCCTGCCGGATCGCCGACCTTTAACATTTTAGGCAGGGTCCAATCGAGACTCCAGTCGATCCGCGCTTCTTCGTCGTGCCGATGAACCAAGTCGTGGAAACTCCCCAGGTTGACGAGGGCATTCGGACCTCCGAAGTCCAGCGCCAAGCCGCGATCGGTCGCATTCTTAGTCTGCCTGAGCATGAGCAGAAACTGGAGCACGCTGCTCTTCCCCGAGCTGTTGGTTCCGAACAGACCGGTGACTTTGCCGAGCGGCATGTCCAACTCGCGCCATGCTTTGAAGTTGGCGACTTTCAGTTTTTCGAGCATGGTTTTCCCGTCAAGCTCTCCATTCGGCGAACAGAGCTTACCGCATCATGGCGCATATCTTCTTTAACCTGCCCGGCAGCCGGCGGCTATGGCCAGGACGATGGTCAAGATCAACGCGCCGTAGAATACGATCAGCGTTTTAGAGAAGACTGCGCCAAGCCAGGTCCGCGCACGGCTTGTGCGCAACGCAGCGGTGTTCATCGAGAAATCGACAGCGTGGTCGTCCAATTCGCGGACGCGGTCGTAAAGCGCGCGGAACAGGCGTTCCTGCCGCAGGAGCCAGCCGTCGAGCCCCCAAAAGACGAGCACGGGAACCAAACCGATGAAGGCGATCTCGATGCGCTCTTCCCGCGTCCACAGCACGGCAAGGGCGGCGGTCAGGAACACGCTCCAGCCCTTGACGCGGAACGAGTCGGAGGCGAGGCGGTCGATCGATCTCTGAATGAATTCGAGATGCTTGAGTTTCGCTTGCATGGGCGCTGCCTCCGGCAGCCGGTTCTTTCCGGGGGCTGCTTGAAGGCTGTCTCAAATCAGGATAGCCGGGATCGGGGAGCGACGGCGTTCGTCTCCGCTCTCCATTCAGCGAACTGGTTTGACGCCGCCTCTTCGCCCGAGGCCGTATCCCACCCTGAAAACGTCCGGGATGTTGACCCGTCCGTCGCGCATGCGCAGGAAAACGCCTAGAGATTCGAGGTCCTGGCGGACGCCGTCGGGGCCCTGCTCGATATGGAGAGGAGGCAGCTTGACCTCATTCTGCCCCGCTTCCTCCGTGAGACGGTTGAGGATGCCTCTGCTCTGCCAGCGCCGCGCGATCTCGTCGAATTCGCAGGGCACGACGATGCCTTCCAGAGGCCCCAAGGCGCGATGCACCCAAGGGTAGTCTTCCTGGACCTCCCGGACTCGTATCTTTGAGGCTTCCTGCACGCCGCGCTTGATGCTTTCGTAATGCAAAGCGTGCTCGTGCTGCGGCCGATTGTTCGCGGTATCCTTGGCGGCCGTTCGCAGCGCCGCGAGAAACGAACGTGGGCTCACTCTACCCTCGGTATCCGCCAGGTGGTTCGGAATCCAGGTGTAGGGGTAGCCGCGCCTGCGACCCGTTCCCATCCATGGACCGGAAATGACGTGAAATTTTTCCCGCTGATGTTCTTCCGTAAAGATTGACCGACGCCGCGGTACGGCAAACAAGCTAAGTTGCCCGCCGAGGTCTTTCAGTGTCCAGTCGCCGCTCTCAAGAAACGATCGAAAGGCTTCGCCGTTGTTGCCGTTCGCGAGGCAATGCCACAACAGGCCGTAAAGCTCGCGGCGCGGCCAGCTTAATTCAACGGCTGAGGAAAGGAGCTTCGATGCGTCCGGGAAATCGGCGACCTCGATCTGGTTGACTTGGTCGGAGCGTAGGAACGCCTTTACCCGGAGGCGCTTGTACGAACGCATATCGAGCGCGGTTTGCAGCAGGCCGCGAATCGCCCGATACATGTCTCTCCAGTCGTCGGCGCAGCGGTCCAGGGCGTCGAAGAGAATCAGGAAATAGACGCCCTCGCGGTCGAATTCGTCGTCGCGCTCTTGAAACAGGCGATCAATCGTCTCCGGCCGGCTGTCGACATATTTCGCGCGCTCCGCCCAGGCGCTTTGTTGCCGGAGCGGGTGGTTGTGCGGCGCGATCTGCCAAGCCTGCACCGTCCGCCAGACGATCCTGGGATCGACGCCTGGACGCATCAAATTCCGCAGCACGTCCTTGCTCGGGTACTCGTCAAGCGCCGGCGTCTCGCCGAACCCCGTGCGCACCATGGTGTCCGCGCTCAATGCGGATCGCCTGACTTGCCCGCCGACCAGCCGGCGCACCTTAGGATTTTGCAGCGCGCTCCACCAGAAGGTCTTTCCGGCGCCGCGCATGCCGGTCACGAGCGGGTTGTCCGGGTCGATCGCCTTGAGGTGAGACCGCGGCAGGTACACATGCTCGGGGGACGGCGTCTCGCCGCGGTTGGTTCCTTTGGGCAGGTCGGCGAGCGCCTTGCGCATCCTCTCGGCGTCGATTTCGCTCACAGCGCTTTCCCGTCGCCACCGGTGTCGAAGAGTCGATCGAACCGGCGCAGAAATTGCGCGTAAGCCTGCTCCACGGGCGTCCGCTCCAGATCGCGCAGCGAGGCGCCTGCGGCCAAGCCGCGCGTCCAGTGAACGGCGAGCGGATCGTGCGGCGCGTCTTCATCGTACAGGTCGAAGGAGAACTCCTCGCCGGGTACGGAGGCTGGGGCTGCCTCGTCGTAAAGACGCTCTCCGAACAGATTCCACGCCCGCTCCCGAAACCCTTGCAGGTAGCGTTCCGTATCGAGCTCGGGCGTCAACGCCGAGACGATCGACAGGCGCTCTCTGATGCTTGCCGCCAAACCACGTTCCTGCCAATGGCGAAAGAGGATATCGTAATCGGTCCAGTGGCTATCTGCGTCGATGGCGAACAGCAGAACCTGCGCATCGAGATCGGTAACGGTCGCCGCCGCGATGTCGTGCAGTCCGCTGCGGCTCTCCAGCAGGACGACGGTCGGTTCGAAATCGGTTTCCAGGAGCTCCAGCAGACCGTTCAGGCGTGTCGTTCAGGGGGCGCCGGGGGCGTCCATATAGACTCGCCCCAGCTTGGCCAGGTACTCGCCGGGGTTGTTGCCGTGCGCCGGCGCGATGCGCGCGTCCCCTTCAAAATCTTGTGCCCACGCCGGAGCGCGGTCATTTGTTCAAGCACTCGACCGCCTTGCCCGACCAGATCCTCCACGAACCAGTCGGCGACGCCGAACCGGGGCCGCGAGCGGCCGTCGAGCATTGCCGACGACAGACCGGGAGACTCCAGATCCAGATCGACGACCAGTACCCGCTCGCTGCGGCGCGACAGATGCCAAGCGAGAGCGGCGGCGGTGGTGCTGCGTCCGACGCCGCCTTTGACCGAGAAGAGCGTGAACCGCTCCGGCGCGCTCTCCGGGCGCGGCCCGCCGACCGTCCACCAATCACTGCCGGTCAGCAGACGGTCGACCCAATACACGCGGTCGAGACCCTCGACTTCTTGCCTCGTATCGTCAAGAGGTTGCAGCATGGCGGAGCCGGGGAACAGCACGGCCTCGTCCGGGGGATAGCCGTGCGCGCCCAGCGTCCGGTACAGTCTGCCGGCGAGGTTTTGCAGCGCTGCGCGGCAGGTCTCGTCCGCTTCGACCGCGTCCGACACGGCGAGGCGCACTCTGCCGAACAAGTCCCGGATCAGATAGAGCGGGAGAACGCCCTTCGGCAGAGACTCCGTTTTGAGCGCGTCCGCCACACGGCGCCGCACGGCGTCGAATGGAATGAATTCTCCGTTCATAGCAGGCCGTCTTCCTTCGCGCATTGAACCATACGACAAATCCCACAAGCTGCTTTACGATGCCCCGTTACGTCCGATTGCCAAAAATGGCTGCGGTGCGCGTAGCGGTTGTGGTGCGATCAGTCGGCGAACGGCTCGCCGCGCGGCAGCAGCGACAGGTACGCGCGCCATCCCGGTCTGCGGCAAAGGTCATGAAAAGCGGCCAGAGTTCCCGCACATGTTCCCGATATTTCGATTCACTCGGCATCCCTTTGTCGACGACAGGCATCCCCAAGGCTTTCATCACCGCTTTCAAGCCGCATTCCGCACTGAATCCGTATAGCTGATCTGAGTTCGACCAACGCTCATGAGCGAAGAGCAACTCCGCATCTTGCCAATGACGGCGGTGCGCATCGGCGAAATCGGCAGGGTGCGTCATCGTCGAAGTTTTCCGGCGGCCACCCTCAAGACATGATAGCCTTGCCGGCTGCTGCGCCGGGGCGTTGTTCTTGGCGGGCGCGTTCAGCGCCAGCAGGCGGGCCAGGACTTCGTCGCGGAGCGAGTCGGGCCGGCGGCAGCGCCAGGGCTTTTTCTTCTTGCCCCATGCTTCTTCGTCGATCTCGTGCTCCCACAGCACCGCAAGCGGCTCGCCCTGAGCGTCGTCGTCGAGACAGGAGAGGCTGACGAGCGTTGCCTCGCCGGCTGCCGGCGGCTGCCTGACATCTTCGATGAGGTCGCGGCGCTGGCGGACGAAGGCGATCCGGCCGGGCTCGGGAAGGGGGCCGTCATCTGTTCGGGCCGATCAGCGCGCTCCGTCGACGGTCACCCAGATGGGCGACGACCAGGCCAGTTGGCCGTCGTCCTGTTGCACGCGGACATAGTAATAGCTCTCTCCCGGGCTCGGGTCGGCGTCGGTGAACTCGAACGAGACGTCGCGGTCGAGGTTGTGGCGGGTCAGGACGAACTCCTGGTTTTTGACGATGTCGATCTGGCGGATCGGCTCCGTGCCGATCACCCGCACAGACAAGCGGAAATCGCCGGGTACGGTCACGATGTCGCCTTGCAGGTACTCCTTGCCGCCGGCCTGCAGCCGGTAGTCCAGCACGATGTTGTCCGTCGCGCCGTAGGAGTGGCGCTTGCGCATGGCGTCCAGCAGCCCTTCGCGGCTCGAGTCCTCAGAAATTGTGCAGGCGTAGGAGATATGCGTCGAGACATGATCCGACGCGGCTTGCACGCCGAGCTTGTAGCCCTTGGCCCAGGCGTTCCAGACGTAGCCGGCGGGGCGGAAACCGCCCGGCGCCGAGCGCGGATTGCCGGCGTACGCGGCCCGCGGCGCGCCTTCGTATTCGGCCGAGACGCGGTCGCCCTGATAGATCTCGACCAGCGGCTCGACCTCGGGGTCGTTGTCGCGCCAGTCGGTGCCCATGTTGGTCGCCGAGGTATGCGAGATGGCGATGCCGTCGTTCTCCTTGAGGTAGGCGTACAGGTCCTTCGTCCCCACGGGTTCGGGGTTGGCGAAGCGCGCGGTGACTTCCTCGGTGGAGAAAGGGAACAGCGGCGAGCCGAACTCTTCGCGCGAAATGCGGAACGGACGGACGCCGCGTTTGGCGAAGATGATGTTGCGGTGTCCGTTGGGGTAGCGCACGCTGCGCTCGTAGGCGAACAGCGGCGTGAAACGGCCCGGAAGATGGAAGCAGTCGGCGAACTGCTGCAGCAGGAAGTCGTGGTACTCGACGTCGGGGCCGCCCAGATAGTTGTGCTCCGAGTTGGCGTAGAAGTCGAGGCTTGCCGCGTCGATGGCGTAGCGGTACGCTTGCAGCAGCGAGCCGTCGTTGTAGCCGTCCATCGAGAACTCGGTGTGGCGGTGGGTGTCGCCGCGGTAAATCTTGTAGGTTTTGCCGCCCGACTCGATCTCATAGTTGCGGATTGTTTCGATGTCCTGGGCCTCGTTGGGGTGGAGCGGGTAGACCGTGATCTCCGGCTGCACGCGGGGCTGCAGGGCGTGTTCGCCCCGGCGGGGCGCCGCCGGAATCTTGCCGATGCGGATATCGTACTGCTCGGCCAGCATGTCGGAGAAATCGCGGTTGTCGGTCGGCCAGGCCGCGGCAATGCCGCCGTCTGCGGTTTGGACGAAGCCGCTGCGCATATCCAGGCGCCCGCGGCTGTGCGGGAAATAGACCGGCGCCCCCCAGGTTCCGCCGGCGTAACGCGCGCCCCACAACTCCCATGTAGCGTAAAAGGCGTAGAAGTCGGAAACGATGTCCTGGATGCGCGGGTTGCGGCGCCGGAAGAACACCCAGACGCCCCCGTTGCCGTCGGCTTGAATCGTCGGAGAATCGCTCCTGTCTCCGGGCAGATCGGCAGGCAGCGCCGCATCGAGCGCAACGGTCGGTTCGAGCCGGCGGCCGCCGTCGAGCGCGGCGACGGCCATCGAGCGCCATGCGTACAGGCGGACGCCCTCCTGCTCGATGCCGAAGCCGTCGTCCTTGCCCCAGAGGGTTCCGCTTTCGCTCCAGGCCGCCCACAGGCGGTCGTCGGCATCGCAGGTCAGCGTGACGTGGGCTTCGAATTTCGGGGTATCGGCCAGCGGCCGGATGTCCTCCCAACTTGCGCCGTTGTAGCGGCGCGTCAGGATGTCGTAGTCGCCTTTGTCGTAGGTGTCCCAGGCGACGTAAACGTTGCCGCTGCCGTCGGCGGCGACCGCCGGCTCCCAGTCGTTGGCGGGAGAGGAGGAGACCGCCTGCTCGGCTGACCATTCCGCGCCGCTGCGGTAGCGCGCGAAGATGTCGGAGCGGCCTTCGCGGAACCCTTGCCAGACGACCCAGACGCGGCCGGCGGCATCCGTCGCCAAGTTGTGATAGAGATCCGCTTGCGGGGCGCTCGTGAGGCGCTCGACCGCCGACCAGCGATCCCCTGCGAGGCTGCGCGCGTAGAGGTCGCGGTTGCCGTCCACTTGGTCGGACCAAACTACCCAGATGCGGCCGTCGCCGCCGCGCGCGACTTTCGCCAGAAAAACGTCGCCGGGTTTTTCGGTCGCCGTTTCGATATCGCCCCAGGAGCGTCCGTCGTAATGACGCAACAGGACTTCGTTCGCCCCGCTGCGGTAGGCCGCCCAGGCGACCCATAGCTGCCCGTCCGGGCCGCTCGTTATGGATGCAAAGTCGTTTTGATGCGCGTCCTTGGATATCTTCTGCGTGGCGAACGTTCTGTCCACGACCGCCCGGCCCCCCAGAAACCGCTGCGGTTGGCCGAGTTGCAAGCCCCGCAGATCGACCCGGAAGCGCCCCTGCTCTGTCTCGAACGAGACGCGCGTCCGGCCCCGGGCGCGCAGATCGACCGTCAGCCCGGGGCTGAAGATGTTTACGGGGAGGCCCGTCACGGACTGCGGCTTGGTCGGCGGGTACCGGAAGTTGGGCCCCTGCCAGGAGGCGAGCTTCCAGGCGGCGGCCGTAATGGCGTCGTCCGGCGTGGGCCGCAGGCTGGCGAGGCCGGCCAATTCTCCGCCCGAGACGGAAAGCTTGCCGTCCCATCGCGTCGGTTGCTTATCCCCGACGCCGAGTTGCACGCGGATGGAGACAAGCCCCGGATCGTCGAAGGGCTCCTGGGCGTAAAGCGCGCCAACGCTTGTCAACGCGAGCAGCGCGGCTAAACTGAAACGGCCGGCCAGCATGGGAGAAAGTATATCAATGCGCCGATGCTTTGGAATGCGCGTTTCTTCCCGCTTGCGGGAACGCGCCGCGCCCGGCGGAACGTCCAATCGAGAGAAGCGGCCATGAATTGGATTGAGAGCGAATGGTTCGACCGGGTGCGGCTGCTGGTGAAGATCACTTTCGTCGCCGCCCTGCTCTATGTCGGCTACACCTTCTATGTCCGTTATCGGCTCGCGCTCGTGAAGCCGCCGGAAGCCCCGGTTGTCGATCTGCACGACGATCTGTACGTACACCCTCGGAAGTCTTATGTGAGCGATTTCGAGTCGGCCAAACGCAGGCTGACGGGTACGCCGCTCTGGGTGAAGGAGGGCTACCGCTGGACCTACGAACCCGGCGTCCGGCTGTTCGCGCCGCTGGAGAAGATCGTCCCCAGCGATGTCGTCAGGCGCGGCGGCAGCGTCTATCTCGCGTTCGAGAAGGACGGCAAGCCGGCGCGCGTCGCCATCGGTTCGACCGACCGGGTTTATGTGGACGAGATGTTTTTCATCGAGGATCCGCGCGAGCTCTACGACCACTGGACCGACGAGATGTGGGCCAAGGTCGAAAACCACGAAGTGGAGGCGGGGATGAGCGAGTTCCAGATCGCATTCGCCCTCGGAGCGGGGCAGTTAGTGCGTCAGTCGGCGAATGCAACGACCCGTGTGGTGGACTACGCCGCGTGTCTGCCCGCCGGCTGCGAGCCGGTGCGGGTTACCTACAAACGGAACGTTGCGCAGAGCATCGAGCCGATCGAACCGCCTGACGAGTAGCCTACGACGCCAACGCCTTGCGCACCAGAGCGCCGAGATGAGCCGGCAGATCGAGCGCGAGGGCTGCCTGCCGGCTTTGCGGGGACATCTTCGCCCAGGTGCGGCGCAGGATGTTCAAAAGTTTCTTCTCGTCTTGCGTTGGAGCGAAGCCGTCGAAATAGTGCTCGAGGAATACCAGGCAGGCGACATCTTCCAGAAGCTGCGTCGCGGGATTCAACTTGAGCCGTTCTTTGCGCAGGGTCGAGGCGACCTCTTCGATCGCGGCTTCGGCATAGCCGCACGCGCGCATGACTTCGCCGGCGGTTTCCGCGTGGAAGGCGCCGAGATCCTGGCGCCAGCGAAGGTAGCCTGCGCGCGTCATCGGGTAGTCGCTGCGCGGAATCTTCCAGCGGCAAATGTGCTGTGCGCGAACGGCCAGCTTGACGGTTTCGGAGGCGTCGGGGGCGAACTGCGCCAGACGGTCGGACATGCGCCGGGCGTAAAGCAGTTCTTTGGCCGCCGGCCCGCCGGGGGTGGATTCGGTGTTGGGGTCCTCTGCATTGAGGGCGTCGAAGCCTTCGATGGCGCAGTGGAATCGGCGACTATCTGTCTGCACGTTCCGCTCCTTCCGCCATGCGCTGGTTGCGGCAAACGGCCGCGGCGCAGACGGCCGCGGTCTCCGCCCGCAGGATCAGGGGCCCCAGTCCGGCGCAGGCGATGCCGGCGGCCTCGGCCCGCTCCCGCTCGGGGCCGGTCCAGCCGCCTTCTGGTCCGACAAAGAACGTCAAGGGTCCCGCGGCCAGGCTGACCGGGAGCTTCGCGCCTTGCGGATCGAAGATGGCCGCTCGAGCGGGTTCGGCGTCAGCGATCACAGCGACGAATGCGCGCGGTTCATGCACCGGCGGGGCGGCGATGCGGCGCGACTGCTGCGCGGCTTCGAAGGCGATGCGGCGCCAGCGGTCGAGACGTTTGTCGGCGGCGGCGACCAAACCCTTGCCTGTGCGTTCGGCGATGACGGGCTGAATGGAGTCGACGCCCAACTCCGTCAGCTTTTCGATCGCCCACTCGAAACGGGCGAACTTGAAGATTGAAACGGCGGCCGCCAGCGGCGGCTCGGGCGGCGCGGCGCGCAACTTGTCTTCCAAATCGAACTCGACCGACTTCGTTGAGCAGACGGCCGTCACCGCCGAGAAGACACAGGATTGGTCGGAAACCTCGACGCGTTCGCCGCGGCGCAGCCTGACGACGCGGCACAGGTGGCGGGCGCGGTCCCCGGTCACCCTTGCCCGCGATCCGCTGACGGGATCCACGAATATGCGGCGCAAGGCCATCGGCTTTTCCAAGCTTACCGCGCCGCTCGAACGCGGCCTCTCGATAAACTTGAAGATTGAGGGACGAAAAGCAGGCGGCCGCGGGCGGCTCGACGGCCGAGCGTATCGCGGAAACGATTCGCGCGGAGTTGGCGCCGTATTTCGCGGAACTGGCGCGCTGCCGATCTTCGCAAGAGCTTGAAGCGAACCCGTTGTACCGGCGGGTGCGTCCGCACGCGGAAAAAGTTCTGGAAACGCCCGAGACGGGGAACTTTTCCAACGGCCCCGCGCCCGGCAAGCCGCGCTACCGCGTGGTCGCCTGGAATCTCGAGCGCGGCATCGAATACGACGGGCAGTTGAAGGAGTTTCAAGCGCATCCCTATCTGACGTCGGCGGACGTGTTTCTGCTGACGGAGACCGATGTCGGCATGGCGCGGTCGGCCAATCGAAATATCGCCCGCGGTCTCGCGCGGGAGCTGGGACTGCAATATGTCTTTACGCCGTGCTATCTGAATTTGACCAAAGGCGCGGGCGTCGAAAACGATGTCGGAGGCCGCAACGAGATCGGTTTGCACGGCAATGCCATTCTGAGCCGATACCCCATCCGCAACGCGCGGCCCGTGTTCCTGGAGAACGGCCGGGACAAGATGCGGGGGCGCGAAAAACGCTTGGGGCGGCAAACCGCCGCCGCGGCGGAAATCGAATTTCCCAATGCCGAGTTGACGGTTTGCTCGGTGCATCTCGACGCGCAGTCACGGCGGCGGCACCGCCACAATCAAATGCGCGACGTTCTCGACGGCCTCGGCAGCGAGGGGCCGGCGATCGTCGGCGGCGATTGGAACACGACCACGTTCAATTCATCGAGCGCCTTGCCGGCGATCATGGGCTTTTGGCGGCGGGTTTTCATGGGGGCCGACCATGTCATCGAAAACCATTTTTTGCGTCCGTACGCGCGATTCGAACGCGAGCTCTTCGAGTTGCTCGAAACGCGCGGTTTCGACTGGAGGCGGTCGAACGCGCTCGCCGAGCGGACGACTTCCTACGATGTGGACGACGTCAAGACGCACAAGAACCTTCGGGAGTGGGTTCCGGCTTGGTGTTTCGATTTCATTCGCTGGTCGTTGCGCCGGCATGACGGGAAATGTCCGCTGAAGATCGACTGGTTTGCGACCCGAGGCGTCGAGCCCGCCGATCCGGTTGTGCTTCACGAATTCCGCGAGGGGCGCAAGCCGCTTTCCGACCACGACGCAATCGGACTCGACATCCTCGTCGAAGGGCGCCGCGAAGCGCAAAACTATAATGGAAAGGAATAGATGGCTACAGCCAAAGCGATTCCCGGAGCGGAGTTCGTCCCCGAGGTTCTTGGGCGCGGCGATTACCGCATCATCAGCGAGATTATCGAAGAGGGGTCGAGCGTTCTCGATTTAGGCTGCGGCGAGGGCGACTTGCTGGACTGGCTCGTCGAGCGCAAGTCGGTAAAAGCCCGCGGCGTCGAAATTGCGCCGGAGAAAGTGCGGCGGTGCGTGGAGTTGGGCCTTTCCGTCTATCAGGGGGACATCAGCCAGGGGCTGGCGGATTATCCCGAGCGGTGCTTCGACTATGTGATTCTCAGCCAGACGCTGCAAGTCGTCAGGGAGCCTCTCGCGGTTCTGCATGAAATGATGCGCGTCGGGCGGCGGGCTATCGTCGCGTTCCCCAATTTCGGGCATTGGTCGGTGCGTCTTGCCCTGCTGTGGTCCGGCCGGGCGCCGCGCACCAGGCAATTGCCCTACGAGTGGCACAACTCCCCGAACATCCACTTTCTGACCATTACGGATTTCGAAGAGTTGGCGCAGGAAGAGAACTTCCGAGTGGACAAGGCGTTTTTCGTGGACGGCGGCAAACAGGTGCGCCTGCTGCCGAATTTGCTTGCGGATTCGGCTGTTTATCTACTGCGGCGTTAGGGCGCGGCACCCCCCGCCTGAAGGAGTTCGTCGATCGCCCGCTCGACGGCGTCCGGCTCGACCGACAGGATGCACTTGGGCTCGTCAAATGCGTAACAGCGGTCGCCGGGGCAGGGCTTGCAGTCCCATGAGGTCTCCACGACGCGGTGTGGCGCTTTCCAGGGGCGCCAGACGGCGGAGTTCGAGGAGCCATAAACGATCACGCTCGGCGCCTGGAAAGCGGCGGCGATGTGGGCCGGACCGGAGTCGTTGCCGACGAACAGGCGGGCGCCGGCCAGCAGCGGCTTGAGCTCGCCGAGCGTGAGCGGCCCTAGGCACTCGAAGCCCTCCAATTCGCCGAAGATCGACTCTTCTCCGGGTCCCGCGATGAACACAGGATCGAGGTTATGGCGCTTGCGGATCGATTCCGCGATCAGGCGGAAGTTTTCTACGGCCCATTGCTTGGTGAAAGAGGCCGCGCCCGGATGCAGGACGGCGTACGGCCGGCGGCGGGGGCCCGCCCGCGCGCCAAGGCTTGCCGCCGGGATACATCGGCCGTCTTTCAGCGGGCGGGCTCCTAGAAAAATCGCTCCGGCGGCATGGTGCTCGGCGGTATGCACGGCCGCATTCGGTTTCCGGCGCAGCACTTCTTGCGCTCGGGGGATGCGCACGTTGTACGCCCAGCCGTGTCGATAGTGAGCGTAGCCGGCGCGGTACGGCGCTCGCGACAGCGCCGTCAGCCAGGCGCTCGTCGAGCCGCCGTGCAAGTCCCAGCAAAGCCCGGCGTCAAGCGCCCGTATCCGGCGCAGAAGGTCGAGCTTCCGCGGGAACGTCGCGCCGCGGTCGATCGTCAGCAGGCCGTCGATGTCGGGGTGGTCTTCCAAGAGGCCGGCGAACCGCTGCTCGATGACGACGTGGATACTCCCCTGAGAGAGATTCTGGCGCAATATGCGGATTGCCGGCGTCGTCAGAACCGTATCGCCGAGAGAGCGCAGACGGATGAGAACGATAGAGCCGCCGGGCCCCAGCCGCTCGAGGATCGACCGGGGCATACGCGGACCTCAAGCGGCCGCGCGGTAGTCGGCGATGACGTCCAGAAATGCCTTCGCCGTGTTCTCGATCCTGCCGAAGTCGCCGCTGTCGAGAGCTGCCCGGTTGACCAGCTCGGAACCCACTGCAACGGCGCTCGCGCCCGCTTTGAGAAAATCCGCGGCGTTGGCAAGAGTCACTCCGCCGGTAGGGACCATCAGGATATGCGGCAGCGGCGCCTTGAGCGCCCTGATATAGCTTGGACCGCCGAGGGCGCCGACGGGAAAAATCTTGACCATGTCGGCGCCGGCTTCCCAGGCATGGACCGCCTCGCTGGGGGTCAAGGCTCCGGACATGACGCATTTCGAGTAGCGGTTGCACATCTCGATCGTGCCGCGGTTGAGAGAGGGAGTGACGAAAAATTCCGCGCCGGCCAACATGCATGCTCGCGCGGTCTCGGCATCGAGGATGGTTCCCGCTCCGAGAATCATCTCGCCGCCGAACTTGTCGGCGATCTTCTCGATCACTTTCAGCGCTCGCGGAACGGTCATCGTGACCTCGAGAACCTCGATGCCCGCCCGGTGAATGGCTTCGGCGGCGAGCAGGGCTTGCTCAGCCGTATTCGTCCTGACGATCGGCACGATTCTCGTGTCGAGGATGGTTTGGATGGTGTCCTGCTTTGCCATCTTAAAGACGCGGTTGGAGTGGGGCTAATCCCGGAGGCCGAAGACGAACATCGAATTGCCGGCGGCGATGGCCACCATCTGCTTGCCGCCGGCTTCGAACGCAATCGGCGAGGCGGCGATGCGGCCGCCCAGATTCGTCGACCAGAGCCGCTCTCCGTTAAATGCGTCGAGCGCCATGAAGTAGCCTTCGAGGCTACCGGAAAACAAAACGTCGCCGCCGGTAACCAGCAGCCCGCTTTCGCTGACGCCGGTCATTTTGAACTCCCATTCCTTCTCGCCCGTCTCGGGAGAAAGCGCGCGGATCGCGCCGTGCCCCTGCTGCTCGGCGACATCTTTCATGGTGTTCGGCCAGACGCCGCGCGGGAGGCTGCCCACGTAGCGGTTACCGCGCGTGTACTGCGGGTCGCCCTTGTGGTACACGCTGGAGTACTCCCAGGCCGATACGTAGAACAGGCCGGTTTTCTCGTTGTAGGCCGGGGCGTACCAGTTCGTTGCGCCTTGGACGCTCGGCCATACGCGCGTGCCTTCGCGCGTAGGCGCCGCTTCGGGAATCTTGATCGGCCGACCGCGCTCGTCGAGGCCCTTCGCCCAAGTTACCTTGACGAAATTGTTGCCGTGCAGGAACTCGCCCGTCGCCCGGTCGAGGACATAGAAGAACCCGTTGCGGTTGGCCCAGAGCATGAGCTTGCGCGGCTTGCCCTCCCACTCGCGGTCCACCAGGACGGGAAGCTGCACCGCATCCCAATCCCATTCGTCGTGCGGCGTGAACTGGAAGTGCCACTTGAGCTTGCCCGTATCCGGGTCGAGCGCGATGACCGAATCGGTATAAAGGTTGTCGCCGAGGCGCACGTCGCCGTTCCAATCGGGAGAGGGGTTGCCGACGCCCCAATAGGTCAGATTGAGTTCCGGGTCGTAAGAGCCGGTAACCCAGATCGAGCCGCCGCCGCGCTGCCAGGAATCGCCCGACCAAGTCTCGTGTCCGGGCTCGCCGGGGCCGGGGATCGTATAGAACCGCCAGATCTCTTCGCCGGTCTTGGGATCGATGGCCATGACCCGGCCGCGAATGCCGTATTCGCCGCCGGCCGCGCCCAGAATGATCTTGTCCTTGACGACCAGCGGGGCGACGGTCAACGAGTAGCCGCCTGTCGGATCGACAAGTTGGCGCGAGAAAACCAGCGCTCCGGTCTTGGCGTCGACCGCCAGCAGCTTGCCGTCGATCGTGCCCATGAAGAGAGTGTCGCCCAGGATCGCCAGACCGCGGTTCACGCGGCCGCAGCACACGTTCGTTTTGCCGTCGGGGATATGTTTGTATTCCCAGAACTTGCGGCCGGTCGACGCATCCAGGGCAACGATGTCGTTGGGCATCTGGACGGCGTAGACCACCCCGTCGACGATTAGCGGGGTCATTTCGAACTTTTCGAGCGAACGCGCTTGAAACACCCACTTGAGCTCGAGGTCTTTGACGTTTTCGCGGCGGATCCCGTCGAGCGGAGTGTAGTGGTTGCTGTCGTACGTCCGCGAGTAGGTGAGCCAGTTGCCCGGCTCCTTGTCGGCGTTGAGAATGCGCTCGTAGGTCACTTGCGCCGTAAGCGCGGCGGCGCAGCTTAAGAGGAGTCCGAAAATCCGCATGAGTGGGGCCGCCTTTCCTATTCCGCCGCCTGATTCGCTTCGGGTCCGCGCAGGCTCGCCAGATAGGCGATCAGGTCATCGAACTCAGCGCCCTGGAACTGCCCTTCGTAGGCGGGCATGCTGGAATTGCGGTCGATCTCGAATTGCGCCAGGTCGGCCTTGCGCAGCGATACGAGCCTCTCGTTCGCATCGAGCAACTGCACCGAGAACGTATCTTCGTTCATGCGCCGGCCGTTGATTTTCTTCCCGTCGTTGGTGACGGCGCGTACGGACCAATGCTGCGGGAGGACATTTTCGTTGGGCTGCTTCACCGACATCTGCAGGTGGCCCAGGGAACGCCGCGCCCCGATGCGGCTCAGGTCCGGGCCCATGCGGCCGCCTTCGCCGTTCACCAGGTGGCAGCCGCCGCAACCCTTCGCCTTGTAAACGGCGAGGCCCTTGCTCGAATCGCCCTTGGCCTGTTCGGCCGCCCGGCCTTCGCTCAGCGAGCGGACGTAGGCGACGATTTGCCACAACTGCCGGCCGTTGAAAAAAGTGCCCGGCATCTCGGTGCCGGGAATCCCCTCGGAGACGGTCTTGTAGATGTCGTCGTCGTTCGCGCCGTGGCGGAACATGCCGGTCGTCAGGTCGGTTCCGCGCCCGCCTTTTCCCGCGAGTCCGTGGCAGACGGCGCAGTGCGAACGGTAGATGCGGCCGCCGGCGGCCACGTCATCGGGCGATGTGTAGGGGTTGCTCAGCGTGGCGTGGCCGTGCTGCGCGGCGGCGGGAACGGCAGCGGCCGCCGCGAGCAGCAGGGCGGGAAGCAGTGGGTGTTTCAAGTGCCCTCCTCATCGACCGCGTCCGTCCGATCGGCAGACAAGCGGTTTGCCGCTATCTTAGCGTATTCCCGCCGCCGGCGGGTATCATGAGGGCGGGAAACTTCCGTCATGCCGCGCCTGCGCCGAATCCGCATCTTTCATGGGCCTGCCCGCCACGCGCTTTTCGCCTGCCTCGGCCTTGCTCTTGCCGCGGTCGCGGCCGAAACCGGAACGGTCGAGCGCATCGCGATCCGCGGCCGCAGCCTCGAAGGCAACCTCTCCGGCGATTCGCCCGTGCGCGATACGGCCGTTTATCTTCCTCCCGGCTACGTGGCGGAGCCCGAGCGGCGCTACCCGGTCGTGTACATGCTGCACGGCTTTACCGACAGCGTGGCGAAGTGGTTCAGCAAGGAGCACTGGATCACGCTGCCCGACGTGCTCGACCGCAGCTTCGCCCGCGGCGGTGTCCGCGAGGTCATCGTCGTCATGCCGGATGCGTTCACGCGCTTCCACGGCAGCTTCTATTCGAGCTCGGCGGTCACGGGCGATTGGGAGCGGTTCGTGAGCGAGGAACTGCCGGCCTACATCGATGCGCACTACCGCACCATCCCCAAGCGGGAGTCGCGCGGGCTTGCCGGGCATTCCATGGGCGGCTACGGCGCGATGCGCATCGGAGCGAAGCATGCGGATGTCTTCTCAGCTGTTTATCTGCTCAGTCCCTGCTGCCTGCAGCCGCGGGGAACTCGCGGCGGCCAGCCCGATTGGGAGAAGGTGCGAACAATCGAAGACTTCGAAAAAGCCGGCTTCGGCGTCAAAGCCGTCATCTCGACCGCGGCCGCCTGGGCGCCGAACCCCAAGAACCCGCCGTTTTATCTGGATCTGCCGACAAAGGACGGCGAGCCGCAGCCGGCCGTCCTGGCCAAGATCGCGGCGAACGCGCCGTTGGCGTTTCTCGATCAGCGCATCGACGCTCTACGCAGTCTGAGCGGCATTGCCTTCGATGCGGGAGACGCCGACCGCTCCATTGCCGCTGCGGTCCGCGTGCTCGACGAGGCGCTCGACCGCTACGGCATCGCCCACGACTTCGAGATCTACGAGGGCAACCACATCAACCGCGTGGCGGAGCGCATCGAGACCAAGGCGATGCCCTTCTTCAGCAAAAAGCTGGCCTTCGAGTGAGGCGGTTACTCTTCCCACAAACGCAGGCAGACCAGCGTGTTCTTGTCGCGGGCGAAGAACAGTCCGTCCGCGAGCGCCGGATAGGCGCGGGTTTCGGCGGGCAGGATTTGCGCCCGCGAGATCGACCGGAACTCCTCCGGCGACGCCGCGAGCAGGTCGAGCTCGCCCGATTCGCGCAAGACCAGCAGGCGGTCGCCGACCCGCGTCACCGTGCCCGCGCCGTATTGCTCTTCCGACCAGAGAACCTTGCCGCCGGCCAATTCGACTGCGCGGAAGCTCTGGCCGTATTCCTGGCGGCCGTGAAATCCGTAGAGCACGCCGCCGGCCAAAACGCCGGTCGAGTAGTGGTTGTTGAGGGAGTCCCCGCCCGACCAGAGCTCTTCGAGGACGCCGTTGCGCGCGCGCAGCGCAGCCGCGCCCGTGCCGTACGAAGCGGAGAGAAAAATCGTGCCGCCGGAAACGATGGGCGTTGCGGCGTTTACCGACGCTCGGCTGCGCGACCGCCAGCGCCGCTCGAAGCGCACCGCGCCGCTTGACGGATCGAGCGCCGCGAGCCCCTCGCGGGTAAAGAAAACGACGAGCGTTTCGCCCTCGAAGTCGGCGGCGACCGGAGAAGAGTAGCTTGCTTCGTGGTCGGTGGCCTTCCACAGCAACCGGCCGGTGTCTTTGTCCACCGCGATAATGCCGGCGCCGCCGCTTCCGCCGACGTTGGCGAACAACCGGCTGCCCAGCGCCAGCGGCGTCGAAGCCGCGCCGAAGAAGCCCTTGCGCACCCCGAACTCGCGGTGCGTGTCGAGGCTCCAGACCGTGCGCCCGGTGGCGAATTCCAGGCAGCGCAGCACCCCCTGAGCGCTGAAAGTATAAATCTGCCCGCCGGCCACGACCGGCGTCGCGCGCGGCCCCTCGTCGAAGCCGAAATCGTCACGGTAAGCGGTGGGCGCCGCGGCTTTCCAGACCGTCTCGCCGCTTGCGGCAACAATCGACTCGACGACTTCGTTGCCGCCGAGACGGTGAAACAGGATCACCCGGCCGCGGGCCGCCGCCGGTCCGCTGAAACCCGCGCCGACCGGCCTTTCCCAAACGACCGGCGGCCCGTCTTCGGGAAAATCCGGAACGGTTGCGCGCCCCGGATAGACGCCGTCTCGATTGGGTCCGCGGAACTGCGGCCAATCGGCGCCTGCCGGGGAAGCCGCGGCGGCAAGCAAGACCGCGACCGCTGCCGCAAGAGAATGCCTCATGGCGAACCCCATAGTATCTTGCGCCGATCAGGGGCGGCTCAGAAAAGTTGCTGCAGATCGCAGAACCGCTCACGCACATGAAAGCGCTCATGCGGCTTGGGAACGTCCTCGTGCTCCAGTGACCAAGTTTGCGCATGGGGAATCCACACGGCGCCGAGTCCGGCGGCCAGCGCCGGATTGATGTCGGACTTCGGACTGTTGCCCACCATCCACGTCCGCGCAGGTTCGGCGCGCGATTCCCGCAAAACGCTGCGGTAAGAAGCCGCGTTCTTTTCTCTGACGATCGAGCAGTCGTCGAACATGGAGCCCAGCCCGGAGCGTTCGATTTTCCCCGCCTGCTCGTCGGGATGGCCTTTGGTGACCAGCCGCAGGTAATGCCGCCCGCGAAGATAGCGCAACGTTTCCTCCACCCCGTCGAAAGGCTCGATCGGATGCTTGCGAACCCGCTCCGTCATGCCGTAGATGCGTTGCCTTTCACAGGGCGTGCAAGGCTGCCCGCGAAGCTCCGCAAAACACTGCTCGAGGTTTTGCGTGAAGTTGTCTGTGCCGTATCCGCGCGTTTTGATGTTTTCGATCTCGATGGCGTCCAAATGCCCGCGGACGGCTTCGGCGCTCAGCGCCGGGTGGTCCAGGTAATCGATGAATTCGGCGATCGTTTCTTCGAAATAGACGCTGTTGTCCCACAGCGTATCGTCTGCGTCGATCCAAAGAATGAGCCGCATGGCCGGAGTCAGGCGACTATTATCGCCGAGCGTCTGCCGGACCGAGCTGGAACGGGATGCGCACGACGGCTTCGACCGCTACCGGCCGGCCGTATTTTTGAGCGGGGTCGAAGCGCCATTTCGAGAGCGCCGAAAGGGCGCTGGCGTCCAATCGGTCGTCGATGCCGCGGATCACTTGCAGCTTGTCCATGGCGCCGTCCCGTTGAATGATGCCGTGGAGCACGACCTCGCCTTCGACCTGTTCCTCAACGGCCTCGCGGACATAGCGCGGATCGACCTTCACGCGGGGGACGGGCGCGGCCAGCTTACCCACTTCGGTCGCCCCCCCGATTTCGGCGAATTGCAGCTCCCAACTCCCCGAGGAACTGGTGATGTTGGGCATGTTGATCGCCAGCGAATAGGACGGTCTGTTGCGGAACGGCCGGTCCGGGTCGATCTCTTCGGGTTTTCTGTCGATACCGGCCGGGGCCGCTCGAAATGCCGGCAGGTCGGACACGCCGCGGAAATTGGCCAATCGCCGCAGGTCTTCCACCACGCTGCGCGCCGGGCCGGCTGCAATCGCCGCCTCGGTTTGCGGGCGGCCGCCGATCGTGAGATCAGGCAGGCGCAGCTTGGCGGTCTGCGCCCCGCCGCCACCGGAGCCGCTGCCTGGGTCCGGGCCTCCGGAAAACCTTCCCGCTCGTTGCCCGCGCGGAATTTCTTGCGGTATGCGGCCGCCGGGGTTCACGCCGACGACTACCAGGTTGCGCTCTGCCGTTCCGCCTCCCCCCGGCGGCGGAGGCGGCGGTCCGCCGCCCGCAAGCGGCAGACCCGATACCGCCGTCTGCCCGAGGCCGCGCGGCGCGCCGCCCAAGGCCGGCGTCGGCTGACCGAGAACCCGTCGCGGCGGAGCGGTTGCGGCGCCGACTGTGCCCACCGCGCTCCTGCCCGGCGCCTGTCCGTTTCCGGCCGCGCCCCATTGCTCGAAGCGCAGAGGCGCAATGCGTTGGAAGCTCGACGGATCGGCGCCCGCGCCGGCAGAGCCGGCAAGACTCCCGGCCGGCAAGCCGGCGCGGATCTCGGGCGCCGCGGGATCGCCCGCAGCCTCTCCGATTGCCTTGCGAACGACGGCTGTTTGTCCCTTGGCCCCGACTTCCGCGCCGCCGCCGACTGCGTAACGCAACGGGCTGACGTGTTGGAATAACGCCGCATCTATCCCCGCATCCGCGGCGCCCGCGATAGGCGGCGCCGGCGACGCAGCGCTCAGCGCCCCGCGGGACGGCGCCGCGGCCGGAGACGCGTTAGCCGCGTAACGTAATTTCCGAATCTGTTGGAAAGGGCTCAGATCGACTTCCCGAGCCGCTTTCGCTGAGACATCCGGCGGCGCGGGGGCGTCGAGCGCCCCTCTTCCGGGGAGGTCGTTCGGCGCCGCGCCGGGTTCGTAGCGTAAAGGAGCAACGATGCCCAACGCCGCCAGTTTTGCATCCGGCGCAGCCGTCTCGACTGCGGGCGCCTGACCGGCTTCGAGAGCTTGGCGCGCCGGTTCCCGTTTCTTTTCCTCGGCGGGCAGATAGCGCAGGCGTTCCAACTCCCGCATCGCGGCCAATTCGCTATAGGCCGCTTGGACGTCGATGCGCGGAGCGTCGAGCGCGGGCAGCGCAAGGGGCTTTCGCGCTTCTCTTGGCGGACTGCGCAACTCGAACCGTTGGCGATGAAGCTCGACTCCGGGCGCGAGCGCCAGCATGTTCGCCGTTTCGATGTCCTGTTCGATGCGGATCGCGGGCGGCCCGTTGACGATCGTTTGCCGCAGACTGTCGGGTTCGGGGCTTGCCGCCTCGATTCTCTGCTTCAACTCGAATCGGCCTTGCGCATCCGGGCGCGGCGGCCGCTCGTCCGTCGAGGCGGGGGCCACTGCGGGCAGCAACTCTTCGGGCCGATACCAGGTGATCTTGAGACCCTCGGCCGCGGCCGCCTCGGCGATGGTCGGCGGGGAATAGGGTTCGCGTTCAAGCGATCGGTCGACCGAGAGCGCGGCCAGAACAGCGAGCAGGTGCAGTCCGAGCGACCCCGAAAACGCGAGCCGGCGCGAGGGTTGCGGGATCAGTTGCCCGCCGATCGTGAACGCGGCCCCGCCGCCCGTCTCTCGGATGGATTCCGTCATCTTGTTCCTCGGCGCGCCGCTCGGCCCGCTCTCAGAAAAACAAGTATTTCTTCCAGCCCTCTTGCTGCGTTCCTAATTGTCGCATCAGGTTTCGGCTGGTGTGTAAATTGAACGCCTTCGGACGCCGTTTCAGTTTCATGCCGGCCTCTTCCGGGAGCCGGTCGCCCTTGCGGTTATTGCAGCGCCGACAGCAGGCTACGAGATTTTCCCAACTGTTGCTGCCCCCGCGCGAACGTGGAATCACGTGGTCGAGCGTCAACTCCGCTGCGCCGAACCGGTTGTGGCAGTACTGGCAGGTGTGATGGTCGCGGACCAGGATGTTCTTGCGGGAAAGCGCCCGCGTCTGCCGCGGAATGCGGCGGTACTCCAACAGCCGGATCACCGACGGAAGCGGGTGGCTGCGGGTAGGGGAATGCACCCGTTCCGCCGCGGCCTCCTCCGTGGCCGCGAGGCCCTTGAACAAAAGCACCAGAGCGCGCCGGGCGGCGCAGACGTGGATCGGCTCGTAACTGGCGTTCAATACCAGTACGGGCTTCCGTAATACGCTGATGGGTTCCATGCTCACTCCGTGCTCGTGTTTCTTACGGGCGAATCAACTCACCGGACGCTGGCGGTGCGCGCGGGCCAGCACGGCGGCAGCCGCGCTTTCCGCGCCCGCTCGTTTGACTGCTCGGGCGCAGGCGGCGAGCGTCGAACCGGTTGTCATGACGTCGTCGACGAGCAAAACCCGCCGGCCGCGTAATTTCGCGGTTGGGGCAACGCGAAAGGCGCCGCGCATGTTGCGATAGCGATCCTCGTCGGTCAGGCCGGTCTGCGCTGCGGTCGCTTTCGTCCGCCGCATCCAGGAGGGCCGGCAGGGAATGCCGATCGCAGCGGCGAGCCCGCGCGCGATCAACGCCGCCTGGTTGAACTCGCGCGACAACCGGCGGCGCCAATGCAGCGGCGCCGGAATCACCACGTCGGCTCTGATGCCGGCCGCAACGGCCCGTTTGCCGAGAGCGCGGCCCAGCAGGACTCCAAGCGGACGCATCCGTTCGTATTTGAGCAAATGAATCAACTTGCGCAGATCGCCTTCGTAAGCGCCCAGGGCCGCGGCGCGCTCGAACGGCGGGGGATCGCGCAGACAAGCGCCGCACAGCGGCTCGCTCTCGCCGGGCGCGACGGATTCAATACGGTGAGCGCAGCGCCGGCAACTGTATTCGGGAAGCCGGGCGGGAATCGGGTCGAGGCAACTTGGGCATACCGGAACCCGCGTCCAATGCCGGATGGGCGCCGCGCACAAGAGGCAATCGGCCGGAAACAGAGCCGCAAAAACCGGGGCGGTCCACTCAGCGAGCGAGCGGACCGCTTGAGGAGAGGAGTGGCTCAGGGGGCTGCTGTGGAAGAAGGCTCACCTCACAACGGTCAAGACGCTCCTGCCTCTTGCTCCACCTCTTCCTGACAATCCCGGCAGTAGCGAGTCCACGGAACCGCGTCGAGCCGTTTCAGCTTGATCGCGTCCCCGCATAGTATACAGATACCAAATTCGTCGCTCTCAAGTCTTTCGAGCGCCTCGGTCACCATGTTCAGGTGATTCCGCTCGCCGTCGCTTTGGCTGAAAAGGATTTCCCGGTCGTAGGACTTCGCCGCTTCCTCGCCCTCGTCGCCGCGGGTTTTGTCGCCAACATTGCGGCCGGCCAACTCGGTGCGCTCGAGCAGCGCCCGGAGCTCCACCAACTCGGCATTCAGCCGCTTGCGGTACAAATCGCGACGCCTCTTGTCCATGCGATGAATCCAGCCTCCGAAGGATTGCCCAAACGGCGCAGCCCCGCGGCGCAAGCGGCGGCCCGCGGCGCATTGGGCAATTATTTTAGACCCGCAGGAAAGAACTGTCAACATGACAGAGGAGAAGATGTGGGGCCTGCATATGGCGGAGATAGACGCCATGGCGCCTATCGAGTGTGGCGCTATCGGCCGGTCTTCGATTCCCGGCGGTCGCGCCTCAAGCTAGAATGGGTCATGGCCGGAACTGCAGTGACGGTGAGGCAGGCCACGGTCGAGGATCTGGAGCGCATCGCGCCGCTGTTCGATGCGTATCGGCAGTTTTACCGCCAGCCGGCCGAACTTGACGGGGCGCGACGGTTCCTGCTGAAGCGTTTCGAACACAACCAGTCCGTCATCTTCCTTGCCTTCGATGGCGCTGCCGCCATCGGGTTCACCCAACTGTATCCGAGCTTTTCGTCCGCAGCGATGGCGAGGATTCTGATCTTGAACGATCTCTTTGTTGCTCCGAGCGCGCGGAGGCGAGGGGCCGGGGCTGCGCTCCTCAGTGCGGCTGCGAACTACGGACGAAGCATCGGAGCGGCACGGCTCGAATTGTCGACCGAGCTCGCCAACGCCGCCGCGCAGTCTCTGTACGAAAACTGCGGCTGGAAGCGCAACACCACCTTTTGCGACTATCAGTTGACGCTTTGAGCGGCGGCAGGGATTATGGGAAAAATCAGGGCTCCGCGTTACTCGGTCTCGGGTATGGGGCCGTCGTTCCAATAAATCCTGACGTTGTGCGTGGCGCGTCCGGCGGCGATGATTTCGGGACGCCCGTCGCCGTTGAGATCCTCCAGCGTCAGGTCTTCGGTGGCCATGCCGCCCCAATCGACAATCTGGATTTTCCCGTCGCCCGGATCGTACACGCCGACGCCCGGACGGTCGTAGGGCATGCTGCCTTTCAGCCTCCAGCCGAAGGCTAACTCCTGGTCGCCGTCGCCGTCGAGGTCGCCGGTCCACAGCGCGTGGCCTCCGTTCAGACGGCTTGCGGCCACCTCGCGCCGCCATGGCCCGCGGGGGTTCGCGGGCTCGCGATAGAGCACAAGATGGTTGGCGTGCCAGGGCTCGACCGTGGCGATATAGCGTTTGCCGTTCTTGAGCCGGCCGAGCTTGACTTCGCCCGCGCCGCGGATGTCGTCGCCGACATGCCCCTCGCCGAGGCGGATGCGGCTCCACTTGCCTCCCTGCGCGCGGTCGAGCAGATGGACCCCCTCGTACGAAGCCGTCAACAATTCGTCCGCCGGATCGTCGTCGAAATCGAGCGCCCAGAAGTTATGCACGATATGGAGCGTGTCGTCGATGACTTCGCGGCCCCACTCCTGCGCGGCCGGCCGGGCCGCGGGCGTCAGAGCCAGCAGGCGCGCGCCGTTGCCGACCCAATGCTGCGGCCCGGATGTGCCGCGCCCGTGCAGCGGGGCGACGATCAGCTCTCGTTTGCCGTCGCCGTCGGTGTCGGCCCAGCGCATGCGGTGCGTCGTCGGCTCCGAACCCAGCGGGTGCAGCGCCCACTGCCCTCCGGCGCCGCTCTGGCGGGCGATCCATTGCAACGTGCCGCCGCCTTGCGTGTCGCTCGGACGCCAAGCCGCCCCGATGGCAAAGTCAACCTTGCCGTCGCCATCGATATCGGACGGCGCAATCGCCACGTTGTCCGCTTCCGTCTTGCCGTCGAGGATGACGTTCTTGCGCCAATCGGGATTCCGCCACCAGACGACTTGCGTCTCGTTGAGTCCGACGACGTCGGGTTTGCCGTCGCCGTCAACGTCAGCGGTCAACACGGCATAGCCGATGCCGAAATCCGATTCGATTTCCTGATGACGGAATTTCACTGCCGCCTCGGCCGGCGCAACCAGCCATGCGGCGGCAAGGGCAATCGCAATCGAAAAGCTGCGTTGCATAGCGATAGGGTATCAAGCCGCCAGGCGGATCAGCAGGGAACGAACAGGTTCCTCCCGTCATTGCAAAAAACCGCGCCGCGCCGGCCCAGCGCTTCCCGACTGCCGAAATCTTCGAGCGCCGCGGCGTCGTTCGGCGTGTTGGCGAGGAACCGCCGGCCGCCGCCGGCCAGACGGCCGATCACGATTCCCCGCTCGGGGCCGTTCCGTCCGTAACAGATCGTATAGGTCTCGACCGTTGCCGCGCCCGCGGGCCGTTGGGTGAACTCGGGGCTTTCCATCGCGTCGATCTCCGCCTGATACGACGCCGGAGACTCCCGGCGCCAAACGCCGCGGGTCGGGATTGTCGAGTAGACGCCCGTCGCGTGTTTCGACAGATAACCGCCGTTGGCGGTCACCAGGCCGTAGCTTCCGGGCTTCCCGCGGACCTTGCCGGCCATCGTGGCAATCGCATGCATCGAATAGTTGTTCCCCGGCCCCCCGAAAAAGGGAAGCCCGCCGGTGACCGTCAGCCCGCGCGGGTCGTCGTAAGCCAACCCCAGCGCATCGCACGCCGCCTCGACAGCGGACGGGAAGCAACTGTAGAGATCGATAAAGTCGATGCCGTCGAGCGCAATGCCGGCCATCGCCAACGCCTTGCGCGCGTTTGTCCGCAGCGCCGGAGACGACGCGTAGTCCACGCGGTCGCTGACAAGAAGCTTCTCGTTTGCCTCGGCGCAGCCATGAACGAACACCCACTTCGCCGGATCGATGCCCAAAGCCCGCGCCTTGCCGACGGATGTAAGAATCAGCGCCGCGCCTTGGTTGACGCCGTCCATCGCGTTCATCCGTTTCGGATACACATTGGAGATCAAGCGATTCTCGGCCGTAACCGCCGCCAGTTCCTCGGCCGAGCGTTCGGCGCCGTAGAACGCGTAAGGGTTCGCCGCCGCAACCTTGGTGAACGGCGCAAACAGACGCCCCAGCGCCAAACGATGTTCTGGGACGCTGCGCCCCGCGCGGCCGCGCAGCGCGTTCTCGAACAGCGGATACGTCTGCACCGGTATGCCCACGCCGTGGTCGAGCTCGTGCCGGGAGGCCAGTTGCGCGCCGATGCCGCGGTCCTCGAACGGAGCGCCGTCGGGTTCGTTCCAATCGAGCGCGATGCCCCGCCGAAACGCCGTCTTGCTGGTATGAATCGCTTCTCCGCCGGCGAGCAGAACCGTCTCGACATCGCCCGCGGCGATGCGCTCGCACATTTCATTGACCAGCTTCTGCGGGGTCTCTCCGCCCACGTTGCCGTAGATCGCGTTGCGCGGATTGGCGCCGATGCGGCCGGTCACGGCGCGCGGCGGGTTTTCGGCGCGTCCGAAGGGATAGCGGAAGCGGGGGCGGTTGCTCGAATCGTGAAAAGTCCGCACCACGGTCACGGTGTCGATGAGCGGCGCCAGAGTCTCGCCGAGTCCGGTGTCCTTCAGCGCAGCCTTCGCGGCTTCGGCGGCCATGCCCATCGGCGGCTGCGCCCGCTCCGGCGGAACGCCCTTTTCCATGAACTGCCCGGCGCCGATCAGGACGGGGGTGGAAGTTTCGGGATGCGATTGCGGCACGGACCAGAAAAGCATAGCGCGCGGGCGCTTTGCCTACAATTGAAGGTTTGCCGGATTTCGACCGACTCGCCGGGGCCTTGCGGGCCATCGCGCCGCTGCGCCTGGAAACCAACGTCCCACTGGCCGCGCACACCCGCTTCGGCATCGGCGGCCCCGCCGACTTTTTCGGTTGGACAGCCGACCCGCAAGCCTTGGCAAGCGCCGTGCAGGCGTGTCGCGAGGCCGGCGCCGCCTGTTACGTGATGGGCGACGGCAGCAACGTCGTCGCCTCCGATGCAGGCTTCCGCGGGATCGTCCTGCGCTTTACCGCGGAGGCCGTCACGATCGACGGCGGCGTCATCGAAGCCGACGCCGGCGCCAAGCTGCAAGCCTTGGTCGACTCCACCATAGAGCGCGGCCTCGAGGGCCTGCACACGCTCACCCGCATCCCCGGCTCGGTCGGCGGCGCGGTTTACGGCAACGCCGGCGCTTACGGGAATTCGATCGACCAATTCATCGAACGCGTCGATTACTTCGACGGCGCGGCAGTCCGTTCCAGAGACAACGCCGCCTGCGCGTTCGAATACCGCGAATCCGTGTTCAAGCGTCATAAGGATTGGGTCATCCTGGGCTGCACTCTGCGCCTGCCCGCGGGAGACCGCCGCGCGCTGAGCGAACGCGCCCGCGAAATCCGCGCAATCCGCGACGAAAAATTTCCGCCGAGCATGCTTTGCGCCGGGAGCATTTTCAAAAACCTGCACATCCGCGATCTGCCGGCCGCAGCCGCGGCCGAAGTCCCCCGGCACGCCGTGCGCGCAGGCAAAGTCGCCTCGGCGTATTTCCTGGAGAAAGTCGGCGCGAAAGGCATGCGCAACGGCGGCATTGCCATCGCCGCCTATCACGCCAATCTGCTCTACAATCGCGGGGGCGGCACGGCGGCCGAGGTCCACGCCCTGGTGGACGAGCTCAAAAGCCGCATCCGCAAACGCTACGGCTTCGACGTCGAGGAAGAAGTGCAATACATCGGCTGAACGCCGGGAGGATCGAACCATGCTGCGTACCGCTATCGCCCTGCTCGCAACCGCGCTGCTCGCGCCCGCGGCAACAGCCGCGGACTGGGCGGACCTGCTGCGCAACGGACTCGACGATTGGACGATCCTCGGCGAGGGCATCTGGCGCTTGCGCTCCGACGGCGTGCTCACGGCCTACCGCGCCCCCGACAAGAAGCTGTTCGCCGGGCGCGAGACGATTACCGCCGAGGACTACAAGCTCTGGGACATCCGCCAGTCCTGGCTCTACACCAAGCGCGAATTCGAGGAGTTCGACCTGCGCCTCGAATACTGGGTGCGCACCCCCGGCAACAGCGGCATCTCGATCCGCGATCCCTCGCAAGCCAAATGGGGCATTGCCGACCCGCCCGACTTCCGCAGAACTCCGTCGAAGCTGGGTTACGAAATCCAGATCAACAGCGAATGGTCGGACAGGTGGGGTACCGGCTCGATCTACGGTCTGGCGCGAGCCAAGGAGGGGCTGCAGCGCGCCGGCGAGTGGAACGGCATCAATATCGAATCGCGGAAAGACGCCATCCGCGTCTATGTCAACGGCGTTCTCGCCGCCGAGCACCCCGGCGACCCCAAGCGGCCGACCAAGGGGCCCATCGGACTGCAACTCCACGACCAGCACAGCGTTGTGATGTTCCGCAATATCTGGATCTTGGAGCGCTGACCCGTGCGCGAGTTCAACATCGCCTCGATCCCGGGCGACGGCATCGGCCGCGAGGTCATGCCCGCCGCCGAGGCGGTATTGGAAGCCGCCGGCCGCAAGTACGGCGCGCAGTTCCGCTGCTCGCGGTTCGATTGGGGCACGGATTATTACTTCGCCAACGGACGCATGATGCCCGAGGACGGCCTGGAGCAGTTGCGCCCGCACGACGCCATACTGCTGGGCGCGGTCGGCCACCCAAAAATACAAGACAACGTCACGCTCAACGGCCTGTTGCTACCCATCCGCCGCGGCTTCGAGCAGTACGTCTGCGAGCGTCCGGCGAAGCTCTACGCCGGCGTCGAGTCGCCGTTGAAAGGTTACGCAGCCGGCTCGATCGACCTCGTGGTCGTGCGCGAAAACACCGAGGGCGAATACGCCCAGATCGGCGGCTTTCTGTACTCCGGGCTGCCGGCCGAAACGGCCGTGCAAACTTCGCTCTTCACCCGGCGCGGCTGCGAGCGCATTGTCCGCCACGCCTTCGAGCTGGCCCGCAAACGCGGCGGAAAGAAGCGCGTCGCCTCGATCACCAAGTCGAATGCCCAAGGCTATTCGATGGTCTTGTGGGACCGCGTCTTCGACGAAGTGGCCGAGCGCTTCCCCGACATCGAAACCGAATCTCTGCTCGTCGACGCCGCGGCGATGAATTTCGTGCGCCGCCCGGACAGTTTCGACGTGGTTGTCGCCTCCAACCTGTTCGGCGACATCTTGAGCGATCTGGCGGCAATGGTCACCGGCAGCATGGGGCTGGCCCCAAGCTCCAATATCGACCCGACGCGCCGCTGCCCCTCGATGTTCGAACCCGTACACGGCTCCGCCCCCGATATCGCCGGCAAGGGCCTGGCCAACCCGCTGGCGATGATCCTGAGCGCGGGCATGATGCTCGACTGCCTCGGTCTCGCCGACGCCGCGAACGATGTCGAGATCGCCGTCTCGAAAGTTTTGGCCGGCGGCGGAGTCCTGCCGCGCGACCTCGGCGGAAACGCCGGAACCCAAGAAGTCGCCGGCGCCGTGCTGTCGGCATTGGAGCGAACGGAGCGCTCCCGCGCGCCGATCGACCGGGGCGATATCGCGAACGGCTCTCCCGGCCGGCCCAAGCCCACATGACGCTAGCGTCCTGTCTCAGGAATTGATTTACAGTGAATTTTGAGTGAATCGAAGATTTGAGCAGCGGTCTTGGTCCAGATAAACGGCTGGGGGGGCATTGCAGACCGTCAGGTAGTCCCTGATCGCCTGTTCGAGTTGCTGGGTGTACGCGGCCACTTGGTTTGTACAGTTTGGCCACATGGTTTGCGACTGGACGAAAGTTGAATTGAGCTACCGCCCGCGCAGCCGCGTACAGTGGCTAGTGGAAAGTGGAAGAAAAAACGGCCGCGTCCCCGCTGCGGCCGCGCCGCGGGTCAGGAGTCGCCCGCGGCCGCTTTTTTAAGCGCCAGGAGGGTCCTCCTGTAGGCGCCCGGAAACTTCTCGCGGAGTTTTTCCATGCTCAGGCGGGACGCCTTGACGTTCCGGGCATTCATCGCCCACTGCGCATCGGGGTCGGAGGCGATGCCGGCTCTGATCCTGGCCTTTTCCTCGGGCGTCAGTTTTCTCTTCTGCGGCAGCATCCGGTCACTCATCGTAGTACTCTTACTTCTTCTTCATCCAAGGGAAACAGCGTGATGATGCGCAAACGCTCGTCGCGCTCGGTATAGACCACCCGGTGCGATTTGCCGTTGATGTAGCCGTCATCGGTCCAGCGCCACTCCTCGTCTTTTTCGTGCCACTGTTGTTCGGGCGACTCCGGATCTTCCTCAAAATACAGCATGGCCGCGAAATCCACGCCGTGCTTGTCGCGCTTTTTCTTGCGGTTCCGGTTATCCCACTCATAGATGTATCCCGTTCCGGGCTTAGCCGCGACGTTGCCCGGCACAGCCACCGCCAGACGCTCGGCGAACAGCCGTGAAATCTCCTCCCGCCCGCTGACCCGGATGCGCACGCCGATCTTGAGCAACTTCAGGCGGGTCGTGCCGCATTGCGTCCCGCGCCGCTGCCAGCACCTCCACCGGATGCCGCGTCCGCTGCGGCTCGCGGCGATCCCGGAAACAGGCGCTCAGTTGCCGCAACAGCCCCGTCCGCAGCGCCGGCTCCCTCAGCAGTAGCCCGCCGCCATCCGCCCCCAACTTCCCACCGTCGAACCGAGCGACGACCCGCTGCCTTCGCAAGGTTTCAAATTCCAGTCGTTCCGTGGTACACTTCGGAGTCATAAGGCCGTTGTCCTAGTTCGCGGTAAGTTGTTGATTGCAAACTAATTATACTACGAGAAACGGCCTTGTGCCCTACCTCTGGCGAGATATCCGGGCTAGAATGTTTTTCCGTGGCAGACCTGCGCACATCGTTCTGCGGGATTCCGTTGCGCAACCCTATTCTGGCTGCGAGCGGGACCTTCGGCTACGGATTGGAGTTCGCCTCCCTTGTAGATCTGAACAAGCTGGGCGGCATCGTGGTCAAAGGTCTTTCGCGCAATCCGATCGCAGGCAATCCCGCGCCGCGCATTGTCGAAACCGCCTCGGGGATGCTGAATTCGGTAGGGCTGCAGAATGTCGGCGTTGAGGCGTTCGTCCGCGAAAAGCTGCCCACGCTGGCCAAGCTCGATACGCCGGTGTTCGCCAACGTATTCGGCTATGAAGTCGGCGATTACGTTGCAGTCGTCCAGTCGCTTGAGCGGGCCGATGGTCTCGCCGGATACGAGTTAAACGTTTCGTGCCCGAACACGAGTCACGGCGGGATGCAGTTCGGCGCCGACGCGGCGCTGCTTGGCGAGGTCGTTGCCGCCTGCAAGGCCGCCGCGCGCAGGCGCCCCCTGATCGTGAAGCTGTCGCCGAACGTGACCGATATCGCGGCGTCGGCGCGGGCGGCGGAGCAGGCCGGGGCGGATGCGGTTTCCCTGATCAACACGCTGCAAGGCTTGGCCGTCGATGCCGTATCGCGGGAGCCCCGCCTGGGGGGCGGCTACGGCGGGCTTTCCGGGCCGGCGGTCAAGCCGGTGGCTTTACGCATGGTCCATCAGGTTGCCCAGGCCGTCTCGATACCGGTGATCGGCATGGGCGGCATTGCCTGCGGCGAGGATGCAGCCGAGTTCCTGCTCTGCGGGGCATCGGCCGTGCAGGTGGGGACGGCCTCGTTCTGGGACCCCGCGCGGCCGTTGGAGGTCGCCCGCGAACTGGACGATTTTCTCGAAAAGCACAAGATCGCCTCGGCCGCCGAGTTGGTCGGCGCGCTGCGCATGCCGGGGCCGAACGCATAGGCGCGCCTGCCCGCGCCATACTCACGGCATGAGCGCGGAACTTATCGGCATCTTGAGCGTGGGTGTTGCGATCATGGCGTCCATCCCGATGGCTTCTCTGTGGATCGGTGGCCGGCTGGGCAATCTTGAAACCCGCCTTGCGCGCGTCGAGGGGTTGGTCGAAGGCGCGTCCATGTTCCGGATCGGCAGCGCTCCCGCCCAGGATCACGGGTGATCGTCAAGGTTTGTACTCGATCCACAGCGGGCTGGCCCAGGCCAGCGCTTCGTTGCGCTGCCGCAGGCGCACGTAGTACATGTTGACCTGCCCCGCAACGGCGACCGGATCGGACCAGTCGATATCGACGGTCTGCTTGCGCGGCTCGAACGAGGCGACGTATTCCGGGGTTGCGGCGCCGACTTGGCGGACGATATCCACGCGGTCGATCGGCGTCGTGCCCGTGGCTCTGATCTCCAGCCGCGGCGCCTCGGTCGATAAGAACTCGTCGCCCATCATGAAATCGCCGGAGCGCACGTCGAGCAGGATGTTGTCGTTCGCGGCGTAGGAGCGGCGTTTCTTGAAAGCGTCGAGGATTCCCTTGCGGGAGTTTTCCTCGGCGATGACGACCGCGTAGCTGATGTGCGTCGAGATGTGATCGCTCGACGCCTGAAATCCCAGTCTGCGGCCTTTCTTGAACGCCTCCCAAACGAAACCCTTGGGGCGGTAACCCTGGATCGTGTCGTCGGGCCCGCGCGCGGCCAGCGGCGCGTTGGTTTCTTCGTAGTTCTGGCGGTGGCCTTGAAAGATCTCGACTACGGGCTCGACCTCGGGGTCGTTGTCGCGCCAATCGGTGCCCATGTTCGTGGCCGAGGTGTGCGACGAGCAGATCGCGCCGAAGCGTTTGAGATACGCATAGAGATTCTCGATGTCCGCGGAGCCGTCTTGCTCGGTTCCCTCGTTGTACTCCTTGTCGTTGGAGCGCGGCAGCGGGCGGATGCCCCGGCGCGGGAAGATCACGTTGCGGTGGCCGCTGGGGTAGCGGGCGCTTCGCTCGTAGCTGTACATGCCGTTGAATTTGCCCGGCAAGTGGTACATATCGGTGATTTTCTGCTGCAGCCACCAGAGGTAGTCCTGACCGACGGCGAAGTCGTGGTCGCCGGGGCCGATCCAGTCCATGTCGGCGACATCGAGCGCGTAGCGCCACACCTCCTCGAAGGGGCCGTCCCAGTCGCGGTGCGCGGAAAACTCGGTGTGGCGGTGGAACTCGCCGCGCAGGTATTGGAGTTGCTTGCCGCCGACCTCGATGCGGGCGGCGCGCATACGGGCGATGTCCGCGGCTTCGTTGGGATGAACGGGGCGCGGAGCGGTGCGCGGCTCTTGCGCATCGATTTCCTTTAGAACCGCCGGCTCGGGCGGGTCCGGTAGCGCGAGCGTAGCGTGGAAGATGTCGCTGTCTTCGCGGTTACGGACGGCGGATTGCCGCTTGTCGGAAGAATAAACCGCGTGCAGCGAGCCGTCTTCGCGCGGGACGACGCTCGGGCGACGGTCGAGCAGGTGACGCGACGCCGGCAACGCGATGGGCGACGACCAGCGCTCACCCTCGTAGTAGGCGGCGTAACTGGACCAGACTTCGCCGACGCCGGTTTGCGAGGGATGCTTGCGATAGAACAGCCAGGGGCGGCCCCGGGCGTCGATCTGCATGACGGGAATGCCGATCTTGTGCCGTTGGGCAGTGGCGATGCGCGGGTCGTCGGAAAAATAATCGACGGTCGGGGCGCGAAACCGGGAGGCCGTCGCGCGCAGGCGTCCGTCCCATACGCGGACGAGAATGTTGCGCTCCGCGTAGAACGGAACCGCCCGGCGGCCCGGCCAGCGGTCGCCGTAGTCTTTGCCCCAGCCGGGGCCGGCGTCTTCGAACGCCGTCCAGACGCGGTCCCGATCGTCCACGGCGACGGAAGCGCGGGCTTCGAAGCGCGGCGAGGCGGCTACGGCTATGGGCTTGCCCAACTGCCCTCCGTCGAGCTTGCGCAGGAAAACGTCGTAGTCGCCGGCGTCGTAGGTATCCCAGGCGATCCACGCCGCGCCGGTAGAATCGACCGCGATGGCAGGCCGCCAGTCGTTGGCCCCGCTGGTGGAGACGCGCAGCGGGGCTTCGCCGATTTTGGCCGCGAAGATATCGAAGTCGTCTCCGCGGCGGGCCTGCCAAGCCATGTATTCTCCGGCGACGGCGACGTTGATGTCCGCGCCGGGATCCCGGGTGAGACGCCGCTCGGCCTGGAAAGCTTGGGCTTCGGGGTCGTAAATCCTGGAAAAGAGATCCCAATTGCCGTTGCGCTGCTCGCACCAGACGACGCGAATTCCTTTTTCCGTCACGGAGATCGCCGGTTGCCAGACATCGCCCAAGCCGGAGGACGCTTGGCCGACCGAGACCCAGCTCCCGCCGGTCCGTTTGGCCAGCATCACCCGGTCGCCGTTGCCGTCGAACTCCACCGAGTCGAAAGAGCCGTCGAGCGCCGCGGCGGCATCGAGGGCGCGGCCGCTTTCGTAAACCGTGTAGGCCAGCCACAATGCGCCGTCCGCGCCGGCGGCGGCCGCAACGAAATCTTCCTCAACGCCGGTGCGGCCGATTCTCACGGCCGGCGCCCGGCGCTCCAGGCGCACGCGGCCGTCGAGCCGTTCCATATCGACTCCGAGTCGGACATCGTCCGGATCGAAGGAAAACTCTCCCTGGGCCGTGCGCGCCCGCAGCGTTTCCGGGAAGGCTCGCGACACAAAAAGCAGAGAAGCGGGGAGAACCCGCGGCGCCTTGCCGCCGCCCGCAAGCTTGAGCGGAGACGACTTGCTTTCCAGTTTCCAGCTTCTGCTTTCCCGCCGGCCGCCGACGAGTGCGCGCACGTTGTCTTCGACCGATCCGCTCCAATCGGTCGGTTCCGCGTCGCCGAGGCCGAGGACGACGCGGATACCGGCTGCCATCTCCACCGCCGGCAGCGGGTCCTCCTGCGCGCGGACCGAACGCGCCGGCCCCGCCGCCAGATAGATCGCAACTGCGGCGAGCGGGAGCGCCGCCGACCATAAGAACCTGCGTGACATTACCGATAATTGTAGTAGCCGGCCGCGCCCTCGGCGGGAACAAACCGGGCGGTCGCGTTGCGGGCGGTCGCGTTGTCTATTATCTTTCTATGAGAAAGTTCCTGACGCGCGTTTGCCTGTGGGGCGGCGGGGCGCTGCTCCTCGCGCTTGCGTCGGGGGCGGTTGTGCAGGGGGTTCTCTCTCATCTCGCCTTGCGCGGCGCCTCCGCGCCCGGCAAATGGGTCGACGTTGACGGACGCCGGGTGCATCTGCTTTGCGCGGGAGCGGGGGGCCCTACCGTCGTTCTCGAGGCGGGCCTTCCGGACAATTCGCTCACATGGGCGTCGATTATCGCGGATATCGCGGAATTCGCCAGAGTCTGCGCGTACGACAGGGCGGGATACGGATGGAGCGAAGCCGCCCCGCCGCCTCGAACGGCCGGCAACATCGTCCGGGAATTGCGGCTTCTCCTGCAAAATGCCGGCATCGAACCGCCTTACGTTCTTGTGGGGCACTCGTTCGGCGGTCTGGTCGTGCAGCTCTACGCCGGTCGATTTCCGCATGAAGCCGCCGGCATGGTGCTGATCGATTCCGCTCATCCCGACCAGGCCCTGCGCACGGCAGAGCTTGAGCGCATGGACGTTCTGGCCAGCGGCGCGCGCATTCTGGCGCCGCTGGGAATTCCCCGTTTCTTTATGCATATGCCCGTACCCGCCGGCAGCCCGCAGTCCCGCGATGCGGCGGCGCACGCGATGGAGGAGGAATTGCTGCTGACGACGCGGTCTCTACGGGCCATGGCGGCGGAGTTGGCGGGGCTTCGCGAGAGCTTGCAAGAAGCCGCCGCGGAGCCGCCGAAACTTGGAGGCAAACCGCTCGTTGTTTTGACCGAAGGCCGGCGGCGGGCGGAGTTTTGGCATGCCATGCAGGAGAAGCTGAGCGGGTTGTCCGCGGCCGGCGAATGGCAAATCGCCGAGAACGCCGGTCATTTTATTCAGCACGACCGGCCTGAGTTGGTGGTGGATGCGATTCGCCGCGTAGTGGAGTCGGCGCGGTCGGGGGCCGGCAGTCCGCGGTGAAAGCGCCGTGCGCAGCCTCACCAACAGGTGTAGTAGCCGGCCTGTTCGCTGACCCGGACGGGCAGGCCGAATAGGGCGGAGAGGACGGCCGAGTTGAGCAGCTCCTCCTTCGTTCCGTCGGCGAAGACCCGGCCGTCTTTGAGCAGGACGATGCGCGAAACTTCCGGCAGGATGTCCGGCAGGCAGTGCGTGACGAAGATGAGCGAGGTCCCGGCCGCGGCGACTTTACGCAGCGTCTTGCGCAGTTCCGCCATCGAGCGCAGGTCGAGGCTGTTCGATGGCTCGTCGAGCAGCAGCGCGCGGGGCCGATTGACGAGCGCGCGTCCGATGACGATCCGTTTCGCCTCGCCCGACGACATCTCGTCCACGGGCTTATCGCGCAAGCGCTCGGCCTCCATCAGCCGCAGCGCCTCTTCGCCGCGGGCTTCCATCTCGGGGCTGACGCGGTGCTGCGGCCAGAGCTCGAAGCTCGAAAAAAAACCGGAAAGCACGACGCTGCGTCCGGTGGCGGAGCGCGAGCAGGCGCGAACCATGTCGTTGGAGACGATGCCCAACAGCCCGCGCATGTTCTGGACGCGCCAGTCCGAACGCCCGAAAAGATTCATCACCGGCTTGTAGCGCTTGACCGGGTGGTTGTAGCGCATGACGGTGCGGATCAGCGTCGATTTGCCCGAGCCGTTGGGGCCGACGATCGCTACATGCTGCCCGGCCGGAATCGTCAGCGAAAGCCCGTTCAGCGCGATGTTCCCGCCGCGGTAAACGGTGATGTTGCGGAAATCGAGCAGAGGCGGTTCGTGCGCTGCGTCGGGCATGAAAATTCAAACATCCTGCGCGGCGGGAATCGAGCGGGCCGCGGCGCCCCTAAAGGTTCGCGAGCAAAGCGGCGGCGTGGCCTTTGACCTTGACCTTGTCGTACACCTCCGCCACCTTGCCCTCGGCGTCGATCACGAAGGTCGAGCGGACAATCCCCATGTACTTGCGGCCGAACAGCGATTTCTCCCGCCAAGCCCCGTACGCCTCCGCGAGAACGTGGTCGGGGTCGCTTATCAGGCGGAACGGCAGTGTGAACCGCGCCTTGAATTTGTCGTGCGATTTCACGCTGTCGGGGCTGACGCCAAGCACGACTGCGCCTTTCGCGGAAAACTCCGGTTCGGCGTCGCGAAAAGCGCACGCTTCGAGGGTGCAGCCGGGCGTGTTGTCTTTGGGATAGAAATACAACACGACATTCTTGCCCCGCAGATCCTTGAGCGCAATTGTGCCCCCGCCGTCGGTCTCGGCGGTGAAATCGGGGGCGGGGTCTCCGACTTTGAGCATATTTCCTTTCAGGATATCCGCGGCGCCCGCCGGCTACACGGTAACGATACGCTTCTCGAGCATCGCCCGATTGCACAGGTGCGCGGTATGGGCCGCCTCGACGCCGGCGCGGGCGGGCGCATTGGGCTGCCGGCGCGAGCGCATGCAGTCGAGCCAGTCGGCGACGTTCGTGCGGGTTCCGTCGCCGCTGCGGCGCACTTGAATTTGCGCTTTCGGCAGGCGGGTGATCTCCGGTTCGATAATGCCTTCCGGGTAAAGCGCGAAGCCGTCGCGCGTCAGCTTCAACATGGCCTTTTCGCCGCGAAAAACGATGCCGCCTCCTTCCAGCGAGCCGATCATCGAGCTGTGATACAGCACGGTGAAGTTTTTCGGGTACAGCATCGTGCCGACAACGGTGTCGGGCGTCTCGACCCAGTCCTGAAAGTGCGTCGTGCCGGAAGCCTGCACGGTCTTGGGCGCCGGGCTGTCCATGATCCATTGAATCGTGTCGATCCAATGGGTAAGCAGGTCGGTAAAGACGCCGCCTCCGAAATCCCAGAAAAAGCGCCAGCGCCGGAACTTCATCGGGTCGAACGGCTGCTTCTTGCGGTCACCGAGCCAAAGGTCCCAATCGAGCTTCGCGGTGTCGAACTTCTCGATCTTCTTGCTGACCCGGTAGTTCTGGTACCAGTAGCATTCCACGAACGTGATCCGCCCGAGCGCGCCGGATTGAATGACGTCCTTGGCGTGGATGAAGTGGTCCCAACTGCGCTGCTGCGTGCCGGTCTGGACGATTTGCTTGGAAGATTCGACCCCTTGCAGCAGCTTTTCGCCCTCGGCGGCGTTTTGCGTGATCGGCTTTTCGCAATAGACGTCCTTGCCTGCAGCGACGGCTTCCAGAGTGAGCGGCACGTGCCAGTGGTCGGGCGCGCCGATGAGCACGCCGTCGATGGTTTTGTCGTCGAGGATTTGCTTGTAATGCTTGACGGGCTTGCACGGCTTGCCGAGCTGCTCGACCGCTTGGTCGCGCCGGGGCGTATAGAGATCAGCAACAGCGGCGACTTCCGCGTGCGGCATTTCCTTGACCCAGCGGGCGATCGACCGGCCGCGCCCCCCGGCGCCGATCAGCGCCGTGCGGATGCGGTCGTTGGCGCCCAATGCTCTCGGCGCCGGCAGCAGAGCCGCCGAGGCGGCGCCGGCCTGTAGGAACTCGCGGCGTTTCATGGCAAGCTCATTCTCGCAGATTCTTCCCGGGGGTATCGGCGCGGCGGTAGCGGAAGGGATAGCAGGCGGCAACGCCCTCGATTACCTTGCCGATCTTGTAATCCGCAGCAATGACGTCGGCAACGATTTTGCGCACCGCGGGCTCATCGTAGTACTCGAGCTTGCGTCCGAGGGCGAAGGCGAGCATCCGCTCGACGACGGTTTTCGCGAAGCGTTCTTTCTGCGCCAGCAGGATATCTTTGAGTTGGTCGACGCCGTCGAAGCGCTGCCCCGTCGGCAGGACGCCCGAGACGTCGACGGCCAGACCGTTTTCTTCATCCCGCCAACGGCCGATGGCGTCGTAGTTTTCGAGAGCGAAGCCCAAGGGATCGATGCGGTTATGGCAGGCGGCGCACTCGGGGTCGTTGCGGTGCCGCTCCAGGCGCCGGCGCACCGTTTGCCCCGCTGTCTGCCCGTCTTCTTGCGCAAGCTCCCCGGCATCGGGCGGCGGCGGCGGCAACTGTTCGCCGAACAGCGTCTCCAACACCCATTTGCCGCGGATGACGGGGCTTGTCCGCAGCGGAGTCGAGGTCGCCGTGAGCACGGCCCCCCAGCCGAGGACGCCGCCGCGCTTGGCTTCGCCCAACGCGACGCGGCGCATTTCCGCGCCCGTCACGCCGGAGATTCCGTAGTGTCCGGCCAGTTCTTCGTTGAGGTAGGCATAGTCGGCGTCGAGCAGTTCGAGCAGGCTGCGGTCATCGCGCACCAAGCCCCCGAAGAAGAGGCGGCCCTCATCTTTCATGGCCTCCATCAGCGTTACGGTGAAAGCATCGAAGGTCGCCTTGTCGGGGACAGCGCTTTTGCCCAACTCGCGATAGCCGAGCCATTGTCCGGCGAAAGCGTCGAAGAAGCGCTCGGCGCGCGGGTCGGCGAGCATGCGCTTGACCTGAGCTTGCCGCGTCTCCCGGTCAAGCAAGCTTCCGTCGCTTGCGCGGCGCGTCAGTTCGGCATCGGGCGGCGAAAGCCAGAGGAAGTAGGAGAGGCGCGAAGCCAACTCGTAAGCGTCCAGCAGGCGGTCTTTTCCGGCGTCGCTTTGCTCGGGCCGGAAGAGGAAATTCGGGCTGACAAGCACCGCTTTCAGACCTTGGCCGACAGCGCGTTCAAAGGATTCGCCGTGTTTTTCGGCCTGCCGGAACCGGCCTAGAAGATAGTCGAGCTCCGCGAGCTTGACCGGGCGGCGGTAGGCGCGCGAGGCAAAGGATTCGAAGATCGTCTTCGCGGCTTCGGCCGGCGGCCGGCGCGCGGTCGGTTGCGCAATGAAGACGCGCGAGCCGTCCTGGCCTGTTGTGAAATCGTCGCGGATGTCTATCCAATCGAGCGCCAATTGGACCGCTCTGCCGTTGCGCCGCGGTTTTTCGCCGCGGGCGAGCAGCGCGGCTTCGCGGGCTTCTTTTTCGGCAATCAGCTTTTCCTGCAGCGCATTGCCCGCCGCCGTCCGGACCTTATGCCAGTGCAGCGAGACGCGGTGATTGCCGGGCGGGACGTTGGCGTGGAAGGCGTAGATTGCGGGATCGTCTTCAGTGGCCAAAACCGTGGTCTTGCCGACGATGCGGTTGGCGACGCGCAGCGTCAGCCCCGGCTGCTCGCCGCGGTTTTCCGATTCGCCCCAGGCGCGCACGCGGAAGGCATAGCGGCCGAAGCGCGGGAAACGGACATAGCGGTAAAGCGTGTCCTGGAATTTCCAAATCTTGTAGCCGTAGTCGGTTTTCGGGGTGTTGCGCTCGGTGTCGTACATCGTCTCGACTTCGATGCGCCGTTCGAGCGAGGCCGGCTGGCGCGCGGCGATCAGCGTTTCGACGATGCGCTCCGCGGCTTGGAGATAGCGCTCCATCAGCAACGGCGAGATAAAGAGACCGTCGCGGTCGGTGGTGAAACCGCTCGGCCCCGCGCCGTCGGCGGGGAAACGGTCGGCCGGACGAAGGTCGAGGCCGGTGAGCTCGCGAATCGTGTTGTTATACTCGGCCGCCGTCAGCCGCGGGATAGTCTCGTTGCCGGGGTTTTCGATCTTGTCCCAATCGAGCCGATTGACCGCTTCGTCGATAGCCGCGGCCAACTCCAGGCGTTCCGCCTCGCTGGGCAGCGGACCCGCCGCCGGCATCTCGCGCGAGCGGACCAACTCGAGCGCCCGGACGAAGAGCCTGCGCTTCTCCAGAATGGACTGCCGGTCGCGGAAAGCCGCAAAGTCGATCCCGGCGGTTTGCGTTGCCGGGCCGTGGCAGCGGTAGCAGTACCGCTCCAGCAGCGGCTGCATGCGTTGGGGGAGGGCCTGACCGCCGTCGGCCGCGTGCGCCGCCGCCGCGGCGAGGAGGGTTGCGATCCAACATGGCGCCCGCCAATGCAGCATCTTCCGCTTCATACTACAACCGATCAGCGGCGCGGCCGGCTGTTGAGCGCCCCTTGCCGCGGGCCGGGCGCGTCAAAGGCCGCCCGTTCGGTCGGGAAGCTCACGCCGCTTCCGCAACGTCCGGCAACGTATCCTCGATTTGCGGCTTGGGTTGGTTCAGCCGCTTGCGGGCTTGCGCCAAGTCATACCGCGCTTGCCAGCGGATCCACGAATCGGCGATTCCCCAGCCAACAGCTTCCAGCTTCAACGCCATCTTGAGCGAGACGGCCGCCTTGCCGTGAATCACGTTCGACAAAGCAGCGCGGCTGACGCCAAGTTTCGCCGCCGCTTCGCCTACGGTCAAGCGCTCGGCGTCGTCTTCGACGCTCTCCAGGTAAAAAAGGCGGATTGCTTCCCCAGGATGCGACGGATTCCGCCGTCGCCATGCATCGTCTCTCACCCCCGCAATCATCGTTCCGCTCCTTTCCTGCCGGCGCGCGCAAGCGGCCTAACGATAGTCTTCCCAATCAATATCGTAGGCTTCGCCGTTCTCGAACCGGAAGGCTATCCGCCAGTTGGCCGTCACCTTCACGCTCCATACGCCCTTGCGATTTCCCGTCAACGGATGCAGACTTACAATTCGCCCGATTTCCGCAATCGTCGTTGATCCGTCCAATGCATCAAGGATAACTCCAATCCGCTTCAGTTGATTTTGCGGCAGCTTCCGCGCGTCGTCTTTGTTGTAAAACCGCTTGAGTGCGCCGCTCTTGAAACCCCGGATTGCCGATACAAAAGTATAACGAAATGTACTGCACACCTTGGGCTGAACCTCCCTGCCCTTTCGAAGCTCCAACGCACCCTGCCGCTCTGCCGCGCTTCGGGGCCTCCGCCGCCAAGCTGGTCAACTCCGGCCGGCAATCAGCCCGTTGTACGCCGCCGCCTCGCCCGCGCCAGCCGGCGTACTCCAACACGCGGATCAGATGCTGGCAGCACTCCCATACGGTCAGGCGGCGATCCTTTGCCGGATCCCAGTCCTCAGGCAACTCGTCCCGCCGCAGAATGCGCACTCTGCCCTCGGCAGCGTCCAGGATATGCAAAAGTTTCCTCATCCGGATCACTCGGGCCGGACGGCGCCTCGTGCTAAAATCCGGTTGCCATGAAAAACGCATCCGCCGCTCCGATCACCCGCCGCTCCGCCGTCAAGGCGGCCGCCTCGTTGGGGATTCTTTCCGCCGCAACGCAGGCCGGTGCGGCCGCTCCGAGCGCCAAGGGCCGGCTCAAGCAGTCGGTTTGCAAGTGGTGCTACCGGGGCATGGCCCTGGAAGAGCTATGCGAGCACGCCGCCGGGATGGGCATCGTGTCCGTCGAGCTGCTGACCGAAGATCAATGGCCGACGTTGAAGAAATACGGCCTGACCTGCGCCGTGGGCAGCGGCATCTGCCCCATCCCCAACGGCACGAACCGCGTCGAGAACCATAAGTCGATCGAAGACAACGTTCGCCGGTTGGTTCCGGCGGCGAAGAAAGCCGGCGTGCCGAACCTGATCGTCTTCTCCGGCAACCGCCGCGGCATGTCCGACGAAGAAGCCTGGGAGAATTCGGCGGCGGTTCTCAACCGCGTCAAGGCTCAGGCCGAAGACGCCGGCGTGACGATTCTGATGGAGCTGCTCAACTCGAAGGTCAACCACCCCGATTATCACTGCGACAAGACCGCCTGGGGCGTCGAGTTGATGAAGCGCGTCGAGTCGCCGCGCGTAAAGCTGCTGTACGACATCTATCACATGCAGATCATGGAAGGCGACGTGATCCGCACCATCCGCGACAATTTCGACTACATCGGGCACTTCCATACCGGCGGCAACCCCGGCCGCAACGAGATCGACGAAACTCAGGAACTCAATTACAAGGCGATCGCCAAGGCTATCGCCGATCTGGAGTTCGACGGCTATTACGCGCACGAGTTCATCCCGCTGCGCGACCCGATGACGTCGCTCAAGCAAGCCTTCGACCTTAGCGTCGTTTAGCAGTCCGCGCTGAAAGCGCCGCGGGCGGAGCGGCGGGCTCCTGCGGTCGTCACGAGGGCATTGCAGGAGACGGTACGAGAAAGAACCCGACTCAAGCGATTCGGATTTTTCCCGGCAGTCCCCATCTCGGTAGGCGCCTGCTCAAAACCGAAACGTGTACTGCAGCTTCGTCGCCAATCTCGAATCCTGTTGGCGGAAGTCGTAAAAGCCTCCGAGCTCTTGGACCCAGCCTTGGCCGAAGATGAAGAATACGTCGTTGCCCGGCTCCAGCGTCCAGCGCACGCGGCTCTGAAGCCCGAGGTTTCCCGATCGGTTGTCGAACTGGATCAGATTGGAAAACGATAAGAACGGCGAAACCGCGTAGTTCACCTGAGTGCTGAAGATTCTGGCGATGAAATTGCCCTGCGGCAGTCGGGCAAACGTCTGGTTGGTATTGACGGCGATCGAAAACTTGGGAGGAAGCTGGTACCTTATGCCGGTCTGGAGCGTCTTGGCGGTCCCCGACCAGAAGTTTCCAAAGGTAAGACCGACGCTCCCCTGCAGCTTGCGCTTCTGCGCCGAGGTGAAGAAGATTCGCATCGGCGTGAAGCGGTACTCTCCCACGGGCAGGACGACGCCCGGGGATATCTCGAACGGTTCGAATAAGCGCTCGTAAGTCGGGTTCAGATCGAACAAACTGTGCAGGGAATCGCCCGACATGAAGTGCCAGTCGACTATCGTGGCGTAAAATTTCCGGGTTTCTACGAGTCCGTTGTCGAGTCGCGTAAAGCGCGTATAGAAGATGTCGTGGAACATCTGCTGAATGCCGGACGACGGTTTCGGTCGCGGGTTGAAACTAGCGCCCAGCCGCAGCATGCGCACATTCGCGCGCTGCACAAAACCGAGCTCCGGGTCGAAATTCTCTTGGATCTCGCGCCACATGATCTGCCCTTGGAACCTGTCGTTAGGGTAGTGCGCGGCAAACCCGTACGAAGCGTTTTTGTTATCGACCCCTCCCTTGCTGGTCTTGAGGCCCCAGGCGTTAAAGACCATGTTGCGGTTGGCGCCCAAGAAATTGGAGGTGGCCAAGCGCATGTCCACGCCGGCGGTGCTGCTCGATGAAGATTGCGCCGGGCCGCCAACGGCGCCGCTCGACGGCGCCCGCGCGGGGTCGCCGCCGGTGAAAATCGCGCCAACGTAAGATTGCTCAAAGAAGTTCTGTCTGACGCGACCGACGAACAGGTTGTTGTCGTCGACGCCCGCCGCCTCGCGGGTGCGCACGTTGAGCACGCCGATCTCGGTGCGGCCGGCCTTGCCGGTTAGCTTGACCCCATAGTCGATAGGCACCTCTTGTCCGCCAAGCAAACCGATTCGGCGGCTGAAGAACGGGAATATTTCAGCCCCGGCGCCGGGAATGCCTCCCGGTTGATCGACGCCGGTCGTGGCGAAGTTGAAGACCCCGGCATCTTGCAAGAAGAACGATCGTTTCTCTGGAAAAAAGATGGAGAACCGTGTCAGGTTGATCTGGCGCGCATCGACTTCCGTTTCGCCGAAGTCGGTGTTTACCGTCGTGGACAGCCGCAGGCTCGGGGTCAGGTTGTAAAACAGATCCAGACCGGGCTTGCCGCGGACGACATCGTTCCCGGTAGGGCCCGAATGGAGCCAGCGCTGCGCAATAAACGGCCGGACATCGAGGCCGACTCCCTGCTCGATGCCTTCGAGATCGGTGATTTCACCGGCCTCGGAAACCTGAAAGAACTGCGTTTGAAAGCGTGCTCCGGTCCAGCGGACCTCTTCCAGCGTTCGTTGGACGATGCGGCTGATATTGAATCCCCAAACCGTCTGACCGGAAGGAAAACTCAGACTCTTGAACGGAATGGAGAACTCGGCGCTCCAACCCTCGTCCGATCGCTTGGTCTTCACGATCCAGATCGCGTCCCAATCTTCGTTCGTTTCGCCGTTGGCGAAGACCAGACCGTCGACCAGGGCGCCGTTCGGATTGGTGGAAAAGTAGAAGGCGTTGCTTTGGTCGCGGAAGGTGTCGAGAACGATGCTCAGACGGTCATCCGGGTTCAGTTGAGCGTCACGCGCCATTTGCGACGCGAGCACGCGACTCGGCTCGGAATCGTAGCACATGACGCCGATATAGAGGTTGTCTTTGTCGTGAAGCAGCGTAACTTCGGTGCGTTCGGTGGGCTTTGAGCCGGCCCGTGGAATCCTTTGCACCAACTCGCCGATCTTTGGCGACCGACGCCACGGCTCCTCGTCGAGCGAGCCGTCAATAACGATCTCCGCGTCGATCGTCGTCACGACGGCCGAGCGGGTCGGCTCTGTCGTTCCGACCTGCTGCGGAGCGGCGGCGCTCCGCATGGGCGCAACGAAGAATTGGCAGGCGCAGACCGCGGCGGGCAGGAAGAAGGTTCGGCAACTCTGAGGCAAGTGGATATTTTGCACGCTACGGTTCCAAGCCTGAATTCGTTCGGGGGCAAACCGCGCCGGCTCATTCCAGGTTATTCGATCGGGGGATCGGTTAGCGAACCGAGATGCCCAATGCAGCCGCGCCGCGAGGCTCCGGCCGCCCGACAGGCGGCGGCAAGGCAGAGCAGCCGCTTGCTTGGCAAGTCCGCGTTCGGTTCATGTTAAAATTGCGCAAGCCGCCGCGGACGCTTGCTCAGCTTGCTTGCCGGAGAGGCGGCAAGATCGGCGGCGCTTCACGTCCGTAGAGGTTTTTGAATCGTCGTTCGGCGCAAAAAAGCAAAAAAAACCGATGCAGGCGCCGCAACGATCGTGTAGAATAACCAGCATGGCGGTTTTGTGAGAGCCGCCACAGTTGAAAAGGAGATCATGTGATGAAGAACATTCGTCTAGCAGGTTTGGCGGCTCTTGTGTTGGCGGTCACAGTGGGCGCGGCGTCGGCCGCCAACATCAACGGAACGTACATCGAGTCCCGCAACGCTGAAATTTACGCATCGCACTGTTTTGCCAATTCCGAAGTCGGCATCACGGGCGACCTTGCGGTGATGGCCTGGAATATCGAATCCGGCAGGCAGAACGGCGTGGCCCTCGACGGCCTCAACGTCGTCGCCGTGGTCAAAGCATCGGCGACGATAGGCAATCCCTTCGCCAGCCCTCTGCCGGCGAAAGCGATGCTGATTGTCGATGAGACGGCCTCCGCCGCGCAGCGCGAAGCTCTGGCGGCTTTCGTTCAGGAACAGGCCGGGGAACTGGTTGCCGATGTGGCGCGCACGGAAGCGGCGCCGATTACGATCGACTTCCACGGCAACATGCACGACAAAGTGGCGACGTTGCAAGCGGGGGAGATCGTTTCGCTCAAGACGCGCGAGATTCGCGGCAGCGATTCGCTCTGCCACCTCGACGATATCTATTACACGCCTCTGGTGGACCTCGATCACGCGATGCCCGCCTTTGCGGTTGAGCAGTCGTTCCGCGGCGACGGCCTGGGCCACCGCATGCGCGAGTACCGCCGCTCGAGCGCCTACCTGGGAACCTTCACCGTTCGCGGCGAGCAGGTCTCCGACTAGCCCGCAAACGACGGACGGCATTTTCCACGGGGCCGGCATAGAGGGAAACCGGCCCCTTATATCTGTAATTTAGAGAAGGACGGGAATGCTCTCGATGAGTATGCGCGCGCGAGTTCTGCTTGCGGTCGTGGTTGCGGCGAGCTTGGCGCCTTTGTCCGCGGCGAGCTTCGAAACAGAGACGGGGCCGGCGCCGGACGCGGCGATTCCGGAGGGGACGAAGGCGCTCATTGCCGCGCAAGCCGTGACCGTGAAATCCGGCGATACCGTCGTGGCCCACTTCTGGATGCGCACTGCGGCGTTTGCAGGCGACCCGGTCGCGGGATTCGGCGTACGCTACGACACGATTCCGGAAGGCGCGTTTCTCGGGGTCGTGAGCTTTCCCGAAAAGGGCTCGGATTTCCGCGAGCAGTCCATCCCTGCCGGGGTTTACACCTTGCGCTTCGGCCTCCATCCGGAAAACGGCGATCACATGGGCGTTGCGCCCAGCCGCGACTTTGCTGTGCTGTCGCCAGTGGATAAGGACCTGGAAGTCGAAAAGAACTACGACTTCGACGCGGTGGTCGAGTTGACTGCCGAGGTCGGCAACCCGCACCCGACAGTCGCCAGGCTGGAGCTTCCCGAAGGGGACGAGGCGCCTCACCTGTGGGAGAACGATTACGAGCACTGGGTGCTCGATCTCAAAGTTGCCGAAGAGGTGGTCGGCATCGTGGTGTACGGCCACGCGGAAGAGTAGTTTTTCTATTGGGCGCCGGGCCGCGGCGCACATCAAGATACGGAGTCCGATAATTTTTGTGAGGGGGTTGACATTCCCTGCAGAAATTTCGTATCCTTACAAAAGGTTTGTTTCAGTACTTCGATTTGCGCCCGGGTTTCGAGTCGGGAGAACGCATAACGAACTAGGGTCTTTGCCTCTGTGGGCATGGGTTCCCGAGGAGGCGAACAGAGCAGGCTGGGGACTGCATTTCGGCCCCAACGATGGAAGGCTTCGCTGGGGCGTTGCCGCCGAAAAAATCCCTCCCGGGGGTTCATTATGGCGGAGGACGACTGAGCCAGACGGGTAGGTAGGACGACAGGGATTTTGTGCGCGCGGCAACGGTTTGCAAGCGATGTTGCGCGGGCGCAGGGGCGCCGACGACGGTCGAGGAACCGTTTGGAAAGGATGACCAGGGGTAGAAAGCCGTGCCGACGTTCAACCAGTTAGTGCGCAAAGGCCGCAAGGCGCCGAAGTATGGAACCGCGTCGCCGGCCTTGCAGAAATGTCCGCAGAAGAGGGGCGTCTGTACGCGCGTTTACACCGTGACCCCGAAGAAGCCGAACTCGGCGCTGCGCAAGGTCGCGCGCGTCCGCCTGACCAACGGCATCGAGGTGACAACGTACATTCCGGGCGTCGGCCACAACTTGCAGGAGCACTCGATCGTGCTGATTCGCGGCGGCCGCGTGAAAGACCTGCCGGGCGTCCGCTATCACGTCGTGCGCGGCACGCTCGACGCCGCGGGCGTGGACGACAGGCGCCAAGCCCGCAGCAAGTACGGCGCCAAGCGCCCGAAGAAGTAAGGAGAGTCGACCGGGATGCCGCGCAGAAGAGAAGTTCCCCAACGTGTTCCCGCGCCGGACTCGTTGTACAACTCGACGTTGGTGTCGAAGTTCATCAACTGCATGATGTGGGACGGCAAGAAATCGGTGTCGGAGAAGATCTTCTACGAAGCCATGGAGCTTGTCCGCGAACGCACGGGCGAAGAACCGCTCCCGATTTTCAAGAAAGCGGTCGAAAGCTGCAAGCCCGTCGTCGAAGTGAAATCGCGGCGCGTCGGCGGCGCGAACTACCAGGTGCCGATCGAAGTGCGCCCCAACCGCCGTTTGTCGCTGGCTTTGCGCTGGATCATCGGCAATGCGCGCTCGCGCAGCGAATACCGCATGGCCGAGCGCTTGGGCGCCGAGATATTGGATGCGGCCCAGGGAAGAGGGAGCTCCATCAAGAAAAAGGACGACGTCCACCGGATGGCGGAGGCCAACAAGGCTTTCGCGCATTTTCGTTGGTAAGTCGACACGGTAAAGCCCCATGCCCCGCGACGCGCCTCTGAACAGATACCGCAATATCGGCATAGCCGCGCATATCGATGCCGGCAAGACCACGACGACGGAGCGCATCCTCTATTACACGGGGCGGCTGCACCGCATGGGCGAGGTGCATGACGGCACCGCCGCCATGGACTACATGGAGCAGGAGCAGGAGCGCGGCATCACGATCACTTCCGCGGCGACGACCTGCTTCTGGAAGGATCATCAGATCAATATCATCGACACGCCGGGCCATGTCGATTTCACTGCCGAGGTCGAACGCTCGCTGCGCGTGCTCGACGGCGCGATCGCGCTGTTCGATGCCGTGGCGGGCGTGCAGCCGCAGTCGGAAACGGTCTGGCGGCAGGCCGACAAGTACCGCGTCCCGCGCCTCGCGTTCATCAACAAGATGGACCGCGTCGGCGCGAACTTCGACTATGCCGTGCAGACGATGATCGACCGGTTGAAGGCTAATCCACTGGCGATTCAGTTGCCGATCGGCGCGGAAGACAAGCTCAAGGGCGTCGTCGATCTCGTTGAGATGAAAGCCATCCTTTGGCGCGACGAAACGCTCGGCGCCGAGTACGAAGTCGGCGAGATTCCCGGCGACATGTTGGCGGAGGCGGCCGATCGCCGCACCAAGATGATCGAGAAAATCGCCGAGGAAGACGAGGCGATCTTCGAGAAATACGTGGAAGGCGCCGCGATCGGCGAGGAAGAGTTGCGTGAGGCCATTCGCCGCGCGACGATTGCGATCAAGATTACGCCCGTTCTGTGCGGGTCCGCTTTCAAGTACAAGGGCGTGCAGCGTCTGCTCGACGCCGTGATCGATTACCTGCCTTCGCCGGGCGATGTTCCCGCCGTGCAGGGAACGACGCTCGACGGCAAGGCCGAGTTGACTCGCGAGGCATCCGACGATGCGCCGTTTTCAGCTCTGGTGTTCAAGATCCTGACCGATCCCTTTGTCGGGCAGTTGGCGTTTATCCGCGTCTATTCAGGCGTGTTCAAGGCCGGCGCGAGCGTCTTCAATGTGGCCAAGGGGCGCAAGGAGCGCATCGGCCGCCTGCTGCGGATGCATGCGAATAAACGCGAAGACGTCCAGGAGGCGCAGAGCGGCGAAATTCTCGGGGTCGTGGGTCTGCGGACGGTGCAGACCGGCGACACCATTTGCGACGAGAATCACCCCATCGTCCTGGAGGAAATTGATTTCCCGACGCCGGTCCTCTCCTTGGCGATCGAGCCGAAGACCAAGGCCGATCAGCAGAAGATCGGCATGGCCCTGGCGAAGCTCTCGAAGGAAGACCCGACCTTTACCGTGCATACCGACCGGGAGACGAATCAGACGGTTCTTTCGGGGATGGGCGAGTTGCACCTGGAGATTCTTGTCGACCGCCTGATGCGCGAATTTCAGGTCGCCGCCAATGTTGGGCGGCCCCAGGTCGCCTACCGCGAAACAATCAAAAAAACAGCCGAGGGCGAGGGGCGTTTCGTGCGCCAGTCGGGCGGCCGCGGACAGTACGGCCACTGCAAGATTCGGGTCGAGCCGATCGACGGCGACGCTATCGAGTTCGAAAGCGAGATCGTGGGCGGCGCCATCCCCAAGGAGTTCATTCCGCAAGTCGGTCATGGAGCGAAGGAAGCGATGTCTTCCGGCTATCTCGCCGGTTATGAAACGGTCGGCGTGCGGGTAACGGTTTACGACGGCAGCTTCCACGAAGTCGACAGTTCCGAGGTTGCCTTCAAGGTCGCCGGCTCGATGGCCTGGAAAGATGCGGCGCGGAAGGCCGAGGCCGTTTTGCTCGAGCCGGTGATGTCCGTCGAAGTCATCGTCCCGGAAGAATACATGGGCGACGTCATCGGCGACCTCAACACGCGCCGCGGGCGCATCGAAGGCATGGAGCTGCGCGGCTCCACGCAGGTCATCAAGAGTTACGTGCCGCTGGCGGAGATGTTCGGCTACGCGACGGAATTGCGCTCCCGGACACAGGGCCGCGGCAGCTACACCATGCACCTCAACGGCTACGAAGAAGCGCCCGCGCAGGTGCAGGAAGAAATTGTGAATCGAGTCAGAGGAAGGGTCGCTCGCTAAAGTTGCGGCCGCCGGAAACGAGGGGACACAAGAGATGGCGAAAGAGAAGTTCGATCGAACGAAGCCGCACGTGAACGTGGGGACGATAGGGCATATCGACCACGGGAAGACGACGCTGACGGCGGCGATCACGAAAGTGTTGTCGAAGCACGACGCGGCGAACCAGATGCGCTCGTTCGATTCGATCGACAACGCGCCGGAGGAGCGGGAGCGAGGGATCACGATCGCCACGGCGCACGTGGAGTATCAGACGGGGAACCGGCACTACGCGCACGTGGACTGTCCGGGGCACGCGGACTACATCAAGAACATGATCACGGGGGCGGCGCAGATGGACGGGGCGATTTTGGTGGTGGACGCGGCGGACGGGCCGATGCCGCAGACGCGGGAGCACATTTTGCTGGCGCGGCAGGTGGGGGTTCCGTACATCGTGGTGGCGTTGAACAAGGTGGACATGGTGGACGACGAGGAGTTGCTGGAGTTGGTGGAGTTGGAGGTTCGGGAGTTGCTGAGCGAGTACGATTTCCCCGGGGAGGACATTCCGGTGGTGCGGGTGTCGGCGTTGAAGGCGTTGGACAGCGAGGAAGCGGAAGCGGAGGGGATGATCGACGAGTTGATGCGGGCGGTGGACGAGTACATACCGACGCCGGAGCGGGACGTGGACAAGCCGTTTTTGATGCCGATCGAGGACATATTTTCGATTTCGGGGCGGGGCACGGTGGTGACCGGGCGGATCGAGCGTGGGGTAGTGAAGGTCGGCGACGAGATGGAGTTTTCGGGCATCCGGGAGACGCACAAGAAGGTGATCACGGGCGTGGAGATGTTCAAGAAGCTGCTGGATCGTGGGGAAGCGGGAGACAACGTGGGTCTGCTGGTGCGCGGTCTGGACAAGGACGCGGTGGAGCGGGGGCAGGTGGTGGCCAAGCCGGGGTCGATCACGCCGCACACCAAGTTCAAGGGGCAGGTGTATGTGTTGAAGAAGGACGAGGGGGGGCGGCACACGCCGTTTTTCAACGGCTACCGGCCGCAGTTTTACTTTCGCACGACGGACGTGACGGGGGTGGCCAACATGCCTGAGGGGACGGAGATGGTGATGCCGGGCGACAACGTGGAGTTGAGCATCGAGTTGATCGTGCCCATCGCCATGGAGCAGGGTCTGCGCTTCGCCATCCGCGAAGGCGGGCGCACCATCGGCGCCGGAACCGTCTCCGAAATTATCGAGTAGCGCGACGCCGGCGCTCGGCGCGCCGGCCTTGCCGAGTGCAAACCATGCCGAAAGAACGAATCAGAATACGCCTCAAGGCTTACGATCACCGCGTGCTCGATCATTCGACGGGCGAGATCGTCAACACCGCGAAAAGGACGGGCGCCCAGGTCGCGGGACCGATCCCATTGCCGACGATCAAGAACAAGTACACCGTATTGCGCTCGGTTCATACGGACAAACGCTCGCGCGAGCAGTTCGAGATTCGCACGCACAAGCGGCTGCTCGACATTTTGGAGCCGACGCAGGACACGGTCGATGCGCTGATGCGGCTCGATCTTCCCGCGGGCGTGGACGTGGAAATCAAGGCATTCGGGACGTAGCGGAAACGAACGGATTGCGGCCAAGCGGATTGCAGTAGAAAGACGTTAGTTATGGCGCCGGGGATATTGGGAAAGAAAATCGGAATGACGCAGTTCTTCGACGAAGAAGGGCGCGTCGTTCCGGCAACCGTTCTGCAAGCAGGGCCCTGTGTGGTCGTGCAGCGCAAGAGCGCTGCGAAAGACGGCTACGAGGCGATTCAGGTCGGCCTTGTCGATTTCGTCAAGGACCGCCGCGTCAACAAGCCGGTCAAAGGCCACTTCGCCAACGCCGGCGTGGAGCCCGCCAAGTTCCTCCGCGAGTTCCGTCTGGATGGCTCCCCCGAACCCGAGTACAAGCCGGGGGACCGGATTCTGGCTGCGGACTTCAGGGTCAAGCAGCGCGTCGATGTCATCGGAACCAGCAAAGGCAAGGGCTTTCAGGGCGTTGTCAAGCGCCACGGCTTCGGCGGCGGGCCGGCGACTCACGGCTCCATGTTCCATCGCGCTCCCGGCTCTATCGGGCAAAGCTCGTACCCGTCGCGCGTGCTCAAGGGCTTGCGCCTGCCGGGGCAGATGGGCAACAAGCGCGTCACGGCGAGGGGGCTCGAGATCGTCGAGGTGCTGCCCGACGACAACGTTATTCTGGTGCGCGGGGCGGTTCCGGGCGCGAACGGCGGATACGTGACGATCCGCAGCGCGGGGTAAGTGGAGATGCCGACGGTAAACGTTGTAGATCTGACCAACGAGAAGGTTGACGAGCTTGAGCTTGCCGACAGCGTTTTCGGCGTTGCGGTTAACGAATCGCTGATCCACCAGGCCGTGACCGCGCAGCGGGCCGCCGGGCGCGCAGGCACGCATCAAACGAAGAGCCGCAAGGAAGTTTCGGGCTCCGGCAAGAAGCCCTGGCGGCAAAAGGGAACCGGCCGCGCCCGTATCGGCTCGATCCGTTCCACGCTCTGGCGCGGCGGCTCGACGACTCACGGCCCGCGCCCGCGCAGCTACAAGCAGGGGTTGCCGCGCAAGATGTTTCTTGGCGCGCTGCGCTCCGCGCTTACGGCGCAGTTGCACGACGGCGCGGTGACGGTCGTCCGGGACTTCACGCTCGCCGACCACAAGACGAAGACGTTTGACGGCGTTTTGGCGGCTTTGGGCGCCGGCCGCAAAGTGCTGATCGTTGAAAACGAAGAGAACGTCAACCTTGAGCGGTCTAGCCGGAATATCCCCGGCGTTACTCTGATCGGCAGCGGCGAGCTGGATCCGTACTCCGTGCTCGGACACAAGCGGATACTGATCTCCGCGGCGGCTGCCCGGAAATGTTGCGAGGCGTTGGCATGAGTCCCTATCAAGTTGTTCGCGGTCCGCTGATTACCGAAAAATCGGAAACCATCCGCGCCGAAGAGCATACGCTCTGCTTCAAGGTTCATCCCGAGGCGACCAAGACCGACGTCAAGAACGCGATTCACAAGATCTTCAACGTACACGTCGACAGCGTTCGCACCTCGAATTTCATCGGCAAGATGAAGCGCCGGGGCCGCTACTCCGGACGGCAGGCCAAGTGGAAGAAGGCTTATGTGAAACTCAAGGCCGGAGAAAAGATGATCGAGTACGCCCGGATATAGGCGCCGAAATCGAGCGAAGAACACCATGCCGATCAAGACATACAGGCCGACCACGAAGACACGCCGTTTTCAGACAACGACGACGCGCGAAGAGATCACGGCCGAGCGCCCCGAGAAATCGCTGGTCAAAGGCAAAAGCCGCAAGAGCGGCCGCAACAACAAAGGCCGCATCTGCATCCGTTTTCGCGGCGGAGGCACGAAGCAGAAATACCGAGAAATCGATTTCAAGCGGCAGAAGCACGACATCCCGGCGACGGTGGCGACGGTCGAATACGATCCGAATCGCTCGGCGAACATAGCGTTGCTGCATTACGCCGACGGCGAGAAGCGCTACATTTTGCAGCCGGTAGGGCTCAAGGTCGGAACGCAAGTCATGTCTGGCGAAAACGCCGACATCCTGGTGGGCAACGCGCTTCCGCTGCGCAAGATACCTTTGGGGGCGCTGGTCCACAACGTAGAGTTGCGGCCCGGCAAGGGCGGCCAGATGGCCCGCGCGGCGGGCGCCGAGATTCGTCTGGTTTCTCGCGAGGGCGGCTATGCGCTGCTGAAACTCCCTTCGGGGGAAGTGCGGCGCGTGCTCGAAAACTGCATGGCGACGATCGGCCGGGTAGGCAATGTCGACCACGGCAACGTGAAATTGGGCAAGGCGGGCCGCAAGCGCTGGTTGGGGCGCCGCCCGCGCAACCGCGGCGTGACCATGAACCCCGTCGACCATCCGCACGGCGGCGGCGAAGGGCGCACATCCGGCGGACGTCATCCGGTAACGCCTTGGGGCAAGCCGACCCGCGGCTACAAAACTCGCAAGAACCCGCGCTCGGACCGCTACATCGTGAGCCGCCGCGGATCGAAGAAGGGCAGGGGGTAATTCGGCGCAATGGGTCGTTCGCTAAAAAAAGGGCCGTTTTATGACGAGCACCTCCACCGCAAGGTCGAGACGCTCAACGCCTCGGGCCAGAAGAGAGTCGTCAAGACTTGGTCGCGCCGCTCGACGATCCTGCCCGAGTGGGTCAGCCACACCATCGCCGTTTACAACGGCAAGAAGTTCATCCCGGTGTTCATTACCGAGAACATGGTCGGTCACAAACTCGGCGAATTTGCCGTGACCCGCACGTTTCGCGGCCACGCCGGCAGCGGAAAGTCAGGCCGAGGGGCATAGAAGAAGAGCACGACAACGATGCGCGCAACGGCCAAATGGAATTACGTGAAGGTTTCGCCGCAGAAGGCGCGCCTGGTCGCCGATCAGGTCCGCGGTCTGGATGTGGACGCGGCGTTGACGGTGCTGCGCCATATCAACAAACGGACGGCGCCGCAGATTCAAAAGGTGCTCGAATCGGCGGTTGCGAATGCCGACGATCGGGGCGCGGACGTCGACGATCTGGTTATCGAATCGATCTATGTGAACGAAGGTCCGCGAGCCAAGCGCCTGCGTCCCGCGCCGATGGGCCGCGCGCACCGTTACGTTCACCGCCTGTCGCACATTGTCGTGACCGTCTCCGACGGCCAACCGGACGAAGTCGACGAAGATGAGGAGGCTTCCGAGTAATCCGCTCGGAACGAAGACCAGAAGGAGACTGAATGGGTCAGAAAGTACATCCTTACGGGTTTCGGCTCGGTTACACCAAGACTTGGCGTTCGCATTGGTACGCGGAGCAGGGCTACGCGAACCTGGTTTACGAAGACGTCAAGCTCAAGGAGCAGTTGCGCGAGCGTCTTCAGGCCGCCGGCATCAGTTCGGTCGAGCTCGACCGGCCGGGCAATAAGCTGCGCATCACGATCCGCACGGCCCGGCCCGGCATCATCATCGGCCGCCGCGGCGCGGAAATCGAAAAGCTGAAAGCCGATTTGCAAGAACGGACAAAGCGCGAAGTTTACATCGACATTCAAGAAGTTCACCGTCCCGAACTCGATGCGCAACTCGTTGCCGAATCCGTGGCGCTGCAGATCGAAAAGCGCGTGGCTTTCCGCCGCGCCATGCGCAAAGCCGTAGACTCGGCGCAGCGTTTCGGCTGCAAGGGAATCAAGATTTGGGTTGCGGGCCGTCTGAACGGCAAGATGATCGCCCGCAGCGAATGGCAGCTTCACGGCCGACTGCCGCTGCAAACGCTTCGAGCGGACATCGATTACGGTTTGTGCGAAGCCAACACGACGTACGGCGTAATCGGCGTCAAGTGCTGGATATACAAGGGCGAGATTATCGACACGAGAGCCGTGTCGCTGCAGAAGTCCGGCAAAAGCGATCCGGAGCCGGCGCGGCGGCGCGACGCCCGCGCACAAGCCGAGCGCGAGCGGCGTCCGCGCGACGAGGGCGCGGCGCTTGCGGTCGGTCAGGCCGCTCCGGCCGAAGTCGCAACCGCTCCGGCTCCGGCGCCTGGCGAGGTTCCGGCCGCCGCGCCCGTAACGCCGCCTGCCGGCGACGGCCCGGCGCCGTTCCGGCCTCCTCTGGCGACCGAAGCGACCGCGGCGCCGGGGGCCGCTGCGTCCGAGAGCGATGCCGGAGAAACGAAGAAGGACTGAGGCTAAGAGAGTATTGCTATGTTGATGCCCAAAAAAGTCAAGCATCGCAAGGTGCATCGCGGCAAGCGCCGCGGCAAGGCTTGGCGCGGGTCGGGTCTCGACTTCGGCGATTTCGGACTGAAGGCGCTGGAAGCCGCATGGATTACCGACCGGCAAATCGAGGCCGCGCGCGTGGCGATCACACGGCGCGTTCGGCGCGGCGGCAAACTGTGGATCCGCATTTTCCCCGACAAGCCCATTACCAAGAAACCAGCCGAAACCCGCATGGGTAAGGGTAAGGGAGCGCCCGAGCAGTGGGTCGCGGTGGTCAAGCCCGGCCGCATGATGTTCGAGGTCGAGGGGGTGCCCGAAGAAATCGCGCACCGGGCGATGGACCTGGCGTCGCAGAAACTGCCGATCAAGACCAAATTCGTCAGCCGGCAATCGGGGGGCCTGTTGTGACCGCTGCCGAATACCGCGATATGACCGTTGTAGAGTTGCGCGGCAAGGAGAGCGAGGCGCGCGAGCAGCTTTTCCGACTGCGCTTTCAAATTTCGATGGGGCAAACCGACGGCGTCAAAAAGTACCGCGCGACGAAGAAAGACCTGGCGCGCATTCTGACCGCGATGAACCAGAAAAATCGGGCGGAAGGAAACCGATGAGTAATGGCTGAAGCGAAAAAACCGCGCAAGAACCGCAAGATCGGGGAGGTCGTCTCGACCAAGATGGAAAAAACCATCGTGGTGGAGGTCAGCCGCCGCGTGCCGCATCCGCTCTATCGCCGCTACATCACGCGCAAGAAGAAGTTTCTGGCGCATGACGAGAGCGGACTCGCCCAAATGGGCGACCGCGTGCGCATCGTCGAGAGCCGCCCGCTGTCGAAGAACAAGTGCTGGCGGCTGGAGAAAGTGATCCTGAAGTCGACGCAGGTCGAGATCAACGTTCGGCGCCGGCGCAAGGCCAAGGCGGCAGGCTAGCGGCGCCGCGCGAAGACGGCTCGAGTCGAGGGGGAAGAAACAGCTATGATCGGCATGCAAACCAAGTTGGCGGTTGCGGACAATTCGGGCGCGCGCCGGCTGCAGTGCATTTTGCCGCGCGGCGGCTCGACCGGGAAAAAAGCCGGTCTGGGCGACATTGTCATGGCTTCGGTGAAGGAGGCGGCGCCGGATTCGAACGTGAAGAAAGGTTCCGTCGTCCGCGCCGTGATCGTGCGCATGCGCAAGGAAACCCGCCGCAAAGACGGCAGCTACATCCGCTTCGATCAAAACGCCGCGGTGTTGGTCGACGAGCTCGGCGAGCCGGTCGGGACGCGCGTGTTCGGGCCGGTTGCCCGCGAGTTGCGCGACAAGCGCTTTATGAAAATCGTCTCGCTCGCTCCGGAGGTTCTTTAGGAGTCGAAATGTTCAAGACGCGGATCAAGAAGAACGACACGGTTCTGGTGATTGCCGGGCGCAGCAAGGGCAGCCGCGGGCGCGTGCTGCGGGTGGACCGCAAGCATGGAAAGGTTTTGGTCGAGGGTTGCAACATGGTCAAGAAGCATGTCCGTCCGAATCCCCAAAAACAGATCAAGGGCGGCATCGCCGAAAGCGAATCGGCGATGGACCTCTCGAATGTCAAGCTGGTGACTGAATCATGACGGCGCCGCGGCTCAAAGAAAAGTATCGCAACGAAGTCGCTCCGGCTTTGCAGAAGGAATTCGCCTACAAGTCGCCGATGGCGGTTCCGCGGATTGCCGCGGTCAAGCTCAACATGGGCATGGGCAAGGCAATCGGCAATTCGCGGCTGCTCGACAGCGCCGTCGAAGAGCTCAAGTCGATTGCCGGGCAGAAGCCGGTCGTCACCAAAGCGCGCAAGCCGATCGCCGCTTTCAAGCTGCGCGGGGGCGTTGCCATCGGCTGCACGACCACGCTTCGCGGGACGCGCATGTGGGAGTTCATCGACAGGCTGATTGCGGTGGCGCTGCCCCGCGTGCGCGATTTCAGCGGCGTTTCGCCGAAGCTCGACGGCCGCGGCAACTATACGCTCGGCATCCGCGAGCATGCGATTTTTCCGGAAATCGATTACACCAAGGTCGATGAGATCAAGGGTATGAACATCACGTTTATTACGACCGCAAACACGGATCAGGAAGGCTTTCGACTACTCAAGCTGCTGGGCATGCCGTTCCGCAGCTAACAGCAAGTCGGGAATCAAAAAGATGGCCACAAAGGCAAAAATCGCGCGCGAGCGCAAGAAGTTGAAATTCAAGGTCCGCTTCCGTAACCGCTGCCGGCTTTGCGGGCGGCCCCGCGGATACATGCGCAAGTTCGAGTTGTGCCGCATCTGCTTTCGGAATCTGGCATTGAGCGGCGAGTTGCCGGGCGTGACCAAGAGCAGTTGGTAGCAAGGGGAAAGAAGACCGAATGCATAGCGATCCCATCTCGGACATGCTGACCCGAATCCGCAACGGGCTGGCGGCGCATCACCACAAAGTCGATATCCCCGGATCGATGGTGAAGGTTGAAATTGCCCGCATCCTCAAAGAGCAGGGCTATGTGGCGAACTACCGCGTAGCGAACGACGATAACAAGCAGACCATCAAGGTTTATCTCAAATACCGCCCCGACCGCAGTCCGGTCATTTCGGAATTGAAGCGGATATCGAAACCCGGCCGCCGCGTTTACGCCGACTCGAACAACATCCCGCGGGTCATCGGCGGCATGGGCGTTTGCATCATGACGACTTCGAAGGGCGTGATGACCGGCAAGGAAGCCGGAAAACAGGGCGTGGGCGGCGAGATCCTCTGCACGGTGTATTAAGCGGGATCGTGACGAACAAGAGAGCGCAATGTCGAGAATAGGCAAATTACCAATTTCCGTTCCGAGCGGAACGGAAGTACAGATCGAAGCCGGCCTGCTGCGCGTCAAGGGTCCGAAGGGCGCGCTGAGCGCGCCGATTCCCGAAGGAATCGCCGCGGAGTTCAGCGACGGGACGTTGCGCATCACGCGGGAGGACGACTCCAAGGCGGCGCTGCACGGTTTGACGCGTTCCTTGGCCGGCAACTGCGTGACCGGAGTCACGCAAGGATTCGTGAAGCAGCTCGAAATCGTCGGCGTCGGCTACCGCGCGCAGACGCAGGGGCGCGTGGCGATTTTCAATATCGGCTATTCGCACCCGATCGAGGTCTTGATGCCCGACGGCGTCGACATCAAGGTCACGGGAAACACCAAGATCGAGTTGTCCGGCATCGACAAGCAATTGGTCAGTCAGACCGCGGCCAATATCCGCGGCTTGCGCAAGCCGGACCCTTACAAGCAAAAAGGCATCCGCTATGCCGGCGAGAAGCTGCGCAAGAAGGAAGGAAAGACCGGCGCTTCGTAGGCGTTGGAATTTCGATTGAAGAGGCGAACGGAAAATGTATTCGAGACCGAAACGCGATGCGCGCCGGCGTCATATTCACGCCCGGATCCGCAGCAAGCTGCAGGGCACCGCCGAGTGCCCGCGGCTTGCGGTTTTTCGCTCGCTCAAGCACATTTACGCTCAGGCGATCGACGACAATGCCGGGAAGACTCTGGCGGCGGCTTCGACCAACGACAAGGACGCCGAGGGCTACGGGGGCAACGTCGCGGCGGCGGCGGCAGTGGGCAAGCGGGTCGCCGAACGCGCCAGAACGGCCGGGATCGAAAAGGTCGTGTTCGACCGCGGCGGCCACCGTTACCACGGCCGCGTCAAAGCGCTGGCCGAGGCGGTGCGAGAGGCGGGCCTGCTGCCCGCGAGCCGCGAACGCAAGGCAGAGAAACAGGAAAGCTGATCGGATATGCAGACGAACGAGCGAATCGAAGAAAGCGAGCTCAACCTGAAAGACCAAGTGGTTGCCATCAACCGCGTCACCAAGGTTGTCAAAGGCGGCAAGAACCTGAGTTTCTCGGCGCTGGTGGTTGTCGGCGATCCCGACCGGCATGTCGTCGGCTACGCTAACGGCAAGGCCAAAGAAGTTCCCTCGGCAATCCGCAAGGGAATCGAGAAAGCGAAAAAGAACCTGATCAAAGTGAACGTCCTCGGCCACACGATTCCGCACGAGGTTCTCGGCGTCTTCGGCGCCGGCCGCGTGTTGTTGAAGCCGACTCGCGAAGGCAAGGGCGCCATCGCGGGCGGCGCGGTCCGCGCGGTTGTCGAAGCTGCGGGAATCCAGAACGTGCTCACCAAATCGATCGGCTCGAAGAACCCCCACAACGTAATCAAGGCGGCGTTCGACGGCCTCAAGCAGCTTCGCGAGCGCAACGAGGTCGCGCAGTTCCGCGGCAAGGACGCAGACGAAATTTAAGGCTCGACGATGGCGGACAAAATTACGATTCGACTCAAGCGCAGCACGATCGGAGCGCCGGCAAAGCTCAAGAAGGTCGTCGCGGGTCTTGGTCTGCGCAGAATCGACCAGACGGTCGAGCGGCCGGACGACAGGGCGATCCGGGGCATGATTGCCAAGGTTCCGCATCTCGTCGAGGTCGTCGAGCCGGAGGTGACGGAATGAATCTCAGCGAACTGCATCCTGCCGCGGGCTCGCGCCGGCCGCGCAAGCGCGTCGGACGCGGGCCGGGATCGGGCGTCGGCAAAACGGCAGGCCGCGGCGAAAAGGGTCAAAAGTCCCGCTCGGGTTATAGGCGCAAGCGCGGGTTCGAGGGCGGCCAAATGCCGCTCGTCCGCCGCGTGCCGAAACGTGGTTTTCACAATCCGTTCCGCAAGGAATACGCAGTCGTCAACGTGGGGCGCTTCGAAGAGCTCGAAGGGGATGCGTTCACGCCCGAATCGTTGCTCGCGAGCGGCGCGGTCAGCAAACTTTCCGACGGGCTCAAAATCCTGGGCAACGGCGAATTGACGCGCGCGGTCACCATCGCGGCCCACAAGTTTTCTGCGTCGGCAAGGGAAAAGATCGAGAAAGCCGGCGGCAAGGCTGAAGTCATTGCAGGCAAGAAGACTTCCGGCGAATCATGAAGTGGCTCGAAGCAATCGTAAACGTCTTCCGCATCCCGGACTTGCGCCGTCGCGTAGGATTTACGCTCGGCATGCTCGCCGTGTACCGCGTCGGCGGCCACATCCCGACTCCGGGCGTGAACACCGCCGAGTTGCAACGGATGTTCGAAGCCGCCCAGGGCACGGCGCTGGGGTTTCTCGATCTGTTCTCCGGCGGACAGTTGAGCCAACTCACGATCTTCGCGCTGGGCATCATGCCCTACATCACCGCGTCGATTATCTTGCAATTGCTGACCGTCGCCATCCCCGCGCTTGAAAAGTTGCAGAAAGAAGGCGAGCTCGGCCGCCGCAAGATTACGCAGTGGACGCGCTATCTGACCATCGGCATCGCTATCGTGCAGTCTTTCGCGTTCTCGCAGTTGGTGGTCCAAGGCAATCTGGCCTACAACCCGGGCTGGGGATTCCGCTTGATGACGATTCTGACGCTGACGACCGGAACCGCGTTCATCATGTGGCTTGGCGAACAGATCACCGAGCGCGGCATCGGCAACGGCATGTCGCTGATCATCTTCGCGGGCATCGTTGTCGGCTTGCCGGGGGCCATCCAAGGCGTTTACGACAACGTGTTCGTAACCCAGCAATGGAACGTCGCGGCCGCGATCCTGATCCTGATCGTCATGATCGCGATCGTCAGCTTTATCGTTTTCGTGGAACGCGGCGAGCGGCGCATCCCCGTACAGTACGCGCGGCGCATCGTCGGCCGGCGCATGATGGGCGGGCAATCGACTCATCTGCCGCTCAAGGTCAACGCCGGCGGCGTGATCCCGGTCATCTTTGCCTCGTCGATTCTTTCTCTGCCGCAGACTCTTTCGATGGTCGTTTCCGAAAGCCCGATCCTGACCGGCATCTTCGAGACGATACGCTACGGTGAGCCGCTGTACGAATTGCTCTATGTCACGGGCATCGTCTTTTTCTGCTTTTTCTATGTGTCGATCATCTTCAATCCGAAGGAAGTGGCCGACAACATGCGCAAGCACGGCGGCTTTGTCCCCGGCATCCGCTCGGGCAAGCCTACCGCCGAGCACATCAACGACATCCTGACGAAACTGACGTTGGTGGGCGGGCTGTATCTGGCGCTGATTTCACTGATTCCCGATCTGATGATCAACGGCGCGAAATTCCATCATCTGCCCTTGATCGGAGACTGGGCCGACGCCAGCATGCCGCGCTGGATACTCGACGGCCTCAACGTAAATTTTTACTTTGGAGGAACTTCGCTGTTGATCGTGGTGGGCGTTGCGATGGACACCGTCAATCAGGTCGAAGCACAGCTCGTTATGCGTCATTACGAAGGGTTTACGCCTAGAGCCGGCCGCATCCGCGGCCGCCGCTCGTCGGCCGTATGATCGGGCGCCGCCCCGCCGGGAGGCGAACTCAGGGGAGAAAAACATCTCCAACGACGCAAGCCGATGGAAACCGAACGCGATCTCGAAAAATGATGACCCGGACATTTTTTAGCAAAACCGTGCCCCGCATCATCGTGCGCAAGAGTCCGTCCGAGCTTGCGAAGATGCGCGAAAGCGGCCGTTGCGTCGCCCGCGTCCTGGCCGCGGTGCGTTCCATGGTCGCTCCCGGCGTTTCGACGATGGACCTGGAAATCGCCGCGGACAAGATGATTCGCGACGCGGGGGCCAAGGCGGCGTTCAAGGGTTACTACGTCCCGGCCGTGGGCAAGCGCTTCCCGGCGGCGCTATGCACTTCGGTCAACGAAGAGATCGTTCACGGCATCCCCTCGAAAAAACGGATACTCAAAGAGGGCGATATCGTCAAAGTGGACTGCGGCGTTCTGCTCGACGGCTACTACGGCGACTCGGCGACCACGATCGCAGTCGGCGAGATTGCGCCGGCGACGAAACGCCTGATGAAAATCACTCGGGAGGCGCTCAGCCTGGCCATTGACCAGATGGTCAACGGGCGCCGTCTTTTCGATGTCTGCGGCGCGGTTCAGAAGCACGTCGAATCGAACGGCTATGCCGTAGTCCGGGAGTTTGTCGGCCACGGCATCGGCAAGCAGCTTCACGAAGCGCCGCAGGTGCCGAATTACATCGATTCCAAAATCCGCAATCCGCGTCTCCGCGAAGGCATGGTGCTGGCTATCGAACCGATGGTCGTGGCTGGATCGCCCGTGACGCGCTTGCTCTCCGACCGCTGGACCGCGGTCACCAACGACGGCTCGAACTCCGCCCACTTCGAGCACTGCGTCGCCGTCACCGACAACGGGCCCTGGGTTCTGACCGAGGTTTAAGGAAAATAGGAAGAAGACCGATCGCGGCCCACCGGCGCCTCATCGGACGAAAAACATCATGAAAGTACGGGCATCGGTAAAAAAACTCTGCAAGAACTGCAAGGTCGTCCGGCGGCACGGCGTCGTTCGCGTACTCTGCAGCAACCCCAAGCACAAGCAAAGGCAAGGTTAGAGGAGGCTCGCCATGGCGCGATTCGAAGGTGTCGATATTCCCGACAATAAGCGGGCGGAAATCTCGCTTACCTATCTCTATGGAATCGGTCCGAGCCGAGCGCGTTCGTTGCTGTACCGCGCGGGAATCGATTTCGGCAAGAAGATGGGCACGCTCGACGATCACGAAATCACGGCTCTACGCAAGCTGCTCGAAGAAGAAGGAGCGGTCGAGGGCGCCCTGCGCAAGGAAGTCTCGATGAACATCCGGCGCTTGATGGAGATCGGCTGCTACCGCGGCTTGCGTCACCGGCGCGGCCTCCCGGTCAGAGGCCAGCGCACGCACACCAACGCGCGCACGCGCAAAGGCCCGCGCCGGGGCCAGATCGCCAACAAGAAAAAGGCGGCCAAATAAGCGCGGCGGATAAGGAAACATGGCAAAAACGAAAACGAAAACCAAAGGCAAAAAGAAATTCAAGAGCCGGCAAAAGAAGAATATCCCCGTCGGCATCGTTCACGTGCAAGCCACTTTCAACAACACGATCGTCACGATCTGCGATGTCGAAGGGAAGACCGTTTCGTGGTCGAGCGCCGGTTCGCTGGGGTTCCGCGGATCGCAGAAGGGCACTCCGTTTGCCGCGCAGCAGGCCAGCATGACTGCTATCAACGCCGCCAAGGAACACGGTTTGCGCAAAGTCTCGGTCCGCATCAAGGGGCCGGGCGGCGGACGCGAGTCGGCAATCCGCGCGCTGACGGCCGCCGGCATTCAGGTCACCCATATCCGCGATGTCACGCCGATGCCGCACAACGGCTGCCGGCCGCCGAAGAAGCGCCGCGTTTGAGGGAGCGAGAAGAATCCATGGCAAGGAACAGAGGTCCGGTCGTTCGCCGCTCGCGCCGCCTGGGGCTGGCGACCGATATCAAGCAGAGAGTGCCGCTCGATCCCAAGTCGGAGCGGAAATTGGACAACCGCCCATATGCGCCCGGCCAGCACGGCAAGACGCGGCGCCCGAAAAAGATGCTCGGTTACGCCCTGCAGCTTCAAGAGAAACAGCGCGCGCGTTTCATGTACGATGTGCTCGAACGTCAGTTCCGCAACTACTACAAACGCGCGGCCAAGATGCCCGGCGTCGTCGGCGACAACTTGATGAGTCTGCTCGAACGCCGGCTCGACAACGTCACTTTCCGCTTGGGGTTCGCAGTTTCGCGCCGGCAAGCCCGTCAGATCGTAGCCCACGGACACCTACAGGTTAACGGTCAAAAAGTCGATATTCCGTCGTACCTGGTCAATCCGGGAGACATCGTCGAACTGCGCGAGAAAAGCCGCAGGCGGAGGCACGGCGGCGTCCTGCTGGCCTTGGAGACGGCCGCCATGACGGCTCCGCCGAGTTGGCTGGAGCCCGATCACGAGAACTTTCGCGGGAAAGTGCTCGGCTCTCCAAGCAAAGACGATTTGGAGACGACCAAGATCAATTCTCAGCTCATTGTCGAGCTTTATTCGCGGTAGGAGCCGGCTCTCGTAGCGGGGAGCACAACCGGCGGCGAGCGGCTCGAACCGCCGCTGCAAGCTTGAAGAGAGGATTAGCGAATATGTGGAAAGGATTTCAGAAGCCCAAGCGCTTGGCTGTTGACGGAGAGACTTTGGGCGATACGTTCGGGAAGTTCAGCGCTCAACCGTTCGAGCGCGGATTCGGCACAACCATCGGCAATTCCCTTCGCCGCGCGCTGCTGAGCTCGATTGAAGGCGCCGCCGTCACCGCCGTCCGCATCGAGGGCATCTCGCACGAATTCAGCCCGATTCCAGGCGTCGTCGAAGACGCCACCGACATCATTCTGAATCTCAAGCAGATTCCGCTCAAACTGCACAGCGACAGCGCGCGCACGATCCGGCTGCGGGTGACCGAAGCCGGCGCGGTTTACAGCTCGGCGATCGAAGCAGACTCGGAAGTGGCGATTCTCGACGACAGCGTCTATATCGCCACAGTCAGCGAGGGCGGCGTGCTCGACATCGAGATGCGCGTCAAGCTGGGCCGCGGCTATGTCTCCGCCGAAAAGAACTTCGACGAAGATCTGGCTCTGGGGTACATCCCCATCGACTCGGTGCATTCGCCGGTTCGCAAGGTGAACTACACCGTCGAGGCGGCGCGTCTCGGCCAGATGACCGACTACGACAAGTTGACGCTCGAAGTCTGGACGAACGGCGCCGTAACCCCGCAGGACTCGATCGGCCTGGCCGCCAAGCTGATGAAAGATCATATGCAGATATTCATCAACTTCGAGGAAGAGACCGCGGTGGAAGAGCTTGCCGCCGATGCGGCAAGCGACCGTTACAACGAACATCTCAACCGCTCGGTCGAAGAGCTCGAGCTGTCCGTCCGTTCTTATAACTGTCTCAGAAACGCCAACATTCAGACCATTGCCGATCTGGTTGTGCGTACCGAGGCCGACATGCTCAAGACCAAGAATTTCGGGCGCAAATCGCTTAACGAGATTCGCGAGATGCTCGGCGCGATGGGCTTGAGTCTGGGGATGCGGTTCACCGAGCACGGCCGGTTGATTCCGGGGGCGCCGGACGAAACGGAAGAATTCTAAAAACCGAAAGAGAATGCACTTGCCATGAGACACAGGAAAGGCGGCTACAAACTACAGCGCGACCCCTCGGCTCGGCGTGCGTTGCTGCGCGGCCTCACAACCAGCATCATCTTGCACGATCGTATTGAAACGACGATCACCAAGGCGAAAGCCGTGCGTCCGCAAGTCGAGAAGGTCATTACCCTGGCCAAGCGCGACACTTTACACGCGCGCCGCCAAGCCGCGGCCTATTTGCAAGAGCCCGCCGCGGTGAAGAAACTGTTCGATACGGTCGGGCCGCGCTTCGCCGACCGCGCGGGAGGCTACACGCGGATCGTCCGTCTGGGCCCCCGTCAGGGCGACGGCGCGGAACTCGCGATTATCGAATTGCTCGGAACGCAACTCAAAAAGAAGGCCGAGGAAAAGAAGAAGCGCAAGGAAGAGCGCATGAAGGCCAAGCAAGAAGAAGCGGAAGCCGAAGAAACAGCCGCTGCCGGCGGCGAAGCAGAAGACGAAAAGGAATAACGCCCCGCGCGGGCCCCGGACGCCTCCGCGAGCCGTCGGGGCGGTCATGGAGGAGGCAGCGCATGCCGGTTCCAACGGTCAAGACGGGCGCCGCCAAGCCGGCGCCGATGCGGCCGGGCATTCTACTCGCGGCCCTGATTGCGGTGTCGGGGCCGGCGTGCCGCGACGCCGGCGGCGGCATCGCGGCGACGGTCAACGGCTATAAGATCACCTTTGCCGAGTTCGATGCCTATTACGCCTCCCACTACCACGATCAAGAGGAACCCCAAAACCCCGAGCAGGCGCAAATGCTGCGCCTCAATCTGCTCCGCGAGTTGATCGACCGCCATATCATTCTGCAAAAGGCCGAGTCCCTCGGACTCATGGCGATCGATGACGAGGTTGACCGGCAACTGGAACGCTATCGCTCCCCGTTCGACAGCGACGAGGAATTTCTCGCTTCCCTGGCCGAGCGCGGCATGACGCGCGAAGATTTGCGGCTGGAAATCCGGCGCAATTTGACCATTCAGAGGCTGTTCAACAAAGAGATATCTTCGCGTATAACGGTGACGGAAGAAGATCTCCGCGCCGACTATGAGCAGAACGCAGCGGCGTTTACCTTTCCCGAGCAACAGGTTCACCTGGCTCAAATTCTCGTCACGGAAGTGGAAGAGGCGCCTGCTCCCAACTTGCGCAACGACGATGCCGCCGACCGCAAGTCAGCGCGGGAAAAAATCGAAATGTTGCACGAACGGCTTAAAAAGGGAGAGAACTTCGCGATTCTGGCGCAAAACTATTCCGAAGACCCGGACTCCACCCCGAACGGCGGCGACATGGGTTACCTGGCGCAGTCGTCGCTCGAAAAGGCGCATATCAACCTGCGCCGGGCGGTGGCGGCGCTGCAGCCCGGTGAAATTTCCGACATCGTGGAGACCGATGGGCAGTACCGCATCCTTCGACTGCTGGGGATCGAAACCGCCGGGCGTCGCGAGTTTTCCGATCCCGCCGTGCAGCAGCAACTTCGCGACAGGGTCGCCAACCGCAAGAGGCAACTGCTGCGCGCCGCTTTCTTCGATGTCGAGCGCAGCGGCGCGTCGATCCGCAACTATCTCGCCGAACGGGTCGCCGGCGAGTACGGCCTCCGCGACTGATGCGCTGAAGAACCGCCGGGCAGGCCGCATTTTCACAATCTTGCTATACTCCACAATTCCGTGCATGTAGCAGACGGCATCTTTCCAGTTGGCGCCTGCGTCGCGGCCCACATCGCATCGTACGGCGGCCTGTATGCGTCCGGCCGCAATCTGCGGGCCGAAGACACTTCCAGGATGGGGCTGTTGGCAGCGGCGTCGTTCGTGGTTTCGACGATTCAATTTCCGTTGGCGGGCGCTTCGATGCATCTGGGGCTGTACGGTCTTCTCGGCATTCTGTTGGGTCGCCGCGCCTTCCCGGTCTTGTTTGCAAGCCTGCTGTTCCAGTCGCTGCTTTTCCAGCACGGCGGACTTTTATCGTTGGGCCTGAACGCTCTGAATATGGGCTGCGGCGCGGTTGCAGGCTGGGCAATCTGGCGTATCGGCGCGGTCCCTCAGACGCCCCGCGCCGCCGCGGCCGGCTTTCTCGGCGCCCTTTTGCCGGCTTTCCTGCTCGCGGCGGAGTTCGAGCTCGCGGCGTACGGCCGCGGGTTCTATGTCATCGCCTCAGCCTATGCGGCGGTTGCTCTCGTCGAAGCAGCGGCAACGGCTGCTATCATTACATTTCTAGGCAAAACGAAGCCGGAAATTCTGCGGCCGGCGGCGGCGTAGCAGATTCCTCGCGATGGACGAGGCTGCCTCGGATGGTTTTCGGAAACGACATGAAGCGAGCGGTTCAAGTACCGTGGAGCGCTCTTTCGAAGCTCTTCTACGGCGTGCTTTCAGGGCTGCTCTTCGCTGCCGCGGCGCCGGCGCACAGTCTCGGCGTCGGGGTGGAAATCGCCGAGCAGACAGTCATCGTGCGCTGCCGCTATGCCGACGGCGCCTTCCCCGACGCCGATGCGTGGGTTTATTCTCCCGACGAGCCGGACCGCCCGTTTCAAAGCGGCAGAACCGACCGCGGCGGCGTATTCAGCTTCGTTCCCAACGCAACCGGCGCGTGGCGCGTGGTTGTCGACGACGGCATGGGCCACCGCAAGGAGGTCGAGGTGACGGTCGACGACAGCGCGCCCATTGCCGCCGAGCCGTTTTCTCCGCCGCTGCTGCGCCTTGCCGCCGCCGTCGGCCTGGCCGCCATCGGGTTCTATCTTGGCCGCATTTCGCAAAAACAAACCGGCCGAAGAAGGTCGTCCGTTGAAGGGACTTGAGAGCGAGACAGCGGCGCCCGGTTCTCCGCTGGCGCCTTTCGACCCCAGAGCGAAGGTCAGCGCGGTCTTGCTGACCATCCTGACCGTCTCCTCGTTTCCCGCCGAACCGACGCCGCGGTTTTTTGCAGCGGGCGGCTATGCTCTGCTGCTGGCTCTGTGCGCCGCCGTCGGCTTGCGCTATCTGCTCAAGCGCTGCCTGGCGGCCACGCCTTTCATCGTCATGGCGGCGCTTCTGCCTTTGTTGTCCGGGCTTCCCGACGGAGACGTGTTGGCGTATGCGGTCGGGATCAAAGCCTATGCCGCCATCCTGCTGCTTGCGGCTCTGGCCGCGACGACGCCCGTCGACCACACGCTGCGCGCCGTGGGCGCGCTCGGGGCGCCGCGTTCCCTCGTTCTGACAACCACGCTGATGTACCGCTATCTGTTCGTCCTGCTCGACGAATGGCGGCGCATTTCCCGGGCCCGCGAATGCCGCACGGGAGGCAACTCCGCCAACGGGCGCTTTCGATTGTGGGCGAACCAGATTGCAATGGTGTTCGTGCGCGGCTGGGAGCGCGCCGAGCGCGTCACGGCGGCGATGATCCTGCGCGGCTTCAACGGCGACTTCCCGACCCTGTACCGCCGCCGGTTTTCCCTGTCGGATTGGGCGCTGGCCGTCGGCGTTCCGCTCGGAGCAGTCGTTCTAAGGGTAAGTTAGATTCAGCCGGCGCGCCCAGATATTCCGATAGCGAATGGGATTGCCGTGCGCCTGCAGCAGCAGCGGCAGCTCCGCCTCGTGCGGCCGGTACTCCGTCGCCACTTTGTGCCTCATCGGCCCCATCATTTGCTTGCGGTTGTGCAGCAGCACTCCGTTATGGAACACGGTCACGAAGGCCGGTTTGGCGAGTTTCCCGTCTGCGAACCGCGGCGCTTCGAAAACGATGTCGTAAGCCTGCCACTCGCCGGGCTTGCGGGAAGCGTTGACCAGCGGCGGGTACTGGCCGTAAATCGATCCCGCCTGCCCGTCGGCGTAGGAGACATTGGCGTAGGAATCGAGCACCTGAATCTCGTAAAGCCCCATGAACAACACGCCCGAGTTGCCCCGTCCCTGGCTGACGCGCTCGACTTTCGCCGGAGTTGCCCACTCGATGTGCAGTTGGACGTCTCCGAACTTCTCCTTCGTGAAGTGGCTGCCGGTTTTGGGCACGATCTCCATATAGCCGTTCTCGACCTTCCAGGCCGGCGGGAGCGCGCCGCCGCCGCGTTTGCGCTGCAGCCAATGGGAAAGATCGGTTCCGTCGAACAGAACGACGGCATCGGACGGAGCTTTGCCCGGCCGTTCCGGCGTGCTTGCGGTTCCGGGAGTGACGACCGGCGGCCGCGGCCGAGAGTCGTCATGCACCCGCCACTTGCCGCCCGGTAAGAACTCGGTGTCCGTGTATCCGGTCGGGTACTTTTTCGGAGCGTCTGCCGCAAACAGCGCCAACAGGGCGGCCGCGAGGCCCGCGGTCAATAATCGAAAGCTCATCTTCAACTCCTTTGCGCCCCTTATTATGGCGCAGGCGCGGCGAACGCGGGGTTTGTGCAGGCGCCTGCGGCCCCCCGGCCGGGAATTTTCACGCCGATTTGATAAACTGACGCAACCGTCCGATGCCTGAAGACCCTATCGACGACGAGCTCGTAACGGTTTTTTCCTCGCGCAGCCATCTCGCGACCGTCGAAGCCGAGGTGATTTATTCGCTGCTCGCCTCCGCGGGAATCCCTGCTTGGCTGGTGCGGGAAAACGTTGTCCAACAACCGGTCGGCAAAGTGTCGATCAAGGTCACTTCCGAGTACGAGGCCGACGCTTTGGAGCTTATCGAATATGTTCCGCCGGCATCCGCAAGCGACGGCCCCCCGGAGCTTGAAAACTCATGAGGAAATACGCATTCCCGGCTTCCTGGCTGATAATTTCCGCGGCGGCCGCGTTGTCGATCGTTTCGTTCCGCGGCCTGCCGCCGCCTCCGCGGCTGGCCGTCGTCATCGTCGTGGACCAGCTTCGTTCCGATTATTTGACCCGCTTTTCCGAGCTGTACGAGGGCGGTTTCAAAACGCTGCTCGGCAACGGCGCGCACTTTACGAACTCGGCCTACAGGCACGCATCGACCCATACGGCGGCGGGCCACGCCTCCGTCTCGACCGGTCTGCATCCCGCCTCGCACGGCATGATCGGCAACTCCTGGTACGACGCGACCCGCGACGCCGTCGTCAATTGCATTGCCGATGACCAATACGCCGCGGTCGGCGGCCCCGGACGGCGCGCCTCCCCCAGGCCGCTGCTCGCGGACACTCTCGGCGATCTGCTCAAGCGCAAGCACGGCGGCTCGAAAGTCTATGCGTTCTCGTTCAAAGACCGCTCCGCGCTGCTGCTGGCCGGCCGCGGCGCCGACGGAGCGTTCTGGTATTCCGATCAGTGCGGTTGTTTTGTCACGTCGTCGTATTACAAGAACGGCCTGCCGGAATGGCTCGCCGTTCTCAACGCGTCCCAACCGGCCGCGGCGTATGCCGGAAAGGTCTGGGAGCGGCTCCTTGAAGACCAATCGCTCTACGAGAAACTCGCGCGCGAAGACGCCTTTCCGACCGAAGCCGACGGCAAAACCGTAACGTTTCCCCATGCGCTGCCGCAAGAAGACATCGAATCGCAAATTCGGCCGACGCCGTTTGCCGACGCATTGACGCTGCAAGCCGCGCTCGCGGCGCTCGACTCCGGCGAGTTGGGCACGGACGGAGAACCCGACCTGTTGGCCGTCGGCTTCTCCGGAACGGATCATATCGGCCATCGCTACGGCCCCTACAGTCAGGAAGCGATGGATCAAAACCTGCGCCTCGACCGTCTGCTGGCCGATCTGCTGGCGGCGATCGACCGCCGGGTGGGGATCGAGAAAACCGTAGTGGCGCTGACCGCCGACCACGGCGCCTTGCCGCTGGTCGAAGAGTTGCAGCGCCGCGGCGCCGCGGCGCGCCGCGTGGACCCCGACGAGTTCTGGCAGCGTGCGCGGGACGCGCTCAAGCAGCGTTTCCCCGATGCTCCCGACCTGGTTGCCAACGCGAGCGGCAACCGCCTCTACTGGCGCCTGCCGGCGTTTCGCAACGGCGCGGTCAAGCGGGCCGAGGCGGAAGAGTTTCTGGCAGAGCGGCTTCGACGGCATCCGCTCGTTGCCGGCGTGTACACTGCGTCGGAGCTGGCCAACGCCTCCGGTCGCGCTCCGGAAATGACAAGGCTCTTCGCCAATGCGTATTTCAAGCGCCGCTCGCCGCACGTCATCGTCCGCTTCAACGAATTCGTCCATGTCGGCGGCGCGCGCGGCACCGGCCACGGCTCTGCCTATCCCTACGACCGCGAGGTTCCCGTGCTGCTGTACGGCGCAGGGATCCGCCGCGGGAATTACGCCCGGCAGGCGGGCCCCGAAGACATCGCCCCGACTCTGGCCAAGATGCTGCGCCTCAAAATGGCGAAGGAGCCCGACACGCGCATTCTCTCGGAAGCGCTGCAGTAACAGCCCGTGGTAAAAGTCACGCAAGCGTCGTTACGCGCCCGGGGACCGATGCAGTATCGGGGAAGCTCTCAAAGAACTCGGCGCCTTGCTGTCCGCCCGGCAAGCAGGCAGGGGCGCGTAACCCTTCGGGCGGCGGCCATTTGCGGCCGTCGACTTCGTCGCCGCTTGCGCGGGCCGAAAAGACAGTCGGGGACGATCTCTCGGATCGCCTCCCTCCTCACTTCTCGTCGAACGACCACAGGAGCCCGCCGCGCCGCCCACGGCGCTTTTACCACGGACTGTTGAACGATGCCTTGTCACAAAGGAGCGACCTTCCCCTCGGAATACTCGCGTTCGGTCGACGAGCGCACCGGGGCCGTCGTCCATCGGCTCACGAATCATCCTTCGATCAACCACCCGACGTATTTTTTGCAGTCGTCGTTCACGGCGGATCAACGCGCGCTGATTTTCACGAGTTACCGTACCGGAAGCGCGCAATTATTCGAAGTCGGGTTTCCCGACGGCGAGATACGGCAGCTTACCTGCGATCAGGCGATTCATCCCTTCTCGCCCACGATTGCGCCGGACGACAGCATTTTTTTCGTGCGGACAGGGAGCGTTTGGCGTCTCGACCGCGACACCCTGGAAGAAGTCGAAATCGCTTCATTCGGCGGCCAACTCGGCGAATGCTCGCTGACTCCGCTCGGCGATTGGTTCGTCGCCGCCTGCAAGCGCGGCGACGAGTGGGGCTTGGCGCTCGGCGCCATCGGCAGCACGGAAACCCGATTCATCCCCTTTCCGCGAACGATCATTCATCCTCAATTCAACCCGGTCGATCCCGAGTGGATCGAGTTCGCCGCGGATCCCGCGCCGCGCATGCACCGCGTGCGCACCGACGGCAGCGGACTGGAATGCCTCTACGAGCACGACAACGACGAGTTCATCGTCCACGAGACTTTTCTGGGGGCGTCGTCGGACCTGGTCTTTACCGTCTGGCCCCGCGCGCTCAAGCGAATGGACTGGAACAGCCGACGCATCGCAACCATCGCCGAGTTCAACGCCTGGCACATCACGCCGAACCGTTGTGGAACCAAGATTCTCTGCGACACCGTTCATCCCGATATCGGCCTGCAACTGGTTGACGTTGCCGATGGGTCGCGGGAGACGATCTGCTACCCGCAAGCAACGTCGCAAGGCAGTCAGTGGAGGACATCGCGCTACGCCGTCGCCGCGGATTGGCAGGCGGCCCGCAGCGCAGCGGAAAAAGCGAAGTCCCTGAGCTGGATGGAAATGGCGGCCGACTCCGTTTACGGTCCGCAGTGGACCCACCCGCACCCGTCGTTCTCGCCCGACGAAACGATGGTCGCGTTCGCCAGCGACCGCGACGGCTGTGCGCAGGTCTATGTCGCCGAAATTCCGGACGGGGCGCCGGGAGCAAGAAAGGGCGAGTGAGCCGGCAGCGCCAGATGACGTTCCGGGCCGGCGCGCCGGTTGCGGAAGACCCCGACTACCTCTCGCAGCAGTTGCTCACATACATCGGCAACAAGCGCGCGCTGCTGGGCCGCATCGGCAGTGTCGTCGCGCGCGTCAAGCGCCGCCTGGGCAAGGACCGCCTGCGCTGCTTCGATGTCTTCAGCGGATCCGGCGCCGTGTCCCGCTTGCTCAAGGGCCACGCGTCGCTGCTCGTCAGCAACGATCTGGAGGACTACGCGGCGGTCATAGGACGGTGCTATCTCGCCAACCGCAGCGAAATCGATATCCGTTTGCTGAGCGAAATCGTACGCGACTTGAACGCGCGCGTGCTGACCGAGCCCCTTCCCGCGGGATTCATCGAAGAAATGTATGCGCCCCGCGACGAGTCATGCATCGCTAAGGAAGACAGGGTTTTCTACACCAAGAGCAACGCCCGGCGACTGGACAACTACCGCAGAATGATCGAAGAAGCGCCGCGCAACATGCGCGACTTCCTGCTGGCGCCCTTGCTGAACGAAGCGTCTATTCACGCCAACACAGCGGGCGTTTTCAAGGGTTTCTACAAGAACCGACAGACCGGGATCGGTCAGTTCGGCGGGAGCGGATCGGATGCGCTGTTGCGCATCCTGGGAGACATCGTTCTCCATCTCCCCATCTTCAGCAATTTCGAGTGCGACTACGAAGTGCTGTCGGAGGACGCCAACGCCGCCGCGCGGCGAGTTGCGGACCTGGACCTTGCCTATCTCGATCCGCCGTACAATCAGCACCCTTACGGATCGAACTACTTCATGCTGAACCTGCTCGCCCGCTATGAGCGCCCCGTACGCATCAGCCGGGTTTCGGGCATCCCCGCGGACTGGCGGCGATCGGGTTACAACGTGCGGGCGGAGTCGCTCAGGCTGATGGCCGATCTTGCGCAACATATCGACGCGCGGTTTCTGCTCATCTCGTTCAACAACGAAGGCTTCATCCGGCCTGCCGAAATGCGCGCCATGCTCGACAAAGCGGGCTCGGTGGAGGTCGTCGAGACGCCATACAACGCCTTCCGCGGCAGCAGGAGCTTCCAGAACCGCCCCATTCACGTAACCGAGCAACTCTTCTTGGTCGAAAGGAGGTAAAACGGCAACGGCGTCTCAAACCAAACGGCCGGCTATCCCAAACCAACTGTCCGGTTCGGGCCGTCATCCCCGCGCGCCGGGGAATAATCTGTCGAAATTTGCAGTTGTCCGCTCGGCGATCTCGGCGAAGCTGCAACCGACGATATGAGCCAGCTTCTTCGCCGTTTCGACCACGAAGCGCGGTTCGTTGCGCCGAATCTTGCGGTAGGGAACAGGGGTCAGATACGGCGCGTCGGTCTCGACCAGAAGCCTGTCCGGCGGAATCCAGCGCGCCGTGTCGCGCAACTCCTCCGACCGCCTGAACGTCAGTATCCCGGCAAAAGAAATATGGAAGCCCATGTCGAGGCAACGCGCCGCCTGCTCGGAACCCGCCGAGAAACAATGCATGATTCCGCCGAGCCCGGTTGCGCTCCAGTGCTCGTCGAGCAGCGCAAGCGTGTCGTCCCACGCGTCGCGCACGTGGATAACGATCGGCATTGCCCGCTCGGCGGCGATCTCCATTTGCTCGATGAACGCCCTTTTTTGCGCCTCGCGGGGCGAATTGTCGTAGTGGTAGTCGAGGCCGATCTCGCCGACGCCGACGACCTTCGGATGCAGGCACAACTCCGCGATTTCGTCTCCGGTCGATTGCTCGAATTTGGCCGCATCGTGCGGATGCACGCCCACGCTTGCCGAAACGCCCGCGTACTCCTCGGCGAGCCGCAGCGCACAGCAAAGATCGGGAGGGCCGTTGCCTGTCCCGATCGCCAGCAGGCGGCCGACTCCGGCCTCGCGGGCGCGCGCAATGACCTCGGCGCGGTCCGTGTCGAAGGCGGGGCCGTCGAGGTGGCAGTGGGAATCGACCAACATCGGCTGCCGGCAGTAGTCTGCCGCTAACTCAACCGAGCCCCGACCGGCGCGTCTTCCAGAAAGCCGACCAGATACGGGCGGCCGTGGTCGCCCGACGCCGCGACCACCATGCCCTGCGACATGCGGCCCATCATCTTGCGCGGTTTCAAGTTGGCGACAATCGCAACCTTGCGCCCGATCAGTTCCTCGGGATCGTAAGCGCCGGCAATGCCGGCCAAAATCGAACGCGGCGCGTCTTCCCCGATATCGACGGTGAGCGCGAGCAGTTTCTTCGATTTGGGGACCTTCTCGGCGGCCTTGACCAGCCCGACGCGCATATCGATTTTGACGAAATCGTCGAAGGCGGCTTCGGGCGTGTCGATCGTAACCGCTTCGGGTTCGCCTGCGGCCGGCTTGCCGAGAATCGCGGCTTGTTCCTGCAACGCTTCCTGTTCCAACTCTTCCATCCGTTTCACCGCCTTCTCGACATCCAGCCGAGGGAAAATGGCGTCTTGCTTGCCGAGCTTCACGCCCGGCTCGATTCCTCCCCAAGCGAGATCGGCCAACCGGAAATCGCGCAGAGGGGCGGTCAGGCCCAGCATCGTCCAGATTTTCTGCGAGGCTTTCGGCAGCACGGGATGCGCCAGCGCCGCGCCGATGCGCAGCGCTTCGGCGGAGTTGTAGAGCGTCGCCGCAAGCTGCGCTTTGGAGGATTCGTCCCGTGCCTTCACCAAAACCCAGGGCTTGTTTTCGACAATGTATTTATCCACCGCGGCGAACAAGGCCCAAATCGCTTCGAGCGCCCGCGAGAACTCGAACTTCTCGTAGTGTGCTGCGGCCTTTTCGATCGTCTCGTCCGCCAATGCCTGCAAGCCGCCGCCGGCCGCGGCTTCAGGGACGACGCCGCCGTGGAACTTGGCGATCATCGCCGCCGTGCGGCCGGCCAGGTTGCCGACGCCGTTGGCCAGATCGGAGTTGTAGCGCCTCACCAGCGCTTCGAAAGAAAAGTTGCCGTCCTGCCCGAAAACGATCTCGCGCAGCAGGTAATAGCGCAAGCCTTCGATGCCGACAACCTTGTCGATCGGCCGCGCTCTGACGATATTGCCCTTGGACTTCGACATCTTCCCGCCCTGGAAGATGAGCAGACCGTGCGCCCAAACCTGCTTCGGCAGCGGCAACTCAGCCGCCATCAGGAAAGCAGGCCAGTAAACGGCGTGGAAACGGACGATCTCCTTGCCGACCAGATGAACGTCGACCGGCCACAATTTCTCCCAACGCTTGCGGGCTTCGCCCGCTTCGCCGTAGCCGACCGCGCTCATGTAAGTCGAAAGCGCATCGAACCAGACATAAAAGACATGCGCCGGATCGTTCGGCAGCGGAATGCCCCATTTCAGCGTCGAGCGGCTGATCGAAAGGTCTTTCAAGCCGCCGCGCACAAAAGAAAGAACTTCGTTGCGCCGCGATTCGGGGCGGATGAAATCCGGCTGCGATTCATAAAGCTCGATGAGCTTGTCACGGTACTCCGACAGCTTGAAGAAATAGTTCTCTTCGGTGACGGTCGTAATCATGGCCGGGTCGGCCTGTGCGGCTTCCTCGTCGGTCACGAACGCTTCGTCGCCGATGTGATATTTGCCCGTGTACGAATCTTTGTAGATCGCTCCGTTTGCCAGGCAGCGCGAGAAGATCTCCTGGACGGCCCTGGCGTGTCTGGGATCGGTCGTCCGGCGGTAAAAATCGTATTCGAGGCCGAGCTCTTTCCACTCGGCGCGGAACGCCGCCGAGACACGATCGGTGAACTCCCGCGGGGTCAGGCCGGCGGCCGCGGCCGATTTTTCGACCTTCTGGCCGTGCTCGTCGGCGCCGGTGGTCAGATAGGCTTCGTCGCCCATCATGCGGCGGAAGCGCTTGATGGTATCGGCGACGATTGTCGTATAGGCGTGGCCGATATGAGGCGTCGCGTTGACGTAATAGATCGGCGTTGTCAGGTAGTACTTGCTCATATGCGCAAAGCCCAGTCTTTCAGTGTGCCGTATTGCGCCGCTGAGCCGCCGCTTCGCGTTAGTTTTGGGCGAGCTTCATGAACTCGAAGTTCGCCGCCTGCCACACGTCCTTGAAGGGGACATTCTTCTCTTTTGCGATGCGGCGGCAGTCTTCGTACTCCGGAGCGAAATTCCGCGGCGATCCGTTGTCGGCCGCCATTTTGATCCGCACGCGCCCGAACGCCGTCTCGACTTCCTTCCAATGGCGTTCCAGCACGCGCCGCTGCGCCGCATGCTCGCGAATCCCGATGGTTGTCGTTTCGGCGAACAGCACATCCCCCAAGCGCAGCCGGTCGGCCGGGTCGGCCAAGACCGTCAGCGTAAAACCGGGGCGGTCTTTTTTCATAAAGACCGGCGTCAGCGTCACATCGAGCGCTCCGGCCTCCAGCAGCCGCTCGCGGACGAAACCCGCCACCTCCGGCGACATATCGTCGATGTTGGCTTCGATGACGCGAATTTCTGCGGCCTCGGGAATGTCCGCCGTCTCGCCGATCAACACGCGCAGTACGTTCGCCCGGCCCTTGAAATCGCGGTCGCCGGCGCCATAGCCCGAAGCTTCCAGCCGCATCGCCGGCATGACGCCGAACGAGTCCGCCAGCGTGACCGCGATGGCGGCGCCGGTCGGAGTCGTCAACTCGACGGCCGGGCCGTCCACGTATGTCGGCACGCTTTCGACCAGGCGCGCCGTCGCCGGCGCCGGAACCGGCAGCACGCCGTGCGCCGCCCGCGCCGTCCCGCTGCCGAGATTGAGCGGCGAGCAAACGATGCGTTCGATGCCGAGCGCCTCGAAGCCGGCCGCCGCGCCGACGATATCGGCGATCGCGTCGAGCGCGCCGACCTCGTGGAAGTGAACCTTTTCGAGGGGAACGTCATGGGCCAGCGCCTCGACCTCGCCCAAGCGCCGAAAAATTCTCCGCGCGTCGGATTTTACCTTGTCCGACAGTTCACTCTCGCCGATGATCTTTTCGATCGCGCTCAGCGAGCGATGGTGGTGGCCGCGGGCCGTCTCGACGGACACATTCGTCCCCGCCAACCCGCCCCGCTTGGTTTTGGCCGCCCTGAGAACGACCCCCTCGAGCTTCAGCTTGGCCAGCTCCGAGCGCAGCAACTCGAAGTCGAGTCCGGCATCGACCAGGGCGCCCAAGACCATATTCCCGGCAATGCCGGAGAAACAATCGAGATAACAGACCTTCATGGAAGCCGCGCCGGTACGGCAAACGCCCGCGGCGAATCAGCGCTCATGCTAGCACAGAGCATGCGGCGCTTCAGGAGCTTCCGCCTGCGCTTTCGACCTCCTCGCCGACGAGCTCCAGGAAAGCTCCCGCGGCCTGGGAGAGCCTACGCCTGGCCGGATAGACCAAGCGAATCTTGCGCTCCATCGCCAGTTCCCTGACGGCCACTTCCTTCAGCGCCCCGTTTTTGATTTCCTGCTCGACACACATCTTCGGCAGGAAGGCGACGCCCAGATTGCGCTGCACCAGCCGCCGAATCGTCTCGATCGTCGGCATCTCGACCGCCATGTTCAGCAGCACCTGGTGCGTGCGGAACGCCTCGATGACGCGCGCCCGGTAGGGCGACACCACATTGTGCGCGATGAAGGTCTCTTCGCCCAACTCGCGAATGCTGACCTTGCGCCGCCGGGCCAGTCTGTGTTTCGGCGACACCACAAAGGTCAGCCGGTCGTTATAGAACTCGAAGACCGTGAGCCGCGGGTCTTTCGGGTCGTAGCTGATCGCGCCGAGCTCGATGGCGCCCTCGAGCACCGCATCGGGAATCCTGCTCGAAAGGCTGCGCCGCAATTCGACGTCGATCCGTGAATGACGCCGACGGAACGCTTCCAGATGCTGCAACAGGTAGAGCGCCGTCGACTCGTTCGCCCCGATCGTCAGCTTGCCGATGTTCAGGCCGCGGAGCTCCGTCAACGCCCGGCGCAGTTGGCGCTCCAGTCCGTCGAAGCGCTTGGCGTAGTCCAGCACCAGACTTCCGGCGTCGGTCAAGACCAGGGTTCTGGACGAGCGGTCGATCAGTTGCACGCCGAGGTCGGCTTCGAGCCGCTTCAGCGCCAAAGAAACCGCCGGCTGCGTGCGCAGAAGCTTCTGTGCGGCGCGGGAAAAGCTGCCCTCCTCGGCGACGGTTCGGAACATCCGCAGCAAAGATACATCCATATAAATATCTTATTGAAAACCAAAATATAATAAACTTGCTTAATTGCGTCGATTGCGGTTTACTGAGCGGAAAGAGGACCCATCCCATGTCGGATCAGGTATATATCTTCGACACAACGTTACGCGACGGCGAGCAGTCTCCCGGCTGCAGCATGACGATCCCGGAAAAGCTGCGCATGGCGCGCAAGCTCGTCGATCTCGGGGTCGATATCGTCGAAGCGGGTTTCCCGATTGCCTCGGACGGCGACTTCCACGCCGTGCGGGAGATCTGCCGCGAGCACCCGGACGCTCATATCGCAGCGTTGGCGCGGGCGGTGCCGATCGACATCGAGCGCGCCGCGCAGTCGATCGACGGCCACGGGAAGCCGCGCATTCACTGCTTCATCGCGACGAGCGAGATACACCTCAAATACAAGTTCAACAAGAGTCAGGAGCAAATTCTCGAGGAAGCCGTGCGGGGCGTGGAACTCGCCAAAAAATACGTCGATGACGTCGAGTTCTCCGCCGAAGACGCCACCCGCACCGAGATCGGCTATTTGTGCCGGGTTGTCGAGGCCGCGGTCAACGCCGGCGCGACGACGATCAACATCCCCGACACCGTCGGCTTCATGACTCCCGACGATTATGCGGAGACGATCGGCAAGGTGGCCGAGACGGTCGGCGACCGGGCCGTCATCAGCGTGCATACGCACGACGACTTGGGGCTGGCCGTAGCGAACGCCGTCGCCGCGCTGTACGTCGGCGCCCGCCAAGTCGAATGCGCGCTCAACGGCATTGGCGAACGCGCGGGCAACTGCTCGCTGGAAGAAGTAGCCGTCATCATGCAGGTGCGCCCCGACCGCGTTCCCTTCCACACCAACATCGACTGCTCCAGGCTCTACGAAGCCAGTCAAACGCTCAACGAATGCATCACCTTCGGCCCGCAGCCGAACAAGGCGATCGTGGGCCGCAACGCCTTTGCGCACGAAGCCGGCATTCACCAGGACGGCTATCTCAAGCACCGCACGACCTACGAAATCATGACGCCCGCATCGGTAGGCGTCCCGGCCTCGAAACTCGTGTTGGGGAAGCACAGCGGCCGTCACGCGCTGCACGAGCGCATCATCGACCTGGGCTACGGCGACCTCGACAAGGCCGACACGATCAAGGTTTACAAGGCATTCACCGCCTTGGCCGACACCCGCAAGGGTCTGCTGGACGAGGACATCGTGGATCTGCTGGAAGAGTTGGGCTTCCGCCGGGTTGGCGAGGAAGTCCCTGTCGGCGGCTGAGGCCGCTCACGGGAAATCGCCGCGTGCCTGCACCCGCAGCCATATCCGTCTTGCAAGGCGAAGCCGAACGCTTGGGGTTTACGCAATCCTGCGCTGCGCAAACCGGCGCCTTCCTGAGAATGCTTGTGGCCTCCAAGCCGAAAGGACGCGTGCTTGAATTGGGCACGGGCGTCGGTCAGTCCGCCGCCTGGATGCTCGATGGCATGTGCCCGGATTCGCGACTGACCAGCGTCGATGCCGCGCCGCGGCAGTTGGAGGCCGCCAAGCGCGTTCTCGGGTCCGACCGCCGCGTCACGTTCGTCACCCGAGACGGCGCCGCCTTTCTTGAAGAATGCCGCGAGACCTTCGATTTGATTTTCGCCGACGCCTGGCCCGGAAAGTTTACCCATCGCGAGCGGGCGATCGCCCTGCTGCGTCCCGGCGGCTTGTACGTGATCGACGATCTTACCCTCCGCCCCGATTGGCCGGAGGGGCACGAAGCCAGGGTAGCGCGGCTGATTGCGGACATGGAGGCGTCGGGCCTGCGCTTGTTCCGCACCGCGGAGGGGGCGGGTCTCATGGCGGCCTGCCGCGGAGTGTAACCCCGTTCGCCGCAACTTCGCCTGTATGGGTTAGGCTACAGAGAGCGTTCCAGCCAGACTGGAAGATCATCGCCCGCTATTGCCGTGCCGTTTGCGGCGCGGTTTCGTTGACCTCGGAGGATTCATGGCGCATCGCAATTTTCAATTCCTGGCCGTTTTGCTGAGCATTCTGCTGCTGACCCCGCAACTCGGCTTGGCGCAGGAGGAGTCGGCGATCCAAATCAAAGTGCTGGCGGGCGAGGCCGGCATCAACAACATCAACCGGAACGTAGTCGTCGAGCCGATCATCGAGATTCAAGACGCCAACGGAAAACCGATCCCCAAAGCGACGGTGACGCTCCGCTCGCCCGCGACCGGCCCGAGCGTGACCTTTTTCGGCGCCTCCCGCGTATCGACGCTGACGACCGACGACCAGGGGCGCGTCCGCGCCGCCGGCATGTTGCCGAATTCGCAAGAAGGCACTTTCAATATCGAAGTGGAAGCCTCCTACAACAACATGACCGCGGCAACCACGATTACTCAGACGAATGCCGTCGCGCCGGGCGATCCGAAGCCAAAAAAGAAGGGCATCGGCTGGAGGCTGCTGGCGGTCATCGGCGCCGGAGCCGCCGCCGGCATCGTTGCCGCAGCGCGGCGCGATGAAACTCAGCCGCCCACGCCGACCAGCGTCGGCGTGGCGTCGGTGAGCGTGGGGACGCCGCGCTAGCCGCCCAGACCGACTCTACGAACAAGCACGAAAGACATCAGCCATGCGAAGGTTCTCGACAGCAATTGCATATTTGGTTTATGGGGCAATTTTCGTTGCCGCGCTGCCTGCGCAAGTCACGGTCGCGCTTGAAGACGCAGGCTCGTTTCGCGAGTTGCGCACCGGGGGGACATTGACTTTCGACTCCGAGGGCGTGAGAGAGGCGGTGGAGGAACAACTCACGATCTCTTACGAAGGCGACGAAAACACATACGCGGAAATCGAAGAACCTTCGCTCGCCGGTTCGGGGACGTTCGAGTTTCCGTCAACGTACTCTTCGTTCCCGATCAGGCTCGATCCCGGGGAAACTCAAGCGATTCGCGTTCGCTTCAGGCCGACCGGCGTGGGTCCCTTCACGGGACAACTGCGTTTGCCGATCAGGGTCAGGAGAGGTTTTCGATTCGTTGACAATTCTTTCCTTTTCAACCTGACCGGGCGCGTCGCGGCTTACAATCTCAGCTTCCAGCTTCCGGGCGGCAACCAGATCACGGTCGGCACCGGCGGCACGGTTCTGTTCGAAGACACAACCGTCGATACCACGATGACGGCGACAATGATCGTGACCAACAGCGGCAGCGGCCCGGGCACGCTCGAAGACGTCATGATCGCCGGCGGCGGAGTTTTCGAGCTCGGCGGAATCGGCCTTTTACCCGCAACGATTGAGTCCGAGCGGGATTTTCGCTTTCAGGTGAGGTTCACGCCGACTGCCCCGAGGAACTTCGGCGACTCGATAGCGCTGCGCTTCGGCAGCGGAACGAGCATGCTTCAACTCGCGGGCAACGGCGTTGCCGCCGTGTACAGCTACAGGCTGACGACATCCGATGGACGGACCTCCTCGGTTCCCGAGAACGGAACGATCGCAGTCGGCTCGACTCCCGTGGGGGAAGAGATCGTCTCGACCCTGACCGTGACCAATGACGGCTCGGCGGAAGGCGCGATCAATAACGTCACGATAACCGGAGACGGCTACAGCCTCTCCGACCGCCCGCTGCTGCCGGCGCTTCTCGATGTCGGCGAAAGCTTCACGATCACGATCAACCTGACTCCCCTTGAACCCGGAACCGCCACCGGTCAATTGCGCATCGGCGAGGCCACGTTCGACCTGACCGCGGAAGGCTTGGGCGCGCTGTTTACCTACACGCTTATCGATGCCGACGGCCCCAGACAGATCGAACCGCGCGACGCGATCGTGTTCCCGCAGACCCCGGTCGGCGGCGCATCCGAGTTGACGCTGCAAATCTCGAACTCCGGCAACGAAGCCGGAACGCTTGCGGGCATCGGCGTCGGCGCCGGCGTGTTCTCGCTGAACGATTTGCCGGCGTTGCCGGCTTCGTTGAACGTGGATCAGACGATCTCGGTCGCCATTGTCTTCAAGCCGGACCGACTGGGGCCGCAAACCGCAACGTTGGCGGTGAACACGGCTGCCCTCACGGCAAGCTTCACGCTCAACGGCATCGGCGCGGGGGCGCCCGATCTGCCGGCCGTGAGCTTCTCGACATCGGGCGGAACGGTCGCCCCGGCAGGTTTCGTTCCGCTTGGCTTGAGCATTGCCGAGTCGTTTCCCGTCGATATCGAAGGCGTGCTGCGCTTGACCTTCGACACGGCGGTATTTTCGAACGATCCGACGATTCAGTTTTCCACCGGCGGGCGCAACGCGCCGTTCCTGATCCCGAAAGGAGAAACACAAGCGGTTTTCAGCGGGGATTTGACGCTCAACTCGTTTTTGACGGGAACCGTTGCGGGCGCGATTACCGCCTCGGCAACATTCACAGTTGGAGACGGCAGAGTGGACATCACTCCGGATGCGGCGCCGGAAGTGGTTTTCACCGTCAACAGGGCGGCGCCCTCGCTGCGGAGTCTGGTATTGGGCTCCACCGGACAGGGCCGCTTCAGCGTTTTGGCAACCGGATTCGCCACCTCGCGCACCGTCAGCGAACTGCAGATTGCCTTTGCCGGCACAAGCGGCTCGAATCTTGCAACGTCGAATCTGACGGTCGATGTTTTCGACTCGTTTACCCTGTACTATGCCGGCCCCCAATCCTCGAGCTTCGGCAGCCTGTTCACGGCAACGATCAACTTTACCGTCGACGAAGGCGAGTTCGAGGATCTGAGCACGGTGACGGTTACGGCGGCCAACGAGATGGGGCAATCGAACCCCGTCAGCCTGACGTTGAATTAGCCGCCTGCCGGCCGCGCCGATTTTCGGCGCGATGGGACCGGCGCCTCCGCGTGTGCAACCGCAGCCGCTGGTAACGCGTTACGCGCCCAGTCCGACGGGATATCTCCACCTGGGCCACGCCGCGCACATGCTCTATGTGTGGGGACTGGCCGACTTGCTGAGCGCGCGCGTGCTGCTGCGCATCGAAGATCACGACCGGCAGCGTTGCCGTGCGGCATACGAGGCGGCGATCTTCGAAGACCTGGATTGGTTGGGCTTCGAACCCGAGAACGCAGTAACGCCGGACTACCGCCAGAGCGACTCGCAGGCAGTTTACCGGGAAGCGCTCGGCAGGCTGCGGCGCGGTCATAACGTCTATCGCTGCGTCTGCACGCGGAAAGACCTCGCCGTCCGTTGCGCGGCAAGCGAGACGGGCGAGCGCATTTACGGGGGGCGCTGCCGCGCGGCGAACCATCCGTGCGGCGTTGCTCACGGCCTGCGGCTGGAATGGGGCGGCGGCGAAGAATCGTTCGACGACGGCTTTCTCGGCCCCCGCAAACAAGAGCCCGCGCGGCAATGCGGCGATCTGCTGCTGAGAGACCGCCATGGCCAGTGGGCCTACCAGTTTGCGGTCACCGTGGACGACATGCGCCACGGCGTCAACCTGATTGTGCGCGGCGAGGATCTGCTCGATTCCACCGGACGGCAGATCCGCCTGGCCCGCCTGCTGGGCCGCGCCGCGCCTGCCCGCTTCTATCACCACCCGCTGGTGACCGATGCCGCGGGCGTCAAGCTCAGCAAGAAGCAGCGCTCGCCGGCGGTACGGGAGTTGCGCGCGGCCGGCATCCGGCCGGCGAAAATCTTGGGGGAGGCGGCGCGGCTGGTCGGACTTCTAGCCGAGGCAAGGCCGTTCGAGCGCCTCGAAGTCGCCGAGTCGATCGCCGCCCGCCACGGCGTAGGCTAACGGCGCCGGCGGTAGTCCTGCGTCGCGATGCGAACTTCGCGGCAGACTTCGCAGAGCCGCGAGACCGCCCGCGTTCCGATGCGGTCGGCGAGGCTGTCGTTTACCCTGGGGCGGCCGCTTACCTCGTCGCTCAAGACGGCGTCATGCCCCAGCTCGATCACCGGCAGGTTGGTGGTGACAATAAGCGCCTTTTCTTCGTTGTAGCGATGGTTGATGATCGTCGTTACCGTATCGAGCACCCAATCGGTCACGCGGTGCGCGCCCAGGTCGTCCAGCAGCAGCACTTCGGTTTCGAGCGCGGCGCGGTAAGTTTCGCGGCTGCCTGCGCCGGCCGCCGGGTCGTAACCCTCGCGGATTTTTTGCAACAGTGTCTGATAATCAAAAAAAATACAGTCGAAGCCGCGTTCCGCCAGCCGCTTCAACGCAGCAATCGCCAGATGCGTTTTGCCGACTCCCGGCGCCCCCTGAAACAGCAGTCCGCGTTTGGGACCGAAGGGATATTCTTCCGCGAATTTCTTCGCGGCGCTCATCGCGCCGGTCAGGATGTTGTATTCAATCGCATTTTCGCGGGGGGTTCCCGCGCGAAAATTGTCGAAGCCGACCGGGGCGAATTTGCGCGGCAAGCCGAGCTTGCGGATACGTTCAGCGGGGCGGGCATCGCCGAGGCAAGCGCAGCGGACGACGCCGCCGTTGCCGGCGTGCTTCCAGCCGGTGCCTTGACAGGCAGGGCAATCGGGATTGGCGGCCACCGCGCGTTTCCTCCGCTTGTCCCATCGTAGGCGATCAGTCGATCACCACCAGCGCGCCGCCGGGAACGACCGCGTCGCCGGCGGAAACGTTGACCGCCGTCACCACACCATCTTTCGCGGCCTTGAGCTCGTTCTGCATTTTCATCGCCTCGATAACGATGACCCCATCGCCTACACGCACAGAATCGCCGCAGGCCACTTTGATTTCGACGACCTTCCCCGGCATCGGGGCAGTGACGGTCTGCGCTCCGGCGACCGCGAGCCCCGCCCCGCCGCGCACCAGGCGGCGCGGGTCGATAATCTCGATTTCGAACGAACCCTCCCGCGTGTCCGCCCGATAGCAGCCGTTCCCGCCGCGCTCAATATGGACTGTATGCTGAGCTCCGCCGATGACGACGGAGTACTTTCCGCCGCCAACCGCAACGATCTCGGCCTCCCCAGCCAAGCTGTCGATTCGAAACCGTCCGTCGCCGCCGAACTCGATCTCCCGTTTTTTGCCGTCGACGACAACCGTCTTCTTCATGCCGAGGCTTTCATCGCGCGCAGCGCCTTGCGCCTGCTTTCCGTTTTCCAGCGGGCCGGCGCCGTCGTGTCGGTCCTCGCCGGTCTCGCCGCATTCCGGCAGTCGGCCGTTATTGCGGCCAGCACCGCCGCAGTCGCGGCAGGCCGCAGCTCCGCTGCGGACTTGCCGGGCCGAGCGGCCATCCAGCGGGCGATGAAGCCCGTATCGATGTCTCCGCGGACGAATGCCCGGTCGTTGAGTATCTGCCTGAAGAAACCCAGCGTCGTGCGGATTCCGCCGATACGGTACTCGCCGACGGCCGAGCGCAGCTTGGCGATCGCCTCCCCGCGGGTCGCGGCCCAGACCGCCAGCTTGGCGATCATCGGGTCGTACTCGAGCGGCACTTGCCAACCTTCGTACGCGCCCGAGTCGAGCCGAACGCCGGGGCCGGACGGCTCTTGCAGGAGCGTAATCCTGCCCGGCGCAGGCATAAATCCGGCGTCAGGGTCTTCGGCATAGACACGGCATTCCATAGCGTGCCCGCGCGGAGCGATGTCTTCTTGCGCGTAGCGAAGCTTCTCGCCGGCCGCTACCGCGATTTGCTCGCGAACCAGGTCGATGCCGGTGACGAGCTCCGTGACCGGGTGCTCGACCTGCAGCCGCGTGTTCATCTCCAGGAAGTAGAAGTTGCAATCGGCGTCCATCAGGAACTCGACGGTCCCCGCGTTGGCGTATCCGCAAGCCCGCGCGGCTTTTACGGCCGTTTCGCACAAGGCCGCGCGCACCGCCGGATTGGCCTCGACCAGCGGCGACGGCGTCTCTTCTATCACCTTTTGGTGGCGTCGTTGGAGGCTGCACTCGCGTTCGCCAAGGTGGATCACGTTACCATGCTCGTCGGCCAGAATCTGCACCTCGACATGCCGCGGTCTGACGATCGCTTTTTCGATATAAACGGCTTCGTCGCCGAATGCCTGCAGCGCTTCGGCTTTTGCTTGTCCGAGCGCGCCCGGCAACGCTTCCTCGCTCGCGACCAGGCGCATGCCCTTGCCGCCGCCGCCGGCAGCGGCCTTGAGCATCACCGGGTAGCCGACTGCGGAGGCTGCCGCCAGCGCTTCATCGAGGCCGCTTACGGCCGATGCCGTGCCGGGCACAACAGGCACGCCCGCGGCGCGCATCGCCTGGCGGGCCTTGGTCTTCGACCCCATGCGGCGAATCGCGCGCGCTCCCGGCCCGATGAACTTGACTCGCGCTTCCGCGCAAGCGGCGGCAAAGTCGGCATTTTCGCTCAGAAAGCCATAGCCGGGATGGACGGCGCCGGCGCCCGCGGCCTTGGCGATTTCAAGAATGCGTTCGATACACAAGTAGCTTTCGGCTGCCGCGGCCGGACCGACACGGTACGCCTCATCCGCCATTTGGACGTGCAGCGCCTTGCGGTCGACATCCGAATAAACCGCAACGGCGCCAATTCCCATTTCGCGGCAGGTGCGGATCACCCGAACGGCGATTTCTCCGCGGTTCGCAATGAGGATTTTGGGAAACACGTGATGAGAGGCGATTGTAGCAATCGCGGTTCCCGGAATCGCGGAGCGCTTGCCGCCGGCCGTATCCGCCAGCGACGGCCGCCGGTGCGAAGCCGCTCCCGATCGGAAAAGCTGAAAGAAACGCGCTATGCTCGAAATGAAATGATTCGCACGACTCTGCTTGCGCTTGCCGCCGCAACGCTTTTCGCCGCGCCGCAACCGGACTGGCCGGCGGCAAGGCAAGAGGCGCTCGATACGCTGGTCGACCTCGTCAAGCTCGACACTTCGCAGCCGGAAGGCAACGAGATCCGCGCCGCGAAATATCTCAAGGCCAAGTTGGACGCAGAGGGGATCGCTTCCGCAATCGTCGAATCGAAACCCGGCCGGGCGAGCTTGATCGCGCGCGTCAAGGGGAACGGCTCCAAGCGCCCTCTGCTTTTACTGGGGCACCTCGATGTCGTCGCCGTCGAGCGCAGCGAGTGGTCGTTCGATCCCTTCGGCGGCGTCGTCAAGGACGACATTTTATACGCGCGCGGCAGCGGCGACGACAAAGGCGTGGTAGCCGGGTCGTTCCAGGTTCTGGCGATGCTCCATCGTTTGCAAGCTCCACTTGACCGCGACGTGATTTTCCTGGGCGTCGCCGACGAGGAAGCCGGCGGAATCGAAGGCATCACCTACCTGCTCGAAAACCACCGAGAAAAAATCGACGCCGAGTTCGCCATTAACGAAGCCGGCAAGGGCGTTTTCGACCGCGATTCCAACTATACGCGCTTCGAGATTCAAACCGCCGAGAAAACTCCTCGGCGGGTCGATCTCAGAGCCGCCGGAACATCCGGGCACGGCTCGATTCCGCTGAAGGACAACCCGGTCGGTTCATTGGCGCGCGCGGTAGGGCGGTTGTTCGACCACGAGATGCCGCCGCGCCTGAACGAGACCACCCGTGAATACTTCCGCCGCCTTGCGGAAATATCCCCGCCCGAACGGGCCGCGGCATTCCGCGCAATTCTCGAGCCCAATCCAACCCCTGAAGACTACGAGCGCCTGCGCGGTCTTTCCCCCGTGTACCACTCCATGGTTCGAACCTCCATCGTGCCGACGATCTTCCGCGGCGGCTATCTGAAGAACGTAATCCCTTCGGAAGCCGAGGCCACCGTCGACATCCGGGCGTTGCCCGACGAAGACCCCGAGCGGATGTTCTCGCTTCTGAAGCGCGTCATGAACGAGCCGACGGTCGATCTCGTACCGCACCCGCAGACGCGGCCGTCGCACGATCCCTCCCCGCTGGAAACGGATGTATTCCGTGCATTCGAGCAAGTTCTGGGGGAAATGCATCCGGGCATTCCGGTGCTCCCGACCATGTCCACCGGGGCGACCGATTCCGCGCAGCTCCGTGCGGCCGGAATCGCCAGTTACGGTTTCGGCCCCGCCAAGCCGGAATGGGACCTGGCCGGCGGCATCCACGGCAAGGACGAGTACCTGCACGTCAAGCCCTTCCAGGACTATGTCGAAATTCTCTGGAACGTCGTCTTGGAAATCGCCGCCGAGCGTTGAGCGCCGCGGCCCAGCGCCCGCAGCGCCTGATCCGCCAGCGCGGAGATAAATGCGGGCGAGTCGTTCAAGCCGGCCATCGTTTCAAAGTGTCGAATTCCCCAGCGGCGCGCGGCGCGGCGCGCTTCGATATCGATCTCGCCGAGCGTTTCGATGTGGTCGGAAACGAAGGCGATCGGAATCGCCAGCACCGCTTGCTCTCCTCTGCGCCCCAAACTTTCCAGTGTCGGCAGCAGCGCCGGTCCCAGCCAGCGATCCGGACCGATCTTGCTTTGGTAGCAGAGCGTGTGCGGAAGCCCGAAGCCGCCCGTTTCGACCACGAGCCGGACCGTCTCTTCAATTTGCCGTTGATAGGGGTCGCCGTTCTCGATCAGCTTGACCGGCAGGCCGTGCGCGCTGAAAACCAGATGCGGCTGCGAATCGACAGGGAAGCGCTCGAGCGCCTGACGAATGCGGCCCGCCACGGAATCGATGTAAAGAGGCGCATCGAAGTAGGCATCGACCGCAACGGTCGGCAAGTCAAGCGCCGCTCCGGCAGCGCAGCGCCGCCATTCGTGGAACGAGCTTCCGGTCGTGGCCGCGCAGCGCTGCGGATAAAGCGGCAACAGAACGAGCCGCTCGCATTGGGTCTTGCGTATCGCTTCGACGGCGTCGGCGCTCGACGGCTTCCAGTAGCGCATAGCGACAAAAACCCGCGCGTCGATGCTTCTCCGCAGTTCCTTCTCCAGCGCCGAAGCCTGGCGCTCGGTGTATTCCCCGATCGGCGACTTGCCGCCGATCTCTACATAGCCTTTCCGTATTTTGGAGGCGCGGAACTTCGCGGCCGCCCGCGCCAGAAGCGGACGCACCATGCCGGCCAACGGAAAATCGAAAATGTCCGGATCGTTGAAGAGATTGCGCAGAAACGGCTCGACCGCATCGAGCGAGTCCGGACCGCCAAGTTGCAAAAGGACAACCCCGATGCGTTCCCCGGAGTTTCCTCGGCCGGCCATCTGCAATCCTGATTCTGCAGGGTTCCCGGCCGCTAACCGCCCAGACTGATCATCTCGATTTTTTTTACCGCGCCCGGCCGGTAGCCCCGCGGCGATTCGATGGCGGCAAGACGCTGCTCGGAGTAGCGGTCGTCACGGGCGTTCCAGACCGAAACGACGAAGCCGCGAATCTCGCCGTCGCTTGCGCCTGCCCGCAGCAGCGATTTTAGGCTGTGTCCAGCCGTCGAGAACAGACAGGTGACCAGCCGGCCGTCGGCGGTGATGCGGGCGCGCGTACACGCTCCGCAAAAAGGCTCGGTCACGGATGCGATCACGCCGACGGCGCCGCCTCCGTCGGTGAACGCATAGTCCGTCGAGGGCGCGCTGCCGCGTTCCCGCGGAACAGGCTCTAGCGCATGCGCCGATGCGACCTTGGCGAGGATCTCCGATTTTGGAACGAGCTTCTCGGAAGTCCAGCGATTGACGTTGCCCACGTCCATGTATTCGATGAATCGAATTTCACAGCCCGCGGCGCGCGCGAACGCGACCAGATCGGGGATTTCACGCTCATTGACCCCGCGCTCGATCACGGCGTTCAGCTTGATCGGATCGAATCCCGCCTCCCGCGCTGCGGCGATGCCTTCGAGCACCGGCTTCAACTCTGCGCGCTGCGTCATTTTGGCGAACGTTTCAGGATTGACGGAGTCGATGCTGACGGTAACGCGGTTGATCCCCGCCGCCCGCAGCGCAGCAGCGCGGCCGGCAAGCAGCGCGCCGTTGGTAGTGAGGCAGATATCCTCGATACCCTCGATCCCGGCCAGCATCGCCGCCAGGCGGTCGAGGTCCTGGCGAACGAGCGGCTCCCCTCCGGTCAGGCGCAGCTTCCTGACGCCCAAGCCGGCGAAAATCCGCGCCAAGCGCGCGATTTCTTCGTAGCTGAGGATTTCGTTGCGGGCGATCCAGTCGTACTCGTCGAGCGGCATGCAGTACGTACAGCGGAAATTGCAGCGGTCGGTGACCGAGATGCGCAGATCTTCGAGCGGCCGCTGCAAGCGATCGACGGGCACAGCGTTTATTGTAACTTTGGGCGCGCCTACCGAGTCTCGATCTCGCGCGCCCACTCCCGATGCTCGAGATACCAGTCGACGGCATTGCGGATGCCTTGGCGCAGCAGCGTTTGCGGACGCCATTCCAGCAGCTCCCGCGCTTTCGAGATATCGGCCCAGGTAGCCGGCGCGTCGGCGCGGCTCCTGGGTTCGCGGCGCACGGCGGCCGACTTTCCAAGCGTCTGCTCAACCATCCGCAGAGCATCCTTGAGCGCAACCGGAGCGTCGGAGCCGAGATTGATCGTTTCGTACCCGAGCGGCTTCAGGCCCGCGACGGTTCCGCGGGCGATATCGTCGACATACGTGAAATCCCTCGACTGCGCGCCGTCGCCATAGATCAGCACCGGCCTGCCCTCTGCGATCCATTGAATGAAGCGGAACAGGCTCATATCCGGTCGCCCCGCCGGGCCGTAAACCGTGAAGTAACGGCAGACCGTAACGTCGATGCCGTAAAGGTAGTGGTACGTGTAGCACATCGCCTCGGCGGCTTTTTTCGACGCGGCATAGGGCGAGAGCGGACGGCTCGTGTCGGCGTTTTCCGAAAACGGCAGCGGATTGTGGGCGCCGTACAGGCTCGAAGTCGACGCCAACAGAAACTTGGGCGTCTCGTGGTCTCTGCACAACTCCAGCAGATTGAGCGTACCCGTCGTATTCGTGCCGACATAAATCCAGGGGTCGGCAACGCTTTGGCGAACGCCGGCGCGCGCGGCGAGGTTGATCACGGCGGCGAAGCGGTTCTCTGTGAAGAGTCCCGCGATTGCCTCGCGGTCTTCTACATCCGCCTCGATGAAGCGGAATCCCTCCCGCCCTCTGAGTTGCTCCAAGCGCCAATGCTTCAGCCGCGGATCGTAGGCATCGTTGAGATTATCGACGCCGACCACTTCATCGCCGCGGTCCAGCAGCAATCCCGCCACGCGCGATGCGATGAATCCGGCGACTCCTGTCAAAAGGTATTTGGCCATAGAGATTCAAGAAATGCCGATCATAGTCGGACGATCCGCTCGTCCTCGACGCCCCTGAGCGCGTTGCGGGTATCGACAACGAGCTGAGCCGCCTTGGCCATCGCCGCATAATCGACTCCGTCATGGTCGGTGACAATGACGCAGCAGTCCGCCGCGCCGGCCGCATCCTGCAACGGCTGCCGTTCGAGCGGCGCGCCCTCGACCGCGAGCGCAGCGACGTGAGGGTCGCTGAACGAAATCTCCGCGCCCAACCTCCGCAGGAGCGCTGCGATATCGACTGCCGGCGATTCCCGCACATCCGCAACATTCTTCTTGTAGGCCACTCCGACCAAGTGAATCCGCGATCCCCGCACGGCCTTGCCGCGGTCATTGAGGGCATCCTGTATCTTCTTCACCACGCGCCGCGGCATCGAGCCGTTGATTTCCGAAGCGAGTTGAATGAACCGGGATTCCATGCCGACCTGCTTCGTTTTCCACGCCAGGTAGTGCGGGTCCAACGGAATACAGTGCCCCCCCAATCCGGGGCCGGGGTAGAACGGCATGAATCCGAACGGCTTCGTCGCCGCCGCTTCGATCACTTCCCAAACGTCGATGCCCATGCGATCGCACATCAGCGCCACCTCGTTCGCCAGGCCGATGTTGATCATGCGGAAGGTGTTCTCCAGCAGCTTCACCATTTCAGCGGTCCGCGTCGAGCCGACCGGCACAACCTCGCGCATCGCTTGCGAGTAGAACGCGGTTCCCAATTCGGTGCAGGCAGCAGTGACGCCGCCGATGACCTTGGGGATATCGCGCGTACCGTAGGCAGGGTTGGCCGGGTCCACCCGCTCGGGCGAAAAGCAGAGGAAAAAGTCTTTGCCAACATCGAGCCCGGAGCGCTCGAGAATCGGCAGTACCGCCTCTTCGGTGGCGCCCGGATAGGTCGTGGACTCCAGAATAATCAGCATCCCTGAACGCATCCGTTCCGCCAGCGATTCCACGGCCTCGAAGACATGAATCAAGTTCGGAACCCGCGTCTTGCGCAACAGGGTCGGGACGCAGATACTGACGGCGTCACAGCCGCGAAGCGCCTCGCTATTCGTCGTAGCCGACAGCCTGCCTTCGCTGACGAGGCGGCCGAGCAGTTGCCTGTCAACGTCGGCGATATAGCACTCGCCGGACGCGACGGACTTGACTTTGGCCGCATCGGTGTCGACGCCCGTGACACGGAAGCCCGCGCGGGCCAATTCGACGGCAAGCGGCAGCCCGACATAGCCAAGCCCGACGACCGCGGCGCGCGCCTCGCGCCTGTTGAGTTTCTCGGCGAGATGCTCGGCAATCGTCATTCCGCTTGTTCGCTGCACTCTCCGGCCGGCCTGCCGCAGGAATCGTCAGGTTCGCTCAAGTCCGCCGCGGCCGTTACGGAAGGAGTTTTCAGCACAAGAAGATTTCGAGCGGCGCGTCGTCTCCCGGCGCCTATTGAATCGGTTGATCGTTTTCGGTCGCCGGCTGGTTCCCGTAATGCTGCCTCACGACTGTGGAGTGGTCGGTAAAAAACGTCCGCGACCCCGTTACTTCAAACGCCTGCGGGTCGGCGTTGACGGTATATCCGGCCGGCGTGCCGACCATCGTATAGACATAACCCTGGTGCAGACCGGCGGCGAGGCTTTCGGGAATCAGGTCGGCGGCCGCGGGGGAAGGCGTCGTGCTGCCGGGCGGAGGTCCCAGTTCGGAAAGCGTAGAGGCGTAACGGCTGTAAGTCGAAAAATACTGCACCTGGGCCGTATTGATCGTCTGACAAGCCCGAATCGCGGCAAGCTCGTAAGCGGACCGGCGCGCCGAGCCCAGCTTCGGGATCGCAATCGCCGCCAGGATCAAAATGATCGCGATCACAATCAGCAACTCGATCAGTGAAAAGCCCCGTCGATTCCTGCGTTCTTTCATGCCGCGCCTCCCTTCCATGCGATCAGTCTTCATTGTAAGGCCGGTTCGCCGGACATTGCGTCCCTTACACTTTGACGCTCGAACGGCCCGGAGCGTTCAGAAACCTGACGGGGATCGCTCCAATTGCGGCGCATTCCGACAAGGGGCCGTTCGGGAACGGCGTCCGGATACGGTTATGATAGGGGACACTCTCATGCAACCCGCCGTCGCCGCGATCGCCTGTTTCATTCTCTATTTCGTCGTGTACCGTTTCTATGCGCGGTATCTCGGCGCGCGCATCTTTCGGCTGGACCCGAACGCCTCCACGCCCGCGCACGATCTCAACGACGGCGTCGACTATGTCCCCTGCCGCAAGCCGGTTCTCTTCGGGCACCATTACGCTTCCATCGCCGGTCTCGCGCCGATGCTCGGGCCGGCCATCGCCGTCATTTGGGGCTGGCTGCCGGGCATGCTCTGGGTTGTGCTGGGAACGCTGTTCATCGGCGCGGTCCATGACTTCGGCGCCCTGGTCGTTTCCATGCGCAACAAGGGCCTCAGCATCGGCAAAGTCGCCGAAAACCTGATCGGCCGGCGGGCGAAGGGGATATTCCTGCTCATCATTCTTTTTCTGATCTGCCTGGTGATGGGCGTCTTCGTGAGGACCGTCGCCGGACTCTTCACTGTCGAGTTCTACCCGGAATCGGTTTTCCCGACGTTTTTCTTGATGGCCGTGGCGATAGCGATCGGCTGGCTCGCATACAAGCGAGGGGCTTCGATAGGCCCTTTGACGCTGGTCGGCTTCGTGCTGATGATTGCTTCGATCGGCGTGGGGCTCAACATTGCCCGCCCCGCCCTCGGCGCCGAGGCCTGGGTGATGATTCTGCTGGTTTATGCTTTTGCGGCTTCGATCTTGCCGGTGTGGGCATTGCTTCAGCCCCGCGATTATCTGAATTCGTTGCTGCTCTACCTGGGTCTGGGCGCTTCTTACATCGGGCTTTTCGTGCTGCGGCCGGCATTTGCGGCGCCGGCCATCGACACCCAGCCGGCGGACGCGCCGCCGATCTTCCCGTTCGTATTCATCGTGATCGCCTGCGGAGCGGTATCGGGGTTCCACGGACTGGTGTCGTCGGGAACCACGTCGAAGCAAATCGATAAGGAAACCGACGCCGTGGCGATCGGATACGGGGGAATGGTCGGGGAGTCGATGCTGGGCTTGCTGGCCGTGCTGGCATGTACCGCCGGGTTCCGCTCCCCCGAAACATGGGCGCAGCACTACGCGAGTTGGGAGTCGGCAAACGGTCTGTCGGAAAAGATGCGGGCATTCATCGACGGCGCGGCCGTTTTCATCAACTCGATGGGCATCCCGCTGGAGCTTGCGCAAGCATTCATTGCGCTCGTGGCGGTTTCGTTCGCGCTGACCTCGCTCGATTCCGGCACGCGGCTGCTGCGCTACAACATCGAGGAAATCGCCGGCTCGATCGGGATGAAAGCGCTCGGCCAGCGCTATGTCGCTTCCATCGTTGCGGTCGCATTGATCGGCTTTTTCGCCTTCTACGAGATTCAGGGGCAACCCGCCGGCTTGGCGTTGTGGAGCCTGTTCGGCAGCACGAATCAGGTGCTGGGAGCCTTGACGCTGCTGACGATCACCATCTACCTGCGGCAGAGGGGCCGCAACTACCGCTACACCTTCGTGCCGATGGCTTTCATGCTGACCGTCACTTTGATCGCCATGGTCATCAACCTGGACAAGTACTGGCGAGGCGGTCAGCTTTTGCTGGTGTTCGTCGCGGCTTCGATTTTACTGTTGAGCATCTGGCTGGTCATCGAGGCCGTGCTGCGTTTCCGTAGAGACACCGCCGGGCTTCAGGCGCCGGCTGCGGGCGATTAGCTCTCCGTCGTTTTCGACTTCGGGTTGGGCTCCACCGCGCCGGCGGCCAAACGGAAACCTGTATCGTGCAGCGGATCCGACGAGCAAACCAGCCTCGGGTCTCCGTGGTCGCCCCGCGTCTCGGGGAAACTGCCGCTGAAATCCGGATCGGCCTCGTCGATTGTCCATACCAGCCGCCCCTTGAAACGCACCCGAACCTCGAGCGCGCCGCCGCAGGCTTGACATCGATAGCGCATCGTTTACGGCCGCGCCCCTCGGCTTAAAGTTCCCCGGCCGCTGCAAGCTCGACGACTTGGCCCGACCTGCGGTCTTCGATGCGCAGCTTGCCGCCGCTCCACTGCACTTCGTCGACCCCCTTGAAGCCTTCCGGCGTGCGCGTCCAAAAGAGCAGGTAGGACGCATCGATCCGCCCGCGGGCGGGCAGCCAGCGATAGAGAAGCTGCCCGAACAATCGGCCTTGGGCGACCATCTCGCGCCGCGGCCGATCGAATGCCTGCGTCCCGAACTCAAGCCCTCTGGCGAGCATGCCCTCGCGCGGGTAGTTCTCCCACGTTTGCAGCCAGGGATAGGCGCTCGTACGGAACAGATATCCGATCAGGAGCCGCTTCCGCGTGTGCAGCGCGGTGACAAACGCCCACTCGCGAGCCGGGTCCATCAGGTGGCCGGTATGGTCGAGCGAATTCGACTGGAGCGGCGCCGCCCGCAGATCGATGCCGCCGCCGGCGCCGGCCGGGGCCAGCGGCCAGTCGAAGTCTTTGTTGCCGGCAAGCCTGTGAACGCGTTCGCCGGGCGGCGGCCCGGAACGCGGACGCGTGAGCGCCCGGTTGGGAGACATATCGACCACCGTGACCCCCCTCTCGAGAAACGGCGAGCCGATCGTTGCGTGCTCCGCCCAGTTGACGGGCCGGTCGAAGTCGAGCAGGCTGGTCAGACTCGACTTCACGTACACCACGTTTTCGCCGGGCTTGAGGCGCACTTCACGCTGTAGCCATTCGTGAACGCGCGGCAGCGTGACTGCCTGACGCAGCACGCTGTCGCCGTTTTCGTCGCCGGCGAATGCAGTTGACCAGGGAAGTCGATGCGCCTCTCCGTGGCCCTGCATCCCCGCTGCGGCTTCGGCGGCGGACGGCGGGCCGAAGCCGTCGACGCAGACAAAGTGCCCTGTTCCGCCGGCTTGGCGTTCGGGGCGGCCGCTCTCGCGGTTCGCCCGCAGCGCATCCCACATCGGGTTGTTCCTCTCCGCGTCGCCGGCGAGCACGATCGACGGAAACGAGCCGCCGTGCTTGAGGACGGTCAACTCGATGGCGCCGTTCGTCAGCAAGACCGCCCCGCGGCCGCGAAACGAGTGGTTCGCGTCAACCGCGGCGAGAATCGTTTGCGCCGCCAGAAAGGGCAAAGCTATTGACCGAAACTTCATGTTCAACGAATGGTAGCAATCCTTTCGCGGCATGAGAGAATAGACACTCGTCCCCAGCGGAGGTTTGCATGTTCAAAGGTTGTGGAACAGCGATGATCACGCCGTTCGCGGCGGACGGCTCATTGGACGAAGCCGCTCTGCGGCGGCTCGTTCGCCGTCAGGTCGATGCGGGCATCCATTTCCTCGTGCCGTGCGGAACGACCGGCGAAAGCCCCACGCTGAGCCGCCGGGAACATTTGCGCGTCGTCGAAATCACTCTTGAAGAGGCCGGCGGCCGCGTTCCCGTAGTCGCCGGCTGCGGCGGCTACAACACAAGCAAAAACATCGCGCTTGCCGCCGATCTGGAAACGATGGGAGTCGACGGCTTGCTGTCCGTGACGCCTTACTACAACAAGCCGACCCCGGAAGGACTGTACCGGCATTACGCCGCGTTGGCCGGCTCCGCGCGGCTGCCGATCGTTGTTTACAACGTTCCGGGGCGAACGAGTTGCAACGTCAAGCCCGACCTGCTTCGCCGGCTTGCTGCGATCGACAACATCGTCGCCGTGAAAGAAGCCTCGGGCGATATCGGGCAGATGACTGAGATCTGCCAGACGGCCCCGGACGATTTCTCCGTGCTTTCCGGCGACGATTCCGTGACGCTGCCGTTGATGGCTCTCGGCGGCGTGGGCGTCATTTCTGTGGTGTCGAACGAAATTCCAGCCGAAATGGCCCGGCTGTGCGAGGCTGCGCTTGCCGGAGATTTTGCGCAAGCCCGCGCAGTCCACCGGCGCTACTATTCGCTGATGGATGTCAATTTCTGCGAAACCAGCCCCGGCCCGGTGAAAGTCGCAATGGAGAAGATGGGGCTGATCGAGGCGAATTATCGGCTCCCGATGGTGCGCCCGCAAGCGGAAAGCTGCGACCGCGTTGCCGCTGTCCTGGAGGGGCTGGGGTTATGCCCGGCCGTGCCGGCCGGCTAACGGCGTTTCCTTTCAGAACTGAAGTTTCAACGCAACCTGATAAACCCGCCCTACGCCTTCCTGGCGGACAATCCCGAAGAACGGGTGGTCGATGTTGCCGAACGGCGCGGCCCAGTTTTTGTTGTTGAACACGTTGAGCAGATCGAACCCGAGCTCCATCGAGAGAAACTCGCCCGTTTCGACCGGCCGTGAGATGCGCAGATCCCACTGCTGAAAGCTCGGCAGCCTGTAGGCGTTCCGCTTGGAAGTGCCGTGCCGGGTTTCGTCGAAATCCCTTGGAACGACGGGGGAGAAGGCAGTCGGGTCGAATGCGAATCTGCCGCTGACTTCCCGGCCGTCGGCTGCCGTGAATGTCCGCGTCTGCGACGGATCCAGCAGGTGGAAGCCGCCGACCAGATCCGGCCGGCCGACATGCTCGAAGGTGAACGTCGGGTCCTCCGCCTGGCGGATGTCGAGCGGCAGTCCGGAACGCAGCCGCCAAACGCCGCTCACGCTCCAGCGGTCGGCCCAGCGGGCGTTCTCGGCCCAACCGCGCGGCAGGCGCACTTGGTAAAACCATGTCGCTATCACGGTGTGCCGCCGGTCGAAGTTGGAGAATGTCCAATCTTCATTGACGAGCTCGTCGCCGAAAACCGTGCTGCCGTTATCGAACGATCGGCTCCAGTTGTAGCTCGCGTCGAAGGCGATGCCGCGATGCAGGTAGCGGCTCGCCCTGATTTGCACGGCCTCGTACCTCGATCCGCCCGAACTTTCGAATGAACGGACGTCGCGGTATCTGGAAAACAACCGCATGTTACGGACAAATGCGAAGCTGCGCAGCGGATTGTAGAAAAACGTGTTGATCTCGCGCTGGCGCTGCAGCCGTTGGGCGCGCGTGCCGAGGTAGCTGCCGCTGATGAAGACTCGACCCGGCAAGAGTCGTTGCCAACTGAAATTCCAGTGGTGGGCGCGGGCGTTCTGGAAGTCCCGGTCGAACACGCGAATCGGGTAACGCACGATGGAGGGCACGAATTGAGCCGGGTTGCTTGTCGCCAGTGCGGTGAAAGGCGCCTGAAACGACCCCTCGGTCTGTCCCAAGGTGAAGCGGTTGTCCACGCTGAACGGCGGATATGTCGCCTGGAACAAGGCCGCGGCGCTGGCGCCGGCAAATGTGCCGTGGTCGTAAAACAACCCATACGAGCCTCGAAAAACCGAGCGTCCGGACTCGCCGAGAATCCAACGCGACAGTCGGTGATCCCAGGAGGGCGAGTAGGCGATGCCGACGCGCGGCGCGTAGTTCCGGCCCTTGGTGACAACTGTCGAGCGGGGTAGAGGACCGAAATCCGGATCGATATCGCCCGGGAAAATCAGGCTCGGCAGGCTCTCCGGGAAACGTTCGCTTAGCGTTCCGGGGCGGAAGGCGGCAATGCGGTCCTGCGAATCGACCGCGGGAGGCTGCACCTCGACCCGAAATCCAAAGGTCGCTTGCAACGAGCGCAAGGGGCGGACTTCCGTTTCGCCGTAAACCGCGAACTCGCGCCAGCGAAGGTCGAGACTGCGCGGGGTCTGGAGCCTATACTCCCCCGGACGCCCCAGCAGCAGATCGCGCAGGCCGCCGCCGCGGGATCGGATCGGCGGTTCCGGCGGCGCCGGGAAGCTGAAGCTGCCGGCGGAGTTTTCCGTGTTCGTGAAAGGCCAGATGCCGCGCTGAAAAAGCAGGCCGCCGCGGAAAACAGTCCCGCCCTTGCGGTATTCCGCATCGTGGCCGGCCTGAAAGGTCGTTTGCGTGGAATTCTCCGAGTTGAGGAACGGCGCGATGTGGAAGCGGGGCAGACCGGCGTCCGTCCACAGCGTTGCGTCGGGTATGGTTCCGGGGTTTGCTTCAAAATACTCGAAGCCGAATTCCCGGGCAGGCGTGACTTCGTATTCGGAGTGTCCTTGACGGCGCGCAATGGAGAGCCGTTGCATGGCGATGCGTCCGGTCTGGACAAAGTTCGGCGAGCCGGTGTGGACGATTGAAAATTGACCGTTGTTGGCGGTTTGGCGCCGATTATCGATGGCGCCGGGCGTAGTGAGCAAGGTTTCGGTAATCGGTTCGCGGACTCGGTTTCGATAGAGATAGTGGCCGGCGTGCAGGGAAAGCGATCGGGAGCGCTTGTCGATCTTTGCCAGCGCCGACTGTCCGTTGCTATGCAGATCCTCGTGCGTGCGCGCGTGTCTGTCGGCCAAATTCGGGCGCGGGAGAAAAGTTTCCAAATACTTTTGCATCAAGGGGTCCAACCGATCGGCGGGAATCCGCCCTTGCGGAAAAGGATCTCCTGTCAACGGATCGGCGGGAATTTCGCCGGTAGCGGAAAAATCGCCCGCGCGTTCGGCATTGGTCAATACCTCGGTCGTCGAATCGTGGCGGCGGTCCGTGCCCCAGCCTTCGAAGTCGGCGAGAAAATAGAGCTTTTTCTTGCGCCAAATCGGACCGGTAATCTGGCCGCCGCCGGCCCAACCGTCAATCTGGTCGGCCGAACCGTCGAACGAGCCCAGCGACCGGCTCCAGCTCGGCCGCCAATACGCTCGGATTTGACCGTGCCACTGCTCTTCCGTGCTGCGGAAAACCGGAAGCACCACGGCCCCTGCGTTGCGGCCTTCACGGGCCGAATACGTATGCGTGACGACGCGGAACGTCTCGACCGCTTCCGGCGGCGGGCCGAAGTTCGCGGCTTGCGCGCCGGTGATTCGATTCTGAGCGTTGTTCGATGCGCCGTCGAGTCGATAATTGATGAACGATCGGCGAGATCCATTCGCCGAGACTGTCGCCGCTCTTCCGGTGAACGGGTCGACTTCCAACATCGCCACGGGGTTCATGCCGGGGACGAGGTGGAGCAGCTTGTCGACCGCGGTGCGGCCTTCCGCGCCCAGCAGAACCGGCACATCGGCAATCTGTTCCCTTACGAGCCCGAATTCGAGCGCGACCGTTTCCAGGCCGGAACGCGGTCGGGTGAGCGCCGGCTGCAACCTGCGCAGCGTCACTGCCGGAACATCGACCGGGACTCCGGGCAGCACTTCGAACCAGCCTGTCCGCTGCACCGCATAGCTGCCGTGGACGAATGCCAAGGAGTGCTCGCCGACCGGCACTCCCGAGAATGAAAACGCGCCGTCAACCGCCGTCCGGTCGCGAAGAACCTGGGCGCTGCGCCGGTTGATCAACTGGACTTCGACGTCTTCCAGGCGATTTCGCTGCTCGTCTTCGACGATGCCGGCAACGGTTCCATTCTGCGCCGGGAGAACGCTGACGAGTCCCTGCAGCGCCAAAAAACCGGCAAAAGCACACACTCGACGCCCAATTAGGGCGTAAGTCTCCCCAACAGGCAGAACTTGCCGTCGAAAATCCCGCACCCCTGCTTGAGAGAGCAGATGAACAATCCAAGCGATGATGTTTTTAGTGTAGGGCTAGTTCATCGCCCGGCGCAGACGCGCGACGTGGGAACGGATGCCTGCCAAGCGCTCGCCGCAAGAGCGTTCGCCGCCGCGGGCGTCGAGCGCCGCCTCCCCGGAGACGAGGATCGTGGTCAACATCTCGTCAAGCCCCAGTGCGTCCGCCAGAAGCCGGCTGCTTTCCTCGGCCGCTTCGACCGGCTCTTTGGGAGCGGCTTTTTTGGCGCGATAGGTCCAATAGCGGCGCGGCAAGACTTCCGACAGCTTGGCGTAGATGGCCGCCTCGCGGTCGGCGATGCCGTCAAGATGGAACTCGATCAGGCGGTTCAGAGTGTTCGCTGCGCTGAGTTCCGCCGTTTCGGTTCGGCTGAGCACGGAATGGACAACATGAACGTGAGCCAGCAATTCGGAGTCGTGGCGCAAGATGTCGCTCACATAACGTTCGAGCTCGGCTTCGAGTAGAGCCATTCGCGGCGAGCGGAAGGAGCGGCGGGCTGCATCGCGGTAATGGGCCAACAGCGAATTGCGCACCATGCCGCCGGCCGGCCGATTTGCAGCAGGCGCAAGCGTCATCACCTGCTCGGCGCTGCCGAGGCCGCCGTCACGCAGCGCGAGGTCGAACGTCACCGAGCGCCCGCCGGCCGCGGCGCGCAGCTTCGACTCGATAGCGGCCCGTTCCGCAACACCGGCAACGCTGCCGGTGAATACAATGTTTTCGCCGTTGCCGTCGGGCCGGATATCTTGCTTCCACAAGCCGGTCTTGGCGAGCAGCCAGAATCCTTCGATCGCCGATTCGCCTATGTCTTCCGGGATTGGATCGGGTTGGGCGGCGACCAGCGTTTCTACCGGCGTCTCGGTCGGTCGGTACGCTCGAAGCTCCGGCGCTTCCCACGAGATCGGCGCAGCTTCAGGAGCGCCGGCGGCGGCCGACGGGGCCGGGACAAGCGCGGCGACCGCTTCGCGGTCCGGCGCGGCCGCCGAGCTTGCCGCCAACTCGAATCGCTCGACGCGGGTTGCCGCAACGGCTTCGACAGCTTGCGACAGGCTCTCGGGTCGCGCGGCTTCGAGCGGTTCGGGAGTCGAAACGGCCGCGACAGGCGCCGCCGGCATGAACCGGTCGGACGGAAGCTCCGGCTGCCGGACAGCCTGGAATCCGGCCCAAACGACAAAGGCGGCGGCAGCGGCAACCGCTGCGTATTCGCGTACCCTGACAACGGGAAACGTAATGATCTTGGCCGGCTTCTTTCGCACGGGCGCGGGTTCTTTCGCTTGCTCCGCCAAGCGCTTCTCCAGAGCGGCCAAAGCGGCGGCCTTGATCTCGACAGGCTCGTCCGCGATCAGCGAGCGCAACTCCGCCTCGATATCCGCAAGCAAGATGCTCATGTTCGCGGCTTCTCGTTGGCATTTGGAGCAGCCGCTCAGGTGTGCCGCGCGATCGACCGACAACTGCGCTTCGCTCGAAAGCAGCAGTTCTCCGGCTGTGAGGCAGTAGCCGATTTTCTCGGTTTCGGCAGCGATATTGGCGCGCAGCCGCGCCAATGAGGCTGTTTGCAACGCGGCAGGCTCGGCGGGAACCGATGCGCGAATGGCGGTAGCCGCGCCGACGAAGGTCTCCTGAACCTCGACGAGAGCGGCCTTGCAATCGACACAGTCCCGGACGTGACGACAGCGCGTCCGATCGTCCAGCTCACCGGCCGCGTATAGCAGTAACTCTTCCGTATTGAGGTGTCTCACTGGGGTCCTTACTCGCTCGTCCGACTTGAGTCTCCCGTAATTTGTTGACCGCCCGCGCCACATAGCTCGCAACGGTCGAAATCGTTATATCCAGCACTCCCGCGATTTCGCGGAACTTCAAACCCTCGGCCCGTAACCGCAGGCATTCCATCTCGGTCGAAGTCAACGTGTGCCAAGGCAAGCTCGAAACCCGCAGCCGATATTCGGATTCCGTATCCTGAGTGGCCAAGCCGGCTTCGATCATCCTCCATTCGTCGTCACTCACCAGATCCAGCTTTTTCGTACGCCCGTGGTCGATAACCAGGTTATGCGCGACCCGAAACAGCCAAGCTTTCGGCTGCTCGATGATTTCTTGTTGGCGCCGCGCTTGGAAAAACCGAATAAAGCACTCTTGCGCAATGTCTTCCGCCGCTGCGAAATCGCTCAAGTGATAGCGCAAGTAGCGCATCAAGCTCTCGCGGTGCTCGACAAACAACTCCTCCGTTTCCCAAGCAACGCGGGCGGGATCGCCGGATGTGTCGTAGTCGTACAACCCAGAGCCTCGACGGCTCCCGCGCCTCTGCCTGAATATGTAAGACGAACGAACCAGCCGTTCTTACGGCACGGGAAGCTAAAAATTATTGTGGACGTTCGCGGATGCGCTGTCAACCGCATCGTGCGCCGCGCCCGCGAAAAGTTTCGCCGCGCCCGCGATGCTCGATCTCAGTGCGCCGCCGGCGTCCGGCGCAGAAGCGCGACCCAGTCCTTACCGGGATGATGCGGCGGCGCGATCTGGAGGCTGCCGTCGTCGCGCATGCTCGCTTCGCCGACGCGAATCGTCGGGCGCTCTCCCGATTGCAGCCCGCCTCCGTTGCGAGGGTCGTACCAATGCAGCGTGTACTCTCCCGCGGCGACCCTCAGGAGCGTCCGGTTTCCCTCGGGCAAATAGACGGCGTAGATTTCTCCCTCTTTGGCAAACACGAACGCTTTGTCGTTGCCGCTCACCTCGTTTGCGGGCCACATTTCCCAGAACGGAAGATGCTCCTGGAAAAATTCAAGGGCGTGGCGCGTCTGGTTCCACATGATGTCCCGCGACCGCCAGTCTTCGCAGTTGAGATCCATGTGGTCGTAGGCATAGCCGAAATACCATTCGACGCCGGCGCCGCCGCCCATCAGGTTGCCCCACAGGGCCTGCTTGCGCGGCTTGTCGTGCAGCGGGTCTTCGGCGTCCGGCATCACGCCGACCGAGGCGGGCGTCTGCTCGTCGTGGAAGATCGCCCAGGGGCGTCCGGCGGCGGCCGAGCGGGCGCGGAGCACGAAGGCTTCACGGTTCGAGTCTTCCATGCGGCCCTGGATCGAGGACGCGGAAAAATTTTCGGAGCCCATGATCCCCGTATAGGTGTGCAAGCTGCGGGTATTGTGGGTGTGGACGGTGACCGCGTGATCGTTCGGGTCCATCCGGCGAATGTAGGCTGCGGTTTCTTCGCGGTCCGCGCGGGGCGTGTCGTTTTCCTCGCCGAGGTTCCAGACCACGGCGAGGTGATGGCCGAAGCGGGCAACCAACTCGCGCAGATAGAGCTTGCGGACGCGGTTCAGCGCCGGCGTGCCGCCGAGTTTCCCGTCGTTCTCGGTTTCCTGCGTGATGACGTGCATCATGACGCCGCGCCGTTCCATATGGGAGAAGACGATTTCCCACTGGGCCAATTTCGAAACGTCGAAGCGGTCGCGGCTTTGGGGGTCGTTCCACATCCAGACGTCCTTGCCGTCGCCGCCGTCGAGGTTATAGGTCAGGAAATAGATGCTGTTCATTCCCTTCGCCGCCAGATAGTTCACCGCGCCAATGATGTTTTTGCCCTTGCCTCCTTTCCAAGTAGGGTCGCCGGAGGCCCAGTCCCGCGCGTGCGGTTCGTATTTGTGGATGAAAGCGCCCTTGTCGGTTGCAACGCCTTCGTGGCGGGCGGTATCGAAGGTGCCGTCGAATTCGAAGTAGCCGAGAAAATTTTCCGGCGAATCGGCGCCGCCCTTGAGGTAGTACTCGCCGTTTTGAAATTGCAGATAGTGTTTGCCGGTCGGTCGGAGGAAGCCTTTGGATTGGAAGCCGGGAGCGTTCGCGGGCGCTGCGCCGACTTCGAGAGCGCCCGATTCGCCGTCGAACGCCGCGGCTTGGCCGGCCGACGGCGAGTCGTTGAGCGCAACGTCGGTTCCCGTGCGAAACGAGGCCGTCCATTCCCAGACGCCGGGGTCGGGAGGCGTAAACCTGACGCGCCACTTGTCGCCGGATTCAGAGGACGAGTCGGCCGCGTTGCCGTCGGCGGCGAAAAACCCTTGAACCGTTCGCCGCTCGCCGGAAGCGCTGCGAGTAAAGGTCACGCTCATGCGGAAGTCGGAAAAAGGATTCGGCGACCCGTTCTCCTCTGCCTGAGGGCCGTCGAACGTCAGCGTAACCGGCTGCCATTGCAGCGGCTTTGCGGGGTCGACCCGAGGAGCCGCCGCGGCTGCGGCAAGCGCGGCCGGCAACAACAGAAACAACTTCGCCGCAGGGCGGGGGATTGAGAAAGTCTGAAATGGCGGATGCATAACGGTGGAGGGCCTCGAAACCGAGTAAACAACATGGCGAGCCGGCACAAACAGCCTACCGGCATGATACCGAATAACTAGGATGGACCGAACGATGAACAAAGCCGATCTCCCAGCCGCCGCCCGCCGCCAACTCGACGACTACGACCGGCACAATCCCGGGTCGATGTTCGCAGACGGCGCAATCGACTGGAGCCTGGACGATGCTTATCGCCTGCAGTCGGCGGTTGCTGCGCTGCGCGAGCAGCGGGGCGAAGCGGTGGCGGGGTTCAAGATCGGCTGCGTCAGCGGCGTCATCCGCGAGCAATTGGGTATTACGCATCCTGTCATCGGCCACGTGTTCGAGAGCGAAATACACGAGTCCGGGGTAGTTTTGCCTGCAAACCGTTTCAGCGGCTTGGCTGTCGAAGGCGAATTCGCGGTCAACATCGCCGAAGATGTCCCCGACGCCGAAGCGGCCGCGAATCATCCCGAGCGCTATGCCCAGAATCTGCTTGCGGTGATCGAGCTGCACAATGCGCGATTCAGAGGTGAAAGGCCGACGGCAGTGGAACTTGTTGCCAACAATGCCTTTCACGCCGGCATCGTCGCCTCGTCCGCGGACGGCGCCGCGCCCTTGCGGAGCGCCTATCCCCTGAGCGTTTCCATCAACGGGGAATTGCAGGGGAGAGTATCGGCCAACCCGCTGGCAACGCTGCCGGAACTGGTCGAAAGGCTGGCCGTTGTCGGCAAACGCCTCAAAAAGGGACAGATCGCATTGACCGGTTCGCCGCTGCCTCTGTATCCCCTGGCCCGTGGGGACACGTTCGTCGTGGAAGTCGACGGGACGGCGTCCGTCCGTGTTGGAGTTATCTGAAAGACAGCGGCCCCGCGTCTCAACCGGCAACGAGTTTCTCGAACGCGGAGTTGGGCCGGATTACCGTCTGGCCGCGTTCGGGGCCCGTCGAGATGCCGCCGATCTCGAGTTCGAGGGCGTCTTCCAGGAACGCTATGTAGTCCCTGGCGGCCGGCGGCAAATCGTCGAAATCGGTTACGCCGACCGTCGAGCGGCGCCAGCCGGGCCGCTCCTCGTAAACAGGCTCGACTTCAGCGTAAACCTCGCAGAGGGCGGGCATTTCGTCGATTGTCTCGCCGCGGTAACGGTAGCCGGTGCAGACGGGGATTGTTTCCAGGCCGTCGAGCACGTCGAGCTTGGTGACTACCAGCGTCGAGAGGTGGTTGATGATGTGGGCGTAACGCAGTATCGGGATGTCGAACCAACCGCAGCGGCGCGGCCGGCCGGTGACCGTCCCGAACTCGCGCCCCGCCTCGCGTAGAGCGTCGCCCGCGGCGCCGTTCAACTCGGTGACGAACGGCCCTTCGCCGACTCTGGTGGCGTAAGCCTTCGTAATGCCGACAATGTCGTCGATCAGGCGGGGCGAGACGCCCGAACCCGTGCTCAGACCGCCGGCTGTCGCGTTCGACGAAGTCAGATAGGGGTAGGTGCCGAAGTCGATGTCGAGCATCGTCGCCTGCGCCCCCTCGAACAGCAAGCGCTTGCCGCTTTTCAGCGCTCGATTGAGCAACGCGGTATTGTCGCAGACGAACGGCCGCAGGCGGTCCGCATAACCCCGGTAGGCGGCGAGGCAGGCCTCGACGTCCCACGGTTGGTAGATGCCCAAAGCTTTGGCCACGGCGTTCTTCTCGGCGGCGACGGCGCGGAAGCGGTCGGGGAAAATGGCGGGTTCGACCAGTTCCGCAACGCGGATCCCGCGCCGGTTCATCTTGTCTTCGTAGCAGGGGCCGATGCCGCGCGAAGTCGTGCCGATCTTGCGCTTGCCGGGAGTCGCTTCGGTAACCCTTTCCATCGCTTGGTGGTACGGAAAGATGACATGCGCCCGGTTGCTGACGAACAGATTGCCTTGAACCGCCACGCCCAGCCCTTCGAGAGTTTCGATTTCCCGCAGCAGCGCGGCCGGGTCGATGACGAGTCCGTTGCCGATGACGGCCTGTTTGCCTTGCCGCAGAATGCCGCTGGGAACCAGCGAAAGCACGAAGGTCCGGTCGCCTACCTTTACGGTGTGGCCGGCGTTGTGGCCGCCCTGGCTGCGCACGATGACGTCAAAGCGTTCGGCGAGTAGATCGACGATCTTGCCCTTGCCCTCGTCGCCCCATTGCAGACCTAAAACCGCAAGATTAGACATAAGCTATGCGTAAGTTCCCCCGCGAGGCGCTGAAAATAAAAACGCTCGCGGCGCCGGGCGGGAATCGTTGACCGGAGAGCCGCGGGCCCGGCGGAAGCGAGGCTGTATCTTCATTTTATCCCGGGAACTCCGCGGCGCAAATTCGAATTACGTCGTGATGAAGCCGCGGTCCTGCTTCCACCGATTCCACAGGTCTTCCATCGCGCGGACGCGGTCGGGCTGCCGCGCCGCCATGTCGTGCAGCTCGGCGCCGTCGGCTTCGATGTCGTAAAGCTCCCACGGTTTGCCTTTGATCCCCACCAGCTTCCAGCGGCCCTGCCGCACGGCGCGGCCGCGGTTCCATTCCCAGAACAACGTTTTGTGCGGCTCCCTGCGCTCGCCGCGGAATACCGGCAGCAAGCTGTCTCCGTCGGCCGGCACGATCTTTCGGCCTGCGAACTCCTGTGGGTATGCCGCGCCCGCCGCTTCGAGGAACGTGGGCAGCAGATCGATGACGTGGGCCAATTGGTCGGTCAGCCCGCCGGTTTGCTGGATCACCCGCGGCCAGCGGGCAATCAAGGGAACGACGATGCCGCCTTCGTGGTCGTGCTGCTTGTACAGCCGGAACGGCGTGTTCGAAACGTTCGCCCAGCCGTAGCCGTAGCTCTGATACGTATGCTCGGGGCCGGGCATGATTCCGGGGATGTTGCCCGGGATCATCGGCTCTCCGGCGCGAGTGGCCGCGGGGAGGTAGGGCCCCGTGCGGTCGGGCGTGTATTCCACGTGGCAGCCGCCGTTGTCGATCTGGAAGACGACCAGAGTATTGTCGGCTTCGCCCGAGGCTTCGAGCGCGTCGAGCAGCCGTCCGATGCCGCGGTCCATGCGCGTGATCTGTCCGGCATAGACCTCCATGCGGCGCTGCTGCCACTCCTTGTGCGGTTCGTCTTCCCAGGCCGGCGCCTCGGGGTTGCGCGGCGAAAGCTCCCAGTCCGGGTTGACGACGCCGAGTTCCTTCATGCGCGCGTGGCGCTTCAGGCGCAGTTCGTCCCACCCTATCGAGTATTTGCCCTTGTAGGGCTCGATATCTTCTTCATCCGCGTGCAGCGGCCAATGCGCCGCCGTGTACGAGACGTAGAGAAAAAACGGCGATTCTTTGGCGAGGCCGTCCTGCATGAATTCAAGCGCATGGTCAGTGATCGCGTCGGTGTAATAAAAGTCGTCCGCCTGGAAGAGATGCTCGGCCGGCTCGTTGTTGCGCATCAGCGTAGCCGGCGCCCAGAAGCTGCCCGCGCCCAGTAACGTGCCAAAAAACTCGTCGAAGCCGCGCCGGCAGGGCAGATTCGCGGGGTCGTCTTCCGGCGTGAGGTGCCACTTGCCGCTGATGTAGGTCGAGTATCCGGCCGCTCCGAGCGCCTCGGCCGCGGTGACGACTTGCGAGGAGATCGTTCCGGCGGGGTGGATCGACTTCGTCGTGTAGCAGCCGCTCATCAACGACGCCCGTGTCGGCACGCACATGTTATTGGTGTAGTAGCGCGTGAACCGCAGCCCCCCGCCGGCGAGACGGTCGAGGTTCGGCGTTTCGATTTCTCCGCCGTAGCAGCCCAGGTCGGAGTAGCCCATGTCGTCGGACATGATCATGACGATGTTGGGCCGCTCTGGCCGGGCTTCGGGCCGCTGTCCGCCGCAGCCGGCGGACAGCCAAGCGCCGGCCGCTCCCCCGATCTGTAGAAAGCGGCGGCGATGGATCGCGGAATCGTTCATTGCGGGCATATTGTAGCGCCCAGCCCTTCTGCGCCGCCCCGCCCCGGCGTGCGCCGGCCTTAGGCGAGAAATTTCGACGCTCGGAACACCTTTGGGCGCGTTGGTGCGAAAATAGTCTTTAGAGAGCTTATGAGACGGCTGAATTGGGTTTCCCTTGCGCTGCTGCCCGCCTTGGCGGCGCCGCTGGCAGGCGAGGTCGTTATTGTCGAGGAGATCATCGTCAAAGTCAACGGCGACGTGGTGCTGCGCTCGGAGTACGACCGCTTCGCCAACGAGATCCGGGCCGAAGTGCTTAGGGATTCCGAGGTCGCGGGCGGCGACAAAGAGAAAACGATTGCCGCCCGCGAGAAGAACATCCTGCGCGACATGATCGACCAACGCCTGTTGATTCAGAAAGGCAACGATCTCGGAATCAGCGTCGAGGCGCAGGTGCTCAATCAGCGCGACGAGATCATGAATCAGAACGATATCGAGACCGTGGACGATTTCGAGGATTGGGTGATCGAGCGCACCGGCGAGCCCGCCGAGGATTTACTCGACCGGATGCGCGAGAACTTTCTGGCGCAGTCCGTCCTCGGCCAGGAAGTCGCCGGCCGAATTATCATCGCTCGCGAGGAAATCGAGGAATACTACAACGAGCACAAGGACGAGTACGTACGCTCGGAAGGCGTTCGCCTCAGTCAGATTTTCTTCGAGTTGGCGGGCAAGAATCAGACCGAGCAGGAAGCCACGCGCAAGCAGGCCGGCGAAATCCACGAGCGCGTACAGCGCGGCGAGCCGTTCTACGAGATGGCCTCGCGCTATTCGGAGGATCTGCTGACCAAAGAGCAAGGCGGCGACATCGGCATCTACCGGCGCGGGATGCTGCGCAAGGAGATCGAGGATGCCGTCTTCGGCAAGAGCCGCGGTTTCATCACCGATCTCGTCGAGGTTCCTAACGGGCTGCTGATTCTGCGCGTGGACCAGGTCTTCCGCGAAGGCTTGGCGCAGCTTGAAGAAGTGGAAGACGAAATCCGCGCCACCATCGGAGGCCCGCGCTATGCGCCGGCCATCCGCGGGTATTTGACCGAGCTTCGCGGGCGCGCCTATATCGAAATCCGGCCGGGCTATGCCGACTCCGGCGCCGTTGCCGGCATGGATACTTCATGGAGCGACCCGGCCAAGCTCGCTCCGGTCACGACGACCCGCGAAGAGGTGCTCAGCAAGAAGAAAAAGCGCCGGCTGCTCTGGGTGATCCCCCTGCCGGGAGGCGGCAACAAGAACAAGGGCAGAGCCGACTCCGGCGACGGACTGTAAGCCGACCCGCATACCTCAAGTGAAAGAACGCTACGTCTCCGACCTGAAGGCGAACGACTGGATCACCAGTTTTTTCCTGGTGCAGTCGAAGGAAGTCCGTTTCAAAAAACAAAGCCGGGAACCGTTCCTGTCGCTTCGTTTGTCCGACCGCAGCGGTCAAATCGAAGCAAGGATGTGGGACAACGTCAAAAAGTTCGCCGACTCCTTCGAGCAGGACGACGTCATCAAGGTCGAGGGCGTAGTCGAAGTTTTCCGCGACAACCCCCAACTCATCGTCCGCAGGCTGCGCGTTGCCTACGAGAACGAAATCGATCTCGCGGATCTGATGCCCCACACCACGCGCGATATCGATGCGATGTTCGCGGAGCTTATGGCGGCGATCGACGGCTTCGAAAACCGGGATCTCAAGCGGCTGATGCAGGCGTTCTTCGACGATCCGGAAATCGCCGGACGTTTCCGGAAGGCGCCCGCCGCGAAAGCGCTTCACCACGGCTTCATCGGCGGACTGCTCGAGCACGTCGTCAGCCTGCTGAACCTGGCCCGGATGATTGCTGCGAATTATTCGCATCTCGACCGCGACTTGCTGCAGACCGGCGTCTTGCTTCACGACATCGGCAAGATCTACGAGCTCGGCTACGAGCGGTCGTTTTTCTACACCGACGAGGGTCAACTGCTCGGCCACATCGCCATGGCGGTCTCCATGGTCGACCGCAAGTGCGAAGAGTTGGGCGATTTTCCGCCGAAGTTGAAGGCGCTGGTGCAGCACATGCTGCTGAGCCACCACGGCAAGTACGAATTCGGGTCGCCGAAGTTGCCGATGTTCCCCGAAGCGCTGGCGCTTCACTACATCGACGATCTGGACTCGAAATTGGAAAGCATGCGCGCGAGCATCGCAGAGACGGCTCCCGAAACCGTATGGAGCCGCTTCAATCCGTCGCTCGAACGCATGGTGCTCAGTAAAGAAGCGTACTTGGCCGGGAAACCCGAAGCGCTGCCCGAACCCCTTGCGCCGCCGCCGGCTCAGCCGCTGCTGCCCGGAGCCGAGCCGGAAGAGTAGCCGGGCATGGAGGACCCGGCTAAAAAACCGCAATCAGCCTCTGCTCCGTCTTGAAATGCTTGCTGAATCGGCCTCGTAATGGTCCGCCGCCGGTCACGCGGGCGGCCTGTATTATAGGGGAAATTCTTGGCATCCTACAAGACAGGCTAGTGGAAGGAAGGTATCCGGTCGATGGACTGCAAGGGAACCGGCGTTATGGAGTCGCGCCGGATGTTTCCCGATAAAGCACGGCCCGGAAGCGGCGCCTACTGTGAGTGCTGCCGCCCGGTTGGGAATGCAATCCGTGTTTGTGACTGAGTGAACGACTGCAATGCGTCACCGGCAACAAATCTCTCTTTTCCCGGAGGCCGAGGCGCCCCGGTACAAGAAAAGCGCCTCCGGTAGTTTCGTGGACAACATGGGGCTTCCGGTTCATCGGTGGTTCCGCTACAGCGCAGGTTTCAGCGGCGCTTGGGCAGAGGACTTGATCTCGCGTGAGGCGGGGGGCCGCGAGGTGAGGGTCTTCGATCCCTTCGCCGGAAGCGGTACCACGCTGATTGCTGCCGAGCAGTGCGGCGTCGAATCTTGGGGGATAGACCCGCATCCGTTCGTGGCGCGGGTCGCAAAAGCCAAACTGGCCTACCGCTCGTCGCCGAGCGAGTATCTGCAGCGGGCTGAGAACGCGTTGTTCAGCGCCCAGCGCCGCTCTCCGTCCTTGGAATCGTATGCCCCGCTTATCCGAAAATGCTACACGGACGAGGCGCTGGAACAACTCGATTGTCTTCGGCGCGCAATCGAGAGCGCCGACGATAACTCTGAATCTTCCCGGCTTGTATGGCTTACTCTTGTCTCTGTTTTACGCTCAACATCCCATGTCGGTACGGCCAACTGGCAATACCTCCTGCCCGATCGTCGAAAGGCGCGAGTCCGGGAGCCTTTCTCTGCATTCGGGGAGATGATGCGTACGATGCATGCGGACATGAGCGCCGTCAATGGCCTCTCCGGGCCAAGGGCTACGTTCAACCTCGATGACGCTCGATTATGCGCAACCGTCCCCGTCGATAGCTTCAATCTCGTCATGACCTCGCCCCCGTACCCGAACAACTACGACTATGCGGACGCTACCCGTCTGGAATTGACATTTTTCGGCGAGATCAAGGGCTGGGGAGATTTGCAAGCGAATATCCGCCGGCGCCTTCTCCGCTCTTGTACGCAGCACGTTCCCGACAGGGCCGTCGATCTCGAGGGTGTGCTTGCGAGGCCCGAACTCGACCCCATCCGCGACGACCTTCAACCCGTGTGCGGAGAGCTTGGCAAGGTTCGACTGACTCGCGGAGGCAAGAAGACCTATCATAACATGATCGGGTGCTACTTCCTCGATCTTGCGCGGGCTTGGCTGGCGCTCCGGCGCGTATGCAGATCGCCGTCGAAGGTTTGTTTCGTGGTCGGAGATTCAGCGCCTTATGGAGTGTATGTTCCCGCAATCGAATGGCTCGGCAAACTGGCCGTTGCGGCGGGTTTCAGGTCATTCGCTTTTGAGAAAACCCGCGACCGCAATATCAAGTGGAAAAACCGCAAACATCGCGTTCCCCTTTGCGAGGGACGCTTGTGGGTGGAAGGTTAGTTACGCGTGGCGCAGTCACCGGCGCATAGACTCGGGCAGATCATTGGAGACGAGTTAGAGGCTGCGATTCGTAAGCCTTTGCAGGAAATTGCCGAGAAATATGGTCTGTACCTGGACTACAAGCACGCTCGGCCCGCGCGGGCAGGGAAGAAAAAAGTCGCCTGGAGAGATTCGCGAGGCAACACGCACGATCTCGACTACGTGCTTGAAGAGGGCGGGTCCGAGAAAACACTGGGCCGTCCGCGAGCCTTTATCGAGACTGCATGGCGCAGGTACACGAAGCACTCCAGGAACAAAGCCCAAGAGATGCAGGGGGCAATCGCGCCGTTGGCGGAAACCTACCGAAACTATCGTCCGTTCTTGGGCGCGGTGATTGCGGGCGTCTTCACCGAAGGTTCTCTGGCCCAGTTTCGATCCCACGAATTTAATCTTGCCTACTGCCCCTACAAGACGGTTATGCAGGCGTTTGCAAGTGAGGGGATCGACATGTCGTCGGGTGAAGACACGAGCGAGGCGGAACTGCAGCGCAAGGTGGATGCCTTCGAACGTCTGACGCCGGTTCAGCGAGAACGGATTGCGGAAGAAATCCGAAAACTCCACTCCGATCAATTCATCCCCTGCTTCGAGACCTTACGGCGTTGTCTCAATCGTCGCGTCGCGCACATCTTCGTGCTGACCCTCTCCGGTAGTTCGCGCAGGTTCGACTCTATCGAGGATGCCGTCCGTTTCGTCTCGGGGCATGACCAGTCTGCGCCTGCCGCGGATTTCGCGCGCTACGAACTGAACATTCGGTATTCGAACGAGGATGAAGTCCGGGGAATCTTTCGCGAAAAGGAGAGGGCTATTGAGTTTCTCCGATCGTTTGAGAACTGACTGGGGACACGGAACGGCGCTTGAGAAGCAAGGCGCCAAGCCGGCAAGTCGAATCTGCAACTCATGACCCCCCATTTCGAAATCGTGGCGGAATGCCCCGTCACGCGCGCGCGGGCCGGGGTGCTGCACACCGCGCACGGTACGATCGAAACCCCCGTGTTCATGCCCGTGGGCACGCAGGGATCGGTCAAGGGGCTGACGCCCAAGCAGCTTCGGGAAGAACTCGACGCGCCGATCGTGCTCTGCAACGCCTACCACCTCTACCTGCGTCCGGGCCGCGAGACGATCGCGCAATTCGGCGGGCTGCACGCGTTTATCGGCTGGCCGCGGGCGATCCTCACCGATTCCGGCGGCTATCAGCTCTTCAGTCTTGCCTCTCTGCGAAAAATTTGCGAGCAAGGAGTCGAATTCCGGTCGCACCTCGACGGCTCGAAACACTTTTTTTCGCCTGAATCGGTCGTCGATGTGCAAACGGCGTTGGGCAGCGACATCATGATGGCGCTCGACGAGTGTACGGAGTACCCGGCCGGGGAATCGCGCGCCCGCGAATCGATGGAGTTGAGCCTGCGCTGGGCCGAGCGCGCCTTCCGGCATTGGCGCAGGAAACCCGCGAATTGCGGCCAACTGCTGTTTCCGATCGTGCAGGGATCGATGTACCGCGGCCTGCGCCGCGAGTGCGCCCGCCGCCTGCTGGAGCTCGATGCTCCGGGGTACGCCGTCGGCGGTCTTTCGGTCGGGGAGCCGCGCGATCTCAGCTACGCAATGATCGCCGCCGTGGAAGACATCCTGCCGCGCGGCAAGCCCCGTTACGTGATGGGCGTCGGCATGCTCGACGAACTGGGCGATTATGCCGCGCTGGGCGCGGACATGATGGACTGCGTGCTGCCCACGCGCAACGCGCGCAACGGCCGCCTGTTCACGAGCACGGGCAAAGTCGCGATCAAGAACGCCGTGCATGCGCGCGAAGACGGGCCGCTCGACGCCGCTTGCGGATGCTACGCCTGCCGGAATTTCTCGCGCGCCTATCTACGGCACCTGTTCATGGCCAAGGAGCTTCTCTTCAGCACCCTGGCGACGCTGCATAATATCTCCATGTACCTTGACAGGATGCGCCGAATTCGAGAAGCTATTCTCGTTGGGGAGTTTCCGACATATCTGAAAGAACTTCGGTCCGGGCCGTAACGCTCCTCCGGGAGTATAGCGAGAGGGGCGGATTCGAGGTTCTGGGTTTCGAGATTCTACGCTATAGTGGCTAAGGCGCGTCCGCACTAGGATTGCCAACGGGTTCGGCGGGCGGTTGAAGGATAGGTTTGTACGCTGCGATTCAATTCGGACTCCAGGCGGCTGCGCCTCGGCCGGGCCTGTTGCTGCAGTCTGCGCCGTCGTTCGGTCCGTTGATCCCGATCGTCCTGATCATGGGCATCTTCTATTTGCTCGTCATCATGCCGACCCGCAAGCGCCAGAAACAACTCGATGAAATGCTGGCGAATCTCTCTACCGGCGACAAAGTCGTGACGAACGGCGGTTTGATCGGGACGATCGTTGCGCTGACCGACAAGACGGTGACGCTGCGCGTACGGCCGGACAGCGTGAAACTGGAATTCTCGCGCAACGCGATCACGGGAACGGCCGAGGGGTCGAAGAACTAACGGCGCCGGCGAAACCGAAATAGAACACCATGAAAAGCGGATTCGGGACCAAGATCGGCATCACGCTCGTCGTTTTGGCGGCCTGTCTTTACCAGGTTTTCGGGCTCTCCCCCCGCCCGGAGGATATCAAGGCTCATCTCGCGGAAGTCATCAAGCTCGGGCTCGACCTCAAGGGCGGCACGCACCTCATCCTGCAGGTGCAGGTGCAGGACGCGCTGAAATCCGAAGCGGATCAGACGATCGACCGTCTCAGGAGGCGTTTGCGCGCCGACGATATCGCCTACAAGTCGATGGCGCGCAACGACCCCGATTCGATCGAGACCGCCGACACGATCGAAATCACGATCGAAGGCGTTCCGATCGACCGCACGGGCGAAGTCCGCGACCTGATAGAGATTGAAGCGCCGTCCTGGATCGCCACGAGCACGAGCAGCGATTCGTTTCGCCTGAGACTGCGACCGAGCGAGTTGATCCGTCTCAAGGGCGAAACCTTGCAGCAATCCATAGCGACCATCGAGAACCGCATCAACGGCCTCGGTTTGACGGAACCCGTCATCCAGCAGCACGGCCGCGCGGAAGCGGAGCACGAAATCCTCGTGCAGTTGCCGGGGGTGAGCGACCCCGCGCGGGTCATGAATCTGCTGCAGATGTCGGCTCATCTCGAAATTACGTTGGTCCTCGACGGCCCCTACCCGTCGCAGGCCGCCGCGCGCTCGAGCAACGGCGGCATTCTGCCGGCCAACTCGAAGCTCGCCCATTGGCTGCAGCCGGGGCTCGGCAAGGACGAGTGGTACTTGCTGGAAAGAACTCCGGTCGTAACCGGCCGCGATTTGAGAAACGCCCAGGCCGGACGGGACACGCAATATCCGGGCCAATGGCAGGTCGCCTTCAGCCTCTCGCGGCAGGCCGGACAGCGGTTTGGGATTTTTACGGCGAATAACATCCAGAAGCCGCTGGCCGTGGTTCTCGACCGCCGCATCCAGAGCGTCGCAACAATTCAGTCGCGCATCGAATCCGAAGGGGTCATCAACCAGATCGACAGCCAGATTGAAGCGACCGATCTCGCCTTGGTGCTGCGCGCCGGCGCGCTTCCTGCGTCGGTTGTATATCTGGAAGAGCGCACGGTCGGCGCTTCGTTGGGCGCGGACTCGATCCAGCAGGGCATTTCGAGCGCGCTGTACGGCGTCGCGATCATCGTCGTCGTGATGCTCGCCTACTATAAGGCGGCCGGCATCAACGCCAATGTCGCCTTGTTCTTCAACCTGGTGATCCTGCTTGCCGTGCTCAGCGTCTTCGAAGCCGCGTTGACGCTGCCCGGAATCGCGGGCATCATCTTGACGATCGGCATGGCGGTGGACGCCAATGTGTTGATATTCGAGCGCATTCGCGAGGAGTTGCGCGAGGGCAAGGCTGTCGTGGCCGCGCTCAATGCCGGCTTCGGCAAGGCGTTCCTGACGATCATCGATACGAATTTGACTACGATCATCGCTGCCGCCTGTCTCTTTCTGTTCGGCAGCGGCCCGGTGAGGGGGTTCGCCGTGACTCTGGCCATCGGCTTGCTGGCCAACCTGTTTACTTCCGTCTTCGTTTCCCGGCTGATCTTCGATTTGAGCCTGTCCCGCAAGCAGCAGGTGGAGGAGTTGAGCATTTAAGAAAGCTCCGTCGGATTCGCGGCCCGCGGAGGTTGCGCTGCGAATGACGGAGCCGAACTTTTGAAGGAACTTTTGAATGCCCGCCGGTGTCTAGGGTTACCGGACAAGGAGTACGGCGGAATGAGCGATCGATGCAACTGCTTTCCAAGACGAATATCGATTTCCTCGGCCGCCGCAAGATATTTTTCGGTCTTTCGCTGGTTTTCATCGCGGCCGGGGCAGTGAGCACGATTTTGAACGGCGGACTCAAATTCGGGATCGACTTCAAGGGAGGCGCCTTGGTGTACGCGAAATTCAAGGAGGCCCCCGACACGGAGAGCGTCCGCGGCGCGTTGACCGCCAAGGGCCTTTCCGTAGCCACCCTGCAGCCGTTCGAAGAAGGCCCCGACGATCACGAATTGAAGATCGACATCGATCTGGCCGGCGACATCGTGGAGACGTCTGGCAGAGCTCAGGTGGTCGAGACGCTGCGCGAGCTCTACCCGATTGAACCCGGCAAGCTCGATTTCAATAACGCCGGGGCCGAGGCGCTGGTGCAGCAACTCAGCGGGAACGCCAAGATCCGAGCGGCCGGGCTGACCCGGGAGGAGCTGACGCAACAGGCCGAGGCGCTATTGAAGGCGCGCGATTCGCAACATTCCGGTCTGGTCAAAGATTTTTCCGCGCTGGGTTCCGTTTCGGGGTTGAATCCTGATATCATGGCTGCACTCCGGGAAGAGGCCGACCTCGGAGAATTTGCGATTCGCGGCGTAGAGGTTGTCGGCCCCAAGGTTGGCAAGGAACTGCAATGGATCGCCATTCGGGCGACGCTGTTCGCCTTGGCCGGCATGTTGGTGTACATTGCGTTTCGATTCGAATGGATTTACGGGATTGCCGCTGTCGCGGCGGTTTTTCACGATGTATTCATCACGCTCGGCTTTTTTTCTATCTTCGGACGGGAAATCGAGTTGACAGTGATCGCCGCTTTGTTGACACTATTGGGCTACTCCATGAACGACACGATTGTAATCTTCGATCGCGTCCGGGAAAACCGCAAGCTGACGAGGCGGTTGAGCTCGATGGAGTTGTTGAATCTCAGCATCAATCAGACCCTGAGCCGCACGGTGCTGACTTCCGGGTTGACGTTGATTGCTGTAATGTGTTTGTTTATCTTCGGTGGCGAGGTTCTGCGCGGTTTTTCGTTCGCCCTTGTGGTCGGCGTGCTGATCGGAACGTACTCATCGATTTTCATTGCCAGCCCGATTTTACTTTGGGGCCAGGGACTGAGCGCAGCCAAGGCGCCGAGCGGAAAGAGGGCAAGGAAAAATTAGACGGGCCGCGCGCCCGGAACGAGGTTGGAACACTATGTTTGAAGACAGTTTGATGGAAAATCACGTCAAGACCACAAGCCGCTTGGCTGTCGCGCTTTCGACGGGGTTGCAGCTCGGCCTTGTCGGAGTGGCGCTGCTGATTCCGCTGCTCAACTACTACGAGTTGCCGGCGACCGATCTGGTCGGTTTCCTGGCCGCGCCGCCGCCGCCGCCGCCGCCGCCCCCCCCGCCGGCCGTGGTGAAGCCGCAGAAAGTCATTCCGCGCGAGTTCGATTCGGGTCAGTTGACGCAGCCCGTCGCGATTCCCGATCAGGTCGCGATTATCGACGAAGATTATCAGCCGCCCAGCGCCGGCATCGCCGGCGTTGTCGGCGGCGTTCCCGGCGGCCAGGTCGGCGGTCAGATCGGCGGCGTCATCGGCGGCATCATTTCGAGCGCCCCGACAGTCGCCCCGCCGCCGCCGCCGCCGCCGCCGGTGAAGAAGAAAGCCGCTCCGAAGCGGATTCGCGTCGGCGGCAACGTCGCCAAGGCCCGCCTGCTGCGGCAGGTTCGCCCGCAGTACCCCCCGCTGGCCCGCCAAGCCAGGATCCAGGGCACGGTGAAGCTGTCGGCGATCATTGCCAAGGACGGCACGATCCAGAAACTCGAGGTGACGAACGGCCATCCGCTGTTGGTCCCCGCGGCGTTGGCCGCCGTGAAACAGTGGCGCTACAAGCCCACGCTGCTCAACGGCGAGGCCGTGGAGGTTTTGACGAATATCGACGTGAACTTCACCCTCAGCGGGTGAACCGGCGTCCAAAAGTTTGCCCTCCGCGGGCGGTCCGCCCGGGTCGCGTAGGCCCCGGGCGGACCGAAAAAGCTCTCGGTGGGTTTGAAGTCGGTCTACGAGTCAAAAATTTGTTGGTTTAGGAGGAAGAGAGTACATGTTTACTCAGTTTGCAACTACGGCGTTCCTGCTTCAGCAGGAAGTCGGATTCGATATGGTTTCCATGTGGAACCAAATGGGTTTTGCCGCCAAGGCCGTCGTCATCGTCATGTTCCTGATGTCGGCATGGTCGATCGGCGTGATGATTGACCGCGCCTTGGCCTATACTTCGGCCAAAAAGCAGTCGCGCCAGTTCGCTCCCGCGGTTGCGGGCGCTTTACGCGAAGGGAAGCTCGAAGAAGCGATTGAGCTTGCCGACCGCTACAAGAAGAGTCACTTGGCTAAGGTCGTCACCGCCGGCTTGGCGGAATTCAAGGCGCACCAAGAAGGCGCCGATATCCCGGGAGGCACCGTGGACGCTTCGAAGCGCGCCCTCGAACGCGCCCAGGCAATTACGCACGCCGAATTGAACCGCGGCCTCAGCGGCTTGGCCACCATCGGCTCGACCGCTCCGTTCGTCGGATTGTTCGGCACGGTTGTTGGCATCATCAACGCCTTCCAGGGCATCTCGCAAGAGAAATCGACCGGTCTCGGCGCTGTTGCGGGCGGGATCTCCGAAGCTCTCGTCGCAACCGCCATCGGCCTTTTCGTGGCGCTGCCTGCGGTGTGGATGTTCAACTACTACAACTCCAAGGTTGAAGGGTTCGACGTCGAGATGGAAAACTCGAGTTCCGAGTTGATCGATTACTTCCTCAAACGCACCGGGGGAAAAAGCTAGGTTCGACAAGGTAGACCGGCTAAATAAAGCCGCCGCCGCCGTCCGACCACGCAACGGACGACGGCGGCGGCAACGGGAGAAAGAAAATGGCAGAGGGAAAAAAGAAAAGACCCGGCATGGGCACCATCAATGAGATCAACGTCACCCCGATGGTCGACGTGATGCTGGTCATGCTGATCATCTTCATGGTCATCACGCCCATGCTCAGTAAAGGCGTCAGCGTGGACATGGTGCGCACGCGCAACCCGATCGCGATGGACGAAGCGGACGCCGAAGACGCGCTGGTTGTCGCGGTAACCCGCGACGGACAGGTTTTTCTGGGAAGAGAGAAATTGGAGCTCAGGGACCTGGCGCAGCAAGTCAGCGATGTGGTCAGCAACCGTATCGACAAAACGGTCTATTTGAAGTGCGATGCGCGCTCCAAGTACGAAGTCGTCGTCGAGGTCGTGAACACCATCCGTACGGCGGGGGTGGACCAAGTAGGCCTGCTCACCGAGAAAGAAGAAAAAGGACAGTCCGCATACAGGGGCTAGCCGAGTTTCGCTTGTCGAAATTCGTACATGAAAGTCGGAGGAATTGAACAATGGGTATGAGTACAGGGGGAGACAAGGGCGCTCCCTACATCAACATGACCCCGCTGATCGACGTGCTGTTGGTCTTGCTGATCATCTTCATGGTCATCACGCCGCTTACGCCGAAAGGCCTGGAAGCGCTCGTTCCGCAGCCGAGCGAGGACGAACAGCAGCAAGAGCAACCGAACGCGCGGACCGTGGTCGTTTCGGTAAACGCCGACCGCAGCATCATGATTAACCGCGACCCGTCGAACCTCAGCGCTCTCGAGGAGCATCTGCGCGACATCTTCAAGACGCGGGCGGAAAGGGTGATGTTCGTGCGCGGCGCGCCGAATCTGGACTACCGCGACGTGGCCGCCGTCATCGACATCGGCAAAGGCGCCGGCGTCGACAAGATCGGCCTTTTGACGGAGCAGATCGAATAAAGGGGTTCGCCCGCGTACGGTGGTACGCTGGTTTAGGCGCACAGCTTTATCAGGGACAGATGTCCGCATACGGAGTTTATCGATGACGAAGAAGACGAGAATCCTTTCCATCGCAACCTTGGGGGTTTTGCTGCTCGGCAGCGTCGGCTGTTCGGAGCAGGTCAATTATTTGAAAGCCCGCGCCGCGCTCAACAAGGGCGTTCAGGCTTTCGCGTCCGCGAACTATGAGGGCGCAGCGGAGTATTTCACAACTGCCTCGGATCTGGACCCGACGCTCTCGGACGCCAGGGTCTATTTGGCCTACTCGCACATGATGCAGTACATCCCCGGCGTGGAGTCGCCTGAAAACGATGCGATTGCCGCTAAGGCGCTCGACGGTTTCAAGGCGGTTCTTGAAGACGATCCCGAGAATTCGACCTCGCTGCAGAGCGTCGCTTCGCTGTACTTCCAGATGAAGAAGTTCGACGAGGCGAAGGAATGGCACGAGAAAGTTATCGCGGCTCAGCCCGACAACAAGGAATCGTTCTACACGATCGGCGTGATCAGTTGGAGCCGCTCATACGAGCCGCGCTTGCAGTTGCGCGCCGACCTGGGCATGGAGCAGGCCGACCCCGGCCCGATCAAGGACGCGAAACAACGCCAGGAGTTGGGCGTCGAGCTCCTTCCCGTGATCGACGAAGGTCTGCAGAATCTGGAAAAGGCTCTGGAGATTGACCCCGATTATACCGACGCCATGGCCTATACGAACCTGTTGCTCCGCGAACGCGCCGACTTCGCCGACTCGAAAGAGGAATACGAAGAATATCTGGCCAAGGCGGACGATTGGGTGCAGCGCACGCTGGACACCAAGAAACGCCTCACCGAGGAAAGCACGTTCAACCAGTTCGCCGCCGAAGAGGACTAGCTCGGTCTCTCCCGCCGACAAGGCGACCCTATAATAAACCCTGGAGCCGAAAACGGCTCCGGGGTTTCGTTATTGTCGCACGCATCGACTCCGGCGGCGTGACCGCGTGATCCATGTCCGATCAGCAGACTGTTTCCGCGCTTCCCGTTCCGTCCCCGGCCGTCGCGGCCCGCTTCGACGAGCTTCTGGAGAAAGCTCGTGCGTACCGTCCCGTTGACGACTCCGAGCTTCTCCGGCGGGCGTACGCCTTTGCCGCCGAGCATCACGGCGCTCAGAAGCGCAAGTCCGGCGAACCTTACGCCGCCCATCTGGTCGAAGTCGCGCACCTGCTGGCCGACATGCGCCTCGACGGGGCTACATTGGCGAGCGGGCTGCTCCACGATGTAGTCGAAGACACTCCCGTCACCGTCGAGCAGCTTCGCCGCGAATTCGGCGAGGAGATCGCGCTGTGCGTCAACGGCGTGACCAAGTTGGGCCGCTTGCAATTTCGATCGTCCGAAGCGCGGCAGGCCGAGACCTTTCGGAAAATGCTGCTGGCGATGATCGCGGATATCCGCGTCATCCTCGTCAAGCTGGCCGACCGCACCCACAACATGCGCACGCTGCAATTTCTCGAACCGGAGAAGCAACGGCGCATCGCATTGGAAACACGGGAGATATACGCTCCAATCGCTTTGCGCCTCGGCATGGGCAAAGTGCGCAGCGAGCTCGAGGACCATGCCTTCGCGGTGCTGGAGCCCGATGCTTTCCGAACAATTACCGACCAAATCGAATCCCGGCGCGAAGCGAGTCAGGAATTTCTGGCCGAGGTCCAGCACGATCTCGAGGAGAAGCTTGCGCAGGCGGAGATTCCGGGGCGCCTGCAAGGCCGCATCAAGCGCCCCTATTCCATTTATCAGAAGCTCAACCGCCAGAAAGTCACCATCGAGCAGGTGTACGATTTACTGGCTTTGCGGGTGATCACCGACACGAAAAGCAATTGCTATGCCGCGTTGGGGGTCATTCACGCCCAGTGGCGACCGATTCCGGGACGGATCAAAGACTTCGTGGCCATGCCGCGCCCCAATCTCTACCAGTCGCTGCACACCTCGGTCATTACCGACGGAGGCCAGCGTTTCGAAGTGCAGATACGCACCGAGGAAATGCACCGCACGGCCGAGGAAGGCATCTGCGCGCATTGGAAGTACAAAGAGGGACATGCTGGAGGGGATGTGGATGACCGCCGCATGACGTGGCTCCGGCAGTTGGTCGAGTGGCAGCGGGAAGTCAGCGATCCGTCCGACTTCTTGTCGACGCTGAAGGTCGACCTCTACCCCGAAGACGTGTACGTCTTCACTCCCAAAGGCAAGCTCATCACGCTTCCCAGCGGCGCTACGCCGGTCGACTTCGCGTACGCCATTCATACCGAGGTCGGGCGCCGCTGCACGACCGCAAAGATCGAAGGACGCATCGTTCCCCTCAAATACAAGCTGCAGAACGGCGACATCGTCGAGATCGGCACGCAACAAAACGCCCACCCGAGTCAGGATTGGCTGTCGTTCGTGAAGACCTCGCGGGCGCGCAACAAGATCAAGCAATGGCTCAACGCCCAGCGCCGGCGTAAGGCCGAAGAGATCGGCGTCAAGCTCCTGGAGAAAGAAGCGCGGCGCGTAAAAGTCAGCCTCAAATCGGCGTCCCCCCAAAGGATCAAGGAAGTCTGCCGGGAATACGGCTGTGCGAGCCTCGCCGATCTGCACGTCATGCTCGGTTACGGCCGGCATTCGGCGCGTCAGGTCGCAGCGAAGCTTTTCCCGGATCGTTCGGGCGGCGAGCCGGCGGCGCCCGCGGCGCCGGCGCTGGTCAGCGCGCCCTCGTCCGCAAGGCATGACGGCGCCGCCGATGCGCTGGTCGTAGCGGGGCGGGACGACATCCTCGTTTACCGCGCCCGTTGCTGCAACCCGCTGCCGGGCGAAGAGATTGTCGGCTACGTGACACGCGGGAAAGGCGTCGGCGTGCATTCCGGCAACTGCAGCAACGTTCGCAACCTGATGTACGAGGCCGAGCGCCGCATCGATGTCGCCTGGGCGGCAGACGGGGACTCCACCTACCAGACGCGCCTGACGATCTATGTCGACGACAAGCCGGGCATTTTGAACGACCTGACGGGAATCCTTTCCGGCGAGGGCTTGAACATCGCGAAAATCGAGTCGCGGGGCGAAAAGGCGGACCGGCCGGTGGCCATCGATCTGGTCGTCGAAGTCTCGAACGCCAAGCAGCTCGAGCGAGTATCCCGCGCCATCAACCGCCTGCCCTACGTGCGCGAGGTCTCCGGCAGCAGAAACGTCTAGGCCGCTTGCGCGGACGGTGGATAGTGGATAGCAAAAGCGCCGCGCCGGGCGCTCAATCCATCAACATGCCGCCGTTGACCTCGATCGATTCCCCGACGATATGCGCAGCTTCGTCGCTCGCCAGGAAGGCAATGACCTTGGCGACTTCCGGCGATTCCCCGGCGCGTCCTTGAGGTATCTGCGAGACCATCGCGCGCATGCGCTCTTCGCTTGAGAACCGCTCGTGAAACGGCGTCAGAATCACGCCAGGATTGACCGCGTTGACTCGAATGCCGTAGGCGATCAGTTCCTTGGCCATGCCCTTGGTCATTCCCGTGACGCCCGCCTTCGCGGCCGCGTAGGGCATCGCGCCCGGACCGCCTCCGTTATGCCCCGCGATCGAGCCGAGATTGACGATCGCCCCCGAACCGCGCTCCTTCATATGAGCGGCGGCCGGTTGGCTGACCCACAAGACGCTGCCCATGTTGAGGTTCATCGCGCGCGCCCAGAACTCGTCCTCGATGTCGAGCACGGAGCGCCGGTCGATCAACGAGCCCGCGTTGTTGACGAGGACATCGATGCGTGCGGCCTGCTCGAGGACCTCGGCGACCAGCCGCCGGCACTGATCCGGCTGCGAAACGTCGGCCTGGAACAGCCACGCGGTTCCGCCCGCCGCTTCGATTTCGGCCGCGACCGCCTTGGCGGCGTCTTCGCTGGAGTTGTAGTGTACGGCCACTTGCGACCCCCGCCGAGCGAACTCGACCGCCGTCGCCGCGCCGATGCCCAGCGACGCGCCCGTGACCAAAGTGACGTGCGATGATGGAAAAACCGCCATAGAGCACGATTTTACCTTCGTTAGAGGATTTCATGGCCGACGTCAAAACCTTTCCGAATTACATCAATGGAGAATGGGTCGCTTCCGAGCGCATATTCGAGAACTTCAATCCGGCCGACGCCGGCGACTGCGTTGGCGTGTTTTGCAAGGGGAATCGAGCCGATGTCCAGGCGGCTGCGGCCGCCGCCCAAGAAGCCTACCCGTCCTGGGCGGCGATGAACGCACCGCAGCGCGCTCGATACCTGTTCAAAGTCGCCGACATCCTCGAAAACAACCTCGATTCCCTGGCCCGCGAGATGACGCGTGAGGAAGGGAAGACGCTCCCGGAGGCGGCCGGCGAGACGATGCGCTCGGTCAACATTTTCCGCTATTTCGCCGGAGAGGGCGCCCGCATGCCCGGCATGTTGGTCCCCTCCGAGCGCGACCGCGTCTTCATGTATTCGGTGCGCCGGCCGCTGGGAGTCGTCGCCCAGATCAACCCCTGGAATTTCCCCAGCGCCATCCCGGCCTGGAAACTGGCCCCGGCGCTGATCGCGGGCAATACCGTGCTTGTGAAACCGGCGACCGCCGCGCCGCTGAGCAGTTGGCGGATCGCCGAAGCCTGCCATCGGGCCGGCATCCCCCGGGGCGTCGTCAATTTCATTTGCGGCTCGGGAGGCGAGGTCGGCGAGGCCATGGTCGATGCCGAGCCGGTGAAAGCGGTGTCGTTTACGGGCTCGTGCGCGGTCGGCCGGGCGCTGCATGCGCAGGCGTCGGCGCGCCGGCTGCGCATTCAACTCGAAATGGGCGGCAAGAACCCCACCATCGTTCTCGCCGACGCCGATCTCCCCAAGGCCGTCGGCAACACCGTCAACGCGGCAATGTTCTCGACCGGCCAGAAATGCACGGCCACGAGCCGCGTCATTGTCGAAGACGGCATCTACGACGAGTTCGTTGCCGCCCTCATCGACGCGGTAAAAGCGCTGAAGGTCGGCAACGGCCTCGACAAAGGGGTACAGATCGGCCCGGCCATCGACCGCGCCCAGCTCGACACGAACGTCAGGTACTGCGAGATTGCCCGCAACGAAGGCGCCCAACTCGCCTGCGGCGGCCGCGTCCTGGACGAAGGCGAATACGCCAAAGGCTTTTTTTTCGAGCCGACCGTCTTCACCGCGGTCGAGGAAGACATGCGCATCGCGCAGGAAGAAGTCTTCGGCCCGGTGCTGGCCGTTCTCCGCGCCGCGGACTTCGACGACGCCATGCGCATCGCCAACAAGATCGACTTCGGTCTGTCGGCATCGATTCAGACGCAAAACGTCTCGCGCATTTTCGAGTACGTCAACCGCATCGAGGCGGGGCTGATTACGGTCAACCTGCCGAGCGCCGGCGTCGAGTATCAACTGCCCTTCGGAGGAACCAAGGAATCGAGCTTCGGCCCCAAGGAACAAGGCCCGGCCGCGCTCGATTTCTACTCCGATTACAAGACGATCTACCTCGGGTATTAGCCGGCCGCGCCTCTATGCACGGCTTGAGCTCGAACGCTTGGCATGGTTTGCTCCGTCGGCGACCGTCTCTTTCGCGCATCCCCTCGACCACTCCATAGCGAGCGCCGGCGGCCCTCGGTACCGGAAAAAACAATCCCATAAGCAGCAGCCGTGCGCACGGTCGCTCGCATCGCGGCGCTCTGACTCCCCGGCGGCACATTTTTGTCGCGTTTTTTCTTGCGGCTTTCGATAGACGCCGGGGATGCGATGCATATCCAATTGGCGGGGTCCCAGGTCTTGTTGATCAACAGACGCCGATTTTCACCGAGCAAGGTCCGCCTTATATTTCCGGCCCGCCCGCGGGGGCAAGCTTTTGGACGCCGGATCACTCGCTGAGGATGAAGTTCACGTCGATATTCGTGAGAACCTCCACGGCCTCGCCGTTGAGCAGCGTGGGCTTGTAGCGCCACTGCTTCACGGCGGCCAATGCCGCAGGGACCAGCAGCGGATGGCCGTTGGTCACCTCGAGTTTCTGGATCGTGCCGTCCCTGGCGATGATTGCCGACAGCTTCACCGTGCCCTGGATCCTGGCTTGGCGGGCCAGCGGGGGGTACTGCGGGCGAACCTGCCGCAGCAGGCGGGCCTTGGCGACGTTGCCGCCGATGAGAATCCGCTTCGGAGCGGCTTTCTTCTTCACCGGCGGCGGCGGGGGCGGCGGGGGGGCAACCGTCGGGGCGCTCGAAATGATGCTGCCGATGACGCCGCCGGTCCAGCCGCCGACTTGGCCGCCGGAAACGCCGCCGACAACGCCGGCGAGGCCGGCGCTGGGCGGCTGATAATCTTCGTCGATGATCGCGACTTGGTCGGGAATCGCGACGGGCTGCGTCAATTGACCCGAATCGAACTCGCGCGGAATGACTTTCTGCGGCTTCACCACGGCGGGGGCGGCGCAGCCAGGAAGCCGACCAGATCGGTCGCCGGCAACTCATAGTAGTTGAGCAGCGGAATCAGCAGCGCAACCCCGACCAAACCGAGCTGCAACGCCGTCGAGCAAACGACAGCCAAGCGGCTTGTGGTCTTGACGTGATTTTCCATCAAACTGTCTTCAAACATAATGTTCCAACCTCGTTCCGGTCGGCGCGCCGACCTCAAGAGCGAACGAGAAGCCCCGCAGAACCTCGCCCCCGCAGAGAAATAAACGGCGGCCGAGGGAATCGATATTCGTCTTGGAAAGCCGTTGTATCGTTCCGCTGCGCTCCTTGTCCGGTAACCCCTAGACACCGGCGGGTATGCAAAGGTTCCTTCAAAAGTCGGCTTTGTCATTCGAAGCGCAACCGCTACAGGCGGCGGCGACGATCGTAGTCAAATTCGTATCGATGATCGTCAGGAACGCCTTGCCGCAACCGGCATGGAGCGCGGCCACGACGGCTTTGTCTCCGCGGAGATCCTTGCCGCTGCGCTCGAATATCGGCACATTGGCGTCCACCGCCATGCCACTGGTCATCTTCGCCCGGCCTCGAGAAATACGGCCAGCGTTTTCTCCGCCGCCCGACGCCAAGTGAACGTCTTGGCCTTGCGCCGTCCGGCGGCCGCGTTCGCCCGCCGGAGTTCCGGCTTTTCCAGCAACTCGGACAAAGTTTCGCGGATGTCCTCCGTCGAGAACGGATCGAAGAACTGCGCCGCCCCCGAAGCGATTTCCCGCAGCGGTGGAATATCGGAACAGGCCACCGGCAGCCCTGCCGCCAGCGCCTCCGCTACCGGCATGCCGAAGCCCTCGAAAGTCGATGGAAAAACCAGCGCCTCCGCGTACTGGAACAAGGCGATCACGACCTCCCGCGGTTGCCAGCCGAGCAGGTGGACCCGGCCTTGCAGCGGCGGATGCTGCAGCCTCTTGCATACGTCCTGCCAAGCCTTGCCCTTCACGCCGCTGACCGCCAGATGCTCGGGTCTTCCGTCCGCAACGAGTTCCTGATACGCATCGAGCAAGCGCTCCCAGTTTTTATGGCGATGCACCGTCGAGACGGCGAGTAGAAACGGCTCGCGGGGCACACCGGCTTCGTCCAGCAGCGGCCGGCGGTCCTCGGACGACTCCCGCGCCCCGGCGAGAGCAGGCTCGACTCCATGACCGATGACGCGCACTCGGTCGGACGCAAGCCGATACGCCTCGATCGTATCGTTCCGCGATTGCGTCGATACGGTCACCAGCAGCGACGACCGCCGCGCCGAAGCCCAGACCGTCGCATCCCAGGCCCAGCGCTCCAGAATCCCGAAATTTTGGGGCTGCTTCTTATGTTGAAGATCGTGAATGACCGTCACTCTCCGGCCCCTGCTGAAAAACGGCGAAGTGAAGCCGGGCGAAAACAAAACGTCCAACCCGTTGCTGAAACTGCGCAGAGCCAGTCCCGTCTGCTCGTAAGCCAAGCGCAACGGACGGATCGAGGCAGGAACCCCCGTATCGACCGCGTGAAAATTCGCTGCGGACGGACAGATCGACTCGTCGGATTCGCGGTTGAGATAAACGAAATACTCGTTGCGCCCGTCGATGGCGGCCAAGGCTGCAAGCAGATTGCGCAGATATATCTCGGTCCCGCCGACCCCGCCGGGGATCAGGTAAAGCGCATTGACGCCGATGCGCAGCCGAGACGACATATGTCTTCAGTGTCGCGCAGCAGACGGCGCGGCAGACTACCGAAATGGTCTTCACAACCCCGGCAATTCAAAGCCAACTCTCACCGGCGTTTGCCGGGGCCAAACAGAGTTACGATCCCGCAGACTTCGGCGTAAGCAGCCAAATCAGCGTTCCGCGCGGCGGCGGCGATAGGTAGGGGATATCGATAACCGCCAGAGCCGACTTCTTCATGACGACCGCGCCGCCCCGCGCGCCGATCGTCCAGGCGGCGAGATCGCCGAGCAACGGATTGTGGCCGACAACCATGATCTCGTTGGCGTACGGGTAGCTTCGGATTTCATCCCACAACTCGAAAACGTTGGCGTAGGGCACGAGCCGTACAGTCTCCACCGGCTCTTCCGCGAGCTTCAATTCTTCCTTCGCAATCTCCGCCGTGGCGGCGGCTCGGGGATACGGACTTGTCAGCATGACATCGGGCCGCAGACCCGCTTGGCGGGCCCGCGCCATCACGCGGCGGGTTTTTTTGCGGCCCTCGTCCGTAAGCCTGCGGGACTCGTCGGATTGTCCGAAAGCGGCATCCTCGGCGATGCCGTGGCGGAGGATGCAGAGTTTCACGTTTAGCTGCGGTAGCGGTAAACGATGCGGCCGCGAGTGAGATCGTAAGGGGACAATTCGACGTTGACGCGGTCGCCGGTGAGGATGCGGATGCGGTGCTTGCGCAGTTTCCCGGCGATTTGGGCGAGCACTTTGTGCTTGTCTTCCAACTCGACGCTGAAAATTCCGCCGGGATGCTTTTCGACGATCGTTCCGGTAACTTCGATTCCTTCTTCTTTTGCCATTCAACCTCGCGCAGCTTCGATCAGGGGGTTCGTTAACAGTATTGCAGAAGTTTTCCGGGGGATCAATCGGGTTGCTGTACTCCCGCCAGCGTTTTCCAGGCGTTTTCGAAAGGTTCGAGGTCGGGCCAGGCGCCGTTCAGGGTTTCCAGGAACGCCTTGATGTCGGTCAGTTCTTCAGGCGTCATGCGCAGCGGGTCGAGCTCCGTTTCGCCCAGCGCGCCGTCTTTGGGTTCGTTGTAGAACTCCAGGACTTCGTCGAGGGTTGCGAAGCGACCGTCGTGCATGAAAGGTTCGCGGGTTTTCCAGTTGCGCAGCGACGGCGTTTTGAAGGCGCCCAGGTCGTAGTCGTCCCCGGAGACGGCGGAGCGGCCGGGGTCTTCGGTCGTGCCGGTGCCGATGTTATGGAAATCGCCGTCGGTGAAGTTGCGGCCGATGTGGCATGTCGCGCATTGGCCGCGGGTAAAAAAGATCATCCGGCCCCGTTCCTGTGAGGCGTTGAATACCGACCGGTCGCCGGCAAGCCAGTCGTCGTACAAAGCGCGGCCCGTGGTCAACTTGCGTTCGAAGGCGGCGATTGCGCCGGCGATATCGTCGATGCCGATTGCGTTCACGCCTATGCTGGCGAAGGCTTGCCGGTAGGTCTTGTCCGCGTTGAGCCGTTTCGCGGCGTCTTCGTGGCTGAGGTCCATCTCAATGGGGTTGACGATGGGGCCTTTGGCCTGCTCTTCGAGCGAGGAGGCGCGGCCGTCCCAAAAGAAATGCTCGGCCTCGCCCAGGTTGACGACGGTAGGCGCCTGCCGCGGCAGGACGTCGCCGTAGGCGCCCTTGCCCAGCGGCTCTCCGGATTCGTAGCCTTTCTCCGGGATATGGCAGGTTGCGCAAGAGGTGTTCTTGGGGCCGGACAGGATCGGGTCGAAGAACAGCTTCCAGCCGATGGCTTCCAGAGGAGTGACCCCTTCGGCCGCGAAGACGGCTGCGGCCGGCAGCAGAAAGGCGAGAACGACCCGGCTAATCATCGAGCGCAACGCCCCAGGGCATTTCGCCCGTCGGCAGCTTTCCGATCTCCTTGAGCGCGAGCGTATCGATTACGGAGAGGTTCGCGTCGAGTCCGTTGGCTGCGTAGAGCCGGGTTCCGTCTTTCGACAGCGCCAGCCCCCAGACGCGGCTGCCGGCCGGCACGACGGCTTCGATGGCGAGCGTGTCGGGGTTCAGCACGGCAATGGCGTTGCCGCGGCCCAAGGAGACGTACAGGCGCTTGCCGTCGGGGCTCAGGACGATGCCCTTGGGCTTGACGCGGCGGTTGATTTCGCGCCGCAGGCGCTTGTTGACGGCGGCGATCTCGTTCGTCGCGCGGTCGACTTTGGCCACTTCGCCGGCTACCTCGGAGGTGACCCAGAAATACTTCCCGTCGGGACTGAAGGCCACTTCGCGCGGCCGCGCGCCGACGAGCACGTTGGCCGTGAGCTTCTTGTCCGCCGCCGAGATGATATGCACCATATTGGTGGATTCGCTGGTCACCAGCACCTGTTTGCCGTCCGGGCTGATGCCGACGCCTTCGGGTTCGATGCCGACTTCGATCTCGGCGAGGATTTTGCCGGAATCGGGGTCGAGCGCGGTGGCCGAGCCGGCGTCTTCGTTCGACAGATAAATCGTGCCGTCGCCGTGAACTGCGAATGCCTCGGGATCGGATCCGGCGGGGATTTTTTTGACGATTTCAAGCGACTTGGCATCGACAACGGCGATGGCGTTCTCGTTGCCCAGGGCGACATAGACGCGGCTGCGGTCAGGCGACAGTCCGATGCCTCGAGGCCGGTCGCCGACGGCAATGGTTGTTTCGATTTGGCCCGTGCGGCTGTCGATTACAGTGAGCGAGTCGCCGGCCTCGTTGCTGACGAACAGGCGGTGGGTGGGCTCGGCGCACAGGCCGGCAGCGGCTAGAAAAAGAATGGGAAATCGCATTGCATTACTCACAGGAAGTCGATCCCAGACTGTCGAGATCCGCCGCGATTCCGCGCACCGGGGCTTCCCCCAAAAGCTTGCCGTCGGCTGAGACGATCATCAGCGGCTGGCGGAGCTGGCCGTTTTTGCGGAAGCTGTGCGGGTCGCCTTTCTGGCCGTCGAACTCGTCTTCTTTGAGCAACTGGAGCAATTTCGCGGAATCGGCGCCGGGATGGCGCATCAGGGTGTCGGCGACCGCGCGCGCCGCGAACCAGCCGGCCCAGGCGTACTCGTCCATCGGCTCGCCGAATCTTTTCGTGTAGCGCTTGTTGAGATCGCGCGCGGAGAATTTGACTGCGTCGGGGCGCCAACCGCTCGCCGAAACGTCGGCCGCTGCGGGGTCTTTCAGTTTCCATTGGACCGCGGCGTCCCGTTTCATTTTGTCACTGGGGATGACGTGCAGGACATTGGCCGCGCAATGCTTCCGCAGGGCGTCGGCGCCGTCGCTGAGATTAAGCACCGGGCGGCCGCCTGCGTCTGCGCCGATTTTCCCGATGCTTCCGGGCTTGTCGGCGAAGACGGCAATGGCGTCGTCGCCGCCCAACGAGAAGGTCGTGTCCATGAACTTGCCCTGGACATTCGATTCCTCGATGCCCAGTTGCAGCCCTTTCCAGGCGGAGCCGCCTGCCGCGCCGGCGTATTGAAAGCGGAACTCTTCCGCCGACAGACAACAGCAGACGATCGTTGCCGCCGGCAAGACCTTGAGTGCAAAACCCATGCAGAAACAATTCTACAACGGACCGCGAGCCGAGGGAAAATGCGAACGGTTATGGCGACGGAGGGCCGTACGCGGGCGGTTCTCCGGCAAGCACTTTGCCCAGTTCGCCGGCGGCAAAACGGAGCCCGATGTAAAACGGTCCGAAAGCGGCATAGACGGCGCTGGCTTCGTCGAAACGCATTTCGTAGATGAGTTGCTTGAACACCTTGGGATCGTCGGCGAAGAGATCGACCCCCCACTCCCAGTCGTCGAAGCCGATGGAGCCCGAGATGATCTGCTTGACGCGGCCGGCGTAGCCGCGTCCGATCATGCCGTGTTCGCGCATCATGTCGCGGCGGCGCTCGATAGGCGCGGCGTACCAGTTCTTGTCCTCGCCGCGCTTTTTGTCCATCGGATAAAAGCAGAGATAGCGGTGTGCGGGAATGCGCGGGTAGAGCCGCGGCGCCATGGCCTCAGCCTGTTCGGCCATGCGCTCCTTGACGCGGGCGTTCCATTCGTCGCTGTGGGGGTGGACGCCCGCTTTGCGCAACGATTCGTAAAGCTTGACGGTCGAATCGTAGAGGCCCAATTCCACGATCGAGACATAGGAGCCGGTGGGTTCCAGGTAATCGTTGAGCGCCAGCGAGGCGATCTTCAGTTCCGCTTCGTTAAGTCCCTCGAAGCTCTTGCGGAAGTGCGGGATCAGCAGATCGCCCTTGTGGCCGAGTTGCGCGAACAGCGCGCTGCCGCCCTCGGGGTGTGCTTCCATTGCGGCAAAAGCCGCCGCGGCTTCGGCGGCGATCTCCGCCTGCTCGGCCGCATCCAGAGCGCGCCAGGCCGGCCGGCGTATGCGGAACATCTGATGCAGCAGAGCAGAGCCGTCGAGCGTCAGAGGATGCGGGGGCATCTTCGCCGGTTTCTCGGCAACCGGCGGGCGGCCGTAGGGATGCGCGTGTTCAGGGTTCATTGCTGCGGCTGGAGGGGTAACTTCAACTCTACCAGAGGCATGGAATCGTGCCTTGAGCCGGCAGTCGCGGCGGGAGTCAGTGGAAAGCGCGGCGGACTCCTCCACGACATCGTTTTGCTATCCGCTGTCCGCCGGCTTGCTGTCCGGCGCATGCTGCAGCGTTGCCCGCCAGATGTTTTCGCCCTGCATGTCGACGACTCCGCGCCGCAGCAGATCTCGGAGCACGACGGTGCGTTTGCCTTCGATGTAATGCCCGTCGAACTCGACGGTGCCGATTTGAGCGCTGCGCGGGGCGATGCGGTAGAGGGGGACGATGCGGCGGCCCATTGCCGTCGCCGCTTGCTCGGATTGCGTCTTGCCGCTTTCTTCCTGAGACGGCTTGCCCGGCCCGAGGCTTTCCGGGCGCCGCGCTAGAAAGCGGTTCCAGGCCACGGTGCGGCGGATGTCTTCCGCCGTGGCGCGGTCGAGCACGGCCGTGAAGGTCTTGAGCGCGGCTTGGAACAAGCTGTACTCCGCTTTGCCGCGCTCGTCGCTTTCCATCGGATCGTGATGTTCCAGAGGGTGCATCTCGAGCGAAATGACATGGGTTGCGCCGGCGTCGATGGCGATGTGGATCGGGCTATTGTCGAGGACGCCGCCGTCCACGAAGCAGTGGCGCACATAGCGGCGGCTTCTTGCGCCGTAGATGCCGATGCGTTGCGTCGGAAAGGCGCCGGGGACGGCCGAAGAGGCGACCACGGCTTTGAGCAGGTTCTCGGGCAGGGCGAACAAGGCGCTTTCGTGCTTGCGGTATTCCTTGGCGTCGCCCGTTTCGGAGTCGAACTGGACCGCCATCCATTCCCGTTCGATCAGTCTGGAATAAGTCTCCGGGCGGACGAGCGTAAAAAGGCATTCGCGGCCGGCGCTGATGTCGGTGGCCGTGACGATGAACTCGGGCAATGCGCCGCGTCGGGCATACCATTCCGCAACGAGCTCGCGGCTCAACACGCGCGCGCGGTCGACCGTCTGTTCCCGCGGCCAGAACCTGGGTTCGGTCAGGTCGCCGTTCGGCCCTGTATTGGCCAGCAGCCGCAGCAGCGGCATGTCGCGGAAGAGGCTGCCGCCGAATTCGCGGAACACGAGCCTCGCCAGCACAACGAGAACGACCAGGGCAACTAGCCCCAGGACGGAAAAGTGCAGCGCGTATTCGCTCAGCAAGCGGGGGTCTCCCAGGGGAAGGAAGGTCGTTCCGTCCAATCCGGAGGCCAGAAACACGAAGACGAATAAATAGGGGTTGACGAGCAGGATCAGCAACAGAAAAAGAGCGCCGAGGGTCAGCCTTCTCTTGCCGGCGCCGATGCCCTTCGACACGAGCGCGATCAACCAGGAGCGCCTTCCGACCACCCATCGCGACGCTTTGCCGTCGCGGTCGAGATACGACCAGACCGAGGCGATATAGCTCCGAAACGGCTGCTTCATCGCCGGGTCTTCATCGAGTTGCGGATTTGTTTTGCCGAGCTCCTCGACGAAAACTCCATAGCCGTTCACCGCGCCCGAGGAGGTGCCGACGAGAATGTCGATGTCGATGCCTCGTTCGCGGAGTCGAGGCAGGATCGCTTCGAGGGCGCCGGCGCTGTAAACGCCTCCCGCGCCCCCGCCGCTGACGGCCAAGGCGAGCTTACGCTTGGAGCCGCTGCACGGCTTCAGCTCCAGGCCGACGCCGCCGAAGAGCCCTTGCGAGAGTATGATTTCCCGCTCGATGTCGTCGAGCACGCTGTCCAGGCTGAGATAGCGGGGTTCGAGATAGCGGTCGATTTCTTGCCGCGTTGTTTTTCTGCTGCCCATAGAGCAAAAGGCATGAGCGAATGGCCGTATGCGCGCCGCCTGAGCTTGAAAGGTAGAAGCCTAATTATAGAGACGCAAGGCGCGCCGCTTGCGCTTCAGCGTACGAGCGCCGCCGCGAGCCCTCAAATCCCCGCCGGGACCAGAGAAGCGACCCCGGCGCCCACGGCGTACGCGACGCCCGCCGTCAGCGCGCCCAGCGCCGCCATTTCAAAGCCGCTGACCCACCACCGGCCCGTCGTGACGAGCGACCGCAACGCGCCGGCCGTGAATTGAGCGGTAAGCGCGGCGAGCGCGGAGAGGAGGAAGCGGTGTTCCAAGCCGGGGACGAGATACGGCGTCAAGGGAACCGAGCCGGCGACGGCGAACGCCAGGAACGTTGCCAAACCATGCCGGATGGGATACGCCTCTTCCTCCGGCAAGCGTTGCGCTTCGAGCGCGCTCTCCCGCGCGCGGATGCTGAGATAATTGCCGACTCCCATCGACAGTCCGTCGGCGAACAGATTGGCCGCGCCCACGATGAGGACGACGTCGGACGACAACTCGCCTCCGGAAACTCCGGCCACGATGGCAAAGGTGGTCAGGATTCCGTCGTTCGTTCCGTAGATCAGATCCGCAATGTAATGCTGTAGGATTTGATATGCGCCGTGCGGCGTGCGATGCACGGACGGCCGTTTCGGATTGGGTCTCATGGCAACAACTCCTTCAAGCCTGCCGGTCTGCCGATTGCGTTCGTCCGGCGTCTTGAACGCCCGGGGGATTAACGAAAAGATTGCAAAACCGCGGCGAGGGGACTAATATCGTGACAGCTTCGCATGTTTAGCAAGGAGGGAAGCGCCATGTCCGGTTCTATAAAACTCACTGTGTTGCTGCTTGCAGCGGCACTCGCTCTGCCGGCGGCCGTGCCGCGGCTGACATCCGTTGAGCCCGATGCCCTTTCGCCCGGCGCCGAGGCCGTCGCCAAGGGAGTCAACCTCGATAAGAGCAATGTCGATAAGCTGTTTCTGACCGCCGGCGGCAGCGATATCGAACTTGAAATCAAGGAACAGACCGCGGAATCGATTACCTTTACGGTTCCGGCGAATACGGCGATGAAGCGCTATCGGATGATGTTTCTGACGACGGGCGACAACGCGGCGTACATGGAGCAGCCGGTCTCGGTGGAGGTGATGGACGAAGCCGCGGCGAAAGCGCGCGCGGAGGAAGACGAGACCGAGCTCGAAGTGGTCGAGGCGGCGCCCGATGAGCCGAATCCGTAGCTTCGGGCGGGGCCGAGCCCCGGGCTTCAATCCGAGGGCGAGGCTGCGCCCGCGGCCAAGCGGCGCAAGGCCCATGCCGCATGCGTGCTCACAACCTCGTCCGGCCATGCGGCCAGCCGCTCCAAGGCCGGCGCGAAACGTTTGTTTCCGCTGTTGCCCATGACAACGGCGACGTTGCGCAGGAATCCCCGGTAGCGGCTGCGCGCAATCGGCGAGTTGCCGAACCGCGCGTTGAACTGCCGCTCCGTCAGCGAGGCCAGTTCGTCGAGATCGGGCTCGGCATGGTCCGGTTGGAAGGCGGGATCGAAGGTCGTTGCCGCCCGCTCGGAGCGGTTCCAGGGGCAAACGTCTTGACAAATATCGCATCCGAACAGATGCTTGCCCATCGGCTTGCGGTCGGGTTCGGGGATTGCGCCGCGCAGTTCGATCGTCTGGTAGGCAATGCAGCGGGTCGAGTCGAGCGCATGGGAAGGCCCGCCGGTCTCCTCGATTTCGACAAAGGCGTCGGTGGGGCAGGCGTCGATGCAGCGGGTGCAGGAGCCGCAGCGAAACGGCGCGGGGCCGTCGGGCGCCAATTCCAGCGAAGTCAGAATTTCCCCGAGGAATACCCAAGACCCGATCCGCTCGTTGATCAAGCATGTGTTTTTGCCGATCCAGCCGAGTCCGGCGCGGTGGGCGTAGGCGCGCTCCAGGAGCGGCGATGTGTCCACGCAGATTTTGAAATCCGCGTCCGCGGCGGTCGCCGCAATTTTCTCGACAAGCTTGCGGAGCCTGGTTTTGAGCGTATTGTGGTAATCCTCGCCCCAGGCGTACCGCGAGATCCAGCCGCGGCTCTCGGACTCGCAGGCGGTCGAGTACGGATGCGGGCTGTTATAGACCTGTCCGACCGCGATGACGGAGCGAGCCGAGGGCAGCAGCGAGCGCGGGTCCCGGCGCATTTCGCCCCGTCTGCCTTCCAGGTAGCGCATCTTTCCGTGGTAGCCGCGGGCGATCCATTGCGGGTAGAAAAGCGACTCCAGAGTGGGTTCGGCAGAGGCGATGCCGGCCAGCTCGAATCCGCTTTCGCGCGCGAATCGCTTAACCTGCTCGGAGTCGGCCGCGGCGGATACGGCGGTGCGCCGGAAACCGCTTCCGTTAACCTGTTGAAAATCGCAGTCCAACCTCGATTTTCTCCCTTTCGCCGATTTTTACTTGGTTCCCGGGCAGTCTTGCGCCTATGCTAGCAATCGTATAGCGTAGAAAAGTCCGTTTGCCAACCCCACGCATGCGGCGGACGGCATCCCGCGGGCGGCAAGGGCTGAAGCCGCCGCTCGGGCACATTTGAAAAACGAAATTCCGCAGGAGAGAAACTTCATGCATCGACCGGTTAAGTATCTGGAAAAGGGTCTCACGCGCTTGGCTACGGCCGGCTGGCGCGTCGCCCGCAAGCTCGACGCGCGCAAGGCGCCCAACGAGGCGTTTACCCCGGCATGGTCCGATAAACCCATGTTGAAGTCCTGGGAGAAGTCCAAGCCTCCCCTCGGCTGGCCGCGGCAGACCGATTCGCTCTGTCCCAAATGCGTCCGCGAAGCGCGCGAAGTCATTCTCAGCGGCGAAGTGGACTATTCCATCCTCAAGACCGAGAAAGTAGGCGAGGTCAAAGCCACGATTCTCGAGCGCGACAACCAAATCTGGATGGTCAAGGAATGTCCGAAGCACGGCAAGACCGAGGACATCATGGCTATTGACGCCGAATTTCTCGAGCACATCGAATCGCAGTTCCCCGGCCGCGACATTCGGGCGCACAACGACGAGAAACTGCACAACCACGGGTCGTCGACGGTGAAATACGGCCGCGGCGCCGTGCTGACCGTCGATCTCACCAACCGCTGCAACATGATGTGCGACCCCTGCTTCATGGACGCCAACCAGGTCGGCTTCGTTCACGAGCTCGAATGGGAAGAGATCAAGACGATTCTCGACAACGCCATCTCGATCAAGCCGCGCCGCCAGATGTCGGTGCAGTTCTCGGGCGGCGAACCGACGATGTCGCCTTATTTCCTGAAGGCCGTCAACTACTGCCGGCAAATCGGCTACAACTCGGTCCAAGCGGCGACGAACGGCATCGAGTTCGCCAAGTCCAAGGGATTCGCCGAGGCTGCTGCCGACGCGGGCATGCGCTACGCCTATCTGCAGTTCGACGGCATCGGCAACGAGCCGAATCAGCACCGCAAGATCGGCAACCTGTTCGACGTCAAGATCAAGGCGATCGAAAACATGCACGACGCCGGCATCGAGATCGTTCTGGTGACAACGCTGGTCAACAACGTCAACAACGAGGAAGTCGGCCCGATCATTCAGTTCGCGCGCGACAACCCCGGGCGCATTGCCTTCATTGCCTTTCAACCGGTTTCGTTTACCGGCCGCGACGAGGAGATCACCGACGAGCGCCGGATGAAGCAGCGTTATACGCTTTCGCACCTGGCGCACGACGTGCGCCAGCAGGTCGGCATTACCGAGCCCACCCGCGACTGGTTTCCGATTTCGGTCATGGGCAGCTTTGTCGATGCCGCCGACTTGGCGCACGGCCCGCAGGCGCAGTGGGGTCAGGTAAGCTGCGGCTGCCATCCGAACTGCGGCGTCGGCACCGCGCTGATGATCAACAAGAAGACGAAGGACATGGCGCCTGTTCCGGAGTTCATCAACGTGCCGCAGTTCGTGCAGGACATCCGCCGGATCACCGATTCGGGCCGCGGCAAGCTGGCCACGAATCTCCAGATGGGGCTGGCGATCTTGAAAAACTACAACCCGATGAAGGCGCCCAAGAATTTCTCGATGTTCGATTTGCTGAAGAAGTTCGACAAGTCGTTCGCGCTTTCGGGCACGAACTACGGCAAAGGCACGGCGCGCCGCAACGATCCGTGGAACTTCCTCTTTGTTGCGGGCATGTGGTTCCAAGATCTGTTCAACTACGATTTTCGCCGGACGGAGATGTGCGTGATTCCCTACGGCACGCAAGAAGGCGAGATTTCGTTCTGCGCGTATAACACGGGCATCGGCTGGCGCAACATCATCGAGAAGATGCATATGACGGCCACGCTCTCGAACTGGTACGAGGAGCACGGCCGCCACAAGATTTACGCCGGCGGCAGGAAAGTCGAGGAGATTAAGGGCCTCAGCGAGAAGTTGCACATCAACGCCGAGCACGCCGCCCGCGGCGCGCAGAAGATGGAAGGCCCCGCCAACGCCCGCGAAGAGAAGATCGCCGAACGCAACCGCAAGCTGGCGGAGGCGCGGGCAAGAGGCGAAACGGTCGAGTCCGGCGCGCGCAAGAAGATCATGACGGCTGAGGAAGAGGCCCGGTTGATGCAGATTTACCGCGAGCAGGTGCTCAAGGAGCCCGCCGCTCCCGCGTTGGTGCAGATCGCCGGCGACGGCCTCGATCCGGCGGCCGAGCGGCAGGCGGAAGAGCAAAGAGAACTCGTCGGGGTGTGAGCGGCGGCCGGGCGCCCGCCGCATGCCCGTTTGACGAGTCCGGGGCGGATTTCGAGTCGGCCTCCAAACCTCGAGTTGCATTCAAACGGCTGTGCGCTCCGGCCACATACTTCAAAATAAAACTGACCGGGATTCTTCATTGAGTCCTCCGGCGGGTTATACTTGGGCCGTCCCTTCGAGGAGGAAATTTGAAATGCTTCGCATCCGTCTGTCCGTCTTGATTTCTTTGTTTGCCGTCGCGCAAACGGCGTTCGCCGACCAGCACATGTTCAACACGGTCAAGCAAAAGCTGGCCCAGGGCAAGCAGGTCGTCGGCGGCACGATCTATACGTCCGATCCCAACGTGTACTGCGCGATGGCTCATGCCGGCTTCGATTTCCTGTGGATCGAGATGCAGCACAGCCCGCTCAATTACGAGCAGGTCGCCAGGATGATCTGGGCTTGCCGGGACGCTCCGGCGATCCCCTTCATTCGCATTCCGGACGCTACCGAGGGCGATCTGCAGAAGGCCACGGACATCGGCGCCTTGGGCATTGTCGTGCCGATGGTCGATACGGTCAAGGAGGCCGAGGATGCCGTGCTCTACGCAAAGTATCCCCCGCAGGGCAGGCGCAGCCGCGGGGGCGGGCAGTACGACAAGCTCTGGGGCAATGGGAAGTACCGCGAGCTGGCCAACGACAACATCATGATCGTCGTCATGATCGAGACGCCCCGAGGTATCGAGATCGTGGACAAGATCGCCGCCGTAGAGGGAATTGACGTCGTTTTTGCGGCCAGCGGCGACATCGGCAGCTTCACCGGCTACGAGCGTTCGGACCCGCGCTACATAAAGCTGATCGAGAGGATCAAGGTGGAAACCCTGAAAGCGGGAAAAATCCTCGCCGGGCCGTCGAGTTGGCGCGACCGCGAAGGCTTCATGTTTTTTCAAGGGCCGTCCGAAGGCAGCCTGATCTCCAGCGGGGCCAAGCTGGAATTGGGTCAGGCCCAGGAAGAAAGGAAAGACGTGGCCACGGGCGACGAAGCGCGCTGAAGCTCGTTACGTCTTGAAAATCAGCAGGAACAGGTAGAGCAGCGGCAGGTATAACACCGAGGCGCGCAGCAAGACGCGCGCCTGCGTTCCCGTTTTCCTGCGGGCCGAGAGGATTCCGTAGTAGAGATAGCCGGCGCTCAACAGGAATGCCGGAACGGCGAACCAGACCGACGTCATGCCCAGCCAGGCCGGCGCCATGCTGACGGGGGTCAGCGCCAGAGAGCAGGCGACGATCTGCCGTCCGGTAGAGGCGCCGTCAGGCTCGATCACCGGCAACATGCGGATTCCGGCGCGCTCGTAGTCCTCCCGGTACATCCAGGCAATGGCGTAGAAGTGCGGGAATTGCCAGAGGAAGAGCACGCCGAAGAGTACCCAGCCCTCGATGCTCAGTTCGTTGCGCACCGCGGCCCAGCCGAGCAGTGGAGGCACGGCTCCGGGGAAAGCCCCGAGGAACGTGGACCACCAGACGTGAAATTTGAGCGGAGTGTAAACCAGGTTGTACGCGAGCAGGACAAAGACTCCCAGCCAGAAGCTGAGTGCGTTCGTTGCGGCATGGAGGTAGGCCAGTCCGGCGATCGAAAGACCGATCGAGAACACCAGAGCGGTCGCCGGCTGAATGCGCCCCGCCGGTAACGGGCGACCGAGAGTACGGCGCATGCGCGCGTCGGCGCCGCGCTCCCACCACTGATTCAGCGCGCCTGTCCCGCCGGCCAGAAGGGCTGTCGCGGCGATGGTGTTGAGCAGCAGAGCATAAGGCATCGGCCCCGTCGTCGCCAGATAGAAGCCCATCAGCGTCGACATCAGGATCAACCAGACGATCGACGGCTTGGTGAGCTCGTAGAAGTCCGACAGGGTAGTCGTCAGTCCGGCTGCCGCCGCCGTGCTGTGAAGGTTTGCGCGCATTCTCGGCTGAAAGCGCTAGCTGCCGAATAGGAAGTCCGCTTCTTTGGTTTCGCTCGCGCCGACGGTGATTTCGACTTCCTTCTCGCCGAACTGCTCGTGTATCGCCTGGAGAGTATAGGCGCCCGGAGGCAGGTTCGCGATTTCGAACGATCCGTCCTCGCCGGAAACGGAGAAATACGGGTGCTCGATGACGTGAATGTACGCCTGCATCCAAGGGTGAATGTTGCATTTGACCGGTATTTTCAGTTCCGCGCGGGGGAACGTGTAGTCGATCGCCGGAGCGCTGGAAGTTTGCGATTTGTTCCATTCGCGGTTGTCTTTCGGCAACGGGTGAACATTGTGCGTCGTTGGGTCGGAGTTGGTGATGTTGATCGCCTGACCCTGTTGGACGGCGACGACGTGCGGTTTGTAGATGCAGCCTTTCTGGTCGAGGTTCACGAGATCGCTGCGCACAGGGAAGCGCTTGCCTTCAAGGCCCTTGCTGATCCAGACGAGAACGTGCTGGAGCTTGCCGTCGTTCACGACGACTCTATCGGAAGCGACCCGGCCGCCGTGCAGCGTTACGCAGTCCGGCTCGGCGCTCATGTTGAGCGGCGGAACGCGGGGGACGTCGCCCTCGAAGCTGACGACGCCGTGGACCGTTGCCGCCGTCGCCGGATCGACGTTGACAAGCGGGGCCGCCGCGGTCTCCCCGCCGCTTGCTTCGCCGCCGGCTGCGATCTTCGTATCGTACTCCTCGAAATAGTCGTCTCCGCCGCAGGCATAGACCAGAGCGACTGCCGCCGCGAACGCAGCAAGCACGCCGCCGAGTTTATTCTTGAACACGGATTTTACCTCCGAAATCAGGGTTTCCAAACAGATTGCGGACATCTAGGGAGGCCCGCCGGATTTCCTGGATCTTATTGTAGAGCCTGCAATCGGCGAAGCTCTGCGTTGTCCATTTGAAACATGTAGCGAGTCAGCAACTCGGCTTGATCTTTTTCGTAATTGCGGGCCGCGGCGGGGATCTCGCCGTTGAAGACCCAGCGTCCGTTATCGTCGCGGAAGAGCTCCGACGGCATGGCCGTGCCGGGAGCGATCGATGCCGGCTCGAGCAGCCAGCGGAACGTCCAATTCGGTTTGAGCCGCTCGGCGGCGATCAGGAAGTTCGGCGCGGTCGCGTTCACGTCCCGCGAGGGAACGCCCGATATATGGCACTTCAAGCACGGCGCGGCCTGGCTGGTAAACAGTTGGCGGCCGATGGCGCGTTCGCTGTTGGTGAGCGGCTCCATCGGCTCCGGCGAGTACGGTATCGGTTGCGAGTCCCGGGCCATGAAAAACTTCGTGATCTTCGAGATCTGACGGTCCGAGAAGTAGAATGTCGGCATTCTGGCGTGCAGGTAGCTGCGCACGCCGTTGCGGTCGAGGCTCGTCTCGCTGAGCGCCGGGTTTTTGAGGAAACCGCGCAGCCATTCGGGCTGGACGCGAGCGCCTTCCGTATAGAGCTGCGGCGGCAACTGCTCGGCCCAGTCGGGATCGTCGGTGTAACGCGGCACGGTCATGAACGACGACACATTGCCCGGGCGAATCTGGTGGCAGCCGGTGCAGTTGTGGCGCGTGAGAATCCACCAGCCTTCTTGTACGTCGGCGCGTTCGTCTTCGGGTTCGTAGCGGTACTGCTCGGGGAACGCCGTATCGACGGCGCCTAGCAGGAATGTCGTCAGCGCGTCGATCTCGTCGGGGCTGAGATTGAAGTTGGGCATCCTCAGCTTTTCGATGTGCGCCTTCTCTTTGCCTTCGTCGAAGACGGCGGGATTTTCGAGCTTGGCTTCGAAGAATCCTTTGTGGCTGTACCAGCCTTCGGTCTCGGCCTCGTGGGTTTTCAGCGCAAAATCGAGGCGCTCCAGCGGCTTGCTGCCTTCGAGAGTCAACTCGGTGCCGATACGGCCCTCGTTTTCGAGGCCTGAGATCTCATGGCAGCTGGCGCAGCCGTAGTGGCGGATGAGCTCTTTGCCCTCGGCTGCGAGGCCGGCGTCGTCCATGTAGTCGGCCGCTTCGTAAACTGCGTCGGTCTTTTGCATAGAGAGATACGTGGCGATGTCGCGCGTCTCTCGGACGCTTAAGCGCAAACTCGGCATGACCGGCCGCGGACGCATATCGTCGGGAACGTTCGGGTCGGGCGTGACCTCGGCCGGATTGTGTATCCAGCGTACAAGGTAGTTGTAGTTGGTCTTCTCGCCGACGCGGCTGAGGTTGGCCGCGAAATCGCCGCCGATGCGCTCGCCGCCCTCGCCAATGGAGTGGCAGCCCAGGCAGCCGCGGGTCTCAAAGAGCTCCTGGCCGTTCTCCGCGTTGCCCTGCGGATGCCGTTGCAGGTCGCCGTCGAGCGCGTTTTGCCAGAGATAGGCGGAAATTTTCTGCACCTCGTCGTCGAGCAGGCGGAAAACCGGCATCTTCGATCCGGGACGGAACTCATGCGGGTTCTTGAGCCAGACCGGAATCCATTCTTTGCGGTCTTTGACCTTGATTTCTTTCAGGCTCGGCCCGAATTTTTTGACTTCTTTGGCGAGGTTGCGGGCTTCTTCGCGGAAGTTGTGCAACTCGGCGTCGATCGTGGTGTTGGTCAGCCGCAATTCCTCGGCGCGCGCGTAGTGGCGCCGCGACTCCGCGGCGTCGGAAGCGCTGTCGCCCAGGCTAAGGCTGACTTGCTGTTCCTTGGCATTGGCGGCGCGCGTCGCCGTCAGGTTGCCGATCGCCTGGCGGACGGCGGTGAGCTCTTCGGCCTCGACATCGTAGCTTTCGAAACGGTGGCAGCCCCAGCAGCCTTTGTTCAGAAACAGCGAGCGGCCTGCGTTCAGCACCTCGGCGCCGGGAGTTACGACTTCCTTGGCGTGGCACTGCTGACAGCCCGCTTCGAAGTTCTCGCGGTGATAGAGCGGGTAGAGCCAGAACTTGTGGCGGCCGTGCCCCTTGGTAATCGAGCGCGTCGCCCGGCCGTTGCCGTTGTGGCAGGACGAACAGCCGAACGCCTCGGGATCGTGAATCTTCAGCAATTCCGGCCGCGGGTGGCTTTGAAACACCGGGTAGCGTAAATCGGCGCGGCCGATCGCGACGGGCTCGCGGATGCCCAGGTGACAGGATTCGCAACGGTCAACCAGATCGATGTCGTTCAAGTGAATTTGCTTGATGTCGATCGGAAAGTCGCGCATCTTGGTAATCAGGCCGTCGACCTGCGTCGAGCTCAGGCCGACGAGCTGCTCGGACATGAACGCGTCGCGTTCCTGGCGGGACGCGTCGGCGGCCTCCAGCACCGCGAGCCGCTCGGCCTGAAGCTCCGCTCGTCTGTTTTGCATGCCCAGGAATTCGGCCTCGAGCTGATCGAACGTCATCTCGACCTCTTCGATCTCGCCCGAGCCGTCGGTCTTGGTCAGGTCGGCGGTTACGACGCGCCGGCGTATCTCCTCGATATCGGCGCGCAGGTCGTCTTTCTCGCCGTCGTCATGAGAAACTTCGACCAGGTAACGGAGCGCGTCCATTTCGCTGCGCAGAATCTGAAACGCGCCGCGGGCGTCGGTCATGCGCGCGATCACGCCGGCGGACTCGACATCGATTTCCCGGACGCGGTCGGCCGCCGCGGTCTCCGTTTCGTTGACCTTGGCGTCGAGCGCTCGATAGTCGGCGGAGTTGCGAATGACCTCTTCTTTCGCTGCTTGCTCGGGCCGCACCTTTTGCATCAGGAAACCGGTGTAGTAGCCGCGGAAACGAGCCTGGTACTCCTTGTACGGACGCATCACCTCGACTTCGTCGTAGATCGCCCATACCAAGGTCAGCATCAGGATCAGCGTCGACACCAACAGGTGGACGCTGTAGGATTTCGTTGCTATCGGATCGGGATCCGGCTTGACTGGATTTGCTGGCATTCGGAACTCTGTTTTCGATCTTGCGTGCTGAAATTGCGGACCGTGCTTGCGCGCCCGCTAAATGTTGAACCAGGGCGTAACCCAAACGTACTTGACGCGGAACAATAGGCGCGCGGCGATCTTCACCGGCAGAGACAGCATGACGATCAGCAGCGCCTGCATGATGACGTACTGCAACAACGTCATGCGGTCGAGAATTTTGCGGCTGAACGCGGTTGCCGTGATCAGGCGGTGGCAAGCGTAGCCGGAAACGGCAAAGAATCCGCCCACGACGGCCCCGCCGAACAAACCGATCCACGGCTGGGAAGCAATCCCCACGATTTCGTGGAGGTCGCGGTTGATTTCGAAAATCACGCGGTTGTGGTCCCAGGTCATGCCCGGCCAGAACCACATCCACCCGGGGCCGCGGATCAAGGTGCCGATGACGATCATCGCGCTCCACAGAATGATGAAGCCGGAGATGAACGTCCAGATCGCGAATTTGCGCTGCTTGAAGGTGTAATAACCGTTGCCCAGCGGGTTTTCGTCGATGTACGGAATGACGATGAGACCGATGATGATCAGCGTCGGCATGAGCACGCCGGCGATCCAAGGGTCGAAATAGACCAGCATTTCCTGCAGGCCGAGGAAATACCAAGGAGCTTTCGACGGGTTCATCGTCAAGGTCGGGTTCGCGGGCTCTTCGAGCGGCGCGTCGAGCGTGATCGACCAGACCATCAGGATCGCAGTGACGATCACCGCAGCGAGAAACTCCATGCGCAGCAGATAGGGCCAGACGTGAAGCTCGCGGGCCCATCCCTTCTGGAAAGGCTCGACCTTGCGGTGGTGGGTTTTGGCCATGTCCGGATCGCTTTCCAACCGGTCGATCAGGCGGTCGTTGGCGAATGCCTGGCGCAAGCCGTACCAGGTGAAAAACGGAAGGATGAAGATCATCCCGACAATCGGAATGTTATCCGGGAGCGAAACGATAGTCCAGAGCTGATGCCAATCCATGGTTTCGTCTCCCTATTTCCGCCGCAGAGGCTTGATCTCTTTTTCGAGCATCATGGGCGCCGGGCCCGATATGCCGCCGTCTTTGCGGACTCGCCAGAAATGCACGATCATGAATGTCGCCGCAAAGCCCGGTATGGCGATGCAATGCCATATATAGGCCCGCAAGAGCGCGTTCGCATCTACGATCGAGCCGCCGAGCAGGGCGAAGCGCACGTCGTTGTAGTTCGTCATGCCGAGTTGCGGGCCGAACGGCCCCTCATGGCCGAGCATCGGCGTGGCGCGGGCCATGTTCGTTCCCACCGTTACCGCCCAGAAGCCGAGTTGATCGTCGGGCAAGAGGTAACCCGTGAACGAGAGCAGCAGCGTCAGCACCAGCAGGATCACGCCGATCGACCAGTTGAACTGCCGCGGCTTCTTGTACGAACCCGTCAGGAACACGCGGAACATGTGCAGTTGAACCGTGAGCACCATCGCGTGCGCCGCCCAGCGGTGCATGTTGCGCAGGAGCTTGCCGAAAGGCACGTCGTGCTCGAGGTACAGAATGTCGCGGAACGCCTGCACCTTCGTCGGATGGTAGTAGAACATCAGCAGAACGCCGGTCCAGGTCAACACCCAGAACAGATAGAAGGTAATGCCGCCCATGCCCCAGGTGAAATTGAAGCGAACCGCATCGCGGTTGACCTTCGCAGGGTGCAAATGGAGAAATACGTTGCTGAGAACGCCGAGCGTTCGGCTGCGCGGAGTCTCGTCGTGCTTGACGCGGAAGATCGATTTATAGACGTCCGTCTTGGTCGGCTGCTGGACGGCCTTGAGGTCCAACACGGCTTTTTCCTTGATGGCGTCCGGATCGACCGTTACGCCGAGAACGGTGCGCGCCCCGTTTCCGCCGGTTTCAGGCGCGGCGGTTTTTACGTTCCCCTTGCTGCCGTTGGTTTCACCCATGATTCTCGATTCCTCCGCCATTAGACCTGAATGAAGCTGCCGGGGTCGTTGAACTGCGTGGCTTTGCCTTTTTCCTCGCGGTAGAGGATGCTGGTGTCGACCACGACGCGGCCTTCCGGGTCGAGCTCGACCTTTGCGCGGTCCATCGGCCGCGGCGCGGGGCCCTCGTAATTGCGGCCCTCGGGGTCGTAGCCGCTGCCGTGGCAGGGGCATTTGAACTTGCCTTCGCCGGACTTCCAGTCGGGAGTGCAGCCCAAGTGCGTGCAACTGGCGTAGATGACGAACATGCGGTCGGTCGTGCGCACGACCCAGATGCGGTTGCTCTTCTGGAAGCGCGTGTCGACGCCGAGGCCGAATTCGGACGGCGTGCCGACGCGGAAGACCGTGCGCGGCTCGAAGATGGTTCGCGGGAAGAAGAAGCGCAGAAACATCAGGAAATTCGTCGTCAGGAAGCCCGCGGTCAGCAGCCCCACCATGCGGCGGCGGGACTGGGCGCGGGATTTCTCGTCAGCCGATTCGGCTTGGATCGAAGCCTTGATGCGGTCAATCAATGAAGATGGGGCCGGACCGCCGGCCTGCTGTTTGGACATGGCTACCCCTCGGATCGGCCGGCACACCGGGCCGCCGGATACCGTCTTTCATTGTAATGGAGCATACGGACTTCGTTCAACATCCGCGGCGAAGAAAAACCCGGCTCGACCCGCGGCGATTAACCCCGCCCCGCCTACAAGTTTTTCAACGAGGCCAAAAACTGCTTGGCCTTCTCGAGATCGGCGGGGGTGTCGACGCTCGGTCCGGCGTGGTCTTCGGTTGGAACCACCAGGATTTTGCGGCCGTTTTCCAGGACTCTGAGTTGCTCGAGGGCTTCGCTTCGCTCCAGCGGGGTCGGCGCCATGCGGCTGAGCTCCAGGAGGAATTCGCGGCGGTAGGCGTAGAGGCCGATATGCTCCCAGGCAACGTGCTCCTCGCGGTTTCGGGGGTGCGGAATCAAGGAGCGCGAAAAGTAGAGCGCGTAGCCGGCGCCGTCGCGGACCACTTTGACCACGTTGGGGTCCGACAAGAGCGCAGGCTCGTCGATCCGCCGGCAAAGGGTTGTCATTTCGAGACCCGGCCGGTCATGGAACGGTTCGACGAGTTGGTCGAAAAGCCGGGGGGCAACGAAAGGCTCGTCGCCTTGAATGTTGACGACGACGTCGGCCTCGACGGCGGCGGCGATCTCGGCCGTTCGGTCCGTGCCGGAGCGGTGTTCGGGCGACGTCATCGCAGCGTTTCCCCCGAAGCTCTCGACAGCCCGGCGAATGCGCTCGTCGTCGGTGGCCACGACGAGCCGCGCGAACAATTCCGCCTCGGCGGCGCGCTCGTAAACGTGCTGCACCATCGGCTTGCCGCCCAGCATGGCCAGCGGCTTGCCCTCGAAGCGCACCGAGGCATAGCGGGCCGGAATGACGCCGATGATTTTCAGGGTCAACGGTTCTTTTGCCGCGGGGCCGCTACAACTCCGGGATTGGGTCGCCGGCCCCGATGTCTTTCGTTTCCCAGTTCGCTTGACCGTTCTCCCATAGCAGGATGCGGGCGGCGCTGCCGGGGACCGGTTTCGCGCTCGCCGGCGGCATCATCCGCCGATGCTCTTCGAGCGTCGCGAGATGCGCGGGGTCGCCGGCCAGATTGTTCCACTCGTTCGGGTCGTTGACCATGTCGTAGAGTTCCTCGGAGCCGTCGGCATAGTGGATGTAGCGCCAGTTCTCGGTGCGGATGCCGTGGTTGTCGTGATTGTGGGTCGTGATGGCCGGCCATTCGCGCGGCGCTTGGGGGTCTTCGAGTTGCGGCGCGAGGCTGTGCCCTTCGAGACCGGGTTGGGCCGGCAGACCGGCGAGCTCGCTCAGGGTCGGGTAAATGTCGAGCAGCTCGGCGGGGCCGGCGACCTTTTGGCCCTTACCTACGCCGGGGCCGGCGAAGATGAGCGGCACGCGGGTCGAGCGGTCCCAGAGCGTGTTCTTGCCGGTGATCGCTTTTTCGCCCAAGTGCCAGCCGTGGTCGGACCACAGCACGACGACCGTATCCTCGGCGTGTCCGCTCGCATCGAGAGCGTCGAGCACGCGGCCGACCTGGCTGTCCACGAAACTGATCGACGCCAGATACGAACGCACCAGGTTCTTCCACTCGCCGGCCTCTTCGAGGAACTTGAGCCGGGGCTCGGGCAGAATCCAATGCAGGTACCAAGAAAACCGCGGCGTGTCGTCGCGGTCGTCGCGTTGCATCGGAGGCAGTTGGACCGTTTCTTCGGGATACATGTCGTACCACTTCTCGGTGACGTAGCAAGGCACATGGGGAAGAAAGAAACCGACGGCGAGATAGAAGGGGTTGTCGAGATCGCCTTGCAGCGGACCTTCGAGAAGCTCGACGGCCCAGCTTGCCACCTGCCAGTCTCCTTTCTCCTCATCCTTGTGAGGGAATGTTCCCCAGTCCATCAGCGCGTGGTTTTGCGGCGTGGCGACCAGTTTTTTTTCGGGTCTGGCGCCGACGCTCGAAGGCGGCCCGATATTGTGGAATTCGTTGTCGGTTTCGGCGCGCCCGTAGCGCCCGTGGTAGATTTTTCCGCCCGAGTGCGTGCTGTAGCCGTGCCCGGCGAAGTACTGCGGCATGGTCACGATGTCCCTGAGCTCTTTCACCTCGCGGAACCAGGGCCGCAGGCCGTACACGCCGGTCGTCGAGGGCCGCCGGCCCGTCATGATGCTGGTGCGGGAGGGGTTGCACAGCGGCGACTGGGTATGCGCATTGACGAAGGTCGTGCCGCGCGCCGCCAGCCGGTCCATGTGCGGCGTTTGGACTTGCGGATGCCCGCCCAGCGGACCGACCCAGTCATTGAGGTCGTCGATGGCGATGAACAGGATGTTCGGTTTGACGGGCGGCGGGGCCGGCCCCCCTCCGCAAGAGGCGAGCGCCAAGCCGCCGAGAACAAGACCGAGTGTGCCACGATGCCGCATCGTCAAGAGTTTCCAGTCACGGACTAACCTATCACAGCGGCATTCCTTCGACTACGATGAAATCTGTGCGATGGCGGACGCCGCTGAAAAGTTCGAAGAGTTGCTCGAGATCATGCGCACGCTGCGCGCGCCGGGCGGCTGCCCCTGGGACCGCGAGCAAACCCTGCAAACCCTCCGCCGGTACCTGATCGAAGAAACATACGAGGTGCTGGATGCGATCGAACGGGGCGCCTGGGACGACTTGGCCGAGGAATTGGGCGATTTGCAGCTTCAGATTGTTTTTCAGGCGCGCATCGCCGCCGACGAGGGTCTGTTCGATATCTGCGACGTGCTCGACCGCATCAACGCGAAGCTGATCCGACGGCACCCGCACGTCTTCGCCAAGGAGTCGGTCGACGGCGCCGCCGGAGTCGCCGCGCGCTGGGAGGAAATCAAGGAGCAGGAAAAAAGAACGAACTCCGGCCGCGGGATTCTCGACGGCGTGCCGCGCAGGCAGCCTGCCGTGCTCGAAGCCTACGGCGTGAGCAAAAAAGCGGCGGAAGCGGGCTTCGATTGGCAAAAGTTCGAGGATCTGAGCGAGAAGCTGACCGAGGAGTTCAACGAGATTGCGGCCGCGTCGGACGCGGACGACCCACAGCAGATCGAAGACGAAGTCGGCGATCTGCTGTTCACGGCGGTGAATGTGGCGCGCTATCTCAAGGTCGATCCGGAGATTGCGCTCAAGCGCGCCAACGCAAGGTTCCGCAAGCGCTTCGGCTGCATCGAAGAAGGGCTGGCCGAGCAAGGCCGCGGCTTCGAGGAATCTTCCCTCGATGAGATGGAAGCGCTATGGCAGCGGGCGAAACGCATCTGAGCGGCCTCGACGTTCGGGCGCTGACGACGCTCGAGGAGTTTTATCGAACGCTCGGTTTGCAAAAGAGAATCTGGGGCTTTAACGAAAGCGATGTCGTGGCTCCGCGGCTGTTCGGCGTTTACAGGCACATCGGCGGGTCGGTGCTCGGCGCATTCGTCGACGACGAGATGGTTGGCTATACGCTGGCCTTTGCGGGTTTCAAGAGCGGGCGGCGCGTTTACTGGCACAGCCACATGGCCGGCGTTGTTCCCGAGTGGCAAGGCCGCGGCATCGGGCGGCGCTTGAAACTGCGGCAGCGAGAAGAGGCGTTGGCGGCCGGCATCGACCTGATCGAGTGGACATTCGACCCGCTGCAGGCGCGCAACGCCTACTTCAACCTGGAACGGCTCGGCGTGGTGGTTCAAGAATACGTCCCGAATCTGTACGGGGTGACTTCGAGCGATCTTCACGGCTCGTTGCCGACCGACCGTCTCGTCGCGGCTTGGCGCCTCGAAAGCCCGCGGGTATTGGCGCGCATTGAAGGAAACACGGCCGAGCGGGACGATTCCGGCGGGACGATCGCCATCCCCGAAGACGCCGCGGCGCTGCCGCGCGAGGAGACGTTGGCGATCCAGGCTCGGCTGCGCGCAGAGTTCCGCGCGGCGTTTGCCGGCGGCTGCGAAGTCACCGGATTCGAGGTGATCCCCGCCGGCGGCCGGTATCTGCTGGGCCGGCGTGTAATGTAGATGTTGATGTCCCCTCAAGAAATCGAGGCGGCGGTCGCGGAGATCCGCAATCGAGTGCTTGAGCGGTATCGAAAAACCGTGGAGGATCTCGACGGCTTTGCATTGCCCTCGCTCGACCCGCTCGGCCATGCCCGCGACGCCGCCGAAGGGAAAGCCGCGGCGATCGGCCGCGTGAATCCACGCCCCGGCGGCTTGGTCAACAACGCGATCCAGTACGCCAAACGCCTCGTCGCGCGCTGCCTGAACTGGTTCGTGCGCGATCAGATCGATTACAACCGTGCCGTCATTACCTATATGGAGCGCGTGATCGAGACCCTGATCGAGCAGAATCACAATCTGCTCCGAGTCGCTCAGGGGTTGGTCGATACGCAACGGAACGTGGCGGAGCTCGACGAGGCTCAACGGGACATGCTCAACCACTGGCGCAACTGGCGGCCCGAGTGGGAGCAGCGCCTGACCGACAGCGAGATCGAGTTTTTGCATGCGGTTCGCAAAGTGGAAGGCGCAGCCCGCCTACGCGAGGAAACTGCCCAAACCGCCGGCGCGGAGATGCGCCGGAAACTGGCGGAAATGGACAAGGGCCAACAGACTCTCAAAGCCGGCGCTGTCACGATGCATCGGGAATATTCCGCTTTGCTTGCGCAATCGGTCGAAGATATACAGCGACAGTTTTGGGCCGACATGCAAAAGCAGCGGGTCGAACATGAGAAGTCGATCCACACGGAGTTGCGCTTGATCCGGCGGCGCAGCCGTGCGGCGCCCGCAACGGCCGCGCCGCTCCCGGCGCCCGCCGCGGACGGAACTACCGCGGCCTTCCCCCCGTTCGACTATGGGCGCTTCCAAGAGCGGTTTCGAGGCTCCGAGGAGTACGTTGCCGGGAACCAGTCGCAGTACCTGGAAATCTGCCGGGGGTTGGCGCCGGTTGCGGACCTCGGCTGCGGACGCGGCGAGTTGCTTAAGCTGCTTCGGGACGCGGGCGTCGAGTGCCTTGGCGCAGATTCCGATCCGGATGCGGTCAGCGCCTGTCGGGCCAAGGGCCTCGATGTCGAAGCGGGCGATCTTTTCGCTTTTTTGCAGCGGCGCGAAGCCGGCAGTCTGGGGGCGGTGGTCTGCGCGCACGTCGTCGAGCACCTGCCGCCGCTGCGGCTGCCCGAGCTCGTCGAGCTCGCCGCGGCAAAGTTGAAACCCGGAGGGATCCTCGCGCTCGAAACGCCCAATCCGGCCTGCCTGGCGATTTTCACCGGGGACTTTTACCTGGACCCGACGCACCGGCGGCCGGCGCCGGCGCAGCAACTCCGGTTCTATATGGAAGAAAGCGGCTTCGGGGGAATCGAGGTGCGGGAATTGAACCCGGCGTATGAGCGGATCCCGGAATTGGCCGGCCTGCGCAAAGACCCGGCGACCAAGCCGTTCGTCGAAAAGTTCTTCGGCGGACTCGACTACGTAATCCTGGGAAAGAAATTATGATCGAGTTCACCGGCGAGCGGGTGATCCCAGGGCGTGTTTCCCCTGATCTGCTGAACGAGCACTTGGGGCGCTACAGCTTCGCCGAAGCGGTCGTTGCCGGTAAATGCGTTCTCGACGCCGGCTGCGGCGTCGGCTACGGCGCCGCCCGGCTTGCGGCGCTTGCGGACACGGTGTATGCGCTGGACAATGCGGCCGAGGCCGTGCGCAGCGGATATGCAGAATACCGGAACGTCCGCTTCGTTCAGGGCGACTGCTCGCGGCTCCCCTTCCGCAGCGGTGCGCTCGACGCCGTCGCCGCCTTCGAGGTGATTGAGCATCTGGGGGACTGGGAGGCGCTGATCCGCGAGGCCGCGCGGGTGCTGCGCCCGGCGGGAACGTTCCTGGTGTCGACGCCGAACCGCATCTACTACGAAGGCTCGCGCGACGAGCCGAACCCGTTTCACGTCCATGAATTCGACTACGAGGAGTTTTGCCGAGCACTCGCCGAATACTTCCCCCACCGGACGATTTTTTTCGAGAATCACGCCAACGCGATTACTTTTCTGCCGGAGCCGGTCGCGGACATTCGCACTCGCGTCGAACCGACCCCCGCCGATCCGGCCGCCGCGCATTTCTTTCTGGCGGCGTGCTCGCATTCGCCGCTTATCGGCTTGCCGGGTTTTGTGTATCTGCCGCGCGGCGGCAACGTCCTGCACGACCGCGAGCAGCATATCGAGAAGCTCGAGGGCGAGCTTTTACAAAAGACCCGCTGGCTCAAGGAAACCGCTGCAGAGCTTGAAAAACTCACGCGCATTCATCGCGAGGAGCAGCGGCAGGCGCAACTCGCCATTCAAGAGCTTGAGGCCGAAAACGAGAAAAAAACGCAGTGGGCGGAAAATCTTAAGGCGGAGATCGAGCGTGCGGTCGAATTGCTGGATGAAGCGGAGGCGCGCGCGGTGGAGCGGACGGAGTGGGCGCAGCGGCTCGATCAAGAGCTCAAGCGCGCGGTCGAATTGCTGGACGAAGCCGAGGCGCGCGTGATCGAACGAACGGAATGGGCGCAGCGGCTCGACCGCGAGGCCGCCGAGTACCGCGCGCGGATCGAAGCGATACGCGCGTCCCCCGCCTATCGCGCGGCCCGCAAGCTCGGCTTGGCGCCGGCCATCGCGAAAGATCGCGCGAAAGGCCGGTAGCGTTTCCACGCGGGGCGGCCGCCGGCGTTGCATGCCTTCAGGCCCAGCGGCCCAAGACGGGCAGCCAGCCCTTGCGCGCCAGAAGCTCGATCAGATTCAGCACGATGGCCAGCGCCAGCAGCAGCGGCCACAAGTCCATCCGGCGCTCGACCGCTTTGCCCTGCGTATCGAAGATCTCTTCCGCGGCGGGATTGAATCGGCCGCCTGTCGCGGCCGCGATCGTCTGCATCAACTCGACGTCCGCGCCGTATTCGCTGAGCTCCGAATTCTCTCGGTAATGCGCCGTCTCCGGGAAAAAGGGGGCCTCCGCCGCGGGCCGGATGCGGAACAATCCGAACCTGCCTTCCGCCGGGAAACGCACAACGTAGCCTTCGGCATCGCGCTCGGGCGTCCGCGCCTGCCGGTATCCGTCCGGCCCCAGGGCGTAAATCTCGGGCGGGCTTGCGGCTTCCGAGGAAACGGCGGAGCGATAACGCACCACGATCTCGTCGCTTGCCGCGTCGTACTCCGTCGCCGCGCCGCTCGTCGAGGAGCGGGGCAGGATATCGCGGATCACGTTTGCCCAGAAGCGGTCGAATCCATTCCAAGCGACCCAGTTCGCGGCCCAGCGGTCTTTGGCGTCGGAGGCAAAGACGACCGAGCGCCCCAGCCCGTATTGCCAGCGGATCAACAGGGGGTCTTCGTCATCGACCCGCAGAATCGTATCCGCCTCCGGCTTGGCCTCGAACTTGACCCAGCCGAGCAGCGGCCCCGGCTCGGCGAGGTCCAGGTCGGCGAGAATTTCGTAGCCGCGGTCGGCAATCGGCGTAAACTCTTTTTCGGTGACCGACGAGCCGGTATGCTCCATCACGTCTCTTAACACGATCTGCTCCAGCGCCGAGATGTCGAGCAGAAAGTACGATTTGCCCTCCGCGCTGTTGGCGACGCGTTCGAGATACGAGCGGTTGACGTCCTGACCCAGGCCGATTGTCGAAATCGTAATCGCGTTCATCGCGGCTTCGCGGGCCAGAGCGATGCTGTCCCCTTCCTCCGAGATGCCGTCGGTCAGCAGCAGGACGTGCTTATAGACGGTCTGCTGCGGTTTGATCAGCCTGTACGCTTCGTGCAGGGCCGGGGCGATCTGCGTGCCGCCGTCGGCGACGATGCCGCTGATCAATTTCTTCGTCGCCGCAGGAAATTCGTTGCGCTGCAGCGGGACGGCCCATTCGAAGGAGTTGTCGAACGCCAGCACGCCGACCTTGTCGATTGCCCGGAGATTCTCGACTACGCCGAGCGCCGACTGCCTGGCCAGTTGCATCTTTTTGCCCTCCATCGACGAGGATTTGTCGACCACGAGCACGACGGCGATTCCTTCGGGCAGCCGCGGCGGCGCGAGCTTCGCCGGCAGCATGGCCTGCAATATGTCTTCTTCCGATTCCTCGGGTTCCCGATACAGATTGCGCTCGCCGGCGATCAACAGGAAGCCGCCGCCTTCGCGGACAAAATACTCCGCCGCCGCTTTGACTTTTTCGCTCCAAGCCTCGAAGTTTTCGTTCGCCGCGACGATGACGTCGTATTGCGATCGCGCCTCTGCATCGAGTATCGAAGCGCTCCCGGCTTGCTGCAGATCGAATCCGGAAGACGTCAATACGCCGGCCAGCGGCGCTGTTGCCGCGTTGCCGTCGCCGGTAATGAGCAGCGCCCGGGGGCGCCACAGCGAAACGGCGCCGGCGAATCTTGCCTCGCCGTGGGCCGGCGAGCGCAGCGTCCCTTCGATCAAAGCCGATCCGGCGATATCCAGGCGCGCTCTGACCGTGACCTGACTTTCGCCCTCGGACAGCCGCAGCACGGATTCGCCGATCGTCTTGCCCTCCGCGCGCAACTCGACCGAGGCTGTCGCAGCCGCCGGGCTGCGCACGGTCAAATCGATCGGGAACCGCTCGCCTACGAACGCCTGACTCGGCATCGTCACCGCCGTCAGGCTCAGCTCCGGCGCCTTTCGCCCCGGCAGCGCAACCGTGTCGACCGGAACGCCCCGCCGGCGGGCCTCGAAAACGGCGCGCTCGACGGCGCCTTCATTGGCCAATCCGTCGCTCAGCAGGACAATGCGGGGAACCCGGTCCGGGGGCAATGCGCTCATCGAGTCGCGCAGCGCCGATTCGATATTCGTGGACCGTTCGGCCGTCCCGTCATCGAGCGCCCGCGCGGCTCTGGCGCCGAATTCCATGGGGCGCAGGCTGTGTCCGCCGGCGGCGCCCCGCGCGCGGCCTACAAACGACTCCTGCCGCGCCCGCTGCTCTTCGGGAATGCTGGCGGAAACATCGCTGAGCACGGCTACTGCCGCGTATGTCTCCGCAATTTTTCGCTGCGGCTCGGCCAGAGCCAGAACGATAGCAACCAACGCCGCCGCTTTCAGCAACAGCCCCAGACGCCGGTAGCTCCGGCGCCACCCCCAGGCGCACCACGCTATCGGCGCGGCCGTCAGGATGAGCAGCCATTCGTGGGCAAAGGTCATGGCGCGACCTCCTCCGCTTGCCGCGTTCTTTCCGCGGCGCCGCCTGCAAGGGGCGCGTAGCCCGCGCGAGCCGGCGCAGGCGAAACCTCTGCGAATCCTGAGCGCCCGCCGCGCCCGAACCGGATCCAGTCGAAGAGCAGGATAATCCCGGCGGCAAAAGCCAGCCACGGCCATAAGACGATCGGCGCCGCGGTCGCTGCGGCGGCCGGCGGAACGCCCCGCAGCACTTCGCCGCCCGGCTCCCAAGTCTCGGGCGCGATTTCAGGCAGGTTCAAGTGCAAGGCCGCGCGCCGGTCCGGCGTGGTCACCAGATACTCCCCGCGCTGCCCCGCGTAGAAACGTACGGCATCGTCCGCCAGCACCCAGGGAACCGGCCGGCCGTCGGCTTTGCGGACATCCACTTGCCCGCGGCGGTAACCGCCCGTTTCGAAAGAAACCAGGCCCGGAGGCCGCGCCTCCACAGTCCCGGTCTGGAAAGCGTCCGGCTCGAGCCAGGCTACGGCATTGGCGAATAGCAGCGGCGCTGCGAGATGGTTGCGCACCGCTTCGCCGGCAAGGTCGAATCCAAAGGACACGAAGCGCCGGCCCTCCGAAGAGCGCGCCACCGCCACAGGTCCCGCGGCGGTTCGAGCGATCACCGTATCGCCGTCCGCCGGCTCGAAAATCGAGACGCTCCGCGGCGTCAGATCGCGGTCGCGTACGCCTTTTGCCAGTGGGTGCTCCACGGCCCATTCGGTTATCGGCTGCGCAAACGCCTTGCGTTTTATTGGCACGGACGACTGCGTGGTTTCCGGCGCGATATAAATGGCCCGGCGAGATGAGTTCCCGGCCGCGCCGCCCGCCCAGACATGAACGGAGTCCGCGGAGAGCTCGCTCCGCTGCGCAACGTAGCGCGGCCGAATGCGGGCGCCGACCGCGAACAACGGTTCGAAATCGTGTGGGTCGCCGCCGATAATTTCAACCGCCGGGTGCGCCGCCGCCGGCAGATCGACCGCGGCTTCGTTATTCGCGGCGAAGCCGTCGTTGTCGGTCAACCGCGCCGCAAGACGGCCGGGGCGCTCGCTGCGAATGCGGAACTCCAATTCTCGGCCGGAGTTCGGGGCGATCTCCAGCTTGCGGCGCCCCAGCCGTCCGGAGTCGAAGAAAAACTCCAGGTTCGCGGTCCGCCTTTCGCCCGTGTAGTTATCGACCGCAACAACCACATCCCATTTGCCGGACTCCGACAGGCTGGGCACGGCGCGAAGCGAGCGCAAGCCGAAGGCATCCGCCGGCGCGTCCGTTGCGATGAAGCGCACGGCGGGGAGACGGCCAACCTTTACCGCTTTTTCGCGCACACGTCCGGGGCCGATATAGGCCGTCTCGCCCACATCGCCGCGGCCGGCCAGCTCGGCGTCGGAGGCGTCGAGGGCGATTCGCAGCGCCCCAGCCGCAAGGTCGTAGGCGCTCGATAGATCGACTGCCGTGAAACCGGGCTCCGCATCGGCGATGCCCGCGGCAAGTTTTTCCCGATCCTCCGTGAAGGCAACCTTCACCGCGGGAGACCCGTCCGCGGCGATCAACAGAACCGAGTCCCCGGCGGGCAGCGCCCGTAAATAAGCGAGCGCCCGCGACTTCGCCTGCTCCATCAGCGACGTCCCGCTCTCGGAGGAGGCGGCCATCACGGCGGAAGTATCCAGGACGATCGCGTGCCGCCGCGCCGTCCTGCCGAGTCCGTCGGGGCGCGGGTCGGCGATTGCCAGCAGCAGCAGCAGCATGGCCATCAACTGCAAGAGCAGCGACAGCGGCTGCTGAATCGTCTTGTGCCGCTGGCGCACCGCAGGCGCGGGCTTGCGGGGCCAGAACCGCAGCGTCGAGACGACTGCGCGCTGCCGGGCGCGGTCGTAGTAATAGAGCGCCACCAGAAAGCCGGCAAGGGGCAAATACAACCCCAGGAGTTGCCCCAACGCCAGATTCAACAGACCCACGATTCACCTACTGCGCCGCAATCGACCCGCCGGCGGGCAACGAGTTGAACAGGACGTTCTCCAGGGGCAGTGCGGTCGAAAGATGGACGTAGCGCGAGCCGAAGCGCTTTGCCCGATGCTCCAGCGCGGCGCAAAAATCGTCGTATCCCCGGCGGTATTCCTCGGCGGCCGCGTTATCGACGCTCACCCGCAGCACGCGGTCCGACTCGGCGTCGTAAAGCTCCAGCTCCCCCCGCCAGGGCGGCTCGCGGTCGGCGGGCCCCGCCAAGTGAACAAGCTGAACCTCGTGGCCCGCGTTGGCAAGATACTCGAACGGCGGCTCGTCCGCCGCACCGTCCATGAAATCCGAGATCACGAACATCAAGCCGGGGGCAAGATACTTCGTCAGATAGTCCCGAATCGAGCGCTCGAAGTCTGACGGCTCGCCCGTCCGCAGGCCGCTCAAGAACCGCGAGGCCAAAGCGTAGCGCTGCCGTCCGCCCTGCGCCCGGAAGTCCTCGCCCAGCCCATTGGCGAACGGCTGCAGGATAATCGTCTCCAGCCGCACGAGGCCGATGAAGCAAAGCGCAGCGGCCAGCCGGCAGGCATAGGCAAACTTTACTTCGCCCGCGCGCGTCCCGCCGCAGGCCATGGACTCGCTCGTGTCGATCAAGATGCGCACCGGCGTGCGCGGCTCGGTACGGAACATCTTTAGAAAAAGCCGCTCCAGCCGCATGTACGCCCGCCAGTTGACGGCCCGCAAATCGTCCCCGCGGTGGAAGTGGCGGTGATCGAGAAACTCGTGCCCCACCCCCGCGTAGCGCGAGACGTTATTGCCGCCGAGCAATCCCTGAAACGATCGATTCCAGCGGATCGTCAGCCGTTCCAGGCGCTTGAGCGACTTTCCGTCCAACAACTCCGCCGGGGCGCGCATCGCTTCAGGGTATCAACCGGGAGAGCCTCGCCGCCTTCGCGGGCAGTGTCCGCGGGACGCGGTGATAACCTGAAGCTTCTTTGCGATGAAAATCGTCGACATGCTGCGGCAGGGCAGGCGCACCGTCTCGTTCGAGTTTTTCCCGCCGAAAAACGATCAGGGCTTCAGCGATTTGTTCGCAACGATCGAGGCGCTCAAGCCGCTTCAACCGAGCTACGTTTCGGTAACCTACGGCGCCGGCGGCAGCACCCGCCGCAAGACCGTGGAGCTGGTCAAGCGCATCAAGCACGAGATCGGCATCGAGGCGATGGCGCACCTGACCTGCGTCGGCGCCGCAAGTTGCGAGATTGCGTCCGTGCTGCAGAACCTGCGCCAAGGCGGCATCGAAAACCTGCTCCCGCTGCGGGGAGATCCGCCGAAGGGGCAGAAAACCTTCGAGGCCGCGCCGGGCGGGTTCCGCTACGCCAACGAGCTTGTCGCCTTCATCCGCGCCGACTACGATTTCTGCCTGGGCGGCGCCTGCTATCCCGAAACGCACCCCGAGGCGCCAAGCCCGGCGGTCGATCTCGAAAACCTGAAACGCAAGGTGGACGCCGGCGTCGATTTCCTCATCACGCAGCTCTTTTTCGATAATGCCGACTTCTACCGCTTCCGCGACGCCGCCGCCGCCGCCGGCATCCATGTGCCGATACTGGCGGGGATCATGCCGCTGCTCAGCCTCAGGCAGACAAGGCGGTTCGCGCAGATGTGCGGCGCCAGGATTCCCGCCGGTCTGCTGGCAAAACTCGAGCCGGTCGAAGACGACGCCGAAGCCGTCCGCTCGCTGGGGACGATGCACGCCGCGCGGCAATGCGAGCAACTGCTGAACGCGGGCGTCGCCGGACTCCATTTCTACACGCTCAACCGCTCGACCGCGACGCGCGCTATTTTTCAGCACATCAAGGGGCAACTGAACTGGTAATCCCTCGCCGGCTTCACTTGAGAGACAGTCCGCCGTCGACGGCCAGAATCTGTCCGGTAACGAAGTCGGGCCCCGTCAAGAACTGCAGCACCGCCCGGGCGATCTCTTCTCCGCGTCCGTGGCGCCGCATCGGCGCGGCCTGCGCCAAGCGCGCGATGTCTTCCGGTATCTCGCGGTCGAAATGAATCACGCCGGGGGCAACGCTGTTTACGGTGATTTTCGGCGCCAGCGCCTTGGCCAGGGAACGGGTCAGCATGATTACGCCCGCCTTGGACGCTCCGTAGGGGACGTGCCGGCTCCAGGGCCGAATGCCGCCGAGCGAGCTGATGTTGACGATCCTGCCGCCGCCGTTTTCAAGCATGATCCTGGCGGCCTGCTGGCAGCAGAAAAACGTCGCTTTCAGGTTCACCGAGTGGATGTCGTCCCAATCCTGCTCGGTGACTTCATGCACATTCATTTCGCGGTAGCGCGCCGCGTTGTTGACCAGTCCGTCGATCCGCCCGAACGCCTCGCGCACCTCCGCGAACAGCCGTCGAATCTCGTCCACCCGCGTCAGGTCGGCCTGAAAGGTCCGCCCGCCGCATGCGGCCGCTGTCTCTTCGGCCTCTTCGGCGGACGCGCCGAAGTGAACCGCGACCCGCGCGCCGTGCTTGGCGAGCTCCAGCGCCGCGCAGCGGCCGATGCGGCGGGCCGCGCCGGTAACGACCACGACCTTGCCGTCGAGACTGTCCGCCGCGCTTGACCGCGGTTCCGTACTACGATGTAGGAGGGAAGACATATCCTTGCCGCGGCCGTCGGCTTTCCGTTCTCCATGCAGAAATTTATCATCATCGGCCCGCAAGGATCGGGCAAGGGAACTCAATCCGGGCTGCTGGCCAAGCATTACGATTTCGTTCACATCTCCATCGGCGACATCTTCCGCTGGCACGTCGGGCACCACACCAAGCTCGGAGCGAGAGTCAACCGTATCACCGCCGAGGGCCGCTTGGTGCCGGATGAGATTGTCGAGACCGTCGTCCGCGACCGTCTCGAAATGCACGATTGGAACTACGGATTCGTCCTCGACGGCTTCCCGCGCACCCGGCCGCAGGCCCTGTATCTTTTCGAGAACTGGAACCTCGATTATGCGGTCTATCTGGATCTGCCCGATGAAGTCGTCCGCGACCGCGTGCGGCGCCGCGCCCGCGTCGGAGAAGGGAGCGGCTTCACGAAACGGGCCGACGACAATCCCGAAGCGCTCGAGATGCGCCTCAGGGAGTACCACGAGAAGACGCGCCCGCTGCTCGATTTGTTCGAGGAGCGCCGCATGCTGCTCACCGTGGACGCCAACCGGTCGATCGAGGAAGTGCATAACTCGATCGTTGCCGGCCTGCATCTGGGGGCTCTCAACGGCCGTCCATGGTTCAGCCGCAAGGCCGCCGGCGCGGCCGGCGGATAGTCAAGGCCGCCCGAAGAAACGCGCAAGCGCGTCTCCGATGCTGGTAAAGTAAAGGACATGAGCGAAACCGACGGCAGAAACTTCGGCGGGCGTCCGACGGGCGGGTCATACATCGGCCCGAGCGTCCGGATCGAAGGCGAGATCAAAGGGTCCGAAACCTGTTTGATTGCCGGCAAGGTGCAGGGCAGCATTGAAGTTGAGTCCGAGCAGGTGGTGGTTGCGCCGGGAGGCCGGGTGCAGGCCGACATCACCGCGTCGATGGTGTCGATTCAAGGGGCCGTCCGCGGCAATGTCACCGGCTCCCGCCGCGTCGAGTTGCGCAAAACCGGGGTGCTGGAGGGCAATCTGACCACAGCTCGAATCTTCGTCGAAGAAGGCGCCATGTTCCGCGGCCGAGTCGAGATGACAGCCGAGGCGAAGGAAGACCCTCCCGCCAAGCCGCAGGCGCGGCCGGCAAAGAGCGGCCCGGCCGAGGAAACCCGCCAAGGCTGACGCCCGCCGTACTGCGCGCAAGCCCGCCGGCGAGGGGGAGCGGGGCATAAGGATTCGGCCCGGTCGCCGCGCCTTCTACCGTACCTTCCTCGTTGCCTGCTAACCGAATGCGCGGCCGCGGTGCTGCCCGATCAACAACTGGAACATGCGGTGGCCCATGAGCTCGTGGAGGGTGAGCAGCTCCTTGTTGGCGGCTGTGATGTCTTCGACGTCTTCCGAACCGCCGCCGCCCGCCTTGAGCGCTTCGGCGGCTTGCTGCATCACGGAGTCTTCCATGACCTCGCCCGCGATGTTCCACAGCGTGATGAAGCGGTCCACCGCACCCGGGAAGCTCACTTTCCAGACACCGTAATTGGACGTGGTGCGGGGCGGTTTGAAGTCGAGGTTGAACGGCCCCTCGTAGCCGTGCGAGCGCAGCAGCACGAGGACGTTCAGCCAATCGAGCGGATTGACGATGCCGACGCCCAGATCGACGTCGTGCTTGAGCGGGTAGCCGTCGTTGATGTCGAAATGGAACAGTTTGTTGCAGAGCAGCGCGCGGGCCAGCACGGCGCGCGCGGCGCCCCCCCACATCAGCTCGTGAAGGTATTCGGGGTTGAGGCCGACCATCTCGGGGTGGTCGAGCAGCCCGCTCGAAATAAAGGCGAGCATGGCGTCGCTGGAAGGCAGGATGATCTGGGCCTGCGGCTCGAACGGCTTGGCTTCGAGACAGTGCTTGAGCGTCGGGCGGCCTTTCTCTTGCGCGACCTCGATGTCGCGTTTGCAGGCGGCGTTCAGGCCGTCGGCGAACCAGCGCAGTGTCTGGGTTTCCTCGACCGCGCCCTGAATCATGTAGCCCAAGGTGCCCGGCCAGTAAACCGCGTACTGCGCGCCCAGCGCATGGCCGATATCGACGGTGTTTTGCAGCCGGCGGGCGCCGTAGCGGCGGACTTCCGGGGCCTCGGCGGCTGCGCTGGCGGCGAAGACCGGGTGAAAGAACGTCTCGCAGGTCACCATCGAGCAGCGGACGCCGTTGTCTTCGAGCGCCTTGTCGATGCGCGCGACGATTTCCCATTGCCGCTCGGTCAGCAAGTCGTCCGTGCCGATGACGTCGCTGTCGTGCGTCGCCCAGCAGGGAACGCCGATTTCTCCGAGATTGCGGATGACTTCCTCGAAGCCGACCGGCTCGCGCGTGGGCGCGTGGAAAAGCGCCTGGCCCTCGTATGCGCCGGCCCACTGCGGGCCGCTGATGAAGTATTTGCGCCTTTCCTCGGGGGAATAGCTTCCGCCCGAGACCGCGACCAAGCGGTCAATCAGGGAACGTTGTTCTTCTCTCGCAATCGGCGCCATAACCCCCAAGTATAGACGGCCGGCCGCTGCCGGAACCGGCCGTCTTCGAGGCGGCGCAGGCTCATGTTCTTGGCGTCTGCCCGAGGTCGATCACCTTCATGGCGGTGGCGATGGTTCCGGCGATGTCCGTCAGATTGCCCGGCAGGATCATGGTGTTGTTCGTCTTCGCCAAGTTGCCGAACTCGCGGACGTATTGCTCGGCAACGCGCATCTGCACGGATTCCAGGCCGTTCGGCTGCGAGATGGCGTCGGCGACCTCGCGGATGCCCGCCGCCGTCGCGCGGGCGACCGTCTCGATGGCCTGGGCCTGGCCCTCGGCCTCGTTGATCCGTTGCGTGCGGGTCGCTTCGGATTCCTTGATGACCTTCTGCTTTTCGCCTTCGGCCTGATTGATGGCCGAGTCGCGGAAGCCTTCGGATTCGAGCACCGTCGCCCGTTTTTCGCGTTCGGCGCGCATCTGTTTCTCCATCGCGTCGAGCACGTCGCGCGGGGGCGTGATGTTCTTGATTTCGTAACGCAGCACCTTGACGCCCCAGGGTCCCGTGGCCTGGTCGAGCTCGCCGACAACCTGGGAGTTGATGGCGCCGCGTTCCTCGAAGGTGCGGTCGAGAACGATCTTGCCCACCTCGCTGCGCAGCGTCGTTTGGGCAAGCTGGGTGATGGCGAAGATGTAGTTCGCGATGCCATAGGAGGCTCGTTCCGGGTCCATGACCTTGAGGTAGAGAACCCCATCGACCGCAACCTGCACGTTATCGCGCGTGATGCAAATCTGCTCCGGAATGTCGATCGTCGCTTCCTTCAGCGAGTGACGGTAGCGAATCACGTCGACGAACGGCATCAGAATGTGGAAACCGGGCTCCAATATCCCGCTGAACCGCCCCAAGCGCTCGACGATGTAGGCGTTTTGCTGGGGAACCACGACCACGATCCGGGACAAAACGACAAACGCCAAAATAACCAGCAGGCCGGTAACCAATAAACCGCCGATATCCATAGTCAATCCACCTTCCTTTTCTATTCGGTTCTTATTCTGCTCGAATCCACAGCGTCACGCCGTCGACCTTTTCGATGATGCATTTGCGGCCGGCTGCGATCGCCCGGTCGCCCACATTGCGGGCGTTCCAGGGGACGCCGCGCAGCTTGGCTTTGCCGTTCGCGTTCGGCTCGATGGCGTCGACGGCCGTGGCGGTCTCCCGCGTAACGTCGTCCACCGTCCGCTGCGCGGTTCCCTCGCGGATGCGGTCGAACAGCGGCCGCCGGAAAACGGCCAGCGCCGCCGCGGACAACACGGCGAACAGGGCCATCTGCAGCCAGAGCGGGCCGGCGATCCCGACAGCCTCCAGGACTCCGACAAGCAGAGCGCCGAGGGCGAAGAAGATCACGTAAAACGTGGCGCCGGCAGCGATCTCCACTCCGAGCAATAGCAGCGCCGCGACTATCCAGACCCACCAATCCATTGTTATCTCCTCGGATACGGCATACGCACTGCCCCAAGTATACGCGGTATGCGCAAGCCGCCCGAGGCCGCTTTCCGTTCTGTAGAGGGAAACGTACGGGAGCGCATTTCCTTTCTCGTTTTACCCGCCGCTATCCGCCGCGGCGCGGGGTTTCATTGTCCCAGGTCGTGGCACAGGAAGCACTCGTTCGAAACCTGCCGGTCGGCGTGGCAATTCATGCAGGCGATCATGTTGGTCGAAAACTCTTGCGCCAGGATTGCGCGGGTCTCGACCGGGCCGTGGCATTGGCCGCAGCGGACCCCGCCCTCGGCATGGCTGCGGTGGCTGAAGAACACGAAGTCGGGAACGCGGTAGAGGCGCTGCCAGCGAATCCTCTCCTCGGCCGGCAGGGCGGCGAGTTTGCGGATTTCTTCGCGGTCGGTTGCGATCGCCGCGTGGCAGAGCATGCATTGTTCGCGCTGCGGCAGCCCGGCGCGGTCTTTCGTCTCGGCGCCGGGGTGGCAGTCGGCGCACTCGATCTTCGCCGCGGCGTGCAGCTTGTGGTTGAACCGCACGGGCTGCGGCGGCGCCTCGCGGGGGAGCCGCTCGGCCGGCGGTTGGTACTTGGCGGGAGCTTGCGCGGCGCCCGGGGCCGTCATCCCGAACAGGGCGGCGAGGGCGAGCGCCCGGAATAGAGATTCGCTCTTCACCGTTTCTTCACTGCCGCGTTACTTGCGCAGCCGGCGCAACTGGTACTGCGTGAAGGGCGAGCCGGCGCCGGCGATATCGACGTTCAGCACAAACGGGACTTCGCTGCGGAACGCGCGGTCGAGCGCCGCGGGCAGTCGGTCGGGCGAGGTGACGTGCTCGCCGTCGCCGCCGAAGCCCTTCATGACCAGATCGTAGCGGGTGCGGCGCAACTCGCACGCTACCGTCGGCGCATCGGGGTAGAAGCCTTGCTGCAACTCGCGCTCGATGCCCCAGCCGCCGTCGTTGCCGACGATGACGACGAGCGGCAGGCCGAAGCGGACCGCGGTGTCGAATTCGCCGATATAGAAACCGACGGAGCCGTCGCCGGTGATGACCACGGACGGGGAATCGGGCCGGAGAATCTTGGCGGCGAGTCCCATCGGCAGCGCCACGCCCAGCCCGGCCAGCGAGCCGAGCCGCAGCCAGTAGCCCGGGCGGCGGGCGCGCAGCGAATAGCGGCCCCAATGAACGAAATCGCCGCCGTCCCAGCAGATCGTGGCGTCTTGCGGCATCTTGTCCTTGAGCGCCCGATAGAGATGCAGCGAGTGCATCGGGTCGCTGGGCCTGGCCGCCAGCGCGGCGACCTCCGCGGCATACGCATTGCAGCCGCGGCGGACTTCCGCGAGCCAATCGGCGCGGTCGGGGACGTTCGCGCCGCGCAGGGACTCCGCCAGCGCCGCCAGAGCCGTCTTGGCGTCGGCGGCGATGCCGACTTCGAGCTTGCGGTTCAGGCCCAGCTCCTCGCTGCAGATATCGATCTGCACGAATTGGGCTTCGTCGTCGAAAAGTTGCGCGCCGCCGAGACGCAGGCGGTAGTCGATGCGCTTGCCGACGACGATGACCAAGTCGGCTTGGCGCAGCGCGGTTTCCGCGCCGCGGTTGAGCGTGGCGTCGGCATAACCGAAGCAGAGCGGGTGGTCGTCGGATACCAGCCCGCGCGCCAGGCTGATGGTGAAAAGCGGAATGCCGGCGGCTTCGACGAACGCCTGCAACTCCTCGCCGGCCCCCGACCAGTAGGCGCCGGCGCCGGCGATCGCCGCGGGCCGCCGCGCCGCGCGCAACAGGTCGATGACGCGGTCGATATCGCGGCCGTCCGCGCCCGGGCGGCGGGGCTCGAGCGGCTCTTCGGGCACGGGGTAGTGCGCGTCAACCGATTGCTTGAACAGATCGACCGGGATGCTCAGGTGCGCCACGCCGGGCCGCCCGTTTCTCATTTCAAGGAAGGCGCGCTTGACGTGGAAGGGAATCCGGCCCGCTTGCGCCGGCACGGCGGCATACTTCGTGATGCCCTGAACGAGCTTGAGTTGGTCCTGATCCTGAAAGGCGTTGCAGTCGCGCGCCTGCGACGTGCTCATGCCGCTGACGGACAGCATGGGCACGGCCGTCGCCGCGGCGGTGGCGATGCCGGTGATCGAGTTGGTGTGTCCGGGAGCGCCGGTAACGATCGAGACGCCGGGCTTGCGGGTCATGCGGCTCCAGCCGTCGGCCATATGTACGGCGGCGGACTCGTGGCGCGTGTCCACGATTCTCATCCCTTCGCGCGCCGCAACCTGCAAGACGTCGTTCAGGTGGTCTCCGACGAGGGTGAAGAGCGTATCGACGCCCTGGCTTTTCAGACTGCGGATAAACAGTTCCGACCCGGTAGGCATAAACTCAGCAGGATACTACAGCGGCGGCGCGGCCCTTACGGCGCGGCGTCCGCGGCGCCTGATATCCTGACCACAGCGGCGCCGCGCCCGGCGTCCGCTGCCGCCCGCGGGGCGGGGTGAACGCCCGACGTGCCGTCGTTGCATTTCAAGGGGAAGGTGTTCGTGGAGAACCACCATCTGGCGGTTCCCTTTCACGAGTTGCAGGCGGTCCGCTCCAAGGGGCTGAGCGAGAAAGCGAGCCTGCACGACAACCTGATCGTCGAAGGCGACAATCTGGCCGCGCTGAAGGCGCTGCTGCCCACCTATCACGGCAAGGTCAAGTGCATCTACATCGATCCGCCCTACAACACCGGCAACGAAGGCTGGGCCTACAACGACAGGGTCAATTCGCCGATGATGTGCGACTGGCTGGGCAAGGTCGTGGACCGCGAGGACCTGACCCGCCACGACAAATGGTGCTGCATGATGCTGCCCCGATTGAAGCTGCTGCGCGAGCTGCTCCGCGACGACGGGGCGATTTTCGTCTCCATCGACGACAACGAGGTTCACCGGCTTCGCTGCCTCATGGACGAGGTGTTCGGGGAGGAGAATTTCGTGGCGACCACAATCTGGCAAAAGATATTCTCTCCAAAGAACACGGCCAAGCATTTCTCGGAGGACCATGACTTTATCCTTATTTATGCACGGGATATCGAAAGATGGACTCCAAATCTCTTGAAGCGCAGCGAGGAAGCAATCGGAAGGTACAAGAACCCCGACGACGATCCTCGCGGAGCTTGGTCTTCGAGCGATCTGACCGCACGCAATTACTACAGTCAGGGGACCTACGAGGTCACGAGTCCGTCTGGAAAGAAATTCAAACCCTCCGTAGGAAATTATTTTCGAGTGTCTATAGAAAAATTCGACGATCTCGACAAGAACGGCCGTGTCTGGTGGGGGCCGAACGGCGGCAGTATGCCCCGACTGAAGCGGTATCTGTCCGAGGTCAAGGAGGGAGTTGTTCCACAGACGTTGTGGCACTATTCTGATGTGGGGCATACGCAGGATGCCAAAAAAGAGATCGTTTCTTTATTGGACTTTGAGAAATCGGAAGACGTGTTCAATACCGTCAAGCCAACGAGTCTAATAAAGCGCATCCTGCAAATCGCCACCGACAAAGATTCCATCGTCCTCGATTCCTTCGCCGGTTCCGGCACAACCGCGCAGGCCGTGCTGGCGCTGAACAAGGAGGACGGCGGCAAGCGGCGCTTCGTGCTGATCGAGTGCGAGGATTACGTGGATTCGATCACCGCCGAGCGGGTGCGGCGCGTCATCGCAGGCGTCCCCTCGGCGAAGGACGCATCGCTCAGAGACGGTCTGGGCGGCTCGTTCAGCTACTTCAGGCTGGGGCCGCCGATGCGCCAGGAGTCGCTGCTCGACGAATCGAAGCTGCCGGACTACGAAAAGCTGGCCGGCTACATTTTCTTCACCGCCACGGGCGAAGAGTTCGAGCCGGAGAAGATCGACAAGCAGACGTGGTTCATCGGCAGCAGCCGACTTTACGACGTTTTCCTGATTTACGAAGCCGATGTCGAGAAGCTCAAGAACATGGCGCTGACGCTGAGAGAAGCCCGGGCGCTGCCCGGCAGCCGGAACAAGCTGGTTTTCGCCCCTACAAAGTACATCGATGGCAATTTCCTGCACCAGTGCAACATCACCTTCCAGCAATTGCCGTTCCAGATTTACGAGACGGTCGACAATTTGGACAGATGATCCTCAAGGAATATCAGAAGCGCGCGCTGGAGACCGTCAGGGAGTTTCTCCGAGGGTTGTCCGAGTGGCGCAAAAAGGCGGCGAAGGCGCTCGATGTCGATCCGGAGATGGACTTCGACTGGGTGGCCAAAGCATGGGAGAAGACGGCGGCCCCGCAGCTTCCCCTGCCGCGGCGCAACGGACTTGGCGAGCGGCTGCCATCATTCTGCCTGCAGATCCCGACCGGCGGCGGCAAGACGCTGCTGGCGACGAAGGTCATCGACCTGGTCAATACGCATTACAGACGGCGGCAAACAGGGCTGGTGCTGTGGATCGTGCCGACCACGCAGATCTACAACCAGACGCTGAATGCTCTCAAAGACCGCGATCATCCGTATCGCCAGCAACTCGATTTGGCGTCGGCGGGCCGGACCTTCGTGTTGGAAAAGACCAGCGGTTTCAGCCCGCGGGATGTCGCCGAAAAACTGTGCGTGCTGCTGCTGATGCTGCCTTCGGCCAATCGGGAAACCAAAGCGCAGTTGCGCATGTTTCGGGACAGCGGCGGCTTCGACCGTTTTTTCCCGCCGGACGACGACGCGGCCGCCCACAAGGCGTTGCTCGAGGAGATACCGAATCTCGATACGTTCGAGCGGGAGAGCGGCGTCTGGGGCCGCCACGCCAAGACATCCCTGGGCAATGCGCTGCGCCTGCTGCGTCCGTTGATCGTCCTCGACGAGGGGCACAAAGCCTACAGCCGCAAGGCCAAGCAGACGCTGGAAGGATTCAATCCGTGCATGATCGTCGAGTTGTCGGCGACGCCGCCCAAGGAGGCGAACGTGCTCGTCAACATCCGCGGCCGTGAATTGCACGCGGAAGAGATGATCAAGCTCGATCTGCACATCAAAAACAGCGCGAGCGCAAGCTGGCAGGACACTCTTCTCGCCTCGATCGAACACCGCAAGCGGCTTGAGCAAGAGGCGCTTGCGCACGCGGCGGAAACCGGCGAGTACATCCGCCCTATTTGCCTGATCCAGGTGGAGCGCACGGGCAAAGATCAGCGGCGGGCGGGCGTGATCCACGCCGAAGACGTTCGCGATTATCTGCTGCGGCATCCCGAAATCAGAGCGGAACACATTGCGGTCAAGACGAGTCAGCGGGACGAGTTGAAGCAGGTGGACGAGACCGGCGGCCTGCTGTCGCGCGACTGCCCCATCCGTTTCATCGTCACCAAGCAGGCGTTGCAGGAAGGTTGGGATTGCTCGTTCGCCTACATCCTGACGATCTTGACGAACCCGGCCTCCAAGAGCGCATTGACGCAACTCGTCGGACGCATTCTCCGGCAGCCCTACGCCAGAAAAACCGGCGCGGCCTGGCTGGACGAAAGCTATGTTTTCTGCTTCCAGCGCCGGGGCGCCGATTTGCTGGAGGAGGTCCGCAAGGGATTCGGACTGGAAGGGCTCCACGGCATGGAAGGCAAGGTTGTCGCCGACGGAGAGGGGCCGGCGGAACCGACCGAAACCCAGATTCTCAGGCAACGCAAACGGTATCGAAAAGCGACCCGCGATCTCGTGCTGCCGGCGTTCATGATTCAGGATGGGCAGGAGTGGCGGCTGGTGCATTACGAAGCGGACATCCTGTCGCGCGTGCCGTGGGATGAAGTGGACGTCGGCGCGTTATTCGATCTCGAGCTCAGCGCCGAAGGCCGCAGGGGTTTCGAGTTGCGCACCGGTTTGGACGGGAAATCTCCGTTGACCGCTCCCGAATCCGCGGCCGTCCGCACCCAGGCCGGAGAAGGCGTGATCGACTACTACTTTGCCGCCGCCCACTTGCTGGATGTCATGCCCAATCCGTGGCGCGGCAGCGAGGCCGCCAAGCGGGTATTCGGCGCGTTGCTCGAGAAATATCCGCGCGAGAGGGTAGCCGCGAACTACATGTTCGTTCTCGAAAGGCTGCGCCAACACTTGCAGGAGCAGCGAGACCGGTTGTCGCGGCGCGTGTTCCACGAGTTGCTCGACTCCGGCGCGATGCGCTTCCTCGTCGTGGCGGACGACCTCCAATTCAACCGCCTGCCCCGCAAGATCGAGACCGCGAAAGGAAAACAGGCCAACCGAGAGGACGGCGGCCAATATCTGCTCAATCTGTTCGAGCGGACGAACGAAGACGAGCTCAACGGACTGGAGAACAAGGTTGCAACCTATCTGGACTGCCAGGAGCGCCTGTTCTTCTGGTACCGCAACCGCGCGCGCAAGGATTATTATGTGCAGGGATGGAAGCGCGACCGGATATTCGCGGACTTCATCGTTACGCTGAAGCCGGACGAACCCGGCGCCGGCGATGCGTTCCATCGGGTCTTCGTGGTGGAGACCAAGGGGCTGCACCTCAAGCAAGCCGAAGACACCCGGTACAAGCGGTCGGTGTTCGATATCTGTTCCCGGCACGCGACGAGGAAGGACTGGGCGGAGTTCGTGCCGGCCATGCGCGATAAGATCGTGAGCTTCGAGATTGTCGACGAAGGCGAATGGGAGCAGCGGTTGAACGCCATGCTTGCCGTGTAGTCTCCCGCTCTCGACAGCGGAGTGGCCCTTACGGCGCGTCTTCGCGGGTTGCGGGAGCGACACGGAATTCCGCTATGATTTTAGCGCCATGACTCGTAGTTTGTTGCTTTTTCTGGCGGCTTCCGTTGCCTACGCGCAGCCCAACGACGCGCAGCCGGGGCGGATGCGGCCCGATGCGCCGGCGCAGCATGAGATCGCCCGCAAGAACATTCCCCATCTGGGGACTTCGGAGTCGTTCATGACGCCGCGCGACCCGGAGCCCGAGCCGCCGCTGGACAAGCGCATCGTGGACGCGGTGCGTCTGTCGGAAGATACGCGCGTGGACGATTTCCCCGATATCGCCACGAACCCCGGCGACCGCTCTGAGGTGTGGATGGTTTGGGTGAGCTACGACGGCTACCGCGACGAAGTGCGCTTGGCGAAATACGACAACGCGAAGTCGCGCTGGGCGACCTGGACGCAGATTCCCGGCGTCAGCGGGGATGTCTGGAAGCCGCGCCTGGCGTTCGCCGAGCAGGGCCGCGTCTGGATCGTCTGGTCGCAGCAGGCCGACGGCAATTTCGACCTTTACGCGCGCTGGTACGACGGCTCGACTTACGGGCCGCTGCAGCGCTTGACCTCGGCGGCGCAATCGGATTTCGACCACGACGTTTTCTACCGGGACGGCAGGATTCATCTTGTCTGGCAGGCGTACCGCGGGCGGCAGTCGGACGTTTTCTACATGGTTTACGAAAACGGCCGCTGGGGGCGGGAGGTCCGGGTCAGCGACAGCCGGCGGAACGATTGGGAGCCGGCGGTCGCGGCCGACTCGAAAGGCAACGTCACGGTTGCCTGGGACACCTACGACAAAGGCCGCTACGACGTGCGCATGCGGCGCATCGTCAACGGCGAGCCGGGGCCGGTCGTCGAGGTTGCGGCCACCGAGCGCCTGGAGCAGCGTCCCGATCTGGCCGTGGACGGCAACGATACGGTCTGGGTGAGCTACGAGTACGGCCGCGTGAATTGGGCCAAGGATCAGGGGCGGCTCGATCCCGTCGGGACTGCGCCCGGATATCCGATTTACGATCTGCGCGGCGTCGAGGTCGCGGCCTATTCCGGCGAGCGGCGCCTGGGCATGGCCGCTCCGTTCGCCATCGAACGCGGCGAGAAAGTTTATACGCCGGAGAGCGGGCCGCTGCACCACTACGGCCGTATCCATATCGACGACCAGGACCGCCTGCACCTGATCGTGCGCAACCGCCAGGGGCGGCGGCTGGCCGACTACTGGCGGTTTTTCGTTGCGACGCTTACGGCGGATGGCTGGACCGAGCCGGCCATGTTTCCTTACAGCAGGGGCCGTTCGAGCATGATCGCCGCCGCGGCGCCGGCGGCCGACGGTCTGTGGATCGCCTGGCCGCGGGATAACCACCCGACGTTTTCGGTGATGGTCAACACGCCCGAGGAAACGATTATCGAGAACGTTTACGCGGCGCGTTACGAGCCGGGGGTCGCCGCTTCGCAAGCGAAGCTGTCGGAGCGGCGGCCGCAGGTCGAGGGGCGGCCGACCGCGCACCCCTACGAGGCGCAGGATGTCGCGCGCATCCGCGGCTACCGCGCGCGCGTAGATGGCCGGGAGTTGCGCATTCTGCGCGGCGATACCCACCGCCATACCGAATTGTCAATGGACTTGCGGGGATCGCCCGACGGATCGCTTCTCGACTTCTACCGCTACATGATCGACGGCGCCGCGATGGACTGGGGATTTCCTTCCGACCATCAGTACGGGGCCGACCGCACGTATTGGTGGTGGCTGACGGAGAAGGTCGCGGACCTGTACCTGTCGGAGGGTTTTGCGTCGTTGTTCGGCTACGAGCGCTCGGTGCGCTATCCCAACGGCCACCGCAACGTGTTCCACGCCAAGCGCGGCATTCAGAACGTGCCGTTTTTCGCGCCGCCCGACGAATACATGCAGCGGCACAACGGCATCGGCCCGGTCATCGACGGCGACACGAAGATGCTTTACGAAGAAATCCGCCGCACGGGCGGCATGGCCATTTCGCACACTCCGGCGACGAACATGGGCACGAACTGGGGCGACAACGACCCCGAGCTGGAGCCGGTGGTCGAGATCTTTCAGGGCGACCGCTACAGCTACGAGTGCGCGGGGTGTCCGTTTGCCGACAAGGGCGACAACTATCCGTCGGCGGGATCGGCGATGCTGGAGACGATTCACGAGGACGGCATGGTGGCCGCCGCCTGGGCCAAAGGTTACCGCCTGGGCGTGATCGCCAGCTCGGATCACCTGTCCACGCACATGTCCTACGCGCTGGTTTATGCCGAGGAAGCGACCCGCGAGGGCGTGTTCGAGGCCATTCGCAAGCGGCATACGTATGCCGCGACGGACAACATCATTGTCGAATACCGGCTCGGGGACGCCTTTATGGGCGAAGAGATCGACGCGGCGGGCGAGATTCCCGAAATTCGGGCGAAACTGATCGGCACGGACAAATTCCGCGAGCTGGCCCTGATTCGCAACAACAAAGTGATCTACACGACCCGGCCCGGCGAGAAGGAAGTGGACTTTTCATATACGGACCGCGAACCCGAGGCCGGAACGAATTTCTACTACCTGCGCGCGATCCAGACGAACGACGAGATCGCCTGGTCTTCGCCGATATGGGTGAACCGGAAGTAGGCCGGCGCAGTCATCGCGGGCGTCAAATCACGCGGGTCTTCCATTTGCCCCGCCGGAAGAGCAGCCAGCCGACGAGCGCCCATGTCGCGCCGGAGACGATGACCGCGTAGTACACGCCTTCGACCCCGATGCCCAGCGTCCTGGAGAGGTAGTAGGCAAGGGGCAGTTGCCAGCACCAGTAGCAGAAGAAATTGAGCAGCGTCGGCGTATCCGTGTCTCCCGAACCGTTGAAAGCCTGCGAGAAAACCATCGCGAAGCCGAAAAAGACATAGCCTCCGCTGATGATTTTCAGGCTTTTGACGCCGACGTCGAAGACGCCCGGCTCGCTGGTGAAGGCGCCGGTCAGCGGCCCGGCGAAGGCCCAAAAGAAGACCGCGATCACGGCCAGCATGCCGAAGTTGACGAAACCGGTGATGTAAACGGCTTTTTCGGCGCGGTCGGGTTTTTGGGCGCCCAGATTTTGGCCGACCAGCGTGGCGGCGGCGTTGCTGACTCCCCAGGAGGGCAGGATGGCGAAATGAATGAGCCGCAGGGTGATGGTGTAGCCCGCGAGCGTCGCGTCGCCGAAAAGCGCGACGATGCGCGTCACGCCGAGCCAGGCGGCGGTGCCCACCAGGAACTGCATCATGGCCGTCGCGGATACGCGCAGCAGGCGCCGGGCGACGTCAGGCGCCCAGTGCAGCGTTTCGCGCGTAAGCGCGATGCGTTCCCGCGCCCGGAAAAGGATGAGCAACTGATAGCCGACTCCCAGCCCGCGGCCGATCGTGGTGGCCACCGCGGCGCCCGTGAGACCGAGCTCCGGGAAAGGGCCGAGGCCGAAGATCAGCAGCGGATCGAGAATCATGTTGATGATGTTGGCGAACCACAACACGCGCATGGCGACGGCGGCGTCTCCCGCGCCGCGGAAGATGGCGTTATTGAGAAAGAGCAGGAAAATCGTTGCCGAGCCGGCGAAAAGCACCGCGGTGTAACCGTACCCGGCGACGATGGGCTCGGAGCCGCCCATCAGGCGCAGCATTTTGGACGCGAAGAAATAGCCGAAGATGCCGATCGGAATCGAGACGGCGACGCCCAGGACAATGGCTTGCCAGGCGGCGACGCCCGCGGCTGCCGGGTCGCCTTCGCCGATGCGCCGCGAGACCATGGCGGTCGTCCCCATGCAGAGGCCCATGGCGACCGCGAAGACCAGGATAATCACCGAGCCGGTCAGTCCGACGGTGGCGACGGCCTCGGAGCCGAGCTTGCCCACGAAGTAGATGTCGACCAGCCCGAAGGTCGATTCCATGACCAGCTCGAGCATCATGGGCAGCGCAAGCAGCAAGATCGCGCGGGGCAAGGGGACGCGGGTGTAGTCCGCGCGGGAGCCGCGCAAAGCGGCCGACACCGCCCGCCATAACGGGGCGTCGTCCGCCGAGCGGGTACAGGACGACTCTTCGGGCTGGGTGTCCGGTTGCATGCGGAGCTTTGGATTGTCCGGGGGAGCCGGGCGGTGGACTTTGCTTATTTTGGCACGGGGCGGCGGCGGCGCCGGACAATGGCGTTGCGGCGGCTTTGCGTCTCGGCCCTCGTGCTACGTTGAGTTCCGGCAGGCTATGTCGATTTTCGATGAAAGGGAGCGCCGCACCCTCGCGCTCCTGGACGCTCTGGTTTCCAGGAAGCCGGCGCGGCGGGCGCTGGATTCGATTGCGGATCGGCTCGAGAACCGGCTCGCCGCCGGCGCTGCGCCGCTCCTTGTCTGGGAACCGGTCGCATTGGCGCTCTATGGAGAGCCGCTGCCGGACGGCATTCTCTCGAGTTGGGTGTTCGTGCTGCGGGCGAACACAGTATCGGGAGCCGAACGGCATCCGAACAGCATTCAGCGCGTGATGTCTTATCGCGGGTCGGCGGATCTGCAAACCCGGCCGGCCGGCAAATGGCTTTCGCACTGCTTGGTCAGCCGCCGGACGGCGCCTCTGGAAGACCGCTGGCTTTCCATCCCGGCCGGAGTCTGGCATCAGGGAACGATGGGCGGCGAGAACTGGACCGTGGTCTCGTTCCACACGGTTCCCGCCGAGGAATTGATCGAAGAGCGTCCCGCCGCCGCGGGCGGAGAAATTGCGCGGCGGCATTACGTTGCTTGAGAGCCGCCGCCCGTTCCGGTAAGCGCCGACAGCAGCATATGAAACGCCGACCGAGGAGCCGCTTGTGCGGCGTCTCCGCTGCTGGATGTGGCGCATCGGTTTGGCTGAGTGCCGGATTCGGCCTGTGCTGGTTTGAGAACCGGACAGAGCGCAATCCCAACTCCTCAACGAGGATCAGGTCATCCTGTTCCTCAAGTGGCCGGGCAACCAGCCGACGACAACTTGTTGCGTCTCGTCGTGCCAAAAGAAATAGATTGCGAGGCAGTTCCTCTCGTCGTGGCCGGTACCCTTCCTGAGATGGAGTTCCAGAAGTTGTTTCTCGGTGGAGTGCAGGGGGTAGTTCACAAAGTAGGCGTCTCCCTCCTCGCCGGCCCTGGATTTTGTTATCGAGCCGCTGAACCGCAGACCCAACTCGCCGCAGCGTTTCTCGAAAGCGTCTCTTGCGTTCGGGTAGCTTTGTCTCATGTGCCGGTACTCTCGTGCGAGGAGTAGAAGTGACTCATAGACCAGTTGCACATTGCCGTACGCGGCGTTTTTAAGCGACCGCCTGGTCCTGGGGTGCAACTCCAGGCGTCCCGAGAGGTGTTGGCCGACCCACTCTTCCATGTCCGAGTAGTCTTTGGGAATTGGGACATTCTCGTCCGCCGATTTTCCGGTTTTTCTTTCCAGTTGCTCTTGGAGCGTGTCCGCCCGTCTGCCGAGCTCTCGGTTTTTCCCGATGTACAGGTTGCGCTCGTCCTCAGCCTGCTCCGCCAGAGCTTGCAACTCGTTAAGCTCCTCGTGGCTCTTTTCGAGCCGGCCGTTCAGCGCTTTGATTTCATCCTCGTAAAGGCTCCGCCAATCGTCCGTCTCGCGCGCTGCACGCCGGGCCAGCTCCGCCTGTCTGGCCCGCGCATCTTCAAGAAAAAGGCATCCATCCGGATCCACCCGTTTTGCCGCCGAGTAACGGAACGCGTCCCGCTCCAACATATCGACGAAGGCGTCCGGGCCTTGTTTCCCACCGAAGTGAAAATCGAAGATGCGTTCCGCTAAGATTCGTGGGTGGTCGGTGACGGAGTTCTCGTCTCGGTTCAGTCCTGGGCGGAACGTGCGCACCGCGCCCTGAAAAGCGGACCATGGCTTGCCCACGAGTGCCGTCCACTGAAAACCCAGGCCCCAAGGCATGGCGACCACGTGGGCGGCGCATTGAACGCGTTTGGCGAGGTCGTTCGCATCGATCACGAAGTCGTTGCGGACGTACTCATCCCGCTGGCTCAGCAAATACACCGGGGTGTTCCGGCGTGGGTTCTCCAGGAATTGCAATAGCCGGCGCAGTTCCGCTTCCGTTTGCAGCGGCCACGGTTCTGTTTTGAAAGGAAAGAGTTCACTCAGCGTAAAGCGCGCGGCTAAGGATTCTCGCCAAAATGAATTAACCGTTTTCGTCGGATCTGGGTAGCAAGCTGTAGTTCCACTCACCATGAAACGCGTCCCGTTTGATGGACAGCCTGTCCATCTGTTCGTCTGTGACCGCCCGACCGGTTGGGTAGTCGGCCTCGTCCAACTCCGACCGGATGGCCAAACCGCCCTGCGTAGTCGTACCGCCGATCAGGTTCACCACGACCTCGTGACTCACCAGCGGCCGGCCCCGCCAGTTCTCCGTGATGTGGCAGAACATCCGGTGCTCGATCTTGTTCCACTTGCTGGTCTCCGGCGGGAAGTGGCATACCGAGATCCGCAACCCAAGCGCGTCGGCCAGCTTCTGCAACTCGAACTTCCACAGCCGGCTGCGGCTGCTGTTCGAGCCGCCCCCGTCGGCCGTGAGCAGCAATCGCGTGGCCGACGGATACACCTGACGTCCCATTTGCAGCCACCAGCGCCGAACCGTCTCCACGGCGAACTCCGCCGTGTCGTGGTCAACGCCGACGCTTACCCAGCCCGTGTTCGCCGTCAGGTCGTAGACCCCGTAAGGGATCGCCTTGCCGAGTTCCCGATCGATGAAGTCATGGACCTTCACTTCCTCGGGCTGGCCCTTCGGACGCCATTCCCGGCCGCCGTTGCGGTATCGGCCAACCAACTCCTTCTTCTTCGTGTCGATCGAGGCCACCGGCTGGCCCAGGCGTTGAAACGCCCGCACGCGACGGGCGATGCGCCGGAATTGCGCATCCCGATCCGGATGCTGGCGGCCTTCGAGCGTCTTGCGGTTGGCCTGCAAGCTATAGCCCAATTCGTGCAGCAGCCGATTCACCGTGCGCTCGCTGACCCGATGGCCTTCAGCCCCCAATTGCTCCGCCAAGCGCGCCGCGCTGCTGCATGTCCAGCGCAACGGTCCCTGCGGGTCGCCCCGGGTGAACGGGTCGACCAGATGCTCCAACGCCTTGACAAGACCCGGGTCGCGCTCGGTCACCGCCTTGCGACCGCCGCCCGGGGCACGAATCCGCGCACCGCCCGCCCGCGGTGCCGGCGGCGTGGCCGAATCCAGTTCCCTCACGCCTGCCCGCACCGTGCCGCGCGACAGCCCGGTCGCCTCGGCAACCCGTGTAATTCCGCCGCGGCCAATGGCGCGGGCTTCCGCCGCGGCCCAGAGGCGTCGCGTGCGTTCGTCCAACAGCGGACCCAACACGTTGAACTTGCCTTGCACCGCTTGCGTTACGGCGTTCATGACGCCGAGCATAGCAGAGCAGCCGGCATAACGGACAGGTTATTGTGGCGAGATTCCTAAGGCCGGTACGATGCCGGGCCGGGAATATGGGATCGGCTCCACAACGTCATCGGGCGAGACACACTGGAGCCGCAGCGCCACTCGCAGCATATCCCCCTTCTCTTTCCTCCGCAACGACATGTCGAAAGACCATGTCCTTTGAGCAACGTTCTGATCCGGGTGTTCCAGACGCAAGGTCCAAAGGCCGTCCTGAGCAATGCTCACGCCTTCCAGTCGAAATCCGGGCTCCTGATACAGAAATGACTTTCCGTCCCAAGCATCTTGTGAAATCTCTGCCGGGAATCGGCGCTTAGCCCACTTCAAAGAAATCTCTCGCGCTTCATCGAAGGCGGCGTCTGAAGTCCGGCCATCGGTTGGGAGCAAGTCGCATGCAAGCTGAAACGTAGTGCGCTTGACAGCCCGTCCGGGCAGACGGTAGGAGGGACGGAGCGAAGTTCGCAAATTAGGTAAAAAGGATGTCATGCGGCTGCCTTTCTCTCTCGGAGTTCGCCTGCTGGCGGCTTCTGAATCGGGTGCTTCTCTTGCTTCTGAACTGGGCTCTCCATTTTGACAGTCCCGGCAACCGAGCTTGTAAAGGCCGTTTCCAGGCGATTCAAGGGAGTTTTGAAGGGTCTTTGAAGGCTGGAGGAAGCGCGCCGCGCTCAGCTTGTGAGCTGCGCATGCACTTGCGCCGCCAGTTCCCCCAGTTGCGGCTCGGTCCAGACGCCGATATCCGCTTCCTGCAGCAATCCGCGCACGTCGCCCTGTGCGCGCTCGTCCACCACTACGCTCAGTTCCGCGGCTTCGAGCCGGCTCTTGATGAAGCCCAGGCGCATGGTTTCCTGCAGGTCGTTCTCCAGGGCCAGGGCATGCACGTACTGCTCACGCCCGTTCGGCCGGTAGGCGTAATCGAAGGTCGCCACGGCGCGGTCCGGGCCGTAGCGGACTTCCCGATCTTTTTCGACGCCGAGATCGAAAAGCCGCCGTGCGGCGAAGGCGTCGTCAATCTTGCCGCGCAAGTAGAGGCGCGTGCCCGGCCGCGGCGGCGCGGGCTCGGACTCGGCCCTGAGCCGCGGAGGGTCGGCGACAAGTTGCCGGTAGAGCCGTTCGATCTCCGCCGGCGCGCCGCCGCCGAGAAACGCCTTTGGCGGCGAAAAATCGAAGCTGCGCGCAAAGCGCTTATCGAGCGCCGCCAAGTAATCGCCGAGTCCTTCGCCCGAAAGCAGCCGCTCCTCGAATTCCTCGCGAAGCCGCTCCAGCAAATGCACGTCGGCCAGAGGATGGCAGGCGATCCGCTTGAATTCGCGGGTAAAGCGGGCGTCCACCAGAACGCCGTCCGCGTCGTAGAGCAGCACCGCCAAGTTGTAAAACTCCCCCGAGACGATGTTGGGCACGTAGCGCAACAGGCGGTACCGCCAAGTTTGGTTTGCCTCCGCCAATTCAGCTCCCTTCGATTCCATATCCGCCGTTTTGTCCCGCGTCGCGAGCAATGCCGCCGGCTGAAACGCGGGCCGTCCAGTTCGGGAACGGGGTCCGCGGAACGCTTTTTGTCGCTCGCACCAAGTCCGCGATGTTTTCCCGGCGGGCGAAAAGTTTCTCCAGCAAAGCCTCGAGCTCTCCCGAATCCGCTCCCAGCCACGCCGGCGGAATCCGTTTATAAGCGTCGTCCAAGACCTCCGGCGGGCATTCGCGCGCCCGTGTCAGCCACGGCTCGAAACTGTCAAGTCCGGTTACAGGTTCGTAAACTTCCCGGCGCAAGTAAAGCCCGCGCTCGGGCGAGTCGAAAAAGTCCCAATGATGCGCGTTGAAGGCGAACCCGTGATCGATCATGTTGGCTACATAGACCAACGACCGCGGCGATGTCTTTTCTCCGTTCGCAACGCCGCCGCTCGCCAGCCAGCGTCCGGCCCGGTCGCGGAAAAAAATCGCCTGGCGGCCGTTGGCGTTGCTCACCCATTTATCGAACACGAGCATACCGAGAAAAGCCTGCAAATTCAGCACGAGGCGGAGCACGGACAACGGCACATAGTCGTAAACCGAATGCCGGGCCGGGTCCAGCGGGTAGCGCGATCCGAAATGCAGCCCCGGCTCGCAACGGACGAGCCGGTGGTCTTTTTCCATCTCCAACCCCGGGCTGACCGCGAGCAAGTCGCGCGATACTTCCACCAGGTCCCAAGGGGGCGCCGGGAGCTGCAGGTAGTCGAGCAGCGTATAGGCGATCGCCTCGTTGACCAGGACGCGCGGGTGCTGCGGATTGTTGCGAAACTTGACGACATAAAAACGGTCGTCGTCGGCCAACATCAGGTGCGCATTGGCCCCGCCGCGCATTTTGCGTATGTGCTCTCGGGCTCGAACCGGCATAACGCCGCCCTCGCACGCCGTTAGCGGTTGGCGATCCTGACGCGGAAATAGGGCTTCGCCTTTTCTGCGGGATCCATCGTGAAATCCTGATGTGTCGCCATCGGGTCGTAATCCCGCCAGAGCCAGGTCAGCGCCTCGGGCAACTCGGCGTTGCCGTGCTGCGTGTTGTGCTGGGCGTTGCCGAAGCTGAAGTGAAAATCGTACTCCTTCATCTTCAGGGAGTTGGCCAACTGGATGTTCTGCAGCGGCCAGCTTCCGTGTGCGTTCTCGAGGTCGTAGCTGCCGTCTTCGAGCCAGATGCGGATGTTCTTCTTGTCCCGCTTGCGGATCAGGAACGGCCAGATATTACCGCCGTCGAGCATCTCGGCCGGGTCGGCGGCGCCGAAGCGTCCGAGCGGATACCCGTTGCGCGGGTTCTCCTGCCCATAGCGCCACTGAATGCCGGCGTAGCTGCCGATTCGGGAGAGCACGCGGGCGAACGCCTGCGGCCGGAACCAGGCCGAGTTCAACGAGCAGATGCCGCCCGACGACTGGCCGCCGATCGCCCGCGAGTAGCCGTCGTTCCGCAGGCGGTACAGCGCATCGACCTTGGGGAAAATCTCATCGACGACCATCTTGTTGTAATCGTCGTTGAAGGTGTCGTAGAGCACGCTGCGCATGTGCCCGATCGCCCGCGGCGCATAGCCGGAATCGTTGTCGTAGTCGCCGATTTCTCCCGGGGCGATCAGCACCAGCAGCATCGGGGGAAGCTTCTTTTGGCGGACCAGGTTTTCCAACACCGTCATGATGCGCGAGCGTTTGCCGCGCTCGATGAAGCGGTGGCCGTCCTGCCAGACCATCGCCGGAGAGGGCTTCGCCGGATCGACGCCCGGAGAGGCGTAAACCCAGTACGAGACCTTCCAGCCGCCGTAAACAGCGCTCTCGTGAACGAGCTGCTCCGAGAGCTTGCCTTGCGGGACGTTTTCCTGCGGGTAGGAATCGGGACCGTAAGCGGCCGTGTCGAAGCGCTTTCCGCCCAAGATGCCGCGGTTGACGCGGTAGTAATGCGCGTGAGAAGTCCCGGTGCGCAGCGTTGCGGCCTGGACCCACAGATTCCCCGGCAACGGGCGCATCGGCTTGGCCGGCGCATCGTTGACGTACAGGTGCGGCCGCGTCTGCGTGGCGAGCGCCCAGACGAACCGTCCGCCGTAGGCGGCCACGGCCGACCCGTCGCCGAGAGCTTTTTCAGAGAAATGCTTGCGCACCGCCGCCGCTTGCGCGTCCGGCGACCCGTCGCCTTGCAAAAGCTTGAAAAGTTCGCGGTTTTCGATGTCGCCCATTCGCGGATGCCCCCCGTTGCAGCGGTCTCCCCAAGATGATAGCAACGGCGGGGCGCCGGCCGTGCTCTCCACTATTCACTCTCTACTCCCTATTCCGCCGGCGGATAGCAGCCGAGCACCGCCAGCATTTCGGTCATCTCGCCCAGATGGCGCAGCGCGTTGGAGCAATTCTCTTCGTCCGGCGAGCCCAAGATGTCCACGTAAAACAGGTATTCGAAAGGACGGCCCTTCAGCGGCCGCGACTCGATCTTGGTCAGGTTGATGTCCCGCAGCGCGAAGGCGCTCAGACAGCGAAACAGAGCGCCGGAAACGTTCTTCGTGACGAAGGCCAGCGACGTTTTCGGTTTGCCCGGCGGACGCCGCCAATCCGGCGGCGTTTCGCGGCTCAGCAGGAAGAAGCGGGTGTAGTTCTCGCGGTCGTCCTCGATCGACTTGCGCAAAATCTTCGCTCCGTAGTATGCGGCCGCGTGCGCCGAGGCGATCGCGGCGATCGCCTTGTCGGCGCCTTCCATCACGGTTTTCACGCTGCCGCCGGTGTCGTAATGGCTCTCGGCGCGGATGCGCGGGTTCTCGCGAAAGAACTCCATGCATTGCGACAGCGCGACCGGATGCGAAATCGCCCGCTCGATCTCGCTGAACCGCGCTTCCGGCTTGCCGATCAGGTTATGCACGATGCGCACCCGCGTCTCGGCCAGAATGGCCGGCTTGTATTGCAGCAGATGGTCGTAGTTTTCGTGTACGGAGCCGTGAAGCGTGTTCTCGAAAGGGATGACCGCGTAGTCGACGTTTCCCGCGAGCAACGCTTCGTAAACATCGACAAAACGCTCCAGCGGCTGGAAATCCAACTCGCGGCCGGGAAGCAACTGCCGGCAAGCCTGTTCGCTGAACGCTCCGCGAGCCCCCTGAAACGCCGCTTCGATTCGAGTCATTGGGCGGAAAGAGCTTTCATTATAGGGGCCGTCGTGGAGGGTGGACAGCAAAGCAGCGGCCCGCGGAGGGCGATGAGGCGTTCCGAGCGCGTTTCCTATATGGAAAAGTCGAATATCCAATTGCCAATCGACTCATGTTCTATTATTATTAGAACTATAGGCTGTTTTCAATTTTCGATGTTGTTCGCTGCGCCAAAGATGGATGAAACCGAGCTTGAGGTTATCGGTCAGATAACCGAGTTGCGCGCTTCCTTGCGCTACGCGACCCAAGATCCGGTTCGTTGGCAGGGCCTGCTGAGGCGGGTTTCGATGGCGCGGGCGATCAGGGCGTCGAACAGCATCGAGGGTTACAACGTAAGCGAAGACGAAGCCGCGGCGGCATGGCAACGCCAAGAGCCTTTGGATTCCGCTTCGGAAGCCTGGAACGCCGTCAATTGCTACAGGTCCGCCATGACCTACGTTCTGAGGCTGGCGGACGACCCCCACTTCAGTTATTCGGCCGGACTGTTGAAGTCGCTCCATTTCATCATGCTCGAATACGACCTTAGCAAGCACCCGGGAAGGTGGAGGCCGGGGCCGATATACGTTCGCGACGAGCGCAAGGACGCGATCGTTTCCGAAGCGCCGGACGAGGTGCATGTGCCGGGATTGATCGACGAGTTGGTTGCCTATCTGAATGCCGGCGATAACGGCGCCGCCGATCTGGTGCGCGCCGCCCTGGCGCACCTGAATCTGGTCATGATCCATCCGTTCTCGGACGGGAACGGCCGCATGGCTCGCTGCCTGCAAACGCTTGCTCTGGCCCGCAGCGGGGTTTTGGCGCCGGCGTTCTCGAGCATCGAGGAATACCTCGGGCGCAACACCGACGATTACTACGCGGTTTTGGCCGAAGTCGGCGGAGGCCGCCGGCGCCCCGGCGGAGACACGCGCCCGTGGGTCAGATTTTGTCTGAAAGCCCACTTCCTGCAGACCGAAACCCTGTTGCGCAGGACGCGAGAAATCGGGCGTCTGTGGAGCGCCCTTGAGGATGAGGTTTCCAAACAGCAACTCCCGGAGCGCATGATCCTGGCTTTGGTCGACGCCGCCCTTGGCTACAGGGTGCGCAACGCAACCTACAGAAACGCGGCTGAAGTGAGCATGGCGCTGGCCAGCAAAGATCTTCGGCAGCTATCCCGAGCGGGTCTTCTGGAAGCCCGCGGAGAGCGCAAAGGAAGGCACTATGCCGCGTCGGATCGTGTCAGGGAAATCCGGCGGCGAACGCGGGAACGCAAGGCAATACGAGACCCATTCGACTCTCCGTCGATCAGACAACGGGCATTGTTTTTCAGATAACTTCCGGACGCCGCCGCGGCGGCGCCGAGCGGCAGTTTCACTGCGACAGGTTTTCGAACAGAAACACGCCGCCTTTGCCGCCGACCGCGATGTCCAGGTCGCCGTCGCCGTCGATATCGACGACCGGGATTTGCATGCCGCCGCCCACGCGGCCGCCGTAGTGGACGATGTGCCGCGCCCATTCCCACTTCTCGCCGGTGTCCACGTATTCGTACCAGTAGAGGCCCAGCGGCTCTCTGCCGCCCTCGTCGCGACCGTTGTGCGCGTAGAGCCGCTTTCCGGTCACGATCTCGAGGCGTCCGTTGCCCGTCAGATCGGCCGGCGTCGTTGCGTGCGGCTGCGACCAAGCGTCATCGATGAGCAGCTTTTCCCAGGTTCTCTTGCCCCCGGCGCCGGCCTGCTGCCGCAGCCAGAAAAGGCCGTAGCCGTGGGCGTGGGAGCTCACGATGTCGTTGCGCCCGTCCCCGTCGACGTCGTTGACGTGCAGGAATCCAGCCGCTTGTTCGATTTGGAATTCCGCGTGATATTCCCAAGGCGTCTTGCCCGGATCGCGCGGCGCTTCGAGCCAACCCTTCGGCGTCAGCACGTCGGTGCGGCCGTCGCCGTTTACGTCTCCCGCGCCGATGCCGTGGCCGTGCGCCTCGCCGTACACACGCCTCTCGACGAATTGCGCGGCCTTTCCGCTGCCGGCGATTTCGAACCATGAGGTCTTGTCGGCATCCCGGCCCCCGAACTGCGGCAGGATCTCTCGCCGTTTTCCGTCGCCGTTCAGATCGACCAGAAGAGCGAACTCGACCGAGAGCCCCTCGTGAATGCCGTGCTTCGTCCACTCGCCCCTTGCCCGGCCCGGGTTCCGCCACCAGGCAATCTGCTTCTGCCCCCAGCTCACGCTGACGATATCGACGGATCCGTCGCCGTCCACGTCCACGGGCAGATCGCTGAAATCGTCGATGTAGTTGTTCCAGAACAGGATTGAGCGGAACTTGCGGCGCTTGTAATCCGGCCCCTCGAACCAGTTCTCGCCGGCAACGATATCGAGAATCCCATCGCCGTTCAAGTCCGCGACGGCGCAGGTTTCGTTGCGGCCGAGATCGAGCGTATGCTTTTTGAAGGCGATTTCCGGAGAAGGCCCGGCGGCGGGCAGAACCGCCGCGGAAACAACGGAGAGAAGAAGCAGGTTGCGCATGATTGCTCTATAGTTTCGAGAACTGCGCACCGAATGCAAGGCGTTCGCAAGCATCTTCTAAGGAAACTCTGAACAGGCAGGCTATCGGCTGGGGTAATAAGGGGAGCGCAGCGGTCAGGGGTCGCAACTGACAGAATTTCGCCGCAAAATTCGCCGGCAACCCGGCAACAACTGCTTCTCACAGGCAGCATCCGCCAGCCAAGGCGCCGAAAACCACCTTATTCAGACTTTTCCTAACAGACCGCGGCAAAACTCACGCAGCCGGCGCCTTGCCCCGCGAACTGCTAGGCGAGAATTTTTTTGGCCACGACTCCCGCTACGTCCGTGAGTCGGAAATCCCGCCCGCCGTAGCGGTAAGTCAGCCGCTCGTGGTCGAGCCCCAGCAGGTGCAGAATCGTGGCGTGCAGATCATGGATGTGCATGCGGTCTTCCACGGCGTGGTAGCCGAACTCGTCGGTCGCCCCGTAGATAAAGCCGCGTTTTACGCCGCCGCCGGCCATGAAGATCGAATAGCCGTACGGGTTGTGGTCGCGGCCGTCGGCGCCCTCGGAAAACGGCGTGCGCCCAAACTCTCCGCCCCATACGACCAGGGTTTCGTCCAGCAGTCCGCGGGATTTGAGATCGCGAATCAATCCGGCAATGGGCTTATCCACTTCCCGCGCCCGAATCGGATGCAGTCTCAAAATATCGCCGTGGTGATCCCACTTTTCCTCGGCCCCCGAATGCGTCGCCTGGACGACGCGCACGCCGCGCTCGCTGAACCGCCGCGCCAACAGACATTGCCAAGCGAAGTCGCGCGTGACCTCTTCGTCGAGGCCGTACAGCTTTTTGACGGCCTCGGTTTCCTGCGAAACATCCAATGCCTGCGGAGCCTCCATCTGCATGCGGAAGCCCAATTCGAACGCTTGAATGCGCGCTTCGAGGTTCGCATCGTAACGCCGCTCGTCGGCGTGGCGCCGGTTGACGGTCCGCAGAAATTCCAACTCCAGCTTTTGCTCGTCGGCGGTCCCGCTCCGCGGGCGCAGATGCTCGATCGGGTTCGCGATGATGTCGTCGACCTGCATCGGCGACGACCCGATCGGCGTCCCTTGGTACGCCCCCGGCAGAAAGCTCGAAGCGAACAGCTTGTCGCCGCCCTGCCACTGCGTCGGCTTGATGGTAATGAAGCCGGGAAGATTCCGATTCTCGGTCCCCAGCCCATAGAGAGCCCACGAACCCATGCTCGGGCGCGAGAACGAAAACGTCCCGGTAAAGAGCTGCAGCATGGCCGCGCCGTGGTCCACGCCCTCGCCGACCATCGAGCGGATGACGCAAAGATCGTCGGCGCAACTTGCAATCTCCGGAAACAGCGTGCTGATCGGAATGCCGCTCTCGCCGCGTTTTTTGAACTCCCAGGGAGAGCGCATCAGCCCGCCGGCCGATTTGGCGTTGAACGTCAGCGAGCGCTTGATCGGCAACGGCTTGCCGTGGTCGGCGTCCAGCCGCGGTTTCGGGTCGAACGAATCGACGTGCGAGACGCCGCCGTGCATGAACAAGAAAATGACGCGCTTCGCTCGCGGCGCGAAATGCGTTTGCCGGGCGGCCAGCGGGTTGGCGGGAGCGGCAGCCAACAGGTCCCGGTCGCCGAGCAGGCCGTAGAGGCCGAGCGAACCGAAGCCGAGAGCCGTGCGGCGCAGCAGCGCCCGGCGGCTCAGTCCCGCAGCCGTCTCGGGACGCCGCAACGATGCTCCTGCCGCTATTCGCCGCTTGCGGTCAATCCACATAATGAAACTCGTTCGAGGCCAATAGCATTTTACAAAGACTTTTCCAAGCGGCTTCTTGCGGTCGATCCGACGAGGTTTGCCGCGTGGCGAACGTCTGCAGAAAATTCCGCGCCCGGGCGCGTTCCCGCTCGGTCGGCGGGCGCGAGTAAAGCAACTCGTAAGCAGCCTTGAGACGATCCGCCGGGCGCGCCGGCAGCCGTTTCGCGATGCCGTCTGCCGCGCGGCCCGCGAATTTACTGTTCATCACGTAAAGCGCCTGGGGCGCTACGTTGGTCACGGAACGCTTCCCGTTGGCGGTCGTAGCATCCCCGAAATCGAACAGCGCCAACAGGGTCGGCAGCTTATTCCGCATCAACGGCAGATAAACGCTGCGGCGGCGGTAATCGTCCGGATCGATCCGGCGGTTGTTGCGGTCGAACTCGACCAATCGCCCCGAACCGGCGTCGAGGTCGCCGCCGATCGTCAGGTCGAGCGAACCGGCTGCCGCCAAGTAGCTGTCGCGCACCTCTTCGAACGTCAGCCGCCGCCGCTTGAACCGCGACCAAAGCCGGTTCTCGGCATCCTTCGTCCAAGCCTCTGCGGAGACGCCGCTGCTCATGCGGTAAGCCGCCGAGGTCATGATCAGCCGATGCATCCGCTTCACCGACCAGCCGTTTTCGACGAACCGCGAAGCCAAATAGTCGAGCAGCTTGGGGTGAGTCGGACGCTCCCCCATCAGCCCGAAGTTGTTCGGCGTGCGCACGATCCCGTCGCCGAAATGCCCGTTCCAGATGCGATTGACCATCACGCGCGCGCTCAAGGGGTTCGTATCCGAGCCCAACCACCGGGCCAGCTCCAACCGTCCGCTGCCCGATTCGATCGGCGCCTGCCCGACGCCGGCAAGCACCAGCGGGAAACGCTTGCTTACCGGATCGCCGAGATTCTTGTGACTGCCGCGGACGAAGACGCGCTGGTTGACCGCATCGCCCTCCGCCACGCAGTTCGCCATCGGCGGCTCGGGAGGCACGGCGGCTTCGGCTTCCTCGATCCGTTGCGACAGAACGGCCAGCCGCGCGCGGTCGTCCGAGCCGAACTTTGCCGCCGCGTCTTTGGCGTCGATGTCGTAGGGCGCACTCTCGAAGGTCATGTCCCTGTAAAGCAGCGTTGTCGGCAACTCGGGGAACTTCGGCGCTTCCTTCTTTTCGCGCGCCGCGGCCATCGCCTCTTCCAGCCAAGCGTTCGCCGTTTCCGCTCTCTCCCGGATGGTCTCGCGCAATTCTTGCTGATAGGCCGCCGCGACTGCTGCTTTCTCAGAGGCGGGAGCGTCGCGCCACATGGTCAGATGGGGGCGCGGGGCCGGACGCGGTTTCAAATACTCTTCGAACCAGGCGGCAGTTTGCGCATCGAGGCCGCTCCGCTCGACGCCGGCGGCCAGCATATAGTCAGCAAACCGCTGCGTGGGGCCGCTGAGCAGATAGCGCGCGACGGCAACCGCCTCAGCCGTTCGTTGCAACCGCTTCCATTGCGCGGCGCGGTCGGCTCGTTGCTTGTAGGCGTCATAGATTTCCTGCTTCACAAGCGGCTGCTTGTAGTAGCGCGAACCGTCCTCGCGCCAATCGACAAAAGACTTCGTGCCGGCGAAGATACTCGCCAGCGCATAGTAATCCTTCGTCAAGATCGGGTCGAACTTGTGGTCGTGGCACCGCGAACAGGCGATAGTCAGCCCCAGAAAAGTTTTCGATGTCGTGTCGATTTGCTCGTCGACCACGTCGTATTTCTTCTGCACGGGATCGCGCTGCGCCAGGGCCTTCGGCCCCAACGCCAGGAACCCGGTAGCGATCATGCCGCGCGTGTTGATCTCGCCCGGCTTTTCGGCGGGCAGCAAATCGCCGGCGATCTGCTCCTGCACGAACCGATCGTAGGGCAGGTCGCGGTTGAAGGCGTCGATAACATAGTCTCGATAACGCCAAGCGTCGCCGTAGGGGTGATCTTCGTCCACGCCCGTGGAATCGGCGTAGCGGGCCGCGTCGAGCCAGTGACGGCCCCAGCGCTCGCCGTAGTGCGGCGAGGCCAGCAACCTGTCGACAAGACGGGCGAAAGCGCCCGGCGCGGTATCCCGCCGAAATCGCTCGATCTCCTCAATCGTCGGCGGAAGCCCCAGCAAATCGAATTTCGCTCGGCGCAGCAGGGTCAACTTCGGGGCTTCGGGAGCGGGCTTCAGGCCGGCGTCCTCCAGCCTCGCCAGAATGAACCGATCCATGTCGTTACGCGCCCACGACTCCTCTCGCACATTCGGCGGCGGCGGATCGATAACCGGCTGGAATGCCCAATGGCTGCTGTTGACGGCCTCTTCCTCCGTTGCCGCCGGCGCCGCCGCCGAAGCGTCGAAACTGGGCCAAGGCGCGCCCATGCGCACCCACTCGACCAGCGCCGCGATCTCTTCATCGGCCAACTTCGACGTCGGCGGCATCTTGATCCGGCCTTCGTAGCGGACGGCGCGGATCAGCGGACTCGATTCATCCCCTGAAATCGCGACCTTGCCGATCACTGTTTCGGGCTTGCGGAAATCGACCGCGGCGGCCTGCATCTTCTCGCCGTGGCAGTCTGCGCACTTTGCGGCCAACAGCGGGCGGATTTTCGTCTCGAAAAAGTCTTCGGCGCCGGCGGCGCGCAGCCCAACGCCGTACGCCAGCATCAGAAATGCGGCGAACAATCGAATCATCCAGACGCCATTTTAGCCGATTGCACATACGCAGCCCCGGCGGCCGGCGGCAGCGTTCGTCAGGAACGAAGGCGGCGCCGCCTTGACATATCTGTCGCGCGATTCGTAACCTTGTGGCCGCTCATGACCGAACCGTCCGCTCTCTACGCCCTGATCGCCCTGCTGCCCATCGTGGCCGTAATGTTCTTCCTCGTTGTCCTGCGCTGGCCGGCAACACGAGCCATGCCCGTCGCATACGTCATGACAGCCGTGTTCGCGGCGCTGTTCTGGAAGGTCCCCGCCGGCCACGTGGCCGCGGCGTCTCTCAGAGGCGCCGTCATCGCCGTCACGCTGCTGTGGATCATTTTCGGCGCAATCGTCCTGCTGCAAACACTGACCGAAAGCGGCGCTACGGCCGCGATTCGCCGAGGCTTCATGGATGTCTCGTGCGATCGCCGCGTGCAGCTCATCATCGTGGCCTGGATGTTCGGCGCGTTCATCGAGGGGGCTTCGGGCTTCGGCACGCCCGCCGCCGTCGCGGGGCCGTTGCTGCTCGCCCTGGGCTTCCCCGCTCTGGCCGCCGTGATGTGCTGCCTGATTATTCAAAGCACGCCGGTCACTTTCGGCGCGGTCGGCACTCCCATTCTCGTCGGCATGGCCGAGTCTCTGAACGTAGCCGAAGTCGAAAACGCCATCGCCGCCGCGGGCATTTCGTACGACGATTTCATCTATCGCATCGGCGTTTTCGCGGCGATTCCGCACGCTATCGTCGGCACGGCGATTCCGCTGATTATCTGTGCGATGATGACCCGCTTTTTCGGCGCGGAGCGGTCTTTCGCCGACGGGCTCAAGATATGGAAATTCGCGGTCTTCGCCGGTCTCGCGTTTACTGTCCCCTACTGTCTGGTCGCGGTATTGCTCGGGCCCGAGTTCCCCTCCCTGCTGGGCGGACTGCTCGGACTCGCCATCGTCGTCAGCGCCGCGCGGGCCGGGCTCTTCATTCCCCAGGGCGAGCCCTGGGATTTTCCGCCTCGGGACCGTTGGGAGAAAAATTGGATGGGCAGCTTCAGCCCCGATTTTTCCGAGCAGCAACCGAAGATCGGCCTCAGCCGCGCGTGGACCCCCTACATCCTTGTCGCCGTCCTGCTTGTGCTCACCCGCCTCTCGCAACTGCCCTTGAAGGCATGGCTGAGCTCCGTCCAGCTCGTCTGGAGCGATATCCTGGGCAGCGGCCTTTCCCAAGGCATTCAGCCGCTCTACTTACCGGGCACGATCTTCATGCTCGTCTCCCTGATTACGGTCGTGCTTCACGGCATGAGCGGCGAGCAAACCAGGCGCGCTTGGACGGCGTCCGCCAAAATGCTCGCCGGACCCGCCTTCGCCCTGCTTTTCGCGGTAGCGCTGGTGCGGGTCTTCATCGACTCCGATACGAACGCCTCCGGCCTGCAAAGCATGCCGCTGGTTCTGGCCGAATTCGCAGCTTCGGTCGCGGGCGCGACGTGGCCGTTCTTCGCGGCCATGATCGGCGCGCTCGGCGCCTTCGTCGCCGGGAGCAACACCGTCAGCGATTTGATGTTCAGCTTGTTCCAATACGGCGTGGCCGACCGCATCCAGGTCCCGCACCTCGTCATCCTGGGCCTTCAAGCGCTGGGAGGAGCGGCCGGGAACATGATTACCGTCCACAACGTTGTCGCGGCCGCCGCCACGGTGGGGCTTGTCGGCTGCGAGGGATTACTGATCCGGCGCACCATCGTGCCCATGTTCTACTACGTGATCTTCGCCGGACTCCTGGGGCTGCTTTTCAGCTACGGAATTTTCAGCGATGCGTTTTGATCGCGCCTCGACCTTGCGCATCAATCGCCGGACACTTTTCATGCGGTTCTTCAATTCCTGGGTCGCGCCGACGATCTCGTTTTCGTCATAAATTACGTGAGGCTCGAGCAGCACGATCAATTCGGTCTTGTCGGTCGATTGCGTCGTGCTGCCGAACGCACGTCCCAGCACGGGGATTCTGCCCAGCACGGGCACGCGGCTCATCCCATAAGTGTTCGTCTCTTGGATGATGCCGCCGATCGCCACCGCATCGCCGTCGTCCACGGTCACCTGCGTACTGACGTTTCTGCGCTCGATCGTCGGAGACTGAATCGCCCCGCTAATTCCGGTGGGCGCCGAGACTTCCTGATTGATAATCATAGTCACGATACCGGAGGCATTGACCCGCGCCGTGATCCCAAGGGTTACGCCGGTCTGCACATTATTGATCGTGTTGGTAAACAGCGACGAGCCGTCCGATTGCGCGCCGCCCGCCAAAGCCTGCGACGCCAGCGTCGGGATCGATTCGCCCACCGTGATTGTCGCCGGGATATTGTCGGTCGCAATCACGGACGGCGCCGAAATTACCCGGCTCCTGCCTTGCATCTCCCTCCCGCCTAGAAACAGGGCCAGCTCCCGCGTGTTCCCCACGAGCGTCCCGATGTTCAATTGCGTGTTTCCCGCTTCGTCGAAACTGGCGGTAAGTTTGCCGTTGACCCGCGGGGTCGAGCGATTTCGCAAGTACGCGGACACGCCGTTCGACAAAGCGCCGCTCAAGCTCACTTCATAGATCTTCGCGTCGATCAACACCTGCCGCGGAGGAAAGTCGAGCTCTTGCAGCGTCTTGTTGATCACTTCCCATTCCTGCTGCGTCGATTGCACCAGGATGAGGTTGTTCACATAGTCCGGAACAATGCGGATGCCCCGAGTCGCGGACTCAGCCGCGCCTTCCGTCGTGCCGAGCAGCGCTCCGGTCTCGTCCGCGGCGCCTTGTGAAGCCGCCGGGGAGCGCATCTGCGGCCCCGGGCCCAAGCCGGGAATCTGGATGAACCCGCCGCCGCCGTAACCGCCATAGCCGCCCCCGTAGCCCCCGTAACCGCCGCCCATTCCGCCGCCGTAACCGCCGCCCATTCCGCCGCCGTAGCCGCCGCCGTAACCGCCGCCCATTCCGCCGCCGTAGCCGCCGCCATAGCCGCCGCCATAGCCGTAACCGCCGCCCATTCCGCCGCCGTAGCCGCCATACCCGCCGTAACCGCCATAGCCGCCCCCATACCCGTAGCCGCCGTACAAGCCGTAGAGCTGCATGATCGTGCCCGCAAGGTCCGCGGCAAATCCGTATTGCACCCGGTAGATGAAGTTTTGAACGCCGCCGACCGTTACCGCTTTATCGAGCTTGCCGACCCAATCCTCCACCTCATCGAAAACGCCGGCATTCGAGCTGACCACGAGAATCGAACTGATCCGCGGCAAAGGCACGAACTGAATCGCCAACTGCTCCTCCGAAAGCGAAAATGCTCGAAAAACGCTGTCGAGTTCTTCCGCCAACGTTGTCGCCAAGCTGTTTTCCACGCTGAACAGACGCATACGCTGGCGCGCCATCTCAGCGGTATCGAAAAGTTCGATCAACTCCATCGTCCGCCGCATGTTGCGGCTGTTGTCGAGCACGATCAGGGTGTTGGCTTGGGCGACGACCTGAAATTTGCCGCCCTCGCCAAGAAAAGGCGCCAACACCTCGCCGAGGTCCGTCGCCGAAGAATAGTTCAGGCGAATCGCGTTCAACACCATACGCTCATCGGGCGGCAGGTCTTTCACATCGGTTCGCGGGCTGACCGGCGTTTGCGTCACGCCTTCCAGCGGCACGATGCGGTAAGTGTTGCCCACCTGCACGGCGACAGCCCCGTTCATGCGCAAAATCGTTTCCAGCAGCGGAAAAATATCGCTCTCGAGAAGCTGCCCGTAGGTGTTGATCGTGACCGAACCGTCGGAGACCGCCGGATCGATAATGTAGTTGATCTCGAGTTTCCGCGCCAGAACGTCGATCATGTCGAACATGCTGGCGTCGCGGAAATTGTTGAACGAGATGTTTGCCGGCTGATCGCCGTCTTGTTGATCGGCAGGCTGCTGCTGTTGGGCAAACGCCGCGCACGACACGAACGTTGCCAACGCCGCCAATGCCGGCAACCGCTGGAAATGCTGCAATGAATTTTTCATTCTTTTTTCTCGCCTGGAACTTTAGTGAACGCCAACCCCGTCCCCCGACGGGCGCCAATGCCCCGGAATCGTCTTCCTACTGTTTCTTTTTCTCCCACCAATGCTGCGCGCCGAACGGCGTCTTCCTCACCCGACGAACGTAGCCTTTGTACTCGACGCCGTCTTGGGCGCCGTCGTTCGGGTCGGCCGCATATCCGCCCGAGCTCAACTGTTTGCCGATTACGTACTTGCCTTTTTCGATGGCCTCGCTCGATGCCGCAAGGTTCGACGCCGACTCGCCGGAGCGGGAAGCGGCCGTCTTACGATTTGCCGAACCGACGCCCGCCGTTCTTCTACTTGCTGTTTCTCTCTCGCGCCGAGCGAACTTCACCGCGGCAAGCTCGGACTGCGGCAACTCGATACTTTCGCCGTTCCAGCTAAGCGTCAACGTATCCTCGGCGAACGCCTGCAAGGTATATTCGCCGACTTTTTCTCCCACTCCGGTCCAGCGGGGCGGCGTATCGGCATCCGGCGCCATCAGCGCTAACGGGCCGTCGCCCAAATCGACCACCCCGCCCAGCAATGGAGGCTGCGGCCGCTCGGTCTCCGGCTCATCGGGAACGATCACTTCGATCACCGGATTGCGGTCCCGCGACAACAGCAGACGCTGCGAAATCGCCGCATAAGTCGCGGCGCGAACGTCAGGCGCCTCAGCCGGAGCGGGCATCACCGGCGGTTCGCCCGTTCCCGCCGAAACATCGAAAATCTCGTACCGCTGCCGGGCGCGCTCGTACTGCCCGCGAAGAACCAGACAGCCCCAAACGAACAGCGCCGCGAGGAGAACATTGATTAACCCGAGCTTCTTCTTCACAGACCTACCCTCGCTTTCGCGGCGCGCTCGATCAACTCGGGAGCGCGCTCGACCGGAAGGTACCCGGAAACCGTCATCCGAACACTCACCGCCTTCGTCTCCGCATTGCCCTGCTTGAGCTGAAGGCCGCGGGTGGTCAGCAGTTTCGGCGCGTTTGCAATGGCCGCCATCAGATTCACAAACTGCTCGATCGCACAGGTAAAATCAACCGTCAGCGGAACCTGCGCGTAGTGCTCGCCCTCCAGCGCGACCGTCCCAAATCGTGAATTGCGCATCACGATGCCTTCGTCTTTGAGTAAATCGCCCAGCAGCGACTGCATCTCCGCTTGCGCCAGGGCCGGCGTATCCGAACCGAGCAAGAGCCCCTCGATTTTTTCCAGCGCCTGTTCGACCGCCCGATATTCGGCGTCGCTGAGCGGCTTCCGTCCTGCCTGCTCGCGCACCAACTCGAAACGCTGCTCTTGCGCCTCGAGCGAACCGCCGGACGGCGTCGATCCGCTCTGCGACGAGCGGATTCCAATCTGCCAAAAACCGGCCGCGAGAAGCACCGGCGCCAAAACCAGCAACATCCGCTTCTCCCGTTGCGTGAGTTGCCTCATGGCTGCCCGCTTTCCGCCGACCCGGGTTCGCCGGCGCCCTGCGCCACCGGCGTCGATGCCGGCGCCTCCGCAGCGGCAGGCGTATCCTGCGCCTCGATCGCGGCCGATGGCAAAGGCGGGACCGCCGTCAAGCTCAGCGGGCGGCGCTCCGCCGTAATTTGAAACCGCTCGCCGTCTTCGGTCACGGTCAGTGAGCGCGAAAATTTCGCGCCGGTGACAGTCAAAGATTCGTTGATGAACGCGAGCAACGGCGCAGCCTCGGGCGCCGTGCCTTGGATCTGGATCCCGGAATCGTCGACTTCCAGATTGTCGAGCCAGACCGTATCGGGAATCCGCTCCGACAGCTCGCTCATAATCCGCATGTCGATCTCCGTACGCGCCCGGAGTCTTTGCAACCGTTCCAGTTTTTCCCGTGCATCGCCTGTCTGCTTGCGGTTTTTCTCAACCGCGAACACGATGCGGTCGAGACGATTGGTCTCGGCTTCGAGACGGTCCGCATACGCGCTGTTCTGGATCAGCGGACGGGCAGCGAAGGCCAACCCCAGCAAACAGAGCAACGCCAGCAGCGCCGCCGTAGGGGCGTACATCAGCCGCGAGTTGGACTCCCTGCGCTCGACCGGCAGCAAATTGGCCCGCCACCCCAGGTAGGGGCAGGCGGATTCCAAGGCCACGGCCATCGCCGACATATCGCGCTGCAAATCGAATCCTTCCGGCGATTCCAACGGGACAGGGAGCACTGCCTCGACAGCTTTTTCTTCGAACCCCGGGAACTCCGGAAGAGACTCTGCCTCGCCGCCGGCGATCAACGCGGCCGGCTTCGCGGGCGTCAAGCGCAAATCGGAATAGGCCAGTTGCATGGCGCGGCCCGCGGGCGCCGCCGTCAGATCGAATTCCGACGTCCAAGCCTCGCGCCCCGGCGCTTCGCCGTAAAGCTCCAACCGATCGGCCCTGAAATCGCCGATTACCAGAGGAGCAGGCGGCGTGTCCCAACGAACCCGCAAGGCCGTGTGCAACGCCGCCGCGGCCACGCTGAACGAGGCTGCGGCGATTCCGGCCGCTGCGAATCGATCCGCGTAACCGTCGACGACCGAAGATTCCGCAATCACGACCATCAGCGAAACCCGGTCCGCCGCCGATTGGCCGCCGTCCAGTACCGTATAAGCGTGGCAGATATCTTCATCCCCGAACGGATGGAGCGTTTCAAGCTGCAGGGCGACCGCCGCGTCCGTCTCTTTCCGACTCATCGCCGGCAACTGCAAGCGGCGGACGATCACTTCCCGGCGCGGCAAGCACACCGTCGCCGCCACGTGATCGAGTCCAACCCCTTTCAGGAATCGGGCGTACTCCGCGCCCCACTCGCGGGGTTCGCGCACGCGAAATCCCGCGATCACGCAGCGCCCAAGCACGCGCACGCCGCCAGGGCGGGATTTCACCGCCACGACAACCAGGTCATGGCCGCGGATTTCGATCCCGCAACCCGTTCCCCAGCGTTTGACCGCGTTCAACATCTTACCGTTGCCTCTGAAAGAAAAGCGCTGCCGGATCTAAAACGGCTGATCGTACCAGCGGACAATCCGGATCGGATCGGGTCCGTCGGAAGCCCCCAATTCCACAACGGCCGAAACCGACCGCACCGCCCGAGACTCATCCGCACCGGCGGCGGCCAGACGCGCGGTGGCCGTGAGGGTATAACGTTGCGATCTGCCGCCGAGCCCCAGCCGAATCCCGGCGTCGAACCCGTCCAGGTTGCCCATGCCCGGATCGTCCGGCGTCAAAGGCCGCACGGCCCGAATGTCTTCGACCGCGCTGACGACATCGGGCGTCAAGCCGGCCGCAAGGAGCATTTCAGGCGATGCATAATTGGCGTTCACGACTGTCGCGCCTCTGGTGGTCAAATTCCGCATCAGGCCGCCCGTCCTGAGCAGCCGCGGCCGAGCTTCTCCGCGGCCGCCGTCGGCCGCCGGCCGCCCCGCTTCACGGAATGTGCCGTAAAGCATATCCGGCGTGATCCCCGGGATCGCGAGAAGTTCCTCCGTCTCTTGAATAGACGTGGGCTGCTCGTCGAAAGACGAACCGGGAGACAGATTTATTTGCCCGCCCTGGGGCGGGCCGTACAGGCGTACCTCGCGTTGCTTCAAGCGGACGCGAAAATCCGCGATCGCCGCCGCCAACGCCAATGCCCGGCCGCCGGCCATGCCCGCCGAAGCGAGCAGCCGGGCCAGCGCCTCGGGAGCCGCCCGGTTGATGTCCAGCTTGCCGCTTTCGCCGACAATTTCGACATCGGCGCTGCCGGTCTCGAACTGAAAGCGCATAAAACGCCGGCCGACCTCAAAACCTTCATCCGGCTTATCCGGGTCCGCGCGCCGCACAATGCGCTGCATCGCAGCCTCGATAGCGCCGTGGGCCAAGAAATACGCTTTGGTCGAATCGACGCTCAACGAGGCACGGTCGATTTCGTTGCGGACGGCGGTCGAGAGGGCGAAGCCAACTGCCGTAAGTACGACGATCGTCCACAACACGGCGATCAGCGCCGAACCGCGGCGCCGGCCGGCGCCCGCCCGGCCCCTGAAAGTTGCTCGGCGCACTGCGGCCCTACCTCCCGATTGACCGCAGCAACCGCTGCAAAGCGTTCGGCAGTTCGTATTCCGCTCGAATCTGCGCGGTGATCGTCACGGGCTGCAATCCGGCCTCGACCGCCGCCGGCGCCATTTCCAACCGCACCGCAACCGGAACGTTCTGCAAGTCGCTCCAGATGGGAATCCATTCTCCCGGAGCTTCCGGTTCGCGCGGATATCTCAAATAAGAAAACCGGCAGAAACTCAAGCGGTCGGCGGCGATCAACGAATCCGCGCGCGCCCGAACCGGCGCAAAAATCAGGCGGCGGCCGGAAAGGCTCGTCCGATCCGGCAGCGCTTGCAGAGCGAAGCCGCCTACGCTCCGCGGCCCCCGATAGGGCAATTCATTCAGGATCAGCCGCCGCCCTTCTTTGCCGGGAATTACCGACAACTCCACAATGCGCAGCCCCGAGCGGACTCCCGCCTCCAACGAGTACGACGAAACGAAGCGCATCTCCGTCGGCTCTCCGTGAAAAAAAGGGAACCTCGGGATATCCGGCCGATTCGGCGGCGGCTCGGCCAGAACCGGCACGAGTCCCGCCAACTCGGCGTGCAGGAGGCTGTTCGCGTTGACGATGCGGCGGTCAAGCGAAATGGCCTCCCGCGAGTCTTGCCACGCGCCGACGCCGGTTTGCAAAGCCGTCACCAAGCCGAGGGAAAGCATCCCCAGCAAGGTAAACGCAACGAGCACCTCGACCAGAGTCATTCCGGCCCGCTGCGAGCTTCGCGGCGTCATCGGACCCGCACCCGCCGGTAGCCTTCGAAATCGACCGACTTGCGCCCGGCGCCCGATTCCCACCAAATCTTCAGATCGATCCGCACGAGTTGACTGCCGGTTGCGCTCGTCCCGTAGGCAAAGACAGGCGCCGCCGCGGCTTCCCATCCGGACGCTTCGTCAAAGCTGCCCCGCAGCGGAGTTTCCAACGGAATCGGACGCATCGTCAGCAGCTCATTCATGCGCGTCTTCGCCAGCATCGCCGCCCGCGCATATTCGCGCGTCATCGCCGCCCCCGCAAGCGACGAGCTCAGCATCGAAATCAGCCCGGTTACCGCCAATCCGAGAAGCGCGATGGCCACGATCATCTCGAGCAGGGAAAAGCCCGTTCGTTCTCCGCGCAGCCTCACTCGCCGCCCTCCCACTCCTCCGGCAGGCCGGTCAAAACGTTCACGCGAAACCCCAGCCGCTCGTCCCCGCCGGCGGCCAGCATCAACTCGAACGCCGGGGCCGGGCTCCCCGGAAACAGAATCACGCTGTGTGCTTCCTCGCGGCCGGCAACCGCAATGCCGTCTTCGAACTCCAATGTCTCCGCCCAACTCCCCGTCTCCGACAATGCGCGCAGGCGGTTGCCCGCGGGGTCGATCGTGAGTTGAACGACTTCCTGCCGCCGGTCGGCATATTGCTTCGCCTGCAGAAAAAACGTCTGCGCCGCCTCTATCGCGCCGCGCAGCCGAATCCCCGACAGCCCGCCGGCCACCGTCGGATAAGCGATGCTCACCGCCAGCCCGATGAGCGTCATCACGACCAACATCTCGATCAATGTGATGCCGGCCTGCGCGGGCCGCGCCCGGGCGCTCACGACGCTCCGTCTAGCGCCAACTGACGACATCGGCGGCGCCGGCCTCGCCACCCGGCTGCCCGTCTGCGCCGTAGCTGATCACATCGGGATCGGACCCGTGCTCGCCCGGATATTTGTAGACAAACGGGTTTCCCCAGGGATCGAGAGGAATGTCCTTACTGAGAAACGGTCGAATCGCCTCCAAGCCCTCTTCGGTCGGGGGGTAGCGAGCATTCTGCAAGTTGTAGCGCTGCAGCGCCGTCATAAACGCGTCGATCTGCGTCTGCGCCGCCACGCGCCGGCCTCTCTCGACTTCCGGTCCGAGTTGTTGAAACGCGATCGCGCCGAACAAAGCGATGATCGTGACGACCACCAGCATCTCGATCAGCGTGATGCCCGCGCGGCGGCTCCGCCTGCGTGTTTTCAATTCATAGTCCATCAGAACCCCATCTGATTGATGCTGGTCAGCGCCAGCATAATGCTCAGAATCATGGCGCCCACGATGACGCCCATCACAAGGATAACAACGGGCTCGAACAACGCCGTGAAGCGCTTGATGGCCGCGCGGGTGTCCTTGTCGTAAATGTCGGCCATGCGCACGAACATCTTGTCCAGGCGCCCGGTTTCTTCGCCGACCGTGAGCAGGTGACCGGCCAGAGCCGGGAATTTGCCGGTGCGCGTTAAAGGCCCGGCCAAGCCCTCGCCGCGCTTGACGCCCTTGGCTATCGGGTCGAGCGCGGCGGCAAGCACCTTGTTCGACAAGATGCCTTTGGAAATTTGCAGTGCTTGAACCAACGGCACCGTATTGGCGACCAGCGTCGCCATCGCTCGCGCCAGGCGGGACGTATCGGCCTTCAGCAAAGCATCGCCCAACACCGGCGCCCGCAACAGCAGCCTGTCCCAGCGCAGCCTGCCGGCTGGAGAGCGAATCCAGGCCCGCAATCCGAAGCCTGCCAGGACAAGCAGCGCGATGGCCGGCAAGCCCCACTGCTGCACGAGGCCGCTCGCGCCCAGCAGGAGTTGCATCGGCAGCGGAATCTCCATATTCGTGGTCGTGAATGCCTCGGCAAAACGCGGAATCACGTAATTCAACAGCACGAAGATCGACCCGCAGCCAACCAGCACCAATAACGCCGGATAGGTCAGCGACGATAGGATGTAGCCGCGCAGCTCGTCCCGGTCGCGCTCGAACTCGGCCAGTCGATCCATCACCAACGACAACGTGCCCGAAACCTCGCCCGCTCGAACCATGCTCACGTAAAGCTCCGAAAAAACCTGCGGATGCGCCATCAATGCGTCGGCGAACGACTTGCCGCCGCGCAGCGAACGCTGCATATCCTGCACGACGGCCTGAAAATCCTTGCGCTCGGTGAGCTCCGAGGTAATCGTCAACGCCCGGTCGAGAGGAATGCCGGCATTCAGCAGAGTCGCCGTCTCCTGCGTGAAGTGCAGGATGTCTTTCGAGTTGCGGCGGAATCGAGGCAGATCGAACGAAAATCTGCCCGGCTTGGCGGTCCCGACAAAAGTCGGCGTCATGCCCATCTCGCGCAGGTCGCGGGCGACCGCGCGGCTGTCGTTGGCGACGAGAGTCCCGCTGCGCGTCTTGCCGTCCGCGGCCAACGCCTTGTAGTGAAACGTCGTCATCGCCATAAGTCCCGCCGTCAGCCGCTTGCGCGCCCTAAAACTCCTGCGTCACCCGCACGACTTCTTCCACTGCGGTCACTCCGCGCTCGATCTTCTCCCAGCCGTCCTCGCGCAAATTGCGCATCCCGTTCCGCCGCGCCGCGGCCGTCAACACCGCCGCGTCCCGGTTCTCCATCACCAATTGCCGAATCTCGTCGTTAAGCTCCATGAGCTCGAAGATGCCCATGCGGCCCCGATAGCCGATGCCGCGGCAATTCTCGCAGCCCGCGCCGCGGTACGTGCGCATCCGCCGCCCGTCGGGCGTATCGACCGTCTCGCCGGCGACGCGGCAATCCTTACAGATCACCCTGACCAGCCGCTGGGCCAGAACCGCCACCACCGACGACGTGATCAGATAGTTCTCCACTCCCATATCGGTCAGCCGCGTCACCGCGCTCGGCGCATCGTTGGTGTGCAGCGTCGAATAGACGAAGTGACCGGTCAACGCCGAGCGGATGGCGATATCCGCCGTCTCCCGGTCGCGGATCTCGCCGACCATAATCACGTCCGGATCCTGACGGACGATATGCCGCAGTCCGGCCGCGAACGTCAGTCCGATCGCCGGATTCACGTGAATCTGGTTGATCCCGTCCATCTGGTACTCGACCGGGTCTTCGATCGTGATGATTTTCTTGGTCGGACCGTTAATCCGCTTCAACGCGGAGTAAAGCGTCGTCGACTTGCCGCTGCCGGTCGGACCGGTAACCAGGAAAATTCCGTGGGGAAGCCCGGTAAAGTACTCCATCCGCGCGAGCATGCGCTCATCGAAGCCCAACGTCGTCAACTCGTAAAAATCCGTCGCCGAGCGGTCGAGCAGGCGCATGACGACCGATTCGCCGTAAAGCGTAGGCAGCGTCGAAACACGCAAATCGACCTCGTGTCCAAGCACCTTGATCTTGATGCGGCCGTCCTGCGGCAGCCGGCGCTCGGCGATATTGAGCTTCGCCATGAGCTTCAGACGCGAGATTACCGCCGCCCGCAGCTCGCGCGCCGGAGTCTCTTGCTCCTGCAGCACGCCGTCGATACGAAAGCGCACCCGAAAGTCTTTCTCGAACGGTTCGATGTGGATGTCGCTCGAACGCTGATCCAACGCCTGCGCGATCATCGCATTCACATAACGGATGACCGGCGCTTCCGAGGCCATGTCCCGCAGATGCTCGATGTCTGCCGAGTCTTCCGCCGCGAATCCGAATTCGTCTTCCCGCGCCTCTTCTTCGGCGCCGTGATATTTCTCGATCGCATCGAGGATGTCGCCTTCGGACGCCAGCACGGCAACGACGCTCGATCCGGTCGAATTGCGAATTGTGGCCAGCGTCTCGAAATCCAGCGGATCGGCCATAGCCACCCTGAGCGACGACTCTTCCCAATCCAGCGGCAGGAACAAATACTGCCGCATGTAGCGCGGCGAAATGCGTTCGAGCTCCGGAAGCGCTTGCGGAAAATCTTCCGCGGCCAGCAAGGGGACTTCCAACTGCTTGGACAAAGTCTCGAGCACATCTTTGGGCGCCGCGAACCCCAGATCGATCAAAATCCTGCCGATCTTGTCGCCGCGCTCTTTTTGAAGCTCAAGCGCCTGCTCCAAATCGTTGGGATCCACAAACCCCTTGTCGACCAGCATTTGGCCCAGCCGTTCGGGCATGGGCACAACGGCAAGCGAGAATTGCGTTTCAGAGCTCACCGGCTAGTAATACCTCGTGCTCAAGCTTTCAGCGGAAGCCAACTCACCCCGCACGCCGGTCATCACCACCTGTTTGGGAAGCTGCGTCAAATCTTCCCAAGGAAAATGAAAAAGCGAAACGGCAAGGGCGACCTGCTCATCCGCGCCGATTTCCGTCAACCCGACGCCTTCCTGCATCAAAACTTCGCGCATCATTTGCTCCAAGTCCTCCATGCGCTGCCGCTTGCGGATATTCAACTGGCGCTTCTCTTCCTCGGAGTACGCGCGCCGGAAAGGGCTCACGTTCGCTACCGGGACCAAATTGACCTCAATCGAAAACACCGCGCCGTAATCGGACAAATAAATGCCGCGGGTCGTGCCGATCATGGATACCGAGGGACCGGCGCCGATTGAGCGGAAATGCCTGCTCACAGCCTCTTCCATGGAGGCCATCTGCTTGCCGAGAGCCGTCGTCCGAGCCGGAACCTCGCCGCCGAAGGCCGCAGCGGCGAGCAACGCCGGAACAAGAATGCGAGAGATCATTGCCCAAACCCTCCTAGCGAGGCCATATCGATTTGAAATATCTGCCGCTTGAACGTTTCGTGCTTGGTATTCACCAACTCGTAACCGATCACCGCGTCTTCGTGGACCTCCGCCAGCTCGCGGCGAACCGCGGCGATTTGCGCGGACACCCATTCGCGGTCCACGCCTTCGGAGGAAGGGTTCGCGGCGGCCTCGATCCGCCGGGCTTCCGCCGCCGCCGCTTCTCGCGCCGCCGCGCGAACCCGCTCTTCCCAATCGCCGGCCGCGGCCGGCGCGCCGAAAGCCAGCGACCAGTCGTCCCCGGTTCGCGCCAAAGTCGGCTTCGTCGCCCAGGCCCCGGCAAAAAACACCAACAGCACCGCCGCCATGCCCGCGGCGAGACGCGGGGTTCCGCTTAGCAGCCCCCGCCAAAAGCGCTGCCAGGGCGAGGGATCCAGAATCGGATCGGAAACAAACGCAATCCGCTGCGGAATCTCCTCTTCCGGCAGGCGCAGCAACGCGGCATGCGTCAGCCGCAGCCGCTCCAATTCCGCTCGACCCGCGGCCGAAGTTTTCAACCAGGCTTCGACCTCGGCCCGCTCGGTCGGGCCTAACTCGTCGAGCAAGTAATCCCACAGAACATGAGGCGCATCCTGCATCTCTTTTCCCTCCATTTCCGGCGGCGTTCCCTAAGCTATGGCCAGCACGCCCTGTAACACGTCCAATGCGCTGTAAAAGCGCGATTTCACCGTTGACGTCGGACAGCCGGCGATTTCCGCGATCTCGTCGAATTTGAATCCCTGATACACCTTCAGCAGCACTACCCGGCGCTGCTCGCCGCTCAGACGCGCCAGCGCCTGCTCGACCGCCAAACCCAATTCGGCGGCGCCGTAGGTCGTTCCGTCAAACCGGGCGCGCGCCAAGCTCGCCGGATCGACCGACTGCTCAAGGTTTTCGTCCTCAACGACAGGCTTTGTCCGGCGATACATCGAAATCGTCTCGTTGTGGGCAATGCGAAACAACCACTGTGGAAAACGCGCGGCGTCGTTCAATTTGGCGATGCTGCGATAGGCTTTCAGAAAGGTGTCCTGACACAGATCCAAGGCGTCGTCACGATTGCCCACTACTCGCAGGATGTAGTTGTAAACCCTTTTTTCCCAACGAGATACAAGTATGTTGTAGGATTCGACATCGCCCTTGCGGGCGCGAAGAATCAAATCGCGGTCTTCGACGTCGCGAAAGATCAATTCACTGTCCGTCCACTAGGCAAGACGCCGGAGAGAAACAAAAAGACGACGAGGCGCCGCCGGGCCGATAATTTCCTCAAACATGGAATTCAGCACAACTACGCTCTTTTCAACGAGTTGCACCCGAGCGACCCGAGCGCCGAAAATATTTTTTGTTTGCTTGCCGAAAAAATGCCCTCATGATTCGTCTTACCTACTGAAAGTCAAAATCGAAAAAGGTTCGATTGCTTCTCCTTGTGAAACCACAAGAAAGATAGGCAGCGGGGAGCGCCCACTCCCCGCTGTTTTCTTTTTGAGGGAACGGAACGCTCCAGGCCGCCCGCGGTAACCGCTCGACTCCAACGCTCCTGCCGGCGTCGGCCCCAACCGCAAAAATTTTTCGATCCCTGCGAACAAATCGGCTCGGCGTCTCGTCTATAAAATTACAACCCTGTTTGCGGCGGACGCAATCCCCACCCCAACCCTCACTCCCCGGCGTCCGCCGCATTTCTTTCCCGCGCGCTGCTAGCCTGCAAGAAGTTGTGCCGCGCATGCGCCGCTTGGTCGTCAACGCCGACGATTTCGGATTCACCCGCGATGTCAACGAGGGCATTGTCCGTTGTTTTCGCAACGGAATCCTCCGTTCGACCACGCTCATGGCAAACGGCGCCGCGTTCGACGACGCAGTGCGCCTCGCAGCCGAAAACCCCGGCCTCGATGTCGGCTGCCACCTCGTCCTGACGGGCGGCAACACTGTCTCGACCCCCGTTTCCCGGTTGCCCGAGACGATTCCGCAGCTTCTGCGCAACCTGCCGTCCTCGGAATGGATTGTCCGCGAGCTCCGGGCGCAAGTCGACAAGACGCTCCGGTCGGGAATCCGGCCGACCCACCTCGACACGCACAAGCATACGCATCTGCTGCCGAAAGTCCTCGAAGCAGTCCTGCTCGTCGCCGAGGAGTACGCCATCCCCTGGATCCGCCGCCCGTTCGACCTGCCGCTCGGCGCCCCCCGCCCGAGCCTGCGGCGCGCTCTGGCCGCGGCGGCGCTTCGCCCGCTGCAAATCCCGTTTGCCGAGGCGCTTCGACGCCGCCGGCGCCGCGCAACGGATTACTTCGCGGGTTTTCGGATGACCGGCAAATTCCAGACGGGCCAACTGCTCGAGCTTCTCGACAACCTCCCCGCGGGCACGGGCGAATTCATGTGCCACCCGGGCGTCTGCGGGTCGGAACTGCAAGCCGCTCCGACCCGCCTGAAAGCAAGCCGCGAAGCCGAGTTGCAAGCCCTCACTTCGCCGCGCATTCAACAGCGGGCGGCCGAGCTGGGCATCGCTTTCGTCAGCTTCGCCGAGCTCTAACCGAGCCCCAGAGATTCGCGTATCGCCTGTTTCGTGCGCTCGACCGCCGTCACCTCGTACGTCCAAAGCTCTTGCGGCGAGAACCCTGAATAATCCGAACGCCCGTTCTTCGTCCGCCCCGGCTCGAATCCCGATTCGATGCCCCAAAACCCGCGAAAGCCCGACTCGCGGCATATGCGGATCAGTTTCGCGAGATCGTAGTCGGGATGTTTCCCATCCAGGGTCCAGCGCGACTTCACGGAGACGCCCTTGGCCCACGGAACGATCTTGCGGATGACATCGTAAGGATCGCCGCCCGGATTCAAATTGCCGAAATCCGGCAGCGTCCCGAACCGCGCATCGTTCACCGCCTTCATAATTGCCGTAAGAACATCGGGATCGGAGGACGCGCCGCCGTGGTTCTCGATCAAGACGTTGAGACCCGAGTCCCGCGCATACTCCAGCAAATCGCGGAAGCTGTCCGCCGCCCGCATGACCAGGTCTTTGTCCGCCGCCCAATTTTCGCGAGGTCCGCCCAGATTGCAGCGAACCGCATGGCAACCCAGATAGTGCGCGGTATCGACCCACTTGCGGTGAGCCGTAGCCGCCTGACGCCGCTCGACGGCATCTTGCGCCGCCATGTCGCCTTCGGCGTCGATCATCACCAGCACCGGCGTAACGCCGTAGTCGTCCAGATTGCGCTTGAGCTCCCGGAGATAGCGCATCGTGGGGTTCTCGAAAAACTGATTGACGAATTCGAGACCGTTGATGCCGAGTTCCTCGCGGCAAATCCGCGGCAGGTCGAAGTTCTTCCAGCGGCGGCCGATAAAGAAGCTCTTGTTGATCGACCAAGCCGCGAGCGAAATGTCGTCCCGGGCGGCGGCCGCCGCGGCGGCCGGCGCGGAAGCAGCCAGAGAAAGAAATGAGCGGCGCCACATTGACATTGCCGCCTATTATCGCAGCGGAGCGGTCGGAGCGAAAAACTTCGCTTCAGCGGGCCGCGATCGCGTGGCCCAGCTTTTCTTTTTTGGTGCGCAGGTAGGCCGCCGCCCGGTCGCCGACCTGGGGATCGCAGGCAATGCGTTCCACTACGCGGATTCCCGCCTGCTCCAGAGCGGCTACCTTCTCCGGGTTGTTCGACAGGAAGCGCACCTCGCGCAGACCGAAATGCCGCAAGACGGCCACGGCGAACCCATAGTCGCGCTCGTCCGCATCGAATCCCAGCTTCCGGTTCGCCTCGACCGTGTCGGCCCCCTCGTCCTGGATTTGATAGGCCCTCAGCTTATTGAGCAAGCCGATGCCGCGGCCCTCCTGAGGATCGTAAATCAGCAGGCCGCAGCCGGATTCCGCGATCATGCGCAGCGCCATCTCAAGCTGAGGGCCGCAATCGCAGCGCAACCCGGCAAACGTTTCTCCCGTCAAGCACCGCGAGTGAATGCGCAGCATCGGCGCGCCGCCGTCCGCCGACAGATCGCCCGTCTTGAGCACGACGATTTCCTGTTCGCGGCCCCCGCCGGCCCCTCGAAAACCGCAGATCCGGAACTCTCCGTAGCGCGACGGAAAGTCCGCCTCGGCCACCTGCTCGACCGTGACGGCCGGCGCCGCCTGGTTCCCTTCCGCCATGATTGCTTGCAGCCTGCACGTCGAAAACCGCGGGACAGCGGCTGCTAAAGTCCCTAGAATCATTATAGGCGCCTTTCCTTTCAGCGCCGCCCAAGCCCCGCAACCGCACTTATGGGGCGCGCCCATGGCCCAAGCCGACTTACTGGTTACCCTGCTGGTGAAGATCGCCGTCATCGCCTCGACGGCCAGCATCTCGCTCCGCTGGAACTTCGCCAAACGCATGTTCCTGCGCGAGCAGCGCACCATCCGCCAACGCCTCGAGCTCAGCGCTCTGTTCGGCATCGTGTTTGCCGGCGGCTCCCTTGTCCGCGTGGTGCTCGGCTACCGCGCCGCCGAAGTCGGCCTCGAAGGCGCATTCGTTTCCGGTCTTGTCGGCGGCTACATCACCGGCTCGGTCGCCGGCGCGGTCATCGCGCTCCCCGCGTTCCTCTCGCCCGGCTTCGAATGGATCACGCTGCCGCTGCTCGTGGGGGTCGGCGCCCTCGGCGGACTCCTTCGCGACTTCTCTCCCGGCCCCGAGGAAGTGTGGCGCTTTTCTCCGTTCTTCCCGTTTACGCTCTGGTCGTGGACGCGCGCGCACATTCCCAACAGACAGGGGGCGTTTCAACTGCTGCTGCTGTTGGGCTGCCTGCTCATCGAGTTGGTCCGCACCAACTTGGCCCACACGTTCGAGGACCGCGGCTGGCTGTTCGCCCTCTACACGAGAGATGCAGACCTCAACCCGTTTACCGTAGCTCTCGTCTACGTCGCCACGGCCGTCGGCGTCGGCCTGACGCTAAAGGTCTGGAACAATACGCGCAACGAGTGGAAGCTCGAAGAGCAGCAGCGCCTGCTCATCGAGGCCCGCCTGCTCAACTTGACCAGCCAAATCAACCCGCACTTTCTGTTCAACACGCTGAACTCGGTAGCGTCGCTCATCCGCATCGATCAAGAGCAAGCCCGCCAAACCGTTTTCCGGCTTTCGACGATCCTGCGCCGCCTGCTGCGCAAGCACGACGCCTTTTCGCCGCTCCGCGACGAGCTCGCCTTTATCGACGACTATCTCCAAATCGAACGGGTCCGCTTCGGCGACAAGCTGCGCATTGAAAAGGACGTCGATCCGGCAACCCTCGACGCTCTGATTCCCAGCATGATCCTGCAGCCGATCGTCGAAAACTCGATCAAGCACGGCATCGGCCCCAAGGTCGGCGGGGGCACGATTTGGCTGCGCAGCAGCCTGCGCGGCGAGCGTTTGCAGATCGAGGTGGAAGACGACGGCACAGGCATTGCCGAAGACGCCATGCTGCACGTTTTCCAAAAGGGCATCGGTTTCAGCAACGTGCATGAACGCCTGTCGGTGTTGTTCGGCGACGATTTCCATCTGACGGTCGAGCACCGCGAAGGAGGCGGCGTCCGCGTCAGGGTGCAAATACCCAAGCTCGAGGATCCCGACATTTCCGGCGCGCATGCATTCGAGCCGGCGAAAACCGGCTGAACGCAACGGCGGCCGCTCCCTTGTATTCCGCCTGACAAGGGGGCAGAGAAGGCTGCGGGCGAAGAGAGCGCAGCAGAGGGGTTTACTCGGTCGGGTGAGAGCGCTCCAGCACGAAGTCGACCTCATACATGTCGAACACGGCTTGCGAGAAGCCCAGCCGGCGGTATGCTTCCTGCGCGGAGAGGTTGTTCTTCTCGACGTAGAGGCGCACGCCGCACACGCCGCGGTTCTTGGCCAGTTCCAGAACCCGCTCGTAGAGCGCCCGCAGGACGCCGCGCCGCCGGAACTGCGGACGCACGTAGACGCTCTGCAGCCACCAGAACACGCCGTTTCGCCAGTCGCTCCATTCGAACGTGAGCGCCAGTTGCCCCATGACGCCGGCGTCCGACTCGGCCAGAAGATAGAAACCGCGCGACTCGTCGCGCAGCAGGGTCTCGACGCCCGCGCGCAAGCGCTCGCGGTCGAGACGCACGCCCTCCGACTCCTCGGACAGCCGGGCGTTGAATTCCACAACGGTCGTGAGATCGGCCAAACCTGCGCGACGGATTCGCATCCCTCAATCATAAAAGACGGTTTTCCCTTGAGCAGTCGGAAGCGATCGAAAGCGTGAAAGGCATTGGTTTCATAACGTTGGCTCTCGTATTCGTTCTGCTTGAGCTTGTTCGGTTCTTAATGGAGTAAGCTGCGGATTCACCCGCGGCGCCTCGGCTCAAGGCGCGCGGCTTCGGCCCGCGTGATCGCGTGCGCGGCCAGCTTCGCATAGCCTTCGCGAACCGTCCGGACCTGTGGGCCGCGCAACCCGGCGAACGGCGTGAACCCGCGCGGGTCGGGCGGCTCCATTACCGCGTCGGTAACAACCCAGTTGCGCTGCGCCGGCAGCGGGATGTCGATCCGCACCGGCGAAAACAACCAAGTCACCGGACGGCCTGCCGCGTCGAATTCGCGCAGAACCTCGTGCAGGCGCGCCTCCCATATCGACCCGAACACGTGCAGCCAGACTTCGCCCGCCGCGCCGAGCAGCGGGCCGATCAGCGGCAACGACTTGAGGATATCCGCGTCCTCGCCGGCGACAACGACGTCTGCAATCGCGAAATCGTAATTCGGAACGGCGCCCGCGAGGAAATTCTCTCCGTCGGCCCTGCTCACGGTCAGCCGCCCCGCCTGCTCGTAATAGCCCATTAGCGGATGGAACTCACGCGCCATCTCGACGACGCGCGGGTCGATCTCGACGGCGTCCAGGCGCAGTTTCGGGAACTGATGCAGCAGGCCGACCGCCCCGACGCCGCCGCCGAGCCCGATCATCAACCCGCGGCCCGCCGGATGCCGCTGCCCGGCCGGCAGCCAAGCCAGTTGATACCGCGTTTCGATCACCGGCCCCGGCCCGGCGGGCAAACCCGCGTCGATATCGCGGGCTGCCGGCTGCAGCAGCGAAGCCCCCTGCAACACGCCGTTGATGCTGAACCGCCGCGCCCACGCCGTATCGACCACGCCGACCGGTCCGAACAGCCCCTCGCGTTCAAGTCTTACAGTCGGCATGGCGTTGGATGACGGACATTGCCCCGATATTGTCTCCCAGTTGCTTGAGGCAAGCAGGGAGATTATGTCATGCGCGGTCGTGGGGTCGACTTCGCATAACCCATTCGATACTTGGCGTCAACGCGAATCGTGAAGCTCAGGGTAAGCCCCGGGGGAATCGAACGGCTCGATCAGAACCGTTCCTCCATCGCGCGGCTGACCCGCCGGTTTGCAGCGCTGATCAGCTCGACGTTCTCCCGATCGGGCCTTTCGAACTCGTCGAGCAGGCCGCGGCGTCGCGCCTTGTTGCGCTGGTAGGCTCCGCACAGATGAAAGCCGATGCAGCCGGGGTTGTTGAAAAGGTTCGCCAATACTTCCGCGTACCATTCCCCGTCGTTGGGGGTGAAGCCTCCGGGGGGAGCGGGCCGCCTGAGTCCCGCCGCGTCGGCCAGCAGCACGGGCTTGCCGGTTTTCTCGCGCCATTCGTCGAGATGGGCCACCGGATCGCGGAAGTCTTGGAACGACAGCACGTCAACGAAAGGCGCCGCGGCTGCAACGACTTCGTTCGCGATGGCGGCGTTGGCCTCGTAGCGGTCGCCAAGGATCAAATGGTGAGGGTCGTAGCGACGGATGGCGTCGTGGGTCGTCCGGTAATAGGCGTGAGCCAGCTCGGTGAGCTCCCTGCGGCCCGACTCGCTCTCGAGGCGTTCCGGGTCGAAGATCGGTCCGCGCCAGGCGTTCTCAGCGCGCTCGTGAACCCACGTCGGGCAGTCGCTGTAGAAGTATCCGATAAGGTTGCGGTCTTCGCTTAGCTCGGCGCAGTGCGAGCGAGCGACGTAGTCGACCCATTCTTTCCACTGCGCGCCCTGAAAGTCGAAATGACGGGTGTGCTGCTCCCACTGGTGGGATTCGGTGAACGGGAGCAGGTGGCAAAAGGGCATGTCCAGGGCCCGGTATTCGTCGTTGGTAAACGGGCGAGAGTGCCTCCATTTGCGTACGGTCACTTCTTGCACCCAGCCGACGGTGTTGAACCCCCACTTCTTGAGGTTGGGGGCTACCGATTCTTGGATCCATCGCGTGGCGCTGCCGCCGTACTTGTCGCGCCAGATGTGGATGTTCTCCGGGTAGCGCAGGCTCGCCGGATCGATATGGTTGAGCCCGAGTGAAAAAAAGGGCCGGCCGGCCGGAGTGATCAGCCACCAGTGGTCGTCGCGCCGGTCCAGGGTGAAGAAGCCGTCCGGTTCGGCCTGGGTTGTTTGGGCTACAGAGGAGCCGTAGCCGGCGGTCGCCGCAATCGCGGAATGCCTGAGGAATCGACGTCGAGTCAGACGCATGGCTATTTGTCCATACGCTTCTGCAGCAAAGCAAGCCGCTGTTCCATGATGCGCCGATAGGCGGCCTTGGTCTTGTAGTAGGAATCGTGAAGCTCGCCGATCGACTGCTTGTCGAGAGGTTCGCGAACCGAATCGAAGATCCTTCGATTCGCGCTGCGGACAGTTTCTACGAGGCTCCGGTTCGGCTCGCCGTCGATATTGTAGAAGCCCGGTTGGCCGCGGTCGTAGGCCTGCCGCCAATGGGACTGATCGAACAGCACCGCGCAGAAAGAAACGCCGATGAAATCCGGGTCGCGAGCGATGCGGCCGGCCAGCAGGTCGTAGAGGACTCGACGATCGACGTGATCGGGCACGGCGCCGGGAGCGCCGGCCCTGCCCTGCAGAGCGAGGGGGTAAACATTGCCGAACTCTTGATCGCTCAGCACAGCCGGAGCTCCTGTCGCTTCGACACTGGGCCCGATAGGGTTCACGTCACTCAGGTCCTGCGGGCCGAGAGCGTCAATGTAAGGGGCGATGCGTTTCCAGATCCCTTGCGTGTACGTCGTGTGTTTGACGTAGGACCCGAGCGCCATGTGATTCGAGTCATGCTTGCGGATCTCGGTGTGCGCGACCTTATGAAGTTGTTCGACGATTTCGCCGAGCAGCGCCTCCGCGTCGGCGAAGATGTCTTTGGAACCGGCTTGCGCGGGCAGCGGTTCGCCGGCCTTGACTGCCGAGAGCCAACGCGGATAGGTCAGCGAGCCGTTCTTGCGCAGGTCTTCGAAAGAGGCGAACCTCGTCCTGTAGACGGCGTTCAGCTTAGCGATGTCGCCGCGATAACGTTGCTCGAGAACGTCGAACAGCCGCTCGCGGCCGGGGCTTTCAGGCGCGTAGGAAAGAGTCTGGTTGATCCAAAGGTCTTCCCGCATGAACGACCCGTAGCCGTAGTAGTAGCCGAGGACCCACGGATTGTCTTTATTGGGCGCGACACGTTTGGCGACCTCCTCGCGGACATACCGCTCATAGTCGGCGCTGAAGACATCGGGACGCTTTTCGCCGGGTTTTAGCTCGACGGGGTGCTTGATCAAAGGAACATGGATGGCGTAGGGGATCTTGGCTTCGCGGTAGATTTTGTCCGCCAGGTCGGCGTCGATGTTGCCGAAGCGAATGCGCTCAAGACTGTAGGGGCCCGACCATACGCTATTGAAACCCAGTTGGCGCATCTTGCGGATGCCGTCGCGCATCCACTCTTCTTGACTGCCGTTGTACGCGAATGTGATGGCGCCCTCCGACATGCTCGTGATCGGATGACTGACGCCGATCCCGAAAAAGCCGTGCCCGTCCGGAGTGACCAGCCACCAGCGATCTTCGATTCGCTCGGCGTGGAAGAAACCCGTCCGCTTGCCCGTGATGTCGAGGAAGCCGCCGTATGGGTCAAGTTGCCGGCCGTGGGCAGGGCCGCACAGCAGTAGGAGGATCAAGCACAGAGCTGCGGGCGCGATGAGCTGCAAGATTTTCATTGGACGCGGAGTTCCTGCACGCGGATCCGCCGCCAGCGGCAGACTCTGCCCGGAAGCCAGCGCTCTTCTCCCAGGCGATCGCCGCCTCCGCTGTTGTGGACTTCGAGGGCGATGTGACCGGCACGGCCGAGGAGCGTCGCCACGGCTTCCGCGTCGTAGCCCTCCGCTTTCATATTCGCCGCGTCGAGCGTAGCCATTTTCTCGCCGTTGATCCAAGTGGAGATCGTCGGCAAACGCCCTTCGCAACGGACGCGGATTTCGTTCCACTCACCGAAACGCCACGTCTCGAAGAACGCGTCCGGCCCGGCGGACCAACTCGCCGCGCTCTTGCCCGGATCGGGCTGAGGGTCCAAATCCCGGTAGCTGACCGGCGTCAGGCCAACCACTGCGCCCGTCGCATCCTTTTTGCCCTTGAACCCGAACTGGCGGGTGTTGAAACCGCCGATGCCGTTGCCGTAGAAAGAACCGATGTTGCCGCCCTCGCGATGATCGACGAGGACTTGAAAGCCTTGGCTGCCCATACTTGTCGCGCGAATCATGACTCCGGTGTCAACCCCCCAATCGGGTTTCGCCTCGAGGCTGAGCTCGAAGTCGGTGAACTTCTCGTTGCCGATCAGGTAGCCCCCGACGCCGGACCCCGGCGGATCCTGGCCCCCCGTGATTGCTCCCTCGACGACTTTCCAGTCGCCCCTGCCCTGGAGGGCCTTGCGGTATCGAGGGTCGCTCTCTGACGGAGATCGCCCGCCGGGACGCCTAGCCGCCGGCAGCCGATGAATCGCGCGCCAGCCGGCGAGAGTTTTGCCGTCGAACAAGGGCCGCCAAGGGCTCTGGGCGGACGCGAGCCCAAAAGACAAGGCGCCGGCGGAGCCGGCGAGCAAGCTTCTGCGCGTCATCGTGATGTTTTTCTTCATGGGGCTTTACGATCTTACGCCAGCAGTTCTTTGACGACCCGTCCATGGACGTCAGTGAGCCGGAAATTTCGCCCCTGGTGTTTGAAGGTCAGCTTCTTGTGGTCAATTCCAAGCAGATGGAGAGCGGTCGCGTGGAGATCGTGGACATGCATGGGGTTCTCGGCGGGTTCGAAACCGAATTCGTCGGTGGCGCCATAGGTCAGACCCGGCCTGACGCCGCCGCCGGCCAGTATCGCCGAGAAACCGTCCTTATGGTGATCGCGCCCCGGTTCTTGCGTGAAACCCTGCGGGGAGACGGCCTGGACCATCGGCGTGCGGCCAAACTCTCCGGTCCAGATGACAAGGGTGTCGTCGAGCAAGCCGCGTTGCTTCAAGTCATCGATCAATGCGGCGGTCGGGCGATCCATGTTGCGGCAAGAGCGGGGAAGTCCGCCCGGCCCGTAGATGCCGGTGTGGTGGTCCCAACCGGCCATCATGATTTGCACGTATCTCACGCCTCGCTCGACCATTCTCCGCGCGAGCAGACAAAGATTGGCGTAACCGGTCGCGCCCGGCTTCGCTCCATACGCGTCAAGCACGTGCTGCGGCTCGTTCTCGATTTGCATCAGCTCCGGGCCTGACGCCTGCAGGCGGAAGGCCATTTCGTACTGCGCGATCCGCGTGGCGATCTCAGGGTCCGCATAGCGCTCGAAAGCCAGTCGATTGAGAGCGGATACTCCGTCGATCACGCTCTTTTGGCGGTCAGCGTCAACTCCGCTCGGGTTGGCAAGAAAGTGGACCGGTTCGGCTCCGGAGCGAAACTTCACACCCTGGTGGACGCTGGGCAAGAAGCCGTTTCCCCAGGCGCTGTTGCCGGCGGTATTGGCGCCGGTGCTCAGAACGACGAAAGTCGGCAGGCTGTCGCTGAGCGAGCCCAGCCCGTAGGAGACCCACGCGCCGAACGTTGGCCGTCCGAGGCGTCCGAAGCCGGTATGCAGGAAGAGCTCGCCGGCGCCATGGTTGAACTCGTCGGTCTGCATCGAACGGACGACGGTCAAATCGTCCGCGCGCTTTGCCAAGTGAGGCAGCAGCTCGGAGAACCACGCGCCGGACTTGCCGTGCCGCGCGAACTTGTAAGGCGACGCCAGCGCTCCCGCGCCCTTGGGAATAAAGGCGAACTGCTTGCCCTTCAAGATGCTGTCGGGCATTGGCTTGCCTGCGAACTTCGCGAGGGCCGGCTTGGGGTCGAGCAGATCGACCTGCGACGGACCGCCGAGCATGTGCAAGAAGACGATATGCTTGGCCTGCGGGGCGAAGCGCGGCCCGGCGGTTGCGGTTGCGCCGTCGTCCGCCGCGAGCAGAGACTGTAGAGCGATCGAGCCCAGACCGGCCGCGCCGGCGCGCAAGAATGCTCTACGCGGGATCGTCGGTGAGACGCGGGGATCGTCCATGCCCATCAGCTTTTCGTGATCGTCTCGTCGAGGTTGAGCAGGACTCGGGCCAGCGAGACCCAGGCTTCGGCTTCGCTCTCCGACGCGCCGCGGAATTCGTTCAGTAGACGATCGAGCTCTTGAAGCTCGACCTCGCTGGGTCGCCGGGTCGCGCAACGCCGAAATGCATAGACGAGTCGATCTTGGTCCGACGACGCCGACACGTCCATGACGCGCTTCGCCAAGGCGGCGGCGGCTTCGACATAAGCCGGATCGTTGAGCAGGGTCAGAGCCTGCAACGGTGAGTTGGTGCGAGCCCGCATAGCGGCGCAAGCTTCTCGCGGAGGAGCGTCGAATGTCGTGAAGCTGGGGTAGGGGGCTCCCCGGCGAAGGATCGTGTAGATTCCGCGACGATGCCGGTCGGCTTCTTGCGACGTTGGGTAATGCGCATCTCCTACGCCGCTGATCTCCTTCCATAGGCCCTCCGGCTGAGGCGGATACACGGGAGGTCCGCCCATCTTGAGAGACAACAAGCCGCTCGCCGCCAGCAGCGAGTCCCGGATCGCTTCAGCCGAAAGGCGGAAACGGGGTCCCCGCGCCAGAAGGGCGTTGTCCGGGTCTCGCTCCTGGAGTTCGGCCGATCCGCGGGAACTCTGACGATAGGTCGACGAGGTCACGATGAGGCGCATGACGCTCTTGACGGACCAGCCGCTCTCGACGAATTCCACGGCCAGCCAATCGAGCAAAGCCGGATGAGTCGGAGCTTCGCCCTGCCGGCCGAAGTCCTCGGCCGAAGCGACAATCCCGCGGCCGAAGATCTCCGACCAAAAGCGATTGACGGTCACCCGCGCCGTTAGCGGGTTCTCCGGCGAAACGATCCACTTGGCCAATCCCAGGCGGTTGGCGGGCAGACCGGGGTCGAGGGCGTGCAGCGCCGCAGGCGCTCCGGGCTCCACCGCTTTCCCATGGTTGCCGATCTGGCCCCGCTGGAGTAGATACGTGCGCACGGGAGCCGGTTTGTCGGCCATAATCAGCGTCGTCGTCGGCGCCAGAGTCCTCATCCGCTCGGCAAGGCGCTCCAGCTCTTTCCGGCGCTCGACAACCTCGGATCGAGTGCGCAGGAAGGCGTCCCGAATCGCGTTGTTGTCGGACTCCGTGCGCTCTTCTTGCGGTTTGGCCAGCGCGCTCGTGACGCGCGGAGGCAAGTCCCGATTCGTCAACTGCCGCTCAGCCCACTTCGAGAGATCCGCGAGCGCTTCGAACTCCGCCTGATTGGTCGCCATCTTCAGGAATTCGTGCTGAGCCTTCACGGCGGCGTATTGGGACCGCCGCGCCGGTGAGATGGGGAGCTCGATCTGCGCGCCGACGTAATACTTGCGCGTGTTGCCGGCCCCGCGCAACACCGTTTCGTCAACGCCTTGGTCGAAGTAAGCGTAGAAGCGATAGTATTCCTCGATCGTGAAGGGATCGTACTTGTGCGTGTGGCATTGCGCGCAGCCAAGCGTGGCCCCAAGCCAAACCGTCGCGGTTGTGTTGACGCGGTCGACCAGCATGGCGTTGCGAACCTCGTCGATCTTTGACCCGCCGGACCCGTTCATCGGAGTGTTACGGTTGAAACCGGTCGCGACGAGTTGCTCCAAGGAAGGCTCTGCGAGCAGGTCTCCCGCCAATTGCTCGATCGTGAACCGGTCGAACGGCATATCGTCGTTGAACGCCCGTATGACCCAGTCTCGGTAGGGCCAGATCTCGCGCAGGTCATCGTGTTGATACCCGTTGGAGTCCGCGTAGCGGGCAAGGTCGAGCCAATGCCGCGCCCAGTGCTCGCCGTATTGCGGCGACTCGAGTAGCTCTTCAACCGTTGCGAGATAGGCTTCATCGGAAGGTCTCGCGAGAAAATCGTCAATCTGCTCGGGCGACGGCGGAATCCCGATCAGATCGAGGTAGAGTCGCCGCATCAAGACGGCGGGCTCGGCTTCGGCGGAAGGATCGAGCCCCGCTGCATCTAGCTTGTTCAGGATGAAGCGGTCGATCGGGTTGCGCGGCCGGCCGCTGTCGGAGACAGGAGGCGGTTGCGGGCGTTCGGGTTTCCGGTAGGCCCAGTGGCGCTTGTATTCCGCGCCCGCGGCGATCCACTGCTCCAACAGTTCGATCTGCCTGTCGCCTAAACGCTCGCCGCCGAGCGGCATCCTGCGTGACGGGTCGTCAGACTTGATGCGCGCAATCAGCTCGCTTGCCGCCGGAGCCCCAGGGGCGATCGCCCTCTTGCCTTCCCGCTGCTCAACGGCCGCGGCGTATTCGTCGAGTCGCAGTCCGCTTGCCCGCGCCTCTTCGTCCGGGCCGTGGCAACGAAAGCACTTCTCAACGAGAATGGGCCGAATATCGCGGCTGAAATCGATATCCGCCTTTGCGCCCGGCAGGACCCAAAGAGCCGGCAGCGCTGCCAGCAAAGCGGCCCGGAACGGCAGACCGCTCATCCTGCTTCGTCTCCCTCGCTGAGTTTTGGGACCCGCGGCCGGTCAACGCCACTTCGGCGTTGGCCGGCGACTGTCGTCACACCCTTGCGCATCCGCTATCCCCTCGGCGCCTATTATATTACGGTCTCCTTGCTGCAAATGTTGTCGACCTGGGGTTCAAGCGCTGCCGGCGCTCGATCGGCCGCAACCTCGCACGGACAGCGCGCGGCCGGCTATGGCGAGATCGACTGTCGATAAGAAGTCCGATTGGAACTGCCCAGGTCTCCCGGACGGCGTTTCTCGGAACGTCGGTTTTCGGGCCTTGAACAGATGGCGCCGAGCCGCGTCGAATCGATCCGGGGGCTGCGGCAGCGAAGCCCCTTGCAGCACTCCATCGATGCTGAACCGCCGCGCCCATGCCGACCGGTCCAAACAGTCTCTCGCGTTCAAGTCTTACAGTCGGCATGGCGTCAAGAGGACGGACGTTTTCCCCGATCTTCTCCCTAAGAGCGCTCGCGGATGTGCGCCGGCAGGTCGAAATGCTCGCCGAGATAAAGTCTGCGCACCTCGATATCCGCTTCCAGCTCGCGCGGAAGCCCCGATCGAAATACCGAGCCGTTGTGCATGATGAACGCCCGGTCGGTCACGCTGAGCGTCTCGCGCACGTTGTGATCCGTGATGACGATGCCGATGCCGAAGTCGCTCAGATTGGCGATGATCTTCTGCAGCTCGATCACCTGCTTCGGATCGATCCCCGAAAACGGCTCGTCCAGCAGCAGAAAACCGGGCGAGATCACCAGAGACCGGGCAATTTCGACGCGCCGCCGCTCTCCGCCGGAAAGCTGGTAGCCGCGGCTCTGCCGCACGGTATCGAGCCCGAACTGCCCGATCAAATCCTCCAAGCGCTCGCGGCGCTCCGAGCGCGATAGCGGCAGCGTCTGCAAGATCGCCAGGATGTTCTCTTCAACCGTCAACTTGCGGAAAACCGAAGCTTCCTGCGGCAAGTAGCCGATCCCCTCGCGGGCGCGTTGATACATCGGCATCTCGGTAATGTCGGCGTCGTCCAGAAACACGCGCCCCGAGTCGGGACTCTCCAGCCCGACGATCATGTTGAACGACGTCGTCTTGCCCGCTCCGTTCGGGCCCAGCAGGCCGATCACTTCGCCCCGCCGCACCGCCAGCGAAACCCCGTTGACGACACGCCGCCTGCGATAGCTCTTCGTGAGCTTTTCCGTGCGCAAGACTTGCATGGAATGAGAGGCCGAGAAAACTCGATTCCGCTACTTCCTCGCGCGCCGGTAAGTGTAAGCGCGGTCGGACCCCTGCCCTGAAACCCGCAGCCTATCACCGTCCGTCCGGTAGGTCAATTCCGCGCCTCGAGTCTCGTCTCCTGCCGCGGAAACCACCCGCGCCGGCCGCCCGGTCAGCACGATGGCGGCCGCTTCGGGATCGTAAACGGCACGCTCGCCGAAGCCGCTGCGGCCCACTCCGGCAACTGTTTCGGAAATCTTCACGGCGCCGGCCGCGGTTGCGCTCTCCATGCTCCCGGCTTCGCCGTCGTCCCCGCGCAACACGGCGGTCAAGGAATCGGACAACACGCGCAGGCGTTCGCGCCGGAAATCCACCTGCCCGTCGAAAACCGCCAAGCGGGAGTTCTCGTCGTAGCGCAGATCGTCCGCATAAACCGTCACCGTTGCGGGCGTTTCTCCTGCGGCGCCGTCCGCGGTCAAGCTCGTTGCCACCTGCCGCTGCGCCGTAAGCGAGCGCGCACGGCGGTCGATCGTAATGCGCTCGGCTTCCACCCGATTGTCGTTCTGCCAAAGCCGCGCCTGCCCGCGGTATTCGATGACGCCGTTCTGCTGATCCGACAGCATCTTTGCCGCGGCCGCGTACACGGGAACGTCTTCGGCGAACAACCCGGCGCCCGGCTCGGCAGAGGATTTGCTCCCTTCGCCGTTGAAGACCGAGGTCACGTCCGTCTCAGCCTCAAGCCGCTGGGCGGCCTGATCCAGCACGATGCGGCGCGCCGTCACCCGCCCCGCGGCATCGACAACCTCCGCTTTGCCGGTCAACTCCAAGGCATTCGCGGCAACGTCGAATATCCCTTCGTCGGCCCGCCCACGCCGCTCGCCCTCGACGAAGCGGAACCCGTCCCACTGGCGCAGTCGGGTCATCTCGTCGGATTCCGGGCCGAAGGCCGCTTCCAGTCCGTCGCTCCAGGTCTCGAGCGCCGGGGCGTCCTCTCGTTCCGGCCCGCGGAACAGTCGCACGTTGCCCGAAGCCAACAAGGTCTGCATGCGGTTCGAGTCGCCGTAGTCGATGCGCATGCGCTCGGCGTCCAGCGTTTTCCGGCCGCCCGCCTGCCTCGCCGGAATCAACTCGATGCGCCCCGGCTCGTGCGTCTCGACCCGCTCGATCTCTCGACCCCCGGGACGCATGCGCAGCTCCAAAGCCTCCGAGACGACCGTCCGCCGCAGCCCCGCGCCATGAGGATCGATGCATACGCGCGACGCTCGGCGCACATCGACCCGCTCCAGCTCGCTGTCTTTCCCGCTGTCGGTCGGACGGTAGAAAAGCGTCATCCGCTCGCCGTTCACAGCTAGAGTTTGCAGATCGTTCGCCGATGTAAAAGTTGTGGCGCCGTAGCCGTGGAGCCTTTCCAAGACCTGGTTTTCGGAGTAATAAGCCTCGAAACGGGGAGTCTCGAAGCGAACCTCGCGCTCCTCTCCGCGCTCGCCGCCGACCGCCCCGCTTGCCTCGATTCTACGCACGGCCCCCTCATAGAGCCAGACCGTTCCTTCGTCGCACTCCAGCCATTGCGCACCCCGCTCGACCCGGGCGCGACGCCGCAAATCGATGCGTCCGGCCTGCTCGTGGTAGTAAAGCTCGCCCGCCCGAATTTGCGTCGGAGACTCTCCCCGCGCTGCCGCGAAGCGCTCCAGATAAACATCCGACTTCATATGCAGCACGCTCGTGCCGGACTCGTACACTGCGCCCACCGACCGGCCGCGGCCGCCGTCGAATGCATACGCAGTCGGCCGCTCGGTGCGCGCCTGATTGCTTTTGGTGTAGAACGTGACGGCGGAAGTCGTAATGACCGTGGGCGACTCCGCCTCGCCCTCGGCCGGCACGCCGAGCGTGATGACGGTTTCGCCTTCGCTGAAAAGCTTGCCGTCAGTGAGAGAGAACGTTGCGGCGCCGCTGACCACACGGTCGTAAACCGAGCCCGCGTCGTGGAAAATCCGCAACTCGACGCCGTAAAGGTCGATTTGCCCGCCGGCCGCATCCTGCGAGAACGACTCGGCAAAAATCTCAACCCGCGACGAATCGCCGGTCGACTGCGACCAGTTCCAGTGCTGCGCCTTGGCGGCAACCTCGACGGGCAACTTCGGAGTCGATCTGGCCGCGTCTTCTGCCGGCGCGTTGCGCGAGTCGGCATAGTCGGAGACAGCGTAGCCCAGCAAAACCGCAGCGGCGGCCAGAAGCAGAGCTCGAAGCGTTTTGCGCAACTAAATCCGATGATAGCAACCGAGCCTGCCGGCGCTCGCGAAATGCCGGCGCCCCGCTAAAAAGCCGCCGGCCGCCGGGGCGAAGACGGAACGAGCCGGCTCCGGCCTCCTACTGCGTACGCGGAAAGGCATGTTCGTCGATCCCCTCTACCTCGCGTTCACGATCCCCGGGACGCTGCTCTCGATGCGGGCGGCCGCGCTAAAAGTGGACGGGCTGGGTGAAGGCCCCGTTACCCGCGGAATCCCAAGCCGCAAAGCGCACCCACTTCTTGCCGCGGGAATCGAAATCGATGCGGAAGGTCTTGCTTCCGAAGGGCGCGAGATCCGTAGCGGGCAACAGTCTTCTTTCGATCTTGGCGCCGTCGCCCCAGACGATCTCGGCGAATTCCAGAGGAAAGGTCCACTCCAGCTCGGCAACAACGGTCTTGCGCTCGCCCCGCCCCTCGACGGCAAACCGGGGAATCAGGATCTCGCCGGTCGTGACGAAGAAGTCGCCCCGTCGCAACGCCTGCGTGATCGGACTCCAGTCCTCGTCGAAGGCCGGCAGCGCGTCCACGCGCACGTAGTTCACTGCCAATTGAGGGTAGATCTCGTCCTCCGGGAACTTCGTGTATGTGTCGCCTTCTGCCAGCAAATACTTCGGACCCGCCCAGTTGTTCATGTCGTCGAGCGTGCCGAAGCACCGTTCTTGGCAGATTCTCGGCTCGGAAAGGTCGGCGGGCAGGGACTGGAAGGCGGCGCCAAGATACCTGTCGCTCAGAAAGTGCGGCGCCTCTCGCACGGAATCGGGGTAGAACGTGGAACCCTTGGTGCGGGGATGAGCCTGCCAGAGCAGGCCGCGTTCGGTGTCCAACATCTCGAGCATTTCGTCGGCCGACCCGATTCGGTAGACCGTGCCGTAGTCCGGATGCCTTTCCCGGTAGGCGTTCCCGTTCTGCCGCACTTTGCTCCAATACACCGGTTTGGGAAAGATCAGCGAGTAGTGTCCGCCGAGATGCACGTTCGGTTCCTCGCCGGGCATGAGCAGAAAGTCAACGTCCGAATGGCGGCGGCAAGCCTCAAAGTACCGCTTGAGTTCGGCCCATCGAACCGCCCCTGGGTCATTCGGATGACCGTCCCCGTGGAAGTCCGACATCATGGCGATATTGATTCCCAGCCCCCGGAACGCCGAGATCCACGGCGGTCGCGAGTCGAGCGACCCCTCGTCAGCCAGTTGCTCGGCGAAATGCGTGTGGAAGTGACTGACGGCCACCTGATGGCCCTCCAGCGGCTTGTATCGATCGCCGTGGGTGTACGCCAGGATCGCTTCGCGAGCGGTTTCCGCAGAGCCCAAGCCCAAGTAGTAGTACACCGGCATTCGCTGCAGAGTGCCCGGCGGGGCGTTGTACAAGGCGAAATTCCCCCGGGCAAATCGGCGGGACTGTTTCACCCGCTTGTCCCAGATGGCGTCCGAGACGCCCCAAGGCCGGAACATTTCTTCGCGTTCGCCCTGCCTGACGCCTACCGCGAACCGGCCGGCCGGCCGCTGCCGATACCAGACGTACCCGAGATTCCTCTCGATCTCGCGCGCAAAGAAAAACTTGTGCGGCGGCGGGAAAACGCCAAGAGCGCCCGCTGCCTGCTCCAGCAGCAGGAGCCGGTTGCGCGCCCGCAATGGCGCGGGGCCGTCGTTGACGCCGCCGCCAAACAGGTAGTGTTGCCAATCTCTGGCGACATCCTGCCAGCGCAAGCGCTCGTAGTCGGAACTCTCGAGTCCGCTTGCGCCCGCGCGGTACAAATAGGCTGTCGAGGGATCGGTGGTGGCCGCGACGGCCTCCTGGCGAACAAGGTTTGCGCCCCGGTAGACCGTGAACTGCAAGCTCCCCGCGAACGAGCCCAGCGTCAAGCCGTCGAACGAGATTTCCAGACGCGCCCCATTCCTGCGGACTCGGCATTTCTCGACCTCGTAGGAGACGTCGCTGCGCGTGATTTCGTCCGGCGTCCTGGGCAACCCGGGATTGACTCCCTCGAGCCCCGGCGTCTCCAGCGGCGCGTCCCAGAACGCCTTCCACTTTTCCTGCTCGACGACCTCGACTCCCGCTTCCCGGCCCAGGTCCTCGATGGGCCGCAACTGCTGGTACGAGATCCGCCGCTTGCCTTCGACGACATGGAATTCCGGACGGGCGCCGCGCAGCAAAACAACCCACCGCCCCGCGTCTGCCAAGATTGCCAGTTGGCGGATGACAGGCTGTCCGCCATCCACGCCCAAGACGGCCCGCAGTCGGTTCGCGGCGGAGCCGCGCCACTCGACAAGAACGTCGCCGTCGATCTGTTCGGCCGTCAGGCCGTCGCCCGCCGAATAGTCGGTGAAGTCGCATAGCGGAGCTTGGCCCGCTGCGACCGCAGTCAGGAGCATCACGGCCAAAACCAGACGCTGCATGCCGGATTCCGCCGGAAGTAACCGGCGTTGCCGTCTATGATACGGAAAACTTCGGGCTCATCGGGGAACAGCGAGGAAATTCCCGCAGCAGGCAACGTTCCTGGAATTCCGGCCCGCAACCGGTACGTCCAAGTCGCCGTCAATTGCATGCGCCCGAAAACCCGGGCCCTCGAACCACAAAACGCCCGCACTGTGTCCTCGTGTCGCGAAATGCCGGCGCCCCCGCCCAAAAAGCCGCTGACCGCCGAGGCGAAGACGGAACGAACCGGCCCCGGCAGCCGTACCATATACACTAAGAAGCATGTTCTTTATCGATCCACTCTACCTCGCGTTCATGATCCCCGGGATGCTGCTCTCATTGTGGGCGGCCGCGCGCACCAAATCCGCGTTCGGCAAATACTCCAAGGTGCGGGCGCGCATGACCGGAGCCCAAGCCGCCCGCGCGATGCTCAACCAGGCCGGGCTTTACGACGTCAAGATCGGACGCGCCGGGGGCTTTCTGTCGGACCACTACAATCCCGCGACTCGCAGCCTCGCGCTCTCTCCCGACGTCCACGACCAGCCCTCGATCTCGGCTGTCGGCGTCGCCTGCCACGAGGCCGGCCACGCTCTGCAACACGCTCACGGCTACGCTCCGCTGCAGTTGCGCTCGGCGCTCGTTCCCGCCGCCGGCATCGGCTCCAACCTGAGCTGGATTGTGCTCATGGCCGGCTTCTTCCTGCAGGCGCAAGGCTTGGTCATGCTGGGAATTATCTTGTTCTCGGCGACGGTCCTTTTCCAACTCGTCACGCTGCCCGTGGAATTCGACGCCAGCAGCCGAGCGAAGCAACTGGTCGTCAATTACGGCATCCTCGCGCCTCACGAGCGCGAAGGTGTGGACAAAGTGCTCAACGCCGCCGCCTGGACCTATGTCGCCGCCGCCGTCACCAGCATCCTGACGCTGCTCTACTTCCTGCTGCGCGCCGGTCTGCTGGGCGGGCGCGACGATTAATTCTTTCGCGAGCAGTCCGTGGTGAAAGTAGCGCGGGCGGCGCGGCGGGCTCCTGCGGTCACCCGGCAAGGAGAGAGGAGGGAGGCGATCCGGGAGATCGTCCTCGACGAACGACGAAGCCGACGGCCGCAAATGGCCGCCGCCCGAAGGGTTACGCGCCCTTGCCTGCCTGACCAGCGGAGCACATGGCGCTGATCCCCTTGAGCGCCCGCGCGATACCACATTGGCCCCCGGGGCGCGTAACGACGCCTGTGTGACTTTTGCTACGGGCTGCTGTGAGCCAGCGCCCGCAGCCGGTCGACATTCGGGCGGTGGGAGCCGTCCTCGTCCGTTGGCGTCTCCAGAATAAACGCCTTGCGGCGCAGCTTCGGATGCCGCAAGATGCGCGCGAACGCATCCGCCCCGATCAACCCTTTGCCGATCGATTCGTGCCTGTCGCGGTGCGAGCCCAGCGGGGTCTTCGAGTCGTTGGCATGGATCACCGGCGCATTCTCGGTCCCGATATGCCGTTCCATCGCGCACACCGTCTCCCGCAGGCCCAACACGGTCGAGACATCGTATCCGGCCTCGAAACAATGCGCCGTATCGAGGCAATAACCGAGCGGAACGTCGGCCCGCCGCTCGATCGCGGCGCGCAGCATGGCTAACTCCTCGAAACTGCGTCCGAGCGACGCCCCGCCGCCGGCCGTATTCTCGAGCAGCAGCCGCAACGAACCCCACTCGAAACCCTGCTGCGCTTCCACCAGAGCAGCGGCCAACCCCTCGACCGCCTCGGCGACCGTCCGCCCCTTGGCGCTCCCGGGGTGAATCACCAGGTAATCGGCCTCCACCGTGCGGGCGTTCTCGATCTCCAGCCGGAACGACCGCATCGATTTCTCGCGCACGTCCGGGTCCGCCGCCGCCAGATTCGTCAAGTAATTGCCGTGGACCACAAGCGGCGTCAGATCGTGCTCGGCCCGCAACTCGCGCAGCCGACCCACATCCCGGGCCGGGGGCGTCGCGCCGCGCCACATGCGCGGACTGCGGGTAAAAATCTGCAACGTATTGCAGCCCAACCCGACCGCTTCCTCGGCGGCCTTGTAAACGCCGCCGGCGGTCGAAGTATGCGCTCCAATACGCATGACCACACGTCGAGGCATCGACGCCATGATCTCAAACCGCGGCGTGCTTCAGTTTCAGCGTCACCAGCAGCGGCCAGCCCGCGTGCTTGCCTTCATCGAAGAACTCGTTCATCTCGACGACGCGCAACTCGGCCCGCACGGCGCCCATCACCAACTCGCTGAGTTGATGCGCGATGCTCCGCGGGCGGATATCCAGCCCCGTCGCCGGGTCATGGAAATGCGCGCTGACGCCTTTGAGAAACATCGCCGGATGCATCTCGACCACGATGACCTCGCCTCCCGGACGGCAAATGCGCGCCATCTCCGCGAATACGCCGTCGAGCTTCGAGACATGTTCCAGCGCCAACGCACAAAGCGCCTTGTCGAAGGCATCCGTCTCCAACGGCAGCGGGCGCTCCAGGTCGTGCTCGATAAACCGCACCCGGCCCGCGCCCGGTTTTTGCCGCGCTTGCGCCAGCATCCCCGGCGAAAAGTCGAGCGCCGTCACGTCGGCGCCGGCCGCGGCCAGCGCAATCGCATTCGTCCCCGTGCCACAACCCAGATCCGCCACCCTTCGGCCGCGGACGTTGCTCATCAAACGGCCGATCTCCCGCTGCTTCAGCGCAACGGCCGGGTTCCCTTTGCGGTCGTAGTGCGGAGCCCAGCGGTCATAACCCTGCTGCGCCGGCAAAATGAGCTTCGATTGCGGCATCGCACATTCAAACCAGCCACGATATCAGGGTTTCGTTATCGCTAAACTGAATAGCGGCGTGACTTCCCCCCATCCGGCGCTCCGGTTGCTGCTGCTGGCGAGTCCGGCTTTCGCAGCCGTGACTTTCGAAAGCAGCGTGGCGCCCGTTCTGGAACGGCGTTGCGTCGCCTGCCACGGGCCGGAAACCCGGAACGCCGACCTCCGCCTCGACAACCTTTCCGCCGACTTGCTGAACGACCGCCGCGCGGCCGAGACTTGGCATGACGTGCTCAACGCCGTCAACAAAGGGCAAATGCCGCCCAAGGACGCGCCGCAACTGACGCGCGAAGAACGCTCCGCGGTTGTCGCCTGGCTCACCGCCGCCATCCGCGCCGCCGCCGAGCGCCGGCGCAGCACGGGCGGAGAAGTCGTGATGCGCCGGCTGAATCGAGTCGAGTATCGGAACACCATGCGCGATCTGCTGGGGCTCGATCTCGACTACACAAAAAATTTGCCTCCGGACGAGCTCAGCCGCGACGGATTCAAGAACAACGGCTCGGCGCTGCGCATGTCGGCGCTGCAATTGGAGTATTACCTGGAAGCCGCCCGCCGCGGTCTGCGCTCCGCAATCGTAGAGGGCGGCCCGCCGCGCATCGTCGCCCACCGGGCGACGGAGACGGTCGCAGACAAAGTGCGCGCGCGCTGGTCCAATCGGCTCGGCCGTACGGGAACCTTCGTCGCCCGCTCGGACGCCTTCCCCGACGAAGGCGAATTCCTGATCCGCATACGCGCCCGCGCGGAACTGCCCGACAAACATTCGCCCTATCCCCGCATGCGCGTCTCGCTGGGCTACCGCGCCGACACGCAAACGCCGTCGCGGCAAGTCGCGCTCATCGACGTCGCCTCCGAAACCACGCAGGAGTTCGCCTTCCGCGGGCGCATCGAGGAATTCCCCCGGCAGAGCCGCACGCAGAGCAAATACCCGGGCCTGCTGATCTGGATTCGCAACGCGTACAGCGACGGCCGCCCGCCCCCCGAGCCCGAAGAAATCGTTTCCGCAAGCAAGGGGAAAAAGAAGAAGAGCTACATCTGGCGCGAGGACCCGCAGTTCCCCAAGATCGTCGTCGAATCGGTCGATTTTCAGGCCCCGCTCTACTTGCGCTGGCCGCCGGAGCACCATCGCCGCCTGTTGCCGGAAACGCCCGGCTCGACCGCCGCCGAGCTGTCCGCCGCCGAGGCCGCCCTGCGCCCGTTCATGCGCCGGGCTTTTCGACGTCCGGTCGAGGAGGCCGATGTCGCCGGCGCGCTCGAGTTCTTCTCGAAAGTCCGGCCGACGGCAGCCGGCTTCGAGCAAGCCATGCGCGAAACCCTGGCGATGGTCTTGATTTCGCCCGACTTCCTCTACCGCGTCGAGACCGCGCCAAGCCGGGAGCGCAGGTTGGACGACCACGCCTTGGCGTCGCGGCTGTCGTACTTCCTATGGGCTACGATGCCCGACGCCCGCCTCAGCGCACTTGCCGACGAGGGCAAGCTTGCGGACACGAAAACCCTTGCAGCCGAAGCGGAACGCCTGCTCGACGACCCGCGTTCGTGGTCGTTCATCGAGCAATTCTCCGACGCCTGGCTCGATTTGGAGGGCGTCAACCGCATCGCCGTCAATCCCAACTACTACCCCGATTTCGATCCGGCTCTCAAGGCCGACATGCGCCGCGAGACGCAGCATTTTTTCGCCGAAGTGCTGCGCAAAGACCTCAGCGCGCTGAATCTGCTGCGCTCGGACTTTTCGCTTATGAACCAACCGCTCGCCGCTCATTACGGCATCCGCGGACCGCGCGGCGGCTCGTTCGAGCGCGTGTCTCTTGCGGCCGCGGGACGACCGGGAGGGCTGCTGAGCCAAGCGTCCATCCTGCTGTCGAACTCGACCGGCGAAGACTCGCATCCGGTCGAGCGCGGGGTCTGGGTTCGCCGCGCGCTGCTCAACGACCCGCCCGCGCCGCCGCCGCCCGCCGTGCCGAACCTTGCCGGGGCGGAAGATACCGTTCTGGCGCCGCTCAGACGGCAGCTTGAACGGCACCGCGACAATGCCGCCTGCGCGCACTGCCATCGGGGCATCGACCCTTGGGGCATCGCGCTGGAAGAGTACGACGCCGTCGGCTTGAAGCGCGAACGCATCCTCCGCCGCGACGGCGAGCGCGAGGCGCGGCACTTGGTCGACGCCGCCGCAATCCTGCCGGACGGCCATGCGGTTAACGGACTCGATGCGCTGCTCGACTACCTGCCGCATAATAAAAGCCGCGAGTTCGCCCGCGCCTTGACGGCGAAGCTGCTGACATACGCGCTGGGCCGCTCGCTTGAACTCGGCGATGACGAAACCGTCGATGCGCTGACCCGAAGTTTCATCGACGGCGGCTATCGACTGCGCGGTCTGATTACAATGATTGTGACCAGCGATTCGTTTCGAGGAGGATCGGGATAACAGTGGCCGGCAAGTCATGGCATTTGAGCCGCCGCACGTTCCTGCGGGGCAGCGGCGTCTCCTTGGCGCTGCCCTTCCTGGAGTGCATGCAGGCCGAAACCAAGCCCGAGGCGCTTCCGAAGCGCTTCGCCGCGATCTATTTCCCGTACGGCGTCGTCGCGCGCGAATCCGGCGCGGCGGCCGCAGAGTGGAACTGGGCGCCCGCGGGCTCGGGCCGCGATTTCCGTTTCGGCAAAAGCCATCGGGTTTTCGAGCCGCTGCGCAACGACCTGACGGTTCTCGGCGGCTTGTCGCACCCCAAGTGCCGCAAGATGGGCGGTCACGACACCGCCGACACCTGGCTTACGGCGGCCGAGATGAAAGAGGGGCATCTCCAAAACACGGTGTCCGTCGATCAGGCGATGGCCCTGCGCCTGGGCAGCCGTACGCGCTACTCTTCGCTGGTCCTCTCGACCGACGGCGGAGTGGGCGAGCCCACGCGCGCCAGCACCCTGTCGTTCAACCGCGACGGCGCGCCCGTGCCCTCCGAAAACAAACCGCGCCTCGTCTTCGACCGCTTCTTCGGCGCCAACCCGGATTCGCTCGCGGCCCGGCGCCGGCAACTGCGCAACTCCGGCAGCATGTTGGATCTGATCCTCGATCATTCCCATTCGCTGCGCGGACGATTGGGCAGGCTCGACCAGGCAAAGCTCGATGAGTATCTCGACTCCGTCCGCCGGATCGAGCAACGTGTCGAACGTTCCGAGCAATGGCTGGACATCCCCAAACCGCACGTCGATGCAAGCGGCCTGAGTCTGGAAGCCGACGATTCCACTCCCGCCGAGTTGATCCGCACGATGTACGATCTGATCTACCTCGCCTTTCAAACCGACTCCACGCGGGTTGCGACGTATCAACTGGGCAACATGAACGGCGCGACCTCGATCGCCGGCAAATTTCCGCAACTGCTGGGCTTGGCCGACAACATGCACTCCTTGGCGCACGGCGCGCGGCGGGGCGATGCCGGAGCCGAACCCCTGGGCCGCTGGCACATGTTCCTCAACGAGCAGTTGGCGTACTTCCTGAACCGGCTCAAGTCCACGCCCGAGGGCGACGGCTCGCTGCTCGACCGCACGATCGTCTTCTACGGCACGAGCAACAGCCAGACCCACGTCAACGAAAATTACGCCCTGATGCTCGCGGGCGGCCGCGGCTTGGGCCTCGAGCACGGCCGCTTCCTGGAATTCGACGACAGCGTGCCGCTCTCCAATCTGTTCGTGACGCTGCTCGACAAGATGGACGCGCCGGCGCCGTCTTTCGCCGACAGCGCCGGCGAGTTGACCGCGATCAGCGCATAACGCGGCCGCGGACGTTACTCCTCCGAGCGCCGGCGCCGCAAACGTACAATAGCCGTTTATGCCCATGATCCGACGCGCGCTGCTGAGCGTGACCGACAAGTCCGGACTCGTCGATTTCGCCCAGCGGCTGGCAGGCCGCAACATCGAGTTGATCTCCACCGGAGGCACCGCCCGCCTGTTGCGCGGGGCCGGTCTCGCCGTCCGTAATGTCGCCGAAGTCACGGGCTTTCCCGAAATACTCGATGGGCGCGTCAAGACGCTGCACCCGCGCATCGCCGGAGGCATCCTGGCGCGGCGTTCCAGCCCCGGCCATATGAGCGCGCTGGCCGAGCACGGCATCGCCGCCATCGACATGGTCGTCGTCAATCTCTACGCTTTCGAAAAAACCGCGGCCCGCGAGGGGGCCTCCTTCGACGAGCTCATCGAAAACATCGACATCGGCGGCCCCAGTCTGATCCGCGCGGCCGCCAAAAACTTCCGCGATGTCGCTGTCGTGACCGATCCGGCCGACTACGCTGCGCTGGCGGACGAACTCGACGCCAACGGCGCGGCGCTCGGGGACGAGACGCGCTGGCGCTTGGCGCAGCAAGCCTTCGCCGTCACCGCGGCCTACGACCGGGCCATCGCTGCAACGCTGGCGCGGCTGACGCCCTCGGGCGAACCGCTCGCCGCGGGCGATGCGCAACTCCCCGCGCTACTCGACATTCGGCTGCCGCGCCGGCAGACCCTGCGCTACGGCGAAAACCCGCACCAAAAGGCCGCGCTCTACAGCGACGCCAAGGCCGGCATAGCCGGAGCCGGACAGCTTCACGGCAAGGAACTCTCGTATAACAACCTCGTCGATCTCGATGCGTCTCTGCAACTGATCCGAGAGTTCGACGAGCCGGCCGTGGCGATCGTCAAGCACACGAACCCCTGCGGCTGCGCGCAAGACGCCTCGCCGGCCGCAGCGTACCGCAAGGCGCTGGCCTGCGACCCGCTATCGGCCTTCGGGTCGGTCATCGCCGTGAACCGCGAGATCGACGCCGACACGGCGACGGAGATGGCCAAGCTGTTCGTCGAAGCCGTCGCCGCGCCCGGCTACAGTTCCGAAGCCCTGGCGATTTTGACAAAAAAGAAAAACATCCGCTTGCTCGAGGTCGATGCCCCGCCTCCCGGATTCGCGCTGCGCAGCATCTCCGGCGGATATCTCCTACAAAGCGAGGACCGCCGCGAAACGAGCCCTGAGAGCTTCCGCGTCGTCACCGAGCGCCGGCCCGGCGCGTCCGAGCGCCGCGCCCTCGAGTTCGCCTGGAAGGCGGTCAAGCACATCAAGTCGAACGCCGTCCTTTACGCGCGCGAAGGGCAGACCGTGGGCGTCGGCGCCGGTCAGATGAGCCGCGTCGACGCCGCCCGCATCGGGGCGGCGAAGGCCGTCCTGCCGCTGCAAGGCTCCGTGGCGGCCTCCGACGCTTTTTTCCCTTTCGCGGACGGCGTGGAAGAGATCGCCCGGCACGGCGTAACGGCGGTCATCCAACCGGGCGGCTCCAAGCGGGACGGGGAAGTGATCGCTGCCGCCGACCGGCTGGGCTTGGCGATGGTCTTCACCGGCGTCCGCCACTTCCGGCATTAGCTGCGAAACGACGAAAGGAATTGAATGCCCCTCCCGGCTATTTTGGGTTGAATCTGTATCCCATGCCGTGGATGGTCATGATCCAGCGGGGTTTTGGGGGATTGACTTCAAGTTTCTGGCGGAGCCACGCCACATGGACATCGATCGTGCGCGTCGTCGGCAGATCTTCGTATCCCCACACTTCGCGCAGCAGGACTTCGCGCGACAGCGTGACGCCGGGATGTTGCGTGAAGTAAAGCAGCAACTGATACTCCTTAGCCGAAAGCGTCACGGTTTCGCCTTCGCGGGTGACTTCGGCGCTGCCGGGGTCGAGTCTGATATTTCCGAATTCTTGGACCGTAGTTCCCGGCCCGAGCGTGTTCGCCGATCTTCGCAGCAAGGCTTCGATGCGGGCGAGCAGTTCGAGCATATCGAAAGGCTTGGCCAGATAGTCGTCGGCGCCCAGCTTGAGGCCGACGACCTTGTCGATCGTCTGCCCTTTGGCGGTGAGCATGATGACCGGCGTGGCAATGCCGAGTTGTCGAATATCGCGGCAAAGGTCAAGACCGTTTTTCTTGGGCAGCATGATGTCGAGGAGAAACAGATCGAAGCCGCCTTGCCGCGCCAGTCTCAGGCCCTGTTCACCGTCCTCTGCAGTTTCGACTTCGTAGCCTTCCGACCGCAAGCGGTCGACCAGCGTCACGCGAATGCCGATTTCGTCTTCGACCAGCAGTATTCTCTCGTAGTTCATTGTCAGCTTTCAGCGATCTCGGCGAGCGGCAAGTGGATTGTAAAAGTGCTGCCCCGGCCGGGTTCGCTCTCGACAGTCAGATCGCCGCCCATGCCGCGGGCCATGTCGTAGGTCAGCTTCAGGCCCAGACCGGAACCCTCGATCTGCGCCTCCGTGGCGGCGGCGCCTCGATAAAAGGCTTCGAAAATGTTCTTCATCTCTTGGGGCGGAATGCCGCTGCCGCGGTCGCGGACCCGGATCTGCACTTCCCTCGACTCATTGACGCCGACAACAGCCGCTTCGACTGCGAGCCAACGGCCGGCGGCGGCGTACTTGACCGCGTTGCCGACCAGGTTTTCCAGGCTGTGCCGCAGGGCTTGTCGATCGGCCCGCACCTGCGGCAGGCCGCGTTCCACCGCCTGCCGCAACTCGAAACCGGCTTTGTCGATCGCGGGCCGCGCCTCTGCAAGCGTTTCGTCAATGACCTGCGCAACGTCCACCAGCTCGATTTTGAATTGGCTCTTGCCCGACCGCAGCGCCGCGAAGCGCAGAGTCTGATCGACCATTTCCGAGAGGCGCCGGCCCTGCTCGCGGATCAAGCGTCCGTACTCCATGGCTTGCTCGCCCGCGCCGACCACGCCGGAGGCCAAATTGTCACCCGCGGCGCGGATTACCGTCAACGGCGTACGCAACTCGTGGGACACGCCGGCCACGAATTCCATCTGCATATCGGCCAAGCGTCTGGAGCGTCGGGATGAAATCACCACCATGGCCATCGCCGCGCCCAAGAGCAGAAGAACGCCCGAGCCGACGGCGAGATCGCGACGGCGCTGCAGTTGCACCGCCGCGTCAAGCGACCCGGCCATATGCTGCGCGGCGACGACCCAGCGGTTGTTCTGGCCGCGCCCGGCAAAGAGAACAGTCGCGCGGCCCAGAAACATCGACGGCCGTCCGACTCCGGGAGCGCCGCGGCCACTGCGCTCCGGGGGGGGGCCTGGGGGGCCTTCGCGCCCGCGCAGTTCCTCGCGCGGCGGCGGAAATCCCTTGGGCATACTCAGCAAGTCTCCGCCGCCGCGGCCGCGGCCGCGCGGCGGCGGGCCTCTGCCGCTCCTCGGGTCGCCGAAGAAGCGCGCCGCAAGCAGGGGAACACGGAGGTCGGACGCCGCCAGCCATTCCTCATCGATGGAATCGTGGGAACGATACAGAAAGCCCGCGCCGCCTTGCTCGACAACCGCAATCCGGTAAAGTTCCTCCCCGTCCGGTCCCGAGAAGTAACGCGCGGCCATCTCCGGGATCATCTGTTCGGCCATATAAACCGGGTCGATCTCGATCAGCAGCCAACCCGCGCGCGCAATGCTCTCGGGTTCGCGCGCCCCGCGGTTGCGGTCGGCTATGAAGTTCAACGAGAGAACGAAGATTTTCTCCTGCAAAAAAAGCTTCCAGGCAGACAGCCGCCCGTCACGCGACCGGGCGCGCTTGCGACGCTCACCCCAGCTTTCGATCTTACTCTTGATCGGCCGATGGCTTTCCTGCCAATCCGCGGCGGCAAGCCGCAATTCGGCCGGTTGCAGCTCATGGAGGCTCGGTGCGCCTCCGGCAGGCGTAAGATAGAGCAGGACTCTCGAAACCAAAGGCGCATAATCGGAACTCCGATACCAGTCGTCGTAGCGCTCGAGGTAACGATCCCATTTGCCCTCGGCCGCCACAACCGGGTCTGGACGGAAGACGCTGAGCAAGTGCGCCAACTCGCGAGTGAACTCACGCTCGAACTGACGCACGGAGTTGGCCAGGGCGGTTTCCATCGTCGCGCGTTGGGCTTTGCTCAACTGCCCGGTCCAATGAAACTGCAGCGTGGCCGTCAAGACAAGCGCCGCCACGAACGCGGCGATGATAAGCGCTCCGGCGCGTTGCCCTTTTGCGATGCGCGGCATGTGACTTTACAGGTTTAGGCGCTTTCGCGCCGGATCAAGTTACGACCGGCGGACGAGGAAGCTCCCCGGCCGCCCGGCCTCATTCTGGCATGGCTACCTTATTGGTGCGCTTGCCGGCAGGCTGCCTGGGCGCTCCGGGAACGTTGACCCGCGGCAACCAGCGCTCCATTTCCCGTTTGACCTCCCGGTAGTTGGCGTCCGCCGCGAGGTTGGTCCATTCCATGGGATCGACGCGGTGGTCGTAGAGTTCCTCGGAGCCGTCTTCGTAGCGGATGTAGCGGAAATCTTCGCTGCGCACGGCATGGTTGAGGCGGCCGTAAGTCGATACCGTCGGCTGCCAGGGGGCGCCCGGATTGCGCAGCAGCGGAACCAGGCTGCGGCCGTCGAGCGCGTCGTTGGCCGGCAAACCGGCCAACTCGGACAACGTCGGGTAAATATCGAGCAGGTTGACCGGGCGGTCGCAGCGGACCCCGGCGCGCGAGCCCTGCGCCAAGCCGGGCGTCCCCTCAGGGACCACGAACATCAGCGGCGTCCGGGTCGCCTCCTCCCAAAGCGCGAACTTGCGCCAGTGATGTTTCTCGCCGAGATGCCAGCCGTGGTCGGTCCACATGACGATGATCGTGTCGCCGGCGAGTCCGCTCTCATCCAGCGCGTCGAGCACGCGGCCCAACATGTCGTCGGCGAAGTTCACCGACGCCAAGTAGGCCTGCACGGCGCGTTTCCACTGCCCGTGTTCGATAACGCTCGCGTGGTCTCTGTCCGGATTGGCCATCTTCACGCCCGCCGCAGGGACGTCCCCGAGATCGGCGTCGAAGACCGGCGGAACTTGAATCGACTCCAAGGGAAAACGGTCGAGGTAGCGCTGGGGGACATGCCAAGGAAGATGCGGCCGGAACAGGCCGAAGGCCAGAAAGAACGGCTTTTCGTGCTTTTCCCTCAGCTTGGCCGCGACCCAGTCGGCGACCTGCGCGTCGCCCATTTCCCCAACTTCGACGCGCAGCGGCCCCCAATCGAAATTACCGGTTTTCGGAATGCCGTTGGCCGGCAGCGTCGGGGGCCGGGGGTCGGCGGGGCGGTTGCGCTCCTTCGTCGGCCAGTACTCATGCCACGACGGAGGGTCGGGATAGACGCCGTGGTAGATCTTGCCGGCGCCGCCGGCCCAATAGCCGTGCTTCATGAAGTGCTGCGGGAGCGTGACGGCAGCGGGCATCGCCGGACGCCAAGCCTGGTTGTTGTAATAAACGCCGGACTTATAGGGAGCAATCCCCGTCATCAAGGCGGCGCGGGATGGATTGCAAGCTGGAGCAGCCGTATAGGCGCGCGTGAATACGGTCGCCCGGCGGGCCAGCCGCGACAAGTTCGGCGTTCTCGCCTGGGGGTGCCCGCCCAGCGGCTCGATCCAGTCATTGAGATCGTCGAACGCGATGAAGAGCACGTTGGGACGGTCGGCGGCGACAGCGGCGGGCAGCAACAGCGCCGTCGCGCACAACATTTTGAACGAAAGCATGATCTATCATACCCCCGGCTCGAAGCGTCTCACATCTATCTGAACCGGCACACCCCGGAGCAACTCCGCCCCCAAGAGAATCGCGCCGTTCCCCGCAGACAGAGGCGTATACGCTCGAATGTTCCCGCGCCTCGACCCTTGACTCTAAAGCACCCCAAAGATCATCGAGGCCCACCCGCGTCCGGCTTTGCGGCCGAGAGCGCCATCGCCGCGGCGACGGTCGCCAGGCAGCCCAGCGGATTCAGCCAGAGAAAAGCCAAATCGGGAAAAACGATCTTCGCGCTCCAAACGACAGCCAAGCCGAGCGCCGTTCCCCAAAACGCCCCGGCGGCCGTACACTTGCGGAAGACGAACGCGAGCACGAAGACCCCCAGCAGGGGGCCGTAAAAGAGCGACCCGACGAAGTTGACGGCTTCGATCAACGAGCCCAGACGCCCCCCGTAACCCGCGAATACGGTTGCGTAAACGCCCCAGCCGACGGTCGCCAACTTCAGCGCCCGGCGCGCCGCCGCGTCGTCGAGATGCGGGCGGATGTAGCGCCCGTAGTGATCGACCACCGTCGCCGTCGCCAAGGAGTTCAATTCCGACGAGATCGTCGACATCGCAGCGGCGAAGACCCCGGCCATAATCAGGCCGATCAAACCGGCGGGCAGACGCTGCAGAACAAACGTCAGAAAAATGTAGTTCGTGTCGTTATACGAACCGGGTTCGCGGCCTTTCTCGGCAAGCGCGGCCGCCTCGCCCCGTACGCCTTGGAAGCGCCGCTCGGCGTCCAGGTAGCCCTGCCGCGCGGACGCCGTCGGAACCTGCAGCAAACGGCGGGCGGCCGAGCGCCGAACATCGAACGCTTCCGCATAGCGCGATTCGATCTGGGCGAACCGTGCGCCGCCGGCCTGCTCGACCCGCGCCCTCTCGCCCGCATGGAACAGCATGGGCGGCGCCTCGAATAAGAAAAAAACATAGATGACGACGCCCGTCAGCAAGATGAAGAACTGCAGCGGAACCTTGAGCACGGCGTTGAACAACAGACTCACGCGGCTGTGGTCGACCGATTTAGCCGTGAGATACCGCTGGACCTGGGACTGGTCGGCGCCGAAGTAGGCGAGCGCGAGAAAGCCGCCGCCGATCAGCCCCGACCAGAGCGTGTAACGGCTGTTCCAGTCGAACGAGCTTTCCACTGCGTTGAGCTTGCCCGCGGCGCCGGCCAGACGCAATGCGCTGCCTAGAGAGACCTCCTCGGGGAGGCCCGCCGCGGCCGCGAAGAACGCGGCAACGATGCCGGCGAGCATGATGGTCATTTGCAGGGCGTCGGTCCACATGACCGCCTTGATGCCGCCGATCATGGTGTAGGCGGAGACCATGACGCCCGTTGCCGCGATCGTCGCCCACTCGGGCAATCCCAGAATGACGGACGACACCACGGCGGGAGCATAGAGCGCCAAGCCCACCCCCAGCCCCCGCTGGACCAGGAAAACAAGCCCCGCCAGCGTGCGGGTCTTCGCATCGAACCTGCGCTCCAGATATTCGTAGGCCGTGTAAACCCCGGAACGATGAAAGACCGGGGCGGCGACGGCCGCGATCAGGACCATGGCGAGCGGCAAGCCGAAATAGAACTGCACGAAGCGCAGCCCGTCGGCATAACCTTGGCTCGTAGTCCCGATGAAGGTGATCGCGCTCGCCTGCGTGGCCATGATCGACAGGCCGATCACCCACCAACGCATCTGCTTGCCGGCAACGACGTAGCTTTCCAACGACTGACGCCCGCGGGAGCGCCACAGACCGTAGCCGATGATGACGACAAACGATACGGCGAGAACGGCCCAGTCCAACGGACTCATTCAGCGGCCCCGAAGTATCGAGAAAACAGGTACAGACCTGCGATCCACAGCCCCAAATGGATGAGCACGGCCGCATACCAGCAACGCCGCCTGCGCGAAGCCTCCGGCGACGATTCCGACTTGTTCTCGAGGAGAGGCACGGGCAATTGCCCAACAAGTTTAACAGCCGCCCGCGTGCGACAGAGACGGGATGGGAAGACAACCCGTTTTAACAGGGCTGCCGAGTGTGTTAATTTAATTGACAAGAGGCAGGGTAGAACTTGTGGCAAGCACTGCTTTCGACACGCTTGCCGCCGCCAAGCGGCTTCGTGAGGCCGGCGCCGACCAGCGCTTGGCCGAAGCTCTGGCAGCCACCGTTAACGATGCGCTCCATGGGAACCTCGACACCCTCGCCAAGAAAGCCGACCTTGAATCCGGCCTTGCCGCCCTGGAAGCTCGGCTCTACCGCCACCTCTGGACTATGTTTGGCGGTACCGTAGCCATCATTGGAACCTTCATCGCAATGGCGACCGCCATCGTGAAATTCCTGCCCTGACCGGCGCGATACTCAAGCGAACACGAGCGCCGCTCTAATGTATCCGGCCGCTTTCATCGGGCCGGGGCGGCGCCATGAACGGATTATAGAAGTGATGGATGGGGATATTGAACTTGCGTTGCAGCCTCTGCAGCAGCCTGTTCTCGACGGTGTCGGGAATCGTTGCACCAGAACCAGAGGAGGCTTCCCGTCTTTTACCAATAAAGACTGCACACCGTCCCGATAGGTGGAAACATCGACGCCGTGCCGCGTCAAAACATCGAGTACGCTTTGACGCGGCACACTTCGGTCACTCATGGAAACCTGGTGTTAAGCCGCAGTGGGGAGCTTTTCAAGATACTCGATCTTATTCCACGGGAGGGTGTCCAGGGCGTCGTTGGTCTCGACCCGATGTACTGAAACCTGCGAGAAGCGCTTACGCTCCTCCCTCGACGCCAACTCGAAGAATTCACGCCAGCATTCTGAGGGAGCAACCTGCAAAAGCGGCTCCAGCGTTCCACATATCCTGAGATTTTCCCTGACCGTGGCCCGCAGGCCGTCTGCGAAACGCTTTTTCGCCTCTTCCACGGAATCGCCCTGCGCGGTGTAGTCGATTTCCAGGCCCTGAGCTGACCAAGCAGACCCGTCTTGGGTAATCAGCACCCTGAGGTTCCCGATACCGACAACATGATCGTCGCCCTTCGATACTTGGACAACGGTTGTAGTTTTCTCCGGCGGCATATTCATTATCCTTTCATATGCCGGCGTCTCATGCCGGCGCCGATGCGGCGAAGCCGGCAACTTCAATCGGCAGCCCCCGCGGCGTTCAATCGCCGGCGAGGACGGCTTCCTCCAGGAAGGCCCGTTCCGACTGCGCCGGCATTTTCGGCAGATAGTTCCGCGACTCCGGGTAGTCGTCGAACCAGTGCGCCTCCCGCCTCCGCTGGAAGATCATGATCTCGCCTTGGCGCCGGGGGTCCGCGGCGCGGTGATACTTGAGCAGGATGCGGTCGTCCGTCAGACCGATGACTTCGATCTTGCCGGTCATGTGCGACATCGAAAAGCGCGCCCGCTTGGCGAGGCCGGAACCCCGCGCCTGGGCCTCGGCAAAGATGCGGTACGCCCGCTCGAGCGGCACCGAATACGACTCGTTCCCCTCCGTCGGCCGGCATTGAAAGATGTAGTACGGCGGCACGCCGAGATACGACAATTCGTCGAAAAGCTCGCGGAGAACGTCCGGCGAGTCATTGACGCCGGCGATCATCGGCGACTGATTCACGGTCACGACGCCGTGGCGCTGCAAGCATTCGAGACCTTCGCGGGCCACGTCCGTAAGCTCCACCGGATGGTTGAAATGGCACATCACATAGATGCGGCCCGCCGTCGGGTTCGAATATTTCTCGAACATCGCCCACAAGCTCCGGTCGCCCGTGATGCGAAACGGGTTGAATGCCGGCATCTTGCTGCCGAGGCGGATAATCCTGACGTGCGGGATCTCGCGCAGGCCGGCGATGATCGGCTCGAGTTTCGAGGTCGACATGATCAAGGGGTCGCCGCCGGTCAGGAGGACGTTGGAGATTTCCGGGTGGGCGCGAATGTACTCCAACCCGGCCGACACGTCGCGGACAACCTCGTCGTTGTCATCCATGAACAACCGCTTGCGAAAACAGAAGCGGCAGTATGCGCCGCAGACGTCGTTGCACAGCAGCAACGCCGTATCGGAGTATTTATGCTCCAGGCCGGGAACCTTGGTGTAGAGCTCCTCATGCGAAGCGTCGAGCCGCCCCCATTCATTGAGCTCCGTGGAATCGGGCATGACGATCTTGCGTATGGGATCGTGCGGATCGTCCCAATCGATCAAGCTCTGGTAATAGTCGTTGGTGCGGAAGACGAACTTCTCGCTGACCTGGCGCCCAATTTCCCGCTCGTCCGGCGAGAGTTGGGGGATCTTATCGACAGATGTCACATATCTCGGCTTGCGCAAAAGAACTCCTTTCGAAAGGGCGCTTTTCCCCGGCCGAAATTTCTTCTTGGCGCAGCCCAAACGCCGCCGGGAACGCAGCCCTTGAATCGACCGTATGTATTAGAACATTTTTGCCGCCGCATGTCAAGCGGTTGTGCGGGATCAGGACATATGAGACGGCGGGGGAATACCGAAGCTGTGGTTATGAAGGTACTGGATAGGGGAGCGGGAGTCAAGGGCGTCATGGGGGCGGTGGTGGTTGTAGCGGTGGGCGAAGGCGTCGATCAGGGGGTTGAGTTGCTGGAGGCGGTGGGGCAGGGAGTAGACGGAGTAGAACGCGTAGCGCCAGGTGGCTTGCATGCGCTCGACGCGGCCGTTGAGTTGGGGGCTTCGGGGAGGCAGGACGTAGAGGTCGATGCGGCGCTGTTGGCAGGCGTTCTCGAAGTCTTTCTGGAACTCGGAACCGCCGTCGACCTGGATGGCGCGGATGGGGAAGGGGGCGGATTGAACGAGTTTGTCGAGGAAGCGAGCGGCGGAAGCGGAGGTGGCCTGGGAGGCGGCCATAGCAGCGGTCCAGCGGGAGTAGCGATCGAGGGCGGTGAAGTGTTTGATGGTCTTGCCGGGCAGCAGAGTGAGCGAGAGGGTGTCGATCTGGACGGCCTCGCCGGGCGCTTTGGCGGGCAGCGCGGCGCGTAAGCGGCGCGCATAGGGGCGGCGGGCGCGGCGGGTTCGGCCGGGCGGGCGGCGGAAGACGAAGACGGGTTGCAGGCGTCCGCGGCGCACCAGGCGGGCCAGGATGCGCCCGACGGTGCTGTCGGAGAGGGCATGGCCCTCGGCGCGCAACAGCGGGCCGAGCTTGCGTTTGCCCCACACCGGGTTGTCTTCCCGCAGGGCTTCGACGCGCTCCACCAGCGCTGGACTCCAGCGCGGCCGGCACAGCTTGCGGGGCCGTCGGGAACGCAGTTCAGGCTGCTTGCGCCAGCGATAGAGCGTGGCGCGGGATACGCCCACCGCGTCCGCCGCCGCCTGCGCGCTCAGCCCCTGCGCCCTGGCCTCGCGCCAGCGCCGCACCGCGTCGCGCCGGCTCTCCAGGGCCGCATCGACTTTTCCCTCTCCCAACTGCGCCGCAACGCGGGCACTGCTGATAACCTGTCTCGGTAGGCCAAAAACCTGCATGGGGTTCTCCTTTCGCTCGTTGGGTTGTTCTTCTACGAGCTTCGGAGAACCCCACCTGCGGAGGCAACCCCTGGCCGGCCGCCCCCCCTGTCGATCCGGCCGGGCTCCACCTCGAAGAGCGGGCCATCGCCCTCTATGAGCGGTGTACGCGGCGGGACGGAACCCGTCAAGGGTACGCTACGCCGCGCCCTGGCGGGCGCGCCCTTGACTGAACCCGCCCCGCCGCAAAAACTATGACCCGGTAGGAGGGCGATGGCCCTCTGACGCCGGCTCGCGGCGTCTCACATCTATCTGAACCGGCACAACGGTAGGGCGCGACGGCGCGAGGCTGCGGGTTCCCTCTTGTGTTGGATAAGACGCCATGCGTCCCGCGCGGATCCTGCGAGACAATAGGGGGAATGTTCACCTGGATCTGCCCCAAGTGCGGCAAAGAGGTCGATGTCGCGCAGAAAAGCTGTCCGCGCTGCGCGGCGGCGGAAGCATCCTCCGAAAGCGCGCCCAGCCTCCCTCCGCCCGCGGCGTTGAGCCGGCAAGAGGAAGCCGCTTCGCCGCAGCGCCGGCCCGAGAAGCAAAGCGGTTCGCTGAGCTCTCTGGAAGTCCGCCCGATCCACTTGCTGCTTTTCGCCGCGGTGCTGATTGCGTCCGTCGGGGGCGCGGTCTGGCTGTCCCGGCCCGACCTGCTGCGTCTGGAAGCCGTGGCCGATCCCGATGAAGAATCGGTGCAAACGTTCAGCCGCGGCATACGAGGTCCTTTGGAAGTGGCCGGAATCCGCGCCTACTACACGGACGATTACCGGACCAAGGTCAAGGCGTTCGTGGTCAACCACTCGGACGAGGCCAGGTCGGTTGCGCTGCGCGTCTCTTTGCGCCATCGTCAAGCCGCCGACAATGCGCCGCCGCTCGGCGGGTTCGACCTTGTTCTGCCGGAGCCGCTGGAAGGGCAAGGAGCGTTCGAAATCGACACCGACCTCGAGGCCCTGGGATCGCTGCAAAGCCTGCCGCCGTGGCAGGAAATCCGCGTCGATATCGATCTCAAGTAAATCGCGGCCGCGGCGCGGCTGCCCGCAAGCGGCGTCGAGTTCGCTACGCTGGTTTGAGCTTCAAAGGTTACGAGGAGAAACAATGAGCGATTTGGTCATCCACACCCGCGAAGGCGACGTGGGGGTCATCACCATCGACAATCCCCCGGTAAACGCGCTGAGCCCCGGGGTGCCCGAGGGCATTCTCGACGGCATCGAGAGATTCGGCGCGGACGACGCAGTGCGCGCCATCGTGGTGATCGGCGGCGGACGCACCTTCATCGCCGGCGCCGACATCAAGGAATTCGGCAAGATCACGTCAGGGCAGAAAAGACGCGGCCCCGGCCTCCAGCAGGTGATCGCCGGCCTGGAGGCCTCGACCAAGCCCACGGTCGCCGCGATCCACGGCAACGCTCTCGGCGGCGGACTCGAAACCTCGATGGGCTGCCATTATCGGGTCGCCCTGGCTTCGGCGAAGGTCGGCCAGCCGGAGGTGAAGCTGGGCATCATCCCCGGCGCGCAGGGCACGCAGCGTCTGCCGCGCCTCGCGGGCGTTGCGAAAGCGCTGGAGATGTGCGCGATCGGCGATCCGATCTCGGCCGCCGAAGCGCGGGACCTGGGCATCCTCGACCGCGTGATCGCAGGCTCCGGGTACGACGACCTGCTGGCCGGCGCGGTTGCTTTCGCCGCGGAGGCCGCCGGCAGGGAAGGTCCGCTTCCCAAGGTGAGCGAGCGCAGCGGAAAACTGGGGACCCCGGCAGAAAACGCGCCTCTTTTCGCCGCGGCCAGAGCGATGGTCGCCAAAAAGCGCCGCGGATATTTCGCTCCGCTCAAGAATCTCGAGGCGGTAGAAGCGGCGACAATGCTCCCGTTCGACGAGGGCGTCAAGAAAGAAGCCGAATTGTTCCGCGAGTGCCTCTTCTCCACGCAGTCGAAGGCGCTGATCCATGCCTTCTTCGGAGAGCGGACGGTGCGCAAGATACCCGATGTGCCGAAGGACACGCCAACCCGAACCATCGCCTCCGCCGCGGTGATCGGCGCCGGCACGATGGGCGGCGGCATTGCCATGAGCTACGCCAACGCGGGCATCCCGGTCGTCATCAAGGAAACAAGCCAAGAAGCTCTCGACCGCGGCATGAACACCCTCCGCAAGAACTACGAGCGGTCGGTGAAACGCGGGCGCTTCACGCAGGAGTTCGTCGATCGGCGGCTGGCCTTGATTACGCCGCAAACGAGCTACGACGGCTTCGAGGACGCCGACATCGTCGTCGAGGCCGTCTTCGAAGAGATGAAGCTCAAGAAGAGGGTCTTCGGCGAGATCGACGCGATCGCCAAGCCCGGCGCGGTGTTGGCGTCGAACACATCGACCCTGAATATCGACGAGATCGCCTCCGTCACGTCACGGCCCGAGCAGGTCATCGGGCACCACTTCTTCAGTCCGGCGAACGTGATGCGCTTGCTGGAGATCGTTCGCGGCGAGAAGACCGGCAAAGAAGTCATCGCTACTTCGATGGCGCTCGCGCGCAGGCTGAGCAAGATCGGCGTCCTGGTCGGCAACTGCCACGGTTTCGTCGGCAACCGCATGTTCGGCCCCTATCGCCGCGAAGCCCAGTTCCTCGCCGAGGAAGGCGCTAGAGTCTCCGAGATCGATCGGGTAATTTACGATTTCGGCGCCGCAATGGGGCCGCTCGCCGTCGGCGACCTGGCCGGCCTTGACGTTGGTTGGCGCGTGCGCAAGGAAAACCCCGGACTTTTTCCCTCGGGAACGCGCCGGCCGCTTGCCGAGGACGCGCTTGTCGCGGCAGGCCGTTACGGCCAGAAAACCGGCGCCGGCTGGTATCGCTACGGCGCCGACCGCAGCCGCAGCGACGACCCCGAAGTCGAAGCCCTGCTGCGCAAGATCGCCGCCGAAACGGGCATCGAGCGGCGCGAGATTGCGGACGACGAGATCCGCGACCGCATCGTCTATTCGCTGGTCAATGAGGGCGCGCGCATTCTTGAAGAGGGCTTCGCGCTGCGCTCCGTCGATATCGACATCATCTATCTCTACGGCTACGGTTTCCCGCCGTACCGCGGCGGCCCGATGTTCTACGCCGACACGGTAGGTCTGGATAAAGTGCTGGCGCGAGTCGAAGAGTTCCACGCCGTTCACGGGCACTGGTGGCGTCCGGCGCCTCTGCTCAAGGAACTGGCCGCGGCGGGCAAGACATTCTCCGCATGGGACCGCGCGCGGGCGCAAGCTTAGCGGCGCAAGGCGGCGCGGTTCCTTTGGGGGGTGTCTTCGCTGCGGCAACGTCGGCTTTGGCGCATACCCAAGGCAATGCGGATCACCAAGCGTCCGCATAGCGGAAGGCGTAGGGGTCCGCCCCCGCTTCGATCACGCCGTTTCTCAGGATTTTGAGCGCCGTAGGCGCGGAACCGTTCTGCCGCCGGCCGCGCCGTTCGATGTCGTGCCCAAAAGCGGCCAGACGCTCGACAACTACGTTGGGCATGCGTTCGTCGAGCAGCAGTTTGTTCGGCTCCATCGCATGGTCGTCGAAGCTGGCCACGAGGTGCTTGGTCTGGAACCGGGGCGCTTCGACGGCGGCTTGCGGATTGAAATAAAACAACGCGGCGGCCAGTAAAACCTGGAGAAGCGCCTGCTCCTGCTGGTCGCCGCCGGGCGTCGACAAGGCCATGAAAGGTTTTCCGCGGCGCGTTACCAACGTCGGCGTCAGCGTAATCCGCGGACGCTTGCCGGGCGCCGCCGCGTTCGGGTGGCCTTCGACGATCAGGAAGCTCTGGGCGCGCTGCGTGAGCGGAATCCCGGTCGAGCCGGCGATTACGGAAGGCATCCAGGCGCCCGAGGGAGTTGCCGAAAACATCATGCCGTCAGGCGTCGCCACATTGATGCAAGTAGTGTCTTTCGACGCCAGGGCGTCCGGCAGCGGCCGCAGCCGCCCGGGGAATTGCGAGGGATGCGGCGGCTCGCCGGCGCCGAATTTCCCGGGCCGAAATACCCGCGACGACCGCTCGGAGTCGATCATTTTGCGGCGGGAAGCCGCGTATTCCTTCGACAGGAGCTCAGCGGGCGGCGGCGCATACCGGGGGTCCGCGTACCAGGCGTCCCGGTCGGCGTAGGCCAGCTTGAGCGCCTCGACCAAGTAGTGGATGTACTCCGGGGAGTTCCAGCCCAGAGCTTGGAGATCGTATCCTTCGAGAATGTTGAGGGCCTCGATCATCACTGCGCCCTGCGTCCAGAAACCTCCCTTGTAAACCTCGTATTCGTGGAAAACGGTCGTCAGGGGTTCTTCGATTTCCAGCCGGAATTCCGCGAAATCTTCGTAGCGGAGAAGACCGCCGTTCGCTTCGACGTAGTCCGCGATCTCGCGGGCGATGGGGCCGCGATAGAAATAGTCCCGAACGGCCTCGATGGCCGCCGCGCGCGATTTACCCGCAGCAAGCGCTTTCTTCTCGGCGCCCATCATTGCGCGGATCGTGCGCGCCAAATCCGGCTGCCGGAAAACGTCTCCGGGCCGCGGAAAACGGCCTTGCGGGGCGAAGACCTCGCGCGAGCTCGGAAACAGCTTCAAGAATTGGCCGGCGCGGGCAATGGAGCCGGCGCGCATTTCGTCGATCGGGTGGCCGTCCGCGTACTCCAACGCCGGCTGCGCCGCCTCGTAAAACGAGAGCGTGCCGAACTGCTGCAGAGCCAACAGACCGGCGTCCGCCATGCCGGGAACCAGGGCGGGCAGGATGCCGTAGGAAGGGATCGGACCGCTTTTGTGATCGCGCCGGGCTGCTTCCTTTTCAAGCTCGGGGTCGGGGCGGAGGTTGGCGAAGAATTCCAGGGTCATCAGTTGCGGCGCCGTTCCCACGCCTGCAATGCAGTGAACCTTTCCGTCGGGAGTGCGGATCAACAAGGGCGCCTCACCGCCGAACCCGAAGTGCGAAAACTCCGTCACCGCGGCGGCGAACAATGCGGCAACTCCGGCATCGACCGCGTTGCCGCCCGCCTGCAGCGTGCGCATCGAAACCTGCGATGCCAGGGGGGTTCCCGCCGCCGCCGCTCCGCGCGCGCCGCGAACAACGGGGCGCACGACCTGCCAGTTGAGCACCTGGCGCTGAAGCTTCGCCCGTTCGGTCCGCGACCGGCGGGTCTGCGCATAGGCGAAATAGCCGACCGATAAACCCGCGATGGCGGCGCAAACGACGAGTTTCTTCATGTTGAAACCGACTTGCTCCCATCATAGCAGCGGCCCGGCGAGCGCTCTGCCGCGGCGGTTGGAGCTATACTTTCCCATAATGCGGTTTCTGCTTCTTTTCGCCGCTATCGGCGCGGCTGTTCTGCCGGCGCAGCGGACCGACTGGAAAGTCGGTCTGGCGACGGTGGATATCACTCCCGACAGGCCGCTGCCGATGGCCGGCTACGCCAACCGCCGGCAGCCGTTCGAGGCCGTCGAGCAGCCGCTTTTCGCCAAGGCGCTGGCGCTCGAAGACGGCGCCGGGAAACGCGCCCTGCTGATCACGGCGGACATTCTCGGATTTACCGCCGAGCGCTCGCGGAATATCGCCGATTGGCTGCTGGAAAGCGACGGCATTGCCCGGGAAGACATTTTGCTCAATGCCTCGCATACGCACTCGGCCCCGCTTGTGGCGGGGTCGATGTTGACCAGCGTTGACGATGAGAATCGGCGCAAGCTGGAGAGCTACATCCGCATCCTCGAAGACAAGACCGCCGCCGCCGCTCGGAAGGCGCTGCAGGACTTGCAGCCGGCAAACCTTTCCTGGGGGCAAGGAGTGGCGAAGTTCGTGATGAACCGCCGGCAGTTCACCGAGCGCGGCATCGTTCTCGGCACGAACGCCCGCGGTCCGGCCGACCGCACCGTCCCTGTCTTGCGGGTCGACGACGCCCGCGGACGCCTGCGCGCCGTGGTGTTCGGCGCCGCCGCACACTGCACGACTCTCGGCGGCGGCAACATGCGCATCAGCGGCGACTATGCCGGATTCGCCCAGCAGTTTCTGGAAGCCCGCCGCCCCGCTGCGCAGGCGATGTTTCTGACCGGGTGCGCCGGGGACGCGAATCCGCACCCACGGGGCACGTTCGACCTCGCCCGGCGCCACGGCAGCGACCTGGCCGAAGAGGTGATGCGGGTGCTGCAAAGCGGCTTGCGGCGGGTGCGCGGCCCGCTGAAGACGGAATTCGAGCGCGTGCCGCTGCCGCTCAGGAAGCACTCGCGCGCCGAGATCGAGGCGATGAGCCGGGATGCTCCTTCCTACCGCCGGTTTTTTACCGCCGGGGCGCTGGCCAAGCTCGACCAAGGCGAAAAGCTGCTCGAAACCTACGACGCGCCCTTTGCGCTTTGGCAGTTCGGGCGCGACCTTACTCTCGTTGCCTACAGCGGCGAAACGCTGGTCGAGTACGCTCTCGCCGCCGAACGGCTGCTCGGCCCGCTGAATCTTTGGGTCAGCGGCTACAACAACGATGTTTTCGGCTACCTGCCGTCCGCGCGGGCGCTGGCCGAGGGAGGCTACGAGACACGGGGCCTTTACGTCGATTACGGGCTTTTCGAACCCGCCGTGGAGCGGACCGTGCTGGATGCAATCCAGAGGATGGCCGCTCGGGCCGGCCGCTAGCCGAAGGCATGGAGCGCTTGGCGCGGCTTGGCGCGGCTTTGCCGGAGGTCTGCCGTTTGGGGTTGGCCACTCGCGGGAATACGCGGCTCGATGCGGACGACGTTCATCGGGCCATCGCGCGGGGAATCGGCTATCTCAATTGGTGCGGCAAACCGGACGGACTTTCGCGGGCGGTTGCGGAGTTGGGGCCGGGGCGCGCGGATGTCGTTCTCGCCGCGCAGTTCAAGGCGCGGACAGCCGGCGAGGCCGAACGCGAGATGGACCGGATTCTGGCCGAAACCCGCAGCGAGCGGCTTGAAGTCGCCACCTTTTACTACGTCGAAGGCGAAGAGGAGTGGCGGGAGATCGTCGGGCCGGGCGGCGCCTGGGACGTTCTGCGGCGCCGTAAGCGCGAAGGGCAACTGGGGCTGATCGGGCTGACGAGCCACCAACGCCCCCTGGCGGCAAGATGGGCCGGCGAGACAACAGCGGCGGGAGAACGCAGGCTCGACCTGTTGATGATCCGCTACAACGCCGCGCATCGCGGCGCCGAACGGGATGTTTTTCCGGCAACCGCAAAGTTGGGCCTGCCGGCGGTTGCGTTCACGGGGTTGCGCTGGAAGGATTTGCTGCAGCCGACGCCGTCCGACCCGGACGGTTTCCGCCCGCCGCCTGCCGTGGACTGCTATCGCTTTTGCTTGGCGAACCCCGCCGTGAGCGTTGCCGTTACCGCTCCCAACGGCCGCGGCGAGCTCGCGGAGAATCTGCGGCTGCTCGACGACTGGGCGGCTCCGCCCGCCCGGCAATTGCAAGCGATGCGCGAGCATGGCGACCGCGTCCGACGCCATGCCCGCGAGTTTTGGTAGGGCGCGCCGGCGCAGACCGTATAATGAAAGTGACCGCGGTGAGGTGCGAGAGCGGTTGAATCGGGCGGTCTCGAAAACCGTTGAGCCTTTACGGGCTCCGTGGGTTCGAATCCCACCCTCACCGCCATGCCGCAAGACAGCCGGGTTGCCTGCTTACGCATCGGCGGATGCCGGCGAACGCAGCAGGCGATAAGTCTCGCGGCCGACGATCAACTCTTCGTTAGTGCGTAAAACAACGACTGCGGTTGAGGCGCCGGCGCAGCCGATGGACTTGTCGCCGGACGCCGCCAAGTTCGCCTGCGGGTCGAGGCGGATGCCGAGGAAATCGAGCCCCGCACAAACTTGCGCGCGCAACAGAGCGGAATTTTCGCCGATTCCGCCGGTAAACGCAACGGCGTCGACGCCGCCCATGGCCGCGGCGTAGGCTCCGATTGTTTTACGGATTTGATAGGCGAAAGTATCCAGCGCCAGGCGGGCGGCGGCATGGCCGCGCTCGGCGGCGCCTTGCAAATCGCGGACATCTCCGCCCGGCACGCCCGAGATACCGGCCAAGCCTCCTTCTCCGACCAGAATCTCGCGCATTTGCTGCGTCGTCGCATCGAGACGGTCCATCATGAAAAGCACGGCGAAGGGGTCTAGGTCCCCGTGCCGGGTGGCGTTCTCGAGACCGGACTGCGGCGAAAATCCCATCGTCGTGTCGATGGAGCGGCCTCGCTGGATCGCGCAAATCGACGAGCTTCCGCCCAAGTGGCAGGAGACGATTCTCAGGTTTTCCGCGTCGGTTGCGAGCAACTCGGGAACGCGCTCGCTCACAAAGCGGTGCGAGGCGCCGTGGAAACCGTAGCGTTCGATTCCGTAATCGCGGCGCCAGCCCGCGGGCGCCCCGTATGTCCGCGCATAGTCCGGCATCGTACGGTGAAATGCGGACTCGAGCACGGCGACCAGCGGCAGATGGGGCCGGCGGTCTCGAAATGCCCGGATGCCCTGCAGATAGATTCCGTTATGGAGCGGGGCGGCGTCCGCATACAGGATGAGATTTGCGATCAACGCATCGTCGATGCTGAAGGCGCCGCGGTAGCGGGGGCCGGCGTGGACGGCTTTGAAGCCGGCCGCGTCCGGTTCGCCCGCCCGCTCCAAAACGTGCGAAACGGCGTCCGCATAAGACCCGCCATTGGAAGAGATCCTCTCGATGCGGCCGCGGCTCAAGACCTTTTCCGACGGGAAGTCGATGAGTTGAAACTTCAGCGAAGTCGAGCCAAGATTCGGAATCAGGACCTTCATCGCCGAACGTAAAATTGCCCCGGCGCTCTCAGTCCAGCCGTTTGATGCGGATGTTGCGGAACTCGACGGGTTCGTTGTGCCCCAGAAAACCGATATGGCCGCTCTTGCGGTTGAGACCGGGGTGCTTGGCGAGGATGCCGCGGTCTTTCATGGTATGCGTATCGACATCCAGGATCGTTTCCCCGTTGAGGACGACCTTGATCTTCGAGCCCTTGGCGACGACTTCCTGCGCGTTCCATTCGCCGGTGGGCTTGAGGTATCCGCTGCGCGCCGGGAAAACGTGATAGAGCGAGCCGTGCTTCTGCCAGGGTTTGATCTTTGCGTACCGCTTGGAGCGGTTGTCGATGATCTGCAACTCTATGCCCTGATAGGCCATGTCGCTCCAGCCCAGCGGGCAACGAATGCACAAACCGTTGTTGGAGCCGTCTTCGAGCTTGAACTCGAAGCGCAGCGCGAAATCAGAGTATTCGGCCGCCGAGAGGAGATTGCCGCCGCCCCCGGGGGGGCAGGCAAGCACGCCGTTGTTGACCTTGTAGCCGTCCCCTGTTTTACCGAAGAGCACCCAACCGTCCAGGGACTCTCCATCGAAAAGCGCATGAAAACCGGGTTCTTCGGCAGCCGGGGCGGCGCCCGCGGCCAACAGCAGGACGAACAGGAACGAAAACCGCTTCAAGCGCATGGCGTGAAACTCCTCGAAAAGATGATAGCAACCGAGCTGCCCGCCGCCGCGCGATAATGGCGGATTGGAGCCCGATATCTACGCAATCGTCGGCGAAGAGGGGTTTGCCCGATTGATCCGCGCATTTTACGCGCAAGTCCCCGGAGATGAAATCCTCGGCCCGATGTATCCTGCCGGCGATCTGGCCGGCGCCGAACAGCGTTTGCGCGACTTTTTGATAGGCCGGTTCGGGGGGCCGCCGCGCTATATCGAGCAGCGTGGGCATCCGCGCTTGCGCATGCGCCACATGCCGTTCCCCATCGACCGGCGGGCGCGGGACCGCTGGATGCAACTGATGACCCGGGCGGTCGAGGAATCCGGCTTTCCCGAAGAGGTCGGCTCCTTCCTGCTGCGCTTTTTCAGCGGGACCGCCACTTTCATGATTAACCGGCGGTGAGGCGCCTCGAGGCCGAAAAACCGCGGGAGCGCGCAAGCGCCCCCGCGCAGAACAGTGGATCGGGCCGCTGAGATTAAGCAGCCCGACGGAAATCCATCTCTTCGACGACGTCGAGGCCGTCGTAGTGCTCCTGGCAATGGACGCAGAGCGTCGTCCAGGCGATGGCTTCCAGACGCTTGGGGTTGATCGTTTCGCCGCAATCCCGACAAATGCCGTATTCGTCTTCATCGAGCGACTTGAGGGCCGTCTCGACGGCCTTCTTTGTCTGCCAGTCCTTGTTGATCACACTGATCGTCAGGTCGAGGTCGAAGCGGTTTTGCATCTGGTCCATCGGATCGTTGCAGCGCTCTTTGATCAACTCCTTGCGATTCGCGCGCGACGCCAGTTCCTCCAGCTTGTCGAGCAGCTTGTTGCGGATGCTGTCTTTCTTCCTCTTGCTCATTGGTTCGATCTCTCTTCTCTGCGAGTTACGGAATGCGTACGGTTGCCGAGGGTATTCCAGGGATTTCATTTGATGCCCGCCTTTCGTTTCCGGTAGCTCTCTACCGCAAGTGCAAATCAGTATAGATGACTACCACCGCAAAGTGGTTGCGCTTTGACGAAAAAAAATTTTATGCGGGCGATTGAGCCGGCTCGACGCCGGTCGGCGTAGCGCGAACGATCTGCTTCGATCTCTCTAAAACATTGATTAACATAGACTTAGTGAGCTTTCCGGTTTGCGTGTTCTGCTGACTCGGATGATAGCAGCACATAATGGTGGGTAATATTTTACATATGTTAAAACAAGCTCCGTGGGCGAACGGGTAGTCGCCTTTGCGAAAACGCTCTCCACGGCCTCGTCGAAGCGCCAGATAAGACGCCAGAGCCAGGCGTCCCAGCACCATGACGACCCGCACATGGGGCAGCAAATCGATTTCCCGGTCGAGGTGGCCGCGGCATTCGCGGAACTCGTCCGGCGTCGGCTTATTCCCCGGAGGAGCGCAATGGACGGGCGCGGTGATGTAGCAGTCTTTGAGGGTCAGGCCGTCATCCGCGGCCAGCGAGTCGGGTTGGGAAGCGAACCCCGTCCGGTAGAGCGCGTCGTAGAGGAAGTCTCCCGAGCGGTCGCCGGTAAACATGCGGCCTGTACGGTTGGCGCCGTGGGCGCCCGGCGCGAGGCCGACGATAAGCAGGCGGGCGGCGGGATCGCCGAATGACGGGACGGGCTTGCCCCAGTAGTCCCAGTCGCGGTACGCGCGGCGTTTGACCGCGGCGACTTGGCGGCAGTGGGCGATCAGGCGGGGGCAGCGCTCACAGGCAACAATGTCGGCCTGAAGCTTCGCAAGCTCGCGTCGATGCGCCTGCGGTTGCTGCACAGGTTCGTTAGTGTAGCGCCCGCGGCCCGCCGCGGGGCAAGTTGCCCGATTCCTCCGAATTTGCTATAAACCAGTCCGTCGCTCCCGGCGGCGCGCGGGCGCCGTCCGGCGGTTGTCGCCTGCGACGGTCTGGAGATATGGCGAAGAAAGCGAACGAGAGGGCTGTTGCCAAGACGGCTGAAAAGGTTCTCGATCAAGCCGTACAAACGACCGCGGAACCGGAGACGGCGCCGGCTCGGAAACGGTCGGCGAAGACTGCGCGCAAAAGAGCGAAGAAACCGGCGGCCGGCGAGGAAGCGAGCGCCGTGCGCGAGGCCGAAGAAAAACAGGCGGCTCAGTTCGACAAAGCCGTCCAGTTGTTCCAAAGCCGCAAGTTCGGTCGGGCGCGGGCGCTGCTCGAAAAGGTTGTGGACGGCCCCAACGTGGGCTTGAATCACCGCGCGGGCGTTTATCTGCGGATCTGCGAAGAGCAGTCCGCGCGCGCAAGGCCCCGACTGCAGACCGTGGAAGAGCATTACAACTATGCGGTGCAGCTCATCAACGATTCTCGACTCAAGGAAGCGGAAACGTACTTGAACAGGGCCTTGAGGATGGACCGCAACGCTGCGCACGCTCTTTACGCGCTCTCTGTCTTGAAGGTATTGACCGGGGACATGAAGGGAGCTTTCGATGCTTTGAGGAGGTCGATCCGGATCGACCCGCAGAATCGGATACTAGCGCGGAAGGATCCGGATTTGGCGGCGGTCGCGCAGCAACAGCCTTTCAAGGGCCTGTTGGGCGTTTAGGCGCGCCGGCGGATAGCGGATAGTGAATAGTGGATAGCAGAGAGTCGCGGGTCATAGCGCGGTTGTAAGAGTTCGCCGCGCCTTCCACGGGGTTTCTCCACGGCCTGCCGGCAGCCATTGTTCGGCAGAGGCGCTCGGCTTACGACGTTCTCCTCCGGGCGTAGGCCGAGGGAGTTGCCGGCTACCGCTTCCGGAGAAAATTTTTGAAGCCAAATCGGCGGCCGCGGCGTCTAATTCGATAGTAGGCGCAGGTATTGACGGCCCGGCCGTTTTATCGGGAACAAGCAGCGGGGTTTTCGCGTATTCCCAAACAGACGCTGCGGCGTACGGTCTCGCACAATGGGAGAAGCATGAGCATGAGCGATCGGGCCAAAGCATACCTGGTCCTGCTGGTTTTGGCCGTTTTGGCCTCCGGCGGATATTACGGTTGGAAAAATTACGGCACGGAAGCCGCATCCACCGCCGAAGCCAAGACCAAAGACGGGAAAGAGGCCGCGAACGATGCTGCGATTCCAATTGCGGTTCAGCCGGCGATCCGCGGCGCGATCTCCGATTTGCTGATCTCGACGGCAAATCTGCGGGCCATGCGCGAGATCGAAGTTGCCAGTCAAGCGGATGGCGTTGTCCGCTCGGTGGCCGTGGAAGAAGGCGACTTCGTGCAGAAAGGGAGCCTGCTGGCGAGCCTGGACGACCGCGATCTGCAGATCGACTTGGCGCTCGCGGAACAGCGCTTGGCGCAGACGAAGGTGCAACGCGAATCGGCGGAAATACGCCGCGAAAAAGCGGACACGCAGATCAGGAATCAGCGCGCCGATCTCGAACGGAACGAAGAAGCGCTCGCCGAAGGCCTCGTGAGCGATACCGAGGTCGCCGCCATGCGGCATCGACTCGACGAGTTGTTGCACGACCAGCGCGTCGAGGCGGCGACGGTTCGGGAGCAGAACCACCGTATCGAGGAGTTGGAATCCGAGATCCGTAAAGTCAAGCTGCTAATCTCGCGGACGCGGATCGTCGCGCCCTTTGCATGTCGCGTGACGGAGCGCACCGTCGAACTGGGCCAAACGGTTCGCAATTCCGACAAATTGTTCAAAATCGGGGTTTTTACGCCTCTACTCGCCGATGTTCATCTGGCTGAGCAGGACTCGCAGCGGGTGCGGCGCGATCAAAAGACCGTCATCCGGCTGGGCACGGACGGCGGCGAAGAAGTTGAAGGCCGCGTTGTGCGCGTCAGCCCCGTCGTCGATGACTCGACCGGCACTGTCAAGGTGACGACCGAGTTGCGGCCGTCAAACTCGAACTTTCGCCCCGGCGCCTTTGTTCTAGTGGAGATCGAGACGGACACTCACGACGATGTCGTGCTGATTCCAAAGCAAGCGGTGGTCGAGGAAGACGGCGGGACTTTTGTGTTTGTCGAAAACGACGATACCGCCGAGAGGCGCGCCGTCGAATTGGGTTACCAGGATGACACTGCCTACGAAGTCCTCTCTGGAATCGATGCCGGCGACCGTGTCGTGACCGCGGGCCAGGGCAATCTCAAGGACGGCGACAAGACCCGCACGATCGATGGCTAGGACCCGATCCGCATGAACACCGTCCGCACCGCCATCCACAGGCCCGTCAGCGTGTTCATGGTCGTCGTGGCGGTCCTGTTGTTCGGGGCGGTCTCGCTCGACCGCCTGGCGCTGAATCTGCTTCCGGACATCTCCTACCCGTCAATCACGGTCCAAACGGATTATGAGGACGCGGCCCCGGAAGAGATCGAGACGCTGATTACGCGTCCATTGGAGGAGACGGTTGCGGTTGTTTCGGGGCTGAACCGCATCAGCTCCACCTCGCGGCCCGGGCAATCGGAGATCGTTCTGGAGTTCGTCTGGGATACGGACATGGACCTCGCGGGCATGGAGGTCCGCGAAAAGATCGATTTCGTCGAGTTGCCGCGGGATGTCGAGAAGCCTGTCATTCTGCGCTTCGACCCGTCGAACGACCCGATCCAGCGCATTCAGGTTCACGGAGAATTGAGTCTGGCCCGGCTGAGAGATATCGCCGAGCGCGAGCTCAAGAAACGCATCGAGGCGCTCGACGGCGTGGCCGCGGTCAAGGTGACCGGCGGGCGCGAAGAGCAGATCCGCATCGAGGTCGACGAGAAGCGGCTCGCCGAGTTGGGCATTCCCATCACCACGGTCACGTCCATTCTCCAGGACGAAAACCTGAATCAGGCCGGCGGCAGCCTTTACGACCTGGAAGCCAACTACAACGTCCGCATGCTCAATGAATTCCGGACGGTAGAGGATATCCGCCGGATCGTCGTGCAGGACACCGACGGGCGTCAGGTCTTGCTCCAGGACGTTGCCCGCGTGTGGCGCGGCGCGAAAGACCGCGGCATCATTGCCCGCTACGACGGCAACGAGAGCGTCGAAATGGCGGTTTACAAGGAGGGCGACGCCAATACCGTCACCGTCTCGGAGGCCGTCCGCGAGCGGCTCGACCGCATTCAGCAGGAAAGCACGTTTCCGCAAGCCGTCGAAACGGCGGTCGTATTCGATCAGGCCGAATTCATCTCCCAGAGCATCGGCAATGTTTTGCAGGCGGCTCTGTTCGGCGGAATACTCGCCACGTTTGTGCTTTTCGTGTTCTTGCGCCACTTGCGCAGCACGCTGATTATCGGGGCGTCCATCCCGATTTCGATCATGGCGACGTTTGCGCTGATGTACCAGACGGGCATCAGCTTGAACATCATGTCGCTCGGCGGCGTCGCGCTTGGGGTGGGGATGCTGGTGGACAACTCGATCGTCGTGCTCGAGTCCGTGTACCGCCATCGCAAGCCGGGCGCCGGCCTCGCTGAAACGGTCTATCGGGGGACGCGCGAAGTCGGCATGGCGGTGACCGCTTCGACGTTGACGACGGTGGCGGTCTTTTTGCCGCTGGTCTTTGTCGAGGGCATCGCCGGGCAACTCTTCACCGACCAGGCCTTGACGATCACTTATTCCCTGTTGGCTTCGCTGGCCGTGGCGCTGACTTTCATTCCGATGCTGCTGGCGTTCGAGATCAAGGCGGAAGAGCTGCTCGACCAAGAGCGGCGAGAAATGAGCGCGGATCCCCGCTCCGGCTTGCGGGGCTCGGTCACTCGCGGAATTCACTTCGGGATGCTTTCGATTCCGAGAATCGTCTTGCGCGATATCCGTCGCGGCCTGCGTTTTTGCGGGCGTGTCGTCGCCCGCATTCTGGATCCCTTTCTGAACTGGTTCGACCGTACGTTCGAGCGGTTGTCGGAAGCTTACCCCCATTGGCTTGAAAAGTCGTTGGACCGCAAAACGGCGGTTTCGGGAACGGTTGCCGCAGCGATCATGTTGTCCGTGATTGCCGCCGGCTTCTTGGGCGGGGAACTGATTCCGCCGCTTACCCAAGGGGAGTTTTCATTCGAAGTCCGACTGCCGGACGGCAGGCCGCTCGAGGCAACCGACGCGGTCTTGCTGCAACTGGAAGAAAGCATCCGGAGCTACCCCGGAGTGGCGAAAGTATTCTCGAGCGTCGGGGGCAGTCAACAGAATCAGTTCGCCTCGGGGACGCTGGAAGAGAATATCGGCACTCTCCATGTGGTCATGGCAAAGCCCTCAGAGCGTCTCGAGGGGCTCGACTGGCAGGGCAGGGCGGCGCACTACTTCGGGCGCTTCATGGATTTCGTCTCGGGCTCAAGCGAGATGCAGGCGTTGGAAGATCGGGCGATCCGGGGCATTCGCGAGCAACTGGCCGGTTTCCCGGAAGTGAGTCATCGGTTCAGCCGTCCGACGCTGTTCAGCTTCAAGACGCCGGTGGAAGTCGAGATCTTTACCTACGAGGTGGAGGACCAGCGCGCGGCCGCGAATCTGGTGGCCGAAAGGCTGGAGCGCATCGAGGGCCTTTACGATATTCAAACCTCGACTCGCTTGGGCAACCCCGAAGTTCAAATCCGTTTTGACCGCTTCCGCATGAGCCGGCTCGGCCTCGAAGAAAATCAAGTTGCAACCCTGCTGCGCAACAAGATTCGCGGCGACTTGGCTTCCCGTTACCGTCAGGGAGACAGGCAGATCGACATCGTCGTTCGGGCGGGCGAGCAAGACCGCGATGCGGTTTCGGACCTTCGCGATTTGATCGTCAACAGTCCCTCCGGCGCCGGGAACGGCGCACAGAACGGCATGGGCGGGGGGCAGCGGCAGAGTTCCGGCGGGCAAACGCCGGAACGCGGCGGCCCCGCTGCCGGCAACGATGTCCGCGGCGCATTCGTGCCGATCCGCCTGCGGCAGGTGGCTGACGTTTCGATCGCGCGCGGCCCCAGCGAAATCCGCCGCATTCGCTCGCAGCGGGCTGCGGTCGTCAGCGCGAGCATTGCCGGCCGCGACCTGACCGGCGTATCCGAGGACATTCGCGCCGCTCTCGCCGAGATCGCCGACCGCATGCCGCTGAACACGACCGTCGTCTTAGGCGGACAAAACGAAGAATTCGAAGCGTCGTACGACAGCTTGATGTTCGCTCTCGCCTTGGCGGTATTCCTGGTGTATCTGGTGATGGCGTCTCAGTTCGAGTCGCTGATTCATCCGTTCATCATTCTTTTTACGCTCCCCCTGGCGCTGGTCGGCGTGGTGCTCATGCTGGCGCTGACGGGCACTGCGGTGAGCGTGGTGGTTTTGCTGGGCGTCATCGTTCTTGCCGGAATCGTGGTGAATAACGCCATCGTTCTGATCGACTACACGAACCAGCTCAGGCGCGCCGGCCGGAGCAAGCGCGAAGCATTGATCGAAGCGGCGCAGACCCGCTTGCGTCCGATTCTGATGACGACTCTGACGACGGTGCTGGGCTTGGCCCCGATGTCGCTGGGATGGGGCGAAGGCGATGAGGTGCGGGCGCCGATGGCCATAGCCGTCATGGGCGGACTCACGTTCTCCACGCTGCTGACCTTGATCTTGATTCCGGTCGTTTACGATGTTTTCGACCGCCGGGCGATCGTTCCGGCCGACCGCGCGGCATTGCCGGCTGCGGTCGAAACATTCGACGGGCGCTTCGAAGGCGCCGCTTCGGACGGCGATTAGCGGGAGGAGCAATTGAGCGGCCCAGTCAATCAGAGCGCCGATGCCGGAGGCCGCAAGCTGGCGGCTTTCTCCATCCGCAAGCCGGTCACGATCTGCATGATCTTCGTAACGATCGTGCTGATGGGACTGATCTCTCTCGCCAAGATTCCCCTGCTGCTGATCCCGAAATTGGACGCGCCGGTACTTTTTGTATGGGCTTCGTATCCCAACGCCACCCCGGAACAGATACTCGAGTCGATTACGAAGCCTTTGGAAGAAGTGCTGGCGACCATCCCGGGGGTCAAGCGGATGAGCTCCTGGACCGGTGAGGATTCCGTCCAGATCGAAATTTTTTGCGGCATGTCGGCCGACGTCGAGATCTTGCGCGCCGAAATCCGCGAGAAAATCGACCAAATACGCGGGGAGCTTCCCAGCGATCTACGCCTCATCCACGTCCGCAACTTCAACACCGAAGAAATCCCCATTGTCGAGGGATCGATCTCCGCAAAACGCGATCTGCGCGGAGACTACGAATTCCTGGACGCCAAGATACAGAAGCCTCTGGAGCGCATCCGCGGAGTGGGAAACGTCGAGTTCTACGGAACCGACCGCAAGCAGGTGGACATCTATCTGCGGCTCGACGACATCAAACGCTACCGGGTCGACGTTGGCCGTTTGTTCCGCGCGCTGGACAGCTCGAATCTGAACGTCTCGCTCGGCCAAGTGGAAGACGGCGGCATGCGTTATGCCGCCGTGGCCAAGGGAAGCATGACCTCATTGGAGGATCTGCGTAACTTTCCCGTCAACTCGCGGGGGCTCGTTCTGCGCGACATCGCCGACATTCGCTACGACGAACGGGACCGCGATTACGGGCGTCATTTGAACGGCGAATTCGCCGTCGGCTTCTGGGTGCAACGAACGTCGGAAGCGAACACCGTCGATACCGTCAACGAAATCATGGCGCTTGCCGAGGAATGGAAGGCCGACCCGGCGCTCGAGGGCCTCGAAATCTTGTGGTGGCACAATGCCGGCGACGAAATTTACAAGGGGCTGGTAGAGTTGCTGAAGGCCGGCGTCATCGGCTCCGTGCTCTCGATTCTGGTGTTGTTTCTCTTCCTGCGGCGGCTGAACGCCAGTCTCGTGATCGGCCTTGCGATTCCCTTCTCTATCGTTGCCGCCATCGGGTTTCTGTACATGAACGGGAAAACGCTGAACACGCTTTCGATGATGGGTTTGATGTTGGCCGCGGGCATGTTGGTCGATAATGCCGTCGTCGTGCTGGAGTCCATTTTCCAGAAGCTGGAAAGAGGCGATGCGCGCAAGGACGCCTCGGTGATCGGCGCCGGCGAGGTGACGTTGGCCGTGATTGCGGCCACCGCGACGTCGATGATCATCTTTGTGCCGCTGCTGTTCGATTCCGAAAGCCAACTCTCGATCTTGCTCGGACACGTCGGTCTGTCGATCATATTCGCGCTGTCCTGCTCGCTGTTCATTTCCTTGACCTTGATTCCGCTGGCGCTTTCGCGGTTTTTGGATATCGATGTCAAACGGCGCTCCCGCTTCGAGCTGGCGCTGACGAACGCGCTGTTGGCGCCTTCGCGGCTGGCGGCGAGGATCGTCCGCGGCAGAAACCTCGGCGGCCGCGGAGAAACGAGTCTCACCGAGAAATACGTCGCCTGGGTAGGCTGGCACCTGCGTTGGCCCAAGCTCACGGGCCTGTTCATTGTGCCGTCAATACTGGCCGGCGCAATTTATCTGCTGACAGAGGTCGTCCCCGACACCACGCCTGACGCCCAGGAATTGAGCGAGTTGCGGATCAATTACGACTTTTCGGAAAACTATCACTACGTCAAAATCGCGGCCGACTATGTGCGTCCGGTCGAAGCTTTCCTGCTGGCGAACCAAGATGAATTCAAGATCAAGTCGACGATGACGACTTATTCCAACAACCAAGCTTCGACCCGCGTCTATTTCGACAAGAACGTAATCTCGGCGGAGGAGATGCCCGAGATCAGGAAGAAGATCGACGAGGGTCTGCCGGTGATCCCCGGCGCCGAGATCAAGCCTGGACGGCAAGAAGGCGCCCAGAGCGAATCGTGGGTGAGCGCGAATATCTACGGCGACGACCCTGTCGTGCTGCGCGGCCTCGCGGCCGAGGCCAGGAAGAAGCTTATGGCCCTGGACCGGTTCGGCGACGTCTACGCCGGACTTGAGGACGCACGCCGCGAAGTGCAGATACGGATGAAGCGCGAAGTGGCCCGAAAATACGACATTTCCGCCGAAACGGTGGGCCAGGTGCTCGGGATGACAGTGCGGGCCAGCCGCATGAGAGGATTCCGCACCGCGGACGGCGAGACTGAAATGTGGGTAGGGCTTCACCCGGCAGACATGCAGAGCATCGAAGATCTCAAGTCGGTGATCGTCGGCGGCGGACCCAACGGGGAGCAGATTGCGTTGGAGCAGGTCGCAGATTTCAGCCTCGAGAAGGTTCCCGGCAGGATTCGGCGCGAAGACCGGCGCACCTACACCTATGTCCAGGCCGCATTCACCGGCCAGAAGATCGACGAAGGGCGTAAAGCCATGCAGGAGATTCTGGACTCGCTGTCTTACCCGCCCGGCTACGGCTGGACCTACAGTTTCTGGACGCAGCAGAACGACCAGGAAGAAGCTCAGTTCGTGTTCAACCTGATGCTCTCTCTGGTCATGGTCTATTTTGTAATGGCGGCGTTGTTCGAGTCGATCTTTCACCCGTTCGCAATCATGTTGTCCATGCCCTTCGCCGTGGTGGGGGTCGCGCTCTTTCTACTCGCCACGGGCACGCCGTTCAATATGATGGCCTGGATCGGCATGATCGTGCTCGTCGGCATCGTCGTTAACAACGGAATCGTGCTGATCGATCACATCAACAACCTGCGCCGCACCGGAATCGAGCGCCGGGAGGCGATTCTTCGCGGCTGCGCGGAAAGGCTGCGGCCGATCGCGATGACTGCGGCGACGACGATCGTCGGACTGATTCCGCTTGCCTGGGGCAGTGGCGGCTTGTTCGAGATGAAGTACTTTCCGCTGGCGCGGACCGTAATGGGCGGCTTGATGGCGTCGACGCTCCTGACCCTGGTCGTACTGCCGACTTATTACGTGCTGCTCGACAACTGTTCGCGGTGGATTCTGCTGGTGTGGTACGGCAGCGATCCCGATCGCGCCGCTGCTTCAATTCCCCGCGGCTCCGGCGTTACGGCCCGCTCGGCTTGAAGACGATGACGTGCTGCATGGGCAGGAAGTCCATCAACTCGTGAAACCGGAACCCAACCGGCTCGATTTCCGCCCGCGCTTCGCCAACGGTCATCTTGTGCAGCGGATGAATCGGAATCGTGGGGTCTTCCTTGCGGTACTCGACCAGCACTAGGCGACCGTCGGGCTTGAGGGAACGCCGCACCCGCCCCATCGTTTTTCGGGGGTAGGCGAGCTCGTGATAGACGTCGACCAAAAGAACAAGATCGACCTCGCCCTCGGGCAGGCGCGGGTCGTCGTCCGTACCCAGAACGATTTCGACGTTTTCCACGCTGCGCACGGCCATGTTCCGGGCCAGAAGATCGAGCATTCTCTGCTGGATATCGACGGCGATGACCTTGCCGGAAGGGCCGACCCGCCGGGCGAGCCGCCAAGTGAAATAGCCGACTCCCGCGCCAAGGTCGACGACGGTTGCCCCCTTGGGGATTTTCAACGCGGAGACGACCCGGTCGGGCCGCTCCTCATGGGCGCGCTCGGGACGCGTGAGCCAGTCGGCATGCGCGGCGCTCATGACCGGCGCGATCCGGCGCTTCTCGACAAGCCGGCCGGCCGGCAACGGCTCGCGCTCCCCGGTCTGCCCGAACCCGGGGGAGGGAAAAAGCAGCAACGCCGGCGCAACGAAGGCCGCCGCCAAGGCAACGCGCCTCATGCCGAAGCTCTTTCCGCCGACGGGATGCATTGCCATACGGTAGCAACCGCGGCGCAGGCAGCGGGAGTCGATCTTACAATGGACGCATGACGCGGTTCGCGGTCTTGCCGGCGCTCCTGGCTCTGGCCGGAAGCTTTTCGCTCGGCGCAGCCGAGCAGTTCGATCTGGTCGTTTACGGCGGCACGGCAGGCGGGGTCGTCACGGCCGTCAGCGGCGCCCGCGAGGGTCTCGATACCGTTCTGCTCGAACCCGGGAACCATGTTGGCGGCATGGTCACGGGCGGGCTAAGCTGGTCGGACATCGGCAAGCGCGAGGTTATCGGCGGCTACGCTCTGGAGTTCGCCTGGCGGGTTGGCATGCGTTACAACGTGCGGCGCGTGCGCGGGGACACGGCCTGGGCTTTCGAGCCGCACGTGGCGGAAGCAGTCCTGCTGGAGATGCTCTCCCAGGCGGGAGTGGACGTGCGCTTCCGGCAACGTCTTCGCGAACGGGACGGCGTGAGCAAGACGGATACGCGCATCGCATCGATTACGACCGAGCAGGGGGGCGTTTTCGAGGGAAAAATTTTCGCCGATTGTTCCTACGAGGGCGATCTGATGGCGCAGGCGGGGGTCTCCTACACATGGGGGCGCGAAGGCGCAGACGAGTATGGAGAGTCGCTCGCCGGGGTGCGCGGCAGGACGCCGAAGCACCAGTTTACGGTGGACGTCGATCCCTACGATTCCGCAGGAAAACTGCTGCCGCACGTACACGGGAAACTCGAGGGCAAGCCGGGTTCCGCGGACAAGAAAGTGCAGGCATACAACTTCCGGGTGATTGCCTCGCGCGACCCCGAGAATCGACTCCCCTGGCCGAAACCGCGAAACTACCGCCCCGCCCGTTATGAACTGCTGGCGCGGCTGCTTGCCGGCTTGCAGAGGCAATTGGGGCGCTCGCCCGTCATGTCCGACGTGATGAAACCGGATCATATCCCAAACCAAAAGGCCGACATCAACAATCACGGGGCGTTCTCGACCGACCGTATCGGCGGCAGTTGGGAGTATCCGCAGGCGGATTACGCCCGCAAGGCTGAGATTTGGCAGGATCACGTGGAGTACGTCCAAGGCTTTTTCTACTTTCTGGCAAACGATCCGCGGGCGCCGCAGCCGCTGCAGAGTGAAGTGAACGAATGGGGGCTGCCCCGCGACGAGTACGCGGATACGGCGCATTGGCCTCACCAGATGTACATTCGCGAGGCCAGGCGCATGGTCGGAGAGTTCGTCGTTACCCAGAAAGATTTGCAAACCGAGCGCACGAAGCCCGATCCGATCGGCATGGGCTCGTACAACAGCGATTCCCACAACATCCAGCGGATCGTGAACGCGCGCGGATTCGCCGAGAACGAGGGCGACATGCAGGTTCCGGTCGAGCCTTACCAGATTCCTTACCGCGTGATGCTGCCCAAGCGGAGCGAAGCCGTGAACCTGCTCGTGCCGGTGGCGTTCTCGGCCTCGCATGTGGCTTACTCGTCGCTGCGCATGGAGCCGCAGTACATGATTATCGGGCAGGCGGCCGGCGTTGCGGCGAAGATGGCGGTCGATGCAGGGTTGCCGGTTCAGGAAATCGATACCCGCGCGCTGACCGCGGCGCTGCGCAGGCAAGGGGCCGTGATGGAGTATGCGCCTTCTCCCCAGCAGCGCCTGTTCCGGCTGTTCCGGCGCGAATGGTGCGGCCCCGGCGGGAAGTTTTACGGCATCGCCAACGGCGGGACGCCAGCTTGCCCGTGAAAGACCTATGAGCGGCGGAGGCCGTCAAGCCGCCATGGCCGCTTCGATGGCGTCGGCTTCCTTGGGCAGGCGGCCGGTCATCACCCGGCAGCCGTCATCGGTGACAACCACCATGTCCTCAATGCGGATGCCGAATCCCTCGTCGGGCAGGTAGAGGCCGGGCTCGATCGTCAGCACCATTCCGCGCTGCAACTCGTCTGTCGGCGGACGCGGATCGTGGACATCCAGGCCGACCTGATGGCCGAGGCCGTGCGTAAACCGCGAGCCGATGCCCGGCTCGCCATGACGCTCGAAATAGCGCTCGACAATGCCGGTGAGACCGCTCGGGCCGCGCGCGTAGAGCTGCGCTCCGGGCTTGACCGCGGCAACGGCCCGTCTCTGGGCGCCCAGGACAAGGTCGTAGATTTTACGCTGGCGGTCGCTGAAGGCGCCGCTGACCGGAACCGTGCGGGTGATGTCGGCTGCGTAACGACTGTATTCCCCGCCGACATCCATGAGCACGACGGCGCCGGCGGCAAGCTCCGCATTGTTGCGGTCATAGTGCAAAATCGTCGAATTGAAGCCGCTGCCGACGATCGGCGGGTAGGCCATCCGCTCGCAGCCGGCAGTCATCGCCGCGCCGACCATGGCCCCGGCCACTCGATGCTCGGCGATGCCGGGACGGATCGTCTTCCAGGCGGCCAAGTGTGCTGTGATCGAGGCGTCGACGGCCTTTTGGATCGTTGCGATCTCGCCCGCGGATTTGATGGCGCGCCGGCGCGCAAGATGGCCGCGGATGTCGCGCACGTCCTTGCGCCGGCACATCTCCTGCAGACGCGCGAGCAGGCGCTCCGCGGCGTTTCGGTTGCGGCCGGGGCCGTCAGGCAGCAGGCCGTAGAGTCGCTTGCGGTCTTTCAACAACATGCGCACCTGCGGCTCCATCGCAGAGCGGAACAGGACTTCATCGACGCCCAACTCGCCCGCGTCATCGACGCCGAGCCGCGGACCGAGCCATTTCGAGGCGTGCGCGTCGTCCTCCGGAACGAACAGGATTTCTCTGTACGCTTGCCGCCCGCGCTCGGGAGCGATGGCCAGAGCGGCGCCGGGCTCGTTGTGTCCGGTGAGGTAATAGAAATGGCTTTCCTGGCGAAAGCTCGAGTATCCGGACTGGCCTTCGTATTCGCCGTAGCCGAGAACGACGATCAGACCGTCTCCGACCGCTTCCGCGAGAGCTTTCCGCCGGCGGGAGTAGGTTGCGAGCGGCTCGCGCTCCCAGGCCGCGGCCGGCGCGAGCGCGCCCAGCCCCAGCAAGAACGTCCTGCGCCGCAGAAGCACGCTTCAGTATAGGCGGCGCTTCAGCCGCGGCGGAGGCGCGCGGCCTTGACCGTGTTGACCATCAGCATGGCGACCGTCAGCGGACCCACGCCGCCGGGAACGGGCGTGTAGACCCCGGCCATCTCGCGCACGTGCTCCGGATGGACATCGCCCACAACGGCCGCGCCCTGCTTGCGGAACCTTGCGAGACGCCGCGGGCTGTTGGCGAAAATTTCTTCGGCGACAGCCGGATCGGTCACGCGGTTGATGCCGACGTCGAGCACCGCAGCTCCTGGGCGGATGAAGTCCCGCGTAAGCATTGCCGGCCGACCGACCGCGGCCACGAGAATATCCGCCGCGCGGCAGACCGCGGCAAGGTTATTCGTGCGCGAGTGGCAGACCGTCACCGTGGCGTTCTCGGCAAGCAGCAGCAGAGCGGCGGGTTTGCCAACGATGTTGCTGCGGCCGACGACGACGGCGTTCTTTCCGGAAATGGGGATCTCGCTGCGTTTCAGGATCTCGATCAGACCGGCCGGCGTACACGGCGCGAGCGCGGGCCGGCCGCTGGCGAGCCTGCCGACGTTCATCGGGTGAAAGCCGTCAACGTCTTTTTCGGGACGAACCGCGAGCAGAACCCTATTCTCGTCGACGTGGTCGGGTAGAGGCAGTTGGATCAGGATGCCGTCAATGTCGCCGCGCTCGTTCAACTCGTCCGTGACGGCCAGAATCTTTTCGGTCGCCGCCTCCTCCGGCAGACGGATCGTTTCCGAGAAAAGTCCGAGCCGCTCGCAAGCCTCGATCTTGTTGCCGACATAAATCCGCGATGCCGGATCGCTGCCCACCAGCACGGCCGCCAGCCCCGGACGGATTCCCTGCTCCGCCAGACGCGCGATCTCGCCGCCGAGCTCCGCAAGAATGCGGTCTCGAATTGCGTTGCCTCTGAGAACGCGCCCCGCCATCGTCAAAACCTCGAATAGTAACAGTAAGCGCGGCGATATCCAAGCGTCGAAGCGGCGCGGTACGATAGACCCCTCAATGAAAGTTCGAGCGATTGAAACCCTGCACTGCGATGCCGGATGGCGCAATTACCACTTTGTCAAGCTTACCGCCGAAGACGGCATTGTCGGCTGGAGCGAATTCGATGAAGGGTTCGGCTCGCCGGGAGTCAGCGCGGCCATCGAGAAGCTCGCCGAGCGCGTAGTCGGTTGTCCGGTCGGGGCGCACGAGCGCATCTACGCCGACCTGTTCTGCGCCACGCGGCCTGCGGCCGGAGGCGTCGTCGGCGAAGCCCTCGGAGCAATCGAGAATGCACTGCTGGACGCCAAGGCGAAGGTCCTGGGCGTCCCCTGTTACGAACTGCTCGGCGGGAAAGTCCGCGACCGCATCCGCCTGTACTGGTCGCACTGCGCCACTTGGCGCATTAATCATCCCGACTACTACAAACCCGCGATTACGAATCTCGACGGGGCGCGGTCGATCGGCGCCGAGGTGCGCGAGCGCGGCTTCACGGCGCTGAAAACCAATGTTTTCATCTACGAAGACGGCGGCGTCACGGGCTGGCGGCCCGGTTTCGGCGCGCCTTTCGATCCTGCCCGCAACGTCGACCGCAAGGTGCTGCGGAACATCCGGGCGCACCTCGAAGCGCTGCGCGAGGGCGCCGGCCCCGATATCGACATTCTCCTCGATCTGAATTTCAACTGCTCGACAGAGGGGTATCTCAAGATCTTGCGCGAAATTCGCGATCTCGATATCTTCTGGGTCGAGATCGATACGCGCAACCCCGCAGCGATGGCTCATATCCGCCGGCAGAGCCCGCACCCGATCAGCGGCTGCGAGACCCTGCTGGGGCTGCGCAGCTTTTTGCCTTACTTTGAGCAAGAGGCTGTCGATGTAGCGATTATCGATGCGGTCTGGAACGGGGTCTGGCAAGGCATGAAATGCGCCGCCTGCGCCGAGGCTTACGAGATCAACGTCGCGCCGCACAATTTCTACGGCCACCTCTGCTCGATGATGAACGCGCACTTCGCCGCTGCCGTACCCAATCTGCGGATCATGGAAATCGACATCGACCGCATCCCCTGGGACGACGAGTTGTTCACGCACCGGCCGCCGATCGCGGACGGCTGCCTGGCGATCCCCGATCGGCCGGGCTGGGGAACCGAGCCGAACGAAGAAGCGGTCCGCGCGCATCCGCCAAAAGACTTCGACGGGGCTGCTTCACTACGGCAAATCGTAGCTGGGCCGCCGGCGCCCTTGCCGCAATGCTTCAGTCGTAACTCAGTTGAATGCCGCGGGCTTCCAACAACTCGCCGGTCGACTGCAGCAGGGTAACCACGGCTTGGCGGTAGCCGATCGCTTCTTGCAGCAGGTCGGCCTCGCTTTGCACCAAGTCGTCTTGCGCGTCGAGGACGATGAAAGCGGTGTTGACGCCGAGGTCGTACTTCTTCTGCTCGGCGTCGAGACGCTTGCGCGAGAAATCGAGAGCGACCGCCGCCTGTTGCATCGCGGCCTTGCTGAGCTCGACGCCGGCGATTGCATTGAGCACCGCCAAGCGTATCTCCTGCTCGATCGAGCGCAGATTGTAAAGGTTGCGCTTCTTGGAAATGACGCTGTTGGACAAATTCGCCGCCGCGCGTCGGTTCCGCAACGGGAGTTGCAGCGTCAGTCCCGCGCTGTAAGTCGGGAAGCGGAACTGAAACAGTTGGTCGAGCGCGTCGCCGACGCCGCCGGGGATGAAACTGCCCGCGGTCCCGCCGAGCAGCGATGTTTCGAACAGATTGCCGCCCAAGCCGGTGGCTCTGTAAGAGGCCGTCAGGGAAAGGTCGGGCCGCAGCGCGTTCGTGTCGCGCTTGATCGAATAGTCGTCAATCTTGAGATCGAGTCTGCTCTGCTGGATTTCCGGCCGCAGTTGCAGCGCCTTGGCAATGGTTTCCTCGGGCTCGAACGAGGGCACATAGGAGGGCGGCTCGGCCGACTCGGTGAGTATCAAGGGCAGATTACGGATATCCGGGTGCAGGTCCGCGCCGATCTGCCTGCGGACGCGATCCTCGGCTTGCTGCAGGCGGAAGCGCGCGCGCGTCACGCCGACCTGCGCGGTCGCAAAGTTCTGCTCCGGCTGATAGATATCGAGCGGCGAGATCGCGCCAAGCTCCAGCTCGCGCTGCGAACGCTCGAGGAACTTCCGGCGTAATTCGAGGTTGTTTTCCTGCACATTGAGGTTTTCGCGGTTGGAGACCACCTGCCAGTAGAGATTCTCGGCTTGCGCGACGATGCCGATCACGCGCTGCAGCACCTGGGCCTTCGTCCGGTCGAGACGCGAGCTTGCGATCAGGATCGGAATGCGCTGAATGCTGCGGCCGCGGTTGCGCAACAGCGGCTGGGTGAGGTTGAACTGCAGCGTGTCTTGAATCGAAGGGTTGAAGGTGCGAAACGAACTGCTGCTCGAATTTTTTACGCCCGTGAAGGCGACTCGGTAGTTCGTGCCGGTGTCGAGCGTTTGGTTGTAGGTGAATCCGCCGTTCTGCCGCAGGCTGCTCACGACATCGCCGCCCTGCAACACGTCTTGCGAGGGATTGGTGCTGCGGTTGGTATCGAAGCTCAACTGCAGATTCGGGTCGAACGGGCTCATCGCGCTCTGGATTGCGTTTTCACCCTCGCGCACCGCCAGCTTCTGTATCTGCACGTCGGTGTGATTGGCCATGACGAGCTCGATATAGGCGCGCAGAGAAAGCTCCAGCTTGTCGTCGACGACAAAGTCCTGCAGGTTCGCGACCGCCTCGATCTCGACGCCGTAGGGCGCGGATTGCCACTGTTCCCGAAAGTATGTGCCGTCGGGAAAAGTGTTCAACTGCGCCGCCGCGGTCATCGACGCGAGCGCGGCGACGAATCCAATCGTTCGACAGGTGAATTTGTTCGAGCGGTTACTCATAACGAATGGCCTCAATGGGATCGAGCTTGGCCGCTTGCACCGCCGGGTAAATCCCGAACAGCAAGCCGATAAATACCGACACGCCGAACGAAACGACGATCGACAGCACCGTCACGACAGTCGCCCAGCCGGCGATGGCGGCAATCATTTTCGAGCCGCCGAATCCGGCCGCAATGCCGATGACGCCGCCCAGGATGGATATCAGCACCGCCTCGATCAGAAACTGTCTGACAATATCGCGCTGGCGCGCGCCGATAGCGCGGCGGATGCCGATCTCACGCGTGCGCTCGAGCACCGTGGCGAGCATGATGTTCATGATGCCGATACCGCCGACCAGCAGCGAAATGCCTGCGATACAGATCATAACGACCTGGAAGACAAGCTGTTGCTGCTCGCGCTGGGCCAGCAGATCGGCGGGCACCAGCACCGAGAAGTCGCTGGCGGCGTTGTGCGTGGCGCTCAAGATCGCGCGCACGATCTGCGAGGTTTCAATCGGATCCGAGTCCGAGTTGACGCGAATGAAGATGCCGTCGATCTCGTCTTTGAGGTAGCTGTTGTTGTCCTCGAAGCGGCGCATCACCGAGTTCAGCGGCGCCAGGATCAGATTGTTGCGGTCGTCGGTTTCCAGCCCTTCGACGCTGGATTCGGCGGTCGCTTGGGGCGCCATGACGCCGATCACGCGGAGCCAGACTTCATTGACCTTGATGTATTTGCCGACCGCGGCGCCGTAGCCGAGCAGGTTGATCTTGGCCCGCTCTCCCAAGACGCAGATGGGCGAAGAGCGCAAATTTTCCTCTTCATCGAAAAAACGGCCTTCGAGAAGCGTCAGATTGTAGATTTCGGTGTAATTCGGCAACACGCCTAGGAGTTGCGGAAAGTCGGCTTCCGTGCGCGGCAGGATGCTTGTCGGCACAAAGGTTTTCCGCGGAGACAGATTGGCGATGCTGGGGGCGTTCGCCACGATCGCTCTCGCGTCACGGAAGGTGAGGCCCGGCGAGATCTGGCGGACGGCCAGCAGGGTGTCGCGGTCGACGGCCTCGTTGGCTTCCACGACGATGTTGTTGACGCCGAGCAGATCGATGTAGCGGATCATCTCCTGCTGCGCGCCCTCGGTAATCGAAAGCATCGCCACCACGGCGCCGACGCCGAAGATCATGCCGAGCATCGTCAGCAGCGAGCGGAGTTTGTGGGCCAGGAGGCTGCCGAGCCCCATGAAGAGCTCGGGCAGGATGTTGGGGATGGTCATCGATCAGCCGCCTCGTCTCCCGCCGCCGCCGAATCCGCCGCCTCCGCCCCCGCTGGGAAGAGACGGCCCGGAGGATTTTTTCTCGGCTTTGCGAGCTGCGCCCGGGGCGCTGCCGGGAGCTTGCAAAGCGATCATCTCGCCTTTTTCGAGCCCGTCGGTTACGGCTATCTGGGATTCCGAGCGCTTGCCGAGAGAGACCCGCCGCGGTTGGAGGCGGCCGCCTTCCATGACATAGACGATAGGCTGCGCCTGGTCTTCGAACACTGCCTGGAACGGAATGTACAGGGTGTCGGGAATGTTTTCGACGATCACTTCGGCGTCGGCCAGAAGTCCGGGACGCAGCAGGATATCGACATCCGAACCCTCTTCCGGGGGACGCGGCAATATGGCCGTTTTGCGCTGCTCGGCGCTGAATTCCGACCCGCTGGAAGTCGGCCCGCTCGGTTCGCCGCCGCCGAAACCTCCGCCGGGTCCGCCGAATCCACCGCCGCCGCCAGGAGCGGGACCGCCGCCGGGTCCGCCGAATCCACCCCTGCCGCCGCCGCCCGCGCCGCCGCCGCGCTGAAACGCCGCCTGCATGATTTGACGAAATTGCTGGCGTTCCTCGTTGCTCAACTCTTGCGGCCCGCGGCCTTTGAGCAGCGCTTCCGCCTTCTTGCGGGCGTCTTCCGGAAGCCGGCTGAGCATGGCCGACGGATCGAATCCGCCGCCGCGGCGTCCGCCTTGGCCGCCGCCGGCTCTCTGCTGGTTGCTCTGACCGCCTTGCGCCTGGCGGTTGCCGCCGCCGCCCTGGCCGCGTCCGCCTTGCGCCTGGCGGTTGCCGCCGCGGGCCGCGTCGCCGGACGAACCGTAGCCGGTAGCCGCATTCGCGCGCGCCGTGGCCATGATACGTTCGATGCGCTGCTCGTCCGCGCCGACATGGGTGAGCAACTGCCGCATGTCAATCGAGATCACGCACTCGAATTTCTTGGTCGCTTCGCCCGCGAAGATGTTGGTCGATGCCGTGTTGCCCAAGCTTTGAATCTTGCCTTCGACCGTCTTCCCGGGCAAGGCGTCAAGGCGGATCACCACGGTCTGGCCTTCCTTGAGGTTCGCGCGCTCGATTTCTTCGACTTTAGTCACAAGCTCCATCTCGGAGAGGTCGAGCAACTGCGCCACCGACATCCCCGCCGGAATCTGATCGCCTTCGCGGATGTCCGGCGTCGATTGCCCGAAGCCGCCGCGGCCGCCGGAACGGTTTTGCAGCACCGAAACCAGCCCCGTCATGGGCGCCAACACGCGGGATTGCTCGATGCGCCTTCTGTCGCGGTCCACGTCGAGCTGCGCCTTATTGAGCTGCTCGCCCAAAACGGCAAGCTCGGCTTCGCGCTGCTGCAAGCGGTTCTTGATGTCTTCCTCGAGCTTTTGCTTGCGTCTGCGCGCCTCCTCCAAAGTCAGGATGTTTTTGCGGGCGTCGATCTCAGAGATCAACTCGTTGCGGCGAATTTCGAGCTCGGCGCGGCGCACCTGGAAGTTGGCGCGAACGATCTCGACTTCGTCCTGGCTTTTGCGGATATCGAGCTCGGTTTCCGCTTTCTTGAGATCTTCCTTGATTTTTTCGACCGCCAACAGGCTGTCTTCGAGCGCCGCCACCCGCTCGGAATCGTCGAGCTCGAAGATGAGATTCCCGCGATTGGCCAGCGCTCCGGCAGGCGCCAATTGCGTGATCTGGGATTGCGCCCCGATGTTCGGCGCGGTCAGCGTCAGCGAGCGCACGGCGCGCAACTCTCCCCGCAAAAACGTCTTGACAACCAGGTCGCCGCGTTTGACCTCCGCCAGCGCGATGGTCGATTCGTCTTCGGGAATCTGCTGAACCAAATAGTAACCGCCGGCGACCATGCCGATGACCGCGAGCAGAATGGCTAACCGGATGAGCATCTTGTTCATGGCTTGTACCTTCGGTCGACTCAGTCGTTTAACTCGTGCGGCCCTTGGCCGCGGTCAGTTCGGGATTTTCGAGCGCGATCACTTCGTCTTCTTCAAGACCTGAGGCGACAACGATGTCCGTGCCGTTACTCGCCGCGACCTCGATTCTTACCCGCCGGTAGCCGGCGCCGTCCTTGACGAATACCGTAGGCTTGCCGTCGATCTGCGTCGAGGCTTTGGCCGGAATAACCAGCACATCCGGCAGGCGCTGCACCACGATTTCGACCGTCGCGCTCATGCCCGGCCGCAGGCGCTCGTCGATCTCATCGAGAGCGGTGTGCGCCGGGAAGTTTTTCTCCGGGGGCAGCCGGCTGAATACGAGCGTTGCAATCGGGCTCAGCCAAGTTACTTTTCCGCTAAGCACCGCGTCGGGAACGGCGTCCACGCGAACGCGGGTTTCCTGCGCTTCGGCGACGCGTCCACGGTCGATTTCCTCGACGCGGAATTCGACCCGCAACGACTCAAGATCGGGAATTTCGGCGATGGGCGCGCCCGTCCAAACGGTATCGCCTTCTTGAAACGGCGGGCGCGCGGTTCCGAACGATCCCTGCGCCCGATTGTTGGAAAGGATGTGGACGATGCCGCCGGCGGGCGCCCGCAGCACCATGCTGCCGAGATAGCGGCGGGACAACTCCAGATCGCGCAGCGCCTTGCTGCGCCGTTCCTCCAGACGGGCGAGGTCGGCGTCTTGCGAAATGTTGCTGGCTTCTTCGTTGGTTTCAGCCTTGTTCAACTCGCCCCGGTTGATTTCGACGTCGATCTTGGCTTTCTCCGCTTCGATCTCGGCGAGTATTTCCTGTTTGCTCGCCTCGAGCTCGGCGCGCTCGAGGTTGTATTGCGCCTGCATGATTTCCATCGCATTGCGCTCGTCGGTGATGGAGTGCTGCGCCGTGGCCTGCTTGATTTCGCTGTCGACCTGCCTGACGTTCGTTTCGCGCAGGATCAGCGTGTCTTCCTGCGCGGATTCGTCGAACTTGACAACGATATCTCCCGCGCGGATCGGCTTGCCGTTCTCGGCCAGTTGCACGATCTTCAGATCGGGCGTTTGCGGAGCCGTAATCTGGACGGATTTGGCGCTCTTGAGCTCGCCGCGGGCCCGTACGGTGCGCAAAAAATCGCGGCGCTCGACCCGCGCGGTGGGAATTTCCGGCGCCGGCGGCTCGTAAAGATTCAGGGCAGCGAACGAGGCGACCGCGCCGCACACAACCATTGCCGCCCAACGCACCCAGGGTCTGCTCAGTAAGTTCGACATTTCCAGTCCCATTTCCAGTCCTTCGGGCCGGAGCCGGCTCCACCCGAATTATAATGACGCGATTTCGAAGGCTGAGGTTATCCTGTCCGGCCGGCATGAAAGACGAAGAGGAATCCCGATCGGTTTCGCCAAAGACCGGCTCTTGCGAAAACGCTCCTGGACGTTGCCGGTCGGCGCGCGCCGCGCCTACTTGCGCCAGAACCAAGGAGTGAGGATGACCAGAACGGTGTAGAACTCGAGTCGGCCGGCGATCATGTCGAAACTCAACACCCACTTGGCAAGGGCCGGCAGGGCGGCGTAGTTTTCCAAGGGGCCGACGCTGCCGAAACCCGGGCCGATGTTGAACATCGAGGCCGCTACGGCGGCGATCGAGGTCAATATGTCCACTCCGAGCGCCGCCAGCGCCAAGCAGGAGAAAAAGTTTACAACGAAGGCCAGATAGACCAGGTTGAGCAGGCTCTGGACGGCGGACTCGGGCGTCACGACGCCGCCGACTCTTACGGCGAAGACGCCGTGGCGCTCAACGATCCGCTTGAACTCGCGGTCGACGACCTTGCCCAAAAGCGCCAGGCGCGCGATCTTCATGCCGCCGGCCGTCGAGCCTGTGCAGCCGCCGACGAACATGAGCGCCAACAGAATGAGTTGCGGCAGCGGATGCCAGACTTCGAAATTCTCGGTCACGAAGCCGGTCGTCGTCGTGATCGAAGCGACCTGAAACAAGGCGCCGCGGAAAGCCGGCTCGAGTGCGTACCCCCCGCCGAAGTAAAGTATGCAGCCGATCAGCCCGGACGCCGCCGCGACCAAACCGAGATAGAGCCGCACCTCGAAATCGTGCAGCACGCTGCTCGGCTTTCTCTCGACCCACAAGCGGTATTGCTGGATGAGACTGACGCCGGCCAGCAGCATGAAGGCGATGATGACATACTCGACCAGCGGGCTTTCGAAACCGGCGATGCTCGCGGCGCGCGTTGAAAATCCGCCCGTCCCCATCGTCGAAAACGCGTGGGTAACGGCATCGAAATGCGACATGCCGGCGCACAGCAGAACGGCGTACTCGGCCAAAGTCAGCGCGAGGTAGATTTTCCACAACGCCGCCGCGGTCTCGGCGATGCGCGGTTTGAGCTTGGCCGATTTGGCCCCGGAAAACTCCGCGCGGTAGAGATGCATGCCGCCGTGGCCGACCAGCGGCAGGACGGCGACCACGAGCACGACGATGCCCATGCCGCCCAGCCAATGCGAGAAGCAGCGCCAGAGCTGGATAGGGTTGGACAAAGCCTCGACGTCGTCCAGGACGGTCGCGCCGGTCGTCGTAAACCCCGAGACGGATTCGAACCATGCGTCCGTAAAGCTGTCGAAATAGGGCGAGAACACATAGGGCAGGCAGCCGAAGAACGATGCGCCGAGCCAAGTGACGACAACCAGCAGCAGACCCTCGCGTTGGCTCAGCTCACGGTTGCGGCCGCGGCAGCCGAACCGCAGGGAGGCGCCGCAGACTGCGGCGCAGGCCAGAGAGAGCGTCAACGCGGTGAGATCGGCCCGGTCCGTCGCCAGAGAATAGACGACGGGAAAACCCATCGCCGCCGCGAAGGCGAGCAGGAAATGCCCGAAAACGAGTCCGAGAGCGGACCAATGGATCACAGAATGCCTTTCCTGCCGGTGGGCTCGACCAGGAATGCGGATTCGAGTTCGGGGACGATGCTTTCCAGCGTGAAAAAGATCACGCGGTCGCCCGCCTCGATGGCCACGTTGCCGCGGGGGACGCACACGCTGCCGTCCTTGCGCGCGATGGCCCCGACGATTGCTTCCCGCGGGAAGCGCACGTCGCGCAGCTTCTTGCCGACGAACTTGGCGCCCGGCGCGGCGATCAGCTCGATCGCTTCGGCTTCTTCCTCGCGGAAGGTCGTCACCGACAACACGCGGCCCTTGCGCACGTACTGCAGCACAAGGTCGACCACCGTGAGGCGCTGGCTGACGGAGGTGTTGATGCCCAGGCGCTGCACCATGGGCAGATAATTGAGGCGGTTGATCAGCGCCACGACTTTCTGCGCGCCGAGGCGGCGGGCGAGCAGCGAGGCGATGATGTTGTCTTCGTCATCGTTGGTCAGCGCCAGGAATGCATCGACCCCCTCGACGTTTTCTTCTTCGAGCGTGCCTTGGTCGGTGCCGTCGCCGCGAACGACGATGGTCTTGTCGAGCATCGTGGAAATCATGTCGCAGCGCCGCTGGTCGCGTTCGATCAACTTGACCTGAATGCCCTGCTTTTCCAGCTCCTCGGCTACCCATATGCCGACCTGCTTGCCCCCGACGATGAATACGCGGTCGATCGACTTCTGCTTCTTGATGCCCATGAACTCCATCACGGCATCGAGGTTTTGGCGCGTGGTGCAGATGTAGATATGATCGCCGGGATCCAGGCGCTGCGCGCCGTGCGGGATAATCACCTGCTGGCCGCGGAAAATCATCGCGATGAGGGAATCGGACGGGGGCTGGGCTTCGTCGAGCTCGACTACGGTTTTCCCGGCGAACCAACTGTCGATCTCGACGTTCATGCCGAAGAGCTTGATCTCGCCGTCCGCAAAATCGAGAATGTCCGAGACGCCGGGGACGTGAACGACGCGCTTGATGCGCTCCATGATTTCGGTCTCGGGATGAATGATGCGGTCGATCTGCAGATCCATTTCCCGGCCGATGCGCTCCCACTGCTGAAACTCGTGGGTGCGCACGCGGGCGACCTTGACCTTTACGTTGGAGTCGGTCTGCGCGATCATGCAGCAGAGCAGGTTGATCTCGTCCGAATCGGTGTCGGCAATCAGCATCTCGGTATCGGCGAGGCCGGCTTGCTGCAGCGTGCGGAAACTGCCGGCGTTGCCGCGAACGACTTTGGCGTCGAGAAACTCTTCGAGCTGATGGCAGCGCTCGGCGTCTTTCTCGACGATGGTGACTTGGTTGCCTTCGCGAATCAGGCGTCCGGCAATGAGGGCGGCGCCTTGGCCGCCTCCGGCGATCAGAATACGCATGCCGAGAACAGGAGGGCTTGCATGAGATTAGCACGGCGCCGCTCGAAGCGGCGACTCAGAGCAATTGCTCCAGAAGGCGGGCCGTGCTTAAGAGCAGGCTGTCCGCGCCGGATGCCGCCGCCAACTGGAGACCCAAGGGCAGGCCGTCCGGCGACTTTCCCATGGGAATGGAGATTGCCGGCGCGCCGAGCGCGGTAAAAGGCGCGTTGGCGGCCGGGTCGCCGGTGGAGCCAAGACCTCTGGGCGCAGGCCCGAGGGCGGCAGGCGCGGCGATGACGGGCCGGTCGACCGCCCATTCCGCGAACGCGGAGCGCGAAGCATGGAGAGCCGCGAGAGCGTCCCGATAGTCCCCGGAGGCGATCCTCAGGCCTTCGTCAAGGAGCGCGGCGAGTTTCTCGCCGACGGCGGCTCCATGCGCCCGGAACAAATCGCCGTGCTGCTGCGCGGCCTCGTAATACATCACCGTCCGCAGAGCCGCCGGCAGGGCGTCGAAAAAGCTCGGACGCGGCAGGCGCTCGACTCCGACCCCGGCCTTTTCGATCGTTCGCAGCGCCGACTCCAAGGCGTCCCCCATCGAGCCGTCGAGAGCGTTTGCCGGGGACGCGGGCGGCGGCCAATCGATAACCGTGACGGCGCCGCATGGGGCGGCATCCGACGCACAGCCCAACGCCCGCCAAACCGCTTGCATGTCGGCCGCGTCCGCGGTGAACAGCCCCGCGTGGTCGAGGGTCGGCGCGAACGGCATGACCCCTTCGAGCGACAACTTGCCGAACGTCGGCTTGAATCCGACGACGCCGCAGAACGACGCCGGACGCAGCACCGAGCCTTGCGTCTGGCTGCCGACCGCCAAGGGAACCATGCCGCAGGCAACCGCCGCGGCCGAGCCGCTGGACGAACCTCCCGGAGTGTGGGCGGGGTTGTGCGGATTCCGCGTGGGCGCGGGATCGTAGTAGGCGAAAGCCGTCGTGTGGGTCTTGCCGACAAGCACCGCGCCAAGCGCCTGGAGCTTGGCGACAAGGCCGCAGTCGTTCGCCGGGATCCGCCCTTTGCAGAGAGGCGCGCCCCATTCGGTCGGCATGCCGGCGGTGTCGAAAATGTCTTTCGCGGCGAAGGGGACGCCGTAGAGCCCGCTTCGCGCGCCGGATTGCCGCAACTCTGCGGTCAGCCTTTCCGCCCGTCTGCGGGCTCCGGCGGCGTCGATATGGCTCCACGCGCGTACGTCGGCTTCGTGCTTGCCGACTGCGCGCAGCGAAATCTCGAGCAGTTCGCGCGGGGTGGTCCTGTCCTCGGCGAGCGCTTGCGCGATCTCGGCGACCGACGGAGAAAACCGATTCACTGCCAAACCGGGGCGGCCGGGCCGGCGCGGCGCGCAAACGTCATCTCGCCGCCGCCAGCCGCCGCGCTACGTAGTCTTCGTAACTGCGGTGAACCATGACGTGGAAGACGGGCTGGTAGAACTCTTCCACCGCAAAGAGGTAGCTCTTGTTGTGCAGCGAGAGCAGGACGTTGCGCACCCAACTTTGCTGCGCTCCGGTCATACCCTTTTTCGAGATGTCGAGGCAGGCGCCGGTCAAGTGCGACGAGGCTTTGGGGCCGGTAGCCGGCGCGGCGTTGGCGTTGCGCCGGCGCAGGCCGTTCTGGTAGCTGACGGTGCGCAGCAGGCTGGTGACCCGCATCTGCTTGCCGAACCGCACGCGGTACTGCCTGCTCAGTCGATCCAGAAAAAGCTTCGCCCAAGGGCGCAGATACCGCTTTTGCTGCGAAAGGTTGTGCAGGTAATAATCGCGGGTCTTGGCAGGCACCGGCGCGAGCAGCTTCAGACGCGCCCAGCGGGCGACCATGTCGTTGTCGGCCATCCGCGAGAGCCGGTCGGCGTCGGCGCGTTGGTTTTGTTTGATTTGCGACTGAGAGTTGGCCCGGAGATTGGCGGGAGGCGCCGCGGCCGCGGACAGACTTAAAACAAACGCCAGTCCCGATGTTCTGAAATAACCCATGCGGTTCAGGGTAGCACGGATGTTCGGCCGAGGGGCAAATTAATTGTTGATGGCTTTCCGGCTGCGCTTGCCCTCGGAGCTGCGCGCCGGCAAGGCGTCCATCACCGCGGGGTAGGCGTAGTCGAGACCGAGCAGCGCGCGCATGCGGCCGCTGTAGTCTTTTGCCTCGTCGGGGTCGATGCAGCGGCTCCAGTCTTCGATGGGCTTGATGGATTTGCAGGTGTACGAGCCCAGCAGCGCGGCGCGGGAGCCTTGCGAGCGGTTGGCTTGGCCGGCATGCCAGAGCAGAGCGGGAAACAGAAACAACGAACCGGCGGGAGTCGCCAGTCGGATGCTCTCGGCGGCGAAACGCTCGGGGTCGGGCCATGCGGCAAGCTTCTGGCTGCCCGGCACGATGGCCGTCGCGCCGTTCTCGATGGTGAAGTCGTCCAGCGTCACGACCGCTTCGACGGCCAGGAAAAAACTCGCGTTCAGCGTTCGCGGCCAATGGCTGCGGGCGTGCAGGTCCCAGTAGGGGTAGTCCACGTGGCCTTCTTGCGCCGGGGCGCCGGGGTAGAGAATGTTGGCGGCGAACGAGCTCAGCATGAGATCGTCGCCGAGCAGCGGCTCCATGATCGCCAGCAGGCGCTCGTCCGAGCATAGCCGTCGAAACGCCTCGCCCTTGGCGGGGAGGTTCCAGACGCGCTTCTGCGTGGTTTCGATTTCGTCGCCGTGAAAGTGCGATGCGCGGTCGGGTTCGCCGCGCGCCAGCCGGTAGGTCAGCCGGCGCGCCTCGTCGATCAGTTCCTCGGAGAAGAAATTCTCGAACAGCAAATATCCCCGGCCCGTGGACAATTCGGCAACGGCCCGCTCGATTTCGATATCCCCAACCGTGCCCATGCCTGCAATAGTACATTGCTAGTTTAGGCGGAATCATGAGTCAATTGCGCATCGCGCTGCTGCCGGGAGACGGCATCGGACGGGAGGTGACCGCCGAGGCGGTCAAGGCGCTGCAAGCGCTCGAAGCGCAGTCCGACGATCTGGCGTTCGCCTTCGACGAGTTCTCGGTAGGCGCGGGCGAATATCTGCTATCCGGCGACCCGTTGCCGCCGCAAACGTTCGCGGCGCTGCAGGCGTACGACGCGATCTTGCTGGGGGCGATGGGCCTGCCGGACGTGCGCCGCGCGGACGGCGTCGAGATGTCGCCCCAGCTCGATTTGCGGGAGAAGCTCGACCTCTACAACGGGCTGCGTCCGATTCGGCTCTACCACCGATCGCTGACGCCGTTGCAAGGGTACGGCGCGGGCGACATCGATCTGCTGATTGTTCGCGAGAATACCGAAGGGCTTTTCCGCGACCGCAACGCCGGCCATGACCCGCGGGCGGAATGGGTTGAAAACGCCATGCGCATCTCGCGCAAGGGCGCGCGGCGGATTGCCCGCGCGGCGTTCGCAGAGGCGCGGCGGCGGCGCAAGAAAGTGACGCTCGTCGATAAGGCGAACGTGCTGCCGGCGATGGCCTATTTTCGGGCGATTTTCGACGAGGTCGCGGCCGAATATCCCGATATCGAGGCGGAGCGCGTCTATGTCGATGCCGCGGCGCTGTATCTGGTGCAGCGTCCGCGGGCGTTCGACGTGATCGTCACGGAGAATATGTTCGGCGACATCCTGTCCGACTTGGCGGCGGGCATCGTCGGCGGGATGGGCATGGCGCCATCGGCCGACATCGGCGAAAATCATGCGGTGTTTCAGCCGTCTCACGGCTCGGCCCCGGACATCGCCGGGCAAGGCGTTGCGAATCCGATCGCCGCGATTCTTTCCGCGGCGCTGATGCTCGACTGGTTGGGGCGTGAAGCGGAGGGTCATGCCGTCCGCGCCGCCGTGACGAAGACCTTGCAAAACCCGGACAACCGCACGCGGGATCTTGGCGGGGAGATGTCGACCGCCGCGATGGGCGAGAAGATTATCGCGAACTTGTAACGGCCCGCCTTGCGGCTCCGCGAGTACGCCCCGCCGCGGGGCTACAGGGCGGCGATTTCGCCGCTGCTGTTGTTGAAGCGCTCGAGGCCCAGACCCATCTTGTTGGCCAGGGTCAAGTGGAGGTTGGCCAGCGGAGTTTCCTCCAGGTCGATGCGGCTGCCGGGCTCCAGGGTTCCCTGGCCGCGGCCGGCTAGCAGAATCGGCAGGTCGGTCGTGATGTGCTTGTTGCCGTCCTTGAGGCCCGATCCGTAGAGCACGATCGAGTTGTCCAGCAGGGTCGATCCGTCGCCGTCGTCGACCGCCCGCATCTTTTCGAGCATGTAGGCGAACATGGAGACGTACCAGCGGCTCACCTTGGTGTAGGGAACGGTCAGCGCGTCCTCGAACTTATGGTGCGAGAGCGTATGGTGGTCGCCCTTGACGCCTTCGAGGAAGCTGAAGTTCTGGCGGCTGAAGCCGTGCGCCGTCATGAGGGTCGCAACGCGCGTCGAATCGGTCCAGAGGCCGAGAACCAGCAGATCGATCATCATCCGCAGGTGATCGTCGCGGCGTTCGGGCAGAGCGTCCTGGGGGCGGACCAAGCGGGGTTTGGTCGGCGGACTCCACTGCGCCTCTTGCGGCTCCCGGAGCGAGTCCCCGATGCGTTTTTCGACGTCCCGCGCCGCGCTCAAATACTCGTCGAGCTTGCGCCGGTCGTTGCCGCTCGCTTTGCGGCGCAGGGCGCGCGCTTCTTCCATCACGCGGTCGAGCAGGCTGCGGTCGTCGCGAAGCTGCCGGCGGCTTTTCCCGGTTTCGCCGAACAGGCGGTCGAAGGCGGCCTGCGGATTGATTTCCGGATCGACCTTGCCGCCGCCGCGCCGCCACGAAACGGTCGAGGCGAACGAAATCGCCAGCCCGCTCTCGCCGCCCGAGCGCGGCGGCTCGGTACCCAGCTCGAGGGAGCGCAGCTTCGTTTCGCCGCCCAGCTTTTCGGCGGCCAACTGGTCGAGCGAAATGCCGATGTCGGGGTCGATGACCGACGACGAATCGGCGGTCATGTTGAGCGGCGTGCCGGTCAGGAACGACGACGTCGCGCGGACGTGGCCTTTCACTTTGGAATACAGGCCCGAGACGTAACTGACTTCGCTCTTGACCGGCGCCAGCGGCTCGAGAATGTGCGAGAGCTTCCAGTCGCGGCCGGCGCCCTCGACGTTCCAGGCCGGGGGGAAAACGCCGTTGGGCTGAAAGACGCAGGCCAAGCGCCGGGGCGGCCGGACGGCAGAGGACAACCGCGCCGCGCCCTGCGCTTCGGGCTCCATGATGTCGAGGACCGGCAAGGCCATCGCCGCCCCCATGCCGCGCAGCATCGTCCGCCGGGGAATCCGCCAATTTTTTGTCATAACGCCGAGTCCGGCATTACGGTAGCACATTGCCGGGCGCGGCAAGCAACTCGGGCGCCGCGGTTTTGCTATCCACTATTCACTACCTACTTGTCCACCTACCGCAAAGCGGCTCTGTGCTACCATCGTATAAGTCGAAGCGTTAAATCTCTGAAAGCAAACCTGTTCGCTCTGTAGGCCCGTAGCTCAGTTTTGGTTAGAGCGCTACCTTGACACGGTAGAGGTCAGCGGTTCGAGTCCGCTCGGGCCTACCAATATTTTTGCCGGGAACGATCCGTTCAACCAACCGACAGCGCAGTTTCCCAAGGCAGCCGTTCCCCGCGCCGCCAACGGTACGGTTCCATGAACTCGCCGCGCCATATCCCGCGCCGTGCAGCTTTCGCTTGGTCTTCGTGCGCGGCATATCTCATTGAGTAGTACCGGTAGGCAATGGCGTAGCCTCGCTCAACAAGCCAAGCGTTCAGGTCGGAACCGTCGGCGGCATAACAAAACGCCAGTATCCGCCCGTACCTATCGCGTTCTTTGTACGCGCATCGCACCGGGCCGGCGCCGATGCGTTTGCGTAGAGCTTGAGCCGCGAGAGCGTCGCAGGCGTGCCGGGAACCGCTTGCGGACTTGCATGTCTGTTTGCTCTCCGGAGCATCCACGGCGTCCAGCGGCGCCTTTTCACCGGCAATTACGAAGAGTATCGCCGTCGGTTACGAGAGCCTTTCCGGCTATTTCATTTTCGTAATCCCAAGTCGATCGACTGCACGATAGGAAACCGACTGCAAGGAGGGCCGGAAGCAGCAGTCTATTGGGGCGCGGCATGAAGTCTTACCGCGAATCTCCCCGCGCCGGCGCGGTCGCGTCGCTTCTCCGCATTCGGATTTCAATGCGCCGCCGCCGGCGCCGGTCTCCGCTTTCCGAGCCGTCCGCGATGGCGCCGTTGCGCAGGATCACATGTGCGCCCGACAGCGGGGTCAGGCGGTGGTCCGATAGACTGCGCGCTCCCGACAGCACACGCGCGACGGCCGCTGCGCGGGCAAAACCCAGACCGGCATTGTCGGCAGCGGCAAGCGGGGCATCCGCGTCCCCGTGTAGAAACGAGAGCAGGTTCGCGTCGAGAGTGCTCGCTCCCGCGATAGGCCGCTCATCGGTGTGGCCGACGATTTCGATGGTGTCCGCGTCGAATTGCGCGCTGATTTCGAGGATGCGGGGCACGACCTTTTGCCGGAGAAGGCTTTTGAAACTTGGACTGACCTCGCTGGAATTCGTCCGGAAGGAATATCCGTCGGCTTCGTCCAAGCGGATGATCGGCGGCCAATCGTGTTGACCCGCATCGTCTCCGCGGCCGGACTTCCGGAGTTGCTCGGCCAATTCCTTGTTACGAGTCTGCAACTCTTTGGTGGCCTCGGCACTCGCTCGTTTCTCAGCCAGCGCGGTTTCCAGTTGGCGGGTCAGATTGGCGATCCTTTCCGGAAGCCGATTCGGACGTTCGGCATCCCGGGAATCCGCAGGGCCAAGCGCCTCCATCGAATCGTTGATGATCTTGGCCGCATTGGCGGTCTCGCGGCCCGACTTGCGGAATTGCTGTGTCAATTCTTTTTCCAGAGCTTGCAGTTCCTCAACGAGGTCGACATTTACGCGTCTTTCGGTCAGGGCGGTTTCCAATCGTTGGATGCGGTTGGCAATCCCTTCCGGAAGAGGGTGCGGACGCTCAATTCCGATTGAATCGCCGGCCGTCTCGGCATCTACGGGAGCGATGCTGGAAAAGTACGTCAGCAGCAGGAGCAGGATCAGGAAGGTAACGATCAGCATGATTTCCAGAGCGCTCGTGCCGAATGCCTGCGCTTTGCGCTGGATCCTCTTGACCGCAATCGCATAAGGCTCGGTCCCTGGAATTAGAGTCATCGGTAGCCATTCCTTTCACGCGGAGGAGTGTGCGCACTCTGTCACATCACCGCGGCATTCCCAAGAGCGCCGTGCATCGTCGATTCCCCATGTTCGGCCTGCAACCGCATCGCCAACGCTTCCCTTTTCTTCTGGACCGCTACTGCGTTCAGTTCCACCAAACGAACTCACCCAATAGAATCGCCAATACGACCCAGACCGCCACCGCGACGCCGGTCACCCAAAGCATGACAAAAGTAGCGGTCTTTGGCTTTGTCCCGGCTGCTTCTGCAGGCCCCTGGCCAACATTGGCGGTTCGAATTTTGGCGACGAGCGCGGCGACATCCTTCATCGCTTGCGTTTGGGCCGCCGCGGTCTCGTTCAACTGCGTTGCGACTGCGGTCAAGTTCCCGACCGCCGGCTCCAATCGGGAGTCGAGGTCCTTCGAGGATTCGGCCAATGCTCCCGCCGTTTCCACCACCTTGGCTTGGACAGCTACGGTTTCGTTCAACTGCGTTGTAGCTGCGGCTAAGTTCCCGATTGCCGGTCTCAATTCGGAGTCGAGATTCTTTGAAGATTCGGCCAGTGTCTCCGCCGCCTTATACAGTCCCTCGGTGGATTCCATCGCTTTCATTTGAACTGTCGTGGTTTCGTTCAATTGCGCTGCGGCTGCGGTCAAGCCTCCGACCACCGACTCTAATCGGGAGTCGAGACCCTTCGAGGATTCGGCCAGTGCTCCCGCCACTTTATACAGGTCCTCGGTGGACTCCATCGCTTTCATTTGAACTGTCGTGGTTTCGTTCAATTTGCTTGCGGCTGCGGTCAAGCCTCCGACCACCGACTCCAATCGGGAGTCGAGACCCTTCGAGGATTCGGCCAGTGCTCCCGCCACCTGCTGCAAATCCTCGGCGGATTCCCGGAGTTGTGCGGCGGAGCGGACCATATCGCCTTGCCCGAAAGACAGCGACCCCGCCGCCTTCTGCAATGTCTCGGCGGATTCCTTGAGTTGCATGGCGGATTGGACCATGCCGCTTTGACTGAATGCCGCTGACATCGAGTCTGCGAAACCCGTAAACTCCTGCTTGACTTCTTGAGACTTCTGCTTGAGGACAGTAAGCAGGACTTGGAACTGTTCGGTTGTCAGCTTCGCCTGCTCCGTGAGGTCGGCGGCAGTATCGAGCAGTTGGTCTTTCAGGTCCGAATAGGCCGTATCGATCTCACCGAAGCCCCGCGACAACACGACTCGGCGGCAGAGTCCATAGATCGTAGTCCCCAGCGCCACCGCGAACGAGGGCAGGAAGGAAACTACGACCTCTCCCCCGGCGATTCCGCCCCGTCCTTGCAGCTTGAAGCCGATCACCAGGATTCCGGCGGCCAATGCGGTTACCGTAAACAGGAAGCCAAGGTAGTAGAGGCTGTCGCCGGTCTCTTCTGACGATAATTTGAGTGTGTTGAAGCAGTAGTGCTCGTAGCCCCACATGCAGGCGATCAGCACGCCCGGAACCAGAATGAGGTTCAGGAATACGTTCCCCGGGAAAGCAAAGCCGAAAAATGCAGTAAGCGCGAAAGCCAAACCTATCAGGCAGAGAACTCTGCGACCGTGCCGTTGCGCTGCTGCCCGGTGTTCGGTGTCGCTACTCGCCAACCTGGACTACCTCCTCCACGATTGCGTTCTGAGAATCGAAGAAGCGCTCCCACCACGCCGTATGAGCGGGCCCCTGGATGTTGGGAATCGAGGAATACAAAAATCTGTTGAGGATCATCCTCACTGCGGCGCCGCGGAAGTCGTATTGAGCTCCGCCGGCGTTCGCGAAGTCTTCGAAATTCCCAAGTTTCATCGAAAGGCCGACTTGCGCGAACGATTTCGGAATCCGTCCAGGTCGGACAAAGTTTTCCGGGACTACAAAGTCCGAGACCACCGTGAGCGACTTGGTGGTGTGTTCGAACTTCGGGTTGCCGAGAACCAATCGCGTCACGCCGCCCAGGGAATCCACAAGGCTGTACTTGTAATCCGGATTCCAGGACGACAACCGCTCTACCACGTCCTGGAACGGCTTGCGGAACATCTCCCGGTATCGATACTCCGCCAACCGCGGGTTTCCCGTCCACTCGCTGATATGCGAGCCGTCGCCCGGATTGCAGAAACTGGCGACGGGAGCGAATTGCTTGTCGTCGTCATAGCTCACCTCGTAAATCTCAACGAGCGCGTAAATCGGCAGGTCCTGCAGGCTCGTCTCGATTTGCCTCCGGATTTCGAGAGCGGTATTAGGCGGGAGCGGTATGAATTGGGGCCCCTTGCGGCGCCGGTTCCGCTCGAAGAGCAGCACCTCGTGGTGCGTGATCAGGCTGGCATCCTCCGGGCAGAGCGTTTCGTCATCGGACCGAACCGGGTCGGAGCTTGTTATGGAGAAGTACCCGAAGGCCATGACGAAGACCACGATGCCCACCAAGATCAACCAAGTCGATGCGGACTCCCCGGACTCCCCGTTGCGCCTCATCATCTCTGATCCTATCATGCCGCGCGCTGCCAAGTCGATGCGGACTCCCCGTTGCGCCGCTTCCGTTTCCTAGACCGAGCCATGGTTTTCTCTCTTCAGCGGTCAGGCCGTTGCCTTGAAACTGTTCATCGCCGTGTTGCAACGGTCGATGAGTTTTTGGTGATGGTCCCGCGCGCATTCCTCAATGAGCGCGAAGTCGATGCTCTCTATTGGAGGCGTTTCCAGTTCGGGAAGCGGCTTGCTAGAGGTGACCGGTTCCTCGTTCGGGCAATATTTGGCATGTAGGACCTCAATTTGCGAGAGGAGCTTTTCGCGCTCCCGCTGGAAGTTCCTCGGCAATTCCAAAAGTCTTGTTTGTATCTCCCGGGCTCTCGTCAGGCGTCTTCTGAATTGGTTGGCGTAGTGATCGATGTTTTTGACGCCTTCTTCCTGGAATTCCGCAAGCTCTTCCATTGCAGCTTCCTGCTCTTCTTGCAATTCGTCCCGGGCGTGCTTGAGCGCACGGGCTCGGCGGCAGTACCCCGGGTAGGGATCCTCCATGGAATAGCCCTTCCAGGCTCCGAGTCCCGCCGACATCATCCCCATCCCGAAGAGCAGCCAGGACATGAAATCGGAAACGCCGAAATAGTTCCTGGAGAACGCCTCCCAAGCCCGCTTTCCCGCTCCGATGGTCTCCGCGTACCCAGCGCTTGCGAGGAGCGCCTCTCTGTAATGGGCGACCAAAAGATTGAACAGGATGAGAATGACGACGCAAAACAGGACGCTAAGAAAGCCGAGACCCTTGCGGATCGTGGTTCGATCGTTCAGGAGACGCCCCGCGTTGCCTCCGCAGAACGCCCCTCCGACATTGATGACTGAAATCCCCAACGCAAGGGTCCATCCCTGTATCAACCCGCCCTGTGCGCCGACTGCCAGCAGATTGCCGTTGAGGAACGTTTCGCCCACGCCCGCTGCGATCGCCAGTAAGGAGTGGCGCAGTTTGCTTGGAGGGTAATGGGGCTCACGGTTGAGGCGATTATGCTCTTTGAAATGATTGTAGTCGCTCAGTTTGTTGGCGTACTCGTTTCGCAGTGTCCCTAGCTTCCTCTCCGTTCTGCTCGTACGAATTTCAATTTCACCCAGCGCCTTCACGGCCACCCGTTCGATATCCGGTCGGACGTCCTGGACTTTTGTCCGCTCGACATAGGCTCTGTACTGCGTGTCGAAATGGCTCTCGAGTTCCTGTATGCGTCGCTGCACCGCACGCTGGAGTTCCGCCCGGACATGCTTGGGCGATCCGGCAGTACGTATCCTGGATTCGAATATCTCTTCATCCAGCGGCGGGGGCCAACCGGCGCCCAGCGGTGCGGCGCCCGATTCGTGATCTTCCGGTTGACGCTGGGGCTTGAACCGCACTGCGGAAAATATACTATAACTTCTCTGGGTGTCTGCGGCCAGGAACGTCGTCGGATTCGGGTGTTGTTCGCCTGCCCCGCCTATTGCGCGTTCTGCGCGCGGTTTTTGTTGCCGATGCCCGTTCGATTCCAGGCGGCCGCCGCGGCGTTCGCCGCCGCGCTCTGCGCGCCCTTGGCGGCGCAGAGTTTCGAGGAGATCGCAGACGCGGCCGGCGTGCGCTTCCGCCACACCGCATCGAAGACCGCCGACAAATACCTTGTCGAGACGATGGGCGCCGGCGCCGCGCTGCTGGACTACGACGGCGACGGATTGCTCGACATCTATTTCGTGAACGGGGCGGATCTCGCGGCGCCCGCGCGGCTCGACGGCGGCGCCAAGCGCTCTCCCCGCTACTGGAACCGCCTTTACCGCAATCTCGGCGGCCTGCGCTTCGAGGACGTCACGCAAAAGGCCGGCGTGCGGGGCAGCGGCTACGGCATGGGCGTCGCCGCTGCCGATTACGACAACGACGGCGATACGGACATTTTCGTCAGCAACTTCGGTCCGGATACTCTGCTGCGCAACGAAGGCGGCGGCGTCTTCCGCGATGTCAGCCGTGAGGCGGGCATCGGCGGCGGCGGATGGTCGAGCGGAGCGGCGTTTCTCGACTACGACAACGACGGCCGGCTCGACCTCTTCGTGGCGAGCTATCTCGACTGGAGCTTCGCGCGCAACCGCCCGTGCGGCGATGCCCTGCCCGCCCGCCGCTCGTATTGCCACCCGCGGTTGTTCGGCGCGGTTGCCCATACGCTTTACCGCAACGCCGGCGGCGGACGGTTCGAAGACGTTTCCGCGCGGAGCGGCATCGCGGCATTTCCGGGCAAGGGCCTCGGCGTTGCGGTAGGCGACTACGACGAGGACGGCCGCATCGACGTGTTTGTCGCCAACGATTCCTATCCGCAGCAGCTTTTTCGCAACGTCGGCGGCGGGCGGTTCGAAGACGTCGCGGTCGAAGCCGGCATAGCCTACGACGCCGAGGGCCGCGATTACGCGGGGATGGGAGTCGCTTGGAGCGACTACGACGGCGACGGCCGGGCCGACATCCTGGTCAACGCGCTCGGCCGGCAGGGATATTGGCTCTACCGCAATACGGGCGGCGCATTCGAAGCGGCGTCGGAACGTACGGGACTGGCCGCGCTCTCGGAACTGCGCTCGGGGTGGGGCATGGGCCTGGTCGATTTCGACAACGACGGTTGGCGCGACCTGTTCGTTGCTCAGGGGCACGTGATGGACGATATCGCCTTCAGCGACCCGGCGCTGGCGCGCCGCGAGCCGCTGCTGCTGGCCCGCAACCTGTTCGGGCGCTTCTTCGACGTATCGCGCCGGGGCGGCAAAATTTTCGAGCGGCGGCAAGCGGCCCGCGGGGCCGCCTTCGGCGATCTCGACAACGACGGCCGCATCGACATCGTTGTCAACGTGAACGACGGACCGGCGCTCGTCCTGCGCAACACGACCCCCGGAGCGGGAAGGCGCCTGCGCATCCGGCTCGAAGGAGTCGAGAGCAACCGCGACGCCATCGGCGCCGCGGTGACGCTGCGGGTTGCGGAGGGGGTCCGGCTGACGGCGTTTCGCGGGTCCGGCGGCAGCTATCTTTCCTCGAGCGCGGCCGATCTCCATTTCGGCCTCGGCCGGCGGGACTGCTGCCAGGCGCTGGAAGTACGCTGGCCGGACGGCTCGCGGCAGTCGATTCCCGGCCCGCACGGGTCTGCGCTCGCGATTCGCCAGCCGGCCGAATGACGACGCGTCGGCGGCCGGCGGATGTCCTGTACTATTAGAAGGTGCTTTCTCCGGCCACCCTGCAAGATCTCGAGCGCGCCGTCGGCCCCCGAGCCCTGCTCGCCCGCGAGCAGGATCTGACGCTTTACGAATACGACGGCAGCATCGAAAAGGGGCGGCCCGAGTGCGTCGTCTTTCCCCGCACCAGCGCAGAGGTGGTCGCGGTCGTCAAGATTGCCAAGGCTCACGATCTGCCGCTTGTCGGCCGCGGCGCCGGAACGGGCCTGAGCGGCGGCGTCATCCCGCGGGCGGGCGGACTGATGATCGCCTTCTCGCGGATGAATAAAATCCTGGAGATCGATTACGAAAACGAATGCGCGGTCGTCCAGCCGGGAGTCGTCAATCTCGACATCACGCGCGCCGTTCAGGGGAACGGCTACTATTACGCGCCGGACCCCTCGTCGCAGAAAGCCTGCACGATCGGCGGCAACGTCGCCGAGAACGCGGGCGGGCCGCATACGTTGATCTACGGCGTCACGACCAATCATGTGCTCGGCATCGAGGCGGTGCTGCCCGACGGCGGCGTCATTCGTGTCGGCGGCAAGGAGCTCGACCGGCCCGGCTACGATCTGGTCGGCCTGCTCACCGGATCGGAAGGCACGATGGCGCTCGTGACCGAGGTCATCGTGCGCTTGATGCGCTCGCCCGAGGCGGTCAAGACGCTGCTGGCGGTCTATGAGCGGCCGGAAGATGCGGCGGCGACCGTGGGCGACCTGACCGCGCGCGCCATCACCCCCGCGGCGGTCGAAATGCTGGACGGCGTCATGCTGCGCATGGTCGAGGAAGCGACGCATGCCGGCTATCCGCTCGACGCCGGCGCCGTATTGCTGATCGAGTTGGAAGGCTTGCGCGAAACCGTCGAAGAGCAACTCGCGCTGGTGAGCGAAGTCTGCCGGGCGAACCGTGCGCGGGAAGTCCGCGCCGCGCAGTCGGAGGAAGAGCGCGCGCTGCTATGGAAGGGCCGCAAAAACGCATTCGGCGCGGTCGGGCGGGTCAGCCCAACCTACTACGTCCAGGACGGCGTCGTGCCGCGCACGCGCATCGCCGACACCTTGCAGCACATCTACAAGGTTTCCGAGAAGTACGATCTGCAAATCAGCAACATCTTTCACGCCGGCGACGGCAACATGCACCCGATCATCCTGTTCGACCCGGAAGACCCGGAGCAAACCGAGCGGACGAAGAAGGCGGGCGAGGAAATCTTGACGTACTGCGTGGAAGCCGGGGGCGCCATCACCGGCGAGCACGGCGTCGGGATGGAAAAAAACGAGTTGATGCCGCTGCTGTTTACCGATGACAGCTTGCAAACGATGGAGCGTCTGATGCGCATCTTCAACCCGGACGGCCGTCTGAACCCCGGGAAACTGCTGCCCACCGGCAAGGGCTGCATGGAGATACGGCTGCCCCCGGCGCATTATCGCTCGACGGAATGGTGAACGGCGGCGGGCGTCATGACCTGTCGGGTATGCTACATATAGCAGCGGAACGCTGGAAAGGAAATCATGGCCGACAACAATCTCCCGTATTTCATCGTCGGTGTCGGCGTCGGCGTCGCGTTGGGCATCCTGTTTGCCCCCCAAGCGGGCGAGGAGACTCGCCAGGATATACGCCGGCGGGCCGACGAGGGCCGCGAGTATGTGCGCCGCAGAAGCGGAGAACTGCGCGAGCGCGCCGGCGAAGTCGTCGAGCAAGGCCGCGACTTGGTCGATGCGCAGCGCGGGCAATTGCACTCTGCGCTCGAAGCCGGCCGCAAGGCGTACCGCGAAGCCGGCGGCGGAAACCCCGCGGACGAGGCTGAAACAGCGGCGGCAAGCTGACGGCGGCGCGGCCCGACATCCGGGAATAACCGATGGATACGGAACTCTTGCTCACAATCATGGCCGTCTTCACCGGGGTGGCCGCTGTCGCGTTAACGGTCGCGATGGTCGCCGCCGTCGGCGTCTGGCGGTCGGTCAACGCGCTGCGGGAGCGGACGTCAAGCTTCATGGATGAGTGGCAGCCGGTGGCGAAATCCTCGCAAGAGACGCTGGCCGAGTTGCGGCGGCAGTCGAGCGAAGTTCTGACAAAGGTCGGCGAGCTTACCGGCGCCGCCCAGGAGATCTCGGAAACCGCGCAGAGGAACATGGCCCGCGTGGACGAGACGGTGCGTAAAACGATGGAGCGCGTCGATAATGCGACCGAGGCCCTGGAGCAAGCGGTCCGCGCGCCGGCCGACCAGATCAGGGCCGTCGGCGCGGGATTGAACGCCGCGGTCCGACAACTTCTGAAAGGCCGGCGCCGGGATATCGACCGCATCGCGTCCGACGAAGAAATGTTCATCTGAAAGTCGTAATCGGAAAAAGCACAGTCGGCAGGAGGTTCCGGTTTTGAAACCGAAAGAGAGCAAATCAGGACAGAAGAAGATGTTTCGCGTAGCGTTGTTGGGCACGAAGTTCATGGGCAAAGCGCACAGCCAGGGCTACCGCAACGTGAACATGTACTTCCCCGACGCGCCCAAGGTCGAGCAGGCGGTCTTGTGCGGCCGCAATCCGGAAGAAACGGAGCAGGCGCGAGAAGCTTTCGGTTGGGCGGAGGCATCGACCGATTGGCGCGCCGCGGTCGCCCGCGACGATATCGACATTGTCGACGTGGCCACGCCGGGGGCGATGCACTGCGAGATGGCCGTCGCCGCCGCCGAGGCGGGGAAGCATGTCGTTTGCGAAAAGCCTCTGGCGAACACCCTGTCCGAGGCAAAGAGAATGCTCGAGGCCGTAGAGCGGGCGGGCGTGAAGCATTTCCTGATGCACAACTACCGCCGCGTTCCGGCGGTCGCTCTGGCCAAGCGCATGATCGACGACGGGCGGATCGGCAAGATCTACCATTTCCGCGGGCGCTATCTGCAGGACTGGGCGATGTCGCCCGAGCTGGAGCTGGTTTGGCGCTTCGACGCCAAGCAGGCCGGCAGCGGGGCGCTCGGCGACTTGGGGGCGCACACGCTCGACTTGGCGCGCTATCTGTGCGGCGAGGTCAGCGAGCTTGCGGCAACGACGGAAACGTTCATCGAACAGCGTCCGGCGGCGGCGGGTTCGCGCGAGAAAGCCGCCGTGACGGTCGATGACGCGGTGGCCATGTGCCTGCGCTTCGCCAACGGCGCGATCGGCGCGCTCGAAGCCTCGCGGTTCGGCGCGGGGCGCAAGAATCACAATACCTTCGAGATCAACGGCAGCAAGGGGTCGCTTATTTTCGACCTCGAGAATCTGAACAACCTCAAATACTATTCCGTCGACGACCGGGACGACGCGCAAGGCTTCCGCGAGATCATCGCCTGCTCGCTGGGCAAGCACCCCTACGCCGACAACTGGTGGTTCGACGGACACCTGCTGGGTTACGAGCACAGCTTTACCCACAGCTTCTACGACATGCTGACGGCGTTGGCGGAGGGCCGCGGGACGCACCCCGACTTCACGGACGGCGTCAGAAACCAGCAGATACTGGATGCCGCCGCGGAAGCGTCGAAGAGCCGCCGCTGGGTCAAGGTAGGGTAAATGCACGCTGCATAGCGGCTCCCATCGCCCGCAGCTTGCCCGCTTCTATCTAGGCGCTTCTCCCTCTTTGGGAGCGTCTTGCATTGGATAAGACAGGCCGAAGCAGAGTCCTTTCCGATCCGCAAATGAACTCATTTCCCGTTGGAAGAGAGCCTAGAGTGCAAAAAGTGTAGAAATAGCGTATAGTATTCAAGTAAGCGCCGGCAGCGCGCTGCCGGTTGACGCCGCCGGATCTGACGGCGAGCGCGAGAGAAAAAGGAGAAGTTTATGCACAAACAAAACGCAATTTACCCCCCCCCCCCCCCCCCCCCCCCCCCCCCACCCCCCCCCGGACAAGAGGAGGGGAATACTTTGCCCCCGTCTGAGACGCTGCGGGAATCGGAACCGGCGGATGCCGCGCGGCGGCGCTTCATTGAGCAGTACGGTAAGTTGGCCTTGGCCACGCCCGCGGCAATGTATGCCTTGATGTCGCCGCGGCGCGCCCAGGCGCAATTCAACAGCAATGGGATAACGGCCTGCATCGTGGGTCTGGAAATCTCGCCGGGCCGGTCCTGCACGATTGACATTCCAGGCATCGGCGGTGACGACAACCGGTTTGAGGTCCTATCGAGTGGGTGGGCGACATACGGTGGCAGCGTAGCTAGCGCCGAGTATAATATGAGCTTGAACGGTTTCCGTGCCGAGAGGATGCTTGGCGCCGACAACTGGCGAATTACCGCTGTTCCCTGACGCTGCCGGAACTGTCGTGCCTGCCGTATGCGCATCGTCGGTCGGCAGCCCCACGTCCCAGGCTGATGATAACGGCGCCGCCCCGCGCATGAAGACGCCGCCCCTCTCCGGGAGCCGCCGCGATGATGCTCGCGTCCATGATCGTCCCCGACTGTCTTATCGGCCCACGCCAGCGGCGGCGCCCAAAGGTCTACGCACCCTTGCTTGCTTGCCGGGCGGAGAGCGCGGCGCCGAGTTCCTCGATCGTCTGCGTGATCCTCCATTGGCCCCGGGGCGCGTAACGCTGCCTGCGTGACTTTCGCCACGGGCTGTTTAAGCACGGTTCGCTCGCATCCCACGCCAAATCCAATACCCGGCAAACACCGCAGCGAGCAAATTTTTCGCGGAGAGGCCGCCGCGGCGGGGCTTGCTATCGTTGATGGCGGGCGGTTTGGATGACCGGCAGGACTCGTTTCCCGTTTTCGTTTCTCTTGATGCTGGCGCCGGCGGCGCCCGGCGCCGCGGCGCAAGTTCCGCAGTTGGCGGCCGCCGGCGCCGCGGCGCCGCCCCTAACGTTTCGGCTGATGTTCGGCATGGACAAGCTCACGCCCGAACGCTGGGACGGCTCGATCGCCGTGACTCCGGGCCGGGTGCTTGCTCTCAGCGGGGTTCACTTCGAGGGCCGCGACCGGATCGTTCCGCCGAACGCATGGTTGCTGACCAACCGCGTCACGCGCTACGCGGATTCGACGATGCCGCGCGGTTACGACCCGGTGCATACGCGGCCGTTCGCCATGATCCCCAACGGCGTCGTTGCCGCCCTGGACGCCCCGGAGGACGCGGCGGTCGAGATCGAGACGGTAATGGGCTCGTTTGCGTTCAAGCCGGCCGAAATCCCCTTCGGGCGCTCGAAAAGCTTCCTCGACGGCGCGGCGCTGGTCGAGCGCGCGCCGCCGACCGTCAACTTCACCTCCGGCGAGAGCTATAACGACTACGCGGCTCTGGCGGCGGCCGGCAACGGGTCGGTCTGGCTTTCATGGATCGGCTACAAAGACGAAAAGGACGCCGTCTGGCTGGCCGGGCGCGACGCCGGCGGCTGGAGCAAGCCGATCCGCGTTTCGCCCGAAGGCGAATACACCGATAATTTCCGCACGGCGGTCGCCGAGGACGCGGACGGGCGCATCGTCGCGGTCTGGTCGGGCAAGTCGCCCTTGGGGCAATGGGGTATTTTTTCGCGCGTTCTCGACGGCGGCGCACTGTCGAGCGTGTATGCGATTGGCGGGGCTGCGGAAAACCTCTACCACCGCATAGCCGAGGACGGCAACGGCAACGTACACGTCGTCTGGCAGGGCTTCCGCGACCGCGTCTCGAAAATCTTGCACGCGCGTTGGGACGGCGCGGCCTGGTCCGACGAGACGGTAGTCAGCGGGCCGGAAGGCGACAACTGGTCGCCCGCTATCGCCGCCGATTCCAAAGGCAACGTCTGGGTGGGCTGGGACGGCTACGCGGCAGGCGATTTCAATATTTACGTCCGCCGCCTGCGCGCGAACGGCTCATGGGACGACATCAGGCAGATCACTGCGTCGCCGGCCTTCGACGCCAACGCCGCGCTCGCCTGCGATGCGAACGACCGCCTGTGGATCGCCTGGGACCATGGCGAAGCCAACTGGGGCAAAGACTGGAGCAGCCAACGCTTCAAGCCGGGCGGCGGCGCGGGACTGTACCGCGCCCGCGCCGTCAAGGTCGCCGTGCTCGACGGCAAACGCCTCAAGCAGCCGCCGGCGCTGATGGACGCGATCCCCGCGGAAGCGAAAGATTACGTCCAGCAGGCGAGGCTGCAAACGGACGCCGGCGGGAACCTGTGGGCGATGGTGCGCTCGCTGACCAGCGCGACGACGCGCGTCAACAACAACTGGGGAGCGGGCGGCATCTGGGAAATGCTGCTGACGCGGCTGGACCCGTCGGGTTGGACTCCGGCGGTCAAGCTGCATGCGACGAACGGGCGCAACGACGTGTGGGCGTCGAGCGCCCTATCCGCCGGCGGCAAGCTGTGGTTCGCTTGGTCGCGCGACGCGCGGCCCTTCGGCTCGCCCGACCGCGCCGGCAACCGTCCGACGCCCGCGGCGCGGACAACCCATGTTTCGTATACGATTTTGGATCCGAGCGCGGCGGCTTGGCGCAGCGGCGGGCAGCCGCGGCTCGCGCCGTTCCGCGAAGCCGCGGCGAGCGCGGCGCCGGTCCACCCGAACGAGGCGGCGGATACGCAAGCCATCCGCTCGTACCGTTACGAGGCGGGCGGCAAGAGCTACCGCATCCTGCGAGGCGATCTCCACCGCCACACCGACATTTCCGCGGACGGCATCGGCGAAGGGGCGCTGATCGATTTCTATCGCTACGCCATTACCGCCGGTTCGTACGACTTCATGATGGTGGCCGACCACCAGTTCGGCGGCGATACGGTTCCGGGCGTCGAGTACAACTGGTGGCGAACGGAGAAATCCGAAGACGTTTTCCTAGTGCAGGGGCGTTTCTGGCCGCTGTTCGGAACCGAGCGCAGTCTGCCTTACCCCAACGGCCACCGCAACACCGTCTTCGCCAAGCGCGGCATTCGCCGCCTGCCGATTCAAGCGGGCGAACGGAACGCAACCATCGACAGCGGCGACGTGCTTTACCCTTACTTGCGGCGCAACGGCGGCATCACGACCAGCCACACATCCGGCACCGATCAAGGCACGGATTGGCGGGACAGCGATCCCGAAGTCGAACCCATCGTCGAAATCTACCAGGGGCTTCACGCTTCTTACGAGTACCCCGGCGCGCCGCGCGCCGAAACGCCCGACAAGCGCTACTACCATCACGGCGAGTCGTGGCGCCCGGACGGCTTCGTCTGGGAAGCCTGGGCAAAGGGAATCAAGATCGGCGTGCAGGCAAGCTCCGACCACGTCGGCACGCACGACGCCTATGCCTGCGTGCTGGTTCCGGCCGACGAGGAAACGACAAGGCAAGACCTGTTGGACGCAATGCGCGCGCGCCGCACCTACGCCGCGACCGACAACATCGTCGTCGATGTGCGCATCGGCGAACATCTGATGGGCGAAGCGTTCGCGAGCAGCGAACCCCCGCTGGTAAAGGTTCGGGCGATCGGCACGCGGCCTATCGCCCGCGTGACGCTGATCAAGAACAACGAGTTCGTCTATACGGCCGAACCCGGAACGAAAGAGGCGGCGTTCGAGTTCCGCGACGATGCTCCGGCCAAAGGCGAGAGCTACTACTACGCGCGCGTCGAGCAGTCGGACGGCTCCCTGGCCTGGAGCAGCCCGATATGGGTGGACTTGCGCTGACAGCCGCGCGGGCGCCGGCGCAATCCGCTACGATGGTTCGGCGATGAACGCCTCGACACGCCGCGTTTTTCTGGCGCAATTAGCGGCCTTGGGTTGTTCGACCGCGCCGCCTCCTGCCGAACCCGAGAAAAAATCGCCGTGGAAACCGGCGATCGGGTTGAACGGATTCGGCTCGTCGGAGACGCATCACGGGAAGAAATACAACTACGACGAAATCCTTGCGTTCGCCCGCGACGAAGGCTTCGAAGGCATCGAGCTTTGGCGCGGCTGGCGCGGCGGATACCCCGACCCGCAGGACGACGCGGCGATCGCGGCGCAGCGCCGGAAAATCGAATCCTACGGTTTGCAGGTTTTCTCGATCCAGGCCGGCGTCAGCGGCGTGAACCCGATTGCGAGCGACGAAGCCGAGCGCGCGGAATACGCCGCCAAGTTGAAAAAGTATGTCGATCTGGCCGGGAAGTTCGGCTGCGACGCCATGGGTTTGTGGGCCGGCGGGAGGCCGGACGACGGCGCCGGAGAGGATGAAATCATCGAGCGCCTCGCCGGCGTCGTCAAGCCGGTGGCGCAATACGCCGTCGACCGGGGAATGTTTCTGGCGATCGAAGGCGAGCCGCCGCTGATTGTCAATTCCGCCGAACGTTACCGCAAGCTGTTCGCCGCCGTGAGCATGGATGAGTTCAAGGTCATCTTCGACCCTTCGCACTTCGATATCCTGGGCGGCGCGCAGGGGCGCCCGGAGGATTTATTGTTCGACCTGGGCATCGACCGCGTCGGCTACGTCCAATTCTGCGACGGCGATTCGACGCTGCGTCCGTTTCCCGACGGCCGCGCCGGAACGTCGCGGCACCTGCCCTGCGGCCAAGGCGTCTACGATATTCCGAAGCTGTGCAAAATTCTCTACGACGGCGGTTTCGAAGGTTGGTTCCAGATGGATAGCTGGGGCACAGAGGACGCCTATCTGACCTCGAAAACGTGTAAGGACGCGGTCGTCGAATTCCTGAAAGGCGATCGGATGGAAGCATGACGCGCCGCCGGTAGAGCCCATCCCAACGAACTGAAGTGCAGGTCATTCGCCCGGCCAAGGTTTACGACGCGGCGGTCATCGGCAGCGGGGCCGGCGGCGGTTCCGCCGCCCAACGTCTGATCGACGCCGGGCTCGAGGTCGTGCTGCTGGAGGCCGGACCGAAGATCGACCCCGCCCGCGACTACGCGGAGCACAAATGGCCGTACGATTACGCCGACCGCGGCCGTGCGATGAACGCGCATCTCGGCGGCCCCCGCCTGCCCGGCGAGCCGTACGTCGTTGCCGGCGACGACGAATTCGTCTGGATGCGGGCGCGCGCGCTCGGCGGAAGGACGAACAACTGGGGCCGCCACAGTTACCGGTTGGCCGCATGGGATTTCCGTCCGTACGACGAGTTCGGCGTCGGCGTCAACTGGCCCATCGCCTACGACGACCTCGAACCTTACTACAGCGAGGCGGAAAAGTTCCTTGGCGTTTCGGGTTCCGTGGAGGGCATTCCCAGTCTTCCCGACGGACATTACCTGCCGGCGCTGAAGCCGAAGTGCCATGAGGCGCTCTTGACCGCCGGCGCGCGCAAGCTGGGGATTCCGATGATTCCGGTGCGGCGCGCCGTGCTCACCCGGAACCACGGCGGGCATCCGACTTGCCACTGGTGCGGGCAATGCGACCGCGGCTGCGCGATGGGGTCGAAGTACGGCTCGATCCATTGGTCGATCGAGCCGGCGCTGCGCTCCGGGCGGCTGACGCTGCTGACCCATTCGATGGCGCGCGAAATTACCGTCGACGGCGAGGGCCGCGCCAACGGCGTTTCATATATCGACCGCCCCACGCGAAAGGAGCGCCGCATCAAGGCGAAACGTATTTTCGCCGCCTGCGGAACGATCGAAACGGCGCGGCTGCTGCTCAACTCGAAAAGCCGCTTTCATCCCAACGGGCTGGGCGGCTCGAGCGGCGAACTCGGGCGGAACCTGACCGATACGGTCGGCACCGGCAACACGCCGGCCGTCCTGCCGCAACTCGTCAACCGCGAACGGGTCAACGAAGACGGCATCCACTCGGGACACGTCATGGCCCCCTGGTGGAAATACGACCGTTCGCAGCACAGGCTCGATTTCGCCGGCGGCTACCACATCGAGGTTTACGGCGGGTTTGCAATGCCCTCGACGGCGTTTGCGCGCGACGTCAACCAATACCTGCCCGGCTACGGCCGCGATCTCAAGCAAGCGGCGCGGGAGCGCTTCGGCGCTTTCGTCGGCATCAAGGGCACGGGCGAATCGTACCCCAATCCGCGCTCGTATATCGAGATCGACCCCGAAACGGTCGACGACTGGGGGACGCCCGTGCCACGCATTCATTTCGAGTGGTCGGAGAACGATTACAAGATGGCCGAAGACATGCGTGTGGAGTTGGCGCGGATCGTCGAAGCCTCGGGCGGAACGCTGCTGGAAAACCCGGCGCACCGCGAGCGGCGCGCGGGCATGATCGCCGGAGGCTCTCACATCCACGAACTGGGAACCGCACGCATGGGAAACGACCGCAAATCCTCCGTGACGAATGCGTTCGGACAGGTGTGGGATTCGCCCAACGTCTCGCTGGTCGACGGCAGCGTGTTCGTCTCCAACCCGGATAAAAACCCGACGCTGACGCTGATCGCGCTAGCCATGCGGGCCTGTGACAAGGTGTTGGACGAGAGTTAGCTCAGCGGATGCGGATGATGCCGGGATCGTCCTCGTAGCGGTATTCCCAATGGCAGCCCTGGCAGGCGTTGTAGATCAGCTCCCCGCGATCGAAGACCGCATCGGCGTCGTAGGCTTCGGACGATTCGAGCACCGCCGCCGCGGCCTCTATGAGCTCCCGGCAGTGTTCCATCCACTTGTCGTTGTCTTGCGCCCGGCCTTCCATCATCAGCAGGTTGCCCGCTTCCATCAGCGTGCGTGCGCCGCTGTGGACGACTTCCCACTCGAGATCGGTGCGCGGGCGGATTTCCTCCGTGCCTTCCTCGGTTACGATCGTGCCGACCGATTTCCAGACGTCGTGGGCGCGGGGGTAAACGACATCGTGCATCAACTGGCCGACGGTGGACTTCGGTTGAAACGGCGGCGCTTGCGTGCAGGCGGGGCCGAGAACGGTCAGGCAAAAAACAACGGTAACGGCCGGCGCGGCGCGGCGCGGCGCGGGAGGCGGTCGGTTTTCCAAATCGAACATCCGTGGAATTCGAGTATAGTGCAATTCGCCGGCGGCGTTCGCCTCCGCTGCTGCGCCGCTATCTGGCGAAATACCCGGGCCGCGCCCGAATCACGACATCCTTGCGGGCCGCGCTGAGCTTCACCTTGCGCCAGCCGCCGTCGAAATTCTGATTGTCCGGGTAGTACGCAATCGAATATACGCTGCGCAACTCCTCCGCCAATCGCGGGAGCACGGGATCCACGTCGGCAATGGAGAGCGCCGGGAAGACGCGCCCGCCGGTGACCTCGGCGAGCTTGTCCATGCGGTTCCTCGCTTTCTCCGACCAGCCGCGGGCGAAGCGCTCGCCGGAGCGCAGAAAGATAGGGTAAATGCGGGCGTCCATCTCGCGGGCGGCGTTGATCAGCCGCTCGGCGTTGAGCGCCGAGGGCGCCTCCTGGTTGCTGATGCGGTTATCGATGCCGTCGCTGATGACGATCAAGGCGTTACGCTCGCCTTCATGGTCGATCAACTCCTCGCCGTAAGCCAGGACGATAGCGTCCCACAGCGGCGAGCCCCCGCCGGCCCGCGGCAGGCGTTCGACCCGTTCGATGAGCGGCCGATGGTCAGCGGTCAATTCGGCCAGGACGTGGAACATGCCGCCGGCAAGCGCGTACAGCGCGACGCGGTCGTTCTTGTCCGCCAACTGAATCAGCTTCACGGTTACGTTGCGCATGTGGACGCGGTCGATGCTCGTGCTGCCGCTGAGATCGAGCAGGATGACCATGTTGAACGGCGCGGAATCCTTAGTCGCGACAGTAATGTCTTGCGGCGCGCCGTCTTCTTCGACCGTGAATTCGCGGGGGTCGAGGTCGGTTACCGGGCGGCCCTGCCTGTCGCTCACGGCGGCCGTCAGACTGACCATGCGCACGTTGGAAACGAACAGCGCCTCGCTCGGAGGGTCCGGCAGATCGACGGCCGCGGCAGACGGCGGCCCGGCCGGCGCCGGCTTGCCCCCTTCGCGTTGCTTGCGCAGCGCGATCAGCCGAGCGGCGATTTCCCTGGAGCGCATGTGCGGCTTGAGCGGCCAATCTTCGGGAGGCCGGTAAGTCTTGAGGATCAGCTCCGGCGAATTGCTCAACTTGACTTCGATGTCGCCGTAAACCGCCGCGTTGACGTCGAGCCGGTCGCGCAGCCGCCAGATCGATTCGTTCGGCCCGATCCAGATGCGCGACTGCATGAACTTCGCCTCGGGCGGCGTCTCGACGCGCGGAGGCTTGCGGCGCGCATCGAGATCGAGGCGCGTGATTTCCCACGGCGCGGCAATGGTGAGCGCCCCGCTCTCGGTCCGCACGGATAACTTTTGCATCATGCCGGAGACCTCGATGTCGCCGTCTTGCGTGGCGACGGCAAGCGGAACGCCGAACGGAACCATGACCCGCAGATCGACGGCTGCGCCGTCTTCGGGCCGGGCCGCGATGCGTACGGCGCCCGGCCCCTGCTCGACGAGCACGTCCTCGCGAGACGCCTCGCGGGACTTGCCGTGTTGGCCGACAAGCAGTTTCCGGCCCTTGACGATCTCGACGAAAACTCCTCCGAAGCGGTTCTCGATGGCGACGGGCTGGGCGAGCAGCCCGGCAGCGCAGACCGCCGGCAGCACCGTGAAACGAACGAGCATCGGCTCTTTCCTTTATTCTGGCGGAAGCATTCGCGGTAAACTGCGAAACCCGGCGAGGAAAAGCGCGTTTCGCGTCAAGCGCCGCAACGGACGATGGACCGCAAACACATCATTGTCGGCACGGCCGGTCATATCGACCACGGCAAAACGTCGCTTGTCCGCGCGCTGACGGGCATCGACACCGACCGTTGGGAGGAAGAGAAACGCCGGGGCATTACCATCGATCTCGGCTTTGCGCATCTGGAACCGGGCGATGACTTGCGGCTCGGCTTCGTCGACGTTCCCGGCCATGAACGCTTTGTGAAAAACATGCTGGCGGGCGCTGGCGGCATCGACCTGCTGCTGATGACGGTCGCGGCCGACGAGTCGCTGATGCCGCAGACGCGCGAGCACTTCGATATTTGCCGGCTACTGGGGATTCGGCAGGGCATTGTCGTTCTGACGAAGGCCGACCTGGCCGACGACGATATCGTCGAACTGGTCAAGCTCGAAGTCGAGGAGTACGTCGCGGGGTCGTTTTTGGAATCCGCGCCGGTGGTCGCTGTGAGCTCGCAGACGGGAGCGGGCCTGCCGGAGCTTCGCGAGAGACTGATCGAAGCGGGCCGCGCGGTCGAGCCCAAGAGCTCTCGAGGCTTCGCGCGTCTTCCGATCGACCGCGTGTTTTCCATGAAGGGCTTCGGCGCCGTGGTGACCGGAACGCTTGCCTCCGGCAGGCTCCGCGCGGACACGGAAATCGAAGTCCAGCCGGGCGGGGTCCGCGCCAGGGTCAGGAGCATCCAGGTCCACGGAGAAAAGTCGGACAAAGCGGTCGCGGGGCAGCGAACGGCAATCAATCTCAGCGGCGCCGGCAAAGCGGAGCTGCGCCGCGGGCTCACGCTGGTCGAGCCGGGACTCTTCCGCTCGACCAGGCAATTCGACGCGCATCTGGAATTGCTGCCGTCGGCAAAGCCGCTCAAGCACGGCGCGCCGGTTCATCTGCACATCGGCACGGCCGAGACGGTCGGCCGCGTCTATCTGCTGGAGCGCGCAGGAGAGAAACCGGCCCCGGCGCCCGGTTCCGCCGCGTTCGTTCAGTTGCGCCTCGACGAAGAGGTATTGGCGCTGCCGGGCGACCGTTTCATTCTGCGGCAGTTTTCTCCGCTGGTCACGATTGCCGGCGGAACGGTGCTCGATCCGTTGGCTGCGCGCCATCGGATCAAGGACGATTGGCGGCCGCTGCTCGAAGCGCTGCATGAGGGCGGCATCGCCGACAAGCTCGCGCAACTTTGCGCGCAATATCCGTACGGCGCCGGCGTGGAGGAACTTGTCGCCCGCAGCGGCCGTACGGCGGACGAGCTCGCCGCCGCCGCCGAGCAGGCGCCGAGCGTCGCTGTGATTCGCCGGAATCCGCTGCTGCTCGCATCGCGAGGCGCTGTTGAACAAGCCGGGCAGCGCGTTCTCGACGCCTTGGCCGCCTTTCACGAGAAAAACCCGCTGCGACCGGGAGCGCCGCTCGAAGCCGTCCGCAGCAGCGAGTTGGGGCCGGCTTCAGATGCATTTGCAACCTATCTGGTCGATAAGCTGGTTTCCGAAAAGAAGCTGCAGATCGACGGAGAGTTGGTTCGTTTGGCAGGCCGGCGCATCGTGATGCAGGCCGACGAGCGGGAAGCCCGCAAAAAAATGCTGCGCGCATTCGAAAGCGCCGCGCTGCAGGCGCCGGCGCTGAAAGAGTTTCTGCCGACGCTCAATATCGACGCGGCGCGCTGCCGGAGCATTCTGCAAACCCTGTTGCGCGAAGGTCTGCTGCTGAAGGTGACGAACGATCTCGTCTTTCACAGCGGCGCCGTAGCCGCGTTGCGCCGCTCGTTGGCGCCGCTCCGCGGCAAGGAGATCAGCGTGCCGGAATTCAAGGAACTGGCCGGCGTGAGCCGCAAGTATGCGATCCCGTTGCTCGAATACTTCGACAAGCAGAAAATTACGCGGCGCTCCGGCAACACGCGGACCGTTGTCTGAGCGGCGCGGAACATCCCCGCGCCGCTCGTCAGCTTGCGCCCTTGCCGCTAAGCACGCGCGGGATCGACTGCAGCAAGATTTTCATGTCGAGCGACAGCGACCAGTTATCGATGTATTCAAGGTCCATTTTCATCCAGGTCTCGAAGTCCAACTTGTCGCGGCCGCGGATGGCCCACAGGCAGGTAAGCCCCGGACGCATTCTGAGCCGGCGGCGCTGCCAGATTTCGTAGCGCTCCACCTCGGAGGGAACGGCCGGCCGCGGTCCGACGAACGACATGTCGCCCCGCAGGACGTTCCAGAATTGCGGCCATTCGTCAATCGAGTAGCGCCGCAGAAACCTGCCCAAGCCGGTGAGGCGCGGGTCGTCCTCGATCTTGAACGCCACCCCGTCCTTCTCGTTAAGATGCTCGATTTCCGGCCGCAGCGCCTCGGCGTTTTCGACCATCGAACGGAACTTGTAGAACTTGAAAACGCGGCCGTTCAACCCGCAGCGCGTTTGCTTGAAGATCGCGGGCCCCTTGGATGTCAGCTTGACGGCGCAGGCAAGCACGGCCATCGGAATCGCCAGGAAGACCAGGCCCGCCGCGGCCAACGCGATATCGAAGGTTCTCTTGGCCAGCAGCAGCAACTCGTCGCCGGGAGAAGTCGAAAACGTCAGCAGCGGCTTCGTGCCGAATCGGTCGAAGTACATCCGGCTATGCACATGCGGAAAAAAATCGGCGACGAGCCTGGTTTTCACGCCATGCTCGTCGCACAACACGAACATGCCCTCTAGCTCGGCAACCTGCTTTCCCGAAACGGCGAAGACAACCTCATCGACGACTTGCTCCTGGAGCAGACGGGGCAGATCGTCGAGCGGATATACGGGGTACTGCCCGGCGAGTTGCTGCGATGCGCCGAGCGCGCCGCCGCAATCGACGATCCCCGACAGACGCACGCCGTAGGGTTCGGCCGCTTCGAGCTCGCGCGCCATCTCCAGCGCCTTCTCGCCGTCGCCGACAACGAAAAACGAAGTCTCCGCCCCCAATGCCTTGCGCAGCTCTCCCCGCAACCCGCCGGCAGCGGCGCGGTAAACAATGAGTCCGCAGGCGAGGTACGCTGCGAGCAACGCCGTAAACGGGCGGCTGATCGGCGTTTCGAGATTGAGCAGATAAAGAAACGCCATCAGCGCGAGCATGCTCAATGCGACCTGCCGCAGCGTATCGACGGCGGCCCGACGCACGTTTCCGGTGTACAGACGCGCATAGACGCCCATCGCGCGCCCGACGCCGACAACGGCCAGGAGCACCGCAATCAGGATTAACCAGCGAATCGGCGTGTCGATCGAGAACTGCCGCAGCGGCAGCATGACGCGGGTTTGATAGGCCGCCTCGAAAGCAATGAAGGTCAGAACAAGATCGGCCGCGGCAAAGAGAACGGCTGCTCTTTGCTGATGACCCGCGAACACTTGGCAACTTAGGGAAGGTCTGAACAATAGGCAATTTTAGGGTATGGGAGCGATCAAGGCGTAGGTAGCGGGGCAAGCAATAGGCGGGGGTGGGCGATACTGGGGCCGAAACCAGCTATGGGCAGCTATTTTTCAGGCTGCAGTAGGGTTTTGAGGGCGCTTTTTGCCTATTGGACACACTACGCCCTGCAGATTACGCCGCAGCAAGCGGCAAGCAGTGCTGCCTGGCCAGGAACAGATTGACCAAAGCACAATTGACGTACACCCGCTGAGTGTTCTTCTCCAGCCCGCGGTAGCGCACCTTGCTGAAACCGAAAATCCGTTTCAGCACCTGAAAGGGATGCTCGACCTTCGCGCGCACCTTCGATTTGGCCCGGTTGCGCTCCTTTTGCGCGGCGCTCAACGGCCTTTGGCGGGTTCCTTTCCGGTGCGTGCAGTCCTGCGCCTGCGGAGCCTGCTGCCGAATCGCCTGCCCCTGCCCCTGATAGGCCGCATCTCCCCACACTCGCTCTTCGTTGCCGTGCAGCAACTTGCCGATCACCTGCGAGTCATGTACGTTCGCCGCCGTCGTCGCCACGGAATGGATCAGCTTCGTCTCGGCGTCCACTCCGATGTGCGCCTTCATCCCGAAGTACCACTGATTCCCCTTCTTCGTCTGACGCATCTCCGGGTCCCGCTTCTTCTCCTTGTTCTTCGTCGAACTCGGCGCGTCGATGATCGTCGCATCCACAATCGTCCCGCCGCTAACCTTCAGCCCTTGCTCTTGCAAGTGTGCGTTCACCGCCCCGAAAAGCGCCGCCCCCAGTTTGTGCTTCTCCAGCAGCCGGCGAAACTTGCAGACCGTCGTCTCGTCCGGCGCCGGCTCCCGGCACAAGTCGATGCCCGCAAAACGCCGCATCGCGTTGGAGTCGTACAGCGCTTCCTCCACTCCCGGATCCGACAAATTGAACCACTGCTGGAGAAAGTGGATGCGCAGCATCCGCTCCACGCCCACCGGCGGACGCCCTGCCCCTTGACGCTGCGGGTAGACCGGCTTGACCAGCGCGCAGAGCTTCTCCCACGGCACTACCCTGTCCATCTGTTCCAAAAATCGCTCCCGCTTGGTCACCTTGCCATAGCGCTCGAATCCTGCTTCCGCCAATGTCCTTTGTCTGTTCAGCGCTCCCTGCATCCTCTCCTACCCCCTCATTCCTGCTATTATTCTATCCGTCTACCCAACGGTCAATTAATCAGACTTTCCCTAGAATATCAGAGACGGGCCGGCGTCCGAAGGCGCGCCGGAATCGCAAGAAAAATGACTGAACGGCAACAAGCTAACGTCCGCATCGTGCAACAGGAAGGCTACCGCGAAGAATACGCCAACAGCGTCCAGGTGCGCGTCAATCTGTGGGACTTCTTTCTTCAGTTCGGGAGACTGAACCAGAAGTCGCCGACCGAAATGGAAATCGGCGCCTTTCAAGGGATATACCTGAGCCCCCAGCAGGCAAAAGCGCTGCATACGGTTCTGGCGCAGAACCTCGCGCAATACGAATCGACTTTCGGCGAGATCAAGCTCGACCCGTCGGCGGTGCAGTCGGGCGCCGTCCAGTAACGCATGCGCCTGCTATCATTGCATCCTAGGAAACCACGATGACAAAAACCGCGGCGATCCGCTTTATCGCGGCGTTCTTGACGATCGGCAGCCTCTGGCTGGCCTGGACCCAACAACGCAAGGGCGGGCAATCCCGGCCGGCGGAGCTTACGATCGACAAGATCGCCGACGACCTCTACGTGATTTTCGGCGGCGGCGGGAACATCGGCGTCCTGGTCACGGACGAAGGGGTTGTCCTGGTCGACGACAAGTTCGACCGGGACGTCGAAAATATCCTCTCCCAGGTCAAGAGCGTCACCGACCGGCCGGTGCGGTACGTAGTCAACACCCATCATCACGGCGACCACTCCGGCGGCAACGCCAAGCTGCTTGCGCAGGCGGAAATCGTGATGCACAAGAACGCCCGCGCGAACGTGCTGAAAAATTCGCAGCCCGGCGCTTCGCGGTTGACGTACAGCAAGGAGACGTCCCTTTATCTAGGGGGCAAGGAAGTCCGCGTGATGCACTTCGGGCGGGCGCACACCAACGGCGATTCGGTAATCTACTTCCCGCACCGCAAGGTTATTCACACCGGCGATATGTTCATTCGCGGAGCGCCGTTTATCGACTACGGCAACGGCGGCAGCGCACTGGCCTGGGACCGCACCATCAGCCAGGTTTTGCAACTCGATTTCGACACCGTCATTCCCGGCCACGGCCCGCTGGGCGAGCGAACCGACATCGCCAAGTGGCGCGCCGACTACGAGTTGTTCCGTACCCGCTTCCGCGCGATCAAGCGGAGCGGCAAGTCAGCCGAGGAAATCCAAGCCGAGATCAGCTTCGACGGCATGACCGGCTGGAATTGGTCGCGGCTGCTGCTGCGCAGTCTGCCGGGACTGTACGAGGAACTCTAATAGTCCGTGGTGAAAGCAGCGCGGGCGGCGCGGCGGGCATGGTGGAGGATACTTCGTGTCCAATCACTCGCCTGAAACCCGCGCACAAGATATCTCCATGCGCGCGAGCGGAGCTTCATTCGCCATCCTCATCGCAAGCTGCTTGCTAACCGTCAACCTTCACGCAGAAGATATTCGGTTCGAGGATCTTTACCGCGAGGCCCTGGCAAAGCGGGAGGAGCAACTGGGTACGCAACACCCCGAGGTTGCACGGAGTCTTACGAATCTCGCCTTATTCCTTAGCGCGCACGGGCGGACAGCGGAAGCGGAACCGCTGCTGAGGCGAGCCTTGGCCATCGACGAGGAAGCGTTCGGGCAAAAGCACGAGCGCGTCGCAGAGGACTTGACGCATCTCGGCGATATTCTCGCCGCCGGACGAAACTACGAGCAAGCAGAGGCTGCGTTTCGGGGGGCGCTCGCTATGCGGGAGTCGCTTCACGGCAGTGAGGACGCAGCCGTCATTCCCTTGCTGCGAAAAATCATCGCGGTTCTCGAAGAAAGCGGCAGCGAGCAGAGAGCCGAAGCGATTTATGAGCGGCTGCTGGCAATCCAGGAAAAAGCGGTCGGCGCGGATCCTATCGGCCTCGCCGCGACGGCTAACAATCTCGGGTTACTGAAGGAAGCCGGAGGAGATGTCGGCGAAGCCGAGCGGCTATACAAACGGGCGCTGGCAATTCATGAAAAAAATCGGACAGACGAGGACCCGGAAGCGGCCGCAACGTTGCTGAATCTCGCGGGAGTGCTGCGCCTGAGAGGTGAACCGGCAGAAGCTGCATCGAACATCCATAAGGCGCTTCATATCTTCGAAAAGTCCTTGGGAGCAGTCAGTGCGAACGTGGCGAAAAGCCGGGCGGCATTGGCGGAGATCGAGTTGGACCGCGGCAATCTCCAGGAAGCCGTGTCCTTACGCCGCAAGGCGCTGTCCATCTATCGGACGGCGCTCGGGGCCAATCATGCCGATACCGCGGCGGCATGGAGCGACCTCGGGGAGTTGCAAGAGATTCAGGAGGACTACGCGGCAGCCGAAGCGTCATATCATCAAGCGCTGGGAATCTACGAGCGTCTCGATGCTGCTTCTGCGGAGCTGGGCTCCACGCTTTCCGGCCTGGGGCGGCTGGCCGGAATGCGGGGCGAGCTCACTACGGCCGCGCAACTGTTCCGTCGCGCCTTGTCCGCCTATGAGGCGGCCTCCGAAGCGGAGCATCCGGAAGCCGCGGCGGCTCTGGACGGCCTAGGCAGCGTGGTTCGAGACCAAGGAGACTACCGGCAGGCGGAAAAGTTGCTGAGTCGCGCGCTGGCGATGAAAGAGGCGTTGCTGGGCAAGGAGCATCCCGATGTCGCGGCAACGCTGAACAATCTCGCCGGTCTTTACCACCTGCAAGGTAATTTGCAGGCCGCGGAGCCTCTCTATCGGCGCGCGGCGGCCATTCAAGAGATGCACTTCGGCGACGACGATGCGATACTCGGCGAGACGATTTACAACTTGGCTCATCTGGCGCAGTCGAAAGGCGATGCTTCCGAAGCGCGCAGCCTTTTCGAGCGGGCCTTGAGAATTATCGAAAAGGCGAACGGTTCGGGCGATCCCTTTGCGCGGGAGATCCGCGCACAGATACAACGGACGCCGTAGATACGGTTCCGCTATTCGCTCGGGCGCAACACGTCGCCGTTGCGGTAAATCCCGATCCAGTGGTTGTAAAACCGCAGGTGGTCGTTGGGGCGCACGGCGGGCATATGGCACGAACTACACCCGGCGGAGCCGGTGGTCTTGCAGGTTTCGGGGTTCGGCGGATGCGACGACGCGGTGTGGCAACCGGCGCAGCGGCTGTCGTAATAGGCTGGGACGTTGCGCAAGACACTGCGATGGGGATCGTGGCAAGTGACGCAGGAGAGACGATTCCCGCTCTGCCGGAAGCAACGGCTGCGGCTCAGGTACAACGGATGGTGACGGACGTTCCAGGGGTCCCGCCAGTCAATGGCTTCGTTCTCGCTTGCCGGGGGCCGATGGCAGCTCCCGCAGAACGCGATCTGCTCTTCCGGGGCCATACGTCCCGGGTTTACGAGCGCGGCGCGGGCGGCGTCCATATCGGCGCGCCGGACGGCCGCCGCATGGGCCTCGCCGGGGCCATGGCACGACTCGCAGCGCACTCCCAACTCCGCCGGCTGCAACTCGAAATTCCGGCCGAGCGACAACTTGCCCGTCGAATGGCAAGAGAAGCAGCGCATGATTTCCGACCGCGGCGAGAAAGTGTCGTACGGCACGCCCAAAGCTTCCCGCAACGAATCCGCGGCGCGGCCGTCGTGGCCCGGCGTCGCCGCAAAGGACTTCGATGCGGAGTAATAGCTGAAGTGGTGTTCGACATACGTGTCTTCGTCGAGTTGGCTGACGAAAGTAACGGCTTGGCCGCCTGCGCCGAAGGCCCATTCGAGCGGAGTTTCTTCTTCATCCTGCCCATCCGTGATGCGCACGCGAAGCTCGTTCGGCATAGCGGCGTAAGCCAATTGGAACCGGCCCCGCCTGAACGGGGCTTCGGGGGTGAAAAACGAAACCAGCGGATGCAGGGCGGCCGGGCTGAGCGAGTCGGCGTGCGCGCTCTGCGATTGCTGCGCAAACTGCTCGGCATGGCAAGAACCGCAAACTTGCGCTCCGACGAAGCTGTCTCCGGCAGGCTTTCGGGTCTCCTCTTGCGCCCGGAGAAGAGAGAAAGACGACAACGGACCGCCCAGCGCGAGAACGGCGGCAAAACCCGCGCCGCCCCGTCGCGCCCGGCGGCTCAGCCCCCCCGCGTGGAGCCCGAAAGGTAGAGTCATCGGCAAATCGCCGCCTATAATACAATGGCACAGGCGAAAATAAGAGCCTGTGGCCGGAGTTATGGGACTTGTGCTTCGCTCATCGGGGTTGGCCGTTTTTATCGTGCTGGCCGCCCCGGCAATCTCGGCCGAAACGGAAAAGACCGCCTCACCCGCCGCGGACGCGGAGCCGCACCGGCTGTGGGCCGGCGCCGCCACGGATGTGCTGGGCGCTCCATCTCACGACGGCCGCTATGTCTCGGTCGTCGATCCGCAGAGCGGGGATCTTGCGATCCGCAAGGTGTCGTCGGGGCAATTGCGCCGCCTGACGCGTAAGGATCCTGAGCGGGAAGAAGGGGAGTTTGCCTACTTCTCGGTCATATCGCCGGACGACAAACGGGTTGCTTACGCTTGGTTTAACGAAGAGAAATTCTACGAATTGCGGGTTGTTGCAATGAACCGCAGCGGCGATCTCGCCGAGCCGCACACTGTTTACCGCAATCGCCAGGCGGGCTTCGTGCAACCCTGCGCCTGGTCGCCGGACGGGACACGGATTCTGACGCTTTTTTTTCGCCGAGACAACACCAGCCAGATCGCGCTGGTCGATGTCCGCAGCGGCGAAACCAAGGTGCTCAAGTCGCTGAACTGGATCTATCCCAAGAAAATGGACTTTTCCCCGGACGGCCGGTTCATCGTCTATGACAACCTGGCGCGCAGCGGCTCCGCGCAGCGGGATATTTTTGTGCTGACAGCCGACGGGCGCAGCGAAACGCGATTGGTGGAGCACCCGGCCACCGATTTATTCCCGCTTTGGAGCCGCGATGGAAACGCTGTCGTGTTTGCCAGCGACCGGGGCGGAACGATGGGCGTCTGGGCAGTTCCTGTCGTCGCAGGAAAGGCGGCGGGAGAGCCGCGTTTGCTTCAGGAAGACATGGGACGTTTCCTGCCCATGGGGCTGACCCCTCGGGGCGGTTATTATTACGGCCTTCGCGCCGGCGCCGCCGCGGTTTATTCCGGCAGGATGGACATTGCCGGGGCCAAGCTCGAAGGCATGCCGCAGCGAGCTTCGGGGAGTTTTTCGGGAACCCACGGCTCGCCGGCGTGGTCGCCCGACGGCAATCGTCTCGCTTACTTCTCGAGCCGCCAAGCCGAAAATTACGGACAGCAGCAACGCGCGATTACAATCCGCAACGTTGCAACGGGCCGAGAATACGACCTGACGCCCAAGCTGGCGCATAGCGAGCGGCTCGACTGGTCCCCCGACGGAAAGCTCCTGCTGGTCGGGGGCAGCGACCGCAGAAACCGCGGCGGGCTCTACACGATGGACGCCGCGACGGGCGACACGCGGCTTGCAGTTCATGACCCGGCCGCGGGCTTCCGCGGGATCGAGGGGCTCTGGTCAGAGTCCGCAAAGTCGATCTACTATGTCAAACACATCGGCCCTGCGAGTTCACAGATTCGCGAGTTCCTATTCCACGACGGATCCGACCGGCTCCTCTACGAGACGCACCAGGGGAGAATCAGCCGCTTGAGCCGCTCTGGCGGAGGAACCCGGCTGGCGTTTATCCGCGGCCGCCCAAGCAAGCCGGACGCCATCCTTTATTCGCTTCAAATGGAAGAAGGCAAGCTCCGACGCTTTGTTCCCGTGCCCGCCGGAGCGGTCGAGAGCATCAACTGGAGCGCGGGCAACGAACGGTTGCTCGTAGGGCTCTCCATGGATTCCGGGCCCGAATTGTGGAATATCCCGGTCGAGGGGGGCACGGCCGACAAGATCAAGCTGCCGGCGGCCTGGAACGCCGACCTTGACCTTCATCCCGACGGCGAGCAATTCGCATTCACTATCGGCCGGACGCGAACCGAGGTATGGGTCATTCACAACCTCTCGGCCAAGCTCTCCGCGGGCATCTAGTCAGCCATGCCGGGCCGAGCCGTTTTCGTCAACCCGGTAGCCATTGTGCTATTCCATGCCGGCGCTTGGCTGCACCCGGCCACCCCGGCAACGGCGCAAGCAGGAGACTTCTGGAAGCCGCCCCTGGGCCTGGACGCTTACATGCCCATACCTACGGACAATCCGCTCAGCGCCGACAGGGCCGCTCTCGGCAAGCGTCTCTTTTTCGACAAGGCGCTCTCGCGGGACCGCAGCATCTCTTGCGCGACCTGCCACGACCCCGCGCATGCCTTTACCGACGACCGCGCGACCGCGGTTGGCGTATTCGGCCGGAAGGGGCCGCGCCGCGTCCCCAAGCTGGTCAACCGCGGCTACGGCCGAAGCTTCTTTTGGGACGGGCGTATCGCTACGCTGGAGGAACAGGCGCTGCAGCCGATCCAAAACGAGCTCGAGATGGATATGACTCTCGAAGACGCCGTGCAGCGGCTGCGGGATTCCGGGGTCTATTCCGCTGAATTCTTAAAAACGTTTCGCCGAGAAATCAATGCAGACGACTTGGGCAAGGCGCTTGCCGGCTACGTCCGCACGATCGTATCCGGGGACTCCCCATACGACCGTTACATGAACGGCAGCCGGAAGGCGCTGCCGCCGGAAGCCCGCCGAGGCCTCGAAATCTTTCGCGGCAAGGGAAACTGCGGCGCATGTCACATCGGACCGAATCTTACCGATGAGCTGTTCCACAATACCGGCGTCGGCTGGCAAGACGGCAAATTTACTGACCCGGGGAGATTCGAAGTCAGCGGCGAACAAGGCGATCTGGGAGCTTTCAAGACACCGACATTGCGCGAGGCCGCCGCCGCCGCGCCCTACATGCATGACGGCAGTCTGGCCACATTGGAAGATGTCATCGAACACTATGACCAAGGGGGCAAGCGGAATCCGCATCTCGACTCCGAGATGGAGCCGCTCGAACTCAGCAAAGAAGAGAAGCAAGCGCTGCTGGCGTTCCTCAAATCGCTAAGCGGGAAATTGACCGACGGTCTTGCGGCGCTTGGCGCCGCGCCGCAATGAGGCGACTATTTTCGGTCCGCTGCCAGCACTTTCTCCTGGAGCGCGCGGAACGCGGCGAGATGCGCGGCGGCGGCCCGCGAGTCTCCGCGCTTGCGGTAGAGCTGGGCGAGATGATAATGCACTCTCAGTTGCGCCTGGGCGCTTTGCTCAACGGCAAGGGCTTGGCGCAGATTACGTTCGGCGGCGGTCAGCTCTCCTACGTCGAGAAGAGCCTTTCCCAGCAGCGCCTGGGCGCCCGGAACGGGGGGCTCCTCCGCGAGCGCCCGGCGGAGATGCGGGATCGCCTGCGGCGCCCGCCCCAGATGCAGCAGGGAATCTCCGTATCCGTAGTGCAAGGCCGGATTCTGCGGCGCCAGGCGCAACGCGGCTTCGTATGCCGCCGCCGCGGCTTCATGGTTTCCCTGTCCACGATAGAGCTCGGCCAGAGCTTCGCGGGCATCGCGGAGATTGGGGTTCCGCTGCAGGGCAATTTCGTACTCGGCGAGCGCTTCTTTCTCGCGGCCGTTGAGGCGGTGATCCTCCGCGATTGCCAAGCGCGCGCGGTCTGAATCCGGATACAGGCGAAGCAACTCCGCCTGGAAACCGAGCGCAACTCCAGCGTGGGCTTGTCCGAGGTAATAGAGCAGATCCGCATCCGCCGGTTTGGTCTCGAGCACGGCATGGAATAACGGAATCGCTTTGCCCGGCTCCCCGGCCCTCAGGTAGGCCAAGCCCAGCCAAGAAGCGATTTCCTCGTTGCCGGACTCTTCTTCGTACGCCTTTTCCAGTTGGCCGGCAGCCTCGCGGTCACGGCCCAACTGAAGAAGATCGAACCCCAGCAAGCCGCGAACCCGCTCCAGCTCAGGCTTGAGCTCGAGCGCCTTGGAGAAAGACTCGACCGCCTGTTGAAACCGCCCTTGCTCATGCCGCACCAATCCGAGATTGAGATGGAGCTCCGCCAGTTGCGGAGCCTGTCGGAGTACGGCCTCGAACCCGGCAGCGGCTTCCTCGAAACGCCCCTGCTCGCGCGCAGCGATCGCGGCCTTGACCCGGGCAATCGCTTCGGGAGAGAAACCGGCCTGCTGAGCGCCGACCGGAGGCGGCGGCAACGACAGGCACAGCGCAACCGCAGCTTCCGCGAACCAGCGGAAAACCGGGAATCGCCGTTGGGTGTTGCCGGTGCGGGTCACGACTTAATGCATCCTTTTTCTTGCGTTCGCGGTGCGGGCCGACAAATCATTCTTTCGGCTCCGTAATCGTCAAGATGCGGTTCGCGCGGACCTTGCCGAGCGTCTGCACAGTTCCGCTCGGCCATTGGACTTCCAGCGTTTCCACTACTTCCGCAGACCCTACGCCAAAATGGATTCGCGGATCGTTGGCGGAAAGATAGCTTCCCGCGGTCGAGGCAAACCTCCTTTGCGCGGCGCCGTCCGGCCCGGTGATGCTCACCACCGCGCCTGCGCCTGCGGGCGCGCTCCGCGTGGCGGCGAGCTCGATCGTGAGCCAGTTGTTTCTGCCTTCGGACGCATTGTTGTAAAGCACCAGGGGCAGGTCGTCGAGCACACCGATCACGACGTCGATATCTCCGTCGTTGTCCAGATCGCCAAAGGCGGCCCCGCGTCCGGCGGCGTCCCGTGAAAAGGCATCGCCGGCCCGGTCCGAGATATCTTCGAAACGGCCGCCCGCATTCCTGGCGAGCAGAGGAGGTTGCCGGTAAACAAGAGTTTCGTCGATGCGCTCGACGTTGTCGAGAACGTGGCTTTGAGCCGCAAGCAAATCCTTCCAGCCGTCGTTATCGAAGTCGGCCAGACGGACTCCCCAACCCGACAGCCGGGCGCTGATCGTTGCCAGCCGGCTTTGGCGGGTGAGGTAGGTAAAACCTATCGGTCCATCGTTGCGGTAGAGAGCGTATAGCTCCTTGGCCAGGTTGGTGATGATGACGTCCGGTTTTCCATCGTTGTCGAAGTCGGAGAAATCGATTCCCATGCCTGAATATATTCCGCCGTCTTCGTTGAACGCGAGGCCGGTTTCCATTGCCTGCTCCACAAACGTTCCATCGCCCCTATTGCGGAACAGAAACTGCGCGGTCGAGTCGTTCGCCACGCAGATGTCGGTCCACCCGTCGCCGTCGTAGTCGTTGAAGGCGACGCCGAGAGCTTTGCCCGGAACGGCGCCGATGCCGGAAGCGGCCGACACATCCTCGAACGTTCCGTCGCCGTTATTGCGAAAGAGCACGTTCGAGACCGCTCCGTACTTCTTGGGCGTGCAGTAGACGCGAAAGCTCTCTCCGCATTCGATGCGCTTGGCGAAGCTCCAGTCCAGATAGCGCGTGACGAAAAGATCGAGCTTGCCGTCGCGGTCGTAATCGAAGAATCCTGCGCTTGCGCTCCAACCACTCACAGCGACGCCTGCGGCAGCGGTCACGTCCGAGAAGGTTCCGCCGCCTTCGTTGCGAAAGAGCGTTGTGCCGCCATAGTGCGTCACATACAGATCCGTGAAGCCGTCGTTGTTGTAATCGCCGGTCGCCACGCCCATGCCGTAATAGGGCTTCTCGGCTCCCGTGACGCCGGCCGCGGCCGCGGTCTCGGTGAAAGTTCCGTCCCTGTTGTTGCGGTAGAGACGGTTGAAGTATTCCGGCCGGGAACGCTGAATCTCAACCGTTGCGCCCGCGTTTCGCGCCAAGCCTCCGCTGTTGACGAAGAACAGATCGAGCCGGCCGTCGTTGTCGTAGTCGATGACTGCGACGCCTCCGCCCATCGTTTCGATGAGATACTTATCTTCGGTCCGGCCGGCGTGGTGCTTGAAGGCGATGCCGGCCTGCTCGCGGCGATCTTCGAAGACGGGCGCCCGCTTGTCTTCGGCCTGCCCCGCCAACGGCAGGAGCAACACACCGCCAAGCAGTAGAGCAAGGCAGGGCGCCCCAGCGGCGCGCCCTGCTCGGCCTCTCGCCCGACATCCACCCGCCGACATTCGCGTTACCCGACACTCCGCTGACCGCCCGCAAGAATGCGCGCGGCTTCAAGGAAGATCGCTGAACGAAATTACCAGATAAACCTCCCGCTGTACTGGAACTCGCGGCCGAAATGCGTGCGCAGCTTGCTGCTGATGCGGCCGAAGTTGCCGCTGTTGACGTTGGTGGTCGGATTCGCGCCCATGAAGCTGTTCGTCAGATTGTAGGATTCCAGTCGGAACTCGAACGTCAGCTTCTCGCTGATCTTTGTTCTTTTCGCCAGGACCATGTCGAGGTTCGCAAACCGCGGCCCGTGAACGCCGTCATAGATCCACGGATTCGACCGGCGCGTAAAGGCCGGCAGATTCGAAAAGACCGACGTGTCGAACCGCGCCTCCCTGTTCGGGTTGTCGAGCACGGGGTCGCCGTTGACCTGGAGACCCCCGAAACGCAGGTATTCGCCGCCAAGATAAGAGTAGATGCCGCTGATCTGCCAGCCGCCGACGATTTTCTGGGGCGCCCCGCTGAGGTTGGCCCCAAGCGGTTTGCCGCGGCCGAACGGCAACTCGTAAATCCAGGCCAGGGTGAATTTGTTGCGCGCGCGCAGGTCGCGCTGGTAGCTGAGCTTCTGATCCACTTCGTCCACCGCGTCATAGAAGTCTTCGTTCCTCGCGCGGTGGTAGTTGTAACCGACGATGAAGTTGAATCCGTTGGCGAACGGCCGCTGAAACTGTAACTGCAGCGCGCTGTAGCGCTCGTTACGGCCCGGGTATACGTGCTCGGTAATGCCGCCTGCCAGGAAATGCGGATACGGCGTGAGCAAGTCGCGGACCCGTATCGTGCGGCGGTTCCGCAGCGGACCGGGCATGATCTCTTGCGGCAGCCCGAAGAACGGGTTGGCCACCCGTTCGTTGATTCTACTGCCGTGCTGATAGCCGATCCGCGGGTCGAGCAGGTTGCGGCGCCGGTCGTAAGGCTGGTTATGGCCGAAGTTCGTGAAGTAGGTGGCGTCCACCAGAATGCGGGCGAATATCTCCCTTTGGAGGGTGACGTTGATGCGGTCGTTGATGCCCGCGCTCCAGTCCTGATGAAAGAACCTCGCTTCGTTCGATCCCACCGTGGCGAAACGGCCGAATCTCTGGCCGAAAGGCTCGGGCAGCGGGTTGGGATTCTCTCCCCCGCTCGGGAACGGATCCCCGAACAAGGCCCGCGGCGTGCCGTTGATCGAGGACAACGGGCTGCCCTCGATTTCAAAGCCCGGATAGGGCGTGCTGCCCAGGATGTCGAGCCCGGCGTCGGAGGCGCCGCCGCCTTTCTCCTGAATGGGCGGGGTGGCGTAGCGCGCGTAGCCGATGCGCAGCGCCGTTCTGTCGTTGAGGCGAATCGCTATGCCCGCCCGAGGCAGGAACAGGTTTGTCTGCGCTTGCCAAGCGCCGCGGTTGTCGGCGTCGGTAAATACCCAAGCGCCGCTGATATCGAGCGGCGTGGTGCGCAGCGCCAGGATGTCGTCCGGAATCGGCGCCATCGCCTGCTCCACTTCAGGCAATGCCTGGTTCAAGTCGAGGAACCGCGAGAGCCGGTTATCGGGATCGCGCATCGGCGTCTCGTACTCCCAGCGCAGACCGAGGTTCAGCGTGACCTTCTGGTTCAGCTTGAAATCGTCCTGAACGAAGAATCCGAACACATCGATGCGCGGCCGGTTGACGGCGACGGTCCGCGCCCGGCTGCGGCCGTCGTCGCTCATGACGCCGAGCACCATCGACGCCCAGGCGTGGCCCACTTCCCCGGTATTCGGATTGTTGAACGTATCCGCCGTCGCATTCGGACGGAAGCGGAAGCGCATGCCGCGAGGCCGCGCCGCCAACACCAACTGTTTGCGGTATTGCCCGCCCACTTTCACGTAGTGGCGTCCTGCCTGCTTCGAAACCTTGGCCTCGAGATTCCACGTGGTCGGCTCCTGAAACCAGAATCCCGACCGCCCGAACGACGTATTCCCGTCCGCCCGCACGTCGATCTCGGGGAAATGCACCGCCGGAATGTCCCGCACGTGCGAGGCGTACCAGGAGTTGCCCGGCCACAGTTCCGCCAAGCCCTCCTCGCCGATTTGCGCTTCAGGGGTGTAAAACGAGTCCGTGATCTTCGACCACGAACCGCGCATGTTGAACACCGTCGTCGGGTTCACCGTCCACACGATGTCGCCCGACGCCTGTGCGCTGTTGCGGGCGCTGCCTTGACGCCGCTGGGCCACGGATCCCGAATAGTCGGGCTCGCTCTGGGTCGTATGGAAACGGCTGAAGCGCCCGAAGATTTTCACGTTGTCGCTGACGTTGTAATCGACGCGGTCGGTCAGATTCCAATACTTGAACGTGATCGGAAAGACCAGGCGGAAGTTGTTGGCCCCCGAAGCATTGTCGCCGGCGTTGTTCGGCTCCCAGGTTTTGCCCAGAACCGTGCGCGACGTGGGATCGATGCGCGTCTGCGGGATCGTATTGTTGGCGAACGGTATGCGGTTGTCCCCGTTCGGATCGGTCGTGAACGGATCGTGGATGGTCCGCAGCCCGCCGCTGCGGTTGAAGCTGTTGGAGAAATCGCCGTTGCGCTCAGGCTGCCGGGGGAGGGTCAATCGCACCGTAGACGGCGAGCGCACGTCCTGCCCCTCGTAGGAAAGGTAGTTGAAGACTTTGTTCTTGACGATGGGATTGCCCGAGCTGACGCCCCAAACGTTTCTTTTCACGACGCTCCCTTGCGAGGTCAGCCCATTGGGCCGGGCGTTCAGCGCAGGGTTGCGTCCGAAGTAGTAGGCGGTGCCGTGCCAGTCGTTCGTCCCGCTCTTCATTTGCACCGATACGATGCCCCCCGCGCTGTGGCCGTACTCGGCGTCGGTGGCGTTCTGCTGCACGTTCACTTCCGATACGGCGTCCATCGGCGGCGTGTAAACGCCCTTGGCGCCCACCAACTGCGGCACCCCGTCCATCAGCACGTTGTTTTTCGTCGAGGTGTTGCCGCCCACGTCCAACTGGCTCATCGCCCAGTGGTGGTAGGGGGCGTTCTCGGAGCCGCCGCGGTAGTTGACGGCCGGGTTGAGCGCCGCCAGCATATACGGGTTGCGGTTGAGCACCGGCAACTCCTGCGACATCTTGGTGTCGATCGTGGTCTCCATCGTCGTCGTGGAAAACTGCACCGAAATGGGCGCCTCTTCGACCGTTATGGTTTCCGCGACGGCCCCGACTTCCAGACTGGCGTCGACCGTGATGTCGGCGCGGGTTTGAACAAGAATGTTCTGTTGCTCGAAGGTGCGGAAGCCGTCCGTTTCGACCTTGACGGTATAGGACCCCGGAAGCACGAAGCCGAACAGATATTGGCCGGCCTGATTGGTCGTGGTGGTGTCGGCAACGGCCGTGTTGTCATTGGTCAGCGTGACCGTAGCGCCGGGAATCATCGCGCCGCTGGTGTCGCTGACCGTGCCGGACACTTTTCCGCGAAGCTCCTGCGCGGCGCCGCGCTCGACGAAAAATGCCGCGCCGACAAGGGCAAACAAAAAAACCGGCGTCAAAGCGCCGGCCCAACTTCTGAACTTCATCTCGGTTTTCATTCTGCGATCTCCTTCAGTTTTTCCAGGAACCTCCGGGAATGGATACTCCGCGATACAGGCTGCAACATCCGGACGAATTCCGAATTATGGCCACCGGCGCCTCGCCCGCACGAAAAACCCGATCGTTTGTCGAGCGTATAGCCAACCCAAAAACCCAGTCTCAGTATACACAAATGACTGCACGGCCGCGCCGTTCGGAGATGGTTTCATACAGGGAATCGGTTTGTGGCCGCGAATTTAACAAAACCAAGTCGCGCAGGCGGCGTTGCGCGGGCCGGTAAGACCCCGCAGGAGCCCGCCGCGCCGCTCAGGGGACTTTCACCGCGGGCCGCTAACCGGTGAGGACTTCGAGCGCTTTCTTGAGAAACGGGTCTTCCATTCCTTCCGGCGACGGCTCGATCTGCATCTGCCGAGGGCGTTCCGGTTCGTTCAACTGCGGGCCGCCTCTCTGGAATTCGCGGAATCTGCGCAAGTCCCTTGGCGCAACGAGGTGGTTGGGCTCCACTCCCTCGTCGTGGATCGCCTTGCCGTCCGGCCCGTGATATTTCGCCACCGACAGCAGCAAGGCCGCGCCGTCATCGAGCTCGATGGTCTCCTGATGCGCCGCCAAGCCGTAGCTGCTCTCGCCTACGACATCGCCGCGCGAGTTCTGCAAGATGGCGGCGGCCGCGACTTCCGCCGCGCCCGCGGTCGGACGGTCGATGACGAAGACCGCCGGCAGCGCCGTCACGGTCGAGCCGGCCCCGGCCTCAAACGTTTTCTCGAGATACTTGCGGCCTTTTGCGGAAGCAATCGCGCCGCTGTCGAGAAACAGGTCGGCAAGCCGGATGCCGTTGGCGATTTCGCCGATCGCGTTGCCACGCAGATCGACAATCAACTTCCGCGCGCCGCCGGCTTCCAGCGACTCGATCACGGACTCGATCCGCGCAACATGCGCTGCCGTCAGCGCCGCCGCCTTGATCAGTCCGACATCCCCCGCGATCATCTCGGACTCGACCTCGGGCAGCTTGACGGCGCTGCGCTGCAAGTCATGCTCCTTGGGCGAATCGTAGTCGTTCGCCGGGCGGATCATGACGTTGACCCGCGTGCCGGGTTTTCCGCTGAGCTTCGCCTGTAAATACGCGGGCGGCATCACGCGGGCGCTCATCCCGTCGACGGCTTCGACGAGGTCGCCCGGCCGGATGCCTGCTTCGTCGGCCGCCGAGCCGGGCAAAACCGCCATCACCGTTGTGTAATTGACGCGCTTGTGGACGACCATGCCCGTCGCCCGGCCGGTTCCCTTGTCCTCGTTCTTCAGTCCTTCCAGATATTCCGCATACTGCTCCGCCGACAGATAGCTCGACTGGGGGTCGAGATATTCGACCAAGCCCTGCAATGCGCCTTGGGTGACTTTCGGAATATCCGGCTCTTCGACGTAATCGCTCTTGATCCTCGCCAGCACTTCGGTATAGACCGCAAGGGGTCGGTAAGCGCCTTCCTTTTCTTCGCTTTTGCCGAGAACGGCGCCCAAAACGAGTAGAACCGTAACCAGGAACGAACTGCAAAGGACGCTGATCTTCATTCGAGAGCCCATGACCGCCTCTCATCATACTATGCAGCCGGAAGACCCTGCGTGACTCGTCTTTTCCAACACAAGACAAGCCTCAAGACGGGGTGGAGTAGGGGTAGGGATGGGGCAAGCTGCGAGCGATGGGAGTCGCCATGCAGCAAGCCGAAGCATTGAGTCTGGAACAGATCGAGGCATTTTGGCGGGGATCGAGAATGTCGCGTTTCGAGCGGAAAGCCGGGCGGATCGGCGCCGTTTGTGCGAGGAGGTTCTGAGCCGGCATCGCTACGCCCAGTCGGGACGTGCGCAGAAGGGTCGGCTGCAGCGCTTTCTGCAAGAGTTGAGCGGTCCGGTCGGGCGCAGGCGACGCATTTGCGCGGGCAGTTCCGGGGCGCCCGGGCGGCGTCCCTGGACCAAGCCTGGCGGCAACTGTCCGGGCCGGCCGGGTGCGCCATCCTGCGCCGCCGGCGCCGGCTCCACGGGCGGGGCGAGTGCGCGCAGCGACGGAGCAGTCGGCCCGCGAGTACGTCTCGCGCGTCTACGCGCTGGGCCGCGGCCTGGGCATCCACGCGACCCACGCGGCGCTGGGCAGGTAAGGGGCCGCTGCGCGGCCCCACTGGAGCGCAGCGCCCTCCCGCTCCGCGGCCTAATCGAGAATGTTCAGGCCGCCGTCGTCGAGTTGCCTCGGCCGTTGCCAGTACGCGTACTGCGGCGTCCAATCGTCTTCGCCGCGGCCGGCTAGAGCCAAAAGGCTCCACGCCGAACAGAACATGTCGCCCGGGCCGAAGACAACGGCGTTCTTGCGCAGGATCTTGCCGTCCTTTTTTTCGTATAGCACTGCGCCGGGCATGTTGCTCTCGCCGGGATTCGTCGACTGCTCGCGAATGTAGGCGCCGCCCCCGTGCGAGGCGAGGCGAAACCGCCAGCCGCGGGAATTGGCGAAGCGGCGCTGCATGTGGGCAGGATCCTTGGACAGCAGCGCCACCGCCATCGCCGACTCCAGATGCGGCAGGAAGCCGTTGATCCCGTCAGCCCACAACGTGCAGTAGCGGCAGCCCTGTCCCATGTTGTGGATGGCCAGGAGCTTGTCGTGAACGCCGAACAGGTCGCTCAAGCGGGTCTCGCCGGTTAGCGTGCGCAACGGGTAGTTCGCAACCTCTCTTCCGGTCGCGGCCCGCCGCCGTTCGTTGAGCTCGATAGTCAGCGTCGCTATCCGCCGCTCGAGTTCCGGGATCGACATCTCGGCAGGGGCCGCCGAATCTTGGTTCTGAGACATGATGTCCTCCTTGAAAGGGACGACGTTCGGCCGCCGGGAAAGCCCCGCGGCGCTGTTGGAGATTCCAACGAAGCCGCCCCAAAGGCGCGGCCGGCGCCGTTTCCAGAATAGCGCCTCCTCGCGCAGCGGCCGGCAGTCGGTTCCACCATCCTTAACCGGGCATCCTTAACCAGGGACCTGGGTGACGGGCCGCTAGCGGCCCGTCACCCAGATCGGCGAACCCCAGGCCACTTGCTTGTCGCGGTCGGCCTGACGCACCCGAACGTAGTAGAAATCCGCTTCTTCGCCCGGTTTGCCGCTGTCGCTGTACTCGAAATCGACGACCTTTCGGTCGGGCGTCGAGCCGTAAACTTTTTTGTTGTTCTTGACGATCTCAACTTCTCCGATTTTGTCCGTGCCTTCGATGTGTACGCGGAATTTCGGCGGCCCCGCGACCGCGGCGTCTTCGCCCATGAGATACTCGCGGCCGTCCTCAACCAAGCGAAAGTCGACAACGATGTTATCCGTCGCGCCGTAAGTGCGTCGGGCGCGGATCGCATCGACCAGGCCGTTGCGCGAGTTCTCCTCGGCAAGCAGCATCGAGTAGGCGGTATGCACCGCCAGATGGTCGGAGCTTGCCTGAACGCCCAGCCGGTAGCCCTTTTCCCAGGCAACGGAAACCATGCCGTCGGGACGGTAACCGCCGAACTGCTTGGGTATGGCGTCTTTCGGAGCCGAGCGCCAGCAGCCCTCGCACTCGTAGCTGTTGCGGTCGCTCTGGTAGATCTCCACGATGGGCTCCACTTGCGGATCGTAATCCGCCCAGTCGGTGCCCATGTCGGTGCCGGAAGTATGGGGCATCGCCACCGCTTTGTACTTGCGCAGGTAGGCGAAGAAACGCTCGGCCCCCTGTCGCTGATAGTTGGAGCTGGGCGACCACTCGTAATGCTGATAATCGAGAATCGGCGCGCCGCGGTAGGGGAAGACAACATTGCGGTGGCCGTTGGGGTAGCGGATCGACCGCTCGTATCCGTAGAGCGGGACGAACGACGATCCGACGCGAAAGATGTCGGCGTATTTCTGGCTGCGGAACCAGTCGTATTCGTCCGCCACGCCGAAGTTGTGTTCCGTGATTGCCAGGAAGTCGAGCGCGCCGGGGTCGAGAGCGTAGCGGTAGGTGTCTTCGGTAGAGCCGTCGTTGTAGCCGTCCCACGAAATCTCGGTGTGCCGATGCATGTCGCCGCGGTAAATTTTGTACCGCTTGCCGTTGACTTCATAGACGTAGTTGCGGATGCGGGCGACGTCCGCTTGGTCATTGGGATGTACGGGCTCGCTTGCCGCCATCTCGCGGCGCGGGCGGTTCGGCGGTTGGCGCGCGGCCTTGACGGGCGGCAGCCGGAACGCGGCGAGCCGATGGCCGCGGGCCTCGCCCGGAATCGCCGGCATTCTGGCGGCGAAAACATCCGGCATCATGTTGACAAAGTCGCGGAAACTGCGGCGGTCGGTCGGATACGCCGCGACCAGATTGCCTTGCGCATCGCGCGCCGTGTCGATGCGCATGTCGTTGCGGCCCGTCGAATAAGGCAGCAACATCATGCCCGACCAGCGGTCGCCATCGTAGTAGCTCGCGTAAATCTCCCACAAGGCGTGATGCGAGGGCGTGCGCCAATAGACGTTGTGCTGCATCGGACGCCGGAGACGGTAAAACGCCCAGACCCGATTGGCGCCGTCCACCGCCAACTGCGGGTATTCGTAGAAGTTGTTCCCCGGCCCCGGGTCGGGCAGCGCCGACTCAAAGCTCTGCGCGGGGGCCCGCAGCCTGCCGCCCTCGTAAACCGCCATGCGGATATTGCGGGAGTTGTAGAGCCCGGTTCCGTTGGCCTGAATGTCGTGCGGATAACCCCAGTCCTTGCCCCAATTGACGCCCGCCTCGTGCCAGGCGAGCCATAGCCGATCCTGTTTATCGGCGGCAAGGGTTAGGTAAGCTTCGAACCGCCCGGTGGCGGCGACAGCCAGCGGCCGGTCCCACTCGGCGCCGGCTTTGCGCGCCAGATAAACGTCGTAGCCCAGCGCTTCGCTGTACTGATCCCAGCCGACATAGACATAGCCGTTGCCGTCAACGGCGACCGACGGCTCCCAGCAATTGCCGGCGTCGAGCGCGCTGATGCGGACCGCCTCGCTCCAGCCGGTCCCGACATCGAAAGATTTGTGGAAAATCGCGAATTTGTTGCCGCGGGCGCCTTGCCAGACGACGTGGATGCGCCCGTCCGGGCCGCGCGCCGCGCGATGATGGATGTCGGGCTGGGCGGCGGTCGTCAAGCGGTCGATGCCGCCCCAGTTTTCGCCGTCGAAGGCGCGGGCGTAAAGATCCCAGTTGCCCCTGACCTGCTCCGACCAGACAACCCGGATATTGCCTTCGGCGTCTTCGGCGACGGCCGTGCGATAGACGTCGCCGCCCTGGGGGCTGACGGCGTGCGGCCGTTTCCCCTGAACGGCGCTGCGGCCGGGAAGAATCCGGTCGGCATAGACGCGGTCGCTGCCGCCGGAATGCCCGGAATAGGCAACCCAAACCGTGTCGTCGCCGGCGACCGTTAGGGAAGCGAAATCGTTGTCGGTCAGCCGTTCGCTTACGGGGCCCGTGTCGCCGCGGCCGATCAATATGCCGTAGGGCGAATCGGCGGCGGCGGCGCGGCCTGCGAGAAACGTCTTTTGGCCGGCCGCGGGGATATCCGCAAGCGCAAACGAAAAATTCCCCTGAGCGGTGGTTATATTGACGCGGGTCGCAGGCGAGCCGTTCAGGTAAACGTAGAACCGCGGCGTGAGATAAGTGTCCGGCGTCAAGTCTTCAAGAATGCCCTCGTCGTGGCTGCGGCGGTTGAAGGCAAACGCGGGCCTGGTCGACATCTCCCAACGCCGCGGCGGATGAATGACATCGCCGCGGCCCATTTCGTAACCGATGAGTTGGACCAATTCGCCGTTGGCGACTTCGATTTTGCCGTCCCACTCGGTTTCGCTCTTGTCGCCGATGCCGAACGTTACCAGCAGGACGCGGTCCGCATCCGGCGGCGGGTTGCGCAGCGTCGTTTGAGTGGACGACTGCGCGAACAGGCAGCCCGTCAGCAGCAGAGGAGCGAAGATCCGAACATATGCGCGCATGATGAAAATCGTCCGCTTCGGACGCCCATCGAGAATAGCACGCGGACCCGGTCAGCCGCCGATCATATCCTTGGCGGCCGCGACGATATGGCGGGCGGAGATGCCGAATTTATCGAGTAGCTCGGCCGGCTTGCCGCTGCGCGCAATCGAGCGGACGGCAAGCTTGCGGACGCGCGCGTCTTCCTCGGCCAGAGCCGCAAGCACGGCGTCGCCGATACCGCCGTGGGCGTAGTGGTCTTCGACGGTCAGCACCTTGCCGCCGGTTGCGGCCGCGGCGGCCGCGAGCGCGGCTTTGTCGATCGGCTGCACGCTGAACAGGTCGATGACGCGCGCCGCGATGCCGTCCTCGGCCAATTCGTCGGCGGCTGCAAGCGCTTCGTAGAGGGTGACGCCCGCGGCGACGATTGCGATGCGGTCGGCGCCGCTTTGCCGCAACGCCTTGGCCTTGCCGATCTCGAACTTCTCGCCGGCGCCGTAAAGAATGCCGGTCTTCGGCCGGCTCGTGCGCACATAAGCGGGGCCCTCGACGCGGGCAACCAACTCGATGGCGCGCCACGCGCTCGTCGCGTCGGAGGGATAGAGCACCGTGTAGTTCGGTTGCGCGGCGGTCATGGCCAGGTCTTCCAGGCCCATTTGCGAGGCGCCGTCTTCGCCGATGGAAATCCCCGCGTGGGTGCCGACCAGCTTGACGTTGGTCTCGCTGATGGCCGCCATGCGCATGAAATCGTATCCGCGCGAAAGAAAGCAGGCAAAGCTGGAAGCGAACGGAATCTTGCCGCGGCAGGCAAGGCCCATCGCCACCCCGATCATGTTCTGCTCGGCGATATGGCCTTGCAGCAGCCGGCTTGCATCGACATTCGCGATCGTCGTGGTGAATGTCGAGTTGCCCACGTCTCCATCGACGCCGACGACCCGCTCGTCGCTCTTGGCCAGCGCTTCCAGCGCCGCGCCGTAAGCCTCGCGCGTCGCCACCGCCGGGCCGCCGAGCTCGTAAGGCGGCGAGGGCATCGGCTCCGGCGCGGCGCCGTTGCCGTTGACGGCCGCCGGCAGAGTAGGCTTCCACTCCCATTCGGCGCCGGTCAATTGCGCTTCCAGCGCCGCCAGCGCTTCCTGCTCCTTCTCGCCGGTGAAAGGTTTGCCGTGCCATCCGTCTTTGTCTTCCGCGAACGGAATGCCGCGGCCCTTGTAGGTCTTGGCCAGAATGACGGTCGGGGAGCCGGCCGACGCCGTCGCGGTTGCGTAAGCGTCGAGCAGGGCTTCGATGCTGTGCCCGTCGACAACCAGCGCCCGCCATCCGAAGGCTTCCCAGCGCGCCTGCAGCGCATCCATGTCGTGCTCCAGCATCGTCGGGCGGCTTTGCCCCAGGCGGTTGACATCGACGGTGGCGATCAAGTTGTCGAGCTTGTCGTGGGAGGCCATGGCGGCGGCTTCCCAAACCGAGCCTTCGGCGATTTCGCCGTCGCCCATCAGAACGAAGACGCGGCGGTCGTTGCCGTCGAGCTTGCAGGCATGGGCCATGCCGACGCCGACGCTGAGCCCTTGGCCGAGAGAGCCCGTCGCGACGTCCACGAAGGGCAGCGTGGTCGGCGGGTGGCCTTCGAGATCGGAGTCGATCTTGCGCAGCGTGAGCAGGTCGTCCTCGGTGAAGTAACCTGCCTCGGCCCAAGCCGCATAAAGTACGGGCGCCGCATGACCTTTCGACAGGATGAAAAGGTCGTTCGCTTCGCTACCCGGGTCTTTGGGGTCATAGCGCATCGCCGAAAAAAAGTGCGCGGCCATGATCTCGGCCGCCGAAGCGCACGTTGTCGGGTGGCCGCTTCCCGCGGCGCTGGTCGAGCGGACGGAATGAATCCGCATCTTCGTGGCTTTTTCTCTCAATCCTGCAAGGGTATCCGCACTGAGCGCGATCGGCATGCTCCCGCCTTTCAAAACTCTCTTCGCTGTTGCTGACCGGAATGCGCCAAAGCCGCCGCGGCTTTTCTTCCATCCGGGCGCCACAGGGGCCGCGGCCGCGAACTACGCCCGGCCTTGAAACGCGAATCCTCTTACTATCTTACTTGCTCAAAGTCAGGGGCCGCCGCGGCCTATAGTAAGAACAGGCGCCCCAGCACGACCCGCATGATCGTAACGACTCGAACCGCGCGCTTCGATTCCCTGGAGCTCGATTGCGGCCGGACGCTCGAACCGGTGGATATCGCCTACCAGACCTACGGCGAGCTCAACGGCGAGAAATCGAACGCCGTGCTGATCCTGCACGCATTTTCGGGCGATGCCCATGCCGCCGGCATCAGCGAGCAGACCGGCAAGCCCGGCTGGTGGGACAACATGATCGGCGCGGGCAAGGCATTCGACACGAATCGCTACTTCATGATCTCGTCGAACGTGTTGGGCGGCTGCAGCGGCACGACGGGGCCGAGCTCGATCGATCCGCGCAGCGGCCGCCCCTACGGATCGAAGTTTCCGCCCGTCTCGATTCGCGACATCGTACGCTTGCAGAAGAAGCTGACGGATTCGCTGGGCATTGAGAAGCTGCTGGCGGTCGCCGGCGGCTCCATGGGCGGAATGCAGGCGCTGGAGTGGGCGGTCTCGTACCCCCAATCCGTGGCCGCGGCTTTGCCGATCGCCACGACCCACCGCCATTCGGCGCAGCAGATCGCTTTCAACGAAGTCGGCAGGCAGGCGATCATGGCCGATCCGGATTTTCACCGCGGCGATTACTACGACTCGAAGCATCCCGAGCGCGGTCTGGCCGTCGCGCGCATGGTCGGCCACATCACTTACATGAGCGACGACTCGATGCGCGAAAAATTCGGACGCCGCCGCCGCAAATTGACCGACGAAACCGACGAAGACAGCATGTTCGAGGTCGAAAGCTATCTGCGCTATCGCGGCGGTCAATTCGTGAGCCGTTTCGACGCGAACTCGTACATCGTCATCACGCGGGCGATGGATACCTTCGATCTGAACGAGGGCGGCGGCGCCCTGGAAGCCCGCTTCGACGGCTGCGACACGCGGTTTCTGGTGCTGAGCTTCACCTCGGATTGGCTGTACCCGAGCTATCAGTCGCAAGAGATCGTGCGGGCGCTGCGCTCGAGGAACCTCGACGTTGCCTACGTCGAGCTCGAATCCAACTATGGGCACGACGCGTTTCTGATCGAAGCGGGGGAGCAAACCGCCTTGATCAAAGGGTTTCTCGAGAACACCTTTCAGCGGTTGTAATGCGCGGCGGCCGATTACTGCGACAGGAACTCGAAGCGTTCCTCGCCAAGCTGGGCGATGACTTTGCCGCGCCCGAGATCGCGGCCGCCGGTGGGGAAAAACACGGCGCCGTCCGTCGAGTCGCCAGGGCCGATTTTCCCGCTCACGAAGGCGATAGCCGAGGCCGCCGCCGCCGCCTTCAAACCCTTCGGGCCGATCGCCAATGCCGACTTGCGGCGCTGCTCGTAGCCGTTGTTGGAGCGGATATGCTCGTTGCTGTACAAAGCCTTCTCGTACACCGTCTGCAACTCCAGCATCTCGGCGCGGCCGGCGTTGCGGAAGAAGTCGCCGACCACGGTCTGCTCGGACGCAGCACGCACCCGCAGGCCGTCTTCCCCTTCGAAATAGAAATCCGTCGCCTCAACTTTCCAGGTGTATGCGCTGCCGTTGTTGAGAGCGATTTGCAGCACGGAGTAGCGCCCCGCGCTAAGCGGCATGCGAGCGAACATCAGGGTCAGGCCCTGCTTGGTAAGCGCTTGATAGTCGAGACCGCTGGAGCGGAAGCGGATAACCTGCGCCGCGCTTGGGCACAAAGTAATGAAAAGCACGGCGAGTGTTAAAATTGCGTTGCGCACTCGCTGCGGAAGCATCCTATCCTTTATGATACAAGAAGTTTCTCGCTGGTCTTTTTAGTCTTGCAATGAAAGCACTTACGGGTCTTCCTGCAGAAGCCTACCTGAAGGTTTCCGAGGAAGCGAAAATCCAACTGGCGAATCTTCTCCAGTTGGTGCAAGCACTGGAAAAGGGCGCGTCGCCGGCCTATCTGGCGCGGTATCGGCCTGACGTGTGCGGCGGGCTCGATGAGCGGGCCGTTGCCGATGTCCATTCTCGTCTCAGAGGCTGTCTGGAGCTTGCCGACCGCAAGGTTTCGATCCTGGCGGCAGTCGAGCGGCGCGGCGCGCTGACGCCCGAATTGCGGCAGCGCCTGGAACAGACGATGGACCGCCGCGGTCTCGAAGACCTGTACCTTCCTTACCGCCCCAAAAAACGGGACAATGCCGACGAAGCATTCGAACAGGGGCTTGAGCCGCTCGCACGGTTTCTGTGGGCTCAAAACCAGGCGGTGGATATCGACGCCGAGGTTGCGCGGTTCGTCCATACCGAGAACGGCATCGCCGACGCTGCCGCGGCGCTGGCCGGCGCTTACGCGATCGCCGCCCGCTGGCTGAGCGAAAAACCCGAAATCCGCCGCGAACTGCGGAAATTGTTCCTGCGCGACGGCGAAATCGTCGTCTCCGCCGCCCCGCAAAGGAAAGCCCCGAAACATCGCAATCTGATCGGTTACCGTTCGAAGGCTTCAAGAATATCGTGGCGCCAGATGCTGACCATTCGACGCGCGGCGCGTGACGGAGATTTGAACTACACATTGGACGTTCCGGCGAAAGCGGCGGAAGAATACCTCGGCGCCTGCCTGCTCGCCGACAAGGAATCGCCGTACGCCCCCCATATCGAACGGATTGCCGAAACCGCCGTTCAAGGTCCATTGCTGGCCGGACTGCGCGAGGATGTGCTGCAGAGCATCGAAGACCGTAGCGAGGCGGAGGCCGTCCGCTCCTTCGAGAAGAGCCTGCGCAAAGCGCTGCTGGCCCCGCCCGCGCGCGGTTTGACGATCGCCGGGCTGGAAACCGGCAGGCCGGACGGTTGGCGCGCGGCAGTGGTGAATCCCGAGGGCGAAGTCGTAGGGTGCGCGATCGTTCGCGCGGAGCGGCCGGCGCCGGGCGCTGCCGAAAGCGGCGGCGAAAAGCTTGGAACGCAGGCTCCGCCGGCTGCCTCGGATGCGCCCGAACCCTCGCCGCAGCAAGCGGACGGCAAGCAGGAAGAACCAGCGGCGGGCGACGCCGCCCCCGAAGACGCAGCGAATCGAACCGCCGCAGTTGAAGCGCCGTCGCCCGAAGCCGAAGAGCCCGAGACCGAAGAGCCTGAGGCCGAAGAGCCCGAGGCCGAAGAAACCGTCCCGGCCGCTCAAGCGGAAACCGAAAGCGCAGCGGCCGCAGAAACGGCGGCGGCCGTGCCGGAGCCGCCGCAGGCTGCGCCCCAAAAGGTGCGGCGCAAAGCAACTCCGGAGGCAAGTCTGGCCGATCTGCTGGCGGCGCACAACGTCGATCTGGCGGTCTTCCCCAACGGGCCGGGACTGCGCCGGACCGAGCGGTTTTTACGGGCGCAAGTTCGCAAGTCGGGCCGGACGCAAATCGTTTGGAGAGCGGTCAGCGCCGCCGGCACGTGGATTTACGCCAACTCGAAGTCGGCCAAGCGCGACATGCCGCAATACGAGCCTGCTGTGCGCAGCGCCGCCTGTCTCGCGCGGCGAGTGCAAGATCCGTTAGCGGAAATGGTCAAGGGCGACCCCAAAACGCTCGGCATCGGCCCCGGACATCATGAGGTCGATCCCAAGAGATTGCGCGCAGCGCTGCAAGCAACGGTCGAGGAGTGCGTTCACGAGGTCGGCGTCGATCTCAACCGCGCGCCACAGGAACTCTTGGCTCTGGTTCCCGGGTTGACCGAGCGGTTGGCCAAGCGCATCGTCGAGCACCGCGCCGCGAACGGCCCGCTGGCATCCCGCGAGGACGCCCGCAAGGTGCAGGGTCTCAGCGACCGCATCTACCGGCAGGCGGCAGGCTTCCTGCGAGTCGAAGGCGAGAATCCACTCGATAATACCGGCGTACATCCGTCATCCTATCCGTTGGTCGAGCGGCTCGTAGCGGCAGCCGGATCCGATATCGAAAAAGTCCTCTCCGATCCCGCTGCGCTCGAAAAGTTGAACCTTGAGGAATTCGCGGCTCAAGACCATCCCCTGCCCCGAGTCCGGGCATTGGTGAAGGAGTTGCATCCGCAGCGGCGCAATGTGCGCGGCGCATTCCAGATGCCGCGGCCGGCCGTCGAGTTGCGCACGAACGAAGAGCTCCAGGTCGGCGCGAAGGTCGAAGGGACGGTCTCGAACACCACTGACTTCGGGGGCGTTTGTGGATATCGGCGGCGACTATGACGGCCTGTTGCACGTTACGCAGATTGCGGACGAGTTGATCGAGAACTCGAAACCGGGGATCAAGGCGGGCGACCGCGTCGCCGTGTTCATAACCGGTCTCGAACAAAACGGCAAGCGCATTTCGCTCTCGATGCGCGAGCCGCGGCCCGAGCGCAAGCGTCCGCGCGCGGCTGCCGAACGCGCCCGCGGAGCGGCGGCCAACGGCGCCCCGCGCCGGCGTCGAGAGCCGAAGCAGCAGGCGGCCGACGGCAAAAAGGCCGACAATCGCCAATTCGGCCCCGATGAGAAAAAATTGGCGCGCGAAGCCCGGCGGGTCAGCGGCATGAGCATGCAAGACAAGCTGCTGTTGCTGAAGGATAAGTACCGCACAAAGACCTGAACCCACGGAGCCGATTGCAGTGCCCTCCGGCCCCGCGCGCCCGACCGCGCATTACGAACGGCAGGCCCGAAAACAGGGCTGCCACGTCGTCGCAGGCGTTGACGAAGTCGGCCGGGGGTGTCTCTTCGGCCCCGTTGTCGCCGCCGCCGTCGTTCTGGACCCGGACAAGCCGCTGCGTGGGCTCAACGACAGCAAGCTGCTCGACGCCCGTCGCCGCGAGGCGCTTGCGGAACGCATCCGCGAGCGCGCTTTGGCCGTATCGATCGGCGCCGCCGACGCCGCAACCGTCGATTTTCTCAACGTTCTACAGGCCTCCCGCCTGGCCATGAAGCTGGCCGTCGAAGGCCTGTCCCTGCAACCCGATCACCTGTTGGTCGACGCCCTCGCCATCGACGTGCCGGTCGCGCAGACGGCGCTGATCGGGGGCGACCGGAAAAGCCGCTCCATCGCGGCCGCCTCCATCGTGGCGAAGGTCGAGCGGGACCGCTGGATGCAAGTCTGGGACGGCGTTTATCCCGCCTACGGCCTGGGCTCCAATAAGGGCTACTCGGCGCCGCATCATTTGGCCGCGCTCGCCGCGCACGGATGCACCCCGCTTCATCGCATGAGCTTCTCGCCTGCGGCCCGCGCCGCCGCGGTCTTACCGGACGCTCCCCGGCGGCAGTTAAACTTATTCGAGTGAGCATCACTCCCTTCTCGCCGCCGGGCGGGCCGGACGCTCCCGGCCATAGGACGATTTTGCTGAGCCAGATCGTATTCCTGTTGTTCTGTCTCGAAGTCGGCCTGGTCTTGTTGCTGCTGCCCTGGACGCTTCTGTGGGACAACAATTATTTCTTCAGCTTGCAGCCGCGGCACAGCTCGCTCTGGTTGAGCAACTATCTTCGCGGCGCCGTCTCAGGGCTCGGCATGGTCAATCTCTGGATGGCCATCGAAGAGATCCAGCGCATCAGGCGTCGATAACAATGCCCTACAAACCGATTGAAGCCTACGGCGTGATCGGCGACATGCACTCGGTCGCCCTTGTCGGCAACGACGGCTCGATCGACTGGTGCTGCCTGCCGCATTTCGATTCGCCCAGCGTGTTCGCGGCGATTCTGGACGACAAGAAAGGGGGCTTCTTCAAGCTCGCCGCCACGCACGGCGGACACAGCCGCCAGCTCTATCTGCCGGAGACCAACGTGCTGATGACCCGCTTTCTCAGCGACGAAGGCGTTGGCGAGGTCATCGATTTCATGCCGGTCAGCCGCCGGTCGGACAGGAATTATCACGAGATCGTGCGTATCGCGCATGCCGTACGGGGCGCGGTGAGCTTCCGCATGCAATGCTTTCCGGCCTGGGACTACGCCCGCGCGGCGCACAAAACGGTTCTCGACCCGCGGGGCGCCGTATTCGAGGCGGACGGGGCGGCTTTCGCTCTTCTCAGTCAAGTAACGCTCGAGCGGCAGGGGAGCGGCGTGTCCGCCGAATTTGTTCTCCAGCCGGGCGAGAAGACCGTATTCGTTTTCCGCCGGGCAAATGCCGCCCATGACGGCGGCCTGCTAGAGCCGACAATCGACGGCCATGAAGCGCAGCGCTCCACCGTTGCGTTCTGGCGGAACTGGCTGGGGAGCGGCAAATATCAGGGCCGCTGGCGGGAAATGGTCGAGCGCTCGGCGTTGGTTCTGAAGATGTTGACGTTCGAGCCGACAGGAGCGATCATCGCCGCCCCGACAACCAGCCTGCCCGAAGAGATCGGCGGCGTCCGCAACTGGGACTACCGCTACACCTGGATTCGCGACGCCGCATTCACCATCTATGCCTTTCTGCGCCTCGGCTACACCGAAGAAGCCGGCAACTTCATGCACTGGCTCGAAGACCGCGTCCGCGAAGAAGACCGGCATGCCGGCCCCTTGCAGATCATGTACGGCATCGACGGACGCCACGACCTGCCCGAGACCGCGCTCGACCACCTCGAGGGTTACCGCGGCTCGCCGCCCGTGCGCATCGGCAACGGCGCGGCGCAGCAGATTCAACTGGATATCTACGGCGAGTTGATCGACTCGGTCTATCTGTACGACAAGTACGCTACGCAAATCCCCTACGATCTCTGGACCAAGCTGCGCCGCATGTTGAACTGGGTGGCCCGCCATTGGGAAGACGCCGACGAAGGAATCTGGGAAGTCCGGGGAGGCCGGCGGCAGTTCGTCTATTCGAAGCTGCAATGTTGGGTCGCGCTCGACCGCGGCCTGCGGCTTTCACAGAAGCGCGGCATTCCGCTCGACCGCGAATGGCTGCGCCAGGAACGCGACCGCATTTACGAATGGATTATGGAGCGCGGATGGAATGCCCGCCGCAACTCCTTCGTACAGCATTACGGTTCCGACGCCCTGGACGCCAGCAATCTGCTGATGCCGCTGGTGCGCTTCGTCTCGCCGCACGACCCGCGCATACTGGCGACGATCGACCGCACGATCGAGGAATTGGTCTCGGATTCGCTCGTTTACCGTTACGAGGTCGGCAAGGGCGCCGGCGACGGACTGACCGGCGGCGAGGGAACGTTCAGCGTCTGCACCTTCTGGCTGGTCGAAGCGCTATCCCGCGCGGGCCGCCTGGAAGAAGCCCGGCTGATTTTCGAAAAGATGCTGACCTACGCCAATCACTTGGGCCTGTACGCCGAGGAGATCGGCCCCAGCGGCCAGGCGCTGGGCAATTTCCCCCAAGCTTTCACCCACCTGGGCCTGATCAGCGCCGCGTTCAGCCTGGACCGCCAACTGGGGGCGGGGTAGGCAGACGACATGCGGACGAGTAACCGAACGGCAAGAGGCGACTCGACGCTCCTGACCGTGGCGGACCTCTTTGCCGGCGCAGGCGGCTTGTCGCTCGGATTCGAAAGGGCGGGATTCAGGGCGCTATGGGCTGCCGATCGCAACGCAGCGGCCGTCGAGACATTCAGATGCAACTTGAATAGGAGGGCCGAATGCGTGGAGATTGAACCCGACGCGAATTGCCCGCGGCCGACAGTGATTATCGGAGGTCCGCCATGTCAAGGCTTCTCATCGGCGGGAATGCGAAGGACGGGCGACGAGCGGAATTCCCTTGCCTCCACTTTTGCGCAGATTGTCGCGCGGGTAAGACCCGAAGCATTCGTTTTCGAAAACGTCGAGGGCTTCCTGACCGGCGAACGGGGCAGGCCGATTCACGAACTGCTGCAACCTTTGATCGCCGCCGGCTACCGTGTTCACCTGCGCAAGATCAATGCGGCGAACTTCGGAGTCCCACAGCACAGGAAGCGGGTGCTGGCGATCGGAGGATTCGGATTCGATCCAACTTTTCCAGAGCCGACACATAGCGCTTTCGGCGCGCCGGGAGCGCATTTGACGGCGGCTCGCCTCCCCAAGACGGCAACGGTCGCGCAGGCAATAGAGGACCTCCCACAACCGGCGCAACGAGCGCCGGGACGACCTGCGGATCACTACAGCGGGCATATAAACAGGGAACGCTTGCACAAGATAAAGGCGTTGCAACCAGGACAGACGATGCGCGACCTTCCAGAGGCGCTCTGGCATCGCAGCTACCGGCGGCGCGCTTATCGGCGCGTGCAGGATGGAACTCCAACGGAACGGCGGGGAGGAGCGCCGGCTGGAATGCGCCGCCTCAGACCGGATGAGCCGGCGAAGGCGATTACGGGGGGAGCCGGCAGCGAGTTGATTCATCCTTCGGAGGACAGGTTCCTGACGCTAAGGGAGTGTGCTCGCCTCCAGACGTTCCCGGACGATTTCATGTTCCACGGGACGAAGGCGGAGCGGGCGTTGTTCATTGGCAACGCCGTGCCTCCGAGATTGGCCGAAGTGGTGGCGCGAGTTCTTGTCCGGGACTTGCAACACCCAAAAAACGAGGCGATGCCCGGAGCGCTGTTAAGCTTCGTACCGGGGTTGTCGGATGGGGTAAGCCCGGCGTTGAGGCAGGTCACGGACGCGGTCGAGGCCGGTTTTCGACCAACCTCTCGGCAGCTCGAGTTTTTTTAATGGCGCTCAGTCAGGCACAACTCGCAATGGTGGAGAAGGCCCGCGCCATCGGAGGCGGGACTCAAGGAGTAGCTCTCTCAGAGAGCGCGTGCGTTTATATCCTTGGCACGGTCGTTGCGGACCTCGACCTCAAGGCAGAGTTCCCGGAGTTCCCCGGAAAACTGCCTGCATTCTTTAGCGGCGATCCCGTTGGCTCGTTGGAAATTCCAGGCATCCCCTTCTTGCCGCTGCTGGAGCGGCTTGTAGGTCTGGCGCCGGATGCGGATACATACTTTGCCAGCCTCACCAAGCTCCATAAGACTCGGCTGAAATACGAACGAATCCTGAATACGCAGCCCATCCCGACAATGTTTCCCGCGCGACTGCCGCAAGAGCGGCTTCGTTTCGGTATTGGTCGTCCTCGACGCCAAGCCGAACCCCAAGCTGCGCGAACTCTGTAAGGCCTTCGAGTCCGAAGATGGTGAGGTTTATGTCGGCGAGGCGGCTTGGAAGCATTTGGATCAGATGGCAGGGCCAACGATGGCGATGTTTTTGAAACGATACATCCACGGCCCTATTCAAGCGCTCTTGGAAAAAGCGCCTCGCTCACTACCGGGTCTTACCCTTCGCATGGGGGTGGGGGGAGCAGCGTCTGGCTCTCCCGCTGGCCTGTCTGGGGTCTTACCCTTCGCATGGGGGCGGGGGATATTTCAGTCGGTGTCGGCAAAGAGTCGTTCGGAATCGTCCGGGAAATCGGAGGAGGGGCCGAGAACGATGTGGCGTCTCTTCCCGACGATGTGGACGAAGAGACGTCAGGGCCATGAGATCGGGCCCGGGCGGCATAGCCCGAACGTTGTGGCGATCGTATTGGCGGGCAGCGTCTCGACCCCTTCTGATCGACCGGCTATACTGACGTTAGCGATGATCGAGGTCACCCGCAGCGCGGCCGGCAAGATTCGCGGCATGCTCGACAGCGACAATCCAGGGGGGCTGCTGCGCTTGGGCGTGATCGGCGGCGGCTGCTCGGGGCTGCAATACAAGTTCAAATACGAAACCGGGCCGCGCTCCGGCGACAACGTCTTCGAAGTCGACGGCGCGCGCCTGTGCGTCGATCCCAAGAGCTTCCAATACCTGGACGGCATGACGCTCGACTACATGGAAACCGTCCTCGAGCAGCGCTTCCTGTTCAAGAATCCGAACGCCGGCAAAAGCTGCGGCTGCGGCAAATCGTTCCAGGTATAAGATAAAAGTGGACGGCGTCGGCAGCAGGCGCCGTGAGCGCGAGGGCTGCATGGAAAAGCTGCGGTTCGAGGATTGGTACGACGAGTTCAACCGTCACGCGGGAGACCTCTACCCCGGACGTTATACCCGCGAGTTTGTCGACGAGCTTGTCGCTGTCGGCAAAAAAGTCCGCGAGCTCGTTCCGCGCAAGCGATCGCTGGTCGTGGCTCACAACTACCAGTTTCCCGAGCTGCAGGAAAGCGCCGCCCAGGTCGGCGATTCGCTGGGCCTGAGCCGCTACGTGGCCGCGCAAGACTCTCCGCGGGTCGATTTTTGCGGGGTGTGGTTCATGGGCGAGACGGCGAAGACCATCGTCGGCGACCGCGCCAAAGTTTACATGCCCGACCGGCCCGGATGCTCGTTGGTCGAGTCGATCGACTACGCCAAGATCGTCCATTGGAAGCGGCGCAATCCCGACGGCATCGTGATCTCCTACGTCAACACCGACGCCAGAACAAAGGCCGCCAGCGACTACATCTGCACTTCGCGCAACGCCGCCAAAGTGCTCGACCACGCCGCGCAAGCGAATCCGGGGAAACGCATCCTTTTCCTGCCCGACAAATTTCTCGGGTCGGTGTCCATCGCCCAGAGCAGCGTCGCCGACCCGACTCTGATCGACCTCTACGACGGCTGCTGCCATGTTCACGCCAAGATCGGAGAGACCGCGCTCGAAGAGGCATTCGACCGCCACTCCGGCGCGGAGCTGCTCATCCACCCCGAGTGCGGCTGCGCTTCGCACTGCATGGCGAAAGTCATGCAGGGCAATTCGCCCTATCAGCGGGCGTTCTTTCTCTCGACCGAAGGCATGATTCGACACGCCCAAGCGTCCCCGGCCAAGGAATTCATCGTCGGCACGGAGCTCGGCATGGTTTACCGGCTGCGCCGCGAAATTCCCGGCAAGACTTTCCATCCCGTCAGCGCCGAGGCAACCTGCGAGTACATGAAAATGAACACGCTCGGCAAGCTGCTCGCCTCGCTGGAGAACGACGAGATCGAAGTGACGGTCGACCCGCAAATCGCGGGCAAGGCGCAACTCGCCATCGACCGCATGTTGACCATTCAGTAGCGCCGGCCAAGCGCCGCGCGCCTCCCCGGACGGGAGTTTTACCGGCGAACCACGCGCACCCGGTGATTTTCACTGTCGCCGATATAGAGGGTTCCGCGCGAGTCCACGTAGATGCCGTGCGGCCGGGCGAGGCCGCATTGCAGCGGATCGCCGTCGGGGCCGTCGCGGCGCGAGCCGTCGCCCGCCACGGTCGAGACGAGCCCCGAGGCGAGATCGATGCGGCGGATCGTATGACTTTCGGTATCGGCGATGTAAACGGCGTTGTCGGGGCCGACTTCGATTCCCTTGGGGCCGGACAGCTTGGCCCGCTTGGCCGGCCCGCCGTCGCCTGCGTAGCCTTTTTCACCGGTTCCGGCAACGTGCTCGAAGCGGCGCCGCTTCATGTCGAGCTTATAGACGGCGTTCCCTTCGCGCAGAGCGAGAAACATGTCTCCGTTCTTGTCGAAGGCCAGGGCGCGCGGGCCGTTGAGCGGGGTTCCTTCGAGCGGAGCGCCGTCCGGCGTGGGCTGCCGCGCTCCGGTTCCTGCAAAGGTCGAAACCTTGCCCGAGACAAGATCGACGCGGCGGATGCGGTGGTTGCCGATGTCGGCGACGTACAGCGCGCCCTTGCCGTCGAGCGCGATCGAGTGCGGCCTGTCGAACATGGCCTGCCGGGCGTCGCCGCCGTCGCCGGAGAACCCGGCCTCGCCCGTTCCGGCGATCGTTTCGACGATGCCCGTCTTGGCCTCGACTCGGCGCACAACCGCGTTGCGCATCTCGACGAAGTACATGTTCCCGGCGCGGTCGAAGCGCACCTCGTAAGGTTCGTTGAGCTGCGCCGCGGCCGCCGGCCCGCCGTCGCCCGAGTAGCCGCGCACGCCGGTTCCCGCAACGGTCGAGATGCCGCCGGCGTCGAGGTCGATGCGGCGGATGCGGTGCGTATCGACCTCGCAGACGTAAAGGGCGCCGTCGGGGCCCAGAGTCAGCCCGTAGGGATTGCCGACTCTGGCGGCAACTGCGGGGCCGCCGTCGCCGTCCGCGCCGCTGACCCCGACGCCGGCCACGGTCTCGATCTCGGCGCCGCAGACGGCAGCCGCAAAGAGCGCAAGCAGGAGCGCGTATCTCATCGACAACAGCATAGAACAGACGCGCCGCAGCATGAAATTCAACCCTGAATCCGCTTTTCGCGGCCGGCCCATTCGCGCTCCCGCAAGACGAACTTCTGAATCTTTCCCGTGGCGGTCTTCGGCAACTCTCCGAATTCGACGTGCTTGGGACACTTGAAATGGGCCATCCTCTCTCGCGCGAACGCGATCACTTGCGCCGCCGAGAGCTTGGCGCCGGGAACGGGAGCGATAAACGCCTTAGGAACCTCGCCCCATTTCTCGTCCGGGACGCCGACGACCGAGACTTCGAGAACATCCGGGTGGTCCATGATCGTTTTCTCGACTTCCTGGCTCGATATGTTTTCGCCGCCCGAAATGATGATGTCCTTGGCGCGGTCGCGAAGCTCGATGTAGCCGTCGGGATGCCGCACGGCAAGATCGCCGGAGTGGAACCAACCGCCGGCGAACGCCTTGGCGGTGGTTTGCGGGTCGTTGTGATAGCCGGTCATGACGTTGTTGCCGCGCATGACCACCTCGCCCAGCGTCTCGCCGTCCCAGGGAACGTCCGTCATATCGCCGTCGACAACCCGCAGGCCGGTATGCGCGATGCCGTAAGGGACGCCCTGGCGGGCTTTGATCCTGCCCCGCTCGGCGGCGTCCAGATCGCCCCAGCCCGGCTGTTCGGCGCAAATCGTATGGGGACCGTACGTTTCGGTGAGCCCGTACAAATGATGAACCTTGGCGCCCATGCCCTCCATCGTGCGGATGACATGCGGCGCGGGCGGCGCCCCGGCGGTGGCGATCGCGAGTCCGTCCAGACGCCGTCCCTGCGCTGCCTCCGACGAATAGAGCGCGGTCAAGACGGTCGGGGCGCAGCACAGATGCGTCACGCCGTGAGTCTCGATCAGGCGGTAGATTTCCGCCGGGTCGATCTTGCGCAGGCAAACGTGCGTTCCCCCCACGGCGGTCACGCCCCAAGGAAAGCACCAGCCGTTGCAATGGAATAGCGGCAGCGTCCAGAGATAGACGGTTGCCGCGTTCATGCCGGTCTCCAGCGCTTCGCCCAGCGCGTTGAGATAGGCGCCCCGGGCATGAAAGACGACGCCCTTGGGGAAGCCGGTCGTGCCCGAGGTGTAGTTGATGGCGATCGTTTCGCGCTCGTCGATCTCCGCGGGCTCCTCGACCGGGTCCGCCGCCTGCAGCAGCGATTCGTATTCCGGGCCGGCGATATCGGCGGCGTCCGGCGCGCCGTCCGCCGTCCGGACGTAAGTCTCGACGCCCGGGCAATCCGCGGTCAGTCCGCGCACTGTGCCCGCCAACTCCGTATCGAAGATTAAAACTTTCGCTCCGGAATGATTCAGGATGTAGGCGATTTCCTTCGAGCCGAGGCGCGTGTTGAGCGAGACCAGCGCGGCGCCGAGGCGCAGCGGACCGAACTTCGCCTCGATCATCGCCGGCGTATTCGGCGACAGGATCGCCACGCGGTCGCCGCAGCCCACGCCCAAGCCGCGCAGCGCGCCGGCGAGGCGGCGGACCCTTTCGTGAAACTCCGCATAGCTGTAGATTCGATCGCCATGAATGACGGCGGGCTTGCCGGGGTACACGAGCGCGCTGCGTTCCAGAAACGCCGCGGGGTTCAAGTTTTCGAATGAGACGCTGTTACGCATACTCGATGCTGCGCTGCAAGTATAACCCGCGTCGCAGGCGCTTGTGCAGGTCGGGTCTCGGTTATGGAAACTCTGAACAGGCAGGCTATTGGCTGGGGTAATAAGGGGAGTGCAGGGGGCAGGGGAAATAAGGGGGAGAGCGATGGCCCGGCGGACGTTTGCAGATTTGGAGTACGAGGGGAAGAGGAAGCAGACGAGGCGGGAGAAGTTGCTGGGGCGGAAGGAGGAATCGATTCCCTGGGAGCGCTGGGAAGAGCGCCTCCGCCGGTTCTACCCCCAAGCGGGGCGGGGGCGGAGCGGGCGGCGAAGTCCGAGTTGCGGGCGAAGGTGGAGCACCCGTTTCTACACGTGCAGCGGCGCTTTGGCTACGCCAAGGCGCCTATCGCGGCTTGGCCAAGAACAGGGAGCGGATCAGCCTGCTGTTGGGTTTCGCCAATCTGTTGCTCGCCGGGCGCTACGCGACGGCCTGAGGCGGGTAACACAGCAGCAGTGCGTCCAAGGCGGCGCAGAGCCGCAGGAGCGGGATCGCAACTGACAGAATTTCGCCGCAAAATTCGCGGCAACCCGGCAACAACTGCTCCTCACAGGCAGCATCCACCAGCCAAGGCGCCGCCCCCTATTCAGACTTTTCCTAACGCCTGCCGAACAGCGCCAGCGCCAGGGTCAGCAGCACGCTGACCACTATGCAAGTGACGATGGGGAAGTACACGGTCGTGTTTTTGCCCCGATAGACGACATCGCCGGGCAGCTTGCCCAAACGTGGGAAACCGAGCTTCGAAGCGATAACCGCCAGCAGGCCGAGCGCGGCCGTCCCGAGCCCGATAACGATCAGCAGCCGTCCGATGTTCATTGCGCGATCAGATAAGGCTTGACGAAATCGAGCGTTCTCTCAAGCGAACGCTTGGCGTGGTCGTCGAGCTTGCGGGCTTGCGGGTTGCGCACCCGCCAATTCGGAAAAACTCCCCTGAGGTGCAGCACGTAGGCCAGAGCGGGCAGACCCCAGGCGCTTACTTCGGTAACGAAGAGCATTACTTTCGAAAACATGTCCAGCGCTTCGGCGCGGCGGCCCTCATGCCACAGATCCCAAACCCGGACGTAGAGATCGACGAAGGAAGCCGCCGGCATGCTTCCCGCGCTGCCGCGCGCCATTTCGTCGATCAAGGTGCGCCCGTGGCCGCCGGTGAAAGGCACGGGCTTCTTTTCCTGCGGCAATTCCAGAAATTGCGTGATGCGGCTCAAGGTGTGCCCGGCTTCGTCCTTGACAAAATAGAGATTGGGAATCTCCCGCGTCAGCTTGGCGACGAAGGCGACGCTCATATTGCCGATCGCCTGCACGAACATCGGCAGCGGACAGGCCGCGGCGATCTTGCGGTAGTAGTCCTCGACCGCGTTCAGGTCGAATTCCCTCTGGTTCCCCTTGCGCGGAGGGATCGCGATGATTGCGTCCGGGTCGATTGTTTTCGCGTGTTCCGCGTACTCGACCGCCGTCTCGGCGTCTTCGGCCTGAACGCCGATCACGACCTTCGGGCGCAATCCCTTCGCGGCGGCAACGATCGTTTCCGCGCCTTCGATGCGCTCGTCGAACGTCAGCAGCGCGTACTCGCTGGCAAGCTGCGGCCAAACGATGCCGTGTACGCCGGCGCGGTGCAGAAAGCGCGTCTCCTTGGCCAGCGTCGGCATATCGACGCCGCCGTTTTCGCGGTAGGGCGTGGCGACGATGGGGAAAATGCCGCGGAAGCCGCTCGGAGCGGCTGCCGCCGCCGGCCGCGGCGTCCACAGCGTGAAAGTGGAAGCGGGCGCGGCCAGGAACGCCCGCCGCGAAATCTTAAAGCGCGCTGCTGCCGGCATGTTTGCGGATCATCTCCTCGGTCACTTCGGTTCCGAAGCCGGGTTTGTCGGTCGGGTAGTAATAGCCGTCTTTGTAAGGCGAAGACATGGCCAGCATGAGCTCCGTCCCGTTGTCGCCGGTCCCGAAGCTCTCGGCCAGCGGCGCGTTCGCCGTCAGCACGGCGGCCATGCCGTAGAGACTGCTGCCGCGGTGCGGGATGATCGGCAGGCCGCGCTCGGCGCCCATTTGGGCGATCTTGCGCAGCGCCGTCAGCCCGCCGCACCAACTGATGTCGGGCTGCAGGATTTCCGTAGCGTTGTGGTGCAGCAGCATCTGGTAACCGTACTGCGTGTACTCGTGCTCGCCGCTGACGATCATGGTGCTGTCGATTTCTTCGATCAGCCGCTCGTAGCCCAAGATATTGTCGGGCGACAAGGGCTCTTCGATGAAATAGAGGTCGAGATCCGCGAGCAGCCGGGCCATTTCGAGCGTGTAGTTTTCGTCGTTCCAGCGCGTGCCGCAGTCGATCATCAGCGTGCGCTCGAGGCCGATGGTTTGGCGCGCTTCGACGAGACTTTCGACCGTGCGCCGCATGCCGGCCCGGCCTTGTCGAACGCCGTCGCGGACCGGCAGCTTGAAGTGCTCGAAACCCAATTCCAAGCCGATCGAGGGGTCGGCGTTGGTGAAATAGCCGGGCGTCTTCTCCGCCCGCGCGCCGCCGATCAAGCGGTAAACGGGCTGCTCGGCGTATTTGCCGACGATATCCCACAGCGCATTATCGATGCCGCTGAGCGCCATCACGAAGACGCCCCGCCGCCCGTACATCACCGCAGAGGTGTACATTTGGTCCCACAGCAACTCGACGTTGAGCGGATTGGCGCCGACCAGCAAATGCTGCAGGTGGCCGTGAATAATCTCCGCCGCGACCGCCCCGCCCGCGCCCAGGCCGTAGCCGGCAATGCCCTGGTCGGTTTTGATAATGACCATCTGCGCGCTGGCGAGTTGCGCATACGGCCCCGAATAATGCCAGCGGGCCGGATCGAAATCGCCCTGGAACTGCGGCAGCCGTCCTTGGCCGCTGCGCGCCCAGAGTTTCACCGGGATGCACTCGACGGAGGTAATGCGCAGCTTCCCCTTCGTTTCGGGGACCGCCGGCGGCGGGAGAAGAGCGCCGGCCGCGAGGCCGGTCAGAAACGAGCGGCGGCTAGTCATGGAACCAGCGTCAGTTTAGCAGGCCGCGGCGCGCTGATGAGCGCCGGCGGAGAGTAAACGAGCGAGTTTGCGCAGGCCGGCCGCCAAGCTGCTAAACTCATGGCGAAGCGTAACGGCCGGGCCTCGCGTCCGTCTGCATTCGAAAGCACGAGAATGAAGGAGAAACCATGAGTCACCTTTCACGAAGGGAGATCTTGCTCACCGGCGCGGCGATGGCCGCTGCGGGCACGGCTTCGGCAGCCTTGGCCGTGGGCGATGCCGCCCCCGATTTCACTCTGCCCGGCACGGACGGCAAGGACGCCATGCTGTCCGCGTTCAAGGGCAAGAAAAACGTTGTTCTTGCCTTCTTCCCCAAGGCGTTCACCGGCGGTTGAACGCGCGAAATGAAGGGATACCAGGCTGGTATCTCCAAGTTCACCGACAGCGACTCCGTCGTTTTCGGAGTCAGCACCGACCCTCTCCAGCGCAACAAGGAATTCGCCGAATCGCTCAACCTGGAGTTTGCGTTGCTGAGCGACGAAGACGGCGCGGTCTCGAAGAAGTTCGGCATCTACAACGCCGAACGGAATATGTCGAGCCGCACGACCTTCGTCATCGACAAGAGCGGCAAGATCGCCCATGTCGAGTCCGGCGGGGGCGCGATCGATCCGATGGGCGCAGCCAACGCTTGCAGCAAGCTGTAGAAATCGGCTGTGGCGCGGCGGTCCGGCCGCCGCGCCCTGCGCTTACCAGACGCCTTCGAACAGTCCGGCGGCGCCTTGGCCGCCGCCGACGCACATCGTCACCACGCCGTACTTCGCTTTGCGGCGGCGCATCTCGTTGGCCAGCGTGCCGACCATGCGCGAGCCCGTCATGCCGAAGGGATGCCCGATCGAAATCGACCCGCCGTTGGGATTGAGCTTTTCGTTGGGGATTCCCAGCCGGTCGCGGCAGTAGATGACCTGTACGGCGAAGGCTTCGTTGAGCTCCCAGATATCGATGTCGTCAACCTTGAGGCCGTGATTCCTGAGCAGCTTCGGAACCGCGAAAACCGGGCCGATGCCCATTTCGTCCGGCTCGCAGCCGGCGGTGACGAAACCGCGGAAAACCAGCTTATACGGAATGTCGAGATCTTCGGCCCGCTTGCGGGACATCACCAGCGTTGCCGACGCGCCGTCCGACAATTGCGAGGAATTGCCCGCGGTCACCGAACCTTTTCCCGAATGCGGGTCGAAGTAGGGCGGCAGCGCGGCCAGCCCTGCGAGCGTCGTGTTGGGCCGGTTGCACTCGTCGGCTGCGAGCGTGCGCCGCTCTTTGCCGGCGATTTTCTTGGTGGCCTTGTCCACGATGCCCCGCGTGACCTCCATCGGCGCCAGCTCGCCGGCGAAGAAACCCTCGTTCTGCGCGTGCGCCGTGCGCTGCTGGCTTTGCAGGGCATACTCGTCCTGCGCTTCCCGGCCGATGCCGTAGCGCTTGGCCACGACCTCGGCGGTATCGCCCATGACCATATAGACTCCGGGGTTCGCCGCCTGGAGCTTCGGATTCGGCGAGCCGCCGCGCGGCATCATCGTGATCGACTCGACGCCGCCGCCGAACACGGCGGTTTCGCCTTCCGCCATCACCTGGTGGGCGGCGATGGCCACGGCCTGCAGCCCCGACGAGCAAAAGCGGTTGACGGTCGTTCCGCCGACGGACGACGGCAGCCCCGCCAGCAGCGCCGCGATGCGGGCGACGTTATGCCCGGCCGGCCCGTGCGGCTGGCCGCAGCCGAGCACCACGTCGCCGACCTCGCTTGCATCGAGTTGCGGCGTCTTGTCGAGCACGGCGCGGATGCAATGGGCGGCCTGGTCGTCCGGGCGCGTAAGATTCAGCGACCCGCGGAACGATTTGGCCAGCGGCGTTCTGAGAGATTCGACGATAACGGCTTCTTGCATGGTTCTCGTAGTTTCTCGCAAAAACAGGTCGATGCGCAAAAGGCGCCGCTGGAAATCTTGTGCCTCCCGCTCTGCGTTAGAATAATAGAGACGCGCTCGTAGCTCAGCTGGATAGAGCGTCTGGCTACGGACCAGAAGGCCGGGGGTTCGAATCCTCCCGAGCGCGCCATCGAAGAGCCGCGCGAGCAGCGGCCGCCTTAACGGTTGGCGTGAATGACGGCTCGCTTGTAACGGCCGCCTCCGGGCTTGATCACTCCCGTGTGATGGGCCGCCAGTGAAACTTGGCGGAAGCCAAGCTTTTTCAGAATCTGCTCGAAGCAGGAGAAATTCGGCCGAAACCAGGAGACGTCGTCTTGTCCCGGACGGTCGCCGCCCACGTAGAACATGGCCGGGGGGGCGTCGGGCCCTGCCGGCAATGCTTGCGAGAGAACGAGAGTCCGACGGCAGAGGCGAGCCGCCGCCGCCAGCGCCTTCAAGGGATAAAGGGTGTGGATCAGAACGTCCCCGATGAAGACAAGATCGAAGTCCCCTCCGGTTTTTTCGAGAGACAGGTCATAGATATTGGCATAGCGCCGCTTCACCCGAGATCCCAGAACTTTTCGACAAAATCGAAAGGGGCCGTCCAGCAGAAGGAAATAGATTTCCTCGGGAGTCTTTTCGCGGAAAAGCCGATCCTCTTGCCCGCCGGAAAAGGTGGAATGGTCGCGCATCATGTCTTTGATCTTGCGCAGGGTATGCTGGATGTCCTCTCCCGGAAAGACATCCAGATCGGCAAGAGAAGTCATTTCCAGAGAGACCACGTCTGCGCCGCGGCTCTCGAACTCGAAGGAGAAAAATCCGGTCGCCGCACCGACATCCAGCACGCTCATGCCGCGCATATCCGCCGGAAACCCGAAGAGGGGCAGGCTGGAGCGGTAATCGTAGCTGCCCGGAGTCACCAGACCGTTGCCCAGGTCGATGGTGTGGTACCAGTAGTAGTCGCTCAAATCGCCGTAGCCCCGCTCGCGGGCTTGGCGCAGAAACTCCCGTGCCGCTCGGAGGTGCGCTTCTCTCAGTTCCATCGCATTTTTCCGTCGAGTCTGCGGCGGCTCACTTATAGGCGGCGCAGACCAGCCGTTTGCGGCGCCTTTGCTGTTCGTATGCATCGGGCGGGGGCTCGACGATCTCCGTCTTGCGGAAGCCGGCTTGACGCAGCATGAACTCGAGGGCTTGCGGCGAGGGGCACATCGCAATCGGCGATGCGCCGGTCTCTGCGTTCTGCGCGTAGTACTCGCCGGACTCGTCGATCAGCGCCATGACCCCCCTGTATTCCCGCGTCCACGACCGGGCGCCCCATTCCGTAGAACCGCGGACCTCGTCAATGACTTGGGTCTCGACGATGCAGAGCTCCCTGGTGACGGCGGCCATGTTCCGCAGGCAGAGCATTGGATTCTCAAGATGGTACAGAATGCCGAGGAACAGCGACAGATCGTATTGGCCGACGCTCCCGGCGGACAGGTCCTCGCAATTCCCAATCCGGTACTCGACGTTGCGCAGGCCCAAGGCGTCGGCGACGAAACGGGCTTTCTCGATGTTCGTTTCCCGCACGTCGATCCCGAGAACCCTTCGCGCGCCCTGCCGCGCCATGGCCGCGGAGTAAAATCCCTCGTGGCAACCGACGTCGATGCAGTCGATCTCGCGCATCCTCGACCCGAAGCGAGCCCTTGCCACCCGGTTCACCATCTCGAGGCGCGTCGAAAAGATGGGGATGACTTCCTCGGGCAAAACGGACGTTGTGCGCCGGCCGCTCCCGAGATCGAATTCGTAGAACCAGGGTCCGAGGCGCTCGATCTGTTGTTGGATGTCTTGGCCTGTCATCGGCGCAGGGTCGGAGCGCGCGCATTTCCGCGCTCGACGATTGAGGGATCACTCATGCCGGGGCAGCCTCCGCAACCAGGCGCCGGGCCAGTAGCTGACGTTCTCGGTGAGCTCGCTTTCCCGGTACGGCCATAGGGGTTGACGCTGTTCGAAATCGGGATTGCGCTCGAGAAACTCCGTCACTGCCGCAAACGGGTTGTCGGACGTCCACTCCGCGTGTCCTCCCGGCACGTCGCTCAGATCTTTCATGATGCCGTCGGCGGCGACCATGTACGAACCGGGCGTCACGAAGCGCGAATACCGCTCCAATTCGGCCAGGACATGCTTTTTCGCGTGGTCCGAGTCGAGAATGACCAGCACCGTGTCGTCTTCTTCAACGAGGCCGGAGACTTCCTCCAGCACTTCGGTCGAGACCGAGTCGCCTTCGATGAGACGGATCAAGGGAGAGAGAACATGGCTCTCGATGGTTGACCGCACCTCTTGGGGGATGTGCCGGTCGATGCCGACGACGCGGCCGCGGCCCACGGCTTTGCAGAGCGTCGCCGAGAACAGCAGCGAGCCGCCCCGATACACGCCTGTCTCGACAATCAAGGTCGGCCGGACTCGATGAACCGCTTCTTGTAGTCGAAGCAGGTCTTCCGGAAGTTGCAGCACCGGCGAGCCCATCCAGGTGAAGGTCATGTATTGCCGCAGACTCCAGCCCACGCGGAGCCACTGCAGGGAAAGCAACTCGAAAGCTTCCTTGGTGTATAGACCGTGGACTTGCCGCTCCCCGTCGTTTTCCACCGCCAACGAGGCGTCTTCCGTGTCGATGATCAGCTTCACGGTTCCTCGCGGCAAGCCTTCCAGTGTAGCCCAACCCGAAGAAATCGAAGCCGGCTAGAGCGAATCGAGAAAAGCCAGCAGCGCGGCGCGGTCGGCGGCGGGCAACGCTTCGAACCGCGCCGCGGCGCCCGCGGCTTCGTTGCCGTGCCGAAGCGCCGCCTCTTGCGGCGTCGCCGCCTCTCCGTCGTGCAGCAGCGGCCGGCGGAAGCGCAGCCCCCACAGGGCCGGCGTGCGTATCTCGTTCGGCTGCGCCGCCCCTTGCGCGATCCCGTCCCCCGTCCCCACGTCGTGCAGGAGCAGGTCGGAATACAGCGGGACCGGCCGGCGGTCGAACACGGGGTTGGAATCCCTGCCTGTCATCAGCACGGGGACGTGGCAAGCCGCGCAGCCCACCGATGCGAACACCGCTTCCCCGCGGACGGCCGCCGCGTCCGCCGGGCCGCGTTCGATCGGCGCCAGAAACTTCATGAACGCCTCGAACGCATCGATGCCGCGCAAGCCGGTCAGAGGCTCCGGGCCGTCTTCCGGGTCGGGAACCAGGTCGCAAGCGGCGAGGACCTCGGGGGCGATCCCGGCCGCCGTCTCGGTCGGGAACAGATCGTTGGTGATGCCCATCTCGTTGCGGTAAGCGTCCGCGCCGAAGGCCAACAGCGTGGCGTGCTGCGCCTTCCAGCCGAAGCGTCCGACTCTCTCAGCGCCGGTCGCCACGTCAACGACGACCGCCGCGCGGCCGCTCACGCCGTCTGCGTTGCGGTCGCCGGGGTCTTCCAGGGCCTTGATGGCATCGTCGGGAATCGCCTCGACCAGACCGGCGCCGAACAGCGGGATGGGGATGCGCCGGGCGACAATGTTGGCATCCGGGGGAATCGCGGGCTGGCACTCCTGGTTCGGCAGCGCAAACAGGTGGTACAGCGTATCCCCGCCAAGAACGCTGAAATTGCCGGCGGCGTCGAGCCGGCCCGCGCGGAACTCGGCGACAGGGCTCACGCCCCCGATAGCCGGCGTCGCGTGGCATTGGGCGCAGCCAAGACCGTTGAACGCGGGCCCAAGCCCCTCGCCGGCATCCTCGACTTCAATAAAATCGTCGAGGCCGATGCGGAACAACTCGAACTCCTCGCTGCCGATTCCCGGCAACGGATTCCCCGGCTGCGCGGGCCGGTAGCCGCTCTGCGCGAACGCGACGGAGCAAACGAGCAGCGCCGCCGGCCCTACATTCCGCAACGCAGAGGTCATCGTCATCTCACCACGATCCGCCCGCGCATGATGGTATGGCCGGCCCCGCAAGCCTTCGAGCAGTGAAAGCGGAACACGCCCTTCTCTTGGGCGCGGAACAGTATGCGAGCGTCGCCCTTGCCGCGTTTCGGAACGATCACGTTGACGCCGGTCTTTTCGATGCGAAACCCGTGATTGGTATCCAGGCTGCGAATGCGCAACTCGACCGTCTCGCCCAGTTGCAAGCGAATCCGCGACGGCACGAACGTAAAGCGTTCGGCGACCACGTTGATCACGCGGTCCGCTTCGGGCCGCCGATCTTCGGCGCGGACGGACCGAACGACGAACGCCGCCGCTAAGCACAGCAAGCAGACCGCGAGCGAAAAACCGGCGGCATGGTTGCGGCCGAGCCGAGGCATGGAGCGCGCCGCCATCAGAACCACCACCCCAGGCCCAGATTGAGCGCGTCGCGGGCCGCGATAAAGCTGCTTCGATTCCTCATGAACGTATAGTCGAATTTGATCGCCACATCCGGCTCCGGGAAATACGTAAAGCCCGTCACAAGAGCATCGCGGTCGAACTCGCCCAAGGGCTGGAACCCCGGCGCCATGCGGTTTTGCGTGTCGAAGTTCTCGTAGCGCGAGAAGACCACGAAGTCATGGCGGTTGCTCGGCGGCAGCAAATGATAGGCGCCTTCCAGGTAAAAGCCGCGCATCCGCTCGGCCAGATTCGGATTGACGCCCGCCGTCTGCTGCACGAGCGCATTCAACTCCGCGGTGCGATCCATCTCCGTCTGCGCAAACTCTCCGCGGAAGTCGAAGCGGCCGACGCTGCCGCGCCCGTCGAATTCGAAGATGTTCACCCGCGGATTGATGCCGGGAGTCGCGAAGCCGGTCTTGCCCGTCCAGAAGCCGCCGCCCAAAGACATGCCCGGGAGACCGTGATACTCCAGTCGTCCGGTGAATGCCGTGTTCTGGATCGGCGGCTTGAACGCCTTTCGGCGGCCGTCGCGAAACCCCTCCTCGGCGCTGAAAAGCGAGGCATCGAGCGCATCCATCGCGTAGAGCTTGTAGGTGAAACCATTGCCCAGATCGCCGTGAATGCCCGCGCCCGGCCCGAACCAGGTTGTCGGCAGAATGAGCGTATCGACGAACGGCCGCTCAACCCCGTTGAACGACGGGGGCTCATGGCGTTCGTTAATCAGGCCCATCGGCGTCAGCATGATGCCCGAGCGCAGATTGAACCAGGGCTTGACCAGAAAATCGAGGTAAGCCTGCTCCAGCTCCAGTTCGCCGCTTTCCTCGGCGCCCTCCACGAGCGCGTGCTCGAGCTCCAGTTCCGACCAGAACTGGATGCGGTTGCTGAAGCTGTGCCCGAAAAGCAGCACAAACCGATGGAAGTCCGCCGTTCCCGGCTCGTCTGCCGGTTTGTTGATGTGGAAGTCCATGTAGCCGGAGACCGGCATCCGAATCTCGCGCGAATAGAAGTCCGCCGATGCAGTTCCCGCTGTCGGGATGACCTCGGCCATCGGCAAAACCGCCGGTGAAGAAGCGGCGAGCGGCGGAGCGCTCTCGACCGGCGGCGGAGATGCCGGCTCAACCTGAACACGCTCCGCTTCCGGCTCGCCTTTGACTGCGGCCAACTCCGCCTCCAGTTGCCGAATGCGCGCTTCCAGCAGCGCGAACTTCTCTTCGATCTGTTGCGGCGTCAGCGCGGCGGCCCAAACTTGCGGCGCGAGGGCTGCAAGGACAAAGCAGGCAACCGGCGGCCAGACGGCGGACTGTAAAGATTTAGGCATGCCAAAATTCTAAATCGGATATTGCAAATAATAATATTAGCCAGTGATTTTTATATTGTCAACAGTCGAAGAAATAGTTTTAGGCAGCCAGGATCGCCGCTCCCGAAACCTCGGCGGCGCCGCGCCGTTCGACCCGAACGGGATTGGGCTCCGCGGGCCGCTAGACAGCGATCTTTTCTTCGTAGATTCCGAACTCCGACCGCAGCACGCCGCACATCTCGCCCAAGGTTGCGTACGCGCGCGCCGCCTCGACGATTGCGGGCATGAGGTTGCGGCTCGCGCGAGCGTCCGCCCGCAGCCGCTGCAAGGCTTCCTGCACCGCTGAGCGGTCTCTGCGCGACTTGAGGCGCTGGAGCGCGCCGGCCTGATTTCGAGTGACCCGGTCCTCGATGCGCAGCGTCTCGATCGGCGCGATCTGTTCTTCCTCGTAGATATTGACCCCGACGATCTTGCGTTTTCCGGCTTCGAGGTCCCGTTGGAACGCGTAGCTCGATTTGGCGATTTCGGCTTGCGGATAGCCTTGTTCGACGGCGGCGGCCATGCCGCCCAAGCTGTCGATCTTATCGAGTTCGGCGAAGCAGCGCTCTTCAAGCTCGTTGGTCAGCTTTTCGACGAAGTAGCTGCCCGCAAACGGATCGACCGTTTCGGTAACGCCGGTTTCACAGGCGATGACCTGCTGCGTGCGCAGCGCCAACAGGGCGGCTTCTTCGGTAGGCAGCGCGTAAGCTTCGTCGAGCGCGTTGGCGTGCAGCGACTGGGCGCCGCCCAGCACGGCGGACATGGCCTGCGCCGCCGTCCGCGCCAGATTGACCTGAGGCTGCTGCGCGGTCAGCGAAACGCCGGCGGTCTGGGCGTGGAAGCGCAGCCGGAGCGAGCGCGGATCCTTTGCTGCGAAACGTTCCGTCATCACCCGCGACCAGATCCGCCGCGCCGCCCTGAATTTCGCGATTTCCTCGAAAAAGTCGCTGTGCGCGTCAAAGAAAAAGCTCAGCCGAGGGGCGAAGGAGTCGATGTCGAGGCCGCGTTCGACCGCCCAGGCTGCGTACTCGATGCCGGCGCCGAGCGTGTAGGCGAGCTCCTGGACCGCCGTGGCGCCCGCTTCGCGAATGTGATAGCCGCTGATCGAGATCGGATTGAACCGCGGAGTCCGCTCGGCCGCAAACTCAAGCGTGTCGGTAACCAGCCGCATCGATTCGCGCGGCGGGTAGATATACTCCTTCTGCGCCATGTACTCCTTGAGGATGTCGTTCTGAATCGTCCCGGAGACATGCGCGGGGTCGACGCCCTGCTTTTCGGCTGCAACCAGGTACATCGCCCAAACGATGGCCGCCGACGAAGTGATGGTCATCGAGGCGGTCACTTCGTCCAGGGGGATTCCGGCGAACAATTCCTCCATGTCGGCGAGGGAAGAAATCGAGACGCCGCACTTGCCGACCTCGCCGGCCGCGAGCGGGTGGTCGGGGTCGTAGCCCATCAGCGTCGGCAAATCGAAGGCGACGGAAAGCCCCGTCTGACCTTGCCGCAGCAGGTAGCGGAAGCGCGCATTCGTCTTCGCAGGACTGCCGTACCCGGCAAACTGACGCATCGTCCAAAGCTTGCTGCGGTACATGCGGGGGTGAATCCCGCGGGTATAGGGAGGCTCGCCGGGCTCGCCGATGCGAGACGGCGCATCGAATTCCGCGAGCGCCTCGGGGCCGTAAAGCCGGTCGACGAGGATTCCGGAGAGGGTCTTGGGAGTCACCGGACTAATAGGCCAGCGTGCCGGTTCGCGGTGTTTCGGACTCGTTCGGCAGGTAGAGGGTCAGGCACCGCTCGCAGCGGTAAACTTCCGCCGCCGAGCCGAATTTCGAACGCACTTCGCCGCCTGCTTCGTACCAGCGTTTGAGGTGGCCGGCGCAAATCTTCTTGCCTTTCGGCTCGTTGCAGGCGCGTTGCCTTTCGCTGCGGCGTTTGACGTATGTCCCGTCCGAGAGGGTGGCGACGAGATTCGCGGGCGGGGCGGGAGCTGTTGCGGCTGCTGTCTGCGCTTCGGTCTTTTCAGCCATGGTGAATATCGAACTCGAATTGTATCAGAATCGCCCCTTGCGCCTTTGCCGATCATTGCAGCGGCAAGGGCGACGCGGGCCGCGAAAGCAGCTTCGCTTCAAGCACGGCTCGGTAGCGCTCCGCGAGCTTGGGGGTAATCGCCGCGCAGTCCCAATGTTTGGCGATCGCTTGCCGCGCGTTGTAGGCGAGTTGCTCGGCGTAGGCGCGGTCTTGAAGCAGCCGCACCGTCGCCCCGGCGAAATCGGACGGACGATCGGCGATTTCAAGCACGTCGATGTCCGGGTTCTGCAATCCCTCGGCCCCGAGACTTGTCGCAACCACGGGGATCCCCGCTGCAAACGCCTCCATCAGCTTCACCCGCACGCCCGAACCGGTAAGAATAGGGGCAACGAAGACCGCATACCTGGAGAGAACGGAACGGATGTCATCGACCCTGCCCAGGTACTCGACTCCGGGGCGTTCCAGGGTCTGCACGAACGCCGCCGGCCCTTCGGCGCCCGCGATCATCAATCGGGCCGACGGCAGCGCCCGGCGGATAGCGGGGTGAATCCGCTCCAGGAAGTAACGCAGCGCTTGCCGGTTCGGCTCGTGCCGCAAGTTGCCGACGAATAGAATCGTGTCGGGCTCCCGGCCGGACGATCGGTATTCATAGCGCGCTACGTCGATTCCCGCGCGCAACCCTGTCAGGATCGGCGGCTGATCGCCCAGGTACGAGCGCAAGAACCGCCGTTGCTCGTCCGTGCAAACCTGAATGGCGTCGAACTTCGCCAGCGACGAAAGCTCGAACCGCAGGGCGCGCAGATACTCGTATGCCGTGCGCATTCCGGCGGCGGCGCCGGCCGAGGCGATCGCGCGCTGCACCGCCTGGAAATAGATATCGTGCTCGAACAGGAAGGTCGCGAGTTGCCGAAAGTCCCCCGCGTAAACCGCAAGTTGGGTGTATTCGAATTGAACGACGTCGATCCGTTTCATGAAGATCGTGCGGTGGATTTTCCACAGCATATCCGGGTGCCAGAAATGCTGCGCCGCAAATGGGCGCAAGGCCGTCGCGCTGTCGTTATGGGCGCTCCAGCGAACCATCAGTTCCGCGCTTGCGCACTGCCGGGCGAACCGGGCGTTGTCGGCGCGCTCCGATTCGCGCTCGAGCAGGCACAGCAAGTGCAGGCGGCACTCCCGCGCCAACCTGCTTGCCGTCTGGTTGATGAACACTCCGCCGCCGTGCAGGGGCGGATGAATCGGATACGGCGCCACGAGTAAGACGTTGAGATCTTCGACAGGCTTGGATTCGAAGCGATGGTAGCGGTCGCGGAAGTAGCCTCCAAGCGGCCGGCAAAACGCCTCGGTGTCGCCGATCTTGGCCAAGTCGCGCGCTGCCGCGCGCCGCCGAAACAGCTTCGGCAGTTGCCGCAAAGCCAGCCGGAACCCGCCGCCGGACGGACGCTGCGGCGACGGGCCGAGCAGGAAGCCGGCCCATAAACCGGCGTAAAGCCAGAAGAAATGACCGAGCAGGCGGCTCTTTTCGTGAATGTTCTTCCAAGCGAACAGCAGCCGGTTTTTATGGACGACGCTGGCGATATACGCCTCCGAAAAGTGTTTGCCGATCGTGCCCCGGTGCTCGTGATAGACGACGCTGTCCGGCGCGTACAGATTGATCCAGCCGCGTTTCCAGGCCATATAGCCAAGGTCGACGTCTTCGACGTAAAAGGGCGCCAGAAGCTCGTCGAAGCCGCCCAGCTCCAGGAATTTGCGCTTGTCGTAGGCCGTCGAGCCGCCGCCGCCGTAGAACGTGGGGAAGAGCTCGGTTACTGCGTCATCGACGACATGCGTCAGGTGGATGCCGCCGTTCACCCAACGGCCCAGGGCGAGACCCGTCTCCTCGCGGCGTTTGCCCGGATCGAAAAAAAATATCTGCGCGGTGACCGAAAAAATCCGCGAGTCGCGGAAGCCGTCGATGAGCGGCTGCAGGAAGTCCGGCTCGACCCGCATGTCGTTGTTCAGCAGGACGACGATATCGTTTTTGGCGGCGCTGACGCCGGCATTCGCTCCGCCGCCGAAGCCGAGATTGCGGCCCATCTCGAGCACCCGAACCGAGGGGAACTCCCGCGCCAGGAACTCGACGGCGCCGTCTTCGGATGCGTTATCGACCACCAGAATTTCATGATTCGGATTCGCCGCCGCCGCCTTGACGACGGACGGCAGGTTCCGCGCCAGATGCTCTTTCCCGTTCCAGGTCGGAATCACCACCGTCGCGGCGTCTTTGGTAACCGGACGCGCCGCGGACAGGCGCTTCTTGCGCCGAAGGCCGGCCAAACCGTCCAGCACGAACAGAGCCGCAACGAGCGCCGGTAACAGGACGGGAGTAAAGACCAGGAGAAAAGCGAACTCGGCCAAAGTCCGCAGCCAGGCGCGCAGTTTCGTCATGTCGCCAGCGGAGTCTCGGCTGCGCGGTCGGCAATGCGGGCATTGGTGCGCACCTGACAGGGCAGACGGATGTAGCCGTAAATTTCCCCGCCGCCCCCGGCCATGCGGACGACGAGGGCGTTGTCGATGAAGTCGCACACTTCGAACCCGTTGAGATCGCCGTCGGCGATTGCGGGCGAAAAAGAAAACTCGCCTGGATAGAGCTCGGGCAAATCGAGATGAAAATCGACCGTATAAATATCGCCGGGGTTCATCGGCGGCAGGGGATGCCCCTCGCGCCGGGTATTGTTGCCGGCGAAATCCAGGCCGAGGTGGTTGCGCATCATGAAGCCGACATTCGGCGTCTCGATCCGCTCGTTGGCGCGAACGCTGATGCGCAGAACTAGAGGGCGATAGGGTTCGAGCAGGTGCAGCGCATTCCCCGCGGGGTCGAGCGCCGCGATGCCGATCACCTCGGCCCGCAGATTGCCGCGGCGGTTGTCGATGTTAGGGATTGTTTCGACGACTTCGGGCGCCGTTACCGCCGCGGCCGGAGCTTCTCCGCCGGCCGCCGCCTCTCTGCTGCGCAGATAAGCCGCGTCCTTTTCCGTCATGCGGTGCAGGTAGCTCCGCACCACTTTTTGCGGAGGGCCTTGCTCGACTATTTGTCCGCGTTCCAGCCATACCGCCTGCGTTCCGATGGCCTGCACGTCGCCCATTGCGTGCGAAACGAAGAAAATCGTGACCTGCCTGCGGCGCAGCTCGTGAACCTTGCGCAGGCAGCGTTGCCTGAAGTAGTAATCGCCGACCGAAAGCGCTTCGTCAACGAGCAGGATATCCGGGTCGACGTTGATCGCGACGGAGAACGCCAGCCGAACCAGCATTCCCGAAGAATACGTCTTGACGGGACGGTTCATGAAGTCGCCGATTTCCGCGAATTGCTCGATCTCGTGGAAACGCCGTTTGATTTCCGCGGTGGAAAGGCCCAGAATCGTACCGCTCAGAAACACGTTGTCGCGGCCGTTGAACTCGGGGTTGAATCCCGCGCCCAACTCCAGCAGCGCGGAAACCCGGCCGTTCACCTCCACCGTTCCAGCCGTCGGTTCGAAGATTCTCGCGGCGAGTTGCAGCGCCGTGCTCTTTCCCGAGCCGTTTTCTCCGATCAGGCACAGCGTGTCGCCCCGTTTCGTCTCGAAGGAAACGTCCCGCAGCGCCCAGTGTTTCCTATGGAACTCGGCGCGGTTGAGCGTCGCAAGCTCCTTCAGCCGATCCACGGGCCTGCGGTAGATCGGATAGCTCTTGGACACTGAATGGAAGGCGACAGGCGTCACGTGCGGGGCGTTGCTCTATCTTATCTTGGGGTCCGCGGCAAAAGCTCCGCGGCCGCGCAGCGGCCTTACATCACGTCTGCGAAGCCCCGCTTGGCGTAGCGGAAGAACAACGCCCCGGCCAGAAACAAGCCGACCGCAAACAGAGTCAGGGTCAGCATGTCTCCGGCGGCAGGCAACCGGCCGCCTAGAATCGTATCCCGGTAACCCCGCACCACGAAGGCGATAGGGTTCCAGGTCAAGACGAAGTCCATCTTCCCTTGGAAGAAGCTCTCCGGGATGAAGATCGGAGTCAGCCAGAACCACGCGGTCAGAATCACCGTCAGCACCTGGGTCGTGTCGCGCAAATAAACCTGGAGCCCCGCCGCGACCCAGGCCAGTCCCAGACTCAGCAAGCCCAGAAGAAGCGCGAATAGCGGCAAAATCAACAGCGTCGCGTGAAATTCTCGAATCCAAAGGGCCGCGGCGGCGATCAAAACGAGAACCGAGATCGCATGACTGACCGCCGAAGAGATCAGAATGCTGAGCGGCACGACTTCCGACGGGAAGACGCTTTTTTTGATGAGGTTGGCGTAATCGACGAGCGCCGGGGCCGACCGGGTCAAGGTTTCGGAAAACAGCAGCCACGGCAGCATTCCGGCGAATAAGAACAGCGGGTAGTTGTCGGTCACCTCGCCCTTGGGAAGCTTCTGCCCGAACGCGTAGCTGAAGACGAACGTATAGACCGCCAGCAGCACGAGCGGGTGAATCACGCCCCAAAGCCAGCCGATAATCGAGCCGACGTAGCGCTGCTCGAAGTCCCGCCGGACAAGTTGGTAAACCAGGCTGCGGTCCTGGCGCAGGTAGCGCAAAAAGTGGCGTCCCGGAAAGTTCCCAGCAAATGCCATCGCGCGGCTCCGCAACAAATGCTAGCCGGCCAGCTCGCGGATGGCGGCTTCGACCGATCTCTCCACGCTGCCGGGCAGCCGCAGCAGCGGCAGCCGGGGGATGCCGCCGTAGTATCCGCGCAGATCGAGCGCATGCTTCAACGCCGGCGCGCCGTGCGCGGTCAGCAGCGCGTCGAGCTCCAGAGCGGCGGCGATGAGTTTCCGAGCGGCGTCGAATTCGCGCGTCCGAACGGCTTCTTCGATGGAGAGGCAATAAAACGGGACCGCCGCCGCCATGGCCAATACGGCCGCGCAAGCCCCTGCCGCCAGGCAGGCGTCCATCAGCCGAAAGTTGCGGATGAGCACCGGAAATTCCGAACCGACTTGGCCGCAAAGTTCCTGGACCGCCGCCGGAACCTCGGAGGAAACCAGCGCGCCGCCGATTGCGGGGTGCGCGGCCAGCCGCGCGATCTCGCCGGCGGGCAGGCCGCCCTCTCCATCGAGCGCCGTATCGATTACCAGCGGCAACTCCGCTTGGTCGGCAACCGCGCGAAAAAACAGGCCCGCGCTGTCGCAGGAAGGGGCCACAGCCGAAAGATCCGGCGCCGCCAGCAGGACGGCGCGGCAACCCGCTTTGGCGGCTTCCGCGCAGAGCGCTCGGGCTTCGGCAACGCCGCAGCCGCCGACGGCCGCCAGCACCGCCCGCCCGTCATCGGCTTGCGCGGCTACTTCTTTCCAGAGCAGAATGCGCTCGGCAGAGGAAAGCAACGCGCCCTCCCCCCAGTCGCCGCCCACGACATACCCGCAGAGCCTGGTCCGATTCAGCCGGCCCACGTTGTGGCGCACCTTCGCCCGATAAATTTCCCCCAGATGGTCGAACGGCGTGGCGACAGCGGCGAAAACGCCGTGAAATTCCAGAGGAGGCAATTGGCTATTGTATCCGGCCCGCGTCCGTCTCGACTCGGAGGCGGCGCCTGCGATTCACTCTTTGTCCTATAAGGGTCGATACACACGAAATTCAGTTGGAATCGCCGCTTGGCTATGTTAGGCTTAGCCCCGGACGGCACATATCGAACCGAGTTTCGAGGGGAGGGTAGCGCGATGAAAAACAGAATTTCCGGTTTGCTGATTTTTTTGCTGGCCGGCGCCGTGACCTTGTCGGCGCAGGGCCGCGACAGCGGCTCCGGAGGAAATTCCGGAGGCGGGAACAGCAGCGGCACATCGAGCGGGAACTCCGGCGGCGGGCGCAACACCGAGCAATCCGGCAATACCACCGATCCGTTCGGGCAACAAAATCGGACCGATCCGTTTGCCAACCGGCCACGGCCGCTGTTTCTTTCCGGGCAGGTTTTGACCGACGACGGGCAGCCGCCGGCCGAATCGGTAGTTGTCGAGAGCGTATGCAACGGCGAGGTGCAACCGCAAGGATACACCGACCAGAAAGGGCGTTTCAGTTTTCAATTCGGCGGCGACCCCACCATAGCGATGGGCGACGCCAGCGTGAGAGGAGGCTCGTTTGGCGGCGGCCCGGCCTTCGGGCAAAACCCGTTCGGCTCCAACACCGGCGTCCGCTCAGTCGGCATGGGCCGGGTCGATTTGTCGACTTGCGATCTGCGCGCCTCTTTGCCCGGCTATGTCTCCGACTCGCTTCGACTCGGCATCCGCAGCTCGATGGAAAACCCTGACGTCGGCGTCATCGTGCTGCACCGCATGGCGGGCGTCGTCGGAAATATCGTAAGCGCGACAACGCTGGCCGCCCCCAAAAAGGCCGACAAAGCGTATCAAAGCGGCTTGCGAGAAATGCGCAAGAAAAAGCCCAACTACAAGAAAGGCGCGGCGCAGTTCGAGAAGGCGGTGGACGAGTACCCGGAATTCGCCGCCGCCTGGGCCGCGTTGGGCGACGCCAAGATGGCCATGCAGGATGAGGCGGGGGCGAAGGAAGCGTTTTCGAAATCGCTCGAGGCCGATCCGAAATACATGAAGCCTTTCAATCCGCTGCTGCAGATGGCGTTGCGGCAAAAGGACTGGACCTCCTTGGAGCAACTCGGCAGCCAGTATCTCGAGCTCAATCCGAATCAAATGCAGTTGCAGTTCTATGTGGCGGTTGCCGCGATCAACAACGGCAACCCGCAGAAGGCCGAAGAGACCGTACTGGCCATCCGCGCGAGCGACCAGAAAGACAATTTTCCCCAAAGCCACCAGATCATGGGGCTGATCCACTCGCAGCGCGGGGAGTTCGCCAGGGCGGCAAGCGAATACCGCGCCTACCTGCAGAAGCAGCCGGACGGCAGCGGCGCCGCCCGGTTGAAAAAGCAGCTCAACGAGTGGGAAGTGCTCGGCGTAATCGAGACCGCGGCGAAATAGCAGCGGGCGGCGTTTTGTGTGCTCGAGGCAAGAATCGAGGAGGTTTTATGAAACAGTCGGTTTGCGCATTCGCTCTGTTTGCAGCGATCGGCGTTCCAAGCTCGTCCGGATAACCTGTTGAATGCTCCGGCACTGCCGCCATTAAACAAGTCGATAGTTCGTCAATTGTAGAAGGACAATTCAATAATGTCGGTGAAGTTAGCAAAAGCGCTGCCGATATGGTAGAAGTAAATCTTTCCTGTAAGCCTGCCGAGGAATTCAAAAAACCTGTTTTATATTATAAAATAGATAAAATCAAAGGTCCATATCGAGCAAAGTTCCATATCAATCTCTTGTCCTACTCCAAATGCGAATTGGTGAAGCAAGCGAAAGAAAGGGGTGGATTTACATTTCCCCTTTCGAATTCAAGTACTGTTTCCGCCTTTCAGGAAGTCGTTGCAGTTGCCTCGCCCCCCAACTATTTTGCAAATTCCTGGAGAGATTTGTAAGAACATCTTTCCGGCAGAGCTTGCAAGTTCGCTATCAAGAAAATGAAGTAACGAATTGTGGATAGCAATGCCGCAGTGGCGCGCCGCCTATTGCTTTTCTTCGTTTTAGCGATGGGTTGTGCTGCGCCCGAGATGCCGGTTTCCGGCTCCGGCGCTCCGCAACCGGCCGTTTTCGATCATGACGGCGGCATTGACGATTACGTTGCGCTGCTGATGCTGGCGGCGGCCCGGAACTACGACCTGCGGGCCGTCACCGTTACTTATGGAGACAGCTACCGCGCGCCCGCTCTGGAAGCGTCCGGGCGCATCCTGCGCGCGGTTGGCGAGCAGACGGTGCGGCTCGGCGGCTACCCGGACGGACTGCAAGGCCGCAACGCTTTCCCCCAGGCATGGCGCCGGCAAAGTTTCGCCGTCGCCTCGCTGCCGGCCCTCGCGGAGTTCCCGCCCATCGAGCCGTCCGGCGATGCGGTCGCCGTTCTCGGCGAGGCGCTCGCGCAAGCCGCCGAGCCGGTCACCGTATTCGCCACGGGACCGTTGACGAACTTGGCGGAACTCTACTCGCGTTCGCCGCGGCTGCTCGAGAAAACGAGCGAGATCGTCATCATGGGCGGCGCCGTGCGGGTCGCGGGCAACACTGTCGAGCAGCCCGAGGAACTGACCGACCGTTCGGCGGAGTACAACTTTTTCGTCGATCCTCCCGCCGCCGCGTACATATTTTCCCTGGCCGCCGGCGGCCTGCGCATTACCCTCGTGCCGCTCGATGCGACCAACGCTCTTCCCCTGGAAAGTTCTTTCGTGGATCGGCTTTTGGCGGGGCCGGGGCGTCATGCCCGGCTTGCCGGCGCTGCGCTGGGGATCGTCCGGCATGAAATGGACAACTGGGAGTACTACCTCTGGGACGGCGCGGCCGTCCTGGCCGCCGTCGATCCGAGCTTGTTCGTCTTCGAAGATATCAACATCGCGATCCACATCGAAGGCCGTTCGCAGGGGCGCTCGGAAGAATCGAGCGCAGGAGCCGGCCCGATTCGCGTTGCGAGCGGGGCGCCGCCGAGCGCCGAACCGTTGTCCGCGGTCTTGCAGCTTCTCAACGGTCCCGGTCAGGCCAGCAATTTTTCCGCGACATTGCCGTGAACGTCCGTCAAGCGGAAGTTGCGGCCCTGGAAGCGGTAGGTGAGCTTGGTGTGATCGAAGCCCAGCAGATGCAGAATTGTGGCGTGCAGGTCGTGGACGTGTACCTTGTCCTCGACGACGTTGAAGCCCAACTCGTCGGTTTTGCCCAGCGTCAGGCCGGGCTTGACCCCGCCGCCGGCCAGCCACATCGTGAAGGCGTTGGGATGATGGTCGCGCCCGTCATAGGCGCCGCCCTGGACCATCGGCGTGCGCCCGAATTCGCCGCCCCACAGCACGAGCGTATCGTCGAGCAGACCGCGCTGCTTGAGATCCTTGACCAGCGCCGCGCCGGCCCGGTCGGTGTCTTTGCAGTTCTTGGTCAGCCCCTGGATGAGGGATCCGTGCTGATCCCACGACTCGTGGAAGAGCTCCACGAAGCGCACGCCGCGTTCGACCAGCCGCCGCGCCAGAATGCAGTTGTTGGCGAATGACGGTTTGCCCGGCTCCGCTCCGTACATGTCGAGGACGTGCTGCGGTTCCCGCGAGATATCCATCAACTCGGGAGCGCTTTCCTGCATGCGGTACGCCATCTCGAAGGATTGGATGCGGGTCTCGATCTCGGGGTCGCCGACCGCGTCGAGATGCATCCGGTTCAAGCTACGGATCGCATCCAGCGAGTCGCGCTGCAGGCGGCGGTCGACGCCTTCCGGGTTCGAAAGGTAAAGCACCGGGTCGCCGCTCGAGCGGAACTGCACGCCTTGATACATCGAGGGCAGAAAGCCGCTGCCCCAATTCGCGTTTCCGCCGCTCGGCCCTTTCTGGCCGGAACTGAAAACGACGAATCCGGGCAGGTCGCGCGCTTCGCTGCCCAGCCCGTAGAGCGTCCACGCGCCCATCGACGGACGGCCGAACTGCTGCGAGCCCGTGCTCATCATGACCTGCGCCGGAGCGTGATTGAAGGCGTCCGTCGCGACCGACTTGACAATCGCGATGTCGTCGGCGATCGACGCCGTATGCGGGATCAATTCCGACAACTCGGCGCCGCATTGTCCGTGGCGCGCGAACTTGAACTTCGGGCCGAGCAGAGTCGAATTGGGGTCGATGAACGCCGCCCGATAACCGTCGAGCAGATTTTCTGGGGGCAGAGTTCCATCGAATTCGCCCAGCTTGGGCTTGTTGTCGAAGAGCTCGAGGTGGCTCGGCCCGCCGCCCATGAAGAGAAAGATGACGTTCTTGGCCTTTGGCGCGTGGTGGGGCTTTTTCGCCGCGAGCGGGTCGGCGGCGGCCAGCAGTCGTCCGCAGGCTATGGAGCCGAGGCCGATGCCGCATTGGCGCAAGAACCAGCGGCGCGCGATGGGGTTGGCTGCGGGGGGCGTGCGTTGCATGGCTTATTCCCTGGTGATGGTTTCGTCGAGGTTGAGCAGGACGCGCGAGACGGCGGTCCAGGCGGCCAACTCGCCGGCTTGCGCTTCCGGGAGCGAGCCTCGGTTTTCGCCGATGAGGTGCCAAGCGTCGAGGCCGCCCGAGGCGATGCGCTCCTTCTGAGCGGTGAGCAGGGCCAGCAGCTCGTTTTTCTCCGCTGCGCTCGGGCGCCGCGTCAAGACACGGCGAAAGGCGTAGTCCATGCGCTCGGCATCGCCGGCGCCGCCATCTTCCACCGCGCGCCGGCCAAGCGCGCGCGCGGCTTCGAAGAACAGCGTTTCGTTCAGCGTAGCGAGAGCCTGCAACGGCGTGTTCGAGCGGTCGCGCTTGACGCAGGCGAAGTTGCCGTTGGGGGTGTCGAACGTATCGAGCACCGGATAGGGAACCGAGCGGTAACGAAACGTATAGAGCGACCGGCGGTAGCGCTCCGGCCCGGTTTTGGCGTACCAGCGCTTGGGTCCGTAGCTCACCGGCGGCAGGAACAGGAATTCCGGCGCAGGCGGGTAAACCGGCTCGCCGCCGATGCGCGGATTGAGCAGGCCGCTCGCGGCCAAAGCCGTGTCGCGCACGGCCTCGCCGTCCACGCGGAACCGCGCGCCGCGCGCCAGCAGGCGGTTCCTGGGGTCTCTTGCGTACAACTCCGGCGCCGCCTTCGAGGATTGCCGGTAGGTTTCCGACGAGACGATCAGCCGATGGATGTGCTTCAGACTCCAGTCGTTATCCATCAACTCGACCGCCAGCCAGTCGAGCAGTTCGGGATGCGACGGGGCGGGCGCTTGCCTGCCGAGATCTTCGGATGTCTCGACCAGTCCGATGCCGAAGTACGCTTGCCAAATACGGTTGACGATTGCCCGCGCCGTTGTCGGCGAATCGCGGGCCACGAGCCAACGGGCGAAGTCCAGACGCGTGGGCTCGCCTCCGGCGGTCTCCAGCGGGTGCAGGAATGCGGGCGCGCCGGGCTTTACCTGTCCGGCAGGCCGCAGGAAATCGCCGCGCTGCAGAACGTGCGTCATGCGCGGCGCGGCGCGTTCGCTCAGCACCAATTGCGTAGCGCCCTCGGGGTGCTTCGCCCAAAGCGCTTCGATCGTTCGATTCTCGTCCTCCCATTCGGGCTCCTGCGTGCGCCAGTGGCTGAATACTGCCGCTTCTTGTTCCGGCGTCCGTTTCTCGCGCGGAACCTGCGAAACGATATGCCGCACCGCCGCCGGCAACGGGTCCGCGACGGCGTTTTCGTCGGTCGTCACCGAGAAACGGTAGCGCCCCAGGTTCAGCGACTGGTTGTCGTCGGAGTTCCAGCCGCCGTGTTTCATGACCAGGTTGAAGGTCAACACGACCGGCCCGTCGATCTCGAGCGGCTCTTCCAGTTGGAACACCGCCTTGCGCGGCTGATTGCGGCGGCCCGGTCCGCCGTCGATCGACCAGGCGCTCATCTCGAAGCCGTCAATCGCAAAATCGACCTCGCCGAGCACGCGGCGCTTGTTGTCCTTATCGGGAAAGAGGAACAAATCGAGCTCGCTCAGCGGCGGATTGACGTCGGCCGTGGCGGTTGCGATCTTGAGCTTCTTCTTTTTCTCGGGGTCGCCGGCCGGCGCGGCTTCGATCTCGAACTCCGTCAGCGCCGCCGTTCCCATGAACGAGCGTCCCGGCCCGCCGAGGCGCAGCCTGGGGTCCGTGAGCAATTCCAGCCGAACGGCCCGGATGCCTTGCAGCTCGGTCTGCGCTTCGGGGCTGACTACGCTGCGGGTCGGGGCGTAGCCCTGCGCCAGGATCGACTTGTCGGGCTGCGCCTCGTATTTTTCGCCGCTGCCGAGCTCGATATCGGCATCCAGCACCTGCCAGTCGGGCTGGTCGTTCGCCACTCCGCGCTCCCAGGCAGCCATCCGCTCGCGCCAGTCGGGCGCGCGGCGCTGCAGGTCTTTCTCAATCGCTGCGATCTCGCTGAAAATCCGCGCCCGCACCTGCTGCTCTTCGGGCGTATAGACCGCTTGCATCGCCTCGTGCGAATTGTTGAGAAAGGCAAACATGCGGTAATACTCTTCTTGCGAGATCGGGTCGAACTTGTGGTTGTGGCACTGCGCGCACTGGATGGTCAGCCCGAGAACCGCCTTGCCGACCGCGTCCATGCGGTCGAACATCGCCTCCATGCGGAACTGTTCCGGGTTCGCGCCGCCTTCCTCGTTAATCATCGAGTTGCGCAGGAAACCCGTGGCGACCAACTGATCCTGCGCCGCATGGGGCAGCAGATCGCCGGCGACCTGCTCGACGATGAACCGGTCGTAAGGCATATCCCGGTTCAATGCCTTGACGACCCAGTCGCGGTAGAACCACACCTTGCGCGGCTTGTCTTTCTCGAAGCCGTCGGAGTCGGCGTAACGGGCCGCGTCGAGCCAGTAGCGGCCCCAGCGCTCGCCGTAGTGCGGCGAATCGAGCAACCGCCCGACCTGCTTGCGATAGGCATCCTCGCCGTCGTCGTTCAGATAGGCGTCGATTTCGTCGAGCGCAGGCGGCAGGCCGATGAGGTCGAGGCTCAGGCGCCGCAACAGCGTTTCCTTCGACGCCCGCGGCGATGGCGCAAGCCGCTCTTTTTCCAACCGCGCAAGCACGAACCGGTCGATCGGATTTACGGCCCAGTCGTTTCGCGCGGCGTGCGGAACGGCCGGCCTCGCCGGCGGGACGAACGCCCAATGGCGCTTGAGTCCGGCTGTCTTTCCGCCGTTCTCGGGCCAAGCGGCGCCTTCATCGATCCAACGCTCGATCAGCCCGATTTCCGCGTCGGCGAGCTTGCCGCCCAGCGGCATCCGCGGCAACTCCGCAATGCCCGCTACGCGGCTGTAGAGCATGCTCGCCTGCGCCTTATGGGGAACGATCCGCTTGCCGGTCACGCCGTTAGCGAAAGCAACGGTCCTCGAGTCGAGCCGCAACTGGCCGAGTTGCTGGTCGGGCCCGTGACAGGAATAACACTTCTCGCGGAAGATCGGCTCGATATCGCGGCTGAAATCGACGTTGTCCGCTCCCGCAGCGGCGATCGACGCCAACCCCCAGACAAATAGACGAATGCCTGGACGCAACATACCGATTACTATTATCCACGATCGGCGGGGCAGCCGCCCGCGCGGGGCCGTCAGGATTTCAGCTAGGCGCCGCTTCACTTGCGTTGCGCGCTGGAATCGACCAAGCTCGCGATCAAGGCGCCGCTCAGGCGACGGGCGAGCTGGGCGAGCTTCTCGCGGGGTTGGGCCGAATGGGCGAATGATTGTCCGCCCCTCAATCCTTCTCTGCCAACGCGTCGATCGGTTTGCCGCCGGTTTCCTTCCACCATGTGAGCACGGCCTTGCCCATCTCGGCCAGCCGCTGGGCGTGTTCGGGTTTGGCGGCCAGGTTGGTTCGTTCCGCCGGGTCGGCATGGAGGTCGTACAGGTCTTCGGCGCCCTTTCGCCGCGTGGGATAGTCAGTTTCGATCGATTGGATGCGGAAGTAGTTTTGGTTGCGCGAGGCAACGATGTCCTGCACAAAGAAGATGTATTTCCACCGCTCGTCGCGGACGTAAAGCGCGTAGATGTCTCGCTCGGGTCGCTGGTCGGTCGTCGTCGCAAACGCCGGGTAGATCGCGCCGAACAGGCGCCGGCGATGCTTGGTTGTCTTGCCGTCGATAATCGGCCGCAAGTTGTTCCCCGCGGCGGAAGCCGGCGTCTCCACGCCGGCGTAATCCAGAATCGTCGGATAGATGTCCAGAGTGCTGGTCAGACCGGCGAAGCGCTGCCCGCCTTCGATCTTGGCGGGCCAACTGAAGAACACCGGCGTGCGGACGCCTTTCTCAAACGGCGAACCTTTCGACACCAAGCCATTGCACCAGCCGTTGTCGATGACAAACACGAACAGGGTGTTTTCGTAGACTCCCTTCTCGCGCAGCTTCTTTTCGAGCTTGCCAATTCCGTCGTCCAGCCACGCCTCCATCGCCAAGCTCAGGCGTTCTTTGCGCAGGAACGATTCCCGGCGGTCTTTGCCGATCCACGCAGGCACGGGGATCTCTTTCTTGTCGAACAACGCGCGGTACTCTTGCGGCGGATTGTGCGGAAGGTGCGGAATCTTGGGCGCCCACCAGATGAACATCGGTTTTCGCCCGCCAACCTCGTCGATGAACGTAAACAGATCGGCCTGCCCCTCGCGCACGAACGTGTTCGCCGATTCGCCTTTGCCGTGTGTGAAGCCCATTTCTCTCGGATCGCCTTCCCAGTACTTGCCCTCGACGTAGGTCGCGTAGCCGGCGTTTTTCAAGAGCCTGGGCAACGAGTTCGTCGGGTCGAGCCCCCCGGTTCCGAAGTTGTAGTAGATGCCTGTTTGATGAGGCCAACGGCCGCTGAGAAAGCTGGCCAGCGTCGGATGGCAGCGCGACATCGGCAGGTGCGTGCGGGTGAACACCGTCCCCGCCCGAGCCAACCGATCGAGATTCGGCGTGTGCGCGATCTTGTTGCCCATGAAACCCAGGTGCTCGTTGTCGTGATCGTCGGCAATGATGAGCACGATGTTCGGTTGCTCGGCGGCGAAGATAGCGGGCGTCGCTGGCGCGGAGGCAATCGCAGCAAGCAAGATGCAAATGTTAGTCGCTTGCTGAAGGAAACCGTTCATTCATTCACCTCGGTTTGGGGGCGAGCATTTGTCGGTCATTATAGATCGACCCCGCATGCTCGCCCGTCGCTGCCTATACTGTCTGCTGGAGAAGCCAATGCCTGAAAGCACTCGCAGAGAAGCGCTCATCCTGATCGCAGCCGGCGGAGTCGCCGCCCAAGCGCTCGACGCGGCGGACTACGAGCCCAAAGCCTTCGCCGCGGACCAATTTCGCCTGCTCGAACAGCTCGTCGACACGATCGTCCCAGACTCGGACACGCCCGGCGCGCGAAAGGCCGGGGTAGCCGCGACGATCGACGAGGACGCGGCCGCCGACTCCGAGTTGAAACGCCAAGTCCAGGGAGCTTTGTTCCGCCTCGGCTCCGACGGATTCGCCGACATGAGTCCGCCTGCGCGGACCGCCCTGCTCACCGACTACATGATCGCAGGCGACAAGCGCCGCCAACACTTCCAGCTCATCAAGGAGCTCACCGTCGACCGCTACTACGCGACCGAAATCGGGCTGGTCCAAGAGCTCGGCTATCAAGGCAACGCCTACTTGGCCGAATTCCCCGGCTGCCAACACGAAGAGCATGCCTGATGGCCTACGAAGACGTTGACGTCGTCATCGTCGGCAGCGGCGCTGCCGGCGGAATGGCTGCCTGGAACCTCACCCGCAAGGGCGTCAAGGTTTTGATGCTCGAAGCCGGACAGAAGTTCGCGCGCAACCGGTTCTGGTCGCACGTCAAACCCTGGGAAGCGCGCGAGCGCCGCCGCCGCGGAGAATCGCCCCCGGACTGGGTAGGGACTCCGCTGCGCGAGAGCCCCTACGAAACCCTGCCCGGCAAGCAGTTTTTTCTGCGCCGCGTATGGGGCGTGGGCGGAAAGACCAACATCTGGGGCCGCGTCTCTCTGCGCTACTCCGATTTGAACTTCCAGGAGCCCGCCAAGGACGGCTGGGAGATCCCCTGGCCGATCGCCTACAAAGAAATCGCCCCCTACTACGACAACGTCGAGAAGAAGATCGGCGTCTGCGGAGGCGATGACGACACGCCCTGGCTTCCCGGCTCGTCGAACCACCTGCCGCCGCCGAACCTGCGTTGCGGCGAAATGCTGTTGCGCAAGGCCGCGGCGAGGGCCGAGTATCCCGTGGTGCGCATCCGCCGGGCTGTTCTCACCCAGGCTCACAACGGCCGCAGCCCTTGCCACTACTGCGGCGCTTGCGGGCGCGGCTGCGACATCGGCGCGTTCTTCAATTCGTTCGACTATCTGCTGAAAGACTCGCTCGAGACACACAGACTCGAGCTGGTCGAGAACGCGATCGTCGAAGAGATTCTGGTCAACGACGAAGGGCTGGCGTCGGGCGTCCGCTACTTCGACCGGCTCACCGGCGACGAGCGGACCGTCCCGGCCAAGCGTGTGATCGTTGCGGCTTCGGCTGTCGACTCGACGCGCTTGTTGCTCAACTCCAAATCACGCCAATACCCCAACGGCATCGGCAACGGCTCCGACGTCATCGGGCGCTACCTGGTCGAGCAGTTCCGGCTGCAGGTGCAGGCCTTCGCGCCTGAGCTGATCGGCGGTCCGGCGTCGAACGACGACGGCATTTCGGGCGGACACATCTACATCCCCAGATTCGAGCCGACCGATGAAAAGCGCGGCTACCTGCGCGGCTTCGGCATCCCGATCTCGGGCGTCGGTTGCGCCTCGAACGCCGACTTCGCCAAGAGCCTGGGCGGGTTCGGGCTTTCCTACAAGCAGGCCGTCAAGGAGCTTTACCCGGCGCTGCTCAAGCTGATCCCTTATGGCGAAGTCCTGCCCTACAAGCACAACCGCATTGCGGTGGAAGGCGCGCCGAACGATCGTTTCGGCTACCCGCTGCTCAGGATCGAGTACGACATCGGCGAGAACGAGCGCAAGATGATCTCGCGCATTTACGACGTGGTCGAAGAGATATTGCACGAGATGAAGGCCGAGCCGTTGCCCTACAAGCGCGGGGAGATCGACATGCCGGGCACGTCGATCCACGAGCACGGCGTCTGCCGCATGGGCGACGATCCGAAGCGCTCGGCGCTCAACAAATTCAACCAAATGCACGAAGTCAAGAACGTCTTCGTGATGGACGGCAGCTCGTTCCCGACGGCGACCGAGAAGAATCCGACGCTGACGATTCTGGCGCTGGCGTGGCGGGCGAGCGACTACATGGCCGAACAGATGAAGCGCGCAGAAGTCTGAGCCGTCGACATACTATAACATACGTAGAAACAACATGTTGCGGACGCTCAGCAGATCACTGCCCAAGGGGAAGAATGAGCTCGCGCGCGGAGTTTCCGGGCTCTCGTTCAGTTCCTACCTGTTTAGTCCCCGAAAGTGCTCCATCTCGACTTTTCCGCCCAGAATCAGCGGCGTCCGCTGGTGAATTCCTCTTGGCGTGACGTTCATTACCGGGTTCGTCCCGTCGGAAGCGATGCCGCCGGCCTGTTCGGCTATGAAGGCCATCGGGTTCGCTTCGTAAAGCAACCGCAGCTTGCCTGCGGGCTGCGACCGTGTGGGCGGGTACAGAAAAACGCCGCCCTTCAGTAAAGTCCGGTGGAAGTCCGCGACCAGCGAGCCGATGTACCGCGACTTGTACTTCCGGCCGAGCTTGCCCGAGCGGAGGTCTCGGAGATAGTCGACGTAACGGCGGGGAAACTCCTCGGCGTAGGCTTCGTTTACCGAATAGATGCCGCCTTGCCGGGGCATGCGCATATCCTCGTGGCTCAGGATGTACGCGCCGACCGCCGGATCGAGCGTGAAGCCGAACACTCCGCGCCCGGCGGTATAGACAAGAATCGTCGAAGAGCCGTACACGACGTAGCCCGCCGCCACCTGTCTGGAGCCGGGCTGCAGCAGGGATGAATCGGCGGCGCTGCCGTTGCGTTCTCTGCGCAGGATCGAGAAGATCGTGCCCACGCTCACGTTGACGTCGATATTGGACGAGCCGTCCAGCGGATCGAATACGACGAGATACTTGCCTTCGTCGGGCGCCCGCTCGAACGTCACGGCCTCGTCGTTCTCTTCCGAGGCGAGCACCGCGACGCTTTCCCGCACCCCCAGGCAGTGGAGCAGCGCTTCGTTGGCATAGACGTCGAGCTTTTGCCGCGACTCGCCGTGGATGTTGGCTTCTCCGGCCTCCCCGACGATATCGAGCAAGCCGGCCCGGCGCACTTGCGCTTGAATCATCTTGGTGGCCAGAGTGATGCCCGAAAGCAGCCACGAAAACGTTCCGTCGGCGTCGGGAAAATGCTGCAATTGCTGCTGCAGGATGTGTTGCTGAACGGTGACGATCATGGTAGTGGAGAGTGGGGAAGAGTGGGGAGTGGAGAGCGAAAACGCTGCTACAGGGCTCCTATGGCGATCGGCGAGGCGTGTCCTTTGACGACTACGATGCCGGTTTCGCTGACGGTATGTTCCCGCAGGTCGGCTTCGCGGTCGAATCCGATTCTTGCCCCGGCGGGGATTTGCGCGTTCTTGTCAACGATGACTCTCTTGAGCTTGGCGTCCGCCCCGACGCGAACGTTATCGAGCAGAATCGAATCGCGGACTTCGGCATTGCCGTCGACAAACACGCGGCGCCCCAGCACCGAGTCGATCACCTCGCCGCCGGCTACGACCGACCCGTCGCAGATCGTCGAGTCGATCAATCGGCCGCGTTTGCGGTCGCCGCTCAGGACGGTTTTAGCCGGCCCTTCGTTGATGTCCGCTGTGCGTATCGGCCATTCGCGGTTGTAAAGATTCAAGCTCGGCCGGGCCGACCGGAGATCCATATGCGCTTCGTAATAGGAATCGATGGTCCCGACGTCGCGCCAGTAACCGATGTTTTCCGGCGCCTCCCCCGGGACGGTGTTGGTGGTGAAGTCGTAGGCGAATATCGGATGCTCGTCGACGATTCTCGGCAGGATGTTGCGTCCGAAGTCGTGGGCGCTTTCCTTGTCGAGAGCATCGCGGGAGAGCGCGTCGCCCAGGACCTGCCGGTCGAAAACGTAGTTGCCCATGGAGGCCAGAGTCCAGCCGGGGCGCCCTGGAATCTCGGGCGGGCCGCTGACTTTTTCGAAGAACCTGACGATTCTCCAGTTCTCGTCGACCTCCATCGTGCCGAAGTGCCTGGCCTCGGCAACCGGGATGGGGAGCGCCGCGACCGTGCCCTTGGCCCAATTGCCCTGATGGAACTCGATCATTTGGCGCACGTCCATCTTGTAAACGTGATCGGCGCCGAAAACCAGGACCAGATCGGGCTTCGCGAGATCCAGCAAGTGTAGGTTCTGGTAAGTTGCGTCCGCCGTGCCCTTGTACCACCTTTCGCCTTTGCGCATCTGGGCCGGGACGGGGATGATGAACTGCTCGCGGATGATGTCCCCGAAGTGCCAGGCGTCGCGCAGGTGCTGCAGCAGAGACTGCGCCTTGAATTGCGTCAGGACGTAGATCGACTGCAAACCCGAATTGACCAGATTGCTCAGCACGAAATCCACGATGCGGTGTTTTCCGCCGAACGGCACAGCGGGTTTGCTGCGGTTGGCCGTCAGGGGCATTAAGCGCGCGCCCTTGCCGCCGGCCATCACGATCGAGAGAATCTTCGTTGTCACAAGCTTTTCCTTTCCTCAAACGATGTCCGCAGGGCGCCGCCGCCGCGCCGGCTTGGCGGAGTCGGTTGCTTGGCCCGCGCTCGAACCGCCGTTGTCAAGGCGCTCTCGGCTGCGGGGCCTTCAAAAAAATTCAGCCGGCGCTAGCGGTCCGCCGGTCGTGTTCTCTCGCCGGCTCTGGCGCGCTGCGAATAGGCATCGAACAGATACTGAGACACCATGCGATGCGTATTGAAAAACGAGCCGTTCAGAGCGATCGCCGAGCGCATTACGGTCGCGTAATCGTTGGGGCGTTCGTAAAACAGCGGAATCACGAGGCGCTCCAATTTGCCGTATAAAGAGTGCGCAACGGCGCCTTTGTCATCCGGAGCGTTGCGGCGGTCGGCTACGGACCAACCGGTAACTCCTTCCACGTGGCCCTCGATCCACCATCCATCGAGAACGCTCAAGCTGGGCACGCCGTTCAACGCCGCCTTCATCCCGCTCGTGCCCGAAGCCTCGCGGGTTTTCTCCGGCGTGTTGAGCCAGAGATCGACGCCGCTCGTAAGCAGTTGTCCCCATTTCATGTCGTAGTCCTCGACATAGACCACGCGCACAGCGCTGCCGAGTTCTTTCGAGGCGGCAAAGACCCGGCGGATGAGCTCTTTTCCGCCCTCGTCCCGCGGATGGGACTTGCCGCCGTAAACAAGCTGGAAGGGGCCCATGTTCCGCGCGATCCAACGCAGCCTGTCGAGACTGTGGAACAGCAGATCCGCTCGTTTGTACGGAGTTGCGCGCCGCGCGAAGCCGATCGTGAATACGGCGCCGTCCAGTTGCACGCCGGTCTTCTTGCGAATCTCTTCGATCAGATCGGCTTTGGCTTGGCGATGCGCTTCCGCCAGCTCGGCGGCGGGAATGTCGATCGCGTAGCGCAGGTAGGCGTTGTCGAACCGCCATTCGGGGATATGCCTGTCGAAAAGCCGGCGCATCGACGGGCACGTCCATGTTCCGGCATGCACCCCGTTGGTGACCGCGCGGATGCGGTACTTGGGGAACATCGCTTGCGAGACGCCCTGGTGGATGCGCGCGACTCCGTTGACGTAATTGGCGCACTCCAGCGCCAGGTGGGTCATGTTCAGCTTCTGCCCCTCAAGCAGCCCGAGGCCGGCCAGCATTGCGGTCCGGGCGGAACCCAGCACGCTTTCGACGAGCGGTTTGGGAAAGGAGTCGTGGCCGGCCGGCACGGGGGTGTGCGTCGTGAACACGCAGCGCCGCCGCACGGCTTCGATATCGCTGCGGTCTGCGGCGCCGATCTTGGCGACGGCCCGATGTTCGAGCAGGTGCAGGGCGAGCAACGCCGAATGGCCTTCGTTCATGTGATATGCGTCGAGGTTGGAGTGCCCCAACGCCTGCAGCATCTGCAGCCCGCCGATGCCCAGGATCGTCTCCTGGCAGAGGCGGTAGCGGTCGTCCCCGCCGTAAAGCGAATGGGTAAGCTCGCGGTCGAGCGGAGCGTTCGGCTCGACGTCGCTGTCCAATAAATAAACGGGGATGGCATGACCGCCGATACCCCGCACCAAGTACCGCCAGGCGCGGATAATGACCGAGCGTCCCTCGATTTGAACCGAAACGCGCGGCTCCATCTCGTCCAGATGCAACTCCGGCTGCCAGCGCGCGGCGGTTGCAGTCTGGTTCCCCGCATCGTCCAACGACTGACGGAAGTAGCCTTTGCGGTAGAGCAGCGTCACGCCGATCATGCGGATGCCGAGATCCGCCGCGGAGCGCAACGTGTCGCCGGCAAGCACGCCCAGCCCTCCCGAGAACGTCGGCAAGTCGTTCTCCAGGCCGATCTCCATCGACAGGTAGCCGACCGTCGTGCTTCCGGCCAGGCCGAAAGTATTGGGCGCCGCCGCGGGAGCGGGGCTTTTCCCCGCGCCGGCGTCAAACGCTGCGGTTGCGGCGCCCGCGCGCGCCGCCTTTTCTGTTTCCGACTGCTTCATGGTTTGCTTATGGTTTTCGGGATTGGCAATGCCGCGGGTCATGCCGCGCTCGCGGCCTCCGCGAGCGCGAGCGGGCGCTCCTGTCCTGCCTTGAGCGGCCTCAGACCCTCGACATCGAGTCCATACAGGGGCGCGTACCGGGAGAAGACCGTCTCCCAGCGGTAATTCTCGCGGACATCGCGGTTTGCGGCCTGTTGCATCTTGGTCAGTTCTTCCGGCGCAGCGTAGAGAGAGAGAGCCCGGCGCATCGAGTTCACCAGTCCGCGAAGATTCTCGCGGTCATTGGTGGCGAAATAGCCGATGCCCGTGATGCCGTCGGCCACTTTGGCCAGGCCGCCGACCTGATTGACAATGGGAATGTTTCCGTTCAACTGCGCGATCATGTCGATCAGTCCGCAAGGCTCGAATCGCGAGGGAACCAGGAAAAAATCTCCCGCCGCGTAGATGTTCGCCGCCAGCCGCTCGCTGAATCCTTTCAAGACGACAACCCTTCCGGGGAACTGCTCGACAAGAGCTTTCAAGTTGCGCAGCAGGAAGGGCTCGTTGCCCTCGCCGAACACGCAAAGCCCCGCCGTCGCATGCATCCGCAGGATTTCCTCGGCAGCCCGCGCGACGATATCGACCCCTTTTTGGCCTGTCCAACGGCCCACGAACGAAAACAGGCAACCGTCCGGGGGCATCGCCTGCAGGTGACCGAATCGATTTTCCGGCCCGATGCCCCAGCGCGCCGCGAATCCATCGCGGGAAACCTGATGAATGAAGCGGCCTTTGCACTCCTGCTTCCAGTCGAAAGATTCGCTCCGCGGGCGCAGGATCTCCAGCGCTTCCCACTGCGCCTCGGGCCCCTTCATGTCGGGCGCGATACCGTTGGTGATGCCGCGGATCGTAATGTGATTCCGGCCGAGAAATTCCGATAGGGCGCTGACCTCGCTGTCGCCTCCCGAGGTCGAAAGCCAGGCGCCCTGCACCTCCCAGGCATAGCCGTCGCTGACCGTTGTCAGATAGTCGGCGTACAGGCCCGCGGCGCCCAAGGGATCGAACTCGCCCTCGATGACGCACTCTTCGACATCGCGCCGCTCGAGAGCGGTGACCGCCGCCACGTATTGCAAATCTTGGCAGCGCTGGCGATAGCCGGTTCCGCAGTTGTGGGCCGTGACGACAAATCGGCTGCCCGCGAAAGAAGCGTACGCCTCCGACTTTTTGGCCAGCATCGGCAGCAGCGCCGTATGCGCGTCGTGGCAGTGGAACGCAGGTTTCTTCAGACCCAGACGCTCGGCCAATTCCAGGGCCGCTTTCTGCAGGAGGACGTTCATGGCGAAGTAGTCGTAATGCCCCGAACCCTCTTCCGCGGCTGCGTCCCGCGGCGGCGGTTCGGCGCCGCAGAATGTCTCGGCTTGCGGACTGAGCCGGGCGAACGCCTGCGCTTCGCGGCCGCTGTAAACGTAGGGCTTGTCCTTGCCTGCAAACCGATCCGCACAGATCAGCGCCAAGCGCAGCCTGGCGTTGGCATGAAGCACGATGGAGTGAACCGCAACCCGCTCGCGTCTCGTCGGCGAGTCGGCGTAGGCCATGTCAACCAGAAAATCGCCGACCGCCTCCCGCTCGAGTTGCGTCTCGGGCGACTGCATCGCGCGGGCGAGACGGACGCCTATAGTATCAAGCGATTCTTCGCTGAACGAGCCGTAGTGCGGGACGACGACCGTCGTGTCGAAGCCCTGCCGGACGCACTGAACCGCCAACTGCAATACGACGTCGCCCACTCCCCCGGCGACTGCGACGCCGGCGCACTCACGGGCGACATGAACGATGTCGTTAGGGGTTTCGTTACTGTTTTCAGCGGCTTTCACGGCCACTCTCCTTTTGCCTCTTCCATCTCCCGCGCAGCCGTGATGCAGCGCGGCTCCGGGGCAAGCATGCTTTCATCCGCGAGATGCCGGCGCCGGCATGCATCGGCCGGACTGCAATCGCCGCCAGGAGCTCCGAGCCGGCGGCTGAGCGTCCGGCGCTTGAATCGTCTGCAACTCTCCCGACTCGCAACCCGGGGCGGTCGGTTCGACCCCGAAGCCGCTCAACTCGCAATGTGTAATATGGGGTGGGCGCAGAGAACCACGCCTATTTTCAGTTTGACAGCAGCGGCGGCGGCGTGTCAAAGAAGTTCCCGCGCAATATCTCCGATCGATGGCGAACGATTGAAAAAATTGCTTGCTGTAACGCGGCCGTAACGGTTGCGCGCCCCGGCTGCGCAGGGGGTCGGCGTTTCGGCCCGCGGCCTCGTCTTGAAGTCCGGCCGGCCGCTCGCGTTGCCACGTATTGCCGAACCCCAACGGCCGATGCCATATTGGAAAGTGCCTGAATTCGCAAATGTTTCCGCTGCCGGCCGCGCATCGGGAGCTCTGGGAGCCGTGCGGCATGCGTCTGCGGTCGAGTTCTCGTTGTTTTCAGCCGGCGCCGAGCGGGTCACGCTCTGTCTTTTCGACTCGCCGAGCGCCCGCGGCGAGTCTACATCCTTCGACTTGACGCGCGGCCCCGATGGGATATGGCGCACGCATCTGACCGGCATCGGCCCGGGGCAATTGTACGGGTACCGCGTAGCCGGACCCAACCACCCGGAAAGCGGCCGGCTTTTCAACCCGGACAACGTACTGCTCGACCCCTACGCTCGGGCAATCGGCCGACCGACGAGCTGGCGCGGCGGCGAGGCATGGCGCGCGCCGCTGGGGGCGGTCGTCGATCCGCGGTTCGACTGGGGGAACGACAGGCCGCCGAACACGCCTTGGCGCGACACCGTAATCTACGAGTTGCACGTGCGCGGCTTTTCGAAGCGGCGCCCCGATGTGCCCGCTGCGTTGCGGGGAACCTACGCCGGCCTCGCGGCGCCGGCCTCGGTGGAATACTTGCGCAAGTTGGGCATCACCGCCGTCGAGCTCCTGCCGGTGCAGCACCACGTTGACGATTGCCGCCTCGAGCGGTCGGGTCTTACCAACTATTGGGGGTATCAGCCGCTGGCGTACTTTGCGCCGGAACCCTCTTACGCGGCCGCCGCGGCGCCGCCAGGCGTTGTCGACGAGTTCAAGGCCATGGTGCGAACGCTGCACCAAGTAGGAATCGAAGTCATTCTCGACGTGGTTTACAACCACACGGGCGAAGGCGAATGGGACGCCCCGCCGCTCTCGTTCAGGGGCATCGACAATGCCTCCTACTACCGCCTTGCCGCCGACCGCCGGCAGTACATCGATAATTCGGGATGCGGCAACTCCCTCAATGTGAATCACCCCGCGGTGCTGCGGCTGGTAATGGACAGCCTGCGCTATTGGGTCGAAGAAATGCACGTGGACGGCTTTCGTTTCGACTTGGCGGCGAGTCTCGGCCGCACGCCCGGCGGCTTCAAGCGCTGGGCGCCGTTTTTCATGGCGGTCTTCCAAGACCCGCTGCTGCGCCGGGTGAAGCTGATCGCCGAACCCTGGGATCTGGGTCCAGGCGGATATCAATTGGGAAGGTTTCCAAACGGCTGGGCGGAATGGAACAGTTGGTTCCGCGACGATGTGCGCCGGTTCTGGTTGGGCGGCGCCGCGGCGGGAAAGATGGGCACGCGCCTTGCCGGAAGCAGCGATCTTTTCGAGCGCCGCAGCCGCTCTCCGCAAGCCGGAATCAATCTGGTCACCGCTCACGACGGCTTCACGCTTGCCGATCTCGTGTCGTACAACGAGAGGCACAACGAAGAAAACGGCGAGGACGGGCGCGACGGCGAACGCCACAACAGCAGTTGGAATCACGGCGTGGAAGGCCCGACGAACGACGCGGGGATCCAGGCGCTCAGGTCGAGGCAGCAGCGGAACTTGCTGGCGACCTTGTTCCTTTCCCAAGGCGTTCCGATGCTGTTGGCGGGGGACGAGTCCGGCCGGACGCAGCAGGGGAATAACAACGCCTATTGCCAGGACAACGCAATCAGTTGGCTCGACTGGGATCTCGACTCGCAGCGGAGGGCGCTCTACGAGTTCGCGGCCCGTCTGATCGCTTTGCGCAAACGCTTCCCGACCCTTCGCCGCACCGCTTTTTTCAAAGGAACGCCTCAACCGCCGTGCGCATCGAAGGATATTCGCTGGCTCAAACCGAGCGGCGACATCCGGCCCGCGGACTGGCGCAACCACGACATGCGCTGTTTCGGCGCGCGCATCGCAGGCGGCGAGCAAACGCCGGCGCTTTTGATGCTGCTCAACCCGACGGCGGAGACGGAGTCGTTCTCGCTGCCCGGCGCCGCGGAGTGGGAACTGTTGCTCGACACCGCCGCTGACGAGGCGCGCGGCTCCAGACACAGCGGCAGCTACCCGCTTTCGTTTTACTCGCTTGTCTTGTTCCGGCAGCCTGAGACATGCTCATGAGGGGACACGGCGCGCCGGCGCCGCCGTTGCAGCGTCTGGCCCGGGCCTACGGCGTGCTGCCGAGCTACCGCGACGGATTCCGCGAGCAGCGCAAGCCCGCGGATGAATCCCTCATCGCCGTGCTGCAGGCGCTCGGAGCGCCCGTCACAGGCTTCGATGGCGCCGCCATCGAGCGGGCGCTGGAAGCATGCCGGGAAGCCCGTTGGAGACAGGCGTTGCCGCCGGTCATCGTTTCCTGGCTGGACAGACCTTTCAGCTTCCGGGCGCGCTTGCCGCGGAGCCTGTCCGCAGCGCCCTTGGACTGCACTCTCGAGCTCGAAGACGGCGGAACCCGGTCGTGGGCCGCGCTGGCGGGAGAGTCGCGCGTCGAACGCGCGGCGCAAGTGTGCGCAAGCACATATTGCGTCCTGCGGATAGCTCCCGGTTTCGGCGTTCCCGCCGGCTATCACACGCTGCATGTCAAGGCCGGGCGGCAGGCGTGGAGCGCCCGCATCCTCCGTGCGCCGCGGAGAGCGCCCGCTCTGGAGAGAACCTGGGGCGTCTTCCTGCCGCTGTACGCGCTGCGCACGGAGCAATCTCTCGGCGCGGGAGACCTGAGCGATCTTGCCCGACTGCTCGACTGGATCCATGGTCTGGGCGGCGGCCTGGCGGGCATTCTACCCCTGCTGGCGGCATTCCCGCGCAGTCCGAGTCCTTACACCCCGGTCAGCCGCCTGTTCTGGAACGAGTTTTATTTGGCCCCGCGTCGATTGCCCGAGTGGGAGTCATGCCCCGCAGCGCGGGCGTATCTCGCGTCCGCGGAAGTTCGCCGCGCCGTTGCTCGATTGCGCCTGCCGCGACAGGTCGATTTCCAAGCTGCGGCGGCCGTCAAGAGGAGATCGCTCGAGCTGCTCGCCGGGGCGCTGTCGGGCGAGCGGCTTCGGCAATACAGGCAGGCGCTCGAAAACGATCCGATGCTGCGGCGTTATGCGGCTTTCCGCGCTCGGGTCGAGCAAGAGTCCGGCGGCGCGTGCAGTGACGGCGGCCGCTGCGATCCCCGCCTTTACCACGGCTACGCCCAATGGGCCATGAGGCAGCAGTTGCGCGGCGCCGCCGAAACGGCGCGGACGAAAGGCGCCGGGTTGTATCTGGATCTTCCGCTGGGAGTCCATCCCGAGGGCTTCGACCGCCTGGAGCATCCCCAGGCGTTCGCAGCCGGCGTTACGGCGGGGGCGCCGCCCGACCGCTTTTTCAGCAAGGGTCAAAACTGGGGCTTCGCCCCCCTCAACCCGCTCGCGCAGCGGGAGAGCGGCCACCAATATTTTATCGACTGCATTCGCGCGCAGATGCAGTACGCCGGCGTGCTGCGCATCGACCACGCGATGGGCCTGCATCGGCAATACTGGATCCCGTCGGGAGGCGATGCCGATCAAGGCGCCTACGTGTACTACCCCGCCGATGAGCTGTACGCCGTCCTGTGCCTGGAAGCATGCCGGCACGCCGCGGCAATCGTCGGGGAAGACCTCGGAACCGTGCCGCATTACGTCCGCGGCCGGATGCGTTCCCATGGATTGCAGCGCATGTACGTCGCCCAATTCGAGTTGAAGCCCGACGCCGGAAGCGCGCTTCCGGCGCCCCCTCAAGACGCGGTGGCGTCTATCGACACGCATGACACGCCGACTTTCGCCTCTTTCTGGAACGGGGACGACATCCGCGATCGGCAGGCTCTCGGGTTGCTCGAAGCCCGGCGCGCCGAGGAAGAGGCGGAGCGCAGGCGGAAGCTCAAAGGCGCTGCCTGCCGCTACTTTCAGCAACCGCTAAACGCCGCCGCGAAGGCGATATTGGAAGAGTGCTTGCATGAGCTCGGCGCATCGCAGGCGGCTTGCGTCGTTGTGAACATCGAAGACCTCTGGGGCGAGAGGATGCCGCAAAACACCCCGGGTACCGACCGCGAGCGCGCGAACTGGTCGCGCCGTGCGCAATATTCCTTCGAGGAGTTCTCCAAAGACCCCGAAATTCTGAGGATTCTCGCCAAAGTGGACGCCGCCCGAAAAACGAAAGGCGCCGCGTGACGCAATCATGAGCAGCCGTTTCTCCGACCTCGACCTGCACCTGTTCAACGAGGGCCGATTTTACGAAAACTACGAGAAACTCGGGGCGCATCCAGGCGAATCGGACGGCCGCCGCGGGGTATGGTTTGCGGTGTGGGCGCCGAACGCCGAAGCGGTTTCCGTGATCGGCGATTTCAATAGTTGGAGTCGAGAGGCGCATCCGCTGCGCTGCCTGGCGTCTTCCGGCATCTGGGAAGGGTTTATCGCCGGTCTCGAAGCGGGCGCGATCTACAAGTATTTCATTCGTTCCAGAGAGAACGGCTACAGCGTGGAAAAGGCCGATCCGTTCGCCTTCGGCGCCGAAGTGCGGCCGCGGACCGCGTCCAAGGTCTGCAACCTCGAGACCTACCGCTGGCAAGACGCCCGCTGGATGGAAAGCCGGGGAGCGAAGAACAACCGCGAGGCGCCGATCTCGATCTACGAAGTTCATCCGGGGTCATGGCTGCGGGTTTCCGAGGACGGCGGCCGGCCGCTTTCCTACCGTGAGCTCGCGCCCAGACTCGCCGCGTATGCGTGCGAAATGGGTTTCACGCATGTCGAGCTTCTGCCGATCACCGAGCACCCGTTCGACGGCTCGTGGGGCTACCAGACGGTGGGATACTTCGCGGCAACCTCGCGGTTCGGCGCGCCCGAGGACTTCATGTTTTTCGTCGATACTCTGCATCGGGCGGGAATCGGCGTCATCCTCGACTGGGCGCCGGCGCACTTCCCCAACGACGAGCACGGGCTTGCCTACTTCGACGGCGCGCATCTTTACGAGCACGCCGACCCGCGCCGGGGGACGCACCCCCACTGGGGAAGCCTGATCTTCAACTACGGGCGCAACGAAGTGTCGAATTTCCTGATCGGCAGCGCGCTGTTCTGGTTCGACAAATACCACATCGACGGGCTGCGCATCGACGCCGTGGCGTCCATGCTCTACCTGGACTACGGTCGCGCCGATGGGGACTGGGTCCCCAACTCCTACGGCGGGAAAGAGAATCTGGACGCGGTCGCCTTCCTGCGGCGGCTCAACGAAGAGGTTTATGCGCGGTTCCCGAGCGCGATGACCTTGGCCGAGGAATCGACCTCCTGGCCCGGCGTCTCGCGGCCTGCCGCCGAAGGGGGACTCGGCTTCGGATTCAAATGGAACATGGGCTGGATGCACGACACGCTGCGGTACATGACCGGCGACCCCGCGCATCGGCCGCATCGTCACGACGCTTTGACCTTCAGCATGCTCTACGCCTTTCAGGAGAACTTCGTGCTGCCGTTCTCCCACGACGAGGTCGTTCACGGAAAAAGTTCGATGATTCACAAAATGCCCGGCGACGATTGGCGGAAGTTTGCGAACCTGCGCCTGCTTTACGCCTACATGTTCGGCCACCCGGGGAAGAAACTGCTCTTTATGGGCTGCGAGTTCGGGCAGCGCGGCGAATGGGATCACGACGGCAGTCTGGACTGGCGCCTTACCCGCTACGCGGCGCACAAGGGCCTGCAAAAGCTCACGGCCGATCTCAACCGCATCTATCGCAGCGAGCCCGCTCTGTTTCGCGGAGATTGCGACCCGGGCGGCTTCGAGTGGATCGACTGCGCGGACCGCAGCGGGGTCATCGGCTTTATCAGAAAATCCGGCGGAAGCGATCCGCCCATTGTGGTCGTCTGCAACTTCACGCCTGTTCCGCGCTGCGACTACCGCATCGGGGCGCCGGCGGCGGGGCGCTGGGAGGAGATATTGAACAGCGACTCCGCGGCCTACGGCGGCAGCGAAGCGGGGAATATGGGCGGTGTGGAAGCCGAAGGAATACCCTGCCACGGCCGCGGGCAATCTCTCCGCTTGGTTTTGCCGCCTCTGGCGGCGCTTTTTCTGAAACCGGTTCGAAGCTGAGCGGGAGCAAGCTCCTTGCGCGCCTGCCGCCGAGCTATTTTTCCTTGGGCAGAACGCCTGCGGGATACAACGCGCGCCATTCGGTCGGGCTCTCCCGGCGCATCACCTTGAAAGCGACATCGTCGCCCGGCTCGAGCGACTCGCGGATCTCGCGGATATCCGCGGCGGACGCGATGTTCCGGCGGTTCATGGCGACGATGATATCGCCCTCCGCCAAGCCGATATCGGCGCCGAACGAAGCGGGTTCGACGGCGGTTATCACCACGCCGCCGTCTCCGTCGTAATTCATCTCCTGGCGCGTGCGGTCGGTCAGGTTTCGAACGCTAATGCCGAACTCGACCCGCGTCTCGTCCTCCTCCTGCACTCCTCTTCTAACGAATTCACGAGAGCTGAACAGCTTTTCCCGATCCTCGATCGTGATGTTGACGGTCATCGGTTTGCCGCCGCGGATCAACTTGACCGGCACGGTGGAGCCGACGCCGGTGGCGGCGACGACTTCGATCAAGTGATCGCCGTCTTGGATCGCGATCCCGTTGATGTGGGTGATGATGTCTTCGGCCTCCATGCCGCCCTTGTCCGCAGGACCGTCTTCGACCACCCGGCTTACGAAGATGCCGCCCTGCCGGGCGCCGTAGGTGCGCAGCAGAGCCGGGTCCTGGACGCTGCTGAACTCGATGCCGATCGAGCCGCGGGCAACGCGGCCGTACTTGATGATCTGGTTATAGACATCGACCGCGATGTTCGAGGCCAGGGCAAAGCCCAGTCCGTCGTATCCGCCGGTGCGCGAGATGATCGCCGTATTGATGCCGATGATTTCGCCGCGGATGTTCAGCAGAGGCCCGCCGCTGTTCCCCGGGTTGATCGCCGCGTCCGTCTGCAAGAATTTCTGGAACGGGCGGACGATCGCGGTCATGTTGACCTCGCGCGACTTGGCGCTGATAATGCCGACCGTCACCGTTTCCCTGTAGCCGAACGGCGAGCCGATGGCGATCGCCCAGTCGCCGACATTGACTACGTCGGAGTTGCCGATGGACGCCGCCTTCATGTTCTCTTTGTCGGCAACGTAGATCACCGCCAGATCGGTTTCCTCGTCCGACCCGATAACTTTTGCTTCGTATCTCTTTTCGTCGTCGACAAACCGCACGTGAATCCGGTCGGCGTCGGCGACGACGTGCTGGTTGGTGATGATGTAGCCCTTCGGGTCGACAACCACGCCGGAACCCTCGCCGGGGCCCCGCCGGCGTGGGCTCGGAAGGTTCGGGGGCGTTCCGAAAAACCGGCGGAAGAACTCTTCCATATCGCCCGGATCGTCTCTGCCCGGGTCCTGCTGGCGCTGCTCCGCGCCGCCCTGTTCGGGAAGCGATTCGACCTGGATGTTGACGACGGACGGACGCACGCGCCGCGCGATCTCAGAGAACTGGTTTTCGACCGGTTCGCTCTTGGGCACTACCAGCGGCGCAGCGTCCGAGACGGGTTCGCCCTCGGGCGCGGCCTCGACCCGGTCGGACACGATGGCGCCGATGAGAATCCCGATCAGGAGCGTGCTCAGAATGAGCGCCGCCGGCAGAAATTTCTTTTGAAACACTCGATCGCGCATTTTTGTCATTGCTGTATATATGACGCGCCGCGGGGCGCCGGGTTCAACCCGAACCTGAAAGTATTATATCCGCCGGTCGCGATTCGCTTGTAAAAAAACGCAAAACCGCTGCGCGGGCCGAAGCCGTTATGCCGCGGCGGTTTCGTTCCGGGACGCCGTAAACCAGATGTACGCGCCAAGCGCAACGAGTGCGGCGGCGACGATCTGCGTCGTGCTGACGACTCCGCCGGCGAGGATCGTGCGCGCGCCTTCCGCGCGGAAGAACTCCACGCAAAAGCGGAACGACGAATAGAGCAGCAGATAGCGCCCCAAGATGGCGCCGGGGGCATGCGGGCGTCCGCAGGCGCGCAGCAGGTAGCACCCGATCAGCGCGGCGCCGAAGGCTTCGTAGAGCTGCGTCGGGTGCAGATGGACGCCCAACGGAACTCCGGTGAATTCGCGCGCGGCGGGATCGCTGAAGACGACGGCCCACGGCGCATCCGTTTCGCGGCCCCAGCAGCAGCCGGCCGCGAAGCAGCCGAGCCGCCCGATGGCGTGGCCAAAGGCCGCGCCCGGCGCCAGAACGTCCGCCGCCTGCAGCCAGGGCAACCCGACTTTTTTGGCGTACGCGACGGCAACGGCCAGCGCCGCCAGCAGTCCGCCGTAAAAGACGCCGCCGGCGCGCAATGCCGAGAGCGAAAACAGGCGGCCGAAATCGGCGGAATAGTAGCTCCAGTTGTTGAAGATCATGAAGAGCTTGGCGCCGACGATCGCGGCGATAGCGATGTACACGCCCAGGTTGGTGACTTTTTCCGGGTCGAGCCGCGAGCGCTTGGCCAGCCGAGCGGCGACCTTGAGTCCGACCAACAGGCCGAGCGCCACCAGGACGCCGTAGGTGGGGAGCGAGAACGACCCGATGGTGAAGAGACGCGGACACATGAGCGTTGCCTGAACTAAGCCGCCAAAAGAGTAGCGTAACTGGTTTTTCTCCGCAGCGCCTATGACGAAGCGGCAGGCAGCCGCCGGGGCGGAAGCGTGGCATCCGCGAGGGCGAGCCCGGCGGCCGGCTCCCTTATTCGACGGCTCCCCGTTACTCCACGGCGATGGTGACGCCGGGTTGGCTGGTTCTGCCGCCGATGGAGATGAGCGCCTCTGCCGCGGCGGACGGCTCGATCCCTTGCGGAACCTCCACCACCACCAGGTTCACCGCCGCCAGCGCCGGCGCCAAGCCCGCAAACAGCACAGCCTCCTCCGCGACCTCCACGCCGCCGATGGTCACCCGCGGCCGCTCCGCCGTGCGCCGCAACACCAAGTTCGCGCCGTCCGCCAGGCAGACCCCCTCCGGCCCGCACGAGTTCTCCCCGTCGGCAACCGGCGGATACATCGGCCCCAAGCCCGTAGCGTAAATCTCCAACACCTCTCCCGCCCGCGCAGGCCGGCTCTCCGCAGCGTAGCCGCGCGGCGCCGCCAACGCCCCCGCGCCCGCCAACAGCACCGCCCCTTGGCCCCGCCCCTCGCCCGACGCCGTAAAGATGCCCGGCGCTTGCGCGGCTGTAACGAAGCGCCGCGCGTAGCTGCCGCCCTCCGCCGTCTCCACCACCACCGTCGCCAGAGCGGTTCCGCCGCCCGCCAGCGCTTCCAGGTTCAGCAGGGAGGGCAACTGCGCCTCGATGCGCTGCGGACTGACCGCAAACAGCCGCGCCTCCAAGCCGTCGAAGCTCACCTTGACCCCGCTCAGACTCACAGGCAGCGGGAAGCCCCCCGCCTCAAACGACTCGCCGCCGGTGAAGTTCTCGCCCGACACCGCCACCATCGAACCCGGCGCCACCGGCAGCAGCCGCACCGCGCTGAACGGATTCGTCCGCGCGCCCAAGGCGCTCTGCACCGCCGCGTTGAACACGCCGCGCTCGGCCACCGCCGGACCCACCGGCGGCAGCACTTCCAAGGCTACCCACACCCGCCCCGTGAGACGCCCCTCCGAGCGGATGTACAGCCGCCCGCGATACGCCCCCACGCGCAGCCCGACCGAATCCACAGTGACCGTAATCGTCGTCTCTTCGTCTTCCTCCAGGCGGCCGCTCGCCGGCTCCGCCCCGATCCACTGGGGGCCGGGCTGCGCGCGGAAGTTCGCCGCGCCGTTCTCGGCGTACAGCACGACCTGTTGCGCCGCCGGTTCGGCGTCCTGCGCCAGCGTGAACGACAACTCGAACGTCCGCGCGCGCGCCGCCGGCAATTCCGGCTCCGGACGAGGTGTGACGGGCGGCTCGGGCGGAACCGTCTCGTCGGGCGGCGCGTCCACTTTGCGGATGCGGTGGTTGCCCGTATCGGCGATGTACACGTTGCCCGCCCCGTCCACGGCTACGCCGGCAGGAGCGTTGAGTTGCGCCGCGCCGGCCAAGCCGCCGTCCCCGTCGGAACCTGGCGCTCCCGTCCCCGCCGCCGTGTCGATGTTACCCGCGGCGTCGACCGTGCGGATGCGCTGATTGCCCGTATCGGCGATGTACAGGTAGGCGCCCTCCGCGTCCACGGCCACGCCGGAAGGGGCGTTGAGTTGCGCCTCGACCGCCGGGCCGCCGTCCCCGTCGAACCCTTGTATTCCCGTCCCCGCAACGGTGTCGATGGCGCCTTCCGCATCGACGCTGAGGATGCGGTGATTGCCGGTATCGGCAATGTACAGGTTACCCGCCGCGTCCACAGCCACGCCTTGCGGGGCGTTGAGCAGCGCGCCGGTAGCCGGGCCCTCGTCCCCGTCGAACCCCGGCGCCCCGCTCCCGGCCACCGTGTCGATGTTGCCTGCGGCGTCGACGATGCGGATACGATGGTTGCCCGTATCGGCGATGTACACGTTGCCCGCCGCGTCCATGGCCACGCTGCGGGGGGCGTTGAGTTGCGCCTCGACCGCCGGGCCGCCATCCCCGCTGTGCCCTTGTACTCCGCTCCCCGCGACCGTGGTCATGTTCCCTGCGGCGTCGACCCTGCGGATGCGGTGGTTGGAGGTATCGGCGATGTACAGGTTGCCCGCTGAGTCCAGCGCCGTGTCGGTGGGCAGGCCGAGCCGCGAGCTCATCCCGTCTCCCGCGGCCGTGTCGATGGCGCCGTTGCCATCGACCTTGCGGATACGGTGGTTGGAGGTATCGGCGATGTAGATGTTGCCCGCCGCGTCCAACGCTACGCCGCTTGGGGTGTTGAGTTGCGCTTCGGCCGCCGCGCGGCCGTCCCCGCTGAACCCCGGCGTTCCGTCCCCTGCGACCGTGTCGATCGTCCGCGCGCCGGGCGGCGGCGGATCGCTGACGGTGACCGCGGCCTGAGCCTCGGCCGTCGCGCCGTTCGCGGCGCTGACGGTCAGCGTGTAGGTGGTGGTGGCGGTTGGCGAGACGCTCTGCGTACCCGACAGCGCGACCGCGCCGATGCCCTGATCGATCTCCGCGCTGACGGCGTTGGTGGACGACCACTGCAACGTTGCGCTTGCGCCTCTCACGATCGCGGCGGGCGTGGCGGTCAACGTGGCCGTAGGCGCGTCTTTGTCCCCTGCGGTGACGGTGACGGTGACGGTGTCGGCCGCGGAAGCCGCGTTGCGGGCGTCGGTGACGGTCAGCGAGAAGACCAGTTGCTCGTCGGCGGCCAACTGCTCCGGCGCGGTGAACGTCGGGTTTGCGGTAGCCGCCCCGTTCAAGGTCACCGACGCCCCGGAGGTCTGCGACCAGGCGTAAGTGAGCGTCTCCTCTTCGGGGTCCGAACTGCCCGAACCGTCCAGAGTGACGGTTGCGCCCTCGGCTACGGTTTGGTTGTCGCCGGCGTCGGCGGTAGGCGCTTCGTTGGTTCCTGCGGTGACGGTGACGGTCACCGTGTCGGCCGCGGAAGCCGCGTTGCGGGCGTCGGTGACGGTCAGCGAGAAGACGAGTTGCTCGTCGGCCGTCAACTGCGTCGGCGCGGTAAACGTCGGGTTTGCGGTAGCCGCCCCGTTCAAGGTCACCGATGTCCCGGAGGTCTGCGACCAGGCGTAAGTGAGCGTCTCGTCCTCCGGATCCGAACTGCCCGAACCGTCCAGAGTGACGGTTGCGCCTTCGGCTACGGTCTGGTCGTCGCCGGTGTGGGCGGTAGGCGCTTCGTTGTCCCCCGCAGTGACGGTGACGGCCACCGTGTCGGCCGTCGAAGCTGCGTTGCGGGCGTCGGTGACGGTCAGCGAGAAGACCAGCGTCGCGTTCGCCGTCAACTGCGTCGGCGCGGTAAACGTCGGCGCGGCCGTGGTCGCCCCGCTCAGGGTGACCGTCTCCCCAGAGGTCTGCGTCCAGGCGTAGGTGAGCGCTTCGTCCTCCGGATCCGAACTGCCCGAACCGTCCAGAGTGACGGTTGCGCCCTCGGCTACGGTCTGGTCGTCGCCGGCATGGGCGGTAGGCGCTTCGTTGTCCCCTGCGGTGGCGGTGACGGTGACGGTGTGGGCCGCGGAGGCCGCGTTGCGGGCGTCGGTGACGGTCAGCGAGAAGACGAGTTGCGCGTCGGCGGCCAACTGCGTCGGCGCGGTAAACGTTGGCGCGGCCGTGGTCGCCCCGCTCAGGGTGACCGTCTCGCCGGAGGTCTGCGTCCAGGCGTAAGTGAGCGCTTCGTCCTCGGGGTCCGAACTGCCCGAACCGTCCAGGGTGACGGTGGCGCCTTCGGCTACGGTCTGGTCGTCGCCGGCGTGGGCGGTGGGCGCGTCGTTGCTTCCTGCGGTGACGGTGACGGTCACCGTGTCCGCCGTCGAAGTTGCGCTCCTGGCGTCGGTCACGATCAGCGAAAAGATGAGCGTCGCGTTCGCCGTCAACTGCTCCGGCGCGGTAAAGGTCGGCGAGGCCGTGGTCGCCCCGCTCAGGGTCACCGTCTCCCCAGAGGTCTGCGTCCAGGCGTAATCGAGCGCTTCGTCCTCGGGGTCCGAACTGCCCGAACCGTCCAGGGTGACCGCAGCGCCTTCGGCTACGGTCTGGTCGTCGCCGGCGTGGGCGGTAGGCGCGTCGTTGCTTCCTGCGGTGACGGTGACGGTCACCGTGTCCGCCGTCGAAGCCGCGTTGCGGGCGTCGGTGACGATCAGCGAAAAGATGAGCGTCGCGTTCGCGGTCAACTGCTCCGGCGCGGTAAACGTCGGCGCGGCCGTGGTCGCCCCGCTCAGGGTGACCGTCTCCCCAGAGGTCTGCGTCCAGGCGTAGGTGAGCGCTTCGTCCTCCGGATCCGAACTGCCCGAACCGTCCAGAGTGACGGTTGCGCCCTCGGCTACGGTCTGGTCGTCGCCGGCATGGGCGGTAGGCGCTTCGTTGTCCCCTGCGGTGGCGGTGACGGTGACGGTGTCGGCCGCGGAGGCCGCGTTGCGGGCGTCGGTGACGGTCAGCGAGAAGACGAGTTGCGCGTTCGCGGTCAACTGCTCCGGCGCGGTAAAGGTCGGCGCGGCCGTGGTCGCCCCGTTGAGGGTCACCGTTGTCCCGGAGGTCTGCGACCAGGCGTAGGTGAGCGTCTCCTCTTCGGGGTCCGAACTGCCCGAACCGTCCAGGGTGACGGTTGCGCCTTCGGCTACGGTCTGGTCGTCGCCGGCGTGGGCGGTAGGCGCGTCGTTGGTTCCTGCGGTGACGGTGACGGTGACCGTGTCGGCCGCGGAGGCCGCGTTGCGGGCGTCGGTGACGGTCAGCGAGAAGACGAGTTGCGCGTCGGCGGCCAACTGCGTCGGTGCGGTGAACGTCGGCGCGGCCGTGGTCGCGCCGTTCAAGGTGACCGTCTCGCCGGAGGTCTGCGACCAAGCGTAAGTGAGCGCTTCGTCCTCGGGGTCCGAACTGCCCGAACCGTCCAGGGTGACGGTTGCGCCTTCGGCTACGGTCTGGTCGTCGCCGGCGTGGGCGGTGGGCGCGTCGTTGCTTCCTGCGGTGACGGTGACGGTCACCGTGTCCGCCGTCGAAGTTGCGCTCCTGGCGTCGGTCACGATCAGCGAAAAGATGAGCGTCGCGTTCGCCGTCAACTGCTCCGGCGCGGTAAAGGTCGGCGAGGCCGTGGTCGCCCCGCTCAGGGTCACCGTCTCCCCAGAGGTCTGCGTCCAGGCGTAAGTGAGCGCTTCGTCCTCGGGGTCCGAACTGCCCGAACCGTCCAGGGTGACCGCAGCGCCTTCGGCTACGGTCTGGTCGTCGCCGGCGTGGGCGGTAGGCGCGTCGTTGCTTCCTGCGGTGACGGTGACGGTCACCGTGTCCGCCGTCGAAGCCGCGTTGCGGGCGTCGGTGACGATCAGCGAAAAGATGAGCGTCGCGTTCGCGGTCAACTGCTCCGGCGCGGTAAACGTCGGCGCGGCCGTGGTCGCCCCGCTCAGGGTGACCGTCTCGCCGGAGGTCTGCGACCAAGCGTAATTGAGCGCCTCCTCCTCGGGGTCCGAACTGCCCGAACCGTCCAGGGTGACGGTTGCGCCTTCGGCTACGGTCTGGTCGTCGCCGGCGTCGGCGGTGGGCGCGTCGTTGCTTCCTGCGGTGACGGTGACGGTCACCGTGTCCGCCGTCGAAGTTGCGCTCCTGGCGTCGGTCACGATCAGCGAAAAGATGAGCGTCGCGTTCGCGGTCAACTGCTCCGGCGCGGTAAACGTCGGCGCGGCCGTGGTCGCCCCGCTCAGGGTGACCGACTCCCCGGAGGTCTGCGTCCAGGCGTAATCGAGCGCTTCGTCCTCGGGGTCCGAACTGCCCGAACCGTCCAGGGTGACGGTTGCGCCTTCGGCTACGGTCTGGTCGTCGCCGGCGTGGGCGGTAGGCGCGTCGTTGGTTCCTGCGGTGACGGTGACGGTGACGGTGTCGGCCGCGGAGGCCGCGTTGCGGGCGTCGGTGACGGTCAGCGAGAAGACGAGTTGCGCGTCGGCGGCCAACTGCTCCGGCGCGGTAAAGGTCGGCGTGGCCGTGGTTGCCCCGCTCAGGGTGACCGTCTCCCCGGAGGTCTGCGTCCAGGCGTAATCGAGCGTCTCGTCCTCGGGATCCGAACTGCCCGAACCGTCCAGGGTGACGGTGGCGCCTTCGGCTACGGTCTGGTCGTCGCCGGCGTGGGCGGTAGGCGCGTCGTTGGTTCCTGCGGTGACGGTGACGGTGACCGTGTCGGCCGCGGAGGCCGCGTTGCGGGCGTCGGTGACGGTCAGCGAAAAGATGAGCGTCGCGTTCGCGGTCAACTGCTCCGGCGCGGTAAAGGTCGGCGCGGCCGTGGTCGCCCCGCTCAGGGTGACCGTCTCCCCGGAGGTCTGCGACCAAGCGTAAGTGAGCGCTTCGTCCTCGGGGTCCGAACTGCCCGAACCGTCCAGGGTGACGGTGGCGCCTTCGGCTACGGTCTGGTCGTCGCCGGCGTGGGCGGTGGGCGCGTCGTTGCTTCCTGCGGTGACGGTGACGGTCACCGTGTCCGCCGTCGAAGTTGCGCTCCTGGCGTCGGTCACGATCAGCGAAAAGATGAGCGTCGCGTTCGCCGTCAACTGCTCCGGCGCGGTAAACGTCGGCGCGGCCGTGGTCGCCCCGCTCAGGGTGACCGACTCCCCGGAGGTCTGCGTCCAGGCGTAATCGAGCGCTTCGTCCTCGGGGTCCGAACTGCCCGAACCGTCCAGGGTGACGGTGGCGCCCTCGGCTACGGTCTGGTCGTCGCCGGCGTGGGCGGTAGGCGCGTCGTTGGTTCCTGCGGTGACGGTGACGGTGACGGTGTCGGCCGCGGAGGCCGCGTTGCGGGCGTCGGTGACGGTCAGCGAGAAGACGAGTTGCGCGTCGGCGGCCAACTGCTCCGGCGCGGTAAAGGTCGGCGCGGCCGTGGTTGCCCCGCTCAGGGTGACCGACTCCCCGGAGGTCTGCGTCCAGGCGTAATCGAGCGCTTCGTCCTCGGGGTCCGAACTGCCCGAACCGTCCAGGGTGACGGTGGCGCCCTCGGCTACGGTCTGGTCGTCGCCGGCGTGGGCGGTAGGCGCGTCGTTGGTTCCTGCGGTGACGGTGACGGTCACCGTGTCCGCCGTCGAGGCCGCGTTGCGGGCGTCGGTCACGATCAGCGAAAAGACGAGCGTCGCGTTCGCGGTCAACTGCTCCGGCGCGGTAAACGTCGGCGAGGCCGTGGTCGCCCCACTCAGGGTGACCGACGCCCCGGAGGTCTGCGTCCAGGCGTAGGTGAGCGCCTCGTCCTCGGGGTCCGAACTGCCCGAACCGTCCAGGGTGACGGTGGCGCCTTCGGCTACGGTCTGGTCGTCGCCGGCGTGGGCGGTAGGCGCGTCGTTGCTTCCTGCGGTGACGGTGACGGTCACCGTGTCCGCCGTCGAAGCCGCGTTGCGGGCGTCGGTGACGGTCAGCGAGAAGACGAGTTGCGCGTCGGCGGCCAACTGCTCCGGCGCGGTAAACGTCGGCGCGGCCGTGGTCGCCCCGCTCAGGGTGACCGTCTCGCCGGAGGTCTGCGACCAGGCGTAGGTGAGCGTCTCCTCTTCGGGGTCCGAACTGCCTGAACCGTCCAGGGTGACCGCAGCGCCTTCGGCTACGGTCTGGTCGTCGCCGGCGTGGGCGGTAGGCGCGTCGTTGCTGCCTGCGGTTATGGTTACGGTTACGGTGTCGGCCGTCGAAGCCGCGTTGCGGGCGTCGGTGACGGTCAGCGAGAAGACCAGCGTCGCGTTCGCCGTCAACTGCGTCGGTGCGGTAAAGCTCGGCGCGGCCGTGGTCGCCCCGCTCAGGGTGACCGTCTCGCCGGAGGTCTGCGACCAGGCGTAGGTGAGCGTCTCCTCTTCGGGGTCCGAACTGCCCGAACCGTCCAGAGTGACGGTGGCGCCTTCGGCTACGGTCTGGTCGTCGCCGGCGTCGGCCGTCGGCGCGTCGTTGCTTCCTGCGGTGACGGTCACGGTCACCGTGTCCGCCGTCGAAGCCGCGTTGCGGGCGTCGGTCACGATCAGCGAAAAGATGAGCGTCGCGTTCGCGGTCAACTGCTCCGGCGCGGTAAACGTCGGCGCGGCCGTGGTCGCCCCGCTGAGGGTGACCGTCTCGCCGGAGGTCTGCGACCAGGCGTAGGTGAGCGTCTCCTCTTCGGGGTCCGAACTGCCCGAACCGTCCAGAGTGACCGCAGCGCCCTCGGCTACGGTCTGGTCGTCGCCGGCGTCGGCGGTGGGCGCGTCGTTGCTTCCTGCGGTGACGGTGACGGTCACCGTGTCGGCCGTCGAAGCCGCGTTGCGGGCGTCGGTGACGGTCAGCGAGAAGACCAGCGTCGCGTTCGCCGCCAACTGCTCCGGCGCGGTAAAGCTCGGCGCGGCCGTGGTCGCCCCGCTGAGGGTGACCGTCTCGCCGGAGGTCTGCGACCAGGCGTAGGTGAGCGTCTCCTCTTCGGGGTCCGAACTGCCCGAACCGTCCAGGGTGACGGTTGCGCCCTCGGCTACGGTCTGGTCGTCGCCGGCGTCGGCGGTAGGCGCGCCGTTGACGGTGACCGTGGCCACGGCGGTTGTTTCCAGGCCGTTCGCGTTGCGGACGGTGATGGTGTAGGTTGTAGTCTGCGTCGGGGACACGCTGTGGGCGCCAGACACGGCAACCTCGCCGATGCCCTGGTCGATCTCCGCGCCGACGGCATAAGTCGAGGTCCACTCCAGCGAGGCCGACTGGCCGCTGGTGATCGTCGTTGGCTGGGCGGTCAGGGTGACCGTCGGCGGCGGGGGGGCGACCCTGCGAATGCGGCTGTTGCCGCTATCGGCGATGTATAGGTTGCCCACCCCGTCCAGCGCCAAGTCATAGGGTCTGCTTAACAGCGCCTGGCCCGCCGCTGCGCCGTCCCCGTCGAATCCGGCCGTCCCGCTTCCCGCGACTGTAGAGATGTCGCCCGCTGTGTCCACCTTGCGGATGCGGTGATTGTCGGTATCGGCGATGTAGAGATTGCCCGACCCGTCCAGCGCCACGCCCCCGGGGGAGTTCAACTGCGCTTGGCCCGCCGCTGCGCCGTCCCCGTCGAATCCGCTCGTCTCGCTCCCCGCGACCGTAGAAATGTACCCCGTGACGGCGTCGACCTTGCGAATGCGGTGGTTGCCGGTATCGGCGATGTAGAGATTGCCCGACCCGTCCAACGTCACGTCCCCGGGGGAGTTCAACTGCGCTTGGTCCGCCGCTGCGCCGTCCCCGTCGAATCCGCTCGTCTCACTCCCCGCGACTGTAGAGATGTCGCCCGCTGTGTCGATCTTGCGGATGCGGTGGTTGTCGGTATCGGCGATGTAGAGATTGCCCGACCCATCCAGCGCCACGCTGAGGGGGCCGTCCAGTTTCGCTGCGGTCGCCGGGCCGCCGTCCCCGCTGTACCCGCCGCTCGTCCCCCTCCCCGCGACCCTGGTAATGTTCTCCGTGGCGGCGTCGACCCTGCGAATGCGGTGGTTTTTAGTATCGGCGATGTAGAGATTGCCCGACCCATCCAGCGCCACGCCTTGGGGGGAGCGCAACTGCGCCTCGAGCGCCGGATCATTGTCCCCGCCGTACCCGAACTGCCCGGTTCCCGCGAACGTGGTAATGATCCCCTCGGCGTCGACCTTGCGAATGCGGTTGTGGGAAGTATCGGCAATGTAGAGGTTATCCGAACCGTCCAGCGCCAAGCCTCGGGCGAAGTCCAACTGCGCCTGAGTCGCCGGGCCGCCGTCCCCGATCGACCCTCCCGCGACCGTGGTAATGATGCCTGAGGCATCGACCTTGCGAATGCGGTGGTTGTTAGTATCGGCGATGTAGAGGTTGCCGTCCCCGTCCAGCGCCACGCCGCTGGGGAAGTTCACAGGCGCCTCGACCGCCAAATCGTTGTCCCCGCCGTACTGGGACCGCCCGGTTCCCGCGACCGTAGAGATGTCGCCATCTGTGTCGATCTTGCGAATGCGGTTGTTTCGCCTATCGGCGATATAGAGGTTGCCCGACCCGTCCACGGCCACGTCATAGGGGCTGTCTAGCTGCGCCTGGACCGCCGGATTATTGTCCCCGCTGAACCCGGCCGTCCCGGTTCCCGCGACCGTAGAGATGTCGCCCGCTGTGTCGACCTTGCGAATGCGGTGGTTGCCGCTATCGGCGATATAGAGGTTGCCCGAGCCGTCCGGCGCCACGCCTCGGGCGGAGTTGAGCTGCGCCTCGAGCGCCGCGCCGCCATCTCCGTCAAATCCGACCGTCCCGTTCCCCGCGACTGTAGAGATGTCGCCTGCTGTGTCGACCTTGCGGATGCGGTGGTTGTTGAAATCGGCGATATAGAGATTGCCCGACCCGTCCACGGCCACGTTTCGGGGGGAGTTGAGCCGCGCCGCGACCGCCTTGTCGCCGTCCCCGCTAAATCCGACCCTCCCGTTCCCCGCGACCGTAGATATGTCGCCCGCTGTGTCGACCTTGCGAATGCGGTGATTGCCGCTATCGGCAAAGTAGAGGTTGCCCGCCGCGTCCACGGCCAGGCCTTCAGGAGTGTTGATCTGCGCCTGGGCCGCGCCTGCGCCGTCCCCGCCGAACCCGGCCGTCCCGGTTCCCGCGACTGTAGAGATGTCGCCCGCTGTGTCGACCTTGCGAATGCGGTGGTTGCTCCTGTCGGCAATGTAGAGATTGCCCGACCCGTCCACGGCTACGTCATAGGGTAAGTTTAGCTGTGCCTCGACCGCTGCATTGTCGTCCCCCGTGCCCGTTCTGGCTCCCGCGACCGTGTCGATGATCCAGTCGGCCGTGGGCTGCGCCCCGGCGGGCGCGGCCAGCAACGCGGCGAGGATTACGAGAATTAGTGGAGAGTAAAACCGCTGCGCGAACCGAAAAAACGGATACGTTCTTTCCATGGCGGACTTCCGCACGCCGTCACGCCGCAGCGCGGCGCTTAGCGCGGACTCCTTTGTCCACGGGAGACGAGGCTTGGGGAGAAGGGAAAGAAGAAGAGGAGATCGCCGGGCAGGGAACGCGCCGCCGGCGCCCCTTATTGTTGGCGGGTTGGCCTTTTCTCGTTACAACAGAGGTGTCCATAGCGTCAACTGCGGTCAACCGCGTGCCCGCAGCCGATTGCGCGCGCCTTGCCCTCCTCGCACTGCTCATGAAAAAGATTCGCTGCCTCGCCCGATTACGATGTGGAACCGATTTAGCTTAATAAATTTAACCTAAATTAACGAGATTAACAAATTTAGCAAATGGACGAATAGCGCACTGTCCGGTAAGGCCATTGCGTGAGGCCGCTTCGCGGTCAGTGGCCGGCGGAGAGTGGAAAGCAAGACCGCTGCGCGGAACGGAGAGACGCGGCAAGAAAGTTTTGCTCTCTCATATGCCTGAGGGGGCGCCTTGGCAAAAACCGCCGGCCGTTTGCCAACGGCAGCGGCAAAGGCAACTTTCTTTGTCGGCGCGGCTTCGCGCTGCAGATCGGGAGCTTGCGCGAGACAGAGCGCCGGGAACGTTGCCAATGCCGCGCGAGCGATCGAGCTATTTGTTGCCGCGCAGCTCGTTTACATGCCAGTATTCGGTGCGGTTCTCGTGCTGCTTGCGGATACGGCGCACTTCGGCTGCGGAGACCGGCTTGCCCGATTCGCTGAGGGTCGTTCGTACGAAGGTGAGCAGGTCCGCGACCGCCTTGTCCGCAAGAATGCTGCCGAACCCGGGCATCTCGCGGTCATAGACTTCGCCGTGCAATTGCATCCGCCCGCGCACTCCGTGCAGGACGATCTTGATCAGGATATCCGCGGGGCCGTCGACCCAGGGAGATGCATGCAGCGGCGGCGCCTCGCCCATTTCTTGACCGTCGTAGCGGTGGCAGGCGGCGCAATAATCCCGGAAAGTCTTCTCTCCCGGTTTTTCGGCGTCTTGCGCCGCAGCCAAGCCGGCGGCGACAAACGCTAAAGCAGCCCGCAACGGCATGGCCCGGCTCACGAGGCTTTGCCGCCGGGCGGCCTCGGTTTGCGCCAGGACGCGATCAGCAGCAGGGCGGCGCCGACCGAAATCGAGCTGTCTGCGACGTTGAAGGCCGGCCAGTGGCGCCCGCCGATATAGACGTCGAGGAAATCCACCACGTAGCCGTAGGCAAAGCGGTCGTAGAGATTGCCTGCGGCGCCGGCGAGCACAAGCGTCAGCGCCGGAGCCGCAGCGCCGCCGGCATCCGGAGACTTGGCGAACAGGTAAACGATCAGAACGACCGCGGCGATGGAAACCGCCGGCAGCACGACGTTCCTCACCAGCGGGGGCGAATCGGCAAACAGGCTGAAGGCGATGCCGGTGTTGCGGGTGTGAACGATGTCGAAGAAGCCCGGGACGATCGTTTTCGAAGAGTAAAGCGGCAGCCGCTCGGCAACTTCCAACTTGGACCAGCGGTCCAGCGCCACGATCGCAACGCCCAGGATGCCGTAGATCATCGGATATCCGGACACGCTCAACCGGTCAGTCTAACGCATGTTGCCGGCCGCCATCTGAAGGTCGCCGCGGGCATCGAGGCGCGCCTCCGTCCTCGACTCGTTCTCGTTCCGCGTCGAGATGGACGATGTGTCGCGTTCTGCCTTCACGGGTCCGGCCATATGCTGCTTTACCTCCTCAGGCGTAAACTCCCGGCAATTGCCTTGTAGGTTGGATTTGAATCTGCGGGGTTGTGCGGAGTGGATGTTACAGATGTATTAGGCGTGGAGTCAAGCCGTTGAGGGATTTGAGACGGCGGGCGAAGTTGCAGGCGTTGAGGAAAGCATTGAGGCGGCTGCGGGATTGGTTGCGGCTCTTGCAGCGGCGGCGTTGGAAGCGCTTCCCGGCGGGCTTTTCTCTATCGAGGGCGGCGGCCGATGCCGCGGCGCGCAGCTTCACGCGCCGTCAGCGGCGGGGTTCGGTGGGGTCGCGGCCGTCTCTGGGGGCGCCGGTGCCGGACGAGCCCATGAAGAGCTTGCGTCCGTCGGGGAAGGTGATGTCGCGTCCGTTCATTTTGTTCGAGCCGTCCTTGGCCTGGTAGCCGTCGACGACGATCTCCGTTCCCGGCAACAGGGAGTTCCTGTCGAAGCCGCGGCGCAGCAGGGTGTTGGGCGTGCCGCCTTCGCAGGCCCAGGACTCGACCTTGCCGTCCTCGCCCTCGACTTCGATATGGATCCAGGCGTGGGGGTTGATCCATTGCATCTTGGTCACTTTGCCTTTGAGCGTCAGTGGCCGGTTGGCGTCGAACTCGGCGGAGAAGGCGTGATGGGCCATTGCCGTTCCGACGGCCCCTGCGATCGAACATGCCGCTGCCGCGACAAGGGCCAAGGTCTTGGTCTGCATCGTTTTCATCGTTTCCCTCACCTTACTTGTTTTCCGATTTTTGGTCTTCTTTCTCCTGGGCGCGCGCGCCGGCCAGCATGGTGAACATGCTCTCGTTGCCTTCGTGGCAGGCGTACTCGAACATCGGCTGGTCGTTCTTGGCCATGGGAATCACGGCCGTCCAGGGTTTTTCGAACGATTCGGGATCGTCGATCGTGTACCGGTAAACGATCTTGTCGTCGGCGACGCGGGTGAAGCGCTCGGTCAAGCGCATGTTTTTCCCCGAGCCGCGGAAGCTGGTCTTGCCGGTGAAATTGCGCGATTCCACGACCAGCGTATCGCCTTCCCAACGGCCGCGGGCGTCGCCGCGCCACTGGCGCATGTTCGCGGGCAGGTGCGGGCTTCCGTCCATGGGCACGATGCGCGCGTCGTGAACCATCTCGACCAGCAGCACCACGAAGCCGGGCGTCTGAAAGATGTGGACGTTGTTGTTGTAGGCGCTCGGGTTGTAGGGCGGTCCGGCGTTGAAGCCCAGGATGCAACGCTCGGCTACGCCGCGGTCTTCGGGGCCGTGCGGCGGACGGGCGCGGGCCGCGCGCATGGCGTCGTAGCGCTTGCGGGCCTGCGGGGTGAGCGCGGGGATGCGTCCGTCGGGCGGATCGACGATCAGCGACGTGCGCTTGTCTTCGGTGAGCTTCTTGCCGTAGTCCCACCAGAACTCGTTATAGGCGTTGGCCACGTCGGCTTGCACGCTGAGTCCGTCGGCCTGGCGGCGGTCTTTGTTCTTGGTTCTGACCAGCCGCGCCTCGAACTCGGCCGCCTCCTCTTCGGAGAGGACGGTCTTCCCGGCCAGTTCCTTGGGGCGTTCGAGCGGCGTGATGGTGCGGTAGTCCCAGATGCCGCGCAGGTCGGGTTCGCCCCAAGCCGTGCGCGGCATTTCCCACGCGGCCTCTGTAGTTTTGTCGGCGGCAAGCAACGCGGGCGCCGCCGGCAGCGCCAAAACGATCGGCAACAGGAAACGCATGGGAACCCTCCGTTTCTACTCTTCGGTTTTCTTGCGCAGATGTCCGTACATCAGTTCTTCGGCGAACTCGACGCACTTGAACTCGAGAAGCTGTGCGTTCTTTTCGACTCGCCGGTAAAGGGGCATGACGATCTTCCAGGGTCTCGTGAAGACTTCGGGGTCTTCGATCGAGGCTTCGTAAAGCAGCAGGTTGGGGCCGGCCGGGGTGTAGCGCTCGACGACGTGGAGTCGGTCGCTATGGAAATTGCCGGCGCTGTCGAACCACGTTCGATCGATGAGCGCGGTGACATCGACGACGAGCGTATCGCCCTCCCATTTTCCCCGCGAATGGCCCATCCAACTATCGACGGGCGCCTCGAAATCCGGACGGTTCATATAGATGACGCGAGATGCGCTGGCGAATTCGTATGCGATCAGGATGTGCTCGGGCGTCTGCACGATCTGAAAAGGGAAGGGCATATAGGTCGCGCGAGGCACTCCGGGCATGTAGCACTTGACGGCGGGGTCTTTCTTGAGCCAGTTCTTGCGGTTTTCGTTGCGGATTTTCAACGCTTCAGGCTTGTAGGGTATCTCGCCGCCTTCGACGACGCCCAGCCCGCCGGGGATGGCGCCCAGGGCGCCCAGCTCGACGATCGGCCCCGCTTCCGCCGAGTGGCCTTCGATATTCCAGTGAGCGGAGCCGAGAGCCTGCCAGATGCCGTTGAGATCGGGATTGCCGTCGGGCGTGCGCGGCGCCTTGTAGCCGCTCGGTTCGGCCGCCGCCGCCGCGGGGGCTTGGCCGAGCGCCAAGGCGATAACCGCGGCGGCCTGGAAAATCGTTCGCATGCGCATTTTCTCCCAGTCAAACGATAGCACTATTCGGGCCGCGCGGCGAATCCGTATATTAGCGGTATAAAACCCGAACGCGGCGTCCGTCAAGGGGCCGCGTGACATAATGGCTGCGTGCTGAAATTTTCATCGGCAATCGCGTTGCTTTGCGCCTGCGCGCTCGCCGCGCCGGCCGAGCATGACATCGCCATCGAAGGGGGCCGCGTCATCGACCCTGAGTCGGGGCTCGACAAGGTTCTCAACGTCGGCGTCACCGCGGGCCGGATCGCAGCGTTGACCGAGCGGCCCATCGCCGCCGCGAAGCGGATCGACGCCTCGGGGCTCACGGTTGCGCCGGGCTTCATCGACCTGCACCAGCACGGGCAGAGCGTCGCCAATTACCGGGCGCAAGTTCGCGACGGCATCACCACCGCGCTGGAGCTCGAGATCGGCGTCGAAGACGTTGCCGGTTGGTACGCGGACCGCGCCGGGAAGGCCCTGGTCAACTACGGCGCGAGCATTTCGCACCCGTATTCCCGGCAGTTGGCGGTGCTGGGGCGGAATCCCGGCCTGTCCGGCGAGTCGCTCGCCGCCGGGTTGACGGCCGCGCAGTATCAGCATCTGCGCGAGCGAGTCGCCCGCGGCCTCGACGATGGGGCGCTTGCCGTCGGGTTCGGCATCGCCTACACGCCCGGCGCGACCCGCGAAGAGATCACGGCGATGTTCCGCTTGGCCGCGGAGTACGAGGCCGGCTGCCATGTTCATATGCGCACCGATTACGAGAGCTTCAGCAATCTCGAAGAGGTCGTGCAGGCGGCCAAGGAGACGGGCGCGCGGCTGCACATCGTGCATATCAACAGCAGCGCCCGCGACCGCGTCTCGCAGTACCTGGAAAAGATTCTCGCGGCGCGCGCCGCGGGAGTCGAGGTGACCACCGAGTGCTACCCGTACAACCGCGGCTCGACGCTGATTCAGTCGCACCTGTTCAACGACTGGGAGAGCTACACGGACGAGCAGTTCAGCGGGTACATCTGGGTCGAAACCGGAGAGACTTTGACGCGGGAGACGTTCGGGCGCTACCGGGCGCGCGGCGGGACGATCGTCAGTCCGCCCGCTTACAGCGAAGAGAGCGTCCGCCGGGCCGTGGCCAGTCCGCTGACGATCATCGCCAGCGACGGCATGTGGCTGGACAAAGGGCGCGCGCACCCTCGTTCGTTCGGCACGTATTCCCGCGTGCTGGGGCGTTACGTGCGCGAGATGCAGGCGCTGACGCTGACGGACGCGCTGCGCAAGATGACGCTCATGCCGGCGCAGGTTCTGGAAAAGCGCGCACCCGAGATGCGCAACAAAGGAAGGATCCGGCTCGGCGCCGACGCCGACATTGTGGTTTTCGACGCCGATACCGTCATCGACCGGGGAACGTTCGCCAACCCGGCGCGCAGTCCGGTCGGCATCGAGCACGTGATCGTCAACGGCGTGCTGACGGTGGAAAACGGAAAATTGCAGCGCGGAGTCGCCGCCGGGCGGCCCGTGCGCGCGCGCCAAGTCCGCCGCGACGCGCCGGGGACGACCTGGCGGCAGCCGCGGCCCGATTGAGGGCGCCGCGGGCCCGGGAAATTGCACGAGCCGGCAACATGGCGCCGGCGGCGGACCGTCACGCCTGTTGAAATTCGCCGTTCCCTCCGCGATTCACGTGCGCTTCGGCGCCGGCTTTACGCTCTTTTTCCAATCCGGGAATCTTTCGTGTTCGACAAGCGTCGCCGAATCGTTGTCTTGCTTCTATGTAATAGAATTCCAAACCTTTATCGAGAGATTCCTTGAGATCGTCGAAGACGTCGTCTATGGCGGCGCCATTGCTCAACAGCCGGCGATAACATGCTCGGTTGAAGAGATAACGGTAATCGTCGGGCGACAGCTTATGCGCAGCATCGACGGGTTCGATCACCTCGCCGAAACGCCTTTGCTTTTTCTTTGCATTGGCCATGATGCCGTGCGCCCTGGCTCGATCCTGCTTCGGAACATCCGGGTTATCCAGGATAGGCGTCAGTAATTCTATGGCGCGTTCCGAGTTGTCGTCGAGCACAGCAATCGCCGCCTCGCTGATTTTGGCTTGGTCGCCGAGCGCTTTGAGTTTGGTGTCCAGCAGCTTTGCGGATATCCGGCTTAACAGCACATGTCCGGCGAACCCGGCCGCGAGCGATACGGACAACAATAACATCAACGCCCGAAATATATCGGCCGATTGAGAAGTAGATAGAAATAGTTTCCCGACAGCTTCCGAAAAATCGTTTTGCAAAAAGAAGCCGACTACGACCACTGCCGTGACCGCACCGATGAAGGCGCGCTTAAGCCAAGCCAGCCACAGCGTCCCGGCGTTCGCCTCCGACGGTGGGCCGATCAAGGACTGGGCTACGCCTCCAAGCGCTCCGCAAAGCGCCACAACGATTGTGACGGCTTCAATCGACACGGCTCAGATGATCAACATGTCTTCCATCGCTCGGCGACTCCAGATACTCTTTGTAAGAGTACAGACCGCCGGACTGCAAAAAATCCACTTCGGGCTTCGGCCTCGAAATTGTGTCCCCTTAGGACGCGCTGACTCAACGGTATTCGATCCAGATCGGGCTAGACCAAGCCATTTGCCCGTTCCGTTGGACCAGCCGGACGTGATACCAAGCCGCGCCGTCCGGCGGGTCGGCGTCGCGGAACGAGAGATCGACCGTTGCGCGGCCGGGCTCGGCGCGATGCACGATCGCTCCATTGCGGATCACTTCGAGCGAGTCGATCGGCGCCGTGCCGGCCGCGCGGATGCGCAGCTCGGGCGGCTCGGCGGCAACGATTGCGGAACCCATTATGAAAGGCTCGCCCCGGCGGCTTGCTGCTTCGAATTGGAGGACGATGTTGTCGGTCGCGGCGAAAGTCCGGCGCTGCTTGATGGCGTCGAGAACGGCTTCCGCGCGCAGTTCGGGCGCCCAGACGGCGGCATAGGATTGATGGGTGGATTCGTGGTCGGAGTTGGCCAGCAAGCCGAGCTTCCAGCCTTTTTTCCAGGCGCTCCAGACGAAGCCGGCCGGTTGGGACGTGTTGGCCTTGGCCGGGCCGTTCTGCTCTTCGTACGAGCCGCGCAATGCCTGGAACACTTCGACCACCGGCTCGGCGCGGGGATCGTTGTCGCGCCAGTCGGTGCCTCCTCCGCCCGCCGTGGTGTGGGCGATGGCAATGTCGCCGTTGGCGATCAGCGAGGGATAGAGCCGCTCGGCCCAGCTTTCGACCCCGTAGAACTCCTCGTCGGAGATCGGTACGGGCTGCATGTCCCGGCGCGTCGAGATCACGTTGCGGTGACCGCCCGGGAAGGTCACGGTGCGTTCGTAGCCGAAGAAAGTTGCGAAACGTCCGGGGCGGTTGAACATGGTCGCGAGCTGCCGCGTCCGCCACCATTGATATTTGTAGAAGTTCAGCCGCTCGGCGCCGGAGTGATCGGTCACCGCCAGGAAATCGAGCGCGCCGGCGTCGAGCGCGTAGCGGTAGGCGAACAGGATGTCGCCGTCCCGTTGACTGTCGGCCGAGAGGTCGGTATGGCGGTGCAAATCTCCGCGGAAGAGCTTGAGGGGCGCCTTGCCGTCCCAACGGGCGGCGCGGACGCGCGCGAGATCGGCTTGCTCGGTGGGCGCGGCGTTGGTGAAAGAAGCCGTCTGCGGCGGCGCGCGCATGGCTTCGGTTGCGGCGCGCCGGTTCTCCAGGGACAATTCGGCATAGCGGATTTGCGACGTGCGGACGTGGGGGTCTGCGTAGCTGCGGCCGTCGCTGGGCCAGACGGCGGTCAGCTTGCCGTCGAGGGACGTCGTGGCGAGTTGCGCGTACGCGCCGCCGCTGCTGAGCGGGAATTCCTGAACCGGCAGCCAGCGCGCGCCGTCGTAGGCGGTCAGATGGATCGAAGACATGCCGCGGATCGTGTCGTACCACGGTTGCAGCCGGCGCTCCGCGGAGCCGAATTTCAAATTCAGCTCATGCTCTTCCACCGGATGCCGGAGGAGCATCTTTCTGAAGAACAGATACGGCAGCCGGTCGGGACCGATCGCCAAGTGCGGATACTCGTGCATCTCGGACATCCAGACAGGCACGGCGTTTTCGAGCGGTTGCGCCGGCGCAGTCCATTTGCCGCCGGCATAACGCGCCAGGCGAATCCGGCTCGAAGCGCGGAGTTGCGCGCCGGGTCTGCCCAACACGCCCCAGTCCTTGCCCCAGTTCGCGCCGCTTTCGGCCCATGCCGCCCAGACGGCGCCGCTGTCGTCCACCGCGAGCGACGGCTCGATTTCGCGCAGCGCCGTTTGCGTTGCCGCGATGACCGGGCCCGCGCCGTGCGCGTCGAGGCGGCGCATGAAGATGTCGTAGTTGCCCGCGTCGTAGCTGTCCCAGGCGATCCAGACGGCGCCGTCCGGCGCGGCGGCGACCGCCGGCGCCCAGTCGTTCGCGGCCGACGGACTGACCCGCGCGGGCGGCGACCAGGCGCCGGCGGAATAGGAAGCGGCCATGATGTCCAGGCCGTCCCCAGTGAACTCCTGCCAAACGACCCAGGGGCGTCCGTCCGCGGCCGTGACGCTTTGGGGGAAAAACTGCCTGTCGCCGTCGGGCGCAACGTAGCGCTCGGGTCCCCAACGCTCGCCGGCCGGATCGAAGATACGGTTCACCAGACGCCAGCGGCCGGAGAGGAATTCGCTCCAGAACACATGGATCTTCCCTTCCGCGTCGGCGGCGAGCGCGGTCCCGTAGAAATCGCCCCAGCCGCCTGCCGCGCGGAATGTCTTCCATTCGCCGCCGGCTCTGCGCGCCAGGTAAACCGTGTTCGCTTCGTTGTGGTAGGTCGTCCAGGCGACGTACAGGGCGCCGTCCGCGGCCGCCGCGGCCGGAAAATCGTGTTGGCTGGCTTCGCCGCGCGTCAACGCATGTACGACCGGCGCGGCAACCGCCTGTACGTCGCCTTCCAGGAAACCGAGACGGCCTGCGCGGCTGAGCTCCGCCGGCGTGAATTCGAAATTCCCGCGGTTCGTGGCGACCGAGACCCGTGCGTTCGGTGGAGCGTCCAGGGCCAGGAAAACGCCGTTCGGAAGGATTTTCACGCCGCCCGGAAGTTCTTCGCGAAAGCGGTACCGCGCATCCGGCGGATTGAAGTAACGGGTGTGGAAATCCCATCCGGCGGTTCCCTCGATGCGGTCGGGGCCGTCGAAGCGCCAACCCCAGGCCGCCGGCGTTTCACCGGCCGACACGGAGACCCGTCCCGACCACCGGCGCGGCTCTTTTGCCGTCAACCCGAATTCCAGCTTGACGACCGTATTCGCGCCGGGACGCTCGATTACGGTTCGCGGGGCTGCCGCTGCCTGAACGGACGGCGCGGCCAATGCGAGCCCAAGAGAAGCGCGGAACGCTATCGACATGAAATGCACGGTAGCAAACTCAACCGGTCTTGGCCGCGTTTGACGGCGAGATGCTCCTCTACCGCCTCTGTTCGGTTCCGGCCCTCTCGCGCGGGCGCTATAATGACGCCGGGTCTTCCGATCATGGATTTGACGACACGCCGCCACTTTTTCGGGAAAAGCGCTCACGGCCTGGGGATTGCCGCCTTGACGCATCTGCTGCGCGCAGAGGCCGCGGCCGCCGGCCTGCCCGGCTTGCCGCATCACGCGCCCAAAGCCAAGCGCGTGATCTATCTGTTCCAGTCGGGCGCTCCTTCGCAGATCGATCTTTTCGACTATAAGCCGCAGCTTGAAAAACACCGCGGAACCGATCTGCCGGATTCGGTGCGCCGGGGGCAGCGTTTGACGGCGATGACCGCGACCCAATCGACCTTTCCGCTCGCGCCCGGCGCTTTCGCCTTCAAGCGGCATGGGCAATCCGGGGCCTGGATCAGCGAGTTGCTGCCGCATACGGCGCAAGTAGCCGACAAGCTGTGCTTCATCAAGTCGATGCATACCGAGGCGATCAACCACGACCCGGCGGTGACGTTTTTCCAGACGGGCGCGCAGCTTGCCGGGCGCCCGTCGATCGGCGCCTGGCTTTCCTACGGGCTGGGCAGCGAGAACCGGGAGTTGCCGGCGTTCGTCGTGATGGTCTCCTCCGGCTCGGGGCGTAACGGCCAGCCGCTTTACGACCGCTTATGGGGCAGCGGCTTTTTGCCGAGCCGCTACCAGGGGGTGAAGTTCCGCTCGCACGGCGATCCGGTTCTTTATCTGTCGAACCCTCCGGGGATCGACCGTGCGGCCAGACGGCGCTACCTCGACGATCTGGCCAAGCTCAACACGATCAAGCACGAAGACTTCGGCGACCCCGAGATCGCGGCGCGCATTGCGCAATATGAGATGGCTTACCGCATGCAGGCTTCGGTGCCGGAATTGACGGATCTCTCCGACGAGCCCGAGAGCACCTTCAAGCTGTACGGGCCGGAGGCGCGCGAGCGCGGGACGTACGCGGCGAATTGCCTGCTCGCCCGGCGCTTGGTCGAGCGCGGCGTGCGCTTCGTCCAACTCTTCCACCGCGGCTGGGATCAGCACACGAATCTGCCCGAGCAGTTGCCCAAGCAGTGCGCCGATACCGACCGCGGCTCGGCGGCGCTCGTCGCCGATCTGGCCCGGCGCGGCCTGCTGGAAGATACGCTGGTCGTTTGGGGCGGCGAGTTCGGACGCACGGTCTATAGCCAAGGCAACCTCTCGGGGACGAAATACGGCCGCGACCACCACCCGCGCTGCTTCACGATGTGGCTGGCCGGAGCAGGCGTCAACGCCGGCGCGACCGTCGGCGAGACGGATGACTTCAGCTATAACGTGACTGCCGATCCGGTGCATGTGCATGATTTGCACGCAACGATAATGCACCTGCTGGGCGTCGATCATAAAAAGCTGACGTTCAAGTATCAGGGCAGACACTTCCGCTTGACGGACGTACACGGACGGGTGGTCGAGAAAGCGCTGGCGGGCTTCGCCGGCTGACGGTCGTATTTTCGCGGCGGGACTTGTTACCCTGACATCCTTGGCCAAGACCGCTGTTTATCTGGGAATCGCCGCGCTGTCGGTTTTGCACCACGACTCCTGGCTCTGGGACGATCCGACGCTGCTGTTCGGTTTTCTTCCGGTGGGGATGGCCTATCACATTGCTTACACGCTGGCCGCGGCCGTGCTTTGGTATCTCGCCTCGCAATTCGCTTGGCCGCGCGAGTTGGCGCGCTTTGCCGAATCGGACGACGACGCGGAAGGCGGCGGCGGGTGACCCAACTCATCGTCATGGTTCTCTACCTGAGCCTGCTGCTCGGGTTGGGATTGTTGAGCAACCGGATGTTCCGCGGGACGGCGAACGACTACTTCGCCGCCAGCCATTCGATCGGTCCGGTGATGCTGCTGATGTCCGTATTCGGCACGACGATGACGGCGTTTGCGCTGGTGGGCAGCACGGGGGAGGCTTACCGCGCAGGCATCGGCGTTTACGGATTGATGGCTTCCTGGTCGGGACTCGTGCATGCGGCGGTGTTTTTTTTCGTGGGCATCCGCCTGTGGGCCTTCGGCAAGCGCTATGGCTACTTGACGCAGATACAGTTTCTCAGGGAGCGCTACGAAAGCGATTTCCTGGGGCTGCTGCTGTTTCCGATTCTGGTCGCTTTGACGATTCCTTACTTGCTGACGGGATTGTTGGGGGCCGGCAGCGTGGTCGTCTCGCTGACTCGCGGAGCGTTTCCCGAAGCGTTCGCCGCGACCGGCGGCGGCGTGCCGCCGTGGCTGACGGGACTCGTCGTCTGCACGGTCGTTTTGCTCTATGTGCTTTTTTCCGGGCTGCGCGGGGCCGCTTGGGCAAACACCTTTCAGACCGCGGTTTTCATGCTGGCCAGCATCGCGGCGTTCTTTCTGATCGCGTCGAAATTGGGCGGCTTTTCCTCGGCTTCGCAGGCGGTGCTCGAGGCGCACCCGGAAAAGCTCGTCCGGGGAGAGGCGATTTCGCCGCTGCACTTTTTCAGCTACTGCCTGATCCCGCTGTCCGCAGGCGTTTTTCCTCATCTTTTTCAACACTGGCTGACCGCTCGCTCGGCGGCTGCGTTTCGCTTGACCGTGGTCGTCCACCCGATTTTCATCATGATCGTATGGGCGCCCTGCGTCTTGATCGGCGTTTGGGCGACGTCGGCCTTGATGCCGGACGGCTCGCCGGTTGTGCCGGTCGGATCGCCGCCTAACGTGGAATTGGCGGTCATGGTCGAGCGCTTGACGACGCCTTGGCTCGGCGGCATTCTCGGCGCCGGCATCCTGGCGGCAATCATGTCGTCGCTGGACTCGCAGTTTCTGGCGCTGGGTTCGATGTTCGCCAACGACATCGTGCTCCGCTACTTCGGGAGAAAACGCATTTCGGACGCGCAGCAGGTGCTTTTCGGGCGATTGTTTCTGCTCGGGGTGGTCGTTGTGGCGTATCTGCTCTCGCTGCTCGAGCCCCGCAGCGTTTTTACGTTCGGAGTCTGGTGCTTCAGCGGGTTCTCGGCGCTTTTCCCGATCGTCTGGGCGGCGGTCTATTGGAAACGCGCCACGGCGTCCGGCGCGATTGCCGGCATTGTCGTGACGGCTGCGGTCTGGTCGGCGCTGTTCCGCGCCGGGGGCTACGGCGCCGACCCGGGGTATTTGTTTGCCGGCATGATGCCGGCGGCAACCGTTTTTGCCGCCTCGACGGCCGCGTTGGTCCTGGTCTCGCTGGTGACGAAAGCTCCCTCACAAGCGACCCTCGCCAAGTTCTTTCCGGAATAGGGTGGACGGTGGAGCGCGCATGAGGATTGCTTACGTCACGGCGGGTGCGGCAGGAACGGTTTGCGGCAATTGCCTCAAGGACAACACGCTGGCCGCGGCGTTGCTCGAGGCCGGGCAAGACGTGCTGCTGCTGCCGGCATACACGCCGATCCGTACCGACGAAGCCGATGTCAGCGACCGGCGCGTTGTCTTCGGCGGCGTCAATATGTATTTACAGGCGCGCTATCCGTTCTTGCGCAGGAGCAGCTTGTTCGACCGCATCTTGGACCATCCGGGTTTCCTGGCCTGGGTCTCGAAATTCGGCGTCGATACGCAACCGGAGAAGTTGGGCGCGATGACGCTGGCCACGATGCAGGGCGAAGCAGGGCCTCACGCCAGGGAGATGGGCAAGCTGCTCGCGGTGCTGCGCGATTTTCGACCGGACATCGTACACTTGACCAACTCGATGTTCGTTTGCATGGCCGGGCCCATCCGGCGCGAATTGAGCGTGCCGGTAGTTTGCTCGCTGCAGGGCGAGGACTATTTCCTGGAGCATCTGCCGAATCCCTACCGCGAACGCTGTTTCGAGATTCTGCGCCGCTGCGCCGCGGATGTCGATCTGTTCCTCGCGCCGTGCCGCAGCCAAGCCGAAGCCTTGGCGCCGCGGCTGGGCATCGGCGCGGACGCGATCCCCGTAGTCATGCCCGGCATTGCCTTGGACGGCTTCAAGCCGGGCAGCGGGTCGGGCGGATCGGCGTTCGTTGTCGGCTACTTGGCGCGCATCGCGGAAGAGAAGGGCCTGCACCTGCTGGCCGATGCGGTCGCCAAGCTGCGCGCGGCGAATGCCGGCAAAACGATTAGGCTGCGCGTGGCCGGCTGGCGCGGAAAAAAAGAGGGCCGCTATCTGGCGCGGATTGCGAGCCGCACGCCGCTGGAAGATATGGGGTACCTCGAACGCGAGGAAAAAATCGAATTTCTTGCGTCGCTCGACGCTTTTTCGGCGCCTGCGACCTACGGCGCATCCAAAGGGCTTTACGTTCTCGAAGCGCTTGCCGCGGGGGTTCCCGCAGTTCAGCCGCGCATCGGCATCTTCCCCGAATTGGCGGCGGCGACCGGCGGCATGCTGCTGTGCGCGCCGGGAGATGCCGGCGATCTGGCGGCGAAGCTCCAGATACTGATGGACGACCGCGGGCGAGCCCGCGAAATCGGCGCGCGCGGGCGAGCGTCCGTGGAAAGAAATTTTTATGCCGGGCGCATGGCGGCGGAAACGCTGGCGCATTACGAGCGGCAACTTCAATAATCCCTATGGCATACGAATTCCACTACCAACGGATGGTCCAGTTTGTCGATACCGACATGGCGGGCATCATTCACTTCACCAACTATTTTCGATATATGGAGGAGGTGGAGATCGCGTTCTATTACTCGATCGGCATGCCCGGTCAGTTCCGCCGCGGCGGCGGCGATGCGGTAGGATTGCCGCGCGTCGGCGCTTCATGCGATTTCATCAAGCCCGTAACATGCGGGGACCGGCTCGACTGCCGCCTGCTCGTGCGGCGGATGGGAAACAAGTCGATCACCTATGAGCATGTGTTCCGCCATGAGGGCGATATCGTCGCGCGCGGCAAGATCACCGTTGCCTGCGTCAAGCGCGGCGGCGACGGCGGGATTCGCTCCGTGCCGATTCCCGCCGCGCTGCGCGAGCGGCTCGAAGAAGCGCCTGCCGAAGAGTCGTGACCGGTCGCGCGCTCGTTTCGCCCGCCGCCGATGCTTGGCTCCGAGCTTGGCGGTCGCTGCCGAGGATTTCGTTCGAGGAGAGCCTCATTTTCGCCCGCCGGTCGTGAAGTCCAGCTTCTCGATGAATTGGTAGGTGTTGCAGCAAGGCACGTCGAGATCGCCACACACATCGGGGATATGACGGTTCGCACGCTGTTTTTTCGGTTTCGAAACTTCCGTGGTAACGATTATCCGCTGCGCGCGTAGGCGATAAGAAACGGGTCACGGCCGACGCGCTCGATCTCCTCGTCGCTCAGGTCTGGTGCGTAGCCCCAGTCCGTCACTCGGGCAACCAGGGTTTCGTCGACGTTCTCGTCGAGCAGCAGCACATCCCGGTTGTCCTTCAGCCAACACGTGAGATCGTCGTCTTTGCCGGCGAGAACCTCCTCGTACATCTCCAACGGAATCTTCACCTGCTGTTTGGTCGCGCGATCAACCAGCCAAGCCCAGAACTCGGGCACGCGTCCAAGGGGATAGTAGTCGCGATTCGCGTCAATGAGAACGTTGGCGTCGAGCAGGTAGAGCAAGCACTGTCTCCCTACCGCGCCGTTGCCGGGCGAAGCATTTTCCCAACTTGTGCGGGCTTGACGCCCAGGATCTTGGCCGCCTTGGTCGTTGATAGCGCTCCGGAACTCACCATACGGCGGGTGAAACTGAGCAGGCCCTGCCCAACCCGGTGCCGACGCACGGCATAGTAGCTTGGGCCGCCCCCCGACTCGCGCGCTCTCGCGCGTTGCCGGTCGCGAAACTGCCGCCATTGCTCGCGGAAATCTACTCGGAGGCGCTCGAAGGTTGGCTGATCGATGCGATTGGCGCGCAGGAGCCGGTAGGCGACCATGGTCCGGCTCAGGTTGCGTGCGCGGGCAAATTCGCCGATATGGCGCGCCTGTTCGACGAGATCCCACTCTCGCTCGATCTCGATCTCATTGAGCGCTCGCGTGGGCAGCAGCCATTCGGCGGCAACATTGTTGCAGAACTCCTCGATCTCGGTTCCGGAATTCACACCGCTGAAGCCGGTTTGGCCGAGCAGCAGATGGGTCAACTCGTGCAGGAGCGTGAATGACCACGCGGCCCTGGAGTCGTTGTCGTTGATGACCACGAAAGGGGCGATATCATCAGCGATCGCGAGGCCGCGAAAAACCTCCACGTCGATGGCCGTGTGGTGGCTGCCTAGATCGCCCTTGAGCAGGACGAATACCCCGGCGCCCTCCGTTCGCGAGCGGAGCAATTGGAATGCGTGTTCGGTGGTTGGCTGCTCGTAGTACATCGCAGCGTTCAGGTCGTCGCCGAGCACTTGGGCCAGTGCGCCGGCCGCGTGTTGCGCCAATCGGGCGGCCTCCGGTTTGTGTCGTAGTGCTTGTCGCAACGATTCGATCCCCGTCCCTGCATGCTCGCTCCTCAAAAGGGCGCCCACGAACGGCAGGGGCTCGGCTTCGTCCTCTGCTTCCAGCGCGGCCCGAACCATTTTCTGGCGGCTCCGGAGGTTGCGGACCAGTGCGTCGATAAGGGCATCCGTCTCCGAGGAACGCGCCACAGGCAGCGTGCGGAAGTCTGGGCCACGGTCATCCCGCCGCGGCGGCGCGTTCAGATAGAAAGCGAGCAGCGGACGCCGGTAGTGGTGCGCCATCTTGACAAGGATCGGCCGCGTGGGCTTCTCCTCGCCACGTTCCAGCGCCGTGAGCCGATCAATGGCCGCCACGCCTCGGGCATCTCTGATGCCGACCTTCGCGACGGTGTCCTGGAGAGTCAGGCCTGCAGTCTTACGCGCCCAGACTAGGATTTCGGGATTGACTGCCGGCATTGCCCCACGGGTAGAGTAACACCCTGACCGGAGCGCCGGCCGCAAATTGCGCATGGAATGGGCGACGAACGCTGCAAAGAGTTCTTCAAGTTGTTTTATTCCAATGTATTCAAGAGATGAAGCAGGGGGTCAGACGTGAGCCAGATAGTCTTGGCGGCCGCCGTCGGCGAGCAGGAACTGGCCGGTCATGAAGCCGTTCTGCGGCGAGCACAAGAACCCGACGACCCAGGCGATGTCCTCGGGTTCGCCCACGCGGCCCAGCATCGATTTGTCCGCGATGTTGCGAACGAGCGCGCCGATCTCTGCGGCGGACTTGCCCGCCAGCACCATGTCGGTCTTGGTGAACCCCGGCAAGACAGCGTTTACCGCGATGCCCTGCGGACTCAACTCGTAGGCCATGCGCTTGGTCAACGTCAGCACCGCGCCTTTGGTCGCGGCATAGAGCGTCGTTCCGGGGTGTGCCGTGCCGATGCCGGCGTTCGAGGCCAAGTTGACGATGCGGCCCCAGCCGCGGTCGATCATTGCCGGCGCGAATGCGGCCGCGCAATAGACAACGCCTTTCACGTTGATGCGCCACATGGCGTCGAACTGTTCTTCGTCGTAGTCGAGGATCTCGCCTTGGCGGAACAGTCCGGCGTTGTTGACCAGGATATCGGCGGCGGAAAGTTGCGCGCCGACGGTTTCGCGCATCGTCCGTACCGCGTGCTTGTCGGCGACGTCGGCGCGCACGGCGATGGCCCGGCCGCCGTTCGCACGTATGCTCTCGACAACCTCGTTGGCGGCGTCCGCCCGAACGCGGTAGTTGACCGCGACCGCGGCTCCGCGCGCCGCCAGGTGGAGCGAGACGGCGCGGCCTATGCCGCGGGCGCCGCCGGTGACGACCGCGGTTTTTCCGCTCAGGTCGGTTGGCTGCATTGCCGTCACGATTATTCGGGCTGCAGCATCTCGATGTCTTTGTACCAGACATCGACGGCGGCTCGGCGGGCGTTGATTTGCAGGCCCAGACGCCCGCTGCGCCGGCCCGCATCGTCTTCCCGGTCGACCGTTCGCGTACCGTTGACGTGTACAACGATACGCCCGTCGCGGGCGCTGACGGCCAACTCGTTCCATTCGCCGGGACGGTAGTAGTGCTGCATCTCTTCGGCCGAGGGTTCGACGATCCAGGGCCGCCGGCCGGGCTCTTGCAGGCCGCCGGCGCTGTCGGCAGCGACTTCGATCTCGTAGGAACGGGGCTCGCCGGCGGGCGTCCGCTCGGCGGCTCTGCGGAAGAACACGCCGCTGTTTCCCGAGACGATCTTGTATTTCAGGCGCACGGTGAAGTCGTCGTACTCGGCGTTGCCGAGCAACACGCCCGCGGCTGCGCCTTGGGGAGCGGTGAGATGGATCGCGCCGTTTTCGACCGCGGCGGCCCCGCCCCCTTCGCGGCGCCAGCCGTTCAACGATTCGCCGTCGAAGATCGGCCGCCATACGTGCCTGCCGAGATCGGCGATGCGGATATTCCGCCAGCGCGCCTGCGCCGGCTCGGGGTCGCGGAAAGAGTGGACCTGAAAGCCGATGAAACCCTCCAGATCGAGCGGATCGACGAGGTCGGCGCAGGCGACTCCGTTGACCCAGACGCGGATGCGGTCGCCGACCGCCTCGATGCGGTAGCGGTTCCACTGGTTGTCGCGGAACGCTTTGCTCGCAACCGGGTCATCGACGATGTTGGCGATCCAGCCGCGGCGGCCCTCATCGAAAATGCCGCCCGACGAGCCGCGCTCCTCGTTCGAGATTTCGACCTGATAGCCGTGAACGCGGCCCTTGGGAAAGGTGCGTTCGCGACGGCGGCCTCCGTTGTAAACCCAAGTGATCGTTTCCTCGGGGTATCGATGACTGCGGATTTGCACGCCGGAGTTCAGGCGCGGGTCCACAAAGACTTCGAACTCCAGGATGAAATCGCCGTAGGAGCGTTGCGGGCCGAGGAAGCTGTTCGGGCTTCCCTCAGCCGTGGTCCCGACGAGCTCGCCGTCGACGATTTCGTACTTGGCGGAGCCGTTGGGCTGCGTCCAGCCTTCGAGCGAGCCGCCTTCGAGCAGAGAAACCCAATCGGCGGCCGGCAGCGCGGCGGGGAGCAGCGCGCAGAAAATGGCGGGGTAAAAAGAGCGCATGATTGAACGATAGCAGGCGGCGCGTTCTGCTACTCTCTTATGACACTATGGCCGCCGAAAAAAAGCTTTGGTACAAGCAACTTCACTGGCAAGTGGCCTGTGCGATGGCCCTGGGCACGATTGCCGGGCTTATCGGCGGCGAAACGCTTGCGGAGAACATCGGCTGGATCGGGCAGTTGTTCATCAAGCTGCTGAAGATGATTATCGTGCCGTTGGTGCTGACGTCGATTATTTCCGGCGTTGCGTCGGTCGGCGGCGCCGGCCTCGGGCGGTTGTTCGGGAAGACGCTCGGCTATTACATGCTGACGAGCTTTCTTGCGGTCATCACGGGCTTGACGCTGACCAATCTCTTGAAGCCCGGCGTAGGCGCCGATATTACCGGCGCGGGCAGCGGCGAGATTCCGGATCTGACGGTGGTGACTTCGCCGGTGCAACTGATCCTCGATGTCGTTCCCGATAACATCGTCGCGGCGGCGGCGGAAACGAAGATGCTCTCGATCATCTTCTTCGCCATCGTCTTCGGCATCGCCATGTCGGGCTTGCCCGACCGCCACCGCGAGCCGCTGCAGCGCCTGATCGGCGCGGCGTTCGAGACGATGATGCGCTTGACCTCGGGCATCATTCACATGGTTGCGCCAATCGGGGTGTTCTCGTTGATCGTCGTTTTGGTCGGCACGACGGGCCTAGCTTCGTTCAAAGCGCTGGGCATGTACGCCGCGGTTTTGTTGATCGGGCTGACGATTCACATCGGGCTGACCTTGCCGCTGGTGCTGCGGTTGCTGGGCGGCATCAATCCGCTGATCCATTTCAAGAACATGATCGACCCGATGTTCATGGCCTTTTCGACCAGCTCGTCGGGCGCGACGCTGCCGGTGACCATCGACGCGGTGGAAAACAAGGTCGGCGTCTCGAACCGCGTCACTTCGTTCGTGCTGCCGATGGGCGCCACGGTGAACATGGACGGAACCGCGCTTTACGAATGCGCCGGGGTGCTGTTTGTCGCCCAGGCGATGGGCGTGCCGATGGGCATCGAGCAGCAGATCTTGATCGTGATTACGGCTTTGTTGGCCTCGATCGGCGCGGCGGCGGTGCCATCGGCCGGGCTGGTCGTGATTTTCATCGTTCTGGAAGCGGTCAACTTGACGGGGCCGCAAGTGGAGCTGATCGTCGGAGCGATGCTGGCGATCGATCGGCCGCTGGATATGTACCGCACGGTCATCAACATCTTCAGCGACTCCTGCGGCGCGGCGATTATTGCGCGCTCGGAGGGCGAGACGGACGTCGATACGGTCGTAGTTTCCGATTGACGCCGGCGGTCGATGGATCGATGGAATGCGGGCAGGCAGGATTTTCTTGGATAGTGTCGGGTAGGAGGCCATGGTAAAAACAGAGCGAGCGCATTGGGGTTCCCGTATCGGGTTCATTATGGCGGCGGCGGGGTCGGCCGTCGGTCTGGGGAACATCTGGAAATTTCCTTACATCACCGGAGAAAACGGCGGCGGCGCGTTCGTTCTCGTTTATCTCGCCTGCATCGCCATCGTCGGTCTGCCGATCATGGTCGCCGAGATCGCCTTGGGCCGGGCGGCGCAGAAGTCGCCGGCGAGCGCGATTCGTTCGCTGAGCTCCGGCGGCGGTTGGATCGGCATCGGCTGGCTTTGCGTGCTCACCTCGATCTGCCTGCTTTCTTACTACGCGACGGTGGCGGGTTGGGCGCTGCACTATTGCTATCTGGCGTTCACCGGGCAAATCAGCGGGCAAAGCTCCGAGCAGTTGCAGGCGGCGTTCGCTGCGCTTACCTCGACCGCCCCGCTGGGCGTCTCCTGGCAACTGGCGTTCATGGCGCTCACGGTTCTGGTGGTTGTCGCCGGGGTTTCGCGGGGCGTCGAGCGTTGGTCCCGGATTTTGATGCCCGCTCTGGCCGCGATGCTGCTGATCCTGTTGGGCAAGGCGTTCACGCTCTCGGGATTCGGGCAGGGCATGGACTTCCTGTTCGGTTTCCACGCCGATAAGCTGACCGCGGGCGGTGTGCTCGAAGCGCTCGGCCACGCCTTCTTTACGCTCAGCTTGGGCATGGGCACGATGATTACCTACGGCAGCTATTTGCGCCAGGAAGACGATCTGGTTTCGGCATCGGTGATGACGTCGGCCGTGGATACGGTGGTGGCTCTCATAGCGTCCATGATGCTGTTCCCGATTATCTTCACCTTCGGCTTGGAGGCCGGTCAGGGGCCGGGGCTGTTGTTCGTCACGGTTCCCATCGCGCTCGCGCAAATGACCGGCAGCGGCTTGCTGTCGATTGTGTTTTTCGTGTTGCTGGCTTTTGCCGCGCTGACAAGCGCGATCTCGATGCTCGAAGTGGTGACGGCTTATTTGATGGACGACTGGGGCCTGCCGCGGCGTCTGTCGACGGTTTGCGCCGGCCTCGGCATCGCGGCGTTGGGCATTCCGGCAACCGTCAGCACCGGGTGGTTCGGTCAAATCGACTACTACGTCTCGAATTGGATGCTGCCGTTAGGCGGCTTCGGCGTCGCGCTCTTTGTAGCTTGGCGCATGAACGCCGCTCTGCGCCGCGGGGCTTTCGAGTCGGGGAGCATGATGACGAAATTTTACAAAGGTTGGCTGTGGACCCTGAAATATCCCGTGCCCGTGGCCGTAGGTTTGGTTTTCCTGCATGCGGTCGGGGTGCTTTAGCCGTTGGCCGGATCGCGGGATTGGCCGGCGGCGATGAGCGGAGGCCTGACGTTCTCGGCCATCGACGTGGAAACCGCCAATGCCGACTACGCGACAATCTGCCAAGTGGGGATCGTTCGCGTTGTGGACGGAGAGATTGCCGGCGCCTGGGAAACGCTGGTCAATCCGGAGACTCGGTTCGCCGCGGGGAACGTGCGGGTGCATGGGATCACGGCGGACGACGTAGCCCGCAGCCCGACGATCCCCGATCTAGACGGCGAGCTGCGGCAGCGCCTGCAAGGGGTCGTCGTCAACCACACTTTCTTCGACCGTACGGCGGTGGATCGGGCCATGAGCAAATACGGCCTGCACGCAATACCGGCAATATGGCTGGACAGCGCGGCGATAGCGCGGCGCACTTGGCCCGAGCGGTTCGGGGCGCGCGGTTACTCGTTGAAAAATGTCGCGCGGTTTCTTGGCATCGAGTTCCGGCATCACGACGCGCTCGAAGACGCAAGGGCCGCGGCGCAGATCGTCATCGCGGCGCACAGATGGGCCGATCCGAATATTTAAGACTGGGCGCTCAGCGCGGTGCGGTCTTGCTATCCACGAACCATTGACCGCTCTGCTCGACTGCTTGCCCGGGTCGGGGAGCCCGGTCAAGCGTCGCGCCTGGGGTCGCCGCGCTCCACGTCGAACCCGGCTTGCCGCGCCTGGAGCGATTTTCTGCGGATGCTCAGTTGCCGGCAAGCCGCCGATATCCACCGGCCGCTGACCTCAATCTTTCTTGCGATGTCCGTTCGTGTATGGGTCGTGGCCATCACGCTCGCGACTCAACGCAAAGGGTCGATCACGGTCAAGAACGGGAAGTGGTGGAAATCGGCGTCGCGGGTACAGATGCGGCTGACGCCATGTTCGCGCATCAACACGGCGGTGTGCAGATCGTGCATTACGTTGCCGCGGAGGTGCGGCAGTTCCGATAGTGTTTGCGCGAGGACTGCTGCGTGACGCGGTGTCGCCACCAGCAATTCGAATCCTGGTGAAGCCAACAGTTCGGAGATCAGCCGCTCCGCATCGCGTGGGCGCCATGGTGACTGAAGCGCTCGAGGATGAGTGCTTACCCGCAGGAACTCGTATCAGATGCCCCAGGTAAGAAACATTGGCGACGGATCCCGCCGCGCTGAGTCGAGAAACCGGCGGCACGGGAGATGGAATGCGGAGTCCTTGTTGGCGGCGTACACGAGTACGTTGGTGTCGAAAACCAGCACATCAGTGCTCTTCCATCGCTCTATACAACTCTTCGCGGTTCGCTATATCAACCAGTTCCCTGCCGCCGTTCCAGGAAGGCAGCGGCGATAGAGCCTCAGGAAGGTTCTCGCTTGGGCCGCGAGCAGCGAGCATGCGACGGATCCCCGCCTCGGCCAGAGCGGACATAGTGGTCCCGCGCCGCGCCGCCTCTTCGCGCAGCCGTTGCATCACCGAATCGTCAATGTTGAGCGTCGTCTTCATATGCGGAAAACTATATCACGCCGCCACAGTGCGGTCTTGCTATCTACCGTCTGCCGGCCGAGCGTAGCGCGGCTTCGAGTTCTCTTGCCACGGCTGTTACCCTGGCGTCTTCGTAGTGGCGGCCCACGATCTGCACGCCGATCGGCAGACCCTGCGGCGAGCGGGCTACGGGGGCGGTTGCGGCGGGATTGCCCAGCAAGTTGAAGACTTGGCTGTAGACGAAAGCATCGGGATAGCCTGCCGTCTGCCCGTCGATGGTCCACTTGCGCTCTCCGTGGCGGAAAGCCGGGACGGCGGCCACCGGGCAGAGCAGGATGGGATACCGCTCCATCTGTTCGCGAAGCTTCAGACGGAGTTGATCCTGGGCGACCCAGCCCCACAACAGGTCTTTGTAAGTCGTGCCTGCTTCTTCCTCGGCGGAGGCCATCGCTTCGTAGGCGAGCGGGTGCAGGCGGTAGCCCTTCGGCGTCGAGGCTTCGATCAGGGTTCGCAGGCAGACGCCGAACAGCAGCCGCCAAGTTTGCGGCGCCCGCTCCAGTCCTTGCAACTCGATTTGCTCGACGCGGTAGCCGCATTCTGCCAGCGCCGCAGCGGCCGTGCGCACGGCTTGGCGGATTTCGGGCGCCACGGGCGTGGCCCAGGCTTGGTCGAACCAGCCGATGCGGACGCCGCGCAATGCGGCCTCGTCGGGCGTCTTCAAGGAAATGGGGACGGACGACGGGTCGCCGGGGTCGGGGCCGGCGGTGATTTCCAGCAGGAGCCGGAGGTCCTCGGCGGTCTTTGTCATGGGGCCGACAAGGCCGAGCGTGCTTGAGGGTCCGAGGCAGGCGGGCCAGTGGCCGGCGCGGGAGATGACTCCGGGGGTCGGTTTCAGGCCGTAGAGGCCGCAGAAGTGGGCGGGCGCGCGCACAGACCCGCCGGCGTCGCTGCCGAAGCCGGCGGCGGAGCATCCCGCGGCGATGGCGGCGGACTCGCCGCCGCTGGAGCCGCCGGGAGTGTAGTCGGGGTCGATAGGAGAGACCGTGCGTCCGTAGAGATGGTTGTCGGTCTCGTAGGCCATCAGAAATTCCGGCACGTTGGTCGTGCCCAGAACGATCGCGCCCTCGGCTTTGAGCTTGGCGACCAGGGTTGCATCCCGCTCGGCGACTTGGCCCCGGCGCAGATTCGAGCCGCATTCGAGGCGGAATCCCTGCGCGGCGATGGAGCTTTTGATCGTGATGGGGACGCCGTGCAAACGGCCCGTGGGTTTTCCGTTGCGCACGGCCGCATCCGCTTGCGCGGCCTCTTCGCGGGCGCGGTCGGCCTGAAGATCGGTAATGGCGTTGAGGGCCGGGTTGACCGCTGCGCTGCGGCGCAGGTGGGCTTCGACAATCTCGCTGGGCAGGGCTTCGCCGTCGTGCGCCAGTTTGGCGAGCCGGGCTGCGCCGAGGGACGTGAAATCGACCATAAGACCCACCTTAACAACGCAAGAGCAGCCGCATGAACGCGGTTCAGGCTTGCGGCTGCTGCGCGGAGGCGAGCAGCGCGAGCAGGCCGGGTTCGTCGAGGACCGCGACTCCCAATCGGTTGGCCTTCTCGAGCTTGGAGCCTGCTTTTTCCCCCGCGACGACATAGTCGGTTTTCTTGCTGACGGAGCCGCTGACTTTTCCGCCGGCCGCGGCGATGCGCGCCTTGGCTTGGTCGCGGGTCAGATTGGGTAGCGTGCCGGTCAGTACGAAGGTCTTGCCGGCGGTCTCTTCGGATTCTCCGCTCTCGGGGGGCGGGTCCTGCTCGAATTGCAGGCCGGCCCGGCGCAGCCGTTCGATGAGGGTGCGGTTTTGCTCCGCGGCAAGGAAATCGCGGATGGATTCGGCGATGCGCGGGCCGACTCCCTCGACTGCTTCCAACTCTTCGGGGGAGGCGGAGAGCATGCGGCCGATACTCAGAAAGTGGTCGGCCAGCAGTTGCGCGGTGCGTTCGCCGACGTAGCGGATGCCGAGCGCGTAGATGACCCGCGGCAGGGGTACGGATTTCGAGCGCGCGATGCTTTCCATCACGTTGCCGGCGGATTTTTCGGCCATGCGGCTGAGGGCGGCCAGCTTGTCGGCGGTGAGGTCGTAAATGTCGGCCAGGTTCTTGACGAGGCCGCCGTCGACGAGTTGCTCGACAAGAATTTCGCCCATGCCGTCGATATCCAGCGCGGTGCGGTGCGCAAAATGCAGGATCGATTCCTTGAGGCGCGCCGGGCAGTTGACGTTGACGCAGCGGCGCACGACTTCGTCCTGCTCGCGCACCAGAGCGGTTGCGCAAACCGGACAGGCGGCGGGCATGTTGAAAGGGCGCCGGTCGTCGGCCGGCTCGACGACGCGGACGACTTTGGGAATGACGTCGCCGCTGCGCTCGACGAGCACGCGGTCGCCGATCTGGAGCTCGAGGCGGGCGATCTCGTCTTCGTTATGCAGCGTGGCGCGGGAGACGGTAACGCCGCCGACGAATACCGGTTGCAACTTGGCCCTGGGAGTGATCGCGCCGGTGCGCCCGACTTGCACGTCGATATCCTCGACGATGGTTTCGGCTTGTTCGGCGGCGGATTTGTAGGCGATGGCCCAGCGCGGGGCTTTGGCGGTCGCGCCCAGACGACGCTGCAGGGCGGTGGAATCGACCTTGTACACCAGACCGTCGATTTCGTAGGGCAGGGAATCGCGGCGGTCGATCCAGCGGTTGCGGAACTCGAGCAGCTCGCCGAGGCCTGTGAGCCGGGCGCGGTGGGGGTTCACCTTGAAACCGAGGGCGGCCAGCGCTTCGAGGGCGTCCCAGTGCGATTCCATGAAGGTCGATCCATCGGCGGCCAGCAGCAAGTAGGCGAAATAATTGAGACGGCGCGAGGCGGTGACGGAGGCGTCGAGCATGCGCAGCGAGCCGGCGGCGGCGTTGCGCGGATTCATGAAAACCGGTTCTTCGGCCGCCAGGCGTTGGGCGTTGAGGCGTTCGAAGGCGCGGCGGGGCATGACCACTTCGCCGCGCACTTCGAACTCGGCCGGCATCCCGGCGGCGTCCGCCGCCGCGGGGTCGATCGCCAGGGGCAGCGAACGGATGGTTCGGGCGTTGGGGGTGATCGCTTCGCCGGTAACCCCGTCGCCGCGGGTGAGGCCGAGGGAGAGGCGTCCGCCGGCGTAGCGCACCGACATCGAGATGCCGTCGAGCTTGAGCTCGCCGACATAGACGAGGGTTTCGACTCCGGCCAGCTCGCGCGCGCGACGGTCGAAGTCGCGCAGCTCCTGCTCGTTGAAAGCGTTGTCGAGGCTGAGCATTGCCGACGAGTGCGCGGCTTTTTCCGCTCCCGCGCGCGGCGCGCCGCCGACCCGCTGCGTCGGCGATTCCGGCGTCACCAGCTCGGGATACTCGGTTTCCAGAGCCTGGAGGCGCTGCATCAGACTGTCGTACTCGGTGTCGGATATCTCCGGCCGGTCGAGGACATAGTAGAGATGCTCGTGGCGGCGAATCTCTTCGCGCAGCGTTTCGATCTGCCGGACGGGGTCGCTGCGCGCCGCTTGCGGGGCCGTTTCGGCAGGCATCGCCGTTATTATAAAAACTGCGCATGTTGTTCGATCGGGGCGTGTTGATCTACAACCCGACGGCGGGCGGAGGCGCGACCGCCGCCGGCGTGGACGCAGCCTGCGAAGCGCTGCGGAAGCACGTCCGGGAAGTCGAAAAGGCGCGCACCGAGAGGCCGCATCACGCCTCGGCGTTGGCTCGGACGGCGCAGGAATCCGGCGCCGAGTTGGTGATCGCCTGTGGCGGCGACGGCACGGTCAACGAGGTTGTGCAGGGTTTGGCGCCGAAGTGCGAAGCCTCGCTGCTGGTGCTGCCCGCAGGCACGGCCAATGTCTTGAGCATGGAAGTCGGCTTGCCCGCCGATCCTCGCGGCGCAGCAGCTTTGCTGCCCGATTTGAAAGAGCAGGAGACGCTTTTGGGCCGCGTGGACTTTCTCGAAAACGGCGCGAAGCGGTACTTTCTATTGATGTGCGGCGCAGGAATCGACGCGGAAGTGGCGGAGGGAATCGACCTGCAAATCAAGAATCGGGTAGGCGAGGGCGCCTATTGGCTCAGCGGCTTGCAGCGGATGTTCCGCCCGTTTCCCAAGCTGCGTACGGTCGGCGAAGGCTCGCAGAAACCGCGCAGCTTCGTGCTGGTTTCCAAGAGCCGCAAGTACGGTGGCGGAATGGTGCTGACTCCGCGGGCGAATCTGCTCGCGGATCGATTCGAGGTGGCCGAGTTTTCCGGCGCCAACTGCCTGCCGTATTTCAGTCACATGCTGGGCGTAACGCTGGGAGCGGCGGAGCGTTGGCCCGGCATCGAACATTATCTCGCCGACGACATTCGGCTGGAGTCCGCCAACGGGTCGGCGGTGAAAGTGCAGGTCGACGGCGAAGTTGCGGGCGCGCTGCCGATTCGGGTGACGATGTGTCCGCAGGCGCTCAGGATATTGCTGCCCGCGGGTTACGGCGTTTCTCCGATTGAGGCGCCGGCCCGCGCCGCCATGCCGGCGCATGGATAATCTGACGCATACTCTGGTCGGCGGCCTGTTGGCGCGCGCCGGGCTGCGCGAGTACACTCCGCTGGGCACGGCGGTTTGCCTGGTTGCGGCGAACGTTCCGGATGTCGATATCGCCGCCGGCATTGACACGATCGACTACCTCAACTATCACCGGCATCTGACGCATTCGCTGTTTGCGATTCCGCTGATGGCCTTGTTGGCGGTCGGGCTGACGGCCGGCGCGGCGCGGTTGCTGCGGCGTCCCGAGCGGGTCCGTTGGGGTCCGGCGTGCGGCGTTGCCTTGCTCGTTGCTTATTCGCATCCGCTGCTGGATTTCATGAACGCCTACGGCATCCGCCTCTGGCTGCCGCTTTTGTCCGCCTGGTCTTCCTGGGACGCGCTGTTCGTGATCGATCCGCTGCTGTGGGCGGGGTTGTCGTCAACGTTGCTGGGGTGCTGGTTGTTGAGCCGCCCGCGCGCGCGGCGCCTGGCCGTTCTTGGGCTGGTCTTGCTGGCCGGCTATTGCGCGCTGAACCGGCACTGGCATGACCGCGTGATCGATAGGCTGCCGCTGGAAACGGTCCGCGGCGAGGCCGTCGTGCGGCGTGCGGCGTTTCCGGCCCCGTGGCTGCCCGCGGCCTGGATCGGCGTCGTGGAGACGGAGGCGGCCTATTTCGGCTTCGACGTCGATGCGTTGGAGTCGGCCGCGGTCGATCCTGCGCGGGGGCGGCGGGTCGCCAAGCTCGCCGAGCATCCCGCGGTCCAGGCAGCGCGTGCAAGCGGACCGGGCCGCGACTACGGGCGGTTCGCGCAATACGGATTCGCGCGGGTCGCGCGGCTGCCCGCCGGCTACAGGGTCACGCTGGCGGACATGCGTTTCTTGCGCGGCGGACGGACCGGCCTGGCGTGCAGCTTCGAAGTGGACGCCGCTTTCCGAGTCGTCCGCGCGCAGTTCGCGCGTTAGGGCAGAGCTGCGCGGCCGCTTGGCGGCGCGGCCCCGCTGGTACAATGACACGGGAGCCGTCGGCCGGCGCCGGAGTCTGCGCCGAGCGCTCGCCAAGGCCGCGGTTCGGGCGAGCGGTGCGCTGGAGCAAGGGATTCATCGGGGTATTGCTGTTGACCGCCTGGGTCTCTCCGCCGGCCGCCGGCGGGGGGAGCGATGCCGAGCGGCAGGTCGCCGCGTGGGTCCTGTCGCTGGGCGGCGCGGTCGACATTCACGGCGTCCCCGGCGAGATCCGCGCGCTCAGAGAACTGCCTGGCGGTCCTTTCGAATTGCGCGGCGTCAATTTGACCGGAACCTTGCTGCATCCGCGCGAGTTGAACCGCCTGAGGCCGCTCCGGCGCCTGCGGGTTCTCACGCTGCCCGGAACGATGTGGAATCCGGTCTGCTGCGGCAAGTTCGGCGCCGTCGACGACAGCCGGGAACTCGCCGCGGTGGCGCAACTCGCTTCGCTCGAATCCCTCCACGTCAGTCATCATTTCTTGAGCGTCTTCAAGGGAATCCGGATCTTCGACCATGGGATCGAACTCCTGACCCCGCTCAAAAACCTGCGCTCTTTGCAACTGAAATCGACCCGCATAACCGGCGCGCACCTCGATGCGTTTCCACTGCTCGAGCGGCTCGATCTGACTCAGACGGACGCCGACGACGAGGGGCTGCGGCGCGTCGCGAAACTGCGCAATCTCAAGACCTTGCGCCTGCGCAGCACGCAGGTCACGGACACCGGCCTCGGCCTGCTGGGCGAACTTCCCGAACTGGTCGAATTGGATCTGGCCGACCTCGACCTGACGGACGCCGGTCTGACGCATCTGGCGGCTCTGGAAAAGCTGCGGGTACTCAATCTGCGCGGCGCCCGCATCACGGACGCCGGTCTGAGCCACTTGGCGGCGATGGCCGACCTCGCCGATCTGAATCTGTACCGCACTCGCGTGACGAACGCCGGAATCGGGAAGCTGCTCGAACTGCCTTCCCTGCGCCGCGTCGACCTTCGTTACAGCCAAGTCACAGCCGCCGGCGTGGGCGTGTTGAACAGCGCCCGACCCGGCATCGAAATCCTTTTCGCGGCAACCGATCCCCCGGTCTCCTTCGTAGAGCATGCTCCGCCTTCCGCCGCCGGCGCGGGCGGGTTGGCAAAGTGGGCTGAGGCTGTCGGCGGCTCCGCGCGGATCGGCACGGACGGCGCCGTTGCGTTGGATTTGAAGGCAACCGCGGCGGGTGACGGCGACTTGGCGGCGTTGCGGCGGTTTCCCCGCGTGACCGGGCTGGATCTTGCCGCAAGCGAGGTCAGCGCCGCCGGCCTGCGCCATTTGCAAGCGTTACCGGCCCTGTCCGCGCTGAACCTGAGCCACACCCGCGTTACGGACAGCGGCTTGACCGGACTGACTCCATTGACTGCATTACAGACGCTTGTGCTCGACCAGAGCCTGATCGAAGGGCCGGGACTTCGACAGATCGCCAAGTTGCCGCGGCTGCGCACGCTCTCGCTGGCCGGCACGGCGGCCGGGGACGACGCGCTCCGGCATCTCACCCGGCTGCGCAGCTTGCGCTCGCTCGATCTGGATTACCTTCCGGTCGGCGACCGCAGCATGGAGCATATCGGCAAGCTCAAGAAACTCGTCGAACTGGGTCTGACCGGCACGAGGGTCGGCGACGCCGGCTTGGCCCGTTTGTCCGCGCTGCGCCGACTGCGGACCCTTTCTCTGGCCTTCACCGACGTCACCGACGCCGGCATGGCCCATCTCGCCGCCTTGCCGCTGCTGGAGAACCTGGATTTGGCCAACACCCGGATCGGCGACGACGGTCTGCTCGCACTGGCCAAGCTCAAAAAACTGCGCCGGCTGAATCTCGACTACACCAAGGTCTCGCCGCGGGGAATTGCGGCGCTGGCCGGGAACCGGCAATTGCAGGAACTGAGCTTGGATAACACAAACGTCGACGGCGAAGCCGTGGAGATTTTCTCCCGGTTCACCCGGTTGCGGTCGCTCAACCTCTACCACACGCTGGTGGGCGCCGACGAGGCCGCGGCCCTGCGGAAAGCGCTTCCGGAGTGTTCGATTGTCTGGGACCCCGACTCCGCCCGGGAGCTTCGGCGCCGCTAAAGGATGCATGACGGGACCGTACCGGATACCGGCCCTGCTCGCGTTGCTGTGCCCTGTGGCGCTCGGAGCGGACAGCGCGCAAGTGGAGGAATGGATTCGCCGGCAGGGCGGTTCATGCCGGCGCGGAGTCGAAGGCCGGATCGTGGGCGTCGATCTCAGGCGCACCTGGATCGGAGACCTGGACTTGCAGCGTTTGGCAGGGCTGACCGGTCTGGAGAGCTTGGCGCTGGGGCAAACGCATGTCACGGACGACGCGCTGTCGATCGTATCCGCGTTGCCGTCGTTGCGCGAGCTCGATCTGTTCTTCTGCGAGCACATCACCGACGCGGGGGCGTCGCGGTTGCGGCGGGCGGCCAAGCTGGAGCGCCTGAACGTCCGCGGGACCAAGATCAGCGACTCCGGCGTCAAGTTCCTGACCGAGCTCCGGCGGCTGCGCTCACTCGATATCGGCATCACCGATATCAGCGATCCGGCTGTTGAATTGCTTGAGGCATTGCCGCATCTGGAGTCGTTGGCGATCGGAGGCAACCGCATCGGCGAGGCAGGCGTCGCCGGCCTTCGTGCGCTCAATAGCTTGCGCCGGCTTGACCTGAGCGGTGTCCAGGTCATCGACAGCGGCATCCCGGTGGTCAAGGTTACGGACCGGAACTTGGAAGAAATCGGGGCGCTGCGCGGCCTGGAAAGTCTCAACCTGGCCGCGCCGAACGAGGAATATGCCGCCGCCGCCGGCAAGCGTTTTCTGGGCTCGATCCGCGTCTCGGACGCCGGGGCGGATCATCTTCGGCGGCTGACCGGCCTGCGCCGGCTGAACCTTTCGCGGTCGCATTTGACGGCCGCGGGCATCGAGAGGCTTCGTCCGCTCGTTCGTCTCGAAGAACTTGTTCTCGCGCACGTCAAGGCGGTCGACGACGAGGCGGGGGCGGCGCTCGCCGGGTTCCCTGCCTTGCGGATGCTGGACGTATCCGGGACGCGTTTCGGCGACGCGGGTCTGGCCGCGTTGCGGGATCGTCCCGCGCTGCGCAAGCTGATCGCGGCCGAGACGCTCCTCAGCGAGGAGGCCGTCGCCTTGTTCCTGGCCGCGCGGCCGGGGCGCAGCGTCATTCACTGATTCTTCTGAAACCCGCGGCGGCTCAGCCGGTCGGAGCCGAGAGGGTGGAGTACGAGGTCGGGAAGCTCTTGAGGGGCGCGCCCATTTCAGCGGCGACCGCGCGGTAGAGGTCGCCGAAGGTTCCTGCGACGCGCGTATGCCGGCCCGGCCGGAGGCGTCCGGCGCGTCCGGCCACAATGACCGCTCCGCCGCTGTTCTTGTGAAAGTTCGCCTCGGCATGTTCATGCACGAACAGCAGCGCGCAGTTGTCGAGCAGCGATCCGGCCCCTTCGGGCGTGTTCTTCAGCTTGGCGACCAGGTAGGCGAACTCTGCTACATGCCAGCGGCAGATGTCGCGCATGACTTCTTGTTGACGCGGACGATGCGGGCCGCCCAAGTGCGAGTATTCATGGTGCCTTGCGAACGACAGGCCCAGCCAGGGAAAGCGGGTGAGACCCTGGCATTTGGTCAGCATGTAGGACGCGACGCGGGTCTGGTGCGCAGCGAACGCGTGGACAAGCAGATCGCTCTGCAGCTTGGCGATGCGCGGATAGTCGAGCGGGCCGCCCCCGGCTTCCGGCTCCTCGACGTTGCGGGCGTAGTCCTCCGGAAAGTTCGCGATTGTCCGCTCCATGTCGAAGACCGCCGTCAAGTACTCGTCGATGCGGCGCGAGTCCTCCCGCCCCAATCGCCCCTGCAGCCGGGACGCCTGTTCTCGAACGCCGTCGAGGATGCTCCGCTTGCGGTTTTTCCAACCCTCGTCGATCGTTCCGAGGAGCCGGTCGAAGAGTTGCTGAGGAATGACTTCCGGCGGCAGGTCCCGCTCCTTGGCGCCCCAACTCATGTTGCGCTGGATGCTCGTGCCGAACGATTCCCGGCAGACTCCGATCTGCAGCGATGGAAAGCGCGAGTTCCCGCCGATCCGGCCGGCGACGAGTTGGTCTATGGAGGGGCCTCCGGCTCCCAGTCCGGTGTATTTTTCCCCGGAGACCAACGCGCTCATCGAGCGCATATGGCCGTTTCCGGCGCCGCTCGCCTGCCCGTTGGGGTTGTCGAGCCCGGACACGATCTGAATGTCGTCACGGAGGCGAGCAAGCGGCGCCAAGCACGGCGTCAGGGTGTAGTCGGCGCCCGTTTCGCGAGGAATCCAGTAGCGCTCCGGGATGCCGTTGCCGTTGAACCAGAAAACGAAGCGCTTTTCCGGCGCGCCCGACTCCGCATCCGGCCGCTTCGCCCGCGCTGCGCCGGCCGCGTAAGCCGTCCCGGAGGCGTTGAACATGCAGGCCAACGACGGCAGCCCGATGCGGACGGCGGCGCCCGCGGCTCCGGCGCTTTTGAGAAAAGAACGCCGCGGCAATAGAGATGTCTTCATGGCGCGCCTCTCCATTCGGTTTGCAAAAATTCCTCGCTGACCAGCAATCCGAGCGCCAACTCGCGGAAGCGGAAGCCCGAACGCTTGAAACGATTATAGGCCGTGTCGAGCAGTTCGCCATCGTTTTCGGTCTCGTGCCGTCCGAATAAATAGCGAAACAACTGCTTGACGACGCACCGCCGGCAGACGACGGAGTCGGCCAGGATCTTGCCGGCTTCCCGCGGCGACCGGAAATCGGAGCCGTCGATGCCGGCGATATAGCCGGAAGAATCGATCGGCATATCGTGAACCTCGGCCTCGCGCCCCTGCTGCTTCTCGAGGGGGCTGGGCTCCAGCCTGACCGGCTCGGTCTTGCGATAGCCGCCGACCGTGTCGAAATGCTCGAAGCCGAAACCGATCGGGTCGACGAGTTTGTGGCACGAAATGCAGGCCGGTTCGGAGGCATGCAGAGTTTCCATCGTCTCTCGCGCCGTCAGGGGGCGGCCCCCAACGGAAGGGTCGGGAGTGAAGAGTCCACGCCGGGCGGGGGAGGCGGCGTCGTTTGGCAGAGGAAATGTTCCCGTACGAACAGCCCCCGCTCGGTTGGCGATGTGGAGGCCGGCTTGCCGGTCTGCGCCAGGAACGTTCCGTGGCCCAGGATTCCGCCGCGCGCCGAACCCGGCGGATAGCGGGTCAATCCGAAGGGCGTCCGAGCATCCGGCATACCGTAGATCCGCGTGAGGAAGTCGTCGACAAAGGTGTAGTCCGCCGTGAAAAATTCGCGGAAGTCGCGATCGTTCCAGACCAGATGCCGGAACAGAAGCCGGGATTCTTCGGCCATGCTTTCGGCGACTTCCGGAGCGTAGTCCCGGAAGCGGTCGGGATCCTTGACCGCATTGCGCAGGCGGTCGAAGCGCATCCACTGGGCGAAAAACTCGTCCAGCGTCTCGCGCGCGGCCGGCATGGCGAGCATCCGCCGCGCCTGCCGCTCGACCTCCGCCTGTCGATCGAGGCGGCCTTCTGCCGCCGCCGCGAGCAATTCGCGGTCGGGGAGCGTGTTCCAGACGCCGTACGCGAGTCTGGATGCGGTTTCGTACTGTTTCCCCGGGCTGCCTTCGGGTTGCGGAATCAGAAACAGGAATTGGGGCGCTTGCAGCATCGTTTCGACTGCAACGCGGGCGCCTTCGAAAAAGTTGTCGTTTCTGCCTGCCCATTCGACCGTCCGCGCAACGAGGCCGCGGACCTCTTCCGGCTCGAGGGGCCGGCGGTAGGCCCTCGCGCCGAATTGCCTGACGAACGCCGCGGCGCACTCGCGGTCGGTTGCGCCTGGCGATTGGCACGGGATCAAGGCGTTCTCGTCGCCGTAGCGAAAGGCGTTCCGGCTCAGCTTTTCGGCGGCGGCGGCGTAAAATTCCGCCAACGTCGGCGTGACGGCCTGGGCGGATGCCTGATTGGTGAAGCCGTCGACGAAATCCTCGGCCGGGAAATTGCGGGCGGGCCGGGTTCTGTCCCCCAAAAGGTCGCGGACCGTGTTGTCGTACTGGACGTGGGTGAGCCGTCTGAGCGGCTCGGCGCGCCGCGCTGAGGGCGCGCCGCCGCCGCCCGCGGCCGGATGCCGGACCGGCTCGGCGGCGAGGCGCTCGATCCAACCCAGCAGCAACCGTTCGTCCGCGCTTCCGGGCGCGATCAACCGGCCGCCGGTGTGCGCGATGCGGTTGGTGGGTTTGAGCAGCAGCAGCGACTGCGGCGGGTCGCCGCGGTCGATGAACGCGGCGAGTCCCCGGGCGAAGCGCTCGACCCGTTCCCGCGGCGCCCCGGCAGCCGGAAATTGGAGGCGCGTGCCGGAAGCCACGCCGGAGGGGTTGTGGCAGGCGCGGCAGTTCCGCGCTTCGAGCAGCGGGAAGATTTCGCCGTAGAAGTCCGCCGCCGCCTGAGCGCTCGAACCGAAAACGAAAAACAATGCGGCCGCGAGAAGCCCGAACCGATGCATGATGAGACGCCGCCTCCGGCTGCCGCCCTCCAGACGAGCCTCGCGACGAAAGCTCAGTATACGACACCGCACTGTCCGCCGTTCCCGGACGTCTCGCCCGAATTCCCTGACAAGTAACTTTGAGGAGATCAAAACCGAACCCGGCGTGGAGTTTGAGTTGAGCAATGAACAGTTGACCGGTTCTCCGGTCTTCCTCGCTCGGTTGGTTAATTCTTCAAAAAATTTACAACTATGAAATAGACTCAAGCCAAAAAATTTGATATTTTGGGTGTCATCATTAATGAGGCGAGACGGCAACGCAATGAACGGGACTCGGCAGAACCCATCCGTGGAGAAAGTTTGTGCGGCGCGCAAGCGGTCTTGCGCGCCGCTGTTGTTCGGGCTTGCGCTCTGCGCCGTGCTGCAGGTGGAGGTTGCCTGGGCGCAGTCGCGGCTGACCGTCCGATGAACGTGGCCAAGGTCATCTCCACCGTGGGGGCGGCGGGAGGCGCGGCTACGGCGGGGATGTTTCCTCGCGGTGAGGTCCCCGCAGCAATAAAGGAGAAACCCTATGCCGCTTTATGAACTCAAGCTCGCGGAATTCAAATTTCCAAAAAACCTGCGGGGCGATAACGCCAACTTTCGATTCGTTGTTGACCTGCGTTTCGTCGACGACAAAGGCCGGCCCGCCGTGGAACATACCGTGATGCCGAGCCTGGATACCTACTGGGAGTGCGACCCCGGCCAGTCGGAGGAGCCGAATTTTGTCCGTGGTAAGAATGGTGAGAAGGACATCGCCGCATTCGACATGAACAAGATCGACGATTGGGATAAGTTGATTCTTTTCGTAACGGGTGAAAGTCTTCACTCCATCCGCTTCACTGTGTTGGATGTCGATCGGAAAGACTTCTGGGACGTGGTAAAAAGGTCCTTGGGGAAAATCGCCAAAGTAGTTATGGGCAGAGTGAAAGACGTCATCCCTCATGGAAATGCGCTTTTGTTCAAGTCTCTGGGATCGGCGGCGGAGGATGCGCAATCTTTTCTTCTCAAGGATCTTGCCGGGGGAGATAAAGTCGATAGGATTCTGTTCATAGGGTCGAAACGGTTCACGGAAAAATACAATAAAGGGGTTTTCCAATTTACGATTTAACGGTAAAGAGGTAATCCCGGAAGAAGAAGAATCGGGAACGTACGAAATTGAGTTCGAGCTAAATGTGTTGTAATCGAGGATGATTTGTTTGTCGGAAGGAGTAACAATATGCGCTTAGCTATCACAATGACTATTGTCCTTGCCATTGGGACATGGACAATTCATGGACAGACGCCCGCCGATAGCACTGTCGCCGCCGAGGATAGCGCCACCAAGAGTGCCAACGGGGCGTTGGCGGCGTTGCTCATATCGCAGATCTTGCTGCTCTCGGTCGTGTTTGTCGGGCTGCCCTTGTATTCTTGTCTGGTTGGTCGCAAAGAAAACGACAAGAATAAGCCACCCCTAAAAGGATTGAACTTGCCCCAGGGTTCGGTACGCAGCATGTTGGCTCTAGCCATTGCCGGGAGTTATTTGAATGTGCTGATTTTTGGTGGGGAGGTTATCGACCAAAACTTTGACAAAGTGCTGGCTTCGTTCGCGACCCTGGCCGGAAGTGTGGTAGGATTCTACTTCGGAAGCAGGAGAGAGCAACAAAACTCGGAAACTGAAAAGACAAGCACCGGAGACGACAAGCCACAAGCCCTAACGAGGAACTAACCCGGGAAACTGAAAAAAAGAAACGAGAGAAATGCAATGAAATTCAAGCCTTTTTCTATTTCATTTTGCAATGTCGAAGGCACACGTCTCCATCATACTACTTTCTCATATGCTTTCTAATTCTAAAGATAAATATGAACCCTGGACAGTAACCAGTATTCGGAAAATTTTTTTCGAAAATTACAGAGAGATCGCTTTGTCGCTGGAATTGAGATTGCGTTGAATCCATCTGATCCTAACTTTAAAAATGTGACCAGTATTTCCAAAGGTCACTAGGAAAAATTTTGAAGGGCTTCCTGTAAAACCTGATAAAGATGGACTTTGCAGTATAAAATCACGAGACAGCCTTGGGGTGCTCCAGCTTACGACAGTTCGTGTTCAGAAAAATGGGAATGAAGATGACTTACTGGATGCCGATATTGACAAATATGGGAATCCCACAAAGCATTTTTGTGATGAATACCTTCGATACATCGTTTGCAACAAAAAAACTCACCCCTACGGCATTCACGAGATACTTAAATTTTCTTATCGGAATGAAAATCAAAGCTCTATGAGGTTAGGATACAAACTAATCGAAAAGGAATTCTTTGAAGAGGAATTTCGATGAAAGTGATCTTGGGGTATGGATCAGTTAATCCATCGACATTAACCTACTCGGTATTGAACTCCAGCCTATTCCCCTTGCGCGAGATGCTCAACGCGCGTGGTACCAGTAATCGCCCAGGCGGTTCCGATGTTGCGGTACTTGAACTCGGATTGGCTGGCAGCCTTGAACCGGATGCCGACGGCATGCGTTTGTCCGTGTGCGGAGGCGGCCGCCGGGGAACCGCGAATTCGACCGATGCGCTTTTCAAGGGCGCCTGCGCTAAACTGACGGGGTTGTGAGCAAGCCGCGTACGTTGTTCCAGAAGATTTGGGACGAGCATGTCGTTGTCCATGAAGCCGGGTCTCCGGCGGTGCTCTACATCGACCTGCATCTGGTGCATGAAGTGACCTCGCCGCAGGCTTTTCAGGGTCTGCGCGACCGCGGCCTCAAGGTGCGCCGGCCCGAACGCACGATGGCGACGATGGACCACAGCATCCCGACGACGGACCGCGCGCTGCCCATTGTGGATCCGATCGCGGCCAAGCAAGTGGAGCAGTTGCGCATCAATTGCCGGGAGTTCGGCGTGCCCCTGGCCGACATGGGCATGGAAGATCAAGGCATCGTCCATGTAATCGGCCCGGAATTGGGCTTGACGCAGCCGGGTTTCACGGTGGTTTGCGGCGACAGCCATACGTCGACGCACGGCGCCTTCGGAGCGCTGGCTTTCGGCATCGGCACGACGGAAGTCGAGCATGTGCTGGCGACGCAGTGTCTGCTGCAGAATCGTCCGCGGACTTGCGAGGTGCGCTTCGAGGGGGCCGCGCCGGACGGCGTCGTGGCCAAGGATTTGATCCTGGCGCTGATCGCCAAGATCGGCATCGGCGGCGGGACCGGCCATGTGCTCGAGTACACCGGCGAAGCGATTCGCGCGCTCACGATGGAAGGGCGCATGACGCTTTGCAACATGTCGATCGAAGGCGGGGCGCGGGCGGGCATGGTCGCTCCGGACGACGCGACTTTCGAGTATCTGGCCGGCCGGCCCAAAGCCCCGCAAGGAGTGGATTGGGACGCGGCCGTCGCGCGTTGGCGGAAGCTGCCCTCCGACGAGGGGGCGGCGTTCGACCGCGCCGAAACCGTCAGCGCGGCGGATCTGGAGCCGATGATTACCTGGGGCACGAACCCGGGCATGGGCGTGGGCGTGACGCAGCCGGTGCCCGAGCCGAACGGCAATCCCGGCATCCGCAAGGCGCTCGATTACATGCAGATCGAGGGGGGCAAGCCGCTGCTGGGCCGGCCGGTCGACGTGGTGTTCGTGGGCAGTTGCACGAACTCGCGGATGTCCGATCTGCGTCTGGCGGCGGACGTGCTGCGCGGGCGCAAAGTCGCTCCCAACGTGCGCATGATGGTGGTGCCCGGTTCGGAAAAGATCAAGGCGCAGGCCGAAGCCGAAGGGTTGCCAGAGGTTTTCAGGGCCGCCGGAGCGGAGTGGCGCGAGGCGGGCTGCAGCATGTGCATCGCCATGAACGGCGACCAGTTGACTCCGGGGCAGTACTGCGTATCCACGAGCAACCGCAACTTCGAGGGGCGGCAGGGCAAGGGCGGGCGGACGTTCCTGGCCAGTCCGCTGACGGCGGCGGCTTCGGCGGTCGAGGGCGCCGTGACCGACGCCCGGCGCTATCTGTAAGCGGGGAGAACATTATGGAAGCGGTCAGGCAATTCTCGGGCAAGGTGGTCCCTCTGCCGGTCGCCGATATCGACACGGATCAGATCATCCCGGCGCGTTTTCTGAAAACGATCGAGAAGCTGGGGCTGGGCAAGAACCTGTTCCACGACTGGCGGTATCTGGCCGACGGCAGTCCGAACTCGGACTTCATCGTCAATCGGCCTCGGGCGGAGGGAGCGACGATTCTGCTGGCCGGCGACAACTTCGGCTGCGGAAGCTCGCGCGAGCATGCCCCCTGGGCGCTCATGGGGCATGGCTTCAGGGCCGTAATCAGCACCTCGTTCGCGGATATCTTTCGCAACAACTGCTTGAAGAACGGGCTGCTGCCGATCGTCGTCGACGAGGCGGCGCACGAGGAATTGTTCGCCGCGGCCGAAGCAGATGAGGATTGCCGGGTTGCGATCGATCTGACGCGGCGGGCGCTGTGCTTGCCGTCCGGCCGCGAGGTCGAGTTTCCCATCGACGAATTTTCCCTGAAATGCCTGCTCGAAGGCGGCGATCAGTTGAGCTACATCCAGCAGCAGATGGGCGCCGTCGAGGCTTACGAGCGCACTGCGCCGAACGCTCTGAATACGCTTTAGGGGCCGCTGCGCGGCCCCGGTGGCGAGCAAGACGGGGGCGACTCTGCGCGAAGCTATGCAAGAGGGGCTTAAACGCCATTTAAGCGCCCTTTGAACAGCGTTTGAAACTTGCCCCGGTCTGTTGCGCGGCCCCGGCGGCGAGTGGCAAGCAGGACTGCCGGCGCGGACGCTCGTTTTCCCGCAGCGCCGCCGGTCAGGCGCCGTGCTCGGGATGGGCGCAGCCCGGGAACTCGGCCAGGGCGCAAGACTGTCCGGAACCCCAGTTCGAGGCCGACGGCTTCGTTACCGTCACTTTCCGACCGAACCCGGAGGTTCGAGCGGAGGCGCGGGAGCGCCCGCCGGATCGAGTCGCCGGGGAAGTCCGACTACTACGGGCGATGTCGGGTGAAATGACCAGGCAGCGCCCCCAGCAAGCTCTTGGCTTGAAGCACGAGGGCCATTTCCGCGAAGCCTGTCCGATCCCTGCCCTGCGGGCCGGTACGATCGAAATGACGATCCAGGACAAGCCGCGCAGCAGCAAGCAGCGTTACCGCCTGACTCCGGAGGGAAGCGCATACTTGCAACAAACCGAAGAGAAGCGGTAAATGTCAAAGATCGACATCACGGCAACCGGTTCAAGGCGGAGTCCGGCGCGGAACCTTCGGATGAAGGGGCGCCGGCGACAGGGACCGCCCGATGTTTCGGAAAAATAAGGCATGAGCAACGGTTTTCAAGAAACGCTCGACCGCATCCGCGCGAGCGCCGAATCCGAATCGCAGAAGGGACTCCTCTTCGAGCGGTTGATGAAGACGTACTTCATCGAGGATCCTCTTTACAAAGAACGGTTCCGCAACGTCCGGCTGTGGTCCGAATGGGCCTTCGAGCGGCCCGATTTCGACTCCAACGACATCGGCATCGATCTCGTCGCCGAGGAGCGCGAGGGCGGCTACTGCGCCATTCAGTGCAAGTGCTACGCTCCCGGCACGCGCATCGCCAAGCCGCATCTCGATTCGTTCATCGCCGCTTCGGCCCGCGAGCCCTTCACCGCCCGCATCGTCGTCGATACCGGCGACGGCTGGGGGCCGAACGCGGTCAAAACCATCGAGCGGCTCAAGCCCGCCTGCGCGGTGCTCCGTTTCGGCGATCTCGCGAGCCGACCGTTCGACTGGCCCGATCCGGTTCGCGACGAACCGGAGGCGCTGTCGTATCGGAGCGAGCCGTTCAGCCTGCGCCCCCATCAGCAGGCCGCGCTCGACGACGTGGCCGCAGGCTTCGAGGCGCATGACCGCGGCAAGCTGATCATGGCCTGCGGGACGGGCAAGACCTTTGCGGCGCTGCGCATAGCGGAAGCCGTTGCGGGAATCGGGGGGCGGGCGCTCTATCTGACGCCGTCGATATCGCTGTTCCAGCAATCCATGCGCGAATGGGCGACGCAACGGGCGATCCCGCATCGCTATATCGGCATCTGCTCCGATACCCGAGCTGGACGCAACGACGAGGACGCCTCGCTTCAGGAACTGGAGATCCCGGTCACCACGGATCCGACGACGATTTCCCGGGCGTTGCGGCTATCGCGTCCGGACGCGATGACGGCGGTCTTCTGCACCTACCACTCGCTCGGCATCGTGGAGCGCGCGCAAGACGACGGAGCGCCGGCGTTCGATATCGTTCTCTGCGACGAGGCCCACAGGACCACCGGCATCGAGCGCCCCGGCGACAGGACCTCGCCTTTCGTGCTGGTTCACGACGCCCGGAAAATTCGGGCCGCGAAGCGCCTCTACATGACGGCCACGCCGCGCCTCTACACGGAAGGCGCGAAGGCGAAGGCGGCAAGCCACGAGACGGAAGTGTTCTCCATGGACGATCCGGCGACCTATGGGCTGGAGTTTCACCGCCTGCCCTTCTCGCGGGCCGTCGAGCAGGGTCTGTTGTCCGACTACAAAGTGGTGGTTCTCGCCATGTCCGAGCAACACGTCGACGCCGCGTTGCAGGCGCACCTGGCGTCGGGCGACAGCGAGATCAACATCACCGACGCGGCGAAGATCGTCGGTTGCTGGAGCGCGTTGCAGAACCCGGAGAACAAGCGCCCCGGCGAGGGGCCGCCGCCCCTGACCCGCGCGATCGCGTTCACCAATACCATCGCCTCCTCGAAACGGCTGGAGGCCCATTGGGACGGCATCGTCGGGCATGCCATCGAGTTGCTGCCCGAGGCGGAGCGGCCGGACGCTTTCCGCTGCGAGACGCGCCACGTCGACGGACAGCACCACGCGCTCGAACGCAAGTCCCGGATCGAATGGCTCAAGGACGGTTCCGTGGGAACGTGCCGCATCCTCTCCAACGCCCGGTGTCTTTCCGAGGGCATCGACGTGCCGGCGCTCGACGCCGTGCTGTTCATGAACCCGCGCAATAGTCAGGTCGATGTCGTGCAGGCCGTCGGCCGCGTCATGCGCAAGGCCGCGGGCAAGCGGTACGGCTACATCGTGCTTCCGGTGGCCGTGCCGGCGGGAGTCGACCCGGCGAAGGCCCTCGACGACAACGAGCGCTTCGCCGCCGTCTGGAGCGTCTTGCGCGCGCTGCGCTCGCACGACGACCGGTTCGACGCCGAGATCAACAAAATCGACCTCAACGACACGCCGACCGACCGGGTCATCTTCAGCGGCGACGGAATCGACCCGGTGGACGCCCCTGCGCTTCCGTTTCCGCCGCTCGATCTGCCGCCCGGCGCGATCTACGCCAAGGTCGTCGAGAAGTGCGGCGACCGCAAGTACTGGGAGACCTGGGCCGGGGACGTGGCGCACATCTTCTCGCGTCTTGCGGCGCGGATCGAAGGACTGCTCGACAGTCCCGGCAACGAAACGCTGCGCGAGTGGTTCGAGGCTTTCCACGAGGAGCTCAAAGTCTCGATCAACGACCGCATCGACCGCAGCGACGCCATCGAAATGATGGCCCAGCACATCCTGACGAGGCCGGTCTTCGAGGCGCTGTTCGAGCATTACGATTTTGCCGCCGGCAACCCGGTGGCGAAGTCTCTGGACTCCTTGCGGCAGGACTTCGGGGAGTTCGGGCTGGAGAACGAAACGCGCGATCTGGAGCGTTTCTACGAAAGCGTCCGTATGCGCGCCCGTGGCCTCGACAACAGCTCAGCGCGGCAGCGCGTGCTGATGGAACTCTACGAGAAGTTCTTCGCCACGGCGATGAAGAAGGACGCGGACCGCCTCGGCATCGTCTACACGCCGGTCGAGATCGTGGATTTCATCCTGAACAGCGCCGACCGCGTATTGCGCCGGGAGTTCGGCCGGGACCTGAGCGACGAGGGCGTTCACGTCCTCGATCCGTTCACCGGCACGGGCATATTTTTGGTCCGGCTGTTGCAATCGACGCTGCTCCGGGGCCCGGACCTCGAACGAAAGTACCGCCGGGAGCTTCACGCCAACGAGATCGTCCTGCTGGCTTATTACATCGCGGCCATCCATATCGAAGAGGCGTTCCATGGCCGCCGCGGAGCGGCCGGCGCCTACGAGCCTTTCGGCGGCATCGTGCTGACCGATACGTTCAACCTGCACACCGAGAGGACGGGCTTCCCGAAGAGTTGGCTGCCGGTCAACAGCGAGCGCGTGGAACGCCAGCAGGGTCTGCCCATTCAGGTCATCGTCGGCAATCCGCCCTGGTCGACGGGGCAAAGAAGCTCGGCGGACGACAATCCGAACGTGGACTATCCCCAGCTTGAGCGGCGCGTCGGCGAGACCTATGCCGTCCGTTCCAGGGCGACGCTGAAGAACAGCCTTTACGACACCTACAAGATGGCGATCCGCTGGGCGTCGGACCGCATCGGCAGGCAAGGCGTCGTCGCCCTGGTCACCAACGGCTCGTGGATCGACGGCAACGTGGATTCGGGCGTGCGCTCCTGTCTGGCCGAGGAGTTCAGCTCGATTTACGTCCTGAACCTGCGCGGCAACCAGCGGACGCAAGGCGAACGCTCGCGCCGGGAAGGCGGCAAGGTCTTCGGCCAGGGTTCCCGCGCGCCGGTCGCGATCACGATCCTGGTGCGCAACCCGGACGCCGCTCATGACGGCTGCCGCATCCTCTACCGCGATATCGGCGACTACCTCAAGCGCGAGGAGAAGTTGGCCATCCTGCGCGAGGCGGGGTCCATCGCCGGCATCGAGGACTGGCGCACGATCGCGCCCGACCGGCATCACGACTGGATCGGCCAGCGCAGCGAAGAGTTTCAGCGGCTCTATCCGATGGGGTCGAAGGCTGCGAAGGCCGGCAAGGCGGACGAGGCGATCTTCGGTTTGTATTCAAGAGGGTTGGCGACCAGCCGCGACGCCTACATCTACAACTTTTCGCGCGATGCCTGCGCGGAGAACGCCCGCAGGATGGTGGGCGGCTACATGGACGCTATGCGGGCTTTGGAAGAGGTTCATGCTCCGGATGTCGAGGACGTCACGCGCCGCCATTCGTCGCATGTGCGGTGGGACCGCGAGTTGAAGAACAACCTGCGGCGGCGGCGGACCGCTACATATTCACCGGACAACATCTGGACGACCCAGTATCGGCCTTTCGTCAAACAGAACTGCTATGTCGAATACGTTCTGGTCAACAACAAGTACCAACAGGACAGCATCTTCCCGGACGTGGACAGCCAAAACCGCGCAATCTGCGTTCCGGGCGTAGGCTCGACCAAGCCGTTCTCCGCCCTCGTCGTCGATACGATGCAGGATCTCCACTTCGTTGCATTTGGCCAGTGTTTCCCGCGCTACCGCTATCGGCAGCGGGCCGACTCGCAGGGCGAGCTTCCCGGAATCGAATCGGATGTGGAGCGCATCGACAACATCTCGGACACGGCCTTGCGCGCCTTCCGCGCGCGTTATAACGACGCCACGATCGCCAAGGACGCGGTCTTCGATTACGTATACGGCGTTCTGCACGCGCCCGGCTACCGCGAGCGTTTCGCCAACGATCTGGCGAAGGAACTGCCGCGCATTCCCTTCGCGCCCGATTTTCACGCCTTTGCCAAGGCCGGACGCGAGCTCGCGGAACTGCATCTCGGCTATGAGTCCTGCGAAGAATATCCGCTTGAGCTTGCGTTTGCCCACGAAGGAGAACCGCGGGCGGAGCATTTCCGGATCGGCAAGCGCGCGATGCGGTTTTCCGACGACGCAAGGACGGCGCTTGTCGTGAACGAGCGCATACGACTGGAAGGCGTCCCGGCCGAAGCGCATCGGTATCAGGTCAACGGACGGACGCCGTTAGAGTGGTTCATCGACCGCTACCGAATCACGCAGGACAAAGAAAGCGGCATCGTCAACGACCCCAACGCTTGGTTCGACGATCCGCGCGACTTGGTAACGGCTATCCGCCGCATCGTCCACGTCAGCGTGGAAACCGCCCGCATCGTCTCGGGCTTGCCCGAACCGATCCCCGAACTGCGGGCAGCAAGCAGCAATGTGTAACCGTATACGGCAGCTTTTTCTAAGGACTTCGCAGAAGGCCCGGGGAGCAAAATCAGAGGCTGTTCGAAAGCCGCACCGAGCTTGTTTGCCGCATCAAACCGCATATGATTGCGCGCGATGGAAAAATCCGATCTCGACGTGCTCGTTGGAGCGACCTACGCAGGCGTTAAGAGTGCTGCGACATGGTTTCCGACGGCTTCTGCCTCAACGTGAACCGGGACGCTGGGCAGTCCTGAGCCGTCACTGACTTCCCACCAATCGAGGTTCTCTAATGAGCATGCGCTGTCACACTCCCCTCGATGGATCTTTGCGATCACCGAGCGTCTGGGAACCCGCATGTTGCGATAAACAACCAACCCCGCTGAAGCGGCAGATTCGCTCGGGGTGACATACACGGCCCTTAGGTCCGGGGACGGGTGAGGTTGAAACGCCAGATGTCCCTGGTTTTGTTCTCGCTGCTCCTGCTTGCGGAGCCCAAGTTCAGCATTAATCAACAGGCAAGGTTTTGGCCACGACTTCGCGAATCCAATCTGGGCAGATTGCCGACTTGCCTCAGGGCACAGCGATTGTCGTAAGCCGTTAAAACCCGACAACGAGGCGCGGGCACCCTTCGCTTGCTTACGCACTATATCCTCGAAGAACCCGAAGTGGCCGGCGATGATGTCGACGAGGGCCTCTTCCGGATCCTTGAGATTCGGCACGAAGTGCGTGCGGCGAAAATTGAGCCGCAACTGGTCCGTAAGAATGAGTAGATGCCCGAGTTCGTGCCACTTCGTAAAGTACGAGCGAGAGGCCTTTTCATCTCTGCAGTCTATAACGGAAACGTATCGCGGCTCCCACGGCTTGCGGCTGATTCGAAGTAGTGTGACCCCAAAGATGTCTGAGGTTAGTTGCTCGTGAAGATCTGCAAATCCCCTCTCCCCGCGGCGAAGGTAGTCCGACCGAACCTGCTCAAGTCGATCGTCGGAGTCTATCTCTTCAAAGCGCGTACCAAGCTTGGCCGCTGCAAGCTCCAGCAACTCTCCAAGCGTCGAGCATTCTGGGAAATCTCGCATGAATTTGCGGATCTGGCGTTCGCAGTGCCTCAGGATCGCCTGCACCGGATCCTTGGTGCTGCGAAGCCCCAAGTCTCCAGCAAGTGTTTGGATCTTGAAATTCCTTTTTAGCTGCATGACGCATCATCCAAATATGTCGGTGACCGCCTTGTGGAGCCGCTTCCAATCGTCAACGCTGAATTTGCGAAGGCCCTTATTGCTTCGCCGTGCAATAACCGATCGATGTGCCTCAAGGAGATCCAACGTCTGCGCGTACGTGAGATCAAGCTCCTCCGCCGCTTGGGAGAGATCCGGCGGAATCACGACCGGCTGTGCCGCCACAGCTTCGCCGCTGTCGCCGCGCAGCAGGTAGTCAACGGACGCTCCAAGGACGTTGGCTATCTTTAGGAGGTTATGCGAGCTGATGTTCCTCTTGTTGTTCTCGACATCGCTCAGGAAACCCTTGCTAAGTCCCGACCGCGAAGCGAGCTTATCCTGGGTCATGCGCTGATCCTCGCGGATCTCGCGGATTCTGTCGCCCGGCGTAGCCACTGTGGTTGCTCCTCCAACTTCGCAGTCGAGAAGCGTCCTGATAGTATACATCGTAGGCAATGGCTAAGTCTACTGCATAGGTTCGCTGGACACCTGAGAGTTAATTCGCTTTACATGATAGAATGAAACATAAAGCGAACTTCGGGAAGAAAGCGTATATCGGGGTGGACGCGGAGACGAAGTTGATCCACTCGCTGGCGACGACGACGGCGAACGTGCATGACTCGCAGGTAATGGGCGAGTTGCTGCACGGGAGAGAAGAGCAGGTGTCGGGCGACTCGGCCTACCAGGGACAGGGCAAGACAATCCGGGAGAAGGCGAACGGAGCGAAATGCCTGCGGGTTCTGAGTATAGAAGGCGGCGGCATGCGTGGCCTGTATACGGCTGCATATCTGGAGTCGCTGGTCCAGCGGTACGCGGTGACCCGCGGCGCGACTGGCCTCGATATCGGCAAGGGCTTCGACCTGATCGTTGGCACCAGTACCGGTGCCATCATTGCTTGTGCTTTGGCGGCCGGGGTATCGCTTGATCGCGTTTCCGCGCTCTATCGGGAGCGTGGGTCGGAGATTTTTCCTCTCAAGCTGCCGGATAAGGCGGGAGTGAATTTGGCGTGGCAGATGTGTAAGCGGTCTCGATACCTAAAGGCAGGCGCTGCAGCTCTCGAAGAAACACTTCACGCCGAATTGGGCGACATCACTTTAGGCGATATCTGGCGGGACCGGCAGATCGCGTTGGCTGTTCCGGCGGTCGAGATGTCCCGCTATCATTCCTGGGTCTTCAAGACGCCACATCTGGCCAACACCAAACACCGGGACGACGGCTACAAGCTGGTAGATGTGTGCCTCGCAACCACTGCGGCACCGATCTATCGATCCATGGCGCGAATCGAGAACCCGGACACTCTTGGCCGTCACGTCTTCGTTGATGGTGGCCTGTGGGCCAACAATCCTGTTCTCGTTGGCCTTATTGACGCTCTCGGGATGACGGCGCCGGGGAACCGTATCGAGATTTTCTGCTTGGGCACATGTCCGCGACCCGAAGGAGAGTTGGTCGGCTACGACGGCCTTGATCGGGGGCTTGGCGAGTGGCGGTTCGGCGGCGGGGTTGTGACGTTGGCCCTGAGTGCCCAGGAGTTTGCCTTTGACAACATGGCCCGGATGATTGGGCACTATGTGGACCGGGATTGCCAGATCGTCCGTTTTCCCCACGGTAAGGTCCCAGCAGACATCATGAAGTATCTGGACCTGGACGAGACCGGCACTGTGGCCATGGATGCCTTGGCCTCTCAGGCCCAGACCGACGTGTACGAGACCTTGAGCCGCTGCAGTGACCCTAGTGACGATGAGGGTCAACTCCTGGACACTCTGCTCAATGATCTGCCGACGACAAGAGAGGCCGAGATCCCACCAATCCCAAATGAGGGCCGCTAACGGCAGCAAGCTGCTCTAAGACGCCTTAAAGGGCAAAGGAGACAAGATATGAAGAATTGCCACGAAGATATGATTGCCTATCACGGGGAAGACGTGACGCTGTCCCACAAAGACCGGACCGAGATGCGCGACCGGAGGGACACTAACCGGCAACGCCTTAAGAGCGGTCTGAAGCGCGACGACGAGCCCGTGCCCAGTGATTGCCGCTCCCAAGGCTCCTACTCCATGCGAACCATGATCCAACAGCCGGACAAAGATTACGACATCGACGACGGGGTTTATTTTGACAAGAAGAAACTCAAGAGACCTCAAGGCGGTGATAAGTCTGCAAACGACGCTAAGGAGATGGTCCGCAAAGCCCTGCACGAAGACAGCTTCAAGCATCCTCCCGAAAAGCTCAAGAACTGTGTCCGTGTGTACTACAGCAAGGGCTATCACGTGGATATGCCGGTCTACCGTCAGAGAACCGAGACGAACATATGGGGTGAGGAGGAGACCTGTTACGAGCTGGCAAGCACAGACTGGAAGCGCTCGGACCCTCTGGCGGTGACGGATTGGTTCCTGGCAGCCAACAAGGACCAGAGCCCGGACGCTGACAACGGTGGCCAACTCCGCCGCATGGTGCGTTTGTTGAAGGCGTTTGCTCGCAGCCGTCTGAGCTGGCAGGGTCGGATCGCCACGGGGTTCATGGTCACCGCGCTTGTGGTAGAGAAGTACAGGGCCAATGCGATCTACGAGGACAAGGCGCTGTACGACACGATGGTCGCCATCCGTGACCGGCTTAATTTTAGCCTGGAGATCGAGCATCCGACCGTCGAGGACGAGATGCTCACTACGGGCCCCAACGACAGCCGAACTGAATTCCTGCGGGAGAAGCTGAATTGGGCCATCGATAAACTGGCCGTATTGATCGCTCCGGTCTGTACCCGTAAGCAGGCGCTCAAAGTGTGGGACAAGGTGTTCGGCACCACATTCTTCATTAAGCGCCTTGCAGACGATGAGGCAGAGACCCAGAAAACCGAGGGGGCCAGGGCCGTTACTGCGGCACTCCTGATCAAGGGCGCCGAGAAGGCGGCGACCGAAGAGCCGGTGGATAAGCGTGGTGGCGGACGGTATGCATGATGAGCCTTCGGGCTCGGTAAACGATTGGCGATTGGCCGCCGTCGAAAAGGTGGATGGTTTTATTGCGGGCATCACTGGGACCGGCAGCCTTCCCGCTAGCGTCCTAGCCCGATACCGCAAACACGGTTGTGACCAAGGGTGGGGGATTCCCGTGGACTTCTCCGACGGTATCCGCCGCTACCTTCATGTCCTCGCCGATGGCGATTTTCCCTACACCTCGTTGCGAATTGCCGTGGCTGATCGACCTGATGTTCTCACTTGGCCCCATCTGGACGCCGAAGGGTTTTTGTGTGTACTCCCGCCTGAAACGGCGGTGTCGAGCGAGAACCCCGCGGGGGTGACAGAATATATCATTGGCCAAGCCTGCCACCTGATTGAGGAAAGCATCCACGAGCGCAATATCGAGGACTTCCGCCAGGAATTTCTCAGCTACTGGAAACTGTCTGCTGGCGAGGGCTCTCGGAGGGACATTAGCTTGCTGAGGCCGTTGGGCCCGGGCCGGCGCGTGAGCGTATGGCATGGCCGGCAGAAAAGGATTGTGGGCGAAAGCCCAGAGGCCCTACAGCAGTGGTTGGAGCGGCTGGGTGTGAAAAAGCACAAAGGCCGGGGTCATAAGCTTTATGATGGCGTGCTGATTTGGTTGCCGGCACCGCTTGTGCCTGCGGAGTATCCGGACACAGCTTCCGACGTGCGAGCGTTGGCGCGGGAGCAGTCGCCAGAGGTAGTGAACGTATTGGAGGAAATTGCGGCATCAGGTGCGGCCGAGATTGACGTAGTTCTGGGAGCACAAACGCCCAACGGCGCTTGCTTTGCTGCAGTGACCGTGCCGCGCGCTAGCACGTCGCGGCGTAAAGGGAACGCGTTGGAGAAGGGATTCCGCCCGGGACATGTACCCCGGGAATTGATGGTTGATCGTTATCTGTCTGGAGGCACGAAAGTGATTAAGGCTACTGTCGACCGTGCCGATCATCTTTGGATACACGGCCGGGGCCGGGATTCTCAGCAAGAATGCCTTCGAACCGCATGCGTCGCGGTCCTGGGCTGCGGTTCGGTAGGCGCACCACTTGCCCGGCTCTTAGCTCAAGCCGGCATAGGCAACCTGCTGCTGGTTGATCCCGAAACCATGGACTGGCCGAACGTAGGCCGTCACGAATTGGGAGCGGGTTCAGTGGGACGCTCCAAGTCGCAGGAGTTGGCGTGCGCGATAGAGAAGGCATATCCGCACTTGGGTGAAGTTACCTGTCGGAAGACTCGGGTGGGCGTTAATGCACAGAGTCTTATGGGCGAACTGACATCCTATGATCTGGTTGTCAGCACTATGGGCAACTGGGCAGCAGAGAGCTTCCTAAACGATATGCAACAGAGTGTCCGCAGCTTCCCGCCAATCCTCTATGGCTGGATAGAGCCTAATGCCGCCGCCGCCCACGCGCTTCTAATTTCCGGTGACAATGCCTGCCTACGGTGTGGTACAGACGACAAGGGACATCCGCACCTGGCGGTTACGACTTGGCCGAACGGTGGTGACCATCTCCAAGTGCCCGCTTGCGGTGCGCAATTTACCCCCTACGGCCCTGCAGAACTCTGCTGGACCCATGCCCTTCTTTCGGAGGCCGCAATTGATGCGCTCACCGGTCAATCTGCCGGGGATTGCCATCGCATCTGGATCGGGGCATATAGCCGCATCAAAGCGGCAGGTGGCATCTGGGCGGCCGATTGGATCGCAGAAATGGGCGACCCAGGAGCTGGCCGTATAACAGTGGAGCGGCGATGGTCGATCTTAGAATCGTGCCCTGTGTGCATGCGCCGCGTGCGTGCGTCGTGATCAAGTACTCCATTGAAGGCTCGGGTCAGACCCTCATCCTCGCCCATACGGTGATCGACCACCTGATGCGCCATTGCCAATCTAGCTCCCGCAGTCGCGAGGCTGGTGGCCAACTCTTCGCGCGTTTTGAAGGCAATACTATTAGGATCGAGCGAGCGACTGGACCTCGGCCGTTTGATCGCCGCGGCCTGATGACCTTCGTGCCAAATCGCCCGGCTGAGCGCCGGGAGATAAAACGGTTGTTCAGGGAAGGACTCCACTATGTGGGTGACTGGCATACGCACCCAGATTCCTCGCCGAGACCGTCACAGACCGACACTGACAGCTTCAGGGAAATGTTCCGCAAATCCCGTCATAAGCTGGCGAGCTTTGTGATAGTGATTTCGGGGACAACTGCGCCGCCGGAAGGTCTCTTTGTTGGACTATTTGATGAAACGGGATGGCGAGAGTTAGCCGTTCAATTAACGTGACGAACTGCTGTCGGTGAAATCAAGTCACAGACATCTTTCTCTAAAAGTCATGCAGCTTGCCGAAGGCGGTTCTCACAGTTTTGATCTTGGCTTTCAACTCAGCGATCTCTGCCGCAGCTTTGTGATCTCCTGTAGCGATCTCGCTCCCTTTACTGGCCGCCACCCAGAAGTCCTGCGCAGCCGCACCGGGTGATGAGTCTGTCAGAAGCTGCTACGTTCCAGTGGAGCTCGTCGCTCCTGGCAATGCCTTCGCTCAGGTCAGCTGAGCCGGACTCTGTCCTAAAACAACCATTCCTACGGAGACGTAGTTCTCTTTCTGTCGTCGGGAGTAGTTTCTCGGTCGTCTTCAGAAAGCGCTTTTCAGCTTCCCTCGACGGCCTTTCCTCTGGCATGTATGTGGTCTTGCTACTCATTTCTTCCGCCGCCTCGGCTTTTTGGGCTCGTCGTCACCCCCGAGGAAGTCCTTGACCTTCTTGACGCCGTACCAATACTGCACCTCGGCATTGTGCGCGCTGATGCCGAACTGCCGGCCGACTTCCTGCCACGAGTGCCCGGCGTTGCGCAGCGCCAGCATCCGGCGCGTCTTCGGATCCATGACGCCGAAGATCTGCTGAGCAGAATCTCGTTCTCCAGAGCGTTCACCCAGTCCTACTGCGGGCCCGCCCCAAGGGAATCCAGCGACTCCGCAGACTCGACGGATTAAATCCTCTCCTCGCGGCCCACGAATCGCGTGAACCGATGCACGAAGGAATGGTAGAGGTAGGAATCGAGATTGCGGACCGGTTCCCGTCGGCGCTCTGAGCGAACCGCCTGCGATACCGCATACACCGTTTCTGCGAGTATCTCGGCGGCCTCTGATACGTCGTTGCGCCTCCATGACGGCAGGCTCGGCGCGCCGGCCCTGCTCGTCTCTCTCGTTGATTCCACCGGCGGCGTAGCGCCGCTGCGCCTTCTGCAACGGCTTGCGCAGGCGGCGCAACAAACGCTGGTTCTTAGCCAGTCCGAACACATAGTCCACCCGCTGTTGCTGGCGCCAACTCATCAACTCCTCGCGGTAAAAGCCTGAATCGGCGCGCAGCAGAATCTCCACGCCGGGCCAACTCCGGCGCAACTGCCCCACGATCCGCTCGACCTCTTCCAGCGCCCCCACCGCGGCGTCTCGGTTCGCTGTCCGCAACCGCGCGCAGACCAACTGCTCGCCAATGAAGATGTACAACGGCAGGTAGCAGTAAGCGTCGCAGTAGCCGTGAAAAAACGCCCTTCTTGCTGCCCATGCAGGCGGTCGTCGGTGGCGTCGAGGTCCAGCACGATCCGCTGCGGGCGGCGCGCCTGCCGCTGGATGTAGAGTTCGACCAGCAGGGCATCGACTGCTGCGCTGTCCAGGGCGATCTTCTTATAGCGTGCGCGCTCAGCGGCCTCCGCAGGGTCAACTCCAATCGGTTAAGCGTGCTCTTGCCCGCCCCGGCTTAGCCCCGATCCCGCCGCCGCTGTGCTCGATCCGTTCGGCTTGGCAGTGGTCGCGAAAGCAGCGCGCGAACTGGCGCAGGATGCCCCTCTGCTGCTCGGTTCGCTGCAACAGCAAAGCGCCGGCCTCGCTGGTCAGCGTGCCACCGTCGAAACGGGCTACCGCCTCCCGGCGGAATCCGCTAGTGAAACGAAAACTCGTTTGGTTACACTCTGTAAGCGGAGGGCTGCTTGTCTTCTGTGGCGCTAACGTTTTGTGCATAAATGTTTTATGCCACGTCAGGCAGCCCTTTTCCTACCCCCTGGTGAAATATCCGGGATAGAAACGGGCGTCGGTCAGGCGCCGTGCTCGGGATGGGCGCAGCCCGGGAATTCGGCCAGGGCGGCGTTGCCGATGTAACGCAGGTCGTCGTGGATGCCGATTTTCGACGTGTAGTAGCCGTCGATGGTCATGCGTTTCAGGGGCGCGAAGAAACGCTGGAGCGCCGTGGCGGGCTCGCCTTCGTTTTGGGCCATGGCGGCCATCACCGCGTTTTGCCGCTCGCTCGTCAGCTCGTGGAACGGACTGTCGAATCTTTGCCGGCATTCGGCGTCTATCGCTTGCAAGCCTTGCTTCCATTGGGAGCGGACGGCCGGCGGGGCTTCCGCCAGCAGCACGTCGATATAGACGCCGACCTTGGCCGCGGAGGCCCCTCCGGATTGCTCGTCTGCGGGGATAATCAAGTCCGTCAGGCGGTCCACGGCGGCGAATTGGGCTGCCGTAAAAAACTGCGGGCGGTAGGCCGCGCTCTGCAGCGGCGCCAAGGAAACGAGCGGCGAATGTCCCGCGGGCGCGGCGAAACCGGCGGCGATGAGCTTGAGAGCGAGCCGGCGTTCCATTACCGCAAGTATAAGAAAGCGTTGAGGTTGAACATGGCCAGGGCGAACTCGCGCAGCGGCTGCTCTTGCAGGAAGGCTTGCGCCGCGGCCTGCTCCCGCGCGGAAGAGGGGCGGCCGGCGGCCAGCCGGTAGGCGCGGTCGATTTGTTTCTCCCGGTCGCCGCCGGCTTCGCGGCGCAGGCGTTCGGCGAACGCGGTCGCCAGACGATTGGAAAGGTCGCCGTTGAGCAGCTCGAGCGATTGCGGCGCGTGGGTGCTGGTCTCGCGGCGCGCGCAGGTGGTCAACAGCGCCGGCTGGTCGAAGACTTCCATGAAAGGCAGGCGCAAGTTGCGCTTGGCGATCAGGTATATCGAGCGGCGGTCGTGCTCGCCGGGGTCTTCGCTGATGCGCCATTGGGTCGGGTCGTAAAGCAGATCGACGAGAGCCTCCTCGACGGGGATCATGATGCTGCGGCCGCCCTGCCGCCGGTTGAGCTTGCCGGAGACGGCCAGCATGGCGTCGCGGATTTCCTCGGCGGTCAGGCGGCGGGACGGGCCGCGCCACAGCAGGCTGTTGGCGGCGTCCTTTTCCCTGCCGAGGTTTTCCATCGCCGGGTTTTTCGCCGCTTGGCGGTAGCTGTTGCTGAGCAGAATTCTACGGTGCAGCGGTTTGATCTTCCAGCCGCCTTCTACCAGTCGGCCCGCCAGATAATCGAGCAACTCCGGGTGGCTGGGGCGCTCGCCCATGAATCCGAAGTCGTTGGGGGTGTTGACGATTCCCCTGCCGAAATAGCCCAGCCAGATGCGGTTGACCATGACGCGGGGAGTCAGCGGGTTGCCGGGGTCGGCGATCCAATCGGCCAGTTTCGAGCGGGGATTTTCGACGTTCGGCGGAAGCGTCGGCGCGTCTTCCGGCAGCAGGACTCCCAACGGGCGCGGGTTGACCGCCTGCAGCGGTTGAGTGTGGTCGCCTCGGTCGAGAACGTGAACCGGCTCCGGGTATTCGGGATCGTTGCGCACGGTCGCCAGCGTCGGCGGCGGTTCGGGCAACTGCGCTTCGAGCGCGTCGTGCTCGGCTTGGAGCTTGACGCGCTCGGCGCCTTCCGCGAGCTTGATCCGGGCGCGCAGCTTTTTCATCTTGCCGGCGATTTCCTTGGTTTTCTTCCGCCAGTCCTCGATGGTCAAGCCGCCTTCGAGCACGAGATCGGTTTCGTAGGCGGGGCCGAGGTAGGCTTGCAGGCGGTAGTAGTCGATCTGTCGAATGGGGTCGAACATGTGATCGTGGCAGCGGGCGCAGCCGACGGTCATGGCCAGGAACGCGGAGCCGACGATGTCGGTGCGCTCGGTGAGGATTTCGTTGCGGCTGGAGGCGACCTCCTGATTGCCGGCGTTGCGGCGGACCGCTCCCAGACGGTGAAAGCCGGCGGCGGTCAACGTTTCGCGGGCGGCTTCGGTCTCGGCGCCGCCGCCGGCCATTTCGTCGCCGGCGAGTTGCTCGCGGATGAAGCGGTCGTAGGGCTTGTCGTCGTTGAACGAACGGATGACGTAGTCGCGGTAGCGCCACAGGCCGGGGAGATAACGGTCGTATTCGAAGCCTTCGGTTTCGGCGTAGCGCACGACATCGAGCCACCGCTGCGCTTGCCGCTCGCCGTAATGCGGACTGGCCAGGAGGCGGTCGACGACTTTTTCCCAAGCGTCGGGGGCGGCGTCGTTGACGAAGTCGGCGACCTCTTCCGGAGTCGGCGGCAGGCCGATGACGTCGAAGGAGGCGCGGCGGATGAGTGCGGCGCGGCCGGCTTCCGGCGCCGGTTCGAGCCCTTCTTGCCGCAGCTTCGCAAGCACGAAGGCGTCGATCGGGGAGGCGGCCCAAGCGGCGGCGTCCAACTTGGGCGGCTCGACTTGCCGCAGCGGCTGGAATGACCAGAAGGCGCGCTCGCTTGCGCGGTATTCGGCGGCCGGCAGCGCGGCGGCGAGGCCGGCCAAAAGCAGGAAAACGGCGACCGGGAGCGTCATGTGCGTTACCCGGATCGATTGTACCGCGGCGAGAGGGAAGCGGGGAACACCGTCTTATCCAACACAAGATGAGCCTGAAGGGAGAGCCGATTCCAACACAAGATGAGCCTGAAGAGGTTGGAGGGGGATAGGTAGGAGCGGGGCAAGCTGTGGGCGATGGGAGTCGCCATGCAGCAAGTCGAGAGGTTGAGTTTGGAGCAGATCGAGGCCTTCCTGGCCGGCAGTGAGAGCATCGCGTTTCGGGCGGAGAGCCGGGCTGCGAGGTATCGCTTGTTCGAAGCCGTGTTATGCAAACACCACTAGGCCGAGCAGGGCCGCGCGGCGAAGGGTCTGTTGCGGCGCTTCTTGCAGAAGCTGAGCGGGCTGAGCCGGGCCCAGACGACGCGGCTGAGCGGGCAGTTTCTAGGCGAGCGCACGGTGCGCCCGACAGTCTACCGGCGGCGGCGTTTCCCGACGCTCTACAGGCGGGCGGACATCGTGCTGTTGGCGCGCGTGGACGAGGCGCACCGGCAGTTGTCGGGGCCGGCCACTTGCGCCATCTTGCGCCGTGAGTTCGCCCTCCACGGGCGACGCGAGTTCGCCCGCTTGGCCCGGCTGTCGGTGGCCCACCTGTACAATCTGCGGCGCAGCCGTCTCTACCGCCGGCGGCGCCTGCGCCTGGAGAAGACCCGCGCGACACCGACGGCCATCGGCGAACGCCGCCAACCGCGCCCCGCAGGGCGTCCGGGCTACCTGCGCGTGGACACCGTGCATTCGCCCGAACAGGACGGCGCAAAGGGCGCCTACACCATCAACTTGGTCGACGCAGTGACGCAATGGCAAGTACTTGGCTGCGTCGAACGGATCAGCGAGCACTCCCTCGCGCCGGCGCTCGCAGAACTCTTGGAACAGTTCCCCTTCCTCGTGCGCGGCTTTCATTCCGACAACGGCAGTGAGTACATCAACCACAGGACAGCAGCCTTGCTGGAGAAGCTGCGCATCGAGTTCACCAAGTCACGCTCGCGGCGCAGCAACGACAACGCCCTGGTGGAGTCGAAGAACGGTTCGGTGGCGCCAAGTGGATGGGCTACCGCTTTCTGCCCTCGGCGGCCACGGCCCAGATTCAGGCTTTCTACCGGGAGTGGCTCAACCCCTACGTGAACTATCATCGACCGAGCGCTTTCGCCGTGCTGCGGCCCGACCGCAAGGGCAAGCTGCGCAAGGTCTATCAGCACTGGCGCACACCGTTGGAGGCGCTCGCAGCATTGCCCCCCCGAACAGCGCGGACTGCGCGCGGCGGTGACCCTGGCCGAGTTGCAAGCGCAGGCTCAAGCGTACTCGGACACGGACTTCGCCGAGCAACTGCAAGTCCGCTTGTGCGATTTGCAGCACAGTTGCGAGAACCTCGCTCTGCCGTGGTGAGCGCGCGGCAACGGCGCCCCGCTTACGCGCTCTCCGCCGACAGAGGGGAGCGGCGGCCCGGGCCGCCGCTCCCCTCTGTCGGCCCTCTCGTCTCCTCTGCTACACTGCCCTCACCCACAGTTCCCCTGCTCCTCTTCAGGCTCATCTTTCGATTGGAATAGAGGACACCGCTGCCGGTCGTATGCCGGACGGTTGGAATGGGACGGACGGTCATTGCGTTTGGGTCTCGGGCTCTCTTTCGGCTGAGGCGGTCGGGGCGAACGGCGGGCAAAACCTCAGGCGCAGCGAGGGTTGCTTTGCCTGCGTTTCGTTCATACTTGAATGTCGGCGCGGATTCCGCTCCCCGCGGGAACGCCGCAGTCCGCGCAGCGATTCGCAGTTCATCGAGGAACTACATGACCGCAGCAAGCTTCTTGTTCTTTTTTCTTGCCATTATCTGCCCGATCGGGTTATGGGCGTCCAGAAAAAGCCGGCACTCGGAAACGGATTATTTTTTAGCCAACCAAACGGTTTCACCGTATGTTTTGGCTTTGTCCGGCGCAGCCTCGCACTTCAGCGGCTTCATGTTTGCCGGTTTCATGGGCATGGCGTACGCCCAAGGCACGGCGGTGATTTGGCATTCTCTGGGTCTCCTGACGGGTTACTGCTGTGTGTACGGTTTCATTACGTCGCGCTTGCAAGCGATGAACATAGGTGGTTGGGCTTTAAGCATTGCCGAGTTGCTCACGTTCTGGCACGGCGAGAACCGAGTGTGGTTGAGACGGTTCATTGGGGCGATTACGCTTTTTTTCCTCAGCTTTTACGCCGCGGCGCAACTGAAAACGGGCGGCAAGGCTTTGGAGGTGGCCTTGAGCTATTCGCCCTATATCGGGGTGGCTCTGAGCGTTGGGGTGATCGTTTTCTATTGCTGGTCGGGCGGCATCAGGGCTTCGATGTGGACCGACGTGGTGCAGGCTTCGTTGATGGCGTTGAGCTTGGTGGTCATCCTGGTCACGGTCGTGAGGGAATCGGGCGGGATACAGAATTTGTTCCAGGCCTTCATGCAGACGGGCCAAGTGTCCGATGAAGTGTCCTTGTTTCCGCAAAACCTGTCTGTCGGCGGGCTTTCCGGGTTGGCGATGTTTTTCTTGGGTTACGTCACCGTGGGCTTTTGCGTCATCGGACAACCGCACGTGTTGATACGCGCCATGGCGATCAAAGACACGAAGGACACCAAGAAATTCGTTTTCGCCAGCTATGCTTGCGAGATCGGCTTTGCCTTTCTGTTTATTCTGGTCGGACTATGCACGCGGGTGATCTTGCAAGACATAGCCGACTTCGATCCGGAGCAGGCTCTATTTTTGTCGGCCCGCGAAATGCTGCCGGCCGTAGCGACCGGGTTTGTTCTGGCGGGCGTTTTTTCGGCTTCGTTGTCAACGGCCGATTCGCAAATTTTAAGCTGCTCGGCTTCTTTGATGAGAGACTTCCCGGAACCTCCCAGCGATTCGCTTTGGGGCGCCAAAATCGGTACTCTGAGCGTGACCGTGGCAGCCGCGGTTTTAGCTTTGTTTGCGCAAGACAGTATTTTTTCTCTGGTGATCTTTTCTTACACGGGCCTCGGTGTTTCGATCGGCGGCCTGATCGTATTGCGTATTTTCAATGTGAACATCTCGGAGGTCGGAGCGATCGTCGTGGCTTTCGTCGGTTTTGCGACGGTGGTGATCTGGGATAAGGCGGGGCTCAATACTTATGTTTCCCCCAGCCTTCCCGGATTTTTCATGTTTTTCCTGACCTACTTCGCAGGCCGCCCGTTTTTCCGTCTCAAGAGTTGACGGCGCGGCCGCCCCTGCGCCGCCGTCATGCGGCTATGATGAAGGACTCCCCGTATGCCGACGACGTCGTTTATCCACGAAGATTTTCTGCTGCGCAACGAGACGGCCAAGCGCCTCTACCATACGTTTGCGGTCGAGCCGCCGATCCTCGACTACCATTGCCACCTGCCGCCGGAAGACGTGGCCGCCGATCGCCGCTTCAACAACTTGTTCGAGATCTGGCTGGAAGGGGATCACTACAAGTGGCGGGCGATGCGCGCCAACGGCGTCGGCGAAGAGCTCTGCACCGGCGGCGCCGACCCCTACGACAAGTTTGTTGCCTGGGCGCGCACTGTGCCGCACACGCTGCGCAATCCGCTCTATCACTGGAGCCACCTCGAGTTGAAGCGCTACTTCGGCATCGACGACCTGCTCGATGAGTCGACCGCCGAGAACATCTGGCGGCGGGCCAACGAACAGCTTGCGGGCAGCGGCCTTACCGCGCACGGCATTCTGCGCAAGTTCGACGTGCGCGCGCTTTGCACCACGGACGACCCGACGGACGATCTGGCCCATCACAAGACCATTGCGGCGTCGACTCTCGAGACGAAGGTTTATCCGGCGTTTCGGCCCGACAAGGCGTTGGCGGTGAACCGCCCCGAGGTCTTCAACCCCTGGGTCGCCAAGCTCGAAGCCGCGGGCAACATCGAGATTCGGAATTTCCAAAGCTTTCTCGACGCGCTCAAGCGGCGGCACGACTTTTTTCACGAAATGGGCGGACGTCTTTCCGACCACGGGCTCGACCGCCTTTCGTCCGGTTTTCCATCCGACGCGGACGCGGAGGCGGTCTTCGATGCCGCCCGGGACGGGGTCCCCGCAGATGTCAGAGACCACGGGCAGTTCATCGCTTACATGATGGTTTACTTCGGCAAGCTGGATGCGGCGCGCGGTTGGACCAAGCAGATGCATCTGGGCGCGCTGCGCAACAACAGCACGCGCGGCCTGCGGGCAGCCGGACCCGACGCCGGCTTCGATTCGATCGGCGATTGGCCGCAGGCCGAGAACCTGAGCCGCTACCTCGATCGCCTGGACCGGCAGGACGCGCTGCCGCGGACGATCGTATACAACAACAACCCCAACGACAATTACCAGTTCGCGACGATGATGGGGAATTTTCAGGACGGATCGGTCGCCGGAAAGATGCAGTTCGGGTCAGGCTGGTGGTACCTCGACCAGAAAGAGGCGATGGAGTGGCAGATGAACTGCCTGTCGAACGTCGGGCTGCTTTCGCGCTTCATCGGCATGTTGACCGACTCGCGCTCGTTCATGTCTTACCCGCGCCACGAGTATTTCCGGCGCGTGCTCTGCAATCTGTTGGGCCGCGACATCGAAAACGGCGAAATCCCCGACGACGACAAGCTGGTCGGCGGCATGGTCGAAAACATCTGCTTCAACAACGTTCGGGAGTACCTCCGGCTCGACGGGGTATAACGTCAAGCTGGAGATACCGCCCATAGGGTTGCGCGCCCTTGCCTGCCTATCCGACAGACTGCATGACGCTGGGTCACTCGATCGCCCACGCGGTACTGCATCGGTCCCGGGGCGCGTAACGCCGCCTGCGTGACTTTTGCCCCGGGAGGCTTAGATGTCGTAGTACAGCGAGAACTCGTACGGGTGCGGCCGCTGGCGCACTTCGTCGACTTCGGCGCTGCGTTTGTATTCGATGTAGCTCGAGAGCAACTCCTCGGTGAAGACGTCGTTCTGCGTCAGGAAGTCGTGATCCCGCTCCAACGCATCGAGCGCGCCGGCCAGATCGTGCGGCAGCGAAGGAACGCCCGCCAATTCTTCCGGAGTCAGATCGTAAATGTCTTTGTCGAGCGCTTCGCCCGGGTCGATCTTGTTCTGGATGCCGTCGAGGCCCGCCATCAGGCAAGCGGAGAAGGCCAGATAGGGATTGCACGACGGATCGGGGTAGCGCAATTCGACGCGCTTCGACTTCGGGCTGTGCGAGTACATCGGGATGCGGCAGGCCGCGGAGCGGTTGCGGCGCGAGTAGGCCAAGCTGACCGGGGCTTCGAAGCCCGGCACCAGGCGCTTGTAGCTGTTGGTCGTCGGGGCGACGATCGCCGCCAGCGCCGGAGAGTGCTTGAGCAGCCCGCCGATGTAGTGCAGGGCGGTCTCGCTGATGCCGGCATAGCCGTTGCCCGCGAAGGTCGGCTCGCCGTCCTTCCAGATCGACTGATGGGTATGCATGCCCGACCCGTTGTCGTTCCAAAGCGGCTTCGGCATGAAGGTCGCCGTCTTGCCGTTGCGGTAGGCTACGTTGCGCACCACGTACTTGTAGAGCATCATGTTGTCGGACGAAAGCACGAGCGTGTCGAATTTCTGGTCGATCTCGCACTGGCCGCCGGTGGCGACTTCGTGGTGGTGGCACTCGATTTCGATGCCGCACCTCTCCATCACCTGCGTCATCTCGGTGCGCAGGTCTTGCATGTGGTCGGTCGGCGGAACCGGGAAATAGCCCTCTTTGTAACGCGGGCGGTAGCCGAGGTTGTTATCCGGGCGGCCGGAATTCCAGCGGCCTTCCTCCGAGTCGATCTTGTAGAAGCCGTAGTTGTAGGACGAGTCGTAGCTGACGTTGTCGAACAGGAAAAACTCGGCCTCGGCGCCGAAGTAAGCGGTGTCGCCTACGCCGGTATATTGCAGGTACTGCTCGGCTTTCTGGGCGATCCAACGCGGGTCGCGCTCGTAGTGCTGCTTGGTGATGGGATCGACGATGTTGGAGATGACGCACAGCGTCGGAACCTGTGTGAACGGGTCCATGAACGCGGTATTCGGGTCGGGCATGATCAGCATGTCGGACTCGCTGATCGCCTGCCAGCCGCGGATCGACGATCCGTCGAAACCGAAGCCCTCCTCGAAGCTGTCTTCTTCGAGCATGGCGATCGGATAGGAAACGTGCTGCCATAAGCCGGGAAGATCTGCAAACCGCAGATCGAGGATCTCCGCGCCGCTCTCCTTCGCGTACGCCAAGACTTCCGCTGGGGTTCTCTTGGTAGCCATTCAACCTCCTGGTGATTCTCAAAAAGGGGAAGGATTCAACCCGACCGCGCAGACCGAGTACGGGTCTAAACGGGAAGGATAACACAGCAGAGCCGCCGCCTGCGGCAACTTGTAAGCCCCATAAAAACTTTCGATAGCGATGTTGTCGGCGAGGTTCGCTCGGCAGCCGGCATGGGCCGCCTAGCGGATCAGATGCCTGGCGTCGGGGTTGCCGGGGCCGAAGTGCTTGAGCATGACCAGGTTTTCCTCGCTGCTGGCGTTGGCGACCGCAACGCCGGCCCGCGCTGCCTGGGCGGTGACGAAAAACTCGTCGGAAGTCAACTCGCCGTAACGGATCATCGCCGGCGTGTGGATGTCCCATACGCCCATTTTTCCGCGCCCTTGCGTCAGGATCATGCCGTAGGCCGCCGCGTCGGCGATGACCGCGGTGCGGCCCGGAAGCACGGTCAGCTCTTTCGCACTGTAAAAGTCCGTGGAGTACGTCACCCAATTTTCGCGGTAGCCGGCGGCTTCCATCTCCTCCGTCGGCTTGACGGGCGTCGGTTCGAAAAAGCGGTTTTGCATGAAGTAGGGATCGACGTTCGCTTCCCAGTCGAGCATGCCGATGATGTAGTCGAGGTCGTAACGGCATTCCTCCGGCACGTCCTTGACGAGCAGGTCCCAAGGCACGGCGCGTCCTTCGACCATCGATTGGAACATGCCGAAAACGTCGGAGTTGACCTGCGGCTCGTAGGTGACCGCCGAGCCGGGCGCATGCAAGACGCCCGCCGGAATGTGCCAGCCGCTGCCGGGCTTGAGCTTGTACGCCTTCGAGTGGTAGAGAATGCCGTTGTCGCCTTCGTTCCAACGCTCGAGGCAGCGGCGCACGTCGTCTTTGGTCGTGCCCGGCTCGAGGCCCATGAAGGTATAGGCGAAATTGTTTTCCTTGTAATTGAATTGCGGCGGGAAGTAGTAGGCTTCCGGTTTGCCGCGCCGGCCGACGCGGGCGGCCGCCTCGTCGCCCTGGTGCATGTGGTGGGGGATCGGCCCCAGGTTGTCGAAGAACTTGCAGAGCACGTTCCAGCCGCCGCGCTCGTTCATCACGTCTTGCCCCAGGAATTCGTCGCCGATTTCCTCTATGGCCTCTTTCAAAAGGATTTTTTGGGCGTCGCCGTTCGAGCCGCTCGCAGCGACGATGTAGGCCAGACCCTCGTCCTCGGGCGTTCCGGGGCCGTTGTCGGCTTGCGTCGTCGATGAAAACCAGCGCTCGTCGATGCCGCCGCGGTGCGCGCCGAGCGCGTAGAGATCGTTGGGATGGAGCTTGAGACGGCCGCCGGGCATCAAGAACGAGCGGGGCACCCAGCAGGGAGCGAGGCGCACGATGCCCTCTCCCGCCGACAGAGCGTTGCGCAGGGCTGCAATCTTCTCGGACATGCCCGCTATGATAACGGATCGCTGCCGGGGCGCGAGCCGCCGGCCGTCGATGTTTGCCCGCGCACATTGCGGCCGCCATGCCGAATTCCGCCGCGGTAACCTGAGAGCGGCGATGACGCCTGAAACGGCAGACCCCGGCGCGCCGTGCTTGCCCGCGGGACGCAGGGCCGTGTGCTACTCTCAGGAACGCTGGAACGGGAAGGGCAGTCGATTGCCGTCCGTAAGAAATAGACGAATCCTCGTATTTTTAGCGCTGGGCTTCGCCGCGGCGTTGCCCCTGCTGCAGGCGTTTCAACTCTTCGGCGGGCGCTACGGCCGAGGCGGAGATCCGCGCGCTTACGACTACGAGCACAGGCCCGCCGAGTTCTCGTTTGCGCGCTATGCGTACGGCTCGGGTTACTACGGAGGCTGGGGCCGCGGGCGGGGCAGTTGGCGCACGGACTTCCCTGAAGCCGAATACCACCTGACGCAAGGCATCAAGCGCCTGACGGCCATCGACGCCGCCCACGGGGGGCGGTTCTTCGCTCCGATGGACGACGAAATCTTCGATTATCCCTGGCTCTACGCGGTCGAGGTCGGCCATTGGTATCTGAGCGACGAAGAAGCGGCGCGGCTGCGCGAATATCTGCTGCGCGGCGGATTCCTCATGCTCGACGATTTTCATGGCTCCGAGGAGTGGGCGACTTTTCTCGCCAGCATGCAGCGCGTGTTTCCCGACCGTCCGATCGTCGAAATCCCCGAAGACGATCCGATTCTGCATACTCTCTACGATCTTGACCAGAGAACGCAGATTCCCGGCATCCGCGTGGTCTGGAGCGGCCGCACCTACGAGCGAGACGGCTACACGCCCCATTGGCGCGGCATTTACGACGACGAAGAACGGCTGATGGTCGCGATCAATTTCAATATGGACCTGGGCGATGCCTGGGAGCACGCCGACTGGCCCGAGTACCCCGAAAACATGACGGCGCTGGCCTACCGTTTCGCCATTAACTATGTCATCTATGCGATGACCCACTAGAGCAGCGCCGGTGTTCGAGTTTTTTTTCAAGTATCCGTTGGCGGCCTTTGGCAAGGGCCGGTTCGTGTTTGCGAGCGGCTGGCCGCCGTGGCTGCTGCTCGTCCTCGTCGCCGCGGCCGGCGGCGCCCTGTGGTGGCACATGCGGCGGTCTCCGAGCCGCTTGGAAGGCCGTCGTCCGTGGGCGGTTTGGGCGCTCCAGTTCGCCGCGGCCGCGTTGGCGCTGCTGATGCTCTGGCAGCCGGGGCTGGCGGTGCAGTCGCTCAAGAACCGTCAAAACGTGGTTGCGGTGCTGCTCGACACCTCGCGCAGCATGGCGCTGGGCGAGGGCGGCCGGTCGCGGCTGCAACAGGCCGTCACCGCTTTGCAAGTACCGGTTCTCGACGAGTTGGAGAAAAAATTCCGCGTCCGGCTGTACGCTTTCGCCAGTCACGCAGACCGCCTCGAATCGCTCGCGGACGAGCATTTGCCGGCGCCGGGAACGAGCAGCCGGATCGGCGAATCGCTGGCCAACATCTTGCGCGAGTCCACGGCCGTGCCCCTCGGAGCGGTATTGGTCGTCAGCGACGGCGCGGACAACACCGGACGATTCGACCGCAAATTGATGGCCGAGATCCGCCGGCACAAAGTTCCGGTGCATACGGTCGGCGTCGGCCGCGAGAAGATTCCCAACGACATCGAGCTTACCGATGTCGCCGTGGCGGCGGAGGCGCTGCCGAACTCTCGAGTCAGCGCCCAGTTGACCATCCGCCATGAAGGGCGCAGCGAGCGGACCACGCGCATCTCGGTCAAGGACGGCCCTTCCGTGCTCGCCACGAAAGAGATTGCGCTGCGGCCGGGCGAGCCGATTCAAGGCGAATGGATCGACTTCGGCGCCGGGGACCCCGGCATCCGCAATCTGAGTTTTTCGTTGGAGCCGGCGCCGGACGAAGAAGTGACGGGCAACAACTCGCTGCGGCGCGTGATCGACGTTCCGCGCCGCCGCCGCCGCATTCTTTACGTCGAGGGCGAGCCCCGCTGGCAGTACAAGTTCATGCGCCGGGCCGTGGCCAGAGACGCCAGCATTCAATTGGTCGGTCTGCTGCGCACTTCGACGAATAAATACTACCGGCAAGGCGTCGATACGGCCGAGGAGCTGGAGCAAGGCTTCCCGGAAGAGCCGGAAGAGTTGTTCGCCTACGATGCGCTGATGATCGGCAGCTTCGAGGCGGCTTTTTTTACGCCGAAGCAGCAGGAAACGATCAAGCGGTTCGTCAGCCGCCGCGGCGGGAGCCTGATGATGATCGCCGGGCCGAAGGGTCTGGGCCAGGGCGGCTGGAATACGTCCGAGGTTGCCGACGTGTTGCCGGCGGCGCTGCCGGGAGGCGAAGGCGGCTTCGTGCGCGAGAAGGTCGCCGTGGAGTTGACCGCGCAGGGGCGGGAATCGCTGATATGCCGCCTGGATTCCGATCCGGAGGAAAACGCCAGGCTGTGGAGCGAAATGCCGCGGCTGGCCGACTACCAACGGCTCGGCGCGCTCAAGCCCGCGGCCGTGACGCTTTTGAACGTGCGGGTCGGGACGGAAGCCCTGCCGCTTCTGGTGCGGCAGAACTACGGCCGCGGGCGGGCGGTGATTTTCGCCACGGGCGGAAGCTGGCGCTGGAAAATGAGCCTCCCCAGCGACGACGAACGCCATCATACGTATTGGCGGCAACTCTTGCGCAGTCTCGTAGCCGACACGCAAGGGACGGTGCTGTTGTCAAGCGACCGCACGATCTATGCCGACGAGCCGCGAGTCCGCTTACGCGCCGAGGTGCGAACAAAAACCTATGAAGCAGCGAACAACGCCGTCGTGACGGCGGTCGTCACGCCGGAATCGGGCGAGGCGTTGACGATCGACATGCATCCGTCTCCCGACGAGGCAGGCGTTTACGAAGCCGAGTTTACCGCTGCCGCAACAGGCGCCTACCGGGTCGAGACGACGGCCCGACTGGGCGAGCAACGGCTCGGCGCCGACACGCTCCATCTGCGCCGCGAAGACGGCGTTGCCGAAGATTTTCACCCCGAGCAGAATCGGGAGTTGCTGGCGCGGCTCGCAGACCAGACGGGCGGACGTTACTGGAGCCTCGACGATCTCGCCGGCTTGCCGGCGGAGATTCGGTTCTCTGAGGCCGGCATCGCCTCGCGCGAAATCCTCGATCTGTGGGACATGCCGGCGTTCTTCTTCCTGCTGTTTCTGCTCAAGGGCGGGGAATGGCTGTTGCGCCGGAAATGGGGCGTGGTCTGAGGCCGCTGCGCGGTCGGTGGAGAGTGAAGTGGAGAGTGGCCAAAAAGACCGCCTGCGCAGACTGCCGGCGTTAGTTGCGGCTGTTTTGGCCGCTGCGCCGCCCGTCCTCGGCGAAACGCATTTCGTCATCGTCGAAGGACTAGGCGGCAGCCGGCAGTACGCCGAGGAATTCCGCGAGCAGGTGGAAGACTTGCGGCTGGCGGCGCGCAAAGCGGTTGACGACGACGCCCAGGTTCGCGTGCTGGCCGGCAAGCAGGCGACCCGCGAGCGGATTCAAGAAACTCTGGCCTCGCTGGCAAACGATTTGTCGGGCAACGATGCGCTGGCGTTGTTCCTGATCGGCCACGGTGCGCATGACGGGCGGGAGTACAAGATGAACATTCCGGGCGCGGATTTTACCGCTGCCCAACTCAGGCGCTGGCTCGACGCCGTCCCTGCCGGACGGCAACTCGTCGTTGCGGCAACCAGCTCGAGCGGCGGCGCCATCGAGACGCTCGGTTCCGAGCGCCGCATTGTGATTACCGCGACCAAGAACGGCCGCGAGAAAAACGCTACCGTATTCGGGCGTTACTGGGCCGAGGCCCTGTCGAACGCCGAAGCCGACACCGATAAGAACGAGACCATCTCGGCGCTCGAAGCCTATCGTTACGCCGAAGACAAGGTCAAGTCGCATTACCAGGACGCTCAACGGCTGGCGACCGAGCATCCGCGACTGGAAGGCAAGCTCGCCGGGAGCTTCGTACTGGCGCGGCTGGGATCGACGGCGCAGGCCGCGGCCGATCCGGCGAAGAGCGCCCTGCTGGCGGAGCGCGAGGCGATCGAGCGCAAAATCGACGAGTTGAGACTGCGCAAAGACGATCTGCCCGAGGAGCAGTACCTCGACGCGCTGCAAGAGTTGCTCGTGGAACTGGCGGCGATCCAGGAAAAGATCCTGGATGAGACAACCTCGGATGACAAAATCCTTGGTGAAGAGGAGCGCCCGTGATTTCCGGCCCCGCTCCCAAGTCCGCCCGTCAGGCCGCGCCCCACTCCGTACGATTGCTGAGCGTAGTCTCCTGCCTCTTGCTTTCCGTAGGCGGCGCCGCGCTGCTCGGCGCGCCGCTCCACCCGGATCGCGGCCGCCGCAGCGAGTTGCTGGAACCGTGCGACGCGCACTACGACCGCGGACGCCGGGGGCAGGCCGCCGGCTGTTACCGCGAGTTGCTCGGCCGCAGCGCGGACCCGGCGGCGCAGGCCGAAGCGTTCTGGCGGCTGGGCGATCTCAAAAGCGCCAACGAACGCTTCCGCGATGCGGTCAACGCTTCGCCGGACGATCCGGATCTGCGGGTGCGTTGGGGCTATCTCTACGTCCAGTCGCATCAAGAAGGAGAAGCGGCGAAGTTGTTCGCCGAGGCTCTCGAGCGCGATGAGGATCATGTCGCCGCCAAGCTGGGCGCCGCAAGCGTGATGGCCGGGCGCTTCGAGGGCCAAGCGCTCGAAAAAGTCAACGAAGCGCTCAAAGCCAAGCCGGAGCAAGTTTATGGCTATCTTCTTCTCGCCCGCATGGCGCTGGAGGAAGGCGATCTGGAAAAAGCCGAGGCATCGCTGAAAACCGCTCTCGAAAAAATCGAAAGCTTGCAGGCTTCGCCGCTCGAAACCTACTCGCTGCTCGCCTCGCTGGACCTGCTCAGGCAAAATCCCGATAGCGAGTGGATCGACAAAGCCCTGGCCCATAACCCCGCATTCGGCAAGATCTATGCCGAGCAAGCGCATTTCTACGTCATTACGCGGCGCTACCGCGAGGCGACGGAGCGCTTGCAAAAGGCGGTAGATCTCGACCCCGCGCTCTGGCAGGCGCACGCCGATCTGGGCGTCAACCTGATGCGCGAGGGACTCGAAGAAGAAGGCCGCCGGCATCTCGAAATCGCCTACAACGGCGACCCGTACAGCGCCAAAACCGTGAACACGCTGCGGCTGATGGACAGCTTCAGCGACTTCGTGACATTGTCCAACAAAGAACGTGACGTCCCATTGTCCGCGGAAGAGGCGTCCGCAGAAGAACTGTCGGCCGCGCTCCTGAAGCCCGAAATCCTGGTGAAGCTGCACAAGGACGAGGCCGAGTTGCTGCGGCCGTACGTGTTCGAGCTTTCCGAGCGCGCCATCGCCGAATTCTCGAAGAAATACGACTTCATGCCGGAGAAACCCGTGCAGATCGAGCTCTATCCCAATCACGACGACTTCGCGGTGCGCACGATGGCCATGCCGGGCATCGGGCTGCTCGGCGTGACCTTCGGCTACGTGGTGGCGATGGACAGCCCCTCGGGACGCGAGCCCGGCGGCTTCCATTGGGGCACGACGCTGTGGCACGAGTTGGCGCACGTCTTCACCCTCGAAGCGACCGGCCACCTGGTGCCGCGCTGGTACTCCGAGGGCGTCTCGATGTACGAGGAATGGCAAGGCGATCCGCGTTGGGGCGAGAGCATCGGCCCGGATTTCATCTCTGCCGTCGAGAAGGAGAAGCTGCTGCCGATCGCCGAGCTCGACCGCGGCTTTATCCGCCCGCGCTTTCCGGGACAAGTGCAGATCTCCTATATGCAAGCCGGCTTGGTTTGCCGTTTCATTGCCCGGGAATGGGACGAAGAGAAACTGACGACTTTGCTGAAAGGGTTCGCCCGAGGCGCCTCTACGGCCGACAACATCGAGGCGGCGCTCGGCGTGGGCGCCGGGGAGTTCGACAGCCGTTTCCAGGACTATCTGAAGGAATTCATCGGCCCTGTCCTCGGTGGGCTGAAGAGTTGGCGCCGCGACCTGCAGAAAGCGCTGGAAGCGGCTCGGGAAAAGGACTGGGAAAGCGTCGTCGAGCCCGCCGTCGAGGCCAAGAAAACATACCCGCAATATGTCGGCAGCGGCAACCCCTACGTTCTGCTTGCCGAGGCCTACGATCAAGCCGGCAAACGCGCTGAGGCGATCGACGAGTTGATGGCCTATGAGCAGCGGGGGGGCAGGAATCCGGACATGCTCAAGAAGCTCGGCAAATGGCTCGAAGAGGCCGGGCGCAGCGCAGAAGCGACTCGGGTTTACGACGGCATCGTTTACAATTGGCCGCAGGACGAAGAAGTTCACCGCAGATTGGGCGATCTCTTCTACGACAGCGGCGAGTACCGCCGCGCGGCGAGAGAATTCCACGCCGTCCTGGCGCTCGACCCGCTGAACAAAGCCAACGCCAACTACAATCTGGCCCGAACCTACGATAAGATGGGCGATCGCCATAAGGCGCGCCGGCATGTGCTGCTTTCGCTGGAAAACGCCCCCACGTTCGGTCCGGCGTTGAAGCTGCTTATGGAAATCAAGAAATAGGTCGAAATTCTATGTCTCTTTTACTTCAGAGCGAACCGCAAACGAGCGAGTCACGGGAGATTGTCGCCGGCTTCCATTCTTCGATGGACCGCATCCGCGAACAGGTGCGGCAGATCATCGTGGGCCAGGATGAGGTCGTGGAAAACCTGCTGATGACCCTGCTCGTCGGCGGGCACTGCTTGATTACCGGCATGCCGGGCACGGCGAAGACCCTGCTGGTGCGCACGCTGGCGGCCGCTTTGGGGCTGACCTTCAAGCGCATTCAGTTCACGTCCGACCTGATGCCGACCGACGTGACCGGAACCGACATCATCGAGGAAGATCCGACCACGGGGCGGCGGACGTGGACGTTCGTCAAGGGGCCGATTTTTACCAACGTCATGCTCGCCGACGAGGTGAACCGCACGCCGCCGAAAACACAGGCTGCGCTGCTCGAAGCCATGCAGGAGCTGAGCGTTACGGTGCGCGGCAACACCTACCGGCTCGACCCGCCGTTCCTGGTGCTGGCCACGCAAAACCCGATCGAGCTGGAAGGCACCTATCCGCTGCCCGAAGCCCAACTCGACCGCTTCTTGTTCAACGTGATTCTCGGCTATCTCTCGGGAGAGCAAGAATCCGATGTGGTCGACCGTAATACGGCCGGCACGCCGCTGCCGGAGGTGCAAGCGGTAACCAGCGCGGAAGATATCCTCAAGTACCAATGGTTGGTGCGGCAGACGGCGGTGTCGCAAGCGGTGATACGCTACGCCGTCGAGTTGATCCGCGCTACGCGTCCGACCGACCCGGCCGCGCCGGAGATCGTCAGGAAATACATCAACTACGGGGCCAGCGTCCGCGCAACGCAGTTTCTGGTTCTCGCCGCGAAGGCCCGCGCCCTGCTGGAGGGGCGGTACCACGTTACGGTCGAAGATTTGCATACCCTTGCGCTGCCGGTCCTGCGCCACCGCGTGCTGACGAATTTCCATGCCGAGTCCGACAAGGTGGATGTCGATGACGTTTTGCGCGAAATGATCGCGTCGCAACCGGCGTTGAACGAGGACTGACGGATGACGCTTTCGAGGAGCCGGGGGTAAGCCGATGGCCGTGCAGCAACTGCTCGATCCGGAGATTCTCATGCGGCTCTCGAACATCGAAGTGGTCGCCAAGACGGTTGTCAACGGCTTTCTGACCGGCCTCCATCGTTCGCCGTTCTTTGGATTCAGCCAGGAGTTCGCGGAATACCGCCCGTACGTCCAGGGCGACGACCCTCGATTCATCGACTGGAACGTGCTCGCCCGCTCGAACCGAACGTACGTCAAACGGTTTCTCGGCGAGACGAATACGCATCTCGTTCTGCTGGTTGACGCCAGCGCCTCCATGGGCTACCGATCGGGCGCGGTCTCGAAGCTCGACTATGCGAAGTTCCTGGCGGCTTCGCTGGCCTATCTCTCCACGCGGCAGCACGATGCGGTCGGGTTGATGCTTTTCGACGAAAAAATCCGCGAGGTGCGGCCGCCGGCGTTCCGGCCGGGGCATTTGCAGAGCATCCTGCACATCTTGCAAAATGCCCGGCCGGCAACCGGCACGAACCTGGAGCTCCCGTTCCACGAGTTTCAGCAGCATGTCAGCCGCAAAGGGCTTGTGGCGATGATCTCCGACTTTTTCGTCGATCCCCGGCAGGTCATGGACGCCGTGCGGCCGTTGGTCTTTCACGGTCAGGACATCGTTTTTTTTCAGGTGCTCGACCCCCGCGAGATTGAACCGCAACTCGGCGCTTCGGCCGTATTGGAAGATATGGAGACCGGCGAATTGATGGAAGTATCGCCGGACTTCGCCAACCGGGAATATCCGGCGCGCATCGAAGCGCATATCGAACGGCTGAAAAATACGGTGGAGTCCGAGGGCGCCGACTGCGTGCTGATGAATACGTCGCAGCCGCTGGACCTTGCGCTGCGCGAGTTTCTGTTGTTCCGGCAGAGGAGGCGGTAGGGGCCGATGGCGCTGCTTTCCCCATGGTTTCTGGCCGGCGCGCTGGCGGTCGGGCTGCCGCTTTGGCTGCATCTGCTGCAGCGGGAAAACCCCGTCAAGATGCGCATCAGTTCGCTGATGTTCTTCGAGAAACGGACGCAGAGCACGATTCGCGAAAGAAGGTTTCGGCACCTGCTGCTGCTCGCGCTGCGGCTCGCGCTGCTGCTGCTGCTGGCGCTGGCTTTTTCGAAGCCGATCTGGGAGCGTCCTCCGGCCGTTGTCGCCGGGGACATCCCGTCGTTGCACATCATTGCGCTCGATACTTCGCTGAGCATGCAGCACTCCGACCGCTGGGCTCGCGCTCAAGCGGCTGCGAACGGCATCATCGACTCTTTGGACGAAGGCGACCGGGCGCAGATCGTCGCCAACGGCCCCTCGGTGAGCGTCGTGACCGATGCGATCGACGACCGAGCCGAGCTGCGCAGCGCCGTGGCCTCGCTGGCCCCGACCGCGGCTCGGAACAGTTTCGGCGATGTGATCGAAGCGGTGCGCAGTCTGGCCCCCAATGCGGACTATCCGGTCGAGGCGCATCTGATTTCGGACTATCAGAACAGCGCGATGCCGGGCCGCTTCAACGACTTGGTCTTGCCGGCAACGGCGGCGTTGAAAGTCCACAACGTTGGCGGCGATGCCGTCCCGAACTGGGCGGTCGAGAGCGTGAAAGGCTCCAGGCAACTGTTCGGCGTGGACGAGCCGAAACTCGAGGTGACCGTCGGCGGGTACGCAACGCCGAAAGTGAACAAGCGGGTCGTGCTTACGATCGACGGCAAGCGAACAGCGGCCTCAACCGGAGAAATTCCGGAGAACGGACGGGCAACCTTTACGTTTGAGAATTTCGATCCGCCGCGGGGCTTCAGTCGAGCGGAGTTCGTCATCGAGCCGGCGGACGATCTCCCGGCCGACGACCGCCGTTTGGCGGCGCTGGACAACTCCGAGCCCGACCCGGTGCTCTTCGTCAGCGCCGACAGCCGCAAGCGCGATCTGCTCCATTACAGCACCGCGCTCGGGGCTTCCACCGCCGTACGTTTCTCGTTGGAGGCGGCCTCGCCGGGAGAAGCCGAGCGGCTCAGTCCCGATCGGTATGCGCTGATCGTGCTGTCGGATATCCCGCAGTTGTCGAGCGGGTTCCTGACGCGCCTGAGAAATTATGTCGAGTCAGGGGGATCGTTGTTCCTGGCGTTGGGGCCGAAAACGGCAAATGCGGGCAAGGTCGTTCTCACCGGCCACGAGGTCGATCAGCCGCTTTTTTCCGAGCGCGGCGCAACGCGCTTTCAAACCGCCGGCCGGTCTGACCCGTCGCATCCGGTGGTGGAGCAACTCAAGCGCTTGAGCGGCGTGAAATTCTTTCTCTACGCCCGCGTAAAAACCGGCGAGACGGACGATGTGCCCCTGCGGTTGGGGAACGGCGCTCCCTTGTTGATCGAGCATGCGCTCGGCGCGGGCCGAGCGCTGCTATTCGCTTCGACGATCGACAACGTCTGGAACGACCTGCCGATCAGCCCGCTCTTCGTCCCCTTTGCCGTGGAAACCGCGCGGTATCTCACGGGAATGGAAGCTTCGCAAGGCCGTGCTCTGGTGGGTTCGGTGCTTGAATTGAGCCGCCGGCGGAGTTCCGGCGGCATGGTGCAAGTCTTCGATCCGCAAGGAGACCGCGCGCTCACGCTGTCCGAAGCGGTGGCGCGCGACGATCTCATACTCGACCAAGTTGGTTTTTACGAAGTGCGGCGCGCGGAGCGTTCGGAATTGCTGGCCGTCAATCCCGATCCGCTCGAGTCGAATCTCCGTTCCCTCGATGAAGACACGCTGGAGCTCTGGAAATCGACCGGGCGAACCGACTCCGCGGCCGCCTTGGCGGCAGATGGGGAATCGCCGCTAAAACCCCCGCCGCTGAAGATTTGGAAATTCATCCTGTTCCTTTTGCTTGCAGCCGCACTGGTAGAATCAGTCGTAGGCAACCGGCACTTGAACGTCGCCAGGGAGGTTTGAGCCGATGGCTCTATTCAGCGTTGGAAAATCTTCGACCGGCCTCGATGACTATCTGGACCGCGTTCGCCGGCGCCTCAGAGCATCGTTGGCGTCCCGCGGCCTTGGCGCGCTCGCGCTGACCGCCCTTCTGGTTACCGTTTGCGGCGTCTATGTCGCCAACAAGCTCGCTTTCTCGACGGCCAGCATGGTCAGCGCGCGGGCGCTGCTGGTCGCCGCCGCCGCCGCCGTTATCGTCATTCTCCTCGTGCGGCCTCTGCGCGGGCTGGGCGCCCGGCGGGCGGCCGACGAGGCGGAACGACGCTCGCCGGCATTCGGCGGACGGCTCGATGCCTGGGTCGATCAGACGGCCCGTATGCGCGGCGCGGACGCTCCCGCAAACCCGCTGCTCGATTTGCTGCAGGAAGATACCCTGCGCGTCGCCGAAACCGTGCCGGTGGACGACGTGGTCGGCCGCGGGCGCATTCTCTCTTTTGCCGTCGCCGCCGTTGCGGGTCTGACAATGTTGGCGTGGCTGGGAACTTCCGGCCCCGGCTATTGGCAATACGGCACGTCACGGCTTTGGACGGGGTGGTTCATTGCCGGGGACGCCCCCCTCTACGAGTTTCTGGTCGAGCCGGGCGACACAACCGTGCGCAAAGGCGCCAACCTGAGCGTCGCCGTCCGCCCGGTCGGCTTCGATCCGGCCGGCGTCGACATTTACGCCAAGTTCGAGAGCAGCGTCGATTGGGAAAAGGCTCCGATGGGCCCGCAACTCGAGGGTAGCGGGTACGAGTTTACGTTCTCGGCGGTGCGCGAGCCGTTGCGCTATTACGTTGTTGCCGGCAGGGTGCGCACGCGCGAGTTCAACGTCGATGTGGTCGCCATGCCCAACGTCGAGAACATCAAGCTCGAATACGAATTCCCCGCGTGGACCGGCCTCGATCCGCTCACCGAAGACCCCGGCGGCGATATTCGAGCGGTGAAAGGCACGAAGGTCAAGGTTACGGTCACGACCGACAAGCCGCTGGAAGACGGCATCCTGGCGGTCGGCGAAAAACGGATTGCGCTGCGCGGCAACGAAGCCGAGATCGAGGTGGTCGATGACGGCGAATACCACATCGCCGCGGTCTATCAAGGCGAGGATATCCGCCTCACCGACGACTTCTTCATCACGGTCGTTCCCGATGAAAAGCCTGCTCTGGACATCCTCGAACCGGCCCGCGATTGGCGGGCGACCGGCATCGAAGAAGTTATGGCGCGCTTCAAGGCCGGCGACGATTTCGGGCTGCGGTCGTTGGAGTTGCACTATTCGGTCAACGGCGTCGAGCAGCCGAAAATCGCCTTCGGCGGCGTCCGCGGCAAGAAGGAGTTCCGCACAAGCCATCTCTTCCCGCTCGAGGAAATGGGCGAATCGATCCATGAGGAAGCCGCGCGGCCGGCCATTGCATCCGGCGTCTCCGCTGCGCCGTTGCCTCCGCCGGCGCCGCCGGCCGGCCTGCTTCCCGGCGATTTGATCAGCTACTACGCGGCAGCCTCCGACGGCAGGAACGAAACCCGCACAGACATCTATTTCATCGAGGTCCAGCCGTTCGACCGCTCGTTCTCACAGTCCCAACAGTCCGGCGGCGGCGGTCAAGGCGGCGGGCAGCGGGACGAAATTTCCCGGCGGCAAAAGGAGATCATCGTCGCCACCTGGAATCTCGTCAAGGAGCGCGATGCCGGCGACGGCCGCAAGCCGGAAGAGTTGCGCGAGAGCGCCGCGATGCTCGCCGAGCTGCAGGCCACGCTGATGAGCCAGGCGGCAACCTTGGCCGAGCGCACCCGCGCCCGGCAGTTGACCGCAAGCGATCCGAAATTCAAGCAGTTCGTCGAATACATGGAAAAAGCGGCGGAGTTCATGAAGCCGGCCTCCGCTGCGCTGGCCGCCTACGAGTTGGACGATGCCGTAGGCCCCGAGCAGCAGGCTCTGCAATACCTGCTGCGCGCGGAATCCATTTTTACCGATATCCAGATCTCGATGAACCGCAACGGCGGGGGCGGCGGAGGCGGCGCGTCACGCGATCTCGCCGAGATGTTCGAGCTTGAGATGGATCTCGAGAAAAATCAGTACGAGACCGGCGGCGGTTCCTCTGGACAGCAGATCGAGCAGGAGATCGACGACGCCTTCAAGAAGCTCGAAGAGTTGGCGCGGCGGCAAGAGCAGCTTGCAGACCGAGCGCGCGGCCAACAGGAAATGGGCTTCGAGGAGCGCTGGAAACAGGAAATGCTGCGGCGTGAGGCCGAAGAGCTCAAACGCCGGCTCGAGCAGTTGCAGCGGCGGCAGCAAAGTCAAGGGCGCAGCTCGCAGCAAAGCCAATCCTCCTCGTCGAGTTCCTCCGGCTCGTCGTCGGGGTCGAGCGGCGGCGCTTCGCAAGACCGGCCGCAGCAACAGCAGCTCGATCGAACGATCCGGCAACTCGACCGCGCCACCCGCGCCATGGAGCAGGGCAACCGCAACGGCGGCCAAAGCGGGCAATCCGCCCTGCGGGCGCAGCAACAACTTCGGGAGGCCCTGCAAGCGATGGCTCAGGAGCGGCAGCAGCAGAGCCGCGAGGCGATCTCGCAGATGCGTCAAAGCGCCGAGCAACTGGTGCGGGAGCAGGAGCAGGCCGCCGAGCGGCTTCAGCAGTCGTTGGAGACAGCGCTCGCCGCCATCAAGGCGCAGGGCGGACAACAAAGAGGCTTGCCTCCCACCGGCATGACCCGCGAGGAAGAGATCGCGCTCGCGGACCGCAAGGCTGCGATGGGCGAGCGGCTGGCTGAGATCGAGCGTGAAATGCAGCGCCAGTCCCGGCGCCTGCGCGAGGAGAACAAGGCGGCTTCCGGGCGGCTGCGTTCTGCCCTAGGCGATTTGCAGCAGTCCGAGGCGGCGACTGCGATCCTTAATGCGTCCGATATGATCCGCCGCGGCATGGCGCCTTACATAGCTCAGGGCGAGAGGGGAGTGTCGCGAGCATTGCGTCAACTGCGCGACGACCTCAAGGAGGTTGAGCAATTGGCGCAAGGCGGAGGCGGGGATCGACAACTCGGTCTCGCCCGCGCGCTGAACGACATGGAGAACTTGCGCCGCCGGATGGAGGAAGCGGCGGGCCTGGGCGAGAGCGGCCGGCGTCCGCAAAGTCAAGACGGCGAGGGGCGGCAATCGGGCGGAGAGCAGCCCGGTCAACAGCCGGGCCGAGGACGTCAGGCCGGACAACCCAATGAATCCGGCGCGCCGGGCGGGATGGGGCCACAGTCTCGGCAAGCTGCGTCCGGCCGGGGCGGCGCCGACCGGGGCCGCCGGGGCGGCCCCGGCGGGCTCGGCGCGGTCAACTACGGCGATTGGGACCCCCGGCCGTACCGGGGCGCGGCCGATGCGGAGATCCGTCGAAGGATGGAGGAGGAGTTACGGCAAGGCATTGCCGATGTCCCGCAGATCGTCAACCGGCTGCGGCAGTCGGGCCAATTCGATCCGCAAGACCTCGCGGAACTCCGCGATTTCGTTCGCGGCCTCGCGAACGAGCGCTTCCAAGGCAACCCCGAGTTGCTTGAGGAGGAGTACCGCAAAATGCTCGCGCTGCTCGAGCAGCTCGAAGTCCAGGTGCGCCGCCAAGTTGAATTGGACGATAAGGAAGAAGTCCGCGCGATCGTCTCCGAACCGGTGCCCGAAACCTACCGCGAGGCGGTGGCGGAGTACTATCGCAGGCTGAGCGCCAATTGACGGCGGCTCGGCTACAATAAATCCGCAGTCAGAGTTCCTGGAACGCCATGAGCCACCGCACCGGGGAGTTCCGCCCGAGCCTCTTCACGAGACTCTCCAGCTTCGGCCAAGATATCAACCGCCGCATCGTACGCTCGGAGATCGAAGGCGGTGTCCATCTTGACAGCTTGGCTGAAGGAACCTCGTTGGTTGTCGAGACCGAGAACCGCAGCTACCGCTTGGAATTTCGGGACGGCGGCACGTTCATTTCCGGGCATCCGCTTTTCTGCCCGTATCCGGTGCCGGTCAGCGTCCGCGGCTCCAACTGGGGCGGCTCGATGCTCAAGATGGATTACATCGGCCGCGGGATGCATCTTGAATTTCACCACCCGGACTTCAAGACGATCACCACGTCGCGGATTGTCGAGATTCGCCCTGCCGTTGATTAGGGGCTTTCCCACGGCGCCCACGACGCCCACGACGCCCACGACGCCCACGACGCCCACGACGCCCACGACGCCCACGACGCCCACGACGCCCACGACGCCCACGACGCCCACGACGCCCATCTTTTAAGCTACTTGTAAACGCCCTTTGAACACACTGTAAACGGTGAAATGGGCGCTCAGACGGGTCCATCCGCAGGCCTGCGCCCGCTCCGTCTCGAAACGCAAACGGACCCGAGCCGGACGCCGCGCCTGTCGCTAATCGTTTCCGCCGTCTTGCAGCGTTCCCTTTTCCAGGTAGCGGCGCACGTTGGCGTACTCGGCCGCTCGGGGGTCGTGGGTGACCATGACGATGGTCTTGCCGTGGTTGCTGTTGAGCGCGGCGAGTATATCGAGGACGTCCTTGGCCGAGGCGGCGTCGAGATCCCCCGTGGGCTCGTCCGCGAGGATGATCCGCGGATCGGTGACGAATGCCCGCGCGATCGCGACGCGCTGCTCCTGTCCCCCGGAGAGTTGGCGGGGGTAGTGGTCGAGCCGGTCGCCGAGGCCCACGATTTCAAGCGCGGTGCGCGCGTTGCGGCGGCGCTCCTGCTTGCTCAGACCGGTGAGCAGCAGCGGCAACTCGACGTTTTCCAAGGCGTTCAGGACGGGGATCAAGTTGAATGTCTGAAAGACATAGCCGACTTTTTCGCTGCGCCAACTGGCCATCGTTTTCTCCGCGAGCGAGGCGATGTCTTCTCCGAGCACGCGGATTTCGCCGGAGGTCGGCTTGTCGATGCCGGCGATCAGGTGCAGTAGCGTCGATTTGCCGGAGCCCGAGGGGCCCATCAAGCAGAAAAACGCCTTGTCGGGAATGTCCAGGTCGACTTTGTCCAGCGCGGTGATCACGAAGTCGTCACGGCGGTACTCCTTAGTCAGGCCGCGGGCCTGCACGGCCGGGGCGCTGTCGTTTCGGTTCATGATGCTTTCCTTCGCGCGGGGTCTCCGTCTTTGAGGGCGGCGGGCGGATTGAGAATGACGTCTTCGCCGCCGGTGAGTCCTTCGGCGATCTCGACTCCGCGGGCCGTGGAGCCGCGAACGCGGACGGCGCGGCGCACGGCGCGCTCGCCGACGAGCAGAAAGACCGCGTTGCCGTCGCGCACCGCCGACAAGGGAACCGTGACGGCAGGCGCAGCCGCCCGCGTCGCGTCCGTCCGTCCTTCGGCTGCCTGGAAAGCGACGTTGGCGTTCATTTCCGGGCGCAAGTAGGAGTCCGGCTCGAGAATCTGCACCTTGACCTGGACGGTGGCTTTCTGACGGTCGGCCTCGGGCGAGATTTCCACAACTTCGCCTTCGTACTCCCGGTCGCGGTAGGCGTCGGTCGTCACGATGCACCGCTGGCCCATGTGCAGCCGCGAGAAATCGTCCTGGCTGATATCGAGCTCTACCTGGATATCGTTCAGATCGGCTAGAGAAACAACGTAGCCTTTGGCGCCGCGCTCGCCGACGAAGCCGGTGGTGACGAACTCGCCGATCTCGACGTTGCGCTCGAGGATCGTGCCGTCGCTGGGCGCGCGGATGAGCGTGGCGTCGAGCATCGTCTTGGAATAAGCGACCTCGCCCGAGACTTGGCTCACCTCTCCGCGGGCGGCGGCGATCTCTTCTTCGCGGGGGCCGAGGCGGCGCAACTCGTAAGCCCGGTCGAGCGAGGCGACGCGGGCCTGCCGGGCCTCGGAAAGGGTTTGCGCATTGTCGAACTCCTGCCGCGAGATGACTCCGGCATCGAAGAGCTCTTTGGCGCGCCGCAACTCGATGCGGCTGTTCTCGAACTCCGCCTTGGCCTCTTCGAGATTGGCTTTCGCCAGGGCGATCTCTTCGGGGCGCGAGCCGGCTTCCAACTCTTGCAGGCGGGCGCGGAGCGCGGTCAGGCGGCCTTCCGCTTGGGTCGTGCGGGCGCGGTATTCGGCATCCTCGAGACGGACGAGCACCTGCCCTTTGCGCACACTGTCACCCTTTTCGACGCCGATCCAGGCAACCCGGCCGACAACCTTCGAAGCGACCTCGATCTTGTGGTGGGGGACGATGTAGCCGGCCGCATCCAGCACGACGGCTGCGCCCGATTCCCCCGCGGTCTCGACGCTGACGCGGTAGGTTTCCACCGCATAGACCGCCGTGCCCGACAGAAACGCGTTCCAGAGCCCCAAGAGAGCCAACAGGACAACGCCGGCGAGAATCCACCACTTGGCCCAGCGGCGCTCGCGCGGGCGGCCCTTCGCGCGGTCGATCTTCAACGACGCCAGACTCTCGTTGACTCTCGTCTTTTCCGTCATCACAAGTCGCGCATGGAGGTCAGAATCTCTCGGGAAGCCGCCTGACGCGCCGGCAACAGCCCTCCCAGCACTCCCATGACGGCTGCAAATGCAAAGCCGACGGCGAGATTCTCCGGCGTGACGGAAAACTGGAAAGTCGTCTCGCTGAACGTTATGAAATTGCCGATCCGGCTTTCGAGTCCGTTGAGCGGCAGCACCAGCAGCGAGCCCAGAACGGCGCCGCAAAGCGAGAGCATCAGCGACTCGATCAAAAACGAGATCAGGATGCCGCCGCGGGAAAACCCGAGCATCTGCAAGATGCCGATCTCCCGCGCCCGACGCGCGACGGCGGTGTACATCGTGTTCATCGCCGCAAAGCAACTGCCGATAGCCATGATCGCCGCAACGAATATGCCCAAGGAGCGCACCGGCGCCGCGGAGACCATCTGCTCGTCGTAGTAGGCGCGCTCGGATTTGGCTTCGAGAGTCAGCCGCTGATCGTCGGCGGCAAGGTTCGTCAACGCTTGCGCGGCGGCGGCGTCTGCGGCCCGCACGAGAATGACGCTGCGGTTGCTGCCGCGGCCCAAGTCCGCGGTGGCGAAGTTGCCGTCGGCCCAGATCTCGCTGTTGAAAGCCGAACGGCCCGCATTGAAGACGCCGACGACCTGCCAATCGCCGCGGCCGTAGGGAACCGCATCGCCGATCGAGGTTCCCGCGCGGACGGCGTGCGCTCCCGAGCCGACGACGACCTCGCGCTTGCCGGGTTCGAACCAGCGGCCGCTGACCAGACGCACGTTATCGCGCAACTTGATCCCCATCGGCGACAGGCCGCGCACGGTGATGTTGCTCACGGACTGCGGATCGCCGCGCAGCGCCAGATTGGTTACCGAAACGACCTCGTGCGAGACCATCGGCTCGCCGTCGAGCTTTTCGATTCCCGGGAGAAATTTCACCACGTCGAATTTTTCCCGCGGCGCCGTGCTGACCAGCTCGGACGGCGACCCCTGGCGCATGAGGATCAGGTTCCGCGGATGGCCGGAGGCCGCCAGCGCTCCGGTCACCCCGTCCACCAAAGCGCCGATGCCCAGCAGCACGGCAACGGTCAGGCCGATGCCCAGCGCGGTCATCGCCGTGGTGGCTTTGCGCACCATCAGATTGCGCAGGTTGTAGGCCAGCGGGATGCTTGCCATCGTTCGCTTACCCCGTGTGCCGCAGGGCGTCCGTGATGCCGGTCCGCACGGCCAGAACCGCCGGGACGAGCGCGCTGCCGAGTCCGATCGCCAAGGCCGCCGCCAGACAGACGGGCACGCCCCAAAGAGGCATCGTGAAGCCGGTAAAAAACGACACCATCACGTTGGCCATCGCCTGCGTCACGCCGAAGGCAAGAGCGGCGCCGAGAATGCCTCCGGCCAACGCTATCAGCAATGCCTCGCCGAGAATCATGCCCAGCAGCGCGCCGGCGCGAAAGCCCAGAGTCTTCAAAACGCCGATTTCGGCGGTGCGCTCGCGTACGGTCATGGCCACGGTATTCGCCGAGACCAGCATGATCGTGAATACGACCGCCCCGGCGATGCTCATCAGGAAAACCTTGATGTTGCCGAGTTGCTCTACGAAAGAGAGCGCGAACGCCGCTTCGGTTTCCGTCTTGGTGGGCGAGGGCGCGTTGCGGAACATCTCATCGACTTCCCGTCCGACACGCGGCGCGTCGTCCGTGCTGCGCAGCCGAATGGTAAACGTGCCGGCGTGGCCGTGCTCCCCTTCGGGCAGAGACTCTTCGATATAGTCCAGGTGGAAGAAGCTGTTGAAGTCGTCGGGGCCTTCGAAAATCGCGCGGACGGTGAACTCCAGGTCGAACGGATAAATGTCGCCCTTGATCGTGATTCGATCGCCGAGCTCGAGACCCACCCGCTCGGCAACCATGCTGCCGATGGCAATCCCTTGCCGGTCACGCTTGAAGGCTTCGAGTTGTTCGGGCGGCACCTTGAATTCGCTGTAAATGTCGAAAACTTTGTCCGGCTCCGTGGCGAAACGCGGGAACATGTTTTCGGGGCGGTTGTCCTTGTAAGTCCCGCCGAACCAATTCAAGACGACGACGTTTTCGACGCCCTCGACTTCGGCGATGCGGCGGCCGTAATAGAACGGCATCAGTTGGGTCAGCGAGACTTTGTGGCGCGTGACCAGACGCAGGGCTTGCGCATCGGTCGCCTGGCGGTGATAAAAGGCCGTGTAAAGCGACAGCAGCACGCCCAACAGAAACAGCGACACCGCCACGCTCAACACCGTGAGGACGGTGCGGCGACGGTTGCGCGTCAGATTCTTCAGGGTGAGGGAGATCAGCTTCAGCATTACCCGCGGACGCTTGCCATTTATCTTATCCGATCGGGATTGCTTTCGACAAATCCGGCTGCGGTCGCTCCGGCGGCGCGAAACGGCGCCTGCGCTCGATACGCAATACGGAAACAGCGGCCGGAAGTTCAGGCTTTTTATCCCCGCGGCGCAAAAAAGCGGGGCCGAAACGGGAATAGGATATACTCCTGCTTGCATTCGGCGCGCCTGAGCGGCCGCGGGGAAGCGTGTGGTCAGAACACGGACGAAGCAGGCTCCAGCATGGATATTGGGCTTGATTTTAGCCGCTGCAGCAGGCTGCTCCCCGGCGGAGTCCCCGGCCGGCGGCGCGGCGTTCGTCGATGACGAACGCATTGCGCGCGTCGAGCAAGACGAGCCGGGAGCCTGGATCGCCTACGGCCGCACCTATTCCGAGCAACGTTTTTCGCCCTTGACCCAGATCGACCGCGAGACGGTCCGCGGCTTGGGCCTCGCCTGGACGAACTCCATCGCGATGCGCCACCGCCTGCAATCGACCCCGCTGGTTGTCGACGGGACGATGTACTACACCGACAGTTGGAGCGTCGTTTACGCCGTAGACGCCGCGACCGGCGAGGAGATCTGGACTTTCGACCCGAAGACACGCCGCGAATACGCTCGCTGGTCGTGCTGCGCCGGACCCATGAATCGGGGCGTCGCGGTTTACAAGGGCCGCGTCTATGCGGCCACCTTCGACGCCCGTCTGGTGGCGGTCGACGCGGCAACCGGCCGCAAGGTCTGGGACGTCGATACCGCCGATTACCCGTCGCGCATCCCCTACACGATTTCGGGCGCGCCGTTGGCCGCGGCGGGAAAGATCTACATCGGCAACAGCGGTTCCGAATACGACCACCGCGGTTACCTGACGGCCTACGACGCCGAGACGGGAGAGAAGGCGTGGCGCTTCTTCACGGTGCCCGGAGACCCCTCCCAGCCCTTCGAGCATCCTGAGATGGAGCTCGCCGCCAAGACGTGGAACGGTGAATGGTGGAAGCTCGGCGGGGGCGGCACGGTGTGGAACAGCATCGTCTACGACCGCGACTTCCATACCGTGTACATAGGCGTGGGCAACGGCGCTCCCTGGTCGCGGGAAATCCGCTCGCCGGGGGGCGGCGACAACCTCTTTCTCGCCTCGATCGTCGCCGTCGATCCGGACACAGGCAAGATGAAGTGGCACTACCAGACGACGCCGGGCGACAACTGGGACTACACCGCCACGCAGGACATCGTGTTGGCCGACATGACCGTCGACGGCCGGGAGCGCAAGGTCTTGCTGCAGGCGCCCAAGAACGGCTTTTTTTACGTGCTCGACCGCGCTGCGGGCGAGCTGCTCCGCGCCCATCCCTACGGCGCGATGACCTGGGCCACGCACGTCGATATGAAGACGGGCAGGCCGGTCGAGAACCCGAAAGTCGTTTGGGAAAAGAAACCGCAGTGGATTCTGCCCGGCAACACCGGGGCGCACAACTGGGAGGCGATGTCGTTCGACCGGGGCAAGGGCGTGATGTACATCCCGACTCACGACATCCCCTACTTTTTCGCCCTGCCCGAGGAGTTCGTCAAAACCGGCCGCTACACGCCCCGCAAATTTTCGATGAATCTCGGAGTCGCCAGAGGGAAATACCGCCTCGACCTGGCCGCCAAAACGGAAGCGCCGCCCGAGGCGAAGGGCATCCTCAAAGCGTTCGATCCGCTGACGGGCGAGACTCTTTGGGCGGTGGAGAACGCGACCGCGCGCGTCGGCGGCGTGCTGGCCACGGCGGGCGGCGTAGTCTTCCAGGGCGACGGGACCGGGACCGTCTCGGCGTACCACAGCGACACCGGCGAGCGGCTGTGGCAATTCGAATCCTACGGCTCGATTCAGGCGCCGCCAATGACCTATGAGATCGACGGCAAGCAGTACGTCGCGCTGGTCGCTTCCGCGAATTTCGACTACGAAAACTACGGCAGGATCATGGCCTTCGCTCTTGGCGGCGAGACGGATCTGCCGGACCCCCCCAAGCGGAACCTCACGATCCCGGAGCCGCCGCCGTTGACTGCATCGTCGGAAGAGGTCGCTCGGGGCGGCGAGCTCTACCACCGCTTCTGCAGCTCGTGCCACGGCTACCAGGCACGGGGTTACCGCAATGCCGACTTGCGCACGATGGCGCCCGCAATCCACGACGCTTTTCAGGACATCGTGCGCGGCGGCCTGCTGAAAGATCTCGGCATGGACGACTTCACGGATCAGATCGACGAAGAGGAAACCGAGCTTATCCGCCAGTACATCGTTTCGCGGGCGAACATCGACAGAGCGGCGGCAGCGGAGTAAGCGCGCCGGGTCTTGCTATTCGCCATGCACTATTCACTGATAAAATAGAGGCCGCCATGATTCGTCGCTTCACCGCTTTCATGCTGCCGGCCGCATTTCTCGCGGCTGCGCCTTCAGCCTATGCTCACCACGCATTCTCCGCCGAGTTTGACGCCAACGCGCCGATTCGGGTAGAGGGCAAGGTGGTCAAGGTCGATTGGATCAACCCCCATGCCTGGGTGCATGTGGAAACCGAGCAAGAGGACGGAAAGACCCTGATCTGGGAGCTTGAGGCGGGCACTCCCAACACCCTGATCCGCAGGGGCCTGACCAAAACGCTGCTGCTGCCGGGCGCCGAAGTGACGGTGCGCGGCTACCAGAGCAAAGACCGGCTTTGCGACCCGAGTTGCAAGGGCAGCGGGCGCGACATCACCTTTCCCGACGGACGCAGCCTGTTCATGGGCTCCTCCGGCACAGGCGCGCCGCTGGACGGGGCCGATCCCCAGGAACGCGGCAGGCGCCCCTGAGAGTCCGGCGGCGCACTCACGAGACTTCCCCACGGACTGGTAAACTGGCGCTGTGACGACGCGCCGCCGCAAGATGCTCCAGAGCTTGGCCGCGGCCCCCTTGACGGCCCTGGCGTCATGCGCCGGCGCGCCCGACCGTTACGCCGCCGCCATTGCCGTGCGGGCGGTCGAGGTCGTCCGTGTCCGCGTCAACCGCCGAGGCAACTGGGTATTCGTCAAAGTTCACGCCGACGCAGGCCTGACCGGGCTGGGCGAAGCTTCGCACGCCGGCCGCGGCGACCCGCGCGCTCAGCGGGATCGAGCAGGCGCTCTACGATCTGCAGGGGCAGGCCGCGGGCGTTCCAACCTATCGGCTTTTTGGAGGCAAGCTGCGCGATACGGTGCGCAATTACGCCAACATCAACCGTTCGACCGTAATGCGCACTCCCGAGGGTTTCGCCGCCTCGGCGCGCCGCGCGGTCGATGCGGGCTTCGACGCGGTGAAGATGGCTTCGTTCGACGGCATGCCTCTGCGGGGTTCCGCCGCGGAGATCGAGGCGCATACGCGGTTGGGGATCGAGTGCATCGAGGCCGTGAGAGAAGTTATCGGCGCCGATCAGGATTTGTTGGTGGACGCGCACAGCAACTTCGATCGCGAACGCGGCTACGACCTGCTGAAACGCCTGGAGCCGCTGAATCTCTACTGGCTGGAGGAGGTTACGCGGCCCTTCGACGACCTCGCGGAGTTGAACCGGGCGGCCAAGATGCCCTTTGCCGGCGGCGAGTCGCTTGTCGGTCTCGCGCAGAACCTCGAATACATCAACGCGGGCGCCGTGGACATTCTCATGCCTGACATCAAGACCATCGGCGGGATGCTCGAGCTCAAGAAGACGGCCGCCCTGGCTGAGGCCGCCGGGTTGGCGGTCGCTCCGCACGGCCCGGCGGGTCCGGTCGGCAACATGGCCGCCGCCCACGTATGCGTCGGGCTGCCGAACTTCGACATCTTGGAGTTCTCATACGGCGAGACCGACTGGCGCGCCGAGCTTGTCGAGCCTCCCGAGTCCCTGCGCAACGGCCGCCTGCGCGTCTCGGAGCGTCCGGGGCTGGGACTGAAGCTCAACGAGAAAACGGCGCGCGAACACGCAGCAACGTAGGGCGGGGCGCCGCTTAACCGGAAGTTTCAGGGCTTCATTTCCCCCTAACGCATAGATTGCAAAGGGTTTTGGTGGTGTCGAGGTGTGGTGTAAGAGGCGATTTGTAGCCATGTATATTGCTGTTTTTCATTATTTATTACCTTGTTTTCGTTTGATATACCTGCTATAATTGTATCCATGTACATAGAGCGCGTGCCCAACCGCAACTCGCCCCCAGCCATCCTCCTCCGCGAGTCCTACCGCGACCGCGGCCGCGTCAAAAAACGCACCCTCGCCAACCTCTCCAAGCTGCCCCCCGCCGCCATCGAGACGCTGCGCCGGGTCCTGCGCGGCGAGCGCCTCGTCCCTGCCGACGAGGCCTTCACCTGCCTGCGCAGCCTGCCCCACGGCCATGTCGCCGCCGTCGTGGGCTCGCTGCAGCAACTCGCCCTGCCCACCTTGCTCGCCCGCCGCCCCAGCCGCACCCGCGACTTGGCCGTGGCCCTGCTCGCCGCCCGCGTCATCGACGCGCAGTCGAAGCTGGCCACCGCCCGCGCCCTGGCGCCCGAGAGCGCGGTGTCGACCCTGGGCGCGGCGCTCGGCCTCGGCGACGTCAACCAGCACGAACTGTATCAGGCGATGGACTGGCTGCTGGAGCGGCAGGCGGGCATCGAGCAGCGGCTGGCCAAGCGCCATCTACAGGAGCACACCCTGCTGCTCTACGACCTGACCTCCAGCTACCTGGAGGGAACCCACTGCCCCTTGGCCCAACGGGGACACAGCCGCGACGGCAAGCCGGGCACGTTGCAGATCGTCTTCGGTCTGTTATGCACGGCCGCCGGCTGCCCGGTGGCGGTGGAAGTCTTCGCCGGCTCGACCGGCGATCCGCAGACGGTGGCCAGCCAAGTGGACAAGATCCGCAACCGCTTCGGACTTGCACGGGTGGTGCTGGTGGGCGACCGCGGCATGCTCACCGCGGCGCGCATCCGCCAGGACCTGCAGGGCGTCGACGGGCTGCGCTGGATCACCACGCTGCGCGCGCCGACGATGCGCAAGCTGCTGGCCGCCGGCGCGGTGGCGCCCTCGTTGTTCGACGAGCGCAACCTGGCCGAGATCAGCAGCGAGGAGTTCCCCGGCGAGCGACTGGTCGTGTGCCGCAATCCCCTGCTGGCCGCCCAGCGCCAGCGCAAGCGGCAGGAACTGCTGGCCGCCACCGAGCAGGACCTGGCGCCCATCGCCACGGCGACTCGACGGAAGAACCGGCCGTTGCGCGGCGCGGCGGCCATCGGCCTGCGGGTCGGCAAGGTGCTTAACCGCCACAAGGTCGCCAAGCACTTCGTCACCACCATCACCGACGACACGTTCAGCTATCGCCGGGATGAAGACAAGATCGCGGCCGAGCAGCAACTCGACGGGCTCTACATCGTCCGCTCCAACGTCGCCCCCGAGCGGTTCGATGCCGCCCAGACAGTGCGCGCCTACAAGAACCTGGCGCAGGTGGAGCGGGCCTTTCGCAGTCTCAAGTCGGTGAACCTGAAGGTGCGCCCGATCCACCACCGGCGGGCGGACCGCGTGCGGGCGCACGTGCTGCTGTGCATGCTGGCCTACTACGTCGAGTGGCACATGCGCCAAAAGCTGGCGCCCCTGCTGTTCGACGACCACGACCCGGCCGCAGCCGAGCAGCAACGCCCTTCGCCGCTCGCCCCCGCGCGCCGCTCGCCGGCGGCAGCGGCCAAGGCCGGCCGCAAGCGCACCGCCGACGATCTGCCGGTGCATAGCTTCCGCTCGCTACTCGCCGACCTGGGGACGCTGACCGCCAACACCATGCAGGCCGCCGCCGGCGCCAACTTCACTATCCAGACGCAGCCCACGCCCCTGCAACAGCGCTGTTTCCAACTGCTGGGAGTGACGCCCAAAGTGTAGCCAGAACCAAACACCCGAGAAAGACATAACCCCCACTACAGCAGTGACTTATACCCGATCAGCCCTGAAACTTCCGCTTAACGGCTATTCGGTGAGCTCGCCGTGGGAGAATGCGGCCGCGGGTCCGTCTTCCGCTTCGTCTTCTGCGCGTTGCTTCGGAATCACGGCGCGGAACAGCCGATAGATTCCGAATGCAATCACCAGCAGCGGCCAGAAAGGCAGCACGTCGGCGAGCTCCCAAATGTCGAGCGCGTGGAGAAAGAACACGACGCCAAGCGCGATCCAGCACACGCTGCCGGCTATGCTCGGAGCGCCGCCGAACATCAGGTTGACGATGCCGGAAAACTCGTTGACTTCCTCACCGCGCCGGAGCGCTCGGGCGGTATGCATCGCCTCGAACGGCTGGTATAAAACCAGGAACGTCATCAGCGGTATGAAAAAGCCCTTCAATTCTTGGACTTGACCCTCGGCGATTATCGTCACCAAGCTTCCGAACAGCAGGATGTGGACGAGACCCTTGACGTACTGGCCGTTGTAAACCGCGCCCAGGCCCGGTATGCAGCCGAGGATAAAGGCCAGCAAGGCGGAGGGCGCCTCGTCGGGGACGGGCGGCAGCGCGGAGGGCCGGCTCGATGCTCTGGGCGGCGCCTCGACATCCGCGGCGGCTCGAGGCGCGGATGCATGACCTGCGGAGACCGTGCCGGCCAGTTTTTCGAGACAGTCGCAGCAGTGCGGAATTCCCTGCCACACCCGGCGAGTCTCCGCGGTCAAAACGACGCCGCATTGCCGGCAGAAACCCGACTCCGGCAGCCGTGTTGCAACATTACCGCTCATTGGCGCCCTCCTGTCGCGGCGCTTGGGCGGATTGCTCTCCGAAGCCGGTTTGCAATTCGTACACCATGACGACGTCGTCGTAAAATTCAACGGCGCCTTCCCGGACAGCCTCGATTTTCGACTTGACGCTTTCGACAAGCGCGGCCGCCGAAAATTCGCCGTTTTGCCGGCTTTGCCACAGGTTCTGCGCCTGGAACGTCAGCATCGAAAACGACAACGTCGTGACCGCCATGCTCATCGCAAAACGCGGTTGCAGGATGGGGCTGAGGATCGGCCTGAAGAACCTCGCCAGCGGCCCGTCTTGTGTCGGGGGTTCGGCGATTGCGGCGAGCGGGCCGCGTCCGGCGTATCCGATAGCGCCCTGGACGATATCGGCCACGAGCTCGGCCGGCGCTTCGATTACGGGAGCGCGCCGCAGCGTCCGGCAGGCGAATTCCGCTTCGGCGTGAAAGTCGGCGCATGCGGCGCAATCCAGCAGATGCTCTTCGACGGCGCGGCGTTCGTCGAAGCTCAGCGAATCGTCGATATATTCGCAAAGCTGCGCTTCGCAGTCACGGCACTTCATGATACGGCTCCGTCATGCTTCGTATCCCAACGCGCGCAGTTGCTTGGCGAACTCGCGCCGGCCTCTGTTGATGCGGGACTTGACGGTCCCTTCCGGGACTCCGAGCGTTCCCGCGATTTCACGATATTCCATTTCCTGGATGTCGCGCAGTATGACGGCCTCGCGCAGGTCGGGGGACAGCCGCGACAGAGCGGCCTGCAGCAGGTCTGCCGCTTCGCGCGCACGCAAGGTGCGGTCGGCTTGACTGTCGCTTCCCGAACGCTGCTCCAGCACGGCAATCTTGTCTTCGAGCGGATCGACGACCCGGTGCTTTTTGTTCTTGCGGTAGTCGTCGATCAGCAGATTGCGCGTCAGGCGCATCAGCCACGTTCTGAACCCGCCGGCTTGCGGGTCGAAGGCGTGGAGGCTGCGAAAAACACGGATGAAGACGTCCTGGGTCAGGTCGCGGGCAGTCTCGGTCTGACCGGTGAAGCGGTAGCACGAGGCGTAAACCAGGCGGGAATGCTCCCGGACAAGGCGTTCCCAGGCTCTGTCGTTTCCGTCCAGGCACTCGGCCACCCATTGGGCGTCGCGATCCATGCGCTGCTTTGCCGCAGCTTGCGAATCCGCGGCTTGCGACGCGCTGTCCCACGATCTCCCCCAAACTTCGGACATTGCGTCAACAGTCATCGTTCTACCACTTTTCATGAAGTAGGAACGAGAGCGGTGCGGGAAAGTTCACCCGCGGCCTCGGAAAATTTGAGTTCGTGGACGGCTGTTCCACCGCAGGGGGCGGAACAGTGCAGGCGCGCTATGCTTGAGTTTGGGACAAAACCGGCCGCTCGTGCGCCGGCATCCCCATGGCGCCCCCCAAAAATCCCTGGAGAGGCCGGATTATCGCCGCGGTTTTGATCGTCGCGGTTGCCTATGCGCTCATGCGCAGCCTCCAATGGCGGGATTTCGAGTGGGGCGCGTTCGCCGCAAGTTTCCGGCAGCTTCGATTGGGTTGGCTGCTTGCCGCCGCCTGTTGCGTATTTTCCGCGTATGCGCTGCGGGTAGTCCGTTGGATGCGCCTGATGAGTCCGGTCAAGAGGAACGCGCGGTTCATGGAGATCTTTTCCGCAACCGTAATTGGATTCGGCGCCGTCGCGCTGCTTGGCCGGGCGGGCGAGTTCGTTCGACCGTACCTCGTCGCCCGGCGGGCCGGCGTCCCGGTCGCGGGTCAGCTCTCGATCTGGTTTCTGGAACGGTTCCTGGACCTGTCGATCATTCTCGTTTTGGCCGGCAGCGCGTTCGGTTCGATGAACTGGAGCGCCGACTCGGAGTTTGCCCTATGGGCGCGGGCCGCGGGCCGCGCGATGCTCGGCGCATCCGCGGCGGCGCTCGCCGCCCTTTTCATCCTGCCGCCGTTCTTCGAACGGTTGCGAGAGTCGGCGCTACGCTTGGCGGGCCCGCTGCCAACGCGGTTTCAGGGTAAATTGGACGGCCTGCTCACCCGGTTCGGCGAAGGGCTGCAGGGGATGCGCGGCTTTTCGAGCGCCGCTCAGGTATTCGCATCGAGCGTCGTGCTGTGGCTCGTGCTGTGGCTGGCGTTCGATTTCTTGCTGCGCGCCTGTCTGCCGCACCGCTCTTTCGACGCGCAGCAAATCCTGGTGTTCATGGGGCTGTTGATGGCGGGCTCGGTAGTGCAAGCCCCCGGGATCGGCGGCGGAGTCCAGGTCGCCGCCATAGCGGCGCTGACCCGCGTGTTCGGGGTCGATGAAGAGCCGGCCTCGGTTGCGGCGATTGTCATCTGGCTGACGACGTTCATGCTTGCGGTTCCTCTGGCGCTTGTGCTTCTGGCGCGCCAGGGGCTTTCGCTGAAGGCTTTGCGTCGTTTAGAATCTGAGAGTTAGACCCGCTTCATTCACCGTGACCTGTCCGTTCTGTGGTCATCCGCATCATAAAGTCATTGACTCCCGCGAAAGCAAGGAGGGCAATGCGATTCGACGCAGGCGCCATTGCCTAAGCTGCAACCGCCGCTTTACGACGTATGAGCGGAGCGATGAAATCCCCTACATGGTGATTAAGAAAGACGGACGCCGCGAGCAATTCGACAGGCAGAACGTCCTCAACGGCCTCTTGCGGGCCGCCGAGAAGCGCTCGATTTCGATGGGCGACCTGCAGCGCATCGTCAACGCTGCCGAGACGATGGTGATGGAGTCGCCGGACCGCGAATGCCCCACTGCGAAAATCGGCGAGTTGCTCATGGAGAAGCTGCAAGCGATAGACAAAGTGGCGTATGTGCGTTTTGCTTCGGTGTACCGCGACTTCCAGGACGAGAAAGAATTCCTCAAGGAGCTCGAGAGCTTGATTCGGGAAAAGAAAAGAGGTTAGCTGTGCTAAGCTGAATACTGTACTGCAGAGCCAGCGGCGTTGGCGTATTTCGCGGCCGCCGGCAAAAGGGTTCCGATGCCCAAGAGAACGTTTCAGCCGAATCGACGTAAGCGCGTGAAGAAACATGGCTTCCGCGAACGCATGAAGACTCCCGGAGGCCGCCGGATTCTTGCGGCCCGCCGTGCAAAAGGCCGCAAGCAGCTCACGGTCAGCGACGAATAGCGCCGAGCGGAGGATTGTTGGGCGAAACGCGCACCGATTCCCCGCGTCGAGACGTATTCTGCGCAGAGCCCGTTTTCAGAGGGTCTATCATGAAGGTTCCAGGTCCGGGGGCAGCCTGTTTGCGGTTTTCGTCCGTGCGGCGAAAGACGATGCGCCGTCCCGGGTGGGCCTTACGGTCACGCGTAAGATCGGCAACGCCGTTGTCCGCAACCGCGCGAAGCGGCTGCTGCGAGAGGCGGTGCGAAAGCACTGGGATCTTTTACCCGCCGGCTTGGAGATCGTGCTGCATGCGCGGCGGGCGGTCGTCGGCCGAAGCGGCGCGGAAGTAGAGGCTGAATTTGTCCGTCTGTTGCCGCAAGCTATTCGACGAGCGCTCCGCAAGTGAGTTGCCGCCCCCGGCCGAAGATCGCGAAGGCCGTGTCCGCGGCATTGGGCAGCGTGTTGCGGTGACGTTGCTGCTGATCTACAAGACCGCGCTGTCGCCCGTTCTGCCTTCCGCGTGCAAGTTTTATCCGACTTGCTCGGCGTATGCCCGCGAAGCGGTAGAGCGCCACGGCGCGCGCCGCGGCCTGCTGCTCGCGGTCAAGCGCCTGCTGCGCTGCCGTCCGTTCGCTCCCGGCGGAATCGACCCGGTTCCCGATCGCCCATTCCACGATGCCTGAGCCGAAATCAGAAGAACAGTTCATTCAGCGTCAGATGCTCAAGGCGGCCGTGCTGTCGGCGGTGGTTATGGGCCTCTATGTCTATCTTGCGCCGCGTCCGGATCTCCCTGAGCCGCCGGCGGCGACGGAAGGGGCGCAAGCCGGCGAGTCCGTCCCGGCCGCGGAGCGCGGTCGGGAAGCGCAGCAAGAGCCGCCTCCGGATGCCGTCTTGCCCGCAGGAGACTCGGCGCCGGCAGCGGCCGCCGTCCAAGCGAAGAGCGAGCAACAGGTCACGGTTGAGACCGACACGTTCACGGTCACGTTCACCAATCGAGGCGCCGCGGCTCTCGGCTGGACGCTCGTCGATTACGACGACTCCCTGAATATGCCTCTCGACCTCGTTCACCAGCAGGGCGCCGAGCGTTTCGGCAGGCCGTTCCGCCTCGTGGAGCCCGGAGGCAGGCCGATTGCCGGCTCGGACGAAGCTTTGTTTACGGTCAATGGCGGCCCGGCGGTCAGGAAAGCTCCCGCCACGCTGCGCTTCGAGTTTTCCGACGGCAGTCTCGGCATTCGCAAGACGTTCGAGTTTCGGAAAGAAGGCTACCTCGTCGGCGTCGAGACGGAGGTGCTCGAGAACGGCCGCCCGCGGCGCCACCTGGTCGAGTGGGGAGGCGGTTTCGGCGACACCGCCCAGGTGCAGGACTACGCCCACAGCCAGACGTTTTATTTCGACAAGGGCGAGCTTGTGCGCAACGAGGCGGGCGACGCCGAAGATGAGCGGCTGGCGAACTCCGGCCGCTACGCTTTCGTCGGCATCGCGGACCTGTTCTTCGCCGCCGCGGCGATTCCGCGGGAAGACGCCGAGATCGATCTCGAAACCGGCGCCGTCGAGATCGTTCCCGAAGGCAGAGAAGCGGACGACGAGCAGTTGTTCGTTTCCGCCGCGTTCGGGGGAGCGGACCGCAACCGGTTCGAGTTCTACGTAGGGCCGAAGAGCCTGGAGGAACTCGCCGCCGTCGAGCGCGTAGGCCCCGCGCTGCGCACCGTGGTCGATTTCGGTTTTTTCGCATTCATCGCCGAACCGATCTTCGCCATGTTGCGCTGGGTTTACGACAACATCGTTGCGAACTGGGGCTGGAGCATCGTTGTCGTCACCGTCTTCATCAACTTCCTGCTGTTTCCCTTGAAGTACAAAAGCAGCAAGTCGATGAAACGGATGCAGCAGGTGCAGCCGCTTATCAAGCAGATCAACGACAAGTACAAGGGCTTGTCGATGCGCGACCCCAAGAAGGCCAAGCAGACCGAGGAGCTCCAGGCCATCTACAAGAAATACGGCGTCAATCCGATGGGCGGCTGCCTGCCGATGCTGCTGCAGATGCCGTTCTTTTTTGCTTTCTACAAGCTGTTGACGGTGGCGATCGAGATGCGCCACGCCGATTGGCTCTGGGTTACGGATCTGGCCGCGCCGGAGACTTTGGCAATCCGCATCCTGCCCTTGGCTATGGTCGCGACCCAATTCTGGTCGCAGTCCTTGACGCCGACGCCGACCGCCGACCCGACTCAGGCCAAGGTGATGAAGCTGATGCCGCTCATGTTCGGCTTCATTTTCTATCAGTTTCAGGCAGGTTTGGTGCTATACTGGCTCACCAGCAATGTTGTCGGCGTGGGGCAGCAGTATTTTCTGAACAGACTGCCCGCGGAAGAAATCAAGTTGGAGCATCCGGCTCGCCGTGGAAAGAAGAAGAAATAATGAGTTTTCTTTGGCATGCCCTAGAGTCGTTCTCAGTTCGTTATGTCCTCCGTGAAATGGACCGTTGACGCTCTGGCGCCGAAGATCGAGGATTTTCTCGAACCCGTTCTGGACGCCGCGGATTTCGATCTCGACTACGACATTTACGCGATCGAAGGAAAGTCGGCGTTTATCAGTCCGGATATTGCCGTGGACTTCGAAGGCGGCGATGTCGAGTTGCTGCTCAACCAGCGAGGCGAGTTGCTTCTCGCCCTGGAGCAACTGACGCTCGAGGCGCTGCGGATACCCCATGAAGACCGCTACCGCATCATCTTCGACGCGAACGACTACCGCATGTTGCGCATCGATGAGTTGCGGCTGAGCGCCGAAGCCGCGGCGAAACAGGTGCTGGCGACCGGCCGGCCGTTCGAGTTCGGGCCGATGACCTCGCGGGAGCGGCGGATCGTTCACCTTGCGCTGCGCGGCCACGGCGCCGTGACGACGCGGTCGGAGGGGGCGCCCCCCCGGCGGTACGCCGTCGTTTACGCGAAGGGTTCGGAACCGAAGTAGTCCGACGAGGGGCCCGTTCCGCCGGGCCGTCAGCCTTGCCCCCGATCGACGCCAACCTGGACGCCGCGGGCGGCGGCGACACCATCGCCGCCTTGTCCACCCCTCCGGGCCGGAGCGGCATTGCAGTCGTGCGCATTTCCGGTCCGCGGGCGGCCGCAATCGCGGCGCTGCTTGCCCCGGCGGCGCAGCTTGCGCCTCGAACGGCTGCGCTGGGCAAGATCGTCGACGCTGACGGCAATGCGGTCGACCGGGCTCTGATCACGCTCTTCCCGAAACCCAACAGTTATACGGGCGAGGACATCGTCGAAATTGCCTGCCACGGCTCGCTGCCGGTTGTTCGCTGCGTTGTCGAGCGGGCCGTGGAGCTGGGCGCTAGGCTCGCCGAGCCCGGCGAGTTCACCCGCCGAGCCTACCTCAACGGCCGGATGGACCTCGTGCAGGCGGAGGCCGTCCGCGACCTGATTGACGCGGCGACGCTCTACCAGGCGCGCGTTGCCGTCCGCCAAATCGAGGGAGCGCTGTCGAAGCAGCTCCGGCCGCTCAAGAAACAGCTCGTCGACTGCATCTCGCTGCTCGAGGCCGGGATTGATTTCGCCGAGGACGATATCGAAGTCGCCTCGGAAGACCATATTCTGCAGCGCCTGGCCCCCGTCAAGGCGGGCATTGCGCGGCTTGCGGACGGCTTCAAGTTCGGCAAGGTCGTGCGCTCCGGTTTCAAGCTGGCCATCGTAGGCCGCCCCAATGTCGGCAAATCCAGCTTGTTCAACCGCTTGCTGAACAGAGACCGCGCCATCACCGCTCCGACGGCGGGCACGACGCGCGACGCGATCAACGAAACGGCGTCGTTCGACGGCATTCCGGTCGAGTTGGCGGACACGGCCGGCATTCACGCAACCGGCGACGCGATCGAGGCCGAGGGCGTCGCGCGGTCGTGGCAAGCTCTCCGGGAGGCGGATCTGGCCCTGGTCGTCTTCGATCTGTCGCAGCCGTCCTGCCGGTCGGACAACGAGTTGTGGCGCCGCGCCGGCCAGTCATGCGAGGCGCTGCGAGTCGGCAACAAGGCGGATCTGCCGGCGAGGCTCGAAACGGACGAGCCGTTGATCCGGGTTTCGGCAAAAACCGGCGAGGGGCTCGACGCGTTGCGTTTGCGGATTCGCGGGGCTGCTCTGCCGGGCCTCGACGCCGCCGATGACGGGACGTTCGTCACCAATATCCGTCAGGAAGGATTGCTGCGCGCGGCTCTGCAGGCGTTGGCCAAAAGCGAAGCGGCGGTGCGCGGGCGCGTGCCGCATGAAATGCTGCTGCTCGACCTCTACGAGACGCTGCAAGCGCTCGACGGGATCACGGGAGCGACCACGCTGGACGATATTTTGAACAACATTTTCTCGACTTTCTGCATCGGCAAATGACGGGGCGGGCTGTGCGGATCGGCCATGCCAAAATGGATGCATGAAGGCCATTGTCCACGTTGCGCTCAAGAAAACCGTCTTGGATCCGCAAGGCCGCACGATTTCCGCGGCGCTCAACGGTCAGGGTTACGCTGCGGTGCGCGACGTGCGCCAAGGCAAATACTTCGAGATCGATCTTGCCGCGGGTCTCGACCGCGACGCGGCCCGCGCGCAGGTCAACAAGATCGCCTCCGACGTGCTGGCGAATCCGGTCATCGAAGAGTTCGCCGTCGAAATTCGGGACTAGCCGCTGACCGAATGTCGCGCTCGGCGCCTAACGCCGCTTCAGCGTCGGCCGCTCGTCCTCTTCTTCTTCCTCGGCTTCGACGTCGATATCGTCGGTGGAGATCGTTCCGTCCGAGCTTGTCCGGCGGAGGCGCGGCCGGTTGGGGTCTTCCTTGGCGTCCTTACGGTGCAGCACCAGTTGGCCGAGACGGGCCTTGACCTGCAGGAACTCCGACGTGCTTACCACGTACTCCGGCTTGCCGGGGAGCAGCTCGTTGATGGTTTTTTGACTCTTTCTGATGCGCGAGCCGTGCGGCGGGTGGCTGGAGAAAAGCTTCGACATCGTGCCCGGCCTGCGCTTTTCGTCGGCCAGCATTTTCTCGAAGAAGTCGATGACCGAGGTGGGGTCGTAGCCGGACTTGTAAAGGTATTGAACGCCCAGGAAATCGGCTTCGGATTCCATGCCCCGGGAAAATTTCAGGAAGCCCATCGGGATCGCAAACCCGGCCGCTTGGCGAATGCCGAACCCGGTCCATCCGCCGAGAAAGAGAAGCGGAATCGTGGCGAAGTTGACCAGTTGGCCTTTGGTCGCCTGACGCGTTCCGTGGCGCGCGGCAACATGCGCGATTTCGTGCGCCATCACGCCGGCCAATTCCGATTCGCTGTCGGCGCGCATCATCAAGCCGCTGTGGACGTAAAAGAACCCGCCGGGCAGCGCGAACGCGTTGACGACCTCGCTGTCGATCAGCTTGATCGTGAAGGGAACCCGGGCGTCCGAGTTGCGCACCAGATTTTGCCCGACGCGGTTGACGTACTCCGCGATCACCGGATCGTCGACGATCTTGGCGTGGCGCTCGATGTCGTTCGCCAAGCTCTTGCCGAGGGCGATCTCCTTTTCGAGCGAATAGAAGTTGATGCCCTTGCCGACGTTCCGCTCGCCGATGGCTTCAACGTCTTCCTTTTTGTTTTTCGGGTCGCGTTTCTTGGTTTCGCGCTCCTCTTTGGCCAGGACGCCGGCAGGGAGAATAAGCGCAAGCGCAAGCAAGACGGCCAATGCTCGGTTGTAGCGAATCATGACTGTTGAACTCTCCAGTGAATTTCGCGGTTCCGATGCCGCATGATTAGTATAGCTCCGGTGGACGGCCCGTGTGCGCGATCGGGCGGGCGCGCCGTGCTTTCTCGTACGATGACGAACCTTTCGGCGCTCAGAGAGCAGTTTCCGGTTACGGAAAATTACATCTATCTCAATCACGCCGCCGTCTCGCCGCTGCCGAAGCGTACGGCGCAAGCGATGCAGGCGCAGGTTGCCGGGGTGGCCGCGGACGGCGTTCACGGGTTCCCGCGCTGGCGCGACGACTACCGGGGGCTGCGCGCGGCTGCCGCGGAGATGATCCATTGCGCGCCGGAGGAGATCGCCATCGCCAAAAATACGTCGGAGGGGTTGTCCATAGTCGCCAACGGCCTGGACTGGAAGCCGGGCGACGTCGTCGTTTGCCTGGAGGAAGACTTTCCGGCGAATTTTCTGCCCTGGCGGGAGTTGCAATCGCGGCGCGGCGTTCGCTTGCGCGGGCTGGAGCTCTTGGGCGGCGCGCTCGATCTCGACCGCATCGACGAAGCTTGCGCGGGAGCGCGTCTGCTGGCGCTGAGCTACGTGCATTTTCTTACCGGTTTCCGTCTCGACTTGCAGGCGGTCGGCGAGATATGCCGCCGGCGGCGGTGCCTTTTCGTTGTCGACGCCGTTCAAGGCATGGGCGCCTTTCCGATCGACGTCAAGCAGGCGGGGATTCATGCGCTGTCGGCTTCCGCGCATAAGTGGCTGCTCGGGCCGGAGGGCTGCGCGGTTTTCTACATCGACAGGGATTTCATGCCCGACGTGGAGCCGATAGAGTTCGGCTGGACTAACGTGCAGGGTTTCGAAGACTACCGCCTGGACGAGGGCTTGCGCAGCGACGCGGGCCGCTACGAATGCGGCACTCTGAATTCGGTAGGCTGCGCCGGCATGAGGGCTTCTCTCGAATTCTTGAACGCAATCGGCCCCGCAGCGGCGTCGGCCCGCATCCATTCGCTCGTTGAGCGGTTGCTCGCGGGCGCCAAGCGGAAAGGCTATGCCGCGGCTGCCGAACGCAGCCGCGCTACAGGTTCGGGGATCGTATCGCTGCGCAAAGCCGGCGTCGATTCGGAGGAAACAGTGAAAATGCTCAACGAAAACCGCATTTCGACGGCGCTGCGGATAGGCCGGATCCGCGTGGCGCCCCATGTTTACAACACGAGCGGGGAGATCGACCGCCTGCTGGAGTTGCTGCCCTGACCGTGCAGTCGACCGGGGCGGCATGGGATGCTGTTGGAGAAGGGAATGCGCGTTGTTGCGGTTATGCTCGCCGGTCTGGTCGTTGCCGGCGTCGATTCCGCCGCGGGCGAGACGCTGGCGATCGAGAATCCGGAAGGCGACGTTCATGTCGTCATTGTTCCGGGCCGAGAAGTTAAGGTTGACGCCCAGATCGTCGATAGAAAGATTACGCAAGAAGACGTTCGCATCGAGAAGGTCGACGAGACGTACTTCATCGATGTGTTCCCTCCGGATTTCAAGCCGATCAATCTGTTCGTTCGCGCCCCTTATGCTTGGCCGCTTGCGATCAAGACGGTTTCAGGGAGCGTCACGATCAACGGCAACGTTGCCTCCGCCCTGATCGAAACGGGCACGGGCGCGGTCAACTTGGCGGTTCCGGTAAAGACGACGGCGCTATTCGTGAAGAGCGAGGAGCGGCCCGGCGCCTTATCGCTCCCTGCCGGCAGCGGCTATCGACAGGAAAACGATTCCAAGAAGGGGTTTCGTATCGAGACCGAGAAGGACCGCGCCGGGGTGATCGAAATTCAAGCGTTCTCGCCCAGCCGGCTTGTCGTGCAGGATTATCTGCCCGTCCACGATTTCAATTCGGACAAGCCGATGCCGCTTGAGCTTGCGCGGCCGCTTTTGCGCTTGCTGCGAGTGGCGCAGAATCGCGCGGGGCCTGCCGGCGAGCGCCGCGTCATGGTTTCGGTCCGCACCGATCCTCACGCCGCCAAGCCCAAGCCCGGCGACATCACAATCATCGAGAACGGCGAGATCCGCCCCGTTACCGAAGTGCAGCCGAGTTGGGTTGGAGTCAATGCCGTTCTGATCTTTCAGCGGATCGGCGGGCAGGATCTTTGGAGCGCTCAGGCGCGGCGCGACCGGATGTTCCTGCGGCGGTTGATCACCCACGTCCGCGATTCCGACCGCATTGCGCTGGCGCAAGCCGAAGGAGGCTTCCTGCGCGTGCTCTCCGAGGCGACGACGGAACACGGCCGGGTCCTCGCGGTATATGGGGGCGCCGCCCGAGTGGATGGCGCCAGCGAGTTGCTGGCGGCGACCGTGCTGGCGCACAAGGCGTTCGAGTTTGGCGATCTCGGCAAAAAAAACGCCGTCGTCGTGGTCAATGCGGCCGGCGCCTACAACTGCATGACCCGCGTCCCCGACGAAGAGATCGCCGGCGCGGTCGAGGTCTTGGCGCGGACGGGCGCACTGTTTTATTCGGTGGGGAACGACTGCAAAGATCTCGACCGTCTGGCCAAACTCTCGGGCGGGCGTTCCCTCAATCTCAAGCTGGGCGAAACGGAAGCTGTCGCCGACCGCTTGATCGCCGATCTCGCCACGCTGTACGCCGTGACCTACAAATCCAAAGTTCCCGCCGGGACGACGCCCGACCGCGTGGTTGTTAAAGTACAAGGGCAGAACTTGCGCGTGCGGCGCGGCCCCGCCGTGCCCCGCCGTTAGTCGGGTTTGTGGTACGCTGCCGTTCCCCGGCCCGAATCTCGATACCGCCCGTGCTTCTGGAATTAAACGGCATTCGCAAATCGTTCGGCGGCGTTCACGCGCTGATCCGGGGGGATATGCATGTCGATGCGGGGCAAGTCCACGCGCTGATCGGCGAAAACGGGGCGGGCAAGTCGACGCTGATGAAAATCGTCGCCGGCATGCACCGGCGCGACGGGGGGGAAATGCGTCTGAAAGGCGCGGCGGTCGACTTCGCCAAGCCCGCCGAGGCTCACCGCAGCGGCATTTCGATGGTGCATCAGGAATCGTTGTTGGCGCCGCATCTGACCGTCGCCGAAAACGTATTCCTCGGACACGAGCTGCTGCGCGGGCCGCTGGCGGACCGGCGGGCGATGGAGGAGGAAACCGCGGCATTGATCGCCGAGCACCGCTTCCCGCTCGACGCCGCCCGGCGCGTCGAGGCGCTGAGCCCGGCGCAGAAACAACTCGTCGAGATCGTCCGCGCCCTGCAAAGCGACGCCTCGCTGTTGATTTTCGACGAGCCCACGTCTTCGCTTTCCGAGTCGGAAACCGTTGAAGTGTTCAAGATCGTCCGCCAATTGCGCGACCGCGGCAAGGGCATTATCTACATCACGCACCGCTTGGTCGAGTTGGACGAAATAGCCGATCGCGTCACCATTCTGCGCGACGGCGAGACCGTGCATTCCTGCCCGCGCGCGGAGATCACGACGCAAGAGATTGTGCATCACATGGTGGGCCGAGAAGTCTCGGCAATCTATGAGCGCGGCAAGCTTGCGCCGGGCGCCGTCAGGCTCAAGGCCGACCTGCCCGGCGCCAAGTTCGAGATCCGCGCCGGCGAGATCGTCGGCATCGCCGGTCTGATGGGCGCCGGCCGCACCGAGTTGTGTCAGACGCTTTTCGGCGTCACTCCGGCGCATGAGGGTTCGATCGAGGTCGATGGCGAAGAACGAGCCATCGGCTCGCCGCGCGACGCGGTGGCCGCCGGCATCGCGCTGGTTACGGAAGACCGCCAGCAGACCGGACTGGCCCTCGATCTGCCCATACGCGCCAACGTCACCATGGCCAATCTCGATGCGGTATGCTCCGGCGGGCTGGTTCAGGCCGGCGCGGAGGAAGAGGTTGCCGAAAGCTACCGCGAACGGCTGCGGATACGCGCGGAATCGATCCGCCAGCGCGCCCGCCAACTCAGCGGCGGCAACCAGCAGAAGGTCGTGATCGCCAAGTGGCTGTTCCGCGATACCGGCGTGGTATTGTTCGACGAGCCTACCCGCGGCATCGATGTGGGCGCCAAAGCGGAGGTCTTCTCGCTGATGGAAGAAATGGCTGCGGAAGGCAAAGCGCTGTTGATGGTCAGCTCGGAGTTGCCCGAACTGCTGCAAGTGGCCGACCGCATCCTGGTCATGCGCAACGGGGAAATCGTTGCCGAGCTTCCCCGCGAGACGACGCAGCAGGAAATCATGCACCATGCGGCGGTCGGCGGCGAGGTCGGCGGATAAGAAATCGAGTACGAAATGAAGCTTCAAAGCGGAATGTTGCAACGGCTGCTGCCCTTTTTCAGCCTGATTGCCCTCTTCTTGATCCTGTCGATCGCGTCGCCGTATTTCTTGACGGCGACCAACCTGTCGAGCGTCGTGCGCCAAACGGCGGTGATCAACATCATGGCGCTGGGCATGACCCTGGTCATCGTTTCCGGCGGCATCGACCTGTCGGTCGGCTCGATCCTGGCCTTCGCCGGCGTCATGGGCACGATGACGATGGTCGGCAGCGGCTCCGTACTGCTCGGCATCGCCGCCGGGGTGGCCGCCGGCTGCGTTTGGGGGTTTGCCAACGGCTTCATGATTACCAGCCTGAAAATCCCCCCGTTCATCGTGACCTTGGGCACGTTGGGCATCGTCCGCGGCTTGACGCTCGTCGTAACCGACGGGTTGCCCGTGGTCGGACTGCCGAAGGAGCACAGCTTCCTGGGCGAGGGAACCGTCGGCCCGGCGCCGTTCGTGCTGATTGTGCTGGTCGTTTGCGCCGGAATCGTGCATGTCGCCCTGCATTCCACGAAGCTCGGACGCTATACCTACGCCATCGGCAGCAACGAGGAGGCTGCGGTTTACGCCGGCATTCCGGTCGCCCGCTACAAGATCGCGATCTACGCGATCAGCGGCATGTTGACCGGGTTGGCGGCCATGATCGAGACTTCGCGGCTCATGACCGGACAGCCGACGGCCGGCGTCGCCTACGAGCTTCAGGTCATCGCGGCCGTGGTCATCGGCGGCGGCAGCCTGACCGGAGGCGAGGGCACGGTCATCGGCACGCTGATCGGCGCGTTCATCATGGGCCTGTTGTCGAACGGCAGCGACCTGCTCGGCGTCAACCCCTACTGGCAACAGGCGATCATCGGCGCCATCATCATCATGGCCGTCGCCCTCGACGAGGCGCGAAAGCGCCGCTTCGCGTCATAATCCGGCAACCCGTGGCAAAAGTCACGGGCCGCCAACTATTCTTCGAGCGAGAAACGTACGATTTCTTTGTCGTTGCGGATGATCATGTGACGGTTGGCGTAGGCCGGATGCGTCCAATGCACGGCGCCCAGCTCCCGGCGGCGCCTCAGCGGGTTCGTGGCTTCCATCACCCTGGCCCGGTCGATTTCCTCATAGCCCTGCGGGCTGAGCTTGGCGATGATCAGATCGCCGCGGTCGTTGTTGATGAAATAGCGGTCGCCGTTGCGCACGATCTGTCCCGAAGCCCAGCGGGCGTTTTCGTTGGTGAGCGCAAGGCTCTCCCAGACGCGCTTGCCGCTGCGGGCGTCGAGGCAGCGCAGATGCCCGTAGCTGCCGATTCCGTAGATGTAATCGCCGTCGACCACCGGCGTCGTCACCAACGAGTGCAGGCCGTCGGTGTCGATTTCGCTGTCGCTGCCGCCCTTCCAGATCAACTCGGCCGCCGGACGGTCGTCGAGCAGGCGGTACATCCGCGAGCCGTTGTAGAAGGCCGAAACCAGCAGGCCGTGCTTGCTCAATACCGGGGTAGCCACGGTGAGGCCGGCCTGGATCTTGAACGGCTGCCGCCAATAAACCTCTCCGCTTGCGGGGTTCAGCGAGGCCACGTCGGTCGGATGCCAGACGATCAACTGCCTGACCCCGCCCGCTTCGAAAATAACCGGCGGGTCGTAGCCCGGCTCCGAGGAAGCATCGAGCGCCCGCCAGATTTCCTTGCCGGTCATCTTGTCGAACGCCACGACTTTGGCGTCCGGCGATCCGCCGACCAGGGCGATCAGCCGCGGCCCGTCCGCCAGAGGGGCGGCGACGAATCCCCAGGTGGGCAGCTCGGCGTCGTAATCCCGGCGGTAGTCGCGGCGCCAGACCTCCGCGCCGTCTTCGACCCGCAGGCAGAACAGATCGCCCATCGCGCCCAGGACGTACACCCGGTCGCCGTCGACGGTCGGCGTGGCGCGCGGGCCGAGGTTGTACTGCAGGCCGCTGTAATCGACGGCCCATTCCTTCTGCCAGAGCAGCTTGCCCGTCCGCTCGTCGAGGCATAGCACCCGCTCGGTTCCGCCGCGGCCTTCTCCCCTGCGGTAGTCGGTGGCGAAGACGCGCGAATCCGCGACGGACGGCCCGGCGTAGCCGTTGGCGATCGGCGCGCTCCAGATGCGTTGCGGCCCGCCTTCCGGGAATTCGCTCAAGACGCCCGTCTCGTTCCATACTCCCAGGCGGTCTTTGCCGCGCCATTGCGGCCAGTCCTCGGCGTACAAAACGGTGGCGGCGAGTGCGAATAGAAGTGTCCGGCGCATGTCCCGACCATTGTAAAGGGCTGCGCGCCGCGCGCCGCAAAGCGGCTACAATACCCGTTTCATGCCACAGTCGGCGGGCGCGGCCGAGCGTCCTGATCTCAAGCGCCTGGGCGCCGCTGTCCTTTTCGGATTTATCGTCTATTGGTCGATTCCGCGTCCCGAAAGCGTTGCGCCCGAGGGGTGGCTGCTGCTCGCGATTTTTTCTTCGGCGATCGCCGGGCTGGCGCTGCGGCCCTTGCCCGGCGGCGCGGTCATTCTGGCGAGTCTGGTCGCCGCGACGTTGTCGGGCGCGCTGGAGATCGAGCAAGCGGTTTCGGGCTACGGCGCTCCCGCCGTCTGGCTCGTCGCCGGCGCCCTGCTGATCGCCCGCGCTCTGATCCGCACCGGCCTGGCCAAGCGCATCGCCCTCTGGTTCGTGCGGCATTTCGGCTCGCGCTCGAACGGCATCGCCTACGCGCTGATCTTCAGCGACGTGACCCTGGCGACCATGATCCCCTCGAACACGTCCCGCGCGGGCGGCGTCATCATGCCCATCACGCGCAGCCTTGCCGAGCTTTACGGCTCGCTGCCGGCGAAGACCGCCGGACTGCTGGGAACCTTTCTCATGGCCGCGGTCTATCAGGGCGAAGTCGTCGCCAGCGCGATGTTTCTCACCGGGCAGGCGAGCAACTTCATCGCCGCCGACATCGTCAAATCCCTCGCCGGCTACGAGTTGTCGTGGGGGCTTTGGGCGCTGGCCGGCATCGTTCCCGGACTGCTGAGCATCGCCGGACTCGTCTGGATCGTCTCGCTCCTGCTGCCCCCGGAAATTCGGCACACGCCCCGCGCGACGGAGTTCGCCAGGGAAGAGATCGACAAACTCGGAGCCATGGGCGCCGACCAGTGGATCACCGTCGGCGTTTTCATCGGCGTTTGCAGCCTGTGGATGACCTCGACCCTGCACTCGATTCCGGTCGCGGCGGCTTCGCTCGCGGGCGCGGCGGTGCTGCTCGTCAGCGGCGTGCTGAGCTGGGACGAGGTCGTCGGGGATTCCTCCACCTGGGACATTTTCGTCTGGTACGGCGGCGTCATCACTCTGGGCAACGCGCTGACCGATGCGGGAGTTCCGGCCGCCTTCGCCGAGATCGTCAGCGGGGCGCTGGGCGAGTTGCACTGGCTGCCGCTGCTGGCCGCCGTGCTGCTGGTCTATTTCTACGCGCACTACGGTTTGGCCAGCATCACCATGCATATGCTGACCATGCTGCCGCCGTTTCTGCTTTTGCTGCTGGCCCACGACGCCCCGCTGGGGCTGGCCGTATTCCTGTTCGCCTGCCTGGCGAATCTCTCCGCCGGGCTCACGCACTACGGCACCGTACCCTCGCCGATCTTCTTTTCGCAGGGCTACGTCGGCTTCGCCGACTGGTGGCGCGTGGGCTTCCTGGTCTCGCTCTGGAACCTGCTCGTCTGGTGTACGGTCGGCCCAGCCTGGTGGAAGCTCATCGGCGTCTGGTAGCTTGCGCGGCGGCGCGCCTTTCTTAAGATGGGTAAGGGAGAAATAACTTGCCAAAGCTGAAGAGCATCGAGATCAAGGGCTTTCGCTCCATCAAAAAGATGAAGCTGAGGATCGATCCCATCAACGTTCTGATCGGCGCCAACGGAGCGGGCAAGAGCAATCTCATCGCCTTCTTCAAATTGATTAACGAATTGATGTGCGAACGGCTTCAGCAGCATATCGGATCGACAGGCCGAGCAGCGTCCAATCTGCACTTCGGCCCCAAAGTGACGTCTCAATTGGAAGCGAAACTGAATTTCGAGGTAGAGAATGGAACAGACTCCTATCGGATGCGCCTGTCCCATGCCGCCGGCGATTCGTTGATTTTTAACGAAGAGGAGCTCTCCTTCCATGGAACGGGATATCCGCAGCCGAAGATCGTTTCCCTGGGGGCTGGGCATCAGGAAGCGCGAATTGGAGACAAGGCGGCGGAAGGCGAACACACGGCAAAAGCACTGAGACATTTGATGAATCGTTGCCGCGTCTATCACTTTCACGACACATCGCCGACTGCGGGAATTCGGCAGTACTGCTATATCGGCGACAATCGATGGCTCATGCCCGACGCCGCGAATCTGGCTGCGGTGTTGTATGAGTTGAAATTCAGCAAGGAAACGGCCTATCGCCGGATCGTGGCGACGATTCGACAAGTCGCCCCGTTCTTTGAGGACTTCGATCTCGAGCCGGCCGGCCGCGGCAACAACGACATCGTTCTCAACTGGCGGCATCGCCAGTCCGATCTGGTTTTCGGCCCCCATCAACTCTCCGACGGCACGCTGCGCGCCGTCTGCCTGATTTCGCTGCTATTGCAGCCCAAGGAAAATCTGCCGTATCTCATCGTGGTGGACGAGCCGGAACTCGGCCTGCATCCCTATGCACTGCATGTGATTGCTTCGCTGTTTCGCGCGGCAAGCCGCCATACGCAAGTTCTTGTCGGTACGCAGTCCAGCACGTTTCTCGATGCTTTCGAACCGGAGGACATCGTGGTTGTCGAGCGCAACGGCGAAGCTACGGAGTTCCACAGGCCGGACGCCGAAAAGCTCTACGCATGGCTGGAGGACTATTCGCTTGGGGAAGTCTGGGAGAAAAACGTCATCGGCGGGGGGCCGCACTGATGGCGCGCCTCTATCTCTTCGCCGAAGGTGAAACAGAGCGGACATTTGCCGATACGGTACTGAATCTGCATCTGGCGAAGTCAGGCGTCTATTTGCAGAGACCGACTCTGATTGCGCATGCCCGAAAAAAAGGAAAGGTTCATCGAGGGGGCGGAAGAAATTTCACGGCGATGCAGAACGACATCGAGCGTCGCCTCAAGCAGGAATCCGGCAGGGACGTGTTTTTTACCACGATGATCGACCTCTACGCCTTGCACAAGGGTTTTCCCGGTAGTGAAGAGGCTAAAAAATTACGTCATGACCCATATGCGCGGGTGGGCGCCCTCGAAAGGGCATGGTTCGACAAGACCGGCGACAAACGCTTCATCCCGTTCATTCAGTTGCACGAGTTCGAGAGTTATCTGTTTGCCGATGTATCTCAATTCTCCTTTTTCTTCGACAATGTGGATTCCCGAACCTCCGCCTTGCAGAAAGTTGTCGATGATGCGCGATCCCCGGAACGCATCGATGACGGGCGTCATACCGCGCCATCGAAGAGAATCATCGCCCAATTCCCCGAATACGAAGACTTGAAGACGACGGTAGGCCCGCAGATGGCCGAACGGATTGGCCTGGGGACCATTCGCTCCCAATGTCCCCACTTTAAGGCGTGGGTCGAGCGGCTTGAAAAACTCGGAGAGGAGTCCGCCGGGCCGCGCTGATGACGGGAACGAGCATGAGGCTGACCGCAGCGGTCGAGGCATACTTCGCCGAGTTGCGGCGGGTTCGCGCGTCGGGCGGCGCTACGGGCGAGCGGTCGAGCTATCCGGCGCTGGCCAATCTGCTCAACGCCGTGGGCGCGGCGGTCAAGCCGAGGGTGTTCTGCGTCAGCGAGCTTGCCGACCAGGGCGCGGGGCATCCCGATTTCGGCCTCTACGCGGCGAAGCAGGTCCAAAGAGGCCGACCCAAGCAAGGGCAGGTCCCGGAGCGCGGCGTGGTCGAGGTGAAGGCCGCCGGAGACGACGCTTGGCTGACGGCGGAGAGCGGCCAAGTGAGCCGTTACTGGAACCGTTACCGTCAGGTGTTGGTGACCGACACGCGCGACTTCGTGCTCGTCGGCGAGGACGCTGCGGGCCGCCCGGCGAAGCTGGAGACCTTCCGCTTGGCCGACAGCGCCGAGGCGTTCGAGCGCATGTTGGAGAAGCCGCGCGCCTTCGCCCGCGACGTGGGCGCAGGTCTGGGCGAATATCTCTGTCGGGCGCTGCTGTACCGCGCGGCGCTTGCCGAGCCGAAGGACCTGGCCTGGCTGCTCGCCTCCTACGCGCGGGACGGCCTCGCGCGGGTCGAGGCGGCGGGCGATGCGCCGCAACTCGCGGCGGTGCGCGCGGCGCTGGAGGAAGCGCTTGGCGTGCGTTTCGAGGGCGAAAAGGGCGCGCGCTTCTTCCGTTCGACGCTGGTGCAGACGCTGTTCTACGGCGTCTTTTCCGCCTGGGTGCTGTGGGCGCGGCAAATGCCGCCGCCGGCGGGCAGGTTCGACTGGCGCACGGCGGTCTGGCATCTGCGCGCGCCCGTGCTGCGGGCGTTGTTCCAGCAGCTTTCCGACCCCGGCCGCCTGCAGCCGCTGGGCCTTGTCGAGGTTCTGGACTGGACGGCCGCCGCGCTCGACCGCGTGGACCGCGCCGCCTTCTTCGAGCGCTTCCACGAAGGCGAGGCCGTGCCTTATTTCTATGAGCCGTTCCTGGAAGCCTTCGACCCCGACCTGCGCAAGCAGTTGGGCGTCTGGTACACGCCGGCGGAAGTCGTGCGCTACATGGTCGCCCGCGTGGACCGCGCGCTGAAGGACGATCTGGGCATAGCGGACGGGCTGGCGGCGGAAAACGTCTATGTGCTCGACCCCTGCTGCGGCACCGGGGCCTATCTGGCCGAGGTTCTGCGCCGCATCGCCGCCAATCTCGGCGGCCGCGGCCTAGGCGCGCTGACCGGCGCGCGGGTGAAGCAGGCGGCCTTGGGGCGTGTGTTCGGTTTCGAGATCATGCCTGCGCCTTTCGTCGTCGCCCACTTGCAGGTCGGGCTGACCATGCAGGAGCTCGACGCGCCGCTCGCCCACAACGGAGCAGAGCGGGCGCAGGTCTTCCTCACCAACGCGCTGACCGGTTGGGAGCCGAAGATCCAGAAGCCGCTGCCGTTCCCCGAGTTGGAGGAGGAGCGCGACCGCGCCGAGCAAGTGAAACGGGAGAAGCCCATTCTGGTCATCCTCGGCAATCCGCCCTACAACGGCTTCGCCGGCGTCGCGGTCGAGGAAGAACGAGAGCTTTCGGAAGCCTACCGCAGGACCGAGCGCGTGCGGAGGCCCGAGGGTCAGGGGTTGAACGATCTCTACGTCCGCTTCTTCCGCATGGCCGAGCGGCGCATCGCCGACAAGACGGGCCGGGGCGTGGTCTGCTTCATCTCCAACTACTCCTGGCTGGACGGGCTGTCGTTCACGGGCATGCGGGAGCGCTATCTGCAAGCGTTCGACGCGGTGCGCATCGATTGCCTGAACGGCGACAAGTACAAGACCGGCAAGGTCGCGCCCGACGGCGCGCCGGACCCGAGCATCTTTTCGACGGAGGGCGATCCGGTCGGCATTCAAGTCGGAACCGCCATTGCGACGCTGGTGCGCAAGGCCGATCACGCGCCCGCCGAAACGGTCGGCTTCCGCCATCTGTGGGGGCAGGCCAAGCGGGAGGAACTGTTGGAGACGGCGGAAGCGCAACCGGACGCGCTTTACGACGGCATCGAGCCTGCGCTGCCGCTCGGTCTGCCGTTCGTGCGCACGGCTGTCAGCGCGGGCTGGTTCGACTGGCCGGCGCTGCCCGATCTGTTCCCCAAATCGTTTCCCGGCGTCAAGACCAGCCGCGACGGGTTCCTGGTCGATGTCGATCTCGACCGGCTGCGGGCGCGAGTCGCCGACTACTTCGACCCCACCCTGGGCCCCGAGGAGATCGCGCGACGCTACCCCAGCGTGATGAAGAGCACGGCTCGATTCGATCCCCGCGCGGCGCGCGACGCCCTGCTCGCCCGCGGCGGGCCGGACGAGGCCGGGTTCGTCCGCTTCGCCTACCGGCCGTTCGACACCCGCTGGCTCTACTGGGAGAAGGATAGCGGCCTGCTTGACCGTCCGCGCGCCGGCTACCGCCCGCACGTGTTCGAGGGGAACCTGTGGATCGAAGCCCGTGAGCGAGAGGCCAAGGAAGAATTCTCCCGAGGTACGTTGATTCGGTTCCTTGCGGACAACTTCGGCAACGGGCTGTCGAGCTATTTCCCCGCATGGCTCTGCGACGATGGTCTTGGACGAGGTGCCGACGGGTCACGCCGCGCCAATCTCTCCTCGATCGCGCAACGCTATTTGGACCGTCTGGGGCTTGGCGTCGAAGACCTGTTCCACCACGTCTTGGCTACGCTGCACGATCCGGCCTACCGCGTGGCAAACGCCGGGGCGCTGCGCATGGAATGGCCGCGTATCCCGCTTCCCGGCTGGGGTGACGGAGGGAGCGACGGAGCGGCGGCGGCGCTGGCCCGCTCGGCGGCGCGGGGCCGCGAGCTTGCCCGCCTTCTCGATCCTGACACAGCCGTTCCGGGCGTCACCGACGGCGCGTTGCGACCTGGAATAGCCGCCATAGCCGTCCCTGCAACCGCTGACGGCCGCAACATGGCCGGCGACGACTTCGCGGTGACCGCGGGATGGGGCCATTCTGGATCGGCTGATGCCGTGATGCCCGGCCAAGGCCGCGTTGTCGAGCGCGCCTACGCACCGGACGAGGGCGCCGCCTTGGGCGGCGCCCTGCCCGCGCTGGGCGAGACCACGTTCGACGTGTGCCTGAACGGCAACGCCTACTGGCGCAACGTCCCCGCCGCCGTCTGGCGCTACAAGCTCGGCGGCTACCAGGTTCTCAAGAAATGGCTCTCCTACCGCGAGCGAGCCATCCTCAACCGCCCCCTACGCCCCGATGAAGTCCAGCACTTCACCGAAACCGCCCGGCGCATCGCGGCGGTCTTGTATGTAATTTGTATCAAGCAGAAGGACATAATCTAAATGAATAACTATAGAGATATTACTTATTGGGAAAACAAACGACGATTGTCAAAGTTGAGAGAATTTCAAAACTATGTCGTGGCTACTCCAAAAATTCCAATATTTTAAAGATGAATTACACCTGTATAGAGAATGATATGCCAAAGAAATACCGCAGAGAAATCAATCTCATGAATTTTAAAATTCGCAAAATAGCTGATGCATCTTTTATATCTACAAAAGTTACTTGGACAGAACGCGGAGGTTATATTGAAAACGTCGATGTCTTCGATAACCTATTTATTCTTTTTCAATTCTCGATTTCTTTTAATCAAGTAACTGACTTCCTTGAACGCAGTATCGGTGTGTATGAGACTGATCAAAGAAATTCCATTCTGCGGACATTAAATCCATTTTGGTGGGTAGGTCGGGCTCTTAAGTGGTTTGCTCACATGCCATTCAGTCTCGTGAGTGCTGCTGGTTTTGACGCGGCTAAGGCAGAGGGTAGTATATTGGGACGCCTCACGAAGGTTATTTTCATGGTGATCCCTGTGATAGCTTCGCTTCTTGCGATTCTTGATCGTATGAGTTGGTTAGAGATAGTCAAGTCCATGTTCGGTATTGGCAATTAAAGAGACTTCGTTGAATCGCCGAGGGTTTTAAACTGTATCTCATCTATGCTGGTATCGATTGTGTTGCAAGGATCACTCCAAACCCTCTCTGCCTTTTCAACGGTCGGACGCCCGCTGAAGCCTGAAGAAGCCAATACTCCCCCATCGCGACGATAGTGCGGTGGTCTCCGCACATTCCTCATGAGACGCGCTTTGTGACCGCCCCGTTGGTCTGTAGGGCCGCTATTCTGCCGCTGCTGCGCAGACCGACCGTTAATCTCGTTTTTTCGGCGGCGGGGCCGGCGACGGATCCGGTTTGAACGCACTCGCCGGTTTGGGCTTCCCGCCGGGAGGAACCACTTGCCGTTCCACCGGCGGCGGTAGGATGGTGTTCGCATATAGTTGCCGCTGTATGCGTTTCTTGGACATGAGTTACTCCTCGAGTTCTTTCCGGGGTTTCAAAAACTCCACCATCTCGACTTCGTTGACGGGTATCAGAATAGCAGAAACCCCCGTCGCAGGCGTTCTTCGATCATCCACCACCCATCCGGCCTCTCTGATTCGGAAATGGCCTTGATCCGGAGGGCTGGGGCCACTCTTCGGGTCGTGTCAATGCTTGAGTGTCGCATTGCTTGGCGCCCGCCCCTACGCATCGTTCTGGGCCGACCGAATCTGCTGTTCCAGCAAACGCGAGACGAACGCGCGTAGGTTGTTCAAAAAGTCCGTTCCTTCCCTCCGGGCAGCGTCGGTAGCCTGGAGCAGTTCCACGTATTCGTTACGTTCTTGTCGAATCAACTCCGGCAATATCGGCGCGCCTCTGAGCCAACCGCCGGACTTGACGCACACGACGAAATAGCAAAGAACGCGTGCAGTTCGGCCATTCCCGTTGATGAACGGATGGATGTAATTCAGACGCCATAGACAATACGTGGCTAACGACAAGGTGTCTGTGGTCTCCCAATACCGGTTGACCTCGTTGATGAACCCGTTCATCAATCCTGGGACATGGTAGTGCTCCGGGGGATGGTGCGCGCCCACCGTCAACGGGCAAGGGCGGTATTCACCGGCGTTCAGGTGCAGACACGAAATCGCGTGGTAGTTCAACGCCTTGATGAGCGCCGTTGAAATCATCGGTCGATCGGTTCTTATCGCCGCAATTACGATTGACTTCAAAAAATCGTACTGCCTGGCAAGATTGTCGGCCGAGAGTTGGCGATATGCGGGATGCTGCTCGTCTTCGAAGAATTCGTACAAAAATCAGACTCCTTCGCGCGAAGCGAGTATCCGGGCTACCTCCTCGCGCGTTAGCGTGCTGTTGTGCGGCAAGTTGCCGTAAACGAACGAGATACGTTGCTCGCGCACCTCGTCTTTCGTCATTGGCTTGGAGGCCGCTTTCCGCAGCCGCTTCTCCAGGGCTTCGCCCGTTTTCGAGGACTCCTTCGGAATCATGTTTCCTCCTCCTGACCCGCAAGAATGATAGCAGAGATGTCAAGGGGAATGGGTGAGATATCCGGCGGTAGGTTCTCGCCCGGCATGCCGGCGGGGCAGGCCGGGCAAACTCCAATCCCCGTAACCCCGGCCATTTCCGCTTCTTCGTGCAGACACAGGCGCCGCCTCTCGGCCAGCGGCCCCGATGCGCTACCCTGTGAGCGGTGCCCGTCGCGCTCGGCTCCTTCGATTTTGCGATTTTCCTGATCAGCGTGATCGTGGTCATGGCGGTCGGGCTGTGGACGGGCCGCAAGGAAGAGAGCACGGAGGATTTCTTCCTGGCCGGCAAGAGCGTCCCCTGGTGGGGCGTGGCCGGCTCGATCTTCGGCACGAACGTCAGCGCCGAGCATCTCGTCGGCATGCTCGGCATCGGCTACTCGATCGGCTTTGCGCAGTCGCACTTTGAGTACGGCGCGATCGCCGGGCTGCTGATTCTCGCCTTCGTGTTCCTGCCGCTCTACCGCAAGATGGGGCTCTACACCCTGTCGGAATACCTGACCAAGCGCTACGACGAGCGCTGCGGCTTCCTCTATTCGGCCTTCACCATCGTCACCATCGTGATCGTGCGCATGGCCTTGGGCTTCTACATCGGCTCGCGCGCCTTGAGCTACCTGCTGCGCGGTACGGACTTCGAAATAAGCTACGCCGCGGGGATCCTCGTGTTCGCCGCCGTCACCGGCGCCTACACCATTCTGGGCGGCTTGAAGGCCGTCATCTGGACCGACGTTATCCAATCCGTCATGCTCCTGGCGGCGGGAATCGTGGTCGCCGCGCTCGTCTTCGCGCAGCCCGAGGTCGGCGGTCTCAGCGGCCTGCTTGCCGCCGACGCCGCGCTACCCGCGGCCGAGCAGAAATTCCATCTGTACCTGCCCACCGATCACCCGCAACTGCCCTGGACGGGCGTGTTCTCGGGGCTGCTCATCATCCATATCTTCTACTGGGCCACAAATCAGTTCATCGCCCAGCGCGCCTTGGCCGCGCGCAGCGATTTCGACGCCAAACTGGGCATCGTCGCCGCGGGCTATCTGAAGCTGCTCGTGCCCTTCGTATCGGTCGCCGCCGGAATCGCCGCCGGACGTCTGTTTCAAGCCCGCCTGGAGACCGGCGAGATCGGCGCGCTGCCGCTGCCCGACGATGCCTTTCCGCTGCTGGTGAAGCTGGTCGTGCCGGCCGGATACGGCTTGGCGGGGATCATTACCGCGGGGCTGATCGGCGCGATTCTGTCGAGCATCGATTCGATGATGAACTCCGGCGCGACGTTGTTCACCTTCGACTTCTACAAGCGCTACGGAAACCCCGCCGCAAGCGAAAAAAGGCTGGTCCTGGTCGGACGCCTGACCATCCTTGTCTTTGTCGCGGTCGCCGCTGCGATCGCCGCCGGGATTTACACCGAAGACGCCGCCGACAACTTTTTCCTGAAAGTGCCCTCGCAGATCGGCCACGTCGTGCCCGGCGTCGCCGCGGCGTTTCTGGCCGGCGTCTTGTGGCGCGGCGCGGGCGCGTCGGGGGCGTTCTGGGCGATGCTGCTGTCGCCGCTGTTTTCGTTCGCCATCCAGTGGGGCTACGGCGCCTGGGTCGCCGCCGGCTACCCCTTGGCGCAAGCGGCGTCCGCGGCGCTGGGCGCCGAATTGAATTTCCTGCACCGCACGGCGTTTACCGCCGTATTCGCGCTGGCCTTGTTGCTCGCGCTGAGCCGTTTCGGCCCGCGCCGCGCGGACGGCGGCGACGCCTACACGCGGGCGGGCCTGGGCGAGGCGGCGGCGTCCGCCGCGGAGCGGCCGTTTTGGCGCAGCGAGCGCCCCTGGGCCTGGGCTCTCGGCGCGTTGACGCTGGCCATGCTGATCTACTTTGCTTAACTGGAGAACGGACGCCGCCGCGATGAAGGAACCCCGCGCATGAGCGCAGTCGCCATCACCGGCTTCGCCAAGAGCTTCGACGGCGGCGAGAACTTCGTCTTGCAGGGAATCGACTTGGGCGTAAACGAAGGGGAAATCCTCGTTTTGCTGGGCGGCTCCGGCTCGGGCAAGACCACGCTGCTGCGGGCGATCAACGGCCTCATCCAACCCGATGCCGGGCGCGTCACGGTGGGCGGCGACGACATCGCCACGCTCGATGCGACGGCGCTCCGGCGCTCCATCGGTTACGTCATCCAGGGGGCGTATCTGTTTCCGCACATGACGGTCGAGGAAAACGTCGGCATTGTCCCCAACCTGCTCGCCTGGCCGCCCGAGCGAACCGCCGCGCGCGTCGACGAGTTGCTGCGGCTCGTGCAGCTTGAGCCGGCGGACTACCGCAGCCGCATGCCCGCCGAGCTTTCCGGGGGACAGGCGCAGCGCGTCGGCGTCGCCCGCGCGCTTGCCGCCGAACCGCGCCTGATGCTCATGGACGAGCCTTGCGGCGCGCTCGACCCGGTGACGCGCGTGCAGTTTCAAGACGACTTCAAGAAGCTCCAGCGGTCGCTGTCGCTGACCGTCGTTCTGGTTACGCACGACATGACCGAAGCGCTGCTGCTCGCGGACCGGATCGCCATTCTTGCCTCCGGCGGCGTGGCGCAAATCGGAACCCCGGCGGAAATTCTCAGCCGCCCGGCCAGCCCCTACATCGAAGAGCTGCTGACGACGCCCCGCCGCCAAGCCGCCGAATTGAAAGAGTTGTTCGTTTCATGAGCGGTCTGGCCGAGAACTTGCGCGACCTGCCGGAGTTGCTTTCCTGGCATCTGCTGCTTTCGCTCTGCGCTCTGGCCACCGCCGCGGCGCTGACGCTGATCCTCGCGGTCGCGGCCGACCGCAGCGAAAAGGTCAAGCGCATCAGCCTGAACCTGGCCGGAACGGTGCAGACCATTCCCAGTCTGGCGCTGCTGGCGATGATGGTTCCGCTGCTCGGCGGGACGATCGGCTTTGCCCCGGCCTACGCGGCGCTGACGCTTTACGGGGTGCTGCCGATGCTGCAAAACACGATTGCCGGTCTCGGCTCAATCGACGGGAGCTTGATCGAAGCCGCGCGCGGGTTGGGCATGAGCGAGCGGCAAATCCTGCGGCGCGTGCGTTTTCCGCTCGCCTTCCCGGTCATCGTCGCCGGCCTGCGCACGGCCACAATCTGGGTGGTCGGCATGACCACGCTGGCGACGGCGGTCGGCGCCGCCGGTCTGGGAACGTACATTTTCACCGGCCTGCAGACGCGCGATCACGGAACGATGCTCTTCGGCTGTTTCTTTGCGGCCGCCCTGGCGGTCGTGCTCGACCAGGCGCTCAGCCTGCTGGAGCGCGCCTTGCGCTCCCGCCGCCGCGGCGCGGCGCGGTCGATTGCGGGCGCTCTCGCCGCCGCCGCGCTGCTCTCGGTGCTTACGGCATGGGCGCCCACGCCCGGGTCGGAGCGGAAAGATACCGCCGCGGAGGGGGAAAAAGCCGCCGCGCCCGCGGCCGAGTCGAAAAAAGAAGCGGAGAAACCCGCGCCGCCGCGGCGGCCGTTGGAGGGGTTGGCGGTCACCACCGGCTCCAAGCCGTTCATCGAAAGCTACATTCATGCGGAGTTGCTCGCGCTGGAGCTCGAAAATGCCGGCGCAAGCGTCGACAACCGCCCCAATATGGGCTCGACGATCCTCTTCGACGCCCTCAGCCGGAACACCGTCGATTGCTACATCGATTACAGCGGCACGATCTGGGCAACGATCATGAAACGCGACGAATCCGCTCCGCGCTTCGAGACGCTGATCGAGGTTTCCGGCTACCTGCTCCGCGAATACGGCGTGGTGACGGTCGGACCGCTGGGCTACGAAAGCGATTACAGCTTTTCCATGCGCCCCGACCGCGCCGAGTCGCTGGGCATTCGCTCGATCGCCGACCTGGCGGGCCGCAACCTGAAAGTCGGCGGCGACCCCGAGGTTTTCGGCCGCCCCGAGTGGCGGCGCGTCCGCGATACGTACGGTCTCGAATCGCTGACGACCGTCGGCATGCAGAAAATTTACATGTTCGACGCCGTGATGAACGGCCAACTCGATGTAATCATCGCCTACTCGACCGACGGACGCATCGCTTTATACAACCTTGCGCTGCTCGACGACCCCAAGCAGGTGTTTCCGCCTTACGACTCCATCCTGCTGGTTTCGCCTCGGGCGGCGCAAAATCCAGCGCTGATCGATGTCTTGTCGAACCTGGTCAATCGGATCGACGAGACGTTCATACGCGCGGCGAATCTTGCGGTGGAGATCGAGGGCCAAACGCCCGAAGCAGCGGCGGCCAAGCTCTGGAATCGGGTGCGTTCGCCGCCGCCGGCGCCCCCCGGCGGCGAATGAAGTCCCGCAACCGCTCCGCTCGTTTTCCGTCTTGCCAACCGGGAGTCGCAAGGTGTACATTTTAATGGGGTCGGCGCAGGCGCGCTCGTATTCCCCGAATCCGAGGAGAAATCGAATGCGTAGATTGGCGCGTTTTCTTGTACTGACCGTTTGTATGCTCCCGGCCGTTTACGGGCAGGGGGTTTCCGGCAGCGCATCCGTTGCCGGCACGGTTACCGATGCGACCGGCGCCGTCATCCCCGGCGCCGCGGTCACTCTGATCAACGTCGAGAGGGGAGCGGAGCAAGAGGTCACCACCAACGAGGCCGGCAACTACGCCTACCCGGACATCACGCCCGGCGTTTACACGGTTCGCGTTTCGAGCGACGGCTTCGAGACGCAGGAGATTACCGATCTGCAAGTGGCCGTGGGGCAGCGCGCCGCGGTCAACGTCGAGTTGGCGGTCGGCCAAGTGACCAATGTCGTCACCGTCGAGGCCGCGGCCGTCTTGCTCGAAACCGAATCGAACGCGATCGGCACCGTGGTCAACCGCGAGCGCGTCAACGAGTTGCCGTTGAACGGCCGCAACTTCCTGCAGCTTGCCTTGCTGGCCGGCGGCGCCGCGCCCGCCGAGGGCCGCGCCTCGTTTCAGGGCCAGATCGGCCACGCCGGCCGCTTCGTCGTGATCGGCGGCGTCAAGGCGGCGAACAACAGCTACACGATCAACGGCATCCAGGTGCGCGGCGCGCGCGGCGGCGAGCTGGCGGTCAACCTCTCGGTGGCCAATATCGACCAGTTCAAGGTGCAGTCGAGCTTCTTCATGCCCGACCAGGGGCCGAACCCGGCTATGGTCAACGTGAGCACCAACGGCGGCACGAACGAGTTCCACGGCCAAGCTTTCAATTTCCTGCGCAACACCGAGCTCGACGCGCGGAATTTCTTTGCGCCCGGGCCGGAAGAGCTCAAGCGCAATCAGTTCGGCTTCGCCCTCGGCGGCCCCATCGTGCGCGACAAGATGTGGTTCCGCGGCGGTTACGAAGGCCAGCGCGAGCGCGCCGGCTTCGCCCGCGGCGTGTTCACGCCGACGCAGGCCATGTTCGGCGGCGACTTCAGCGAGGTTCCCGACATCATCCATGACCCGCTGACGCTCGACGAAGAAGCCGGGACGCGCGAACCGTTCCCCAATCAAACCGTTCCGCGCAACCGCTTCAATTCGGTGTCGGAGAACCTGCTGCAGTACTACCTGCCCGGGTCGAGCTTCGATGTGCGGCCGAACAACCTTTTCGTGAATCCGCGCAACACGATCGACGACGACCAGTTCAACGTCCGCGTCGACACGCAGCTTACCTCCAAGCAGAATCTTTTCACTCAATACATCTGGAACGACTCGTCGGCGGTGCGTCCGGGCTCCTTTCCGTTGAGCGGCGCGTTTTATCCGAACCAGTTCGCGATGTGGATGGCGCAGCACACCTATACCCTCTCGCCCAGCCTGGTTTCGACCTTCCGCCTCGGCGTTTCGCGGAACCAGGCGCTGTTCAGCAACGAGGCGCGCGAAGTCGGCGACATCCTGACGCCGCTGGGCATTACCGGCACGTTCGACACGCGCGGCGTGTTCGCGCAGAGAATCCAGGGCTTCAGCGGCTTCGGCCGTTCGAACGGCGACCTGGGCAACATCGACAACAACTACCAGCTCGATTACGGCATGAGCTATATCAAGGGCAATCATCAGTACCGCTTCGGCACGAGCATCCGTTACCGCCGCACCTGGCAGCAGAACGCCAACGCCGGCGCTCACGGCAACCTGCAATATCAGCGCTATTACAGCGCGCAGTTGACGCGCAACGCCGCCGGCGCCTTGGTTCCCGCCGCGGGGTCGGGCAACGCCTTCGCCGACTATCTGCTCGGCGCCCCGGTCCAGGGCAGCACGCGGGGCCTGCCGATGTTGCAGTACCGCCACACGCAATACATGCCCTACGTGCAGGACACTTGGAAAATACGGCGCAATCTGACGATGAACTGGGGCGTTTCCTGGTTCAAGGACACGATTCCGAATCCGCGCGGCCGCGCCGCCGACTACCCGCACGGCTTCGACCCGGCGACCGGCTTGCTGGAGTTCGCCGTGCTCGGCCAGGTCGATCCGCGGGTTGTCGAGCCCGACAGCGACAATATCGCGCCCCGCCTGGGGCTGGCCTGGCAACTCAACGACAAGACGGTGGTGCGCGCCGGCGCCGGCGTGTACTTCTCCGACATGCAATTGATCGAGCTGCAGTTCGCCGCCGTCGGCCCGCCCTTCACCAACAGCGTCGATGTGATCAACCGGGGCAAGCTGCTGCCCGAGTTCGTTCCCGGAGTCAACGTCTTTCCGGTGACCCCGCTGCCGCCGATCGACGAGAACTTCGCGCGCGATCTGCCTAGTGGGATCACGCCCTTCACGCTCAACGAGGAAGGACGGACGCCCTACGTGCAGCAGTGGAACTTTTCGATCCAGCGCACGGTCGGCGAGAACGATTTGTTCGAGCTGACGTACCTGGGCAACAGCGCGCACCGCCAGCAGAACCGCTACGACAACAACCAGTGCGTCGTCGGCTCGGACCTGCGCTGCGACCGCTCGACCCGTCCTTATCTGCGCTACCGCTCCATCTTGCAGTCGGATTTCAATGGGAACTCCAACTACAACGCGCTGATCGCCAAATACCACCGCCGCGCGGCGCGCGGACTCGACTTCCGCTTCGAGTACACCTTCTCCAAGGGCCTCTACGACGGCTGGGAACTGGGCGGCGCGACCAGCAACCAGATCGCCAACAACCGCGCCGCCGACAAGGGGCCCACGTCGTTCGACGTGAGAAATCGCGCGGTGGCCAGCCTGATCTGGGAACTGCCTATCGGCCGCGGCCGCGGTTTGACCCCGGATATGGGCAGGGCGTTGGACGCCGTCGTCGGCGGATGGACGGTCACCACCATCGCCACCTTCTCCAACGGATTGCCGGTCTTCATCACCGTTCCCAATCGCACGGGCAGCCCCTTTGTCGGCCACCGCCCGAACCGCCTGTGCGCCGGCGACCTGAGCGGCGCGGATATTCGCCGCGACCGCCTGTTCATCGATAGAGACTGCTTCGAAGACACGCAGCAGGGTTTCTTCGGCAATTCCGCCCGCGTGCCGATCCACGGGCCAGGCCTGAACAATTTCGACATCGGCATCCAGAAGCACTTCAACATCGACGAGACGCGGCGGGTGCAGTTCCGCGCGGAGATGTTCAACGCTTTCAACCACGCGCAGTTCGGCCAACCCAACGGTAATGTGGCGAACCGCAACTTCGGGCTGGTCGGCGGCGCCCGCTTGCCGCGCTTGATCCAACTCGGCCTGAAGTTCATCTTCTGAACCCGACGGGAGGCGGCTGAAAACGTCGATGCGAAGGCTTTGGGCAGCGCCGGTTTTGGCGGTGTGCGGCTGTTTGCGCCTCCGCATCGGCCCAACTGCCTCCGGCTGCGGCCGAAGCAGTCGATTTCGAGCGGCAAATCCAACCGCTGTTCGCGCAGCGCTGCTACGTCTGCCACGGCGAAAGCAACCAAGTGAACGGCCTGCGGCTTGACCGCAAGGCGGACGCCCTGCGCGGCGGGCACTCCGGGCCGGCGATCCTGCCCGGCGACTCGGCCGGCAGCCGCCTGATCCACATGGTCGCGGGGCATTTGACCAAAACCAGGATGCCGCCGGTCGGCGGCCCGCTCACGGACAAACAAATCGGTTTGCTGCGCGCCTGGATCGATCGGGGCGCGGACTGGCCGGAGCAGCGCGTTGGGCAGGAGGCGCCGTCCGCGCGGCAAGGCCACTGGTCGTTTCAGCCGATCGTGCGCCCCGAAGTCCCGCCGGGCGTCAACGCCATCGATTCCTTCGTAGGCAAGCGGCTCGCCGCCGAGGGCCTCGAACCCGCGCCGCCGGCCGGCCGCGCCGCGCTGATCCGCCGGCTTTCGCTCGACCTGACCGGCCTGCCGCCGACGCCCGACGAGCGGCTTGCATTCCTCGAAGACGAGCGACCGGGGGCCTACGAGCGGCTGCTCGAGCGGCTGCTCGCCTCGCCGCACTTCGGCGAGAAGCAAGCGCTGCACTGGCTCGACCAGGCGCGCTACGCGGACTCGGACGGTTATGCGAAAGACTACTTTCGCCCGCACGCCTGGCGCTACCGCCGCTGGGTCATCGACGCCTTCAACCGCAATATGCCCTTCGACCGCTTCTCGCTCGAGCAGATCGCGGGCGACCTGCTGCCGAACGCGACCGTCGAGCAGCGGGTGGCGACCGGCTTCCACCGCAACACGCTCAAGAACCGCGAAGGCGGCGTCAACCCCGAACAATACCTGTTCGAAGAAACGGTCGACCGGGCGAGCACGCTGGGAACGGTCTGGCTGGGCCTGACCGTCGGTTGCGCGCAGTGCCACGACCACAAGTACGACCCCGTCTCGCAAAAGGACTTCTACGAGTTGTTCGCCTTCTTCGACAACATCGAAGAAAGGCATATCTACGCGCCGATTCCCGGCGAGATCGGTCCGCATCTGGCGGCGGTCAACGAGTACCGCGCCAAGCATCGAGAGATACTCGACCGCTACGGCGTTTCCGCGTTGCAGGCCGATTGGGAGAAAAACTGCCTCAAGGCCGGCGCCGACCCCGGCGTTTATCTCGACTACGATCTCGCTTGGCAGGAATTGGGCCTCAACACCGACGGCGGCCAGCAGATCGTTCGCATCCCGCCCGAGCGGCGCACTTGGCGTCAGGCCAACATGGTCACTTATTACTTTCTGCGCGCGTACGGGTTGGTCATCGGCAACGCGAAATACAAGGAGTTGAAATTCAGCGAGGCGCTCGCCAAGCTCGCGGAGTTGAACGAGTCGTATCCGCTGCTGAGCGAGGCGCGCGTCGTTGCCGAGCGTCCCGAGCCGGCGCCAACGTTCCTGCGGGTGCGCGGAAGCTGGGACCGCCGCGGCGTCGAGGTGCGGCCTTCGCCTCCTGCGGCCTTGCCTGCGCTCGAGAGCCCGCGGAGACCGACCCGGCTCGATCTCGCCCGTTGGCTGTTCTCCGCCGACAACCCGTTGACCGCCCGCGTGGCCGTCAACCGTATCTGGCAGGAGTATTTCGGCCGCGGTCTGGTGGCCACTTCCGACGACTTCGGCTCCCAGGGCGAGCCGCCCAGCCACCCCGAGCTGCTCGACTGGCTCGCCGCCGAGTTCCGCGATTCCGGCTGGGACGTCAAGCGCCTGCACCGCCTGATCGTCAACTCCGCTGCCTACCGCCGGTCTTCCGGCGCGAGCGGGGAGCTTGCCCGGCGCGACCCGGCCAATACGCTGCTGGGGCGGCAGTCCCGCCTGCGCCTGCCGGCCGAGTTGATCTGGGATCAGGCGCTGGCGGTCTCGGGACTGATCCGTCACGATGTCGGCGGGCGCAGCTTCCGGCCGAGAATGCCCGCGGGCGCCGACGGCTTCGGCGCCGCGCAATGGCGGCCTTCCAAGGGAGAAGAGCGTTTCAAGCGCGGCATGTACATTCAATTTCAACGCAACAAGCCGTATCCGTTTCTGATGAACTTCGACTCGCCGGAATTCCGCGCCGCCGTCTGCCGCCGCGAGCGCTCGAATACGCCGCTGCAAGCGCTCAATCTGTTGAACGACCCGACCTTCGCCGAAGCCGCCCGCGCCCTGGCCGTGCGCATCCTGACCGAGGCCCCGGGCGAAACGTTCGCCGAGCGGCTGCGGTACGGCTATACGCTCGCCCTGGGCCGCGAGCCGTATGCCGATGAAGAGGAGCGTCTTCTCGCCTACCTGACCACGCGCCGCAAGCAGGTCGGAACCGGCCCGGCGCTTCCCTGGGTGGAAAGCGTCGCGCCGGGCGATATCCTCGCCTGGAGCGGCATCGCGCGCATTCTGATCAACCTGGACGAATTCGTGACCCGGCCATGAACTACCGCGACTTCCTGCATATCCAGACGCGCCGCTGCTTCCTGGACAACGTCCTCGGCGGTCTCGGCTCGGCGGCGCTTGCGCATCTGCTCGCCGTCGAGGGCCGCTCGGCCGCGGAACCGACGGGCGCGAACCCGATGGCGCCCCGCGCCCCGCACTTCGCGCCGCGCGCGAAAAACGTCATTTTCCTGTTCATGGGAGGGGCGCCGAGTCAGATCGATCTTTTCGATCCCAAGCCCGAGTTGCATAAATGGAACGGCAAGCCGCTGCCCGATTCCATAGCCAAGAGCCTCCGCTTGGCCTTCATCAAGCCGACAGCGAAAGTGCTCGCCAGCCGCCGCAACTTTCAGCCCGCGGGCCGCTGCGGCACGGAGCTCTCCGAATGGCTGCCGCATACGGCCGAAATCGCCGACGAGATTTGCCTGATCCGCTCGATGCGCGGCGAGTCAGTCAACCATCATCCGGGCCAGTCGCTGCTGATGACCGGCAGTCCGCTGCTGGGACGTCCGACCGTCGGCGCATGGGCGACCTACGGACTGGGCAGCGAATCGCAGGAGCTTCCCGGGTTCGTCGTGCTCAAGACGGGCAGCTCGACGCAGGGCAGCACGGGCAACTGGTCGAACGGCTTCCTGCCGTCTTCCTATCAGGGGGTGATGTTCCGCAGCCAGGGCGACGCCATCTTGCACTTGTCGAATCCGCAGGGCGTCAGCGGGGCGATGCAGCGGCGCGATCTCGACGTCATCCGCGATCTCAACCAAGCGCACCTGGAGCGCACCGGCGACCGTGAAATCGCCTCGCGCATCGCCGCTTACGAGTTGGCTTATCGCATGCAGGCGGCGGCGCCCGGGCTGATCGACATCTCCGACGAACCCGAGCGCGTCCGCGAGATGTACGGCCTGAACGCGAGCGACAAGGCCGCGCAAGAATACGGCGCCTCGTGTCTGCTGGCGCGCCGCCTGGTCGAGCGGGGCGTGCGCTTCGTGCTCAACCAGCACGCCCAGTGGGACCACCATTCGAATCTCGACAAGGGCCTCAGCCAGAAGTGCCGCACAACCGACAAGGCCGTCGCCGCTCTGGTCAAAGATCTCAAGCAGCGCGGGCTGCTCGACGAAACCCTGGTGGTCTGGGGCGGAGAGTTCGGGCGCACGTCGCTGTCGGAATGGCGCAACCCCTCCGACCCGGCCAATATCGGCCGCGATCATCACGCCGACGGCTTCAGCCTGTGGGTTGCGGGCGGCGGAGTCAAGGGCGGCCAAGTTATCGGCAAGACCGACGAGTTGGGCGTCACGGTCGCCGAAGACCCCGTGCATGTCCACGATCTGCAGGCAACCCTGCTGCACTGCCTCGGTCTCGATCACACCAAGCTGACCTACCGCCACATGGGCCGCGACTTCCGCCTGACCGACGTGGGCGGGCGGGTCGTCGAAAAAATGCTGGTTTGACGGTTGTTACGGCCGCGGCGCGAGCTTTACGTCGGCGGTGCGTTCGGCTTCGCCGCGCAGAAAGCGCACCTTCACCACGTCGCCGACGGCGCTGTCGCGCAACGCATAGGTGAAGTCGTACAGGTTCTGGATGGGCTTGTCGTTCCACTGCGTGAGGATGTCGCCCGCTTGCAGCCCCGCCTTTTCCGCCGGGGAGCCGGGACGGATGTCCGCGAAGCGGACCCCTTCGGGGACTTCTGCGAAGTCCGGTATCGACCCGAACCAGGGCCCGTATCCGCCGCCTCCGCCGGTCGATGAAACCTGTCCGTGAGCCGATTCCGGAGAACCTTCGAGAAAAGCCGGCCGGACCTCGGCCGCGACGATCCGGTCGGTCAGCTCGGAGACGAGCGCCAGCAACTCGACCGCGGACTCGGCATTGATCTTGTCGGCGGTATCCGAGGGTTTGTGGTAGTCCCCGTGCAGCCCCGAGAAAAAGAACATGACCGGAATCCTCTTGCCGACGAACGAGCTGTGATCGCTCGCGCTGTAGCCGCTGCGGGAAACGTCTATCGCGAACGAGTAGTTGCTCTTGACGTCTTCGAGCATCTGCGCGAAGGGCTCGGCCGTGCCGATGCCGCCGACGTAGACCTTGCCGTTATCGATCCGGCCCACCATGTCCATGTTGAGCATGGCGACGACGTTTTCCAGATGCAGCGTCGGGTTTTCGACCCAATGGCGCGAGCCCAGCAGCCCGATCTCCTCGGCGGCGAAGGCCAGAAAGAGCAGTCCCCGGCGCGGTTTTTCGCCGTTTGTCCGTCGATCCGCTCCGTAGTGGCGCGCCAACTCGATCAGCCCGGCCGTGCCCGACGCGTTGTCGTCCGCGCCGTGGTGAACGTCGCCGATCGCGGACGGCGCCAGCGAGCTTTGATCGCCCAGCCCGAGGTGGTCGTAGTGCGCTCCGACCGCCACGAGCTCGTCGGTTTCGCCGGGAATATAGCCGGCCACGTTGCTGACCGCCGCCTGCTCGCGGTCGACGTCGACGCTGAGCTCGATGCGCAGCGATTCCGCAAGCGCAAACGATTGGGGTTCCTGCTTGCCGTTGATGTCCTTGTGCAGGATGCGCAGCGAGCGGCCGGACCCGCGCAGCCATTTCTCCACAACGGAATGCTTGGCCTGCACCATTGGTATGCCCGCGTCCGCGGGGCCGGAAATGCTGCCGAACTTGATCAGCGAGTCGCCGTCCCGCCGCGTCGGGGAGCCTTCGACCAGGATCACGGCCTTTGCCCCCCGGTTCCGCGCGTTGATCGCCTTGGCAATCAAATGCGAATGGCGGGTGAAGCGCCGCCGCCGTCCACGCCGCCCGCGCTGCTGTTCCTCCTCGAAGAAATCGGGCTCGTAGCGCATGACGATGACGATCTTGTCTTCGACGTCGAAGTGCGCATAGTCGTCGTAGCCGTGCTCGTCGGCCGAAATGCCGTAACCGGCGAACACGACCGGGCCGCCGACCTCTCCGCTGCCGGAGAAGTTGATGGGGATGTAGTCCGCGCCGGGTTCGAGCTGCTCGACGCCGCGGTTGCGGGTGATTTCGAGCCGGTTGTCCGCGCCCATCTTGGCGCCCGTCGTTACCGTGAGCTTTTGGAAGTACGATCCGGCGTCTCCGGCGGGCAGCAGGCCGGCTTCCTCGAAATGTCTTGCGATGTATGCGGCGGCTCGGTCCAGCTCCGGCGTTCCGGCGCCGCGCCCTTTCATCGCGGGCGACGCCAGGAACTCGACGTGCTGCCGATAGCGGCCGGGGTCGTCTTGCCGAAATGCGCCCGGCGCAGCGAATGCGGCCGCCGAGGCGAGCAGCGGGACGAACAGGAGGCGGGCGCAGGCCCGAGCATACGTTAGGCGAAGCATCAGTTTTCAAACCCCGGCAGCGTGATGTCCAGCGCGCAGCCGCAGTCGTCGCCGGAGTTGTGCGTGACCTTCTGGTATTCCAATTCGTAGTCGATCACCGCTTTCAACTGCGGCCACTGCGGCGTGCCCGGCATTTTCCGTCCGTTCACGAAAACCGTCGGCGTGGAGTTTACCCCGGCAGCCCGCCCCTCGGCGAGCGACATTTCGACGATCTTCAGCGTCTCGCGGGAGTCGATGCAGGACTTCAGCTTTGCGCTGTCGATTGCGCTGCCGGCCATGAACTCCAGCGTCTTGTCCACCAGGTTCTCGGCAGTGAGCGTCCGCTGGTTCTCGAAAATCCGATCGTGGTACGTCCAGAATGCCTCGGGCGATTGAGCCTGGACGCACTGGCCGGCGACCGCGGCCGGCAGCGCCCAGTCGTGTTTCTGAATCAGCGGGAAGTCCCGAAAATAGACGCGCACCTTGTCGCCGTACTCATCCATGAGTTGCGTGCGCACAACCTTGGCTTCCTTGGCGCAATAGGGACATTGAAAATCGCTGAACACGGCGACGACCACCGCAGCCCCTTCGCTTCCGAGCGCGGGCGCGCCCGTGTTGTCGATCGTGTCGAGAACCGGCCGGAACGGGTTGTCGTCGATCTTGTAAACCGTTCCCTGGACGACGTGCCGCCCGTCTTTCGATACGTAGAAGGTTTTCTTCTGGGACGACTGGCGGTAGCCGGCGACGACTTCGACCTCCAGCATTCCCGGGATGGCCGATTCTCTGTATTCGCCTACCGCAACCTCGATCTGCGGGCCCCAGACGAACAAGTGCCTGATGTAAAACTCGAGGTCCGCCTTGTCGAGCGCGTTGGTCGGGGGAGTGGGTTTTGGCGCTTGGCCGCGGGCGCCCGGCGCAAGCGCGAGGATCGACACGAAAAGCAAAGGCAACAATCGCCGCATAACTTTTTATTGTATCCATGACTTGCCGGAGCCTCTTGCGGTTGCCCGCGCCGCGGTTTCGCGGAAGAATTGTTAAAATTACGTAAATGCAGCCCGCGGGAATAACCCCGGGGCTTTCGGGCGACGCCTTATAGTCGTTACAGTCTGCAAAGAGGCAGAACAATGAGCACGACAGCTTGGTTTCCAGCGAAGTGGATTCTACCTTGGCAGTTCAGCAGCGGATTGCCCGAGCCGGCGGAAACGCCCGGCCCGCAGCTTATACCCGAGCCTCCCGCCCAAAAACCGCCGCGGTTTCCGCTTTGGGCGGCGGCGCTGATGCTGGCGCTCGGGGCTGCGGTCGGCGCGGCAGTGTGGAGCGCCGCCGAGAGCGGCGCCGAGACCGCCCAGGTCGCCTCCGGGACGGTCGAAACCATCAAAGTCGAAAAAACCAAGTTCACCAGAACCATCCGCATCGGCGGGACGGTCGGCGCTCAGAATTTCGCCATGATCCGGTCCCCGCAAATGCGCGGCGGCCGCGACCGCGGCGGCGGCGGCGGCGGCCTGATCATTGCGACTCTCGCCGAACCGGGCAGCATGGTTGAAAAAGGCGATGTCGTCGCCGAGTTCGAATCCAAGCGGACGGCGGACATCCTGGACGATTACGAGTCGATGCTGGCGCAGACGCGCGCGCAGGTCGGCACGCGCAAGGGCGAGATCATGATCGCCACCGAGACCTTGCGGCAGGAATACCGCACGGCCAAAGGAGACGCCGGCAAGGCCGAGCTCGATGTCCGTACGGCTGAGGTCAGGTCGGATATCGAAGCGGAAATCCTGCGTCTCCTGGCCGAAGAAGGCCAAGTCACGATCGAGCAGCTTGAAGAGCAGGTCCGCCTGCAGGAGATCGCGGATGCGGCCGAGCTGCGCAGTCTGGATCTCGGCGTCGCGCAGGAAAAGAAGCGTCTCGAACGCACGCAATTCGACATGGAAAGGATGAAGCTGCGCAGCCCCGTAGCGGGTCTGGTCGTCATCGAAACCGTATTCCAGCGCGGGAGCTTTGCCCAAGCTTCCCCCGGAGACGAAGTGCGCGCCGGTTCTTATTTCATGAGGGTGGTCGACCTGTCGAAGATGGCGGTCTTCGCCAACCTCAATCAGGTCGACAGCCAGATGGTGCAGATGGGCTCGCCCGTTGTTGTGCAACTCGATGCGTATCCCGAGGTTACGTTCGAGGGCCGCGTGGCTTCGGTCGGCGCGATGGCCAAGTCCGGGAGCGGCGGCGGCGGCCGCGGCCCCCCCGGCTCGTCCGGTTCCCGCGATCAGTGGGTCAAGCAGGTCGCCATCGAAATCGAAATCCTGGGGCAGGACGAGCGGATCAGCCCCGATCTTTCGGCGAGCGCCGACATCCTCGTGGAAGAGTTGGATGCGGCGCTCGTCATCCCGCGCGCGGCAGTGGGCGGCAGCGGAGACAGCCGGGTCGTCTGGGTGCGTGACGGCAAGTCTTTCGCCCAAAGAGAAGTGCGACTCGGCTCGATCAGCGATACGCAAGCCGTCGTTCTGGACGGCCTGAGCGAAGGCGAAGAGATCGCCGCCCAACCGATCGCGGCCGAAGCCAAGTTGGCCAAGCGTTAGCGGGCGCCTGCCGTACCGGAGCGGTCGCGCCGGTCGTGATAAAATCAAGCGTAGGTCGGATGCCGTCCGGCGTCTCGACGCAGCGCGTCCCCATCGTCTAGCCCGGCCTAGGACACCGCCCTTTCACGGCGGCAACGCGGGTTCGAATCCCGCTGGGGACGCCATTATTATCTGCCCGCCGAAGTCCTCTGCGTGATAGGGATTTCGGCGTTACTCACTGCTTCCTTGGAGCGGAGCGAGTCAAGCATGCTGGACAGTGGCAGTCGTCTTTTGCGTGGCGATGAACCAAGCCGTGCATCACTCCGCCCTCTTTATCGAAGCGCCCGACGATTCGGTCGAAGTAGCGCGTATCGTGGTGCTCGTAGCGCCTCCAGACTGCCCACGCCAACAGGTCCGCGATCTGGATCGGACGCGAAGCGGCAGAGTCCACGAACAGTGGAACTTCGGCAAGATTGCGGAGCGTTCCCCATCGGGTGCCTTCCTAAGCGGCGCGCCAGTCCTTGCAGTGTCTCCTCGTAATTCGACTTGTCCATTACGATCAACCCGCGGTGCTTACCGTCCCCGTTTCTCCACAACCGCGAGAGGAACAGATTGAACCGGTTACGGACTTCCTCGAAGGCATACTCAACAGGGTCATTGGGCGCTTCCGCATGTTTGTCCACAGTCACGGCAAAAGCCGTCACGTATTCATGGTGGGCGTCGCGAAGCAGGTCCAAACCGCGCTCGATAGTATTGAGACGCGCTCGCCGCTCCATTCCTTTCCACGGGGTTTTGTTTCCATTCGCCATCACACTGCCGTGCAGTTCGACATCGTGGGTGTCACCCAGGCCGAGGGAAGAAACGAAATTGTCGGTTTCGGAGATCAGGTGGTAAATCCCGAGCTCAAACACAGCGACGCCGGCAAGGACGAAGTGGCGCTCGTTCGGGTTTTTTACTGACCCGGATCCGTCCAAGTAGAGCAAATGCATTACGGAAGAGGCTTGGACGTGAGTGCTGTGAGTGAAAAAACGCAGCCGGGTGGGGCACTTGGCCCCAGCGGACCGTGATTACCACAGCCCTCCCAACCGCTGCAACGTATTCTACGCGCTGAACGCTGCGGAAGTCAAGTCCATTCGCCGCCACAAGGCCGGCCGCGGGCCGTTTGGCCGCAACCGCCTCTCGCGGCGTCTGAAAATCCTGATACCATTGAGCGCGTCAATCTTGCCGCCGAAACTCGCCGCGGCGCATCTTCGAAGAACTTTCGATTGGAGGCAGCCCGATGATCTTGCAGCAATGCCGTCTCTCCGGCGCCCTGATGGCAGTCCTGTCCGTTTTTGCAGCCTGCGGCCAAAAGACCGAGCGGCCGCCGAATATCGTGCTGATTATTTCCGACGATCAGGCATGGACGGACTATTCGTTCATGGGCCACGAAGCGATTCGCACCCCACACCTCGACAAGCTGGCCGCGGAGAGCATGGCGTACACCCGCGGTTACGTGCCGACCGCGTTATGCCGTCCGAGTCTGGCCACCATCATGACCGGGCTCTACCCGCACCAGCACGGCATTACGGGCAACGATCCGGACGGCGCGGCGCGGGACGCCGAGAACCGCGCCCGCATGGTGGATGTTTTTACGAAGTCGGAGACGGTCGCCGCTTTGCTGCAGCAACGGGGATATCTCAGCCACCAGTCCGGCAAGTGGTGGGAAGGGGAGTGCCGCTGCGGCGGGTTCACCCATTGCATGACTCACGGGGATGTCGAGCGCGGCGGGCGGCACGGCGATGAGGGGCTCAAAATCGGCCGCGAAACGATGCAGCCGATTTACGACTTCATCGAGGAAGCGGGCGAAAAGCCGTTCTTCCTGTGGTACGCGCCGTTTCTGCCGCATACGCCGCACAATCCGCCCGAACGGCTGTTGGCGGCGTACCGCGCGCCCGGCAGAGCCGAGGCAGTGGCGAAATACTACGCGATGTGCGAGTGGTTCGACGAAACGGTCGGCGCGCTGCTCGACCGCCTCGACCAGCAGGGGCTGCGCGAAAACACCGTCGTGCTGTATCTGCAAGACAACGGTTGGATTCAGACCGACGGCGAGCGGCAGGCATGGTACGAGGGCCGAGCGAAGATTTCGCCTTACGATGCCGGAGTGCGCACGCCGATCATGGTGCGTTGGCCCGGCAAGATCGCGCCCGGCCGCGACGAACGGACCCTGGTCAGCAGCATCGATCTGGCCCCGACGATCTTGAACATTGCCGGGATCGAGCCGCCGTCGAGAATGCCCGGCATCGACCTGCGCGATACGGCCCGGCTGGCGCAGCGGAAGCAGGTGTTCGGCGCCCTCTTCGCCCATACCGCGGTAGATGTCGGCATTCCGCTGCGCAACCTGAAATACCGCTCCGTCGTGCGCGAAGACGGCTGGAAGCTGATCGTCCCCTACGCGCCCAACGAGGACGTCGCCCTGACCATCAGGGGCCGTTTTCCCGATTGGATGCGCAGCGAGCCGGAGCTTTACAACGTGATCGACGACCCGCGAGAAGCAGAGGATCGCGCGGCGGACCGCCGGGAGATCGCCCTGCAGCTTCAAGCGGCCCTCGACCGCTGGTGGCCGGTTCCGTAGAGGCATATCCGCGGGACCGTCCGTGTTTTTTCAGGAATTTTTCAGGAACAACCGGAGCCGGTTTCTCGTACTATAATCCTGACGGGGGGGAGTGCCGTGAAAGGAACGTTGGAAGCCGTAAAATTTTTGTTTATGGGACCGATGATCCTCATCATGCTGGGCGTCATCGACTGGATGACGTCGCCCGGGCATTGGTGGATCCAATGGCCGGCCTTGGGCATCGGCATCGCCTGGTTTTTCAGTCTGCTCCGCGTTTTGAAGGCGGTCGTCGTGCTCGGCGGCTTGGCGGCGCTGTTCGCCTACCTCCAGAATCGTAAAGTTCGCATATTCTGAAGCCCCGCGGCCCGGCGTCATTTCTCGGTACAATCCGAGCGTGAAAATTTTTGCGGTTCTCCTCGTCCTGGCGGCCGCGGCGGCCGCGTCCGCCGAGCGTCTCTCCGCTCCCGAGGATTATGCCGATTACCCTGCGGCGGCGGTCGCCCCGAACGGCGATCTGTGGCTGGCTTTTCTCAGTTACGACCAACACGGCAGCGACGTAGTCAAAGTCCGCCGGCGGACCGCCGACGGCTGGCAGCCTGCCGAGACGATCACCCCGGCGCCCGGAGACTTTTTGAAGACCGCCGCGGCGGCGACGCTTGACGGTGCGTTGTGGATCGCCTGGGCCGCGCAGGTCGAGGGGAACTTCGACATTTACGCCCGCGCGTTCGACGGCAAGCGCTGGTCGCCGATCCGCCGCCTCACCGAAGCGCCGGGAGCGGATTTTCACCATCGCCTCGCGGCGGATGCGAAGGGTAATTTGTATCTGGTCTGGCAATCGTTCCGCACCGGCGACGGAAATATCTATTTGAAGGTTTTCGATGGCATCCGTTGGTCCGAGGCGATCGCCGTCAGCAGCCACGAGGCAAGCGAATGGGAGCCGGCGATTGCCTTGGACTCCCAAGATCGTCTCTATATCGCTTACGACACCTACCGCCACGGCGACTACGACGTGTTCCTGCGCGTTTTCGAGAACGGCGCGCTGGGTCCCGAGATTCCCATCGCCGACTCTCCGGACTTCGAGGCCAGGGCCGCAATCGCCATCGACAAAGACGACCGGGCCTGGATCGCCTGGGACAACCAGGGTCCCAACTGGGCGCTCGACATGCCGCATTGGAACATCGACAGCAGCGAGGGCGACTGGGGCGCGCCGGCCGACTGGAGCGCGCCCGATCCGCGCGGGCGCGTCGGCCAGAAGGTCGGCCTGCGCTACACCCAGGGCATCGGCATCGCGGTCTATGCGCAAGGCCGCCGCTGGATTCCGCGGGCGTCGATCGCCTCGGTCCTGCCCGACGAGCCGCCCGCGGGGGTTTTGGAGATCCCCCACTTGGCCGTAGACGGCTCGGGCGTCCCCTGGCTGTTCTTCCGGCGTTGGCTGCGGCGCAACGACGGCGGCGGGATGGCCGAGCGGCCGATGGGTTGGCGCATTTACGCTTCGGCTTACGAAACCGACCGCTGGACCGAGCCGATTGTGCTGGAAGACAGCGCGGGCAGCAACGATAACCGTCCTGCCGTCGTACTGCAGGAAGGAGCATCGCTGGATGTCTTTTTTGCGGCCGACGGGCGCTACGACGCCGCGGCGAACCGCGTCAAACCCATCGACCGGCGCCACGGCTTTGTCGCGCATCGGAAAATCGAGCCGCCGCGCAGAACGTCGGCGTTGCCGCCGCCGGAGTTGCATCCGGTCGAGCCGGGAGCGTTGCGCGGCCACCGCCACACGGCCGCCGGCGACCGCCGCAACGAGGTTGCCGCGGGCACGAAGCGCTACCGGCTCTACTGGGGCGATCTTCACCGCCATACGGAAATCTCGAGCGACGGCGGTTACGACGGCACCTTGTGGGACATGTACCGCTACGCCATCGACGTCGCCGAGCTCGACTTCATCGCTTCGACCGACCACTCCTACGGCGGCGCGGGCAAGGACGGGCTGCTGGAAACCTACGACTGGTGGCGGACGCAGAAACTCGCCGATGTCTTCCACTTGCCGGGCGTTTTCATGCCGCTGTTCGGCTACGAGCGCACGCCGACTTTCCCCTACGGCCACCGCAACGTGATCTCGCCGAACCGCGGCGCGGTCGCGATTCCGATCACCGTTCCGCGCGAGGAGCGCAATACCAAGTTTCCTCGCCGGCCGGACGAGTTGGCCTTGTGGAAAGCGCTCAAGGGCTCCGATGCGATCACGATCCCCCACACGATCGCAGCCGGCGGCGGTACGGATTGGAGCTATCACGACCCGGCGTTTCAAACGCTGCTGGAGATCTACCAGGGTTGCCGCTTGAGCTACGAAGGCCGCGGCGCGCCCCGCGTCAACTCCGCCGAGCGGTACGAGGTCGGGTATGCGCAAAACGCCCTGACGAAAGGCTACAAGATGGGTTTCATCGCCTCGTCCGACCACCGCTCGACCCATATCTCCTATGCGGCCGTTTATGCCGAGGAGCCTACCCGGCAGGGGATTTTCCGGGCGCTCCGGCAGCGCCACGCTTATGCCGCGACGGACAACATCGTTGTCGATGTTCGCGTGGGCGAGGCGATTATGGGCGATGAGACGACAACGTCGGAGGCGCCGGTGATACGCATTGCCGTGCGCGGCACGGCGCCGATCGACAACATTCAGATCATCAAAGACAATCAGTACCTTTATTCGCTCCGTCCCGGGACCCGCAATGTCGCCTTCGCCTACAGGGATGGCGCCGCCGAGCCGGGCGAGAGCTATTACTACGTGCGGCTGCAGCAGACCGACGGGCAGATGGCCTGGGCTTCGCCGATCTGGGTGGATTACCGGCCTTAGCAGCAATCCGTGATGAAAATCCCGTGGGCGGCGCGGCGGGCTCCTGCGGAGTCTTACCGGCCTTCGCCGGCGGTTCGGGGAGAAGAGAAGAGAAGAGAGAGGCGATCCAAGAGATCGTCCCCGACTGTCTTTCCAGCCCGCGCAGCGGCGCCGCCCGAAGGGTTACGCGCCTCTTCCTTTCTCTCCGGCAGAGTGCATGACGCCAAGTCACTTGCTCGTTCACACGATACTGCATCGGCCCCAGGGCGCGTAACGCCGCCTGCGTGATTTTTGCCGCGGGCCGCTGGTCTACGAGCCGGCGGATCGCGGACAATGAAAGTTGCCGGCGGCGATCGTATTCGACTTCGACTATACTCTCGCGGACTCGTCGCCCGCCGTAATCGCCTGCGTGTCTCATGCATTCGAGCGGATGGGCATCGCGCCCGCCGGCGAAGACGCCGTTCGCGCAACCATCGGCCTCTCGCTGCCGGAAACTCTCGTCCGCTTGGCCGGCGAGGAGCAACGCCCGCGCGCTCAAGAGTTTAGGCGCCGGTTCCGAGAGCTTTCGGACAAGATCATGGTCGATCGGACAACCGTGTTTCCGTTCGTACACGATACGCTGCGGGCCTTGCGGATGCACGGCTTGCGCCTGGGCATCGTGTCGACAAAATTCCGCTGCCGCATCGAGGACGTTCTGCAACGCGACGGTCTGGCGGGACTGTTCGAGACGATCGTCGGAGGCGACGACGTGAGTGAGTTCAAGCCCTCGCCGGAGGGCCTGCTCGCCGCGGCCGACAGAATGGAGCAGCGCCGCGAGGCTGTCCTTTATGTGGGCGACAGCGTTACGGACGCGGAGACCGCCCGTCGAGCAAAGATTCCGTTCGCCGCCGTGCTCAGCGGAACGACTCCGGCGGCGGCTTTCGACCCGTACAAACCCGTCGAGATAGTCGAAAACATCGCCGATCTGCCGCGCCGGCTGAAAGCGGCCGTGTCTTGAGTTGACGGAGCGGCTACAATAGCGTCATGGGAGAAATCGTCCACACTTCCCGCATCAGGATTCATCAAGACAAGCCCCCGGAGCGCCGCGCGTACATCGAAGGCTTTGAGGAGCCGCTCCTATTCGGAGTGCATGGCGGCATCAAGCACTTCTACGGCATGGAACCCGCCAGAGACCTGCCTGCGACTCTCGACCACATAGTCGCTGCGGTCGGCGGTTGACTGACCGGCACTCTGTCAGGGGCCCTGGCAGTCCGCAAGATTCCCAATCATCCCGACAAGGTTCGGAGCGAGGTCGAAGGCGACGTCGAAAATGTCGACGGCATCATGCGCATTACTCGAATCCGGGTTCATTACCGCCTCAAGATTCCCGCGGGCGCGCGCGATCGGGCGCAGCGCGCGATCGACACGCATCCGGTGAAATGCCCAGCGGCAATGAGCGTCAGGGGCGCGATCGATATCGCGATCGACGCCGAGATCGAGGAAGAGTAGGGGCGGGATCGCCGCCGTCAGATATTTTTCTCGATGTCGCGGTGATGAACCTTCACGCCGCCGCCTGCGGTCATTAAATGCCGGGCGACGGTCTCGGCGATAAAAACCGCGCGGTGACGGCCGCCCGTGCAGCCGAAGTAGATCGAGATGTAGCTTTTCCCTTCATCGGCGTAGTGCGGCAAAAGAAAAGAGATCATCTCCGAAGCCCGTGCAATGAACTTCTGCGTTTGGGGAAACTTCGCCACGAAATCCGCCACCGGACGGTCTTTGCCGGTCAAGTAACGGCAGCCCGGCTCGTAGTGGGGGTTGGGCAAAAACCGCACGTCGAAGATCAGGTCCGCATCCGTGGGGACGCCGTGCTTGAAACCAAAGCTGCCCACCGTTATGCGCATCGACGGCGCCGTATCGACTCTCTCGAACAACGTTCGAATCTTTTGCCGTAATTCGTGAATGGTGTGCCGTGAGCTGTCGATGGTGATGTCCGCCAGTGCTCGAATCGCGCCTAACATCTCCCGCTCTTCCGCGATGCTCTCCTGCACCATGGGGCCGCCGATAGGATGCGGGCGCCGCGTCTCGCTGAACCGGCGCTGCAACACGTCGTCCGTCGCTTCCAGAAAGAGAAGCTGCGACGGGATTTCAGCCGTGATCTCACTGTAAATTCGTGGAAACCGGCTCAGCCGCTCCCTATCGCGGATATCGATGACCAAGGCGGCCCGCGAGATCTCGACCGAAGTGCGGCAAAGGTCGGTGAATGTCGGGATCAAGTCGACCGGAAGATTATCGACCGTATAAAAGCCCATGTCCTCAAATACATTGAGGACGGTTCCTTTCCCCGAGCCGCTCAGTCCGGTGATGATCACCAAGCGCACGTCTTCAGGCGGATTTCCTGCCGCGGACTCCGCAACGGAAGGCATTGCGCTAACCCCCTTCAACAAGCTCCAGCGAGCCGTCGCGGCGGCGTAAAAGGACGTTTACCCGACCGCTGTCGGCATCGCGGTATGAAATGTGGTCGCGGCCGCTGCCCTCGAGCTCGAGCGCGGCGCCCTCGGCGGTCATCGGTTTGGGCGCGAGGCTGTTCGAGCGGACGATCGGCCTTGGGCCGCGCGGCTCTGCAACGAGCGCGCGGCCGATCTCTTCTTCCAGATCGCTGATGGATTCCGCGACCACCGCCGCCGGACGGTCGCGCTGCCTGCCGGGACGCTGCTTATCGATGATCTTGTGCTTATTGCGAACGGCCTGTTTCTCCAGCTTTTCCAGAGCGCCATGCACCGCGCCGAACGGCTGAACCGCGGCGTGCGTCACCACAAGCGTATGGCGCAGCGCGCGGAGAGTCACTTCCGCCTCGCACAAGTGGCGTTGCCGCGAGAGAGTCACATGCGCTTCCAAATCGGACCTGCGATTCAAGACGCGGTGGATCTTATCGAACTTTCTCTGGAGCTTTTTCCGCTCTCCTTCGGCGAGTTCCGTTTTGCGGCCCGTGTAATGAACTCTCATTCTCTTCCTTCCTGCCCTCCTTATTCTCCCAAATTTTCGCTGCATGCTTGCGACGGCGCTTGTGGGTCGATGGGATAGCCAAATCCTCCCGGTATTTCGCCACAGTGCGCCTCGCCGCGTGAATGCCGTCGTCCTTCAGCATTTTGCTGAGATCATCGTCCGTCAACGGCTTTTCAGGGTCTTCGGCTTCGATCATCCGCCTGACCCTGCGCTTGAGCAGGGTCAGCGGCATCGCCGCGCCCGAGGGACCCTGAACGCTCCCCGAGAAAAGGGACCGCAACTCGTAAACGCCGTGCGGCGTATGCGCGTATTTGTTGGCTGCGGCGCGGCTGACCGTCGAAGGGTGAACGCCGATTTCCTCGGCCACGTCCTTGATCGTCATCGGCAGTAGAGAGTCCGCTCCTTTCGCCAGGAACGCAGCCTGTCGCCGGATGACCGCCTCGCACGTCCGGCGAATCGTCTGCCGGCGCTGCTCGATGTTGCGCAGCAGTCGAAACGCCGCGTTGTAGCGTTCCCTGACGTAGTGGCGGACATGCTCATCGGACTTCCCGCGTTCGAGCAGCCGGCGGTAGCCGCGGTTGACGCGAAGCTCGGGCAAGTCCTCTTCGTTCAGAACGGCGCGGAAGCCTTCGGCCGTGCGGACAAAATAAACATCGGGCTCGACGTAATAATTTTGCGTTTGCCGATAGCGCTGCCCCGGCCGAGGATCCAGCGCCCGGATCGTTTCCATTATCCGCGCGGCTTCCTGCTCGGAGCGCCCCAGGGCTGCGGCCGCCCGCGCCGTTTCCCCCCGCTCGAGCAGATCGAAGCTGCCGGAAAGAACGTCGAACGCCGGACAATTCTCTCCTGCGATCGCCCGCAACTGAATCGACAGGCACTCGCGCAGGTTCCGGGCGGCGACGCCGAGCGGATCGAACCCCTGCACCAGACGCAAGGCCCGCTCGGCCGCGGCAAGGCCGCCGGCCGCCGCCGCTGCAATCTCGTTGAGAGAAACCTGCAGGTAACCGTCATCCGACAGGTTGCCGATGATGAACTCGGCAGCGCGGCGAATGTCCTCCTCGACCGGCGACAGACTCAATTGCCCCAGCAGATGGCCGCTCAGAGTCGTCGGGGCGGCTAAAAACAGCTCGGGCGAGGGCTTCTCGACAGTCTCGGCAGGATTGCCGCGAGGCGGCTCGTCGAAACAGTCCTCGTAGAACTTTTCGAAGTCGATATCTTCCAGGGCATTCCCGGGCTCCGCGGCCGGCTCCGATTCCCATTCCGGTTCCCCGTCCGCGAGCGCGGCGGCATCCGCTTCGTCGGCCGTCTCGAGAACCGGGTTCGCCTCCATCTCGCGGTCGATTCTCGCGCGCAGATCCAACCGATTCAGCGCCAGCAACTCGACGAGTTGCCGCAGACTCTGCGTCAGCACGGGCTTCTGCCGCAGCTTCAGTCCAATCCCTTGCTGCATCGTCATGGCGCGCATGGGGCGGTTGGCGGCGGTTGCCGCCGCAGAGTAGCAGCAATTAGTGTACCAATTGAAATTAAAGTTAGCATTAACAGTAAGTTACGGATATCCTGCCGCTCTCTCTGCGCCGCTCCTTCGCGCGTTTGCGGTTGGCCTGCCGGGCGCTTCCTGCGGAGGGTTGCGGCGGATGCGCCCGGAACTGCAAAATGGTTCGAGCCGATGTGGCGCTCCTACTGCCTGGCCTTTCCTTTCCTGACCGTTTACGTTGCCGCCGCGACGCTTGTGTTCGTCCCGCTGACTTGGGCGATCGGCGACATCCGTCCGATCTATTGGGTTGCGCAACAAGGATGCCGACTGGGGCTGCGGCTCGCCGGAGTGCGCATGAAGATCTTCAATCTTGAATATGCGTTTCAACACCCCACGTCGCTGTTCGTAGCCAACCACGTCAGCAATATCGAGCCGCCTGCGCTGTTCGCGGTTCTCCCGCGCATCGCCGTCATTCTCAAAAAGGAGCTCGCGAAAATCCCTTTCCTCGGTTACGTCATGGGCCTTGGCGGCTTCATTTATGTCGATCGCAAAGCCCGCGATTCGCGCAAGCGCGCCATGACGGAAGGCGTCAAGACACTGCGCAAGGGCATCGGCCTGATGGTTTTCCCGGAAGGCACGCGCAGTCCCGACGGACGCCTGCTGCCCTTCCGCGCCGGGCCGTTTTCCATGGCCGTGGAAGCCGGCGTCCCGATCGTGCCGGTGACCGTTCACGGCGCCGAGAAGCTGATGCCCAAGGGAAGCCTCGCGCTGCGGCCCGGCCGCGTGGCGCTTGTCTTTCACCCGCCGATGGAAACCAAGGGCCTGCGGGAGGAAGACCGGCAGGAGTTGATCGCCCGCGTGCGCAAAACGATGCAAGCCGCAATCGACGGCCCCGGCCCCTTGGAGTGAAGGAGCCGTCCGGTCAGCGGCGCCGCGCCAGGTAAAACACAATAGCCGAAGGATTCGCCGTAGCGGCGGTATATCTCGACTTCCCGCTCGGTCGCCGCGATCGCCGCACCAAGATCGACATCTTCGGGCGCGTGTTCCCGCAGGAACTCGATGCGCTCGAGCAGCGGCGTGAAGTATTCGTCCCACCAGTCGCTCGACGGCAGCGGGAACGCATGCAGCGCTGCGTAGCCCGCGGCGGTCAATCGGGCTGCGTTGCCCTCGAGATCGGTCATGTCGGGGGGGTAGGCGGCCGCCCAGAACTCCGCGGCTTCCGGCGGCCGCTTGTCCGCGAGCCAGGTCAACTCCGTAAACCCTATCGATCCTCCGGCCGCGAGCAGCGGACGCCAGAGCCGCAACGCGGTTTCTACCCCGAGGCAATAGGCGGATCCTTCGGCCCATAGCAGATCCACGGAGCCGGGCGCGAGGTTCAAATTGTCCATCGATGTGTTGCGGATTTCGATGCGGTCGTTCCAGCCCAAGGCGGAAACCGCCCGCTGCAAACGGTCGAGATAGGGTTGATGGATATCGACCGCGACGATGCGCGCATCCGCCGGCGCTTCCGCCGCGAGCACGAGGGTTTGCCTGCCCGGCCCGCAGCCCAAATCGAGCACGCGGGCCGCTTGGGGCAAATCAGGCAAAAGCTTCAGCGCCCGCCGCGTGCTTGCGTCGCTGCCCGGACCCTCGCGGGGAATCTCCGTGTGAATCCGCAGGAACGCTTCCGCCGACATGGGGATCCAGGTTATCGCTTCGCCGCGAGAACGCGCTGCTATAATACAAGCGCCGCCGCGGTTATTCAGCTTATTTCATGCCCCGTTATTTCACGCTGCGAGAAGCCGAGGAGTTGCTGCCGTCGATTCGCTCCCGGTTGGAGTCGGCAATCAACTCCAAGGCCGAGTTGGCGGCGATCGACGCCGAATTTCAAGAGATCTCGGCGCAGATCAGCATGGCCGGCGGCAGCGAGATCGATCTCCCCCCGGGCCGCCCGCCGCAAGTTCGAACGCGCCTCGTTGGTGAAATCGATCGAGGGCGCCGTCGAGGAAATTCAGAATACCGGCTGCGTGGTCAAAGACCTCGACATCGGCTTGCTCGACTTTCCCGCACTGCTAGGCGGAGACGAAGTCTATCTCTGCTGGAAGCTGGGCGAGCCGAAAATCGAATGGTGGCACCACATTAACGACGGGTTCGCCGGACGCCGCCGCATCGGCGACGAGTTCGGAAACTCCGGGCCCGCGATGCGTCCCAATTAAGCGGAAGTTTCAGGGCTGATCGGGTATAAGTCACTGCTGTAGTGGGGGTTATGTCTTTCTCGGGTGTTTGGTTCTGGCTACACTTTGGGCGTCACTCCCAGCAGTTGGAAACAGCGCTGTTGCAGGGGCGTGGGCTGCGTCTGGATAGTGAAGTTGGCGCCGGCGGCGGCCTGCATGGTGTTGGCGGTCAGCGTCCCCAGGTCGGCGAGTAGCGAGCGGAAGCTATGCACCGGCAGATCGTCGGCGGTGCGCTTGCGGCCGGCCTTGGCCGCTGCCGCCGGCGAGCGGCGCGCGGGGGCGAGCGGCGAAGGGCGTTGCTGCTCGGCTGCGGCCGGGTCGTGGTCGTCGAACAGCAGGGGCGCCAGCTTTTGGCGCATGTGCCACTCGACGTAGTAGGCCAGCATGCACAGCAGCACGTGCGCCCGCACGCGGTCCGCCCGCCGGTGGTGGATCGGGCGCACCTTCAGGTTCACCGACTTGAGACTGCGAAAGGCCCGCTCCACCTGCGCCAGGTTCTTGTAGGCGCGCACTGTCTGGGCGGCATCGAACCGCTCGGGGGCGACGTTGGAGCGGACGATGTAGAGCCCGTCGAGTTGCTGCTCGGCCGCGATCTTGTCTTCATCCCGGCGATAGCTGAACGTGTCGTCGGTGATGGTGGTGACGAAGTGCTTGGCGACCTTGTGGCGGTTAAGCACCTTGCCGACCCGCAGGCCGATGGCCGCCGCGCCGCGCAACGGCCGGTTCTTCCGTCGAGTCGCCGTGGCGATGGGCGCCAGGTCCTGCTCGGTGGCGGCCAGCAGTTCCTGCCGCTTGCGCTGGCGCTGGGCGGCCAGCAGGGGATTGCGGCACACGACCAGTCGCTCGCCGGGGAACTCCTCGCTGCTGATCTCGGCCAGGTTGCGCTCGTCGAACAACGAGGGCGCCACCGCGCCGGCGGCCAGCAGCTTGCGCATCGTCGGCGCGCGCAGCGTGGTGATCCAGCGCAGCCCGTCGACGCCCTGCAGGTCCTGGCGGATGCGCGCCGCGGTGAGCATGCCGCGGTCGCCCACCAGCACCACCCGTGCAAGTCCGAAGCGGTTGCGGATCTTGTCCACTTGGCTGGCCACCGTCTGCGGATCGCCGGTCGAGCCGGCGAAGACTTCCACCGCCACCGGGCAGCCGGCGGCCGTGCATAACAGACCGAAGACGATCTGCAACGTGCCCGGCTTGCCGTCGCGGCTGTGTCCCCGTTGGGCCAAGGGGCAGTGGGTTCCCTCCAGGTAGCTGGAGGTCAGGTCGTAGAGCAGCAGGGTGTGCTCCTGTAGATGGCGCTTGGCCAGCCGCTGCTCGATGCCCGCCTGCCGCTCCAGCAGCCAGTCCATCGCCTGATACAGTTCGTGCTGGTTGACGTCGCCGAGGCCGAGCGCCGCGCCCAGGGTCGACACCGCGCTCTCGGGCGCCAGGGCGCGGGCGGTGGCCAGCTTCGACTGCGCGTCGATGACGCGGGCGGCGAGCAGGGCCACGGCCAAGTCGCGGGTGCGGCTGGGGCGGCGGGCGAGCAAGGTGGGCAGGGCGAGTTGCTGCAGCGAGCCCACGACGGCGGCGACATGGCCGTGGGGCAGGCTGCGCAGGCAGGTGAAGGCCTCGTCGGCAGGGACGAGGCGCTCGCCGCGCAGGACCCGGCGCAGCGTCTCGATGGCGGCGGGGGGCAGCTTGGAGAGGTTGGCGAGGGTGCGTTTTTTGACGCGGCCGCGGTCGCGGTAGGACTCGCGGAGGAGGATGGCTGGGGGCGAGTTGCGGTTGGGCACGCGCTCTATGTACATGGATACAATTATAGCAGGTATATCAAACGAAAACAAGGTAATAAATAATGAAAAACAGCAATATACATGGCTACAAATCGCCTCTTACACCACACCTCGACACCACCAAAACCCTTTGCAATCTATGCGTTAGGGGGAAATGAAGCCCTGAAACTTCCGATTAATCCGGCAAGAGTTGAGCCGCCGCCGCGGGGTCCGCGGCTAATTCGCCTTCAATCGAATCAAGGTCATAAACCGAGCCCGTAACGGGAAGCGTCTCGTCGACGGCCAGCGCCTCGTGGTTGCGATCTTTCAGCAGGCACCGGAATACCCGAGAGTAAACGTCAGGGTTGTAGCCGCCGGTTGTAACCGCGATTCCCCGCCGTTCGGCTTCGATCTCCACTTCGCGGTAAAGGCGCCTCAGAACGTCGGGGGCGGCATCCGCTTTCTCGCGTTCGTGCATGGGCCTCCGCGCAGTTCTCTCTCTTGCTCTCTCGATTGCCCGCCGGACTTTCCGCGAGGGAACCGGGATCAGAAACAGCGACTGCCTGCCGGACAGCAGGGGCTCGACCGCGTCCGGCGCGGGCTCGACCAGCTCGACCAGCCGATTGCCCAGGATAGGCGCCTCTCCGATCAGCAGACCGCGCGGCGGCGCGGCCGCGTGCCAAGCGGCAATTCCTTGGCGGACCCAGCGGCCGACGGCGCGCCGAATGGCGATGTGCGTGACTCCGCCGACTTGCGGATAGCGCCTCAGGTTCTCAGCGGTCTCGAAAGCCGCGCGGGTGACGTCCCACTGCAGGAGATGGACGCCGCGCCCGGCCCGGCCCGCCAGCAGAACGGCTTGCTGCAACAGGAGACTTTTCCCCGAACCGGGAAGACCGACGAAAAAAAGGACCCGCCGCCCGCGGACAGCACGGTCGATCCGTTGGAATAATTCACCGGCCGGGTCGAGGATCAGTTCCGGCACTTGCCCGGCTCCTTTCCGAAGATGCGCCGGCCGGCAGTTGCGCGGGAAGTTCTGAACACGGTTGGAACCGAGGCACTCTATCGTAAGCGATTCCAAGCCCGGCAATGAAGCGCGGTCGCCGGCAAGCATTCGGGAAAGCCCAATGCCGCGCAGCGCGCGATCGGTTTTCAACGCGGTTTCCAAGCCGCTCAAGCGTGCAGCGCGCAGGGTTCCGGCGCGGCGGCGTTGCCCGCGCGGATGCAGTGCATCTGCGCTGACAGCAAGGCGTCGAGTTGCTTCTCGGGCGGCAGCAGGAGGTAAACGCCGTCGCCCGCGACTTGCACCGGGAAAACCTTCAGGGAATACGGCTCGCCCGACAGGCATTCGCCGCTCGCCAGCGAAAAGGGCTTTTTGTGCAGCGGGCAGGCGACCTTGGGGGCGCCGCCCGCGCTGCCCGTGATGCCCCGCGAAAGCACGAATGCGTTCTTGTGCGGACACATGTTCTGGCAGGCGTACCATTCCCCCCGGTCGGCGAGATTATAGACGGCGATCTGGGTATCGCCGTACTTGACGGCCGCGCCGCCGCCGGCCGGAAAATCGCCGACGCTGCCGACGCGCACCCAGTTCAGCTTGCGCGCCGGCCTGGCGGCGCCGTTGCGTTTCTCCTCCCCGAATGTCTTGCCGTTCAACAGCTTGATGCGGTCGAGCGGCACGCCGTTCTGGGGCCAGTCGGCCGGACGGTTCTGGCCGCGCTCGGCGACGATTTCGATGCCGGCGTGCGTTTCGTCGCTGTTGACGAACTGCCGGTAGAGCTTGCGGCGCCGGGGATCGTTGACGACCTCCTTCCATTCGCAGCGGTAGCTGTCGACGAGGAACTGCATGCGCCGTTCGAGCTCGCCGCAGATGCCGAGCTTGTCGTCGACGACGACTTGCTGCAGATAGCCGATGCCGCCGTCGAGTTGCTCGATCCAGACCGCCGTGCGGGTCAGCTTGTCGGCGGTCATGATGTAGTACATGAAAAAACGGTCGATGTAGCGGATCGCCGTCTCTTCGTCGATGTCGGCGGCCAGCAGGTCGGCGTGGCGGGGCTTGGCGCCGCCGTTGCCGCAGACGTAAAGGTTGTAGCCGTTGTCGGTGGCGATCAACCCGATGTCTTTCGACTGCGCCTCCGCGCACTCCCGCACGCAGCCGGATACCGCGCCCTTGACCTTGTGCGGGGCGCGGATGCCCCGGTAGCGCTGCTCGATGCGGATGGCGAAACCCACCGAATCCTGCACGCCGTAGCGGCACCACGTCGTTCCGACGCAGCTCTTGATCGTGCGCAGCGCCTTGCCGTAGGCGTGTCCACTTTCGAAGCCGGCCTCGATCAACTCTTCCCAGATTTCCGGCAATTGGTGCAGTTGCGCGCCGAACAGATCGACCCGCTGGCCGCCGGTAATCTTGGTGTACAGCCCGTATTTTTTGGCCGTTGCTCCCAGCGCGATCAATTTATCGGGAGTAATCTCGCCGCCGGGCACGCGCGGGACGATGCTGAGTAGAGGCCGCCGCGTTGCATGTTGGCCAGGAAACGGTCGTTGGTGTCTTGCAGCGTGTGGTGTTCGGGATTGGTGATGCTCTCGTTCCAGAGCGAGGCGAAGATGGAGCTCGCCGCCGGCTTGCAGACCTCGCAGCCGCGGCCCTGGCCGTAATTGGCGATCAACTCGTCGAAGGTCTCGATCCGCTTGACCTTGACGATGTCGAGCAGTTCTTGCCGCGTGTATGCGAAGTGCTCGCAAAGATTTTTGTTGACGCTTCTGCCGGCTGCTGCGAGCTCGGCGTTGAGCAGGCCGGTTACGAGCGGAACGCAGCCGCCGCAGCCCGTGCCGGCCGCGGTTTCTTGCTTGACTTCGCCGAGCGTGGTCAGGCCCTGCTCGCGGATGGCGCGGCAGATTTCGCCTTTGGCGACGTTGTTGCAGGAACAGACCTGCGCCGCTTCGCCCAAGCCCGTTTCGCCGGTCGGCGCGCCGCCGCCCGCAACGCCGATCAGGTCCGCGGGTTCGACCGCCAGCGGCTCGCCGCTCTTGGCCAGCACGGACAGCGTTGCGTAATCGGCCGCGTCGCCTACGAGCACTCCGCCCAGCAGCTTCGAGCCGTCGGGGCTGAAGAGCAGCTTCTTGTAGGCGCCTGAGAAGGGGTCTTCGTAAGTCAGCGGGACGGCGCGGTCTTGCGGGGCCTCGTAGTCTCCGAAGCTCGCCACGTCCACGCCCATCAGCTTCAGCTTGGTCGAGAGATCCGCGCCGGTGAAGAGGCTGTCCTCGCCGGCGAATCGGCGGGCCGCGACCTCCGCCATCTCCCAGCCGGGCGCGATCAGGCCATAGACCATGCCGCGGTGCAACGCCGCTTCGCCGATGGCGTAGATGCGCGGGTCGGAGGTTTGCAGCTTGTCGTCGACCATGACGCCGCCGCGTTGGCCGACAGCGAGGCCGCACGCTCTGGCCAGGTCGTCGCGCGGACGGATGCCGGCGGAGACGATGATCATGTCCACGTCCAGATTGCCGCCGTCGGCAAAAGTCATTCCGTGAACCTTGCCGTTGCCGGTAACCTGCCGGGTCGCCTTGCGCAAGTGGACTTTCACGCCCAGGTCTTCGATTTTTTTGACCAGCAAGCGGGAGCCGGCGTCGTCGATCTGACGCGGCATCAGGCGCGGCGCGAATTCGACGACGTGAGTCTCGAGGCCGAGGTCGTAGGCGGCCTTGGCCGCCTCCAGCCCCAGCAGGCCGCCGCCGATGACGGCGCAGGTCTTGGACTGCTTGGCGTATTCGATGATGTTGTCCAGATCCTCGATCGTGCGGTAAACGAACACTCCGCGCTTGTCGATTCCATCGATCGGCGGCACGAAGGGCCGCGATCCCGTAGCCAAGACCACGCGGTCGTAACGGATCGCCCGGCCGCCCTGCGAGAGAACGAGGCGCCGGCCGCGGTCGATGGCGCCGGCGCGGTCGCCGACGTGGATGTCGATATCGTTGTCGCGGTACCACGAGAGCCTGGCGACCATCAGCTTGCCGATGTCGCGGTGCTCGAAATACGAGGTGAGCCGCACACGGTCGTAGGCCGGCCGCGGTTCCTCGCAGAACGTTACGATCTTGTGCTCGCGACGCTTATCGAAGGAGACAAGCTTTTCGCAGAAACGGTGACCGACCGGCCCGTTGCCGATCACGACGGTCGTTGTTCGGTTTCCCGCCACGGAAACACCTCCCGGCATAAAGACCTCGGACACCGGCGGCGCCGACGCAGCGCAGCTTCGAAGCTGCGGGGGCCGGGTCCGACAAAGTCAATATCTGTAAGGTCGTGAGTTGCGCTCGGCGGGGAGCGGCGGAGACGTACGAGGCTCAGGTTGCGTACATTCCTTCCAATTACACAATGCGCAAGGGTTGAAGGGGAAGAAAAAGGTTGTTATCGGGCGGATAAAAGCTTTTTTCTTGACGTTGCCGAAAGCCGTGATAAGTTGGTTACAGACGCGGCGGCTGACGGAAGCCGACCGCATCAGACTTCAAAAACCATGACGGTTTTGGCCGCGCAAGCATTGGGCTTGGCGGCTGTCAAGTTTCGGACTTCGGTTGTCCAGCGCGACCAATCCCCGTAGATTCACTCGTACAGAAGTGTTTTGTCTCTGAGTTGAGACGGGCCGCGAGCGATTTGTTCTCGGGCCAAGCCTGACCGGCATTTGCCGCTTTTGCAATCGAAAGCGGCGGGCGGGAAGGTTGAATCTACGAAAGGAATGCGAATTCGCCCGATGCCGGCAACAACCGCCCCAACGGAGTCCGCCGCGAACCCATTCGTGATTTTGGGCTCGCCGCCGCCGATGCCGCGCGCCGAGCGGGGCCTCGAAAGCCGCTCGCCGCTCATGCCGCAAATTCCTCTGGAAGACGGCCAACAGTACCGGTTCCACTTCGATATGTCGAAGTGCGTGGGTTGCAAGTGCTGCGAAGTCGCTTGCTCCGAGCAAAACAACAACCCGGCCGAGATTTCCTGGCGCCGCGTCGGCGAGGTCGAGGGCGGGGCTTTTCCGTTCACCCAGCGGCTGCATCTTTCGATGGGGTGCAACCACTGCGTCGACCCCTCGTGCATGAGCGGCTGCCCGACCAACGCCTACGCCAAAGACGCCGCGACAGGCATCGTGCTGCACGACGCGGATGTCTGCATCGGCTGCGAATACTGCATTTGGAACTGCCCTTACAGCGTGCCGGCGTTCAACGCCGAACGCGGCGTCGTGGGCAAGTGCGACATGTGCCACGGGCGTCTTGCCGACGGCGACAGCCCCGCCTGTGTCGAAGCCTGTCCCTCGGAGGCTCTGGCGATCGAGATCGTCGACATCGCCGAATGGAAGAGCAAGTACCGCGACGAGGCGAACGCCCCCGGCCTGCCGAGCGCCGACGACACGATCTCGACCACGCGCGTGACGCTGCCCGCGGACATGCCGTTGAATACGGAGAAGGCGGACTATCACCGCGTCAAGCCGGAAAAACCCCACTATTCCCTGGTGGCGATGACGGTCCTCACGCAGCTTTCCGTGGGCGGGTTCGCGAGCGCCTGGCTGCTGAGCTTATTCGGCGGCTCCGAAGGACTGGAGGCCGCGGCGCTGCTGTCGCCGGCGCTGGGACTGGCTTCATTTGCGGCGTCGCCGCTGCACCTGGGGCGGCCGATCTATGCGCTGTTGGCGATCCGCAACGTGAAAACCTCGTGGCTGAGCCGCGAAATTCTCGGCTTGAGCAGTTTCGGTCTGGCGGCGTCGATTTACGCGGCGATGCTGCTGTGGGCAGCGCCGGGAGCGCCCGCGGTCGGCGGCTTGGCGTCGCTGCTGGGGCTGTTCGGGTTGTACGCAAGCGCGCGCATCTACCTGGTTCCCGGCCGTCCCGCCTGGAACAGCCGTCAAACGATTGCCGATTTCCTGTTGACCGCCGCGACGCTCGGTCCTCTGCTGCCGGCGGCGGTCGGCAGCGAATACGACGTGCTGTCGCGAGCGGCCGCGCCGGCTGCCGTCGCTCAGATATTGAACCAGCTTTGGCGGTTCCTGCGCTTGGTGCGCTCGGAGGAATACGAGAAACAGGCATCGGCGCGGTTGCTCTCGGGCGAGCTCGCCCGCCTGTTTCTGCTGCGGCTGGGGCTGCTTATGCTTGGGGCCATCGCGTTGCCGGCGATGGGCCGGGCGGCGGAGGGATTCGTGTTGGCTCTGGCCGGGGCATTGATCGGCCGCTATCTGTTCTTCGTCAGCGTCGTTCCCAAGAACATGGCGATGACCTTTTTCGAGCGGCGGGAGGCGGCATGAATCTGAAGCGGCTGCTCGGTCTCGACACGCTCAAGGAAAAGTACGCTTACGGCCGCGACCCGCGGTTCGGCCACACCTCGGCGGCGAAGATTCCCGACCGCTGGGTGGCGACGACCTGCGGCTACTGCTCGGTGGGCTGCGGCATGCATATCGGGGTGCGCGGCGGCAAGGCCGTGGCTGTCCGCGGCAACGAAGATCACCCGGTGAACTTGGGCAAGCTCTGTCCGAAGGGTCTCGCCGAGCACGAGATCATCGCCGCCGGCAGCCGCGCGAAATATCCGCTGCTGAAAAAGAACGGGCGCTTCCAGCGCATCGGTTGGGACGAAGCGGTGCGCAGGGCGGTCGATGAGTTCCGGCGGGCGCAGCGGCGCTACGGCCCGCGGGCGCTGGGCGTCGTCAGCACCGGGCAATTGGTGACCGAAGAGTTCTATACGCTGGGGAAGCTGATCCAACTCGGTTTCAGAACCAACAACTACGACGGCAACACGACGCTGTGCATGGCCGGCGCCGTCTCCGGCTACAAGCGCTCGTTCGGCAGCGACGGCCCGCCGGGGGCCTACGACGATTTCGAGGAAGCGGATGTCGTTTTTTTGATCGGCGCGAATATCGCCGACAACCACCCGATCCTGTGCTACCGGCTGGAGCGGAATATGCACAAGACCGTCGTCGTCGCCGACCCGCGAGTCAGCAAAACCGCGCGCATCGCCGACCTCTACCTGCCGCTGAAGCCGCGCTCGGATATCGCCCTGCTCAACGGCATCGCGCATATCCTGATCCGCGCCGGCCTGATCGACCGGGACTACATCGAGGCGCACACGACGGGCTTCGCGCAACTCGAGCGGCATCTCGAAAAATACACGCCCGAGCGCGTCGCCCGCGTCACCGGGCTCGGCGAGGAGCAAATTTACCGCGCCGCCCTGCTCTACGGCCGCGCCCGGGCGCCTTTCATCGCTTGGACCATGGGCGTCAACCACTCGACGAAAGGCACGGAGACCGTCAACGTCATCAACAACCTTGCCCTGCTCACGGGCAACGTCGGCAAGGTCGGCGCCTCGCCCTTTTCGATCACCGGCCAGTGCAACGCGATGGGAACCCGCGAGACCGGTTTCACGGCCTCCATGCCGGGTTACCGCAAGTTCGACGATCCCCGCGACCGCGAGGAACTTGCCCGACTGTGGAACATCTCCCCCGACGAGTTGCCCGCCGCGCGCGGCCACGCTTATCCGGATATCGTCGAGGCTTGCATCAAAGGCGAGATCCGCGCTCTTTGGATCATCGCCACCAACCCGCTGGTTTCGTTCCCCAATATCGAGGTCTTGAAGCAGGGCTTCGAGAACCTCGACTTTCTGGTGGCGCAGGACGGCTTTCACCCGACGCCCACGACCGAGCTGGCCGATCTGGTCTTGCCCGCGGCGATATGGGGCGAAAAGGAAGGCAGCTACACCAACTCCGAACGGCGGGTCAGCAAGGTCAACAAGGCCGTGGAGCCGCCGGGCGAGGCCAAGTCCGACTTCGACATCTTCCTGGAGTTTGCCGAGGAGCTTGGGGTCAAGGAGAAACTCTACCCCGGCTGGAGCGGTCCCGAAGACGCCTTCAACGAGTGGCGCAAAGTTTCCGCCGGCCGCCTCTGCGATTACTCCGGGATGAGCTACGAATTGCTCGCCAAGCACTCCGCCGTGCAATGGCCGTTTACGCCCGAGCAGGCGCGGCGGGCCAACGGCAAGCGTCCGCCGACAAACAGGCTCTACGCCGACGGCAAATTCCAGACGCCGGACGGTAAAGCGAAACTTTTTGCAGTCGAGTGGGAGCCCTATCCCGAGCAGCCCAGCGACGCCTTTCCCTTCGTTTTCAACACGGGCCGCACGGTCGAGCACTGGCACACCCGCACGAAAACCAGGGAAGTCAAGATTCTGGAACGCATGTCGCCGACCGCGTGGTTGGAGATGAACCCGCGCGACGCCCGCCAGCTCGGACTGAGGCCGCATGATCGCGTCACCGTGATTTCGCCGCGCGGCCGCGTCGAAAACCTGGAGTTGCGCATTACCGAGATCGTTGCGCTCGGCCAGGTCTTCATGCCGTTCCACTACGAGGAGAAGAACTCCAACCGCCTGACGCAGAGCGCGTTCGACCCGATTTCGCGGGAGCCGAACTATAAGCAGGCGGCGGTTCGCGTGGAGAAAAGCGGCGCCGAAAGCGTCGCCTGAATGGCGGCAGGCCCTCCCCAGTCGGCGAGGGATCGAGCCGGACCCGGACGTTCGGCGGTTTCCAAAAGAAACGAATCGTGCGCGCGCGGCGTAAGCTGCGCGCCGCCCCGGATATGTCCGGCTTGAAACGGAGAGTTAGCAATGGATTTCAAAGGCAAAGCGACCAAGATCAAACCTGTTCAGCTTCAGCACGATCCCGATGCGCACGTTCCACATGACGTGGTTTGCGTTTTTCCTGTGCTTTTTCGGCTGGTTCGGGATCACGCCGTTGATGGCGATCGTCCGCGAGGACCTCAACCTCAGCAAAGAGCAGATCGGCAATACGATCATCGCGTCCGTCGCGATCACGGTTGTCGCCAGGCTGGCTATCGGCTGGCTGTGCGACAAAATCGGACCGCGCAAGGCATACACTTGGCTGTTGGCTGTCGGCTCGATCCCGGTGATGACCATCGGACTGGCGGACAGCTACGAGACGTTCCTGTTGTTCCGCTTGGCGATCGGCGCAATAGGCGCTTCGTTCGTCATCACGCAGTACCACACGTCGGTGATGTTCGCGCCCAATACGGTGGGCGCGGCGAACGCGACGACCGCCGGTTGGGGCAATCTCGGCGGCGGCGTGACACAGATGGCGATGCCTTTGATTTTCGCGGGCGCGATGACGTTCGCAGCGCAGGAAGCGGTGGGCTGGCGCTTGGCGATGGTCGTTCCCGGCCTCGCCCTGCTGCTGACCGCGTTCTTCTATTGGAAGCTCACCGAAGATTCGCCCGACGGCAGCTATGCCGCCCTGCGCGCCAAGGGCGAGATGGAGGGCTCCAACAAAGTCACCGGCGCGTTCTTGAAAGCTTGCGCTGACTACCGCGTCTGGACGCTGTTCGTCATCTACGGCGCGTGCTTTGGCGTGGAGTTGACGATCAACAACATTGCCGCGTTGTACTTCCACGATTACTTCGGTCTCGGCTTGACGACAGCGGGCTTGGTCGCGGGCCTGTTCGGCTCGATGAACATCTTCGCGCGAACGCTGGGGCGGCCTTGCCGGCGACAAATGGGGGCTGAAATGGGGCCTCAAAGGCCGTGCGTGGTTCCTGGGAACGATCCTCTTCCTCGAGGGAATCGCGCTGATGGTCTTCTCGCAGCAAACGGCGCTGCCGATCGCCATCGGCACGATGATCCTCTTCAGCCTCTGCGTGCAGATGTCCGAAGGCGCGACCTACTCGGTGGTTCCGTTCATCAATAAAAAGGCGCTCGGCGCCGTGGCCGGCATTGTCGGCGCGGGCGGCAACGCAGGGGCGGTAGCGGCGGGCTTCCTTTTCAAAGCGGAAGCTCTGAGTTGGCCGCAGGCGCTGCTCATCCTGGGCTCGGTCGTGACGGTAGCTTCGTTCCTCGCTTTCGCCGTGCGCTTCTCGGAGGCCGATGAAAGAGCGGTGTCGCGCGAAATGGCGTCGCGTCTGGCCGCGGCCGAAGGATCGCCCGAACCCGCGTACGCACCGGAAGCGGGCTAGCGGACTTGTTCTTCGCCAATAAGTTTTGGGCGTCCAGCGCCCGGTTCCAAGAGCGGCGGGCGGGCCTCAGCCAGCCCAAACCGGCTGCTCAATCCGCCAAGCGTCCCAAGGGGCGAGTATTCTTGCGCAGGCTGTCGTTGAAGCTCTTGGCCCGCTTGGTCAGACGTTCGACGACATCCGGATGCTTGTCGGTCAGCGGGTATTTTTCGCCGATGTCGTAGTGCAGGTTAAAAAGTTCCGTCGCAACGACGTCGAGGCTGTCGGGCTCTTCGCCGGGCGCGGTTTCCACATAGAGCTTCCACGGGCCGGAGCGCACCGCTTTCAGCTTGGGGTCGTTCTTCGGCGGGCCGTCTTCGGCTCTGTAGCGGAATCCGCCTTCGTAGAAATAGAGAGCGTCGTGGGCGCTCTTGGCCTGTGGGTCGGTCATGAGCGGCCAGAGATCGCGGCCGTCGATGGTGCGGTCGGGGGGCGGCGCGCCTCCGGCCAGCTTGGCCAGAGTGGGGAAGATATCCATGTTGGAAGCGATTTCGGAAGTCACCAAGTTCGCGGGGATTTGTCCCGGCCAGCGCATGACGGCCGGCACGCGGACGCCGCCTTCGAAGAGGGTTCCCTTCGAGCCGCGCAGCAGGCCCGCCGAGCCGGCGTCGATGCCGTAGCCCGCCCAGGGGCCGTTGTCCGAGGTGAAGATCACCAGCGTCTTCTCGTCGATGCCCGCCGCTTCGAGCGTCTCCAGTATGCGCCCGACATGGTGGTCGATCTCTTCGATCACGTCGCCGTAAAGCCCGCGCAGCGACTTGCCGCGGAAGCGGCGGCCGCGGAACAGCGGGACGTGGGGCATGGCGTGCGCCAGGTAAAGGAAAAACGGCCGCTCGCGGTTGGCTTCGATGAAGGCGATCGCGCGGTCGGCGTAGGCCGCGGTCAGCAGTTCCTGCCGGGGATTGAGCTCGATGACTTCCTCGTTTTCCATCAGCGGCAGGGGAGGGAACCAGTCGACCGGGTAGGTCTCGTCGGATTGGGCGTAGCCGGTGTAAGCGGTGCGCTCGCGGGTGTAGCGCATGCGCTCGTCTTCATCGGGCCGGCGAATGATTTTCGGGTGGTACGGCCACATGTCGTTCGAATACGGCAGGCCGTAGTACGAGTCGAAGCCGTTGCGGGTCGGCAGGAATTGCGGCGCGTCGCCGAGGTGCCATTTGCCGAACATGGCGGTGGCGTAGCCGCGGTCTTTGAGCAATTCGGCGATGGTGATTTCATTGGGATGAATGCCGGTCCGCGCCCGCGGGATGTGGTTGAACATCAGGCTGTTGCGGGAAGGGTGCGTGCCGGTCATCAGCGCGGCGCGCGACGGCCCGCAGAAAGGCTGGGCGTAGAAGTCGGTGAAGCGCGCGCCTTCGCGGGCCATGCGGTCGATGTTCGGGGTGCGGATGTAGGGGTGCCCCTGGACGCCGAGGTCGGCGTAACCCTGGTCGTCGGTGAAGATGAGGATGAAATTGGGCCGCGCGGGGCGTTCGGCGGCGGAAAGAGCCGGAGCCGGCAGCGCGAGCGCCGGCAAAAAACTTGCGGCGATTGTCAGCGCGCGGGCTTTGCGGTCGAACTTCGAGGTCATGCATCTATCCTAATCAAGGGCCGCCTCGTCGGTTTGCGACAATTCTCGATGATGAACGCGCAAAAGAACCCGAGCCGGCGAACGTTTCTTTCGGCGCTTTCCGCCGCCGCTGTTGACGAGCCGCCATCCGCTGCGCACCGGGGTCACCCGCGTGTTCGCGCCCAAGGAAAAATGGGGCCGGCCGGCCGCGGAAATCACATTGGCCGAACATTTGCAGCCCGCCGGCTATGTCACGGCCTGCATCGGCAAATGGCATCTCGGCGGCCGCAAAGCGTTCCGGCCCGGGCTGCACGGGTTCGACCGCTTTTAAGGGGTGCTCTATAGCAACGACATGACGGTGTGCTGAAATGGCCGCGCCTGGAGCTGCTCGACGAAGATACGCCGGTGGAGTCGCCCGCCGCGCCGGAAAACCTGACGCGAAACTACACCGCCGAGGCGATTCGGGTTTTGCAGGCGCAAAGCGAGCAGCTCTTCTTTCTTTACCTGGCGCACACGATGCCGCATCCGCCGCGATGCGGTCGGCAAGTGTTTTTCAGCGACACCCGCAAGCCATGAAGCTGCCGCCGCGCGGCCGCTCGGTAGTTTTCGGACTCCTGACGCACGGTCCGAAACGGCCGGAGAAGACGCCCCGTTAAGACGAAGGGCGGCGCAGTGTGCGTTTTCGGACGCCGTGCGTGGTGACCGGCGCCGGCGTCTTAACTTTGTTAACCTTTGTGAAACCTTGCCGCGCCCGTCGCGTCTCAGGGAAAGCGATGCCGATGACTCGGGCCTCTCCCGGCGTCTGAGTCAGTGGTTGATCGTCTCCTCCCTGTGTCCGATGGAGGAGAGCGCGATGGCCGGGTGGGGCGACCTTACTCGCTTCCCAACAAGTCCCGCCCTGCTCGAGCGAGAACGCTCTCCTCTACCGGGCCGGGATTTTACAAGATAAAAACAAGTCGCGACGCGACATGCCGCAATCTGCGCCGATAGCCGATAGGAAATTTCAGATGAAATATGTTTTCAATCTTGCCGCAATAGCCGTGATCTGCAGCGCACTCAACTTCGCCCTGCCACTCTCTGCGGATTGTTTCCCCGATGGTGCCCCCGCTGTAATCAAAGTCGAGAAGGAGACGATCCGTACGGGCGGCAATACAATGCTCGGGCGCGCCCGAGCCTACGCGGATTGGCCGACCGGCGGCCAGTGGTACGGCACGGTGAACGCCGAATTCTGGTTTCGGCCGGCCGGCGGAAGGGCCGATATCCTGATAGCCGGCGGAGCAAGCGGCAGCGACAATAATCGGGTCTATGGCCGGGGCGACACCCGAAATCCTTCCGTGTTCTGGACGACGGATCTCGAGAGTCGCGGCGAAGGAAGCTATTTCGTTCGTGGTAGCGGAGCCTTTGCCTGCTCGAATTTTATTCTTGGCGTGCTAACCGGGGATTCCACCCTCCATCCGGTCCAACGGCCCGCGATCAGCGGATTGGACGGCGTCCGATGGTTAGGCGGCCTGTCCGATCCCGACCACGGATACTATAACGCGGTGCGGCTTACTGCGAACTCCAATAGACAGCCGGAAGACGTCACCATAGGGACGCCGGAGTGGAGCGTGACACAAAATCCGGAGAAGATCGGCCTCAGTTGCTCCACTTGCGCGCAAGTCGACGCTACCTCCAAAGCTCCCAGTGTCGGTTGCGTGGAAGCCGAGAAAGTCAAGTTGCGAGTCAGCTACTCAGGGTTCTTGTCCCCCGAGTTCACGCTTACCGTGAACCAACCCGACTACTTGCTCTGGCAGAGGCAGACCGATGTAGGTGTTTCTCGCGGACCGGAGGACGACGGATTTCTCTCCCGCATAGAATACGTAATCGTCGATGAGTGCGGATGCGCGATGAGCAACATCAAAGTGAACGAAAATTTCACGGTTTTCGGGTCGGATTATCCGGGCGAGGACTGGCCCGAACCCGTCGAGAGCAACTGGAGTGACTTTCAAGACCCGCCATTCAAGTGGCTAGAACCTATCTCAAATTAAAAGCCTTGAACTGAAAGCCAATCAACTATAAGAGCAACCCTTTTATTTTCAACACATTCGATTTTCGCTTCGTAGCTCGAATGCCGCGGAATATGATTTTGAGATAGGTTGTAGATGGAATAAGTGTCCTATGCCCGGATTGCACTCCGGATCCGACGCCTCCCCACGATCCGCTGTCTTCTACGAAGGTGGACTGGGCGACTCAGGAGTTTCGCGTCGGCTCGGATGTCACCGGCGCCGGCGTTAAAGTTCAGACCAACCGCCAGCAAACCTATATCGATCACGGGCGTCACGAGAATATTCAACGGTGAGCAAACAAAAAGGAGATTGACGATGCGACAAACAGGCAACGGCTTCATCGTCGCGTTCGCCCTCGCCGCCTCCGCTCTTTGCGGAGCGACGGGGGGCATCGAAATGTTTGCAGGTCGGGCGGAGATCGTCGCCGTGGGCGCGATGGTCGAAGGGACTCAGAACGGACCACAGGTGTATCTGTCGCTGCGCCCCGACCGAGTGCTCAAGGGGACTTTGCCGCTCGGCGTGCCGGTTCCCATCTCCTGGCAGTCGCCCGTACGGCATAAAGGGGCGCCTGTCCACTTCCCGGAGATGTACGGCTTGTGGTTTCTGGGCCCGATGGAGGGCGCCTTTCGACGTTTGCTGCCTGGGGCAATGATAATCCCGTTTGACTTCTATCCCGCCCTGCGCGAGCCGCCCTCCGGCGCATTCGCTTACCGGGCCGACAGCCCGATGGCCGAGAAAGTCGCCCTGGAGTTGTGCGCCGCGGCGAACCGTTTCTCCGGCGACGCCAAGGTCGCCTCGATCATGCTGCGAGACTTCCTCGGTCTGCTCGGTTTGGATTCCCCGAGCCTGCGCGGGGCCTACCGCGCGCTGTCCGCTTCGCGGAACGCCGATACCGCGGCGCTGGGCCTGGGTTCGTTGATCCTCCTCGGCGACATCTCGGCGCTCGAGCAAGCCTCGGAGCGGGCGGCGGAACTCCAGGGTTCGAAGAGCTTTTGGTTCGTGGTCAGAGCGGTCAGGTTCGCCGTTCCGACGGATCCGGCGGCGGCGCGCGCCATCGGCCGTTGGGCGCTGGCCGAGACTGCCGATCCGGAGTTGCGCAGAGCGGCTGCGTATTCCCTGCGGGCGGCGCATACCGCCGCCGCCATGCCTTACCTGGGGCGATTGTTGGGTCATGCCGACGCGGACGTCCGGCACTTGGCCGTGGCCGGCGTCAGCGCCTACATGCACAATCTCCCGTCGATTACCGTCCACAATACCCGCTCCATGGCCTGGATGAGGCCCGCGGGCCCCAAGCGTTACGAAGACAGCGAAATCGAAGAGCACCTGCAGTTCGGCTCCCTGGTCACAGATGCCGTTCACAGCAACCGCATCGTCTCGTTTTGGCAGAACTGGTGGGGCCGGAACGCGCACCGGTTCCCCGAAGAATGAAAAGCCGCCGTCCGCGATAAGCCGGGCAGCCTGAAACCCCTGCCTGCCCACGCCCGGCCCGGTCGTCGGCTCCATTTCGACATGGAGCGCCACTTTCTACCAAGCGCGCAGCGGCCCCCGCGCGTTTGCGACAATTCACGGGTGATGGATAGGCAAAGGCATCCCAGCCGGCGGATGTTTCTCTCAGCGCTTTCCGCCGGCGCCGCATTGAGAGCAGCGGACAACATTCCCCGCAATGTGCTGTTCGTCGCTTCCGACGACCTGAACAACAGCTTGGGCTGTTACGGCCACCCGCTTGTGCAATCGCCGCATATCGACGGCCTGGCGGCCCGCGGCGTCCGTTTCGACCGGGCGTATTGCCAGTTTCCTTTTTGCGGGCCGAGCCGCGCTTCGCTGCTGACCGGGCTGCGTCCCGACCGCAGCGGGGTCACCACCAACTCGCAAGTCGACTTCCGCCGCAAGAACCCCGACGCGGTGACGCTGCCACAGCACTTCAAGCAGAACGGCCGCCGCTCGATGCGCGTGGGCAAGATCTTCCATATGGGCGTCCCCGGCGGCGTGGGCTCGATGAACCACCAGGACCCGCCGTCGTGGGATGTCTCCATCAGCCCCGACGGGCTGGAGGACGAAAGCGTCGGGGAAGGGGGCAACCCGAACCCCGATATCCGCCACGGCCTGCGCATGCAGTGGGTGCGCACCGCGGACGACAGCGGACAAGCCGACACCGCGGCCGCGGACAAAGCGATCGAGCTTCTGGAGGAAACCGCGGGCGAGCCGTTTTTCCTGGGGTTGGGGTTCGTGCGCCCGCACGTGCCGTTCGTAGCGCCGTCGGAATTTTTCGATCTCTATCCGCTCGACGCCGTCGAGCCCGTCTCGAACCCGGCGAACGATCTCGACGACATTCCGGCCCCGGCCAAAAATCTCCGCCCGTTCCTGTGGAACGACATGGGCATGACGCCTACGCAGCAGCGCATCGCCTTGCGCGGCTACTACGCTTCGGTCTCGTACATGGACAGCCAGTTAGGGCGCGTTCTCGATACGCTCGACCGGCTGAAGCTGACGGACAACACGGTAGTCGTGTTTTTCGGCGATCACGGCTGGCATTTGGGAGAACATACGCACTGGCAGAAAATGTCGTTGATGGAGGAATCGGTGCGGGCGCCGCTGATTATCTCCGCTCCGGGCATGAACGGCAACGGACGCTCGACACGGTCGCTGGCGGAATTCGTGGACCTTTACCCCACACTGGCGGAGCTCTGCGGGCTCGACCCGCCGCCGGGCCTCGACGGCGTCAGCTTGGCGCCGGTTCTGCAAAACCCTCTTCAAACGGTCAAAAACGCCGCTTACAGCCAGGTTGAATACGAGAACCGCATTTACGGCCGCAGCGTACGCACCGACCGTTACCGCTACATTCAATGGCAGGGCGACGGCGGGGGCGAAGAGCTCTACGACCATGACAACGACCCGCGGGAGTTCCACAACCTGGCGGCGGGCGCACAACGCAGCGGCGGCGGCGCGGACGTCATCGCGCGCATGAGGGCGCTCATCGAGTGGCCGTAGGCGGCAAGGCCGCCGCCGTCAGCCGCGCGCGGCGTAGGCTTCGTCGAGCAACTCCACCACGTGCATCACGGGCTGCCGCTTCGAGAATTTTCGTGCGCCGGCCTGGAGTTGCAGCATGCAGCCGGGGTTGGCCGTAACGATCGTGTCCGCGCCGGTGGACTCGATCATGCGCATCTTGTCTTCGAGCAGGGCCATCGAAATGTCGGTGTGCTCGACGTTATAGATACCGGCCGACCCGCAGCAAATCTCGGTCAGGGGAAGCTCGCGGAAGACGACGCCGGGAATGGCGCCGATGATCTGCCGCGGCTGCGCGCGGATTTTCTGGCCGTGCAGCAGGTGGCAGGAGTCCTGATAGGTCACGGTGCGGCGCACCTCGCCGAAGTCGCGGTTCAATTCAACGGACGCTAGAAATTCGCTGATGTCTTTCACCTTGGCGGAAAACTCCGCGGCGCGCCGGCGCCATGCGGAACCGGGCTCGAACAGGTCGGGGTATTCCTTGAGCACGGAGCCGCAGCCGGCGGTGTTGGTGATAATCGCGTCGTAGCCGCCTTTTTCCAGGGCGGCGATGTTCTGCCGCGCCTGCTCGCGGCCCAAGCCGCGCAGCCCTGCGTGGACGTGCAGCGCGCCGCAGCAGCCCTGTTCGCCGGGGATCGTGACTTCGCATCCGTTCTTTTGCAGCACCCGCACCGTGGCCTCGTTCAGGCGGCTGAAGAAGACGTTTTGCATGCACCCGGCCAGGAAGGCCGTGCGATGCCGGGTTTCTCCCTCGGCGGGAAAGGTTTTGCCGATGCTGCTGAAAAAAAACGGCGCCTGCGCCTCGGGCGCGAGCTGCTCCAACTCGCCGAGCCGCCCGAGACCGTCGAAAAAACCCGTCGCGCGCATCATTTGCTGCAAGCCGCTCTTGCGGTAAAAGAGCAGCTTATATCCGCCGATGGCGAGCAGAAAGCGGCTGCGCAGTATCTTGTCGAACGCCAGCCAGCGGACGAAGCGGGCCGCGGGCGAGCGCGGCGCTTCGTTTTCGATCTGCGCCAGCGCCCCTTCGATCAGCCGTCCGTACTGCACTCCGGAAGGGCACGCCGTCTCGCAGGCGCGGCAAGCCAGACAAAGCCCGATGTGCTCGACATAGTCGTCGTTGATTGACATGCCGCCCGCGGCGACCTGCGCCATCTGATAAATGCGGCCTCGCGGAGAGTCCATCTCCAGGCCGAGCTCGCGGTACGTCGGGCAGGCGTTGAGGCACAGCCCGCAATGCACGCACTTCTTCAGGTCTTCGGCCTGGGGTTTGTCGAGAACGGGCAGGGTCACGGGAACCAAGGTATGAACGCGCTACGCCAGGATGTCTTCATGCACCAGCCCGGCAACGTCCGTCAGGCGGAAGTCGCGGCCGGAATCGCGGTAGGTCAGCTTCTCGTGGTACATGCCGAGGATGTGCAGCACCGTGGCGTGGAAGTCGTGGATATGCATGCGGTTTCGCTCGGCGTGGTAGCCGATCTCGTCGGTGGCGCCGTAGCGGAACCCCTTTTTCACGCCCGCGCCGGCCATCCACAGCGTGTAGCCGTAGGGGTTGTGGTCGCGTCCGTCGCCGCCCTGGCTGACCGGCGTGCGGCCGAACTCGCCTGACCAGATCACCAGCGTGTCGTCGAGCATGCCGCGCGACTTGAGGTCTTTCAGCAAGCCCGCGATCGGCTTGTCCACCTCGGCGGCGTTCGCGGCGTGCTTGTTGTAAAGCTCCGAATGCTGATCCCATTTGTAGGAATGGGTGCATTGCACGAAGCGCACCCCGCGCTCGCTCAGCCGTCGCGCCAGCAGGCATTGCCAGCCGAAGTCCGCCGTGGTCGGCTCGTCCAGGCCGTAGAGTTTTTGGGTTGCCGGCGATTCCTTCTCGACCTCGAACGCCTCGGGAGCCTGCATCTGCATGCGAAAAGCCAACTCGAACGACTGGATACGCGCTTCGAGCCGCGAGTCGCGCCTGCGCATTTCGGCATGACGCCGGTTGAGGTTCTGCAGCATGTCGAGCTCGTAGCGCTGCCGCTCTTTGGAGAGGCCCTTGTTCATCAGGTACTCGATCGGCTCGCCCTGGATATCGTCCACGTTCAGGCCGGCGTGGCCGATCGGCGTCCCTTGAAACGACCCGGGCAGAAAAGCCGACGACCAATTCTTCGAGCCGCCGTGCGACAGGGCCGGCTTGATGGTGATGTAGCCGGGCAGGTCCTGGTTCTCGGTACCCAGGCCGTAAACGGTCCACGAGCCCATGCTCGGGCGGGTGAACGTGCTGCTGCCGGTAAAAGTTTGCAGCAGCGCCGCGCCGTGATCGACGCCCTCGCCGACCATCGAATGGATGAAGCACATGTCGTCCACGCAGGTGCGGACGTGAGGGAATAAATCGCTGACCGTGATGCCGCTCTCGCCGCCGGGGCGGAACTTCCACAGCGGCCGCATCAGCGGTCCCGCTTCGTTTTCGTCGTCGAAGGCCAACGGCCGCTCGATCGGCAGCGGCTCGCCGTCATGCTTTTCGAGGTAGGGCTTGTGCTCGAAGGTATCGACCGACGACGGCCCGCCGTGCATGAACAGGAAGATCACCTTTTTCGCGCGCGGGGTGAAATGCGCGGGGCGGACGGCCAGCGGGTTGGCCGGGTCGAACGCGACGTCCTTCGCCGCCGCCCGATTGCCCGCGAACAGCCCGCCCAGGCCCAGCAGTCCGAAACCGCAGGCCGCGTCGCGCAACATGCCGCGGCGCGTCACCGGCTTGACGGCGTTCATGTGGTCAATCGTCTTTCGGTAATTCATTTTGCCGCTTCCGTAGTCGCTTGCCGACTCAGTCTAATCGACATAGATATATGCGTTCGAGGCCAGTAAAATCCGGCAGAAGCTCTCCCAGGCGTCGAGCTCCGAGACTTCGCCGAACCTTTTGCGCACGTCCGCCACGTAAGTCAGCCCGCGGTCGATCTCCTCGGCCGAGGGCATCCGCGTCAAGGCGCGAATCAGCGCGTGTTTCATGCGCTCGGAGTCGGACCACTCTTTTTCGTCGAGCAGGTCTTCCGCCAGGTTGCGCGCGCGGGCGGCCACGAACTCGCTGTTCATCATGAAAAGCGCCTGCGGCGCCACGTTGGTGTTAGCGCGCTTGCCCAGCGAGGTCACGGCGTCGCCGAAGTCGAACAGATTGAGCAGAGCCGGCAGGTTGGCGCGCCGCAGGGGCAGGTAAACCATGCGGCGCAGCGACGAGGCCGGATCGATGCTCAGCCTGTCGTTCGAGTTCTCACGGTCCGTGCCGAAGCCCGACTGCAACGTGCCGCCCATCTTGTAGTCGATCTTGCCGGAGATGGCCAGCATCCCGTCGCGGATTTCCTCGACGTCCAGCCGGCGGCGGTTGAAATGCGACAGCCACAGGTTCGCGGGGTCTTGCCGCGCGCTTTCCTCGCTTGCGGCGCTGCTCGTGCGATAGGCGCTCGAAAGCATGATGAGCTTGTGCATGGCCTTGACGGACCAGCCGTTGGCGACGAACTCCGAGGCCAGATAGTCGAGCAACTGCGGATGCGTGGGCGCGCTGCCCAGCTTGCCGAAATTGCTGGGCGTACGCACGATGCCTTCGACAAAATGCTTCTGCCAGATGCGGTTGACCATCACCCGCGCGGTCAGCGGGTTGTCCGCGGAGGCGATCCAGTCGGCAAGCTCCAGGCGGCCGCTGCCGTTCTTCGCGGGCGTTTGCTCGAAGCCCGCCAGGATAGCCGGGAAAACCTTGGGGGCGTCGGCGCCCGCGGAGTTGTAATCGCCGCGCACGAACACTTTTTGCGCGACGACTTCGCCCTCTTCGACCGCGTCGGCCATGGGCGGCTCCGGCATGGCGGCGGCCTTCAACCTCTTCAGGTCTTTCTGCAAGGCGGCGATGAGCGCTTGCGTTTCGGGCTTGAGGATCGCTTTCCGTTCTTCTCCGTCGAACTGAAACGGCGCCTGCCGCGCCTGGTACACGTCGTAGAAGAAACGGTCGTTGCCCGGCTGGAAGCGCGGCTTGGGCTGCGGCGGCATCGAGCCGTTTTTCAACAGCTCGATCGCGTTCTCGCGCCAGCGGCGGATGGTGTGATGCCACTCCTTGAGCGTCTTCGCGAAACGCTCTTGATAGCGGGCGGCGACTGCTTCGCGCGTCTGCATCGAGGCTTCGCGCCACTCGGCAAGCTGCGCGCGCGGCGCCGGGGTCGGCTTGAGGTAGGCGGCCCACGCTTCGAGCAGGCCCGGCCGCAAACCGTGTTTTTCGGCGGCCGCCGCCGCATCGGCGCCGTCTTCGTAAACTTCGCGGGCGGCCGTCATGTAAGCGGCGACTTGCGGGGCCAGCGAGTCCACGTAGAATTCGATTTCGATATCGGCCGCATTGTCGAGCTCGATCTGCTTGTTGCGGATTTCTGTCTGCTCGGCTTCGTAGGCTTCGTATTCGGCCTGCGGCACGAGCGGCTTGTACAGCAGCTTGGATACATGCAACGACGGGTCGCGGAAACTGCGGGTCGAAGCGAAGATGCCGGCCAGGGAATAGTAGTCCTTGGTCAGGATCGGGTCGAACTTGTGGTCGTGGCAGCGCGCGCAGGCAACGGTCAGTCCGAGCATCGCTTTCGAGACGACTTCGATCTGCTCGTCGTAGACGTCGTAGAGCATTCGTTTCTTGTCCTGCTGCGCGACCGCCTTGGGGCCGAGCGCCAGGAATCCGGTGGCCACGATGCCGCGGGTATTGATTTCGCCGCCGTCTTCCGCCGGCAGCAAGTCGCCGGCGATTTGCTCGCGAACGAATCGGTCGTAGGGCATATCGGCGTTGAACGCGTCGATCACGTAGTCGCGGTAGCGCCAGGCGTAAGGGTAGCGGTGGTCTTCGTCGTTGCCGGTCGAATCGGCGTAGCGCGCGACATCGAGCCAATGGCGACCCCAGCGCTCGCCGTAGCGCGGCGACGCCAGCAACCGATCGACGACTTTCTCGAAAGCGTCGGGCGAGTCGTCGGCCATAAAGTCTTCGAGCTCTTGCGCGGTCGGCGGCAAGCCGGTCAAGTCGAACGAGGCGCGGCGCAACAGGGCGGCCTTGCCGGCGGGAGGCGCCGGTTCGAGTCCCTTTTCTTCGAGTTTGCCGAGAATAAAGAGATCGACGGGGTTGGAAACCCAGTCCGCGAGGGCGACTTCGGGGTAGTCCGGACGGGAAACCGGCTGGAACGCCCAATAGTTCCTCTGCTCCGCGGTGAAGACGCCCTGTTGACCGGCCGGGATCATCTTTTCCTTCCGCACGGCCCCCGGCCAGGGAGCGCCCATGCGAATCCAGCGCTCGAAAACCGCCAATTCGCGCGGGGGAAGCTTTCCGCCCGGCGGCATCTTCTTGGCGGCGGCGTAGCCGAGGATCGCCAGCAGGCGGCTGTCCTCGGGCCGCTCGAGCGAAATGAGCGCCGCTTCGTCGCGCGCCTTGAGGAACCCTTCGACCGACGAGAAGTCGATCCCGCCGCTCTTGAGTTGGGCGTTGTGGCACATTTGGCATTTGGCCGCCAGCAGCGGCCGAACTTGTTTTTCGAAGTGCTCCAGTCCCTCGGCGCCATTCGCCGGGGCGCCCGCCGCGGCAAACGCGAGCAGCGAAACCCAAGCCAAGCTCCGCCGGGCAGCGGATGCAGTCCTCCCTAACGACATCATTCGTCTTTATGATAGCGTTTGGCCGCTGCGCTGCGCGGCCAGTGGCCAGTGGATAGTGGATAGCAAAGAGACGCGGGGCGCCCATCGCAACTTCCACTATCGGTTTCCCTGTCTCAACGACCAAGGCCGGCACGATAAGCTCATGAGCGCCTATGTCGTCGAATAAGACGATGCAGCGCCCGCTCACGCCGAGTCCGGCCGCGGGCCGTTGAAATGCGCTTGGATGTTTTCCGCCTGGGTTCTGCTGACGACAGCGGCCAGTTGTTCGGGGGAGGCTTTCCTGATTTTGCCGATGCTGCCGAACTCGCGCAGCAGCTTCCGCGCCGTGATCTCGCCGACGCCCGGAATTTCCAGCAATTCGGAAGCGACTGCGCGCTTACCCCGGCGCCGGCGGTGGAACTCGACCGCAAAGCGGTGGGCCTCGTCGCGGATCTGCTGGATCATGTGTAGAATCGGATTGAAGCGGTCCAAGCGGAGCGGATCGTCTTCCTGGCCGAAGACGTAGATCGTCTCCTCGCGTTTGGCGATGGCGGCCAGCGGCTGGGTGACGGCCCCGAGCTCTTCGAGCGCCTCGGCCGCGGCGCGCAACTGGCCCAAGCCGCCGTCCACGAGCGCCAGCACGGGGAACGGCTTGCGCTCTTCCTTGAGGCGCCTGTAGCGGCGGCGGACCACCTCGCGCATCGCCGCGAAGTCGTCGTTCGTCTGGCGCTGGACGATGAACCGACGGTAGTCGGCCTTTTTCATGCGGCCGCCCTCCCAAACCACCATCGAGGCCACCACGTCGGCGCCTTGCGTGTGCGAGATGTCGAAGCATTCGATGCGGTCGGACGACTCTTCGCCCTTTTCCGGCTGCGGCAGGTTCAGCGCGTCGCGCCAGGCGGCGATAAGCTGCTGCGCGCCGGGCTTGCGGATGCGGAAGCGCTGCTCGAAGCCCTGCCGCGCGTTGGCGGCGACAAGATCGAGCATCGCCTTTTTCGAGCCGCGCAGCGGGACGTTGATCTCCACCTTCCGCCCGCGCTTCTCGCTGAGCAATTCTTCGAGAACGCTCCTGTCGTCGAAGTCCTCCGGCACGTGAACGAGCGACGGCACGTACTGCTGATCGAGGTAAATCTGCGTGAGCAGCGCGCTCAGGAATTCGAGGCGCTCGAACTCGTAAACGTCTTCCCAAAAGAACTCCCGGCGGTCGACGACGCGGCCGTTGCGCACGTGGAAGAGATTGGCCGCGACGAGCGGCGGCTCGGCGTAGAAGCCGACGATGTCGATGTCGCGGCCTTCGACTGCGGCCATGCGCTGGCGCTCGGCCATCTCTTCGACGGTCGCGATCAGGTCCCGCAGGCCCGCCGCCTTTTCGAATTCGAGGTCCTCGGCGGCTTGCGCCATGCGCCGCTTGAGGTCTTTGACCAACTCGGCTTGGCGGCCGCCGAGAAAGGCTTTGACGTCCTCGACGGCGCGCGCGTAAACCGCGTCCGCGACCAGATCTTTCACGCAAGGCCCCAAGCAGCGGTGGATGTGGTATTCCAGGCAGGCGCGGGGATGGTAGCGCGTCAGATCGATGCGGCAGGACGGAATCTTGAAGTAACGATGCACGAAGCGAACCAGACGGTGCGCCAGATTGCCCGGAAAATAGGGGCCGAAATAGGATGAGCCGTCTTTCTTGAGCCGCCGCGTGACATAGACGCGGGGGTATTTCTCGCCCGTCAGCTTGATGTAGGGATAAGTCTTGTCGTCGCGCAGCAGGACGTTGAACTTGGGCTTGTGCCGCTTGATCAGGTTGTTTTCGAGCGCCAGCGCCTCCTTTTCGTTGTGGACGACGATGCAGGCAACGCCGCGCGCCTCGGATAAGAGGCCGCCGGTCTTGGCGTCGGCCGTCTTCTCGACCGAGAAATAGGCGCGGACGCGGTCGCGCAGGCTTTTGGCCTTGCCCACGTAGATCACGCGGCCGCGGCCGTCGCGGTATTGATAGACGCCCGGCGCGGCGGGCAGGGCCGCGGCCTCCTCGCGGAGCTTGTCCCAATGATCGGGAGTATGCATCCGAACGCTTTCAGCATAACGGCGGGCCGGGCCGCTGCGCGGACGCCCCGGCAGGCCGTCGGGATGCAGAGCCGTCGGACCGTCCGGCCTATTGCGGCCGGCGGCTTTTCATTCTTCGGGAAACCGATGCGCGTTCCGGCCCCACCAGTTCTGCCAAAACGAGACGATGCGGTTGCGGTGGACGACATCTTTCAACTGTGAACCGAACTGCAGGTGCTCTTCGATTTCGCTGTCTTCGTAACGCTTGGGGCCCGCGGGCCTCATCCAGGCCATGGAGCGGGTATTGTGAACAGTAATCGACGGGAGATTATGCATGTAGGCGCTGACGCCGGCCACGGCCAAGTGCCGGACGTCCGCGTCGGCATGACCCAACAATCGCCCCAAGTAAGGCATGGCTGCGGCGGTGTGCGCCGCACGCAGGGAATACGCAGCCGCTCTGCGCAACTCCTGATTGGCAGTCTCGGCCAGCGCCCAACGGCCGATGGCGCGCGCCGCCGCCGGATCGGTCGGAACGGCGAACCTGACCGCTCTGACCACGAACGAAAAGCTCTTCGAGGCCCGGAGTTCCGCCGCCCGCTCCGAGGCTTGCTCGAGCGCCGAGACGTCGCCGAGGAGGATCAACGAACCCAGGCCCAACGCCGCGGTATCGGCGTTCCGCGAAGCGGACAGCGCGCGGTAGGCCCCGCGCAGGCTCGGGGAATCCAAACCGTACAGACTCTTGGAAGCTCGCTGCACGATCGGGGCGACCTTGGCGTCGCCGGAGAAGCGGCTCGCCGCGGCGCACACCTCCAGGGCGACTTTCTCGGCCGTCGGACTGTCGGCTCGGTAGGCGAAGGCGCCGGAGGGCGGCTCGCGCAGGGCGGGATAGAAGGTAGCCGGGATTATGGTCGGCCCGGCCAGCAAACGCCGAAAGGCGCCTTCCATCGGGCCCAGAAACCACACGCCGTATATTTTCGGGAAGTGGCCAGTCGCCCCTCTGAGCCGTAAGGGCGACTGCCACGTGATGGGAACCGGCACGCCAAGCGGCAAAGTCCCCTTGAACACGCGGTCGGGGCGCAGCGACAGATACACCTGCTGTCCGTTCTGAGTCCCTTCGACGATCACGCCCACGGCGACGATCTCCGCCCGATCTGCAAGCATTTGGATGGCGCCCGTCGCTCCGCAAAGAGCGGAGGCGGCCAGGGCGAACGCGACGAGCGGCAGACGGCAACTTCGCCTCGGTAGGGGAATCTTCATATGTATTACCGACACCGCTCGGCAACGCTTCGCACAACTTTTTGCGACGGTTTTTCGCGCCGCAGCCCGTTCCCCGCCCCTCTACCGCCCCAGCGCCTTTCTCCAGGATCGATTCCTTTCCGAGGATCGAGGGGCTTGTCGTTCGCCGCGCTCGAACTTACGGCACGACGCCCGGGGATGCGCACAGGCTAAGTCCCGAGATCGAGCAAAGGGGAAGGTGGTCGAGGAACTCCCGGCAAGAGATGCGCCGCGGCCAGGCGCAGCGAAAAGGGAATTGCATTCAATTCCGTTTATCTTACTATCTGTATAATCGGAATATTGGTAGAGTAAGCAAATGGAGCTCGCCAAGATCACCGCACGCGGGCAGACGACGATTCCCAAGGGCATTCGGAAGGCAGCCAACCTGGGCGAGGGGGATGTGATCGCTTTCGAGATCGAAGGCGATTGCCTGGTAGTACACAAGGTGACGCCGGGGCAGGACGACTACCTGCGGGGTCTCTCCGAAGTTCTGAGCGAATGGGTCTCGCCCGAGGACGAGGAAGCGTGGCGTGATCTTTGAACCGCTCGATGTGGTCGTCGTCCCTTTTCCTTTTACAGATCGCCGGGCCGCCAAACGTCGACCGGCCTTGATCGTCTCATCGGCAGACTTCAATCGGGCGCAGAAACAATCGATCCTGGCTATGATCACCTCAGCCGGAAGCGATTGGCCGAGCGACGTGGCGATCCGAGATTGGCGGGCAGCCGGCCTCAACGTTCCCTGCAAGGTCCGCTTCAAGCTCTTCACCCTCGCTGACGCTCTGCTTGTTCGCAAGATCGGGAGGTTGTCGCAACGAGACGGCGAAGCGGTGAAAGCAGCGCTGGGGCGCATCCTGGCAAGCAACTGAGAACTGTGCGCCCGCGGCGCCGACAGCGAGGGACGGCAGGCAGTACGTTCCTCTTGACGCTTGGCGACATGTGAAGAAGGAGTTACGGCAATGAGCAAAACAGACGGCGATTTTGAGTGGGTGCATGGCAGCGGCAATGTCTTCCGCGACTTCGGCCGCGCCGACGCCGACGTGCAGCAGACCAAGGCGCTTCTGGCCGCCCGCATCATCGGCATTCTTGACGATGATGGGCTTTCGCCGCGCAAGGCAGAGAGCCGCACCGGCGTCAGTCATGCGGACTTTACCCGCATTCGCAACGTGCAACTCGACTGTTTCACCATTGACCGTCTGATGACCGTGCTCAACAAGCTCGGCCGGCGCGTGGACGTACAGGTTTACGTGCATCCGCTGGTGGCCGCTGAAGAAGCGCCGGCGCATCGATGAGCGCATTGTCACGTTCAGCCTTGCAGAGCTTTTTCGCGGAGTGACCCGTAAGCTCTCTCTCAAACGCAGCGCCCCCTTGTGGGGCTTGTCCAGGCGTTTCGTCCCGGCTTGTCTTCCGGCGCTTCCCGCCATTGCGTTGAAAGGATCGTGCCGTTCCAAACCGTTATAATCGGGACGCCATGAAACGCGCCGCCGTCCTTTTTCTTTGCGCCGCATCGGCGGCTTGGGGCCAGCAGAGTCTGGAGGAAGTTCCGTCCGCCGATCTGCCGCCGGCGGAGATTGCCGGCGAGGTTTCGAGCGAGCGCATCAGCGCGCGGGACATGACCGGCGACTGGCCGGCGCTTGCCGCCGCGGACGACGGGGCGGTCTGGGCCGCGTGGGTCGAGTGGGACGGGGCCGACAGCGACCGCGTGCTCGTCCGGCGGCGGGACCCGTCGGGCGCATGGGGCGCCGCGGTGGAAATCGCCGACGGGCGCCGGGACCACTACTTGCCGGCCATCGCGGCGGTTCCCAGTGGGGCGCTCGTCGCCTGGTCGGCGCAGGTCGGCGACGGCGGCTACGATCTCTTCGCAGCAAAGGTGTCGCCAAACGGCTCGGTCGGCGCGGTCCGCACGCTCTCGGCCATGGATCACGGCGACTTCCACGTCCGGCTGGCCGCCGACTCCGAGGGCGCCGTCACCGCCGTCTGGCAGTCGTTCGGGCGCCTCAACGCCGATATTTTCGCCTGCAAGCTCAGCGGCGGCGCCTGGGGGCCGACCGTCCGCGTCTCTACTTCGGAAGCGTCGGACTGGGAGCCGGCGGTCGCTCTGGACTCCGCCGGCAAGGCGTGGATTTCATGGGACACCTACGAAGCCGGGAACTACGACGTTCTGCTGGCCTCGTTCGACGGCAAGAAAGCAAGCGCGCCCGTGGTCATCGCCTCCGGGCCGCGGGCGCAGTTTCATTCCAGCCTCGCCGTGGACTCCGCCGACCGCGTCTGGGTAGCCTACGACACGGCCCGCCCGAACTGGGGCAAGGACTATTCCACCTCCAGCGCGGTCGAGGGCAGCGAAGGTCTGCACGCCCGGCGGAGGCCGGCGGTGCGCGTTTACGCCAACGGCCGCGTTTTCGAGCCGCAGGCTTCGCTGGAAAACGTCCTCACCGGTCGCATGAGCCGCTTCGCCGAATTGCCTACGGTGGCCATCGACGGCGGCGGCTCGCCGTGGCTGATCTTCCGCCATTGGACGATCCGTAAGCCCCACGAGATGTTTCACGTCTATGCCACGCGCCTGGCCGAAGACGGCTGGACCAAGCCCGTCATGCTGGCCGACAGCGCGGGCAGAAACACCCAGCGGACGGCGGTCGCCGCGCCGCCCGGCGGCTCATTGCTGGCGGCCTATGCGAGCGATCTGCGCTCCCCCGACAACCTGCCGAAAGACCAGACGCACGCGCTGCATTACAACATCTATCTCGCCCGGCTCGATTCGGGGGAATCGGGCGGTCCGGCCCTGAAGGAAGTCGAAACGGCGGCTCTCGAACCCGGCTTCGAACGGCGCCGGCGGGCGCAAATGACGTTGAACGGCAAAACCTACACGCTGCTGCTCGGCGACTGCCACCGCCATACCGACATCCGCGGGCACTCGGCGGTGGACGGCTCGACCGAAGACACCTATCGCTACGCCATCGACGCCGCGCAACTCGATTTCGTAGGGCCGAGCGATCACAACGCGGTTGTGGGCGGCAGATGGCCGGACAGCCTGCGCGATTACCAGTGGCGGTACAACCAGAAACTCGTCGATGTTTACACGCACGCGCCGCGCTTCTGGGGCATCTACACCTATGAGCATTCGATGCAGCGGCCCGGCGGACACCGCAACATCCTCTTCCTCAAGCGCGGCGCCCCGCTGCGCATGATCGACCGCGAGAAGGGTCTCGAAGCTGCGGACAACCAGCCGCCCGTCTTATGGGACTGGGCGGAAAAGAACGTGCTGGCGCAAGACGGACAAAAGCTCGTCATCGTCCCGCATACCTTTGCGGCGGGGCCGCTGGCCGACTGGAACTGGCCCAACTCGCCCTTCGACTGCCTGCTCGAAATCTATCAGGGCGCGCGGGGGAGCTATGAGAAATGGCGGCTGCCGAAAACCGAAATCCGCGGCGGCACGCAGGTCGACGATCCGGGCCACTTCGCGGTGGACGCGCTCGACCGGGGGCATCTCTACGGCTTCGTCTCTTTCAGCGATCACGGTTCGACGCACAATTCATGGGCCGCCGTCTGGGTTGAGCAGGAAACCCGCGAGGCGTTGTTCGACGCCATGCTCGCGCGGCGCACCTACGCCGCCAGCGACGAAATCGTTCTCAAGGTGTCGGCCGGCGGCCACAACGCGGGCGAACGCTTCACGGCGCGGGCGGGTGCGCCGCCGGAGATTGTCATCGACATCGAGGCGCCCGACGAAATTCTGCGCGTCGACGTCATCAAAAACGGCGAGTACGTCTATACCCGCAGGCCCGGAAGCCGCAGCGCACGCCTGTCGTACCGCGACTCGGCCGCGGCGCCCGGCGACAGCTATTACTACGTGCGCGTCTTCCAGCGCGACCCCGAAAACCCGACCGGAGACCCCGAAATCGCCTGGGCGTCGCCGTTCTTCGTCCAGTACGAGTAGCGGCGGCGCGCCGTCAGTACGAGCGGGGCAGCCCCAACACCTTCTCGGCAATGAAGCTCAAAATCAGATTCGTCGAGACGGGGGCGACTTGGTACAGCCTGGTTTCGCGGAACTTCCGCTCGACGTCGTAGTCGGCCGCGAAGCCGAAGCCGCCGTGAGTTTGCAGGCAGACGTTCGCCGCCTCCCATGACGCATCGGCGGCCAGCAGCTTCGACATGTTGGCTTCGGCGCCGCAGGGTTCTCCCGCATCGAACATCTCGGCCGCGCGGAAACGCATCAGATCGGCCGCCTCCACCGCCGCGTGTGCCTTGGCAATCGGGAATTGGATTCCCTGGTTCCGTCCGATGGGCCGTCCGAAGACGACGCGGCCGCGGGCATAGTCGCAGGCTTTCTCGATGAACCAGCGGCCGTCGCCCACGCACTCGGCCGCGATCAGGATGCGTTCGGCGTTGAGTCCGTCGAGCAGGCAGCGGAAGCCGTTCCCCTCCCCGCCCACCAGATTCTCGGCCGGCGCCTCGAGGCCGTCGATGAAGACTTCGGCGGTGTGGTGGTTCATCATCGTCCGCAGGGGGCGGATTTCCAATCCGTTGCCTACGGCTTGGCGGAGGTCGACCAGGAAGATGGACAGGCCCTCGGTCTTCCGCTTAACACGGTCGCGGGGGGTTGTGCGCGCGAGCAGCAGCATCAGGTCGGAGTGCTCGATGCGCGACGTAAAAACCTTCTGGCCGTACACCACGTACTTGCCGCCGCGACGTTCGGCGCGCGTCTGGATCGCCGTCGTATCGGAGCCGGTGGTCGGCTCGGTGACGCCGAAAGCCTGCAAGCGCAAGCTGCCGTCGGCAATCGCCGACAAGTAGCGGCGCTTTTGCTCGGGCGAGCCGTGGCGCACGAGCGAGCCCATGATGTACATCTGCGCGTGGCAGGCCGCCGCGTTGCCGCCCCGGCGGTTGATCTCCTCCAGGATCAAGCTCGCTTCCAGGATGCCCAGGCCGCCGCCGCCGAACTCTTCGGGGATAAGCGCCGCCAGCCAGCCGCCCGCGATGAGCGTACGCACGAACTCTTCGGGATAACCGCCGTCTGCGTCGAGCTTGCGCCAGTATTCGTCGGGGAAGTCCGCGCAGATTTCCATCATGCCCTGGCGGATTTGCTGCTGTTCTTGGGTCAGGGGATAGCTCACGCCGTCCTCGCCGGGCGCTTGGGCACGAGCACCGTCCGCTTGAGCGTGAGCACCGTTTCCTTGCGCTGATTGAAGCCGCGGCTTTCGACGAAAACGAGGCCGCGGTCGGGTTTCGATTGCGATTCGCGCAGGCCGGCGATGCGGCTTGCGGCATAGACGGTGTCGCCGTGGAAGACGGGGCCGACGTGCTTGACCTCGCTGTAGTCGAGGTTGGCGATGGCGCGGCCGCTGATATCGGCGACGCTCATGCCGACGACGATGCTGAACACCAGCGTGCCCACCACCAGGCGCCGGCCGTGCTGCGCGCCCGCGGCGTAATGCGCGTCGATATGCACCGGGTGCTGATTCATCGTCATCAGCGAGAACCAAGTGTCATCGGCCTCGTTGATCGTGCGTCCGGGCCAATGCTCGAACTCCTGGCCGATCTCGAAATCCTCGAAGTAGCGTCCGAAACTCATCCGCGGCTCCTCTTGCGCGGCCCGCGCGGGCCGCATGGGGTAGCGTACCTTATGAGATTGTGCTCGACCCAGCTTCGATCCGCAGCCTGCTCTTCGTTCCCGGAGACAACGCCGCCAAACTCGGGAAGGCCAAAGGAGTTGCGGTCGATGCGCTGATTTTCGACTGGGAGGACGCCGTTCTGGGCGAGCACAAAGCCAAGGCCCGCGCCACGACGGCCGCGGCGCTGCGGGTGCGCGAGGAGTATCCCCAGCCGGTTTTGATCCGCGTCAATCCGGCCGGAAGCGCGGCGTTCGCCGCCGACTGCGAGGCGCTGGCCGCATGTCCGGTCGATGCCGTCATGCTGCCGAAGTGCGAGTCTCCGGCGGATATCCGTTCGCTCGCACGGCGGTCTCCCGCCGCATTGGGAATCTTTGCGGTGATCGAGACGCCTCTTGGCGTCTTGCAGGCGCCGGCGATCGCCGCGTGCTCGGAGAGGATGCGCGCCTTTCTGTTCGGCGCCGAGGATTATTCCGCCGCAATGGGCATCGAGCGCTCGCCCGGCGAGGCGGAATTGCTCTACGCGCGCAGCGCAACGGTAACCGCGGCCCGCGCCCACGGGATCGAAGCGTTCGACTCGCCGGCGATGGACTACCGCGATCTGGAGGCGCTGCGCGCGTCGTCGCTGCGCGGGCGGCGCCTCGGCTTCAGCGGCCGCGCGGCGATCCATCCCAACCAGATTCCGACGATCGAGGAAGCCTACACGCCGGCGGCGGAGGAGGCCGCGGAGGCGAGAGAAATCCTGGAGCGATTCCGATCCGCCGGCGCCGGCGCGGTCGGCCTGGAAGGCCGGCTGGTGGACGAACCGATCCTGCGCCGGGCGCGCCTCATTCTGGCGCGGTTCGAGCGGCGCGGCGGCGGACGGTGAAAAGTAAAATTAAGGTAAAAAGTCGCCGCGCCGTGGCCGTCGCCAAAGAGTCCCGTGATAACTTATGTCACGGTCAGGCGAGGACGAGCTTATCCCCCACAAGCCCAACGAAGAGCAGAAGACCGGCCCCGTTACGGAACTCATCGTCCTCCCATCGTCCCCTGACCTCGAACGCGCCGCCATAGCGTGCCCCCTGCTCGACGGCGGCAGCGTCGAGGAATGGATCGGGTGCTGCACCAAGCGCTTCCTGCGTTCCGCCGCATTCATCGCGGGCGGAGACGAGCAGGCCCGGGACGCTCTGCAAGAAAGCTGGATCAAGATCGTGCAAAAGGTCGGGGAATACCGCGGCAGACCTCCGGCCTGCCCCTGGGTGCGCTCCGTCATCGTCAACTGCGCCAAGGATATCCGAAAAGCGAGTTCCCGCGAGGAGCCGATTCCGGATTCCAGCCTCGAGGATCCCGCCCCGGGCGCCGAAGCCTCCATCCAGCGAAAACAGTTGTACCGCCTGCTCGGCGCCATGGTCGATGAGTTGCGCCCGACCTACCGCCAGGTTTTCGAGTTGCGCTACGGGCAAGGGCTTTCGACCGCCGAAACCGCCGAGCGGCTGCATATTTCCAAGGCCAACGTCTCCGCCCGCCTGAGCCGCGCCGTGAAAAGCCTCCGCCGCAGCTTGGCCGCCCGCATCGACGGCGAGACATCCGCGCCGCCGCTGGGCGGCAAAACCCCCGCGTAGGGAATCGGCCCCGAAACCGCCGGCCGCGGCGCAACCGCGAAAAAAAGTTGAAAAAACTGTCAGCGTTTGCCGTTTCGCCAGTCTTATAGGTAGAGGGGCAAACAGGCAGCGACTGAGATTGCCGACCAGCCCCCAAGGAGGTGAAAAATGCTTATCAGATTCATTTCGTTGATCGCGTTGGCCTTGGCAATGGGGGTTGCGGGTTTCGCCCAAATGGCCCCCCGCCACGGCCCCCCGGATTGCGACTACGCGGGATCCTCGTGTGTCTGGGGGCAGTTGTTCGACACGTCCGGGCCGCAGCTCCCGGGTGAGACGCCCATGGATGAGGGTCCGATCGACTTGTGCTACTACTGGGATTACAGTTGTGCCGTTCCCGTGCAGTCGGTCTGCGAACTGCACGGTCCGCACGGATGGAGTGCCGCAGAAGGCTCGTATTTTTTCGTGCTTTCCACAAATCAGAGTTGGAGAATCAAACCTCGAGTGGCAGGTTCCCACCTCTCGTGGTATCCCTCGTCGATGGTTGTCAGCCAAGGGGTCCCTTCAGGAAGTGTCGAAGTATTCAATTTCTTCTTGCAAGGGGCCGCAGCCAGCACAAGCATTTGTGACTATTAGGCAGCAAAATGACGTTCTCCACTCTATCCCCGATCGCAAAACGGCCCTGGATCATGCTGTCGGCGTTCGCTTTTGCGATGCTTCAGCCCGCTTGGGCGAACGATCCGGTGCGCGGGAAAGGAGCATCGGGGGCTTACGGCGGAACGCAATCCGGTTCAGTTTCCGGCAGGGTTGTCGACGACCGAACCGGGGTCTTCCTGGCCGACGCAACCGTCAGTCTGCTTTGGCGACCGGGCCAGAGCCGCGGAGCGGTTCGGTCTGACAGGGAGATCCCGCAAGCTACGAAGTTCTCTGTCCTAAGCCGCGGAGACGGGAGCTTCGAGTTCGATCGGATTCCTACCGGAAACTATGCGGTCGCCGCCGAATTACCGGGATACCTCAAGTCCGGCATGGGAGCCTCGCCCCGCGTCGTCAAGGTGCTTCCCGGAAACCGCAACAGCGGCCTTGTCGTCAAGCTCCATCCGGAGTCGGCCATCCAGGGGCAAGTGCTCGACGGTGAGGGCAGGGGCGCGGCGGGCGCCGAGGTCAGGGCGTTCGCCGCGTTCCGCGGCAGGCTGCGCGAAATCGCAAGCGGCATCGCGGGCGAGTCCGGCGAGTTCACTATCGGGCGGCTTCCGCACGGACGTTACATCCTGTTCGCCGAACCTCCGGCGCTTTCGAACGTCCAGGCCCCCGCCTATTACCCCTCGTCGCCAACGGTCGATGGATCTGCTCCGGTCGATGTCGGCCTGGGTGGGCGCGTCTCGGGCATTCGTATCGTGCTGCTCCGGGGGTCTGTCCATCGGGTCCGCGGCAATGTCGACGACTTCCGGAACATCCTGGGGAACCGGGATGCGTCCGTGTATCTCGTTCCCCGCAGCGACCGCGGCATGGATCTGACTGCGCTGGCGCGGAAAACTCCCCTGGATGCCAATCGGTCTTTCGAGTTCAGCGGCGTCCCCTCCGGCCTGTACACGGTGCAGTTGGTTCGAGAGCGGCCGGACCCGCGACTCCTTGCGACGCAAGTTGTCTCGATCGGATCCGTTGACGTGACCGGCCTCAACCTGTGCCCCGAACCGACCGTCTCGTTGCGGGGGCAGGCGACGGTTGCGGGACATGCGGACCGGGATTTGTCCGCGGTGAGGGTCGTCTTCCTCGCTGTCCCGTCCGCGGCAGGCTTCGCCGCGTCGGTCGACGCGCTCGCCGGGCGCGACGGCCGTTTCTCGGCGCAGAACCTGGAACCCGCATCGTACGTAATTAGCGTGCAAACGCCGCCCGATATGTATGTGCAGAGAGTCATGTTCGGCGGCCGGGAAGTCGAGGGCCGGGCGCTGGACTTGGCCGGAGGGATATGGGGCAGCCTGAACATCGCGCTTCGGGACGGTGCGGCGCGGATTGCGGGCGCCGTGCTGGAAGCGGAATCGTCGGCGGAACGAGCGGAACGGATGCCCGTCGCGATCCTGTACCCCGCCGGGTCGGACCCTGGAACCAGGGGCCGGCGCGTGGCCTCCGCGGCCGGGAGCCGATTCGAGTTCGAAGGCTTAGCCCCCGGGAGATACAAGGTCTTCGCAACCGACCGATTCGACCCCGAACTGTTCGCGGAACCGGCGTTTCTGGCGCAGGTCGCGGGGGCTGTACGCACCGTGGACGTCCGGCGATTCGACCGCAAACGACTGGACCTGCGCCTGCTCGACGCGGGCCAAGTGGAGGCGGCGGCGCGGCGCGCGGGCGTTGCCGGATTCTGACATGCGCGCGGAAAGGAAAGGATCGATCATGCGGCAACTACACCGAGCAACCTTTATTGCCCTATGCGTATGCACCGGCGCGCTTGCGCCAAACATGCAGGGGGAGGCGCGGGAGCTCACGACGGAGGAGGCCAAGACGTTCTACGCGCTTGGATTGGCGCTGGCCGAATCCGTCAGCAGCTTCGAGCTCAGCGCGTCCGAACTGAATCTGGTCTCGCAGGGCCTCGCGGACGGCGTCACACACCAAGCACAAGTTCGGTACGACGCTTACGGCCCGAAGGTCGAAGTGCTGGCCAAGGAGCGGTTGAACCGAACCTTTGAGGCGCAGGAACGAATCGGCGCGGAGTTTCGGGCCAAGGCGCTGGCCGAGCATAACAACGCGGTTGTGATGGAATACGGAGCGATTGCGATTCCCATGCGAGAAGGAACCGGAGCCCATCCGGGCTTGGCGGATACGGTCAGAATCGCCTACAAGGGCAGCCTTACGGATGGCACAGTCTTCGATCGTACGCAGCCGGGCGAGCCGTTGACCGTGCCGCTCGAAGCCGCGGTCATGCCTTGCCTGACGGAAGGGTTGCGGCACATGCGAGTAGGAGCGGCACAGCGTCTGATCTGTCCTCCGGTACGCGGCTTTGCCCATCCGCGGATCAAGGCCGGCTCCACGTTGATCTACGACATCGAGTTGCTGGAAGTCGTGCAGGGAGAAAAACCATGACGAACGACACTCAAGCCGCTCGGCGCGGGGTCCGCGGGCGCCTTCGCTTCCTGACGGTCGCTTTGCTCCTCTTCGCCGGCGCCGCGTTGCCGGCCTGGGGGCAGGAGGCAGATCGCGGCAGTAGGGATCATGCGGCTCAGGAACGGCGGTTTTCTTTCGGTTTTGTCACCGGAGCGACCCTGACGCCGGACTACAGGACCGGGTACATCGGGACGACCAACGGGGGGACGCGGGCTGCCGTGGTCCGATATCGCCGGCCCAATTTCGTGCGGCCGCTGCTCGGCGCATCCGCAGAGATGAAGCTGTCTCGGAATCTTTCGCTGCACCCAACCGTTTTATTCCGCGCGCTGGGCAGCGAGACCGAATTCATTTTCCCCAATTGCGCAGACTGTACCGGAGCAGAGCATCCCGGGTTCCCCTTTGAAGGGTACTATAGGAAACTTGCGAACAAATCGACGGACATCTGGGAAATACCGGTACTGGTCAAATACAAGTTCGGGACCGCGCGAGTCCGTCCGTTCGTCGGAGCCGGCCCGACCTTTCGAATCGAGAACAACCGTAAATGGTTGGTGCAACTCCGCGAGCCGCACCACGGAGTGGCCGCCACGCTCGGTTTCGACGTGCGTTGCCGCCGCCGCTGGACGGTTACGTCTCAGATCAACTACACGCGATGGGCGACGGACGAGCGCCCCACCACAGCCAAGAACCAGGTCCAGGTGTTGATAGGTTTTTCCTTCTGACCCATGCCTGGAGCGTCTTTCACGCCGCTACGGAACACTGCCCGCCCGCCTCGGGCTTCTGCCAAGTTCCCCTTAAGGTCACGCGCCGGGCGGGCTTTTTTGCGTGAACCCCTCGAACAAGCCTTCGAGCCGCGCCATGCGTTCTCGCAATTCCGCGATGTCGCGCGCGGTATCTTTGCGCAATTCGCCGCCGGCCTGCATAGTGGCTTGCTGCATCCGCAATAACTGCAGGAACAGCGCCACCGCCACGCCTAAAATCGAGATCAGTTCCGGGGTTATTGCCTGCATATTCTACTTCGTTCCTATACGGGCGCCGTTGAACTGCTATCAAAGTAACATACGCCGGCCCGGCGGCCACCGTATTCCAGGCGTTTGACGCCCGCAGGCGCCGGCTCGCTATACTCCGAGAATGCCGCAGTCCATCGGCGAACGCGACGTCGCCGGCGTTCTCCATCCCTTCACCAATCCGGCCGACCATGAGCGGCACGGCCCCTTGGTCATTGCTTCGGGCCGGGGCGTTTGGGTTTACGACGAGGCCGGAAAAGCCTATATCGAAGGGGCGTCGGGGCTCTGGTGCGCCTCGCTCGGATTCGGCGAAGAGCGGCTGATCGCGGCCGCGCAGCGGCAGATGAAGACGCTGCCGTTCATGCACCTGTTCGGGTCGCGGAGCACGCAGCCGGCAATCGAGTTGGCCGAACGGCTGCTGGAGCTCGCGCCGGTTCCCATGGCGAAAGTGTTTTTCGCCAACTCGGGTTCCGAGGCGGCCGACACCGCCGTCAAGACGGTCTGGTTTTACAACAACGCGCTCGGCCGGCCGCAGAAGAAGAAAATCGTCGCCCGCGAAGACGGCTTTCACGGATCGACCGTCGCTGCGGCGAGCTTGACGGGCATCCGCCGCAACCACCGCAAGTTCGACCTGCCGATCGCCAACATCGTTCATACGGCGCGGCCGCATTTCTATCACGACGGTTTGCCGGGCGAATCGGAGGAGGCATTTTCCGCGCGCCTGGCCGAGACTTTGGACCGGCAGATCGTGGACGAAGGGGCGGATACCGTGGCGGCGTTCATCGCCGAGCCGGTCATGGGCGCGGGCGGCGTGCTGACGCCCCCGGCGGGCTACTTCGACAAAATTCAACAAGTCTTGCGCAAGCACGACCTGCTGTTCATTGCCGACGAGGTGATTTGCGGCTTCGGCCGCACGGGCAATCTCTGGGGCTGTCTGACGTTCGGCCTGGAGCCGGACATCGTGATGACGGCCAAGCAGCTTTCCTCCGCCTATGCGCCGATCTCGGCGGTCATGGTCAATGAGAAAGTGTATGCGGCGCTGGCGCGGGGCAGCGACGAGATCGGCACGTTCGCGCATGGGTTCACCTACAGCGGCCACCCGGTGAGCGCCGCCGTCGCCCTCGAATGCCTGAAGATTTACGAGGAACGCGGCATCGTCGACCGCGTCCGCGCGGTCGCGCCCCATCTGCAGGACGGGCTGCGGCGGCGGTTCGCCGACCATCCGCTGGTGGGCGAGATCCGCGGCGTCGGGCTGATGGCCGCGGTCGAGCTGGTCGCAGACAAGGAAACCCGCCGGCGCTTCGACGCTTCCCTGGGCGTCGGCGCGTACTGCTACCGGCGGGCGATCGAGCACGGCTCGATCCTGCGGGCGCTGGGCGACTCCATCGCTTTCTCGCCGCCGCTGATCATTGCCGAGGAGGAGATCGATCGCTTGCTCGACGGCTTCGCCCAAGCGCTCGACGACACGCACCGATGGATAACGGGGAATAAAAAAGCTCAGCCGAACCACCGATAAGCAATCCAGGCCGCAGCGTACGCCAGCAGCGCCATATATACGAACTGAACTGCCGGCCACTTCCAACCGCCGGTCTCCCGCCGGACGATGGCGACGGTTGACATGCACTGCAGGGCAAAGGCGAAAAACATCATCAGAGCGATCGAGGCGCCGAAGGAAAGCTCCGCGCGCAGCGCGGCTTGCAACTCGACCGAGTCCTCGTCGGCCTCCATGCCGTAGATCGTGCCCAGCGTGCCGATAATCACCTCGCGGGCGGCCAAGGACGTAATCAGGCCGATGCCGATTTTCCAGTTGAACCCTAACGGCTCGATCGCCGGCTCGATGGTCTTGCCGATCGAACCGGCGTAGCTGTCGGCAATCTCCGGCGGCTCGCCGTTCTCAAGCGGCAGGCTGGCCAGCACCCAAAGAACGATCGTTGTCGCCAGGATAACCGTACCGGCACGGCGCAGAAAGATCTTGGCCCGGTCGAGCAGGCGGTAAGTCAGCGAGCGCAGAGTCGGCAGCCGGTACGGAGGCAGCTCCAACATGAACGGCGTCGAGGCGCTGCGCAGGATCGTGGACTTGAGCAGCCAGGCGGTCATGACCGCGGCCAGAAACCCTACGGCGTACAAGCTGAGCAGCACGGCGGCGCGGGTTCCGAGCAGAGGGCCCAGCAACGGCTGCTCGGGGACGAACGCCGCGATCAGCAGCGCGTACACGGGCAAGCGGGCCGAGCAGGTCATCAGCGGCGCGACGAGCAGCGTGGCCATGCGGTCGCGTTTGTTTTCGATGGTGCGCACCGCCATGATCGCCGGCACCGCGCAGGCGTAGGCCGAGAGCAGGGGAATGAAAGATTTGCCCTGCAAGCCGACCAACCGCATCGAACGGTCGGCGATCACGGCGGCCCGCGCCAGGTAGCCCGAATCCTCGAGGATGCCGATAAACAGAAACAAGATCAGAATCTGCGGCAGGAAAACGATCACCGACCCGACCCCGCCCCAAACGCCGTCGATCAACAGCCCCTTGAAGATCGTCTCGGGCAGCACGGCCCCCAGCCACGCGCCGCTCGTTGCGATGGCGGCGTCCACGCCGTCCATCAAAGGCACGGCCAAGGTGAATATGCTTTGAAAGACGGCCACGACGACGGCCAGAAAAACGAGCGGCCCGGCAAGCGGGTGCAGGAATATCCGGTCGAGGCGGCGGCTCCATTGCGGAGGCCCCGGGGCGGCGTATCCGGAGCGCTGCGCGACTCCCCCCGCCCATTTGCGGGCGGCCGGAACATCTTGCAAGACCGGGAGTTGCACGGGTTGCGGCGGAACGACCGCGCCTTCGATGAACTTGCGCACCTCGTCGATACCGCCGCCCTTGCGCGCGCTCACCGTTGCGGTCGGCGCGCCGATCTCGGCGGCGACGGCGGCGGCGGAGACGGACCCGCCGCGGCTCGAAAGCTCGTCGGCCATGTTCAGCACAACGAGCGTGGGGATACCGAGATCGAGCATGCCGGGGGCATGGCTGAGGTGACGCGCGAGATTCGTCGAGTCCAGCATCAGGATCGCCGCCGCCGGCTTGGCGACGGCCGCGTTCCTGCCGCTAAGCACTTCGACGGCAATCCTCTCGTCCTCGGACTGCGGGTCCAGGCTGCACGCGCCGGGAAGATCGACCAAGTCGATTTCTTCGCCCGAGCTCAGCCTCATGCCGCCGATCTTTTTCTCGACCGTGACACCCGGATAATTCGCCACTTTCTGGCGCAAACCCGTGAGCTGGTTGAAGAGCGTGGACTTGCCGACGTTCGGCGGGCCGCAGAGGGCCACGACGCGCCTGGAACTCGTTGTCGTTGCGGCAGCCATGCAGTCGGGGAAAATCGCGATTCTAACCCGCGGGCGGGGAGGCAATCCGGATCGCGATATGCCGGGCGGTCTCCCGGCGCAGGGCGACTTCCGACCCGTCGATGCGATAGATCACGGGGTCGCCGAGGGGCGAGCGGCCCGAGCAGCCCACGGTCGTCCCTGGAATGAATCCGAGAATCATCAAGCGATGGGCGTCGATTTCGGCCAAATGCAGCGCCTCGATTACGGCGGCGCCGCCCGGTTGCAGATCGGCAAGACTCATGACGTGCGCCGCGTTCACGAATCTTCAGGCTTTACTGGGCAGCCGGCGCGCTCCACCCAAAGCCTTGCCGTCCGCGTCGCAGCAGTTCTTAACAGTATCTCACGGCGCCCCGCCGCGAAATGCTGGAACCGGAGCGCTCGGCGCCCAGCCGAATCGCTAACCGATATTCATGCGGCAGACGACCCCGACGTCGTCGCAGTACCACAGGACGCGGCCGCGGATGGTCATGCCGTGCGGCAGCGGGTCGTTGTCGGCAAGCTGGATTTTCTCCAGCACCTTCCCGGTCTCCACGTCGTGCTTGAAAAAAGCGTTGAGATTGGAGTCCGTACACCACAGGTGCTTCCCTTCCCAGCCGATGCCGTGCGGGCGGTTGCCGATCGTCGGGAACTTGTGCTCGACCTGCCAGGTTTGCGGGTCGATGCGGTAAACGGTTCGCGACGGCGGGACGGCAACCCACAGCTTGCCGTCCCGCCATTCGAGGCCGTGCGCGCCTGTCCCGGGGCGGGGGGCGGAATCGACCGCCGCCGCGCCGCCGCTGCGCACAGGGGCGGGCGGCGCCAACGGGCTGCGGCGCCCGGGCGGGTCCGCCGGCATGCGATAGATGACGCCCGCCCCGGGAGTGAAGCGCTTGGCGAGCGTCTCCCCGGTTTGCGCGTCCGCGCGGATCAACTCGCGGCTGTAAGTCGAGGCCAACCAGATCGCCTCGCCGTCGAAGGTAATGCCGCTCGAACGGTCCGCCGCGGTCGGCAGATCGCGCAGCACCTTGCCGTCGTCATAAGCGACGAGATAAGCGTGGTTATCGCCCTGGTCGATGATCCACAGACCTTCATCGGCCGCTTGCAGCCCGTTGGGTTTCGGCCCCGGCGACTCGAAAACTTTTCGCACCGGACCGACGCCGCGCGACCTCGCCGCAGTCGCCGCGCCTGCCGCCGTCAACGCAAGAAAATGCCGTCGCAACATCGCTCGCCGTCCTCCCGCAGTCATCGTAACGCATGGGCCGCGTTGTACGATAGAATTCAGCGTTATTCGTCGAACTTCGTCGCAATGCAGAAATTGCAGAAATTTCTCGAGTGGGCTGCGCCGGGCAGCCGCGAGCTCCGTCTCGCGCAACAACTCGACCCGGCAAAGCTGCCCGGGCACATCGCGGTCATTATGGACGGCAACGGGCGTTGGGCGAAGCGCCACGCGCTGCCGCGCGTCGCCGGACACCGTGCCGGAGTGCAATCCGTGCGCGAGATCATCGAGTCCTGCTGCCGTCTCGATATCGGGGCGTTGACGCTGTATGCGTTTTCCGTGGAAAACTGGAAACGCCCGAAGGTTGAAATCGAAACGCTGTGGCGCCTGCTCAGCCATTACCTGCACGTGGAGTTGTCCGAGCTCAAGGCCAACAACGTCCGTTTCCAGACGATCGGGCGTATCGAAGCCCTGCCGCAAAAGACGCGGGACGACATCGACTACGCCATCGTCGAGACGGCCGCGAACACCGGATTGCGTCTCAACGTCGCCCTGAACTACAGCGGACGCAGCGAGATCGTCGATGCCGTCAACAGTCTCTTGCGGCAGTCGCGGCGGAACGGCGCGCCGCTCGAAATCGACGAGCGGGCGTTCGGCGAGCAGCTCTACACCGCCGGGCTGCCCAACCCCGACCTGCTCATCCGCACTTCCGGCGAGGTGCGCATCAGCAACTTCCTGCTCTGGCAAATCGCGTATTCGGAAATCTGGGTCACCGAAAAGTATTGGCCCGATTTCCGGCCCGTCGATCTGCTGGAATCGCTGCTCGATTTCCAGAAGCGGGACCGGCGTTACGGCGGCCTGAACGGCCGGGAAACAGCGTGCGCCGAGCTCGTGACGGCCGGAACCTCGTCGTATTCCCACGAATGAGCGCATCCGCATGAAACGGGTGCTCACGGCCCTGGCGCTTGTCCCCTGCGTCCTGTATCTGGTTCTTTTGGCCCCGCCCTCCGTTTTCGGCGCGGCGGTTGCGGCCTTGGCCGTTGCCGGACTGCGCGAGTTCTACGCCCTCGCCGAGCGCTATGGGATCCGCGCGCTCGCGGCGCCGGGCTACGTAGCGGGCGCGCTGCCGGCGCTTTTGCCGGAACTGGACACAAGCCTGTTGCTTACGGTTTTTGCGCTGGCGCTGCTGGCCGCGGCGGGTTTCCGGCAACGCGGCGGTCTTGGAAAATCGCTGCCTGCGGCGGCGGTTACCTTGACCGGCGTCCTTTACGTTGCGGCGCCGCTGCTCTGGGGACGGCTCCTGCATCGCATCGACCCCCACTGGCTGCTGTTTGTTCTGGTCGTTAACGCAGCCGGCGACATTGCGGCGCTCTACATCGGCAAGTCGCTTGGAAAACGCCCGCTGGCGCCGCTTGTAAGCCCGCATAAGACGTGGGAAGGGGCGGTCGGCTCGGTCGTCTTCTCGACAATCGCCGGAGCCGTGTACGCAAGCGTTTTCCTGGCGGGCTATCTGAGCCCGGCGGAAGCAACCGCGCCGGCCTTGGCGCTGAACATCGCCGGACAATTGGGCGACCTTACCGAGTCGGCGCTGAAACGCGGGGCCGGCGTGAAAGACAGCGGCAAGCTGTTGCCGGGGCATGGCGGCGTGCTCGACCGGCTCGACGCCTTTCTGTTTTCCGCACCCGTGATGTACGCATATTTGCGCTACTTCTGACCGCCCGCGCCGACGCGGTCTTGCTATCCGCCATCCACCGGCCGCGACCCCGCTTCAGTCGGACTTTCGGGCGTCCCAGAGGTATGCCGTGCCTTCTCCGTCGTCGCCTTGCCAGCCGTAGAACAGCAAGCGGCCACGCGCAATGCCGCCGGAGGCGGTTCCGACGAACTGCATGTTCTGGTAGCGGCGCCTGCGGACAGGGGTGAGATCGCGCCCTCGCCGCCAGGTCGCGCCGCCGTCGGACGACAACCACTCTTCGACGGCGCCGCCCCAGCCGTAGGCGCTGCGCGTATTGCCCGGAGCAATGCTCTCTCCCTCGCCGGTAATCAAAAATGCGCGGAAAACGCCGTCGCCGCCGCGGTCGAGATGACTCGAATTGAAAGGATGCGACGTTGCCGCGATCGGCGTTTTCACCCAGCGGCCGGCAGCGCGCCGCACGAAATAAAACTCGCCCTTGTAGGGCGTATCGCTTGAAACGGGCAAGGTGAAGTACGGCTTGTCGTCATCGTCGAGATAAATCGAGGGGCCGACGGCCGCGACGCGCTCCTGCGTGTCCCAGACAAGGCAGTCGCGGTCGGCAACGCCTTTGTTCACGGGAGCCTGCAACTCCTTGCCGTCGATATTGAAGACGCGCCCCGTGGGCAGATCGACCTTCAGATAGTAGAGATTGTGCCGCCGGCGGTGGTCGTGCAGAACCCTCCCGTAGCGGGCGTTGGGGTGCTCCTCTTCCATCTTCCAGATAAACGCCACGTGCAGCGTCCTGCCGTCGCGGCTGACGCGGCTCGTGTTGTACGAGCCGGCGTGCGCGGCCATGAATCCGTCTTGCGGATGCGCGTTCATATCGATCAGCGCCTTCGGCGGGCCGCTCCAATGCTCGCCGCCGCCGTCGCCGATGCGGTATTTCCACGACCCGAGATGCCCCCAATGGCGAAAGTAGATCAGCGTTTTTCCGCCGTATATCCGGTGCGCCTTGGGATAGGAAAGGTTCTCGAAGATGGGCGGGCCGAGCGTCCACTCGGCGATGTTGCCGGGCTGCTTGGCGATGAGGTGCATGCCGGGCGTGTTGTGGCAGCCGAAAAGCGCGTGCAGGCGTCCGCGGCCGTCAACCCATATGATCGGAGCAAAGTGATGGTCGCGGCGGTATTTCTTGACGTCTACCCGGTCCAAGCGGCCCGTCAAGAGCATGTAGGGAGCAGAAAGCTTGCCCGAAGCGTTGTCGTAAGAGCGGATGTAAGGCAAGCCCTCGGCGCCCCGCCAAACCATGTGCGTCGCGCCGTCGCGCTCGACCGCTTGCGGGTACATGCGGTTGTCGTAGAGCATCTTGAGCCCGCCGTTGGCGGCAAAGGGAATCGGCTCCGCGAGACCGGCGCAGGCGAGCGCCGTCAACAACGCGCCGCTTTTCCAGATGTTCCCGTTCATGCGCTTTGCCTCCCCGCTTTCCTGTCGAAGGCTTATGTTAGCGAATCAACATCTTACGCAGAGCGACGAGTATGCGGTACTTGAGCTTCAAGTAAGCAAGCTGTATTTTCAAACCGTACGACGTACACAGAAGAACAAAGTACTCGAACAGAATGTCGATGAGAAACCGGAACCTTTCCAGGGAAAAATATGCCGTAACGAACATGAAAAAAGCCGTGGCAAAAAGCAGCAGAAAAAAGTATTCGGGGGTCATTGCTTTTCTCCGTTCCTTGCGGCGCCGACGATTCCGAGTGGGCGCTGCCCGCATCCCGCCCGGCGCGGCGCAGCCGCCGTTACTGCAATTGTAGGCGAGTCGCCGCCGGCATTCCCCCGCGCTACAATCGTGCTGGTCGCCCCCGCGCACAGCCGTAAGCGCCGAAGGAGAGGTCTTGAGCAAACGCCCCGCAGGAACGATCGAGCAATCCTGGCGCCAAAGCCCATCGCGCCGCGCCGCCCTCGGCAGCCTCGCCGGCTTTCTGCTCGGCAGCCCCGAGCTTTTCGCCCAGCAGGATCCGTTCCGCGATCACAGCCGCGTGCCCGGCCTCGACGAACTGCTGACCGCCTTCGATTTCGAAGAGGTCGCCTACGCCAAGCTTCCGCGCGCGACGTACAACTACACCGCGCACGGGGGCGCAGGGGAATTTACGGTTCGCCGCAACCGCGAGGCTTTTGAGTGGGTCGATATCGCCTCGAGGTCTGCGGCAAGCATTGCAGCCGTCGATGCCTCGACCGAAGTTCTCGGGACCAAGATGCGGTTCCCGATCATGGCGGCGCCGTCGGCGGGGCACGTCGCGCTGCATCCCTCGAAGGAATTGGGTACCTACCGCGGCTGCACGGCGGCAGCGGAAACCCCGATGATCGTTAGTTACGCGACGAGCGCGCCGTTCGAGGAAATCGCGGCGGTCGGGGGCGGCCCGCTCTGGTATCAGCTTTATCCGCGCGAGAAACTCGAGGACAACCGCCCGCGCCTGGAGCGGGCGCAAAGCGCCGGATGCCAAGCCGTCGTCGTCACGATCGACCAGCAGGCCGCTTACTACGACCGCTCGGCGCACGACCGCAACCTTTCGAGCCGCAGGCGGCGCCCGAGCGTCCGCCCCGGCGTAAAGCCCCAGAACCCCTACCGCTTTACCTCGACGCGGCTCTGGTACGAATGGAAGCTCTTCGACGATCTGCGGCCGATGGTGCGAACGCCGATGTTGGCCAAGGGCATTCTGACGCCCGAAGACGCGCTGCTGTGCATCGAGCACGGCCTCGACGGCATCGTCGTCTCCAACCACGGCGGGCGCGGTCTGGACTACTCGCCGTCGACGCTCGAGGTCTTGCCCGAAATTGTCGATGCCGTCGGCGGCCGCATCCCCGTGCTGATCGACAGCGGATTCCGGCGCGGCAGCGACATTCTCAAAGCGCTGGCCCTGGGCGCACAAGCGGTTTGTCTGGGCAGAGTTCCGCGCTGGGGGCTGGCCTCTTTCGGCGCGGCGGGGGTTCAGCGGGTGCTTGAGATTTTGCAGGCCGAGCTGGTTCTGGCCATGAAGCAGGCCGGCTGCCCGACGTTGGCGGCGGCCGACCGCAACCTGGCGAGGCTCGACCTGCCATGAACGGCGCCGCGTTCACCCGGCGCGAGGCCGTCTCGCGGTTCGCTGCGCTGCTGGCCGCCTCGCCTTTGCTGCGGGCGCAGCGCGCTCCGAAGCTGCGCGGAGAGCCGCCGGGCCGCATCGCCCCCGTGGACGAGCTGGTCAATACGCACGAGTTCGAGCCGATGGCGCAGCGCAAGCTGGCAAGCGCCGTTTACGAGACGGTCGCGGAAACATCGCGCGCCGGATTCGACCGCATCACCTTCCGCCCGCGCATGATGGTCAACACCCTGGCCCTCGACCTGACGACCAAGCTGTTCGGCCGCGCGATGTTCGCGCCGATTCTGGTCGGGCCGATCGCGCATCAGAAGCAATTTTATCCGGACGGCGAATCGGCCATGGCGGAGGGCGCGTCCCAAGCCAAGGCAGTGATGGTTCTCGCCGACCGCTCGGATGCGCCGGTCGAGCGCATCGCCGAACAAGCCGAAGCCGGTTTCTGGGGCCAGGTCTATATGTCGGGAGACGGCGCCGCGGCTCTCGCCCGTGTGCGCAAGATGGCCGCGGCGGGTTGTTCCGCCGTCGTCGTCACCGTAAACCCCGGCCCGGGAACCGTGAGACGGCTGAATTGGGATTTTTTCAAGCGCATCCGAGACGCCGTTTCGGTTCCGTTGATCCTCAAGGGCGTCATGGATGCGCAACTCGCGCGCGCCGCGGTCGAACAGGGCGCCGGCGGCATCGTCGTGTCCGATCACGGCAGCGGATCGGGCGATGCCGCCGCGCAGCCGATCGGCGTCCTGCCGGAAATCGCGGGCGAGATTGGAAGCGAAGCGCCTATCCTCATCGACGGAGGGTTTCGGCGGGGGAGCGACGTGTTGAAAGCGCTGGCCTTGGGCGCAAGCTCCGTCCTCGTCTGCCGCCCCGCCGTCTGGGGCCTCGCCGCCTACGGCGCCGGAGGCGTGCGCACCGCGATCAAGCTGATGCAGACCGAGCTTGCCCGCGACATGGCCATGTGCGGCACGGTCAACATCGACGCCATTGGACCGCAATACGTGCGCATCCACCGCGGGGCGCGCTGACGCGCGCCAGTGGATAGTGGATAGCAAAACTGCTGCGCGGGCCGATCCGCTTGCGCGATGAAGTAGCGCAAAGAATTCGGAGCGGACGCAGGAGTCCACTGCCCCTTCCAGGGGACTTTCGCCACGGACTGTTGGGGCTCAGAACGAGTAGAGCAGCGTGCCCTCGGCCACGGCTACGCCGCCCTCGGCTGCGGCGTCTTCTTCGAGCGCTTTCTCTTCGGGGCGCTCGATCGGGCGGTAGTAGATGCCGTCCGGACCGCGGTAGATTTCGAGATCCGCCGGCCGCGGCAGTTGGCCCTGGATCAGCGACTCCGACAGCGGGTCTTCGATGAAGCGCTGCAACGCCCGTCTCAGCGGCCTCGCGCCGTAGCTGCGATCCCCGAGCGTTTCTTCCAGGATGTACCGCGCCGCGTCGTCGTTCAGCCTGATCTGGATTTCCTTGCGGATCAGATTCTGGTTGATCTGGCCGACCAGCATTTGCACGATCTGGCGCAGGTCGTCGTCCGTCAACGAGCGGAAAATGATCGTCTCGTCGATGCGGTTGAGAAATTCGGGGTTGAAAGTGCGCTTGACCTCGTTCTGAACTTCCTGTTCGGCCTTCGCTTGGCTGAGTTCCTTCGAGGCGCCCTGAAAACCCATCGGCGTCTTGGTCTGCAGGTGCCGCGCGCCGATGTTCGAGGTCATGATGACGGTCGTATTCTTGAAGTCGATCGTGTTGCCGAGTCCGTCGGTGAGCCGGCCGTCCTCGAAAACCTGCAAGAGAATGCCGAACAGATCGGGGTGGGCCTTCTCGATCTCGTCGAGCAGGATAATCGAATAGGGGTTGCGTTTCACCCGCTCGGTGAGTTGGCCGCCCTCTTCGTAGCCGATGTAGCCCGGAGGCGAGCCGATCAACTTCGAGACGGAGTGCTTTTCCATGAACTCCGACATATCGAAGCGGATCAACGATTTCTCGCTGCCGAACAGGCACTCGGCCAGCGCGCGGGCGACCTCGGTCTTGCCGACGCCCGTCGGCCCCAGAAACAGGAACGAGCCCGCCGGGCGGTTGACCGCCTTGAGACCCGCGCGCGAGCGGCGGATCGCGCGGGCCAGCGCGGAAATCGCGCTTTCCTGGCTGACCACGCGCTTGTGCAGCTCTTTCTCGATGCGCAGCAGCTTGGCCATCTCCTCTTCTTTGATCGCGGTCATCGGGACGCCGGTCCAGCGCGCCACGACGTCTTCGATGTCGTCTTTCGTCACCGCCGCGGCGGCTGTTTCGTCGACGTTGTATTTCTCGCGGAGCCGCCGCAGATTCTCGCGTTCCTTGCGCTCTTCGTCGGAATAGAAGCGCGCCTTCTCGAATTCGTGATTGGCGATCGCGTTCTCCATGCGATGCACGATGAACTTGATCCGTTTATGCACGTCGCCGATCTCTTCAGGCATGGTCGTCTGTCGCAGCTTGACGAGCGCGCCGGCCTCGTCGACGAGATCGATGGCTTTGTCCGGCAGGAAGCGGTCGGGGATGTAGCGGTTCGAGGCGTAAACCGCCGCCTCGACGGCTTCGTCGCTGTAAACGACCGCGTGGAATTTTTCGTAGCGCTCCTTTACGCCGAGCAAGACCTGCACCGCTTCCTCTTCGGTCGGCGGATGCACCTTCACGGCCTGAAAGCGCCGTTCGAGGGAGCGGTCTTTCTCGATCGACTTGCGGAATTCGCCCGGCGTCGTGGCGCCGATGCATTGGATCTCCCCGCGCGACAAGGCGGGCTTCATGATGTTGGCCGCGTCGAGCGAGCCTTCCGCCGAACCCGCGCCGACCAAGGTATGCAGCTCGTCGATGAAAATGATGGAGTTGCGGCTCTCCATCAACTCTTTCATGATGGTTTTCAGGCGTTCCTCGAACTGGCCGCGGTACTTGGTGCCGGCGACGATCAACGAAAGGTCGAGCGCCAGGATCCGTTTGTCGGCAAGAAACGAGGGCACGTCTCCATCGGCGATGCGCTGCGCGAGACCCTCGACGAGGGCGGTTTTCCCGACTCCGGGCTCGCCGATCAGCACCGGGTTGTTCTTGGTGCGGCGGCAGAGGATGCGGGCGATGCGCTCTAACTCGTTACCGCGTCCGATCAGCGGGTCGAGGTTGCCGTCGAGCGCCTCTTGCGTCAGGTTACGGCTGAACTCCGCCAGCATCGAGCTTTCTTTCGGGCGGCTCGAAAGCAGCTTTTCCGAATGCGAGCGGGCCAGTTCCTCGCGGATGGTCGACAGCCGCAGGCCGCGCTCGTGCAGGATTTCCGCCGCAAAGCATTTTTCTTCCCGTAAAAGACCGAGCAGCAGATGCTCCGTGCCGATGTACTTGTGCGACAGCCGCTCGGCCTCTTCGGCGGCATAAGCGAGCACGCGCTTGCATTCGTGGCTCAAAGGCAAATCGACCGAGGTCGAGACCTTCTCGCGGATCGTGGTGTGCGCTTCGATCTGCTTGCGGATCGACTCGACTGCGGCGTGCGAACGCAGGAAGCGGTTAGCCAGAGCCTTGTCCTCGCGGATCAAGCCGAGCAGCAGGTGTTCCGTCTCGATGTAAGGGCTGCCGAACTGACTGGCCTCGTAGCGGGCGAAGAAGATCACCCGCCGGGCTTTTTCGGTATAGCGTTCGAACATGACGTATGCAAGCGCGGCAAAAGCGGCCGCGCCGGTTCTCGCTGATTCATGATATCAGGCTGCGCGCCCGGCGGGGCAATGCCGAGTCCCGAAAATCTTTGGACACATGCCCGGCGATTTCCGTCTTAGGAAGCATCGACGAACGCCGCCTCACGGTCTTTCATCGGCGCTCGTTGTAGATCGCATCGTGCTCGACCGATGTTCGAGACGGCTCGCCGGCCCACAGCGCAACCGGTCCGTAGCCCGATGAGCGAAGCCAAACACGCTGAATGGCTTCGCGTACGAGTCCGGCCACGCTTCGGCCTTGGCGCCGTGCGGTCTCCCGCAGCGTCTTCAAGCCCTCTTCCGCCAAGTAAATCTGTGTCTCGATCATATGTGTCGCTGTATGGCCGCCGGTGACACACGTCAAGCGAAAAACAATGAAATTGAGGCCGCGCGGTTTTGCCGGCCCGCGCAAGCGGTTTTATTAAACTATGGCTGGCGTTGTTTGCGCGGGCGCAAAGCATGAGCATTCTCGTTAGCGAAGTCTATGAGGCGCTGGTCGAAGCCGGCGCGTCCCAGGAGAAGGCCAAAGCTGCGGCCGCGGCCATTCCTATCGGCGCCGATCTCGCCACCAAGCAGGACATCCTCGAATTGCGGGCAGCCACACAGCAGGACATCGCTAAGCAGGGGGCGGCCATCGCCGAGTTGCGTAAGGACATCGAGTTCCTGAAGTTGGTCGTCTTTCGTTTTTTGGCGCCCGCGCAGTTGCCGATCGTCGGGTTGGCGGTCAAGGCCGCGTTTTCCCCGGGTTAGCGGGCCGCGGCAGCCCTGCAACAATTCCTGAAGCGCCAAGCCGGTCGTGCAAACCGTCTCGTCGCCGCCTCTATTGCCGGCGCAAGACGAGCCCGAAGCGGATGGAACAAGACTCCGGGTTGCTCTTTCCGCTCCTGTTTGCAACCATCGAACATTCCACAGTCCGGGATAAAATCCGAACGAATCGAGCCATGCAGACTGAGCAAATTGCCGGACAACATGCGCCGCCGCGGACTGCGCCGCCGCTGGCGGTCGATGTTGACGGTTCGCTGGTCAGCGGCGACTTGTTGATCGAGGGCGCCGCGCGGCTGCTCGCGGTCTCGCCGCTCAGCCTGCTCGCCCTGCCTTTCCGCTTGGCCCGCGGCCGCGCCGCGCTGAAGCGCTGGATCGCCGAGGCCGTTGCGCTGCCGCCGGAGACGCTGGCGCTGAATCCGGCCGTGCTGGATGAGATCGCCGCCGCCAAGGCAGCGGGGCGCGAGGTCTGGCTGGCTTCCGCCTCCGACAAGCTTGCGGTCGCTCCGCTCGCCGAGGCGGTGGGGGCGGCGGGCTGTTTCGCCTCGGACGGCCGCACCAATCTGGCGGGCCGGGCCAAGGCCGCCGTTCTGGTCGAGCGCTTCGGCGAGGGCGGATTCGATTATATCGGCAACGAGCGGCGCGACCTGGTTGTCTGGAAGCGGGCGCGGCGGGCCGTCGGGGTTGATCTTTCGGCAAGCCTCGCCCGGAAAGTGCGGGCGCTGGACAGCGAGGCCCGGCTCCTTCCCGGGCTTGGCGGCCGCCCGCTCGACTACCTCCGGGCCTTACGCCCGCACCAGTGGGTCAAGAACACGCTCGTCTTCGCGCCCCTCATCGCTGCGCACGAGACCCGCATAGAGCTGTATCTGGCGGCGGCCGGGGCGTTCGCGGCGCTGGCGGCCTGTGCGTCGGGCGCCTACCTGGTGAACGATTTGCTCGATTTGCCTCACGACCGCCGGCACAAGAGCAAGCGCCGCCGTCCGCTGGCGGCGGGGAAGGTTGCTCTGCTGCCGGCGGTCGGCATGGGCGCGGCGTTGACGGCAGGCGGACTCGCTTTGGCTTTCGCGCTGTCCGTCGCGGCGGGGCTTTGCGTCCTTCTCTACCTGACCGGGACGCTCGCCTACTCGCTGTTGCTGAAGCGCAAGACCTTCATCGACGTCGTCACGCTTGCCGGGCTCTACGTGGCGCGCATCCTGGCCGGAGCGATGGCGGTCGCGGTTGTGCTGTCGCCTTGGTTTCTCGCTTTTTCTCTCTTTCTCTTTCTCGCTCTGGCCGTCGTCAAGCGCCAGAGCGAGTTGTATGCGTTGCGTGAGTCCGATCGGTCCGCGGCCGGCGGGAGGGCCTATTTCGTCGAAGATTTCCCCGTGATCGCGGCTCTCGGCGGGGCGAGCAGCTTCGCTTCGGTGGTGATTCTTACCCTCTACATTCAAAGTCCTGAAGTGAGCGATCTCTATGCCCGACCGGAATTCCTGTGGCTGCTCTGTCCGCTGCTGTTATACTGGCTGGGGCGCATCGCGCTGCTCGCCAATCGGGGGGCGGTCAATGAAGATCCGCTGGTATTCGCGATGGGCGACAGGACGAGTTGGCTGACCTTCATCTGCATTCTGGCCGTGCTTGCCGCTGCGATGTGAGTGCCGCTATGAGGCCGGGGCGGGAGTCTTGCGGGCAAAGATGGATCATGGCGCTTGCGCCCGCGCCGGGATGAAAAAGCCCATGAACGAAGCAGCGATCCGGCTCCGTGTCGAGCCCTTGAGCGAGGGCGGCTTTCTCGCCGTGAGTCCTGATGTCCCAAGCTTGGTTGCGGAAGGGCGCAGTATCGCCGAGGCCACCGAGATTGCGCAAGGTCTCGCGCGCAAGATTGCAGAGTCGCGCCTGGAGCGCGGCGACCCTCTTCCCCGCGCCTTGGCGGCTTTTTCCGAAAGCAGCGCCGCAATCGATCTGCGGATACCCGTCAGCGTACCGTAATGCAAAGGCTCTGCGGATGGGGCCGGTATCCGACTCTCGATTGCCGGCTGGAACGTCTGCGCCGGCGCGAGGACCTGCCCGCTCTGCTGCATCGCGGCGGTACGCTGATCGCCCGCGGCAACGGGCGCTCCTACGGCGACGCCGCGCTCAATCCGGAGTTGACGCTGGCGATGCCGGCGATGGATCGGATGCAGGCGTTCGACGCCGAGACCGGTCTGCTGAGTTGCGAGGCCGGCGTGCTGCTCGCGGACATCCTGGAAACGTTCGCGCCGCGAGGCTGGTTTCCGCCGGTGGTTCCGGGAACGAAGTTCGTCACTGTCGGGGGTATGATCGCCGCGGACGTACACGGCAAGAACCATCACTGCGACGGGACCTTCGGCGCCCATGTGGAATCGCTGACGCTGGCGACCGCGGACGGCGAGATCCGGGAATGCAGCCGAACGGAACACGCCGGCCTCTTTCGCGCCACGCTCGGCGGGATGGGGCTGACCGGCGTGATCCTCTCCGCGAGCTTCCGCCTGCGGCCGATCGAAACCGCCTTCATCCTGCAGGAGACCCTGGCCGCGCGCGGCCTCGACGAGACCATGGCCCTGTTCGAGGCGTCCCGCGGCCTGCCCTACAGCGTGGCCTGGATCGACTGCCTGGCGCGGGGCGCGAAACTGGGCCGGGCGGTGCTGATGCGCGGCGCGTTCATGGAGCGCGGCGCGCTGCCGCCGCGGCTCGCGGCCGATCCCTTGGGCCTGCCGCCCGCGGGCCGGCTGCGGGTTCCCGTCGATGCGCCGTCCGCGCTGCTCAACCGCGCCTCGATCGGCCTCTTTAACGGGCTGTATTACCGGCTGGCGCGGGCGCGCGCCGGGACGCGGCCGGTGCATTTCGAGCCGTTCTTCTTTCCCCTTGACCGGATCGAGACGTGGAACCGTCTCTACGGCCGGCGGGGATTCGTCCAGTACCAGTGCGTGCTGCCCAAGAACGAGAGCCCGGCCGGCATCGCGGCGCTGCTGGAGCGTATCGCCGCGGCCGGGCAGGGCTCGTTCCTGGCGGTGCTCAAGTTGTTCGGCCCCGCCGGAGAGGGGCTGCTGTCGTTCCCCATGGAAGGCTACACGCTGGCCCTCGATTTCCCCGTGCGCAACGGTACGTTGGGACTGCTCGACACGCTCGACGCGCTCGTTTATCGGCACGGCGGGCGCGTCTATCTGGCCAAGGACGCCCGCTGCGCGCCGCAACGGGTGCGCGAAGGCTATCCCAACCTCGGCGCCTTCGAGGCCGTGCGGACCGAGGCGTCCGGCGCGCCGCCCAAGTTCGCCTCAGCGCTCTCGCGGCGGCTCGGGCTGTGAGATAAAGGGAAACAGTATGGCCGTGCCGAATGACGCTGCGCAGAATGACCGCCGGCGCTCCCCGATTGCCCGTTTTGCGGGCACGATCATGCGGGGGAGGAGGCTGCCCGCCCCGTTGCGCAACGCGCCGTTCGCCTTGTTCCTCGGCGCCATCCTGGCCTACGGCGGCTTGTTCGCCTGGTATATGCTCGACCGTTTCGATCTCATCAATCTGCTCCGCGACGTAAACGGTGACGATTCCTTTTATTACTTCCAGATCGCCCGGAACATGGCCGAGGGGAAGTTCTCGACCTTCGACGGCGGCATCACCCGGACCAACGGTTACCACCCGATCTGGCTGTTTCTGATCACGCCGTTCTACTGGGTATTCGACCCGGAACGGGCGTTGTTCGCCATCAAGGCGTTCGAGATCATGCTCGCGGCCGGCGGCGTAGCCTTCATTGTTCTGGCTGCCCGGCTGGCGCGCCTGCCCTGGATTCTGCTGTTCGCATTGCTGCCGATGCTCTACCGGCAGCACGTCTTCTTCGGCGGAATGGAAAGCGCCGCCGGGCTGTTCATGCTGGGGATGTTCTTTCTGTCCATTTGCCTCTTCGCGAGGGAGCCGGCGCGGTGGACCTGGCCGCTGGCCGCCGCAGCCTTCGCCCTGCCTTGGGTGCGCCTGGAGTTCGCCGCCGTGTCGGTGGCGGCGACGGCGGCGCTGTGGCTCATCGAACGGTCGTACCGAAAGCGAATGCCCGGCGCGTCGTCCGTTCTCCGGGCGGGTGCTCCGCTATTGGGAGCATCTTCGGGCATCCTGGCGTACTTTGCCTACAACCGGCTTGTCTTCGGCGGCGCCCTGCCGGTGAGCGGAGTGGCCAGGCAAGTGTTTTCGCAAAGCTTATGGGCGCGGGAAGGCGGATACAATCTGGCGCAGAATTTTCAGGACACATTGCGGATTGACGTCTTCGACTTTGAACTCCTGATTGCTCTGGAAATTTGCGCTTACTTCCTGCTGGCTTGGCGGCTCGCTCGCCGCGCCCGCGGACAGAACGACAGGCTGCTCCCGATCTTTCTGGCGGGCGCGTTCGGCTTGGCGGCGGGACACTTGGCGAAGTTCGTGCAGACGGCGCTCACGGTGGATCCCGTATTTGGATCCTATTCCCACTATTTCGTTCCGGCGTACCTGATGACCGCCCTCGCCGTACCGATCAGATGTTACGTTGCCATTCATGTCGTTCGCCGCTTCGTCGAAGCGGCGCTTGGCCGGGCGGCGCGTATTCCGCGCCTGGGCATCGTCTCCGCCGCTGCGGTCGTGCTGTTCATGCAGACGGACTTCGCCTACCCGTTCCGATACGTCGAGCGGGTGAGCGAGTCGTCCTGGCGCGACTGGGAGATCTCCAGCTACGGGGGCACGCAGGTGATGAACCGTATGCTTCCCGAGGACAGCGTGGTCGGGTCGTGGGACGCCGGCGTCATCGGCTACTTCTCGCGCTTTCCCGTGGTGAATCTGGACGGCGTGGTGAATTCCTACGAGTACATGCGCCTGAACGAGGACATGCGGCCTGCCCAAGGGAAATGGTGGATTCTCGATCCTCGTTCGGGCGGCGCGGAGTTCTTCCGTCGAAAGTTTGGAATCACGCACTTCGCCAACGCCATCGAATTTTCCGACATCCCGGACACCGGTATTCCCAACGCCTTGCTGTTTGCAGGCTCGCCATCTTCCGATGATGGGGAATACGGATTCAGGCTTTGGTCCGCTGCACCGCCGGAAATACCGTCGGCCGGGATCGACCCAGTCAACCGTTTCTGGGAGAGGATGACGCCGCATTTCGACTACGAGTCCGAGAACTCCGCGGTCGTCATCGACGGTAACTTGGCGCAGGCGTTCGCCAAGGATTGCGCGCCGGCGGAGATGCGCGGCGAATTGTTGGTGTTTTCCTGGTTGACCGAGGGAGGCGAAACGGTATCCCAAGCGTGGCGCCCGTGGGAGACCGCAGTCAAGAATCGCTTGGGTTTTTGTGTGGCGGCTTTTGAATTGCCCAACGACGCTGTCACTCCGGTTCGGATTGAGAGAATGTCGGCAAACGATTACTTGGCAAGACTAAGGATTCTCGCCAAAATGAATTAACCGTTTTCGTCGGATCTGGGTAGCAAGCTGTAGTTCCACTCACCATGAAACGCGTCCCGTTTGATGGACAGCCTGTCCATCTGTTCGTCTGTGACCGCCCGACCGGTTGGGTAGTCGGCCTCGTCCAACTCCGACCGGATGGCCAAACCGCCCTGCGTAGTCGTACCGCCGATCAGGTTCACCACGACCTCGTGACTCACCAGCGGCCGGCCCCGCCAGTTCTCCGTGATGTGGCAGAACATCCGGTGCTCGATCTTGTTCCACTTGCTGGTCCCCGGCGGGAAGTGGCATACCGAGATCCGCAACCCAAGCGCGTCGGCCAGCTTCTGCAACTCGAACTTCCACAGCCGGCTGCGGCTGCTGTTCGAGCCGCCCCCGTCGGCCGTGAGCAGCAATCGCGTGGCCGACGGATACACCTGACGTCCCATTTGCAGCCACCAGCGCCGAACCGTCTCCACGGCGAACTCCGCCGTGTCGTGGTCAACGCCGACGCTTACCCAGCCCGTGTTCGCCGTCAGGTCGTAGACCCCGTAAGGGATCGCCTTGCCGAGTTCCCGATCGATGAAGTCATGGACCTTCACTTCCTCGGGCTGGCCCTTCGGACGCCATTCCCGGCCGCCGTTGCGGTATCGGCCAACCAACTCCTTCTTCTTCGTGTCGATCGAGGCCACCGGCTGGCCCAGGCGTTGAAACGCCCGCACGCGACGGGCGATGCGCCGGAATTGCGCATCCCGATCCGGATGCTGGCGGCCTTCGAGCGTCTTGCGGTTGGCCTGCAAGCTATAGCCCAATTCGTGCAGCAGCCGATTCACCGTGCGCTCGCTGACCCGATGGCCTTCAGCCCCCAATTGCTCCGCCAAGCGCGCCGCGCTGCTGCATGTCCAGCGCAACGGTCCCTGCGGGTCGCCCCGGGTGAACGGGTCGACCAGATGCTCCAACGCCTTGACAAGACCCGGGTCGCGCTCGGTCACCGCCTTGCGACCGCCGCCCGGGGCACGAATCCGCGCACCGCCCGCCCGCGGTGCCGGCGGCGTGGCCGAATCCAGTTCCCTCACGCCTGCCCGCACCGTGCCGCGCGACAGCCCGGTCGCCTCGGCAACCCGTGTAATTCCGCCGCGGCCAATGGCGCGGGCTTCCGCCGCGGCCCAGAGGCGTCGCGTGCGTTCGTCCAACAGCGGACCCAACACGTTGAACTTGCCTTGCACCGCTTGCGTTACGGCGTTCATGACGCCGAGCATAGCAGAGCAGCCGGCATAACGGACAGGTTATTGTGGCGAGATTCCTAATCGGCGACCGTCGGCCGGTCATCCGCTCCGACTACGATGTGTATCTCATTGAAAACAGTCTCATCTACGTCAAGGAGCAGTGCGGAGAGGGTGACGTCGATGCACCCTTCTTCCTCCACTTGGACCCGGTTGACGCGGATAATCTCCCCGCGCATCGAAAGCAGTACGGCTTCGACAACTTCGACTTTAATTTCGACAGCTATGGCATGAGACTCGGCGGGGCGTGCCTGGCGGATGTCGCTCTCCCGGGATATGCCATCGCCGCGATCAGGACCGGCCAGTATGTGCATGTGGAAGGCGGTTTCGACAACACCTGGGAAGGTGAATTCAAGCTTCGACGTCGCCGGGAAGGCAAGTGACCGGAAAGCCGAAATGAACGCCCGGCGCGAAACTGCACTGACGAGAGGCGCCTGCGGGCAGGCTTACAGTTCTCGTCGATGCGCCGTCCGCGCTGCTCAACCGGGCCCCGATCGGCCTCTTCAACGAACTGTACTGCCGGCTGGGGCGGGCGCGCCGGAGCGTGGCGGGTCCATTTCGACCGGTTTTTCTTTCCACTCGACCGGACCGCGGCATGGAACCGTCTCTACGGCCGGCGGGGATCCGTGCAGCGCCAGTGCGTACTGCCCAAGAGCGAGAGTCCGACCGGCATCGCCGCGGCCGGGCAGGGCTCGTTCCTCGCGGTGCTCAGGTTGTTCGGCCCCACCGGGGGTATGCCGGATTTTGGGATTTTGAGGCGTTGCTGAGCGGTTTTCCAGGAAGTCTTCGTGGCGGCCGCTGAGCAGGCGGCAGCGCAGAGCGCCGCCGGCGTTTGCGCCGTCGAGGCGCAGTGCATGCCGGAGCGTTTGAAGCGAGTTGCGACTGCGGACTTGCAGGCAGACTCGACGACGCCGGAGCCGACGCACAAGTTGGCGGCGCGGAAGCCGGTGTAGCGCATGCGGCGGCGGTTGCGTTGCCCATACTCGGCGCATAGGCGGGCAGGCAGTCGGCGGCGTGGGCGTGCAGGGAAGTCGGCAGGCGGTCCAAGCGGCCCTATTGCAGTGCGGCGCAGCGCGCGGCGGCTTTCGCGGGCGCTGCGAACGCGTTGCGCCGCCTCGCCGGACAAGCGCCGCCGCCGGCAAAGAAAGTTGCCGTTGATAAGCGGTCGGCGGTTTTTGTCAAGGAGCCCCCTCAGGCATGCACTGGAGCAAAACTTTCTTGGCGCATTTCTCCGTTGACACGTCTGTCGATGAAAGGAGGCCAAACCGCCAACCCCGCAGGGGATGCATTGCTGTCATTCCCCATGGAGGGCTATAATCTTGCTTTGGATTTTCTGCTGTGCGTCGGCGCTGCTCGAGGCGATCGCCCATCGGCGCGCCGCCTAAGTTTGTTCCTTCGCTCTCGCGGAGACTCGGGTTGTGAACAAAGGAGCAATACGACCGTGCAAACGACGCTGTGTCGCATGACCGCCGGTGCGCCCTTGCCGCCCGTTGTCCGCTATGACTGTGCGCGGGGAGTGGGATAGCCTTGTCCGCCCCGTTGCGCAGCGCGCTGTTCGTCCTGTTCCTCGGCGGCATTCTGGCCTGCGGGGTGGGATTTGCCTGGCATATGCTCGCGGGCTTCGACCTCATCAATCTCATCCGCGATGCGAACAAGGACGACTCTTTCTACTATTTCTATCTTGGCGAGCAGGCGATGGCGGACTTCGAGGCCGGATTCGACGGCTGGCTTCCGGAAGGCGAAGCGGTCACGAACCATGGCCGGCATGAGCGCTACAAAGGCCAGCAGCCGATCGGCGGCAACTTCGGTCCGGGTTTCCTGACCACCTTCCACCCTGACAAGGGAGACCGGGTCACCGGACGGGCGCTCTCGCCGGAGTTCGCCGCGAGGGCCGATCAACATCTCGCTTTTTTGATTGCCGGGGGCGCGGGGAGCGGTGTCGGGCTGCGTCTGTTGGCCGACGGCGAGGAAGCTGCGGTCTGGCGCGGCAGGAACACTGAGAGGTTCGAGGCGGTTGTCTATTCCTTGGCCGAGGTCGCCGGCAAGCGTCTGCAATTGGAGTTATTCGACGACGAAACCGGCGGCTGGGGACACATCATGCTGGACCATGTCATGCTGAGCGGGCAGGCGCCGGCGAGCTTCGAGGCCGGATTCGACGGCTGGCTTCCGGAAGGCGAAGCGGTCACGAACCATAGCCGGCATGAGCGCTACAAAGGCCAGCAGCCGATCGGCGGCAACTTCGGTCCGGGTTTCCTGACCACCTTCCACCCTGACAAGGGAGACCGGGTCACCGGACGGGCGCTCTCGCCGGAGTTCGCCGCGAGGGCCGATCAACATCTCGCTTTTTTGATTGCCGGGGGCGCGGGGAGCGGTGTCGGGCTGCGTCTGTTGGCCGACGGCGAGGAAGCTGCGGTCTGGCGCGGCAGGAACACTGAGAGGTTCGAGGCGGTTGTCTATTCCTTGGCCGAGGTCGCCGGCAAGCGTCTGCAATTGGAGTTATTCGACGACGAAACCGGCGGCTGGGGACACATCATGCTGGACCATGTCATGCTGAGCGGGCAGGCGCCGGCGAGCTTCGAGGCCGGATTCGACGGCTGGCTTCCGGAAGGCGAAGCGGTCACGAACCATAGCCGGCATGAGCGCTACAAAGGCCAGCAGCCGATCGGCGGCAACTTCGGTCCGGGTTTCCTGACCACCTTCCACCCTGACAAGGGAGACCGGGTCACCGGACGGGCGCTCTCGCCGGAGTTCGCCGCGAGGGCCGATCAACACCTCGCTTTCTTGATTGCCGGGGGCGCGGGGAGCGGTGTCGGGCTGCGTCTGTTGGCCGACGGCGAGGAAGCTGCGGTCTGGCGCGGCAAGAACAGCGAGAGGTTCGAGACGGTTTTCTATTCCCTGGCCGAGGTCGCCGGCAAGCGTCTGCAACTGGAGTTATTCGACGACGAAACCGGCGGCTGGGGACACATCATGCTGGACCATGTCATGCTGAGCGGGCAGGCGCCGGCGAACTTCGAGGCCGGATTCGACGGCTGGCTTCCGAAAGGCGAAGCGGTCACGAACCATGGCCGGCATGAGCGCTACAAAGGCCAGCAGCCGATCGACGGCAACTTCGGTCCGGGTTTCCTGACCACCTTCCACCCTGACAAGGGAAACCGGGTCACTGGACGGGCGCTCTCGCCGGAGTTCGCTGCGAGGGCCGATCAACACCTCGCTTTCTTGATTGCCGGGGGCGCGGGGAGCGGTGTCGGGCTGCGTCTGTTGGCCGACGGCGAGGAAGCTGCGGTCTGGCGCGGCAAGAACAGCGAGAGGTTCGAGACGGTTTTCTATTCCCTGGCCGAGGTCGCCGGCAAGCGTCTGCAACTGGAGTTATTCGACGACGAAACCGGCGGCTGGGGACACATCATGCTGGACCATGTCATGCTGAGCGGGCAGGCGCCGGCGAACTTCGAGGCCGGATTCGACGGCTGGCTTCCGAAAGGCGAAGCGGTCACGAACCATGGCCGGCATGAGCGCTACAAAGGCCAGCAGCCGATCAGCGGCAACTTCGGTCCGGGTTTCCTGACCACCTTCCACCCTGACAAGGGAAACCGGGTCACTGGACGGGCGCTCTCGCCGGAGTTCGCCGCGAGGGCCGATCAACACCTCGCTTTCTTGATTGCCGGGGGCGCGGGGAGCGGTGTCGGGCTGCGTCTGTTGGCCGACGGCGAGGAAGCTGCGGTCTGGCGCGGCAAGAACAGCGAGAGGTTCGAGACGGTTTTCTATTCCCTGGCCGAGGTCGCCGGCAAGCGTCTGCAACTGGAGTTATTCGACGACGAAACCGGCGGCTGGGGACACATCATGCTGGACCATGTCATGCTGAGCGGGCAGGCGCCGGCGAGCTTCGAGGCCGGATTCGACGGCTGGCTTCCGGAAGGCGAAGCGGTCACGAACCATGGCCGGCATGAGCGCTACAAAGGCCAGCAGCCGATCAGCGGCAACTTCGGCCCGGGTTTCCTCACTACCTTCCATCCTGACAAGGGAAACCGGGTCACCGGACGGGCGCTCTCGCCGGAGTTCACCGCGAGGGCCGATCGACATCTCGCTTTCTTGATTGCCGGGGGCTCGGGGGGCGGTGTCGGGCTGCGCCTGTTGGCCGACGGCGAGGAAACTGCGGTCTGGCGCGGCAAGAACAGCGAGAGGTTCGAGGCGGTTGTCTATTCCTTGGCCGAGGTTGCCGGCAAGCGTCTGCAACTGGAGTTATTCGACGACGAAACCGGCGACTGGGGACACATCATGCTGGACCATGTCATGCTGACGCGGCACAGCGCGGACGGGGTGGACAACATGATTTTGAGATTGTCGAATTGAGCGAACTGCGGAATTGCGGCGTGGACGATCCCCAATGAAAGTGGATGGCATCCGAAACGGGTGCGTAATCCTGTTGCATTTGCCGTGGTTGGCGCTACTGGGTTGGCTCTCTGCTGTTGCGTGGTTTTTGACCGACGACGCTTTCATCAGCTTCCGCTACGCCCGCAACTTGCTCGAAGGCTACGGCCTGGTCTTCAATCCAGGCGAATACGTCGAGGGCTATTCCAATTTCCTGTGGGTGCTGGAACTGGCGGCCATCCGGCGCGTGCTGGGCGTGGCGCCGGAGCAAGCGGCCCCGTGGCTGTCGGTGGTCTTCACCGCCGGGACCCTCGGCGCGATGGTGTGGCAGGTCTTTCGCCTGCCCTCGCTGTCCCCCCCGGGGACTGGTTGCCTGGATGGCGCTGGGGCTGGTGTGCAGCAGCGCTACCTTTGCGGTGTGGACTTCGGGCGGCGGGCTGGAAACGCGGAACCGCTCGACTTGGCGAAACGGCCGCACTGAATCCATTTGCGGCCAACCCACAAGCGCCCGCGTCCACTGCGCTAGAATGATGGCGTCATGCGCTCAGGGGCTTTCTTGTCGGCAGCGGTCCTTTGCGCCGCGCCTTTAATCGGCCAGGAAGACGCTAACGTCGATCCGAGCACGATCACGGTCGAGGTCAACGTCGTCAACCTGCCCGTCACCGTCACGGACCCCGGCGGCAAATTCGTCATCGACCTCGACAAGAGCGATTTCGATGTCCGCGAGGACGGCGAATCCGTGGAGATCCGCTACTTTACCCGCAGCGTCGAAGAGGAGAAGAAACCGCCCCTGCATACCGGCTTCATCGTCGATCTCAGCAACACCGCGCGGCTCTATTACAAGACCTATCAGGAATCGATCGGCGACTTGGCCTGGCTGCTCGTTCCCGAAGGCGGCAAGAACAAGGGTTTTCTGTTCGGATACCACACGGAAGTCGACGAGTTGGTGGATTTCACGAACGACCCCGTCACCCTCACCGAGAGCATGGAAAACCTCAAGCACGGCGGCGGAAGCTCGATGCTCGACGCGATTTACCGGGCCTGCCGCGACAAGCTGGCCTCGCAACCCTATCAGGGCGCGAGCGAGCCGCGGAAAGTGATCGTGGTGATCGGCGACGGCCACGACAACGCCAGCAAGCGATCCATCGAAGAAGTCATCTACGAAGCACAGTTGCACCAAGTCACGATCTACGCCGTGAGCACCGTCGGCTGGGGTTTTCACGAGTCCTCCGAAGAAAATCTCGTGCGCCTGACGCGGGCGACCGGCGGCCGCGTCGTGCGGCCTCTGCAAAAGGTCCACAAAGATATCGCCGGCTATCTCTCCAAGCCTCAGGACGCCGGAAATTATCAGTACGAGGTCGGCACCGGCGGCTACGCGGCGGCCCAACTCTCGGCTCTATATCAGGCGATTCTGGCCGTGGCGGGCAACGTGCAGAGCCAGTACATCCTCGGCTATGTCCCGCGCAAGCCGTTTACCGACCGGACATTCCGCACGATCAAGGTCAATGTGGACCTGGGCGCCGAGATTCAGGTTTTCCACCGGCGCGGCTACTTTCCGCCGGCTGCGATTCCGAACTAACCGCCGCGCTTTTCCCCCGGACTGTCCTCGTGGATCGCAGTTCCGCGCCGGAGGCTGCAAATTCGGCTATAATTCAAAGAAGTTGGAACTCGAGATCCACGCGCGCAGGCTTCAGGATGTCGGCTTGAACGCCTACGAATCCCGCGCCTATCTGGTTTTGATCGGCCACTCGCACTTCAAGGCTCTGGAAGTCGCGGGGCGGGCCGAAATCCCCCGCCAGAAGATTTACGAAGTGCTCGACAGCTTGGTCGAAAAGGGGTTCGTCCGCGTGGTTCAGGGCAAGGCCAAGCAGTTTTCGGCCGTGGAGCCCAGGCTGGCGCTCGACGGCTACCTCACCCGCAAGCGCGAATCGTTCCAGCGCGAGTGGAGAGACCGCCAGCGCCTGGCGAAAGTCGTCAGCGACGACTTGGCGGCCGTATTCGAATACGGCAACCAGGGCCAAGGTCCGCTCGATTATCTGCGGATCGTGGCCGACACGCGGCAAATCGTCGAAGAATATCACCGCCTGCTGCGGCAGACGGAGACGGAATACCTTGAATTCGCGCGGCCGCCTTACGGCGTCGATCCCGTCCGCGAGCCGATGGTCCGCAGCCGCGCCGATCAGGGAACCATTTGCAAACTGATGTTCGACTCCGAAGTCGTCAACAGCCGGGATCAATTGCAAAGGTTGGAGCTGCTCCAACAGGCGGGCGCGGACGTGCGGTTGGGCAAGAACGTGCCCATGAAGCTGGCGCTGTTCGACAGCCGCAGCGGCATGATTTCGCTGAACGATCCGGTCGTCAGCCACCCCCAGATTACCGCGCTCGTATTCGAGCATAAAAGCCTGGCTTCCGCAATGCGCAGCCTGTTCGACGATTTCTGGAATCGAAGCGCCCCGTTGTAGGCGCCCCCCCATCGTGGATTCCCGGGCCGCGCCGGCCGGCCAAAACCGTCTGATAGATTGGTTGAGTGATCCGCAACGCCGTCGTACCGGTGGCGGGCTTGGGCACCCGCCTGTTGCCGGCGACCAAATCGCAACCCAAGGAAATGCTGCCGGTCGCCAAGAAGCCGGTCGTGCAGTACGTGGTCGAAGAACTCGCCCGCTCCGGCGTGCGGCAGTTGTTGTTCATTACCGGCCGCGACAAGACATCGATCGAAAATCACTTCGACCGCGACCAGGTTTTGATGGATCATTTGCGGCAAGCCAACAAGAACGATTTGATCGCAGAGATCGATTTCGAACAATCGGGGCTGCACTTCTGGTACACGCGCCAAAGCGTGCAGCGCGGACTGGGAGACGCGGTTCTGCACGGCGAAGCCTTCGCCGGACACGACCCGTTCATCGTCGCGCTCGGCGATTCCATCATCGGGACTCGCGGAAACGCCACGATCTGCGAACGCATGGCGGCGGCTTACGAAGAGCACGACGCCTCGGCGGTGATCGCAGTCGAGGAGGTTCCTCTCGAACACGTCTCGCTGTATGGCATCGTCGCGCCCGAAACCGACGGCGGCGTGTTTACGGTCGGCACGCTTGTCGAAAAACCCCGCACCGAGGAAGCCCCCAGCCGTCTCGCGGTCGCCGGACGCTACGTCTTCGCCCCCGTTATTTTCGACATGCTGCGGCGCGTCGAGCTCGATGCAGGCGGCGAAATTCAGTTGACCGACGCCATCCGCATGATCTGCGAAAGCGGCCGCCGCGTCGTGGGGGTCAAGCTCGAGCCTGCGGAGAAACGCTACGACATCGGCAACATTCCGAGTTACTTCGAAACGTTTATCGACTTCGCTCTCGCCGATCCGGACCACGGCGGCCGCGTGCGCGAGTACTTGACCAGGCTGCTGAGCGCATGAAAGCCCTGATTTTGGTCGATCTCCAGAACGACTTCATGCCCGGCGGCGCGCTCGCCGTGCCGAGAGGAGACGAAGTCGTCGCGGCGGCGAACCGCTTGGCTCGACGCTTCGAGCATGTTATCGCCACGCAGGATTGGCATCCGGCCGATCACCTCAGCTTCGCCTCGCAGCACCCGGGTAAATCGCCCGGCGACGCGATCGAGCTTGACGGACTGCAACAGACGCTATGGCCCGACCACTGCGTGCAAGAGACGGCGGGCGCCGAGTTGCATCGCGGCCTGGACATCGACCGGATCGACGCGGTCATTCGAAAAGGCAGCGACCGCCTGCTCGACAGCTACAGCGCGTTCTTCGATAACGCGCATCGGCGGGCGACCGGGCTGCATAAGCGCCTGCAGGGCGTCGGGGGCGATGAAATCTACCTGATGGGGCTCGCTACCGACTATTGCGTCAAGTTCAGCGCGCTGGACGCCGTCGGCCTCGGTCTGCGCGCCCATGTGATCCGCGAGGGCTGCCGCGGCATCGAACTGGAACCCGGCGACATCTCCCGCGCTTGGGAAGAAATGGCCGCGGCCGGCGTCAATGTCGTCTCGGAGGCCGCGCTGTGAGCGGAAAGACCGAGACATTGGGCGAGGGCCGGTTTCTGCAGCTGCGAAGACGCAACGGGTGGGAGTTCGTCGAGCGGGTGGGCGTCCGCGACGTGGCGGTTCTCATCGCCGTCACCGCAAGCGATGAGTTGGTGCTCGTCGAGCAATACCGCGAGCCGGTACGGAAGAAAATGATCGAGCTCCCTGCCGGACTTGTCGGCGACGAGGCGGCGTTCGGCAACGAAAGCCTGTTGGATGCGGCCAACCGCGAATTGGAGGAAGAGACCGGATATCGAGCGGGGCGGCTTTCGATCGTCGCGCGAGCGCCGAGCTCAGGGGGGATGACGAGCGAAATCGTCACGTTCGTCCACGCGACGGAGCTGACAAAGGTCGGTCCGGGCGGCGGAGTGGGAGGCGAAGACATTCAAGTCCGCGCCGTGCCTGTCGCCGAGGTCGACCGCTGGCTGCGGGCGCGCGGCGCCGAGGGCTATCCGATCGATCCGAAGATCTATGCCGGTCTGCGGTTGTTGACCCACGCGGTCGTGGAGGGTGGGCAAGCGGAGAGCGAATCGGCGATCTGAGAACGGCCTTGCCGATGGAGCTTTTGGGCGCCGTCAGGCGACAATGACTTTGACCGCGCGAGTGCGAGTTGCCGGCTGTAACCGGACAGTTGGATTGGGTTGCGGCGGCTTAGGCGATTCCGGTAGCCAAGGAATCGGCCGCGAAAGACGATCTGCAGGAACTCAAGGATGAATTGGGCGGGCGGATCGGGCGAGTGGACCGCGAGTTGCCAGTCTTGAAGCGGGAGTTTTCAGCTTCAGGCCGCCGATTCCGGCGATGCCGGTCAAGTTGGTCTTCTTGCCGTGAGCGAAGGTCCGGCTATTTCACGGAGACATCACGACAGCGCCGCTTCCCTGTATCCGATAAACGACTTGCGGGCCTTTCACGCTCAGGGGGTCTAAGCGGCGGCCCTGCTCTTCGGCCTCATGCTGCGCGGCGGCGGCGGCCTGCTCCTGCGATAACTCGAAGCGCACGAACTTGCCCTCGGCAAGAGCCTCGCGTCCCAACGCCTCCCGTGGAAAAACGATCTCTCCATCGGCCACCTTGATGCGCACCATGTCTCCGCCGTCGCCGCGAAGCATCATCCAACAGCCCGCCATGAGGCAGACTTCCGTGATTTTCCCTTTGACCTGCACGGTCTTGCCGACGTAATCGTCCGCAGCCGCGAGCAGCTTTCCGATCTCCAGGGGCTCGTTCAAAGTCAGCGGCCGGCCGAGTTTCAGATCGGCGGCGTACAGGCCGGCGGAAGTCAGGAGCGCGAGGAAAATTCGGAGCATAACTTCAGAGTACACGAGACGGTCTGCCTTGTCCGCAACGGCCCTGGTCCGCCCGGCCGCCGGGTTCGCAAGCTACCAGGTATCGACGTTCGGGCGCTTTTTGACGCTGCGCTTCGCGGGCGGCGGAACCGACTCCAGCGCGCGGCTGATCCAGACTCGCGAATCCGCCGGGTCGATCACGTCGTCGAACGCAAACGACACGCCGCCGTTGAGCGCGCGGCCGCGTTCGTAGGCGGCGGCTACGAGCTCGTCATAACGCCTGCGGCGCGCTTCAGGATCGTCGATGGCCGCCAACTCGTTGCGAAAACCGAGCTTCATTTGGCCTTCGAGCCCCATGCCGCCGTACTCGCCCGTAGGCCAAGCCACGCAAAACATCGGTTTCTTCATATCGCCGCCTGCCATCGCCTGCGCGCCCAGGCCGTATGCCTTGCGCAGGACGATTGTCACCAGCGGCGTCGTGACATTCGGACCGGTGACGAACAGCCGGCTGCAGTGGCGCACCAGGCCGGTTCGCTCGATTTCCGGGCCGACCATCATGCCCGGCGTATCGCAAAGAACGACGATGGGCAGGTCGAAGGCATCGCAAAGCTGCATGAAGCGCGCCGCCTTATCCGATCCGTCGCTGTCGATCGCGCCCGACAGATACTTCGGATTGTTGGCGATGATTCCCAGCGGCCGCCCCTCGATCCGCGCCAAGGCGGTGATCATGCCCGGTCCGAATTGCGGGCGCAACTCCAGGACGCTTCCCGTATCCGCAAGCGTTCGAATCAGACTGCGGAGGTCGTAAACCCGTAACCGGTTCTCGGGAACGGCGTTGCGCAGCAACCTCTGATCGGCGCACTCCCAGCAGCCGACCGGACCTTGGAAGTACGACAGATACTGCTTCGCCGCGGCCACTGCCGCGGCCTCGTCCGTGACCGCAATATCGACTACGCCGCTCGGAACCTGGACATCCATCGGGCCGATTTCATCCGGGCGGAAAATGCCGAGTCCGCCGCCTTCAATGAGCGCCGGGCCGCCCATGCCGATGCTCGAATTTTCAGTGGCGATGATCACATCGCAGCAACCCAACAGAGAAGCGTTGCCGGCGAAGCAGTAACGCGACGCGATGCCCACCAGAGGAACCCATCCGCTGAGAGAGCCCATCGTGGCGAATGTCGAAACATCGAGCGGGCGGTAAGCGTCGTCGGTCCGGCCTTGTCCGGCTCCGGTGGTCCCGGTTCCGCCTTTGCGCTTGCCGCCCGTGCCCGCGCGGCCGCCGCCGCCTTCGGCGAAGAGCGCCACGGGGCGCCGCCACTTGCGCGCCAATTCGAGCATGCGGTCGGTCTTGAGATGGTTGGTAACCCCTTGAGTTCCGGCGAGCACCGTATAGTCGTAGGCCATGACCACGCAGCGCGACGCCTCGCCGGGAAATTGTCCGCCGTTGACCGAACCGATGCCGGTAACCATGCCGTCGGCGGGGAATTTGCGAATCGCTTCGCTGCGCGGCAGCCCCGACCCGGGGGTCAGCGCAAGTTGGCCGTATTCGATGAAGCTCCCCGCGTCGCAAAGATCGTCGACGTTTTCCCGGGCCGTGCGCTGCTGCGTCTTGCGGCGCTTGGCTACCGCGTCCGGTCTGGCTTCGTCGAGCGTGACGCGATGGCGCTCGTGAACTTCCGCCAAGTCAGGCCGTACGGCATCGAGATCGAGGGCTCCGCCGCCGTCGTCCGCTTGCGGCGCGAGCTCCTTTTCTTCGATGAACGCCAACGGACTTCCTTCGTAAACCGTATCGCCAACCGCAACGGTGAGTTCTTGAACGGCGCCGCTGACCGTGGAGCATATCTCGTGCTCCATTTTCATGGCCTCCATCACGAGAATGCGCTCCCGCTCTCTGATCTCTCCGCCTGCGGCGGCGTCCAGACTCACAATCGTTCCCTGCATCGGCGCCCGAACGGCAACAAGTCCCTCGATTGCGGATGCCGCCGCATGGGATGCGGCGGACGCGCTCGCGGTCTTGCCGTGAGCGAGCACGGCAAGCGGGTCCTCGCTGTCGATCTTGGCGCCCGCGGTGAGCCGGTCTTCCTCCGCTCCGCCGGGGGCCGCAAGATTTGCCGATTCGTAATCCCTGGAAGCCGCCGCCAGCTCGCTTGCCCGATCGTCCACAAAGCGCGTGTAAGCACGGACTCCGAGGATGTCGGGGTGCGCCAGCAGCGCCCGCAGAAAAGCGATATTCGTCTCTACGCCGGCGATGCGAAACTCGCTCAGCGCCCGCGCGGTCCGCGCCGCCGCGGCCGGGAAGTCGGCGGAGGGCGAGTAGGCGACGACCTTTGCCAGCAGCGGATCGAACGCCGGACTCGCGCGGTAGCCGGAATAGCCGAAAGTGTCGGTTCGAATCCGCGGCCCCGACGGAATCTCGAACGCTGTCAAAAGGCCGCCCGACGGGCGGATGTCTCCGTTCGGCCCCATTGTCTCCATGTTCACGCGCGCCTGAACCGCGAAACCGCGCGGCGCCGGTATCATGGACTGCGCGGCGCCCAGTTCCGGCAAAGACTTCCCGCGCGCGATTTCGATCTGCAATCGGACGAGATCGATCCCGGTGACTTCCTCGGTCACGGTATGCTCGACTTGCAGCCGGGCGTTGGCTTCGATAAATAAGAATCCGTCGGGGCAGGCGGCATCCTCGACCAGAAATTCGAATGTCCCGAGGTTGCGGTACCGCGCGGCGCTTGCCAGCTTGACCGCCGCCGCCGCCAAGTTCGCCCGCAGCGCGCCGTCAAGCTGGGGAGCGGGCGCGATCTCGACGATCTTTTGATGACGCCGCTGCAATGTGCAGTCGCGGTCGCCGAGCGCGCTCACGTTGCCTTCGCCGTCGGCGGCGATTTGCACTTCGATGTGCCTGGCCCGCGGCAGAAACCGCTCGACGAACACGCCGCCCGCGCCGAATGCCGATTCCGCTTCTGACCGCCCGCGGGCATAGGCATTTTCGACCGCGCTGCGGCTCGTTACCAGACGCATGCCCCGCCCGCCGCCGCCGCCGACGGCTTTGATCAACATCGCCGAACCTGCCGGCAAGCTTTCGTAAAAATCCTGCGCCTCTGCGAGCGAGACGGCTTGCGAAATGCCCGGCACGACCGGAACGCTGTGTTTCTCGGCAAGAACCCGCGCGCGGGCTTTATCCCCGAACAGCGCCAAAACTTCCGGCGGCGGACCGACGAACAGAAGACTTTCTTCCGCGCAGCGTGCGGCGAATGCGGCGTTCTCGCTCAAAAATCCATATCCGGGATGGACGGCATCGCAACCGTGCTTCTTCGCAGCCGCGATGACTTGCTCGATGTTCAGGTAGGCGCGGGGGCCGCTGCCTGCAAGCGCGGCGGACCGGCCCGCGCGAAGAACGTGCAGCGATCGAGCGTCGTCCTCGGAATAAACCGCAACGGCAGGAATATCGAGATCGGCGGCGGCCCGCGCAACCCGAATCGCGATTTCGCCGCGGTTGGCGATCAACAACTTCATCAGAGCTTTCCTTCTTGTCTAACGGACAGGCATCAGCGGGCGATTCCCAATGATCCCCGACTCGGCGAGGTCTGCGATCTCGCGATCCGACAGGCCCAGTATCCCGCCGAGTATCTCGCGGTTGTGTCGGCCCAACGTAGGCGCGGGCCGTTCGATGTCGAACGGCGCTCCGACCAGCCGATACGGCGCCAGCGGGTTCGGCTGGGCGCCGACGAAATCCCGTTCCATGATCCTCCAGTAGCCCCGCGCCTGAAGATGGGCGTCCTCGGTTAAATCCGATGCCGGGCGGACGACGCCGGCGGGGACTCCCGCCGACTGCAGGAGGCGCATTGCCTCCCAGGCGTCATGAGCGCGGGTCCAGCGGGTGACCGCTTCGTCCAGCTCCCCGCGGCGTTCGAGACGGTCTTCGACCGAGCCGAAACCGGCAACGGGACGGCCCACCGCCTCCCGAAGACCGGCCCACTGCGCCTCGTTCTGCACTTGCACCGCCAGCCATCGGTCGCTGCCGGCGCAACGATAGACTCCGTGCGGCGCAAACCGCGGCGAGCCGTTGCCCCACCGGGAAGGAGTTTTTCCCGTCACGGCTTGCTCCACGATGCCGTGCGCGCCTAGTGGGAACAAGCATTCCGATTGCGACAAATCCACGAATTGACCTTCGCCGGTCTTGTTGAGACGCCTGACCGCAGTGAGCAGCGCCGCGGCTCCGTTCAAGCCGCCTACGGCGTCGCCGAGAGCAACGTGCGCCATGGTCGGCAATCCGCCATCCTTACCGCAAAGATGCGGCAAGCCGGACGCCTGCTCGGTCGTCGATCCGTAAGCGCGGTATGTGCGCCAAGGCCCGGTGCTGCCGAACGCGGGCAGCGACAGCATAATCAGATTGGGTTTCGCTTGCCGCAGGACTTCATATCCGAGATTGAGTTTCGGCAGCGCCCCGGCCGAGTAGTTCTCCACAACGATGTCGGATTTCGAGACGAGCTCGAGCAGAAGGCCGCGGCCGCGCTGCGCCGTCAGGTCGAGCGTCGCGTCGAGCTTGTTGCGGTTCACCATATTGAAGGTGACGGCCTTCTCGGCCTCGCCGGCATCGAGCCACTCTTGAGTCGGCTCCCAGCCGCGCCACCAATCGAAACGCGCGCAGGATTCGATTTTCAGCACTTCGGCGCCCATGTCGGCGAGATGCCGGGCCGCGAGCGGACCCGCCCAGCCCATCGACAGATCGACAACCCGCAGCCCCTTCAAAAACGAAGGACGGCTCATGCCCGTAATTCCCGCGCGCCCGCCAGCAGCGCTTTGGTGTCTTGCCCCAGGCGCGGCGCTCTGCCGCCCGCGGCGGCCGGCGTTCGAAACAGCCGGAACGGCGTGACCGGCGCTTGAAATTCGCCCTGATCGGGATGCGAAACCGCGGCGAACGCTTTTCGCGCGACGTATTGATCCACCTCGAAAAGCTGCTCCATCGTCGGCACGGGCGCAAGCGGGATGCGCAACTGCTGGCCGCGATGGAACAGCTCTTCCGCCGACCGCTCGCGTACGGCGGCCGAGATTCTCTTGTCGATCGCGTCCGCGTCCGCCAATCGCCCCAATGTTGTTCGGTACTTCGGCAAGTCCGCAAGATCTTCGATGCCGAGCAGGGCGCAGAAACTCTTCCATTGCGCCGGAGTCAACGCCGTCACGCCGAGCCAGCCGTCGCGGCAGGGATAAACGCCCAGCGGATAAGTCGGCGGAAAGCGGTTCACGCCCATCCGCTTGGGCGTTTCGATTCCGTTGTAGCCGCGGATGCCTCCCAGCACGGTAAAGCAGAGATTGGCCTCGTAGATCGACACGTCGAGGTGGGCGAAGCCTTCGATGTTACCCATTTCGCGCGCCACGATCTGCCCCAAGGCGGCAATGTAGGCCGTCAGTCCGCCGACAATCTGCGCCTGATAGCCGCCCGGCATCAGCGGCGCCTCGGCCGCCGGCCCGATTGGGTACAACTGACCGGTGAGAGCTTGGCAAACGCCGTCCGCCCCCGCGAAATTGCGGTACGGGCCGTCCTGCCCGAACCATGTAACGGACATCAAGACGCCGTTCGGAGCCGCCGCGGCAAGCCGTTCCGGATCGACGCCCCGGCAGTCTCCGACGGCGGAGTCGATCACCAGCGCGCTGCCTCGCGCCAACTCGAAAAACTTCGCGGCGTCCCTGGGGCTGCCCATATCCAACTCGATGCTGCGCTTGTTCGTACTCAAATAAGAATGCATCGCGCTGGACTCGGGCGACTCGACGCCCGGAACGAAGGGAGCGAGTCCGCGTGTGGCGAATCCGCTGCCCGGCGGCTCGACCAGGATCGTCCGGGCGCCGTGATCCGCAAACAATTTTCCGCAATAGGCGGCGGCGACTGTACCGGCAACGTCGAAAACGGAGATGCCCTCCAATGCCTGCGTTCCCCGGTTCATCGCTTGCTCGATGTGATTTCCGCGACAGGAGGTTTGACAGCGGAACTATGCGACCGGTTGGCGCAAGATCGTCTTGAGCCTCTCCGGCGGCGTGCGGCGAGGATCGCTGAGATAGACATCGTGGTGCTTGCCGCTGAGCGAAAGTCCTTCGCCGGCAATAAACCGATGGAGGCGCTCGATATGGGGGCCCATAGCGGAATACGGGCCGACATACAGCATTTGGGCCGCGCGCCCCGCGGCCAAGGAATCGAGCCGCAGTCCGTCGAGGGCCGGATTGGCTTTGGCTGCTGCAACTCCCGCGTCGACATCGCCGGCTTCGATGAAATCGGGTTGCATGACCATCGCGGTCCAACGCGCCGCTTCGGGCCGTTCGATCAGGTCGAATTCTCCCTCGCCTTCGCTCCACCACAACATTTCCAGCGGCGGAATGACATAATCCGGCCCCCACCCCGCTTTCTTGCGGGAAAATTTGATGGAATACGCAACCGCGTAAATCGCGCCGATGGCGTTCTGAAATTCGGCGCCGTCCGGCGCGCCGGCGCCGTCGACCATCAAGTAAGAAAGCGCCGGCGCGTCGATGATAGTGGGGGCTGTTTTTGCCGTAAACAGCGGCTTGTGCTGCTTTTTCAGGTCCACTTTGCCGGGCATGAGGGTCCTCCTTTCACGAATGAAAGTCTCGCGGCTCAGTCTGACGAAAGAGGCGTCACGGCTTGGTCGATGTATTGCCGGACGGCATCCACCGTTGCTCGATTGTCGGCCGCCACGTCGTTTTCTTCCCCCGGGTCGACAGTCAGATCGAACAACTCGAGCGGTTCTTCCGGACCTTCGCGCACGGCCTTCCATTTGCCCCAACGAACGGCCTCCGCGTTGCCCGGAGTTCCGCCCCAGTAGAGAAAGCGGTCGCCCCCTTCCTGCCGGGCGCCCGTCAGCGTCGGGAGAACGCTGATGCCGTCAACAGACTCGGGTACCTCGAACCCAAGCAGGTCGGCGACGGTAGGCAAAAAATCGGCGAAATACCATACGAAATCGCTGGTCGCGCCGGCGGGCGCTTTTCCCGGCCAGCGCACAATCATCGGGACGCGGATACCGCCATCGTGCAGCGAGCGCTTATAACCTTGCAGCGGGCCGTTCGAGTCGAAGAAAAACGGGTCGTTGCCGCCTTCTTTGTGCGGGCCGTTGTCGGACGTGAAAAAGACCAGCGTGTTCTCGTCGACGCCGTGCTGCCGCAGTGCGTCGAACAGACGGCCGATGCCGGCATCCATATACGAGATCATTGCCGCGGCGCCCTTCTGCGGGCCGGGCCAGTCTTTGCCGTCGTATATGCCTGCGTCGGGGACTTCCATCCCGATCCGCTCGCGGTGAGCGCCGATCTCGGCCTTAACGTTTTGCATGCCGGGGTCGCCGCCGCCTTCGCGGGCGCCGGCTTCGTTGTTCGCATGGGGAATGGTCAGAGCCAGATACAGAAAAAATGGCTCCGACGCATGTTCTTGCAGCCAGCTCAAGGCTTCTTCCATCAGCAGGTCGTGCGAATAATCGACCCGTTTCACGGCGACGCCGCTCATGCCGTTGTAGCGGCCGGACGGGATGACCTCGTTGCGCAAGGGAACGCGGTCTCCCCGGCGCATCAAGAACTGCGGATAGTAATTATGCGCATGTCCCTGGCTCAGATAGCCGAAGAAATGGTCGAAGCCCTGCCGCCACGGAGCGCCCGGAGAATCTTCCATGCCCAGACCCCACTTGCCGATCAGCGCCGTCGCATAGCCTTGCTCCTTGAGCAGTTCCGCTACGGTCACGTCTTCATCGAGCAGGCCTGGCGAACCGTTGCGCCGCACGCGGGTATGGCCGGTGTGCTGTCCCGTCATCAACACGCTTCTCGACGGCGCGCAAACGGTAAAGCCCGCATAAACATCGGTAAAGCGTATGCCTTCCGCCGCCATGCGGTCGAGATGCGGCGTCTGAATTTGCGTTTGGCCGTACGCGCCGAGGTCGCCGTAACCGAGGTCGTCGGCCATAATCCAGACGATGTTGGGCTTGGACGATCCGGGTTCCGGCGCCTCGCCGCCGCAAGCGGCAAGAACGGCGAGCCCGCAGAAAAGACGAACGGAGCGCATTGCGGCAAACGGCGTCGTAACGGCAGCCTCGATCATCTATCCACTATCCACTATCTCTGCTGCTTGTTGCTACAATGCCGCGGCATGAAGAACGATCTCGACCGCCGCGGTTTCCTGAAAGCCGGCGCGGCTGCGCTGGCTGCAGCGGCCTCACCCAAGGCTGAAGCAACCGCCGCATCCTTCTCTGGGACGGACACGCTCTACCACGGCCACGACTGGGAATCTCTCAACCCCGGCTACTGGCAAATCAAAGGGAACGCTCTGCGGCGCCGCATCCACAATTATGGAGACCGCGCTCGCCGTACGGGCTTTCCCTACCACTACGAAACCCACGGCGACCGGCTCGGCGCCTACGCAATGCCCGTGGACTACGATCCTTCTCTGCCTCCCGGATTCCTCTGGAACCGCAATTGGAAGCTCGAAGGCAACTACAAGCTCGAAATCAAGGGCCGCATCGTCGCGCGGCCGCATGCCCCGGACGAGCGCGACAACGCCGCATGGAAGATGTACCGGCCGGGCTACGGGTTCGTCGGCCTGGCATTCGGGTCTTCGACGCTTTACGAGTCCTACGGGCAGGCCGGCCCCGACGGCAAGGCCGCCTGTTTCGCAGCTTGGCGGGACGACGGCCGTTTTGGAATCTACGAGCACGGCGCGCAAGCGAGCATCGCCGACAAACGAGCCGTGCGCCCGGTACGCGGCAAGGAGTTCACGCTCACCGTATCCGTCAGCGGGAACGACCCCCGCTTGGCCGACATGAATGCCGAGCTCGCGGTCGCCGGCAGCCCGGGCGTTTACCGGGTCGAGCATCGTTCCGTCGAGCGGCGCGCCCGCGCCGAGGGGTATGTGGGCGTCGCCGGCCAAGGTCTCCTCGATTTCGAAATTACCGGCTTCACCGTCGAGCCCGGCGAGAATCGGCCGCTGTCGCCGAAAATCAACGACTGCCACGCTTGCTACGCGCTCGGAGACACGCTCAAGCAACTCGACGGCGGCTGGCAAGTGCGCTTCATCGGTTTGTTTCGCTCAGACGGCGAAAAGGCCGAGGTGCGCATCAGCGATTCGCCCACGCCGGCCGGGGGGTGGGAGAGCGTACGCGCCTCCGGCTCGGGCGCCATCGTCAATAACGACTTTCGCCGCAACACTGCCGTTATCGACGCCAAGCTTCCCGGAAACCCCGCTGAAACCGCCTTTTATTACACCGTCTGGAAAGACGGCCGCGACGTCACGGCCGACCCGCGCCTGGGCACGGACGCCGTCGGCCTCGGCGCCGGCCAGGTCGGGCGGGTCCCGGACGACGGCAATTACGTCGGACGCTTGCCGCGGCTGCAAGCCCCGTATAAGCTGTGCGGCCTCTCCTGCCACGCCATCCACGGCGGCGGCCCCAAGCTCCCCGACGCCGGCCCCGGCGGCGGATTCTTCGTCCATGACCAACCCACCCCCGACGCCTACAAATATCTCGACGACTACAACTTCCAGGTCATGCTCTGGGAGGACGACGTGTGGTACATGGAGTTGCTGCTCTACCCGCCCTCGCCGGACGATGCCTACAAAATCGTCACGACCACTCTCTGCGGCCCCGCCTCGCGCTGGCAGATGATGCGCCATTGGAACGTCATCAATCCCGGCGACCACGACTACGGCATGGACGACATCAAGGGTCCCGAGCAGATCGCCATCCGCAACCACCGCGATCTAGGGCAGGATGTCGATTACATGAGGCGCAATTTCCAGATCGTGCATCACCTCGTCACGGGCGACGAGTCCCCCTCGGGAACCGCGAACCCTAAAAAATGGCGCCGCTGGAAGATGCCCAACCGCGATTTCAGCCTGCTCGTTCTCGACAGCCGTCTGTGGCGCTCCAGCCAGGACACGAATATCTGGGACGACGAAGGCTGGGGAAACAAAGAAAGCCTCTACTCGCGCCGCGACGTCACCCGCAGCCTGCTCGGAGAAGAACAGTTCGCCTGGCTCAGCGACACTGTCCGAACCGACTCTTCGCCGCTGATCTGCCTCACCGGCATCAACGGCATGCATACGATCTGGATCGGCGACGGACGCAAGCCCGGCTCCAAAATCCGACTTTACGAACGCGACCGCGTCGCCGCGGACTATGCCGGATGGGTGTCCGCGGGAGTCGATCGGATACTCGATGTTTTAGGCTCGCGCGATGGGATCGTCAGCGTTTACGGCGACGTCCATGTCGGCATGATTCTGCGCAATGTCGACCACCGGGTCTATGAGTGCTCGTTCGGGCCGATAGGCCGCAGCGGCGGCCGCGGCGTCAAGGAAGGCTTCGGTCCCAGGATGCAAGATTTCGACGGCCGCGATATTGAGATCAAGGCGCTCTATCATCAACGCTACGACACGCCCATGCTTGAGAAAAAGGACGGGCCGTTCTATTGGAACTTTCTCGAGATGGAGTTCGACCCGCGGGGCGCAGAACCCCGCTTCGGGCTGCGCGTGCGTAATCTCGTCGACCCGCCGAGCGAAGAGCCGCGGGGAGGCGGGTCGGTTGCCGATCTCGCCGGGAACACCGGCCGCCCGCCGATATGCCGCATCCCGGCGGTCAAGCTTCTGCAAGATGCCGACGTGCTGATTACCGACAGCGCGGGACGCCCGATTCGCGGGGGCCGAACGCTGTCCGACGGATCGCTCCCGATCCGCGGCCTCACCGGCGTCGCCGCCGGCGAGACCGTGATTTTGACCGCCCGCAGCGGCAAGAAAGTCTCGTCGAAGGCCGTGACGACGACAGCCGTCGAGGCGTAAACAACGGGACGGAACCGACTCCCAATCCGGACGAAGCCCTACGGGCCGACCCGGTCGATGCGTTCCGCCCCGAACAACGTCCAGCCCATCTTGGGGTCTTCGCTCCGCAGCACGACTTCGAAAACGACTTCCGGCGGATCCGTACGCTTGTATTCGCGCATCCGCGTCCACTGGCTGAACTGCAAGCGGGAGCGCGACGGCCAGCCCACCTTGCCGAACGCCTCGGGCACGATCAATGCGCCGTACGCCACCAGGATGTTCTCGGTGTCCGGCAGCCAGTCCACATCGCCCATCGCGATGCTCACGACGCGGTCCGGCCCGAACGACTCCGACTCCCACTTCTCCCGCACCGTCATGTTCTCCTCGTCGATCTCGTACTCGACCGCCCGCGAATATGTTTTCTCAAGAGCTACGGGCTTGCGGAACGGCCGCGCCTGATAATTGCCGTTGTCGTAGATCAGTAGCGTTCCGTTCGGCGTCGGGTTGGGAGAGTGCTGGTGGTAAGGCCATTTCACGGGGCCGTCCGCCTGCAGCACTTTGTCAGAGAGCTTCCCCCAGCCGGTCGGCTCGCCGAAAATCCACTTGATCTCCTTCGTCTTGCGGTCGATCTTCATCGCCGCCGCCTGGTACCGGAAATTCACCACGATGGAATCGTCGGCCTCGTCATAGAGCAGATTGTTGGCGTGGCTCCAATCGATCGTGTCGGGGAAGCCGCGGCGGATCCAGTAGTTCGAAAACGTTTCGTACCCGATACGGAAAGGATCCATGTGATCGAACGCATGCCACTCCCAAACGATGTTGCCGGTCTCGCGTTCGAACTCGACGATCACGTCGCCCATGACCTTTTGCCGTTTGCGCGGCGCCCGCTCGTTGTACTCGTCGGTGTAGTAGCTGTCGATCTCTTTCCATTCGCTCGACAGCACGATGATGTTGCCGTCGGGCAACTCGTCGATCTCGTGATGGAAGGTCAAGGTATCGACAGCCATACCCTCTTCGGGAGGCCCGCCGGGGCGATTCTTCGCATACCACTGGTTTACGGTATTGCCCAGCCAATCCGTCTCGATCAACCGGAAATCGGCGGTGCAGAAGACGATATTGCTGTTGCGGGCTTTCTCGAAATCACTGATCCGCGAATCGACCTTGTAATACCAGACCGTCTCGCCTGCCGCATCCACGGCCATCAACATGCCGAAGTTGGCGTTGAAGTCCGCGATCTGCTGTCCCGTCCCGACTTTTCTCCGACGAGGGTTGAACAGCGTCACGCCCGGCTCCATCTCGTCCGGCTTGCTGACGCGCACATCGAGCGGAGGAAACTCGACGCCCACGCCCGGAAGTCCGGGAGTGGTGAAATCGAATGGGCCGGCCGTCGCGCTTCCGCCGGCATTGCCGATCTTCACCTCGATCCGATGGCTGCGCTCGGGACGCATGCCGACGACGGCAAGACCGGCCGCCGGGTCTGCGGACTCGTCGTATTTCAACTCCCATTCGTGCTCCCCGTCGGAAACATGAATCGTTGTCGCCACAGGCTCCGAAGCCTCGAACGAAACCACCGCAGCCAACGGCACGTTCGGATTCGGGTTCGCCGAGACCGAAACGTCCGAGGTGAACGAAGGCCCCGAAGAACAGCCGGCCAGGACGCCCAAAACGCCGCAAATGGCTGTCACGACCGTAAGCCGCATCGTAAACATCGCCGAATGTCCTCCTTCCCCATAATGTGCCACAAAGCGCCATGGCAGACCAACGCAGCTTATCCGCGGGCCGCGACGGCAGCGCGGCGGAGAGCAGCCGCGGCGCCCGTCTTTCAACTGCTACAGTAACTTCGTAAAATGTCTTCGGATCGACCGCTTGCTCGACCCCGACCGCCTTTGTTCGAAAAGGAGAGCTTCCGATGCCTACTGCCGCCGCGCCTCCCGAGCCGTCCGCCGATGCTATTTACCGCGCTTGGCGGTCCGCTCGGGTGGACCCCGACCTCGCCTATGAGGCCACCGAGCAAATCCGCGCTCAAGCCGGCCGCAGCGTTATCACCGTCGTGGAATCGCGCTTCGTTGAATTCGGCGCCCGCATTGACGTCATGGAATCGCGCTTTGCCGAATTCGGCGCCCGCATTGACGTCATGGAATCGCGCTTTGCCGAATTCGGCGCCCGCATCGATGTTCAAGGCGCCCGCATCGACGCTCTGACCGACCGCATCGACACCCTGCAGAAGGTGCTCTGGCCAATGGTCGTTGCCGTATGCATCACGCTGCTCAGCGCGGTTGGAGGCGGTCTGTTCGCGCTTTTCAGGAGTTGATCCGGGTCCCGGCAACCCGTCGCCGGCCTCGGAGCAAAGCTCATCCAAACGGCAGGGCGGGCATAACTTCAGGCGCGGCGGCTGAGCCGGCTGTTGCTCCAACGATTGACGAAATAGAACGCTAAGACCAACGCAGCGCACAGCAGCGCAGCCGCGAGAGCGTGCTCCTCGGCGAAGGCCAAGGCGTTGCCGCCAAAGCGCAGAGCCAAATAGGCGACGCCGAAATAGCGCAGAACGCGCGCAAAGACGATCGCGGCGCAGAACGGCCCGAGCGGCATTTGGAAGATGCCGGCCGCCAGCACGACCGGCTTCATCGGCAGCGGCAGCGGAATCGCCGCGGGTGGAATCAGCGCCGCGGCGCCGTATTCCTCGATCATCCGCTGCATGCGTCGCATGCCGGCTTCGGAAACGCGTTTGCGCAGCATCGCGGCGCCGCCCTTGCGCGCAAGGGAATAAAGGACGACCGAGCCGATCACCGATCCAGCCACGCCAAGCCCCGCGGCAAGGTAAACCGTCGAAGGGGCGGCAATCGCCTGGGCGACCAGCAACGCATCCACGCCCTGAGGAAACGGGATGAACGCATTATCCGCCAAGGCGGCGAGAAAGATCCCCCAAGGGCCCAGCACTGCCGCGCCGGCAACCAGCCATTCACCGAACTGTCTCATGAAGATCCGATTGCGGGGAGGACTTTTTATCTTAGCCGTACGACGTTCGCCCTCGTGTGCCGCTCGAATGCGACTTTTTTGGGGGAAGAAACCGGAGTCCCGCCCGTATCCATCTGTGAAACTGTATGTCAGTGCTTCCTGCAATCGACTCTTCCGCGCCCATTGCCTGCAACACGGCAATCGCGGAATCGGAGAACTTAGGCTGCCTGTTCCGGGAATACCATCTAAGAGCTTATCGCTTCACGTTGCAACTCGTGGGCAACCCCGAAGATGCGATGGACATCACGCAAGAAGCATTCCTGCGCGTTCACAGGCATTGGAGTCGGCGCGACAGATTGCGTCCGTTCGCTCCCTGGCTCTACTCGATCATCCGCAATCTGACGGTCGATTTGTACCGCAAGCGCAGCACGCGCAAGGAAACGGTTTTGGACGAGAAGCAGCCGCAAGCATCGCCCCATCCCGGCCCGGAAGTCCTGGCCGAGAGAAACAAGCTGAAAGAGCGAGTTTGGCTGGCAATCCATCAGCTTTCCCCGGAACAACGAGAAGTCCTGGTGCTCCGAGACATGCATGGATTCGCCTACAAAGAAATCGCCGCGATTACCGGCAATTCGTTGACGACAGTGAACTCGCGGCTTTACGACGCCCGTGAAATCCTGCGCCGCAAGCTCGGGAGGCATCTGTAAAAACATGGACGAGAAACCTATCGAGAGCATGCTGTCCGCCTATCTTGACGGAGAACTGACCCAAGCCGAGCAGCAACGAGTCCGCATCCATCTGGAAAACTCGCCCGCTGCGCGAGAACAACTCCGGCAACTTCAGGCGCTGAAAAAGGCAACTTCGGAACTTGCCTTCCTCCCGCCGCCGGACGACCGCATGAACGAACTGGAGCAGCGGCTGTCCGTGAAGGCGCCGCGGCGGATCGGCTGGGTCTTGTTCGTTATCGGCGCGGTTGCCGGCGTGCTCTACAGCGGTTACCTGTTCGTCACGTCGGACATGTACTGGTTGCGCAAGAGCATCGTCGGCTCTATTCATGTGGGACTCCTTCTGGTGCTGGCCTCCGTAGCTCGCCAACGGATACTGGAGTTGCCTCACGACCGCTATCGGGGAGTCAAGAGATGATCGTCGTCACTACCGAGAGCATCGCGGGAAAATCAATCGTCCGCACGCTCGGATTCGTTCGCGGGAATACCGTTCGCGCCCGCCACCTGGGCAGGGATATCCTGGCTGTTTTCAGGGGTTTTGTCGGGGGGGAGGTGCATGAATACACCAAGTTGCTTGCAGAAAGCCGCGAGCACGCTCTCGACCGCATGGTCGCCGAAGCGCGGCAACTGGGAGCCAACGCCATCGTCGGAACTCGTGTCGCGACTTCTTATGTCGCGGCCAACATGGCGGAGATTCTGGTTTACGGCACCGCGGTAGTCGTTGAGGACGAGCCGCCGCCGGAACTGAACACGTAACCGCGTCAATGCGCGGCAGCCGCTGCCCGCGGGCGTCAGCTCTTCGATAAAAGCCGCTTGTACGCGTCGATGTAGCGTGGAATGACGGCCTCGCTGTTGAATCGGGCGCAGGCGGTTGCGCGCGCCGCGGAACTCATGCGGCGAAAGGTCTCCGGCGACGACAATATCTCGACAGCGGCGTCCGCCATCGCCTGCGTGTCTCCCGGAGCGACCAGGCGCCCGTCATGACCGTCGGTGACGACCTCCGGGAGACCCCCGACTTTAGAGACCACGGGCGGAGAGCCACAGGCCATCGCTTCGAGCGCCGCGAGGCCGAAAGACTCCATCGCGCTGGGCAAGAGCAGGAGGTCCGAAACCGCCAGAAGCGGAGCAACCCGCTGCTGCTTGCCGGCGAAAATCGTGCGGCCCTCTACGCCCAGCTCACGCGCCAGCCTCTCGGCGGGAACGCGGTCCGGTCCGTCGCCGATCAGCAAAAGCTTGCAGGGCAGCTTTTGGGCGATTCCCGCAAAAGCGCGTATGCAGTCCAGTACCCGCTTCACCGGACGAAAGTTGGAAAGATGTACGAGAAGCTTCTCCTCCGGACGGGCATAGCGCGCCCGCAGCGCCGGGTCTCCCTCCGTGCGGTATAACCGGCAGTTGACGAAGTTCGGGATTACCTCGATCTCCCGCCCCGCGCCGAAGACGCGTTCGGTTTCCTCCCGCAAGTGCTCGCTGATGCAAGTCACCGCCGGACTTTTTTCAATCGCAAACCGCGTGATGGGCAGGTACGAGGAGTCCGCGCCGACAAGCGTCACGTCCGTACCGTGGAGTGTGGTCAGGAACGGCAGCCGCCCTTCCGTCATCTGCGCGGCCAGCAAGGCGCTGACCGCGTGCGGGACGGCGTAGTGTACGTGCAGCAGGTCGAGACGTTCGTTCTCCGCCGCCTCGACCATGTGCGACGCCAGGGCCAGGCTGTACGGCGGGTACTGGAACAGCGGGTAGTCGCTGACCTCGACCTCGTGATAAAAGACTCCGGGGTGGCTGTCGGTCAGACGGATCGGGTTCGCGTAAGTAATGAAGTGGACTTCATGCCCCCGAGCGGCAAGCTCCATGCCGATTTCAGAGGCGACGATGCCGCTGCCGCCGTAGGTGGGATAGCACGTGATTCCGATTTTCATCGCCAACTCGAGGGACTCGGCAGCCGGACAAGTAAAATACGAGTTCCATGCCGGACGAGCGCCCGAACATTATTTTCATCATCACAGACCAGCAACGCTTCGACACGATCGCCGCTCTGGGCTATCCGCATGTCGACACGCCGAACCTCGACCGTCTGGCGCGAGAAGGGGTTGTTTTTACGAATTGTTTCATCCCGGCCGCTTCGTGCGCGCCGTGCCGCGCCAGCCTGTTCAGCGGCCAATACCCGCATGCTCACGGCGTGCTCCGCAACGGCGACCGCTGGCGCTATTGCTGGGTCGAGAAACTCAAGGAGTCCGGCTACAACACGATCAACGTCGGCAAGATGCATACCTTTCCCTACAACGAATTGTTCGGGTTCAAGCAGCGCTACACAGTGGAAAACAAAGACCGCCATCTGGAAGGCCGCTATTACTTCGACGAATGGGACAAAGCGCTCCAGGCTCGCGGCCTGCGCAAGCCCGGACGCCTTGTCTATCGCGGGCTGCCGGACTACAAAGAGCGTCTCGGCGCCTTCGAGTGGACGCTTGACGAAGACATGCATCCGGACGCTTTCGTCGGCGATCTCGCCAAGTGGTGGCTGAAGCGTTATCCGAAGACCGAGCCGCTGTTTCTTGAAATCGGTTTTCCGGGCCCGCACCCGCCATATGACCCGCCGGCGCGCTACGCGGCGCCCTATATGCAGCGAGAGCTTCCCTTGCTCGAAGTGACGCAAGAGGAGCTGGACAACCAGCCCGAGGCGTACCGCGGCATGATCCGGCACAACTGCGAAGTCGATCACGACTCGGTCGTCCACCAGCAGCATCCTTCGCAGGAAGCTCGGCGCCGCCAGCGCGCCTACTACCTGGGCAACGTGACGCTGATCGACGAAAAGATCGGGGAGATCCTCGAAACGCTCGAAGAAACGGGCTACCGCGACAACTCGATCGTCATCTTCACCTCCGACCACGGCGACTGTTTGACCGACCACGGACACAGCCAGAAATGGACCATGTACGACACGGTGACAAGGATGCCGGCGATCGTTTGGGCGCCGGGCAAGATCGCGGGCGGCCGCACAGTCGAAGAGTTGTGCTCGCTGATGGATCTCGGGCCGACGATTCTGGAAATGACGGGGCTCGATCCGCTACCCAAGATGGCGGCGCGGTCGCTCATGCCGGCGATCCGGGGCGAAGAGTTCTCCGGCCGCGATTACGTGTTTTGCGAGTCGGCGCGCGACGTCAATTTCACCACAAACGACTACCAGACGATGATCCGCAGTCGTGACTGGAAGCTCGTTCACTTCGTCGGGGAGAAAGACGGACAACTGTTCGATTTGCAAAACGACCCCGATGAGGTAAGGAACCTCTGGACGGACCCGGCCTGCGCGGAAAAGAAGCGGGAGTTGCTGGACGCCCTGCTCGAATGGCGGATCCGCAGCCAGTGCGACCATGCCGGTTGGGAGTTCGATTATTTGAGATAGCCGCGCCGGACCGTGTTGCCGGCGCTTAAGATGCATGCTCGGCCCAGAGCCGCTCGATCAGTTTGCGCAGAACGGCTTCGTCGATGTCTTCCAGTTTCTTGACGTACAGGCACGACTTGCCGATCTTGTATTTCCCCAGCTTGTCCAGCAGCGGCTGCTGCGTGGAAACGTCGCACATCAAGTAGACGGTCAAAGCCTGCTTGCGCGGCGAGAACCCGGTAATGAACCAATCCCCCTCACGCCCGCTGGCATAGCGGTAGTGGTAAGTGCCGAAGCCGACGATGCTGTCTCCCCACATCCGAGGCTGCGCCCCGGTGATTTCTTTCATCATCCCCAGTAAGGCGAAGCTGTCCCGGCGCTTCCTTGCGTCTGCGATCGAGTCGATGAATGCGTTGACGTCGGCCTGATTCGGCTTCGTTTTCAGTTCCGCCATTTTCGTTGCTCCGCCGCTGCCGGATTGTACGCTCTTACGGTCCGACGAACCAGGGGAATTCGGAAACGAACCGGTAGCCCATGTTGGCGTACATGTAGTAAACGATTCCGGCGACCGCGCCGAAGAACGCCAGGACAGCCAAGACGATCCGCATCCAGGGAACTGCTTGGCCTTCGCGCTTGAGAACCAGCAGCCAACTCGCGCCGATGCCGATGAAGTACAACAGGATCATCGGCCCGGCGAAGAGCGTCATCGTGAACGGGTCGCCCGTGGGCGTGATGATCGCCGCGACGACGAACATGATCAAAATGGCGTAGCGCACGTTGCGCAACAGAAACCGCGGCGTCGTCAGACGCATCAGGGTAAAGAAAAAGATCAGCACCGGAAGCTGGAAAACCAACGCCAGTCCGAGTTCCAGGATGATAAACGTGTCCAGGTATTCGCTGACGGAAATGTAAGGCGTGATCTGGTCGAGGCCGATGGTCAGCAGAAATTGGAGCGTCACGCGCAAGGCAACGAAATAACAGAAAGCGCCGCCCATGATGAACAGCGCGGCGGTCGAGAAAATAAACGGCGCAGCCCAGCGCCGCTCGCGCTTGTAGAGTCCCGGAGCAATGAAGCGCCAGGCCTGGTACATCAGCCAGGGCGCGGCCAGAAAAACCGCCGCGACCAACGGCACCTTGATATAAATGACCTGAAACTGCTCCAGAGGCCGTATGTTGACGATCTGGAGAGCTTCGCCGGCCGGCCCCTTCATCGACGCCGTCGCCGCGTAGAAAGGGACGAGCACGAACTGCAAGAGGTCTTTTGCGAAGGTCAGGCAGAGGAGATAAACGACAAGCAGCCCCATCAAGGCGCGGAGGATTCGCGTGCGCAGCTCACCCAGGTGGTCCATGAACGACATGCGCACCATGCCCTCTTCTTCGTCACCCTCATCCGGCTCGACCGGTGGCTTCGGCGGCGGCGGCGGCGGCGAAGGCTTGGATTGCCCGCTGCCGGACGACTTCTCGCTTTGCTGAGCGGACTCCTCCCCGGCGGCGTAAGGGTCGTCGGATTCATAATCGGATTCGTCGTGATAGGGATCGTCGTAGTAGGTCGATGACGATTCCCGATTGGACGACCGCGGCGCCTCGGCTGAGGATTCCTCCCCGCTTGGCGGCGGCTCGGGATCGCCGTTGGGATTCTTGTCCTGCGGGTCTTTGTCTTCCGGATTCATCGAACGATACAACTCTTACAGCCGCCGCGGCGGCCGATCGGCCTGTCGGGTTACCGGGGAAGCTTCTATGCCGTTTTCGGCTCCGATTCCCCGACATCGGCGCTGACCGCCGCAACGGGGACCTCGGCGGCTTCGGCGACGCCGGCGCTTGAGCTGTCTTCGCTCGGGGTTTCAGCCGCGGCGGCTGCCGCGCTGTCGAAAGCTTCCGTGCTGGGGGAGGCTTTGTCGGATATTTCTTCGCCGGCCGAATCGGCCGCGGCCCCATTGGCCGCCGCCGAGCTCCCGGACGTCTTGGTTCCGGTTCCGCCATCATAATCGTAGGCGTCGTAGTAATCTTCTTCGCCGTCGTCGTAGTAGGACGTGTCGATGTCTTTGCTCACGTCGCCGGCCAAGGTTTTGACTTCCCTGGTCTCCCGCTCGATGGTATCCATCTCGCGCTGGAACGTCGACTTCAATTCGTTCGAAGCGCGCTTGAACTCGGCCATGCCTTTGCCGAAAGTCTTGCCGAGCTCGGGCAGCTTCTTCGGCCCGAAGATCAACAAGGCCAAAATGAAGATGACGATGATTTCGCCCATTCCAAGAGGGCCCATGCGTTGACACCTACCTTCGCCCGTTCCGCTTGGCTGCGAAACCGCTAACTTGATCATAGCTACGCTCTCGAACGAGGGTCAACCGAGCGTCGAGAGCCGGAGCGCACTATAATCGGGGATCGCAGGAAAGGAGAGACCGAGTCCATGAAAGTCTCGCGGATTTACGAGACCGGCGGCCCTGAGGCGCTGCGTTACGAGGATGCTCCCGAACCGCAGCCGAAAGGCAACGAGGTTGTGCTGCGCGTACGCGCCTGCTCGCTCAACCACCTCGATTTGTGGGTCCGCGGCGGGCTGCGCGGTCTGAAGCTCGATTTTCCCTGGGTGCTTGGCAGCGACGCGGCCGGCGAGATCGTCGCCGTCGGCGATTTATGCACGCGGGCGAAAGTGGGCGACAAGGTTCTCGTCGCGCCGGGGCGCACGCTGAGCGCAAGCTACGAGACGGCGCGCGGCCGCGACAATTGGGCCCCCGATTACGGGCTTTTCGGCTACATGTACCAAGGGCTGAACGCCGAATACGTGGCGGTTCCCGAAGCGAATGCGCTGCCCATCCCCGGCAATCTCGGTTACGAAGAGGCCGCGTCCGTGCCCTTGGTGTTCCTGACGGCGTGGCACATGCTCGTCGGCATCGCCAACGTCAAGATGCTCGAGGACGTTTTGATCATCGGCGGCTCCAGCGGCGTCGGCATCGCCGCAATCCAGATCGCCAAGCTCTTCCACTGCCGCGTGATCGCCACCGCCGGCGGCGAGGCGAAGCTTGCCAAAGCCAAAGAACTCGGCGCCGACCATGTGATCGACCACTACAAGCAGTCGATCAAAGACGAGGTGCGGAAGATCACCGAACGCCGCGGCGTCGATATCGTGTTCGAGCATGTCGGCGCGGCGACGTTCGGGCATTCCGTCGCCTCGCTCGCGCACCACGGCCGCCTGGTCACTTGCGGAGCGACAACCGGGTTCGAGACGCCGCTTAACCTGGGACGGCTTTTCGCCAAGCATCTCAGTCTGAACGGCTCGTTCATGGGCACGATGGGCGAGCTCTACGAGGTGCTGCGCTTCTTCGACCGCGGCCTGCTGAAGCCCGTCATCGACCGCAGTTTTCCGCTGAGCGACGTTCGCGGCGCCCACGAATACCTGGAAGACAAAAAACAGTTCGGCAAGATCGTGATCGTGCCCGAATAGCCGATCGAGTTCGTCGGCCGCGCGGCGACCGGGCGCCGCGGTTCGCTGCGCGTTGCTATATTCGACGCATGGGCCCGACAGCCGATCCGGTCGCCGGCTACCTGGAGACGTTCGAGAGACTGCGCGCCCGCAAACCCTGGACCGTCGATACCGCAACCTCCCGCTTCGCCGCGCTGGCCCTGGGCAGCGCCGGCCCCGCTATCGATTGCGACCGCCTGGAAGGGACGGCGGACGGGCTGCGCAAGCGCGCCCGCCGGTGGAGTCCGCTGAAGTCGGAGATTCGTTACGTGGTTGCGGCGATAATCCTCCGACGCGGACTCGACCCTGAGCAAATCCAATCCCGGATGTTCGAGATGCGCAGCGCGTTCAAGATGCGCAAGATCCCAAGCCGCGGCGACGGTCCGACGCTGGCGGCGTTGCTGCTGGCGCTCCACGCCGAGGGGCGCCCGGCGCCCGAACGGCAATTCGATCGCCTCGCGGCTATCTACAGGCGCTGGCGCAAGGATCGTTTCTGGCTGACTACTGCGAACGACCTGCCGGCGGCGGCGCTCCACGCCGGCCGGGACGAGGCGGTCGAAACCCTGACCGCCGGAGTGGAGCGGGCCTACGAACGTCTGCGGGCCGCCGGTTTCCGCAGAGGCAACGCCCTACAACGCGTTTCGCACTTGCTGGCGGTGGCCCCCCGGGGCGTGGACACGGGCGCGCAGCGCTTCTGCCAAATCGCCGACAGGCTGAGGAGCGCCCGCGAACGCGTCGGAACCGGCCGCTACGATGGGATCGCGGCGCTGGCGCTGACCCGGGAGACTGCGCAGCCCACGGTCAACCGCGTGTTGGAATACCGCGACCGTCTGCGCGCCGCCAAGCCGCGGCCGTCGAAGAACGCGGCGTTCTCGCTGGCCGCCGGCATCGCACTGGCGCAAGGCGGCAGCAGCGCCGTCGAGCGAAGCGTCGGCGACTTGGTTGCGCTACAGTCGATCCAAGCAACTTTGGCCGAGCGGCAGGCGGCGGTGGTTACCGCGGTCTCGACGGGCGCCGCCGTGTCGCCGGGAACCCATTGACGGCGAAGACTCTCTCACGCATGCCCGTTTGCGGCGTGCGCTACGCTGCAAGCAATGCGAGCAATCGGCGTCGTTTTGGCGTGCGGGGCTCTTTTACTGAGCGCCCTCGGCTGCGCGGGTCGAAGAACCGTTGCCTATAGACTCGTTGGGGAACCTCGAAATGCGCTGTTGGCGCCGCCCGGCGTACAAGACCTGTCTGCCGACTCCCGCACATTCACAGTCCGGCCGCCGGACCGTCGAGCCGATTGCCGGCTTGAAGAGCCGGGTCTCGAAGTCGTCAAACGGCATAGCAAATACCGGATTTCGATCACGCGGGAAACGCTGACGGCGCGGCCGCCGGGCTGGTTGACCCGTTGGACGGATTTGTTCAGCGCGAGAGGCTGCCTTCCGCCGGGCCGGAGCGGGCCGCTCGCAACACGGATTGCCCAATCGTTTCCATTGCGTCTCAGACACACCTACAGCGTGCCGTTCGGCAACCCCATGGAATCGAGCTTCATGGACTTCCTGCCGGGACGCGCGTTGAAAGTGGTGGGGCCGGTTTTTCGCGGCGGCGCGGGAGATGGTCTGTCTGCCGTCGCGTCGGCAAGCGCTCCAAAGGCCGAGGGCGGCGCAAAGCTGAGCATCGACGTGCGCGCCTCCGAAGAGTTGATCGGATACGAAGAATCCTGGTACGCAATACGGGAAACGACGGACGGCGGCATTCGGGTCGAACACGAACGGACCGCATTTTTCCATGACGGGGAGATCGGGAGCCTCGATGCGCCTCTGCGGACGGGCTTCGCCTTCGTGCCGCAAGCGCGGTTCATGCGGATGATCTACATTATCCGCGTCGCTGAGTCGGGCGATCACGACGTATTGTTCCTTACGGCGCCAACGCGCCGGGAACTCGAAACGCGCTCCGCCGCCGTGTTAGGCAATCCGCGAACGTGCTCCACCGAGACGGCGGAGAGTTGGTGCATAACAGGGCCGTCCGAATTGTCGTTCAACCTCTACGTTGCCGTAAAAATGAACGGAACTGAGGAGCGCGTAGCGCCGGGGACGCCGCTGGGAGATTTTCTGCGCATGCAAGCGCCGGGGACGCCGCCGGCCGCGGGCGACGATCTGGAGATCCTGCGTCCCTACGGCGATCGCCTAGCAAAAGTCGACTTCGACCCATCGAGCGGCGCGATCTTTTTGCTTCCTTTGCTCGGAGGAGAGAATATCCGCTGGTTGGGCGCAAAGAATTAAGTCTCGAAGGCGTTGCGGCCGAGCCGTCGACGCCCCGCCGCCCGGCGCCGCCCTTACCCCGGCGATCTCGTTATACTGGCCGTTGAGCCCGACGAACCGGGCACGGCTCCCCTACCGCCCATGAACCGCGTCCGATTCGCACCCTCTCCGACGGGATTTCTGCACATAGGCGGCGCGCGCACCTATATCTTCAATTGGCTGTTCGCGCGCTCCACCGGCGGCCGCATGGCGCTGCGGATCGACGACACCGACGCCGAGCGCAGCAGCGAAGAATCGCTGCGCTCGATCCTCGAAGGACTCGAATGGCTGAACCTGCCCTGGGACGAGCAGCACTACCAGTCCAAGCGGAAGCAACTCCACCGCGAAGCGGCTGCCGCCCTGCTGGCGAAAGGCGCGGCCTACCGCGACTTTACTCCGGAAAATACCGCCGAGAACGCCCAAGCGAAGCAAAGCTCCGCGGCAACCCGAACCGCCTGGCTCTGCAACCCTGGAATGCGCGATCTCTCAGCAAAAGAGAGCGACCGCCGCGCCGCCTCCGGAGAGCCCTTCGTCTTGCGCTTCCGTGTGCCGCGCGAGTGCGAAGGCGGCGTTCTCTTCAAGGATTCGATCTTCAAGAAGCAGTTTCGCAAGTTCGCCGACATCGAAGATTTCGCCTTGGCCCGCGCTAACGGCGACCCGACTTATCATTTGGCGTCCACGGTCGACGATGGCGACTTGGGGATCACCCACGTGATCCGCGGGCAAGATCATCTGTCGAATACTTACAAGCACATCTTGATTTTCGAGGCGTTGGGCCATGATTTGCCGCAGTTCGGCCATCTTCCGCTGTTGCTCGGCCCCGATGGATCGAAGCTCTCCAAACGCAAGCACGGCCCCATAGTCAGCGTCACGACTTATCGGGACAAGGGTTTTCTTCCGGGCGCGTTCGTCAACTATCTCAGCCTGTTGGGATGGTCTCCCAAGGACAACCGCGAAGTGCTCTTGGTGGATGAACTGGTCTCGCTTTTCAAAACCGACGGGGTGCTGCGGACCAACGCCGTCGTGCAGTTCGACGAATCGTCCGCGCAGAATTGGGCCGACCCGAAGGCCCTCTGGCTGAACGCGCAGCACTTGCGCTCCATGCCCGTCGAGCAACTGTTGCCCCGCGTCGAGATCGAGCTCAGGCGCGCCGGTTGGTGGAAAACCGAATATGAGGGCGACCGGCGGGACTGGCTGACCGCCGTCGTCGACGCGCTCCGCTCCCGTTTCACGCTGACAACCGACTTTTCGCTGCGCGGCAAAGCCTACTTCGAAGACATCTTCAATCTGGAAGCGAAAGCCGCGGCCAATCTCGACAAAGAAGGCGCCCGCGAAGGCTTGCGCGAGTTGGGGAAGCGGCTGGAAGCAGTCGGCGAGTTCTCTGAGGAATCGGTCGAAGCGGAGCTCCGCTCGCTCGCCGCAGAGCGCGGAGTCAAGCCCGGCCTGTTGATCAACGGCGCCCGCGCCGCGTTGACCGGACAATCGGTCGGCCCGAGCGCCTTCAAAGTCTTTACGCTGATTGGCAGAGAACGAGTTCTGGAGCGCCTCGCAGGCGTGTAGACGCTCGATTCGGATAAAACATGCTGATACTCGGAATCGGAGGCTGGCTGCACGATGGGGCCGCCGCGCTCATGCGGGACGGACGCTTGGTAGCCGCGATTGAAGAAGAAAAGCTCTCCCGCCAAGCGCACCGCGGCGGACTGCCCAAGCAGGCGATCGACTCCTGCCTGGCGGTAGATTCAGCGGCCGCCGGCGATGTCGACGTCGTCGCCCTCGCGCGGCCGTTGGCCGCCGGCGCGGACAACTCGTTTCATTTCCATCTGAAATCGCTTTTCCCCAAAGCGCGGATGGTCATCGTCGATCATCACGACGCGCATGCCGCCAGCGCATTTTTTGCCTCGCCCTACGAAAGCGCCCGCGTCCTGACCCTCGACCGCCGCGGCGATATGCGCTGCGGCGCAGTATGGCAGGGCAACGGATCGCAACTCGACGCCGTGGAGGAGCTTTACGCGCCGGACTCCCCCGCCGCTCTTTACAGCCGGGCAACCGAGTTGGCGGGATTCTCGGCAGACGGCGAAGAGCACAAGCTGCAGTGGCTGTCGTTGTCCGGCGAGCCGCGGTTTGCCGATCTGTTCTCCGCAATTCTCGGCGGCGCGCAAGCGGCGCTGCCCAGGCTCGATCGGAGCTACTTCGACACCGCGCGCCCGACGCAGGGCGGCTTCAGCGAAAAGTTCTACCGCGCGGTCGGCATCGAGCCCGGCAGGAGCGTCGGCCCCGAGCTGCGGCGCGACTTGGCCGCCGGCGTTCAGGCCGCGGTTGCCGGCGCCGTGATCCGCTTGGCTGGAGAGGCCGAGCATCTTTGCCTCGCCGGCGGATTGGCGATGAACGCCCTGCTGGTGGAAGCGTTGGAGACAAGCGGACGCTTCGGCAACGTGTTCGTGCAACCGGCTGCAGGCAATGCGGGGACGGCCGTCGGCAGCGCCTACCACGCCTGGCACAAGGTGCTCAAGCGCACCGAGCGCGTGCCGATGGAAAACCTCTTTCTCGGACCGAGTTTCGGCAGCGAGGAAATCAAGCAGGTGTTGGAAAATTGCAAGCTGCGGCTGCGCTACCTGATGACCGATACGGAGCTTATCGACGATGCGGTCCGCCGTTTGGCCGACAACCAGATTCTGGCTTGGTTTCAAGGCCGCACCGAGTTCGGGCCGCGCGCTCTCGGCAACCGTAGCATCCTGGCCTCGCCGCTGAATCCCTACTCGACCGAGAACCTGAACGTTTACATCAAGCGGCGCGAGCAGTTCCGCAAATTCGCGGCGTCGGCGCCGGAAGAGTGCGCGGACGAATATTTCCACACAACCCCCGCCGCGCGGTATCTGGCTACCGTAAGCCGGGTGAAACCGAAGCATAAGAAGACGTTCGAGGCGGCGCTGCTCGACGGCGAGCGCATTCGCGTTCACCTCGTGCGCAAAGCGGACAACCGGCTCTATTGGGAACTGCTGCAACAAGCCGGTCGCGTCAGCGGATTGCCCGTGCTCTACAACACTTCGTTCAACCTGTTTGGCGAACCGCTGGTCAACGATCCCCGCGCGGCCGTGCGCAGCTTTTATGCCTCGGGCATCGACGCCATGTTCGTCGGTCACTTCCTGCTCGAAAAGTAACCGCCCCCGCCCGGCGTTTCGATTTTCATGCGGTCTCCGGGCTTTGCCTGGAAACTTCCCTTGGCGGCGATGACGGAACCGTTCAAAGTATTGCGGCCGAGCTTGCCGGCCCCGCCGCCGGCAACGCCGTAGGGTTCGCGCTCGCGCCTTTCAGAGAGCAGCGTAACCTCGGCGCCGGTCAAAAACTCGATCTCGCGGATCACCCCGTGCCCGCCGCGGCGCTTTCCTGTCCCGCCGCTGTCCGGCCGCTTCGAATAGCGTGTGACCCGCAGCGGATACTGATACTCCAGGGCCTCGATCGGAGTATTCAGGCTGTTGGTCATATTGGTATGGACGGCGTCCAGGCCGTCGGCCGTCGGCCGCGCGCCCATCCCGCCGGCGATCGTCTCGTAATATGTGAACGGCTCTCCCGAGGCGGGATCGATACCCCCTAGGCTGACGTTGTTCATGGTTCCCGAGGAGGCTGCGGGCACGCTCGCAGGATCGGCTTTTTGCAGCGCACCCATGACTACATCCGCGATCCGCTGCGAGGTTTCGACATTGCCTGCCGCCACGCTCGCGGGCAAGCGGGCGTCGCACACCGTGCCTGAGCGCGTCACCACCGTGACCGGCCGCATCAGCCCGGCGTTGTACGGCGCGTCGTCTGCAATCAAGCATCGGAAGCAGTACATGACCGCCGAGTTGGTCACCGCGCGGTTGGCGTTCACGCCGCCGCGCGTCTGCGGATCCGACTCACTGAAATCGACCGTTGCCGATTCGCCGTTTATGGTCAGGCGGCAGGCAATGCGTACCGGTCGAGAGGAAAAGCCGTCGTTGTCGAGGCAATCCTCGAAGTCGTAGCTGCCGTCCGGCAAGGCCGCGAGGCGGCGCCGCATGCGGCGCTCGGCGTAATCCTGCAATTGCGCCATCCGGCCGGCGACCTTCGCCTGCCCGTACTTGGCCAGCGCCTGCAACAAGCGCCGCTCGCCTACCCGATGAGCGGCGACTTGCGCGCCCAGATCGCCGCGGCGCTCCTCGGGTGTGCGCACATTCGCCAGGATCAGAGCCAGCAATCCTTCGTCGTACGCGCCGGCCCTGACCAGTCGAATCGGCGGTATGCGCAGCCCCTCTTGAAAAATCTCGGTAGCTAGCGGCATGGAGCCCGGCTTCATGCCGCCGACATCGGCGTGGTGAGCGCGTGTGGCCAGGTAGAGCGCCGGCGCGCCGGAGTCTCTCGGGAACACGGCGGAAACCGAGGTGATGTCAGGCAGATGCGTTCCTCCGCGGAACGGATCGTTGAGGAAATAAATGTCCCCCGGAGCGGGCTGCGCCTCTTGCAGCACCGCGCTGACCGAGACCGGCATGGCGCCCAAGTGCGCGGGCATGTGATCGCCCATCGCGACGGTCCGCCCGCCTGCGTCGTAAACCGCGCAGGAATAGTCGCGGCGCTCCTTGATATTCGCCGAAAACGCGGTGCGCTGCAGCACGATGCCCATTTCCTCGGCGATCGAGACAAAAAGATTCAGGAAGACCTGCAGATCCAGATTCATGCGCTTACGGTTCGGCGGGCGGTCATGCCGGCGGGCCGCGGATGTCGGATCGGTCATCTTTATCAAGTTAGCGAATCCCGGCGGAACGGTCTCGGGCGGCGTGGGTACACTATTGGACTATGCGTAGCGCCTTACTTGCCGCCTTGACGCTTGCTCTGCTGGCGGCTTGCGGCGGAAGGAAACCGAGTCCGAATAGGCTGCCGCCCCCCAAGCCGGCCGTGATCGGCGCGACCCAGCGGGGCGTCGCCAGTTGGTACGGGCGCCCCTATCACGGCCGCCGCACGAGCAACGGCGAAATCTACGACATGAACAAAATGACCGCGGCGCATCTGGCGCTGCCGTTCGACACCTGGGTGCAAGTGACGAACCTCGACAACGGCCGGGCGACGCAAGTCCGCATCAACGACCGCGGCCCGTTCGTGAAGAACAGGATTATCGACATCTCGCGCGCCGCCGCGGAAGCAATCGCCATGATCGGCCCGGGCACCGCCCGCGTGCGGTTGAAGATCATCAAGGGGCCGAAGTCCGGTTCTTCCGCCCAAGGTTCCGTTGCCCGGCGTTCCGTTGTCCAAATCGGCTCTTTTCGACAACGCAGCAGGGCCGACTCGGTTGCTGCTGAAGTTCGGCGCCTCGGCTACGAAGTCGATCTGGAAACAGCGCGGGCGAGCGGGGGCGTCGTGTTCCGCGTGCTGGTCGCGCCGCAAAAGGGCGGCAGCGCCGAAGCTGCGCTTCGCCGCTTGCGGCGCGAAGGATTCCAGGGATTCGTGCGCAAAGCGCCGTAACCCGCCCGGGACTTCGCCCCCGCTTGGTCTGGAATCGCACACGCCTGCCGGGAAGACTGCAACGACGAGGGGGCATCGCATGCCCCTGAGGCGGCTTTTTCCTCAAGCGCGGCTCGTCTCTACGCTTGCCGCCGGTATTTCCAGTTCCACGCGCGAGCTCATCTTGCAGGCCGCGCCCGTCTTGCGGAAGCTTCCGGTTACCGGCGCAGCGTCCTCGGGTTGCGCCGCCGCCGCCAGCGCGATGTGCCGGTCCGCGGCCGCCAAGCCGTCCGTAGGGTCAAAACCCCGCCAACCTCCGCCCGGCAGATAGACTTCGGCCCAAGCGTGCAGGCGGCGCTCCTGCACGCCGGCATCGCCGGCGTGATACCCGCTAACGAACCGCGCCGCCAGACCCGCTTCTCGGCAACAGGCGCAGAACAGGACGGCCAGGTCGCGACAGGCGCCCGCGCCGCGTTGCAGGGTTTCCACCGGAGAGTAAGGCTCGCCTTCTTCCCGCACGACGACTTTGATCGATTCGTAAATACGCTCGTTCAGGCGCGTCAAAAACGGCAGCGTTTCGCCCCCGCTCCGCGCCAGCGCCCACGCGGTCGGCTCCAGGCGCGTTTCGCCCGCGCTCATGAACCGCGCCAGCGCATCCGTTTCGGAGTACCGAAACCCCAAGCGGCGCGCGCCGTCCCGCCAAAGGAAATCGAAGGGATTGCGGCGCAGCGTTTCGACTTCCAGGCGGGAAACGATCTCGAGCCGCTCCGTCAACCCCTCGAACCAGGCGCAGGCGACGGAGTTTCCCTCGCTGTCGAGCGCATGGCTCAAGCGGGCCGGAGCAGGCTCGATCGCCAGGGAATAGGAAAGCTCCCTTTGCGCAGGGTCGGAACGCGGCCTGAGCCGGATCGTGTGGGGTTCGAGAAAAACGGCGTCCGAGTAGCTGTACGTCGTCGTATGAACAACGCGGAATCTCACTTGTCCGGCGACTCCAGCTTGGCGAACAGTTGCTCTTCCCAGTCCATCGGCAGACCTTGGATCGCACTGCGGATGCGTTCCTGCCAGAGCGAGGAAAGAGGAGCCAGATCCGTCTTGTCGTAACGGCTTTCCACGATATGAAAGCTGTTTTTTTTGTAGAGGGCGACGTCGATGGGGAAATCCACGTCGGCGGCGCTGATCCGCGTGGAATCGAAAGCCAGGCAGCCGACCTTGAAGGCATGGCGCATCGGGTCGCCGATTTTCAAGGTCCGATCGAGAATCGGCTTGCCGTAGCCGGTCGAGCCGATCACTTGATAGGGAGTTGCGCGGCTCGTATCGATCCAGTTGCCTTCCGGATAGACCAGGTAAAGCTTATGAGTTGCATCCAGGCGCATCTGTCCCCCGATCAAGGCGTGGGAGTTGAAGCTCAAGCCTTCTTCGCGCAGCCAATCGCCGTCTTCGCGTCGCACCTTGCGAAGCTGCGCGGCAAACAGATTGACGGCCTCGAACAGTCGGTCGAAAGGCTCTTCGCGCTCGGCGAGGGCGATTTCAAAATAGGTCAGCGCCTTGTCGCGGATCGAGCGTAGGCCCGACGTCATCAGAAACATCGCCCCTTGCGGAGGATGGTAGATGGTCATCTTGCGCGCCGAGATCATCTCCCGGCCGGAAGTGATCAGCGTATCGGCGATGCCGACAATGCCTTCTTCGACAGCGATGCCTATGCAGAACGTCATGGAATCCGAGACCGAGGCCGCGGCGGGGAAAGCTTAAGGGGCCGAGACCTTTACCCTATCCTACCCCGCCGGAGACCGGACGGGGCGGTCCGCCGGAGTCGAAACCGGATCTGCGTCTAACCGGCGAAGAACGTCTGAAAAATGCTGTCGCCGGTCTTGTTGAGCTTGACTTGAACGCCGTCCAGGAACTGGTGCAGACCGCTTCCGATCACTTCCTTCGCTTCCGTGTAATCGAGCTCCGACGCCAAGCGCCCCAGCCGCCGCTCGACCGGATTGCGAAAGCTCTTGTGCGGCGTTCCGGTAATCACTCGAAGCGACATTTCGGCGTTGTTGACGCAGTAGCGGACGGAACGCGGAAACTCGGTGTCGAGCACAAGAAAGCGCACGATATGCTCTACGGCGACCCGCCCGTAAACCTTGCGGTACATCTCGAAAGCGCCCGCGGAGCGCAGGATCGCCATCCAGTGAATGTCATCGACCGCCGTTCCGACATCCCGGACGCCGGGCAGCAGCAGGAAGTACTTGAGGTCGAGAATGCGGGTCGTTTGATCCGCGCGTTCGAGCAGGCGCCCCATGCGCGAGAAGTGCCAAGCCTCCTCCCGCGACATCGTTTCGATCATCACGCCCGCTATCGCGTGGCCGGCTCTTCTTACGCCGCGGAAGAATTCCGCAGGGTTGGAGAGCGCCCGCCGCCGGGCGTCCGGCGAGGTTATGTTCAGGTAAAAGACGTTGAGCTCTTCCCACGCCTCGGACGAAATGATCTCCCGGATCGACCGAGCGTTCTCTCGCGCGGCCGCCACGCAAGAGGCGATCGAGTTCGGATTCTCGCGGTCGAAGGCCAGGAATTGAATGACGTTTTGCGCGTTGGTGTCCAACTCGCCGAGCATGGCGTCGACCAGCTTGTCGAAAGTCTGGAATTGGGCGACGCTTCGAGCGTCGGTGTCGGCGCTGCCGTAACGCCGGTTGAAGTCGGCGCTGTCGCCGGTGATCTTGACCACCGCGTTCCACTGGCCTTCGAACAGGTCCGGCAGATCGAGCAGGAGGTGCAGGTTGACGTCGACGCAGCGGCCGACGCTGGCCGCGCGCTCGATGTAGCGGCTCATCCAATAGAGCGATTCGGCTACGCGGCTCAGCATTCCCGTCCTTCCGTTCCGGCTTCGGCCTCGAGAACTGCGGCTCGAACGCCGCCGCGCGCGTTGCTCATCTTGCCAGCACCCATGTGTCCTTGCTCCCGCCGCCTTGCGAAGAATTGACGACCAGGGAACCCTTGCGCAGCGCGACCCGCGTCAGCCCTCCGGGCAGCACGTAAATCTCCTTGCCGTAGAGGATGTACGGACGGAGGTCGACGTGGCGGCCTTCGAAGCGGTCTTCGATCAGCGTGGGAACGCGGGAAAGCGCCAGCGTCGGCTGGGCGATGTAATTGCGCGGGTTCTCCTCGATGCGGCCCTTGAACTCCTCGATGTCTTCTGCCGCCGCGTGCGGGCCGACCAACAGGCCGTACCCGCCGGATTCGTTCGCGGGCTTGACGACGAGCTTCGCGATGTTGTCGAGAACGTACCGGCGGTCGGAATCGCGCCAGCAGAGGTAGGTGGGCACGTTGGGGATGACCGGGTCTTCCGCGAGGTAATACTTGACGATCTCGGGCACGTAGGCATAGATCACCTTGTCGTCCGCGACGCCGGTTCCGGGGGCGTTAACGAGCGTCACGCGGCCGGAGCGGTACGCTTCCATCAAACCCGGCACGCCGAGCATGGAATCGCTGCGGAATACGTTGGGGTCGAGAAAATCGTCGTCGATGCGGCGGTAAATCACGTCCACCCGCTGCAACCCTTTGGTGGTGCGCATGTGTACGGCCCTGTCCGCAACGGCCAAGTCGCGCCCTTCGACCAGCTCGACGCCCATCTCGCGGGCCAGAAACGAGTGCTCGAAGTACGCCGAGTTGTAGCGGCCGGGCGTCAGCACGGCGACTTCGGGATTGGGGATGGCCTGCGGCGCGACTTCCTCCAGCATGGCCAGCAGTCGGCTGGCGTAGTCGTCGACCGCCCGAATGGGCAGCCCCGAGAAGACCTGCGGGAAGGTCTCCTTCATGATCGCGCGGTTCTCGATGACGTAGGAAACGCCCGACGGGCAGCGCAGATTATCTTCGAGAACGTAAATCTCGCCCTCTTTGCCGCGCACGAGATCGGTGCCGGTGATATGGCACCAAACCGCCCCCGGCGGATCGAGGCCCATGCACTCCGGGCGGTACCCCGCCGCGGATTCGATCAGCTCCCTGGGGACGACTCGATCGCGCACGATCTTCTGCTCGTGGTAAATGTCGTCGATGAACAAGTTGAGCGCGCGGATGCGCTGCTGCAAGCCGCGTTCGAGCCGTTCCCATTCCCGGGCCGGAACAATGCGCGGCACGAGGTCGAAGGGGAAGATGCGTTCGTCGCCCTCGTCTCCGCCGTAAACGTTGAAGGTGATGCCCATGCGGATCAAGGCCCGCTCGGCCCCCTTCTGGCGCTCCTCGAGATCGCCTTCGCCGAGCCCCTGGATGCGGTCGAACAATGTTTTCGCTTCGGGGCGCACCGCGCCGTCCGAGTAAAACATTTCGTCGAAGAACTCGCCGGTCTCGTAGGAATGAAACTTCATGCTGCCTCGCAGCCCGGCGACAAGGGCGGGATGGGATGAGAACTCTATTATCCAACAGACCGGCCGCAGCCGCAATAGCGCCGCCCTTGGCGGCGCAGTGGAGAGTGGAGAGTGAATAGCGAAGAGCCGCGGGTTGCTAAAGTAAACGAACGATGACCCGCCGCGAATGGCTCGCCACCTATGCCAACGGCTTCGGCGGCCTGGCCCTGGCCGCGATGACGGCCGACGCCTCCCGCGCGGCGGCGCCTCCCGAACGCGCCGTCGAGCCGCTTGCCGTGCGCCCGCCGCACTTTCCGGCAAAGGCCAAGCACGTTATCTATCTCTACATGGACGGCGGGCCGGGCCAGATGGACACGTTCGACCCCAAACCGCGCCTCGCCGCCGAGCACGGCCGGCCGATCGGCATGGAAGAGATTCCCACCACCGTCTTCAACATCACCAACAAGGTTTTCGCCAGCCCCTTTCAATTCAAACAGTACGGCGAGTCGGGCCTCTGGGTCAGCGATCTTTTCCCGCACTTGGCGGAATGCGTGGACGATCTGTGCATCGTTAATTCGATGGTCGCCGACCATTCCGAACACACCGCCGGCAACTACTTCATCCATACCGGCTCGGGTTTCCAGGGCCGCCCCTCGATGGGCGCCTGGGTGACGTACGGCCTGGGCAGCGAGTGCGACAATCTTCCCGGCTTCGTGGTGCTCGACTCGGGCCTGATCCCGCCGGGCGGGATGGATTGCTTCGGCAGCGGCTTTCTGCCGGCGTCCTATCAGGGAACCCTGTTCCGGCGCGGCAAGCACCCCGTCGCCGATATCCGGCCGCGCGAGGGCAGGCCCGGCCTGCAGGCGCGCAAGCTGGAGTTGATCCGCAATCTCAACAGCGGCGTTGTCAAGCGTCTGGGCGCGGTCAGCGAGATCGAAGCCTCGATCGCCAACTACGAGCTGGCCTATCGCATGCAAAGCGCCGTGCCCGACCTGCTCGATCTGACGGGCGAAACCCAGGCCACGCGGAAGCTCTACGGCCTCGATGAGGACGACACCGGCGAGTTCGGCCGCCAATGCCTGTTGGCCCGCCGCATGGTCGAGCGCGGCGTCCGTTTCATCGAGCTGCTGACGCCCAGGCGCAAGGGCCAGGACCGCTGGGACCAGCACCAGCGCCTGGTCGAAGGCCACACCAAGAACGCCCGCGCCACAGATCGGCCCATCGCCGCTCTGATCAAAGATCTCAAGGGGCGCGGCCTGCTCGACGAAACGTTGATCGTCTGGGGCGGCGAGTTCGGACGCACGCCCACCGCGCAAACGAAAAACGGCAAGTTCGACGAGCAGACCGGCCGCGACCACAATCCGTTCGGATTCACGATGTGGTTGGCCGGCGGCGGCGTCAAGGGCGGCCTGCGCTACGGCGCAACCGACGAATACGGCTATTTCGCGGTCGAGAACAAGGTCCACGTCCACGATCTGCATGCAACGATGCTCCACCTGCTGGGGATGGATCACAAGAAATTGACGTTCCGCTACAGCGGCAGGGATATGCGTCTGACCGACGTCCACGGCGAGATCGTCCACGACATCCTGGCGTGAGGCCGGCGGGACGCCGGCCAGTGGATAGTGAATAGTGGATAGCAAGACTGCGGAGCCGCGAAATGTACGGGGCCGCGAGAGCAACGCCCGCATGTGCTGCACAATGTCGCGTTGGGGGCCGAGCACGGGCGGAACGCGGTTGCACGGGTTGTCCGTACGCATCCCCATCGCCACTGCCCACTCGAGCGCCGCACGGATGCGCCGATGCACGGCCCGGGCGGTCGTACCGCGGCGCTGGACGACTGACTCGTCCGATCCGCCGTGGGTGGACCTCACACTCCGGCGCCGCCAACCCATGTCCTTCACGCCCACCTCACGCGGAATGGCCTGCTATCCGGTTGAGCGGCGCTTTTATCGGGTTGTCGATTACAGTCGCCGACGAGTCTTGCCCATGTTGTTGCCTATTCCTTCTCCTACAGTTCAAAGGGATTCTGTAGCTCAACCCCAAGCCGGCTGAAGTCACGCACGTTTCGGGTGACTACCGTCAGCCGATGCGCCGTGGCTGTCGCCGCAATCATGGCGTTTTCGGTCATGGTGTCCGCCCTCCTGTGCATGAGCCGGGCCCGCTCACGGAAGGCGGGCGCGTCCATCGGCAACACACCGTACGAAGCCAGGACCTTGTCCAGCCAGACTTGCAGCTCCTCCGCCTTAGCCTCATCCTGCTCACGGGTGATCTCGATCCCCGCCTGTATCTCTCCAACCGTAACGGCAGACACGAAAAGTTGCTCCGCCGGCACATCCGCGATCCAATCCAGAACGGCGGCGTGTGGACGGGGGCGGCGCAACTCCGAGACCACGTTGGCGTCAAGGAGGTACATAGATACTACTCCACGGCCAAGGGTATTCGGCGTCGATGCTGTTGGCGCGGCAGCGTAAGGTCCTCTGTCCGCGCCTCAGAGGCTAGGAGCAACTCCTTCAGGTCCGGCCTGGTCATCCGCTCCAGCCTCCGCCACTGATCGATGGGAAGGAGCACGGCGGTTTCCACCCCGCGCCTGGTCACGATCTGCGGCCCTTCGGCGAGGGTGATATTGAGAAGCTCGCTGAACCTCGACTGGGCATCTTGAACCGGCCATCTCTTGCTCATGGTTCACCCCAGATGCTGTTTACTTGACTAGAACCTATCTCAAATTAAAAGCCTTGAACTGAAAGCCAATCAACTATAAGAGCAACCCTTTTATTTTCAACACATTCGATTTTCGCTTCGTAGCTCGAATGCCGCGGAATATGATTTTGAGATAGGTTGTAGTTACCAGACTGGGTTACATTGTCATCGGTGTCAAGGCGGCTGTAACTCAACTCCGCACCCGGAATCGAACGGGCTGGATGGCTCCTTGACGCACGCCTTCCACCCGCGGCAGCTTCCCGTCTTTTCCGACACAAGACGAGCCTGAGTTGCGCGCCCGCGAGCCCCGATCCGTCTATTGCGTTTCCCAGACGAATGCGGGGAACTCACGGATGGTGCGGAACCCTGCCCGCTCATAGAGCCGCACCGCTTCGTGGTTGGCGGCGGTCACCGTCAAGCTCACCGCCCGGCTTCCGGCGTCGCGGAAGGCGGAGAGCGAACGCCGCAGCAACTCGCGGCCCAAGCCCTGCCCGCGCATTGCGGGGTCCACGCAAAGCTGCGTGATGTGGCCGACGTCGGCGGCGACCAGACTGCCTAAGCAGAGGCCGTTCAACTTCAGCGAGCGGACATTGCCCGCGACAACCGCCGCGCGCCGCAGGAAACGCCCACAGCCGGGGTGCTGGATCAGATTCAAAAGGAATCGCCGGGAGCCTGTAAAAGTGCGGTACTGGTCGTTGACTGCGGAGTCGACGTGGCCCGCGTAGGCCGCCGCCACCAACTCGGCGGCGGAGTCCACGTAGTAATCGGACCAGCGCGAAAAGCGAGCGGCGCAGGGCGCCGCGGCCGGCAGCGGATGCCCGCGGTCTTCGCGCAGCATGAAGCGGCGCGGATAAACGGCGAGCGGCCTGCCGAAGACCGCCCGCGCGTCCGGCAAGCGCTCCAGCGCGAGGAGTTGGCCCTCGATCCGCCGCACGCCCGGGAACATCGCCGCGGACATGAGCGTGCTCTCGAGCAGCCGGCTTTCGGCGCCGGCGTCCCGGAAGTCTTCCAATACATAAAACTCGCCAATCAGGGTCTTGGACGCTTCATGAACGCAATAGCTGTATCCGACCGGCCGCCCCGACCACGCCAGAGCGTAGCCCGGCAGGTTGCGCATGTCGAGGAAGCGGTGGATAGTCTTGGCCGAGAGCGCAAAATCCAGGAGAAACCGCTCGCGCCAAAAACGGGTTTGTTCTTCGAGCACGGCGCTCAGATCGTTCCCGCGCAACTCGCGCAAATCCACGAGTTGCATGCCCGAAAGGCGAAGCGGGGCGGCGACCGACGCCATAGGACTTGATTATAGGGGCTTGCCGCCGCCGACCGCGCGGCTGCCGCGCCGTTTTGCGGCATGAGACAATCCGTTCGATGGTCGGCATCCTACGTTACGGATCGTACATCCCGTATTTCCGCTTGAAGCGCGAAACCACCCCGGCCGGCGGACGCGGGGAACGCGCGGTAGCTTCTTTCGATGAGGACGCCACTTCCCTTGCGGTCGAGGCAAGCCGCGAAGCTGTGCGCGGTTGGGACGCGGCCCCGTCGAGTCTGTTGTTCGCCTCGTTGTCGCACGCCTATGCGGAAAAGCTGAACGCCGGCGTCCTGCATGCGGCGCTCGACCTGCCGGCGGGCGTTCGCAGCGTGGACACAGGCGGCTCCGGCCGCTCCGGGCTTGCCGCCGTTGGGCTTGCCGCCGGGCTTGCTGCGAAGTCTCCGGCGCTCGTGGCCGCGTCCGACATCACCCGCAGTGCAGCGGCGGGCAGCGCCGAATCCATCGGAGGCGACGGCGCTTGCAGTTTTTTAGTCGGGCCGGGCGACCGAGCGGCGGCGAAGATCGTCGCGGCGGCGGCGCGTACCGAGGAATTGCTCGACGTGTGGCGCAGCCCCGATCAGCCGTTTTCGAGGCAATGGGAGGAGCGTTTCGGCGAAGAGGTTCTCGCGCCGGCGCTGGCGGAGGCGTTCCGGGCGGCCCTGTCCGAGGCCGGCCTGCGCGCCGCCGATTTGGCCAAAGTAGCCGTCGATGCCGCGAACCCGCGCATTGCGCGTTCGTTCCTGCGCCGGGCCAAGCTCGGCGCCGAGCAGGTTGCGGACAACTTGGCCGCAACGGTAGGGCGGGCGGGCGCCGCTCATGCCGGCATATTGCTGGCGGGCATGCTCGACGAGGCTTCGCCGGGCGATCGGATCGCAGTCGCCTGCGCAGCGGACGGCGCCGAGATTCTCATCCTCGAAGTCACCGAGCGCATCGCCGAGGCGCGGCCGAAGCGCTCGGTCGCCGACTGGATTCGTTCCAAGCGGAACGATCTTGCCTATACCTCGTATCTGCGCTGGCGCGGGGTTCTGCCCTTTGAGCCGCCGCGACGTCCGGACCCGGCGCGGCCGGCGGCGCCGCCGATGCAGCGCGCGGAACGGTGGAAATTCGCCTTCGTCGGCTCGCGTTGCCGCTCTTGCGGCGGGGGCAACGTGCCTCCCCAGAAAGTCTGCGTTTTGTGCGGCGCGGTTGACGAGATGGCGCCGGAGCGTTACGCCGACGCGCGGGCCGCGGTCGTCACCTACACAGTCGATCACTTGGCCTACTCGCTGCAGCCGCCGGTGGTCGCCGCGGTGATCGACTTCGAGCAGGGCGGCAGGTTCCAATGCCAACTTACGGACGTCGACCCGCGCAAGGTCGCCATCGGCGACGAATTGGAAATGACATTCCGCAGGCTGTACACGGCCGACGGCGTCCACAATTATTTCTGGAAAGCCCGCCCGCGCCGGGGTTAAGGTAAAATCCGCAAAGACCTTTTGCATCGGAGACTCGGATGGCCAGCAGGGGAATCAAAGACAAAGTAGCCATCGTCGGTATGGCCTGCACGCGTTTCGGCGAGCATTGGAGCCGCGGCGCGGGCGACATGCTCGTGGAGGCCGCTCTGGGGGCTTATGCGTCCGCCGGCGTCGAGCGCGAACAGGTCGATGCTTACTGGCTGGGCACGCTTTCCAGCGGTCTTTCCGGGCTGATGCTGGCCGAGCCGCTGAAAATCCGTTACAAGCCCATCACGCGCGTCGAAAATTTTTGCGCTACCGGCAGCGAAGCGCTGCGCAACGCCGCTTATGCGGTGGCCAGCGGAGCCTACGATCTGGTGATGGCGATCGGCGCCGAAAAGCTGAAGGATTCGGGCTACTCGGGCTTGACCGGTTCCGGGGCGCCGCCGTCCGACGGCACGGAATCGACGATGACCGCACCGGCGACCTTCTCGTTGCTCGCGCCCGCCTACGCCCGCAAATACGGCGTGGACGAAAAGACGCTGCGCCAGGTTCTCACGCACATCGCCTACAAAAATCACTGCAACGGCGCGAAGAACCCCAAGGCGCAATTTCAGAAGGAAGTCGCCAAGGAAAAGATCGAGAGAGCGCCGAAAGTGGCCGGAATGCTGGGCGTGTTCGACTGCTCGGGCGTGAGCGACGGGGCGGCGGCGGCGATTCTCTGCCGCGCCGAAGACGCGCACAAATATACCGACCGTCCGATTTTCATCAAGGCGCTGTCGTTTATCGCGGGGCCGGCCGAAGGGGCCAAGCGGCAGGGCTACGACTACACCACCTTCCCTGAAGTCGTCGCGAGCGCCGAAGACGCCTATGCGCAGGCGGGGGTGGAAAACCCGCGCGAGGAAATCTCGATGGCCGAAGTCCACGACTGCTTCACGCCGACGGAACTGGTGCTGATGGAAGACCTCGGTTTCTCCGCGCGCGGGACCGGCTGGAAAGATACCCTGGATGGGCGGTTCGAGCTTTCGGGGGCGCAGCCCGTAAACCCCGACGGCGGCCTGAAGAGCTTCGGGCATCCGATCGGCGCCAGCGGCCTGCGCATGATGTACGAGATGTGGCTGCAACTGCGCGGCGAAGCCGGTCAGCGGCAAATCGCCAACCCCAAGCTCGGACTGACCCACAACCTGGGCGGCGCCCCGGGCCGCTGCGTCAGCTTCGTCTCGGTCGTCGGCGCGAATGGACTTTAGGGTTCATGCAGCATACTGTAAAGGTCAAGCTTGACTGAAGTATGCGCGCTCCGAAACGCCGCCGCCCACTGAAGCGCCGAATTATTGTGCCTGCGGATGTCGATCTCGAGGCTGTGGCTAAGCAGGCGAGCTATATCGGAAGCCCCGAGCACAAAAACGTGCCCAGCCCCGCTGGTCCGCCCGGTCTTCGCGCAGACGCTTCATGTTGCCCGCCCGAGCTCGCGCAGGAATGGAAGAGAGTTACCGGCTGGTTGCGTGATGCGATCCGCCAAGGCTCAACGGGAGAACTCTGGGAAGAACATTCGCCTCGTTTTCCTCGATACGTTTGGTATCGACACGAGAACACGGTGTTTGAAGGACGATTGGTAAACCAGGATCTCGGGCAGTACAAGGGCTATCCGCTGGAAGAGATCGAGTGGCCACCCGACTTCGAGGCGATCCATGCCGAATCTTGAATTCGCCTTCGACTGGGAAGATGCCGGCGGAATCAAGGGGCCGGAGCTAGCTTCGACTTGGGCGGCCCTGTCGGTTCGGGTTAACGATTCTGTCCTCACACGAGTCGTTGACCACGCGGACGGGCGGGTCCGAGACCGGATTCACGTGCCGCTGTACCCACTCGCCGAGTGGCTGGCCACGAACTGGTGGTTTTTATTGAACGAATGCGAAGACCCGGCAAGAGAATCCGATCCCTTCTTCCGGCATCGGCGCTGGCTTGGCCCATCGCGGGAAGGGTACCGTTTTCCGAATTTGCAAGCGGCGTCGTCCGATGCTTTTACGCGCATTGCCTGGAAACATGACCGGCTTCGCTGGACCGGTATCGAGTTTCTCGACCGGGAAGGAGAGGAGTGGATCGGCAAGGACGAATTCCGTCAGACTTGCGCCGGCTTCGTCGATAAAGTCGTCCGGCGGTTGTCGTCCGGCGGTATCACGGGTACGCTGCTGCAAGAAGACTGGGCGGCGATTCGAAATGCGGACGATGAGGAACGGATGTTTTGCGAAACAGCCGCCGGCCTGGGTTGGGATCCGTATGCGATTGACGATTCGCAACGGGCAAGCGTGGTCCGGGTCGGCGAAGTTCTGAGCGGCGCCGTGTTCGAAGAAGCGATACCGATCCTGAACGCCGAGACGCTGGAGGCGGATATAGATGCAATCGTTCGTGTACTGGAAGTCGGCAAGACTGCCGCCCTTCCCTTGGAGCGTCTTGTCTCGATTCGCGATGCAGCTTGCCGGGCATTCGAGGCGCATGATCGTCCCTGGAAGATTGGCTATTCCTTGGCGCGCGGCGTTCGGGAACAGTTGAATCTGGACGGCAGGCCGCTCGCGTCATGGCAGGAGTTGAGCCAAGCTCTCGGTGAGGCCCGCATGGAGAAGGGCGTGATGCAGTCTCCGGCTTTCGATGGAGCTATTCGCGTTGACGGGGTAGTGACTACAGACGAGAACGGGCAACCGGCCCTTGCCTTTCGACTCGGCGAGGACAATACTCTCAGATTCCTCTTTTGCCGCGGCTTGGCCGAACTTCTGCTAGCGCCAAGCTCAGACGCCCTGCTCACGAGGACTCATTCGAACCGCCAGCAACAGGGGCGCGCGTTCGCGGCGGAATTCCTCGCGCCCGCCGACGGCTTACGAGCAAGAATACAGCGGAATGTATTGGACGAAGAAGATGTAGGGAAGTTGGCGGCGGATTTCGGAGTCTCTCCGCTGGTGATTGCGCATCAAGTTAAGAACCACGGAATCGCGCACGTCCAATATGAAGTCGGCGACTGGCCGACATAGACAAAATCGGTTGTCGGCAATGCGTAAGCGGCGCGGACCGCTACAACTCCTCGCCCGTGACGGTGAAGTACGCCTCGAGGTATTTCTCAGTGGTTTTCTCGACCACGTCGGGGGGCAGTTCCGGCCCCGGCGGCTGCTTGTTGAAGCCGACCGATTCGAGATACTCGCGGATGTACTGCTTGTCGAAGGATTCCTGCGGGCGGCCGGGCTGGTACAACTCCAGCGGCCAATAGCGCGACGAATCCGGGGTGAGCACTTCGTCGCCAAGCACGATCTCGCCGTTCAGCCTGCCGAACTCGAATTTGGTGTCGGCGATGACCAGGCCGCAGGCCAGCCCATGTTGGGCGGCGCGGTCATAGATGTCCAACGTAAGGTCGCGCAGTTTCTCTCCGGCTTCGCGGCCGACGATAGCGCACGATTGCTCGAAGTCGATGTTTTCGTCGTGTCCGGTCACGGCTTTGGTCGCCGGAGTGTAAATCGTCTCCGGCAGCTTGCCGCATTCGCGCATGCCGGGGGGAAGCTCGATGCCGCAGACCTTTCCGGTTCGCCGATAGTCTTTCCAGCCGGAGCCGACGAGATAGCCGCGCGCGACGCACTCGATCGGAAACATGTCGAGCCGGTGGACGAGCATCGACCGACCCTCGAGTTGAGCGCGGTGCTTATGCAACTCTGCGGGGTAGGCGTCGACGTCGGATGTGATGCAGTGCGTGCCGATCGTGTCCTTGAGAAAGTCGAACCAGAAGGTCGAAAGCTTGGTCAGAACCTCGCCCTTGCGCGGGATCGGCGTGGGCAGCACGACGTCGAACGCCGACAGGCGGTCCGTGGCGATCATCAAAAGCTTGTCTTCGCCGACGGCGTAAACGTCGCGGACTTTACCGCGCGCGACGAGATCGAGTTCGGGGATGTTGGTTTCGAGAATAACCGGAGTCATGGCTGCGGGCAAACTGCGATCATAACCGCCCGCTTTGCCGCGGCGCAACCGGGCCGCTAATCCCCTGGCGCGCTGGTGACGCTGGCGGCGAGCAGGCCGTCGATTTCGGCGTCGGAGTAGCCGATCTCGCGCAGCACTTCGCGAGAGTGCTCGCCGGCGCCGGGGGCGGCGCGGGGCGGCGTCTTTTCGACGCCTTCGACGACGACGGGCGCCGCCACGGTCTTGAGCGGCCGGCCGCCGCCTTCGATTTCGGGGAAAAGCCCCTCGGCCTCCATCTGGGCGTCGTTGACGATATCCGGCAGCAGCGACACCGGGCTGAAGGGCATGTCGTTGCGGTTGAGGGCTTCGGCGATATCTTTCATGTCGAGCTTGCGGAACCCCTCGTCCAGAGCGGCGATCAGCGGCCGGGCGTTTGCGGCGCGGGAGGCGATGGTGCGGTAGCGGGGATCGTCGAGCAGATCGGGGCGGCCTACGATGCGGCACAGCGCGGGCCAATGCTTGGGCGTGTCGAGCGCGCAGAGCAGGAACCGTTTTTCGTCGCCGCTGACGTAGTGGTTGGAGAGAACGTTGCTGCAGTCGGCGCGCGAGCGGCGCGCGTGGTAGGCCGCGCCGCAGTGCTGGGCCTGGATAAACGAGCTGTTCGCCCACACGCCGTTGGCCATCAGCGAGGTCGTGACGCGGGCGCCCCGGCCCGTCCGCTGCCGCGCGTACAGCGCCATCATGATGCCGGCGACGAGCGACATGCCGGTGGGGTGGTCGCCGATGCCCGTCGGGCCGCGGGCCGGCTCGGCGTCGGCGTTATGCACGATGCCCATCAGTCCCGAACGCGCCCAGTAGGCCGTCTGATCGAACGCCGGCGCGCCCGCCTCGGGGCCGGCCTCCCCGAAACCCGAGACGTAGCCGTAGATCAACCGGGGGTTGCGCTCGCGCAGAACGTCGTAGCCGATGTTGAATTTTTCGACCAGGTCGGGCTGGTAGTTGGTGACGAAGACGTCGGCGGCCGCCGCCAGCCGGTGCATGACGGCCTGTCCCGCCTCGTTCTTGAGGTCGAGAGTCAGGCTGCGCTTGTTGCGGTTGTCGAGCAGCCAGCAGTAGTTGTGCTCCGACTGCGGCATCGTGGGGAATGCGGACAGGGCGCGGAAGGCGTCGCCCGTCTCGGGGCGCTCGACTTTGATCACGTCCGCGCCGAAGTCCGCCAGAACGGTTGCGGCGCAGGGCGCGGCGATATAGCTGGCGCAGTCGATGACCCGAATGTCGGCGAGGAGACTTTCCGGCACGGCGGATCCTAACCGCGCTGCAGAGCGGCGCGGCTCGGCCGGAGCTTGGCGAAATCCGCCCCGGAGATGACGTAGTACCACTCGGCGAAACGGTTGCGCAACTCGTCGTAGAGTTCCTTGCCCTTGGCGGCGTCGCCCTCGTAGCGCTTGGCGCGGTCCGCGCTGTAGGCGACGGTGATGAACATGTAACGGCGCTCGCCTTCGTCCTTTTCGGCTTGTTCTTCCGAGCCTTCCCGCGCGCCCCCGCCGGAGGCGATTTCGCCGAAGCGCAGCGTGTACCGCAGGCCGTTCTTCGAATCGACGACGATCTCGCCTTCGTTCGACAGCAACTGGCCGGTGTAGGGATTGGGGAAGAATCCCTTGCCTTGCAGGGAGCGGAAGTTTTCCATCGTGGGCTTGATGCCGGAACGGGTCTTGAGGTCGGCGGTGAGTCCCTCGGGCTTGGGCTGTATGTCGACGATGGTCAGCTTGTCGAGCGCCGCAGTGAGATCGCTCATCGCGTCGGCGTTCGGTGTCCGGCTGCCCATCTTCCACTTGCCGTCGTCGTGGGCAAGCGTCGTCGTCTGGCGGTTTTCGACGCGCCCGAGGCGCTCGTTGATCGAATACCTGTCGATGACGATGCGGCGCAGGTCGGAGGTCGTGACTTTGAGCAGATCGGTTTCGATCCAGTCTTCGAACCGGGCCGAAATATCGGCCTCGGTTTTGACCTCGTAGGTCCGTTTCTGCGCCGGCGCGCGCATGTAGCGGTAGCCCGATTTGCCTTCGACCTTGTCGCCGACGATGAAGTCGGCCAGGACGTTGCCTTCACCGTCGCGCAGCGTCACGCGCTTGCCGCGGCCGGCCAGCGAGGCCGCGTTTTCGTCGAGCGGATCGACCACCGAGTATGCGGCGTGATCTTCCACGCGGTCCGAGACGATGCGGTCTTTACGCAGTTCGATCAACGCCGCCGCGGTTTGCGCGAGGCGCTGCTCGGCGTCGGCGGGATAGTTGTGGTGCGACGGAATGACCCACTTGTTGTCGGCGAACTCGACCTGCAGCGGCGTTGCGGTCGCCGTCGTCTCGTTGTAGTCGATGACCTCGATCGTCTTCGGCGCCTGGGGGTCGGTGAAGTCGGCAAAAAAAACTTCGCCCTGATCGTCGAAGACGTCGGGTGTGTAACCGCTGGGGTCCACGATGACCGCGGCGGCGGCGATCACCACCGCGCCCAGCACGAAATACAAGGTTTTCGTCAGTTCGCTCATCTCTGGTCTATGCCTCCTGCTCGACAAGGCGATCTTTGGAAACGCCGATTTGCTCGCGTTTGAGTCGGCGCGCCGAAACGAAGAGGAACAGCAGGAACGCCGGCACGGGCGAGAGCGCCACGGCGAGCATCTTGATGGTGTTCTGGATTTGGCGGATGCCCGCTTCCGTGTCGGCGCGGGCGGCTTCGAGCCTGCGTTCCTTCTCGTCCTCGATGTTGCTGCGGGCGACGCTGAGGCGTCGATTCTCGATGCGCTGCTGATTGGCGATCATGATCCGCTTGGTCTGCAAGTCGAGATCGGTGCGGTCTTCCAGGCTCTTGACGGCGGCGTCTAGGCGCGCTTGGGCGGTCTCGAGCTTTTCTTCCGCTTCGGCTTCGGCTTTGCGGGTTTCTTCGAGGCGGTCTTCCTCGTAACTCCGGGTTCGCGCTTCCACGGCGGTAAGCGTACGGTGCCGCCGGCGGCGTTTGCGCAAAGCGATGAACGAATCGTCGCCGGCGAGTTGGTCGACGGCGTTGAGCAGGAACGTCACGTTATCGAAGCTCAATTCCTCGATGCCTTGGCGGCGCAACTCGAAAAACTGCTCGCCCATCATGTCGGAGTCGGCGATGACGATCGCGTTGACGGGTTGGGATTCGTCTCCGCCGGTGATGCGCGCCGCGAGGACGTGGCTGTCTTCGTCGGCCTCATGCGGGACGTTGGTCGCCAACTGCGTGCCGAAGATCGACTGCTGCACCAACCGGAACCACGACGTTGCGCCGGAATCGACGCCGGTGTGGAGCAGCGGCGCGAATTGGGTCTTGACCTCGTCCCCCGCGGCTTGCTTGAGGCCGCCGGGGTAGAGGAAAACGACCTCCTGTAGTCCCGAGGCGACGGGCTCGGCGCTGTTGAACGCATCGTCGGCGCCGCTGCCGGTCCCGACGAAAATGACTTCCTCGGGCAGGTTGCTGAAGCGCGGGTGCGGATTGTATTTGTCCCAGACGATGCGGTCGCTCTGCCAGTCGACGCCGAGCGCGTCCATCAACGGCTGGGTGTCGGCGGGGGTTCTTTGCGGCTGCCCCTGCTGGAAGGGGCTCGGCGGAGTCTGTTGCGGCGAATACTCGATGTTGAACGCGGGCAGCGCATCGACGACCAGCAGCGTCGGGTTCCCAGCCTCGACCCATTCGGTGAGGGCGGGCATTTCGTCCGGGTTCAACGTGTTCGGCAGCACCGCCAGCAGCACGTCGATGTCCTCCGGGTATGGCTGGCCTGCGGCCACCTGGACGACCTCGTATTGCTTGCGCAACTCGGCGACGATCGACCATTGCCGGGATTGCCTGCGGGCCTGGAAATCGAATCCGCCGAACAGGTTGACGGCGGTTCGGAGAACGCCTACTTTCTTGCGCTCGGCGTTGGCCGCGACGCGCACCGAGCGCATCAGCTCGTACTCCACCGGCAGGCCGACGTCGAAGAACGGAATGACGAACTCGTCGACGCCGCTGGTAAAGGCGACGCCCATGAAGATTTCGTCGGGGCCGCCCGGGCTGCGGTACAAAGCCGGCACGGGTTGGGGGCGGATGTTGAAGCGGTCGCGGGCTTCACGCGCCTCGTCGGTGAATTTTTCGGTCAGGACCACGTTGGCGTGGATGCGGCCGCCGCCCAGGGAATCGAACTGCCGCAGCATCGAGACGATGTTGTTGCGCGTTTGCAGGTAGCGCCGCGGGACCTCGGGGCTGAGGTATGCCTGGATGAATACGGGCTTCTCGGCGTCGAGGTTGTCGATCAGCGCGCGGGTGTTCGGGGCCAAGGAGTGCAGGCGCTCGGCGGTGACGTCGATGCGCCCGCCGAGACGGCCCAGCAGGATCGCCGCGGCGGCGACCGCGACCACCAGCGCGGCGCCGCGCGCCCAGTAGTGGCGCCCGAGGCGCGGCGCGTCCTTGCCGGTAGCCCAGTGGCGGCGTCCGAGCAGCGTGACGTTCAAGTAGAGCATCGCCGCGGTGAAGGCGATGAAGTACACAATGCCGGCCAGGGGCAGGACGCCTTCGGCGAAGTCGCGGAACTGCTCTACGAACGAAAGCCCTTCGAGCAGGCGGCGCAGGCTGCCGGTCACCAGGTTGCCGGCATGCGCGATGAAAACGGGCGCGGAGCAGAGCAGCGCGCCCAGAATGTAGGCGACGGTCAGGTTCGTGGTCAGCAGAGAGGCGACCATGCCCAGCGCGACGAGCGCGGCCCCCATCAGCCAGTAACCCGCGTAGGCGGCGAACAGCAGCCCGAGGTCGGGGCTGCCGAGGATCAGCAGGACGACCACGTGACTCAGCGAGAAAACCAGCGCTACGCTGTAAATCGCCAGGTACGCCGCATATTTGCCGGCCACGATCTCGATGTCGGCGGCGGGCAGGGTCAGCAGCAGCTCGTCGGTGCCGTTGATCTTTTCTTCCGCCCACGCCGTCATCGTGATCGCCGGAATCAGCAGGATCAGCAGGTAGGGGAACCAGGCGTTGAGCGTGTCGAGATTGGCCAGGTTGTTGGCGAAGAACGCCTCCTGCCAGAACGCGGCGACCGCGCTGAGAAACACGAACAGCGTAATGAATACGTAACCGGTCGGGCTGCTGAAATACGCGGTCAACTCCCGCCGGCAAACGGCTTGGGGAAGGTGTCGGGATGCCGTCATGCAGATGCCTCCGGCTCGCTTGGAATATCGTTTTCGGCGCCGTCCGCGGTTTCCGGCTCCTCGGGTTCCTCTGACGCCGTCTCCGCCTCGCCGGCCGCTGCGGCTGCGTCGCCGGTCAGCCGGTAGAAGGCGTCCGCGAGGTCTTCGCCGGCGGCCATCTCGGCGGGCGTGCCGTCGAACACGATGCGGCCCTCGTTGATCATCACGACGTGGTCGGCTGTGGCTTCGACCTCTTGCAGAATGTGCGTCGAGATCAGCACGGTCTTTTCTTCGGCGAGCTTGCGGATGAGCCGGCGGACGCCGCGGATCTGATTGGGGTCGAGGCCGGAAGTGGGCTCGTCCATAATCAGGATGTCGGGCTCGTGAAGCAGCACGTGCGCCATGCCGACGCGCTGGCGGTAGCCTTTCGACAGCTTATGGATCGCTTTCTCGATGACCGCTTCGAGACGGCACTGCTCGATGACGGCGTCGAGGCGCGAGGCGAGCCTGCCATTGTCGAGGCCGCGGGCTTCGCCGAAGAACCGCAGCAACTCCAACGGCGTCATTTCGGGATAGAGGGGGCCATTTTCGGGGAGATAGCCCAGCCGCGCCGCCGCTGCAATGCGCTGCGAGGCGACATCGAGGCCGGCGATGCGCGCGGTTCCTTGCGTCGGGGTCAGGTAGCCGGTGAGAATTTTCAGCGTAGTGGACTTGCCTGCGCCGTTCGGGCCGAGGAACGCGGTGACTTGCCCGGGGAAAACGCGAAATGAAACGTCCCGGATGGCGGCGAAATTTCCGTAAAACTTGCTTAAGCCGACGGCCTCGATGGCGGGCGCGCCTTGTACGTCATTCATAGCACTGACTTATCGCTTCGGCTCCGGGCGCCGGACGTTCGCAATGGAGCGGGAAGCGTCCCTCGATCGACTCCTTGGGTTTGCAGCGAAAAAGGGTCTGCAACGAAAATTCTAATCTACCCGAAATTCCGACGCAGGCTCAACCGGTCGGCGAGCGTGCCGATGCTTTCAATTTAACAGTGCGCAGTGAAAGTGGCGCGGGCGGCGCGCTTGCCCGGCCCGGCGCGTCCCGAGCGACGGACAGTGTAGCCGCGGGCCGAGGAGTAGAGTTCGGACCGCTTGCCGACGCCGTTCCCGGTACTGGGGGAAATCGCCGGGGAAATTTTCTTCTTATAGAAAAGTTAAGATTGTAAAGAGAGAAGCGAAAGGCTAAAGTGAAAAAAGATATCAGTACGCCGGTCCGTCAGTACGAAGTAGCATGAGTGGCGAGCCCTGCGTTTTCCGGTTCTTTCTTTCCCGCTGCTTCTTTCTTTACCCTCCCGACTCATTTCTCTATCGGAAAATACTCCTCGTCGTCTGCGCCGCATTAACGGCGGCGGTTGCCGGGGCGCAGCCCGCGGGCGCCGGGGTCATCGAAACGGTCGCCGGCGTCGGGGATGTCAGGGACGGCGGGGCGGCCGTCGCTGCATGGATACGCTCCCCCTATGGCGTGGCGGCGGACGGGGCAGGCAACCTCTTCATCGCCGATACGGGCAACCACCGCATCCGCAAGGTGGATCCGGCGGGCGTCATCGCCACCGTCGCGGGGACCGGGGAGGCAGGGTTCGGCGGGGACGGCGGCGCGGCAACGGAGGCGCAGCTAGTACTTGATTTCATAAATAAGGGAACTTTTGATAGAATGGAGGCATGGCCAAGAGAGCAACGCCTATTCTCTTAAGCGCGGATGAGCAGCGCACTCTGGAGCAGTGGCGCAGGTCTCCCAAGAGCGAGCAACGAGCGGCGGCGCGAGCGCGCATGATCCTGATGGCGGCCGAGGGCATGAGCAACCAGGAGATCGCCCAGCAGTTGGGCACGCGCCCGGCGCGGGTGTCGAAGTGGCGCACGCGCTTTGCCCAGCGGCGCTTGCTGGGTTTGGCGGATGAAGCGCGCAGCGGCAAGCCGCGGCGTTACGACGCACAGAGCGAGAAGCGCATTCTGCAGCAGTTGGATCAAGCCCCGCCGGAGGGGCAGGCCACCTGGAGCGGCCGCCTGCTGGCGCAACAGTTAGGAGACGTCAGCGCCCAACAAGTCTGGCGCGTGCTGCGGCGTCATGGCATCTCCTTGCGACGGCGGCGCAGTTGGTGTATCTCGACGGACCCCCAGTTCGCCCGCAAAGCCGCCGACATCGTGGGCTTGTATCTCCACCCGCCCGACAACGCGGTCGTTTTGGCCGTAGACGAGAAGCCGAGCATCCAAGCTCTGGAGCGCGCCCAGGGCTGGCTGCGGCTGCCCGACGGCCGCGCCTTGACGGGTTTCTCGCACGGTTACAAGCGTCATGGCACGACGACCTTGTTTGCCGCTCTCGAAGTCGCTACCGGACGCATCCAGGCCGGCCATTATTCGCGGCGGCGCCGACGCGAATTCCTGGACTTCATGAATCGCCTCGTAGGCCGTTATCCCGGCGTCGCAATGCATGTCGTGTTGGACAACCTGAACACCCATAAACCCAAGCGCGACCGTTGGCTGAAGGCTCACCCGCAAGTCCATTTCCACTACACTCCGACATCCGCCAGCTGGCTTAACCAAGTAGAAATCTGGTTCTCTATTCTCAGTCGCCGCGCCCTGCAAGGGGCCAGTTTCACTTCGCCTTACAAAGTGCGCCAAGCCATAGATCGCTTTATCCGAGCGTACAACCAAAGCGCCCACCCTTTCGAATGGACCAAAGCCTACGTCCGCCAGCGGCAACTCTCTTATAAATACTCTAAATTATGATATTTAGTACTAGCCTCCCCCGTAGGCGTGGCGGTGGACGGGGCGGGCAACCTCTTGATCGCCGATTGGGGCAACCACCGCATCCGCAAGGTGGATCCGGCGGGCGTCATCGCCACCGTCGCGGGGACCGGGGAGGCAGGGTTCAGCGGGGACGGCGGCCTAGCGGTTGAGGCGCGGCTACGGTTCCCCGCAGGCGTGGCGGTGGACGGGGCGGGCAACCTCTTGATCGCCGATACGGACAACGAGCGCATCCGCAAGGTGGATCCGGCGGGCGTCATCGCCACCGTCGCGGGGACCGGGGAGGCAGGGTTCGGCGGAGACGGCGGCGCGGCAACGGAGGCGCAGCTAGCCTCCCCCGCAGGCGTGGCGGTGGACGGGGCGGGCAACCTTTTCATCGCCGATAGGAGCGCCCACCGCATCCGCAAGGTGGATCCGGCGGGCGTCATCGCCACCGTCGCGGGAACCGGGGAGAGAGGGTTCGGCGGAGACGGCGGCGCGGCAACAGAGGCGCAGCTAGCCTCCCCCGCAGGCGTGGCGGTGGACGGGGCGGGCAACCTCTTGATCGCCGATACGGACAACGAGCGCATCCGCAAGGTGGATCCGGCGGGCGTCATCGCCACCGTTGCGGGAATCGGGGAGAGAGGGTTCAGCGGAGACGGCGGCGGGGCAACAGAGGCGCAGCTAACCTCCCCCGCAGGAATGGCGGTGGACGGAGCGGGCAACCTCTTCATCGCCGATAGGGACAACCACCGCATCCGTAAAGTCGATCCGGCAGGCGTTATCGCCACCGTCGCGGGAACCGTGGGGGAAGGAGACGGCGGGGCGGCCGTCGCTGCGCGGCTGGCCGCCCCTGCAGGCGTGGCGGCGGACGAGGCGGGCAATCTCTTCATTGCCGATACGCACAACCACCGCATCCGCAAGGTGGATCCGACGGGCGTCATCGCCACCGTCGCGGGAACCGGCGAGGCAGGGTTCAGCGGGGACGGCGGCGCGGCAACAGAGGCGCAGCTAGGCGCCCCCACAGGCGTGGCAGTGGACGGAGCGGGCAACCTCTTCATCGCCGATAGGGACAACGGGCGCATCCGCAAGGTGGATCCGGCGGGCGTCATCGCCACCGTCGCGGGAACCGGCGAGGTGGGGGACGGCGGGGCGGCCGTCCCTGTGCGGCTGGCCGCCCCCGCAGGCGTGGCGGTGGACGGAGCGGGCAACCTCTTCATCGCCGATGGGGGCAACCACCGCATCCGCAAGGTGGATCCGGCGGGCGTCATCGCTACCGTCGCGGGAACCGGGGAGAGAGGGTTCAGCGGAGACGGCGGCGCGGCGACAGAGGCGCAACTAACCTTCCCCACAGGCGTGGCGGTGGACGGAGCGGGCAACCTCTTCATCGCCGATGGGGGCAACCACCGCATCCGCAAGGTCGATCCGGCAGGCGTCATCGCCACCGTCGCGGGGAACGGAAAGCACTGGTTCAACGGGGACGGTGGGGCGGCAACAGAGGCGCAGCTAAGCGCCCCTGCAGGAGTGGCGCTGGACGCCGCGGGCAACCTCTTCATCGCCAGTTCGGGCCACCACCGCATCCACAAGGTAGATCCCGCGGGCATCATCGTTACCGTCGCGGGAACCGGGGAGAGAGGTTTCAGTGGGGACGGCGGCGGCGCCGCCGCTGCGCGGCTAAACAGGCCCGTAGCAGTGGCGGTGGACGGGGCGGGCAATCTCTTCATCGCCGATACGGGAAACGACCGCATCCGCAAGGTGACGCGGCCCCGGGAGCCCGCGGCGGGCTCTCCCCGAATCTCTGCGGGCGGCGTCGTGTCGGCTACCGGAACCCCAGTCGTGAGCCGCATCTCCCCCAACGCCATCGTCTCCGTCTTCGGACAGGACTTCGCGCCGCAGGGGGCGCAGGCAGCAAACCCCGCGCCGGCCGCTGCGGACGGGATTGCCACAGAGCTTGCCGCTGCCTGCCTGGAGATCGACGGCAAGCGCGCGCCGCTGTTCGCCGTCTTCCCCACGCAGATCAACGCCCAGGCCCCGCACGACTTGACGCCGGGACAGGTCCAAGTCGCAGTCGTCCGCGGCTGCGGCGCGGCAGACGAGCAGCGCAGCGCGGCGGCGGCGGTTGAGGCAGCCGCCGTCTCGCCGGCCTTTTTCAACTTCGTGGACAACGGCGACGGACGCAATCCGCTCGCCGCGCTGCACGGCGGCGGCCCCGAATTGGCCGGCGCGCCCGGACTGCTCCCCGGCGCCGTGTTCACTCCGGCCGCGCCGGGCGAGTCCGTCAGCCTGTACGGAACCGGCTTCGGGCCGACCGAGCCGCCGCTGGAAGCCGGCCAAATCCCGGACGGGGCGCTCCCTCTGGCCAACGAAGTCTCGTTTACCATCGGCGGCATCGCCGTTCCGCCGGAGGATATCTTCTACGCGGGTGCGGCGCCCTGTTGCGCGGGCCTGTATCAATTCACCATGCGCGTGCCTCCCGCCGTCGAGGACGGCGACGCGCCCGTCATCGCCGTCGTGCAAGGCGTCTCCACACCCGCAGGGCCGTTCCTGACGGTTCGCCGCGGGCAGTGAAGTCGGAACGGCCTTACCTGCGGCGGAAGATGCTGAAAATCGGCGCCGAGCGGCATGAGAGCCGCGAGCAAAAAAACGCTTGGCGGAAATTAACCCTGGAGACCCGCGGGCGTACAATAAGCCATATGCTGCAACGGCTTGTCCTTTTGTGCAGTCTTGCTTCGGCGCTCTGCGCGGCCCAGGGCGACGGCGAGGCGCTCGCCGTCGTCAATGGAACGCCGATCTACGCAAGCAATCTGAAGATCGGCGGCGAGTTGCTCGCCCTCGAGCGGCAAGCGTACGAGTTGCGGATGGAAGCTCTGGAAGCCATGATCGCCGACAGGCTGCTCAGAGGCGAGGCCGAGAGGCGCGGAGTCAGCCTGCAGGCGCTGCTCGACGCCGAAGTCAATTTTCACGTGGACGACGCATCCGACGCCGAGGTCGAGGCGTTTTACGCGCAGCAAAAGGCGCGTATCCGGCGGCCGCTGGACGAGGTGCGCGGTCAAATCGCGGACTTGCTCAAAGACAGCCGTTATCGGGCGGTGCGGCAAGCCTATGTCGATAAGCTGCGCGCGGCGGCGGACGTCAAGATCGCTCTCGACCCGCCGCGGCTGCCGGTCGATCTGTCACGGGCGCCGCGGCGCGGTCCCGAGAACGCTCCGGTGACGATCGTAGAGTTTTCGGATTTTCAGTGCTCCTTCTGCCGGCGCGTGCAGCCGACGCTGGCGGCGCTGCAACGGCGCTACGGCGACAAGATCCGCTGGTCGTTCAAAGACCTCCCGCTGGTCAGCATCCATCCGGCGGCGCGGAAAGCCGCCGAAGCCGCCCGCTGCGCCGGCGAGCAGGGCAAGTTCTGGCAGTACCGCGAAGCGCTCTTTCAGAACACGAAGATTTCCGACGATCTTCACGACCTGCTCTCCGTGAAGCTGAAGCTGGACAAGCAGGTCTTTCAAACCTGTCTGGATTCCGGGAAATTCAAGCCGCTGGTCGATGCCGATGCCGCCGAGGCGCAAGGGTTCGGCATCAGCGGCACTCCGGCGTTCATGATTAACGGCATCCTGCTGTCGGGCGCCCAACCGCTCGACGTCTTCACGGCCGTCATCGACCGCGAGTTGGAATTGGCCGCCGCAACCGGGCGGTAGCCGGCGCTGCGAAGCGGTATCATTGAGCGTATTCGAGGGAGAAAAAGAGATGGCGCAAGTTTCACGACGCGTTTTTTTGGGCGCAGGGGCCGGGGTTTTGGCGCAGGCCCAGTCCGCGCCGCCGAGCGACCGCGTTGCCGTCGGCATGATTGCCGTAGGCTCGCGGGCTCAGGAGTTGCTCGAAGCGATCAAGAAAATTCCCGGTACGGAGATCGCCGGCGTCTGCGACGCCTATTCCGGGCGGGTCGAACGCGCCGTCGAGCGCACCGAGGGCCGCGCGAAGGTCTTTGCAAGCTACAAGGACATCCTTGCCGATCCGTCGATCGACGTCGTTACCGTGGCCACTCCCGACCACTGGCATAAGCGCATGGTGATCGAAGCGCTGGAGGCCGGCAAGGACGTTTATTGCGAAAAGCCCCTGACCTATGCCGTCGACGAGGGCCTGGAGATCGCCAAGGCGGTCAAGCGGACCGGCAAGCTGCTGCAGGTCGGCAGCCAAGGCATGAGCGGCGGCAATCAGCAGAAAGTCCGCGAATGGGTCCGCAGCGGCAAGCTCGGCCGGGTCACCATGATCCGCGCCAGCTACAACCGCAACAGCGCAAGCGGGTCTTGGATCTACCCTATCCCGCCCGACGCATCGCCGAAAACCGTCAACTGGGAAGCTTTTCTGGGGTCGGCCGCCCCTCATGAATTCGATCTCGAGCGGTTTTTCCGCTGGCGCTGCTACCGCGATTACTCCGGCGGCATCGCCACCGACCTGTTCGTCCATCTATGCACGACGATTCACTTCGTGATGAACGCCGTCATGCCCGCGGAAGTCGCAGCAATGGGCGATCTCTATCGCTGGAAAGAAAGCCGCGACGTTCCCGACACGCTCAATGCGGTGATGCGCTATCCGCAGGGCTTCACGGTGAACATGAGCTCGACATTCAACAACCGCGGCGACGGCGGGGCCGGATTTCAGTTTCTGGGGACCGAAGGCTCGGCGGCGCTCGGCTCCCGCGGGGCGGTTTTCACCCCGGAAAACGTGCGCGAGAACAACTCGTGGATCGTCCAGGCATGGCCCTCGAAACTCGAGGCGGCTTACTACGAGTCCGCGGCCGGCAAGGCCGAACGGGCGAAGCGCGCCGCCAAGAAGCCTGAGGAATTCATGGGCGGCGGAAGAGACGGCGCCACCGTGCTCCATTTTAAGAATTTCTTCGAGTCGGTCAGAAAACGGACCAAGACCGTGCAAGACGAGTGGGCCGGCCATCACGCCGCATCGTGCGCGCATCTGATCAACGACTCGGCAGGCCGCGGCGAGTTCGTGAAGTGGGATTTCGACGCGCGCAGGCAGGCTTGACGCCGCCGCGGGCTGCCCGGATCTGAAGCTGCTATCCTCGTAAGTTCTTGAAAAAAGGAGATGAATTGAGATGAACCAGGCAGGGCTGGGCTGGTTGGCGTTTGCGATGGTAACGGTTGCCTCGTTCGGAGTTTACGGCGTATTTCTGCACAGCGGCCAGATGAACATGGCCGACCCGGTGAACGGCCGGTACAAATCGTTCCTGTTCGTGGGCATCGCCTATTTTCTGATCGCCGTGCTGGCGCCGCTGGCGATGATGCTGTTTTCCGGCTCGGACTGGAACATTCCCGCCAAGGGCGCGGGGCTGTCGCTGATCGCCGGGTCGTGCGGCGCTATCGGGGCGTTTTGCATCCTGCTGGCTTTCGGCGCCAAGGGCTCACCCGCCGTGGTGATGTCGATCGTCTTTGCCGGGGCGCCCGTGGTCAACGCGGTGGTTTCGATCGCGCAGCACCCTCCCGCCGGCGGCGTGGGGTCGATTCGCTGGCAGTTTTTCGCCGGAATCGCGCTGGCCGCGCTCGGCGGATGCCTGGTGACGCTCTATAAGCCTCCGGCCGCGCCTGCTGCCGCCAAGGCGCCGCCGGTTCATGCCGCGCAGTCGATCGATAGCGTCCGGTAGCCGTATTGAGCATTGGCAACGCGCATCGGCCGCGGGCCGGACTTTCGCCGGCGCAGCCGGCCCCTATTCCGCATGTCTCCGACCATTGAGGACGAACAACCGCTAACGCCCGAGTTGCTGCGCGCCGCGCTGGGCGGCCTGTTGATGGGGCTGGCCAATCTCGTGCCGGGCATCTCGGGAGGAACGATGCTGCTCGCGGCCGGGGTCTATCCGCGCTTCGTCGGCGGCATCGCCGAGTTGACCGCCTTCAAGTTCCGTGCTCGCTCGATGGCCCCGCTGGGGGCGGTCGCCGGCGCGGCGGCGCTGGCCATCGTGCTTTTCGCGGGTTTGGTGAAGGGACTGGTCGTCGATCATCGCTGGGCGATGTTCAGCATTTTTATCGGGCTCACGCTGGGTGGGGTCCCCGTCGTCTGGAAGCTCATCGAGCCCGTGGATCCGCGGGCCTGGGTCGGCGCGGCCGCCGGCATGGCCGTCATGATCTGGATGGCGTCGGCTCAACCGGCCGGCGCCGACGGCGGGGAACGCTCCTACGGACTGCTGTTCGTTTCCGGGGTTGCCGGCGTGTCGGCGATGATCCTGCCGGGCATCTCGGGCGGTTATTTGTTGCTCGTGCTCGGTCAATACCTGACCGTCCTGGGGGCCATCGACCAAGCCAAGACCGCGCTGCTGCAAGCGGGCGGCCCGCAGTGGGATCTCGTTTTCGACGCGCTGCGCGTCTTCGTGCCGGTCGGGCTCGGCGTCTTGATCGGCGCGGCGGCGGTCAGCAATGCGATCCGCTACTTGCTGGCCCGCTACCGGTCGTTGACCCTGGGCCTGCTGCTGGGCCTGCTGCTCGGGGCCTTCCTCGGTCTGTGGCCGTTCCAGGCCGGCGTGGCGCCGGCGCCCGGCGATGTCGTCAAGGGCCAAGTCATGACGCTCGAGCGGATCGCCGCGTTGGACGCCGAGGACTATCCCCTGCAGCGGTTCGACCCGAACGCCGGCCAAATCGGCGTCTCGCTCGCTCTGATTGCCGCGGGGTTCGCGGTGACGCAAGGCGTGGCGCGCATCGGCGCCGGCGCGGAGTCGCGCTCCATCTGACCGCTCGATTACCATATCGGGTTATGATCGGTTTCTCTACTGCGGTAGAAAGGTCCGGTTGACCTATGAAAGCTCTCCAGCTCGTTGCGCGGCGAAGACTCGAAATGGGCATGCTGCCCGACCCGCCCGAGCCGGGGCCGGATGAAGCGCTCGTCCGGCTGAGGTCGACCGGTATTTGCGGCAGCGACCTGCATTTCTTCAGTGAAGGCGGCATCGCCGGCTACCCCGCCGACTACCCGCGCGTGCTGTGCCACGAGCCGGGCGGCGAGGTGTTTGCAGTCGGCAAGAACGTCGATGATCTCCCCGTTGGAACGAAGGTGGCCGTCGAGCCGGCGATCGTGCGCGAAGAGTGCGAGTTCAGCCGCAGCGGCCACCCGAACAAGGCTCGGCACGGCTCGTTCCTAAGCGGCGACGTGCCCGGGGCGCTGCGCGAATACGCCGTGATGCCGCGCCGCAACCTGCTGGCGATGCCCGAGGGGATGACTTTCGCCGACGCTTCGTTCGTGGAGCCGCTGGCCGTGCTGTTGCACTCGCTGGAGTTGGCCGAGCTGCGCATGGGCGAATCGGTCGCCGTGATGGGCGCGGGGCCGATCGGCTTGCTGGCGGCGGCGCTGGCGAAGCTTTCCGGGGCGGCGGCGGTGATCGTCGCCGACCGCATCGAGCACCGTCTCAAACGAGCCCGGGAGCTCGGCGCGGACGCCGCCGTGAACATCGATAAGGAATCGCCCGTCGACGCCGTCATGGATCTGACGAAGCGCGGCGCGCACGTCGTGTTCGACGCCGCGGGCAAGCCCGACTCGATCCGCAGTGCGCTGGACTGCCTGCGTCCCGGCGGACGCATGGTCTTGATCGGCATCCCGTCCGCATCGCCCGTGCCGGTCGACTTCTGGCGCGCCATGGCCGTCGAAGCAACGATCAAAGTGCAGCGGCGCTCCAACGGCAACGATCACGATGCGCTCGAGTTGATGAAGCGGGGAGTGATCCGCTCCGACTCGATCGTCAGCCACCGCTTCCCGCTGGAGAAAGGCCAGGAAGCCTTCGAGACGATGGAGGCTTACCGCGACGGCGTCATCAAGCCGCTGATCGAGTGGTAGGGCGCCGGCGCTGAAAGTCCCGCTGGAAGCGCGGCACGGTCTCGCGGTCTTGCTCTCCACTCTTCACTCGCCACTCTCCACTGCCCGCCGGCCGGCGGGCTGATAGGATATCCATCGAGCCCATGCCCAAACGCAAAACCGCCCTATTGCTGCTCGCTTTTCTTGCAGCCGCAGCCCTCGCGGCGGCGCCCAAGGTCTCTCCCGAGAGCGTCGGCCTCGACTCCGCGAAGCTCGCCGCGATCGACGGGATCATGCAGCGGCGCATCGCCGAAGGGCGCATGATCGGCGGCTTCGGTTTGGTCGCCCGCCGGGGCAAGATCGCCTATTTCGAAGCGTGGGGGCAGCGCGACCGCGAAGCCGGCCTGCCGATGACGACCGATACGGTCGTGCGCATCTTCTCGATGAGCAAGCCGATCGTCAGCGTTGCGGCGATGATCCTCGTCGAAGAAGGCAAGCTCTCCCTCGACGACCCCGTCGCCGAATACCTGCCCCAGCTTGGCGGCCTCGATGTTCTGGAAGGCGGCAAGCGGGTTGCGGCCGGGCGTGACATGACGATCCGCCATTTGCTGACCCACACATCGGGGCTGACCTACGGGTTTTTTGCCGACGACCCGGTCGATGTTCTATACCGCAAAGCCGAGACGCACAAAACGCCGGACCTGGCCGCGCTGATCGACGTTCTCGCCGAGTTGCCGCTCAAGCACCGGCCCGGCGAGCGCTGGAACTACGGCTACTCGACCGACGTGCTCGGGCGCGTCATCGAGGTTGCCTCGGGCCGGCCGCTCGACGAGTATCTCCAGCAGCGGATTTTCAAGCCGCTGGGCATGCAGGCCACCGGCTTCTATGTGCGCAAGGAAAACCTGCCGAGTCTGGCGAAAATCTACACCCCTGACGCGAACGATTCCCTTGTACACGCGGACGCCAGGGCGCTATCGGCCGCCGGACGCCGCAACCGAGATTTCACCCGGCCCACGACGTTCCTGTCGGGCGGCGGCGGCTTGGCGTCCACCGGCGGGGACTATTTCCGCTTCGCGCAGATGCTGCTCGACGGGGGCGGCGGCATCGTTGCCGATGAAACCGTGAAGCTGATGATGAAAAATCATCAGCCGCAGCCCAAGCCCAAATTCGGCCTCGGATTCGGCATCGATCCGGCTCCCGGCAAAGCGGGGAGCCTGTACGGCTGGGGCGGCGCCGCCGGCACGCGCTTCTGGCTCGACCCCGAAAGGGAAATGGTCACGATATTCGCCACCCAACTCTACCCCGGCGGCGGCAAGCGCAAGGCGGCGCTGCGCGACGAGTTCCTGAAGATGGTTTACCGGTCCCTGACGGATTGAATTTTCCGCCGGTTCGAACGGATTCCAACGAAAATAGTTGCGCGGGAAGTGTTGACCGGGAAGGTGGAAGAGGACTACACTGCGAGTGACGCGGGAACGGCTCTATGAAACGCTTGGCGGTAATGTTCGTTGTATGTTGCGGAGCGGGCGTTTTCGCTCCGGCTGTTGGCGAGCCCACCGTTCGCTTTGCCCGCGACGTCGCTCCGATCTTCGAGCGGGAGTGCTCGCAGTGCCACGGCGATAAGCAGCAACTCTCCGACCTCGATCTGGGCAGCCGCGAGGCGCTGTTGAAGGGCGGCAAGCACGGGCCGGCGATCGTTCCCGGCGACGCCGCCAAGAGCCGTCTCTACCGCCACTTGACGGGGCTCGAAACGCCCGTCATGCCCTTCGGCAAGTCGCTTCCCCAAGAGCAAATCGAGATCGTCGCGCGCTGGATCGACGAAGGCGCCGAATGGCGGGAGGATGCAGGCGCCGCGCAGGAGAAAACGTGGTGGTCGTTCGTTCCGCCGGAGCGCCGCGAGCCGCGGGCCGCCGCGGCGTCTCCGATCGACGGATTCCTGCTCGACGCCTTGCGGCGCAAGGGCATCGAGCCCGCGCCGCGCGCCGACAGGCATACGTTGATCCGCCGCGCCTATCTGGATCTCGTCGGGGTTCCTCCTTCCCCCGAAGCCGTCGACAAATTCGTCGCCGACGATGCGCCGGACGCCTTTGCCAAGCTTGTCGACGAGTTGCTCGAATCGCCGCGCTACGGCGAACGTTGGGGCCGTCATTGGCTGGATGTCGTCCGCTACGCGGATTCGTCGGGCTACGAGCACGACTACGACTACCCCCACGCTTGGCGCTACCGCGATTACGTGATCCAATCGTTCAACGACGATAAGCCCTACGACCGCTTCATCGAAGAGCAGCTTGCCGGCGATGAAGTCGAAAATCCCAGCGACGCGACGCTGGTCGCCACCGGCATGCACCGTATCGGCCCGCGGGTTCTGTTCCGCGAAAAAGACAATCCACAGTACCGCTACACCTATCTCGACGACATGATCGCGACAACCAGCCGCGCTTTTCTCGGGCTGACGGTGGATTGCGCGCGTTGCCACGACCACAAATTCGACCCCATCGAGCAGATGGACTACTACCGCATGATGGCGGTCTTCTTCCCGCACATCCGCTATGAATTTCCTCTGGCGCCGCCCGATGAGGTCAAGCGGTACGAAGAGGCGGTGAAAGCCGTCGAGACCCGTACGAAACCGTTGAAGGAACGCATTGCCGAGATACAGAAGCCCTACACACAGAGGCTTCGCGCCGAGAGACTACTCAAATTTCCGGCAGAAATCCAGGAAGCGGTCAAAACTCCCGAGGAACAGCGCACGGCAGGGCAGAAGCTGCTGGCCGCGCAAGTGGAATCGATCGGCGTGGGCGGAGTCGAAGCGATCCTGTCGGACGAAGACGCCGTGCGCATCGAAGCGATCAAAGCCGAGATTGCCGTGATCGAGAAAGGGTTGCCCGAGCCGCTGCCGTTGGCCATGGGCATCCGCGACGGGGACTACCGCCTTGCGCCTAACGGATTGGGCGACGAGGTGCAGCCGGGCAAGGGCGACCGCGAAGATTTCGGCGAGTTGACCGGAAGCTGGATTGCCGCCAAGCCGTACGCGCCGCCGACGGCATATTTCCTGCCCAACGCCGACTACCGCAACAAAGGCGACGCCGTCGGACCCGGCTACGTCGCCGCCTTGGCCCGCGGGCAGCAATTCGTTCCCGCCGCGCCGCAAGACGAGCGCGTTTCCAGCGGACGGCGGCTGGCGCTGGCGAAATGGATTGCTTCGGAAGAGAATCCGCTCACGGCCCGCGTGATGGCGAACCGCATCTGGATGCATCATTTCGGCCGCGGCATCGTGACCACCGCAGGCAATTTCGGGCGCATGGGCACACTGCCTTCTCATCCGCAGTTGCTCGACTGGCTGGCGCTCGAGTTCGTGCGCGGCGGCTGGAGCGTCAAGGCGATGCACCGGCTGATCATGAACTCCGACGCTTATCGCATGGCCTCGGCTCACGACGATGAAAAGGCGCACGCCGCAGACCCGGAGAATATCTTGCTCTGGCGCTACCCGCGGCACCGGCTGGAAGGCGAGGCGATCCGCGACTCGATTCTGGCGGCGGCCGGAAATCTCAATCTGCAAGCCGGCGGCCCCGGCTTCTTCCCGCCGATCCCGCAGGAGTTGCGCACGTCCTTCCCCAAGGGCAAATGGGAGATGAACGAACCGGGCCCGGCGGTGTGGAGGCGCAGCGTTTACAGCTACGGCAAGCGCGGGTTGCGCTATCCGATGTTCGAGGTGTTCGATCAGCCCAATATGAACGTGACCTGCGAGCGCCGCACGACCACGACCGTCCCGACGCAAGCGCTGACTTTGCTCAATAACGACTTCACGCTGCGGCAAGCGCGCTATTTCGCGGAACGCGTGGCGGGCGCGAAGAAAACCGCCGAGGAACGGATCGCGGAAGCGTACCGCATTGCGCTGGGCAGAGAGCCGGCGGCGGCGGAGGCGGCGGCGAATCGGGACTTTCTGGCGCGGCAGACGCGTTTCCACGGCGGCGATGCGGCGGCCGCTCTAACCGACCTTTGCGACGTGATTTTGAATCTCAATGAATTCGTCTACATCAACTGAAGGGCGCTTCGTTTCGCGCCGCGATTTTTTGTTCCGCGCCGGCGAGGGCATCGGCGGCGTCGCGCTGGCGCACATGCTGCAGAGGGAAGGTCTGCTCGCATCGCAGCCGGCTTGCGACGCGTCGGGGATTACTTCGCCGACCGCCCCGCGCGAGCCCCATTTCAAGCCGCGGGCCAAGGCGGTGATCTCGCTGTTCATGAGCGGCGGCGTCAGCCACGTGGACAGCTTCGATTACAAGCCGATGCTCGAAAAGCATCACGGCAAGCCGCTGACGGGCAAAGGCAAGGTGCGTGTGCGCCAAGGGTTCCCGGGACCCCTGATGAAGAGCCCGTTCCGCTTCAAGCAGTACGGCGAAAGCGGCAAGCATGTTTCCGAGTTGTTCCCCTGCATGGGCGCGATGGTTGACGATCTGGCTTTCGTGCATTCCTGCCAAGGCCGCTCGAACGACCATGTGCTCTCGCATTACGAGTGGAATACCGGCTCGCTGCTGATGGGCCACCCCAGCGTCGGAAGCTGGGTGACCTACGGCTTGGGCTCGGAGAACCAGAGTCTGCCCGGATTCGTAGTCGTTTGCGATCACCGCGGCGGCCCGTTCTCGGGGCCGGCCAACTGGAGCAGCGGCTATCTGCCGGCGACATATCAGGGGACGGTTTTCCGCTCTTCGGGCGACCCCATCCTCGATTTGCGGCCGCCCGGCGAGATGGTCTCCCCCGAGCAGCAGCGCGCGCGGCTCGATCATCTGGCGCTACTGAACGGCGAGCACGCCAAGAAGTATCCCGGGGCAAGCGACTTGGCCGCGCGCATCGCTTCTTACGAGTTGGCCTACCGCATGCAGGGATGCGCTCCCGAAGCGGTGGACCTCTCGCAGGAGTCCGAGGCCGTGAAAAAGCTCTATGCCATGGACGATCCGGTTACCGAGCCTTTTGGCAGACAGTGCCTGCTGGCCCGCCGATTGGTTGAGCGCGGCGTGCGCTTCGTCCAGCTTTACAGCGGCGCGCTGCGCCAGCAGAATATCGATACTTGGGACGCGCACAGCAATCTCGTCGAGAATCACACGCTGCATGCAAAGGAAGTCGACCGTCCGATCGCGGGCCTGCTCAAAGACCTCAAGCAGACCGGCTTGCTGGAGGACACGCTTGTCGTCTGGCACTCGGAGTTCGGGCGTATGCCGATTTCACAGCGCGGCGTCGGCCGCGACCACAACCCCGGCGCGATGACGGCGTGGATGGCCGGCGCGGGCATCGCGGGCGGGCAGTCGGTCGGGGCGACCGACGAGTTCGGCTACAAGGCCGAACAGCAGGTGCTGACCTACCACGACCTGCATGCGACGATGCTTCATCTGCTCGGAATGGACCACACTCGGCTGACCTACTTCTTCAACGGGCGGCACATGCGCTTGACCGATGTTCATGGCGAGCCCATCCCGCAAATCGTCGGCTAGAATTACGCAGAACGAGGCTGAGCAGAACCGCCCTTGGGACGGCATTTCCTTCTACGGCTCGCCGGAGCGGCATCCGCGCGAGCGGCCATGACTGCCATTGCCTCGGCGCCCGCCTCGAAAACTGCTCAACCGCCTCGATTGTTAAACTCGAAAAAGAGCCGCGCGCCGGAAAACCGATGCGGATAGACAGAAGAGCCGCCGCCGTCTGCGACATCGACGGCGTCAAGATCGGCGGACGGAACCCGATTGTCGTCCAGTCGATGACGAATACGGACACCGCCGATACGTCCGCCACCGTCAACCAGGCAATCGCGCTGGCCGCCGCCGGCTCCGAACTGGTCCGCCTGACGGTCAATCACGACGAGGCCGCCGCCGCCGTGCCGGCGATCGTGCGCGCTCTGCGCGATTTCGGCTGCGGCGCCCCGATTGTGGGCGATTTTCACTACAACGGCCATTTGCTGCTGCGGCGGTATCCCGATTGCGCGAAGCTGCTCGCCAAGTATCGCATCAATCCCGGCAACGTCGATATCGGCAGGAAGCGCGACGACAATTTTCGGACGATGATCGAGACGGCTATCGAGTACGGCAAGCCGGTGCGCATCGGCGTCAACTGGGGCTCGCTCGACCAGCGGCTGCTCACCGAGTTGATGGACAAGAACGCCCGCCTGCCCGAGCCGCGAGACGCCGGCGAGGTGATGCGCGAAGCCATCGTCGCCAGCGCCCTGCGCTCCGCCGAAGCCGCCGAGAGCTACGGTCTCGGGCACGACCGCATCGTGCTCAGCGCCAAAGTCTCGAACGTCCGCGATCTGCTCGGGGTTTACCGTGATCTGGCGTCCCGCTGCGACTATCCGCTGCATCTCGGACTTACCGAAGCGGGCATGGGCAACAAGGGCGTCGTTGCTTCGACCGCCGCGATGGCCATCCTCTTGCAGGAAGGCATCGGCGATACGATCCGCGTTTCGCTGACTCCGCAGCCGAACGGCGACCGCGCCGAAGAGGTGCGCGTCGCGCAGCAAATCTTGCAGTCGCTCGAAATCCGCAGCTTTACGCCGCAGGTCACGGCGTGTCCGGGCTGCGGCCGCACTACGAGCACGTTCTTTCAGGAGATGGCCGAAGAAATCGAAAGCTATCTGCGCTCCCGAATGCCCGTCTGGAAGACCCGCTACGAAGGCGTCGAAGAGATGAACGTCGCCGTGATGGGCTGCGTGGTCAACGGGCCGGGCGAATCGAAACACGCCGATTTGGGCATTTCTCTGCCCGGAACTTTCGAGGAGCCCAAGGCTCCCGTTTACATCGACGGACGCCTCAACCGCACCCTCAAAGGCGACCGCATCGTCGCCGAGTTCATCGAAATCCTCGACGAGTACGTCGATAACCGCTACGCCCCGAAACCGCTCGAAACACTCTGACCGGAAAGCCGCGGCGCCGGCGTGAACTTTCCGCATCGCAGGTAAATCGCTCTTGGACACACGCACGAAAATTCGCCCGCCGGCGGCTGTTGCTCCCCGGCCCGGCGCCGTTGTCGCCAAGGGCCGGTTCGATATCCTGACTGCCGAGCATTGCCGCGCGCTGGCGCAAGCCAAAGCCGCCGCAGCCGATCTGGTGGTGTTGGTATTGCGGGAATCCGCCGGGCGCCCGACCGTGCTCGAAGCCAACGACCGCGCCCAGCTCGCCGCCGGCTTGGGCTGTGTCGACGCAGTGGTAATCTGTGACGAATCCGAGGCGGACGCGCTGATTGCGAAGTGGAATCCGGCGGCGGCCGTCGATGTCGAAACATGCGTGAAGCGCGACGTGATCGCCGATGTCATTGCCGGTAAGCGCAGCGGGTGAGTCCGCCCGGAACATCCTGCTCGTGCGGCTGGGGGCGATGGGCGACGTCATCCAGACTTTGCCCGCGGCCGCCGAGCTCAAGCGCTGCTTTCCCCAGGTCCGCCTGACTTGGGCGGTCGAGAGCCGCTGGGCTCCGCTGCTTCGCGGGAATCCTCACGTGGACCAAGTTGTCGAGGTTCCGCTCAAGCGCTGGCGCGAGGCGAAATGGAGACGGACGACGCGCCGCGAGATCGCCGACTTCCGGCTCGGCCTGCGGCAGATGCAATTCGACTTGGCCGTCGATTGCCAGGGCCTCGTCAAATCGGCCGCCGTCGCATTCCTCAGCCGGGCGGAGCGCATCTACGGATTCGATGGCCCGCAACTGCGCGAGCCGTTAGCGTCGGCGGTTTACTCGAACCGCGTCAAAGCCGAGTCGCGGCACGTCGTCGACCGCTACCGCGAGCTGGCCGCATCGACGCGCGGGCTGCGCCCCGCGGGCGCGGCGGACTTTCCGCTTCCGCCCGGCAAGCCCAAGGCCGATTTGCCGGCTGACTACGTGATCGCCTCCCCGCATGCCGGTTGGGGCGCCAAGCAGTGGCCGTTCGAGCATTACGCGGAACTGGCCGACCTGCTTTGGCGCCGCCGCCGCATTCCGCTGCTGATCGATTGCCCCCCGGACGGCGGGGAGACCGCGGCGGCGATCGCCCGCCGGGCCGCGCCCGGAGCGGTCGTCCCGCACTCGTCGGGCATCGACGAGTTGATTGCGGCTACCCGTCGCGCCGCGGCCGTCGTGGGCCTCGACAGCGGACCGCTGCACTTGGCCGCGGCGCTGGGCAAACCGGGCGTGGCGATCTTCGGCCCGACCGACCCCGCGCGTAACGGCCCTTACGGCAAGTCGATTGCAGTGCTGCGCAGCCCGGGTGCGGCAACCGCCTACCGCCGCGGCAAGGCGCCCGCCGCTTCGATGCGCGCGGTCACCCCGCAAGCCGTCTTCGAGAGCCTCGATCGTCTTCTGGGCAGCCGTAAGCGGACATTTGAATTGCGATCGTCGGACACTTGATTTGCGTCTGCCGACTTGAGCGGCTGCGCGCGGTTTCAGTCGCCCGCGCCGCCCGGAATCTTGAACGCATAGGCGTGACGTCCGGGAGCTTCGTCCACGGACAATGCCGGCACAGAGATCGCCAGATTGTTTTTCCGCTGCTTCCATTTGAGCGGCGTCTCCAGGCCGAGCATCGACACTTCGGCGCCTTTCGGCGCCTGCACGCCCTTGAGAATGAGCTTGCCTTTCGGCAGGCCCGGCGTGATCGCGTAGAGGTCAGGGCCTTTGCGCGTAAAGAAAACCTCTTTCCGAGCCTTGCCGTTTACCGGGGCCGATCCGGCCAATTCGAGGATGTCGTACTTTTCCCGATACTCTCCGTATCCCTGCACCGGCCGCTCGCCCGCGGTCCATTGCGCCGGGGTTTTCCACGTGCGCGTGCCGAAAATCGCCTCGCCGTTGATCTCGAGCCAGGCGCCGAGCTCCAGCAAGCGGTCTTGCTGCAATTCCGGGATGCGCCCGTCCGCCGTAGGCCCCACGTCGAGCAGGAAGTTGCCGCCGCGGCTGACCAGATCGATCAGTATCCAAACCAGTTCTTTGCCCGTTTTGTAGTTGGAGAGCGGCTCGTTGCGGTTGTAGCCGAACGAATGGCCCATGCCGCGGTTCTCTTCCCAAGGGTGAGACGCATCGGCCATGCCCGCCCCATACTCGGTTGTGTAGTAGCCCCCGTGCTTATGGCGGATGCCTTTCCCCCAGCGGTCGTTGACGACTACCTCGTTGCGGTTCGGCGCCTCGTTGAAAAGCCAAGCCAACAATTCCGCGCTCCGCCATTTCCGGTATTCCATGTCCCATTCGCCGTCGCTGAAGATGATCGCGGGGTTGTAGCGCGTCACCGCGTCTTTGAACTGCGGGATCATGTGCTCGTTGACGTAGCGCTCGCGGTCGCTGAGCCACAGCGGATTGAACCACTCGTACAGCGAGTAATAGAAACCCATCTTGAGGCCGGCCGCCCGGACCGAGGCGCCCAGATCGCCCAGCAGGTCCCGTTGCGGACCGACCGCGGCGCTGTTCCACTTGCGGCCCCAGGTTTTATCGGCCTCCTTGCTGGGCCACAGCGCATAGCCGTCGTGATGCTTCGACGTGAGCACCACGTATTTCGCGCCCGATCGCTGAAAAACATCGGCCCATTGGTCCGGGTCGAACAATTCCGCCTTGAACAGCGGAGCAAAATCCTTGTATTCGAAGTCCTCTCCATAGACGCGCTCATGAAACTCGCGCGTCGCGCGGGCATTCCGCGACTGGCGCTGGTTCGGGTTTTCCCGCTCGCCGTTCAGAGAGTGCCAGTACCATTCCGAATACGAGTCGGGGTAGGCAAATGAAGGCACGGAGTAAACGCCCCAGTGAATGAAAATGCCGAGCTTGGCGTCCAGGTACCATTCCGGGGTGGGGCGAGCGTCGAGAGATTTCCAGTCGGGATCGTAAGTCTCCGCCTGCATCCTCGCGTCCGGAAGCACGAGCAGCGCCAAAGCCGCCGTTGTGAGACAGACAAACCGGGCAAGTTTCTGCAATTGCATCGAATCTTCAATGACCTCGTAAAGGAAACGGTACCACGGGTTAGTAGATAGAGAGTGGAGAGTAAGACGGCGGCCGGGCGCGTATTGCTAAACTGATCGCTCTATGGCGGGCCGCAACACGCTGCCGGCGCGCGGCATATGGAACGGATCGAATCGGCCGGACTTCGCCGCGTCCCTGGCCTCGCTCGAAAGCGTTCGGCGGGGGTTCGCCCTCATTACCGGACATAAGCGCTGGATCAACCGGCAGCACCTTGCGATCTGCCGCATTCCTGCGCCGACTTTTCGCGAGCGGCAGCGGGCGCAGTATCTCTGCAAAAAATTCTCGGAACTCGGCCACCGCCCGCAACTCGACGAAGCCGGCAACGTCGTGGTTCCCGTTATATATGGGGAGAATCGGCCGTACGTAGCCGTAAGCGCCCATATGGACACGATTCTCGCTCCCGCGCGCCCGGAGGATGTCCGCGTCCGCCTGGACGGCACGATGGAGGGTCCGGGAGTCAACGACAACGGCAGCGGCCTGAGCGCTCTGCTGGCGCTGGCCAAGGTCTTGGACGCCCCGTTGCTGCCGGATGCCGCGCGCAACGTCTTGCTGATCGCCAACGTCGCCGAAGAGGGCGAAGGCGATTTGCAGGGAATGCGTTACATCACGGAGCACTCCCGCTATGCCGAGCGGATCGACCGCTACCTTGTCATCGACGGAGCTTCGATCGGCTACATCGCCGCCGAGGCGCTCGGCAGCCGCCGCTTCGAGTTGACCATCGAAGGCCGAGGCGGCCACAGTTGGAACGATTTCGGCCGCGCCAACCCTGTGCATGCGCTGTCGCGCGCGATTGCGCTCATGACGGAGGCCGCGCTTCCCGACGATCCGCGGGCCACGCTCACCATCGGAGTCATTCAGGGCGGCGCGGGCATCAACGCCATCCCGACCTCGGCGCGGGCGAAAATCGATGTGCGCTCGCGGGACAGCGGCGGCATTCAAAAGGTGGTCGGCATCGTCGAGGATTCCGCCCGCTCGGCCGTTCGAGAGGAAAACCGGCGATCCACCGACCGCCTGACCGCCTACAGCCTGCGCGAAATCGGCAACCGGCCGGCCGCGGCCCCGCTGGACAGCAACCCACTGGTCGACTGCTTCCAAGCGGTGGACCGCTATCTGAACATTCCCTCGCGAATGGACTGCGCTTCCACCGACGCCAATATCCCCCTGGCCAAAGGTCTTCCGGCCGTAACCGTGGGCGCGGGCGGGCGCGGCGGCGACGCCCACACGCCGAGCGAATGGTACGACCCGGAGGGTAGGGAACTCGGGCTCAAGCGTCTGCTGCTTGCCCTGGCCGCCTCAATCGCGCCTGACGACAGTTGTGTCACCGAGGGAACTTTGCTCCAATAGCTGCGTATTTTCGACTGTGAGTTTCTTGACGAAGCAGAGATTCGCGGGCATCCGCGGCGTAGTTCTCAGCGCAAGCCTGCTGGCGCCCGCGGTTTCCTCCGCCCGCGTCATGGTGGCCGAGAACATCTACGTCGGTCCGCAAGAGGTGGTGGATACAGTCGTTTGTATCGCCTGCTCGGTCCGCGTTGAGGGCGTCGTAGAGCAAGATGTCGTCGTGATCGCCGGCAACGCGGATATTCAGGGCCGCGTGGACGGAGCCGCCGTGGTCGTCGGCGGCAATCTGGACTCCGCCGGGCCGATCGACGACGATGTCGTCGTGGTGGCCGGACGCGCCAAGCTGGGCGCCGATGTCGACGGCGACGCGGTAGCCGTCGCGGGCGGCCTCAGTCTGGCTCCAGGAATCGCGATTGACGGCGACGCCGTCGCAGTTTTCGGAAGCATTCGCGGCGCCGACCGGGCGGTCATTGCCGGTGACGTCGTAGAGATCGCCGGCGAATCGATAGCGCCTTTCGCCATCTCCGGATTATTGATCGGCCTCTTCGTTTTTCTGCTTGCCGTCCTGTTGATCCATCCGTTACTCGTCATGCTGGGCTTCGCCGTGCTCAGGGAACGGCGGTTCCGCGTTCTGGCCGACACGGCCGCGCAGCGAGGCGGCTTCTCATTTGTGATCGGCATCGGAACGTCTTTCGCGCTCTTCATTGTCAGCATCGTCGCGTCCCTGACTTTTCCCGTACCGCTGCCCGTATTTCTGTTCTTTATCGTGCTTTCGATCGTCGGCTACTGCGGAGTGAGCTATTGGGTCGGGCGCGGCATCTTGCGCAACGCCGGCGTTCTCGGCGCTGCATTCACCGGCGCCCTGCTGATTACATTCATCCAGTTCATTCCCGTAATCGGCTGGCTGGTGATGTTCGCGTTCTGGAATATCGCCATCGGTTGCGCGGTCTTAAGCGGCTTCGGAACCTCTGTCGATTGGCTGCTGCCCCGCACGGAATCCAACCCCTGGAACTCCAGTTGAAAACCGGCTACCGCGGGCGAAGCGAGTGCATCGCCTCGGCGAATCTCTTGCCGAGTTCGATGTAGCCCGCTGTGTCGTAGTGATAGGGGTCGGAGTAGCCGTACTTGTCGGTCTCGGTGACGAGCGCGGCGGCGGCGTCCGAATCGACGAAGTCTTGCTGCGCTTTGCGCACGGCGCCGCCGTAGTTCCAAACCTTGCCGTCTCGATCGTTTCCGGAATCGGAGATGCGCCCGATGACCAGTGGCAGATCGTCGGTGCGCAACGCCGCGCGCATCAAGTCCATCAGGCGCTTCAGATTGCGCCCGTAGCGCTTGGCGACCGCTGCGCTTCCGGCATCGCTTTCGCCTTGCATCCAGAGGATGCCGGCCGGGATCAGTTCATCGTTCTCGCCATCGCCGTCGATGTCGCGGTGAGCGAACGCGTTGCGCAGCGTGGCCAGAAAATAGTCGTACTGGTTGAGCCCCGAATGCTCGCGCGGGCCGCCGATGAAGTCCGCTTCCCAACTGCCGAACCAGCGCGCAGCGGTCTCGTCGATCGATGTGCCGCCTCGCGAATATTTGATTATTGCGATATTCTCGTCCGGGCGAAGCTCCCGGATGCGCCGGGCGAAGGTCAATTCGACGCCGAAACGTTCCGAGTACGCATTGCTCTTGCCGTCGGAACGAAAACCAGCGCCGTGGCCGGGCCGCAGCCTTGCCCAGATGCCTTCGCCGCCGCCGCTCTCGGCGTCGGGCCGCGGGTCGCCGTGAAAGATCGGGACCGAGGCCGGCGCGGCCGCCATGCCGGCCGGCAACTCGCTGACCTTGCCGTAACCGTCCATGTTCGATTGGCCGCCCAGGTAGTAAACGTAATAAGTCTCCGCCGAAAGACAGGCGGCGCCGATGACGATTGCCATGACCGCGCGCAGCATATTCACCCCCAAGGGTATTAGGCTATCATCCTAAAACTGTGCCGACCCGGATCGTTCTGCTGCTGGCGACCGTTGCAAGCGTCGCCTACTTCTTGAGAATCGTCTCGACCCGTCTCGGCGGACTGCGCGCCGCGAAGGAGCGCAACTTGCCGTTCGACAACATTCCCAAGCGGTTGTGGGCCGTTTTCTGCGAAGTGATGCTGCAAACCCGAGTCGTCAGCGAAAGACCGGTGGCGGGCATTCTCCATGCGCTGGTCATGTGGGGCTTCTTCGCTTTCGCCTGGGTGAGCGTCCAGCATTTCCTGCACGGTTTCGTGGGCCTGGACCACGCCGCGCCCGACGCCTCGCGGTACGGTTGGTTCGCGGCGGTTTGGGCCGCCGCCGTTTTGGTCGGCATCCTCGGACTCAGCTACCGGCGGTTCATCGTCCGTCCTCAGGCACTGGGAGAGCATATCTCGAAAACGTCCGGCGTAGTGGCGGCGCTGATAGTCGTCTTGATGGTTTCCTATCTGGCCGGCTGGGGCTGGCTGGAGCCGTCCGGCGCAGCCTGGAAAGTCAACTGGTGGGTGCATACTGCGGCCTTGCTGGGGATGCTGTGGGTGATCCCTCAGTCCAAGCATCTGCACCTCGTGCTCGGCCCCGCCGCGATTTTCTTCCGCGGGGAGGCCACCAGCGGCATGCGCGCGCTGCGCGAAGACGATGACGACGATTTCGGCATGCTTGCCTTTGGCGATCTTTCGCAGAAAGACATCCTCGACGTGAACTCCTGCGTCGAATGCGGGCGCTGCACAGACAACTGCCCGGCCAACATTGTCGGCGGAACCCTGAATCCCAAAGAGATCGTCTTGCAGATGCAGCGCGGGCTGCTGGCCGGCGGCGAAGCGATTGCCGGGACGGCCGGTGAAGTCGAGGCGGGCAATGCCTGGGTGGCGGAAGCCGATCTTTTTCAGTGCCTCTCGTGCGGCGCCTGCGAGCAGGCTTGCCCGGTGGGCATTGAGCACGTCGGCATGAAAATCCTCGATTTGCGGCGCGGTTTGGTGAGCGAGGGCCGCACGCACAACGACAACCTTGCCGGCATGTTCACAACGATGGAGCGCTCGCCGCACAATGCTTGGGGAGTTTCCCAAGACATCCGGCGCAAGTTCGTCGAAGCCGAAGATATGCCCGTTTTCGACGGCGCGCAGGAGTGGCTGCTGTGGCTCGGCTGCGGTTGCAGCTACGACCCGCACGGGCAGGAAGTCGCCCGCTCGATGAAGCGGATACTCAACGCCGCAGGCGTTTCATGGGGCGTGCTCAAACGCGAGACCTGCTGCGGCGAACCCGCCCGCCGGGCGGGCAACGAGTATCTCTACATGGAGCTTTCGCAAAAGGTCGTCGAAGCCTTCGGCTCGAGCTCCGTAAAGAAAATCGTCACCGCCGACCCGCATTGCACGCGGATGTTCGACCTCGATTACCGCCAGGACGAATCCTTCGCCGAACTCGGCATCGAGGTCGTCCACCACACCGAGCTTCTCGACCGTTTGCTGCCCGCGCTCGATTTGGCGCCGTCGCTGGCGCGCGTCACTTTGCACGACCCCTGCTATCTCGCGCGGGGCCGCGGCGTCACGGAGCAGCCGCGCGCGGTGCTGCGGACAATCGGCGCCCATGTGGTCGAGATGAAGCATCACGGCAAGCAAACCTTCTGTTGCGGCGCCGGCGGAGCGCAACTCTACATCGCCGACGACAAGGATGAGTTGCCGGGCGGCCGGGTCAACCACAAACGCTTCGCAGAAGTCGAGGCGTTGGGAGTCGACACGGTTGCAACGGCCTGCCCCTACTGCCCGATCATGCTCAAGGACGCCGCCAACCAAGCCGGACGCGAAGACGTGAAGGTCGTCGACGTGGCGGAACTGGTTGCGGCGCGGCTGCCGGCCGAGAGACCCGACGGTTCTTCATAGGGGTTGCCCTTGCCGTCACTCAAAGGACTGTTGTCGGCGCCTCCCGTGACCAGTCCGCCGTTATCGCTCAACCAGATTGTCAACGTGTCCCGGCGCAGTCCTTCCGTCTCCAGCGCATCGACGAGGGCCGCAACCGAGTCGTTGATCTGCGTCACCATCGCGCTGTAGATGCGCCGGACTTCGTCGTCGATATGGGCGTATTGCTCCAGATATTTCTCGGGCGCCTGCAACGGCGTGTGCGGCGCGTTCCAGGCTACGTACAGCAGGAAAGGCTTCTGCTTGTTGCGCTTTTCGATCAATTCGAGAGCCTCACGGGTGTAAAGGTCGGTCGTATGGCCTTCTTCTTCGAGCGGCTCGCCGTTGCGGCGCCAGTCGGGGCGCCCAGCACAACGTCGCTGTTGTGCGAGTAGTGGTCGAGCCCGCCGGTCAGCGAGCCGTAGGAGTGATCCCAGCCGCGCTCGTTCGGGAAATAGGCGCGCTTGTCATGGCCGAGATGCCACTTGCCCAGGAACCACGTTTGGTAGCCGGCATCCCGAAAAATCTCTCCCATGGTGGTTTCGCCGAGCGGCAGACCGCCGCGGTCGATGATCGGACCCGCCATGCCGAAGCGCAGTGGCGAACGGCCCGTCATGAGGGCAACGCGCGTCGGGGTGCAGAAGGGAAAGCATAATAGCGGTCCAAGCGCAAGCCCTCGGCCGCCAACCGGTCGATCGCAGGCGTCCTGATCACGCTGCCGTTGTAGCCGACGTCGTTCCAGCCGAGATCGTCGGCCATCATCAGCAGGATGTTCGGTTGGGCGCCCGTCGTAGCCGCGAACGCCAACAGGAGAGGCGCTATGCGTGTTGCTCGTTTCATAGCTTTCAGATCGAACTTCCCGGCCCCTCAGGCCCGCTTGACTCCGATGGCGATCGTGCCGACCTGGGTCTTGCCTTCGGTCGTCATCGCGGGGAAGACGCCGGTCGGCTCGTCCCCTCCCGTTCCCCAGTATTTGACTCGGTCGTTGGCGTTCCGATAGGGCGTCGGGTGGCGCGAAGCGTAGGCTTCGCGCCGATGGATCGCGTCGGTCAGATCGTCGGGGAAATAAAGCTGCGTCGTGAGCAGCTCGTTGCCGCCGAGATGCGTCTTCACATGCACGTGGACGGCGCGCGGCGCGTACCAGCCGGGATAGAGGGTCAGGAACTCGACCTCGCCTCGATCGTCGGCCGTTTGAGAGCCGCGCAGAAACCGTTTCGGTCCGGTCGGCTCGCGCCGGCCGCCCAGTCCCCCGCCTGCGCGGAACCCGGCCGGCGGGCCGCTTCGCCGGCCTTCTCCTCCCGCTCGACCGCCCCCTCCGCCGCGTCCGCCGCCGAAGCCCGGCGGCACGTCGGGATCGACATCGGGATGACCGCTGTAGTTGCCGAGAGCGTCGCATGACCAGATTTCCGTCTTCGCGCCGGCGACCGCCTTGCAGGAGCCGGAATCGACGATTTTCATGCGCAGCACGAGATCGACGCCCGGTTTGCCGGAACGGACATCGCGCCGTTCCTCCGCGCCCTCGATGTGGTAGGGGCCGTCGATCTGCCGCGAAGTCAGGATGCACTCGGCCGCGCGAGAGAAATCCGGGCCGGCGGCGAGCGCGCCGAACGCGGCTCCGCCTGCGATGAGCGCTTCGCGACGGGTGGGTTTGACGATTCTCGGGTCGTGGTTCTGCATTTCGTTGTCTCTTTTTTCTGGAACGATTGTCGGTTGAGGCGCTGGAGGAGGCGATGCCGTTACATCCAGCCGATCGGTCCATCCGGCTGTCATGCCGGCCGCGGCTTGTGCATTGTAGACAGCACTGTGCGGCAGCAGAACCGTATGTGTCTCCTCGGCGGGGCGTACAAACGCCCCGCCGAGCGCCGCCGGAATCGTTTGAGACGCGCCGAACCCGGCGCCGAACTCGTGCTTTTTCCCTGCGACGTCGAGGCCGCCCGGCGGCATCTGAACCCTTGAGGAAGGCCTGAACCCGACCTACCGATTGAACAGGAACGCGTTCGAGTTGATCAGCGCCCAGAGCAAGTCTTGAGCTTGCGCCGCGCGGCCGGAGTTGCTGCGTATATAGGTCAGCGCGCGGTCCATCTCGACTCCCGTGGGAAAACGGCTGAGGGTGGAGAGGTAAAGCTCCTCGATCAACTCGCGGTCCGATTTACCGGCCAGGATCGCCTCGGCGACGCGGCCCTCGGGGTCGGCAATCGCTTCCGCGAGCGTCGGCCCGTTCACAAGGTTCATCGCTTGCGGCAGGCTCAAATCGTTGCGCCGCTCGCATTCGCAAGAGGACTCGCGTTCCGGACGCCCGAACATATCGAGGAATCCGCCTTTGCCGACATGCGGGTCGGGCAATTGCTGCGCGGTGAAATCCTCCGGAACCTCCGGGAAATTCGGACGCGATCCGGTGGCGACGGCAATTGCATCCAGCAGCGACTCGGCGGGCAGGCGGCGCGGCAGGAAGCGCGAGAAATTCACCTCGTCGTTTTCGTTCCACTTGTTGGTTTCGATGCCGGTCTGATAGGTCCGCGAACTGACGATTGTCCGCATCAGATGCTGCAGGTCGAATCCGCTCGCGATGAAGTCTTGCTCGAGGGCGTCGAGCAAGTCAGGGTTGATCGGCGGGTTCGAGCCGCGGATATCGTCGACCGGTTCGATAATGCCGCGTCCGAGAAAGTAACTCCACACGCGGTTGACGATCGCTTTCGCGAAGAACGGATTTTTAGCCGAGGTCAACCAGTCGGCCAGAGCTTCGCGGCGGTCTTTGAAATCGGCGATCGGAGGCAGGCCGGCGGAGGCGATCAAATACTCCGCGTCCACGACCTTGTTGGTCTTCGGATGCTTGATGTCGTTGTCGTTGCGCTTGAGGTAAACGATCTGCTCGTCGGCGTCGAAGCCGGGCTTCATGCCTACGGCCGCGAAGAACGCCGCGAGCTGGTAATACTGATTCTGCGTCCACTTCTCGAAAGGATGGTCGTGGCACTGGGCGCAGACCATGCGCACGCCCAGGAACAACTGCGTCGTATTCTCCATCGCGATCTTGGGATCGTCGTTGACGCGGAAATAGTTCGACGCCGGCGATTGGAACGTGCTGCCGACGGAGGTCAGGATCTCTCTGGTGAAATCGTCATACGGTTGATTCGAGGCGATGGCGTCGCGGATCCACTGGCGGAACGCCCAAGTTCCCTTTTCGCCGAGGTGCTTGCGGTTGGATTGCAGCAAGTCGCCCCATTTGAGCGCCCAATGATCGACGAATTCGCGCGAGCCGATGAGCTGGTCGACCAGGCGCGCGCGTTTCGTCCGCGACGAAGCGCGGTCTTCGAGGAACGCGCGGGTCTGCTCCGGCGTCGGCGGAATGCCCGTAAGGTCGAGGTATATCCGGCGCACGAACGTTTCGTCGTCGGCCTCCGGCGCCGGCTGGATTTTCAACCGCTTGAGCTTGGCGTCGAGGTGCTTGTCGATGTAGTTGTGCTGCGCAAGCCGGCGCCATTCGAAACCGGGCTCGGGGTTCAGAATCGTCACCGGAACGGTCACGAATTTGCCTTCGTAACGCACCAGCACCGCGGCCTCGCCGATTCGTTCTCCGTGTACCGAGCCGTCGTCGTTGATTTTGGCCGTGCTGGTGGAGTTGCTTTCGATCACGGCCTCGCTCGATACGTCGCGCGTCGAGCCGTCTCCGTACTTCGCCATGACCTTCAAGACGAAGTCGCCGCCGGGTTTCTCCATGAAGATTTCGGGGGGCTCGACGGACAGTTCCGCCACCGCGTCAAGGGCGGGGTCGCCGTACGGCGCGCCCTCGGAAATCCACTTATGGATCGTCTTGTAGTAATTGGAATCGACTTCAAAGCGGAGTCCGCCTTCGTGAGGGATTTGCATGGCCGGCTTCGCCAGCATCAAGCTCTCGGCCGGAGCGGCGCGGTTGAAGCGCCGTCCCGAAACCTCGAAAAGCAGCGCCCTGTAGTCGAATTCCGGGTCGTAGCCGCGCAGCGAGAGCTTGAATCCGTTCTTGCCTTTCGCCGAACCGTGGCAGGCCCCGCCCGTACAGCCGGTGCGGTTGAGCACCGGCATGACGTCGCGGATGAAATTGGTCGGCCGCTCGGCGCTCACGCCGAACGTTGGGACCGCGAGCGGCAGGACACAAAACGCTAAGTAAAGTTTGACGGCTTTCATGGGATTCTCTCCGTGAGGGCCACTGCGGGGTTTCCTCAGTCGTTCGCCGATGCTATTGTAGCCCCGGTTGCGACGACGAGCGTCGCGCTGACCGGCGTGATGTTATAGGGCACGGCCTCTTTGTCGCGGCTCGCGAGCACGGATTTCGGCGTAATCGCAATTTTGTATTCGCCGGCGGCAACTTCGCCGGCTTGACAGCCGAGCGTGTAATCGGCCGGGTTATCGATGATCGCAGCCGTCTCGCATTCCACGCCCAAGGGAAGGTTCTCGGCTTCGACGATCACCTCGGAGTCGAAATTCGGCTCGCGGCGGAAAGCGCCGCTAATCTCGAACTGCCGGTTGCTCGTGACGGCGATCGGATTTTCCGGCGCGCCCACGTCGTAGCCTTGCACGACATCCACGGTGATGGCGGGCGAAACGATCTGCTGCATGCTTCCGTTGCTGCGAATCTGCGTGGCGAGGATCAGGTCGAAGGTCATCGCGGGCGTGCCCATCGTGGTATTGAGCTCGAAAACGCCCTTGGTGTCGCCCTTTTTGATTTTGCCGCCGCCGGTGATCCTCAGGTTTCCGACGTTCGGCCCGTTGATGACGCTCACGACATCGGCCGAGCGGACGCCGGGCGCGCGTCCGGTGAACTGCCAGCGGATCTCGTGCGCCATGCCTTGGATCAAGCGCAGTCTGCGCGGCGTCAGCACTTCCAGCACGCCGGCCTCGGGGCCGGCAAGCCTGGCCGGAACCGCCGGTTCATGCGAGGCGATCCGCAGCGGCTTCTGCCCTTTCCCGGCGACCGGCGTGACCACCGCCGATGCGGCGGCGCGGCGCCTGACGATTGCGCCCGACGGCAACTCGGCTTCCCCATAAACGACGAAATGCAGCCGCCGCGGTTTGGCGCCCGGCTTGGCCGTGAGCGTGATTCTGCCGGTGCGCGATGTCCGCGCGGTAGTCATGCCGCCGAATTCGGCCGGGATATGGCCGCCCTCGATCATGACGTCTTCCGACAGCCCCTCGACGACGAGCCGCACCGCGCCCTCGTAGCCGCGCCGGTCCATCGTGACCGACAACGCCGCGCTGCCGTCTTGCGGAACATTCACGACGGCCTCGTTCAGCCGCAGGACAAAATCGCCGGGCTGCTTGCGGGCAACCAGACGGTAGCCATAGCCCGGGCCGCCGCGTCCGAGCAGGTCTTCCAGCGTCAAGTCGATGCGCGTGACGCCGGGGGGAACGCGGAAGCCGATGTGCGGATCGCCGAACGTCTCTGCGCGGGCGCGGATGAACGACAGCGTCTCTTCCGGCTCCTGATCTCCGGCGGAACCCAATTTCTTGCCGTCCTGGTCGTAGAGGGTCAGCAGGGTATAGAGATGGGATGTGCCCAATCCGGCGGCTTGCGTCTCGATCAACCACTCTTCGCCTTCCCGCACGTCCAGAGAGTAGCGGTCGGCTTCGCCGGGCTTCGAGATGCGTCCGTTGACCACCGTCGAGTCGGTCAGACGGCGCCGCCCTTCGCCCTCCGGCTCGAGCTCTTCCGGCCTTTCGCCGCGGACCAGCGGCAGCGGCAGCGAGACATGCCGTCCCGGAAAACGCACCGAGCCGCCGGCGGCATCGACGCGCCGCGGTTCGGTCAGCGAGCCGCCCGAAAGCTCGACGGAAGCCGTTTCGCCGCGCGTCCAGCCCAAGGGGAAAATCGCGTCCGCGAATTCGATCGGCCCGACTTTCAAGCGGTAAAAATTAGTCTTCTGCTCGCTGAAACGAGCGTCGTGAACGGCGACGAAGTAGGTTCCGGACCGGGGGACTTGCAGACGCAGGCGAGCGTCGATGCCGATGCCTGCGGCGTCGTTACTGCGCGCGACCGGGTTGCCGTCCGCATCGCTTACCGCGATGACGGGATCGATCGCCGATCCCAAGCGCTGCGCTTCGACTTCGAAGGTCAATTCGTCTCCGGCAGACAGCTCCAAACGGTAAAAGTCGCGGTCCGCGCCGACCAGTGTGCCGTTTACCGTCCCCGGCGCCTCCAGGAACTCCGCGGTCGCAGCCGTATCGTTTACGGGCAGCCGGCGCTTGAGCGCGGACTCCTTTTCCACGCTTTCCGGGAACGACGAAACGCTGAACAGCCGCGTATTGGAGAGACCCGCTGCGGATTCGACCTGCAAGGGGTATGCGCCCACTGCCGCGTCCCGGTCGATTTCGAGCAGATATTCCTTGCCGGCGCCGGCAACGCTCAGCGGCGTGAGCGTCCCCGGAATCTTCGAGCGCAAGGTCAGTTTTTGGTCGAGTCCACGGCCCTGCAAGGTCAGTCGGACCGCCGTCCCAATCTGGCCGCCCGGGGGATCGATGCGGGCGATCGTCGGGCCTCCGGCCGACAGGACGCCGGCGGCGCAGGCCAGCGCCAGGGGAATACGCAACGATCGATGCATCGGACTACTCCGCCTCCCGCTGGTTATCCTCGATCGGCACGGGGATAAACGCCTTTTGCTCCTTGCCCGTGGCGGCGTCGTAAAGCCGCACCACGCCGTCGAACCCAGCGGTTGCAAGCTGTTTCCCGCCGGGGTGGAAGGCAATCGTGAAAATGCCTCCGCTGTGACCCGTGCAGGCGGCGATCCGGCGGCCGGATTCCGCGTCGTAGATCGGCGCTTCCGAGCCGATCCCGCCGACCGCGATGTACGAGCCGTCGGGACTGAACGCCAGCGCGAAAATTTTTCCTTTCTGTTCTTCGAATTTATGGATCAGGGTCGAATCGTCGGCGATTTTCAGCGCCCGCGGGCGGTCCATCGTGTAGAGATAGGGCACACGGTCTTCGCCTCCGATCAAAATGTAATCACGGCGGGGGTGCCGCGCAATCGCATACAGCTTTTCGCGCAGCAGATTGACGTTTTCGCGAAACGCGCCGGACTCGGCGTCGGCCAGCTTCGCAGCGCGGTCGCGGCCCACCGAAACGATCCTTTTGCCGTCGATGCCGTAAACCGTCTGCAGCACCCAGTCTTCATGGTGGCCGGCCTTGAAGAGCTCTTTCCCGGTCTCTAATTCCACTGTGCGCACGGTCTTGTCGGCCGCGCCGAACGCAACCCGTTTTCCGTCGGGTGAGACATCCCCCGCGAAAAGCGTGTCCGCGGTCGCCGTAACCGAGCGCAACTGCTTCCGCGAGGCGACGTCCCAGACCTGGATTTCGCCGAAGCGCGCCGGCGTGCCGCCGACCGCTACGAGCAAGGCGCCGTCGGGCGTAAACGAAAGCGAATGAATTTTGTCCGAGCGGCCCAGCAGCCGAGCTTCGATGCCCGATCCGTCGGCCTTGTGCAGGATGATTTCCTTGAAGCCCCCGACGGCAAGCGTTTGGCCGTCCGGCGAAAACGCCATGCCGGTAATCACGGGCGGCTGCGTATATGACGGCGGCTCCTTGGGGATTTGCGGCGCTCTTGCTTCCGGCGGCGTGTCGTCTTCCGCCCCTTCTTTCACCCAGCGCGCCAGTAACTCGACGGCTTCGTCCGGGAGGTTCGGTCCGCCAAGCGGCATACGCGGCTCCATCGTGCCGTTGACCGACTGCACCAGCGGACTCGTGTCCGGCGCTCCTTTTGTAATCGAGCTGCCGTGCTTCTTGCCGCCCTTGAGAATGCCCGTGTACTCGGTCAGCACCAAGTCGTTCATCTTGCTCGCGGGTTGATGGCAACCCGAACAGTAGCGCTGAATTACGGGCCGCACATCGTTGTAATAGCTGACCGGAACGGCGGCTTTCGCCGGCGCCGCGAGCAGGGCGGCGGCGGCCAAGCTGAGAAAACATTTCATGGCGGGAACCGTGCGTTCCTATTGTAGCCCCGAAATCGAAGACGCGCCTCGGCAAGCCGATAGTGAACGGCAAGGCCGCGAAGGGCTATTGAGCCGCTTGTGGGAGCGGCGGGTCGTCGAACTGCGATTCGTACTGGGACAGCGCGTCCACTTCGCCGCGAAGCAAGCGGGCGGCGGTTTCCAGCAGCGATCGGGCGTGCTGCACGACGGGATCCAATTCCGCCAGAACACGTAAGCCTTCGTAGTAATCGAAATATGAAATGTGCAGATGGGTCGTCAGCGAACGCTTCAGGAAATCGCGCTCCCCGGCCAGCTTCTCTCTGTCGTCGACGATATTTTCGCTGACGAGAAAATCTTCCAAGCCGGCCAGCAACTCGGGCGAGGGCTTCTGGCCGCGGGTCATTTTGTGCCCTGAAGCCCGCAGCTTGGCCACGAACCGCTCGACGCTGCGCTGGCGGCGGATCGCCGATTGCGCCGGCGTCAGGCGCGGCTCGTCGATGCGGACGTCGGGAGTAATCCCGCCCTGCTCGTAAACCTTGCGGCCGTTGTCGGTCAAGCGGGCCGGCCCCTGGACGGGGCGGTAGCGCTCGCTGCACGGATTGCCGTAGTATTCGTTGCGCGAAATGTTTGCGTAGGGCCGTTGAATCAAACGGCCGCTCGGCGTGTAATAGCGCGCCGTGGTCAGCACCATGCCGGTCGATTCCGGCAGGGCGAATACGGATTGCACCAAGCCTTTGCCGAACGTGGTCGTCCCGGCGATCAGGGCGCGGCCATGATCCTGGAGAGCGCCGGCGACAATCTCGGACGCGGACGCCGAATTGCAGTTGACCAGCACCACCATCGGATAGCGCAGGGAGCCGTTGCTTGCCCGGGAGTCGTATCTGCGCTCCCGCGAGACCCTTCCGCGGTGCGATACCACGCTGACGCCCTCGTCGAGAAACCGGCCGGCCATATGCACTCCGGCGGTCAGCAAGCCTCCCTTGTTTTCTCGCAAGTCGAGCAGCAGACCTTCGATGCGGCGTTCCTCGAAGTCATCGACCGCGCGGTTCAATTCGCCGGTGGTCGTGTCGCCGAAGTTTTCTACCCGCAAGTACCCGACTTTTTCATCGAAAACCGCCTGGATCGGGATCGTTGGCCGGGGGATATTCGCGCGTTCGAGATCGAGCTCGACCCAACCGTCGATTCCTTCCCGCGACAAGCTGAGATGGACGGTCGTCCCCGACGGTCCTTTCACCCGCGAGGCCACTTCGACCACGTCGAGGCCGTTGGCCGGCTGGTCGTCGACCATTTCGATAATGTCGCCGGGCAGCACGCCGCCCTCGAACGCGGGCGTGTGCGGGAAGGGAAAGTCGATCACGGTTTGCCGCCGGAAGTTGACGATCTGCATACCGACGCCCGCGTAACTGCCGCGCTGCTCCTCGCGCATTTTTTGAAATGCTTGCGGGTCGAAGAATGTCGAGTGCGGGTCGAGCGTCGCCAGCATGCCGGGGATCGCGCCGGAATAAATGGACTTGTCCCAGTCGATGGGGTTCATGAAACGGTCGTCGAGCAGCCGTGTGAGACTCTCGACCCGGTCGAGGTAGGGCTCGAGCGGTCCCGTTTCGATGAGATTGCCGTTAGTGCCGATGCGCCGGCCGAAGCGCCCGCCCACAAGGGACGACGCCGCTACAACCGCGGCGATCAACAGCAACCAGCGTAGATTTTTCATGCTTAAGCGCGATTGACGCTGCGCGGGCAACAACGTTCAGTATAGCGGGCGGCCTTATGCCGGCTGCAGAAGATCGATCTTGGCCGCAAGGATGAAGTCGGATTCCGTCAATCCATCGATTTTATGGGTCCAGATCTGGATCCCGACCTTGCCCCATGTCAGGTAGATGTCGGGGTGGTGGCCTTCCTGTTCCGCCAACTCGCCGACCTTGTTGGTGAAGTCGAGCGCCCGGCGAAAATCGGGAAAGGTCAACTCGCGCTCGATACGGCGGCCGTCAACGACGGCCCACTGCGGCGTCTCCGCAGCGAAGCCTGCTAGCTCCTCGCCTGCGAGCGGGGGGACGCCGCCCCGGCAGGGAATGCAATTTTTCTGCGCCAACTCGGACATTCATTCGACCTCGGTCGTATCGTAGCACGCTCTGCCGCGATGATTACCGGCGGAGTTCAGGCCAGGACTTCATCCAGGAAATTGCGCAGCGCCTGCCACGAACGCCTGTCGGCGCTTTCGCTGTAAACCGTACCCGCGGCGGGATTGTTCGCCGCGGGGTTGGTGAACGCGTGCGTTGTCCGGCCGTAGGCGTGGATTTGCCAGTCGGCCTGGGCGGCGGTCAACTCTCGGCCGAGCGCGGCGACTTGATCGGGGGTAGCCATGGGGTCGTCCCAGCCGTGCAAGGCCAGCACCTTGGCGCGGATCTTCCGGCCGGAAATGTTGGGGGCGGGATGGAACAGCCCGTGAAAGCTGACGACCCCCTGCAAGTCCGCGCCGGTCCGCGCCAGATCGAGGACGCAGAGCCCGCCGAAACAAAAGCCCATCGCGGCAACGCGCGAGGCATCGATCGGCTCTTGCGACCGTGTCAACTCAAGCGCCTGGGTCATCCGGCGCTGCAGCTTGGCGCGGTCGTCGAGGAAGGGCTGCATCAGGCCGGCGTTTTCTTCGGGTCCCGATCCCAATACGCCTTTCCCGTAGAGGTCGAGCGCAAAGCCGACGTAGCCCAGCGCGGCCAGGTCGCGCGCTTTCCGGCGCTCGAACTCGCCACGCCCCGCCCAGGCATGGGCAATCATCACGCCGGGGCGCTCTCCCGAGAGCGCATCGTCCCAAGCCATGTAGCCTTCCATGACATGGCCGCCGTCGGCATATTCGACAAGTTGCGATTGAATGCTCACGATTGCTCCCGATACGACGGACTATTATCGCGCATGGGAGCATGCGGGCAACCGTTTGACGGCGACGGGTACAATGACCGGGATGAGCTTGGTCGTAAACGGAGAAAAAGTGGACGATGCCGTGCTGGCGCGCGAAGCCGAAAGCCTGCGGCAGCGCTTCCGTCAATTGTCCGAGCAGGAGCAGCAAGCATACGGCCTCACGCCGGACGCCATGGAGCAGCGCGCCGTCGAGTGGGCGCGCGAAAATGTCATCGAGCAGACGCTGCTGCGGCAGGAAGCCTTGAAAGACGCCAGGCCTCTCCCCGAAGAGGATGTGCGCAAGGCATTCGCCGAGGTCGTCGAACGCTACGGCGGCGAGGAAAAATTCAAGGAAGCCGACATCGGCGAAGAACGGGTCCACGAAGAGATCGAGACGCGGCTGCGGGTCGATGCGCTGATCGGCCGCATCAGCGCGAAGGCGAGGCCGCCGAAAGCGAAGGAAATCGCGGAGTTCTACCGCAAGAACAAGGGGCGCTTCAAGACGCCGGAAACCCTGCGCGCGGCGCACATCGTCAAGCACGTGGAAAAGGACGTGAGCGAAGCACAGGCCAGGGAAGCCATCGACAAGCTATATGCCGATCTGCAGGCCGGCCGCGTGTTCGAAGATATCGCCGACGAGCGGTCCGACTGCCCCGGCAACGGCGGCGACCTGGGCTGGTTCCCGCGCGGACAGATGGTTCCCGAGTTCGAAGACGTGGTCTTCGCCATGGAGGTCGGCGAGACGAGCGAAGTCTTCCAAACCGTCTTCGGGTTTCACATCGCCAAGCTCATCGACCGCAGGCCCGAGGGCTTGAAGCCCCTCAAGGACGTTGCGTCCGAGATCGAAAAAGAGTTGTTGAACGACCGCCGGACGAAAGCGCTGGAGGCCGCCGTCGATGCGCTCCGCGAGCGCGCGACGGTGGAGGACAACGCTCCCATCAATGTCACGACCGTGACGAGGAGTTGATCGTGGGCAACCGGATCACGGCGCCGATCCCCATCGCCGGCCCGCATCCTTGCTGTGTGCCGAGCATCGACCGCGCGCGGGTCTTGGCCGAGTCGAAGACTTTGTCGGAGCGCCGCCGGAAAGCCGACAAGGGTTCCGTCGAAGGGATGATCGCGCTCGACGGCGGAAAGTTTCTCATGGGCACCGAGACCGATTCGGGATTTCCCGCCGACGGCGAAGGGCCGGTGCGCGAAGTTCACGTCGACCCGTTCTACATCGACACGTTCCCGGTGACGATCGAAGCGTTCGAGGAGTTCGTCGAAGCAACCGGGTACAAGACCGAAGCGGAGCGGTTCGGCTGGTCGTTCGTCTTCCACAAGCAGATTCCCGAAGGCGCGTACGGTAAGCTCGTGGGCGATACGGTCGCCGGCCACGAGTGGTGGTGCAAGGTCGACGGCGCATACTGGGCGCGCCCGGAGGGTCCGGATGCAAGCATCGGTTGGCGCAAGGAGCACCCGGTCACGCACATCTCCTACGCCGACGCCGCGGCCTACTGCGGCTGGGCCGGAAAGCGCCTGCCCACCGAGGCGGAGTGGGAGTACGCGGCCCGCGGGGGCCTGGAGCAAAATACCTATCCCTGGGGCCGGGAGTTGGAGCCCGGCGGCAAGCATCTGTGCAACGTCTGGCAGGGGCGTTTCCCGGCGGAAGACAGCGGCGCGGACGGCTACAAGGGCACTTGCCCGGTCGATGCGTTTCCACCCAACGGATACGGCGTTTATTCGATTACCGGCAACGTCTGGGAATGGTGCGCCGACTGGTTTCACCCCGCTTATCACGTCACGGCAACCCGCTCGAACCCGGTAGGCCCGCCCAGCGGCGCGGCGCGGGTAATGAAAGGCGGCTCGTTCCTCTGCCACGCCTCTTACTGCAACCGCTACCGCGTCGCGGCGCGCACGTCGAACACCCCGGACAGCTCGACGGCGAACCTGGGATTCCGCTGCGTCCGCGATATGTAGGCCGCCGGCGCGGCCGGCGGAGAGTGGAGGGCAAGACGATGCGCAGCGGTTCCCCGGTAGCGCTGTCGCCTTGTCTTTACCCTGCGCGGCGGCTGCGCGCCGGACTACGGGCATAATGATCCGGATCGGCGGTTTTATCGGCATTGCCATTCTGTTGGTCGGCTTGTTCGCTTGATTGCGCCGGGATATCGCCGAGCAAGGCGACAAAGTGAAATGGAATTTTGCCAAGCAGGGCGAAAGGCCCGCCGTGCCGGGATTCGCTTTCGCGACCGGACCGTCAAGAAAGGCAAGGCGCAGCCGGCGCATACCTTGAACGGCAGCGGTCTCGCCGTGGGGCGCACTTGGCCGGCGATCGTCGAGAACCGCCGGCCGGCCGACGGCTCCGTGAAGCTGCCCGAGGCGTTGCAGCCGTACCTCGACGCCGAGCGCATCGCCCCGGACGGACGGCTGGTTTAGCGCCTGCGGGTCCTGCAAAGGGAGCGCGGTCTCCGAGACCGCGTTTGCGAGATGGAGCGGATTGCGCCCGTCGGGGTTGCTTACGAAATTGAAGAACGCCGGCGAGACGCCTGCGGCCGGGTCGTGAGCAATTTGGGTGTTGATTTGAGTCGGGGCGACCGCGAACAGCGGCGCGCGCTTGCCGGCGATCTCCAGGCAAACAGCGGCGAGGGAGGCGGCAATCCTTTTGCCGAGTCGTGACCCGACCGCTCGCTCTCGCGACGAATCGCCGGCGGCTGCAACCCCAGACAACGCTCTTTCCTGGCCTCTACCTACTCCACCGATACCCGCAGTTCCTGCAGCCCTCCAGCAGGCTTGTCTGCTTGAACTGCCCTCGTGGGTCTCGGGATCAGGCTCACCTCCCGGCGCCCGGCGGTTCGGTCGATCCTGCCAACCGCAAGGATAAAAGCCCTAATCCCCGCTCTGTCGATAGCGGGGCGTCACGGGCATTTTTCGCCGCGCCGATTCCGCAGCCGCTTCGACGACCGCCAGATTCGCCAGCCCGTCTTCCAGCGCGACCCGCGGGCGTCTGCCTCGAATCACTTCGCGGAAATGCTTCAATTGGTCGGCCAGGGCCGTGCGCGTGCGGGTCGAACGCGGTTCCCTGACCAGCGGCTGCAGCCACGAACCCTCAGCGCCGGATGGGTGGCGCCAAAGGACGAGGTTCGGGAATTCGAACGCGGCTCGGTCGCCGGCGAAGCGGTAGCAGTTTTCGGCTACTGCCGGCGTGTGCGGATTGTCGCCGCTGTTGCGCTCCCAACCCCAGGGAGAAGGCGCGCAATCGGAGAAGGCGATGGTGACCCACATGCCGCCGGCGAAACGCAGCAGGAGGGCTCCGCTGTCCTCGACATCGAGCGCGCGCAGCGCGGAGCTTGTCTCCGCGTAAACGCTTTCGACTTCACCGAGCCAGTGCCGCAGCATGTCGATGTCGTGAATCAGGTTGATCAGGATCGGCCCGCCGCCCGGCGGCGCGGTTCGCCAGGCAACGTCGTAATAGGCGTCGTGTTTGCGCAGCAGCCAGAGCCCCGAGCCGGCGACCGGTTTGCCCAATTCACCCGAGCGGAAGATTCGGGCCGCTTCCTCGACGGCGGGGTCGAAACGCCTGTAATGCCCGACCTGGACGCGGACGCCGGCGCCGTTGACGGCGTCCAGCAAGCGCAGCCCGTTCTCCACGGTATCGGTTGCGGGTTTTTCCAGCAGAATGTGGATGCCGCGTTCGGCGCAGGCCGCTGCGACCGGGGCGTGCAAGGCGCTCGGGACCGTAATGACTGCGCCGTCGAGCCGTTCTCGGTCGAGCAGCATGCGATAGTCCGCGTAGTAGCCGGCATTCGCGCCCGCGGCCTGAGCCTCCGCGCACGGGTTCGGATCGGCAACGGCGGTCAATCGGCAGTCGGGATCGGCGGCGATCAGGCGCAGGTGCCGTCGCCCGATAAGGCCCGCGCCGAGCAGCGCAATCCGAACAGGTCTCTCGCTCACGGCAGCTCACTCCGCCGTGAAGCATGCGGCGTCCATCGAACGGAAAACCGCGTGTTCGGCGACACGCACGACCTCTTGCCCTGCGCGGACCGCTTCCACGCCGCTGCAGGCGATCCGGGCCGCCTCGTCCACGAGCTTGAGCGCCTTTCTGCGCCGCTCGATGCGGCGCCGTCCGCCGCCGACGGGCATGCCCCTGACACCGATTCCGCGAGACTGAAGCAGCATCCGAAAGGCGCCATTGTAGCGGAAATGGGAAACGTTGGGCTGCACGGGAGCGCGTACGGTCTGCCGTCGCTGCGCGGGCAGGTGAGACCGCGGCCTCAGCGCCGGCGGACGGTGAGGAACGGCCCCTCGGGAGTCGAAACGCCCTGCACGCTTGCGGTGACGGGCGCGGCGCCGTCCGGGAGGCCGGGCGGCACGCGCACTGAGAACCGATAGAGGCCCGCGCAGCACGGCGCCGTGCCCGCGTAGAAGACATCCCAAAACGGAACCTCAATGCCCCCGAAAGTAAACGAGATCTCGTTCGCGAGATGGAGCGGATGCCGTGGGATTCGGCCCGCGTCCAACGGCGGCTCGGTCGCCCCGAAGCCGGTTCCGAACAGGCTGACGACCTCCCCCGGCTCGGCCGGGGTAAACGTGACTCCGGGAACCAATCCGGGTGCGCCGGCCAAGTCGGGGCCCTCGCCGTGCAGCGCCGCGAGCGGATTGCGTCCGTCGGGATTGCTCACGAAATTGAAGAACGCCGGCGAGACGGCGGCGGCCGCAACCGTTGCTTCCGGACTGCGTTGCTCGTTCTCCGCGCCGCAGCCGCGAATCGCCGCGACCCGCGCCTGTCCCGGCTCCAGGTCGTGCGGAACTTGGGCGTTGATTTGAGTCGGGGCGACCGCGAACAGCGGCGCGCGCTTGCCGTCGATCTCCAGGCAGACAGAGGCGAGGTTGGCGGCAATCTTGCCCTCGGCATCCAGTCGGGGAATCGACTCCAAAGTTCCTTGCGGCGCAAAATCTTGTCCGAAGACGGAAATGAGGGAGTTTGGGGCGATGCGCTTCACGACGGGGGTTCCGGCGGCGAGCACGACGCCGCCCGAAGAGATCAGGGGAATTTTGTCGGGAGGCGGCGTCAAGCGGCGGATGCGGCTGTTGCCGGTATCGGCAATGTAGAGGTTGCCCGCGCCGTCCAGCGCAACGCCGCTGGGGCTGCTTAGCTGGGCCCGACCCGCCGGGCCGCCGTCCCCGCTGAACCTGCCGCCCAACGGATTGAAATGCCCGGTTCCCGCGACCGTGGTGATGATCCCCGCGGAGTCCACCCGGCGAATGCAGTGGTTGAGAGTATCGGCAATGTAAAGGTTGCCCATCCCGTCCACCGTCACGCCTTGGGGGTAGGTGAGCTGAGCCTGGACTGCCGGGCCGCCGTCCCCACCGAATCCGATTTCCCCGTTTCCGGCGACCGTGGTAATGATTCCAGCGGAGTCCACCCGGCGAATGCGGTGGTTGAAAGTATCGGCAATGTAGACGATGCCCGCGTCGTCCAAGGCCATGCCTAGGGGGTTGCTGAGCTGCGCCTGAATCGCCGGGCTGCCGTCCTCGCTGAACCCGCTTTCGCCGGTCCCGGCAATCGTGGTAATGATCCCCGCAGGGTCCACCCGGCGAATGCGGCTGTTGCCGGTATCGGCAATGTAGAGGTTGCCCGCCTCGTCCATCGCCGCGCCGCGGGGGGTGCTGAGTTGCGCCTGAATCGCCGGGCCGCCGTCTCCGTCGAACCCGATTTCCCCGGTTCCCGCGACTGTGGTGATGATCCCCATAGAGTCGACCCGGCGGATACGGCTGTTGCCGGTATCGGCAATATAAAGGTTGTCCGCCTCGTCCACCGCCACGCCGTAGGGATGGGTCAGCAGCGCTTCGACTGCCGAGCCGCCGTCTCCGTTCAACCCGACCACCTCGGTTCCTGCAGCGGCTAACAGCCCACGAGAGCAATCTAAACAGACAATCACCGGGATCGCGATCGTCGGACCCAGGTCCTGGCCTTCCCCGGTTCCTGCGACCGTGGCGATGATCCCTGCGGAGTCGACTCGGCGAATGCGGTGGTGGAAAGTGTCGGCGATGTAGAGGTTGCCTGTTTGGTCCACAGCCGCGCCGGCAGGTTCGCTGAGTTGCGCCCGGACTGCCGAGCCGCCGTCCCCTCTCTGCGGCGTCCCCGCGGCCGTGGTCACGATTCCCGCGGCGTCGACGCGGCGGATGCGGTGGTTGCCGCTATCGGTAATGTAGAGGTTGCCCGCGCCGTCCACCGTCACGTCTCGGGGGTAGGTTAACTCCGCTTGAGTTGCCGGGCCGCCGTCCCCGTCGAAGCCGCTCTCGCCGGTTCCCGCGACTGTGGTAACAATCCCCGCTGAGTCGACCCGGCGAACACGGTGGTTGCCGCTATCGGCAATAAAGAGGTTGCCTGCCTCGTCCAGCGTCGCCCCGCCTGGGCTGCTGAGTTGCGCCTGAATCGCCGGGCCGCCGTCCCCGCCGAAGCCTCTCTCACCGGTTCCCGCGACTGTGGTAACGATCCCCGCCGCGTCCACCCGGCGAATGCGGTGGTTGCGGCTATCGGCAATATAGAGGTTGCCCGCGCCGTCCGCCGCTACGCCTTGGGGATGGGTCAAACGCGCTTCGCTTGCCGGGCCGCCGTCCCCGCCGAAGCCTCTCTCACCGGTTCCCGCGACTGTGGTAATGATCCCAGCGGCATCCACTCTGCGAATACGGCGGTTGAAAGTATCGGCAATGTAGAGGTTGCCCGCGCCGTCCACCGTCACGTCTCGGGGATGGGTCAAACGCGCTTCGCTTGCCGGGCCGCCGTCCCCGCCGAACCCGCCTTCGGCGGTTCCGGCGACCGCGGTAATGATCCCCGCGGGATCGATCCGCCGAATGCGGTGGTTGCCGCTATCGGCAATGTAGAGGTTGCCTGCCTCGTCCACGGCAACGCCGGCGGGGTGATTCAGCCGCGCCCGGACAGCCGGGCCGCCGTCCCCGCTGAATCCGCTCTCGCCGGTTCCGGCGACCGTGGCGATGATCCCCGCGGGATCGACCTTGCGAATACGGTGGTTGAGAGTATCGGCGATGTAAAGGTTACCCGCGCGATCCGCTGCCGCGCCTTGGGGGCGGAACAGCCATGCTTGGACAGCCGGGCCGCCGTCCCTTCTATCCAGGGTCCCCGCGACCGTTTCGATCGTCCAGTCGGCCGCGGGCTGCGCCCCGGCAGTCGTAACCAGCAGCGCAACGCAGACGGAAAACCGGATTAGTGGAGAGTGAAGAGTGAAGAGTGGAGAGCAGGAGCGCCGGCGCCGGACGGCAAGAGCGTATAGCCCGAACAGCTTGACGAGCAGAGAACCGAGTCGGAGATGCATCGAGGCCCTTTCTTGCAATTCTCAATAACCTGCTTGAGGGGTTCCTCCTCGCCGCTCGACTTCCTATAACCATAGCGCGCCGGCCGCCAACGAGGATCTTGCCCGGCCGGGCGGCGGTGTGCCAGACTGCGGACATGACCCTCGATGCCGGTGGTTTCATCGGTCTCGCCGCTCTGCCGGCCGCAAGGATAACGGCATCGGACTCGTTAGCGTGAGCACGTCCCGGTCGATGCAGCCCCGCAAAGTCATTGTCGACACCGACCCGGGAATCGACGATGCCTTGGCCTTGATTCTTGCCCTGGGCTCGGACGCGCTCGACGTGCGCCTGATTACGACCGTGGCCGGGAACGTCGGCCTCGACTACTGTACGGCCAACGCGCTGCGCGTGCTGGAAGCCTTCGGCGGCCCCGCGCCCCCGCCCGTCCACCCCGGCTGCGACCGTCCGCTGGGCAGGCGCTTCTCCCCGCGGGCGAAGCATGTCCACGGCGCCGACGGATTCGGCGGAGTCGCGGAGCGCTACCCCATACGCAGGCTCGAAGCGTCGAGCACGGATGCGATTACGGCCATCCTTTCCGCTGTCCGCGAGAATCCGGGCGAGCTGACTCTGATCGCTCTCGGGCCGCTAACCAACGTGGCCTCGGCGATCGAAGTGGACGCCGAGACCATGACGCGGCTGCGGGAATTGATCGTGATGGGCGGCTCTTTCGGGCACGAAAGCAACGTTACCGCCGCGGCGGAGTTCAATTTCTTCGCCGACCCCGTGGCGGCGCGCGTCGTGATCCAGTCCGGCCTGCCGGTCACCGCGGTCGGTCTCAACGTGACCCACCGGGCGCTGCTGCCGCGGGCGCATTTCGAAGCGCTGCTCGGCGAAATCCCCAACGAAGCCCCGGCGCGGAAGTTTCTGGCGGATCTGACTCAGCGGTACTTCGAGATATCCAGGCGGCGGCGGGGAATCGACGGCGCCTATCTCCACGACCCCTTGGCGGTCGGCGCGGCGATCGACCCGCAACTGATCGCCGCCCGGCGCTATCCTTGCGACGTCGAGATCGAAGGCGAGTTGACCACCGGGATGCTGATCGTCGATACGCGGGCGGCCCCGGTCGAAGACAGCTCCAACGTAAGGGTCGCCACCGCCGTCGACGCGGAGCGTTTCCTGACTCTGTTCGAGCGGACTTTGCGCGCCGCCGCCGGAATCGACGCTCAGAAGGTATAACCGAGAGCGCTGATGAGTCCGTAGTCGTTTTTCTTGACGGTAACGGCCGGGCGGCTGTCATAGCGGTCGTAGAAGCTCAATCCGTAGCTGAAGTTCTTGAAGATCGGCAAACGCACGCTGCCGTCGTATTCGAAGCGGTAGCGGCCGGAGCCCGTCGAGCTGCCAAAGACCAGCAGCCGCGACGCAAATTCGATGCCGCCGAAGCGAACGGCCGTGATTTCGAGTCCCGCAGTGCCTTCGCCGCTGTTGACGGAAACGCTCATGCCTGTTTCGTCCGGAAAATAGTTTTCCCGCGAATAGTTCGCTCCGCCGAGCAGCGAGACCGTAGTCTCTTTATCCTTGACAAGTCGCAGGCCGAACCCGCCGCCGAGCTTCGCGCGCAGGGCGAGCAGCTTACGGCTGTTGCGCTCCACGCCGCCGAGGCCGTAGGCAAACATGCGTTCGTTGATGAAGCGGTCGTAGCGCGCGTCCCCGGCATGACGGCTTGCCGCCTGCACATTGTCTTGCCGGCTGCGAATCGAAGTCGCGATACCGCTCAGCTTTTGCTTGGAATCGGCGTACTGCGCATTGGTTCCGAGCGCCGATTGCGTCAGCGCGGCATTCCCCCGCGTGAGGTTGTATCCCCAGTCGAATCCGATCTTGACATTCTCCCGTAAAGTCGATTCCGGCTTTTCGGTGACCGCGGCGAAGCCGGAAACCTCGCTGATGTCGATCTCTTGCGCGCCGTCGGCTCCGGCGATCGAGAGCTTGTCGTCCGTCCGCTCGATGGTTCCCGTGTATATCCTGCCGGAAGCCGCGCGGATATCGAAGTTTCCTTCGCCTTCCAAGCGACTGACCGCGCTCCACTCGATCTCGATCGGGCCTGCGTATGCGGTGTCGATCGTCAGCTTCCCGCCCGCCAACTTCTTAACGGCGCCGGTAATCTTGTCGCCGTTATCCAACTTGACTGTGTCGGCCGCCGCCGGCGGCGCAAAAACCGCCGCCGCAGACACAAAGAAAAGGAACACACGTCCGCCGATGTGCTTCATAAGGTCCATTTTTGCAACCTGCGCCTCGAACGCAAGACGGGGTTGCCGGGGGAGCGCAACAGGCTCGCGCGAATCCGTGTTGTAGCGGCGTCTGTGCGCAGACAATCGCCGCCAAGCCGCGCCGCCCGGCAAGCGCAACGGATTTCGGGCTGAAGGCGCGCCTTCAGCGTTTCACGACAACGCCGGCGAGTTCCTCGAACAGCTTCACCGCGGCCGCGATGTCTTCGTCGCCGTAGCCTTTGGCGACCCCTGCGCCGAACAACTCGTGGACAAGCCCCGTGGCCGGCAGGGGAACGCCCATCTCCCGCCCGGATTCCAGCATCAGGCCGATGTCCTTGCGCATCCATTTCAAGGGAAACGCCGCATCGAATTTGCGGTCGAATATGGCGGGCGCCTTGAACGAGATCAGCCCCGCCTTGGCCGCCGAATTGTCCAGGATTTCGTACATCAACTCCGGAGGCACGCCGGCCTTCGTCGCCAGCACGATGCCTTCGACGAACCCCTGCAGCATGTTCGCCAGCACCAGGTTTTGCGACAGTTTGGCATGGAGGCCCATGCCCTGCTTGCCGCAGTAATACAGATTCGTTCCCATGCACAGAAAATACTCGCGGACGCTCTCGAAGACTTCTTCATCCCCGCCGATCATGAAAGTCAGCGTGCCGCCCCGCGCGCCGGGAGTTGACCCCGTGCAGGGGCTGTCGAGGTAATGAGCGCCCTTGGCTTCGAATTTTTTTTGCGATCCGCCGCGCCGTGCTCGGCCCGATCGTCGAGCAGTCGGCGACGACGGCGCCCTCTCGGACGCCCTCGATCACGCCGTCCTTGCCGGTCAGGACTTCCTCGGACATCGCCGAGTTGCCGACGCAAAGAAAGATGCAATCCGCGAATTTGCCTACATCGGCCGGAGTTGCGCAGTAGCGGGCGTTTTCATGAGCCGCGGCAAGTTCGCGCGCCTTGGAGTCCGTGTGACTCCACAGCGCCGTGTCGTGGCCCGCGTCGATGAGATGCTCCGCCATGGGGCGGCCCATAAGTCCAAGTCCGAGGAATCCAAGTTTTGCCATAAGCAAAGATTGTACAAAAATCCCGGCCTGCTGCCGGCGGCGGAAAGTGCGACGCGAGGCGGCCGGGCCGGCCTGTGCGAAAATACCGCCTGCGATGCAATCCAAGGTTCTCGTCAGCAAGCACATCTACCGAGAAGCCGTCGACTTCCTGGCGGCTCGGGTCGAGGTCGATTACCACGACTCCGACGAAAGCCTCGCGCCCGCGGCGCTGGCGGCGCGCCTCGCGGGAAAGCAGGGGCTGGTCTGCCAACTCACGGACAAGATTACGCCCGCGCTGATGGACGCAGCGCCCGAGCTCAAGGTCGTCTCGAACGTCGCGGTGGGTTTCGACAACATCGACGTCCCGGCGGCCACGGCGCGGGGGCTGATCGTCACCAACACACCGGGCGTGCTGACCGACACGACGGCCGATCTGGCCTTCGCCTTGATCCTGGGGGCCGGCCGCCGGCTCGGCGAAGCCGAGCGCTACCTGCGCGCGGGCAAGTACAAGCAATGGCGGATCGACCTGCTGACCGGTTGGGACATCTGGGGGGCGACGCTAGGCATCATCGGCCTCGGCCGCATCGGTCAGGCCGTCGCCCGCCGCGGGCGCGGCTTCAACATGCGCCTGCTCTACAACGACCCCGTGCGGCAAAGCCCGGAGGTCGAAGCCGATCTCGGCGTCGAATACGTTTCGAAGCGCGAACTCCTCGGACAATCCGATTTCATTACGCTGCATTGCGCGCTCACGCCGGAAACGCGCCACTTGATTGCCGCCGGCGACCTGCAGGCGATGAAACCCACGGCTGTCCTGGTCAACACTTCGCGCGGACCGGTAGTCGATGAAGCCGCCCTGGCGGAAGCGCTGGCCTCCGGCGTCATCGCCGCCGCCGGCCTGGATGTGTTCGAGCAAGAGCCCAAGGTTCACCCCAAGCTGCTCGAATGCGAGAACGCCCTGATCCTGCCGCATATCGCCAGCGCTTCGGTAGCGACGCGCACCCGCATGTGCATGATCGCCGCGGAAAACATGGCCGCCGGACTCCAAGGCGTCCGCCCGCCCCATATCGTCAACCCCGAGATTCTCGACTGACGCGATGAAAGAAACGCTGCGGCGGCTGTTCCTCGAAACGCTGGAGGAAATTTCGCTCGAGCGGGTAATGGCCGAAAAGGTGCGGTTCGCAGGTTCCGAGTTGCGGGTTCCCGGCGAGACGGTCGATCTCTCCGCTTGCCGCGATATTTTCGTGGCTGCGGTCGGCAAGGCGGCAAGTCCGATGGCTGCGGCTCTCGTTGCCGGACTGCCTGCCGAGCGGACTTCCGGCGCGGTCGTCTCCTCGGCCCCAGCCGGCGCATCCCTGCCGGGCTTCAAGACCTTTGCGGGCGGACATCCCTATCCGAACGAGCAAAGCCGCGCCGCTGCGGACTTCCTTCTGAGGCGCCTCGCCGCCCTCGAAGAACGGGATCTCGTCATCTACCTGCTATCGGGCGGCGGCTCGGCGATCTGCGAGGCGCCGGTCGATCCGAGCATTCCGCTCGCCGAGGTGCGTTCCTTCTATGAGGTGCTCGTCACCTGCGGCGCCGGCATCGTCGATATGAACGTCCTGCGCAAGCACCTTTCGCGCATTAAGGGCGGACGTCTGGCGGCAGCCGCCTACCCGGCGCGGCAGTTAACGCTCTATGTCTCGGACGTGCCGCCGGACCGGCCCTCGACCGTTGCCTCGGGGCCGACCATGCCGGACGAGTCCAGCACGGCGCTCGCCTGCGCAACCGCGCGGCGGCTGGGCATCGTTGACCGCTTTCCCCGCCGCATCCGCGAGCTCTTCGAGCAAGGCAATCTTCCGGAAACGCCGAAGCCGGGCGATGCCGCATTTGCCGGGAGCTCCTGGCACTGCCTGCTCGACAACACGGCGGCCCTCGATGTCGTGGAAGCGAAGGCGCGCGGCGAAGGCTGGCTGGTGGAACGCGACCTCAGCGTCGACGACAGGCCGCTGGCGGAAGCCGCCGACACGCTTATCCGCCGGCTCCGCGCTCTCGCGGCAAGGAATCCCGGCCGCACGGCGGCGGTGACGACGGGAGGCGAGCTCAGCAGTCCGGTCACCGGCGGCGGGCTGGGCGGCCGCAACCAGGCGTTCGTGCTCTGCGTCGCCCGCAAACTTGCTGCGCTGCGCTTCCCGGCGGCCGTCATCAGCGCCGGCACGGACGGCATCGACGGCAATTCGCCGGCCGCCGGCGCCCTGGCCGACCATGCGACGCCGGCGCGCGCGGCCGCCCTCGGCCTCGACCCCGGCGATTACGAGCGGCGCTCCGATTCGTTCGCTTTCTTCGAGCGGCTGGGCGACGCCTTGATTACCGGACCCACGGGCAACAACGTTCGCGACGTGCGCATGCTCGTTGCTTCGAGGGCGCGCTGACGGCGCGCCGCGTCGGCCGATAACGTCCGTGCCGGTCGTTCTGATCGTCTATTGCGGAATCCTCCTGTGGATCGGCTTCCGCGCGTCGCGGAGCGTCAAGAAGGCGGAAGACTTTTTCGTTGCCGGGCGCTCCCTTTCGCCGGGCTTGCTTTTCGCTACCTTCCTGGCCGCGAATCTCGGCGCCGGCAGCACCGTAGGCGCCGCCGAGCTCGGTTACGCGAGCGGCCTTTCCGCCTGGTGGTGGGTAGGCTCCGCCGGACTGGGCTCGTTCGTTTTGGCGTTCGTCGTCGGACCGCGCATCTATGCGCTCGCCAAAGCTCACGATTTGTACACGGTGGGCGACTATCTAGAACACCGCTACGGGCGCGCTGCGCGGGTCGCCGCAGCGGTCGTCTTGCAGTGCGGCTCGCCCGCCATTCTCGCCGGGCAAATCATTGCCTTGGGCCTGGTGCTGCGCATCGTCGCCGGCGTGCCGGAACCTTGGGGGGCAGTGCTTGGCGGAGGGGTGGCGACCGCTTATTTTTTTCTGGGAGGCTTGCGCTCCGCCGCCTGGGTCAACTTGGCCCAAGTCGTCGTCAAGATGGCGGGGTTTGCGCTCGCCGTTCCCTGGGTTCTGCACTCGATAGGCGGATGGGCGGCGCTGTCGGCCGCCGCGCCGAACCGCGAATACCTGTCTCTCGGCGGCGCCGGCCTCGACGGAACCGCGCGTCTGCTGCTCATGCTCGGTCCGGCGTTCTTCGTCTCGCCGGGTCTGATTCAAAAGCTGTACGGCGCCCGCAACGAAGCGGCCGTGCGCGCGGGCGTGGGTCTCCAGGCTGTCTGCCTGTTGGGCTACGCCTTCATGCCGGTGCTGCTGGGAATGGCCGCCCGGGTCCGTTTCGGCGAGTTGGAGGCCCCCGGCACGGCTTTGTTGCGGCTGCTGGCCGAAGGCGTCCCGCCCTGGTTGGGCGCCCTCATGCTGGCGGCGATTTTCTCGGCGGAAGTCAGCTCGGCCGACGCGGTTCTGTTCATGATGACGACCTCGCTGGTCAAGGACATTCTGGAGCCGCTTGCGCGCTCGCCTGTCACGGACAAGCGGCGGCTGCGGGCGGCGCGGATTTCCGCCCTGTTGTTCGGCGCCGCGGGCATCCTTTTTGCCCTTTATTTCCAATCCATTCTCGATGCGCTGTCGTTTTTCTACGGCCTGCTGACGGTGACCTTGTGCATGCCGCTGCTCGCCGGGCTGTTCTCGGCGCGAGCGCGGCAGGCGACCGTGCTGTGCTCGATGGCTCTCGCGCTGCCGGCCGCCGCATTCGTGCATTTCGCTTCCGGCGGACAGGGCTTCGGCCTGCTCAGCCCCATTGCCGCGGGAATCGCGGTCAGCGCCGGCGTGTTCGTGATCGACGCCGCCCGCCGTCGTTAACTCGTTCTCCACTACAATAGGCGTTTCCGCATGGGAACGACCCTGGCCACTCTCGATTGGATCGTCATCGCCGGCTATTTCGCGCTGATCGTCGCCGTCGGCCTCTACGTCGCGCGCAAGGTCAAGAGGACGCAGGACTACTTCCTCGGCAACCGCGGGTTCAGCGTCTGGCTCATCATCGCCCAAGCTTTCGGCGTCGGCACGCACGCTGAAATGCCGGTTTCGCTGGCCGGCAAGGTTTACCAGTCCGGCTACGCCGGCATCTGGTACCAGTGGAAAAACCTCTTCATCACGCCGTTCTACTGGCTGCTCGCGCCGCTGTTCCGCCGTTTCCGCCGCACGACCACCGGCGAGGTCTATGAAGACCGCTATGGCGGCTGGATGGGCGCCGTTTACACGATCTTTGCGCTGTCGTACTTCACCTTCAACATGGGCGCGATGCTGAAGGGGGCGGGGAAGTTGGTCAGCGTCGCCTCGGGCGATGTCGTTACGCCGAACGCCGTCGTGCTGGCGATGACCGGCACGTTCCTGATCTACAGCTTCGTAGGCGGTCTGGTTTCCGCGGCCTATACCGACTTCGTGCAGAGCTTCTTCATCATTGCGCTCAGTTTCCTGCTGATTCCTCTGGGCCTGCGCGAGGTCGGCGGGTTCGCCGGAGTCCGCGAAGCGCTCGACCCGCGGATGCTCTCGATGGTCACTCCGGGCGACGTCGGCGTCTTCACCATCGTCATGCTGACCGTCAACGGGCTGATCGGCATCGTTGCCCAGCCGCACATCCTGGCGGGCGTGGGCACCGGAAAGGACGAACGTTCCTGCCGCATCGGCATGGCTTACGGCAATTTCGTCAAGCGGTTTTGCACGATCGGCTGGGCGCTGGTCGGCGTGATCGTGGCGGTGATGCTGCTGCAGCGCGGCGAAGCGGCGCTGGCCGATCCCGAGGATGCGTTCGGCTATGCGACGCGCGAGTTGCTCTTCCCGGGAGCCGTCGGCCTGATGATCGCCTGCGTTCTAGCCGCCAACATGTCCACAGGCTCGGCTTTCATGGTGGACGGCGCCGCGCTTTTCACCCAGAATTTCTACCGCCGCTACGTCAAGCGGCGCGAGTCGGACCGGCATTACCTCTGGGCCGGCCGCTTCGCCGGGCTGGCCATGACCACAATGGGCGTGCTCTTCGGCCTCTACGTCGGCAGCGTTCTCCAGGCGTTCCTCTTCACCGAGACGATCGCCGCGTTCATGGGCATCAGTATGTTCGGCGCCATCTCCTGGCCGCGAGCGAATCGTTGGGGGGCGCTGGCCAGCCTGGTCGTTTCCTCAACGCTCTTCTTTCTGCTGACCTACGGCGATTTCGAGGTCTTGCTGCATTGGGACGCCGCGAACTTCGGCATTTCTCTGCTCGCGGGTTTCGCGGCTTTGGTCGGGGTCAGCCTGGCGACCCCCGCGGAATCCGCCGAGCGGCTGCGCCCGTTCTACGAGCGCCTGGATCGCAGCTCGTATCTGGACGCTGCGAGCGGCGAGGAAAAAGACTCCGCCGAACCCGGCCGCGCCTTGCTGTTCGTACACCTGTTCGACCTCGGCCTGTCGCAAGGGTGGAGCGCCTTCTACCGCAGATTTCGCGTGGACATCGACGGACTCGCCGTCGCCTGCCTGGTGGTCGTCGCCCTGATCGCCTTGGCCAAGGGCGTCCTCTATCTGCCTTGATCCGGCGCTCGGAACCGGCTAAATCGGCGTTCCTCGAAAGATCAAGTGCAGGATATTCCCGTCGGGGTCACGGAAGAACGCCAGCCGGTTGTCTCCCGCTTCGACCCGTTGGAAAACTTCGATTCCCTTTGCGGCGAGGTCGGCCACTCCCGCCTCGATGTCGTCGACGGCAATGGCCAGATGCCGGATGCCGGGGGTCTTCAGCCCCGTCTGCACGGCCGCGCCCTCGGCGGGGATCATCTCCAACATCGTGCCGTCGGCGGCCTTGACGAAAACGTTGCCCCCGTAGCGGTGAACGATGGGCATGGCCAGGCAATCTTCATACCAACGGCCCAGCTTTTCCGGGTCGGCGGTGGCGATCGCGGTGTGTTCGATTCCCTTATACATCGGTGTTTTCTCCCTTGCGGCCCCGGCGGCACACGCCGCGCTTCGAGGCGCGAATGAATTCGATCATGTGTTCGGCGTGCGGCCCCGAGACCTCGGTTTCCGCGCGGTGGAGGGCCTCGCTCAGGGGCAGCTTCGAGCGGAACAAAATCTTGTAGGCTTGGCGGATGCGGCCGATCTCTTCCTTGCTCAGGTCCGCCCGGCGCAGTCCGACGAGGTTCAATCCACAGACTTCCATCGTCGGCCCGACGTGCAGCAGGTAAGGAGTCACGTCCTGGTTCACGCGGGTCATGCCGCCGATCATCGCCAATTCGCCGATCCGCGAATACTGATGCACGACCACGCCCCCGGATACGAACGCGCGGTCTTCGATTTCGACATAGCCGGCAATCAGCGCCGTGCTGGCGATGACCGCGCCGTTGCCGATCTTCGCATTGTGGGCGATGTGGCCCGAGGTCATGATGTAGTTGTCGTTGCCGATCTCGGTGACCGATTCCGGGGCCGTGCCGCGGCTGATCGTATAGTGCTCGCGGATCGTGTTGCCGTTGCCGATCTTCAGATAGCTGCGCGCGCCGCCGAAAGTCTTGTCCAGGGGATCGCTGCCTAAAACCGTGCCCGTCGAAATTTTGTTGTCGGCCCCCAGCGTCGTCCAGCGCTTGACCACGACGTGCGGCTCGATCTTCGACCGCGCGCCGATCGCGACATCGTCCTCGACGACGGCGAAGTGGCCCACTACCGCATCGGGGCCGATAACCGCCCCCGCCGCCACCCGGGCCGTGGGCGCAATCCGGGCTGACGGGTCTACGGGCATAGCGTCCGGAGCGGCGGAACGAGACTCAGTCGCCGAAGTAGTCCCGGCCCGATGAGGCCAGGGTTGCGCTCTGATCGACCTTCCAGTTCTCCAGCGCGGCGAAGTCCGTCTTCGACCATTTCTTCCGCAGCGAGCTCATTTCGCGTTTGCCGAGTTTCTTGTGAGCTTTCGCCAAGGCTACGTCCGCGTCGACCTGCGCCGTCGTCTCGCACCCCAATATCGCCGTCGCGATCGGCAGCGACCAGACGTAATCGAGGTTCTGCTTCAACGAAGAAATCCCCTGGTTGTGCAGCGTTCCGACACCGGTGGTTTTCATCGCGAATATGCCCAAGCCCTTTTCGACCGCGCCCGGCAACGTCGTGCGCTCGAAGCTCATGTGCGGATTGGCGCCGTCGGTCACGCTGAGTGGCATCAGGATCGTGTCCCAATCGTAGGCGTTCATCATCTTGACGAGCACGCGCGGGTCCATATGCCCGGTAAATCCGATATAGCGGATCTTGCCCTCCTGCTTCGCCTTGTGGATCATCTCCATCACCCCGCGCGGCCCGAAGATGAAATCGATGTCTTCCAGGTGCATCACGTTGTGTATCTGGTAGAGGTCGAGATAATCCGTCTTCAGGTTGGCCAGACTCTGGATGAGGTCCAACTCCGCGTGCGCGTAGGTGCGGTGCCGCGTCTTCGTGCCGTACACGATCTTGTCGCGGGGAACCCCTTCGAGCGCGATGCCGTACCGTGTTTGCGAAAGCCCGTAGGCGCCGGCGGCGGCCGAGTCGAAATAGTTGATGCCGACCTCGTAGCTGTGCCGGATCGTGCGCAGCGCCTGAGCTTCGTCGCGGACGTTGCCGAAGCGCGCGCCGCCGAGGCCCAGGATCGTTACCTCCAGCCCCGTTTTGCCCAGTCTGCGTTTCGGGATATCGCCCGCGGCGGCAACCGCGGCGCCGGCCGCCAAGCTCAGCCCGGCGGCGCTCTTTACGAACTCTCTTCGACTTTCAGGCATCGTGTCCCTCCTTGAGAACGGTGTCGCCCTATAGAGTAACGCACCCGATCTATAAAATCGACTCGTTCCAGTCCTCGATTACGCGGCGCGCCAATTCCGGCAGTGAATTGAGATCGATCCGGCTGCAGATCGCATCCTCGAGAAGAAGCTCGGGACTCAGATAGGGATGGTACTTCTCAGTTATGAAATTTTCCTCGCCCGACAGGAGACTGTCAGCAGAGACCGGAGAAGAGGAGGCTATTTTCTCAAGGACATTTTCTACGGGTTGGATGCCTCTCTCATAATTGATATCGAGAAAGCCATCGCCTGCTACGATCTTGTACCCCATGGCTCGGAGCGCCAGGGCAAGCGTCGAGGTCTTGGCCGTGCCGGCCCATGTGGCGATCAAACGGCTCCGCTCGCCGATCTCACAGATGGATTGCCGGTCAAGGCCCAACCGCTGGAATTCGGATCGCGCATTTCCCAGAAGATGCGCTGCACACTCATCGAGATAGGCAGGAACATATGTGCCGGAGAGCACCTGCCTCATTTTCTGCACGACCCCGTCATGAATCAGGCCTTCATCCCCGCCAAAACCCGGTGGCCGTCCCGCCCTATCGGCAGTAACTTCAATCACTTTGTCCTGGTCATGGATTTCGGTGATGCGCCAGCGCCGTCCCGAGAAGATAATTGTCATGCCGGGCGCTAGAATCATCGTGATTGGAAGCGTTCCCAGCGGTTTTTTGTCAGCGACGACCCTGTACTCCTCGGCTGTCTGAAACACTGCATAGAAACTATAGTGCTCGACCAACCGCTCACCTTGTCGGCCAAGAAGCAGTGTGCCGTCGGGTGATTGTTCGATCAACGCCACGTCGGAACTGCCGAGGTGTCTAAGGAGGCGAGTGAACAGGCGAGGGTCGACGCGCCGGAACGGCCCCCGTTCGCAAAGCGTTGCATAAAGCCGTTTGGCGCTCGCGCCGCCGTGTTCCGCGATCACCGAAAGGATCTGATGAGTAAGTGTCGAAAGATGCAGCGCCTGAGAAGAGGGAGGTTCGCACCACTTCATAATTAGCAGTTCAACCATCGCAATCGAACGGACGAGCCCCAAGTGCAGGCGGGCCAGGGGATGAGAATCGCTGCGAGGTTCAGTCTCTATCGCGTACATACGCAGCACGGCCGGTTGACCGGCGCGGCGCCCCGATCGGCCGAGCCTCTGCCGGAGCGCCGCGGCAGAGAATGGCGCGCCGACTTGCGCCACGCAGGCGATAGCGCCAATATCGATGCCAAGCTCCAGGGTCGAGGTGCAGATGGCGGTTGTCGCCGGATGCGTTTTTAAACGTTTCTCAAGATCGAGCCGGTGTTCACGCGATAGGTTGGCGTGATGAGGAAAAAACTCCACAGGCAGGCGCTTTTCCTCTGACATTGCCCGCAGGGCGTCTGCATACCATTCGACATTCTGGCGCGACCCCGCAAAAATCAGATTTCGGCTGCCGCGCAGCCGGGAGAACAGATGCTTGGCTACTGCGCGTTTTGCTGCCTCGTTCTCTTCGTCGTATCGGCTTTGATTCCGTCTTTGAAGGTAGCCGCGGAGTTGGGCTTGTAATTCCTGTCCTTCTGCTTTGCTCTCTAGCAACGTCACCGTCTCAGGGGCTTCGGGCCGGAGATATTCCCTTGCTAGCGCCATTTCGCCCAGCGTCGCAGATAGTCCGACTCGCCGGATCCTGTGGCCAACCGCCATTTCCAGCCGCGTCAGGAGCGAGCGCAGATGGATGCCGCGTTCATTGCCCAACAGAGCGTGCAACTCATCGATGACAACCGCGCGAGCGCTCATAAACAGCGCCGGGATTTCAAGCCCGCGCAGCACGAAGAGCGCCTCGAGTGATTCCGGCGTAATCAGTAGCACGCCGCGCGGGTTCTTGCGAGCGCGGGTCTTCACACTCTGGGATATGTCGCCATGCCATGGATGAACTGGTAATTCAGCCCTGGCGCAGAGATCCTCCATACGCTCGAACTGGTCGTTGATGAGTGCGCGGAGGGGGCTGACATAGACGAGGTCGAATCCGCCTTCGCGGGGATGCTCCAGAACCGAGGAGACCAGTGGCAGGAAAGCAGCCTCGGTCTTGCCGCCTGCTGTGGCGGCGGCGATGAGCATGTCCTTGTCGTCATCCAGTAGGGATAGAATCGCGCGCTCCTGAATGTCGTGCAGGCTCTTCCAGCCCTTGTTCCATATCCAGCGGCGTACAGGCTCGGCGAGCCGGTCAAATCCCGTTGATCGCTCAGAGTCTGAAGGATGCGAGTTCATCATCCGCTTTGTCGTTTGGGATATCGCTCATGTCGTCCCCGCTATCTTCGACGAGATTGACCGAGCCAATTAGTGCGCGCCAGTCCACGCCTGGATTCTGTTCGAGCACGGAGAGCATGTTTACAAAGGATTTGACCGTGTTGCGGGGTGTCCGGAAATAGGCATCGCCGATGCGGTCGGAACAATGGGACATAAAGGCGGTGATCGCGTTATCCGGCAAGGCGTTATTCTCGTTCTGCATTACTCGACGGATGTTGGCTAGAAGGATGAACATTTCCTCCGGCGTCAGATTCGCAAGCCTGATCACCGGACCTGAGAGATCGACAAGCCCATTGCGCGCGAAAGTGTTTTCGGCCAGCCGGGATTGGAGCGCTTCATAGCTGTAGATGCCGCGGCGCGTGTCCATGAGGAACTCGGGCGTGCCGCCCAGCATGAACCCGAGATGGCTGGCGCTGCCTTGTAGCACATCGTTGAGGATGCGCAAGATCTGCTCATAATTCGCGTTCCGAGCTCGCGAGGATGTCAATTTGTAGAGATTGACCAGTTCGTCCAGCGATACCACCAGACCTCGATACCCAGCTTCGCGCACAAACAACGCCAGAAGCTTTAACTGATCGTATACACTAGCGTCGTCGATGATCGTACGAACCCCAAGGGCCTTGCGGGCGTCTGTCCGAGTCGAATACTCAGCCCTTAACCACCGCAGCGCGGCGGATGTGAGTTCTCTGTTGCCGGTATCGAAACCCTCCCAGTAACTTCTAATGACCTCGGCGAAATCATATCCCCCGGTTAGTTCCTGCAGATGCGCGAGCTTCTTGCGAATCACTTCACCGGGTTCCTGATTGCCTCTCTCTCCGTCACGCATGGCTTGGCTGACAAAGCGTTCGACAACCGACGCCATCGCGCCGCCATCGGACTTGGTGCGGGTCGAAGCGTTGCGCGTCATTTCGGCGTATAGCGAGCGTGCTTGCCCGCCTGTCGCATGGAGGCGACGGTCAGGCGCCATATCTGCTGACAGGACCACCATTCCCTTCTCGATCGCAATCAAACGGACCAAGTTCAGAAAGAAGGTCTTGCCTGAGCCGTATTCGCCGATAACGAAACGGATCGTCGCGCCGCCCTCGCCAATGCGCTCGATGTCGCGGATCAGTTCCTCGATCTCCCGCGCGCGACCGACCTGGATGTGCTGCAAACCCAGCTTGGGCACCACACCGGCCCGAAGCGCCTGAACGACGGTGTCGCGCTCACGGCGTTTAATCTTTGGCATCTGCATCGGTTGCTCCTTATGCCCGCAATTCGGCTGCGATATCTGGATTCAGTTCGTACCCGTTGTATTCTTCGATCAGCATGTCGCTAAAGTGTTCGAAAGACCATTCGTTCAGTGTCTCGAGAGCGCCCGCCTGCATTAGTTTGAACTGACCCGCTAAGGTCGAGAATTCGGCCTCGTCCCAATGGGGCCGTGTCAATAGTTCACGGAGGAAGGCAGCATGGTATGCATCCAGACCCGGAAAACCGCCCTTAACATTTTCCTGTGTTTCGTCCGGTTCCTCTGCGGGCTCACCGTCACGAAAGATATCTTCCAGAACGGAAGATACACGCGCCGTGTCGGCCATCACCGAAGCGACGCGCTTGGCGTCAAGCGCCACTTCGCTATCGCGATCTGATGGCGGCGGCGGAATCGCAAAGTCTCGCTCCTGCTCGCCGGCCGGCCGGGCGGTTACCAACTCGCTCTGGGCCGTGAGGGAGTGAAGGTCGGAATAGACACCTTCCGCTGTTAGGCCCATAGCTTTATAGAGTTTCTCGATTGCCTCGATTTCTCCCGGGGCGATCACTCCGTCGGCTGCAGCAAGAGCTATCGCGATCTGTCCGAGTTCGTGCTTGGCGTTTTCAGGAACATCCCGCAAGCGCCGCCGAAGCAAGGTCAGATTGGGTGGAACCGCAAACATCCATTGAAGATTCGCAAGGAGGCGAGATGGTTCAGCCCCGGACAAATCCGCGGCGTCTATCAGAGCTTTGAGAGTGTTGTGTTCCTTCGTGGCGATCGTTCCGTCTGCATGGGCGACAAAACTTCCTATCGCGATAGCAACGAGGATGCTTTTGTATTTTTCGCTGACATTCTCAAGCGCTGTGATTCCGTTGGGCAACTGGAAAAGAACTACGGGTTCATTGGGTTTTGGGCTTCTTAGCGCGAAACGTGGATCGGGCGCCATGCCGATCGACAAGCGTGCCAGGGCGTCGGCAGCCCCGGTCAGTTGGCGCTTGCTCAGTTTCTCTGGCGATGTGCCTTCGAGTCGTTCGATAAGCTGCTTGACCGGTGCAAGGCCGCCCGTGCCAATAATCCCCATTGCCCAACGGCGCAGATTGTCCATCTCGGCGCAGGGAAACAGCGGCCAGAGGCGCTCGGTGACAGGCAGCGGCGGAATCGGATAGCCGGCCTTGGGATCGTGCCGCTCTGGGCGCTGCTCAAAGCCGACCGCTGGCGCATCCGGCCACGCCTGCATGACTTTGAGCACTTGCCGGCAATCGTCGATGGCGCGATGTTTCTGCACCCCCTGGGCGTTGACATAGGGTCGATAAGCGAAGTCGAGAGTTTGCAAGCGGTAGTAAGCGAAGTCGAGAGTTTGCAAGCGGTAGGACGGGCGGCCCCGATACAGGCACGTTTCGCCGTGCGCAGCGGCAAAGTCGAGCCTAGCGCAATGCCACGCTATGCCTAGCGGCAAGCTCAAACCGTGCTTAGCCGCCGTCTGGCGCAGCATCCGCGAATCGAATGCGGCGTTCCAGACGACGATGCGGGCGGCCCTGTGCAGCATCCCTACTACGCAATCGTGGTGCTGCGGCCACTCCGCAGCCCTCATACTGCGCAGATTGTCGAGGGTAAGCCCGTGGACATCGGCGGCGATGAGCGAGCCCGTGGTGTCCAGGTTGCCCGTCGGCATGATCGGGGAGTTAAAGCGCACCTGCCCTGTCGTGTCCAGTATGGCGAGATCGACAATCTCCGCATCGCGTTTCGTACCCGTCGTTTCGGCGTCGAGAATCAGCACATCCCGCCGGTTGAGAAGGTCTTTCCACGTCACGCCCGGCACTCCTTCGCCAGCGTGCGGACGATGCTCCCGCCAGCTAGCGACTGCGGGCGCTTGGGGTTCGCGCCCTTCCACGGCGGCGCATACAGCGCCAGCGTCTTGACCTGCTCGACGTTGGCTAGCTTGCGCCCCGCGAACGCCTTGCTCGCGGCGCGGATATCCGGGTACGTCTCGACGTAGGCGACTCCATCCGCGCAATAGACGGACACGCGGTACTCGCGGCGCAAGCCGACGCGCCCGCTGTGAGCGGTGACGCCCTCGATTCCCGCCGCCGCCAGCCGGCCAAGCCCACCAATCCGCCCCAAAATCCCAACCCCAAAGTCACTCCCACCCCAACCCCACTGCCCCCATACACTCGGGCAAGAGCGCGTGAACCTCGATCGTGTTCCGGTTATCCGGATTGCGCCAAGAAATTGGCTGTATTTGCCAAGGGGTTTTGTGGCATATTTTTCGATATAATACGCAAATATTAGTGGTTTGCAGACCTGCTGTGACCCAACAAGACGCGGTGCTCGCGGTTTCCCTACGGACGCGCCAACCCTGTCGATGCCGCGCAGGGGCTCGGTTGTCTGGAATGGAAAGAGGGCGGAATCGCTGGTCGTGCCGACCTCTGCTTTTCCTCGCCGTACAAGCCGGAACAGCCCATAGGCCACTATAAGAACGATGCCCCACTCCATTAGACAGTCACAAGAGTAGCGCACCCGACCTACAAAATCGACTCGTTCCAGCCCTCGATTACACCGCGCATGTGTTCCAGGAACAGGTCCGCCGTTGCCCCGTCGATCACGCGGTGGTCGAAGGTCAGCGTCAGATAGGCGATCGAGCGGATGGCGATTGCGTCGTCGATCACGACCGGCGTCTTGGTCACGGCGCCCAGGCCGAGAATCGCCGCCTGCGGCTGGTTGATCGCCGGCGTGGCCAGCAGCGAATTGTAGCTGCCGTAGTTCGAGATCGAGAACGTCCCTTGGGCGGTCTCGTCCGGCTTGAGCTGCTTCTTGCGCGCCCGCTCGGCCAGATCGTTGACCGCGCGCTGCAAGCCGAGGACGCTTTTCTCGTCCGCGTTGCGAATCACCGGAACGATCAACCCCCAATCGAGCGCTACCGCGATGCCGATGTTGATCTCGCGGTGGAGGATCAGGTCCCGGCCGTCGAGAGAAGCGTTCACCGTCGGATAAGCCTTCAGCGCCGAGGCGGCGGCCCGCAGGAAAAACGGCAGGAAAGTCAGCTTCGTCCCGTTCTGCGCGAGGAACTTGTCTTTGACCGCCTCCCGTTGCTTGGCGATCGCGGTGCAGTCGACTTGATGAACGGTCGAAACATGGGGCGACACGCGCATGCTGCGCACCATGTGCTCGGCGATGCTGCGGCGCATCGCGCTCAAAGGCTCTACCGAGTAACGGCCGAAGCGGGCTTCCGGCGCCGGGGGGAACGCCGTGGTTGCAGCCGCCGCGGCCGGCGGAGCCTCGGGCGGGCGCTCTCGCCGCTCGATGTAAGCCAGGATGTCTTTCTTGGTGATCCGTCCGTCCCGGCCGCTGCCGGCGCCCAGGGAGGCCAGGTCGACCCCGTGTTCCTTGGCGATCCGCCGCACCAGAGGCGAAGAACGGATTCTCCCCCGTTCATCGGAGGGCGCGGGGGTCGGCGCGGCCTCGGTTGCGGGCGCAGCCTCGGGCGCCGCCGGCGGAGGCTCGGCTTCCGCGGCAGCCTGCGCATCGCCGGAAGGAGCTTCATGTTGCCCGACCCGCGAACCGTCCCCGATCAAGGCGACGACCGTGTTGATCGCAACCGTATCGCCTTCGGGAAAGAAAACGGCTTCCAGCACGCCCGATTCCGGCGCCGGGACCTCCGAGTCCACCTTATCCGTGGAAATTTCGAACAGCGCCTCGTCGCGCTCCACCTTGTCGCCGAGTTCTTTCAGCCACTTGGTAATCGTGCCTTCGACGATGCTTTCGCCCATCTGCGGCATCAGGACTTCGCCCATAACCGATCGTTCCTCGCCTTTTCAGTCTCGCAATGAATCTCACTATCCACTATCCACTATCCGCCGGCCGCGAAGCGGCCCCGACCGGAACCCGCTCGAAGACCGAGCCGAAATGCCGGATGAGCGCATCGACCACCCGTTCCGTTGGCGGCGCCGAGCCCAACGCCTGCTGCATCGAAGTGACCGGCTTCGGAATTCCGCAGGGGACGATCAACCCGAAGTCGTCGAGGTTCGTCGAAACGTTCAGGGCAAACCCGTGCGAAGTCACCCAGCGGCTCAGATGAACGCCGATCGCCGCGATCTTCGCGCCGCCGATCCAGACGCCCGTGCAACCGCTGAGCCGCTTCGCCTCGATACCGAACTCGCCGAGCGCTCCGATCGTTACCTCCTCCAGGCTGCGTAGATAGGCTCCGACGTCCCGCCGCCAAAACTTCAAATCCAGAATCGGATAGCCGACGACCTGGCCGAGGCCGTGAAAGGTCACGTCCCCCCCGCGGTCGGTTTCTTCGACCGCGATGCCGCGGCGCTCGAGCAGTTCCCGCGAAGCCAGGATATTCGAGCGGTCCGCGTTCCGCCCCAGCGTAATCGTCGCCGGATGCTCCGCGAACAGCAACCCATCGCTCGCATCGCCCCGCTTGACCGCCTCGACCCATTCCAATTGACGCCGCCAACCTTCGCGGAACCCGATCCGGCCCAGCCGTTGCACGGCGCAGGTTCTCATCCCGGCCGCGGCCGCGCCGCCCGACTCCCCTTGCGCAATGAGGACGCCGTTCATGCCGCCCCCCGTCAACCGTTGATCGTCAAGCCGTAGATGCCGTTGAACGCTTCCTGCACGGCTTCGGAGAGCGTCGGGTGAGCGTGGACCGCCGCCGTCATCGTCTCCACCGTCCCTTCCGCTTGCATCGCCACAACCGCTTCATGGATCGATTCCGTCGCCTGCGGTCCGATGATGTGGACGCCGAGAATCTCGCCGTATTTCTCGTCGGCGACGACTTTGACGAAGCCGCCGTGTCCGCCCAGGATCGAAGCCTTGGCGTTCCCCGCGAAGTTGAACTTCGAGACCTTGACCTCATGGCCCGCTTCCCGCGCCCGCGCTTCGGTCAGCCCGACGGAGGCGATCTGCGGCTCGCAATACGTGCAGGAAGGATTCCGGTTGTAGTCGATCGGCTCGACCTCCTTGCCGGCGATCCGCGCCGCGGCGACCAGCCCCTCGGCCGACGCGGTATGCGCAAGCTGAGGCGAGCCGGCGACGATATCGCCGATGGCGAACACGCCCTTGCGGGCGGTCTCCATAAATTCGTTGACCGCAATGAACCCGCGCTCGGTAGGGATGCCGGCGTCTTCGAGACCGATGTTCTGGGTATTCGGCTTGCGTCCGACCGCAACCAGCAGCTTTTCCGCCGCCAGAGCGTCCTGTTTCCCGTCCGCATCGGTGTAAGTCAGCGAAACCCCGTCCGGCGAAGGCTCGATGCCGTCCACCTTGGCCCCGGTCAGCACTCGGATCCCTCTCTGGCGAAACGCCCGCGCAAGCTCCGCCGAAATCTCCTCGTCTTCCACCGGGACCAGCCGCGGCAGCATCTCCAGCAGCGTTACTTCCGCGCCGAAGCTGCGGTAGATCGAGGCGAACTCGACGCCCACGGCGCCCGCGCCGATAATCGCCAGCGACGCCGGAACCTCCGTCTGGTCCAGAATCTCGACGTTGGTGAGAATCCGCCGCGGGTCGATCTCCAGTCCCGGAATCGTGCGCGCTTCCGACCCGGTCGCCAAGATCACGGCCCCGGCCCTCAGCTTCTTCGCGCTGCCGCCGTTGCGTGTTTCGACCGCGCCGTCGCCCGTAAGCCGCGCATAGCCTGGAATGAGCGCGATGTTGTGTTTTTTGAATAGGAACTCGATGCCCGCGGCATGTTTATCGACAATCTGCTGCTTCTTGTCCCGCATCCTGGCCATGTCCACCCGCACCGGCCCGGCGGCGATGCCGAAATCGTCGGCCCGCAGGATGTTTTCGTAAACTTCCGCGAAGTGCAGCAGCGCTTTCGTCGGGATGCAACCTACGTGCAGGCAGGTTCCGCCCGGCTTGGGGGCCTTCTCGATGACGCCGACCTTCAATCCGTACTGCGCCGAGCGGATGGCGGCGACATAGCCCCCCGGCCCGCCGCCAACGATCAAAACGTCGTAATCCGTTGTCAAAAATCAGTTTATCAGAGAGCTTTTTGGTTGCTACCGCTCACAGGAACCGGCGGCAGGGCAAAAAACCTTTGGCGAAGTTGTGCAAAGCGTTCTTGTGCGGTGTCTGTAATACCGATGAAGATTCACTTACTGAAGTGGGGTTGCCGCCTGCTGCTTGGCGTGTCGGGTCCGGCAGTTGCGCAGGCAGTGACTCCGGTTTTGCATCTCGCGGAGCAGGCGGACCTGGTGTTGTTGGGCGAGGCGGTTGCAATGGAATTGTCCGCGGGCGGGGGCGTCGAGCTCGACATCCGGCCGCGTTTCACGCTGAAGGGAGAGGCGCCGGCATCCGTCTTTACCGCGGCGCTGCCGCCTTCCGGCCTGATGGCCCAGCATGCGGAGCGGACAGCGTCGATCGAGGACGGGGAAGAAGGATGGTACGGGCTTTGGTTCCTGAAGCAGGCCGCCGGCGGCGGATATGTCATTCTGCCTGCGGTATCTTCGGACTATATCGAGCGGGAGTCGTTGGTGACGGTTCCCCGGTCGTGGACTCCCCCGCCGGGAGCGAATCTCGAGCGCAGGATTCTCTTGGTCTTGCAAGAGTCCTATACGGCTCAGAGGAGACCGAAACCCCCGATGGCGGAAGCGTTGCTGACCATGAGCTTACAGGCCGCGGACCGAGACGCAGCTCTGCAAGTAGTGGAAAGTTTGATGGAGTCTTCTCAGGCCGAAGAGCGTATAACCGGAATTGACGCGGGGATCCGTTTGGGTTCCGCTGCGGCGCTGCGCCGGTTGGCCTCCAATCTAGATTCGCTGCAACTGGAGAAAGACTTTAGCCGCATCGTTTTTACTCTGCACAACGTGTACAAGCCGAACGGGCCCGAAGAAATTGCCGTGCTGCAGGATTTGATCGAGCGCCGGTCGGGCGCTCCGGGCCTCGACGCCGCCATCGGTCATGCCCTCTGGCGTGTGCTGAACAGGGAACTCCTGCCGCTGGCCGCGCTCCTGCTCGACAGCCCGGACCCCGAGGCGCAACGCGCCGCCGGTTGGCTGTTCCACACCTTCACGGCATTGGCCGGGCCGGCCGGACGGATCAAGCGGCCCAGCAGCAGCGGACCACACCCGTTCTGGAACGAAGACACGCGCTGGTTCGCGGGAAAGTCAAAAAGAGTCGCAGCCGACGAGCAGGCGGCTTTCTGGACCCAATGGTGGGCGGAGCATCGCGAGCAACTCGGCTTCGGACGGTAACCGCGGGCAAAGGAGCAACACGTGGAACCTCGCGGTTTCCAAAGCCAAACGCGCCGCCTCCTAAAATTGTAGCGTTGCGGGTATCCTCTTTCGACTACGATTTACCCAAGGCGCTGATCGCCCAGGAACCGCCGAGGATCCGCGGCGAAAGCCGCATGCTCGTCGTCGACCGCCGCGCCGGCGCCTGGCGGGATGCGTCGTTCCGCGAGTTGCCGTCCCTGGTCGGCCGCGGCGATTGCCTCGTGGTCAACGACAGCCGGGTGCTGCCCGCGAGGCTGCTGGGTCGCCGCCGCGGCGCCGGCGCAGCCGAGGTCCTGCTGCTGCGGCAGGTCTCCGCCCGCCCCTGCCGCTGGCAAGCCCTGGCGCGCCCCGGCAAAAGGCTGAAAAAGGGCGCGTTCATCGACTTTCAGGGGGCCGCGCTCGAAGTTGTCGGGCAAGGCGAGAACGGTCTGCGAACGGTCGAGTTCAAGGGCATGTCCGCGGCTGAGGCGGCAGCCTGGATCGAAGCGCAAGGCCATGTCCCGCTGCCGCCGTACATTCGCCGCGCGGACCGCCCCGACGACCGCGAGCGCTACCAGACCGTCTTTGCCAAGCGGAACGGCTCGGCGGCGGCGCCGACCGCCGGGCTGCACTTCGACGAATCCGCGCTCGCGGCCCTGCAACGGAGAGGCGCGGCGCTGGCGCCAATCACGCTCCACGTGGGCTTGGGAACGTTCCGCGAAGTGAAAGTCGAGACGGTCGAAGATCACCGCATGCACGAGGAGCGTTTCGAGATGTCCGCCGCCGCCGCCGCGTCGGTCCGCGCCGCAAGCCGCGTCATCGCCGTCGGCACCACCTCGGTCCGCGTGCTGGAGCACGTCGCCGCGGCGAACCGCGGGCGTATCGAAGCGGCGAGCGGCAGCACCGGCATCTTCATTACGCCGGGATTCGAATTCCGCATCGTCGACGCCATGTTGACCAACTTCCATTTGCCCCGCTCGACGCTGCTGATGCTGGTAGCGGCGTTCGCCGGCCGCGGTCTCGTCATGGACGCTTACGCCCACGCCGTCCGCGAAAAGTACCGTTTCTACTCCTATGGCGATTGCATGTTGATCCTCTGACCCCGGGTCTTGCTATCCACTATCCACCATCCACTATCTTCAGCGCGTCAAAGCGTCTTCCTCCCAAGGCGGAGTAGCTTCGATCAGGCGGCCCAGCGCGGGGTCTCGTTCGAGGATGCGCTCGCGCATTTCCCAGGCGACCTTGCGGTAAGCGATGTGCCCCTTCACGCCCGACCGCACCCGGCTGATGTACTCGGCCTCGGCGAAGTCCATTTTGTAGAGCGACCGGCAGCGCGTGGCGAACGGCAGCAGATAGTGCGCTGCGGGCTCCGCCGCCGCGGCGATTTGTTTGCGCGCGGCCTCAGCGCGCGCGAGGGCTTGGTCGTAGAGTGCGCCGACTCCGGCCGCGTCCACTGCGTCCGGCCGCGCGCAGCCCAGAGCGTCGGTCAGCCGTTGGCGGATCTGCTGGCAGCGGCGGTGGCGGTGCAGGTCGCGGTACGCCCCGATGTCGCTCACGATGTCGAAAATGTAGCCGTAGCCGCTGCGGAACGGCGGCGCCAGTTCGTCGCGTCGCCCGCGGCCTTCGAGCGCCGCGTCGAGCACTTCGCGCCGCCGCCCGCGGCTCCAGCCGCTGACCGCGTCGAGAATCACGCGGAAAGGATGCGCCGTGACCGCGTAGAGCCAGCTTGCAACCGTTTCGTCCAGTGGGCCGCAGGCGGGGACCAGATCGACGTCGCGGGGCTGCTCGTATGTCCCCGGATCGAAGTTCTCCCGCGCCCAGGCGGCGACGCGGGCGTAGGCCGCGGCCGCCGCCGTATCCGGTTGAGCGTACTTGGCCAGCGTCGGAGCGACGGGTTCGCGGGCTTGCGACTCGTCCCAGACGCAGGCCGGGGGCGCGGCGCAGGCGTCGTGCATTTCCCGCGCGATGTCGCGGACTTCGCCGTATTCCGAGACGCCAAGCTTGCGCATCTGCTTTTCGAGCGTGCGGATGCTGGTGACTTGCCCGATATTGGTCGAAATGCCGGTGAAGAGCAGATACCGGGCGACATCGTAGGCGCGGGCGTCGATCGTGCGACGGTAGGCGCCGGCCTTCATGCCGTCCGGCTTGGGGATCGTTTCGGCAAGGTAGCCGCGCAGCGCCGCATGGAGAGCAAGATAGGCGTCAAGCAGCGCGCGCGCGGCTTGCCGGTAAACGGTCTCGGCGGCGGAGCCGGCCAATTCCGCGGGCGAAACGATTTTTCCCAGAGAAAAATCCTGATAGCGGCTGGATTTGGCTTGGCCGTCCCAGAGTTGCTCGTCTTCGATCTCGATTGCGGCCAGCTCCGAGATGCCTTCGAAGCAGAAGATGCAGTGCCCGAGATCGGCGATCGAAGCGTGGCCGTACTGGAAATAAAAGCTGTCGAGGAATTTTGCGGAATCGTGCCCGCGCACCCACTCCAGGCTGTCCCTGACCGAATCGGCCGAGCGGCTGTACCGCGCCAAGGCGTAGGCGCTCTTTTCGGGCGGCATCGGCGCGACGACCACGACCCGCCGCTCCGGCTGCGATAAAATTGTCTTGCTCTCCACCATCCACTAACCACTAATCAGGAAGGAAAACATACCATGCAAATGCTCGTCGCCGGAGACTGGACGGACGGCGCGGACGCCATCCCCGTGATCAACCCCTACGACAACAGCGAGATCGACACCGTTCCGCGCGCGACGGCCGCGCAGGTCGAGCGGGCCGTCGGTTACGCCGCGGCGGGCGCGGAAAAAATCAAGAAGACAACGGGATACGACCGCTACCACATCTTGATGCGCGCCGCCGAGTTGATGATCGAGCGCCGGGAAGACCTCGCCCGCACGATCACGATGGAAGAAGGCAAGATCATCGCCGAGGCGCGGCTCGAAGTCGACCGGGCGCGCGAAACGATCGTCTGCTCGGCCGAAGAGGCGAAGCGTCTGGGCGCGGAGGTCGTCCCGCTCGACGGCGCCCCCGGCGGCGGCAACAAGTTCGGGTTTACGCTGCGGGTTCCCTGCGGGGTCGTGCTGGCCATTACCCCGTTCAATTTCCCGCTCAATCTGGTTTGCCACAAGGTCGGCCCGGCGTTCGCGGCGGGCAACAGCGTCATTGTCAAGCCGGCGACCGACACGCCGCTGGTCGCGCTGAAACTGGCGCGGCTGCTGCTCGACGCTGGCGTGCCGCCGGAGGCTCTGCAGGTCGTCACCGGGGGCGGGGGCGAGATCGGCGGCATGCTTTGCTCCGACCCGCGCATCCGCAAGATCAGCTTTACCGGCAGCCGCGATGTCGGCGAAAGCATCTGCCGCGCCGCCGGGCTGAAGAAAGTCACCATGGAACTGGGCAGCAACGCCCCGGTGATCGTGTTGCCCGACGCCGACCTCGAAAAGGCGGCGAAGGCCATTGCGGTCACCGGCTACGCCAACGCGGGCCAGGTTTGCATCAGCGCGCAGCGGATTTTGACGCACAACAACATCTACGGCGATCTGTTGCAGTGCCTGTCGTCGGAAGTCGAGGGCCTGACCACCGGCAACCCGCTCGATGAGAGCGTCCGGCTGGGGCCGATGGTGCGCGAGCGCGACGCCGCGCGCGTGCAGGCGTGGATTCAGGAAGCGGCGCGGGCCGGGGGGCGTTTGATCCGCGGCGGAGACAGACAAGGCGCGGTAGTGCAGCCGGCGATCGTGGCCGACGTCGACCGGGAAATGAGAATCTCGTGCGAGGAACTGTTCGGCCCGGCAGTGGGGCTGACTCCCTTCGAGTCGGTCGATGACGCCATTGCGAGCGCCAATGCGACGAACTACGGTTTGTCGGCAGCCATTTTCACCGAAAATCTCACCAGCGCCATGCGCTTCGCCCGTGAGGTCGACTCGGGAAACATTCATATCAACTGGGGATCGCAATGGCGGGCCGATCTGATGCCCTACGGCGGGCTGAAAGAAAGCGGCTTCGGCAAGGAAGGCCCCAAATACGCCGTCGAGGAGATGACCGAGACCAAGATGGTCGTCATGCATCTGTAGCCGGCCGCGCGGTCTCCGTGTTAACTTGCGGGCGTCAAGGCGGACGGAGCACAAGTATGAGCATCATGGTTTCCGAGGACAAGGCCGGGGCTGCCGCCTCCGCCCCATCCCCGTCGGCGGACAATTCGCCACCGAGCAGGACATCGCCGAGGTGAAGGTGGACATCGCCGAGCTCGAGACGGCGATGCGCTACAACGCGATGTTTCTTGTGCTCGTCATCGGCCTGTTGGTCAAGCCGGTCTTCTTCCCTGCCTGGCAGCCCGCCCCGCAAGGTGCTATTTTAGAAACGATAAATTGAGGACGGCGGAGATGTGCGGGCGAAGGTCCGTCCGAGCCCGCGGTCGATTCGACTTGTAGGAAAATCCGCCGCAAAGCATTTCGGCTTCTGTTGTTTCTCGAAGTTCCCCCGACTGGAAAGCTCCGTAGGAAATGCGTACCTTTGCCGTCAAGGCGCTTGTGCTGTGTCTTGTTGCAACCGTTGCGGCCTTCGCCGCCGGCGGCGCCGAATCCGGCGAGGGGGGCCACGGCGGCATCTCGTCGTTTTTGCTCGGGCTTGCCGCCATTCTTCTGGCCGCCAAGATGGGCGGCGAGATCTTCGAGAGCGTGAATCAACCCGCCGTGCTCGGCGAGTTGGTGTTCGGCGTGCTCATGGGCAACGTGAGCCTCTTCGGGTTCCATGCGTTCGATGTCCTGAAGACGGATGCGGGACTGGCCATTGCCGCCGAGATCGGCGTGATTCTGCTGCTGTTCGAGGTCGGCCTGGAGAGCAACGTGGACGAATTGCTGGCCGTGGGCCGCTCGGCCATGCTGGTGGCGCTTCTGGGCATCGTCGTTCCGGTAGTTCTGGGGTACGGAGTTTCGGCGTTCTTTTTGCCGGAGTCCACGGCTTGGTATGTCCACTTGTTCGCCGGCGCCACGTTGGCCGCCACGAGCGTCGGCATCACGGCTCGGGTGCTCAAGGATCTGCGCAAGATGGACACGAAAGAGGCGCGCATCATCCTGGGGGCGGCCGTCGTGGACGACGTGCTCGGCTTGGTCATCCTGGCAGTGATCTCCGGGCTGGTGAAGTCCATCGACAGCGGCGGGGGGATGTCGTTGCTGCCGGTTCTGGCGATTGTCGGCAAGTCGATGGCCTTCCTGGTCGTCGGGGTCGTTGCCGGCCGGGTGTTTGCCGGTCGGGTGCTGCATATCGGATCGCGCGCCAAGACGGCGGGCATGCCGGTCGTGCTGAGCGTGGCCTATTGCTTCTCGATGGCGGCGCTTGCGGAGACGATCGGTCTGGCGGCGATAGTCGGCGCCTTCGCCGCGGGGCTCGTGCTCGACGACGCGTTCTACAAGGGCTACCGCGAGATGCGCAAGCGGAGGATCGAAGAAATGCTGTTTCCGCTCAGCGCGGTTTTCGTTCCGGTGTTTTTCGTGTTGATGGGGATCAAGGTCGATCTGCGCTCGTTCGGGTCGCTGTCGGTGCTGCAGTTTGCCTGCGGACTCAGCGTGGCCGCGATTATCGGCAAGCAGATTTGCTCGCTGGGAATCCTGGAGAAGGGGGTGAACCGTTGGGCCGTGGGCGTGGGCATGATTCCGCGCGGCGAGGTCGGCTTGATCTTTGCCGGCATCGGGGCTTCGCTTTCGGTCGGCGGCGAGCCTGTGTTCACGCCTGAGATTTTTTCGGCAATGGTGGTGATGGTGATGGTCACGACCTTGGCCACCCCGCCGCTGTTGAAGCTGTTGTTCTCGAAATAGCCGGAATCTTTTACCGACCCTCGCAGCAGTCTTGCCGGCTATTGGTCGGCGGCGCAGCGGAAGCCCAGGTTGTTGAGGCCGGAGTCGGGTTCGGTCATCATCCGCGCCGCGGACCGGTAGCCCTGGCAATAGTTTTCGCTGCACAGCCAACTGCCGCCCCGCTGCACCTTTTGCGTCCCCGAAGACGGGCCTTGCGGGTTGCGCGTCGGCGATACCTGGAAATACGTCGGCGAATACCAGTCGGCCGCCCATTCCCAGACGTTTCCGGTGATGTCGTACAAGCCGTAAGCGTTGGCGGAGAATTGCTTGACCGGCCCGTAGCCGGCGAAACCGTCATGGCGCAGGTCCTGGTGGGGAAAGCGGCCTTGCCAGAGATTGGCGCGGTGAACTCCGCCGGGCGTGAGCTCGTCGCCCCACGGGTAGAGGGCGCCTTCGAGTCCGCCGCGGATGACGTACTCGAATTCCGCTTCGGTCGGCAGCCTGCGGCCTTTCCAGGCGCAGTACGCGGCTGCGTCCTGCCAGGAGAGATGGATGACGGGATAGTCGAGCTTGTCCTTGTACGAGGAGTCCGGCCCGTCGGGGCGTCGCCAGTCCGCGCCGTCGCCTTTGGTCCAGCTTTCCTGCTCGGGGTCGAAAATGCCCGACCAGCCCAATTTTTCCGAATCCGTAACGTGGCCGGTCGCCGCGGCGAACGCGGCGTATTGGGCGTTGGTCACCTCGTGCTCGTCCAGGTAGAAGGAGTCGAGGACAACGCGGTGCGGAGGGCCTTCGTAGGGGAACCCCCGGTCGGTGCCCATGGTGAACTCGCCGCCTGCGATCGGAACCATGCCGGAGATGTCGGCGGGCGCGCGGTTTCCGCAAGAGACGAATGCCGGCGTCAAGCCGATCACGCAGAGCAGAAACCGTCGGTGAACGGGCATTCGCCGTATTATAGCGCCGGCGCGCCCGTTACTTCACGACGGCAATCGTGACGCCGGGTTGGCTGGACCTGCCGCCTATGGAGATGATTACCTCCGCCGCGACGGACGGCTCGACCTCTTGCGGCACTTGCACCACAACCAGGTTCACCGCCGTCATGGCCGGCGCCAGTCCCGCAAAGAGCACGCCGTCCTCCGCGACCTCCACGCCGCCGATGGTCACCCGCGGACGCTCCGCCGTGCGCCGCAACACTATGTTCGAGCCGTCCGCCAGGCAGACGCCCTCCGGCCCGCACGAGTTCTCCCCGTCGGCAACCGGCGGATACACCGCCCCCAGCCCCGTGGCGTAAATCTCCAGCACGTCTCCCGGCCGCGCCGGCCGGCTCTCCTCGGCGTATCCGTGCGGCGCCGCCAATGCCCCCGTGTCCGAGAACACCACCGCCCCCTGGCTCGCGCCCTCGCCCGAAACCGTGAAGATGCCCGGCGCCTGCGCGGTCACGGGGAAGCGCCGCGCATAGCTGCTGCCCTCGGCCGTCTCCACCACCACCGCCGCCGTCGCCGCGCCGCCCGCCGCAAGGGCTTGCATACTCAGCGCGGACGGCAACTGCGCCTCAATGCGCTGCGGCCCTACCGCAAACAGCGGCGCTTCCAGCCCGTCGAACTTCACCTTGACCCCGCCCAAGCTCGCCGGCAAGGGGAAGCCCGCCGCTTTCGGCGACTCGCCGCCGGTAAAGTTCCGGCCCTGCACCACCACCATCGAACCCGGCGCCACCGGCAGCAGCGTCACCGCGCTGAACGGACTCGTCTGCGGGCCGAACGCGCTCATCACCGCCGCGTTGAACACGCCGTGCTCGGCCACCGCCGGCCCCGCCGGATCGAGCACTTCCAAGGTCACCCTTATCCGCGAGGTGACCCTTCCCCCGGAACGCACGTACAGCCGCCCCGTATGCATGCCTACGCGCAGCCCCGCCGGATCCGCCGTGACCTCGATCGTCGTCTCTTCGTCTTCGGCCAAGCGGCCGCTCGCCGGCTCTGCCGCGATCCAATTGGGTCCCGGCTGCAGCAGAAAGTCCGCTTCGCCGTTCTCGGCGTATAAGACCGCGGTTTGTACGCCCGGCTCGTCGTCCTGCCGCAACCCGAACGACAATTTCAGGGTGCGCGCGCGAACCGCCGGTTCTTCTTTCGGGGCGCGCACGGCAACCGTAGCCGTAGCCGAGGCCGTGCGTCCGTCGGCGGCGCTGACGGTAATCGTGTAGGCCGTGTCGGCTGTGGGCGAGACCTGGACCGAACCGCCGGCTACAGGGGTCACTACGCCGACGTCCGGGTCGATCTCCGCGCTGACGGCGTTGGCCGATGTCCAGGCGAGCGTGGCCGCGCCGCCCTGGTCGATCGTGGCCGGCGCGGCGCTGAGCGTGGCCCTGGGCGCGTCGCTGACGGTGACCACGGCCGCGGCCGTGACCGTAGCGCCGTTGCTGCCGGTGACGGTCAGCGTGTAGGTCGTAGTCTGCTCCGGCGAGACCTGGACCGAGCCGCCGGCTACGGGGGTCACTACGCCCACGTCGGGGTCGATCTCCGCGCTGACGGCGTTGGCCGATGTCCAGGTGAGCGTGGCCGCGCCGCCCTGGTCGATCGTGGCCGGCGCGGCGCTGAGCGTGGCCGTAGGCGCGTCGCTGACGGTGACCGTAGCCGTAGCGGCGGTCTCGAAGCCGTTGGCGTCGAGGACAGTGAGCGTGTAGGTGGTGGTCATGAGCGGGGAGACCTGGACCGAGCCGCCGGCTACAGGGGCGACCGCGCCCACGTCCGGATCGATCTTCGCGCTGACGCCGGAACTGGCGGTCCAGGTGAGCGTGGAGGACTGCTGCGAGGTAATCTCGGCCGGGTCTGCGCTGAAAGTAAGCGTGGGCGCAGCGCTGACGGTAACCGTGGCGTCGGCTTGGGCGCTAACCCCGTTGGAATCGGTGACGGTGATGGTGTAAGTGGTGTCAGCGGAGGGCGAGACGGTTGTCGAGCCGCCGGCGGGGGGATCGACCGCGCCGATGTCCTGGTCGATTTCGGCGCCGATGCCGTCGCCTGAAGCGGTCCAGCGCAGAGTGGTCGACTGGCCGACGGTGATGGTCGTCTTGTCGGCGTTGAGCGTGACCGTGGGCCGCTCGGCCACGGTCACGGTGACCCTGGCCGTGGCCGTGGCGTCGTTGTTGTCGGTGACGGTGATGGTGTAGGTGGTGTCTTCGGTTGGGGAGACCTGCACCGAGCCGCCCGCAGCCGGGGAGACCGCGCCCACGCCCTGGTCGATCTCGACGCTCTTGGCGTTGGGGGCCGTCCACTGCAAGGTGGCCGATTGGCCTGAGGTGATCGAGGCGTCGGTGGCGGTAAAGCTGATCGTGGAGGCGGCCTCGACGATGATCGTCACCGAAGCTTCGGCGCTGACGCCGTTGGAATCGGTGACGGTGATGGTGTAAGTGGTGTCAGCGGAGGGCGAGACGGTTGTCGAGCCGTCGGCGGGGGGATCGACCGCGCCGATACCCTGGTCGATTTCGGCGCCGATGCCGTCGCCTGAAGCGGTCCAGCGCAGAGTGGTCGACTGGCCGTCGGTGACGGTCAGCGTGTAGGTGGTGTCTGCGGTCGGAGAGACCTGGACCGAGCCGCCCGCAGCAGGGGAGACCGCGCCCACGCCCTGGTCGATCTCGGCGCTCTTGGCGTTGCCGGCCGTCCACTCCAAGGTGGCCGATTGGCCTGAGGTGATCGAGGCGTCCGTGGCGCTGAAGGTGATCGTGGACGGGGCGTCGACGGTGATCGTCACCGAAGCTTCGGCGCTGACGCCGTTGGAATCGGTGACGGTGATGGTGTAAGTGGTGTCAGCGGAGGGCGAGACGGTTGTCGAGCCGCCGGCGGGGGGATCGACCGCGCCGATGCCCTGGTCGATTTCGGCGTCGATGCCGTCGCCTGAAGCGGTCCAGCGCAGGGTGGTCGACTGGCCGTCGGTGATGGTCGTCTCGTCGGCGTTGAGCGTGGCCGCGGGCCGGTCGGCGACGGTGACGGTGAGTTGGGCCGTGGCCGTAGCGTCGTTGTTGTCGATGACGGTCAGCGTGTAGGTGGTGTCTTCGGTAGGGGAGACCTGGACCGAGCCGCCCGCAGCCGGGGAGACCGCGCCCACGCCTTGGTCGATCTCGGCGCTCTTGGCGTTGCCGGCGGTCCACTCCAAGGTGGCCGATTGGCCGCGGGTGATGGAAGTGTCGTCGGCAGTGAAGCTGATCGTGGAGGCGTCGTCGACGGTGACCGTGGCTGTAGCGGTGGCGGCGGCGAAGCCGTTGGCGTCGGTGACGGTGAGGGTGTACTCGGTGGTCGTGTCGGGGCTGACGTTTTGCGTGCCCGACAGGCTGAGATCGGCGCCGACGCCGTTGTCGATGGAGACGGTGGAGTTGGTCGAAGCGCCGCTGACGGTCCAGGAAAGAGTGGAGGACTGTCCGCTGTCGGCGGTGATTCGTGCCGGGGTTGCCGTGAAGGTGACCGCGGGCGGGGCGTGGACGGTGACGGTGACGGCGGCGGAGGTTTCGAAACCGTTGGCGTCTTCGACGGTGAAGGTATAGGTGGTGGTGGCGGTGGGCGAGACGGTGGTCGAGCTGGACAGCGCGACCGTGCCGGTGTCTGTGCCCACGTCCTGGGTGAGTTGGGGGTTGGTTCCGGAGGAGGCGCTCCAGGTCAGCGTGGTGGAGTCGCCATTGGTGATCGCCGCCGGGGAAGCGCTGAGGGTGACCGTGGGCGCGTCGTTGACGGTGACGATGGCCGTGGCGGTGGCGGCGGCGAAGCCGTTGGCGTCGGTGACGGTGAGCGTGAAGGTGGTGGTGGCGGTGGGCGAGACGGTGGTCGAGCCGGAGGCCAGCGGGGAGGCCGCGCCGCCGCCGTTGTCGATGGAGCCGGTGGAGCCGTTGGAGGCGCCGCTGACGGTCCAGGAGAGCGTGGTGGAGTCGCCGCTGGTGATCGCCGTGGGGTCGGCGCTGAGGGTGACCGTGGGCGCGTCATTGACGGTGACGGTGACGGCGGCGGAGGTTTCGAAACCGTTGGCGTCTTCGACGGTGAAGGTGAAGGTGGTGGTGGCGGTGGGCGAGACGCTCTGCGAGCCGGACAGCGCGACCGTGCCGATGTCTGCGTCCACGTCCTGGGTGAGTTGGGGGTTGGTTCCGGAGGAGGCGCTCCAGGTCAGCGTGGTGGAGTCGCCGCTGGTGATCGCCGCGGGGTCGGCGCTGAGGGTGACCGCGGGCGCGTCGTCGACGATGGCGGTGGCGGTGGCGGCGGCGAAGCCGTTGGCGTCGTTGACGGTGAGGGTGAAGGTGGTGGTGGCGGTGGGCGAGACGGTGGTCGAGCCGGAAGCCAGCGGGGAGGCCGCGCCGCCGCCGTTGTCGATGGAGCCGGTGGAGCCGACCGAGGCGCCGTTGACGGTCCAGGAGAGGGTGGCGGAATCGCCGCCGGTGATCGCCGTGGGGTCGGCGCTGAGGGTGACCGTGGGCGCGTCGTTGACGGTGACGGTGACGGCGGCGGAGGTTTCGAAGCCGTTGGCGTCTTCGACGGTGAAGGTGTAGGTGGTGGTGGCGGTGGGCGAGACGGTGGTCGAGCCGGACAGCGCGACCGTGCCGATGTCTGTGCCCACGTCCTGGGTGAGTTGGGGGTTGGTTCCGGAGGAGGCGCTCCAGGTCAGCGTGGTGGAGTCGCCGCTGGTGATCGCCGCGGGGTCGGCGCTGAGGGTGACCGCGGGCGCGTCGTCGACGGTGACGATGGCGGTGGCGGTGGCGGCGGCGAAGCCGTTGGCGTCGGTGACGGTGAGCGTGTAGGTGGTGGTGGCGGTGGGCGAGACGGTGGTCGAGCCGGAGGCCAGCGGGGAGGCCGCGCCGCCGCCGTTGTCGATGGAGCCGGTGGAGCCGTTGGAGGCGCCGCTGACGGTCCAGGAGAGGGTGGCGGAATCGCCGCCGGTGATCGCCGTGGGGTCTGCGCTGAGGGTGACCGCGGGCGCGTCGTTGACGGTGACAGTGACGTTGGCGGAGGTTTCGAAGCCGTTGGCGTCTTCGACGGTGAAGGTGTAGGTGGTGGTGGCGGTGGGCGAGACGCTCTGCGAGCCGGACAGCGCGACCGTGCCGATGTCTGCGTCCACGTTCTGGGTGAGTTGCGGGTTGGTTCCGGAGGAGGCGCTCCAGGTCAGCGTGGTGGAGTCGCCGCTGGTGATCGCCGTGGGGTCGGCGCTGAGGGTGACCGCGGGCGCATCGTCGACGGTGACGATGGCGGTGGCGGTGGCGGCGGCGAAGCCGTTGGCGTCGGTGACGGTGAGCGTGAAGGTGGTGGTGGCGGTGGGCGAGACGGTGGTCGAGCCGGAAGCCAGCGGGGAGGCCGCGCCGCCGCCGTTGTCGATGGAGCCGGTGGAGCCGACCGAGGCGCCGTTGACGGTCCAGGTCAAGGTGGTGGAGTCGCCGCCGGTGATCGCCGTGGGGTCGGCGCTGAGGGTGACCGCGGGCGCGTCGTTGACGGTGACGGTGACGGCGGCGGAGGTTTCGAAGCCGTTGGCGTCTTCGACGGTGAAGGTGTAGGTGGTGGTGGCGGTGGGCGAGACGGTGGTCGAGCCGGACAGCGCGACCGTGCCGATGTCTGTGCCCACGTCCTGGGTGAGTTGGGGGTTGGTTCCGGCGGAGGCGCTCCAGGTCAGCGTGGTGGAGTCGCCATTGGTGATCGCCGCGGGGTCGGCGCTGAGGGTGACCGCGGGCGCGTCGTTGACGGTGACGATGGCGGTGGCGGTGGCGGCGGCGAAGCCGTTGGCGTCGGTGACGGTGAGGGTGTAGGTGGTGGTGGCGGTGGGCGAGACGGTGGTCGAGCCGGAAGCCAGCGGGGAGGCCGCGCCGCCGCCGTTGTCGATGGAGCCGGTGGAGCCGACCGAGGCGCCGTTGACGGTCCAGGTCAAGGTGGTGGAGTCGCCGCCGGTGATCGCCGTGGGGTCGGCGCTGAGGGTGACCGCGGGCGCGTCGTTGACGGTGACGGTGACGGCGGCGGAGGTTTCGAAGCCGTTGGCGTCTTCGACGGTGAAGGTGAAGGTGGTGGTGGCGGTGGGCGAGACGGTGGTCGAGCCGGACAGCGCGACCGTGCCGATGTCTGTGCCCACGTCCTGGGTGAGTTGGGGGTTGGTTCCGGAGGAGGCGCTCCAGGTCAGGGTGGTGGAGTCGCCGCTGGTGATCGCCGTGGGGTCGGCGCTGAGGGTGACCGCGGGCGCGTCGTCGACGGTGACGATGGCGGTGGCGGTGGCGGCGGCGAAGCCGTTGGCGTCGGTGACGGTGAGGGTGAAGGTGGTGGTGGCGGTGGGCGAGACGGTGGTCGAGCCGGAAGCCAGCGGGGAGGCCGCGCCGCCGCCGTTGTCGATGGAGCCGGTGGAGCCGACCGAGGCGCCGTTGACGGTCCAGGAGAGGGTGGCGGAGTCGCCGCCGGTGATCGCCGTGGGGTCGGCGCTGAGGGTGACCGTGGGCGCGTCATTGACGGTGACGGTGACGGCGGCGGAGGTTTCGAAACCGTTGGCGTCTTCGACGGTGAAGGTGTAGGTGGTGGTGGCGGTGGGCGAGACGCTCTGCGAGCCGGACAGCGCGACCGTGCCGATGTCTGCGTCCACGTCCTGGGTGGGCCCCGTGCCGATGTCTGCGTCCACGTTGGGTGAGTTGGGGGGTTGGTTCCGGAGGAGGCGCTCCAGGTCAGCGTGGTGGAGTCGCCGCTGGTGATCGCCGCGGGGTCGGCGCTGAGGGTGACCGCGGCGTCGCGCGTCGTCGACGGTGACGATGGCGGTGGCGGTGGCGGCGGCGAAGCCGTTGGCGTCGGTGACGGTGAGGGTGTAGGTGGTGGTGGCGGTGGGCGAGACGGTGGTCGAGCCGGAAGCCAGCGGGGTAGGTGGTGGTGGCGGTGAGGCCGCGCCGCCGCCGAGCCGGAAGCCAGCGGGGAGGCCGCGGCCGCGCCGCCGCCGTTGTCGATGGAGCCGGTGGAGCCGACCGAGGCGCCGTTGACGGTCCAGGAGAGGGTGGCGGAATCGCCGCCGCCGGTGATCGCCGTGGGGTCGGCCGGTGATCGCCGTGGGGTCGGCGCTGAGGGTGACCGTGGGCGCGTCGTTGACGGTGACGGTGACGGCGGCGGAGGTTTCGAAGCCGTTGGCGTCTTCGACGGTGAAGGTGTAGGTGGTGGTGGCGGTGGGCGAGACGGTGGTCGAGCCGGACAGCGCGACCGTGCCGATGTCTGTGCCCACGTCCTGGGTGAGTTGGGGGTTGGTTCCGGAGGAGGCGCTCCAGGTCAGCGTGGTGGAGTCGCCGCTGGTGATCGCCGCGGGGTCGGCGCTGAGGGTGACCGCGGGCGCGTCGTCGACGGTGACGATGGCGGTGGCGGTGGCGGCGGCGAAGCCGTTGGCGTCGGTGACGGTGAGCGTGTAGGTGGTGGTGGCGGTGGGCGAGACGGTGGTCGAGCCGGAGGCCAGCGGGGAGGCCGCGCCGCCGCCGTTGTCGATGGAGCCGGTGGAGCCGTTGGAGGCGCCGCTGACGGTCCAGGAGAGCGTGGTGGAGTCGCCGCTGGTGATCGCCGTGGGGTCGGCGCTGAGGGTGACCGTGGGCGCGTCATTGACGGTGACGGTGACGGCGGCGGAGGTTTCGAAGCCGTTGGCGTCTTCGACGGTGAATGTGAAGGTGGTGGTGGCGGTGAGCGAGACGCTCTGCGAGCCGGACAGCGCGACCGTGCCGATGTCTGCGCCCACGTTCTGGGTGAGTTGCGGGTTGGTTCCGGAGGAGGCGCTCCAGGTCAGCGTGGTGGAGTCGCCGCTGGTGATCGCCGTGGGGTCGGCGCTGAGGGTGACCGTGGGCGCGTCGTTGACGGTGACGGTGGCCGTGGCGGTGGCGGCGGCGAAGCCGTTGGCGTCGGTGACGGTGAGCGTGAAGGTGGTGGTGGCGGTGGGCGAGACGGTGGTCGAGCCGGAGGCCAGCGGGGAGGCCGCGCCGCCGCCGTTGTCGATGGAGCCGGTGGAGCCGCCCGAGGCGCCGCTGACGGTCCAGGAAAGGGTGGTGGAGTCGCCGCTGGTGATCGCCGTCGGGGAAGCGCTGAGGGTGACCGTGGGCACGGCGTGGACGGTGACGGTGACGGCGGCGGAGGTTTCGAAGCCGTTGGCGTCTTCGACGGTGAATGTGAAGGTGGTGGTGGCGGTGAGCGAGACGCTCTGCGAGCCGGACAGCGCGACCGTGCCGGTGTCTGTGCCCACGTCCTGGGTGAGTTGGGGGTTGGTTCCGGAGGAGGCGCTCCAGGTCAGCGTGGTGGAGTCGCCATTGGTGATCGCCGCCGGGGAAGCGCTGAGGGTGACCGTGGGCGCGTCGTTGACGGTGACGATGGCCGTGGCGGTGGCGGCGGCGAAGCCGTTGGCGTCGGTGACGGTGAGCGTGAAGGTGGTGGTGGCGGTGGGCGAGACGGTGGTCGAGCCGGAGGCCAGCGGGGAGGCCGCGCCGCCGCCGTTGTCGATGGAGCCGGTGGAGCCGTTGGAGGCGCCGCTGACGGTCCAGGAAAGGGTGGTGGAGTCGCCGCTGGTGATCGCCGTCGGGGAAGCGCTGAGGGTGACCGTGGGCACGGCGTGGACGGTGACGGTGACGGCGGCGGAGGTTTCGAAGCCGTTGGCGTCTTCGACGGTGAAGGTGTAGGTGGTGGTGGCGGTGGGCGAGACGGTGGTCGAGCTGGACAGCGCGACCGTGCCGGTGTCTGTGCCCACGTCCTGGGTGAGTTGGGGGTTGGTTCCGGAGGAGGCGCTCCAGGTCAGCGTGGTGGAGTCGCCATTGGTGATCGCCGCCGGGGAAGCGCTGAGGGTGACCGTGGGCGCGTCGTTGACGGTGACGATGGCCGTGGCGGTGGCGGCGGCGAAGCCGTTGGCGTCGGTGACGGTGAGCGTGAAGGTGGTGGTGGCGGTGGGCGAGACGGTGGTCGAGCCGGAGGCCAGCGGCGTGGCCGCGCCGCCGCCGTTGTCGATGGAGCCGGTGGAGCCGCCCGAGGCGCCGCTGACGGTCCAGGAAAGGGTGGTGGAGTCGCCGCTGGTGATCGCCGTCGGGGAAGCGCTGAGGGTGACCGTGGGCACGGCGTGGACGGTGACGGTGACGTTGGCGGAGGTTTCGAAGCCGTTGGCGTCTTCGACGGTGAAGGTGTAGGTGGTGGTGGCGGTGGGCGAGACGGTGGTCGAGCTGGACAGCGCGACCGTGCCGGTGTCTGTGCCCACGTCCTGGGTGAGTTGGGGGTTGGTTCCGGAGGAGGCGCTCCAGGTCAGCGTGGTGGAGTCGCCATTGGTGATCGCCGCCGGGGAAGCGCTGAGGGTGACCGTGGGCGCGTCGTTGACGGTGACGATGGCCGTGGCGGTGGCGGCGGCGAAGCCGTTGGCGTCGGTGACGGTGAGCGTGAAGGTGGTGGTGGCGGTGGGCGAGACGGTGGTCGAGCCGGAGGCCAGCGGGGAGGCCGCGCCGCCGCCGTTGTCGATGGAGCCGGTGGAGCCGTTGAAGGCGCCGCTGACGGTCCAGGAAAGGGTGGTGGAGTCGCCGCTGGTGATCGCCGTCGGGGAAGCGCTGAGGGTGACCGTGGGCACGGCGTGGACGGTGACGGCGGCGGAGGTTTCGAAGCCGTTGGCGTCTTCGACGGTGAAGGTGTAGGTGGTGGTGGCGGTGGGCGAGACGGTGGTCGAGCTGGACAGCGCGACCGTGCCGGTGTCTGTGCCCACGTCCTGGGTGAGTTGGGGGTTGGTTCCGGAGGAGGCGCTCCAGGTCAGCGTGGTGGAGTCGCCATTGGTGATCGCCGCCGGGGAAGCGCTGAGGGTGACCGTGGGCGCGTCGTTGACGGTGACGATGGCCGTGGCGGTGGCGGCGGCGAAGCCGTTGGCGTCGGTGACGGTGAGCGTGAAGGTGGTGGTGGCGGTGGGCGAGACGGTGGTCGAGCCGGAAGCCAGCGGGGAGGCCGCGCCGCCGCCGTTGTCGATGGAGCCGGTGGAGCCGACCGAGGCGCCGCTGACGGTCCAGGTCAGGGTGGCGGAATCGCCGCTGGTGATCGCCGTGGGGTCGGCGCTGAGGGTGACCGTGGGCGCGGCGTTGACGGTGACGGTGACGTTGGCGGAGGTTTCGAAGCCGTTGGCGTCTTCGACGGTGACGGTGAAGGTGGTGGTGGCGGTGAGCGAGACGCTCTGCGAGCCGGACAGCGCGACCGTGCCGATGTCTGTGCCCACGTCCTGGGTGAGTTGGGGGTTGGTTCCGGAGGAGGCGCTCCAGGTCAGCGTGGTGGAGTCGCCATTGGTGATCGCCGCCGGGGAAGCGCTGAGGGTGACCGCGGGCGCGTCGTCGACGGTGACGGTGGCCGTGGCGGTGGCGGCGGCGAAGCCGTTGGCGTCGGTGACGGTGAGGGTGAAGGTGGTGGTGGCGGTGGGCGAGACGGTGGTCGAGCCGGAGGCCAGCGGGGAGGCCGCGCCGCCGCCGTTGTCGATGGAGCCGGTGGAGCCGTTGGAGGCGCCGCTGACGGTCCAGGAGAGCGTGGTGGAGTCGCCGCTGGTGATCGCCGTGGGGTCGGCGCTGAGGGTGACCGTGGGCGCGTCATTGACGGTGACGGTGACGGCGGCGGAGGTTTCGAAGCCGTTGGCGTCTTCGACGGTGAAGGTGAAGGTGGTGGTGGCGGTGGGCGAGACGCTCTGCGAGCCGGACAGCGCGACCGTGCCGATGTCTTCGCCCACGTCCTGGGTGAGTTGGGGGTTGGTTCCGGAGGAGGCGCTCCAGGTCAGCGTGGTGGAGTCGCCGCTGGTGATCGCCGTGGGGTCGGCGCTGAGGGTGACCGTGGGCGCGTCGTTGACGGTGACGGTGACGGCGGCGGAGGTTTCGAAGCCGTTGGCGTCTTCGACGGTGAAGGTGAAGGTGGTGGTGGCGGTGAGCGAGACGCTCTGCGAGCCGGACAGCGCGACCGTGCCGATGTCTTCGCCCACGTCCTGGGTGAGTTGGGGGTTGGTTCCGGAGGAGGCGCTCCAGGTCAGCGTGGTGGAGTCGCCGCTGGTGATCGCTGCCGGGGAAGCGCTGAGGGTGACCGTGGGCGCGTCATTGACGGTGACGGTGACGGCGGCGGAGGTTTCGAAACCGTTGGCGTCTTCGACGGTGAAGGTGAAGGTGGTGGTGGCGGTGGGCGAGACGCTCTGCGAGCTGGACAGCGCGACCGTGCCGATGTCTTCGCCCACGTCTTGGGTGAGTTGGGGGTTGGTTCCGGAGGAGGCGCTCCAGGTCAGCGTGGTGGAGTCGCCGCTGGTGATCGCCGTGGGGTCGGCGCTGAGGGTGACCGTGGGCGCGTCGTTGACGGTGACGGTGACGGCGGCGGAGGTTTCGAAGCCGTTGGCGTCTTCGACGGTGAAGGTGAAGGTGGTGGTGGCGGTGAGCGAGACGCTCTGCGAGCCGGACAGCGCGACCGTGCCGATGTCTTCGCCCACGTCCTGGGTGAGTTGGGGGTTGGTTCCGGAGGAGGCGCTCCAGGTCAACGTGGTGGAGTCGCCGCTGGTGATCGCTGCCGGGGAAGCGCTGAGGGTGACCGTGGGCGCAGCGTTGACGGTGACGGTGGCCTCGGCGGTGGCGGCGGCGTAGCCGTTGGCGTCGGTGACGGTGAGCGTGTACTCGGTGGTGGCGGTGGGCGAGACCTGTACTGAGCCGCCGGAAACCGGCGTGACCGCGCCGACGCTGTTGTCGATGGAGACGGTGGAGCCGGTCGAGGCGCCGCTGACGCTCCAGGTCAGCGTGGCTTCGTCGCCGCTGGTGATCGTCGCCGGGGCGGCCGTGAAGGTGACCGTGGGCGCGGCGTTGACGGTGACCGCGGCCTGTGCCTGGGCCATCCGACCGTCGGCGGCGGTAACGGTGATGGTGTAGGTAATGTCGGCGGTGGGCGAGACGCTTCGCGAGTCGGACAGCACGACCGTGCCGATGCCTTGGTCGATCTCAGCGCTGACGGCATTGGTCGAGCTCCACATGAGCGTGGTCGAATCGCCGTTGGTGATCGCGGCGGGCACGGCGGTGAGGGTGACCGTGAGGGGCGGGACGGCCTTGCGAATGCGGTGGTTGCCCGTATCGGCAATGTAGAGATTGCCCAGTCCGTCCGGCGCCACGTCGTAGGAGGAGTCCAGTTGCGCCGCGGTAGCCGAACCGCCGTCCCCGCTGAACCCTCTCGTCCCGCTCCCCGCGAGCGTGGTAATGGTCCCCGCGGAGTCGATCCTGCGAATAAGGTGGTTGCCCGTATCGGCAATGTAGATGTTGCCTGCGCTGTCCACGGCCACGCCCCGGGGGGAATTGAGTTCCGCCGCGGTCGCCTGCCCGCCGTCTCCGTCGGAGCCTTGGGTCCCGGTTCCCGCGATCGTGGTCAGGGTTCCCCCGGAGGATATCTTGCGAATGCGGTTGCCGTTTCTTTCGGCAACGTAGAGGTTGCCCTCCCCATCCACGGCCACGCCGCTGGGGGAGTTCAGCCCGCTCTCAACCGTGGTAATGATGCCCGATGTGACCTTGCGAATGCGGTTGTTGTCTGTGTCGGCAATGTAGAGGTTGCCGTCCCCGTCCAGCGCTACGCCTTCGGGATTGTAAATCCACGCCGCGGTAGCCGCACTGCCGTCGCCGCTGAAGTCACTCACCCCGGTTCCCGCGACCGTGGTAATGGTCCCGTCGGCGGCGACCTTGCGAATGCGGTGGTTGCCCGTATCGGCAATGTAGAGGTTGCCCTCCCCATCCACGGCCACGTCGTGGGGGGAGTGTAGCTGCGCATCGACCGCCGGCCCGTCGTCCCCGCCGAACGTGTTCTCCCCGGTTCCCGCGACCGTGGTAATGGTCCCGTCGGCGGCGACCATGCGAATGCGGTGGTTCTCGCGGTCGGCAATGTAGAGGTTGCCTGCGCCTGTCCACGCCATGCCGTGGGGGTCTATCCGCGCCTGAGTCGCCGGAGTGTCGTCTTGGATCGGGTCCCCTCCCGCGACCGTGGTAATGGTCTCGTCGGCGTCGACCATGCGAATGCGGTGGTTGTAGGTATCGGCAATGTAGAGGTCGGACCCCTGCACCGCCACGCCGTAGGGGGTATGCACTCGCGCTTGGGCTGCCGGACCGCCGTCCCCGCCGAACCCTGTGCCCCCCGTGACCGAGGAAATGGTCCCGTCGGCGGCGACCTTGCGAATGCGGCTGTTGTCCCTATCGGCAATGTAGAGGTTGCCCGACCCGTCCACGGCCACGCTCCGGGGAGAATTGAGTTGCGCTGCGGTCGCCTGCCCGCCGTCCCCGCTGAACCCGTGCGTCCCGGTTCCCGCTAGGGAAACTCTGAACAAGCAGGCTATTGACTGGGATAATAAGGGGAGAGCAGCGGGCACGGGGAATAAGGGGGAGAGCGATGGCGCAGCGGACGTTTGCAGAATTGGAGTACGAGGGGAAGAAGAAGCAGACGAGGCGGGAGAAGTTTCTGGCACGGATGGAGGACTTGATTCCGTGGGAGCGCTTGGAGGAGCGCATCTGCCCGTACTACCCCCAAGCGGGGCGGGGGCGGCGACCGTACGCGTTGGCGGTGATGCTGCGCGTGCATTGCGTGCAGTTGTTTTACAACGTGAGCGATCCGGGGATGGAGGACATGCTGTACGAGATCGAGTCGGTGCGGCGCTTCGTGGGCTTGCGTTTGGGGGATGCGCTGCCGGACGAGACGACGATTTTGAACTTTCGGCATCTGTTGGAGCGGCACGAGTTGGGCGGGAAGCTGATGGCGGAGATCAACGCGCACTTGGCGGAGCAAGGCTTGCGGCTGCGGGAGGGGACGATTCTGGACGCGACGATCATCGCGGCGCCGAGTTCGACGAAGAACAAGAAGCGGAGTCGCGACCCACAGATGCATCAGACCAAGAAGGGGAATCAATGGTATTTCGGGATGAAGGCGCATATCGGCGTGGACGCCGAGACGGGGCTGACGCATAGCGTGGCGGCGACGGCGGCGAACGTGGCGGATGTGACCCAAGGGCATGAGTTGCTGCACGGCGGGGAGCGGGAGGTGTGCGCGGATGCGGGTTACCAGGGGATCGACAAGCGCGCGGAGCATCGGGGGCGTAAGGTGCGCTGGCAAGTGGCCTTGAAGGCTGGGCAGCGGCGGCGCTTGGCGGCGGGCAGCGCGGAGGCGCGGGCGGAGCGGCGCAAGGCAGAGGTGCGGGCCAAGGTGGAGCACCCGTTTCTGTACGTGAAGCGGCACTTTGGCTACGCCAAGGTGCGCTATCGCGGCTTGGCCAAGAACCGGGAGCGGATCAGTCTGCTGTTGGGCTTCGCCAATCTGCTGCTTGCCGGGCGCTACGCGACGGCCTGAGCGCCACAATACAGGAGTCGTGCGTCCATGCCGGCGCCAAGCCGCAGAAGCGGAGTCGAAGCCGTCGCTGCGGGGTCAAAAATTGGCGTTGCGAAGTCAAAATCGGCAGGATTCAGCCGCAAAATTCGCCGGCAGCCCGGCTGCAACCGCTCCTTACGGACAACTTCAACCAGCCAACGCGCCAAAACCACTTTATTCAGACTTTCCCTAACGTGGTAATGATGCCCGCTGCAGTGACCTTGCGGATGCGGTGGTTATCCCTGTCGGCAATGTAGAGGTTGCCCGACCCGTCCACCGCCACGCTCCGGGGGGAATTGAGCTCCGCCTCGGTCGCCTGCCCGCCGTCTCCGTCGGAGCCTTGGGTCCCTGTTCCCGCGACCGTGGAAATGATGTTCGTGCCGGTGGCGACCATGCGAATGCGGTGGTTGCCCGTATCGGCAATGTAGATGTTGCCTGCGCTGTCCACGGCCACGCCCCGGGGGGAATTGAGTTGCGCCTCGATCGCCTGCTCGCCGTCTCCGTCGGAGCCTTGGGTCCCTGTTCCCGCGACCGTGGAGATGATGTTCGTGGAGGCGTCGACCTTGCGAATGAGGTGGGCTAAGTCATCGACGATGTAGAGGTTGCCGTCTCCGTCCAGAGCTATGTCTTTGGGGTAGTTCACCGGCGCCGCGGTCGCCTGGCTGCCATCCCCTTCCCCGCCGTATCCGAGCGTCCCGTTCCCCGCGAACGTGGAAAAGTTTCCCGCGGCGTCGACCTTGAGAATGCGGAGGTTGTTCGTATCGGCAATGTAGAGGTTGCCCTCTCCGTCCGCCGCCACTGCTTGGGGGAAGCTCAACTGGGCCGCGCCCGCCGTCCCGCTGCCCTCGTCCGTCGGGAGATCCCCGCCCCCCGCAACCGTGTCGATCGTCCAGTCAGCCGCCGGCTGCGCCCCGGCGGCCGCAACCAGCAGCGCGGCGCAGACGACGGGAGTTAGTGAAAAACAAGACCGCTGCGCGAACCGAAAAAACGGATACGTTCTTTCCATGACGGACTGCCGAACGCCGTCACGCCGCGGCGCGGCGCTTGGCGCGGACTCCTTTGTCCGCGGGAAACGAGGCATGGGAAGAAGGGAAAGCGGCCGCAGCCCGAAATTCTTCTCTACATAGGGTTGGCGGGTTGGCGGGTTGGCGGGTTGGCGGGTTGGCGGGTTGGCGGGTTGGCGGGTTGGCGGGTTGGCGGGTTGGCGGGTTGGCGGGTTGGCGGGTTGGCGGGTTGGCGGGTTGGCGGGTTGGCCTTTTTTCATTATATCTATTTGAACCCCGCAAGGACAACCGCAAGAACCGCTTGCAACTGCTTGTCCAAGCCAAGCAATACTCAATCGTTGCGTACACCTTACGTACAATAGTCCTGATCTGAAACAATAACGCACCGGGATGTTTTTCGTGTTAAAATTATGTAAAATCTGCGATTGTTGGCTTTGTTAGGTCGGATACGGGTGTTTGTCCAAGAAAGCGAACGAAGCCGTGTACGCGGACGCCCAAATTGCGATCCTGCGAATTAGCGCCCGCGTACAGTGGCGATTGAAGAAAGAACACTGCGCGGTTTCGTCGTCGAACGCCGCTCGGCGGAGCGCCTCGCTGTTAAAGGCGACAGCTTCGCCGGCGCGCTGCTTTCATCTTGCCGTCGGGGCCGGCTAATTCCATCCGGCGCAAGAATTTCGAGGCGCTTTTCTCCGATTGGGCGGATTTTGTTTTCGGTGGCCTCCGCCTTCAGCGCGTCGGGGTCGGCGGCGATGCGGGCTTGTATGCGGAGTTTTTTCCTCGCCGATGAGTTCGTAATGGGTAGGTCTCCAGGGCATCGCTTTGCCGGGCCTCGTCATAGCGCCTTCGCTCGCTCCGGGCGGCCTTGTACGGCGAGGGTTTGAGGCAGCGCGAGCGCATGGCCGAGCTCGAAGGGTTGCTCGAGGGGCTGCGCGAGGCGGTTGCGGGCCGGCACAACGACGCTTGAAGGCCGTCTGAGCCGCCGCGTTCCCTCCACTCGCCGCTAACTTGGAGCCGGGCGCGTCTCCGTAGTAGGGTATAAATTGAGTTATGCTTCCGTTGCCGTATGCGCGTATTCGCGCCGCGGCGCGAGTCGTCGATCGGCAACAAGCAGAAGTGGAGTGCGGCTGAGTCGACAAATCCTGGGCGGAGCATCGGTTGCCGCGTTAGCCGCGGCGCTGTGTTTTCCCGCTTCCGGGCAGGATGCCCGCTGGAAGCCCGTGGGCCGCGGCGGCATCGAGCTGGGCTTGGCCGGCCCGGCGGGATCGGCCGTGTCCGAGACATGGTTTTCCCCCGACGGCGCCCTGCTGTACGTCGTGCTTCGCTCCGGCGCCGCGTGGGCGACCGCCGACCTGGGGCAGACTTGGCGCCGGCAGGATTCGCTCGCGGAATCCGGCCGCGCGGAGCGGTTCGCGGGCGAGATTGCCGCCGCCGGTCCGGCGGGTCGGGTCGTGCGGGACCCTTTCAGTCCCGCCGCGCAATACTCTTTGGGCCGCGATCTGTTGCGCTCGCTCGACGGGGGCCGGAGTTGGACGAATTTGACGAACGGCGGCTTGGGTTCCGTCATCGGCGGCCGGCAAGAGGACATTGCCTTTTCTCCTCTGGAGCCCGACTTCGTTGTCGTCGGCAACGCGATGGGCTTGTGGAAATCGGTCGATCGGGGGATCACCTGGAGCAGCCTCAATCGGACGCTGCCGAACTTTCCGCGGGCGGAATTTTTGCCCCTGGACGAGCCCGGCGGCGTGCGCATCCTGGCCGCTTCCATGGGCGAGTTGGAGCTCGCCGGAATGGGCGCGGCCGCTTTCTGGCAGTTGCGGCGGCCGCCGGCGCAGCCTCCGGCGCGATTGCCCGGCGAAGACGCTGCGCGGCGCTCGCCGCGGCCGTTGCCGCTGCCCGAGGGATTCGATGCCTCCTATCGGGTCTGGAAAGACGGGGCGCCGATTTCGCCGGACCTGACGTCCTGCGCCGTTGGGGAATGTCGGGAGCCCGGCCGGCATTACCTGACTGCGCTGGCGGACAACGGACGGCTTTGGGCGGGGACGTCCGACGGCCGCATCTGGGTTTCCCGCAACGGAGGAAAGGATTGGCTGTTGTCTTTCCGCGATGCGCAGGGTCAGCGGATTCGGAAGATCTGGGTCGATCCGCAAAACGCGGCCGCCGCGCTGGCGGTTGCCGGGACGCGGGTGCTGCGCTCGACCAACGGCGGCGTCTTTTGGGACGACATCGGCGGTAACCTGCCGGCGGGCGCGTGGACGGCGGTCGTCGGACACCCGGACGCACGCGCCGTCTATGTCGCCGGCGCGGAGGGCGTGTTCTACAGCCGGGTCGATCTCGACAAGCCGGGGCCGCCCGGAGTCTGGCGCCGTTTGAACGGCAATCTGCCGGCGCAAGCGGTGGGCGACCTGACGGTGGATTTCTCGACCGGCCGGCTGTATGTGACGCAAGCGGGATACGGCGTTTATCGAACCAGAGCTCCCGTCGTGGAGGAAGCAATCCGGGCGTTGAACGCCGCCGATCTGTCGAACCGGCCGGCCGCGCCGGGCAGTCTGCTGACGATTCGAGGGATGGCCGCGGACCGCGCCGAAGCCGGAACCGCGAGCGCTCCGATCTTGTCGCGAGGGCCGCGGGAGACGCAACTGCAGGCGCCCTTCGGTCAAGCCGGCGATTCGTTGGATATCGTTTTATGGTCGGGTCCGCGGAAGTTCGAGTTGTCGATGCCGTTGGCGAGGGTGTCGCCGGCGATCTTCATCGAGGACGGCGATCCGCTGGCGCTCGACGCAGGCAGCGGCGCGGTCATCGGTCTCGATCGACCGGCCCGTCCGGGGTCGCGGCTGCTGATCATGGCGACGGGGTTGGGCCGGGTCGTTCCCGACTGGCCTGCCGGCTTTGCGGCGCCGCTGGTCGATCCTCCGCGTCCGGCCGCCGAGATCGGCGCATCGTTGAACGGCGCTCCGCTCAGCGTGATCTCGGCGCGGCTTGCGGGCGGCTACATTGGAACGTACGTCGTCGAGGTCGAATTGCCGGCTGCCGCGGCTGCCGGCGTGGGCGTGCTGCGCATCTACGCCGACGGGGTGGGCAGCAACGCGGCCCGACTGATGATCGAGCCGTAGCCGCCGCTTGCGCGGCGGAATAGTGGAAGGGATTCGGCCGCAACAGCCGGAGTCTTACTCTCCACTCTTCACTCTCCACTCTCCACTCTCCACCGGCCGCGCAGCGGCCATGTATCTGCGCTCGACTCGCTCCGATATGCCGCACAGAACCTCGTAGGGGATGGTTCCGATGCGGGCGGCGGCGGTCTTGGCGTCGTCGGCGCCGGGGCCGAGGAGCGTGACTTCGTCTCCGATGCGGGCTTCGGGCGCCGCCGACAGGTCGATCAGCGTCAGGCCCATGCTGACCGAGCCGATGACGCGGCGCCGCGCGCCGCGGACGGCAACCGCGCCGCAGTTCGACAAGCCCCTGGGGAAGCCGTCCGCGTAGCCCGCGGCGATTACGCCGATCTTCGTGTCCCGGGCGGCGCGGTATGTGCCTCCGTAGCCCACTGCGGCGCCGGCCGGCGCCTGCCGAATTTCGAGAAGACGGGCTTTCCATTGCAAAATCGGGCGGACGGCGAGCGCGCTCGCGCGTCCGGACGGCTTGCTGTCGTTGACGTACCCGTACAGAGCTAGGCCGGGGCGCGCCATGGTGCAACGCAGTCCTTTCGCCGCCGGGTCGTTCCGCCTGTAGGCCAGCGCGGCGCTGTTCGCGGCGTGGATGTAACGCGGGCGGATGCCGCCCGCCTGCAGCGCCGCGACCTGTTGCGCAAACAGGGCGGTCTGCCGCGCGGCCGCCGGGGATTCGAAATCTTCGGCCGAGGCGAAGTGGGTGGCGATCCCCGCCGTTGCGATGCCCGCGGCGGCGTGCAGCATGTCCAGGAAAGCTTCTTGGCGCGCGGGGGCGCCGGGATCGAAATCGAAGCCCAAGCGGTTCATCCCCGTGTTGAGCATGATGTGGCAGGGCAGGCGCCGTCCCAGCTTGCGGCCGCGCGCGCTCCATTGCTCGAGTTGCCGCCTCGTGTTGAGCATCGGCTGCAGGTTCAGGGCGGCGGCGTCGGCTGCTTCCCCGCGCTCGAGGCCGTTCAAGACAACCAGCGCGGCAGTGCAGCCGGCGGCGCGGAGCGCGGCGGCTTCGTCCAGGCTCGAAACGGCGAAGTGCGCCGCGCCCGCGGCCTCCAGCGCGCGGCAGACCGCGGCGGCGCCGTGGCCGTATGCGTCGGCTTTGACTACGTTGAGCAGCGTGACTTCGGGGCCGGCCGCCTCCGCCGCCGCTCGGTAGTTCGCCGCGAGCCGGTCGAGGTCGATCACCGCCCAGGAGCGCATCGGTTCTCCGAATCTATCACGGCCCGCGGCGGGGGCGGCGGTTCCGCCCTACATCGCGTCCGGGGCGGGGATGCCCATGACCGACAGCAGCGATGTCAGCTCGTCGAGCAGGTAACGGACGATGCGCAGCAGCGCCGTCTGCCGTTCGGGGTCCGCTTCGTTGAGGATGTGGTGGCGGTGATAGAAATTGTTGAACGTCCGAGCCAGCTCGAAGGCGTGGCGGGCCAGTTGCGCCGGTTCGCCGGCGTCGGCGGCGCGGGAAACCGCCCAGCGCGAGCGGGAAACCGCCAGCAGCATTTGCCAGAGGTCTTCGTCCAGGAGCCGGGACCATGCTTCCCGCGAGAGCGCCGTCGAAAACTCGGGCGGCGCGCCGGCGCGCTCCGCGAACTTGCGCAGGATGTTTTTCGCTCTGACGGCCGCGTACTGCAGGTAGGGGCCGGTTTCGCCTTCGAAAGCGAGCGCCTCGGCGAAGTCGAAGGCGATCACGGTGGTTCGCGTGAAGCGCAGCATGAAGTAGCGCAGCGCCCCCACCGCGATCTGCTCGGCGATTTCGCGGCAGGCGGCCTCGCTGAGGTCTCCGTGGCGGTCTCTGACTTCGTCGTACGCCGTGTCGATCAGCCTGTCGATCAGGTCGTCCGCTTTGACGCCCAGACCTTTGCGCCCCGAGACCTCGATGTAGGGCCGCTCGCCGTCTTCGGCCGACAACTCGATGCCGAGTTCCGCGCAGCAGCGCGGCGACAGCGCGACCATTTCGTATGAAAAATGGATCGACCGCTCGGCCTGCCGCTCGTAGCCCAACAGCCGCAGCGCGGCGCGGACGACGTCTTGCAAATACGCCTGCCGCGCGTCGATGACGTTATATACGGCGTCGGCGGCGCCGAATGCGGGCGCCGCGGCGGCATCCGCTCCCGCTGCGGCGGACGAGACCCACGCCTGGCGTCCGCTCGGGTAGCGGCGAAGCGGCGCGTAATGAAAATCCTTGCCGCTCAGCAGGCCGAATTTCCACAGTTGATAGGCGATGTCCTTGCCCACGTAGGTCACGGTTCCGTTGGAGCGGACGATGACCTTGGCGGCGCTTTCGTCGTCCGCTTCGGCCTCCGGCCGATCCGGGTCCGGCCGGGGGGCGGCGGGCGAGCCGAGGAAGTTTTCGGCGGGCATGACCCAGCAGCCGGCGTTTTTGCCCGCGGTTTCGAAGTAAACCGCCCGGCGCCGTTTCAGCAAGGCGAACGCCGCGGACCAGAACTCGAGATGAAGGATTTCGCTCTCCCGGGGCAGCACGTCGTACTCCACGCCGATCCTCAGCATCGTGTCGAGATGGCAGTTCACGATGGCGTCGGATACCGCCCGGCCGATGGCGGCGATTTCGCCCGATCCGGATTCGATGGCGGAGAGAGCCTGCGTCCGCCAGGAGAGCGACTCCGGATGCTCGGCGTAGTGCCGGGAAACGGCCGCGTAGAGATCCCAGCAATAGCGGTCGAAACGGATGTGGGGATCGGCAGCCAGGGATTCGACATCTCGGGGGCCGCGGCGTTCCAGAAAATGAAACGCGGCGGCGACATCGGCCACTTGGACGCCCGTGTTGTCGATATAGTTCTGCGCTTCCACCTCGCGGCCGAGGGCGCGCAGCATGCGCGCGAAAGTGTCGCCCAGCACGGCGTTGCGCAAGTGCCCGATATGCGCCGCTTTATTGGGGTTGATGTTGGTGTGCTCGACGATAATTTTCGTTTTGTCGGCGGCGTCCGGCGGCGGCTGCGCCGACAGCGCTTCGACTGCGTAGGCGCCGCGGTCGAAGCGCGCGTTGAGGTAACCGCCGCCGGCGGCTTCTATCGAGCGGACTCCCGCGATTGGGGGCAGGTTCGCCGCCAATTCCTCGGCGATCCGCCGCGGCGGGCGCTTGAGATGCTTGGCCAAGCCGAAGCACAGCGGCAGAGCGAGCTCGCCGAACTGCGGGCGCCGGGGCAGCTCGACTACGACGGGGATGCTGACCCCGTACAGGGCGGAGACATGGCGCGATACGGATTCGCGAAGACGTTCTTCGAGCGCGAGGAACACGGGGGCGGATACCTTTGCGGGGAGCTCGGGGGAGGCTTGAAGAAACGGCGTTTAAGCGCCTCTTAAGGGGAGTTTATCATGCCGCCTCTCCGCCGCCGGCGCAGTCTTTTCGTATGATAGGAACGGTGAATCGGCGAAGGTTGCGAGTGCGTATTTTTCCGGCCGCGGCGGTCGCCGTCCTGAGCTTCGCCGGGGTTGAAGCTGGGGCCGAGTCTTCCGGGAAAACGGATGTTCTCGATCCCGTGACGTTCCGGCTGCTCAACCGGCAGCAGGAGATGCGTCCCGGCTCGGCGAAGCCGTTCGACCGCCCGCGGCAGGCCGCGCCGGTTCCGCGCGCGGCGCGGCACGGCGACACCGCCGTTCTCGATACGAGCGGCGGCGTCTTTCAGCAGGAATTCCCCTTCGATCTGAACGGGCTGACCGTCGAATTCACGCCGGTCGACGAGGCGGCGTCCGGCTATACGGCCTCGGTCGATTCGATTGCGTTCCACGCGGAGCTCGGCGAGCGGATCGAGTTGGGCGACGACGATTCACAGTCGATTCCCCTGGACTTCGATTTTCCGTTTTTTGGGCGGACGCACAACGAAGTCTGGCTCAATTCCGACGGAAACCTGACGTTCGACGGCCCGGACGCCTCGCTTAGCGAGCGCGACGCCGCCAGGGTCTTGGCGGGCGGCCCGCGGATTTGTCCGCTGTTCGCGGATCTGGACCCGAGCGCTCCCGATGCAGCCGTCCATGCCTACCGCGCCGCCGATCGGCTGGTCGTCACTTGGTCGTCCGTCCCGCCCTACACCCCGGACGGGGACGGCGACCCGCAGACCTTTCAGGCCGCGCTGCTCGCGGGCGGAGCGATCGAGTTCTCGTACGAGCGGGTGAGCTTGACCTCGGCCATCGTCGGCTTGGGGGCGGGAGACGGCGGCGAAGCGCAGGCGGCGGACTTCAGCGACCCGACCGACGAAGTTTTCGGCAGTTCCGTGCTGGAGATATTCCAGGACGCCGTGCTCGATCTGGGCGCGGTCGGGCAAAGTTTCTACCGCGGGTTCGAGGACGCATACGATTTTCTGGTTATCTTTCATGACTTCGATCTCGGCTTCGAGACCGATGCGTTTGCCTTCTATCTGCCGGTACGCAACGCGGTCTTGGGCATCGGCTTGTGGCCGCCGCCCTTGGAATCGAGGAATCTGGTCGACATCGGCGACTTGCTGGGATCGCCGCGGCGCCTGCAGGGACTGATGTACATGGGGCTGCTGGACAAGTACCCGGACGATCCGTTCGCGCGCATCGACGCCCGCTTCGGCTTGGGGTTGAACACGCCGCTGACGATCTTGGCTCATGAAGCGGGCCATCGATTTTTGGCGCGGGCGCTGTTCATCGACTACGATCAAGGCGTCTTTTCGACGGAGTTGCTGGGCCGGCAACTGAGCCACTGGAGCTACTTTCTGAACTCCGAAGCGTCGTTGCTGGAAGGCAACCGCATTATCGATCACGGATCGGGAGAGTTCCGCTTCGAGACCGTCGACACGGTCGAGGGGTTCAGTTCGTGGGACCTGTATCTCATGGGTCTGCTGCCGCCGCAAGAGGTCGCGGATACGTTTTTCGTTCGCAATCCCGACATTGAGGATGCTTTGTTCTCGCCGGCCCACGAGCCGCTGGCCGGCGTTTTCTTCAATGGCGAGCGGGTCGATATCTCGATCGAGGATATTGTCGATGCGCATGGGCAGCGGATACCGAACGCCTCCATCGCGCAGCAGAACTTTCGCTACGCCTTCCTGCTGGCGCATCGCGAGGGCAGCCCGCCGGCTGCGGAATCTCTGGCCAAGATGGAAAGGTTCCGCGCGGCGTTCGACGACTTTTTCGACGAGATGACGGGGCGCCGCGGAAACGCAGAAACCGCATTGCAACAGGAGTTGGCGTTTTCTTCCTGGCCGGCGGCCGGCCTGCTGCAGGGCGGTTCCGTGAACGCCGTCGTGTTCCGCGCGGCGCCGTCGGACGAGCCCCTCACGGTCGTTCTGCAGTCGGATACGGCCGCGGTTGCGTTGCCGGAGCGGATTGCGATTCCGGCCGGCAGCGACTTTGCGCGCTTCCCCGTCGAGGCCGTCGAGGGCGGAATCGCCAGGATCGAGGGGTCGGCCGGCGGCGGTTTCGAGACCGCGCGCAGCGCGATTCGGGTACACGAATCGACCGCTTCGCTGGGGACGGCGCGCATCTTTCCGCTGGAGATACTGTTCGGAGATCTGCGCGAGCGCTTGCGCACCGGCGAGGCGGGGCAGCCGCTGCCGTACGCGATCTATATGCAGGTCGTGGACGAGAACTTACTGCCGATCGGCGTCGTCGAGGTCCGTTTCGAAGCGTCCGGGGACGGCCGCGTCTCGGCAAGCAGCCTGCTGTCGAACGAGTTCGGATTCGCCGTGGTCGAATGGACGCTCGCTTCGGCGCCGGGCCCCAACCGGCTGACGGTATCGATTCCGGGCAGCATGCAGCCCGAAGTCGTCATCGAAGCGGTCGGCAGCCGGTCGCCCGCGCGCCAAAGAAACTACCGTCGCCAACTGTTCGACAGATAGCCGGCCTGCGCAGCGGTCCAGGCAGCGGTCTTGCTATCCACTATCCACTGGATTCACGATCCACCGGCCGCGCAAGCGGCCTAGTGGGTCATCGCGTAGACGATGTAGTTGATCCCCAGCCGGTAGGCCGTCGCGGTGTACCTCTCCGGGTACACCGGCCAATCGGCGTGCTCCCAGGCGTCGCCCAGGTCCATGTTGTGGTTGATCATCGCCATCAACCGGCCGTCGTCGTCGCGGATGCCGCGCCAATGGGGAACTTTTCCGTCGCGCTCGTAGGTGCGGCCGCTGAAGACCGCCTGCAAGCCGGGAATCTGCTCGCGATGCTCCATGTCGTACAGCACGTGAAAAATCTCGTCGTCCGCGGCTAGGTCTTCTATCGGGCGCTCGGGAAAGATGCGGCGGATGCCGCGCATGAAGCTCCCCCATTCTTCCGAGCCGTGGAAGTCGTCGAACACGATGAATCCCCCGCGCAGCAGATATTCGCGAATGTTCTCGACCTCCTGGTCCGTCAATTCCCAGTGACCCGGTTCGACGACGTAAAGAAACGGGTAGTCGAAAAATTCCGCGTCGCTCGGGTGAACGTAAACCTCTTTCGACCGCGCGTTCACCGCCGACAGGCGCCGCAGTCCTTGCAGAAAGTGCCGCTCGGAGGCCGGAGTGTCGATCTGCCACGGGCGCTCGACTTCGCCGTGGAATCGAAATTCGAGCTGCGGCCCCGGATAGCGGTCGGAATACGCCATGCGCGCCATGGAAAATTCGGCCGGCTGTCCGCCGTCCGCCGGCTCGGCAATCGGCGGGAGCGTAGGCGGAAACGGCGCTCCGCGGTAGAGTTGCTGCGCGGCGAGCAATCCCGCGCAGAGCAAAAGAGCCGCCGGCGCGGCCCCCGAGCCGCGCAAGCCGGGAGATCGATTCATCGGTCGAAAACGAATCGATTGCGGTTTCGGGGACACGACTGCAGGCCGTCGCTTCAAGATGGAGGCTAACGCGGCAGGCATCGACGGCTAACCGCTCACTCCGGCGCGTCGGTTCGACGGCGACCGAGTGGACACGCTTTATCGTACAGTAGCTTGAAGTTTGAAGGGGGTGTGCGGGATCGGGACATATGAGACGGCGGGGGTGAAGCTGTGGGTATGAAGGTACTGCATATAGGGGAGAGGGAGTCAAGGGCGTCATGGCGGCGGAAGTGGTTGTAGCGGTGGGCGAAGGCGTCGATCAAAGGGTTGAGTTGCTGGAGGCGCAGGGGCAGGGTGTAGACGGAGTAGAACGCGTAGGCGCCCCGGCCTGCGGGCAGAAGCGTGTAGGCGAGGAGACTTTGGGTCAGCACGCCCAAGGCAAGAACCATGCCCCGGGTAGCCAGCAGGGTTGCTACCTCCTGTCGGCCGCCGGCGTTCTGTTCCTTCATCGACTGCTCATGACGGCAAATATCGAGCAATCGACGCTCTTTCGACTTTGCGGCGCAGCCGGCTCAATACCGGTAGTGGTCCGGCTTGTACGGCCCTTCGACCGGAATGCCGAGATAGTCGGACTGGTCCCGGCGCAAGGTCGTTAGCTTGACGCCGAGCGCGTCGAGGTGCAGCCGCGCCACCTTTTCGTCCAGCAGCTTGGGCAGGGTCGCCACCGCAAGGCCGTACGCTTCCGCGTTGCGGTGCAACTCGATCTGCGCCAATACCTGATTGGTAAAACTGCACGACATCACGAAGCTCGGGTGTCCTGTGGCGTTGCCCAGGTTCAGCAGGCGCCCCTCGGAGAGGATAATTACCGTGTGTCCGTCGGCGAAGCGGTACTCGTCGACCTGCGGCTTGATGTTTTTGCGTACGACGTCTTTGCGCGCCGCCAGGCCGGCCATGTCGATCTCGTTATCGAAGTGGCCGATGTTGCCGACGATCGCTTGATGCTTCATGCCCGCCATGTGCTCGACGGAAATAATGTCTCTGTTGCCGGTCGCGGTGATGAATATATCGCCGCTGTCGAGCGCGTCCTCGAGACGCTTCACCTCGAACCCTTCCATCGCCGCTTGCAGCGCGCAAATCGGATCGATCTCGGTGACGATTACCCGCGCCCCCTGCCCGCGCATCGACTGCGCGCAGCCCTTGCCGACATCGCCGTAACCGCAGACCACGACGACCTTGCCGCCGATCATCACGTCGGTGGCGCGGTTGATCCCGTCGACCAGCGAGTGGCGGCAGCCGTAAAGGTTGTCGAACTTCGACTTGGTTACCGAGTTGTTGACGTCGATCGCCGGGAAGAGCAGCGTCCCCGCTTTCTGCATCTGATAGAGCCGGTGAACGCCCGTCGTCGTCTCTTCCGAAACGCCGCGGATGCCGGGAGCGATGCGCCGCCACAAACCGGGGTCCTGGACAAACAGCCCGCCCAAGGTCTTCAAGACGGCGGCGAATTCTTCCGAATCCGCCGTCGCGGGATCGGGAACCGCGCCGGCCTTCTCGTATTCCAAGCCGCGGTGGACGAGCAGCGTGGCGTCGCCGCCGTCGTCGAGGATCAGGTTCGGCCCCTTGCCGTCGGGCCAGATCAGAACTTGCGAGGTCGCCCACCAGTACTCTTCGAGCGTTTCGCCCTTCCAGGCGAAAACCGGAACGCCACGGGGGTTGTCCGGCGTCCCCAGCGGACCCGCGGCGACCGCCGCGGCGGCATGATCCTGCGTCGAAAAAATGTTGCACGAAGCCCAACGGACCTCGGCGCCGAGCGCGGTCAGCGTCTCGATCAGCACCGCCGTCTGCACCGTCATGTGCAGCGAGCCGGCGATCCGCGCGCCTTGCAGCGGCCGCGAGCCGGCGTATTCGCGGCGCAAGGCCGTCAAGCCCGGCATCTCGTGCTCGGCCAGCCGGATTTCATCGCGGCCGAACGGGGCCAGGGAAAGGTCCTTGACCTTGAAATCCTCAAAAACCCCGCGCGTTGCGGCAACGTTCTCGACAACAGGCTCGGCAACCGTCATATGCAAAGATATCCTTTCCAATAAGTTCGTCCGATCAAACGGAGGCCGCCGCCGAGGCCGCCTGCTGCAATGCCTCCACCTTGTCGGTTTTCTCCCAAGTAAAGGAATCTTCCGTCCGGCCGAAATGCCCGTATGCGGCGGTCGCCTTGAAGATCGGCCGCCGCAGGTCCAGGTAGTCGATCAAGGCTTTCGGAGTCAACGGAAAAATCTCGCGAACGATCTCGGACAATTCCGGCTCGCCGATTTGCCCGGTCCCGAACATGTCGACCATCACCGATACGGGGTCGGCCACGCCGATCGCATAGGCCAATTGCACTTCGCAGCGCGACGCCAACCCCGCCGCAACGATGTTCTTGGCGATGTGGCGCGCCATGTAACATGCCGAGCGGTCGACTTTCGTTGGGTCTTTCCCCGAGAAAGCGCCGCCGCCGTGCCGGCCCACGCCGCCGTAGGTATCGACGATGATCTTGCGGCCCGTCAAGCCCGTGTCGCCGTGGGGACCGCCGACCACAAAATTCCCCGTGGGGTTGATGTGATACTTCGTGTTTCTATCGACCATGTCGGCGGGAATCACCGTGTCGATAATCGTTTCCTTGACGCGCGCGCGAAGCTCCGCCTGGTCGAGCGGATCGTGCTGGGTCGAAACGACGACGGCGTCGATCCGCGAAGGCTTGCCGTTCGAGTACTCGACCGTGACCTGCGATTTGCCGTCGGGGCGCAAAAAGTCCAACTCGCCGGCGCGCCGCGCGTCGGTCAGACGCCGCACCAGGTGATGCGCCGCCATGATCGGCAGGGGCATCAGTTCCGGCGTTTCGTCGCAGGCATAGCCGAACATCAATCCCTGATCGCCGGCGCCGCCCGGGTCCACGCCTATGGCAATGTCGGGCGACTGCTCATCGACCGCGGTGATGACGGCGCAGCTTTGCGAGTCGAAGCGGTACGCGGCGTCGTTGTAGCCGATCTCGCGGATCGTGTCGCGGGCGATGCGCGTGAAATCGATGTTCGCCGTGGTCGTAATCTCTCCGGCGACGATGCACAGCCCGGTTGTCACAAGCGTTTCGCAGGCTACGCGGCCGTGCGGGTCGTTCGCCATTACGGCATCCAGAATGCCGTCGGAAACCTTGTCCGCTACTTTATCCGGATGGCCTTCCGAGACGGACTCGGATGTGAAAAGATGTTTATCCGTACGCGCCAAGGGGTTTCCTCCGATTCAGAAAAATTTCCGTGCTCCATGCGGCCCGGGGAAAGTCAACGAAGTTGCAAGACGGCGAAGCTAGCGATAAAGGCGCCCGACCGGGCCGAAGCGATTCTTCGAATCGAACAACTCCCAGTATAGCGAGAAAGACGGCGTCTTGCGCCTAATCCAACGCCGCCGCCGCTTGGCGAATCTTCGCCGTTACGGCCTCCAGCACTTGGGCAAAGACCGCCGCCCCTTGCCGGGCAGCCTCCCGGTCGCCGCGCTCAAGCGCCTCGCGGATGGCGGGAACGGTCTTCACCCCGTATCCGGTATAGAATCCCGGCGCATAGACTTGGTGCTTGAACCATTCCCGCTCCGGCAGGCCTTCGTCCCGGGCCATCGCCTGCTCCACTTTTTGCAAGATGGCGTTGACTCGCTGGTAATCGCCTTCCAGCCGGTTCGCCGACAGTTTCTTTTCATAGCTCTCGGCTGCTTTGGATAATGCTTCCAATGCCTTGCGAACGTCTTTGAGTCCCACATCTTTGTCTTTGGCAAGCCCCTCCAACTCGTCGAGATAGACCCCGATGGTATCCGCGAAATTGGTGAACTCGAAGGGCAGCACGTCCGCGTCGGCCATGCGGGAGATCGCTACCGCATGAAACTGCGCCAGCGCTCGGCCGTAAACGAAATCGGGATCGCCGAATTTCCGGTACCAGTCGAAAGAGTCGTAGATCGAATGGTAAACCCCTGTGCCGTCTCCCCGAAATCTACAGTCCGCGGAAGCGATGGCCAAGTGGTCGAGAAACGCCGTGTAGTCCGACCCGGAGCCCAGCGCCCCGATGCGTAAGTCGGCGCGGGAAGCGATTTTTTTTCTTGCGCGCTGCGCCGGCGCCGGCAAGAAGCTTGTCCTGCGCTACCTGCCGGAGACTCTTGCCCGTGCGTGGATCGTCAATGCTTCCGGCAACGTCGTTCAGGAACCGCTCCAGAGTGTGCGACCCGTTCATGGCAAGCGTTCCGGCGACGTTGCTGTCGGTGTTGAAATAGACGACGGCCTTTGCGCGCAGCTCGTCGAAGTGCTTCTCGGCCCATTCGGTCGAGCCGATCAGCCCCCATTCTTCGGCGTCCCAGCTTGCGAAGACGATCGTCCGCTTGGGCTGCCAGCCTTCCTTGACCGCTGCGGCGACGGTCCGCGCCGTTTCCATCAGCGCCGCGTTGCCGCTCACCGGGTCGGTCGCCCCGTTGACCCAGGCATCGTGATGGTTGCCGTAAAGCACCCATTCGTCCGGGTACAGACTGCCCTCGATGCGGGCAATGACGTTTTCTCCCGTTGTCGTCGCCCAGTCGAATTTCGTCTTCATGCGCACTTTCGCCGGCCCCGCGCCGAGGTGATACGTCAGCGGGACCGAACCGCGCCAAGCCTCGGGCGCGACCGGCCCGCCGAGGTTGCGCAGAATCGGCTCGGCGTCTCCCCACGAAATCGGCAGCACCGGAATCTTGGGCAGCGTCTTCGCTTCGTCGATCGACAGTTGCTTTCCGCCGGGTTCCGCGCCCCAGCCGGGGGACAGCGGGTCGCCCGGGTAGGTCGGCATGTCCATCGTGCTGCCCCTTTGCACGCCCCATTTCGAGCGGAATGGGCCTTTGGGGTAGGCATCGCCTTTATAGAACCCATCGTCGGCCGGGTCGGAATAAATCAGGCAGCCGACCGCGCCGCGTTCGGCGGCGACCTTCGGTTTGATGCCTCTCCAGCCGCCCATGTAACGCGCCAAGACGATCTTTCCGTCGACATCGATGCCCATTTCGTCCAGCTTTTCGTAGTCGGCCGGCATGCCGTAGTTCACATATACGACCTGCGCCGTTACGTCGCCGTCAGGGGAATAAGCGTTGTACGCCGGCAGTTGGCCCGCGTCCGAAGAGTCTTTGTCTTCCCCGATGGGCGGTTCGGCAAGCTTTGCTACATAGCGCTCGGGCGCCAGCAATTCCACGCTGAGCTCCAGCGGCGTCGGCATCAGCCCGGCGAACTCCTCAATTTCCGCGTCTAACCCCCACGAGCGGAATTGCCGCAGCACGTAGCGCGCGACCTCCCGACCCGCCGGCGAGCCGGTATGGTGCGGCTCCTCGCTCATCACGCGGATGTATTCCCGCACCCGATCGGGCTGCGGGACGGCCTTGAGCCGCTCTTCGAGAGCCGCTTGCCGGCGGGCGTTTTCGGCGGAGAACCCGCGCAGAGAGGTCTGCGCCGCGAGCGGCAGCACGGCCAATGACAACAGTACGAGCGGATACATGTCCCCGATTTTAACCGTTCGAGCATTCCGCGCGCCTGCGGACGCTGACCGCCGGCCGCCAACCCCTGTATCCTGTAGGAAGCGCCGGGAGCGTCGGCGCCGGTTTCGCCCGGTTGTCGGCCCCGGCAGGGCGGATGCAGGTACGTTCCCCGCCCGGTCGATCGTTTCCGCTGCGCGGGATTCGCCGGCGGGGGCGCGCCGGCCGCAGCCGCTGTTCCCGGAGAGGGTTGCTTATGGGTAAGGTTACAGGATTCATGGAATACAACCGGCAGGCCACGCCGTATCGGCCTGTCGAAGAACGCGTCGGCGACTGGAACGAGGTCATGGACAGCCTCGGCGAGTCCGAGCTCAGAACGCAGGGCGCGCGCTGCATGGATTGCGGCATCCCTTTTTGCCACACCGGCTGCCCGATCAACAACATCATTCCCGACTGGAACGACCTCGTCTACCGCAACCGCTGGCGGGAAGCGCTGCGCGAGTTGCACTCGACGAACAATTTCCCCGAATTCACCGGCCGTATCTGTCCCGCTCCATGTGAGGCGGCGTGCGTGCTGGGCATCAACAACGATCCGGTCAGCATCAAGTCGATCGAGAAAGCGATTGTCGACCGCGGCTGGGAGGAGGGTTGGATCAAGCCCGAGCCTCCGCCCTCGCGGACGGGCAAGAAGGTTGCGGTCGTCGGCTCGGGCCCCGCGGGGTTGGCCGCCGCTCAGCAACTCAACCGCGCCGGCAACGCCGTTACGGTTTTCGAGAAAAACGAGTTGCCCGGGGGGCTGATGGTGCTCGGCATCCCCGACTTCAAGATGGACAAGGGTCTCGTTGCGCGGCGCGTCGAGCAGATGGAGGCCGAAGGCGTCGTGTTCCGCTGCAACGTCCACGTCGGCGTGGACGTTCCGGCGCAGCAGCTTGTCAGCGAGTTCGCCGCCGTTTTGATCTGCACGGGGGCGGAAAAACCTCGCGACCTGAACATCCCCGGACGCGAATTGAACGGCGTACACTTCGCCATGCAGTTTTTGCCGCAGCAGAACCGGCGCGTCGGCGGCCGTGCGGTGGATCCGCAGTTCGACATCACCGCCCAAGGGAAGAACGTCGTCATTATTGGCGGCGGCGATACCGGCGCCGACTGTCTGGGCACGTCCAGAAGGCAAGGCGCGGCCGGCATCCACCAGTTCGAGTTGTTGCCCAAGCCTCCGTTGAACCGCGAGGAACCGGGCGCGATGCCTTGGCCGCTGTGGCCCTTCACCTTCAAGGTCGAAAGCTCGCACGAAGAGGGCGACGTCCGCGACTACGCGGTCAACACCAAGGAATTCATCGGCGACGGCGACGGCAACGTCAAGGCGCTGAAAGCCGTCCGCCTGCGCTGGGCCGCCCCCGATCCCATCAGCGGCAAGCGTCCGTTCAAGTTCGAGGAGGTTCCGGGTTCGGAATTCGAAGTTCCCGCCGACCTCGTGCTGCTGGCCATGGGTTTTGTCCATCCGGTCCACGAAGGGCTGCTGGAGCAGCTCGGGGTCGAGAAAGATCCCCGCGGCAACGTCAAGGCCGGGTTCGGCGAGTTCCGCACCTCGGCGGAGAAAGTCTTTGCCGCGGGAGACGCCCGCCGCGGCCAATCGCTGGTCGTCTGGGCGATTGCCGAGGGGCGCAAGGCCGCGCGAGCCGTCGACATGTATTTGATGGGGCGCAGCGACCTGCCCGCCCACTGATCCGCCGGCCGGCCCATCCGGCTGCTATTCTGTTGTCCATGAGACGCCGCGACGCTTTGCGGGCCCTCGGCGGCCTGGGTTGGGCGTTTTCCTGTAACCGCTCCGACCGGACCGTCATCGGAGTCGCGCCCAAGGGAACGTCGTCGATCTTCTGGCAGGCGGTTCACGCCGGCGTGATTGCCGCCGGCGAGAAGTACGATGTCGAGATCCTCTGGAACGGCCCCCCGCAAGAAACCGAGTACGCCCGCCAGATACAGATCGTGGAGTCGATGATCAACCGGCGCGTCGACGGCATCGTGCTGTCGCCCTCGGAAAGCACTTCGCTGGTCGGAGTCGTCGAACGCGCCGCGGAGCTCGGCATCCCGGTGACCATCTTCGACTCGGGAATCGATACCGACAACTACGTCTGCTTCGTGGCTACCGACAACGTAGGCGCGGGCCGTTTGGCCGCCAAGACCCTCAATGAGATGGTCGGCGGTGCGGGCAAGATCGCCATGGTCAAGCACGTCCCCGGAAGCGCCTCGACCGGCAACCGCGAAATCGGCTTCCACGCCGCCCTGGAGGAGGAGTACACGGGTCTGGAAATCGTCAACGAACAGTACTGCATGTCCGACCGGACCCGCGCTCTGTCGATCACGGAAGACATGCTGACGGCGCACCCGGAGCTCGACGCGCTGTTTTGCTCGAGCGAGGCCGCAACGGTAGGCGCATCGCAGGCCGTCCGCGCCCGCGAGATGGCGGGCAAGGTGAAGCTGGTGGGCTTCGACGCCAGCCCCACGCTGCAAAAAAACCTGCGGGAAGGGATCATCGACGCCCTGATCGTCCAGGACCCCTACAACATGGGCTACCGCGGAGTCGAAACCGTGGTGCAAAAGCTGCGCGGCGAGACGCCCCCTAAAAAAATCGACTCTCCCGCCCGGGTCGTCCGCACCGCGGATATCGACACGCCCGAAGTCCAACGACTGCTGAACCCCAACCTCGACCGCGTATAGCGGGCGGTCCGGCAGCGGCCGAGCTACGCCTCATAGGGACTCAAGAACCGCTCTCCGTTGAAGTGAATCAAGTGCGTAGGGGCGTCGGCGCACCAGACTTCGGTTTCCCAGGATATTTCGCCGAGATAACGCGCCATGATCCCCCTGTCCGGGAATGCTGTGACATATACAAGTCCCGGTTTGGCTTCGGAAAAGAGCGCCGCAAGTTCGTTGCGGCGCTTGGCGTCTACCGGGCCGTGGCTGGTGACGGCTTCCACGAGCAAAAGCCAGTCTTTCTTGGCGAAGTACAGAACCGCATCCGGCATTTTTCCATGTCGGTCGACGGTGACTCCCAGATCGGCAAGTCTCTGCTCTCGAAAGTAGCCGATCTTGCCGCCTGTATCGCCGACATAGAGAACCTCGGCGGCGGGGGCGAACCGGGGCGCAAATTCCGTGACGATTTGTGCGATCAACTTGCTATGCGCGCCCGGCGTTAAGCGGAGCTCTCGATTTTCCGCGACTTGAACCGGGAGCATCTGCATTTCTCGATGTTTCGCCCACTTAGCCGCGAGTGTCTGCCGGCCTTCCAAGTACTCATCGAGCGCCGCTTGCCAAGCGTCCGTGCCGAAGGCTTGAATTACTTGAAACGCTTCGGCGCTGACTTGGTAACAGACTTTCGGGCTGTTCACCGCGCGGTCCGGCTTGTCTGGGTTGTAGAGCGCAATACCGGCCTCGACGAACTGATGCATCGTCTGCCGCCGAAACGTTTCGCGGGTGTTCGGCGCGTATTGGCGACCGTAGTGTTCTCGACAATACTCCATGATCGGCGTGATGCCCATCAGCGGCCTCTTCAGCTCGCTCCAGGCGCCGGACGGTTTAAGGTCGAGCAAGGCCAACAACGTCAGAGCGGAGCGTTCGTTCAGTTGGCCGCGCGGCATGCCGAGCGCCTTGACGATTTCCAAAGCTTCCTCGATTTTTTGCTGAGCCGGTAACGGGTTTTCATCTTCTGTCATATGTGCAAGCTCATTCTCGATAAGGTTGTCGATCTCCTGTTGCGAAAGTTTTACGCCGCGCGTTTGTTCTCCCATGCGCTCCAGCACCTCTCGCTCCGGGTAGGGCAGAGAGCGTAAATCCGCTGCGTTCACTTGCGTGTGGCCGTTGAACTGCCGGAAATAGCGATCGACAAGACTGCTGTTCAAGTACACGCTCAACCCTGCCGCAAGCGATTGGGAAAACCCTGTTTGTATGGCATGATAAACGTTCAAATGATTTTCGAATCCTACCCATTTTCCGGGTAAAGAAGAATCGTAAACTGACGCCACGATACGGCGACGTTCTTCCTTTGTCGTGAAACGCCTCATGACGACAAAATAGCCTTGGTTCTTCCACAGCCATTTTTGACTCTGTGCCGTTATTTCGATGGCGTTTGGCTTCTTCATTTCTTTCGGCCATTCGAGCGATCCGTCTCGAAAATGTGCAGCATACAAAAGCGGGGCCGTGTGCCTTTCCGGGTGAAACCGCAAATCTTTTTTCAAACGAAAATCGACCACCGGCCCAGTGGAGACCTCCAAACCCAGATCGGCGAGCGTGGCCGTGAAATGCGACATCCGGTCGCCGACGCACTGCTCAAAATCGCCCGCGGCAATATGGACAAAGCGGTTGGGATCGCCTGGTCCGATTACCGAGGCATAGTCGACAACCCGTTGTGTCATGTCCGCCGCGGTGCACTCGCGGGAAACCGGATCGATCTCGAAATTTCCCCCGCTGCTGGTCGTGATCTTGACCGTAGACGGCTTTGCGCCCTTCACCGCGTGGATGATAATGTTCTCCTGCAGCACCTCATCGCTTTTGAAAGCCGCGTTTCGCTTCTCAAAGGCGTGTATCTGCCGCAGCGTCATCATGAAGAAGAATCGCTCGCGAAAGGGTTTGAAGTAGGGTCCGTTACAAAAGGAGCGCGGGACAATCGCCACCATCTCGCCGCCCTCGCAAATTTGAGCGGCGGCAAGGAACATAAACCCGGTATAAAGGTTTGAAGTTTCGATCCCTGCTCGTCGCAGCGCTGCCCTGTGCCCGGAATCCGAATGGATCTTCTTGTACGGCGGATTCATGATCGCGTGCGTGAAGCGTTGCGGCGGACGTCGTTCCTCGGCGAACAAATTCACTTGCGGGCCGACCGCGTGAGAAAGAATGAAATCGTCCGGGTAGATTCGGCCGTCGACGGCAATCTGTGCTGCCTCGCTGCGTCGTTCCGCTTCTTGCAGCGTGCTCCGCAAATAATCGATCAGCAGCGGTTCGATCTCGTAGCACGTCAGAGAAAGGGAACGCGACTTTGTTGCGCCGCCCGCGCATCGTTCAACCAGGGCGGCGGTCAAAGACCCGACGCCGGCGCCTGGGTCGAGAACCCGAACGTCTCCCGAGGTATCCGTAAACAGACTTGCCATGAAACGGCCTATCGGCGCCGGGGTCATGTACTGCCCCAGACCGGACCGTCGTTGCGGATCGAGTTTCAGCGCAGCGGCGATCCGGTAAAATTCGGCGGTTTCGGTTAGGGCGGGCTGCATTGCCGCTTACTGCAGATTCGTCGGCAGTATCTTTGGCGTTCGTCCGGCGGCCGCCGTCAACTCGTAAAGCAGCTTCGAGGCTTTCTCCACCGGCCAGACGTCGGCTATGGAAATGGCGGTCCGGCCGCCGTCGTCGATCGGGTCGGGGTCCGCGCCGCGCTCGGCGAGAAAGCGGATCACCTCGCAAATCTCGTCCTGCGTGGCGACGAACGAGGTGAGCAGCACCGCGGCGTGCATGACGCTGCGCCCGATGTGGGTCCGCGCCGCGATGTCGTCGTCGAGCGTATAGGCGTATTCGATCACCGGCAGGCGCGCGCTGCGCACGGCCTGCATCAGCAGCGTCGCACCGTCTTGCGTGCGCGCTGCGGCGTCGGCGTCGGCGGCGACCAGCCGCCGCATCGTTTCAAGGTGTCCGCCGAGCGCGGCCGCGAGCAGCGGCGTATCTTCGCCGTCCGTCCGCCGGAGATCCCTGTTCGATCCCAGATCCTCGACAGTGGCCGTGTGCCGATTGGGGTCGGCCCCGGCTGCGAGCAGCAGAGCGACCGATTCGACATCGCCCGCTCGGGCGGCGGCATAGAGGGGCGTTCGGCCGTCCCGGTCGGCCGCCGAAAAGTCTGCGCCCGCGTCGAGCAGCAGCTTGAGCGTCTGCGTGTGGCCGTAGGCCGCCGCGACATTGACCGGCAAGCTGCCGTCCGCGGCGGCGGCGTTGAGGCCGGCGCCGGCTTCGGTCAAGGCGCGGACGGCCCGAACGGCGTTGCGGGTTGTTGCGAAAGCCAAGGCGGTAAAACCCGTTTTCGAGGCAGCGTTCGCATCGGCGCCCGCATCGACCAGGACTTCGACAACGCCGGAATGCCCTTCCGCCGCCGCCCACATCAGCGCGTTCTGTCCCTGCCGGGATTCCGTTTCATCCAATTGGGCGCCTTTTGCGATCAGCAACCGCACCGAGTCCGCGAGACCGACTCCCGCGGCCAGCATGAGCGGAGTCTCGCCGTTCCAGCGCTCCGCGTTGGGGTCGGCGCCCGCTTCCAGCAGCTTTTCGATCAGATGAGCGTCCCCGTTGGCGCAGGCCAGCGTCAACGGCGTATCGCCGTAGTCGTCGCCGGCGTTGACATCGGCCCCGGCCGCAAGCAGCCGTTCCGCGGTTTCGCGGTCCTGCAAGTGAACGGCCCAGGCAAGCGCGGTCGCCCCGTCGGGCAGAGCCGCATCGACGTCGATGCCTTGCGCCATCAACTCGGCGATGCCGCTGCTGTCGCGGTTGCGCACCGCGTCGATCAAGCGCAAGTCCGCGGCGCCGGCAGCGGCGACTGTCCCGGCCAGGCAAACGAGCAGCGCGAAGAACCGAACGGCCCCCAGACAGCGGAACGCTGCCGGCGCCAAGGCGCATCCGGCGCTGCAATGCCCGCCGCGCATCCTCGCAACCCTTATCCGTGCGACAGCCCTTCGAGCTTGCCGGTGCTGTCGCCCAGCCGTTTCGTGGGGACGCCCGCCATATCCAGCAGACTCAGCAGCAAATTATTCATCGGGGTTTCCCGCGGAAAGCGCAAATGCCGCCCGCCGCGCAACTGCCCGGCCGCGCCGCCGGCGAGAACCAGCGGCAAATCGTGGTGCGTATGTTGATTCCCGTCGGAAAGCGAACTGCCGTAGAGCAGCATCGAATGATCGAGCAACGTGCCGTCGCCGTCCTGGGTCGAACGCATTTTCTCCAGCATGTAAGCGAACATCGACACGTGATGCTTGTTGATGAGGATCGTTTTGGCGATCTTTTCCGGGTCGTGCTGATGGTGTGTCACCGCGTGGTGGGCATCGGGCACGCCAATATCGGGGTAGCTGCGCCAAGTGCCCTCGCGGCCCATCATGAAAGTGGTGACGCGCGTCAGGTCGGCCTGATAGGCCAGCACCTGCAAGTCGATCATCAATTTGGCATGCTCGGTAAAATTGTCCGGAACTCCGCCGGGGCGCTCGACGGTAGGAATCTCCCGCCCGCTCTGCGCCTCGGCTTTTTCGATGCGCCGCTCCAGATCGCGGACCGCCTCGGTGTACTCGTCCAGCTTGCGCCGGTCTTCGGCGCCCAACTCCGCTCTCAGGCGGGAAAGGTCCTCGCGAACGAAATCGAGAATCGTGTTCTGTTCCCGCAGCCGCGCCAGCCGCTCTGCCGGATCCGTGCTGTCGCCGTCCCCGAAAAGCCGCTCGAAGAGCCGCAGCGGATTATCCTCCACCGGGTTGGGCGTCGTCGGCGTCCGCCAAGAGATCGTATTCGTATAAGCGCAACTGTAACCCGAATCGCAGCCGCCGGCGATGCTGGCTTCCTCGATGCCCACTTCGAGCGACGCCAGTTGCGTGTGCTTGCCCAACTCGCGCGCGGCGATCTGATCGGCCGAAACGCCTGCCCGAATCCCCGCGCCTTCCGTCTTGACCGCCCGCTCGCCGGTGAGAAAAGTCGCCCCCGCGCGGGCGTGGTCGCCGGGCCCGTCGCCGCCTGGGCGTCCGTTGACCTGCGCCAAGCCGCTGAGTATCGTCAGGCGCTCGCGGAACGGCTCCAGAGCCTGGGTAATCTCGCTGAGCGCGAAGTCCTTGCCCTCGCCTTTGGGGGTCCATTCGCCCTGCAGATCCATGATGCCGTTGGGAACGTACAAGAACCCCATGCGCAACGCCGGTTTCGCGGCTCGATCCAGCGGCGCGGCCATCGCCGGAACCATCGCGTCCATGAACGGCAAACCGACCGCGGCCCCCAGACCGCGCAGCACGGTGCGCCGCGCGAGAGATTTTTTCGTTACGATCATGATTCCGTGCTCCTTCTCATTTGAAACGGCATGCTCTTCACGATCCCCAAGATCAGATCCGCCAGACGGTATTCGTTACCCTCCGCCTCGCGCACGATCGAACGGACTGTAGGTTTATCGTAATACTTCAAGCCTCGTCCAAGGGCGTAAGTCAACATTTTTTCTACGATTGTTGTCACGAAAGTTTCTCTGAAATCCTCTGCGAAAACACGTTTCAACTCGGCCGGACCGTTGAAAACGATCCCTCCCGGCAACTCGCCCGAAGCGTCGATCGGCGCTCCGGCGTCTTCCGTCCGCCAGCGCCCGATTGCGTCGTAGTTCTCGAGCGCAAACCCGATCGGGTCCATGCGCACGTGGCAGCTTGCGCAAGTCGGGCTTTTGCTGTGCAGCGACATCGCTTCCCGCAGCGTGAGCTTCTCGCCGCCGCCGGCGGCTTCTTCCAGCTCGGGGATGTCGGGCGGCGGGGGCGGGGGCGGCATGCCGAACAGGTTTTCGAGAATCCACTTGCCGCGTATTACCACCGAAGTGCGGTTCGGGTACGAGGTGACCGTCAGCACGCTGCCCTGACCCAGCAAGCCGCCCCGCCGCGGGTTGCTCAACTTCACCTCGCGGAACTGCGGCCCGTAAACGTGGTCCAAGCCGTAGTGCGCGGCGAGCCTCTCGTTCAAGAACGTGCGGTCCGCATCCAGCAATTCCAGCACGCTGCGGTTTTGCGTGAGGATACTTTCAAAGAAAAGCTCCGTCTCGCGTTGCATCGCAAAGCGCAGATCCCCGTCGAATTCGGGAAACAGCACTTCGTCGGGCTTGACCTTAGCCAGGTTGCGCAACTCGAGCCATTGCCCGGCGAAATTCTCGACCAGCGCCCGCGCGCGGCGGTCGGCGAGCATGCGGCGCACTTGGCCGGCAAGCGTTTCCGGTTCATGCAAGCGCCCGTCCTCGGCCAGACGCAGCAACTCTTCGTCCGGAAGGCTGCTCCAAAGGAAAAATGAGAGCCGCGAAGCAAGCTCGATATCGTCGATCCTGTAGATCTCCGCCGGGCCGATTCCGGCGGGAGCTTTTTCCAGGCGGAACAGAAAGGCCGGGGCGACAAGCAGCGCCCGCAGCGTTTTCTCGATCCCGTGCTCGAAGCCCCCTTCAGCGCGGCCCATCTCGTAAATGGCCATGAGCGCGCCCACATCCGCGTCGTCGACGGGGCGGCGGTAAGCCTGCCGGGCCAAGGCGGAGAGAATCCGCCGTGCGCAAGGCGCTTCCTCGGCGGCGTTCGCCGGACGGCAGGAGAAAATTTTGCGGCGGCTCGGAGTATCTCCCGGCCCCGATGGGTTATACGGCCCGTCGATGGCGATCCAGCGCACCTGAAACGGCTTCGCCGCCGCGGGCAACTCGATGAGCCGCAGCCGTTCCCCGTCAAGACGCACGTCGAGCGGAGGATGCGCGAGCTTGGACGCGGCGGCGCCGGCCGGCCGCGCGCGCTCGGCTCGGGAGGACTCGCCCGGGAAGGTGAGCGCCAGCGTGCGCATTCCGGCTTTGACGTTCAGCCGCAGCTCGTGGGACTCGTAACTGCTCCTGCTGTCGCCTTGATCGAGCGCCGTCGAGAGGACATACTCGCCGTCGAGCGGGAAATAGTAGCGCAAGGCCGCGCCGCGGCGTCCGCCGATGGGCAGATACTGCCGCGACGACCGGCTGTGTCCTGCGTATAGAAAGCCCGTCTCGCGGTTGCGGACGAAGATATCCTTCTGCGGTTTCTGCGGTCCCGAACCCACCGCCAAGCGGCTGATGCGCCGCGCCGCAAACATGTAGCGGTCGAGCAGCGCGGGCGACAGCGACAAGACATCGGCAATGTTGTCGAAGCCGTAGCCGGAATCGTCGGCAGGCAGCATATGGTCGACAGCGAAATCGAGCGCCAGCAAATCGCGGACGGCATTCGCGTATTCCGCTCGGTTCAGGCGATGCGCCGGAGGCCGCCCCGGATTGGGCGCGGCGGCCGCGGCCGCGTCGAGCGCTTCTTCCAAACGGGCTGCGAACTTTGCCGCGCTCGCAGCGTCGGGCGCGGGCGTCCCCGCCGGCGGCATCTCGCCGGAAGCGACTTTGCGCAGCACCTTTTCCCACAGTTCCGGGCTCCGCGTGACGTCCGCCGGGTCCGTCCCTTGCAACGAGACGCCCGCCGTCAGCAGGTCGTCGTTGTGACAGGCCGTGCAGTATTGTCCGATCAGCGCCCGGCCCGCGTCGTCTTCCGCCGCCGGCAAAGCGTACGGAGCCGCCGCGGCGACAAGGACGGCCGCGCAACCCGCAAGAAAACGAGTTGAAGGCACCACAACCATTCTACCCGGATCTTTACCGCCTTTTGCTCCGGTGTTCCTGTAAAACTGCCTTTTACAGAACTCCAGCATCCGGCGACCGAGGAAAATTTTTTTGTGGATTGCTTCCGATTTTCCTGCTTCCAACGATGCTATAAGGGAAGCATGGTAATAGGAAATCTCCCGTGCGGCAAATTTTTGCCGCGCCGGTCCGCCCCCCTTTCTCTCGCGCTGCTGCTCGCGGCGGCAGCGTTCTCCGTCAGCCCCGCGGCGGGCCAGCAAGAGTGTCTCAGAATCCTGGTCACCGACCCCTCGTCCGCGCCCGTATCGAATGCAACCGTCTCGATCGGGGCTCAGGAGCAACCGACGGACGACTCCGGAACGGCGGCCTTCTGCGGCTTGGGCGCCGGACCCCACTCGGTCGTCGTCACGGCCCCCGGCTTCGCCTCCAAGGAGCAAACCGTACAGCAGTCGGCAGGGGCGCTCACGATCATGCTGGAGCTGGGCGTCGTGACCGAAGAAATCGTCGTTGTCGGCACCCGCGCGGAAGGCCGGGATCCCCTGGAATCTCCGGTTCCCGTCGAACTCGTCCCCGGCGAGCGCTTGGTGCAGTCCGGCCAGCTTGAAACCGGCCGGGCGCTGCAGATGTTGGCGCCTTCGTTCAACTTTTCGAGCTCCTCCATCAGCGACGGCACGGACGCCCTGCGCCCGGCTACGCTGCGCGGCTTGGGGCCGGACCAGACGCTGGTGCTGGTCAACGGCAAGCGCCGCCACAACAGCGCGCTGCTGCACGTCAACGTTTCCGTCGGACGCGGCACCGCGGGCACAGACATGAACGCGATCCCGCTGGCGGCGATCGAGCGCATCGAGGTGCTGCGCGACGGCGCCGCGGCGCAATACGGATCGGACGCCATCGCCGGCGTCATCAACATCGTGCTCAAGAACACCCCGGGCACCGACCTGGAAACGTCCTGGGGGCGCACCTACGCCGGGGACGGCGCCACGTACACGTTCAGCGCGCACCACGGCTTCGCCTTCGGCGAGGGCGGGTTCTTGAACCTCACCTACCAGTTGCGCGACCGCGAACGCACCAACCGCGCCGGACTCAGCGGCAACCGCCAATATGACTGGGTCTCGTGCGCTGCGGGGCAGGCTCCCGACAATCCCGACGGCGGCAACTGCTTCGACCCGCGCGAGTACGACTTCAATCGCACCAACTTCCGCATCGGCGACGCCGACAGCGACCAGCAAACCGTTTACTACAACGCCGGCATCCCCATCGGCGACCGCGCCGAGTTCTACTCCTTCGGCGGCGTGTCCATACGCGACAACAACAGCGCCGGGTTCTACCGCCGGCCGAATCAGTACGCCAGGGCTGTGCTCGATGTCTATCCCGACGGCTTCCTGCCGGAGATCAACACCGACGTGAACGATGCGTCCTTTGCCGGCGGCGTCAGGTGGAATACGCGCCAGGGCTGGGAATTCGACCTCAGCCTGAACCACGGCCGCAACACCTTCGATTTCCTTATCTCGAACTCGATCAACGCCTCGTACGGGGCGGCCAGCCCGAGAAGCGCGGACTCCGGCGGCCCGCACCTCGATCAGACCACCTTCAACTTCGACGCCTCCCGCCTCTTCGAGTATTCCGGCAGGACGATGAACCTGGCTTTCGGCGGCGAGTTCCGGCGCGACGGCTGGGGCATCCGCGAAGGGGAACCCTTTTCCTATTTGCACTGCACCGACGACTCGAACTTCAACCAATCGGACTGCATCGCCGACAAGGCGGCCGGCATTCAGGTCTTTCCCGGCTTCAAGCCGAGCAATGCAGTGGACGAAAGCCGCACCAACACCGCCGCCTACGCCGACCTGGAGTGGGTGTTCAACGGCAAGCTCATGCTGGGCGCCGCCGGGCGCTTCGAGCGCTACAGCGACTTCGGCTCGACCGTCAACGGCAAGCTGTCGGCGCGCTACGACTTCACTCCTACTTTCGCTTTGCGCGGCAGCGTGAACACCGGATTCCGCGCCCCCTCGCTGCACCAGCTTTACTTCAACAACCTCAGCACGCAATTCCTTCCCGGCCCTAGCGGCGATCTGGAGGCCTTCGAGATCGGCACGTTCCGCAACGACAGTCCGGTCGCCAAAGCGTTGGGCATTCCGGATCTCAAGCAGGAAACCTCGCTGAATATCAGCGGTGGGATCGTGGCCAGGCCGAGCAGGACTACATCGCTGACCATCGACGCCTTCCGCGTGAAGGTGGACGACCGCATCGTGATCAGCGGAAATTTCCAAGCGGCCTCTCTCGAAGCGTCGTACCCCGATGTCGCCGCTGTGATGCGCGATGCCCGGGCGGCAGGCGCGCAGTTCTTCACCAACGCCGCGCAGACCGTGACGCAGGGCGTCGAATTCTCTTTCGACCACGTGAGCTCCTGGCGCAACGGCTCGGTGCTGGATTTCGGACTCTCGGGCGCTTTCAACGACACCCGCCTGGAAGGCTCCGTCAATGCGCCCATGCTGCTGGCCGGACTGGAAGATATCATCTTTTCCAGCCGCGACCGCTCGATCATCGAGGAATGGCAGCCGAACACCCGCCTGCAAGCGCTGGCGGACTACAGGATCGGCCGTTTCCGGTTCGGCGGCGGATTGCGCTACTTCGGCAGTTACTGGGTTCAGGAAGGCGGCTCCTCGCGCCAGGAGTTCAGCGGCAAATGGCTGACCGATGTCCACCTCGGCATCCGCATCCTGAAGACCGACGAGTTGACCTTGGGCGTCCACAACCTGTTCAACGTCACGCCCGACCTCAACACGATCGGCCAATCCCGCGGAGGCGCGCTGGTCGACGCCTCCGGCTTCACCATCGTCGACTCGCCCGGCGTCTTCCAGTACTCGCGCCGCGCCGCGCCGTTCGGCTTCAACGGAGGCTTCTTCTACGTCCGCTACAGAATTAATTTCTAGCGGCCGCACGGACTTGACCCAACAATCGCGGCAACGTTGTCGGGAGGCGGCATGCGGGTTCGCCTACGCCGTCCGTCAGCGCCGATATTGGCAGGCGTGATTTATGGTTGACAACCTTTTCGTACCCGTAGTACAATGGAGTTCTACCCTTAAAGTTGATAACGGCTGCATCAAGTTTCATGAGCAACGCCGTACCCATAATCCATCCCCCTCGAATTTTCATCCGTCATCTATCCATCCCAGACGAATAGGAGGAAACAATTGAAATGAGTCTGCGACCACTACACGATCGCATTCTCGTCGAGCGTCTCGACGAGGATGAATCGAAATCGAGCGGGGGCATCATCATCCCCGACTCCGCCAAGGAAAAGCCCCAACAGGGCAAAGTTATCGCCGTCGGAAACGGCAAGAAGAAAGACGACGGCACGGTCGTCGCCCTCGACGTCAAGGCCGGCGACAGGATTCTGTTCGGCAAGTACTCGGGCAACGACGTCAAGGTGGACGACAACGAATATCTCATCATGCGCGAGGACGAAGTTCTCGCCGTCATCGAATAAAGGAGCGAACGAACCATGGCAGGAAAAAACATTGTTTACGGAGAAGACAGCCGGCAGGCGATCCTGGCCGGCGTCAACAAGCTCGCGAACACCGTTCGCGTCACCCTTGGGCCTAAGGGCCGCAACGTCGTTCTCGAAAAGAAGTTCGGCGGACCGACAGTCACCAAAGACGGCGTGACCGTCGCGAAGGAAATCGAGCTCGAAGACAAGCTCGAGAACCTCGGCGCCCAGATGGTGCGCGAGGTCGCCTCGAAGACGTCCGACGTCGCCGGCGACGGCACCACCACGGCCACCATTCTGGCCCAGGCGATCTACCGCGACGGGCTGAAGAGCGTGGCCGCCGGGGCCAACCCGATGGACATCAAGCGCGGCATCGAGAAAGCCACCGAAGCGCTTTCGGACAAGATCCAAGACATGGCCAAGCCGGTCGAGGGCGATGCCGTGGCGCAGGTAGCGGCGATCTCGGCGAACAACGACGCGGCGATCGGCGAGATCATCGCCGAGGCGATGGCCAAGGTAGGCAAGGACGGGGTGATTACCGTCGAGGAAGGCAAGACGATCGACACCGAGCTGGACGTGGTGGAGGGCATGCAGTTCGACCGCGGCTACGCCTCGCCCTACTTCGTCACCGATCAGGACTCGATGGAGTGCGTGCTGGAAAACGCGCTGCTGCTGATTCACGAGAAGAAGATCAGCAACATGAAAGACCTGCTGCCGGTGCTGGAGAACGTTTCGCGTTCGGGGCGGCCGCTGCTGATCATCTCCGAGGAGACCGAGGGCGAGGCTTTGGCCACTTTGGTGGTGAACAAGCTGCGCGGGGTTCTCAACGTGGCGGCGGTGAAGGCGCCGGGCTTCGGCGACCGGCGCAAGGCGATGCTGGAAGACATCGCCATCTTGACCGGGGGCAAGGCGATCATGGAAGAGACGGGGATCAAGCTGGAAGGGGTTCAGCTTGAAGACCTGGGCAGCGCGAAGCGCGTGGTGATCGACAAGGACAACACGACGATCGTGGAAGGCGGGGGCAGCACGGAAGCGATCCAGGGGCGGGTCAAGCAACTGCGGGCGCAGATCGAGGAGACGACGTCGGACTACGATCGGGAGAAGCTACAAGAACGGCTGGCGAAGCTGGTCGGAGGCGTGGCGGTGATCAAGGTTGGAGCGGCGACGGAGACGGAGATGAAGGAGAAGAAGGCGCGCGTGGAGGACGCCATGCACGCCACCCGCGCCGCAGTCGAGGAAGGCATCGTTCCCGGCGGCGGCATCGCCTTTCTCCGCGCCGCGGCCGTTCTGGAAGACGTCACCGGCAAAACCGAGGATGAGCAGATCGGCGTCAACATCGTCCGCCGCGCCATCGAAGCGCCTATCCGCTGGATTGCTTCCAACGCCGGCCAGGAAGGCGCCATCGTCGTCGAGAAAGTTCGCGTCGGCGAAAGCGACACCTTCGGCTACAACGCCGCGACCGATGCCTACGGAGACTTGGTCGCCGACGGCGTCATCGACCCGGCCAAAGTCACCCGCACGGCTCTGCAGAATGCCGCCTCGATTGCCAGCTTGATGCTCACCACCGAGGCGACCATTGTAGAGATTCCCGAAGAGAAACCGGCGGCCCCGCCGGATCCGCACGGCGGCGAGTTCTAGGCCGGTCTGCCGGCAAACGCCAACTCCAGCCCAAGCCCGTCCGCTTTTCTCGCAGCGGACGGGCTTTTTATTGCGGGTTGTCTTGCAAGCGAAAAGCCGCCAGACGGGCGGGTTCCGCGGCCCCGCCGACGCCCACGACGATCCACTGCTCGCCGCCGAAGAGATAAGTCATCGGCGCGGCGTTGTGGTGCCGTCCGGGCAATTTCGTTTCCCAAAGCGTTTCGCCGCTGGCCTTGTCGTACGCTCTGAGGAACGAAGCGCCGCCGCTCTCCGCTTCCCCGCGGTCGCCCGCGAACAACAGCGAACGCGTCACCAGCACGCCCGCCGCGTTGGGATTCCCCAGCGGCGGCAGATCCAGGTCTCTGAGCAGCTTGTGTCCGCGCGGTCCGTTGCCGTGGGGCGTTTGCCAGGCAATCTCGCCGCGGTTCATGTCGTAGGCGGTGATCGCGCCGTACGGCGGCTTGACCACTTGCAGGCCCCCGACGGTCGGCCGATAGAACTTGTGTTCGTAGTCGTAGCCGCGCGCTTCGGGGTCGCTCACCTGCTGCATGCCGACGGTAATATGCTGCCGCCGCGAGGAGATATAGAGATAGCCGGTCTCAGGATCGTAACCCGCGCCGCCCCAATTCGCTCCGCCTCCCCAGCCGGGAACCATGATCGTTCCTCTGCTCGACGGCGGCGTGAACAGCGGCCCGAGTTGATAAGGCTTGACCGCTTTGAGAGCCATGGCCTTGAGTTGAGGAGTGAAGTCGATCAGGCCGTCTTCGTCGATTCCCTGCATCTCGAACGGAGGCGGCTTCGTCGGAAACGGCTGCGTCTTTGCGGCCGTCTCCACTTCGCTGCGCGGCGTCGGCCGCTCGTCGATCGGCCAGACCGGCTCGCCCGTCCGCCGGTCGAACACATACACGAACCCCGTCTTGGCCGCCTGCGCGACCGCCGCGACCTCTTTCCCGTTTACCGTGATGTCGATCAGGGTCGGCGCAGCCGGCAGGTCCCAGTCCCAAAGGTCGTGATGAATCGTTTGAAAATGCCAGACTCTCTCGCCGGTCTTCGCGTTCAGACAAACGATGCTGTTCGAAAAGAGGTTGTCTCCCGGCCGGAAGTCTCCCGCGAAGTTGAACGTCGGGCCGGTGACGGGCAGATAAACGTAGCCCGACTCTTCGTCGGCGCTCATCATCGACCAGACGTTCGTGTTGCCCGTCCACTTCCAGGATTCATTGCCCCAGGTCTCGACGCCGAACTCGCCTTCTTGCGGAATCGTATGGAAGGCCCACAGGCGTTTTCCGCTGCGCACGTCGTAGCCGCGGACATCCCCGACCGGCCAATTGTCTTTCCAGCGCGGTCCGCCGCTGCGGGCCGACCTGCCCGGCGGGCCGTCGGCGATCTGATTGCCGACGACCGCGACGTCGCCCACGATCGTCGGAGGCGCGCTGCAGTTGACCAGCTCGCGGATCAACGGCCGCCGCGAGCCTTGCGTCAAATCGGTGCGGCCGTTGTCGCCGAAATCCAGAATGGGCTTGCCGCTGTCGGGGTCCAGGGCGACAAGATAGCTGTCCCCCGTGCAGACGAGCAAGCGCTCGTCTTCCCCGTCAGACCAGTAGGACAGCCCGCGCGTCGCAAAGCCGAAAATCCCCGGCCTCCCCCAGGCGGCCGTGCCCGGATCGTACGTCCAAAGCGTCTCGCCCGTCGCAGGATCGAGCGCCGCGACGGCGCTGAAGTTCGTACGGATGAAAAGTTTGCCGCCGACCATCAGCGGAGTGGCCTTGAATCCGTCGGGGTACATCCGCCGCTCCGTCTTTTCCCCGCCGGGCTTGATGTAGTTCGAATTGTCGAACGCGTCCCAGACCCAGGCAAGCTCCAGACGACCGACATTTTCCTTGTCGATGCGGTCGAGCGGAGAATACTTCGCCGAGCCGACGTCGCCGGCGTACTGGGGCCATTCGCCGCCGGCGGTGGAGTACCGCCCGCGCGAATCGATCCAGCGCTCGAGCGCCGCGGCATTGGGTTCAGGCTGGAAAAACGGCCCTCGATGCAGAGTTTCGGGGATGTTCAGCGGTCTGCCGTCCTCGGCGGCCCTGACTGCGGCCTGTGGCTCCGCGGCGGGCGAATACTCGCGCAACCAGGCCACGACGACTTTCGGCGCCCCGCGTTGCTGCTTCTGTTCGAGCAGCCAGTGTCCGCGGGCGTTCCAGTTCCGCCCGCCAGCGGGTTCCGTGTGGCAGAAAAGGCAATCCTTGGCGCCGAGCTCCATGGCCGGCGGCAGCAACTCCGGGTTCGCCCATGCGGACGACCCGGCGCCGATCAAACCGATTGCGATAATGCATCCCCTCATAACGGCTAACGGAAGTATAACCGTATTCTTTTGCCGAGTCTTATCCAAGGAAACCGTTGTCGCAGCCTGAGCAAGGCGGAGTACACTGGAGGCTTGGAGAGACGGGACGGGGCGCCGGGCTGACATGGAGATCAAGGCAACGTACCGATTCGATGCGAGCCCCGAACGGGTGTTCGATGCAATGATCGATCCCGGCGTTGTCGCGGCTTGCCTGCCGGGGTGCGAAAAGCTTGAGCCGACGGGCGAGCGCGAGTACGAGGCGGTGCTGACTGTCGGCATCGCGGTTGTCGCCGGACGGTATAAGGGCACGGTGCGCATCGGCGATCTGAATCGACCGCAGGCGTACACGATAGCCGTGGCGGGGCGCGGCGCCGCCGGGTTTGTGAACGGAGAAGGGAAGGTCGCGCTGCGCCCGGACGGCGGGAGTACCGTTGTCGAAGTCGCCGGCAGGGCGAAAGTCGGCGGCGCGGTCGCCCGCGTGGGGCAGCGTTTGCTCGGCGGGGTTTCGAAGACGATGACCGACCGCTTCTTCCGCTGCCTGAAGCAGAAGATCGACGCCACGGGCTGCGGCTGAAAATTCGCCGCGCGGAGGCGGCTCAGCACCGCATCGCTGTGGCGGCGTTTTCGCGGATGCGGGCTTGGAGCTTGCGCATACCGCGTATCCAGCGGTCGGGGTCGTTGGCCTTGCGGCGCATGTATTCGGCCACCTCGGGATGCGGCAGGATGAGAAAGCGTTCTTCGTCGAGACCTTCGATAACGCATTGGGCGACATCGGCAGGTTCGAGCGCGCCGGGAATGAGGAAATTTTCCCGCTTGCCGTCGGCGCCGAGCAGAAGGCGGGTGCGCACGCCTTGCGGGCATAGCACGGATACTTTCAATCCTTTGTCGCCGTGGGTAACGGCCAGCCATTCGGCCAGCGCGACGGCGGCGTGCTTGGTGACAGCGTAGGCTGCCGAGCCTATTTGCGTGAGAACCCCCGCCGCGGAGGCGGTATTCAACAGGTAACCGTTCCCTCGCGCCGTCATCTTGGGAACGAGATTGCGCGCCGCGTACAGATGCGGGCGGTAGTTGACGTCGAAGACACGCTCGAAATCGGCGTTGGAGACCTCGACTCCGCCGGGGTGCGAGACGCCGGCGTTGGAGCAGAACAGGTCAATCGCTCCCCAGCGCGCCTCGGTACGCTCGATCAGTTCGTTGACGGCTGCCTCGGAGGCGACGTCGGCGGGAATCGCCACAGCGCCGATCCGATCGGCCGTCGGAGCGAGTTCCGCGGCGTCGATGTCGGAGACGACGACGGCTTTCGCGCCCTCTTCGGCGAAGCGCTCGGCCATGGCCCGGCCGATGCCGCGGGCGGCTCCCGTGACGACGACGACTTTTCCTTCTACCTTCATCCAATCTCCCTTTGCTGCTGTCGATCGACAATTCTCGCATATGCCGCTCGGAATCGTTTTCCACGCATGAAACCTTACCGGCGCCGGGCGGGTCTAACGATATGAGTCCGCGCGAGACTGAGACGCTGGGGCCGCTCGGTGGGGCAAGCGGTTTCGGCAAGGGGGTTTGTTTGTTCGCGCCCGGATCTCGATCCGGTAGGAGGAGGTTGCAAAATGTCGCTTTCCGTGTTCCAGCCGCTGCCGGAAACGAGTGTTTGGGATGACGATCCTCTGCTGTTTCTGCCGCGGAAGCAACCGCAGGATTTTCACAAGGAGCAAATGATCTACGCTCCTGAAGACCGCGCCGACAGCATCTTTCTGGTCGTCCGCGGCGCGGTGAGGCTCAGCCGCATTTCGGAATCCGGCCGCGAGACCGTGCTCGATTTGCTGGGCGCCGACAAATTTTTCGGCGAATCGGCGCTGCGGCGGCAAGAGATTCGCGGCGAATCGGCCGTGGCGGTCGGCGACGTTGCCGTTATGGAGTGGAAGCTCGATGAGTTGAGCGACATCCTGATGCGCGTCCCCGAGCTTGGCGGCGCATTGCTGCGGGTGGCGGCTGACAAGATGAACCGGGCGCACGCGCGCATCGAGAGCATGGCCATCGATCCGATCGTGCAGCGTCTGATCAAGGCGCTGATTCGACTCGGCGAGGAGTTCGGCGAGCCGGGGCCGGGGACATCGGTTCACGTGATGCCGATTACGCATGATTTGCTGAGCAAGTACGTTGGAACGTCGCGGGAGATCGTGACACAGTACATGAGCGAGCTCCGCCGGAAACATCTGGTGCAGTACGACCGTTCGGGGCTGGATTTCGATCCGGTCGAATTGAAGAAGCAACTCGTGGCGCGGTAGCGCACGCGGCCCGGCCTTCAGGATCGCCGCGCCGCGCCGATCGTCAGTCCCGCCAAGTCTTTGCCCGCGCGGTCTTTGACGAAGACGCTCGCCGCCAAGCCGACTCCCACGCAACTCAACACGCCGACGGCGCCGTACAGGAAAAAGTGCAGGTCGGAGTGCTGCTGCACCCAATAGAGGATCGCCACGCTCGAGACCGCGCCGATGAGCGCCCCGCGGCCGCTTGCTCCTCTGAAAAAGATTCCCAGTGCGAACAGTCCGGCCAGTCCTCCTCCGAACAAGCCCATCATGCCCTGGAAGGTGTCCCACAGAGAGCCGACCTCGAAGCTCGCCAGGGCGATGGACGTTCCCGTCGCCAACACGCCCAGGACGGCGGTCAGCCGTCGGGCCAGGCGCAGCCGCTGCTTGTCGCTCGCGGATTCGCGGAAGCGGACGTAGAAATCGGTGACCATGGCGGCCGAGACGCTGTTCAGACTGCTGTCGAGCGTCGACATCGAGGCGGCGAAGACTCCGGCGATGACGATTCCGGCGATTCCGGCGGGGAGCTGCTGGGCGATGAACAGCGGGAAGACGGAGTCGGTCGGAAGGGTCGGGTTGAGCAATTCAGGGTGCGAGCGGTAGAAAGCCCAAAGGCCCGTTCCGACCATGAAAAGGGTCAATGTCGAGGGGATGAGCAGCACAGCGTTCGTCCAAATGGACTTCGCGGCGGTTTTTTCGTCGCGGGTCGTGAAGTAGCGTTGCACCACGGCCTGATCGGATGTGTAGGGAACCAGATTGTTGAAGAGGTTGCCGATGAGCACGACCCAGACGGCGGTGGTCGTCCAGTCCCATGTCCAGTTGAACATGTGAAACTTGTCGTACTCCATCCCGGCGCCGACAATGCCGCCGATGCCTCCCTCGACGTTGAAGGCGAGGATGGCGAGACTGAGCAAGGCTCCGCCTAAAAGGACGAAGACCTGGACGACGTCGGTCCAGATGACGGCCTCGATGCCGCCCAGTACGGTGTAGGTGGTCGAGAGGATTCCCATCAGCAGAATGCAGGCGTAAACATCGAAGCCCGTAACGGTCGAGAGGGCGATGGCGGGGAGAAAGAGGACAATCGCCATGCGTCCGATTTGATAAAGGATGAACGACACGCTGGCGTAAAGGCGAACCGGGAGATTGAAGCGCTGCTCGAGGTATTCGTAAGCGCTGGTCATCTTCACGCGGCGGAAGAACGGCAAATAGAAAAAGACTACCGGGAAGGCGATCATGACGATCGTCATCTGAATCAGGAAATAGACCCAGTCAGTGGAATAGATTTTGGCGGGTATCGCCATGAAGCTGATGGAAGACAGTTGCGTGCCGTAGATCGAGAGACCCGCGGCCCACCAGGCCATGCGCCCTCCGGCGAGGAAAAAATCGTCGCTGGTGAGGTGTTTTCGGGAAAAATAGACTCCCATGAGAACGAGGCCGGCGAGGTAAACGGCCAGGGCGATGTAGTCGATGGGTTGGAAGCCGGAGGTTACGCTGGTCGGGGCGGCGGCAAGCACGGCGGGCGAGCGGTGGCCGGGGCGGTCTTCGCCGCTGGCGATGACGGCGCGGCCCCGCCATGAGACCGCGGCGGCGGTGACGTGTCCGGCCGGAGCTTCGCCGTATGCAGTCCAGGTGTCGGTGACGGTGTGATAGCCGAGGATGTTGCGGGGAAAGCCCGGGTGGTTGTCGCCGAGCTCGTCGTTGCGGAAGAAGTTGGCGCCGTCGTCGCCGCCGAAGATGGCGATATGGGTCGGCCCCAGAGGGGCGGCGGGAGCGGCTGTCACGCTGCGCGGGGCGTCGGCCAGCCGGCGCCAGCCCTTCCCGGGATCGTAGCGGTAGCCGTCGGTCAGGAAACGGCGGGTCGGCGCCCCGGAGGCGTCGGGTAGCAGTTCGGCGCCGCTGAACAGGAAAACGGCGCCGTCCTGGGCAACCAGCGGCGCCAGGATGCGCCCGGGGCCGGGGAACGGGTCGGCGGCTTGCCAGTGCGGATTTTCGGCGTTGCTGTCAAGTGCCCAGAGGGTGCGCCGGGCGGTTACGGAGTCGGGGGCCGCTTGTCCTCCGGCGACATAGATGACGCCGTTCAACTCGACCGCGGCCATGTTTGCCGCGGGTTCGGGCAGGGGGGCGGCCGGTTCGTACGCCAAATCGCCGCCGTCGAAGCGGACGCGGTAGGCGTCCGCGTAGTGGCGCTCGGCGTCGGACCCTCCGATCATGACCGCGGAATCGCCTAATGACACGCTTGCGCCGTAAGCCAGCGGGCGCGGAAGCGGCGTGGAAGAGCGCCACTCTCCGGCGGGCGAGTCGAGCACCCAGGAGGAGGCAACCCAGCGCTTCGCGCCGCCTTGGAAAGGCGAGACCTCGAAGTGCGCGCCGCCGGCGACGACCAGCTTATCGTCGATTACGAATACGAACGCTCCGGCAACTCCGAGCGGCTCGGGGAGGTCGGGGAGATTCGACCATTCGAAGACTGCGGCGTTTGCCGGGGCTGCTGCGGCAAGCAAGGCGGCGACTGCCGCGGCGGCGGGCTTGGCTAGCGGCGCGCGCCGGCGGCCGCGCCTCGGAGTTGAAAACGGCAAAGCTCAACAATGATAACGGAGAGCGTGTTCGCGCCCCATACGGCCTTGGCGAAACTGTAAGATAAAACCATGCTTGCCGGTTCCTCCTCCGCTTTTTCTTCCAATCGGCGCGAGTTTCTTTGCGCCGGCGCCGGGGCCGCGCTGAGCTTGGCATTGAGCCAAAAGGCAGACGCCGCCAGCGAGACCGCGGCAGGCGAATGGCGCAACCGCAACCCCGAGATGTCGTATCGGCGTCTGGGGCGCACGAATTACATGATTTCGGAAGTGGTTTGCGGCGGGAACACGATCGCGCCGGATAATTTCCGGCATGTCGAAGAGGCGGTCGAGCGGGGATTGAATTACCTGGATACCGCTCCGGCTTACGGCCGCGGGAAGAGCGAGGAAGGGTACGCGAAGGTAATCGCCGGATCGAAACGCGAGCGGGTTTTTCTCAATACGAAAGTCAGCGCTTGGTCGTCGAACCGCAACGAACTGCTGCGGAGCATTTACGACAGTCTCAGCGAATCCGAACAAAAGAAGATTCGCGCGGCCGTCCAAGACGAACTGGAGCGCCGTCGCGCGCTGGATCCCGACCATATCTGCCATTACTTCGACGGCCAGCAGAAAGCGCTCGAAGATTCGCTTTTGTCAAATGAGGTGGAGCGCCGGCGCGGCCGTTCGATTGCCCGCACGAAGAACTACCGCGATCTCGTCATTCATTCCGTCGAAAGAAGTCTGCGCGTGCTGGGCACGGACTATCTGGACTTGCTGATGTGCCCCCACGGGGCGAACAGCGCATATGAGCTGACGGAATTTCCGGAGACGCTCGAAGCCTTTGCCCGGCTCAAGAAAGCCGGCAAGGTGCGTCACCTCGGCGTTTCGGGACATAGCGATCCCGCCGGGGTTCTGGAGGGGGCGATCGCGGCCGGTGAGTATTCGGCGGCGATGGTTGCTTACAACATTGTCAACCGCAGCTATGTCGATGCCGCGCTGGACGCCGCCCGCAAAGCGGATCTTGGCATGATCGCCATGAAAGTTGCGCGGCCCTGTCATCACGGACGCGGCAACGGCCGGCCCAACGACCCTCGGCGCGTGGCGATGATCGAGAAGGCGGTTCCGGGAGACCTGAAGGTTGCGCAGAAGTGTTATCTCTGGGCGCTGCGCGATTCGCGGATCGCAGCCGTGAATTCCGACTTGAAAAATTCGCAGATGGTCGCGGACAACTTGCCGCTTGCCGGGCGGAAGGTCGGCAACGTCTGATCTCTATCGGGATTTCGTGATCCGCATCATCCGATTGCCGCCGCGTTGAAACTCGTAGGGGACGGTTTCGATGCCGACTTCGAATCCGTCGGAAACCAGCGTTCGGGAGAGGGGCGCAGTATGTCTGGAGGGGCTGCCGCCGAGTGCAAGGAGCGGGAATACGCGCGCCTCTTTCGCGACACGGCAGAGCTCGCGGATTGCGGATACGTGAAAATCAACGCTGAACCGGTCGCTGTACAAAAACAGAAAATGCGAGCAGACAGCCAAGCTGAATTGGCCGTCACCGAACGGGAGCGACGGTAACTCGGCTTCGATGTAGCGGTTCTGCTCTCGGCCCAACCCGTAGTCATTCAGGAAAGTCGCCATGGCCTGCAACCGTGCGCGGCCCAACTTCTCTACCGAGGAGAACTCTTTCCACACGAATTCATGGCGGTTTTTGGCGGTCTGCTCAAGAATCTCGTTTGCGGCGGCTTCGATGCGCCGGCGAATGTCCTCGGCGCCAAGCCGATAGAGAGGGTCGCAGGAAACCACTTTATGCCCGCGCTGGACGGCCTCGGCGTTGAAGCTCGCCGGACCGTCCGCGCAGCCGAGTATCCGACCTTCAAGATCGTCGTCGGTCAGGAGGAACATGCGGCGGTATTCCTCGAACGATCTGCCCCATGGGGCCACTTTGTCGAGCGAAAACGCCATCGGTTTCTTGTGTCGCGGCTATCGGAGAGGTCCATTGCTCTGCGTATTCGGGTAGAACGTCCGTTTGCCGGCTAACCCGACATCGACGCCAGGAACTCCGTGTTGTTGCGGGTTTTACTCATGCGGTCGAGCAGCAGCTCCGCGGCTTCGACGGTTCCGAGCTGACTCAACACGCGGCGCAGCACCCACACTTTGTTCAGCTCGCCGGGCGTGAGCAGCAACTCTTCCTTGCGGGTGCCGCTGCGGTTGGTGTCGATGGCCGGGAAGATGCGCTTTTCGACGAGCTTGCGGTCGAGATGGCTCTCCATGTTGCCGGTGCCCTTGAACTCCTCGAAGATGACGTCGTCCATGCGGCTGCCGGTTTCCACGAGCGCCGTCGCGACGATCGTCAGCGAGCCGCCCTCTTCGATGTTGCGCGCCGCGCCGAAGAAACGCTTCGGACGCTGCAGCGCATTGGAATCGACGCCTCCGGAAAGCACTTTGCCCGAGGGCGGCACGATTGTGTTGTAGGCGCGGGCCAAGCGTGTAATGGAGTCGAGCAGGATCACCACGTCCTTCTTGTGCTCGACCAGCCGCTTGGCTTTCTCGATGACCATTTCGGCGACCTGGACGTGGCGGACCGCGGGTTCGTCGAATGTCGAGCTGATGACTTCGCCGCGTACGGAACGCTGCATGTCGGTCACTTCTTCGGGGCGTTCGTCGATCAGCAATACGATCAAGGTCACGTCGGGTTGATTGGCGGTGATCGAGTTGGCGATGGCTTGCAGCAGCATCGTTTTGCCGGTGCGAGGCGGGGCGACGATCAGTCCGCGCTGGCCTTTCCCGATCGGAACCAAAAGGTCGAGGACGCGGCCGCTGAGATTGTTTTTGTCGGTCTCGAGTTTGAAGCGTCCTTCGGGGTAAAGCGGAGTCAGATTGTCGAAGAGTATCTTCCGTTTGGCGACCTCGGGAGGCTCAAAGTTGATGGCTTGAACCTTGATGAGGGCGAAGTAGCGTTCGCCTTCTTTGGGCGGGCGCACTTGACCCGTAACCGTGTCGCCGGTGCGCAGGTCGAAACGGCGGATCTGCGAAGGCGATACGTAGATGTCGTCGGGGCCTGCCAGGTAATTGTATTCGGGCGCTCGCAGGAAGCCGAATCCTTCGGGCAGGACTTCGAGCACGCCTTCGGAGAAAATGAGCCCGCTGCTTTCCGCCTGGGCCTGAAGGATCTTGAAGAGAAGCTCTTGTTTGCGCAGTCCGGAGATGGCCTCGATCTCGAGCTCCTGCGCTTTTGCGTGGAGCTCGGTGATGTTCATCTCTTTGAGCGCCGCTAAATCGACGGGCTGCTGCCCCTCGCGGCCGGCAGCCTCGAGTTCTGCCGCGTAGCGGGCCTCTTCATCGAATTCCTCGTCGCGGTAGCGGCGCCGGCCGCGGTCGCGGCGTCCGCGATTTTGGCGTCCGCGGCGGAACCGCTCGCGGTCGTCGTCGCCCCGGTCGTTCTCCTCGACTTCATCGCCGGCCGTTTGTCCTCCCGCGGATTCGTCGAATTCTTCGCCGCCGCGGCCGCGCCGGGGAGGCCGCTCCCGGCGCCGGCGGCGCTCGCGTCCCGAACCGCGCCCGCGGTCCCGCTCCCGTTCGTCTTGCTCGCCGGCGGTCGCGGCCCGGGTCGGGTCTGCGGATTCGGTTTCGCCGGCCGGCGAGTCGTTGTCCGCGGCATTGCGCTCATCCGAAGCTTCGTCCGCGGCGCTTCCCTTGTCGGTTTCCTGCTGCGCTGTTGGGGAGTGGGGTTGCAGGCCGCCGGCCCCGGAATCTTCGCTCTGCGTATCCGCCTGCTCCTCGGCCGCGGTTGCATCCGCCGCATCGCCGGCGCTCGGCTCGGCTTCCGTCTGGTCTTTGCGCGCGGTCTTTTTAGCGGTCCGCTTGCGGGGCGTTTTCGAGGCTTTTTTTGCAGCCTTTTTTTCGGGCCCCTCGCCCGCTTTCTCGGGATCGGTCTTGGGCTTGACGGCTTCTGCCGCGGGCTTTTCCTCTACGGTGGGATCGGTGGTATCTGAAGACACGGTTGACCTCTGCTGAATCGTCAAACGACGAACGACGGCGGGGATCTATGTGAAGGCGGCTTCGCGGATACGGCTCCAGAGCGGATGAACTCCCACGCCCGACACGGCCGAGAACGGAACCGCCGCGAAAAAGCTTTCCTCGATAGATCGGATCGAGCGCAATTGCGCCGCTCGTTTTAGAGTATCCGATTTTGACGCCGCAACCAAGAAATTCTGTTCGTTTGCCGTCAGCCAATCCGCCATTTGTCGGTCGAGTGGGGTGGGGCCGCGGCGGATGTCGACGATCAGGACAACCAGCTTCAGGGTCTCGCGTCCGGTCAGGTAGCTGTCAGCCAGCTTCTTCCAGCGTTCGACTTCGCGCGGCGGAGCCTTGGCGTAACCGTACCCCGGAAGGTCGGCGAAGTACATCTTGCCGTCGATGCGGAAGAAATTGATCGACTGGGTGCGGCCGGGGGTGCGACTCGTGCGGGCCAGGCTCTTGCGGGCAACGGGCGGCTCGCCCTTGGCGCGTCTGCCTCGCAGCAAGAGTGTGTTGAGCAGGCTCGACTTGCCGACGTTGCTGCGGCCGACGAAAGCGATCTCGGGCAGGCCGTCGGCGGGAAACTGCCCGCGCCGATTCGCGCTGCAGACGAATTCGACTGCCATGTTCTCGACCTGATGCCGGCTCGGCTTGGAACAGTTTTATCCTTCGCAGTCCGCGGCGGGAGAGCCGTCGGAGGCGCGGCGGGCTCCTGCAGTTTCCTGCCGTCCCGCGCAGCGGTCTTGCTCTTCACTCTCCACTATCCACCGGCCGCGCAGGCGGCCTGCTAATTCGCGACTTGCTCTTCGCGGCGCTCGACTTCGACGCCGCCCGGTACGAACGGATTTTTCGCCAAGCCGACGATGGGCGCATCGAGGGCGATTGCCAGGACTTCGTCCATCGTTTCCACGAAATGGAGATTCATGTCTTCGCGAATGTTCTCCGGAATGTCCGGCAGATCTTTCGCGTTGTCCTTGGGGAGAATCGCCTCCATGATGCCGTTGCGGTGCGCCGCGAGAAGCTTTTCCTTCAGGCCGCCGACCGGCAGCACCTTGCCGCGCAGCGTGACCTCGCCGGTCATGGCGATCTCGCCGCGCACCTTGACCTTGGTCAAGGCGCTGACCAGGGTCGTAGTCAGGGTGATGCCGGCGGACGGGCCGTCTTTGGGGATCGCCCCTTCGGGGACATGCACGTGGATGTCGAGGTGCTGATAAAAATCCTTCGGCAGGTTGAGCGCTTGCGAACGCGAACGCACGTAGCTCATCGCCGCCTGAGCGGACTCCTGCATCACGTCGCCGAGCTTGCCGGTCAGGGTGAGCTTGCCCTTGCCGTCCATGAGCGTGGCTTCGATGTGCAGCAGGCTTCCGCCGACCTCGGTCCAGGCCATGCCGACTGCCGCGCCGATTTCGTTTTTCTTGTCCGCGCCGAGATCGCGGTACCGGGGAACCTTGAGGAATTCGGCGACATTGTCGGCTTTGACGATGGTTTTGACCTTTCCTTTCGCTTTCGCGCGGTTGACGACCTTCAATGCGACCTTGCGGCAGATATTACCGATTTCGCGTTCCAGGTTGCGTACGCCGGCTTCCCGCGTGTATTGCTGGATGACGGTCGATAACCCCGAGTCCTTGAATTCCAGATCTTTGTCCTTCAGCCCGTTCGCCTTGAGTTGTTTGGCGATAAGGTGGCGCTTGGCGATCTCGAGCTTTTCGATTTCGGTATAGCCGCTGATGCGGATGATTTCCAAGCGGTCGAGCAATGGCGGCGGCAGCGTGTGCAGCACGTTAGCCGTGGCGATGAAGAACACGTGGCTGAGATCGTATTCGACGCCCAGATAATGATCCTGGAAGGCGTTGTTCTGCTCGGGGTCGAGCACTTCCATCAGCGCGGCGGAAGGGTCTCCGCGGAAATCGGTGGACATCTTGTCGATCTCGTCGAGCATGAAAACCGGATTGCGCGCGCCGGCTTTCTTCATCATCTGGATGATCTGACCGGGGAGCGCGCCGATGTACGTGCGGCGATGACCGCGGATCTCGGCCTCGTCGCGAACGCCCCCGAGGGACAGCCTTACGAATTTGCGGCCGGTGGCGCGCGCGATCGATTTGCCCAGTGATGTCTTGCCGACGCCCGGGGGGCCGACGAAGCAGAGGATCGAACCGCGCGGGTTCCTGACCAGGCGGCGGACGGCCAGGAACTCCAAGATGCGCCCCTTGACCTTTTCGAGTCCGTAGTGGTCGGCTTCAAGCACCTTTTCGGCGAACTTGAGATCGCGGATCTCGCGGGGCTTTTTCCCCCACGGGATGGCCAGCAGCCAATCGATGTAGTTGCGCGATACGGTGGATTCGGCCGACATCGGGGGCATGTTCTCGAGTTTTTTGAGCTCGTTTTCGGCCTTCTCCTGAGCATCCTTGGTCATGCCGGCTTCTTCGATCTGCTTTTTCAACTCGTCGAATTCGCTCTTTTCGCCGCGGCCGAGCTCCTTCTGGATGGCTTTGATCTTTTCGTTGAGGTAGTACTCTTTCTGGGCTTTCTCCATCTGGCGCTTGACGCGGTCCTGGATGGTGCGGTCAACGGCGAGTTTTTCGATCTCGATGTCGAGCACGTCGGCGATGCGGGAGATGCGCTCGATCGGATCGAAGATTTCGAGCAGTTCCTGCTTTTCCGGGATCGTGAGTTGGAGGTTCGCGCCGATGGTGTCGGCCAGCTTGCTCGGATCGTCGCCGCGGACTGCGGCAATCATCGTTTCGTAGTTCAGGTTCTGGCTTTGCTTGATGTACTGCTCGAACGACGAGGTGATGCGGTTGACGGTCGGTTCCAGATCGATATCTTCGGGGATCGAAAACGACACGGTTTCGACCGTCGCCAGCATGAAGCCCTCTTCGATGCTGACGTTGCGGATGGTTGCGCGCTCGATCCCTTCGACAAGGACCTTGATGTTGCCGTCGGGAAGCTTGAGACTCTGGACGATGCCGGCGATCGTTCCGGTGCGGTAGATCTGGTCCGGCTCGGGGTCGTCGATGGAGGCATCGTGCTGTGTCGCAAGAAAGATTTTCTTGTCGGCGGCCAATGCCTCTTCCAGGGCGCGCACGCTGGCTTTTCGTCCGACGACAAACGGCGTCATCATGTGCGGAAAGATGACGACATCGCGAATCGGCATCATAGGCAGGCGCCGGCTCGTTTTCGTTTTCAAGGAAACTCCCATAAATTCCATTGTAGAACGCGGATTCGATTTTGGCGTTCGGCTATGGACGAAGGCGCATCCAGTGCGCAACGTTCTCTGCCGATACGGCGGAGATCACGGCGAGCGAGTCGGCGCCGGCGGCGAGCAGCGCGGCGGCGTTTTCGAGAGAAACGCCGCCGATCGCCGCCAGCGGTTTGTCGGTCAGCCTGCGCAGGGCCGGGAGATTCTCAATGCCTACAACCGGATCCGGGTTCTTTTTGGAATGCGTGCCGAACATCGGGCCGACCGCAAGATAGTCGATCGGCTGCGAGTCGGCCGCCGCAAGCTGCTCGGCGTTGTGGGTCGAGCAGCCCAGCAGGAGATCGGGGCCGACGATTCGCCTGGCATCCGCGGGAGAGAGGTCGTCCCGGCCGACATGCACGCCGTCGGCGCCGACTGCCAGAGCGATGTCGGCGCGGTCGTTGACGATGAAAAGCGCGCCGGCTTCGCGGAATAGCTTGGCGATTGCTTCCGCCTCTGCGAAACGGTCCCGTGTGAACTCGCCCTTGTGCCGGTATTGTGCGATGCGTACGCCCGCCCGCGCGAGAACTCGCGCAAAGTCGAGCGGGTCGGCGCCGATCTTGGCGAGATGCCCCGTATCGACAATGGGATAGAAGAGGGGAAGCATCTACCCGGCGATTTTTCGCGAGTCTTGAGCGGCCGCGCGAAAGATCCCTCTGGCCATCGTCGAGGATTCCTGCTTGGCGCGTTTGGCGTAAACGTCCGCGCGGGCGGCGTGGACTTCCTTGCTGTCGGGTTCGGCATCCGCGGCCCAATCGAGCAGGTGGCAGGCCAAGCGAAAATCGCCTTTCCCGGCCAGGGTTGCCGCGCGGCTGACGAGGGTTCCGGCGCCCCCGGCGAGCGCGGCGATTTCTTGCGCTTGCCGGGCGCGCGGGGCCGGCTTGAGATCGGCAGGAACGTCGTTGTGCCAGCCGCCGTAACAGCGGTGAATGTTGCGTACGATGAACTCCGGCTCGTCGTAGATCGGCTGCAAATAGGGTTTTTCCGCCAGTTCTCGAGGAGGACGCACTTCTCCGATCAGGCGGTCGAGCGGCGCTCCTTCGTTCATCAAGGCCACGGTTCCATCGTGCAGGGATTGGAGATAGGCGGCGGTGTCGCGCAAGGCTTGCTCGACGCGGTCTCGGCCGAATACGGGGACGCCGTGGCCGCATAGCAGCACCTCCGCGCCGCGGGAGGCCATCGCCCGCAAGGCCGAAACCCACTCGCGCGCGTACCGCTGGACTTTTTGGGGGTTGCCCGCGTTCGGAGCGGCCCAGATGAACAGATCGCCCGTGTAAAGCACTTTCCGATCGGGAAGATAGACCCAACTGTGGTCGTCCGTTTCGCCTTTGGCGTGGGTCATTTCAAAGCACACGCCGCCGATCTCGCGGACGAGCCGCTCCCGGTAAGTCACGGTCGGGTAGATCGGGTCCGTCGGCCACTCGATCGTTGCGCCGAACTGCCGCGTGTTGATGATGGTGTTGAAGCCGTTGGTCAGGATGTAGCGTTCCATGCGCGCCGAAACGCGTTCATGGCCGATAATCTCGGGCAGCCGCCAGGAGTTCCGCCGTGCTTCCGCCAGGAAGATCGGCAGACCGTAGGCGTGATCGACATGTCCGTGCGTGTAAATCGCCGTGTCGATGCGGTTTCGAGAATAGCCGCGGACCTTCTCGAAAATGCGTTGCTGCGCGATTTCATGGGACGAGCCCGTGTCGATCAGAACGCAGCCTGCATCGGTTTCGACGACCGCTATGTTCGAAAAGCCCTTGTAGAAGGCTACGCCGTCAGCGACTTCTTCGAGGCGATAGAGCGGGGAGAAGGGGTGGCAGCCTTTGTCGGAGGTCTTGTCGATTCCTTTCCACAACCGATCGGAGAGTTGCTCGAGAGTCGGCATAAGGCAATCGCTTGCGTGACGGTTCGAAGCCGGCCTATGCGCGGTCAGCCGATCTCGAGGATTTCTTTTTCCTTTTTGGCGCCGGCCGCATTGATTGTCTTAATCATGGCGTCTGTCAGCTTCTGCACGTCTTGATGGCTTTTCTTGCTCTCGTCCTCAGAGACCGTTTTGTTTTTTTCGAGAGCTTTGACGGCTTCGTTGGCCTCGCGGCGGACGTTGCGTACGGCCACGCGGTGCTGCTCGACGATGTCGTGGAGTTGCTTGACCAGATGCTTGCGGCGTTCCTCGGTCAACGGCGGAATGGACAAGCGAATCAACTTGCCGTTGTTGGTGGGGTTGATGCCTAAATCGGAAACGTGGATCGCTTTTTCGATGGCGCGGATTTGACCGGCGTCCCACGGTTGGATCGTTATGGTTCCGGGATCGGGCGTCGCCAGAGTGGCCATCTGATTCAGCGGCGTGGGCGTTCCGTAATAGTTGACCTTGATCAGGTCGAGCAGATTGACGGAGGCGCGTCCGGTGCGGATGGTGGCCATTTCGCGCCCAAGATCGTCGACGGCCTTGTCCATGCGCAATTCTGCTTCCAGCATGATTTCGTCGATGGATTCCCCGTGAATGTGGGCCATGAATGCTCCTTCCGCATCCGGCTGTGGGTGTGTCGGTTTACCGGCTCATGAGCGTGCCGGGCGTTTCGCCCGCGGCGACACGGCCGATGCTGCCCTTCGCGCCGAGATCGAATACAAGCACGGGCATGCCGTTGTCGCGGCACAAAGCGACTGCCGCGGCGTCCATGATGCCTAAACCGTCAGCCAGAACTCGATCGTAAGATATCTTCTCATACCGCCGCGCATCGGGGTGGACGGCGGGGTCTTTGTCATAGACCCCGTCGACCTTGGTTGCTTTTGCCAGTAGGCCGGCGCCGATCTCGATCGCGCGCAAGGAGGCCGCCGTGTCGGTGGTGAAGTAGGGGCTGCCGGTTCCGGCGGCAAAGATGACGATCTTGCTTTCGCCGAGGAATTGGATCGCCCTCTCGCGGCTGTACGGCTCGACGACCGATCCCATCGGAACGGCGCTCATGACTTGCGCCTGCGCGCCGGCGGCATTGAGGGAGTCCGCTAACGCCAAGGCGTTGATCGCGGTGGCGAGCATCCCCATGCGATCGACGGTGATGCGCCGGATGCCGGTATCCGACGCCCGGATGCCGCGGAAAAAGTTGCCGCCGCCTACGACCAACGCGATTTCGACTCCGGCCGCGGCTGCGGCCTTCAGGTCGGACGCAAGAGCCGCAAGCGTAGCCGGGGAGACGCCGAATCCCTCCGGCCCCGCGAGCATTTCGCCCGAGAGCTTGAAAAGGATGCGTTTCGTTTGCATGGCGGGAATGCGCGGCGGCAACCGCTGCGGTTCTCCCATGATATCCGCACGCGGGAAAGCGGCGGCGGAACCGCCGCCGCTGCGAGCCGGCAATCTTGTCCGGCAGCCCTCCGAGTAAGCGGACGCTCCGAATCTCTGTACTGTTCCCTCCGCGCAAGCGGACCGGCCCGCGCTAGCGGTCGTTCTCGCCGACTTTGAAGCGGATGAAGCGCCCGACGGCGATATTTTCGCCGAGCTTTGCGATGGCGGCTGTAATCAGATCGCCGACGCTCGAGCTGGGGTCTTTCACGAATGGCTGGTCTGCAAGCACGATTTCTTCGTAGAATTTGCCCATGCGGCCGTCGACGATCCTGTCGATGACGCGCTCGGGCTTGCCCTCGCCGAGAGCGCGCTCCCGCTGGATCCGGCGTTCTTTCTCGACTTCTTCCTGGGGAACGTCTTCGCGCCTGACGTATTGTGGGTCTGCCGCGGCGATGTGCATCGCAATGTCGTGTACGAGGTTCTGAAAGTCCTCGGTGCGGGCGACGAAATCGGATTCGCAATTGACCTCGACCAGCACGCCGAGTTTCGATCCGGCGTGAATATAGCTGCCGATCAGGCCCTCGTTGGCGCTGCGGCCCTTCTTCTTTTGCGCCACCGAGATGCCGCGCTTGCGCAGAGCGATTTCGGCCGCGGCGAAATCTCCGCCGGCATCGGCGAGAGCTTTCTTGCACTCCATAAAGCCCGCGCCGCTCTTGTCGCGCAGTTCCTTGACCATTTTTGCGCTGATATTCGCCATAGCCATACCTCGATCTTCACTTGATTGATGCTTCGATAAATTCAGGTGACCCGCGCCGCAATCGGATGAGCGCGCCGGGGCGTTTCCGGCGTCTATTCGGTGGCGGGCACGGGGTCGTTCAGCGGAAGCACTTCTCCGCTTGCGGCCGCTTCGTCCTCGCCTTCGACCATCGCGGCCGCCTCCATCTCCCGCTCGGTGACCAACTCGCGGCCTTCGAGCACGGCGTCGGCGATTTTATTCGCGAACAGGCGAATCGCGCGAAGAGCGTCGTCGTTGCCCGGAATGACGTGATCGATCATGTCCGGGTCGCAGTTCGTATCGACAACCGCGGCGACCGAAATCTTGAGCTTGCGCGCCTCGTGAACGGCGATCTCTTCTTTCCGCGAGTCGATGATGAACAACACATCCGGCAGGCCCGGCATGTCTTTGATGCCGGCCAGGTTCGCGTGAAGCGCTTTACGCTCGCGTTCCAGGCGCGAGATTTCTTTTTTCGAGCGGCCTTCGTAGCCTTCCTCCTCGGACAGACGGGTGAGCTCCTTGTAGCGCTCGATCGACTTTTGCACCGTCTCCCAGTTCGTCAACAACCCGCCGAGCCAGCGGTGGTTGATGTAGTACATGTTGCAGCGCTTGGCTTCCTCAGCGATAGCTTCCTGCGCTTGCCGCTTGGTGCCGACGAACAAGAGGTTCTTGCCGGCCGCGACCTGCTCGCTGATGAACCGCAGGGTCTCTTTGAAATGCTTGAGAGTCTTCTGCAGATCGACGATGTGGATGCCGTTGCGTTCGCCGAAGATGTACTCTTTCATCTTTGGATTCCAGCGCCTGGTCTGGTGCCCGAAATGAACGCCTGATTCGAGCAGTTCCTTCATGGTGATTTGCGGCACGATTTACTCCTTTGTGGGGTGTGCGCGTACTTGCGGCCGGTCGTCAGGAACGGCCCGGTGCAGTGCGGATCCCTCCAAGCGGGATTTGAATCCGAACCGCGGGGAAATCATGCGCCCGTTGCAACTGGAACAGGTCCACGGGGGTCAGCGCTTCGAGAACTGGAAGCGCTTGCGGGCTCCCGGCTTTCCGTATTTCTTGCGCTCATGCTTGCGCGGATCACGGGTCAGATAGCCGCCCTTTCTGAGCGTCGTGCGCAACTCGGGGTTGAACTCCTGGAGCGCGCGGGCAATGCCTAGACGAACCGCGTCGGCCTGTCCGGTTTTGCCGCCCCCGTGCGCCCGGACGAAAACGTCGAATTTGCCGTCGGTCTCGCTCGCCAGCAAGGGCTGGCGGACCTTGGCCTGCGAGGAGCGGGTTGAAAAATACTCTTCCGGCGGAAGTTTGTTGATCTCGATCTTCCCGGATCCCGGCCGCAGGAACACGCGGGCGACCGCGGACTTGCGGCGGCCTGTTCCGATATATTGACCTTGCGTAGAAGCCACTGATTTTTTCCTTCTATAGAAATCTTAAACAATCCAGGGTTTCGGGCGCTGCGCCTGATGCGGGTGGTCGGCATCGGCGTAAACTTTCAAGCGCGACGCCAACTGATGTCCCAGCTTATTTTTGGGAAGCATTCCCGTAACCGCGCTTTCGATCAGCCGTTCGGGTTGTTTCTGACGAACTTGACGCGCAGTGCTCTCTTTGAGGCCGCTCGGGTAACCCGAATGCCGCCGGTAAATCTTGCTGTCTTCCTTTTTGCCGGTCAGGCGGACTTTGGCTGCATTCACCACAACGACGAAATCGCCGGTTTTCAAAAACGGCGTGAAGCTCGGTTTGTGCTTGCCCATCAGCAGCGTTGCCACCTGGGTCGCCAGTCGACCGAGAGTTTTCCCTGCGGCGTCAACGACATACCAGTCGTTCTGCACTTCGGACGCACGAGGAACGTATGTCTTCATCGACATGGGAAACAAATCTCCTGGAAAGGGAAGAACCCCTAGACGCTTATCGTACCTTGGATGCCGGCTCCGGGTCAACTCCAACGTCTTGTTCAATGGGAGATGCGACTGAAGAGGCGGTTTTTAAGTCAGCGGTCTCCGCAGGTCAACTCCCCTCGCGAAAGAAGTCGCCGTTCTGCCGAACGACATACCTGACCGGCCTAGCGTGCTTTTCCAGAACGCCGTCCGCAACGAGCCGGTTTATCCAATCCTGGGCTTGATGGTTGGTAACGCTGAGTTCCGCAGCAACTTCCGCAATTTTCTTGGGTTTCGTGAGGATACGGGGAATCAGCGTTCGCACCGTTTCGTATAATTCCTCGGCGAAACCGGAAATGGGGGCTTCGGCCGTTCGGGCTGCACAGCCGACCATTTTGCGCGGCGCCGGTATTGTTTCTTCTGGTCTCCCCGGTTCCCTGGGGCCTTGCTGCATACGGAATGGTAGGCCGCTCTGAGCAGGCGCGCTTGGTGCTTTGGGGGTGGCGGCGCGGAAAGCCTCGGCCAAGCTATCCGCGTCTTTCGCATCAGGCCACGGCAGGGCTCCCTTTTCCTGCAGAGCGGTGAGACCTTTCGAAGCTTCCCCGGTCGAACGCACATAAACAGGGACCAGGCGCAGTTTTTCCAATTGTTCCATCGCGCCGTTCCACGTACCGCTTTTCTTAAAGTCTGCGTTCACCACCAGGGCCGCATCGGCCAAGCTGTAAATAACCTTGTTCCGCTGCATCGCGTGCCCCACATTGAACCCCGCTCTCGGGTCGTAGGGAGAGATCAATGCCAGCCGTCCCTGCAGTATCAGGTTCCGATGCTCCCTATTCATGCTCGTTCTCTCAAGATCGCCCGCCAGTACGCCGACGACCTTCCCGCCGGCTTCCAATGCGCCGTTCATGGCGGCTTGATCGACGCCCCGCGCCGCGCCGGAGACCACGTTTCGCCCCGCTCCGGCGGCAAGTGCTGCGGTGCGGCGCGTGTATTCGAGCAAAGACTCGTTCGCGTTGCGCGATCCAACAATCGCCAAGGCGCCTGACGTGTTCACAATTTCTTTTTCCCCACAGCCGTAGAGCAGTATCGGCGCATACTTTTTGAGCCGCTTCTTGAGCATGGGGGGGTATGTGTCGTCGGCGCGGCTCACCACCCAAATCGCCCGCTCCTGCCAACGCGCAACGGCTTGGCCGAGCAAGAACCCTCTGTCGAGCAGGGCCGTGAGGCGCGCCTTGTCCACAGCGGCACCGCATTTGTTCTTCAGCGTATCCGCGTCAGGCTTAAGCAAATCGGCCGGCTCTGCCTGGTTTTCTTGCAGGTGCCGGGCCAGCCTTTCATATTCTCCGGGAGTGAGGGGTTTTGCTTTCGCGTTGCTCTTGCCCGCAATCAAGGGCGCGGTCAGCAGCAGAACTGCCTTGGTATTCAGGGAAAGCGTCTCACTCATTGTCCGCCTCCTGCCTGGGCCAGCGCCAACGGCCATACTTCACCTGCCCCTTGCGAGCGCAGCAGCCAAGCCGCGATGGTGAGGGTCCACCGCGAATCCACCATATCATCTACCAGCAGTACCGGTCCGGCAAGCATACTCTGCTTGTCAAGCCTCAGCGAACCATCGACATTTCGGGCCTGATATGTGCTGTTTTCCATCGTTTTCTGTTCCGGGCGGTTTTCCGTCTTCACGAGTGCCGGCCTGAACGGTAGGCCAAGCGTTTTGGCGAGGCGCCGGGCGAAGTCGGGCGCCAGGTCCGGGCGGCGGAGCGAAGGAACGGCGGTTATCCATTCTGGAGCCGGGCCGGGATTCCACTCCCGCACCAGTTTCGCGCAAGCAGCCGCCAATTTGTCTGGGAAACGATTGTCTCGGTACTTCCCTTGCCGCACCAAGTTTCCCCAACCGGCATCGCCCCAGACGCAGAGCGTTTTTCCAGGTTGAGCTTGGAGATGAGGCGCAATTCGCCCGGAGAGACCGTATTGCGGCAACCCTCCGGGAGGCCATTGCAGACGGGGTTCGATCGGCAGGCTCGTGCGGCGCAAGAAAGCGCTTGCCTCGTTAATGAGGTTTCGATCCACCGATGTCGGCAAGTTCGGCGAATCCAATGGCGGATCGTTGCCGAGTTCGCCGTCCAGCGCCCGGATCAGGAACTCCATGTGACCGGAAGTCAACTCCACGTATTCTTGCATCTGCGTTTGTTCCGTTTGCCGTAGTTCCGTGAGCCGCTGCGCTCGTTCCCAGAAGGCATCGCCGAGTGTTGCAGCCGTGAGTTGCCACTTAGACCCTTGCTTTGCGATGGGAGCCGGAGATTCAAGGGAAAGCAGTTGGATCGTCTTCTGTATGCGTCCGGTGCTGACGTTGACATCGGTCTCGATTTCGCGTAGCGACAAGCCCGCAGGCGCAACCTCCAGAGCTTCGAGCACTGCCTCGACCTCCTCGCGTGTCGGGAATGCGCTCTCGATGAAATAGTCGGTGATTTCGATTTCCTCTCTACCGCTCAACAGCACTCCGTAGGCATGGTCGAGCGCGCGTCCGGCGCGCCCCACCTGCTGATAATAGGCGACTACGGAACCTGGGGCTTGGTAATGAATGACGAAGGCCAGGTCCGGCTTGTCGTAGCCCATTCCCAGCGCTGTTGTCGCAACCAACGCCTTCACCCTGTTATCGAGCAAAGCCTGCTCCAATTCCGCCCGGCGGTCGCCTGTCTCACCCGTGTAGGCTTCTACCGCGATGTTGCGCGACTTGAGCCATGCAGCCACTTGATTCGCGTCGCGAACTGTGAGCGTGTAAACGATTCCGCTTCTCGGGAGTCTGGGTATGTGCTCCGCCAGCCACGCGAGGCGCTCTGCTTGCCCCGGCAAGCGAATACTCTGCAACGACAGCGACGGTCTATTCAGATCGCCGCGCGAGATTTCCAGGTTCGGCCCCAGGACCTTCGTCAAATCTTGCATTACGCGATTGTTCGCCGTCGCCGTGGTCGCCAACAACCGAAGATTCGGCGGCAGCGTTTGGACGATGCGTTCGATCAATCGGTAGTGCGGACGAAAATCATGGCCCCAATCGGAGATGCAGTGCGCTTCGTCGATGACGAACAGCGCGACTCGATCTGCAATCGCGGCCAACACCTCGTTGCGGAAACGCTCGTTTGCCAGCCGTTCCGGGGAAATGAGCAGGATATCCACCTTGTCGTGTTGAACGGCATTCTCGACTTCGGTCCATTGTTCCCGGTTGTCGGAATTGATGGTTTCGGCTCTGCTTCCCATCCGCTTCGCCGCGGCAATCTGGTTGCGCATCAGCGCAAGCAGCGGGCTGACCAGAAGTGCAGGCCCCATACCTGCTTCCCGCAGCAGTTTTGTTGCAATGAAATAGACGAAGCTTTTGCCCCAACCGGTCTTCTGCACGACCAGCGTCCGGTTATTCCCCTCGACGATCTGCCGGATGGTCTCTTCCTGACCTTCGCGAAACACGGCGCCGGGTCGTCCGGAGCCTATTCTCAAAAGTTCCAGAGCTCGAGTTGGCTTATAAATCATCGACTTGCTCCCGGTGCGTCGCTCTCGGAGCCAATGCGGCAGCTGGCCCAATCCTGCCCCTGCGTAAAAATGCTGCCCGGTATCATAGCCGTCTTCCACAGATTCGGCTGCCTCGAATTTAGTTTGTCCCGCTGGCGGCATCATGGAACGGATCCGGTTCGCTGAGTTGGGTACGTCGACCGGATTGACCGCTGCGCCATGCGTATCGAGCTTGCTGTGGCCGCGTCGGAGCGCGCGGCCGCCATCGGCGATAATGGAACGGACGCCGCCGGCGCCGCCCGCCTTGTGATCCCCACGCTTAACCCACAAACTGCGGCTCTGCCGCCTCCCTTTCGAGACGCAGTTTCGGAATGCGTCAAGGAGTGGACGCGCGGCGCGAAAATGCAGCGGCTCTGGGCCGGGGACGAGACTCTCTGGACGGCGTCGGGCGAATCCAATTGGCTGGGCTGGTTGACCGTCGTCGAGGAGCAACTCGCGGATCCGTCGCACTTGACATCGTTTGCGGCCGATGTTCGCGGGCGGTTCAGCGACGCGCTGCTGCTGGGGATGGGCGGATCGAGCCTGTGCCCGGAAGTGCTCCGTGCGACCTTCGGCGTGATCGAAGATTTTCCCGATCTGCACGTGCTCGACTCGACCGACCCGGCGCAGGTGAAGTCGCTGGAAGACGCCGTTGCATTCGAGAGGACGTTGTTCATCGTCGCCAGCAAGTCGGGCTCGACTCTCGAACCCTCGATTTTCATGAGCTACTACTTCGACCGGCTGGCTTCGAAGGTCGGCAAGGTCGAGGCGGCCAAGCGGTTCATCGCGATTACCGACCCCGGCTCGAAGCTCGAAACCGAGGCGCAAAAGCTGGGTTTTCGCAAGATTTTCCACGGCGCGCCGTCGATCGGCGGACGCTATTCGGCTCTGTCGAATTTCGGCATGACGGCGGCGGCGGCGATGGGGATCGATGTTGTCGCTTTTCTCCGGTGCGCCCGGCAAATGGCTCTGGCTTGCTCGCCGTATGTGCGCGGAGTCCGCAACCCCGGCCTGGAGTTGGGGGCGATTCTGGGCGTCGGGGCCGCCGTCGGCCGGGACAAGATTACATTTGTTGCTTCTCCCGGTGTTTTCGCTCTCGGCGCGTGGCTGGAGCAATTGCTTGCCGAATCGACGGGCAAGCAGGGCAAGGGCATGATTCCGGTCGACCGCGAGCCGCCGGCCGAGCCCGCTGCTTACGGCTCGGACCGGATTTTCATTTACCTGCGGTTGGAGAGCGAGCCCGATGCCCGACAGGACTCGGCGGTCACCAAGCTGGAAGCCGCCGGTCACCCGGTAGTGCGCATCGGCATTCGAGACCGCATGGCCCTCGGCCAGGAATTCTTCCGCTGGGAAGCGGCGACGGCGGTAGCGGGCGCGGTAAGCGGCATCAATCCTTTCGATCAGCCCGACGTGGAGGCGAGCAAGGTTGCCACCCGGGCGCTGACCGACGCTTACGAGTCGGCCGGCTCGCTGCCCCAGGAATCGCCGCTTGCGGCAGGGTCGGGCCTGACGTTGTTCGCCGCGGCGGATTATGCCGCCTTACTCCGGGAAACGGCCGGCGGCGCATCCCCGGAAGCATTGATCCGAGCGCATCTCGAGACCGTCGGCGAAGGCGATTACGTCGCCTTTCTGGCCTACCTTCAGATGACTGCAGTTCATGAGAGGGTTTTGAACGAGATGCGCCGCTGCGTTCGCGATTCCAGGAGGGTTGCGACTTGCCTGGGGTTCGGACCGCGCTTTCTGCACTCCACGGGGCAGGCTTATAAGGGCGGCCCCGACAGCGGCGTTTTCCTGCAAGTTACTTGCGATGACGCCGTTGATCTCGCCGTCCCCGGCCGTAAGTTCACCTTCGGAGTGGTCAAGGCGGCGCAGGCGCGCGGCGATTTCGAGGTTCTGACCGACCGCCGCCGCCGCGCATTGCGCGTACATCTCGGCTCGGACGTGGCCGCCGGACTCGCCACTTTGAAAAAAATCGTCGCCGGCAGCGCGCCTCAGACGTCCCTTACTCCGAGCGGACCCAGATAGGCGACGACCAGGCGACTTCGCCGTCTTTTTCCGGCTCGGTCTCGCTGTAGGACTGGACGACCCGAACGTAGTAGTAGTTGGCGGCGTCGTCGGGCCGCGGCCGAATCCCCGTTTCCGGGCGCGACCAGTCCGCGATTGTAACCGTCGGCCCCACCGCGGCGGCGCCGGACGCTTCCAGGTCGCGGTAGGCGAAAGAGAGCTCGCTTGCGCCGGAGCCTTCGCGCGTGAAGACGACGCGGTTGTTCTTGACGATCTCGACTTTGCGGACCGGCGCCGTGCCCTCGACGTGAATGCGGAACTCGGGGTTTTGAGCGGCTGCCAGATCGCCGCCTTGATTGGTCGTCCCGGCGCTGAAATCGAGCACAATGTTATCGGTCGAGGCGTACGTTCGGCGCCGGCGGAAGGCGTCCAGCAGATGCTCGCGTGTCGTCGTCTCGGCAGGAACGATCAAGTTCGCATAGGAGATGTGCGTCGAATAGTGGTCGCTGGAGGCAATGAACCCCATGCGGTAGCCGACGCCGAGCGCATTTTGAACGAGTCCCTGCTGGTACGGCATGCGGCCGGCCGATCCGAGACCGGGGGCGTTGGGCAAGGCGGCGCGCGGCCCGCCTTGCGTCTCGTAAGAGTTGCGGTCGCCTTGATAGATTTCGGTGACGGGGATGACTTCGTCATCGCGGCGCTTCCAGTCAGTGCCCATAGTGGTCGCGGGCGTGTGCGGGATGCCGATTCCCTGGGTTGCCCGCAGGTAAGCCCAGAGGTTTTGCGGGTCGCGGTCGAGCAGCTCGGGCCGTTCCCAGACGTGCAGTTTGGGCACGCGCAGGCTGAAGACGCCCCGCTTGGCGTGAAAGATATTGCGGTGGCCCAGCGGAAAGTTCGGGGTCCGCTCGTAGCCGTAGAGCGGAGTGAATCTTCCCGGAATGTGGAACAGGTCCGCCGATTTCTGGGTTCGCCACCATTGGAATTCGCTGTCGCTCTGGGCATCTTCCGGTTCGTCGGTGTCGAGCGATTGCCCGTAGTTGTGATCGCTGACGCCGAGGAAATCGAGTCCGGCGGCGTTCAGCGCGTAGCGGTAGGCGTCGAAGAGGGAGCCGTCGGTTGCGCCGTCCATCGAGATCTCCGTGTGACGGTGCAGGTCGCCGCGAACGATCTTCCAATCGCGGCCGCCGATGCGCGCGCGGTAGCGACGGATGCGTTCGAGGTCGTCTTGCTCGCGCGGGTGAGTCGGGCGGTAGTCTTGCGGAGCATTCGATCCGAAGGGACCCCAGTCGGGCTCGCGGCCGCCGCGCGCGGAACTCGGCAGGTGTTGCGGGTCGATGGTCAGGACGGAGATGTCATGATGTTTCGGCAGCCCCGCGGGCATTCTTCTCCCGTCGCCCACGATGGCGGCGAGCAAGCCGCCGGAGTCGTGCGGGACGAAGGAAGCAACGGTATCCTGGCGGCCGGTGCTGCCTGTCAGCAGAATCGGCGAAACCCAGGCGTCATCGACCCAGGCGGTGGCGTAGAGATCGAAAAAGTGACCGCCGTAGCGGCCCGAAGCGCGCCACTGGTGGCGCAGGACGACCCAAGCGTTCCCGCCGCCGTCGATGGCGATTTGGGGAGATTGGAAAAGCCCGGCGTCCAGAAAGTCGGGCGCGGCTTGCTCGACCGGTTGGGTCGGTTGCAGCAGCTTGCCGTTTTGCAGGGTTGCGATTCGCGGGCGCCGCGGGACGCTTCCGCCGCGCCGGTCGTAGAGTCGGCTGCCGTTCTTTTTGAGATGGATGCGGTGGCGGGGGTTTTCGTAGCCGGTGTCCTTGCCCCAGTTGGCGGGGCCTTCTTCCCAAGCGAGCCACGGATTGCCGCTGCCGTCGATGGCGATACGAGCGCGCATTTCGGCCAACGGCGTTGCCGCTATCGTTATGGGCGAGGATTGGTCGGCCCGTCGCGCGAATATGTCGTAGCCGTCCTCGCCGTAGGAGTCCCAGGCGACCCAGGCCCTTCCCGCGGAATCGACGGCGACCGACGGCGCCCAGTCGTCCTCGGGCGATGCGGTGAGGTTGACCGCGCCGCTCCATTCGCCGTCCTCGAGTCTGCGCAGGAAGATGTCGCTTTGCGGCAGACCCCCCGAGGGATGGTCCCGCCAGCCCATCCAGGCCAGAGCCAGGGCGCCGTGGGCGTTTCCGGCCAGTCGGTGGAAAACGTCGGGGCGCGGATCGTCCGTGAGCCGGAGGGCGTCCGACCACTTGCCGCCTGCAAGCGATTTGGCGTAGAGGTCGAAGTTGCCGGAGCCGAGCTCCTTTTGCAACCCGTAAACGCACCAGATGCGGCCTGCCGAGTCCTCGCCCAGCGAGACGCGGAAATGGTCGCCCGGCGGCGTGATGGATTGCGCTCTTGACCAGCGGCGGCCGTCCGGGCTGTGCGCGACGCGGACTTCATCGGCGCCCTCGTAGAAATACCCGTCGCGCCGGCGGGTTTTGTAGGCTATCCAGGCGAGCCAGTATTCTCCCGCGCGGGTTCGCAGCAGCGAGGGCTCGGCATCTTCGAAATCGGCTGTCGTGACGACGCGGGGCAGGGGAACCCGCTCGATGCCGATGTCGCCGCCGAAGCTTGGCGGGAAAACGGTTTTGCCGTAAGGAATTTCCGCGGGTCGAAAGACGATGTCTCCGCGCCGGGTGCGCACGTTGACCGCCGCCGTCTCGGGTCCGGCGAGATCGAGGACGATTTCGGGAACGGCAACGTCGCCCCCGACGTTGCGCATGGTAATTTCCCAGCGCGAAGGAGGCGATAAACGGTCGTTGTCGTGCAGGCGCCGGCCAAGGATTCGCCGCACCCGCGAGGCGTCTTCGACGCCTCCGTTCCAAACCGCGCCGTGGCGGCGGCTTTTGATTCCGAAGGTGATCTTGAAACCGCTGGTTTGCTGGGCGCACAGGGATGCGGCGACTCCCCAAAGGACAATGAGACCACGGCAACGCATGACGATTTGGGACTACTGTAGCGCAGTCGGCCCTTCCGGCCCGCGCAGTCGGTTTTGCCGTTCGCGCTACTGCCAGGCGCGGAGATTTTCTTCGATTTCCGCCTTTTTGTATCTGCCCCAGGGCAGGTAGTCCTGGCCGGCTTGCAGGTCTTTCAGCGAGTAGGGTCCCGATGCGATGCCGGCTTCCGGAACTTCCGCGCCGGCGAGCCAGGCGGCGGCGTTGAGAACCAGCTTGCGGAAATCCGGATGCCCCCAGTTCCAATGGTTATGGCCGCCCGTGAATCCGAAACCCCTGTTGCCGCCCGGGTTTTCCGACGCCCAGACCAGAGTCTGCCGCTCGCCGCGCTTGGTCATGGCGCGTACGTACGGGTTCCCCGAGTGCGGCCCGTCGGGGCGCGACATCGTGGACATCGGCGGCACGGCGGTCAGGATCGGCGAAACGCCGCGCATGTCCGGACGGAAGCGCATGTTGAAATACCACTCGTCGTTGACGGCGAAGGGCTTGACTCCATTTGTGATCGGATGCTCCGCGGCGAGCTCCGCTTGTTCGAGGCTCCAATGCGGGTTCACCGACCACCATCGTTCGTAGTAGCCGCCGATCCACTCGAGAAATTTCTGCCCGGGCTCGCCGGCGGGAACTTCCACGGCGAAATGGAGCGCCCCGATGCCCACGCCGCGCCGGGCGGCTTGGTCGATGTTGCGCATGTACGCGAGCCAGGGGTGGCGCAGCCCGCCGTCGGCATAAACGATCACGGCGTCGGCATTGTCCAATGCGGTCGGGTCGGCGGGATTGCCGTCGTGGTAGGTGACGGCATGGATGCCGGGGTGGTTCTCGTTGAGCGCCTTCGCCAGTAAAGCGACGCCGGCGTTGTGCTCGTGGGCGCCGTAACTGTGGCTTTTCCGGCCGCCGATCAACACCACCTTCTTCTTGCCCGCCATGGGAAGCCGCTTGAGCATCAGGTTGCGGAACTCGACCTTCATGGCCGGGCCGCGGTGAACCTGCAAGCCGATCAGGCCCGAGCGGGGCGCCGACGGGTCGTTGTCGGTAACGTCAACCATTACGTGACCGTTGATCTTGTGGATGTAGCGGTTGCCGCGGGCGATGATGTGGAAGCTGTTCCAGTCTTCCATGTTGACGTGAGACTGCAATTCGACCGGGTCGCCCAGCTTGCCCGTCACGGTTGGTTTGTGATCGGCTCCGATCTCCGTTTTCTGCCCGCGCCGCGCGAGAATCCCTCGCGACCGCTCGCTGTAAAGGCCGCCGGTATGGCGGTCGCCGGCTTCGAAGTCCGCCTGCAATCCGCCCATGACGAAGGCGCCCCACTCTTTCGGTTTTTCGAAGGCGCGATACTGGACGCCCGAGTTGCCGCCGGTAATTTTGTAATCGAATTTGAACTCGAAATCGTCGACGACGCCCTGCCGCCAGATCAGGAAGGAGTTCTTGTCGATCGGATCGGCATCGCTGGTCTGTCCGACAATCACGCCGTTCTCGACGCTCCAGAGACGGGGGGCGCCCTCCCATCCCTTCAGCGACGTTCCATCGAAGATTGCCCGGAACTGCTTGGCCGCGGGGGCGCTGAAAAGGCATCCCGCCGAAAGACAGAACAGGGCGAACGGGCGTAAGGGAGAAATCGGCATCACGAAAGATAGGGTAACTCAGAAAAGCGCTGCCTGGCGAGAATCGAGGCCGTCCGCCGCCGCAAGCTGCGGTTCGTAAGGCAGGGAAAACCAAAACGTCGATCCGGCGCCGGGTTCGCTCTCTACCCATACCGAGCCGTGATGCGCCAATACCAGATGCTTGACGATCGCCAGCCCCAGCCCCGTTCCGCCGAGCGCGCGCGAACGCGCCTTGTCCACGCGGTAGAAGCGCTCGAACAGCCTGGGGATGTGTTCCGCGGGGATGCCGATGCCGGTGTCGCGGACATAGAACTCGATTTTCGCCTCGCGCTCGCGGATGCCGACCGTAATCCTGCCGCCGGCCGGCGTGTATTTGACGGCGTTGTCCAACAAGTTGCCGAATATCTGGTGAATCGCGCCCGCATCGCACTTGAGACTGACGTTTGCGTTCAGGGGCGCGACTTCGATCTCGATCGACTTCTGCTCCGTCAGCGGGCGGAAGCCGTCGGCCGCCTGATGCAAAAGTTCCGCGGCCGCGTGGTCGGTGAACTCGAACTCGCGGGTCTTGCCCTCGATCTGCGAAAGCGCCATCAGGTCCGACGTGAGCTGGGTCAGGCGCTGCGAGTTTTGCAGCAGAATTTTCACGAATCGGCGATTGTTGTCCGGATCGTCCAGCGCGCCCTCGAGCAGGGTCTCGGCATAGCCGCTGATTACCGAGAGCGGCGTGCGCAACTCATGTGACACGTTAATCACGAAGTCGCGGCGCATGCGGTCGATGCGCTCGAGTTCCGTCACGTCGTGAAATACGGCGGCGACCGCCTGCACTTTGCCTTTGCGGTTGGTAATCGGCGCGCAGGAGACGCGCCAGGAACGCTCGGTCGGCTCTTTGATGGTGAGATCGGTGGCTGTCGGTTTGCCGCTTTCGATGGATAGTTCGAAAAGACGGGAGATCTCCTGATTCGACCACTCGTCGAGCGCTACATTCGGGGTCAGGTTTTCGTCAGGAAACATCTGCTCGATAGAAGGATTGAACAGGACGATGCGGCGCTTGCGATCGACTACGAGAATGCCCTCGCCGATTCCGTTTACGGCCGCCGCGAAGCGGGAGCGCTCGTCTTGCAGTTGGTTGAACATCGAGCGCAGCTTGCCGGCGGTCGTTTGCAGGCTCATGCCGAGTTTGTCCAACTCCGCGAGATTGCCGCGGGAGGACTGGACCATGTGCGCATCGAAGTTTCCCTTGGCCAATTCGTTCGAGAAAGCGATGGTATTCGATAGCTGCCCGGAGATGCGGCGGGCGAACAGCGCCGTCAGCAAGATCAGCGGCAGCACGGCGTAAAGAGTGACCGCGGTGATGCGCGATCGGTTCTCGGTGACGATTGCCGCTATTTCGGACAGAGGCAGCGCCAGTCGAACCGCGCGGCCGTCTTCCATCGGCACGGCCACATACAGAAAATCGATGCCGACCGTGGTGCTGAAACGGCGGCTGACCGCCGGCTCTCCTTGCAATGCCCGCGCGAATTCCGGTCTCCCGGCATGATTCTCCATATCGGCGGGATCCGCTTCGGAATCCGCCAAGACAATTCCCGTGGGGGCAATGACCGTGACGCGGGCCTGCGACCTCGCGGCGATGTCTTCGATCGCCGATTGGTACTCCGCCGGGGTCAGCCCGGCCAGCGCGGCGTCGGCGAGGCGGGACTTTTCTCTGAGACTTTGCTCCAGATTCGCTTCCAGATTGGCGGTCGTGATGCGCGCGACCAAAAACTGCACTGCGAATGCGGCAATGGCGAGCGGAAGAACTGCCAGCAGCGTCAGCTTGAAAAAAATTCTTGCGGTCATGACGGGACTTCGAAACGATAGCCATGCCCGCGCAATGTTTGGATCCACTTGGGGCTGCTCGGTTCGACTTCCAGATGTTTCCGCAGACGGCGAATGTGGACGTCAACGTTTCTCGGCGTCACGTGGTAGTTTTCGCCCCAGATTTGCCTGAGGAGTTGCTCGCGCGTGTATGCTCGGTCCGGATTGGAGCAGAAGAACAGAAGAATGGAAAATTCCGTTTCCGTGAGATCGAGGGGCTTGCCGTCGAGGCTGGCCCGACGCGAGACCGGATCGATTTTCAAGCTGCCGGCTTCGAGGGGTTTTCCCTCCGGCTCGTCCAATCGACGCAGGCGCGCCTTCACGCGCGCGATCAGCTCGCGCGGGCTGAACGGCTTTGTAATGTAGTCGTCGCCGCCTATTTCCAGCCCCAGGACGCGGTCGATTTCCTGTGTTCGCGCCGTCAGGAAAAAGATCGGTATGCCGTCAAGCTGCGGGTCTCGTCGAAGTTTGCGGCAAAAGTCGAAACCGTCGCCGTCCGGCAGCATTACGTCCAGAATAAGCAGGCTCGGCACAGAAGCCTGAATCAACTCCAGAGCGCCCTCCAGGCGATGCCGGGTTTGTACGTCGTAGCCCGCGCGGCCCAGGTTGTAGGCGAGCAGCGTACATAGGTCCTGATCGTCTTCAATGACGACGATGGTCTGCTTCATGGAAGCCCCAGAGGCCATTATAAGCGGCGCAAACCGCGCGCCGTTCGTTCTGGCGGCGGGGCGGGGCCGTTGCTGCTAAGATGCCTTTTTCCGAGCGAGGCGGCGCCTTGCTCGAGCGCGCGGGAGGCAAGAGAATGAAACTGCAAGGGAAAGGCGCGATCGTCACCGGCGCCGGAAGCGGTATCGGCGAGGCCGTGGCGCGCTGTTTCGCCGAGCAGGGCGCCGCGGTCGTAACCGTCGGCCGCACGTTGGCGAAGCTGGAACGGGCGAAGGCCGACGCAGGGCCTGCGGGCGGACGCCTCTATCCCTATGCGTTGGACGTCTCCGACCGCAAAGCCGTAGAGGGCATGGTTGCTTACGCGGTCGAAACCCTGCCGCAGATCGATATTCTCGTGAACAACGCCGGTACGAATGTTCCCGCGCGCGCCCTCGACAAGCTGTCGCCTGAGGACTTCGAGCGGATGATTGCGGTGAACTTGAACGGGCCGTTCTATCTGATGCGCGCCGTTTTGCCGTTGATGCGGGAGCGGCGGGACGGCTTGTTGATTACGATTTCATCGACCGCCGGCGTGCGCACGTCCACGGTTGCCGGCGCCGGTTACAGCGCCGCCAAGCACGGCGTGCGTTCGTTGGGCTTGGCCGCGCATCTCGAAGAGGGCGGACGCGGCATCCGTTCCTGCGTGATCTGTCCGGGAGAAGTGAATACCCCGATTCTGGATAACCGCCCGGTCGTTCCCGACGCCGCCCGACGGGCGGCCATGCTGCAGCCGGAAGATCTGGCTCAGGCCGCGTTGCTGGCGGCGGCGCTGCACCCTCGGGCCTGCATCCCGGAGATGGTGATCGTTCCCACGATTCAGAAACACGCCTAACGCCAACGCGCGGCTTTCACCACGAACTGCTATATCGATTGCAGGTCTTTCCCCGGCTTGAAACGAACCGCCTTGCCCGGCGGGATGATTACCTCTTCGCCGGTGCGCGGGTTGCGGCCGATGCCCGTCTTACGGGGGCGGACGTTGAATACCCCGAATCCGCGCAACTCGATGCGCTCGCCGTTTTCCATCGCGCGCTTCATGGAATCGAATACGGCCTGGATAGCCATCTCGGCTCTGGTCTTGCTGAGCCCCGTTCGGTTGACGACGTGGTTGACGATATCGTATTTGATCATTCGAGTTCGGGCGGGCGAAGCAGCAACCGCAGCCTTATGCTAAGCGCTCTCGATTTTCGTTGTCAAGCATGCGTATCGCCGCGCGGCCTTGGATGGAAACTTTCGCCTCGCGGAACTTGACAATTCGGCTCTCGTGCTAACATGGCGCTGTCGGCGCGGATTCGAGCGTCGCTTGAAAACGGCCGGCTATGGTTTCTGCGGGCGCTGTCGGCGGTACAATGAATCGATGAATCAGTGGGGGGCTGCGCTTGCCGCAAAATGCGGGGCCGCTTTGCATCGCTCGGAATGAACCCCCGGCGCCAATTCAAAGGAGATGACTCATTTTTCGTAGACGCTATCGCTCTTTCCGTAGGGTTCGACGACAGAATGTAAACGAGACGATTCGCGCCCGTGAGGTGCGCGTCGTTTTCCCGGATGGAGAAACGGCGGTCATGCCGACCCAAGAAGGCATCCGGCGCGCGAAAGATCTCGGGCTCGATCTTGTCGTCATTTCTCCCAATACGACGCCGCCCATCGCCAAAGTGATCGACTACGGCGAGTACACCTATCTGGAGAAGAAAAAAAAGAACGAGGCCAAGAAGAAACAGCAGCGTGTCGAGGTCAAAGAGGTAAAGTTTCGTCCGGATACCGACCAGCACGATTACGAATTCAAGAAGAATCACGCCCTGCGATTTCTCAAGGAAGGCAAGAAAGTCAAGGCGACGATTTTCTTTCGGGGCAGGCAAATCACTCACGCCGATATCGGCGAGCGGATTCTTCAGGACTTGGCGAAAGATGTCGAGGAATTGGGGAGCCCCGAGACGACTCCGCGCATCGAGGGCCGCTCCATGAGCATGATGATCGGCCCCAAAAAAAACCAGAAGAAACCGGTGAAGGCCAAGAAGAACGTTGCTGCGGCGCCTCCGCCGGCGGATACGGAAGTTCCCGGTCAACCCGGCGCCGCCGCCTCTTAACGGGATGCCTTACCGCCCGGCGCCGACGGTTTTTTCGCTCATGCGGCGTTCTGTGCAACTGTTGCATTAACATGAAGCCGCGCTTCACAGGATTTTCGCCCGACGCCAGGAAGTTCCTCCGCGAACTTGCCGAGAACAACAACCGCGATTGGTTTTTGCAGAACAAGGCGAGATACGAAGCAAGCGTTCGAGCGCCGTTGATCGAATTGGCGCATGAGTTGGGAGCCGAGCTTGACCGCTACTCGCCCGGATACGTGACCGATCCGAAGAAGGCGGTGTACCGTATCTATCGGGACGTGCGCTTCTCGAAGAACAAGAGCCCTTACAAGACTCACGCCGCCGCCGTCTTCGCCTTTCGCGGACCCGAGAAACACGCGGGCGCCGGATACTACTTTCACTTTTCCGCCGACGAGTTGCTTGTCGGCGGAGGCGTTTACGCGCCCGGCTCTGCGGAACTGTTGAAAATCCGGCGGCGGATCGCCGCGAATCCCGACGAGCTCAGGGCGATCGTTGCGAGCCGTACCTTCAAGAAACTCTTCACAGGGATCGAGGGCGAGAAGCTCAAGCGCATCCCCAAGGGATTCCCCCGCGACCATCCGGCTGCCGACCTGCTCGTTTACAAGCAGTTCCTGGCGGGCGCCGTGCTTCCCGCAAGCGAAATCGAGTCGCCCGGCATCTCCGGGACGATCACGAAGCGCTTCCAGGCGATTGCGCCGTTCATCCAATATCTGAACCGGGCGATCGTCCAGGCTTAGCCGTCCTTTACTCGACGGCGCCTCGTTACTCGACGGCGCCCCTTATTCGACGGCAATCGTGACGCCCGGTTGGCTCGCTCTGCCGCCGCCGGCGATCGTGACCTCCGCCGCGGCGGACGGCTCGATCCCTTGCGGAACCTCCACCACCACCAGGTTCACCGCCGCCATAGCCGGCGCCAAGCCCGCAAACAGCACAGCCTCCTCCGCGACCTCCACGCCGCCGATGGTCACTCGCGGCCGCTCCGCCGTGCGCCGCAACACTATGTTCGCGCCGTCCGCCAGGCAGACCCCCTCCGGCCCGCACGAGTTCTCCCCGTCGGCAACCGGCGGATACACCGGCCCCAAGCCCGTGGCGTAAATCTCCAACACCTCTCCCGCCCGCGCCGGCCGGCTCTGCGCAGCGTAGCCGCGCGGCGCCGCCAACGCCCCCGTGTCCGCCAACAGCACCGCCCCCTGGCCCCGCCCCTCGCCCGACGCCGTGAAGATGCCCGGCGCCTGCGCGGCTGTAACGAAACGCCGCGCGTAGCTGCCGCCCTCCGCCGTCTCCACCACCACCGCCGCCGTTGCCGCGCCGCCGCCCGCCAGCGCTCCCAGGTTCAGCAGGGAGGGCAACTGCGCCTCGATACGCTGCGGACTGACCGCAAACAGCCGCGCCTCCAGTCCGTCGAACTTCACCTTGACCCCGCCCAGACTCACAGGCAGCGGGAAGCCCCCCGCCTCAAACGACTCGCCGCCGGTGAAGTTCTCGCCCGACACCGCCACCATCGAACCCGGCGCCACCGGCAGCAGCCGCACCGCGCTGAACGGATTCGTCCGCGCGCCCAAGGCGCTCTGCACCGCCGCGTTGAACACGCCGCGCTCGGCCACCGCCGGACCCACCGGCGGCAGCACTTCCAAGGCTACCCACACCCGCCCCGTGAGACGCCCCTCCGAGCGGATGTACAGCCGCCCGCGATACGCTCCCACGCGCAGCCCGGCCGGATCCACAGTGACCGTAATCGTCGTCTCTTCGTCCTCCTCCAAGCGGCCGCTTGCCGGCTCCGCCCCGATCCACTGGGGGCCGGGCTGCGCGCGGAAGTTCGCCGCGCCGTTCTCGGCGTACAGCACGACCTGTTGCGCCGCCGGTTCGGCGTCCTGCGCCAGCGTGAACGACAACTCGAACGTCCGCGCGCGCACCGCCGGCAATTCCGGCTCCGGACGAGGCGTGACGGGCGGAACCGTCTCGAGGGGAGCCTGGCCGACTTTGCGGATGCGCTGGTTGCCCGTATCGGCGATGTACAGGTAGGCGCCCTCCGCGTCCACGGCCACGCCGGAAGGGGCGTTGAGTTGCGCCGCGACCGCCGGGCCGCCGTCCCCGCTGAACCCTTGTGTTCCGTTTCCCGCCACCGTGTCGATGTTACCCGCGGCGTCGACCTTGCGGATGCGCTGGTTGCCGGTATCGGCGATGTACAGGTAGTTGTCCTCCGTGTCCACAGCCACGCTGCTGGGGGCGTTGAGTTGCGCCGCGACGGCCAAGCCGCCGTCCCCGCTGTACCCTTGTACTCCGCTCCCGGCGACCGTGTCGATGTTGCCTGCGGCGTCGACGACGCGGATGCGGTGGTTGCCGGTATCGGCGATGTACAGGTTGCCCGCCGCGTCCACGGCCACGCCGCTGGGGGCGTTGAGTTGCGCCGCGACCGCCGGGCCGCCGTCCCCGCTGTACCCTTGTGCTCCGCTCCCCGCGACCGTGGTCATGTTGCCTGCGGCGTCGGTTCTGCGGATGCGGTGGTTGGAGGTATCGGCGATGTACAAGTTGCCCTCGGCGTCCAGCGCCGCGCCGGAGGGGGCGTTGAGTTGCGCTTCGGTCGCCGTGCGGCCGTCCCCGTTGTACCCCGGCGTTCCGTCCCCCGCCACCGTGTCGATCGTCCGCTCATCGGGCGGCGGCGGCTCGCTGACGGTGATGTTGACGGTCAACTCGGCGCTGTCCGGGTCGGAAGCGTCGGAGTCGGTGGCGGTCAGGGTGAGGGTGGCCGTGCCGGTCGCCGTCGGCGCGCCGCTGAAGGTGCGCGTGGCGTCGGCGTAGCTCACGCCGGCGGGGATATCCGCCTGGTCCGCGAGCGCGTAGTTCAACTCGCCGTTGCCGCCGGAGGCCGCCGGCAACTGTACCGAGCCGATGTCCCTGCCGGTCGTCCAGGCGTAGTCAACGGATGCCGGGGAGAAGGACGGCGTCAGGTCCGCCGCGGTGACGGTAACGGTCACCGTGTCCGGCGCCGAAGCCGCGCCCCGGGCGTCGGTCACGATCAGCGAGAAGACGAGCGTTTCGTCGTCGGCCAACTGCGTGGGCGCGGTGAACGTCGGAGCGGCTGTGTTCGCTCCGTTCAAGGTCACCGTCGCTCCCGAGGTCTGCGTCCAGACGTAGCTGAGCGTCTCCCCCTCCGGATCCGAACTGCCCGAACCGTCCAGGGTGACGGTTGCGCCTTCGGCTACGCTCTGCGCGTCGCCGGCGTCAGCCGGTGGGCGCGTCGTTGGTGTCGGTCACCGCCGCCGTGGGGGCCGAGGTCAGCGACTCGTCCGTGCCGCCGTCGTCGGTCCAACTCACCGTCACCGTGATCGCCGCCCCCACGTCGTCCTGCGTCAGTACGTAGGTGGAGCCGGTGGCGCCGGTAATGTCGGTTCCGCCGCGCTTCCACTGGTAGCTGAAGGTCCCCAGACCGTCCGGGTCGGCGATGGTGGAGGTCACCGCCGTCAGCGTCTGCCCCTGGGTCGGCGTGCCGCTGATGGTCACCGCGCCGGTGGGCGCGTTGTTGACGGTGACCTTGGCGGTGTCTGTAGCGGTGACGCCGCCGGCGTGGGTGACGGTGAGCGTGTAGGTGGTGGTGTCGGGGGGGGAGACGGTGACCGAGCCGGCGCCGGAGCCGTCGAGGGGGACGTGGATGACGCCGGGCTCAATGACCGCGCTGACGGCGTTGGTGGAGGTTACGCTCAGGGTGGAAGACTGGCCGGCGGTGATCGTCGCCGGGGAGGCGGTCAACGTGGCGGTGGGGGCGGCGGTGACGATGACCGTGGCGGTGGCGTTGTTGTCGTCGGTGATGGTCAGCGTGTAGGTCGTCGTGGAGGTCGGCGTGACGGTGTGCATGCCTCCCGTGGCGGGGGTGACCGTGCCGATGTTGGGGTCGATCTTGGCGCTGACGGCGATGGCGGAGGCCCACTCGAGAATCGACGACTGCTGGCCGCGGACGATCGAAGAGGGGATGGCGGTCAGGATAACCCTCGCGACCCTGCGGATGCGGTGGTTGTCAGTGTCGGCGATGTAGAAATTACCCAACCTGTCCAGCACCACGTCACTGGGGTCACCCAACCGCGCCTCGGTAGCCAAGCCGCCGTCCCCGCTGAACCCCCTGCGTCCCGGTTCCGGCGAATGCGGAAATGTTCCCCGTGACGGCGTCGACTTTGCGGATGCGACGTTTAGTCGAATCGGCGATGTAGAGGTTGCCCGCCGCGTCCAGCGCCACGCTTTTGGGGCCGTCCAACGCCGCCAGAACCGCCGGACCGTCGTCCCCGTCGTACTCGCGGCTCCCGGTTCCGGCGACCGTGGAAATGTCGCCGTCGGCGTCGACCTTGCGGATGCGATCGTTCGCCGTATCGGCGATGTAGAGGTTGTCGTCTCCGTCCAGCGCCACGCCTTCGGGGAAGCGCAACAGCGCCTGAACCGCCGGACCGCCGTCCCCTGCGGACCCGGTTCCGGCGACGGTGGAGATGTCGCCGTCGGCGGCGTCGATCTTGCGAATGCGATGGTTGTTCGTATCGGCAATATAGAGGTTGTCGTCTCCGTCCAGCGCTACGCCTCGGGGTCCGTCCAACGATTCCCCTATGACCGTGGAAATGTGCCCCGTGTCGGCGTCGACCTTGCGAATGCAATCGTTGCCCGAATCGGCGATGTAGAGGTTGCCCTCCGAGTCCAGCGCCACATCCGAAGGGAAGCTCAACTGTGCCTGAACCGCCGGACCGCCGTCCCCGGTGTACTCTTCGGGCCCGGTTCCGGCGACCGTGGAAATGTTGCCGTCGGCGTCGATCTTGCGAATGCGATGGTTGGCCGAATCGGCGATGTAGAGGTTGCCCTCCGAGTCCAGCGCCATACCCCAAGGGGAGTTCAACCGCGCATGAACCGCCGGACCGCCGTTCGGGTTCCCCGCGACCGTGGTGATCGTCCAGTCGGCCGCGGATTGCACCCCGGCGGGCGCGGCCGACAGCGCGGCGAGGATTAGCGCAGAGTGGAGAGCGGCGAATGGCGAGCAAGACCGCGGCGCGGAGTGGAAAAGCGCGGTAAGAAGGGAGAGAGGAGACCGGCGGAGCGTCCGTGCGCCGGGACGCTTATGCGGCCGGTGGATAGTGGATAGAAAGACCGTTAGGGAAACTCTGAACAAGCAGGCTATTGACTGGGATAATAAGGGGAGAGCAGCGGGCACGGGGAATAAGGGGGAGAGCGATGGCGCAGCGGACGTTTGCAGAATTGGAGTACGAGGGGAAGAAGAAGCAGACGAGGCGGGAGAAGTTTCTGGCACGGATGGAGGACTTGATTCCGTGGGAGCGCTTGGAGGAGCGCATCCGCCCGTACTACCCCCAAGCGGGGCGGGGGCGGCGACCGTACGCGTTGGCGGTGATGCTGCGCGTGCATTGCGTGCAGTTGTTTTACAACGTGAGCGATCCGGGGATGGAGGACATGCTGTACGAGATCGAGTCGGTGCGGCGCTTCGTGGGCTTGCGTTTGGGGGATGCGCTGCCGGACGAGACGACGATTTTGAACTTTCGGCATCTGTTGGAGCGGCACGAGTTGGGCGGGAAGCTGATGGCGGAGATCAACGCGCACTTGGCGGAGCAAGGCTTGCGGCTGCGGGAGGGGACGATTCTGGACGCGACGATCATCGCGGCGCCGAGTTCGACGAAGAACAAGAAGCGGAGTCGCGACCCACAGATGCATCAGACCAAGAAGGGGAATCAATGGTATTTCGGGATGAAGGCGCATATCGGCGTGGACGCCGAGACGGGGCTGACGCATAGCGTGGCGGCGACGGCGGCGAACGTGGCGGATGTGACCCAAGGGCATGAGTTGCTGCACGGCGGGGAGCGGGAGGTGTGCGCGGATGCGGGTTACCAGGGGATCGACAAGCGCGCGGAGCATCGGGGGCGTAAGGTGCGCTGGCAAGTGGCCTTGAAGGCTGGGCAGCGGCGGCGCTTGGCGGCGGGCAGCGCGGAGGCGCGGGCGGAGCGGCGCAAGGCAGAGGTGCGGGCCAAGGTGGAGCACCCGTTTCTGTACGTGAAGCGGCACTTTGGCTACGCCAAGGTGCGCTATCGCGGCTTGGCCAAGAACCGGGAGCGGATCAGTCTGCTGTTGGGCTTCGCCAATCTGCTGCTTGCCGGGCGCTACGCGACGGCCTGAGCGCCACAATACAGGAGTCGTGCGTCCATGCCGGCGCCAAGCCGCAGAAGCGGAGTCGAAGCCGTCGCTGCGGGGTCAAAAATTGGCGTTGCGCAGTCAAAATCGGCAGGATTCAGCCGCAAAATTCGCCGGCAGCCCGGCTGCAACCGCTCCTTACGGACAACTTCAACCAGCCAACGCGCCAAAACCACTTTATTCAGACTTTCCTTAGCACAGAGCGAGACGTTTCCCGAGCCCGCTGCTTCCCTATTAGCCGACGGCTGAGGAATGACTTTTCCATGGCACGCTATTTACTTGAATCTCTGCAACAGGAAAGTTGGCGGCCGGCCTCTTTTCATTCCATCCATAACAGAAGTATCGACGACTTCAACTGCCGTCAACCGTGTTTCCGCGGCCGATTACATTTAATAAATTTAACAATAGTAGCTGCGCGGCAAAGCGCTTCGCGGCCGGTGGATAGCGGGGCCGCTTATGCGGCCGCTGGAAAGTGGCAAGTGAATAGGAAGACCGCTTGCGCGAACCCGGCGCCCTTGCGCCAAGAAAGTTTTGCCCCAGCGTATGCCCGAGGGGCGCCTTGGCAAAAACCGCCGACCGCTTGGCGCCGGCAACTTTCTTTGCCGGCGCCGGCGCTTGCCCGGCGGGGCGGCGCAACACGTTCCCAGCGTCTGCGGAAACCGCCGCGCCTCCCGCGCGGTTTTTGGAGCCGTCGTTTGCTAGCTTGATGGGTTAGAGTTCCATGGCTTACTCCGATTTGCGCAGCTTTATCGCAACGCTGGAACGGCGCGGCGAGCTCAAGCGCGTCTCCGCCGAGGTCGACCCCGCGCTGGAGATTACCGAACTGGCCGACCGCGCGGTGAAAAGCGGCGGCCCGGCGCTCCTTTTCGAGAACCCCCGCGGCCATAGCATCCCGGTGCTGATTAACGCCTTCGCTTCGATGCGCAAGATGGAGCTGGCGCTGGAAGTCGATGACGTGCAGTCCCTGGCCGACCGCATCGCCGAGTATCTCGAGATGAAGACCCCGCAAGGGCTTGTCGGCAAGCTCAAGATGCTGCCGAAGCTGGCCGAGCTCGGCAACTTCTTTCCGCGAGAGGTCCGCTCGGGCGCCTGCCAGGAAGTCGTGAAAACCGAAAATTTTTCGCTTTACGACTACCCCGTGCCGACCTGCTGGCCCCAGGACGCGGGGCCGTTCATCACTTTGCCCATGGTCTTTTCGCGCAATCCGGTCAGCGGCAAGCGCAATTGCGGCATGTACCGCCTGCAAGTCTTCGACGAGCGCACGACCGGGATGCATTGGCAGACGCACAAGCAGGGCGCCGAGCACTACCGGCGGCTGGCGGCCGAGGGCCGCGAGACGCGCATGGATGTCGCCGTCGCCATCGGCGCGGACCCCGCGACCATGTTTTCCGCGATTCTGCCGCTGCCCCCCGATCTCGACGAGATGCTCTTTGCCGGCTTCATGCGCAACAAGCCCGTCGAGATGGTCAAGTGCAAGACCGTCGATCTCGAAGTTCCGGCCAACGCCGAGATCGTTCTCGAAGGCCGCGTGACGCTCGGCGAGTTGCGCACCGAGGGTCCGTTCGGGGATCACACCGGCTATTATTCGTTGGCCGACGAGTACCCCGTTTTTCACGTGGAGTGCATCACCCAGCGAAAGAATCCGATTTATGCGACGACCATCGTCGGCAAGCCGCCGATGGAAGACTACTACATGGGCAAGACGGTCGAGAGAGTTTTTCTGCCCCTGCTTCGCCTGCAGCTTCCCGAGGTCGTCGATATGGCCATGCCCGCGGAGGGCGTCTTCCACAATTTGATGCTGGTGTCGATTCGGAAGTCCTACCCGGGCCACGCGCGCAAGGTGATGAGCGCGATCTGGGGGCTGGGCCAGGCGATGTTCACCAAATGCATCGTTGTGGTCGATCACGACGTGGACGTTCAGGATTACAGCGAAACGGCTTTCCGCGCGCTCAACAACATCGACCCCGAGCGCGACCTGCAGTTTACGTTCGGTCCGATCGACTCGCTCGACCACTCCAGCCGACTTGCGGATTACGGCTCGAAGGTCGGCATCGACGCCACGAAGAAGTGGCCGCAGGAAGGGTTCCGGCGGCCCTGGCCAGATCTTATCGAGATGGACGAGGCCGTCAAGGCGCGGGTCGATCCGATCTGGAAGCAACTGGGAATCGAAACAGCGGACTGAGGCAGGCAGTTGGGCGCGGTCATTTCCAACCTGATGCTGATCGGCTTGGCGCTTGCCGCGCTGTCCGTGCCGTCTTCCCTTGGACGGCGGCGGCCCGCTCCCCTGCCTGCGGAAACGCCGCCCGCGGAGCGGATGCGGCCTCCCGCGCGCTCGGTCGCCCGCGAAACGATCGCTATCCGCACCCCGCGTCTGGCCCAGGTTCTGGAAGTCCCCGTTGCGGCCGGCGAGCGAGTCGGGGCAGGGCAGCCCCTGCTCGTGCTGCGCGATTTGGCTATTGTCGAGAAACGCGCCGCCGCTAATGAGGAATTGCGGCGCCTGGAGGCGGAAGCCGCCGCGGCGGAAGCGCGGGCCGCGGCCGTGCGGCAAGCCGAGTTGGGGGTTCGCGCGGAGGCGGTCCGCCGGCTGGAAGCGGATTATCGAGCCGCATTGCAGGATTTCGAGCGCAAGCAAGAGTTGTTCGACGAGGGACTGCTGGCGCGGGTCGAATACGAGCGGCGCAAGCAAGAGTTGGAGTCCCGCGGATTGGAGGCAGAGGCCGCTCGAGAGGCGGTCGACCGGCTCTCCGGCGCCGAGGTTCGCCGGGAGAGCCGAAACCTGGCCCAGGCCCGGCGCATGCTCGAACGCCTCGAGTCTCTCGCGGATACGTTCGTTCTGCGCGCCCCTCGGGATGCCGTCGCCGCGGAAATCGCGGTCTCGCCGGGAGATACGCCCGCCCGCGGCGCCGTCCTGCTGCTGCTCGCGGCGCCCGTAGAGTAACTACGCGGCTCCGGCGCTCGCCCATAAGAGAGAATAAGGGTTTATGGCGTCGGCAGTCGTATCGAACCGGGAAGAACTCGGCAAGCAGCTTAAAGCGGACGGTGTGGTCATCCAGACTTACGGATTGCGCAAGACCTATGTGATGGGCGATCAGGAGATCCATGCCGTGGACGGCATCGACATGCGCATCGAGTACGGCGAATACGTCGCGCTGATGGGGCCGTCCGGCTCAGGGAAATCGACTTTCATGAATTTGATCGGCGCTCTCGATACGCCGACCGCGGGGGACTATTTCATCGCCGGCCAACTGATCAGCACCATGAGCGACGATGAATTGGCGTACATCCGCAATAAGGAAATCGGGTTCGTTTTTCAAACGTTCAACCTGTTGCCGCGGCTGACCGCCTTGCAGAACGTCGAGCTTCCGCTGATCTACGCCGGGCTGCCCCCGGAACAGCGCCTCGAAAAGGCCCGGCACGCCCTGCAGCAAGTGGACCTGACCCCGCGCATGTATCACAAACCGAGCGAGCTCTCGGGCGGTCAGCGCCAGCGCGTGGCGATCGCGCGGGCGCTGGCGGGCGATCCGTCGATCATCCTCGCCGATGAGCCGACAGGCAATCTCGATTCGGCGACCTCGAACGAAATCATGGGGGTCATCGATGTCTTGCACAGGCAAGGCAACACGATCATTCTCGTGACGCACGAACCGGACATTGCGGTGTACGCTCATCGCGTGGTCCACCTTCGCGACGGCAAGGTCGAGAAGGACGAGAGCATCAAGTAGATCTCTTGACTCCGGCGTTCCTCGCCGCCGGCATCGTCCTGGGCGGCTGCATCGTTTGCCTGTTGACGGTTTTTGCGGCCGTTCGCTTCCGCTTGCGGAAACCGCCGCCGGCCGCCGGCGGCCCGGCCCGGCCCGCAATCAGCGTGCTCAAACCCGTTGCCGGAGACGAACCCGAACTCGAGCGAAACCTCCGCTCGTTCTTCGAGCTCGACTACCCGCGCTACGAGCTTCTGTTCGCGGCGCGCGAGGACGGCGACCCCGCCCTGAGGGTTGCGCGGAAGTTGAGTCGGCAGTATCCGCGCGTTCCCGTGAAAATTCTGGCGACCGGCGAGCCTCCGTGTCCGAATGCGAAAGTCTTTGCGCTACAGGCGATGGCCGCGGCGGCGCGGCACGACTTGCTGGTCGTCAGCGACAGCGACATCCGGGCGGACGCGGACTGCCTCGACGGCATCGCCTCCGAATTTTCCGGCGCGAAGACGGGGGTCGTGACCTGCCCCTACCGCGCGGCGCCGGGGCCGAGCTTCTGGTCGCTGCTGGAGGCCCTGGGCATGAACAGCGAGTTCTGGGGCGGCGCGCTGCTGGCGGAAATGCTGGCGCCGATGGATTTCGCCGTCGGCCCCACGATGGCGATTTCGCGCGATTGCCTCGAGGCCGCCGGAGGATTCGAATCCGTTCAGGAATATCTGGCCGAGGATTTTGTCCTGGGGCAACGGGCGCGCGCGGCGGGCTTCGAGGTGCGGCTGGCGCGGAACGTGGTGGAGCACCGCATCGGCGCCGACCGCTTCGCGGCGAGCTTCCGTCACCGCCTGCGCTGGAACCGCTCGACGCGCCGCTCGCGGCCGCTGGGCTATGTCGGGCAGATTTTCATGAATCCGCTGCCCTGGGCTCTGCTCGCCGTTCCGCTGTCCGGCGGCGCCCAATGGAGCGTATGGCTGCTGGGAGTCTGCGCCCTCTTGCGCTTGGCCGCGCTGCTTGCGGTGGGCGGCGCGGTTCTCGGCGACCGTCTGACGCTGCGCTATTTCTGGTTGGTCCCGTTGCAGGATGTCATCGGGCTGCTCGCCTGGTTCGGGGCATTCTTCGGCAACACGATCGTGTGGCGCGGCCGCCGGTTCCGTTTGACCGCCGACGGAAAGCTGCGCCGCCCTCCGTAGCGGTCGGCCCGCGATTCGACTATCCTGTTATGGCTATGAAACTCCCCGTGACCGCGGCCGCGTTCCTGCTGTTTTTCGCTTGCGCTCCGCCCGAACCGGAACGCGAGCAACTCTTCAACGGCGTCGATACGACCGGTTGGAGGCATACCGGCCCCGGCGAGTTCGTCGTTGAAGACGGCGCTCTCAAAACAGCAGGCGGCATGGGGCTGCTTGCTTACGACGGCAGGAAAATCGGCAACGCGGTCGTGCGCATCGTTTACAGGCCCGAGAGTCCGCAGGCCAACGCCGGGGTCTTCATCCGCATCCCTGAAAAGCCGAACGACCCCTGGTTCGCCGTGCATCGCGGATACGAGGTCCAGATTCAGGACTCCGGCGACGAATTCCATCGCACGGGCTCGATCTACTCGCTCTCGCCTGCCGAGGAATTTCCCGCCGGCGCCGACGGCTGGAACACAATGGAGATCGTCCTCGACGGGCAAATCACGCGCGTAACGGTCAACGGCAAGCAAGTGAACGAGTTCGACGGCGGCAGCGAGGCGCCGGCGAGAACCAAGTGGTTCGAACCGCGGCGCGGCCCGCGGCCCGACGAAGGCTACATCGGCCTGCAGAATCACGATAAGAATTCCACCGTCCGGTTCAAGGAAGTCAGCGTCCGCCCCTTGAGTCGATCGCGATGAGATCGAAGGACTGCCCTAGCAGCGATGTAGGGGCGGGTTTGAAACCCGCCCCTACAGGGACGAGGCGCGGCCGCGGGCGGGCAAAACACCGCAGGAGCCTGCCGCGCCGCCCACGAGACTTTCAGCACGGACTGCTGCTAATCCTCCGTCCAGGGAACTTTTTTGCGTCGGCTTACGGACGCCTGCAGCCGCCCCACGCCTGCTATCCGCGCCTCCACGGCATCGCCGGGTTGGATCCTCGCGCCCTTCGGGCAGCCGGTAGATAGAATGTCTCCCGGCTCGAAGGTCATGACCTCGGAGTGGAAGGCGACCAGTTTGGCGGGGCCGTGCCTCATGTTGCGCACGAAATCCCGCGAGAACTCTTCGCCGTTGTGGACGGTCGTGACTTCCAGCGAGGCGACGTCGTCGATTTCGTCTGCGGTGACGATGACGGGGCCGAAGGTGAAAAACGTGTCGAAGCTCTTCGCGCGCTGGAGATAGCGCGTATTCTTGGCCAGAATATCGAGAGCGGTCATGTCCAGGGCGGTCGTGTAGCCGAACAGAACGTCCGCGGCGCGGTCGATGGGCACATCGCGGCAGCGCTTGCCGAACACCAGGGCCAACTCGCCTTCGGCATCGACTTCGCGGGTGAGTTCCTCGGGCGGCAACTCAATCGCGCCTCCCGGCTCGAAAAAACAAGAGCGCGGCTTCATGAAGCTGCCCGGCTCTTCCGGCTGCCTTTCGTTCAGGTCTTCGGCGTGGGAGCGGTAGTTGAGACCGATGCACCAGACCTTGCCGGGGTTGTCATAGGGAATGCGCAAACGGACCTCGGCGATCGGGATCTCGGCCTCGATGCCGGCCGCGAGTCGCTTCAGCGCCTCGACCTGGCCCGACTCGATCAAAGCGAGCATCTCGGTGGGAAAGTTGGCGCCGCGTTTCCTGTTGACAGAACTGAGCGGCAGGATGCGGTCTTCGCTGACGATGCCGGCTGCGCATACGCCGGCGTGCTCGAACGTGCAGAGTTTCATCCGGAACCCGCCATTTTACCCTGCCCGCCGGGCGGCGCCTATAATCGGTCCAGGGCAGCGCGTGCGGGTTTTGCTGATTCATTTCGGGGAGATCTGGCTGAAAGGCTGCAATCGCAGCTTTTTTGTCCGCAATTTGTGCGCTGCCGTCAAGCGCGCCCTGCAAGGGATTGCAAAAGAGCCGCTTGTCCGCGAGGATCAGCGGATTCTGGTCTTTCTCCAGAGCGACGCCGCCGCTGAAGAAGCGCTGCGGCGGCTTGCCCTGGTCCCCGGAATCGCCAACATCGGCCTGGGCCGAGCCGTCGATTTGTCGGTCGAAGCGGTCGAGCGAGCGGCTCTGGAGTTGATGGCCGACGGCGGGTTCCGGTCGTTTGCGGTTCGCGCCAAGCGCGCGAACAAGCATTTCCCTTTACGTTCCCTGGAGATCGAGCGCCGCATCGGCGCGGCCATCGCCCAACAGGCGCGGCGGCTCGGGCAGGATGTCCGCGTCGATCTGAAAAACCCCGACCGCACCTGTTTCATCGAGGTTACGCGCCATCGGGCGGCGCTCTACGCCCGCAAAGTGCGCGGCGTCGGCGGCCTGCCGCCGAACTCCAGCGGACGCCTGCTTTGTCTGCTGTCAGGAGGCATCGACTCGCCCGTCGCCGCGTACAAAATCATTCGGCGCGGCGTGCGGCTGGGGTTCGTTCACTTTCACGGCCGTCCGGCCGCGCCCGGCGAAGAAAGCGAGCCGGTCGTTCGGGCGCTGGTGCGGCGGCTCACGGTTTATCAAGGCGCTTCGAAGCTCTATCTGGTTCCGTTCGACCGCATTCAACGCGAGATCGTGGCCAAAGCTCCGCAGAGCTTCCGCATCTTGATCTACCGGCGCATGATGATCCGTATCGCCGAGCGGCTGGCGCGGCGGCATCGGGCGCGCGGGCTCGTTACGGGCGACAGCATCGGGCAGGTCGCCTCCCAGACTCTCGCCAACATGAATGCCGTCGGAGCCGCCGCCGCGCTGCCGCTCTATCGACCGCTCTGCGGAGCCGACAAGGAAGAAATCGTGGCTCTGGCGCGGCAGATCGGCGCCTACGACATTTCGATCGAGCCTTTCAGCGATTGCTGCCCGATGTATCAGCCGCGCAGCCCGGAAATCTTCGCTTCGATCGAGAAACTCGACGCCGCCGAGGCGCATCTCGATATCGAGGCCCTTGTTAAGCTGGGAACGGATTCGACTGTCCGTGAAATCTATGAGTACGCGCACGGCAAGGTTGTGCTCAAGGAAGCCGGGGAACGCAGGCAGGCGGCTTAGTTTTTTCGCGGCCGCTATGTTTGCGGCGTTGACTTTGCCGCCCTGGATTCACGCCGACGAGACCGCAAGCGCGGCTGCTTCCGGCCTCGAGCTCGTAAACCTCGACTTGCTCGACAGCCGGGACGGGTACGCGATACCCGCCGACAGCCGCTACTTTCCGGGCGAGACGGTCCATCTGTACTTCCAGATCAAGGGCTACCGGGTCAGCAGCGATTACCGCGTCGATCTGGAGTATCGGCTGGAAGCGCTCGACCCCGACGGCAAGCGCATCTACGGCGCCGAAGGCGGCAGATTCGATACCGAGCTCGCCCCGCAAGACGAAGACTGGATGCCGGTTGTCCGCTATTCGCCGGAGATTCCCGCGCACGCCGGCGGAGGGACGTACAAGATCGAGATCGAGGTCAGGGACCGTCTCGCGGGGTCGGCGGTTCGGGCGTCCGTGCCGGTTGTCGTGGACGGCAGCCGCGTGGAAACGTCCGACCGTCTCGCGATTCGCAATTTCGGCTTTGCGAAAGCGGCAGGCGGCGCCAAGCTCGACGAGCCGCTTTACCGCGCGGGCGAGGAAATTTGGGCGGAGTTCTACATCACGGGCTACAAGACTCGCGAAGACAATACCTTCGATGTCGAGTCCGACATGCGCGTGATCGACGACGAGGGCGAGACTCTCTTCAAGTTCGATTCCCGCGGCGAAACGGGCAGTCCGTTCTACCCGCGCCTGTGGCTGCCCGCGAAGTTCCGCCTCGATCTCGAAAAGACGATCCCGCTCGGGCGCTACACGGTCGTGCTGAATATCCGCGACAACATCGGTCAAGCCGCGTTTACCGAGCGCCGCTCGTTCGAAGTGCGCTGACGCGAGTCACGGGTCGCGAGTCGGGCGGCTTGAGACAGTCTCCAGCGAAGATCGTATATACTGTGCGTCGGCGAACAGTGACGGAAGACATCGTGACCGAAATTATCTTTGAAGTCAGCGAGGACGAGATAGACGGCGGATACTCTGCCAGTGCATTGGGCTACGGTATCCACACCCAAGGCGACTCGCTCGAAGAAATCCGCCGCAACGTCAAAGAAGCCGTTGACTGCTATTTCGACGACGCCATGCCGTGTCCCAAGCCGGTCCGTCTGCACTTCGTGCGCGACGAGGTATTGGCGGCGTGAAATTGCCGCGCAATATAAACGGCATTGCAAGCATCGCTTCGGCGTTTGGGCTATGCGGCCGTGCGTCAGCGCGGTTCCCACATACGAGTCACGACGCAGATCAACGGCGAACGCCATGAGGCGATCCCCTTGCACAATCCAATCAAAACGAAGACGTTGTCGAGCATCTTGAAGAGCGTTGCGCGTCATCACGAAATGAGCGTCGAGGAGCTTCTGGATGTGCTTGACCTGTGAACCGGCGCAGCCTCTTTGAAGCGTGCGCAGGGAGATCGCGTCAGCGGCCTTGCTTCAGTCATGGATCGTGAGCCTGGCGGCTTCGCCGCGGTATGGAGAACAGCGCGGGGTAAAATGCTCCTCCGGATGTTGTTGGCGGCTTTTCCGCCCGCGTCCGCTGCGGAAAATCGTCGTCCACCGGCTTGATGGCGGCGTCGAATGCTTGCCGCCCCCGCCCGATACAATAAGCGCTATGAATCGACGCGATTTCCTGCGAACCTCGGGCGCAACCGCCGGCTTGGCCGCGGCCGGCTGCGGCGGCGCGAAGGCCAAGCCCAACATCCTGTGGATTTTTGCGGAAGACTTCTCGCCCGACCTCGGCTGCTATGGGAACAAGCTCGTCAAGACGCCCAACCTCGACCGTCTGGCGCAGGAAGGCGTGCGCTATACGAACTGCATCTGCACCGCGCCGGTTTGCTCGGCGGCGCGCTCGGCGCTGATGGTGGGGATGTTCCAAACGTCCGTCGGCGGACACAACCACCGCAGCCACCGCGATGACGACTACAAGCTGCCCGCGGGGGTGCATACTCATACGCATTATTTCCGCCGGGCCGGTTACCATACGTCGAACTCCAAAACCCCCGCGCCGGGGCTCACGGCCGGCGGCAAGACCGATTTCAACTACCGTTTCGACTACCCGGCGTTCGACGGCGAGGATTGGAGCGAGCGCGCCGCGGGTCAGCCTTTCTATGCGCAGGTCAATTTTCCGGAAACGCACCGCGCCTTCAAGCGGTTCGAGGAATCGCCCGTCAACCCCGACGACATCGAGCTTGCCCCGTACTATCCCGACCATCCGGTCGTGCGCGACGACATCGCGCTTTATCTCGATACCGCCCAGCACCTCGATGTGAAAGTCGGCAAGGTAATCCAGCGGCTGAAAGACGAGGGGGTTTACGACGATACGATCGTTTTCTTTTTCGGCGATCACGGTCAGGCGCTGCACCGCGGCAAGCAATGGCTCTACGAGCAGGGCATTCTGATTCCGCTGATCGTGCGCATTCCCGAAAAATTCCGGCCTGACGACTTCCTGCCGGGCTCGGTCGATGAGCGGTTGATGCAGCACATCGACATCGCGGCGACATCGCTGAAGCTGGCCGGCATCGATCCTCCGGCGAACATGCAGGGCAGGGTATGCATCGGACCCGACGCCGAACCCGAACCCCGCTACGCATTTTCCGCGCGCGACCGCTGCGACGAGACGGTCGACCGCATCCGTGCGGTGCGCACGAAGCGCTGGAAGCTGATCCGCAATTTCATGCCGGAGCGCCCGTACAGCCAGAGAAATCACTACAAGGACACGAGTTACCCCGCGCTGCAGGCGATGCGTCAGTTGCACGCGGCAGGCAAGCTCGCGGGCGCTCCCGCGCAATGGATGGCCGAGCGGCGGCCGGAGTTCGAGCTGTTCGATCTGGAAAGCGATCCCCATGAAATCGACAACCTCGCCGAGGATCCGCAACATGCGGAAAAACTCGCCGAGTTGACCGCTGCGCTCGACGAATGGATCGAGACGAGCAACGACCAGGGCAGAACGCCGGAAGACCCGCTGCCGGCCGAGTACGCATACCGCACGATGGTCGACGGCTGGTACGCGAACAACGGTCTGTTGTCGAAGGCGGACGGAATGCTCAAGATGGAATGGAGCGGCCGCGGGCGCCGGGCGCAGGAAGTTGTCGTCCCCTATGTAACCGAGGGCGGGGAGATGACGCTGACGTTGGAGCTGCGCTCGACGGACGGCTCGCCGGCGGAGGTTCGCTGGGGAACGGCGGAAAAGATGCGCGGCGCCGGCAAAAAGGAAATCGGCATTCCCGCCGACGGCAGGTGGCGCCGCGTGGACGTTTCGTTTTCAAGCCGGCAGTGGCTCACCTACTTCGCCGTGGGGTTCGGCAGGCTTTCCGGGCGGGTCGATTGCCGCTGGGCCGCGCTGCGCCGCGCCGGTTCGACCAAACCGTCGGCCGAGTGGAAATTCTCCTGACGGCCGCCTGCGCGGGGTGCTAAAATCACGGTGGACGCCCGAACCGGCGTCCGGGGAGGCCACAGCCATGAGCACCGTTACAAGCCGCCGTTCTTTTTTAAGTGGAGCGGCCGCCGCTGCCGCCGCCGCGCCTGCCGCGGCTTCGGCATCCGCCGCGCCGACGATGGAGACGCATCACTGGGGAGACGTCAAACTGGCCGTCGCCACGTATTCGTTGCGCAAGTTCAGCCGCTCGCAGGCGATCGATATCGTCAAAAGCCTCGGCATCCAATACGTCAACATCAAGTCGTTTCATATGCCGTACTACCTTTCCGCAGACGATTTGAAAGCGGCTCGGGCGGAGTTCGAGAAGGCCGGGCTGCAAATCGCCGCCGGCGGCAACATCAGCTTGAAGAGCGACGACAAAGACGAGTTGGAGCGCTATTTCAAATACGCCAAGGCGGCCGGAATGCCCGTTATGGTTTGCGCGCCGAAGCACTCCAACCTGGCGGCGATCGAGAAGCTGGCGATCCAATACGACATGAAGATGGCGATCCACAATCACGGCCCGGAGGACCGCTATTACCCGGCGGCGAGCGACGTGATGAAACGGGTCAAGGATATGGACCCGCGCATGGGCCTATGCGTCGATGTCGGCCACACGGTGCGCACCGGCGCGGATATCCTCGAAGAGATCGACGGCGCATGGTCGCGCATTTACGACTTCCATATCAAAGACCTCGCGGATTTCTCCGATAAGCGCAGCCAGGTTCCCGTGGGCGAAGGCAAGATGCCGGTCGCGGCGATTTTCAGCATGCTCAAGAAGCGCAAATACGCCGGGGTGGTCGGTATCGAGTTCGAGATCGACGCCAACGCGCCGCAGGTCGGCATGGCCAAGTCGTTCGCCTATATGCGCGGCGTGCTCGACGGGCAGCGCGGGGCATGACGGCGATCGACCGTCGATCTTTTCTCGCCCTCGCGGCGGGCGCCGCGGCCTGCTCGCAGCCTCAGCGGCAGGCGCCGGCGCCCGTCATCGACTTTCACCAGCACACGAATTATCGGGGCCGTTCCGACGACGCTCTGGTCGCTCACCAACGGGCGATGGGGGTTTCGCGCACGGTCCTGCTGCCTGCGGGCTCGCGCTATGGCTTGGCCGCGGACGCTCGCGGCAACGATTCCGTCGCCGCGCTGAGCGGGCGCTATCCGCAAGAGTTCGTTTATTTCGCCAACGAGTTGCCCGATATTCCGGAAACGCGGGCGGTTCTCGAAAAATACCTGAAGTCCGGGGCGCGCGGGATCGGCGAGCAGAAATTCCCGACGGCATGCGATTCCGAGGCGATGCAATTGGTGTATGCGATCGCTCGGGACTTCGCTGTTCCGGTGCTGCTGCACTTTCAACATGAAGCTTACAATTTCGGGATCGAGCGGTTTCACAAGATGCTCGATAAATTCCCCGGCGTGACGTTCATCGGTCATGCGCAGACGTGGTGGGGGAATATCGACGCCGCCCACGAGCAGACCGTCATGTATCCGAAGACCCCGGTTACGCCCGGAGGCGTCACGGACCGCCTGTTGTCCGACTACCCCAACATGTACGGCGATCTTTCGGCCGGATCGGGTCTCAATTCGATGTTGCGCGACGAAGAACATGCGCGGGGGTTTCTCGCCAGACACCAGGATCGCCTCGTCTGGGCGAGCGACTGCAACGACTCGGAGGCAAACGGCCCGGATTGCATCGGCGGGAAAAGCCAAGCCGCGGTGCGGCGCCTGGCGCCCGATGAGGCCGCCGTGCGCAAGATTCTGCACGATAACGCCGCGCGGCTGCTGAAACTTTCAGCGTGACTCCCCATCGGGCGAAGTCCGGCTCGATGCTTCCCCGCCGCCGCTCTCCGCTGCGGCTTCCCCGCCGAACTCGATTTTGGATTCGGTCTGGTAGATCGACGACTCGGCGGTGAACCGGCGGTAGTCGGTAAACGAGATGTCGTTTCGATTGCAGCGCGCGGAGTGGCGGATGCAACTCCGGGCGACGGCGCTCACGGGCAGCCGGTAATCCTGTCCGTCAACCGCGACCGTGCCGTAATCGACGCTGACGACGACGGTTCGCAGCGGGTAGTCCGCGGGCAAGCCGGTTGCCGTCATCTCGCTTTTCGTGACATTGCCGGACTCCGGGCGTACCCAGAATCGTCCGTCGTATGCGGTGGCGTAGGTTTCGTTCGTGAAGTGGAGCGTCCAATCGGAATTTTGCCGTTCGACACTGTATTCGTAGGGGATGCCGAACTCGTCGGGTTCGTCGCGCGACCTTTCGGCCCGTCCGGCGTTGCCGTACACGAACAGGTTGTGCAGCGTTGCGCCGTACTCGCCGATGGACCAGGTTCCGCCCTGGTCCTTCATGGTTCCACCGGTCGGCTTGCCGTTCTTCTTGAGTTCTTGATAGTGCCCCTCGTTTTGAATCATGAGGACTTCCGCTTCGATCAGGTCGAGCTCCTTCCACTTTTTACCTAGGTTGCGACTCTCGAAACGCTTGGTTGCCTGGCGGCAGATGAAGTTCTCTTGCAGCCTGGAAGCGTCCGCATTGACCTTGATCGCTCTGGCCAGCAAGGGGTCGTCGTACTGCTCGACCTGGGGCGTGAAGTCGAAATCGAGAGGCGGCTGCTCCGCTTGGGACGGCTTGCGCCGTTCGAGGGGGGAGCGGTCGCCGGGTTTCCTTCGCCGCAGAATCGGAGGGCCGGGGTCGTCGAGATCGTCCGTCGCCGGCCCGGATTTCTCGTTGCGGTTCTTTGCGGCGGGGCGGGGCCGCTCTGCGGCGCTCTCCCGGCGGCGGCCGGCGCGTTCGGCTTCCGCGGGGTCAGAGTCCGCGCTCCAGATCGTCAAGGCCGTCAACGGCCCGCCGGGGCCCCGAACCGCGCGAACGCGGATATATTGACCCGGCTCCAGGTTCTCGGCGCCGGGCGCGTATTCGGTCGAGTCGGTGATGTGCAGGGTTGCCAATACTCCCCCGATCTTGCGGATGCGGATTGCGGAGGCGCCGACGGAGACGATCTCTCCGGCGACGAAAACGTCCGCCGCGCGCGCCTGCGCAGGGCGCTTCAGCGGGCCGGCGGTTTGGGCCGGAAGCGCAGCGGGCGTCGTTCCCAGCAGGAACGCCGCCGCCGGGCAGACCGCTCGCAAGGCATGGCAGAGCATACGCCTGTGTCAATCTGACGAATCCCGCCGCTGCGCCGTTACGCTTTCCCCGGGGAGAAGCATCGCGCGGAGGGGCGATTCACGGTAAGATTCAATCATGAACCGCGCGCAATTTCTACGTCTTATGCTGGCGGGCGTCGGCGGGAGCGCCGCCGCGCCGTCGTACGCGGCGGCGGACCGCGCCCGCAAGGTCATCCTGATCGCCGGGGCGCCGAGTCACCCGCCGGGGATGCATGAGTTCCGTGCCGGCTCGATCGTCCTGGAAAAACGCCTGAAGGCGGTTCCCGGTCTTGTCGTCGAGCGGCACGAAATGGGCTGGGTGAAGGATGAAGCTTCGTTCGACGATGCCGATGCGGTAGTCATCTACGCCGACGGGGGACGGAAACACCCCGCCGTCCAGGGCAACCGTTTGACGACGCTCGGCAAGCTGACGGCGCGCGGCGTCGGACTGGGCTGCATGCACTACGGAGTCGAAGTCTTGAAAGACGACGCCGGAGCGGAATTCAGCGCCTGGCTGGGCGGCTATTACGAGCACGAGTGGTCGTGCAATCCGATATGGATGGCGAAGTACGAGAGCTTTCCCGATCACCCCGTCGCCCGCGGCGTCAAGCCGTTTTCCGCCAGGGACGAGTGGTACTTCAACATCCGTTTCCGCAAAGGTTTCGACGCCGAGGGGCCGAAGGAGGTCAACGGCATGAAATTCACGCCGATCCTGACGGCGAAGCCGAGCGATGAAACACGCGACGGCCCCTACGTCTATCCGAAGGGACCGTACGCGCACATTCAAGCCGCCAAAGGACGCAAGGAAGCGACGATGTGGGCGGTCGAACGCGCCGCCGCCGGTTCGACGAAGGCCGGCCGCGGGTTCGGCTTCACCGGAGGGCATTTCCACGAGAACTGGCGTAACGACGAATACCGCAAAGCGGTGCTGAACGCGATTTGCTGGCTGGCCGGGTTGGATGTTCCGGTCGGCGGCATCGCTTCGGCGGCTGTTAGCGAGGACGAGATCGGAAGCAATCTCGACCCCAAGGGATAAATCGGCGGCGGCGGCCTTGCCGCCGGAGCCTCAGTAGCCTTTCCGTTTGTCCACGACGTTGCGCAGTTGCTCGCCGGCGGGCGAAACGGGCGATGTTGTCCTTGTACAGCTCGATGCGCAGCGGCGTGCCCAAGTTGCCCTGGGTGGCGACGTGCGGCGTAATGACGATGTTGTCGAACTTCCACAAGGGGTTGCCCTTGGGCAGCGGCTCCGGGTCGGTCACATCGACTCCGGCGCCGGCGAGGCGTTTGCTGTCGAGCGCCTTGATCAGTCCCGCTTGACTGTAAATCTTGCCCCGCGAAAGGGCGATGAAATAGCTGCCGCGTTTCAGCTTCTCGAACTGGCCGGCGCCGAACATCCCTTCGCTTTCTTTCGTATGAGGCACGCAAAGAAAGACCACGTCGGCCTGGGGAACGACCTCGTCGAGCCGGTCGGGGTAAACCATGCGGTCGAAGCTCTGCCGCGGCGGAAACTCTTTGGGGTCGACGCCGATGGTGCTCATGCCGAAAGCCTTGGCGCGGCGGGCGACGTGCGAGCCGATGCCGCCCGTGCCGATAATCAGCGCCGTCTTGCCCTCGAGCTCTTCCAGGTTGAAGTTCCCTCGCTCCCACTCTTCTTTGGGGCGGACGGCGATGAAGTGGTTGAGCTTGCGGGTGAGCGCCAGCAACATGCCGAAGCCGTGGTCGGCGATCGCCGCCGAAGAGAGCGTTTTCGCGTTGGTCATGACGATATCGCTGTCGACGATTTCGGAGTGGAGATAGGGAAAAACTCCGGCGCTGGTGATTTGCAGCCACTTGAGATTCTTGGCCGCCGCCAGCACTTCGCGCGACGGCGCGCCGATGATGGCGTCCGCATCGGCCACTTCCCGCATCAGCTTCGACGCCCGCGAGGAGCCGTCCGGCGAATCGGCGACGATGGCGACGACGTCCGCGCTGGTCCTGGGGTTCTCGATGCGCACGATTTTGACGTTCGCCGGCTTGGCCTTGCGCAACTCTTCGACCTGAGCCTCGCTCATGCCCATCACGACGACTTTCTTCGTCTGCCCCGCGACGGTCGCCGCGGCGAGCAGGGTCAACAGTAAAAGGGTTCGTATTCTCATGGGTCCTCCGTTTCCGTTGCAATCGAATCGAAGACAGGATACACCATACCGGTCCGCCGGGCGCTCCTCGTTTTCGATCGCCGATCCGTCGCGCCGATCCGGTTTCGTAAGGAGCGAACGCCTGACGGTCGAATTCGCAACGGTCCATTCGCCCGTCCAGGCAGCGCTTGACACGCTAAAATCGACGGTTCGCCCCGATGCAGCGCGCGCTCGCCATTTCCGCCGCAGCCTTGTGTGCGTTCATGCTGTTTTGGCGGCTGGACGGCGTGCCGATTTGGCGCGACGAGGCGACCACCGCCGTGTGGGGCCGCCTGATGGCCGAGAGCGGCAGTTGGCTTCCTTACGTTTACGACCGCGAGAAAGGGCAACTCCTCGTCCAGGACGACGACGGCCACGACGTCAATTCCGACCTGCTGCCGGCGATGCAGAGCTATTTGCAGTTCTACGTTTCGGCGCTGGGCTTCAAGCTGCTTGGCGTGAGCACGCTCGCCGCGCGGGCGCCGTTTGCGCTCATCGGCGCACTCGCGCTTTTTTTACTGTATCGGCTGGGCCTGGAGCTGTTCGGGTCGGGACTATGGCCGCTCAGCCTGCCGCTGTCGGGCGCCCTGTCGATCTATTTCCTGCACGCGGCGCGGCAAGGCCGGTACTACATTCTGGTCGTGCTGGCGGCCGTCCTGCTGTTGCTGCTGGCGGCCCGCTATCTGAAAAATCCGGACCTCGGGCGGCGTCCGGCGTTCTATGCGCAGCTTGGGGCGGTCGGCTGTCTGCTCTATGCGTCGAATTACGTCAGCTTCGCTGCAACGTGGCTGGCGCTCGGCCTGTTTTTCCTGACGATCGACCGGCGGGCGTTTCTGCGGCTTTGCGGGTTGTCGGCGCTGCTGGCGGTCGTTCTAGGCATCGAGTTCCAGTTGCTCCATTCCGAGATGCTGAGCGGCTGGAGCCCCGGCAAGAGCGGTTCGTTCTGGGCGGACTACCGCTACGCCGCCGTCTCGCGCGGGCGCGAGCTGTGGCGCTGGGTCCCTTTCGCGTTCCTGATTCCGGCGGGCGTGTTCCTCAGCCGCCGCTGCGCCCGACTGCCGGCGAAGACGAGCGTCGCGCTGGGCGTGCTCGCTTGCGCGGTTCCTTTTCTTGCGTTTGTAGTCGATTACCGCGATCTGCGGGCCGTTTCCGATCCCGCGTTCGTCCTGTTCGGGCTGCTTTGCCTGTCCGCTCCCGCGGCGCTGCTTTATTTTTGGGCTCGATTGGAAAGGCCCGGCATCCGGGCGAACATGGCCTTGCTGGCCGGGCTGATCGTTGTCGTTTCGCCGCTGTTCACGCTGGCGGTCATGCAGCGCACGACATCGACGCGCCACTATTACCAGGTTTGTCCCGCGGCGATCGTCCTGGTCTGCCTGGCGTCCGCCGGGTTGGCGCGCGCGAAGAAGCGCGGCTGGGCCGCCGCCTGTCTCGCCGGCGCCGCTTTGTGGCCGAATCTCGATTGGGCCGGCGGCGGCACGGAAGAAGTCGTGCCTCGGCAATTTACCAAGGACGCCGATAACGTTGCGCCCATGCTGGACTTCCTGACTGCGCACACCGAGCCGGGCGAGCGGATCGCCTATTACCGCAACGTCAAGGGCATGACCGCGAACTTCTATTTCCCCGACCGCCGCTGGGTGAATCTGCTGGACGTCGCCGTCCCCCACAACGCCAAATTTCGCAGACTGATTCCCGACGATCAGTTCGACGACTGGCGCAGCCCGGATGTCTTCATCGTCTGGGACCCGCACGACGCTCCCGCGAAAACGCTCGACGAAAGTTACGAGAAGGTTTGGGATTATGCCTATACCCGCCGGCGGGGTTTCTGGGACCGCAACTCCAAGCCGCGGGAACGAACGTATTCCGCGTTCAGAAAAGCGCGGGGGGACGATTAATCCGCCACCGTTTCGCCTGCCAGGTCGCGCCGGACGATGCCCAACTTCTTTTCCAGGCATGCCCGCACCTGCTCGGTGAGCGCATTCACCTCGTCGTCGGTGAAGCTTTCGTCGAGCTTTTGCCACGAAGTCCGCAGCAGCAGGCTGTATTTCCCGGCGGGAACGTTCTCGCCGCGGAAGATTTCGACCGGCCGGAGTTGCGTGAGGTACGGCATCGGCCCGACAGCCCGGACGATTTCGCCGAAGAGCACGCTTTCGGGCGCCATCAGCGAGAGATCGCGGGAGACGGCGGGAACTTTCGGCAGATCGCGGCGCCGCGGCGCGCGCAGCCCGGCGCCGTAGAGCAGGTCGAGAAAAATCTCCGCCAGGAACACGCGCCGCTTGATCTTGCGCGCGGCGGCGGCCGGGTCCAATTCGCCCAGGAAGGCCAGCGCAACCCCGTCGCTGAGCGCCGCGGCGGCGTGGCCTTCCCGGTAGTAGGCGGGCAGCCCTCTGGCTTCGAAATCGAGCCGGACCGTATCGAAGGGCTGCAGCACGGCTTCCACGTCGGATTTGAAATCGAAGAAACGGTAGTCGCGCCCCGGCTCGTCGAGCGCATCCGGTCTTGCTTGCCCGACGGCCCCCAGCGTAAGAATTCGCGGCTCGCGGTAATCATCGCCGATTTTTTCGTATAGCCGACCGAATTCCGCCAGCTTCACCGAAAGCTCGCTGCGGTTGAGGTTCCACTCCAGGGCGCGCAGCATCGTGGGCGCGGCGCTGTTGCGCATCACGTCCCACGATTCGGACAACGGGTTGCGCAGCGGAACGGCGTCGCCGCTGCCGAATCGGGCGGCTTCCTCGGAAGAGATGAAGGAGTACCCGATCGTTTCGTCGTACCCGAGTGACTGGACGATTGAACGCACGCGCGCCTCTTCCTTCTCGAACGGCGTCGGCTGCGCGGCGCCGCCTACCGGCGGCAGGGTCGACGGAAAACGCTCGAAACCGTGGATGCGCGCGATCTCTTCTATCAGGTCGATTTCACGCGCGACATCCAGGCGCCGGCTGGGGGAGTCGATCGTCCAGCCCCCTGCGGCGGGCTTGGGAGCGAACCCCAAAGCGTCGAGGATGGCGGTGACCTCGGCATCGGCAATCTCGATGCCGAGATGCCTTGCGATGCTCGCGCGGCGCAAGCGAATCGTCGGCCGCGCGGGAGGGGCGGGGAAGCAGTCGATGCGTCCGCGCAGGGTTTCTCCGTTTCCCACTTGGGCGAGCAGGCCGGCGATGCGGTCGGCTGCCCAAGGCGCGGCGTTCCAATCCGCGCCGCGTTCGAAGCGGTGCGACGCTTCGGTATGCATCTTGAACTTGCGCGCTGTGTTGCGGACCGGTCCGGGTTGGAACCAGGCCGCCTCGAGCAGAACGTTTGTAGTGTCCGCGCCGATTTCCGAGTCCGCGCCGCCCATGATCCCCGCCAGGGCGACGGGAGCGCAGGCGTCGCAGATCGCCAAGTGGTTGGGCGAGAGTTCCCGTTCTTCGCCGTCGAGCGTGACCAGCGTCTCGCCCACCCGGGCGCGGCGCACGACGATTCTGTTTTCCGCCAGCTTGTCGAGGTCGAAGGCGTGGGTCGGCTGCCCGATTTCCAGCAGAACGTAGTTCGTCAGGTCGGCGATGTTGTTGATGGAGCGGACGCCGCAGAGCTCCAGCCGGCGGCGCATCCAATCGGGCGAAGGCGCGATGACGACATTTTTCAGGACGCGGCCCACGTACCGCGGGCAGAGATCGCTGTCAACGATTTCCACGGAGGCCGCCGCATCGGCCGGCGCGGCGCTTTCCGTCAGATCGATCTTCGGCGGCCGCAACTCGCGGCCGTAAATTGCGGCGATCTCGCGGGCGATGCCCAAATGATTCATCGCGTCGGGGCGGTTGCTCGTGATGTCGAGCTCGAATACCGTCTCGCCGTCGTGTTGCTCGACGGCGTCGACGGCTATTCCGGCCATCGTGAGCGCGTGCGCCAAGTCTTTGGGAGATTCCCGAATCTCCACGTATTCCCGCAGCCAGCTTAGAACGGCGCGCATTATCGAAACTGCCTCAGGAAACGCGCGTCGCCCTGGAACATGAGCGGGATGTCGTCGATGTCGTATTTCAGCATGGCGAAGCGGTCGAGCCCGAAGCCCGCGGCGAAGCCCTGGTATTTCTCGGGGTCCAGTTTTGCGGCCTGGAGCACGTTGGGGTCGATCATGCCGCATCCCAGCACTTCGATGAAACCGGTCTGCTTGCAGATGCGGCAGCCCAAGCCGCTGCAGAACGGGCAAGTGATATCGACTTCGGCGCTGGGCTCGGTGAACGGGAAATAGCTCGGCCTGAAGCGCGTTCTGGTATGCTCGCCGAAAAATCGCTTGAGAAAATACTCGAGAGTGCCCTTGAGGTCGCCGAACGTAATGTTCGTATCGACGGCGAACAACTCGAGTTGATGGAACATCGGGCTGTGGGTCGCGTCCGGCGTGTCGTTGCGATAGACCTTGCCGTAAACGACATACCGCAGCGGCGGAGTCCGCGACTCCATGATGCGAATCTGGTTCGGCGAAGTGTGCGTCCGCAGCAGCACGCGGTCTTCGAGGAACAACGTGTCCATCTCGTCGACTGCGGGGTGGTCGGCGGGAAAGTTCAGGGCCTCGAAGTTGTAAAAAAACGTCTCGATCTCCGGCCCTTCGGCGCCTGAATAGCCGAGTCCCTTGAAGATGTCGAGGGTTTCCTCCAGCACCAGACGCACCGGATGGCGCGCGCCGATGGATCGAACCGGCCCCGGCAGCGTCACGTCCAGCAGATCTTTCTTCGCCGCGCCGTCCCGCGCGCTTGCCGCCGCGGTCTTGACGGCCGCTTCGATGGCCTTCTTCGTTCGGTTCTGCAGTTTGCCGACGGTCGGCTTGTATTCACGTGGAACGGTCTTCAGCCAGTTGTCGTTGAGCGCGGTAAGCAGGCCGTTCTTGCGCCCCAGCCAGCGGTCGCGCAGCGCGCGGACCTGATCTGCCGAAGCGGTCGCGCCGCGCTCGGCCTCGAACGCCGAGCGCACCTCCTCGTAGAGCCGCTCTACGGAGTCGCCGGCTTGCAGAAGATCGCTCAGCGGGCGGGCGGCCTTTTCGTCAATCGCCATGACGGCCGTTGCGGGACGGTCTCAGGCTGCCGCGGCCGGTTCCCGGTCGAGCGCGGCTTTGGCCGTTTCGGCAAGTTGCCGGAAGCCTTGCGGGTCATGAACCGCCATTTCGGACAGCATCTTGCGATTCAAGTCAATTCCGGCGCGCTGCAACCCATTGATGAAACGGCTGTAATTGAGACCGTTGAGGCGGGCGCCCGCGCTGATGCGGGTGATCCACAGGGCGCGGAAGTCGCGTTTCTTCAGTTTGCGGCCGATATAAGCGAATTTTTCGGCCCGGTCCACCGCCTCCTTGGCGTAGCGGTAGAGCTTACTCTTGCCCTGGTAGAACCCTTTGGCTTTTTGAAGGATGCGTTTCCTTTTTTTGCGGCGATGATTGCCGCGCTTGACTCTGGGCACGGTTTCCTCCTTTTCGGTGCAGGTCGGCGAGTTACGGCGGCGGCTCCGGCACGCGCCTAAGGCTCGGGCCGCTCGCGGTCGGTCAGCGGCGGTTCAGGAGGCGATCATTCGGCGGATGCTCGCTTCCATCGAAGCGCTGACCAAAGTGCTCTTGCGCAGGCGGCGCTTGCGCTTGGACGTTTTTTTCGTCAGGATGTGGTTTTTCAGCGAGTGGTTCCGCCTGACCTTGTTCGACCCCGTGAGTTTGAAGCGCTTGGCCGCGCCCCGATGCGATTTCAATTTCGGCACAATCCTGACCTCGGCCGCACAGCGCGGCCCTCTGCGAAAAATGTTGGGGGCGGCGCCCGCGCGGCGCACAAACGACCCTCTGCTTATTTTACACGAACCGTGCCGAACGAGGATGAAAGCTATTCTTCCGACAGCCGGCCTCTGGCCTCGGTAATCGCGTACGAAAACTCGACCGGCGGCATCGAGCCCGTGCGCAAGCCTTTGCCGTGGAACGACGACGGGCTGAAGTCCTGGGTCGTTTCCTGGTAGTGCTGGCGGATCCGCTGCCAATTCTGCCAGCCGACGAACACGATCGACGCGGAGGTCGGGTTGATCTGGATCGAACGGATCAACGCGCGCGCGGCGCTGGATTCCATGTAGGCTTGCCGCACCAGATAGCGCACGGCGTCATCGGGAGACAGGCCGCCGGTATGCATTTTGATATCGACGATCGCGGCCGCAATGGTTTGGACCCGATATTTCCTCCAGATGAAATCGACATCGCCGCTGTAAGCCGCGCCGACCATGGATTCGGTAATGTAGATCGGCCAGCCGTGAACGTACGCCGGCAGCGGATTGACATAGTACACGAGCTTCTTTTGAGCGGACTCCATCTCCGACGCCAGCGCGCCGAGAAGCGCATAGCCGGGAATACCGTAGCGCAGCGCCAAGAGCTTGAGTTGAAATTTATTGTTCGTCGTCAGACGGTCGCGAAGCTCGGCGCGCGAGGCGTCGGCCGGCGCGGGAGTCAGCCAGACGGTTGCGTTGTTGTCGCCCGGCGCCGCCGAAGGACCGAAGCCTCCGGCCAGAGGAACCGACGGGCGCATGAAATCGGGAGTTTCGACGACGATGAGCTTCAGGCTGTCGGGCACGGGCGCGAGCTCCTGCTCATTGCAGATCTTGCGAGCTTCCTCGGCGTCTTTCTTCATCTGGTCCATCATGCCCTGGTTGTTGTACGCCCTGTTTTCGGCTTCGAGCACTTCCAGCACGTCGTTCATCAAGCGAAAATCGTCGCGGGGCCGGCTTCCGCCGTAAATCCGCGTATTGATCGGCTCGGCGGCGCGGATCAAGTCGGCATGCGCGGCTTCGTAGGTGTCCTCCGCCTTCTCGATCAGGTTCGCGGCCGTTACCAGGGGACGCCCGGAATCCAGTTGCAGCTTCTTGTCGTAAAGAGACGAACCCAAGGCCCAGTCGTCGCTTGCTGACATGCCGTCGACGAACGCGATGTAACCCTCGAGCGCTGCAACCGCGGCGTCCGCCGCCGATTGGTAGCCGCTATTCATGCCGTCGGGCATGCCGCCGCGGATGTCTTTCACGATGAGTTGGATGACGCCCGCGGCCGATTCCTTTGCCGCCTCTGCCCGCACCTCGGATGAGGACTTCAAGCTCCCCTGCGCCGTAGCGATGAAATCCGGCACGGCTTTGAGGCGTTCGACGATCGCTGCAAAGCGTTCGTTCGCGGGCGCATATTCCAGAACCAACGGCGCGTAGAGCGCGCCTCCCAATTCCTCCATGTACATCAGCGGGTTGTTTTCTTGAGCTTTTTCCATCTGAAAGCGGAACAGGGTGCGTTGGGCGCGGTTCAAAACCGTTCCGAATTCGGTCCACAGCTCGGGCGGCAGCTTGTCGTGCTCGAACCCTTCATCGGATTCCGGCGGCGCCGTGAACTTGTCGACCACCACTTGCGCGCGCTGCGTTTTGCCGGCGATTGCGGCAGGCGAAAAATCGGGAAGCGCGCCCGCGAGGGCGACCTCCGTGCCGCCTTGCAGCGTCTCGTCCGCCCATTCCTGGCCGACCTTCACTTTTGCAGCTCCCGCCAATACGGCGTCCGCCGGAGCCGCGGCGGCGGCGTCGTGGATATAGGGCTTGGCCACCTGATTGTGCATCAAGGGGGGATAGTCTCCGACAGGCCCGCAAGCGCTGCTCAAGACCGCCGCGGCCGCAACCGCCGCCAATGCCAAGACAGACGAATTCTTTCGTAAAGGTTTCATGTCAGGTTCCCGGAAGAATCATGATGGGCGTGCGCCCTCGCTTTTTTCATGGCCGGCAAGTCCGCTCGGTTCGGCAACTCTTCATCATCTTAGTCGTGTCGGTTTCCACTGGCAAGCCGCCCGGCGCTCCATTGCAAGTCCCGTGCAAAGCCGCGCAATCGACCCGCTCACTCCACATAGTCGAGCAATGCCCAGATGTCGGTGTGGGTCAGCGTCCGCGCCTCGTTCGTTTGCTTGGATATCTCCGTGTCGTAGTCGGCGCCGTGGACCTCTTTGAACAACTCGGGGTAATGCTGTTCCTCCATGGCCTGGAACGTCGGAAATTGCGTGACGGTGACGTACTGATAGGCTGCCTCGCCGCCGCCGGGGAAGTGATGGCCGTACAGCCGCCAGGAAGCAATATAGCCCTTATCGACGCGCAACTGGTGAACGGGTTTCCAGAGCTGCTCCAGATCGCGGTACTTGAGCGCTTGCCCCGGCGGGATTTGCATATAGTCGATTTGAAGATAGTGGTTCTTTATGGTATGGGTCGATGCCGTCGGCACGAAAGTGCCCGCCAGAAAAGCGAGCGCCAGAGCCAACGAGAATCCGAATGCGCGCATCATGTCGTAAAATTACCTCCAGTCCTAGGATACCCCAACACGCTGCATTCTAAAACATTCCGGAAGGGGAGATTGCCGCCGTGAAGATTCTCTGAATTTTTTCATCCGAACCCGCCGGGCGGCCTCTATCATGGGAGCATGACAATGCATCGGCGCGCATTCCTTTCCTTGGCTTCCCTGCCGGCTGTCGCGCTGCGGGCTTACCCGCAGGTCCGCCGCAATTCGCGGTTGGGCGGCGACCCATTCCGGCTCGGCGTCGCCTCGGGCGATCCCGCGCCCGACGGTTTCGTTCTGTGGACGCGCTTGGCGCTCGATCCGCTCAACGGCGGCGGAATGCCCGACGAGCCGATCGACGTGCGTTGGCAAGTCGCAGCGGACGAGAACATGCGCAGGCCGGTGCGCGGGGGAGTGGCCGCCGCGGACCCGCGCCTGGGCCATTCCGTTCATGTCGAAGTCTCCGGCCTCGATCCCGACCGTTGGTATTGGTACCGCTTCATAGCCGGCGGCGAGGAAAGCGCGGTCGGACGCGCCCGCACCGTTCCGGTCTCGAACGCGCGGCCTGACCGGCTGCGGTTTGCTTTCGCCTCTTGCCAACACTACGAAACGGGTTACTACACCGCCTACAAGCATATGGCGGACGAGAACCCTGACCTGATCCTGCACCTCGGCGACTACATCTACGAAGGCGCGGCGAACCCCCGCGTCCGCGCGCACCGCGGCGGAGAAATCCAGTCGCTCGCCGATTACCGCAACCGCTATGCGCTCTATCGCACCGACGCCGACCTCCAGCGCGCGCATGCCGTATGCCCTTGGCTGGTGACCTGGGACGATCACGAGGTCGACAACAATTACGCGGCGGAGATCTCGGAAGAGGCCGACGTCGATGTCGACGCCTTTTTAACGCGGCGCGCCCATGCCTACCAAGCCTATTACGAGCACATGCCGCTGCGGGCGGCGCAGGTTCCGCAAGGCGCGGACATGCTCCTGTACCGGCGCTCTGCATACGGCCAACTGGTGAATTTCGCCATCCTGGACACCCGCCAATATCGAACCGACCAACCCTGCGGGGACCGCACCAAGCCTCTCTGCGAGGGTGTTTTCGATCCCGCGGCGACCCTTCTCGGCGAGCGGCAGGAGAAATGGCTGTTCGCTGCGCTCGAACGGTCTCCAGCGGCGTGGAACGTTCTCGCGCAGCAGGTGATGATGGCCCGCGCCGACCGCGAGCCGGGGGGCGAAGTCAAGATCAGCATGGACCAATGGTCCGGCTACGACGCCAACCGCAAGCGCGTCCTGCGGTTTTTCGAGGAGAGCAATGTAGCCAACCCGGTCGTCCTCACCGGGGACATCCACACGCACTGGGTCAACGATCTGAAAGTGGATTTCGACGACGAAAATTCGCTGGCTGTCGCGAGCGAATTCGTGGGCACTTCCATCAGCTCGGGCGGCGACGGCGGCCCCCGCGAGGACTATGCCGAGAGCATCCGCCGCGAGAACCCTTTCGTCAAGCTCTACAACGCGCAGCGCGGCTACGTGAGCTGCGAGGTCACGCCGGAACGCTGGACGTCCGCTTACCGCGTGCTCGACTACGTTACGCGGCCGGGCGCTCCGCGCAAAACTCTGGCCGAGTTCGTCGTCGAGAACGGCCGCCCCGGCCCGGCGCCGGCGTGACGGCCACAATCAGCTTGTGCCCCGGAGTTGGAGCGGCGCCGCGCCGACGCCCGGCCAGACGCGGAGGATGCCGAGCGCCGCGCGCACGCCGATCCACGCCGCCGCGGCCAACCATGTCCGATTCAGCGCCTGCGGCGATTCGATATCGACGAGCATGAGCGCGGCCGCCCCCACTGCTCCCGCTGCGAAAACCGCGTTGCGCAGATAGCGGAAGTCGCCTGCGCCCCAATGAATGCCGTCCGTGCCGAACGACAGCCCGTTGAGCGGCTGGCTCAGCGCGCAGATCCGCCAGGGGACAGCGAACAGCGCAAGCGCTTCGACGGGGACGTAAACCCGTTCCATCGCCGGCTGCGCCAAAAACATGCCCAAGCCGAGGGCGGCGCCCGCGCCGAACGACCACAGGCAAACGACTTTCGCCGCCCGCCGCGCCGCGGCAATATCGCCGGAACCCATGAAATAGGCGACCAGGCTCTGGCCCGCGAGCGCGAAGGCGTCGAGAAAGAGGGCGGTGAACGTCCAGACGCTGCGAATCACTTGATGCACGGCGCCCGCCTCGGCCCCGATTCGCGTCGCCGTGCGCGTCGTGAGCACAAGGAACGCATTCAGCAACGCGGCGCGAAGAAAAAGGTCCCAGCCGTCGGAGAAGAGCCGCGGCGCGCGCGACCAATCCATCGCCTTCGGCCGGCCGAGCGCGCGCCATGCGGCGCCCGCCGCCCAGAGAGCGCCGATCCACTGGCTGATCGAGCTTGCCAGAGCAGCCCCGCCGACTCCCATCGGGTTCAGCGGGCCGACGCCGAAAATCAAAAAATAGTCGAGGACGATGTTGAGCGCATTCACAGCCACGGCAACCCGCAGCGGCGCGCGCATCTGCTGGATCCCGCGCAACGCTCCGAACGCGGCAAAAGTAATCAACACCGCCGGGGCGCCGAAAAGCCGGATCCTGGTGTATTCGACCGCCAAATCGGCGACTCGCCCCTCTGCGCCCATGGCCCGGACGCCGCCGGGAATCGACGGCCAACCGATCAGCATCACTCCCGCCCCGATGCCGGCCGCCAGCAGGATGACCGCGGCGCTCCAACGGGCGGCTTCTGCAACCGCGTCTCCGTCCCGCCGGCGGCGGCCCCAGAGGGCGCCGATCTCGGTCTGCGTGGCGATTCCAAGAAAGCCGAACACCCAGAACAGAGTGGACATCAGCAGCGTGCCGACGCCCAGGGCGGCCAGCGGCTCCGACCCCAGCTTGGCGACGAATCCGGTATCGACCAAGCCGGTAAGCGGCTCCGCGATCAGCGAGCCCAATACGGGAACGGCGAGCGCGAGCAACGTCCCGTGGGGGTTGCTTTTGAAGGAATCCGACACGCGAAGTTTTCCATTTTCGCAGCCGCCGTTGCCGCCTGTGAATCGAGCGATATCCGGCATGGAAGAATGAAGCTGCATGCCGAACATCGTTTACTTGCACGGCTTCGCCTCCAGTCCCCTCTCCGCGAAAGCCCGTTTTTTTGAGCGGCGGTTCGCGGCAATCGGCGCCGCCGTTCATCGGCCCCGGCTCGACGAGGGCGACTTCGGCTCGTTGACCATCGGCAGCCAGCTTCGGGTTGTCGCGGACGCGGCAGATGCGCTCGAGCCGGTTCTGCTGATGGGTTCCAGCATGGGCGGTTACCTGGCCGCGCTGCACGCCGCCCGCGAGCCCGAGAGATGTCCGCCGCTCGTGCTCATGGCTCCGGCGTTCGATTTCGCGCGCCGCTGGTCGCAGCGCCTCACCCCGGCGGAAATGGAAAACTGGAAAAAATCCGACAGCCTGGAGGTGTACCACTACAACACGCAGCGCCGGGAGAAGGTCGGCTATCGACTCTACGCCGAAGCTCTGACATACGATGCGTTCCCCGCGGTCTCGCAAAAGACGCTCGTCTTCCACGGCCGCCGCGACCGAGACGTCGATCCGCAGTTATCGATCGAATTTGCGCGAGACAAGCCCAACGTCGAATTGCAGTTGCTCGATTCCGATCATCAGTTGCTCGACGCGACGGATATCGTGTGGCGCCGCACGGCGACCTTTTATCATGGATTGTGAACCCTTTTGCGCCGTTCGGTCGTAACAGGCGTCAAAGAACAGCGGCGGCAGGAGCGATTTTTGGAATCAATGGAACCGGCATCCAGGAAATTGGTTGACGCGGCGCTCGCGGACAAAGAGGCGTTTGCCGCCATCGTCGCAAGGCACGAGTCGATGGTGTACAGCTTGGCGTACAATTTCTTCCAGGATCGGACGTTGGCGCAGGATATCGCCCAAGAAGCTTACCTCGAGTTGTTCCGCAATCTGGCCAAGCTCGAGTCCGACGTTCATCTGAGCAACTGGCTGCGGCAAACGGTGACGCGGAAATGCATCGATTACAAGCGGCGCCAGAAGCACCGCCGCTATCGGCCGTTGGAAGAAATCCGAGAACCGGGCTTCAGCGATGTCAGGCGCGATCCGATCCTGGCCGGCGTGCTGGGACAAAAGATCGCGGTCTTGCCGGAAAAAATGCGCATGGTGCTGATCCTGCGTTTTCAGGAGGATTTGAAGCTGAGCGAAATCGCCGACGCCACGGGAATCCCGCTGAACACAGTGAAGACGCTGCTGCACAGGTCGCTGAAAAAACTGAAGTCGAAGGTTGCCCGCTTCGAGACGGAGGTCTGTTATGAGCCGATGGGAAGATAACGGCCGCCTGGAAGAGGAATTGACGGAGCGGCTGGCGCGGCGGCCGGCGCCGGCGAATTTCGCCGCAAACGTCATGGCGGCGGTACGGCGCGGGGCATTCGACCGCCCTTCCGCCGAAATGGAATTCTTGCCGCGTCCGAAGATCAACGTCTGGGCGGCGGCGGCGCTGGCCGCGGCTTCGTTGATCGTCGGCTTCGGCATCCATCACCGCCTGGAGGCGAATGAAGCGGCCCGGCTGGCGGAAGCCAGGGAAGCCGAGACGCGCTTGGTCGAGTCGCTGCACCTTGCGGGGATAACGTTTAATCTGGCGCGCGACGCCGCATTCGGCGCCGGGGGGATCGAAAGGGAATAGGGGTCAACGATGAAACGGGGACGCAACAAGAGTTTATGGGCGGCGGCTGCGCTGGGACTGGTCTTCGGGCCGGCGCAACTGCCCGCGCAATATGAAACCGTCGAAGCCGAGCGGATCGAAATGCGGCTCGACGAGTTGGAAGAAAAGGCCGACGAGGTGGTCAAGGTCAATCTCTGGGGGAAGTCGCTGGAGCAGGGCAAGAAGCTGCTGGGTCTGCGCAAGAACGTTACCAGCCCCGTCAGCCGCTTCCTGTCCGGCCTGAAGGGCGTGTACCGCCGCACCTATCGTTTCGCGGGCGCGAAGCCGGAGCCGGAAGACGTCGAGCCGATCTATCGGCAACTCGCCGACGACGGCTGGTCGCCGCTCATCGAGACCGAGAACCGCAAGGAAGACAGCGCCGTTTCGGTCTATTCGTACTATGAAAACCAGGAAGTGGCCGGGGTTACGGTGGTGGCGACCGACCCCGAGGAAGTGACCGTGGTCAGGATCATGGGCCGCGTCGATCTCGAGGTGCTTTCCGATATCGGCAAGGGCCTGGGACTGCCGATGATGCACGTTGCTTCCACCGAATTGGCCGGAAAGAAAATCGACTTGCCCGAGCCCAAGTAGTGGAGAGCAAGACTAAAGCGCGGATACCTTCGCGCCGGCGCGCACCCCGGCAAGATCGGCCGCCGAGCCGCGGTTTACCGACACTTCGACATACCCGGAGCTGCCGGCGATGAGAAACGGCGCCGAGCCCGGAGCGTCCGCATAGGAATCGGCCCATGCGCCGACGAGCAGATTGCCCAGGCGGATCCTGCCGCCTTCCGGCAGATCGCCGCGGCGGAAGCTGGTGACGACGTTTCCGAATCCGTCGATGTGCAAGACACGGCCTACGCCGTTCTTCGGCGCCGTTGGAGGCAGCGCCGCCGCACCGTCGCACGGCTCGCCAATTTGAGCGAACTCCATTCCCGAAGCAAGCCGCGCCGCGGCAGGGGCGAACAGATCGCGCCCGTGAAACGTGCGGCTGAGGGGCGTCAAACCGTGCCGCAGGTCGATCGAGCGGAGCTCACGGCTCGGTTCCTGCTCGAAGACTTGCGAGAGGACTCCGTTGTCCGGCGCCACGAATAGATGCCCCGCGGTCGCGGCCGCGAGCGCCCGGCGCGAAGAGCCGACACCGGGATCGACTACGACAACATGGACGCTGCCCGGCGGAAAATACCGCCAGGCTTGGGCGATGACGAAGGCCCCTTCGGCGACATCGTGCGCCGGAACCCCGTGCGAGATGTCGATGACGCGAATGCCGCAATCGATCCCGGCGATCACGCCCTTCATTACGCCGACGTAGTGATCCAGCAAGCCGAAATCCGTCGTCAGCGTGACGATTCCTGACGGTTCGAAGGGTTTCCGCACGATCTATATGTAGCAGCATGCCACGTTCGGATCGTTCTATACTAAGAGTCTTCTTTTCTCCGGCAACGCCTCCGGCGGCCGGGGTTTTGGCAATCATGATTCACGTACCGCTTCTCCGTTGGGGAACACCGCACTTCAGCCTGGACAAGGACGAGGTCGTCCACTTCGATACCGGCGAGCCGATCGCCGAGGTGAGCCGTGCGCTGCCCGGCGTGGTGCGGCGCGATATGCGCAAAGCCCGCCGCGCCCGCGAAGTCTTGCGCGAGATTCCGTGCAGAGAGCTTGTGAAGATGGTGCAGAACGCCGCCCGTCTTTTCATGAACGAGACCCTGCCGATAGGCGAGAGCGCGCAGACGCCCGCCGATTTCGTGCGCCAGCAGTCCGCCACCACCGGACTGCCCGAGCACATGTGCCGCAAGAACATGGAGAAGATCAGCTTCGTGCTGACGCAGATGGACCGCATCCTCGACTCGCTCACCCGCGGCCTCGATCTCGATATTCTCACCGCCGGTTACGGCACGGACGGCGCCGGCCGGCTGCTCAGCTATCAGGCGCAGACCGACGTGCTGGGCATGGTTCTGCCCAGCAACTCGCCCGGCGTGCATACGTTGTGGATGCCGGTGATTCCGATGCAAATCGGGCTCGTTCTCAAGCCGGGCCCGCAAGAGCCCTGGACTCCGTACCGCATGGCCCAGGCGATGTTCCAGTCGGGGGCGCCCCAAGAAGCGATTTCTCTTTACCCCGGCGGCGCCGACGTGGGCGCGGTCGTGCTCGAAAGCTGCGGCTTGACGATGCTGTTCGGCAGTCAGGCCACGGCGGACGCGCACGCCGGCAACCCCAAGGTGCAGGTTCACGGCCCCGGCTACAGCAAAATCCTCATCGGCGACGACCGGGTCGACGATTGGCGCGACTATCTCGATCTGATGGAAACCAGCGTGCTGCTCAACAGCGGACGGAGCTGCATCAATTGCTCGGCGATCTGGGTATCCCGCCACGGGCGCGCAATCGCCGAAGCGCTGGCCGAGCGCCTGGCTCGGGTAAAGCCTCTGGCGCCGGAAGACCCCGAAGCGCCGCTGGCGGCTTTTACCGTTCCCGGTGTGGCCGAGGCCGTTTCCGCCGCCATCGACCACGACCTCGAATCGCCGGGCGCCGAGGACTGCACGGCCGGCAAGCGTTCCGGGAGCCGCGCCATCTCCCGCGAGCATTGCTCCTACCTGTTGCCGACGGTCATCTATTGCCGATCGCACGAGCACCCCATCGCCAAGAAGGAGTTCATGTTCCCCTTCGTCAACGTGGTCGAATGTCCGCAGGACGAGATGCCGGCCAACATCGGGCCGACGCTGGTGGGCACGGGGATCACCGATGACCCGAGTTTCCGCCGGACATTGCTCGACTGCGCGTCCATCGACCGCTTGAACCTGGGCGCCGTGCCGACCACGAAGCTCGACTGGCTGCAGCCGCACGAGGGCAACATCGTCGAGTACCTCTATCACGCCCGCGCCTTCCAGAGCGCGGCGGCTTAGCCGGCCCGGCCGCCCGGCAATCGAAAGCAAGAGTTAATCGAAAGCAACTGTTATCGGAATCGCGATGCCTGATTCATTGGACGCCAAAATCTCCGCCGCCAAGTCCGCGCTCGACGCGCACGTCCGCGCCATCGTCGCCTGGCACTTCGACCCCGCGACCGGCTGCCCTTTCTGGCTCGACTACGCCAGGGAAAAGCTGGACTGGGACCCCCGCGATGTTGTCGGCGGTTTCGAAGATCTGAAAAAATTTCCGCGCTTCGAGGACGAGTGGCTGCGCGGCGGCCCGGTTCGCCGCTGGGTTCCCAAGGGCTTGGCGGACAAGCCCGTTTACGTGTTCGAGACCGGCGGCACCACCGGAACGCCGAAGTCGCGCATCAGCATCGACGATTTTCGCATCGATTACTCGGAGTTCAGCAAGACGCTCTCGGACGAGCACTTTCCTCCCGGAGCGGATTGGCTGCAATTGGGGCCGAGCGGCCCGCGGCGCCTGCGGCTGGCCGTGGAGCACCTGGCGCAAGTCCGCGGCGGCATCTGCTTCACGGTCGACCTCGACCCGCGCTGGGTGGTCAAGCTGCTCAAGCGCGGCGACGTGCAAGAGGCCGAGCGCTACCGGCAGCACTGCATCGACCAGGCGGTCACGATCCTCGAAGCCCATCCGAATATCCGCTGCCTGTTCGCGACGCCGAAGCTGCTGGAAGGCCTTTGCGACCGCGTTTCGCTCAGGAAATACGGGATTACGGGCGTTTTCTGCGGCGGCACCGAGATGACCCCCGAATTTCACCGCATGGCCCGGGAAGAGCTGCTCGAGGGCGCGTACTTCGCCGCCACCTACGGCAACACGTTGATGGGGCTGGCCTGCCACAAGCCGTTCGACCCGGCGGACAATTACGCGATCATCTACTATCCGCCCCAACCGCGCGCCGTGCTCGAAGTCTGCGACCCGGACGATTTGAATCGACCCGTGCCTTATGGCGAGACCGGCCGCACGGTGCTCACGACGCTGACCCGGGAGTTCTTCATGCCGCGCTTCCCCGAACGCGATATGTGCGAGCGCGAGGCCCCGATCGACCTCTATCCCTGGGACGGCGTCAGGAACGTCCGCCCCTTCCAGGACAAGAAAACCGGGCCGGTGACGGTAGGCGTTTATTAGTGGGAGCGGAGAGCAAGACCGTTGCACGGGGCGGCCCGGCGCAGCTTCAAAATTCCAAAGTGTTTGCAGTTATTGGAAATCTTGCCTTCCCGCACAAATGCCGCTTATCCGTTGTCGCCCTACTGCCTCTTCGCCGTAAGGAACGGCCCTTCGGGGGTCGAGACGCCCTGCACGGTGGCGATGACGGATGCGTCGCCGTCCCCGACTCGCGCGCTTTCAACCGGCCCGCCGGGTTCTCTTGCTCGTCCTTTGCCCTCTCGCTCATCGCGCCCTATACCCTTTTTCTCTATCCCCCTACCGACGAAAAAAAATTCCCTGGGAGACAAGCTCTCCCAGTCCCCCCGCTCTTTTCCGCGCCGCCCTTGAAACCTCATTGCTCCTTCGTACTCACGATGTAAAGAAGTAAGGACTCATGGGGTGAGCGTCCGGGCCACACGGAAGCCGAGGCTGCCGTAGTTGCGGGAGCCGGCGTCGTATCTGGTGCGGTTCGCCGAGCGGAGGGACCTCGGGTGGCTGAGCCAGGAGCCGCCGCGCACAACGCGTTCGGAACAAATCCCTTTCTCCCAGGCGCTCCCGTCTATCGGCGCTCCGTCATAACTGTCGTTCCAACAGTCCTGCACCCACTCCCACACGTTCCCGTGCATGTCGTATAGTCCGAAGTCGTTCGGCGCGTAGCTCCCTACCGGCTGCGCCGTTGCTGCCGTAAAGCCGTAATTCGCCTCGCCCAGCGATAGGTCGTCCCCAAAGGAATACCGCGTTGTCGTCCCCGCCCGCGCGGCGTACTCCCACTCCGCCTCGCTCAGCAACCGATACGATTTTTCCGTTTTCTGACGCAACCAACTCACGTAGCTCTGGGCATCGTCCCAACTGACATTGGTGACCGGCCGCCTGCCGCGGCCCTCGTCGTGCAGTCTGTAGCCGCCGCACCCGCCTGCCGCCGCGCAGGCGTTCCACTCCGCGAACGTCACCTCGTACACCCCCACCGCAAACGCTTTCCCTATCCTCACCCTGCGCCGCGGACCCTCGCTGCCATGCCTCTCCTTCTCGTTCTCCGGCGGGCCCATCTCAAAACTCCCCGCCGGAACCACCGTCATCCCCGGACAGACATCGCAGTCCTTGAACAGTTCCCCGACCGTCTGCGTCTCGACGCAGTCCGCCGCGGTCAAGGCTGCTGCGGCCGCAGCCATGAAGAAAAGTCCGTTCGTTCTCGTCATCTTTCGCTATTCCTCTCAAGTCCGCGACGATTCGCTTCGCGAGCCGGTCCAGTTGTCTCAGCCTCGTATCCAAGCCGTCCAACGAGCGTGTCATCGCGTCGCGCAGACCGGCGCCGTCCTCCGCCAGAGCTTTCGAATAGGCGTTCGATTGCTCCATGTCGGCCTGCATACTCTTGCCAAAATCCTCCAGCGCCGTCTTCAGTACCGTCTCCGGAGTGGTCGCCAAGCGTTCTTTCTTTACGATCTCCGGATCGAGTCCGGAAAAATCGGTTATCCCTATGAAAAGGCCGGCGACCGCGAGCGCCAACATCCATTTTTCTTTTCCCACCACCTCATCTCGGAAAACGTTTTCCGAAGTTTTTCGTGAAGCGCCTTGTTTTCGTCTCGCAGGTCTTGCAGTTGGTCCAGTCCCTGCGCTTTTTGTGATTGCTGTAGTTCTTTCTGCTTGCGCTGCAAAAGAAACCACATGCGTATGGATACGCGGAGAACGCCAAAAATCAGCACAATCGAAAGCATCGCTGCGGGTTTGGATTCAAAGAACGACATGGTTTTTGCCCTCAGAAATGTGTTTTTCGGCGCCGGGCCGCGCGTTGACGGCGAGATTGCGGCGGTCGCTTTTCCCGCCGCGAAAAATCGGGGCGTCTTGCGGAGCGCCCGGAGGGTATGAGGCGGTTGGGAGCAGCGGCTGAGCAGGGCCCGCTCCGGGCTCGGTCGGCCGCGGGCGGTCCGGCGCGAGCAGAGAGCCTATCGAGTTCGAAGGGAAGGGAGCCGCGCCGGAGAGCGGAAGAGAAAACCCGTTGATGGAGAGCGCGGCAACCGCGCTCCTTCTTATTGCCGGCGCGCCGGCACGCCGGCCTTTTCTTGCTATACAGAAGCGGCAAGCGCGGTTGCAATGCGCTCCAGCCTTGCTGTAAAGAAATTCCTCTGACCAAAGCCACCGATTCTAATATTAAGCTGCACTGAAAAGCAACGTATTTTCAAAAAATTACATACGTTAATCATTTGTTATAGATGTTACGAATTAGAGAGTTGTCCGGACGGCAGTCTGACGGACTTGGTGCGGACATAGCAGGGAGACGACTTTTTTGGCCGGCTCGATGGGCAATCCCCGATTTTATGGCTCTCCGCACGGCGTGAACGGGGACCGAATCCCATGCGCTGGGGCCGTTAGATCGTGATGAAAGCGGCGCGGGGCGGCTTGAAAATTCCAGAGTGCTTGCAGTTATTGGCAATCTTGCTCTGCGAGCTTCAGCAGTTGCAGCACCGTGCCACAGCCACGGGTCGCGCCGGCGGCCGTCTCTCCGACTCCGGCATGAAAACGGCCGGAGCTCGGCTCAATAACGCACAGCAATGCCTTGGCCGAAGGCGCCGAAGCACCGACACGGGTATCCCTGGGGGACGCCAAGAGACTCGGCAATTTGGCAAACCACCGTTCCGTAATATGCATTGACGCACACGTTCGCCGGAAGAGTTTCCCAATCGCTCCCACCCCCGGGATCGCCCCCGCCCCCGGGACCGCCGCCGCCTCGATCCTCGCCATCGTCCCAACCCGCGCCCGCGGCCTCCACCCGCTTACGGGCCGGGGGGTGGGTGTCCCCGCCGGGACCCAACCGGGCGAACACGGCCGTCGCCTCGTTCCTGCTCGCGCCGAGCCCGCGCAACCTGTGGCCCGCCCAGCGGTCGGCGTACAGTTCCTGCCGCTTGATCTGTTCGCTTCCCAGATTGACTTCCTGCGCGGTATCCGAATTGGCATGGTGCGCAATCTCGTGCGCTAAAATCGCCACGGACGCCCATTCTGTGCCGGCCTCATATTCGAGTTGGTTCATGAATTGCGGCCCCCAAGCGATTCCTTTGGCGATCTCCCCGCTCGGACGCCGGCACTCGAAAGCAACGGCGTTGTTCAAGGTCGGAATCTCGACGGCAACGAATCGATCCGCCCGCATCCCGGTGCTTTTAATCAGTCGGGACAGCCTGGATTTGAAGCTGCCGGTCAACCGGTTGCTCGTCAGATAGCCGCCTTCCCGGGGGCATGGCTCCTTGCCGCCAAAAAAGCGTGAGGCGTTCTGCCATTCGTCCGTATTGAAGCTGCACACAAAACCGTCTGCGCTTGCCGGATACGCCGCCCCGAGCGCGCCAAGCAAAATTCCAGCGGCCTTCATTGCCGACCTGCGCAAGACAATCTTCACTGGATATTGCATGGTTCGATTCCTCCTCGAACATCGTTTGGAATGAAATGGAAACTCGATTGCGGTCTTCTCCTGTATAAATGCCGCTTATTCGTTGTCGCTCTACCGCCTCCTCACCGTGAGGAACGGCCCTGCGGGGGTCGAGACGCCCCGCACGGCGGCGATGACGGATGCGTCGCCGTCGGGCAGGCCGCGCGGCACGCGCACCGTGAATTGATACAGGCCGGCGCAGCAGGGGGTCGCGCCCGCATAGAAAATGTCTCGCGGCGGAACAGCGATGCCGCCGAATGTGAAAGAGACTGCATTCGCGAGAGGGGCTTGGCCTCCCGGGATTTGGCCCGCCGCCAACGGCGGCTGGGTGGTCCCGAAGCCGGTTCCGAACAGAGTGACGTACTCTCCCGTCTCGGCCGGGGTGAAGACCACCCCGGGAATCAGTCCGGGCGCTCCGGCCAACTCCGGCCCCCCGCCGTGCAGCGCCACGATCGGATTGCGCCCGTTAGCATTGCTCCTGAAGTTGAAAAACGCCGGCGAGACTGCGGCCGTGTCGACGAGTGCGCCGCCCCGTTGCTCTGCCGGCGTGCCGCAGCCGCGGACGACTTCGACCCGGGCCCGCCCCAACGTCAAGCCGTGCGGAGCCTGGGCGTTGATCTGCGTGGGGAAGACCGCGAACAGAGGCGCGCGTTGACCGCCGATCTCCAAACAGGTATCGGCCAGCTTGGCGGCAATGTTGCCCGCGGAGTCCAGCGCCGGGCTCGATGTCTGCGTCCCTTGCGGCGCGAAATCTTCTCCGAAAACGGAGATGAGAGCGTTCGGGGAGATCCGGTTGCCGGCCGGAGTTCCCGTGGCGAGCACGATGCCGTTCGAAGAGATATCGGGGGTGTCGGGGGGCGGCGTTTGTTCGAGTTCCACTGTCGCCGTAAGCGTGCCTTCGGCGACGACGCCCGTGTCGTAGAGTCTCAAAGAGACGTAGTAGGTTCCGGCCTGCAGCGGCGGACTGGAGGAGCGGTCAATGACGATCTCTTCGTCGCCGGAGCCGCTCGTGGAACGGTAGTCGGCAGAGCCGGTAGTACTGACGTCCTGCCCGCGACGCACATAGAGGTCCGTGTCCACGGAGTTGTCGTCGGAGTCGAGCGTTAAGGTGACGCGGGAAGCGTTGGCGGGAACCTGCAAGCGATACGAGTGGTCTCCGTTGAAAAGCGTCCGGCTGCCGACCGGCCCCAGGCGGAACCTGGCGGCTTGCCCGGACGTGAGCTGCCCCCCGACTCGCGGCGGTTGCGGCGCCTCGATTTGCAATCGACGAACGACTTGGTTCCCCATATCGGAAATGTAGAGGTAATTCCCGGAAACCTCTACTGCTTGGGGGGAACTCAAACGCGCTACGGCTCCTACGCCGGTGCTGTAGCCGGCCGTCCCGGTTCCCGCCACCGTGGTTATCCGCCCCTGTGCGTCCACTGTGCGGATACGGTGGTTTTCCGTGTCGGCAATGTAAATGTTGCCCGACCCGTCCACATCTACGCCCCTGGGGCGGTTCAGATGCGCCTCGGTCGCCGGACCGCCGTCCCCGCTGTAGCTTCTGCTACCGGTTCCCGCGACCGTAGTGATCCTACGTGTACTCAGGTTGACCCGGCGGATACGGTTGTTGTACCTGTCGGCAATGTAAAGATAACGCCCTCCTACCGCTACGCTCCAGGGGTAATACAGCCGCGCCTGGGTCGCCTGGCCGCCGTCCCCGCTGTAGCCGGCACGCCCGGTTCCCGCGACCGTAAAGATCCTGCCCGTGCGCAGGTTGACCCGGCGAATACGGTGGGCGTAAGCTTGGGCAATATAGAGGTAATCGCCGGCTACCGCTACGTCCTGAGGACGGAATAGCCCCGCTTGGGTCGCATCCCCGCCGTCCCCGCCGGCGCTATCCGACCCGTTTCCCGCGACCGTAGTGATCCTATTTGTACTCAGGTTGACCCGGCGAATACGGTCGTTGTCCCTGTCGGCAATGTAGAGGTAGCTTCCTGCCACGTCCACGCCCCAAGGAGAATAGAGACGCGCCCGGGTTGCCGTACCGTCACCGTTGAATCCGTGCGTCCCGGTTCCCGCGACCGTGGCGATCCTCCCCGTGCTCAGGCTGACCCGGCGAATCACGTTGTTGTCGTCGTCGGCAATGTAGAGGGAATTGCCGGCTACCGCCAATCCTTTGGGGTTGGCCAAGCGCGCTTGGGTTGCCGAACCGCCGTCCCCGTCGTATCCGCTCCGCCTGTTTCCCGCGACCCTGGCTATGGGCTCGAGCGCTGCAACAGAAACTTCACTTTCGAGGAACGGACGGATAACGGGATAGATATCCTGGAATGTATTGTACCCGGCAGTAGGGGTGTCCTGACAGGGGACCTCGTTAGCTCCTCTGCCCCAGGATAGCACTCCAGTTAGCCGCTTAGAACTATTGAGGAAAATCGGGGAGCCGGAAGACCCGGGTTCCGTCAGGCCTTGCTGCCAGCGAGTGTGCTCGTAATAGCTGCCTATTCCGCCGAGGATATTGCCGAAAGCAATCCGCTTATGCGAGCCGCCGGGATGATGAATAGCGGTGATTGCTCGGCCGCCGGAATAATCTCTGGGATCCCATCCCGAAAGTAAATAATTTGGCGGAAGGGATGCAAGCAGCAGCAGCGACCAATCTTGTCCCCTATCAGTTCTGATGCCCGCGGCCGAGACACCGCCGTTCCTGGTTACTAACAGTCTCGCGCCTTGAGTGATCGGAACGGTTCTTGAATTGCGACTGGGGGCGTTCCCGTTGCAAGTTTGCGTCTGATAGTGCCAGTATGCGACCATGCTCCGCGCCTCTGTGTCGGTATCTATGCAGTGAGCGGCGGTGAGGAAATAGGGGGTTCCGGTGCTCTGCCTGTCGTTTATCAGTACGCCCGAACAGAGATAGGCGCCTCCTCCATCGCCTTGAAACACAATATGCGCAACGCTCCGCGCTGTACTCAACCATTCGGAGAAGCAAGATACGTCAAGGTGGCAGCGTGCTATGGATGGGGAAGGCCGTTCGCTTGACAAGTTCCGCGCTCCCGCCGAAACAAGTTTTTCGGCGGGGCTTTCCGCTTGGGATTGCGCCACGACAACCGGCGTCTGCGGGCTGCCGGCGGCGCCCATGAGTTCAGGGCCGACCCAGATATGGCTGATAGCGGCGATGCGGAACGGCGCGTCCTCTTTCCACAACGCCGTAGGATCGGGCAGATACTCGATAATTGCGTTGTCGCCGAAGACAATGCCGCTCCAGAAATCGCCGTCGCCGTACATGCCCCTGCCGCTATAAGGCCCGTCGATCTGCCCGTCCGCCGCATGGAGCCAGACGCTCCCCTTACCGACTTCGAAGTCTTGAAAGTGAATGCGCAGAGCGCGGGCTCCGGTAGAGGTTACCCGCAGGCGCCAGAGCCGTCCGACCATGGTCGTTTGCCACGCGCCTTCGACAGTCGTCCCGGCGACTCCGCCGGAAGATTTCGGCGCAACCGTCCCTTCCGGCAAGGAACGATGAATGCCGACACGCGTCGGGCCTGCTTGCGGCTGCATGCGAGCCAACTCGTCGGGACCCGGAGCCGACAGAGTCACCGCCGCGGCGGGCGCTTCAAGACTCAGTTCCAGGCTGGGCGGCCGCGCCGCCGCCGCTTTCAAATCCGGTTCGTCCTCGAAAACCCTCGACTCCTCGAAACTGTAATCCGAAACCGGCTGCACCTCACTTTGCCCCCAAGCAGGCGCCGCCGCCAGGACGAATGCAAAGAAAGAAAAAAGCGCCCGAGCCGCGCATCTCCCCCTGTCTCCGTTGTTTGCCCCTCCTCGCATCTTATTTGCTCCTCCTCGCATCTTGTTTGCTCCTCCTCGCATCGTCCGGCGGCTCATGCCGCGCTGACCTCCGACAGAGGGCGCTGTACGGTCGCTTTGAGACCTACCCTCCCATTGGCGTCCCGGCTGAACTCGATTTCCTCCAACTCGAAATCGCTGCATGCTCCTTCGGACGGCATGGGCACAGGGATTTGAATCTCTTTTGCTACTCGCATCTCGGACAGCATTTCCAAGTGGGGAGCAAGATTGCGAACGTTCGTTACCCGCGCGACAATACGCAATTCTCTTCCGTAATCGATTAAAACCAATTCCCATTCGACCGTCTTCGTGTCTTGAAGTAGTTTTACTTGTATTCTCGGGATGCAGACCCACCGCTCGTAGAGCAATCTCGAAGAAAGCTTCAGCGTTTGCCCCGCCTCGCGGATTGTGGTTGCGCCGACCCAATACAGGCGCCACGAGCAGCACTGCAACAGATTGCCTTTCTCCTTGAGAACCCTGTCGATCGCCTCCGGTAGCGAATCAAAACAAACCTTAATCGTTAGCTCTCCGCTTTCCGGGTCTTTCGTTTGGCTTGCAACGTGTCCAATGTCTTTCAAATCTATGTTCATAAGCGCGTCCTGCTGCGCGAAAGTTGTGCGCAGCGAGCTGCAAAAATCGTTATTCCACCCCTCGCCTTGCGGATACGGTGGTTCCCGGTAGCGGCAAAGTAAGAGGTTGCCAATACCGAAACGCCATGGAGTCCTCAATTTCTGCCTGAACGCTTTCTCCTACATAAATGCCTCTTATCCGTTGTCGCTCTACTACCTCCTCACCGTGAGGAACGGCCCTGCGGGGGGCGAGGCGCCCCGCACGGTGGCGATCACGGATGCGTCGCCGTTGGGCAGGCCGCGCGGCACGCGCACCGTGAATTGATAAAGGCCGGCGCAGCAGGGGGTCGCGCCCGCATAGAAAATGTCTCGCGGCGGAACAGCGATGCCGCCGAACGTAAACGAGACCGTGCTCGCGAGAGAGACTGGGCCTCCCGGGATTTGGCCTGCTGCCAACGGCGGCTGGGTGGTCCCGAAGCCGGTTCCAAACAGAATGACGTACTCTCCCGGCTCGGCCGGGGTGAAGGCCACCCCGGGAATCAGTCCGGGCGCCCCGGCAAGTCTCAGACCTCCGCCGTGCAGCGCTGCGATCGGATTGCGCCCGCTGGGATTGCTCCTGAAGTTGAAAAGCGCCGGCGTGACGGAGCGGACGAAAACAGACCCCCTGCCGCGCCGCTCCTCCCCCGTGCCACAGCCGCGAATGACTTCTACCGACTGCGCGCCCGAAGCCAGGTTGTGCGGGGTTTGGGCGTTGATCTGAGTCGGAAAGACCGCAAACAGCGGTGCGCGCCGGCCGTCGATCTCCAGGCAGGTATCGGCCAGCTTGGAGGCGACCCGGCCCGCGGCGTCCAGCACGGGGCTCGATGCCTGCGTCCCTTGCGGCGCGAAATCTTGTCCGAAAACGGAGATGAGGGCGTTGGGGGAGATACGGTTGACGACCGGAGTTCCCGTGGCGAGCACGATGCCGTTCGAAGAGATCGTCGGCCCAGTTTCGGTTTCAGGCCATAAAAACCGGCGGATACGGGGATAGAAATCGCTGAATTTCATGTAACCGGTGATCGGATTTGTCAGGCAGAGGTCTTCGTGCTCGTCGTCCCGCTCGAGGAAACTAGATATGCCAATCACTGTTCCGCTCCCCTCGAAGCCTTCGAAAAGCGGAGAGCCGGAAGAGCCGGGCTCGGTGAGGCCTCGCGACCAGGAGACTTCGTGGTAGGAATACTCTTGCGATGCGATCCGGCCGAAAGAAATCCGCTTGTAGGAGCCGGCGGGATGATGAATGCCGGTGACCGACGTGCCGACAGATTGAGGTCCCGCATCCCATCCCAGGAACCAAGTGCCTGCCGGCGGAGCTTCTGCAAGCCGCAGCAATGTCGCATCGCCGCCCGTGCTGACGCGAATACCGTCGGGGCGGACGCCGCCGTCCATGGTTGCGAGCAGACGCGCGCCCTGGGTTCTCGGCACGCTGCTTCGACTGGGCGGAGTTCCGTTGCAGGTCTGCGTTCGATAACGCCAGTACGCGATCACGGTCCGCGCCTCCGCGTCGGTATTGATGCAATGGGCGGCGGTCAGGAAATAGGGGGTACGGGTATCATGCCTGTCGTTCAGCAGCGCACCCGAGCAAACTCTAGAACCTTTTTCATTCTCGAATTGAATGTGCGCAACTCCCGTCGCATCCGGCGAAAAATCGGAATAGCAGCTTACGTCTTGGTGGCAAGGCGCCGGCTCCGTGTGGCCGGCCGGGGAAGGCGGCCCGCTCGATAAGCTCTGCGCTTCCGCCGCAACAAGTCTTTCGCTGGGGTTTCCTGTGCGGGACTTTGCCTCGGCGGCCCCCGCCGGTGGGCCGTCTCCGCCGATAAGTCCGGGAACGCTCCGGATATGACTGACCGCGGCGATGCGGAAGGGCGCGGCCGCCGCAGGCGCCGCCGCCGGGTCGGGCCGATACTCGATCGTCGCGCTGTCGCCGAAAACGATGTCGCTCCAGAAATCTCCGTCGCCCCACATGCCCCTGCCGCTGTGCGGCCCGTCGATCTGCCCGTCCGCCGCGTGGACCCAGACGCTGCCCTTGCCCGCGTCGAAGTCCTGGAAATGGATGCGCAGCGCGCGGGCGCCGGGAGAGGTTACCTGCAAGCGCCAGAGCCTGCCGACCACGGTCGCCTGCCACGCTCCTGTGACGGTCGTCCGGGCGGCCACGCCGGAAAAGCTCGACTCCGCCGCCTCTTCGGGCAGCGCGCGGTGGACGCCGATGAAGACCAAGCCCCCGTGCGGCCGCAAGCGAGCCAACTCGTCGGGACTTAACGGCGGCAACGCCGCCGCGGCGGGTGGCGTAAGGTTCAACCCCAGGCTGGGCGGCCGGGCCTCGACCTCGCGTTCGGCCGCCGCCTTCGACCGTTGCCCGCCGTCGAACCACGCCGGCCCGACCGCCTCTAATTCCGGCTCGACCGCTTGCCCCCAAGCCGGCGGCGCCGCCAACACGAATGCCAGAAAAAGCGCCCGAGCCGCGCATCGCCCACCTACCTCCATTGTTTGCTCCGACTCACATCGCCCGGCGTCTCACGTCGCACTGACTTCCGGCAGAGGACACGATACGGTCGCTTCGAGACATACTCTCCCATGGGCATCCCGGCTGAACTCGATTTCCTCCAACTCGAAATCGCTGCACGCTTCTTCGGGCGGCATGGGCACAGGGATTTCGAATCTCTTGCTCTACTCGTAGGCCCAGCATCCTTTCCAGGTGGGGAGAAAGATTTCGAACGTTCGTTACCCGCGCGACGATACTCAGTTCCTTTCCGTAATCGGTTACGACCAACTCCCATTCGACCGTCTTCGTGTCTCGGAACAGTCGTATTTTTACTCCACCGCAGACCCACTGCTCGTAGCGCAATCTCGAAGAAAGCTGCAGCGTTTGCCCCGCTGCCTCGCGGATTGCGGTTCCGCCGACCCAATACAGGCGCCGCGAGCAGCGCTGCAACAGATTGCCTTGTGCTTTGAAATGCCTGTCGATCGCCTCCGGGAGCGAATCGAAACAAACCGGTAATCGTTAGCTCTCCGCTTTCCGGGTCTTTCGTTTGGCTTTCAACGTGTCCTATGTCGTTCAAGTGCATGGTGTTTCTCCTTGTTCTTAAGCGCGAGTCGCTGCGCGAGGTTGGGCGCAGTGAACTGGTAAAAATCGTTATTCCACATTCCACACTCACCTTGCGGATGCGGTGGTTCCCGGTACCGGCAAAGTAGAGATTGCCCAACCCGTCCGGCGCTACACCGGTGAGTTCGGCGATTCGCCGGTCGATTGTCGCGGTGGATTCAGGGCGGACGCCGTCACGCAGCAACGTGGCGCTTAGCGCGGACTTCCCAGCCCACAGGAAACGGAATGCGGGGAAAAAAGGGACCGGGAGCGCGTCGAGCGCGCTACACCTTAAATGCTGGCGTGCTGGCGTGCTGGCGTGCTGGCGTGCTGGCGTGCTGGCGTGCTGGCGTGCTGGCGTGCTGGCGTGCTGGCGTTTTTTCAGTGTAAAGGAACGGCAAGCGCGATTGCAACCCGCTCCAGTTTTGCTTTAAGGCCATTGGTCGATTACCATCGTAAGCCGAGCCGGGCCGAATAACAAGCGGTTTCCAAAAAAATTACATACGTTAATGATTTGTATGGATTGTTATATTTTAGGGGTTATCCGGTCGACAGGTGTCGGACTTGGGGCGGACATAGCAGGGAGACGACTTTTTGGCCGGCTCGATGGGTAATTCCCGATTTTATGGCTCTCCGCACGGCGTGAACGGGGACCGAATCCCATGCGCTGGGGCCGTTAGATCGTGATGAAAGCGGCGCGGGGCGGCTTGAAAATTCCAGAGTGCTTGCAGTTATTGGCAATCTTGCTCTGCGAGCTTCAGCAGTTGCAGCACCGTATTCCAGCCGCGGATCGTGCTGACGGTCGCTAACTGCGAGTCGAACCAGGCGTTGGTCAGCTTCGTGCGCGCGAGTCCGTTGGGGCAGTGCAGATAGATCTCGCGGCCGGAGACAACGAATTCGTCCGGCGGCGAGCGGTGCGGGTCGAGCGCGGCGGCGCGGGCGGGTCCCGGCGCCGTCGCGAGGAAGACCGCGTGCAGCGCTTTTGGGTTCGCGGCCTTGCGTAAAAAGGGGTTCGCCTCGACCGTGCCCGCGAGTTCCGCCGCCGTGCGCAAAATCAGAGGCGTCCGATAGCCGTACCGCGCCGCGATTACCGCGGGAACGGTCTCGGGAATTCGGCGGGCCGTCCGCTCGGGAGCGTCGAAAACCGCGTTTCCGCTCTGGATGTACGTTTTTACGCGGCTGCATCCCGCCTCTCGGAAGATTGCCGCCAGGTCCTTCATCGGCAGTTTGTTCCGTCCGCCGACGTTGATCCCCCTGAGCATGGCCGCGTACATGCCGGTTCCGCCGAATCCGGGCGGGGAAGAACCCGCCCGGATTCGGTTAAGTAAGCCTTTCTCGAGCTATAGCTTACGAGTTAAAACTTGAAGTGCAGCCCGAGTTGGATGATGCGCGAGCCGAGACCGGGGGCCGTGGAGCGGACCAGACCCGCGCCGCCGACGTTGCGGCGCTGCTCCGGCAGATTGAAGTTCGTGTGGTTGATGAAGTTCAGCATCTCGACGCGGAACTGCAAGCGCTTGTGCTCGTCGAAGTTGAAGTCCTTGAGGATCGACAAGTCGGCGCTGACCGCGCCCGGCCCGATGCCCACCGTGCGGCCGGTGTTGCCGAATTGCCCTTCGGCCGGCGCGGCGAAGGCGCCCGTCAGGAAGTAAGGCTCGTCGAGCACGTTGTCCCGCCAGGCCGGATTCTTTTCGAACGATCCGACCGCGTCGGAACGCAGCGTCGGCGCGAAGCAGCGGCAGCTTGCCGCGTTGCGCTCGATCACGCCGAACGGAGAACCCGAGCGGAACTCGGAAATGAGGCCGAAGCTCCAGCCGCCGGCGATCTGTCGGAGCGCGCCGTCCGCGTTTTTGGCGAAGGGCAGCTCGTAGACCGACGACCAGATGAAGCGGTGGGCGATGTGGTTGCCGCCCAGGCCGCGGTCGCCGGCGCGGTCGTAGAAATTCGCCCAGGCGTTGTTGCCGGCGTTGCCGCCCAACTCACCGCGGGCCTCGACGTCGTCGATCAGCTTCGACCAGGTGTAGTTCGCGCTGAAGTGCAAGCCGGCCGAGTAGCGCTTCTCGATCTTGAAATTGAGTCCGTGGTAGTTGGAGTTGCCGATCGCCGCCGAGACGACGCGCACGTTCGAGAACTGCGGGAACGGGCGGTGAACCTGCGTCGGACGGATGCCCTCCGCGAGCAGCGAGTCGACGATCCAGGGCGGGGTCTGATTGATGTGCCGGAAGCCCGGCGCCGCCAGCTTTTTGCCGATGGTCGCCAGATAACCGACCTCGAACAGCATGTTGGAAGGCAATTGCCGCTGGATGTTGAAGTTCCAGGTCACCATGTAGGGGTTGCGGCGGTCGCTGTACTCGAAGAAGTCCACTTGGGTCGTGGTGCGCTCGCCGATCGGCACGGCGCCGAACCCGAAGTTCAGGTCCGCTTCCGTGGGCTCCGGAATGAAGGGCAGTCCGTCCTGGAACTGAAAGACGGCCGTGCGGCCGTTGTCCGGCGAAACGAAGTCGCCCTGGATCGAAAAGCCCAGATTGGCCGTGACCGGCGTGGCCTGATCGTAAGCGCCCGAGGAGACGACGGAGCCGCCGGCGCGGATCACGGTTTTATCGTTCAGGCGGTAGGCCAGGCCGACCCGCGGGTAGATGTTGTTCTTGTCGAACCCGTGCGCCCACTTGGGGATGCCGTCGCGGCCGGAAAACGCGGCCACGCCGGGGACGCCGGCGACAGGATTGATCGGCTCGCGCCGGAACTGGTTCTGGCGGTTGTCGAACTCTTCCCAGCGCGGCTGATCCATGTCCCAGCGGAGGCCCAGGTTCAGCGTCAGCTTGGAGGTGACTTTCCAGTCGTCCTGCAGAAAGGCGGCGTAGGCGTTGGCGCGGCTCTTGATGAAGAAGCTCTCCAGCCGCCCGGCGCCCGCCACGTGACCGAGCAGAAGGGAAGCCAGCGTGTCGCGGGTGGCCTGGTTGTTGAAGCTGAAGTTGCCGCCGGCGCGGCCGTTGAACTTGTCTTTGTTCGCCGCGTAGCGCCATTCGTAACCGAACTTGATCGTGTGGTTGCCCTTGATGCTGGTGAACGACTGCACCAGCATGTCGGTGCGGATCGGCGTCTGGATGCGCTCGTGGTTGCCGCGGCCGAAAGGCGTCAGGCCCGGCAGGTTGACCCGCGGGAAGAAGCGCTCGTTGGTTCCGGTCAGCCCCAGCTTCTCCGGCCAGCCCTTGTCCGCGCCGCCCGAGGTGTTGATGTGCTTGCGCTGCACCCAGGTGTAGCGCGTCTCCATGATGAAGGTGGGCGAGAAGTTATGGAACCAGGTCGGCGACCAGTTGATGTACTGGTTGTCGCGGATGAAGTGCCAGGGGTCCACGCCGGGCGTGGGGTAGATGCCGTTGTTGACAGCCGTATTGCCGGAGCCGAGGAAACGGAAAAACACCCGGTCGTTCTCGCTGAATATGTGGTCGATGCGGAACACGCCGACGTGGGCGTCGTTCGAGAGCGGCTCGTTGAGCGAGTAATTGTTGTTGCGCGTCGGGCGGTTGGGCTGGTTGGGCGCCGGGAAGAGATTGGCGATGGCGCTGCCGACGGAGTCCATGCGGTTCTGCGGGATGACGGCGTTGGGGAAGTCTTCGCCCGAAAGGGGGTCGCGCACGTTGCTGCGCACGCCGGAAAGATCGCCGGCGAGTTCGGCGGGCAGCGGAACGCGCGCGAAACGGGTCACCGCGTTGCGTTGGATCGTGCCCTCGTAGTTCAGAAAGAAATGAGTCTTGTCTTTGGCGATCGGGCCGCCGAACGAGGCGCCGAATTGGTTGCGCCGCAGCTTGGCTCTGTCGGCGGCGAAGAAGTTACGCGCGTCCATGGCGTCGTTGCGCAGAAAGTTGTACGCCGAGCCGTGGTATTCGTTCGTTCCCGAGCGGGTGGTCATGCGCACCATGCCGCCGCCGGTGCGGCCCATGTCCGCCGAGTAGTTGGAGATGTTGACGTTGAACTCTTGCAGCGCCTCCACCGGCGGATTGAAGGTCAGCGTCGAGACGCCGAGCGTCAGGTTTTGCACGATGCCCCCGTCGAGCGTCCACATGGCGTTGTTGCCGCGGCCGCCGGCCATCGTGAAGTTCGAGCCGCGGCCGCGCTGCACGATGAACCCGTTGAGACGCGCCAACTGCGCCGCGCGGCGGTTGATCAGCGGCATGTTCTCGATCGTTTCGCGGCGCACGACGGCGCCCACCGCGGACTGCTCGGTCTGGAGTTGCGGGATGTCCGCCTCGACGGTGACGACCTCGGTCACCACGCCGACTTCGAGCGCGACGTCGGCGCGGGCCGTGACGCCGGTTTCCATCTGGATGCCGGGTTGGCTGTATGCCTTGAACCCTTGTTGCTCGACGGTCAGGTCGTACATGCCCGGCGGCAGCAGCGGAAAGATATAGTTGCCGCTTTCGTTGCTCTCGGCGAAAAACTGCTCGCCGGTGGCGAGATTGACAAGCTGCACGGACGCGCCGGGAATGACCGCCCCGGAAGCGTCGGTCACCGTGCCCGTCAGCGAGGCGCTGCGCTGCGCCCAGACGGGAACGGTCAGCAGCGCCGTCAGCAGACCAATCGACGCCAAGCGCCGGAATAGAGATGGATTCATTTTTTTGCCCCCCTATGCGCAACGAATCTATCACGATTGCGCCGTCGAAAGCAACAAACGCATATGCGGCGGCTCACTTTTCCGTGAAAAACGCGGCGTCCATCGGGCGCGGCGCGCGCGGCATGAGCGGAACGAACCCCATGCGCTCGAGCACGTCGGCTTGCAGGTCGATTCCGGGCGCGATTTCGTCGAGCGCCATGCCCTCGGCCGTCAAACGGAAGACCGCGCGCTCGGTGACGTACACGACCTCTTGCCCGGCGCGGACCGCCTCTGCGCCGCTGAAGGTGATTTGCGCCGCTCGCTCCACGAGCTTGCGCACCTTTCCGTGCCGCTCGATGCGCAGCCGTCCGCCGCCGCAGCGCAGCTTGGCGCCCTTGGCCTCGAACGTGCCGCAGAACACCACCTTGCGCGCGTTCTGGGCGATGTCGATGAAGCCGCCTGTGCCCACGGTCGCCCCGCCGAGCTTCGACACGTTGACGTTGCCGGCGGCGTCGGCCTCGCCCATGCCCAGGAAGGCGATGTCGAGTCCGCCGCCGCTGTAGAAATCGAATTGCTCGGTCGAAGGAATCACGGCGTCGGGATTGCGCGCGAAGCCGAAAAGATTCCCTTCGAGCAGCGTCCCCCCGTGGGCCCCGTGCTCGATGGTCTGGTAATAGCGCCCGGTCTCGCCCTTGGCGGCGACGATCTTGGCGACGGCGTCGGGGATGCCGAAGCCGTAGTTGACGACCGCGTTCTCGCGCAACTCGCGTTCGGCGCGGCGGGCGATGACCAGCCGTTCGTTCAATGGGCCGGGCGCCGGGGCGTTTGCGGCGATGCGCCGTTGTCCCGAAAGCGATGGATCGTAGCCTCCGGCGTAGCTTTGCTGCTGATCGGGATCGACGACGACGGCATCGACGATTGCGGCGGGCAGTTGCACCGAACGCGGCCCCAGCGAGCCGTAATCGACCGCTTGGCGAACCTGCGCCAGCACCTTGCCGCCGCAATTATGGGCCGCCAGCGCCAGCGCATAAGCGTCGAGGACGGCGCCTTCCTCCTCGAAGCTGACGTTGCCCTCGGGGTCGGCGGAGGTCCCGCGCAGGCATGCCGCTCCGACCGGGAACGGCTGGTAGTGCAGGATGTCGCGCCCGCCGATGCGTATCAACCGCACCAGGTCTTCGCGGGCGCGCGCATTCAGCTTGCCGCCTTCGAGGCGCGGGTCGACGAACGTGCCCAGCCCGACGTGAGTGAACAGGCCCGGCCGGCGCGCGCCGATTTCGCGCATCAACTGGGTAATGACGCCGGCCGGGAAAACATAGGCTTCGATTTTTTCGTCGCGGGCCAACTGCTGCATGCGCGGCGACCAGACCCAATGGCCGCCGATCACCCGCTTGACCATGCCTTCGTGGGCGAAGCGGTTTGTCCCCCGCCGTTCGCGGTCGCCCAGTCCCAGGGCATGAACCAGCGTTAAATTGCGGGGCGATCCGGTTTCGAGGAATCGCTTTTCGATGGCGGCGAGCAGCGTGTCCGGCTCGACCAGACCGCCGCCGCCTCCGGTGACGGCGACCGCCGTATCGTCACGGACGAGCGCCGCCGCCCGGTCGGCGGTCATGAATTTGTCGCGGGGCAAGCGAATAGTTTACAAGGTCGGGCCGCCGGCGCGGCCGGTGGATAGTGGATAGCAAAACCGCCGCGGATTGCTATACTGCGGCGCATGTCCAGAATCGCCGTGGTTTCGGGCGGCAGCCGCGGCATCGGTTACGCCATTGCCCGCGAGTTGGCGCTGCAAGGCTGCGATTGCCTGATCGCCGCGCGAAACGCCGAGAATCTTGCCGCCGCCCGGCGCAAGCTCTCTGCCGAATCGGGGCGGACGATCGAGACGTGCGCCGCCGATCTGCGCGCCCTGCAGGGCTGCGAGGCCGTCTTCGCCGCCGTGCGCGAGCGGTTCGGCCGCACGGATATCCTCATCAACAACGCGGGCGCAACTCGCGGGGGCGACTTTCTCCAGCAGCCCGACGCGGAATGGGAAGACGGCTTCGCGCTCAAGTTCTATGCCGCCGTGCGGCTCTCGCGTCTTTTCTGGCCGATGCTTACGGAGTCCCGCGGCTATGTCGTCAGCATCGTCGGCGGCTTCGCCAGAACGCCCGACCCGGATTTCATGGTGGGCGGGGCGGTCAACGCGGCGATGGCCAACTTCACCAAGGCGTTGGCCGGCCGCGGCCTGCGCGACGACGTCAACGTGAATGCGGTCCATCCGGGCCTGACGGTAACCGAGCGCATGGCGTACGCCTTCGAGAAGAGCGCTGCGCGACGGGGGATCGGCGTCGAAGAAGCGCAGCGGCGGATGCTCGCGCGGCAGGGCGTCCGGCGCATCGGCGAGCCGGAGGACGTGGCCAAGCTGACCGCGTTCCTGTGCTCGCCCGAAGCGCGGCATATCCAGGGCACGGCCATCGCCGTGGACGGCGGCGCCACCGAGGGGCTGTATTAGGCCGCTGACGCGGCCAGTGGATAGTGGATGGTGGATAGTGGATAGTGGATAGCAAGCGCCCGCCGCGGGCGGCTAGACGTGCTGAATCAGGTCGATCGCCGCTGGGACGACCTGCGCCTCCAGCGGCAGTCTGCCCAGCGCCTCGCCGTCCACCTCGGCGCATACGGTTTCGTCGGACTCCGCAACGATGCGGCGGGCGCGGAAGTGGCGCGCCTTGGGATGCCGGTAAATGTCGTCGGAATAGAGTACGGGGATACTGCGGATGAACTCGTACATCGTCAGGCGGTCGATGACCGTGACCTCGAGCGCGCCCGAGTCGAGGCGCGCCCGCGGACAGGGATGCATTCCGCCGCCTTGGTACTCGCCGTTGCCGATGGCGACATTGGTCACTGCGAAGTCTTCGGCTTGCCGTTCGCCGTCCAGGGTCAGCCGCACGGTTTTGCCGGCGTAGCGCAGGAATACGGCAAACGTCGCCCAGAGAAACGCCGCCGTGCCGGAGACGTTCGTCAGGAAATTGTTCTTGGCGTGGATCGAGACCTCGCCGCCCATGCCGAAGCCGGCCATGTTCGCGAACCAGCGCTCGACGGGCCGGCCGTCGTGTCCGGTCAAGCGCAGCTTGACTGCGTCGATCGGCCGCCGACTGCCGCCGGCGATTAGCGAGACGGCCTCGCGCAGATCCGTCGGAAGCCGCGCCGTGCGCTGGAAATCCCCGCCGGTTCCGATGGGCACGACGGCCAAAGCGGCGCTCGGGTTGACCGCCTGCCCGCCGTCGAAAAATCCGTTGACAACCTCGTTGACGGTGCCGTCTCCGCCGATGGCTATGACCAGGTCGGCGCCCGCGGCCAACGCCTTCCGCGTCAACTCCGTAGCGTGGTTCGGGCGTTCGGTGAACAGCATTTCCGGACGCTCCAGTTTCTCGGCGAGCAGCCGTTCCAACTCCGCGCGCTTGCGGCGCGCGCGGCCGCCGCCCGCTTGCGGGTTGAGCACGGCAACCGGTTTGCGGAAGGCGGCCGGCGGCAAGGGTCTCTAGTCCTGCGCAGGGGTCCAACCGGGGCGGCCGCCGCAGCGCAGGCAGCGCCTCTTGCCGAAGATGGCGTCCCAGTCGCCGTCGGTGGCCACATAGTCGAGGACGACCCGCAGCGCCTTGTCCCGGCCGGGCAGATTGTATTTTTCCGCCGCGGCGTCGAGCATGTCGAGGAGGTCGGACTGAACGTCGAAAGAGACTGCTTGCTTAAAACCTGCCATTGCTTGAAGGGGCCGCCTTTCGCTTGCGTATATCGTCGATGGTGTCGCGCAAGGTTTCTTCTGTCGGGCGCGTGGTAAATCCCAACTCCTTGCGCGCCTTGCTTGCATCACAGTACCAGAACAGCGCCGACATCTTGATCGACTCGTCGTCCAGCTCGAATTTTTTGCCGAACAGCGGATACGCCGCCCGCAGCAAAGACGCGCCCGCGCGGGCCGCCGCCGGGGGCAGCATGAATCTCGGGGCCGCCACGCCGGATAGTTTCGAGGTCAGGCGAATCCATTCGTGGAACGTCATATTTTCGCCGCCCAACAGGTAGCGTTCTCCCAACCGGCCTTTTTCCATGGCCGCGATCAGCCCCGCCGCGGCGTCGCGAACGTCCACAAGATTCAGCCCGCCCACCGGAATCACCTTGATCTGCCCTTCGAGAAACAGCCGCACGTCGTTGGTGGACGACCCGCGCTCGTCGCCCGGCCCGAGCAGCAAGCTGGGGTTGACGATAACGATCGGAATTTTGTGACGACGGTAGTGCCGGAGCGCCTGCTTCTCCTGATAGATCTTGCTCAGGTAGTACGGCCAGTCTTTGACGATTTCGTGCGTATAAGACGAGTTTTCGTTCGCGGCTTCGGGCGTGTTGCCGACCGCAATCGTGCCCGACGACGAGACGACAACGCAGCGTTCCGTACCGTGCCTGCGCATCGCTTCGCAGATGTTGCGGGTTCCGTCTATGTGCGTGCGGTAGGCCGTCCACGGATTGCCCGGCGAGCGCTCCACGATGCCGGCGAGATGGTAGATGCGGCTGCAGCCCTTGACGGCTCCGTCCACGGCGGCCGCGTCGGCGATGTCGCCCGTGACCGTTTCCAAGCGCTCCATGCCGGCGCCGGTTTGGGAGAACGCGCTGCGGCTGAAGGCGCGCACCGGCGTTTGCGAGTCGGAGGCCAACAGTTGGCGCACCAGATGTTTTCCCAGGAAGCCCGTGGCTCCCGTGACCAAGACGGTTTTCATGGTTGAGGCGGCTCGATGCCGCCGCCGTTCCCCAGAATACAACGATCCGCGGCCGCCCAGTCGCGGCAAGGCCGCCGGCGGCTTGCAGCGGCGGCGCGCGGTCCTGCACAATGTTCGGCGCAGGCTGCTGCTTCCATGAAACGGTCGTTCGTCATCGCCGCTGTATTTTCGATGTTCGTCACGAGCGGCCGCGGGGCGCCGGCGACCGGCTTCGTCAATCTCCCGTTTGTAGTCGACGGCGTCGAACGGACTGCCGCCCTGTACGTTCCGCCGGGCTACGACGCCTCGAAGACTTGGCCTCTGATCGTATATCTGCACGGCGGCGGCGGTCACGGCGACAACTCGGGAAATGCGGTGAACGAGTGGCTGGAAAGACAGCCCATCGTCCGCGCGATCCGGGCGCGCCCCGAGAGTTATCCTGCGCTGGTGTTGGTTCCGCGCTGCCCGGACGGGAAGATCTGGGCGCCTATCCCGGCGAACCCGGTGCAATCGGAATGGCGGATGGAGCGTCATGGACGAGAGCCTGCGGCGGACGCGGAAACGCACGTTACCGCGGCAATCGATGCGGCGGCCGCCGCGTACCCGGTCGACGAGAACCGGATTACGGCCGCGGGGCATTCGATGGGCGGCGAGGGTTCGACTCGCTATGCCGCGCTCCACGCCGACCGCATCGCGGGCGTAGCGCCGTCGGCGGGCTCCGCAGTGATCGTGCTCGAGGACGCGCCGGCGTTGGCGGGCATGGGCGTATGGATATTCCAGGGCGAAAACGATCGCATCAGCACCGTTGCGCTGGCAAGGCGCATGGTCGCCGCGATTCGCCAGGCAGGCGGCAGCGTGCGTTACACGGAATACGCGGGCATGGGACACGCCACCGCTTACCGCAGCTACAGCGATTCGCGCGTCATCGAGTGGCTGTTGAACCAAAGGAAGCGCGAAGACTAGCCGCTCGGTCCCGGCGGCGGAGCGCGGTCGGGGACTATTCCGCCAGCAGTTGGGCGTTATCGACGAGCGACCGCGCAATCCTGCCGGCCTGCTCCGCTTCGCTCATCGCTTCGAAGTCGATGCCGTCGAACATCGAATCGAGCTCGCGCCGCACCTCGACCCGCACGCCGCCGACGATGCTTTGCCGTTCCGCCAACCCGCTGGAGGCGTCGCGCAAATCCTTGAGTCGGCCGTACGCGGTTGCGCCGCGAATGGCGAACGGCGTCGGCCTGCGCCCGCGGCGCGACCAGGCGCCCGCGATCTCGAGACTTGCCGCGGACGGCGGCGTGCCCGAGGGTCGCGCGATCAGAAAATGGCCTTGACAGTAGTCGGGATCGCGGACCCTGCGCACCTCGACCGCGCGGCTGGCCGGCTTGGCAAGGTCTTCGTCGAACGATCGGGAAATGCGCGAGGCGTTCGGCAGCACGCTGCCGTGGCCGGCATGAGCGGCGAGCGGGCCGAATCCCTGAAAAAGGCGAGCAAGCGGCTTCTCCTCGGGCGGCGCATGGCACGGCACGAGCTCGAGGTTGCGGGTCACCAACTTCCCCGTGCGGACGCGAATCTCGTAGCCGAGATCGTTCGTGACGGTCCAGCCGCCCTCTGCGGAGAGCGGTTGCGCCGCGCCCCATGCCCAACTCATCCGGTAGGCAACGTCTCCGTAGATAATCGGGCTGCCTTCCGTCGTCTGCGCGTAAACGAGAACCTCGTCGCCGATGGGTTCGCCCCCCAAGCCCCAGGTCGAGTGATCGTTGGCGTTCAGCACCACTTCGAATCGATTGACGCCTTCCCGAAACAAACTGCCGGAGAGGTGCCGCCAGGGCGAATAGAGCCGCGCCGTTTTCTTGCCGTTGAGATACAGGTGCGCGTGTCCTTCGTTGGCGACAGGTTCGCCGTTCACCGCCTCGGGGGTGAACGTGAAATTGGCGGTAACCAGAAACAGATTGAAGCCGTCGATCGGATCGGCCTCGAGCTCGATCGCCGCCGAGGGAACCGGCGCGCCGTCCGGAATATCGACGATCTCATGGTCCGGGTGAGCGCGCCGCAGGTCGGACGCCTGCGGCCAAGCCGCTGCCGCGGCCAGCACGACAGCCGAAAGCCATGCCGAGCGGAAAGACATCGGAACGCGAACTTCAGTCTAGCTGCCGCCGGCTTCCCACGCGGAATCGAACACCCGCACCCGCGCCCAGTTGGACTTGAATTCGTCAATGAACCGCTTATGCGGCTGGGAAGCCTGGTATGCGTCGTGAGCCGCCTTGTCGGCGAACACGATATGCAGGCCGACGCCGAACGCGAGATCGTTGACCTCGCGCCGATGCGCGGCGACTCGGCGGCCGCAGGCGAAAAACACGACGCCGTCGTGCGGCTTGAGCCAGCGTTCGCAGCCGGCGAGCAGTGCGTCGACGGCCCCGTCCGAGCCGTCCGTCAGATCGAAAAAAACGTTGTGCGCCAACATGGCCGTTTCCATCCTTCCCAAAAGCCTTTGCAAAGGGCCTGCCGCCCTGTAAGCCGGTTTCTGTTCCCGTCAGCAGACGGGCGGCAATCATTCATCTAGGGCGTCCGTTGCCGGGCGCCTCGAGCGACCTACCCGGGACTCCAAACGCGGCGGGCCGCCGCATCGTCCCCTATTTGGTCTTGCTCCGCGTGGGGTTTGCCCTGCCGCCCCGGTTGCCCGCGGCGCGGTGCGCTCTTACCGCACCATTTCACCCTTACCGCGGCGCGAAGACCGCGGCGGTATATTTTCTGCGGCACTTTCCGTGGACGCTCCTTCACAAGAGCGCCCCCCGGCCGTTAACCGGCACGCTGCCCTGCGGAGACCGGACTTTCCTCCCCGCCCGAAAGCGCGGCGACTGCCCGGACGACAGGCCCTTGTTTGATTGTATGCGCTGGAGGAGGGTGCGCGCATTTCCGGCGGCGCTGTCTGCGGGGATTCGCGCAGGCGCTATGGATCGACCGCTAATCCGTCGATAAGCGCTTCGATTGCGGCGTTAAACTCCCTGTCGCCGTCCAGATAGGGTTTCCAGGCTGTTTCGAGAGTATCGAGATGGTCGGGCCAAGCACGCTCCCACAAGCCATGCTCAAGGGCATACGGCGTGTAGCCGGGGATGCGCCGTCGAACGATCTCGCCCGTCGAGTAGAAAAGGACGGCGTGCCACAAGGTTCTCCGGGGAAGCAGTTTCCCAAGCGAGCGAGTCCGCTCGCCGATTGCTTCGCGGATTGTCCCGATGAGGGCGTGAGAAGCCTCGTGAAAAAGCATTTCCAGACCTTCTACCGCCGACTGGTTGGGGTTGCCGCTTGCGATCGTGATCCGAGTCGGATACAGAGTTGTGTACGCGCCGGCCCAATTGGCATGAAAGACGATATCGGTGCGAATCGCGCGTTCCGGCCATGCAGTTGCGTAAACGGTTGCAAGCCGCTTCTTTAGAACTTTCTCGTGCTCGGTTACGAGAGGGCGCAGTCGGCGTATCCAGGCGCGGTTGCTCGGATCGTGCTCCCGCCGCCAGAGGGTTCGGTAAACCGGCGCAGCTGCTTCGAGAGCCTCGATGATATCGGGGTCGAGGTTCCGTTTTTCCAGAGAAGGATCGTTGCCGGAATCGCTGAGTGCGTTCTTGATCGCCGCCATGTCTGGTTGCAGCAGGTCTTTGCCCTCGAATGCTTCCTTGTAATAACCGAGCGCCCGGCTCCAGGCTGCGGCATGCATGGGGGTGAGCGGCATTGAGGCAATCGGCTCTCCCGCCGCCGACTCAAGCGCTTGTTGGAAGAGGAAGTGGTGCAGATTGATCCAGAACCCGCTTTGAAACCGAAAGGTCGTTGGCCCTTTCTGCTGACCGAGCGAAGCGGCGGGGAGCAGCAGACATATCGAAAGGGCCATCCAATGGCGTCTGCTTGCCATGTGCAATCACAAGGATTGAAAATGCGTGAAATTGATGGCGGCGTCCCGTCCGTTCGCCAAGGCTGCGTGGTACAGATCCAAATCGACCGTGATAAGGGGTGTTTGTGCTGAGACGACCTCCATCAGCGCGGCATCCGTCAGCCCGAGTCGCTCGAACACATCGTTCCCGGACGCCTTCTTACTGGATACGACGATCTCCTTGCTGCCGCCGATCAACGCCCGCAGCACGCGCAAGAATCGAGAGCGTTCGGGTTCCCCATGCTGAGCGAGCAAGTTCGACGCTTCGGTAAGCGTGTTTGGCGTCACCAGTATCGCAGTAACCGTGTCGCAAAGTCTCATCAGACGCTCGTAATCGTCTGTAGTAAATCTTTGGAGCCGACGATGCTTGGCTATCAAATCCCGGCTGGTTCTGCCTACGACCAGGAGCACGAGCAAGTTTGCATCGATGTACACTCCGGCAGTTCGCATTGGTTTATTCCGGAGTGGTTAACAAACGATGCGTCATAGAGCGCACACTGCCGTCACGATCATTGATTTGAACGGTCTTATACGAGCGCCCTGGATTTTGCCCGAGTGCGGCTTCTAAGGCGCTCATCGGCCGGTTCCATGTGCGGGTGAAGCCGATCGTCACCTTCCAGACTCGCTTGGCGTCGTCGAAGTCGACCTCTTCGAGCCCGAGATTGCCGATCTGTTCGTCAGCGAAGATATCCTCGATATAGCTCTTCGCGGTTTTGACAGCCTCCCTGACGTCCATGCGGGCCTCCAAGTCGGAGTCTACCAGGATCGGCCGCCCGAAACGCTCGCTATCCCGTGTACGACAGCCGCCGCGGCATCCTCTCGGAGTAAACTGAGGCGGGGTTCTTGCCGATGGTTGCGATGCCGAGCCGCTCTTGGGCCGCCGCGCTGCTGCCGGCCGCGGTTCTTTGCCTGCCGGGCGGGTCAGCGGGCGCTCCCGCGCAAACTCTCTCGGACGCCGGCGCCGCCGAGCGCATCGAGCAACTCATCAATCGTGGAGCGGTGCAGGAAGCGCTGGCCGGCGTCGACAGCCTGCTCGCCGCGCAAGGAGAGACGGCGCGCGGTCTGTTCTATAAGGGCGCGATCCTCTACCGTCAGGGCCGTCACCGCGAGGCGCTGCCCTACCTGCAGAAGAGTTTTTCGTTGGACGAGAATGACCCGGACACCAGCAAGGCGTTGGGCCTCTGTCTCGTGAAACTGGGCAAACCGGATCTCGCCGAGACGTTTTTTGCGATCGCCGTCACGCTGGCGCCCGGCGATTTCATGGCCCGCTACTACCTGGGCTTGCGCTACTACATCTCGCGTCGGTTCGATCTTGCCTCGACCGAGTTTCGCAAGACGGTCGAGATCGAGCCGGATTACCTCGACGGACATGCTTTTCTCGGGCGCGCCTGGGAGGCGCTCGGCGACTACGAGGGCGCGGCGCGGCATTACGGCAGAGCCAACGAGTTGAATCGAGGACGTTCTCCGAGTTCGTCCATGCCGCCCATGCTGCTGGGGTCGTTCCTGTTCCGGCAAGGCCGCATGGACGAAGCCGAGAGCCTGCTGCTGGAGTCCATTCGATACGATGCGGGCAACGCGGACGCCCGCTACGAATTGGGCTTGTTGCTGGAGAGGCGGTCCGCTTTACCGCGCGCCGTCAAGCAGTTGCAGCGCGCGGCCGCTCTGGCTCCCGCCGATCACAGGCCGCACTACGCGCTCTCCCGTATCTACCGCCGTCTCGGGGACGACCGCAAGGCTCGCGACGCGGTGAAGCGGTTTCGGGAGCGCAGAGTCCGCTCGGCGACGGAGATGCATTGAACGCCGCGGAGTCTTAGCGCACGATCCCCGCGCCTTCCTTCACGGAGATATAGGCGTTGGAATCGACATCCGCGAGACGGTCCACGGTGCCGCTCGGCCAGTGGATCTCGATCTCGTCGGCTTTAGCGGCTGTTCCGAGCCCCAGGATTTCGCGCGGGTCGTGGGAAGACAGAAAGCTGCCGCCCCCGGTGCGCAATCTCCGCCTGACCTGCCCCCCGGCTTTCCAGGCGATCACGGCGCCGACGGCTTCCGGATTGCTTGTGGTCGGGATCAGACGCAGGCCGATCCAGCGCTTGCGGTTGCCGCCCCGGTTGTTCAGCAGCAAGGGCGGTTCGCCGTTGTTCGATACGAGGACGTCGAGGTCGCCGTCGTTGTCGTAGTCGCCTGCGGCCAAGCCGCGCGCGGCGTGCTTTTCCCGGAAAACGGCCCCGGAGCGGCTGCTGACGTTCTTGTATTCGCCCCCGCGATTCTCAAAAAGCAGCAGTTCTTCCTTGTAGCCGACCTGCGCCTTGAACAGCCCGATCATGTCGTCCGGGTGGCCGTTGGCCAGGATCAGATCGGGGTCGCCGTCGTTGTCGTAGTCGAAGAATTTCAGGCCCCAGCCGCTGAACAAGCGCGTTTCACGGCGTATTTCGAGCGAGGCGTCGAGAAAGTCGACGCCCTCCAAGTTGCGATAGAGGCTGAACATCTCTTGGTCGATGTTAGCGACGAACAGATCCTGCCAGCCGTCTCCGTCGTAGTCGGCCGCATCCACTCCCATGCCCGACCGGGCCGTGCCGGATTCGCTGTAGGCGACCCCCATGAGCAGACCTTCCTCGGTGAAGGAGCCGTCCCCCCGATTGACGAACAGGAAATTCTGGACGGTATCGTTGGCCACGAACAGGTCCATGAAGCCGTCGTTGTCGATGTCGGTCGCCACGGCGCCGAACGCCTTGCTGCCGAAGTCGGCGATGCCGGACTCCTCGCTCGCGTCCCGGAATGAGCCGTCCCCCTTGTTGCGGTACAAGTAGCAGCGGGAAGGCCGGAAAGAGCGGGGGACGCAGTAGTGCCTTCTGCCGATCTCGTTATCGCCGCAGAATTTCGCGTCGCTCAAGCTGTACGACACGAAGCCCGAGACGAACAGGTCTAGATGCCCGTCGTTGTCGTAATCGAACCAGACCGCCTGAGTGAACCATCCGGAAGCATCGAGGCCCGCTTCCCGCGCGGTCTCCTCGAATGTCCCGTCGCCGCGGTTGCGGTACAGCAAGTTGCGTCCGTAATTCGTGACGAACAGGTCCGTGTCGCCGTCCGCGTCGTAATCCGCCGCGGCGACGCCCATGCCGAACCCGCCGCCGCGCACGCCCGCGGCTTCCGTCACGTCCGTAAACGTCCCGTCGCGGTTGTTGCGGTACAGCGCGTTCGCGAGATCGGCATCCGGGCTGTAGAAGTCCGACGGCCCGCTGTTGACGAAGTAGATGTCCATCCAGCCGTCATTGTCGTAATCCAGGAAAGCGCATCCGGCGCCGACGGTTTCCGGCAGGTGGCGTTGATCGGACATCCCGTTTTCATGCGTCCAGCGGATGCCGGACGCCTGGGGAAGGACCTTGACGAACGCAACGCCGCGCGAGGCGTCTGCGTTTTCGGCTTGCGCTTGCAGCCTGCCCTCTTGCAGACCCCAGCAAGCAAACAGCAGCAAGGCTGCTCGTAAAAGGCGTGCTGGGAGGGGGCTGGGCATTTTACGCTGTTCGGATGGGAGTCGTCGGCGCAGGGTCAGCGGCCCGGCATGGACAGCACGGCGCCATCGTAGAAACCGTCCACTCCGCGCAGGTCTTTCTCCTGTTGCTCTGCGTTCAACTTGGCGATGATCTTTCGTTCTTCGCGGAACTCTTCGACGCGCCGCAGCTTCGCATACACGCGGGCCAGCATCACGTGAGCGGGGATGAAGTCCGGGCGCCGTTCCACGACCTTTTCGAGCAGGGGTTCCGATTCCTTCCAGTTTCCCAGCGAATGGTGCGTCTGCGCCAGCAGATAATGGATTCCGGCGCCCGACCTGTCCAGGCCGTAGGCGGTCTGCAGCAGTTGCAAGGCCTGCTCGTAATCGCCTTCCTGTTGATACAGCCATCCCAGAAAGGCGTTGGCGTTGAAGTCGTCGGCGTTGATCGCGAGCTCGGCCAGGAATGCGCTGCGGGCGCGCTCTCTGTCGCCCGCGTAGAGCATGGCCACCCCGATCTGCGAGTGCAACAGGGGGATGTGCGGCGCGGTCTCGCGGGCTTTCTCCAGCAGCTTCAGCGCCTTCCTGTAATTTTTCTTCGCCAGGTAGATGGACCCGCGGATCAGCAGCGCCTCGGGAGATTCGTCGTTTTTCAGGCGCGCAGACGCCAGATCGTCGGCTTCCTGGAGCCGTCCGCTTCTGATGTAGGCGGAGCCCAGCGTATATGCCGCCTGCCGATTGCCGGGCTCGGCCTCCAGCACTTTTTCCAAGGTCGCGGCGCCTCGCTCGATCTCGTTCAGCTTCAGCAGGCAGAGGGCATGGAGGTGCAGCGCCTTCGTGTTGACCGGCTGCCCGGCGACTACACGGGCGAGTTCCTGTTCCGCTGCCTCGTGCCGTCCGGTCTGAAAATAGGCCAAACCGAGGGAGTAGGCCACTCCGAGATGCCGCGGGGCCGCCTCGCGGGCACGGCGCAGACCGGGGATCGCATCCGCCGGCCGGCCCAAGTGGAGATAGACTACGCCCAAGTTCGAGAGAGCGTCGAGGCGGCCGGGCGCAAGCTCCAGCGCCTGCTCGTAGGCTGCCATGGCGCCGCGCAGGTCGCCTTGCCGCTGCAGCCGGACTCCGCGGGCGACGGCGTCGCCGGCCGTTTGCGCCGCCGCCGGAAACGCTGTCGCCCAGGCGCAAGACAGCAACGCGAGAAGGAGTTCGGGCTTGGCAAAACGCAAGCGTTTTGCCGGCCCGCGCAAGCGTTTTGCCGGCCCGCGCAAGCGGTCTTGCTCTCCACTTTCCACTCTCCACTCTCCACCAGCCGCGCAAGCGGCGCGGCCTCACTCTTCCGGCAGCCCGAAGCAATACAGCGTGGATGAGAAATCGACTGCATAGACCTGTCCGTCGGCGACGGCGATGCCGGTGAAATGGCTCCAGGTCTCGAAGGCGTCCGGACCGGAATCGTAGAGCGCCTTCCCGGTTTGGGCGTCGAGCGCGCGCAGCCGGGCGTTGTCTTCGTGCTCGATACGCTGCGTGTCCTTCAGCAACTCCTCGGAGTTGAATTCCCCGAAGGGCATGATGCCCGCGTTGATCGACTGCCTGGCGTTCTCGCCGTTCGACAGCACGAACGCTACGTCGTTGGCGATCGCCACGGGCTCGGGCACTGCGGAATCGCCGCTGACCCACTCGGGCTTGAGGTAGGGCTTGCCGGATTCGGGATGATCCGCAACGGTGAAAGCCATGACCGAGCCGTTCGGATTCGGGCCGTTCACGATCGGGAAATCGGGCGCCTTTACCGACATCGGCCCCCAGGTCGGGGCATAGACCCAGACCCTGCCTTGGTCGTCCACATAGCTCGAAAAACCGCCCCACAGGCCCTTCGCCTCGAACCATTCGTCGTCGTTCGACAGCAACGAAGTGGTGTACAGGTTGTCGTGGTGGGTCAGGCCGCCCATGTTTTCGGCATCCATCAGGTAGAGCACGCCCTCTTTGCCGCCGATGACGACGAGCTCGCGCCCCTTGTATTCGAGCACGACGGCGGAGGCGGTGATATCGAAATCGCGTTTCCAGACGTATTCCCAGTTCGCGGGCGTGAAGTAATCTTCCAACTCGAGGGTATCGGGATTGAGCCGAAACATCGTGTTGCCGAAAATGCGCAGGCCCGGATTGTAGGGGGCGTCGCCGGTGCCGGCATAGATTCCGCCGTCCTTGCCGATGGCTGCGCCGCCGCGCCCCCATACGCCGGCCCCGTATTCGGGCGTCGCCCGCCAGACGCGGATCACGATGTTTTCCGGATTGGAAACGTCGATCGACGACACGCCCGAGACCGTATCGCCGCAGTTCTGCGACAAGGTCGTGTAGAGCACGTCCCCGATGCGGTTCAAGCTCCAGGCTTTGGCGAAAGCCGGAACCCATTGCTGGGAACGAAATTTTTCCTCTCCCGTGGCCAGGTCGAGGGCGTAGAGGCGCCCATCGGTCGAGACGGCGTAGATGGTGTTCTTGGAGACGTCGACGGTCGGCGTGGCGTTGAGTCCTTTGGGGCACAGCCACATGCCGGGGACCTTGTTGACCACGTCGGTCCGGAATTGTTTTTTCCAGAAGATCTCCCCGTTCGCCGCGTCGATGGCGTAGAAAACATCTCCCGTGCCGGCGATATAGACCAGATCTTTGCGCGCGCGCCGCTCTCCGCCGGTGCGCACGTCGGTGACGACGATGGGCGCGGTCAGTGCGGCCAGAGACTTCGGCTCGTTCTCGACCGTCGTCTTCCACTTGAGGACCAGGCTGCCGACGTTTTCCCGGTTCAGAATGACCTCGGAGCGGGCCCAGCCGCTGCGCCGGGCGTCGTAGCCGAATGTCGGCCAGTCGCCCGCCGGACACGGCGGCGCGGCAACGAGTAGCAGAAGAGGCGCGAGCCTGTGTATTTTCATAAATATGGATCCTTTCATGGGGCGTCGGCGGAACGGCTGTCCGCGGACTGCGGGCGTCCGGACGCCGTGCCGAGCAGCAGCCGTTGGTCGAGTTGCTTGCGGTCCGCTTGCAGCCGGCGGTACTCGTTCAGTTGCTCGCGTTGGGCCGCGGTATTGCCGGCCTCGCGGTACGCCCGAGCAAGCTGGTAGCGCGGAAGCGGATCGGTCGGGTTCAACTCGACGGCCTTCTCCAAGTGGCCCGCCGCCTCTTCGACGCGTTTGAGATCGAGCAGCACTCGTCCTAGAGCCAAGCGCGCTTCCCCGAATTCGGGCCGCAGCCGGACAGCCTGCTCATAGTAGCGCAGCGCCCGCTCGGGCTGCGACCTGCCGTAGTGGATTTCTCCGGCTCGCCAGGCGGCGGAGGCGTGATTTGGGTTGGCGGACAACTCCAGCTCGAACTGTTCGAGCGCATCGCCGGCCTGGGCCGGATCTCCGGCCAGGGACAGCAGGGCTTCGCCCAGACGGTAGCGCAGACCGGGGCGGCCGGGCTCCTTGTCCAGGGCCTTGCGGTATTCCATGACGGCCAGATCGTAGAATCGGCGGCTCTCGTAGGCTTCGCCCATGGCTTGGTGGGCCCACACCGAATCGGGCGCCGCCCGCGCGATCTCCAGAGAAGCCTGCACGGCGGCTTCGCGGTACGTGCGGTTGGCGTGGAACAGAACCTCCGGATCGTCCGGGTGCGCCGCGTGCAACTCCGCGGTCACCTTGGCGGCCTTGGCGTGTTGCTGCAGACCGAGGTAGCTTCTCACCAGTTCCAGACCGGCCAGCCGTTTCACTCCGGGGTAGTTCGGCGGATCTGCGTAGCCTTCCTCCAAACCCGGCAGGGCTTCGCCGTAGCGCCCCAATTCCGAAAGGCAGATCGCCAGCAGCACCCGCGCGGCTTTCAGATCGGGCCGCAACTCCAGCGCCCGCTCGAAGGCGGGAGCGGAACGGTCGCACCGCCTGCTGAAGAACAGGCTGAGGCCCAGTTTGGCCTGGATTTCGGCGGAGTCGGGCAACGCTCCAGCCAGCGTGGCGTAGCCGTCCGCGGCCTCGGCGTAGCGCTGCGCGGAGAAGGCGCTCTCGGCCGCCTGGAATTGCTCGAGTTGGGATTCGGTCAGGACAGGCTGCTGCCCTGCCAACGGCAGCCATCCGCTCAGCAGCGCCAAAACGCCCGGGGCTCCCCAACGGAGCCCCGGGCGCCTGCGCCGAGTTGCGGTTCGGCCGCCGCCCGTCAAAACTCGAACCGGATCGATGCTTGCATGATACGCGGCCCTCGGGCGGATGTCACGCGGCCGAAGTTATTGTTGATCTGCGCGCCCGATGGGTCGAAACGGGCGCCGTTGTCCACGCCGTCGAACTGCGTGTGGTTGAACATGTTGTAGAACTCCCAGCGGAATTGGAACCTCGAGTTTTCCGTAACCGGGAAGTTCTTGTAGATGGTGAAATCCCAACTATTGATGCCGGGGCCGCGGAAAACGTCCCGGGGAGCGTTGCCGAAGTCTCCGAACCCCGGCGCGGCCGCGGAGTTGGGGTTGAACCAGCGGTCGAAGCTCTTGTTGGAGATAATCGGGTTCTCCACCATGTTCACTCGCGGCGCATCGCCTCCGCCCCAGCGATCCACGCCGTCGGCGTAACTGAACGAGAAGCCGCGGGGAAAGCCGCTGGCCATGGTCACGATGCCGGCGACCTCCCAGTTATGGAAGACGGCCCGGGCCGCGGGATTGTTGGCGAAGATCCGGGCATTGGGCAGGCTCCACAGGTAATTCGCCACAAACATATGGGTCTGGTCGAACTCCGTCTTGCCGTAGAGATACCCTCTCACGTCGCGGTACACGGGCAAGTTGTCGCGGTCGTGGTCTCCCAGCCCCATGGCTTTCGACCAAGTGTAGGCGATGCCGTATTGGAACTTGGAAGTGTACCGCCGGTTCAAGCTCACCTGCAAGGCGTGGTAATTGGAATAACCGGTGTTCTCTTGCCAGTTGATGCCTTGATACCCGATGTAGGGGCGCAGGAACACGTCGGGAAGGACTCCGCCGGTCGTCGGGTCCTGGCTGGCTTCCTCGAAGCGGGTTCCGGGCGGCAGCAGGTTGATGTCCTTGTCCTGATAGAGGCGCGTTCCCTTGTTGCCCACGTAGCTGACGTCCAGCACCGTTCCCGAACCGATATCCTGCTGGATGCCGAAGTTCCACTGGTAGATCAGCGGGGGATTGAACTCGGGATCGAAAGCCTGGACGCTGGGCGGGAACAGGACTTGCCCCGCGTCCAGGAAGGTGCGCATATCGCCGAAGTAGATCGTCGGGGACTCGAGAATCGGCGGCGAGGTCGTCACTGTCCACATCGAGCCTTGCGCGCCGAAGATCGCCTGCGATTGCACGGCGAAGGAACCCCGGATCGCGGTCTTGCCCTTGCCGAACGGGTCGTAGGCGAAGCCCAGGCGCGGCTGCGGCTGGATCGCCGGACGGTTGCGGTAGCCGTGGATGTAGTCTTGCGAGCCGTCGCCGATGATCAATCCGTTGAGCCGTTCGCCCTGTCCGGGTATCGTCGCGCCGATCTGGGGCGTGGGGAAAAGATTCCCCGTGTGCGGATCGATCGCCACGCGGCTCCCGCTCGCGTCGATATGCGGGCGGTAGAGCGATACCGCGGAGCCGGGATCGAAACGGCTGAGGGCGAACGCGGATCCCTCGTTCTCGCGAAGCCTCCACGGCGTGAAGGACGAGAAGCGTATGCCGATGTCCAAGGTGAGCTTGGGAGTGACTTTCCAGGTGTCTTGAGCGAACCACTCGACCGTGTACGAGCTGGCCAACCCCTCGGTCTGCCCGCTCGATTCCGAATAGGAATAGAAATTGCCGAGTATCGCATTGGCGAAGGGATGGTTTGAGTCGAATGGGTTGAGATTGCTGCGCCTGAAGTCGTAGTAGCCCATGTGGCTGGGATCGCTGGAGCGCGGCCCTTCGCTGGCGTGGTTCAACTCCCAGTAAAAGCCGACTTTGACCGTGTGATCTCCCTTGAACCAACTGACGTTGTTCGACAGGACGACCCGTTCGTCGTGGGCGGCGATCGGCGTGCGCCGGTCGTAGTCCACATTCGGGCCGTTCGGAACCCCGCCGAATCTCATGCGTGGAACCAGATTCAGCGGATTCGCCGAGGGGAACAGTTGGCCCAGATCGCTCAGACCCGGATAGTTGTCCTTGCGCAGGTTGTCCAGTTGAAACTCGTCGTTCAACGCGCCCGATTCGCGGCTCAAGCCCAACCCCAGGCGGAACTCGTTCACCAAGGTCGGCGACAAGGTCTTGTTGTAAATGCCCTGCAGGTTTTTGTTGAGGTAGTTGTAGTGGTGCCGCTGCTTGAAGATGCTGTCGTTGAAGGCGTTGAACGCGACCGATTCCCGCTGCGCCTGGATGTCCGCGCTCCAGAACCGCGGCCGGAACGTGATGCGGTCGTTGGGGGTCGGGGCGTAATCGAACTTGAACTGCCATTGACCCTTCGGATGCTCGGACGGAGAGAGCTCGGTGTAGTTGATTCCTTGTGAGGAGAAGAGGCCCTGATCGGTCGGGTCGGGCATGAAGTTCAAAATCCCTTGCCCTGCCGGATGGATGCGCGTCTGCGGAATCATGTTGCCTGGGAACTGCTCTCCGGTCATGTGGTCGATCACGGGGATCAATGTCCCGTTCTGTTCGACGGATTGCGAAAAGTCGCCCCGCCTCTCGATTGCGGTGGGGACGGTCGCGCGGTGCCGCCGGCTCGGCTTCTTGATTCTCCAGTCCTCGCGGCTGACGAAGAAGAATGCCTTGTCCTTCTTGATCGGGCCGCCCAGCACGCCGCCGAAGGTGTCGAAGCGGTAGGGCGGCTTGGCGCTGCCGAAGCGGTTGTTGTCGAACGAGTTGGCATTCAGCGCCTCGTTGCGCTTGAACCAGTACCCCGAGCCGTGAAACTGGTTCGTTCCCGACTTGGAGATGATATTCACTTGGCCGCCGGGCGTGCGCCCGTACTCAGCCTGATACGCGGTCGATTTGACGCTCACTTCCTGAATGGCGTCCATGCTGACCGAAACGTGGAACGTGGTCGTGTCGTCGATGTCGTTGCCGGGCATGCCGTCGAGCATGAAGTTGTTCCAACCGTTTCTCGCTCCGGAGAAGTTGGGCGTGCGCGAGCCCCAGTTGCCGCCCAGGGCGTCGCTGTTGGCCACCTGCGCGACGCCGGGAAGCACTGTCAAAAGCGCCACGATGTCCCGCCCGCGCTGCATCAGGCCGTCCATTTGATTGCTGGTGAGCAGAGCGTTGACGCCGCTGGTGTCCGTTTCGACGGCGGCGCCCTCCGCTTCGACGGTGACGGTCTCGGTGACCGCCCCGATGGATAGCGGGATGGCGCCGAGCGCCAAAGCCTGATCCGCGCTGATGATGATGCCCGTTTGCTCGTAGGCTGAAAATCCTTCCGAGCGGATGTTGAGCGAGTACGTGCTTGGGGGCAGCGCCGCAAGGACGAAGTTCCCGGCTTCGTTCGACTGGACCGTCCGCTGTTCGGAGGTTCCGGTGTTGGTCACGGTGACCTCGGCGGCCACGATGACCTGTCCGCTTTGGTCGGTGACCGTGCCGGACAGGCGGCCGGAAACCTGCGCCCAACCGGCGTTTGCGCAAACGAGCAACGCCGCGAGGGAAGCCGCGAAAGAAATGTAGCGTAATTTCATGGTTTTCTCCAGGCAGACTCTGCTGCCAAGGGCTGCGAGGCTGGCGCCTCTTCCCGTACGCGCCGGGAATTTTCGACGAACTCGGATATTTCGCGGGATCGCCGTTGGTGCGGCAGGACTGCGCGCATCGCCGCCGAAACGCGGCTGCCGCTTGAAGCCGCCGGGATCGGTGGAGACCCGGCGCGCTGTACAAAACCATGCACGGCCTACTATATCAAGGATCGAGATTTGTAATCGATTTTCGATTATTTTTTTACGATTTTCGAAGGCTGCGGGGTCCGCTGCAAGAGCCCGGCCGCCGGGGCTCTGTGCGCCGGCCGCGGCGCTCGTTGCTACATTGGGTCCATGGGAGCGCCGATGTCGCGGCGGCGGTTGTTGAGCCTGATCGCCCTGTCGGCCGCCGATCTGCCGGCGCAGGGCGTCGCCTCCAGGGGCGTCCGGGCGCAATCCCGCGCGAAGCCCTCGGGCATTCCGTTCCATGCTCGTTTCACCGATGTCGCGTCAGAGGCCGGCCTCACCGCGCCCGTCGTTTACGGCTCGCCGGACAATCCGCTGTACATTCTGGAGACGATCGGCTGCGGCGCCGCCTTCATCGATTACGACAACGACGGCTGGCTGGACATCTTCGTGCTCAACGGCCGCACGCTCGAAGGCGCGCCCGCTTCCGCGACGAACCGGCTATACAAAAACAACCGCGACGGGACTTTCACTGACGTCACCGCGCAAGCCGGGCTGGTGCGCCGGGGCTGGGCGTCGGCGGTCTGCGCCGGGGACTACAACAACAACGGGTACGAAGACCTCTTCATCACCTATTGGGGCAAGAACGTCCTGTACCGCAACAACGGCGACGGAACCTTCACGGATGTCACCGAGCGGGCCGGCCTCGGCGGACAGGGAACGCGCTGGGGGTCCGGGTGTACGTTCCTCGATTACGATCGGGACGGCAACCTCGATCTGTTCGTCGCCAATTACCTGCAATTCGATTTCGAGTCCGTGCCCAAGCCCGGCGAATCGTCGGTCTGTGTATGGCAGGGCGTTCCGGTGGTTTGCGGCCCGCGCGGATTGGGGCGCGGCCGGCATCTGCTGTACCGCAACAACGGCGACGGAACCTTTACGGACGTGAGCCGCGAGGCGGGCATTGCCGCCGCCGCGGACAGTTACGCGTTGACGGCGGTCGCCGCCGATTTCGACGGCGACGGTTGGCAGGATATTTATGTCGCCGGCGATTCGAGTCCCAGCCTGCTGTACCGCAACAACGGCAACGGGAAGTTCACGGAGGAAGCCCTGGAGCGCGGCTGCGCGGTGAACGAGGACGGCGCCGAGCAGGCCGGCATGGGCCTGGGCGTAGGGGATTACAACCTCGACGGCAGCCTCGACCTGTTCAAAACGCACTTCTTCGACGACACGAACATCCTCTACGCAAATGACGGCTCGGGGTATTTCGAGGACGCGACGATGCGCTCGGGCCTTGCGGTCGAGACCCGCTACGTCGGTTGGGGCGCCGGAATCGTCGATCTGGACAACGACGGACTGCCCGACATCTTCTTCGTGACCGGGAGCGTGTACCCGCAGCTTGCAAGAGAGTTCGAGCGCTATCCCGCCGCCACGCCGCGGATTGTGTTCCGCAATCTCGGCAACGGCAGGTTCGAGCAGCTCTTCGAGCAGGCGGGACCCGCCGTCGGGGATCTCAAATCCAGCAGGGGCTGTGCGTTCGGCGACTTCGACAACGACGGCGATCTGGACATCCTGATCGTCAATCTCAATGCTCCTCCTTCCCTGCTAAGAAACGATCTGCAGAGCGCCCCGGAGGGAAAGGCCAACTGGCTCAAGGTCAAGCTCACGGGCAGGGAGTCGAATTGCAGCGCGATCGGAGCGACCGTACTCGCCAAGTATGGAAACCGCAGGCAGGCGCAAGCCGTGCTCAGCCAGTCGAGCTTCCATTCGGTGAACGACAACCGCCTCCATTTCGGTTTGGGAGAAGCGGACCGGGCGGCGCTGGAGGTCCGCTGGCCGACCGGGAAAGTCGAGAAGATCGACGCCGTTCCCGCCAATGCGCTGGTTCGCATCGAGGAAGGGAAGGGGGTCACAGCCCGGGATCCCTGGCCCCACTCCGGCAACGGGGAGCGCAAGGGCTGATCTCGGTTGTACGACCAACCGCCGCGATGCGCGGCGCGGGGAGATGGTTCTCCGAACGGATGACCGCATCGGTCATCCAGCAGCCGCTGCAGGGCGGGCCGTCTTGCTGCGTCAGGATGAACACATAGGTCGCAGGCGCGCCGTCTCGGGCCGTCAAGGTCACCTTCTGCCGCGCCGCGCCGCCTACGACCGTCATCTCGCCCGATCGCGCCGACCTGTGATTCAGCAGCGGCGCGTACAGCGGGTTCTTGACCATCTCGATGAAACGCTCGATGGGACCGGTTACCCGCCGGTTGCCGGGCGAGGCAAAGCGGAAAGCGGTGCGGATGCCGTCGTCGCGGTTCGCAGAGTCGTTGTTCTTCAGCGCGTAGAGCTGCGCGGCCACGACTTCCGCCGGCGCGAGATCCGCGCGCGGCTCCGTAGGATGCTCGGCGCAGAGCAGCGGCGCCACGGCGGCCGCGGCATGCCACACCCAACATACCGGTAAGAAAAGACTGACTTGCTTGTTCACGTTCTCATGTCCTTGTGCGCCCCTCGTTCCGAACCGGAGTTCAGTAGACCACAGGAACCGTCCGCGTAAGAACCCGGCCCCCCGAGGCGCGTGGGGGTTGCTCGTTCCACGGCATCGACGGCAACGGATCTCTCCGCGGATGGTGCGTCGCGGGACGGCGTCGGCCCGCTCAGGGCAAGCGAAGGCCACCGGCCGCTGCCAACGCTGACTGGCGACGCGCCGGGCAGCGTAGCAGATTGTAGCGAGATCACTCCAATGCGATAAAATTATCTTGCAGTGGGGGGGGATTAGCCCAACTCTGGGATGGCGTGAACGCTGCCGACGTTGGCGTGCTGTTGTCCCTTGTGTGGCTGGTTGTCCGGTTGGAGTGGACTCGGTCGGAGAACGCCGCTGCCCACGACGCCATTGCCAAGAACATCGGCGGCGTCAAGCAGGAGGTCAAAAAGCTGCTCACGGGCGACGTTGCGTGGATGCAGGCTGTTTTGCAGGATCGTCAGCGCCGCGAGTAGCCGGCGTTTGCTCCGCGCCGCCTGCAGCGGACAACGCGCATCGTCTTCCACTCACGCCTGCTTCTCGGCTCGGGCTGCCGCCGTTGCTTGCAGCGGGTCGGGCTGGGGAATCGTCTGCTCGATAAAGCGGCGGGCCGAGTCTGCCATGCGTTCGGCATCCTCCGGTTCGGGCGTCAATTCAGCGAACTTGACCATATCGGCGTGACGGAGAAATTCCTGCAGCAGCGCTTTGTGTACCCGCTCGATGGCGTACGAGTCGCGCATCGCTTCGAGAAATTCCTCGGTCGTCTGCTCGGGGGCGCGCAAGCCGAAGCGGTCTTCTATATAGCGCCGTAAAAGCCCTGAAAGCCTCCTGTAAAACGGCTTGAAAACGCCTTTGGAAGGCAGGTCTTCGGCAAGCAGCGCGCGCAGCGCCGCGAGCGCGGTTTCATGGGGCAGCGGCGGGGAAGGCGCCGTTGCTTCGCGCCTACGCTTTCGATACCAAAGATATCCCCCGACGACGGCGGCCGCCGCCAGCCCGCCCAGCGCCCACCACCACCAAGGCGCCGAGATGTCCACCGGGCCGCCGATATCGCGCAACTCGGCGTTCTCGGGGTCGTCGAGTACGCTGGTCACCGTGACCGTCAGCGGGTCGGTCTCAATTTCCGTTGAGCCGTTCAGCACGACGGTAAGGGCCGGGATCTCGAATTCCCCCGGCAGGAAAGGTTCGATCTCGTAGATGTGGCCGCGGGTCACGCGGCCATCCGCGCCCAGGCGCGCCGCCGCGGGCCGGTCGCCCGCTGACTCGAATTCGCCGAAGCCCGCCGCCGGATTCGGAAATGCAACCCGGTCGGACTCCGCCGCCTCGACTTCCAACGTTAAAAGCAGGTTGTCGACGGTCGTCAGCTCGCGGCGGTCCAGCGTCAGCGTCAGTGTCACGCCGTCGGCTTCGTGAATTTGCTCGATTCCCTCGACGGGCTCTCGTTCCGCGGTCGAGCAATGCAGCAGGCAGACCGCGAGGGCCGCCGCCGCGAGCCGCCGCCATCTCCGCCGGCGGGCTGCTGAGGCGCTCACCGCCGCCGCTCCCGCTTGCGAAACAGCAGCATCAGATCGCGCACGTAGTCCTCTCCGGTTTCCACAGCAACCTGATCGATACTCATCGAGCGGAGAAGCTCGCGCAGACCGTTTTGCCGCCGCGCGGCGGCTGCCGCGTATTGGTTGCGAACCTTCCGGCTCGAGGTGTCCACAAGCACGCGCCTGCCCGTCTCGGCGTCTTCCAACTCGATCAGGCCCACGTCGGGCAGAGCCGCCTCGCGCGGGTCGGCGATCGAAACCGCGATCAGATCGTGGCGCCGGGCAACGATGCCCAGCGGCTTGCGATAGTCCGGCGCAAGAAAGTCGGAGACGAGGAAGACGACGCCCTTTTTATGCGTAATCCGGCCGAGGTAGTCCAGCGCCTCGGCGATGTCCGTGCCGCGGCCTTGCGGGGAAAAGTTGAGCAGGTCGCGAATCAGCCGCAGGACGTGCGAGCGCCCCTTCTTGGGAGCGACGAACAATTCGACGCGGTCGGTGAAAACGACCAGGCCGACCTTGTCGTTGTTCTTGATCGCCGAAAACGCCAGCAGGGCGCACAATTCGGCGGCGACTTCGTTCTTGAGTTGCGCGCGGCTGCCGAACGAGCCCGATGCCGAGAGATCGACCATCAGCCAGACCGTCAACTCGCGCTCTTCGACGTAACGCTTCACGAATGGGCGGCCCATGCGCGCGGTGACGTTCCAGTCGATCGTGCGAATTTCGTCTCCGGGCGCGTATTCGCGGACCTCGTCGAACTCCATTCCGCGGCCCTTGAAGACCGAGTGGTACTCGCCGGCCAGCACGTCGTTGACAGCCTTGCCGGTCTGAATCTCGATCAGACGGATTTTCTTCGCCAGCTCTTTCGAGATCATGGGCAGCGGACCGGCGCGCCTTGCGGCTAGGGGACATCGACTGTGTCCAGAATTCGCTTGATGAGGTCTTCCGGGGTCAGTTCCTCGGCTTCGGCCTCGTAGGTAACCATTACCCGGTGTCGCAGCACGTCGTAGGCGACGGATTTGACATCCTGAGGAGTCACGTACCCGCGGCCTTGCAGCAGCGCCCGCGCCCGCGAGGCCATGGCCAGGAAGATCGTCGCGCGCGGCGATGCGCCGTGGCGGATCAGTTCGGCGATGTCGAGGCCGTATTCGCCAGGGTTGCGGGTGGCTTCGACCAGGGAGACGATGTACTCCTCGATCTTGGCGTCCATGTAGATTGCGTCGGCCAGCCCGCGCAGTCGAACGATATCCCCCGGCTCGACGATGGGGGCGGTCTTGTAATCGACGTTGGAGCGCGCCATGCGCCTGAGAATCTTCAATTCTTGATCTTTCGACGGATAACCGATGCGCAGCTTGAGCATGAAGCGGTCGACCTGAGCTTCCGGGAGCGGATAAGTCCCTTCCTGCTCGATCGGGTTCTGGGTCGCCAACACGAAGAAAGGCCGCGGCAGGGCGAAGGTCTCGTCGCCGATCGTGACCTGACGCTCCTGCATCGCCTCCAGCAAAGCGCTTTGGACTTTCGCCGGCGCGCGGTTGATCTCGTCCGCGAGGACGATGTTGGCGAACACCGGACCCTTCTTGACGGTGAATTCGCCGTTTTTCGGACTGTAGATCAGGGTGCCGATCAAGTCCGCCGGCAACAGGTCGGGAGTGAACTGAATGCGTTGAAACGACGCCTGGACCGCCTGCGCCAAGGTGGTGATCGAAAGCGTCTTGGCCAGCCCCGGAACGCCTTCGATCAAAACATGGTTGTTGCAAAGCAAGGCCAGCAGCAGGCCGTCGAGCAGCTCTTCCTGCCCGACGATGACCTTGCCGATTTCTTCCCGTATGCGCGACAGCAGCGGAGCTTCGGACTCCACCCGCTCGTTAATCGCCTTGACGTCAACGGACAACGCACTCTACCTCCAAACCCGGGATATTTGTCTATGCTATCCCACCGGTTACGCCACCAAGGCAAAGGCTTTTTTCATGGCGCGGGCGGTGGTTGCGCCGGCTTGATCGTCGTCCATTGCGTTCAACGTTTTATTGAAAGGCTCGGCGCGGATCGGGCCGTCGTATCCGACTGCCGCAAGGGCGCCGAGAAACGCCTTGGCGTCGATCACGCCGGTGGTCAGGGGAAGCTCGCGTTGGTTGTCCCGCTGCAGGTCGCGCTCGATGCCGCGAGGAGCGTCGTTGAGGTCGGCGGAGACGATATCGTCGTTCGAGAGCGCCCGGATGTCGTCCGCGGTTTCGTACGCCGTCCACCAATGCCAACTGTCGATGACCAAGCCGATGTTGGCTTTGCCGGTTTCCGCGATGAGCGCCCGGCATTCGGCCATCGAATGCACGAAGGCGTGGCGGCGCGCCGTCCAAAGGTGCTTGGTGCCGAGATACTCCAGACCCAGGCGGAGGCCGTGATCTTCCAGCACGGCGCCGACCTCGCGCAGCCGGCGGGAAGTTCGCTTGAAATTTTCCAGGTAATTGAGCGTGTCGCTGCTCGATGCAATCGCCGTTCCCACCCGCGCGGCGCCGGCTTGACGCAATGCTTTGGCTTCTTGCGGCAGCTTCTTCAGGCCGGCGGAGAAAGTGTCTTCGTCGCCGCGCAAGTTTACCGAAAGGCTTGCCGCGGCCCATTGCAATTTGCTGGCCTGCAGCGCTTCGACGTAGCGGGAAACGCCGTCCTGCAGCAATTGTCGGCCGAACGGCTGGACGGACTCGAAGCCGTGCTTGGCGGCCAGCTCGATCGAGCGTCCCTGATCGGCCTTGATGCCGATGCTGCCGGGAACGAAGGCAATAGTGAACTTCCTGCCGGCGGCCGCCGCGCCTGCGGCCGCTGCCAGGCTGCCGTAAAGAAACCGCCGTCGAGTGCTTGCCATCATAGCGTTGCTACTTTAGCAAACTGTCCGCGGCTTTAGGGCACGTCGGCGAGCGGAACGCGGACGTACTTGATCCGTTCGCGCTTCCATGTATAGGTCATGTGCAAATCGCCGCCGCTGCCCTGGATGAGCGCCGGGTAGGAGTACTCTCCCGGCTCGATCTCGAGCGCGAGAAACGGTTTCCAGGAATTGCCGTCGTCGCTCGAAACGGCGAGATTCAAGGGCGTGCGGCCTTGCGGCGTGTGGTTGTAGATCATCACTACGCGGCCGTCGGCGAGCTTGACCGCATCGACGCCCGCATTGGGATTGGGCAACTCGGTTTCGCGGGCCGGAGTCCAGCTTCGGCCGCCGTCGAAAGAGTCGGCGTAGCAGATCGAGCCGATATTGCGCGCCCGCGTGAACATGCGCACGCCTCCGCTCGACAAAGGAACCAGGGCGGGTTGAATGATGCCGTAGGGTTCGCTGGGGTGGCTCACCGGACCGTGCTTTGTCCAGGATTGCCCGTGGTCGGCGGATCGCTCGACCCAGGCCGACCAGGATCGGTAGCTTTCGACCGATGTTCCGGCCAGGACGTCGCCGTTGGGCAGAATCAGCGGCTTGGCCCGAATCGGCCCCAGCAATCCGGCGGGAAGGGGCTGCGCAGCGGACCAGGTGCGGCCGTCGTCGGCCGACCGCCGGTAAGCGCCGGTCCACTGGCGGGGATCCGTGCCGAACTTGTAGAACAGCCAGGTCACGCCGTCCAGCGTGCGAAACAGCACGGGGTTCCAAGTCGGCGTGTTCTCGTGGCGCGCCATCTCTTCGGGCGCCGACCAGCCGCCGGCGCCCCGCCGCGCCATCCAGATGGCGACATCGGGATGTCTTTCGCGCGTGCCGCCGAACCATGCCGCGAGGAGTTCCCCGTCCTTGGTTTCCATCACGGTCGAGGCGTGGCATTGGGCGAAGGGGGCGGTGGTGAAAACGAACTCTTCATGCGGCGCGGCGGCCGCTGCGCTTGAAACGAGAGAAAAAACCAGCAATTTTCGAATCCGTGTCATCGTGATGTCGGGCCGCCCCCATGATGTTACCCGATTCCCGACGGCGGGGGCGCGCTGCTGCTAAGATTCCGTACATGCGCGGCAGCGTTGGAAGGGCGCTCGCATGGCTTGCCTTTGCCGTCGTTTTTGCGTCGAGATTGCCCGCCCAGCAAGCTGTGCTGCGCGTAACGGCATTCGACGAGAAGACGGGCGAGACCGCCGCCGGGCTTTCGTCCGAGCATTTTACTGTCACCGACGACAAGAGAGCGTTGCGTGTGGAATCGGCAAGGCAGGCGGCCGGCCCGGTCGATTTCCTGTTGCTGGTCGACGCCAGCTTTCTGGGCGAGATCGTGCGGCCTCTCGTTCCGGCGTTCATCGACCGCCTTGGCGACGGCGAGCAGATGGCGCTGGTCGCTTATCGCGATTCCGCCGACTTGGCGCAGGACTTCACTGCCGGCAAGCAACTGCTGCGCCGGGCGGCCGCCGATATGCGTTACGGCAACGCGCCGCGCGTATTGGATGCGCTCTTCGCCTCGATCGACGGAGGATTCGAGAACAGCGCCGGGCGCAGGGTCATCGTGCTGTTGTCCGCCGGCGTCGAGGGCCGCAGCCGCAGCTCGCAATCCGAAGTGCTGTCGCTGGCGCGGGCGAAGGGCGTTTCCGTCTATGCGGTATTCGTCGAAGCAACGGATCGCGGCTTGTTCAAAGCCGTCTCGATGCGTTCCGGCGGCGCCTACTTTCACGCCAAGCGATTCAAGGGCGGCCCGCAGGAACTTAGCGGATTGGTCTTCGCCGCGGCGCGCGGCCAATACGAGCTGACCGTCAGCGGCGCCCGCCTGATCGGCAGCCGCGTCGAAGTCAAGGTTAGGCCGAAGTCGAAACGCAAGATCGCCGCCTCGGCCCTGGTCCTCGAATAGGGTCGCGGCGGTTACTCCGTCGAGCTGCCTGCGCCGCGCCGGCCGTCCTTCGGCGTCGCCAAGTAGCCTGCGATGTTGTCCTTCTCGATTTTGTTGACGACCAATTCGTAGGGCGCGCGCGATCCGAGGACGTAAAACTGCACCGGCTCCAGCAGAGTCTTGCGGCGTTTCTCGATCCTTTTGTCGTCCGCCCAGAGGTCGATCGAGTAGCGGTTCCTTTTGCGGTCCGTTCCGGTCAGCTTGATGCGGATCGGACCCACCTTGCTGGGCTGCCTGCTCTTGCGCATGTCGAACTCGTAATAGTTCCGCTCGCCCAGCCTTTTCAGCGCCGCGAGCTCTTCGCCGTTGGTCGCGATCAAGCCGCTCTGCACGCCGAGATCGCCGCGCACGCTCGACAGATCGGCGATAGTCTTCTCCAGCTCGGCCTTGGTCTTATCGACCTCTTCCTTGACCGTCGTCACGCGACCGTCGAGCGAGCCGACCTTGCTGGTCGTGTCTTCTTCGAATTGCTCCAGCCGTCCGCCGACCGCGCTGATTTTCGCCTGTTGTTCGGCGGCGGTTGTCTCCAGGTTCTTCTCGATGACGGCGGTGCGGCCCAGCACCCGGCTTTCGACTTGGCGCGTGCGCTGGCTCAATTCCTCTTCCGCCGAGGCGACCAGGCTTTTGACCTCGCCGACTTTCGAGTCGAGCCGGGTGGACGTGCGCTCGACGCTGCCGTCCAGCAAGGCCAGCCGCTCGTCGACGACCGTAAATTGCTGGGCGACTTCGTCCCGCAGGGAGCGAATTTCAAGAAAGGAATAGACATTGACGCCGGCGAGCAGGGCGATGGCCGCCAGTAAAACGAGTGCGATCGGAGGCACGGCGCCTTCGCCGGCGTTTGCGGGCGTCCGGCGGCCCGGTCGGGTGATTCGATGCGGCATGACTGTGTTACTCCCCTGGGTTTCGATGGCGTATAGCACCACTTTATCAGTTTGGACGAGTCCACCGCTCTTATTGGTTTCACCTGGAGCCGCAAAACCGATCCTTCCCGCGGGATGCCCTCCCGTCGATGTTACTCTGGTTCTTCCATGTTCCGGCCGAAGATCGTGATTCCCGACGACTATCCCGCGGTGATGGGGCCGAGCGCGGCGTATCGGTCGCTGGCGAGCCGCGCGGATGTCAGCTACCACGACAATCTGCCGATTTCGGCCGATGTCTTGCTTGAGCGCATCCGCGATGCCGAGTATGTGATCAATATCCGCTCGTCGATTTCCTTTACGGAGGATGTCTTGGCGGCCTGTCCGCGGCTCAAGGCGCTTTCGTTGTGGGGCACCGGGACCGACCATGTCGATCTCGCGGCCGCGGCGCGCTTGGCAGTGGTCGTCACCAACACGCCCGCGGTATCGGCGATTGCCATGGCTGAGCACGCTCTGGCATTGATGTTGTCCGTAGCGCGGGAAATTCCGCGCATCGACGCCAAGACGAAAAAGGGAGCTTGGCCGCGCGGCTTCGTGACGCAGCTTCACGGCAAGACGCTCGGCATTGTCGGACTGGGCGCCATCGGCATGCAAACCGCGCGCATCGCCCGCGGCATCGGCATGAAAGTTATCGCCTGGACGATGAACCCGGCCGGCAAGCCGCTCGACGAGATCGGCGTTCGGCTGGTCGATTTGGACAAGCTGTACCGGGAGAGCGATGTGGTCAGCCTGCACCTGCGCCAATCGTCCGACACGATCGGCTTCATCGGCAAGCGCGAATTCGAGTCGATGAAACCGTCGGCGATCTTCATCAACACCGCCCGCGGGTCGATTGTCGATGAAGCGGCGCTGCTCGACGCCTTGCGCTCGAAGTCGATCCGCGGGGCGGGCCTCGACGTTTACGACACCGAGCCTCTGCCCGAAAATCATCCGCTGGCGGCGCTGCCGAACGTCGTGATGACGCCGCATTCGGGAGGCGTGACGCCCGAGGCGCTCGAAGCCGGGCTGCAACTGGCGGTCGACAACGTCTTCGACGCCATCGCCGGCAAAGCGCGTCATCGAGTCGCCTGAGGTTAGTGGAGGACGCAGAATGGGGAACGGCGAGCAAGAATGCCGCGTAGGACGGCGTTTTCTGCCGGTCTTGCTGATCGCCTGCGGTTTTGCGGGCGCTGCCGGGGCGCAGACCGTCGGGCCGGAAAACGGCTCGTTGGTGATCGTCGGCGGGGCCATGCAAGACCCGGCGATTTTCGAGCGCTTTCTCGACTTGGCCGGCGGCCCGGAGGCGCCCATCGTAGTGATCCCGACAGCCGGCGGCGCGAAATCCTACGGTCCCCACTGGCCCGGCCTGGCGCGCTACCGCAAGCTGGGCGCGCACAATTTGACTCTGGCGCATACCTACGACCGCGGGGAAGCCGACCGGGAGGAGTTCGCTGCGCCGATCCGCCGGGCGCGCGGCGTCTGGTTTCCGGGAGGCAGGCAGTGGCGTCTTGCCGACGCCTATCTCAATACCAAGGTCCACGAGGCATTGCGCCATCTGCTGGCGCGCGGCGGCGTGGTCGGCGGAAGCTCGGCGGGCGCGACGATTCAAGGAGCATACCTCGCGCGCGGCGACACCAAGACGAACGCGATCATGATGGGCGATCACGAAGAGGGCTTCGGATTCCTGAAAAATGTCGCCATCGACCAGCACCTGCTGCGGCGCAACCGGCAATTCGATCTGCTCGAGGTGATTCGCGCGCGCCCCGAACTGCTCGGCATCGGCATCGACGAAAATACCGCCATCGTCGTGACCGGCGACCGCTTCGACGTAATCGGGCAGGGTTACGTCGCCATCTACGACGCCGAGCGAAAAATCGATACGGGCGGCGATTTCTATTTTCTGGCTCCGGGAGACCGCTACGACCTTGCGGCGCGGCAAGCGTTCCGCCGGCGCGAGAGCTTCGCGCCTTTCGAGCGGATCGCCGCGCGGCCATGACGATCGGCATCGCCGGCGCGTCGGGGGCGGGCAAGACGACGTTCGCCAAGGCGCTCATGGAGTATCTGCCCGATGCGGCGCTGCTGTCGATGGATGCGTATTACCGCGACCTCTCGCGCCTGCCGCCGGCCGAGCGGGACGCGGTGAACTTCGACCGCCCGGAGGCGGTCGACTGGGAAACGCTGCTGGAGCATCTGACCGCGCGCCGCGCCGGGCGCGCAGCGCCCGTCCCCCGCTACGATTTCAAGACGCATACGCGCTTGCCCGAGCCGCAAATCGTCGGGCCGTCCGCAACGACCGTTCTGGAAGGCATCTTCGCGCTCTGGCATCCCCAGGCGCGCGGGATGCTCGATCTCGCCGTCTTTGTCGATGCGCCCGACGATGTTTGCCGCGAGCGGCGCATCCTGCGCGATACCGCGGAGCGCGGCCGATCTGCGGAGTCCGTCCGTTTGCAGTGGGAGCGCCACGCGCTGCCGATGTTCCGCCGGCATACGTCCCCGACGCGCCGCTACGCCGATTTCATCGCCAACGGCAAGGCCCCGCCCGAGGATGAGGTCCGCCGCATGTTCGCCTCTCTCCGCGCCTCGCCGCCGGCCGGCGGCCTCCCGGATAAACTGGGATGAGTGATTCAAATCACCGCAGCCAAAATGCGCTACGGCGACCGGGTGCTGTTCAGCGGTCTCGACTGGCTGATTTCGCCCGGCGACCGCGTGGGCGTCGTCGGCGCCAACGGCGCGGGCAAATCGACTCTGCTCAAGATTCTCAACGGCATGGAGCATCTCGATTCCGGCGCTATCGCCATGCAGAAGGGCATCCGCGTCGGCTATCTGCCGCAAGACGGCTTGGCGCTCGCGGGCCGCACAGTCTTCGAGGAATGCCTGAGCGTATTCGACGAGGCCGTCGCCCTCGAGGACGAATTGGAGGAGCTTGCAGACAAGATGTCGGTTCTCGACCCCTCCGGGAGCGAGTATCAAGCCGTCATCGACCGCTACGAATGGTGCTCCAACCGCTACCAGGCGCTTGACGGCTACACCAAGGAAGCCCAGGTCGGAACGGTGCTCGCCGGCTTGGCCTTCCCCAAGGAAGACTGGGGACGCCCCTGCGAAGAATTTTCCGGCGGATGGCAGATGCGCGTCGCGCTGGCCAAGCTGCTGCTCGAAAAACCCAACCTCCTGCTTCTCGACGAGCCGACCAACCATCTCGACCTGGAGGCTCGCAACTGGCTCGAGGATTACCTCAAGGATTATCCCTACGCCTTTCTGGTCATTTCGCACGACCGCTTTTTCATGGATACGACGGTCAACAAGATCGTCCATCTCTGGAATGGGCGGGCGCACTTTTACGCATCGAATTACTCGAAGTTCGAGAAGCTCAAGGAAGATCGCCTGGCGCGGCTGCGGGCGGCGCAAAAAAACCAGCAGAACCGCATCGAGCAGCTCGAAGCGTTCATCAACCGCTTCCGTTATCAGGCAACCAAGGCGAAACAGGTGCAAAGCCGCATCAAGGAGCTTGAAAAAATCGAGCGCATCGAACTGCCGCCCGAAGAAAAGACGATCCGTTTCCAGTTTCCGCAGCCGCCTGCCTCGGGGCGCGTCGTCGTCGAGCTCAAGGACGCTGCCAAGAGCTACGGCGAGACGCGCGTCTTCTCCAACGTCTCGCTGCATGTCGAGAAGGGCGACCGCATAGCGCTCGTGGGCGCGAACGGGGCAGGGAAGTCCACTTTGATCCGCCTGCTTGCCGCAATCGATCCGCTAACCGCCGGCATGCGTAAAACCGGGTACAAAGTCGGAATCGACTATTTCGCGCAGGATCAGTACAAGGAACTCGACCCCGAAGCCGTGCTCTTCGACGATCTGGCCTCGCGCGTTCCCCAATCGAGCGATTCGCAGATTCGCGGGCTGCTGGGCTGCTTCCTGTTTTCCGGGGACGACGTTTTCAAGAAAGTCAAGGTTCTCTCCGGCGGCGAGCGCAACCGTTACGCGCTCGCCAGGATGCTGGTGAAACCCAGCAATTTCCTGCTGATGGACGAGCCCACCAACCATCTGGATCTGCGCGCCAAGGACGTGCTGTTGCAAGCGCTGCTCGACTTCAACGGCACGCTCGTCTTCGTCTCGCACGACCGCTACTTCATCGACCGCCTGGCGACGAAGGTCTTCGCCGTCGGCGGCGGCAGGGTGGACGTTTACCCCGGCAACTACGAGGACTATCTCTGGACGCTGGAGCGCAGAGGCGGCGCAGGGGAAACCTCTGCTTCCGCAATCAGCTCGGAACTGCAGGCCGCGCTCGAAGCAGCCGGCCCCGTTGCCAACGGAGCTTCTCCGAACGGCGGTTCCGGCAAGGTCTCCGGGAAGCAGGGCAAACGCCTGAACCCGCTCAAGGCGGAGGAGATGCGCAAGCGGGTTGCGGCGCTCGAAAACGAAATCGCCGCGCTTGAAGACGAGAGCGCCGGGCTGCAAGCCGAGCTCGGCGAGAGCGGGCGCGATCATCGGCGGCGCCGACGCATTCTCGCCGACCTGGAGGAACGCCGGCAGTTGATCCAGGAGCGGGAAAACGAATGGACGGAACTGGCCGAGCGACTGATTGGCGGAGAGTGAAGAGTGCAGAGTGAAGAGCATGGCCGCAGGCGCGGACCGCGGCTCCGCGCGGCCCGATTGCTTTTCGCTTTTTCCCCGCAAATGGTCCCGCGCGGCGCTTCCGCTCTTGCGTTTGCCGCTCTCGCCGCCGGCCTGCAAGCCCAGTCCGCCGGCGATGCCGCAACCAACGAAACCCCGCCTGCGGCGGACGAAGCCGCGCCGGACAACGCCGAGCGGGACGACAGGAGAACCGCCCTCAATCTGCTCGGAGAGACCGACGCCGACTCGGGCGAAAGCCGGCGCAACGAAAACGTCCAGTTCAACCTGGTCGACAACAACGCTCTGAAAGAGCTCAACGTCCGGCTCGGCGCTACGGCGACCATCGTCGAAGAGTTCCGCGTCGAGCGCGGCTATTTCGGCGCCGAGTTCGGCGCCGCGCCGACTCCGGTCGTGCATGCGCAGGCGGGCGCCGGCGCCGGCGTACACGGCAATGTTTTTTGGAGTCACAACAACAGCGTCTTCAGCGCCCGCTCGTTCTTCCAGGTCGGGGACGTGCAGCCGGCCCGCGAGAACCACTACGGGGGACGAGTGGGAACCTCCGTTTGGCAAGGCGGCTACCTCACCGCGCAAGGCTCGCAAAACAAGATTCGCGGCAACGTCAACGGCAACATCCTGATCCCCCTGCCCGAGGAACGCGCGCCCCTGGCGTCCGACCCGGCGTTGCGCGCCATTGTCCAACGCTTCATCGCCGCCTACCCGAGCGGCCCGCCGAACCGCCCCGATATCGCCGCCCGCGCGCACAACGCCAATAGCTTGCAGAGCATTAACACCGACAGCGGGCGAACGCAATTGGATCAGCGCCTGAGCGGACGCGACGGCATTACCGCCCGCTACGCATTTACCGCGCAAAATGTCGACGCCTTTCAACTCGTCAAGGGCCAGAACCCCGACACGGATACGAAATCGCATGCCGCCCGACTGACCTGGAGCCGCGTCTGGAGCCCCCAAACAGTCACCGACTTTTCGGTCGGTTTCGACCGCCTCGGTTCGTTGCTCGTTGCCGCGCAAGGCGCGGTAGGGCCGGTGTCCGTCGGCCGCGCTCTGAGCAGTCTCGGCCCGCGCCCCTTCATTCCCATCGACCGCGCGCAGAACCGCTTGCGCTACGCCGGAACGCTGCGCCACACCGCCGGACGCCGCCGCCTGACCGCCGGGTTCGCGCTCGCCCGGCTGCAATACAACGGCGAGGAAACCGAGGGCCACCGCGGCATTCTGTCGTTCCGCAACGATCTCGGACGCGACGCCATTACCAACATGCGCCTGGGAACCGCCAGCTTTCTGATCCAATCGATAGGCACGACCTACCGCGGGTTCCGCAACTGGGACATGCGCTTCTTCATCGGCGGCGGATGGCGGGCGGCGCCCGCTCTCTCACTGGATTTCGGCCTCCGCTGGGAGCCGATTCTCAAACCTGTCGATGTCACCGGCCGCAGCAAGCTTCCCTATGCTTCCGACCTGAACAATTGGAGCCCCTCCTTCGGTTTCGCCTACCGGCTGCGGGAGGGCTGGGGCGTGCTGCGCGGCGCCTATGCGCTGCTCTACGGCCAGATCTTTCCGGTGACTTACGGGCAGCACCGCCTGAACCGGCCGCACACGCTGCGCGTCAACATTCGTACGCCGAACCTGCTCGATCCCCTGACCGGCCTGCGCTTCGAAGACCTCGACCCCAACAGCCGCTCCACGCTCATCGAGCTCAGCGGCGATCTCTCAACCCCGTATTCCCATCAATACAACTTCAGTTGGGAATGGCAGTCGCGCGCGGACTGGAAGCTGCAGCTCGGTTACGTCGGCAGCCGCTCGCACAAGCTTTTTCTGACTTACTTTCTCAACCGCGGCAGGGTCGTCGAAGGCGTTCCGCTGACCAGCGCCACGGTGAATCGGCGCAGGCCGGACCCGGACGTTTACGAGCGCCTGTTCGGACACAACGGCTCGCGCGCGTTCTACGACGCCGCCCGCGTCTCTCTGATTACCCCGCAATGGCGCGGCGTGACGCTGAGCGCCGCGTACTGGTTCGGCAAGGCGATCGACTTGGGCGGCTCTTTCAGCAACACCGCCTCGCCGCAAGACGCCCGCGACGCCGTGGCGCAGACGGAGGCGCTGTCGCAGCCGGATATCCGCGGCCTCAGCAACTTCGATCAACCCCACGCTTTCCTGCTCCAAGCCGGTTACCGGACGCCCGACCTGCGGCAAGGTTGGCTGCAAAAAATCTTCGGCAAGTGGAGCTTGTCCACGGTCACGCTCCTCAAGTCCGGCACTCCGTTTACCGTTGACTCCGGCTCCGACGGCCCGGGGCGGGGCAATGTCGACGGACGCAGCGGCGACCGGCCGATGCTGCTCGACCCTTCGATCCTGGGGAGGACGATCGGCGACCCGGACACATCCCCAACGCTGCTGCCGCGCTCGGCCTTTCGATTTATTCAGGCGCCCGCCGAGCTTGCCGGCAATCTCGGCCGCAACACGTTCCGCAAGGGAAAGATCGCCAACGTCAACGCCGCTGTGGAGCGCACGTGGCCCGCCGGCGGCGACATGTCGGCGACTTTCCGAGTCGAGTCGATCAACCTGTTCAACACGCCGCAATTCGCGGAACCCGGAAAATCGCTTACCGCCCCCAATTTCGGCCGTATCAACAACACGCTCAACGACGGCAGAATGTTCCGCTTCACCCTGCGCTTGGAATTTTAGCCCGCCGCGGGCGTTCGCGCCTGCGCAGCTCCATGTATTCGGCGAGGCAATCCGCCAAGCGGGGCATGGGCAAGATGCCCGCCGATTCGATTTTGGCGTTGGAAAGCGCCGCATAGCGGGGCCGCTTGGCGGCTGTGGGGTACTCGCGGCGCGTGACGGGGGAGATATCGGCTTCCTTGCCGGCCGCCTCGGCGATCTTCACGGCGTAGTCGTACCAGGAAATCTCTTCGCCGCCGCCGAGGTGGTAGAGGCCGCAAGGAATTTTCTTCTCCAACAGATCGACCGAGCGGGCCGCCAGCGCCGGGCCGTACGTCGGCGTGGCGACAAAGTCTCTCACCACCCGCAGCGGCGTCTTTTCGGCCGCCTTGCGCAAGATCAATTCGGGGAAATTCCCGTGGTTCGTATAGCGCCCCGCCGGCCCGAAGACCCCGGCAACCCGAACAACATACTGTTTTTCGCAATACGCCCGTGCGAAAAGCTCGCCGGCAAGCTTGGAGACCGCATAAGTCGACCGGGGCTGCGGCGGGTCTTGCTCGGTGTAAGGAGCGCTCTTGTCCCCGCGGAAAACGTGATCGGTGGAGTAGTGGAGCAGAGTAGCCCCCGTCTCCGCGCAAGCCGCGGCGATGCCTTGCACGGCGACCGCGTTGACGCGCATCGCCGCCTCGGGCTCGGTTTCAGCAAGGTCGACCTTGTTGTAGGCCGCGGCGTTGATCACCCAGTGAGGTTGATAGCGCTCAATGGTATCGAGCACGGCCGCCGCGTCGGCGACGTCGAGATTCTCGCGCCGCAACGCCAGGATGCTGTGGCCCCGCTTGCGGCATTGCCGGATCAGGTCCGTGCCGAGTTGTCCGCCCGCGCCGAAAACGATGACTCGCAAAGCGGAATTTTAGCAACCTTATCGGACGACCTCGCGCATCGCCTGCGTCAGCTCGAGACGGGCCTTGTGCGCCTCCGCCGTCGACCGGCCGACCGGAACGGGATTTTCTTCTTTGCGTCCCAGCGACATGTCGAACAGTCGTCCGTCGTCGTACAGTTTCCAGCGCTGCGTGCGAATCGTCCGCGTCTCGTTGCGTTCGGCGAAGGCGTAGCGCCGCGCGCCCGGCCCCTCGCCGCGTAAACGCTCCGCCAGGCTCTTGCCGTCGAGGCCGGCGGGCGGGGTTCCTCCGGCCAATTCGACGAACGTCGGCAGCCAATCGCTGAAATCCACGAGGTCGTCGACCACCCGGCCGGCATCCAATACGCCCGGCCAATTGGCAATCAGTGGAACGCGCGTCCCTGCATCGGTGAATTCGCCCTTGCCGCCCTTGGTCATTTGGCTGTCCCACAGGAACTCGATCGGCTGCTTCAGCATCTCCTGTCCCTGAGCCGTGTAGTAGTAGCTTTTCGGCGTCCCGTTGTCGGCCGTAAAGATCACCAGCGTGCGCCCGCGGACGCCCGCCTCGTCGAGGGCGTCCACGATCCGCCCTACACGCTCGTCCATGTTCTCGACCATGACCCTGTAGCTGTCGTAGTGGCCCTGAGGGCCCAGCGGCGGGGGCGAGCCGATATCGTCGGTCACGTCGTGGGCCAGCGCCATCGGGTAGTAGGCAAAGAACGGACGGTCTTTGTGGCGCGCGATGAAGTCCGCGAGAAACTCCGTGTAAACGTCGGGACCGTAGCGGTCGTTCACGTCGGAGCGCACGCGGCCATTCTGGTAGATCATCGGCCGGTAATAGCGCGGCCCCTCGTGCCAACCGAAGAGCGCATAGGCGTCGAAGCCCAACCTGTGCGGATGGTCGGGCTCGTCGCGCAGCATGGTCAGTTGCCACTTGCCGGCGACCGCCGTCGCGTAGCCCAACTTTTTCAGCGCGTTGCCGATCGCGCCCGCCTCTTCGGTCTGAGGGAAGGCGCCCCACCGCGGGCTGCCGACTCGGAACGGGTACTTGCCGGTCATGATGGCGATGCGCGACGGGTGGCATACCGGCATCGAGTAGCAGTGCCGGAAGCGCATGCCGCCGGCGGCCAAGGCGTCCACTCGCGGAGTTGCATACGATTGGCCTCCGTAGCAGCCGATGGCCTGGTCGCCGACGTCGTCGGCCATGATGAAGACGATGTTGGGCTTCTCCGGCGCGGCGGCAAGCGCCGAGCCGACGACCGCGAGCAAAAGCAGCAGCATGCGCATGAGCCTCAATTATAAGGGCCGCTTCGCGGCCAGTGAAGAGTGAAAAGCAAGACCGCTTGCGCGGCTTTCACCGCGGGCCGCTACGCAAACAACTCCTCGACGACCCGATTGGCCAGCAACTGCGTGGGCGAGAAAATCTCGATGTAGTAGTAAACCCGCCCCGAGGGGGTCTCTTCGATCTTCTTGGTCCAATCGATGCCCATCGCGGAATAGATCGTCGTCGCCAAGTCTTCGGGATAGACTCCCCGCCCCGCGCTCCAGCCGGGATCGACGATCTTCGCGCCGCGCTCGTCGGTGCCGCCGAGCACTTGTCCGGGCTTGACGCCGCCACCCGCGAACAACGCGCTAAAGGCGTACTGATAGTGATCGCGCCCGGCGATGTTGGTCAACGCTCCCGGCGTGCGTCCGAACTCGCCCACGCAAACGATCAGCGTCTCGTCCAAAACCGAGGCGCCGTCTTCGCGCTTGGCCGCCTCCAGGTCGTCGAGCAATTGGCTCAGCGCTGTGTCGAGCTCGTAGGAACGCTTATAGAAATTCTGCCGGTCGTAGATCTTGCCGTGGTGGTCCCAGTCCTCATGAGTCAGGAAAATGAAATGCGTTCCGGCGTCCGCCGTCACCAGGTTGCGCGCCAGAATGAACGCATCGCCGGTCGAATTGTCGCCGTAGCGCTTGTGCTCGTCTTCTCGAATCGAAAAAATGCCGGCGCTGCGCGGGTCCGACATCATCTCGACCGCGCCTTCGTAGTGGTTGTGAAAATCGCGGTAAGCCTTTTTCTCGAGCGCCGGGTCCGTGCGGATGCGGCTGTCGAACCGCTTCAGCAATTCCCAGCGGCGTTGAAACTCCGGCAAGTCTTCTTTCGCCGGGGCCAGCGTTGAAATGTCCGAAGCCGTGTTCACGTGAAACGGCGTGTAACGCGCCGGCAGGAACCCCGAGCCGAGCAGGCCGACCTGAGGAAACGTGTTGAAGCCCACGAACGGCGGCAGTGAATCGCTCTCCCGCCGCCGCGAGGCGTACTCGTAAGCGATCACCGATCCGACCGACGGCAGTTCGGGGGCCAGCGCCGGATTGTGCTGATGCCCGGTCTGCATGTAGTACTGCCCGCGGCCGTGCTGGCTCTCCCAGGCTTCCATCGAGCGCAGCAGGGTATATTTGCCGCGCCGCTTGGCCAGTTCGGGATAAAGCCCCAGCGGCCACTTGCCGACGCCCGGCACGGTCTGAATAGCGAAGTCTTGCGGCGTCCACGGGCCTTCCTTCAAATCCCACGAATCCACGTGCGACTGACCGCCTTCGAGCATGACGAAAATGCAGAACCGCGCGCTGCCCCGCGGCGACGCGCGCCCCCCGGCCTTGGCCTTGGGCGGAGTCAACGGAAGAAAGTGGTAGCCGGTCATGCCCACGCCGCCGATGCGCAGCATTTGCCGGCGTGTCAGGAAATGATCTTCGAAGCGTCTCATCGCTGCGGCCCCGCCTTCTCTCAGCGGTGGAAGAGGAACTCCACCTTGTTCATCAAAAGCCATTGCAGATCTTCGCCGCCGGGTTCGCGGCCGCGCTCCGCAAGCAGAGTCAATGCGGCATCCTTTTCTTGCGCATCGGGGCCGCGGGTGAGAAACCGCCAGAACAGCGACTCGACAATCTCTTCGCCGCTCGTGTCCCGGGCGAGCAACTGCGCGAGATAGCTTCCCGGGCGCGGCTTGGCCTTTTCCTTGATCAGACTGCTGTTCATCATCAGCGCCGCCTGGATGATCGAACCTTCGCGTTTCGGCTCGTTGAACTCGCGGTTCGCCTGGCCGAACGATTCGGCGAAAAACTGCAAGTCCAACTGCGTTTGCGGATCGAGGTTCGGCGCGCGCTTGAGGTCCGCTGGGCCGCGCATCTGCACCATGTACTTCACCGTTGTGTCCGTCAGACGGATGCGGATCGGGATATGCAGATTGGTCGCCTTGACCACGGCGTCGTAAACCTGTTCCGAGGACATGCGCCGCGCGAACTTGCGCGCGAAATACTTGGCGTAGCCGGGTTTCCACTCGGCCGGAAAGCTCGAGGCGAGCTGGTATGCCGACGATTTGGCGATGGTCTTGTGCAAATGCTGCAAATCGTAGCCGCTGTCGATGAAGTCCTGCGCCAACCGGTCGAGCAGTTCCGGGTGTGTCGGCTGCAGGTCCCAGCCCTGGGGAAGGCTGTCCGGGTCCATCCGCGCCAAGTCGAAGCCGTCCACGGGGTCGACGATGCCGACGCCCATGAACTCCGCCCAGAAGCGGTTGACCACGCCGCGGGCGAATTGCGGATGCGCGGTAAAAATGCGCGCCAATTCCTGCCGCAGCGGCTTGCCGGCCGCGGGCGTCTCGCCGCCGAGGATGAACCGCGGCGGAACCAGCCCCTCGCCCAGGCGCGCCACGCGCACCGTGCTCGGCGCGGCACGGGAATAGCCGACCCGCGTTTTGTCTTTGTCGTCGATGCGGTACTCGTCTTGCGTGTTGCGCAACTCGACTCGCCGCAGCACTCGCGTATTGCCGAAAAACGCCGCCTGCGCCCACAGTTCCTCGCGCTTGCGCTCGGTCAGCCAGGCGTTGACCTGCTCGAGATGGTTCGCCCCGTCGTGACAGGAAACGCACTGCAGGTTGATGCCCATGAAATGCTTGAAGATCATCACGGTCATCTCGTCGGCGGTGTCTTCGTGCATGATCTCCGTGCAGTTGTCGGCGAACTGCGCCCAGCGCACGAGATAATTCGCCGGCCCGACGTACCAGTTGCTGCGCGCCTCCGCCGTCAAGAGTTCCCGCGCCAGCTCGTCGTAGGGCTGGTTGAGCAGCAGAGCGTCGGCGATGTACTCGTGAAACAGATTGCGCCCCGCCCAGCCGATGCGGTTCTGGCTCGTGCGCCACAGGTCGAGGTGCCAATGTGTCCAGCGGTCGCGCCAATCGACGCCGCCCACCAGCTTGTCGATCAGCTTGTCGCGCTTGGCCGGGTCGCCGTCTGCGACGAACTCGCGGGCTTCCTTGCCGCTCGGAATCCGTCCGGTGAGGTCGATGTAAATGCGGCGCACGAACGTCGCGTCGTCCGCCAACGGAGCGTGCGGAACGCCGTCACGCTCGATTTTGCCGAAAATGTAGTCGTCGATGAAATTCCCGCGGGGGACCGGCGCGGCGGCGGCCGTTCCGCCCGCGCTCAAGTTCTCCGTCAACTCCGCCAATTCCGCCCGGCGGCCGCTCGAACGGATTTCCGGGTGGCCGTCCGGCGGCCGCGGCTTTTGCGCCTGCTGGCCGAAAGCCGCGGCCGACAGGCTCGCGGCCAAGAGAATGCCCCATAGCTTCATGACGTCTTAGGCATAGTTTAGGACAATCTCGCCCCGGTCGGCCCGGCAGACCGAGGATTAAAACGGTCATTTCGACAGACTGTACGTGATGTCGATCTGTGTTTCGACTTCTACCGCTTCACCCTCGACCTCGGTAACTGCATATCTCCACTGCTTTACAGCGTCGACAGCGGACGCGATGAGAGCAGGATGCCCTTCGATAACTTCGAGCTTCGCAATCTCTCCGGCAGTGTCCACCACGGCCGCCAGCTTCACAGTGCCCTGAATGCCGTCCGATCGCGCCTCTTTTGGATAGATGGGCGTGACTTTCCGAATCGCCCGTTTCGACTGCGTCGACTTGTCCACCTGAATGCGCTCCGCCGCGAACGCCGTGACAGGAAACGCTTGATTTGCCCAACGGCCCCCGATGGCGAACACCGCCATCGCCAGCAGGCCGACACAAACAATCCGTAACTTCGACATCGTTTTACCCTCCAAAAGAACTTCGATTCGTTGTTTCAGCCGCGATGCGCCGAACGGCGGCGCGGCAATCCAAGCCGGCCGCCGCTGTTTTTCGGCGATCAGCATCAAGGCGGACAGGTAGCGCCCGCGATCCCCCGTCATCCGCACGGTTTCCCAATCCACGCTCATTTCCCGCCAACTGCGAACGCGTTCGATCAGCAAGTGAACCAAAGGGTGGAACCACAGCACGCAACGCACCGACTCTTCCACCAAAACCTGCGGCCAATCGTGATTGCGAACGTGGATCATCTCATGGGTGAGAATAGACTCCATCCCATCGCGCGCCAGACCGCGCAATCTTCGGGGCAGCAAAATCGAGTGGCGCAACAATCCGAATGTCAGCGGCGCTGGAACTTCATCCGTCTCGTAATACTCCGGACGAACCCCCAGCTCAGCCTCGAGCCGCGGAGCGGGGAAGAGCGCCTCCGCCGAAAGTTTCTTGGCCCGGCGGCGGTAAAGCCCCAGGCGAAAAACCCCAACCCCCCGCCAGACAGCCATCGCCGCCGTTCCGGCCGACAGCAGCCAAACAACGGCGTTCCCGTCAGTGAAATCGACACGCCCGGCGGCAGTCGCGGCAACAAAGTTCAGCGGACCCGCCGCGCCCTCCGAACCAAGCCGCCAAAGCGATCCGACAAAAGGTCCCAACAGCGCAATCGCCAACGCTATCCGCCAATACGCATAAGCCACCCGAGGGTCCGTTATCCGCGTCGGCAACGGCAGCGCCAAAGCCGCCGCCGCCAAGCAACCGACCTGTAAGCTATAGGCGAGGATTGTATCGAGCTCCGGCATCATGACTTTTCCCGAACCAGCGTCTTAATCTCTTCAAGGTCTTCCCGGCTGAGCTTTTCGTCTTTCACCAGTTGGACCAACAACGGTTTCGCACTGCCGTCGAACACCCGCCCCAGAAATTCGTGAATCATGGAACGCTCGACTTCCAGCCGCTGTTTCGTCGGCGAATAGGAATAAGCCCCCGAGCCGGTCTTTGAGCGCTGCAAGTGCCCCTTCTCAACCAGCACGTTCATCATCGTCATCACGGTCGTATAAGCGATCCGCCGTTCAGCCAATAGCGCCTCATAGACATCGCGGACGGTGGCGGTCTCAAAGTTCCAAACCAGTTTCATGATTTTGAGCTCCTGCGCGGTCAAAGTCGCCTCCCGCCGTTTCATACTAATAAATTAGTACGAGATCTTTCTTGTGTCAATAGGAAAATGGAAAAAAGTGGAAATCCCCTCTGGCGGACAACGTCGACATCCTGGGCGGCGTTCTTGTCAAGGGCCTCAACTCAATGGGCAGACGGCATCCCATGATGCGCTCCGGCAACCTGTTTCAAATGTCGAACGGAACCTCGTCGTCGTCTTCGCCGCCGGCCGGCTCGCCGCCGCCGTCTTTGCCGACGTCCTCGGCCAAGTTCTCGAACTTGGCGAACTTGTTCAAGAACGCCAGCTTGATTTTCCCGGTGGGGCCGTTGCGCTGCTTGGAGACGAGCAACTCCGCGATGCCGTGCAGGTCCTCGCGGTCCGGCTTGTAAACCTCTTCGCGGAAGATGAAGCAGACCATATCCGCGTCCTGCTCGATCGAACCCGAATCGCGCAGATCGCTCAACTGCGGGCGGTGGTCCCCTTGCCGCGTCTCCGGGGCGCGGCTCAATTGCGAGAGGGCGAGGATGGGCACGTCCAAATCTTTCGCCAGCAGTTTCAAGCCGCGGGAAAACGCCGAAATCTCCTGCACCCGGTTTTCGACCCTGCCTTTCGAACCCAACAATTGCAGATAATCCACGACCACCAAAGCCAGCCCGTGCTCGGCGCGCAGCCGCCGGCACTTCGCGCTGATCTCCATGATGTTGGTGTCCGCCGAATCGTCGAGAAACAACTTGCTCTGCACCAGCCGCTGGAGCGAGCGGGCCAATCGCCCCCGCTCGTCGCGGTTCAGGTACCCGCCGCGGAAGCGGTGCTGATCGACCTGCGCCTCGGAGCAAAGCAGGCGGGTCAGCAGAGACTCCTTCGACATCTCCAACGAAAACACCGCTACGGGCTTGCCCGCGTAGCCCGGGCGATCCATCGCCACGTGGGCGGCGACATTCAGCGCGAGAGCGGTCTTGCCCATCGCCGGACGCGCCGCGACCACGATCAACTGCCCGCCGTGCATGCCGGTGGTCATTTCCTCGAACTTGTGGAACGGCCCGGCCAGGCCCTTGGGCCGTCTACTCGGGTCCAAAAATGTTTGCAGCCCGCCCGGATAATTCTCGATCGTCCGTTGCGGGTCTTCCAGTCCTTTCTGCAATTGCCGGTCGCCGACCTTCATTACCGCCGACTCGGCCTCGGCCAGAATCTCGTCCACGCCGCGGCTTTCGTCGATGCACGACCCAATAATCCCCTGCGAGGTGAAAATCAACTGGCGCAGCAGCGACTTGTCCTTGACGATCTTGATGTAGCTGTCGATGCTCGCCAGCCGCGGCAGGCCCTCGTTCAACGACGCGATGTAGGCGATGCCGTCCACCGACTGCAATTGCCCGTGCTTCTCCAGCTCGTTGACCAACGTCAGGTACTCGATGCGCTCTCCGCGTTCGCTCAGGTCCGCCATCCGGGCGAACATTCTGCGGTGCTTTTCCAGCGCGAAATCTTCCGCGTCCAGCAGCCCGGCCACTTGGGCGAACAGCGTGTCGTCGAGCAGGATGGAGCCGAGCACGAATTTCTCGGCCTCGATATTGGTGGGCAGCCCTTTTTCCAGGGCGAGCGCGTCGGGGGAGGCGGGCGTCAACATGGCGCGTTCCTTATGCTCCGCAAGGGCGTGGCGAAAGGGCTTCCAGAATACCCATTGGCCGCCGCGCCGAAAAGCTATTCTTTCGACCGCGCATTCTCAATGCCTTAGACTCTGAACAACGTTGTGGAAAGCGCTGTGGAAAACTATCGGGGCGCCCGCAGGGCTCGAACGACGTATGCGGCGCCGCGCGGCCCCGCCCGTTAGTCGAAACAACCTCACCGGAAAATGTTCCGATCCGATTTTCGCACGCCTCGCCATCCGAGTAAAGGGAATTTCCGCCGCGGCCGAAAGGCTTCAGGCGTTGCTACGCTGAAGGCAGTGTCGTCCGGCAGCGCCCGCTTCGTCCGCTTCGCCTGGGGCTTTCTTGCCTACCTGATCGCCGTGATCCTCTTCGGGGCGTGGGTGCGCATCAGTCATTCCGGCGCGGGCTGCGGCAGCCATTGGCCGACCTGCAACGGCGCGATCGTTCCGCTCGATCCGTCGGCCGCCGCGCTCATCGAATATACGCACCGCCTCAGCAGCGGCCTGTGCGGCATTTTGGGGATTGTCCTGCTCGTCTGGGCTTGGCAAGCGTTCGGCAAGGGGCGCGTCACCGCCGCGGCCGGTCTGACGCTGTTGTTCATCGTTTTCGAGGGAGCGATCGGGGCGGGCCTCGTGCTCGGCGGACTGACGGCGGACGACGATTCGGCCATGCGGGCGGCCGTCATCGCGCTGCATCTGGTCAACACGCTTTTCCTGACGGCGTGCGCGGCGCTCTGCCTGCGCTGGGCGCAGGCGCCCGAAGCCGCGCGCCGCGTCTTCGCCGGCCGCGCGCCGGCGTTCGCGCTGGGCATGGCGGCCTTCGTGCTGACCGCGGCAAGCGGAGCGGTGACGGCGCTGGGCGACACCCTTTTCGCATCCGCCGAGGTCATCGACGCCGGACATTTCCTGGTCCGCCTGAGGATCGTTCACCCTGTCCTCGCCGTCGCCGCCGCCGGGTATTTGCTGTGGCTGCTGGCGCCGCAAGCCCCTGCCGACCGCTGGGCCAAGGCGGCGCTGCATACCACCGGCGCGCAAGTCGCTCTCGGCTTCCTCAACATCGCGTTGTCGGCGCCGGCTTGGCTGCAGATCGTTCATCTGCTGGCCGCAAACGTCTTATGGATCTGTCTGGTCGTCGCCGCCGGAGCTCGGACGGCAAACCGGCGGCCGGCGGAGACGTGAGCGCCGCCGGGCCGCCTACGCCAGCAACTCGCGGATCACGCGGCCGTGAACGTCGGTCAGCCGGAAGTCGCGGCCCGCGTAGCGGTACGTAAAGCGCTCGTGGTCGAAGCCCAACAGGCGCAGCAGCGTGGCGTGCAAGTCATGCACGTGAACCTTGTCCTGCTCCGCGCGGAAGCCGAACTCGTCCGTCGCGCCGTGAACGTATCCCGGCCGCGCCCCGCCGCCGGCCAGCCACATCGAAAACCCGTAGGAGTTATGGTCGCGCCCGTTTTTGCCGGTGTTCGCGCCGAAAGTGCTCAACTCGACGACGGGCGTCCGTCCGAACTCGCCGCCCCAGATCACCAGCGTGTCGTCGAGCATCCCGCGCTGCTTGAGGTCGGTCAGCAGGGCGGCGATCGGTTGGTCGCACTGGCCGGCCAAGCGGCGGTGGTTCGCCTCGATTTCGTTGTGGCTGTCCCAGGGTTGGCCCGCCCCATGCCAGACCTGCACGAAGCGCACGCCTTTTTCCAGCAGCCGCCGGGCGATCAACATCTGCCGCCCGTGCAGCGTCTCGCCATACATTTCACGGATTTTCGCGGGCTCCGCGCCGACGTCGAACGCATCCGCGGCCTCCGCCTGCATGCGGTAGGCCAGCTCGAACGACTGCACGCGGGCTTCCAGCAGCGGATCCTCTCCCCGCTGCCCGCTATGCTCCCGGTTCAGCTCCGCCAGCAAATCCAACTGCCGCCGCTGCGCTTCCTGCCCGCTGAAACGGCTGCGCACGTTGGCGATCAACTTCTCGGGCTCGCTGTATTTCGTGTCCACGTGCGCAGCCTGATAAGCGCCCGGCAGGAACGCCGAACGCCAGTTCTTGGCCCCCCAGATCGGGTAGCCGCCGGGGCACAAAACGATGAATCCCGGGAGGTTCCTGTTCTCCGTGCCCAGCCCGTAGGTCAGCCACGACCCGAAGCTCGGCCGCGACAACTGCGTCGTGCCGGTGTTCATCATCATCAACGACGGGCCGTGATTGGGCACGTCGGTATGCATCGAGCGGATCACGCACAGGTCGTCGACATGTTCGCCGACCTGGGGAAAGATCTCGCTGACCTCGATGCCGCTGCGGCCGCGCTTGTGGAAGGCGAACGGCGACGGAAAGGCCGCGCCTGTCGGCCGCTCGGTGCGCAAATGAATGGGGATGGATTTGCCCGCGTATTTTTGCAGAGCGGGCTTGGGGTCCCAGGTGTCGACCTGCGAGGGCCCGCCGTTCATGAAGATATGGATCACCCGCTTGGCCTTGGCCGGCAGCGGCGACGGCTTCGGCGCCAGCGGATCGGAGGGATCGAACGCAGGCGCCGCGTCGGCTTGCAGCGCGGCCAGCGCCACCGCGCCCATGCCCATCGTCGCCTCGCGCAAGAAACGGCGCCGGCTTACGAAATCGTTCGGAGGCTCCAGAAACGTCATTATCCCTTCCCGTTTAGTCCACGAACGAGAACTCGTTCGTCATCAACAAAACTTGCGCGTACTGCTCCCAGGCGTCAAGAGGTTTTTCCTCCGGCAAGCGGAAATCGTCCGCCGCACTCCAGAGCCTCGCGGCCATGCCGGCCTTTTTCTGCTCGGACGAGAGCGTTTCTTCGATCACCGGGGCCCAGGTGAAATTATCCGATTCGTAGTCTCCCCGCGAGTCCACGACGAAATCGATCGTTTCCCCGCGTTCGACCTCGAGCCGCTCGATGTCGGTTGCCGCCTGCATGCCCGCGAGCGTCCAGCTTGCCACCGCGCCGCGCCGGCTGGAGACGATCGAACCGCGAATGCCGTTCGAGTAAGAGAACCGTTGCGCCTGGTCGCCCATCGGATGGTTCAAGGTTCCCTGGATGGAAATGCGCCCGTCGATCGGCGAGATCCAGCGCCGCGTCGCCGCTGAAGAGAGATCGTCGCCCGGCGCGCCGCCCTGCGCGGTCAGCGAAGCCCGTCCGCCGTTGCGGGCAGGCAGGATCGCCCCGTGCTGCAAGCGCTCGCCCTGCCGGTAGCCGAATTCGCGGAACTCGCTTACGCCGGCTCCGTCCGCAGCCAGCGCAACGGTTCCGTAGCGCCAAGGGCTTACGGTGGGCGGGTCGCTTGCGGGCGCCTCCGGACTGCTGCGGATCAAGCGCTCGGCCGCTGCCGCTTCTGCGGGGCGCGGCTCTCTGCCCAGCAGCAACGCATAAAGCTCGGCGATCCGTCCGTCGGAATCCGTTGCCTTCAAGTTCGCGACGATCGCCCGCGCCTGCTCGGCGACGAACGGGCTGTTGAGCAGGAAAAGCGCCTGCTGGGGAACGGTGGTCAGCGAACGTTGCGCCGTGTGCTGTTCGGGATTCGAGAAATCGAACGAGCGCATCAGACCCGACGGCTCTTCCCGTGAAATGTATGCGTAGATCGAGCGCCGCGGCGGCGAAGGCTGCGTCTCCAGGGCGAAAGGAGGCCCGCCGACGGCGCCGTCGAGACGGCCGGCGACGGCCAGCATGGAGTCGCGCAGAGCTTCGAAATCCAGGCGGCGGCGGTTTTGCCGCCACAACAGCCGGTTTGTCGGATCGACCGCTGCGCAGTCCGGCGCATCGCCGCTGCGCTGGCGGTAAACGCGCGAGAGCATCACCCGCCGAATCAATTTTTTCACCGACCAATCGTCCTCGACAAAAGTCGTTGCCAAATAGTCGAGCAACTCGGGGTGCGAAGGCCTGTCGCCGCGCTTGCCGAAATCGCTCGGCGTCCGCGCCAAGCCCTCGCCGAAAAGGTGCTGCCAGACGCGGTTGACCATCACCCGCGCCGTCAAGGGGTTGTCGGCGTCGGCGATCGCCTGCGCCAACTCCAACCGCCCGCTGCCGTTGCGGAACGGCTTGTTGGAAACGACCGAGACGAAATGCGGCTCGACCCGAGCGCCTTTGTCGTGCTGATTCCCGCGCACGAAGACGTATGCCGGTTGGCGTTCGGCTGCGTCGGCGACGGTCATTGCGTGCCGCGGCCCGCCGCGGAAGCTCCAATCGGTCATGACTGCGTTGTACTGCCACTTGAGCGCCTTCACGACGTTGGAGTCGCCTTCGTTCTGGATCCACCAGAAATCTTCGAGGGGGATGTTCGTCGGCGCCCCGGTGCCGCGCAGCGCCTGCCGCAAGCGCTCGCGCTCGGCGTCGGGCCACGGCGCCTCGCGGTCGGCCTCCGCCAGCCGCGCCGCGAGATCTTGCGCCCCCGCCGCCGCATCCAGGCCGGCGACCAGAGCCGATCCCTCGTCTTCCCGGTCGAGCAGGTACTTGCGCCAGCGCTCCAGCAGATACTGATTCAGACTGTTCTCTTTGCCCAATGCCTCTAATTGGCGGTTCGACAGGTTGCGCCCGTTCCAGGCGGCGCCGATGTAACGCGCCAGCACGTCCGGCTTGCGGAATTCGGCGGTGTGCCAAGCCAGACGCTCGCGGCGGAACTTGTCGATCCACTCGCGGCGCATGTTCAGCTTTTCGTTGAAGAACCGCGCCTCGCCGCCGCCGGGCATGTCCTCGATCGGAGTCAGCTCGAGCACATCCGGCGAGTTCAGGAAAACGCTGTAGATGGAATAGTAATCCTTCTGCGGGATGGGGTCGAATTTGTGGTCGTGGCAGCGCGCGCAGGTGACCGACAGCCCCAGGAACCCGCGCGTCACCACGTCGATTCTGTCGTCCAGGTTTTCCGGAACGTCCGTCGGGCGGGGAAGATTGATGCCCACGGTCAAGAAGCCCAGGGCGGCGAGATGCCGCCGCTCGCCGCCGGTCAGGTCCGCCGCGATCTGCCGCTCGATGAAGCGGTCGTAAGGCATGTCGTCGTTGAAGGCGTCGATGACCCAATCGCGGTAAGTCCACGAGATGGCGAACGGCCGCGCCTGGAATCCTTCGTCCGAGTAACGCGCGACGTCGAGCCAGTGCCGCGCCCAGCGCTCGCCGAAGTGCTTGGACGCCAGCAGGCGGTCGACAAGCCGGCGATAAGCGTCGGCGGACGGGTCGGCGACGAATGCGCGGACGTCTTGCGGGCTCGGCGGCATCCCGCTCAGATCGAAGTACGCGCGGCGGATGAGCGTCCGCCGGTCTGCTTCCTCCGACGGCTGCAGGCCCTCGGCTTCGAGCTTCGCTGCGATGAACCGGTCGATCGCAGTCAACGCCCAATCGCCGCTCACGGGCGGAGCCGAGGGACGCTGCGGACGCGCGAACGCCCAATGCTCGTCCGCCTGCTTGTCGGCGGCCGCTGCGGCCGGCGGCGCCGCGGCAGGCAGCGGCGCGCCCATACGGATCCACCGCTCGATGGCGGCGATCTCGCCGTCCGCGAGCTTGCCCATCGGCGGCATCTTGACCTCGTCCTCATAGCGCAGGACGCGCGCCAGCAAGCTGCGCTCGGGCTTGCCGGGGACGATCGGCGGCCCGGCGTTTCCGCCGGCAAGGATCGCCTCCGGCGAATCGACCCGCAGGCCGCCCTGCGCTTCGGGGCTCTGCCGGCTGTGGCAGGCATAGCAATTGGCCGCCAGCACCGGCCGCACGTTTTCCTCGAAAAATCGCTCCCCCGCGCGGTCCTGCGCCTGCGCCGCGGCAACTGCCGGCACCGCCGCTGCAAAGATCGTAACCGTCCACCTAGAGTTCATCGCCGGCCTCTGCATAATTTTATCAACGAACGCACATGAAGCTTACCGCTTGGCGACGGCCGCCTCCCAAGCCGCCATCCTCGCCGTCATGCGGCGCAGGCGCTGCGGCTCGTCCGCGGCGAGGTCGTTTCGTTCGCCGATATCCGTCCGCAGATTGTAGAGCTCGGGACCGCCGCCGCCGATCTGCACGAGCTTCCAGGCGCCCCGGCGCAGCGCCCGTTTTTCGCGCATCTTCCAGAAGAGATCCCGCTTGGCGAGCGGGACGCCCTCGAGCAGCAGCGCGGCCAAACTCGCGCCGTCGAAGACGAGACCGTTTTGCGGCGTCCCCGCCAACTCCATCAATGTCGGAAACCAATCGAACGTTGCCGCTGTCTCGCCGCTGACGCCGGGGGCGATGCGCCCCGGCCACCAAGCGATCGCCGGCACGCGGTGCCCGCCTTCGTAAACGTCGGTCTTCTGGCCGCGCAGCGGGCCGTTGCTCGAAATGTTGTGGTAGCCGCCCTCGTAAGTCAGATATCCGCCGTTGTCGGAGGTGAAAACCACCAGCGTGTTTTCCGCAAGCCCGCGGTCGCGAAGCGCCTGAACGATGGCGCCGACGCTGCCGTCCACGGCCTCGACCATTTCCTTGACCTTGGCCGAGACGTCTTTGCTCTCGTGGATGCCGAGCTTGCTGAGGTCCCAGTAGTCGCCGCCTTCCACCCGGTAGCCGTCCTCGTTCGGCCCCTGCCAGGGGAAATGGATGGCCAGATGCGGCACGTACAAAAAAAAACGGCCGGCCGGCGTGCTGCTCGATGAAGGCGACGCTGTGCCGGGTGATCAGATCGACGCTGTAGCCCTGCTCCATCTCGATTGCGCCGTTGCGCCACCAGTCTTTGCGCCCGGAGCGGTCGATGTGGGAATGGTGGTCGCCGCCGCCGGAAGTCAGACCGCGAAAATCGTCGAACCCCTGGTTGACGGGCATGAACGGCGGATGGTAGCCGAGGTGCCATTTGCCGTACATGCCGCAGGCGTAGCCGGCCGCGCCCAACGCATCGGCAATCGTCACCGCATCGAGCGGCAGTCCGAGATCGTAATGCGCCCGGCCCGAAAGCGCGGCCTCGAACTCCGGCCCGAAACGATGCTGATAGAGGCCGGTCAGCAGCGCCGCCCGCGTCGGCGTACACATCGGCCCGTTGGCATGAAAATCGGTGAAGCGCAGTCCCTCCGCGGCCAGGCGGTCGATGTTCGGCGTCCGATTGCGCGCGCTGCCGTAGCAACCGAGGTCGCCGTAACCCAGATCGTCCGCGAGGATTATCACAAAATTCGGGGGGCGCTCTTGGGATTCGGGCGGCGGCGGGCCGCAACCTGCCGCCGCCAACCATGCCGCCAGGCAAATCCAGGTATATCGGGACATCGTGATTTCCGGCTCCGGCATAACCCGCACGGCGCAAGGCCGCGAACGCTATTGTATATACTCGCGGCTCAAGCGCCGGCGGCGCGAGCATGGAAGCGGGCCTCATGTCATGACCGATCGAGCGGACTCCCCTGCAACCTCCCGTCCCTCCGGCGGCGACCGCTTGACCGCAATCGCAACGCTTGTCGGCGGGCTGATCCCCGACGCCATGACCACTGCCATCTTGTTGATGGCCGCCGTGATCGGCATCGCGCTGCTCATCGGCAATCCCTTCACGCAAACCGCCGACGCCTACTACCGCGGGTTGTGGATGCTGCTGCCCTTCACCATGCAGATGACGCTCATTCTCGTGCTGAGCTCGACGCTGGCGGCCACGCCGTTTTTCCGGCGCCTGATCGTAACCCTGTCGCGGCTGCCCAACAGCCCCGGCCAGACGCTGGCGCTGGCCATGCTCACCACCGGGACGCTCGCCTACTGTTACTGGGGGCTCGGCTTGGCCATGGGGCCGCTGGTCGCGGTCAACTTTGCCCGGCAGGCCGAGCGCAAGGGACGGCCCGTCGATTTCCCCTACCTGCTGGCCGCGGGAGGCGCCGCGGGCGCGATCTGGCAATTCGGCTTCTCGGCGAGCGCGCCGCTGCTGATGAATACGCCGGGGCACTTTCTCGAAGGCATGACCGGCCTGATGCCGCTGTCCACCACGATCTTCGCGCCCGCTACCCTGGTTTTCCTGCCGCTGTTTCTCGTCGCGAGCTATGCCGCCGCGCGGATATTGCTGCCGCGCGCGCCCCGCCCGATTTCGCAATTTCCCAGAGCATGCGCCCTGGCCGACGCCGGGCCGGGCGCCGCCGCCGCCGAGGCGGAACGCAACGCGGATACTCCCGAAGCGACTCCGGCCGCGCGCCTCGAATCGCACCGCCTGCCGACCTTGATCCTGGCGCTCGGCCTCGTCGGCTGGCTGGCTTATCACTTCGGGGTCAAAGGCGGCGGACTGGAGTTGAACTCTCTGAACACGACGCTGCTGCTGCTTTGCCTGGTGTTTCACGGCAGCGTGCGCAGCTTTTCGAAAGCGCTTCCTTCCGCCGTGGTGACCGCCTGGCCGGTGATCGTGCTTTACCACCTGTACGCCGGGGTCGCCGGACTGATCCAATACACCTCGGTCGGCGCGGACTTCGCTTCGTATCTCGCTTCCATCGCCGACGAGCATACGTTTCCGCTTTTCACGGCGTTGTCTGCCGCCGCCGTTTCGATCTTCGTGCCTTCGAGCGGAGGCCAGTGGGTGATTCAGGGCTTCATTACGACCAAGGCCGCCGCGGCGGTGGGCGTCAGCGCGCAGCGCGGCCTGCTGGCGTTGAGCGTCGGCGATCACGTCGGCAACCTCGTATCGCCGTTTTGGGCGGTGATTGCCGCCGGAATCGCTCGCATCGACTTCCGCGCCTACATCGGCTACAACATGATCTATGTCGTGCTGTGGTTCGTCCTCGGCGTGCTCTGCTTCACTTTCTTGCCCTGCTGATCGGCCCGCGCGAACCCCGCCGGGATATACTGCGCAGGTGACGCCCCGCTTGCTCTGCGTGTTGCTGTATGTCCTGCCGATCGTTTCGGCCCAGATGAATGCAACCTTTGCGGTAGGCATCGTCGAGGCCGGCGGGAACCTTGTGCCGGTCGCAACTTTCGATGGGGCGGCTTGGTCCAACCCTTGGCCCGCCGATCTTGTTCTGAGCGATGACGCTCCCTCATGGCCGATCTGCCGGAAAGCTGGAATCCGGGGGGCGCCGCTGAGGGACTGGACTCTGTGGTTTGAGAATCCGGGCGCGACTTCCGAAGATACCCGACCGGCGTGGGATTGGGTCTCTCGACTGTCTCCGCAGCGTAGAGCGCTTGTTGCCGGCGGCCTGGTTATGTCTGAAGCGCAATGCTCCCGGAACCTCGCGCTATCCACCGACGCCGGGGATCTTCGTGATTCCCTGATCCGACCCGGTAACTGCCCGGATGCAAAGAGGGGCCTCGCGACGACCGGAACGACTCCGCCGAGGTTGGTCGAGAGACTGGACCCCGACAGCGATGCCGTCCAAAAGATTGCCGCCAGGGTTCGGGACGATTTCGAGGGGCTCGAAAGCCGAGTAGTTGAGCGTTGGGCCGGCGAATATGAAACTACCGAGGGGCGGTTACGGTACACGGGCCAGTGGCTCGATGCGGGCCGACGAAACGCAATCCCGCTCAAGGTGAATGACGCGTTCCGCATACGGGAGGCCGCTGCCTCGATCTACTATTTGGAAATTGTTCGAGGTTATGGGGGTACGGCCAGCGCAACGGTTTCCTGTCCGGGTTACTCCTATCTCCGGACTTGGCTACTCGTCGACGAATCCGAAGAGATCGTACCGCTCGAACAAGATTTTAGTATGCCTGATTGCGATATGAAAGGAGCCTCGTTTGACATTCCCATCGTATTCTGGAAACTTTCTTCCGGCATCGACGTGCTTGTAGAACGCGGGGGTTGGGAGTCCCAAGACTATCTCATTCTGACAATCGATGAGGACGCGGTCGCCGAACGAACAGAGATGCAGTTTCGGCATTGAGCGTACTGACGCCCATAGCCGCAATAAGACGTATCTACCCGGTTCCCGCCGGGATACAATGTGCAGGTGACGCTCCGCTTGCTCTGCGTGTTGTCCGCGTTCGTCCTCGCTTCCGCTTTCGCGGCGGACGGGCCGATCAACGTCGTGCTGATCATGGCCGACGACGTGGGTTACGAGTGCTTCGGGGCCTACGGCAGCAAGCAGTACAAAACGCCGCGCCTCGACAGGATGGCCGACAGCGGCGTCAAGTTCACCCACTGCTACTCGACGCCGCTCTGCACGCCCAGCCGCGTAGCGTTGATGACCGGCAAGAGCAACGCCCGCAACTATACGGACTTCGGCGCCCTGGCCCCGGGGGAATACACCTTCGCCGATCTTTTCCGCGAAGCCGGCTACGCAACGGCCATCGCCGGAAAATGGCAATTGCAAGGCAACGAGCGCAGCGCGGGAATCCCTGCCGGCAGCGGTTTCGATACGCATTGCCTGTGGAACACCGCCATCACCGAGCGACGCCGTTTCTGGAACCCTTCGCTCGACCGCGACGGCAAGCTGATGGAGGTCGAAGAAGACGATTACGGCCCCGACATCTTCACCGACTTCCTGCTCGATTTCATCGAGGCCAATCGGCAGCGGCCGTTTTTCGCCTACTACCCGATGGCGCTCGTCCACTCGCCCTTCGTGCCCACGCCGGATTCCGCCGACCGCGACTCGAAAGACATCCAGCGCAATTTCGAAGACATGGTGGCCTATACCGACAAGATCGTCGGCCGCTTCGAGGACAAGCTCGAAGCGCTCGGCCTGCTGGAGAAAACCTTGGTGATCTTCACTGCCGACAACGGCACGCACCATAACCTCTCTTCCGCTCTCGACGGACGGACGATCCGCGGCGACAAGGGCGCGCCCACCGACGCCGGGACGCACGTCCCCCTTTTCGTGCGCATGCCGGGCACGGTTCCGGGCGGGCGAGTCATCGACGACCTCATCGATTTCACCGATTTCCTGCCGACGCTGGCCAACGCCGCCGGGCTGCAACCGCCCAAGCGGGCAGATCTCGACGGGCGCAGTTTCTGGCCGCAACTCAAGGGCGAGAGGAGCAGCCCGCGCGAGTGGCATTACACCTACTATTTCCCCCGCCCGTTCGCCGACAAGTTCGCCACTCCCTACACCAATCCCGAAGTGCGCTACGCGCGCGATAAACGCTACAAGCTCTACGGCAGCGGCGAGCTTTTCGACTTGCAAGCCGACCCGCGCGAGGAGCGTCCGCTGCCCCCGAGACACGCGGTTGCGCGGGATGTCCGCGTCAAGCTGCAAGGCGCCCTGGACGCCATGCCCGAGCACGGCGCCAAAATTCCCTCGGAGCAGGCCCGCAAGTCGCAAGCGGCCGCGCGGCCCCGTTGGGAATAGCCGGCGGCGCGGACGGTTTTACCAGTCCACCACCGACCCGTCGTCGGGGTCGAATTGCGGGCGGTATTCGCGGGGCTCGCCGACTTGAGCCATCAGCTTGTCTTCATCGATGGCGATGCCCAGGCCGGGTTCGGTCAACAAGGGGCGGTGTCCGTTGCGCACCGGGGGCAGCGGTTTCGCCAGCAGGTCGGCATACTCGTTGTCGCCGCGCTCCTGAATGAGGAAATTGGGAATCGACGCCGCGATTTGCAGGCTCGCCGCGAGCGAGCACGGGCCTTGCGGGTTGTGCGGCGCCAAAGGCGTGTAGTAGGCTTCGGCCATGCCCGCGATGATTTTCAACTCGGTGATCCCGCCGGCGTAGCAAACGTCCGGCTGCAAGATGGCGGCGGCGCGCTTTTCGAGGATCTCCTTGAATCCCCACTTGGTAAAGATGCGCTCGCCCGTGGCGATGGGAATATGGGTCTTGCGCGCCAACTCGGCCATGATGTCGACATTGAGCGCTTGCACGATCTCCTCGTAGAACCAGGGGTTGTAAGGCTCCAGGGCTTTCATCAACAGCAGCGCCGTCGGCGGCTGCACGGCGCCGTGGAAGTCGAGGCCGATATCGACCTCGGGACCGTATTTCTCGCGCAGCGCCTTGAAGCGCTCGACGACTTCATCGACGTATCTTTGTCCCTCGATGTACTTGATGGCCTTGCGCTGCTCGCCGCGCGGGCCGGTCTTCATGGCGTTGACGCCGGTTTTTTCGTCGATCGTGCCGTAAACGCGCACGCGGTCGCGGGTCGACCCGCCGAGCAACTTGTACACGGGCACGCCGTAAACCTTGCCCTTGATGTCCCATAGGGCCTGATCGATGCCGCTGGTAATCGCCGTCTTGATCGGCCCGCCGCGGTAGAAGGCGCCGCGGTGGATGGCCTGCCAGTGATGCACGACGCGGCAGGGGTCTTGCCCCACGAGATAATCGCCGACTTCCAAAGCTCCGGCGGCGCAGGCTTTGGCGTCGTCTTTGAGCATCTCCCCCCAGCCGGAGATGCCGGCGTCGGTGGAGACTTTGACGAAGACCCAAGAATTCCTGAGCACGAAAGCCTCGACCTTGGTCACCTTGACGGCGTCGTTCGGCCCGACCGCGGCGGCGTCGGTGCGCTCCGCGGTGAACAGGGCGTCCAGGCCGTAAAGCGCTCCGGCGCCCGTCAATCCACGTAGCCAGGAGCGGCGGTTCATCTGAGAATGCGGCATGAGATGCGACCTCCAGGGGCGCAGTCATTCTAGCGCTTGACGGCCCGTGGTAAAAGTGGCGTGGGCGGAGCGGCGGGCTCCTGTGGCCGTTCGGCGAGAAGTGAGGAGGGAGGCGATCCGGGAGATCGTCCCCGACGAACGACGAAGCCGACGGCCGCAAATGCCCGCCGCCCAAAGGGTTACGCGCCCTTGTCCGCTTACTCGGAAGAGCACGCGGCGCCGAATCCCTTGATCTCCCGCCCAATACTCCGTCGGCCCCAGGGCGCGTAACGTCGCCTGCGTGATTTTTGCCACGGGCTGTTAGTGGCCCGCGGCGCTTGGGGAAACTGGTACGCCCGGCAGGATTCGAACCTGCGACCTCTTGCTCCGGAGGCAAGCGCTCTATCCAACTGAGCTACGGGCGCATGACGCCGGCATCGAGTCCGGCGGCGCTGCCTTCAGCATAGCGCGCCCCGCCTTCTGTCGAAAGATAATCTTGTCCGCAAGGCGCGGCGCTGCATTTACGGGCGGTGTAAAGCGCTTGTAAAGAGAGTTTAACTTGGCTTTTACCGTTTTTCGATAACCGATTCCGGCGGCAACTGCGTCTTGTTGGTATGTCTGTCGATCCCGAAATCATCCGCCAGGCTCAAAACGGAGACGAGGCCGCTTTCGGCGCCGTCTTCGGCGCCTACAAGCAGCGCGTGTTCGGCACGGTCTATCGCATGCTCGGACGCCGCGACGCCGTCGAGGACGTGGGCCAGGACGTCTTTATCCGCCTGCACCAGTCGCTCGGGCAGCTTCGCACGGTCGAGGTCTTCGAGACCTGGCTGTACCGCCTGACCGTCAATACCGTTTACGACTATCTGCGCAAGGAGCGCCGCCGCTGCGACTTACCGCTGGCCGACTTGAGCGAAGAGCAGATCCGTCTGGCCGACAGCGCCGCCGCCGGCAAGGATATGGCGGTTACGCGGCGTCAAGCGGAGGCCCGCGACTTGCTGCAGCCGCTGTTCGCCAACGTCTCGCAAGAAGACAGACGGTTGCTGGCGCTCAAGGAAGTCCAGGGCCTCACGCTGAAAGAGATGACGGGCATTTATAGCTCGAACGAAAATGCCTTGAAGGTACGCTTGTTCCGGGCGCGCAAGCGGGTGTGCCGGGTGTACGACGAAATGCCGGCCGCGCAAGCCGTGCATTAACGGCCTGCGTTTTGCCGCCGCTGCAACGTCTGCTTGACGAGCGCCACGAGTTCGGGCCGATTCGTCGACTTGGAGTTCGATTTCGAGTGCGTACAGCGGCTGCGCAAAATCGTGCGGGACTGCAAGATTCATCAGGTCTTTGACGGTGGTGACCAATGCATCGGCGCGGGCCGATTCCGCTGCCGCGTTGAGGCGCTTGCGGTCGGCGGGGGTGTAGCGATGGTGATCGGGGAAGGAGCGCCAAGCAGCGAGATCGTAGTCCAGGGCAGTCAGTTGGCGGCGGAAAGCGTCGGGGTTGCCGAGTCCGCAAAAGGCCAGGAGGCGCTTGCCGCGCAGGCTGTCGGAGCGGAAACTCGCGCCGGTCTCCGGGGCGAACGAGATGCGTTGCCGTCGTCCGCGAATGGAAAACCGGAGCGGAGGCGTTCCAGCGGCGGATGGCGTCCGTAAGGGCGCCGTAATCGCGTTCGGGTTCGGCGCGGGTGAGCAAGATGACATCGGCGCGCTCCAAGCCTGACAAGGGCTCGCGCAGCCGGCCCAGCGGCAGCAGGCAGTCGCCGAGCAGCGGCCGGGAGGCGTCGATCAGCAGGATGTCGAGATCGCGAGCCAGACGCAGGTGCTGGAAGCCGTCGTCGAGAACGAAAGCGACGGGGTTTGCCTCTGCTTGGAGCCGGGCGCCGACGGCGAAGCGGTCCGCGCCCACGCCGATGACGGCGTTGGGCGCCGTGCCCTGGAAACGGGTTGCCAGCAGCGCCGGTTCGTCGCCGATGCTGCGGGGGTCGATCTGCCCGTCGGGGCGAACGATGTGCGTCGAAGAGGGGTTGTCACGCCCGTAACCGCGGGTCAGCACGACGGCGTCGGCGTCGGCTTTGGCAAGGCGTTCGACCAGCCAAGCTACGGCAGGGGTTTTGCCGACCCCGCCCGCGGTCAGGTTGCCGATAGAGAGCACGGGCGCGGGCAGGCGGCGCGCTTTGCGCAGGTCGCTTGCGTAAGAGTAGAGCCGCAGTCTGGCGACGAGGCTCCACAGCATTGCCGGGATGCCCAGCGCAAGCCGCCGCCCCGGCCGCGGCGGGCTGCGCGGGAGCGCGCGCTGGAACAGCCTTTCCGCTTCTGCGGCGCCGCGGGCCGCCGCGCCGCGCTTCGAGCGGGAGAGACGGAAGGCGTTTTCGCCAAGGGTTCTGCGCTCCGCGGGGTCGCCCAGCAGCCGCAGCAGAACCGCGGTCAACTCTGCCGTCGAGTCGACTTGCAGCAGTCCGCCGGCCGCCAGCAGATCGTCGGCGATCTGCCGGAAGTTCTGCATCGCCGGCCCCACGATGACGGGGTCGCTTGGCCAATGCCGGTTCGAGGACGTTGTGGCCGCCCCATCCGTTGAGCGATCCGCCCATGAACACGACGTCGGCGAAAGAGTACAGGCCGGCGAGCTCGCCCAAGGTGTCGAGCAGCAGCACCGCCGGAAGATCTAGCGGCGCCGCGGCGTCGAGCTTCGAACGGCGCACGAGCGGCAAGCCGTCGAAGGCCGTCGCCGCTTCGTCAAAGCGCTGCGGGTGGCGCGGCGCCACGACGAAAAGCGCGCGCCGGTGGACGGCCGCTGCTGCGCGGAACGCCTGGGCCAGCAGTGCCTCTTCGCCTTCGCGGGTGCTCCCCGCGACCACGACGGGATCGGGCGCGGCGTTGTGGAAGAACGCTTGCAGGTCGGCGGCGACGCCGGCTTCGGGCGGGTCGAAGTCGTACTTGACGTTGCCTCCGACGCGCGTTCTCTCGGGCGGCGCGCCGGCAGCCAGAAACCTTTGCCGGTCGGTTTCGCTTTGCGTCAGGATGGCGCCGGCGCGGCGCAGGACCGGACCGAAAAACCGGCGCAGGCGGGCGTAGCGCGGCGCCGAGCGGTCGGACATGCGTCCGTTCAGCAACAGCGCTTCCGCGCCGAAGCGTTCGGCCTGCAAAAAATAGTTGGGCCAGATTTCCGTCTCGAAGACGATCAACAGCCGCGGACGCAGCGCGCGGAACGCGCGGGCTACGCACCAGGGGAATTCCAGCGGCGCGGCGAACACGGCGTCGGCCAATCCGGCGAGCTTTTGCCCGGCGAGCTTGCGCCCGGCGGCGGTGGACGCACTGACGTAGAGCGGCGACGCGGGGAAGCGCTCGCGGAGACGGCGCAGCAGCGGAACGGCGGACAGAACTTCGCCGACCGAAACCGCATGTAACCAGATCGAGTCGGCAGGGGTCTGATTCGTTAGGCCGCCGAGATAGCCAAGTTTTTCATGGAGACCGCGCCGGGGCTGCCCCTTCGCCCGGCTGCGCAGCAGCCAGTAGGGAACTGCAACCGGCGCGAGCAGCGTGAGAACGAGGTTGTAAAAGAAGAAGAACAAGCGGGGGCGGCCGGGCGTCTTAAGCATTATGACAACATCGACTTTTCGATTTTTCCTGGGGCTGTCTCTGCTGCTCGGACTGCCGCTCGGGGCTTTTGCGGAGGATGCCGGCTTCAAGGCCAAGACGGCGGACCGCTATGCGGGGAAACAGTCGCAGGGCGACCTGATTGCCGCGGTCAAGCCGTTCTACTCGGAAAAAGATCAAAAGAGCGCGTTCGGCAAGGTGCGTCCCTACAAACACGGCGTGATGCCGCTGCTCCTGGTGCTGACCAATACCGGACTGCATCCCTACGACCTGAAGAATCTCAAGGTGCGCTTCATCACCGCCGGCCGCGAGGGCCTGGAGCCGATCGGCGGCGAGGACCTGGCCTATTTCAATCCCAAGGGCCACCAGCCCAGGCAGCGCAACATTCCCGGCATTCCGGCAGGCATTCCCGGAGTGAGCCGAGCGCGCGTGAAGAAGGGACCGCTGGCGCGGTTCGAAATCACGGACAGGGAGTTTCGCGCGCCCGTGCTGACCCCCGAGAGCACGGCAAGCGGATTTTTCTACTACTGGACCGGCACGGAAGAGCCGCTGGCCGGGGCTTCGGCCTATATTTCCGGCATCGTCGATCTGACTACCGGCCGGGAGTTGTTTTACTTCGAGATTCCGCTCGACCGCTACCGCTGAGGGGAATTCGGACTGTAGATGAAAGCGGAAGAGTTGGAGGGGCGGCGGCTGCTCTTGCAGGCCGAGTTGGATGCCGCCAAGGATCAAGCGGAGCGGAATCGGCTGGGTCAGTTCGCAACGCCTCCAGGGCTTGCCCGCGACATGCTGCGCTATGCAGGGGCGCATCTCAGCGAAGGTGCGAGCATTCGTTTCCTCGACCCGGCGATTGGAACCGGCTCATTCTATGCGGCGCTGCTGCGCGTGTTTCCCAAAAGCAAAATAGACTGCGCCGTCGGTTACGAGATCGACCCGCATTACGGTACGCCGGCGGCCGAATTGTGGGAGCAGACGGGTCTGGACGTTCGTTCGGAAGACTTTACGCGGGCCGAACCGCCGTCGGAACGGAAAAAGTTCAACTTGTCGATCTGCAATCCGCCTTATGTGCGGCATCACCATATCGCCGGCGGCGAGAAGCGGCTGCTCGGAGTTCGAGCGCGGGAAGCCTGCGGGGTCAAAATCGATGGGCTGGCCGGTCTCTACTGCTATTTTCTAACTCTGTGTCACGAATGGATGGCGGACGGCGGGCTGGCCGGATGGCTGATCCCGAGCGAGTTCATGGACGTGAACTACGGTGCGCCGGTGAAACGGTATCTGCTCGATAAGGTTACGCTGCTGCACATCCATCGGTTCGACCCGAACGACGTGCAGTTCGGCGATGCGCTGGTGTCGTCGGCCGTCGTCTGGTTCCGCAAGCAAAAACCGCCGCGGGATTATGAAGCGCGGTTTACCTACGGCGGCTCGCTGCAGCAGCCGAAGCTTGATCGAGCGATGCCGGCCGAGACGCTGCGCCGGACTGCAAAATGGACAAGATATCCGGCCAAGGCGGGCCTTGCAGCGGCGGATGCTCCGGTTTTGGGCGATTTTTTTCAAATCAAGCGCGGCTTGGTGACGGGAAGCAACGACTATTTCATCCTGTCGGCCGAAGAAATCGAGCGGCGCGGGCTGCCGATGGAGTCGTTTCGGCCGATTTTGCCCAGCCCGCGTTATCTGCCGGGAGACGAAGTGACGGCCGACGACAAGGGGAACCCCGCGCTGGAGCGGCGCCTGTTCCTGCTGGATTGCCGTTTGCAAGAAGACGAGATCGAACGCAGGCATCCGCGACTGTGGGCCTATCTGGAGGAAGGGAAGGCGCGGGGCATAGCCGAACGCTATCTCTGCCGGCGCAGGGACGCCGTGGTACATGCCTGAAAACCGGCCGCCGGCGCCGTTCCTGTGTACTTACCTCGGGCGCGGCGACAAGAAAAACGGGAGGCCGTTCCGCTTTATCCTCAACAACTCGCAAGCGACGGCTGCGAACGTTTACTTGATGCTTTATCCGAAGCCGCCGCTCGCTCGCGTCTTGCAAGAGAATCCGCATCTGAAAAGGCAGGTCTGGGCATCTCTGAACGAGATATCCCCCGCGGCGATGCTGGACGAAGGCAGGGTTTACGGCGGCGGGCTGCACAAGCTGGAGCCGCGGGAGCTCGGCAACGTTCCCGCGGCGGCGATTGCAGAGTTGCTGCCGGGGGCGCGGCCGCGCCGGGCGGAGCAGGGAGAGTTGTTTGCCGCGTAGGTTGCGTCAAGCATCCCGGCCGGCGGCGCCGCGCCGGAGAGTCCGCAGCGGTCGCGGCTTTTCATTTTCCGGCGGCGAGCGGTTGGGAGAAGAGCCATTGCAACATCTCGGGTTCTTCGTCGCAACGGTCGCTGCTGCAGCGCGTGCTGCCGTTGCCGCCGCCGCTAATCATCTTTGCGGCAACGCCGTGTCCGTCGCCGGCCCAAGTGGTCAGCTTCATGTTCCCGCCCAAGCGTTGCATCTCGGCGAAAAGCTTCTGTGCGCGCTCGTAGGGACAGACCTTATCGTTGTCCCCGTGAAAGGCCCATATCGGAACATCCTTGATTAGAGATGCATCGATGAACTCTTCGGTCCGGGGCAGGCCGGTTCCTGCCGAGGGCGCCGCCGCGGCGAAGTAACCGGGATCGATTTGCAAGAGGATATACGTCCCATGTCCTCCCATGGAATGCCCGAGGAGATAGATCCTGTCCATATCGACAGACGGCAGCGCGGCAATAACCGTTTTGATCTTCTCGAGATGCGCGGCGTCCCAGAGACGGGCTGTCTGGGGAGCGAGCACGTAGCTCGGGTATGCGGAGCGCGTCGGCTCTTCGGCAAGAAGCTTGTTCCAGACGCGCAGTTGTTTGCGGTTATCCGTCCCTCTGCCCCCGCCGCCGTGCAGGGAAACGATGACCGGGTAGAGCTTGCTTGCATCGAAACCGTGGGGTCTCATGAGACGGTACGGCATTTCCTCGTCGGCGTGCGGCTCGTAGAGACGAACCCAGTCTTCCGGAACCTCTTTCTCTACAACTTGGGCATTGGCGCATGCGGCGACCGCCGCCGGCAAGACTGCCCAAGCGGCCCGGCGGGATATATGCATTGCCAGGGGGTTCATGTTTCCTCCAAATCGAGACCGGGTTGTTTCTCTAGCGGAATACGATCAGGTTCTCGAGCGTCACGTCGACCCCTTGGCCGCCTTGCGGCGCTTCGCCCCGCACCACGAGCCGAATCGTGTGTTCGCCCGCAGGCAACCCGAATGCGTGCCACACCGCTTCGCTATTGCGGTAATGATCTCCATCGGAGTAAACGTCAATCGTGCGGTGCGGTTCGCCGTCGAGATGGACATCGGCCATGCCGCCGTTGGCCATGTACGGGCCCCGGAGGATGACGCCGGTTCCTTCGAATGAAACCTCCGCCTGCGCGCCCCGCGGTTCCGGCCGTGCGCCCGACATAGGTTCGGCTGCGCTGCTTCGCCTCGGCGCGCTGCCAGGCGCCCTTGAACTTCCACCTCGCATCCTCGACGGGAATCTCTTCGGCCGGCGAACCGTAGTCGTCCCATAGCTCGAGTTCCGCCGGCAGCGGCTCTTGCCTCTTGACCAGCAGACGGTCGCCTTCGAGCCGCCCGCCGTTGCGCTCGACCAGGGCGATGGCGCGCTTGCGCGTGCTTTCGACGATCGTCTCGAAGGTAAAGTCGGTGTAGCTGAACTTCTTGTCTGCAAGGGCGGGGATGCCCGACTTCCACTGCTCGGGAATCGCGTCGTAGCCGAGCATGACGCCGAGGATTCCGCCGGCGCTGGCCGGATTGCAGTCCGAATCCTGGCCGCCGCGCATGGCGACGACCATCGTCTTGGCGAAATCGCGCTCGCCGTAGAGCAAGCCGAGGGCAATGTAGGCGCCGTTCAGTTTGGCGTCGATGTTGAACGGCTCGATGGAGCCCTTGGGGCAGGCTTCGCGCTTGTTCCATTTTTCTTCGAGCAGATTCCAGACAGCGGTCCAATCGTCCGGGTTCTGCGCGTGCCAGGCAAGGGTGTCGGCGATGACCTGAGCGTACGGGCTCTCGGCAGGGAGGGCGGCAAGGCCGGCCCGCACGACCGCTTCGGGATCGGATTCGAAGAACGCGGCAGAGTACATAGCGGACGTAAACATCCCGCCGTAGATGCCGTCGCCGTGGTTCATCACGCGGCCGACGCGCCAACAGATGTCGTTCGAAGCCTGCGGCAGACCCGGCGCCATCAGCCCGATGAAGTCGGCCTCGATCTGGAAGTCGATGTCGTTCGCGTGGGCGTTGTATTCGGGCGTGCCCGAAAGCGTCGCGGGCACGCCGCGGCGCAGGGCGCGGCGCGCGGCCAGGTTGGCGTGCCAGAGGCGGTAGCCGGACTCGCGGAACATCGCGCCGAAGTCGTCCGTTGTGGCGTCGAGGCCCTTCTCGTCGAGCACGGCCGCGAAGGTCATATCGACGTAAAGGTCGTCGTTGGTGAGGGCTCTGGCGACATGGTCGGGCGTCCATTCGGGCAGCCTGTCCTCCGGGATGATCTGGTTGTTGAAGCGGAACTCGGTCGGCAAGCCGTAGCTGACGCCGATCATCTGGCCGGCCCAGCCGCCTGCGATGCGGTCGTTGAGCTCGGCGAGTGGGATAGCGTCGAGACCTGCAGGCGTGGACGAACAGCCGAGTAAGGCGATGCCAAGCAGAGCGGCGGCAGCGCTGCGATGAATGAGGGTGTTGGTCATGTTGCGGTCCTCCTTGCGGCTGTGCGGCTTCGCTCCCAATCTTACCGCGCTGGCGGAAATCACCGAGCGTGCCCGTCAGGGCTTGCCGAATTTCTGAATGAAGAAATCGGCCGCCGAGTCGTAAGTCGAGTCCGCGCCGGGATAGTGCAGGTCGGCCTCGACGCCGACAGCGTCCAGTTTCTTCTGCAGTGCGATGCCAAAGATCACATGGTGGACTTTCCAGGCTGTTGCGCTGTCGCCTTCGGGAACGGGATCTCCCGGAGCCATGCCGTAACTCATGAAAGTGGGCGGGTCGTCGGCCGACACCAGCGAAATCGCCGAAATTTTCTTGGCGATGGCAGCCTGTTTGGCGCGGTCGTCGGAACCGAAGATTTCGGCTGGGTCGCGATGAACCTCGTCGTAGCCTGGAATGTTTTTCAGCCACCAATCGAAATCGTTCGTGATCTGACCGCGAAGCGGCGCTACGTAGGCCAGCCGAGTCGATTCGCGCGCAATGGGATCGCTGCTTGACGGGTCCGCTTGGTCGTCGTGGTAGGCCAACCACATGCATAGTTGCGCGCCGGCGGAGCCGCCGAACGCGCCGACCTGGCGCTTATCGAAGTTCCACTCCTTCGCCTTCGACCGCAGCGCCTGCAGCGCTCTTTGGGCGTCATGATGGGCCGCCGGCAACGGCGCTTGCCCGGCGAGGCGATAGTTGATCGCAGCGACGGAAATGCCGGCGTTCAAGAGCTGCTTCAAGGTCTCTTGGTTGACCGTATTCTTGTCGCCTCTGGTGAAGCCGCCGCCGTGGATATAGAGCGCCAAAGGCGTCGGCGAAGACGACTCGGCCTTATAGAAATCCAACACATGCCGCTCATGATCGCCATAGGCGAAATCGGCGACCGTGGGCTGCATTCGAGGCGCCGGGCCGCGCTGGGCGGCTGCAGGCGATGCGGCTAGGGAGATGCCGCAGACGAATGCGGCGAGACGGACGGAGGCGTTGGCCATTGCGATTGTTCCCTTTTCAATTCTACGGATTTTCTTCAAAATCTGCCTCGCCGGCTGCGGCGCGCCCGCCTCGCGAAACCGACGGGCGCAAAGGTCTGTAGCCCAGAGGGTAACGCACCGCGTGGCTTTTGCCGCGGCCTGCTCGTCTTTCGCTTGGAACAGAAGCAACAAGGTCTCGACCCAACGTACGGCAGGCGCCGTGGGCAAGGTTGCCCGTGGTCAGGCCGCTGAGCGCTTAGAAGGCCCGAAACTCGGTGAGTACGGACTGCGTCTCGACCATCCCTTGAACGGTCAGCGCATAGCGGTTAAAGGGCGGCTCGCGGCGCTCATAGTACGGCGCCCTGTCGAGATAACTGACCTCGATCATGCCGTCTTTCAGTGGCGCCGCGCCCTGCAGCCGGTTGGGCGGGCTCCAAATGGTGGCGGACTTTTCGCCGTCGAGCGAGTAAATGCGCATGCGCACCGGCGTTTGGTTCGCTCCGAAAACGGTTCCCCAGGCGAGCAGCCACGTCTCTCCCGAACGCCCGGCCGGAATCTCTTGGAGGAACAAACCGCAGCCCGCGAAGTCCGACCCGGCGCCATCGACGGCCTCGAATTTGCCGTTGCGTTCGCGAAACGCCCAGAGCCAGGTCTTCGACTGCGGCACGTCGATGTGGCCGTCCAGCACCACGAACGAGGCCAGCACGGTCGGCCCGGGCGGGCCTTCCGTGTAATGCACGAAGGGCTTGCCGATTGCATCGTACCAAGCCTGCGAGGCGCTCTGCGCCTCGGCAAGTTGTTCCCTCAGCGCGGCGACGCGCGCGCTCAGGCGGGTTCCCCCGCGCACGTTCAACGCTGCTTCGATGTGCTCGCGAACCCTGTCGCGGACGGCCGCGACGATCTCGGCGCGCTCGCCACCGGGCGGCGCCCCCTGACCGCGCAAGACGAGCAGGCGCTGCGTCATCTCGCGAACCTTGGGCAGTACCGGCTGCTGCTGAGCGGCGGCGGCCGCCGCGACTGCCGGCAGCAACGCGGCGTGAGTCAATGCGTTGTTGCTCATTGTAGATTCCTTTCTGCGCAGTACGCCGCAAGCGGTCGCGTCAAGCAACAATGGGGCAAGGGCTCCATTGTTGCGCCGCCGGTCAGGCAACTGAGCAGCGCCTACGGGTCGTCTGGAAATCCGTCGCCAAGCACGGACTGCGTCTCGACCACCCCCTGAACGGTCAGCGCATAGCGGTCATAGCGGTACAAGGGCGGCTCACGGAGCTGATAGTGCTGCACCCTGTCGAGATAACTGACCTCGATCATGCCGTCTTTCAGTGGCGCCGCGCCCTGCAGCAGGTTGGGCGGGCTCCAAATGGTTGCGAACTTTTCGCCGTCGAACGAGTAAACGCGCATCCGCCTCGGCGTTTGGTTCGCTCCGAAAACGGTTCCCCAAGCGAGCAGCCACGTCTCTCCCGAACGCCCGGCCGGGATCTCTTCGAGGAACAGACCACAGCCCTCGAAGTCCGCTCCGGCGCCATCGACGGCTTCGAACTTGCCGTTGCGTTCGCGAAACGCCCAGATCCAGGTCTTCGACTCCGGCGCTCCGGAGCCGCCGTCCAGCACCACAAACGAGACCAGCACAGTCGGCCCGGGCGGGCCTTCCGTGAAATGCACGAAGGGCTTGCCGATTGCATCGTACCAAGTCTGCGAGGCGAGCTGCGCCCTGAGCGCGGACACGCGCTCGCTCAGGCCGGCTCCCTCGCGGGCGTTCAGCGCCGCCTCGATTTGCTCACGCACCCTATCGCGGACGGCCACGACGAGCTCGGCGCGCTCGCCGCCGGGCGGCGCCCCCTGGCCGCGCAAGACGAGCAGGCGCTGCGTCATCTCGCGGACCTTGGGCAGTACCGGCTGCTGCTGAGCGGCGGCAGCGGCCATGACTGCCGGCAGCAGCAGGGCGTGAGTGAATGCGTTGTTTTTCATTGCGGATTCCTTTCTGCGATGGATCGACCTGGTCGATCCATCGCACGGCCGGCGCGCTGCGGAAAGGTTGCCGCCAACCGCCGGTCAGGACGCTGAGCGCTTAGAAGGCCCGAAACTCGGTGAGTACGGACTGCGTCTGGACCACTCCTTGAACGGTCAGCGCATAGCGGTCATAGCGGTTAAAGGGCGGCTTGCGGAGCTGATAGTGCTGCACCCTGTCAAGATAACTGACCTCGATCATGCCGTCTTTCAGCCGCACCTTGCCCTGCAGCAGGTTGGGCGGGCTCCAAATGGTTGCGAACTTTTCGCCGTCGAACGAGTAAACGCGCATCCGCCTCGGCGTTTGGTTCGCTCCGAAAACGGTTCCCCAGGCGAGCAGCCACGTCTCTCCCGAACGCCCGGCCGGGATATCTTGGAGGAACAGACCGCAGCCCTCGAAGTCCGACCCGGTGCGGTCGACGGCCGCGAACTTGCCGTCGCGTTGCCGAAACGCCCAGATCCAGGTCTTCGATTCCGGCGCCCCAGAGCGGCCGTCCAGCACCACGAACGAGGCCAGCACGGTCGGACCGGGCGGGCCTTCCATGAAATGTACGAAGGGCTTGCCGATTGAACGAACCCAAATCTGCGAGCCGGCGATCTGCGCCTCGGTGAGTTGCTCCCTCAGCGCGGCGACTCGCGCGCTCAGGCGGGTTTCATTACGCGCGTTCAGCGCCGTTTCGATGTGCTCGCGAACCCTGTCGCGGACGGCCGCGACGAGCTCGGCGCGCTCGCCACCGGGCGGCGCCCCCTGACCGCGCAAGACGAGCAGGCGCTGCGTCATCTCGCGAACCTTGGGCAGTACCGGCTGCTGCTGAGCGGCGGCAGCCGCCGCGACTGCCGGCAGCAGCACGGCGTAAGTGAATGCGTTGTTGCTCATTGTAGATTCCTTTCTGCGCAGTACGCCGCAAGCGGCTGCGTCAAGCAACAATGGGGGCAAGGGCTCCATTGTTGCGCCGCCGGTCAGGCCGCTGAGCAGCGCCTACGGGTCGTCTGGAAATCCGTCGCCAAGCACGGACTGCGTCTCGACCACCCCCTGAACGGTCAGCGCATAGCGGTCATAGCGGTACAAGGGCGGCTCACGGAGCTGATAGTGCTGCACCCTGTCGAGATAACTGACCTCGATCATGCCGTCTTTCAGTGGCGCCGCGCCCTGCAGCAGGTTGGGCGGGCTCCAAATGGTTGCGAACTTTTCGCCGTCGAACGAGTAAACGCGCATCCGCCTCGGCGTTTGGTTCGCTCCGAAAACGGTTCCCCAGGCGAGCAGCCACGTCTCTCCCGAACGCCCGGCCGGGATATCTTGGAGAAACAGACCGCAGCCCGCGAAGTCCGACCCGGCGCCATCGACGGCCGCGAACTTGCCGTTGCGTTGCCGAAACGCCCAGATCCAGGGCTTCGACTGCGGCACGTCGATGTGGCCGTCCAGCGCCACGAACGAGGCCAGCACGGTCGGCCCGGGCGGGCCTTCCGTGTAATGCACGAAGGGCTTGCCGATTGCATCGTACCAAGCCTGCGAGGCGCTCTGCGCCTCGGCAAGTTGTTCCCTCAGCGCGGCGACGCGCGCGCTCAGGCGGGTTCCCCCGCGCGCGTTCAACGCTACTTCGATGTGCTCGCGAACCCTATCGCGGACAGCAGCGACGATCTCGGCGCGCTCGCCGAAAGGCGGCGCCCCTCGGTCGCCCAAGACGCGCAGGCGCTGCGTCATCTCGCGGACCTCGGTAAGCGCCGGCTGCTGCTGAGCGGCAGCGGCGGCAGCGGCGGCCGCGACTGCCGGCAGCAGCACGGCGTAAGTGAATGCGTTGTTGCTCATGGTGGATTCCTTTCTGCGATGGATCGACCTGGTCGATCCATCGCACGGCCGGCGCGCTGCGGAAAGGTTGCCGCCAACCGCCGGTCAGGCCGCTGAGCGGCGCCTACGGGTCGTCCGGAAATCCGTCGCCAAGCACGGACTGCGTCTCGACCACCCCCTGAACGGTCAGCGCATAGCGGTCATAGCGGTACAAGGGCGGCTCACGGAGCTGATAGTGCTGCACCCTGTCGAGATAACTGACCTCGATCATGCCGTCTTTCAGCCGCACCTTGCCATGCAGCAGGTTGGGCGGGCTCCAAATGGTTGCGAACTTTTCGCCGTCGAACGAGTAAATGCGCATCCGCCTCGGCGTTTGGTTCGCTCCGAAAATGGTTCCCCAGGCGAGCAGCCATGTCTCTCCCGAACGCCCGGCCGGGATATCTTGGAGGAACAAACCGCAGCCCTCGAAGTCCGACCCGGTGCGGTCGACGGCCTCGAATTTGCCGTTGCGTTGCCGAAACGCCCAGATCCAGGGCTTCGACTGCGGCACGTGGACACTGCCGTCCAGCACCACGAACGAGACCAGCACGGTCGGCCCGGGCGGACCTTCCATGTAGTGCATGAAAGGCGCACCGATTGCATCGTACCAAAGCTGCGAGGCGAGCTGCGCCTCGGCGAGCTGCGCCCTGAGCGCGGCGACGCGCGCGCTGAGGCGGGTTTCATTACGCGCGTTCAGCGCCGCTTCGATGTGCTCGCGAACCCTGTCGCGGACGGCCGCGACGAGCTCGGCGCGCTCGCCGCCGGGCGGCGCCCCTCGGTCGCCCAAGACGCGCAGGCGCTGCGTCATCTCGCGAACCTCTGTAAGCGCCGGCTGCTGCTGCGCGGCAGCGGCGGCCGCGAATCCCAGCAGCAGCGCGGCGTGAGTCAATGCGTTGTTGCTCATTGTAGATTCCTTTCTGCAAAGTACTGACTTAATCGATCCGGCGTACGGCCGGCGCCGTGGAGTCTCGTTGTTGAATGAAGAGAAACGCCGGCGCGCCCGCACTTTCGCCTCCGCTGGCGTTGTCGGCGACGGATGTCTTGACCAAGGCCTGCCGCTCATTCGGCAGGTAGCAGTCGGGGTCGCCAACGTTCTCCGGGAAGGTCGTCGTGCCGCTATCGAGCGCGGCTTGGACGATCGTCCATTCAGCCGTCGTCGGACTCCAGAAGCACGTCGCGTTTTCCACGATCGCCCCGATCGCGTTGGAGAAGACGCCGGACGCGTGAGTGAGGGGCGGTTCCGGACCGTTCTCAAGCGCATTCGCAACCGGGTTGTTCAAGCCCTCGAACTGCTCAGGGACGATAGCCGCCTGGTAGGTGGACGGGCTGTCGAAGTCGGGGTCATCGAATCGGTTGCGCGCCGCTACGCCGATCGCGGGCTGGGTCATGTCCCCCGCAGCGGTTTGCCCGCCGGCCTCGCCCACCAGCATCTTGATCAGAATCTGCGGCGGGACGACGATCTGCGTGCTGCCGGTGGAAACCTTGCCGCCGGTCGTCGCGATGGCGTTAAAGATCCCGCTGCAGCCGGCCTCGCCCGCGGTTACCGTGGTTTGCGCCGAGCCCGTGCCGCTGTCGTTCGAAAATCCGAGGGTGGCCTGACAACTGCTGTTCGGGTTCTCTTGCAGCCCCACCGAGAATGCCGGCGTGAAGCCCATCGCCGCTACGCTTACCGTTGAGGTGATTTGCTTGTCGGTGTCGCCGGTCGACAGATTGAGAACTGCGGGGGACTGACTCAAGGTGTAGTTGAAGACGGTGGTCGCCGTGGTTTGCGTCATCGCGCCGCCTCCGCTGGGCTCCTGCTGGAAGCCGCTGCCCGCGTAACCGGTCGAGGCGATCGAGATCGTCGCCGTCCCGCCCGTCGAGTCCGACGACACGGTCGCCCAGGCGTTGATCTGCGTGTCGCTCTTGAAGGTAGTTCCCGACCCGGTGACGCCGCCGCCCGAGACCGACACTGTCGGCTGGGAGCCGAAGTACTGTCCCCAGATGGTGAAATGGGTCGTCGCCCCGACCGGCCAGGCGTTCGGCGTGACCGCTGAAACCTGCGGCGTCGGGTCGTAAATCTCGAACGTCTCGGCGTTACTGGGACCGAAGAGGGTCGTCACTGTCAGGTCGCGGTCTCCCGAGGCGGCTGTGGAGGCGATCGAGTAGCCGATGTTGACCTGAGTATCGCTCTCATAGGTGGTATTCGTCGTGACCCCGCCGCCGCTGACGGCAACCGACTGGAGGCCGTCGAAGTACTGGCCGTAGATCTCGACGGAGCCTGAGCCGCCGCGCACGGGGTTGCCGCTGATGGTGATGCCGCTGACAATCGGCGAGGGGCTGCTGAAGCCGGTGTACGTCGTCCCCAGATAGATATCCCGACTGACGATGTAGGTCTGGGTTTGAGGCGGATTGAAGGAGTGCGAGCCGCCGTAGTTCCCGTTTGCGAGCAAGCTGAATCCGTAGTAGTCGTTGTACTGCCAGCTTCCGTCCACATAGACCTGGTAGTAGGCGCGAATCCAGTGATTGGTCTGGATCTGAAATGTTGTGTCGTAAACCAGCGGCGTGCTCAGGTAGAAGGCGGCTTCGTCGGCGCTCGAGATTCCCGTGACCGAGTTGCTCTCTTGGATCGTGCCGCCCCGCGACAGGTAGCCGTCGGCGCGAGGGTCATAATAGTAGTTTGCCACATAGTCCAGCGACGTGCGGGAGTAGGATTCCACCTCGCAGCCGACGCACTGGATGGCGATGTCGGAGAAGCCGCTGACGACCTGGGCCGCCGCATCGTCGGGCGCGGCGGCAAGCAACAACAAGATCGGCAGCGGCTGCAGAGCGCGGAGAGCAATTCTCATGACAGGGGGTTCCTTGCAAGAGGGAGGGGCTAGGGTTGGGGAGGCGTGACGACGACCGGCGTCCAGGAGACTCTGGAACCGATGTTTTCTTCTACGAAAGCGTCGAAGTGCGCGAAGCGCTCGGCGCCCAGACGGGCCCGGAGCCGGTCGATGGCCGTTTGCCGCATCCGGTCGCGAGCCTGCTGCATCTCGAAGAGCTCACGGGGCGGTTCGGAGACGCTTTCGCCGATCGGGACGCGGCCGTCGGGATAGCGGGCGCGCGCGGCGGCGATAATCGCCAGCGCTTGGCGGTCTTGCGCTGCGACGCCGGTGTTGGAATCGAGCGCTACCTGCTTGAGCGCGGCGTGCTCGCCGGCAGTCAAACCGGCGCGCCGAAGGTAGTGCTCGCGCAAATGTCGCGCGTCAAGCCCGGAAGCTTCCACCTCCGCGGCACGCTCTTCGAGGAACTCGATGTGGTGGAACAAGTGATCGTAGAGCACGATCTTGGAGACGTTGCTCGGCTCGAGGTTGACGGCCGGGACCTGCCCAAAGGCGGAGCCGAGCGTGACCAGGAAGCCCGAACAAAGCAGCAAGGCGCCGGCGGGCGAAACGGGGCGGCGGGGAGTCCGGGCGACCCGGCGCCGGGTCAAGCCTCCAGACCAAGGCGAGGGAAGGAGTGAAGGTGAAAAATATCTTCTCGACATCCAGATTTCTCCATTTCGGGGAGGCGCTTGAATTCTATTTGTTAGTTTTATCAATAATTAGTTAAAAATGTCAATATATTTATTTCAGCACTGTGAGATTCCATGCAGACCGTCAAGGGCGGAGCAAATTGAGACCGGGTGGCGAGGATCCGGCGCGGCGTCCGCGGCCAATTGCGTGGGCGCGGTGAACGCCGGCGTAACCGGATATTTGGATGGAAACAGGCGGCCAATCGATTTGCGGCGATTGACATGGGGCTTGCCCGCCGCGCCGGCGGCGCGCAACGCGCCTGTATGACTTTTGCCGCGGACTGCTACGGTTTGAGACGGCGGTCCAAAAATTCGGCAACCATCCCGAATAGCGACTCGGCTGTGTCCGTCGCCGCATTCCGGAAACCGTGGTCCGCGCCAACCACTTTATACAGCCGCGATTCCACGCCGGCCTTCTGCAGCGCCGCGTAGAGCAACTCACTCTGGTTATAGGGGACCGACAAGTCTTTTTCGCCGTGCATCAGCAGCATCGGCGGATCGTCGGCGGTGACGTAGGCGATCGGATTCGCCCTTTGCGCCTTTTCGGGGTGTTCCTGTATCCGGCCGCCGATGAAAAGAGACTCGGGCGAGCCCTCGGCGTCGTGATCGATGCGGCCCTCGAAGTCGTTCATCCGCCGGAAGTCCGTCGGGCCGAACCAGTTGCAGACGACGGTCGGTTTCGAGGAGACATCCTGGTTTTCCGGGTGGATAGCGTCCCATTCCTTGACCTCCCAGGCCGTGCCCAGCAGAGCCGCGAGGTGCCCTCCGGCGGACGAGCCCCAGACGGCCAGCCGATCGGGGTCGATGTCGTACTTGGCTGCATTCGCGCGCAACCAGCGCACCGCGGCTTTGCAGTCGGCGATCGCGGCGGGGAAAATGGCTTCGCCGCTCAGTCGGTACTCGACGGAGGCCAGAATGTAGCCGCCGTGATCGAGGATGGGCCTTGGCCGGCCGAGACCCTCCTTCGACCCCCCGCGCCAGCCGCCGCCGTGGATCCAGACGACCAGCGGCATGGGCTTGGCGGGCTTCGTCTGCGGAACGTAGAGGTCGAGATGAAGTTCTCGATCTCCGACCGCGGCGTACGCCAGGTCGCGGTGGGCGACGACGCCGCTGGGCAACTCGACCGGCGGGTGGGACCCGCGATTTCCTGTGCCGCGGCTTTGCCCCGGAAGCGCCGCGGCGCTCGCCAGCGCCAGAGCGAGCGCCGCCGTTGCACGCAGAAAAGCCGGCATGGAACGAGCCTCGCAGCGATTGCTTTCCGTAAGATTATTATGCGTGCGCAACGACATTATCGGTACGATACTGCATGTGCGGCGCTATAGCAACCCCGAACTTGCGGGGCTTTTTTGCCCTGCCGTTCGGTTTTCGAAGATCTGGATCGGGAGCGCAGCGATGAAATACTCTTCCTTCCTTCTCGCAGGAATCGCCTTCGCTGTCGCCATTGCGCAGAACGTCCCGTCCACGGAACAACGCGTCGAGAACTGGTTGCATACCCAGGATGCGGACAAAGACGGCCGGATTTCGCTCGATGAATCCGCCGGCCGGATGGAGGCCGACTTCAGCCGCAACGACGCCAACGATGACGGCTACCTCGACAAAGAGGAATTGGGCGCGTTGGCGGAACGACTTGCCCGAAACCCGGCTGCGCGCCGCGCGTCGAGACTGGTCACCGACGAGCGGCTGCGCCGGCGCGCCCCCGAAGGGGTTTTGCTCGAGTTGAACATTCCCTATCGCGAGGGCCACGAGTTGTGGAAGCTCGATCTGGCCATGCCGGAGGCCGAGTCCGACAGTCCGCGCCCGGCAATCGTTGTTATCCATGGCGGCGGCTGGGTCCGCGGAGATAAGCGCACGGAAGCGTTCGTGCAACAAATGCTCGAGTATGCGGCTCGAGGATACGTGGCTATCAATGTGAACTACCGATTCGACCGCGCCAAGCGGCAGTGCGTGGAAGATGTCAAATGCGCGGTCCGTTGGCTGCGAGCGCACGCGGAGGAATACAATGTCGATCCCGACCGAATTGGGGCGTACGGGAATTCCGCCGGCGCGCATCTGGCGGCCATGCTCGGACTCTCGCACGCTGAGAAACGGCTCGACGCCGGCCCCTGGCAGGAACACTCCAGCGCTGTTCAGGCAGTGGCCGGTTCGGCCACTCCGACCCGGCCGAGGGTTCCCGGCGGAACGGAGGCGGAGCGGGCGCTGATTTCCCCGATGACCTACGTCTCCGCCGACACTCCGCCGTTTCTACTCTTCCATGAAGTCTCCGACCGCGTCGTCAACGTGAGCAACTCGGATGAGCTCGTTGCGGCGCTGCAGGAGGCCGGCGTCACGGATGTCACCTACAAACGCTACGCCGACGGCTCCGGCCACGGAGTCTTTCGAGCCAATCTCAAAGAGACCGCGGCGGAGATGGAACGATTCTTTGCCCGCACGCTCGCCGCGAAATGAATCCGATTCTCTGAACCGGTTTCGCCGCGTGATCGGCGCCTGCCTGCGGGGAAGCCTGTTGCCGGAGGTAGGCGCCGATTCACCCGAGCAGTGCAGCTTCTTAAACTTTTTTGCAAATTTTTAAATTTTTACAAAAAGTCCTTGACATCGGGGGAAGAACTCAGCGGAAAATTGAATTGAGAAATGCGCCCGTGAGTCCCAGCGAGCGCTCGGACGAGCTTCCTGACGGCCTACTGAGAAATGAAACAAGGAGCATAGCGATGAGACTCTCGATCCGCCTGCTTTCTGCGATCGTTTTTTCTTGACCGCCGCCGGTTCAATAGCGCTGTTCGGCGAAGTATGCGTAGTCCAAATCAAGATGGTCAATCACAACCGCTACGTTTACGACAGCGATGAGGAGTGCGGCGGTAATTTCCCTCAACACAGTGTTCCCTTTGGGAATTGGGGGGCCGGCTCGAACGTTGGAAGCGCGTACGACGGCCATCAGTTCCAGGGCTGGTATGCCGAGGACGGCTGGGAGCAGTGGAATAGCTGCGCGGCGGATTACGTGAAACCGGATTTGAACTGCGAGCGGCTCAACTTTCCCGATTCCGCGGGCGTCTATCCCTATCCGGCGAACGGCTATCCCTTCAGCGATCCCTTCGCCTGGAACGACTCCGTTCCGCCTTACGGAACCAGCGCCTGCGTGGATCAAATTTCCACCACCGGACTCGCCAATCACTACGGAACGGCCACGCGGCGCATCCCGGTCACCAACCCCGAGGACTCCGACTGCGACGGAATCATGGACACCGGAGGATGCCTCGACCTGGATGGACGAACTCTCACGGTCCAGGATAACTACATGACTCTGTATGAGTTGGATGGACCCGATGGCCATGATCTCGTTCAATCCCTGTATTTTGCGGATGTGTCGGTGACGTTGGCCTGCACCGTGGAGGGGTGCTCGGCCGTCGGGGACGGCGACCACGACGGCTGGATCGATACCGTCAATGAGCGAGTCAACTCTGCTTACGTGTGGCCCGTCAAGTATCAAGACGACTGAGACGTGGTTTGCTACGCAAGCGATGCCAATGTGCCTTGCAAGAGGGCGGACGCCACGATTCGGGTCGGGGGCGTCGCTTCGTTTTACAACGGAGACCTCTGCGACTGGGCCTGTGCGACCGATCGTTCGTGCGAGTAACCATGCGCCGGCAAGGAGGGCATGCTGAGATGCAACCGCGCCGGCCGGCGGCAGGGAGCGTATGCCGGCGGAGGCAGGCGGTTGTCCTGTCGCTGTGCGTTTGCCTGCCGGCGTCATGCAGCATGCGTGTTGCTCGGGATCAGGTCATCCCGCCCGTCAGCGCTGCGGAGACCGAGCGGTTGCGCGATCTGCTCGGCGGCAAACGCATCGACGCCTCCTTCGCGGACGGCGCCCGCCTGCGGGGTCGGGTCAAGGAGGTCCGGGACGGCTTGCTGACGGTAAACGTCAACCGGAGCGCCGGCCCCCATGCGGCGCCGCGCGGACTTCAGGAGATCCCCACGGAGCGGCTCTCCGCCGTGCGGTTTACCCGGTATAGAGGGCACAAGAGAGCCCTTCTCGGAATCGTGTTTTCTCTGGGCGGCATAGGAATTGGAGGAGCAGCCGCCACCATGATTTACGGCGACCGGAGCCGCGGCTCTTATTCGACGGTTGCGATTATCGCCGCTGGGATGGGGGCGCTGGGCTACCTGTGGGGAAGAAAAAAGGACAAGCAGAACGTCATCTTGATGATCGAACGACAGGAAGCGCCTGGAGGTCTTTGAAATGAGAAGCTCTGTTTTGAGCAAAGTGTTGTTGCCGGGGTTGTTGTTGGCCGGCTTCGCGATTTCCGGCAACGCCGCCGGCGCCGCGTCCTGCGATCCTTTGTGCGGCGGAACCTATCGATGATCCATGCGTTGGCAAGGGGGGCATGCTGAGATGCGACCGCGGCGGCCGGCGGCAGGGAGCGTATGCCGGTGGAGACAGGTTGTTGTCCTGTCGCTGTGCGCGTGGTTGCCGGCGTCATGCAGCCTGCGGACTGCTCGGGATCGGGTCATCCCGCCCGTCAGCGCCGCGGAGACCGAGCGGTTGCGCGACCTGCTCAGCGGCAAACGCATCGATGCCTCCTTTGCCGACGGCGCCCGCCTGCGGGGCCGGGTCCAGGAGGTCCGGGACGGCCTCCTGACGGTAAACGTCAACCAGAGCGCCGGCCCCAATGCGGCGCCGCGCGGACTTCAGGAGATCCCCACGGAGCGGCTCTTGACCATACAGTTTACCCGGTATAAAGGATGGTCCAAGAGAGCCCTTTTCGGAACCGTGTTTGCCTTGGGCGGAGCCGCTCTCGGGCTTATGATCGTCGGATTGGAATGGTCAGGCGAGGGCAGAGACGGCATTGACACCTGGACGTATTACGGAACGCCGATTGGGATGGGGGCGCTCGGCTACCTGTGGGGAAAAAAGAAGGACAAGCAGAACGTCATCTTGGTGATCGAACGACAGGAAGCGCCTGGAGGTCCTTGAAATGAGCAGCTCTGCCCTGAGCAAAGTGTTGTTGCCGGGGTTCTTGTTGGCCGGCTTTGCGGTTTCCGGCAACGCCGCCGACGCCGTGATCGTTGGCGAGCTGATCGACGCGGAAACCCTGCTCGGCGTGCCGGGGGAAATCGCCTTGACCTCGAACGAGAAGGGCAATCTGGTTTCGCGGCACGCGCAATCCGACGCCGCCGGCCGGGTCGGTCAAGGGGAAACGGAACTGGTGAGCCTGTACCTGAAGCAAGGGAAGCTGCTCAGCGGCAGGGTCTCCGATGCGCAAGGCAAGCCGGTCGCTCGGGCGCAAGTGAGCGTGCATTACGCCCGCGACCGCGCTGAGGATGCTCCCCTCGCGGCGACTTACCAGTGGGTGAGCGGCGAAGTCCTCACGGATCAGCAAGGAGCTTATGCGATCCGCGACGTGCATCCGGAGAAGGGGTTTGTGGTCGAAGCGGCGCACGCCGGCTTCCTGACCGCCCTCTCGGCGCCGACGACGATGGGCGCCGCAGCCGGCCTTTCCGTCGATTTGTCGCTTGAAGAAGGTCTCTCGGTGAGCGGAACCGTCCAAGACGCCGCCGGCAGGCCGGTCGCCGGGGCCAAGGTGGGGTTGCTCGGACCGCTGCCGCGCGAGGCGCGAAGATTTGTGGCCATCGAGTTGCTGAAGGAAAGCCGGGCCTTCACCGCGAGCGATGAGCAGGGGGCGTTCCGCTTCGAGCATATGCGTCCGGGCGAGAAGGAACTGCTGGTTGCGCATCCCTCATACGGCAAGGCTTTGCAGCGCTTCGAGTTGCCCAAGGGCGGCCTGGACGCGCCCATCCGGATCACTCTTTCCCCCTGAACTTGCCGTCAATTTCCCTTTCCCGACCCAAAAGCGTCCTTGAACGGCTCCGCAACGTTCCTGTAACTGTGATTGCCGAGTTGCCGCGGGGCTGAGCAAGGCGCCGGGACAACGGGCGCGGCGCCGAACCGTGATGTTCTTTTGCTCATCCCCCTAGACTGATGGGGTGAGGTTGCGTCTCTGTTGGTTGTTGCTGTCGGCGCTCGGCGCTGTCTGGGGGCAGGGCGGGCCGCCGGGCGCTTCGGTCGGCGATCTGGTTTTTACCGCGGACGCCCCGAACGCCGTGTTTGCCGCCACCAACGCGGGGTTCTTCGTCAGCTACACCGGCGGCCAAACGTGGTCCGAAGGCAACGGCGGCTTGCCTGCCGTCAATGTCCGGCGGGTGGCCGGGAACGGCGCCGTGCAGTTCGTCGCTTTGCGCGAGGAAGGCGTTTACCGCTCGCGGAACGATGCGGCTTGGGAGTTCGCCGGCGACGGCCTGCAGGGGAACGACATCCTCTCCATCGAGATGTCGCCGCAAACCCCGGACGTACTGTACGCAGGGAGCGCAACGGGGCAAATCTTTCAGAGCTTGAACGGCGGCGAAGGCTGGGTCTCCGCCGACCGGGGTCTGGCCGAGGGCGCCTATATCGACATTTTCGCGTCGCCCACGGATCCCGACCTGCTGTTTGCCTCGAATTTAAGCGCCGAGGAAGCGCGCGGGCGCCTGTTCCGGAGCACGAACGGCGGCGAAAGCTGGGAGGAGGTTCTCTCCGGTCCTGTCGTGATCGCCGGCGTCGCCTTCGCGGCGAATGTGCCGGGGACCGTCTGGGTGGCGACCGGAGGCGGCCTGTTCGTCACCGCCGACAACGGCGATAGTTTTGCCGGACCGCTCTTCGGCGCGGGCCGTTTCCAGGACGTTGCGGTTTCTCCGCTGGATGCCGGCATCGTTTACGCCGGGACCACGGATGGCAACGTCATCCGCACGACGGACGGCGGGCAAAATTGGGCCTCGATTGCCGCCGGACTGCCGCGGGCGAGCGTTTTGCGCCTGGAAGCGACGGAACGGAGCGTTTTTGCGGGACTTGACGGATCGGGCGTGTTTCGTTCCGACGACGGAGGAGAAAGCTGGCGGATCAGCTCCGCCGGGATGCGCGGAGCGGATGTCATGGCCGTCTCGGTTGCGCCGTCGGCCGCGGGCGAGGTTCTGGCCTCGACGTCGGGCGGCGGGATGTTCCGGACGCATACCGGCGGCAGCGTCTGGAGCGAGTCCCGCGAAGGACTGGCGGCCTTCCAGGTAACTTCCCTGCGGCACGATCCGGCGGATGCCGATCGGGTCTATGCAGGCACGATCAATCCGTTTCTCACGGGAGATGGCTCGCTTTACAAAAGCGCGGACGGCGGGCGGAGTTGGCAGACGCTGTTTACGCAGCTTTCCGTGTTCGACGTGGCCGTTCATCCAACCGACGGCCGTACCGTATGGGTCGGAACGCCGACGGAGCAGTTCTTCGGAACGCCCGGCTTGCTGCGTTCGCGGGACGGCGGCCTGACGTTCGAGGAAGTTTGGGGCAATCGGGGCGAGTTGAGCTTTCTGGAAGTTACCGCTATCGCCATCGACCCGGGCGACCCGCGCAGGGTTTATGTCATTGTCCGCGATCGGTTTTCGTTTCCCGCGGCCTATCAATTCGTCTGGACCGACAACGATGGGGAACAGTGGTTCGGCGCGGGTCTTACGGCGACGCCCCTGACCGCGGTCGCCGTCGACCCCGGCGACAGCCGTCGCATTTTGCTCGGCGCCGCGCCCGGAGTTTTCTTGAGCGTCGACGGCGGCTCGAGCTTCGCGTTGGCGGACAACGGGTTGCCGGAGGATGCCGTCGTCAGCTCGATCGTCTTCGACCGCAACGACGACGACGCCGTGTACATCGCGACTTCCGCCGGGGTGTTCAAGAGCGAGACGCGCGGGGCCGGCTGGGTTTCGGCGGATGCGGGCCTGGAGCCGTTCCTGGTGCGGCAGCTTGCGGTGGATGACGGCGCGGCCGGCCGGCTGTATGCGGCGACTCCGGGCGCCGGCGTTTTCACGACGGTGGACGGCGGCGCCAACTGGGTCCCTGCCGGCGGCATTGCGGCGTTGAGCTCGGCCGGCGTCGTGAACGCGGCGACGTTTCAGGCCGAGGGCGTGGCGCCCGGCGGGATCGTTTCCTTGTTCGTGCAGAACGCCGGCCCGGAAACAGGAGTTGCGGCTACGGCGTTCGATCCCGAAACGGGCGGGCTGCCGACATCTTTGGGCGGCGTGCGGGTGTTTTTCGACGATATTGCGGCGCCGTTGTTCTTTGTCCGCCGGGATCAATTGAACGTGCAAGCGCCGTTCGAGATCGCCGGCCGGGAGACGGTCGACGTGCGCGTGGAATACGAGGGCGCGCCGAGCGGCGCGGTTCCGGCGCCCGTCCGCGAAGCCGACCCGGGACTGTTCGCGCCGGTGCTGAATCAGGATTCTTCGTTGAACGGCGAGGCGAATCCGGCGGCGCGCGGCAGCGTCGTGCAGCTTTTTGCTACGGGGCAAGGCGCCGTGACTCCCGCTCTGGCGACGGGAGCGCCCGGCCCGGCCGCGGCGCCGTTTCCGACGCCCGATCTGCCGGTCAAGGTCTGGGTCGACGAGCGGGAGGCGGACGTATTGTTTGCCGGGCTGACGCCGGGGCTGGTCGGTCTGATGCAGTTGAACGTGCGCTTGCCGGCAAATGCGAGCGGGGCGGTGACGATTCGCTTGCAGATCGGGGAGCTGGAGTCGCCGACGACCGCCGCGGTATTCGTGCTCTAAGGCCGCGCGATGGCGGCGATGGCCTCTTCGAGCACGTGGAGGACCACCGCGAAACTGTCGGCGGACAGCTTGTCCATCGTGTCGGCCGAGGTGTGCCAGTAGGCGTTGCCCGGACCGTAGTGGAAGTCGATCAGGTCGATGCTGGGGATGCCGACCGCCGCGAAGGAAAGGTGATCGTCTTCGATATAGCCGATCTCGCGCGGAAAATGCTGCTCGTAACCCAGTTCCGCGGCGATGGACCAGACCCGCTCCATCAGCGCCGGATCGGAGTTGCGGTCGAAAATCAACGACAGGTCCTTGTCGCCGATCATGTCCACGTTGAGCAATGCCTCGATGCGCCGCGCCGTTCCGTCCGCTTGCCAGCGGCGCGCCAAATGGCGGCTTCCGTAGGTGCGGTCGGTTGCGCTCCATCTGAGCACGGCTTCTTCTCCGTCGAGAAATACGACCCACACCGCGGGGCCGGCGCCGGCTTTCGAGTCAAGACGCTCCGCCAGCGCCATGAGCAGGCCCGCCGAGGAGCCGCCGTCGTTGGCGCCGACGAATCCCTCCCGCCGCAGCGTGTCGTAGTGCCCCGAGACGACGACGATGCGTTCGGCATCGGCGGCGCCGAAACGGGCCGTGATGTTCTTCATGGCCGGCGCTCCGAGCGGAGTCGCCGCGGTGAAATCGTCTTCTTCGACGCGGCACGAAAGCTTCCCTAGCGCCTCGGCGATGATGCGTTGCTGCGCCCGCAGGGCGTTCGACCCGGCGGGCCGCGGGCCGAGCGCGACGAATTTTCCGGTCCATTCGAGGGCCGCTTGACCGGCCCGGCGGTATTCTTCGGGCGCGGCGGCGGGCTGAGACCGCGCTTGGCAAGACAGCGCCGCGAGGACAAGCAGTCCCGTCCAGAGCCTGGGTTGTTGCGGTCGCGCAGCCGTTTTGCTATCCACCATCCACCATCCACTATCCACCGGCCGCGCAAGCGGCCTTGCTAGGCTTCCCCCTGGCGGGCTGCCTCGATCATGACGATCGAGCCTGTGCCGGCCGCGGCTTCGAGCAGCGTCAACGGTACGGCTGCCGTTGCCAGCGCGAAATAAAGCGCATCCCGCAGCAGCGAGCCGAAGCGAGACTCTTCCACCTTGCGGACTCGGCGGGCTACCGGGTCCAGCCGCGGGCAGAGGCTCGTCGCCAAGCCGGCGGGGTTATCCCGCAGCGAAAAGAATTTGCGGCGGACGATTTCGTAACCGCAGGTATCGAGAAGATATTCCAGGTCTTCGACGCGGAAGTGCATGAGGCGCCGCGGCACGTCGAAGCCGTTCCAATTTTCTCCGAGCAGGAGAGTTTGCCAGGAATCGGCGTTCGGCGCTTGAATGACGATGCGGCCGCCTGGGGCAAGCAATTCCCGGAGCGCCGCGAGCGCAGCCGGCGGGTCCGGCAGACGTTCGAGGACGTGAAAAGCCGTGACGACGCTGAACGATCCGGGCTGAAAGGGAACATGGGGGAGCAGAGAGCAGACGGCCGGGATGCCGTATCGGCGCCGGACGCGCTTGACGCTTTCGTGGGACGGGTCGCTGCAGCAGACGGGGATATCCTGTGCCTGGAGGGCCTGCAGCAACGAGCCGTCGCCGCAGCCGATATCCAGAACCGGCTCGGGCCCATGAATCGCGCCTTCCACGAAGCGCACGCAGTCTCGCAAAACGAATCGACGGCAGCCTTCGGCCGGCCGGCTCCTGGCCGCGGGTTCCGCTTGCCGTCGATAGGCGTCGGGACGGAGCTTGTACAACTCGCCGGGGGCGGGGGCCGGGTCGAGTCGGATCAACCCGCAACCCGTGCATTCGATGACGTAAAACCGGCGGTCGGTGGTTCCGTAGAGCCGGTCGGAGCCGCGGAACAGCGTCGTATACGACTCGGCGCCGCAGCGCGGGCAGGCCGGTTGCGTAACGCGGGCCGTCGCGGCGGATGAAAAGGCGGGCGGCGGCACGGCGGGTCAGGTTTTCAAATCCGGCATTCGACAGATCGGGTTGAGTCCGAATCCGCGAGGTTTCGAGTTCCGGAGCGTACGGATGTACGGGTAAGGCCTAAGTCGTGCAGGGTTTTCTACCGGCGATCTTCTGATACCGTAACACGGTTGCCCGCGGCCGCGGACCGCCGCTTGCGTGACCCTTGCCGCGGGCTGCTACACTACCCCCTAAGGGATATTGAATTTCCCCGGAGGTGTCGATGGCTGAGAAGAGCACGGATTCCAGGAGCGTGAACAGACGCGATTTTGCCAAGGCGGCCGCCGCGGTCGGGGCGGCCGCCGCTGCCGCGGGACAGGGGCCTTTCGTGCGCAAGGCAAGAGCCGCCGAGCGCTCGATCAAGTACGGCTTTATCGGTCCGGGCAGCCGCGGCCGGCGCCTTTTGGAGCGCCACCTGCAGTTCATGGATCACGGCGAGTGCGTCGCTATGTGCGATATCTACGAGAAGAATCTCAAGAAGGCTCTCGACATCTTCGACGGCAAGCCGACTGCCTACACCGATTACAACAAGCTGCTTGAGCAAGAAGACATCGAGGCCGTGTTCATCACGGTCCCGCTCTTCATGCACTTCCCGGTCATCAAGGCCGCCTTGCAGGCGGGCAAGCATGTTTTCTGCGAAAAGTCTCTGGTCTTTACTCCCGCGGAAGTCCACGAGTTGCGCGCGCTGCACAAGGCCAATCCGCATCTGACGATTCAAGTGGGCCTGCAACGGCGTTACAGCAAGTTCTACCGCAAGGCCAAGGAAATGATCGACGCCGGGGCGATCGGCGAGATTACGCATATCCAGGCGATGTGGCACCGCAATACGAACTGGCGCCGCAAGGCCAAGCCGGAATTCGAAGATCAGTTCAACTGGCGCTTGTACCGCAAGTATTCCGGGGGGCTTTGCGCGGAGTTGATGTCGCACCAAGTCGATGTATCGGACTGGTTTCTGGGCCAGCATCCGAAATCGGTGATGGGCGTCGGCGGGCTGGACTACTGGAAAGACGGCCGCGACATTTACGACAACATCCAGCTTATCTTCGAGTACCCGGGCGGGCAGAAATTGCAGTACAGTTCGATCATGACGAACCGCCATATCGCCGGCCGCAGAGTTCCCGGCGACGGCTGCCGCGAGACGATCCTGGGCACGGGCGGGGCGATCGAGCTCACGCTGATTCCTTACGGCGACGGCATGTACTACCCGGACAGGATGAAGGTGACGATGGAGTCGCAGGCCAAAGAGAAGCCGCCGACGGAAAACTGGGTTGCCGGCTCGACCGTGGGCACGGATACGGCCGAGCAGGGCGAGGGATTTCCGATCGATCCCGAAGCGGTCAATCCGAACGAGGTCGGCTTCATCGAGAAGGAGCTGTTCTTCGCCAGGACGTGGGCCTATAACAAGGGAATCATGCGGCCGGAAGAGTCGGTCGATCCCGAGTACGCGGAATTGTCGAGTTTCTTGCAGGACGTTACCCATGGGAATCGTCCGCGCGCGGATGTGGAAGTCGGGTTGCAAGACTCGATTGCGGTAATGCTCGCCAATCTGAGCATGGACGAAGAGCGGAAGGTGTATTTCTCAGAGATCGAGACGATGGACAAAGCGGGAACCGAGATCAGTTCCACCGGCGCCGGCGCGCGCGCCGGCGACTGACGCGCAGGCCGCCGCCGTTCCCATCGGTGGAACTGGCGGCGGAGTCGGTTTCCTTTCAAGCAGTCGGACTGTTGGTGCTGCAAGCTCAAGCGGCAACCGGCGCTTGTTCCAGCGCCTTGCGGTAATCCGCCAGGAATTTCTCCAGCCCGATATCGGTCAGAGGATGGTTGAAGAGTTGATCGAAGACCTTGTAGGGCAGCGTGGCGACATGCGCTCCCGCTAAAGCCGCTTCCTTGACGTGCAGCGGGCCTCGGGCCGACGCCGCCAGCACTTGCGTCGAGTAGCCGTAGTTGTCGTACACCGCAACGATTTCACGAATCAACTCGCAGCCGTCGATAGCGATGTCGTCCAGGCGCCCCATGAACGGACTGACCAGGTAGGCGCCCGCCTTCGCGGCGAGCAGCGCCTGCATGGGCGAGAAGCACAGCGTGACATTCGTGCGGATCCCTTCGCCGGCAAGGACTTTTACGGCTTTGATGCCGTTGCGGATGAGCGGTATCTTGACCACGATATTGTCGTGGATTTCGGCAAGCCCGCGGCCTTCGGCGATCATTGCGTCGGTCTCGGTCGAAACGACTTCCGCGCTGATATCGCCGTCGATGGCGCCGCAGATCGCTCGAATCTGATCGTGGGGATCGCGGCCCTCTTTGGCGATCAACGACGGATTGGTCGTTACGCCGTCAACAATGCCGAATTCGGCGGCCTTGCGGATTTCGTCGAGATTGGCGCTGTCGATGAAAATTCTCATTACTTATCCCTCTAGGTTGAACGGACGGCGTCCGCGGCGGCGGGCTGCGGATTTCAGCGGCGGATTTTGCGGTTGCGGTCTTTCTTCTTGGATACTTCGGCCCCACTGTCGGCGTTGGGCATTTCGAGCGCGGCAAGTTTCTGACGCAGCTTGCCCATCTCTTCATCGTCACGGTCCGCGGGGGCCGTGCGCTGCCACTCTTCAAGGCTGCGGCTCCAATGCTGCTTGGCTTCCTGCATCCGGCCCTGCTCGAAATAGACGTCTCCCAGGTGGGTGAGCACCACCGGGTCTTTCTGATATTCGGCCAGCGAACGCTCCAGGTACTTCGCCGCGAGATCGAATTTTCCCTGGCGGTAGTAAACCCACCCCAGGCTGTCCAGATAGGCGCCGTTCTCGGGGTCCATGTCGAGGGCTTTCTGGATGAGATCGTGGGCTTCGTCCAGATGCACGCCCCGGTCCGCGAACATGTAGCCCAGATAATTCAGGGCGCCGGCGTTTTCGGGGTCGAGATCCAGGAGTTGACGAAACCGCTCTTCCGCCTTCTTGTAACGTTTCGCCCGCTCGTAAACCGAGCCGTAGGTGAACAAGACGTTGATGCGTTCCCGCTTGGATTCGGCTAGAGTTCTTGCTTTGTCGATCTGAGCAATCGCCGTGTCGAACCGCTTGCCTTTTTCGTGGACGTGAGCGATCGCAAGATGCGTATCGAGGTCGGAACTGTCGCCTTTCAACAGCTTGCGCAAAACGGCGGCGCCCTCTTCGGGCTTGCTCCGCTCGGCCAGTACCGTCGCCAGGATGTTGGCCAGCATGAAGTCTTGCGGATGGTCCTCGACGGCTTTACGGGCTTGGGCTTCGGCGCCGTCGAAGTCGCGGGCCGCCCGGCGGGTCTCGACGATTTGATGCAGCGCTCGAGGTTTCGATCCCGGATCGACTTCGCCGATTCGTCGAAACGCCTTTTCCGCTTCGTCGAATTTATCCTGGCGGCGGTTGAGGAGACCCAACTTTTCCAGAAACAATGCGCGGTTGCGGCGCTCGCTGGGCGTGTATTCGTCTTTCTCGGTCTGGTCGAGCAGCGTTTCGACAGCCATGACCGCCTCGGCGAGCTTTTTTTCCGCTTCGAGCAGATTGATGCCGCTGAACTTGATCTCAATGGAATCCGGCTCGAGCGCGCGGGCGCGGTCGAGCGATTCCCAGGCTTTAACGTAATTTTTCCGCTCCCGCTCGATCATCGAGATTCGGAGGTAGTGGTCGGGGTTGCGCGGCTCGAGCCCGATCAGTTGGCTATAGACTTCCAGAGCGGCCCGATACTGGCGGGAATAAACAAGATTTTCGGCCAAGCGGCGCATGGCCTGAAGCCGGTTGCCGCCTGCGTCGACCAGCTTGCGGTACATTTGGGCGGCGTCGCGGTAACGTCCGGCTTCCTCGTATGCGCCGGCCAAGGCGCTGATATGGCGGTTCTGTACGGAAGCGCCGGCGACAATGCTCTCCAGCGCGTCGATGGCTTCTTCGGCATTGCCGGATTCCAATTGCAGATAGGCCAGGTTTACCTGTGCGTCGGTGTGGCGGGGTTGAATCTCGAGCGCCCGCTTGAGCGACTGCTCGGCTTTCTTGGGTTCGCCGGCCGAGCGGTAAAGGGAACCCAGAGCCAGATGGTTGTCGATATCGCCGGGCTCGAGCTCGGCGACTTTTTCGAACTGCTCGATCGATTTGCGGATGAGTTCCGGGTCAACCTGCCCGCGGCGGCGGCCGGCCGCGTGCCGATAGATGGCGCCCAACAACTTGCGGACTTCGACATTGTTCGGGTCGCCCTCGAAAACCTCTTCCGCGGCGCGGACGGCCTCGTCCAACTGGTTCGTGCCGGCATAGAGATTGATAAGCCCGATTCGAATTTCGTCGGCTTCGCGGTCGATCTCCAGGGCTGCTTTGTATTCCTCGACGGCGCGGTCGATATATTCGGGGCGGGCGAACTGTCTCGCCAACTGGTGGTAGAGGTGCCCGAGCGCATAGTGGTAGTAGGCTTCGCCGCGGTCGATCGGCTTGGCGGCCGAGGCGTCTTCGGCCGCGGGAAGAAGCGGAACGCCCGCAAGCAGAACGATAGCCGAGAGTGCGGAGCGCTTGAAAAAGCTCTTGAGCCGTCGATTCACGAAAGTACCCTTTCGGCGGAGTGCAACTACGCCGTTCTTGCGTTTAGTATAGCCCCACAGCAGTCCGTGGTGAAAGTGGCGTGGGCGGCGCGGCGAGCTCCTGCGGTCGTTCGGCGAGAAGTGAGGAGGGAAACGATCCGGGAGATCGTCCCCGACGAATGACGAAGCCGACGGCCGCAAATGACCGCTGCCCAAAGGGTTACGCGCCCTTGCCGGTCTGTCGGGCGTATTGCCCGGCGCCGAGTTCCTTAAGAGCCTGCACAGCACTTCATCGCTTCCCGGGCGCGTAACGCCGCCTGCGTGACTTTTGCCGCGGGCTGTTGTGCTTCGGCGGCATGTCATTCTTCGCGGTAAACTGACTTTTCGCCGGACGGGCGCGTCTTCCACCGGCGATGAATCCAGAGCCATTGTTCCGGATGTCCGCGCACGGCCTTTTCGATAACCGCCTGGCAACGGCGCGTGTTTTCAATGACATCCGCCGCCTCGTCTCCCGTTGCAGCCATCTCCACGGGGGGATAGTACTGAAGGACGTAACGCGATTCGCGGGGGTTCCAGCAGGCAAAGCCCGGGACGACCGCCGCGCCGGAGCGCATGGCCAGTTGCGCGAACCCCTTGTTGGCTGCTGCGGGCTTGCCGAAAAAATCGACGAATACCGCTTCCGATGCGGCGGCATTCTGATCGATCAGGATGCCGACGGCCTCGTTGTTGCGCAGGGCCTGGAGCACGGCTCGGGCGGAGCTTGCCTTGGGAATGACCTTGTTGCCGGAGGCGGCGCGGCTGTTGGCGACGATGCGGTCGATCACGGGATCTTCGATGGGGCGCGTCATGACGTGGATCGGGCCGACCTCAAGGCCGTGGGCGAGCGCCGAAAGCTCCCAATTGCCGAGATGGGCTGTCAAAAAAAGCACCCCTTTCCCGCGTTTTTTGGCATTCGTGAAATGGTGCAGGTCCTTGAAGGCGATCCATCGCGGCAGGTCTTCGCGCTTGAGATCGCCGGCCCGCGCGATCGTCAGCAGGATCCTGCCCAGGCGCCTGAACATCGCGCGGCGAATGCGGGTTCTTGTTTGCCGATCCATCTCCGGAAAAGCGATGGTCAGGTTTCGGTCTGCGATTGCCGCCCATTTCCGCACCGCGGCGCCGACCGCCGCGCCCAGCCATTCCGACAGCATGGAAGCCGGCGCATACGGCAGCTTCCGCAACGCTGCAAGCGCGGCTTTGAAAGCCAGGCGCAGGACGAAGTCCTGGATACGGGAACGGATGGTCACAGTATTTTGTCGGTTCGCGCAGCCGTTTTTTCGGCCCGCGCAGCCATTTTTTCGGCCCGCGCAGCGGTCTTGCTAGCCACTATCCACTATCCACTATCCGCCCGCCGCGCAAGCGGCATTGCTAAACTCGGGCGTTGGCGGCTGGAACTCATATCTGCCTGGCGGTCGTTATCGTTGCCAACGCCCTGGGCAACGTCGCGTTGGGATACGGCATGGGTCAGGTAGGCGATATTTCGTCGTTCTCGCCGCTGGAATTGTTTCGTTCCGGCGTAGCCGCGATGGGCAATCCGTGGGTGCTGCTGGGCGTGGCGCTGCTCGTTGTCTATTTCGCGGCGCACACCTTGATTTTGAGCTGGGCGGATCTGAGCTATGTGCTGCTTGTCACCTCGAGCGGCTACATTCTGGTGGCGGCGCTGAGCCGGCTGGTTCTAGGCGAGCATATTTCTTATTCCCGGTGGGCGGGAACGCTGCTGGTTGCGGTCGGGGCCGCGCTCGTCGGCTCCACTTCGACATCGACGGTCGGGGAGCGGGAATGACCGTCTTTTTGCTGTCGCTGGTCGTCGGCGGAACTGTCGCAGGCGATCTGCTGAAGGCGCTTGGGATGCGCAGGCAAGGAGCGCCGGATGCGTTCGGCGCCGGCGCGCTCGGCAGATTCGCGGCGGCGGTCGCCGGGAACCGTCTGTTCTGGCAGTCGATCGCCGCTTACGCGGTTTCGTTTTTCGGATTCATGGCCTTGCTCTCGATTCGTGAGGTCAGCTTTGCGGTTCCCGCGACCGCTTCGGGGTATGCCGTCGAGACGGTGCTGGCGAAGCTGTTCCTGGGAGAGCGGATTTCCGGCAGGCGGGGGCTCGGCGCTGCGCTGGTGGTCGCAGGGGTTGCGCTCGCGGCGTAGCGCGGTCAAGTCTGCGGAGAGATTATCCTGCGGACTCGGCAGGCCGCAGGCGCGAGAAGAACAGCGCGGACCCGACAACGACTGCGCAGCCGACGACATTGAACCACAAGAACGAAACGTCCGTCGCCGCGGCAGTCCAGAATACGGTCAATTGTCCGGCGGCGATGCCGGCAAAAGCCGCGGTTGCGCCGACCCGCGGGAAGAAGAAAGCCAGAACGAAGATGCCCAGCAGCGAACCGTAGAACAATGAGCCGATCATGTTGATGGTTTCGACCAGCGCCCCGTAGCCGCCGGTGATCTCGGTAGTCAGGACCGCGAAAACGCCCCAGGCGACGGTAAGAGCTTTGGCCGCGCGCAGGTAGTGGTCGTCGGAGGCTTTCTTCACCCAATGTCTGCGGTAAAGATCGACGGTCGTTACGGTGGCCAGCGAGTTGATCTGCGAGGCGATGCTGGACATGGCTGCGCCGAGAATCGAAGCCATGGCGAACCCGATTAGCCCGGAGGGCAGATAATCGGTGACAAACGTGAGGAAGATGTAATTCGTGTCGTTGAAACGGCTCCCGCCCCCGGTTTGCTTGGCGGCGGAAAGCGCTTCCCGTCTGATCCGCTCGAATCGTTCTTGCGCAGCGCTGTAGTCGGCGGCGCCGGCCGGATCCGCGAGCATTCCTACGGCGGCTTTTTTTCGAGACTCGAATGCTTCGTTGTAGCGGCCTTCGAGGGCGGCGAACTCGGGAGAGGCGTCCGCGATGCGCTCCATGGCGGTCGGCCCGAAAACCATCGGCGGCGCGGTGAACGTGTAGAACGCAAAGACCGTGACGCCGATCAGCAGAATGAAAAACTGGAAGGGTATTTTCGCCACTGCGTTGAACAGCAGACTCGTGCGGCTTGCCGCTTGCGAGCGGCCTGCCAGATAACGCTGCACTTGCGTCTGATCGCAGCCGAAGTAGGCCAAGGCGAGGAAAGAGCCGCCGATCAATCCCGTCCAGAGGTTGTAGCGGTCGTTCCAGTCGAAATCGAAAACGATCGGGTTCAAGCGGCCCGCGGCGCCGGCGACAGTCAAGGCATCGCCGAGTCCGATGCCGTCGGGAAGCGCGATGACGGCGGTGACGAATGCGGCGATCAGTCCCAGCGTCATGACGATCATTTGCAGGAACTGCGTCCAGGCGACGGCCTTGATGCCTCCTGCTGCCGTGTACAGAATGACGATGCCGCCGACAAGAATTCCGGTAATGCGGTCGGGCAGGCGGAGAATGACTGCGAGCGCGATGGCCTGGGCATGGATCGCGATGCCGACGGCGAAACCCCGTTGAATCAGGAAAAGCAGCGTCACCAGGGCGCGCGTCTTCGCGTCGAACCGCCGTTCGAGGTATTCGTAAGCCGTAAAAACCCCGGACTCCAGAAATCGAGGCAAGAAGACGGCGGAAATGACGATCATGGCGATCGGCAGGCCGAAGTAAAACTGCACGAAGCGCATGCCGTCCGTGTAGCCTTGCCCCGTGGTCGAGATGAAGGTGATGGCGCTTGCCTGCGTCGCCATGATCGAGAACGCCATGACGGGCCAAGGCATGACGCGGCCGCCCAACAGATAGCTTTCGTAGTTGACGGCGCCGCGCGCCCGCCGCAGGCCGAAGGAGACGATGGCTGCAATCGAGCCGACGAGTACGATCCAATCGAGAGCGCTCAAGGGAGATGGGTTTTCTTCGCGGGTTTTCCTGGCAAGACTTCGTTGAAGGCAGGCGGCGGGACGCCATAACTCCGCAAGGTCGATTCGGACGCTTCAGACTAGGCGCAGGCGCGAGCGGAAACGTTACCCGGCGGCGGCCGCTTGCGCCTCGCGGGAACGCCTAAAAACCAAGTTGCAGCGTGAATTTGAACGCCCGGCCGTCGTTCAACGTATTCGTGATCTGCCCGAAGTCCGGAGATGTCAGATTCCGGCCGGGTTCGGCAAATTGAGGGTGGTTCAAAAGATTCAGCGATTCGGCCCGAAAAGTCAGCGACGTATCGCCGCCAAGCGTCCACCTCCGGGAGAGGGCGGCGTTAACGTTGAAGATGCCGTCTTTGCGGAAGGTATTGCGGCCCAGGTTGCCGGCCGTCTCGGCGGGCTGAATGAATGCGAAGGCGGACACGGGAAGGCGGCTCGGCGCAGTGTCGGGGTCGTCAATGGAGCGGCCAAGCAGGCGCGGGTCCAGAATGTTGGGCCGGTCGCCGGGAGAGCCGTCGACGTTGCCGAATCCCTCGCCGTCCGAGCCGGACGCGACGTCGAACGGGGTGCCGGCCTTGGCCAGGAATACGGCGCTCAGTTGCCAGCCGCTGATAAGAGCCGCTGTGGCGTCTCGCAGGCGCGGCATCGACCAACTCGTGCGCAGCAGAAAAGCGTGCGGCTGATCGAACGAGCTCACGGCGCGCAGCTCGGCATGAGAATTGAATTCGGACTGGCTGCGTCCCAATCTTGCGTCTCTGCCGGAGGCCGTATTGGAAAAACTGTTGCCGAGATCGATGGCCTTGCTCCACCAGTAGGACGCATCGATGCCGACGCCTCTCCAGGCGGGCACGGTCAGGACGATTTTCGCCGCATCGAAGTAGCCGCGGGAGCCATTGAGGACGAGGCGGTTGTCGAAGAAACGCGGGTCGGGGCGGCGCAGGTTCACCGTGCGCGTGGTTTGCGCAATGCCTGCAACCGGCTTCGCCCGGTTGGTGTACCACATGGTGAGCAGCTTGTGGGTGCGGCTGCCGACGTAGCCGAGACTGAGCTTCCAGTCTCCGCCGAGAGGCAGTTGCCAGTCAAAACCGTACTGGTGCGAATAAGGCGTCGCCAGCGCCGGGTCCATGGTGAAAACGGTCGAGCGCGCGTTGGGGTCGAGATCTTCCGGTTTGAGCCTGTTGAGCGGATTGAGCAGGTCGGGCGCCTGGACGGCGATGTTGAGGTTCTGCGGAGGACTGAAGCGCGACTGCCCGAAAGTCACGTTGAAGATCTGGCCGTAGTGGATGCCGTATGCGGCGCGCAGAACGCCGAGCCTGCGCCCGAGCCGGTAGGCGAGTCCGAAGCGCGGCGCGAAGTTGTTGCAGTCGCAATCGTAGGGAATGTCGGTCAGTCGATTGACTTCCAACGGCCGCGTGACGGGTTCGTAGCGGAGCCCCAGATCGAGCGTCAAGCGATTGGCGGCCTGCCAGCGGTCACCGAGATAAAACTGCATGTCCCAGTTGCGGAAACCGCGGTGAACGTTGCCGATCGCGACGCGGTAAACGCTTGGGGCGCCGAGGCGGATGTTGGTGATGGCGTCCCTGCCGAAGTCGTTGCGGAAGAAGAATAAGCCGCGGTGGCTCTCCGCCTCGAAGCCGTTGACATGCCTGCGCAGGATTTCGCTTCCGGCCGTCAACTCGTGGCCGCCGGCGGAGCGGCGCACCCGCGCGGCGTAGAAAAAGCGGTTCTGGGCGCGGTCGATGGGGATGCTCGAGCTCGGGCCGAGGAACTCGATTACAAAACCGGTGAGCACCAGCGGACCCACCGCCGTTTCCTCCGGTACGATCAGCGAGCCGACGCGTTCGTAGCCGACGGTGAAGTCGGTCGTCATGCGCGGCGACCAGTTGCGCGTCCAAGTCGCTTTGGCGTCGTGGTTTCTGGTGGTTGTGTCGGGGTTTTGCCCGCCCACGAGTTGGAATGCTTCGACTTTCTGCACGGTAAAGCCGTAGCGCAGCGTGAAGTTGTCCCGGTTGCTCGGACTTTGATCGAGTTGGAGCGAGGCGCGGTCGTTGTCGATGCTCTGGATGTCGTTGGTATTCAGCGCCCGCGGGTTGATGTCCGTGCGGTTGGGAAGCTCTTGCGGATAGGCGTCGAGCAGCCGCTGGACGTAAGCGCGCCGCTGCGGGTCGGTTGCCAGCGGGGTGCGTTCGTCGGGGGCCGGCACGAGAACGTTTCCGTTGACGTTGCCGCGCAAGCGTACTTGCTCGGCGTTGACGGTGAGCGCCGCGCCTGCCCAGAGCGGAGCCCCGGCGGTGAAACCGTAGGAGTTGTCCTTGGCCGGCTTGACGCCGCCTACCTGAAAAAAGGAGCGGGCGCTAGTGAGGCTGTTCTGGTGCGTCCAATGAAGATTGCCGTGGGCTTTGGCTGCGGATCCCGACGCTGCATGAACGGGGCGTTTGACCGGCTGTCCGAACTCGGCCGCGAAAAAACGCCGGTCGACCTGGAACTCAGTGGTGACGGTCGCCGTGGTGCCCATACGCGTGGTGAGCTCGCGCAGGACGTTGTTGTCGATCAGGGTGATGCGCACATTTTCGTTGCGGCGGCCTTCCCCTTGTTCGGAATCGATTTCACCCAACAGGTTGAGCGCAGTACGGTCGGCGTCTTGATTCTCGCCGGTTTCCGTTTCCGGCTGTGGCGGCGGCTCGCCGGCCGCGGCGTTCTCCTGGCCGCTCGCGCTCAAAGGGAGGAGCAGCAGCAGGACAGCCGGCGCCGGGAATGTCGGGAACGGTTTTCTCATGGTCTTGGCGCGATCAGCGGGCCGGGTTCTCGTACCAGACTACCCCCAGCAGATCGACCTCTTCGCAGGTGAGCGCGTCGAGGTCCCCGTCGCCGTCGAGATCGATCAACTCCACGCGGTCGAACTTCACGCCTTCGGGGCCTCCGATGTCGGCTACCCGCCACTTCCGGACCGTGGGGTTGCCCTCATGCCGGAGCAGACCGACGCCCGATAATTCCCCGTGAGCATTCTCGCAGGTGAAAACTAAATCGAGGGCGCCGTCGAGGTCTATGTCGCCTGCCGCGACGGCCTTGCCCGTGCCGTATCCGGCCGGCAGGTCGATTTCATGGGTTTCCCAGCGAACGCCGCTGCCCGGCAGCCGCCGGAAGAACAGGATCGGCCCCCCGCGCACTGCCGCGAGCGCGTCTTCAAGCCCGTCGCCGTCGAGGTCGGCGATATCTAGGAACATGATTTGATGTTTGTCGACCGGCCCGATGCGGCGGGGCTTCCAAGGGCCGGATCCCCCCGGTGTTTTCGAACCACAGCGCGCCCCGCGCGGCGCCTTTGCGGTCGGTTGCGAGCACGTCGGAATCGCCGTCGCCGTCGATATCGCGGGCGATCAGCGACATGATCCACCCGGCGTCGTACCAGCGCCGCCAGGTCGGCTTGCCGCTGCCGGCGTGGGCTTCCCAGACGCCGACCGCGGCGGCGTCATTCTTGGAGCCGGCGACCAGATCGACTTTTCCCGTGCGCTCGTTGGCCATCGGCAGCACATACATCCATTGCGCCATGCCGGCCGAGCCCGGCAGCGGCTCCGTGCGCCAATTTTTAGGGTCGAGATAGTTCTCCCGCGGCGCCCAATGCACGAAGAGCGTCTTGCTCCCGCCCTCGGTCGAGCTGACCACATCGACCGCCCCGTCGCGGTTGAGATCGACGAATACGGCGTCTTCGGGGGAAGGCACGTTGCCGACGGTGACCGCGGGCCAGGGCTCGCGCACTTTGCCGGGGCCGGGGTTCAGGTACGCGCGCACCTTGCCGCCTTCTTCCCAGCCCGTGGCGATGTCGGGCAATCCGTCGCGGTTCGCGTCGGCAAGGCGGACGCCGTCCGCGCCCCGCGAGGAAGCATCGATCGTATGGCGCTTCCACGGCCCGGCGAGCAGCAGGCCGTGGAGCAAGACTCCGAAGGCTCCGATAGCGACGATGCGGACCACGCGCCCGATTGTAGCGAACCGGCCGCGAGGGCTCGCGGTCCGTTTGTTCCCTCGCGGCCGGTTCGGTATTCTTTATCCATGACGGTTCGCACGTTGGTTCTCGGCATTTTTACTACGGTCGGGTTGTTCGTTTCCGCGTTGCCGGCGGCAGCGGCCGACATCGGCGGCAAGTGGAACATGGTGTGGGACACCGAGGGCGGCGTCCGCCGCACCGTGTGGGAGATTCGTCGGACCGGCGAAAAAATCACGGTCGAAACAGACGGAGTTACGTTGGAAGGCGAATTCAAAGACAACCGCTTTACGGTCGAGGGCAGGTTTTATTCCGCGGAGGCGGGTTACAGCGCGGTTCTCAAGGTGTCGGGATCGCTCGAAAACGGCGAGCTCAAGGGCCGCGGCTCGTGGGACCAGTACGCGATGACCTTCACCGGCACGCGATCCCCGTAGGCATCCGGGCCGCGCTCGTCAACCTTGCAGGCGGATGAGGAACCAGCCGATCCCGACGACGAGCAGCAACAGGGCCGCAAGCTGTTCCGAGCGGCGCCCGCACGTCTTCAGCCGGATGCCGCCGAGAATGAACAGTACGACGATCTCGCACAGCGCCGCGCCCGACAGGAAATAAGGCGCTTGAAACTCCCCTTGGCGGAGAAATCCGCCGAAGAGGAGGCCGTGGAACAGTCCCAGGCCGCCCGCGATGAGCCAGCGTTTCCCCGCGTCGGGCAGCAGCAGGATCTCCACGGCGACGTAGGCGATCGTCAAGGCCCCGGCGGCCTCCACGAAGCGCGCGGGCAGCGGCCATGCCGCGGCTTGCAAGACGAGCGCCGCCGCAATTTCGACGGCCAGAAACGCCGCGGCGATTTGGACGGCCTCCCGCGGCGTCCTTGCCGCTACAGCGAGCGCCAGCAAAAAGAGCAAGAGCACCGGGTTGACGGCGGCCCGGCGTATGCCGGCGGCGAATTGCTCGCGGAAGATCTCGGCCGGAGAGGGCGCGGCGAAACGGATCTCGGCTTCCGGCGAAACCACGTCGAACATTGTTCGGCGCGCAAGCTCCGCCTCTCCGGAACGCAGGATATGGACGTGATTAGGGACGGTTACGGCGTGGTACTCGCAGTACACGCGGACGCTGCGGGGAGGCTGCGCAAAGGTGAACGAAGAGCGGCAAACGTACATGTCCTCCGTCGGGTTTTCCGCGCAACTCCCGCTTACGCCGGTCGGCTCGCCGCCGTCGGAGCTGACCTGAAATGCGCCGAGCAGGGCGCTTTCGGGAGAATCGACGGCGGCTATTTCGTAAAGCGGCATGTGCAATTCGTAGCGGACTTCATTGCCGTCGAGGCTCAGCGTCCCTTGGCTCGCGCTGATGACGTGAGCGCTCGCCGGCGAAGCCGCCGGCCACAGGAATAAGGCCGGCAACGGGAACGCCAGTCGAAACGCGCGGGGCGCCCTCATGAAGGCCGCCGGAAGCAAACGGCGTCTCACCGCGGGCCGAATGCGTACAGCGCGCTCATCGTGCGCAGGTAGAAACGGCCGTCCGCGAGCGCGGGAGTTGCAAAGCAGGTATCGTCGATGCTGCCGGCGGCAACGGCTTTCCAGTTGGCGCCCCGGAGCGATCACGCTGACGACGCAACTTTCGCTTACGGTGTAGATCTTGCCGTCTCCGGCAACGGGCGAGGCCCAGTACTTGTCGATCGCGCCGGTCAGCCTGGCCACGCGTTGCGAGCGTCCGGCCGCGGGATCGATGCTGCTGAAGATGCCGCCGTCCTTGACGAGGTAGAGCATCCCTCGATACAGCAAAGGCGAGGGCGTGTTGGGCAGCGATTTGGTATAGCGCCAATGTACGCCGCTTGCGGAGATGTCGCCCTTGAGATTGCCGGGGCGAATAGCCACGAGGTTGTTGATCGGGGCGCGGCGCGCGGCGTAGAAATACCAGTCCCGCTCGCCGAGCAGTCCGTCTCCGTCGAGGTCGTGCTCGGACCACGAGCGGTCGCGGGCCAGGCGTTCGTCCGGCGACTCGGACTGAGCCAGCTTACCGTCGCCGTCGACGTCGTGTTTGGCCAACACTTCTTCGAAGGAAGAGGTTTCCTTTTGCTGGCCGGGTTCGCCGCCGATCTCCCACCCGTTGATATAGATCGTGTCCTCGTCGAAAATGGGGACGCATTTCAGTTGCCAGGCGAAGTCGTTGACCCACCAGATTTTTTCGCCGGTCTCGAGGTCGTAGGCCAAGACGCGGTAGGCCCCGGGCACGACGACCTGCGGCTTGCCGTTCTTCGGACGGAAGATTCCGGCCGTGCCGTAGCCGCGGGTAACCTCCGAGCGGTCGGTTTTCCAGGCAATGGAGCCGTCGCCGGCATCGAGCGCCAAAAGGTAGGAGTCGCTGGACTGGTCGCAGACCAGAATGAGCTTGCCGTCGGCGAGGATCGGAGACGAGCCGTGTCCGTTGGCGTTGACGAACGGCCCCAGCGGACGCCGCCAGCGCTCATTCCCCTTCGAGTCGTAGGAAAGGACGCCGAAATCGCCGAAGAAAACATAGACGTTCTCGCCGTCGGTGACCGGCGAAGCAGAAGCAGGGCCGTGAGTGGGTTGAAAATGCTCGCGGCGCGGCCGCGGCGCTTCGCGTTGCCACAAGACTTTGCCCGATTTCCGGTCGAGCGCCATCGTCAACAGACTCTCGTTCTCGTACGCGGTGAGGAAGATCATGGTCCCGCTGAGCACGGGAGACGAATGACCGGGGGGGCGCGTCGGTTTTCCAGACGAGGTTTTCGTTTACGTTGAAATGCGCCGGCAGCGGGCCGTCCTCGGCGATGCCCATCCCTTGCGGGCCTCGAAATTGCGGCCACTCGGCGGCCGCCGCCGGCAGCGCAGCCGATATCGCCAGTAGAAGCAGTCGCAAACCCATGTAAGGAAATCATAGCGCGGCGGCATCCGGGGGATCGCGGGCGCGACCGTCGCAATGCGTCGTTCCGGTGGCGGCGCGAACGATGCGTGATAAAGTGCAAAGGAGCATACCTTTTCCTCGATGGAACAGATCGGTCGTTACGAGATCGCTTCGGAGTTGGGACGCGGGGCGATGGGCATTGTTTACCGCGCCCGCGATCCGAGAATCGGCCGCGAGGTAGCGATCAAAACAATCAAGCCGGCCGATCAGGCCGATACGGGCGAGATCGAAGGATTGCGGGAGAGGCTGTTCCGCGAAGCGCAGTCCGCCGGCCGCCTGTCGCACCCCGGAATCGTTACGATTTTCGACGTCGACGAACAAGACGGGCTTGTTTATATCGCGATGGAGCTGGTTGAGGGGCAAACGCTCGACCGCTATGTCTCGACTGCCGGCGGCACGGCGCGAAGCTTGGATTTTGCCGTCGATCTGCTTTTGCAAGTCGGCTCTGCGCTCGACTATGCGCATCGCCGCGGGATCGTCCATCGGGACATCAAGCCGTCGAACATCATGATCTCCCCCGACGGCGTGAAGATCATGGATTTCGGGGTCGCCCGCATCGCGTCGTCGCAATTGACCCGCACCGGCGTCGTCATGGGCACGCCGAATTACATGTCGCCCGAGCAAGTGAAGGGAGAGGAGATCGACGGCCGGTCGGACCAGTTTTCGCTCGGCGCCATCGGCTACGAATTGCTGACCGGCAAAAAACCGTTCCAGGCCGAAAATCTGACGTCGACGATTTTCAAGATCGTCTCGGCGGACCCGGCGCCGCTGAGGCAATGGAATCCCAAAATTTCGCCGCCGCTCGATGAAGCCATATTGCGGGCTCTGGCCAAAGATCCGGGCGAGCGCTTCGCCACCTGCCGGGAATTAGGCGAAGCCGTCGCCGCTGCCGCGAAGCAGATTCGCGGCGGCGGGGAAGCCGTTGTCTTGTCGGCGGGGCTTGCCGGCATCGGCGCGGGGGATGAAACGGCGGGCGTTGCTCCGGCGCAGCAGGACGTTACGCATGATCGGGCGCCGTTGAACGGCGCTCTCGCGGATGGAGCGGATGCGGATACCGACGAAACGCCCGCTGCCGACGGAGTATCGGGGAAAGACGCGCCGGCCGCCGCTTCCGACGAGCTCAAGGAGACCGAGGGAGAATCCGGGCCGGAAAAAGCTGCTCCGATTCTTCCGGAGCCCGCCCGAAAAATGCGCGCTCCGCAGCAGGCGTCCGCCGCCGGGGCGCTGCGCGGTTTCGACTCGGAGGAAAAACGCCGCTGGCCTTTAGCCATCTTGCTGCTGTTGATTGCGGCGACGGGCGGCCTGGCGTTCGTCCTTTTCAGCAACCCGGCTTTGCTCGACGATCCCAGCCGCTTGCTTCAGGTCGTCCTGGGGACCGCGTCGGATTTTGACGATGGCGGCTCGGGGCCTGTGGACAAGCCGATAACGCCGGCCCCTGCGGTGTCCGGGGCGCAATCGGCGCCGAGCGAAAAGGCGGCCGCCGCCGGCCCCGTACCCGATGTCCCGCCTGCGGTTTCCGAGTTCAAGTCATTGCAAGACGAGAACTCAATACGGTCCGACCCGAGCGGCTCAATAGAAGCCGGTCCCGACCCGGAGTCGACGGGGCCGGCTGCCGAACCCGTTCCCTCCGAGCCCGACCCTCCCGCGGCAGAGACGGCTGCGGGGCAGCAGCCTCGCCTGCCGGCCCCTGCGTTGCAGCCGGTCACTTTCAGAAGCAATGTGGACGGAGCGGAAATTACAGTCGACCGGAGAGCCGAATGGACTTGCACGGCGCCGTGCGAGCCGATGGACCTTCCCAAGGGCAGGCATACGGCGACAGTCACTCTCGATGGATACCGCCCGCAACGGGAGTCTTTCGACCTCGGGCCGAAAGCGTTGGAGATTTCCTTCTTGCTGCAGCCGATACGAGCAATTTTGATGATTACCAGCCGGCCGCCGGACGGCGACATCTATATCGACGGCCGCAAGACGGATAGGAAAACTCCTGAGCGCATTGCGGTCATGCCGGGCCGGCGCGTCGTTCGCGTGGTCAAGGGCGATTTGTCGGCCGAGCGAACGGTTGAGGCGGCGGGCGACGGCCTGCACGCGCTGAACTTTACGTTGGGGAATCGGTAACCCGAAACGCAACGGATGCTCGGTCGGATCAGCGTTCGCGGCGCGCGGCAGCACAACCTGCGGAATCTCCATCTGGAGATTCCCCGCAATAGCTTCACTGTCGTCACGGGGCTTAGCGGATCGGGTAAATCGTCGCTCGCGTTCGACACGATCTATGCCGAAGGCCAGCGGCGTTACGTCGAGACTCTTTCACCGTATGCGCGGCAGTTTCTCGAGCAGATGGAGCGGCCCGACGTCGATTCGATCGACGGTCTCAGTCCGGCTCTTTCGATCGAACAGAAAACGACCGCGCGCAGTCCCCGCTCCACGGTCGGCACCGTCACCGAGATCTACGATTATTTGCGGCTGCTGTATTCCTCGGTCGGCACGCCGTATTGCTACAAGTGCGACTTGCCGATTCGGCGGCAAGCTTCCGATCGGGTTGCGGCAAGGATTCTCAAGGAGCAGCTCGGCAAGAAGGTGATGGTGATGACCCCGTTCGTGCGGGGCCGCAAAGGGCATTACCGCAAGGAACTTCTGAATTTCGCCGCCAAGGGATTCGTACGGGCGCGGGTCGACGGCGAGATGGTCCATCTGGAAGACGACATCCGTCTCGATCGCCGCAAGAGCCACACGATCGAAATCGTCGTCGACCGCGTACACGTGCGCAGAGGCGTCGAGCAGCGTCTCGAGAACTCGATCCGGACGGCGTCGAAGCTGGGCGACGGCCTTGTTTTAATCGCCGAGGTCGGCGGCCCGGAAACGTTGTATTCCGAAAAGCTGGCCTGTACGAACTGCGGAGCGAGCGTCCCCGATTTCGAGCCGCGTTCGTTTTCGTTCAACAGCCGCTACGGCGCTTGTCCGCATTGCCACGGGCTCGGCAGCCTGTGGGATTTCGATTTGGACAAGTTGATTCTCGATCCCGCGAAGCCGCCTTTCGACGGCGCGCTGCCGCCGGCGTGGCTTTGGTGGCACATCGTGCGCGATGTCGAAAGGGTCGCCAAGGCCAAGAAGATCGATCTCAAGAAGCCGTGGAACGCCTTGCCGGAAGAGCACCGCGATCTGTTGCTGTTCGGCGCCGGCGAGGACGAAAAGCTGCGCTCGGTGCGCGGGTTTACAGGGATTCTCCATCAGATCCGTTCGCATTACGGCCGCAACGCGGCCGAGGAGCAGAAGGAGCATGTCCTCAAATACATGTCGGCGCAGCCGTGCCCCGAATGCGGGGGGCGGCGTCTGAAGCCGGAGAGCCTGGCGGTCAGAATTGCCGGACTGTCGATCGCCGAGATGACGGCGCTGCCGTTGAACCGGCTTGCCCAGTCGATGGGCGGCCTGGAGCTCAGCGATCGGCAACGGACGGTCGCGGACCGTTTGACCGGCGAAATCCGCAAGCGCCTGCGGTTCCTGGAAAACGTCGGCTTGGCGTATTTGAGTCTCGACCGCTCGTCCGCGACCTTGTCGGGCGGCGAAGCGCAGCGCGTGCGGCTGGCGACGCAGCTCGGCACGGAGCTGCGCGGCGTGCTGTACGTCCTCGACGAGCCGTCCATCGGGCTGCATGCCCGCGACAACGGCCGCTTGCTCGACAACCTGGCGCGGCTCAGGGATTTGGGGAACACCATCGTCGTCGTCGAGCACGACAGGGAAACGATCGAACGCGCCGATCACGTGGTGGACCTCGGCCCCGGCGCCGGCCGCCTCGGCGGCGGGCTTGTCGCCCAGGGAACGCCCCGGCAGGTTGCGCGGGCAAAGAGTTCGTTGACCGGGCAGTATCTCTCCGGCCGCAAGTCGATCGAGTCTCCTGCGGCGCGCAGGCCCGCGACGGACCGCCGGCTGGCGGTCAGGGGCGCGCGCCAGCACAATCTGAAAAACATCACGGTCGAGTTCCCTCTGGGGACGTTGATTGTTGTGACAGGCGTGTCCGGGAGCGGGAAGTCGACGCTTGTCAACGACATTCTTTACCCCGTGCTGGCGAAACGGGCGCACCGCGGCAAGGGCCGCGCCGGCAAGCACGACGGCGTCGAGGGTCTCGATCTGATCGACAAGGTTATCCGCATCGACCAATCGCCGATCGGCCGCACGCCCCGCTCGAATCCCGCAACCTATACGCAGGCGCTCACGCCGATTCGGACTTTTTTTGCCGAGTTGCCGGAGTCGCGCGCACGCGGCTACAAACCGGGCCGCTTCAGCTTCAACGTCAAAGGCGGGCGGTGCGAGGCTTGCCGGGGCGACGGCAACAAGCGCATCGAGATGAGCTTTTTGCCGGACGTCTTCGTGCGCTGCGACGTTTGCCGCGGACGGCGGTATAACGAAGAAACGCTGCAAGTCAAGTACAAGGGCTATTCCATCGCCGACCTGCTCGAAGCGACGGTCGAAGAGGCGCTTCCGGTTCTGGAGAATTTTCCGGCGGTTCATCCCAAATTAAAGACGTTGCGCGACGTGGGGCTTGGCTATATTCACCTCGGCCAGTCGTCCACGACTCTGTCGGGGGGCGAGGCGCAGCGCATCAAGCTGGCCCGCGAGCTCAGTAAGCGCCAGACCGGCAAGACGGTTTACATCCTCGACGAGCCGACCACCGGCCTCCATTTCGACGATGTGCGCAAGTTGCTCGAAGTGCTCCACAGATTGGCCGATCTGGGCAACACGGCGATTGTGATCGAGCACAATCTCGATGTCGTCAAATCCGCGGATTGGATCGTCGATCTCGGTCCCGAGGGCGGCGAAGAGGGCGGGGAAGTGGTGGCCTGCGGGACTCCGGAAGCTGTTGCCAACGTGTCCGCAAGCTATACCGGGCAGGAGCTCAAACGGATAGGGATGGCATGAACGAAGAATGCCGACGGGAAATGCCGGAGACCGGCGGCGGGCTCGCGGATGACGTCGCGTCCGCTCCCCGGCCGGCGCTCGAAGGCGCCCGCCCGCACTGGGCGTACCGCGAAATCGCCGCTCTGCTTGCGGTGGCCGTGCTGTCCCTCTTCGGAGCCGGTCAGGCCGCGCTGTATTTCTATATGCGCACGGCCGGCGTTTCGGATTTATCGTCGGCGATGGACGCCATGCAGGGAAACCCTTATTGGGCGCTTGCCGTGCAATCGGCGGCATGGCTCCCGGTATTGCTCTACATCTACTGGGTCGTCGTTCGACGCTGCCGGCGAAGGTTCGCGGAAGGAGTCGGCTGGCTGCCGCCGATACATCCCGCAAAACGCTACCTGGCCGGCGGCGTGTTGCTGGCGTTGAGCGTGATGCTCCTGGCGGCGGTCGTGGGCGTTCCCGACGAGTCCTACCCGATGCTCGAATTATTAAGCGACCCTGACGCGATCTGGGCGCTGGCGGCGTTCGGCGTACTGGTCGCGCCGGTTGTCGAAGAGATCGTTTTCCGCGGATTCCTGTTTGCGGCTCTCGACCGCGTTCACGGCGCCGGCATTGCTTTAGTCGCCACGAGCGCGGCGTTTTCGCTGGTCCACGGCGCGCAATACGGGTGGCGGTGGCAAAATCTGTCGATTCTGTTCTGGGTCGGACTTGTGCTCGGCGCGGTCCGCATGCGCACGGGATCGACGAAAGCGGCGGCTCTTGTGCATGCCTCCTATAACGGGCTGCTCTTCGCCGTGCTCCTCGCCGCGCCGGAGCAACTCCGATAGACTGGAGGATTGCCTTTTTCCGCTCATGGTGAACACAATCGAATGGACCGACGCGGGCGTCGTCATGATCGACCAGACGAAACTGCCCGGCGAAGAGACATACGTCACTTGCAAGACTTATGACGAGGTCGCGGACGCCATCCGCACGATGGTTATTCGGGGCGCTCCGGCCATCGGCTGCGCGGCCGCGATGGGCGTTGCTCTGGGAGTGCAAAAGGCGTCGGACGAAAACCTCGACGCGCAAGTCGAAGACATTTTTGACACGTTGGCGGCGACCCGCCCGACGGCAGTCAATCTGTTCTGGGCCATCGAGCGCATGCGGACGCTGTTCGGGAAACTGCGGCGGGCGGGCGTCGCTACGGCGGCGATTCGGCAGCGTCTGATCGACGAAGCGCAAGAGGTTCTGCGGGACGACATCGCCATCAACAAGGCGATGGGCCGCTACGGCGCCGCATTGCTGCCGGGAGGCGGCACGGTGATGACGCACTGCAACGCCGGCGCTCTCGCCACCGGCGGCTACGGAACGGCGCTCGGCGTGATTCGCGCGGCCGTCGAGGGCGGCAATCCGCTTGCGGTCATGGCCAATGAAACCCGCCCTTTCATGCAGGGCGCCCGGCTCACCGTCTGGGAACTGCAGCAGGACGAGATCCCCGTTACCCTGCTGACCGATAACATGGCCGGCTACATGATGCGGCGCGGCGAAGTCGATGCCGTCGTGGTCGGAGCGGACCGGATTGCCGCGAACGGCGACGTGGCGAATAAAATCGGAACTTATTCGATAGCGGTCCTGGCCAAGGAGAACGCCATCCCTTTTTATGTCGCCGCGCCGCTCTCGACCCTGGACATGAACCTGGAGTCGGGCGACAGCATTCCGATCGAAGAACGCTCCCCCGACGAGGTCACGCAAATTCACGGACGCCAAATCGCCCCCGCGGAAACGCAGGTAAGAAACCCGGCGTTCGACGTCACGCCGAATGAGTACGTGTCGGCGATTATTACCGAGCGGGGCGTCGCCCGCGCGCCATATCTCGAGACGCTGCGCGCACTGACCGTGGGGTAGCCGTCGCGGGAAGTTGCTTCGAGAAATTCAGAATGAAGTTTTCCACTCTGCTGATCGAAACGATTCGCAATGCCGAGATCCCCTTGCGCTTCGAGCCCGGCGCCGAGGAGGCCGTCGCAGAGCCGGTCATCGAGCTTTTGAAGGCTTGGGTGGCCATTCATGACCCCGCCAAGCCGGCCGGCGACTTCGAATACGGGCAGAAAGCGCTTGTCGTCAAGCTGCTGGAAGAGTTGGACGACCGCATCGACTTGCCGGTGACGGACGCATGATAACCTAGCAAACCGGAGTTCCCATGAAACGTAGAGCTTTCGTCGCCGCCGCCTCTGCCGCGGCTGCTTCTTCCGCGTTGCCGGCCCAAACCGCCGGCGGCAAGAAAATTCGCCTGGGCGTGATCGGCTGCGGCAGGCGCGCCCGGAGCAACCTGCGCTCCGTGCTCAAGCTGTCCGACGATATCGAGGTCACGGCTCTCAGCGAGGTTTACAAGCCGAATCTCGAGTTGACCCTCAAGATGGTTCCCGAGGCCAAGATCTATCCCGATTTTCGCGATCTGATCGCCGACAAAGACATCGACGCGGTGCTGATCGCGACTCCGGACCACTGGCACGCCTACATGACGGTCGAGGCGTGCAAGGCGGGCAAGGACGTCTATGTCGAAAAGCCGATCTCCGTCACGGTCCACGAGGGGCAGACGATGGTCCAGGCGGCTCGGAAATACGGCCGCGTCGTTCAGGTCGGGACGCAGCAGCGCTCGGGCGAGCACTTTCAGGAAGCCGCCGATATCGTTCAAAGCGGGAAGCTGGGCACGATCAGCTTCGTCCGCACGTGGAACTATTCCAACATGTATCCGCAGGGCATCGGCAACCCGCCCGACACCGCCCCTCCGGCGAACCTCGATTGGGACATGTGGCTGGGGCCGGCGGCCGAGCGCCCGTTCAACAAAAACCGTTTCGGCGTGAATCCTTACCAGTTCGCTCATTTCCGCTGGTTCTGGGACTACGCCGGCGGCATGATGACCGACTGGGGCATCCACCTGCTCGATATCGTCCTGATGGCGACGGCGGAACCCGGCCCGCGGGCGGTCTCGACCTTCGGCGGCAAGTACGCGCTCATCGACAACCGCGAGACGCCGGACACGATCCTGGCGTCGTACGAGTTTCCGAATTTCGTCTGTACCTACGAGAACCGCGTCGCCAATGCCTATACGGGCGGACTGCCGGGCTACGGCATCTTGTTCCACGGCACCGAGGGAACGCTCTACGTCAACCGCCAGTACTGGGAGATTTCGACCGAGGTGCGGCGCTACCGCGAGCCGCGGCCGCGGGTCGAGCCGCGCATGAGAGCGTCGCGGGGCGATGCGCGGAATGCCTCCACGGACGATCACTGGAGGGATTTCGTGGCTGCCATCCGCAAGCGCTCGAAGCCGATCTGCGACATCGAAATCGGCCACAAGTCCACGGCGATGGCTTTACTGGGCAACGTTTCGCTGCGCAGCCGCCAACGCATCGATTGGGACCCGGTGGAAGAGACTACCGAAAACAAGGAGGCACAAACCTACTTGCGGAAGGAGTACCGCCCGCCCTGGAAGCTCGAGATATAGGGCGCGCAGGCGCGGCAGGCGGGTAGTGAATGGTGGATAGTGAATAGCAAGACCGCCGGCGTTTCGACCGCTCGCAGGATTGCCCGAGCGTGTCTTCCGTTTTCGACGCCGCTGCGCTGTAGGCGTTCGCGCACCGATTCCGGTCGTCTCAAGCCAACGAAACGATAATACGGTCGGGGACGCTTGCCGCCGCTCTCCCCCGACGCTCAAGGTAAATCATTGTACGATCCAATGGTCTATGGCGATCGGAGGGTTCAAGAGTAACGCGCTCAAACGGTTCTTCCGCAAACAAGACGCGCGGAAGCTGCAACGCCGGCAACTCGCAAAGATCAAGGATATCTTGGAGCTACTGGACAATGGGAACCTCTGCAAGACTTCCGCAAGCGCCGGGGCTACCGTCTGCACGAGTTGACGGGGAGAGACAAGGGAGTTTGGGCGGTGCGAATTACCGGCAACCGGCGAATCACGTTTCGCGTCGACGACTCGGGGAACGCCTACGACGTTGACTTTGTGGACTATCGTTAAGGGGGGAAGAACATGATTCTTGGGGAACCCGACGACGCCTGCATGCGGTTGAACCCGCTGCATCCCGGCAGGTCTTTAAAAATGGGGTTCATTAACGTGGATCCCGACTTCCCGGAAGATCAACCGGGAATGACTGTCGGGGAAGCCGCGGCCAAGATCGGGGTTAGCCGGGGCAACCTCTCCCGCGTCCTGAACGAACGCGGCCCGGTAACTCTCGACTTGGCGATGAAACTGGAAAAGATCGGCTGGGGAACCGCCGACTCTTGGCTAAGGCGTCAGTTGAAGTGGGACCTTGCGCAAGCCCGCAAGCGCTTGAATCGGCCCCGCGCAGCCGCGCCTGCCGTCGTAGAAGTAGAGAGGATGCAAGCGGAAGCCGCCGCCGCGTAGATCGCCGTCAAGCGCTTGCATCGCGCGGGGGCGAGGGGTAGCGGAGCCGGTCGGACTGCAAGACCGCCGGGCTTATTGCTTCCCGGGCCTATTGCTTCAAAGAGAAGGCCGCTTCCGCAACCGTCTTCTCCCAGACCAGGGAGAGCTTGCCGCCCGTCTTGGTCATGTCCGTGAACGCGATGGTGAACTGCTCGTAGGACACGGGCAGGCTGCCGACATCCATCTTGACGCGCAACACGTCCTTATCGGGGGTGTAGTCGTAGGCGCCCCAAAGCCCCTCTCCCGGAGCGCGGAAGCTGTCTTTGGCCGCGTGGGTGGAAAAGATCAGCGTCCAATCGTCTTCTTTCAGATCGACGAACATGCTGTATTCGCCCGCCGGCAGGGCCTTGTCGCCGAACATGAGGTCCGCTTCGGTCATGAAACGGGTCGATTGATTCGCTCCGGCGCGCCAGACCGGCGCCCCGGCGTTGGCCGCTTTGCCGTAGGAATCGCCCGCGCCGAAGATGCCGCTCCGCCCGCGCAAGATGGGCCGGCCGTAATCGACGGTGATCCAGTGGCCGCCTACGTATCTGCGCCCTTCGTACTCGCCGCCCAGTTGGACGGCGGCCTCGCCCCGAGGCGACGCGGGCCGCTGCGCCGAGGCCGAGCCGGCGCCGATCAGGAGAGCAGCGGAAAACGCTAAGAAATTCAGAGAACGCATGGGAATTCCTCCTTGCTTGGCATGGTTTCAACTCAGTCTATCGGATTTGGGCGCCGCCGCGGTCTATTTTTCGGTCGCTCCGGCACAGACATCCTGGTTTTCCCTCAGCCATTCGAGCAGAGCTTCGGCGGCCCACCGGTGACCGGCGGCATTCCAGTGGCCGTCGTGAGTCCAATGCGCATCCTCGATCTTGCCGCCTTGGCGCAGGATATAGTCGAACTGGTTGATGACGGGAATGCCCCGCGCCTCGGCCAGGGTCTTCATGCGCTCGAATCTCCGGTCGCCGCGGGTACGCATCGTATGTGTGGACAAGATGACCAACGAGACGCCGTCGCGGTCCGCGCGTTCCTTGAAGCGATCCAGGGCGAAAGCCGTAAATTCCAGGGCTTCTTCGAAGACGGGCGGCAGGTCCTTTTCGGTGAACATCCTCTCGGTGTGCGCCTGCCTCGTGGGTTGCCAGCCGGCGAGCAGCGATGCATAGCGGGGGCGCCGGCTCAACAGTTCCGCCCACGCGATCAGTTTGGGGTCGGCGTCGAGTGGAAATAAGACGCCGATCTTGGCATCCAACCAGTTGGCGAAGTAGAAAATCCGAGTCATGCGCTTCAAGACATGGGCGTACAGGGGTTTCAGCGAGGGATCGGGCAGCGGCAATCCGTACCGCCAATCGGGATGCGGCGGCCGCAGCCTCATGGTTCCGTCCGCGTTTCGTTCCGCGGAGACCCACGGAATCCGGTCCGGGTCGTGTCCCGAATGCAACGAGTCCAGGAACGGGGAGTTGTCCATGAAGTCGTTATGGGCGAAGACGAGCGCCAGCAGCTTGGGGCGCAGGCGCCGCGCGAATTCGTCGTAAAATGGCAGTTGGTTGAATTGGCCGGTGGAGCTGTGCCCGAAAGCCGAGGCGGTGATGCCCAGAGCGGGCAGTTTCCGGGCGGCGAGTTCTTCGAGCCGGACGTGGAATTTATCGGCGATGGGGACCTCCAGCGCCGCGACGAAGGAATCGCCGATGACGGCGACATGGCAACTTGCCGCAGTGCGTTCGGGGCCGATGGGTTCGCGGTCGAGGAAGCCCAGGCTGTTGGTTTGCGAGACGGTCCAGAAATCGAGCCTGTTCGTCCAGCGCACTTCCGCGTTGGGTTTGCCGATAAGGCCCACCTTCGGGAGGAAGCGCACGGGCCGGCTCGTGTCCATGAAAGGCGTCTTTATCCGCAACCGGATTTCAGCGGCGGCTGCGGCCAGGGTCAGACTTACGGCGAGAAGCAACGCGTTCCAGCCGAGCAGCCGCAGGGCGCGGCGGATTGTTTCCTTTCTACCCCACCCCCCCCCCCGATGAAGGTAGAATTATGAGCCTTGGCTTGCGGCATCGCTTGTCGTCTTCAATCCTTTTTGAGAAATTCGTCAGCGGCTCGCGCGCCGGTCAACCCCGAAATACCGCTGCAGCAACTCCTCGGCATCGGGGGCGCCCAGGCGCGAGCCGATCCAGCAGGCGAGCGCGCAGACGCCCAACGACCAGACAAACGGGTCGAAACCGTAAAAGCTGCGCGTTCCGAATAGCGCGTATTGCAGCAGGAACGAAGAAAATCCGGCGGCGATGCCCGCCAGGCAGCCGATGCGGTTCATGCCGGGCCAATAGACCCCGAAAACGATCGGCATGAGGAACGTCGCCGCCAGCCCGGTGCCCGAGAATACGACGATGTATTGCAGATAGTCGGGCGGCCGCAGGGCGAATATCACGGCAACCGCGGCCACGGCGAAGGTCGCCAGATGCGTCAGGCGCCGGGTCTCGCCCTCTTGCAGATTTCGACTTATATTTCTCTGGTAAAGGTCTCGAACCAAAGAGCTTGCCGAGACCAGAATATATGAGCTGACGGTCGACATGATCGCCGCCAGCGGCGCGGCCAGCACGAATCCGGCCAACAGCGGAGGGACCGCCGCCAGGATCGTTGCCGGCAAAGCATGGTCCGGCGCAGCCAGGTGCGGAACCAGCACGCGCCCCACGATGCCCACGAAAATGACCGCCGGATACAGCAGCAGGATGTAGCAGCCGATGAGAAAGGAAGCCCTCCTGAGCGCGGCGATATCGCGGCAGGCGAGAAAGCGCGTGATCAGCGCGGGCTGGCCGGCAATGGCCAGCGGCCATACGAAGAAAAACGAGATCGCCGCGGGCAGGGGCAGGAAGTCGTTCGGCCCGGGCGCGGAAAGAAGGTCCGGGGACTGCGCGGCCAAGCCGTCGAACACGCCCGCGAATCCGCCGGCCTTGTGTAAAGCAAATCCCGCCGTAAGCAGAACGCCGGTCAGCATGACGATGGCCTGGAAGCTGTCCGTCCAAGCGACGGCGCGGAAGCCGCCGTACGCCGTGTACAGGCAGACCGTCAGGGCCAGGCCCGTCGCTCCCCAGACATAAGGGACGCCGAGAACGACTTCGAGCACCCGCGCGCCGGCGATGTACTGGGCGACGATGAAGCTGGTGTAGAGGACGATCAGGGCGATTCCCGAGATTATGCCGATCGCCCGGCTGTCGAAGCGGTCGCGCAGCAGATCGGAGAAGGTCAGGGCGGCGGAGGTTTGGCCGATTTCGGCGATTCTTCGTCCCAGCAGGCCGAAACCCACTGTCGCCACGACGATATAGCCGGAAATCCACAGCATGACCGACCAGCCGTTGGCGTGCCCCAGCGAGGGAGCGCCGATGAAACTGCCGCCGCTCGCCGACGTGGCGATCCAGGTAAGACCCAGCACCCAAGGGCCGAGCGTGCGGCCGCCGACGAAGAATTCTTCCAGGAAGCTCCCGCTCCCGGCCCGTCTGTGAGCAAGGTGAGCGAGGGCGAACGTAATCGACAGATACAGGCAGAAAGCCGCCCAGACGGTCGCGTTCGCCGTGTACACTTGCTCCCTGCCGCCTTATCCGCGCCGGCGCCCGAAATACAAGGAAAACCAGACGTGTACCAAGAAGAAGACGACCCAAGGCGCGAACACGCCGAGCGCGGCCCAGCGGGGAATCCCCCAAAGGCTTTGCGGCGCCGATTCGCCGTAGCCGAGCGCGTACGACAAACCGACGGTCGTTGCCAGAGCCGCCGCCCAGATCAGAACTGCGGCGACCGCCTCGCGGCGGGCATAGCGATAATCGGTGGGATTGTCCAAGACGGATTCCGGTCGCGGGGTTCGCTTACTCGTCGAAGGCCGCGTCGAAGGCGCGTCCCGAGGGCGCGAAATCCACGGTCTTGGTGAACGCGCAGGCTTCTTCGGCCCCGGCTTCGCGCTCCATGCCGCTGTCCTCCCACTCGATCGAGAGCGGGCCGTCGTAGCCGATGTGGTTCAACGCGCGGATGATTTCTTCGAAGTCCACGCCGCCGTGTCCGAGCGAGCGGAAGTCCCAGCCGCGGTTCTGATGTCCGAAATTGAGATGTGAGGCCAGAATGCCGCTCTTGCCGTCGAGCTGAAGCGCAGCGTCTTTCATATGAACGTGATAGATGCGGTCTTTGAACTCGCGGATGAACATCACCGGATCGACCTGCTGCCAGTGCAGATGGCTGGGATCGAAGTTGAAGCCGAAAGCTTCGCGTCCGCCTACGGCGTCGATCGCGCGCTGGGCCGTGTAGATGTCGAAAGCGATTTCCGTCGGATGCACTTCCAGCGCGAAGCGCACACCGCATTCGTCGTAAACGTCGAGGATCGGGTGAAACATTTCGGCGAAGTAGGCGAAGCCTTCGTCGATCGTCGAATCGGGCACCGGCGGGAAGCTGTACAGCAGATGCCAGATCGACGATCCGGTAAAGCCGGGCGTCACTTCGAGGCCCAGGTTCTTTGCGGCGCGCGCGGTATTCTTGAGCGCTTCGACGGCCCAAGTGCGTTTTTTCTCGGCGTCGCCGGCGCACTCGGGCGGCGCGAAACCGTCGGAGCGGGAGTCGTTGTTGGGGTCGCAGACCAGTTGTCCCGCGAGGTGGTTCGAGATAGCGAAAAGTTGCAGGCCGCGCTTGTCGAGGATCGCTTTTTGCTTGGCGCAGTAGTCGAGATCGTGCGCCGCTTGGAAAACGTCCATGTGGTCGCCCCAACAGGCGAGCTCCAGGCCGTCGTAGCCCCACGAGGCCGCTTTCTCGGCCAGGACTTCGAGGGGTAGATCGGCCCATTGGCCGGTGAACAGGGTGACCGGTCTTGCCATGAGTGCGTTTCGGCTCCTTTTCTCGGATCGGAAACGTATAGGTTAGCAAAGCGGGCGCCGCTCCGTTGCGCAGTCTTCGCGCCGGGCCGGCGGGGTCAACGCTCTGTCGCGGCTTGTTGCGCAAAACAATAAAGCCACTCGGTCGTGCGCACGAAAATTTTGCCGTCGGAGAGCGCCGGCGTGGCGAAGATGCCCCCTTCCAGGGCGTTGACGGCCAATGTCTCCCACTCTGCGCCGGCCTTCAGCACGGAGACGTTGCCGGATTCGCTGGCCGCGAATATCTTGCCTTCGGCGGCCACCGGAGACGAAGAGTAGGGGTCGATGGCGCCGCGCAGGCGACCCTGCTTCAGCATCTCGCCGGTTGCGGCGTCCATGGCGGTGAATATCCCGCCGTTCTTCACGAAGTACAGGATGCCTTCGTAAATCAGCGGCGACGGAATGACGCCCTGAAAGCTGCGCTCGTAATGCCAGAGCTCCTCGGATTGCACCCTGCCGTTCTCGGCGCCTTTGAGGCGCATGGCCGACAGGCGCGACGGGCCGGCGTAGGTGTTCTTGACGACGTCCCATTCTTCTCTGGCGATGATGCCGTCCCGGTTACCGCGGAACTTGGCGATTCCGGTGAAGAACGAATCTTTGTATTCGCCGGCCGCGAGCAAGCCGTCGCCGTTTGCGTCGCGGGTGGAGAGCAGCTTGTCGAAGCTGGTAGGAGTGGCGATGTTGTAGCCGTAGGCGATGAGCAGGTCGCCTTCCAGTACGGGGCTGGCGACGATGTACCCGCCCAGCTTGAACTCGTTGAGCGTCCGTTTTCCCGATTGCGTCTCATACGCGCCGAACAGTCCGTCGCCCACCGTCAGCAACTGCGGGACCTGGCCGTCTTGCCGGTAGACGATCGGCGTCGCCCAGCCTTCGTGCTCGCCGCGGGCGGTTCGCCAGATCGTTTCGCCGTCGGCTGCGTCGAAGGCGGCGATGTACGAGTTCGCGGCCTGGTCGATCTGCAGGACGATCCTTCCGTCGAAGAAGATCGGCGAGGCGCCGATGCCCTGGTTGTTGCTGAACGGGCCGAGCGGCGTCTTCCAGCGCAGATTGCCCGCGGCGTCGTAGGAAATCAGCCCCCAGTCTTCGAAGAAGGCATAAACGTTCTCGCCGTCGGTGACGGGCGACGCAGCGGCGGGTTCGTTGAGCGGGTGAGTGAATGCCTGTCGCCGGCGATCGACGGATTTTTCCCAGAGAAGCTTGCCGGTCTTACGGTCGTAGCAATGCGTGAACAGCTTTTCGTCCGCCGCCGACGTGAGGAACACGTGGCGCTCATCGAGCACTGGCGAAGATTTGCCCGTTGGAACCCTTGTTTTCCACAGCAGATTCTTCGACGGCCCGAACTTGACCGGAAAACCGGCGTCGGCGGAAACGCCGGAGCCGTTGGGGCCGCGGAATCTGCTCCACTCCTCGGCCCGGCCGGGCGCCGGGGACGCCAAAACGACTGCGAGTGGAAACAGGGCGGCGCGAATCATGATGAGAAGATTCTACCCCTTAGCCGCTATCGCAAGCTGAGCTTGGCTCCTGTTAGCCGTTCTACGCCAGGTTCTGGAAACGAGTGAAGTTGATCGCGGACTCCTCACTCTTTGCAAAAGCAGCGCTGAAAAGCTCGAGATCCACGGTGATCGGCGGTCTTTCCGCCGAGATGACCTCCAGCAGCGCGGCGTCGGTTAACCCAAGCCGCGCAAATGAATTGCTGCGCGCGGCGGTCGCGCTGGCGACGACGATCTCCTCGCTTTGCTCGATGAGGAATCGCAGCCGGTCGCCAAAGCGGGCGTCGCGGGGTTGTTTGAGCAGATCGGATGTTTCGGTAAGCGTGTTCGGCGTAACGAATACTCGGTTGCCCAGCGCCTCGATCATATCGAGCAAACGGTCGTAATCTTCCGCAGTAAATGTTCGCGTCCGGCGATGTCTCTCGATCGACTTTCGATCTACTGAGCCGACGACAAGCAGCACAAGCAGATTCGCGTCGATGAACGCTCCACAGGGGCGCATCAGTTCAACGCGTCAGGCAGCGTGCGATGGGTCATGGATACGACGCGGCCGGTACGGTCGTCGATTTGAACAACCTTGAAAGATCGCCGTCCGCCGGTGAAGCCTTGGCTCCATATCCGGGAGAAGCCGATGGTCACTTTCCAGGCATGTTTCGTGTCGTCGAATGCGACCTCTTCAAGACCTGCGTTCGTGATGCTTTCATTCGCAAACAGATCGTCGATGTATTTCTTCGCCGTTCGCACGGCTTCTTTCACGTCCATGCGGACCTCCGCCTCCGGGATTGTTACGATCTGTCCCGCGTATCGATGCGAGAACGGACAACGGCGTTGAGATCGTTCGTCTCGCGGGTTTGCCGCATGTCGGAGATTCCGGCAAGCGTTCCCATCCCTCCGGCAATCGTTAAAGCATGATTCTTCTCTCGGCGCCGCGTGGCGTCGGAAGCGTCTCGGGTGGGGCTGTCCGGTTACGCCCGCCTCAGTTGCCGAGCGATTGGAGATCGATGAAGGGCACCGCGCCGCCGCTGACCTGAGGCAGGACGCCATTCCATTTTTCGATGGCGCGCAGTTGCAGCAGCGTGTCGGTGATCGTTTCGCGCTGCAGCCTCTGCGCCTCGGCTTCGGCCCTGGCGGCGGTGATGCTTTGCTCGGCCTCGATCTTGATGCGCTCCAGATCGCGTTGGGCCTTCAGCGCGGCTTGCTCGGCGGTCTGCTTCGACTCGATGGCCTCGTTGAAGACGTCGGAGAACGCAAAATCGACGATGTTGAACTCGTCCACCAGGATGTTGCGGGCCAGCAGACGCTCCGCGAGCGAATTCTTGATTTGCGCCGAAACTTCGCCGCGGCGGGTGATCAATTCCTCGGCCGTAAACTGTGCGGTCGTCGCCTTGACGGCTTCTTGCACTGCGGGGTCGATGAGCCGTTCCTTGTAGCTGATCCCGACATCCTGATAGATGGCCGAGGCTCTGTCGGGGGCGATGTGATAGTTGAGCGCGATGCGCGAATGCACCGTCTGCAGGTCTTTCGACGATGCCGAGGCGTCCGTTTCGGATTTTTGGATCTTCACGTCCATGGCAATGATGTCTTGAACCAAGGGGATTTTGAACTGCAAGCCTTCCCCGCGCACGCCTTCCTGAACGCCGCCCAGTTTGGAGAACACGACGCCGCGCTCGCCGGCGCCGACGACTTCGAAGCTGTTGAACAGGAAGATGAGGATGGCCAGGAGCCCGGCCAACCTGCCGAGGAAGCCGATGTTGAATCCTCCCAAAGTATTGGGCATATCGGTGAACTGTGAACCTCTTGCCATGACGTGGTCCTTTCTCTTGGAGGTATACGGTCAGGGGCGGAAACCCTTCCCGGAATCGGGGTGGAAAGCGGCAGCGCCGGCCTGTTCCTCCGCGCCGAGCTTCTTCGTATTCCCTTCATGATACACGGCGGCGGCGCTCCGCTTCCCCGCTATTCGAGAAATGCAGCCCAGGAGTCGACGGGCTCGCGCTCCGTGCGCAGAGTATTCTCGATCTTGGCATTGTCGGCGTAGCCCATCGACATGCCGCAGACGAAGGTTTCGTTTTCCGGCATCTTCAGGTATTCGCGGATGATGCGGTGGAACGGCGTGAAGGCGGCCTGCGGGCACGTATCCAGACCGCGGCCCCTGGCCGAGACCATGATGTTCTGCAGGAACATCCCGTAGTCGAGCCAGCTTCCCTTTTCGAGCACTCGGTCGATGGCGAACATGAGACCCACCGGGGCGTCGAAAAACTTGTAGTTGCGCGAGTGCTGAGCATGCATCTTTGCCTTTTCACCCTTCCGAATGCCCAAAAGGCCGTAGAGGTCCCAGCCGATCTTGCGCCGCCGCTCGATAAAAGGAGAGGTCCATTTGGTCGGGTAATAGGCGTATTCCTGCTTGTGCTTCGCCGCTTCCTCGGGATCGTCGTACGCGGCGACGATGCGCCGCGAGAGCTCGTCTTTGGCCGCGCCGCGCAGGACGTAAACGCGCCAGGGCTGCGTGTTGACGCCCGACGGCGCGCGCGCCGCCGATTCCAGAATCGCGCGGATCGTTTCCTCGGGAACCGGCGTCGGCAGGAAAGCGCGTACGGAGCGGCGGGAGCGAATCGCCCGGTCGACGGGATTGAGATCGTTGGCGTCCATCGAACCACTCTAACAATCCGCGGCGTTTCCGCTGCTAGGGCGCCCAGTAGCCGGTGTAGATGCCGGTCAACCAGCCGGCCAGAGCGCCCGCGGCCGGGAAGGCAAGAAAAACTACAAAGATGCGCCGGCGGGTGAGAGGGCCGGGTCGGAAGGCCAGAACCGCTTGGGAGATGACAACGCCGCCGAACGCCGCGCTGCCGTAGCGTCCTTGCTCGACGCACCAGGGGCAGTGCGGCGGACTCGCGTTTTTGATGTTGCAGCGCTCGGCCGCTCCCGCCCAAAGCGATTCGCAGCCGCAGTCGAAAATGAAATTGCACCAGTCGATAAAGAAAACGTAGGCGGCCCCCGCGGCGGCGGCGAGCAGGGCGGCCTTGGTCCAGGAGATGCGGGCAATCGAAAAACGAGGCTTGTTCTTCCTCGGTTCCTGCAGCGGCGGTTTGGAGATTGTTTCCTCTTGGCGCATGTCGATATTATGGAGTTGCTGCGGCGGATACGCTTTGACGGCGCGCGCAATCTTTCTCGGTTTCGTTTTTTTCGCCGCCTTGCCGGCCCAACAGGCCGCTTCCGACGGTTACATCGGCAGCGGGACGTGCAGTCTGTGTCACCCCGATACCGCGCAGGGCTTCAACCGCAACCCGCATTTCCAATTGCCCGCCTTGACGCCGGAGGCGCCGGGCGGGACCGCTTGCGAGGATTGCCACGGGCCGGGCCGCGAACACTTCGCAGGCAAGGGCGACAAGACGAAGATCGTGCGTTTTCCCGCGCTGCCGGCGGCTGGCGTCATCGACCGCTGCCTGCGCTGCCACGCCAAAGACCTCGGCAAGATGGCCATGCGCCGCTCGTCCCATGCAACCGCCGAGATCGGCTGCGTGAGTTGCCACAAGGTCCACCAGGCGCCCGAGATCGGGCCGCTGCTGCGCGCCGTCGAGCGGGATACCTGCTACGGCTGTCACGCGGAGGTTCGGGCGCGCTTCGATCTGCCCTTCAAGCATCGGGTCAACGAAGGGGCGATGCGCTGCACGGACTGCCACAACCCGCACGGCGCGCCGCCGGCGACGTGGGGCGGGTCTCCCTCGACGGCAATGGTGCGCCATGCCTTCGGCAACGATACCGTCTGTACGGGCTGCCATGCGGACAAACGCGGACCGTTCGTTTACGAGCACGAGCCGGTAAGAGTGGAGGGCTGCGCGAGTTGCCACAATCCGCACGGTTCGACGAACGCGCGGCTGCTGAACCGGCCGGCGGTCTTCACCATGTGCCTCGAATGCCACAACGACGTCATCGGGTTCGGCCCGCGGGAGGCGGGCATTCCCGCTCCGGGAGCGAGCTTTCATAACTTGCGCGAGCCGCGGTTTCAAAACTGCGTGACCTGCCATGCGCGCATCCACGGCTCGAACGCCGATGCGCTGTTCCGACGATGAATGCGTTGCGGTCGATTGCGGCGCTTTTGGCGGCGGCGGGCGCCCTGGCGGCCCAGCCGGTTGTGGCCCCGACGCCGGACCGGCCGAGCGATCTGCTCACGCTCGACAGCTTTACCGTCACCAACTCGTTCGAGGTTGGCTACCGCTTCAACAGCGTCGGCGGCAACCGCGACGTTTACCGCTCGGCGGTGAACTACGGCAACGGAATCCGATTGCTGGAAGGCGAGTTGCGCATGAACTCGAAAGACGGCCGCGGCGCCCTCTTCGACGAGTTCGCTTGGCGCGCGACCGGCGCCGGCGGAGACCCGTATCGGGCGTCCGTGTTGACGGTCGAGAAAAACAGGCTCTGGCGGTACGACATGCGCTTGCGGACCGTCAACTACTTCAACCGGTTGCCGAGTCTGTGGAACGGCGAGCGCGGACTGGATGCGCAACGCACCCTGCAAGGACACGACCTGACGCTGCTGCCGGGCCGCCGGGTCGAGGTCTTCCTGGGTTACGAGCGCAACGACAACAACGGCCCCGGGTTCTCGTCGGAAGCGGTCGGCGATCTGCCCGGATTGGGCCGCGAGAATTTTTTGCGCTACGCGACGAACCTGCGGCAAGTCAACAATCGCTATCGAGCGGGCGCCAACTTCAGCGCCGGCGGCGTGGCGTTCACCTTCGCGCAGACGTTCGACAACTACAAAGAGGACACCGAGTACCGCGATGCTTCGCTGGGGCCGGGATCGACGGCGGATGCCCGCTTGGGCGGCGGGGTTGCGCGGGCCGAGCCGTTTCACGGGAATACGCCGGTTACGTCGGTTCACCTGAGAACCGAAAACGAGGGTAAGGTCGGTCTTCATGGCCGCTGGGTTTATTCGTCGGGCAACCGCAACGCCATACTCAGCCGGACGCTGGCGGCTGCGCCCACATTGCCATCGACCGCGCGGCAGACGTTCGTTCTGGGCGGCGCCTCGCGCAAGCAGGGAACGGGCGATTTCACGGCGTTGTGGATGCCGTCTTCGAAGCTCACGCTATCCAACACGACTTCGATCGACAATACGCGCATTCACGGCGGCTCGTCGTTCCTGGAGGTCGGCCTGTTCACGAACGAACTGCTGACCTTCGAGCATCTGGGGATTCGCCGCATCGCCAACGCGAGCGAGGCGAACTACCGCCCGTCGCGGCGCATCGCCTTCTATGGGGCGTACCGCCGGATGAAGCGGCGCATCCGTTCCGAACGGGCGTTCGAATTCCCCGGCGGATCGTTCGGCATTCCGCTGGAAGGGCAGAATAACGCAATCCGCTCCGGCGCGGGCGGGGTTCGGCTGATGCCGGTTTCGGGCCTGCGCATTTCGTTCGACGCCGAAGCCGGCCGCGCGGACCGGCCGCTGACCCCCCTCAGCGACCGCAAGTTTCACAACGAATCGGCCCGCGTCCAATGGCGGCGAAAAAGCTTGCTGCTGAGCGGGCATTTCAAGAGCCGGGTCAACGCCAACCCCGCGAGCCTGATCGACTACTCGTCGACCGGCCGGAGCTGGGGGTTTTCCGCTTCGTGGTCGGACGCCGAGGCGCGGCTCACTCTGGATGCCGGCTACCTCAAGATCGGTCTGAACACCTCCGCCGGCATCTACAACTTTTTCGATCTCGGGCGCGGCGCAGCGCCGGCGCGGGCGCTTTATGCGAGCAATCTGCACACGGTGAATTGCGGGGCGCGGATCGCCGCGCACAAGCGGTTGACACTGTACATCGGCTATGCCTTGAGCAAGGACACGGCAGACGGGTCCGCAGCCGCGCATTTCCCGGACTCCTTTACCCCCGCCTATCCGAACTTCCGCTTCGAGCCGGGCGAGACGCCGACTTTCTACAATAGCTTCCCCTTGACCTACCACGCGCCGCAGGGGCGGGTTTCGGTGAAAGTGCGCGGCGGGCTGGAATGGAACGCCGGCTGGCAGTACTACGGCTACGGCGAGCGTTTTACGGCCTTGCAGAGCTACCGCGCGCACGTCGGCTATACCAGCTTGCGTTTGAGCTTCCGGTAACTTTGCCGTTTACGCTTTCGTCTTCAGGTACAGTCCGACTCAAGTTCTCTGCTGAGTTTTAAGGAAAGTCTGATTAATTGACCGTTGGGTAGACGGATAGAATAATAGCAGGAATGAGGGGGTAGGAGAGGATGCAGGGAGCGCTGAACAGACAAAGGACATTGGCGGAAGCAGGATTCGAGCGCTATGGCAAGGTGACCAAGCGGGAGCGATTTTTGGAACAGATGGACAGGGTAGTGCCGTGGGAGAAGCTCTGCGCGCTGGTCAAGCCGGTCTACCCGCAGCGTCAAGGGGCAGGGCGTCCGCCGGTGGGCGTGGAGCGGATGCTGCGCATCCACTTTCTCCAGCAGTGGTTCAATTTGTCGGATCCGGGAGTGGAGGAAGCGCTGTACGACTCCAACGCGATGCGGCGTTTTGCGGGCATCGACTTGTGCCGGGAGCCGGCGCCGGACGAGACGACGGTCTGCAAGTTTCGCCGGCTGCTGGAGAAGCACAAACTGGGGGCGGCGCTTTTCGGGGCGGTGAACGCACACTTGCAAGAGCAAGGGCTGAAGGTTAGCGGCGGGACGATTGTGGATGCGACGATCATCGACGCGCCGAGTTCGACGAAGAACAAGGAGAAGAAGCGGGACCCGGAGATGCGTCAGACGAAGAAGGGGAATCAGTGGTACTTCGGGATGAAGGCGCACATCGGAGTGGACGCCGAGACGAAGCTGATCCATTCCGTGGCGACGACGGCGGCGAACGTACATGACTCGCAGGTGATCGGCAAGTTGCTGCACGGCAACGAAGAGCGAGTGTGGGGAGATGCGGCCTATCAGGGGCAGGGGCAGGCGATTCGGCAGCAGGCTCCGCAGGCGCAGGACTGCACGCACCGGAAAGGAACCCGCCAAAGGCCGTTGAGCGCCGCGCAAAAGGAGCGCAACCGGGCCAAATCGAAGGTGCGCGCGAAGGTCGAGCATCCCTTTCAGGTGCTGAAACGGATTTTCGGTTTCAGCAAGGTGCGCTACCGCGGGCTGGAGAAGAACACTCAGCGGGTGTACGTCAATTGTGCTTTGGTCAATCTGTTCCTGGCCAGGCAGCACTGCTTGCCGCTTGCTGCGGCGTAATCTGCAGGGCGTAGTGTGTCCAATAGGCAAAAAGCGCCCTCAAAACCCTACTGCAGCCTGAAAAATAGCTGCCCATAGCTGGTTTCGGCCCCAGTATCGCCCACCCCCGCCTATTGCTTGCCCCGCTACCTACGCCTTGATCGCTCCCATACCCTAAAATTGCCTATTGTTCAGACCTTCCTTAACTATAAACCCTATGATATCATTTGCCAGGTTGAGTCTGTCAAGACAGTTCCCGATCGAACTTGCCGATCGTTGTCTGTCTTTATGAAAAACAAAAGTCAGGCGGCGAGAGACCTTGCCAGAAAATTTTCGAGTCTTTCGGGCGGTCTGCCGGTCAGGGTCTCGATATCGTCGGTTACCCTGCCCAGAAAGCCTTGGGCGGCCGCACGATAGATCGTGACCAGCGCTTGCGGGATGTAGTCGGGCAGGCCGGGCTCGCGGCACATCGCGGCGAACTCCTCGTCCGACGCCGGTTCGTAGCACACGAGCTTGCCGGTTATTTTCGTAATCAGCGCGGCCAGATCGGCAACCGCGAGCGCTTCCGGCCCGGTCAAGTCGTAAGCCTTGCCCGCGCAGGCGTCATCCAGAAGCGCTGCCGCCGACGCTGCGGCCAAGTCGTCGCGGGTGACGTAGCTGATCTTTCCCTCGCCGGCGGGATACGGAATGCGGCCCGTAGCAACCAACTCGGGCACGTAGGGAACCAACGGGTCGGCGTACATGCCGTTGCGCAGGATGGTCCATTCAAGACCGGAGACGCGCAGCGCCGACTCGGCGTAAGTCAGGAACGGCGTGACGAGGAACGGGCTCTCGGGGCTGCTGGCGATGAAGCTTGCAAAGACCAGGCGCCGCGCGCCGGCGCGGCGGGCGGCCTCGATCGCGCGGGCGTGCTGCAGGATGCGCGGCTCGACCGGCGCGAACGTGGGCACGAGCATGACCGTCCGGCATCCGGCGAAAGCGCGGGTCATGGAGTCGAGATCGTCGTAATCGCCGCGGCGCAGGTCGCATCCCAACGCCGCGAGCTCCGCCGCGCGATCCGGCGTCCGCACGGCCGCAACGATATCGCCCGGGGCCTGGCCGCGGGCGATCAACCCGCGGACGATGCGGCTGCCCAGTTGCCCGCGCGCGCCGATGACCGCGATTTTTTGCATGAAAACAGTCTACAACCCGTGTACGGGCGGGCGGCGCGGCCCCGCCGCGGTCAGAAGCGGACGCTCCAGCGGACGTAGTAGTAGCCGCCGTTGATGCCGAAGGGCGCGGTGCGCGCATAGGGAAAGATGCCCGCCGAGTCCACGATCGTGCGGCCGGCGCCGTCCACAACGGGGGCGAAGGGCGGCCCGCCCGTATCCTTCCATTGCGTGCCGAAGAGATTGGTGAACTCATTGTTGTCGGGATAGACGTCGAACAGGTTGTTGGCGCCGATCGTCAGTTCCGTTTTGCGGATGCGGATGCCGAAATGGACATCCGTCAGCCATTCGCCGCTGAACTCTTGATGGCGGTCGCGGCTGATCAAGCCCAGCACGTCCCACAGCGTGTACTTGCCGAAGTAGCGCAGCCCGCCGCCGAAGCGGATGCGGCCGATCCTGTATTCGGCCAGCGCCTGCAGGCGGGTGTTCGGCTGCCAGTCTTCCAGAATGGAGCGGTCGGCGGGAGCGAACAGGGTGTCCTCCAGGCCGGCCAGCGACGAGGGCAGGCGGATGCCGTCCTCCGCCAGAGCGGTATCGATGTACATGCCGGAGAAGCCGAGATCGAGCACCGAGCCGTTGCGCCAGGAATGCACGCTGTCGAAGGTGAACTCCACGCCGTTGGTCACGGTCTGCGCCACGTTGGCGAAGAACTGCGCGCCCTCGACCCTGTTGGCCTGCATGAACGTCGCGGCATCCGGGGAAACCGGCGCCAGATCGGCCGCGGTGACGTTGGCGCTGAACACGATGCGGTCGTCCACTTCGACGCGGAAGGCGTCCACCGTGAGCGACGAGGTCTTGCCGAGTCTGGCCACGACGCCGCCGCTGAGATTCAGCGATGTCTCTTGTTTCAGCGTGGGCACGCCCAACGCATTGACGATCTCGCTGTCGTTGCGGAACGTGCCGACCTCGGCCAGCACCGTGGAGCCGTCGTCGGATTCGACGGAAAGGGTGTCCACCTTGCTGAAATACAGTTGATGGAGCGACGGCGCGCGGAAGCCCGTGTTCACGTTGCCGCGCACGGCGAAGCTGGGGGTGAAGTCGTAGCGCGCCAGCAACTTGCCCGTGACGGTCGCTCCGAAATCGCTGTAGCGCTCGAAGCGTCCGGCGGCCCCCAGCACGAACTTGCCGTTGAACACCCACTCCAGATCGGCGTAGGCGGCGGTGTTGTAACGGCTGCGGCTGACCGCGTTGCTCGGCTGGAAACCGGGGAACACCTGGATGCCGAGCGCCGCTCCCCTGCCCCTGGGGTCGCAGTCGGCAGGCGCTACGCTGGGATCGTCGAGGCAGTGCAGATAGGAGACCGGCTCCCCTGCCCGGATGCCGAAGGAATCGCGGCGCACTTCCCCGCCGAACGCCAGATTCATCGTCCGGCCCGTGTATTCGAACAGGCGCGAAGCGTCGAAGTTGAACGTCGTCTGGTTGAACCGCAGGCCGCCGGAATCGGCCCCTGTCGGACTGCGCGCGCCGTACGAAGCATTGTTCGAGTTCGAGATGAAGAAATCGAACTCATTGCGCCCGTGGTTCACGCTGAGGTCGAAGGTCCAGCCGCCGCGCGTCTTCCATTCGATCCCTCCCGCCGCCGAGATGTCGTCCACGTCGGTGTTGATCTCGGGCAGGAACCCGTCGGGATAGTGCTCGTACACGATGCGATTGTCGAAAACGGAGGGCACGCGGTAGAACCCGGCGCTGTTGTTGTCGCGCACCGACATTCCGCCGAAGGAGTAGAACCGGGCGTTCTCGCCGAGCGGAGCGCTGAAGTTGTAGTAGCCGGTGTAGTGGTCGCTGCGGGCGTCGCCCAGGCGGATGACGTTGCGGTCGATGTCGTACTCGCGGTCGTCGTAGCAGCCGCCGAAGAAGTGCTCTTCCGGCTCGCCGGGCCCGCACGCGACCGGCAGGAAGAAGGGCCAGCCCCAAGGCCCGGCGCGGTTGGTGTCGCCGCGGTTGCGCGCCTCGAAGGTAAGATTCAGGAACCCGCCGTCGCCGAAGCCGAACCCGCCGTGGACGCTGTTCAAGTATGTGTCGCCATCCCCGGCGTAGGTCTGCCCCCAGGAAGTATCGACGCTGAAACCCGGGCTGTTCTTGAGCACGATATTGATCACTCCGGCGATGGCGTCGGAGCCGTACTGGGCCGCGGCGCCGTCGCGCAAGACCTCGATCCGTTCGATCGCCGCGATGGGGATCGCGTTCATGTCCGTGCCCGCAGTGCCTCGTCCGACGGTGTCGAGGACATGCACCAGCGCGCTGTTGTGGCGGCGCTTGCCGTTGACCAGAACCAGCGTCTGATCCGGCCCCAGGCCGCGCAAGGTGGCCGGGCGCACGGCGTCCGTGCCGTCCGTAATCGAAGAACTTGTGAAATTGAACGAAGGCGCCAACATCTGCAGCGCCCGTCCGGTCTCCATCTGCCCGGAGCGGCGCAGGCGCTCGCCGACGATCAACTCGACCGGAACCGGGGATTCCAGCGGCTGCCGGCCCTCCGCGCGCGTGCCGACGGCGACCACGTCCACCGTTTCCGTAACGGCCGGAAGCTGCAGCGTGACCGTGATCGAGCCTTCCGCGCCGCTCACCTGCCGGGAGTGTATCTCGAAGTCGGGGGCCTCGACGATGAGCGTGTGCGGTCCTGCGCCCAAATCGCAGAAATTCGCAACGCCGGCATCGTCCGTCGGCATGCGCCGCTCTCCGATCGAAACTTCGGCGTTCGTCAGCGCAACGCCCGAGGGATCGACGACCCGAACCTCCAGGCATTGCCCCCATGCCGAGCCGGCGAAAGCCGCGCAGACGGCGATCAGCAGCCCAGGCTGAACCGAGAACAAACGCGCGGAAAGGCAGTTTCTCTGTGTGGATTGCATGATGTTCTCCTTATTTACATAAAGGCTTCACATTTCACTCGCTGCTTCTAAAAGACAGCGCACGGATCGATACCGGACACATTATAATGCCTAAATGTTTTCAAAATACTCGAGGAGAGGAAAAATTACGTATGTTAAATAAAGTTGCCGCCTCCAGCGCGGCGGGAACGCCCCCGCGCTTTTTTCGCCGTTCGACCGCATGTCTTGTTCTTGCTGCGTCGGCCTGCTTCGGCGCGCGCGCCGGGACGTTTACGCCGGTATATGCACGGAAGGCGATGGTCGTGACGGCGGAGCCGCACGCTACCGCCGTCGGCGTCGAGATCCTGCGCAAGGGAGGCAACGCGGTGGACGCGGCGGTGGCGGTCGGCTTCGCCCTGGCGGTCACCGAACCCAACGCCGGCAATCTGGGCGGCGGCGGGTTCATGTTGATCCGCTTCGCCGACGGCCGCTCGACGTTCCTCGATTTCCGCGAGCGGGCTCCGGCGGCGGCGGACCGCGACATGTACCTCGACGAAAAGGGCGCCGCGACCGAAGAGAGCCGCGTCGGCTACCGCGCGGTCGCCGTGCCCGGCACCGTCCGCGGATTCGAGCTCGCCCTGCGCAAGTACGGCACGAAGAAGTGGAGCAGTCTGATTGCTCCCGCCGAGCGTCTGGCGCGGGAGGGGTTTCCCGTAACCTGGGACCTGGCCGCGTCTTTGCGGGAAAGCGGCCGCTTGGCGCAGTTCCCCGAGTCCCGCAAAATCTTCCTCCGCAACAACGGACGGCCCCTCGCCTTCGGAGAGCCGCTGCAACAGCGCGATCTCGCCGGCGCCTTGCAGCGCCTGGCCGAGAACGGCGCGGACGAGTTCTACCGCGGGCGAACGGCAAAGCTCATCGCGGCCGACATGGCGGCTAACGGCGGCCTGATTACGCTCGACGACCTCGCCGCCTACCGGCCCGTGGAGCGCAAAGCGCTGCGGGGAACTTACAACGGGTTCGAGATTCTCAGCGCGCCGCCGCCGAGCTCCGGCGGAGCGGGCGTCATTCAGATGCTGAATATGCTCGAAGGCGCGAACCTGTCCGCTGCGGGGGCCGGCTCGGCGGCGGCGATTCACCGCGTCGCCGAAGCGATGCGGCGGTTCTTCGCAGACCGCGCGCAATACTTCGGAGATACGGATTTCGTCGAGATCCCGCTCGAAGAGATGTTGTCGAAGCCATACGCCAAGCGGCGCGCCGCGACCATCCGGCCAGAGCGCGCCACGCCCAGCGCCGAGGTCGGCGGCGGCAACCCGGCGGGCTACGAGAGCGAGGAAACGACGCACTATTCGATCGTCGATGCGCAAGGCAACGCAGCGGCGGTGACCTACACCCTCAATTACAGCTACGGCTCGGGCGTCACCGCCAAAGGAACCGGCATTCTGCTGAACAACGAAATGGACGACTTCACCGCCAAGCCGGGCAGTCCGAACGCCTACGGGCTGCTGCAAAGCGAAAACAACGCGATCGAGCCGGGCAAGCGCCCGCTGTCGGCAATGAGCCCGACGATCGTCAGCGAGGGAGGCAAGCTGCGCTTGGCGCTCGGCACGCCGGGCGGGCCGACCATCATCTCCTCGGTCTTGCAAACGATCCTCGACGTGCTGGACTTCGGCATGAACGTACAGCAGGCCGTCGATTATCCGCGGTTCCACCACCAGTGGATGCCCGATCTGCTCTACATGGAATCCTACGGCTTTTCCCCCGACACGATCGAGGCGCTGCGGCGCAAGGGCCATAAGATCTCCTTCGGCCGGGCGATGGGGCAAGTCATGGCTATCGAGGTCGAGGGGGACTACCTGGCCGGCGCCGCCGATTCCCGATCCGAGGGAACCGCGGCCGGCTACTGACGCGCAGAACTTCGGGGCGCCGCCCGCACAACACCGTGAGCGAAGCGATTCAGCCCGTCGATTTTCTCGAAAAATACGGCGCAAACCCTGCGCCGCGGCCGCTCGAAGAGGCCAAGCGCTACACCGCGGCGCTGGCCCGCGGACACTACGAGAATTTTCAGGTCGTCAGCTTCCTGCTGCCGAGGCGTCTCCATCAGGATTTCTTCAATGTTTACGCCTACTGCCGCTGGGCCGACGACTTGGGCGACGAGATCGGCGACCGCAGCCGCAGTCTGGAACTGCTGGCCTGGTGGAAAAAGGAGCTTGACGCGATGTACGCGGGGCAGACGCGCCATCCGGTTTTCACTGCGCTCGCCGAGACGGTGCGGCGGCGCAACCTTCCCATCGAGCCTTTCAACGACCTGATCCGGGCGTTCGTACAGGATCAGCGGATCGCCCGCTACGACACCCATGACCAAGTGATCGACTATTGCCGCTATTCCGCGAATCCGGTAGGCCGGCTGGTGCTGATGCTGGGCGGCTACCGCGAGGAATCGCTTTTCAAGCTCTCGGACGCAACCTGCACCGCTCTGCAACTGGCCAACCACTGGCAAGACGTGCGGCGCGATTGGCTGAAGGGCCGTGTTTACATACCCCGAGACATCATGGCGGCGCACGGCTACTCTTACAAGGCTCTGGCGGACGACATCGGGCGCGGCGCGGCCTCGGACGGCTACCGCGCAACGCTCCGCGACCTGGTCGGGCGGGCCGAGCGCCTGTTCGCGGAAGGTCTGCCTCTGGCGGACAGGCTCGACCGCCGGCTGGCGATCGACGTCGAATTGTTTTCGCGCGGGGGGACGGCCGTCCTCGACAAGATTCGCGCGCTGGACTTCGACACGATCCGCGCGCGGCCGAAAGTCTCCGGAGCCGACCGCCTCATGTTATTGTTGCGGGTGGCGGCGCGCCGTTTGCTGCGTCCCGCCCCCGCGCCTCCGGGTTCCCGACATGCCCAGCCTTGACGAGTCTTTCGCGCACTGCCGCCGCGTCGCCCGCGCCCGCGCGCGGAATTTCCACTACTCGTTCCTGCTGCTCCCCAAGGAGCAAAAGAATGCGATGTGCGCCATCTATGCGTTCATGCGCTATTCCGACGACATCAGCGACGGCGGATCTTCCTGGGTCGAAAACCGCCAAAAACGCCTCGACGCCTGGCGGGCCAAGCTCGCCGACGCCTTGGCGGGACGCTTCGGCAACGATCCGGTCTTGCCGGCGTTCGCGGCCGCCATCGACCGCTACAACATTCCCTGCGGCTACTTCAGCGAATTGATCGACGGCATGCAAAGCGACCTGCGTCCGCCGGTTTACCGCACCTTCGACGAACTCTACCGCTATTGCTATCAGGCCGCTGCGGTGGTCGGCCTGACCACGATTCACGTCTTCGGATTCGACAAGCCGGCGGCGCTGCAACTAGCCGAAAAATGCGGCGTCGCCTTCCAACTCACCAACATCATGCGCGATGTCTCGGAAGACGCCGGACTGGGCCGCGTCTATCTCCCGGAGGAAGACCTCGAACGTTTCAGCCTCGCCCGCGGCGAGATTCTCGAACGAACCGTCAAGCCCGCGGACGAAAGATTCCGGCAACTGATGGAGTTCCAGTGGACGCGCGCCGAGCGTTACTACCAGGAGGCCGCTCCTTTGCTGGCAATGGTCAAGCGGCGCAGCCAACCGGCGCTGTGGACGATGGTGGCTCTCTACCACGGCATCCTGCTGCGCATCCGCAGTCTGAAATACAACGTGCTCGATCAGCGCGTGAGACTGAGCGATTGGGAAAAAACCTGGATCGTGGCCCGCGCGCTCAAGCTGCGCTTGCTGGGAGGAACCCCGCCATTCCCAGCGTGAAAATCGTCGGCGGCGGCTTGGCCGGACTCGCCGCCGCCGCCAAGCTGGGAGCGGCGGGCTTCGCGGTGGACCTGCACGAGGCGAGGCCGTTCCTGGGCGGACGCGCCACGTCGTTCCCGCTCGACCCGTCCGCGCCGGACTCCCCGCGCATCGACAACTGTCAACACGTGCTGCTGCGCTGTTTCGACGCGCTGCTCGACTTTTACCGCCGCTGCGGAGTCGAGGACAAAATCCGCTTCTACGACCGCCTCTACTTCGTCCGCCCCGGCGGCATCGTCGATACGCTCCAACGCGGCCGCTTGCCGGCGCCGTTCCACTTTACCCGCTCGCTGCTGTCGATGAAGATGCTCGACCGGGCCGACAAGCTGTCTTTGCTCCGCTGCCTGTGCGCTATCCGACGCGAGCGGCGCCTGCGGAGCGATCTCGACCGGATCACGATGGCCGCTTGGCTGCGCGAAAAAAAGGCGACGCCGCGGGCGTACGCCAGGTTCTGGCGCCCGCTCCTGGTCAGCGCGCTGAACGAGGAGCCCGAGCGCAGTTCGGCGCTGCCCGCCTTGCAGGTCTTCGACGAGGGTCTGTTGGGCAGCCGCGCGAGCTACGAAATGGGCATACCGGCGGTTCCGCTCGCCGAACTCTACTCGGCCGCGATGGAGCAGCGCCTCGGGCCGCGCGTGCGCATCCATCTCCGCTCGAGCGTCGAACGCATCGATCCCGCCGGCTGCGAAGCGGACTATTTCATCAGCGCGGTTCCGTTCGAGCGCGTCGGGCGTCTGCTCCCCGAGCTGTCTCTGGGCCTCGAAAACTTCGAGCACTCGCCGATCACGGGAATCCACCTGTGGTTCGACCGGCCGCTCACCGCGCTCGACCACGCGATTCTCCTCGAGCGCCGGCTGCAATGGCTTTTCCGCAAAAGCGAGAACTATTATCTGGCGGTGGTCAGCGCCTCGCGGGACATGGTGAGCATGACCCAAGCGGAAATCGTCGCGACGGCGCGGCAGGAGCTCGCGGAGTTTTTCCCCGGCGCCGCCGGCGCGGCGCTGGAGCGCGCTCACGTCGTCAAGGAGATTCGCGCGACCTATTCCGCGAAACCCGGCCTGGAGGCAGCCCGGCCCGCCGCGCACACCCGCTACCCCAACGTGTTCCTCGCGGGCGATTGGACCGCCACCGGCCTGCCGGCGACGATGGAAGGCGCCGTGCGCAGCGGTTACGCCGCCGCCGATGCCGTCATCGCCGCGGCCGCCGCGCGTTAACGGCTTCCTCTCGCTTTTTGCCTGCTAGAATGAACCGCGAGTTGCGCGGCAACAAGAAGCAGACCGTCGAGTTTCAGCGCAAAGAGCCGCAGGCGGCGCCGGCGGCAACATCCGAGAGCAGCGCATCGGTTCCCTTTGCTCAGTTCCTTGACACGGAAGGCGTCTATGCGCTCGCGGTCCGCGGCGAATCGATGATCGACGAGCACATCCTCGAAGGCGATTCCGTGCTCATCGAAAAGACCCAACAAGCGCGCAACGGCGAAATCGTGGCCGCCCTGGTCGACGGCAAAGAAACCACGCTCAAGCGCTTTTACCGGGAAGGCGGCCAAGTTCGGCTGCAGCCCGCCAACAGCGCGATGGAGCCGACCGTGGTCTCCGCCGAACGGGTTCGCATTCAAGGAAGAGTGCTGGCGGTTCACCGCCGCTACCCTTAGCGTCCTCCGGCGATCGGTCCGAAATAAAAGAAATGGAAGGTTGACAGGTAGATCGCCAGCAGCGCGCCGCTGTAGAAAAAGACCAGCATGAAGTTGCGGTCGAGCAGCGCTGCGAAAAGCGTGAGACCTTCCCGCACCCGGCGGCGCAGATACCAACTCACGAAGCCGACCGACAAGACGATCGGCGCCCAAACGAACACGATCTCAACGGCAGGCGGCACCCGATCTCGTTCACCCGATGACTGACAAGCTTTTCGTTGCCCTTCAGAAAAACAGTTGCACCATTTGACCGTGGAGATCGTGCAGAGTCGAGCGCCGGCTCTTCCAGATCGGCTCGGCCAACTGCGCGTTCCACTCCTGCAACTCGGCTTCGAGGCGCTCGACGACCTCGGGATGCTCCGCCGCCAGGTTCGCTTGCTCGCCGATGTCCGCGGATAAATCGTAGAGCACCGTGGTTTGGCCCAGCGGCGAGTCGCCGGGATAATCCGCCTCCGGCAGCCGCCGTCCGCCGAGCGTGATGTCGTCGAAGCCGAGGTCGGTGTTGTTCACCTTCCACATCTTCCACTTGCCCCAACGCACGGCCATATTGGGCTTCGACCGCCAAAAGAGAAATTCGTGCGGCGGGTCGTTGTTGTCTCCGCGCAGATACGGCGCCAGGTTCACGCTGTCTTGGGCCGAAGCATCCGAACCGGCGGCTGCCGCAAACGTCGCAAAAAGATCGATCGCCGTGACGGGCTCGGAATAAACCTTGCCCTTGGGCAGCGCGGCGGGCCACTTGAAAATGAACGGCACGCGAATGCCGCCTTCCAGATGAAAACGCTTCGATCCGCTCAGCGGAGCGTTGGAGCAAACCTCTTCGCTGAGATAGGCGACGCAGCCGTTGTCGGAGAAAAATACGACCAGCGTGTTTTCCTCCAGTCCGTGCTCCTGCAGCGCGGCGACGACGTCGCCGACGTAGTCGTCCAGAGAGGCGACCATCGCCGCGAAGACCCGCTTGCCGGGTTCTTCGACGTGCGCGTAGCGGTCGATGTACTCCTGGGTCGCCTGCAGCGGCGTATGCGGCGTGTTCGGCGTGAGCATCAGCAAGAACCGCTCGTCCTTGTGGCGTTCGATAAAATCGACGGCCTTCTCGGCGAAGACGTCGGTCAGATATTCCTCGACCTCGACCTTCTCGAAGCCGTCGAAAATCGCATTCGCGTCGCTGCGTCGTGTGGGCCCGTCCCGCGGGGGCCAAGACTCGACGCCCTCCTTGCTCGCGTCGATATAGCTCGTTCCCCCGGCGAGCAGGCCGAAGTACTCGTCGAAGCCGCGGTTCAGCGGGTGGTATTTTTCGCGCTTGCCCAAATGCCACTTGCCGATCAGCCCGGTGGCGTAGCCGGCCTCCTGCATCATGTTGCCGAGCGTGGTCTGATCGGTCGGCAAGCCCAGTTCTTCGTCGTGCCCGGTCGGGTTGTACTCGTAGCCGAAGCGCGGCTGATAACGCCCGGTGTAGAGCCCCGCCCGCGACGGGCTGCAAACGGCCGCGGCAACGTAGCCGTCGGTCAGACGGACCCCGTCCGCCGCAAGCCGGTCGATGTGCGGGGTCTCGATGATCTCCGAGCCGTAAACGCCGATGTCGTTGTAGCCGAGATCGTCGGCCAGGATGACGACGATGTTGGGCGGCTCGGCGGCGCGCTCCTCGACCTGCGTCTCCCCGCAGCCGAGCATGGAAACAATCCCGAAAACCGCGGGCCAGAGTTTCATAACGCCGCTATTTTAACTCACCCAAAATCAGTCGTCATCGTCGTCATCGTCATCGTCGTCGTCATCGTCATCGTCATCGTCGTCGTCATCGTCGTCATCGTCGTAGTCATAACAGGACAGGAAAACGAAGTTGAAACTCACTTCATCGGTCATCAACGAGCCGGTCGTCACTTTTGGTCTTTGCGACAACCTCAAGCCCGCTTGGAGCAGGCTCGACACCGCTGCGGCGCACCTGTTCCCGCGTTGGATCGTCACCCCGACGGCGCTGGTCACGCTCGAGTTGCGCACCGTGACGCCCCCATCCGAATCCGTCTCGCAGCGGATTACTGCGACTTTGTCAGGCATGCATCCTGAGCGGTTGTGGTCCGAGGCCCGAGCCGCCACAGGGAATACCCAAGCTGCCGATAGCAGTGCAGCGACAGCAGCCACCACCATTCTCGTCATGTCATCCTCCTCTCACTTGGCGACGCTGCGCCAGCAGGCCTTGGAATTATATTAAGGAAGGTCTGAACAATAGGCAATTTTAGGGTATGGGAGCGATCAAGGCGTAGGTAGCGGGGCAAGCAATAGGCGGGGGTGGGCGATACTGGGGCCGAAACCAGCTATGGGCAGCTATTTTTCAGGCTGCAGTAGGGTTTTGAGGGCGCTTTTTGCCTATTGGACACACTACGCCCTGCAGATTACGCCGCAGCAAGCGGCAAGCAGTGCTGCCTGGCCAGGAACAGATTGACCAAAGCACAATTGACGTACACCCGCTGAGTGTTCTTCTCCAGCCCGCGGTAGCGCACCTTGCTGAAACCGAAAATCCGTTTCAGCACCTGAAAGGGATGCTCGACCTTCGCGCGCACCTTCGATTTGGCCCGGTTGCGCTCCTTTTGCGCGGCGCTCAACGGCCTTTGGCGGGTTCCTTTCCGGTGCGTGCAGTCCTGCGCCTGCGGAGCCTGCTGCCGAATCGCCTGCCCCTGCCCCTGATAGGCCGCATCTCCCCACACTCGCTCTTCGTTGCCGTGCAGCAACTTGCCGATCACCTGCGAGTCATGTACGTTCGCCGCCGTCGTCGCCACGGAATGGATCAGCTTCGTCTCGGCGTCCACTCCGATGTGCGCCTTCATCCCGAAGTACCACTGATTCCCCTTCTTCGTCTGACGCATCTCCGGGTCCCGCTTCTTCTCCTTGTTCTTCGTCGAACTCGGCGCGTCGATGATCGTCGCATCCACAATCGTCCCGCCGCTAACCTTCAGCCCTTGCTCTTGCAAGTGTGCGTTCACCGCCCCGAAAAGCGCCGCCCCCAGTTTGTGCTTCTCCAGCAGCCGGCGAAACTTGCAGACCGTCGTCTCGTCCGGCGCCGGCTCCCGGCACAAGTCGATGCCCGCAAAACGCCGCATCGCGTTGGAGTCGTACAGCGCTTCCTCCACTCCCGGATCCGACAAATTGAACCACTGCTGGAGAAAGTGGATGCGCAGCATCCGCTCCACGCCCACCGGCGGACGCCCTGCCCCTTGACGCTGCGGGTAGACCGGCTTGACCAGCGCGCAGAGCTTCTCCCACGGCACTACCCTGTCCATCTGTTCCAAAAATCGCTCCCGCTTGGTCACCTTGCCATAGCGCTCGAATCCTGCTTCCGCCAATGTCCTTTGTCTGTTCAGCGCTCCCTGCATCCTCTCCTACCCCCTCATTCCTGCTATTATTCTATCCGTCTACCCAACGGTCAATTAATCAGACTTTCCTTAGCTCGGTGAACTCCAGGTAACAACCAATGGCAATTATGAATCCCTAAAAATCAGGCTGTCAACCCTGCGGCGAAATTTTTTTGTAATCTATATCGAAACCGCCTATCCGGGTGAGGACTGAAACATTGGTTGTTAGCTGCATACAAGAAGACAAACGACTTAAGTCGTTTGTCTTCTTTGTTTTGAAGGGTCAGAGAACAAGATGTTGCGCTTCATGGTTGCAGGCCCCAGATGGTCGTCATACCTGGAGCTCCAGGAAAACATGGACTCATCTTCGAGTAGCGGGGTGATGGCGCCACTGCCGCAACCCTTCCTGAATTCCGACTCGTAAAGATTGATCGTAAACCGCTGGCACCGACGGGCGAGGCCGGCGGTAAGGTACTGTTGACGCCGGATGGTTTCAATGAGTTCTCTACCGGGGCCGTACGGTACGAGGACGGGGCGCGTTTCATCGCCGATTAGTTGGCAGGCTTGGGCGGCAGCGGGAAAATCGAAGTCCTTGCTGGCGCAGTAGGCGGGATCGCCATTCTTTGAATCGGGACCGAGCACTGGATAGAGCCTTGAGAAATAGCAACGATAGGTTTCCGGTTGATGCAGCGGCACATCTGGGAATTCGGCGAGGAACGAATCGGTTTCTTGGGTGGCGGTTTTGTAAGCGCCGCGCGGCAGCCCGCCTGAAGGGGGAGTGAAGACGATAACGGGCTGCGGTTCGAGTGAACGGCCTTCGCGATTGCAGCGGCCGGCGGTTTGGATAATGGAGTCCAGCGGGCCAAGGGCGCGATAGGCTATGGGAAAATCCACATCCACGCCGGCTTCAATGAGTTGGGTCGAAACGAGCCGGCAGGTTTTGCCTTCTTCAAGCCGTTGGCGAATGACCTTGAGCTTGTCCGAGCGATGCGCCGCGCACATCGCCGCTGAAAGGTGGAAGCGCCCCGCTTCGGGCAGCAGCCGAAACAACTCGGCGGCCTGAGCACGAGTGTTAACGACACAAAGGACACGGTCATGGCCGGCCAGTTCTGTTGCAATGTCCGGCCAATCGGAGGGGGATTCCTGAGAGCGAATTGTGATGGCAGTGCGTTTGAGAGTTTCGGCAAGCGTGTCAGGCCGGCTGGATATTTCCCGGGGACGCCAGCCGCCATCAATTGCCTTTGCCGCGGTTCTGAATGCAGGCTGAGTGGCGGTGCAGAAAACGGCTGTAACCCCGTAATCGCGCGTGAGGCAGTTCACCATCGATAGGAGCGAAGGCGCCAAACGCGGCGGCAGGGTCTGAACTTCATCGAAAATGACCACTGAGCGGGCAATGTTGTGGAGCTTGCGGCAGCGGGACGGTTTGTGCGCGAAGAGGCTTTCGAAGAATTGCACAGAAGTGGTGACGACGAGGGGTGAAGACCAGTTTTCCGCTGCTAGACGCGCCCGGCGAATTCGGGTGTCTTCCGCGTCCCGGCCCAAGTCGGAACCCAATTCTCTCTCGGCAACGGCGCTGTGGTGTTCGAGCACATAATCAGGACCAAAGACCGGTTCGAAGAGGTCGCGAAAGACTTTGGCGGTCTGTTCGATAATGCTGGTGAAAGGAATGACGACGATAATGCGCCGAAAGCGGTCAGCGGAGGCGGCGGGCAGGCCGGCGTTGTGATGGCGGCAATGCTTCAGCGCGAAGGCCAGCGATGAAAGTGTCTTGCCGCTGCCGGTCGGAGCCGTTAAGGAAAACAACCCCGGCGGCAATTTCGCTTTGGAAAGGCAGTCCGCCAGAAGCTGCCGGCGCATCCGGTTGACAGTTCCTTGCCCCGACAAGTCCTGGAGATGTTCTGTGACCACTTGAAAGGCAGTTTCCTCGGAAAGTGACGGAACACTCCGCGATTGGGATCGGTTGGAGTCAAAGTGGTTTTCCGTGTCCAGAAAATCTGCATCTACCAGGCAACTGAACAACATGCGCGTTCGCAGCGCGGAGGCAAAATCAAAGGACTCTTTGCGGGCAATTGTGGGGATTGTCAGTCCTTCCTGCTTCAATCGTTTGAGGAGTGTTTCAACGGATTCGGCGATGTTCGTTTCGGGATTTGCTCCTGATCCGAACTTAAAATCCTTCAATGTGTTCTTAAGGCATCGAAGGCGGTCGTAGTCGTGCTTTGCGGCGGGAATGCCGGTGTGATGCCCATCGACCGCGAATGCGACGATCCGACTCCATTGCCACGCGGCGTAAGCGCCGTGCGCCCAATGATTGACTCCGCGGATGGAAGGATCCGCAAGGCGCTGCTGGAAGCGTTTCCCGTATTTGCCGAGATCGTGCAGCAAACCGGCAAGGCGCGCTTCGTCCGTCAACCCGCAGGGAGCGGCGAATTGTCCAGCTCGTTCCGCGACGGTTCGCAAATGCTCAACCAGCGGCTGCCAGTGTTCTCGACTTGGCCGTTCCCCTGTTTTCGTTTCGGCTGTGTGCGCGTAATAATCCATGAATCGAACGGAGCGTCAGAATTTTATTTTCCCTCCGGCGCCTCGCTATCCGCTCGCGTGTAGCGAGGTCCCTCCCGGCCCTCGTGCGGGGCCGTCTTGATAGCATTTGGGTATGCGCCTGTTGAAGGCGGCCAAGGCCGGGTTGGGAGCCCTGAGCGGCTCGCTGCCGCGGCTGCTTTCCATTGCCCGCGAGCTCGGTCTCGAAGTGGTCGGCTTCGTTTATTGGGTCTTCGCCGCGCTATTTATTTTCAGCCCCTACGGCTTCATCGAAGCCTACCGCTCGCTGCCCGACAGCTTCGGGCGGATGCTGCTCTCCGGCGGCGGCGCGCTGATGTGGGCGTGGTTCGGCTACACCTCGTTCCGGCGGGCGAAGAAAATCGCGCGCGAGCGCTGAGACGGGCCCATTCGCCGCCATGAAAGAGCTATATCCGTTGAAACCGCCGGCCGCAGACCCGAACATCGGTCTCCCAGGCGAGTTTCCCTATACGCGCGGCATCCACTCCGGCATGTACCGCGACCGCCTCTGGACCATGCGCCAATACGCCGGCTACGGCAACGCCCGGCAATCGAACGAACGCTACCGCAGCCTGATCGCGCGCGGCGCCGCCGGGCTTTCCGTCGCTTTCGATCTGCCCACGCAAATGGGCTACGACTCCGACCATGCGCTGGCCCTTGGCGAGGTCGGACGCGCGGGCGTCGCCGTCTCGTCGGCCGCCGATATGGAGCAACTCTTCGCCGGCATCCCCCTCGACAAGGTCTCGACGTCGATGACGATCAATGCGACGGCGGCGATTCTGCTCGCCTTGTACGTCTCCGCCGGGAAGAAACAAGGGACGCCCGCCGGCGCCTTGCGCGGGACCGTGCAGAACGACATTCTCAAGGAATACATCGCCCGGGGAACCTACATCTATCCGCCCCAGGCGTCGCTGCGCATCGTTACCGATCTGTTTGCCTGGGCGGCTTGCGAGGCGCCGCAGTGGAACGTCATCTCGATCAGCGGGTATCACATGCGCGAGGCCGGGGCTACGGCGGCGCAGGAACTGGCCTTCACCCTGGGCAACGCGATCGCCTACGTCGAAGCCGCGGCAAGCGCCGGGCTCGAGGTCGATGTCTTCGCGCCGCGCCTCTCGTTCTTCTTTAGCTGCGACCGCAATTTTTTGGAGGAGATCGCCAAGTTCCGCGCCGCCCGCCGGCTCTACGCCCGGCTGATGAAGGAGCGCTTCGGCGCCCGCGATCCGCGCTCGCTGAAACTGCGCTTCCATACGCAGACCGCCGGGTCGAGCCTCACCGCGCAGCAGCCCAAGGTCAACGTCGTCAGGACGACTCTTCAGGCTTTAGCCGCAGTTCTGGGCGGAACGCAGTCCCTGCACACCAACTCGCTCGACGAGGCGTTGGCGCTGCCCACCGAGGAAGCGGCTACGCTTGCCCTGCGCACCCAGCAGGTCATCGCCCATGAAACCGGCGTCGTCAATACGGTCGACCCGCTGGGCGGAGCGTATTGCATCGAGGGGCTTACCGACGAGCTCGAAGAGCAGGCCTTGGCCTATATCGAACGGATCGACGCGCTCGGCGGCATGGTCGCGGCCATCGAACAAGGCTATGTCCAGCGCGAGATCCAAGACTCGGCCTACGATTTTCAACGAAAGGTCGAGACGGGCGCCCAAAAGATCGTGGGCGTCAACGCCTACCGCGTCGAACGCGAGGAACCTGTCCCGACGCTGCGCATCGACGCCGAGCAGGAACGCCGGCGCGCCGCCGAGCTCGCCGCGGTCCGCTCCCGGCGCGACCGGGCCGCCGCTTCCGCCGCGTTGGATGCGCTGTCCGCACGCGCGCATTCCGATGGAAACCTCATGCCGGCGATCTTGGCGGCGGTCGAGGCGGACGCCACGGTGGGCGAGATCTCCGATGCGCTGCGGGATGCGTTCGGCGTTTACGAGGAGCAGGTTGTTTTGTGAGTCCGTACGGCCCGCAACTGCGCATCGTTGACTAAACTGAGAACATGCTTCGTTGCCTGCTTGCGCTCCTTCTGCTCATTCCGCCGGCGCTCGCCGCGGAGTGGGGTCAATGGCGAGGGCCCGACCGCAGCGGAATATCGAGCGAGACTGGCCTGGCGGACAGTTGGCCTGCCGACGGCCCGCCGAAGATTTGGACCGCCGCCGGCCTCGGCGAAGGTTTCGCCTCGTTCGCCGTTTCCGGCGGAAGGCTGTTTACCCAGGGGCAGCGCGCGGGCAGGCAGTACGTGATCGCCGTCGACGAGGCGACCGGCAAGAAACTCTGGGAAATCCCTAACGGACGCGGCTACAGCGACCGCCGCGGCGGCGGTCCGCGCGGCACGCCCACCGTGGACCGAGACCGCGTCTATGCGCTCAGCGCCGGGGGCAATCTGATCTGCATCGAGGCCGCGACCGGCAAAAAAATATGGGAGAGCAATCTGCTCGACCGCTTCCGGGCGTCCAACATCCGTTGGGGCATCAGTGAATCGCCCTTGATCGACGGCGGCAAGATCATCGTCAATCCGGGCGGACAGGGCGCCTCCGTGGTTGCTCTGGACAAGGACGACGGCAAGCTCATCTGGAAGTCGCAAAGCGACGAGGCCGGCTATTCCTCGGCGATCGCAGCCGAGGTCGGCGGCGTACGGCAATACATCCTGCTCACGGGCACGGGCGGGATCGGCTTGCTGGCCAAGAACGGCGAGTTGCTCTGGCGCTACAACGGCGTGGCCAACGGCACCGCTAACATCGCTACGCCGATCTTTCACGACAACCACGTCTTTCTGTCGAGCGACTACGGCACGGGCTGCGTGCTCCTCAAGCTCAGCGCGGACGGCGCGGAGGAAGTTTACTTCAACCGCGACATGCGCAACCACTACAACAGCTCGGTTCTTCTCGATGGGGTGCTCTACGGCTACTCCAGCCGCATCCTGACGGCCATGAACTTCAAGACGGGCGAGGTTCTTTGGAGAGACCGCAGCGTCGGCAAAGGGCAAGTGATCCTCGCGGACGGCAAGCTCTACCTCTACAGCGAGGACGGCGTTCTGGGCATGGTCCAGGCGGCGCCGGAGGGCTATCGGGAACTGGCCCGCCACGAGATCGGCCGCGGCGATTTCCGCACCTGGGCGCTGCCGGTCATTTCGGGCGGCAAGCTCATCGTTCGCGATCAAGATGCCGCCTGGGCCTTCGATATTCGGGAATAACGCTGCGTTTGCTTCAGTCGTTTACAACGACTTCGATGCGGGCGCCGTCGAGGCGGAGAACGATCGCCTCTTCCGCCTCTCGCGGCGCGCGTTCGAAGCGGGGCCTCTCCGCGCGGTAGCGCTCGGTTCCGCTGCCGGCGTCGGGGAGCAGATAAACGTCCCGAACGTTCCAAAGACGGAAGGGGCGGTCGTAAACGGCGCCCCAGAATAACGGCTCGTCCACGCCGGCCAGGTAGATCGTTTTGTCCGGATGCAGCCGGCGCGTCTCGACCACGCCTTCGACGAGCGGCTTCACCCGCTGTCCGCGGGCGTAGTGGTAGAACATCTGCGCGCGGCCGATGGGCAGCGCCGAGAGGAGATAGAGGCAGGCCAGGGCGCCGGCGGCGGCTGCGGTCCGCGCATTGCGGTTCAGCGCCGTTTGCAGGCCCCAGCCGGCCAGCAAGGAAATCCCGGCGGAGGCGAGAAAGGGGTAGTAGTCCATTCGATGGCCGCCGAGCGGCAGGTATGGGGCAATCGCTATGACGAACCAGGCGAGCAGGAACAGCCCGTGCTTGCGGCCGGAGCGGCATAGCGCCCAGGCGAAGCCGATGAGGGCCGCGGTCAGCAGGACGGTCCCGGCGGGGCCGAACCACGGTTCAACTCCCGAAATCAGATGGAGTTGCGAAGGGCCGAGGGCGCGGCCCCAGAAATCGAGGAAAACGTCAACCATCGAAGAAGCGCTGAAGTCGAACGCATATAGCCCAACGGGGCTCGATCCGGCAAAGGTTCGATGCAGCGCCGCGTAGGCCAGAGCGGGCAGCCAGAGAGGCAGCGTTCGGCGCCGCAGCGGCGGAGCGCAGAGCGTGGCGTACGCGGTCGCCAAGGCGGGGTAAACGACATTGAGCTCCAGGGCGCCGAACCCGAACAAGTAGAGACCCCACTGCATGCGCCAGTCTCGCTCGCGGCCGCTCGTTTCGAAACGCAACAAAAAATAGAACGCGCCGAAGATGCAGCACGCGCAGAGAATCTGGTTGAACGCCGACGACCACGACATGGGCACGGCGAGCGCAGAGTTGGCGGTCCAGAACAGAGCGGCGCAGCAGCCCGCTGTCGCCGAGCCGGTCAGACGGCGGCCCACGGCGTTGAGCAGAAGCAGATTGAGCGTCTGCACGAGGAAAGCGGTGAGCCGATACGGGAATGCCCAAGTTCCGAACAGGCCCGAATAGACGATAAAGAAGAGACGTTCGCTAACGGGCCGCACCGTGCCCTGCGCGAGCGGCTCAAACAGGGCGCGCGGCCAGTCCGCCGGGCTGCGTATCTGCTCTCGCAGTCCGAGCCAGGCGAAATCGTCTTGCTGCAGCTCGCAAAAAAGGCCCTGCCAATAAACGGCCAGACCGATTAGCGGCGGAGCGGCCCAGAGCGCGATGTCGATGCTGCGGCGCGTTGCGCTCAGGCGGTCGACGGCCGTGGCGGGAGACCGCAAGAGCGATCGCACGGAACAGATTTTCATCTTCACGAGGAAGAAGCGCTTAATACGGCCGGATGCGTTCGGGCAGCGGGTCGCGGGTTTCCATGATTTTGAGCAGTAGCCGATGCCGCATCTTGTCCCGCAGCGCCGTTGCGGTTGAAGCGACATTGCGTAACTGGCGAGGGTCCTGCGTGAGGTCGAAGAGCAGTTCCTCGCCGTTCGCATAGATTGCGTACGTCGCTTCCCGGCTGCGGGCGATGCGGTTGTTGACACCCTGCATGTAGATCGCGTTGCGGGCCGGCAAGACGCCCCAGGAAAACGGGCAGCGCATACGGTCTTTGGGGTCCATGGTCGTCAAGCGGCGGCCGCTGTTTTCCGGCGGGCGCCGATGGCTTCGATCCACGCTTCCGCCGTCGCAACCAGGGCTTCCGACGCGAATGTCCTGCAAACTATTGACAATAGGTGCTTTATGCGGCGCTTGGTCGGCAGTTTCCCTCGTTTCATCCCTCATTCAGAAACGGACCGCGAGAGACTGAGGCGGACGCCCCCAGTGTAACCGTTCGGTGAACCCGGTATGGACATGGGAGCGGGCCAACCAGACGCTGGCGTTGTCGACGGCCAGCACCGGTCGATGTCCCCTGCGCACGGAGGGCGCCCGGACCGGGTCGGCTCGCTGTTCGACGATGCTTGTCCGACTACCGAACGGCGGATACCGGCTTGACCGAACGGTTACCCCCCGGTCCCCCGGTCCCCCGGTAGTACCGCAACCGTGGGCGCGGGGCGCAACACGAGACACCCGGCATGGTGAGGGCGCCCAAGCGTGCCGGTCGCTACGGCGGCAGAGTCGGATGCGACAGGTGTCTGGACGAGCCGCCGAGGGGTTCAAGGCGTCGTCGTCGGCGCAACTGCACGTGTCACCCGTTGCCGAAACCACTGTCGCACTTGGCGCTGTTGGGGAACGGTAAGGCGCGCGCCACCAATCGCATCGCTGGCCAGCCTGAGCAGCAGTGCGTCTACGTCGCGAGGGTGCGGGCGGTTGCTTTGGTGCAGGGCGTTGACTCGGTCGAGCAAGTTCGGGAGGGTCCCTATCGCGTCGACCGTCCTCTGCGCAGCCCATTCGAGCAACCGCTGGGAGTCGCCGTGATAGTTGGTGGGAGCATTGGTCTGAGGCACGCAGGCCAGGAATCCCCGCACGGTGTCGACGTCCCAATGGTGAACCTGATCAGCCTCGTTCAGCAGGAACTGCGACAGGTTCCCGCCCTGCTGCGGGCGGATCCCCAACAGATGCACCCGCACTCCGTGTTCTTGGGCCTGTTGGACTCCAACGAGCAGGTCTGCGTCGCCGGAAACGAGAACGCAGGTGGCGACCGCCCGATTTCGGGCCAAGGTGATCATGTCCGTGACGAGCAGGGAGTCGACGCCCTTCTGCTGGCTTCTGTTCTGCTCGTCCTTGCGGACGAAACCGAGCCTTAGGTCCACCGCGAGTGCCGGCGCGGACAGCCATCATCAGCACGCTACCGACGAGCGACATCAGGGTCGTCTTGGAGCACATGGGCACATGGATGCCGCGGATGCTCGCGGATGCCGCGGGATGCCGCGGATGCCGCGGATATGCCGCGAAGCCCGTTGATCCCAGTTGCGTTCCGAGCATTGGCGATATATGATGGTGGTCGTGGCGTCGAGGCATGTGCGAGGAGGTCCGGACACGACCGGCGGACAGGACGTCGCGATCCTGTTCGCGACCCGCACCGGTCACGTCGTCCTCGGTTTCCTGATCCAGGCGACGCTCGCCTACACGCTCCTGCCCGAGGGCCGGGGCGCCTATTCCGTCTGCGTCGTGTTCGGGTCTCTGCTCGGCCTGGTCTTCAGTCCCGGCGCCCAGCAGGGCGCGCAGTACTTCGTCGCGGCGAGACAGGCGAGCGTGTCGCAGGGCGTGGGCGCCGCCGCAGCGATCAGTCTGGCGGGTGGAGGACTGGCCATCCCCCTGATCGACAGCGACGTCGCCTTCTTCCAGAAAGCCGAGACGCGCTCCTTCCACCTGGGCCTCGTGCTGGCCCCGCTCGTGGCTCTCTCGACCGCGATCGAGCACCTGCTCGCCGCGCTCCGGCGTTTCGGCCGACTCGCCGTACGCGTGCTGCTCCGGATGTCGGTCAACGCGATCGCGATCCTGGTGCTCGTCCGATGGTGGGGCCTCGGCGTCGACGGCGCCGTCGCGTCGTTCGCCATCGGTCATCTGGTCTCGGTCGCGGCCTGCCTCGGGGACCTGCGGCGGCATTGCGGGCTGGTCGCGGAAGTGCCGTCCCGCTCGGCTCTCACCCGCATTCTCGGCTACGGCCTGCGATACCATATGGCGCGCCTCGGGAACGCGCTCGAACCGCACGCTGGCGTTCTCGTCCTCGGGCTGATCGCGAGCCCGGCCGAGATCGGCCTGTTCGCCGCGGCTAGCACGCTCATGCTGGGCTTCACGTTCCTCTCCCATGCCGTGGGCAATGCCTTGCTGCCCCGCATCGCCGGCCGGGACCAACCCGAGCTCGTCGCCCGCTGCCTGCGCCTCGTGGGCTGGACCACCGCCGTCGGCGTCCTCCCGGCGCTCGCCGTCGGCACGCCGCTGGTTTCGCTCCTGCTCTCGGCCTCCTTCCTGCCGGTCGTCCCGCTCCTCTGGATCCTGGCGCCCGGAATCGTGGCATCGGCCGGTACGGGCCTGTTCATGACCCACTTCAAGGGCGTCGACCGCCCGGAGATCTGTTCGTGGGCGACTTGCCTCGGGCTGTGCGCCAATCTCGGCGTGCTCTTCCCGCTCTACCCGCGGCTCGGCATCGAGGCGGCGGCCTGGGCCATGACCACCGGCGCGATTTCGTGCTGCCTCTTCCTCGCGATCGTGTTCAGGAGAACGACGGGCATGGGCTGGCTCCCGATCTGTCTGCCGGCGCGCAGCGACGCGGGTTTCCTGTGGACGGCCGGCCGGTCCGCGCTCGGGCGGCGCGGCGAAGTTCCGCGCCCGACGCCTCTGGTCGGCGAGAGTCGGGGCGTGCCGGGATGAACGGACTGATGACGACCGCATCAGGCAGGCTGCACGTCGGGTTCGTGCTGTATCGCCTGACGGGAGGCGGTGCGGAGCGGACGGCCCTCACCCTGGCCGAGTCGCTCGTCGAGCGCGGCCATCGCGTGGACCTGCTGGTGGCGCGCCTGATCGTGGCGTATCGGGAAGACCTTCGACCTGGGATGCGGCTGTATCACCCCAGGCTCCCCCGGACGGACCGCGAACTGCTCCGCCACTGCCGCGAACGCGGCGTCGAGGTGCACGCGGTTCCCATCGACCCGCTGGCGGCGATCCGGACCTGGTTCGCGCTCACGCGGAAGCGGCTGGGAACGTCCGTCAGGCCCAGGTACGCCCTCTTCGCCCATCTGATTGCGCGTTACGTTCGGCGGGCGCGTCCCCAGGTGCTGATGTCGGTGCTGCAACCGGCCGATACCTCCACCGTCTATGCGGCGGAGTTGACGGGCCGCCCCGTCCCCGTAGTCGTTTCCGTGCGCAGCAGTCCGGATACCATTTACACTCGACAGGAGTTATCCGAGGCACGAGCGCTCTTTCCGAGAGCGGACGCCGTGGTCGCCGTCTCGAGGGGACTGGCCGACGAGCTGCGACGGTCGTTCGACATGCCGGCCGAGCATGTTCAAGCCATCTACAACCCTGTGCCGTCCGCCACGATATGGCGGCTGGCCCGGCGGGAGGTCACTCACCCCTGGTTCCGGGACGGCGCGCCGCCGGTCGTTCTGAGCATCGGCAGGGAGGCGCCCCCGAAAGACTACGCCACGCTTGTCGACGCCTTCGGCCGGGTCAGACGCCGCGTCGACGCCCGCCTGGTCGTCATGGGGAACCTCTCCGCATCGTGCCGGGCGCGCCTGACGGCCCGGGCGCGGCGCTGCGGGGTGGAACGGGACCTCGGGTTCGTGGACTTCGACGAGAACCCCTTTCCCTACCTGCGCCGAGCGCGGCTGTTCGTGCTCTCGTCCCGTTCGGAGGGACTGCCGGGGGTGCTCCTCCAAGCCATCGCCTGCGGAACGCCCGTGGTGAGCACCGACACCCCCCACGGGCCGCGCGAGATACTGGAAGGGGGCCGATGGGGTAAACTGACGCCGGTCGGCGACGCCCCGGCCCTCGCGCGGGCGGTGGTCGAGGCGCTGGAGGGCGACAGGCCTCCGGAAGCGGCGCTCCGCCGCCGCGCCGCTTGGTTCTCGTGCGAGCGCGCGGCCGACGCCCATGTCGAGCTGTTCCGCGAGATCTTGAGTCGACATGAACGCTGATCTCTTCAAGGCGGGCGTCCCGGCGAAGACACTGTTCGCCGCCATCGGCGGCGTCAATCGGCGTGTCGCCGGGCTCGCCGTCGTGGTGGGCGTGGCCGTGCTCGCGCTGAACCTGTACGCGCCGGCGGGTCCGACGGCGCTGCAGCGCCTGATGGCCTCGCTGATCCTCTGTCTCTGTTCGGCCCCGACGCTGATGTGGGCCTCCGACCGGGACTGGGGCCACTCCGTGATGCCCCTCGTCGGCGTCACCTATGGGCTGTACTTCGGCGCGCCGGTCTTTCTGCAACACGATTTCCATGGGTGGTGGCTCGGGAGTCCGTCGATAGACGATTCCCTCATCGATCTGGCACTGCTGCTCGCGCTGGCCGGCTGGGCGCTGCTGCTGGCCGCGCATTTCGGGCCGCACCGCCGACGGCCGGCCCCCGCGTTCCCCCGCGTCGAGTTCGTCCCGGCGCGGATGCACCGCCACGCCGCCTCACTGGCCGTCGTCATCGGCCTGGCCGCCGCGCCCTTCTTCTACCTCCACGTCGACCACGTAGTGGCGACCTACAACAACGGCGACGGGCTGCCGTCGGCCATCGCCTTCCCGATCAACCTGGCCGGTCAGTTCGTCGTTCTCTCCATCCTGATCCTGTTCCGCCTGCACTTGCGCGGACGACTGGGCCCGGCCGGCCGGTCGTTCCTGTGGTCGCTGGTCGTCTACTACACGGTGCTGGGGCTGAGCAGCGGCCTCGTGATGGAGGGAATGGGCGCCATCATCGCCCTGTTCGTGGCCTGGATGGTGACCGCGCCCGCGCCGACCTGGAAGGGGATGGCGTACGGGGCCCTCGCCGCCGCGGTCCTGCTGGCCGTGCTGCTTCCCCTGCGGCACCAGTACCGCTCCCTCATCTGGACGCACGGGGCCGACGCAAGTATAACCCAGCGCATCTCCGTCCATAATTTCACCCTCCCGATCCCCGGCGATAGCGGTGCGGAACGCGGCGAACCGATCGTCGAGACACCGGACTACGCCATATACAATCATGAAGACCGCATCCTGACCTACCATTACAACGACGCCGAGGCATGCGGTGCGGACCCGTCGGGCGGCGGCAGGCCAAGCTTCTTCATGCACGTCTATCCGGTCGACCGCGCCGACCTGCCCCTGCCCGGCCATTGGTCCGCTCATTCCTTCGACAAATTCGACTTCGGCCTCCAAGGCGGAGTGGTCGCCGACGGCCGGTGCGTTCACCCGGTCGCCTTGCCGGCATACGCCATAGACCGCATTCGGACCGGCCTGAAGAGCCGGCCCGCTTTTCAGCACCTTCTCCCCGACTGCGAAGCCGTCGAGTACGTTTCCGGCGTCGTGGCGGATGCGAGTCGATGGCGAAGCAGAACGCTCACCGCCTTCGTCGCCGGATCTTACCGGAACGTTGATTCCGACGAAGAGTGGCAGCTCGGCACGATGGACGCCACTTCATGGGAGATACGCACCGAATCGGGACGCACGGAGACGTTCCAACTGATTGTCCACGGAAGGGACGAAGCGGAGAGAACCGCTCTCGCCTCGGTTGCGCCGCCGTGCGACCGGATACGAGTCGAAGTGGACGCCGACAACTGGGCCGAGTACTATGTGAACGAGGTTCTCGTGGGGGAGAGCCACCGCCGGGTCGTCTATCGTCTCCGGGCGTTGGTTGCGTCAAGGGGAGACCGCTCTGCGCTGCGGGAAGGCGGTCCGTCAGCGACTCTCTTCTATCCGATCATACCGGGAGGCGTCCGGCCGGTCGTCACGAGAGCGAACGAGACGCGCGACTCGCCGGGACGGAACCCGAATGCGCCATTGGCCGATACCTCCCTGATGTGGAAGGCCGGCGCCTTCGTGCGGATGATACCGGGCTTCGTGACGCGAGGCACCATTTCAAGCTACGTCGATAACGCCCTGAACACGGTGTCCGAACGCCTGAACATGCTGCTGCCCGTGGCCTGGGTCATCCACCAGGCGCCCGGCAACGTGCCGTATCTGCGCGGTGAGACCTATTACCCCGTGCTGTTCAAACTCTTCCCACGCTTCGTCTGGGAGGGCAAGCCCAGGGAGGTGCAAGACCTGGGCCAGCGTTACGGGTTCCTGCACGAGGGCAACGAAATCGACGGCTTCAAGATCCATCACGTGGGGGAGATGTACGCCAACTTCGGCGCCCTGGGCGTTCTGCTGGGGATGCCCCTGCTCGGCGCCCTGTACCGGGCGGTGTATCGGACGTTCTTCCACGACGACGCCTCCGCCGTGACCACGGCCGCGGGCGCCCACATCCTCACGGTCTGGCTGATGGGCATGGAGGGCAGGGTCTCGGGCCTGTTGGGTTGGGCTCTCTGGTACGTCGTCCTCCTCGCGTTGCTGGGCGCCGTTCTGCGAATCGCGCTTCGCCTCGGAGGAGGTTCCGCGCACGCGAGGCGGCTGAACACGCTGGACGTTTTCGGGGACGTGCGGCAGCCGGGGAGCAGATGACCGCGGGGCGGCGGCCGTTCGGTCACGTGATGTTCATCGTCAGCGGCCTGGAACGGGGCGGCGCCGAGAGCCAGCTCGTCAGCCTCGCCAATGGTCTCGCCGGCAGAGGCTGGAGGGTGACGGTCGTCTCGTACCTGCCGTTCTCGGAGGCGTCGCTGCGCTCGGCGCTGCACGAACCCGATGTTCGAGCGGTGACCCTGGGGGCAGCTCGAGGAGTTCTGAAGTACGCGGGCCTCGTCAGGGCGGCGCGGGTCGTCAGGCGGGTCAGACCCGACCTGCTGGTCGGGTTCATGTTCCACGGCATGATGACGTCACGGCTGCTGGGACAATTCGGCGGGGAGACCGTCGGGATATCGGCGATTCGTAACGAACGAGACCATCCGGCAAGGGAGCGGCTGCTGGGACTGACCCATCGACTTGCGGACGCCGTGACCGTACTGTCGCGGCACATGGCGGACGACCTCCGTCGCCGGGGGGTCATCGGGCCTTCGCGTACGCACGTCATTCCCAACGCCGTCGACGCTGCCGGATTCGAGGCGGCACAGAGCCGCGATCGCACGAGGCGGGACCTGGGCGTGGCCGACGGCCGGTTCGTGTGGCTGGCCGCGGGTCGGCTTCATCCCCAGAAGGACTATCCGAACCTGCTGCGCGCCTTCGCGAAGGTGGCGCGGCGGCGCCCCGAGGCGTCGCTGATGATCGCCGGCGCCGGACCCCTGGAGGACCAGGTACGGTCGTTGACGCGGCAACTGGGACTGTCCGAACGGGTGTCGATGCTCGGCCTGCGGACCGACCTGCCGGACCTGTTCTCGGCCGCCGACGGGCTGGTCCTGTCTTCGGCCTGGGAGGGCATGCCGGTGGTGGTGCTGGAGGCGATGGCGGCGCGCAGGCCCGTGGCGGCGACCGCGGTCGGCGCCGTGCCCGAACTGATCGCCGACGGCGAGACCGGGACCCTCGCGCCGCCCGGAGACCATCGAGCGCTGGCGGATGGGATGGTCCGACTGATGGAGCTTCCCCCGGAGGCCCGGTCCGCCTTCGTCGGGCGGGCGTACGATCGCGTGCGCACCGAGTTCTCTCCCGAGGGCGTGCTGGACAGATGGGAAGCCCTGTTCGCCCGCCTCTTGACCAGATGAACCAGAAGAGCCGTACGGAGACAGCCGACTGACGGACTCCACGGAAGAATCCCTTCTTCGTCATAGCACGCGGCGGGACGCTTGGCTCGCTTGGCTGCTGCTTCTCACGAGGCGTGGCCGAGCACATGGGGTCGTCAACGACGGGATGCCGGCCCCCGCCCGTTCAGTCCGCCGGCCGCGACGATCGTGGACACGGGCCGCGGCGGCTCTCCGGGAATCGGCGCCGACGAGCGCCGACGCGCTGCTATGATGTCCATGATGTCCGGCGAAGCTCTGACGATGCAGGATCGCTTTGATTCAGGCATGAAGAGCGCCTCCTCCCCGAAGCGTCGAGCGGCGCCGCAACGGTGGCGACCCGGGAACCATTTTCCTCCGAGGTCCGTCGTCATCGTCGCCAATACCGACGAAAACATCCACCGGTTTCGCATGCCAATCGTTCGTCTGCTCCTGTCGATGGGCGTCCGGGTGTACGTAGTCGCGCCGCCCGGCGAGTTCGTGACCACCATCGAGGAGACGGGAGCGCTGTTCGTCCCGTGGAGACTGAAACGTCGCAGTCTGAATCCCCTCGCCGTCGCGAGGCACTTGACGGACATCTGGAGGACCTATCGGCGGATCAAGCCGGACGTGGTCCACAACTTCACTGTTCAGGCGAACGTGTACGGGGCCGTCGCCGCCCGGTTGGCCCGCGTGCGTCTGGTCGTCAGTGGAATCACGGGCCTGGGGTACGTCGGCAGCGTCGGCAGCAGCATGGACTTCATCCGGCGTTCATGCCTGTTGCTGCTGTACAGAACGATCGTGCGTTTGAACCACCTCGTCATTTTCCAGACACGATCGGATCGCGAAGCCCTGTTGGGCTCCGCTCTCCGCGAGCGGGCTCTCGTGGTCAAGGGCGGGTCGGGGGTCGATCTCTCCCGGTTCAATCTCGATAACGTCTCCGGTCACGACCGCGAGCATATCCGGACGGAGTTGGGAATAGCACCCGGGATGCAAGTGGTCGTCATGGCCTCACGCCTGTTGCACGACAAGGGTGTCGCTGACTATGTAGAGGCGGCGCGTCTGGTCCGATGTGCGCGACCGGACACGTGCTTCGTCCTCGCCGGCAAGACCGACGTCGGTAATCCGAGATCGGTCCCCGAAGAGGAGTTGGCGGCCTGGAACGGAAACGACGCGGTCCAGTACGTCGGGTATCGGGAAGACATCGACGTCCTGCTCGCAGCGTCCGACGTGGTCGTCCATCCGACGTACTATCCGGAAGGCATACCGCGCATTCTCATCGAAGCGGCGGCGATGGGAAAGCCGGTCGTCACCACTCGAATCCCGGGCGCCCTGGAGATAGCGCACGACGGCGTGAACGGAGCCATCGTCTCCCCGAGAAGCCCCGGCGAGTTGGCGGCGGCCGTCGAACGCCTGCTGTCGGATGCCGGCGCGCGAAGTCGATACGGCGCCGCGGGGCGGCGAATGGCGGAGATGGAGTTTTCCGATCGGGACGTTGCGGGCGCGTATGTGGCCGCGTACGCCGACGCATGGATGCGCGCCCACTCGCACCGTGGAGGGGGAACGGAGAGGACTCGTGAGGAGTCTCCCCGGTCTCCGGGAGAACGAATCCAGTCGCCGGCTGCGCGCTTCCCCCCCGTGTCGGTGATCATCCCCGCGCGCGGCGCGGAGAACACGATCGAGGTTGCGCTCGATTCGGTGACGTCCCAGGAGTATCCGGGGGCGATGGAGGTGATCGTGGCCGACGGATCCGACACGCCGGCCATGAGGGACGTGATCCGGCGGCGTCACCCGACGGTGCGCATCGTGCCCAATCCGGAGAAGAACATCCCCTCTGGACTCAATCACGCCCTTCGGGAAGCGACCGGCGAGATAGTCGTCCGCTGCGACGCGAACGCGAGATTGACGCCCGGATACGTCCGGCGGACCACCGGGACGCTGCTGCGGACGGGGGCGGCGAACGTCGGCGGCCAGCAGATGCCGGTCGGGGCGACGTTCTTCGAGCGGGCGGTGGCGCGGGCGATGACGACGGTGCTCGGCGCGGGCGACGCCCGCTACCGACTCGGCGGCGCCGAGGGGCTGGTCGACACCGTTTACCTGGGCACGTTCCGGCGTGAGACGCTGAACGAGATGGGCGGGTTCGATCCCACTATGAGTCGCAATGAGGACTATGAACTCAACTGGCGGCTGCGGGAACGCGGGAAAGCCGTCTGGTTCGATCCCGATGTGGTCGCCTTCTACCGGCCTCGCGGCACGTTGCGGGCGCTCGCCAGGCAGTATTTCAACAATGGCCGGTGGAAGCGGGCGATGATCCGGCGACATCCGCGGTCGTGGCGGGTCCGACAATTGGGCGCCCCGCTCCTCGTGCTGGCTCTGGCCGCCTCGGGGTGCGGGATCCTGGTCGGCTCCGCATGGGCGGAGGCGTTTCCCGTCGCCTACCTCGCCGTCCTCGCGGGCGGCTCCCTGGTGGCAGGCGCCCGCCGCCCACGAGCCCGCCGCGGCCCTTCTGCCCATGGTTCTGGCCTGCATGCACTTGAGCTGGGGTGTCGGGTTCTTCTGTCCGCCGCGCTTCCGTGGCAGCCTTTCCGCCCGACCCAAGGACATTCCATGACCCCACGCAACGACCGCCACGACCTCCCGGGCGCGCTGAACGCCGAAACGCGGCTGTTCCGCGGCGCCTTCCTCAACCTCGGGGGCGCCAGCCTGAACGGCCAGCCGTTCACGTGGTTCGCCCGAGTCGAAGACGCGCCGACCACTCGTGACGCCGCGGGTCATGGCGACGGGCGGCGACGGGGGTCAGCTCGGGGACGCGGCTTGGCGAAGCGCCTCCGAGCCCACCGGTTGATGCTCTCGCCCCGTGCGCCGGCGGCCCGCGGCGACGGCGGCGTGCACCTCGGGCGAAACGCGCAGCATGAGCCTGCCGGAGTACGGCTTCTGCGCGGGCCGGCCCTGCTCCTCGCCGATGGCCGGGCAGTGATCGACCGACTCGCGAAAAGGCGCCCCGGATCGCGGACTACTACCAGAATCGCTTGTCGGGAGCTGGAGGCGCACGGCCCGCCGCCAGCGGCGCCTCGAACAGGATACACTGGTCGCCCATGACGGCGACGGAGCAACGCCTGTTCACTCCGGGCGACGGCCGCCACGCCCCCGGCGCTCACCGGCCGCGAGCGGGAGGAGACGGTGTTGACCCGCTGTCTGGCGGACCTGCTCGGCGGCGCCTCCCCGCCGCACAACGTCGCGCTGACCGGGCCGCGCGGCAACGGCAAGACCGTGCTGCTCAACTGGTTCAAGCGCACGTGCCGCGACCGCGAACCGGAAGTGGACGTGGTGGCCCTGACGCCGGCGGACATTCCCACGCGGGAAGCGCTGATCGACGTTCTGGCGCCGTCGTCCGCAGTGACACGGCTCGTCCCGAGGAAAGTCGGCGTGGCGGCCGTCGGCTCGGTCGAATGGGCGCCGCCGGCCGGGGGCACGAGGAACCTGCGGGCGGACTTGACGGGCCCGTTGCCGCAAGAAGCCGCTGGCGTTGCTGCTCGACGAGGCGCACACTGTGGACGTCGAGGTAGGCAGGATTCTGCTCAACACCACCAGTCAACAAGTGCGCGACGAGGCCGCCGTTCCTGCTGGTGATGGCCGGTACGCCGGGCCTGCCGGCGCATCTCGGCGCGATGAACGCATCGTTCTGGAGCCGCTTGGGCGCGGGGCGTCTGGGGCATCGGCTTGTTGAGCGCCGCGGCCACCCGCGCCGCCCTGGTCGAGCCGCTGGCGGCGCACGGCGTGGGCATCGACGATGACGCCCTCGCGACGGTCGAGGAGGGCAGCCAGCGCTATCCCTACTTCGTCCAGCTCTGGGGGCGAGGCCTTGTGGGAACGGCGCCTGGCCACCCGTGCGACCCGATTGACCGCCACCCACGCGGCGGCGGCGCACCCCGAAGTGGCCACCCGGGTCACGGGACTATTATCAGGATCGCTACCGGGAGCTGGAGGCGCGCGACCTGCTGCCCGCGGCCGTCGCCGTCGCGCCGCTGTTCCAGGCCGGCGCCGAAGCAACCGCTTCCGACCGCGCCATCGACGCCGCCCTCGCGGCGACCGGCGCCGACCGTGCGGGTCGGCTGGCGGCGCGCGAAGCACTGAACCGGCTGGGCTACATCTGGACCCCGCCCGGCCAATTGCCACCGGTGGTCTGGGCGGCCGGAATCCCGTCGCTGATGACCCACGTGATCGACCACGCCTCGTGAGAAGCAACTGTCAGCGGTCATCGAAACCTGAATCATTATGACCGGGCATCTCGATGACGAGGACGGCCCCCTTGACGAGATGCAGAAGGTGGCGTAGCGTGAGCACCGTCGCCGCCCACTTTCAACCGCCGGCTGGACACCCTCACGGCGAACCGGGGGCAGGGAAGAACGTGACGGCTCGGACCAGCGCACGATGATCCCCAAGCCCGCGTCCGTCCGGTACAACGACTGGCGGCAGGTGGACGTGCCGGCGCCGGAGGCGTTCACGCCCACCTTGCCGGTCAGCGTGATCATCCCGTACTACCAGACACCCGCCGAAACGCTGGCGAGGACGCTCGCGGCGCTGGAAGGCCAGACCTACCCGCGGCACCTCTTTGACGTGGTGATCGTCGACGACGGCTCG